>NZ_CP042176.1:987500-5787500 GCF_005937885.2 Bradyrhizobium sp. KBS0727 | reverse complement strand
CCTGCAATCGCGCGCCGGCAATCGCTTGTTCGAGCTTGGGCTCGGTCCAATTGCGCTTGCCTTCGCGGGGGCTTCGTCGCCTGAGGACCAGCGTTTAATTGAGGCGGTCATCGCCAAATTCGGCCCAAGCGGATTCGCGGAACACTACCTCGCCGCCCGAGATCTTCAGTGGGCCGCCAATCTGATCAGCACCTTCGAACATGTCAGGGACGCGTGATTTCACGCGTTGCCTGTAATCCTTTCCTCTAATTCGGAGTCCATCTCATGCTGGAAAAACTGTTCGGCAAGCCTGTCCCTCGAAAGCTGTCGACCACTACTGTAGCCGTCGCATTGTCGGTTGTTGTGGCGATCAACGGATCGCGGCGACTCGGTGCCCAGGTCGTCGTGTTCGATCCATCGAATTACAGCCAGAATATACTGACCGCCGCGCGGGCATTGGATCAGATCAACAATCAGATCAAGAGCCTCGAAAATCAGGCGCAGATGCTGATCAACGGCGCCAGGAACCTGACGAGTCTGCCGAGCAGCGTCGTTGGGCAGCTGACATCGAAGATCAACGAGATCAACAGTCTGATCGCGCAAGCCAAGGGCATCTCGTTTGACGTCCAGAAACCCCAAAGCAACTTTGAGCGGCTCTATCCCCGTCAATACACCGCAGCTGTCTCCTCGGATCGGATGGTACAGGACGCCACAGCTCGCTGGGACAATACCTACCAGGCATTGAAGCAAACGCTGGTGACCCAGGCCACGATCGCTTCGGCGCTCGACCAGGACGGTCAGACACTCCGCACCCTGATGGCGAATTCTTCCACCGCCGTTGGGTCCCTGCAAGCCCAACAGTCCGGCAACGAACTGCTCGCACTTCAGGTCAAGCAGTCGCTGCAGGCCCAGGCACTGGTCGCGACGCAGGCCCGGGCTGAAGCCCTGCGAACTGTCGAGCAGCAGGCCTCCGCGGCGGCCGCCCGCGAGCGCTTCACTCGTTTCATCGGCGATGGTCGCGCTTACACCGGCGGACGCTAGGGGAGGGGACCATGGCTGACCTCGCGGTCATCGACCGTTTTACCGATACGTTCTCGCGCTATATCGACTCTGGCTTCGGCATTCTCGGCGGGGATGTCTCGTTTCTGAGCTCGACGCTTGTCGCCATCGATTTGACGCTCGCAGGGCTTGCATGGAGCATGCGAGCTGACGACCATATCCTGGTCACGCTTGCCAAGAAGGTGCTCTATGTCGGGGCCTTCGCCTTCATCATCGGTAACTTCAAGTCGCTCGCCGGTATCGTCTTCAGCTCGTTCTCAAGCATCGGGCTGAAGGCAAGCGGCGGTTCGCTCAGTGCGGCGGATCTGATGAGGCCGGGCTTCGTGGCCTCTGCAGGATTCACCGCGGCACATCCGCTGCTGGAGGAAACCAGCCAATTCTCAGGCTTCGACATCCTGACCAACATGCCGACGATCCTGATCCTGCTGTTTTGCTGGATCGTGATCGTGCTCGCGTTTTTCATCCTCTCGGTCCAGCTGTTCGTCACCCTGATCGAGTTCAAGCTGACGACGCTTGCGAGTTTTATTCTCGTACCGTTCGCGCTCTGGGGAAAGACGTCGTTCCTCGCGGAAAAGACACTCGGCAATGTGATTGCATCCGGCGTCAAGGTGATGGTTCTTGCCATCATCATCGGCATCGGATCGACCATCTTCAGCGAACTTGCGACCACGCTGACCCGGCCGGTCGACATTGTTTCTGCCATGAGTCTGCTGCTGGCCGCGCTTTCCCTGTTCGGGCTCGGCATCTTTGGTCCAGGCATCGCGGCAGGTCTGGTGTCGGGCGCGCCCCAACTGGGCGCTGGCGCTGCGGCCGGCACGGTTGCGGGCGCGGCGGCGGTCGCGATCGGTGGCGGTGCGATGGCACTCGGCGGGTTGCGGATAGCGGCGGGTGGGTCGATGAGCGCCCTCCGTTCAGCCGCATCGCTAGCGGGTACGTCGACGAGGGGCGCTACCGCGGCTGCAGAGTCAGCAGGGGGTCGCCAGAGTCCCCAACCGGCGCAATCTGCTGCAGCCGGGGGCAGTAGCTCCGCTGCTTCAACCGGGGAGACCTCGGGGATAGTCGGCCGATTTCGTCGGGGACAACAAGTCAAGGAGGCGGCGCACGTCGCAGGTCGCGCCGTGAAGGAAGGTGACAAGGGGGGACACTCCTCCGGTCCAAAATTGGGGGAGGACTAAGTCATGTCGTCTCATCCATTCCATCGACCGTCGGTTCGCTATGGCGACACGCCCGAACCAGTCACGCCGTATCAGAAGGCGCAGCAGGTCTGGGACGAACGGCTGGGCTCGGCTCGCGTCCAGGCCAGCAACTGGCGGCTTGCCGCGCTGGCAGCGACAGCACTTTCAACTGTGTTGGGTCTCACGCTCTCGACGGTGATCGGCCGGTCCGGCGTGGTGCCTTATGTGGTCGAGGTTGACCGCCTCGGCGAGGTGCGGGCGGTTGGTCCCGCCTTTGAGGCCTACCAGCCGTCCGATGCCCAGATAGCGCACTTCCTGGCGCGCTTCGTTGAGAACGTCCGCTCGCTGTCGATCGACCCGGTCATCGTGCGAACGAACTGGCTGCACGCTTATGACTTTGTCACCGATCGCGGGGCGCAGGCGCTTAACGAGTACGCCCGCGAAGCCGATCCCTTCACCAAGATCGGCGCAAAAACAGCTACCGCCGAGGTCACCTCGGTCGTCCGTGCATCCGGCGACAGTTTCGAGATTCGCTGGAAGGAGAACACCTACGAGAACGGCGCGGTCGCAAAGACTGAGCGTTTCACCGGCGTCGTGACAGTCATCCTGAAACCTCCATCCAATGCCGAGACGCTGCGGAAAAATCCGCTCGGTCTCTACGTTCATTCCCTCAACTGGTCGCGCGACCTGATCGGAGACGCAAAATGATGTCCTTTGCCATGAAGAACTGCGCGACGGTGAGCACACTTGTCCTGGCGATCTCACTTGGGGGCTGCGCCACAAAATTGAATCTCGAGGCGCCGTACGATGAAATGACATTTGAGAAGGCTCTTCCGGAGGTCGAAGCGCCGAAGGCGGTCCAAGTTGTCGAAATACCAAAAGTGTTGCCTCTGCCCGGGCAACTAAAGCCTTGGCCAACCAAAGGCGCGAAAGGTGAGAAGGTCCCGCCGGAGCAGGCGATTGCCACTGCCAACAAGGCCGCCCGGATCGAACCGACCAGAGCCGGTTACATCAATGCAATCCAGGTCTACCCCTGGACGGAGGGTGCGCTCTATCGGCTCTATGCCAGCCCGGAGAAGGTCTCCACCATCGTGCTTCAGCCAGCCGAGGAGCTAATCGATGTCTCGACCGGTGACACCGTGCGTTGGGTCATCGCTGATACCATAAGTGGGCAGGGGGGCACACGGCGGGTTCACATCCTGGTCAAGCCGACGCTGCCGGATATTCAGACCAATCTCGTGGTGTTGACCGACCGGCGCACCTACCACCTCGAGCTCGTCTCCACCAAGCAAACCTACATGGCTTCAATCTCCTGGACTTATCCGACCGATAGCCTTGTGGCGATTCACAAGCAGAACCAGGCGGCGCAAGAGACCGAGCAACGTGTCGCCGACCGCGGCGTACGGCTGGACAGCTTGAACTTCCGCTATCGAATCGAGGGGGACGATCCGCCGTGGCGGCCGCTGCGGGCCTTCGACGATGGTCACAAGGTCTTTATTCAGATGCCGTCGGGTCTATCCCAGGGCGAGGCGCCACCGCTATTCATCGCCGGCGCCGACGGCCGGCCAAACCTCGTTAATTATCGCGTACGAGGCTCCTACTACATTGTCGACCGGATGTTCGGCGCCGCTGAGCTTCGTCTTGGCGAGAACCCCCAGCGCACGGTCCGGATCATCCGCACCGATGCTCACCCGATCTCGCAGATCTTCAGCACCGGAGGCGCATCGTGACAGAGGATTCCGACAAGGTTGCACCGGAGCGGTTGGAGTTGCGGGTGCGACCGCGGCCGATCCGCCGCCTTAACAAGCGCACCCTCATGATCGGTTGCGCGGTCGCCGCGCTGTTCATCGCGGGTGCGACGATCATTGCGCTCAGCCCGCCTCGCATATTCAAGCCTGGCGAACGAACCGAGTTGTACAATACGGACCGCAAGCAAACGGCTGACGGTCTCGCCAAGCTGCCGAAATCCTACGAAGGTTTGCCGCCCAAGCTCGGGCCACCTTCGCCAGGCGACGTCGGTCGTGCCTTTGCCGAAAGTGAGAAGAGACTTGGAGCAGGTCCGGCATCCGAGACGCCGTTCCAGGCAAACGCGGAGCAGGATGTCGAGCGGGCGGAGCGCATCCGCCAGGCCCGTATCGCGCAGCAGGCCAAGGAGTCGGGCCTCTTATTTCGCCTGTCCGATAAGCAGGAGCGGCGCAAACAGCCGGTGGCTGCGGTCATTAACACCGAGCAGCCTTCGGCATTTCGCCCAGCACCCGCGGATAATGCGCCGACAACGGCCGCTCTCCTTGCAAAGGCCCAAGGCTTGAACGATCGCTCCGGCGAAATTATTCCATCTTCCCAGGCGCGAAAACTCGCCTTCGTTAGCGCCAAAGCTGACAAGGAAACCACCAACCCGCACGCCCTGGCAGCCGCGCCGTCGCCGTACGCGATCATGGCGGGGTCGATCATTCCGGCGAGCCTTATTACTGGCCTGAATTCCGATCTGCCGGGATCGACGATCGCTCAGGTGACAGAAAACGTCTACGACACCGTGACCGGCGAGCATCTCTTGGTCCCGCAGGGAACGAAGCTCTTTGGCAAATACGACAGCGTTGTCGCCTTTGGCCAGAAGCGTGCGCTGGTGGTCTGGACGCGCTTGATCCTGCCTAATGGCAATTCGGTCGTCATCGAGAATTTGCCGGCAACAGACGTAGCGGGTTACGCCGGTCTTGAGGATGAGGTCGATTTCCATACGTGGCAGTTGCTCAAGGGGATTGGCTTGGCGACGCTTCTTGGTGTTGGGACCCAGCTCTCGCTCGGCAACGACGAAAGCGATCTGGTCAAGGCGTTGCGAGAAAGCGTTCAGCAGACGACCAATAGGGCCGGTCAGCGGCTCATCGAACGTGAACTCGATGTCCAGCCGACCATCACGGTGCGGCCGGGCTGGCCGCTGCGTGTGATTGTTTCGAAGGATCTCGTGCTGAAGCCGTACCAGGACATTCAGACGGTGGCCAAGGCGAGATAATGCCGATGAAGCTCTCGAAACTGCCCGACCGCACCCCGGTCAAGCTGAGCACGATGTTAACGCCGACCCTTGCGGCGCGGCTTCGCGACTACGCCGAGTTTTACGCAGAGACCTACGGTACACGGGAGGAGGTGGCCGATCTCGTACCGTTCATGCTGGAGGCGTTTCTTGATGGCGATGCGGATTTCAGGCGCGCCAACCGGGCAGGCGGCGCAAAGGACCCTTCTGGCGGTGAAGCCCGACATTTGAGCAATCAGTCTGCTAGCAAAAAGCCGAGCGGAGGAAGCGAAAACCTAACTTAGAAAGAAGTCTTCTTCACATCAGTCTGCCGCTCGAGAGCTTCCGTTACGAGGTCAACAGCGTGTTGCAGCCGCTGTCGTAGGGTCTTCAAATCCGCACGGCCAGCTTCCTCAAGATGAAGGTTTCCCGCGCTGATAGCGTCAGCTACTAGCTGTTCGATGGGCATAACAGTCCAAATAGCACTTGGAGCGATTGCAAAATCGTCAGGACCAACGAAAGCTGGAATGACGTCCCCCGAAGGAGTGATTTTGGTCGTCAGCGAAAAATCAACGGTTAGGGCAAGTTCGACCGTTTTCGCAGGTATGGTGACAGTGGAAAGCGAATCCCTCGTTGTGTTGAATCTGTATCCAAATCGATAGGATCGCGCTCCTCTCTCATCCCCGCTACGCTCGACAAATGGCTCTATGGGCGGATTTGATTGACCAGACATCTGCAGCAATCCAGAACCTGAGAACGACAAGGAACGGTACAGGCGCAATACCTAGTATACTAGGTGGAGTAAGCGCAACTGATGATGCCGTCTTGCCGCATGAAACTGCGTCGGACGGTAGCTCGAAATCTTAGAAGGCTTCGGCAGAAGAGTGGGCTCACGCAAGAAGAGCTTGCGGATCGCGCCAGTCTGAATCGTAACTATGTTGGAATGATAGAGCGCGAAGAGAACTCGCCAACCGTCGATGCGCTTGAGCAATTGTCAGTCGCATTAAACGTCAGCCCCGTGTCATTTTTTCAAGTCGATTAACGAAGCGTTCGCCAAGCGGGTTTCGTGTCGGTTAGCGGTCATGACCGAGCGAAGCGCGTGCCGGGCGGCTTTTGGTCATGGTTAACCATTCGATAACACGGCACTTTTGCAAGCCGGCGCGCTCGGCTATCTTCACAGTTGTCACTTTCGCGGGACACAATCTCTCAGTAGGTATCATTCCGCTAAGATATTGGTGGTACTAGTCTTTCGTAGGGGAACGCAAGGTCCGAATAGTTTTGGAAGAGGCGTCCCGGTACAGTTCGGGATTGGGATCACGTTGGTGTAGGGATGCCGCAAGAGGGAAAAACCGATCGTCGGGAACGTCAGCCACGTCCAGCAAGCGGTGTGATGTTTCAGACGCGCGCCCGTACCATCGACCACCTCGGGCGAGGGCAGATCGCGGACGCGCCGACCGCGGTCAGCGAACTATGGAAGAACGCGTACGACGCGTACGCGAAAGATGTGGCGTTACACATCTTCGACGGTTCCCCCGAGATCGCGCTCGTGGTCGATGACGGTGCCGGCATGTCCATCGAGACGTTCCAGAACCGATGGCTCGTAATCGGGACCGAGTCGAAGATCGAAGACGTCGACGCTGAACCGACCGAGACCTTCGGCCTCCGCAAGCGTGTGAGGCAAGGCGAAAAGGGTATCGGTCGCCTCTCCGCCGCCTTCCTTGCACCGGTGTCTTTGGTCGTCTCCAAGACACGGCGCGATAGGTTTGCGGCAGTCTTGGTGGATTGGCGGCTTTTCGAGAATCCCTTTCTGCTGATCCAGGACATACGCATTCCGGTAGTCGAGTTCGATGAGCCAGGCGACCTCGCGGGCGTGCTCAAAAGCATGGCCGACATCCTGCGCTCCAACTTCAGCGTCTCAGTCCGAGAAGCGAAGCGGGATCCGGAATCACGCGTGGCGCGCCTGCATGATGGCTGGCGAAGGTTCTCGGATTACGAGATTTCGCAGAACCTCGGCGTGACCACGCACGACGACCTCGAGACGTTCTGGTCCGCGTCGATCCCGATCGGGGAACGTCATTTCAGCGAATGGCCGGTCTATACCGGCCTGGCGACGCACGGGACCGCCCTCTACATGCTCGGAGTGCACAACGAATTGGCCCAATGGGCCCAGCCGGGGGCGCCCGACGATGATGATCGATTGGGTGTACGCGAACTGCTGTTGAGGACGCTTGCTGGCTTCGTGGATCCTTTTGCGAACAAGGAGCCTGATTTTACCTATGAGGTACTCCTTCACCTCGGCGATCGGACAAGGAGAATCTTGGCGTCGAAGGACGTATTTGGGTACGACGATTTGATGCTGCTGGAACACGTTATTGACGGCGCGTTCGATACACGCGGTCGATTCAAAGGACGCGTCATCGCGTTCGGAAAGGATCTCGGCATCCAAGAGTTCGTCCCCAGTCGCCCTCCCTCGCAAAGCCGTCGAGATCAGGTCGGTCCTTTCAAGTTCTGCATCGGGACGTTCGAACAGAAGCTGGAAAATACGACCCACACGGAGCAACAATTCGAACAACTAAATGAAAAGGCCGACCGGTATGCGGGGCTCGCCGTATACCGCGACGAACTGCGGGTTATGCCCTACGGTCGGCCGGACAGCGATTTCTTCAAGATCGAAGAGCGGCGCACACTTCATGCCGGGCGGGAGTTCTTCTCATTTCGTCGCGTCTTCGGAAGAGTCGCACTGTCGCGTCTGACTAACCCGCATCTGAAAGACAAGGCCGGTCGCGAAGGACTCGTGGAGAACAAGGCCCGGCGTGAGCTTCAGTTTCTAGTAGTTGACCTGATGAAGAATTTCGCTCGTCGGTTCTTCGGCACGGATGCGCCAATCAGGAAAGATCACCTTGCAGAGGTGGAGAAGCGTACAGCAGCTGCGAGAGCTACCACCGAGCGGTTGCGGACGGACCAGCGTTCGAAGCTGCGACAGTTCATCAAGGCCAACGAGCAGCCCGTCCAGGCGACACGCACCCGGATATCACAACTAAAATCCAGGTTGGCGGAGGTCGTAAAGTCGAAAAACAGCGAGCAGGTCGCGGTCATCTCTTCCGAGGTCAGGAACCTCAATCGCGAATTGCAGGAACTCAAGCCGCCGCCCGCGCCAAGGAATCTCGGCAACCTGGAAGATGCTTATCGTCGGTACCGAGATTCATTCGGTGAAGTTTCGGATGAAGCGGCAGACCTGCGTTCGGCCCTGAATGAGGCGGAGGCAAAAGTCGGGAGAGAAGACCCAGCTGACGTCGTCGCCGCTCGAATAAAGTCGAATACGGCCGCGATCGCGGCTTTCCTGGATGAGGCAGCGCAGTCGGTTACGGTAAAGTTCGATGCGCTGCGGGGCGAATGGCGTGCGACAGTAGATGCCGACCGGGAGCGCTATCCCGAGATTGCCGCTCCTTATGCGAAGGGACGCGTCAGCATAACGGGCCTCGCGTCGGTGATCGACCTCGTCGATCAACGTCGGTCGGAGGTCGAGTCCGAGCTGCGGTCTAAGTACGCGGCTCTGATCAGAGCGCTCGATCGCCTAAAGGAGGGTATCGATCTCGAAGAGGCTCTATCCGTCATCGACGATGACAGGGCCGAACTGGAAGACAGACTCCGCGATATCTATCAGGTTGCGCAGCTCGGTATCGCTGTGGAAATCATCGGGCACGAGCTTGAGACGCTAGATGTCGAGGTCCGGCGCAATCTCGACAAGCTGCCAGCAGACGCGAAAGAAACACGACCGTATAAGCTCGCTTACGAGGCCCACTCGGCGTTGACCGAAAAGCTGAAGTTCCTGGCGCCCCTCAAGATCGCTGGCTATCGCAATCGCGAGCGAATCACGGGCGCGGAGATCGCCGACTACGTGAGTGAGTTCTTCGAGCGGCGGTTCCGGTCGGAGAAGGTCTCGTTTGACGCCACAAAGGCCTTCAGGAAGATTGCCTTCAACGATCTCAGATCGCGCATCTACCCCGTATTTGTGAACCTCGTGAACAATTCGTTCTATTGGCTGCAATTCGTGCAGGAGCGGCGCATTACGTTCGATTTCCAAGACGGGAAGGCGATCGTGTCGGACTCCGGACCAGGTGTCGACCCCGATGATGTCGGTCGCTTGTTCCAACTCTTCTTCACGCGGAGAGCGAAGGGAAGAGGCTTGGGACTGTTCCTTTCACAAGCGAACCTCGCCGTTGCGCGACATCGCATTCGATACGCAAGCGGCGACGATCCGCGTCCGCTCAAAGGTGCCAATTTTGTTATCGAGTTTCAGGGCGTTGAGTAATGAACGGTGAGTATGAAGAGGCTGTCAGGTCGACGTTCGTTGGCAGCCTGAAGAGCGTTTTTTTGGTCGACGATGCGTTTCCGACGTACGCGGATATGTTTGGAGGCGAGAAGGCGTTCGAAACCTACCCGGAAAACGACAGGGCTCGTAAGCTATATACGGCGTTCCGCGAGCAGTTCCTGCCATGCGACATCGAGAACACATTCACGCCCGGCGACCTGCACATGGTCGAGCGGCTGAGAAAGTGCGATCTGATCGTGCTCGATTTTCACCTCGACGGCGAGGGGGGCGACAACGCCAAATCCGTTGAAATTCTGCGGAAGCTTGCAGACTCCCCCCATTTCAATACTGTTGTCGTCTATACCAACGCGAAACTTGAGGATGTTTGGTTCGATGTGGCGACCAACGTGCGGCCCGATCTGCGGCTCGCTACGTTTCTCAAAGAGAACGCGAAAGAAGCGGCTTGGTGGGAGCAGGTCGACGTAAATAAGCTCTTGCGGCCGACCGACGGCGCGCTGGCCGCCTATCTCACGGGTGGAATTTCTCGAGTCGATCGAACCCAGAAAGGCGAGATGGTTAAACGGATCCGCGAGACGCTCGGCGAAGATGCCGGCGACCCACGGATCATGGTCGAGATATTGCTTAGGTCGGCGTTGGAGAAGCGCCGGGTCCCGGCGCTCAAGGCGCTAGATGAAAAGGACGATCTCGGGCCGAGGCCTCTTCAAGGCAAGTATGGTGCCGGTAAGCCGCATTGGCTGCAGTGCAGAGGCTGCTTCATCGCCATCGTCAAAAAGGCGGATGTCGATGACGAAGTAAAGGTCCTCATGACCGGCTTAACCGCCGCGCTGGTCGATTGGAGGCCGAATTTTCTGCAGTTGTTGGTATCCGAAATCCAGAACCGGCTCGAACTTGAGTCTGTCGCCACGGATCCGAAGGTGTTCTCGGAGGCCAGTCGTCAGGTTGGGCTAAGCCACTACCTCCTGGAGGAACTGGCAGGTAACGAAGATCCCGAGAGCGCCGTGGAAAGCGTGATCGACCGGATTGTGGAGACCCTCAGACACAGGATCTCCGGTGATCGACCGATGCGTGAACTCGCCACGAAAGTGCTGGGGGGTATCCGGCAGCACTTGGGCGAAAAGCTTACGGCGGGCGAGGTCCTATCCAGGGCGGCGGCTTTGGCCCATGTGGATCATCAGATCGACCCCAGCGCCGTCGTTTCATTTCTCAATGCGTTCCTATCGACCGAGACGTTCGCGAAATCTAGGATCACCACCGGAACGATATTTAGCGCCGGAGATGATTATTGGATGGTCGCAACGCCTGCTTGCGACCTGATGTCTCGGTCTCCCGGCCCCGCGCAAGCCTGGATGAAGAGCATTCATCCCGTTCGAGCCATGGTGGCGATCCGACTGCAAAAGGCGAACCCGGTAGACGCCCTGAAGAGGGCGACCCAAGGTCGGTTTGCATTCGTCACGCGACCGACGGAGACACTCTACCTTTCGCTGCTCGACAATATGACGTCGACGCCCGATCCGGAGATCTTCTTCACGCTTGACGCGGGGAAGGTGGTGGTCGCGGCAGGTGACGCATTGGCTTTTCGCGCCATGAGGGTGTTGCAGGCCGGAAACGTTCCACAATTCGCGCCGGAAGCCGAATTTACCATCGTCGGTCAACTTCGTCCCAACTATGCGAGCCGTGTTCTCCAACTGACCGGCTCTCATCTCTCGCGCATCGGGATCGACTTCTTCAACTTCGGAAGCGATAAAGATGCTTAGTTCAACTGGGCCAGACACCAAGAAAGATGCGGTCAACCGCGTTAAAATGCCCGCGTTTCTTGCGGTGGATTTCTTCAGCGGGGCCGGCGGGACGACGCGCGGGCTGCTCGATGCTGGCGGCTATGTGATCGCAGGAATCGACAAGGATCTAAGTTGCGAGCGAACGTACGTCGAAAATAACGGAAACGGCGCCTTGGACAGGCGGCCGCCCTATTTCCTTTGCCGCGATATCTTTCCTGCATCGAAAGCACACCCGGGCGGTGAACAAGAGAAGCTTCAGAAGGAGCTTCGATTGCTGGTCGACAAATACCGCGGGCTCGCGCCGGGAGTGCCGCTGCTATTCGCGATATGCGCGCCTTGCCAGCCTTTCACCACCTTGGCGCGGAAGGAGCTTTCCGAGCATCGGATAGAGCGACGGCGAAAGGACAAGAACCTTCTGTCCGAAGCGCTTGCGTTCGTGAAGGCATTCCAACCCGACATCGTGCTGTCGGAGAACGTCGCCGGAATCTCGGATCCGAAATTTGGGGGAATATGGCAGGAATTTTGCGAGGCCTTGTGCCGAGCTGGATACGCGGTCGGCAAGGATGTCGTATGTGCTTCCAACTTCGGCATTCCTCAATATCGCAAGCGGTCCATCCTGGTCGCCGTAAGGAAATCGCGCGCGAAGAAGTCCGTAGCCAAGCCGGGGTCGTTGACTATTCCTCTGGCGACGTCAACGGGCGAAACCGTCTCCGTCCAGCAAGTGATAGCACACCTTCCGAAGATCGAAGCCGGTCAGCTTCATCCTGATATTCCCAATCATCGGGCACGAAGTCTGAGCGACACCAATCTCAAGAGGATCGCATCGGCGATTCCAGGCCAAAACAACGGCTACCTTTCGTCGACCCCATACGGAGATCTCTCGTTGGCGTGTCACCGTCGGGTTAAAAAGAGGCTCAAGACCGCTTGCTTCACGGACGTCTACACACGGATGAGACCCGATCGTCCGTCACCTACGATCACAACAAAGTGCCATAGTATCTCGAACGGTAGGTTCGGTCACTACGACACGTCGCAAAACCGCGGTATTTCGCTTCGTGAAGCGGCGGCGCTTCAATCCTTCCGGGACGATTATATTTTCTATCCGCAGGACGCCGTGTGCGCAGTCGCCAGGATGATAGGTAATGCCGTTCCGCCGCTCTTGGCCAAGACGTTCGCGGAATTCGGCCTAAGTTTAATTGACCGACGTTCATTCAGGCTCCCCCTTCGGCTGCGGCCCGCGGCGAGTTCCTGAAGAAGCTTTCTTTTCGTCAACTTCATTCGATTTCGAGCGAGGCACGTAAGTCCGCACGACCACGGTCTTGCGCGGCTCGCCTGGCCTTTCGGGAAGCACAAGATAGAGTCCTCCCGGTAGAAGTGGCTCGCTCGTCATGGGCATTCCGTCGGCTCCAGCCATTGCGCGGCGCATCCCGAGCTCGCACTCCGCTAGAATCAGGTAGGCCTGTTCAATGCGCGAGCCGGGAAAATAAGTAGCAGGGTCGTACCCTTGCATGCGCTTGAGCGATCCGAGTACCTTGTCGCTGAGAAAGTAAAACTCGTCCTTCATCAAGTTCCGCTCGACCGCATCATCAGTCAGGATGCTGAACAACCGCTCGGCGGCAGCCAGTTTTTCTCCGCCTTGGGCATCGACCGGAAGCGACAGGTCGGGGCGAGCATTGAAGCCACGATGCATCTCCTTATGGCAGTCGTGGCATAAAGTAATCCCATTCCCCGTCTGGAATTCGGCTATACGCAAGAACGACTTGCGGCAAATGTGATGTGCAGAAAGCCGCTTTCGCGAATGGCAATCGACGCATCTATGCCCGTCACGTTCCCGAATGAAGTCACTCCAGAGCCGGAGGCATCCGTCGTGGCGCCGGCCGCGAAGCAACGCATCTTTCAGTCGACCGAGCTTGATCTCCATTGTCGCGACATTGGGTGGTGACGTGCTCATGACGCGCCGGGCCTAATCAGCCGTGGCGTCCTCCTGCGGTTCTCTACCGGAAATCCTGAAGAAGCGAGTGTCGCCCGCGCCCTTCGTAAATCGTTGCGGATCGAATTGCTGTGGCCGTACATACCAGCACTGCGTCAGCTTGTAGAACGCCGAAATGGCTGCGGCGGCCACGGCTTCCATTTTTGAGCCCGTGAGGCCGATTTCGAAGTTGAAGCCGCCGCGAACGTACCAATCCTCGAAACCCTTTCGAAGAAAATCGACCGTGGTCCCTAGATCGTCTGAATCTATCAATGTCACCTTGGAGCTCGCATTGTCGGTAGCGGCTATATCCGCAATCTGACGAGCCACTCTATTGCGAGCTGTATCGCCATTGGGTGCGACGACCTCCAGCCGGTCTATCACCTTACTCTCGACCAAGGATAGAAGCCTCTCGTGCTTCGGCGAAGAGAACGCCACGAGAAGGCTTCTCCTGGTTTCATCCGCGTCGGCGGTGAGCAGTGGAATGCGTTGATAGGGCCCTTTTTCGCCCGTCAGAATGCCAGATAGTGCCTCGAAGAACTTGTGGCGGTCCCGTTCGGACTTGAGCAGGCTCTTCATGTCTGTCTCTGTGGGATAATAGTGTTTGGCGCGCGTGTGAGCTACGAGCACCGAACCGGTACGTCGTAGGCTTTGACGGATCGTATGGAAGATGATCGGCTTGGCGAGGCCTGTCACATCCACGAGGGTCGCTCCGTCATCCTCTACCTGGATTCCGTCGCGTAAAGCTTTCGAGTAAGGGACCGTCGTCAGATCCGCTGGCCCCCATTTTTCGAGAAGGCGTTTGATCTCTCGCGATTTTCCCTGCTCTTCGTAGCCTACGGCGTACGATCGCGTGGGCTTTAGAAGTCTTACGAGCCGCTTTGCCGATTCGAGCGTTCGCTCCTCGAAGCCGAGGCCGAGCACAAGAGAGGTCGGACGTAGAGCTGCCATCTCGTCATCGGTCAACTCTTCGACCGAGATTCGTTGATCAAGAGAACCATCCGAGTAGCGGTAAGGTCCGCTAGACCCAACTGCCATGCCATCCAGCGAATCGAAAAGAGTCGGTGTGCGGTTATCTGCGGGCGCAGCAACTTCGGCTTCGTCAGTAGCCGGAGACGCTGAAGATGCATCCGTTTCGCTCTCTTCCGTCTCGTCTTCAAGGCCACCCCCAAGATTGCGCTGAAGTATCTCCTTTCCTCGAGTCGGCTCTGACAACCATTCCTCAAGTTCGGTTCCCGACAGTTCGAACCTGTCGCGTTCGGCCAATCCGATGTGATTGGCGAGACCGTAGATGCGTCTGAAGGTCAGTTTGAATTGCAGGATTGGATCCGAATCCCGGGTCTTCGTGCGAGGACGGCCACCCGTGAAAACGAAGACGCCGGCGTCGATAAGTTCTCGCAACTGATGCATCTGCTTTCCGGTATCGCCGGACGTCATGCGCACGTAAATGGAGGAGTATTGCCGAATCCGCGGTGTCTGACCTTCGGCCCTGGCCCCCCGGGCAGACTTGGTCATCTGCTCGTACGAAGCCTCCGCAAACGATTGGGCAACGTCCTTCAGAGAGCCACCACGTCTGTTCAGGTCATAGAGCCTGTGAGAACAGTGATTCTGAAAGCATTCCGACTGCGTTTCAGGGGAGACCGGATACGATCCGTTCGCAGCCTTAATTATTCTCTCGTAGAGGCTGATGACATCGCCGATGTCTCCCACGCATACGTGCGCCAGAGCTGTAATACCACGATAGACCTGCTTCCTCTCTCTCGATGTCGCCTTACTCTCGGTGATCTCCCGCGCGATCGTCTCGAGATTGACGTTGCCGAGAATTTTGGATGGGGGAGCATGAGGATGCGTCGAGAAATGGCGCGCGCGGTACGCCAGAATTTCCTCGACGAATGCCTTGCCTCGGTGTCCCTTGATCTCGTCGTAAACGGCCGAGCCGAGATCGAAGACGGAGTAGTCACGCCCCTCCCTAGCTGGCAGGTTTTCGCCCGGGGTCCTCAGCTCGAGCTCCATCGTCTGAACTTCGGACGTGATCTTGAAGGCGCACACGGGGTTTTGGAACATTAGAGCCGAAAGGAGTTGCTTGATCCTCGCGGCATTCAAGTAACGCGTAGAGACGTCGTCGAGAAGATACAGGACCTGGGCTCCGGCCCATTGACTGGAGCAACTACGAAGCGCTTCCGCCACGTGGACGAACGCCTCGGCAGGATGGATTTCGAGCTTGATATTCGAGCTGTCGCGCCCGAGCGTTACTTGTGCCTTGGTGATCCTGAAGTCTAGATCGTCGAGATCGATGCTATCAGTCAGATCATCCAGACCCGTGGTCAGACGCTGAATGGTCGAGGCAAGAATCTTGTGGGCGGTATCGACGACTTGGTGCCCTTCGATGTCCTTCAAATGCATCACAGAACGGACGGCTTCGAGAGCATAGGCCAACAGAAGACGAGCAAACGGATCGGATCGATCCGCATCGGTGCCGCTTATCCTGTCGAGCAACCGCTGTGCCGACACGAAAAGACCGATGTACCGGTCGCGCTTCACGCGTGCGATCACGCCTGAATCGGTCTCGCCGCCGATCTTGGAGGCGCGCGCGTGAAACTGCAGGGCACGAAGCAACATCGTCTTCCCGCAGCCTCGCATTCCCGTGATCACTTGTGGACCGGGAGTGCCGATTTGGTGGAGCCAAGCGCCTTTCGGATCGATCAACAGTGCAGGCACGTACCAGGGCTCGAGCGTTTGTGCATTGTAGTATGAGCCGAAGCTACTGAGTGTTAGGGGCTGTCGCCAAGATGGCCGCCAATGGCGCGGCAACATCTCATGGGCTTGCTTTACTTGCTGGATCAGCTCCTGGGCCGCCGGCAGCCGAGTATTCGCAGCCGGAGCGGCTAGGACGTGAAAGATGCTTTGCACTGCACTAGCGAGGCGGAAATCGTGGTCCGAAACCGTGTCTGGATCGTGCAGAAGACGCGCAACGAGCTTTGACATATGCTCGGCTATTCTAGTCAGATCTCCTACGCGCTGCTTTTCGGGGTCGCTTCGGCTGATTTCGCTGGCCGAGCCCAAGTCGATGGCCACGGCGCGGATCGACGGATAGACGGCGTCGACCCTCTGTCGTTCGCGCCTGAGATGTTCGATTATGATGTTACCGGCATGAAGGTCGTTGTGAAAGATGTGCCGTTTTTCCATCTCCTCCCTTAGTCGCAGCAGATCAATCGCGATTTGGGCCGCGATCGGCGCCGATACTCGCTCCTTTCCGTCAAAATAGTCGCTCAGCAAAGGACCTTCCAGGTAATCCAATTCGGCGACGCAGCACGGCAGGCTGTCGGCGCCGAACTTGATCGCGACCTCGGGCATCATGTTCCGAATCTTGACGAGATGCTCGGTGCCTTCCGCGACCTCCTGATGAAGCTGGCACTCGGCTTCGAAATTCTTTTTGAAAAATTCGTAGAATGATCTCGGCGTGACTTTGAGCACAACCTTGGTCTTCAGACCGGCTTTTCGCTCCGCGACGTACGTAGCAGCATAGAACCCGCGTCCCAAGGGCTTCAGGACCTTGAACTCGCCGATCTCATCTGGGGAATTCTGCAAGGGAAAGCCGAACGGCCGACCGCAGAGTTTGCATGGAGCGTCGAGCGACCGTTCCTCGAACGTGTTGGTCGGGCAGAAGAAGCAGCAGTAGCTAGGCACGAATGATCTCCTCCACCCCGGGTGCATAGTCCAACAACTCGTCCGCCTGAAAGGCGGAAGCTAGAAGGGTGCCAGAGTTATGCCAAGCGGCTTCGTCGGCACGGGCTGTCGCCAAAACGTCTCCCCGCCTGACATACCGACCCGGACGGACCAGCAAGATAACGCCCAATCGATCCGGGAATTCCCCGCCGGCAGACGTTGCCTCGTTGGCCTTGACGAATGCCGCGCGCAACCGTTCCAGATCCAGCCGGTAGAAGCCGTCGCGCTCAGCCTTCAGTTCGCGAGTATGCGATCGGAGCGCCGCGTAAACCCTCGCTTCGAATGCTTCCATCGATCCGCCTTGCGCTTCGACGTTTCGGGAGAATACCTGCAAGATGTCGCCGGTCGCGGAAGTGTCGACCGGATATCCTGCAATCGTCCCGACTTGGTAGGACATCGATCGACACATGGCATCGTGGTCCCCGAGCCAAGGATCGGCTCGTCGTGAAAGCACGGCTTGCAAGGCAGCAAGCGCCTCGCTTCGACCGATAAACGGTTGGTACGGCAGCCGGGCGTCGGTCAAAAAGGCCAAGGCTTGGATGTTCGCGATGCGAGCCGCTTGGCAGAATTTCAGGGCAGAACTCGCCGCCTCCGAAAGCGTACCTCCGAAATTGCCATGCGGCGCAACGCGCACGTCCAGCCCGGCAAATCGGACGCCGCAGGCGATCTTCTTTGCGAGTAGACTTGCGGCCGCAAGTTCCGGAACATTCTGCGCTCCGTTCTTCTGACGGTAAGCGAAGAGGGCCGCATCGAGAGGTGCCGAGGTTTCGCCTGCGACGAAGTGCGCGTACCCGCAACGATCGATAATGGCTTGGATCTCACGCGGATCGAGCCGATAGCGGTACCCAGGGATCTGTGCCATCACGTCGATTCCGCCCGCCGGACGACCGGGAACGCCGAGCTTCGGTACGGCGATGCCTAACGCGCAGAGATAGAGAGGGCAAAGAAGGGTCGACAGCGACGTCGGAGCGCCGGTCGATGCCAAGTCGGCGGTGATATTTCTGCCTTGGGAAAGGATGGAGCCGCTTCGAGCCAAAACTTCAGCCAGCAGGCAAATCTCCTCTGCGTCCAAATCGCGTTCCTTGGCTAATTGGACCACGCGCGCCATTCCGCTTTCGGCGCTTGTCCGCGCCAAGTCTTCGATCGAAGTTGCGATCCTGGTCATAAACAATCTCGCGGAGCCGCGGTCGCCGAACAAAAATACTTGTCAAATCATAGGGTTGCGACGCCTGCCAGCTTCCCTCTTGAGCCGCGGGTCGAGAATTGTCAATATCGACGTCTAGTTGGCAAGGCGACCCCCACGGGTCGATTTCATTTCCTGCAAAAATGAAGAAGCTTAAGGCAATTGACCTGTTCTCAGGTTGCGGTGGTTTGACTCTCGGTCTGAAGTTGGCAGGCTTTAGGGTCCTTGCCGCTATCGAAATCGATTCATTGGCCGTCGACACTTATAAGGCAAATCATCGCGGCGTCCGCGTCATTCAAGACGATATTCGTCGCGTCAGGGCAAAGCCTCTGCGCGAGAGCCTGAAACTCAAGCCGGGCGAATTGGATTTGCTCGCGGGTTGTCCACCTTGCCAAGGCTTTTCGGCACTGAGGACGCGGAACGGCGCTGCGCAGAAGCGAGACGGCCGAAACGGTCTAATCCGAGACATGATGCGCTTTACTCGCGCATTTCTGCCGAGGGCGATCATGATGGAGAACGTTCCAGGGCTTGCGGAACATTGGTCCTTCGGAAAGTTCTGCCGAGACCTGCGCGCGCTCGGTTATCAGGTCGAATGGGATGTGAAGGATGCCAAACATTATGGCGTTCCTCAGCGGCGCAAGCGGCTGATCCTAGTAGCCGGCCGCGGTGTGCACATTTCCTTGGCCAAGGAATCTCAAACCCTGCGCACCGTACGGAACGCCTTTGCGAATCTTCGGCGACCCGGAAAAAGCCGAGATGCGCTTCAGAATTTGCCTGAGAACCGAAGTGCGAAGGTACTCAAGCTCATCAAGTTGATTCCGAAGAATGGCGGAAGCCGAACAGATCTGCCTAGATCCAAGCAATTGGAATGTCATAAGCGTATCGATGGGTTCAGAGATATCTACGGACGCATCGCTTGGGATCTGCCCGGGCCGACTATAACGGGAGGCTGTTTCAACCCGTCAAAGGGACGGTTCCTACACCCCGTCGAGGATCGCGCCATTACCCTCCGCGAGGCGGCGATCTTGCAAAGCTTCCCGCGGCGGTATCGATTCCCCGTGCACGCAAGCAAGGAAGCCGTTGCGCTGATGATTGGCAATGCTCTCCCTCCTAACTTCATCCATCGTCATGCCAATCAGATTGCAAGCTCGCTAAGGGCTCTCGACTAGATCGAAGACGAGTTTCGAGCTGGCGACTCGAGTACATTCCCGGCGGGAGTGGGTAGATGGCGGATGTATTTTCCAGGAAGCAGCGTTCGGAGATCATGTCGCGCGTTAAAGGACGCGGCAATCGTCTCACCGAACTTCGTCTGCTGGATCTGCTTAGCGAGCATGGGTTTGTCGGCTGGAGGCGAAACGCCGCGGTCTTCGGCAGACCCGACTTTGTCTTCTTCAAAACGCGGGTCGCGATATTCGTCGACGGGTGTTTTTGGCACGGCTGTCCGACCCACGGCGCAATCCCCTCGACCAACGTGGATTTTTGGACCGCAAAACTTGATCGCAACAAGCGGCGAGATCGCCTTGTCGTGCGGGAGTTGAAGAAGCGGGGCTGGATCCCCGTTCGGATATGGCAGCACGAGCTCCGTCGGCCTGAGCTCGTTTTGCGTCGGTTGGATCGTGTGTTGGAGAGGTCCCCGCGCCGGAGCGCCACGAAGCGCTAAGGCGCGGGATGCGGACAACGGGCAGCAGATCGTTTATTTCGCTGCGAACTCGGGCGGATAAGGGTTTCGGCCGCGCTCGCGCCGGCGCAACAGGTCCTCGACCAACTCAATCGGAAATACCCGGCCTAGACGCAGTTCCTGCAGCTGCTTTTCTCCCACCGCTCCCGCATAGACTCCAAGCAATTCAAGGCCGACGTCTTTTTCACGATCGGGCGAATGAAGAACGGCATTCGCGGGCCCCCGCTTGGTGTCCGCCTTCGATGGTCGATTCACGCGGCGATAGACGGGTGATCCGGACATTCCGGGCACTCCGGGCACATCGAGCAAGATCCAAGGGTTTCCCTCCTTGGCAGTGTCCCGATCACTCGCAACCATAGCGGCCTTCCAGATCGCTGACGGTGCATGCTTGCCTAGCTCGAATGGGTGCCCGACTATGACGACATCCAAGCCCGGCTGCAGCTTCACGGATGAGCTCGGTGCGAAGGTCTGGGACAGCGGCAAAGGAAACCGCGGCGGATCTTTTAGGCGAATCAGCGCGAGGTCTACCCCTTGCTCACGGCCTCCCTCTATCCACGTTGGTCCGTTGGCATCGTAAAGCGCGAGCTCCATTTCTTGCCAGCCAGAGCTGCTTGGATTCTCCACTTTGAACCGAAGCCAGCCCGGACTCTGAGGCTGTTTACCGGAAAGATGCCCGGGATCGTCCGGCCACCTGCCTGTCACAACGTGCCAGTTAGTCACGAGCCAGCGCGTCGCATTTGGGCCCGCATATAGGAATCCCGTCGCAAAGCCGAATTGCAAGGGCCCCGTCGGTGTTTGGACGAGGCTCTCCAAATAAACGCTGCAGCAGGATGCGGGCGACGCGGGCACCCGAACCATGTAACACTACCGCGACGCGCAGAAAAGCCGAGGAGTACCTTGGGATGGATGGGATGAAGGTTTTGGCGGATCATGAGATTGAGACGGCTATCGCTCGTGGCGAGCTCGTTCTCAACGCGGATCCGGAAGGCTGCGTGGGCGCCTGTTACGAGCTCCGGATGGGAGACGTTTACTACGACCTGACGGATGGCGAGAAGCGCTTTGCCGTGGATCCCGGCGGCACTGTTCTCATCAAGCCGGGACACCGGGTAATTCTCATAACGCATGAGAAGCTTCAGCTCGATGCAAAAACCTTCGCGCGCGTCGTCAGCAAGGGCTCTCTCTTTAGCGTCGGATTAAGTCCTGTCGCTACCTACGCTGATCCTGGATTCCACGGGCGCTTAGGCATCGTGACCCAGAACATAAGCGACAAATACATAGAACTTCCGCTGCTGGAGCACATCGCTAAGGTTGACTTTACGATTCTGGAGACGCCAGCGAAGCGGACGTACCATGGCCAACACGGTTTCGAGTCCAAGATTTGGCCATTCCGGCACGAATTGCAGAAGACCCGCGAACAGTTGGCTGGCGATCCCAGGCTTAGCTCTCCGGCGCAGGTCGCGCCGCCATCGGAAACATCAGGCGAGCTGTCGCTCGCCGGCCTCACCCGCCGTCAGATCGATGCAGATCGCAAGCACGGCTTTCCGGTCGAGCTATCAAGCGACGAAGATCTCTGTCGCCAACTCTCTAAAGATCTGGTTGGTTTGATGGGCGAGATCGGAGAATTCGCCAATCTCGTCAAAAAGGTCGAATTGGCCATCAGCCGGCAAGGCTATGCAGGACCGAAACTTAGCGCCGCTACGCCGGATCTTCGGATGGAACTCGCCGACGCCCAGATCTATCTGCTGCGGCTCGCGCACCTGATCCGCGTGGATATCGGCGAAGCGGTGCTTGAGAAGATGCGCTTGAATGATGAGCGGTACGGATATCTTAAGGAAGGTTAGGCGGACGTTTTTCGTCGGCCTAAATACCGGCTATGTGGACGCTGGCGAGCCGGACAAGCGCTTGCTCGCGTTCTATGACGAGCGCAGCTCGCCTAGACTTTCGTGCGCTATCGTCGGAAATGTTGTCATACCCGGTGGACACGGGGTCAACTCGGTGACCCCGAAAATCTCGCGAAGCCGGCGATGGAGTAAATTGGCGTCCGCAATCTCGACGCGCGGCACAACGCCGGGAATCCAGTTTGCTACGGTGTGGGAAGGGTATTCCGGTCCGACCAGCTTTCGTCCGAAGGGTTGGGCGGAGGCCATCGCTTTGAGTCGTGCGCTCGCAGCGACTGTGACGCCGAACGCGCTCAGGCAACTTTTTTCCAATCTGCGCACTGGGACCGAGCTAGCCGCTGAGGCCGGGTTCGGACACGTCCAGCTCCACGCCGCTCACGGCTACCTCTTTGGTCTGCTCGTCGATTCTCGGTTATACGACGGCGCCGACGAGTGTCTTGGCCATGTTGAGGCTTGGGCTCGAGAGAGCCGAGCGGCCGGCCTGGAAACGTCAGTGAGGATCTCATTGAAGACGGGCGACGAGCGTTTTGATCGTCATGGCACCTGTACATTCCAGGACCGAGTGAGCAGATTGCCGGTCGATGTCGTCGACGTCTCCTCGGGATTCTACAGCGTCGACAAACGACTGATCTATCCCAGCGTTGCTGCGGTACTCGAGGATCGCCATAGGGAGACGGCACGGCTGGCGTTGCGGCATCCTACGATGCAATTCATTCTTTCCGGACGAGCATCGGCGATCGTAGAACACCTTCCAGACAACATCTACTTGGGCTTGTGCCGAGACCTGATCGCCAATCCGCGCTTCCTGTTTGATCAATCGCGCGGCTGCCAAAATTCCGGGAAATGCCACTATCATTCCCGTGGCGCGGGAAGCGTGACGTGCCCCAATTGGAGATCGTGAAAACCGATTAGATGGGAAAGGGGAAGTGCGTCGCTTTCAGCGATCAATGTCTGTAAGACGCCAGCAAGCTATCTCAATATCATAGCGGAGCAGCGACGAGCACAAGAGTCGAAGACGGGTGCGCGAGACCAGTACGCGAACAAACCGGCAATCGTTTCTGTGGCGGTAACTGAGGCGGTGTCGAATCGTCACCCTTCAGAAACGTAATAAGCTTCTGTAATCATTGGTGGGCCCGGCAGGACTCGAACCTGCAACCAGACCGTTATGAGCGGCCGGCTCTAACCATTGAGCTACAGGCCCCGCCGCGAACGGCCGCGGGACGGCCGGCAACGGTGCCGGGATCGTTTACAGGCCGGATCGCGATCCGGCAATGCCGGGCTTAATCGACCGAAACCCCGGCGAATTCCACCACCTTGCGCCACTTTTCGGTCTCGTCGGTGACCAGCTTGCCGAATTCAGCCGGGGTCATCGGCTTCGGGATGCCGCCGACCTCGGCGAGCCGGGCCACCAGTTTCGGGTCCTTCAGCGCCTCGCCGATCGCCTTGTTGAGGATGTCGACGATTTCGGGCGGCGTGTCCCTGGGCGCCGAGATGCCGTAGAAGCCGACCGACTCGAATCCGGGCACGGTCTCGGCGATGGCAGGTACGTCCGGCACGCTCGGCCAGCGCTGCGGCGAGGTGACGCCGAGCGCGCGCACCGAGCCGCCCTTGGCTTGTTCCAGCGCCGAGGGCAGGTTGTCGAAGATCAACTGCACCTTGTTGGAGATGATGTCGGGAAAGGCGATCGCAGATCCCCGATAGGGCACATGCACCATGTCGCACTTGGTCATCGCCTTGAACAGTTCCGCCGACATGTGCACCGAGGTGCCGTTGCCCGACGACGCATAGGAGATCTTGCCGGGGTTGGCCTTGCAGTAATCGATGAACTCCTGAACCGTCTTCACCGGCGTGGCGTTCGACACCACAAGCATGTTGGTGAGCTGCATGATGCTGGCGACCGGCGTGGTGTCGCGGATGAAGTCGTACGGCAGCTTCTTGTACAGCGAGGTCGAGATCGCGTTGTTGGGGGCGACGAACAGCAGCGTGTAGCCGTCGGGCGGCGAGTTGATCGCCGCGGCGGCTGCGATATTGCCGCCGGAGCCGGCGCGGTTCTCGACCACGAATTGCTGGCCAAAATGGTCCGACAGCCACTGGCTCATGATGCGCGCCACGATATCGACCGGGCCGCCGGCCGCGAAACCGATCAGCCATTTCACCGGGCGATCGGGATAGCCGGCGGCAGCGGAGGGCGCCGTTCCGGCGGCAAAACTGCCAACAAGACTTAAAATGCAAACCAGCAATGCTTTGCGCAAAAATCCGATCATTAGGCTTCCCGTCATTTTCTTGTTACGCTTGCCGACATGCTTTCATAAAACACCGCGCTTGCCTACAACCTCGGCGGCGATCATTGCGCACGTAACGCTTGAGGCCGACCATGAAACTCGCTCATATTGTCTGCGCTGGCGTTCTTCTGCTGGCCAGTGGCGCCGCGGCGCAAGACGGAGGCAAGACCGGTTCGATGACCACCAAGACCACGATCAGCTTGGGCACTGCGACTCCCGGCGGCGGTTTCCCGCTCTATGGCAACGCCTTTGCCGAAGTCATGAATGCCGCCGATCCATCAATGTCGATCGAGCCGCGCAACACCAAGGGCTCCAACGAGAACATTCCGCTGCTCGAATCAAACCAGCTCGATATGGGTCTGGTGGCGGGCGAGCCGTCCTATGAAGCCTTCATGGGCATCGGGCGGCCGGCCACCAAATTGAAAATTCTCACCGCGATGTATTCCAGCCCCGGCATGTTCGTGGTGCGCGCCGACAGCCCCTACAAGACCATTCGTGATCTCGTCGGTCAGCCGGTCGCGTTCGGCGCCAAGGGTTCGGGCCTGCCGATCCTGTCGCGCTACATGCTCGACGGCATCGGGCTGAAGCAGGATGAGGATTTCAAGTCGATCTATCTCGACCGCGCCGGCGATGGCCCGGCGATGGTGCAGGACGGCCGCGCCGCGGCGCTATGGGGCGCCGGCATCGGCTGGCCTGGCTTCGATGCGATGGCGAAAGCGCCCGGCGGCGCGCGGTTCATCGTGCCGGATGCCGGCGAGATCGCGCGCATCCGCGCCAAGCACACCTATCTCAAGCCGTTGACGATTCCTGCGAACAGCTACCCGAACCAAACCGCTGCGATCGATTCCCTCGGTTCGTGGAGCTTCATTCTGGCCCGCGAAAGCCTGCCGGACGATGTCGCCTACCGGCTGGCCAAGACGCTGCACGGGATCGAGGCTGCCTTCTGCAAGAAGCTGTCGCAGGCCTGCGAGACCACCGCGGCGAACACCGTCGCCGCCGCGCCGAATGTCGGGCTGATCCATCCCGGCGTGATGAAATATTTCAAAGAGATCGGGGTGGTGAAGTGACTTCGTTCTGAGGCTTTCGCCTCAGGACGATGTCATTCCGGGATGGTCCGAAGGACCAGACCTCAGATGCGCAATTGCGCATCGGGGAATCTCGAGATTCCCCGGGGTGCAATTGCACCCTGAGGTTCGATGCTACGCATCGCCCCGGAATGACTGCTACGCAGTCATTTCTTCGCCATCGCGCAGGCCGGATCGATCGGGCCGAATGCTTCCTCGCCGGAGATCTTGGCGAGGATCTTGTAGTAGTCCCACGGATATTTGGACTCTTCCGGCGTCTTGACCTGAACCAGCATCAGGTCATGGACCATCAGGTTGTCCTCGCGCAGCTTGCCGTTGCGGGAAAAGAAATCCTCGATCGGCTTTTCGCGCATCTTGGCCGCCACCTTGAGCGGCTCGTCGGTGCCCGCATCCTTGACGGCGTTGAGATAGCTCGTCACGGAAGAATAGACGCCGGCCTGCCACATCGTCGGCATCCGGTTCATCTTGGCGAAGTAGCGCTTCGACCATTCGCGGGTCTTGTCGTCCATGTCCCAGTAGAACGACGTGGTCAGCAACAGGCCTTGCGCAGCCGGCAGTCCCAGCGAATGAATGTCGGTGATCAGCGCCAGCAGCGCGGCCATCTGCTGCCCGCCCTTGAACACGCCGAATTCGGAACCGGTCTTGATCTCGTTCATGTTGTTTGGCGGGCCGGCGGCGATGCCGATGATCTTGGCCTTGGACGCCTGCGCCTGCAGCACGAAGGACGACAGGTCGGGCGTGGCGAGCGGCGGCTTCACCGAGCCCAGCACCTTGCCGCCGTTGGCGGTGATCACGGTCGAGGCGTCGCGCTCGAGCGAATGACCGAATGCATAATCGTCGGTGATGAAGAACCAGCTGTCGCCGCCACGCTTGACCACGGCCTGCGCGGTGCCGACCGCGAGCGCGCGGGTGTCGAACACCCACTGCATCGCGTAAGGCGAACAGAACTTGCCGTGGAAATCCGCGGTGCCGGTGGAGTGGGTGATGAACAGCTTCTTCTTCTCGTTGGCGACGTTCTGCACGGCGAGGCCGACCGCCGACACCGGCACGTCCACGATCAGGTCGACCTGGTCGATATCGTACCAGCGCCGCGCGATGGCGCCGCCGATATCCGGCTTCAACTGATGGTCGCCGACGATGACGCTGATAGGCTTGCCCAAAACCTTGCCGCCGAAATCGTCGACCGCCATTTGCGCTGCTGTCACCGAGCCCTGGCCGGTCGGCGTCGATGCCGGGCCGTTCATGTCGGTGAGCACGCCGATCTTGACCAGATCGTCCGAAACTTGCGCGAAGGCGGCCGTCGATGCCAGCATCGCGACCGCAAGCGCACCAAGCCTTGATAGATTCCTGGAGTGGTTCCCCGCGAACATCCTGTCTTCTCCCTGAGCACGGCGCATTGGCCGCAAGTGCTGGTTTCGGCGGCTCAAAAGGCGCCGATTGGTCCCATTTGCAACTATTCGAAAGCCCGCGTCAACTTGGCCGGATGGATGAGACGGCGGCGGCCGGCATCCGGTTCTATTTATTTCCGGCGCGATTCAGGGCATAGGCGGGCGATGACCCCGATCCAGCGCCTGCCGGCTTCGCTGACCCCGCTCGATGCGGCGCTGAATGCGTTGCTGGACGGGCTGGGACCGGTCCCGCCGGTCGCGCTTCCGCTGGATGAAGCGCTGCGCTGCATTGCGGCCGAAACGCCGCCGCTCGCCGCGTACCCGACGCACGACATCGCGGCCGCCGACGGCTTTGCGCTGCGCGCCCGCGATCTCGTCGGCGCGTCCTCCTATTCGCCTGTGCCATTGGCCGCGGCGCCGGTCTGGGTCGAGGCCGGCGAGGCGATCCCCGGCGGCTGTGACTGCGTGCTGGATTCCGATTCCGTGGATGTCTCGGGCCTTGTTGCGCAGGTTGTGGCGGAAGCCATTCCGGGGCAGGGGGTGCGTCGCGCCGGCGGCGATATTGCCGCGGGAAGCAATGTCGTCGGGTCCGGGCGGCGCGTCGTTGCCTGCGATCTCTTGATCGCGCGTGCTGCGGGGATCACGCGGCTGAAGGTGCGGCGTCCGCGCGTCCGTATCGTCAATGTGCCCGGCGGCACGGTGACGGCCGATTGGACCGCGGAGAGTGCGCGGACCGCGGGCGCTGACATTGTTTCGCTCACGGCAGCGGCGCGCGATGCCGCATCGATCGCTGTCGCCATCGACACCGGCGCCTGCGACCTGCTGCTGATCGTCGGCGGCTCCGGCGTCGGTCGCACCGACGCGACCGTGACGGCGTTGGCCGAAGGCGGCAAGGTGCTCGCGCATGGCATTGCGCTGCAGCCCGGCCGCACCGCGGCGGTCGGCCGCATCGATAACACGCCCGTGGTCGTGCTGCCGGGCGCGCCGGATCAGGCGTTCGCGGCGTGGTGGACGCTGGCGATGCCCGTGCTCGATCGTCTGTCGGGCCGCCGGCCGCGCAAGACGCTGAATTTGCCGCTGGCGCGCAAGATCGCATCGCTCGTCGGCATCGCCGAGATCGCGCTGCTGGAACGAAGGGAGGGCGCCTGGGTCACGCTGGCGGCCGGTGAATTGTCGCTCGATGCGATCGCCCGGGCTGAAGCCTGGCTCGTCGTGCCTGATGGCTCGGAGGGGTTTGCTGCGGGCGCTGATGTCGATGCCTATATCTTGCGGGAGTGATAGGACTTCCCGCATGAGCAAGACGCCGCTGCCGAAAAATCCTGCGAAAAATCCGAATAGCGCCGATCAGGACCAGTTCCTGACCATTCTGTCGCGTGAAGATGCGCTGGCGCGGTTCGAAGCAGCGCTGTTTCCGCGTGCCGTGCCGTGCGAGACCCGCCCGTTTGCAGAAGCGCTCGGCTGTGCGCTCGCCGAAGACGTGGTGGCGCCGATCGACGTGCCACCGTTCGACCGCTCCAATGTCGACGGCTTCGCGGTGCGTTCCGCCGATCTGGCGTCAGCCGGCGAAGCGTCACCGGTGCGGATGATGCTGAACGATGAGGTGATCGCCTGCGGCGTTGCGCCCATGCGGCCGGTGCTGTCGGGGACGGCGACTTCCATCGCAACCGGCGGCCCGCTGCCGCGCGGGGCCGATGCCATCGTGATGGTCGAACACACCCAGCCGGCAGGCCCGCGCGCCATCGAGATCCGCCGCGCGGCCTCGCCCGGGCAATTCGTGTCCTATGCCGGCTCCGACATCGCGCGCGGCGAGGCGCTGCTGCGCGCCGGCACCATCATCGGCTCGCGCGAGATCGGCATGCTGGCGGCCTGCGGCATCGCGCAGGTCGCCGTCGCGCGCCGGCCGCGTGTCGCGATCCTCTCCACTGGCGACGAACTGGTGCAGCCCGGCCAACCCTTGAGACCGGCCGCGATCTACGACACCAACGGCGCGATCGTCACCGCCGCGATCACCGAGAACGGCGGCGAGGCTCGCTTCCTCGGCGCGATCGCCGATGACGAAGCGCTGCTCGAAGCCGCGATGCGCGATGCGCTCGAAACCTGCGACATGCTGGTGCTGTCGGGTGGCACCTCGAAAGGCGCGGGCGATGTCTCCCACCGCATCATCGGCCGGCTCGGCAGGCCGGGTATCATCGCCCACGGCGTCGCGCTGAAGCCCGGCAAGCCGTTGTGTCTCGCGGTCTGCGACGGCAAGCCTGTGATCATTCTGCCGGGATTTCCGACCTCGGCGATGTTTACCTTTCACGACATGATCGTGCCGGTGCTGCGGCGGATGGCGGGCCTGCCGCCGCGTTCAGATGCCAAGGTCAGCGCCAAAATCCCGGTGCGGATCGCCTCCGAACTCGGTCGGACCGAATTCGTCATGGTGTCGCTGGTCGAGGGTGCAGACGGGCTGATCGCCTATCCCACCGGCAAGGGCTCCGGCGCCATCACGTCGTTTGCGCAAGCCGACGGTTTCCTGCGCATCGATGCGCTGGCCGAGCAGTTGCCGGCCGGCACGCAGGCCGAGGTGACGCTGTTTACGCCGCATGTGCGGGTGCCTGATCTGGTGATTGTCGGCAGCCATTGCACCGGGCTCGATCTGGTCACGGCGCCGCTGGCGCGCGCCGGGCTCATCGTGCGTTCGATCGCGGTCGGCAGTCTTGGTGGCCTCGCGGCGGCCAAGCGCGGCGAATGCGATTTCGCGCCGATCCATCTGTTCGACGAGAAGACCGAGACCTACAACACGCCCTATCTGGCCGAAGGGCTGGAGCTTGTGCCGGGCTGGCGGCGGATGCAGGGCATCGTGTTCAGAAAGGGCGATCGGCGCTTCGAAAGCTTGAGTGCCGAGCACGCAGTGCGCGCCGCGCTCGCCGATCCCGCCTGCATCATGGTCAACCGCAACCAGGGCGCCGGCACGCGAATCTTGATCGACCGCCTGCTGGGCGGTGCGACGCCGGACGGTTACTGGAATCAGCCGCGCTCGCATAATGCGGTTGCGGCTGCCGTGGCGCAGCACCGCGCCGACTGGGGCATGACCATTGCGCCGGTGGCGCATGCATCAAACCTGGGTTTCATTCCCTTTGCCGAAGAGCATTATGATTTCGCGCTGGTGAAGGCGCGCAAGCAGCGGCCGGCCATGCAGGCCTTCCTCGACGCGCTGGTGTCGCACGAAGGCCGTGCGGCGCTGGAGCAGGCGGGGTTTCGGCCGGCTTAAAAAGAAAAAAGATTTGCGCGGGGGGACGGTAATGGCAAGACCTCTGTCGATTGCGATTGCCGGCGCCGGCATGGGCGGGCTAGCCGCCGCCGCGGCGCTGCGGCGGGTGGGCATCGACGTCACCGTCTACGAACAGGCGACGCAATTCGCGCGGCTCGGCGCCGGCATCCAGATCGGCTGCAATGCCATGCAAGTGTTGCGCGGGCTGGGGCTGGAACAAAAACTTCGCGGGCAATCGTTCTATCCGCGCTCCTGGAACAACCGCGACCGGCGCACCGGTGAAATCAAGTTCGACATGATTTTTGGTGAGAGCGCCGAACAGAAGTACGGCGCGCCCTATCTGCTGGCGCATCGCGGCGACCTGCATGCGGCGCTGGCGAGCGCCGTGCCTGACGAATGCGTCAAGCTCAGCCACAAGCTGGCCGGGCTGGACGAGACCGGCGATGGCGTGCAACTGACATTCGCCAACGGCGCAACGACGACCGTTGATGCCGTGATCGGCGCGGACGGCGTTCATTCGATCGTGCGCGATATCCTGTTCGGCGCCTCGCCGGTGAATTTCACCGGCCGTATCGCCTACCGGACGACCTATCCCGCAGCACTCCTGGGCGGAGATAAAATCGACGACTGCACCAAATGGTGGGGCGAGGACCGCCACATCGTCATCTACTACGTCAAGCCGGACCGTAGCGAGATCTACCTCGTCACCAGCCAGCCGGAGCCGGAGTTTCGCATCGAGTCGTGGTCGGCGAAGGGCGACGTCAGGGAATTGCGCAAGGCGTTTGCCGGTTTCGACCGCCAGGTCGAACAGGTGCTGGCCGCGTGTCCAGATGTGCACAAATGGGCGATCGTCGATCGCGAGTCGCTGGCGCGCTGGACGGATCGCAACGTGACGCTGCTCGGCGACGCCTGCCATCCGATGACGCCCTATATGGCACAGGGTGCGGCGATGGCGATCGAGGATGCCGCGGTGCTGTCGCGCTGCCTCGACGGTGTGGAACGCGACGGCGTCGCCAACGCGCTCCGCCGCTTCGAGGCGACCCGAAAGGAGCGGACGGAACTGGTCCAGCAGACTTCGCGTGCCAACAAATGGCTCAGCGGACAAACCAATGCCGACGGGGTCTATGGCTACGATGCGTGGAACGTTCCGCTGGCGGCTTGAGTCGTCCGGCTATTTGCAGGATGGGCGGACATATTTGTCGATGAAGTCAGCGCCGTCGTGACGCCGCTGCTCGGCCTCGGCGAGCGCACGTTGCGCCGCCGCTGGCAGGGCCTTTGGCTCCGACGGCACCTCGACGATCGCATCGCTGCCGGTGAACAGCCGGGCAAGCCGCTGCATTCGCGAAATACCTACCGCGATGTCCAGGACGAAATTAATCGCCCGGAAAATGAAGGCCAGAGCGCCCCACAGGAAGTCGATCATCTGGAATTCTCGATTTCCGCCCGTGACCCGGGCGGCGTGCAGTAGTCGCTGCGGGCGGCGACCGGGTTCAAGGGGCCGCCCGCCGCAAGGTCATTCCGCCATCGCCTCGCCGGAGCCGCCGAATTCGGCTGGAAAATCCTCGGGCTTGGGCAGGTTGCTGGTAGTTATGCAGGAAAGTTGAGACCAATCGCTGCGATTTTGCAGGTAGCCGCCGGATGTGATAATCCGCTGCGATGGATTGGGACGACCTGCGCATCATTGCCGCCATCCGGGACAGCGGCACTTTCGCCGGTGCCGGCATTCGGCTCGGCATGGACGAAACCACGATTTCGAGGCGGCTGGCGCGCCTGCAAAAGACGCTAGGCGTGGCCTTGTTTACGGCGACCGACGGCGTGCGGAAGCCGACGGCGCATTGCGAACAGATTCTCGATCATGTTCAGGAGATCGCCCGGCACGTTGCCGAGATCGGCGCACTCGGAAACGCGGCGCGTGGCGTTGCCGGACGCATCCGCCTTGCCACCACCAATTCGCTGGCCGAGGAAATTCTGGCGCCGAAGTCGGCGGAATTTCTGGTCCGCAATCCCGGTCTGACGCTGCAGCTCCTGACCTCCGGACAGAACGTCAATTTTGCGCGCTGGGAGGCCGACCTGGCGGTGCGGTTACGCAAGCCGGAGAAGGGCAATTTCACGATTACGAAGCTCGCGGACGTCCGCCTCTATCTGTTCGAACCGCGGGAGACGATCGAGGCCGGCGAGGAACCGGTGGTCTGCGGATACCCTGATGAACTCGACAACACAGCGGAGATGGCGTTTCTAAAAGCCCAGGGCCTCAAGGCGCGAAGCCGCTGCGTGACGGACAACCTTCGCGTGATACGCCAGCTGGTGCAGTCGCATCGGGCGATCGGGATATTGCCCGAGCATGTTTGCGGCTCGTTGCTGGCCGATCGAGGCCTTCGCGCGACGTTGCTGCCGCGGCGGCTCGAGGTGTGGCTTCTCGTGCAAAATCATCTCAAGCGCAACCCCGCATCGCGCGCCGTGATCGACTGGATGCGCGGGCTGTTCGACGAATTGACAGCGAACTGAATTAGCTTGCGATCGCTGCGTTCCGGAAGTGGTTGAAGAAATCGAAGCCCGTGTCAGCCGCCGTCCAGCGCCGCCAGCCGCTCGGCTTCGGCGATGTCGTCCATGGTGTTGGCGTTGAAGAACGGGTCGAGCGGCGTAACCGGCCATGTCACGGTGGCCAACCTGTAGCGCGCGGTCCAGCGGTCGATCTTTCTGACATCCTCGACCACCAGCGCGTGGCGGAGTTGTTCGCGTAGACGCACGCTCCACAATCCGATCACCGGATGGGACTGTCCGTCGGACGCGGCGACCGCGAGTTCTGCATTCTCCGACGTCAGCGCGCCATGGAGCCGCGACACCAGATCGCGCGGCAGGAACGGACAATCGCCGGCGGCGCTCAGCACCAGCGACACCTCCGGGCGATTGGCCGCGGCCCAGTCGAGGGCGGCCAGAATGCCGGCGAGCGGTCCCGGGAAATCGGCGACGCCGTCCGGGATTACAGGCAGGCCAAACGCCGCGAAGCGGGCGGGATCGCCATTGGCGTTGAGAATGAGACCGTTGCATTGCGGCCCGAGCCGCGCGATCACCCGCTCCAGGATGGTGCGGCCGCCAATCGTGCGCATCGGCTTGTCGCCGCCGCCCATCCGCCGCGCCAGTCCGCCGGCGAGCAGCACGGCAGGAATTTCAGTCGTCACGGTCTTCGCCCTTGCGCTTGTGCCGCGCCGATTCCTCTTCGACAAAGGCAAGGTTCTGGTCGAACACGATGCGCTCCTGGCCCGACAGCGCAATGAAGCGCTTGCCTTTGGTGCGTCCGACCAGCGTCAGTCCGACCTGTCGCGCCAACTCGACGCCCCAGGCGGTGAAGCCCGAGCGCGAGACCAGAATGGGAATCCCCATCCGCACCGTCTTGATCACCATCTCGGAGGTGAGACGCCCGGTGGTGTAGAGAATCTTGTCGGCGGGATCGACGCCGTGGCGATAGATCCAGCCCGCGATCTTGTCGACCGCGTTATGGCGGCCGACGTCCTCGGTGTAGCAGACAGGCGTGCCTTGCCTGCACAGTACGCAGCCATGGATCGCACCGGCCTCCAGATAGAGCGAAGGCATGGTGTTGATCGCATGCGTCATCTGGTAGAGCCAGGAGGTGCGCAACTCGGCTTTCGGCAGCGCCACGCTTTCGACGGCCTCCAGCAGGTCGCCGAACGCCGTGCCCTGCGCGCAGCCCGAGGTCTGCGTGCGCTTTTTCAGCTTCGCTTCGAAGTTGGTGTGGTGCTCGGTGCGCACCACCACCACCTGCAGATCGTCGTCGTATTCGACCTCGGTGACGACGTCGTCGTATTTCAGCATGTTCTGGTTCAGGAGATAGCCGAGCGCGAGATACTCCGGATAGTCGCCGATCGTCATCATGGTGACGATTTCCTGTGCGTTCAGGTACAGCGTCAGCGGCCGTTCCACCGGCACCCGGATTTCGACCGTGGCGCCGGTCTGGTCGGTCCCGGTGACGCGCTCGGTCAGCCGCGGATCATCCGGGTTGGGCACGATCAGGGGGACGGGGGCCTTGTCGATTTTCATCATCTCGGCAGGTTAGCATGACAATGGCTGTCAGCCGATATAAAGCATTTGAGAGATCGAGCGAATACCGCCCGTCCCGTCATTGCGAGCGAAGCGAAGCAATCCATCTTACCATGCAAGGAAGAATGGATTGCTTCGTCGCGGAGTTTATCATCGGGCCGGCCAAAGGCCGGACCCGTTGGCTCCTCGCAATGACGGCAAGGGGATGCCGGGTTCCGGAGAATGCGATGAAAGTAATAGGCCTCGCGGGATGGAGCGGCGCCGGCAAGACCACCTTGCTGACGCGGGTGATCCCGCTTTTGCTCAAAAACGGCCTGCGCGTTTCCGTCATCAAGCACGCCCATCATGCCTTCGATGTCGACGTGCCCGGCAAGGACTCGTGGCGGCACCGCGAGTCCGGGGCGACCGAGGTTCTGGTGTCCTCGACCCGGCGCTGGGCCCTGATGCACGAGCTGCGCGGCGCCGGCGAGCCGAGGCTGCCGGAACTGCTGGCGAAAATGGCGCGGGTCGACCTCGTCGTCATCGAGGGCTTCAAGCGCGATCCGCACCACAAGATCGAGGTCCATCGCGCTGCCAACGCCAAGCCGCTGCTGTTCCCCGACGACCCCGGTGTGGTCGGAATCGCAACCGACACCGCGGTTGAAACCACGCTTCCCACGGCCCATCTCGATGATATCGAGGCCATTGCGGCCATGATGCAGCGGTCGGCGATGCCGGTCGACGATCTCTTGGCCAAGAGCGAAGCTGAGGGCTGATCCCGCACATGGCGCAACTGTCCGACGATTGCTTTGCCTTCGGCGGCCCGATGATGTCGGTCGATGAGGCCGTCAGCCTCATCGCCGCGCGCGTCACGCCGGTGCGGGATATCGAGAGCGTTGCGCTGGTCGGGGCCGATGGCCGGATTCTCGCGCACGATATTGCGGCGCCACTGCCGCTGCCGCCTTTCACAAATTCCGCGGTCGATGGCTACGCGATGGCGAGCCGCGACCTACCACGCAAGGACGAGCAGGCATTCCCGATCACCGGGCGCGTTCAGGCCGGCGGCTCCGCGGCGGCCCCGGTCAAACCGGGGCAGGCGATGCGCATCTTTACCGGCGCGCCGATGCCGGACGGCGCCGATACCGTGTTCATGCAGGAGGACGTCCGCCTCGAAGACGGCCAGGTTGTGCTTCCCGCCGGGCTGAAGCCGGGCGCCAATGTGCGGCCCGCGGGCGAGGACATTCCCGCAGGCCACGCCGCATTGAAGGCCGGCCGGCGGCTGCGGCCGCAGGATGTCGCGCTGGTCGCGGCCTTTGGCCTGACGCAGCTCGACGTCGTCAGGCGCATCCGCGTCGCGGTGTTCTCGACCGGCAACGAACTGGTTTCGCCCGGTGAAGCGCGCGGCGCGGCGCAGTTGTTCGATTCCAACCGCTTCATGCTGATGGCAATGCTGGCAAGGCTCGGCTGCGAGGTCAGCGATCTCGGCATCCTCAGGGACGATCGCGCCTCGCTCGCGCACGCCTTGCAGCAGGTGGCGGCGACGCACGACCTGATCCTCACCACCGGCGGCGTTTCGACCGGCGAGGAGGACCACGTCAAGGCAGCCGTCGAAAGCGTCGGCAGGCTGGTGCTGTGGCGGATGGCGATCAAGCCGGGACGCCCGGTCGCGATGGGGATCATCGACGGCTCGCCGCTCATCGGCCTGCCAGGCAATCCGGTGGCGAGTTTTGTTACTTTCGTTCACGTGGTGCGGCCGACCGTTCTGGCCTTGTCGGGCGCGATGCAGGACAAGCTGGTTCCGATGCCGGTCCGTGCCGGCTTTGCCTACAAAAAGAAAATCGCCCGCCGCGAATATGTCCGCGTCAGCCTGCGCAAGGCCGGTGACGGCGCGATCGAGGCCGTGAAGTTTCCGCGTGAGGGCGCGGGGCTGCTGTCCTCGCTGGTCGACACCGACGGCCTGGTCGAACTCGGCGAAGACGTCACGCAGGTCGAGCCCGGCCAGACGGTCGCCTTCCTGTCCTACGCCAGTCTGATTTGATTGACCCTTCGCACAGGCTTCGCCATGTTCGCAACATGACCACCACCAAGCTCGATCTCACCGGCCTGAAGTGCCCGCTCCCGGCGCTGAAGACACGCAAGGCGCTGAAGGCGGTCGCGCCCGGCGACTTCCTCGAAGTTCACTGTACCGATCCGCTATCGGTAATCGATATTCCCAACCTGATCCGGGAAACCGGCGACAAGGTCGAGATCTCCGAGCGCGGCGAAACCCGCATCGTTTTCCTGATAGAGAAGACGAATGGCTCGATAGGAAAATCCAATGATGCGCCGCCTGTCATCGGGTGATCGCCTCGGTTGAGCGATATCTACCTTTTGCCTATCGACTCAGGTCCCTGCTTCTGTCCCAATTGAATTCCTCTGCGGCTTGTGGAAGCGGAGTCGTGTTTTTGTACACGACACAAAACCGTTCCGTGGCAGGCCAAATTTCGCCGAAGTTGGCACCGCAATTGGCATAGTGGGTGGTGTCCGGGGTTTAGTTCTCGAGTGCGCTTATCGATCCCGGCGCATCCTGGAAACTGCGGGGCAGCAATGTGGGATTGCTCCGCTGTGGCGCCGAGGACAACGGGATCGTGGACGGCAGAAGCGCCATCAAGGGCGGGCTGCAGGGGGAGATAACGATGACGACAATCAGCAGTGCCGGAACGGTGTCCGGCGCCGGAGCGGGAATTCTCGACAGGGAGCGGACGATCGCGACCGCCGGCTTCAATCGCTGGCTGGTGCCGCCCGCCGCGCTTTGCATTCATCTGTGCATCGGCATGGCCTATGGCTTCAGCGTGTTCTGGTTGCCGCTGTCGCGTGCGATCGGTCTGACCGCGCCGAAGGCCTGCCCCGACATGTCGCTGATGCAGGAACTGTTCACCACCACCTGCGACTGGAAGGTCGCCAGCCTGGGTTGGATGTTCACGCTGTTCTTCGTTCTCCTCGGCGTCTCCGCCGCCATATGGGGCGGCTGGCTCGAGCGCGTCGGACCGCGCAAGGCCGGCTTCGTTGCCGCGCTGTGCTGGGCCGGCGGCCTGCTGATCGGCGCATTCGGCGTTTATGTGCATCAGCTCTGGATCATGTGGCTCGGCGCCGGCGTCATCGGTGGCGTCGGTCTCGGCCTCGGCTACATCTCCCCGGTGTCGACGCTGGTGAAATGGTTTCCGGATCGTCGCGGCATGGCGACCGGCATGGCGATCATGGGCTTCGGCGGCGGCGCCATGATCGGCGCGCCGCTGGCGAACCTGCTGATGAACTATTTCAAGACCCCGACTTCGGTGGGTGTCTGGGAAACCTTCCTCGCCATGGCTGTGATCTACTTCGTGTTCATGGTGATCGGCGCCTTCTCCTACCGTGTCGCGCCGCCGAACTGGCAGCCGGAAGGCTGGACGCCGCCTTCCAAGGCGAACGCGATGATCTCGAAGAACAACGTCCATCTCGACAACGCGCACAAGACGCCGCAATTCTGGCTGATCTGGTGGGTGCTGTGCCTCAACGTCTCGGCGGGCATCGGCGTGATCGGCATGGCCTCGCCGATGCTGCAGGAAATCTTTGCCGGCAAGCTGATCGGATTGCCCAACGTCGGTTTCAACGCGCTCGACGCCACGCAGAAGGCGACGATTGCGGGCATCGCGGCCGGCTTTGCCGGGCTGCTCTCGCTGTTCAACATCGGCGGCCGGTTCTTCTGGGCGTCGCTGTCGGACAAGATCGGTCGCAAGAACACCTACTATACGTTCTTCATCCTCGGCATCGTGCTATACGCACTGGCGCCGACCTTTGCGGTGATGGGTTCGAAACTTCTGTTCGTGGTCGGCTTCGGCATCATCCTGTCGATGTATGGCGGTGGCTTCGCCACCGTGCCGGCCTATCTCGCTGACATGTTCGGCACCCAGTTCGTGGGCGCCATCCATGGCCGTCTGCTGACGGCTTGGTCGACGGCCGGCATCATCGGTCCGGTCGTGGTCAACTATATCCGCGAGTTCCAGCTCGCGGCCGGCGTTCCGCGCGACCAGCTCTACAACACCACGATGTACATCCTGTGCGCGATGCTAGTCGCCGGGCTGATCTGCAACTACCTGATCAAGCCGGTCGATTCGAAGTGGCACATGAGTGTCGATGAGGTCTCCAAGCTGCAGGAGGCGTCGGCCACTGCCAGTGCATCGGGGACATCCGGTTCCTACGGCATCGGGTTCGGCGGACTCGACGGCAAGGCCGCGCTGTTCTGGGCGTTCGTCGGCATCCCGCTCGCCTGGGGTATCTGGAAAACGCTGGAAAGCGCCGTCAAGATCTTCTGATCGCGGATTGCATCGCGGGACGGCAATTCTCGTCCCGCGGTGCCTCTCGCCGTCTCGTCAAAACCAATCAACAGATCAGGGGAATCTCCCAATGCTTCGCATCGGAATTTGTCTTGCTGCCGCGCTGCTTGTCGCCGGCATGCTCAACACGGCTTCGGCCCAAACCTCTACCGCGCCCGCTGCCGCGCCGGCGGCCACCACACCCGCCCCGGCCGCCAAGCCCTCGAAAATGAAGCTGACCGCCGAAAAGCTGAAGGACATGAAGGCCAAGTGGAGCGCCAACAAGACCAGGCTCAAGGCCTGCCGCACCGAGGTGAAGCAGAAGGGTTTGGCGGGCGACGACCGCTGGTTCTACATCGAGGACTGCATGGGCAAGACTTGAGAACTTCAAGACTTGAGGCCTTCAAGACTTGAGAACTTCCGGTCCCGAACGGCGTTGATTTGAGGGTATGCAGCACAACTGCGTGCCCCTTAAATGCTTATCGGATCGTAATAATTCTCTTGGCATCTGGCATGCCACGGCTTAGAGTTGATCCAAATTGGTCAAGGTCGATATGCATGGTCCACGACGTACAAAAAGTTCGCCCATTCGAGCACCCGGGCGCGGGACGGAAGCGGGCTAAATCGACCCCGAAGGGCCGCCAGGTCGATCCGACGGCCGCGCATGAAATCGAGGTCCTGCTCGGCGACCGGCCGCGGCGCCGCGATCTCCTGATCGAGTATCTGCACCTGATCCAGGACCAGTATCGCCAGATCACGGCGGCGCATCTCGCAGCCCTCGCCGACGAGATGAAGCTGTCGTTTGCCGAGGTGTTCGAGACCGCGACCTTCTATGCGCATTTCGACGTGGTGAAGGAAGGCGAGCCTGATATCGCGCCGCTGACCATTCGCGTCTGCGACTCGCTCACCTGCGCCATGCTGGGCGGGGAAGCGCTGCTGAATCAACTGCAGGACAAGGCCGGTCCCGGCATCCGCGTGGTGCGCGCGCCCTGCGTCGGCCGCTGTGATACCGCGCCCGTGGCCGAGGTCGGCCATCACTTCGTCGATCATGCGACCGTGACCAATGTGCTTGCCGCGGCCAAGGCCGGCCAGACCCATGCGCATCTGCCCGACTATGTCGGCTACGACGCCTATGTGGCCGGCGGCGGTTATGCGCTGCTGAACAGGCTGCGCTCCGGTGCGTTGTCAAAGGAAGATCTGCTGAAGGCGCTCGACGACGCGTCGCTGCGTGGTCTCGGCGGGGCGGGCTTTCCCACGGGCCGGAAATGGCGCTCCGTGATCGGCGAGCCCGGTCCGCGGCTGATGGCGATTAATGGCGACGAGGGCGAGCCCGGCACCTTCAAGGATCGCTGGTACCTCGAAACCGACCCGCACCGTTTTATCGAGGGCATGCTGATCGGCGCCCATGTGGTCGAGGCGACCGACGTCTACATCTATCTGCGCGACGAATATCCGGCCAGCCGCGAAATTCTGACGCGCGAAATAGCCAAGCTGCCGCCCGGCGGCCCGGTGCTGCACATGCGCCGCGGCGCCGGCGCCTATATCTGCGGCGAGGAATCCTCGCTGCTCGAAAGCATCGAGGGCAAGCGCGGCCTGCCCAGGCACAAGCCGCCTTATCCGTTCCAGGTCGGGCTGTTCGGCCTGCCGACGCTGATCAACAATATCGAGACGCTGTGGTGGGTGCGCGACATCGTCGAGAAGGGCGCCGACTGGTGGAAGGGCCATGGCCGCAACGACCGTCACGGTCTGCGCAGCTATTCGGTTTCGGGCCGCGTTAGCAATCCCGGCATGAAGCTGGCGCCCGCCGGCATCACCGTGCGTGAACTGATTGACGAGTTCTGCGGCGGCATGGCGGACGGCCATCAATTCCACGCCTATCTGCCGGGCGGCGCGTCGGGCGGCATCCTGCCGGCATCGATGGACAACATCCCGCTCGATTTCGGCACCCTCGAAAAATACGGCTGCTTCATCGGCTCGGCCGCGGTTGTGATCCTGTCCGACCAGGACAGTGTGAGGGGGGCGGCGCTGAACCTGATGCGCTTCTTTGAGGATGAGAGCTGCGGCCAGTGCACGCCGTGCCGGGTCGGCACCCAGAAGGCGGCGATCCTGATGGAAAAGCCGGTCTGGAACCGTGAATTGCTGGACCAGTTGAGCCAGGCGATGCGCGATGCGTCGATCTGCGGGCTCGGGCAGGCGGCCTCGAATCCGCTAACCTCGGTGATCAAATACTTCCCCGACGAGTTCAAGGAAGCGGCGGAATGACCAAGATCCAGTTCGAACTCGACGGCAAGCAGGTCGAAGCCAACGCCGGCGAGACCATCTGGCAAGTTGCAAAACGCCAGGGCCGCGAGATCCCGCATCTGTGCTATTCACCCGAGCCCGACTATCGGCCCGACGGCAATTGCCGCGCCTGCATGGTCGAGATCGAGGGCGAGCGCGTGCTGGCGGCGTCCTGCAAGCGGACGCCGAGTGTCGGCATGAAGGTGAAGACCGAGAGTGCGCGTGCGGTCTCGGCGCAGAAGATGGTGATGGAGCTCTTGGTCGCCGACCAGCCGGCGCGCGAGACCTCGCACGATCCCGATTCGAAATTCTGGCACTGGGCCGAGAAGGTCGAGGTGACCGAGAGCCGCTTTCCCGCGGCCGAGCGCTGGCAAAGCGACACCAGCCATCCGGCGATGAGCGTCAATCTCGACGCCTGCATCCAGTGCGGGCTCTGCGTGCGCGCCTGTCGCGAGGTGCAGGTCAACGACGTCATCGGCATGGCCTATCGCAGCCACGAGTCGAAAATCGTGTTCGACTTCGACGATCCGATGGGTGAGTCCACCTGCGTGGCGTGCGGCGAGTGCGTACAGGCCTGTCCGACCGGCGCGCTGATGCCGTCCGTGATGCTCGACGAGAACCAGACCCGCGTGACCTACGCGGACAAGAAAGTGGATTCGCTGTGCCCGTTCTGTGGCGTCGGCTGCCAGGTCACCTATCAGGTCAAGGACGACAAGGTCATCTACGCCGAGGGCCGCGACGGTCCGGCCAATCACAACAGGCTCTGCGTCAAGGGGCGCTTTGGCTTCGACTATATCCACCATCCGCATCGCCTGACCAAACCGCTGGTGCGGCTGCCGAACGCGAAGAAGGATTCCAACGACCAGGTCGACCCGGCCAATCCGTTCACGCATTTCCGCGAAGCGTCGTGGGAAGAGGCGCTGGATGTCGCGGCAAAGGGCCTCGTCAGGATCCGCGACGAGAAGGGCGTCAAGGCGCTGGCCGGTTTCGGCTCGGCCAAGGGCTCCAACGAGGAGGCCTATCTGTTTCAGAAGCTGGTGCGCACCGGGTTCGGCTCCAACAATGTCGATCACTGCACCCGGCTGTGCCACGCCTCGTCGGTGGCGGCGCTGATGGAAGGCCTGAACTCGGGCGCGGTGTCGGCGCCGTTCGCCGCCGCCATGGATGCCGAAGTCATCATCGTGATCGGCGCCAACCCGACCGTCAACCATCCGGTCGCCGCGACCTACATCAAGAACGCCGCCCAGCGCGGTGCCAAGCTGATCGTGATCGACCCGCGCCGGCAGACGCTGTCGCGCCATGCCCACCAGCATCTGCAGTTCAAGCCCGGCAGCGACGTCGCGATGCTGAACGCGATGCTGCATACCATCATTACCGAAGGGCTGACCGACCAGCAATATATCGCGGGCTATACCGAAGGCTTCGACGAACTCGCCGAGCGCATCAAGGATTTCCCGCCGGAGAAAATGGAAGCGATCTGCGGCGTCCCGGCCGAAACCTTGAAGGAAGTGGCGCGGATGTATGCGCGGTCGCGCGCGTCGCTGATCTTCTGGGGCATGGGCATCAGCCAGCACATCCACGGCACCGACAATGCGCGCTGCCTGATCGCGCTGGCGCTGATCACCGGCCAGATCGGTCGTCCCGGCACCGGCCTGCATCCGCTGCGCGGCCAGAACAACGTGCAGGGCGCCTCCGACGCCGGCCTGATTCCGATGTTCCTGCCGGACTACCAGCCGGTCGGCCGCACCGATCTGCGCGAGCCCTTCGAAAAGCTCTGGCACCAGGATCTCGATCCGGTCCGTGGTTTGACAGTGGTCGAGATCATGAACGCGATCCATGCCGGCGAGATCACCGGCATGTATATCGAGGGCGAAAACCCCGCGATGTCGGACCCCGACCTGCAGCATGCGCGCGAGGCGCTGGCGAAACTCGATCATCTGGTGGTGCAGGATCTGTTCGTCACCGAAACTGCATTCCATGCCGATGTGATCCTGCCGGCCTCGGCGTTTGCCGAGAAATCCGGCTCCTTCACCAACACCGACCGCCGCGTGCAATTGGCGCGCGAGGTGATCAAGCCGCCCGGTGACGCGCGGCAGGATCTCTGGATCATCCAGGAAATCGCCAGACGCATGGGCCTGCCGTGGAACTACGACGGTCCGGCCGACGTGTTCACCGAGATGACGCAGGTGATGCCGTCGCTGCAGAACATCAGCTGGGAGCGGCTGGTGCGCGAGGGTGCGGTGACCTATCCGGTCGACGCCTCCGATCAGCCCGGCAACGAGATCATCTTCACCACCGGTTTCCCGACCGCGAGCGGCCGCGGCAAGATCGTGCCGGCGCATGTGATCCCGCCGGACGAGGTGCCCGACGACGAATATCCGATGGTGCTGTCGACGGGGCGCGTGCTCGAGCACTGGCACACCGGCTCGATGACCCGCCGCGCCAGCGTGCTCGACCAGATCGAGCCGGAGGCGGTGGCCTTCATGTCGCCAAAGGACATGCGGCGGCTCGGCGTATGGCCCGGCGATTTCATCAGGCTTGAAACCCGCCGCGGCGCCGTCGAGGTCAAGGTGCGTTCCGACCGCGACGTGCCGGAGAACATGGTGTTCATGCCGTTCTGCTACGCGGAGGCGGCGGCGAATCTCCTGACCAATCCGGCGCTCGATCCGTTCGGCAAGATTCCCGAATTCAAGTTCTGCGCCGTGCGCGCCGAAAAGGCCGAGATCCGCAGCGCGGCCGAGTAGGGCTGGAGCCTTGTCGGTTCTGATTGAATCAGAACCGGGCTCTACTTTTGTTTTGACGCGTTTTCTTTACGCGAACCGGCGTCCACTTCGCTCGAAAACGCTCTAGCGCAAGCGGCGATGCTCAGTTGGTGCGGGTTGCCGCGGCGGCCTGCTCCGCGGTCTTGTTTTGTGCCACGATGGTCTCGAGCCGCGAGATGTTTTCCAGCAGGCGCTGGCTGGTCAGGACCAGAAAATAATACCCGAATTGCGGGTTTTGAAAGTAGATCTCGAGCAGCTTCTCATAGGTGATGGTCAGCACCTGCCCATCCTCGGTGCATTCGATCGTCGCCGTTCGCCGGTTGTCCGGCGAAAGGAAGCCGAGTTCGCCCATCAGGCGTCCCGGCGGCACCGCGACGCCGATCTCCTTGACCAGAAACCGGCCGGTGACGGTCAGGAGCATGTCATGCGCGGGATCGTCCTTCTTGAACAGGATGTCGCCCTTGCGATACTTGCGCGTGGTCATGAACGGCTTCAGCCATTCCATCGACATGTCGCCCGCGGTGGCGGTGCGCGCCTTCTTGACCAGGTTGAGCATTTGATGAAGGCGAAGCGCGTTGATCGGCAGCAGCAGGAGATAAAGCAGAAAAGTCTTGATGTCTCCGGTGAGCGCGCCGAAGCCGGCGAAACAGGCGCAGCCGACCATGTTGGCAACGCGCAGCGGCACCATCGTCTGGGTCAGCAGCGTGGCGACAAAGAAGACGGCGCCAACCAGGGCAAACATATTGGCAAGCGTGATGTTCGCCAGCAGGATTTCCAGAAGGCGATTGAAAATGGCGTCGTAGGTGATGTTGTCGGGATCGAGGCCCAGTTGGACCAATATCTTCGCGAACCGCAGGTTGTCGGCTGCCGTGTTGAGAATACGATCCAGGATATCGGAAAGGTTCGCGCTGGTGGAGTTCATGGTTGCGTCAATAACAATAGGGCGTGACTGAAAGACCCTGGCCTCTGGCGCAATGATCCGGGCAACGGCGCTCGCTGCCGGTGGCATCGTAAGGGTGAACAGACGGCAGGTAAAGGCTTGGTCGCCTCGGGATACGATCGGTCCGAGTCAATAATTCAGGCGGGACAGGAATATTCCGGCCCTCATCGCGACGATGCCGGCAAGGACGGCCGTCACCAGCAAGACCCCGATGGCAGCGCTCAACCTTCGTAACATTCGTGTGACGTCGATGTGAGCCAGCAGCGGATTGCCCTGGTTTTCCAGGTCCAGCTCGATGTTGTCGGACGGGAATATCGTCGCGCACCGCGCCGGCCACGCACTTCGCGTGGCGAAACGAATGGCGGCCTGCTTGCGCCAGAACAGCCCGCCGGATTTCCCGTCAGCGCCTCGCGCGACCCAATGGCCGCGCTGGTTACGGCCGATGAAAAACACCGGAATGGCCTCGCTGAGGTCTTCGGCACCGGGACGCAGAAATGGCGAGTTCGCGACACAGCGGGATTGGTTGCGAAGAGGCGATGGGCGCATGGCGATCGATGATCCCTGTGCGGCTCTGCTTCCGCGAAGGTCGTCGCCGCAAGTCACCGTGTTCATCGAAATGCCGTCCTAAAACCGGCGCCGGCCAGCGCGGCGCCCGATTTCATATAGGTCCGTACGCCATATGAATTCGAGACGGCCGAACGGCGCGTCATATAGTGACGGCATAGTGGGCCGCGGCATTGTCATGGGATGGATGGCTCTGCCGATCGCGGTGCTTATGTCGTTCCTATGCGAAAGCAAAAAGGCTGCTCTCGAATTCATATGCCTTCCGACTCATCTTCCAGCAGGCGGCATAGGGCCGTGATGGAGACGGAAGATGACATATCCAGCGTTCGCCGATGACCGGTTGCCCGAACCGGCGCGCCATCGCCAATCGGATCATGACTGGCCGAATTTCCATCCAGGCAACTATCGTTTCGCAAGAACGGCGGCAAAGCCCGTCCGCGCCATAACCGGCCGAAGCGCTCGCGGGGCGAGGCGCTTCCTCAGCGCCGTATTCAGGATCATTGCCGAAGCCAAGCTGCGGCGGCTTGCCCGTGAGCTGAGGATTCGCGGCGTTCGCTATCCGTCGGTCAGGCTGGAGGGCGATCGGTTTGTCGCCGATTAGGCTGCCAGGTCAGCTTTAGCCGAGATTGTCGCAGAGCACCGGTTCCTACAGCGCGCTGCTGATCAGAGCCCCCGGTCTCAACTCGATCGATTGCGTGGAGGATCATATGCGTCCACTTTCGCTCGCCGTTACGGTTTCAATGCTGCGCAGGGCCCTCGCCATTGTGTCAGCGTTCCTGAAATCGTCCTGGGAGGGGCCGGTCGGAAAATATCACCCGGAAGACCACTATATGCGCGGCCCCGGGCCGAAATGGCATGAAAAACACCGCCTCGGCAGTGCATCCGCCGGTGGCACCTAGCGGACCCTGCTAAAGTTCTTCCTGGAGTGCGTGGTCGCTCCAGGAGGATAGTCCTCGCCACAGACTTCTGTCGCGTTTTGCAGGCTTGGCAGCCGAAGCAGCATTCGGCTGGTTGATTTCCAATACGGCAGCGAACGTGCGCCTCAGGCGCTCGTCATCGATCCGCACGACAAACTGGTGTAACACCGCGGCACGTGACGCATTCGGCTGCAGAATGGCGGCGCATAGTTCGGCGCTGGTATTCCGGAAGAATCCGAAATCGGGCTTTTCATGTCTTGCGCCGAGTCTGTCGATCTCGGCGGCGATCATCAGAACCGCCAATCGATCGGCATTGTCCAGGGTTACGGCGAATCGTAGCAGTGCGAGTTGCCAGGCGCGCAGCGTCCTGGCGTGCTTCTCCACTTCCGCAACGCTCGATTTCATTTCAAAAACTCTAAGACGTTGCGACCAGACCGTTGCAAAGGCGAGGTCCGCGCCAGCTCTGGATCGGGCAGGCCAGCTCCTCGTCGCCGATATCGGCGATCGCGCCCGCGACCTCGGCCTTGGCCGCATCGGTGAGCCCAACGATGGGCAGGCGCGTATCCGGCGAAATGAAACCGAGCAGGCATAGCGCATATTTCAGCGCAGCCGGGTTCTCCCTGCAAAGGGCCGATGTCAGCGGTGCGAGCCGGCTCTGCAGGTATCTTGCAGCCGGCAGCCGCCTCTGCCTGCAGTTCGAAAAGATCTCGCTGCACAGCTCCGGCGCCACATTCGATATCACGGAGATGCAGCCGTCGCCGCCATTGATGATGGAAGCCGGCGCCGTGGCGTCGTCCCCGGACATGAGCCGGAACCCGTGCGGCAGCTCAGGCCGCAGCCGCGTCGGGCGTGTGACATCGCCGCTGGCATCCCTCAGGCCGATGAACTGCCCGGAGCGGGCGAGCCGCAGCAGCGTGTCGTCGGCCAATTCGCGGATGGTTCGGGCAGGCACGTCGTGCAGGATGACGGGCAGGCCAGTCGAGCCGGCGACCGCTTCGAAGTGCGCGCAAATGCCGGCTTGCGTCGGCTTGTTGTAATAGGGCACGACCGAAAGAACGGCATCGGCGCCGGCGGCCTCCGCGCGCCGGGTCAATTCGATGGCCTGGCTGGTCGAATTCGATCCCGCGCCGGCAATGACGCGCACCCGGCCGCGCGCGGTCTCGACGGCGGTGCGAACGATAGCGCCATGCTCCGCCGGCGTCAGGGTGGAGCTTTCGCCGCTGGTTTCGCCTGCCACGATCGCCGAGACGCCGGCCTTGATCTGGCGTTCGCACAGCCGGCGGAACGCCGCCAGGTCAATCGCGCCGGCTTCGTCAAATGGAGTCGGAAGATCGGGTATGTAACCCGCCAGCCAGGTGGCGGAATTTGTGCGGGCTGTCATGGCGTACGCTGCCGTTTCCGCTTGCAGGCGGGTCAATCCAATCATGGTATCAACAAGCTGCTCACGGTTTGAACCGGTTTGAAGCTGACCCATCCTGCGCTCCTGATAGTCCTGCCGGGTGACGGTGGTCTGGCGTATCAAGCAACGCGCGCGGACCGGGTGTGGTTGACGGTCACGGAATCGTCCGCGGGACGGCCATTCGTGTCGAGTTCGATTTCGCGCGAGACCTCGATGACGGCTTCGGGATGACGGCCGTTTTCGAACAAGGCGTATTTGATGGCTTGCGCGCGGTTGACGAACAGGCCGCCATAGAGACCGTTTTGTTCCTGGGCGACCCAGTTGCCGCGGCTGTTCCTGCCGATGAATATGATTGCAGATGGCGAACTGCACGATGGAGGTTCGACGAGCTTCACGTTGGTATTCCTTCTGTGGGCGAGCAGCGCGTTCCCGGTTGCCACGAATCTTCCGTGGTTTTGTCGTTCGCTGTGAATGTTCGGGTGGCTGTTGGCCGGGAGACGGCATGACTCATGCGTGCAATATCTTCCCGGCCGGGTATGAATTCGAGGGCGACAGGACCGCGATCTCATAAGCGCCGCATAAATTGGCGCAGGGTTGCTTCAGGCCGGGACGGCGTGATTGAATGCGGTGACTAGCGAAAACAACGCCGCATAGGCCGCCGCTTCGTCCCAATGGTTGAGGACGACGTCGGTCGGAAGTTCGCGCCTGAAGGCGCCGACGATGGCGCTGAGTATGGCGGACATCCACAACAATGCGACCAGGCTCCTGCCGAAGCCTGCGTTGCCGAACGCGGCAAAGGCCGTCAGCACGATCATTCGCATGGCGAAGCGCGCGAGTACCTGAACCGACTTCAGTTCCTGCGGAAGATGCGGAGGCTGCGCCAAGGCTGCGAACTCTCACAATCGGTAGGACGGCCGCTCAGCTGAAATTGTCGCTGCACATCGGTTCGTAGAGCAGGTTGGCGTCGCGCGACACGCTGGGAACGCTGGTTCGGCTCGATGGCGCGCTGACGCGCTGGGCGTCGACGAACGCGCTGAGAATGGCGAGCGCGAGATCGGCATGGCGGGCTTCGATCGATCGATCAAGCCAGTCCGGAAGCTCGCGTTGGCGCGACAGCGCGCAATACCATTCGCCCTCGTCATAGGCGATGCGGCGGAGTTGCCATAGCGGCAGTTCCAGGTCGATCAAGGCGAGGGCCGCATCGGTCCAGGCGCCCGATTGGAGCAGTCGCTCGAGGCGGGTCGATTTTTCGCTCTGCCCGAGCGAGGGAAAACGCCTGCAGGCCTGACTGATGATCTCGGACATGATTTCGGCGGTAACGGAATCGGCGTTACGCAGCCGCTCGCCGAGTTCAGCGGGGTTTTGATGTTCTGAAGGGAGCAGCATGGCGATATCTCACGTGAAGCGGGGCTGAAATTGCAGCCACGCTGCCAAAGTGGTGAAAACGCCATTTGAAAACGAGATGAGGCGAGGGGTGAAGATATAGGGATTTCATAAAGATGGTCCCCGTCGTCCCTGCCTAGTGCGCAATTGCGCACGGGGCGCAGGGACCCATAGCCACCGATGCCGATGTTCCGAATGCCGTTGGCGACTCTGCCCTATCGGGGGAGCAACGCGATATGGGTCCCTGCGTTCGCAGGGACGACACCCGTGGAGGCCGTCGCCTTTATGAGATTCCTATAACGTCCCGTTCTCTCCCGTCTCGAAAACCTATGCGCCCGATGGCACTTCACGGCCATCAAGCGCGAATGCCGTTGGTCGGCCTCGCGATTCCCATCGCACAGGAACATCCCATGCTGGACATTGTCATGCTGGCGCTAGGCCTCGGCTTCTTCGTGGCAGGCATAGGTTACGCCTATGCCTGCGAACGGCTGTGAGAAGGAGAGCGCCATGACTTTCGATTACTCGCTCGCTGCCCTCGTCTCGGTGGGCCTGCTGTTCTATCTCACTTACGCGCTGCTGCGGCCGGAACGGTTCTGAGCGCGCCATGCTCGCCCTTTTCCAGATCGTGCTCGCGTTTGTTGTGACGTCGGCGCTGCTGATTGCGCTGCTGCGCATGCTGCTGCCCGCCAGACTCTCCTGAAGGACTCCGACTATGACATCCATTGGCTGGATTCAGATTATTCTCTATTGCGCGATCATCGTCGCGCTGGTCAAACCGCTCGGCTGGTACATGACGCGCATTTTCAGCGGCGAGCGCACCTTCCTCTCATCGGTCCTGCGTCCGGTCGAGCGCGGGCTGTACTGGATCGGCGGCGTCGACGAAAGGCGCGAGCAGCATTGGCTAACCTATACGGTCGCGATGCTGCTGTTCCACGTCGGAGGCTTCCTGATCATCTACGGCCTGATGCGGCTGCAGGCACTGTTGCCGTTCAACCCGGCCGAACAATCCGCGGTCGCCGAGGACCTCTCCTTCAATACCGCGATCTCCTTCATCACCAACACCAACTGGCAGAACTACGGCGGCGAAAGCACGCTGTCCTATCTGGTGCAGATGCTGGGGCTGACGCACCAGAATTTTCTGTCGGCGGCAACAGGCATCGCGCTCGCGGTTGCCCTGATCCGCGGCTTCTCGCGTTCCTCGATGCGTACCCTTGGCAATTTCTGGGTCGATGTCACGCGCTGCACGCTCTATGTGCTGCTGCCGATCTGCGTGGTCTACACCCTGTTCCTGGTGTGGCAGGGCATGCCGCAGACGCTGGGCGCCTATGTCGACGCCACCACGCTGGAAGGCGCCAAGCAGACCATCGCGGTCGGCCCCGTCGCCTCGCAGGTCGCGATCAAGATGCTGGGCACTAATGGCGGTGGATTCTTCAACGCCAACGCCGCGCATCCTTTCGAAAACCCCACCGCGCTGTCCAATTTTGTGCAGATGATCTCGATCTTCGCGCTCGGCGCGGCGCTCACCAACGTGTTCGGCCGCATGGTCGGTAACCAGCGTCAGGGCTGGGCGATCCTCGCCGTGATGGGCGTCCTGTTCCTAGCGGGCGTCACCGTCACCTACTGGGCGGAAGCCAATGGCACCTCGGCGCTGAGCGCGCTCGGGCTCTCCGGCGGCAATATGGAAGGCAAGGAAGTCCGCTTCGGCATCGTTGCCTCCAGCCTGTTTGCGGTCGTCACCACGGCGGCCTCCTGCGGCGCGGTCAACGCCATGCATGACTCGTTCACCGCGCTGGGCGGCATGATCCCGCTGATCAACATGCAGCTCGGCGAAATCATCGTCGGTGGTGTCGGCGCCGGCCTCTACGGCATGCTGCTGTTCGTGGTGCTGGCGATCTTCGTCGCCGGCCTGATGGTCGGCCGCACACCGGAATATGTCGGCAAGAAGATCGAGGCGCGCGAGGTCAAAATGGCCATGCTCGCCATTCTGGTGCTGCCCTTGATGTATCTCGGCTGGACCGCGGTCGCCGTCGTGTTGCCGTCGGCGGTGGCGTCGATGGCCAATTCGGGCCCGCACGGCTTCACGGAGGTGCTCTATGCCTTCACCTCCGCGACCGGCAACAACGGCTCGGCCTTCGGCGGCCTGACCGGCAATACCTTCTTCTACAACCTGACGCTTGCCAGTTCGATGTTCGTCGGCCGCTTCTTCATGATCGTGCCGGCGATGGCGCTGGCAGGCTCGCTCGCGGCCAAGAAGTCGATCCCGCCCTCGGCCGGCACGCTGCCGACCACCGGCGGTCTCTTTGTCGGCCTCGTCGTCGGCGTCATCCTGATCATCGGCGGGCTCACCTTCTTCCCGGCGCTAGCGCTCGGCCCGATCGTCGAGCACCTCGCTGGCAACGCCAACACCCTGTTTTGATCGCAAGATACTGTTTTGACTCTCGGAGTTACGTCCATGGAAACCATGAAACTGCAGAAAAAAGTGACGGCTTCGGCGATGCTCGATCCCAAGATCGTCGTGCCTGCGATCAGATCCGCCTTTGCCAAGCTCGACCCGCGGCTGATGGTCAAGAACCCCGTGATGTTCGTGGTCGAGATCGTCGCCGCACTGACCTCCGTGATCTTCCTGCGCGACCTCGTCACCGGCGGCGCCAACCTCGGATTCACCTTCCAGATCATCGTCTGGCTGTGGTTCACGGTGCTGTTCGCCAACTTCGCCGAAGCGGTCGCCGAAGGCCGCGGCAAGGCGCAGGCGGAATCGCTGAAGAAGACCCGCACCGAGAGCAAGGCCAAGCTGCTGAAGGGTGCGGACAAGGCCTATCAGCTGGTGTCCGGCACCAGCCTGAAGGTCGGCGACATCGTCCTGGTCGAGGCCGGCGACAATATCCCGAGCGACGGCGAGGTGATCGAGGGCGTGGCGTCGGTCAACGAGGCGGCGATAACAGGTGAATCCGCGCCCGTGATCCGCGAATCCGGCGGCGACCGTTCGGCCGTCACCGGCGGCACCCAGGTTTTGTCCGACTGGATCCGCGTCCGCATCACGGCGGCTCAGGGCTCGACCTTCATCGACCGCATGATCAGACTGGTGGAAGGCGCCGAGCGGCAGAAGACGCCGAATGAGATCGCGCTCAACATCCTGCTGGCGGGGCTGACCATCATTTTCGTGTTTGCGACGGTGACGATCCCGAGCTACGCGGCCTATGCCGGCGGCTCGATTTCGGTGGTGGTGCTGGTCGCGCTGTTCGTCACGCTGATCCCGACCACCATCGGCGCATTGTTGTCGGCGATCGGCATTGCCGGCATGGACCGGCTGGTGCGCTTCAATGTGCTGGCGATGTCCGGCCGCGCGGTGGAAGCCGCCGGCGACGTCGATACGCTGTTGCTGGACAAGACCGGCACCATCACCCTCGGCAACCGCCAGGCGACCGAGTTTCGTCCCGTTCGCGGCGTCACCGAGCAGGAGCTGGCGGATGCGGCGCAACTCGCCTCGCTCGCCGACGAGACGCCGGAAGGCCGCTCGATCGTGGTGCTGGCCAAGGAGAAGTACGGCATTCGCGGCCGCGACATGAAGGAGCTGGCGGCGACCTTCATTCCGTTCACCGCGCAGACCCGGATGAGCGGCATCGACGCCGGCGCGTCCTCGGTCCGCAAGGGCGCGGTGGATGCGATCCTCAATTATGTCGACGGCGGCGGCGACTTCCGTGCGGTAGCGTCCGGCAATACGGCGCGCGCCATGCAGACAGGCGTCATCTCCGAGGCTGCGCGCGAGATCCAGGCGATTTCGGATGAGATCGCCAAGGCCGGCGGCACGCCGCTGGCGGTTGCCAGGGACGGCCGCCTGCTCGGCGTCGTCCACCTGAAGGACATCGTCAAGGGCGGCATCCGCGAACGCTTCGCGGAGCTGCGCCGCATGGGTATCCGCACCGTGATGATCACCGGCGACAACCCGATGACGGCCGCCGCGATCGCCGCCGAAGCCGGCGTCGATGATTTCCTGGCCCAGGCGACGCCGGAGGACAAGCTGAAGCTGATCCGCGACGAGCAGGCCAAGGGCAAGCTGGTGGCGATGTGCGGCGACGGCACCAATGACGCGCCGGCGCTCGCCCAGGCCGACGTTGGCGTTGCCATGAACACCGGCACCCAGGCCGCCCGCGAAGCCGGCAACATGGTCGATCTCGATTCCAACCCGACCAAGCTGATCGAAGTGGTCGAGATCGGCAAGCAACTATTAATGACGCGCGGTGCGCTGACCACGTTCTCGATTGCCAACGACGTCGCGAAATACTTTGCCATTATCCCGGCGATGTTCCTGGCGTTCTACCCGCAACTCGCGGTGCTCAATGTCATGCACCTGGCAAGCCCGCAAAGCGCGGTCCTGTCGGCGATCATCTTCAACGCACTGATCATCATTGCCTTGATCCCGCTGGCGCTGAAAGGCGTGGCCTATCGCGCCGTCGGCGCCGGTGCGCTGCTGCGCCGCAACCTTTTGATCTACGGGCTCGGCGGCATCATCATTCCCTTCATCGGCATCAAGGCCATCGACCTTGCGGTTGCGGCCCTGGGCCTGGCTTGAACCTCACCCGTCATTGCGGTCGTAGCGAAGCAATCCATGACGCTGCAAAAAGAAGTGGATTGCTTCCTCGCTTCGCTCCTCGCAATGACGAAATAATGGAGACTTGCTATGCTTCGCGAACTTCGCCCCGCCATTCTCATCCTGGTCCTGCTGACGCTGATCACGGGCCTTGCCTATCCCCTCGCCATGACCGCCATCGCCGGCGTGATCTTTCCGAAGCAGGCGCACGGCAGCCTGATCGAAAAGGACGGCAAGGTGATCGGCTCCAGCCTGATCGGGCAGGAGTTCAAGGACGACAAATATTTCCACGGCCGTCCCTCCGCGACCTCGGCGCCGGACCCGGCCGATTCCACCAAGACGGTGCCGGCGCCCTATAACGCCGCCAATTCCGGCGGCTCTAATCTGGGACCGACCAGCAAGGCGCTGAACGACCGGATCAAGGACGACGTTGAGAAACTGAAGGCGGAGAACCCCGCGGCTTCCGTTCCGGTCGACCTGGTCACGACATCGGGTAGCGGGCTCGATCCCGATATTTCGCCCGAGGCGGCGCTGTTTCAGGTGCCGCGGGTGGCGAAAGCCCGCAATATGCCGGAAGAGCAGGTCCGCCAATTGGTCACGGCTAACAGCCAGGGCCGCCTCGCTGGCCTGTTCGGCGAACCCCGCGTTAACGTTTTGGTGCTGAATCTGGCGCTGGACCGGGCTGCCGCCAAATGAGGCCATCTAGGCCCGGCGGTGGGTGAGGGCTATATAACCGTATGGTCCAAGCCCGCCGCGATTCCGAACAACGTCCCTCGCCGGAAGCCCTGCTGGAAGCGGCCCGGCGCGAGGAAAGCCGCGCGGGCAAGCTCAAGATCTTCGTCGGCGCCGCCCCTGGCGTCGGCAAGACCTACGAGATGCTGCAGAGCGCGCATGCGCGGATGAAGGCGGGCGCCGATGTCGTCGTCGGCGTGGTCGAGACCCACGGCCGGGCCGAGACCGAAGCGCTGCTCGCGGGCCTCGAGGTGCTGCCGCGCAAGCGGCTCACCTACAAGGAGCAGACGCTCGAGGAAATGGACCTCGATGCCCTGATCGCGCGGCGGCCGCAAATCGCGCTGGTCGACGAACTCGCCCACACCAACGCGCCGGGCAGCCGGCATCCCAAGCGCTATCTCGATGTCGAAGAGCTGCTCTCCCAGGGCATCGATGTCTATACCGCCGTCAACATCCAGCACATCGAAAGCCTCAACGATGTGGTGGCCCAGATCACCCACGTCCGGGTGCGCGAAACCGTGCCGGACAAGGTGTTCGACCGCGCCGACGCCATCGAGCTGATCGACCTCACGCCGGACGACCTGATCCAGCGGTTGAGAGAGGGCAAGGTCTATGTGCCCAAGCAGGCCGAGCGGGCGCTGGAGCATTATTTCTCGCCAGGCAATCTGACCGCGCTGCGCGAGCTGGCGTTGCGGCGAACCGCGGAGCGGGTCGATGAGCAGCTGTTGACCCACATGCAGGCCAATGCCATCGCAGGCCCCTGGGCCGCGGGAGAGCGCATTCTGGTTTGCCTGAGCGAGGACCCGCGCGCGGCCGGCCTGGTGCGCTACACCAAGCGGGTGGCGGACCGGCTGCACGCACCATGGACGGCGATCTCGATCGAGACCCGGCGCAGCCTGCAACTGACCGACGAGCAGCGCGACCGGCTCGCCGACACCATGCGGCTAGCCGAAGCGCTCGGGGCTGAAACGCTGACCGTCCCCGGCGTCGGCCGCCGCATTGCCGACGACGTCATTCATTTCGCGCAAGCCAACAACGTAACGCAGATCATCATCGGCAAATCGACGCGCTCGTGGTGGTTCGAGCTGATGCGCGGCTCGGTCGTGCATGATCTGGTGCGGCGCGCCGGCAATATCAGCGTCAACGTCATCGCCGGCGACGAGCAGCCCGTGGCCAAGGCGGCGGTCCAGACCGCGGCGCGGCCGGAGCCGTTCAACCCGCGGCCTTATTTGATGGCGTTGTTGTTCGTCGCGATCGGGCTTGCCGCGGCCTCGCTGATCCAACCGCTGTTCGGCGGCATCGAGAACGTCGACCTGGTGTTTCTCACCGCGGTCGTCAGCGTTGCCGCGCGTTATGGTCTGTGGCCGTCACTGCTGGCGAGCGTGACAGCGTCGCTGTGCTACAATTTCTTCTTCCTGCCGCCGGTCTATACCTTCACCATCACCGATCCGACCAATATCGCGGCGTTCTTCTTCTTCATGCTGATTGCGCTGTTGGTATCGAACGTCGCGGCACGGGTGCGTTCGCAGGCCGACACCGCGATCGGCCGTGTGCGCACCACTGAGTCGCTCTACGCCTTCAGCCGCAAACTGGCGGGCACCGCGACACTCGACGACGTGCTGTGGGCGACCGCCTACCAGACCGCGCTGATGCTGAAGGTGCGCGTGGTGCTGCTGTTGCCCGAGGAGGGCGTCCTGGCCGTGATGGCCGGCTATCCGCCGGAGGACCAGCTCGACCAGGCCGATCTCGCCGCCGCCAACTGGGCCTGGGACAACGACCGCCCGGCCGGGCGCGGCTCCGACACGCTACCGGGCGCCAAGCGGCTGTTCCTGCCGATGCGAACCGGGCGCGGGGCGATCGGCGTCATCGGCATCGACGACGACCGCACCGGCCCCTTGCTGACGCCGGATCAGCGGCGGCTGCTGGATGCGCTGGTCGATCAGGGCGCGCTGGCGATCGAGCGCGTGCTGCTGGTCGAGGACATGGACCGGGTCAAGCGCACGGTGGAGTCCGACCGGCTGCGCGGCGCGCTGTTGACCTCGATCTCGCATGATCTGAAGACGCCGCTGGCCTCGGTGCTCGGCGCCGCCTCCACCATCCGCGATCTCGACGCCGGCCTGACGGACGAGGAGAAGCGCGATCTGCTCGCCACCGTGATCGACGAGTCCGAGCGGCTCAATCGCTTTATCGCCAATCTGCTCGACATGACCAAGCTCGAATCCGGCGCCATTGTGCCGAATACCGCGCGGCACGACCTCAGCGAGATCGTCGGCAGCGCGCTGCGCCGGGCCGGGAAGATCCTGATCCATCACAAGGTCTCGCTCGAATTGGCGGCCGATCTGCCGATGCTGGAGCTCGACGCCGTGCTGTTCGAACAGGTGCTGTTCAATCTGCTGGACAACGCCGCCAAATACGCCGCTCCGGACACCACGATATCGATCCGGGCCATGCCGGACCGCGGACAGGTCGCGCTGCAGATCATGGACGAGGGCAACGGCATTCCGCTGGGCGAACTGGAAAGCGTGTTCGACAAATTCTATCGCGTGCAGAAGGGCGATCATGTCCGCCCCGGCACCGGGCTTGGGCTGGCGATTTCGCGTGGTTTCGTCGAAGCCATGCACGGCACGATTACGGCCGCCAACCGCGCCGACCGCAGCGGCGCGGTGCTCACCATCCGGCTGCCGATACCTGAAGCCAGCAATTCCCTGGATACCGCCGCATGAACGCCACCCCGATCAAGGTTCTGGTGATCGACGACGAACCACCGATCCGCAAATTGTTGCGGATGGGGCTGAGCACGCAGGGTTACGACATCCTCGAAGCCTCCAACGGCAAACTGGCGCTGGAAAAGCTCGCCGAGGAGCCGGCGCTGATCATCCTCGACCTGGGTCTGCCGGATATTCAGGGCCATGAACTGCTGCGCATGATCCGCGGCCGCAACGACAGCGTGCCGATCGTGGTGCTATCGAGCCGGGGCGACGAGGCCGGCAAAGTGCAGGCGCTCGACCTCGGTGCGGACGATTACCTTACCAAGCCATTCGGGATGGATGAGTTGTTGGCCCGCATGCGCGCCGCGCTGCGGCATCAATTGCAGGTGCAGGGCGAGCGGCCGGTGTTTCGCTCCGGCGATCTTTCGGTCGATCTGGTCCGCCGCATCGTCAAGGTCGGCGAGCGCGAGGTCAAGCTGTCGCCGAAGGAATACGAACTGCTGCGGGTGCTGGTGCAGCACGCCGGCAAGGTGCTGACCCACCGGTTTCTCCTGAAGGAATTGTGGGACGAACTGACTGACGCGCAGTATCTGCGCGTCTACGTCCGCCAGCTCCGGCAGAAGATCGAGGCCGATCCGGAGCGACCGCAGATCGTGCTGACCGAGACAGGAATCGGGTATCGACTGAGGGCGGGGGACTAGTTTGCTCCGCTGTCATGCTCCGCGAATGCGGGGCATCCAGTTCGCCGCGGCCTGTCAGCCTGAGCACTGGCGTCTCTGGAATACTGGATCGCCCGGAGCGCAGACAAGTTTACGCAGTCTGCGCAAAGCAGACTACTATGCCGGGCGATGACGAGTTGCGCGAGCCGGAACTTTCCCAAATCGCAGCCATTATTTCCTCTCACCGGGAGATCCATCATGGCACGAAAATATTCGAAGAAGGCCTCCGCCGACGTCGAGCGCGCAATGAAGAAGCGCAAAGCCGGGACGTTGCGAAGCGGTCGCTCCAAGAAGAAAGTCACCAGCCGCAAGCAGGCGATCGCGATCGGACTGTCCGAAGCGCGCGCCGAGGGCAAGAAGGTGCCGAAGAAGGCCGCGAAGAAGCGCAAGACGGCGAAGAAAGCAGCGAAGAAAGCGACCAAGAAGACGGTCAAGAAGACGGCGAAGAAGTCGAAGCGCAGGGCGAAGAAATAGGACCATCGTCATTGCGCGGAGCGACGAAGCAATCTATCTTTTCTCGGCGGTATGGATTGCTTCGCTTCGCTCGCAATGACGGGTGACTCAGTCTTATCCCGCCTTGCGCGCCCGCGCCGCAGATCGATGCGCGTTCTTGGCGGCCCGCCGTGCCGGAGCTCGCCGTGCAGCCGGGGCACGTCGCTTGCCGGCCGATCCGCCCTTCAGGCTCGCCTTCAGCGCATCCATCAGGTTGATCACGTTGTCCGGCTTCTCCTCGCGCTCGACGGCCTTCACCGGCTTGCCGGAGGCCTTGCGCCGCACCAGCGCCTTCAGGGCGTTCTCGTACTCGTCCTTGAATTTCGAGGGATCGAAATGTGCGGCCTTGGCATCGAGAATGTGGCTTGCCAGTTCGACCATGTCCTTTGAAATCTTCGGGTTCTTGATGCCGTTGAAATAGTCGGCCGCGTCGCGCAGCTCATAGGGATAGCGCAGCGTGGTGCCGAGCAGGCCCTTGCCGAGCGGCTCGATGGCGATGACATGCTCGCGGCTGGTCAGTACGATCCGGGCGAGCGCGACGCGGCTCTTGTCCTTCATGGCGTCGCGGATGACGGCAAAGGCATCGATCCCCGCCTTGCCGTCCGGCACGATATAATAGAGGTGGTCGAGGTAGCGCTTGTCGATTTCGTCGCGGGGGACGAAGCTGTCGATATCGATGGTGTGGTTACTCTCGATCTGGACGGCGTCCAGCTCTTCCTTTTCGAGCTCGACATATTCGCCGTTTTTCAGCTCATAGCCGCGGCCTTTCTGGTCGCCTTCGACGACGTCGCCGGTCTCGGCGTCGACCATCTGCTGCTTCAGCCGGTTACCGGTCTCCTTGTTGATCATGTGGAAGCGGGTCTTCTCGACCGAGGTCGAGGCCGGATACAGCGCCACCGGGCAGGACACCAGGGAAAGCTTGAGCGAGCCTTTCCAGTAGGCACGGGGGGCCATTACGATCTCCGGCAAGGTTGGGTTTGGGAACTTCAACGGCTATGGTTGGTTTTCGTTCCGGGCTGCTGCGCGGCCCTGGTTGTTGAGGGTTGCTCGTGCCGCCGAAAAGCCTGTCCACCTACCGGAAGAAACGTGACTTCGAGAAGACTGCGGAGCCGTCCGGCGACGTCAAGGTGGCTCCTTCGACGGAGCGGCGGTTCGTGATCCAGAAGCACGACGCGACGCGGCTGCACTACGATCTCAGGCTTGAATTCGACGGCGTCTTCAAATCCTGGGCGGTGACGCGTGGTCCCTCGCTCGATCCGCACGACAAGCGGCTGGCGGTCGAGGTCGAGGATCACCCGCTCGATTACGGCGATTTCGAAGGCACCATCCCCGACAGCGAATATGGCGGCGGCACCGTGCAGCTCTGGGACCGCGGCACCTGGGAATCCGATGACCCGGACCGCGGCTTCAAGAAGGGCGACCTGAAATTCACCCTGCATGGCGACAAGCTGCACGGGAGCTGGGTGCTGGTGCGCATGAAGGGCGACCGCTACGGCGGCAAACGGACCAACTGGCTGCTGATCAAGCACCGTGACGAATTCGCCAAAGACGGCGACGGCGAATCGATCCTTGGGGAGGACCGCTCCGTCGCCTCGGGGCGATCGATGGCGCAGATTGCGGAAGGTAAGGGACGGGCGCCCAAGCCGTTCATGCTGGCCGAGGCGGGCAAGCCCAAGGCCGATGCGGTCTGGCATTCCAACCGCGGCGTGGCCGCCGAGGCGAGGGCCAAGGGCAAGATGTCGAATGCGAGGCCGGCGGCTGCGACCGGCGCGAAGGCTTCCAAGGTGAAGCAAGGCAAAGCGAAGAAGATCGCCACCATCCCCGATTTCGTTGCGCCGCAACTGTGCGCCTCCGTCGAGAAGCCGCCGAATTCGGACGGCTGGTGCCACGAGATCAAGTTCGACGGCTACCGGGTGCAGTTGCGAGTCGAGGATGGCGAGGTCGCGCTGAACACCCGCAAGGGGTTGAATTGGACCGACAAGTTCGGCGCGATCGCTGGGGAAGCGAAATCGCTTCCCGACGTGCTGATCGATGGCGAGATCGCCGCGCTTGACGACAAGGGCGTGCCGCATTTTTCGACGCTGCAGGCGGCGCTGTCGGAAGGCAAGACCAACGAGCTCATCTACTTTGCGTTCGACCTGCTGTTTCACGGTCGCGAAGACCTTCGCGACTTGCCGTTGCATGAGCGCAAGGCGCGACTGAAGCGCCTGCTTGAGAAGCACAACGGCAGCAAGCTGATCCGATACGTCGATCATTTCGAAGTACGCGGCGACGCGATGATGCAATCGGCCCGGTCCATGTCGCTGGAGGGCATCATCTCCAAGAAACTCGATGCGCCCTATCGTTCAGGCCGCTCGGAGAGCTGGACCAAGACCAAGATTCGCGACGGGCAGGAGGTCGTGCTTGGCGGTTGGAAGACCACCAACGGCAAATTCCGCTCATTGATGGCCGGCGTTCATCGCGGCAGACATCTGGAATATGTCGGTATCGTCGGCACCGGTTTCGGCCAGGACACGGTGCGGCGGATCATGCCGGCGTTGAAGAAGGCGGCTTCGGACAAGAGCCCGTTCGGCGGCAAGGATGCGCCGGCGAAGACCCGCGACGTGCATTGGCTGAAGCCCGAACTGGTCGCCGAGATCGAATTCGCCGGCTGGACCGACGACGGCAATATCAGGCAAGCCGCGTTCAAGGGGTTGCGCCAGGACAAGCCGGCCGACGAGGTGGTTGCGGAGAAGCCGTCGATGAAAAAGACTGCCAGGCCTTCAACTTCAAAGCCTTCAACTTCAAAGCCCTCGATCGTCGTCGTCAAATCGTCTGCGAAAAAGACCGCCGAGGTGATGGGCGTCGCTATTTCAAAGCCGGACAAGGCGCTGTGGCCGGACGGCGGCGACGGCGAGCCGGTGACCAAGCTCGATCTCGCCCGATATTTCGAGGCGGTAGGCGGATGGATGATCGGCCATATCCGGGGGCGGCCATGCTCGGTGCTTCGCGCGCCCGACGGCATCGGCCGTGAAACCTTCTTTCAGCGTCACGCCATGCCGGGCGGCTCAAAGCTGCTGGCGCTCGCAAAAGTATCCGGCGACCGCAAACCCTATTTGGAGATCGATCGGGTCGAGGGGCTGGCGGCGGTGGCGCAGAGCGGCGGGCTGGAACTGCATCCCTGGAATTGCGCGCCTGACGCCCCTGATGTGCCGGGCCGGCTGGTGTTCGATCTCGACCCCGCGCCGGATGTCGATTTCGCCGATGTAGTCGAAGCGGCCAAGGACATGCGGCAGCGGTTGACTGCCGTCGGCCTGGAAAGCTTTTGCAAGACCACCGGCGGCAAGGGCCTGCATGTGGTGACGCCGTTGCTGCATGGCGTCAAGGAGCGGGTGGACTGGAAGGAAGCCAAGGCCTTCGCGCAAGCCATCTGCCAGTGGATGGCGAACGACGATCCGCAGCGCTACCTGCTCAACATGTCGAAGAAGCTGCGCAACGGAAAGATTTTCCTCGATTACTTGCGCAACGACCGGCTGTCGACGGCGGTCGCGGTGCTGTCGCCGCGCGCCCGCCCCGGTGCCACTGTGTCGATGCCGCTGACATGGGCGCAGGTACGCGGCGATCTCGATCCGAAGAAGTTTACCGTGCGCACGGTGCCGGCGCTGCTTTCGAAAACGAAGGCGTGGCAGGGCTATGATGACGCGGCGGCCCCGATCAAGGCGGCTATGAAGAAGCTGGCGGCGAAGGCTTGAGGCCGCAACGGGATGGAAGGAAGGTCGTCATGGCCGGGACAAGCCGGCCATGATGAATAACACTCGAAACTTCGCTTACAGCTTCCCGAGCAGCAACAGGATAAGCAAAATCACGACCACGAGGCCGAGGCCACCACCGCCGTAATAACCGGTGCCGTAGAACGGTCCGCCGCCGACGCCGCTGAAACCGCCGAGCAGGGCGATGATCAGAATGATAAGAATGATTGTTCCGATTGACATTGAATGTTCTCCTCAGCCCGGCAGGGAGGCGTCAAGGTGTCGCTGCCTTCAGCCGGAAGAACCAATGCGAACTGCGAAAGTTCCATCTTTTGCGCCACGATATTGCGCGCGCCTCTTCCTTTCGAGAGCCGTGGAATTACATCAGGTGTGGTCAGAGGAGGATTGCAACGATGTCCGCACCGCTGGTGGTTTCTATCCCGCATAGTCTCGGGCGCGAGGAGGCGATGCGCCGCCTGAAGACGGGTCTGTCGCGTGCGGCGGCCAGCGTGCCGGTGCTTGTTGTCGACGAGGAGCGCTGGGAGGACAATCGCATGATCTTTCGCGTGCGCGCGATGGGGCAGGCGGCGACGGGCCATGTCGATGTCGCGGACGATCACGTGCGGGTGGAGGTCGTGCTGCCGTGGCTGCTGCAGCGTTTTGCCGAAGTGGCGCAGGCCGCGATCCGCAGCCGCGGCAACCTGCTGCTGACCAAACGGAGCTGACCTGCGGTCGTGCGTTTCCCTATCCGAGGCGCCAGACCACCGACCACGGCGGGATGCACGCATTCAACTCGCTGCCCCAGATAAGAGTTCGCTGTGGGCCAGCCGGCGGGACCGGGAGTTGCCGCTGCGAGAGGTTGGCGAGCAGCGAAAGCGTGGTGCCGTCGCCCATTCTCCAATCCGCCGTCAATAGACGGTCTTCGCTCGCCAGGGCCGAGCCGAACGCCGCCCCTGCCAATCGGGGAACGATCAACTCGTTCCGAACCCGGAGCAGGTCACGCACCAGCATCAACCGCTTTTGCGGCGTCGGTTGATCGAGATCATTCCAATCGAGCACGGCCGACCGAAAGGTCGATGGCGCCAGCGCGTCGGGTACCTCGTCGCCAAATTCGGCGTAAGCCCATTCGTATTCGCGGCGGCGGCCCTGGCGGACAGCGTCCGCCAGCCCTCCCCGGAAATCGCAGAAGAACGGGAACGGCGTCTTCGAGCCCCATTCCTCGCCCATGAACAGCATCGGGATCGCGGGCGCCAGCAGCATCACCGCCAGCGCCGCCTCGATCGCCTCGGTGCGGGCGACCGATTCCAGACGATCGCCGAGCGGGCGATTGCCGATCTGGTCGTGGTTTTGCAGGAAGTTGATGAACGCCATCGGAGACAGCGCGCCGCTCGGCTCGCCGCGCGCGCCGCCGCGAAACGCCGACATTTCGCCCTGGTAGATGAAGCCTGACGACAGCGAGCGGGCGATGTCTTGCAGCGGCGCGCGCTGATAGTCGCCGTAATATCCCTGTTTCTCAGCCGTCATCAGCACGCGCCAGGCGTGGTGATAGTCGTCGTTCCATTGCGCGCGGTATTTGCCCTGCGGCGGATCCTGTTCCGTGTCCAGAATGCTGGCGCGGTTGTCGCCGTTTTCCAGCACCAGATGGATGTGGCGGCCGGTTTCCACGGCGAGTTCGCCCACGGCGGCACTGAGGTCGTGCAGCAGCGACAGCCCGCCCGGTTCGACGATGCTGTTGACGGCATCGAGCCGCAGGCCGTCGAAGCGATAGTCGCGCAGCCAGTGCAGCGCGTTCTCGATCGTAAACGCGCGCACCTCCGGCACGCGATAGTCGATTGCGCTGCCCCACGGCGTGTGCGCGTCGGTGAAAAAGCCGGGCGCATAGCGTCCGAGATAATTCCCCTCGGGTCCGAAGTGGTTATAGACCACGTCGAGCATCACCATCAGCCCGCGCAGATGCGCCTCGTCGATCAGCGTCTTGAGGTCTTCCGGGCGGCCATAGGCGCTGTCCGGTGCATACCACAGCACGCCGTCATAGCCCCAGTTGCGGCTGCCTGCAAAATCCGCCAGCGGCAACAACTCCAGCGCAGTGATGCCGGTCTCGACGAGATGATCGAGGTGTTCGATCATGGCGCGGTAGCTGCCTTCGGGCGTGAAGGCGCCGACGTGGGCCTCGACGATGACAGCTTCCGGCCACGGTCGCCCGCGCCAGTCCGTGGCGCGCCAGGCAAAGCTTTCGTGATCAATCGCTTCGCTTGGGCCAAACACGTCGTCGGGCTGAAAGTCCGATGCCGGGTCGGGAACGTCGATCTCGTTGTCGATGCGGAATTTGTAGTGCGCGCCGGCTTTCACTTCCGCGATGTCGGCGGTGAACCAGCCATCGTCGCCGCGCGTCATTGCGTGCGGCTGCTCCAGTATCACATCGACGCGCTTTGCCGTTGGCGCCCATAGTCGAAAGCGCGCGTCGTCCCTCGTCAGTTGCGGCCCGAATTGCCGCGCCTTCATGCAGCGCCCGCAAAGGCCAACACCGAGCGCGGCGGCGCCTTAGTCTCTGCGCCGGCGGCGAAATCCGCGGTCTTCTGCTCGATCTCGGTGGTGTTGAGCACCTGCTGCCAATTCTTGTATTCGGGCATCATCGGAAACTTGAATGCGATCTGTTCGGGGGCTGCGTTCAGCACGATAAAGATCGGCGCCTGTCCTTGTTCCATCGGGCCGAGCACATAAGCTAGGAAGCGGCCGTCCGGAAACGTCCAGTCGGACTCTGTCATCTCCACGGCGGCCGGCGTCAGCCACAGCACGCCGTAGGAGCCATCTGTCCGCCGTCCGTCGAGCCAGCGCTGGCAGCGGATCTGGCCGAAGCGGCGGCGCAGTTCGGTCATGTGGCCGACGAAATCGATAAGGTCGTCACCTTCCTTGCCGAGGTTATCCCAACTGACCCAGCCGGTCTCGTTGTCCTGGCAATACGCATTGTTGTTGCCGTTCTGCGAATTGCCGACCTCGTCGCCGGCCAGCATCAGCGGCGTACCCTGCGCCAGCAACAGGCAGGCAAGCTGGTTCTTGCGGAGCTGGCGGCGCAGCGCCGTTATCGCGGCATCGTCGGTCGGACCCTCGTGGCCGCAGTTGTTGCTGTGATTATCGTTGGAGCCGTCGCGGTTGTCCTCGCCGTTGGCCTCGTTGTGCTTCTCGTTGTAGCTGAACAGGTCCGCCAGCGTGAAACCGTCATGCACGGTGACGTGGTTGATGCCGGCGCGCGTCAGGCGGTTGTCGTGGTGAAACAGGTCGGAGGAGGCGGTCATGCGGCTCGACACTTCGCCGATCAGGCTGCCTTCGCCGCTCCAGTAGCGCCGTATCGCGCTGCGATAGCGGTCGTTCCATTCCGACCATTGCGACGGAAACGCGCCGACCTGGTAGCCGCCCATGCCGAGATCCCACGGCTCAGCCACCATCTTCACCGTCGCCAGCACCGGATCCTGACGTACGGCGGTCAGGAACGAGGCGTTGCGGTCGTAGCCGTTCGGCCCGCGCGCCAGCGTGGTGGCGAGGTCGAAACGAAAACCGTCGACATGGCAGACCTCGACCCAGTAGCGCAGCGAATCCATCACCATCTGCAGCACGCGCGGATGGGTCAGGTTGACCGAACTGCCGCAGCCGGTGAAATCGTCGTAGAAGCGCGGGTTTTCGGGCTTCAGCCAGTAATAGGACGCGTTGTCGATGCCGCGGAAAGACAGCGTCGGGCCCATGTGGTTGCCCTCGGCGGTGTGGTTATAGACGACGTCCAGCATCACCTCGATGCCGGCATCGTGCAGCCGCGCCACGGTGGTTCGGAACGCATCGAGCGCATTGTCCTGCGCGTAGCGCGCCTCCGGCGCGAAGAACGCCAGCGTGTTGTAGCCCCAGTAATTGACCAGCTTCTTTTCGACCAGCACGCGATCATCGATCAGCCCGTGAACCGGCAGCAACTCGACCGTGGTAACGCCGAGGCGCTTGAGATGGTCGATCATCGCCGGCGACGACAGCCCGCCATAGGTGCCGCGCAGGTTCGGCGGCACGTCGTCGCGTTTTTGTGTGAGGCCCTTGACGTGGGCCTCGTAGATGATGGTGTCTTCCCAGGGGATGTTGGGGCGCATCTCGCGGCGGCCCCAGTTGAAGGTTTCGTCGACCACCACGGCCTTCGGCATGCCGCGGGCATTGTCGCGTCGGTCGAACGACAGGTCTTCGCGGGCGCTGCCGGCGCGATAGCCGAAATGCGCATCGCTCCATACCAGCCGGCCGGCCAACCGCTTGGCATAGGGATCGAGCAGCAGCTTGTTGGCGTTGAAGCGGTGGCCGTGCTCGGGCGCGTAGGGACCGTAGACGCGGTAACCGTAAAGCTGACCCGGTGAGACGTCGTTGAGATAGCCGTGCCAGACGTCCTCGGTGCGCTCCGGCAATTCGATGCGTTCGAGCTCGCGGCGGCCCTGGCCGTCGAACAGGCAAAGCTCGACCTTCTCGGCGTTGGCCGAAAACAATGCAAAGTTGGTGCCCCTGCCGTCCCAACTTGCACCAAGACGCGCCGGGCTTCCCGCCGTCAATCGCATGCGTCAGTCTTCCGGTACGAGAAAGATCGCAGCCAGCGGTGGAATGGTCAGGTTGAGCTCGGGTATGGCGCCCGCCAGGGTGTGGACCGCGCCAATGTTGCCGACATTGCTGCCGCCATAATACGCGGAGTCCGAATTGAAGACTTCCTTCCACTTGCCGGCGAACGGCACCCGGACGCGGTAGTCGTAATAGACGTTCGGTGAAAAATTTACGACAACGAGACAGCGGGCGTGCGGATCCAGACCCTTGCGGACCCAGGCAAAGACGTTGCCGCCGGAATCATGGGTGATGACCCATTCGAACCCCGCCTGATTGCAATCCATCTCGTGCAGCGCGGGTACTGACCGATAGAGACGATTGAGGTCACGAACGAGCGCCTGGATGCCGGCATGTTTCGGCTGTTCGAGCAGATGCCAGTCCAGCGAATGGTCGTGATTCCATTCGCGCTCCTGGCCGAATTCGCAGCCCATGAACATCAGCTTCTTGCCGGGATGGCCGAACATGAAGCTGTAATAGGCGCGCAGGTTCGCAAAGCGCTGCCAGTCGTCGCCGGGCATGCGGCCGAGGATCGAGCGTTTGCCGTGCACGACTTCGTCATGCGACAGCGGCAGGATGAAGTTTTCCGAAAACGCGTAGTGCAGGCCGAACAGGATGTCGCCGTGATGGAATTTGCGGTGGATGGGATCCTTGCCGATATAGTTCAGCGTGTCGTGCATCCAGCCCATGTTCCACTTGTAGCCGAAACCGAGCCCGCCAAATTCGACCGGCCGCGATACCTGCGGCCAGGCGGTGGATTCCTCCGCTGCCGTGGTGGCTTGTGGAAAATGCCCGAACAGTTCGGTGTTGAAGCGGCGCAGGAAATCGATCGCTTCGAGATTTTCGCGCCCGCCGTGCCGGTTTGGAATCCATTCGCCCGGCGGCCGGGAGTAGTCGAGGTAGAGCATCGAGGCGACGGCATCGACGCGCAGGCCGTCAACGGCATAACGGTCCAGCCAGAACAGGGCGTTCGAGACCAGGAAATTGACCACTTCGGTGCGGCCGTAATTGTAGATCAGCGTGCCCCAGTCGAGATGCCGGCCCTGCAGTGGATTGGCGTGCTCGTATAGCGCCGTGCCGTCGAAGTGGCCAAGACCGTGGGGATCGTCGGGGAAATGCCCGGGCACCCAGTCGAGCCACACAGCGATGCCTTCGCGGTGAAAGGCATCGACCAGCGCTGCAAAATCCTCCGGGCTGCCGAACCGGCTGGTCGGCGCGAACATGCCGGTCGGCTGGTAGCCCCAGGAGCCGTCGAACGGATGTTCGCTGACGGGCAGAAACTCGACATGGGTAAAGCCGAGATCCCTGACATAGGCCGGCAGCTGTTCGGCCAGTTCGCGATAGGTCAGCCACTCGTTGCTGCCCTTGCGCCGCCACGAGCCGAGATGGACCTCGTAGATCGAGACCGGCGCGCCAAGCGCGTTGATATCCGATGGCGCCGGGCGAGGCCGCGGCAGCTTCATCTCGTCGAACACGATCGAAGCGGTCTTCGGGCGAACTTCGGCCGCGAATGCCAGCGGATCGGATTTCAACGGCAGATGCTGCCCGTTGGGCTCGATGATGTCGAACTTGTAGTGGTCGCCAACCTTGGCGTGCGGGATGAACAGCTCCCAATAGCCGATGCCGCGCACCCGCATCGGGTGCCGCCGGCGATTCCAGTAGTTGAAATCGCCGACCACGCTGACGCCCTTGGCGTTCGGCGCCAGCACCACGAAGGCGACGCCGTCGACGCCTTCAAGCGTCATCGGATGGGCGCCGAGCTTGTCGTAGATCCGCATATGCGTGCCTTCGCCGAGCAGGTGCAGGTCGAAGTCGCTCAGCACGGGCGGAAAGCGGTAGGGGTCGTCGAGCTCGACGACGTTTTCCCCGAAGCGGGCGCGCAACTGGTAGCGCGTTGAGCCGTTCGGCAGGGCGCCCGCGAACAGCCCGGAATCATGGATGCGCTTGAGTGGCGCGGTTTCACCATGCTCGCCGATCGCCTCGACATTGGAGGCCTCGGGCAGCAAGGCGCGCACCACGTTCTGGCCGTCCTCGCTGTGAAGGCCGAGATAGTGAAACGGATCGGAATGCCTGCCTTCGAGGATCGCATAGGCCTCGGCGGATAACTTGGTCATGAGGCCTCGGGGGACTGTTGCGACAACATTCGGATCATACCGGTCAGCGGCACGCGTAGCCAGTCGGGCCGGTATGACAGCTCGTATTCGATCTCGTAGAAAGCCTTCTCAAGCAGGAAGAAGGTTAACAGGCCCTCGGCCGCGACGGGGTCGGACGGCCAGAGGCGCTGATGGGCGATGGTTTCGCGGTAGGCGGACAGGAATTCGCCGATCGCCCGGTCGCGCCACGCGTCGAGCGCGGCGCCGAGCCTGCCGTGCTCGTCCTGGGCCACCTTGCGCGCGCGCTCAAGCGCCGATGTCGCCGCATAGTCGATCGAACGGATCAGGCTGGCGACGTCGCGCGCGGCGGGCGCCTTGCGACGGCGCTCGGTGATCGCGCGCCGCGGCTCGCCTTCGAAATCGGTGATGAAGATGTCGTCCTTGACGATCAGCATCTGGCCGAGATGGAAGTCGCCGTGATGACGGATGTTGAGCCCGTCGATCCCGCGCGGCAGCAAGGCTTTCAACCGTTCCGGCAGGGTCGGCTGCAGCGCCAGCAACTGATCGACCAGCGGGCGGTCGGCCTCCTTCAGCCGGCCGCGGCGTTTGCCCAGCGCATCGAAGATACGCTCGGCACGGATCAGAATATCGCCGGTCCAGCGCTTGATATCTTCGGTCCGGATCGGCTCCGGCGCGAATTCAGGAAGTTCGGCGTTGCCGGCGAGCGCAATATGCAGCTCGGCGAGGCGCCGCCCGGCCTGCGAAAGATAACCCAGATAGGGAGTCTGAAGCCCATGGGCGCCGGAATCGTCGCTCGCCACCAACGTCCGCTGCTCGTCGACGAAGCGATCGAGATGCGAGGCGGTCACGTTCCAGGCGTCGCCCTGGTTGGCGATGAAGGCGTGGACGGCGCCCACGGCGCTCGTGCTGTTGCCGTCCACCAGCTCGACGCTGCCGAGCAGTGCCGGTGTGTTGGCAAAGCCCGCGACGTCGGTGAGAAAACGCCCCATCTCGATTTCCGGATTGGGGCCGGCCTCGAGCTTGCGGTAGATCCTGACGACGTATTGGTCATCTACCAGGGATGTCGAGTCGGGCCGCTCGGCCTCGATCGCGCGGATGTGCTCGGGCTGCCGGATCGGCTTGTCGGTAAACCGGCTGGTCGGGCGGAATTCGAGCCGCAGGCCCTGTTCGCCTTCCTCGACGGTCAGCGATTGCTGCAGATTCCGCAGCAGCAGCCCGATGAAGATCGGGTTGGTGGCGACGTCGAGCAGGGTGCCTTCGCGCGCGCCCTGGCGCACCGCCGCCAGCGCGTGGGCGTTGTAGCGCTCGCGGTCGAAGCGCACCCACTCGATCTGCAGCGGCATCGTGTAGCGCGTGGCGACGCCGCGCTGCGTGGTTTCGAAGAAGGCGAGCCAGGGCCGGTTGTCGCCGATGTCGCAGAACGGAACCGCCGACGTCAGCGTCGGCTGGATCGCCTTGGCCGATCGCTCCGGATACCAGCGGGTTCGCGCCAGATGCCCCGGCAGGACGTCGCGCTCGAACACGCCGCGCTCGCGCGCCAGCGACACCCAGGTGGCGCCGAGCGGCACCACCAGGGTCTCGAACTCTCCGACCTCGCGCGGTGTCACCGGCGCCGATTTGTCACGCTCCTGCAGCTCGAACCAGTAGAAGCCGTAGGGCGCCAGCGTAATCATGTAGGGCAGTTCGCCGATGGCCGGAAAGCGCGTGCGGCCGAGCATTTCGAGCGGGATGCGGTCCTTGAAGGCCGACAGATCGAGTTCGGTCGCCTGCGCCGACCGCGAAAGGTTGGCGACGCAGAGAATGACCTCGTCCTGGTACTGGCGCACGTAACACAGCACCGAGCGGTTTTCCGGGCGGATGAAGGTCATAGTGCCGCGCCCGAAGGCCAGCGTCGACTTGCGGACAGCGATCAGCCGCTTGGTGGCGCTGAGCAGGGAGGAGAGGCTGCGCGACTGCGCCTCGACATTGACGGATTCATAGCCGTAGACCGGGTCCATGATGGTCGGCGCATAGAGCCGCGCCGGGTCGGCGCGCGAAAACCCGCCATTGCGGTCCGGCGACCACTGCATCGGCGTCCGCACGCCGTTGCGGTCGCCGAGATAGATGTTGTCGCCCATGCCGATTTCGTCGCCGTAATAGATGATCGGCGTACCCGGGAACGACAGCAGCAGCGAGTTCATCAGCTCGATCTTGCGCCGGTCGTTGTCCATCAACGGCGCCAGCCGGCGGCGGATGCCGACATTGATGCGGGCGCGGGGGTCGTTGGCGTAGGTCGACCACAGGTAATCGCGCTCGACGTCGGTGACCATTTCCAGCGTCAGTTCGTCGTGGTTGCGCAGGAACAGCGCCCACTGGCAACTGTTCGGAATATCCGGCGTCTGGCGCAGGATGTCGGTGATGGGGAAGCGGTCTTCCTGCGCGATCGCCATGTAGATCCGCGGCATCAGCGGGAAGTGATAGGCCATGTGGCATTCGTCGCCGCGGCCGAAATATTCCTGCACGTCCTCCGGCCATTGATTGGCCTCCGCCAGCAGTACCTTGCCCTTGGAATAGGCGTCGAGCTCGGCGCGCATCTTCTTGATGATGGCGTGGGTCTCGGGCAGGTTCTCGTTGTTGGTGCCGTCGCGCTCGCACAGATAGGGGATCGCGTCGAGGCGAAAGCCGTCGACGCCGGTGTCGAGCCAGCGCTTCATCACCTGCACCAGCGCCGAGACCACGCGCGGGTTGTCGAAGTTCAGGTCCGGCTGGTGCGAGAAGAAGCGGTGCCAGTAGAACTGGCCGGCCTCGGGATCCCAGGTCCAGTTCGACTTCTCGGTGTCGGTGAAGATGATCCGCGTGCCCTGGTATTTCTGATTGGTGTCGCTCCAGACATACCAGTTGCGCGCGCTAGACTTCGGGTCGCTGCGGCGGGCGCGCTTGAACCAGTCGTGCTGGTCCGAAGTGTGGTTGATGACGAGTTCGGTGATGACGCGCAGGCCGCGCTTCTTCGCCTCCTGGATGAAGCGCTTGAAATCCTTCATGGTCCCGAAATCGGGATTGATGTCGCCGTAGTCGGCGATGTCGTAGCCATCGTCGCGGCCGGGCGAGGGATAGAACGGCAGCAGCCACAGCGTGGTGACGCCGAGGTCCTGCAGATAGCCCAGCTTCTCGGTTAATCCGGCAAAGTCGCCGATGCCGTCATTGTTGCTGTCGGCAAAGGCCTTGACGTGGAGCTGATAGATGATGGCATCCTTGTACCAAAGCTCGTCGGTCGCAAGGCCAGTGGCTGGCACTTCCCTTGCTTTCACCTCACCCATGTTCATGGCAAGGCGGCCGCCGTCATTCAGCGGATAGGAGCCGTCAATGCGAAGGGGGACGCCGGTGTTGGAATTTTCGGCGGTTTGGGCTTTTTTATTCACGGTGATGCCATGGCCATGGAGATGACGTCCCCGCTTCTGGTGTCGAAAGGGAGACGTTCCGGTCCTAAGTAGAAAGCCGCTGGACGCGCTTTGGTTCCCTCGGAACCGCTGTTGGGCCAGCGCGTTAGACACCGTCTATCTCCTTCCCGTATTTGGACAATTTCGCGACATCACCTTGATGTTTGCGTGCAAACCGCGTGCCGAATGGACCTTTTCGAAACAGCTAAAGCCCGGGGAATTCAGACCGAATTTCTGGACGGCCAGGGTCACCGCCGTGTGACCGACGCGGCGGCCCTGAAAATCGTCCTCGAATCGCTGCCGCCGCAGACGCCGGGGCCGTTGATCGGTCACCCGGTCGTGGTCCGGGCCGGACAGCCGGCGCGGGCCGGGCTGTTGCCGTCAGCCAAACTGCCGACCACGTGGAAAATCACGGCCGGCCAGAAGGTTATCGCCAAAAACGTCGCTCCGGGCCGGGTCATCGTGCTGCCCGAGGGTCTGTCGGCCGGCATCTACCGTCTGGAAGTCACCGATGCCGCTTCGACGACGGAAGACGTGCCGTTGATCGTGGCGCCTTCGCGCGCCTTTGGCGGCGATTTCGACCGCTGCTGGCTGCTCGCGGTCCAGCTTTACGGTGTCCGCTCCCGCCGCAATTGGGGGATCGGCGACTTCACCGACCTGCAGGGCCTGATTGAGCTGGCCCATCGTCTCGGCGCCGACGGCGTCGGCCTCAATCCGCTGCATGCTCTGTTCGACGATCGTCCGGGCGATTGCAGCCCGTATTCGCCGAATAGCCGGCTGTTTCTCAACGCGCTCTATATCGACGTCGAAAGGCTGCCCGAATTCCGGCTCGCCCCAGAGACCACGGCGGAGCTAACGCGGTTGCGGGCGCTCGACGTGGTCGATTATGTCGCCGTGGCCGGATTGAAATGGCAGGCCTTGCGCGCAGGCTTCGCGGCGTTCAAGGCGCATGCGACGCCGGCACAACAGCAGGACTTCGACAAGTTTCGCAACGAACGCGGCGCGCTGTTGTCGCGCTTCGCCTGCTTCGAGGCGCTCCGGCACGCTTTTGAAGGGCCGTGGTGGGAATGGCCGCAGGAATGGCGGCAACCCGACGACGCCGCCTGCGCGGACTTGCGCACGGGCGCGCGCGGGGCCGAAATCGAGTTCGTCGAATTCGTGCAATGGACCGCCGACCGGCAACTTGGCGCGGCGAGCGATCTGGCGAAAAAACTCGGCATGGAGGTCGGGCTCTATCTCGACGTCGCGGTCGGCGTGCAGGCTGACGGCTTCGACGCCTGGAACGAGCAGGTCGCGATCTCCCGCCATCTCGGCGTCGGCGCGCCGCCGGATCCGCTCAACACCGCCGGCCAGAGCTGGGGCCTCGCCGGCTTCAATGCTTCCGGACTGGAGCAGCAATCCTTTGCGCCGTTTGCCGAGATGCTGCGTGCCTCGATGCGGCACGCCGGCGCAATCCGGCTCGACCATGTGCTGGGCCTGAAGCGGCTCTATCTGGTGCCCCACGGCTTTAGTGCCGCCGACGGCGTCTATGTGCAGATGCCGTTCGAGGCGCTCCTGGCCGTGACCGCGCAGGAAAGCGTCGCCAATCGTTGCGTCGTGATCGGCGAGGATCTCGGCACCGTGCCGGAAGGGTTTCGCGACCAGATGGCCGACTGGGGCATCTGGTCGTATCTCGTGATGATGTTCGAACGCGACGACCGTGGCGCGTTCCGCGGCATCGATCACTACTGGACCAATGCGCTGATCACTTTCAACACCCACGACCTCTCGACCTATACCGGCTGGCGCGGCTTCCATGATCTCAAGGTCAAGCGCGCGCTCGGGATCGATCCCGGCGAGAGCGACGATGCGCGCTGGCATGCGCTGGCGATGCTGGACGAGGTGCTGCGCCATCATGCGATTGAAGGCCACGATCTGTATTCGGTGGCGCGATTTCTGGCGCGGACCAAATCGCGCATGCTGACGATCTCGCTGGAGGATCTGCTCGGGCTGATCGACCAGCCGAATATTCCAGGCACGGTTCACGAACATCCGAACTGGCGGCAGCGAGTTCCGGTGTCGCTGGAACTGATCGCTTCCGCAATCGATGTCGATGCGCTCAGGGCCGCGACCAGTGAGCGTTCGCGCGCCGTGGTTTGATTTTGAATAAGACGGTGATGAATATTGTCGTGCCGTATCGAAGACTATGGGCTGATCGGCGACTGCGAGACGTCGGCGCTGGTCGGCCGCGACGGATCGATCGACTGGCTGTGCTGGCCGGCGTTTGATTCCGACGCCTGTTTCGCAAGCCTGCTCGGCACCCCCAGGCACGGCCGCTGGCTGATAGCGCCGGTGGGCGACATCAAGCGCACGTCGCGCCGCTATTGGGGCGATACCTTGATCCTGGAAACGCGGTTCGAGACACCAGATGGCGAGGTCGAGCTGGTCGATTTCATGCCACCGCGTGGCCACGCGTCCGATGTGGTGCGGCTGGTGCGCGGCGCGCGTGGCCGGGTGAAAATGCGGATGCAACTGGTGATCCGCTTCGGATTCGGTAGCGATATTCCCTGGGTCAAGAAGAACGCGGACGGGTCGGGATTGCTGGCGATTTGCGGGCAGGACATGGTGGTGTTGCGGACCCCGGTCGCGACCCGCGGAGAGGATCTCACGACCGTTGCCGAGTTCGAAGTCGGCGAGGGCGATATTGTACCCTTCGTGCTCACCTACGGACCCTCGCATCTGCCGGTGCCCGCGCCGATCGATCCCGCGCAGGCCCTGCGGGACACCGAAACCTTCTGGGCCGAATGGTGCAGCCACTGCACCTACGAAGGCGAGCGCCGCGATCTCGTGATGCGCTCGCTGATCACGCTGAAGGCGCTGACCTACGCTCCGACCGGCGGCATCGTCGCGGCGCCGACGACGTCGCTGCCGGAAAAGCTCGGCGGCGCCAGAAACTGGGACTACCGCTTCTGCTGGCTGCGCGACGCCACCTTCACGCTGCTGGCGCTGATGAACTCCGGCTACACCGGCGAGGCCTCCGCCTGGCATAACTGGCTGCTGCGTGCGGTGGCGGGTTCGCCGGCCAACATGCAGATCATGTATGGCATCATGGGCCAGCGGCGCCTCTTGGAATGGGAGGCGGACTGGTTGCCCGGCTATGAGGGCGCGCGGCCGGTGCGGGTCGGCAACGCCGCCTATGCGCAACTCCAGCTCGACGTCTATGGCGAGCTGATCGACGCGTTTCACCAGTCGCGGACGGCCAAGCTCGAACTCGACGAAGGCAGCTGGGCGCTGGAATGTTCGGTGCTCGAGCATCTCGCCGAGGTCTGGGACCAGCCCGATCACGGCATCTGGGAGCGCCGCGGCGAGGGCCGGCACTATGTTTCCTCGAAGGTGATGAGCTGGGTTGCGTTCGACCGCGGCATCAAGAGCGCGGAACAGTTCGGCTTCAAGGCGCCGCTCGGAAAGTGGCGGGGTCTGCGCGACGCGATTCACCGCGATGTCTGCGAAAATGGTTTTGATCGCGAACTGAATTCCTTCGTCGATTTCTACGGCTCGAAGCTGCTCGACGCCAGCATCCTGATGCTGCCGGCGGTCGGCTTCCTGCCGTCCACGGATCCCCGTGTGCGCGGCACGCTTGATGCGATCGAGCGGTACATGATGCTGGACGGCTTCGTGTTACGGCACGATCCCCGCGAGATCGCGGATGAGACACAGCCGATCGAAGGCGCATTCCTCGCCTGTACGCTCTGGCTTGCGGATGCCTTCGTGCTGGCGGGCGAATTCGAGAAGGCGCAAACGCTGTTTTCACGTGTGGTCGCGGTCGCCAACGATCTCGGGCTATTGGCCGAGGAGTTCGATACCGTAGCCGGCCGCCAGACCGGAAATTTTCCGCAGGCGCTGACACATATCTCGCTGATCAACACCGCGCACAATCTCAGCGCGGCGAAGCCGTCGACCGACAAGCCGGCGATGCAGCGGTCGAAATAGCGGCAAACTGCAGCCAAAAGGTCATCATCGACCAGCCGAATATTCCGGTTTGGGACGGCCGTGCGACCACGCTCCCGCCCTCACTTGAAGGCCTTGATCACCGCGTCGAAATTGACTTCCAGTGACTTGTCGTGATGCAGGATCGGCGGGATCTCGCGATCGATCTTGAGGAGTTCATAGACCGCCGTCTGGGCCACCCGGACCGAGAATTCGACCGTGAACACGACATCTTCTGGGATCTCGACGAACTGGCTGACGAAGGCCAGATTCTTCGATGATTTGGGGACCGGCAACGGTCGGTCGCCTGGCGCGCGCGGCATGAACATGCTGGTGATGTAGGGCATCCGACACGGAATGCAGGTTGCCTTGGCGAAAACATTGCGATCGAAATTGAGGTGGCCGCACAGCTCGTGCAGGATCTCGGCGCCTGTGCATTCCGACATTGGCTTGGCCACGAAATCGCCGACCCGGTCTGGATGCAGCGCATATCCCCAGAACACCTGAACACCCGCAGGCTGATCGGCGAAGTGCGGCTGGTGCGCCAGCACGACCGACATCAGCCAGTTGGAGTCCCTGAACGTCACCAGCCCGCCGGTACCCGCCTTGTTGCCGGAAAACGCCTCCATCCGGTCGAAGAAGGCATTATCCTTCAGCGTCACAGTGAAGGACTCCCACCAAGATTCGGGAATACTGCTGTTGAACGCCGTCGGGTTGCCGAATTCGGGCCGGCCTTCGGCCAGCTTTTCCCACAGCGTCCAACCGTGGCTGTCCTGCTTCGTCAGCCGGGCGGGTGCCTGCGTCATCGAGCCGAAGCTCGAAGCGTCGGTCATGGAAGCGTTCTGGACGAACACCAGATCGTCGGTCCCTACCGCGATGGTTTCGGTCTTGCCGTCGCGCGTCAACTTGATCGCGCCGACGGCAACCTTGCCGGCTTCGGAGCGAAGATCGAGGTCAGTGACAAAGCAGCCCTTCTGGAAATTGACGCCCTGCTCCGACAGCCATGACTGCAGCGGGCGAACCAGCGAATCGTATTGATTGAAGACCGTGCGCTTGACGCCAGCGAGGGTCTCGATGCGGGAAAATTCCTTGATGAACCTGTGCAGGTAGCGCTTGAACTCGACCGCGCTGTGCCACGGCTGGAAGGCAAAGGTCGTCGCCCACATGAACCAGAATTTGGTTGTGAAGAATTCCGGCGAGAGCCAGTCGGAGATCGGGTCGGTCCCCAGTTCCGGCTCGCTCGCCGTCATGAGCTTGAGCAGCTCTATCCTGTCCGTCATCGAAAACCCCATTGAGGTGACGTCGACGATGGCCCGGTTGCGGTCGACGAGCCGCGCCTGCGAATGCGCTTTTATCTTCTGGTTGAACTCGACCGTTTCGTCGAACACGGTCTTGCCCGGCGTAAGCAGAGAAGGGATGGATTTGAACAATCCCCAGGTGCATTCATAATTGTCCGTTGTCAGCATGCGTCCGCCGCGCAGGGTATAGCCGCCGTCGGGATTGCCGCCGCCGTCGAGGCTCCCTCCCAGTACCGGCAAGGCCTCGTAGATTGTGATACTGCCGCCAGGCAGGCCGCCGTCCCGGATCATGAAAGCCGCCGCCGCCAGTGAGCCGATGCCGCCGCCAACGAGATATGCTTTTCGTTTTATGACTGTCACGGAGTGTTCCTTTCGATTGACATCATGATTTTGGACAAGCCCGTTCATGGCCTACAGCGGATTGAACCGTGCGTGGCAAGTCAATGCGGGCAGGGAGAGACACCGATGTGTGCGTTTCGAACCAGCGACAGATGGGGAATGCAACCGGGTGAGGGGCCGAACTGTTCAGCCATGCTTGCTTTAAACATCGTCAAAGCGCTTGCTCGTTGACATGGATCAATCGCGATGCGCCTGCGGAACACGAAACTGTTATGCGGTCCTGACATGATCACGGCGTATCGGTCGCGGCTTCCGCCGCAACGACTGCGGCACGATCCGCGCGAAGTCTCGGCAGACGGACAAGCCGGCGATGCCGCGGCCAAAATAGCGGGTGATTTGCCTGACGGGATCGCCAAGTCGTGGGTGCCTCCGTCACTGCGAGCCAACGGGTCGCGCGAAATGCGCGCCCGATGACAGGCTCCGCGAAGCAATCCATTTCGTCGCGAGAAGAAAGAATGGATTGCTTCGTCGCTATCGCTCCTCGCAATGACGGCAGGCTGAGCGTTCGCTCGCCCCATCCAAGGGAAAGTGAAGGCCGGTCCGGTCTGCAATTACGTGCAAGCCGGACCGGTCTCCGCGCCTCGGTCCGCCGATGAGTGGTCGCGCGAGCCGGCACTGTGTCTTCGCCGCGACAGGCTCGGGCTGGGAAAGCCTGCTGTCAGGGGAGGATGCGGCGGCGGGTGCCGGCTCGCGCTTGCCGATTCACACCAGATGGAAGTGTGGAGGTCGGCCGACCGATAGGGGCAGGTTTCGTTGAAGGAAGACTTTGTCGTTTCCTCGATTTTTCCTTCGCAGACGCTTGATAAATGCAAAGCCTGCCGAGATCGGGAACAGCGTGACTGCGCTATGTGAGCTTCAGCACGGTCTTCATCGCCGCGGCAAACCCGTCGCGCTCGTTGCTGTCGGTGACATGCGTCGCGTGCTTCTTGACGTCGTCGGTGGCGTTGCCCATCGCGAACGAGACGCCGCTCGTGGCGAACATCGCCAGGTCGTTCTGCATGTCGCCGATGGTGGCGACGGCGTCGGTCGATATGCCAAGCCGTTTGGCCATCGCCGCGACGAAGGTGCCCTTATCGTGACCCGGAGGCGTGACGTCGAGGTAATAGGTCTGCGAGCGAACCGCGGTAGCTTCCGCGCCAACCGCCTGTTGCATCGCCGCCTCGCAGCGCTGCAGCAGCGCGGCGTCCGAACTGGCGCCGACGATCTTGCAGGCGCCGGTCAGATAGGGCGCGAAGTCCGTCACAATGACCGGGTCGTGCTTGATCGCAAGTTTCTCATGCGAAACGTATTCGCCGTCCGGATTGCGCGTCAGCCACTGGTCGTTGGTGAACAGCCAGATATCGGCGCCGAATTCGACAAGCACATCGATACTGCGTTGCGCCGTCGCGGGCGGGATCAAATGCTGTTCGATGGGCTTCAGCTTGGCATCGACGATGGCGCTGCCGTTGAACGCGCCGATCGGCAGGCTGATCGCCAGCGGTTCGATCAGAAAGCCCATTCCGATGGTCGGCCGGCTGGAGACGATGGTGAAGCCGATGCCGGCCGCGTGCAGCTTGCGAACCGCCTCCTTGCTAGCCTCGGTCAGGATCTTGTCCTTGGGCAGCAAGGTACCGTCGACATCGGAAACGACCAGCGAAATGCGGCTCATGGGGCAACCAGTTGGAGTTGGCGGATAATGGCATCGACGATCGCCTCGACCGATGCATCGATCGAAACCGTGATCGGCCGCTCGCTCGCCTGCGGCGGCTCGAGAGTTTGGAACTGGCTGTCGAGCAGCCCGGGCGGCATGAAATGCCCCTTGCGTGCGGCGAGCCGTTTCGCGATCAGGTCCTGGGTGCCGTCGAGGAAGACGATGCGGACGTCGTCGCGGCCGTGCACGAGAATGTCGCGATAGGCGCGCTTCAGCGCCGAGCAGGCGACGACGGCGCGCTGGCTGGCCGCCGCGAGGCGATCGATCTCGGCGGCGATCGCGCGCAGCCATGGCCAGCGGTCTTCGTCGGTGAGCGGGTGGCCCGCGCTCATCTTGGCTACATTGGCCGGCGGGTGAAACAGGTCGCCGTCGACATAATTCCAGCCGATGCGCGCGGCGAGGTGTTCGGCAATCGTGCTCTTGCCCGAGCCGGAGACGCCCATCACCACCAGCGCGAAGGGGGGCTCACTGCCCACGAAAATCCTCCGGAAGCGCCGCCCGGTCGACCAGCCAGACCGTCTCGCCGGCGGAGCCTGCGCGGCCGGCCGGCAGGTCCTCGCCTGCGAGCAGGCGCGTCAAGATTGCGCGCTTGCCGGCGCCCGCGACCTCGAACAGCATTTCGCGGCAAGAGGCGAGCGTAGGCAAGGTGAGGGTAACGCGGGGAACGAACGGCTCGACATTGGCACGCGGCACGCCGACGACCCAGCGCGCGGTCTCCTCAAGTGCGGGATATCCGGGAAATAGCGATGCGGTGTGGCCGTCGGGGCCGACGCCCATCAATACGAGATCGAACAAGGGGCGCTCGTGATCCAGCATCTCCGCGCCATAGAAGGACTTCAGTTCGCCTTCGTAAAGCGCAGCGCTACGGTCGGGATCGGCCGGGTCGGCGGTCGCTGTCGGAATCGGATGGACGTTGGAAGCCGGCGCGCACTGGTCCAGAAACGCCGCGCTCGCCATGCTCATGTTGTTGAGCGGATCGCCCGCCGGAACAAACCGTTCATCGCCGATGAACCAGTGAACGCGCTCCCACGGAATGCGGCTTCGATAGCTGTCGGTGGCGAGCAGCTGATAGAGCTGCTGCGGGCTCGATCCCCCGGTCAGGCAGATCGCCACGCGGCCGCCGTTGGCGGCTATCCGGGCCAGCACACGATCGGCGGCGGCGGTTGCCAAAGCCGCCGGATCGGCAACCCCAATGACGTGTCGGTTGTCGTTCCCGGCCATCGGCTAACCGAGCTTCCGCCAGCTTCGGCCGTCACGTTCCATCAGTTCGTTGGCCTCCTCGGGGCCTTCGCTGCCGGGTTCGTAGACCTTAAGCCCCCTGGCGCCGGCCTTCTTCCAGGCATCGAGGAACGGTTGCACGGCCTGCCAGCCGGCTTCCACGCTGTCGGCGCGCTGAAACAGGATGTTGTCGCCGATCATGCAGTCATAGATCAGCGTCTCGTAGCCGGTCGACGGCTCGGTCTTGAAGTAATCCTTGTAGCGGAACTTCATCTCGACGCCGTCGATGTTGATGTTCGGTCCCGGCACCTTGGTGTTGAACTGCAGTGCGATACCTTCGGTCGGCTCGGTCGAAATGATCAGGTAATTCTGCGACAGCCGGTCCACCGGCGTATCGCGAAACATCGCAAACGGCGCCTGCTTGAACTTGATCGCGATTTCGGTGCGCTTGACGCCGAGCGCCTTGCCGGTGCGGAGATAGAAGGGCACGCCGGCCCAGCGCCAATTGTCGATGGTCAGCTTGAGTGCGGCATAGGTTTCCGTGTTGCTTCCGGGCTTGACGTCGGGAGTCTTGCGATAATCGTCGATTTCGGTATCGCCGACCCTGCCGGCGCGATATTGCCCGCGCACCGAATTGCGCAGCGCCTCTTCCTCGGTCTGGGTCTGGACCGCCGCCAGCACCTCGGCTTTCTCCGAACGCACCGCATGGGCATCGAACTTCGCGGGCGGCTCCATCGCGACCAGCGATAGCAATTGAAAGAGATGGTTCGGCACCATGTCGCGCAGCGCGCCGGTCACGTCGTAGAAGCTGCCGCGGTGACCGACGCCGATCTTCTCGTCGACCGTGATCTGGATATGGTCGATATGGTTGCGATTCCAGATCGGCTCGAACATGCCGTTGGCAAAGCGCAGCACCAGGATGTTCTGGACGGTTTCCTTGCCGAGATAATGGTCGATCCGGTAGATCTGGTGCTCGTCGACGATCTTCAAGAGTTCGCTGTTGAGCTCCCTCGCCGAGGCAAGGTCGGTACCGAACGGTTTTTCGATCACCAGCCGCCGCCAGGAACCGTTTTCCGCCAGCATGCCGGTGCGGCCGAGCTCGCGGCTGATCGGCAGGAACGCGTTCGGCGGCGTCGCCAGATAAAACAGCCGGTTGCCGCCGGTCTGCCGCGAGGCTTCCAGCTCGTCGAGCTGCTTGTTCATCGCATCGAACGAGGCCGGGTCTTTCGGATCGGCCTCGATGCAGGTGACGCATGCCAGCAGGCGCTGGGCGATGGCGTCGTCCACCGCGCGGGTGGCGTACCGGTGCAGTCCCTTCATCAGGCCGTCGCGCAGTTCGCCGCTCGACATGCCCTTGCGGGCAATGCCGACCACGCAGAATTTATCCGGCAGCAGGTGGTTGGCAGCGAGGTTATAAAGGGCGGGGATTACCAGCCGGTGCGCGAGGTCTCCGGTGACGCCGAAGATCACGAACGAGCAGGGATCGGGCCTGGTTTGTGCTGCCTTACCGACCGCCATGCATCACGCCTTTGAGCCCGGCTTCTTCGGCGGCTCCCTGTGGCCGCCGAAGCCTGCGCGCATCGCCGAGAGGATTTTTTCCGCAAAAGTATGATCCTTGCGCGAGCGGAAGCGCGCATAGAGCGCCGCCGTCAGCACTTCCGCCGGCACCGCCTCGTCGATCGCGGCATTGACGGTCCATCGCCCTTCGCCGGAATCCTCGACGAAGCCGGAGTAATTATCCAGCGTCTGGTTTTCCGCGAGCGCGGATGACGTCAGGTCGAGCAGCCAGGACGGGATCACGCTGCCGCGCCGCCACACTTCGGCTATGTCGGCGATATCCAGGTCGAAGCGATGTTCCGGCGGCAGCGCCTCGATATTGGCGTTCTTCAGAATGTCGAAGCCTTCGGCGTAGGCCTGCATCAGGCCATATTCGATGCCGTTGTGGATCATCTTGACGAAGTGCCCGGCGCCGACCGGGCCGGCGTGGATGTAGCCCTGTTCGATGCGCGGGTCGCGCTTCTCGCGGCCGGGCGTCAACGGAATGTCGCCGATCCCCGGCGCCAGCGTCCTGAAGATCGGATCGAGCCGGTCGACCACCGCCTTGTCGCCGCCGATCATCATGCAATAGCCGCGCTCGATGCCCCAGACGCCGCCGCTGGTGCCGACGTCGAGGTAATGCAGGCCGCTCTCTTTCAGCGTCTTGCCGCGGCGGACGTCGTCCTGCCAGAACGTATTGCCGCCGTCGATGATGACGTCGCCGGGCTGCATCAGTTTTGCCAGCGCTTCGATCGTCGCCTCGGTGATCTTGCCGGCCGGCAGCATCACCCAGGCGGTGCGCGGCTTCTTGAGCTTGGCGACGAAATCTTCCAGCGACGAAGCTCCGCTGGCGCCCTCGGCGGCGAGGCCGGCGACGGCCTTGGCGTCCTTGTCGTAGACCACCGCGGTGTGGCCGTTCTTCATCAGCCGGCGGACGATGTTGCCGCCCATCCGGCCGAGGCCGATCATGCCGAGTTGCATTCGCTTGCTTTCCTAATTGACTGCTTCCGAGATCGCGGCGTCCAGTGCAGCGAGCGCCGGTCCGATCTCGCCCTTGAGATGGACGCGCAGCGCGCGCCGGCCGCGCTCGGTGAGCACGTCGAAATCGCCGCGGGCCTGCGCCGCCTGGATGATACCGAAGCTTGCCTTCTGGCCCGGCACCTTCAAGTCCTTGGCGTCATCGGCCGTGATCTGCAGGAACACCCCGCTGTCGGGACCGCCCTTGTAGGCCTGGCCGGTCGAATGCAGGAAGCGCGGGCCGAACTCGGCGCAGGTCGCGACGTGGCGCTCGTCGCGCACGGCGAGCCGCATCTTCTGCAAGCTCCCGATCGAGCCGGGGTCGCGCGCGATATAGGCCAGCAACGCCACATAGTCGCCGCTCCCGGAGCGGGAGAGATGGGCCTTGATCCAGGAGCCGAGGCTGCCATTGGCGCCGGCCCTGCGCAGTGCCGCCGCATTGGCGTCATCGGTATAGAGATCGGCTTCGGCAGAACTCATCACCGGCGTCTCGGCGGGCAACTTGCCGGTCTTTTCGAACGCGCCGGTCAATTCGCGGGTCTTGATCTTGGCGGCTTCGACGTCGGGCTGGTTGAACGGGTTGATGCCGAGGATGGCGCCGGCCACCGCGGTCGCCATTTCGAAACGGAAGAACTCCTGGCCGAGATGGTCGATCGACTTCATCACGATGCGGACCACAGGATGACCGGCGGCCTCGAGCGCGGCGAGCCTGCCGTCATGCGAGGCGTCGTCGTCGCCTTCGACGCGGATGTCGATGAAGAAGCGGTCGCCGCCGTAGGCCTCGGGCGTTCCGAGCGGCTCGCCATCGATCGGGATCAGGCCCTTGCCGTCCTTGCCGGTGGATTCGGCAATCAACTGCTCGGCCCAGGCGCCGAAATCGGCGATCTTGCTCGACGAGGAAATCGTCACCTTGTCAACGCCTTCGAGCCCGGCGAGGCCGAGCGCCAGCCCGAGCTGCACGCCGGGATTTTCCTGGGGCGGCACGTCGGCGCCGCAGGAGCGCACCATCGCCAGCGTATGCGCGATCAGGCTCCTGACGTCGATGCCGGCGGCAGCGGCCGGCACCAGTCCGAACGGCGACAGCACGGAATAGCGCCCGCCGATGGTGGGATCGCCGTGGAAAATGCGCGCAAAGCCCTGTTTGATGGCGACCTTCTCCAGCGACGATCCGGGATCGGTCACGGCGATGAAACGATGTCCGGCTTTATCCTTGCCGATGGTCTTGGCGACGCGATCGAAGAAATAATCCTTCATCACGTTCGGCTCGGTGGTACCGCCGGATTTGCTGGAAACGATGAACAGGGTGTGAGCGAGATCGACGGAGGCCTCCATCGCCCGCACCTGCGCGGGATCGGTGGAGTCGAGCACGTGCAGCTTCGGAAAGCCGGACTTCGTGGGGAATGTTTCCGCCAGCACTTCGGGACCGAGGCTCGATCCGCCCATCCCGAGCACCACGGCATCGCTGAAATTCTGTCCCTTCACGCGCCGGGAAAAGTCCTCGTAGTCGGCGACGTCGGCCGCGGCCGGGCTGCTCAGCCAGCCGAGCCACTTGTTCTCGTCGTCACCGGTCCAGACCGACTTGTCCTTGTGCCAGAGCCGGCGGATCGTGGCGTGCACGCGCCAATCCTCGGTGCTCTTCTCGACGGCCTTCTTGATGCCGTCGCCGAGCGCGAAGTGCGCCGCGTCGATACCGCCGCCGAGCGAGGCCGCGCGCTTGTGCGCGACCGCGCCGTACAGCTTGTCGGCGGCGTCGGCGAACTGCTTGACGCCATCCTTGACCAGCTCGGCCGTGATGGCATCGAGCGAGATGCCGGATTTATCGAGCTCTTCCAGCACGCGGCGGGCGTCCTCGATGTTTTCCTCGAGGCTGTCGCGCACTTTACCGTGGTCGCGGAACGCGTCGAGCGTTGCCGGCGGTACAGTGTTGATGGTGTTGGGACCGATCAATTCCTCGACATAGAGGACGTCGCTGTAGTCCTTGTTCTTGGTGCCGGTGGAAGCCCACAACAGCCGCTGCGGCTTGGCGCCCTTGGCGGCGAGCTTGTCCCAGCGGGAGCCTGCGAACAGGCGCTTGTAATCCTGATAGGCGATCTTCGCATTGGCGATCGCGACCTTGCCCTTCAGCGCGCTCAGCCGTTCCTTCTCGCTGGGGTCGTTGGCTTTGGCGATCTTCTCGTCGAGCTGCTTGTCGACCGCCGAGTCGATCCGGCTGACGAAGAAGGAGGCGACACTGGCGACATGGGAGGGATCGCCGCCCTTGGCGACGTATTTCTCGAGGCCGGCAATATAAGCCTCCGCGACCTCACGATAGACCTTCTGCGAGAACAGCAGCGTGATGTTGATGCTGATGCCTTCGCCGATCAGCTGCTCGATCGCGGGCAGGCCTTCCGGCGTCGCCGGCACCTTGACCATCAAATTCTTGCGTTTGACGTCGTTCCAGAGCCGCTCGGCCTCGGCGATGGTCCCCTTGGTGTCCATCGCCAGATAGGGCGAAACCTCCAGGCTGACGAACCCGTCATCGCCTTTCAGTTGGTCGTAGACCGAGCGCAGTACGTCGGCCGCGTGCTGGATATCCTCGACCGCCAGCGCCTCGAACAGGTCGGCGACCGGGCGGTCGCCCTTCTTCAGCGCCTGGCCGATCGAGGCGTCATACTCGTCCGAACTGCCGATCGCCTTCTCGAAGATCGAGGGATTCGAGGTGACGCCCTTGACGCCATCGGTATCGATCAGCGCCTTGAGGTCGCCCTTGGCGATGAAGCCGCGGGCAAGGAAGTCGAGCCAAACGGCCTGACCATGGTTTTCGAGGGCTTTGACGGGATTCATGATGCCTGTTCTGTTCGGTCGGTCGATTTCCGGGTTCCCGGCAGCTTTCGGCTGCGAGGGTGGAAAGTCAACATTTGGTTCGGCATGTCGCCGTTGGGAAGGGCTCTATCCGTCGTGATAACGCAATAGGCACCGGATCGATCCCCCGGGGGAGGTTGATCCCCGAGCGTCGCTTCAATCCTGCACAATTTTGTGACGGCAGTGCGCCCGCAATCAGGGCCGCAAATAAAGATAAGCCCGCGATTGCAGCGCTGCGATCCGGCCACGCCGCCTCTTTCGGCGGCAATGAAACCCGGCGGCAGATCCTTCAGCCCGACATTCGGCTCAGCGCAGGCTGGCGTTGATCTTTTCCAGCGCCGAGGTGCCGGGGCAGAGATCGCCGGCATCCAGCGTGTTCAGCGGCCGCTCGATGGTGTCGAGATGGGCGTGCATATCCTCCGAGTCCGGATCGACATACAACAGCCCGGTGACCACCTGGCCCTTGGCGGCGTGCTTCTGCAGGAAGGTCATGGCCGCCAGCCGGTCGTTGGGGTCGTAGTCGGCGTCGATCTTGCGCAGCGCCAGCCGGGTGCCGTCGTGCTGCTCCACCACCTGCACCGAACCCGGGGCGTAATCGACGGTGATCGGGTCGCGGCCGGTGATGACGTCGAGGCGGTTCACGGCGTCGTTGTGTTCGCGGACGTAGTCAAAACTCTTGGTCGAGCCAGCGTGGTTGTTGAAGGCGATGCAGGGGCTGATGACGTCGATGAAGGACGCGCCCTTGTGGCGGATCGCGGCGGCGATCAGCGGCACCAGCTGGGTCTTGTCGCCGGAGAAGCTGCGCGCCACGAAGGTTGCGCCGAGCTGCAGCGCGATCGCCACCAGGTCGATCGCGTTGTCGGTGTTCATCACGCCCTTCTTGGATTTCGAGCCGCGGTCGGCGGTGGCCGAAAATTGTCCCTTGGTCAGGCCGTACACGCCGTTGTTCTCGACGATGTAGGTCATGTTGACGCCGCGGCGGATCGAATGCGCGAACTGGCCGAAGCCGATCGAGGCACTGTCGCCGTCGCCGGAGACGCCGAGATAGATCAGGTCGCGGTTGGCGAGGTTGGCGCCGGTCAAAACCGACGGCATGCGGCCATGCACCGAGTTGAAGCCGTGCGAGTTGCCGAGGAAATAGTCCGGCGTCTTCGACGAGCAGCCGATACCGGAAATTTTCGCGACGCGATGCGGCTCGATCGACAGCTCGTAGCAGGCCTCGATGATCGAGGCGGTGATCGAGTCGTGGCCGCAACCGGCGCAAAGGGTCGAGACCTTGCCCTCGTAGTCGCGATGGGTGTAGCCGAGATCGTTCTTCGGCAGGCCGGGATGCTGGAACTTCGGCTTTGCAATATAGGTCATGACAACACCTGCGATTCCAGCCGCGTCATGGCCGGGCTTGTCCCGGCCATCCACGTCTTGGCCAGGAAGAAGGAAGTCGTGGATGCCCGGCACAAGGCCGGGTATGACGGCGGAAAGATCACCGGGCAGGTCATGACACGGCCTTGCGGAGAGGGGTCACCTTCAGGTGGTCCTGGTGGTCGCCGATGGCGTTGGCGATGAAGCGCGCGGTGATCGGCGTGCCGTCATAGTGCAGGATCGGCACCAGCCGCACCGGATCGATGCCGTTCTCGTTGACGATCAGCGAACGCAACTGGCCGTCGCGGTTCTGCTCGACCACGTAAACAAAATCGTGGTCGGCAATGAAGCTCGCCACGCTGGAGTGGAACGGGAAGGCGCGGATGCGCATGCGATCGAGCTGGTGCCCGCGCGCTTCCAGGAGCCCGATCGCTTCGTCCATCGCCGGTGAGGTCGAGCCGAAATAGATCACGCCGTATTTGGTCGGCTTGGCGGCGTTGGCCTGCAACGGCCGCGGCACCATGTCCTGCGCGGTTTCGAACTTGCGCACCAGCCGCTGCATATTGTCGGCGTAGACGGCGCCTTCTTCCGAATAGCGTGCGTAGCGGTCGCGCGAGGTGCCGCGGGTGAAGAACGAGCCCTTGGTCGGATGCGTGCCCGGATAGGTGCGGTAGGGAATGCCGTCGCCGTCGACGTCGAGATAGCGGCCGAAGTCGCGGCCGGGTTCGTCGAGCATCTCGGCCGTCATCACCTTGCCGCGGTCGTATTGCCGCGCGTCGTCCCACTTCAGCGGACGGCACAGCCGGTGATTCATGCCGATGTCGAGGTCGAGCATCAGGAAGATCATGGTCTGCAGCCGTTCGGCGAGGTCGAACGACTGCGCGGCGAATTCGAACGCCTCGGCGGGATCTTCCGGGAACAGCAGGACATGCTTGGTGTCGCCGTGCGACGCGTAGGCGCAGGCTATGATGTCGCATTGCTGGGTCCGTGTCGGCATGCCGGTCGAAGGACCGGCGCGCTGAATGTTCATGATCACGGCCGGAATTTCCGCGAAGTAGGAAAGCCCGATGAATTCCGTCATCAGCGAGATGCCGGGACCGGAGGTCGCGGTGAAGGCGCGCGCGCCGTTCCAGGAGGCGCCGATCACGATGCCGATCGACGCCAGTTCGTCTTCGCCCTGAACGATGGCGTATTTCGCCTTGCCTGTTTCAGGGTCGTGCCGCAGCTTCTTGCAGTGGCTCGTGAAGGCCTCCGCTACCGACGACGACGGTGTGATCGGATACCAGGCGCAGACGGTGGCGCCCCCGTAGACGGCGCCGAGCGCCGCGGCGCTGTTGCCTTCCATGAAAATGCGGTCGCCGACCTTGTCGGCCTTCTTGACCCGGAGCCCGATCGGGCATTTCAGGTTCTGCAGCGCCCAGTCGCGGCCGAGTGCCAGCGCGTGGACGTTGGAGGAGAGCAGCTTTTCCTTGCCCTTGTACTGCTCGCTGAACAATTGCTCGGTCAGCTTCGGGTCCATGTCGAGCAGCGCGCAGAGCGCGCCGAGATAGATGATGTTCTTGAACAGCTGGCGCTGGCGCGGATCGGTGTAGGTCGAGTTGGTGATCGCGGTCAGCGGCACGCCGATCACGGTGATGTCGGCGCGGAATTTCGACGACGGCATCGGCTTGGTCGAATCGTAGAACAGGTAGCCGCCGGGCTCGATCGAGGCGACGTCCTTGTCCCAGGTCTGCGGGTTCATCGCCACCATCATGTCGACGCCGCCGCGGGCGCCGAGGTGGCCGTCTTCGGTCACCCGCACCTCGTACCAGGTCGGAAGGCCCTGGATGTTGGAGGGGAAGATGTTGCGTGGGCTAACCGGCACGCCGTGGCGCAGGATCGAACGCGCGAACAGCTCGTTGGCGCTCGCCGACCCCGAGCCGTTGACGTTGGCGAACCGGACGACGAAATCGTTTACGCTGCTGATCGGGCTTTGGACGGACATGATGTTCCCGCGTGAGTCATATCGATGAGGTATTTCTGCATGTCCCAGGCACCGGTGGGACAACGTTCGGCGCACAGCCCGCAATGCAGGCAGACGTCTTCGTCCTTGATCATGACACGCCCGGTCTTGAGGCCGTCGGCGACATAGAGCGCCTGGTCGTGGTGCGGCGAGGGCGCCTTCAGCCGCTGCCGCAGATCGTCTTCCTCGCCGTTGTCGGTGAAGGTGATGCAATCCATCGGGCAGATGTCGACGCAGGCGTCGCATTCGATGCAGGCCGGCGCCGAGAACACCGTCTGGATGTCGCAGTTCAGGCAGCGTTGCGCCTCGCCCAGCGCCAACTTGACGTCATAGCCGAGTTCGACCTCGGTGCGGATGTCTTTCAGCGCGATCACCTTGTCGCGATGCGGCACCTTGTAGCGATGGTCGACCGAGACGTCGTTGTCGTAGCTCCACTCGTGGATGCCCATCTTCTGCGACGAGACATGCACTTCGGGAAGCGGACGCTCCTTGATGTCCTCGCCGGACAGCATCTTGTGGATCGACAGCGCGGCGTCGTGGCCGTGCGCGACCGCCCAGATGATGTTCTTCGGGCCGAACGCCGCGTCGCCGCCGAAGAACACCTTCGGATTGGTCGAGGCGAAGGTCGTCTGGTCGACCTGCGGCATGTTCCACTTGTCGAATTCGATGCCGCAGTCGCGCTCGATCCAGGGGAAGGCGTTCTCCTGGCCGACCGCGACCAGCACGTCGTCGCAGGGGATGGTCTGGTCCGGTTCGCCCGAAGGCACCAGGTTGCGGCGGCCCTTGGCGTCGTATTCGGCCTTCACCTTCTGGAAGGTGACGCCGGTGAGCTTGCCGTTCTCATGGGTGAAGGCAACCGGCACCATGTAGTTGAGGATCGGAATGTCCTCATGGAGAGCGTCTTCCTTCTCCCAGGGCGAGGCCTTCATTTCCTCGAAGCCGGAACGGACGACCACCTTGACCTGTTCGCCGCCGAGGCGGCGCGCGGTGCGGCAGCAATCCATCGCGGTGTTGCCGCCGCCGAGCACGATGACCCGCTTGCCGATCTTCTCGACATGGCCGAACGACACCGAGGCCAGCCATTCGATGCCGACATAGATGTTGGCGGCGGCTTCCTTGCGGCCGGGAATCTCGAGCTCGCGGCCGCGCGGGGCGCCGGAGCCGACGAAGATGGCGTCGTAATTTTCAGCCAGCAGCTTTTTCAGGCTGTCGATGCGATGGCCACCCTTGAACTCGACGCCGAGGTTGAGAACGTAATCGGTCTCCTCGTCGATGACGGAATCCGGCAGCCGGAATTTCGGAATCTGGCTGCGCATCATGCCGCCGGCCTTGGGATCGGCGTCGAACACGGTGCAGTGATAACCGAGCGGCGCGAGGTCGCGGGCGACCGTGAGCGAGGCGGGACCACCGCCGACCAGCGCGATGCGCTTACCGTTCTTCGCCTGCGGCTTCGGCATGCGATGATTGACGTCGTCCTTGAAGTCGGCGGCGACGCGCTTCAGCCGGCAGATCGCAACCGGCGTTTCCTCGACGCGGCCACGGCGGCAGGCGGGTTCGCACGGACGATCGCAGGTGCGTCCCAGAATTCCGGGAAACACATTCGATTTCCAGTTGATCATATAGGCGTCGCTATAACGCCCCTCTGCAATCAACCGGATGTATTCGGGAACTGGCGTGTGAGCGGGGCAGGCCCATTGGCAATCGACCACTTTGTGAAAGTAGTCCGGCGCCGAGATGTCAGTCGGTTTCATTCCTACCTTATCCGCGCCAACGATTGAAACGCGGCCTTATTTTGCCTGCGAACGCTTAGATGGCGTTCTTGTGGTTTTTGAATTGGATCATAGGCTTATCTTATTGGGGTCATTATTAGAGCCATTCCAGAGCCGGCACAAAGGCAATTTTGCGCGATCTTCAGCTTTCGATCGCTGCCGCATACGTGAACGGTAATGATGCAGTGCACATGTTGCGCTGCATGGTGTTGCGTGCGAATTTAGCTTCCCAAATCGCTCTTCGTCACATCCCACATCAGCCGGTAGATGCCGCTCGATATCGTCTGAGGCTTGAATGCGGCGAACCCGGCCATCACTGCCGGGATCGCGTTCACATCGGTGGCATCGATCAGCACGAACCAGTCGCCGGCGCCGGGGGCGGATGCAGACGGATTGTCGGTGAGCGGCTTTGACAGCGCCGGATCGTTCTCCAGCAGGTGCATCGAGATAATCCCGTCGCGAATGGCGGGATCGAGGTGTTCCCGCAGCGCCGCGCGCAGTTTGTCTTCGCCGCCGGCGGCGGGGCGCAGGCGGATGATGCCGAGGGCGGCGCCCCGGCCGATGCCGCGGCTGATCGTGATACGCGCCACGCCGCGGATCATGTCCTTGAAGCGGGCGATGTTGGCCTTCGACCACGCGGTCTGGTTGGCGAGCGCCGTGCGGTAGGCCGGGCTGTCCAGCACGTCGAAGGTTTCGGTGGAGTAGAGGCTGAGATATTTCGGATTGCCGTCGTGCGCGACATAGCGCCGCGCCTCCAGGAAGCCGGGGATGGCAACGCGCTCCTCGAGGTGTTCGCGGTCGTACCAGCGATTGAACTCGGCCTCATCAGCAGCATCGACATTCATCGACGTCAGCAACATGCCTTTTCCGGCTATAGGCATCTCTAAATTCCCCTATCGCGTAGTCCTGGAAGCCATGTCCGCAATCGACTTCATCACGGCGTCGCGGACGCCGGGGTCGTACAGCGTGTGACCGGCGCCTTCGACGACGCGGATTTCGGCCTCGCGCCATACCGCGCCCAGCGCATGCGAGGTTGCGGGCGGACACAGCAGATCATAGCGGCCCTGCACGATGATGCCGGGAATGCCGATGAGCTTGCCGGCCTCATTGATCAACTGGTCCGGTTGCATGAAGCTGTTATTGGCGAAATAATGCGCTTCCATGAACGGCGTCGCAGGCAAAGCGCGCGAGGAAACGAGCGCCGGCAGTTCGAGCCGGCTACGGCTGGGCGTGTGCTCGGAAAGAATTCCCTCGGTCTGTCCCCAGGCCCGCGCCGCGGGACCGTGCACGGCCGGATCAGCATCGAGGATGCGGCGGAAATAGGCTTCGATCGGACGTGCGCGCTGTTCCGGCGGCAACACGCTCAGGAAGTCGTCATAAAGGCCGGGATAGAAGCGCGGCAATACGTTGAGAAAGCCGTTCTCGATTTCCGCTATGGTGCCGAGGAAGGTCGCGCGTAGCACGATGCCGCTGACGCGCTCGGGATGGGCCTGCGCATAGGCCAGCGCCAGGGTCGCGCCCCAGGAGCCGCCGACCACCATCCAGCGTTCAATGCCGAACTTTTCGCGGATCATCTCCATGTCCGCGATCAAATGTTGCAGCGTGTTGGCGTCGCGGCTGGCTTTGGGGCGGCTGCGGCCAGCGCCGCGCTGGTCGAACAGCACCGCATGGAAGCGTTCGGGATCGAACAGGCGGCGGTGATCGGGCTGGCAGCCGCTGCCAGGCCCGCCATGCAGGTAGACCGCGGGGATACCACTGGCGCGGCCGACGCTTTCGACATAAATCTCGTGCCCATCGCCGACGGGCAAATGTTCCGAGGTCAGCGGCGCAAACGGATCGGCACGTTGCGCGGATTTTCTGGCGTCGGCGTCAGGCGCCATGCTCGCCTTCCGTCTCCAGCGTGCCGCCGGCGAAATTGCGATAGAGGAAGCGGTTGTGGTCGGCGGCGGCCTCGGACTGGGCAGCTCTGAATATCTGCTCATGCATTGGCGATAGCGTGCAGGACGGATCGGTATTGCCGGCGTCGCCGGTCAGCGCAAAGGCCTGGCAGCGGCAGCCACCGAAATCGATCTCCTTGAATTCGCAGCTCTGGCACGGCTCGGGCATCCAGCCGGTGCCGCGATAGCGGTTGAAGGCCTCGGAATTCTGCCAGATCCAGGCGATCGAATGATTGGATCGCACCGATTCGAATTCGAGCCCGGTGATCGACTCGGCGGCATGGCACGGCAACACTTTGCCGGATGGCGAGATGTTGAAGAATTGCCGGCCCCAGCCGCCCATGCACTTCTTCGGCCGCAGCGCGTAGTAATCCGGCACGACATAATCGATCGCGAGGGTGCCCTTCAGCCGCACGGCTGCTTCCTCGACGATGCGGCTGGTTTCCTCGATCTGTTCCAGCGTCGGCATCAGCGCGGCGCGGTTCTTCAGGGCCCAGCCGTAATACTGGACATTGGCCACTTCCAGACGATCGGCGTCGAGATCGACCGCCATCTGGATGATGTCGGACACTTGATGCAGGTTCTGCCGGTGCATGACCGCATTGACCGTCAGCGGCAGTTCGAGCTCACGCGTCCATTTCGCGGCCTCGATCTTCTTCTCGTGCGCGTTCTTCAGACCGGCGACGCGGTCGGCGAGCACAGGCTCATTGCCCTGAAAGCTGATCTGCACGTGGCACAACCCGGCATCGGCCAGCGCGGCCAGCTTTTCCCTGGTCAGCAACACCGCCGACGTAATCAGGTTGCTGTAGAGCCCGACATCGGTCGCGTGCTGCACCAGTTCGACGATATCCTTGCGCGCGGTCGGCTCGCCGCCTGAAAAATGAATCTGCAACACGCCGATTTCGGCAAGCTCCGTGAGGACCTTCTTCCACTCGTCCGTCGTCAGCTCGCTGCTGCCACGGTCGAGTTCCACTGGATTGGAGCAATAGGGGCACTGCAGCGGGCAGCGGTGCGTCAGTTCGGCGAGCACCGCCAGCGGAATGCCGAAGGTCTCGGCGGTCGAACGGCGCGATTCCAGGATCGCAAGCCCGTCATGGGGCGCGGCCGCTGTCTTGCCGTCGGCGATCAGGTCATTCATGACGTCTTCTCACGCGCTTCGGTGAGGAAACCCTTGTCGGCGAGGTCCTGCAACATGGCGACGACATCGGTGGCGATCGCCTCGCGCGGCGCCGCGTATTTCGCGGCGAGCTGATCGACCATGTCGGACACGCTGCGAGCGCCATCGCAGAGCTGCAGCACCTCAACCGCAATTTCGTCGGGCGCCAGCACCCGCTCCGGCGCCAGGATCACCCAGACCTGCCGCGTCTCATCGAATTTCAGCCTGGCGTGCCGCGGCAATTTCGGCCGGCTCGCCTCGCTGACGCTGATGTTGCGGCTGGTCATCTCTGTCATGTCCCTTTTGGCACGAACGCGCCGGGCGGAATGTGGCCCTCGACATAGGCATGATACAGCGCGTCGAGCTGAACCCATAGTACATTGGTCTTGAAGATCAGCGCATTGCAGACCGCCTCGCGCTCCCTGGGCGTCGTGGCATGGGTCTTGACGTAGTCCAGCGCGAAATTGGCGTCGCGCGGGGCCTGGGTCAGGCGGCGGCTGAAATAGCTCATGATGTCAGGATTGACGAAATCGTAGTGCTGCAGCATGCCGGAGATGCGTTCTTCGTGCAGGTTCGGCGCGAACAGTTCGGTGAGGGACGAGGCGATGGCCTCGAGCGGCGTCTTGTCGCGGCAGAAATGCACATAGGCTTCCACCGCAAACCGCGTCGCGGGCAGGATGCCTTCGGTCGATTCCACATAGGCGCTGTCGAGACCGAGCCCCTCGGTCAGCTTGAGCCAGCGATCGATGCCGCCTTCATTGCCGGGATCGCCGTCGTGGTCCTCGATCCGGTGCCGCCACTCGATGCGGGTGGCGCGGTCGCGGAACCGCGAGATCACCACCGCGTCCTTTAGCGGGATCGTGCTCTGGTAGTAATAACGGTTCAGCGCCCAGGCCTGCACCTGGCCCTGGTTGAGCTTGCCGCCGTGCAGCAGCCGGTGGAACGGATGCAGATTGTGATAGCGCGTCGCGCCGATGCGGCGGAGCATCGCTTCCAGCTCTTCGGCACTGTTGAGCGTGATGCCTTTGCCGATCGACAGCGCCGTCATTCCAGGTGCGGTCATTCCGGGTGTCGCGACGTTCACAGCGTGATCTCCATTCCGTCGGCGGGGATGTGCCAGCCCGCCTGTTCTGCGGCGTTGCGCTCGTCCGAGCCGTGCAGCAAGGCCGGGTTGGAATTGTTGATATGCAAAAACATCCTCCGGCCGATGTCGAGGCCGGCGAGGCTTTCGATCGCGCCGTGATCGCCCGACATCGCGATATGGCCCATGCCCAGTCCCGTCTTGTTGCCCAGTCCCGCCACGATCAATTCGTCGTCGCGCCACACGGTGCCGTCGAAGAAGACCAGCGCTGCCCCGGCCAGCCTCGATTTGAGGTCGTCGGTCACCCGGGCGCAGGCGGCGAGGAAATAGAAGTACTTGGCGCTTGTCTTGTCCAGAATCCGAAGCCCGAGCGTATCGCCCGCGCCGTCACTGCCAGCCGGATGCGCCTTGCCTTCGAGATACCAGGCGCCCTTGCCGGGAACCTCGAAGGGAAGAATCTCGATGCCGGACGCTGAACCGTCGGGCAGGGAGGGTTCGAATGCCTTGTCCACCTCGATTCCCTGGCGGCGGACGTTCTTGTCGTTCAATACATTAAAGATGCTGTTGGATTTCAGAATCGCAAGCACCCGTTCATGCGCATAGAGCGTAAAGGGCGAGCCCTCGCGCATCGACAACAGCCCGGTGATCGCGTCGATCTCGCCGTTGGTCAGGATGACGCCCGCGATCGGGCTGTGGCGAAGCTGTCCGGCCCTGGGGTGAAGCTGCGGCGTCGCGGTTAGTTGCTGGCGCAGGTCCGGCGAGGCGTTGACCAGAAACCAGTGCGCGCCGTCGGCGCTGACAGCGATCGAGGCCTGGGTGCTCTGCAATTCGGGATGTTCGGTTCGCGCCATCCGGCACACCGGACATCCGCAATTCCACTGCGGAACGCCGCCACCTGCCGCGGCGCCCAGGACGACGACCCGAAGCATGATCCGTCTCCCGGGAAACCAAGATCTGCCGTTACAGATCCTGATGCTGCACAAACGTAAGCTTGGTTACAAACGCAACAAAGTGGACACCGGCTCAGGACATAGTTCCACAATCGGGAAGATGTCCGGCCCGGAGGTCCACCTGCGTGAGATTGGAAGTGACGCGCTGCTTACTTGCGGGTCGCGCACATATACATATTGATTTCCATGCCGACCGACACTTCGACGATTTTCGGTGTCTTCCAGGCCATTTGGCGCTCCTTTTGATATCGGACGAACTCCGCCCTCGGAGATAAAGTACTGCGGATCAGAAAGTTCGCCAGTTAAATCTTTTGCGTGAAACCTGGGCGTGTTTATGCTGCGCTGCGAAATGTACTCACGCCATTGTGCGCCGTTCCGGCTCAAAACGGCGTGGGATCAAGCGTTTCGCGGTTGTTCGCACCGTCGCGAATGACGATTTTGCAGAACGATTTGCCAAGACGGGGCGCTACCGGCTCCCGATAAAGAACTTGTGACAATGGTGGCCTCCGGTTGCGTGGTTGCCGATGGAGCCAGGTTTGCGCCGATGCCACGCTATTTTTTCAATACCCGTATCGGCGATGAGCTGATTTCCGATCCCGATGGTGAAATGCTTGGGGATCCCGACCGCGCCTGGGAAATGGCGCGCGCCATGATTCGGGAGCTGCTGCGGACCGAGGGCGCCGATGGCGCGTTGTTGAACGCCATCATCGAGGTGACCGACGACGAAGGCGAGATCGTGCTGGAGTTTCCGTTCTCGGAAGCGATTCTGCTCGATGGCCCGGACGGTCCGACCACCAAGCATTGACGTCGCGCGAAGTCGTTTTGCGCTACACCGTGCGCCTTGGTCGATTCCGGCCGCGTCACCTTGCTTTGCGAGCATGTTTCCGATTGCAAATGTACGGACAAATGTCGGAGACTGCGGTTCGGGAAAGCCACCGGCGCCGGCACCGTGACTGCCTGCGCGAGGAAAACGGCTTCCGCCAAGGGAGAACCTCAATGAAGAGCTATTCGTCGGCATCGCGCAGCCTCTTGCTGGCCGGTGCTTTCTTCGGTGCACTCACGCTCAATGCTGTCGCCCAGCAGCCCGCCGCACCCGCGGCCGGTGCCGCGCCGGCGGCCGCGCCCGCCCCATTGCCGCCGGGCTCGCCGCTGCTCGGCCGGCCGGACAACGAGGCTGCCGCCAAGCTCGCGCCGGTGGCGCCGCCGCCGCTTCCGGCTGCACCGGACAAGCTGCCGACTGCGAAGCTCAAGCTGCCGCCCGGCTTCAACATCGAGGTCTATGCCGCGGGCATGGCCAATGCGCGCTCGCTCGCCGTTGGCGACAAGGGCACGGTATTCGTCGGCAGCCGGCTCGTCGACAAGGTTTATGGCATCGAGAACAAGGACGGCAAGCGCTCGGTGAAGGTGATTGCCTCGGGCCTCTATCGTCCGAACGGCGTCGCGTTCAAGAACGGCACGCTCTACATCGCCGAACTGTCGAAGGTCTCCAAGATCGACAAGGTCGAGGACAACCTGGACAGCCCGCCGAAGCCGGTGATGATCTACGACAAGCTGCCAAAGGACGAAGCCCATGGCTGGAAGTTCATCGCCATCGGTCCGGACAACAAGCTCTATGTTCCGGTCGGACAGCCCGGCAACGTTGTGCTGCATGACGAAGACCACGGCCAGATCCGCCGGATGAACCTGGATGGCACGGGGGCCGAGGTTTATGTGCGCGGCGTGCGCAACACGGTCGGCTTCGACTGGAATCCCGAGAACAAGCAGATGTACTTCACCGACAACGGCCGCGACTGGCTGTCGGAGACGGTGCCGGAGGACGAACTCAACCGCGTCACCAAGGCCGGCGAGCATTTCGGCGCGCCCTACTGCCTGCAGGGCAACATCATCGACCAGGAGCTCGGCTGGGGCAAGGACTGCAAGGACTACACTGCGCCGGTCGGCCTGCTGGGTCCGCACACGGCGTCGCTCGGCATGCGGTTCTATACCGGCAACATGTTCCCGAAGGCCTACAAGAACGCGATCATCATCGCGCGCCACGGCTCGTGGAATAAATCGAAAAAGCAAGGGGGCGACGTCGTCGTCGTCAAGCTGAACAAGGACGGTACCATGAAGTCGATGGAGCCGTTCATCACCGGCTTCCTCGAAGACAACAAGTATGTCGGTCGCCCGGTCGACGTGCAGCAACTGAAGGACGGCTCGATACTGGTCTCCGACGACTGGAACGGCGCCGTTTACCGCATCACCTACGGCAAGCCGAAGGTAGCCACGCAGTAAATATCAAGTCCGTCATTGCGAGCGAAGCGAAGCAATCCATCTTACCGCACAAAGGAAGAATGGATTGCTTCGTCGCTTTGCTCCTCGCAATGACGAAAACGGCGGGAACAGGCCGATGCGAATAACAACAATAGCGGCGCTGGCATTTGCCTTGATCGCAGCTTCGGCCAGCGCCGAAACGCTGCAGGAGCGCTTCGTGACCTGCCAGGGTTGTCACGGCGAAAAGGGGCAGTCCGAGACCGAAAATACGCCCTCGCTTGGCGGCCAGCAGGCGCCCTATGCGCTGATCCAGCTCTTCATGTTTCGCGAGAAGCTGCGCACCTTCGAGCCGATGAACGACGTGGCGAAGACACTGACCGACGACGATCTCCGCAATTTTTCCGATTTCATCGCGAAAATACCGAAGCCGGCGCCTCCGGCCAACGCCGGCGATCCGGCGCGGATGCAGCGCGGCCAGGCGCTGGCGCAGCATTATCTCTGCAACAACTGCCACAGGCCGGATTTCTCCGGCAACGACAACGTGCCGCGGATCGCCAGCCAGCGCGAGGATTACCTCGCCAAGACGCTTGGCGAATACAAGGACAACAGCCGTCACGGCTATGACGGCACCATGGCCGACGTCATGGGGCCGATCACCAAGGAGCAGATCGCCGATCTCGCTTATTACATCGCGCGCGTGCGTTGAAACCTCGCTTTGGCCCCGCGCTTGCGCGGGGCGCGAGCGAGAAGGGCCCGGCTGGCGCTGCCCTCCCGTCGGCGCTACAAGAAGGCCGTCAAACGGGGTTTTACATGCAGGATATCTGGCGTCTGTCGGCCACTGATCTGGCCGCCTTGATCAAGTCTAAGAAAGTCTCGGCCAAGGAGGCGGCACAGGCAGCTCTGGCGAGGCTCGATGCGGTCAATCCAAAACTCAACGCCGTCGTCGACCACAGACCGGCGGAAGTATTGGCGCAGGCTTCCGCCATCGATGCCGCAATCGGGCGGGGCGAGGATGTCGGGCCGCTGGCCGGGGTTCCCGTCACGGTGAAGGTCAATATCGACCAGCAAGGCTTTGCCACCACCAACGGGCTGAAGCTGCAGCGCGACGCCATCGCCAGGAGCAACAGCCCGGTGATCGACAATCTGCGAAAATCCGGCGCGGTCATCCTCGGCCGCACCAACTGCCCGGCGTTTTCCTATCGCTGGTTCACCACCAATCTCATCCATGGCGACACCAAAAATCCGCGCGATCCCGGCATCACGCCGGGCGGCTCGTCGGGTGGCGCCGCGTCCGCAGTCGCCGCGGGCATCGGTCATATCGCCCACGGCACCGATATTGCCGGATCGATCCGTTATCCGGCCTATGCCTGCGGCGTGCACGGCTTGCGGCCGACGCTCGGCCGCATCCCGGCCTTCAACGCCGCATTGCCTGAACGCAGCATCGGTCCGCAGCTCTGCGCGGTGTCGGGTCCGCTGGCGCGCACCATTGTCGATCTCCGGATTGCACTGGCGGCGATGTCGGCGATGGACGCGCGCGATCCCTGGTGGGTGCCGGCGCCCTTGCTGGGCGCGCCGATGCCGAAGCGCGCCGCGATGTGCCTCAACCCCGACGGCCTCGATCCCGTTCCGGAAGTGAGAGCCGCGGTCGCGGATGCCGGCAAGCGCCTCGAGCGCGCCGGATGGATCGTGGAAGAAATCACCGACACGCCGCCGCTGCGCGAGGCGGCCGAGCTTAATACCAAACTGTGGCTCGGCGACGGCTATGAAGCACAACTGGAGGCGGCCGAGCGGGAGGGCGATCCCGGCGCGCTGGCCTGCCTGCGCGGCAACCGGCCAAAGGTGTTTCCGTTCGATCTGTCGAAGACGCTGACGCGGCGCTTGACGCTGACGCGCGAATGGCTGGCGTTCTTCGAGAAATACCCCGTGCTGCTGATGCCGGTGTCCGGCGAACTGCCGTTTCCCGATCAACTCGATCGCAAGGACGAGGCGTCCTTTGCCCGGGTCTGGCACGCTCAAATGCCGCAAATCGGCATTCCCCTGATGGGCCTGCCCGGGTTAACGGTGTCGACCGGGCTGGTGGGACGGATTCCTGTCGGCGTTCAAATCGTCTCCGGCCGCTTTCGCGAGGATCTCTGCCTCGCGGCGGGCGAGGCGATCGAGGCCGGCGGTACGCCGTCGGCGGCAATCGATCCGGCCGTCTGACAACCGGCCAGTCAACAAAGAGAACACGATGCCAGGCATTTATGACTTTACGGCGCAGTCGCTCGCGGGCGAGGACGTCCCGCTCAGGCGGTTCGAGGGGCAGGTGCTCCTGATCGTCAATACCGCCAGCGCCTGCGGTTTCACGCCGCAATACAAGGGCCTGCAGGCGCTTCAGCAGGAACTCGGGCCGCGCGGCTTTTCGGTGCTCGGTTTTCCCTGCAACCAGTTCGGCGCGCAGGAACCGGGCGATGCCAGCCAGATCGAACAGTTCTGCGAAACCAAATATCACGTGACGTTTCCGATGTTCGCCAAGATCGACGTCAACGGGTCGCGCGCGCATCCGCTGTATCAATATCTTCGAAGAGAGAAATCGGGCCTGCTCGGCTCCTCGATCAAGTGGAACTTCACCAAATTCCTGGTCGATCGGTCCGGCAAGGTGGTCGGGCGCTACGCGCCGACCGCAACGCCCGAAGCAATACGAAAAGAAATCGAGGCGCACCTGTGAACGAAGCGAGCAAAACCATGAGCGACCAATTCCCCGACCGTCTCTCGGTCAATCCGAGCAGCCCCTACTACAACGAAGAAATCCTGGCGCGCGACGTCGGCATTCGCTTCAAGGGCGTCGAAAAGACCAATGTCGAGGAATATTGCATCAGCGAGGGCTGGGTGCGCGTCACCGCGGGCAATGCCAAGGACCGTCACGGCAACCCGCTGACCATCAAGGTGCACGGTCCGGTCGAACCGTATTTCCGCGACAAGGCGTCGAGCTGAAGTCCCGATCTCTCCACCGTCATTGCCTGCGACAAACGCGAAGCGTTTATGCAAGGGAGCGAAGCGACGACCTGTCCGCCGTAGCTCACCGGGCGAAGGCGGAAGCAATCCATGCTTTCTTTGCGGATGGATGGATTGCTTCGCTTCGCTCGCTATGACGGGGACAATGAAAGCCACACACCATGTCCGTCCGTATCGTCGACGTCTGCGAGATTACAAAGCCGATCTCCTCGCCGATCCGTAACGCCTATATCGACTTCACCAAGATGACGACCAGCCTGGTCGCCGTGGTCACCGACGTCGTGCGCGACGGCAAGCGGGTGGTCGGCTACGGCTTCAATTCGAACGGACGCTACGGGCAGGGCGGCCTGATCCGCGAGCGGTTTGCGCCGCGGCTGAAGGAGGCCGATCCGAAGACGCTGCTCGACTCAAGCGGCGGCAATCTCGACCCGGACAAGGTCTGGGCGACCCTGATGTCGAACGAGAAGCCGGGCGGCCATGGCGAGCGCTCGGTCGCGGTCGGCACCATCGACATGGCGGTGTGGGACGCGGTGGCGAAGATCGCGGGCAAGCCGCTGTTCCGTTTGCTCGCCGAACGCCACGGCCTGAACGCCAACCCACGCGTGTTCGTCTACGCCGCCGGCGGCTATTACTATCCGGGCAAAGATCTGTCGGCGCTGCGCGGCGAGATGCGCGGCTATCTCGATCGCGGCTACAATGTCGTGAAGATGAAGATCGGCGGCGCGCCGATCGCGGAAGACCGCGCGCGCATCGAGGCGGTGCTGAAGGAGATCGGCAGCCAGGCGCAGCTTGCCGTCGACGCCAACGGCCGCTTCGACCTGGAGACCGGGATCGCCTACGCAAAAATGCTGCGGGAATATCCGTTGTTCTGGTACGAAGAGGTCGGTGATCCCCTCGACTTCGCGCTGCAGGCGGCATTGGCAGATTTCTATCCGGGCCCGATGGCGACCGGCGAAAATCTCTTCAGCCATCAGGATGCCCGCAATCTCATCCGCTACGGCGGCATGCGGCCGGATCGCGACTGGCTGCAGTTCGACTGCGCGCTGTCCTATGGGCTGTGCGAGTATCAACGCACGCTCGCCATGTTGAAGACCCACGGCTGGTCGGCGAGCCGCTGCATTCCGCATGGCGGCCACCAGATGTCGCTCAATATCGCGGCAGGCCTCGGACTCGGCGGCAATGAGAGCTATCCCGACCTGTTCCAGCCGTACGGCGGTTTCCCCGACGGCGTGCGTGTCGAGAACGGCCACATCACCATGCCGGATCTGCCAGGCATCGGCTTCGAGGGAAAATCCGATCTCTACAAGGAGATGAAGGCGCTGGCGGCGTGAGGCGGGGCGAGGCGCGGGTAAGGGTCTCGCTGTCATTCCGGGGCGATGCGCAGCATCGAACTACGATGTGCACTTGCACATCGGAGAATCTCGAGATTCCGGGTCTGGTCCTTCGGACCATCCCGGAATGACGAGAGAGTTGGCTTGACCCTACGACAGCCGCATATCCAGCAGCCTTCGACCTTCGGTCTTGAGCAGCTTCTTCACCGCGCTCGAAGCCGCAATCTCGCCCTGGTTGGCGTAGGCCTCGTGGTTCTTTTCGATATCGTCGAGCCGGTAGAGATAATTGACCATGATCCCGGCCGATTCGCGCAGGCCCTTGGGCGAGAGATCGCCGAGCCAGTCGATCCGCTCCAGCCGGGCGCCGTTGCCGATATGGAAGCGCGCTACCGAATCGATCAGCCGGCCCTTCGCCGTGCGCGCTTTCAGGAAATAATGCGCCGCCAGCGGCTCCAGCACGGCGCGTAGTTGCGCGGTCAGTTCCGCATCCTCGAACCAGTTTGACTTGTCGAGGTTTTCCAGCAGCGTCCGTTCCTCGTCGCTGACCGGAACGTCCTCGGCCTGCTTCAGCCAGTTCATGAAGCCCGGCACCGGCGACAGCGTGATGAAGGTATCGAGCTTGGGCAATTCGCGCCGCAATTCCTCGGCCACCTGCTTGATCAGGAAGCTGCCGAAGGAAATGCCGCCAAGACCCTTCTGGGTGTTGGAGATCGAATAGAACACGGCGGTGCGAGCACGCTCGACCGGCACCAGCGGCCGCTCGGCCGCCAGCAATGGCGCGATTGCGGTCGGGATCGCCTCGGTCAGCGCGACTTCGACGAAGATCAGCGGCTCGTCCGAAAGCTGCGGGTGGAAAAAGGCGTAGCAGCGCCGGTCGATCGGATCGATACGGCGGCGCAGGTCGTTCCAGTCGCGGATTTCGTGCACCGCCTCGTAGCGGATGATCTGTTCCAGAATATTCGCCGGCGTCGACCAATCTATTCTGCGCAGCACGAGAAATCCCCTGTTGAACCACGACGACAGCAGATGCACGACGTCGCGGTCGAGCGCCGCCAGGTCCTTGTTGCCCTTCATCAGCGAAAGCAGGTCGGCGCGCATCGAAACCAGTTCGCTGGTGCCGCCCGGCGCACGGTTGAGCCGGCGGATCAGTTCCTGGCGCCGCGGTTCGGACGCGAAATGCAGATCGCTGGCATCGTCGTCGCTCGGCTGCGCGCGCCAGCTCTCGATCGCCTGCGACAGCTTTTCGCGATCCGGGCCGAAGTCGCGGGCGAGGGCGGCGAAGAACGACTGCCGGCCGGCGGCGTCGAGCTCCCGGTAACCGTCGAACACATCGCGCGCGATGGCAATGCCGGAAGCCTCACCTCTGCCCGACAGCAGCGCCTCGCACAGCGCCAGCAACTCGGAGGCGTCCTGCCTCGCGTCGGAAGAGCCGCCGCGCCGGAGCAGCGTGCGGCCGCGCTCGGAAATCGTCGAGAGAAGATCGGAGAAAAAGGCGTTGGCCATGTGGCGGTCTGATCCTGCGGGGATTCCCGTAAAACCTATACGGGATTTAGGGCGTTGCCGATCACAATCAAGCGCAACCGGTTGTCATGCCCCGCCTATGCGGGGCATCCAATACGCCGCAGCCTCGCGACCACGCACGATGGCCTCCGGAATACTGGATTACCCACTTTCGCGGGTAATGACGGCAACGTTATGGCCTCACGCCTTGTCCGCAAACGCCGTCGGCGTTTTGCCGGTAACTTGCCGGAAGGCATGGGAAAATGCCGGCACGCTGGCATAACCGAGGTCGGAGGCGAGTTGCTTGACCGAAACATTGACGTCGGTCGAGAGTTTTTCGATGGCGGCGGCGATGCGGGCGCGCTGGCACCAGCTCTTGAAGCTCAGTTGGGTCTCGGCCGCGAACAGCCGCGACAGCGTCCGCGCCGAGGTGCCGACCGCGCGCGCCAGCGTCTCGATCTCGTGGTCGCCGGTCGGGTCCGCCAGCACGATGTCGGCGGCGCGGCGGCAGCGCGGCTCATGCGGCAGCGGAATGAAGGTCGCGGAATCCTCGGCCTGATGTAATTCCAGCATGGCGAGCTTGACGAGGAGGGCGGTACGTTCGGGTGTCGTGTGGTCGTCGAACAGCGCCAGGATCGCCTGATGCAGCAGCGGCGATACCCGCACCACGAATTCCGCCTCCAGGCTGGCGCTGCGCTCCTCGCGCCTCAGCCACGCCAGGTCGAAATACAGCGTCCGCATCTCGATATCGGCCAGCACGTCGATGGCATGCGGCAGCAGCGCCGGGACCCAGACCGCGCGATCCGGCGGCACCAGCCAGCGGCCTTTCGGCGTCGTTACCTGCATGGTGCCGCGGGCGGCATAGACCAGTTGCGCCTCGCGGTGCATATGGGTGTCGAGCCGGACGCCCTTTGCATAGGTGTTGGCGATCATGTGGATGCCGTCGCCGGTCGAGATGCGGCGCCCGAGTATGGCGGCAATTGGCTTTTCGGCGATATTCATTGGCGACATCCCGTCAGGACAACTCCGTATAACCTATTTCAGAAGATTGCGGGACCAGAGGATTCGCCAAAGGAATCGACCATGAACAGCCCCAGCCGGGTGATCGGCTTCGTCAATGCGGCCCATTTCATCGACCACTACGCGATGCTGATCTTTGCCGCCGCGGTTATCGTGATGGGCCCGGCGCTCGGCATGGCCTATTCGGAACTGCTGCCATACGCCACCCCGGGCTTTATCGCCTTCGGCGCCGGCTCGCTGATCACCGGCTGGCTCGGCGACCGCTGGAGCCGCCGCCACATGATGGTGATCTTCTTTGCCGGCATCGGCGCCTCGATGATCGCGGTCGGCTTCGTGCAGACGGCGCTGCAGCTCGGCGCGGCCCTGCTGTCGATCGGCCTGTTCGCCTCGATCTATCACCCGGTAGGCACCGCCATGATCGTGTCCTATGCCGACAAGCTCGGCCGCGAGATGGGGCTGAACGGGGTCTGGGGCAATCTCGGCGTGGCGTCGTCGGCGCTGGTCACCGGCGTGGTCGGGCAATATCTCGGCTGGCGCTGGGCCTTTATCGTCCCCGGCATGGTCACCATCCTGATCGGCATCGCCTTCGCGCAGATGGTGGTTCACGAGGATCGTTCCGGCTTCAAGCAGGCCGCGGCGCAAGCGCGGGTCGCCAAGCAGGACATGTGGCGGGTGATCCTGGCGCTCCTGATCGTCGTGATCGCGATCTCCACCACCTTCAACGCGGTCACCGTGGCGCTGCCGAAACTGTTCGCGGAGCGGCTCGCCGACGTCACCAAGAGCCCGGCGCTGCTCGGTTTGATCGCGGCTGGCGTTTACGTGTTCGGCGCGATGACGCAATACACCATCGGCAAACTGATCGACCACTACTCGCTGAAGACCGTGATGCTGCCGCTGTCGTTCATGTTGGCGCCGTTCCTGTATTTTGCGGCGACGCTGTCGAATTTGCCGCTGATCATCGCTTCGATCGGCATCGTGATGGGCGCGTTCGGGCAGGTCACCGTCAACGACGCCATGGTCGGCAAATATACCAGCGAGGAATGGCGCAGCAGAGCTTACTCGGTGCGCTACTTCATCGGCTTTACCGCGGCGGGCGCATCCGTCGGCCTCGTCGCCTGGCTGTACGAGCGGGGCGGCTTCGTCACCATGCTGCAGGCGTTTGGTGCGCTGTGCCTGCTGGTGATCGTGGCCGCTGTCATTTTGCCGCAGGAGATCAAGGTGCCGGCAGCGCGGACCGCGCCCTGAGGGCGCGCGCGAGGCTTGCCAGGTCCTCGGATGTGACAGGGCGGTGACATGTTGCGACGCAATATGGCTGTGTCCGGTCCAATCGGAAGATGCACCTTGACCATCGCCCCCCTCCTTGTGTGAGGTGAGGGCATGAACCGAATCCGGATTGCCTTGTTCGTCCTTGCGGTGTGTGCGCCTTCGCTGGCGTCGGCGCAGGCGTTGAAGTTCGAAGAGGCCGCCAGCCTGGTCGGGGCGAGTTGCGCCAAGGACATCGACGACAATTGTCGCGGCGTCAATTTTGACCCTACCCGGCTTAAGGAATGCCTGTACCGCAATCAGGACGTGGTGTCCGCAAAATGCCAGGCCGACTACCCGCGCGCCTTCTCGGCGATCCAGCAGCGCATTACCGCGCGCACCACCCTCATGAAGCTGTGCAATTGGGAAATGAACCATCTGTGCAGCGAGGTCCGAACCGATCCGGCCAAGGGCCTGCAATGCCTGCTCGACTCGACCAAGAAAGCGACCGGAAACTGCAACAAGGCGATAGCAGCGGCGGGGTATCGCTGATGGGTTCGGGAATGAGATTGCGCACGATCGGTCTGTTGCTGGGCGTGTTGGCCATCTTCGCCGTTCCGGTTGTCGGCCGCGCCCAGACGGCGATACCGGCCGCCGAGATCATCGACAAGCTGACCGCGGCCGACGATACCGCGCCTGACGTCGACGTCGCCGCCTTGAAGCAGCAGGCCGTCGACCGGATCAAGGCCAAGGCCGATGCGCAGCAGGTCAAGCGGCCACTCATCGCGCCCCAGCTGACGAAGCTGACGCAGGTACGCTTCGATATCCAGTTCGATCCGGACTCGTCGCTGATCCGGCCGGGATCCTATGGCATGATCGGCAGTCTTGCCGATGCGCTCTCCGATCCGAAGTTGCAGCCCTTCAAGTTCCTGATTGTCGATCACACCGAGTCGGGCGGCCGCCGCGATGCCAACCTGACATTGAGCCAGCGGCGCGCGGACTCGATTCGGGACGTGCTGGTTTCGACCTTCAAGATTTCCGGCAAGCGCCTTGTGGCGCTCGGCCTCGGCGAAGAGCAGTTGCAGGATGCCAATAAGCCGGCTGCGCCGGTCAATGCCCGGGCCCAGATCATCGCGTTCGGGAAGCCGGATGTCGTGGAGCCGAAGCCGGCGGCCCCGGCCGCCGCCGCTAAAAAAGGCGCCGCACCGGCCAAGAAGAAGCGCTGATTATTCTCTGCGTGGGTAAAACGCTGAAGGCCCGGCATCGACAACGGGCCCCGGGGGAGGACTACCCGATGTTCAATCCATCCTTGTTCAATCCATCCTTGCCGGCGATAGCCGGCCTCATTCTGGGAATTGCTGCGATGACGACGATGCCGGCGAGCGCCGATGGCCTGAAAGACGAGATCGCGCCGACCGGCAAGCTGCGGGTCGCGATCGCGATCAGCCCGGCCGGCGGGGCGTTCTGGTCGACCAGGACCGAATCCGGCGGCTATGCCGGCGTACCGGTCGACCTCGGCAAGGAAATGGCGGCGCAGCTCGGCGTTCCCGTCGAATATGTCGTGCACAACAACTCCGGGCAGATCACCGACTCCGCGTCGAACAAGACCTGGGACGTCACCTTCCTGCCGAAGGACCCGGAGCGCGAAGGCAAGATGTCGTTCGGGCCGATCTACGAGGTTGCCGACGCAACCTACATCGTCAAGCCGAACTCGACGGTGACGAATTTTGGGAGCCTCGACCAGCCCGGCGTCAAGGTCGCCGCGGTCAACAACACCACCACCATGCGCGGCGCGATCGCGCATCTGAAGAACGCCAAGGTCACGGGCTACCAGACCTATGACGAAATCTTCGGCCTGCTTAGCAAGGGCGAGATCGATGCATTCGCGCTGTCGCGCGACCAGCTCAATGCGATGGCGAAAAAGATTCCAGGCACGCGCGTGCTGGACGAGACCTTCAAGCAGACCGTGACGGCGGTGGCGGTACCGCCCAATCATCCGCAGTCGCTGGCGTTCGCGGCCAGGTTTCTGACCGACGCGATTTCCAACGGCACGCTGCGCAAGGCCTATGACAACAACGGCCTAAAGGACACGCCAATCCGCACACAGACAAAGTGAGCCGCGCGCGCTGATATGGCTCTCACGGACGGCGCCGACGGCGCGTTGCTTAGGCCTTTGCCGCACACGCCAACATCTGTGCATCTGCACAAATAGCAGGCACGTCTTCGCTCCGCTGCAGTTGGGGCAGCGTCATCACTTCCTGAAAAGCTCGGCATTTTAGTGCCTTAGCCCGAATCCAGGGTTGGCACATCGATTGCTTAAATGGTTCTCAGTCAATGACGACTGCCGTTTGGATTGCCGAGGCCAGCGTTGGCCAAGTGCAGGGATCGGGCGACCTCGCCGAGGCGTCTGGAGCAGTCGTCGGGGCGACTCAATAAAGCTTGTGCATCTCTGTTTCTGATCGGGCGTGAGCGTGTCGCCAGCGGTGCTCCTGCGGATGCTTCTTGCTTCCGCCGATGGCGCCACTTCCGGCTCTCGCGCGAGGACGGCGTAGCTTTTTACATCGGCGCGGCCTTTCGTGAATGGCCGGCGCCTCTTCAATGCTTTCTGCCACACAAGGGGAACTGGAATGGCCTATCTCGCGCCTTCGGAATTCGTCACCAAGATGGTCGATGCCGGAGAATCCAAAATCTTCATGTCGACACGCGACACCATCATCCGCGCCTATATGGCCGGTGCCATCCTGGCGCTGGCGGCGTGGTTTTCCGTGACGATCAACGTGAACACGGGCCAGCCGGTCATCGGAGCACTGTTGTTTCCGGTCGGATTCTGCATGCTCTATCTCCTGGGCTTCGATCTCTTGACGGGCGTGTTCGTGCTGTCGCCGCTCGCGCTGCTCGACAAGCGCCCGGGCGTCACGCTCGGCGGCGTTTTGCGAAATTGGGGCCTTGTGTTCATCGGCAACTTTGCAGGCGCCCTTACGGTGGCTTTCATGATGGCCTTCGTGACGACGTTCGGCTTCACACAGGAGCCCGACAAGGTCGGCGCGGCAATCGGAAACATCGGCGAGGGTCGAACGCTGGGCTATGCCGCGCATGGCGCGGCCGGCATGGCAACGCTGTTCATCCGCGGCATGCTGTGCAACTGGATGGTCTCCACCGGCGTCGTCGGCGCGATGATTTCCACGACGGTCCCTGGCAAGGTGATCGCGATGTGGATGCCGATCCTGGTGTTCTTCTACATGGTGTTCGAGCATTCCGTCGTGAACATGTTCCTGTTCCCGTCGGGCCTGATGCTCCATGCGAAGTTCTCGATCCTGGACTACTTCATCTGGAACGAGATTCCGACCGTGCTCGGCAACCTGGTCGGCGGCCTCGCCTTCACCGGATTGACCCTCTACACCACCCACGTCCTGACGCAGCCGAAACGTATCCCGGCCTGATCGGCGATTGACTTGAGGGGACCTCAACCGTCTAGTTGAGGTCCTCTCCGTCAGGCCTCCATGATGCCGCGTGAACTGAAAATATCGGTCGGGCAACATTCTGACAAAGGTCGCAAGGAGACCAATCAGGATTTTCACGGCGTTCTGATTCCGGACGAGCCGCTGCTCAGCCTGAAGGGCATCGCCATCGTGCTGGCGGACGGGATCTCCAGCAGCAATGTCAGCCGGATCGCCGCCGAGTCGGCGGTCAAGGGATTCCTGACCGACTATTACTGCACGTCGGAATCCTGGTCGGTGCGGACCTCGGCGCAGCGCGTGCTGGAGGCGACCAATTCCTGGCTGCACTCGCAGACGCGGCGCAGCCAGTATTCCTACGACAAGGATCGCGGCTACGTCTGCACACTGAGCGCGCTCGTCATCAGGTCGAACACGGCGCATCTGTTTCACGTCGGCGATTCCCGTATCTACCGCGTTTCCGGCACGACGCTGGAACAGCTCACCAACGACCACCGCGTCGTGATTTCGTCGGAGCAGAGCTATCTCGGCCGCGCGCTGGGGGTGAATTCCCAGATCGAAATCGACTACCTGATGTCTAGGGTCGAGCAGGGCGACACCTTCGTGCTGGTGACCGACGGCATCTACGAGCATGTCGGCGACCGCCTGATCGCTCGGGTGGTCAAGGATGGCGCCGCCGATCTGGACCAGGCCGCCAAGGCTATCGTCGAACTGGCCTACGAGCTCGGCAGCAAGGACAATCTCACCGTCCAGATCGTACGCGTCGACGAGTTGCCGGACGCCGCCGCCCGCGAGGTGTTCGGCCAGCCGCACGAATTGCCGCCGCCGCCGCTGTTGGAGGCGCGGGCGGTGTTCGACGGTTACCGCATCGTCCGCGAGTTGCACGGCTCCAGCCGAAGTCACATTTATCTCGCCGTCGATATCGAGACCGACGCGGTGGTCACCATCAAGATCCCGTCGATCGACCTGCGCGACGATCCGGCCTATCTGAAGCGCTTCATGATGGAGGAGTGGGTGGCGCGGCGGATCGACAGCCCGCATGTGCTGAAACCCTGTCCGCCGCAGCGCAAGCGCAACTTCCTCTACGTCGTCACCGAATTCATCGACGGCCAGACGCTGACCCAGTGGATGATCGACAATCCGAAGCCGGGCCTGGAAACGGTGCGCGGCATCGTCGAGCAGATCGCCAAGGGCCTGCGGGCCTTCCACCGCAAGGAGATGCTGCACCAGGACATCAGGCCCGACAACATCATGATCGACGCCACCGGCACGGTGAAGATCATCGACTTCGGTTCGACGAAAATCACCGGCGTCGTCGAGGCGGCGGCGCCTGGCAACCGCGACATCCTGGGCACGCAGCAATACACCGCGCCGGAATATTTCCTCGGCGAGCAGGCAACGTCGCGCTCCGACCTGTTCTCGCTCGGCGTCATCACCTATCAGATGCTGACGGGAAAACTGCCCTACGGCGCGCAGATCGCGCGCGCGCGAACGCGCTCGCAGTTCGGCAAGCTGGTCTATGCCCCGGCGGCGCACGGCAGCCGCGACATCCCGGAATGGATCGACAGGACGCTGGAGCGGGCGGTGCATCCCAATCCCGCCAAGCGCTACGACAGCCTGTCGGAGTTCCTGTTCGATTTGCGCCACCCCAACGCCAACTATCTCAAGACGTCATCGACGCCGCTGATCGAGCGCAATCCGCTGTTGTTCTGGAAGAGCACGACGATCGCTCTCGCACTCGCCGTGATCCTGCTGCTCGCGCTCCAGCATTTCGGGCATCGTTGAAGACCAGGGTGTGTGCACCAATCGGCAGAACGTTACCAACGTGCTGTCGAGTTTCTTCAACGCCGATAACAGTATTCAGCCTTTGCGACGCTGACACCAGGCGTGGTGCGGCACCTGTGGTGATGTCGGCTTTGACCCTGAGTGGGACATCTATCCGACTCTCCGTAGCCATCTTGCCGACCCAATCTTTGTCTTAGACCACGAGAACCAAAACACTGTGCGAGGACCGCTCTGGTCCCGACAACGGTTCCGTAGCCAACGTCGGCGCGAACCCGCAAGAAATTGGCACGGGCTCGTTAACGCCTCCGCGTTCGGTCGGCCATTTCTTTTGCGGCATCTGGAGCCGCACGTCAGAAAATCAATCGAGGAGTTACGATGTCCTTCCGCGCGAGCGCCGCGATTTGCGGCGCTGTAGTCACGTTTGCTGTTTTTGCTGCCGCCGCTCGAGGTCAAGACGCGACAGTTCATTCAAGTGCCGTCGTCGATCAGGCTTGTGGCGATGCGCTCGTTGGCGCGGCATCCACGTACAATCCATTCCAGCCCGGAACGCGGGAAGGTGGCCCGGAAACGGCCTCCGGCGAGCGCTATGATCCCTCTGCCTGGACGGCTGCCATCAAAACGAGTCTGCGTGAAAAATTTGGTGGCGTGCAATTTGGCGAGAGGCCGAAATACGCCCTCGTTGAGGCTGTCGGCAAGAAGGTCATCGTCAAGATAAACGATGTCGGCCCGCTCATGCCTGGCCGCATCATCGATCTCAATGAGCGGACGATGCGTCATTTCGATCCGAGCATGGAGATCGGCGTCATTCGCGACGTAAGAGTCATGCCGCTTGTCGGCGACTATTGGGTACCCGGACCCGTTGGCTGAACGAAGCCGTGGAATAGAAAATTGGATTTTGCGCTCACTCCGGTCGAGTAGCGCACTTCGCCAATATCGGGGATGTCCATATCCGCGCGCAAGCGTCCGACGTTGCTTCCCAGGTTGACCGGACGCCGACGGCGCAATGTGGGCTAGACGCCCTAGTTCGTCGCGCCCGCAATCGGGTCCATGCCGCTCTTGACGAGCTCGGAGCGGGCAGCGGGCGAGGCCAGGAATTTGATCAGCGCCTTGCCGGCGTCCGGCTCCTTGGAAACGGTGGCGATCCCGGCGGAGAATATCGTGATCTGCTGCAACGCGTCCGGCAGCGGGCCGATGATGTCGATGCCTGCGACGGGCTTCAGCTCGCTGATCTGCTGGAAGCCGAGTTCGGCGTCGCCGTGGGCCACGATTTCGCCGACCGGGGTTGCCGGAATCTTCCGGGCCTTGTCCTTCATGGCATCGGTGATGCCGAGCTTGGCGAATATCTCGGTCGAGACATAGACGCCGCTGGCGCTGTCGGAATAGGCGATGGTTTTCGCCGCCAGCAGCGCCTGCTTGACCGCGTCCGCCGACGAGATGTCCGGTTTGGGGGCGCCCGACTTCACGGCAACGCCGATCGGCGACCTGACCAGATCGACCTTTGAGTCGGCGATGACCTTGCCCTGCTTGACGAGATCGCCGAGCGCGTAGCCGACCATGATCAGGACGTCGGCCGGTTCGCCGCGCTCCAGCCGCACCGGGAGCGCATTGGTGGTCGTGCCCATCGACGGCCCGTAGGCGGTCAGCACCTTGTGGCCGGTGGCGCGTTCGAATTCGGGCACCAGCGCCTTGTAGGCCGCGGTCATCCCGCCCGAGATCATCACCCGGACCTCGGCGGCACCGGCCGCCGCCGTCAGCAGGACGGCGCTGACGAGGCCGAGCGCGAGAGCACGAAAATGGTTGGAACACCGCATGATAAATCCTCCCGGGACGACTCTTGGACGGTCGGCCGCGGGGAGGGTTTTAGCGTGGGAAGGGAAGGGCGGCTAGTTCGGCAACGGCGGTTGGCTCCCTCTCCCGCTTGCGGGGGAGGGTTGGGGTGGGGGTGTCGCCGCATAGTCGGTACCGAATTCCGGGAGAGATTTTCCCCCACCCGCCGCGCTCCGCGCGTCGACCTCCCCCGCAAGCGGGAGAGGTAAGAAAGCATCACGAATTCACATGCACGAAATCGCGCAGCAGCGGATAGATTTCGTTATTCCAGCGTTTTCCCGAGAACACGCCGTAATGGCCGACGCCGGCCTGCATGTGGTGCACCCGGCGATAGGCGCGCACGCTGGTGCAGAGGTCCTGCGCCGCCAGCGTCTGGCCAATCGAGCAGATGTCGTCCTTCTCGCCTTCCACCGTCATCAGGCCCATGCGCTTGATCGAGGCCGGGTTCACCGGCCGGCCGCGATGCATCAGTTTGCCCTGCGGCAACAGGTGCTCCTGAAACACGTCGCGCACGGTCTCGATGTAAAACTCCGCCGGCAGGTCCATCACAGCGAAATATTCGTCGTAGAAGGTCTTGATCAGCTCGGCCTTCGCCTTCTCGCCCTTGGCGAGGTGATCGGCCAGATCGATATGCTGTTTGATGTGGCGTTCGAGGTTCATCGATACGAAGGCGGTGAGTTGCACGAAGCCGGGATAGACCTGGCGGAACGCGCCCTTGCATTGCACCGGCACGTAATTGATCAGGTTCTCCTCGAACCACTTGATCGGCTTGCTCTTGGCGAAATCGTTGACCTTGGTCGGCTGAATTCGGGTGTCGATCGGGCCGGCCATCAGGGTCAGCGTCGCCGGGCGGGCGGGATGATTTTCTTCCGACATCACCGCGGCTGCGGCCAGCGCCGACACCGAAGGCTGGCAGATCGCCACCATGTGCGAGCGCGGACCCATCTGGTCCAAAAAAGCGATCAGGTGATCGGTATAATCCTCAAGGCCGAACCGGCCCGCGCCGAGCGGAATGTCGCGCGGATTGTGCCAGTCGGTGATGTAGACGTCGTGGTCCTGCAGCAGCGTCTTCACCGTGCCGCGCAGCAGCGTCGCGAAATGGCCGGACATTGGCGCCACCAGCAACAGTTTCGGCTGCTCCGGCGAATTTTCCTTCTTGAAGCGCAGCAGCGAGCCGAACGGCGTCGCGTAGGCGACCTCCTCGGTGACCGCGAACTCCTGGTTGCCGACCAGCACCTTGTCGATGCCGTAAGCCGGTCGCGTATAGGTCAGCGACGTCCGCGAGATCAGTTCGAGTGCGGCGGCAAGCCGCCCGAACGCTTTGTCGGAGACGCCTTGCGGCACCAGGTTGAGATATTTCAGCGCCGCCGCAGCCCCGGTCCGCCATGGCGCCGTGAGGTCCATGTGGTTCTGATAGGCCTGGTACATTATTGACATCATTCACATCCGCCCCTGTCCGATATGGCCATGCAATATCGGAGCCAGAGCGGGTGTCGGTCGCCCCTTAAACTGGCACGTGGCTTGCTGCGTAAAAGGCCCGACGCGCACCGATTGGGCGGCGCTGCGGCCGGCCGCGCGGACCGATGCGGACGGCGTTCAGGGGTTGAGGAAAAGGCCAGATGGCGAAAACGACACTGACTATCTCCAGCAAGAACTATTCGTCATGGTCGCTGCGCGGCTGGCTGTTGACGAAGTTTTCCGGGCTGGAATTCGAGGAGGTCGTGACCGCGCCGGACGATGCGTCGGCGCGGGCCGAAATCCTGCTGCTGTCGTCCTCGATCCTGGTGCCGTGCCTGCGCCATGACGGCGCTACGGTTTGGGATACGCTGGCGATCGCGGAGTATCTCAACGAGATCAAGCCGGAGGCCGGTCTGGTGCCGGCGGACCGCATCCAGCGCGCCCATTGCTGGTCGATTTGCGGCGAAATCCATTCCGGCTTCACGACGCTGCGCGCCTCGCTGCCGGTCAATCTGAAGGGCCATTTCCCGGGCTTCAAGATCTGGTCGCGGGCGCAGGCCGACATCGACCGGGTCTGCACCATCTGGCGCGAATGCCTGGCCCAGTCCGGCGGGCCGTTCCTGTTCGGCGAACGCACCATGGCGGACGCCATGTATGCGCCCGTCGTCACCCGTTTCATGACCTATGATGTGAAGCTCGAGCCCAGGCTCGCGGCCTACGCCACGACCATCATGGCCATGCCCGAGATGGTGGAGTGGATCGAAGCCGCCAAGACCGAGCCCGCCGACATCGAAGAGCTCGAGGTCGAATATTAGGCAGCCGGTGCGGCGCGTTGCCCGTTTGAAGGGCTCAAAGCCCGGGCAGGCCCTGCTCAAGCCGGTGTCAGAAAAGCGGCGGCGGCCGCATCTGCCGCCGGCGCCCCGGTCAGCCGCCCAAAATCGTCCAACCTGAATTCCGGCTTCCCGCCAAGCGTTTCGCCGTGTCTGCGGCCGGCATCGGTCAAATCGCCGCAGTGCAGCGCGATTGGCGCGGATTTCGCATAGCAACATGCAGCCGTGAACGCGACGATGCGACGCTGCCGAAAATTTGGACGCCTTGCCTGGTCGCGTCTCGCGAACAAGAACCGTGGAGGCTTCCATGAATCAGCACGCCGTCGTCAGCAAATTCTCCCACGTCAAACCGACCGACACCGAATTCACCGGCGGCGGTCTGCGCGATTTCTTCCTGTATCGCGATCTCGGCATCGCCTCCGCCACTGGCGGCCAGGTGATCTGTCACCTCGTCAAGGCCAATCCCGAGATGCCGCCCGAGGATGGTACCGGCTGGCACAAGCATGAATGCGACTTCCAGATCGTCATCATGATGAAGGGCTGGGCCCGCTTCATGTACGAGGACAAGCCGACCCTGGTGCAGGCCGGCGATGTGGTGCATCAGCGGCCCGGCATCACGCATTACCTCTACGATTACTCGCCGGACATGGAGTATCTCGAAATCGTCAGTCCGGCGGACTTCAAGACCGTCGACATGCCGCCGGCCACCGACAAGGTGCCGCCTGTAACGCCCTGGAAGTGACCGCCATGTCATCCCAGGAGGAATTAACCTTTGTCGTCGGCCGCTGGCTGTGGCCCTTTATCGTCGTGCTGTATGTGGGGCGCCGCCTCGGATTTTGGCCGATATCTAGCCGTGAACAGCCGAGTACAGCGCTAAAGCAGTGATTCGGGCGCGGTTCGTTCTTTCCACGTTCCGAACCTTAACACGACACCCAAGCCCGTCGCGTTCTGGCACAATACGCGGGCCGCGGCTTTGTCCTACAGCGAATTGCCGCGCGGCAGTCGCCAACCGACCACGGTGGCCTCGACGGCGCCACCGGTCTTGTCATTGCGCCATTGGCCGTCGATCCAGCGGCAGACGAATGGAAGCTGATAGGTGCCGCTGTGATCCTCGCAAAGCACCTCCACCGGTTGATCCGAGGGTGGCTCGCCGCTGCCGTCGAATTGCGCCAGCCGCTTTTCACGCGTTGCCATCTAATCAATCTCCACTGCCGGGGCCCGCAAACCCCCTTGGGGGCAAAACCCTTGGGGTTCGAGTTCCGCGGCTAAATTCATCGTCCGTAACGGCCGAAGCACAGCGCTGGAATGAGGTATCAGTGTGGTATCTCTGGCGCCGGCGGCGGGCTTCGCGCAAATTGCCGTGATACCGTTTTCGGGCGAGGCGGGTACCGGTTCGCGGAAAGAAAACACGTCGAAACTAAGACTGAATGTCGAACGAGGATTTGATGATCGCCCGTACTGCGACGACTGCCATGATGCCTGCCTTGACGACTGTCCTGGCCGTGCTGTGGATGGCCGGTTTTCCTGCGGCGCTTTACGCGCAGGACGTTCCCGGCATCGAAATTTGCACCGTCGAGAAAACCATGGAGCGGCGGACCAGCTGCCTGCAGAGCAATGTCGATTTCCTGCAGAAGACGATCACGAAGCTGACGCTGGACCACCAGCAGAAGATCGACGCGGCCAACCGGCAGATCGAGGGACTGAAGGGCACGGTCGTGGGCTTGCTGAAGACCGTCGGTGACTTGCAGGCGGCGCAGAAGAAGACGGACGAGGATCTGAAGAAGAAGGCCGACGCGCCGCCGGCCAAGGACGCGGCGCCGGCGGTGAAGGATGGCGGGAAGTAGTTGATGTCGTCATTCCGGGGCGCGCGTTAGCGCGAACTCCGATGTGCAATTGCACATCGGAGAATCTCGAGATTCCCCGGGGTGCAATTGCACCCCTGAGGTCTGGTGCTAACGCACCATCCCGGAATGACGGGGAGAGAGTTCCGCCCTACGAATTCTTCTCGCCTGACATCAGCGGTCCGAACAATTCCCAGCTTTCGCCCTTGAACCTCATCATCTGAAGCTGTTCGAGCGGGGCAAAATCCGTCGGGCTGGTCTTGATCTTGGTGCCGGGCAGGTAGACGCCGAGCTCGAAGTTCAGGTTGGCCGCCTGCTTCATGACATTCTCGCGGGTGAGGTCGTCGCCGCACTGTTTCAGCACCTGGACGATGCCCTGGGCCACGCCGTAGCCGAAGGTGGTCGCGGCGTCTTCCTGGTCGCCTTCGGGATACCACTTGGTCATGAAGGCGCGCCATTCGTTCATGCCCGGGTCGTTCTTCCACTGCGGGTCCTTCGGGTCCTTGAGATAGGCGGCGCTGAGGATGCCCTGGCCGTTCTCGTACCCGGCGGGCTTCATGACGCTGCCGACGGAGACGGAGACGTTGGTCAGGAAATGGATCGGAGTCCATTTCAGCTCGCCGAGCTTCTTGATCGCTTGCGCCGCGAATTTCGGCGTCGAGATGTTGATGAAGATATCGGGATTGGCGCCCTTGATCTGCACCACCTGCGAATCCACTGTCGGCGACGAGGTCTCGTAGGAGCTTTCGACGACGATCAGCTTGTTGGCCTGGTCGCCGAGCCCTTCGCGCAGCCCGATCACGTAGTCCTTGCCGAAGTCGTCATTCTGATAGAGCACCCCGATGGTCTTGCCGGGATGGTTCTGCAGAATGTACTTGGCGTAGATGCGGGCCTCGACCTGGTAGCTCGGTTGCCAGCCCATCGTCCACGGGAAATTCTTCGGATCGTTCCATTTCGCCGCACCGGTCGACACGAAGATCTGCGGCACTTTTTTCGCATTCATGTATTTCTGAATGGCGGTGTTGCCGGGGGTGCCGAGCGGATTGAAGATCAGCAGCACCTCGTCACTTTCGACCAGTTTGCGCGCCTGCTCCACCATCTTCGGCGGGCTGTAGCCGTCGTCATAGCTGATGAAGTTGATCTTGCGGCCGTTGATGCCGCCTTCGGAATTGATCTTGTTGAAGTAGGCGGCTTCGGTCTTGCCGATCGTCGCATAGGCGGACGCAGGCCCCGAATAGGGCATGATGTTGCCGATCTTGATCTCGGTATCGGTCGCACCCGGGTCGTATTTCTTCTGGGCGTTGGCTGAGCTTGCGACCGCTATGGCGAACAGTCCCGCAAGCGCAACGGATGTGACATGATTCAAGACACGGTAGCGCATTAATCGTCCTCCCTGACGTGCTGGCCGAGGCTCTTGCAGTCTTTATTGTGGGGCAGCTTGGTGAGCCGTCGGATTCAATGCAGGCAGGGAGTATGCACGATTGGGACTATGTTACCAGCGCAGCTTTTAGAGCGTTTTCGAGCGAAGTGGGTACCGGTTCGCAAAGCAATCAAGTTTACGCAGATTGCGTAGACTTATCTGCGCAGAAAACGCGTCATACAAGGAAGTATTCGCCAATTTCCGCAAGGCGGAACAAGCGGTGTTCCGATCCGAGGGAGCAAGTACTGTCAAACGAGGCACCGGCCAAACGATCATGATGGCACTGCTTCGAACGAAAGCTGTCGTCCATGAATCCTGCCCAGAAGGCGCTCTGGTACATCGAAAGCCATCTTGCCGCGCCGTTGACGCTCGACGAGATCGCCGGCGTCAGCGGTGTCTCGCGCTTCCATCTGGTGCGGGCGTTCGGCGCCGCGACCGGGCTTTCGGTGATGCGCTATGTGCGTGCGCGCCGCCTGAGCAAGGCGGCGCGTGCATTGGCCGCCGGCGCGCCTGACATTCTCAGCCTGGCGCTGGATGCGGACTACAGCTCCCACGAAGCCTTCACCCGCGCGTTCCGCGATCATTTCGGCGTAACGCCCGAAGCGGTCCGCACCGCAACGTGCCTCGATCACCTCAGGCTACAGGAGCCCATCGTCATGAATTCAACCGCACTCGATCATCTCAAGGCCCCGCGCTTCGAAACCTCCAGGCCGTTGCTGGTCGCCGGGATCAGCGAGCGCTGCACCCACGAGAATGGCGGCGCCGGTATTCCGAACCAGTGGCAGCGGTTTCACCAGTCCGTCGATCATATCCCGGGGCGGATCGGCACGGTGGCCTATGGCGTCTGCTGCAACGGCGACGACGCCGGAAATTTCGATTACATCGCCGGCGTCGAGGTCGCCGATTTCTCCGACCTGCCGCGCGAATTTTCCCGCGTGCGGATTCCCGAACAGAAATACGCGGTGTTCACCCACGCCGAACACATTTCGACCATCCGCCGCACCGTCAATACGATCTGGAATCACTGGCTGCCGATCTCAGGCATGAAGGCCGCCGATGCGCCGAACTTCGAGCGCTACGACGAGAAGTTCGATCCGGCGACCGGCAACGGCGGGCTGGAGATATGGATACCGGTGAGGGAGTAAAAGGAACGGCCCCGGTTCGGGGAAGCACCAGGGCCGTCGTCGCAGGGGATGTGCCGGGGCGGCCGGCACGAACGAATAATTCCGCGAGCCCGCGTCAGTTCCTGTTTGGTCCACTCTCGTTCACGGGCGTAATGATCCTTACCGCTGCCGCACTACCGCCGGGCGAATCCAGCAAGACATTGATCGCAATGGTGGCAACCCAAGCCAGCATCCCCGCCGCCGCCGCAAGGGCGATGCAAAGCACAGCCAGATTTGAAAACCTGCAAAACATCTAAATCCTGCCGCGGGCAAAAACGCCGACGGGTGAATTTGGTTCCTGGACAATTTGTCACCGGGCGGCGCCGTCGACAGCCTCACGATTCCGCGAGAGTTTTGTCGATTTGTTGGCTGCGGAAGGATGACTTTATCCGCAAGAGCGGTAGCGCGTTACGACAAGCAGTGATGAAGCTTGCTAGCGCCGTGTCGGTCGAGGCCGGGTGGTCGGTGAAACTCAGCGGACCAGCACCAGGAGCACTGCACCGATAAGTCCGGCCAGGAAGATTGCCCGTCGAGCCGGCGTCTTCAAAATAATCTCGCCACCCCTCGCTTTTTCGGCGGGGTATGGAGCGGGTTCGGCGGGCCCTTCGCGTACCGTGGCTACGCCATCCAGTAGATCGCGGTTCCGACGACCAGGAGCGCAATGACGCCCGTGGTCAGCATGCCCATCTTTCGTTCGGTTTCGGTCGGCGGCGCTTCTTGAAGGGTATGATCGACAGAAGGATCGTGTTCCATGGGACCACCTCCTGTGAATTAAAGCCGCGGCGGTGGTTTGGTTCCTGCGGGAAAGCAGGCCGACGTGCCGAACTTCGAGCGCTACGACGAGAAGTTCGATCCGGCGATCGGCAATGGCGCGCTGGAGATATGGATCCCGGCCCGAGAATAACCCCCTCAGTTAAACAGCGTCTTTTACGACCTTCAGCGGAGATGCCTTGACCGACTTGCTGGCCGGCTTGGCCGCGAACTCCATTGGCTCTTTCGTAAAGGGATTGATCCCGCTGCGGGCCTCGGTAGCAGGCTTGTGCACGACGGACATTTTGACGAAGCCGGGAATAACGAACTCGCCTGCTTCATTCAATTCCTTGTAGCCGACGGTCGCCATCTGCTCCACGACGGACTTTACATCTCCCTTGGAGATCTGTGTTGCCTCTGCAATTGCATCGATCAATTGGTTCTTGGTCATCTTTGCCATGATAGGTTCCTTTGGAGAAGCATCCGTGCCACACCGGGCGTCTCACTTTGTTCGTGACGACGTCGCGACGCGTTCTCGTTCATGCCGGTGCTCATAAACTCAGCGGGCTTTAAACCTATCGAGGCTGAAAATGCAAGGAGCGGGCGGAGATTGGATCAGCGATAGTGTAATCCATCACTCACGGTCGACAAAGCGGCGACGTACGCTATCGCTAGCTCCACGATGCGTAGATGGGGTAGCGGGCCCGTTACCCCATCTACAGATTGTTTCGTTGCCCCGGCAAGCGGCGCTAATTGCAACCCGACGGGCAAATCAGCCCAACACGTTGGTCAATCCCTCCATCAAAAAATTCTCTTCTTGGCATGTCAGGTAGAAACACCTTACCAACTCCCGCCATCCTGTCCCACCAAAGGGGCGTTGGCCATCGTCGCGAACGAGGGGCGGGTAGCGGTGGACGCTGATGCTGCGACTGACGAGCGCGGCGTGAGCGTACGGTGAAGTCGTGTGGGCCTGACGCCCCGGTGCTGGCGTCAAGTTTCGCGGGAAGCAAACACTTCTCAGGAATGACGGTGGCAAGAAAGCCGGTCACCGGGGCGAGCGCGAAGTAAGCCGTAAAGCCATTGCGCAGGGAAGGCCGGAGTGTTCTCCGCTGACCTGTATGCTCGTGTGCACTTTGTTTTGTGCAATCGCACGCGAGACCGCGGGTGCAGCGCGCACCCGGTCTTCCCTGCGCCCTCTGATTTCCGAGGGCAAGGTTTCCAGCAAAACTCCGGGCGCATTGCGCCGCGAGATCGCAAAGCCATGTTTGCAAGCCAAACGTCCGCTTTTCGCTGTACGCGCCAGAATACCTGTTGCGCAGGCGCTCGGGTTGGCAAGCCCAGGCGACTTTGCCATAACTGGGGCAACGAAATGTTGCGCGTGCGGGGATCGAGCTGGAATCCGCCTGCAGCCGAAGCAAGCCGGGAGGATTTCATGGCCAATGTTCGCGTAATCGCCACCGATCTGGAATTTCCGGAAGGGCCCGTCGTCATGCCCGACGGCTCGGTGGTGCTGGTCGAAATCCGCGGCAAAAGGCTGACGCGGGTCTGGCCGGATGGCCGCAAGGAAGTGGTCGCGGAAATCCTGGGCGGCCCCAATGGCGCAGCCCTCGGTCCTGACGGCAAGATGTACGTCTGCAATAACGGCGGCTTTAGCTGGATTCCGACCCGCAATACCTTCATGCCGGGCCCGCCGTCGGCGGCCGAATATATCGGTGGCTCGATCCAGCGCGTCGATCTCGCCACCGGCAAGGTCGAGACCGTGATCGATAGAGTCGGCGAGCATCCGCTGAAGGGGCCGAACGACCTGGTATTCGACAAGCACGGCGGACTCTGGTTCACTGATCTCGGCAAGCGCCGCGCCCGCGACATGGATGTCGGCGCGTTTTACTACATCAAGCCCGGCATGAAGGAGATCGTCGAAGGCGCGTTCGGCATGATGCCCGCCAACGGCATCGGCCTGTCGCCGGACGAGAACACCGTCTATGTGGCGGAGACGCCGACGGCGCGGCTGTGGGCGTTCGATCTTGCCGCGCCCGGCGAGGTCAAGCCGCGCGATCCGATTTATCGCGGCGAACGCGGCAAGCCGATCGCGGGTCTCGGCGGCTACCAGATGTTCGATTCGCTGGCCGTGGAAGCCTCCGGCAATGTCTGCGTCGCGACGCTGATCTCGGGCTGTATCTCGGTGATCGCGCCCGATGGCAAAATCGTCGAGCAGGTCGAGACCGGCGACCGCATGACCACCAACATCGCCTTCGGCGGCCCCGATCTGAAGACGGCCTACATCACGCTATCAGGCAGGGGCGAACTGGTCGCGATGGACTGGGCGCGGCCCGGGCTGGCGCTGAATTTTTTGAATAAGTGACGGCGAGCGATATGATCAACCCTCATGGTGAGGAGCGTCGCGCTTGCGACGCGTCTCGAACCATGAGGCCCTGGCAATGGCCTCATCCTTCGAGACGCGCTTCAAGTGAAGCGCTCCTCAGGATGAGGAGAGGAGTTTTAAATGCCCTTCCTTGAACCTGTCACCTTGCGCGGCGAACACGCGCGGCTCGAGCCGTTGTCGCAAGATCAATGCGACGGGCTCACGGAAGCCGTCGGCGACGGCGACCTGTGGAAGCTCTGGTATACCGCCGTTCCCACGCCGGAAGGCATGCGCAAGGAAATCGATCGCCGGCTTGGTCTGCTCGCCGCCGGCGCGATGCTGCCGTTCACGGTTTACGATGCCGACGGCAAGATCGCGGGCATGACGACCTACATGAACGTCGATGCCGCCAACCGCCGCGTCGAGATCGGTTCGACCTGGTATGCCAAGCGCGTGCAGCGCAGCGCGGTCAATACGCAATGCAAGCTGCTGCTGTTGACCCATGCGTTCGAGAAGATGAATTGCATCGCGGTCGAGTTCCGCACGCATTTCTTCAATCACCAGAGTCGGCGCGGCATCGAGCGGCTCGGCGCCAAGCAGGACGGCATTTTACGCAGCCACCAGATCGCGCCGAACGGCACGTTGCGCGATACCGTGGTTTACAGCATCATCGCCAGCGAATGGCCGACGGTGAAGGCGCATCTTACCTATCAACTCAACGAAAAGCCGCGGTAACGCCAGCCGCGCCAGAAAAGATAAAATGGAAACGTTCGACTACGTGATCATCGGCGCGGGCTCCGCGGGCAGCGTGCTCGCCAACCGGCTCAGCGAGGATTCCTCGACCCGCGTCTGCGTGCTCGAAGCGGGGCCGACGGACTGGCATCCCTACATCCATCTGCCGGCCGGCTTCATCAAGACGTTCCACATGAAGAGCATCAACTGGGCCTATCAGCAGGAGGTCGGCCCGTGGACCGGCGGCCGCAGCATCTACGCGCCGCGCGGCAAGACGCTGGGCGGCTCGTCCTCGATCAACGGCCACATCTACAACCGCGGCCAGCGTCAGGATTTCGACACCTGGGCGCAGCTCGGCAATCGCGGCTGGGGCTATCCGGATATCTTGCCCTACTTCAAGCGGCTGGAACGGCGGATCGGTGAAGGCGACGAAACGTTTCGTGGGCGCGACGGCAATCTGACCGTCACCACCATGGATTGGCAGGATCCGCTGTGCGAAGCGTTCATGGAGGGGGCCATGAGCCTCGGCATCCCGCGCAACCCCGACTACAACGGCGCGATCCAGGAGGGCGTGTCGTACTGCCAGCGCACGATCGAGAACGGCCTGCGCATGAGCGCAGCGAAGGCATTCCTGCATCCGGCGGTGAAGCGGGGCAACGTCGATGTGCGGACGCACGCGCATGTCACCAACATCATCTTCGAAGGCAAGCGCGCCGTCGGCGTGCGCTACCTCAAAGGTGGCAAGGGCGGCACGCCGGTCGAGGTGCGCGCCAACAAGGAAGTCATCCTGTCCGGCGGCACTTATAATTCGCCGCAAGTGCTGCAGTTGTCAGGTGTCGGCTCGCCGGAATTGCTGGGCTCGCTCGGCATCGAGGTGCGTCATGCGCTGCCGGGCGTCGGCGAAGGCCTGCAGGACCATTACGCGCCGCGCACGGTCGCGCGCGTCAAGAACATCCGGACCATCAATGAAATGCGGCGCGGCCTCAGCCTCTGGGTCGAGGCGCTGAAATGGGCCACCACGCGGCGCGGCCTGCTCTCGCTGTCGCCGACCATGGTCTATTGCTTCTGGCACTCCGGCGAGACCACCGAGAGCTCGGATCTCCAACTCACCTTTACGCCGGCGAGCTACAAGGAGGGCGTGCAGGGCCAGCTCGAGGACGAGCCCGGCATGACCATCGCGTCCTGGCAGCAGCGCCCCGAAAGCCGCGGCTATGTCCGTCTGCGTTCGGCCGATCCGTTTGCGCCGCCGATCATTCAGACCAACTATCTGGTCGAGGAACTCGACCGCCGCGTCGTCGTCGCCGGCATGAAGCTGGCGCGCCGGCTGATGGCCTCCGCGCCGCTGTCGCAATACTACGCCTATGAGGACTTCCCCGGGCCGAAGGTGCAGAGCGACGACGAATTCCTCGCCGCCGCCACCGAGCGCGGCACCACCACGTTCCATCCCGGCTGCACCTGCCGCATGGGACCGGCGGATGCCAAATGGGCCGTGGTCGACGACCAGCTGCGCGTGCACGGGCTGCAGGGCCTGCGCGTGGTCGATGCCTCGATCATGCCGCGGATGATCTCGGCCAACCTCAACGCCTCGACCTTGATGATCGCCGACAAGGCCTCCGACATGATCCGCGGCAAGCAGTCACTGGAGGCGGTGAAGCTGCCGGCCTAAACCACTTCCGGTCGATACAACGTGTCGATGGTGACGACGCCGATCGCGCGCGAGACGCAGGGACAGATCTTGCGGTTGTCCTGCTTCTGGGCATCGCTGAAGAACACGTCGCGATGATCGATCTCGCCATCGATCGCAACGACGTCGACGGCGCAGACGCCGCATTCGCCGCGCTGGCAGTCCGACATCACCTCGAAACCGGCGCCGTTCAGGGCGTCGAGCATCGAACTCGTTTGCGAGACCACCAGCTCGGTGTCGGAATCCTTCAGGCGCACGCGGAATTCAGTGGTCGGCATCAGGCCGCTGGAACCGAAGGTCTCGTAGCGCAGGTCGGCGGGCGCCCGGCCGGCGGCGTTCCAGGCGCGCCGCGCGGCCTCCAGCATCCGCATCGGTCCGCACATCACGGTGATGGCGTCATCGGGCAGGGCGCGGAAGGTGGCATCGAGATCGATCCGCGCGCCCTCGTCGCCGGCGTGCACGATCAGCCGATCGCCGAGCAGCGCGGACAACTCGTCGAGGAACGCGGCGTCGCCGCGCGATTTCACGGCATAGTGCAGCGTTGCGTCGACGTTCCGGCGGCGCAGGGCGGCGGCAATGCCGGTGATCGGCGTGATGCCGATGCCGCCGGCGATCAGGCAGTAGTGCTTCCGGCTCCAGTCGATCTCGATCAGCGACGCCGGGCTGGAGATTTCGATCCGCGCGCCGGGCTGCAAATTCCACATGCCGCGCGAGCCGCCGCGGCTGTCCGGCGCCCGCCGCACCGCGATGCGATAGGTGCCGGGATCGTGGTTGGCCACCAGCGAGTAGCTGCGTCTGGCTGGCTGTCCGTCGATCAGCACGGCGACGCTGATGTGGCTGCCGGGCGGGCAGGGCGGCACCTGGCCGTTGTCGGGACGCAAGCGGAATTCACGGATCGCGGGCGTCACGTCGCGGATCGTCTCCACGGTGCACCAGCTCCATTGCTCGGCAAAGCGCATGGCGGCTCCCTAGTCGGCGGACGATTTGAGCAAAGCGAGGGCCGGCAGCAGGTCGAGATGCGCGCGGTTGCGCAGCGCCAGCCGCAAATTTCGGGCTGCGAGCCGGGAGTGTTCGCGCATGATGGCTTCGGCGCGGGCGCCCTCGCGATTCTCGATGGCGTCGACCACGATGCGGTGATGATCCTGCGCGATCAGCAGGATCTGATGCGCCTCGGGGAGAGCCGACTGTGCCATCACGAATCCGCTTGGGCTTGCGAACGGCAGCGCCGAGACGCGGTCGATCTCGCGGATCACCGGCGCGCTGGCGGACAGTTCGTTGAGAATGGCGTGGAAGCGGGCGTTCATCGTCACATAGGCCGAAAACGCCTCGACCGAGATCGGATCCTGCCGGACCAGTTGATCGATGTCGGCGAGGCATTCCTTCAGCGGCTCGAGGCTGCGGGCGCTGACGCCGCGCTCGGCGGCAAACCGGGCGGCCAGCCCCTCCAGCGTGCCGCGCAGCTCGATCGAATCGAGAATGTCGCGTTCGGTGAACGCCTTCACCATGAAGCCGCCGGACGGGATCGCCTGCAGCAGGCCCTCGTCCTCGAGCCGGACCAGCGCCAGCCGCACCGGCGTCCGCGACACGCCGGTGATGTCGACCGCCTGCAGTTCGGAAATGCGCTCGCCCGGCCGCAACTGACCGGACAGGATCATGTCGCGCAGCGCGAGCTGGGCCCGCACGGTCTGCGAGACGGAGCGTTCGGCGTCGCGTTCGCTCATGGTCTACTCCGCGGCCTGGGCGTGTTGCGGCGAGGTCTCGCGCGCCACCATGCGGTCGATCACGCGCCGCGCCCACATCGCGCCGGCGTCGATGTTGAGATTGTAGAAGGTGCGATCCGGGTTCGCGTCCATCGCGCGCTGCTGCGCTTCGAGGATGGTTTCATCCTCCTTGAAGATGCCGGAAACGCCTTCACGGATTTCGGTGGTGAGCTTCTGTTCGGTGATGCGGTGATTGCGCGCGAAAGCCCAGAAATAGTGGCAGGTGGTTTCGGTCTCCGGCGTCATGGTGTTGAGCACGAAGCCGTTGACGCCCTGCGAGCGGTCACCGTCCGGCGCGCCGGAGCCTGCCGGGGCGACGCCAACGTCAATGTTGACGGTGCCGGGCGCCTGGAAATGGATGATCTGCCAGCGGTCGACCGGACCGGGCTTCTGCAACTGCGCCGCCCAGAACGGCGGCGCCTCGATGCCGTGCATCCAGCGCGTCACCGTGACCGTGCTGTCGCCGTGGGTAACGTCGAACGGGGCCTCGGCGACGTGATCGTTGCCGATGCTGGAGCCGTGCACGAAGGTCTCGTGGGTGAGGTCCATCAGATTGTCGACCACGAGGCGATAGTCGCACTTCACGTGAATGGTCTTGCCGTCGCCGGCCCAGGCGGGGTCGTCGTTCCAGTGCATGTCCGGCACCAGCGCAGGGTCCGCGAGTGCCGGATCGCCCATCCACAGCCAGACGAAACGATGCCGTTCGACTACGGGATAGGCGCGCACGCAGGCCGACGGGTTGATGGTCTCCTGCGAAGGCATGTAGGTGCAGCGGCCCTGCGCGTTGTATTTCAGGCCGTGATAGCCGCAGATCACGGTGTCGCCGTCGAGCCGACCCTTCGACAGCGGCACCAGACGATGCCAGCAGGCATCTTCCAGCGCGCTGACCTGCCCGTTGGATTGGCGGTACATCACGACATGCTTGCCGCAGATCGTGCGCGGAAACAGCGCGTGCTTGAGATCGACGTCCCAGGCGGCGGCATACCAGGCATTGAGCGGAAAAGAGGTGGGCATGGGCTGTACTCCCGCGCGTTCTGCGTGAGTACATCATGTATACATAAATGCCGATAGAGTCGATAAAAATTCAGTTGTGAGACCGATTTCCGCAATTTTAGTATACATAAAGTATATAATATTCCAGATAAAGGTAATAAAAAACCGCTCCCGAGGGAGCGGTTTGGAATTCTGGGTACTGCCGCGTGGCGGGTTTCAGGCGCCGTACACGAAGGCCTTGTCCTTCAGGTCGATGTTCGGAAATTCGTCCTTTTCCGCCCAATAGTCCTGGTTGTGCTGCCATTCCGGCTTGTCGCCGCGTTTGGGCATCAGATGCATGCCGCGCATCATGTAGCCGGGGTTGAAGTTTTCCGGGTCGATCCAGGGCAGCAGCGGCATGTTGTGGTCTTCGGCCCGAAGTTCCGCCGTCACCTTCTTCACGCCGGTTTGCTCCATGTGCTTGAGCATCCGGCAAACGAAGTCGGCGACCAGGTCGACGCGCAGCGTCCAACTGGCGCGGAAATACCCGAACACCCAGACCAGGTTGGGCACGCCGGTGAACATCATGCCGCGATAGGTCACGGTATCGGCGAAATCGAGCTTCTTGCCGTCGACGGCAAATTCGATGTCGCCATTGGCCGAGAGGTTGAAACCGGTCGCGGTGACGATGATGTCGGCTTCGAGTTCCTTGCCGGATTTCAGCAGGATGCCCTTCTCGGTGAAGCGGTCGATCTCGTCGGTGACGACGGAGGCCTTGCCGGACTTGATGCCCTGGAACAGGTCGCCGTCGGGAATGAAGGCGATGCGCTGCCGCCACGGCCGGTACCTTGGCGTGAAGTGGGTGGCGATGTCGTAATCCTTGCCGAGATAGGCCTCGACGGCGGAGAGCAGGTCCTTCTTGGCGGCTTCCGGCTCCTCGAACGTCTTGCGGGTAAAGGCGTCCTGGTCGAACAGGATCTTGCGCCGGGTGATTTCGTGGATCCACGCTTCATCGACCTGCAACTGGCGCAGCGTTTCGGTGATTTCGATCGCGTTGCGTCCGGTGCGGAAATAGGTCGGCGAGCGCTGCAGCATGGTGATGTGCGCGCAATCCTTGGCCATCGCCGGGATCAGCGTCGCGGCGGTGGCGCCGGACCCGATCACGATCACGCGCTTGTTCTTGTAGTCGAGATCTTCAGGCCATTTCTGCGGATGGACGATCGGGCCCTTGAACTTGGCCATGTCCTTCCACTCCGGCGTGTAGCCTTCGGTGTGGCGGTAATAGCCCTGGCACATCCAGAAGAAATTGGTGGTGAAGCGAAGCTGCTCGCCGGTGTCGGTGCGCACCGCATCGATGGTCCAGAGGTTTTCCGTGCTCGACCAAGTCGCCGCGGTGATGGTGTGCTGGTAGCGGATATGGCGGCCGAGGTCGTTTTCCGCGATCACTTCGCCCATGTATTTCAAAATCTCGGCGGCGCTCGCGATCGGCGCGCTGGTCCATGGCTTGAAGCTGTAGCCGAAGGTGTGCAGATCGCTGTCGGAGCGGATGCCCGGATAACGATGCGTGCTCCAGGTGCCGCCGAACGTCTTCTGGGTTTCGAGCGCGACGAAGGTCGTTCCCGGACACTGCTTGATGAGGTGATAGGCCGCACCGACGCCGGAGATGCCGGCGCCCGCGATCAGGACGTCGAAATGCTCGGTGGCGCGGGGCAAGGTTTTGTCGATCTGGGTTTGAACGTTCATCTTCCCTGTTCTTCTTGTCTGTCGCGTTTGATTGTCTGTCGCGTTTGAAAACGAAACGCCAGAACCGGAGTTCCGGCGCCGTTGGGCCGCAATTACACTTCGCGTCGGCTGAGGAAGGCCAGCCGCTCGAACAGATGCACGTCCTGCTCGTTCTTGAGCAGCGCGCCGTGCAGCGGCGGGATCAGCTTGCGCGGGTCACGCTCCCTCAGCATTTCCGGGGTGATGTCCTCGTTGAGCAGCAGCTTCAGCCAGTCGAGCAGTTCCGAGGTCGACGGCTTCTTCTTCAGGCCCGGCACTTCGCGCACCTCGAAGAAGATACGGAGCGCCTCTTCCACCAGGCGTTTCTTGATGCCGGGGAAGTGGACGTCGACGATCTTGTTCATAGTGTCGGCATCGGGGAACTTGATGTAGTGGAAGAAGCAGCGGCGCAGGAACGCGTCCGGCAGTTCCTTCTCGTTGTTCGAGGTGATCATCACGATCGGGCGCAAGCTCGCCTTGATGTTTTCGCCGGTCTCGTAGACGAAGAACTCCATGCGATCGAGTTCGAGCAGCAGGTCGTTGGGAAATTCGATATCGGCCTTGTCGATTTCGTCGATCAGCAGTACCGGGCGCTTCTCATGGGTGAAGGCTTCCCACAATTTACCGCGCTTGATGTAGTTGGAGATATCCGACACTCGGCTGTCGCCGAGCTGGCTGTCGCGCAGGCGCGACACCGCGTCGTATTCATAGAGGCCCTGCTGCGCCTTGGTGGTGGACTTGATGTGCCAGGTCAGAAGCGGGGCGCCGAGCGCCTTGGCGACTTCCTCCGCCAGCACGGTTTTGCCGGTGCCGGGCTCGCCCTTGATCAGGAGCGGGCGCTCGAGCACGATCGAAGCGTTGACGGCGACCTTGAGGTCGTCGGTGGCGACGTAGTTCTTGGTACCGGTAAATTTCATCTATCTGGTTGCCTTGTTGTTCGTTCTTGAGCCGCCATAACCTGAACTGTAGCAGCCTGAACAGTAAACGACCGCCGGTCCGGCGGTCGTGGAGTGAAAGAGGTTCGTCAGGCGCGTCTGATGAACGACAGGATGACCAGGATGATCACCGCGCCGATGGTGGCGTTGACGATATCTCTGATCGCGCTGCCGCCGAGGCTGACGCCAAGTTGCGGCAACAGCCAACTCGCCAACAGCGCGCCGATGATGCCGATCACGATGTTGCCGATCAGACCGAAACCGGCGCCGCGCACGATCAGTCCGGCCAGCCAGCCCGCGATCGCGCCGATGACGAGTGCCGCAATGATGCCCATTGATATTTCCCCTGCCGGAAAAAGCCTTTTATGGCTCAATTGTAGTTGAAAAACGCTCCCGGTCTAGGCCTGTCTGGTATGCACTGGCCCTTGACGTCGGCTGTCCGGCGGGCAATCTGTCATCTATGTTCCTGCAATTCTTTACATCGCTGCGCGACGCTCAGGTGCCCGTTACTTTACGGGAATACCTGACGCTGATGGAGGCGCTCGACGCCGATCTCGCCGATCAGACGGTCGAGAACTTTTATTACCTGTCCCGCGCCACTCTGGTGAAGGACGAACGCAACCTCGACAAGTTCGACCGCGTCTTCGGTACCGTGTTCAAGGGGCTGGAAAGCCTGCTGGACGCGATGGAGAAGGCGGACATTCCCGCCGAATGGCTGAAGAAGCTCGCCGAGAAATACCTCACCGAGGAAGAGAAGAAGCAGATCGAGGCGATGGGCTGGGACAAGCTCATGGAGACGCTTCGCAAGCGGCTTGAGGAACAGAAGGGCCGCCACCAGGGCGGCAGCAAATGGATCGGCACCGCCGGCACCTCGCCGTTCGGCGCCCAGGGCTATAATCCCGAAGGCGTGCGGATCGGGCAGGAAAAGAACCGCAACAACCGCGCCGTCAAAGTGTGGGACAAGCGCGAGTTCAAGGATCTCGACGGCAATGTCGAGCTCGGCATCCGCAACATCAAGATCGCACTTCGGCGCCTGCGCAAATTCGCGCGCACCGGCGCGCCGGACGAACTCGATCTCGACAACACGATCAAGGAGACCGCCAACCACGGCTATCTCGACGTGGTCATGCGCCCCGAGCGGCGCAACGCGGTCAAGCTGCTGGTGTTCTTCGATATCGGCGGCTCGATGGATTCGCATATCGAGCAGGTCGAGGAACTGTTCTCGGCGGCGAAGACCGAATTCAAGCACATGGAGTATTTCTACTTCCACAACTGCCTGTACGAAGGCGTGTGGAAGCAGAACAAGCGCCGCTTCACCGATCGCACGCCGACCTGGGACGTGCTGCATAAATACCCGCACGACTACAAGGTGGTGTTCGTCGGCGACGCCTCTATGTCGCCTTACGAGATCATGGTGCCCGGCGGCTCGGTCGAGCACGTCAATGAAGAAGCGGGCTCGGTCTGGCTCGACCGCGTGACGCGGACCTATCCGCATGCGGTGTGGCTCAATCCGGTGGCGCAGAAGCACTGGGACTATTCGGAATCCACCACCATCGTCCGCCGGCTGTTTTCGGAGCGGATGTTCCCGATCACGATCGAGGGACTCGAAGCCGCGATGAAGGAACTGGTGCGGTGATCACAGGTCATTCCGGGGCGCACGAAGTGCGAACCCGGAATCTCGAGATTCCGGGTCTGGTCCTTCGGACCATCCCGGAATGACTTCAAAGAAAATAACAAAGGTGGAAACATGCCCCAGACCATTCACCGCGGCATCAAGTCCCTGATCGACGAGGCCAACGCCGAGATCGAGACCGTCAGCGCCGCCGACGCCATCAAGGCCGCGCAAGGCGCCGACGTCGTGATCGTCGACATCCGTGACCCCCGCGAGATCGAGCGTGACGGCAAGATCCCCGGCGCGTTCTCCTGTACCCGTGGCATGCTGGAGTTCTGGATCGATCCGGCGAGCCCCTACGCCAAGCCGATCTTCCAGGAAGACAAGAAATTCATCTTCCACTGCGCCGGCGGCATGCGCTCGGCGCTCGCCGCCAAGACCGCCAAGGACATGGGCCTGAAACCGGTCGCGCATATGGGCGGCGGCTTCGCCGCCTGGCGCGACGCCGGCGGTCCGATCGAGAAGTGGGAACCGAAGAAGCCGAAAGGCTGAGACTTGTCACACGCGGGCCTGACCCGCGTGTTCCTCCTACAAAGAAATCCATGTTTCGAAGCAGACGGATTGCCGGGGCATCAAGCCCGGCAACGACGATTTGAAAAATGCCGGAGTCCACATTCATGACCGCCACCGACGATCCGCTTGTCTCAACCGACTGGCTCGCCGCGCATATCGACGATCCCAAGGTCAAGGTGATCGATGCGTCGTTCAAGCTGCCCGGCGTGCTGCCGCTGCCGGTCGACGACTATCTCGCCGCGCATATTCCAGGTGCCGTGTATTTCGACGTCGATGCGATCTCGGATCATGACAATCCGCGACCGCATATGTTTCCCGATGCGGCGCAGTTCGCGCGTGACATTGCCGGGCTCGGCATTTCCACGGGCGACACCGTGGTCGCCTACGATTCCGGCGGTTGGGTCGCGGCACCACGGGCGTGGTGGATGTTCCTGTCGTTCGGCTACGCCAACGTGAAGGTGCTGGATGGCGGCTTGAAGAAATGGACGCAGGAAGGCCGCCCGACCCACTCCGGCAGGGTCACGGCGAAGCCCGGCAAGTTCACGGCGAAGCTCGATCCCAGCTACATCCGCAGCCAGGCGCAGGTGCTTGCCAATGTCGGCACGCGCGCCGAGCAACTGGTCGATGCGCGCCCGCGCGGGCGTTTCGAAGGTACCGCTCCGGAGCCGCGGCCGGACTCCCGCTCCGGCCATATCCCCGGCAGCCGCAACGTGCCCTATGCGGAATTGTTCGACGCCAAGACCGGCGCGATGAAGCCGCTCGACGAATTGCGCAAGGCGTTTGCCGGCGCCGGTGTCGACATGACGAAGCCGATCGTCACCACCTGCGGCTCCGGCGTCTCGGCGCTGGTGCTGACGCTTGCGCTCTATCGCCTCGGCGTACGCGGCTCCGCGCTGTATGACGGATCCTGGTCCGAATGGGGATTGCCCGACGGGCCGCCGATCGCGACCGGTCCGGCGTGATCTTCCAAAGCGTTTTCGAGTGACGCGGATACCGTTCACGTCAACAAAACGCGTCAAAAACAATGCGGCTATTGCGTTCGACGCACGCCGGCGGTTTGCCCAAACGGGTTGGCCAGCTGCTGAGCGGCCGCCGCCGCCAGTTGCGCCGCCAGCCTTGCGCGTCGCGCGGCGATACGCCGCCGCTCCCGGGCGCGCTGGGCATTCCGCTTCCTGACCATGCTGCGGTCCGGCTTGGCGTCGCCAGCGTTCGCAATGGTGACGGCGGGCCCACCCAGCGTGGCGATTTTCGTCGCGGCGATGTTGCCTTCCAACGAGAGCCTGTCGGGCGCCGGCGTGGCCGCGGTCGTTGAAGGCTCCGGAGCGTCCGCAATCGCCGCCACCTTCACGTCCTCATTGGCGACCGGCGCAACGGTCTCCGCCGCTGTTGTGTCCACAGCGGCCATTTCCAGCGTCGCCGCCACGGCAGGCATCGGTTCTTCCGGCTTCAATGCGGCCAGTTTCTCCGGCTCGGCCGGCATGGCATCCGGGGATTGCTCGGTCGGCGTCACGGTTTCGGGCGCCACCGCCACGGGTCCATTTTCCGACGGCTTGTCGTCCGCAACCGGCGGATCGAAGCGCAGCAGGGCCAGTGTCGGCAGTGGCGGGTCGTTCTGGCGGGTGAATACGGGTTCCGCGGGTGCCCGCCGCGACGGCAGGCTCGCAAACTCTTCATGCGCCGAACGCAGCAGGGCCGCCGCGCCAAGCCCGAAAATCAGTACAGACATCGACAGGACGATGGCGGCAAACAGAAAGCGAAAACCGGGGAGCATGGACGCGAGTTTCCCACCTTGCCAGGAGGCTGCAGGGCTGTTGATGCCAAAGGGAACGCGGTGACCACTGAGAGGGCCCGGCTTCGCCGCCGCGAATCAGGCCGATTCGAGAATATCTCAACGCTTGGAACCTGTTTGTTATAAAATCGGTGCCGGGCTGCTTCGTCCGCCGCTGAATCGCGATTTCGGAGCGCTGAGGCATCTTTGCCGCAGCCTCACGGACCTTCACAAATGTCCGATTTGGGCCGAACTTCGCTGTTTTGTCTTGAATGCGCCGCTATCTTCGGCCATCTGCCGTTAACGGTCCGGTGTGGCTTGGGGTCTATACAAAAGCGATGATGATTAACCGCATTCTGACGATTTGTGCTGCCGTTGCCGTCGGCGCGGCAGGAGCTTCGCTTGCGCAGGCGCAGCAGTCCTATCCGGTGCCTCCAGGCGCGGTGAATTCGGCCGCTCCAGGACCCTATGTGCCCGGTGGCTACGCGATCGATGAACGCCGTGGCCCCGGCGTGCCCGACTTCGACGCCCTGGAAGACGACGAGGCGCCGAACGCGCAGAGTTCGACCGCGCTGTCGCCGCCCGGCCCGGTGCTGTCGCCGGCTGATCCGCGTTATGGCCGTCCCGCCGGTGCACCGGTTTACTCGGACCGTGGTCCGCCGATTCCCACCGGCCCGGTGATGTCGCCCGATGATCCCCGTTACGGTCGCCCGGCCGGCCCGCCGCCGGTGATCTATGGCGATCGCGCGCCTGGTTCGCCGCAGCCGGTCTATTCCGATCGCGGCGACAATCGCGTTCCCGGTGCCGGCATCGTCTATCCGAATGATGACCGCGGCGGTCTGCGGCCGCCCGAGGCCGTTGGTGCCGCGCCCGCGGCCGGCGCTACCGGATCGGTTCAGCAACAGGCCCCGGTCGGAGCCGACGGCAGGCCGGTACAACTTTCAGCGTTGCCGCCGGAAGAGCAGCCGGATGCTGCTCCCGCGCAGCTGCCGCCGAACCTGCGTCGCCAGGAAGTTGCGTTCCCGACCAAGGAGCCCGCGGGCACCATCGTCGTCGATACGCCCAACACCTATCTCTATTACGTGCTGGGTGGCGGTCGCGCGATTCGCTACGGCGTTCGCGTCGGCCGCGATGGTTTCACCTGGACCGGCGTGCAGAAGATCAGCCGCAAGGCCGAGTGGCCGGATTGGCATCCGCCGACCGAAATGATCGAACGCCAGCCCTATCTGCCGCGCTTCATGGCCGGCGGCCCCGGCAATCCGCTCGGCGCGCGTGCGATGTATCTCGGATCGACGGTCTACCGTATTCACGGCACCAACCAGCCCTCGACGATCGGCAAGTTCGTCTCGTCCGGCTGCATCGGCATGTTGAACGAGGACGTGTCCGATCTGTTCGAGCGCACCAAGGTCGGAACCCGCGTAGTGGTCATGCCCGGTGGTCCGCCGCCGGGAACCGCGACCGCTTCGGCCGCGCCGCCGCCCGGTGGCCCCGCGGCAGGTGGTCCCGCGCCGTCGCAGGCCCAACTGGGGCCCATTCCCGGCACGCAGCCGACCGTCGTGCCGCCGCTGCCCGCGCCGGTCACGGTTCGCTAGACCATTTGATCTGATTTATCCGCGAGACATTCGCCCTCCTGCTCCACGCAGGAGGGCGATTTCGTTCACAGAGCGTTTTCGAGCGAAGTGGACGCCGGTTCGCGTAAAGAAAACGCGTCAAATAAAATAACTCTACGCCAATCGGCGCGGCGTTTCGCCCTTGAACCAGGCGTCGATGCCGTCGACCATCTGGGTGTAGTGGTTGCGAAAACTGTCTTCGGTGACGTAGCCGAGATGCGGCGTCAGCACGAGATTGTCGAGCTTGCGAAACGGATGATCGACCGGAAGCGGCTCGACCGAGAACACGTCGATGCCGGCGCCCGCGATCGTCTTCTGGGTCAGCGCGTCCAGCAGCGCGCTCTCGTCGACGATCGGCCCGCGCGCGGTGTTGACGAGATAGGCCGTCGGCTTCATGCGCGCGAGGTCGGCCGCCCCGACCAGCCCGCGCGAGCGCTGGCTCAGCACGACGTGGATGGTGACGATGTCGGCGGTCGCGAACAATTCCTCCTTGGTGGCGTAGCCGACACCGGCTTCCTTGCACTTCTCCGGCGTCAGGTTCGGGCTCCAGGCGATGACGTTCATGCCGAACGCCTGGGCGAGTTTCGACACCTTGGTGCCGAGCTTGCCGAGACCGACGACGCCGAGGGTCCGGCCCTCGATTTCCATGCCGACGAATTTCTGCAGCGGTTCGCCGGCATGCATGCGCGCGTTCTCGCGGCCGATATTGCGGGTCAGCTCCAGGATCAGGCCCATGGTCAGGGGTGCGGTCGGATCGCGGGCCCATTGTGTGCCGCACAGCACCACCTTGTGGTCCTTGGCGGCTTCCATGTCGATCGCGGCGTTGCGCATGCCCGAGGTGATCAGGAGCTTCAGGTTGGGCAAAGCCGCAAACAGCTCCCGCGGAAACGGCGTGCGCTCGCGCATCGCGCAGATGATCTCGAAATCCTTCAGGGCGCTGGCGGCGGCCTCGGTCGTTGCAAAGGGCTGGTTGAAGACGGTGACGTCAACGCGGTCGGCGACCTTGGACCAGTCCGCAACCTTCTGGGCCACATCGAGATAGTCGTCGAGAATCGCACAGCGCAGCCGCGTCATGGGGAGGTCCGTTCATGGCAAGGATGACGGCGGGAATGGCCGTCGGGAGGACCGCCATGGTTGCGCGCAATCGGGGAGCACGCAAGCGGTCTGATCGCGTTTTCGAGCGGAGTGGCGGCCGGTTCGCATAGCAATCAAGCCTGCGCAGATTGCGTAGACTTATCTGCGGTAGAAAACGCGTCAAAAACGGAGCCGAGGGGCGGCCTCAAATGTCCGTGGAGGTCAGTTCGAGCGGGAGAGGTGCTTGGCGCGCCAGGCCGGGCCGGGGCCGCGCATGTAATGCAGTTCCGGGCGGTAGGGGTTGAACGCCTTGGCCACGAACTGGCGCCAGAAGGCCAATAGCTCAGCCAACGGCTTCGGATGCCCGTGGTGGCGGTGCGTGGGGGTGGAAAGGGATGCCGAACTGATCGTAGCCATGACGCGGGCCCTTGTTTTCATCTGCGGCTTTTGCCGCCCTGGACGCTCTGTTAGACGTCCTGAAAACCAGTTTTCGCCCGATTTATTAAAAGTTAGTTTCAATTATCGTGATCTGGCGCACACATGGTAAACGTCCCGTATTCATCCGTGGTGAACGGATGGAAAACGGGTTCCCGCGGTTGCCCTTTGGGGCCCACGCCGCTACATCAGCGGCAGCAAATTTCCATAAATCCTCTGGTTTCAAGGGATCGCGATGGCTCGCCAGTTCGTTTACTTCATGCAGGGTTTGACCAAGAGCTACCCGACCCGGAAGGTGCTCGATAACGTCCATCTGTCGTTCTACCCCGATGCCAAGATCGGCGTGCTCGGCGTCAACGGCTCCGGCAAGTCGACCCTGCTGCGGATCATGGCCGGCCTCGACAAGGAATATAACGGCGAGGCCTGGGTCGCCGAGGGCGCCCGGGTCGGCTACCTCGAACAGGAGCCGCACCTCGACGCCACCAAGACCGTGCGCGAGAACGTCATGCTCGGCGTCGCCAAGCAGAAGGCGATCCTCGATCGCTACAACGAACTGGCGATGAACTATTCGGATGAGACCGCCGACGAAATGACCAAGCTGCAGGACGAGATCGAGGCCGCCGGCCTCTGGGATCTCGACAGCAAGGTCGACCAGGCAATGGACGCGCTGCGCTGCCCGCCCGACGACGCCGACGTCAGCAAGCTGTCGGGCGGCGAGCGCCGCCGCGTCGCGCTGTGCAAATTGCTGCTCGACCAGCCGGACCTGCTGCTGCTCGACGAACCGACCAACCATCTCGACGCCGAGTCGGTGTCCTGGCTGGAAGGCCACTTGCGCAACTATCCCGGCGCGATCCTGATCGTGACCCATGACCGCTACTTCCTCGACAACGTCACGAGCTGGATTCTCGAACTCGACCGCGGCAAGGGCATTCCCTACGAGGGTAACTATTCGTCCTGGCTGGGACAGAAGCAGAAGCGCCTCGAGCAGGAAGGCCGCGAGGACGCCGCGCATCAGAAGACGCTGGCCCGCGAACAGGAATGGATCGCGTCGTCGCCCAAGGCGCGCCAGGCCAAGTCCAAGGCGCGCTACCAGCGCTATGAGGACCTGCTCAAGCAGGCCAGCGAGAAGCAGACCCAGACCGCGCAGATCACGATTCCCGTGGCCGAGCGGCTCGGCCAGAACGTCGTCGACTTCGAGGGCCTCAACAAGGCCTTTGGCGACCGCATGCTGATCGAGGATCTCACCTTCAAGCTGCCGCCGGGCGGCATTGTCGGCGTGATCGGCGCCAACGGCGCCGGCAAGACCACGCTGTTCCGCATGATCACCAAGCAGGAAACCCCTGACAAGGGCACCATTACCGTCGGCGAGAGCGTGCATCTCGGTTACGTCGATCAGTCGCGCGACGATCTCGACGGCAAGAAGACGGTGTGGGAGGAAATTTCCGGCGGCAACGAGCTGATCCTGCTCGGCAAGAAGGAAGTGAACTCGCGCGGCTATTGCTCCTCGTTCAACTTCAAGGGTGCCGACCAGCAGAAGAAGGTCGGCGCGTTGTCAGGCGGCGAGCGCAACCGCGTGCATCTCGCCAAGATGCTCAAATCCGGCGCCAACGTGCTGCTGCTCGACGAACCGACCAACGATCTCGACGTCGATACGCTGCGCGCGCTGGAAGAGGCGCTGGAGGATTTCGCCGGCTGCGCCGTCATCATCAGCCATGATCGCTGGTTCCTCGACCGCATCGCGACCCATATCCTGGCCTTCGAAGGCGACAGCCATGTCGAATGGTTCGAAGGCAACTTCCAGGACTACGAAAAGGACAAGATGCGCCGGCTGGGCCAGGACAGCATCATTCCGCATCGGGTGAAGTACAAGAAGTTGACGCGGCAATAGCGGCGGACCGATCAAGTCGTGATCAAGACCGGGCATCGCGATTCGATGCCCGGCAATTAGCTGTTGATTGACGGCTCTATGGCAGCCTGCTGCGGCCAGTTGTCGCTTCACAGCCGGATGGGACTGGTTAGATATACGCTGCTTCCGCCATTCGAACCCCGCAGCGAGCCATCCAGAATGTTGCTTACTCCCGAGACACCCTTGCCGCCGAAGGGCCTGTCATTGCGTCCGATACCGATGCTGATCTTCGGTTCGCGCTGGCTGCAGCTGCCGCTCTATATCGGGCTGATCGTAGCCCAGGGTGTCTACGTTGTGCTGTTCGTGAAGGAGCTTTGGCACCTGTTCGCGCACTCCTTCGATTTCAGCGAGCAGCAGATCATGCTGGCGGTGCTGGGCCTGATCGACGTCGTCATGATCTCGAACCTGCTGGTGATGGTGATCGTCGGCGGTTACGAGACCTTCGTCTCCCGCCTCAATCTGCAAGGGCATCCCGACGAACCCGAATGGCTCAGCCACGTCAATGCCAGCGTGCTGAAGATCAAGCTGGCGATGGCGATCATCGGAATTTCCTCGATCCATCTGTTGCGCACATTCATCGAGGCCGGTGGGCTGGCGTCGGGAAAGACCGGCTATACCGAAACCGGCGTGATGTGGCAGACCATCATCCACACCGTGTTCATTCTGTCGGCGATCGGCATTGCCTATGTCGACAAGCTCTCCAATGGCGCGATCGAGGCGGCCAAGCAGCAGGGCGCGCATTGATGGCGTGTTCTGTCTGAGTTCACAGCCAGCGACGGTCATGTTAGGATTGACCATGGCCGTTTTCGATATCGACACGTGAGCAAATCATTGCGGATGAATTGCCGCCTGATTGCCGTTGGCCTGCTGTTTCTGGCGCTGACGCTGCACACGCCCGCTTGCGCCGCCGACGCCGCCTTTACCCAGTTCATCGCCTCGCTGTGGCCGGAGGCGCAGGCGGCCGGCGTCTCGCGCGCGACCTTCGATGCCGAGACCCGCGGCCTCGAGCCGGATTACAAATTGCCGGATCTGATCCTGCCCGGACGGCCCGCGACCGGCGCGCCGTCGCAGGCCGAGTTCGTGCAGGTGCCGGCAGATTACATCAAGGAAGCCTCGATCGCGCGGCTCGCGGCCGAAGGCCAGAAACTGATGGCGAAGCATCGCGCGGCGCTGGACCGGATCGAACAGCGTTTCGGCGTTCCCGCGAGCGTCGTGCTCGCGATCTGGGGACGCGAGACCGATTACGGGCGCTACGCCTTGCCGTATGACACACTGCGCGTGGTGGCGACGCAGGCCTATGTCGGCCGGCGCAAGGATCAGTACCGCAGCGAATTCATCCTGGCGCTGAAAATCCTCGGTGAGGGCGCGGTGACGCGCAAGGAGTTCCGCTCGTCCTGGGCCGGCGCCACCGGCTACACGCAATTCCTGCCGTCCGAATATTACAAGCACGGCGTCGATCTCGATGGCGACGGCCGCGTCGACATCTGGCATTCGGTGCCGGACGCGCTGGCCTCCGCCGCCCAGCAGCTCGTCAACAAGGGCTGGCAGCCCGGCGTGCGCTGGGCCTACGAGGTGCGCGCGCCCGCAAATGTCGACTGCACAATGGGCGTGCCCGAGGTGACAAAACCAATCGGCGAATGGCTGCGCGCGGGGTTTGCGCCGGTGCGCGGACAGAAATTGAATACGGCCGAGCAGGCGCAGCCGGCCTCGTTGCTGCAGCCCGAGGGCGTCTACGGTCCGGCGTTCCTGACCACGAAGAACTACTTCGTCATCAAGGAATATAACTTCTCCGATCTGTATGTGCTGTTCGTCGGCCATCTCAGCGATCGCATGACCAGCCCGCTGCCGTTCGCGACACCCTGGTCGGCATCGACGCAGTTGCGCACGCGGGATGTCGAGGCCATGCAGCGCCACCTGACGCGGATCGGTCTCTACAAGGACAAGCTCGACGGCAAGGCCGGCATGCAGACCCGCGCGGCGCTTGGCGCGTATCAGAAGTCCGCCGGTCTCAAGGTCGACTGCTGGCCCAGCGAAGCGGTGCTGCAATCGATGAGCGCCGCGCGCTGACGGCGGCATGAAAAAAGCCCGGCCGAAGTAACGGCCGGGCCTTGGATCAAAGCGCGCAGGTTACGCGACCGGTCGGTCGGATCAGTCGCAGACCTCGACGCGGCGGAAGCGCCAGCCGTAACCGTCCCAGAAACGCTCGCGGACCATGCGGCAGGCCGGGTAAGGCGCGTCTTCGACATAGACCGGGCCACCGTAAGCCGGGCGACTCGAGGCGATCGCGCCACCGATGATCGCGCCGCCGAGGAGGCCCGCTGCGATACCAACGCCAACGCCACGCTGTGCGCTGGCAGGGGTCGCTGCGAGCGAACCCGCAAGCGTCGCAACCGCGACCAAGGCAGCAAATGTCTTCTTCATGTCTTAGGCTCTCCTGGAGTGGCGCCTTCGCCGGCACCGGGGGTTTGAGGCACGCTGTCGTCCGAATTGGCCGTCGCCGATAGCGCACCCGGCTCAATCCAACAAACGCATCAGGCTGTTGAGCTGAAAAAGCGGTTTTTTTCTGCCGCAAAAGACGAACGCCCCGGAAAACAGGCTGTTTTCCGGGGCGACATATCAGATTTAATGAAGGTGAACGGGACTAGAGTGTTTCCGACTTTTTCTGAATCGGGGATTCCCAAATCAGGTGGGCTCTGATTCAATTTTCCTGCTGGGACGGAGGCCAGCAAGGATGGCGCGAGCATACTCACTGGATCTGCGTGAGCGTGTTGTCGGGTTGGTTGCGAGTGGTGAGACGTGCCGAGCGGTGGCAGAACTGTATGACGTCAGCGTTGCGAGCGTCGTGAAGTGGTCGCAGCGGGCGCGCGCGACGGGCAGTGCGGCGGCCAAGCCGATGGGCGGCAGGCGGCCTTACCTGCTGGAAGGCGAGCGCGACTGGCTGCTGGCTCGGCTGGCCGAGAAACCTGATCTGACCTTGCACGCGCTGCTGGCAGAACTTGGCGAACGCGGTGTCGCGGTGTCCTGCGACACGCTCTGGCGGTTCCTCAAGCGCCAGGGCATCAGCTTCAAAAAAAACCGTGTTCGCGGCTGAGCAGGATCGTCCTGATATCGCGCGCCGCCGCGCCTGGTGGAGACGGCACCAATCGAAAATCGAACCTACCCGTCTCGTCTTCATTGATGAGACCTGGGCCAAGACCAACATGACCCGTACCCATGGTTGGTGGCGACGGGGCATCCCGCTCAAGGCTCAGGTCCCGCACGGCCATTGGCGGACGATGACCTTCCTCGCAGCACTCCGGCACGACCGCATCGCTGCGCCCTGCGTCATCGACGGGCCGATCAACGGCGAGAGCTTCCGTGCCTATGTCGAGCAGTTGCTGGTGCCAACGCTCCAACCTGGCGACATTGTCGTCATGGACAATCTCGGCTCCCACAAGGGTCCCGCTATCCGAAGAGCTATCCGAGCTGCCGGCGCACGGCTCGTCTTCCTTCCGCCCTATAGCCCGGACCTCAATCCGATCGAGCAGGTCTTCGCAAAGCTCAAAACCCTGCTCCGCAAAGCCGAAGAGCGCACCATCGAAGGCGTGTGGCGCCAAATTGGCAGCCTTCTCCAACACTTCACACCGCAAGAATGCGCAAACTATCTGCGCAACGCTGGATATGCTTCCGTCTAAATCGGAAAGACTCTAGTTGCAGACCCTGACGTTGCGAACCCGCCAGCCGTAGCCATCCCAGAAGCGCTGGCGCTGCAGGTAGCAATCAGGACCGTAACCGGGTTCGACGACATAGGCCGGACCGGGCGCGTAGTAGCCGGGACCGTAGTAGCCGTTCTGCGAGGCGATCGCGCCGCCGACAATGGCGCCACCGATCAATCCGGCAGCGACACCTGCCGCAACGCCACGCTGCGCATGGGCGGGAGCGGGCATCGCAACCGCAGAAATAGCCAGCGCGGCGACGGCACCGAGCGCCATCAATGTCTTCTTCATGGCCTCACCTTTCTCATGGGAGCAAAGGACAGTTTCTAAAGCGTTCTGTCCCCGCGAAAGTTCCACATTTCGCTTGAATGATCAATGAACGGCGGCGCCTTATTTGCCGACCAATGGCAGGAAATGGGGCGGTCCGGTGACGCAAAGCCCGGGGCCGGGGCCGTACCCGAGGGGTGTCATGACCAGCGCAGTGACGGCATTTTTGGCCGCGGTCGGCGGGACGTCGCTGATTTGCTACCTGCTGATGAACCGGGTGCAGAACCGCAGCGCCCGGCGCCACGGCACACCCGGCGACAGCGCGGGCAGCGGCACGAGCTACGATTCCGGCAGCGATGGCTGGAGCATCTTCTCGTGGTTCAGCAGCGATACGTCGTCGTCCGACTCGTCGGGGGCCTCGGGCGATTGGGGCGGTTCGGACGACGGAACTGGTGGCGGCGGTGACAGCGGCGGCGGTGGTGGAGATGGCGGCGGGGGCGGTAATTAACGCTGCAGCGCGATCTCGAAGAAGCCATGTTAGGCCTACGCGATAAGGCTTTTTAGAGCCGTTCCAAACTGTCTGATCGCAGTTTGGAATTGCTTGAAACTGCGGTTTTTCCTTTTGCATCCGGTGCGGCGCTTCAATATCTGAAAGAACAGAAGCATCACCGATGGGCCCGCCGACTTCATGATCGTCTGTTCCTGCAACGTCCTCAGCGACCATGATGTCCGCAATGCTGTCAGCGCAGCCGGCGACTTGGCGCGCCATCCGAAGCAGATCTACGGCTGCCTTGGCTGCAGCGCCGAGTGTGGCCGCTGCGCACGCACCATCAAGACCATCATCGACGAAGCGTTGGGGCCTTGCGCCAAGGCCTGCGGCTTGGGCTGTCCCCACAGCCATGCCGCCGCCAACGATGAGCCGGCCCAGGAAACTGTCCAGGACATCGCTCCGGCGTTCGCGCTCGCGGCCTGCTGAAAACCCTCTGAACCTGCCGGATTTTGTGGTTCCAACCGGGCTTGCCGGGGAAGTGGTTGCTCTTGTTTGCGAACTGATTTAGAAGCGTTCTAAATATTGTTCAGGCCGGTTCGGCCTCAAAATTTGGAGTGCACCATGCAGGGCGACCCGAAAGTCATCGATTATCTCAACAAGGGCCTCCGCAGCGAGCTCACCGCCATCAGCCAGTACTGGCTGCATTACCGGCTCCTGAACAACTGGGGCCTCTTGGACATGGCCAAGGTCTGGCGCAAGGAATCCATCGAGGAGATGGAGCACGCCGACAAGTTCACCGACCGGATCCTGTTCCTCGACGGCTTTCCCAACATGCAGGTGCTTGATCCGTTGCGGATCGGCCAGAACGTCAAGGAGATCATCGACTGCGATCTCGCCTCCGAGATCGCCGCGCGCACGCTCTATCAGGAAGCCGCGACCTACTGCCATGGCGTCAAGGACTACGTCAGCCGCGACCTGTTCGAGAGCCTGATGAAGGACGAGGAACATCACATCGATTTCCTCGAGACCCAGCTCGATCTGATCAAGCGCATCGGGCTCGAACTCTACACCCAGAAGCACGTCGGCGGGCTCGAGAGCGGCGACTGAAGGATTTTGCGACGTTCGTAGCTGTCATCACCCGCCTTGTGCGCCATTGCGCACTGGAGCGGGTGATCCAGTATTCGCAAGCGCCAGTGACGGGGTTTAAGGCTACGGCGTACTGGATACCCCGCCTTCGCGGGGTATCACAATCCAGGTCCTACAGCTGCGTCTTGTACCGCTCGTAGACGACTTCCTGGCTCTCCGGTTCGCCGAGGCCGGTCTGGTCGTGGATCACCTGGCCGATGCTGGGCATCACCGAACGCTCCACCCGCGCATCGCCCGCCCACAGTTTTGAGCGCATCAGCGCCTTGCCGCAGTGGAAATAGACCTCGCTAACGTCGATGCGCAGCGCCGCGCGCGGCTCCTTGCCGAACTCCACCATCGAGGCCAGCAGCTCCGGATCCGCCGACAGCTTTCCCCTGCCGCCGACACGCAGCGTCTCGTCGATCCCCGGCACAAAGAAGATCAACTGCACGAAGCCCGATCCTTCGACGATGTTGCGGAAACTGTCGATGCGGTTGTTGCCCGAGCGATCCGGCATCAGCAATTCGTTGGGACCGGCCACGCTGACGAAGCCGGGATTGCCGCCGCGCGGCGATGCATCGACGCTGCCGTCCGAGCCGGATGTCGCCAGCACGCAGAACGGCGACATACCGATGAATTTTTTCGCGTGCACATCGATCGCCGGCCGGGCCTTGGCGATCACGCGCGGTGTGGGGGCGGGATAAATCGTGGCGAGGTCGCTGGCGCTGAAATCGGTCAAGGACGTTCTCCGGGGCTGTCGTCGTCAGGTCGCCAAAATACCATCGCCTTGCTTCGGCGGCCACTGCTATCGGCGCTACGGTCCGTCGATCGCCGGTACAAAGCCCATCAGACGATAACGGGCTGACACCATGGGCCGTCGCGTGGCGGAATTCACATCGTGTCGGCCGGCACGAAGCAGTTGATGATGATGCTGCCGCGGTGATGCACATACCACACCACGGCTTCGCCGACCGGGTTGCCGCGGTCGCGAACGACGGCGCGCTCCGGCACCGCCATCCACTCGCCATCGATCGGAACCCAATAGGCGCCCTTGCGAACGTCGTACGTGGTGCGATGGCCGTCGGAGATATCGCAGCAGGGCACGCCGTTCGGCGCCGTCACGCTCTTGAACCAGGCGCGGATGTCGGGCGCGACGTTGTCGTACTGGCCGTTGTCGAAGGCGATCGCGGCACTTGCCAGCACCGACAGACACGCGAGCAAAACAGATTGCGCGAGCCTTCGCATCCGATCCTCCGCCGTGTCCTCGTTTCATTGCGGACGCGTATGCGTCCGCGATTCGTAAGCCAAGCAATTCAACCGGACTCTGATTGCGGATGCACGCTTAAATAATGAGCGATGCGGGCGATCGCAAGATTGATGCGGTGCGAAATCAGCAACCGTACCGCAGGCTTCAACGACGCGCACGCTCACATGGTTCGCTGCGGCGCGGTCTGCAGCAATTCCTGCAGCTGCTGCTTCCAGAACGCCGCGTTGCCGGTGGTGAGGTGGCCCCGCGTCTCGGTCGAGGCCGGTATCAGGAACAGCCGGCCGTTCTTGACCCGTTTCAGCGCCGCGTCGGTGACGCCGGTTTCCGGCGGATTGCGCTCGTCGTCAGCGGCGTTGATTGCCAGCAGCGTAGCCTCGATCTTGTCGAGGCTCGCAGACGGATTGTAGTCGTGCGAGGCTTCCCATTGGTAGATGAAGTCATTGGCATCGGCCGTGACCGCCAAAGCCAGCCGCTCGTCGACCATCTTGTCGGCCGCAGCCGCTGTCGGTGCCAGCATCTGATAGGCGAGGGTGCCGCCGCCGGTCGCAATGCCATAGGCGTTGACGGCGTATTTCATCATGCGCGGTTGCGCGGTGTAGTTGCCGTCCTTGTAGTCGGGGTCGTTGCGGATGGTCTCGATCATCATTCGCCGCAGCATCCAGTTGCGCGCCGCCATCTCGGTCGGCTGCGAGGCCATCGGCACCAGCGCATCCATGAACTGCGGATACCTGCCGCCCCAGATCCAGGTGTGCATGCCGCCCATCGAGTTGCCGATGACGAGTCGCAGGTGCTTTACCCCGAGCCCTTCCCTGACCAGGCGGTAATGCGCATCGACCATGTCGTCGTAATTGTATCGGGGGAATGCCGTCTTCATGCCGTCGGAGGGCTTTGACGATTTGCCGTGGCCGAGGCCATCCGGAATGATGATGTAGTATTTCGCGGCATCGAGCGGTTGGCCGGTGCCGAACAGTTCGCCGGCGAACGCCGCCGTCAGCATGTTGGCCGCGGAGCCGCCCGAGCCGTGCAGCACCAGCACCGGCTGGCCGGTCGGCTCACCAATGGTGGTGTAGTGCAGCCGCAGCTCCGGCATCTTCTCGCCGGTGTGGAATTTGAAATCTTTGGCGATCCAGTCGCCCTGTTTCGGGGCCGGATAGTCGGCGGCGTAGGCGGTGAGGGGCGTCAAGGCGAGGGCTACCGACAAGACTGCGTGCGAAAAATTCATGATGTTCTCCCCGGGTGCGGCCGCTTTGAACGGGCTGCTTGCAGAGAGGCTATCACATCGGCTGTTTCAGCGTCACCAGATCGACGCGTAGCGCCTTAACCCTCGACGTCGGTTTCCGGCCGGTCGCTGCCTGCGGCGGTTTCGGTGTGCCACCTGCCGTCCTCGGTCTCGTATTGAATGGCTTCGGTGCGGCCGGGAACCCGTTGCTCCGCCGCCACGCGCCGCGCAGCGGCGAGCGCCGCGCCGCGATTCGGAAACGGTTCGGAGAAGACGCCGTTGACGGTGTAGGCCCAGCCGCCGTCATGCTGGACGACCTTGTAAGTCACATGGCTCATCGGGAACTCGCCTTTGCCGAGGGGTGAACGCTTCGCCCATTCTATGACAGAATGGGCCGGCATTGTCGGGATTTGTGCCGGCCGCTCGTCCTTGGAGACGGCAGGGCTGAATTCCGGGCGGAGGAGATGACCATGTGCCGCAACATCAAGACGCTGTTCAATTTCGAGCCGCCGGCGACGCATGCGGAAATCCATGCCTCGGCGCTGCAATTCGTGCGCAAGCTTTCCGGCTTCAACTCGCCCTCACAGGCCAACGCCGAGGCCTTCAACCGAGCGGTCTCTGAAGTCTCCGACAGCGCGAGACGCCTGCTGGCGTCGCTGCAGACCCAGGCGCCGGCGCGCGACCGCGAGGTCGAGGCCGCCAAGGCGAAGGAGCGCCCACGGGCAAGGTTCGGGTAACAGGCGTCTTCCCTCACGGCGTGGAATGATCAGGCGTCCCATTCGACCGGCAGGTTGAGCAGGCCGCGAAACGCCCAGCCGCCGATCCGCACCGGCTCGCGCGCGTCCAGCCGCAAGCCCTTCAATCGGGCGAAGATGCCGGGCAGGGCGACGTCGGCCACCATGGCGCGGGACGCAAAGGCGCCGGCGCAATAGTGCGGCCCGGCGCCGAATGCGATGCTCTTCTGGGTGTTGCGCGTCACGTCGAAACGATCAGGATCGGCGAAGCAGGCCTCGTCGCGATTGGCCGAGCCGAACATGAAGAACACGCGGTCCTCGGGCTCGAAGTCGACGCCGCCATAGGACCACGGCTTTGCCACCCGGCGCGGCGACATGCCGATCGGCGCGATCCAGCGCGCATATTCCTCGAACACGTCGAGCCATTTTGCCTGGCCGCCCTGCACCAGCGCGAGCTGGTCGGGATGGGTCAGCAGCGCCCAGATCGCGCCGGATATGGCGTCGCGCGGCTCGTTCTGGCCGCCGGAGATCGCCAGCTTGATATTGGCGCGGATGCTTTCCATCGGCTGGCCGGCGGCGAGCAGCACGCTGAGGATCGAGGTGTTCGGATGCTTCGTCACCACCGGAATCATGTCGTCGATCGCGGCATCGATGCCCGCGGTGGCGGCATGGCAGCGCGCCTCGACTTCCCTGTTGCCGGTATAGTTGGCGATGCCGTCGATCATCGCCTGCGACCACGCATCCATGTCCTCGAAGCGCATGTTGGTGAGGCCGGTGACGTCCTTCAGGCATTCGGCCGACAGCGGCAACGCGAACGCCTTGCAGAGATCGGCGGAGACGCGCGGCGCGAGTTGGTCGAGGATGCGGTCGGCATGGGTCTGAAACTGCCGGACCCAGGTGTCGCGCACCGTGCGCGGCGACACCGCCGGGAACATCGCGGTCCGCTCCGCCATGTGCGCATCGCCGTCCTTGCGCATCATGTTGTGCCCCATCAGCACGTTCATCAGGCCGGCCGGCTGGTGCGAGGAGAACACGTCGATGCGCTTCTCCTGCGTGAAGATGTCGTCGCGCCGCGTGAACACCGTGGAGTTGAGCTGCGGCACGAACGCGATCGGCGCTTCCTTGCGCATCCGCGCCAGCGTCGGATAGGGATCGGCCCAGAATGCCGGTACGTCGATGTCGAAATGCGGGGCGTTGGACATGGCGGGCTCAGATGGTCCGGTAGCCGCCGTCGACCATCACGATCGAGCCGGAGACATAGGCCGACATGTCGGAGGCGAGGAAGATGGCGGGGCCGACGATGTCTTCGGCGATGCCGGCACGGCCGAGCGGGGTGTGGGCGACGAAGACCTTTGCCAGCTCCGGATTATTGGCGCGCACATTGGCGTTCAGCGGCGTCTCGATGAAGCCCGGGCCGATCGCGTTGACGCGCACGCCGTCCTTGCCGAGTTCGGCCGCGAGCGCCTTGGTGAAGCCGAGCACGCCGTGCTTGGACGCAGTATAGGCCGGCGAACTCGGCGTCTTCAGATGCATGAAGGACTGGATCGAGCCGATATTGACGATGCGTCCCTTCAAGGCCCGCAACGGCTCTAGGAAGGCGTAGGTCACGTTGAAGACGCCATTGAGGTTGATCGCGATGATGTCTTCCCAATCGTTGATCACGGCTTCGGCCGCACCCAGCATGCCGTTGCGGCGGGCGATGCCGGCATTGTTGACGAGGATCGAGACCTGCCCGACCTTGTCGGCGATGGTCTTCGCCATCGCGAAACAGTCGTCGCGTTGGCTGACGTCGAGCGCCATGCTTTCCGCATTGCCGCCGGCGTCGCGGATCTCCGTGGCGACGTCGGACGCCGCCTTCTCGTTCAAGTCGAGCAGCACCACCCGCGCGCCCTCGCGGGCATAGCCGTTGGCGATCGCGCGCCCGATGCCGGAGCCCGCGCCGGTGACGACGGCGATGTGGTTGGCGAGAAGGGGCATGCGCGTTTCCTCTGTTTTGCGGTTTTGGCAGAGGATAGCAAGCATGCCCGCCGGCACAAGGTGGCGGGGACTACGGGCAGATATGCCGTGAGGAGCAGGCGCGCCTGTGCCCACCCCGGCAACTTGACTAGAACAAGCAGGCGCCGTTGCGCAGCAGGCCGTCCTTGAACACCAGCGCATCGCCGAAGGTCGGCACCTCGCTGCCGATGATCACGCTGTAATTCGACGGCCACGGCGCGGTCGGGATGCTCTCGTCCCAGATCTGGCAGAAGCCGGAGTCCTGCCAGCGGATCAGGTGAAACGCGGCCTCGGCGGGGCTCGACGCGGCAAGCGCGGCAAGACCGATGCCGGCAACGGCGCCAAGGGCGAATAGACGACGCATGGACTATCTCCGGTTTGCAGGACGGGGCGTTTATATCAGGCTATGGATTTGTCCGGCGAAGGCGCGATTGGTTCAATGCAATTGGGCGGTGTTCTGCTAGGGTAGCTGCAGGGGCCAACCGGAGGCCGGCATGAACGTAACGGGTAATTCGCAGGCTTCGCGCTTGCGCATCGGTGCGACCATCGCCTTTGCGATCTGTGCCGCGACCACCTTGCCATTCGGGTTCGACAGGTCATCGGCTGCGGCGCCGCTGGCGGTCGCGGTGGCGGATTTCGATTATGTCGACACCTCGGGCGAGGCCGTGGACCAGAGCGCCGAGCATCGCACCCGCGTGGCGTCGTTCGCCGAGCTGCTGCGCGGCAACATCGCTGCGCAGGGCGATTATCGCGTGATGCCGATCGACTGCCCGGATCATCCCTGCACCGCCACCAGCATGTCGCCGGATGCCTTCGTCGCGGCGGCCCGCCGCGCCGGCGCGCGGCTGGTGGTCTATGGCGGCATCCGCAAGATGAGCACGCTGGTGCAGTGGGGCGAGGTGCAGTTGCTCGATCTCGAGAACGAGAAGCTGCTGCTCCGGCGCACGGTGACGTTCCGCGGCGACAACGACATGGCCTATCGCCGCGCCGCCGATTTCGTCGGCGATACGCTAAGGGACGCGATGCCCAAGCCGTGAGTTACTGGCTCATCGCACGCTTTGCGCTCTTGCTTCGTAGGGTGGGCAAAGCGGAGCGTGCCCACCACCTTGTGAACCGGCAGTGAAGATGGTGGGCACGGCGCAAGTGCGCCTTTGCCCACCCTACGACTTCAACGACGCCACGCCCTCGATCTCGATCAGCATCTTGGGATCGGGCAGCGCCACCACCACGCAGGTGGTGCGGGCCGGATAGGGCGCCGGCCCGAACGCTTCGGCATAGAGCTTGTTCATGGTCGCGACGTCGGAGGCGCGGGTCAGCAGCACGTTGACCTTGACCAGGTCGCGGAACGAAGCGCCTGCCTCGTCGAGCACGCGCTTGATGTTGGCGACGACGAAGCCGAACTGCGCCTCGAAGCCCTCCGCCAGCGCGCCGTTTTCGTCGAAGCCGGGAATGCCGGAGATGAACAGCAGGTCGCCGGTGCGCGCGGCAAACGACAGCGGCGGCGATTTGACACCTGAGGGAGGGGCGAAGTGCTTTATGGGGGGCATAGGGACTCCTTTTCGCCATGGTATGAAGGCAATGACGGAACCACTTTGCCCATCCGGCCCTTCGGTTACAATCCGCAAATCGCGACTCACCAAGTCAAGACTCTCGCGCGTCGCAACACGCATTCGTCAATTCCGGGAAACCCATTCATGAAGATCTCATCCGCCATCCGCATCGCTCTGCTCGCACTGACCGCCTTCGCCGGCACGATGTTCTCCTCGGCCTCGCATGCCGACGAGGGCTTTGTGCAGCTCACGATCTACAAGGCGGGCTGGATCATCGGCGGCTCCGGCGGCGGCGGCACGCTGACGTTCCGCGGCCGGACCTATCGGCTGTCGACCGGCGGTCTCGACTACGGCCTGGTGTTCGGCGGCTCGAAGACGGTGCTACGCGGCCGGGTCAGCAACATCTACCGCCCGTCCGATGTCGCCGGCGTCTACGGCGCCGCCGGTGCCGGCCTCGCCGTCGGCCGCGGCGCTCGCGCCATCGTGTTGACCAACCAGAAGGGCGCGGTGCTGGAACTGTCCGGCAGCCAGACCGGCCTGATGGCGAACGCGGATTTGAGCGGGCTTGCGATCACGATGCGGTAAAGTCCACGCGCGTAGGGTGGGCAAAGGCGCGTATGCGCCGTGCCCACCATCTAACGCGGCGCTCGCAATGGTGGGCACGCTTTCGCTTTGCCCACCCTACGCAAGACGGCTCACTCGCTCATATTCAACTGTCAAACAGCGCGAGACACGCATCCGCATTCCCGCGGCGCGATGCGCCCGGAGTTTTTCATTTCGTTTGCCCTCTTGAAGTACAGAGGGCGCAGGGAAGACCGGGTGCTCGCCGCACCCGCGGTCTCATGTGCGATGTGGGTAGTAAATGCTGCACATGAGCATACAGGTTTGGCGGAATCACACCGGCCTTCCCTGCGCAATGGCTTTACGGCTTATACGATTTCGTCCTGGTGACCGGCTTTCTTGCCACCATCGCCGTGAGAAGCGTTTGCTTCTCACAAGCTTGACGCCAGCACCGGGGCGTCGGACCCAAACGATTTCGCCGTACGCATCTGCCGCGCTCGTCAGTCGCAGCCTTTGCGTCCACCGCTCCCCGCCCCAACGTCTGCGACGATGGCCTACGCCCCTTGTGGTGGGACAGGATGCGCGGAGTTGTGGAGTTGATTTGCCCGACGGGGCCAGCGGAATATTTTTGCGCAAAGGGCTGGACAGACTCTTGGTGATTTGCCCGTCGGGTTACTTTGTCGCAGGTGGAAGCGATAAATTGTGCTTGCGCGCGAGGTGGAAACAGCTTCGTGGCGAAGCAACGTAGGGTAGGTTAGCGACTTGTCCGCCGTAGCTCAAAGAGCGTAGGCGGAAGCGTAACCCACCGAATTACGAGCTCGGTTGCGAAGAGGTGGCGGTTTACGCTTCGCTAATCCGGCCTACGACCCTAGCATGCGCGCCAACACGTCTCCGGGGAGGAACCCATGAAGTTGAGGATCGCCGCCAGTCTGCTCGCGCTTGCTCTGTCGGCCGGCGCCGCCGCCGCGCAGCCGGCCAAAAGCCTGAAGGAGCAGATCGTCGGCACCTGGAATTTCGTGGTCGCCGAGGTGTCGGCGCCCGACGGCAAGAAGTCGTTTCCGTTCGGCGAGACGCCCAAGGGCATTTTGATCTTCACGGCCGACGGCCGCTTCGCGCAGATCCATGTCGCCGGCGACGTGCCCAAGATCGCCTCCAACAACCGCATGACCGGCACGCCGGAGGAATACGCCGTGATCATGCGGCGCAGCCTGTCGGTGTTCGGCACCTACACCGTCGACGAGGCCAAAAAGACCGTTACCTACAATATCGTGTCGTCTTCATTCCCGAACTGGGAGGGCGAAGCGCAGACCCGCAATATCGACAAGCTCACCGACGACGAGTTCGTCAACACCAACCCAAATGTCGGTGGCGGGCGGGGGAGTGCGAGTAATTTTTACAAGCGGGTGAAGTAGGGGAACTGTAGGTGCCTAGGGTGGGTTAGCGGAGCGTAACCCACCGCAATACAAAGGCTGTTGCGGAGAGATGCGGCGGATTACGTTTCCCTGGTCCGCCCCCAAGGGTTTGCGGAAGGTCTAGCAGGCCTACACGGTCGTTGGGTATAAGCTATCGCCCAGGTGTATTTCGGACTCGTCGAGCCAAACTTTAAGGCCGAATCCCGCAAGGTGATTTGCAAGTGGTCGGGCCACGCTCTCTTTGTCTTCGGAGGCGTGGCTAATGAATACGTCCCAATCATATTCAATCATTGTGCGCGCCTTATCAAGGTCGGCCTGATTCTCTCACTTTGCGTGTAAAGTGGGCCTCTTACAACACTCTCGACTCTTCCCTAACTCTTTCCGACAATAAAGAGGCCGGGCTCTCGCCCGGCCTTTCGCATTCCGAGGGATGCCCGGGTCAAGCCCGGGCATGACGAGGAGATCAGGTGCCTCACAACACCCGATTGCTCTCCTTCACCTTCTCCGCATCCAGATACACGTTGCTGCCCATTTCCTTGAACTTCTGGCTCATCTGCGCCATGCCGTCCTCGATCACGCCAGAGACCGACATGCCGACGCCGCCACCGGCGACCGCGCGCTTGTCGGGATCGTTCAAGGTCGCCGCATAATCGCGCACGTCCTGGGTGATCTTCATCGAGCAGAACTTTGGCCCGCACATCGAGCAGAAATGCGCGACCTTGTGGGCCTCCTTCGGCAGGGTTTCGTCGTGATAGGCGCGGGCGGTTTCCGGATCGAGGCCGAGATTGAACTGGTCCTCCCAGCGGAAGTCGAAACGCGCGCGTGACAAGGCGTCGTCGCGCAGTTGCGCGGCGGGGTGGCCCTTGCCGAGATCGGAAGCGTGGGCCGCGATCTTGTAGGTGATGACGCCGACCTTGACGTCGTCGCGGTTCGGCAGGCCGAGATGTTCCTTCGGCGTCACGTAACACAGCATCGCGCAGCCGAACCAGCCGATCATGGCGGCGCCGATGCCCGAGGTGATGTGGTCGTAGCCCGGCGCGATGTCGGTGGTCAGCGGTCCCAAAGTGTAGAACGGCGCTTCGCCGCACTCCTTGAGCTGCTTGTCCATGTTGATCTTGATCTTGTGCAGCGGCACATGGCCGGGGCCTTCGATCATGACCTGGCAACCCTTCTTCCAGGCAATCTGCGTCAGTTCGCCGAGCGTCTCCAGTTCGGCGAATTGCGCGCGGTCGTTGGCGTCGGCGATCGAGCCGGGACGCAGACCGTCGCCGAGCGAGAACGAGACGTCGTACTTGCGCATCAGGTCGCAGATTTCCTCAAAATGGGTGTAGAGGAAGCTTTCCTTGTGATGCGCCAGGCACCACTTCGCCATGATCGAGCCGCCGCGCGACACGATGCCGGTGACTCTGTTGGCGGTGAGGTGGATGTAGGGCAGGCGCACGCCGGCATGAATGGTGAAATAGTCGACGCCCTGTTCGCACTGCTCGATCAGCGTGTCCTTGTAGAGCTCCCAGGTCAGCTTGACGGGATCGCCTTCGCACTTCTCCAGCGCCTGATAAATGGGAACGGTGCCGATCGGGATCGGCGCATTGCGCAGAATCCATTCCCGCGTCGTGTGGATGTTGCGGCCCGTCGAGAGGTCCATCACGGTGTCGGCGCCCCAGCGGATCGCCCACACCATCTTGTCGACCTCCTCCTCGACCGACGAGGTCACGGCGGAGTTGCCGATATTGGCGTTGATCTTGGTGAGGAAGTTGCGGCCGATGATCATCGGCTCCAGTTCGGCATGGTTGATGTTGCAGGGGATGATGGCGCGGCCGCGCGCGATTTCGGAGCGGACGAATTCCGGCGTCACGAACGCGGGCACGCTGGCGCCAAAGCTCTCGCCGTCGGCGATCGCGGCTTCGGCGCGCTCCAGCTGCACCTTGCGGCCGAGGTTTTCGCGGGTCGCGACGTAGATCATCTCCTTGGTGATGATGCCGGCGCGGGCGAACTCGAGCTGCGTGATCATGTGGCCATCGAGGCCGCGCAGCGGCTGGTGATGCGCGGTGAAGGCCTTCGCCGCATGCGAGGCGCCGACATTGCCGTTGTCTTCCGGCTTGATGTCGCGGCCTTGGTACTCCTCGACGCCGCCGCGCTCCTTGACCCATTCGATGCGCGCGCGCTTCAGGCCGGCATTGACGTCGATGGTGACATCAGGATCGGTGTAGGGGCCTGAGGTGTCGTAGACCGGCAGGTTCGGCTCGCCGGCGCCTTCGCTGAGGATGATCTCGCGCAGCGGCACGCGGACATCCGGGGCTTCATCCGGCGTCACCCAGATCTTGCGCGAGGCGGGAAGCGGACCGGTGGTGACGGCGGGAAGCGTGGTGTCGGGGTTGGAGCGGATGTTCATGGGATCCTCCGTTGAACTTCTAATTGATAGCGTTGGGTGTGGCGTTCCCCCACCCGTCGCGCGCTGACGCGCGCGCCACCCTAAGAGCGAACTTCGCTCGTCTCGACCCCCGCAGGCGGGAGAGGGAAGACAAGCGCGAGGTCGGCTCCCTCTCCCGCTTGCGGGGGAGGGTTGGGGTGGGGGTGTTTCTGCAAGCACTCATGCTCACGCGGCCTCCGCGTTCTGGCCCAGCCATTGCCTCACCCGCGCTTCGGGGTCGGCATGTTGGGTGACGTCGCTGACGACCGCGATCGAGTCGGCGCCGGCGGCGAAAATATCGGCGGCCTGTTCGAACTTGATACCGCCGATTGCGACCAGCGGGATGTTGCCGATGCGCTTCTTCCACTCGGTGATTTTGGGAATGCCCTGCGGCGCGAAGCGCATCGATTTCAGCGTGGTCGGAAAAATTGGCCCCAGCGCCACGTAATCGGGTCTGGCACGCAGCGCGGTCTCAAGTTCTGCGTCGTCATGGGTGGAAATGCCGAGCGTCAGTTTGGCGCTGCGAATTTCGTTCAAGTCCGCATCGGCGAGGTCTTCCTGGCCGAGATGCAGATGCTGCGCGCCAGCGACGATCGCCGCGCGCCAGTAGTCGTTGACGACGAGTTTTGTGCCGGTGCCCTTGGTGACGGCCAGCGCATCGCTGACGATCTGCAGCGCTTGCGAATCGTTGAGGTCCTTGGCGCGCAACTGAATGGTGCCGACGCCAAGCTTGGTCAACCGCGCCACCCAGGCGACGCTGTCGACGACGGGATAGAACTTGTCAGGATACGGCATGCCAGAATGGGGTCCCGATGACAGGGGTGGAAGGGGAGGCGAAGTCGCGGGCTTCCATCAGCCCCGCTTCAAAGGCGGTGCGGCCGGATTCCACGGCGAGACGAAATGCGTTGGCCATCGCGATCGGGTCAGCGGCTTTTGCAATCGCGGTGTTGAGCAGCACGGCGTCGTAGCCGAGTTCGAGGGCATGCGCCGCATGCGACGGTGCGCCCAAACCGGCATCGACCACCAGCGTGATGTCGGGCAGCCGGTCGCGCAGCAGCTTTAGCGCATCGCGGTTGATGATGCCTTTGGCGCTGCCGATTGGGGCCGCCCACGGCATCACGACCTTGCAGCCGGCGTCGACCAGCCGCATCGCAACACCGAGGTCTTCAGTGCAATAGGGGAATACCTCAAAACCGTCCTTGATCAGGATGGCGGCGGCCTCGACCAGGCCGATCACGTCGGGCTGCAGCGTGTCGTTGTCGGCGATCACCTCGAGCTTGATCCAGGGCGTGCCGAACAGCTCGCGCGCCAGCTTGGCGGTGGTTACCGCCTCGCGCACGCTGCGGCAGCCGGCGGTGTTCGGCAGCACGGAGACGTCGAGCTCGCGGATCAGCGACCAGAACGCATCGCCGGTCTTGCCGCCGGCGGACTCGCGCCGCAACGACACCGTAACGATGTTGGCCCCGGAGGCCCTGATAGCACCCTGCATGATCGCCGGCGACGGATACAGCGCGCTGCCGATCAGGAGGCGGGAGGGGAAGGTTTTGCCGTAGAAGTTCAGCATGGGATCTCTCAATTTGTCGTCCCACCCACAACCGTCATCCCCGCGAAGGCGGGGATCCAGTACGCCGGGAAACTAGCGATTGAACCGCGCGGCCGCGGCGTACTGGGGCGCCCGGTCAAGCCGGGCGATGACAGCGGTGTGTCGGGTGTGCCGTTCACCAAATCACCCTCCCTGCCGCGGCGTGATGATCTCGATCTCGTCGCCGCTCTTCAGCGTGGTCTCGGCCCAGCGGCTTTTCGGCAGCACGTCGTAATTCACGGCAATCGCAAAGTGGGTGCCTTCGTATTCGAGCTCGCTGAGCAGCGCGTCGATCCGGGAGGCATTGATCTCGCGCTGCTCGCCGTTGACGGTTACACGCATCGCATCACCTCATTGTCGATCGCGCCGCGCGCCACATGCGCCAGCGTCAATTCCGCCAGCGCCGGCGCCAGCAGGAAGCCGTGGCGATAGAGCCCGTTCACGGCGATCTTTTTCTTCTCGACCGTGATCCGCGGCAGGTTGTCCGGATAGGCCGGGCGCAGGCCGGAACCGAATTCGAGAATCCGCGCTTCGGCAAACGCCGGATGCACGGCGTAGGCCGCGCCGAGAAGCTCCAGTGCCGAGCGCACGCTGACGCCGGTGTCCTCGGCCTCGATCGAGGTCGCGCCCAGCATGAACTTGCCGTCGCCGCGCGGGATCACGTAGAGCGGCCAGCGCGGATGGATCAGCCGCACCGGGCGCGACAGTTCGACTTCCGAGGTCTCGACGATGATCATCTCGCCCTTGACGCCGCGAAGTTCCTTCTGCTCGTCGCGCGCGGCAAGGCCGCGGCAATCGATCACGATTCCCTCAAGGTTTTGGCCGTCGAGGTTTTCAGCATCGGCGTCGCTGTTGAACTTGATGGTGCCGCCGGCCGCAGTGATCCGCGCATGCAGCTCCGGCAGCACGCGGCGCGGCTCGACATGGCCTTCATCGGCGTAGAACAACCCGTCGCGGAAGCGGCCTTCGAGCGACGGTTCGAGTTCGCCGAGACCCTGCGCGTCGAGCCTGACGTGGCCGGTGGTGAGTTTGGCAAAACGTTCGAAATCGGCGCGGTCGCGCGCATGCGCCACCACCAGCGAGCCGTTGAACGGGGTTTTGGGAAAATGCTCGCGCCAGAGATCGAGCGAGCGCAGGCCGAGCCTGCCGATCATCGGCTCCGAGGCTTCGGCCTCGCACCAGGGCGCCAGCATGCCGCCGGCCCAGTGGCTGGTCGACAGCGTCATCTCGGCGTCGCTGCGCTCGTATAGCGTGACGGCGTGGCCGGCCTGCGCGAACAGCAAGGCTTGCCACGCGCCAGCAATGCCCGCGCCGATAATGGAAACGGGGGAATCCCCCCGCGACTTGGAACCCTGTAACATCCCTGTCCCTTCGCCGGCATGACCCGGATCAGGTTCAAAGGGTCACCGCGGTCTCGGGCGCTCTACCTTGACGTAGGGCTGGCCCAAAGTTTGCGGTATCTCAGCTCCTCGTCGGAGCTCCCCTCGGAACGGGTCTAATGTAGGCCGATGGGCTGACGTGTCAACGCGGCTTTGGGGCGTTTGCACCGCTGGAAGTGCTGGCAGGCATGCCGGCAGACGGGCGCGGAACCCGCTCTTTCGCGTCCGCGAGCTTCTTCGCGGCGGGCTTTGAAGCGACTTTGGGCTTCAGGAAACCGGGTATCAGATCGATCGGCTTTGACGCGGTTTTGGCAGCTGAAACGATTTTGCGCCGCGAAGCATGCGTGGGCGCCGTAGCGTTGGGCTTCACGGCATCGGGCATTGCAGCGGCTTCCGCAGGCCTGGCGGCTTCATCCGATTTGGCGACCTCGACAGGTGCGACGGCGGCCTCGGTCGGTTCCGCGACGGCGTCATTGGACGGTGCACTCGCCAGCATGGGCGCGGTATGCTTCAGCCGCTGGCGCTTGGCGACCTCGTAATAACCGCTGGCATATAAATGCACGGCGCGGTCGTGGTTGCTTTCGGCGGCGCGGTAGGCGCCGGCGAGGTATTTCACGCCATAGGTCAAGTTGGTTTCGGGATCGCGCAAGCCTTCGGCGTCGCCCTTGTAGCCAAGGCCGCGCGCGGTCGCGAGCTTGATCTGCATCAGCCCGATGGTGCCGCCGCGTCCGATTAGGTTCGGCTGATACTTGCTCTCCCTGACGATGACCCGGTGCACCAGCGCTTCCGGCACCTGGTTCGCCTTGGCGTGAACGGCGACGGTCTGTTCAAAGGTCGCGCGATTCTGCGCTTCCACGCGAGGCGGAAACAGCAGCGCTGCCACGGCGACAGGCCAGGCAATGACGGGCAAACGCTTCATGAAAAAGATCTCGGGCGGACGCGATATGGATCGGGCGACGCGTTAATGATTTGGACAACCCAGTATCGCGGCCAGTTGTGGCGAAAAACCGGCGACATCGACGCCGCGGCACCTCATCCCGAGGACATCCGCGAGGCTCCGGCCGGACGTTACGCATGCCGCGTGGGCAGAGGCACGCCTGCGCCGTGCCCGCCGTCGCTCCGGATCGCGATTGCGCACTCTCGTTCCTCGCATTGCATCGCAGCGCATGTTTGTCGTCCAGCAGCGCATGTTTGTCGTGCAAATGACTCAATGCAGGTCTAGGATTTTTTTGGACGCGGGACGCTTGCTTCCGACAGCAAATCTGTCCCATTCAAATCAAAATAGAATCTACAAAAAATAAAATCTGAGGGAGGTGCGCCATGACTGGATCAGGCTCCAGCTATCTGCCCCGCGAAAATCCCTGCGCGCAATGCGGCAAGCCGATCGCGCGGCCGGACTGGATTGAAAGCAGCCCGGGCCGGACATCGTTCCTCTGGTTCTGTCGCGCCTGCGATTATCGCTTCGAAGCGGTCGCGATCTACGACCACGCGGATCCCGACGCGCTCGCGGCGTAACAACACGCGATTCACCCAGGCGGCTTGACTAGGCGGCCGACCGCTCGATCTGCTGGTGTACCGGCAGTTGGATGCGGACCACTAACCCGTGGGGCTGGCGGTCGTGCAGCGACAGCACGCGGGAACCGACGGCCCGATGGAACGTTAATCCTTCCGTTCATATCTGGAGGGTGCGATGGCAATCGAGGTCACGTCCAGGCCGCATCAGTTGATCGCGAGCGACCGGATCGAAGGCACCGCGGTACGGCGGCCGAACGGCGACAAGATCGGCCACATCGAGCGGCTGATGATCGACAAGATCTCCGGCCAGGTGTCCTACGCCGTGTTGAGCTTCGGCGGGTTCCTCGGCATCGGAACCAATCTGCTTCCGTTGCCGTGGGGGCGGCTCTGCTACAGCACAAAATTCGAGGCCTACGAACTCGATATCGAAGACGAGGAACTGAAGCGCGCGCCGTCGTTCCGCGCCGACAAGGATTTCGACTGGGGCGATCGTGCGCAGGAAGCGGAGCTGCATCGCTATTACGGCATGCCGCCTTACTGGGGCGGCTTTTGACCGCAGTGTTCTCTTGCAGAACTGCGGAACGCTTGGTGGGCTGACGGGTTTTCCCGGTATCGATTTCTGAACTGAGGAGAACCAAAATGTTGGCCAGATATACCATCGCCGCGATTGCCGGTTCCGCGTTGCTTGCCGGTGCCGCATTCGCGCAGAATCCAACCGCGACCACCACCGACAGCGCCGGCATGGCGCCAGCGTCCAGTACATCTTCGTCGTTCCAGGGGGACTGGCGCGCGTCCAAGATGGCCGGCCTGAGCGTCTACAACGACAAGAACGAAAGCGTGGGCTCGATCAATGACCTGCTCACCGACAAGAGCGGTAACATCAAGGCGGTCGTGATCGGCGTCGGCGGCTTCCTCGGGGTAGGCGAGCACCTCGTCGCGGTGCCGTTCGACAAGGTGAAGTTCGTCAGCGAGCCGGTGGCCTATACCGGCGCGGCCAACGCGCCGGGTGCGTCTGGCGCTGCGAAGTCGTCTTCGACGATGCCGCCGCCTTCGACCACCACGACGGGCGCAGCAACCACGGCTCCCGCGGCGGCTTCGAAGCCCAATCCCTGGTATCCGGACCACGCCGTGTTCAACGCGACCAAGGACGAGTTGAAGGCGATGCCGGAGTTCAAGTATTCGATCAACTAAGTCCGCGGGCTTCGGCCCACGTGAGCGACATCAACCGGCCGGACGGCATTGCCGCCCGGCCGGTTTGATTCATGGTTTGATTGTTGGTTTGATTTTCGGCGGCCTGCTTGGCCAAACCATGCTGCAGCGCATCCTATCAGCCGGCATATCCCGATGCTACGCTCGGTTGCGGCGGGAACTCCTGCGTCCTGCCTGAAACCAACGGGAGGACGACATGGCTGAGAGCGTCTACAAGGTTATCGAACTGATCGGTACCAGCAAGGACTCCTGGGAAAAGGCGGCCACCGCCGCCGTTGCCAGGGCCGGAAAATCGCTGCGCGATCTTCGCGTCGCCGAGGTTGTCACGCTCGATCTGCAACTGGACGCCAAGGGCAAGGTCGAAGCCTACCGCGCCAAGCTGAAAGTCTCGTTCAAGTTCGAAGGCTGACGCCGCCGCGGCGAAATATATAACGCGCCCGGTTTTGCCGGGCGCGTTTTTGCTGTCGCAACCGTCAGTGCGTGACCAGCGGGCAGCCGCCCTTGTCGAGCGGACGGAATGCTTCGTCGCCGGGTACAGTGGCGATCAGCTTGTAGAGGTCCCATTCGTTCTTGGACTCGGCCGGCTTCTTCACCTCGAACAGATACATGTCGTGGACCATGCGGCCGTCGATGCGGATCTTGCCGTTCTTGGCGAAGAAATCGTTGACCGGGGTCGCGCGCATCTGCGCCATCACCTTCGGCGCCTCGTCGGAGCCGATGGCCTCGATCGCCTTCAGGTAATGCATGGTCGCCGAATACAGGCCCGCCTGGATCATGGTCGGCATGTGGCCGACCTTCTCGTTGAAGCGTTTCGAGAAGGCGCGGGTTTCGTCGTTCATGTCCCAGTAGAAGGCGTCGGTGACGATCAGGCCTTGGGTGGCCTTGACGCCGAGCGCGTGGGCATCAGTGATCTCCATCAGCAGCGCGATCATCTTCTGGCCACCGTCGATGATGCCGAATTCGGCGGCCTGCTTCAGCGCGTTGGTGGTGTCGCCGCCGGCATTGGCGAGCGCAATCACCTTGGCCTTGGAAGCCTGGGCCTGCAGCAGGAACGACGAGAAGTCGGACGAGTTGAGCGGCGCGCGCACGTCGCCGACGACCTTGCCGCCGCTTTCCTTGACGACGTTGGCGGCGTCGCGCTGCAGCGCCATGCCGAAGGCGTAGTCGGCGGTGACGAAGAACCAGGTGTCCTCGCCGCGCTTGACCATCGCCTTGCCGGCGACGTTCGACAGCGCGTAGGTGTCGTAGGTCCAGTGCACGGTGTTGGGCGAACAGGCGACGCCGGTGATGTCGGAACTGCCGCCGCCGGAATTGATGTTGATCTTGTTCTTTTCGCGCGTCAGCGCCGAGATCGGCAACGCCACGGAAGAAGTCGGCACGTCGAAGATCGCATCGACCTTGTCGTTGTCGTACCAGTTGCGGGCGATGCTGACGCCGACGTCGGGTTTGTTCTGATGGTCGGCGGCGACCACCTCGACCGGTTTGCCCTTCACCTTGCCGCCGTAATCGGCGACCGCCATCTCGACGGCTGCGAGCGAACCCTTCCCGGTGGCGTCGGCGTAGAGGCTCGACATGTCGGTGAGTACGCCGATCTTGACGACGTCGTCGGAGATCTGGGCCTGTGCGGCGCCGCCCGATAGGGCGACGGCAAGACCGGCCGCGACCGCGGCTGCGATGGATTTCATGGTTTCTTCTCCCAGGCTTTTTGTTGAGGGCTTCGTTTAGGCGCCTGTTGTATCCGGCTTTGCGGAAGAGCGTAAGCCGAAGGCCGCGGTGGAACCCGCTACCAACGGCTAAAATGCGGGCGTGATTTCTTACCTCGCCCGCTTTGCTTGCGGGGAGAGTCGGAGTCGAAGGCTTCGGGTGAGGGGGATTCTCCGCGAACTCAGATCTATCGAGTTTGTGGAAGCAGCCCCTCGCCCCAACGCTCTCCCCGCAAAGTGCGGGGAGAGGGAGAAGTAAGCAGGGCGTGCAATGTGCCTGCTCAAGCGTAGCTCATCCGTTCGAGATCGGCGATTAGTCCCGGCCCCATCGGATGCCATCCGAGCCGTTGGCGCGTTTGCGCACTGGAGGCCGGGAGATCCATGCCGGCAAATGGCGCGAGCCATCCGAAATGATCCGCCGCTTCCTCCGGAGATAGGGCAACCACCGGCACCTTGAAGCCCTGGCCGATGACCTCAGCGATATCGCGAACGGTGATGCCTTCTTCGGCGACCGCGTTGTACCTCGCGCCGGGCTCCCGCTTCTCCAAAGCCAACCGGTAGAGGCGCGCGACATCGGATACGTGCGCCGCCGGCCAGCGGTTCTTTCCATCGCCCACATAGGCTGAAACGCGCTTCTCGCGCGCCAAGGCCACGGCGTAGGTGACAAAACCCTGTTTGACCGTGTCGTGGACCTGGGGAAGCCGCACCACCGACACGTTGACCCCCAGCGCCGACATCGAGGCGCCCGTCATTTCCGTGGCAATGCGCGGGTTCGGGTGACTGGTGTTGAAGACGTCCTCGGTCGCTTGTTGACCTGGCGCTGCGCTGCCGATTCCGGTGCCTGACGTGATAACCAGGGGCCGGTCCGATCCGGTGAGCGCGCTGCCGAGCGCCTCGATGGCGCGCTTGTCCTTCTCGCAGTTCGCCACGAAGTTCGCGAAGTTGTGGTCGAAGGCGCAGTGGATCACCCCGTCAGCCTTCGCCGCGCCGCTGCGCAGACTCTCGAGGTCTGCGAGATCGCCGCGATGCACCTCGGCGCCGACGGCGGTGAGCGACTGGGCCCCCGCATCCGACCGCGCCAGTCCAAGCACCTGATGGCCGGCGTTGATGAGTTCCGGAACAATCGCCGAGCCGATGAAGCCGGTCGCGCCGGTGAGGAATATGCGCATGGGAAGTCTCCAATGTTGGCCGGAGACTCATATCGGCTAAGCTGCCATACTGTTAAAGTAGTGACATTATCATGGTATAATGACCAACAGGATCGGCATGCCGCAAGAACAACATGACCGGACCAACAATCGGCTGGGCACGTATTTGAAGGATCGCCGCATCCGGCTTGATCCGGCGGCCTTCGGTTTCCCGATCGGGCGCAGACGGACGCCGGGGCTACGGCGGGAGGAGGTTGCGCAACGCTCCCACATCAGCGCGACCTGGTACACTTGGCTGGAGCAGGGACGAGGCGGCGCGCCCTCGGCCGATGTGCTGAACCGGATCGCCGGCGCGCTGATGCTGACCGACGTCGAGCGCGAACATCTCTTTCTGCTCGGGCTCGGGCGTCCTCCCGAGGTGCGTTACAAGGCCGCCGAGGGCGTCACCCCCCGCTTGCAACGGCTGCTCGATGCGCTCGAGGTCAGCCCCGCGCTGATCAGGACCGCGACCTGGGACGTTGTCGCATGGAATCGCGCGGCCGTTGCGGTGCTGACCGACTATGGCGCGCTGCCGCCGGGCCAGCGCAACATCCTTCGCATGATCTTCGGCAACCCCCACGTCCGGGCCGCGCAATATGATTGGGAAAGCGTCGCGCGCTTCGTGGTCGGCGCCTTCCGGGCAGATGCGGCGCGCGCCGGCGCGGTTTCCGAAGTCGCCGAACTCGTGGACGAGCTTTGCAGGCTCAGTCCCGAATTCGCGGCGCTATGGCGTGACAATGACGTCAACGTTCACGGCGAGGGGGTAAAGCGCCTCCGTCATCCGCTGCTCGGCCCGATCGCACTGGAATATTCCGCGTTCGCCGTCGATGGCCGGCCCGACCTCAGCATGGTCGTCTATAATCCAGCTACGAGCTCGGATGCGGATTTGATCCGATCGCTGGTCGCATCCGCGACGACGGTGAAGCAGGAAAGCCGCTCGGTGTGATCGGGCCGATAGCGCTCGGTTCTCTTACCTCGCCCCGCCTGCGGGGGAGAGGTCGGATCGCATCGATAGATGCGATCCGGGCGAGGGGGGTACAGGTATATCCTCGAACACCAGACTCGCTGAGAGAGCCCCTCACCCCGACCCTCTCCCCGCAAGAGCGGGGCGAGGGAGAAGTAACGCTACAGCCCCGGCAGTGCGCTGACCGCGACGTTGATCGTGCCTTCGGCTTCCGCGATCACGCGCAGCGTCTTGGAGTCGAAGGCGATGTCGGCCAGCCGCAGGGTGGTGATCTCGGCCGCCACCCGTATTCCGTCCTCGTTCTTCTGGAAGTCGGCGATGACGGCGGCGATTTTCTTCTGCGCATTGCTGGCGAACGGCTTGAGATCGATTGTCGCCTTGTCCGCCAGCGCCTTTTGCAGATGCGGCACGGCCGCGCGCGCCGCCGCGCCCAGCAATCCGAACGCGGCCTCCGACTCGACAGCAAGCTGGATATCGGTCAGCCGCAGCGTCTGCTGCGCCTGATCGAGGACGGGCCTTCCCCAGATGTGCACAGTGGCCTCGCCGCCGAAGCCGAAAAAGCTCTTCTTTTCCTTGGCGTTCACCAGCAGCGAAATCAGCAGCCGGTCGCCGGATGCCGCGACGCTGGCGCGCTTCACCGTGACACCGACCGAACCTGAACCGTCTTCCGGAAACGTCTTTCCGGCAAACTGCGCATCGACGATCTTGTTGATCTCGGTGAAGGGCATGTCGATCGGCACGCCGATCGCGATCCGCCCCGGCGCCGCCGGCACGATGGCGATGGTGGCGGGGAACGGACAGACGGGCTTGGTCTCGACCGGCGTGACGCGGGTCTCGGCCTCGATGCCGAGCGTCAGCGTCACCGCGGACGCGTCGACGCGCGGCTGCGCGGCAATCGCGCGGATGGGGCGCAATTCGAGCCACAGCGCCGGCAGCGACGAACTCGGCCCGGTCCCCTGCAGCGGGACCGAACGGCAGGCCTTGGCCCATTGCGCCCTTGCGTTCTGCTCGAAGGCGGGATCGTTGCGCATCCGCGCCTGTACCGCGGCAAGCTGATCGGCCACCGTCTTGTCGATCAGCGGCTTGACCTGCGCGGGCACGTTGACGCGCGCACCCGCCACGGTCAGGCTGGTGTCGCCGAGATTGACCTGTGCGGTGAGGTTAGGCTCGATCCGCCAGGCGGCGGCGATCTTCGGCCGCGCGGTGACGGTGACGTTGCCCTTGATCTCGGCGCTGGCGTTCAGATTCTTGATGTTGATGCCGCCGATCTGTTTGGCGACGTTGGCGCCGAGCAGGCCGCCGAGCGCGTCGCCGACTGCCCCCGTCGCCTTCGCCGACAGTGAACCGGTGACATTGAGCGTGCCTGATATCGGCGTCGACAGCGACAGCACGTCCTGCGCGCCGGTCGCGCTGATCGCCCCGCGCGAGGCGGTCCAGCCGATGTCGGCATTCTGCAGGATCTGCGATATCGGATTCTCGGCCTTGCCGGCGAACGTCCGCTGCGCGGCGCGGTCAGCGGCATCGCGGATCGCCGACAGCGCCACCGCGACCGGCGCCATCACCACGGAGGAGCGCGGCGCCGGCGGTAGCGGCGGCAATTCGGTAAGCACCGGCGGCTGCACCGTGCCGCGCGGCGACAGCCAGTCCATGATCTTCAGGCTGGCGACGAACGACACCGCGATGACCGCCACGGCGGCCAGAACCATTTTCAGATACTTCGGCAGACGCGTCGCCCCCGGGACCCATTGAACCCGCTGGCGTTTTACAGGGGCGGCGAGGGCCGCGCCAGAGCGGGATGGCCCCGGCGGCATCATTCCTTCAGACGTCGTTGGTGAACAGCCTCCGGCTATGGGTCGATGCGCGCCACTGTGTCGCTATGGCCGCGCCGGCAGCGGCTTGGCTGTACCGGAGATTAATGCATGATGGCGCGCCTGCGGCGCCGCCACGGCGTTCGCTGTCTTGGTGCCAGCCCGGCAATAGGCCAATGTCGAAAATGCTAGAATCGGTTCTGCGAAAAAAAAGCCAGACTTGCCATCGGTGAATTGTGGCATGTTATCACCATAAAATAATCAAAAAGGGGAGACGTCGTGATCAAGCCAATAAGAACACTCGCAAGAATGTCCGGGGCAGCGGCTTTGGCCGCCACACTTTTCGCATTTCCCGCGCAGGCCCAGGACAAGCCGAAAGAACTCAAGATCGGCATCGCCACCTTCCTGTCGGGGCCTGCCTCGGTATTCGGTGTGCCGGCCAAGGCCGCTGCCGAAATGATTGCCGAAGATATCAACAAGAAGGGCGGCATCGGAGGCGTTCCGGTCAGCGTGAGCTTTATCGACGAGGGAGCCGGCGGTGAGGCGCTGGTGTCGAACTATCGCCGGATGGTGCAGGACGACAAGGTCGACGTCACGTTCGCGGCCATCTCCTCGGGAAGCTGCGGGCAGCTCGCGCCGCTCGCCGAAGACCTGAAGATGCTGAACCTGATGTGGGACTGCGGCGCGTCCTCGATCCTCGAAGCCAAGAAGTATCGTTATAACTTCCGCTCGCAGGCCAACGGCACGCCCGAGATGCTCGCGGTGCTGGTCTATCTCCTGAAGACCAAGCCGGATTTCAAGACCATTGCCGTGGTCAACCAGGATTACGCCTGGGGTCGCGAGAGCTGGGAAATCTTCTCGACCGCGCTCAAGGTGATGAAGCCCGACGTCAAGGTCGTCGCCGAACTGTTCCCGAAATTCGGTGCGCCGGATTTCTCGACCGAAATCTCGCGCCTGCTGGCGCTCAAGCCCGACGTCGTGCTGACCACGAGCTGGGGCGGCGACCTCGATACGCTGGTGCGTCAGGCCGGACAGCGCGGCCTGTTGCAGCAAAGCGCCTTTGTGCTCGGCATCGGCGAATCCTCGATGCAGCGACTGGGCAAGGATCTCCCGGACGGCCTGATCATCGGCGCGCGTGGCGACCACTGGTTCCTGCATCCGGAAATGAAGAACGACGCGGCGTTCAAGGCGTTCAACGAAGCCTTCAAGGCCAAAACCGGTAGCTGGCCGATCTATTCGGTCTATCATATGCAGCAGGCGTTCGCGGCCTATCAGGGTGCCGTCGAGAAGGCGATCAAGGCCAATGGCGGCAAGTGGCCGAGCCGCGAGCAGGTGATCGACGCCGCCGAAGGTCTCGAGTTCAAGGGCTGGGGCCGCCCGGTGTCGCTGCGTCCGGAAGACCACCAGGGGCTTGAGTCGCAACTCGTCGGCGTCAGCAAGGCCGCGCCCGGTTACGACTTCAAGGTTCTCGACGACATGATGATCTTCGAGCCGAAGTCGATCACGACTCCGGCAGGTCAGAAGTCGGTGGACTGGCTGAAGACCCTGTCGCCCGACTTCGTCAAGATGAACGTACCGACCTTCAAGCACGGCGGCTGACATCGTCAGTCACCTCCGGCGTGGAGACATCGTGTCTCCACGCCTCACTTTTCTTGCGTCGCTGAAGGTGCGTTTATGGATTCTACCATCGTCATTCTGGCGATCTGCGACGGCCTCAGCTATGCCGCTCTGGTCTTTCTGGTATCGGTCGGCCTCAGCCTGATTTTCGGGGTGCTGCGCATCGTCAACGTCGCGCATGGATCGCTCTATGCCTATGGCGCCTACACCGCGGCGACCCTCAGCCTGCTGGTGGCGCCGATCTCGCCCTGGCTGACCTTTCCCGCGCTGCTGGTGGCATCGGTCCTGGTGGGATCGATCGTCGGCGGACTGATGGAGCGCTTCCTGCTGCGGCCGGTCTATCACCGCGAGGAGGTGCTGCAGCTTCTGATCACCTTTGCGGTGTTCATGATCATGGATAACCTGCAGCGGATGATCTGGGGCGTGCAGCCGATCTTTGCCGCCGAGCCGGTCAAGCTGCTGCCCAATATCTCCATCCTCGGCGTCAACTACACCAGCTATCAGGTCCTGGTGCTGCCGCTGGTGGCGGTCATCACCCTGTTCGGGCTGCGCTACTTCCTGCGCTACACGCTTGCCGGCGCCATCATCATGGCGGTCACGGAAGACCGCGAAGCCGCAACCGCCATCGGCATCGACGCCAAGTGGGTGTTTCTCGTCACCTTCATCATCGGCGCAAGCCTTGCTGCGCTTGGTGGCGCGCTGGCATCGCCGACCACGTCGCTGGTGCCGGGCATGGGGACGGACATGATCGTGCTGTCCTTTGCGGTTGCTGCGACCGCCGGCCTCGGACAGATCGAGGGCGCGGCCGTGACCGCGCTGATGATCGGCCTGGCGCGCGCCTTCATCATCTACATCCAGCCGGAGCTGGAGGTGCTGGTGCCCTATCTGATCATGATGATCGTGCTGCTGATCCGCCCGATGGGGCTGTTCGGCGTCAACAACGTGAGGAAGATCTGATGTCCGCACGTTTGCTGTCGAGATGGGTCATTGTTTTCGGTATCGCCGTGGCCGCGATCTTTCCGCTGATCCTGCCGAGCTGGGCGACGCTGGTCACCTTGATCCTTGCCAAGGGGATCGTCGTGCTCGGCATCATCATCCTGCTGCAGGCCGGGCAGGTATCGTTCGGCCACGCCATGTTCTACGGCGTCGGCGCCTATACGGTGGCGTTCTGGGAGCGCTATGTCGGCGCCGCCGACCTGCTGCTGTTCCTGCTGCTCGGGCCGCTGATCGCGATGGCGTTCGGCCTTTTGATCGGCCTGTTCGTGGTGCGCTACCGGGAAATCTTTTTCGGGATGCTCAACCTGGCGTTTTCGATGGTGATGTGGTCGCTCCTGGAAAAGCTCTACCACTACACCAACGGGGCTGACGGCATCCGCGTCGCCCGGCCGACACTGGCCGGCATCGCGTTTACGCCCGAAGCCTTTCAATATGTACTGCTGTATCTGACTCTCGGCCTTGTCCTCGTCGTCAGCTACGCGGTGCAGCGCTATCTCGACAGCCCGCTCGGCCACATGCTGCGGGCCATCAAGTCCAACGAAACCCGGCTGGAATATCTCGGCATTTCGGCGCGAAAGGTTTTGCTGATCGGTTATGTCGCCTCCGCCTTCCTCGGCGGGCTCGGCGGCGTCCTGGTCGCGATCGCCCAGCAGATCGCAACGCCCGAATTCGCGTACTGGACCAAGTCCGGCGAGTTCGTCTTCATCGCCATCCTCGGCGGCACCGCCAATGCGTTTGGCGCGTTCGCGGGTGCTGCGGTGTTCGAGACCGTTCGCTTCTTTGCCTCGGCCCAGCTCGCCAATGCCTGGCAACTGATCCTCGGCGTGGTGCTGATCGTGATCATCATGTTTGCGCCGAACGGACTGATCGGGCTGCTCAACCGCCGCAAACCATCGGCCGAGGTGCGCACATGAGCCGGGTTCTGATTTCGGCGCGCGGGCTCAAGATCCGCTTCGGCGGGGTGATCGCGGCCGACGGCATCGATCTCGACGTTCTCGAGGGCGAGAACCTCGCGATCATCGGGCCCAACGGGGCCGGCAAGACCACCTTCCTCAACATGGCGACGGGGTATCTGCGGCCGCAGGCCGGCACGGTGAGTTTTCTCGGTCGGGATATCACCGCGCTGCCGCCGCGCACCATCACCAGGCTCGGCATCGCGCGCGCCTTCCAGATTCCGCAGTTGTTCCTCGATCAGACCGTGATGGAAAACATGATGATCGCGGCAGCAGCGCAGGGCGGCTCGATGTCGGCTTTCCGCCACCTGCTCGACCTGCCCGAACGCAAGGAGGTCGAGGACCTGCTCGACCTTGTCGGCGTCCGATCGTTCGCCAACCGCAAGGCGTTTGAGCTGCCCGAGGGGCAGCGCAAGCTCGTCGACATCGCGCTGGCGCTGGCGCTCAAGCCCACGGTGCTGTTGATGGACGAGCCGACCTCGGGCGTTGCATCCGCCGAGAAGCTCGGCCTGATGGACATCCTGACCTCGGCGCTGGCGAGACAGAAGGTCTCGTCGGTGTTCGTCGAGCACGATATGGACATGGTCGAGCGCTACGCCCATCGCGTCGCGGTGTGGAGTTCCGGAAAAATCCAGGTGGTCGGCCCGCCGGCCGAAATCCTCAACAACGCGGAAGTCCGCGAACGCGTGATCGGAATCTGACCATGCTCGCTTTCGAGGGGATCGATGTTTCGATCGCGGGTGTGCACGTGCTGCGCAAGGTGTCGTTTCACCTGCCGGCCGGATCGACCTGCGCGCTGATCGGCCATAACGGCGCCGGCAAGACCACGACGGTGCGCACCATCATGGGGTTCACGACGTCGAAGGGCGTCATCCGTCTGGCTGGCGAGGATATTTCCCCGGTCGAGCCGCACCGCCGTCCGGCGCTCGGCATCGGCTACGCGCCGGAGGACCGGCGGTTGTTTTCGGCGTTCACGGTCGAGGAAAACGTGCTGTTGCCGGCGCGCGTCGCCAAACTGTCCAAGGCTGAAACCGCCCGGCGGCTGGAGCGGGCCTATTGGGTGATGCCGGAGCTGAAGGAACTCGCGGCCCGTCCGGCCGGATCCGTCTCCGGCGGGCAGGGCAAGATGGTGGCGCTCGGCCGCGCGCTGATGCTCGGCACGCGGCTTGTCATTCTCGACGAGCCGTTCCAGGGGCTGGCACCCGTCCTCGCCCAGCGTTACGCCGAGGCGCTCGAGCGGCTGCGCGCGCAGGACAAGGAGATCACGCTGCTGATCACCGAGTCCAACCCCAAACTGGTGGCGGCGTTTGCGAACATCACGCTCACGATCGAGCGTGGCGAAATCGAGCAGCCGCATTGATGCATTCTATCTAGCCGGCGCCTCGTTGTAGAAACGTCCGGCGACTTCCAACGCACTCGGCTTTCATCGCGCCGTGGTGTCGGATAGGGTGCGCGCGTTGAGAAGGGGAATGACATGACCATGTCCAGCATTATGGCGCGCATCGTCGCGCTGATCGGCGGCGTCGCGCTGCAGTGGCGGAAGCTGCAGGGCGAAGCTCCTGCGCCTGCTTGGGGCAACGCGCCGGTGGTGCCCGAAGCAAAGCCGCAAGGCGCGCTGCCGACGCTGAAGATGCCGACCGCCAGGGGCTGGAGCGACGGGCAGAAGCCGGTGGCGGCGCCGGGACTGAAGGTCAATGCGTTTGCGACCGGTCTAAAACATCCGCGCTGGATCAACGTGCTCCCCAATGGCGACGTTCTCATTGCCGAGTCGAACCAGATCGCCGGACCGCCCAGAACCGTGTTCCACTACGCAATGCAGGCGACGATGCGGCGTGCCCGCGCGCTTGGCGATAGCGCGAACCGCATCACGCTGTTCCGCGACAGGGATGGCGACGGCGTCGCCGAAGTCCGCGAAACGTTTATGGAGGGACTGAACCAGCCGTTCGGCATGGCGCTGGTGGGCGACACTTTTTATGTCGGCAATACCGACGGCGTGGTGGCGTTCCCCTACGTGGCGGGCGCCAACAGCATCACCGCGCCGGGAAAGAAACTCGTCAGCTTCAAGCCCGCCGGGCATTGGACGCGCAGCCTGCTGCCGAGCCCCGATGGCAAGAAACTTTACGCCGGCGTCGGCTCGCTCAGCAACATCGCCGAGGGCGGCATGGCCGTTGAGGAAGGCCGCGCGGCGATCTACGAACTCGATCTGGCTTCCGGCTCGAGCCGCATCTTCGCCAGTGGCCTGCGCAACGCGGTCGGGATGGCCTGGGAGCCGAACACCGGCGTGCTCTGGACCGTGGTCAACGAACGCGACGGCCTCGGCGACGAGACGCCGCCGGATTATCTGACATCGGTGCGCGACGGCGGCTTCTACGGCTGGCCCTATTGCTACTGGGGCCAGACCGTCGACGACCGGGTGCCGCAGGATCCGGCGATGGTCGCCAAGGCGATCACGCCGGACTATGCGCTCGGCGGGCACACCGCCTCGCTCGGGCTGTGCTGGGTACCTTCAGGCACGCTGCCGGGCTTTCCGGACGGCATGGCGATCGGCCAGCACGGCTCGTGGAACCGCAGCACGCTGAGCGGCTACAAGCTGGTGTTCGTGCCGTTCGAAAACGGCCGTCCGTCCGGGCCGGCGCGGGATATTCTCTCCGGTTTCCTCGCGCCGGACGAGAAGGAATCCTACGGCCGGCCGGTCGGGGTCATGCTCGGCCCCGACGGCCGTTCGCTGCTGATGGCCGATGATGTCGGCGACGTGATCTGGCGGGTGACGGGTGCTTAGTAGGGCGCGGACTCATTAGCGCGCAACCAAATTCGGATTGATGCGAGTTTAACGAACGCCAGATAGTTGGCCGCGAGTTTGTCATATCGGGTCGCGACACGCAGACACTGCTTGATCTTGTTGAAGAAGCGCCGACCAAGTTGCGCGCGCGATACAGATACGGACTAAAGCAGATCGGGTCTCGCCATGGCGCACCCGAGCGCAGAACCCAAATGATGCCATTGAGCACGCGACGGTCATTTACCCGCCGAACGCCGCGCGACTTGTTGGGCAGCATCGGCTTGATCGCGATCCATTCATAATCGCTGAGTTCGTAGCGCATGATTCGAGGCTATCGCCAGACCTACGGCTGACGCGACCCGGTCGCGAATAACCCGGAGCGGACGTGGGCGGCCAATTTTGCTGTAATGCAAAACACTGCGCTCAATTCAGCGACGTGGTAGGGTGTGGTCGCCTGCTGAAGGGGGCGACCATAAAGCGACGCGAGTTCATCACGCTTCTCTGCTTTCCGGGGTAGACCGGAAGCGATCGGCATAGTCAGAATGGCGCGATTGAGCCGAAAGCGACGTGGCGACCGATATCCAGGGAATTGAGCTCGACCTGTATCTGGAGAATAATAATCGCACAGCTGGGTTGATAACCGGGGCAAAGTCAAAAAGGAGGATTTGATGGCTGCTGATCGATCGACCGTTCACGGGTCCGATCTGGACATCGTGGCGGGGAACGGCCTCCTTCATCGCCGTATGTTTTTGACAGCGGGTACTGCTGCCGCGGCCGCCGTTGCCAGTTCCGCTCTGCCTAATCCAGCTGCCGCCGACGCGTTACCGGTTGAGTCCTGGATGAAGGTGCCGGGATCCGGATTCGCCGGCTACGGCCAGCCATCGAAATACGAAGAAAAGGTCGCCAGAACCTGGAACACCGCGCCAGGCACGACTGGCACAGGTGCCGCCCGCACACCGCTCCATTTGCTTGACGGCATGATCACGCCCAACGGCGTGCATTTTGAGCGTTCTCATAGCGGCATCCCCGACATTAACCCGGATACTCACCGGCTGTTGATCCACGGCCTGGTCAAGCGTCCGCTGATCTTCACGCTGGAAAACCTGGAACGCTACCCGAGGGAGTCGCGCGTCGCGTTTCTCGAATGTGGTGGTAACGGCCAATTGCTGTACCAGAAAGAGCCCGCCCCGGTCGGCGTCCAGGCTATTCACGGTCTCGTCTCCTGCGCCGAATGGACGGGCGTGAAGCTCTCGATCCTGCTGCAAGAAGTTGGTGTCGATCCGAAGGGCAGATGGATTCTAGCCGAAGGTGGCGATGCCGCCGGCATGAGCCGAAGCATTCCGCTGGCGAAGGCGATGGAAGACGCTTTGATCGCGCTCTACCAGAACGGCGAGCGTGTGCGACCATCGAACGGCTACCCGATGCGGCTCCTGCTGCCGGGATATGAAGGCAACATGAATGTGAAATGGCTCCGGCGCATCAAGGTGACCGAAGGACCGACGATGACCAAGGACGAGACATCGAAGTACACGATCACCTTGCCCGACGGGAAATCCCTTCAGTTTATGTTTCCCCAGGAAGGAAAGTCGGTGATCACGCAGCCTTCACCAGGGCTGACTATGAAAGAGCCCGGCCTTTATGAAATCTCGGGCCTTGCCTGGTCGGGCTATGGCAAGATCACCAAGGTTGAGGTCTCGGCTGACGGCGGCAAAAGCTGGGCAAAGGCGGCGCTACAGCCGCCCGTGCTGTCGAAGGCGTTGACGCGCTTCCGTATTCCGTGGCGGTGGAACGGCGGGCCGGCGGTCCTGCAAAGCCGCGCGACCGACGAGACCGGTTATATGCAGCCGACGCGTGAGAAGATGATCGCCGCGCGCGGCAATCGAACGATCTATCACTCCAACGCCATTACGACCTGGGCCGTTTCTAACAAAGGCGAGGTAAAGCATGTCTATGCGTAACGCCCTCCTCATCGCCGTTTCAGGTCTTGGTCTTGCCATGGCTTCGGCCGGTGCAATCGCGGCTGAAAGTCCAAACCTCGGACGGGTGGCAACACCGGAGGAAATTGCGCCTTGGGATATCAGTATTGGTCCAGACGGCGTTGGTCTGCCGCCAGGTAGCGGGGCCCCGAAGCAGGGTGAAGCCGTGTTCGCGGCGAAATGCGTCGCCTGCCATGGCGAGAAAGGAGCCGGCAAGCCCAACGATCAGCTCGTGGGCGGTTTAGGGACGCTTCCCGGTGACAAGCCTCCGGTCAAAACCGTGGGAAGCTTCTGGCCCTACGCTACGACCGTCTTCGACTATGTGCGGCGGGCAATGCCGCATAACGAATCGAAGTCACTGACCAACGATGAGATTTATGCGGTCGTCGCTTATATCCTGAACCTCAACGGCATCATTGCAGATATCGACACAATGGATGCGCGGACGTTGCCAAAAGTAAAAATGCCGAACCGGGATGGATTTGTGACGTTTTCGCGCGGAAAATAGAAGCTGCCTGGATGTTTGCCTGTGGCACATTGCGTCGTTGCGCTGCTGTGCAACAATAAGTCGGCTGTCGGGGCATAGCGGACTTCGCAAGCCGTCCGCCCGGCAGATTTATGATGGGGTGGACGCCCCGCCGACGGCATCGATGTGCCAGAGTGGAGGTGTTGAGCACCACTCAAGGGAGGCGTCCATGTCAGAGGTTACCACAATCGGTCTGGATATCGCCAAGCATGTTTTTCACGCTCACGGAGCGGATGAGCAGGGTCGAGCGGTATTCAGTAAGAGGATCAGCCGGGGAAAATTGCTGGATTTCTTCGCAGCCCAGCCGAGTTGCACGGTAGCGCTGGAGGCATGTGGCGGAGCACATTACTGGGCCCGTCAGCTCACCCAGCTTGGCCATAAAGTTCAGCTGATCCCGCCTGCCTATGTAAAGCCGTTCGTGAAGCGGCAAAAGAATGACGCGAACGATGCCGAGGCGATCTGCGAAGCCGCTCAGCGGCCGAGCATGCGGTTCGTGGCCGTGAAGAGCGAACAACAACAGGCGGCGGGTCTGGTGTTTCGGACCCGTAATCTGTTAGTGCGGCAGCGAACCCAGTTGATCAACGCGATTCGAGGACACCTCACTGAATATGGTTGGATCGCACCTAAGGGGCCGTCGCATGTGGCGATGCTTGCCGACCTGATCGAGGAAGAAGAGATGGCCAGCTCGCTTCCCGAAGCCGCCCACGCCATGTTCCGATTGATGTTAGACCTGCTCGCCGGCCTCAATGGTAAGATCGCAGATCTCGACAAGGAGATCGCGCGCCGTGCTCGCGAGGACGAAGTATCGCGCAGGCTGATGACCATTCCTGGCATCGGCCCAATCTCGGCCACCGCGATCGCTGCCCTAGCACCGCCAGCCGAGACCTTTGCCACGGGCCGCGACTTTGCCGCCTGGCTGGGTCTCACGCCTCTTCAAAGGTCGACAGGCGGCAAGCAGAAGCTTGGCGCGACGTCCAAAATGGGCGAGCGCACGCTCAGACGCCTACTCATCATTGGCAGTAGCGCCGTCGTAAAGCAGGCAGGCAAACGCGGCGCACCAAAGGGTTCTTGGCTCGAACAGATACTGGCTCGCAAGCCGCGGATGTTGGTGACTGTTGCGCTCGCCAACAAGATGGCGCGGATCGTTTGGGCGCTACTTGTAAAGCAGGAGAATTACAAGGCTCCGGTCGCCGCCAAGGCGTGAGCCTGGCGGGCCTGAGGTCGTCAGAGATGTAGTCGGTCGAAGGAGGGTATGGCGCAACAGTCGGCGAGACGGGACCGGAAGAACCAGATGAACCCATCGTGCCTGGAGCACGCATTTATGATTTGGTTCCGGTCCGCGAACTCCCATACGGGCCCGCAGCTTTATCGCTGCATCATCAGAGGCCGGACAGATGGCAGCATCCGACTACGTGCCGAACTTCTTCAAAAACCGCTTGCATCTTGCGGGGCGTCCACAGATGGGATCGCGGCCTAGTTCAATCGCAGCTCGGTGATGTGCTTCGGATCGGCCTGCAACTCGCCGCGTTCGACGCGCAGCACCAGATCCGTCAGCACCGTATTGGCCTTGCAGGCAACGCCGACCTTTTTGCCTTCGCGCACGATGAAGCCGTTGAGGAATTCGATCTCGGTGCGCCGCCCTTTCTGCATGTCCTGGCCCATCGACGGGCGTTGCCCGGACGCGGTCTTCTTCGCGTCCTTGAAGCGCTGCTCGTCGCAGGCGCGCATCGCCGTCTCGTCGCCTTCGCCGGCGCGCGCGATGGTCTCGGGCGGAATGTGCAGGACCTCCTCGAGCTGATAGCCATGCGCCTGGCCGACGCGGATCGCTTCGCTGCCGAGCCGGGTGGCGAAGCGGCGGATCGGCTCGCTCTCCAGCATCTGGCCGCCGGGCAGGCCGGTGCAGGCGGAGAGGCCGTTCTGCATGGCATTGGCGACCAGTTTCGACCAGCGCTCGCCCCACAGGTTGTTGGTGACCTTGGCGCTGTCGGCATAGCCGACGAGGCGGCAGAGCTCTTCCGCCCGTGGCGAGATGCGGCCGTGCACTTCGCCGGCGCGGAATACGGTATGCGCGGCCCCGTGCTTGCCGGCGCCGCGGTGGATGTGGCCGGGCTCGGGCAGGTTGACGGTGATGCTGCTCGCGATGCACCCCAGCGTCTTGCCCCAGCCGACGATGCCGGCGATGGTCTCTTCGTTCATGCAGTTCTGCAGCGACACCACGTAGCCGTCCGGCGCCAGATACTGCCGGATCATCATGGTGGCCCAGGCGGTGTCGTAGGATTTCATGCAGACAAAGGCGATGTCGACCGGCGCCTCCTTGGCGAGCTGCTGGGCGTCGGTGACGTGCAGCGCCCGGACGGGAACCGTGAATTCCGGGACATCCATCGCGTGGGTGACACGCAGGCCGTGCTTTCGCATGTGCTCGACATGTTCGGGCCAGGGATCGATGAAGGTGACGTCCTCGCCCGCCTGCACCATGTGGGCGCCGGCGTAGCCGCCGACCGCGCCTGCACCAACGATGGCTATCTTCCGACCCATGCTTTCCTCCCGGGGTTTCTTGTCCCGAGCTTAGCGCGCCGGATGGGGCGTTCGCAAATGGTGCACCGCGTTGCAGCAGGGGGGCCCTTTGAGGTGAGACAACGGAGCTTATTGACATGTCGGTGGCAAATCAGGCCTGTCTCCGTCAACGGTCGCTCGGGAAGTTGACGATGTGGAATGATAGGCTTGACGCCAGACTATTGAAATTGAAGCGGGAGGGACTTTCGTTCGCCGAGATCGGGGAGCGAATGGGGGTCACACGCAACGCAGCGCTTGGACGATTTCAGCGGCTCAACGGCGTGGTTTTTCCGTCGACGCTCGAGCGGCGTCGAACGAGGGCGGCCGCCGCCCGGCTCAAGATAGACACCCGCCTCCGAAAGGAGGGGGAGATCATTCGGAAGATGAAAGCTGCCATCGCCGCCGGGACAGACCGGGCCAAGGCGATGAGTCAAGCTCGTGCCGCCGGGGCCAGCTTCCGAGCTATCGGCGAAGTCTTCGGAGTGTCGAGGGAGCGTGCCTACCAGATAGCGACTGCGGCTCCAGTTGGGCGCTCCCGGAAAACTTGAACCGCCCCGGACCTCCGCGGTCTATGGGAATGTAACTGCCGGCAAGCGCCTGATGGACTCCCGATTTGCCGGGTGTGATACTCGCATCCCATGCAAATAGCAGCTCCGCCACTGCCTTATGTCGCCGTTGCCGAATCGTTCAAGCTGCCATCAGGCGCGAACTTTCACGGCACCTCGGGCATCGCCTTCAATTCCAGGGGCCACATCTTCGTCATCCATCGCGGGCCGATGCCGCTGATGGAGTTCGATCCCGACGGAAATTTCATCCGCGGCTTCGGCGACGGCATGTTCGAGCGGTCGCACGGCCTGCGGATCGATGCGCAGGACAACATCTGGGCCACCGACGTCCGATCGAACATGGTCTACAAGTTCGACCCGTCGGGGCGGCTTGAAATGGTGCTCGGCGTCAAGGGCCACACCGGCGAGTGGCATCCGTTCGGACATCTGCGGCTGTTCGACGAGCCGAACGAAGCGGTGGTCGGACCGACCGGCGACATCTTCGTGCTGCAGGGCCACGGCAAGGGCGACTCGCGGGTGCTGAAGTTCGACAGCGACGGCACCTTCCTCAAGACCTGGGGCGGCAAGGGCAAGGGGCCGGGCCAATTCGATCTGCCGCACTCGCTGGTTTTCGACGCACAGGGACTGCTCTATATCGCCGATCGCAACAACGCCCGCATCCAGGTTTTCGACGCCGACGGCAACTACATCCGTGAGTCCCAGCATCCCGGCGCGCCCTGCGGGCTGTTCATGGGCGCCGACCAGCATATCTGGCTGGCGCACGGTCACACCGGTCTGATCATGAAGCTCGACCTGAACGGCAACGTCGTCGGGATGATCGAAGGCGGCGGCCAGGGCAAGACAACAGGCAAATACGGCGAGGCCCACTACATCGCGGTGTCACCGCGCGACGAGATTTTTGTCGCCGACACGTTGAACTGGCGCATCCAGAAGTATGTGAGGAAATAGCCGCCCTGCGCCGCGCCCGGTAAGCCGGACTTGAACGTGAAACGGCCCCGGCAGATGCCGGGGCCGTATTTGCGTAGAATGACGTCGGCTTAGCGGACGATCGTGCCGAGATCGGCGCGGCGATCCGTCATCGGCTTCACGATCACCTTGGTGCCGACGTTGACCCGCGAATAGAGGTCGGTGACGTCTTCATTGGTGAGGCGCAGGCAGCCGGAGGAAACATGGGTCCCGATCGTCTCCGGGGCATTGGTGCCGTGGATGCGATAGATGGTGCCGCCGAGATACATCGCCCGCGCGCCGAGCGGGTTGCCGGGGCCGCCGGCCATGTGGCGCGGCAGATAGGGCTGGCGCTGAATCATTTCCGGAGGCGGGGTCCAATCCGGCCATTCCGACTTCTTGGTGATGGTCTGGGTGCCGGACCAGGTAAAGCCGTCGCGGCCGACGCCGATGCCGTAACGCATCGCCTGGCCGTTGCCGAGCACCAGATAGAGATAGGTGTTGGGGGTGTCGATGATGATCGTGCCCGGGGCTTCGCGGGTCGGGTAGCTCACGACCTGGCGCTTCAGGCGCGCCGGCAACTGGGTGACGGAGCGCTCTTCATCCTGCGAGGGTGCCGCGGCGACCGGTGGCGGGGCCGCTTCGGTCGGCGGTGTCATGAAGAACGGAAACAGCGGCAGCGGGGCCGCGGCGGCGGATGTGGAAAAAGCAACGGTGCCGATCGCCAGCGCGCCCAAAGCGCCGACAACGAGGCGGGTATTCATTCTGAATGAATTGAACATTGGTCGTCCCCTTCAGTTTGCGCCCTGCGCACCCCATTTCGGCGCGTCGTTGGGGAAACCAGTACAGATCAACCGTTTCAGGACGTTTGCACAAAACCGCCAAAATGGTTTCGTCGCGTTAGGGTTTTGTTTCGTTATGGTTTCATTGCCGCGTGGGGTGGGTTGGCCTAGCCGACCCGCGGGCTGGTCGTAGGCAAGACCAAACCGAAGCCTTCAACCGGCATTTTCGGGATTGCCCTGTCGCCTGGCGTGCTGCCGAGATGGCAAATCGACGCGCTTGACCCCAAGTCGGACATCGAACTCAATCGCGTCTAAGACCGGTTGGATGCCATTTGTTCGTCCCTGGCCGTATCGCAAAATGCTAGGTTAGCTCCGCCCACTGAGCGTTCATGGATGGCCGCTATGAGACGGCGCGAGTTCATTACTGTTCTCGGCGGTACGGCGGTCGCGTGGCCGCTCATGGCACACGCGCAGCAGCCGGTGAAGAAGATCGGCTTCCTGAGTGTCTCTTCGCCGGGTCTACATGCTCCTTTTGTGACCGCGTTCAACGAGGGACTTAAAGAAACCGGCTTTATCGAAGGCCAAAATTTGGCAATCGAATACTCCTGGGCGGAAGGCAAGTTTGATCGACTTCCTGCATTGGCCGCAGACCTCATCCGCGACAAGGTCGATGTCATCGCTGCAATGAGCGGTGATCTTTCGATCCGAGCGGCGATCAAGGCAAGCTCCACGATCCCGGTCGTTTTTATTACCGGTAGCGATCCGGTTGAGACTGGCTTGGTCGCCAGCCTTGCCAGACCGGGCGGCAATGCTACCGGCTTCAGCATGATCACGACTGAACTGACGGCAAAGCGCTTCGAATTGCTCTTCGAACTGGTTCCCCAGATCAGGACAATCGCCTTACTCATAAATCCGAAATACCATCGGGCCACCGAGGGCACGACCCCACTCGTGAAACAAGCGGCAAGTGCGAAGGGAGTACGGCTCCATATCTTGAATGCAGCCGACGAGGACGAATTTGAGCCCGCCTTCGCCTCTCTCGCCCATCTTAAGGCCGATGCGCTAATTGTTGGGACAGACCCCGTCTTCACCAGCCGCCGCGAGCGGATTGTGGCCTTGGCGTCACGTTACTCCATTCCGGCAATCTACGAGTGGCAGGAATTTGTCACGGCTGGAGGCCTTATCAGTTATGGGGCGAGCCTCACGTCGCTGTATCGTGCGGCTGGCGTTTACGTCGGGAAGGTTCTTAAAGAAGCAAAGCCAGCCGATCTGCCGATCCAGCAGCCGACTAACTTCGAGCTTGTCATCAATCTCAAGGCCGCCAAGGCACTTGGCCTTACGGTGCCACCGACCCTGCTCACAGCCGCCGACAAGGTGATCGAATGAACGGACCTCCAGCAATCAACGCGGAGACCGCGAGGCGCTTGGCCTCGCCCAGAACCCAAATCGGCTTCGAAGCGCCGGGTCGTCCCCTGAGTTTGCCCTCTGCGCAGTGCCGCGGGACCAAACCGGAGCTACGTGATCAACATGCTTCAACAGCGATCGATCACACTGCGCCGTGCGCAGCCATCACCCTGGCCGTCAGCGCATCCATTGTGGGGTGGATATGTAAGGATGGTTTACCCAGTCCGGCGTGCGAGTTCGACGACGTCTTGCCGCGAACGCGCCGCCGACGGCGGCCCCACGATAATGGCGTCCGGCGCGGTTTTGCTGCTAATATACTTCCGTGAGTTCGCTCCCGCGCGCTCGGCCCACCAGATCATCGAAGCGGGAGGAAGCTATGCTTCATTTCGGACGTGGCCACACCAGACGAGGCCTCGCGTCAGCTTTGATCGGAGAGATCGCCGCCGTGATCGACGGGATGGAGGGTTTTGGAGAAGTTCGGAAGCTCGAGGTTATGGAGCTCGGAGCCGAAGAACATCTCGACGAGCTCGGCGCTTTCACGTTGCCGAAATTCTCGGTTTACGAGTCCAATACGGGTCGATTGGATTTGTTCGACCCGGCGATGCAGCGACAGATCGTTTATTTCTTCACGCGTGCCGGAAGCCTTGCCGGACACCTGCATGCCCTTGCGTCAACCAACAACGAGCCGAAGGAGTTGTGCAGGCAGCACGCAATCGACGCACAAAAGGAAATCAACGGCCTTACTGAACTGGGCGACGATTTGCTGCGTGATCTGCGAAAGCTCGTATCCAGAAAGCAGCCTGCCACAATCTCCAGAGCTTGATGGCTCGCCACCTCTTTCAGCTTGAAACGGTGCATTTACATGGCAGACATTGGCCATGCCTGCCGCAATCAAGCTCGATTTACAGGCCGGCGCGGCTAGCTCTGGCGGGCGCGGACCCGCGGTGCGTCGACCTCGCCGGCGCCGATGACGGCGCGGCGGTCGGCGACGGCGTGATGGAATTGTTCGAGTACAAGCCCGATCACCGACAAATCGCTCTCCTCGATCGCGCCGTCGTCGTAGCAGTCAAGCGCCTCGCGCAATATGCCGTCGGCCGCGGCCTGCATCTGCGCCAGCTCTTCCGGCGTCTCGGCCTTGCGCACCCTGGAAATCAGATCGAGCAGATTGTCGCGATGCGTCGTGTACCGCTCGCGCTCATCGCGCTTCCAGTAGTGCTGCAGCCAGGCGCCGGCCGAGCCGAGGCCCGACAGGAGCAGGATCGCGCCCCAGATGTAGTCGGTATATTTTTCAAGGAAGGTTCGCTCGGTGCCGTCGATATAGGCCGCCGCTCCCGCATGCGCGGGCAGCGCGGCGTCCTTGTCGGTGTCCGGCTTCTCGATATGAGCAGCGCTCGGCAATTCTCTCGCCAGTTGCTGGCGATCCGTGAACAGTTGCCGGGCGAAGCCGGCGATGGAGGTATCCGATACCGATTTCGCCGCGACGATCAGATGGTTGACGCTGACGGTCTCGACCTTGTCCTCGGGCCGCGCGGGCGAGGAAGAAAAGATGCTGCCGGCGATTTCCTCGGACTCGTAGAGCGGATGCTTCTGCGCGATCGCTTCGGAAACATCGATCGGCAGGAACTTTGGTTCGCCGCGCGCCGTAGCGGTCGCCGTGATCGCGTCCGCGGTGATCTTGCTGTTGAGCGGGCCGACCGCCATGAAGGCGTCGATGGTGGGATCCCGCGCCATCTCGGCGATCTGGTTGGTGGCGTACTGACTGACCGTCACCTTGTCCGGATTGATGCCGGACTCGGTCAGGATTACGCGCAGCAGCGTGACGTTGGCCTGCGTTCGTCCGATCACGCCGACCTTATGGCCGGCGAGTTCGTCGAGGCTCTTGACCTTGATCGTCGTTTGCTTCTTGCCGTTCCTGGCCGGAAGCCCAGGCGTCGACCACAGCACGACGACGTTCTTGCGCAGGATGGCCACGGATTCGGCGTTCGCCGGCATGTTCAGGTCGCCGCGCGCGACCGCAAGCTCGGCCTTGCCGGCGGCGAACAGCGCGATGCTTTCGGTGGCACCCTCGGTCGTGATCGGCGACAGCCGGATCGCGTTGCCGTCGCGCGCGAAGGTCTGCGCCATCAACTGGATCAGTTTCTGGTCCTCGCTGCCGGGAGGCCCGACCGCGATCCGCAACGTGACCGGACGCAGTGCGTAATACAGCGTGCCGGCGGCGACGCCGAACGCCAGCATGCCCGCGGCGAGGATCAAGAGCGCATAGCTCTTCCGCTTCTTTCGCGGGCGGGGCGGCGCCGGATTGTCGTTCAGGTCTGACATGGTTCTGTCACGTTACATGAAAAGGCGTGGAGATGATCCTAAAAAACATCCTTACAGATCGATGACGTCATACGCCTGAAATATCCATGTCCTTAACGTCGGCCATCGAGAATCAACCGAATCTCAGGGCCTGACCATGCGGATATTGATTGCGACCGACGCCTGGCACCCGCAGGTGAATGGCGTCGTCCGGACGCTGACCTCGCTGGCCCGCAGTGCCGCCACGCTGGACGCCGACATCAGCTTCCTGACGCCCGAGGGGTTTCCCTCCGTCGGGGTTCCGACCTATCCGGGCTTGCGGATGGCGTTGCCGAACCGGCGCGAGATCTCGCGCCGGATCGAGCAGGCCGCACCCGAAGCCATTCACATCGCGACCGAAGGCCCGATCGGCTGGGCGGTGCGCGGCTATTGCCGCCGCAACAAGCTCGCGTTCACCACGTCCTACACGACGCGGTTTCCGGAATATGTCGAAGTTCGCACCATGATTCCGGCCAGCGTCGGCTACGCGCTGCTGCGGCACTTCCACTCGGCCGCCTCGATGACGATGGTCGCAACCGCCTCGCTGCGCCAGGAACTGGCCGAGCGCGGCTTTCGGCGGCTCGGTTCCTGGGGGCGCGGCGTCGACACCGAACTGTTCAATCCGGATCATCCCGCAAAACTCGACCTGCCGCGGCCGATCTTCATGACCATGGGCCGGGTCGCGGTCGAAAAGAATCTCGAGGCGTTTCTCTCGCTCGATTTGCCGGGAACCAAAGTCGTCGTCGGCGACGGGCCGCAGAAGGCGCAGCTCGCGCAGAAATATCCGGATGCGGTGTTCCTCGGCGAGAAAAAGGGCGCGGACCTGACCGCGCATCTCGCCGCTGCCGACGTCTTTGTTTTTCCGAGCCTCACCGACACCTTCGGCGTGGTGCAGCTCGAGGCGCTGGCCTGCGGCGCGCCGGTGGCGGCGTTTCCGGTCACCGGTCCTAAGGACGTCATTGCCGATCATCCGGTCGGCGCGTTGGACAACGATCTACGCCGCGCCTGTCTGCGCGCGCTGACGATGTCGCGCGAGGCCTGCCGCCATTTCGCGCTGGAGCGTTCCTGGGAAAACAGCGCCCGGCAGTTCATCGGCAATCTGGCCGCGCTGCAGTCGAGCCGCGTGCCGCGGCCCGCGCCGCGGGCGGCCGCCCGAAGCGCCGTGCAGGGTTGATCACCAAACCAGTCACACCACAGAGACGAGAAGGCAGACGCATCATGGCAGAAATCATCAAGCTCGACGGCTCGCGGCCGCTGGACTTCGACCGCGAGACGGTCGAGCAAGCCTACGACCGCTGGGCGCCGGTGTACGACCTCGTATTCGGCGGCGTGTTCAGCAAGGGCCGCAAGGCCGCGATCCAGGCCACCAACAAGATCGGCGGCCGGGTGCTCGAGGTCGGCGTCGGCACCGGCATCTCGTTGCCGCAATATGCGCCGCATTTGCGCATCTTCGGCACCGATATTTCGGAAGCGATGCTGCAGAAGGCCAAGAAGCGCGTCACCGAACTCGGCCTGAAGAATGTCGAGGGCCTCGCGGTGATGGACGCCGAGAAGCTCGAATTCCCCGACAACTCGTTCGACGTCGTGATGGCGCAATATGTCGTCACCGCCGTGCCGAACCCGGAAAAGGCGCTCGACGAATTCGCCCGCGTGCTGCGGCCCGGCGGCGAGCTCATCATCCTGACCCGCGTCAGCGCCGATGCCGGCATGCGCCGCTTCATCGAGCAGCGGCTGCAGCCGGTGGTGCGTCCGCTCGGCTTCCGCACCGCCGAATTCGCCTGGTCGCGTTATGTGCACTGGCTCTCCGGCGCCCGTGGCATCGAGCTCGCCGAGCGCCGCCTGGTGCCGCCGCTCGGCCATTTCTCGCTGGTGCGCTTCCGTAAAATCGAGGCCGCCGCGGCGGTGGCGTAAACGCCGGCGATCCCGCGTCATCGCGTCGCTGCGATCGGTCATATGTCATTATCATGATGTCACATGCCGTACATCGAATCCCGGTAAATTCAGCCCGAAAGAACTTTGGGGAAGACCAATGATCAAGAATTTCCTGCAGGAACTGCGTACCCAGCGCTGGGACGACCATCGCTTCTATCATCACAGCCGGATCAACCAGTCGCTGCACTTCGTCAGCGCGGCGAGCTTCCTGTTCGCTTACGTGATGCTGTTCGTCGATCCCGCGATCTCGGCACTGGTCGGCTGGCTGGTTTCGATGACCTCGCGTCAGGCCGGTCACTTCTTCTTCGAGCCGAAGGGCTACGATCACGTCAACCAGGCGACCCACGAGCACAAGGAAGAAATCAAGGTCGGCTACAATCTGCAGCGCAAGGTCGTGCTGATGACGATCTGGGCGCTGTCGCCGGCGGTGCTGTACGTCGATCCGACCCTGTTCGGCCTGTTCACGCCCTGGGCGTTACCGGCGGACTTCATGCGCCAGGTCGCCAAGATCTGGCTCGTGGTCGGCATCGGTGGGCTGCTGTTCCGTACCATCCACCTGTTCTTCATCCGCGACGTCGAGACCGGCCTGGTCTGGATGACCAAGATCATCACCGACCCCTTCAACGATTTGAAGCTCTATCACAAGGCGCCGCTGTTCCTGATGAAGGGCGAACTGATCGATCCGGGTCTGGAAAAGCACGTCAAGCACGCGTGAGCGTTGCGTCATCATGAAAGTCGTCATGCCCGGGCTTGTCCCGGGCATCCACGTCTTAACTGGCAGCAAGAGAAGACGTGGATGGCCGGGTCAAGCCCGGCCATGACAAACGTTAGAGATTGCGGATCACCGCAACTTCTTACGCGTCAGCATCTCCCGCAGGATCCGCCGGCGGATGGTCTTGTTGGTCAGGGACGCATCGTGCCACCACCAGCCGTCGCGCTTCATCTTCTCGGACGCGGCGACGAAACGGTCGGCGACATCAGCGAAATCCGCGTCGGTGTAGTTGAGGCTGAAGATCAGGCGGCCGGTGCCGACCCAGCTCAACGCCAGCCCTTCGGCGCGCAGGTAATATTGAAGCATCCAGTTGTAACGGGACGGTTTTGTATAATGCACCATCCAGATCGACGACAGGTTGCTGACGCGCACGGGAAGGTCTTGCGCGGCCAGCCGGTCGTTCAGGACGTTGGCGCGCTTGTTCCAGGTCTCGTCGAGCCCCTGATAGATCGAATTGAAGTTAGGACTGGCGAGCCGGCTCAAAAACTCGTCCATCGCCGTCATCACGTAGGGATGCGAGTTGAAAGTGCCGCGGGCGAAGCAGACGTCGGCGGGGCGGTCGTCGCGGAAGCGGCGCATCAATTCCTTGCGGCCGCAGACCACGCCGACGGGAAGGCCGCCGGCAAGGCTCTTGCCGTAGGTGACCATGTCGGCACGAACGCCGAAATATTCCTGGGCGCCGCCGGCGGCCAGGCGGAAGCCGACGAACACCTCGTCGAAAATAAGTACGATGCCGCGCTCGGTGCAGATCTCACGCAGCTGCTTCAGCCAGTCGCCATAGGCGGCGCGGTCGAACGAGCTCTTGCGCGAACTGTCGACCAGGGCCGAATCGCCGGGCGCGTTGGCGTTCGGATGCAGCGCCTGCAGCGGATTGACCAGCACGCAGGCGATGTCGCGGCGCGTCCGGAGCACATGCAGCGTCCGCTCCGACATGTCGGCCAGCGTATAGGTCTCATGCGGCGAAACGGGATTGCCGACGCCGGGCTGCACGTCGCCCCACCAGCCGTGATAGGCACCGGCGAAGCGAACCAGATGCGAGCGCCTGGTGTGGTAGCGCGCCAGCCGCACCGCCTGCATCACGGCCTCGGTGCCGGACATGTGGAACGAGACTTCGTCGAGCCCGGAAATCTCGCACAGCCGCCGCACGTTGTCGGTGATGACGGGGTGGTAGGGGCCGAGCACCGGGCCGAGCGCGTGCGCCCGCTTTTCGGACGCCTCGATGCACTCCTTGTAGAAATCGTTACCGAAGATGTTGACGCCGTAGGAGCCGGTCAGGTCGTAGGAGACGTTGCCGTCGACATCGGTGACGGTGACGCCGGACGAGGACTGCACAAAGGCGCTGGTGGAAAGATGTTCGCGCACCAGCCGGCTGTACTGGAACGGCACCCGGTAGGTCTCGGTGAATTGCAGGTCGGAGATGTGCTCGGCCGCTTCCGCGGTCATCTGCCGTCCCTTGGCGTAGCGCTCCTTGTAGACGCCGGCGAGCCGGAAGAACGCGTCCTGGCGCTGTGTGGCGATATCGGCCGGCGCGCCGTCGGAGCGGAAGAAATCGTCGATATCGAATTCGTAATGCGGCACCAGTCGCGCGACCATCTTGGACATTTTGGAATGTCCGGTCAGCGAGCGGTGTTTGGCCCGCGACAGCGCCAGCCGCGCCTGCAATTTGGGGAAGGTCACCGCGGCGCCGGCAATCGCGGCGGCGGACAGTGACAGAATCGAAAGGGGCGAATCCATGCCGCCAGCGCTAGCCAATCCGTCTAACAGATTGATGACAATCCGGGGCCTGATCGCCTCCCTGACCCAGCAAGAGGACCTCAATTTTTTGTTGACCAACCGCATCCCGCGGGCGGCGCTGACGCGCTTCATGGGCTGGTTCGGCAAGATCGAGAACCCCTTTGTGCGCGACGCCTCGATCGCCTGCTGGCGGCTGTTTTCCGACCTTGATCTGTCGGAAGCGAAAAAGACCGAGTTCAGAAGCTTGCACGACTGCTTTACCCGCGAACTTCGCCCCGGGCTGCGCCCGGTGGACCCTGATACGTCCGTGGTGGTTTCCCCGAGCGACGGGATCGTCGGCGCGCATGGCCGCATCCAGGATACCGAGCTGTTCCAGATCAAGGGCGCGCCGTATTCGCTGCTCGACCTGCTCGGCGATCCCGCATTGGTGGAGCGCCACCGCAACGGGCGCTTCCTCACGCTGCGGCTGACGTCCAGCATGTATCACCGCTTTCACGCGCCCTATGATGGCAGGATCGAGCGGGTGACGTTCGTTCATGGCGATGTCTGGAACGTCAACCCGATCGCACTGAAGCGGGTCGAGCGTCTGTTCTGCAAGAACGAGCGCGCGGTGATCGAAACCCGGCTGCCGACGGGCGAAGCGCTGACGCTGGTGCCGGTCGCAGCTATCCTGGTGGCGAGCATCCGGCTGCACTTCCTCGACCTCACGCTCAACGCGCAGAGCAGGGGCCCCAGCGTGTTTCCTTGCGATGCCGACGTGCACAAGGGCGAAGAACTCGGCTGGTTCGAGCACGGCTCGACCATCATCGTGCTGGCGCCGGACACTTTCGAATTCGCGGCCAACGTCACCGACGGCGCCCGCGTGAAGGCCGGCGAGCCGTTGTTGCGAAAACCTTCGCCGTGATCTCGACCTTGCGGCGGCGTGTCTCTACAACGGGATTCGAAATCGCAAGGCGGAAGGCGAAATGGCACGAGCGCCTGTGATGGCGGCGGGAGGCATCGTATTGCGGCAGGCGGAGACGCCGCTGGTCGCCGTGGTGCGCCTGCGCAAGCGCAATGAATGGGTCTTGCCCAAGGGCAAGCTCGATCGCGGCGAGACGCCACGCGCCGCTGCCGAGCGCGAGGTGATGGAAGAGACCGGGCACGCCGTCGCCGTGCACGAATTTCTGGGAACGCTGGTCTACGAGGCCCGCAGCGGCTCCAAGGTCGTGCACTACTGGCGCATGGAGGCGGGCGATGGCCCGGTCCGCAAGCTGATGCGCGACGTCAAGGCGGTCGACTGGCTGCCGCTCGGCCAGGCCGTGGCGCGGCTGTCGCACGGCTATGAGCGCGCGTTTCTCGAAAATGTCGGACCGATCGCGCTGGCTTCGGCGAGCCAGGTCTGGCGCAGCGGCGCGAGCGCCGATCGTACGTCCGAACCCGGTCGCATCGCTTCGCCGGCCGAGTTGCAGCATCGGCCGCGCAGCTTGATGCAGAAAATCCGCGACTGGCTGCGCTCGGCCTGACTCGCTGTCTTCTGTGCCCTGCGAACGGAGCGAGGCGACACGTCGTCCATCCGACGCGACGCCTTACCGCACATTCTTCGGCAGTTTGCCCTTGGGCGGCACGGCCCGCCGCGGCAGCGCTCCGGGCCGCAAGGCAGGCGCGCCTTGCATGCCGGGAATTCGTGAAAGCCCTGGCACGTGCGGCGCGATCCGGTTCAGCAATCCCGGCTGGCCCTGTGGCGCGCTGGGCTGTGCCGGCAAGGGCGGCTGTCCTGCACGCGGCGGGAGGCCGGGCTGCGGAGGCTGTGTCGGTCCGACGCGCGGCGGCAGACCGGGCTGCGAGCGCGTGTCGGGTGGCTGCGGTTGTCCTGTGCGCGGCGACAGTCCTGGCTGCGACGGCGTGCCCGGCTGTTGCGGCAGGCCGGTGCGCGGCGTGGTGCCGGGTTGCGCGGGCGTACCGGGTTGCTGCGGCTGACCTGCGCGCGGTGTCGTCCCTGGGTGTGTCGGCGCGCCCGGTTGTTTCTGCTGACCGGTGCGTGGCGCCGTGCCGGGCTGCGCCGGCGAACCCGGTTGCTGCTGGCCCTGACGGTTCGGTGCGCCCGGCCGTTGCTGCTGTTGTCCGGGACGGTTCTGTCCGGGCGCGCCATTCGGCTGCTGGCCGGGCTGCTGCTGCCGGATCGGGCGATTCGGGTTGACGAAATTGGGGTTGGCGCGGCGGAAGTCGCGCTGCTGCAGCACGACCTGGCGGCCAAGAGTCTGTGTCGAATAGACCTGGCGCACAAAACCCTGGTCGCGCTGCATCATCTGCGGCGGAATCACCAGCGGCACCGCGACCACGCGTGCGCCGCCGATGCCGGGACGGATGGTGAAGCCGCTGGCGCCCTGGGTGAGGAAGCCGAGCCGCGCGCCGGCGCGGTCATTGACCTCGATGCGCCCGACTTTGCCGTCGGCGTCGGGATAAAGCTTGATGTTGTTGGTGGCGCTGGTGCCGCCGCCTTCCGGCACCTCGACGAGACCCGTGGTGCCGCGAATGCCGAGCGTTGCGGTCGGGGTCGTGATTTTCATGTCGCCGGTCTTGGCAACGGACGCCGCCACGAAGGCAACCGTGCCCTTGGCGACGTCGAAGATGCCGGCGTTGTTCTTGCCGCCGTCTTCATAGACATAGGTGTCGATGGTGATCTGCGCGTTCGCCTTGAGGTTAAAGGTGGTGGCATCGATGAAGGTGATGCCGAGCGAGGAATTCGCACCGGTCTGCACCACGTCGTTGAGATAGATGTCGTCCTTGGCCTTGAGCGGCGTGGTGGCGTTGTTGCGGACCACGCTGGCGTTGCCGGTCACGGTGGCGACATTGCCGATCGGTTCTTCCGGCGCCTGCGCGTCGGCGGCGGGTGCGGTGGAGTTGGGCGCGACCGGTGCCGGCGCTGCGGGCTGCGCAGGTGCGGGCTGCGCTTGTGCCAGTTCGATCTGGTCGGCCGCGGCCACCGAAATATTCGCCGCATGTGCTGGCATACTGCAGACCAACAGCAGGAGCGCTAGGGAAAGCAGACGCGGCATCAAGGGAATTCCAACTAACGAGGGAAGCAACGAGGGATTGGCGGACGGAGGATATCAGCTGCGCCGGGCTGAATGCGGGATGAACGTCGGTGTTTGTTGTCATGACAGGACAAAACGATCAAGCGCCACGTCCGGGCTGGCCGGACATGGCGCCATGACCTGACAGTGACGGTTCAGCCGCGCTTGCGGCCTGGGCCGTTACATCTGCCCACCGTTGCGGACGCATGCTTCGATTCTCGAAAAGCCGACGTTCTTGTGTTTGCCGCCGGCAATTCTGTGTCCTTCGGCGCTGCATCTCGCGTACAGGGCTTTCGTGGATTGGCTTGAGCCCCCGGCATCTGGGGAAGCCGGCTCGCTTTCGGTGGACGAAGATGAACTCGCGGCAGTTCTCTTTCGGGCGGTTCGGCGGCCTTCGTTGCCTTCCTTACCGGTGTCGTTCGCCGGCAGGGTACGATCCGCTGAAACCAACCGCCAAAGCGGAGTGAATCTGATTGCCGGGCCTGTTATTTTCTTGTCGGGATTGGTGACCCGCATGCTCATTGCATCGACTCCGCTGAGCTTCACCTCCACCGGGTAAATCCCCGACCGAAACCGGAGTACGTTGTCGGAAATCTTTGCTGCAAAACCGACATAGCCAGCAGGCGACTTTTCGTCCCAGGTACCTTTGGCTGCAGGTCCGTAAACATAATGGCCAAGGACCATACCGTCAGAAAGGGCCTCAGTCAGAACCAGCATTTTCTGGCGTCCTTCGCCCGGTCCGACTTTTCCCACCCAAATGCCAACGTACCGTTGGAAAGATACGGGAACATCGGCCTTGGTTTCTCCGATGGCGAACGGCGGCATCGAAAGCTTCAGCTTGGATCCCATCGCCGCAACGCGTTTGGCGTCCTCCTCGGTGAAGGCGTTCCGTTTCTTTTCGTCGGGAGGCGTCGTGCGATCCTTGCCGGCATTTTGCTCGGTGGATGTCTTTGCGATTGTTACGGGAGGTGCTGAAGCGGTTGCGGGAGCTGCCGGAGCGGCAGGCTGAACGACGATCGGCGGTTTCAGGTAGATCGCTTCCTTGGAAAGCGAGCCGTAGACGAACGGTTGTTGCTCTCGTTTGGTGGCGGTCATCACCTCATCGCGAACGTTCCGGAACAGAAACGATATTTCCAGTCCCGGCGTTTCGATGTTGCGAAGCAAGGCTGTGGTAAAGGGGCTGTTTCTTCCGTCCCCGTCATTGGCCGTGGTGCCATCGCGGGCGGCATAAGCCACCAGGACATTGTCGGTGGGCTCGGTGGGAGCCAGGCCGCGCGCCACGGCCCGGGTGCGCAACGAACGCTGCATCTTTGCCGCGAAGGGATTGTTGCGGCAGGCGTCGAGAATGACGAGCCCGAGTTGGCGTGCCTTCGACACCTGAAGATTGATCGACCGCAGGCTGACGGCCTCGCTTTCGACGTCAGCATCGCTGCGTAGTTCGGCGTCGGTGGGAATCAACCAGTTTTCGCCGCCGGCTTCCATGCCGTGTCCGGCATAGAATACGACGGCCATTTCCGATCCCTCGGTGGTGCGGCCGAAATCGACGATCGCCTTCCGCATTTCGGCGGCGCTGGCGTTGTTCAGGCGGGTCACCTTGAAGTTCAGTCGCTCCAGCGCCGCGCCGATGTCCGTGGCATCGCGCGGCGGATTGGGAAGCGTTGGCACCTTTTGATAGGCGCCATTGCCGATGACGAGGGCGACCCGGTCCGCCGCTGATGCGGGAAAGGCTTCGACCAGTGCAAGCAGTGATAGGATGCCTGCAATACAGAAATTCAGACGAACCACGAACATACCCCAGATCTGCGCATGCGCCGCAAAAAGCCAATCCCTGATCATGATGGCAAAGGCAGTTGTCCCTGTCACTATCCTGATGCCGATATCCGGTCAGCTCACCCGCTTCCAGGTCTGGCCGCCGCAGAGCATGCCGCCGAAGGCGCAGCCCTGCACGCGCAGCGCGTTGGTGCCCTTCATCGCGATCGTCGAGTCGTAGTTGCGGCCGCTGTCGGGATCGTGGATGCGGCCGGTCCACTTGCTGCCTTCCGGCTTCATGCCGATCAGGATTTTTTCGCCGCTCTTCACGGCATAGCCGCAGAGGTTCGTTCCGCACGGCTCGATGCGCACGTTGCCCTTGTTCTCTTCGGTCGCCCAGATGCCGAGTGGCGAGTTCGGGTCGGACACCGGCGCTGCGGCAACCGGTGCCGGCTGCGCGGCGGGCGCGGCGACGTCGGCCTGCACCGGCGCGGTGGAGGCGACCGTCGTCGGGGCCGGGGCGGGCGTAGCGTTGGTCGCGACCGGCGCCGCCGCCTGAACCGGAGCGGGGGCGGGGGCGGGGACAGGATTCGCCGGCGTGGTGTCGGCGAAATCGTCATCGTCCTTGCTCTTGGAGCCGATGCCCTTGAGGTCGATGTTGCCGACCGTGCCGGAATATCCGGGCGCCGCGATTCTGATGCAGGAGAGCGCATTGCAGTTGCGCGGCGCTTCGACGCGAATCCGCTCGCCGTTGATCTCGAACGAAATGCCGTTGCCGGCGTGCGCCGAGGTCGTGGCCATCAGCAGCGCGGCGAGGATGTACAGTTTTTTCATGCGAGCCTCCTGTGCGGCTTGTGAAAGGGGGCGGTGAACTTGCCCGAACCCTATGCCGGGGCGAGGGCGCGTTCTGTGACATGCGTCACGGGGGAGCCGGGTCCTCAATTCATCGTCCCGCGGTCGTGAAGCCGTGATGGCTGCCCACGTTTCCAATTTGTAATCGATCCGGTCTGAACGGCCGCTCCATCGCAACCGACCGATAGCTGAATGGCTATTGGCAGAAGATGGAGATCGATCGTGAAACCTATGGGCTCGTCATTCTGTTGTTGCTCGGAGGTGCCGCCGCGGCGCAGGCCGACAACGACATCTACAAGAACATCCTGAAGCAGCCGCGCGGTGACGATGCCCTGCACGCCGACGGTGCCATCTGCGATGCGCAATTCGGCGCGCCGCAGAACGGCGCGGTGACGTCGAGGGTCTACCGGCGCTGCATGCTCTCGCATGGCTGGCGCTTCAGCCATACGATTCGCGGGCGCGACGACCGCTATCCCGATCCCGACAATCCGGGCTGATGTGCCGGGACTTCAAGATCGGCGGCGTCACCGGGTCGAGTTGCTCGAACTTCGATTGACGCCAGCCATGGGCGCGAAAACAGCCATGGGTACGAAACAGCGATGGGCACGAAAACGCCCGGTGGCTTTGCCACCGGGCGAGGAGGTCCAGATCGTCTGGACGGGGAGTCTAGATGACGCCGAGCACAATGGCTCCGACGAAGGCGAACGCGACGTACGCGGTCAACATGCTCAGCTTGCTGACGAAAGTCATGGGAACGAACTCCCTTGGTTCACGTCGTGCTCGCACATAACGCATAACGCTAACAAAGCGTTCCCGACGCAAAAAGTCAGTGTTGCTGTCGCTCCCGAGATCTCCACGGCCGCCCGTCCCCGGCAACGTGGTAAAAAATTCGTAAAATCAACGCGTTGAAGAGTCCTTAAATAAATTCGTCGAACGTGCGCCGATGACGCGCGGAGTTCGTTTGTATCTCGTCGGCTCCTTCGTCCTTGTATCGCTAGCGGGTTGCGGGCGCGGGTTCTTTCAGTCCGCGGAACGTGAACCGTGGCGGGCCGAGGCCGAGGTCGCATGCCTGAAATCCGGCGCGGTCAAGGAAAGCCCGGAACTGGTCCGGATCGATCCGATTTCGGGTCCCGGCGTCTGCGGTGCCGAATTCCCGCTCAAGGTGGCCGCCCTCGGCGAGGCGTCAGCCAGCTTCGGTTTTGCCGACGATCTGCGGCCGCCCGGTGCCATCGGCAATCAGCCGCGCTGGCCGATCTCGCCGGCGCCGGCTGCGACGGCACCTCAAGGAAATTATCAAGGCGGCTATTCGGATTCGGCGCTGCGCCAACCGAACTATGCGCCGCCGTCGAACGGGCCGATCTCTTTGTCGGCGCCCGGTGTCGCGCCACAGGACGACGAAATCGACCTGCCGGCCGAAGCCGCACCTGGACAGGCGCCTTACCGGAATGCGCCGACCTATCCGTCACGCGATCGCTATTCGGCGCCCTATTCGCAGGCACCGGCGTCGGCTCCGCCGCGGCTCGGACCCGCGCAAGGCAATGCCGTCAACACGGTCGGTCCGGTGGCGATCAAGCCTGCGGCGACGCTGGCCTGTCCGATCGTCTCGGCGCTCGACCGCTGGCTCGCCGATTCCGTGCAGCCCGCGGCGCAGCGCTGGTTCGGCGTGCGCGTGGTCGAGATCAAGCAGATCTCCGCCTATTCCTGCCGCGGCATGAACGGCAATGCGTATGCGCATATTTCCGAGCACGCCTTCGGCAACGCGCTCGACATCGCGGCCTTCGTACTCGCCGACGGCCGCCGCATCACGGTGAAGGACGGCTGGAAGGGCATGCCGGAGGAGCAGGGCTTTCTGCGCGACGTCCAGGGCGCCGCCTGCCAACAGTTCAACACCGTGCTGGCGCCGGGCTCCAACGTCTACCACTACGATCACATTCACGTGGACCTGATGCGCCGCGCCTCGCGCCGCATCATCTGCCAGCCGGCAGCGGTGTCGGGCGAAGAGATCGCGGCCCGTGCCGGCGGACGCAACCCTTACGCCTCGCGCGAAACCTTCGTCACGGGATCGCTCGGCGGCAAGAAGCCGCTGCCGCATCCGCGCAGAGCGGGCAGCAAGGTCAACGAGGAAGACGAGTTCGAGGACGAGTGATTTCGTCATCGTGGTATTCGTAGGGCGGATTAGCCGAAGGCGTAATCCGCCGTCTCGCCACAAAGCGAACGTCCGTGCTATCCTGTGCCTCATGCCGAACTATCGTCGTGCGTTCATTCCGGGCGGATGTTGGTTCTTTACGGTCAACCTGCTGGACCGGCGGCAAACCCTGCTCGTCGACCATATCGAGATTCTACGCGAGGCCTTGGCTGCGACCCGCCGAAGCCGTCCATTCGCGATCGACGCATTCGTTGTGCTGCCCGATCATCTGCATGCAGTCTGGAGCCTGCCCCCGGGCGATTGCGATTTCTCGACACGCTTGCGCCTAATCAAGAGCCGTTTTGCGAGAGCTATGCCGAAGCGGGAGCAACTCGGCGCTGCTCGCATCGCGCGCAACGAACGAGGTGTCTGGCAGCACCGGTTTTGGGAGCATCTGGTCCGCGACGAGGCGGATTACGCCCGCCATGTCGAATATTGTTACATCAATCCGTTGAAGCATCGTTTCGTCACGCAGGTGCGCGATTGGCCATATTCGTCGTTTCATCGCGACGTGCGTGCGGGAATCTTTCCGACCGATTGGGGCGGCGATACAGAAACAAGCGGTGACTTCGGCGAGCGATCATAGTTGCAGCGTCGGCCAGGAACGGCGGATTACGCCTTCGGCTAATCCGCCCTACATCCCGACGTTCTTCTACTCCGCCAGCCGCTCCAGCAGATCGTGCACCAGGCCTTGCAGCAGATCGAGCTTGTAGCCGGTCATCGGCAGCGGCTTTGCGCCGGCTACAGCAAGCGCGGCGGCGCTGGCGATGTTGGCGGCGCTCGCCGGCTTGCCTTGCAACGCGGCTTCGACGGCGGCAAGGCGCAACGGCACCGGGGCGACGCCACCGGCGGCGAGGCGGATGAACTGGAACGCGCCGTCCCTGACCACGGCGCGGGCGCAGATCTCGACCAGCGGCCATTCCGCATGGGTGCGGCTGATGGCGCGCTTGTACAGCGCGCGCTCGTTCGCCAACGCGGCAGGCAGCTCGACGCCCTTGATCAATTCGCCAGGCATCAGCGCGTTGTCGGCGGTGCCGTCGGAGCCGTCGCCGAACAGTTCGGCGATGGTCAGGCAGCCGCGCTGGTTGGTGAGAACGGTGGCGTCGTAGGCCAAAAGCGCTGCGGCAAGGGTCGAGGGGTGCGGCGCCACGCAGGGGCCGAGATCGAAGGCGACGCCATAGAGATGATTGCCTGAACGCGCCGGGCAATCCGATCCACCCTTTTTCAGGCAGGCGAACTGCGGACTGCGATAGTACCAGCAGCGCGACCGCTGCGCGAGGTTGCCGCCCAGCGTCGCCAGGTGACGGATCTGCGGCGTCGCCAGATCCTGCGCCGATGCTGCGAGGCCGGGATAGGCGGCGGCAATGCGGCTGTCGCTTGCGATGGCGGCGACCGTCGTGAGGGCGCCGATCCGCAACGTGCCGTCCGCCCCCCACAGCATGCTCGTCATGTCGGGTTGGGCTGCAATATCGATCAGCGGTCCGGTCGAAACCCCGCTGCGGCGTCGCTCGGAAAGATCGGTGCCGGCGGCGCGGAATTCCGGAGCTTGCGCGGCGGTCATGTTTGCTTGTGTCATGCGGCGGCCCTCCCTTTGAGTGCGGCTATCAGCCGGTCAGGCCGGATCGGCAACTCGGTCAGCCGGAGGCCGGTCGCGTTGCAGATGGCGTTGGCGATCGCGGGCGAAGTCGGCACGGTGGAGACCTCGCCGATGCCGACGCTGCCGCCGAGCACGTGGCCGAAGCCGCCTTCGTCGAAATGCACGTCGATCGCGGGAGTGTCGGAGATTCCGGGAATGCGATAATCCTCCATCCCGCCAGAGAGGATGTCGCCGGTGACGGAATCGATTTCGCGCGCTTCGTAGAGGGCGTAGCCGATGCCCTGGATCACCGAGCCTGCCGCCTGGCTGTGGGCCAGCGCGGGCGCCGCGATCTTGCCGACGGCAATGCCGGTGTGCACGCTGACGACACGGACATGCCCGAGCCAGGTGTCGACCTCGACCTCGATCACCTGCACCGAGCTCGGCACGCCGGCCCCGATCGCGAGATTGGAAAAGCGGCGCATCATCCAGCCGAAGATCCAGCCCAGCAGGCCGACCTGCTTCAGCGGCGACTGGATTCCGGGCGCCGTCGGTTTGCTGTCCTCGGGACGTTCGCTTGCGGCCGCAAGATCGGGCGACGCCGCCAGCAACTCGCGCCACGGCGCATTCGAGCCGGGCACCGGTTTTCGTTTCGCGTTCGCTTCGATCGCGGCTTTCAGTTTCGTGATCGCGAGCAGCGTCGGCGGCACCACCGATGCGGTGACGCGGCTGCCGCCCGACCCCGGCCCTTCCGGCAACCTGGAATCGCCGATCCTGACCTCGACTTCGTGCGGCTCCAATCCGAACTCGCGCGCGACCGTGTTGGCGATCACGCTGCGGGTGCCGGTGCCGATATCCTGCGTCGCGGTGCTGGCGATAAGACGCCCGCCCTTGACGGCGACTTCGACTTTGGAGCCGGGCTGCCACAGATAGAGCCAGTAGCCGGTGGCGACGCCGACGCCGCGGCGATAGCGGCCGCTCTGTGCGGACGCTGGTTTCCGGTTGCGCCAGACCTCGAGGTCTGAAGCCCAATCGTACAGACGCTGGCGGTTGGGATCGGGATCCCAGCGCTTGCGTAAGCTGATCGGATCGGCGTTCATCCGCAGCGCCGCCTCGTCGATCGCCTGTTCCAGCGCGAATGCCATCGGCGGTCCGCCCGGACCGCGGAACGCGGCGCCGGGCGGCAGGTTGCTGATGACGTCGTAATCGGCCAGCGCCTTGGCTTCCGCCGGATAGATCAGGCGGGCCAGGGCGGCGATGGTCGAATTGGTCGCGGCGCCGGTGTCGGCATGGGCGGTGAGCGACAAAGCCTTCAAGTCGCCCTGCGCGGACGGCAGCAGCGCAATCTTCACTTCCGCGGCCGGGCGATAGCCGGTCACCGACAATTCTTCATGCCGGTCATAGGCAATGCGGACCGGCGCCTTGGCGGCGCGCGCAAGCTCGATCGCGGCAATGGTCTCCATGCCGAGGCTCGCCTTCGAACCGAAGCCGCCGCCGACATGGTCGGCTATGACGCGGACCTTGTCGTGGTCGAGCTTGAAGCGCTTGGCGATCAGCTCCATCAGATGGAACACCGCCTGGGTCGAGACATGCACGGTCAGTTGATCGCCGTTGAAACGGGCCACCGCGGCGTGCGGCTCCAGGCAGGCATGCGATTGCGTGCCGGTACGGAAGGTGCCCTCGACCAGCAGCGGATTTTTCGCTTCGAGCGCATCCGCCACCCAGCTCTGCACCTGCTTCGGCTTCTTGGAAAACGCCGCCGACGGTCCGCGGATATTTCCCTTCCACGGCGCCGGCGAACCGCCGCCTTCGGAAACGTTGCCGGCCTTCTTGCGATCGGGCTTTTCGAACACGACCGGCGCGCCGGGCTTGCGCGCGTTCTCCAGTCCGACCGCCGCGGGCAGCTTTTCACTGCTGATCCTGATGGCGGCCATCGCGGCAACGACGGTCCTGCGATCCTTGGCGGCGACGGCGGCAATGGGGGCGCCGACATAGCGGACGACGCGGTCGTCGTCGAGCAGTGAAATCACCGCGCCGACGCCCGGAATGGCGCGCGCCGGCGCGAGGTCGAGTTCGCCGATCCGTCCATGCGCGAGCTGCGAGCGCAGGATCATGCCCTCGAGTTGGCCGTCATGATGGATGTCGACGGTGTATTTCGCCGCTCCCGTCACCTTGTCGCGCGCCTCCATGCGCGGCGGCGAGGCGACGGCGTCGTTGTCGAAGCGGCCGGTGCAGGCGTCCGCCACGGCGCGGAAGATGCCGTCATAGGCGCCGCAACGGCACAGATGCCCCGACAATGCTGCACCGATTTCCTCGCGCGACGGCGTCGCCGTTCCCTTCGCCGCCCGCCAGCGGTCGTGAAACGCCGCGGCCTCGACGATGAAACCGGGCGTGCAGAACCCGCATTGCAAAGCATCGTGCGCCATGAACGCCTTCTGCACCGGATGCAGTTTTGCCGCGCCGATGCCTTCGACCGTCGTGATCGCCTTGCCGGCAGCGGCGCGCGCCGGCATCAGGCAGCTCACGACAGGCGCGCCGTCGACCAGCACGGTGCAGGCGCCGCAGACGCCGGCGCCGCACACTAGCTTGGTGCCGGTCAGGTCGAGCGCGTCGCGCACGACCTCGATCAGCAGCGCGTCGGGATCGTCGGGGAGCGGCGCGAGTTGGCCGTTGATCGTCATCGTGCTCATTTGCGATCTCCCTGGTGTTTGCCGGTGGATTTCTTCACGGATTTCTTCACGGATTTAACTCCAGATTTCCTGGCCGGCTTCGCTTTTGCGGCGCGCGGCTTCGCCGGGCTTGCCGCACCGGCGACGAATGTCCGCAGCATGACTTCCAGATCCCTGAGGAAGGCGGCCGCCGGCTGCATTGCGGGGTAGGCGGATTTGGTGCCGTTGATCGTCATCTCGACGCAGCGCGCCAGATCGCGCGGTGTCATCCCGGCGTTGAGGGTGAGGCCCTGTTTGCGGCAGATGCGCGCAATCGCCGTCGCCAACTGCTCGCCATGCGCGGCGACGTATTTCTGGTAGAGGTCGCGGGCCTGCGCGAGGTGTTCGGAAAACAGCTCCTCGACATGGGGCGAACCGTCAAGGGATTCGGCCAACTGCCCGAGCTTGGCGGTGACCGCGGCGACGATGACATCGGCGAGGCCGCCGCCGGCTTTCTCCGTTGCCGTGATCGCCGCCGTCTCGGCGGCGAATGCGTCTTCATACAGCCGCTCGATCACGGCGCGGAACAGCGCTTCCTTGGACTTGAAGTGATGGTAGAGCGCCTGCCGCGTCAGGCCCGCGGCTTCGGCCGCCTGCTCGATCGACGAACGGCGGAAACCCTGGCGGCGGAACACCGTCATCGCGGCGTCGAGGATGCGGGTGCGGGGGCTCATTTGACGAGTTTGACAAAATCGAATGAAATGTCAAATGACGCTCCCGTGACACCGGCGGCGCGGACGCCGTGCGCCATTTTCGGCGCTTAAGCGCCCGGTTGCGCAGCGCAGCCGCGGTGGCGCGACGTGCGTCCGCGAGGGTTACCGAATTCTGAACGCGCGGCCGTCAATTGCGCGCAAATCGCGCCAGCTTCCTCAACGCGATACCGCTAGGAAAGGAGCAGGCGCGGGGCGCCGGGTGTTGGGAATATCGATGACTACGCGCTTCGCAAGGCAAAAGACCGCGCCGACCAAGTGGCTGTTGATGCTGGGGCTCGCCGTGACGCTGAGCTTCTCTGCGATTTGCGGCTGGATTCTCTGGCAGGCCGGCGACAGGGACTACCTGCACAGCCGGGATGCCGCCGCCAATCTGGTTTCCAGCCTCGCCAGCGAAATCGACCGAAACATCGAGCTCTACGATCTGTCGCTGCAGGCGGTCGTCGATGGCTTGAAGCTGCCCGAGATCGACAAGATTAGTCCGGAACTGCGGCAGGTCGTACTGTTCGACCGTGCGGCTACCGCCAAGGATATGGGGTCGATTCTGGTGACGGATCGTCTCGGCAAGGTCGTGCTCGACTCGCGATCGCTGGTGCCTGCCGAGGCGAGTTATTCCGGCCTGGATTTTTTTCAGATTCACGTCAGGCAAGCGGACGCTGGCCTGTATATCAGCCGTCCCTGGGTGGCGGCTGATGGACAGTACCTGATCGGACTCAGCCGGCGGATCACCAACCCGGACGGATCGTTTGGCGGGATCGTCGCCGGCAGCATGCGCCTGAGCTACTTCCACAGCCTGTTCAGCAAGCTGAAGTTCGGTCACGGGGATTCGATGAACCTGATCGCTGCGGACGGCACCATTCTGATGCGGGCGCCGTTCGACATCGACACGATCGGGCAGAGTCTGCGCAAATCCCGAGTATTCCAGCAATTCCCTCAGGTGCAGAACGGCTGGTACGAAACGGCTTCGATCCTCGACGGCGTTCGGCGCCTGTTCGTCTTTCAGCAAGTCGGTCATCATCCGCTGCTGATCGTCCAGGGTGTTTCGCTCGAAACCATTTATGCCGACTGGTGGCGGGAAGTCTGGCTGATCGGCTCGATCATGCTGGCACTTTGCGCAATCACGATGGCGCTGACCGTGTTTCTGGCGTTGGCGCTGAAACGACGAACCGCCGCCGAAAACCAGCTCGCGCTGCTCGCGAGCACCGACGGCCTGACCGGGCTTTACAACCGGCGGAAATTCGATGAGGTGCTGTCCAGCGAATGGCGCCGTTCGCAGCGGTCGGCAGATCCGCTCGCGCTGCTGATGATCGATGCGGACAGCTTCAAGGCCTACAACGACGCACACGGGCATCAGGCCGGTGATGCGGCGCTTACCTCCATCGCAGCCTGCATCGCCAACGGGACAAGACGCGTATCCGACCTCAGCGCGCGCTATGGCGGCGAGGAGTTCGCGGTGCTGTTGCCGGGCGAATCGGTCGAGGGGGCCTGCCGCGTTGCCGAGGAGATCCGCGCCAGCGTGCTGTCGTTGCGCAGCCAGCAGCAAGGGCGTCCCGATATTTGCCCGACGATCAGCATCGGCGTCGCCGCCATGGTTCCGCAGGTCGGGCTGGTGCCAGGCGACCTGGTCAAATCGGCCGATCTGGCGCTCTATGAAGCGAAGCATGCGGGACGCAACCGCGCCGTCGCGGCGCCAACCCCGCTGTCCCTGCATCGGCATCGGGCGGCCTGATCAGCCTGAAACAACGCACTCGCCGTTACGCTGGCTTCGCCCGATACATTGCCAGGAACATCTTGGTCGCGCTCTCGACCACTTCGGCGATGCGTTCCGCCGAAGGGGCGGGGGCGGCCTGAAAAATGAACGGCAGAAACAGCGAAGCCTGGCACATCATCGTGAATTGCGATGCTGCGAGGTGGCAGTCGTCGATCGCGAGATCGTTCGGTCCGACATGCGTCCTGAGGTAATCGGCAAGGCGGTTGTTGGTCTTCTCCAGCACGTTCTCGTAGAACCGCCGGCCGACCTCTGGCATCCGCTCGGCAATCGCCATCACGGTTCGGATTGAAGAGCCACCGCCGGGCCGGCATTGCGATTGGATAAAGGTCTGCCCGAACGCGCGAAGCGTGGTGACGACATCGCGCCCGGGATCGAAATTGAACGAGAGCTGGCCGCGTTCGAGCGCCTCTTCCTCGACGATCGCCTCGAACAACCGGTTCTTGTCGGCGAAATAGACATACAGCGTGCCCTTGGAGACGGCGGCCGAGCGCGCGATTTCGTTCATGCTGGCGCCGTCAAAGCCGAGATCCATGAAAACCTTGCGGGCGCCGTCCAGAATCTGCCGGCGCTTCGAAGAATCTTCTTCGGCGGCGAGATGAATCGTGTTTGGAGTGGCTGCAACCATTGGTTTATCTTCTCGCGAAAGATTTCAACCCGGGATACCGGCCGGAAGGGTTTTTCGCTCTATGGTCCGATGGGTGAGAATGTATCTTGACCGAACCGTTCGGTCAATGATACTTTTGAGGGTGACGATGCCTAGGCGGCCGGTTTTTGGCCGCACTTGCATCGCGAAATCGGAATGGGGAGGCCGGTAATGGCCGCAACGAGAGACCAGGCAGCCCGCGTTGTTCGCACCGAGCCGGAAACGGCAGAGGGCGAAGTTTCGCGAGACGCCACCGCCCAGCTGGCGGATCAGTTGCGGACCCACGTGACGGAAGAAACCAGGCGCCGCCCCGCGGAGACGCCGGCCGGTCCGGCCACCGAGAATCCGGCCGCGCCGCCGGCCAAGATCACTGACAAGCCTGCCGTCGGCGCCAAGCCGGGCAAGCGCAAATTCATCATGATGGGCGTGTTCGGATTGCTGGCGCTCGCGGCCGTCGGCTACGGCGTCTATTTCCTGCTCGTCGGCCGCTTCTATGTCTCGACCGACGACGCCTATGTCCGCGCCAACAACACCACGCTCGGCGCGCGGGTGGCGGGCCATGTCGCCGCGATTCTGCCTGCCGACAATTCGATCGTTCATACCGGCGACGTCATCTTCAAGATCGACGACGGCGATTACAGGATCGCGGTGGATGCCGCGCGCACCAGGATTGCGACCCAGCAGGCCACCATCGACCGGATCGGCCGCCAGGTGACCGCGCTGGTCAGCGCGGTCGAGCAGGCCAGCGCCCAGCTTGCTTCCTCGGAAGCGGCGCTGAAGCGCGCGGGTCTCGACTATGATCGTCAGCAGGCGTTGACCACCAAGGGATTTGCCTCGCGCGCGACCTTCGAGCAATCCGAGGCCGGCCGCGACCAGGGCGTGGCGGCCGTGAAGGCGGCGCAGGCGGCCTATGACGCGGCGCGCGACAATGTCGAAGTCACCAGGGCGCAGCAGGCGGAAGCCCAGGCCCAGTTTGCCGAATTGCAGACGTCGCTTGCGAAGGCCGAGCGCGATCTCGCCTTTACCTCGGTGCGCGCTCCGGTCGATGGCACCTTCTCCAACCGGCTCGTCAACACCGGCGATTACATCCAGGCCGGCCAGCGGCTCGCCAACGTGGTGCCGCTCAACGACGTCTTCATCGACGCCAACTACAAGGAAACCCAGCTCAAGCGCATCCGCCCCGGCCAGCCGGTGACGATCAAGGTCGATGCCTATGGCCTGCGCAAGTTCGCGGGTATCGTCGACAGCATTTCGCCGGCCGCGGGTTCGGTGTTCACGCTGCTGCCGCCCGACAACGCCACCGGCAATTTCACCAAGATCGTGCAGCGGCTGCCGGTCCGCATCCGCGTGCCGAAGGACGTGGCGAAGCAGAACCTGTTGCGCGCGGGGATGTCGGTCTACACGACCGTCGATACCCGCGAAGGCGCCGCCGATGCGGACAGCGACGCCGACCTCGATTCGACGACGGCGATTCATCCGCAGTAATTTCCTTGAAGCGCCGGGCGCGAGCCCGGTGCAGGTTCCGGGCAGATCATGGCTGACGCCACCACCGCTCCCCCCGGCATGATGAAATCAGCGGCGCAGACGTCCGAGCGGATTCCGCCGCGACGGCTGTTTGCGTTTCTCATCATGGTGTTCGGGATGTTCATGTCGATCCTGGACATCCAGGTCGTCTCGGCGTCGCTGTCTGAAATCCAGGCCGGCCTTTCGGCATCCTCCAGCGAAGTGTCGTGGGTTCAGACCTCGTATCTGATCGCCGAGGTAATCGCGATCCCGCTCTCCGGATTCCTGTCGCGCGCGTTCGGCACCCGGTTGCTGTTTGCGATTTCCGCTTCCGGCTTCACGATCGCGAGTTTCTTCTGTGGCTTCGCTTCGACCATCGAGCAGATGATCCTGTGGCGCGCGATCCAGGGATTCCTCGGGGCGGGCATGATCCCGACCGTGTTCGCCTCCGCCTACACGGTGTTTCCGCGCGAGAAATTCTACATCGTCGGCCCGATCATCGGCCTGGTCGCGACGTTGGCGCCGACCATCGGTCCGACGGTCGGTGGTTACATCACCGACATGATGTCGTGGCACTGGCTGTTCTTCATCAACATCGTCCCCGGCATCGGCATCACCATCGGCGTGCTGGCACTGGTGGATTTCGACGAGCCGAACTTCGCGCTGCTCGAGCATTTCGACTGGTGGGGCTTGTTGTTCATGGCGGGCTTTCTCGGCTCGCTCGAATATGTGCTGGAAGAGGGCCCGCAATATGAGTGGCTGCAGGACACGTCGGTGGCAACCTGTGCTGCGGTCTGCGCTATCTCGGCCATCGCCTTCTTCTGGCGCGTGCTGACCGCGAAAGAGCCGATCGTCGATATCAGAACCTTCAATGACCGCAATTTCGGCATCGGCTGCCTGATCTCGTTTTGCATCGGCATCGGACTCTACGGCCTGACCTACATGTATCCGCGCTATCTCGCCGAAGTGCGCGGCTACAGCGCGCTGATGATCGGCGAGACCATGTTCGTCTCCGGCATCACCATGTTCTTCACCGCGCCGATCGTGGGGCGGCTGATGCTGAAGGTCGACCTGCGCTACATCATCGCCGCCGGGCTGTGCATCTTCGCGCTGGGCTCCTATCAGATGACCTGGATCACCCGCGACTATGATTTCTACGAATTGCTGGTGCCGCAGATCCTGCGCGGCATCGGCATGATGTTCGCGATGGTGCCGACCAATACCATCGCGCTCGGGACGCTGGCGCCGGAGCGGGTGAAGAATGCCTCGGGCCTGTTCAACCTGACGCGCAACCTCGGCGGCGCGGTGGGGCTGGCGGTCATCAACCAGGTACTGAACGAACGCACCGATCTGCATATCGTGCGGCTGCAGGAGCGGGTGAACTGGGGCAACGCCACCGCGACCGAAACCCTCAACATGTTTACCCAGCGCCTGCAGGGCATGGGCGATGCCGCGCTGATGGCGATGAAGCAACTGTCGCAGATCGTGCACCGGCAGGCAGTGGTGATGGGCTATGGCGATGCCTTCTTCATGCTGACTATTTTCTATTTCAGCCTCAGCCTCCTGGTCATGCTGCTGGATAAACCCGCGGCTTCGGCGGCGGGCGGTGAGGTCGCGCACTAGACCGTTTTCCGGCGAAGCATGCCCTCGGACTTGATCCGTGGGTGGAATCAGGTTCGCGTCAAGAAAACGCGTCAAATCAAAGGTCGCCGCCGGTTATCGCAATCGTTTGCGGATGTTGCCGGTGAGATACAGCCTCTGGTCGTGCCATCGCATAGATTGTTCCGTGACTCAGCGCGATCCGGCGCCATGGAGCATTGCGATGAACAAGCTCGTTGTTGCGGCTTTTGCTCTGGCCGTCAGCGCCGTGAGCGCTTCTGCCGCCGATCTCGCCGCGCGTCCCACTACCAAGGCGCCACCGCCCGTGGTCGTTGCCGCCTACGACTGGAGCGGCTTCTATATCGGCGGCAACGGCGGCGGTGCGTGGAGCCGCAAATGCTGGGATATCAATCCTTTTACGATCACGACTTTCGTCGCTCCGACCCTCAACGTTGCCGGCTCCGAAGGCTGCCACACCGCCAGTGGTGGAACGGCCGGCGGCCAGATCGGCTATCGCTGGCAGAGCGCTTCCTGGGTGTTCGGCGTGGAGGCCCAGGGCAACTGGGCCGACCTCAGCGGTTCGAACCCATCCCAGAATGCATTGTTGTTTGCAGGTATTGCGAACCGCACCAGGATCGACGCGATCGGCTTGTTCACCGGGCAGGTTGGATATTCCTGGAACAATGTCCTGCTTTACGTGAAGGGCGGCGCCGCCGTCGCCCGCGACAAATACGACAGCTTTCTGACCACGGCCTTCGGCGGACAGCTTGCCGGCTTTGTCACGGACCGCGGCAGTGAAACGCGCTGGGGCGGCGTGGTCGGGGTCGGCGGCGAATATGCGTTCACGCCTAACTGGTCGCTCGCGCTCGAATACGATCATTTGTTCATGGGGTCGCGCGATGTCGCGATGGTCTACGATCCTGCGCTGTTTGTTCCAGCGTTGCTGAACCACAGCGAACGGATTCGTCAGGACATCGACATGGTCACGCTGCGCCTCAACTACCGCTTCGGCGGCCCGGTCGTCGCCAAGTACTAACGAGACCAGGTACTGACTGAAGTCACCTGCCGGCGTTGGTTGAAGTTCGCGTGAACGGATGCACGCTCACGCGCTTGTCATGTTGCAAATTGTGCGTGATGCATTTATAAGCAGCGCATTATCACTCGAACCGGGGAGGATTTGCATGATTTCGTCTTATTCGCAGACCGCCCGTCCGCGTTCAGTATTTATGCCGGACGCCTGTCTCGCCCTTTGAGGGCGCACTCCGCCAGCATCGATCGGACCACCTGATTTCCTGATCTCGGGGTTGCCGATCTCCAAAGTCTCCCAACGGGTTACCTGTTAATTTATCGACGCTTTCGCATCAGTTTGATGCTGTCACGCGTCGTCCAGATGGAGTCGGCATGCGCGTGGGCGCAGCCGGATGACGCCATGACCACTCAAATGACCAGTCAACTCAACAAACGTCCCGCGGCGATGCGCGTGGTGATCCCGTTCGTGTTCCGTCACTGGCTCGAACAGCCCGGCCGCGCGGCCCTCGTCGCCGGCGGCTTCCTTGGCGCGACCGCGGCGGACCTGTTCATGCCGGTCTTCTCCGGTTGGCTGGTCGACGCGCTCACCTTAGGCGCTTCGGATCCGGCGGCACGGCATGCCGCGTTCACAGCCTTTGGCGGGATCGTGGCGCTGGGCCTGTTGTCGATGATCCTGCGCCTGAGCGGTTTGCAGGCGATCGTGCCGTTCACGCTGAAGCTGATGTCCGACGTGTCGCGCGATGCCTTCGCGCGCGTGCAGCGCTTTTCGACCGACTGGCACGCCAACAGCTTTGCCGGATCGACCGTGCGCAAGATCACGCGCGGCATGTGGGCGCTCGACCTGCTCAATGACACCATCCTGATGGCGCTGGCGCCGTCGCTGCTGGTGTTGCTGGGCTCGATGATCCTGCTCGGGCTGCACTGGCCTGTGCTCGGCGCAGTGATCGCGGCGGGAACGCTGGTCTATGTGTCGATGACGATTGCGTTTTCGATGAACTACATCGCGCCGGCGGCTCGGGTTTCCAATGCCTGGGACACCAAGGTCGGCGGCACGCTGGCCGATGCCTTGACCTGTAACGCGGTGGTGAAATCCTTTGGCGCCGAAGCGCGCGAGGACGCGCGGCTGGAGGGCGTCATCAGCCGATGGCGCACCCGCGTGCGGCGGACCTGGCTGCGTTACAATTACACCTCGACGGCGCAGCTCGGGGTGCTGCTGTGCTTTCGCGCCTCCGTGATCGGCGGCGCGATCCTGCTCTGGATTGCCGGGCGCGCTTCGCCGGGCGACGTCACCTATGTGCTGACCAGCTACTACATCATCCACGCCTATCTGCGGGACGTCGGCATGCACATCAACAACCTGCAGCGTTCGGTCAATGACATGGAGGAACTGGTTGCTATCCATGGCGAGCCGGTCGGCATTGCCGACGCGCCCGCTGCAACGCCGATCGACATCCAGGGCGGCCGCATCGTGTTCGATGCCGTGACGTTCCATTACGGCGGGCATCGCTCGCCGTTGTATGACGGCCTGTCGGTCGATATCCGCGCCGGCGAACGGGTCGGCCTGGTCGGCCGTTCCGGTTCCGGCAAAACCACTTTCGTCAAGCTGGTGCAGCGGCTCTACGATATCGGCGGCGGCAAGATCCTGATCGACGGCCAGGATATCGCGCAGGCGACGCAGCATTCGCTGCGCAGCCAGATCGCGATCGTGCAGCAGGAGCCGATCCTGTTTCACCGGACGCTGGCCGATAACATCGCCTATGGCAGGCCGGGCGCCTCCATGGCGGCGATCGAGCAGGCCGCGCGGTTGGCGAACGCGCATGAGTTCATCCTGCGGCTGCCGAAGGGCTATGGCACGCTGGTCGGCGAACGCGGCGTCAAGCTGTCGGGCGGCGAGCGGCAGCGCGTCGCACTGGCGCGGGCGTTTCTGGCCGATGCGCCGGTGCTGATCCTGGACGAGGCGACGTCGAGCCTGGATTCGGAATCGGAGGGGCTGATCCAGCAGGCGATGGACCGGTTGATGAAGGGCCGTACCTCGATCGTGATTGCGCACCGGCTGTCGACGGTGCGCAGCCTCGACCGGATTCTGGTGTTCGATCGCGGCGAGATCGTCGAGCACGGCACCCACGCCGTGCTGAAGGCGCGCCCCGGCGGAATCTATCGCGGGCTGTTCGAGCGGCAGGCGACCGAGTTCGGCCGCATCTCGGCCGCGGAATAGCTGCGCATTCTTGCTAACGGGATCGATGCCGGAATATATTTCCGGCATCGAAGGGGCTTACGCGATGCGCTGGTTCCATAAAGATCGGCCACCGGACGTCTGGGAATTTGCCGCCGATCAGCCGCTTGGCGACATCGGCGCGGCGCAGAAGATCCGCGAGATCTGCGCTTCCGCCCGGGCCATTGCCGAAACAATGGCGACCGGCAACGGTCGCAAGGACGAAAAGCAGAAGGCAGTCGAAGGCGAGCGTTACCAGGCGGCCGTCAGGCGCGCCCTCGAAATTGCCAAGCAGATTTCCGACGACCAGATGCGCGACGTCTCGGTCAGCCAGATCATCGGCCTGTCGGTCAAGGCGGGGCACATGAAGACCGCGCGGGTGCTGCTTCGCGCCATACGGTCGGAAAAAACCCGGCGGGAGCTTGTCGCTGAAAATCCGGACCTGATCGATTAGGAGGCCGCGAGCTGAGGCGGCTCCCGGTCCCGTTTCGGTGCCGCGGGCGCTGCCCGGCCACGGGTGCGCGTCGATATCGCCACCGTTGCGACCACGGCTGACGCGAACAGCAGGATCTGCAGCGTGATGGTCTCGCCGTTGAAGTATGACGCCAGCGCGAAGGTGACGAAGGGTTGCAGCAACTGGATCTGCGACACCCGTGCGATGCCGCCCATCGCCATGCCGGCGTTCCAGGCGAAGAACCCGATCCATTGCGAGAACAGCGCGACATAGAGCAGCGCCAGCCATGGTTTCAGCGCGATGTGGGTGATGTCGGCGGGCATCGTCAGCGCCGCGGCCGGGATCGAAACCGGCAGCGCGATCACCAGCACCCAGCTGATGACTTCCCAGCCCGGCATCTGCAAGGTCAGCCGCCCGGAAAAGGCGTAGCCGACCGCGGAGACGGCGACGGCCGCGAACAACAGCAGATCGCCGGATGACAGCGTGCCACCGCCTTGCCGCAGCGCGAACGCGATCACCAGCGCCGCGCCGGCGACGGATGCGATCCAGAACAACGGCCGCGGCCGCTCATGGGTGATGGCGACGGCGACCAGGGCAGTGGCGATCGGCATGATTCCAAACACCAGGCCGCCATGCGAGGCGTCGACGGTTTGAACCGCGAGCGCCATCAGGAACGGAAACAGCACGGCGACGCACAGCATGGTGATCACGAGTTGCGGCCATAGCGCGCGGGGCGGCAGCGGGCGCCGCAGCACGACCAGCAGCGCCAGCGCGCAGAGGCCGGCGATCACGGTGCGCAACGAGGTCAGCGCCATCGGGTCAATGGCCGACACGGCGATGCGCGTCGCCGGCAATGTGCCGCCGAAGGTCGCCATGCCGACAAAACCCAGCAGCAGTCCGAGACGTTCGCGTGAAGATGGAGGGGCGTTCATGGCGCGATGGGTTAGCTGCTTTGCAGCTTAGCGTACAGCAATCTACTCGGTGCACATGGCGGCCATGCGCCGCTATCTCGGAGCAATGCTGCTCCACACCAGGCCGAGTCCGGACAAAAACAGCAGCGCCAACACGACGTCGTAGAAGTTACGGTCGCTCAGGGCCCGATAGGTGCGCATGCCAACCCAGGCGCCGAAAAATGTGCCGGGCAGCGCCAGCAGCGCGAGCCAGAACACTTCCCGTGCCACAAAACCGTTCGCGACCTGCAGGCACAGCGCGGCGCCGAGCACGGTGCCGTTGAAGATCTGGAAAACGCCGCGCCGCTGATCCTTGCTCCAGCCGCGTACGCTCGCCCACAGGGTTGGAAGCGGACCCGAGAGGCCGGCGAGGCCGCCAAGGATGCCGCCGGCAAATCCGACGGCGGCGTCGGCCAACCGGCCGCCGAAACGAAATGCCATCGGCTTTCGGATGAAATAGAGCGCCGCCGGAAACACCAGCAGCATCACGCCGACGCTCAGTTTGAAGACTTGCGGATCGGCACGGGCGACCAGCAGCGTCCCGATCGGCATGCCGATCAGCCCGCCCACCACGAACGGCAGCGCCAGCCGGAAATCGAGCAGCGGCCACATTGATGGCAGCGTCGAGAGCTGCGAACTGACCGAGCAGATCAGCACGAGCGGCACGGCAACGGCCGGCGACAAGATGTAGAGCCAGATCCCCAGCGCCATCAGCGCCGTGCCGAAACCGGCAAGCCCGGAGACGAAGCCGCCGGCAAGTGCGCCGGCGACGAGAATAGCGTAGGTGGAGATGTCCAATTTTTTTGCTCCGTCATTCCGGGGCGCGAAGCGAATCCGGAATCTCGAGATTCCCCGGGGTGCCATCGCACCCCTGAGGTCTGGTCCTTCGGACCATCCCGGAATGACGATGGTGAGATTTGCGCCGACGTTTACACGACGCGAAGCTCCGGTACACTCGCAATTAAGCCTTCAACAATAACCATGGGGAAACGGCCCAATGAAATCCACCTCTCCGAAAACCTTTCTGGTTTGTCATGGCGCATGGTCGGCGGGTTGGGCCTGGAAGAAGATGCACCCGCCGATGCAGGCGGCAGGCCATCGGCTGGTGACGCCGAGCTATACGGGTCTGGGCGAGCGCGCGCATCTCGCCCATCCCGGCCTCGATCTCGAATCCCACATCGAGGACATGCTGAACGTCATCCAGTACGATGATCTGCGCGACATCGTGCTGGTCGGCCACAGCTATGGCGGCATGGTCGCGACCGGCGTGGCCGACCGCGCGCGCGCCAAGGTTGCGCAGATGATCTACATCGACGCCTTCGTGCCCGGGGATGGACAGTCGCTGTTCGATCTCAATGAATCCGGGCGAACGCCGCTGCAGAAGACGGCAAAGGACGGCGATGGCTGGCGCGTGCCGCCGATGCAAACGCCGCCGGATACCTCGCCTGCCGACGTCGAATGGCTTGCGGCCCGCCGCGTTCACATGCCGATCAAATGCTTCGATACAAAGTTGAAGCTGCAGCGCGGGCCGCTGACCTTGCCGCGCAGCTACATCTACGCCACGCGCATCACGCCGGCCGACACGTTTGGGCCATTTGCGCGCATGACAAAAAATGATCCGGCCTGGCGCTACTTCGAAATCGACGCCAGCCATTCGCCGAACGTCACGGCGCCAGAAGCGCTGATGGCGTTGTTGGAGCAGATCGCGGCGTGATTTCACGACGTCATTCCGGGGCGTGCGAAGCACGAACCCGGAATCTCGAGATTCCGGGTTCGCTTCGCGCCCCGGAATGACGAACTCCCAAATTGGCGAGGGGTCCGGCGCGTTACGCCGAACCCCTCATTCTCACTTGGTAAGACGCGTTTTCTTTGCGCGAACCGGAAAACCACTTCGCTCGAAAACGCTATAGAATATCAGCCGGCCTGTAAGCCGGGTTCTGTAAGGCACCGCCCGCTTGCGCGGACGATACGTGACGGCCATTCCTCTGGGACCATGTTTGCACATGGCCTCGAGCAACCTACCCGGACGGCGAGCCTGACATCGCCCTGCGGAGTTATCGCTTGCGCGAACATCCCGCTTTGCCGTCCCTATTCGGTTTTGCTCCCGGTGTGGTTTGCCATGCCGTTTCCGTTGCCGGACCCGCGGTGCGCTCTTACCGCACCTTTTCACCCTTACTTCCCCCTCCCATCCCTCCCCCGCAAGCGGGGAGGGTAGGTGGGGGAAGCGGTTCATTCTCTGTGGCACTGTCCCTGGGGTCGCCCCCGCCGGATGTTATCCGGCACCGTATGTCGATGGAGCCCGGACTTTCCTCTCCCGCAGCCTTTCGACCGTAGCGGGAGCGGCCGTCCGGCCGACTGACGTCCAAGGCATGGGGGCTCGCGCGGCCTGCGTCAAGCGATCGCGATGGTTAATCCGCACCCGGGCGCGTAATTTTGACATCCGCGAAAGAGCGGCATTTGATATCGGCCTCGTCGATATGAGGATTGGCCCGCCATGGACACCGAACTGGCCCGGACGTTCCTGACGGTGGTCACCTCTGGCAACTTCATCACCGCGGCCGAACGGCTGCATGTCAGCCAGTCGACCGTCAGTACCCGCATTCACACGTTGGAGCAGCAGCTCGGCTGCACGCTGTTCGTTCGCAACAAGGCCGGCACCACGCTGACATCGGCGGGACGGCAATTTCAGCGTCACGCCTCCGCGCTGGTCCGCACCGTCGAACAGGCCCGTCACGACGTCGGCATTCCCAAGGGATTTTCGGGAACGCTCGTCGTCGGCGGCCGTATCGGCCTGTGGGAAGAATATCTGTTGCGCTGGTTGCCGCTGATGCGGGCCGAGCAGCCGGACATTTCGATCCGGGCCGAGAGCGCGCTCGAGCCCGAATTGATGCAGGGGCTGGTGGAAGGGCGCATCGATATCGGCGTGATGTATACGCCGCAGAGCCGGCCGGGCCTCAAGGTCGAGCAATTGTTCGAGGAGCAACTGATCCTGGTCTCGACCGATCCGAAAAGCGCGCCCGAACCGCAAGCAGGCTATGTCTATGTCGATTGGGGCCCGGAATTCTATGCCCGTCACAGCGTGTTTTTTCCGAATTTTTCGGGGCCGGCGCTGACGGCCAATATCGGCTGGTTGGGATTGCAGCACGTTCTTGAAAACGGCGGCTCCGGATTTTTCGCGCGGCGGATCGTCGAGCCGCTGTTGAAAACGCGAAGGCTGCATGCCGTCGGCGGTGCTCCGGCATTCGCGATGCCGGCCTATGTCGCCTATCCGCTGGACCGGGAGGGCGAGCAGGTGGCGCGCGCCGTCGAAATCATGCATCGCGTCGCCGATGCCCACCGGGAGCAGGAGCCGAATGCCGCACCGCCGGCCAAGCGCGGCGCGCGCAAGCGGCGCTGATCGCGCCAGGGCCACATCCTTTCCTATCGGCTTTGCCGATCGCAGCCATCGGTATTCCTCGCTTGTCAAAATGGCCCCGCGGGTTCACATCGGCGCCATCCTTCCCGACAGAGCCAGGCGATGAACATTCCTGATGGACTTGGCGACGCGCTGCTCGACAGCGCCTCCGACGCGATCGTTGCCACCGATCGCGAGGGGCGGATCATGTTCTGGAATCCCGGCGCGGAACGGATGTTCGGCTTCACCGCCGCCGAGACCTGCGGTCAATCGCTCGACCTGATCATCCCGGAAAACCTGAGGGCACGGCACTGGAGCGGCTATCGCCATACGATGGCGACGGGAACCAGCCGCTACGGTCACGGCGACCTGTTGTCGGTACCGGCCCTGACCAAGGACGGCCGGCGGATATCGGTCGAATTCACGATTCTGATGCTGCGAGACGGCGCGCAACAGGTCACGGGCACGATTGCGGTGATGCGCGATGTGACGAAGCGCTTCGAGGAAGTCAGGGAGCTGAAGCGCCGGCTCGCCGAATCCGGCGACGCCAAAGCGCAGTCATGATGGCGCGCTCATGATTTTCTGCCGGATCTGAGTTTCGTCTCGGCGAGGGCCGTCACGCCGCCGACGACCAGCATTGATGCTATGACATCCGCCGTTGCGTCAAAGCCGAAGGCGAGAATGGTTGCTGCAGCCACGGCCGCGAGGATCGAGACCGCAAAGCCTTCGTCGGCGATCAGGCGGCGCAGACCGCTCATGCGCCGGTCGGGTTGCCGCTGGCTGCGACCCTGACCGCGATCAGGGCGGCGCGATGCACCGGCCTCGGTGCCAGGAATCGTGCGATCGGATCCCCCACCCAATCCAGCAGCAGCAAGATTCGCGATTTCATCTGCATGATGGCGTTCATGGTCGCCTCCCGGGTTTAACCGCCGCCAACGGTATGCTCCGGAGTAGTTTTGGCAAACGAATAATATAGGCTGTTATTATCGATATATTCGATATTAAGGGAGATCGCCGGCGAAAACCGGGCAGCCGCGGCTGCGGATGATCCCGCTCCGGCGCCCAAAATAATTTATCCTGACGATGTCGTTTTGCGTGGGGCCCGTTCGACTGGGTGTCGGCGATCCAGCCGATCAATGAGGAGTAAACGAGATGCAGTATCTGTTGTTGATCTATCAGAACGAGGCCGAGTTGGGCAAAAGGGACGCCGCGGCGCGCAAGGCACTGACCGCGGAATATGGCGTATACACCCAGTCGATTGTCCAGAGCGGCCATTTCAAGGCCGGCGACGGCCTGCAGCCGACGACGACGGCAACCACCGTACGCGTCCGCGACGGCAAGACACTGACGACCGACGGACCGTTCGCGGAGACGCGCGAGCAGCTCGCCGGTTATTATCTGGTCGAAGCCAAGGATCTCGACGCCGCCCTCTCCGTCGCCGCACGCATTCCCGGCGCCAAGACCGGTTCGGTCGAGGTCAGGCCGGTGATGGTTTATGATAATTGACGGCTAGGCTGTCATTCCGGGGCGTCCGAAGGACGAACCCGGAATCTCGAGATTCCGGGTTCGATGCTGTGCATCGCCCCGGAATGACGACGAGAGTTCAACGAGCGCCAATGACACCCACCGAAATCGAACAAACCTTTCGCGACGAGGCGGGCAGGGCGCTGGCGACCCTGATCCGCCTCGTCGGCGATTTCGATCTCGCGGAAGATGCCTTGCAGGATGCGTTCGCGGTGGCGCTGGAGCGTTGGCCGAGCGCCGAGTTGCCGTCCAATCCCCGCGCATGGCTGGTCAATGTCGGCCGCAACAAGGCGATCGATCGGGTTCGCCGCAACGTTTCGTTTCGCAGCAAGCAGGAGGCGTTGACGCACGAATTGCTGCTGCAGGCATCGGCGCCATGCGAGACCGCGGAAACCGCGCTCGACGACGACATGCTGCGGCTGATCTTTACCTGCTGCCATCCGTCCTTTGCCGCCGAAGTACAGGTCGCGTTGACGCTGCGCACCGTATGCGGGCTCACCACGGCCCAGGTGGCGCGCGCCTTTCTCGCCAGCGAGGAGGCGATGGCGCAGCGCCTGCTGCGCGCCAAGCAGAAGATCCGGCTCGCCGGCATTCCCTATGAGGTGCCGGAGCGCGAAGCGCTGGTGCCGCGGTTGCGCGGCGTGCTCGCGGTGATCTATCTCGTCTTCACCGAAGGCTATGCCGCGACCTCGGGCGAAGACCTGATGCGGCCGGACCTGGCACGCGAGGCGATCCGGCTGGCGCGGCTATTGGATGGGCTGATGCCCGACCGCGGCGAGATCAAGGGATTGCTGGCGTTGATGCTGTTGCACGATTCACGCCGCGCCGGCCGCGCGACTGATGGCGGCGACATCGTGCTGCTGGAAGAGCAGGACCGCGCGCTGTGGGATCATGGTCAGATCGCCGAGGGACTGGCGCTGGTGGAACAGGCGTTGCGGATGCCGGGCCGGCCGCAGTCCTATGCGGTGCAGGCGGCGATCGCGGCGCTGCATGCGCGCGCGCCGAACTATGATGACACCGACTGGCCGCAGATCGCGGGCCTCTACGAGGTGCTGCTGCGGATCAGCCCGTCGCCGGTGATCGAACTCAACCATGCTGCGGCGGTGTCGATGGTCGACGGGCCGGCGCGGGCGCTTGACCTGATCGACGCGATCGCGGCGCGCGGCGGACTGAAAGGCTATGAACTGCTGCCGGCGGTACGCGCCGACCTGTTGCGCCGGCTCGGCCGCCGCGACGCTGCGCGCGCGGAATATCTTGCGGCAACGGCTGCGACGCAACTGGAGCCGCTGCGGCGGTTATATGCACGTCGAATGGCGGAGCTGGACCGTGATGCGGGTGCGAAGAGCTAGTACACATAGCGACGATGGCGGTGACCGCCATAGTAGCGAGCATGATAGCCATAGGCGCGTCGCCAGCCGGAGCTCGTATAGGGGTTGCCGGCGCCGTAATTCTGGCAGTTTGCGTTCGGATAAAATTGGGCGCACCAGCCCGGATTATAAATGACGTGTTGCGCCGAGGCCGGGCTGGCAAGCGCGGATAACAGGGCGATAACACCAAGCAGGGTTGCTGATCGCGTCATGGCGGTCTCCTTTGGCTTACGGTTCAACGGCGGTTGATCGCGAGCGTTCCCTCGTGAAGACAATTGGAACGCGCGTCCGCGCGGGCGACAGCGGAGATCAGGAAGACAGCAACGATTGTTGTCGCTCTGCCCGCCAAAAAGAAGCCCGGCTTCTGGCCGGGCTTCTCTTTCGGATACTACAAATCTTCAGGCAAGCGGCGCCGGAGCCGGTTTCCGCCCTATCAGTGGGTCCGTTTGAACCGCTAAGATGCCACCTTCGAGCCCGGGGTTGGCAATGAAGCGGCGCGAGTTCATCACATTGGTCGGCGGCGCGGCAGCTGCGTGGCCGTTCGCCGCTAACGCCCAGCAGAAGGGAAAGCTCGCGCTTATCGGCGTATTGAACCCTGGTTCGACCGATACCCCGGGAACCGCTGGATTCTACCAAGGGCTGCGGGAGCTTGGTTACACTGAGGGTTTGAACATAGCGATCGAACGTCGTTACGGGGATTGGAACACAGATCGATTTCAGCCACTGGCTGCCGATCTGGCTCGGCTCAAGGTTGACGTCATCGTCGTGATAAGCACGTCTCCAGCTCGCGGAGCCAAACAAGCAACCAGCACAATCCCTATCGTCGTGGCCGGCATGGCCGATCCTGTCGGGGATGAACTGATCGTTAGCCTGTCCCGGCCAGGCGGGAATATTACAGGGAATACCTTTCTTGGTCCGGAATTGGTTGCCAAACGGTTCGAACTTCTCAAGGCCGCCATTCCCGGAATCTTTCGCGTCGCGGCCCTTTACCATCCTGGTGCATACGGCAAGCGTACGATCGATGGCATGTTGAAGGAGACCGAGACTGCGGCCCGGGCGCTGGGCTTGCAGCTTCAACTCGTGCCGGCGAGTGGCCCGGGCGACCTCGACGGTGCATTTCCCGCAATGACTCGAGAGCGCGCCGATGCCGTCATTCTGTTGCCTAGCCCGATGCTGTATGGCGAGCACAAGCGCATCGTGGAATTGGCGGCGAAGAGCCGGCTTCCGGCAATGTACGCCGCAAGGGAGTTTGTCGAGGATGGGGGCCTGATGTCCTATGGCGCAACCTTGTCCGATCTGTTTCGACGCGCCGCCTTCTATGTGGACAAAATCCTCAAGGGGGCCAATCCAACCGATCTGCCGGTGGAACAGCCGACGAAGCTGGAGCTCGTGATCAACCTCAAGACGGCCAAAACGCTCGGCCTTGGCCTGCCGGCGACGCTGCTTGCTCAGGCCGACGAGGTGATCGAATAGCAGCGCTGTTCGCTGCTGTGAGCAGGACGGTGAGGTTCGTGCTCCGCGACAAATAGCTATCCGTCATTGCGACGGTGGAGCTACGTCGCCACGATCGTCGTGGTCTGCTGCGCATCCGCCGGCAGGCTCGCCAGCAATGCGTGCAGCGTGGTCATGGTCGAATGATCGGCGATCCCGTCGACGCGCTCGGGGCGGAAGTGGCGCTGGAAGGCGGTGACGACTTCCATGGTGGCGCCGTCGAACTTGCCATGGGTCGGGACGTTGTAGCCGTATCGGGCAAGGGCTGCCTGCAGGCCGGCGACGTCGTCGCTGATGCTGCCGAGCTTGAGCGCTTCGCTGCGCACGATCGGCGCCGGTTGTACCCAGTGGCCGACGCCGGAATTGGCCAGCGAATGCCACGGGAATTTCTCGCCGGGATCCTTCTTGCGCGCCGGCGCGACGTCGGAATGCGCCAGCACGCGATGCGACGGCACCTGGCGGCGCAGCATGATGCCGCGGCACAGCGCGATCACGGCGGCGATCTGGCGCAGCGGGAAATCCGGATAGCCCCAGTCGTGGCCGCGGTTGATGATCTCGATCCCGATCGAACAGGAATTGATGTCTTCCTCGCCGGCCCAGCACGACACGCCGGCATGCCAGGCGCGCTTGCTCTCCGGCACGCATTGCACGATGCGGCCGTCTTCCAGCACGATGTAATGCGCCGAAACGTCGGTGCCCGCGGTGCAGAGCTGGGCGATCGCACCTTCCACATCCGGCATGCCGGTGTAGTGCAGCACGATCATGTCGGCCTGTCGGCCCTTGTTGCGATCGCCGTAGTTCGCCGACGGGATGACGTCGGAAGCGATCGAGGAATCCGGGGTAAAAGTCTTCATGTCTGCGTTGGCCCTGGGAACGGGAAGGGCGCGTTGACGCTTCGAATCAATACCAGCAGACGCGAACGAACCAGAAGCCATTTTGAAACTCAAACCGGGCAGGAGAACGGCAACGAAAGACAGCAACGCTAAAAATGAACAGCGTTTACTATTCCTTTACCTTGCTGTCGGCGCAATCCGGCAGTCCCGTTCCGCCTCGCATTTTGCCGGACTGTGTGCGGGGTGCATCACCGGCGTTCAGGCTGCCCGAGGCCACCCGTTCCGGGTGTCCGAGGTCACCCGTTCCGAGGTGCCCGAGGTCACCGGCACGTGACTGCAAACTGCGCCAAACCCGCTAGCCTTCATCAACGCTTTCTTAACGCTAAGTGCCGTTACTAAGTGGTGAAGAGCCGAACCGGTTTTGGGGACGGCAGAGGCCCTCTTTCACGCTCGAAATGCCATGGCAACCCAGCAAATTCCGTCCGGAAGTCAGGGTTGGCGGGCCGGGGCGGGGAATGGCGAACGCGCCTCACGGCGGCTTTTTAGCCGGGAAAGCCCGGCGAAGCGCAGAGATTCGAGGCGCAATGGGCCCGTTCGTGTCCAAATTCCGTTTTCCTTACTGGGATACGCCAGAGGTCGGCGCATGACCCCGGCTGCGCCGCGTCATATCTCCGTTCTCGGCCGCGAAGCGGTCGAGATGCTCGCCCCCCATGACGGCGGCATTTACGTCGACGCGACCTTCGGCGCCGGCGGCTACAGCCGCGCGATCCTCGATATCGCGGGAACCCGGGTTATCGGCATCGACCGCGACCGGTCAGCCATTACCGGCGGGTTCGATCTCGTCGACCGCTCGGGCGGCCGGCTGACCCTGGTCGAAGACCGCTTTTCCCATCTCGACGACGTCTGCGCCGCGCAAGGGGTCGATAGGGTGGATGGCGTCGTGATGGACGTCGGCGTTTCCTCAATGCAGCTCGACCAGGCCGAGCGCGGTTTTTCGTTCCGGCTCGGCGGTCCGCTCGACATGCGGATGGGCCATGACGGTCCGACCGCGGCGGATGTGGTGGCAAGGGCCTCCGAGGCCGATCTCGCCAACATCATCTACATCTTCGGCGAAGAGCGCTATTCGCGCGCCGTCGCCCGCGCCATCGTCGCCGCGCGCAAGGAAGCGCCGATCACGACCACGCAGGCGCTGGCCGATATCGTCTCCAAGGTGGTTCATTCCAAGCCGAACGAGATCCATCCGGCGACCCGGACGTTTCAGGGCTTGCGGATTTTCGTCAACGCCGAGCTCGACGAATTGCATCTGGCGCTGGCGGCGGCGGAACGCGTGCTGAAGCCGGGCGGACGGCTGGTCGTGGTGTCGTTTCATTCGCTGGAAGACCGCATCGTCAAGGATTTCCTCAACGCGCGCGGCAAGACCGGCGGCGGCTCGCGGCATTTGCCGGAAGTGGCGCAGACGGCACCAAGCTTCCGGATTCTGACCAAACGCCCGGTTACGCCCGGCGACGCGGAGGTTGCCGCCAATCCACGCGCGCGCTCTGCAAAACTGCGCGCCGCCGAGCGCACCGCGGCGCCCGCGCATGCGGCGGACGCGCTGCCGGCATGGCCCGTGCTCGCCGACGTGATGAGGGGGGGCTGACCATGCGCGTCATCCATCTTCTCGTCATCGGCATGCTGGTGTTCGCGGCGGCCTACGTCTACCGGATCAAGATGGAATCGACCGCGCGCGTCGAGCGCGTGCTGCGGCTGAACGCGGAAATCCGCGAGCAGCGCGACGCCATCGCGACGCTGCGCGCGGAATGGGCCAAGCTCGATGCGCCGCTCCGGCTGCAAGGCCTTGCCGATCGCTATCTCGGGCTGAAGCCGTTGAACGCCACGCAATACGATACCCTGAAGAACCTGCCGGAGCGGCCGCCGAGTTTTGCGCGGCCGGGCGCTCCCGACCCGATCGGCGCGATGATCAACACCATCGAGGCTACCGCCGACCCACAATCCGTGACCGGATCGGTGCCGGCACCGGCAAATCGGCCGGGAGATCAGCAATGACCGACCGGACACGCACCACCACGGGAAAGCCGGCCGAGCCGTGGCGGCAGCGGCTGATCCGCAGCCTGCTGTACGGGCGCAATGTCGATCGCGCCGCGAAGGCCCGCGCCCGCGTCGGATTGGCAATTCTGGCGTTTGCCTGCGTCTATGCCATCCTCGCCGGACGTCTGGTGATGTTTGCTGTCGGCGCCGACAGTCATGGCGCGCGCCGCACCGCTTCGCAGGACGCGATCGCGACGGCACGGCCCGATATCGTCGACCGCAACGGCGAGGTGCTGGCCACCGACGTCAAGGCACCGAGCCTGTTTGCCGAGCCGCGCCGCATCATCGACAAGGACGAGGCGATCGAACTTTTAACCGCGACATTGCCGGACCTCGACACCATCGAAGTGCGCGACCGCCTGTCGTCGCGCAAGGGTTTCGTCTGGCTGAAGCGTGAAATCACGCCGAAGCAGCAGCAGGACATCCATCGTCTCGGCATTCCCGGTATCGGATTCCTGCGCGAGAACAAGCGCGTCTATCCGACCGGCGCCGAAGTTGCGCATTTGATCGGCCTGGTCAATATCGACAACCAGGGCATCGCCGGAATGGAGAAGTGGCTGGACACCAACGGTCTGGCCGATCTGCACCGCGCCGGCTTCGCCACCGACCGGCTGCAGCGGCCGGTGGAACTGTCGGTCGACCTGCGCGTCGAGCACGCGCTGCGCGACGAGCTCCTTAAGGCAAAAGACAAGTACAAGGCCAAGGCCGCCTCGGGCCTCGTCTCCAACGTCCGGACCGGTGAGATCGTGGCGCTGGTGTCGCTGCCGGATTTCGATCCGAACAATCCGAAAGAGGCGCACGATCCCGACCGCATCAATCGCCTGACCACGGGCGTATTCGAAATGGGTTCCACCTTCAAGGCGCTGACCTTGGCGATGGCGCTCGATTCCGGCAAGGCGACGCTGAACTCGCTCTTTGATGCGCGCGGCGCGCTGCACTTCGGCAAGTTCGCGATCCACGACACCCATCCGCTCGGCCGCTCGATCACGCTGGCGGAAGTATTCACCTTCTCCTCCAACGTCGGCGCCGCGCGGATCGCGATGGCGCAGGGCGTCGAGGCGCACAAGGCGTTTCTGAAGAAGCTCGGCCAGATGGATCGGCTGCGCACCGAACTGCCAGAGAGTGCCTCGCCGATCGTGCCGAAGCGCTGGAGCGAGCTCAACACCATCACGATTTCCTTCGGTCACGGCATCGCGGTGGCGCCGCTGCAGGCGGTGATGGGCATCAACGCCGTCGTCAACGGCGGCCTGCTGATCCCGCCGACCTTCCTCAAGCGCTCGGAAGAAGAAGCCAAAGCGATGGCGAAGCGCGTGATCAAGCCGGAGACGTCGGAGAAGATGCGTTACCTGATGCGGCTGAACGCCGAAATCGGAACCGCCAAGTCGGCCGACGTGAAGGGCTATTATATCGGCGGCAAGACCGGCACCTCCGAAAAGGTCGTGGGCGGGCGCTATTCCAAGAAGCAGGTGCTGAATTCCTTCACCGCGATCATCCCGGCCGACAACCCGCAATATCAGCTCCTGGTCATGCTGGACGAGCCGAAGGCGCTGCCGGAAACCCACGGCTTCATCACCTCGGGCTGGAACGCGGTGCCGACCGGCGGCAAAGTGATCGCCCGCATCGGACCGCTTTTGGGCATCGAACCGCGGTTCGATCTGCCGCCGTCCGACCGCCTTATTCTTGCGGCATCGAAGACAACCCAGTAATCCCTACCGGGGGCGAGCTGCGCCGGCCGGACTGGAAGACCATGAGACTTCGCGACCTCTTCAGCGACGACGCTGCGATCGAGCCGCAGGCGGCAGCACTCGACGTCAATGGCCTTGCGGTCGACAGCCGCGCGGTAAAGCCGGGCGACCTGTTCTTCGCTCTCGCCGGCAGCAAGACCGACGGTTCGCGTTTCATTGATGCGGCGATTGCCGCGGGCGCGGTTGCGGTCACCTGCGATCACGCACCGCCGGGCGATCGTCGCATACCGTTTGTCGTCACCGCCAATCCGCGCCGCGCGCTGGCGCTGGCGGCGGCACGTTTTTATCCGGGGCAGCCAAAGACGATCGCTGCGGTGACCGGCACCAGCGGCAAGACCTCGGTCGCAGCATTTGCGCGCCAGATCTGGGAGCGGCTCGGTTACGCCTCCGCCAGCATCGGCACCATCGGGCTGGTTTCGCCGAAGCGCACGGTCTACGGCTCGCTGACGACGCCGGATCCGATCGCGCTTCACCGGCAACTCGACGAAATCACCGCCGACGGCGTCACGCATCTGGCGTTCGAAGCGTCCTCGCACGGGCTCGACCAGTTCAGGCTCGACGGCGTGCGCATCTCTGCCGGCGGCTTCACCAATCTCTCGCGCGACCACATGGATTATCATCCTGACGTCGCGCATTACCTCGCCGCAAAACTGCGGCTGTTCCGCGATCTCGTTCCACCCGGTGGTGTTGCCGTGATCTCGGCCGATCATGACTGTTCGCCGGAAGTGATCGACGTCGCGCGCGGGAAAAATCTGCGCATCATGGCGGTCGGCCGCAACGCGGATGGCGCAGGCGAGGGCATTCGTCTTGTCGAGGCCACCGTCGAAGGTTTTGCGCAAAAGCTCGTGCTCGAACATCGCGGCCACAAGCACATGATCAAGTTGCCGCTGGTCGGCGAATTCCAGATCGAGAACGCGCTGGTCGCTGCGGGCCTCGCGATCGGCACCGGCAGCGAGCCTGCTGCGGTGTTCGCAACGCTGGCACATCTCGAAGGCGCCAAGGGGCGGCTGGAGCGGGTCGGCGAACATAACGGCGCACCGATCTTCGTCGATTACGCGCACAAGCCGGATGCGCTGGCGAAGGCGCTGCAGGCGCTTCGGCCCTATGCGAAGCGCAAGCTGGTCGTGATTTTCGGTGCCGGCGGCGATCGCGACGCCGGCAAGCGCCCGATCATGGGTGCGATCGCGGCCGACAACGCCGACCACGTCATCGTCACCGACGACAATCCGCGCAGCGAGAATCCGGACGCGATCCGCGCCGCTATCCTGGCCGAAGCGAAAGGCGCCGACGACATCGGCGATCGCACGGAAGCCATCAGGGCCGGCATCTCCGCGTTGCAGCCCGGCGACGCGCTGCTGATCGCCGGCAAGGGCCATGAGACCGGGCAGATTGTCGGCGACAAGGTTCTGCATTTCAGCGATCACGAGGCGGTGGCGGCCGCGCTCGCAGCGAGGGTTGCATGAGCGCTACGCCGTTGTGGACGATTGCCGAAGCGGCCCGCGCGTTGGGAGTATCGGGCGAATTCCCGAATACGCCGATCGACTTCGTGACGCAGGACAGCCGGCTGGTAAAACCGGGATGCCTGTTCGTGGCGCTGAGCGGCACGCCGAGCGGCGGCTTCGTTTCGAGTTTCGCCAGCGCCCGCGACGGTTGGGAGTTCGCCGACAAGGCCGAAGCATCGGGCGCGGTGGCGATGATCGTGCCGCACCGGATCGAAGGCGTGAAGGTCCCGCAGCTGATCGTCAAGGACACGCTGATCGACGGCCTGTGGGGGCTGGCGCGCGCGGCGCGGGCGCGCTTTGACGGACCGGTGATCGGACTCACCGGCAGCGCCGGCAAGACCAGCACCAAGGAATTTCTCGGCGCTTACCCGTACGCCTATGCCAGCCCTGCCAGCTTCAACAATTTCTGGGGCGTGCCGCTGACGCTGTGCAATGCCAGCCCAAGCGCGAGCGTGTGGGTCGTCGAGATGGGCATGAACCAGACCGGCGAAATTGCGCGGCTCAGCGAACTGACAAGGCCGACCGTGGCGCTGGTGGTGAACGTGCAGCCGGTTCATCTGGAAAAGCTCGGCAGCCTCGAAGCGATCCGCCGCGAGAAGGTAAGTATCGCGCTTGGCCTGCCCAAAGACGGCGTCCTCGTACTGCCGACCGACGTCGAAGCACCGGAGTGGAACGGCAAGGTCGAGCGTTTTGGGGATGCGTCGGAAGTAAAGGCGCTGAGCCACACCGCGCAGGGCGAAAGCTGGGACGTCACCGCGCAGGTCGACGGCAAACAAGTGGCGTTCAGCCTGACGCCCGGCGCGCCGCACCGGCTGCAGAATGCGCTGGCGGCGCTGGCGTCGATCCATGCCGCCGGACTCGATGCGACGGCGCTGGCGAAGGAATTGAACCACGTCGGCATCATGACCGGGCGCGGCGTCGAGCAAGTGGCCGATGGCGTCACCGTGATCGACGACAGTTTCAACGGCAACCCGGCCAGCATGGTGGCGGCCCTCGGCAGCCTGAAGGCGCGGCCGGTGACGGCCGGCCGGCGCATCGCCATTCTCGGCGACATGCTGGAACTCGGCGCTGACGCGCCCGCCTATCACGCCAAGCTCGCGGGCGATCTGCCCGGCCTCGACGGCATCTACTGCGTCGGCCCGTTGATGCGTCATCTGTATGACCTGGTGCCGGCCGGGCGGGCGCTGGGCTGGCATGAAGACCCCGCAACGCTCGATCCGCAGAAAATCGCGGCCCTGCTCCGGGGCGGCGACGTGGTGGTGGTCAAAGGCAGCAAAAAGATGTTCTGGGTGAACAAGTTTGTGCCGAGGTTGCTGGCCGCCCTGCAGGCAAAAGCGTAAACTGGCCGGGCTGACTACCCCTTGTTTTCGCGTGGCGATTCGCGAGGCTTGCCTGCGAGATGACCAGGATTTGCTTGGTTTGAGGACGAAAACGATTATCAAGGCGCAAGCGCTGGGCGCCTCCCGCTGAAGACGGCGCAACCAAGCCGCGTGATAGGGCATTTGAATGTTTTACTGGCTGATCGAGCTTTCCAACACCGTTCCCGGTCTTGGCTTCCTCCGCGGGCTCCTGAACGTCTTCCGCTACATCACCTTCCGCACCGGCGGGGCGATGGTGACGGGCGCGCTGTTCGTGTTCCTGTTCGGTCCCTGGATCATCGATCATCTGCGGCTGCGGCAGGGCAAGGGCCAGCCGATCCGCACCGACGGCCCGGCATCGCACCTGATCTCCAAGAAGGGCACGCCGACGATGGGCGGGCTGATGATCCTGTCGGGGCTCGTGGTGGCGACGCTGCTGTGGGCCAATCCGGCCAATCCCTATGTCTGGATCGTGCTGGCGGTGACGCTCGGTTTCGGCTTTGTCGGATTCTACGACGACTATCTGAAAGTGACGAAGCAGACCCATAGCGGCTTTGCCGGCAAGCTGCGGCTCCTGATCGAATTCGCGATCGCGATTGGGGCCTGCTACGCGCTGGTGCGGCTCGGCCGCGATGCGTCCTCGACCTCGCTGGCGATCCCGTTCTTCAAGGAACTGGTGTTCAACTTCGGCTGGTTCTTCGTGCTGTTCGGCGCCTTCGTGATGGTCGGCTCCGGCAACGCCGTGAACCTGACCGACGGTCTCGACGGTCTCGCCATCGTACCGGTGATGATCGCCGCCGCCAGCTTCGGCATGATCTCATATCTGACCGGCAACGCGGTTTTCTCGGACTATCTGCAGATCAACTACGTCGCCGGCACCGGCGAACTCGCGGTGCTGTGCGGTGCGGTGCTGGGGGCGGGCTTAGGCTTTCTCTGGTTCAACGCGCCGCCGGCCTCGATCTTCATGGGCGACACCGGCTCGCTCGCGCTCGGCGGCATGCTGGGCGCGATCGCGGTCGCGGTCAAACACGAGATCGTGCTGGCCGTGATCGGCGGATTGTTCGTGCTCGAGGCCATCTCCGTGATCGTGCAGGTGGTGTCGTTCAAGCTGACGGGCAAGCGCGTCTTCCGGATGGCGCCGCTGCACCATCACTTCGAGCAGAAGGGCTGGACCGAGCCGCAGATCGTGATCCGGTTCTGGATCATCTCGGTGATGCTGGCGCTGGCCGGCCTCTCCACGCTGAAACTGCGGTGATGCCCGTGCAATTCTGCTGTTGTCATTCCGGGGCGTGCGCAGCACGAACCCGGAATCTCGAGATTCCGGGTTCGCGCGTTGCGCGCCCCGGAATGACGGCAGTCCCATCATGATCCCCGTCACTTCCTTTGCGGGCAAGACGGTCGCCGTCTTCGGCCTCGGCGGCTCGGGGCTGGCGAGTTGCCACGCCTTGAAGGCCGGCGGTGCCGACGTGATCGCGGGCGACGACTCGGCCGATAATGTCGCCAAGGCCGCACAGGCCGGCTTCATCACCGCCGACCTGCGCAACGTATCGTGGGCGAATTTTTCCGCCCTCATCCTGACGCCCGGCGCGCCGCTGACGCATCCCTCGCCGCATTGGTCGGTGCTGATGGCGCGGCAGGCCGGCATCGAGGTCATCGGCGACATCGAATTGTTTTGCCGCGAGCGCCGCCGTCACGCGCCGGAGGCGCCGTTTGTCGCCATCACCGGCACCAACGGCAAGTCGACCACGACCGCGTTGATCGCGCATCTGATGCAGGTCGCGGGTTACGACACCCAGATGGGCGGCAATATCGGCACCGCGATCCTGTCGCTGGAACCGCCGCGGATGGGGCGGGTGCATGTGATCGAGATGTCGTCCTACCAGATCGACCTTGCGCCCTCGCTCGATCCCTCCGTCGGCATCCTGCTCAATGTCAGCGAAGACCATATCGATCGCCACGGCACGCTGGAAAACTATGCCGCGGTAAAGGCGCGGCTGGTCGCGGGCGTGCAGCCGCAGGGCACGTCGATCGTCGGCGTCGACGACGGCTGGTCCCGCAACATCGCCGACCGGCTCGACCAGGCGGGCAAGCGCGTGGTGCGGATCTCGGTGAAAAACCCGCTGCCCGACGGCATCTATGTCGAGCGCGAAGTCATCGTCCAGGCGTCGGGCGGTGCGCGCCGGGAAATCGCCAAACTCGGCGGTATCGGTTCGCTGCGCGGCCTGCACAATGCGCAGAATGCGGCTTGTGCGGCGGCCTGTGCGCTCGCAACCGGCATCGGCACCGAGACGTTGCAAAATGGCCTGCGCAGCTTTCCGGGTCTCGCGCACCGCATGGAGCAGGTCGGCCGCCGCGGCAACGTGCTGTTCGTCAACGACTCCAAGGGCACCAATGCGGATGCCGCGGCGCATGCGCTGTCGTCCTTCGCTGACATCTTCTGGATCGCCGGCGGCAAGCCGAAGCTCGGCGGCATCACCAGTCTCACCGAATACTTTCCGCGTATCCGCAAGGCCTATCTGATCGGCGAAGCGGCGCAGGAATTTGCAGGGACGCTGGGGACGCACGTGCCGCACGAGATTTCGCAGACGCTGGATGTGGCGGTCGCCAATGCCGCACGTGATGCGGAAGCGTCCGGGCTTGCCGATCCGGTGGTCTTGCTGTCGCCGGCCTGCGCCTCATTCGACCAGTACCGCAATTTCGAAATCCGTGGCGCTGCGTTTCGCGACCTGGTCACGGCGATGCCGGGCGTCAAGCCGGTGGTGTGATCGCCGATCGCCGCCGACAAAAACATAAGATTGTTGCCCGCGACAAGGGGAGACATTCGCAGTGACGAAGATCAGGATCGGTTTGGTCGGCTGCGGCTTCGTTTCGGAGCTGCACATGCACGCCTACAGACGTGTCTACGGCGTGAATGTTGAAGTCAAAGCCGTCGCGGCGCGGGGCGACCACGTGGTGGATTTTGCCCGCCGGCACCGGATCCCGACGGTGTATCGCAGCTTTGGCGATCTGATCGCCGACGGCGAGATCGACGTCGTCGACATCTGCACGCCGCCCAACCTGCACGCTGCGATGATCGTCGACGCAATGCGGGCCGGCAAGCATGTGATCTGCGAAAAGCCGTTCGGGGGTTATTTCGGGCGAGATGGCGACAAGGCGCCGATCGGCAGGCACGTGCCGAAGGCGCGGATGTACGAACGCGTACTCGAGGAAATGGAGGCGACCCGCGCTGCGATCGACCGCACCGGCAAGCTCTTCATGTATGCCGAAGACTGGATCTACGCGCCGGCGGTGACCAAGACCGTCGAGATACTCAAGGCCACCAAGGACAAAATCCTCTTCATGAAGGGGGAGGAGAGCCACAGCGGCTCGCACGCCGCGCACGCGGCGCAATGGGCGATGACCGGCGGCGGCTCGCTGATTCGGATGGGATGCCATCCGCTTTCGGCTGTACTTTATCTCAAACAGGTCGAGGCCAAGGCGCGCGGCGAGACGATCGGTGTTGCCAGCGTGATCTGCGACGTCGGCAACGTCGCGGCATGCCTGCGGCCGGAGGAGCGAACCGTGCTCAAGGCCAATCCGGTCGACGTCGAGGACTGGGGCATGCTGTCAGTCACCTTCTCCGACGGCACCAAGGCGACGGTGTTTTCCGGCGACATGATTTTGGGTGGCGTGCGCAACCTGATCGAGACCCATACCTCGAGCGGCGCGCTGTTCGCCAACATCACGCCGAACACGCACATGATGAGCTACCAGACCAGCGAGGAGAAGCTCGCGGGCGTCTACATTACGGAAAAGGTCGATCGCAAGACCGGCTGGCAATATGTCTGCCTCGAGGAGGAATGGACGCGCGGCTATTTGCAGGAAATCCAGGATTTCATGGAATGCGTCGCGACCGGCCGGCAGCCGCTCTCGGATCTCGCGCTCGCCTTCGAGACCATCAAGGTCAACTACGCCGGCTATTGGGCCGCCGAAGAGGGCCGTCGCGTCACGCTGTGAGGCCAAAGCGTTTTCAAGTGAAGTGCGTAGCGGTTCACGTCAAGAAAACGCGTCAAAAGCAAAAGCTGGAGCCCGGTTCTGATTCAATCAGAACCGGTAAGGTCTACGCGGCGTAGACCGACGATTTCGGCAGCGGGAAAACCGGATCCTGGGTCTGGATATTGGTCGGCCAGACCACCGATATATGTTCGCCGGCGTTTTGCATCACCACCGGCGTCGAGCGTTCGTTCTGGCCGGCGAGCGGCGTACCGGGCGGATAGAATTTGACGCCATAGCCCTGGATTGTGCCGCCCGGGGGTATGTCGACGTCGAGCGCGGCCTTGCGAATAGAATCGGGGTCGAAGCCGCCATATTTCTCCTTGGCGACGGGCAGCACGTTGTTGAGCAGGATCCAGGTCTGGTTGAAGCCCATCGAACAATGCGGTGGAACGTCGGTCGCGCCGGTCTTCTCCTTGTAGCGTGCCACCATGGTCTTGGTGAGATCGCCGATCCCGGGCGCAAGTTTGGAAGCGTCGAGCAATTGCGCGGGCACCGGGTCGATATTGCAGAAATTGTCGATGTCGGCGCCGAAGGCCGCACGCAGCTTGTCGAGCTGGCTGTAGCCCGCGCCGTTGCCGAACAGCATCTTGAACTTGAGGCCGCTCTCGCGCGCCTGGCGCAGCAGCAGGGTGATGTCGGGATTGTATCCGGCGTGCGAGATCACGTCGGCCTTGGCGCGCTTGAGCTTGGTCACCAGCACCGAGAGGTCGGGGGCGGATGCGGAATAGCCTTCCTTGAGCACGACCTGGAGTCCGGCTTCCTTGGCATACGCCTCGTCGGCGGCGGCGACACCGACGCCGTAGGGGCCGTCTTCGTGAATCAGCGCGACCTTGACGTCCTTGGGCTCCATGCCGAGCTTGGCCTTGGCGTGTTCGGCGAGGAAGCCGGCAAAGGCCTGGCCGTACTGGTCGGAATGAATCTGTGCGCGGAACACGTATTGCAGGTTCTTGTCCTTGAACACGGCGGTCGAAACCGCAGTGGTGATCCAGAGGATCTTTTTCTGCTGCTCGACCTTGGCCGCGAGCGGCACCGCATGCGAACTCGCATACACGCCGTTGATGATGTCGACCTTTTCCTGGTCGATCAGGCGTGACGCCTCGTTGATCGCGACGTCGGGCTTGCTCTGGGAATCGGCGTTGACCGGGGCGACCTTGTACTTGCCGCCGATGCCGCCCTTCTCGTTGACGAGATCGATCGCGATTTGCGTGCCGACCGCGGAGGCGACCGAGCCGCCCGCCGCGAACGGGCCGGTCAGGTCGTAGATCACGCCGATGCGCACCGTTTCGGCTTGCGCCTGCGCGCGCGTCCAATCGAGACTGGCTATAGCGGCAGCGGCGGCGGAATTCTTCAGCAGCGTTCGACGTGAAGTCGGCATCGTATCCTCCCCACTTAATCGGTCTTTTCGACCGTCTTTTCTGCTTTTTTTGCGAGTATTTGGTGGTTGTGCCGGAAAGTCAACACGCGCGCCTGCGGAGGCGGCGTGTGTAACAATTCCTTCGGCCAACGACGCTCGCGACAAATCGGATAGGGGCAGTGGAGCAAAACCTCGTTAATTCGCGGATACCGCTTTCGCCCGTCCCATTCTGTCTGCTGACTCAACGCCAGGGAGGCAAATCATGCGACCGATTTCAGTGGCCGAGCGCGTTTGATCCGCTCGCGTTCGCGGGGCGAATGCATCGCATCCCACAAATCGCCGCGCCGCTGCACGTTCAGCCAGAAATCCGGGCTATTGCCGAACACGCGGGCAAGGATCAGCGCCGTGGACGCGGTGACGGTGCGACGATCGTTGCACAGCTCGTTTACGTGCTTGCGCTGTACCCCCATGGCCTTGGCAAGGGCGCCTTGGGTCAAACCCATCGGTTCCATGAACTCTTCAAGCAGAATTTCACCGACGCTCGCCGGCTTGCGCTTCGTCGTCAACATCGTTCACCTCACCGATAGGAATGATCGTCCAGATAAATGCCGGTCGCTTCACCACAGCTGCCGTCCCACTGGAAAATCAACCGACATTGCTGATTAACGCGAATGGAGTGGAATCCATCCAGATTGCCGCGTAGCTTTTCGAAATGATTGCTAGGTGGCACCCGCAAGTCCTGATCCGTCGCGGCATCGTCGATCATCTGGATTTTTCGAAACAAGCGATTTTCCAGATCAGCAGGAATTTTCCTGGATTTTGTATCCTCGACGAAGAAGGCGCGCAGCCAGCCATCTCGAAAGCCAACAATCATCTGGCAACTCCAGAATGAGTGTTTGTACCACTCAATGGTACATGAGGCAAGCTGCTCGAGATCGGGTTCCGCGAACTTTGAGCGTCGCGATCGCGTGTGGGCGTCCTGGCGTTAAGCCAGTGGTGTGAACGGCGGCGCAACGTGGCCGGAGCAAGCCGGGCTATGGCGACCAGGGAGCGGGTATCCCTCAAAAGTTACCGTCCCCATTAACCTCTTGGAAACCATCCTCGGCCACCAATGGGCGCTACCTCTGCCATTTGGGGATGCCCATGCTCGCCCGTGACCAACGCACCCCGTTTTCGGAATGGTGGTGGACCGTGGACAAGCTGCTGCTTGCCGCGATCTCCGTACTGATGGTGGGCGGCGTCATCCTGTCGCTGGCGGCGAGCCCGCCGGTGGCAACCAGAATTGGGCTCGATCCCTTTCATTTCTTCAGCCGGCACGTGATGTTCCTGCTGCCGTCGTTCATGGTGCTGATCGCGGTGTCGTTCATGTCACCGAAGACGATCCGGCGCAGTGCGCTTTTGGTGTTCGCGGTCTCGATCGCTCTGATCGTGGCGACGCTGGCGCTCGGCCCGGAGGTCAAGGGCTCGCGGCGCTGGATCACGCTGCTCGGCGTCAATATCCAGGCGTCCGAATCCGCAAAGCCTGCTTTCGTCGTCATGGCGGCGTGGCTGTTTGCGGAATCGACCAAGCGGCCGGAAATGCCGGCGACCTCGATGGCGATCGTGCTACTGCTGATGCTGGTGTCGCTCTTGGTGATGGAGCCTGATTTCGGTCAAACCATGCTGATCCTGATGGTGTGGGGCGCGCTGTTCTTCATCGCCGGCATGCGGATGATCTGGGTAGCGGGCCTCGCCGGCGCCGCCGGTGCCGGATTGTTCGGCGCCTATCTTTTGGTCCCGCATGTCGCCGGCCGCATCAAGCGCTTCATGAACCCGGCCTCGGGCGACACCTTCCAGGTCGATACCGCGATGGAAGCGTTCTGGAACGGCGGCTGGTTCGGCCTTGGCCCCGGCGAAGGCATCGCCAAGCGCAGCCTGCCGGACAGCCATACCGACTTCGTGTTCGCGGTGGCGGCGGAGGAATTCGGCATCATCCTTTGTCTGGCGCTGGTCGCTCTGTTCGCCTTCATCGTGATCCGCACGCTGCTCCGCGCCTACCAGAGCGAGGACATGTTCTCGCGTTTTGCAGCTTCCGGTCTCGCCATCCTGTTCGGTGTGCAGGCCGCGATCAACATGGCGGTTAATCTGCAACTGATCCCCGCCAAGGGCATGACCCTGCCGTTCATCTCCTATGGCGGCTCGTCGATCGTCTCGCTGGCCTATGGCGTCGGCATGATGCTGGCGCTGACGCGGCTGCGGCCGCGCACCGAGGTGGAATCGATGAACGATGCCAACACGGCGCGCAGTTACGCATAGAACCGGCCTTGGATCACAACAGGTTGCAACAAAGGCACGTCAAATCTTAAGCAAGACTCTCTAAAAGCCCGGCCGGAATCCTAAACCATTTTGCCGCAGGCTGGCCCTTGGCGCATCAACCGCAGGAAACGGCGACATCATGAGCATCGACTACGTCAGCGGCGAGTACCCGGACGAGGCTAACCGCAGGATGGTCCGATTTTTCGGCATTTGCCTCGGTATTCTCGTCTTTGCTTATGCCCTCCTGTCGTTTCGCCTGTTCCTGGAACGCGGCGCGTTCGGCGCGGCCGACCTGCTGCTGATGTCAGCGCGTGCGCTGCTCGGTGTGGCGGCACTTTTGGTCCTCCTCAATCCGGGCTGGCTCGCGCGTCGGCTCGACCGCGAGGTCGAGTTGATGGGCAAGCTGTTCGAGGACGGCTTTGCCAGCGCCGGAACCCGGGAAAGGATTCGGCTGATCGTGCTGGTGACGATGGTCAGCCTGCTGCTGGAACTGGTTATGATCCGCTGGCTGGCGTCGGTGTTCCCGGTATTCTCGTTTTTCAAGAATTTCACCCTGCTGGCCTGCTTCCTCGGCCTCGGCGCCGGATATGCGGTGGCGGAAAAGCAGCCCTGCGCACCGGCGCTGGTGCTTCCGATGCTGGCGCTGTTCGTCGCCGTCATCACGCTGCTGCGTTACGACCTCGGCGCCGGCAATGGCTTGTTCACGGCGCTTCCGATGCACGAGCAAAGCACCGTCGGCGTCGCGACCGAGGGCCCAAGCTGGATCGAGCTGTTGCAACAGGGTGGACCGGTCTACATGCTGCTTGCGATTAGCTTCGTACTCTGCGCCTGCATCTGCTATCCGGTCGGCCAGCTCTGCGGCAAACTGCTTCACAGCGCCGATGCGCTGAAAGCCTACGGTCTCAACCTGGTCGGCAGCATCGTCGGCGTCCTGGTGCTGTGCGCGATGAGCCTGTTCTGGCTGCCGCCGGTGGTCTGGTTCACCGCGGTCGGCGGCATCCTGCTGTTTTTCGTGCTCTCGCGCGATACGCGCCTGCCTTTGGGGGTAGCCAGTTTTTGCCTGCTGCTGACGGTGCTGTCATGGCCGGTTCAACCTGAAATCCAGCGGATCTATTCGCCATATCAATTGCTGGAGCGCATGGCCAAGTCCGACGGGTTGATGAACCTGCTGTCGGGCGGCGCGTACTATCAGAAGGTCTTCAACCTTTCGGAAAGCAATCGCGGCCACGAGCCAGAAGAAGATCGCTACGTTCGCGCCTATTACGAGTTTCCGTTCAACTTTAAAAAGAAGCCCGAGCGCGTCGCGATTGTCGGCGCCGGCAGCGGCAATGACGTGGCGGCGGCGCTGCGCATGGGTGCGTCGCATGTCGATGCGATCGAGATCGATCCCGCCATCGCCGATCTCGGCAAGCACTATCATCCCGAGCATCCCTACGACGATCCGCGCGTCACGCTGCGCATCAACGACGCCCGCAACTTCTTTCGCACGGCCCAGCAACAATACGATCTGATCATCTACGGCGTGCTGGATTCCCATACCGCACTCAGCCACGCTTCCAACCTCCGGGTCGATTCCTACGTCTATACGCGGGAGGGAATCACGGAGGCATTCAAGCTGCTGAAGCCCGATGGCGTGATGTCGGTGGCGTTTGCCCTGCCGAATGAATCGCTGGGCTTCAAACTATCTCACATCCTTCAGGATATCCCTGGCGCCGGAAAGCCGCTGGCGGTTCGCGTGCGTTATGATGCGAGCACGACGACGGCTTTCATTACCCAGAAGGGCGGCAACATCGCCATGCCCGAAACCGGCGGCCTCGCCGCGATCGGATTCACCGACGTCTCCGCCCACTTCGCGCAGCCCTATCCGGCGGCCAGTGTCCCGACCGACGACTGGCCGTTCTTCTACATGATCGAGCGCACCTATCCTGTGAGCTACATGATCTCGCTCGGAATGGTGCTGGTGCTGAGCTACTTGTTCGTACGCAAGACCATCGGCCTGCGCGGTACGGTCGAGCGCGGCTACCTGCCGTTCTTCTTTCTCGGCGCCGGCTTCATGCTGGTGGAGACCAAGGCCATCACCGAACTGGGGTTGCATCTCGGCGGCACCTGGCTTGTCATCGCCGCTACCATCATCCTGGTTCTGGTAATGGCGTTCCTCGCCAATCTATTGGTGCGCGGAAAGGTCTTTCAGCAGACCGGCCTTGCCTATTTAGGGTTGCTGGTCAGTCTGCTCGTTGGATATTTCTATGCCCGCAACCACGGGCTTGTCGTCCTCGGTTCACCGCTGGCCAGTCTGGCTCTGAGTTGCGTACTGCTGACGCTGCCGTTGTTCTTTTCCGGCATCGTTTTCTCGAGCCTGATCGGTAGATCCGACGTCAACATCTCGACCGCGCTTGCCTACAACCTGATGGGCGCGCTGTTCGGCGGCCTGATGGAATACAACTCGATGTATTTCGGATTTGCCTTCCTCTATCTGCTCGCGATCGGATTCTACTTCCTCGCCTGGATGCTGTCGTGGAATCCGGCGGCGGTGTGGACGTGGCGGCGGCTGGGTCTTCTCGGTGAGGGCTCGGCGCCCTAGCGTTCTTGAAAGCCCCTAATGACTAACGTCGCGTCATCGGCTATTTGAAGCCATGACCGACACCCCTCTGATCCTCCTCGCCGCGGGCGGCACCGGCGGCCATCTGTTTCCCGCCGAGGCGCTCGGCGTCGAACTGATCCGGCGCGGCCTGCGGGTTCGGCTCGCGACCGACGCGCGCGCGCTGCGCTACAGCGGGCTGTTTACGCCGGAAAATATCGACGTGGTGCCGAGCGAGACCCTGCGCGGCCGCGATCCGGTGTCGCTGGCGCGCACCGCCTTCATGCTCGGCTATGGCACGCTGGTCGCGGCCAATCTGGTGCGGCGGCTGAAGCCCGCCGCCGTGGTCGGCTTCGGCGGTTATCCGACAGTGCCGCCATTGATGGCCGCAAGACTGCTCGGTGTGCCCGGCATCATTCACGACGCCAACGCGGTGCTCGGCCGCGCTAACCGCTTTCTCTCGGGCCGCGTCGACGCGATCGCGACCTCGCTGCCCGGCGTGCTCGATCGCGATCCGTCGCTTGCAAGCAAGACCACCACCGTCGGCACGCCGATGCGCCCCGCCGTCCTTGCCGCCGCCGCGGTGCCGTTTGCGTCGCCCGAGGCGAACGGGCCGTTGCGCCTGCTGGTCGTCGGCGGCAGCCAGGGGGCGCGGGTGATGAGCGACATCGTGCCCGGTGCGATCGAACGGCTGGAGCCTGCGCTTTGGAGTCGCCTGGTCCTGACGCAGCAGGTGCGCGACGAAGACATGGCGCGGGTGCGCGCGGTCTACGACCGGCTCAAGATCAATGCCGAGCTGGCGCCGTTCTTCAGCGATCTGCCGGCGCGGCTGGCCTCGAGCCATCTGGTAGTGTCACGCTCCGGCGCCGGCACGGTGGCCGAGCTGGCCGCGATCGGCCGGCCATCTATTCTCGTGCCGCTGCCCGGCGCGATCGATCAGGACCAGTTCGCCAATGCCGGCGTGTTGTCGCAGGTGGATGCGGCATTGCGGATTCTGCAGAGCGAGTTCACCCCGGACCGGCTCGCATCCGAAATCTCGGCGCTTGCCGCCGAGCCGGCGCGGCTGACGGCGATGGCAGCCTCGGCCCGCAAGGTGGGCCGGCTCGATGCAGCCGAGCGGCTGGCCGATCTGGTGATGAAAGTGGCCGGAATCTGACGTCTCGTCATTCCGGACAGGCCGCGAAGCGGACTGATCCGGAATCTCGAGATTCCCCGGGGTGCAATTGCACCCCTGAGGTTCGATGCTTCGCATCGCCCCGGAATGACCGGAAAAAGCCCTTGTCATACCGTGCCGAAGCAAGGCATCCAAGACGGCGAATAATAGGGAATGCACCATGAGATTGCCGCGCGAGATCGGACCCATTCACTTCGTCGGGATCGGCGGCATCGGCATGAGCGGCATCGCCGAGGTGTTGTGCAATCTCGGCTATACCGTGCAGGGCTCGGACGCGTCCGAAAGCGGCAACGTCGCGCGGCTGCGGGAGAAGGGCGTCAAGGTTTCGGTCGGCCACAAGGCCGAGAATGTCGACGGCGCCGACGTCGTCGTGGTCTCGACCGCGATCAAGCGCGACAATCCCGAATTGATGGCGGCGCGCGCCCAGCGCATTCCGGTGGTGCGGCGCGCCGAAATGCTGGCCGAATTGATGCGGCTGAAAAGCTGCGTGGCGATTGCCGGCACCCATGGCAAGACCACGACGACCACGATGGTGGCAACACTGCTCGGCGATCTCGATCCGACCGTGATCAACGGCGGCATCATCAATGCCTATGGCTCCAACGCGCGCCTCGGCGCCGGCGACTGGATGGTGGTGGAGGCCGACGAAAGCGACGGCACCTTCCTGAAGCTGCCGTCCGACGTCGTCATCGTCACCAATATCGACCCTGAGCATCTCGACCACTTCAAGACGTTTGAAGCGATTCAGGACGCGTTCCGGAATTTTGTCGAGAACGTGCCGTTCTACGGATTTGCGGTGATGTGCATCGATCATCCCGTGGTGCAGAATCTCGTCGGCAAGATCGAGGACCGTCGCATCATCACCTATGGCGAGAACCCGCAGGCCGATGCGCGGCTGGTCGATCTGACGCCGACGGGCGGCGACTCCAAATTCAAGGTCGTGTTCCGCAACCGCAAGACCGACACGACGCATGAGATCGCCGATATCATGCTGCCGATGCCTGGACGCCACAACGCGTTGAACGCGACCGCGGCGATCGCGGTCGCCCACGAGCTCGGCATTTCCGACGACGCCATTCGCAAGGCGCTCGCAGGTTTCGGCGGCGTCAAGCGGCGCTTCACCAGGACCGGCGAATGGAACGGCGTCACGGTCATCGATGACTATGGCCACCACCCCGTCGAGATCGCGGCCGTGCTGAAGGCGGCGCGCGAATCCACCAACGGCAAGATCGTCGCCGTGGTGCAGCCGCATCGCTATACCCGCCTGCAATCGCTGTTCGAGGAATTCTGCACCTGCTTCAACGATGCCGACGCGGTCGTGGTCGCGGACGTCTATCCGGCCGGCGAAGCGCCGATTCCCGGCATCGACCGCGACCATTTCGTGCTGGGCTTGCGTGCGCACGGCCATCGGGAAGTGATTCCGCTGCCGAACGCGGGCGAACTCGCCAAGGTGGTTCACGGCCTGGCCGGTCGCGGCGATCTCGTGGTTTGCCTCGGCGCCGGCAACATCACGCAATGGGCCTACGCGCTGCCGGGCGAATTGAAGGCGCTGGGCTAGCCGTGGCTTTCCCCGACATCACCGCCGATCTCAAAGCCGCGATGCCTGATCTGCGCGGGCGGTTGCTGGCGAACCAGTCGCTGGCGGAGCTGACGTGGTTTCGCGTCGGCGGTCCGGCGCAGGTGCTGTTCACGCCGGCGGATGAGGACGACCTTGCTTACTTCCTGAAGCATCTGCCGAAGGCGTTGCCGGTCTATGTCGTCGGCGTCGGCTCCAACCTGATCGTGCGCGACGGCGGCATCGAAGGCGTCGTGATCCGGCTGTCGCCGCGCGCGTTCGGCGAGACCAAAGCGGACGATGATATCGTCAGCGCCGGCACCGCCGCGCTCGACAAGCGTGTGGCGGAAACCGCGGCGGCGGCCGGGATCGGCGGCATGGAATTCTTCTTCGGCATTCCCGGCACCATCGGCGGCGCGCTACGCATGAACGCCGGCGCCAACGGAAGCGAGACCAAGGACGTCCTGATCGAGGCGGTCGGCATTGGTCGCGACGGCGCCAGACAGGTCTTCACCAATGCCGACATGAAATTCGTCTATCGCAGCAGCGGCGTCGATCCCTCGATCATTTTTACCACGGCGCGTTTTCGCGGGGCCATCACCGATCCCGACATCATTCGCGCGCGGATGAACGAGGTGCAGACCCATCGCGAGACCGCGCAACCGATCCGCGAAAAGACCGGCGGTTCGACCTTCAAGAACCCGCCCGGCCACAGCGCGTGGAAACTGGTCGATGCTGCCGGCTGCCGCGGCCTGCGCGTCGGCGGCGCGCAGGTTTCGGAAATGCACTGCAATTTCCTCATCAACACCGGCAACGCCACCGGGCATGATATTGAAACACTGGGCGAAACCGTACGTGAACGGGTTAAAGCGAATTCCGGAATTGAGCTACACTGGGAAATCAAGCGGATCGGGAATTTTGAATAACTGTCATTCCGGGGCGATGCGGAGCATCGAACTACGATGTGCAAGTGCACATTGGAGAATCTCGAGATTCCGGGTCTGGTGCTGGCGCACCATCCCGGAATGACGACAGAACTTAATCAGCGGAAAGACGAAATGCGGACGACCATTCTGTTCGGCGGCACCAACAAGGAGCGTCTGGTCTCGGTGGCGAGCGCGCAGGCGCTGCACCGGGCTTTGCCGGAGGCGGACCTCTGGTTCTGGCACGCGGCCGACACCGTGCATGAAGTGAAATCCGAGACCCTGCTCAATCACCAGCGTCCGTTCGAGGACGCCTTCGAGCCCGGCAATCGCGGCCTCGGCTTCGAGGCGGCGCTCGACAAGGCGAAAGCAGAAGACCGCGTGCTGGTGCTCGGCCTCCACGGCGGCAGGGCGGAGAATGGCGAACTGCAGGCGGCGTGCGAAATGCGCGGCATTCCGTTCACCGGGTCCGGTTCGGCGTCCTCGAATCTCGCTTTCGACAAGACCGCGGCCAAGCGGTTCGCGGCGATTGCCGGCGTCATGGCGCCGGAGGGCATCGCGCTGGAAGATATCGACGCGGCCTTCGCCGAATACGGCAAGCTGATCGCGAAACCGGCGCGGGATGGATCGAGCTATGGCCTGATTTTCGTCAACGCGAAGCAGGACCTTATTGCTGTCCGCAATGCGGCGAAGACCGAAGAGTATCTGATCGAGCCGTTTGTCTCCGGTGTCGAGGCGACCTGCGGCGTGCTGGAGCGATCCGACGGCAGCATCCTGTCGCTGCCGCCGGTCGAGATCATCCCGGGGGAGGGCGCGTTCGACTACACCGCCAAATACCTGCTGAAGTCGACCCAGGAGATCTGCCCGGGACGATTTCCCCCCGACGTCAGCGCTGACATCATGGAGCAGGCGCTGCGGGCGCACCGGGCGCTGTCCTGCAGCGGCTATTCCCGCACCGATTTCATCGTTTCGGCCAAGGGGCCGGTCTATCTGGAAACCAATACCCTGCCGGGCCTGACGGCGGCGTCGCTCTATCCCAAGGCGCTGAAGGCGCAGGGGATCGAATTCGCGGATTTTCTGCGCGACCAGATCGTTTTGGCCGACAAGCGCAGCCGCGAGCGGATTTGAACGCGCCGCCAAGGCCTTGCCGGGGTCTCGTTGCGGCCTTGGGCGGGGAACCGGCCCGGTCATGAGAATTATTACTAAAATCCTAACCAATGTCCGGCAAACTACTCAGAATACGGACCAAAACGCGCGTAACGCGCCCCCAATTTACCCTTTGTTTACCAGGAAGTCCGAAGGTTAACGCTGGCGGCGCATGTGGCGCTTGGCTGCCGGGGCGTTCGCTGTTCCGACTTTGAGGTCAGCAATCAAGCCCGGCATCACCGAGAGCCATCTGCGCCAGAACTCGCAAAAATGCTTGCGGGAACAACACTTGACGAGCTCGTGCAATGGATGGTGCAGGACGCCTCGCTCGGTCGCTGAGATCGCTGGGGCCCCAAGCTGACCTGAAAGCCGCCGCCATCGGAGCGGTGGTGCTGCTGCGCGAGCGGCTGGGCCTTCCTGCCCGCACCAGGGCTCCGGTCGATCGCGCGCCGCCAAACCGAATCATCCTTTGGCTGGAGCGTTACCTTCCAAACCGCACCGGCGTTGCGTTGACCGTGCTGATGCTGCTCGGCAGCGCCGGCCTCGGGATCGTCAAGGGTGGCCATCTCGACGATTTGACGGCAGCCCTCAGCGATACCCGCAATGCGCTGGCCAATTCGGCCGGGTTCCGCATCACCACCGTCGCCATCAACGGCCGCAAGCAATTGAGCCAGGATGAGGTGCTCGCGATCGGCGGCGTCAATGGCCGTTCCTCGCTGCTGTTCCTCGACGCCACCACCGTGCGCGACAAGCTCAAGGCCAATCCGTGGATCGCCGACGCCACCATCCTGAAGTTCTATCCCGGCCAGCTCCAGATCGACATCGTCGAGCGGTCGGCGTTCGCGCTGTGGCAGCAGGACGGCCGCCTGTCCGTGATCTCCGAGGACGGCGCGGTGCTGGAACCGTTCGTGGCGCGCCGCTTCGTCACGCTGCCGCTGGTGGTGGGCAAGGGCGCCGACGGCAAGGCGCGTGATTTCCTCGCGCTGCTGGATCGTTACCCGCAAGTCCGTTCCGTGACCAAGGCGGCGATCTTGGTCGGCGAACGGCGCTGGAATCTGCGGCTCAAGGATGGCCTCGATATTCGCCTGCCGGAAAACGACGTCGGCAATGCACTGGCTCTGCTGAGCAAGCTCGACAAGGACGACAAGCTGTTCTCGCGCGACATCACAGCCGTCGACATGCGCCTGCCGGACCGCTTGACGGTGCAATTGTCCGATGACGCGGCCAAGGCCCGCGACGAACTGTTCAAGGACAAGAAGACCAAGAAAAAGGCCGGTGACGCATGACCGGTCTCGATCGCAACCAGACCCCGAAGACGCGGCCGATGGCACAGAAGCGCACCGCGCTGGTGGCCTCGCTCGACATCGGCACCAGCAAGATCGCCTGCATGATCGCGCGGCTGAAGCCGTGCCCGCCCAATGAGGCCTTGCGCGGCCGCAGCCACGCCGTCGAACTGATCGGCTACAGCCAGATCCAGTCGCGCGGCGTCAAGGCGGGCTCCGTGGTCGATCTCGCCGAATGCGAGCAAGCGGTGCGCCAGGCGGTTTCGATGGCCGAACGCATGGCCAAGGTTCGCGTCGAGTCGGTTCTGCTGTCGGTTTCCGGCGGTCGGCTGCAAGGACAACTGGTCGAGGCCGCCGCCGACATCAAGGGCGGCTCGGTCACGTCCGACGACGTCACCCGCGTCACCTCGACCGGGATGCGCCACGCCACCGGCGAGGGCCGCACCGTGCTGCACGCGCTGCCGGTCGGCTACGCGCTCGACGGCGTCAAGGGCATCCGCGACCCCAGGGGCATGGTGGCGCGGCAGTTCGGCATCGACATGCAGGTGGTGACGGCGGACGCCACCGTCGCCCGCAACCTGATGCTGGTGGTCGAACGCTGCCACCTCAACGTCGAGGCCATGGCGGCGAGTCCTTATGTCGCAGGTCTTTCCGTCCTGACCGACGACGAGGCTGATTTGGGCGCCGCCGTGGTCGAAATGGGCGCCGGATCGACCACGATCGCGACCTTTTCGGGCGGCCGCTTCGTGCACGCCTCGGGTTTCGCGGTCGGCGGGCAGCACATCACGATGGATCTTGCTCGCGGCGTCGGCGCATGCATTGCGGATGCCGAGCGAATCAAGACGTTATACGGCACAGTGCTGACCGGCGGGTCTGACGCGCGCGAATTGATGTCGGTACCGGCGGCAGGCGACGAACGTGACGCGCCGCAGATCGTATCGCGCGCCACGATCGCAAACATCGTCCGGCATCGCGCCGAGGAGATATTTGAAATGGTCCGGGACCGGCTCGCGGATTCTCCCTTTGCGGCAGAGCCGAGGGCGCGGGTTGTCTTGAGCGGCGGCGCTTCCCAGCTCACCGGCACCGTCGAGCTCGCCACCCGTATCCTCAACCGGCCGGTCCGCATCGGCCGTCCGCTCGGTTTCGGCCGGCTGCCCAACGAGGCCAAGAGCGCCTCGTTCGCGGTGCCCGCGGGCCTCCTGGTCTATCCGCAATACGCTCATCTTGAACATGTCGAACCGCGGCATACGCGGCAGGTCAGGACAGGGACTGACGGCTATTTCGGAAAGGTCGGACGATGGCTTCGCGAGGGCTTCTGATGATCGATCCTGTGACCAAACGACTTTCACCAACTCCCGCGGCCGCCGGCCGGGGCGAACCAACGCGCGCGTCGTAATCGAGAGGCAACCATGGCACTCAATCTGACCCCCCCTGACATCAGCGAGCTGAAACCGCGGATCACCGTCTTCGGCGTCGGTGGCGCAGGCGGCAATGCCGTCAACAACATGATCACTGCCGGGTTGCAGGGCGTCGATTTCGTCGTCGCCAATACCGACGCGCAGGCGCTGACCATGTCGAAGGCCCAGCGCATCGTGCAGATGGGCACGCAGGTCACCCAGGGCCTCGGCGCAGGATCGCAGCCCGATGTCGGCGCGGCCGCAGCCCAGGAGGTCATCGATGAGCTCCGCGACCATCTCACCGGCGCCAACATGGTGTTCGTCACCGCCGGCATGGGCGGCGGCACCGGCACCGGAGCCGCCCCCGTCATCGCCAAGACCGCGCGCGACATGGGCATCCTCACCGTCGGCGTGGTGACCAAGCCGTTCCACTTCGAAGGCCAGCGCCGCATGCGCACCGCCGAGTCCGGCATTGCCGAACTGCACAAGGTGGTCGACACGCTCTTGATCATCCCGAACCAGAACCTGTTCCGGGTCGCCAACGAAAAGACCACCTTCGCCGACGCCTTCGCGATGGCCGACCAGGTGCTCTATTCGGGCGTCGCCTGCATCACCGACCTGATGGTCAAGGAGGGCCTGATCAACCTCGACTTCGCCGACGTGAGGGCGGTGATGAAGGAGATGGGCAAGGCGATGATGGGCACCGGCGAAGCCACCGGCGAGAAGCGCGCGCTGACCGCGGCTGAAGCTGCGATCGCCAACCCGCTGATCGACGATTCGTCGATGAAGGGTGCGCGCGGCCTGTTGATCTCGATCACCGGTGGCAAGGACCTGACCCTGTTCGAAGTCGACGAAGCCGCCACCCGGATTCGCGAGGAAGTCGACCAGGACGCCAACATCATCGTCGGCGCCACCTTCGACGAAACGCTCGACGGCATCATCCGGGTCTCGGTCGTCGCCACCGGCATCGAGCAGGCGTTGATCGCCCGCAACGCGGCGCCGGCCGCGGCTGCAGCCCCTGCTGCGACCTCGGCCCCCGATAGCCGTCTGGCCGAACTGACCGCGCGGCTGCGCGCCGACAATGCGCGGATGGCCGAGCGCGCCCAGAAGCTCGAGCCGGCGACTCAGGCGTCAGCGCCGGTGCAGGCTCCCGCGCCGGCGCAGCAGCGCCAGTCCAGCAACGTCGAGCGCGCAGCACTTGCCGCCATTGCCGCCGCCGTCGCCACTCCGGAAGCGCAACAGCAGGCGCCGCTGCAGTCCGCGTCCTATGGCGACGTCACGGTTCGCCCGATCGCACAGAAGCCGACTTTGTTCCCGGATCATCACGACGCCCCCCGCCTCGAGGCCGAGGTGCCGGTGATGCCTGAAACCTTCATTCCGCAGGCGGCCGAACGTCCGCCGGTCCGCACCCCGCGGATGCCGAAGTTCGAGGACCTTCCGATGCCGGCGCAGGCCGAAATCCGGCAGGCCCGCGGCGACGCGGAGGAAGAGCACCCGCAGAAGACCCGGCTGTCGCTGCTGCAGCGGCTGGCCAATGTCGGCCTCGGCCGCCGCGACGAAGAGACCGAGCCGCCGATCGCGGCCCGCGCCTCGGGACCGTCGATGTCGCCGCTCCCCGAGCGCAAGCCGCAGCGCACCGTCGCGCAGCAAATGGCGGGTAACGAGCCGGTATCGGAGTATGCAAGGCGTCCCGCGCCGCAGGGCCTGGACGCCCACGGCCGCCCGGCACCTGTTGCACCGGCGCCACAGGGCGACGACCATCTTGATATCCCCGCCTTCCTGCGCCGGCAGGCCAACTGAAGTTTGTTACAATTCTGGCGACCCAAGGGGCCCCGGCTGATCCAGCCGGGGCCCCTTTCTTATCGGCCGCGACGAAATGTCATTGGATACCCAACCGACTGATTTTAAATCATTAATTATGTATTTCGTGGTCGGATGGCGCGGCCGGAATGGTGTCCAACCGGTTCGGAATTTGGTTAAGCCTTGGCGCGAATGCGGCAGAGATAGGGTAACAATCGGTAAAAAAGCGTGAGTTGGCGCGCTTTGGGGCTGTGACTATGGTCTGCCGTGACTTGGGGATGCTTAAGCTTCGAATCAGCGTGCAAGCGTGGTTCCAGTCTTGGGTATAAGTCGGGTAGTGGGCAGTTATCGCATGAAATTCAGCCGTCAAACCACGCTTCGGTCGCAAGCCACCGTGACTGGCGTCGGCGTACATTCCGGTCTGCCTGTTAATCTCACCATTGGACCTGCACCCATCGATGCAGGTTTTATTTTTGTCCGCACCGGTCTCGAAGATGCCGACCGCGAAGTTCCGGCGGTAGCGGGTTCCGTTATCGCCACCGACCTCGCGACCGTTCTCGGCGATGGTGACGGTCCGCTGGTTTCGACCGCCGAACATGTGCTCGCGGCCTTGCGCGGCATGGGCGTCGACAACGCCATCATCGAAGTCGATGGTCCCGAAGTTCCGATCATGGACGGCAGCGCGGCGGCCTTTGTCGCCGCCATCGATCAGGCCGGCATCGTCACCCAGTCCGCAACCCGCCGTTTCATCCAGGTGCTGAAGCCGGTGCAAGTTGCGATCGGCGACAGTTTTGGCGAATTGCGCCCGCATGCCGGCGGGTTCCGCGCCGAGGTCGAAATCGACTTCGCCAATCCCGTGATCGGCCGCCAGAGTTTTGCACTCGATCTCAGCGCCGAAAGCTTCCGCCGCGATGTTTCGCGCGCCCGCACCTTCGGCTTCATGAACGAAGTGGCGCGGCTCTGGAACGCCGGCTTCGCGCGCGGCGCGTCCTTTGAGAATACGGTGGTGTTCGACGAGGCCCGCCTGCACAACACCGAAGGCCTGCGCTACGCCGATGAATGCGTCCGCCACAAGGTGCTCGACGTGATCGGCGACCTCGCGCTGGCCGGTCTGCCGCTGCTCGGGGCCTATCGCTCGGTGCGTGGCGGCCACAAGCTCAATCACGCCGTGCTGACGGCCCTGCTGGCCGATCACAGCGCCTGGCGGGTGGTCGAGGCCGAACCGGCGCGCCGACCCCGCAGTCATGCCGAGGCAGGCGCGGGCATGGTGGGTGGCATGATCGCCCCGGCCTACGGCCCGGACGTGTCCTGACTTTCCGCTTGGAAATGTCCTGACTTTCCGCTTCAGGTTCCTGCTGGGCGCGCTGTTCTTTCCGATTCCGTCGATTGTGCTGGCGCTTTTGCCGCCGCGCGGCCGCCCTGCGGCGATCTGACGTGGCTGGCGCGTTTTCCGCAGTAACCACAATTGGTAACGGTGCGGTCCTGCCGCCTTAATCCGGGCGAATTGGCCCCGTATTCGGTTGGTTAACGACCATTTTTCGGCTACACAGGCCTTGCGGTTGCGCGATCTCGCGCCGCGAGGCCGCTGTAGATTTCGGCGAAGAGTTGGGCACGGGGAATATGCGTTCATGGCCGCGGTTCATGGACGGGGCGGGTGGATACCTTCCGCATCACCATCGACCGCACCAAATGCGACCGCACCAAAACGCGTCAGGTCTTAACTTCATGTCGGCACAGCGTATGACGCTCGAACCACGCAAACCATCCGCCTTAGGGTCCTGGGCCCGCTCGCTGCGGCTGGCGGCGGGATTGATCGCGCTGGCCATCCCCCTGAGCGGATGCGGCACCGGCGCGCTGTGGGACAAGTTCACCGCCAAGGACGACACCTTCGTCGAGGAACCCGCGGACAAGCTCTACAATGAGGGCTTGTACCTGATGAACCAGCGCAAGGATAACAAGGCGGCGTCGAAGAAATTCGAGGAAGTCGATCGCCAGCATCCTTATTCCGACTGGGCGCGCAAATCGCTGCTGATGTCGGCCTATGCGTTCTACAATTCCGGCGACTATGACAATTGCATCGGCGCGGCGACCCGTTACGTCACGCTGCATCCCGGCAGCCCCGATTCGGCTTACGCGCAGTACCTGATCGCGGCGTCGCATTACGACCAGATTCCGGATATTTCCCGCGACCAGGCCCGCACCGAGAAGGCGATCGCGGCACTGGAAGAGGTGATCCGCAAATATCCGACCTCGGAATACGCCACCTCCGCCAAGGCCAAGCTGGAAGGCGCGCGCGACCAGCTCGCCGGCAAGGAAATGGACGTCGGCCGCTATTACATGGAAAAGCGCGACTACACCGCCGCCATCAACCGCTTCAAGACCGTGGTCACCCGCTACCAGACCACGCGCCATGTCGAGGAAGCGCTGGCCCGGCTCACCGAGGCCTATATGGCGATCGGCATCGTCGGCGAGGCGCAAACCGCCGCCGCCGTCCTTGGCCACAATTTTCCTGACAGCCGCTGGTACAAGGACGCCTATAATCTTGTAAAGTCCGGCGGTCTCGAGCCGAGCGAGAATCAGGGTTCCTACATTTCCAGGGCCTTCAAGAAGATAGGTCTCGGCTAGGAATTTACTTGGCATGCTGGCCCGTCTGTCGATCCGTGACATCGTCCTGATCGAACGGCTCGATATCGAGTTTTCCCGTGGCCTCGCGGTGCTGACCGGCGAAACCGGCGCGGGCAAATCCATCCTGCTCGATGCGTTCGCGCTGGCGCTCGGCGGCCGCGGCGATTCGGGCCTGGTTCGCCACGGTGCGGAGCAGGGGCAGGTCACCGCCATGTTTGATGTCCCCAAGGGCCATCCGGCGGCAAAGATCCTTACCGAAAACGGCCTCGACGATACCGGCGAAATGATCCTGCGCCGGGTGCAGCTCGCCGACGGCCGCACCCGCGCCTTCATCAACGACCAGTCGATCTCTGTGCAGACCCTGAAAGCGGTGGGCGCGGCGCTGGTCGAGATCCACGGCCAGCACGACGAACGCGCGCTGGTCGATGCCTCGACGCACCGTCAGCTGCTTGATGCCTTTGCCGGGCTCGAGAAAGAGGTTACCGCGCTGGAGACGCTCTGGGAGGCGCGGCGCACCGCCAACACGGCTCTTGAGGCGCATCGCGCCAGCATGGAGCGTGCGGCGCGCGAGGCGGATTACCTGCGCCACGCTTCGGACGAGTTGAAGGCGCTGCGGCCGAAGGACGGCGAGGAAACCGCGCTGGCCGAACGCCGCACCACGATGATGCAGGGCGAGAAGATCGCCAGCGATCTGCGCGAGGCGCTGGAGGCGGTCGGCGGCAACCATTCGCCGGTGCCGGCGCTGGCGGCCGCGGTTCGCCGGCTCGAACGCCGCGCCGGCAATCTGCCGCATCTGGTCGAGCCCGCGGTGAAGGCGATCGATGTCGCCATCAACGCGATGGAAGAGGCCGAGCAGCATCTCAACGCCGCGTTGGCCGCCGCCGATTTCGATCCGGCGGAGCTGGAGCGCATCGAGGAGCGGCTGTTCGCGCTGCGCGCCGCCTCGCGCAAATATTCGACCCCGGTCGATGGCCTCGCGGCGCTGGCCGCGAAATACGCGGCCGACGTGGCGCTGATCGATGCCGGCGCCGGCCAGTTGAAGAAACTGGAAGCGGCGGCGGATGAGGCCGACCAGCGCTACGGCGCGGCAGCGGCGAAACTGTCCGCGGCGCGGACCAAGGCCGCCGAGAAACTCAACAAGGCCGTCAACGCCGAACTGGCGCCGCTGAAACTCGAGCGCGCCAGGTTCATGACGCAGGTCGAGAGCGACGCCAATTCGCCGGGGCCGCAGGGCATCGATCGCGTCGAGTTCTGGGTGCAGACCAATCCCGGCACCAGGCCGGGCCCGATGATGAAGGTCGCGTCCGGCGGCGAACTGTCGCGGTTTTTGCTGGCGCTCAAGGTGGTGCTGTCCGACCGCGGTTCGGCGCCTACGCTGGTGTTCGACGAAATCGATACCGGCGTCGGCGGCGCGGTGGCGGATGCCATCGGCGCCCGGCTGGCGCGGCTGGCCGGCAAGGTTCAGGTGATGGCGGTGACCCACGCGCCGCAGGTCGCAGCCCGCGCCAGCCAGCATTTGCTGATCTCCAAGGACGCGCTCGACAAAGGCAAGCGCGTCGCCACCCGCGTCAACGCGCTGGCCGCCGACCTCCGCCGCGAGGAAATCGCCCGCATGCTGGCCGGCGCCGAGATCACCGCCGAGGCGAGGGCCGCGGCCGACCGGCTGCTGAAGTCGGCGACCGCTTAGGCGTTGGTGTGCGATCATGGCTGTGAAAGCGAAGAAACCCCTCACCGACGTCGCCAAGCTCACCAAGGCCCAGGCCAAGGTCGAGCATATGCGGCTGGCGCTTGAGATCGAGGGCCACAACGAGCGCTATTACCAGAAGGATGCGCCGACCGTATCGGACGCGGCCTATGATGGGTTGCGTCAGCGGCTGGAAGCGATCGAGGCGAAATTTCCCGATCTCGTCAGCAAGGACTCGCCGACGCAGAAGGTCGGCGCGGCGCCCGCGCGCGGGTTCGCCAAGGTGCAGCATGTCGTTCCCATGCTGTCGCTCGGCAATGCCTTCAGCGACGAGGATGTCACCGAGTTCGTCGATCGTATCCGGCGTTTCCTCAAGCTCGACGCCGATGAAATCCCGGCGCTGGTCGCCGAACCGAAGATCGACGGGCTGTCGCTGTCGCTGCGGTACGAAAACGGCGAACTGGTGCGCGCGGCAACCCGCGGCGACGGTTTTACCGGCGAGGATGTCACCGCCAATGTCCGCACCATCAAGGATATTCCGCACGCGCTGAAGGGCCGCAACATTCCGGCCGCCTGCGAGATGCGCGGCGAGGTCTACATGCTCAAGAAGGATTTTCTCGAGCTGAACTGGAGGCAGGCCGAAGCCGACGATACGGTGTTCGCCAACCCGCGCAATTCGGCGGCGGGCTCGCTGCGCCAGAAGGACGTCGCGATCACGGCATCCCGGCCGCTGAAATTCTTTGCCTACACCTGGGGCGAGATGAGCGAGCGGCCGGCCGACACGCAACACGGCATGCTGGAGTGGATGGACGAAGCCGGCTTTGTCGTCAATCCGCGCACCAAGCTCTGCAAGACCATCGAAGATGTCTTGAAGTTCTACCGCAAGATCGGCGACGACCGCGCCTCGCTCGGCTACGACATCGACGGCGTGGTCTACAAGGTCGATCGTCTCGACTGGCAGGATCGCCTCGGCTTCGTGTCGCGCAGCCCGCGCTGGGCGATCGCGCACAAGTTCGCGGCGGAGCAGGCGACGACGGTCCTCAACGGCATCGACATCCAGGTCGGCCGCACCGGTGCGTTGACGCCGGTGGCGCGGCTTGCGCCGGTCACGGTCGGTGGCGTCGTGGTGCAAAACGCTACGCTGCACAATGAGGATTACATCAAGGGGATCGGCAACGACGGCAGCCCGATCCGCGACGGCGTCGATATTCGCGTCGGCGATACCGTGGTGGTGCAACGCGCCGGCGACGTGATTCCGCAGATCGCCAACGTGGTGCTCGACAAGCGGCCGGCGAACGCGAAGCCGTACAGGTTTCCCGAGGTCTGCCCGGTGTGCGGCAGTCATGCGGTCCGCGAGGAGGATGAGGCGGTGCGCCGCTGCACTGGCGCGCTGATCTGCCCCGCGCAGGCGACGGAACGGCTCAAGCATTTCGTCTCGCGGCTCGCGTTCGATATCGACGGTCTCGGCGACAAGCAGATTCAGGAATTCTACGAGGATGGCCTGGTAATGTCGCCGGTCGACATCTTCACGCTGCAAAAGCGCGATGCGCGTTCTTCCAGCAAGCTGATGCAGCGCGAGGGCTATGGCGAGACTTCGGTGCGCAATCTGTTTGCGGCGATCGATGCCTGCCGCACCATCGAGCTGCACCGGCTGATCTTCGCGCTCGGCATCCGCCATGTCGGCGAGGGCAACGCCAAACTGCTGGCGCGGCACTACGGCACCATCGAGAATTTCCGCGAGGCGATGCTGGCCGCCGCCAAGGGAGCTGAGGCCGAGGAGAACGAGACCGAGGCCTATCAGGATCTCAACAATATCGGCGGCATCGGCGAGATCGTCGCCAACGCGGTGGTCGAATTCTTCGCCGAGCCGCGCAACGTCAAGGCGCTGGGCGAACTCTTGCGCGAGATCGAGGTCAAGCCGGCCGAACAGCCGAAGAAGAGCTCGCCGGTGTCGGACAAGACCGTCGTGTTCACGGGATCGCTGACCAAGTTCACCCGCGACGAGGCCAAGGCGGTGGCCGAGCGTCTTGGCGCCAAGGTCGCCGGCTCGGTGTCGAAGAAGACCGACTATGTCGTCGCCGGCGAGGACGCCGGCTCCAAGCTCGCCAAGGCTCGCGAACTCGACGTGGCGGTGCTGACCGAGGATGAGTGGTTGAAGCTGATCGGGGAGTAGGGCGTCATTGCGAGCCAACGGGTCGGCGCGAAGCGCCGCCCGATGACAGGCTCCGCGAAGCAATCCATCGCGCCGCATAAAGAAAGAGTGGATTGCTTCGCTTCGCTCGCAATGACGGTTAACCCGCTAATTCAGCTTCTTCATCCTGTCACTAACCAGACGCAGATCGATCCTGCCGATCAGTTGCGAACGATGCGCCTCGGCAGCGCTGATGGCCGCCATCGTCTGCTGCAACGTGCTGGTGTTCGATCCGAGCGAGACGATACCGCCCAGCACCGCGGCGATCGATCCCAACGCCACGGTTGCCCCGGACCCGAACAGGCCGAGCATCATCACCAGCAGCAACAGGGCGCCGGCGGCGATCGCGGCCTTCGAGAACATGATGATCTTCCGGCAGCGCTCGGCGCTTTCGGCAAGCGCTTCGAGCCGTGCTTCGATTTGCGCAATCTCGTCGGTCGGGTCGTCTTCTTCGGCCATCATGTCCGGGATCGGATTCTGTTACACGTCATTCCGCGGCGGGGCATGACGATCAGGTTGTCCTGCCAGATGCAAACGATTTTGCAAATGATCCAATGGGCATTCGCACTCTCCTTGGCGCCGTGGGTGAGTCGGATGCCCCCGGGCGCGATCCGTCATATCTCCACGGTTACGCCGACACATTGTCGCTGCAATAAAATGGGTATAAGGTCCGTGTCACTCGACTCTTTCGGATACCGGCCTTTCGCTCGCTCCTTGGTTGCATCGCAAAAAGGACCACAATATGCCGATTACGACGCTGAAGGTTCTCTCGACTATCTTGCAACTGCACGGACCGGGCGCAACAATCCAGAGCGATCATCAGGGCATCGACGCATTGCTGAGCGATCTGCGCGGGCAAAATGCCGCGGAGCCGACCCAGGTCTACTTCCGGCGCGGCGGGTTCGTTCGAGGCGGCGGGTACGGCGGCTTTCGCAGAGCGGGGTACGGTGGTGGTGGCGGGTTCCGCAGGGGCGGCTTTATCCGATACTAGGTCGGCGTCGTAGTTCGTGTCCCCACCCGGTACCGGCATGTCGGCTGACGCTCAAGATTCCTTGCCAGATGCGTTGGGCTTCCAGGAGCAGCCAATCTCGCAGCTGTTGGTCAAGGTTGCTTCGAGATGCAACATCGACTGCTCCTATTGCTACTGGTTCCGCGACGCGTCGGTTTATGACAAGCCGAAGCTGATGAGTTCGGACGTGCTGCTTCAGTTGTTGCAGCGGATCGAAGAGCACGTCGCCAGGCATTCCCTGATCGATTTTCCCATCATCCTGCACGGCGGCGAACCGTTGCTGTGGGGAATCGATAATTTTCACCGGATTGCGGAGGCCTGCGAAGGCATATCGTCACGGACGGGCTGCGACATACCGATCGCGGTGACCACCAATGGCGTGTTGATCGACGATGAGTGGCTGAACTGTTTCGAGGCCCGCGACATTTCGGTCGCGATCAGCCTCGACGGGCCGGCACATATTCACGACCTTCACCGGAAAACGTTTCAAGGCACCGGCACCCACGCGGCGGCCGAGCGAGCCGCGCGGATGCTGGCGTCTCGCGACATCGGCATGAGCGCTCTGGCCGTCTGCAATCCCGCTTACCCGCCAAAGCAGTACGTCGAATTTTTCGCAGAGTGCGGAATTGCCAACTACGATATCATGATCCCTGATGCGACGGTGGATGAGACCCCCGCATCCGTTGCTTCGTTCTACAAGGGCCTGTTCGACCTGTGGCTGGAGGCCAACCGCAGCAAGCCCACGGTGAATATCCGGATCATTTCCGATATGATCACCGCTATGCTCGGCAACAATTCACCGACGGAGGGCGTCGGCTACAAGCCCATCGAACTCTGCACGGTCATGACTGACGGTTCGGTCGAGGCGCATGACGTGCTGCGGATTGCCGGCGACGGATTCACGAACACGAAGTTCAACATTTTCGAGCATGCGATCGACGAGGTCAGGAACGAGCCCCGCTGGAAAGCCGCGCGTGACGCTTCGATCAAACTTTCCGAGAAATGTCAGCAGTGCAGGTTTATGAATGCCTGCGGCGGCGGCTATCTTCCGCATCGTTTCTCCAAGAAGAACGGTTATGACAATCCGTCGGTCTATTGCGACGACCTCTATTCCATGTTTGAGAACATGCAATCCGTGCTGGAACGCCACCTTTACGTCAGCAAGCCGGACGGGGAACGTCTCGGCGTGCGGGACGCACTGGCGGGGCGCGTCGCCGGTTAGTTAACAGGTAACATCGCGAAGCGTGACCTCGTGCGCAAATCTTGTTGCATCTATCGCACGCGAGACCGCGGGTGCAGCGCGCACCCGGTCTTCCCTGCGCCCTCTGATTTCGAGGGCAAGGATTTCCAGCAAAACTCCGGGCACATCGCGCCGCGAGAATGCTCTCAGCTGTCATCGTCCGCGAAGGCGGACGATCCAGTATTTCAGAGACGTCAGTGATTGAACCGATAAGCCGCGGCGTACTGGATACCCCGCTTTCGCGGGGTACGACAGCAAGAGACAGTCGCGAGGGGGCAAGCGCCCTTACAGCATCCCCGACTCTTCCTCCTCCGCCTGTTCGATCAGCGCCTCGCTGACGATCACGGTTCGCCGCGGCACGATGAAGATCATGGTCGAGGCGCAGGCGATCGAGATGACGAACATCGCGGAGGTCAGCGGCAGCGTGGTGGTGGAGTGGCCGCCGAGATAGGCGCCGAATTGCGACACCAGCGCGCCGACGCCCTGCTGCAGGAAACCCATGGCGCCGGAGGCGGTGCCGGCGGCTTCGGGGCGGACGCTGATGGCGCCGGCCGCGGAGTTCGCCATCACGAAGGCATTGGCGACCATCACGATCATCTGGGTGCCGAACAGGATTGACGGCGCCTGGTTGAACCCGGTGATGCTCCAGATGACGTTGAGCAGGCTGCCGCCGACCTGCAGCGCCAGTCCGAACCAGATCAGCCGTTCCAGCGAGTGGCGCGGCGCGAAGCGCACGCAGAAGAGATTGCCGACCAGATAGGCAAATGCCGTGGTCGCAAACCACGCGCCATATTCGGCGCTGCTGCGGCCCATCTGCGTCACCACGATGTAGGGCCCGCCGCCGGCAAAGGCGAAGATCATCTGCGAGGCCAGCACCTGGCACAGCACATAGCCGATGAAGGCGCGGCTTCGGATCAGGCTGCCGACGTCGCCGCGAAAGCTGGAGCCCTCGACGCGGTCGCGGCGGGTCTCCGGCAGCATGAATGCGATCATGATCGTGATCGTCAGCGACGCGGCGGTGATGAGATAGAAGATCGCGCGCCAGCCGAACGCGGTTTCCAACAGACCGCCGGTCAGCGGCGACAGCATCTGCGCGATCATCATGACCGCGATGACGAGGCTGATCATCGAAGAGATGCGGTCGCGGCTGTAGAGATCGCGGATGATGGCGCGGCTCACCACCATGCCGGAAGCGCCGCCGAGCGCCTGCAGGAAGCGCGCCGCGATCAGTTGCGGCAGCGTCTCGGCGAAAATGCTGGCCGCACTCGCCGCGACCATCAGGCCGATGCCGCCCAGCAGCACCGGGCGGCGGCCGAATCGGTCGGACAACGGTCCCATGATGATCTGCGAGCAGGCGATGCCGACCATGTAGAGCGACACCGTCATCTGCGCGACGGAGATATCGCGGCCGAACGTGGTCGCCAGCACCGGCAGCGCCGGCACCAGCATGTACAGCGAGATCGGCGCCACGCCCGTCATCAGGACGAGCAGAAACAGCATGGTCTTGGAATTCGCGAGGCGGTCGGTATCCGTCGTCACGCCGGGCGGCTGGCCCATCACGCCATGCATTCAGGTCTGATCCTCTGTGTGGTCAGAACTGTAGCGTTATCGCTGCGGTCGAATACGGCCGTTTCAGCATGCGGGTATGCTGATTTGGGGAGGCCCTCGGTCGTCATTCCGGGGCGATGCGAAGCATCGAACCCGGAATCTCGAGATTCCGGGTTCGCTTCGCGCCCCGGAATGACGGTCACTACAAAGCGACAATCCCTAGATCACCAACAACGCCGCCGTCGCCTCGTCCAGCCACAGCTTGGTGGCGTTGTCGTCGAGATGCGGACGCACCGCGCGGTTGACGCGGGTGTGGTAGTCGTTGAGCCACTTCAGTTCGGTCGGGCTCAACATCGCCACGTCGATCAGGCGGCGATCGATCGGCGCCAGGGTCAGCGTCTCGAAGGCGTTGACCGGCTTTTCGGCGCCGGCGATATCGGTGCCGACCACGAGTTCGAGGTTCTCGATCCGGATACCATAGGCATCGGTCTTGTAGTAGCCGGGCTCGTTCGACAGGATCATGCCGCGCTTCAGCGGCGTGGTGCCGAGTTTGGAAATCCGCGCCGGGCCTTCGTGCACCGACAGATAGCTGCCGACGCCGTGGCCGGTGCCGTGTTCGAAATCGACGCCGGCCTGCCAGAGATATTGCCGGGCGAAGCTGTCGAGCTGCGCGCCGGTGGTGCCGTCGGGGAAGATCGCGCGTGCAATCGCGATATGGCCGCGCAGCACGCGGGTGAAGCGGTCGCGCATCTCGTCGGTTGGTTCGCCGATCGCGATGGTGCGGGTGACGTCGGTGGTGCCGTCTTCATATTGCGCGCCGGAATCGATCAGCAGCAGATCGCCGGCGACAATCCGCCGGTTGCTCCTGCGGGTGACGCGGTAATGCACGATGGCGCCGTTCGGCCCGGTGCCGGCGATGGTGGGGAAGGAAACATCCTTCAGCGCGCCGGTCTGGCGGCGAAAGGTCTCCAGCGCCTCGACGGTGTCGATTTCGGTCAGCGCGCCCGAGGGCGCCTCGCGGTCGATCCAGGCGAGGAACCGCGTCAGCGCCACTGCGTCGCGCTGGTGCGCGGTGCGCGTGCCCTCGATCTCGGTGAGGTTCTTCACCGCCTTCAACAGGGCGACCGGATCGTTGCCGCGCACCGGCTTGCCGCCGGCGGCCGCAATCAGGCGGCTCAGCGCGTCGGCGGCGGTGGCGTTGTCGAGCGCGATGGCCGCGCCGTGCTTGGCGAGCTCCGTCAGCGCCGGCGTCAGCGCCCCGGCGTCCCGGACGTCGGCGGAGTGCTCGAGATGATCGCGCGACAGATTCGACAACTTGCGGTGATCGATGAAGACGGTGGGGCGGCCGTCCTTCGGCACCAGCGCGTAGGACAGCGGCAGCGGTGTATGCGAGACGTCGGCGCCGCGGATGTTGAAGGTCCAGGCCACCGCGTGGCTATCCGACAGCACCAGCGCATCGACGCCGAGCTTGTTGATCTCGAGCCGGATCCGCTTCAGCTTCTCGGCTTCGATCTCGCCGGAAAACTGCATGCCATGGATCGCGACCGGGCCGAGCGGCGGCTCCGGGCGCTCGGTCCACACCTGGTCGAGCGGGTTGGTCTCGACCGCGACCAGCTCGGCACCGGCCTTGGCGCAGGCGGCGGCGAGGCGTTCGGCTGCCGCAGAAGTGTGCAGCCAGGGGTCAAAACCGAGGCGGTCGCCGGCCGAAAGGTGCCGCCCCAGCCAGTGTTCCGGCGGCGGATCGACCAGCGGTTCGATATGCCAGGCCTTGCGGTCGACCTGTTTGGCGGCTTGCAGCGTGTAGCGGCCATCGACGAACACCGCCGCCTCATGGGTCAGGACGATGGCAAGACCGGCCGAGCCGGTGAAGCCGGTCAGCCAGGCCAGCCGCTCTTCCGACGGCGCGACATACTCATTTTGCTGCTGATCGGCGCGGGGAATCACGAATCCCGTCAGCTTCCGGCGCGCCAGCTCCTCGCGGAAGGCGGCCAGCCGCGCTGCCAGCGCCACGCCGCTTTCGGGCTCTTCGAATGTCTGGAAATGGGCTTCGAACATGGGAGGGGCACTCTAGGGGTGGGGGGAGCGGTCGGCAATCCGATCCGGATCGACTCGATTTGGCATAATCTATGCTTGAATTATGCTGTCCGCGTTAGATCGGACGGAACGGTTTGCCATGCAAGCCGTTGACGCCAACTTGCTGGGGGGAATTCCGGGAGTGTTTCAACTCAACGACGAGGGGATGCACAATGCCTGCTTTTACCTTTGAGAAGATTTCGCCGCCGCCCCGCCGCACTCCGATTCCCCCGATCAAGAACAAGAAACAGCGTGGAGTCATCGTCCAGATGCTGGACCGTTTTGTTGAAGCGCGCGTCAAACGATCCCTGAGCGAAGAGCAAGCCGTGATCGCCCGTAACCCGCATCGACCACCCGATTGACCTTCAATTAATTGACACGACGCAGCAGCAGGCTGCTCCAGCCCTCGATGCGCAGATGCCGCAGCGGGACCAGTCCCCGGGCACGATAGGCGGCGATGACGGCGGGCGCCTGATGCGTCAGCAGACCCGACAGGATTACCAGCGCCGATGGTGCGAGATGTCGCGCCATCGGCGTTGCCAATTGCCGGAGCGGATTGGCGAGGATGTTCGCCAGCACCAGATCGAACGGCGCGGCGATCGCGAATTGCGGCGCCGAGAATCCGGTGGCGCGAACCGCCTGCACCAGATGCCCGGTCCGGTTCAGTCTGGCATTTTCGCGCGCGACCGTGACCGAGAGCGGATCGATATCGGTCGCCAGGATGCGCTCGTGCAGCGCCTCGGCTGCGGCAATCGCCAGCACGCCGGTGCCGGTGCCGAGATCGAGCACGCGTCGCGGACGCCAGGCCTTCAGCACATGATCGAGCAGCAGCAGGCAACCCCGCGTGGTGCCGTGATGGCCTGTGCCGAAGGCCAGCGCCGCCTCGATCTCGATGCCGAGCTTGTTGGGGGCGATGCGGTCGCGGTCGTGCTGGCCGTGGACGACGAAGCGCCCGGCGGGGACCGGGACCAGATCTTCGAGGCTCGCCTTGACCCAGTCCCTGGCCTCGACCGTGTCGAAAACGATGCCGTCGGCGGCCCCGGCATCGGCGGCGTTGGTCACGAGCTCGCGCAACCGCGCCCGGTCGGGCGGGTCGGCGAAATGCATCGTGACGTCCCAGCGCCCGTCCGGTCGCTCGAATGCGGCAATCGCGGCCTCGCCTTCAAAAAAAATTTCAGTCAGGACGTCGACGACGCGTTTGGCGGCGTGTTCATCCCCGATCGCAAAGCCGGCGCGATGGGTCGGAGCGGTGGAAGTCATTGGAAAACCGAAAAAAAGTGGGGGAGGGATGGAACCAGGGTGGAACCGAAGCGGGTTATTTGCCTCAAACTTGAGCAAATTTCATTTCTCAATATCGTGAAAAGTGACCGATGCGCGTTAGCGCAACCTTAGATTTCTGTCGGTAACTTCACGAATGGAACCTAGGGAACCCTTTGTTCTGAGGTGCAAAAAACCGAGGTCGGAACCAGCCATGAAGTCGCTCATTTCATCATTCTTGAAGAACGAATCCGGTGCCACCGCCATTGAGTATGGCCTGATCGCAGCGGGTATCGCCATTGCCATCATCACTGCCGTCAACGGCGTCGGCAGCCAGCTGAGCGGAACCTTTAGCAGCATCAGCAACTCGCTGAAGTAAAAACGCATTATTTTGAAACATTCCAGGGACCGGACGCGATCAGCGCCCGGTCTCTGTCGGCGTTTCATACAGCGGTAATTCACAGGCTTATACAGCAAGGCGCCCCAAGCTCTCGAGCTGACTTTCCTGCTCTTATCTCCGCATTGTCCACAGCGTCATCGACCGCTTTTCCACAATCCATCCACCGGATCATCCACAGCCGCGGCGCACTGGCCGGCGGGATCTGGGCCAGCGTCTATTCGATCACCTGATCGGCGAGGACCAGCAGGCTTGGCGGGATCGTCAGCCCGAGCGCGTGGGCGGTCTTGAGGTTCATGTTCAGCTCGAACTTGGTCGGCAGCTGGATCGGCAGGTCAGCAGGCTTCTCGCCTTTCAGGATGCGGTCGACATAGCCGGCGGCGCGGCGAAACAGGTCGCCGAGATCAGCGCCGTAGCTGAACAGGGCGCCGGACCGGGCGATATCGCCGTACTCGCCGATGACGGCGATGCGGCCGTCCAGCCCGGCCTTGCAGATGTCGTCGCCCAACGCGGCCGTCAGGAAGTCGCGGATCACGATCATGGCGGTACCGCCCCGGTCGGCGAGCTTGCGAAACTGCTCGGTGACCAGCGCGGGTTGCGACGGGTTCAATCCCAACTGGACCGGTTCGATTCCCTGTTTTCGGGCGTCCTCCATGGTGCGCTCGCCCCAGGCGCGGAACATCGGGTCGGTCGCATTGTGCATCACGCCCAAGGTCTTCAGGTTAGGCAGAATCTCCTTCAGCATCTCGATGCGCTTGGCCGACATCTCTTCGCCAAAGGCCGAGAAGCCGGTCAGGCTGCCGCCGGGATGGGCCAGACTTGAAAACAGCCCGGGCTCGCTTTGCGTCGCCGGCAGCGCGACCGCGACGACGGGAATATCGGTTTTGCGAACGAGGGCGCGAGACACCGCAGGGCCCGGCGAAAGGAAGACGTCGACCGGCAGCGCCGCCAATTCGGCGATCAGGGCGTGACCACGGTTGACGTCGCCCTCGGCATTGCGGACTTCGAGGACGATGTTGCGGCCCTCGGTGTAGCCGAGCTCCTTCAGCGCTTGCCGAAACGGCAGAATGGCGAGTTCGTCGACGGCGGGCGAAGCCAGCCCGACGAAGCCGACACGGGGCACGCGCGGCGCGCGTGGTTCCTGCTGGGCACGTGCTGAAAATGGCCACGCGGTTGCCGCGCCGCCAACAAGTGCAATGAAATCGCGTCTTCGCATTCGGTCCCGCTAACGTTCAAGAAAACTATATCGTTTGAGATCGGTTCGATGAAGGGACGATTGGCCTCATCCAAACAATGCCCGGTGATCCCTCAGGATCACGCGCGCGGCGTTGTGGCCGGGGGCGCCGGTGACACCGCCGCCGGGATGGGCGCCGGAGCCGCAATGGTAGAGGCCCTGCAGCGGCCCGCGATAATCCGCGTGGCCCAGCATCGGCCGCGCCGAGAACAATTGATTGAGCGTCAGCGCGCCGTGAAAGATATCGCCGCCGAGCAGGCCGAACTGCCGCTCCAGGTCGAGCGGTGACAGGATTTGACGCCCGATCACATCAGCCGCAAAGCCCGGCGCGTATCTGTCGACGGTAGCTATCATGAGATCGGCGACCTCCTCGCGATGGTCGTCCCATGACTTTCCGTCCGGCAATTCCGGCGCGACATGCTGGCAGAACAGGCTCGCGACATGCTGTCCCTCGGGCGCGAGCGAGTCGTCCAGTGTGGAAGGGATAAGTACCTCGACCACGGGCTCGCGGCTCCAGCCAAGCTTGCGGGCATCCTGCCAGGCGCGATCCATGTAGGGGAGGCCGGGCGCCAGGATGATGCCGGCGGTCAGATGATCGCCCATGCCTGATAGCGCCGAGAAGGAGGGCAGTGCGCTGAGCGCCACATTCATGCGGAACGTGCCGGAGCCGTTGCGCCAGCGGTTGATGCGAGCGAGAAATTCCGGCGTCAGCGCACCCGACGGCACCAGCCGCGTGTACAGCAATTTCGGATTGACGCCGGACGCAATATATTTCGCGCGGATGGTCTCGCCATTGTCGAGCACGACTCCGGCTGCGCGGCCACGTTCGACGATCACTTCGCGCACGCCGGCGTCGGTCTCGATCTCGGCACCATGGCCACGCGCGGCCCGTGCCATCGCCTGGGTGATCGCGCCCATGCCGCCGATGGCGTGGCCCCAGACGCCTTTCTTGCCGTTCACCTCGCCGAAGGCGTGGTGCAGCATCACATAGGCGGAGCCTGCGGCATACGGGCTGGCATAGTTGCCGACGATGGCGTCGAAGCCGAACAGCGCCTTGACCAGATCGCTTTCAAAGCGATCGTCGAGCATCTCGCCGGCCGAGCAGGTGAACAGATCGAGCAGGTTGCGCTGCGCTTCCAGCGGCAGTGTTCGCAGAATGCCGGCGGTGCCGAGGGCGTTGAAGGCCTCGCGGATGGCGCCGACGCCGAGGCCCTCAACGATGTTCGGCGGCGCGCGCAACACGAATTGTCGCAGCACGTCGGCGATGACTTCGAGCTCGCGCGAGAACGTCTCGATACGGTCGGCGTCGCGCGGGCTGAGTTTGGCGACCGATTCGCGGGTGCGGCCTTCGCCGGTCACGAGATAGCTGCCATCGGGCGCGGGCAGGAAATTCTGGGCGCGGCGCTCGACGATGCGCAGGCCGTGATCGGCCAGTTTCAGGTCGGCGGCGATCCGCGGGTTGAGCAGGCTGACGGTATAGGCCGCCACAGAGTTGCGAAAGCCGGGGTGGAATTCCTCGGTGACAGCCGCGCCGCCGACCGTCTTGCGGCGCTCGACCACCTTGACGCGCAGCCCGGCCATCGCGAGATAGGCCGCGCAGGTGAGGCCGTTATGCCCCGCACCGATGATGACGACGTCCGTTTCGTTCATGTTCGCTTCAAGAAGGTTTGATTAGCGTGGGTTCGTCGTTTCGGGATGGTCCGAAGGACCAGACCGGAATCTCGAGGTTCCCCGATGCGCAATTGCGCATCTGAGGTTCGAGGCGTTGCATCGCCCCGGAACGACGTCTCTTATCCCGCATTGCTCGCTGTGATGCCATATGCTCAAGTCCACTCTCTGGCTCGCTGTGGCCAAATTCCCGCCGCCGGCGCCCGCCGGGTTCAAGCCGGAGCTTTCATGATTTCTGAGCCATCCGTCGTCACGGACCGGTCGTCCGCCGCGCGAAACCGGCTGATCCTGGCGGTCTATACCGCCGCGATCTTCGTCAGTGCGCTGCTGCTGTTCTCGGTGCAACCCCTGTTCACCAAGATGGTGTTGCCACGGCTCGGCGGTTCGCCGGCGGTGTGGTCGGTGGCGATGGTGTTCTTCCAGTCGCTGCTGCTCGGCGGCTACGCCTATGCGCATTTCCTGATGCAGATCAAGAATCGCGCGATTCCCGTAGCTGTTCATCTGGTGCTGCTCGCGATCGCGCTGCTGACGCTGCCGCTGTCGATCGCAGGAGGGTGGGGCGAGCCGCCGACCTCGGGCTATGCGTTCTGGCTGCTCGGGCTGTTTGTGGTCTCGATTGGGCTGCCGTTCTTTGCGCTGGCCGCCAACAATCCGTTGCTGCAGGCCTGGTTCGTTCGTACCGGGCATCCCAACGGCCCCGATCCCTATTTCCTCTATGCGTCCTCGAACATCGGCAGCTTTCTGGCGCTGTTGTCCTATCCGGTCCTGCTGGAGCCGATGTTCACGCTGCGCACGCAAAACCTGATCTGGACCGGCGGCTACGGCCTGCTGATCGTCCTGATCGCGGCGTGCGGCATGTTGCTGCTGCGCTCGCCGGCCAATGCCGCTGCGCTGAACATGCCGGCCGACGACGCCGACGCGCCGGCGCCATCCTGGATGGTGCGCGCGCGATGGATCTTCCTGGCCGCGGTGCCGTCGGGTCTCCTCATCGCCGTGACCGCGCACATCTCGACCGACGTCGCCGCCGCGCCCTTGCTGTGGGTGTTGCCGCTGTCACTCTACCTGTTGACCTGGGTGCTGGTGTTCCAGTCGCGGCCGCTGTTGCCGCACAAGTGGATGCTGCGGGCGCAGCCACTTGCGATTGCCGGCGTGGTGATCCTGCTGGCGGTCGGCGGCGAGCAGAATCTGCTGCTGACCTTGGGCGGGCATCAGCTCTGCTTCTTCGTCATCGCGATGGCCTGCCATGGCGAACTGGCGCGAACCCGGCCGGCGGCGAAATATCTCACCGGATTCTATGTCGCGCTGTCGTTCGGCGGCATGGTCGGCGGGTTGTTCGCCGGCCTGATTGCACCGTTCACCTTCTCCTGGGTCGCCGAATACCCGATCCTGCTGGCGCTGGCGGCGTTGTGCCGTCCGTCCGGGAATGAGCGGCTGCCGCGCTGGAGCGGCTGGTACTGGCCGTTCCTCGCCGTGCTGGCGGTGGCGCTGATCGCGCCGACTTATTCGACCGGAAAACTGTTCAACTGGATCGAAGATCATCGGGTGTGGGTGATCGGCGCGGTTGGCGTGCTCTCGGCGCTGCTGGCGCTCGGACTTAACGTCAGTCGCTGGAAGATTTTTGCCACCGTCGCGGTCGCGCTGCTGCTGCTGCGCGCCTATCCCTCCGACGACGGGCGGGTGGAGACCGTGCGCAGCTTCTTCGGCGTCCACAAGATCGTGGTAACGCCGAACGGGCAGTATCACGTGCTGATGCACGGCACGACGATACACGGCGCCGAAAAATTCAAGAATGACGACGGCACCCCCGTCACCGGCCGGCCCGAGGCGATCACCTATTACCACAAGGACGGCGGCATCGGTCAGGCGATCACGGCGGTGCGCGAGCGCAAGGGTGCGCCGCTGCGCGTGGCGGTGATCGGGCTCGGGTCGGGCACGTTGACCTGCGCGTCGGAGCCCGGCGAGGACTGGAAGTTTTTCGAGATCGACCAGTCGATGGTCGATACCGCACGCGATCCGAAATACTTCACCTATATCCAGAACTGCGAGCCGAACCTGAAGCCCGTGATCGGCGACGCCCGGCTGACCTTTGCGCGCGAGCCCAACGGCATCTACGACCTGATCATCGTCGACGCCTATTCGTCGGATGCGATCCCGATCCATCTCGCAACCGAAGAAGCGATGGAAATCTACAAGGAAAAGCTGGCGCCGCAGGGCGCAGTGGTGATGCATGTTTCCAACCGGCATCTGGAACTCGCCAGCGTCATTGTCGGCATCGCCGATGCCAACGACATGAAGAGCTGGGTCTACAGCGAGGATTCCGGCCGCGACAACGAGTACATCTTCTCGACCTCGGTCGTGGTATCGGCGCGGGAAGAGGCCGATGTCGGCAGCCTCGCGTCGTCGGACAAATGGGCCGAGACCGAGGCGGACGAAAAGCAACGGGTGTGGACCGACGACTATTCCAACGTGCTCGGCGCGGTATGGCGGCGGCTGCGCGACGGCGAGCAGTGAACGGCGGGAGGCTTCGGCTTCGTCATAATGACGCGGCGACTGCCTTCGGCGCGGACTGGGCCTCGAATTGCGTGAATGCTTCCAGCGCGTGGCTCGCATACATTACCGAGGGGCCCGCGCCCATATAGATCGCCATGCCCAGTGTCTCGCTCACTTCATCCCGGCTGGCGCCATGCTCCACGGCGGCCTTGGCGTGAAAGGCAATGCAGTCGTCGCAGCGCACCGCTACCGCGATGCCTAGCGCAATCAGCTCCTTGGTCTTGCCGTCCAGAGCCTTCGAGGTGGTCGCCGCCTTCGCAATGCCCGCGAACGCCTTCATAACGTCGGGAGCTGTGCCGCGAAGGTCGCGCAGGAGGGAGCTCAATTCGGTAGTTTGCTGCGGCCAGTTGTTCATCGATTTGCCTCTTGAATTGCTGATTGTCCATAACCAGCAGTCGCCTGGCCGGCATTGCGATGGATCAACGCTTCGGGCACATCTATGATTCAGGGTACGTCAACAATTGCAGGAAACTCGCCATGGCCAATTTCACGCCCCTATCGGCCGCGATCGGCGGCATGCTGATCGGCCTTTCCGCCGTGTTGCTGATGCTGCTGACCGGCCGCATTGCCGGCATCAGCGGCATCTTCGGCGGCCTGCTCAATCTGCGCGGCGAGGACAAAGGCTGGCGCATCGCCTTTATCGCGGGGCTCATTCTGGCGCCCGTCATCGCCGGCTGGATCGGCCACGGGATGGCGCCGCCCAAACTGCCGGCGAGCTGGGTGGTGATAGCAGCCGCAGGGCTGCTGGTCGGCTTCGGCACCCGGCTCGGCGGTGGCTGCACCTCGGGGCACGGCATTTGCGGCATCGGACGGCTGTCGATGCGCTCGATTGCAGCCACCATCGTCTTCATGGCGACGGCCGTGATCACGGTAGCCATCACGCATCATGTTCTGGGAGGCTGAACCATGTGGATCATTGCGCCCCTGGTTTGCGGTCTGATCTTCGGTGCGGGGCTGCTCATCGCCGGCATGGTGCAGCCGACCAAAGTGCTGGGCTTCCTCGATATCTTCGGCGCCTGGGATCCGAGCCTCGCCGTGGTGATGGCCGCGGCGCTCGCGGTTTCGGTGCCCGGATTCATGCTGGCCAAACAGCGTTCGCAGCCATGGCTGGCCAGTCAATATTTCTGGCCAAGCAAATCGGAGATCGACCTGCCGCTGGTGGCGGGCGCTGCGCTGTTCGGTGTTGGATGGGGCCTGGTCGGCCTGTGCCCGGGACCGGCGCTGGAGAGTCTCGCAACGCTGTCGCCCGGTGTCATCGTCTTCGCGGTGGCGATGGCCGCGGGCATGGCGCTTCACGAGGCCTGGCAGAAATCGCGGCTGACGGTTCAGCGCGGCAGCCCGCTTGCGGGCGCGACCGACGGGTGAGCTAGCGCCAGCGATGCGCCCGGTTAATCCTGATAGGTGAACAGCCCGCGCGGCTGATATTGCGGGCGCTGCTGGTAGTAACCCTGCGGCGCCGGGGCGTAGCCGCGGTTACCGTAATATTGCTGCTGCTGATAGGCTTGGGTGTCGTAGACGCGGCGGCTCGGCGGCGCCGGATAGCGCGCCTCGTTGGAAGAGCCGTCGGCCGGATAGATGTAGCCGTCGTCGGCGCGCTGCACCGGCACCGTGCGCTGCTGCGGCGTGATCACGACGGGATCGCCGGCGGAATCATATTGCTGGTCGTATTGCGACTGCGGGGCGCGGCGCGCGACGGCATTGTTGGTGCGCGGTTTCGGATTGCGCGCCAACGCGACCTGGGCAGAGCCGGTCAGCGTCACCGTGGTGTTGAGCACGCCTTCCTGCTGCACCAGCGCATACAGCGTCGAGGCGTTGTCGCGCGACAGCCGCACGCAGCCGTGCGAGGCGGGGGTGCCGAGACGGCCGACGGAATCGGTGCCGTGAATGGCGTGGCCGACCTTCGTGAAGAAGATCGAATGCGGCATCGGCGCGTCGTCGAATTCCTTGGAGAAGTGGTCTTCTTCCATGCGGAAGGCGCGGAAACTGCCGCTCGGCGTCTCACGCGAGGGAATGCCTGACGATACCGGCCAGTGATAACGCTCGACGCCATCGACGGCGACGGTCATCTGCTGGTTATCCTTGTCGATGGTGATGGCGACCTTGGCTTGCGCGGCGCCTGAGGCGAGCAGCGCCAGCGCGCTGAAAGCAATGAGGAAGGAACGCATTTTACCTTTGGCCTCCAGGTCTCTTGATAAAGAGCCCACGCTTGCAGCACCGCTTCTCCGTCCCCCGGCATCCAATATGCCCGGAATCCGGCTTTCGTTCCAGTAGCCTGCGGACGCATCGTTAATGCGCCTCACGGCGCAATCAAGGCAGCGCCGCGGCTGATTGGGTTGGCGCCGCTGATTTTTTCGCGAGCGGCAGCCTTCACCTATGCCGGACGCGCCCAAGGCATTGTGCGCGGCGCGCAGGAGGGCTCCCATGAAGGTAACCGGATCGCCGGCCCGGTTGGCGGCACCGTGGGCGCGGTCAAGGGCGTGTTCGGAATTCCGGACCGCGGTCGCTGTGTCCTCGCGCCTCAGTTCTTCAGCCGGTAGCCGGTCTTGAAGATCCACCACACCAGGACCATGCAGACCACGAGGAAGCCGAGCGTGACGCCGATGCTCAAGCCGACGCTGACATCGGCGATCTCGTAGAAGCTCCAGCGGAAACCCGAGATCAGATAGACCACCGGATTGAGCAGCGTGATGGTGCGCCAGCCCGACGGCAGCATGTTGACCGAGTAGAAGCTGCCGCCGAGGAACGTCAGCGGCGTCACCACCAGCATCGGGATCATCTGCAGCTTTTCGAAACCGTCGGCCCAGATGCCGATGATGAAGCCGAACAGGCTGAAGGTCACCGCCGTCAGCACCAGGAAGGTCAGCATCCACCAGGGGTGATGGATCTGCAGCGGCACGAACAGGGCCGCGGTGGCGAGAATGATCAGGCCGAGGATGATCGATTTGGTCGCGGCCGCGCCGACATAGCCGATCACGATCTCGAAATAGGAGATCGGCGCCGACAATATTTCATAGATGGTGCCGACGAACTTCGGAAAGTAGATTCCGAACGACGCGTTGGCGATGCTCTGGGTCAGCACCGACAGCATCACCAGCCCCGGCACGATGAAGGTACCGTAACTGACGCCTTCGACCTGCGTGATGCGCGAGCCGATCGCGGCGCCGAACACCACGAAATACAGCGAGGTCGACACCACAGGCGAGACGATGCTCTGCAGCAGCGTGCGCCAGGTACGCGCCATTTCGAACAGATAGATCGCGCGGATCGCCCGGAAATTCATGGCGCCCTCACCAGGCTGACAAAGATGTCTTCCAACGAGGATTGCCTTGTATCGAGGTCCGAGATGCGGATGCCGGCATTCCTGAGGTCGCTGAGCAGGCTGGTAATGCCGGTGCGATCGCCCTTGGTGTCATAGTCGTAGGTTACCGCGCGGCCGTCCTCGGACAGTTCGAGACTGTAGGCTGCGAGCGAAGCGGGGATCGCATCGATCCTGCTCTGCAGATGCAGCTTCAACTCTTTCTTGCCGAGCTTCTGCATCAGGCCGGCCTTGTCCTCGACCAGGATGATCTCGCCCTTGTTGATGACGCCGATGCGGTCGGCCATCTCCTCGGCCTCTTCGATGTAATGCGTGGTCAGGATGATGGTGACGCCGGAGGCCTGCAGTGTACGCACCACCTCCCACATGCCCTTGCGCAGTTCGACGTCGACGCCCGCGGTCGGTTCGTCGAGAAACAGGATCTGGGGCTCGTGCGACAGCGCTTTCGCGATCATCACGCGGCGCTTCATGCCGCCGGACAGCGTGACGATCTTGTTGTCCTTCTTGTCCCACAGCGAGAGGTCCTTCAGCACCTTCTCGATATGGGCGGGGTTCTTCGGCTTGCCGAACAGGCCGCGGCTGAAGCTGACGGTGGCCCACACCGACTCGAAGGCGTCGGTGTGCAGTTCCTGCGGCACCAGTCCGATCAGCGAGCGCGCGGCGCGATAGTCCCGGTTGATGTCATAGCCGTTCACGGTCACCCGGCCTTCGCTCAAGTTCGCGATGCCGCAGATGATGCTGATCAACGTGGTCTTGCCGGCGCCGTTCGGGCCGAGCAGCGCAAAGATCTCGCCGCGGTTGATGTCGAGATTGATTCCGTTCAGCGCCTTGAAGCCGGAGCCGTAGGTTTTTGACAGATTCGAGACGGATATGATGGGAGACATGGCGAGCTTGATGAGTTGACCGGAAAATGCGGGAAGCGATCAAAAGGCGGCGCAGGCCTGATCTCGGGGCGAGTTTCAACAGATAGGAACTCGGATGCGGCCGCGCAAGCGCCGCTCAGCCGGGATCGGTTCAGGCCGGAAATAGCTTGCTGCCACAATTCAGGGCGTTGCCGGATATCTGCCCGGCGAAATCCGCATCCGGTATCTCAACGCGCGGCAAGCGCGGGTGTCTTTGCACCGGCGTTGGCATCGCCGGGGTTGTTGCGAGCTTGACAGGCCTTCAGGACGCTGCGCGATGTCTCGATGTTGAGGCAGCCGAACTCGCTTTCCAGGCCTTTCAGTTCGCGCGCGCCGATACGGTAATCCCAGGCGCCCAGAAAAAGCAGCGACATCGCTGTCGCCCACGAAAAGCCGAGGGCTTTGGTCAGAACCAGCAGCATTTCCCGGTTCGTGTCCGATAGGGCCCGTTCAATCGCATCTTCAGGCAGCTTGCACAGCAGGGCCAGACCGATCGTGACTTCTTCAAGTCTGCGGGCGCGTGCGTAGCCGGAAATGGTGTTCTCATGCAGCTTGCCCTGTCGATGCAGGGCGGTCACGGCCAGCTTCGCGATGGCGTAACTCTTCGCCATCGGGCCGAGCCTGGACTGCAACTCGCCGGCGACGACGGCTACCGTCGACTGGATCTGATCGACCATCTCGGGACGCTCGCGCTGGAGCCGCTTTCTCACCTCGTCGGACGCGCTTGTAACCAGTTGCTGGAAAATGTGCTTCGGAATGTCCTGGCGCAGACCTAATCGCTCGGCGAGAACGGAATTGCCCTCGGCATGCTCGATCATGTGCCGGAACCCGCTCTCCGAGAACCGTGCACCCTTGTTGGAGGCGACGGAGGTCATGACCTCCTGGTTGCCGCGGGTCACGAGCACGTCTGTTACCATCTCGACCAGGGATTCCCGTTTCGAGATCGCGAGCAAGTGCGACTGGCTCTTGAGGCAGATATTGGCGACCATGGCGTACGGCTCGAGCCGTTCGGACTCCTTGAGCACCGGGCCCGCGACATCGATCGAATCGTCAAAGGCGAGCTTGTGGATGACATTGACCGGCGCATCGTTGAAGCGGGCCAGCCGCTTGGCGAGTTGCGCGCGGGCCGCGACCTCGATCTCGTCCGCGAGCCGGCCGATGACGGCGCCGAGGGTCCAGATTTCATCCTCGCTATGCCGGCCCGCCATCATCAGATCGGTGGTATGCCACAACGCCCGCGCCCGGCTCTCCGGGGTGCCGCGCGCCACGACCTCGTCGAGGTCGCGGAGAAATGGATTTACCTTGGTCATTTCTTGATAACTCTGATGAACGGACCCAATGATCGCTGGGCCGAAAGCTACTTCGGCACCTGCGATTTTTCGGTCTAACAATTCGTTCAAATGCCACGCAGTTCGCGGGCGTTTCCGGCCGAGGGCGGGCCGTGCAGGCGGCTTTCGAGGGGGGCTAAACCCGCTCGACGAAGCTATCGACCACCTTCTTCTCGCCGGCTTTCTCGAACGCGATCGTCAGCTTGTTGCCGTCGACCTTCACCACGTGGCCGTAGCCGAATTTCTGGTGAAACACGCGGTCCTCCAGCGAGAATTCGGAAACGGTGCCGGTGGATTTCGCGACCAGTTCGCCTTCGATCACCATCGGGCCGCGCTTGTTGCGCGCGAAGCCGCCGGTTTCGCCGCGCGAGCTGCCGTAGGACGACTGGGCTTCGTCGAAGCCGCCGCGCGCCTGTCCGCCGCCGCCGCGATTTTTGGCGCGATTGGCCTGCGCGCGCTGCCAGCCCGGCGTCGTGTAGCTGGAGCCGAAGGATTCGACGTTGTCGAAACGCGAGGCGCCATAGCCGCCGCTGCCGCCCCAGCCGGAGCCGCCCTTGGACTCCGTGATCTCGACATTCGCTGACGGCAATTCGTCGAGGAAGCGCGACGGGATCGTGGTCGACCAGGTGCCGTGAATGCGCCGGTTGGTGGCGAAATAGAGCTTGGCGCGGCGGCGCGCGCGGGTCAGGCCAACATGGGCCAGGCGCCGCTCTTCCTCGAGGCCGGCGCGGCCCTGTTCGTCGAGCGTGCGCTGGCTCGGAAACAGGCCTTCTTCCCAGCCGGGCAGGAACACGTTGTCGAATTCGAGGCCCTTGGCGGAATGCAGCGTCATCAGCGACACCGCTTCCTCGTCGGGCCCGCCGTCGCGGTCCATCACCAGCGAGATATGTTCGAGGAAACCCTGCAGGTTCTCGAACTCCTCCATCGAGCGCACCAGTTCCTTCAGGTTGTCCAGGCGGCCTGCGGCGTCGGCCGAGCGGTCCTTCTGCCACATGTCGGTGTAGCCGCTCTCGTCGAGCACGATTTCGGCCAACTCCGTATGCGAGGTCACCTCGCGCCGGGCGCGCCAGCGGTCGAAATGCTGGATGAGGTCGCGCAACGATCCGCGCGCCTTCGGCTTCAACTCGTCGGTCTCGACCACCGCCCGCGCGGCTTCGAACAGGGGGATGCGACGCTTGCGGGCGTGGTCGTGCAGCATCTGCACGGTGGCGTCGCCGAGGCCGCGTTTGGGCACGTTGACGATACGCTCGAAGGCGAGATCGTCGGCGGGCGAATTGATCACGCGCAGGTAGGCGAGGGCATCGCGGATTTCCGCGCGTTCATAGAACCTTGGACCGCCAATCACGCGGTAGGACAGGCCGAGCGTGACGAAGCGATCTTCGAACTCGCGCATCTGGAACGAGGCCCGCACCAGGATCGCGACCTCGTTGAGATTCTCGCCCGACCGCTGCAGTTCCTCGATCTCCTCGCCGATGGCGCGGGCTTCCTCTTCCGAATCCCAGGACCCGGTCACGGTGACCTTCTCGCCGTCGACATCCTCGGTGCGCAGGGTCTTGCCGAGCCGGCCTTCGTTATGCGCGATCAGGTGCGAGGCGGCGGCGAGGATGTGGCCGGTGGAGCGGTAATTGCGTTCGAGCCGGATCACCTTGGCGCCGGGAAAATCGTGCTCGAAGCGCAGGATGTTATCGACCTCCGCGCCGCGCCAGCCATAGATCGACTGGTCGTCGTCGCCGACGCAGCAGATGTTTTTGAGAGGGGCCTGCGGCGCGGATGCTGTCATTCCGGGATGGTCCGAAGGACCAGACCCGGAATCTCGAGGTGAGTCCTCTCCATCTCTAGATTCCGGGTTCGCATCTTCGATGCGCCCCGGAATGACGGGGGAGGCGATCTCCTCCGGAATGACCGCGGTGCCCGTGGCTCCCGGAATAATCGCCGACAGCGGCATGCCAGCACGCGATGGCGCCTGCGACAGCAGCCGCAGCCACAGATACTGCGCGACGTTGGTGTCCTGATATTCGTCGACCAGGATGAACTTGAACCGGTTCTGGTATTGCCGGAGCACGTCGGGATGCTCACGGAACAGGCGGATGTTCTCCAGCAGGAGATCGCCGAAATCGGCAGCGTTGAGGATCTTCAGCCGCTCCTGATAGCTGGCGTAGAGCTTGCCGCCCTTGCCGTTGCCGAACACCGCGGCTTCGCCGGGGGGAACCTGCGCCGGCGTCAGTCCGCGGTTTTTCCAGCCGTCGATCAACCCGGCCAGCATCCGCGCCGGCCAGCGCTTGTCGTCGATGTTCTCGGCCTGCAGCAACTGTTTCAGCAGCCGGACCTGATCGTCGACGTCGAGCACGGTGAAATTGGACTTGAGCTGCACCAGCTCGGCATGGATGCGCAGGATGCGGCCGCCGATCGAGTGGAAGGTGCCGAGCCACGGCATGCCTTCCACGGCCTGGCCGAGCATCTGGCCGAGGCGGTGCTTCATCTCGCGCGCCGCCTTGTTGGTGAAGGTCACCGACAGGATTTCGTGCGGCCGGGCCCGGCCCTGGCTCAGGATGTGGGCGATGCGGGTGGTCAGCACGCGGGTCTTGCCGGTGCCGGCGCCGGCCAGCACCAGAACCGGGCCGTCCAATGAGACCACCGCCTCGCGCTGCTCGGGATTGAGGCCGGTGAGATATTGCGGACCGGCCGCAGCCCGCGCACGCGCAGCGATGCCGCCAGCCGCAGGCTGGTGCTCGGGGACGCCGTGATGGGGCAGTTTGCTGGGCTCGGTCATTCGCGAATCGTGTTGTCCCCACGATGGCACCGTGGGGCGATGAAGGGGAGCCTTCATAGCAGGGATTACGGGCCATATAGGGCCTGATCGGCCGTTTTGACAGGTTTTATCGGGCCGTCTCGGCAGCGCTTTTTCGCGCGCCCGGCCTCGATTTCGCTCCCTGCTGAGGAAGAATTTTCGCGGATTGCGGCGAGGGACCTGCCCGGAACCTTCCGGGCTCGCATGGCGGTCGCGCGCGATGCGGGCTTCTGCTTGCAATTCCGGCGCCCCTGCGCCTGAATCCGGTGTTTTCAAGGAATCCGGTTGTACACGCCTTCTCCTCCGATCGAGTGACGCGGTCGCGCCGATCGGTTTGCTAACGCAACGTCACTTGTCCGTTGGCGCCTGCTGGCGGACCGGAAACAATAGAAATCATAGGGGAGAGCCATGGCTCACGTCGGAAGCTGCTTTTGCGGCGCAGTCAAACTGGAGGTCACCGGTTCACCGGAGGCCATGGGCTATTGTCACTGCAGGTCATGTCGTTCGTGGTCCGGCGGACCCGTCAACGCCTTCAGCCTCTGGAAGCCGGAGGCGGTGCGGGTCACATCGGGGGCCGAGCATTTGGCCATGTTCCAGAAGACCCCGCTCAGCGAGCGTCAGTATTGCTCGAAGTGCGGAGGGCACGTGATGACCAATCATCCGCCGCTGGGCCTCGTCGACGTGTTCGCCGCAACGATTCCGACGCTGGCCTTCGCTCCCGGCGTTCACGTCAACTATGCCGAGACAGTGCTGCCGATGCGGGACGGCCTGCCGAAGCTGAAAGACTTCCCGGCCGAATTTGGCGGCTCCGGCGAGGCGATGGCGGAATAGCGATCGCGGTTGCTGGCCTCTCGCCCTGCAAGGCGATCACGTCAAGACAAAAAAGAGTCTCGGTTCTGATTCAACAGGACCGAGGCTCTTTCGCGTGCGATCTCAGAATCCGACGCGCAGGCCGCCCCTTGCGGTCGCGGTGCGGCTTTGGTCGGACATCGCCGTGGCCTCGACCGCACCGAACACTGCGACGTTCTTGCTGGTGTGGTAGTCGAAGCCCGCACCCAGCACGGCGCCGACCGCGCTCGCCTTGCCCGGGGTCGTGAAGGCGAGGTTCTGCCCGAGCAAGACGGTGTTGATCCCGGTGTTGCCGACCCGCTGCAAGGCGATGACGCCGCCATGCAAATTGGTTTTCAGGCTATGCTCGCCACCGAAGAACGTCGCCACCTTGGAGACTTCCAACTCGCCACGCTCCTCGAAATCCTGCAGCGTCCGGCTGCCCACCGAAAGCCCCTGGGCCGAACCGGTCTCGGTAAAGCCGTCGAACAGGCCCGCGACGTAGCGCGCGCGGACGGTCGGCGTCAGCACATAGCCGTTGCCGAATTGATAGTGCCGACCGTAGGCGATTTCCGGGCTGATGAACCAGCCATTATAGCTCGCGGTCGCCGTATCCGCGCCGCCCGCCGCGAGGTTGTTCAGCACCAGCCGCCTCGACTTGTTGGACGCGCTGCCGCCCTGCAGGGTGAAGTCGAAGAACTGCGCGGCCCACTCGAAGCGGCTGTAGCCGCCGCCGAACACGTAATCGGTGTTCACGGTCTGCGAATTCAGGTCGACCGAAAGCCCGCCGGCGCCGCCGCCGACGAACGCGCCGATCAGCCAGTTCGGCTGCACCTTGCGGTCGATGCCGATGGCGCCGCCCCAGGCGGTCGAGGTCGAGCGCAATGTCGTATCGGTCGCATCCTGGGTGCGCCGGCCGCCGAAGCTGTTGGCCCACACCGTGATCGGCGCCGGGTTCAGCCAGTCGGTGGTGGCCGCCTTGGTGCGAAGCGCGCCATGACTGTCGCCGGAGCCGGTCTCGGGCGCGTAGGCCATCGCCATCATGCCATCGGCCGACGGCGACGCGCCGTTGAGGCGGCCCTGCACCAGCGACGACGCGCCGCCGGTGAAGTCCATCAGGGTGCGGTCGGTCTGCGCCAGCGCGGTGGGATCGAGGGTGGCGAGTTGCATGCCGCTCTGCACCGTGGGGCCGGTGAAGCCGCCGCTGGAAAGGCTGGTGTTGACCGTGCCGGTGAAGTTGACGAAGGTCGGAAGCGCGATGGTGGTGAGCGACGACACCTTGCTGCTCGGCGCGACGAAGAAAGCATTCACGGTGTCGGCGCCGCCGCCGAAGTCGACCACACCGACGATCCGCGACCCCGACAACAGCGTCAGCGTGTCGGCCGCGCTCGACAGCTTGATCGCCGTGCCGCCGGTGCCGATGATGCTGCCGGAGTTGGTGATGGTGGCGGCGTCAAAAGCGCGAATGCCGGTTGCCCCCGAGATGGTGCCGGAATTGGACACGCTGGCGGTCGAACCGACGATACCAAAGCTGTTTACACCGGTCGCCGCGATGGAGCCGGAATTGTTGACGACAACCGCGCCGCCCGAAACACCGCGCCCAGTCCCGGTGAGAGAGCCGGAGTTTGTCAGATTGACGCTTGTCTCGCCGATAACGGCGCCCTCGGAGCCCCCCGAGATCGTGCCGGTGTTGACGATGGTGGCGGTATCTGCGCCGATGCCGAGCGCCCCACCTGTGATCGCGCCGGCATTGTTGACAGTCGCGGACCCGCCCGAGATCGCGCCTATCCCACCCGAGATGCTGCCGGTGCCGAGGTTCGTCACCTTGACGCTGTGGCCGTTGATACCGACTGCGTCAGCACTGATGGAGCCGGAGTTGGTCACATCGGCCAGGCCGCCGGCACGGATGGCTATAGCCGTGATCCCCGTTGCCAGAATCTTGCCGGCGTTGTTCACAATCGCGTCGCCGCCGTTGGCTAAGATAGTTTGCGCACCCGAAATCGTGCCGGCGCTGGTGTTGGTCACGGTGGCGCTGCCGGTGTCTGCGAAGATGGCGACGTTGCCGGCTGAAATGGTGCCGGAATTGGTCACGTTGGCCGTGCTGCCTGCGTTGATGGCAGTGCCGCTCGCGCCTGTTGCCGAGATCGTGCCGGAATTGTTCACGGTGGCGGCGCGCTCTGAGAAGACAGCAATACCGTCCCCGTCAGTAGCCGAGATCGTGCCCGAGTTCGTCACCTTGGCGGTGATGGCGCTGATACCGGCAGCTCCGCCGACAATCGAGTTGGAATTGGTTACATCGATCAGGCCGTTGGCACGGATGGCGTCAAACGTTGCCTGAATCTTGCCGGCGTTGCTCACGGTCGCGTCGCCGTTGGCGAAGATAGCTTCCACGCCGGAGATCGTGCCGGCGCTCATGTTGGTGACGGTGGCGCTGCCCGCTTGCACGACGATGGCGAAATCGGCTGAAATGGTGCCGGAGTTGGTCACGGCGGCGGCGCTGGTTGCGGAGATCGCACGACTACCTACGCCTGTCGTCGAGATCGTGCCCGAGTTGTTCACGTTGGCGACGTCGGCAGCGATGGCAGCGCCGGCGGCGCCCGCCGCGATCGTGCCGGAATTGATGATGTTGGCGGTGTCACTGGCGTTGATGCCGAACGTCCCACCGAGGATGCTGCCGGCGTTGTTGATGGTGGCGGTGCTGTTCGCCAGAATGCCGCTGTCCCCACCCGTGATGGTGCCGGAGCTCGTGTTGGTTACATTGACGGTGGTGGCGGAGACACCAGAACCGGTGATGCCCGTCGCCTGAATCAGCCCGGAGTTGTTGATGGTAGCGGTGGTGGCTTTGACGCCGACGCCGTTCGAGGCCGCGGCGGAGATGGTTCCGCTGCTGGTATTGGTCACCGTGGCGCCCGCATCTACTCTAATTCCGTCTGCGTCCGCTGTGATGTTGCCGGAGTTGGTGACGGTCACCACCCCGGAGCTGATTGCGGTGCCGCCGGCGCCGGTTGCGAGGATGTCGCCGGAGTTGTTCACCGTAACCAAGCCGCCGCCACTGATGCCGACGCCGTTCGTGCCAGTCGCCGAGAGCGTGCCGGAATTGGTAACTTCGCTTTGTCCGCCGCCGCCTTCGAGGGCGTGGCCATCGGCGCCGTTCGCCGAGATGGTGCCGGAATTGGTTACGTGAAAGCCGAAGGCGCCGACACCACGGCCATTCGCGACATTCGACGAGATGGTGCCGGAGTTGTTGACCACGGCGTCATGGCTTCCAACCACGGCGAAAAAGTTGCCGCCTGTGATCGTGCCGGAATTGTTGACGGTTCCTCGGTCAAATTCCAGGCCGTCTGCCGTTCCCGTTATGGACGCGCCGGAAAGGATATTATAGGTGTTGCCGGTGTCGGACACAGTGCCGAAGCCGATGTTCCCGTTCGCGTTGTTGGTGGCGCCGGTGCAGGTGATGGTGGTGTTATTGATCGGCGACGTCGCATCGCACGCGGCCTCGGCCTGACCGACCGCCGCCAATGGCGCGATCGTCAATGCCAGCGCAAGCGTGCGACCTTGGGCACGGCGCCGGCGCGCCAGCTGCGGTTGCGCAAGATCATCCAGAGCTGCCCGGTTCAGTTCCATTTCCGTTTTCCCCGTTCGACAAAGTCGGTGCGCCGGAGTCGGCGCTTCGGGGCTACGGTAAGCTGCGCACAGCACCGCCGGCGTCCACCGAACGTAGGAGGCGGCGACGCGCGCGGATAAAGCTGCGCACTATGTCGGCGGCTGGTGCAATTATGCGACACGGACCGGGGCACGTCCGGCGCCTTCAATCCACCATTGTCATTCCGGGTGAGTCGATGCCGAGTGTGTCGGCATCGATCGACGATCGGTAGATTTCATTTCGGCGCTCGTCCCTGACGCGTATCCAACTGCTGCTATCGCGCAGCTCGGCCCGCGAAACGAGAAGATGTCGCGCCATTTCGTCGGCGGCGGCAGCCGCGTTGGTGCGGCAATCGAACAACATTCCTCCCGGGTCGAGCACGATAGTGTGATCGAAAATGAGATCGAAGAAAAAACGAGGCATTCCTTGGCGCACCATAGGTAACGGATACCGCCAAAGTCCGGATGTGTAACGGCGGAGGACCTGTTTTCCTGACAGTTGATTCGAACACAGCACAGCGCGGTTCGTGCGGCTCAGGTAACATCGGATGTTCATACCCGTGCCAAACCCGGTCCGCTTCCTCCGAACGCAGGATGCGACGCGCGCGAATTAGCCGCGATGAAGCGAAGTCGGGGCGGGAGCGACCGCGCGCGGAGCCGTCGAGGCCTGCTGGCTGGCTAGCGGCGTGGCAAATCCCGCGACGATCTTGACCAGATCGGCCTGGCGGCCGGTGCCGGTCTTGACGAACAGACGCCCGAGATGCGTCTTGACGGTGGTTTCCGCAACGCCGAGCATCGCCGCGACTTCCGGAACGCCGCCGACCTCCACGATGGCCAACAGCACGCGCAATTCGGTCGGGGTTAACCGATAAGCCCGGGCGATGACTTCCGGAGCCGCCGGGGGTTCGAGCGCGGCCTTGCGAATAAACACTGCCGCAGCCGCGGCGTAGCCAAAGCCGGTAACGCGCCGGGCGCCCGATGTGAGCGGCAGCACATGGGCAACATAGCGCACGCCGTCCTGCGCCCTCAGCGGCAAGGCGATGCCTTGGGTTCCGATTGCCGCGTCGCCGGCGCCCGTAGACGCAAACAGTTTCTGCAGCAACTGATCGATTGCCGAATCGCGCGCGGCAAGCCGCCCTCCGGTCACCGTCAGGAAATCGCCGGCGTCGAGCATGACGTGACAGGCGACGTTTGCATGGACGATGCGCCCGGCCGCATCGACAAGGCACATCCCCGTGCTGAGGCCGTCGAGCGTGTCGGCGAAAGTCGCAGCCTCCGCGGATTTGAGATCGATAAGTCTGCCGATCAGTACCGCCCGGCGGACGTGCGGAACGAGAAGGCGCATGCGCCGGCGTGTTTCATCGTCGACAATACCGTCGCGTTCGTGGCGAAACACCCCGAACAATGCCGTGCTGGTCACCGATTTATCGAGCACCGCCGATACGAAATCCACCATGCCCTGCGGCTGCGCCCACTCCCGGTAAAACCGGGTATCCAGGAAATCGCAGTACGGCATGAGGTCCGCGATTGCGATTGGATGCCCCACATCGGCAAAGTAATGGCCGGTCGTGGAAGGGTCGAGCTTTACATATTTGTCGAAATAGAGTTGCCGGTAATACGGGTCGGTGCCGGACTCGTAATAGACGTTGCCGCTCCCGGCCGTGGGGCTCTTGGCAAAGATCGCCGCCGCGGAGCCGCCGACGAAACGACCGGCGCGGGAGAGGACGTCGCTCCACAACGAGGGATCCAGCGCCGCATCATAGATATCGCTGACGAGTTCGGAGAGCTGCGCTGCCTGATCCATGGCCATCCTTCAAACCCGACGCCCGGCGGCTTGCCCAGCTCGCCGAGATACACACGGCATTGGATGTTCGTTACCCAACATTGCTGCCGATACTTGTGCTCTACCGGCCAGCCGCCACGCTTATTCCTCCATTGGGGGGATATTTCGCTCAACAGATCGTCATCGCGCCCCCTCCGAACGGATGAGGGCGACGGATCGACGGCCTCCAGGCGGGGACGATGCTATTTCGCGGGCATCGCGACCTTGCGGCCAGTGCCCTCGGGCTTTGGGACAGCCGCATGCGTATCCACCACTGCCGCGATGCGGGCGCGGATGTCGGGCGGGAACGGCGCGACCTTTCGCGCATTCATGTCGATATGAACGGTCATGTTTTCCGACGTAGCGGAGATCCAGCCTTCGGTGGCGTGGCGTAGTTCCTCAAACGTGTGGATGCGCTTTTCGTCGGCGGCCAGCAGATACACTGAAATCTGCACGGGATCGCCGAGGTGAATTTCGCGCAGATAGCGCACATGGCATTCGGCGGTGAAGGTCGAGCCGTGGCGTTCCTTCATGTAGCCGGGTCCGATCCCGAGTTGCAGCCACATTTCGTCGATCGCACGATCCATCATCACATTGTAGTAGGCCATGTTGAGATGGCCGTTATAGTCGATCCATTGCGGCTCGATCTGCATCACCGATGACAGGAACGGGGCCGGCGGCAGCGGCATATCCTTCAAGCTGTGTTTGGCGGCGGCACCAGTCGTCATCATCCATTCCCAGGTTGTCTTGCCTTTGCTCTCTTGACCCCTTTTATATCCTTTGCCACGGTCGTCTCAAAGCCGGGAGGAATTTTGCGTGGCGATGACGATTTCGAACAATCCGAAGCGGCCGGAGCCGCAGGCCCTCGCCAGCGCGGTTGAGGCGCTGGCGGCGCGGTTCGGCAACCGGTTGATCACCTCGCAGGCGGTGCGCGAACAGCATGCCCATACCACCACCTGGCTGCCGACCCAGCCGCCGGATGCGGTGGTGATGGCGCAGGAAACCGCCGACGTCCAGGACGTGGTGCGGATTTGCGCTCAGTTCGGCGTTCCCGTCATCGCCTTCGGCACCGGAACCTCGCTGGAGGGCCAAGTCAACGCGCCGGCCGGCGGCGTCTGCATCGACCTGCGCGACATGAATCAGATCCTCGCGGTGCATACCGAGGATCTGGATTGCGTGATCCAGCCCGGCGTCACCCGCAAGGCGCTGAACGAACATCTGCGCGACCAGGGATTGTTCTTTCCGATCGATCCCGGCGCCGACGCCTCGCTCGGCGGCATGACCTCGACCCGCGCCTCCGGCACCAACGCGGTGCGTTACGGCACCATGCGCGACAACGTGCTGGCGCTGAAGGTGGTGCGCGGCGACGGCGAGATCATCACGACCGGGACGCGGGCGAAGAAATCCTCCGCCGGCTACGACCTGACGCATCTGTTCGTCGGCGCCGAAGGCACGCTCGGCATCATTACCGAGCTCACGATCAAGCTGCGCGGCATTCCCGAGACGATCGCGGCGGCCGCGTGCTCGTTCGAGACCGTGCGCGGTGCCTGCCAGGCCACGATCCTCGCCATTCAAACCGGCATTCCGGTCGCCCGAATCGAACTGCTCAACGCCGAGCAGGTGCGCGCCTGCAATGCCTATTCGAAGCTGTCCCTGCCGGAGACGCCACTGTTGCTGCTGGAATTCCACGGCAGCGAGATCGAGGTCGCCGAGCAATCGAAGAATTTCAGCGAAATCGCCAAGGAATGCGGCGGCGGCGATTTCACCTGGACCACCAAGCCGGAGGATCGCACCAAGCTCTGGCAGGCGCGGCACGACGCCTATTGGTCGGTGAAGGCGCTGCGCCCCGGCGCCGGCGTTGTCGCGACTGACGTCTGCGTGCCGATCTCGCGGCTGGCCGATTGCGTCACCGAGACCGAGGCCGATCTGAAGCGGCTCAACCTGCTGTCGCCGATCGTCGGCCATGTCGGCGACGGCAACTTCCACTGCTCGCTGGTCTGCGACGTCGACAATGCCGAAGAAATGGCCCGCGGCGAGGAGTTCATGCATCGTCTGGTCGAGCGCGCGCAGTCGATGGGGGGCACCTGCACCGGCGAGCACGGCATCGGCCAGGGCAAGCAGAAATACCTCAAGGCCGAACTCGGCCCCGAGGCGATCGACGCCATGCGGGCGCTGAAGAGCGCGCTCGACCCGCAGAACATCTTCAATCCCGGCAAGATCGTCCCGGCCGCCTGAGAGTTGTCACGCTTCGCGTGCTCCCGCCCGGCGGCTGCACGGCCGGGCGTGGAACTTTTCTGTTCTCCCTGCGTCTTCCCTGCGCCGCGGTGTCAGCGGCGTGGCGCAGAGAGGGAGCCATGGTCAGGCGATTAATTGGAATTGCGCTCATTGTCCTCGCGATGGCGCTCTCGGGCGACGCGATAGCCAGGGGCGGCGGCGGCGGTCACGGCGGCGGCGGTCACGGCGGCGGCGGTCATGGTGGCGGCGGACATGGAGGAGGTCATGGCGGCGGCGGCCACGGTTTCGGCCATGTGCATTTTGGCGGCGGCGGACATGGCGGCGGACATCACGGCGGCGGAAGGTTCCACGCGGTTGGACGCGCAGGCTTTCACGGCCATCACGCCTTCGCGTCACGGGCCTTCGCGTCACGGCACGGCGCGAATTTCGGTCAGATCCGAAATGCCGCGGTCAGATCCGGCAATTTCCATCACGCGCTGAATTCGCTGGCGCGCACCGGCGCGTTGCGAAACGGCCGGCTGCTGAGCAATCCGGCGGCGCGCGCCCAGATAGCGGCGGCTGCAGCACTTGCAGGCTGGCACGGCGGGGTGGCCGGAAACGGCTGGTGGCAGCATGCCGGCGGCGGCTATGGGTGGGTCGGCCCGCTGTTCTGGCCGTTCGCCTACAACGACATCTACGACTACGCCATCTGGGGCGACGACATCGGGTTCTGGGGCTACGGCTACCCGGACATCTATGCCGGCATATTCGGACCTTATGGCTATGACGACCTCAGGGGCTATCTGCCCGAACGCAGGCCGGGCCGCCGATATCGCGGTGACGGGCGGATCGAGCAGATGTGTGGCAATGACAGCCGTTCGGTTGCCGGGCTTCCGATCGATCAGATCGCGGACGCCGTGCACCCGACCGAGGCGCAGGCGGTGGCGCTCGACGAACTCGGCAACGCCTCGATCGCCGCCGCCCAGACCATTCGTGCGGCATGTCCTGCGCAGGTGGTGTTGACCGCGCCGAACCGGCTTGCCGCCATGCAGCAGCGGATCGAGGCGATGGTCGCAGCGGTCGCCGCCGTGAAACCGCCGCTGGAGAAATTCTACGGCTTGTTGGACGCCGAGCAGAAGGCGCGGCTGAACGCGCTGGCGGAGGACCAACGCAAGGCATCGGCTGCAAGCGACAACGGTGCGCCACTGGCCAGGAATTGCGCCGCTGCGCAACCGGCGGCGCAGGAGTGGCCGACCGGCGAGATCGACGCCCGACTGCATCTGAATGACAGCCAGCGAGCCGCGCTCCAGGTGCTCCAGAACGCCAGCGCCGATGCCGCGCAGAGGCTGAAAGCGGCGTGCCAGGCGAGCGACGCCATGACGCCGCCTGCGCGGCTTGCGTCCGTCTCCAGCCGGCTCGACACCATGCTGCAGGCCGTCAAGGATGTCCGTGCCGCGCTCGATGGTTTCTACGCCACCCTCAATGACGAGCAAAAGGCGCAGTTCGAGGCGATCGGGCCGAGACGATCAGCCTAAGCGCGTTTTCTAGCGAAGTGGGCACCGGTTCGCGTGAAGAAAACGCGTCAAAACAAGAACCTAGAGCCCCGTTCCGATTCAATCGGAACGGAAGAAGCTCTAGAGTGTTTCCGATTTTTTCTGAATCGGGGATTCCCAAATCAGGTGGGCTCTGATTCAATTTTCCTGCTGGGACGGAGGCCAGCAAGGATGGCGCGAGCATACTCACTGGATCTGCGTGAGCGTGTTGTCGGGTTGGTTGCGAGTGGTGAGACGTGCCGAGCGGTGGCAGAACTGTATGACGTCAGCGTTGCGAGCGTCGTGAAGTGGTCGCAGCGGGCGCGCGCGACGGGCAGTGCGGCGGCCAAGCCGATGGGCGGCAGGCGGCCTTACCTGCTGGAAGGCGAGCGCGACTGGCTGCTGGCTCGGCTGGCCGAGAAACCTGATCTGACCTTGCACGCGCTGCTGGCAGAACTTGGCGAACGCGGTGTCGCGGTGTCCTGCGACACGCTCTGGCGGTTCCTCAAGCGCCAGGGCATCAGCTTCAAAAAAAACCGTGTTCGCGGCTGAGCAGGATCGTCCTGATATCGCGCGCCGCCGCGCCTGGTGGAGACGGCACCAATCGAAAATCGAACCTACCCGTCTCGTCTTCATTGATGAGACCTGGGCCAAGACCAACATGACCCGTACCCATGGTTGGTGGCGACGGGGCATCCCGCTCAAGGCTCAGGTCCCGCACGGCCATTGGCGGACGATGACCTTCCTCGCAGCACTCCGGCACGACCGCATCGCTGCGCCCTGCGTCATCGACGGGCCGATCAACGGCGAGAGCTTCCGTGCCTATGTCGAGCAGTTGCTGGTGCCAACGCTCCAACCTGGCGACATTGTCGTCATGGACAATCTCGGCTCCCACAAGGGTCCCGCTATCCGAAGAGCTATCCGAGCTGCCGGCGCACGGCTCGTCTTCCTTCCGCCCTATAGCCCGGACCTCAATCCGATCGAGCAGGTCTTCGCAAAGCTCAAAACCCTGCTCCGCAAAGCCGAAGAGCGCACCATCGAAGGCGTGTGGCGCCAAATTGGCAGCCTTCTCCAACACTTCACACCGCAAGAATGCGCAAACTATCTGCGCAACGCTGGATATGCTTCCGTCTAAATCGGAAAGACTCTAGAGGGGGGATGAGATTAGGTTGGGCCGCGACGACGGACCATTTTTTTCGTGTGCCCAGGTAGCAGGAGTGCTGCGGGCCGGGGTCCATTCTACTTTGCATGGGGTTGTTTTCGCGATTTTGTATCTGGACCCCCCAGGAAGCTCCAGATCCCTGTTTTGACGCGCCTTGATGCGAACCGATCAATTCTGCCCGGCAAGTGCGCGCACGGCTTCGTCGACGCTGCGGAAGACATGGTCCCTGGGCAGAACCTCATAGAGCCCGAAGCGTTCGAATGCCCGCTGGGCGCGGGTGGATTCGAGCCGCGCGACGGCGATCGTCACGCCGTCGTCCCGGCATTCCCGGAACAGATCGAGCAAGGCTTGTGCGGCCGTAAAATCGATCTCGACAACGCCGCTGGCTTCGATCACCACCAGATGCGGCTTCGGGGTCGACGTGCCGATGACTTTCAGTACGTCGCTGTGGAAGCCTGCGGCGTTAAGGAACGACAGTGGCGCCTGCTGGCCGACCACGGCAACTCCCGGCTTGCGTTCGCCGGTCACACGCGAACTGATGGGCCACCAGATGGTGGTGCCGGGCACGTGAACGAACTCGACCAACCGTCCCCGCGTCGTAGTCCAGATGCCGTGCAGCAGCGACAACGCGATTCCGACGGCGACGCCTTGCTCGATCGGCAGCACGATGATCGCCGCAGCCGTCGCCACGATCAGCAGGAATTCGCCGAACGATTGCCGGAAGATGGTGACGATCTGTTTCACGCGAATGATGCGCAGCGCGACGAACAGCAGCACGCCGCCGAGCGCCGCATCCGGCACGTGTTGCAGCAGCGTCGCGCCGAAGGCGAGCAGCGCCAGCACGATTGCGGCGGCAACCAGGCCGGCGAGCTGCGTGCGCCCGCCGGTTTCCGACACAATGCCGGTGCGCGGCGGGCTGGCATTGACCGGAAACGCTCCGAACAGGCCGGACAGGATGCTGCCCGCGCCGGCGCCGAGGAAATCGCGATCAACGTCGGCCGGCTTGTCGGGATCGGAGGGGAAGGAGCGCGTCGTCGCCGCCGTTTGCACCATGACGACGATCGCAATCAGGAACGCCAACGATGCCAGTTTCACCCAGCGCTCCGGCGCAATATCCGGAAGCGACGGCGTCGGCAGCGTCCCGGGCACCGTGCCGACGACTTTGACGCCTTTCGTTTCCAGGTGGCCGACGACGACCGCGATAGTGGCCGCGACAAGGCCGATCAGCGCGCCGGGGATGCGTGCGCTGATCTTTTCCGACCCGGCGACGACCGCGAGCACGCCAAGCCCGATCACCAGCGTATAGAGGTTGGTCTGACCGAGCTCCTGGGCGAGAACGCCGAGCTTGTAGAGGGTCGGTCCGTTGGGAGACGGCAGCCCGAGCACGCCGGGCAGTTGCGAGACCAGGATGTGCACGGAGATACCGGCGAGGAAGCCGACCGTGACCGGCGTCGACAGCAGGTTGGCGATCCAGCCGAGCTTGAACAGGCTGCCGGCGATCATGATCACGCCGACCATCAGCGCCAGCGCCATCGCGAGCGACTGAAACTCCGGCGAGCCCACCGTCGCCAGCAGTGCCAGACCGCCGGCGAAGATCGGCGTGATGGTGGAATCTGCGCCGCAGGACAGGAAGCGGTTGGCGCCGAGCATGGCAAAGCCCAGCGACCCCGCGATGAACGCGAAGAAGCCGATCTGCGGCGAGAAACCGCCGAGCCGCGCGGTCGCCATCTGCTCGGGGATCGCGATGGCGGCGAGTGTCAGCCCTGCGATCAGGTCGCCCGGCAGGTCGCTCGGGCGGAACGAGGCCAGCGAACGGAAGACCGGCCAGTTGGTTTTGGTAATTGGGCTATCGGTCATCAACCCCGGCTTTCTGCGCGGCAGCAAGTCGGGGGAACCTTCCAACATCGCGCGCCGAAAAGCCAGCTTTGTGCAGGGTTTCGCCCAGCGTCTGTTGCGCGTGCGAAAGAGATGGCGCTTGTCAAGCGCGTGGCTCGGTGATGGCCTTACGGATCGCCGCGAGCGGCGCGGTGTCGTCGAATTCGAGGCTCTCGCTTTGCGATCTCAGCCCGAGATCGCGCCACAGCGCGGCGAGGTCGGGGGTTACCGGTTTTGGTCCCATCTCGTTGTGAAGGCGCGTCAGCACATCGACGCCGACCGCCTTGTCGGCGGTGGAAAGCACGCGCTCCAGCGACCAATCCTTCTCGTGATTGCCGCCGGCCGATATCACCCCGCGCATCGCGTCCTGCAGGCCGAGGCGGTTGTTGGTCCGCTTGCGGATTTCGATATCGGCGATCAGGCAGAACATCGCGCCGCCCCAATATTTGCGGCCCCAGGTGTCGGTATTGTCGAGGCCCTGGTCGCCGCTCTCCGGCAGGCCTTTGGGCATGTCGCGCATGATATCCTGCCAGACGGCGCGCGCGGACAGATCGCCGGCCTGCACCCGCGCGATCGGTTCGACGTAGACGGCCAGTCCTTCCGACAGCCATGCATAGCGCTGGTCGAGATCGGGCAGGGCGGTATGCACCATCTCGTGCACCATCACCCAGTCGCGCCGCAGGACATCTTCGGTGGAGTCGCGGCCGAACGGGATGCGGATCGCGGCGCCGCGATAACCCCACGTGGTGCCGCCGCGTATCCGCGCGCCATCGACCGGCACGATCAGCAATCTCAGCGAGCTGACCGGAAAACGTCCGTAATAGGTCGAGACTGCCTTGGCCGACATTCTGATCCAGTCCAGCACCTTTTCCTTCGGCAGTGCGATGTCGCCGGGCGCGAACGCGACGTGAATAGAGCCGCCTGCGATTTCGAGATCGGTTTTGGGCAAGTGGTCGAAGGCATCGTAAGGCATGCGATCGCCGCGCATGTATTCCGATTGCGCGTCGGCGCGGAAGGAGATGACGCTGGCCAGGATGGACGCGATGACGGCGCCCGCGACCATCCAGCTAAAGGCGGTGGCGTTCCTCATCGCAACGGGCTTTGCATCGTGGCGGGTTTCGGCTCGGTGGCTGGTGGTTTCCCGACGAAAGCGGCAACGTGCTCGTGGAGATCGTCGAGCATGGCGGCGAGCAGCATCTCGCCCTTGGCCGATGTCGCCAGTGTCGGATCGCCATAGCTGCCGGAACGGCTGTAGTTCGGCGAATTCAGATCCGACGGCGTCAGCGGACCCGGCGTGTCCCGGGTCACGGCAGGGCTTGCCTCGGCGCGCGCCATGTCGACGAGGTGCGGCGCCAGCGCCAGCATCAGCGAGGTCTCCAGCTCGTCGGCGTGGCTGCCGTGGGCCTGTTGCGCCAACCCTTTCGCGACCCGGGGATAGCGCGGCCCTCCGTGGGTCCACAAATGCATCACCCGGCTGGTGTCGAGGCGCGCCAGTGCTCGATCGACCGGGGCCAGCGTGCTGATTCCGGTATTGAGCACGAGCAGCTTGCGGCATCCGCCGCCGAGAATTCCGACGGCAACTTCGTGCACGAGCGTCTCGAATGTCGCTGCCGACAGGCTGCCGCTTCCGGCATATTCGACGAAGGCCGGATAATGGCCGTAGGTCAGCGTCGGCCAGATCAGGGCATCGACAGGTTCGGCAATTCTGGCCGCGAGCCATTCGGCCTGAAGGCGATCGGTGTTGAGGGGAAGGTGGAAGCCGTGCTGCTTCGCCGCCGCACCGATCGGCAATATCGCAGGCGCGCCGTCATGAATGCGCCGCGCCACCTCGTCCCATGTCAATCGTTCGATGAAATGGCGATCGGTGTCCGCGGCCATGGCCGGCCTTTCATCTCATCTAAGCGCCGACGGAAACACCCGTCAAAAGTCCCGATGTAATCCAGCCGTGCAGATAGCCGGCGCCGCGCGCCGCCGCGCTGTCGGGGTCGTCATAGGTCGCGAGCATTTCGCAGAGCACGTCGAACGGAACGCCGTCGGCGGCTTCATCCCACATCATCGCCTCCTCAGCCGGGAGCTCGCGGAACATCGGCGTCGTGTCCTGACGCCAGATCAGCAGGCGCATGGGTTGTTCCAGCACGGCCGCATCCGGCGGGGTCTCTTCGTTCTTGAGTGCCAGCCAGATCGCGGACGCATTGGTCGCAAGGTCGAGTCTGAAGGCGCTGGGGTGCGGAACAAATTCGAGATCGGGCCAGGCCTCCGGGGAAAAGCCGGCCATGTCTAAAAGACCCACCACCGGGCCTTCCGCAGCGTCGAAGGCGTCGTTGAGGGTCTTTTCCAGCGCAGCAAGATCGGACAGCACGGGATGGTCTGAATACGGCTCCGCCGACTTCAGGAAATCGGGCAGGCCTTGCGAGAACCAGCGCAGGTTCGGGTGTTCGGACGGGCGCGCCTTGACATAGGCATATCCCATCTCGTCGAACATCTCGTCGCCGAGATAGAGGTGCAGCAATTCGTGATCGTTGCGCATCGCATCGACCAGCCGCGAGCCATAGGCATAACGATAGACGCCGAACAGTGTTTCGCGCTTCTCGCGGGGGCTGTCGAGAATTTCTGATAGCACCGTGTCGTCGCCGGTCAGGATGCCGCGCTGGAATTCAGCCTGCTGTCGCGCGAAGTCGTTCATCTCGGATGAGTTACTCATCCTACCTGCGTGCCTGTCGCCGGCAATACCTTGTCGGCGATCTCTCGGGTCCGGTTCACTTCCTCGAGCAGTTCGGCGAGCGGCGGAATGTTGTCGTCGCGCTCGATCATGGTCGAGACCCGGCCGAAGCGTTTCAGGGCCGCGACATAGAGATCCCAGACGTCCTCGCACACCGGATGGTCGTGGGTGTCGATGATATGGGTGCCCATATGGCTGTGGCCGGCCATATGGAACTGGACGACGCGATCCGCCGGAATTCCGTTGAGGAAGGTCAAGGGGTCGTAGCCGTGGTTGAAGGCGCTGACATAGACGTTGTTGACGTCGAACAGCAGCCAGCAGCCGGAGCGGCGCGACAATTCCGAAAGAAATTCCCACTCCGTCATTTCGGAATTGTTGAACTGGACGTAGGTCGAGACATTCTCGAGCACGAGCGCGCGGCCGAGGAAATCCTGGACAAGCTGAACGCGGCTGACGACGTGGTCGAGCGCTTCGGAGGTGTAGGGGATCGGCAGCAGATCGTGCAGGTTCTTGCCGTGCACGCCGGTCCAGCACAGATGGTCCGAAATCCATTTCGGCTCGACCCGCCTGGCGAGGTCTTTCAAGCCTTGCAGATATTCGAAATTCGGCGGCGCGGTGGAGGCGATCGATAGCGACACGCCATGCATCACGACCGGATAGCGTTCGCGGATCCGGTCGAGCGTGCGCAGCGGCCGGCCGCCCGGGATCATGTAGTTTTCGCTGATGACCTCGAACCAGTCGATGTCGGGATTTCCGTTGAGGATTTCGTCGTAATGCTGGTGGCGAAGCCCGAGACCGAAGCCAAGGAAGGGCGGCTTGGCCGTCTGCGTCGAGCGGTCTGCAAGCGCCGCGGCCGAACTGTCTGGCAATCTGCTTGCGACGTTCATGTCGTCTCCGCTTGAACGGTACCGCCAAATGAACCGGGAGGCTCCGAAGCTGGCGTTCAAATTACCACGGAAAGGAGGCCCGGCCCACACCGGGCCTCCTTCCGACGGCCGCAGCGTTAGGCCGGCTCGTATTTGCCCTTGGCCGCGTCGCACTTGTCCTTGGTCATGGCGGAGAAGCCCTGGCCCTTGCAGGCGTTCAGGCCCTTGCAGGAATGGTTGCCGCCTTTGCAGGCGCTCTGGCCCTTGCAGGCGTTGGCGCCGACGCATTTGCCCTCGCCGGCGGCATAGGTCACGGTCGACATGGTAGCGCCGGCCAGGAACAGAGTGGCTGCAGCGGCGGCAATGGCGGCGCCGGACTTGGAAGTCATCTTCATATGTATCCTCCAACAATTGTGTCGGTGCATCGCCCGCGAGCCCTGACGTTTGCGGCTCAAGACTGCACCTGGTGAGAGCTACGCTTCCGCTTCGAATTGGTTACGCGGCCGGCTAGATTATTTTTAATCATGGCCGGCAAAAGAAGGCCAGAACGAAGAGGGCCCGGCATGGATGCCGAGCCCCTTGGCTCCGTTCGGAGCCGTCAGCCCTTGACGTAAGCGCCGCCCATGGCAGCGCACTTGCCGGGCGAGGTCATCGAGAAGCCGGTGCCTTTGCAGGCGTTCAGGCCTTTGCAGGAGTTCGAACCGCCCTTGCAGGCGCTCTGGCCCTTGCAGGCGTTGCCGGCCATGCACTTGCCTTGGGCGGCATTTGCCGGGCTCGACGCGGTCGTGGCAACGGCGCCGGCGAGGAACAGGGTGGCGGCGGCGGCTGCGAGTGTGGCGCCGGATTTGGAATTCAACTTCATGACGATCTCCTCGATGATTGTTTGAAGAAAAAGGTGACGCCGTGAGTGGCCGATGATCCCAAGATCATCCAAAGGATGATCCGAGAGATCACAGACCCGCACAACGCAGGGGAAGTATTGGAAAACAATCAGACTGCGGTGGCTGCGCCGGAGGACGTCGTCGCCGTGGTCTGAGTGCTCGTCCAGAGACAGCTACGGGGCATCGGGCGATTTGGTTACAGAGTCTCGAAAGAAAATTTTCTTTCTTTGCGGTTGGACAACCCGTCCATGTCTAACCCCGCCGGCCTGAGAGTATTTCGTTGTGCGACCGGAATGCCGGCGACGCAGAAATCGCGTCGCTGCAATCGATTGGGCAGTAGGACTGACGATTTAGTTGCAATGCACAATGGGGTTCAGTTCAGCGCTGCCCTTGTCGGCTTCAGCTTCGCCATCTGCTTCACCGTGGCCTGCAGTTCCCCAGCATTGAAGGAGGGGAACGAGCAGGTGCGGTTGCTGCAGGCAAAGGCGGCAGGCTCGCCGAGATCGGGATACTCGACGTCGGGATTGGGCAATTTGCCTTCGCGCAAATCCAGCCATTCGAGGCGCTTGTACCGGGCCGGCAGCGCTCGGGCGATGGCGTGCAAGGCCTGCGCCTTCGGATCGTCCTTGTGTCCGACGATCGTCATATGGGTCGGCTCGACCGCGAGTTCTTCGTCGGCGAGCAATACGCCGGGCAGCGGGCGTATCATCTCGGCCGACGCGCTGGCGAGATAGCGCATTGCGTGTGAGGCCTGCTCGCGATAGCTCGCATTGCCGTAGTAGCGATCGAGCAGGTTCATGAAGCGGGCGACCTGGATCTGATCGTCCATCAGCTTGGCGGGCCTGGCGAATACACCGGTCTTGCCTTCCGAGGTCTTCGACGTCAGGAAGCCGCCGGAATCATCTCGGAAGGTCGCGACGAACTCGCCGGCCTTGGCGGCGGAGGTCAGCCAGTCGCGGTTTCCGGTGGCGGCATAGAGATCGAGGAAGGCCTGGCCCATCGCCAGAGTGTCGCCGAGGAACGGGCCGCCGCGATCCTTGTCGCCGTGGCGGAATCCGCCGTTCGGCAGCGCGCGGTTGTCGATCACCCATTTCGCGGCGCGGACGGCGATCTCAAGCGCTCTGGGATCGTTGGCGACATCGTAGTAGGCCGCCATTCCCGAGATCGCCCAGCCGTTTTCACGTGCGTACAGGTTCTTGTCGATGTGCGGCATTCCCAACTTGCGGCGCTCGCCATCCGAGAGCGCGTAATAGGTGTGGCCGTCGGTGTCGTGATCGAGATCGGCGTCCTGGCTGACATAGAAGGCGCCGTCGGGACTGGTCAGGAAGGCGGCGAGATAGCGTTCGATGTCACCGGCGGCCGCGAGGTATCTCGGGTCCTTCCACAGCGCATAGGCCTGGCTGTATTGTCGCAGGTATTGGGCCTGGAACGACATGAGCTTTTCGAAATGCGGATGGCTCCAGGAGCCGGCTTCGGAGTACTGGAACACGCCGCCCCAGACCGGATCGATCAATGCGACGGCGGCGTCCAGCGTCTGCCGGGCGCGCTTGATCGCGGTGACGTCGCCGCTCTCGGCGCGCGCGATGGCGAGATCCAGGCTGTCGGCATCGATGTATTTCTGGTTCTCGCCCCAGCCGCCGAGATTTTCCTCGTAGGATTCGTCGTAGTTCCTGGTCAGCTCCGTGCGCTGCTCCTTGTTGAGGAAAGCCGAAGCGGACGGTTTGATCTCGAAAGCCTCGCCGACCGAAGGCCCCGGCGAGGGATCGTCGATAATGGCCGTGAGCAGCGCCTGCATCCGCTCGGGTTCGATATATCCCCTGATCTTGGCGATCTCGGTGCCATCGGGACCGAACACGACCGTCGCCGGCCAGCCCCAGTCGCCATAGCGGCTGGACAGATCGGGGTTGGCGTCCTGATCGACACGAACCGGCAAATATTTCGAGGCCAGCAACTCCTGGACCTGCGGGTTCGCATAGGTGGTCTTTTCCATCACGTGGCACCAGTGACACCACACCGCTTCGAGATCGAGGATCACGAAGCGTTTCTCGGCCGTGGCGCGGGCGAACAATTCGTCGTCCCAGCCGCTCCATTTCGGTCCGTCTGCCAAGCAGGGAGAAGCCGCAAACGCGGTGACAGCAAGCATGGCAATGCGGACGAATTTCATGGCGGCTCCCCGGGCTGTCGTTGAAAGAGCTACGGGCGCGGAAAAATCCAGGCTCACACTTTCCACGATGTCACGGCATCGTGAGAAGTAGCCTCAGGTCGATTTCTCAGCGTGTCCCGCAGCATTCACCAGCAGCCGGTCTAGCGAGGCCGCGCCGGGACCGCAGATCGCCAGCCAAATGAAGGCGGCGAAGTAGGTCATTTCCTCGAAGCCGAGCAGCGTTTCCAGCGAATCGATGTCGCCCCATTTTGCCGACTTGATTGCGACCAGCATGACCACCGCCAGCATCGCGGCCGGGATCCGGGTGAACAGGCCGAGGATCAGCATGGCGCCGCCGAAGCATTCGACGCCCGATACGAAGGGAGTGAGAATGTGCGGGAACGGAATCCCCCAGCCGATGAAATTCTCGGTCACCTGCGCCAGATTGGTGAGCTTGCCCCAGCCGGTCAGCATGAAGGTGTAGCCGACGATCAGCCGCATCAGAAGCGGTCCGGCCCAGGAAAAATGCGACGCGATCCGCGCGGGCAACAGGATGAGAAGATTGATAATAGAATTCATGCGACCCCCCTTTAAATATGCTGACGTGAAGCCGCGGCCCGCGACTTCTTCAATCCAGCGCGGACGAAAATGCCGCGGCCGCGATTGCGGCAAGCTGGTTCTGGCAGGAGTTTCGCAATGGCCGGCCCGCTTGTTACGGGGCCTTAGCCGAAATTTTGCAGCGCGGGGAAGGTCTCCAGCAACCAGATGCTGATGCTGGAGACGGTGCCGGTCAGGAAGCCGATGCCGGTGATCACCATCAACACGCCCATGACCCGCTCAACGGTGTCGAGATGGCGCTTCATCCGCGCGAACAGTGAGGAGAACTGCTCGATCATGAAAGCGGCCAGCAGGAACGGAATTCCGAGTCCGGCGGAGTAGACCGCCAGCAGTCCGGCGCCCTTGGTCACCGTGGCCTCGGCGGCCGCAATCGACAGGATCGCCGCCAGAATCGGGCCGATGCAGGGGGTCCAGCCAAAGGCGAAGGCGAGCCCCATGACATAGGCGCCCCACAGCCCGACGGGTTTGGGCGCCGTTAGCCGTCCCTCGCGCATCAACAGCCCGATCCGGGTCAGCCCGAGGAAATGCAGGCCCATGATGATGATGACGATGCCGGCGACGATCGATAACTGCGCCGACCAGGCGCGGATGAAGCTGCCGACAAAGGAGGCGCTGGCGCCAAGCGCCACGAACACGGTGGAAAAGCCGAGCACGAACATCAGCGCCGAGATCATCACCGCGCGCTTGGAGGCCTGGGTAGATTCGTCATTGCTGACGTGCTCGATGGTCGCGCCGGTCAGATAGATCAGATAGGGCGGCACCAGCGGCAGCACGCAGGGCGACAGGAAGCTGACGAGGCCGGCGATCAGGGCCGCGGGAATGGAAACATCGTGCATTGCATAACCTTCAAGAACTGCGGCCGAGAACTACGGCAGGGCATAGCGCCGTCTTGGCCTGTACGGAACAGGCAATCCAGAAGTTTCGCGACGGGCGGGTTCAACTTCGGTCACAGAGCCGTGTCCGGCACGCCGGATGCCGTGTTCGGCATCCGGGATAGCGCCGGCGGCGAAACAAACGCTAGTATCGCTCCGTATCGCGGTCACGAGCCCCGCCAACCAGGGTCCCCATGCGTATCGGCATCCGCAGCGCCATTTCCGCCCTCGTCCTGACGTCGATCGTCGTCAGCGCCGTCGGCGTGCATCTGTTGTGGTGGCGCACCGCCCAGCGGGTCAGCCAGACCCTGGCCGATACCATTAACGACCAGATCGTATCTGCGGTCGGCGACGAACTGCAGTCGATCACATCAGAGGCGCGCTCATCGATGATGGCGGTGCGGACGCTGCTGCTCGGGAAAGTGTTCGACCCACGCGACATGCGCAGGCGCGAGTTCGTGTTCCAGTCGCAACTGCTGTCACAGCCGACCATCTCCTGGGTGGCGTTCGCCTGGCCCGACGGATCGCTCTACGCCGGGCACAAGCTCGGCGACGCCGTGATCGAAATGATCGAGATCCATACCGATCACAAGATGCGGATCGACCGCTACGAATTCGTCGGCAACGACCTCCAGCTCAAGAATACCCGGGTCGAGGATACCGACTATTCCGTCATCAATCAGGAATGGTTTCGGGTCGCGATCGACACCAAAGATGAACACTGGTCGACGTTTTCGGCGCTTCCCACCGGTCCGAGGCTGGCGGCGGCGTTCGCGGCGCCGATCGAGATCGACCAGAAGCCCGCCGGCGTCATCGCCATCATCATCGAGCTGACGCGGGTCTCGAATTTCCTGTCGCAACTCACGGTCGGGAAATCGGCCGGCGCGTTCATTCTCGAACGGGACGGCAATGTGGTCGCGGCTCCCGATCCAGACGCCAACGAACTGAACGCGCTCAAAACCGATCATCCGCTATTTCCGGTCGCGGTGGCGGCGATGCGAGAGGCTGGCGATGCCTATCAACCGGGCGAGGGCGAGCCCCTACACAGGCAGGTGACACGGGACGGAAAAGCCTATCAGGCGGTGCTGACGCCGATCTCGTTTCCGGGCTGGTCGCTGGTGACCGTGGTGCCCGAGTCGGAATTTCTCGGACCGGTGCAGATGACGATCCGGAACTTGCTGATCGGACTTGCGGTCCTGATCGTGTTTGCCGGGCTATTGTCGGCCTGGCTGGCGCAGCGCCTGATCGCCGCCCCGCTGATCAAGGTGGTAGGCGAGATCAGGCATGTCGAACGGTTCGATCTCGACCGCGTGGAGCGGCATTCGTCGCGGCTGACCGAGATCGAGAATCTGTCCGGCGCCATCGGTGACATGGCGCAGGGGCTCGCCGCGTTCCGGAAATACATTCCGGCCGATCTGGTGAAGCGATTGATCAGCGACGGCAACGGCGCGCGTCTCGGCGGCGCGGTGCGGCCGATGAGCGTGATGTTCATCGATCTCGCCGGCTTCACCGGCATGTCGGAGCGGCTCGGCGACCGCATCATTCCGCTGCTGTCGCGCTATTTCGATGCGATGTCGACGCAGATCCAGAATCAGGGCGGCACCATCGACAAGTTCATCGGCGACGCCGTGATGGCGTTTTGGGGGGCGCCGGCGCCCGATCCCGATCACGCCGTCGATTGCTGCCGCGCGGCGTTGGCGTGCCGGCGCGCGATCGAGGAGGCGGGTCTGGTCGACGACCACGGCCAGCCGATCAAGATCAGGATCGGCATCAATTCCGGCGACATGCTGGTCGGCAATATCGGATCGGAAGTCCGGCTCAACTACACCGTGATCGGCGACGCTGTGAATATTGCCAGCCGTCTCGAAAGCACCAACAAGGTCTACGGCTCCACCATCATCATCGGCCCGGAAACGCGCCGGCTGGCGGGCGATAGCATCGTGGTTCGCGAACTCGACCGGCTTGCGGTCTATGGACGCGCGGGCGGCCTGCAGATCTACGAATTGCTGGGCATGCAAGGGGACGCTGGCAGCGTGTTTGATGGCGCGAGCGACTGGGTGAGCCGTTACGAGGCTGGCCTCGCGGCCTTCCGCGCGCGCGATTTCACCGCCGCGATCGGTTCGTTCGAGAAGGTGCTGGAAATTCGCCAGGACGATGCGGCGTCGGTGCTGATGATCGAACGCTGCCGGCACCAGATCGAAAATCCCTCCGCGGACGACTGGGACGGCACCAGCATTGCGCGAACGAAGTAGGCGGAGAGTGTTGGTGGTTGCTTAGTTAAGCAATGTGATTAAGCTGGTGCGACGTCCGCCGCGCCAAGACGGCGGTACAACAAAAGACTCTCCCGGGAGGAGCATGATGAGGTCGAAGCCGATCAACCGTCGCGTCGTTCTGCAATCGACGGTCGCCGCGACCGCCTGGCTGGCCGCAGCACCGGCCCTGATCGGGCGCGCAGAAGCCGCCACGCTGAAACTCAAATGTTCGTCGTCGTTGCCGAACGATCCCAAATACGCCAATGGCCGCGTCTACTATGACAACCTGGTCAAGAGCCTGAAAGCGAACGGGCTCGGCGAGCAGATCGAGGTCACGTTCTTTCCCGACAACCAGCTCGGTCAGGAAATCGACGTCATCAATTCGGTCAAGCTCGGCGTGATCGACCTGATGGTGTCGGGCTCGTCGATCTCGGCCAACCTGGTGCCCCTGGTCGGTACCTTCGACCTCGGTTATCTCTTCACCAGTTTTCCGCAGCAGACCAAGGCGTTCGACGCCGGCGCCGCCAAGCCGATCGAGGATGCGCTGCTCAAGGGCGCCAATATCCGCATCATCTCCTGGGCCTATAATTTCGGCTCCCGCAGCGTGCTGGCGAAGAAGCCTGTAAAAGGTCCCGAAGATCTGGCCGGCCTCAAGATCAGGACGCTGCCGAACCCGGTCATCACCGAATGTCTGCGCCTGATGGGCGCTGCCGCGACGCCGCTGGCGTTCGGCGAAATCTATACGGCCTTGCAGGCCGGCGTGCTCGACGGGCTCGAGCACGATCCGCCGACCATCCTTGCCAGCAAGTTCTACGAGACCTCGAAAAACTATGCGCTGACGCAGCATAATTTCTCGCCGCTCGCGACCTATTTCAGCGACGCGACCTTCAATCGGATGGATCCCAAGCTGCGCGAAGGCTTCCTCGACGCGGCCAAGAAAGCCGCCGCCGATACCCGCGCGCATGGCCTCGAGATGGAAAAGGAAGCGCTCAAGAACCTCGCCGACAAAGGCGTCACCATCGTCGAATGCGACAAGGAGGCGTTCCGCAAGCGCGTCGCTCCGCAGAGCGAGAATTTCATCAAGGCGCGGCCCGAGGCGAAGCCCGTGGTGGACATGATCCGCGCGACGCAGGCTTGAGGGCAGACGAGATGTCAGTTGCCGCAGCCGCGCCAAGCGGCGGCCGCCGGATCACGGCTTCGCTGCTTCAATTGAGCGACACCGTGGCGGCGATCCTGCTCGTTGCCGACCTCGTGGTCGTCTGCGTGTCGGTGTTGCTGCGATTCCTGTTCAACGCGCCGGTCGAATGGGCCGACGACGTCGCCCGCGGCCTGATGGTCGGATCGAGCTTCTTCGGCGCCGCCAGCGCGCTGGCACGGGCCGAAAATCTCGGCGTGGCGTTTTTCGTCGACATGCTGCCGGCCGCGATCCGGCGCGTGATCGATTCGATCGGGGCGCTGCTGGTGACGGTCGTCGCGGCCTATGTCGCCTTCAACGCCATCAAGATGGGCTGGCTGACCACCGGGCAGACCTCCGGCTCCGGGCTGCCGCTGGAATGGACGTTCTATCCGATGGGCGCCGGCGCGCTGTTCATGACGGTGTTCGCCGCCGAGATTTTTTGTAAGCGTTCCGTTCACGACATGATCGCCGGGTTGGTCGCGACGGCTGCGATCGCCGGGCTTTACCTGGCCTGGGATTTTCTCGGCCCCAATTCGGTGCCGTCGTCGAGCACGCTGATGCTGGTCGGCTTCTTCATCACGCTGTTCGGCGGACTGCCGATCGGGTTCGCGCTGGCGCTGGCGGCGCTGATCTTCATCTGGGTCGAGGGCACGCTGCCGGGCGTCATCTTCGCGCAGCAGATGGCGCGCGGCATCGACAATTTCGTGCTGCTCGCGATCCCGTTCTTCATTCTGGTCGGCTACCTGATGGAAGCCAACGGCATGTCGGTCCGGTTGATCGAACTGCTGCAGCGCGCGGTGGGGCGGATGCGCGGCGGACTGAACGTCGTCATGGTGACGTCGATGGTGCTGTTCTCCGGCATTTCCGGCTCCAAGATGGCCGACGTCGCCGCCGTCGGCTCGGTGCTGATCCCGGCGGCGCGGCGCTCGCGGCAGAACCCCGGCAGCGCCGTGGCGTTGCTGGCGGCGTCGGCCGTGATGGCCGAAACCATCCCGCCCTGCATCAACCTGATCATTCTCGGCTTCGTCGCCAATCTGTCGATCGGCGGTCTCTTCGTCGCCGGCCTGTTGCCGGCCGGGCTGATGGCGCTGGCCCTGATCGTGCTGTGCATCATTCTCGGCAAGCGTCCCGAGCCGGTCGAGGACGCCGAGCCGCAGGCGCCGGTGTCGGGCCTGTGGAGCGGCGCGATTGCGTCGTTCGGGCTGATCTTCATGATCTTCTTCGGCTTCAAGAGCGGCTTTGCGACCGCCACCGAAATCTCGGCCTTTGCCGCGGTCTATGCCATCGTGATCGGCAGCATCGTGTTCCGCGAACTCAGCTTCAAAACCGCCGCGCACAGTTTCGTGCAATCGGCAACGCGGTCGGGGCTGGTGTTGTTCATCGTCGCTGCCGCGCAATCGCTGGCCTTCATCCTGACGCTGCAGCAGGTGCCGCATACGGTCGGCGACTTCATGCTATCGCTGTCGGGCTCGCACGGCGTCTGGCTGTTCATGTTGCTGTCGATCGTGGTGCTGATCGTGATGGGTTCGGTGCTGGAGGGCGCTGCGGCCCTGATCATCTTCGGCCCGCTGCTGCTGCCGGTGGCGGTCAAGCTCGGCATTGATCCGCTGCATTTCGGTGTCGTGCTGGTCATTTCGATGGGGCTCGGCCTATTCGCACCGCCGCTCGGTCTCGGACTTTATGGCGCCTGCCTGATCGGCAACGTCCCGATCGAACAGACCATCAAGCCGATCATGGGCTACCTCGGCCTGCTGCTGCTCTGTCTGCTCGTGATCGCATTCGTGCCGGCGATCAGCACGGCGCTGCCGCGCGCCTTCGGGTACTGACGTGAAAGTTTTGCTCACCCATACGCCGCAGGCGCGGACGCAATATTACGGCGAGCGCAGCCTGAACGGGCTGCAGGCGATCGCCGAGGTCACGCTGCATCAGGCTGATGCGGCGCTGGACGCCATCGGCCTGATCGCGGCGGCGCGCGATGTCGATATCATCGTCGCCGACCGGCTCACCGCCGGACCCGGCGAGATTTTTCCGAGACTGCCCCAACTGCGCGCCTTCGTCCGCTGCGCGGTCGATATCCGCAACATCGATGTCGACGCCGCCTCGGCGGCCGGCGTGCTGGTCACGCAGGCCGGGCCGGGCTTCATCCAGTCGGTGGCGGAACTGGCGCTCGGCTTCATGGTGGATCTGTCGCGTGGCGTTTCGCGCGCGAGCGCCGACTACCATGCCGGGCGCAAGCCCGCGATCATGATGGGCCGGCAATTGGCCGGCAGCCGCCTCGGCATTATCGGCTACGGCAGCATCGGCCGTTACCTCGCCGGCATCGCCAAGGTGCTGGGCATGGAGGTTCTCGTCGCCGATCCCTTTGCGACCGTCGACGATGCCACAATCCGGCACCTGCCGCTCGACGATCTCCTGAGCCAGTCCGACTTCGTCGTCTGCCTCGCGATCGCCAATGAGAAGACCGAGAACCTGATCGGGCAGGCGGCGCTGGCGCGCATGCGCCCCGACGCGTTCTTTATCAATCTGTCGCGCGGCAATCTGGTCGACGAGGCGGCATTGACGGCGGCGTTGCGCGAGAAGCGCATTGCCGGCGCCGCGATGGATGTCGGCCGCGCGCTGGACCAGATGCCAACGCCGGAAGTGGCAAAGCTGCCGAATGTCATCGCGACACCGCATATCGGCGGCCTGACGCCGCCGGCGATCGAAAGCCAGTCGTTGGAAACAGTATCCCAGGTCGAGAAGATCGTCGCCGGCGAGATTCCGGTCGGTGCAGTCAATGCCGCGAGCTGGACGCGGCGGCCTTGAAACTTCGAGGCGCGGATGTCAGCGTGATCTGATCGGATGGCCCGCTCCACAGGGTCAGCAATGGAATCCCCGCTGATGCGACTTCCCTTCTTCTACGGCTGGATGATTGTCGCGGTGACGTTCGTCACCATGGCGATCGGCGTCAATGCGCGCACCGCGTTCTCGCTGTTCTTTCCGCCGATCATCGGCGAGTTCGGCTGGGAGCGCGGCGTCACCGCGGGCGCCTTCTCCTTTGGCTTCGTGGTTTCCGGCGCGGTCAGTCCGCTGATCGGCCGCATGATGGACCGTTTCGGTCCGCGTGGGGTGATGGAACTCGGCGTCGCCCTGATGGGCGGTGGCCTGCTGCTGGCGCCGCTGACGACGCAGCCCTGGCATCTGTATCTCACCATCGGCGTGATGGTCGGCGCCGGCAGCGTCTGCCTCGGCTATTCCGGCCAATCGTTGTTTCTGCCGAACTGGTTCATTCGTCGCCGCGGCCTCGCCATGGGGCTGGCGTTCGCCGGCGTCGGCATCGGCTCGGTGACCCTGCTGCCGTGGGTGCAGCACATGATCGAGCAGACCGGCTGGCGCACCGCTTGCACCGCGATGGGCATTCTGGTGCTCGCCGTGCTGGCGCCGATCAATCTGCTGCTGCGCAAGAAGCCCGAGGATATCGGCCTATTGCCGGACGGTGACGCCGCGCCGACCGCAACGTCGGCAAAACCAATCTCCAACATCGTCGATCCGGTCTGGGCCGGCACCGACTGGACGCTGGCTCGCGCGTTGCGCACCGCGCGCTTCTGGTGGATATCGCTCGGTTACTTCTGCGGCCTGTACATCTGGTACGCGGTGCAGGTGCACCAAACCAAATTCCTGCTCGATATCGGCTTCAGCCCGAACGTCGCGGTGTGGGCGCTCGGCGTGGTCAGCCTGCTCGGCATTCCCGGCCAGATCTGGCTCGGACATCTCTCGGACCGGATCGGGCGGGAATGGATCTGGGCCATCAGTTGCTTCGGCTTTGCGATCTGCTTCGCGGCGCTGATCGGCCTGAAATATGCGCCGGTACTGCCTCTGGTCTATCTGATGATTTTCACGCAGGGCGCGCTCGGCTACGGGCTCACCTCGATCATGGGCGCGGTGGTGCTCGAAATCTTCCAGGGCAGGCACTATGGCAGCATTTTCGGCACCATCATGCTGGCGGCGCTGGCGGGAGGCGCCGCGGGTCCCTGGGCGACCGGCGCGTTGTACGATCTAGCGGGCAGTTACACGCTGGCCTTTGCGATCGGCATTGCCGTGAGTCTGTTGTCGGCGATCGCGATCTGGCAGGCGTCGCCGCGCAAGGTGAGGGCGGTCGCCGGCCAGATGCACAAGGCGCACGGCAACGGCGGCTGAGGTGTTGCGGTCAGGCTGACGTAATCCCAATCGTCCGCTGCAGGTCGCCGATGGCGCGCAGGAAACTGTCGGCCGGCGTGGTTTCCGGATCGATCAGGCGATGCAGACGAAAGCCGTCTTCGAGCGCCAGGACGACCGCGCCGACCCAGGCCGGATTCAGAATTCCGTTCTTGCCGCTGTTCTTCGCCGTGGTCTCGACGATATCGGCGATCAGTTTTCGCCGGGCACGCAGCCGCTTGGCGAGTTCGGGCCGGCGCTTCTCGGCGCGCGCCACGAACAGGATCATCTCCATATGCAGCAGGGGGGAGCGGCCGAGCGGATCCTGCTTGCTGCGATCCATCGTCCTCAGTGCCTCGATGAATTCTTCGAGGTTTTGGTGCCGGGCGAGAAGTTCGTGCATCCGCCGAATCGATTGTTCGACGTGCTCCTCCATCATGGCGATGATCAGCTCGTCCTTGCTCTTGAAATTCGAGTAGAACGCCCCGCGGGTGAAGCCGGCGGCAGCCGCGATATCCTCGATGCTGGCGCTGCCGATACCCTGCTCCTCGCAGACGCGCGCCGCTGCCTCGAACAGTTTTTCGCGGGTATCGTCCCTTGTGGGTCTGGTCCGGACTCTTGACATCCTGCCAATTTAGGTCAGAATGCAACTCGATACAATAGTGTATCGAATTGCGAATTCCAAATGACGCCGCCTTTTTCGGCGAGATTCAACGCGGTAACTCAGTGAGGTCACCATGAACGAGCATGTTCAGGCTGCGAATAGCGCGCCGCTGTTCAATCCGCTGTCGCCCGAGTTCATCAGGAACCCCTATCCGCATTACGAGCGGATGCGCACTACCGATCCGATGCATGTCACGCCGCTCGGCGTATTCGTCGCCAGCCGCCATGCCGAGGCCAGCCTCGTGCTTCGCGACAAGCGCTTCGGCAAGGACTACGTCGAGCGCACGATCCGGCGCTACGGCCCGAAGATCATGGAAGAGCCGGTGTTCCGCAGCATGAGCCACTGGATGCTGCAGCAGGATCCGCCCGACCACACCCGCCTGCGCGGGCTGGTGGTGAAGGCGTTCACCGCGCGCCGGGTCGAGGACATGCGCCCGCGCATCCAGCACATCGTCGACGAAACACTCGATCGGATCATTCCGCAGGGAAAGATGGACCTGATCGAGGACTTTGCGTTCCGCCTGCCGGTCACCATCATCTGCGACATGCTCGGCATTCCCGAAGAGCATCGCGAGGTGTTTTACACCGGTTCGCGCGATGGTGGACGCCTGCTCGACCCGGTTCCGCTGTCACCGGACGAGATCAAGCAGGGCAATGCCAGCAACGCGATGGCGGCCATGTACTTCCAGCAACTGTTCGAGTTGCGGCGCAAGACCCCCGCCGACGACCTGATCACGCAACTGGTGCAGGCCGAGGAAGACGGCAGCAAGCTCTCCAATGAGGAGCTCACCGCCAATATCATCCTGCTGTTCGGCGCCGGCCACGAGACCACGGTCAACCTGATCGGCAACGGCCTCTTGGCGCTGCATCGCAATCCCGACCAGCTCGAACTGCTCAAGGCCAAACCGGAGCTCATCACCAACGCCATCGAGGAATTCCTGCGTTACGATTCCTCGGTGCAGCTGACCGGCCGGGTGGCGCTGGAAGACATCGACGATCTCGGCGGCAAGCGAATTCCGAAGGGCGAAAGCGTGTTGTGCCTGCTCGGTTCGGCCAACCACGATCCCGCCGTTTATCCCGACCACCCGGAGCGTCTCGATATCACCAGGCCGAACGTGCGGCCGCTGTCCTTCGGCGGCGGCATTCACTTCTGCCTCGGCGCCCAATTGGCGCGGATCGAGGCCGAGGTCGCGATCTCGACCCTGCTGCGCCGCCTGCCGGACCTGCGGCTCGATGACGCGGTCAATCCGGAATGGCGTCCGACCTTCGTGCTGCGTGGCCTGAAGCGGCTGCCCGCGAGCTGGTAAATTCGGGCCTCCCTGGCGCCGTCACCAGAGCGGTTTCGGCGAAGCGGGGTCAAGAAAACGCGTCCAATCAGAGAAGACAGCCCCGGTTCTGTATTTCAGAACCAGGGCTCTCGCGATGTTGCTGTGACTTCGCCATACTTGTCTCTATATATTGAGTTGCTCCGGCGCCGGTTCGGGTTCGCGCGGCGATATGCGGGGGCGCTTCAAGGGGAGACACCGTGCAGACGACGCTGCTCGGCCTGGCAATCGCCTTTATCATTGCGCTCATTGCCGCGCTGGTCGGGCCGTACTTCATCGACTGGAGCCAGTTCCGGCCGCAATTCGAGGCCGAGGCGGCGCGAATCATCGGCGCCCAGGTTCGCGTCGGCGGCAAGCTCGACGCCCGGCTGCTGCCGGCGCCGTCGCTGCAGTTGCGCTCGGTGGTGGTCGGCGGCGCCAACGACCTCGGCAAGGTTCGCGCCGACAAGCTCGACGTCGAATTCAGCCTGGGCTCGCTCATGCGCGGCGAATGGCGCGCCACCGAATTGACCATCAATGGCATGTCGCTCGATCTCGGCCTTGATCCGAAGGGGCGGGTCGACTGGCCGGCCTCGACCGGGACGTTCAACCTCGGCTCACTGGCGATCGATCGCCTCAATCTCACCGGCCGGATCGCGCTGCATGATGCGGCCAGCCGCAGCACGCTCGAACTGAACGACATCGCCTTCAGCGGCGACGTGCGCTCGCTCGCCGCCGGTGCGCTTCGCGGTGACGGCAACTTCATGCTTCAGGGCACGCGCTATCCGTTTCGCGTTTCCTCGGGGCAGGGGCCCGACGGCAACGGCACGCGCCTTCACCTCAATATCGATCCGGGCCAGCGTGCCTTCGCGGCCGACCTCGACGGCATCCTGAATTTCGACGCCCGCGCGCCGCGTTTCGACGGCGCGGTGACGCTGGCCACGCCAGCCGGCCAAAAGGGCAGAGGTGACGAACCGCCGTGGCGTATCACGGCGAAGGTCAAGACCGATTACGCGGCGGCCCGGCTCGAACAGATCGAGGTCACCCTCGGCGGCGAGGAGCGCGCGTTGAAGCTCGCCGGCAACGGCGACATTCGCTTCGGTGCCTCGCCGCTGTTGCATGCTGTGCTGTCGGCGCGACAGCTCGATGCCGACAGGTTCGTCAGCAAGGACAATTCCGCCGAACCGGTCCGCGCGTGGCCGGCGCTGCGCGCCCTGATTTCGGCTATTCCGCCGGCGCCGATTCCGGCACAAGTCGAACTCTCTACCGAGCAGGTGATGCTCGGCGGCCGCCCGCTACAGGACATCGCCGCCGACCTGCACGGCAACGCCAGCACCTGGAGTGTCCACAAACTGGAGTTCCGCGCCCCCGGCACGACGCGGGTATCGCTCAGCGAGGCGAGCGCAAAAAGTGCCGCGCCCGGTCAATTCAAAGCCGCGCTCAATATAGAGTCGTCGGACCCCGACGCCTTGATGACCTGGTTGCAGGGCCGCGGCGACGCCGCCTATCGCAGCCAGAAACCGCTGCGGCTGCGCAGCGACGTCACCATCGCGCCTGACGGATTCACCTTTGACACCTTGAAGGCGGACATCGACGGCGGCGCCGTCGAAGGGCGGGTTGCGGTGTCGCACCGGCAGGCCAGCAGTGGCTCCAGGGTCGATGCGCAATTGAAGGCGGAACGGCTGGATCTCGATGCGGCCACGGCGTTCGTCCGTTCGCTGGCGGGACCGCAGGGCGACTGGCCGGATGAAGGCGCACTGTCGCTCGATATCGGCAGCGCCATTTCGGCCGGTCAGGAATTGCGTCCGTTGCTGGCCAAACTCAATTACGGGCCAAAATCGTTCTCGCTCGACCAGTTGAAGATCGGCCGGCCCGACAGCGTGATGCTGGAAGGCGTGGGCAATTTCGACCGCGCCAATTCGACCGGAAAACTGAAGATCGATTCGAGCGCCGCGTCGCTCGGCCAGCTCACCAGTCTGATCGCGCCGTTTGCACCGGCGCTGGTCGCGCGGCTCAACGCGATGGGCTCCGCTCCGGGGCCTGCGCGCCTGAAGCTCGCGCTCGATCTCGACAAGAACACCGGGCAGGCCGATCGCGCCAATGCGCGCGCCGTCGTCGATGTCGATGCGCCGCTGCTCAAGGGTGTCACTACCATCACCGCGAAGCCGCCGGTCGCGGCGATCCGCGGTATCGATCTGGCGGCGCTCGGGCGCAGCGAGGTCGGGATCGAGTCGAATTTGTCGTCGACGCAGGGTCGCGCGTTGCTGGTGCTGCTAGGCGTCAACAGCGTCATCGCGGCGGGCGAAGGCCCGGCCCAGTTCGAAGGCTCGGCGGCGGGCGCCTGGGGCGCGCCGTTGCGGCTGAAGGCCAAGATCTCGGGCGCGGGACTGGATGCCGAAGCGGATGGTTCTGCGGAGCCGTGGGCGCAGGACGCCAAAGCCAGTCTCAATCTCAGAGTTCGCAGCGCCGATCTCGGACCGCTGCTCGAACTCAAGCCCACCGACACGCTGGCGCAGAACATCGCTCTCACCTCGCGCGTCTCGCTCGCGGGCAACAGACTGACCTTCGACGATCTCGACAGCAGCATCGCCGGTTCGCGGTTGCGCGGCCGCGTGGCCGTCGCGCTCGGTGATGACAAGAGCATCGAAGGCGAAATCGGACTGGATCGACTGGCGCTGGCGCCGGCCTTCGCGTTGGCGATCGGCGCGGCCGGACATGACGCGGCCGAGCCGCTCGGTGCCGGACTGGTGAAGGGCTGGCGCGGCAAGATCGCGTTCCAGGCCTTGCGGGGTCTGCTGCCGGGCGGCAGCGAGTTGCAGCCGGTCAGCGGCGCCGTCAGGAGTGACGGCCAGTCGCTGACGTTCGATGCCATCAAGGGCAGGATCGGCGGCGGCGAAGCCAGCGCCATGATCGACACCAGGCAAAGCGCCGACGGCATAGCGATGAATGCGAGTGTCCAGTTGAGCCATGTCGACGGCACGGCGCTGCGCTATCGCAATCTCGCGATGCCGGCCGGGCACGCGTCGCTGCAGATGACGCTGGCAAGCCAGGGTCGCAGCGCCTCGGCGCTGGCGGGCGCACTGACCGGCAGTGGAACGGTGACGCTGGAATCCGCGAAGATCGCCGGCCTCGATCCGCGCGCCTTCGACGCGGCGGTCCGCGCCAGCGACAGCGGGCAGGTGAAGGATGACGCCAGATTGAAGCAGATCGTCGAGCCCGCCCTGGCGGCAGGTACGCTGTCGATTGCGTCGGCACAGGTCCCGTTCAACATCCGGGACGGCCGCGTCAGGGTCGGCGTCACCACGCTCGATGCCAACGGGGTGAGGGCGATCGTTTCCGGCGGCTACGACATCCCGGCCGATCAGGCCGATATTCGCGCGGCCCTTGCGCTGACGATGACGGCCGGCCGCCCCGAGATTCAATTGTTTGCCGTCGGCACGCCTGACGCGCTCAGTCGAACCGTCGACGTCGCCGCATTGTCTTCGTGGCTCTCGGTGCGGGCGATCGATCACGAAACCAAACGGCTCGATGCCATCGAGCGCGGCGAACCGCCGCCGCCTGCGCCGGCGCCGGTGTCGCTGCCGCCGCAGGAGGATACACCAATGCCGGCACCGCAAGCGGCCCCGCCGAGCGAGCCGCTGACGCAGGTGCCGCTGCCCGGCCGCGATCCGCGCAGGCTTCCGGCAAAGCCCAAGGCCGCTGCGCCGCGTCCGCAGGCCGCGTCGCCCGCTGCCACGGCGCCTGCGCCGGTGACAAGCCAGCAGCAGGTGGCGCCGTTGCCGCCACCAATCGAGGTGAAGCCGGCGCCGGGTCCCGCAAAGCCGAAACTGAAACCCCCGCTCGCGCTGACACCGCAGGTGGCCAATCCGCCGCCGCGTCCGGCGCTTCAGAACAGCAACTGACCAACCGGGCTCAGCCCTGTTGTTTTGGCGCGTTTCCACTTCGCTCGCTATGAAAGCACGATCTCCCGCTCGATGCCGATCGCCTGCAGAAAGGCCTGGTCGTGGCTCACCACGATCAGCGCGCCGTCAAATCCATTCAGCGCTTTTTCCAGTTCCTCGATCGAGGCGAGATCGAGGTGATTGGTCGGCTCGTCCAGCAGCAGCAACAGCGGGGGCTCCGGCCGCGCGAACACGCAGGCCATTCCCGCGCGCAGGCGCTCCCCGCCGCTGAGCGTGCCGGCGATTTGCAGCGCCGCGCGGTTACGGAAGGCAAACCGCGCCAGTGCGGCATGGGCGTCGTTGGCGGTCAGCTCCGGGTTGAGCCGGCGCAGGTTGTCGAGAATGCTCGTTGAGGGATCGAGCAGGCCGACATGCTGGTCGAGCACGGCGACGCGCGTGGTCAGGCGGTCGATGTCGCCGCTCGCGGGCGCGAGCTCTCCCGTCATCAGGCGGAACAGGGTTGTCTTGCCGGAGCCGTTGGCGCCGCGGATCGCGATGCGCTCGGGGCCGCGCACCTCGAAGGATAGCGGACCGAACAGGTGGCGCTCCCCGAACCTCATCGCCGCGTCCTTGAAGGCGATCACCGCGCGGCCACGCGGCAGATTGGTCCGGGGCAGTTCGATCGCAAGTGGCGTCAGGATTTCGACCTGTGCACGGGCTAGCTCGAGCGCTTCGGTCCGATCGCCGATCAGCCGGTCGGCCAGATTGCTTTCGCGCGCGACGCTCTCTTCCGCCTGCTGCTTGCTGGCATCCAGCAGGATTTTGCTGTGGCTGCCCGAGGCGCGGTAGGCACGGCCGGCCTTGTCGCGCCGGGCTTTCTTCTCCCGCGCCTTCTGCAACGCGCGTTCGGTATTACGTAATGCATCCGATGCGCGGCCGAGGTCCGCTTCGGCGCGGGCGCGGGCCGCATCGCGCGCCTGCGCAAAGCCGGACCACGCACCGCCGAACACGTTGACGCCCGTGGGTGCCAACTCGACGATACGGTCGACACGTTCCAGCAATGCGCGATCATGGCTGGCGACGAGGACGCCGCCCTGCCAGCGTTCGAGCAGTTGCGCCACGGCCTGCCGGCCATCGGTGTCGAGATTGTTGGTGGGCTCATCGAGCAGCAGCAGATCCGGTGCCTCGATCAGCAGGCGCGCCAGTGCGACCCGCGTTCGTTCACCGCCGCTCAACGAGGCGATCGGGCGGTCCAGCCGCAACGACCGCAGGCCGGTCTCGATCAGCGCGGCGTGCAGGCGCTCTTCCAGCGTCCAGTCGGCCTCCGCGGCGTCGTCGAGCGAGCCTTCGCCGCGCTCGAGTCGGTGCAGGCGCGCGAGGTCGGTTTCGACGCCGAGCGCCCGGGCCACGGTGACGCGGTCATCGGCCAGTTGGGCGAGCATGCCGATCGAGCCGATGCGCTGAAGCGATCCGCTTGCCGGTTCGATCTCGCCCGCGACCAGGTTCAACAGCGTGGATTTGCCGCAGCCGTTACGGCCGACCAACCCTGTTCGCTCGCGCCCCAGCGCAAGCGTCAGGCCATCGAACAGCGGACGGCCGTCAGGGGTGGCGAGGGAAATGGAATCCAGAACAAGAAATGCAGGCATGGAGAGCTTCCGAAATGGACAGATGTCGCGGAGCGGTGAGCTTTGCGAAATCCATTTCTCTCTCCATGGGTGCTGTCGTGACTGATTCAGCCGGCATTGCCTCGGCAATAGCGGCTATTCGACACTCAGTAGATACGTGTGGACGTGATGCGTCCATAGCGTTTTCGAGCGAAGTGGGAACCGGTTCGCGTAAAGAAAACGCGTCAAAATAAAAGAGTAGAGCCCGGTTCTGATTCAATCAGAACCGATAAGGCTCTACGCCTGCGGCCGCACGTCCGGGGCTACAGCGGCGGCAGGTATCGCGCGGGTGCGGAAATAGTCGAGCACGAAAAGCCGGATCGCCGACGACAAATTGCCCTGCTGGCGGTTGCCGTCGATTTCGCCGACCAATTCGGACAGCGTCATGTTTCGCAAGCCCGAGATTTCCTTCATGCCGTTCCAGAAGGCTTCCTCGAGGCTGACGCTGGTCTTGTGACCAGCGACGACGATCGAACGTTTGACAACGGGCGACTTCATGATGCGTCTCCGTCATCAAGCTTGTGTTGTTCCAGCAAATGGCTGGCGCGATCCTTGGCCTGCTCATCGAATGCGCGTTCGGACTTGGTGCGACCAAAGCGCGCACGGTTGGCGTCGGCCTGCTTTGCCGACTGCTCACGCTCATTGCGCTTCTTGAATCGCTTCAGGTTGACGATCTCCCCCATGCCCGCCTCCATCATCCAGCGGCTCGAAGGAGTGACGGTCGCAGGTGGAAGCAGTCGCGCGGCGCGCAAGCAAACCCGATGGTCATTCAGAATCCCCATGTCGAGCTCTTTGATAGCATCAAAAAATGAATTTCGCTCTGCGAAAACAGCATAATTGCTGCTCCTACCATGCGTCGGCGCGACGGCGATAGATGATCCACCTCATTCTTTAGGCGTTATGATCTATAATTATATCACTCATCCGTAGTTTTCCGGGGCGGGTGCGACAGTCAGCCCGGGTGTGTCATTTTGTCCGGCTGCACCAGCCGATCGAATTCGTCGGCAGCAACAAACCCTAGGCGCACAGCCTCTTCTTTCAATGTTGTTCCGCGCGCGTGCGCCGATTTGGCGACCTTGGCCGCGTTGTCGTAACCGATTTTTGGCGCGAGCGCGGTCACCAGCATCAGGGAACGCTGCATCAATTCGCGGATGCGCTTTTCGTCGGCGCGTATTCCCACCACGCAATGCTCGGTAAAGGAGCGAACCACGTCCGACAGCAGCTGAATGGAATTCATCATACAATATGCCAGCACCGGCTTATACACGTTCAGCTCGAAATGCCCCTGGCTTCCGGCCAACGTGACGGCGGTCTCGTTGCCGAACACCTGGCAGCAGACCATGGTCATCGCTTCGCATTGGGTCGGGTTGACCTTGCCGGGCATGATCGACGAGCCCGGTTCGTTTTCGGGCAGGATCAGTTCGCCGAGACCGGAGCGCGGCCCCGATCCCAGGAAGCGAATATCGTTGGCGATCTTGAACAGGCCGGTAGCCACCGAATTGATCACGCCATGCACCAGCACATAGGCATCGTTGGAGGCCAGCGCCTCGAACTTGTTCGGCGCACTGGTGAACGGCAGTTTTGTGATCTTAGCGACATGTCGCGCAAAGGATTTGGCGAATTTCGGTTTGGAGTTGAGGCCCGTGCCGACGGCGGTGCCGCCTTGCGCCAGCGGATAAAGATCCTTCACCGCGATCCGCAGCCGCGTGATGCCGCTCTCGACCTGCGCGGCATAGCCGGAAAATTCCTGGCCCAACGTCAGCGGCGTCGCGTCCTGGGTGTGGGTCCTGCCGATCTTCACGATCTTCGCGAAAGCCTTTTCCTTCTTGCGCAGCTCGCGATGCAGCTCGCTCAGCGCCGGGATCAGGTCGGCAACGATGCTTCCTGCCGCGGCAATATGCATCGCGGTCGGAAATGAATCGTTGGAGGACTGGCTCATATTGACGTGATCGTTGGGATGAACCGGCTTCTTGGCGCCGAGTTCGCCGCCGAGCATCTGGTTGGCGCGGTTGGCGATCACCTCGTTGAGGTTCATGTTGGTCTGGGTGCCGGAACCGGTCTGCCAGACCACCAGCGGAAAATGGTCGTCGAGCTTGCCCTCGATCACCTCGCGCGCGGCGCGGGTGATGGCCCCGGTGCGACGGGCGTCGAGCAGGCCGAGTTCACGGTTGGTTTGCGCGGCGGCGAGTTTGACGATGCCGAGGGCATGGACGATGGCGATCGGCATCCGGTCGTGGCCGATCTTGAAATTCTGCCGCGAACGTTCGGTCTGCGCGCCCCAATACCGATCGGCGGGAACGTCGATCGGACCAAAACTGTCGGTCTCGCTGCGGGTGGATTTATTTCCGGGTGTTTCTGATCGAGCCATAAGCAATGTCCGTAGCGATGTCGGTAGCGCCGCGAATTGGCGCAACGTGCATTCTACAGCGTCGCTACTTGCGCGCGGACTATTTCTTTCGGAATCGATCCAGCCGCACCACCTCGGCGCCTTCGCTCGGCTTCGCCGCTTCGTCCTTGTCCTCCGCCGCAGGCGAGGGCGCTGCAACGGGCAAGGCGGACGGCGCGGCTACGGCGGGGACCTTGCCCGCCGGCGCGTCTACGGCTGCGTCGGCATCCGACGGCTCGAACTGCAATCCGAACTGCACCGAAGGATCGAGGAAACTCTTGATCGCGGCGAACGGGACCACCAGCCGCTCCGGGATGCCGCCGAACGACAGTCCGACTTCGAACCGATCCTCGGTCACGACCAGGTCCCAGAACTGATGCTGCAGGATGATGGTCATCTCTTCCGGATATTGCGCGAGCAGCCGCGGCGACAGCTTGACGCCATCGGCGGTGGACACGAACGTGATGAAGAAATGATGCTCACCCGGCAGGCCGTGTTCGGCGGCGTCGGTCAGCACGCGGCGCAGCACCCCGCGCAGCGCGTCGCGCGCCAGCACGTCATAACGGATATGATCGGTCGCCATGGAAGTCCTGTTACGTTGAAAGGGCCACGATACCGGTCGCCCGACTCGCCTTTTGACCCATGCTACCCCGGCCTGCGTCGCAGGTCAGCAGCCGTCATGGACCGAATTTGCAGCAGAAACGCTCCAGCAGGGGGCAAATTGCGGGAAAAATGAAAGTGGAGGCTTCTGTTGCCAGGTGCCTCCGAACCCCGCCCAGCGGAGCTTAACCCACTAGGACTTTAGACTTGGTCTTTCAAACTGCGTTACGCAGCCTGAGCAACCGGAGCATAGTTGTCGTTTGCAACTATTGCATAGCCCGATAACGGCGGAACCATACCGGGAAAAAACACGCCCTTTACGCCCTCGTCGATCCTGGTTCGCCCCCGCCGAAACCCGCTGGCATGATCCGGAAAAGTGGATACCGGTTTTCCGAATAAGATCATGCCCAATCAACGGGCTTTGGTGGAGGCGCCGGGTACTGCCCCCGGGTCCGAATGGTTTATTGCGACGGCAATTTATTTCCATAGCCGGCGAACCGGCACCCCCAATATAGGGCGCAAATGTCGAGAAAAAAAGTGGCCGGCCGGACGTCAAGCCGCTCTCCGAGCCGGACAGTCATGTTCCACGCGATGAACCTTCGCTGAATTTGGATTGGCCTCTGACGCGCGGCCGTTCTAGTTTCGCGCCATGCCCCCGGATTTCCCGCCGGCCGCCGTCCCGGCGCCGGACATTGCAGCTTCCGTCCCGCCAAACCAGCCCGGCCTGCTCGAGCTGTTCGTAGCGTTCGCCAAAATGTCGCTGGCCGGCTTCGGCGGCGTGCTGGTCTGGGCCCGGCGCGGCATCGTCGACCAGCACCGCTGGATGACGGCGGAGGAATTCAACGAGACCTTTGCGCTGTGCCATTTCCTGCCCGGCCCGAACATCGTCAACCTGTCTGTCGTATTCGGATCGCGGTTTCGCGGCGTTGCCGGCGGCTTCGCGGCATTTGCCGGGCTGGTCGGCCCGCCGATGGTGATCGCGACCGCGCTCGCGGCGGTTTACGCCCGCTACGGCGAGATCGACGCGCTGCGGCGTATTCTGGCAGGTGTCGCCTGCGCGGCGGTCGGACTTCTGCTGGCGGTGGTTTTCAAAATGATGATGCCGTTGATCAAGAAGCGTGACGTGGTGGGGATCGTGATCCTGATCGCGGTGTTCGTCGCGATCGGACTGTTTCGGCTGCCGTTGCAGGAGGTGCTGCTGGTCGGGATCCCGCTCAGCCTCGCCATCACTTATTTCATGCGTCGCCGGGTGAACGGATGACTTCAGACACCAATCCGATCTGGACGCTCGTTTGGACTTTCGCATGGATGTCGTTGTTTGCGGTTGGTGGCGCGAATTCGGCCGTGCCCGAAATGCACCGGATCGCGGTCGACGTGCACCACTGGATGACCGACAGGCAGTTTGCCGACATCTTCGCCATATCCCAGCTGTCGCCAGGCCCGAACGTGCTGATCGTGACGTTGATCGGCTATTCGGTGGCGGGTGTGGCCGGCGCGCTGACCGCGACGGTTGCGATGTGCGGTCCGACCGCCATCCTTGCCTATTACGTAAGCCGGCTTCTGGCGCGATCGAGCCATTCACACTGGCCGGCCATCATTCAGGCGGCACTGGTTCCACTTTCGATCGGGCTGATGGGCGCCAGCGGCCTGATCTTGGCGCTGACGTCGGACCGGAGCTGGGTGGCCGGCCTGATCACGGTGGCGGCGGCCGCCCTGGCGTTTGCCACCCGGCTTAACCCGCTGTGGATGCTGGTGGCCGGGGGCGCCTTGGGTTTTGCTGGCGTTATCTGAGGAAAATCGCTAGGCAAGACCGGGGTCTGCACTAGACACTATCCAAACAAGATGGGCGGGAAGCCCTGTCCGGGGAGAGAGATCGATGAGTGATACGCCGAGCCATGTGCCGGTCAAATTCAAGATGGCGAAATGGATTCGTGGTCCGCAGGACTTTGTCGGCGGACTTGCGCTCATGGCGATCGCCATATTTGCCTTGTGGGCATCGAGCGATCTGCAGGGCATGCACGGGTTTTCGTTCGGCGCCGGAACCGTCCCTCGGATGTTCTCGGTTCTTCTACTGGGGCTGGGTGCCGCCGTTACTGCGATGGGGCTTCTGTATGAGGGCGAACACATCACGGTCTATGCGTGGCGCGGCCCGCTGTTCGTGTCGCTGGCCATTATTTCCTTCGCGGTCACGATCCGCCCGCTGGGTCTCGTCATCTCGGCCTTTGCGAGCTTCATCATTTCCGCGCTGGGAACGCCGGAGACCAAGTGGAAGGAAACCATCATCGTCGGCATCTGTCTGACGATCGGTTGCAGTCTGCTTTTCCCCTATGCGCTTGGGCTGCCGCTGCAGCTCTTCCCGCGTTTCCTGGTTCAGTGAGGGCGTAATGGCTGATCTCTTTTCCAACCTCGCTCTCGGCTTCGGCGTTGCCCTCACGCCGATCAATCTGCTGCTGTGCTTGATCGGCGCGCTGGTCGGCACGCTGGTTGGCGTGCTGCCGGGCATCGGCACCATCGCCACGGTGGCGATGCTGCTGCCGATCACGTTCGGACTGCCGCCGGTCGGCGCGCTCATCATGCTCGCCGGCATTTATTATGGCGCGCAATATGGCGGCTCGACCACCTCGATCCTGGTCAATATTCCAGGTGAGGCGACATCGGTCGTGACCACGCTCGACGGCTTCCAGATGGCCAAGCAGGGCCGCGCCGGTCCGGCGCTGGCGATCGCCGCAATCGGCTCGTTCTTCGCCGGCTGCGTCGCGACCGTGCTGATCGCGGTGCTCGGCGCGCCGTTGACCAAGCTCGCACTGGCGTTCGGTCCTGCCGAATATTTCTCGCTGATGGTGCTCGGCCTGATCTTCGCGGTGGTGCTGGCCAAGGGTTCGGTGTTGAAGGCGATCGCGATGATCGTGTTCGGGCTCTTGCTCTCGATGGTCGGCTCCGACATCGAAACCGGCGCCTCGCGCATGGCGTTCAACATTCCCGAGCTCGCTGACGGTCTCGGCTTTGCCACGGTGGCGATGGGCGTGTTCGGTTTTGCGGAAATCATCCGCAACCTCGACGCCGGCGCCGAGATGGACCGCGATCTGGTCCAGCAGAAGATCACCGGTCTGATGCCGACGAAAAAGGACCTGATCGATTCCGCCCCGGCCATCGTCCGCGGCACGATCCTCGGATCGATCCTCGGCATTTTGCCTGGCGGCGGCGCGGTCATCGCTTCGTTCGCGGCCTATACGCTGGAGAAGAAGATCGCCAAGGATCCGTCGCGGTTCGGCCGCGGCGCAATCGAGGGCGTGGCGGCGCCGGAAAGCGCCAACAACGCCGCGGCGCAAACCTCGTTCATTCCGCTGCTGACGCTCGGCATCCCGCCGAACGCGGTGATGGCGCTGATGGTCGGCGCGATGACCATTCACGGCATCGTGCCCGGTCCGCAGGTGATGCAGAAGCAGCCCGAACTGGTCTGGGGCATGATCGCCTCGATGTGGATCGGCAACCTGATGCTGATCATCATCAACCTGCCGCTGGTCGGCATCTGGGTGCGATTGCTGCGGGTGCCGTACCGGCTGATGTTCCCCTCGATTGTGATCTTCTGCGCGATCGGCATCTACTCCATCAACAACGCACCGGTCGACGTCGTCCTAGCCGGTGCGTTCGGTCTGCTCGGCTATTGGCTGATCAAGCATGATTTCGAGCCGGCGCCGCTGTTGCTCGGAATGGTGCTGGGCCCGCTGATGGAAGAAAACCTGCGCCGGGCGCTGCTGATCTCGCGCGGCGATTGGTCAGTGTTCCTCACCCGTCCGCTGTCGGCGGTTTTGATGGCGATCGCGGCCTTCCTGCTGGTGCTGGCGGTGCTGCCGTCGCTGCGCAAGAAGCGCGACGAGGTGTTCGTGGAGTCCGAAAGCTGACCGCGCGCTGACCTGCGTCGGCGCGCCGCAGTCCGAAGTCGAATCGACTTCGGACACGGCGATGTGAGATGAGAATGCCGGCCGGTTGGGCCGGCATTTTTTTAACGCGCTTTCCCGGAGAGACAGCGATGAGTAGTTACGGTCGCTCGCTAGCGAGCGGTTGCGTTGCCATGCTTGCCGCGCTGTGCGGCGTTGTGGCGCAGGCGCAGGCGGAAACCTATCCGACGCGCAGCATCACCATGATCGTGCCGTTCGCGGCCGGCGGTCCGACCGACGTCATCGCGCGCCTCGTTACTTCGCATATGGCGCAGACGCTCGGCCAGAGCATCATCATCGAGAACGTGGTCGGCGCCGGCGGCACCACCGCCACCACGCGCGCGGCGCGCGCCGCCAATGACGGCTATACGTTGATTACCGGGCACATGGGCACGCATGCGGCGGCGGTGCCGCTGTATCCTAGCCTCGCCTATCATCCGGAAAAGGATTTCGAACCCGTCGGCCTGCTCGCCGGCACGCCGATCCTGATCCTGGCGCGCAAGGATTTTTCGCCGAAGGACCTCAAGGAATTCCTCGCTTATGTGAAGGCCAACGAGGCCAAGCTGAACGCCGCGCATGCCGGCGTCGGCTCGGTGTCGCATGTCTCGTGTCAGCTCCTGAATTCGGTTCTCGACATCAAGCCGACCGGCGTTCCCTTCAACGGAACCGGGCCTGCGATGAATGCGCTGGTCGGCGGGCAGGTCGATTACATGTGCGACCAGATCGTCAACGCGGTGCCGCAGATCAACGCCGGCACCATCAAGGCCTATGCAGTGGCGACGCCGGAGCGCAACCCGTCGCTATCAAATGTTCCGACCACCGCAGAAGCAGGCCTTCCGGCGTTCCAGGCCCAGGCGTGGAACGCGATCTTCGCGCCGAAGGGAACGCCCGCGCCTGTTATCGCCAAATTGAACGAGGCGATCGGCAAGGCCCTCAATGACGAGGCCGTCCGCAAGCGCCTGCTCGAACTCGGCAGCGTGATCCCGGCTCCGGCGGAGCGCACCCCGGAGGCGCTGGCGGCCTTAGTCAAAGCCGAAATCGCGAAGTGGACGCCGGTACTCAAGCCCGCAAGTTAATCAATGCAATCAGATGGATAGGCGAGGGGCGGGACGCAGGTTCCGCCCCTTGTCGTTTGTGAGCGGAATGATCATTTTTCCGGGTATAATCGGTTTCCGGAGCCGAATCGGCGTGTCGATTGCCGCCTCCGGCCGCTAAATTCGCGATCCCGAACAGCCCGAAACGTCAGCCATGAATCAATACCACGACCTGCTCGAACGGATTCTCGCCGATGGCGCCGAGAAGCACGACCGCACCGGCACCGGTACGCTGTCGATCTTCGGCCATCAGATGCGCTTCAATCTGTCGGCAGGCTTTCCGATGCTGACCACCAAGCGGCTGCCGCTGAAGGCGATCGTGCACGAACTGCTCTGGTTTCTGGCCGGCGACACCAACATCAAATACCTAAAAGATAACGGCGTTTCGATTTGGGACGAATGGGCCGACGCCAATGGCGATCTCGGCCCGGTCTATGGTTCGCAATGGCGGTCCTGGCCGGCGCCGGACGGGCGCAGCATCGACCAGATTTCCAACGTCGTCGAGATGATCAAACGCAATCCGGATTCGCGGCGGCTGATCGTAAGCGCGTGGAACCCGGCCGACGTCGACAAGATGGCGCTGCCGCCCTGTCACTGCCTGTTCCAGTTTTACGTCGCGAACGGCAAATTGTCGTGCCAGCTTTACCAGCGCTCCGCCGACGTGTTCCTCGGCGTGCCCTTCAACATCGCCTCCTATGCACTGCTGACGATGATGGTGGCGCAGGTGACGGGACTGAAACCCGGTGACTTCGTGCACTCGCTCGGCGACGCGCATCTGTACTCGAACCATCTCGAGCAGGCGCGGCTGCAACTGACGCGCCCGACGCGTCCGTTGCCGGTCATGAAGATCAACCCCGACGTGAAGGACATCTTCGCGTTCCGCTACGAAGACTTCGCGCTCGAAGGCTACGACCCGCACCCGCACATCAAGGCCGAGGTCGCGGTGTGACCGCGACGGCAAATGCCCGCCCGCACACCGTCCTCATCGTCGCCGTTGCCGAAAACGGCGTGATCGGCGCCAACGGCGCGATGCCGTGGCGGCTGAAATCCGATCTGCAGCGCTTCAAAGCGCTGACGTTTGGACGCCCTGTCGTGATGGGCCGCAAGACCTTCGTCTCGATCGGCCGGCCGCTACCCGGCCGGACCAATATCGTGGTGACGCGCGATCCTGAATTTCGCGCGGCCGGCGTTGTTGTCACCAGCACGCCCGCGGATGCCATGGCGATCGCGACCGGCGATGCGCTGCGGCGTTTCGCCACTGACATTGCGATCATCGGCGGCGCCGAAATCTATGCGCAATCGATTGATCGCGCCGACCGGCTGGAAATCACCGAAGTGCACGCCCGGCCTGAGGGCGATACGCGCTTCGCCACAATTGATGCGGCGGACTGGGAAGAGGTCGCGCGCCAGCGGAATCCCGCTGGTCCCGACGACAGCGCCGATTTCTCCTATGTGACATTTCGTCGACGCGGCCGGCATTAACCGCGCTAACCAATGTTTACATTGACAATTATGGCATCACGCATAGCTGCTTCGAGCACCAAGCTTGCGTTGTAAGGGCCCGGGCGGTCCCCTATAAAGCCGGGCGGATAGGCGAGGCCGGGTATCCCACCCAAACAGGCGGACCCGGGCCCCGCGGAGGAGATTTATATGCCGTGGAAGAATCAAGGCGGGGGCCCGTGGGGCTCGGGTCCGAAAGGACCGTGGGGCAACGGTCCGCAATCGGTTGGGCCAAGGCCCCCCGATCTTGAGGACCTCTTGCGCCGCGGCCAGGACCGGCTGCAGCAGCTTCTGCCCGGCGGCCATTTCAGCGGCATGGGCATCGCCCTGGTGCTGATCGGTGCGCTGGCGATCTGGGGCCTGTCTGGATTTTTCCGCGTCCAGTCGGAAGAGCTCGGCGTCGTGCTGCGCTTCGGCAAGCATGTGCGCACGGTGCAGCCCGGCCTGAACTATCATCTGCCCTATCCGATCGAGACTGTGCTGCTGCCGAAGGCGCTGCGCGTCTCCACCATTTCGATCGGCATGACGCTGATCGACGATCCGGCGCGGCGCGGCCGCACCATGCGCGACGTGCCGGAAGAAAGCCTGATGCTGACCGGCGACGAGAACATCGTCGACGTCGACTTCACCGTGCTGTGGCGGATCAAACCCGACGGCGTCGGCAATTATCTCTTCAACATCCAGAATCCCGAAGGCACCGTGAAGGCCGTGGCTGAAAGCGCGATGCGCGAGGTCGTCGGCCGCGCCAACATCCAGCCGATCCTCACCGGCGCACGTACCACGACCGAAGCGAGCGTGCAGGACCTGATGCAGAAGACGTTGGACAGCTACGGCTCCGGCATCGCCGTGCAGCAGGTGCAGATGCAGAAGGTCGACCCTCCGGCGCAGGTGATCGACGCGTTCCGCGACGTGCAGGCCGCACGCGCCGACCTCGAGCGACTGCAGAACGAAGCGCAGACCTACGCCAACCGTGTCGTTCCCGACGCGCGTGGCCGCGGAGCGCAAATCCTGCAGATTGCCGAAGGCTACAAGGAGCAGGCGGTAGCCGAGGCCAAGGGCCAGAGCGCGCGCTTCCTGAAAGTCTATGACGAATACAAGAAGGCGCCCGACGTGACGCGAGAGCGTATTTATCTCGAGACCATGGAACGGGTTCTCGGCGGTTCCGAGAAGCTGGTCTATGACGGCGGCGGCAATGGGCAGAATATCGTGCCGTATCTGCCGCTCAGCGAGTTGACGCCGCGGCGTCCGGCCGCGCCCACGACGAGTCAGCCGCAGCAGGGAGGCACGCGATGAGATCCCCCGTTGCAGGCATTGCCTCCCTCATCGTGCTGCTGGTCGTCATCATCATCGGCTACAGCTCCGTCTTCACCGTCTCACAAACCGAGCAGGTGCTGGTGGTGCGGCTCGGCGAGCCCGTTCGCGTCGTCACCGATCCCGGCCTGAACTTCAAAGCGCCGTTCATCGACAGCGTGATCTCGATCGACAAGCGTATCCTCGACCTGGAAAACCCGTCGCAGGAAGTGATCGCCTCCGATCAGAAGCGGCTGGTGGTCGATGCGTTCGCCCGCTACCGCATCAAGAACGCGCTGCGGTTCTACCAGAGCGTCGGTTCGATCCAGGCCGCCAACATCCAGCTCACGACGCTATTGAACGCGTCGCTGCGCCGCGTGCTGGGCGAGGTCACCTTCATCACGGTGGTGCGCGACGAGCGCGAAGCCCTGATGAACCGGATCCGCGACCAGCTCGACAAGGAGGCCGACGGTTACGGCATTCAGGTCGTCGACGTGCGTATCCGCCGGGCTGATTTGCCGGAGCAGAACAGCCAGGCGGTCTACCAGCGGATGCAGACCGAGCGGCAGCGCGAGGCGGCGGAGTTCCGCGCCCAGGGCGGCCAGAAGGCGCAGGAGATCAGGTCGAAGGCCGATCGTGAGGCGACGGTGATCATCGCCGAGGCCAATTCGACCGCCGAGCAGACACGGGGCGCCGGCGATGCGGAACGCAACCGGCTGTTCGCCGAGGCCTATGGCAAGGATCCGGATTTCTTTGCCTTCTACCGGTCGATGACGGCCTATGAGAACGGGCTGAAGTCGAACGATACCCGCTTCCTGCTGCGGCCGGATTCGGAGTTCTTCCGCTTCTTCGCCAATCCGGCCGGGCATCCGCCAGCCGCCGCGGCGCCTGCTGCGCCGAAGCCATAAGGTTGGCGGCGGGGTACAAAAGGTGTAGCGAAGCGGAACTCGCTTCGCTGCCATAAGCGCAAAAAAGGCGCTGCTAACGGGAGGTTGCCATCCGATGAGGTCCATAGCGTTCACCGACTTCCTCATCGGTGTGGGAATCCTGTTTGTGCTGGAAGGCCTGATGTTCGCGGCAAGCCCGGCCTGGATGCGCCGTGCCATGAAGAGCGCGCTGGCAACGCCGGACAATATTCTGCGGGTGGTCGGCATCGGATCGGCGGTCGCGGGTCTGGTCCTGATCTGGTTCGTCCGGCGGTAGGATTTTTGCTGTCATTCCGGGATGGTCCGAAGGACCAGACCCGGAATCTCGAGATTCCGGGTTCGATGCTTTGCATCGCCCCGGAATGACGACCACCTAAATTGATTGCAAACCCCTGCTGCATCAACGAAATCGTGTGCCGCCAGGAACCGGTTTTTCGCCGGATTGTCCGGCTCAAATGCTTGCGCCGCGGACCCGTTCGGGCGCACTGTGGACCCTACCGACCCTTTGGAGAGAAGCTGACATGACCGCTGCCAGACCCGCCTTGAGCCGCAGCCTGCGCCTGATAGGGCTTGCGATCACGCTCAGTGCCGCCAGCATGCTGGTGTCTGCGCCGGCCAGTGCGCGGGGTCCGGACGGCATCGCCGACATTGCCGAGAAGGTGATCGACGCCGTCGTCAACATCTCGACCTCGCAGACCGTCGAAGCCAAAGGTGGCGGCGACCGGGGCGCGATGCCACAACTGCCGCCGGGTTCGCCGTTTGAGGAGTTCTTCGACGACTTCTTCAAGAACCGGCGCGGCGGCGGCCCCAAGGGCGGCGACAAGAACGGCGACATGCAGCCGCGCAAGACCAATTCGCTCGGCTCCGGCTTCATCGTCGACACCTCGGGCATCGTCGTCACCAACAATCACGTCATCGCCGACGCCGACGAGATCAACGTGATCATGAACGACGGCACCAAGATCAAGGCCGAACTGGTCGGCGTCGACAAGAAGACCGATATCGCGGTTCTGAAGTTCAAGCCGGTGAAACCGCTGATCGCCGTGAAGTTCGGCGATTCCGACAAGCTGCGTCTCGGCGAGTGGGTGATCGCGATCGGCAATCCGTTTTCGCTCGGCGGCTCGGTCACGGCCGGCATCGTCTCGGCGCGCAACCGCGACATCAGCCAGGGGCCGTACGACAACTACATCCAGACCGACGCATCGATCAATCGCGGCAATTCCGGCGGCCCGCTGTTCAACCTCGAGGGCGAGGTGGTCGGCGTCAACACACTGATCATTTCACCGACTGGCGGCTCGATCGGCCTCGGTTTTGCGGTGCCGTCCAAAACGGTTGCCGGCGTCGTCGATCAGCTCCGGCAGTTCGGCGAACTGCGCCGCGGCTGGCTCGGCGTGCGCATTCAGCAGGTCACCGACGAGATCGCCGAAAGCCTCAACATCAAGCCCGCCCGCGGTGCGCTGGTGGCGGGGGTCGACGACAAGGGCCCGGCGAAACCTGCCGGCATCGAGCCCGGCGACGTCGTGGTCAAGTTCGACGGCAAGGACGTCAAGGACCCGAAGGACCTGTCGCGCGTGGTGGCTGACACCGCGGTCGGCAAGGAAGTCGATGTCGTGATCATCCGCAAGGGCAATGAGGAAACCCGCAAGGTGACGCTCGGCCGCCTCGAGGACAACGACAAGGCGCAACAGGCTGCCGCCAAGGCCAAGGAAGAGCCGGCCGAAAAGCCGGTGACGCAAAAGGCGCTGGGCCTCGATCTGGCGACGCTGAGCAAGGACCTGCGCGGCAAATACAAGATCAAGGAAAGCGTCAAGGGCGTGGTCATCACCGGCGTCGACGGCACGTCGGATGCCGCCGAAAAGCGGCTGTCCGCCGGCGACGTCATCGTCGAGGTGGCGCAGGAGGCGGTGAGCAATGCCGCCGATATCAAGAAGCGTGTCGATCAGCTCAAGAAGGACGGCAAGAAGTCGGTGCTGCTACTGGTTGCCAACGGCGACGGCGAATTGCGCTTCGTCGCGCTGAGCGTGCAGTAATAACCAGTCATACTCCGCGAAGGCGGAGTATCCAGTACGCCGCGGCCTTTCGGTCCCGTCGCTCACGCATCTCAATACTGGATCACCCGCTCCAGTGCGCAATGGCGCACAAGGCGGGTGATGACAGTTGAGGACTACCCCTCCACAAACTCCTCGCGCCGGTAGCCCTGCGCGTACAACAGCGCGCTGAGATCGCCGTAATCGATCCGCGCAGCCGCGGCCGCCGCGACCGCAGGCTTGGCGTGATAGGCGACGCCGAGGCCGGCGGCCTCGATCATACCGAGATCGTTGGCGCCGTCGCCGGTCACCAGCGTGTCGATCTCGTCGAGATCGAAGGATTCGCGCAACTCGACCAGGGTCGCAAGTTTGGTGGCGCGGCCCAAAATCGGCTCGGTGACTTCACCGGTGAGTTTGCCGTCGTGGACTTTCAACTCGTTGGCGCGGTTCTCCTGGAAGCCGATCTTGGCGGCGACCGCGTTGGTGAACAGCGTGAAGCCGCCCGAGATCAGGCAGGTCCAGGCGCCGTGCGCGCGCATGGTGGAAACCAGCTCGCGGCCCCCCGGCGTCAGCGTAATATGTTTTTCCAGCACCTCGTCGATCACGCCGACCGGCAGATCCTTCAACAGCGCGACGCGTTCGCGCAGCGCGGGTTCAAACTCGATTTCGCCGCGCATCGCGCGCTCGGTGATGGCGGCGACGTGCGCTTTCAGGCCGGCGAAATCGGCCAGCTCGTCGATGCATTCCTGGCCGATCATGGTGGAATCCATGTCGGCCAGAAAAAGCTTCTTGCGCCGGAACGCGACAGGCTGCACCACAATGTCGATCGGCAGGTCGCCGCGCGCCTGGCGCAGGCGGGCCTCGATCGCCTTGATGTCGGCCGGGCTATTGAAGGATTGGCCTTCGAAGGGGATATCGACCGCCACCCCGTCGAATAGCCATTGCGCTGATCCCGGCTGTGGCAGAACGGCGAGCGCGCCGTCGACGATGGTGGAGTCGAGCGCGGGGTTGACGGGATTGCAGATGAGCGTGGCGACGAGGGACATGCAGGCGGGTTCGCAAAGTTTGAGCAAGCAGGACTTGAGCAAGCAAGATCTAAGAAAGCCCGTGCTTATCGCAGGGCCGACCGCCAGCGGCAAGTCGGCGCTGGCGCTCGAATTGGCGCAAAAAACCGGCGGTGTCGTCATCAACACCGATTCCATGCAGGTCTACCGCGATCTTCGCGTCATCACGGCGCGGCCGACGCCGGCCGAAGAGGCCGCGGTGCCGCACAGCCTTTATGGCCATGTCGATGCCGCCGTGAATTTTTCCGCCGGCGCCTGGGTAGCGGATGCCACGAAGGTGCTGGCTGATGCGCGCGCGGAGGGACGCCTGCCGATCTTCACCGGCGGTTCCGGCCTGTATTTCAAGGCGCTGACGCGTGGCCTGTCGGCGGTGCCGCCGATTGCCGCCGACGTGCGCGAGGACGTGCGCGCGCGGCTGGAGCGGGATGGCGTCGAAGCGCTGCATGCCGAACTTGCTGCGCGCGATCCGGCCTCGGCCGAGCGCCTCAAGCCGCGCGATCGCACCCGCATTGCGCGTGCGCTGGAGGTCGTGGAGGCGACCGGCCGCTCGCTGACCGACTGGCATCGCGAAGGCTTGCCGCCGCTGCTGCCGCCGGGTGAGTTTGCGGCATTGTTCATCGCCCCCGAGCGCGACCAGCTCTACGCCCGGATCGATGCCCGGTTCGATGCGATGCTGGCGGGCGGCGCGCTGGACGAGGTCGCCGCGCTGGCATCGCGAAATCTTGATCCGTTGCTGCCGGCGATGAAGGCCCATGGCGTGCCGGCGCTGATCCGCCACCTCAAGGGCGAGATCACGCGCGAGGCCGCCGCCGAGACCGCCCGCGCCGACACCCGCCATTACGCCAAGCGGCAATTCACCTGGTTCCGGCATCAACTGCCGGAGTTCGAATGGATGGCGCCGGAGGTGGCGAGGGGCTGGCTGGCCAGTGTCATTCCGGGGCGCGAAGCGAACCCGGAATCTCGAGATTCCCCGGGGGTGCAATTGCACCCCTGAGGTCTGGTCCTTCGGACCATCCCGGAATGACGTCGAGTTGAACAACAGCCACGCATGGCGGGAACGGCAAATTCGCACTCGCAGAACCGCCGGAACACCGCTAAGCTGCCAAAACGGCGCTGAACGCCGCCTTCCCTTGACTTCCGGGGACTGGGCGGTATAACCCGCGCAACCTTTGGGAAGTCCGAGACCTCGAATGCGTAATATTATTACCAAACTCCTTATCGTAGTCGTACCCAGGCGCACCGCCGGGGGTGGCTGAAGGCCATCCAAATTCGGGCGGTGTGCATGGGGCCTCTGGGGCCCTTTTTTATTTCCCAAATTCTCGAGACCGAAAAAGCCGCTGGCAACAGCGGATCCGGAGCAAGCCAAGGAAACGCGTTATGACCGACAAGAGCCACGATCCGAACCAGATGTCCGGCGCCGCGATGATCGTGCGCGCGCTCATCGATCATGGCGTCCAGCACCTGTTCGGCTATCCCGGCGGCGCGGTGCTTCCGATCTACGACGAGATCTTTCAGCAGAGCGAGGTCGAGCACATCCTGGTACGGCACGAGCAGGGCGCCGGCCATGCCGCCGAAGGCTATGCCCGCTCGACCGGCAAGCCGGGCGTGGTGCTGGTGACCTCAGGTCCCGGCGCCACCAACATGGTGACGCCGCTGACGGATGCGCTGATGGATTCGATTCCGCTGGTCTGCATCACCGGGCAGGTGCCGACGCATCTGATCGGCAATGATGCGTTCCAGGAATGTGACACCGTCGGCATCACGCGTCCCTGCACCAAGCACAATTGGCTGGTGCGCGACGTCAACGATCTCGCCAAGGTGTTGCACGAGGCGTTCTACGTGGCGACCACCGGCCGTCCCGGTCCGGTGCTGGTCGACGTGCCCAAGGACGTCCAGTTCGCGGTCGGCACCTACCATCCGCCGCGCAAGTCCGATGTGCACGTGTCGTATACGCCGCGGGTGAAGGGCGATGCGGCGCAGATCCGCAAGGCCGTGGCGCTGCTGGCTTCCGCCAAGCGCCCGGTGATCTATTCCGGCGGTGGCGTCATCAATTCCGGACCCGAGGCGTCGAAGCTGCTGCGCGACCTGGTCGAAGCCACAGGTTTCCCGATCACCTCGACGCTGATGGGCCTCGGCGCATATCCTGCGACCGGCAAGAACTGGCTGGGCATGCTGGGCATGCACGGCACCTACGAGGCCAACATGACGATGCATGATTGCGACGTCATGCTGTGCGTCGGCGCGCGCTTCGACGACCGCATCACCGGCCGCGTCGATGCGTTCTCGCCGAACTCCAAGAAGATCCACATCGACATCGATCCGTCCTCGATCAACAAGAACATTCGCGTCGACGTGCCGATCATCGGCGACTGCGGCAACGTGCTCGGCGACTTGCTGCAGGTGTTCAAGGCGGAAGCCAAGAAGCCCGACATCAAGGCCTGGTGGGCGGAGATCGCCAAGTGGCGGGCGCGCAACTCGCTGTCCTACAAGAAGAGCAACGATATCATCCTGCCGCAATACGCGATCGAGAAGCTGTTCGAGGCGACGCGCGGGCGCGACACCTACATCACCACCGAGGTCGGCCAGCACCAGATGTGGGCGGCGCAGTTCTTCGGCTTCGAGGAACCGCACCGCTGGATGACGTCGGGCGGTCTCGGTACCATGGGCTATGGCCTGCCGGCCGCGCTCGGCGTGCAGGTTGCCCATCGCGACAGCCTCGTCATCGACATTGCCGGCGACGCCTCGGTGCAGATGACGATGCAGGAGATGTCGACGGCGGTTCAGTACGAGCTGCCGATCAAGATCTTCATCCTGAACAACCAGTATATGGGCATGGTGCGGCAGTGGCAGCAGCTTCTGCACGGCAACCGGCTGTCGCACTCCTACTCGGAAGCGCTGCCGGATTTCGTCAAGCTCGCGGACGCGTTCGGCTGCGTCGGCCTGCAGGCGATCAAGCCTGGCGATCTCGACGGCGCGATCAAGGAGATGATCTCGATCAAGCGCCCGGTGCTGTTCGACTGCCGCGTCGCGGCGCTGGAGAACTGCTTCCCGATGATCCCGTCCGGCAAGGCTCACAACGAAATGCTGCTGCCGGTGGAAGCCACCGACGAAGCGACCGCCGCCGCCTTTGCCGGCGGCAAGGCACTGGTGTGAGATGAACTGATGTTTGATCTCAGCCAGCTCGAGCACGCACATGAAGTCGTCGCGGCGGCAATGCCGCCGACGCCGGCGCATGCGTGGCCGCTGCTGGCGCAGCGGCTCGGCGCGACCGTGATCGTCAAGCATGAGAACCACACGCCGATCGGCGCCTTCAAGGTGCGCGGCGGGCTGGTTTACGTCGATCGCCTGAAGTGCGAGCGGCCCGGCATCGCCGGCTTGATTTCGGCGACCCGCGGCAATCACGGCCAGAGTCTTGCTTTCGCGGCCGGCCGCTACCGGCTGCCGGTGACGATCTATGTTCCGCGCGGCAACTCGGTTGAGAAAAACCGCGCCATGCACGCCTTCGGCGCCGAACTGATCGAGCATGGCGAGGATTTCGAGGCGGCGCGCCTCGAAGCCACCCGCCAGGCCGAGGCGCGCGGGCTTGAAATCGTGCCGTCGTTCCATCCCGATCTGGTTCGGGGCGTCGCGACCTACGCGCTCGAACTGCTGCGAACCGCGCCCGACCTCGACGTGCTCTATGTGCCGATCGGGCAGGGCTCCGGCATCTGCGGCTGCATCCTGGCGCGCGATCTGCTGGGACGGAAGACCGAAATCGTCGGCGTGCAGTCGACCGAAGCGCCGTCCTATGCGCTGTCGTTCGCGGCCGGCACCGCCGTCTCTACCGAGACCAGCGCCACGCTGGCCGACGGCATGGCGACGCGCGTGCCTGATTCCGACGCGTTGGCGATCATCTGCAAAGGCGCCTCGCGGATCGTGCAGGTCACCGATGACGAGATAGCCGAGGCCGTCCGTGCCTACTGGACCGACACCCATAACTTGGCCGAAGGCGCCGGCGCGGCCCCGCTTGCCGCGGCGCTGCAGGAAAAGGCCCGCAATCGCGGCAAGCGCGTCGGACTGATCCTGTCCGGCGGCAATATCGATTTCGATCTGTTTCGCAGGTGGGTGATGCCGGAGACGACCGTCGTTCCAGACAGGATGGCGGTGTGAGGATGGCTACCGACGCGCCACACATATTGACGTCATCGTCCGGCTTGTCCGGACGATCCAGTACGCCGCGGCTTCCGGGTTCATCCCGGGTGCCGGCGATTACTGGATGCCCGCTTTCGCGGGCATGACACCAGTGAATGACAAGGGGACGACAATGAACCAGCCCGCATCCGCTTACTTCCTCGAAGAGCGGCACGATCCGACCGAAGCGCACACGCTTTCGGTGCTGGTGCAGAACGAGCCGGGCGTGCTCGCGCGCGTGATCGGACTGTTTTCGGGGCGCGGCTACAACATCGAAAGTCTCACCGTTTCCGAGACCGAGAGCCAGAAACATCTCTCCCGTATCACGATCGTCACGACGGGCACGCCGATGGTGATCGAGCAGATCAAGCACCAGCTCGACCGCATGGTCCCGGTCTATCGCGTCGTCGACATGACGCTGACCGGCCGTTCGATCGAGCGGGAACTGGCGATGGTCAAGGTGCGCGGCGGCGGCGACAACCGCGTCGAGGCGCTGCGGCTGGCGGATGCGTTCCGCGCCCGCGTGATCGATGCCACCACCGAAAGCTTCGTGTTCGAGATCACCGGCAATTCCGCCAAGATCAATCAGTTCATCGACCTGATGCGCCCGCTCGGCCTTGTCGAAGTGTCGCGCACCGGGGTTGCCGCGATCGGGCGCGGGCCTGAAGGGATGTGAACATGCTGGCGCGCGACTGGTACTACAATCAAAGGCGGCAGCTCGGACTCGATTCCGCGGTCGCCTCGATCTATGACCGGCATGACGACAGCGACCTCCGGGCGCGCGCGGCGCTCACCATGCTCGGCGTGCAGCGCGGCTGGCGCGTCGCCGATATCGGTTGCGGCAACGGCGTACTGGCCTGCGAGGCGGCGCTGCTCGGCGCCGAGGTCGACGCGATCGATATTTCGCCGGCGATGTTGGCGCTCGCCAAGATCTACGCGCGCGACCGCAAGGTAGCGGTCCGCACCCAGCCCGCGGGCATGCTGAGCTTCGCCTATCAGCCGAATTCATATGACCTGATCGTCAGCGAATTCACGCTGCACCATCTGCCGGATTTCTGGAAGGCGGTGGCGCTGGCGCGGATTTTCGCCGCGCTGAAGCCCGGCGCCAACTTCTACCTGCGCGACATCGTATTCGTCAGCATGCCCGACGGCGTCGAGCGCGATGTCGAGCAATGGGCGGATTTCACCATCAAGAACCACGACTTCGAGCACGAGGGCGTGGTTACCCATATGCGCGACGAATACTCGACCTTCGGCTGGGTGATCGAGCGCATGCTGACCGATATCGGATTCACGCTGGAAGCGGTCGATTATCACGCGCCGCTGCACGGCACCTATCTGCTGCGCAAACCGAAGCCGGACCAGGCGAGCTAGAAAAAAATGAAACCGGCCGATGTCTGCATCGCCGTTCTGGTGGCGGTGATCTGGGGACTTGCCTTCATTATGAGCCGGATCGCGCTCAACGAATTCTCCCCGGAGCTGATGACGACGCTGCGCTTTGCGATCGCGGCGTTGCCGTGCCTGTTCGTGCGCAAGCCCGGCGTGTCCTGGGAAATCCTGATCGCCATCAGCTTCACGCTGTTTCTCGGCCAGTTCCTCGCGCAGGCCTTTGCCATCCAGCACGGCGTTCCGGTCGGCCTGACCAGCGTGATCGTGCAGAGCCAGGCGCTGTTCACCATCGGCTTTGCCGCGATCCTGTTCGGCGAGCGGCCGACACGGATGCAGGTGGCCGGCATCGGCCTTGCCGTCATGGGCCTGCTGATGATCTGCGGCACCGTCGGCTATGATTTCAGTGTCGGTGCCTTTGCGGTGCTGCTGATCTCTCCGATCGCCTTTGCGGTCGGCAATATCCTGCTGCGGCGCGCGCAGGGCGTACCGATGTTCGACCTGTTTGCCTGGCTGTGTCTGGTGGCCGCCGTCCCGCTGTTTGCGTTGACGCTGGTCACCAACGGGCCGCAGCCGACCTGGCAGGCGCTGACGCAGATGTCGCTGACCGGGCTCGTCTGCATGCTGGCGCTCGGCGGCATCTCCACCAGCATCGCCTATTGGCTGTGGGGCCGTCTGTTGCGCGACTATCCGGCGGCGCAGGTGGTGCCGTTCGCGCTGCTGGTGCCGTTCGTCGGCTCGGCGGCGTCGAGCCTCGTGTTCGGCGAGACCTTCGGGCCGCTGCGGCTGGCCGGCATGGTCACGGTGGTCGGCGGCATTGCCGTGATGCTGCTGGCGAAGCGCCCGCAAGCTTCAAAACAAGTCCTGCCGAAGATCGCGTGAGGCCTTGATGTCGCACTCGCTCCTGATCGCTTTTGTGATGTTCGCCACCGTGATGTTCTTCACGCCGGGGCCGAACAACATCATGCTGCTGTCGTCGGGGCTGACCTACGGGTTTCGCCCGACCATCCCGCATATTCTCGGCATCACGTTCGGCTTCGCCTTCATGGTCGGGACCGTCGGCGCCGGGCTGGGGACGGTCTTCATCGCCTATCCGGTGCTGCAGACCATCCTGAAATATGCCGGCGTCGCCTATCTGGTCTACCTGGCGGCTGCGATCGCGATGTCCGGGCCGGTCTCGCCGGATCAGGACGTCGGGCGAAGGCCGATGACGTTCTGGGGCGCGGCCATGTTCCAGTGGGTCAACGTCAAGGGCTGGGTCATGGTGATCGGCACCATCACCGCCTATGCGGCGATCGCGACCTATCCCTGGAACATCGCGATCCAGGTCGCTTTGAGCCTGCCGCTGGGGGCGGTTTCCTGCACCGCCTGGGCGCTGTTCGGCAGTGCGCTGCGGCCGATCCTGAACTCTCCACGGGCGGTACGGGCCTTCAATATCGTGATGGCGGTGCTGCTGCTGGTCTCCCTCTATCCGGTCTTCATGGATGCATGATGCCGCACCGCGCCATGCGAGATGAGGGTTTCCCCTGACCGGAAAAAGCTCTAGACAACGCCGGAATTTCGCGGGCGACCGGCGGGTCCCAACCACCCAAATGCCTGATTAACCGGCCGATTTTGGCCACCGATGAGGAAACGACTATGCGAGTTTATTACGATCGTGATGCCGACCTGAACCTGATCAAGGGCAAAAAGGTCGTCATCGTCGGCTACGGCAGCCAGGGCCATGCCCACGCGCTGAACCTGAAGGATTCCGGCGTCAAGGACGTTGCGATTGCGCTGCGCAAGGGTTCAGCCTCGGCCAAGAAGGCGGAAGCCGCCGGCTTCAAGGTGATGGAAGTCGCCGAAGCCGCCAAATGGGCCGACCTCGTCATGATGCTGACCCCCGACGAATTGCAGGGCGACATCTACCGCGAGCACCTGCACGACAACATGAAGAAGGGTGCGGCGCTGGTGTTCGCGCACGGCCTCAACGTCCACTTCAACCTGCTCGATCCGCGCGCCGACCTCGACGTGCTGATGATCGCCCCCAAGGGCCCCGGCCACACCGTGCGTTCGGAATACCAGCGCGGCGGCGGCGTGCCGTGCCTGATCGCGATCGCCAAGGACGTCTCGGGCAACGCCCATGACCTCGGCCTCAGCTATGCCTCGGCGATCGGCGGCGGTCGCGCCGGCATCATCGAGACCTCGTTCAAGGAAGAATGCGAAACCGACCTGTTCGGCGAGCAGGTGGTGCTCTGCGGCGGCCTGGTCGAGCTGATCAAGGGCGGCTTCGAGACGCTGGTGGAAGCCGGCTACGCGCCCGAGATGGCCTATTTCGAGTGCCTGCACGAGGTGAAGCTGATCGTCGACCTGATCTATGAAGGCGGCATCGCCAACATGAACTACTCGATCTCCAACACCGCCGAATACGGTGAATACGTCACCGGCCCGCGCATCGTCACCGCCGAGACCAAGGCCGAGATGAAGCGCGTTCTCGCCGACATCCAGGGCGGCAAGTTCGCCCGCGACTGGATGCTGGAGAACAAGGTCAACCAGACCTCGTTCAAGGCAACCCGCGCCAAGCTCGCCGCCCACCCGATCGAGGAAGTCGGCGAGAAGCTTCGCGACATGATGCCGTGGATCAAGAAGGGCGCGCTGGTCGACAAGTCGAAGAACTGAGGCTTGATCCAAGTGTGGGATCGCGCGCGATCCCGATGAAGAAGAGTGCGCTGCCGCAAACGAAAAATTAAGGCAGGATCGGCATGATCAGGCGAGATCGCGGACACGCGGTCTCGCCGTTTGTTCGAAGAATTGAGCGTTGATTTAGATTCTTGAACGCTCCGTGTCAGGCGCCTGGCCTGACCCTTGAGAACACCGACTTGATGCTCCCTCCGCATCCTCTGCGCGAACTAGCTCAAGCAATCTGTTAACAGCGAAAAGTCGTGGAATTACCGAGTCAAAGCGCAGTTTCTTAATGCGCGTTTGATGCAGCTCGATGATCGGTCGAACAGGCGAAGTTGATCGGCATTTCCAGAATCAAATGATGGGTCAAGCCGTCTGCCGCGGCCTATTTCTCGATCCGGTTGTGAAGCTGCCAGAACCGCACGGTGCGCTGGGCGGTCTCCATCGATAGCTTGCGGAAATCGCGCTGCGCGATTTCCAGGGTCGGCTCGTCGATCGGGTATTCGATCGGCCGGTTGCGCAGGATGCTCTCCACCGTCGGCCAGTTGAGCTTCGCCGACCGGCAGGGAATCAGGATCAGGTCGCTGCGGGACCCTTCCATCAGCCGGCCCACCATGTCGAGCGGCATGTCGTTGAGAACCGCCAGCGAGACGGTGACCTCGTCGAACTTCCCGGCTTCGGCAAAGTTGTAGACCGCGGCGTCGTCCAGTTCGTTCAGTCCCTTCATCAGCTTCACGAGTTCCTCGGCCACGCCGTAGCTCCGTCTCGGAGCCGGCGCTTGGCCCGCGATTGCGTTCAGCACCTGCCTGATTTCTTCCCGGATCGAGGGCGGCGCGATCGCCAGCAGGCGGTCGCGCACGGCCTCCTTGGCGCGGCGCAACAGCTCGCGGAGGAATTTGGCGGGCAGATCGATGCGAAGCCCGAGGATCTCGATCAGCTCGTCGTCGCCGTCGGCGCGGGCGACGATGGCGGAATAGCCCTGTTCCGAGAAGTTGGCGCTGGCATTGTTGGCCAGCTTCCGGATCACCCTGCCTTCGCCGCGATCGACGATGACGTCGGTCACGGCGGCGGGGAGGTCGGGCCGGCCGGAAATGGCGAGCAGGTGCTCCTGTCCCTTGCGGCTGGCAATCTCGACCAGCGTTTCGGTTCCGAGACGGCTCGACTGGGCCAGCACGGCGCCGGCCACCTCGATTTCGTCGTCCCATGCCAGATGCTGGATGACCTCGAACGGCGCGTAGTCGATCGGCGCCAGCCTCCGCGAGAGTTCGGCCTTCGCCCGCGTTTCGACGCGCGCGATCAACAGGCAGAGCACGTCGTCGAAGACCTGGACCTGGTCGTCGCTGAGACGATCTCCGTCATTGAGGAAGAGATCGGTGACCTGCCGCAGGGTATCGACCCGTTTGGCAGATGAACCGCCTCTTACGGCATCTTCTAGTTCGGCGATGATCGAGTGAGCCGGCTGTTGCACGGAGGCAGCCTGTTTGTTGTTTCAATTTCAAGCTGCACCATGCCCGCGGCCACCTTACGCTGGCGTTAAAACCGGAACTACGTAGAACCACAGAACGACCGCTGCGAGAACCGGCAGACCGGCCATGGCGCGCGTGAAGCCGCGGACGTTTGTCGAAGCATTCCGGGCTTTGTGCGGTTTGCGTTGTAGATTGCTTTACCAAGCTTGCTGCGCCGCACGCAGCGTTTCGCGCGACAATTGGCCTCTGTATGTGGTTGCGAACGGCTTCCGGTACCCGGTTCCGGCTGTTATCCTCTCCAAACCGTTCCACAAAAGACTCGAATAGGAAACTGTCCAACAAGAAGCCGTCAAGCCTGGCCCGCATCCGAGGAGGAAACTCATGAAGCGCGCGCTTAAGGATTTTTTCACGACGAACTTCATTAAAGCTCTGCTCGGGGCGATCGGACTTTCCGGACTGATCATCGTCGCGGCCACCGTGTCAGCTGCCGCGCAAAAGAAATACGACACCGGTGTATCCGACACCGAGATCATGATCGGCAACATCATGCCGTATTCCGGGCCGGCGTCGGCCTATGGCATCATCGGCAAGACGATGAGCGCCTATATGCGGATGATTAACGACAGTGGCGGCGTCAACGGCCGCAAGATCAACTTCATTTCCTACGACGACGCCTACAGCCCGCCGAAAACGGTCGAGCAGGCCCGCAAGCTGGTCGAGAGCGACGAGGTATTTCTGATCTTCGCGCCGCTCGGCACCGCGTCGAACGCGGCGATCCAGAAATACATGAACACCATGAAGGTGCCGCAGCTGTTCGTCGCCACCGGCGCCTCGCGCTGGGGCGATCCGGAGCATTTCCCCTGGACCATCGGCTGGCAGCCGAACTACCGCGCCGAGGCTCGAATCTACGCCACCTACATCCTGCAGCATCATCCCAATGCCAGGATCGGCGTGCTCTACCAGAACGACGATTTCGGCAAGGATTATGTGCTCGGGCTGAAGGACGTGCTGGGCGACAAATACGGCCGGATGGTCGTCAGCGAGATTTCCTACGAGATCGCAATGCCAACGGTGGACTCGCTGGTGGTCGCGATCAAGACCTCCAACCCCGACATCTTCATCAACATCGCGACGCCGAAGTTCGCTGCCCAGGCGATCAAGAAGGTCGCCGAACTCGGCTGGCACCCGATCCACATCATGACCAACGTGTCGGCCTCGGTCGGCGCGGTGCTGAAACCTGCCGGGCTCGACAACTCCAAGGACATTCTCAGTGCCGGCTACCAGATGGATGTCACCGATCCGCAATGGGACAGCCATCCCGGCATGCAGAAATACCGCGCGTTCATGGCGAAGTATTATCCGGAGGCCGACCGATCCGAGAGCGGGCCGCTGACGGCCTACAATACCTCGACCGCCCTGATCGAGGTGCTGAAACGGTGCGGCGACAATCTCACCCGCGAGAACGTCATGAAGATGGTCGCCAACATGGATTTCGAGATCAACACCTATATCCCGGGAATCCGCATCAAGACCTCGCCAACGGATTTCTATCCGATCGAGCAGGTCCAGATGATGAAATTCAGCGGCGAGAAATGGGAGCTGTTCGGCCCGATCATCGACGGTCATGCAGAGTAGGCATCCGGCCGCGATGGCGGGACGAGGGCGTCCTTATCCCGCGATGGCCGGAATTCGGCGATGGCCCCGCTGCGCCGGACGCGGCTTGTTGGTGCGGACCGGCGGCGGAGCCGCAGGCCTTGTGTCGCATTTCGCTCCGTTCTTCATGCGCGTTTTCAGCTCGTTGCTGGCGCAGACCAGGCGCGCGCGCAGCTCTTGCGACTGCGCGATGTGACGGTCGAGCTCGGACAGTTTTCGCGCGATCTGCCCGATCAAATAGTCGCGACGCAGGCCGTGACTTTTGGTCTCCGCCAGCGCACCCTTGATCTCGTCGAGGGTAAAGCCGAGCGATTGCGCCTGCAGGATCATGCTCAGCGCTTCAGCCGAACCCTCGTCATATTCACGGTAGCCCGCTTGTGTCCGGCGCACCGGTTGCACCAGGCCCTGGTCCTCGAGAAAGCGTATTTTCGACGGCGCCACGGCGAACCGTCGCGCCAATTCACCAATCTGCATCGCCACCGTCCCCCTGAAAGGCCTTGACCTTCAAGTTAGCTTGAAGGTGTAGGGTGGCCTCATCCGTCACCGAATTCAAGGTCAATCCATGCATGCAATCGTCCCGCCGCCATCGCTGTTCGCTCCGCTGACGCTGCCGAACCAGGCGGTCGTTCCCAACCGCATTGCGAAGGCGGCGATGGAAGAGAACATGGCGGATCGTAACCAGCTTCCGGGCGAGGATCTGCGGCGGCTGTATGCGAACTGGGGCCGCGGCGGTCCCGGATTGATCCTGTCCGGCAATGTGATGATCGATCCGGCGGCGCTGACTGGACCCGGCGGCGTGGTGCTCGACGCGCGCCAGCCGATCGAACCGTTCAAGGCCTGGGCGCGGGCCGCGATGCGGGACGGCAGCCAGATGTGGCTGCAGATCAACCATCCCGGCCGGCAGGTCTTCGCCGCGATGGGGCAGGAGGCGGTGGCGCCGTCAGCCATCGGCGTCGACCTCGGAGCCTATTCGCATTTGTTTCCAGTGCCGCGAGCGCTGGATGAAGCTGACATTGCCGGGATTGTCGCGCGTTTTGCCACCACCGCCAGGTTGGCTGAGGCATCAGGCTTTTCTGGCGTGCAGATCCATGCCGCCCACGGCTATCTGATCAGCCAGTTTCTTTCACCGCTCACCAACCGGCGCAACGATGCGTGGGGCGGCGAGTTGCATAACCGCGCGCGGCTCCTGCTCGATGTTGTCAGGGCGGTGCGGGCCGCGGTCTCACCCGGCTTCTCGGTCGCGGTAAAACTCAACTCGGCCGATTTCCAAAAGGGCGGCTTTGAGGCGTCGGATGCCGTGCAAGTGGTGCGCTGGCTCAACGAGTTGCCGGTCGATCTCGTTGAATTGTCCGGCGGCAGTTACGAAAGCCCGGCCATGCAGGGCGCGCCACAGACCGGTGGCACTGCGGCGCGCGAGGCCTATTTTCTCGACTTTGCGCGCGACGTCAGCGCAGTGGCGCGCATGCCGGTCATGGTCACCGGCGGCATCCGCCGGCGTGCCATTGCCGAACAGGCGCTTAGGCCGAGCGAGGGCCGGCCGGGTGTGGCGATGGTCGGCATTGCCAGCGCTTTTGCGTTCGAACCGGAGCTGGCGGAAAAGTGGAAGGGCGATGAAGCCCTCGACGTCCAAATCCCAAGCGTCGGCTGGCGCAACAAGGCCTATGCAAGCCTTGCGAAGATGGCCTTGGTGAAGCTGCAACTGCGCCGCCTTGGCCGAGGCCTGAAGCCGAAACCCAACGCCAGTCCACTGCTGTCATTGATCCGCCAGCAGATCATCACCAAGCGGCGCACCCGGCTTTACCGGACCTGGGCGTCTCAGGCACGCCTTGAGCCGTCCGGCGCATGATGTCACGCGCGGCTGAGCGAGCTTGAGGACTGGTCTTTCCGCGCAAAATGCCGGAAAACCGTCGGGAAAAGGAATTTCGTCATGAAATCTGTCGTCGTCACCGGCGCGTCTACCGGCATCGGCTGGGCTACGGCAAAGCTGCTGCTCGGCCGCGGCTTTCGTGTGTTCGGCAGCGTGCGCCAGCAGGCCGACGCCGACCGCCTCAAGAGCGAATTCGGCGCCAATTTCACGCCGTTGTTGTTCGACGTCACTGACGAGGCGGCGGTGCTGGCGGCGGCGCGCGAGGTGCGCAGCACGCTGAACGGCGAGACGCTCGCGGGTCTCGTCAACAATGCCGGCATCGGCGTTGCGGGCGCGGTGCTCGAGATTTCCGCCGACGCTTTCCGCCGCCAGATGGAAGTGAACGTCATTGGGCCGCTCATCTCGACGCAAGCCTTCGGTCCGTTGCTCGGTTCCGATCCGTCGTTAAAGGGGCCGAAGGGGCGGATCGTCATGATCTCGTCGGTCTCCGGCAAGAGCGGCAGTCCGCTGACGTCGGCTTACGCAGCATCAAAGCACGCGATCGAGGGGCTGTCCGAGAGCCTGCGCCGCGAAATGATGCTGTTCGGCATCGACGTCATCATCATCGCGCCCGGCGCGGTGAAGACGCCGATCTGGAGCAAGACCGACAAGACCGAGCTTGCCACCAACTCGCCGTTTGCCCCGGCGCTGGTCAAGATCCGCGCGTTCACCAAACATCTCAGCGAAATCGGATTGCCGCCGGAGAAGATCGCCGAACGAATTTTTGAGGCGCTGACGTCCCCCAATCCGAAAGTGCGCTATCAGATCACGCCGGACCCGATGCGGCATCTGATCATGTCGGTGCTGCCCAAGCGTACCGTCGACAAGCTCATCGCCAGGCGTCTCGGCCTGCTACCGCCGGCATGAGCATGATGTTGAAAGTAGTTTTGGGCGCCGCCGCGATGCTGGCGCTGGTCTCGGTCGCCCAGGCCGGCGATCAGGGCGATCCCGAAGCGTCCTGCGACGGCAACACGTTCCAGATGGTCGAGTGTCTCAAGGCCAAGACCGCGCAATGGGACAAGCGGATGACCATTGCCTATCAGCAGGCGCTGAAGGATGCGGTGCCGGCGCAGCACGATCAATTGCGCGCGGCGCAGCGGCTGTGGATCCAGTACCGCGACGCCAATTGCCTGTATTACGGTCTCGGCGAGGGCACCATCGCGCGGCTCGATGCCGGCGAATGCATGCGCAGCATGACCGAAGCGCGGGCCAAAGAGCTGGAAGGCCTCGGTCATCAGTGACGGCCGGCCAATGACGAGGATTGGAAAGAGTCTCGCGGAACTGACCCGGCTCGCCGATGAGGCGCTTCGCAGCCAGCCCGGTTGCGAAACCGCCTCGGTGCTCGGTCTGTCCGGCCTGCCCGATGTCCGGGAAGGCCGCAACTGGGAAATTCCGAATGTCGTGCTGGGCGACAGCCTGATCAGCGATGTCGATCGGGCGGTCATTACCGTGCACCACAGGCTTGGACGCAAATTCTACCTGCTGATGGACGAGTAAGCTCTTGTTTGACGCGTTTTCTTGACGCGAACCGGAGTCCACTTCGCTTGAAAACGCTATGGCCCCGCTGGCATGGCGCGTCGGGCCCGCGGCGCCATCGCGATCATGCGCAGCGCGAACACCGCGAGCAGCGGAATCAGGAACAGCGCGTAGAGCGGCATGTCGGGAATCCGCTTGCCGAACGACACCATGAACTGCAGCAGCAGGTAATAGCCGCCGGTCAGGTGCAGCATGCGCCAGGCGCGGGCGCCGATCGCGGCCGCGGTCTGGTCGAACGAGGTTGCGGTCATGGCAACGATGAAGGCATAGCCGATGCCGCCAAAGACGTAGGAGGCGATCGAGGTCGCGCCGGTATAATCAACGGGATCCATCACGGCGAAGCAGACAATGGCGATCGCATGGATGGCGTGCGATGCGGCGAAGGTGACGCCGAGGGTGCGGCGGTTGCGGCGCTGCCACCGCGTCCACGCATTCGGCCACAGCCGCGCCAGCGCCGCGGCGCTGAAGGCGAGGCAGAAGAACAACAGCGAGGTCCGCGCGGTGAAGCGGATCACCATGCGCACGCCGTCGACTTCGAACTGCCGCATGCCGGCGATCCCTAGGCTCAAGGCCACCAGCGTCAGAGCGAGCACGGCGAACAGCCGCCAGCCCTCAAACCAGTTTTGACGATTGGCAGACATCGCGCGCTCCTCTCAGTAAATGTAATCACCAGTTACATAGCGTGAACCGGAACCGTCAATCCGTGTAATCGGTGCTTACATTCACAAGGGAGTGATGCTAGGGGAGGGCATGCGTCCTGCCAAAACGACCGCCGCCAAATCTGACGTCGCCAAATCTGCGACCGTAAAGCCGCGCCGCCGGGCCGCCCGCGCACCGGTGCCAAAACCGTATCACCACGGCGACCTGCGGCGGGTGCTGATCGACGCCACCCTGCAACTGATCGGCGAGGGCGGCCCCGACGCGGTCAGCGTCCGCGAGGCCGCCCGCCGCGCCGGGGTCTCGCCCGGCGCGCCGTTCCGGCATTTTCCGAGCCGCGACGCCCTGATGCAGGCGGTGGCGGAGGAGGCGCAGCGGCGGTTCCGGGCCGAGATCGAGGCGGCGCTGTCGGAGGCTGCGGCCGACGATCCGCTGGCGCGCTTCCGCGCGCTGGGGCTGGCCTATGTGCGCTGGGCGATGCGCAACCCGACCCATTTCGAAATTCTCTCCAGCCGCCGCTTTTTTGACCACGACAAGGCCGCCGGCGTCTCGGTCGACAATGCCGAACTGATCGAACTGACCGAGCGCACGCTCGCCGAAGCGTTCATGCAGGGTCAACTCCGCTCGGGGGATCTGAAATCAGTCCAGATCGCCGGCCGCGCGCTGGTCTACGGCTTTGCCCGGATGAACATCGACGGTCATTTCCCGCGCTGGGGCGTCGGCGGTGAGGAAGCCGAGCGGACGGCGGGGGCGATCATCGACCTGTTCATCGAGGGGATTTCGAAGCGGGCGTGACCCTCCTGTCATTCCCCGGTGCGCAATTGCGCATCTGAGGTTCGATGCTCCGCATCGCCCAGGAATGACGTTGCCCATTCCTGCCGCTCGCTACACCGGCAAATTCATTGCGCGTTCATGACGATTCCACTACGTTTTTATGACACGACACAGGTTCCGGCTGGGTCGTGCGTCTCCTGGTCGTCGCCAGCCAAGACCTTTGTATCGTGCCGGGTCATGTTGTTTCCCCAGATGGCGCCCGCGCCAAACCCAGGACCCTCCGCCTCCACCGTCGCCTCCGGCGTCACCGGGATAGGAATCTGGCGGCTATCGGCCGTCGCCGCGCCGCATCTGGCGGCGCTGGCGATCATGTATCAGACCGAAACCGACCTGGGTTCGCGCACCGGCTTCGTGCTGTCCTGGGGCATCCTGAACTTCTTCTTCATCACCCTGTTGCGGCGGCCGGCCCTGTCGGGCGCGCTGTCGCTGACTCTGGTCGTGGTGTTGGTGCTGCTGTCGCAGTTGAAGCACTCCGTGGTGCAGATGACCGCGAACTTCGTCGACCTGATGGTGATCGATCGCGACACCGCGGCCTTCCTGTTCACGATCTTTCCGAACCTGCGCTGGTCGGTGATCGCAGCCGGCCTCGTCACCATCCCGCTGATGTATGCGCTGTGGTGGCTCGATCCGTTCCGGATCCGCCGCCTGCCGGCGCTGGCCGGCATGCTGGCGTGCCTGGCGGCGCTGGTGGGTTACGCCGTCACCTGGCCGGATGAAGCCTGGCGCGGCTATTACGACGACGGTTATCTGTCGAAATTCTCCCGCTCCGGCGTCACGGCCGTTTCCGATTTCATCCATTACGGTTTCATGGAATCGGCCGCGTCCGTCCCCGAGCGGCTCAAGGTGCCGCTGGTGGACTCCTGCCATCCGGCCGGGCGGCGGCCGAACATCATCATGATCCATGATGAATCGAGCTTCGATATCCGCGCCGCCGACGGCATCAAGGTGCCGCCGGGCTACGGCAACCATTTCCAGTCCTACGACGGCAAGGAGCGCACGTTTCTCGCCGAGAGCAATGGCGGGCCGAGCTGGTTCACCGAATACAACGTGCTCGCCGGCCTTTCCTCGCGCTCGTTCGGCCGCTTTGCCTATTTCGTGACGCGCATCGCCTCGGGCCGGGTCGAGCGCGGCCTGCCGCTCGCCCTCCGTCGTTGTGGCTATTCCACGCTGTCGCTGTATCCGGCCTATGGCGCCTTCATGAGCGCACGGAGTTTCCAAACCACGACCGGCATCCAGCGCTTCCTCGATGCGCGCGACCTCGGCGCCAAGGATGTCGAGCCCGACGCCTTCTTCTACGACAAGGCCCTGAAGCTGATGGCCGAACAGCCGGCCAATTCGCCGCTGTTCACCTTCGTCTATCTCGCCGCCAATCACTTCCCCTGGGAAACCAAATTCCGTCCCGACCTGATGCCGTCCTGGCGCCGTCCCGGCAACACGGCCTCGGTCGATGAATATTTGCGTCGGCAAGCGATGAGCGCGGGCGACTATTCCGCCTTCGTCGCGGCGCTGAAGAAGAAGTTTCCGTCGCAGCCGTTCCTGATTGTGCGGTATGGCGACCATCAGCCCGAATTCTCGCCGCAGCTTCTCGATCCAGCTCTCGACGAAGCCGGCATCGGCAAGAAACTGGAAAGTTACGACCCGCGCTATTACGCGACCTATTACGCGATCGACGCGGTCAACTTCGAACCGGTGAAAAGCCCGGCCGTGATGGACACGATCGACGCGGCCTATCTGCCGCTGGTGATCCAGGAAGCCGCCGGCATTCCGCTCGACCCGTCGTTCGAGGAGCAGAAGAGCATCATGCTCCGCTGCAACGGCGTGTTCTACGATTGCAAGGCGGGCGCCGAGTCCCGGCGCCTCAACCGTCTCCTGATCGACGCCGGGATGATCAAGGGGCTTTGATCCTTGCCGTTATGGCCGGGTCATTGTCCTCATTGCGAGCGAAGCGAAGCAATCCATGCCGCCGCGAAGCAAGTATGGATTGCTTTGTCGCTGACGCTCCTCGCAATGACGATGAACCGCCGACAACTTACTTCGTGCCGATCTTCTCCCACAGCCACCTTGCCACCGCGTCCGGCGAACTCGTCGCGTCGTTGCCGGCGGCGCGCAGATTGGCCTCGCGCATGGTGGCGATATTGATCCTGCCGAGCAGCGGCTGCAGCGCGTCGCGCAGCTTCTCGTCGCCGGCGCGTTTCGGCGCCAGCAGCACCATGGCGTCGTAGGGCGGAATCGCGTGCCTGATGTCGTCGAGCACCACCAGATCGTATTTGGCGATCAGCCCGTCGCTGGTGTAGCCCGCGATCACGTCGACCTCGCCGGAGGCCACCGCGGCATACATGAAGTCCGGCTGCATTTGCCGCTGGGCGCGGAACGAGAGACCGTAAGCCTTCCGTAAGCCGGCCCATTCCGGGCGCGAGAAGAATTCGTAGTCGGCCGCGATCGACATCCCCGGGGCGCGGGAGGCGAGGTCGGCGACGGTGCGGATGCCGAGTTGCTCGGCGCGCTTGCGCGGCATCACCAGCGCATAGGCGTTTTCGAAACCGAGCTGGCCGAGCAACGTGATGTTCTGACCGGCGAGGGTGGTCTTCAACTCCGCGAGCAGCGCTTCGCGCGGTTTGATGTCGCTGTGGTGAAACTGGTTGGCCCACAGCGTGCCGGAATAGTCGACATAGACGTCGATATCGTTACTCGCCAGCGCGTCGAAGATCACGTTGGAGCCGAGGCCCTCGCGCGAGGTGGCGGCGAGCCCGGCCGCCTGCAGCCGCTGCTTGATCAACGCCGACAAGACATATTGCTCGGTAAAGGTCTTGGCGCCGACGACGTAGTTCGATGGCGAGCGGGCCAAGCCCGGCACCAGCGTCGCCGCGACGAGGCAGGCGACGGCGACGCCGCCGAGGGCGATCCGCGGCCGGCTGCGCAGGCGCAAGCCGTCTTCGATCAGCGCCAGCAACTGGTCCACCGCCAGCGCCAGCACGGCGGCGGCGAGGCAGCCGAACAGCACGAACACCCAGTTCTGGGTCTGCAGTCCCGCGAAGATATAGTTGCCGAGGCTGGTCTGGCCGATCGGCGTCGACAGCGTCGCGGTGCCGATCACCCAGACCGCCGCGGTGCGGATGCCCGCCATCATGACCGGCAGCGCCAGCGGCAATTCCACCGTGACCAGCGATTGCCGCGGGGTCATGCCGACACCCTGCGCCGCCTCCAGGACCGCGGCATCGACGCCCTGCAGGCCGGTGATGGTGTTGCGCAGCACCGGCAGCATCGAATAGAGCGCCAGCGCCAGCACCGCGGGCAGGAATCCGAAGGCGGAAAAGCCGACCCCGAACCAGGATAGCGACAGCGCCGCGAGCGCCAGCAGCAGCGGATAGAACAGCGCGAGCAGAGCCAGCCCCGGCACCGTCTGCACGATGCTGGCAAAGCCCAGCAGCGCGCCGCGCAGCACCGGCCGGTGACGCGACAGGATAGCGAGCGGCAGGCTGACGAGAAGGCCGAGCGCCAGCGCCGTGACGCTGACGCGGACATGGTTGCCGAGATAGTCCGGCAGATGGCCTAACGCCTCGCCCCAGCGCGGATCGGAGAGAACACTCATGTGGCGCCATCCGGCGGCAGCAAGTCGCCCAGCCGCTCGGCCTGCCGCCGCGGCGTGCGCAGGAGTTCGCCGACATAGCGATCGCCGCTTCGGGAGAGTTCTGCCGGCGTACCTTCCGCCAGCAGCCGGCCGCCTTGCATGACGGCGACGCGGTCGGCCAGCAAGATAGCCTCGGTCATGTCGTGGGTGATCATGACGGTGGTCAGGCCGAATTTGCGATGCAGCGCGCGATAATCGTCGCCGAGCGCATCGCGGGTGAGGGGATCGAGCGCGCCGAACGGTTCGTCCATCAATACGATGCGCGGCCTCGCGGCAAGCGCGCGGGCCACGCCGACGCGCTGGCGCTGGCCGCCGGAGAGCTCATGCGGCAGGCGGTCGCGATATTGCGCGCGGTCGAGCCGCACCAGGTCGAGCAGTTCATCCACGCGCGCGGCAATTTCGTCGGCCGGCGTGCCCAAGAGCATGGGCGTGATGCCGATATTGCCGGCGACGCTGATATGCGGAAACAACCCGCCGCTCTGGAACACATAGCCGATCCGCCGGCGCAATCCGATCGGGTCGACGTCGCCGATATCCTCGCCCTCGACCGTGATGCGGCCGCGGTCGGCCTCGATCAGCCGGTTCGCCAGCCGCAACAGCGTGGTCTTGCCCGAGCCGGAGCCGCCGACGATGGCCAGAAACTCGCCCTCGGCGACCTCCAGCGAAACGTCGTCGACGGCGACCACGCGGCCGCCGTCGAAGGTCTTTGCGACATCCTTATAGGAGATCAGGGGCGGCGGCATGCAATGCGATCTCGGTTCTCACCTCCAGGGGAGGGTGTGAACCACCAACTAGCATGCCGTTACGCCGCGTTGAACTTATCCTTCTGAACCGCTAAGGCATCTGTCCAAACCGGGAGAAGACAGGGTGGATACGGCACAGCCGACGGCGATCGCGCTCGAAGAGGCGACGGTGGCATTCCGGCTGGCCGGGGACCGGGTCTATACCGCCGTGGAACGGGCCGATCTTTCCATAGCCCATGGCGAGTTCGTCGCCATCGTCGGCCCCACCGGCTGCGGAAAATCGACGCTGCTCAACGTCGCGGCCGGGCTGCTGAAGCCTGCGGCGGGATCGGTGAAGATCTTCGACCAGCCGCTGAACGGCCTGAACCGGGATGCCGGCTATCTGTTTCAGGCCGATGCGCTGTTCCCCTGGAAGACCGCGATCGACAATGTCGCCATCGGGCTTGAGGTCGCCGGCGCGCCGCGCGAGCAGGCGCTGCAGCGCGCGCAGGGATGGCTGACCTCGGTGGGGCTTGGTGCGTTTGGCAACCGCTATCCGCACATGCTGTCGGGCGGCCAGCGCAAGCGCGTCGGGCTCGCGCAGGTCCTGATTCGCGATCCCAAGATATTGCTGATGGACGAGCCGTTCGGGCCGCTCGATGCCCAGACCCGACAGATCATGGGCAACCTGCTGCTGGAACTGTGGAACGCCGACCGCAAGGCGGTATTGTTCGTCACCCACGATCTGGAAGAAGCGATCGCGCTGGCCGACCGTGTCGTCATCATGTCGGCGGGGCCGAGCGCGCGCATCATCGGCGATTGGCGGGTGGCGCTGCCGCGGCCGCGCGACATTTCCGAAATCCGCATGGAAAAGGAATTTCACTCGCTTCACCGTGAAATATGGAGTGTTTTGAAGGATGAGGTGTTGAAGGGCTACGCGCAATCTTCGCTAGTGGCGGAGGCCGGCTGATGTCCCGCTCGACGCTCTTGTTGCTGCAATTGCTGGTCGCCGTTGTCGCCCTCGGGCTGTGGCAGTTCTTTGCCACGGTTCCGGTGTTCGGCCGCATGTGGCTGCCGCCGTTTTTCTTCTCCAACCCGGTCGATGTCTTCAGTCAGATCGTGCATTGGTTCGCCACCGGCGTGATCTGGAAGCACCTGATCATCACGCTGTGGGAGTCGATCCTGGCTTTCGTGATCGGCTCGCTCGGCGGCGTCCTGGTCGGCTTCTGGTTCGCGCGCCAGCCGCGCGTCGCGGCGGTGTTCGATCCCTATGTGAAGATGGTCAACGCGCTGCCGCGCGTGGTTCTGGCGCCTATCTTCACGCTGTGGCTGGGGCTCGGCATCTGGTCCAAGGTCGCGCTCGGCGTGACGCTGGTGTTCTTCATCGTGTTCTTCAACGTCTATCAGGGCGTCAAGGAAGTCTCCAACACGGTGCTCGACAACGGCCGCATGCTCGGCATGAACGAGCGGCAACTGATGCGCCACGTCTACTGGCCGTCGGCGCTGTCGTGGATGTTCTCCTCGCTGCACACCTCGGTCGGCTTTGCGGTCGTCGGCGCCGTGGTCGGCGAATATCTGGGATCGGCGGCCGGCCTCGGCTACCTGATCCAGCAGGCCGAAGGCGTGTTCGACGTCGCCGGCGTGTTCGCCGGCATGTTCGTGCTGTCGGCCTTCGTCATCCTGATCGACATGGCGGTGACGGTGGTGGAGAAGCGGCTGCTGGTGTGGCGGCCGGCCGCGTCGGAGAGCCGGGGATAGCGTTTTTCGTCATTGCGAGGAGCAAAGCGACGACCTGTCCGCCGTAGCTCAACGAGCGAAGGCGGAAGCAATCCATTCCTCGTTGCGCGGAGAAATGGATTGCTTCGCTTCGCTCGCAATGACGGAAGAGAGAACCGCGCCGTCAGTTCAATAGCTTGACGTCATCCGGCGCCTGCGGCGGGGTCTTGATGGCGATCGCCTTGATGGTGCGGCCGTCGGGCTTGGTGCCGCCATGTGGCGTGCCCTTCGGGATGATGACGAGATCGCCCGGCTTTACCTGCACTTCCTTGTCGCCGAGCCAGATCGTGCCCTTGCCTTCGAGGATGTACTGAATCTCGTTGGCGTTGGCATGCAGATGCTTGGGCGGGCTGCCGTCCTGGATCGAGATGGTCGCGCCGTCGACCGAGACGAACGTCTTGTTGCGCATGCCGCCGGCGTTGGCCGGCGACAGCGCGTCGCCTTCGAGATCGCCGGTATGGATAACCTGCGCTTGTATGGTGTCAGCGGCCAGCGCCGGGCGCAGCAGATGCGTGACACCGCAACCGGCGGCAAAGGCGGCGGCGATCGACAGTGTCATGGTGATGCGATTCATGGGGTGTCCTCCCTGGAGCGTTTTTTGTACGGCGATGCTAGTTCGCTGGTTCTGGCTTGACCAGCCATCCCGGAATGACAGCGTAAAGCTTCTCAAGGCAGGTGCGCTGCACTATGTTGCCGGCAACCGAATGGAGGAAACCATGAAGAAACTGTTTGGCCGGCTGGCCGGAACGCTGCTGGCGTTGGCGCTGACGTCGGGTTTTGCCGCAGCGCAAAGCACGATCACGGTCGCGGTCGGGGGCGGCGCTTGCCTGTGCTACCTGCCGACGGTGCTGGCCAAGCAGCTCGGCGAATTCGACAAGGCCGGCCTCAGCGTCGAACTGGTCGACCTCAAGGGCGGTTCGGACGCGCTCAAAGCCGTGCTCGGCGGCAGCGCCGACGTGGTTTCCGGCTATTTCGACCATTGCGTCAATCTGGCCGCCAAGAAGCAGGAACTGCAGTCGTTCGTGGTCTATGACCGCTATCCTGGGCTGGTGCTTGTCGTGTCGCCCTCGCACACCGCCGAAATCAAGTCGATCAAGGATCTCGCCGGCAAGAAGGTCGGCGTCAGCGCGCCGGGCTCCTCGACGGATTTTTTCCTGAAGTTTCTTTTGAAGAAAAACGGCCTCGACCCCACCAGCGCCGCGGTCATCGGCGTCGGCCTCGGCGCGACAGCGGTGGCGGCGATGGAACAGGGCCAGATCGATGCGGCCGTGATGCTCGATCCCGCGGTCACGGTGCTGCAGGGCAGCCACAAGGACCTCAAAATTCTCGCCGATACCCGTACGCAGAAGGATACGCTGGCTCTGTTCGGAGGCGAATATCCGGGCGGCGCGTTGTATTCGACCACGGCATGGGTCAATTCGCACGAAAAGGACGTGCAGGCGCTGACCACGGCCATCGTCAACACGCTGAGCTGGATTCATTCGCATTCGCCGGAAGAGATCATGGCGAAAATGCCGGAGGAAATCGTCGGCAAGAACAAGGAGCTCTATCTCGCCGCACTGAAGAACACGATCCCGATGTATTCGGAGACCGGCAAGATGGATCCCAAGGGCGCCGACGCGGTGCTCGCGGTGTTCAGCGAGGGTTCGCCTGAGGTCGCCAAGGCCAATATCGACGTGACCAAGACCTGGACCAACAAGTTCGTCGACCAGGTCAAGAAGACCACGGGCATGAACGCCAAATGATGTTGACTTGATATACGAGTGAAATGACGCGGTGAGTGGCATGAGCACGCTGGTCATTCACCGCGTCACCGCGCTCGATCTGGCCGTGGAAGCATGGCCGTGGCCGTTCGCGCGCGAACGCCGCGCCGAGATCGACGCGCACTTTGCGGCGCAGCTGCGCGAAAATCCTGCGCTGTGGAACGGCCGCGTCCTGCTCGGGCGCAATCCGGTGTTTTCCGGCGAGCGGCTCAGCGCCAGCTATTTCGAGACCGATTTCGCGAGCTTCCTGGCCTGGCGCGACTGGGGCTTTGCCGACAAAAGCGTCTTCAACGGCTTCGGCATGGGTGCGCTGCTCAGCAGCGACGGTGCGTTCGTGCTTGGCGAGATGGGCCGGCACACCTCCAATGCCGGGCGGATCTATTTTCCCTCAGGCACGCCCGATCTCGACGACATCCGGGATGGCGCGGTCGACATATCCGGCAGCGTCGCGCGCGAGCTGGAGGAGGAGACCGGGTTGGCGCCGGCCGATTATCGGGGCGAAGCGCATTGGCACTGCGTCTTCACCGGTCCCGCGGTGGCGATGATCAAGGTTCTGCGCGTCGATATGCCGGGCGAAGCGTTGCGTGCCCGGATTGTGGGCAATCTTGCTTTGCAACAGTCGCCGGAATTGTCGGATATTCATCTGGTGCGCGGCACATTCGATCTCACGTCGGCGATGCCGGATTTCGTGACCGCGTTTATCGAAGCCCAGTTGTCAACCCAACCCTGACGTGCAGGCGCGCGCCGTGCGAGGTGTATCCGCGTCGTTGTGGCGCTGCAATGCGCTTGACATCGGTCCGCGCTATCAATGTGATGGGCGGCGTTAAAACAAAAAAGACGCAGTGCACAATCGTCCAGGGAGGATTTCATGCCGGTGCGCAATTTCGCACGCCTGCTTGTTGGGGTGTCGGCCGCTGTCGCGGTGCTGGGGATGGCGGTATCCGCCCAGGCTCAGGAAAAGAAGATCAAGATCGGCGTCATTTTCGATCTCACCGGCCCGCTCGCCGGCGGCGGTTCGGAGCTGCAATATACCGGCGTCAAGATCATGCTCGACCACTACGCCAAGACCGGCGTCGAGGGTTACAAGGTCGAGGCGGTTTACGCCGACGCCCAGAGCAAGCCCGACATCGCCATCAACGAGGCGGTGCGCCTGCTCGAGCAGGAAAAAGTCGACATGCTGATGGGCTTCTTCTCGTCGGCGCAATGCGTGCCGGTGGCCTCGCGCGTCGACCAGATGAAGAAGTTCATGTGGATTACCACCTGCATTTCCTCCGGCGTGTTCGACAGCAAGAACTATAAATACGTGTTCCGTCCGCAGGCGGCCGGCGACCAGTACGGCATGATGACGACGGACTTCATCGCGCAGAACTCGATGTCCAAATTCGGCAAGGAGCCGAAGGATCTGCGGGTGGCCATCATTCACGAGGACGGCGCCTATGGCGTCGACGTGGCGAAGGGCAACGAGGCCGGCGTCAAGAAGGCCGGCTTCAACCTGGTGCTGAAGGAAGGTTATTCAGCGACCGCCCCCGACCTCTCCGCGCTGGTCACCAAGCTGAAGCGCGCCAAGCCCGACGTGATCTTCCACACGGGCTACAACCCCGATATCACGCTGCTGTTCCGGCAGGCGCGCGAACAGGGATTGAAGTTCGGCGCCATCGTCGGTCATGGCGCGGGCTATGGCGTATACGAGAAGCTGAAGGAAGGCCTCGGCACCGACGCCAACTACCTCTTCAACACCGACCCGATCTCGATCTGGCTCGCCAACCAGAAGACCATGGATCCGAAGCTGCCGGCCGTCATCAAGATGGTCGGCGAGGAGTTCGACAGACTGAAGCCTGGCGTGGCGATCCGTTCCGCCCATGTCGGCATCGGCGCCTCGAACGCCTATGTCTTCCTCGACGACGTGCTGCCGCGGGCGATCAAGAAGTATGGCGGCGTCGATCCGGAAGCCCTGCGCAAGGCCGCGCTCGACACGGATATTCCTGAAGGCGGCACCATGCTCGGCTTTGGCGTCAAGTTCTTTGGCGAGGGTACCCAGATGGCCGGCCAGAACGAGCGCTCGTTCCCGGTGGTGCTGCAGTACATCGACGACAAGTCCTACGTCGTGTGGCCGAAGAGCCAGATGCAGCGCGAGACCGTGCTGCCTTTGCCGAAGGGGACCACGTTCAGCAACCAGTAGGTCGAGTCAGGTCTGACACGACACGGCTGGGACAAGCGGGTTAAGCGGAGGTTCTGGGGTGCTTGTTGTAGACGGGTTGGTGAAGCGCTTCGGCGGCTTCACCGCTGTTAACGGCGTGTCGTTTCGGGTCGAGCAGGGCGAGATTCTCGGCCTGATCGGCCCCAACGGCTCCGGCAAGAGCACGATCTTCAACATGCTGTCGGGCACGCTGATTCCGACGGCAGGCTCGATCATGTTCAACGGCGTGGAACTCGCGGGCCAGGTACCGCACCGTATCATCAACGGCGGCATCGGCCGCACCTTCCAGATTCCGCGGCCGTTTCACCGGCTCACGATCTTCGAAAACGTGGCGCTGGCCGGTTACTACGGCCAGGGCCGGCACAGCCGGGCCAAGGCCGACGAAGCCGCGGAAAAGGCGCTTCACATGGTCGGCCTGTCGACCGATCGCCATGCCAGCGTCGACGGGCTCGGCGCCGCCGGCCTGAAAAAGCTCGAACTGGCCAAGGCGCTGGCGACCGGCCCGAAACTCCTGCTCGCCGACGAAAGCCTCGGCGGGCTCGATGAGACCGAGATGGATCAGGCGGCCGACATGCTGCGCAAGATCCGCGACGAACTCGGCATCACCATCATCTGGGTCGAGCACATCATGGGCGTCCTGATGCGGGTGGTCGATCGCGTGATGGTGCTCGATCATGGTGAGAAGATTTCAGAGGGATTGCCGAGCGAAGTGGCTGGGGATCCCAGGGTGATCGAGGTCTATCTCGGCACTGATGCCGACGAGAGCCAGGTCGCGGCCGCCGAAGCGCGCCGCCGGGCAGGGGTCTAGTCATGCTGGAACTGAAATCGCTCGATGCAGGCTATGGCAGCTTTCAGGCGCTGTTCGACGTGTCGCTCGAGGTCAAGGCGGGCGAAGCGGTCGGTGTGATCGGCCCCAACGGCGCCGGCAAGACCACGTTGATGCGGGTGATCTCCGGCCTGATCCGGCCCACCAAAGGCGCGATCGCGATGGAGGGGACCGACGTGCTGGCAACGCCGGCGCATCGCATCGTCGATCTCGGCATTGCCCATGTGCCGGAAAACCGCCGGCTGTTTCCGCGGCTCTCGGTCGACGACAATCTGAAGATGGGCGCCTACATGCCCGGCGCCCGCGCCAGATATGCCGAGCGGCTGGAATTCGTGTTCGACCTGTTTCCGCGCATGAAGGAACGGCGCAGCCAGATGGCCGGCACCATGTCCGGCGGCGAGCAGCAGATGTGCGCGATCGGCCGCGCGCTGATGTCGGACCCGAAACTGCTGCTGCTCGACGAGCCGTCGGCGGGCCTCGCGCCGGTCGTGGTGCAGCAGGTGTTCGAACTGGTCAAGCGCATCAGGGCCGGCGGGCTGACGGTGTTGATCGTCGAGCAGAACGTGCAGCAGGTGCTGAAAGTGGTCGATCGCGCCTATCTGCTCGAAGCAGGCACCATTCGCGCGTCGGGCACTGCGGCGGAGATGCTGTCGACCGACACCATCAAGCAGGCATATTTGGGAGTCTGATCAAATTATGCAGGCGTTTCTCGACATCTTCGACATCTACCTGCTGGAGGCCGTGGTCAACGGCATCCTGCTCGGCGGGGTGCTGGCACTATTGGCGCTCGGACTCAACCTGATCTTCGGCGTCATCGACGTGACCTGGATCTGCTATGCGGAGCTGGTCATGATCGGCATGTACGGGATGTACTATCTCGTGCAGGTGTTCGGCTTTCCCTATTGGGCGGCGGCGCCGCTGACCATCATGCTGGTGGCGGCGCTAGGCGCCGCGCTGCATTACATCGTCATCGCGCCGCTATTGACCGCGCCGCCGATCAACCAGCTGCTCGCCACCGGCGGCGTGCTGTTCATCCTGCAGAGCTTTGCCACCGTCGCCTTCGGTATCGACTTCCGCAACCTCGGCATCCGCCTGCCGGTGCTGGCGTTCGGTGAGATGCATTTCAGTTACGCGCGGCTGTTGTCGTTCGGCGCGGCACTGGTCGGCATGGTCGCGGTCTACCTGTTCATGAAACGCACCTATACCGGCACGGCCATCCGCGCCATCGCGCAGGATCGCCAGATCATGTCGCTGATGGGCGTCGATACCAAGCGCATCTACCTGATCACCTCGGCGCTCGGCGGCGCGCTGGCGGGCCTCGCCGCCTGCCTGCTGGTGCTGCAATACGACGTGCATCCCTTTGTCGGGCTGTCGTTCGGGCCGATCACCTTCCTGATCTGCGTGCTCGGGGGGCTCGGCAATTTCTTCGGCGGCTTCATCGCGGCGTTCGTGTTTGCCGAGATCATTTCGCTGGGCGGGCTGTTCTCGGACCTCGAATGGGGCTACGTGCTCGCCTTCGCCTTCTTCATCGTCATGATGTTCATCCGGCCCGCGGGCCTGTTTGCGAGGCGCTCGTGACTCTTCGCAACGCCGCCTGGGTTGCCGGACTGGCGGCGCTGATCGCGCTGCCGTTTGTCTACCGCGATCCCTATCACCTGCACATCCTGGTGCTGATCCTGATCTGGTCGTTCGCCTATACGTCGTGGTCGATCATGGGCCGCTTCGGCCTGGTGTCGCTCGGCCATGGCGGCTTCATGGGCGTCGGCGCCTATGTGACGGCGCTATTGTGGAACCATCTCGGCGTGTCGCCGTGGATCGGTATTCCCGTCGGCATGGCGGCGGCGGGCGTGCTCGCGCTGATCGTCGCCTATCCCTGCTTTCGCTTCCGCATCACCGGGCACTATTTCGTGCTGGTGACGCTGGCGCTGTCGGGCATCGTGCTGCAGGTCATCACCGCGACGCGCGACTACACCGGCGGTTCGCTCGGGCTGACGCCGAACCGCACCAAGGGCAGCCAGTTGCTGGCGCTGCAGTTCGACGACAAGGTGACGTGGTATCTGATCGCGCTGTTCGTCTGGGTGGTCGGGCTGTTGATCTGGCGCTGGATCGATCGCAGCATGAGCCGCTACGCCATGGAGGCGATCTCGGAGGACGAGGACGCGGCGGCCGCGGCCGGCGTCAACGTCACCGCCGAAAAACTCAAGATTACGCTGATCTCGGCGCTGATGACGGCGCTCGCCGGCGCGCTCTATTGCCAGTACCAGATGTTCATCACCCCCGACACCGTCAGCGGAATTTCGGTGTCGCTGCAGATGGTGTTCGCCGTCATCGTCGGCGGGCTCTATGTCTCGCTCGGGCCGACCGTCGGCGCCGTCATCACCATCATGCTCGCGGAAATCCTGCGTATCGGATTTGGAACCAAGGCGGTCGGCTGGGACAACCTCGTCTATGGCGTGCTGCTGGTGACCTTCATCATATTCCTTCCCAAGGGTATTCTTGGTAGCATCATGGCGCGACTTAAGCCGCCGCGCTGACGTGGCGCTGCGAGCCTTGGCATCATCGGCCGGTTCGGTTGGCGATCGCGGGCATCAGCGCAAAGATAGCGAGCAGCACAGCGTAGATGGCGCCTTCCGGCTTCGCCAGCCGGGCGAATTGCTGCTGCACGCTCAATCCGCGCAGCAGCATGCCTACCAGGAGGTTGGCGGCTTGTTGCAGGGCCAGCGCGCCCATCCCGACGGCCAGCATCCCGGCGAGGGACGTCGTCAACCCTACCAGTCGCGGCGTCCAACGGGCGGCAACCACCATCGCAATCAGCAGCAGAGGTGCTTCGCAGAGAGTGGCCACGACAGCGCCGATGCGTGGCTCCAGCAGCAGTACACGGATCGGTCCGAGCAGAAAGCCGACCGAAAAAGTAGCCAGAAAATAGATCGCGGCAGCCGAGGCCACCTTCATGCGTGCTGTCGCATAACTTGCTCCGGGGGACGACGGAGGGATTTTGGCAATTGCGGCCCGTTGCCGAACCGCAGCACGAGGTCGGCCCGCCGATCGCCGATCCCAAGATAGGAAGCGAACTGGCGGCGCAGCGTGGGTACTTCCACCGGCTGGTTGATGAAGGCATATTTCAGCCCGAGAGCCGTCGCCTGCAGGCCAAACCGCTGACATGCGCGTCCTGCCGCGATCCAATGCGACTTGTCGTTCGTCTCCGAAACGAAGACTGCAATCCCCGCCGAGCTTTCGATGTGTTCGTGGTATTTCCGGTTTTCTTTCTGCTCGGTGAAAAACAGCCCCATCAACGGTCTGGCGAGCCAGGCTGGCATGGCGGGGGTGCCGGACGCGGGCGCGAACAGCCCGTCCATCGTGGACACGGCATCCGCCTCACTAAAGCGGATCCAGCTCTTGAGCTCCGCCATGAAGGCGGCGTCGTGCATCTGCGACGAGTTGCCCTGCTCGACATAATCGGCAATGTTCGAAATCGCGCTGCGGTCAGTGAAGATGATGACCGAAACACCCGGCTCGCGGCCGGCGGCCTCGAGGGAGCGGATCGTTTCTGACGCGACCGGCCGGCCGTCATAGGCTGCGCGGGTGCATTGTCGAAGCGCGATCGCCTCGGACAGTGGCGAGCGCAGCGGCGGCGTCGGTTCGAGACTGATGGCCAGCATATCGTCGGCAAGGCGTGGCGTGGCCTTGTATCCGACCGCCGCCGCGGCGTGCGTCAGGTTCTCCGCGGCGCAACCCAGGCTGACGTACAAATGATGGTCGTCCGGGTCGACCGCGGAGCATCTTCGGCTGAAATCCGGGGCGATGGTGATTTCGTCGGCGTCGGCCGCGAAAATCCAGGGTTGGGTATTGTGGCTGTTGGCAGCGAGCGTCGCTGCGCGCACCAGTTCGCGGTCTCTCGGCGTCGGTTGCAGCGGCGCCCAAGTTTGACGCACCGCCTGTTCATAGCTCATCGTTGCGGCTTGGGCCGGCGAGGAAAGATGTGCCATGCCGGCCCCGATTGCCAAGCCGACCAAACTGCGTCTGTTCAGCATTGCCGTTCCTCAACCATTGCGAAGATCATTGGTTAGCGCCCCAACGGGGGCTCGGCTTGAGGCATATCAAGGCTCGGCAAGTCCGGCTCTACGCTGCGATGCAGGGGAGGGCGACAAACGATTCCCATTCGGGCAGTTTGTGGATAGCTTGTGCCGCCCGCCGGCCGCGAAGAAGGAAAGCCAACAGGTTCCTATGAGCAAGAAACCCGCGAAATTCCTCGCCGACGAACTAAAGCCCTTTGTTGCGCCGTTCCGGTTCGACGGCTCCGGTCAGTTCCACCTGAAATCGCACAAGACCGACGAAAAGGGCGGCCTTGACAAGGACAAGGCGGCAAAGATTCTCGAAGCCAACCGAATACGGCTGAACGATTTCCAGGAGCGGCTCTATGCGCAGGACCGCTGGTCGCTGCTGGTGATTTTCCAGGGCATGGATGCGGCGGGCAAGGATTCCGCCATCAAGAGCATCTTCGACGGCGTCAATCCGCAGGGCTGCGCGGTCACCTCGTTCAAGCAGCCGACCTCGCACGAACTCGATCATGATTTCCTGTGGCGCAGCACGATCGCGCTGCCCGAACGCGGCCGGATCGGCATCTTCAATCGCTCCTATTACGAGGAATGCCTGGTGACGCGGGTTCATCCGGACATTCTTGCCAAGGAGAAAATCCCCCCGAAGCTGATCACCAAGAACATCTGGCGCGATCGCTTCGAGGATATTTCGGCAATGGAACGCTACCTCGCGCGCAACGGCACCGTGATCCTGAAATTCTTCCTCAACGTCTCCAAGGCGGAACAGCGCGAACGCTTTCTGGAACGGCTGGAGGAGCCTGCCAAGAACTGGAAGTTCTCGATGGGCGATATTACCGAGCGCGCGCTGTGGCCGCGCTACCAGGCGGTGTATCAGGACATCGTCCGCCACACCTCGACATCCCTGGCGCCGTGGTACGTGGTGCCAGCCGACCACAAATGGTTTGCCCGCGTCGTGATCGGTTCGACCATCGTGGCGGCGCTCGACAGGCTCGATCTGCAATTTCCGAAGGTCGACAAGGCCGAGCGCAGCGAATTCAAGCAGGTGCGCGAGGCGTTGCTAGCCGAAGGCAAGGGCGGGGCGAAACAGGCGCCGGCGAAGAAGAAGTAGGGTCGGCAACGCGTAAGCGTGCCCACCAGATGCAGGGCACCGGTTGATGCATGGCGGGCACGGCGCAAAAGCGCCTTGGTCCACCCTACGGTGACAGCTTCGTTTACGGTATACCGTGCGCGACGATGGATTCGAAGCACGCTTTGTTTCAACGAACGGGATTGCTCGCCATGGACCAGACCCTTTCCGCCGACCAGAAAGATCTATCTGTCTTGCGGCCGCCCGAACGCGACCTGCGGCTCGATCTGTTTCGCGGGGTCGGTCAGTGGATGATCTTTCTCGATCACATCCCGCACGATCTCGTCAGCTGGCTGACGCTTCGCAACTACGGCTTCAGCGACGCGGCCGAGTTCTTCGTGTTCATCTCCGGCTATCTCGCCGGCTTCATCTACGGGCCTGCGGTGCGCGGCGGCTATTTTCTCGCCGCCACCAAGCGGCTGATGAAGCGGGTATGGCAATTATACATCGCCCATATTTTCCTGTTCCTGCTCTTTACGGCGCAGGTGGCCCGCACCGCCAAGCGCTTCGACAACCCGATGTACGAGAATGAATTCAACGTCTTCAACTTTCTTCAGCATCCCGACGTGATGATCGGGCAGGCGCTGACGCTGAAGTACAAACCGGTCAATTTCGACGTGCTGCCGCTCTACATGGCGCTGCTGTTCGCATCGCCCTTGATCCTGTGGTGCCTGATCCGGCGTCCGGCGCTCGCGCTGCTCGGCTCGGTCGCACTGTACGTCGCGGCGCGCTGGTTCGACTGGAACCTGCCGTCCTATCCGGCCGGGACGTCCTGGTACTTCAATCCGTTCGCCTGGCAGATGCTGTTCGTGTTTGCCGCCTGGTGCGGTCTCGGCGGCAGCGCCCAACTGCAATTTCTCATTCGCTCCCGCGTCGCCCTGGCGGTGGCCGTGGCCTGGTTGCTGTTCGCATTTTTGATCGTGATGACCTGGCACAGTTCGTTCCTGGAATCGCTGGTGCCGAAGTGGCTGATCAAGGTGATCTACCCGATCGACAAGTCCGATCTCGACATGCTGCGCTTTACGCATTTCCTGGCGCTGGCTCTGGTGGTCGTCCGGTTCGTACCAAAGAACTGGCCGCCGCTGACGTCGAAATGGTTGCAGCCACTGCTGTCGTGCGGGCGGCATTCGCTCCCGATATTCTGTCTCGGCATTTTCCTGTCGTTTTCGGCGCACTGGGTCCTCACCCAGTATTCCAAGGGCTTTGCCGAGCAGCTTTTCGTCAGCGTGGTCGGCATCGCGATCATGGTGGCGGCGGCCTGGCTGTTGGACTGGTACAAGAAAGTACCGGTGCTGTTCGAAGCGCCGCAGGCGGAGCCCAAGGCCGAGCCCGCGCAGGCGTGATGGGATACCGGCGGACCGTACCGGATGGGCGAGGGGCTATTAGGTCACCCCTGCTGACCATCTTTTGGCATTGCGGCCGGCCATATTTCTCGTCTAGAACGGCCCGGAAGCGAGGTCCCGGCAACGAACCGTCAACGGTTTTGGCTGAGGCTTCCGGCTTCTCAAGGGTCTGGCAATGCTGATTCGCAGCGAAATGTCTGGAGTTCGGGGTGGAGCGGCCAAGGCTGCCCCCGCGATTCCGGCTGCGTCCTTGCCCACCCTCCTTCTTGGCGGGCTTCTGCTTCTTATCGGCCCCTGAGGGCCGTCTGGGCGCTTGCGCCTGGGCACTCAGGGGTTGCGCGAGATCACCAGACCCTTCAGCGCTCGAAACAGCAGCGCTACCACCCATAAGGAATGCTTCCAATGACCACCGCCTCCAAGTCCGAGAAGGACCGCGTCATCGTATTCGACACCACCCTGCGTGACGGCGAGCAGTGTCCCGGCGCCACCATGACGTTCGAGGAAAAGCTCGAGATCGCCGAGATGCTCGACGACATGGGCGTCGACGTCATCGAGGCCGGCTTCCCGATCACCTCGGAAGGCGACTTCCAGGCGGTCAGCGAGATCGCCCGCCGCTCGAAAAATTCGGTGATCGCCGGCCTGTCGCGGGCCAACCCGAAGGACATCGACCGCTGCGCCGAAGCCGTGAAGTTCGCCAGGCGGGGCCGCGTCCACACCGTGATCGCGACCTCGCCGCTGCACATGCGCGTCAAGCTCAACATGACGCCGGAGCAGGTGCTGGATCTGTCGGTCGCCAACGTCACCCGCGCCCGCAACCAGATCGACGACGTCGAGTGGTCGGCCGAGGACGCCACCCGCAGCGAGATGGATTTTCTCTGCCGCATCGTCGAGGCGGTGATCAAGGCCGGCGCCACCACGGTCAATATTCCCGACACCGTCGGCTACACCACGCCGGAGGAATACACCCGCTTCATGCGCACGCTGATCGAGCGGGTGCCGAACTCCGACAAGGCGGTGTTCTCGGTGCACTGCCATAACGACCTCGGCATGGCGGTGGCGAATTCGCTGGCCGGCATCGCCGGCGGCGCGCGCCAGATCGAATGCACTGTCAACGGCATCGGCGAGCGCGCCGGCAACGCCGCGCTGGAAGAAGTCGTGATGGCGATGAACGTCCGCAACGACGTGTTTCCGTGGTGGAACAAGATCGACACCACGATGTTGACGCGGGCCTCGAAGCTGGTATCGGCGGCGACCTCGTTCCCGGTGCAGTACAACAAGGCGATCGTCGGCCGTAACGCGTTCGCGCATGAGAGCGGCATCCATCAGGACGGCGTGCTGAAGGACGCCTCGACTTACGAGATCATGCGTCCGGAGATGATCGGCCTGAAGAAGTCGTCGCTGGTGCTCGGCAAGCATTCCGGCCGCCATGCCTTCGTGCACAAGCTGGAAGAGATGGGCTACAAGCTCGGCGCCAACCAGCTGGAAGACGCCTTTGTACGGATGAAGGCGCTGGCCGATCGCAAGAAGGACATCTACGACGAGGACATCGAGGCGCTGGTCGACCAGGAGATCGCGGCCGCCCACGACCGCATCAAACTAACCTCGCTGACCGTGATCGCGGGCACCCATGGGCCGCAGCGCGCCACCATGAAGCTCGACATCGACGGCAAGACCAGGATCGAGGAAGCCGAAGGCAACGGCCCGGTCGATGCGGTGTTCAACTGCATCAAGGCGCTGGTGCCGCACGAGGCCAAGCTGGAACTCTATCAGGTCCACGCCGTCACCGAAGGCACCGATGCCCAAGCCGAAGTGTCGGTGCGGCTCGCCCATGAAGGCCGCTCGATGACGTCGAAGGCCTCCGATCCGGATACGCTGGTGGCGTCGGCGAAGGCCTATCTCGGCGCGCTCAACAAGATCGTCATGAAGCACCAGCGCGACGAGCCCGCGCAGGCGGCGAGCTGAGGGCTTCTCCGTCATTCCGGGGCGATGCGAAGCATCGAACCCGGAATCTCGAGATTCCCCGGTGCGCAATTGCGCACCTGAGGTCTGGTCCTCCGGACCATCCCGGAATGACATGCAAACACAAAACGCGGCGCCCTCAGCGCCGCGTTTTTGCGTTTGAGCGACCGTTCGCCGCGCGCTAATGACAGGGATGCTCGTCCATATCCAGATTCTCCGGTTTATCGCGGCTGTCTCCGTCATCGCCTTTCATGCGCTGGGCGTCGCCCCTGACGGCTTCAAGGTGGCCGAGAGTCCCATCTCCTTTGTGCTGTCCTATGGCGGCCGCGGCGTCGATCTGTTCTTCGTTATTTCCGGCTTCATCATTTTCTATGCGACCCATGGTGCCAGCCTGACGCCGGCGGAATTCCTGCGCCGCCGCGTCGAGCGGATCGTGCCGCTGTATTTTTTCGTGATCTTCGCTGTCACGGTGCTGGCGGTGACGTTGCCGGCCACGTTCGGCGCGCCGGATTGGTACACGCCCCGCCATATCCTCAAATCGCTGGCGTTCGTCGCCTTCACCGACGGCGAAATGCCGGTCGTCTATGTCGGCTGGTCGCTCGAATACGAGATGTACTTCTATCTCGCCGCGGCCCTGCTGATGGCGGCAACGCGCGATGCCTGGCGCAACATCGTGGTGATTTTTTCCGCGCTCGCGACCGTTGGGCGAATTCCTGGCGTTGACCCCGCGCTCGGAAATTACGCGTTCTTCGTCGATCCGATAATCCTCGAATTCGTGCTCGGCGTCATCGTGGGCCATGTGTTCGTCAATGGCCGGGCCGGCTGGACGATGCCGGTTGCGGCAGCTTGCGCGATCGCGGCGGTGCTGGCGACGGACCCCGCCAGCCGCGTCATCGTATCCGGCATTCCGTCAGCCTTGCTGGTGGCGGCGGCCGCCTTTATCAGTCGCAGGCGCACCGATCCGTCTTGGCCGGAGCGTAAGCTGGCGCGGTTGGGCGATGCGTCCTATTCGATCTATCTCGCCCAGGTGGAGACGGTGTCGCTGGCAGGCACGACCGTGGCCGGCCTGATCCCGGCCATTCCGCCGCTGCTGCTCCTGGTCGTCACCAGCGTTATCGTTGTCGCACTCGGCCTGTTGCTCAACATCGCCGTCGAGCGTCCGTTGCTCAGGTTCAGCCGGCGCCTGGGCGTTCCGCGCCCGGCACAGGCCCCCGGCTGAAACTGCGCATTGACGCGATAGCATCAGGCATTTTTAATTGGCGGTCTCGGCCACCCGATCGGGCCGCACTGCGAATAACAATAATCCGCAAGGGAGCGAATGATGGACGGTTCGACCAACGGCAGCCAGATGCCATCGCCGATGCTGTTCCAGCCGCTTGCGATCCGGGGCCTCACGCTGAAAAACCGGCTCGTGGTGCCGCCGATGGTCCATTACCGCTGCGACCCCGGCAACACCTGCGGCACCTTCCACCTCGTGCATCTCGGCCGCTACGCGCTGGGCGGCTTCGGCCTCGTCTTTGTCGAGGCAACCGGAGTCGAGGAGATCGGGCTGATCAACGAGCACGACCTCGGCATCTGGAACGATGCGCAGGTCGAGAGTTTTAGGCCGCTGATCGCCTTCATGAAGCGTCAGGGCACCGCGATCGGCATCCAGCTTGCCCATGGCGGCCGCAAGGCGTCCTCGCAAACCGCCATGCAGGGCATGGGACCGCTCACGGAAGAAAACCTGAAGGCCGGCGACAAGATCTGGCAGCCGGTTGGGCCGACGGCCGAGCCGGTCGCCAAGGGCTGGCTGACGCCGCGCCAACTGACGACGCAAGAGTGCAAGGCGATGGTCGGCACCTGGGCCAAGGCCGCGCGGAATGCAGTGGCCGCGGGCTTCGACACCATCGAAATCCATACCGCGCACGGCTATCTGCTGGCCTCGTTCCTGTCGCCGGTCTCCAATACCCGCAACGACGAATACGGCGGCGACCGCACCGGCCGCATGCGCCTGCCGCTGGAGATCGCCGAAGCGGTGCGTCGCGAAATGCCGGATACGATGCCGCTGTTCGTCCGCGTCTCGTCGGTCGACGGCACGCAGGAAGGCTGGAACATGGACGATACGGTGGTTTTTGCGCGCGAACTGAAGGCGCGCGGCGTCGACGTGATCGACTGCTCGTCCGGCGGCATCGCGGGTGCGGCTACCGCTGCCCAAGTGCCGCGCAGCCTCGGGTTCCAGGTTCCGTTTGCGGAGCGGGTCCGCAACGAGGCCGGTATCCCGACCATGGCGGTCGGCATCATTCTCGAAGCGCAGCAGGCCGAGGCGATTCTGCAGAACGGGCAGGCCGATCTGATCGCGATCGGCCGCCAGTCGCAGTTCAATCCCAACATCGCCCACCATTGGGCGCACGATCTAGGGATCAACATGCGCTTCGAGGACTGGTCGCCCGAATATGGCTGGTGGCTCGAAAAGCGGATCCGGACGCTGGAAGGATTTGCGACCCCGACCGGTGCGGTCACGCGTCGCGGATGAGGGGCGGTTCGTTACTGTCATCCCGGGGCGATGCGCAGCATCGAACAACGCGCAAGAGCGATTGGCGCAAACCCAATGCCGCCTTACTCAACCACCTTGTCGGCGGTGGCCAGCAGGGTCGGCGGCACCGCGATCCCGAGCGCCTTGGCGGCTTTCAGGTTGATCGACAATTCGAACTTGGAAACCTGATAAAACGGGATGTCGGCGGGATTGGCGCCGCGCAGGATGGCGTCGACATCGCCGGCCATTCGCTTGATCAACTCCTTCAGGTCGAAGGAATACGCCATCAGGCCGCCGGCATCGACCGCTTCCGCAAAGGCATGAATGGCCGGAATGCGCGCCTCGGCGAGTGACTCCGCGATCACGGCGCGGTTCACCAGCGCGTTCGCGCTGTCGATCATCATGACCGCGTCCGCGCCGCCGCGAGAGGCCTGTGCGATGGCGTCGCGATAGGTCGTTGCGGTACCGGGAACATCGATCGGCACGCTGACGACGGCAATCCCGGCGGCTTCGGCTGCCGCGCGCACCGGGGCCTCCGCCAAATGTTGCGATACACCTTTCGCGACAATGAACGCCAGTTTCGACATCGCCGGAAACATTTCACGCAGCAGCGCGATGCGCTTGCCGTGAATCGACGGTCCGGCGTCGACGCTGACGCCGGTGACGTTGCCGCCGGGATGCGCCAGGCTCTGCACGTAGCCGAGCGCCATCGGATCGTTGGTGATGGTGACGATCGGGATTTTCGAGGTTTCGCGCGTGAAGTGCGAAGCGGCGGGATCGATGATGTAGATGACATCCGGATTGCTGCGGACGACCTGTGCCGCCAGCGCGGCCGGGTCTGACTGGTACTGCTCCCTGCTGTAGCGCTCGACGGTAAGGTTTTGTCCCTCGATCTGCCCGAGACGCCGAAGCTCGCCGAAAAATACCCGATGGTAGGTGGGGCTGTCCTCACGCATCAGCGCATGTGAAGGTGCCGATACATTGACGATGGCCAGACGCCGGTTGGTGGCGACCGGCTGCGCCGCGGCACGGCTGACCGCAGCCAACGACACGGCCCCTGCCACAAAATCCCGGCGTCTCATGTCCGCTCCCCGGCTTCGGCAGGTGGCATCCTAGGGTTTAAAAGACTGCACTGAAAGGGTGGACAGGTGGCTCGATCTCCTGTCCTGCCTGCCGGTGCAGCCGTGACACGTGACATTCATGGGTTTCGCTTCGGATCGCGCGTTCGAGGTGATCGGCGCTGGCACGGCCCTGTGCGCCATGCCGCTGCGCGACGACTGGGCGAAACTGGAATTGAAGATCGTCATGCGCGCCGCACATCTTTCCGGCGCGGTCGGCTGGAGGTGGATCATCTGCGTACCGGAGCAGCCGCAGGAACCGCGCCACCGCGGACGGATTAACCATTAGTTAAGGTTACGTTTGCGGGTCCGAGAGGCGAGGCCTAGCCTTGGCGGGTCGCAACCCAGGAACAGGTGCGTGCCATGACGTATGGAAGGTACGGAACGCTTGCTGGGGCGCTTGCCGCCATCGCGCTGATGTGTGCCGGTAACGAGACGTTCGCCAGGTCGGGCGGCGTGCACGGTGGAGGTTTCGTCTCGGCGCGCGCGATCCCTCATTCGCCATTTGGCCGGCTGCATCATCGGAGAAACATTGACGGTGCGTACTGGCCGGCGGACTACTACGATGGGCCATCAAGCGGCGAAGCCATTGCCGACGTTCCGCCGCCGCTCTCGAGCGACGTCCATTACACCTACACCTATGACGTTCCCTGGGATTGGGCGCATCGGTATCCGCCGAATGTCGTGCCGTCCGACCGGGCCTATGTAACGCAGTGCCCCGCTGAGACCGTGACGGTCCCTGGCGTCGGCGGCAAGGACCACATCGTCAATATCGTGCGGTGCTACTAGATCTGTTGAATTCGCACGGCGGATCAGCGAAATGTCTATCGTACCTCAATGTGCGAAGGCGGAAGCGTAATCCGCCATCTTTCCTTGTCGCGGTGGGTTGCGGCTTCGCAGCGGCTTGTTGACACCACGGACAGAGTGAGATTCCCTGCACCGACACGGACAACCAACCGGCCATCATTCCATGTCGACGCTGGAAGCCGCACGACCGCGAGCGGCCCTGGACCGATCAGGAACAGCGGAATCTAGCGCATCAAGTCAGCTATGATCTGATGAGCCGCTCTCGATGGACACCGCGGAGGCATCGTCATTGGCAGCCGATCTGCATCAGATAGGCGAAGACCGGTTCGCTGTTGAGATCGACGACGCGGTCAGGAGCGCGACGCGTTACAGCTCGATGTGACGGGGACATTGCGACAGGGCATTGCCTAGCCATCCGTACGGCCGACGACGGTCGGGCTGGCCGAAAGCCGCCAACCCGACCGGCCGTACCGTCAGTTGGCGGTGTTCGGCAAGCACGGCGGTACCGAATAAGGAGCTGTGGCGTACGCGCCGACGTTCGGAGCCCGCACACAATCGACGGCTGTATTGGTCGCCGTCGCGGCCTGGTTGTGCCGCGATGCAACATTGCGGGTGGCCGACGCCTCGGTGGTGTATGCGGCTGCCGCAACCAGGGCTGCGGCGACGAAGGTCATTTTGGTCATGGTTTTCTCCGCGTGGTGATGGAAGCCAAACCAGCTCGGCTCCTAGGACCAAGTGCGGCGAACGCCCGAAATTATTTCATCACGTGCGATCACTGAAGCGCGAGCACTTCGGACAGCGGGCGGCGATCGCCGGGATCGGTTGCCTCAAGCGCTCCCCGGACTCAACCCGGAGTTGTGGCGATATCCCGGTCCTTTGGCCAAAGTCGAATAGCGTCTTCGCGTGGATGGACCGACATTGCCCGCCGGGCGTGACCACCGTGAAATCTGTTGCAACGTCGCCGGCGCGGCTGGATCGCGCTGGAAAAGCCGATAGGATGACCGCGCATAAGGCGACACAGAATCGCCGCGGGCGTCAGACCCGGCTCCCTGCCGAACTACATCCACATTTGTCCAATGCAATTCAAATAGATCGCACCATGTGGTTCCCCGTTGTCGCGTGGATAGTACTGTTCAGTGCGTCTGCATTTTTTGCGGGCGCGACACTCGGTCTCGATCCGCGCCAAATCTCAATTCAGCTGTCGTCTCTGCCGGCTCCCCAGCGATTTGCGCTCGGCGCCATCATTCTCACAACCCTTTCGCTGATCGGCTCGTCGGTATGGCAGGCCTACAGCCTGGCACGGCAAAACAAGTTGTTGCGGGATCGTCTCAGGGGCCTCCGGCAGGAGGCCTTGACCGCGCATGACTCGCAGAAACACTTCGATGGGGCGGTGCAGCATCTTCTCGATACCGACCCCGAGGTGGCGATTACGTCAATTCAGAAAACGCTCAGCGATACCGAGCAAAGGGTTGCCGAACAGCGCAGCCGTATCGAATCCGTCGACCTGAACGAAAGGCTCGACGAGATCAGGCGCCGCCAGCAGGCGCTTCGCGAGGCGGTCGGCGCCGTGAGCGAAAGGCGGCGGGTGGTCGAGCCCGTCTTCGGTGAACTGAAGGACCGGCTGCGCCAGCTCGAGCGATGGCTTACCCAGCTCGAGATCGACGACAACAAGCAAAGCCTCGGCGATCGCGTCACGGAGCTGGACCACGACGTGTCGGCGATCCACGCACGCGAAAACTCTCTGCAACAATCGCTGGCGACGCTGAACCGCTTCAAGGAGGAACTGACCAAATCCGATGCCGAACTGGCGCCGTTGCGCTCCCCGGAAACCGGGATCTACGCCCTGATCGCGGATCTGCGCTTGCGTCGCGAGGCGCTCAACAACAGCCTCGAGCAACTCGAATCCAGCGACAATGAAAAACTCGATTCCCGTGTCGAAGCGCTTTCCAGAGAGAAGATCGAGATCGAGCAGAGGGTTGCCCGCCTGGATGATTGCTTCAATATCCTCGATTCAATTCGCCTGGATATGGACGATCTCAGGGAACGTCGGACCCATCTGGAACGCTCGCTGGCGGAGGTGGAGACGAATGCCCGCGGCGAGAGCCTTGTCGACCGACAGAATGCGTTGAACGAGTTCATCAAAAGAACCCGATTGCGTCTCGAGAAACTGCAGGATTCGTCGGCGACGCTGAACCAGTTCAAGGAAGAGCTGGCCAAGACCCTGGCCGGGCTGGCGCCGCTGCAGGGACCGGTATTCGGCATCGAGGCCTTGATCGGCGAAGTCAATGTCGGCCGGGATATCCTGGCCAGGACTCTCGACGATATCGAAATCAGGGGCGACGAATTTCTCAGCACGCGCGTGGAGGCGCTGGCGGCGAGCAAGATCGAGGTCGACGAGCGGGTCGCCAAGGTGTTCGAGGATTTCCAGAAGCTGGATTCCATGCGCAAGAATATCGGGGAGATATTCACCAGCATCAGAGGCACGCTCAACAGGATCGGTTGATCGTGACCCCGGCGTTCGTCTTGCCGGAAGGCGTGAAGCCGATCAGTCGAAGATCTGGCGCGTACCCGGTCGGTGGTCTATGGTGTGGCTATGCCGCGCTTCGTGTTTCCTTTGATTGCGATCGTCTTGTTGCTGCTGCCGGCGCTCGCGCCCGCTGCGCCTGCTCATAAACGACCGGCGCCACGCTGGCACGGCTACGGTTTCCTGCCGGGCTATCAGCAGCCCCTGAACAACACCCTGCCACTTTACGCCCAGAAGGCTGGGGTAGTGCGCTACGCGCGCCAGAACCGGCGGCCGTGGTATATTGATCGGACTCCGGAATATTACGGCTACGATGGTAACTGGCACTATTTCGGCCGGCCCGGCTTTTACGGCGGTCGCTACAATGGCGGTACCTTCGGCCCCTGCTGGACGCAGACGCCGATCGGGCCGGTCTGGAATTGCGGCTGATTGGGTTATTGCCCGCAGACCGCGGGTGCATTCGTTTGCCGGCTATGGCGGCTCGTGGCGGATTTTGTTGCAAGAGTCAGTTGAGACCGACCTCAGAAAAGCGAATTGGGGTAGCGTTCGACTAGTGCCCCCGCATTGGACTTAGCAAAGGCAGGCTTGGAAGGCTCAGCTAACTCGGAAAACAAGCCTGCGCTGTCAGCGTCAGCGGAGCGACGTTGAAGATCCCCGGAAACTGAAAATTATAGCTCGCGTTAACCTGATTTCCGCAGGCTGGCGTACTGTAGCTGAAGGTCGATGACGGCAAGCCCAGGCCAAAAGTCTGCCGGGTGGCGTAGCTGGTGATCGCGTTCGGATTGCTGGTTGGGCAAAGCGTAGAGTTCACGCTTGCGCATCGTGCGGCCATCTCAGCCCCGTGCTGCAGGCCGATCTGCGTCCAGAACAGAAGCCCGGTTTCAATAACGCCTAAGAGAATCAAAAAGAAAACCGGGGCGGTCAGGCCAAATTCCAGCGCCGACGCGCCGCACTCATTCCGCCACATCCTTGTTAATGTCACTGCAGCCTCGCGGTAGAGTGCGCCGTATAAGTGTAGGTGGAGGGTACGAGTTGGTAATTAAGGATCGTGCTGTACGTCGCTTGTGCTGAAACCGTGGTGTATGTTCCAGCCAAAGCTCCTCCTGGACAGGTCGTGCCGCAGCTAACGGTGCTTATGCTGGAACCCGTTGCGCAGCCGCAAAACGACACCGGCAAGGGCGACGCAGCGACGGCGGTAGAGTTAGTCGCGCTGGTCACGGCATCGGAAATCGCGTTCGCATCAAAGTTATGCATGATGGCATATTGGACACCGGCCTGGGCGGCATCTTCAACCTGCATCTTGCGGTAGACCCCTAAGCCAATATCGATCACGGCGACCACCATGAGCGCAAGCACGGGGACCAGAAAGCCGAATTCGACGGCGACGGCGCCCCCTGTGTCGCTTGCTGCGCGGTCGAAAAGGCGGCGAAGCAAACTGGGTTTTCGACAAATGCCGCGGTGAGGAGAGCTGCATTTCGTCATTTGAAGCACTCCTTCTATTCGACGAGCTGAGCGGTAGTGATGCCGATCGCGGCGGTACCAAGTGCGGCGCAATTGACCTGAAGATTCGAAGTCCCGGTGAAGGTGAGCTTATCCGCTATGATTTTCGTGCAGGAGGTGCTCATGCCGTTGCCACCGCTGAAGCTAAGGTTCGCTTTTGGCAGGTAAATGGCGCCACCGAAGTTCTGGGTACCGCCGCCGGTCAGGCTAAAAGCCGTGTCAACCGGCATTTTGCGGTCGCCGTACATCACGATCCCTTGGGTCGGCCCGGAGCTTGGCGCCGTTAAATTGACATTCGCGTTACTGCCGATGGAGGCCGTGCCCCAATTGCTGCCCGAGCCGGTGAAGACGAGCGTCACGCCGGAGCCGGTGATCGTGGCATTGCCTGCGACCGAAAGGTTCGCTCCGTCGAGATAATAGATGCCGGGGCTCAAGTTCAGCGTCGCTCCCGCATTGACGGTGATGCTACCGCTATAGCACCCTGGGCTGAGCGACGTGTTTTTCCCGTTGCTGTTGACGGTAATCTTGGCGTTGCTGCAGCTCGGCTCCGCTGGCGGAGAAACGTTCGCATAAGGATCGGCGATCGGTCGCATGCCGCTCCGGATGCCGTTGGTCGCCGTAATATTACTCGCGCCGGAGATATCGCCGACCACTCCGACTTGATTGGCGGAAACGGTTGCGCTGCCGCTGACATTCAGCGAAGGTTTCGCGCTGGAGTTGCTGTAAAGATTACAGCCAATTAGATTGAGCTGATTACTGCCGCTCACGTTCACGGCCGGGCTGGCAGTGGGGTTTAGCGCAAGCACGCAGCCCGTTCCGGCGTTACCTAACGCCACGGCCCGCGCCGTGATGAGTACCGGATCGTTTCCAAACAGCGCCGACAACAACCGTGGTTGCGACTGGCTGATGACCACCTCTATCGCTTGTGGGGTTGATGCGTAGCTTCCCGCGGACGGCGGCTGGTTGACGGTCACGGTGACGTTCTTTGCCCCATTGGTAAAGCCATAGAGACCGGTCACCGTGCCGGCTTCGGCGTTCAGGTTACTTCCTGCCGTCGCCGCGCTCACAGCTGCTGAATCCGCTGCGCTCTGCATGTTTTTATGAGTATATAGCCACCATCCAACTTCGGTGCCGAGGCTGGCGGTTCCGACCAGGACCGGCATCGCAACTGCGGCAACGATCATGTAGCTTCCGGACTGATCGTGCCCGAAGAGCCGGAGCATCCTTTTGAAGTTCGGACGGCCTACTTTCGGCGCTTGCGCGAAGGCGGGCCGGACACGATCGAATCGTGAAAGGGACTTTCTCAGTCGGCTCATGGTTCCACCAGCTTTGTATTTCGAGATCGTCTCGAACGCAGATTAAAGGAGACGACTTAGAAAGCGGTTTAGCTGACCGCACAAAATTGTCCCTGCCGCGTAACCTTTAATTAATCGAAGTTTTGACTGATTGTTTAGTTGAGTGGCGGCCACGATCGCGAAGCGTCTGGGAAGATGGTGCTCAATCTCAAGACGGCCAGAACGCTGGGGCAAGTGGCTCCTACGCTTCTCGCCATTGCCGACGAGGTGATCGAATAGGGCCCTCCGGCTTCCGGTATTCGAGCACAAAGCGGGCATTCCGCAAACTTGAGATGTCCGCCAGGAGACATCGTGCCCGTTGCGGGCATTCCGGCAATCGCTGTAGTTTTTGGTGTCCTCGCTCCGCGCTGCCGGCAGGTCGCTCGATCAAGGTCGGGCGGCACTGGGCCGACAATGCGCTCGGGATGCAGGCTGAATCCACTGCCGCTGTATCGAACCTGCCGATGGTTCCCATCTGAATAAGCCGGGTTATCTGATTGCGGCGCGATCCCTAGCTTCTCGTCATGCGTCATCCAATCGCTGTCGAGGAAAACCATGAAGCAATCATTCACGCCCGTCCGTGTCGGACGCTACACGCTGCCAAACCGTCTGGTCATGGCCCCGATGACCCGCAGCCGCGCCAAGTTGGACGGCACGCCGGGAGAACTGGCCGCCGAATACTATTCCCAACGCGCCAGCGTCGGCCTGATCGTCACCGAAGGCACCCAGCCTTCCGATGACGGCCAGGGCTATCTCGCGACGCCCGGCATCTACAGCCCGGCGCATGTCGCAGGCTGGAGCAAGGTGTCCGCCGCCGTGCATGACAAGGGGGGCCGTATCTTCATCCAGCTCATGCACGCCGGGCGTATGTCGCACCCCGACAATACGCCGCATCATCGTCAAGCCGTAGCACCCTCTGCGATTGCCTCGGGCGGGCAGATGTTCACCGCGACAGGGATGCAGGACATGCCTGCGCCGCGCGCGCTGACGACCGAGGAAGTGCGCCGGACCATCGCCGACTTCCGCCAAGCGGCGCGCAGCGCCATCGAGGCCGGCGCCGATGGCGTCGAGATTCACGGCGCCAACGGCTATCTGGTCCAGCAATTCTTCGCCCCGAGCGCCAACACGCGCACCGATGAATATGGCGGCTCGATCGCGAACCGCGCCCGTTTCGCCATCGAAGTCGCCACCGCGGTTGCCGGAGAAATCGGCGCGGACAGGACCGCTATCCGCCTGTCGCCCGGGATTAAGATGTGGGGCATCGACGAAGGCGAGGAAGGCCCGGCGCTCTACCGCTATCTGGTCGCCGAGCTCGACAAGCTCGGCCTCGCCTACCTGCACGTCTTGCATGCCGGCGACGAGAAACTGGTGGGCGACATCCGCGCGCTGTCGAAGCAACCGCTGATCGTGAACCGGCCCGGTCGTCCGCGCGACCGGATCGGCGCCGACGTGGCTTCGGGGTTGGCCGATCTGGAAGCCTACGGCCAGCTGGTCCTCGCCAATCCGGATTTTGTCGCCCGGGTGAAGACCGGTGCGCCGATGAACGAAGCGGATCGTGTCAGCTTCTTTGGCGGCGCCGCGCCGGGCTACACCGATTATCCCGCGCTGGAGGCGGCCACGGCCGCGTAGCTTGCCCGCGAAGGCGGTCAAAACAAGTGCAAGCGTGGCAAAGACGCAAGCTGCCACGCTCGCCTGCTTTGCTCTGTTATCCCGGCGGAGGTTGACATGAAGATCGGTGTCAGTGGCGCCAGCGGCCATTTGGGCAGAGCCGTCGTTTCGGAACTGCTACAGCGTGCCGGCGGGCACGAGGTGGTGGCTATCACGCGCACGCCGGAAACCGTCTCCGGACCGGCCCAGGGACGGTTCGGGGACTACAACCAGCCCGAAAGCCTCGCGGAGGCCTATGCGGGTCTCGATCGTCTGCTCATCATCACGACCGTCGATCCGGAAGCCGGAAAGCGCGGCGTGCAGAACGTCGCTGCCATCGACGCGGCCGTGAAGGCGGGCGTCAAGCATATCGTCTTCATGTCGGCCGTGGGCACGCGGCAGGAGGAGGAGCCGGCGCGCGGCGCCTCCTACTGGCGGGGCGAACAGCATCTGATCGCCACGGCGCCGGCCTGGACCATCCTGCGGATGAACTTCTATGCCGAAGCTTTCCTGCAACTGGCACAGGCGGCGCTGAACCAGGGCGTGCTGGCCGGGCTGGCCGAGAACCGGGCTGCCTTCGTTGCGCGTGACGATGTGGCAGCCGCTGCAGCCGGAATCCTGGTCGGCGACGGCCATGCAGGCGCGATCTACAACGCCACCGGGCCCGAGCGCCTCTCCGGTGCGGAGCGCGCGGGCCTCATCGCCGAAATTACGGGCCGGCCGCTCGCGTTCCGCGTCATCACGGAGCAGCAACTGCGCGCCGGACTGACGCAGGCCGGGCTGCCGGCGGGGGCCGTCAACATCGTCGTCGGCATCCAGGCGAGCTTCGCGGCGGGTGCGTTCGACATCGTGACCGGCGACGTCGAGCGTCTTGGCGGCCGGCCGCCCAAGCCGCTCCGCGACGTGCTTGCTGCGGCGCTGAAGTCGCCCTCGACCTGAAGACGCGATTCCCGAACTAAGTGTCATTGGGCGCTCCGACGCCACCAGCCGCGATGTTCCCGCGCGAGCCGTCGCGCGGCTGCGCAAAACATCGTCCGATACGTCAGGTCTCTCAAAACGGGCGGCGACGATATATCGGATAATCCGATGGATATTATCTAAATAAATCGCCTGTTGCCGTGGTCGCCTCCATCCTAGGTTTTCCTCACTTTCAACCCCACACCCAATGGAGACCAACATGAGTGCAACTTCTATTTCATCCGTCCGTCCTTCCCGTCGTATCGGCGCCTGGACGTTGCAGGGCATCATCGCGGCGGCTTTCCTTGCGGCCGGCGCCGCCAAACTGGCCGGCGTTCCTTTCATGGTCGACCTGTTCGACCAGGTCGGACTCGGTCAGTGGTTTCGTGTCGTGACCGGCGTCGTGGAGGTGGTCGGCGCCGTCGCGTTGCTGGTTCCGGGCCTCGCTTCGCTCGGCGCCCTGTGGCTCGGCGGCACCATGGTCGGCGCTGTCGCAACCCATGTGCTCGTCCTGCACACCAGTCCGGTCCCGGCGATTGTTCTGGGAGTTCTCAACGCGCTGGTTGTCTACCTGCGGCGCGATGAGCTCGTTGCCTTGCTTCACCGGGTCAGGGGCTGAGCTTCGAAACCAAGAGATGGTCAAACCTCGGGAGAATGAAAATGAAGACCGATGCAGTGTTCACGCGTCCGAATCGCGCTGAAAAGAATTCCCGGCAGATTGCTCTGCGCACGCGTGGACACTCGCATGGGGGCGTTACCCGACTGGTCAGTCCGGGCGACGTCGGTGAACTGATCAAGCCGTTCGTCTTTCTCGACTACTTCGACGCCGATCCCGCGACCGCACCCAAATTCGGCTTTCATCCCCATTCGGGAATTGCGACGCTGACCGTCATTCTGGCCGGGCAGGCCTTCTACAAGGAGACCACCGGCCGCGAAGGGGTCATCGACACCGGCGGTGTTGAGTGGATGCGCGCCGGTAGCGGCGTTTGGCATACCGGCGGAATGTTCGGCACGGAGCGGATCAAGGGCTTTCAGCTCTGGGTCGCGATGCCGCCCAAGCTCGAACTTGCCGAACCCCAGAGCCAATATCTTGGCGCTTCCGATTTCCATTTTGCTGGTCCGGCGAGGGTTCTCGCCGGCGAATACGGCGGTGTGAAAAGCATTGTCGAGTCGCCTCAAGGTATCACCTACCTCGATGTGCGCCTCAAGGCCGGGGAGCGCTGGACCTTTCAGCCGCCCAGGGGGCACGACGTCGCCTGGATCGCGTCGCACCAGGGCATCGTGACAACGTCGGAGCAGGTATCGACGGGCGAAGTCGCCGTGTTCGAGGAGGGAGATCAGGCGATCGAGTTCGAAGCGCTCTCCGATGCCGGCTTCATCCTCGGCTCTGCGGTCAAGCACCCTTACGACCTCGTGACCGGCCACTACTCCGTGCATACCAACGCCGATTCACTGCGCATCGGCGAGAGCAACATCGCCGATATCGGCCGTCGGCTGCACAACCAGGGCGTCCTGGCAGCAAGACGCTGAGGATTTGCAGCGATTGGCCTGGTTGAAGAACAAACGAATGGAGAAAAGCAATGTTTGGATCAGATGGAGTTCAGCTTATTCAACGTATGGCTAGCGCCCGGCCGTGGAGGTCCGATCGAGACTTGCCGCTCCGGTCGGAACATTTCCCGGTCGAGGCGAGGGGCCGCGAGATCGTCACCCAGCAAGGTCTCACGATCGCGGTCGCCAGCGATCCGGCGATGGGCGAGGAGATCGCCCGGCGCCTGAACAATAGCGACCGGAGCGACCAGGAGGATCAATGGGCGCTCTGACCACGCCCGAGGCCGCCAGAACGTGCTTACGGGACCGATGATGCGAGCTCGATGGTTGATATGACCGCCGATCGGGCAGTAGCATCCGGCGCTTTAGTATCGGTTTGGTCGATAGGTAGGTTCCATGCTCGACGCTGTCTCTCTCGATCAATTGCGTACGTTCATCGCCGCGGTCGATGAAGGAAGCTTTTCTGCCGCCTCCCGCAAACTATTGCGCGCGCAGTCCGTTGTCAGCGAGACCATCAGCAAGCTCGAGGAACAGATCGGCGTGCAGCTGTTCGACCGCGCCGGCCGCTACCCCAAACTCACCGCGGCGGGATCGGCCGTTCTGGGCGATGCGCGCAGCATCATCGCCGGGGTCGACCAGCTGAAGGCCCGGGCCAAGGGCATGTCGGCTGGTCTCGAGCCGGAATTGTCCGTGGTAATCGACGTCTTCTATCCGATCGACGCGATTACCCAGGTGGCCAAGGAGTTTCGGCAGAACTACCCGGGCGTGGCGCTGCGCATCTATGTCGAGGCGCTCGGAGGAGCCATCAAGCCCGTGCTCGATGGCCGTTGCAGCATCGGCGTGATCGGATCACTGCCGGTGATTCCGGATACGCTGGCCTATGAGCGGTTGCCCGGTATCGCGTTTCTCATGGTTGCCGCCCGCGATCATGCGCTGGCTTCCTACCGGGGCAAAATTCCCAGGGCGGTTCTTGGAAAACATACCCAGATTGTTCTCACCGACAGGTCGGAGCTGTCGTCGGGACGCGAATTCGGCGTCATGTCGTCTGCGACCTGGCGGCTCGCGGACCTCTTCGCCAAGCATCATTTTTTGCTCCACGGCCTGGGTTGGGGCGGCATGCCACTGCATGCCGTGCGCAAGGATCTTGAAGAGGGGCGCCTTGCCGTGCTGCCGATCGAGGACGTGCCCCCGGATGGTTTGATGCTGCCGATGTCGGCGGTGTGGCAGACCAAGTCACCGCCCGGACCCGCCGGCCGATGGTTTGTCGATCGCCTGAAGCAATTTCCGGTGGATACGGGCAAGGTACCGAAGCCGCCGGTCACCAGGAAGAAGGCCGGACGGTCCAAGAATACCTAGCCGAACGCCGGTGTCCCTTATCGCGACGAGCGGCGGCGCGCGTCAGCGCCGCGCTCGGTGGCTCTTCCAGGGTTGATTCATCGACTTGGATTCAGTGACTTGGATTCAGTCCCTCAAGTCGTCGCGCCCGCAACATTTTTCGGATCGCGCGCGTCCAGGCTGAAGCGTCCGGCGCCAAAATGCGCGATCTGCAGCAGCCCGCCGGTGATCATGATGTTCTTGAGAAAATGGATCATCTGATTCTGATCGGCGAAATTCCGGTGAAAGAAGATGGCCGTTGCCAACGTGAACACGGCCATGCCGAACGCAACCTCTCGCGCACGAAAGCCGAGCACCAGCAGCAGACCGCCCCCGATCTCGAAGGCAACGGCAACCGCCCAGCCAAGCGGGGCAAGCGGCAAGCCGACACTGCCGATATAGGCCGTCGTTGCGCCATAGGCGGTTAGCTTGCCAAAGCCGCTCATGAGAAACGGCAGGCCGATGAGCAGGCGACCAAGCAGGGGCAGAAACCTCGTGACGTCCATATTCAGCTCTCCTTGCAGGGGGTGAGAATTCTATCCGGTGCGACCGCACGCGGTCGTGATCAATATTATACTTTACGATCGTAAAGTAAAGTGGTATGAGTCCGGTTGTGCGGTGCCGCTATTGCAAGCCGCTATCGCAAAATGTCGGCGGCCAGCGCCGCGAAAAACGGGCGGAGACGAGCGATGATCAAGGAACGGGACATTTACGTCGCCATGCGGGACGGCACGCGGCTGGCCGTCGACGTCTACCGCCCGGATGCGCCAGGCAAATACCCCGTGCTGTACGCGTCAGCACTGCACAACAAGGACATCCAGGGTCCTGACATCGCGGATATCCTGCCGCCGCAACCGGCGCACGCGCCGCTCTGGTTCGGTCCCATCGAGGCGGGCGACACACGCCGCTTCATCGCCAACGGCTATGTCCATGTGATCGCGCAGCCGAGGGGCTCTGCCAAATCGGAAGGACACTACGGCCACGAGGATACGGACCACTACGATCTGATCGAATGGATTACGCAACAACTCTGGTCAGACGGCAAGGTCGGAATGGTCGGCATCTCCGGATTTGCCGGAGAACAATGGCGCGCGGCCGCGCAGGGACATCCGGCGCTGAAAGCCATCTTTCCCTACGACGCGTGCAGCGCCTATGGCGGCATGTTCGGATTCCGCGATTTCAATCCCGGCGGCGTCCTTCATTCCTTCCCTTATCTGCTCGACGTCTTCAGCACGGTTCACGAGTCGCGCGACCGGCCCGCAGAACTTCCGGCCGCGGAGGAGGAGTTTTGGCACCGGGCCATGCGGAATCCCGACTACAAGCAGTACATCAACCTCTACAACATCCTCACGCAGAAGGGGCAGCGGACGTTCATCATGTATCTCATGATGACCCATCCGTGGGAGCCCGACGGCACCGTCGAGCGCGCGGAGGAGACGTTCAGGAAAATCAAGATACCGTTCTATACGGGCTCGGGAGCCTACGCCTACACCTACAAGCTCCACTGGCTCGGCGCGCAGCACTACTTCCAGAGCGTCAATGCGCCGAAGAAGATGCTGTTCACGGGGCCGGCCCACCTTGAGCGGCCGTTCCACCAGCATCACGACGAGATCATCCGGTGGTACGACCATTGGCTGAAGGGTCAGGACACCGGCATCATGGAAGAGCCGCCGGTTCGGTACTGGCTGATGGGCGCCAACGAATGGCGGACCGGAACGGACTGGCCGCTGCCGGAGACGCAGTGGACGAAATATTATCTATCCCATTGGGAGACGCTGTCGACCGAGCCGCCGCGCCCGGCCTCAGAGGCAGGCGCTTCCGCGCGCGAGCCCGATGTCTTCACGCAGATGCCGGTGACGCGCACGACCAAGGTCGAGCGGCTACGCTACATGACCGATCCCTTGCCGCACGACGTCACCGTCGCTGGCCCGATCACGCTGACGCTGTACGCGGCGATCGATCAGGAAGACACCAACTGGATCATCGTGCTCAAGGACGTCGGGCCCGACGTCTCCGTTCGAACCGCGCGTGAAGGTGAGCGCGATGTTCCCTCCACACTGCCCGAACGCGAACTGACACGAGGCTGGCTGAAGGCATCCTATCGGGCGCTCGATGAAAAGCGTTCAAAGCCCTGGGAGCCGTTCCACAAGCTCACGCAGGACGCCATCGCTCCCGTCAAGCCGGGCGAGGTGGTTGAGTACAAGATACAGATCCTCGCCACAGCGAACCAGTTCAAGGCGGGTCATCGGATCTGCCTCGACATCACCTCCGTGGATGTCCCGACCGGCACCGGGGCGATGACCAACGTCGAATACATCCCGTACCACGTCTGCAGCAGCACAACGGTGACCCACAAGATCTATCGGGATGCCGAGCGTCCGTCACATCTGCTGCTGCCGCTGATCCCCGCATCCGTCAACCAGCGCACTGCGTAAAGCTCGAGGAGGGCATTTGCAATGACGACGATCCGATTTGAACGAGATGGCGCCATCGGAAATATTGTGCTGGCCAATCCGCCGTTTAACCGGCTGGACCTGCGCTTCACGGAAGCTCTGAGAGTGGCCGTGCACCAGGCCAGCGCAAGCGACATCCGCGTGCTTGTCGTTCGCGCCGAGGGGCCGCACTTCAGCTTTGGCGGCGAGGTGCGTGAATGGCCGGGAAAGGACGTCAACTGGTTCAGGACGTTCGTCGCCGAAATAAACGTCTCCTATCGCGCCATCGAGATGCTGAAGATACCGACGGTGGCCGTGGTGCACGGCGTCGCCTTCGGCGGCGGTTTCGAACTTGCGCTGGCGTGCGATTTTCTCGTCGCGGCCGAAAATGCGACCCTTCGCTGCGTCGAAGTGACGACGGCGATGCTGCCGATCGCCGGAGCCCTGCAGCGGATCGCCGAGCGTGCCGGGCGGGCTCGCGCAACGCGTCTCGCCATGCTCGGTGAGCCGATCTCCGGACGCGAAGCCGGTGTGCTCGGAATTGCGACCCATGTGGTGCCTGAGAACGAGCTTTCGGCAACGGCGGCTGCATTGGCCGGACAGCTCGCGACCGGGCCGACCCGGTCGTACGCCGCGACGCGCACGCTGCTCAAGGCCTGGTCGAGCGGAGGCGTCGCCGCCGCGGATCTGGTGATGCTCGATATCGCGATGGAGCTCTACAACGGTGCCGACGCCCAGCGCGGTTTTGCGAGCACAGCGGACGCTTTCGACAGGGACATTGAACCGCCAACGCTCGTCTTCGAAGGAAAATGAGCCGGCCGCGAACACAAGTCGAGAAACTCCGTGGTCAACGCCGATAGCTCCAGGCGATCGGTTACGTGGCAGCCCGTGATATACTCATGAAGAGCCATTCAATACTCCGCGTGGCGTTCGGTTGGGAGCTATGTTAATTGAAGGCCCGATGCCGAAGAAAACCAGACTGGCTACCGGGCGCCAGGAGCGCCCGCGCAAGAGAGCCGAACAACAGCGTTCAATCGAGACGCGGGCGGCGATCCTTAATGCCGCCATCTCGGAATTTGCCGAGCGAGGATTTGAAGGTGCGAGCATCCGCGCAATCGCGGATCGGCTCGATCTGCAACATCCGCTGATCACCTATCATTATCGCAGCAAGGATATTCTCTGGCGGGCCGCGGCCGAGCACGCCTTCGCGCAGATACGGACCGAGTGGGATATTCTGGCGCCAGAAGGATCTGAACTGTCGCCGTTGGTGCGGCTGCGCCAGGAGTACACGGCTCTTTTTCGGTATACCGTCGCGTTTCCTGAATTTCATCGGTTCATGCGCCAGGAAGCCTTGACGAATAATCCGCGGCTGAAATGGCTGGCGGAAACTGTCCTGGCTCCGCTTCTGGCGCGATTGCTGCCTCAGATAGTTGAGGCTCAGAAACGAGATCTCCTTCCCGCAGTCGATCCGATTCTTTTCCACTATATGATGGTCAGCCTTACCGCCGCGCTTTCGGAATTTGGTCCTGAAATGCAAGTTACGAGCGGACTGTCATCCGACGACACGAAGGTTGTCGAAGCGTATTGGCGCCTGGTTGACGAGACGGTCTTCGGAGAGGAGCCGAAGACAGATCGCGCAACGGCAAGGACGCGCTGAAGGCGTGTGGCGGGCATCGTAATATCGCCTCCGTAACAGCCTCTGCGACGGGCGGCGTAGTGGCTGCGACAAAATGGCGCGACGGGCAAATCACCAAAAGTATGTCCAGCCCTTCGCGCAAAAATATTTCCGTTGCCCCGTCGGGCAAATCAGAAGTTTAACTCCCGCCATCCTGTCCCACCAAGGGGCGTTGGCCATCGTCGCAAACGAGGGGCAGGGAGCGGTGGACGCGAAGGCTGCGACTGACGAGCGCGGTCATTTGCGTACGGCGAAATCGTTTGGGTCCGACGCCCCGGTGCTGGCGTCAAGTTGGCGGAAGCGAAAGCCTACTCTGACGATGGTGGCAAGAAAGCCGGTCACCAGGACGATCACGTATAAGCCGTAAAGCCATTGCGCAGGGAAGGCCGGGTGTTCTCCGCTGAACCTGTATGCTCGTGTGCAGCATTTCTAATGCACATCGCACGCGAGACCGCGGGTGCAGCGCGCACCCGGTCTTCCCCGCGCCCTCTGATTTTCGGAGGGCAAGGTTTCCAGAAAAACTTCGGGCGATCAGCGCCGCGAGGAGGCGAAGTCGTATCTATCCTCCGTCATTCCGGGATGGTCGTGGCGAATGCGGTTGCCGATCGAACAGCTCGTCCCCTGGCATGGACAGAATGTCGCATTTTGCAGTGCAGCAAATTTGGGAAAGCAGCCCCTGCTAAAGGGGCAATGGCAATCCGGTTCGCTTCTCTGTATTGGTGCGGCTGGCATACGGGTATCGGGGCCGGGCATTTCCCGTGTTCCGCAAAAATAGCGCGGAGGAAACATGCGTAAACTGATCTTGGCTGCGGCATCGGTCGCGGCATTCGCTCTGGCCGGTCCGGCCGCGGCGCAGGCGCCGATCGTGATCAAGTTCAGCCACGTGGTGGCTTCCGACACGCCCAAGGGCAAGGCGGCCGAAAAATTCAAGGAACTGGCCGAGAAATACACCAACGGCAAGGTGAAGGTCGAAGTCTACCCGAACTCGACGCTCTACAAGGACAAGGAAGAGCTGGAAGCGTTGCAGCTCGGCGCGGTGCAGATGCTGGCGCCGTCAAACTCGAAATTCGGCCCGATCGGGGTCAAGGAATTCGAGGTGTTCGATCTGCCCTACATCCTTCCCGACCTGACCACGCTGCGCAAAGTCACCGATGGTCCACTCGGCGCCAGGTTGCTCAAGCTGCTCGATTCGAAGGGAATGACCGGCCTCGCTTATTGGGACAACGGCTTCAAGGAAATGAGCGCCAACAAGAAGCTCGTCACCCCCGCCGACTACAAGGGCGTCAAGTTCCGCATCCAGTCGTCGAAGGTGCTCGAGGCGCAGTTCCGCGCGCTCGGCTCGATCCCGCAGGTGATGGCGTTCGGCGAGGTCTATCAGGCGCTGCAGACCGGCGTGGTCGACGGCCAGGAGAACACCTGGTCCAACATCTACACCCAGAAAATGCACGAGGTGCAGAAGTTCGCCACCGTCACCAACCACGGCTACATCGGCTACGTCGTGGTCGTGAACAAGAAGTTCTGGGACGGCCTGCCGGCCGACATCCGCGCCGAGCTCGACAAGGCCATGAAGGAAGCCACCGCTTTCGGCAACGGCCAGTCGGCGAAGGAAAACGAGGACGCGCTCGCCGAAATCAAGAAGGCCGGCAAGACCGAAATCGTCACGCTGACGCCGGAACAGGACGCCGCGATGCGTAAGGCGATGGAGCCGGTCTACAAGGACGTCGCTGCCCGGGTCGGCCAGCCGCTGATCGACGAGTTCCTGAAAGAGACCGGCCAGGCGGGCCACTGACCGCCGCGACAGGCGAGCCCTTGGCTGCAAAAGTTTGCTGACTTGGGTTCGCACTGATCTTGCGCGGCGCCGGATAGTGGGGATCGACGGGCGCCGGCTTACATCAATGGAAGGCGATGCGCCGGAGTTTGCCGGGTGCGTGGGGGAAGAAATGCTGCTACGTATCCTTGATCGGCTCGAGGAAATCATCATTACCTCGCTGATGGGCGCGGCGACGGTCCTGATCTTTGTTTCCGTCGTTCACCGGTTCGGCACCGGCATATCGTTCCTCTATCCGCTCTTCATCCAGATCCACATCGCCTGGGCCCAGGAGCTGTGCATCTACATGTTCATCTGGATGGCCAAGTTCGGCGCCGCCTATGGTGTGCGGACCGGCATCCACGTCGGCGTCGACGTGCTGATCAACCGGCTCAACGACCGCTGGCGCAAGGCTGTGATTCTGTTCGGCCTGTTTGGCGGCGCGCTGTTCACCGCCATCGTCGGCACCATGGGCGCCAAATTCGTCTTCGAGCTGATGCAAACCGATCAGGTCTCGCCCGATCTCGAATTGCCGAGCTGGCTGGTCTATGCCTGCATTCCGCTCGGCTCCTATCTGATGTCGTTCCGCTTCATGCAGGTGATGTGGACCTATTGGTGGACCGGCGATCTGCCGCACCATGATGCGTCCCATGTCGAGGGCATTGAAACCAGCAAGAATGCGCCCATCGCGCTCGGAGAAGCGTGATGAGTGCGGCTCTCATCTTCGGACTGCTGTTTGCGCTGATGCTGACCGGCATGCCGATCTCGATTTCGCTCGGCCTCACCGTTCTGACCTTCCTGTTCACGATGACGGAAGTGCCGATCGAAAGCGTCGGGTTGAAGCTGTTTTCCGGCCTCGACAATTTCGGCATCATGGCGATCCCGTTCTTTATCCTCGCCGGTACCTTCCTGACCCGCGGCGGTGTCGCGCGGCGGATGATCGCGTTTACGACCTCGCTGGTCGGGCATTTGCCGGGCGGGCTGGGCCTCGCCGGCGTCGCGGCCTGCGCGATGTTCGCGGCGATTTCCGGATCGAGCGTCGCGACGGTAGTCGCGATCGGCTCGATCATGATGCCGGCGATGGTTGAACACGGTTATCCCAGGCGTTTCGGCGTCGGCGTGATCTCGACCTCGGGCGCACTCGGAATCCTGGTGCCGCCGTCGATCATCCTGGTGCTGTACGGCGTCTCGACCAACACCTCGATCGGGGCGCTGTTCATGGCCGGCATCGTGCCGGGTATCATTCTGGCGCTGATGCTGGCCGCGGTGACCTTCGTCGTCGCCCTGCGTAACGGCTATCCGAAGATGCCCAAGGCCACGCTCGGACAGCAATGGACCGCGTTCCGGGAAAGCCTCTGGGGCCTGTTGCTGATCGGTATCGTGCTCGGCGGCATCTATGGCGGCATCTTCACGCCGACGGAAGCGGCCGCCGTCGCCGCGGTCTATGCCTTCTTCATTACGGTGTTCGTCTACAAGGAACTGAAGCTCACCGAAGTGCCGAAGGTGCTGCTGCAGGCCGCGAGCATGAGCTCGATGCTGCTCTACATCATCACCAACGCGGTGCTGTTCTCGTTCCTGATGACGCACGAGCAGATCCCGCAGGAAATGGCCGCGTGGATCATCGACAAGAATTTCTCGGTCTGGATGTTCCTGCTCGTCGTCAACATCATCCTGCTGCTGGCGGGCAACGTGATGGATCCATCGTCGATCCTGCTGATCATGGCGCCGATCCTGTTTCCGCTGGCGACCAAGCTCGGCATCCATCCGGTTCACCTTGGCGTGCTGATGATCGTCAACACCGAGGTCGGCTTGTGCCATCCGCCGGTCGGCCTCAACCTCTACATCGCCAGCAGTATTGCCAAGATGGGGATCAGCGAGATCACGATCGCGGTGCTGCCGTGGCTGTGCGCGATGCTGGCCTTCCTCGGGCTGATCACCTACGTCCCGGAAATTTCGCTGTGGCTGCCGCGGCTGCTCGGGATGGTCTAGATTTTGCCGCAGTTGGCGCCGCGCGGTGCCGTCGATCAAAAGGGCGTTATGCTTCTCGGCAAGGGGAAGCTTTCCAATCGTTAAGTTGAACAACGGCAGGCAGCGGCTCATCCTCAGGCAACCTTTACAGGAGGTTCGCATGAGGAAGTTCACCATCGCCGCTGTCGCCGTGCTCGCCATCGCCGGCTCGACCGCCGTCTACGCCCAGCACCGCCATTGGTCCTACGGACATATGCGGATGAGCCCGGAGGACAGGGCGGCGTTCGCCGATGCGCGGATCGCAGCCGTTCATGCCGGCCTGAAGCTTTCGGCCGACCAGGAAAAGCTGTGGCCGCCGGTGGAAGCCGCGGTGAAGGATTTCGCCAAGCTGCGGATCGATCGCGCCAATGCGCGGATGAATGCGCCGCAGGACGATGCCAGCCAGAAGCCGGAAGATCCGGTCGCCCGCCTGCGCGAGCGCGCGGACAACATGGCGACCTCGGCTGCGGCCATGAAGAAAATCGCCGATGCGGCCGACCCGCTCTACAAGACGCTGGATGACGGCCAGAAGCGCCGCCTTGCCGTGCTGACCCATATGGAACACCGTTTCGGCGGCGGGGAAGGCTGGCGCCACCACGGTGGCATGGGCGGCATGGGCCCGGACCGCGGCTTTGACCGTGACCGCGACGACGGCGGCCGGGGTCGTGGTTTGGACCGGAATCGCTACGACCGCGACGGCGGCCCGGATCGGGGCGGCGGCGAGCGGCTCTAGACGCAGGTTTCGGCGGGTCGATCCCGGTGACGGCGGAAGCCGCTGAAATCCAGCGGCTTTTTGCCGTTCCGGGGGCTCGCCAAAGACCGGGAAAACTCGTTCCGGCTTGCTGGACATCCCGGGGTCGCTTTGCTAAACGACGCCCTCTTGCAGGGCTTCTCCGGACCAAGATCCGGGCGCATAGCTCAGTTGGTAGAGCAGATGACTCTTAATCATCGGGTCCCAGGTTCGAGCCCTGGTGCGCCCACCACCCAGTCTCTGGGTGACAGCCCTTGCAAGAATAGCCGCATTTATTGCGCTGGAGTGTGGGCTTTGGGTCGCCCGGCAGGTCTCCAGCAGAATCTCTGGCAAGCAAAGGGGTCTGTTCGTGCGCCTGTCTCCGCATCAGTTCTCGCGAGCGCCAAGATATGCGACCGTGGTGACGCGTCCCGAGACTACATCATCGAGCCACTGACGACCTCGGGCGATCGTGCTGACCAGGCGCGCCCGGCGCGCGAACTGCTCCGGGCGGACGTCGCTACGCATTGCATTGTGAGGGAGCAGGATCTGGCGGGACCTTCTGGAGGGCGGGTTTCTGCCAGGGAATTGTGAGCGACCGGACATATGGGGAATTTGATGTATCGTCCGCGCCGTCTGACTTGAGACTGATGACCAGCCTACGACGATTCCGGCAACTCGCTCCGAAATGGCATCGCGATCCCCCAAACTCTCAGCGCTCATGCCTTGGTTGGCGCCACGATATTCCTTTAGGGATTTTACGACGGTGTCTTCAACGTCAGCGGCGGGAAGGCGGGAGACGATCCAGCGGACGCGGTTTTAGCCTCTCCATGCAGGACTGGTGTCGACGCGTAGTAACGGTAGCGGACGCCGGCTTTTGTGGCGTGGGTCGGAATCATGCGATGCCCGGCGTCGTCGCACAGCAGCCCTGTCAACAAGTGGTCGGCCTTGTTGCGCAAGATGGTGCGGTGGGACCGGGCCCCGGCCTTCTTGATTGTGGGAGGAAGCGCCGGCACCTCCGAGGGTGGAGCGCGAGGGCGAGGCTACACGCCTCGATTTCTATCCGACTACCCCAAGGGTACCGTTGATCTACGTCAACGTGGGGCCGCCGCGGAGGCTGCAGTTTTGCTCGCTCACGAACTCCACAGTCCACCATGCTTTGCCCCCGGCTCGATGCTCTGTGGCTGGAACTATGGAGGATGCGGCACAAAGTGGGATGCAAGATGCGAAGAACCTTCTACTGTTGTTCGGCTGTCGCACTAGCCGTTATTTCATCCGGGTGGCGAAGCGCGACGGCGCAGGTTCTTACGCCGTTCCGCCATGAATCCCAGGCGCAGCGCCATTGTCTCGGAGATTCGATCGTCTGGCTCGATTTCGGAAACGGGCGCTACTATGCGAAGGGTCAAAAGCGCTACGCGTCGGGATTTTCCGGCAGCTTCGTGTGCAGGAATGAGGCTCGGAAGAGCGGCTACCGGCGTGCGCTACTGGGATTGAGATAGCCATCTAACCGAGCTTCAGAACGAGATGGACCGTCTGCGGGTCGCGCCGTCGAGTTGGCTTGAACCCGAATTTTTCGAATACCTTTCTCATCGCGGTGTTCTCGGGCAGAACTTCCGCCGTCAATTCCTGCAGTCCGGCGTCATTCGCAATCCTGGCGAGGTGACACATCAGGATCGAGCCGATGCCGCGTCCTTGCCAGGCATCCACGACGACAAATGCCATCTCGGCGCGTCCTGGCTCAAAGACAATGTACCTGCCGCCACCGGCGATGACCTTGCTGCCGGATTCCTCTGCAACGGCGACGATCGCGACATGGTTCTTGAAGTCGACATCCATGAAGAAGGCGCGTTCCTTTTCCGAGAAATGCCGCTTCATAACGAAGAAGCGACGTTGCAAGGATTTCGCGCTGGTCCTTTCGATCGCACCGAGCATGTCAGCTTCGTCCTCCCGCCGAAGCGCGCGGATGTCGACCTGGCTGCCATCGCGGAGAAGCTCGCGTGCGGTGTAGTCGATAGCTTCTGACATTTCGCCTCAAGTACGTGCAAACGATCGCCGTCGGCCGATGAAGCCGGGACTGGTCCGCGGCCGCTTGATCTGGATCAAGACTATTGCGCAAGAGCAGCAGGTAGTTGGCGCCACATGGCCACTCGCAGGAGGCGCGCGTTTTGAGAACCCTTCGCCAGCTCCTGTCCGGAGAAGATGTCATCCAGTTTGCAATCCGCCTCGGCTTGCTCGCTTTCCTGATCTACTGGACGTTTCTCCTGATCCGACCCTTTGTACCTATATTGGCATGGAGCATTGTACTCGCCGTCGCATTCCACCCGGTCTTTGAATTTCTTTCCAAGGCGCTAGGTGGTCGCCCGAAGCTTGCGGCAACGATCCTTACCATTGTCAATCTTGCGATCGTCATCGGACCGGCGACCTGGCTCGGCCTCAGCGCGGTAGATGGGTTGAAGGCGATCGCCGGTAATCTAGGTACAGGTAATCTGGCTGTTCCGTCGCCGCCTGAAGGCGTCAAGAATTGGCCACTCATTGGTCCGCAGCTGTATGAACTCTGGAATCAGGCCTTCAACAACATTCGATCGGCATTGCGCGAAGTGGCCCCGTATCTGAAACCGTTGGCGGGCATCATGCTCTCTTTTGCGGGTAACGCAGGGGTTGGGACGCTCCAATTTCTAATGGCCGTGGCGGTTGCCGGCTTTCTTTTTCCCTACGGTTCGCAACTTGTGGCGGCAGGCAGAGGCTTTCTCTATCGCATCGTGCCCGAACAGAGCGAACACTTCCTTGAGCTGGCCGGTGCAACCATCCGCGCGGTATCGCAGGGTGTCATCGGGGTCGCGATAGTCCAATCATTGTTGGCCGGGATCGGCTTCAAGCTGGCGGGTATTCCCAGCGCCGGCCTGCTGGCGTTTGCGGTCATGTTGCTGGCGATCGTGCAGATCGGCGCGGCAATCGTCCTGTTCCCCGTGGTCATATGGATCTGGTTCGACAAGGATTTCACCACGGCACTTCTGTTGACGATCTTCCTGGCGATCGTCGGGATCCTCGACAACGTGTTGAAACCGCTCGTGATGGGGCGGGGCCTGGCGACGCCGACGCTCGTCATCTTCGTGGGAGTGATAGGGGGAATGCTCGCGCACGGTATTGTGGGCCTCTTCATAGGACCAATCATTCTATCACTTGCCTGGGAGTTGACGGTCGCATGGATACGCACCGATCGCACCAAGGCGGAGTCACTTTCCGGTCGACCATCGAACGTTGACCTAAATCAACGTTCGGAAACCGCCGGGCTTCTTGAATGAAGCTACACGACAGTGAGGTCGAACCATGTCGATGAACAATGCGGCGCTCCCGGGCGGCCCGATGTCCGGGCTCGTTGCCTCAGCGGTGGAATACATGGTCGATGCGGGGCAGCGGAGCATGCTTTTCCTCGACGTCATGCGCCAGCGCGGCGACCAATACCGCGAACACGTCGCTCAGACAGCGCCCCATGTTCTGCAATATGCCGCCGAACTGATCATGGATGGGCGCAAGCTGGACGAACCTGTCAACTACGCGCTGGTGCGCATCATTCCGCCGAAGGGCGTCGAAATCGATCTCGATCGGCGGCCGTTCATCGTGGTCGATCCCCGCGCCGGTCACGGCCCGGGAATCGGCGGTTTCAAGGCGGACAGCGAGATCGGCGTCGCGATGCAGGCGGGTCATCCCTGCTATTTCATCGGGTTCCTGCCGGACCCGATGCCGGGACAGACGATCGAACGCATTGCGCGCGCCGAAGCGCAGTTCATCGAGAAGGTCATCAGCCTGCATCCCCAGGCTGACGGCAAGCCCTGTGTGATCGGGAATTGCCAGGCCGGCTGGGCCGTCATGATCCTGGCCTCGCTGCGGCCGGAACTGTTCGGGCCGCTGATCATCGCGGGTGCACCGCTCGCCTATTGGGAAGGCGTGCACGGCAAATACCCGATGCGCTATTCCGGCGGCCTGATGGGCGGCAGCTGGCTGACCGCAATGACCAGCGATCTCGGCGCCGGCAAGTTCGACGGCGCTTGGCTGGTGCAGAATTTCGAGAGCCAGAACCCCTCGAACACACTGTGGAGCAAGCAGTACAACGTCTATTCCAAGATCGATACCGAGGCGGATCGATATCTCGAATTCGAGCGCTGGTGGGGCGGGCACGTCAATTTGAATGCCGAAGAAATCCAATTCATCGTCGATGAGCTCTTCATCGGTAACAACCTTGCTGCCGGCAAGGTCGAGATGTCGGATGGCCGGAAGGTGGACTTGCGCAATATCAGATCACCGATCCTGGTGTTTTGCTCCGAGGGCGACAACGTCACCCCACCGCAACAGGCGCTGAACTGGATACTCGATTGCTATGCCGACGTGGACGAGATCAGGGCGTATGGGCAGACGATCGTCTATACGGTTCACCAAAGCGTCGGTCATCTCGGCATTTTCGTTTCCGGTGGTGTCGCCAAGAAGGAGCACGCCGAATTTTCCAGCAACATCGATCTGATCGACGTGTTGCCGCCCGGTCTATATGAAGCGACGTTCGAGGCAAAAGGTGAGGAGACCACGAGCGCCGACCTCGTCGCCGGCCAATGGGTTATGCGCTGCGAGGCGCGAACGCTTGACGACATCAAGGCTATGGGCGGCAATTCGCCCGAGGACGAGCGGCGCTTCGCTGCCGCCAAGCGCGTTTCGGAGATGAATCTCGCAGCCTACCAGAAATTCGTTCAGCCCTGGCTCAAGAATTTAGTGACTCCGCAAATGGCGGAGTCGATGCGCAAACTACATCCGCTGCGGATGCAGTATGAGGCCTTCAGCAGCCAAAACCCCTGGATGACCACGGTGAAGTCCGCCGCGGAAGGCATCGAAGAGAACCGCAAGCCGGTCTCGAAAGACAATCCCTTCCTGGTATTCCAGGAGCATATGTCCAAGCAGATCGTTCATGTGCTGGATAGCTGGCGCGACTCGCAGGAGGCGCTGAGCGAGGCCATCTTCCTCAACCTCTACGGTTCGCCGGCATTGCAGACAGCCGTCGGCATCGATCCGAAGTCCGAGCCGTCGCGCCGCAGGGCGATGTCGGCCGAACACCGTGCCATGCTGGACAAGCGGATCGCTGAACTGAAATCGAAGGTCGGAGAAGGAGGTTTGCGCGAAGCGAGCTTGCGGGCGCTGCTTTATGTAGGTTCGGCGCGGGGAATGGTCGATGAGCGCAGCATCGAAGCGCTGCGTCAGGTTCGGCGTGATCATGCCGGAGCACGATTGACGCTGCCCGAGTTCAAGATGCTGGTACGCGAGCAGTTCTTCATGCTGTTGCTCGATCTGGAAGGGGCGCTTGCCGCCATCCCGAAGCTGTTGCCCGAGGACGTCATGCAAAAGCGCAATGTGTTCGCGGCGATACGTGAGGTGTTGTCCGCCAGCCATGAGATCACGGGCGAACGCGCCAACCGCCTCGAGCGGATCGCCGGGTTGTTTGGTGTCGATGCAGGGGAGGTAGGGGCGTCAAACGTTGCCCCTTTCGATCCCGCGGCAAGAGCGTCATAGCGAAGGTTCAAAGGATTGGGAGCGACATCATGTCCGCCGACACAGGGCAAACGAAACCGCCCAGCAAATATGATCGATTGATCGAGGCGGCGAAAGCCGTGCCGCCGGTTCCGACCATCGTTGTGCATCCCTGCGACGAAACCTCGCTGCGCGGCGCTGTCGATAGTGCGCAGGCCGGCATCATTCAGCCCATTCTGATCGGTCCCGTAGGCAAGATCAGGGAGACCGCCGCCAAAAGCGGCCTTGACATCGCAGGCTTTGAAATCGTCGACGCCGGGCATAGCGAGGAAGCTGCCGCCAAGGGCGTCGAGTTGATTCACGCGGCCAAGGGCGAAATGCTGATGAAGGGCAGCCTGCATACCGACGAACTGATGCGGGCGGTGACGGCGAAGGTTGGCGGCTTGCGCACGGCCCGGCGCATCAGCCATGTCTTCGTGATGGACGTGCCGGCCTATGCCGAAACGATTTTCGTCACAGACGCGGCGATCAACATTTTTCCCGATCTTGGAGCCAAACGGGACATCATCCAGAACGCGATCGATCTCTATAACCAGGCGGGATTCGGCAAGAATCCGCGCGTGGCGATCCTGTCGGCGGTCGAAACCGTCACCGGCCTGATTCCTTCGACGATCGAGGCAGCGGCACTGTGCAAAATGGCCGACCGCGGCCAGATCACCGGCGGTGTGCTCGACGGGCCGCTCGCCTTCGACAACGCCATCGATCTGGAAGCGGCGCGGATCAAGGGAATCAAGTCCGAGGTCGCAGGTCGCGCGCAGATCCTGGTTGTTCCCGACCTTGAGGCCGGCAACATGCTGGCGAAAAATCTTGCCTACTTCGCCAAAGCCGATGGCGCGGGCATTGTGCTCGGCGCCCGGGTGCCCATCGTCCTGACGTCACGTGCGGATACTGCGCGCGCCCGCATGGCGTCCAGCGCCATAGCTTCGCTCTATGCCCATGCAAGGCGCCAACACGCGCCAACCGTTGTCGGGTGATCGCCATGGATACGATCCTCGTTGTCAATGCCGGCTCTTCGAGCGTTAAATTTCAGGTGTTCTCCGTCGAAGGAGAGGGGAAGTTAGAGCGGCGGATCAAGGGCCAGATCGACGGGATCGGCAGTCGTCCGCGGCTGCGCGCGAGTGGCCCGAACGGCGATCCGATGGCGGATCGCGCCTATCCGATTGAGGCGATAGCCGATGTACCGGCCGCGATGGCTGTTGCCGGCGCGTGGCTGCGCGACGAACGAAGTATCAAACCCATCGCCGTCGGCCATCGCGTCGTCCATGGTGGGCCTGACCATGCAAGCCCGGTGTTGATTGATCACGGGGTGGTAGGGCGGCTGGAGCGGTACGTCTCGCTCGCACCGTTGCACCAGCCACATAACCTCGCGCCGATCAAGACGCTCCTGAACAACTTCCCGGCTCTGCCGCAGGTCGCCTGTTTCGATACCGCCTTTCATCGCGATCACGATGCGCTGGCGGACCATTATGCGATCCCGCACCAGCTTCATTCCGAAGGCGTCAGGCGCTACGGCTTCCACGGCCTGTCCTACGAATATATCGCCAAGCGCTTGCCGCAGGTTGCACCCGACATTGCCGGCGGCCGCGTAATTGTCGCTCATCTCGGCAGCGGAGCCTCGATGGGCGCGATGAGAAATGGCAAGAGCGTTGAAAGCACCATGGGCTTTACGGCGCTCGACGGCCTTGCGATGGGAACGCGCCCGGGCCAGCTCGATCCCGGCGTGGTGCTGTATCTGATCGCGGAAAAAGGCATGTCTGCAGCGAAGGTGCAGGATTTTCTCTACCGCGAGTGCGGCCTGAAGGGGTTGTCCGGCATTAGCAACGATATGCGGGAGCTCGAGACCAGTGCGGATCCCCACGCGGCCTTTGCGATCGACTATTTCGTCTACCGGGTCGGCCTCAACGCCGGCATGTTGGCCGCGGCGCTTCAAGGGCTCGATGCCTTCGTGTTTACCGCCGGGATTGGTGAGAACTCGGCCTCAATCCGAGCCCGTATTGCCGAGCGATTGGCCTGGCTCGGCGTCGTGCTCGATCCGGCGGCGAATGCCCGGCACGCCAGCAAGATATCGCGATCCGACAGCCGTATTCCTGTGTATGTCGTTCCTACCGACGAAGAGTTGATGATTGCGCAGCACACGTTGGCAGTGCTCGTGAACGGAAAAAGGCCTAACCAGAAACGCGAGACCGTGTCATGAACATCCCGGTATATCCCGAGACCAGCGTCGCGCTCAAAGGCAAGAAGGGGCTCGTCGTTGGTATTGCCAACGATCAATCGATCGCCTGGGGGTGTGCCAAGGCGTTTCGGGCGTTAGGCGCCGACCTAGCCGTCACCTATCTGAACGAAAAGGCCAGGAAGCATGTCGAGCCGCTGGCCAAGGCGCTGGAGTCGCCAATCTTCATGCCGCTCGATGTGATGGTCGAAGGCGAAACCGAAAAGGTGTTTGAGCGGATCGGCAAGGAATGGGGCCAGCTCGATTTCCTGCTGCACTCTATCGCCTTCTCGCCGAAGAATACGCTGCACGGCCGTGTGGTCGACGTTGACCGGGAAGGTTTTCAGAAGACCATGGACGTGTCCTGCTGGTCGTTTATGCGGATGGCGCATCTGGCGGAACCGCTAATGAAGGACGGCGGCACCATGTTCACCATGACCTATTATGGTAGCCAGATGGTGGTGAAGAATTACAATGTCATGGGTGTTGCGAAGGCGGCCCTCGAGGCTGCGGTGCGCTACATTGCGGCCGAACTCGGCCCGAAAGGCATTCGCGTGCACGCCATTTCACCCGGACCGCTGGCAACGCGCGCGGCGTCAGGCATCCCCGAGTTCGACGAATTGATGGACAAGGCGCAATCGCAGGCACCGTCGCGCAGCCTGGTCAGCATCGATGATGTTGGGAAGGCGACCGCGTTTCTCGCTCTTGACGGCGCCAAGCTGATCACGGGAAGCGTGCTCTATATCGATGGCGGCTACCACATCATCGACTGACGTGCGCAATTCCTGCTTCAGCTGAAGTGCAGGCCGATCACCTCTGCGACGCAGGCGGGGCGTTTGCCGCCCTCGATCTCGATCGCTACGCGATAATGGACGCGCAAGCCGTTGGGTGGCACTTCTTCCGCCTCAGCAATGCTGACGCGACCGCGCAATTTTGACCCTGCCGGCACCGGCGACAGATAGCGGATGCGATCGGCGCCGTAGTTCAACGTGTTCTTCAGCCCCTTCAGCCCCATCACCGAGCGGATGAACATCGGCGTCAGGCTCAACGACAGCAGGCCGTGCGCGATGGTTTTTCCGCCCGGCATCTCGGCTTCCGCGCGCTCCTGGTCGACATGGATCCACTGCTCGTCGCATGTCGCTTCAGCGAACATGTTGATTCGGTCCTGCGTTACCTCGATCCAGTCGCTGAAGCCGATCTCCGTGCCGACGGCGGCCTTCAGCTCCTCGAATCCGTTGAAAATCCGCATGGCATCGATCCCGTTCCCGAGCGCGTTACAGCTTCATTTCCGGCACCCTGTCCGGAATGGTGAGTTCGGCGTCCGTCACTGCCAGGACTTCGGCGACGGTGACACCGGGCGCGGTTTCCTGCAGCGTCGCCTTGCCGCCGGGAAAGGCGATGACCGCCATATCAGTGACGACAAGGTCGACCGGCCGCGCCGAAGTCAGGGGCAGGCTACACTTGGTAACGATCTTGGACTTGCCCTTGGCCGCATGCTGCATGGCGACGATCACGCGCTTGGCCCCGCTGACCAGGTCCATGGCGCCGCCCATGCCCGGCACCATCTTGCCGGGAATCATCCAGTTGGCGAGGCGTCCACCGGCATCGACCTGCAAACCGCCGAGCACGGTGACATCGACATGGCCACCGCGGATCAGGCCGAACGACATCGCGCTATCGAAGGTGGCGGCACCCGGCAGTGCGCTGATCGGCTTACCGCCAGCGTCGGTCAGCAGTGGATGCGCCATACCCTGCTCGGGGATCGGGCCCGTGCCGATCAGCCCGTTCTCGGACTGGAAGAACACGTTGAGCCCTACAGGCAGATAGTTCGAAACCAGCGTCGGAATACCGATGCCGAGGTTGACGAGGTTGCCGGGTCTAAGTTCTTGCGCCACCCGGCGGGCGATGATGGCTTGTGCATCCATGGGTCACCCGTTCGCGACGAGGTAATCGACCAAGGGGCCGGGGGTCACAACATGGTCGGGCGCGATGACGCCGACCGGGACGATATGTTCGGCGGTGACGATCACCGTGTCGGCAGCCATCGCCATGACCGGATTGAAGTTACGGGCGGTGAGGGCGTAGGAGAGGTTGCCGGCATAGTCGGCAAGAAACGCATGCACCAGCGCGAAATCCGCGCGTAGCGCGGTCTCCAGCAGGTATGTTTTCCCGTGCACGTCGATCTTTTGCTTGCCTTCCTCGACCAGCGTCCCGACGCCAGTCGGCGTCAGCACGCCGCCGAGACCGCAGCCGCCGGCACGGATACGTTCGACAAAGGTGCCCTGCGGGATCAGGTCGACGGTGATCTGTTTGCCCAGCATCTGCTGCTGCGCCTTTGGATTGAGCCCAATATGGGTGCCGATCATGCGCGACACTTGTTGTCCGTCGAATAGCTTGCCGACGCCCTTTCCAGGCGTGGCCGCGTCGTTGCTGATCAGAAAAAGGCCCGACTTCTTCTGCCGCACCAACTCGTCGAGCAAGCGTCCTGGTGTTCCAACACCCATGAATCCGCCGACCATGATACTTGCACCGGCCGGGATCATTGCAACGGCTTCTTCCACGGAGACGGCCTTCATGTTGAATCTCCAGCCCGCAAGCGGTCAGTGAAAGCACAGACGCGATGATGATGTTGATGGAACGCCTCGTGCGCTCCTTTGATCTGTATCAAGGCATTCTGGCGTTCCGCGGCGAGGGTGGTGATGCCGATGCTTGTGAGCTTGTCCGCCCATAGCCGGCCCGATGCCCGTCGAGAATCTAATCCGAAGGAGACGCAAAGATTTCCTGAAGAGTTGATGTCGGGTCGCACGGTCGCCATGAGGCCAGCAAGGCTTCCCAGCCGGCCCTGTCCATCAAGAGGGGGGGCGGATGGCGCTTCAATTCCTGATCGGCTGTATTGTCAGCATAGTTAACATCATGGTTCACGCGCTGGTGACCGTCGGAGCGGTCGGTATCGCCCGCTCCGCGGGATCGCGGAACGCCGTGCGACCGGGATTGCGCCTGATGATCGTGATGGTTGGGACCGCGACGGTCCTGATGATGGCGCACACGCTGGAGGTTTTCGTCTGGGCGCTGGCCTATGCAACCGTCGGCGTGGCTCCCGCGGACAGTGATCTGCTCTATTTTGCCTTCGTCAACTACACGACGCTCGGTTACGGAGACATCACGCCGGTGCAGGCATGGCGGCTGACCGGGCCGATGACTGCAATGAACGGCATATTGATGTTCGGCTGGTCAACCGCCGTCTTGTTCGAAGTGCTGCGCAAGACGATCGAGCTTCCTGCGCGGATCACTCCCTCAGATCAATGCCTGCGAGTTGTCGACGATCCAGAAGCATGATTTGGCGCTGATTGCTGCCGATGAAGCCGATGATATCGAGTTCATGCAGTCGCGACAGTGCGCGGGACACGGTTTCCAGTGTGAGGCCAAGATAATCGGCGATGTCGCGCCTGGACATCGGCAGTGGCATGACGCCGGCCGCCGTAAGTCGCCGGTCCATCTCGATCAGGAAGGCGGCGACCCGCTCCAACGAAGTTTTCCGGCCCAGCAGCAGCATATGGTTTTCGGCGTGCTGCAGGTTGACCGTCGTCATGCTGAGCAGGTTTCGTGAAACCATGGCATCGCTCTCGGCCGCGATCTCAAGGCTGCGCCGTTTGATCAGACGCACCGTTGTGTTGACGATCGCCTCCGCCGTAAACCGATGTTCGGCCCCGTTTTCCAGCCCGAAGATGTCGCCGATGAGGTGAAATGCGCCGATCTGGCGCCGGCCATCCGAAAGCAGCTTGTAGCTTCGGACCGCTCCGCTCTTGACCTGATAGACGTAATCTGCCGGCTCCTTTTCGCCGTAGATTTCGCTCCCCTTTCTATAGGTGAATTCGTTTAAACTGACCTTTGTATTTGAATTACTTTCGATTCCCAGATCGCCGAGGGAGGTAGAGCGAGGAGCCGGGTCGGTCGTGACGCGGACGAACATGGTCAACTCCTAAACCGGCTACCGAAGACGACTCTTTAAAGGTCGTTTTGAAAGGTCGTTTTGCAGCCCTTGGAGATATCACTTTGCGGAATTGCCGCCGCCCGTCCCGCAATCTTGCTCCTAATTAATCTTCGCCTAAGATTGGGTATCAGGCTATTGTCCCATGGTGCATTGTACCAACGGACAGGGGTTCCGTACGATGCAGACGGCCGTTGTGAAACGGCTAAATCTTATGCGAATAGCCGTGGTTTGGACGATCGGTACAATCGCTCGGGATTCCGCGCGTACCTGACTGCGATTTGCGCGGTAGATCTCTCTTTCTCACTTGACGGTTGGGAGCGACAATTGCCTGGCCTGATCCATGTCATAGATGACGATGCTTCGTTCCGAACGGCGATCGAGCGCCACCTGAAGCTTGCGGGCTATGAGGTCGAAACCTATTCATCGGCCCAGCAATTGCTCGATCGTTTGCCGGATAACGAGACGCCCGGTTGTATCCTGCTCGACGTGCAGATGCCGGGGCTGACCGGCCTGGAACTGCAAGGCCGCCTTGCCGAACGTGGCTCGATCCTGCCCATTATCTTCGTCACCGGATATTCGGACACGCCAGCGACGGTTCGGGCCATCAAGGCGGGCGCAGAGGATTTTCTCACAAAGCCGGCTTCGTCGACGCAACTGATCGAGGCGATCGAGCGTGCCGTGGCGCGCTTCGCCCCGGCCTTTAGTCAACGGAACGAGCTCGAGGCATTTCGCAACCGGTTGGCGACCCTGACACCGCGCGAGCACCAGGTTTTCAACTTGATCGTCCGCGGCAAGATCAACAAGCAGGTCGCGCTTGAATTGGGAACCGCCGAGCGCACCGTGAAAGCCCATCGTCACGAAGTGATGGAGAAAATGCAGGTGAATTCCCTCGCCGAACTGGTTTCCATCGCAGAACGGCTTGGCTTGCTTCACCCGAAGACATGATAACCCTGGCTTTGGATTGGCGCTCCGCGTCACTCGCAGGGCTTCTTGCCCACTAGTACAATTGTGGACGTTGATAGCAGCGTGTCAGGATAGGATGTCTGATTGCGAGAGGATGGATCTTGCAAAACGTCCCCCTGCCGACGCGCAACTCTGTCTTTGTTGTAGATGATGACCCATCAATGCGTAGGGGCATCATGCGGTTGTTGAAGATGCACGGATTCAATTCGACGTTGTTCGAATCGGCCGATGCAATACTTGATCATGACGATTTCGGCAGAGCATTTTGCGTTATCATGGATATCGATTTGAATGGCGAGTCCGGCATCGGCGTATGCCGACGTCTCGCCAGCATGGGTATACGATTGCCGGTCATCTTTATCACCGGCAACGATAGTGATGCGGTCCGGACAGCGGCTACCGAAATGGGTTGCCTTGCGTACTTGACCAAACCGTTCGAGGCCCTTTCGCTCATCAAGCCTGTTGAAGAAGCCCGCGCAGCCGCGTAGACGGTCTTCAGTCATTCCTCGATGTCCTGTTCGAATTTCTGCGCCGGCGCATTTTTGTGGACCAGAGCGAACTGGCCAAGCGGCAGCGAGGTCGTGAGCGATAACAGGTTCGAATCCACGAACTCCAGCCGCAGCACCCGTCCCGTATTCATTTCCTGGATCAGCCGCGGGTTGACGACAGTGCCCGCAATGCAGGTGTTGGTGAGGCACCACGTATAGGGCACGAGGTAGGGCTTGCCTTGGTCGATGGTAAGTTTGACCGGGTTTTGCAGATACATGCCGACGGGAGAGAACACCTGCAGCCGCTTTGCGCCGTCACCCTCGCGCTCGATAATGTCCAGGCGAATCGCCATTTGGCCGGTCGCGAATGTACCGGTGACGGAAGTCCGGCAAACCATCTTTGCACCACCGGGCTGGAAGCAGAGCTTCCTCCAGTCGCCGTAGTTGACGTCCTTCACCTCGCGCTCACCGCGGGGTGTCATTTCGGTCCCGGAGGGCGCATCCGACGCGGGGCTCTGTTGTGATGCGGCGGTCTGGCTGAACGCCATGCTGGCAACCGCCGCTATCAAGAGCCGCGGGAAGTAAGGCCTCTGACAACCTGTATTCAACTGCACTTCAGTGCGGTGTCGGCCTGACATGGCTGCGTCTCCTGGTTTGGCCTTCCTATTTCGTTTGATCCAGAAACTTCGTTACGATCGGTGCCCAGATCGCGATGCTGTCAGGAGAGCCGATAAAGAAATGCCCGTCGTCTCCGAACGGTGGCATGAGATGGTATTCGGCCTTGCCGCCGGCCGCCGTAAATGCTTCGAGCATACGTTTCGACAGGGCAGGGCCGAAATAGGTATCGTTCTCAATATAAATCCACAACATCGGTGTGCGCGATGTGCGGCCGAACTCGTAAGTCATCTCCACCAGTTTGTCCGGCGCGCAATTGTTGTTTGGCTTGCCGTCAACACGGCCGCCGCGGCCGGCGGCAAAGATGATGACGGCCTTGACTGGTGGCGGGTTCAGGCTTGAAAGTGCGATCCCGGCCCACCCGCCTGCGGACTGCCCGACGACGATGACGTTCTCCGGCAGAACGCGCTTTTCGGACACAAGGTGATCGATGATCCAGAGGTCAACTTGCGCAATTGCCAGCCCGGGAGCACGGAAATCGGGATTGCTGCACTTTCCGACCTTCGAGAAGAACGGGCCGTAGATTCCTTGCTCGGGTACGTCGATGGCGGATGCGCCGTATCCTGAGCCGACGGGGGCGACCACGAGATAGCCGCGCTGCGCAAACCATTTGGCGGCGTCGCGAAACTCGACGAGGGGGAAGAAGCTGCGGTCGATCGCCTTGAGCGAAACGCCATGGTTCATAACCGCCAGAGGAAATGGTCCGTCGCCGACCGGCCGGGTCACATAGGCGAACATTGGAAGCGGCAGGGGCAGCGCCCAGATCTCTTCCTGAATCTTTCGCGGTGCGGCCTGATCGTCCGCACGCGATGGCGAAACCAAACCGACCGACAGCAGCATGATTGCTACTGCCATGCTCCGTAAGCCCTGCTGACCCAACGTTATTCTCCCGATCTGGAAACGCCGCGGCAATTGCTCAACCGGAAAACATGCGGCCGGCGCATGGTCGAAGGCGCAAGAATTTCGTGCCCCGAGCGGTAGCCGACCACGCGTCGTGCCGATCGAAAATCTTCGAATGCTGACGTGGCCGAAGCAGCGAATGGATGCCGCCAATGGCAGGAAGACTTTCGGAGCGTGGAATTGGTTCGCCCGACAGTGCCCACGGTTGTTTTTCCCTACCACGGAGTTCGATTTGCTTTGAATGGAATCCCGGAAGCCCGGGCAAGTCTTGATCCAGATCAAACCGCGTCGGGCTTGCGTCATCGCTTATGGGTCTGACCGGACCTCTGCGAGAGCTTGCGCCGCAACATGAGTTCTCTCGATACTGCCGCCAGCGGACCGATGCGTCGCGACGAAACGGTGTAGATCGCGCTGTTGCTTGCTTTCACGGGAGGCTATCTCGACGCTTACACCTGGATCGTCCACGGAGTGATGGCGAACGCGCAAACGGCTAATCTAGTGTTCCTGTGGGTGAATGCGATGGCTGGGAGTTGGCAAGAGGCGTTTCACTTCGTGCCCTCGCTTTTTTGCTTTCATGGCCGGGGTTGTACTCTCCTCGTGGCTACGCCGCGCCGTCGGCGGTCGCGCTGGCCAGATCAGCCTTCTCGTGGAAATCTTGATACTGATCGTGGTCGCTGTCGTGCACAATATTGCGCCCAATGTTGCGGGCACGCTTGGCGTCTCCATGGTCGCGGCCATGCAGACGTCGATCTTTACCAAGGTCGAAGGTTCGGTCTACAGCTCTGTGATGATAACAGGCAATTTTCGCCAGGCGATCGAGGGCGCATTCGCCGTGGTCGCGCGGGATCCGCAGGCCGGGCTGTCGCGAAAATCCTGCATCTTCATGGGACTTTGCGCAACGTTTGGAACAGGGGCGGCCGCAGGTGCCTTCATTACGGAGCGCATGCCGAAATTCACCCTCGCTCTTCCCGTAGCCGCTTTGCTTCTCGTCCTACTCCTATGCTGGACATTGCGTCCGGTCGATGTGACGGAGCACGGCTGAACAAGAGGCCGCTATGAAATTCAACGGAATCAAATTCTTTCCGCCCGCGCAGTGGCTTGCCGAGTACCGAAGCGACTGGTTTCGCCACGACATCATCGCAGGCGTTACGCTGGCCGCCTACGCGATCCCGGTGTCGCTGGCTTATGCCGCACTTGCCGGTCTGCCGCCGCAGGTAGGCATCTATGGCTACATGCTTGGCGGCATCGGCTATGCGCTGCTCGGCTCGTCGCGGCAGCTGGCGGTCGGCCCGACCTCGGCGATCTCGCTGATGATCGCGGCCACGGTCGGCGCGCTCGCGGCAGGTGATGCGGTCCGGTATGCGCAGATCGCGAGTTTGACGGCCGTTGCGGTTGCGACCCTCTGTCTGATTGCATGGATATTCCGACTAAGCATGCTGGTGCGCCTGATCAGCGACAGCATTCTGGTCGGCTTTAAAGCCGGGGCCGGACTCACCATCATCATGACACAACTGCCGAGCCTGTTTGGCGTCGCCGGCGGCGGACGAAATTTCTTCGATCGCCTCATCACGCTGGTCGGGCAGCTTGGTGGCGTCCACTGGATCGTGCTCGCTTTCGGGCTTGTCGCCATCCTGCTGCTCCTGCAGGGCGAACGCTTGTTGCCTGGCAAGCCGGTGGGACTTGCCGTCGTTATCCTCTCGATCTTTGTCGCGACGGTGTTTGGCCTGCCGGCGCTCGGCATTCCCGTCACCGGCGAGATCCCGAAGGGCTTACCGAGCTTTGCCCGGCCGACCTTCGGACTACTGGAATTCGACGAATTGTTTCCACTGGCCGCCGGCATCCTGTTGCTCGCTTATGTCGAAGGCGTCTCGGCCGCGCGAAGTTTCGCGGCGAAACACGGCTACCCCCTCGACGTCCGGCAGGAGTTTTTGGGCTTGGGCGCTGCCAATTTCGCGGTGGCGTTCGGTCATGGCTATCCGGTCGCGGGCGGACTGTCGCAATCCGCCGTCAACGATCTGGCGGGGTCGAGGACGCCACTCGCACTGGTCATTTGCTCAGCCACGCTGGCAATCTGCCTGCTCTTTCTCACAGGCTCGTTAACCAATTTGCCCAAGGCGGTACTCGCCGCGATCGTTTTCACAGCGGTCTACCGGCTCGTTGACGTCGTCGCGCTGGTGCGAATGTGGCGTATCAGCAGGATCGACTTCTACGCCGCGGCGATCGCCCTCGTTGCGGTGCTGATGCTGGGTATACTTCAAGGCATCTTGCTGGCGGCGCTGGCTTCCATTTTCCTGCTGCTCGCACGCGCCTCGCAACCGAACGTGGCAATTCTCGGCCGCTTGCCAGGAACCGGCCGTTATGCCGACAGCGCGCGCCACCCGGACGTCGAACCGCTCGCAGGTGTGATCGCGTTCCGCCCGGAAGCCTCGCTGCTCTACATCAATGCCGAAACGGTGATGGAGACCGTGTTGGCAAAGGTCGACGCAACGCCGGACATCAAGAATGTTGTCTGCGGCCTTTCATCGTCTCCCTTTATCGATCTCGCGGGCGCGAAAATGCTGCACGACCTCCACGGCGAGCTCGCCTCGCGCCGTATCGTCTTCCTGATCGTCGGCGCTCGCGGCCAAGTCCGCGATGTCTTGCAGGCCGATGGTCTTGCGGAAAAGACCGACAAGGCCAACTGGACTCGGAGAATGGACAGTGTGCTCGGCGAGTTGGGGGGCGATTGACCTTACGACGCTGCGACACGCCGAACGCGAGGTCCCGCGCACATGACCAGTTTTGCGTTGACTTGGATCAAGAGACGCAGGCTGGACCAGCACCAACATTGGCCAAACTGCTGACCGACTCACCAATGACATAACGTCATAACCAGAAGGAAACGAAAGTCATGCGAAGATTTTCCATTCACGCCGCGCTGATCGCCATGCTCGCAGGTACTGTCGGTTTCAGCACGTCCTCGCGCGCCGACGTCGGCCAGGTTGCCGTCGTCTTCACCAAGGGCGGTTTCATCGTCGGCGTCGGTGGCGGGCAGGGCGTGCTCTCCTTCCGCGGCAGGCATTATCGCTTCACGGTGTCGGGCATGAGTGTGGGCTTCACAATCGGCGCCTCGACCAGCAAGTTTGTTGGAAAGGCAATAAACTTGCGCAGCCCCGGCGATTTGGCCGGTACCTACGCCGTGGGCGGGGCGGGCGGCGCACTTGCAGCGGGGGCCGGAGGCGTCCAGTTGCAGAATGCCAATGGTGTGATCCTGCGGCTCAGCGGACCAAGGATGGGATTCGAAGCCTCGGCGGCCGTTGGCGGCGTCACCATCAAGATGCAATGATCCACGATGCAATGATCGTCGACACGGTGGGGTGCCGCTTTGCGCCGCGCCCCCAAGCCGGTTCGATGCGATGGACTAATACCGCTCCTCGACAAACTTCATGCGGCGCAGGCTCGCCTGGTCGTTGTAACGGCCTTTATGGGATCGCTTCGGCAGCTTGATCTTGTCTCGCGCGATTTTTCTGTACGGTATCGTCTTGAGAATATGGGCGATGACGTTGAGCCGCGCCCGTCGCTTGTCGTTGGAACGAATCAGCCGCCACGGCGCATGCTTGGTGTCGGTCGCCTCGAACATCATGTCGCGCGCCCGCGAGTAGTCATACCAGCGCCCGAACGACTCGGTGTCCATTGGACTCAGCTTCCACTGCCGCAATGGATCCTCGATGCGCGCCTGGAAACGGAGTTCCTGCTCCTCCATCCCGACCTCAAGCCACAATTTTATAAGGATGATGCCGGCATCGACAGCGAATTTCTCAACCGATGGACACAATTCGAGAAAACGTTTGTGGTCGCTCGGCGAACAGAAGCCCATGACATATTCGACGCCGGCGCGGTTGTACCAGCTGCGGTCGAAGATCACGATTTCGCCGCCAGCCGGGAATTGTTCAATATAGCGCTGCAAAAACAGCTGGGTTCTTTGCCGGTCAGACGGCGCGGGCAGCGCGCAAATTCGAAACACCCGCGGGCTCACCTTTTCGGTCAGGGCCTTGATGGTGCCACCCTTGCCGGCGGCGTCGCGGCCTTCGAAGATGATGATCACCTTCAGCTTCTCGGTCTTCACCCATTCCTGCAGGTGGCAAAGCTCTACCTGAAGCTTTTCGAGCTCCTTCTCGTAGTCCTTGCGTTTCATTCTCTCTGCGGGCCCGTCAACTGACATTTCACTGTTTCCGTAACCAATTGCAGCTGCCCTCAGTCCGCCCAGGCGATCGTGACGCCGATGTCGCCCGGCACGCCTCCCGGGTAGTCGATGATCTGGTAGCCGATGCGATAGCCGCGTGGCTTCAGATAGTCGGTCCAGAGCTGGTATATTTCTTTGGGAATGCCCGTCAGCGTGTTTTCCCAGCCCGGCTCTTGCTGATTGATGGCGCGGCCCCGGTCGGTGCACAGCGTATTGGGAAAGCGATAGACCTGAACTTCCGTCAATCCGCTTCGTACCGCCCGCTGGATTATGCTTGAGGCGAGCTGGATCTTTTCGGCTTCGCTCTTGCCCGACGGGCGAGTAAGCCGTTCGATCAGCGCCCGCTTCTCTGCCTCAGCTGCGGCAGCGAGACGCGCAAATTCATCGGCTTTTTCGGCCTCCTTGAGAGCCGCTTCCTCGCGGATTTTCTTAGCATTTGGGATGAGATCGTCGATGCTGTCGGACATGACGGACGGCTCCTGGCTGGCTATCGGTTACAGAACTGCCACGAGGCTAGGTGCAGCCAACTGCGGTCCGTTGATCCAAATCAAGAAAATCGCGTCAGGCCAGGCCACGATGTAGTCTGGTCTCGAGTGCCTGGACACCTTGGGGAGACGAAATTTGAACGAACAGATGCACCCGATGGCCCCCCATCATCTGCCGTTTTTCATTCCTGGCGCTGACGGGTCAGACACCCTGATAGTGGTGATGGGCGTTTTTCTTGTGGCAATGGTTCTTTGGGTGGGCAATTTGTACTTGAAGCTGCACAGCCTGCCTGAGCGCATGGCGCACAGGACCCACAAGCTGCAATTCGAGATCGTCGCCGTTCTTGGGCTGATTTCGCTTTTCACCCATATGCATATTTTCTGGATAGCTGGTTTGTTGCTTGCCATGATCGATCTGCCGGATTTTGGCACGCCGATGAGCAGCATTGCTGATTCCGTCCGGCGCATAGCCGACACCACGCCGGGGACGCGCGCTGCTGAACCCCAAGCCGAATTCGGATCCGACAGCAATTTGAGCGTCCAAATGCCGGCGAAGGAAGGGGCACGCGACCATGCTTGAGCTTATGATCTGCTCGCTGGTGACAATTCTTCCGGATTACCTCTACCGCCGGTATAGGCAGGGTAAGCGCCTTGGCAAGGAGATCACGTTCTTCTCGGTCTGGTACGAACTGAGGTGGGGCATTACCGGCTGTCTGATGCTCACGATCGGGCTGATCACGATGATCTTCTATTTCCATCCATCGACCACCTCGGCCGCGATCTATTTCAGGACGGTACCGATCCTGCCCGAAGGTTCCGGCCGCGTCGCCGAGGTCAATGTCGGCTTCACCGCGTCAGTTAAGAAAGGCGACGTTCTGTTCCGGCTTGACGGTTCGAAGCAGGAGGCCGCCCTGGAAACCGCCAAGCGAAAGATTGCGGAGGTGGAGGCTTCGCTGATCTCGGCGCGGGCCGACATCGTCAAGGCGGACGCCCAGGTCGGGGAGGCGAAAGCCTCGTTGCAGCAAGCCAGGGACGAACTTGATGTGAAAAGCGAACTGCAACGTCGAAACCCCGGCATTGTGCCGCAACGCGATATTGAGAAGCTGCAGGTGCTCGTTGATCAACGGCAGGCCGGCGTCGACGTCGCGAAGGCTTCGAGAGAATCCTCTGCGTTGCGGGTTTCCACCCTTCTGCCGGCCGAGAAGGCGAGCGCTGAGGCCGAGCAGGCGCAGGCGCAGGTGGATCTCGACAAGACGTATGTTCGCGCGGGAATCGATGGCCGCGTCGAGCAATTCCTCCTCCGTATTGGCGACGTCGTCAATCAATTGATGCGTCCGGCCGGAGTCCTGATACCCGATGGCGCGGGCCGGCGCAGTCTGCAGGCGGGCTTCGGACAGATCGAAGCCCAGGTGATGAAGCCCGGCATGATCGCGGAAGCCACCTGCGTCTCGAAACCCTGGGTGATCATTCCTCTGGTCGTCACGAGCGTGCAAGATTTCATTGCCGCCGGTCAATTCCGGGCCGGCGAACTGTTGATCGACCCTCAGAACCTGCAAAAACCTGGTTCGATTCTCGTTTTCCTGGAGCCGCTCTACAAAGATGGCCTGGCGGATGTAACGCCGGGCAGCTCCTGCATTGTCAATGCATATACCAGCAACCATGACGTCATCGCCGATCCGAAAACCGGCGCACTGAAAGGATTTGGCCTGCACGTTATCGATGCGACGGGGCTCGTGCATGCATTGTTGCTCCGTATCCAGGCGTTGCTGTTGCCGATCAGGACACTGGTGTTGAGCGGTCACTAAGGGAGAACCTATAGTTATGAAAAGAAACCCAGCCTTGGCCATGGCGATAGCGGCAGGATGCGTCTTTCTATCATCGCCGCAGGCGAATGCGTTCGAGCTTACTGGCGCGTGGGCGACGAGCGCGGACCAATGTACCAAGGTGTTCACCCGCAAGGGACGCGCGAACCAGGTCGGATTTACGGCCTTCCCAGGCGTGTATGGCGGCGGATTCATTGCCGAAGCCGGTCGCCTGAGGAGCAAGGCCGAGATCTGCAAGATCAAGTCGAAAAAGGAGAGCGATCAGATTGTAAATTTGGTCGTTGCTTGCGCCTCGGGGATCATGTCGTCAAATGTCCAATTTTTCCTCAAAGTAATTGATGGCAACACGATCTCCCGAGAGTTTCCAGGAATGGAAGGAATGGAAGTGAAGTATCACCGCTGCCAAATCTAGGATAAAATCCTTGCTCGACGGAGCTTGACCTAGCTCAACGCACACCACGATACTTGGGACTGATGGCGTCGATCAACGGAACTACGCGCGCTCAATGCCTCGCAAATGCGGCTTTGATCGCGGGACTTCATCGCGCGCACCGTCCAGTCAGCGTGGCGGACGGCGCAGCGAAATTGCTCAAGGTGATGGCCGACTATACCCGCGCGCTGAAAACGATCTCCGACAGTTTCGACGGCGATATCGAGGTCTGACACTCGCGCTGGAGAAAATCCAGTTCACGAGCTCCGGAAATTGCAGCTTGCGCGGCCGGACAAGCTGCGCGTCAGCCGCACCGGCGGTTTATGCCGACGTTCAGCTGGTTTACGACGCAAGACCGTTTCGATCTATTGTAACAAAGCCCAGCGGCGCAGGAAGCCCGCGACGCTGTCGCGTTGAACGTGGCGGCGCACCGGCGGGAAAACCTCATGACCGCCGGCTGGTTCTTGCGCCGCAGCAAGGGAGCGCGCCGCAGGGGCAGATGCCACACTGAGCCGTCGGATTCCTTTGATCTCTGTCAAACCTTGGCATTCGGGCTGCGCGAAGCTTGCGCCAACGACAGGAATGGAGGCGACAATGTTTCATTGGGTGAGGACCTTGATTGCGCTTGCGCTCCTGATCGCGACGCCCGTTGCCACCCTCGCCCAAACGACGGATCGACCTGCGCCATCCGCTCAGTCGTCGCCGAGCCAACCTGCGGCCCAAGCCCCAGTCAGTCCGTCGCCGTCCCTACCTGACCAGTCACTCCTGAAGCCAGAACAGCTCGAGGCGCTGGTCGCGCCGATCGCACTTTACCCGGATGAGCTGCTCGCCAACGTGCTGGCTGCATCGACCTATCCGCTGGAAGTGGTGCAGGCCGATCGTTGGCTGAAGGAGCGCAAGTCGCTCAAGGGCGACGCGCTGAAGACGGAGGTCGACAAGCAGTCCTGGGACGACAGCGTCAAAGCTCTGGTCAGCACGGCCGCCGTCCTGACAATGATGAGCGACAAGATCGAATGGACCAAGAATCTCGGCGATGCAGTGCTGGCCCAGCAACCGGACCTGATGGACGCCGTCCAGCGGCTCCGCACCAAGGCCTATGATAACAAGAAGCTGGTCACGACCAAGCAGCAGAAGGTCAGCGTCAAGACCCAGGAAAGCAAACAGGTCGTCGTGATCGAACAGGCTGACCCCGCGACGGTCTACGTGCCGTATTACGATCCGGCCACGGTCTACGGGACCTGGCCTTATGAGGCCTATCCGCCATATTACTTCGGGTACCCGTCCTATATCGGCGCGGGGGTGGTTGCGGCTGGTCTCGCCTTTGGCGCAGCCTGGGCTATCGGCCGCTGGGGCAATTACTGGGGCGGTGGCTGCAACTGGGGTAATCGTAATGTCTACGTCAACCATCGCACCGCCAACGTCGGCTGGCAGCACAATTCGGTGCATCGCCAGGGCGTGCGTTACAACAACGCTAATGTTCAGCAACGCTTCGGGAACAACAATCTGAAGGCCGGCGCTTCGAACCGGATGGATTTTCGCGGCCGCGACGGACAGCAGGTGTTGCGTCCGAACCAGGGTGCGGGGGATCGGGCGGGAGATCGTGGCGGTGACCGTGCCGGCTCGCGCGACCGGCCCGGCGGCGGTGACCGCGCTGGCGTTGCGGACCGCGCCAAGGGCGGCGGTAATCGCGCCGGTGCTGCGGACCGCGCCAAAGGCGGCGGGGATCGCGCGAAGGCCGCTAACCGCGGCGGCGGGGGTGCAGCCAACAGAGGTGGCGGCAATCGCGGCGGCGCGATGGATTTGTCGTCTGGCCGGGGGGCGTCTGCGGCATCCGCACGCGGCCGGTCGAGCATGGCAAGCATGCCGCGCGGTGGTGGCGCTGCAAGCTTCGCCGGCGGGCGTGGTGGTGGCGGCTTCCATGGTGGCGGAGGAGGCGGCTTCCGTGGCGGAGGTGGCGGTGGCTTCCGGGGCGGCGGCGGCGGTGGGCGGCGTTCCGACGTTGCGCTCAAGCATGACATCATCCTGCTCGGCCATCTCTCCAGCGGCCTCGGCTATTACCGCTTCAGCTATCTCGGCAGCCGGAAGACGTATGTGGGTGTAATGGCGCAAGAGGTGCAGGCCGTAGTGCCGGATGCGGTGACGCGCGGTAGCGACGGCTACCTGCGGGTTTACTACGAGAAACTCGGACTGACGTTCCGCACGTATCGCGATTGGATTGCGAACGGCGCAAAGATCCCTGCGGAGGTGTCGCCATGACTGTCATGACGTCATTCCATCGCGCCGTGTCGACAAGTGTTGCGGCCATCTTGGCGCTGGCCCTGATGAGCTCGGTGTCCCAGGCGCAGCAGTCTTTTCCCTCTCCGGAGGATGCCGCGGCGGCATTGGCTGTCGCGGTCAAGAGCGGCCCACGCGATGTTTTGAAGGTCCTCGGCAGGGCCGCCGATGACATCGTCTCGTCGGGCGACGAGGTCGCCGATGCGGACACGCGTCTACGCTTCACGTCCATGTATGACGCCAAGCATTCGATCAAAGCTGAGGGTAACAAAAAGGCCACGCTGATGTTGGGCGCGGACGACTTCCCGTTCCCGATTCCACTCGTCAACACCCGGACCGGCTGGGTTTTCGATGCTGACGAGGGCCGCATCGAGGTCCTGTATCGTCGTATCGGCCGTAACGAGCTCGACGCGATCCAGACCTGCCTCGCCTATGTCGATGCCCAGAACGAATACGCCGACAAGGATCGCGGTGAGGGCGGGGGCGTTTATGCGCAGCGGATCGTATCGACGCCAGGCAAGAAGGATGGGCTGTTCTGGCGTGACGATAGCGATCCGAGCCCACTCGGCGCATTGGTCGCGGAGGCTGCGGCCGAAGGCTACAAGGCCGGTGACAAGCCGGCGCCTTATCACGGTTACTATTTCCGGATATTGAAAGCGCAGGGATCGGATGCACCCGGCGGCACGCTCAATTATGTCGTGAAGGACAAAATGATCGGCGGCTTCGCGCTGATCGCCTGGCCCGCCGAGTATGGCAATTCCGGCGTGAAGACCTTCCTGGTCAGTCATGTCGGGACGGTCTACGAGAAGGACCTTGGAAAAAGCACCGACTTCTTCGCCAAGCGCCTGATCCTGTTCGATCCCGACCAGACCTGGAAGAAAGTCGATGCAGCAAAACCCTGAGCGCTGGATAGCTGCACTGCGCTTGGTCGTCATGTCCCTGGCGGCAATTGGGCTGTTCGCGTTGACAGTGCCGGTGACGCCGTCCTCGGCGCAGGCTCCCGGCCATGTCCGGGTCAAGCTGGTGAAGGCAGGGCTGATGGTGGGAGCCGGCGGCGGCAGCGGTGTCGTGACGTATCGCGGCCGCGACTATCCGTTCAGGGTGTCCGGCCTCAGCCTGGGAGTTGCAGCCGGCGCGTCCATCAGCCGGTTGGAAGGATGGGCTACCGGAATCAAGCAGATCAGCGATTTCGCCGGCACTTACAGTTCAGTTGGAGGTGGCGGGGCCTTCGTTGGCGGGTTCGGAGGCGTTCAGCTCAGCAACGACAAGGGTGTAAGGATCGCCCTGCAAGGTCTCCGGGCGGGAATGGAGTTCGCGGGCAACGTCAGCGGGATCAAAATCTCGCTAAAGTGAAGGCCTCCGGCGTGGCAAAATATGCCGCCGGAGTTGATAATCCCTGAGCAAAATCCGCCGGATCGGTCGGCATTTGCATGCGGCCGTAAAGCCCGCAGCGATCCGGGCTGCCGCTCACAAGCAACGCCCAGGGCGGCAACGGACCTTGCGTTTGGCGATGCGACAAGCGCTGCGAAAAGGTTACGGGCTCCCTCGAAATGCTTGATACCCGGGCTTTGGCCGCCAAACTTGATTGAACACGGCTGAAGCACTCGCCAACGGAAGTCTTCCGGGGGATACTAAAACTTCAGTGGGCGGAAGCCCGTCGCCGGAGGGAGTGGCGCGCCAATGCCGAAAGCGGACACTCACCAGTATTTGCCCGATGCAGATCACGATCCTCCGGTCGTGGTGCCATTGATGCCTTCGACGCCGGGACATCGAGCCGTCGCTGTCGGGGTAATAGTTGCGCTGCTCGCCACGGCGGTTCTTGTTGCTCCGTTCGCGAACGTACAGTTAGGAAGAATAGACAGCTTTGTTCCGGTCCTTCAGACGGTCCTGAGCGCTGCTGACCTGCTCACGGCGACTCTCCTGTTGGCTCAATATTCGGTCCAGCCGCACCGCGCGCTGCTCGCTCTCGCGAGTGGATACCTCTTTGGCGGCTCGTTTGCCTTTCTGCAGACATTGAGCTTTCCGGGCGGCTACGCACCGGGTGGCATCATCGGGGACGGTTCCAACACTCCGGCCTGGTTTTTTGTTTTCTGGCACACAACTTTCCCCTTGGGTATCCTTGCGTATGCTTTGCTGAAGGACAAAGGCAAGAGCTCTCCCATTTCGACGACTGCGAGTATCGCCATGACCGTTGCCGGCGTGTTTGGAGCAGTCGCCGCGCTGTCGTGGCTGGTGACGGTTAGGGTCGAGTCATTACCAAGCTTCTACGCGACAAGTATCACGCTGCAGACAAGACTGGGCAGCCAAATCAATGTCGCCTTGTTGCTGTTCGGCGCCACTACACTGCTGGTGCTTTTCGCCCGAAGACGGACTGTGCTCGATCTGTGGCTCCTGGTGACCTTATTCGCCTGGCTACCCAACTTTCTGGTAGCGGCCGTCGCGAGTTCGGTTCGCTTTTCGGTGGGGTGGTATGCAGCCCGCGGATTTGCGCTGGTCGCAAGTTGCATGCTGTTGTCCGTATTGCTGACCGAGATGATCGTACTATACACGCGCCTGGCCAGCGCTCTGACGATGCAGCGGCGAGAACGATCGAACCGCTTGGTGAGCATAGACGCAGCCACCGCGGCAATCGCACATGAAATCAGGTCGCCGTTGGCGTCAATCACGCTGAATACGAGCACGGCTCTGAAGCAGCTGCGCTCCCAGCCTCCTTTGCTGCAGGACCTGAATATCATTCTCAAAGACATAGAGGAGGCAAGCCTCAGGGTGAGCGCGACCATCACCAGCGTTCGAGAACTGTTCAAGAAACCAACAGATCAGCCTGCCATGATGCCCATTGAGGACGTTGTTCAACAGGGGTTACGATTGCTGCGGCACGAACTAATGATCAATGAAGTATCTGTCGTGACCGAGTTCCGGGCGGAGCCGTCTTTAGTGCGTGTCGATCGAGTGCAGTTGCAACAGGTGATCTTGAACCTGGTCAAGAACGCGATCGAGGCGATGAGTTCTACCCCTCCTGATCGTCGCCGATTGAACATCAGCACGCGGCTCCGAGGAAATTCGTCAGTTCTCCTGTCTGTTCATGACACCGGTCCCGGAGTGAATCCACAGGACCAAGGACGGATATTTGAGGCGTTCTTCACGACCAAGCCCGCGGGTATGGGGTTGGGTTTGGCAATCTGCCGCACGATCGTTGAACGGTATGAAGGCGGTTTGGTCCTTGCCGAATCGAGTCCCCGGGGATCGACATTCGAAATTTCCCTGCCGACGGTGCCTCCTGCCGAGGTGCGATGAACCGCGGCACGCGCCATCCATTATTTCGGAAACCGGTCCGCCGGCTGCGGCGCCATGCGCCCTGTCATTGATATGCGGGCCGATTAGCTTGGTCATGGCGAAGGAAAAGTCATTATCCTCTGTTTCGCACCTTTCGGCTCGTCGCTTGGGCAGGAAATTCTTTTCGACGACATCGGCAAAAAGGTTCTTGTCGGCACCGTAAGCGATACACAAGACGTTGAACGCCCGTTGGATTGGCGTCGAGTGTGCGTCCGAAAACGACTGGCGCGGAAGAGTGACCTCCTGCCCCGGCATCTGGGTTGTATAATGATGGGCAGACCCGAGGATCATTCTGCGGGCTTCATCTCTGCCGAGCCGACGCATGACGTAAGCGGAGAACTGATCGGCGGCATCTCCCCCCGGCCGAGCACCGGTATTTCCAGCATATTGGAGACGGCCCCTGTCTCGTGAAGAAATATATCAAACTCGCCCTGGCGCGGGTCGCCGGACTACCCGCGCTCCCGCGCCGCTCCAGGGTTTCCCATGCACACCTCCTAACAACAGCGTCGCGGCCGATCTTATCGTCAGCTGTTTGCCCTTGCAGCGCGTTTTTCGCAGTCAGTTGCCTCGGCTGTGTTGCGGCGCACAGCGATCGATCGGCCCCACACTTGACATAGATCAAGGCATTCCGCCTTCGGCTTCACAGATTCAACGCAGATCGAGCCATTATGAGATTGCACCATGGATCATCCGCTCAGACGGCCCGAGCAAATCCTTGCCTACCGACCGCTGAAACAGATCCTTGCCGCCAAGTCCAAGGCTCTCTGGACCGTTGCACCCGGCGACAATGCGCTTTCGGCGATGCAACTCATGGCCGACAAGAACATCGGTTTTTTGGTGGTCATGGAGCGCCGCACGATCGTCGGCGTTCTTTCCGAACGCGATTGCGTCCGGCGTCTCGTCCTCGGCGGAAGATCTGCCGAGGCGACGTCGGTCGCGGACATTATGGTCCGCAACGTCGTCAAAGCCGACATTACCAATACCTTTTCCGACTGTCTGAGGCTGATGCACGAACACCAGATTCGCCATCTGCCGGTGACGGATAATGACGACGTCGTGGGGGTAATTTCGGTTCGTGACTTGCTGGGCGAAGCGGTCGCGCACCACACGAGGGTCATCGCTGAACTCGAGCGGGAACGTCTGACCATGCTCACATCGACGGCCTGACAGGGCCGGGGTCGAACGAAGGCGCGCAGGGGATCTTCGCCATGAACTTCTTGATCGTGTTGGCCGCTCTGGTCTTTCTCATGCTTGTGGCCTATCGCGGCTACAGCGTGATCCTGTTCGCGCCGGTGGCCGCGCTTGGCGCCGTGCTGTTCACAGACCCGTCGCTGGTGCCTCCCATGTTCTCCAGCGTCTTCATGGAGAAGATGGTCGGATTCGTGAAAAGCTATTTCCCCGTTTTCATGCTGGGAGCAGTCTTCGGCAAGGTTATCGAGCTGTCGGGTTTCTCGAAGTCGATCGTATCTGCCGTGATAGGGATACTCGGCCGGGAGAGGGCCGTTTTGTCCATCATCGTCGTATGTGCGATCCTCACCTACGGCGGCGTGTCGCTGTTCGTCGTGGTGTTCGCGGTATATCCATTCGCAGCCGAGATGTTTCGCCAAGGTGACATTCCGAAACGTCTCATTCCCTGCACGATTGCGCTCGGGGCATTCAGCTTCACGATGGATGCGTTGCCGGGGACGCCGCAGATTCAAAACATCATACCAACGACCTTCTTCAACACGACGACGTGGGCCGCCCCGGTGCTTGGCATCATCGGCAGCATTTTCGTTTTCGGCGTAGGCCTCGCCTACATCGAGAACCGTCGTCGCGCCGCGCAGGCCCGCGGGGAGGGTTATGGCACGGAGGTTCTTAACGAACCGGAGCCGTTTGAAGAGAAGGAACTGCCGAATCCCTTGATCGCCATCCTGCCGCTAATCATTGTAGGTGTTTCAAATTTCATTCTGACCTTCCTGATCCCCCGCTTTTACGGAGCGAAACACGAGATCACGCTCGGCGACCACCCGATCGTAACGCAAATCGGATCGGTGGCGGCGATATGGGCCGTCGAAGGCGCACTCCTTCTGGGGATTGTGACCGTCTTCATATTTGCCTGGCGGCCCGTGCTTGCTAGGTTCGCGGACGGCAGTAAGGCAGCCGTCGCCGGCGCGCTGCTCGCATCGCTGAACACCGCATCTGAATACGGGTTTGGTGGCGTCATTGCACTCTTGCCCGGCTTCAAGACGGTGTCTGCCGCGCTGAGTGCGATTCCCAATCCCCTGGTCAATGAAGCCGTGACTGTGACGGTGCTCGCAGGTATCACGGGCTCCGCCTCCGGCGGCATGAGCATCGCGCTCGCCGCAATGTCCGATACTTTCATCGCTGCTGCAAAGGCTGCGAACATTCCGCTCGAGGTATTTCATCGGGTCGCCGCGATGGCGAGCGGCGGTATGGACACTTTGCCGCATAACGGCGCGGTCATCACGCTGCTTGCGGTGACCGGTCTCACACACAGGCAGGCCTACAAGGATGTGTTCGTGATTACATTGACGAAGACCGTGGCGGTATTTGTTGTCATCGGGTTCTTCTATTTGACGGGCATCTATTGAGAAAGCAACAGCAGGGGAGGACGCCCGAATTGTAGTGCACCCACCTGCGTCGTTGAATGTCCTAGTCGACGTTGTGATATCCACCGTCGATGTAGATCGTGTCGCCGGTGATGAGCCGGGCCACGTCGTGTGCCAGGAAAGCCGTTGCGGCGCCGACGTCTTCGATGCTCACGAGGCTGCGTGCCGGGGCTTTGGCCTTCGCTTTCTCGAGCAGCTTGTCGAACTCGGGAATGCCGGATGCGGCCCGGGTGGCGAGCGGTCCGGGCGAAATAGCGTGAACGCGAATACCTTTCGGTCCGAGTTCGGCGGATGCGTACCTGACGGCGCTTTCCAGCGCGGCCTTGGCGACTCCCATGATGTTGTAGTTTTTTACGACGGTACGGCTGCCGTAATACGTCATGGTAAAGAGGGTTCCGCCTTTCTTCATCAGCGGTTCAGCCAACTGGGCCATCCGAAGGAACGTCCAGCATGAAACATGCATGGTCGTCAGAAATCCATCCAGCGGAACGTCGATCACCCGTCCATGCAGCGCTTGCTGCGGCGCGAACGCGATGGAATGTACGACGAAGTCCAGCTTGCCCCACTCCTTGGTGATCCGATCGAATACGGCCTCCATCTGTCCGGGCACGCGGACATCGAGTGGCATCACAATTGGGGATTCGAGCGCCTGCGCCAGCGGATCGACGTGTTTCTTCGCCTTGTCGTTGAGATAGGTGACAGCCAGGTCGGCGCCAAAGGCGCGGAACGCGGCAGCGCACCCCCATGCGATCGATTGCTCGTTCGCGATACCCACGACGAGGCCTTTTTTGCCCTCGAGTAGCTTGGCCTTGACGGCCGGGATCAGCCGGGCTTTTCCCGCTTTCGGTATCTCGAGAGATTCGCCGCGGGCATATCTTTCGGCGGCCTGCTTCAAGAAAGTGAAGGCCTGGCGCCGATCCTTGGCATCCGCGGTCCTGGCTATCTCCCGGCCGTTCACTTTCAACTGTCCTTCTCCCCAAGGCGCAACACTGATCTCGAACCGATCATTGCCGACGGTGGTAGAGAACTGCTGCACCGTGGCACCCTTGCCGACGGGCATCTCCTTGTTAGGTTCCCAATTGGCAGTTTGCAGCGCCATGGTGATCGTCCTGTGCGGGTTGTTGATCCTGGATCTTGTTACCGCGCGTCCGGATTTGGCGCGCCGAAGGTCGCTCTGTAGATTGCCCAGTAGACAGCACCGACAAAGCCAGCACCGCCCACGATATTACCGAGCGTTACCGGTACGAGATTGTGGACGATCCCCGCGACGGTGACGGACGAAGCGTCGAAATTCGCTGGAGCGTGGCCCGTCTGGATCAGCAACCACGCCAGGGGTAGGAAATACATGTTGGCAACGCAGTGCTCGAATCCGGCGGCGATGAAAGCGGAAACCGGCAATATGACCGCAGCCATCTTGTCAGTGACTGACCGGCCTGCATAAGCAAGCCAGACTGCCGCACATACGAGCACGTTGCAAAGAATGCCCTTGAAGAACAATGTCACACTATCGGGACGGATCTTTCCGACGGCTGTATTCAATACGGAAAGGCCGATACGGCCATCGTTCATGTCGAGATGATGTGAGAAAAAGACCAGGACAATGAGCCCAAGCGCTCCGACCAGGTTGCCCAAATAGACAATCGTCCAGTTGCGCAGCATCGTCGCGGTGGACACGTTTCCGCTCGCCCAGGCCATCACAATCAGGTTGTTGCCCGTAAATAGTTCGGCGCCTCCAACCAGGACGAGCGCCAATCCGAGCGAGAAAACCAGGCCTCCAACGACGCGCACGGTGGCGAAGCTGAGCGCGGGGTCACTGGCGACGATTGTGTAATAGAGGGCACCGAAGCCGACGCCGCCGCCTGCGACGATCGCCAGCATGAAAGACGCCAAAAGCGGCAAATTGGCCTTCTTCACCCCGACCTTTTCGACGGCTTCCTTGATTTCGGCAGGGCTGTAGGCCTGCAGATTGAAGATAGGCGGTTGCGGCTCAGGTGCCTGGTCGGCCATCGGCGGATCCTCGGTCGACAGTCCGGCTATCCGCCGCCGGCGCCGCCAACCGCGAGCAGACCCACGATCTGCGCCGCGATCACCTTCACCAGCGTCATCGAAGGAAAGATCATGGCGTAGCCGATGTCGGGCCGTTCGGTCGGCGCCATCTTGGTTGAGTAGACCAGGATGGCGGGGTTTCCAGTCGCCCCGGACGCCACGCCGACCAGATCGTCGTATGGAATCTTCATGATGTAGTGGCCGACCAACAAGACGATGAACACCGTCGTCAGAAGCACGGCTACGCCGATAAACAGCATCGTGAAGCCTGACTCGGCCACGGTGCGGACAAAGGGTTGTCCGGCGTTCACCCCGACGGTCGCGAGAAACATGGCGAGGCCGAAGTTTCGAAGAACGATATTGGCCGGCAGGGGCATGGTCCAAAGCATGGGCCCAGTGCGACGGAGCTTGCCGAGAATGAGCGCAACGATCAGGGGTCCGCCTCCGATTCCGAGTGTCACGACACCGACGCCTGGAACTGGAATCGGAATGAGGCCGAGCAGAACACCCAGGACCATCCCAATCCCGAGCGAGACATAGCTGAATTCGGCCGCCGCCTTTACGGTGTCGCCGAAGAGACGCCGGATCTCTTCCTTTCGGTCGGGCGGCATCAGCACGCCGACCCGGTCGCCGAATTCCAGCATGAGGTCGGGTGACGGCACCAGGTCGGCATCGTATCGCCGGACGTGCAGCAGATGCGTCGGATAGCCGGCCGGCATCGGAAGACTGACGAGCGGCACGCCGACCATGTTGGCCTTTCCAACGAAAACACGGATGTAATCGAGATCGGCGCGGTCGCTCGCCAACTGGCCCGGCTGCAGGCTCCCGAGCTGAGTCGCCGCCTTGGCGATCGCCTCTTGGCTCTCCGCGACGACCATGAGAGCATCGCCTGCCGATAAAGCCGTATCGGAGGTCGGAACGAAGTTGCGTCCATCCTTTCGAACCATCGTGACCTGGACGTCGGCGAGCACGCTGGTTGTCAGTTCGTCGAGTTTTCTTCCGGCAAACATCTGGCTGATCGAAATCTCGCCCATATGAAAGCGCTGCGTTTTCGCCGGGAATTTTGGTTTCACGATCTGGGTCATCAGATAGATGCACAGGATCGGACCGATGACGCCAAAGGGGTAGGCGATGGAATATCCGATCGACGGATCCTTGTTCTTCATGACGTCGAGCGCGGCCTGAAGTGTTGCGGTGCTCGTCATCGACCCGGCATACAGGCCAAGCGTATGACCGATCTTGATGCCGAAGATGTGGCCCAGCCCGAGTGCAACACCCAAGCCGGCAAGGCATGCAACAAGAGCCAGCAGATTGTATTTCTGCCCGGCGCCGACCATCCCTTCGAAAAATTGCCGGCCGTAAAGTATGCCGATCCCGTATAGAAACATGATCAGGCCGGTCAGGCCGATCGGCCCTATAATCTGGGCTTTCGGCGCAAAGGCTCCGATAGCGAGGCCGACAAAAAGAACTGCTCCAACCCCGAGCGAGAACCCGGCGATATTGATCTGACCGACCAGATAGCCCACTCCGATCGCCAGAAAGGCCGTCAAGATCGGCTGGCTTCCGATGATTTCGCGTGCAAAGTCCAACATGTCTTTGAGCTCCCCTGGATCGATGTGACGATTTATTGTTCAGCGTGCCTGACACCCCGCGGCCCGGAACTGTCCAAGCACCCGATCGACCAATTCGCGGCTAGGCGGCAGCGTGTCCGCAAGCTTGTATTCGATGCCCATCGCCTTCCACTTGAACGCGCCCATCTGGTGGAAAGGTTGAACCTCTACCCACTCGACGTTCTTCATCGGCGCGACAAATCGCGCGATACCGTCGACATTCGCCGGATCGTCGTTCTCCCCCGGGACGAGGGTGAACCGAACCCAGACCGGCTTCGACATTGAAGCCAGGCGTTCGGCGAAGCGAAGCGTGGGGGCGATGTCACGACCGGTGGTCCGGCGGTAAGTTTCGGGATCCGAGCTCTTGATATCGAGAAGAACGAGGTCGATCTCAGATAGGTAGGCCTCGTCCGCGCGATCGCCGAGAAAGCCGGAGGTCTGGACCGCCGTGTGCAGGCCCATCGCCTTGGCGCCGGCGAAGATCCGGCGCGTGAAGGCAAGCTGCACCATGGGCTCGCCACCCGAGATGGTCAGCCCGCCACCGAGGGCCTGGATGGAGGGCGCGAAATCAGCCAGGCGGCGAAGTACCTGGTCGACCGAAACATAGGTGCCGTCCTTGAGGTGCCAAGTGTCCGGGTTGTGACAGTAAGTGCACCGCAGAAGGCAGCCCGAGGTGAAAAGCACGACGCGCAGACCGGGTCCGTCATAGCGGGACGACGTCTCATAGGAGTGGCAGTATCCGAACGCGCCTTCCTCGTCCTTGACCTCTTCGGTATCGGGCGCGTCGGGCGAAATGCCGACCCGGAGATCATGACGATTTCCGGGTTCCAGTGCCTGCACCGTCGACATGGAGCACCTCGCTCAAATCTGGCCGTGGAAGGTGCGGCTGATCACGTCTCGCTGCTGCTCCGGCGTCAACCGGACGAAATTCACGGCGTACCCGGAAACCCGGATCGTGAGCTGCGGATACTTGTCCGGGTTTTTCATCGCATCCTCGAGTGTCTCCTTGTCGATGACGTTCAGGTTCATGTGGAAGCCGCCGCGATCGAAATAGACGTCGAAGGCCTTGACGGCCTCATCGATAAGCTGGCCTTCCGACAGATGCGCTTTTTGGGGCGCGACGGAGACCGTGTAGCTGATGCCGTCCTGTGCATCCTTGTAGGGTAGCTTTGCGACCGACAGGCAGGAGGCGAGCCAGCCGTGGCTGTCGCGTCCGTGCATCGGATTTGCGCCCGGTCCGAACGGCTCGCCCTTCCTCCGTCCGTCAGGTGTGTTTCCGGTGGCCTTGCCGTAGACGACGTTGGAAGTGATCGTGAGTACACTCTGGGTGTGCGTCGCGTTCCGGTAGGTCGGGTGCTTGCGGATCTTCTCCATGAAACTCGTAACGAGGCTACAGGCGATCTGGTCGACCCGGTCGTCGTTATTGCCAAACTGGGGCGTCGACCGGTTGCCCTCGTTCTGGTAGTCGACCACCAGTCCTGTAGCGTCTCGCACGACGCGAATCTTGCCGTACTTCATGGCGCTGAGACTGTCGGCAACCACCGAGAGACCCGCAATCCCGAACGCCATCGTTCGTAAAATGTCGCGGTCGTGGAGCGCCATCTCCAGACGCTCGTAGAAATACTTGTCGTGCATGTAGTGGATGCAGTTCATGGCATGGACGTAAATCTTGGCGAGCCACTCCATCGTGATGTCGAACTTGGCCATGACGTCGTCGTAATCGAGGAATTCGCCCGCGACGGGCAACGACTGCGGCGCAACCTGGTCGCCAGATACTTCGTCCCGGCCACCGTTGATCGCGTACAGCAGGGCCTTCGCCAGGTTGACGCGCGCGCCGAAGAATTGCATTTGCTTGCCAAGGCGCATCGCCGAAACGCAGCAGGCAATCGCGTAGTCATCTCCCCAGAACGGCCGCATTAGATCGTCGTTTTCGTACTGAAGCGAGGATGTGTCCTTGCTCACCTTCACGCAGTACCGCTTGAAAGGTGCTGGCATTTTGGTCGACCACAGCACCGTAATGTTCGGCTCGGGCGCCGGACCAAGATTGTAAAGGGTGTGCAGCATCCGATAGCTGCTTCTGGTCACCAGAGCCCGGCCATCCAGATCCATGCCGCCAACGCATTCGGTCGCCCAATAGGGATCGCCGCTGAACAGCGCATCATAGTCAGGGGTGCGGAGGAAACGGACGATGCGGAGTTTTTGCACCAGCTGGTCCCAAAGCTCTTGCGCCCCGGCTTCGTCCAGAACGCCGCTTTTCAGATCGCGCTCGATGTAAATATCGAGGAAGCTCGATATGCGGCCAATCGACATCGCGGCGCCGTTTGCTTCCTTGATGGCGCCCAGATACGCAAAATAAGTCCACTGGAATGCTTCCTGTGCGTTCGCAGCGGGCCTGGATACGTCGCTACCGTAGAGCTTCGCCATGGACGCCAGATCGGCCAGCGCGCGCATCTGCTCCGATAGCTCCTCGCGCATCCGAATGATTTCGTCGGTCGGCCACATGTCGTCGATTTGCGCCCGCTCCGCTTTCTTTTCCTTAAGGAGGCGGTCGACCCCGTAGAGAGCCAGCCGGCGATAATCTCCGATGATCCGTCCTCGCCCGTAAGAGTCGGGCAAGCCGGTGACGATCCCCGATTTCCGGCAGCTCATGATCTCGGGCGTATAGGCGTCGAACACGCCGTCATTGTGCGATTTACGGTATTTCGTGAATGCTTCATGCACACGCGCATCGGGTTCGAAACCTGCCGCCTGCAAGCCGTTCTCGACCATTCTGAGGCCACCGAACGGGAAGATCGCCCGCTTGAAGGGCTCGTCTGTCTGCAGGCCTACAATGACTTCGTTGTCACGATCGATATAGCCGGCCTTGTGCGCCAACAGGGTTGAGGGGGAAGCAGCATCGACCGCAAGCACGCCCTTCTTTCTCTCATCCGCGAAATAAGGCTGCAGTTTTGCCCACACCGCCTTTGTGCGCTGCGAAGGGCCTGCCAGGAAGTCCTCGTTGCCGCTGTAGGGCGTCACGTTTCGAACGATGAAGTCGCGTACGTTGATCGAGATCTGCCAGTCTCCCGGCCGAAACGCCTTCCAACAATCTCCAGTATCGGTTTCTTTCCTGAGAGCGGCACTTGCTTTCATGATACGTCTCCCACCGCGTGCGTTCGATTATGTGCCCGAGGGGGTGCTTTACTTGCGGGCGACTGCGCTGGATGGTGGTACGGTGGGGTTGCCGTTGTTTGATCTAGATCAAGTTCAGCCAGCTTACAAAAGAGCGGGTTAGGGCGCTCTACTTGGGTTCGCCGCCTGCGCCGCGCTGCCGCTCGCGTTCTCGATCGACGCTGGCTTGGGTCGCTAACCCGGCAGAGTAGGTGGCTGTGTTGAAGGCAACGGCACTTTTAAGTGTGCGAATTGAGAGAGGGTAAAAATGGCGGAAACACCCAAGCTCTCCGTGGAGAAAGCTTTAAAAAAGATGCGCGAGAGCGACGCGAAATCGGAAAGCTCGTCGCGCGACGAAAAAGCCGACGCATTGAGTGAAGAAATAAGGCGAATGAGAGCGCAACGTATGCGCCTGGATCGTCAGTCGCCCAAGCGCGACTAGGCCTAAGGACAACGCTTCGTTCCATTGTCTGCCCGGTCTTCAGCGTCGGGCGGACGCGATTCTGAACCATGCGTGGCCTTGCTGAAATCTTCCCGCACGGAGTTTCGCGATGATATCGGGCGAACCAGGTTTGACGGACGCCTATCTGAAAACACCAAGAGCCGCGGCCTATGCGGGTATTATCTTTTCGGTCCTGATGTTCGCCGTATTCGGGCTCATGCGACTTTCGGTCCCCTCCGATCCCCTTGAACGAGGCGCCTGGCTTGCAGGGGATACGACGTATGTCACGCTTGCCATGAACCTCGTGCCGTTTGCCGGAGTAGCCTTCCTCTGGTTCGTGGGCGTGCTTCGGGACCGACTTGGCTCACGGGAGGATCGATTTTTTGCGACGGTATTCTTGGGGAGCGGCTTTCTAATGTTATCAATGCTGTTCGCCGCCGCCGCGGTTGTCGGCGCGATCATTGTTGCATTCCATGCGGCACCCGAACTGCTTATCCAGTCTCCCACTTTTCATTTTGGGCGCGGCTTGGCCTACGGGATGGTGAACATATACTTAGCTAAGACAGCGGCCGTCTTCATGATTACGACGTCAACGATTGCTGCCTATACGCGTCTAACGCCGCGTTGGCTGGCAATCGGAGGGTTTGCCGTCGCGGTGGTCCTGATATTTGGAAGTAACCACATCGATGGAAGCCTGCTCCTGTTTCCATTGTGGGTCCTGGTCGTCAGTGCATCTATGCTGTGGGACAGTCGGGTTGGGGGCCGATCTGCGCTTAATGAGTAACTGTGCTGCGGTCGTCGGTTTGCGGTCGCTTCAAACGGGAGGCGAAGCCTGTACCGCCGCTTTGACCTCCGCCAGAGCCGCTTGCAAGGCGGCTTCCTTCGTGTGGTCGAGGGAGGTTTTTAGCACTGTGCCGCCTTCGCCCTTGAGCCTCTCAAGAACCTTGTCCGCGGTGACCTTGCGCACCAATACGAAAAGCGCGGCGGTTCCAGGTTGAATTGCGGCGGCGGTCTCCTTCATCCATTTGTCGTCAATTCCGACATCCGTCAAATATCCGCTGAGCGTGCCGGACGCTGCGCCAAGGGCAGCGCCAACCAACGGCATCAAAAAGATCATGCCGATCAGCGCGCCCCAAAACGTGCCGGCAACCGCACCGGCAGCCGTGGTATTGATCAGTTGATTCAACTTGATGTTTCCGGTGCCGTCCTTCACGACGACGACGGCATCTCCGAGTTCAATCAAATAGTCTTTCTGCATGGTCAGCAGTTTCTGACGGAGTTCCTCAGCTTTCGCCTCGGTTGGGAATGCAATCACCACAAGGTCACTCATCAGACTTTCCTCTCTGTTCGCTGCATCTGCGATGGCACACGCGAGATTTCGATCTTCAAAGCGACAGCACCTATTGATCCAAATCAAAGCAACTAAAAAGCGGGCCTGACGCAGCAATGAGGTCGCGCTTATTGGACGACAGTGGCCCACTCTGTACCATCGGCTCTCGTTGGTCTGGCATCTTGGCCGTGCCTTCGCAGCTTTTTGGTCAGGTGCGGCGCTCGCCGATGCCCCCAATGACAGTGCGGTGTCGTCGTTGTGGAAGTTTCATTCGGAACGACGCGCCCGCATGATCCCGATTTCCAGCCCATATTGGCCCACGGTGCGCCTCGATAGTGGGCGCGGGCGATGGACAGTCACACCTTCTTTCTTGCTGGCGTAGAACGGCTCGAAGACCCCTTCCAGCCTATGAACTTAACGAGAGTCGAAGTTCTTCGGCTATCGTGCGCCATGTTTCGGTGCCCGCCGTTCAATTCGGATACAGCGACGCACCGCAGTCCGGGAGCGCGCGACAGCAGACGGGCCTACTCCTGCCCGCAACAGTGGTTCCATTTGCTCGGGCATTGCGCGACAGCGATCCAATTCAGCTTGCCAGTCGGTAGGTCTTGCATGTGCGACCTGCACCAGCGCCGGCAGCACCATGGATGCGAGTGTTTTCTTCATGCCTCGTTCTGACGTCACTCTGGGTCGCTCTCTTCACCTCAATGGGACCGCGCGGCCTGATAAAGTCTAAGGCCAAATTCCAAAAGCTCCGAGAGCACGTTCAATACCGCCTTAGCAGGCCGCGCGCCACGCTGTATCTCCCTAGTCGGCACAGGCCGCTTTCGGATTTTTGGTAAGTTCCGCGCGGACTTGGTTGGACGTTTTGCCGGCCGCCTCAAACACCTCGGGACGAAACTTACTCGAATCGTAATCCCTACCATCGTGCGCCAAAATGGCGGCATTAAAGGCGTCGATCATCGCCATTGCGGCATTAGGACTGCCGAGAAGTCCGGCCCCGTATTGTACGCCGCCGGTACCATTGACCTCGTAGCCGGTGCATCGTTGTTCGAGCACTGCTGCCGCTGTGACGAGGTGGTCGAGGAATGCCGCCTCGGCATCGGTGAGCGTTGCGGCGCGCGCGTGCGCCGGCAAGACCGCGAGCAGCGCGAAGGCAGAAAATTTGAGTTTCATTGCCGCGATCCTCCCTGCGGCCGTTCAATATTTCAGCTATTGGCCGGCCCTCACAGTCTTGGCTTTGATCTAAATCAAATCCGCCGCGGCCCAGCCGCCCAGAAATTGGCGCTCACGGCCCGCACAAGCGTTGCCGCACAGTAAGGAGATAATCATGAGATTGTTGAGCTCACTGCGCATCGCCATTCTCACTGCAACCGTCGCCCTAATCGGTGCAAGCGCACAGGCCGGACCGATGCCGACCAACGTGGCGGCGATGAAATCAATGGTCGATCAAAGCGCGACCGAAGTGCGTTGGGGAGGCGGCTGGCGCGGTGGCGGCTTTGGCTATCGCGGTGTCGGATTTCGCGGCGGCGGTTGGGGCTATCGCGGCGGAGGCTGGGGTTATCGCAGGCTTGGTTACGGCGTAGCAGCCGGAGCCGTCGTGGGCGGCGCGCTTATCAGTCGTGGCTATTACGGCGGTTACGGTTATTACGGCGGCGATCCCTATTACAGCTATGCGGCCGTCCCATACGGCTACGGCGGCGGCTATGGGTATGGCGGCGGCTATTGCCCGCCCTATGGCTACGGATGGTGAACAGCGAAACTTCGTCAATTAAGGCTCGGTCCTTTTGATTGACCGGCGACGATGCGCGTTGAAATGAAAGAGGTGAGTGCTTGGTCGCCCCCGGCACGCGCCGTCCCACCGGCGGCCCCGGTCACTCAACCCCAATTGAGCCGGAGCCGTTCGACGCTTCGGCGACGGCGGATCACCGCATGTGCATTTTGCCGCACCCGCTGCAGAAAGGGGGGGCCGTGAAAGATTATCAAGTCGGCTTGGAAAGCTCCGCAGTGACGCAGCCGGATGCGCGCTCATCCGGGACCTCACAACGGACCCGACGAAGCGGGACACGTTCGACCGGCTGGCCCAGCATCTCAACGAGCTTGCCAATGAAGTCGAGCGGGCGACGACGCAAAGGTCGAGACGGGAAAATCAAAACTGATCCCAAGTGGATTTGCATAGGCTGCCGCGCGAAATGCCGGAGCGCACAAGTTCCGTTGATCTAGATCAACCTTCCGCGCGGAGTGCGCCGCAATCTCCTTGGTCGGAGAGTTCGTAGGGAGATTCCTGTCATGCTCCGCTATATTCTTACTCCTCTTGCAGCACTCGTTCTGCTCACCGCCAGTATGATCCCAGACGATGCCTATGCCCGCGGCCGCGGGGGTGGCGGCTATCGGGGCGGTGGCGGATTTCACGGAGGTGGCCACCGCGGCGGCGCTGTCGCAGTTCGAGGCGGGGGCCACCGTGGCGGCGCTGTCGCAGTGCGCGGCGGCCGCTACGGTTATGCCGGATACGGGTATCGACGCGGTGTCGGTGCGGCGGCGGTCGGCGCGGCTGCTGTTGGCGCTGCAGCGGCAGGGACCTATTATCGCGGCGGCTGCGGCTACGACGCCTACGGCAACTGGATTTGCCCGGGGTATCAATATTGAGGCGGCCATAAAAACTCACAGCTATGCGGCGTCGCCTCTGCTGTCGGTTCCTTTGACCCGCTTTACCGTGTTAGGCCCCAGGCTGTGTACACAGCTTCCACCGGCTATGGCTAGAATAGGTGCGGCTGCGGGTCCGGAGGCCGCGGTGACAAAAAATTCCGTGTTCTCAGGCGAAAACCGGGCGAGACCGGTTCGCGCGTGATTGCGCACACCACCACCCAGTCTTTGGGTTGGGGCCCTTGCAAGAATAGCCGCATTCATTGCGCTGGAGTGCGGGCTTTGGCTCACCCTGCGAGTCTCCAGTAGGACCTCTGGCAAGCAAAAGGGGTCCGTTTGCGCACCTGTCTCCGCATCAGAAAATTCCGTTCCCCGCTCAGGCGGAGACTGGTTCGACGACTGTGTGCTGGGTCCTGAATTCGATGGGAAGAGACCGGCATTTCGGCTATTCCGGATTAAGTCCGAGCGCCTCGAACTGCCGGCTCCACTCGGTCAGCGGATCACGGAGCCGCTCGATACCGACGCCGCGCGGCAGGCGGCCTTCTAGGGCTGCTTTGACAAGATTGGGCGCGAGGAAGGCCAGCGAGATGGCCATGTTGACCTGCCGAACGCTGCACTTCTCGCGAGCGCAAAGCTCTGCGACCGTGCGGACCCGGCCGGAGACTACGTCATCGAGCCACTGACGACCTCGGGCGATCGTGCTGACCAGGCGCGCCCGGCGCTTGAACTGCTCCGGACGGACGTCGCTTCGCGCTGCATTTTGCGAGAACAGGATCCGGCGGGACCTTCTGGAGGGCGGTTTCTGCGAGGGAATTGTGAGCGACCGGACATATGGGGAATCTGATCTATCGTCCACGCCATCTGATTTGAGACTGATGACCAGCCTACGACGATTCCGGCAACTAGCTCCGCAATGGCTTCGCGATCCCCCAAACTCTCAGTGCTTGTTTCCGCCTTCACACAAAAGAGCTTCTAGCCGGGCTCACCGTCATGTTTGTCGTGCCCTTCCCGCGATTGCGAACAGTCTGCAGGGGTCGCGCAGCACGATATGCTGCCGCCTGCCCTCGACCGGGCCCTCTTGCTCCCAAGCGCCGAGAATACGGCTAACGCTATGCAAGGTGGTGCCGATCATCACAGCAGCGTCCCGCCGGCTGATCGGAAAATCGATCTCGACGAATCGCCGGCGGCGAGTTCCGGGAAACGATCCATGCCATGGCGCGCGCGTTACGAGGCGCGGCTCCATGTGTGTTTGCTGGGGGCAGATGATTGGCTGGATGGGCGTTCGAATGCATGATGGTCGCCCAGATGCATCACCTCGACGCAGTCGGCGTTCAGGCGCCCGTTGTCGACCAGCCGTTCGGCCAGCACCAGCGCCTGCGACGGGCCGTCCGATTGGACATCGACATGGCGCTGCAGGCACTTGAAGCTGTGTCCGTCCGAGTTCAGGAGATCCTTGTAGAAGGAGACGCGATAGCTGTTCATTGTCGACTCCCATCCGTGTGCGAGGTGGTGCAGCAAATCGGGAAGCGGGCTGGTGGCCCGCCTCAGGCGTCCATGTCGGCGAGCCGCTGGCGGTTGCGTAGTACGATCTGGCGGGCGCTGGAAAACACCAGGATGCCCTGGTCGTTGAGCTGCGAAAGCGCGCGCGATACGGTTTCCAGGGTAAGGCCGAGATAATCTCCGATATCGCGCCGGCACATCGGCAGCGCCATCATACCAGCCTTGGCGAGCCGGCGGTCCATTTCTAGGAGGAACGTGGCAACTTTTTCCATCGCAGTCTTGCGGCCAAGCAGCAGCATATGATCTTCCGCGTGCCTGAGGTTATTTGCCGTCATGGTCCAGAGATTGTGGGCAACCCGGACATTGGATCCCGCGGCGGCTTCCAGGCTGCGGCGCTTCACCAGGCGGACGGTGGTATCGGCGATCGCCTCGGCGGTCAGGCGATGGGAGGTGCCGGGATCGAGGCCGAATACGTCGCCGGCCAGATGGAACGCACCGATCTGGCGGCGTCCGTCGTTCAGGAGCTTGTAGGTACGCACCGCGCCGCGGATCACCTGATAGACATACTCGGATGGCTCGCCTTCGCCGTAGATTTCCTCATCCTTGCGGTAGGAGAATTCGGTCGCGATTACTCCCGAGCAACTGGCGATGACGCTGAATTGGTCGGCCGACGGCGGGATCGGCGCGCGCGGGGCGGTGAGAACCGTGGTTGCCGGGGCGGTGATCGTCTGGGTGTGCATGTCGCCATCTCCTCGATGCGGGATGGCTTGGCGTACCGGGAATGCCGGTTCCTGAATATTTCGGTCGATATCCTAAGGGGGGTTACTTACGGGGTTTTACGGAGGCGCAGCCTGCCTGATATTCAGGGCTGGCCCGCCGTGGAGCCCGGATTAGTCGCGGAGGCCGGATTAATTGCGTTTCGAACGCATTCCACCAGATTATCCTCGAGATTGGGCTTCAGAAGAACTTGGCGCACTCCGACGGAACTCGCCTTTGACGCGATGTTTTCGTCGGGAAAGCCCGTGATCATGACGATCGGCGCGCTGACGTCGAGACCCCGCAACCGCTCGGCCAGCTCCAGCCCGTCGATTCCCGCCATTTTGTAGTCGACAACCAGGCAATCCGCGTCGTGCCGGGTGGAAGACCCCAACAACGCGGACCCGCTGCGGAAGGTGCGGACCTCGAAACCCTCCGTCTCCAAAAGAAATCGCAACGAGCTAAGGACATCGTAGTCATCGTCGACGATGTAAATCATCGATTTTTTCGATGGCGGGGCGATCACGGCACGGCCGGATGGCGTGTAACGGGCATTTATCATTGCCGGAAGATAGCCAGTTTCCGTCCGGCCGAATTGACTTGGCTCAATCCTCGAAAACCCCGGCCCGGATCGCAAACCTGACCAACTCCGAAAGATTGCCCGCCTGCATCTTGGTCATGACGTTGGCCCGGTAGACCTCCACCGTCCGCGGGCTGATATCGTATTCCCTTGCGATCACCTTGTTCGATTGGCCGTTCACCAGCCCCTGCATTACCTGGCGCTCGCGCTGGGTGAGGGAGGCGACCCGTGCGGCCATGTCGGCCGTGAGCGCCTCGTTCTTTGCGCCGCCTTCATTCTGCGTGAGGGCGGTCGCGATCATGCCGATCAGCCGGTCATCGTCGAACGGCTTTTCGAGAAAGTCGAGCGCGCCAAGCTTCATGGCCTCAACCGCCAAGGGAACGTCGCCATGGCCGGTCATGACGATGATCGGAAGCTTGCGGGCGCCGGAGCCAAGATTCAGTTGGCGCAGCAACTCCATGCCGTCCATGCCAGGCATACGGATGTCCGTGACCACGCAACCGGCCTCCAGGCTCGAAAGCTGGTTCAGAAAGGCCTGCGCGGAATCGAACAGGCGCACACTGAAGCCGGCCGAGCCGAGGAGGAAATCCAGCGAGTCACGCATCGCCGCATCGTCGTCGATGACATAGACTTTACCGTTCTGCGACATCGGTCACCTCCTTTGCAGAGGCCGCGGGCAGCGTGAAGCGGAACGTCGCGCCACCGGCTTTGTTTGTCTCGGCCCACAACCGGCCGCCATGGGTTTCGATGATGGTTCGGCTGATCGAAAGGCCGACGCCCATGCCGGTCTCCTTGGTCGTGAAGAACGGCTGGAACAGGTTGGCATGGGCATCTTCGCCGAATCCAGATCCGGTATCTGACACGGAAATTTCAATCATGTCATCCGCGGCCCTGGCGTTGGCGGCGATGAGCTCGCGGTACGACGAAGCGGCCATCGCTTCCAGCGCGTTGCGGAACAGATTGACCAAAACCTGCTGAATCTGGACCCGGTCAGCGAGCACCAGGTCGCACGCCGGGTCGAGATTGAAGCGCAGCAACACCCCTTGTTCACGGGCGCCGGTAAGCCCCAGCGCGCCGGCCTCCTCGATCAGCTTCGAGAGACTCTCGACGCGCTTTTCCGATGCCTCGCGTGCGACGAAGTTACGCAGGCGCCGGATGATGTCGCCAGCACGGATGGCCTGCTCCGCAGCACGATCCAGCGCGGCCTCGATCTTCGGCGCGTTGACGTCGGTACTGCCCGCCAGCAGCCGGCGCGATCCCTTCATGTAATTGCTGATGGCGGAAAGCGGCTGATTGAGTTCATGGGCGAGGGCGGAAGCCATCTCGCCCATCGCGCTGAGGCGCGACACATGGACAAGTTCGGATTGCAGTTCCTGCAGCCGTGCCTGCGTCTGTTGTTGCTCGGTGAGGTCGCGCACAAAACCCGTGAAGTAGGGTCGTCCGCCCGATTGCATTTCGCCGATGGTGAGGTGCATCGGAAATGTGGTGCCGTCCTTGCGCATCCCGGTCACGATACGGCCGATGCCGATGATGCGCCGTTCGCCGGTCCGCAAATAGCGCGCGAGGTAACCGTCATGGCGGCTGCGATCGGGCTCCGGCATCAGCGCGCTGATATTTTTGCCGATCGCCTCGGGTTCGGTGTAGCCGAATTGCCTTTCGGCGGCGCTCGAGAAAAACTGCATGATGCCGTGCTCGTCAATCACGATCATAGCATCGGGGATCGTGTCCAAGATCGAGCGGAAATGCCGCTCGCGTGTCCTCAACTCATCCTCGAGGCGCTTCTCGCGGTCGATGTCGATCATGACGCCGCTCAGCCGGGTTGGGGCGCCATCGGAGTCGGCGACAATGGCGCCGAGCGCGCGCACCCAATGACCCGCATCCGAATGCCCGTGCACCCGGTACTGAATATCGAAATTGCACCCGGTATCGATCGACTCCTGCACGGCGTGCGCCGTGCGATCGCGGTCCTGCAGATCAAGTAGCGAAAGGAAGATATCGTAATCGATGGGTGCGTCCGGCGAGATGCCGAAAAGCTTCCGTGTTGTGTTGGACCAGGTCAATTCCCGGGTCGAAAACTCAAAATCCCAGGTGCCGACACCGGACCCCTCGACACCGTTGCGCACGTTCCGATTGAGCGGATTCTGACTGCGAAATGGACGGTCGACGTCAATCATGCTTCGTCTCGAACCTTTCCGTACACGTGTCCAATCGTGCGATCTGCATTGGCAACGAGGTGAGGCTATCAATAGCGCTTACCTCATTGGGATAAAAGATAATATCCACGCATTCGCACTCGCATGGCGTCCCGAAACGCCAGGCCGGCCACCTATTGGAGAAAGCGTGCCGGTCTTGATCCAGGTCAGGTCCGATCCGGAATCGCCGCCTAGGATGTCGCTTCACGGGCAGAACGCCCATAGGGGATTTGGCGCCAGGGCGTGGAGCGGGATATGGACTACAAGACAGTCATGGTCAGCTTGGCGTTGGACCGGCCGAACGAGGCTTGTCTCGCGGTGGCCGGTGATCTTGCCGAGCGTTTTGGGGCGTGGGTAATCGGCATCGCCGCGGCAGACCTCAGGCCGCCTTTGTATTTTGCCGAGGGCGGCTATGCGCAAAAGCTGTTCGACGAAGAGGCTGTCATTATTCGAAGGCGATTGTCCGAACTCGAGGCGGAGTTTCGTGCTGGTGTCGGAAAGCGCGCGAAAGCCGTTGAATGGCGCTCCGCGCAGGCAACACCGGCGCCGTACATCTTGCAGCAAGCGAAGTGCGCAGACCTCCTCGTGGTTGGCGCCCGCGGCGAGGCCATTGTCGACGTCCGTGCCGCCGCGGATCCCGGTATTCTCTTGATGCAGGCGGGCCGTCCTCTCATCGTCGTGCCGCCTGCAGTCGGATGGTTCGATTTCAGAAGTGTGCTGGTGGCATGGAAGGATGTGCGCGAAGCCCGCAGGGCGGTTTTCGATGCGTTGCCGATCCTCGCCGCGGCACGGGATGTGACGATCGCGGAAATTCCCGAACAAGGCGCCCATCGCGCCGAAGCGCTGTCACACGTCGCGGACGTGGCGGCGTGGCTGCTTGGCCACGGCATCGTCGCGCGTACCGTGGTTCCGGACTCGGCCGCCGGGGTTACCGAGCAGCTTGACGGGATTGCGGCAGACGTCGGGGCCGGCGCGGTCATTGCCGGTGCGTATGGCCGCTCGAGGCTCAGCGAATGGATTTTCGGGGGCGTGACGCGACGGCTCATCGATCCGTCGGCAGGCCGCTGTTCCCTGCTGTCACACTGAACTTGATCTCAATCAACATCAGCCGGCTGACGGCTTGATTGAATAGTACCGAATCTCGATTGAGGATCGCGTCTTGGACAATTTCATCGAACAGATTGTTGCCGATCACATGACGCGCGACGTCCAGACGGTCGCTCGCAGCCTGACGCTGCGCGAACTCGGCGACCGCTTTGAACGAGAGGACTTCAATACCTACCCGGTCGAAGAAAACGGGCAAGTCGTCGGGCTGGTTTCGAAGTTCGACCACCTGGCTTGCTTCATCCTTACCCCGGCCCGCATGATGCCGCACTACAACGACCTGATGAGGCGCGTTGTCGCCGATATCATGACCTCGGACTTCATCTATGTCGGAACGGATACCAGGCTGACCAGGGTGCTTCAGCTCATGGTCGATCACCGCATCCGCAGCATGCCGGTGATCGATAACGATCAGCGGCTTGCGGGCATCATCTCACGCGAAGACGTGATGCGGGCGTTGCAGCGCTGTACCGGCAGCAGAGCGCCGCTTACCCGCTGACGTCCAGGGTTGAAGGGCCGTAGCAGCAACGGCAGTGGAAAGTATTCGGCCACGTCGGCGCGGTTGCGTTCCCTAACTCGCCTTCGCGAGTTCTTCGTCTTCCGGTGCGACAAAGTACAGCCCGGACATCGGATCGACCCAGCACAGATGGTCGTGGACCTTGTTCACCCCGGAGATATTCTCCGCGCAGACGATGGCGGCCTGCCTCGAACGTTCGTCGGTAATGATGCCACTCAGATGCACCACGCCGTCGCGGACGACGACGCTGAGACCCTGAGGACACCAGTCGTTCCTGACGAGCCCATCGATGATGCGGTCGCGAATGTGATCGTCGTCAGCCGTCGGGTCGGGGATCTGGCGGGCAAGGCTCGCGACCGCCTGTAGCAGATTGGAGCGCGACACGATGCCGACGAGATTTTCGCCGCGCATCACCGGCAATCGCTTGAGCTTGTTCTTCTCCATCAGCGCCACGATAGCGGCGAGCGAAGTATCCTCGCTGATCGTCACCGGATCATGCGTCATGATCTCGGCGATCTTGCTGCCGCGCTCGTGAACGAAGTCAGTCGCCGCCTGACCCGGGCCGAGAATGAAGTTCGAGAGACGGCTGCGCTTGCGTTGGGTGCCGATTTCGCTGCGGCGAATGAAATCACCCTCCGAGACGATGCCAACCAGCTTCCCGGCCGCATCGACCACCGGAAGCCCGCTGATATGCCGCCGCAACATGAGGTTTGCGGCTTCGAGGATGGTGGCGTCCGGCAAGACGGTGAAGACCGGCCGGGTCATGATCTGATGCGCGCGCATGGGAACCTCCGCGAATTCTGGATTGGTGTTGGGCAGGTAACACGTCCAGGCGACGATCGATTTGATGCAGCTCAATCTTCCCGGCGCGACGCGCTCCAGGCGAGTCTGTTTCGCGCGTAGAGCCGATTATTCAAGCGTCTTCAGATACGACAACAGATCGTGAATCTGATCGGGATCGAGCTGGAACTCCGGCATGGTCGGATGACCCGTCTGGATGCCTTCGGCGAGCGATTCAGCCAGGGTCTCTATCGGATAACGTTTGTGCAGCACGCGGAAGGGCGGCGCGATCTTGAGCGGGCTTTGGCTGACCCGATCGACGGCGTGACATCGCGCGCAGTTGGTGAGTGCGAACGTCCTGCCGCGCTGTTCGTCAGGTGAAGCCGCGACGGCCTGCGTCAGCGTGACGAGCGCAAGCGCCAGCGGTGTTAGAATTCGTCGAATCATTTTCGGGATCACTCCGGGCGGAGGCTGGCTTCCAAGCGTGCGCCGTACAATGCAGGTCTAATTGGCGCTTCACTTGATCTGGATCAATCGGCCTGCCGTGAACCCACTAAAATGGAGCATATCCCGGCGTGCCCTTGAGCCGCCATTTACGACCGGAAAATGCACTGGCCGAAGATTCGGCCGAACGGGCAGAGGCAATGATACGAACCATCGCGCCAAATCCGAATCGCGTCATTTTCGGCCGTTGCTCGGCGTGCGCAGTCCGATCGCTCAGCATATGCGGCGCGCTCGACCAGGCCGACCTCGCCGAGTTCGAACGGATCGCTCGCCATGTTCATTTGACGCGCAACGAGGCGCTTTTCAATGCGGGACAGCCCGCCACTTCCGTCCACAACGTGACCGCGGGCGTTGCGCGCCTCTACAAGCTGTTGCCCGATGGGCGGCGGCAGGTAATCGGCTTCGCGGTGCCGGGAGATTTTCTCGGCACGATGCCATCGGAGCGTTACGGCTATTCGGCGGATGCGATCGAAGCCATTTCGGTGTGCCGCTTTCCTGCCGACGCGTTTGCGCATTTCATTGAACATCGACCGCATTTCCTGCTTCGGATCAACGAATTCGCGGCGCGCGAATTGATGCTGGCTCAGGAGCAGATGCTTTTACTTGGACGGCGTACCGCAGAAGAGAAGGTCGCGGCCTTTCTCGTCGGTTGGCGGGCGCGGCTGGCCCATATCGGCGACGAGCGGCAGACGATCTCCTTGCCGATGAGCCGGCAGGATATCGCCGATTACCTCGGGCTGACGATCGAGACGGTAAGCCGGACATTGACGCGGTTTGCGCGCGAAAAGATGCTGGCTATCGTCACCGGCGGTGTTCATCTGATCGACCCGGCACGCGCCGAGGCCATGGCCGCGGCGTGAAGGAATTCTGCGCCGCAACTCGTGTCTGATTGATTCAAGTCAAAGCCCTGACGAAGCAAGGCAGGCATCGTTTCTCCATCACAGGAGGCAAGCCATGCCAGTCGATTCGATGCTCGTTGCCCTAAGCGTAGTGCTGATGTTCGTTGTCTTTGGGGCCGTGTTGGCATGGGGCGATCTGCAGACCCGTCCGAAGCAATTGGCCCAACAGTCCGACGTTAGGCGCCGACCGTTCTGATTCACGACGGTTCCAACCAGGGCATTTTGTCCGGCGCAAGGAAGCACTGCCGTGAACGATATTGTTCGCCGTTACGCCCGACTGCAGGTGCCGCGATATACGTCCTATCCGACGGCGGCCGAATTCACGCCAGCGGTGGTCTCCGCCGACCAGCGGCGGTGGTTGCAGGATCTGGACACGTCTGAGGCCGTTTCGATCTATCTGCATGTGCCGTATTGCCGCGAGCTCTGTCTTTACTGCGGCTGTAACACCAAGAAAGCGATGCGCGACGACGTCATCGCGACCTATCGCGTAGCGCTGGAACGCGAGATTGCACTGGTCATCGTCGCCTTGTCCGGACCGGTCCGAATCGCCCGGCTGCACTGGGGCGGCGGAACGCCGAGCATTCTGGGCGGCGAGGGACTCGCATCGGTGATGAAAGTCCTGCGCAGCCATTTCACCTTTGAGGATAGCTTCGAGCATGCCATCGAGCTCGATCCACGCTATGTGACGCCGTTGCTGGCGGAGAGCCTGAAGGAACTTGGTGTCAACCGCGCCAGTCTGGGCGTGCAGGACGTCAATCCCCTGGTGCAGGCGGCGATCGGCCGGTGGCAGCCGATGCAGGATGTCGAAGCCGCTGTGTTGCGGTTGAGAGCCGCCGGCATCGGCAATCTGAATTTCGACCTGATCTACGGATTGCCGCTGCAGACCATCGACTCGCTTCGCAAGACCTGCGAGATCGTCGCCACGCTGTCGCCGGACCGCATCGCCTGTTACGGCTATGCCCATATGCCGCGTCTGAAAGCCAATCAGCGGCGCATCGACGAAAGCACGCTCCCGGGCGTCGACGATCGCATCGATCAGGCCGCAGCTATCGCCGCGGAGTTCCTGCGCCACGGGTTTCTGAAGATCGGTATCGACCATTTTGCAAAACCGGACGACGCGTTGGCCCGGGCCGCGATGTCCGGGCAGCTGCATCGCAATTTCCAGGGATATACCGACGATGGCAGGAAAACCCTGATCGGCCTCGGAGCATCTTCGATTTCAAGATTTGAGGACGGATACGTCCAGAATATCTCCGACGTTCCAAGCTATGTTCGCGCCATTACCGATGGCCGCCTGGCGTCGTCGCGCGGTTGCCGGCTCGATGCCGCCGAAAAGCAGCGGGCCCGCACCATCGAAAGCCTGATGTGCGCGTTTCAGGCGGACCTCGACGTCACCGCGCCGGACATGGCGTTTGCCGAAGAGTTGGCGCTGCTGCAACCCTTGGTCGACGACGGCCTGGTACGCATTGAGGGCCGCGTTGTGACCGCCACCGATAACGGTCATCAGGTGGTGCGGGTGCTTGCGGCGGCATTCGATCCCCATACGCGCACTGATCCGGCGCGATTCAGCAAGGCCGTCTAGCGCTCCTTTCCAGCTTGATTCAGGTCAAGGCGGATATCGCCGGATCGGGCTTGGCTGCCAGCTTCATCTTGCGAGGGGGCGCACGTGCATATTTTGTCAGGTGATGCAGGAAGCTCGTCGCTTGGCGGCGCTCTGGCGCGGTGGCTCAAGACCGCCGTCGCTGTGTGCGCGCGCAAGAACAGGCTGCGCGGCGTGCAACGTGCGGAGTTCGAGCAGATCGCGCAAGACCTAAACCTGTCTCCCCCGGAACTCTACCGGCTTTTGACATCACGTCATCTCTCGGCCGACGCGCTGGAACAGCGCCTGGCGGCGGAATTAGGATCCGCGCAGCTTTCGAAGCGGCTGCGTGCGATCGAACGGCAGCGTCGCGCGGCCAGAATACGCGCGTCCATTCCGATCGGTCCTTCCTGCTGCTGACACCTGATCAGTGTTTTCCCCAGCGCTCGCAAATTTGACCGAGTTTGACCTCGATCAATTCGGAGATACCGAAGGTGTGATCATTCAGGCTGACCTCTACAGAAGAGAAGCCCGCGCATGAACCCATCTCAATCCGCGAAATCGATGACGCATGGCGAAGCCGGTCTGACGCTGGTGTTTGCCGCGACGGCATTTCTGTGCCTCTTCGCCGCGGGAAAGGCGCTAGATACGGCGTTCGCCTTCCATGCGTCGCTGGCGTGCGCTGCCAGCCTGGGGGCTGTCTTTGCGATCCTGAATCGGTATTACGACCGTTCCGCGGTGCTGCCGCCCCGGGAGATCAACGGCCGACCCAATTACAATATGGGTCCGGTCAAGTTCTCGGCCGTGATGGCGATGTTCTGGGGTATTGCCGGTTTCGCGGTCGGGCTGCTGATCGCATCGCAGCTTGCCTGGCCGGCGCTCAATTTCGACTTGCCCTGGACCAGTTTTGGTCGTCTGCGGCCGCTACATACGTCGGCAGTGATCTTCGCATTCGGTGGCAATGTGTTGATCGCAACCTCGTTCTACGTGGTGCAGAAGACCTGCCGTACGCGTCTCGTTGGCGATCTCGCGCCGTGGTTCGTTGTCATCGGCTATAATTTCTTCATCCTGATCGCGGGCACGGGCTATCTGCTCGGCGTTACCCAATCCAAGGAATATGCCGAGCCGGAATGGTATGCGGATCTCTGGCTGACGATCGTCTGGGTGACCTATCTGCTGGTCTTCCTGATGACAATCGTGAAGCGGAAGGAACCGCATATCTTCGTCGCCAACTGGTTCTATCTCGCTTTCATCGTCACCATCGCCGTGCTGCATCTCGGCAACAATCCTGCACTGCCGGTGTCGGTGTTCGGCTCGAAATCCTACATCGCTTGGGGCGGCGTTCAGGATGCGATGTTCCAGTGGTGGTACGGCCATAACGCGGTCGGGTTCTTCCTCACCGCCGGCTTCCTCGCCATCATGTATTACTTCATCCCCAAAAGGGCCGAGCGGCCGGTCTATTCCTACCGGCTGTCGATCATCCATTTCTGGGCGATCATCTTCCTCTACATCTGGGCCGGGCCGCACCACCTTCACTACACGGCGCTGCCGGATTGGGCGCAAACGCTCGGTATGACGTTCTCAATCATGCTGTGGATGCCGTCCTGGGGTGGCATGATCAACGGCCTCATGACGCTGTCGGGCGCCTGGGACAAGCTGCGCACCGATCCCGTGCTCCGGATGCTGGTCGTGTCCGTCGCCTTCTACGGCATGGCCACCTTCGAAGGCCCGCTGATGTCGATCAAGGTGGTGAATTCGCTGAGCCACTACACCGACTGGACCATCGGCCATGTTCATTCCGGCGCGCTCGGCTGGGTCGGGTTCGTCTCGTTCGGCGCGCTGTACTGCCTGTTTCCCTGGTTGTGGGATCGCAAGGGGCTTTACAGCCTCAAGCTCGTCAACTGGCATTTCTGGATCGCGACCATCGGCATCGTGCTCTACATCTCGGCGATGTGGGTCTCGGGAATCCTGCAAGGCCTGATGTGGCGCGCCTACACTTCGCTCGGCTTCCTCGAATACTCCTTCATCGAATCCGTGGAAGCGATGCATCCGTTCTACATCATTCGCGCGGCGGGCGGCGCGCTGTTCCTGATCGGTGCGTTGATCATGGCCTATAATCTCTGGATGACGGTGCGTGTCGGCGAGGCGGAAGTGCAATCGCCCGTCGCGCTCCAGCCGGCGGAATGAGGAGCGACTAGATGTCATTCTGGAGCAGACACCAGATCTTCGAGAAGAACTCGATCGTCCTCGTCGGGGGGATTCTGGCGGTGATCGCGATTGGCGGCCTCGTCGAGATCACGCCGTTGTTCTATCTGAAGAGCACAATCGAAGTGGTCGACGGCATCAGGCCGTATACGCCGCTGGAACTCACTGGCCGCAACGTCTATGTCCGTGAAGGCTGCTATCTCTGCCACTCGCAGATGGTCCGGCCGTTGCGGGATGAAGTCGAGCGCTATGGCCATTACTCGCTCGCAGCCGAGAGTATGTACGACCACCCGTTTCAGTGGGGATCGAAGCGAACCGGTCCCGATCTCGCCCGCGTCGGCGCGAAATATTCCGATGAATGGCACGTCACGCATCTGACCAATCCTCGCGCGATCGTGCCGCAATCGGTAATGCCCGGATATGCCTTCCTGTCGAAGGCGGAGGTGGATGTTGCGGGGATCGCCGATCATCTACGCGCCAGCCGCACGGTCGGCGTACCCTATACGGACGACCAGATCGCCAACGCTGCGGCCGATCTCAAGGCCCAGACCGACCCCGACAGCGACGGCGTGGACGCGTTTTCCAAGCGCTACCCGAAAGCGGCTGCCCGGAATTTTGACGGCAGGCCAGGCATGCCGACCGAGATGGACGCGCTTGTCGCCTATCTGCAGATGTTGGGAACGCTGGTCGATTTCAAGCTCTACAACGAAAAAGCAAATCTTCGCTGAGAAAAACCTCGCTGAGAAGGCAGAACGATGAAAGCCATTCTAACGGTACAGAACATCACGTCGGATTTCGTCACGACGTTCTGGACACCGCTGTTTGTCGGAATCTTCATTGCGATCGTGACCTACGCGCTCTGGCCGCGCAACCGGGCCGAGTTCGACGAGGCGGCGAGAATGCCGTTGCGGGAGGAATGACGGGATCATGACCGAGCACAACAACGATTTCGATAGAGTCTCCGGCAAGACGACCACGGGCCACGAGTGGGATGGCATCAGGGAATTGAACACTCCGCTGCCGCGCTGGTGGGTCATCACGTTTTACCTGACCATCGCTTGGGCGATCGGCTATTGGGTGGTGTATCCGGCGTGGCCGTTGCTGTGGAGCCATACCACCGGCGTGCTGAATTACTCCTCGCGCGCGGATGTTGCCGTCGAACTTGCCAATCTGGAAAAGATCCGCGGCGACAAAATGGTCGCGCTTGGCGCAGCGCCGTTGGCGGAAATCGAGAAGGATCCTGCCTTGCTGGCGCTGGCACGGGCCCGCGGCAAGACGGTGTTCGGCGACAACTGCGCGCCATGCCACGGCTCCGGCGGCGCCGGTGCCAAGGGCTATCCCAACCTGAACGATGACGACTGGCTGTGGGGCGGCTCGCTCGATCAGATCATGCAGACGATCCAGTTCGGCGCCCGTTCCGGGCATCCGAAGGCTCACGAAAATACCATGCTGGCTTTTGGCAAGGATGGAATTCTCAAAAGGGATCAGATCGTCACCGTCGCCAACTACGTCCGGTCGCTGTCGGGTCTGCCGACCAGTCCCGGCTACGACAAGTCGGCTGGCGCGAAGATCTTCGCGGACAATTGCGTTTCATGCCACGGCGACAATGCCAGGGGTAACCAGGAGCTCGGCGCGCCCGACCTTACCGACAAGATTTGGCTCTACGGCTCGGACGAGGTGACGCTGATCGAGACCATCACGAATGGCCGCGGCGGCGTCATGCCGGCCTGGATAGGCCGTCTCGACCCTTCCACGGTCAAGGCGCTGGCCGTCTATGTTCACTCTCTCGGCGGAGGTAAGTGACCGCCGGGCGCAGGAAGTTGCGCGCTGTTTGAGGTGGATCAATCAGGGTTGCGGGGGTGGGCCTACATTCCGCCCCAGGCGCACGAGACCACTTCGATGAACAAGCCCGTGAACACAACCGAACTGCAGCTTGAAGACGACGGACCGCTCTATGCGGCCCGGAAGAAGGTCTATCCGCAAAGCGTGTCGGGAACCTTCCGCCGGATCAAATGGGGCCTGATGGCGTTCTGCCTCGGGGTCTACTATTTGCTGCCGTTCGTGCGCTGGAATCGCGGCTTGGGCGCCCCCGACCAGGCTGTGCTGGTCGATTTGCCGAACAGCCGCTTCTATTTCTTCTTCATCGAGTTGTGGCCACAGGAGGTCTACTACTTCACTGGCCTGCTGATCGTCGCGGCCATCACTTTGTTTCTGATGAATTCGGTGGGTGGCCGTATCTGGTGCGGATATCTGTGCCCGCAAACCGTATGGACGGATCTGTTCTACGCCGTGGAGCGCCTGATCGAGGGCGATCGACGTGATCGTATGCGCAAGGATGCGGCGCGCGGTACGATGAAGCTCGAGCGGTTCGCCGAGATCGTCCTGAAGCATTCGATCTGGTTAATGATCGCCTGGTGGACCGGTGGTGCCTGGGTGCTCTATTTCAATGATGCGCCGACGCTGGTGAAGCAGCTGGTGACGTTCCAGGCGCCGATGCTGGCCTATATCTGGATTGCGATACTGACCGCCACGACCTATCTGCTCGCCGGCTTCATGCGCGAACAGGTCTGCGTCTATATGTGCCCATGGCCGCGTATTCAGGCGGCGCTTACCGACGAATGGGCGCTCAACGTCACCTACAGATACGATCGTGGCGAGAAACGCACGTCGTTGAAGAAGGCGAACGAATTGCGGGCGCTTGGCGAGCCGGTCGGCGATTGCGTCGATTGCTATCAATGCGTCGCCGTGTGCCCGACCGGGATCGACATCCGCAACGGTGCGCAGCTCGACTGCATCCAGTGTGGGCTGTGCATCGATGCCTGCGACGCGGTGATGACGAAGATCGGTCGCGAAACCCGCTTGATCGGATATGACAACGATATCAATATCCAGCGCCGCCAGGCCGGCACACCGCCGGTTTACCGCATCGTGCGCCCGCGTACCGTCACCTACCTGGCCATGATCGCCTGCGTTGGCGCGGTCATGCTGTACGCGCTGCTGACGCGGACGCTGCTCGACATCAACGTGCTGCACGATCGCAATCCGGTCGCGGTGAAGCTGAGCGACGGTTCGATCCGCAATGCCTATACGGTTCGTCTCCTGAACAAGCGCGGCTTCGATCGTGTCATAGCGATTGATATCGACGGTCCGGTCAATGGCACAGTCCATGTCGTCGGCGCCGATTCCCTGACGCAGGACCGGCCGATGATCATCCTGGGCCGGGACCAGACCACCGAGTTGCGACTGCTGGTGACAGCGCCCACCGAAAGCAATCCCGAGAAGTCCATTCCGGTGCACTTTCACGTCACCGATATCGGGCTCGGCGAGGTCGCCTCCGCGACCGATCATTTCGTGACGCCATGAGATCCGGGAGGAGTGTTGCATGAGAAAATCGCAGGCCCCAAAGCCTTTGACCGGGCGCAGGGTGTTTTTCATGCTGGTTGCATTCTTCGGTGTCGTGATCGGGGTCAACCTCGTCATGATGCGGCTCGCCATCCAGACGCTGCCGGGCACCGAAGTCGACAGCGCCTACAGTGCCAGCCTTGCCTACGAAAAGGAAATTCTGGCGGCCCGCGACCAGAACGCGCGCAACTGGAAGGTCGACGCGCATGTCGAGCGCAGCGGGCAGGGCGGGGCGACGTTGCAGGTCGAGGCCCGCGACAATGCCGGCCGTCCGATGACCGGCCTGACGTTCGAAGGCCGCTTCGAGCGGCCGACCGACCGGCGGGCCGATCTGCCGGTCACGCTGGCGGAAGTCGGGATCGGTATCTATCGCGGCAGCGCGCTAGCGATCGCATCGGGCCAATGGGACCTGGTGCTGGAAGGCGCATCTGCCGGCCAGCGCCTGTTCCTGTCCAAAAACCGCGTCTTGTTCAACTAGGAAAGCGCACATGCAGGCAACGCGCGACTTCTCGCACTACGTCAGGAACCTGGACTCGGGCCTGTCGCATATCGATCTCGCGGTCGAGGGTGTCAGTTGCGCCGGCTGCATGTCCAAGATCGAGCGCGGCCTTTCCGCGTTGCCGGACGTGACACTGGCCCGCGTCAATCTGACCGACCGCCGCGTGGCACTGGAATGGAAGCAAGGCGCGCTGGATCCGGCTCGCTTCATCGACCGGCTGGCGGAGCTTGGTTACCGGGCCTATCCGTTCGAGCCGGTCCGCGCTGAAACGCTGGAGAACGAACAGGCAAGCTTCCTGCTGCGCTGCCTCGGCGTCGCTGCCTTTGCTGCGATGAACGTGATGATGCTGTCGGTTCCGGTTTGGTCCGGCAATGTGACCGACATGATCCCGGAGCAGCGCGATTTTTTCCACTGGCTGTCCGCTCTGATTGCGTTGCCGGCGGCGGCCTATTCGGGACAGCCGTTTTTCAGATCCGCATTCCGTGCGCTGCGGGCGCGCAGCACCAATATGGACGTTCCCATCAGCATTGGCATCGTCCTGGCGCTGGCAATGTCGGTGGTTGAAACCATTCACCACGCCGAACACGCCTATTTCGACGCAGCGCTGATGCTGATCACGTTTCTCGTGGCTGGCCGCTATCTCGATCAGAGTCTGCGCCGGCGGACGCGTGCCGTCGCCGGAAATCTGGCAGCCCTGAAGGCAGAGACCGCGACAAAGTTTGTCGGCGCTGACGAGATCAGCGAAGTGCCGATCGCCGCGGTGCAGGTCGGAGACATCGTCTTGCTGCGGCCCGGTGAGCGGTCGGCTGTCGACGGCTCGGTGATCGAAGGGAAATCCAAGATCGATCAAAGCCTGATCACCGGCGAGACCCTGCCGGTCAGGGCGGAGCCGGGCACCGCTGTCTATGCGGGAACGCTCAATCTCTCCGGCGCATTGCGCGTACGGGTCGCGGCGGCCTCGGAAGGCACGCTGCTGGCCGAAATCAGTCGGTTGCTCGACAACGCCGTGCAGGCGCGCTCCCGCTATGTGCAACTGGCGGATCGCGCCTCGCGGCTTTATGCGCCCGTCGTGCACGCCACGGCGCTGTTGACCATGCTGGGCTGGGTCGCGTTCGGCGCGACCTGGCATGACGCCATTGTCACCGCGATCGCGGTCCTGATCATCACCTGTCCCTGTGCACTGGGGCTTGCGATCCCCGCCGTGCAGACCGTGGTATCGGGCGCCATGTTTCGCTCTGGCGTATTGCTCAATTCCGGTGATGCCATCGAACGACTGGCCGAGGTCGACAGGGTCGTGTTCGACAAGACGGGCACGCTGACCATGCCCGAACTCGACGTCACCAATGCGGGTGAAATTCCGGAAGCTGAATTTGCGCTGGCGGGTAGGCTTGCGCTTTCCAGCCATCATCCGGTCGCAGCCGCGGTTGCCCGCGCGGCGCGCGCAAAGAAGCCGTTAGCGGGGATCGAGGAAGTGCCGGGTCAGGGCGTGCGGGGCTTTGTCGGGGACGTCGAGATCAGGCTGGGGAGGCCGTCGTTCTGTGATGCGGACCGGCTCGCCAACGAGATTCTGTGCAGCGATCCAGAGGCTTCGGTGGTCGCCTTCCGGCATGGCGACGACTGCCACGTCTTTGCGGTGCGACAGCGCCTGCGCGCGGATGCGGCCGCGGCGGTGGCGACGCTGGTGCGGGCCGGGATCGCGGTCGAGATCCTCTCGGGGGATCGCGAGCCTGCGGTGAAGCATGCCTCGCATTTGCTCGGCATTCAGGAATGGCGCGCCGGTGTCACACCCGCCGACAAGATCGCCCGCATCGATGAGCTGAAGCGGCAGGGCTTGAAGGTCATGATGGTGGGAGACGGTATGAACGACGCGCCGGCGCTGGCGGCTGCGCATGTTTCGATGTCGCCGGTGAGCGCCACCCATTTGAGCCAAGCCACGGCCGACCTGGTTTTCCTCGGCGACCGCCTGGCGCCCGTGGTGGCGGCCATCGGCTTCTCGCGCAAGGCACTGCGGCTGATGCGGCAGAATCTGTGGCTCGCCGCCGGATACAATCTGCTTGCGGTGCCGCTGGCGATTGCTGGTTTGGCGACGCCGCTGGTGGCGGCGGCTGCGATGTCGGGTTCGTCGCTGCTGGTGATACTGAATGCCCTCCGCGCACACCGGGGTGTCAGGGAGTTTGGCTGATGGAAGTCCTGGTGTTCCTCGTGCCGTTGGCACTGACGCTCGGTCTGATCGGCCTGATGGGATTTCTTTGGTCGCTCAGGAACGGCCAGTACGATGACCTCGAAGGGGCAGGGTGGCGGGCGATTGCCGAAGACGAGCCTGTTCGACCAGATCCGACCCCTTGATCTGCTAATCTCGTGAGTGATGTGATAGGCCAAAAAAGTAGATTCCGACTGAGACGATCACGACAAGTGTCGGGAGTGACGCCCCTCGTCGACTCTGTGGAGCCTGGCATCAAGCGATGAAATGACATTTCGGGGGGGGGCCGCTTTCGGCGCAAAGCGGGCTCTTCGAAGACTCCAACGACCGCTCGGCGAGAATGGATGCGACGCAATCCGACTGTTTCGTGCGATAAGCTCGCCGAATCTCCGACGGTCATGCGGAGCGCGCTATGGAATACATGATTGGCCTCCCATTCGGTTATTTAGCGCTCTGCTTGGTTGACTTGGTGGCGATAGCGAGCTTGTCCGCTCCCTGAGTGCCGTGTTTTTCAAAATCGGCTAAAATTCCCTCATCAGACAAATCGAGCTTTTTGGAATTCTTCCAATCAAGGCGCGATGTCTTGACGAGTCGTTTCACAACATGCTTGGCGTCGGTCTCGACGGCCAGTTCTCGTCTTGCATCGAAACTCCCCGGTGTGAGGTTGATCGATCCTACAATCGCGCGGCTCTCATCTGCGAGCAGCATCTTGCCGTGCAGCTTGAGATCCTTAAGTTTATGAATCTTCGCGCCTACGTCGTGCATGATACGAAGACCGCCGACCGCTTCAACCAGTTTGTTCTTCTTCAGCTTGTGCGCGGGGCGCGCCATGATTCGGACGCGAACGCCACGATTCATGGCTTGAACCAGCCGCTCGATAATTACCGTGTCCTGATAGCGTTCGTTCTGGATCCAGAGGCTTTTCTTGGCCCCATCGATAAAAGCCGCAATACGCTCGCGGCCGTCGTTAGGGCACCAGATGAGGCGTGATTTAGGATCGGGTTTGAACGGCTTTCGTGACCAGTCGGCGTTGAAGCACGCTATCATCTCTGCAACTTCGCGCTTGCTCGTGGTTACGACGGCATAATCACGGGTTTCCGTGAGGTCCCGCGTCTCCCAGTTGAGAGATTCTACAAAGCCTAATGTATCGTCGATTACCATCGACTTCTGATGCGTCAGCGCAAAAGCTTCGCTGCTGTTCCGGACTTTGACACCAGCTTTGAGCAATAGTCTGCGAGACTTTTCGTTATCGCTTTGCCCGTCGCGTCGCGCTGGGTTCAGCATGACCCGGACGTTGACGCCGCGGCGTTTCGCAGCAATCACCGCGCTCAGCAGGGTCGGATCGGTGAACAGAAACATTCGAATGTTGAGTGAATGCAGGGCCGCTTCGATAGGATCAAGTATTGCTTTGGCGGTATCATCCGGCAGGACGATTAACCTGTGCGACATGGCTTAAAGCTCCTCAAAATGATGAAATGCGATTGGCCGATCCGTGCCTATGCTGCGCCGGTCGATCTTGCGACGGCTGGTTCATACTGGACACGGTGCAACTCGGCGTAGACGCCCCCGCGTGCAATTAGTTCGTCGTTTGAGCCTTCTTCTGCCACGACGCCGTCTTTCAGGACGATGATCTTGTCGGCGTCGACGATGGTACTGAGACGATGCGCGATCATGATGACCGTACGGCCTTCCATCAGACGTTCCAGACCCTCGATGACCAGACGCTCGGATTCCGTATCGAGCGCTGCCGTGGGCTCGTCGAGGATCATGATTGGACTGTTCCGAATGACTGCACGTGCTATGCCGATGCGCTGTCGCTGGCCGCCCGAAAGTGTGTCGCCTCGCTCGCCGACAGGGGAGTCGTAGCCGTGCGGCATGCGACTGATGAACTCGTCCGCGTTGGCAATTTTCGCGGCAGCGATGACCTCCTCATCCGTGGCTCCGGGGCGTCCATAAGCAATGTTCTCGCGAATGGTCCCGCGAAATAGCACCGTTTCCTGCAGCACGAAACCGACCTGGGAACGCAGCGACGCGAGCTTGTACGTGGATATGTCGTCACCGTCGATCAGCACTCGTCCGCTGGTGGGATTGTAAAATCGGGGAACGAGACTCAACACCGTCGACTTGCCGGAACCCGTTGGGCCGACAATACCGACGACTTGGCCGGGCTCGATACTGAACGAAACGTCGCGCAACACCGGGGTATCGTCACCATAGCTGAAGGCGACATGGTCGAAAGTGATGGCGCCCTTGAGGCGGCCGGGGTCTGTGGCATCGGCGCGCTCCTGGATGATGTCATCGGCGGACAAGATAGTTTGGATGCGTTCCAGAGCCACCGTCGTCTGTGCGATTGCGCTCGTCATGCTAGCAAGGTCTTTGACCGGTTTGAAAAATTTCGACAAATACGCAAGATACACAGTCAGTGCTCCGGCCGTCATCGTTCCCGCAACGATCAAGGAAGTGCCCTTCCAAAGCACAATCCCTGTACAAATTGCCACCACGATGTTGACCATCGGTGCCAGCAGCGATTTCACCTGTCGCGCCTTGAGCGCAGCTTCAACGGTCGCATGGCTCGCGGCCTCCAAATGGGCGACTTCGAGATCCTGCCTTCCAAATGCCTTGACTGCGCGAACGGAACCGAGCCCCTCCTGGACAACCGCGACGATCTCACTCTGCCGCGCACGGACAGTCCGCGTGACTTCCTTCACCGCTTTCTTGAAATGAAAAAGAAACACCACCAGGAAAGGAGTTAAACCGACGGCGATCAGGGTGAAGTCCCAATCGAGCCAGAACATCAGCCCGACCATGAAGACGATGGTGATCAGGTCAACGACGATGTCGAGTGTAGATGACGACGCAAAGCTTTGAATCGTTGCAACATCGCTGGTGATGGTGGACATCAGAGCGCCGGACTTGACGTTGTCGTAGTAGCGCAGCGAAAGGCGGTGCAAATGCTCGTAAATGCGAATACGCAAGTCGTTTGCGACCCACTGCCCCACGCTGGTGGTGTAGTAATTGTCGATATAGGTGGCGATCGCTCCGAAGACGGCGATAAACAGGGTCGCGACTCCCGCGAACAGGGCAACACCGAGTGTATGACGTCCAAAACCGTAATCGTGCGCCCACGCGAGCCAGTATGGAAGCTTGTGGTGTCCAAGAGCGTCGTCGAGCACAAGCTTGAGCGGCCACGGTGCCGCGAGGCTCATAGCGATCTCGACCAGCATTGCCACGAACACAATGATTAGCCAGCCACGGTACGGCCGAAGGAGGTCAAGAACCAGGCGGCTCAACCGGCCGCTCTTCGCCGGCTGTGCGTGGGCTGCCTCGTCCACCGAAACGGTGGTGCCAGTGATGGATTTCGGAAGCGGCATTGCTGATCACCTGGTCATGGCGGGCGTTCTAGTTCAGCCAAAATTTCATGATGTTACGTCTCCGGTCACGTAGGTCATGAAATGATGACTTGCATTCAGGCTGACGTTGACGTTCGCGGGGGTCCTTCCGATCTGGATCTGCTTTGCGGCCGCCACGCCTCCGGATGCTCCGACCGAGGTATGATAGTAGACTTCGGCCCAAGACCAGCCCGGCAGCTGGGGAGTGGCAGCCAGACTGCTGAGCCGCCCAGGCAACCGGTACGACACGCCGCTTTCGTCCGCATAGGCCGCGCCAGACAGCGAGCCAAATACCAACATGGCCAGGCCGGCGGAGTGGGCGAGCCGATGGGGGGATGCTTGCTTGGAGATATAGCCCGTCATCTGCATATCATCCTCAATATCACGATGTGGCAGGCTGCCAGGTTAGCGATTGAACCTCCGAGTGTTGGGAATGACTATGCAAAATCGGCCATCCATCCGCGTCGGTTCCTTGCTGTGGCTCCAATGTCACTCTCAGGTTGCGGCGGCTTGGGAGCCAAGCTGCGCCGCGCGAATACTCACACATAAAATTCGACGCGGTCTTCGTGCTCAGCGGTCCGGACCATGTGCGCACTTGCACTCGATGTGCGTTGCAAGGTTTGAGAGGGGCTTTCGCCAAACGCTCGTCGGTACTCAACCGAGAAGCGTCCCAATTCCAGGAATCCAAAGCCGGTAGCAATCTCTGTTACAGTCGACAGGCCGCTGTCAGTGTCCATCAGCGCGCGTCTTGCCTGTGACAATCGCAGCATTCGAAGATGCCGGCAGGGCGGGAGACCACGGATCCCGTGAAATGCCTTGCGAAGGGTGCGCTCGCTGACCGAAAGAGCGGCACAAAGAGCTGAGATCTGGAGGGGCTCGTCGACCTCAGCGAGCGCCAGAACTTCAGCCCGTTCAACGAGGTCTCGACAGGAGCTAACGGACTGGGCACTGAGAGTTTGCGTCCCCATATTGGCTGACAGATGAATTCTCATCGTGGCCCCGCATATCGCTAGAACACAGCAGAAAGTTCTGCCCGGCGCCAAAACACCACAGCTCGATATCCCGGCATATTGTCCTTGAGGGCAACGTGTGGTGGTAGCGCCCCTTTCAGGCAGGCGGTCGGCCTTGTCCGGGCCGATTTCCAGCACCACTGAAACTGGTGCTTCAGTTGGGCGGGGGCCCGACGGGCAGGGGAGATATACCTGGGGTGGCCGTGTTTTGATCGGGAGCCGGCGCCGCATCGTCACCGGCCTGGTACCACGGGTTTGCAAGACATTCGTCGAACGTGCCGGACGCCGAGGCCTGGCATTGCTGAAAGCTGGTGAAGGTACAGTTGCTCCAGCCCGGATAGTCATCACCTTGCAGGCAGAATGGGTATCGGGTCGAAACCTGCGCATGTGCGCTTGCCGGGCATTGAATGGCGACGAGAACAAGTAGCGCAGTTATCCGTCTCAGCTTCAAAATCTTATTCCTATGGCTACCGAGCGTCATGCCGTCAGCATTAACTTCGGCCTTCATCTTGAGAGAGAACCCTAGGAGGCCGATTGCGAACTGCCTATGCAAAATCGGTCAACCACCCACATCGCAGCTACATAAAGGCACAGGATAACGACCACGCCGGAGCTCCCCATCGTTCGGGTACAAGATCGCTATTGGCCGAGAATCGACCAATGCGCGCTATGCAAAATCGGCACGGTGAAAAATCTTCGTATCAAGATCGAGGGCATGGTGGCGTCTTGGCATGTTGCGCCCGGCGATCAGGTGCGCAGCGGCGATGTATTGTTCGTGGTGGAAACCGAGAAGATTGCCACCGAGATCGTGGCGTCCGGTGACGGCCGCACCATCGAGGTGGCCGAAGGCTCAACCGCACCCGTGGGGGCCATAGCTACGGTCGACTTTGCGCATAGACTGCAGCGTCCCAGATAGTCATCCGTTAGGAAGCCGGGTTGAGCAGGGAGGTTGCTGTCATGAGGTAGGCAAAGATCACGCTCGACAATACCCGCGGTCAGGAGCGGGTCCGCCTAGTTGCGGGCTTCTTTCGAGCGAGATTTCCTGCCGTTTTCGAACGCAAGGTCGGTCTTCACGTTGGCGTGCTGGAGTGTTTCGGTCGTGACACTTCTCCGCCGACCGTTCTTGTTTGCGGAAGCGAATCCAGCGCGGTTGTCACGACGGAGTTTTTGAAGTGGTCGAGAACGAACAGGCGGATGGCGGAGGACAAATTGCCTTGCTGTCGATTGTGGTCGATTTCGCCCACCAGCTCCGACATCGTCATGTTTCGGAGACCGGAGATTTCCTTTAGCCCGTTCCAGAAGGCATCTTCGAGGCTGACACTGGTCTTGTGACCGGCAACGACAATCGAGCGCTTCACGACGCGAGATCTCACGACGCCTTCGTGCTGTGGTTCCAATGCGGTCAAGCCGACACCTGCGTTGCTAAGCCGTTTGTAGCATCGAGCGCCTTTGATGCTGATGTTCCAAGAGAATTCCTCCGCATGGGCCGCGAGGAAAGGTGCGATTAGCCCGAATCGGAAGTGATTTTGGGACGCCTTGTCGGCGTGACGCCCTTAAGCTTGGTCCTTGAGCAGGCGTCGCAGGAGTTTCCCTGCGGGCGACCGCGGCAGCTCTTCGACGAACCGGATGTCGCGCGGCACCTTGTACGGGGCCATGTTTTGTCGGGCCCAGGCAACGAGCGCGGGCGCGTCCAGCGCGGCGCCGGGCTCGCGCACAATGAACGCTTTCACGACCTCACCCTTTGTAGGGTCGGGCACGCCGATAGCCGCAGATTGTGCAATAGCTGCGTGCTTGTTCAAAATCGCCTCTACATCTTCGGGGAATACGCTGTAACCGGAGACCTTGATCATCTCCTTGAAGCGCCCCATGAAGGTCAAATAGCCCTCGGCGTCGACGCACCCCATGTCGCCGGTGTGCAACCAGCCGCCGCGGAGCGTCTCTGCGGTCGCATCGGGCCGGTTCCGATAACCCTTGAATACCCCGGGGCTGCGGAGGACGATTTCTCCGGGAACGCCGGGCAGGGTGTCTGTGCCAGAATCTGGGTCGACGATGCGGATCTCGTTGCCCGGCACTGGCATGCCATGCGTCCCCCAGCGCACCGCCTTCCGAGGCATATAGGTATCCACCGTGTGTGTTTCGGTGAGGCCGTAGGCTGCTTCGAACGTTTCGCAATTGGAAGCGAAGCCACGCCACTGTTTGGCGAGTGCCTCGGTCCAGTCGATACCGAAACTGGTCACAGGGTTGACGCGCAGGCTTGTCAGCTTGAAGTCGCGCGCGTTCGGAAGTTGCGTCATTGCGACGTTCATCGGTGCCACGCTGTACCACCAGCTTACTTGATGACGATCGATCGCTTGAAGTGCGGTCAGTGGGTCAAACCGGTACAGCAGAACCGAGCTCGCTCCCGCATAGATCGGCGCGTTGACTCCCATCACCATGCCCGCAATATGATAAAGCGGCGCGATCGAGAGGAGTACGTCGTCGGCACTCAGACCATTGCAATGCACCGTTGCCGCTGACTTGAACCAGGCGTTGCGATAGGTCAGCATCGCGCCCTTCGGCCGCCCGGTGCTTCCTGAGGTGTAGACCATGAGGGCGGTATCATCCATGTCGATGGTGACGTCTGTCGGCGTGGCGCCGCTCGCGGCGACGGCGAGGAAATCCTCGGCGTCGGCGACTAAAGGCGCCCTTTCGGCGGCCATCCTAATCAATTCGTCCGGCACGGTGATTTTCGGCTGATCGGGCAGCAGATCGTGGTAGCGGACGACGAACACGTGCTCCAGCGCGGTATTGCCGCGCACCTGGCGGACAATGGGTAGCAGCGGCTCGGCAGCGACGATCACGCGCGCGCCGAGATCGTCGAGCTGGTAATGCAGCTCATGCTCCTTGTTCAGTGCGCCGCATGGCGAGGCGATGGCGCCGATCTTCTGGATGCCGTACTGCGCCATCAAGTATTGCGGGCAGTTGTTCATAAAAAGCGCAACTGGCTCGCCCTTGCGCACTCCTAGTTCCTGGAGCCGCGCCGCAAACGCATCGCTCGCGCGATCAAGTTCGGCGAAGGTGATGGCGCGGCCATACCAAATACATGCGGGCTTCTCCGGCCGCTCGCGCGCATGCTTGCGGAGATACTCGTGCAGCGGCTGTTCCGGATGTTCGCGCGTTGCGACAGGCATATTCGACCTCCCTGTTTTGGCCATCGTTGCCATTTTTTCGGCCGCAGGAAGGTTCGTTATACCCGAATTCATCCGGCCCCTCGGCGATGGTAATAGTAGAACGATTGCGGGGATGACGGTGGGTTTGATTCTCGGTGGAGCTGAGAATCCGCCCGGCAAAAGTACATCATTCATTGCCGGTCGTTATTGGCGTTGTCCGAAACTCACCTGTGGATCGGACCACTCGAACCTCCCGCTTCGAAGCCGCTATCAATAGGCTGGCTACCAATCATTGGTGTCGATTGCGCGCAATCCGATACCGTCGCGACCGTCGTCTGTCGTTGCTGCGGTCGTCGACGTTCTCGGCGAAGATAAAGTGTCGGTGGAGCAGGCCTGGGTGAAGCCGACCTCAAGAGTGCACGTGAATCAGCGGAAGATCACAATATGCTGCGACGCAATATCAGCATGCGACGTGTGCGCGGCTCGACAACAATTACCTTGTCGTAAGAGCGGCTCTGGACCAAAAATTGCGGAGGTAGCTGCCGAGCGACTGCGAAGGAGACACGCGCATGAATAGCTTCACCTCGCCAGGGGATCCATCCGAGTACTTCGAGCGCCTGATGCAAGCCGGTCAGCAGTCGATGAAGCAATTCGACGAAGCCCTCGCGACGACCATGGGAGTGGGCGGCAAGAATCCGGCTCCAACAGGGCAAGGCTTTTCGCCTTTTGCGTTTGCTCTGGATATGCAGCGCCAATACCTGACGCAGGTTTGGCGCTTCTGGAACACGGCGGCGATCAGGACATTCTCCCTCGGAGCCAAGTCTGAAATCCAGCCGATCCGCGGCGACAAGCGCTTCAAGGACGAGGCGTGGCAGGAGGCCCCTTACTTCGATCTCCTCAAGCAATCGTATTTGCTGGCGGCAAGACAACTGCATGACCTGGTCGAAGGCGCGCAGGTTGACGGCAAGACGAAGTTGCAGTTGCGCTTTTATGCCCGGCAGTTCATTGACGCGCTGAGCCCGTCAAATTTTCCGGCGACGAATCCCGAAGTGATCCGGACCGCTATTGAAACGCGCTCGACGAGCCTGGCAAGCGGGATGGCGAATCTGATCGAGGACATCAGGAAAGGCCGAATCACGCGTGTTGACGAATCGGCCTTTGAAGTCGGCGGCAATCTTGCGATCACGCCCGGTTCAGTCGTCTTCGAGAACGAATTGATACAGCTGATCGAATACACGCCACAGACAGCCAACGTTGAGCGGACGCCGCTGCTGATCGTACCGCCGTGCATCAATAAATACTATCTTCTCGACCTCGGAAAAGGCAATTCGCTTGTCGAATACGCCGTCGCACAGGGCCATCATGTGTTCCTCATTTCCTGGCGCAGCGCGGTGCCCGAAATCGGCCATCTGACGTGGGACGACTACCTGACGAAGGGGCCTCTGCAGGCGATCGACGTGGTCCGCGACATCGCGAAGGTGGAGCAGGTGCATGCGCTTGGTTTCTGTGTCGGCGGCACGATCATGAGCTGCGCCGCAGCAGTGCTGGCGGCGCGTGGCGAGAACAAGCTCACGAGTCTGACGCTGCTGACGACGATGCTCGACTTTGCCGATACCGGTGACATCGGGCTTTTGATCGATGACGCGTCGGTCGCGTTGCGCGAGGCGACCATAGGCAGGGGCGGCATTCTGCCGGGCAAAGAGCTGGCGTTTACCTTTGGAACGTTGCGTGCCAATGACCTGATTTGGCGGTATGTCGTCGACAGCTATATGAAGGGAGCAACGCCCGACGCATTTGACCTGTTGTACTGGGACTCCGACAGCGTCAGCCTGCCGGGCCCGATGTACTGCTGGTACACGCGCAATACCTACCTCGAAAACAAGATCAAGGAGCCGGGCAAGACCACGCAATGCGGGCTGTCGATCGACCTGTCGAGGGTCAAAATTCCCCTCTATGTGCTGGCCTCGCGCGAGGATCACATCGTGCCTTGGCAGAGTGCCTACCGCTCAAAGGATCTCATGGGTACAAATCCCCGCTTTGTGCTCGCCGCAAGCGGTCACGTGGCCGGCGTGATCAATCCTCCGGCGCGCAACAAGCGCAGTCACTGGTTGAATGACGACCTTAATTGCGAAGCCAAGGACTGGATTGACCGGGCCGAAGAAAAGCCCGGAAGCTGGTGGCCCGATTGGGATGCCTGGATGAAGCGGCATTCGAACGGAATCGTTCCGGCGCCTGTGCATGCCGGTAACGAGGCCTATGGCGTCATCGAGCCGGCGCCCGGCAGGTATGTCAGGCACAAATCGAACTGACGGCCTACAACCGCTGCGTCGCCAGTCGGTAATGATCAATTCCGTGCGAGAAGTTGTTGCGGACGAACAAAGGCTGTACTTTACTGACGAACGGCAGCGTCATTCCAAGCTCGCTGACCTTAGGGGGTTAGGCCATGAAATGTAGCAACCAGTCGTTTGCCTTCGTCTCCGTACTCTTCACCATGCTTCTGTCGTTGCTTTCACTGGCCGTGAGTGCGGGAACCCTCAATGCGCGCGACGCCGATCTCGCCCCTTTCACCCTGGCGGCGGCTCAGACAGCCAAACAGCAATGCGTAAATACCTGTCGGGCGCGATATCGAGACTGCCGGTCCCTGAAGCAAATACCATCCTCCGAGTGTCGGGGCGTTTACCAGGATTGCACCCGTAACACTTGTAATGTTGGTCCAGGTGGTTGACCATCTTGGCTTGACTAGGGCTTCCGTCGTAATTGATCGCGAAGGCCGCTCGCGCTTCTCACCGGCGCTGACGAGGTGCTCGCTCCCCGAAAGCACAAGGAATGCAGCGTGTTCGCCGCGATGAACTTCAGTGCCCGAGTGATCTCGCCAGACTTTCAAGGTTCTGCGGACTGACGTGTATCAGGCCATGCCGCGGAGCATCGATGTCGGCGATCAGAAGTAAGGAAATTGAGACGACGAGCGGTAGAACGAGAGAAAGCTTTCCCGCGTTTCGCACCCGGTAGCCGAACAGCACGTTGGAGCATACCGCAATGGCGGCCATTAGACACCACGCGGCCGTGGGAATCCGATTCCAATAGGCCGCTTGAGTATAACCCTGAGAATTGATCACGTCGTTCATGCCAATGAGCACCAGCGCAGCAACAGGCGTCGGTTGTGCTTGAGCCGGCGAGCGGACCGCAGCCCAGAGCTCAGTCTCCAATTGACCAATACGCTCGTCGATCCGCGTCCGGCGCATATCGTCCTTATTGATGTAGAACGCGATGCGCTGGTCGAGATAGTCGCCGAGAAGCTTGCGCACGCTTGAGGCATCGGCCGCAGGTAGAAGGTCGGCGCGCAAGAGTTCGGTTCCGATCGCGTTAGCTTCTGCTTCCTCGAAATTCTTGCGCTGATCGTAGCGGTTGGTGGCCATCGAAAAGCTGAAACCGATAATTAGTGCCAGCAGCGTCAGTGTAGCGCCGAGGATGACACTGAGAGCCTCATTCCGCTCGTCGCTGGCGCCTGAATAGCGCCGTCGCAACCACGCCCCCGTCTCTGAGGCGAGCGATAAAGAGACAAAGGCTGCCGCGAACACCAGTGCGGGGTAATGCGTCAGGTTTTCCATCAGTCTGTCCGATCAACCTGAATACCGAACCCGTTCTATCGCTACCCGCCCTATCGCCGACCTTTCAGTGTCACGCGAAACGCCGGCGGGCGAACGGCAGCCGCATGCCGAGTTGCCCCGGTCCTCATTGGGTTACGACATTGCCGATGCCGTGCCAGACTTGATCCTTGAGGGCAATCAGCTTCGGAGGCGGCAACGTCGTCGGCGGCTCCGTTCTCTTGACGCCGTCACGGACAAGACGGGCAACGTCGATTTCTCCATCTGTATAATAGGGATCACCCTCGCCATTCCGGGCGAGCAGGGTCGGCCCAATTCCGGAAATCTGGAAGAAAGTCTCGACCATTCTCGCCGCACGCAAATCGTTCATTAGCAGGTCGCGTTCGGCATCGATGTCTGGCCCAATGTGATGGGTGACTTGCCCCGTGTCATGGCTCAACCCGACCCCACGATCGAACGTTATAGAGCCGAGCCAGACAGGGCGGCCATCCGTTCCTTTTTCAAGGACCATCCACAGGCGGACGTGATGTCGTTTATCTGCGCTTCTGCCGTCCGGTTTTTCGAAGGCAAGCTGTTCCTTTTTTCCGTCATAGTAGAGGGGACTGACTGGGGCATCGCGGTAGGGCCGGTCAAGTACAACGCTGCCGATGATATCGATGCTCGTGCGCAGCGTGATTGGATCGGCCGGAAACCATTCGGCCTCATGCATGGCGCGGATAATGTCTTCCTTGCTACCAACAAGTCCGACGTTAAGGGCATCGCCCGGAATGCCGGAGCTGGTGCGTGTCACCATGGGAAGATTAGCCAGACCGGGTTCGTGCTCGTGGTGCGTCCAAATCGCAGGCAACACGAGGTAAGCCAGTATGAAATAGACGATTGGCACAGCCCCTAGAATGAACAGCCATCGCCGGCGCCTTGTGGACAGCTTCATCTAGACCGTTCCTTGATGAGCGCAATGCGAGGGGCATTGGGAGCGGTTGTACCGCAACGGCACAGGTAAATAGTCACAGGTAAACGGTATTGTCCTAACGCGGACGATCGCGCTTCACTCGATTGTATGAGGCATTTCAAATGTATCGACTATGCAGAAACGGCGCGTAGATGAGCGCGGAGCGAGATGCCATCCGCGGGGCAGAATGAAGCTCATTTAAACGGCAAGACAAATGTGCCGAATTTGCATAGACTGCGACTATTCCTCACCCCAAACTTCTCTTCTGGATCGGTGGTGCGAAGGATTTGCCCTTCTCCCACGTGTTCCAGAGAGCCACGATGAAAAACAGGCGATTAAATGCGTTGGCCGGGGCGATCCTCGGAATAACATTAGGCTAGGACTACTCGGTTCAGGGAGTCGCCCAAAGCGATCCCATTGCCATCAAGGAATTGCACGCCGACGATCTTCCGTTCGACAAGCGCCGATTTACGCGCTTGCAGCGCGACATTGTACGCGAAGAGATTCGTAACCAATTTCCGTTGGAGATAGCCTTTTGCGTTCTGCATCCTCTGGTTTTATGTCATATTCCGTACATGTGCCCTGACGATTATCGGCAAAGAGAATTTCGCTCATCGCTTCTCATTTAAATGAAAACACGGTCAAGCAGTCGGTTGCAATTTCAGCTGATCCAGGAGTGCGGAAATGCCTTCGAGCAGCGTGCTCACCTTCACCGACCCGTTTGCTTATCAATCGGCTTTTCGTTCCGTGGAGGTAGAGCTTCTCCCGACCGCGAAAGGAGAATTCCGCGCCGAATTGACTCAAGTCAGCATGGGCAAGCTCTGGGTACACGGCGCTCACGAGGATCTGCCCCGGGTTTACATCGGCACTGTCAAGCCGCATCGAGCGGCGATCGGCTTTCTAACCAGGCCAGACCAGCCGGCCATGCAACACTGCGGTATGGCGGTCTTGCCCGGCGATATCGTTATCAACGACACTGACTTGATGTATCGGCGGACCGAGGCCAACTGCGATTGGGGGTCGATGTCTCTCCCCGAGGACGATCTCGATGCATCGTGCAAAGCCTTGACCGGCCGCGAATATTCGGGGTCGCCCTTGAAACATCTGGTCAGGCCAGCTCCCGCACTGATGTCACGGCTGCTGAAGATTCATGAGATGGTCGGACAGCTCGCCAAGACTTCTCCGGATATTCTTTCGCTTCCCGAGGTGACACGGGCGCTGGAGCAGGAGCTGATTCTTGTGATGATCCGGTGCCTGACCGAGGGATGCTCGCTGGATATGACCAGCGGCGGCCGCCGCCACGACATCATCATCGCCCGGTTCGAGGAATTCCTGGAGGCACACCCCTGCCGGCCGCTGTATCTGACAGAGATTTGCGCGGCGATTGGTGTGGCGGAACGAACGTTGCGCGTCGCCTGCGAGAAGCATCTGGGGATGGGCCCAATTCGCTTTCTTTCCTTGCGGAGAATGCACCTTGTCCACCGGGCGCTTCAGCGGGCGGATTCGTCGACCACAACCGTCACTCGATTGGCGACCGATCACGGCTTCTGGGAACTGGGGCGCTTTGCGGTCGCCTATCGTGCCTTGTTTAACGAGTCACCGTCGGAATCCTTGCGACGGCCCGCGGACCAGCGGCCCGAATTCCTGAATCGTCCATCATCGCTGGCGGGCTCCGCCTACCAGTGAGCGTTTCGAAGGCGGCTCGGTACCGGCGAGCCAGCCCATCGTTACCGGTCTACTTCGTAATCAGGTGGCGCGTCGGCCTCGCTTCGGTGGGTGCCGTCGGCGATATCGCAAACGTCAGCCATGTGTTCCAGCCCGCCGGACGGTTAGCCTGGTCGAATTCCCCATATGCCTTGAAGTTCAGATATCCCTGCATGTCGCCGACGGGGAAGATATAGCCGATCTGTGGACCCACTCCGAGAACACGCGATCTGAAACCACCAAGAATCGGGCTTTGGCCCGTATCGTCCGAGACTTGCTGATAGGCATATCCGACGAGGCCGACAAAAACCTGTTTCGAAAGAAATTGCGCTGCGCTCCAGTCGAAGTGGAAATCGATGCCGCTCTGAACCTGCGTATCGGGATTCTTGAAATTGTAGGTGAATCCCGCAACACCGGAGAACGTGTGCCCAGTCACCGGATTCAAGTAAGTATAGCCGCCGCCACCGTCGATAGCACCGTGACCGATGCCGATGTTGGCGAGACGGCTCGGGTCGTAGGCGCCGACGGGAATATCCCCGGTCGCGTAGGTCATGAAGTTATGAACGCCTGAGTTCCACTTCAGTGTTATCATTGGATACAAATCGCCGACCGACGTGATGGAGTCTCCGATGCTTCCCATACGGCTTGCCGCAAATGCTCCGATCCCTGTGGTCAGCGTCCCGTCGATGGTCGCTGCCGATCGGCCGAATATGCCGGTAACACCCATCGCGAGTTGCCCGCCAAGCACCGGCGTCGCGAACGTATAGGTCGGATTCAAGAAAAGGAGATCGGCTTGCGCGTTCAAACTCGCGTTGAAGCTGACATTAACGTTCGGCGAGAACCTGCCGATCTGGATCTCTCTTGCCGCGGCTACGGCGCCGAATGCCGATACACTGGTATGATAATAAACCGCCCCCATCGACCAGCCCGGCGCCCCCGGAACCGCCGGAAGACTGTCAACTTGCCCGGGAAGCCAGAACGAAACGCCACTTTCGTCGGCGCGGGAAATCTCGGGAGAAAGCGTAAGTAGTGCGCCAAGTGTGCAAGCGCCGAGTCCCAGACATCGAAGATTGTGTTTCAAATCCGAAAAATCGTGCTGCACCTGCTGGCTCCCCCGAGATCGACTCCTATCGCTTTAGTCTAGTACCGATATTTCCAGGGACAGTATGCAGAAACGGCAAAACGGTCCGAATCTGTTTCCTCTGATGCTTTGATGCAACATCGCCGGCGTTGCTTCGCGGAGGGTGAACCTCTGACGCCGGCCGGTTTGACTTCAGACGGCCCGGCCTACGGCTATTCTTACCCCTATCGAAGATGGTCCGGGCCTAAGAGAGACGTATTAGTTGAAATTGAAGGCCAGCTTCCGAAGTCGCATAGCTGGACCGAAGCTGATCCGCCATCCTGCGCGTTTTAGCGATCGCCGTTCGCGATGGCGTCACACCTCGAATGAGATCGGGCGGATGGCGGAGAAGGGCACGGCCACGTTTGCCAACCCGGACGACTACCGCGCGGCCATTGGATCCGCGACTGTCAATCTCGTCGTCACGGGCGGTGGAAACTTCAACGCCCGCCTGACGTGGTTGAATTTAGGTCATCTCCACGTCCTCCATGGCCGCGAAAATCTGCCGCGCATTGGCTTTTTCTCGTTGTCGCCTACACAATCGTTTGTTTCGTTTCCGACAAATCCGGGCGCCCCCTTAACGTACGGCGGAATTGACTTGCAGCTCGGCGATGTCGTGCTGCACAGCCGCGGCGAGCGAATGCATCAGCGGATCGATGGAGAAGGCCAATGGGGCCTCATATCGCTGCCGCCCGAGCAACTCGCCGCGTCCAGTAAGGCCCTGATCGGATACAACATCGTGTCGCCACCGGAGGGCTGGGTGCTGCGGCCGCCGCGGAGCGCCGCCAGACATCTGCTGGGGCTCTATTCAAGGGTCTGTCGTCTCGCCGAAACGAAACATGAGCTGATTGCGAATCCGGAAGTCGCGCGAGCTCTCGAGCAAGAACTAATTCATGCTCTTGTGAATTGCCTGACGGTCGGCGATGCCGTCGGCAATCTGAAAAAGCGGCGGCATCATACCGATATCATGCTCCAGTTCGAGGATGCCTTGGCCGCACATGCCGATCCGCGACCGAGCTTGCCTGCGCTTTGCTCAGCGATCGGCGTGCCCGAGCGAACGCTGCGAGCGTGCTGCAATGAATTCCTGGATATGAGTCCAACCCGGTACCAATTGCTGCAACGATTGAACCTGGTCCGCTCGGCGTTATGGCGTGCCGATCCGGAAACGGCAAGTGTCGCGGAGATAGCTCGAAACCATCATTTCCTGGAGCTTGGGCGTTTCGCCGTGGCCTACCGCACCGTCTTCGGTGAAATGCCGTCGTCCACGCTGAGAAGCCCGCTGATCAAAACGTCCTGATCTGATCATTTCTGCCGAAGCCGCATAGCGTACGCAGAGCAACCCGCCGAAAATCGACAGATCGACAGGATGCGACGACCCCGGCGATAGCCAGAGGCGAAGACCACGTGTGGCCTGCTCTCTGCGCTGTCATCCGGAAAATGCGACTCAATGACCAATCACGTTCGAAACGGAGGATCTGGAGTCATGAAGATCAGTAAACGGATAGGAGCCCTACTGGTTTCGAGTGTCGCTCTAGCGACGGCAAGTCTGCCCGCAATCAACCTGCCGGCATTCGCACAGGCGCCGGCTGCCAAGCCCAACATTGTCTTCATCATGGGCGACGACATCGGCTGGATGCAGCCAAGCATCTACCATCGCGGCCTGATGGTCGGCGAAACGCCTAATATCGATCGCATCGGCAACGAAGGTGCGATCTTTATGACGTACTATGCCGAGCAAAGTTGCACGGCCGGGCGAAATGCCTTCTTCACCGGCATGAATCCGCTGCGCACCGGCATGATCCCTCCACAATTGCCCGGCAGTCCGTCCTATCTGCGGCCCGGCACCCCGACGCTCGCCAAATTCCTGCTCGATCTCGGCTACAACACCGGCGAGTTCGGCAAGAACCATCTCGGCGATCACACCGACGCGCTGCCGACCGCGCACGGCTTCCAGGAATTCTGGGGCTACCTGTATCATCTCGATGCCATGCAGGGGGTGAGCTTCCCGGACATCAACAAGACTCCGACCCAGCAGACGGTCGCGCCGCCGTGCAAGAACACGCCGATCCCCGGTGTTGCGGAAGTGCCGGGCGCGGTCGATCCGAGAACGTCGGTTTGCCTGACGCCTCCGCGGCCCGTGCTGGCGTGCAAGTCCGACGGCACCGCCAAGAACATGACATGCAAGGACGAGGGTCCGCTGACGCTCGAACGATCGAAGGGTGTCGACGAGGAAATCTCGACCAAGGTCATCGACTTCCTCGACCGCAACGACCCGAAGAAGACCAACAAGCCGTTCTTCGTCTGGTACAACCCGGCGCGTATGCATGTGACGACCGTGCTGAATGACAAGTACATGGCCATGGTCGGCGAGCCGGGCGGCAAGGACTGGGGCGTCAACGAAGCCGGCATGAAGCAGATGGACGACAATATCGGCTACGTGATGAAGAAGCTCCAGGACATGGGCCAACTCGACAACACGATCATCGTGTTCACCACCGACAACGGCGCCGAGACGTTCACCTACCCGGACGGCGGCACCACCCCGTTCAAGGGCTCGAAGATGAACACCTGGGAAGGCGGCATGCGCGCTCCGGCGGTCATGCGCTGGCCGGGCGTCATCAAGCCCGGCACCGTCAAGAACGACATCTTCGCGTCGCTCGACTGGCTGCCCACGCTTGTCGACATCGCCGGCGGCGATAAGGGCGATGCGCTGAACAAGCGGATCATGGCCGGTTCCTATCCGGGCATAGTCAAGACCAGGCTCGATGGCGTCGACCAGACCGAATATCTCTCGGGACGTTCGGAGAAGTCGGCGCGCGACACCTTCTTCTACTATTCCAGCGCACACCCGTCGGCGGTGCGCTACAAGAATTGGAAGATGTATTTCGCGATCGCGCCCGAAACCGCGACGGGCTTCCTCTCCCCGGGAGTCCAGACCCAGTTCGCGGCCGGCATGGTAAACCTCAAGCGCGATCCATTCGAGACGTCGTGGGGCGACGAGAAGAAGGCGAGTTTCTGGTTCAGCGGCGCGCTCGCCGGGCCGGTCTCTGCTTACATCTATGACTGGAACCTGCTGCCCATCGGCCAGGTGCTGTGGCTGAAGGAGCTGGAAACCTACAAGGAGTTCCCCCCGCTTCAGGATCCGGCGAGCTACAACCTCGATCAGGTCATGGAACAGCTCAAGAAGGGTCAGGGGCACCCGAGCCAGTAGTCCGGATGCTTGCGGTTGATGCGGGCGCCCCCCGGGGCGTCCGCTGCCCGTCGAAGGTCTTCCGGAGCCGACGATCTCTGACCTTTGTGCCTTCGAGCAGAAGATACCACGACTTCGCAATAGCTTTCGGCAGACTGAAGAACCACGGGAGTGTGTGATGGGCTTTGCAAGCAACCTCCGGCCGGCGCTATTCGCTTTGTCTGCAGTTGCGGCAACAGCATGCGCGCCCGCCTTGGCCCAACAGCCGCAGAAGCCAAACATTCTCGTCATCATGGCCGATGACATCGGCTACTGGAACATCAGCGCTTACAACCGCGGGATGATGGGATATCGAACGCCCAACATCGATCGCATCGCCGACGAAGGTGCGATATTCACCGACTATTATGGACAGCAGTCCTGCACCGCGGGTCGTTCTGCTTTCATCACCGGACAGAGTCCGTTGCGGACAGGACTTCTGAAAGTTGGCCTGCCTGGAGCAAAGGAAGGACTGTCCGGGAAAGACCCGACGATCGCCGAGCTTCTGAAGCCGCAGGGATATGTGACGGGACAGTTCGGCAAGAACCATCTCGGCGACCGCAACGAATTCCTGCCGACCCTACACGGCTTCGATGAGTTCTTCGGCAATCTCTACCATCTGAATGCCGAGGATGAGCCGGAGAACCCCGACTATCCGAAAAATCCTTCGTTCAGGGCGCAGTTCGGCCCGCGCGGTGTAATGAAGTGCGTCGCTGTCCCGACCGACACCCCCGGCGACGACCCTCGTTTCGGCACTTGGGGCAAGCAGAAGTGCGAAGACACCGGGCCGCTCACGAAGAAGCGCATGGAAACGATTGACGAGGAGTTCCTCAAAGCCTCGACGGATTTCATCGATCGCGCCAACCGCGACAAGAAGCCGTTCTTTGTCTGGTTCAATCCGAGCCGCATGCACATCTGGACTCGCCTGAAGGCCGAATCCCAGGGGAAAACCGGTCTCGGTCTCTATCCGGATGGCATGGTGGAGCATGACGGTCAGGTCGGACAGCTGCTCAAAAAGCTCGACGATCTCGGGATCGCCAACAACACCATCGTGATCTACACCACCGACAACGGCGCCGAGACGTTCACGTGGCCCGACGGCGGCACCACGCCCTTCAAGGGCGAGAAGAACACCAACTGGGAGGGCGGCTATCGCGTTCCGGCGATGGTACGCTGGCCCGGGCTGGTACCGGCGCATACCGAGATCAACGACATCTTTTCGGCGGAGGACTGGGCGACGACCCTGGTCGCGGCGGCCGGCGAGCCCGATATGAAGGAAAAGCTGTTGCAGGGCTACAGCGCGGCAGGCCAGACCTTCAAGGTTCACCTCGACGGCTATGACCAGCGTGACCTTCTTAGCCGCAAGGGGCCGGACAAGCGCCGCGAATTCTTCTACTGGACCGACGACGGCAATCTTGCGGGTCTGCGGTATGAACAGTGGAAGGCTGTGTTCCTCGAGCAAAAGGCGGAGGGTTTCAGTGTCTGGCAACAGCCGATGATTCAACTTCGACTGCCGATGTTGTTCAACCTGCGCTCCGATCCGTTCGAGCGGGCGCAGCACGAGTCCGGCGACTACGTACGATGGTTCATTGAGCACGCCTTCGTGGTTGTCCCGGCGCAGGCGATCGTGGGACAGCATCTCGCGAGCTTCGTGCAATTCCCGCCGCGCCAAAGGCCCGGTTCGTTCTCGGTCGAACAGGCGCTGGAAAAGCTGAGGCTGCCGCCGTCCAGTAACTAGTGGAGGAACCGCGGTCCTCCTCCGATCATCGACATTGGGGCGTCGGTCCCCCCCAACGGCTTTGCTGCCGAAACTGCATAGCGGACGAAATAGCGCTTCGGCAGTATCACGCGTGAAAGGCCTGAAGCCGCTCGCAACGCTGTTGGAGTTCAAGATGAGTTTTGCGGAAGCAAAATCATTATCCGATCGCGCGCCGTCGTCGGAAGCGCTCGCGGATGAGGGGATGCTGTACGTGCCGGGCGGTACCTATCGCATGGGTTCCGACCGACATTATCCGGAGGAAGCGCCCAGCCATCGCGTCACCGTCGAGGGGTTCTGGATCGACCGGACGCCGGTCACCAACCGCCAATTCCGTAAATTCGTGAACGCAACCGGCTACGTCACTTTCGCCGAATTGACGCCTAAGGCGGAAGATTATCCGAACGCGCTCCCGCATATGCTCAAGGCTGGTTCGCTGGTCTTTACGCCGCCCAAGCAAGCAGTCGACCTCCGTTATTGGGGAGAATGGTGGACGTTCAAATTCGGCGCCAACTGGCGCCGTCCCTATGGGCCGCGCAGCAACATTAGCGGGCTTGACGATCATCCCGTCGTCCACGTCGCCTACCGGGACGTCGAAGCCTATGCCAAATGGGCCGGCAAGGAATTGCCGACCGAAGCCGAATGGGAATTTGCGGCACGCGGCGGATTGAACGACACGGAATTCGCATGGGGAGACGAGCTGACGCCGGGCGGCAAACACATGGCGAACACCTGGCAAGGCAATTTCCCGCACGAGAACCTTGCCGCCGACGGCTTCGAACGGACCTCGCCGGTCACCGCATTCCCGGCTAACGGCTACGGCCTCCATGACATGATCGGCAATGTCTGGGAATGGACCGCCGATTGGTATTCGCCGAAGCATACGGCCGATGCGCCGAAGGCGTGCTGCATTCCCGAAAATCCGCGCGGCGGGCGGGAAGAGCAAAGCTACGATGCTCGTGATCCGAACAGCAAGATTCCGCGCAAGGTGCTGAAAGGTGGATCGCATCTTTGCGCTCCCAACTATTGCCGCCGCTATCGTCCGGCCGCGCGTCACGCCGAGCCGATCGACACATCGGCCAGCCATGTCGGTTTCCGGTGCATCAAAAGAAGCATCGCGTAGCTGACCGAGTCGAATGAAGATGGTCTCGCCGCGACTGGCGTGGTTGTCACAAGCAGTGGAGATTCATGCGGTCACTTTTTCGCGCTTCAAATGCCTGTGATGCAGAATAGCAGGGAAAGTGCCTGAGCCCTCCCGTAACCGTCGGAGATTGCAGCCGAATCTCCGACAACTGGCCGGCATCAAACCGGCCAAAGGCCTGTTATTTGGCGAATTTTGCAAAAAATTCTCTGTTCTCAGGCGAAAACGGCTGCGAACCAGTACCGCGTCGCCAACCAGCGCCATGCCCGAAACCCCCGTTGTGCTCGGCGGCAATTCGGCCATACTGGAGAATCCTTCGATTGTTGTGGCCGGCCGGTCCGCTCTGCGGACAGTCGGCATCTAATACAGTCGGCATCTCTTGGTGTGTGACGATGACTCGCTCCAATCGGACTGACCACATCCGCATTACTTCCCACCCGGCGCCGGGTGCGAAGGTTGATTTCCCGATCCACTGGGGGGCTGCGACGGCGCGCGAACGCGGGCCGGTGATCGGCACGGTTTCACGTCCGCAGGACCGCAACGTGATCGGCACCCATAGCGGCTCCTATTCGATCTATCGCGCGCTGGCGGTGTCGTCGGGCGCGCTCGATCCGATCAGGCGCCCCGACCTGACCAATACCCAGCCGGCGGCGGTGATCGGGCCGTTCCCGCAATGGACCGAACCGGACCGGATCGTTTCGCTCGATCCGTGGGGACATCTCGCCGCGGAAGCGTTTTCGAAGGAAATCGCCGAGGGCATCGATATCCGCCCGAGCATTGCCGTCACGCGCGCGCGCCTCGATCTGCCGGAACTGCAGGCCGCGCTCGCCGCCGGTCGGCTGAAGCATGACGGCGAAGTCGTTCACGCCAACGGCAGCGTCGGCGTCGTCAAGATCGCGATCGACCCGGTGTGGTACCTGCCGGGAATCGCCGCGCGCTTCGCCACCACCGAAAACAACCTGCGCCGGCAATTGTTCGATCAGACCGCCGGCATGTTTCCCGAACTGGTGACGCGGCCCGACCTTCATGTGTTCCTGCCGCCGATCGGCGGCACCACCGCCTATCTGTTCGGCGATGTCACCAAACTTCCTGACCATCGCACCCGCATCACCTGCCGCGTGCATGACGAATGCAACGGCTCGGACGTGTTCGGCTCCGACATCTGCACCTGCCGCCCGTATCTGCTGCACGGCATCGAGGAATGCGTACGGGCCGGGCAGACCGGCGGCCTCGGCATCATCATCTACAACCGCAAGGAAGGCCGCGCGCTCGGCGAGGTCACCAAATTCCTGGTCTACAATGCGCGCAAGCGACAGGAAGGCGGCGACGCCGCGGCCCAGTATTTCGAGCGCACCGAATGCGTCGCGGGTGTGCAGGATGCAAGATTCCAGCAGTTGATGCCGGATGTCGTGCACTGGCTTGGCCTGAAACGGATCGACCGTTTCGTCTCCATGAGCGACATGAAGTACGACGCGCTGACCAGCCAGGGCATCGACATCGTCGAACGCGTACCGATCCCCGACGATCTGGTGCCGGCGGATGCCCAGGTCGAGATCGTTGCGAAGAAAGCCGCCGGCTACTATTCGCCGGATGAACCGACCCAGCGGGACTTCGTCGGCCGCTCGCTCGACAAATATTGAGAACGGCCGTGTCTGTCGAAAATCCCGAGACGGCGGCGGCGTTGTCGTTGCTGAATGCCGGCGCAGTTCGCCAGCGCGCCCATCGGCTGCTGGCGATCGGCCTCGACGACAGGCTTCCGAACTTTCGCATCCACTTCGATCGGATGGACGCAACCGCCGAGCTGGTGGTGGAGACCACGCGCAAGGCCTATCCCTCGCTGGCGATACCGTTTCATTCGCGCTGGCGGCATTTTGCGATTGACGGTGTCGATCGCTGGGCTGAGCTGGCCGACCGGATCGCGTGGCCCGATCCGGCGGCGCGGGCCCGTGCCGAATTCGATCTCGCCATGGTCAGCGTCTTCCTCGACGCCGGCGCCGGCCCCTCGTGGCGTTACCGCGATCCCGTCACCGGATCGGCGATCGGTCGGTCGGAGGGATTGGGGCTGGCCAGCCTTGCGATGTTCACGAGCGGTGTCTTCTCGTCCGATTCCCGACATCCGCTGCGGGTCGATGCCGAAGTGCTGGCGAATTTTTCCGTGGCCGACCTCGAACGCGGCATGCAGGTCGCGGCGGACAATCCGCTGGTGGGCCTCGAGGGCCGTGTGAATTTGTTGCGCGGCCTCGGCAGGCTGGTGGCCGCGAAGCCGGGCGTCTTTGCAAGCCAGGATACGCCGCGGCCCGGCGGCCTGTTCGACCGGCTGGCAACGCTGGCCGCCGATGGCAGGCTTCCGGCGCCGACGATATTGTCGGAGCTGCTCAGGGAATTCGGGCCGATCTGGCCGTCGCGGCTGGCGCTCGGCGGCATCGCGCTCGGCGATTGCTGGCGGCATCCGATGCTGACGACCGGGGACGCCACCAGCCAACTGATGCCGCTGCACAAGCTGTCGCAGTGGCTTTCCTATTCGCTGATCGAACCGCTGCAGCGGGCCGGCATCGATGTGACCGATATCGACGGGCTGACCGGCCTTGCCGAATATCGCAACGGCGGACTGTTCGTCGACCACGGCGTGCTGACGTTCCGCGATCCGGACGATGCATCCCGCGAGCACGATGTGGGATCGCCGCTGGTCGTGGAGTGGCGGGCGCTGACGGTGGCGTTGCTCGATCGCGTCGCTGACGGCGTGCGGCGCCGCCTTGGGCTCGATGCCGGCGCGCTACCGCTGGCCAAAATTCTGGAAGGCGGCACCTGGGCCGCGGGCCGGCGGCTGGCGCGCGATCGCCGCGCCGACGCGTCGCCCCCAATAAAGATCATCAGCGACGGTACGGTATTTTAGAGCATGATCCGGAAAAGTGGGCACCGGTTTTCCCTCGCGACAAACGCGGAACGCGTTTGCGCGGAGATCATGCTCAATAGAAGAAGCAGGGATATTAAGCCATGGAAGGCGTCACGATCGTTAGCCACCCGCTGGTACAGCACAAGCTGACACTGTTGCGCAGCAAGGATACCTCGACCAAGTCGTTTCGCGAACTCCTCAAGGAGATCGGGATGCTGCTCTGCTACGAGGTGACCCGCGATCTGCCGCTTGCCGATGTCGAGATCGAGACGCCGCTGGCGAAGATGAAGTCGCCGGAGATATCCGGCAAGAAGCTGGTGTTCGCGCCGGTGCTGCGCGCCGGCGTCACCTTTGCCGACGGCATGCTCGACCTGGTGCCGACCGCGCGCGTCGCCCATATCGGCCTCTATCGCGAGCCGGAAACGTTCACCGCCGTGGAATATTTCTTCAAGGCCCCGAGCGATCTGCACGAGCGGCTCGTGATCGTGGTCTCCCCGGTGCTGGCGACGGCCAACCTGTCCGTCGCGGCGGTAGACCGGCTCAAGGAGCGCGGAGCCAACGATATCCGCCTGGTCAGCCTGATCGCCTCGCCGCAAGGGATCGAGCGCATGCGCGGTATTCACCCGGATGTGCCGGTCTGGCTCGCCGCGATCGACGAAGGGCTCGACAAGGACGCCTTTATCGTGCCGGGCCTTGGCGACGCCGGCGACCGCGCCTACGGCACCCGGTAATTGTGACTAATCGTCTTCGGGTGGTCGCGATCAGCTATTGTTTTCGGATACGTCCGGCAGTTCGGCCAGTCTCGGAATGAAGCGCACGGTGACATTGGCTTCCTTCAGCATGGTGCTGGCGATGGCGAAATCCTGGGCCCAATTGGAGTTGGGCCGGTCGAGTTCGTAGCCGATGACCTCCGTGATCCCTGATTGAATGATCGCCTTGGTGCATTCGACGCAGGGAAACCAGGGAACGTAGATCGCGCAGCCCTTGAGCGCGATCCCGGTGCGGGCCGCGTTGAAGATCGCGTTCTGCTCGGCGTGGCAGCTCCAGATGTATTTCGCGCCGGTAATGCGGGAGTGGCGTTCCTCCACCGCATCGTTCACGCCGCGCGGCAGGCCGTTGAATCCGGTCGAGCGTATCTCGTTATCGGGCCCGACGATGACGGCGCCGACGCGCCGTCCCTTCTCGATGCTCCATTCCGCCAGATGGTGGGCCAGTAGCATGAACCGCTCATCCCATTTACTGTCTCGCAATTCGGCTCACCCTGACGTTATCGTGCGCTGCAGCATCAAATAGGCCCGGATAACAGTCAAGACCCGGTTTCAAGGCCCGGTTAACAGGACGTGGGAGGCTATCGGCGGTCGTATTCGTCCGGCCCCATCGCCCAGCGCCACTGGTCGTGGCCGAAGGCGTAGTTGCGGTTGTTCTGGGCCGGATTGCGGTTGACCATCGGCCGCATGAACATCGGATGGGTCGCACTGCGCACCTCGTGCTCGACCGTGAACAGGTGCTTGCCGCTGGCGAGATCGACGAGGTCGCGAAACCGGTACTGGTACGGGTTGTCCTCGCTGAAGATCAGGTTGCGTTCAGCCAGCCGCCGGTGCGGTCCGGAAAAATTCGTGATGTAGATCTGCACATGGTGGCCGTCATATTCGCGCTGCGGCCGGTCGGTCTCGCGGAACCGCAGATGCTGGCCGTGGCCGGTCTTCACCACAGCGACGGTGCCGTCGCCGTTGTGCAGTTCCGCCGGCATTCCCATGATCTCGGGATAGAAGGCGCAGATCGCCGACGCGGTCCCGAGGGGCACGTCGAACTCGACATAGGGAATGCCGAGCGTGATGCGCCCGAAACGATCGGCGTCCGGTTCGTGGCAACGCAGGCGATTGCCCCACGGACAGGTCGCCTCGACGTAGTCGTTATGCTCGGCGAATGCGAACGCGGTGCCTTCGAGCTTTTTGGCGACGGAAGCGAGCCGGTCGAGCAGCGCCTCGCGGCCCGAGATCACTAGGCCGGTATGGCCGCGCAGCACCTGCGCACTTCCGCTCGGCAGATGAAACTGGCTCCTGCCGACATTGACCCACATGTTGGTGTCGGACACCATCAGATAGGGATCGCGGGTGAGCCCAAGTCCCGCGACGTAAAACAACGTCGCCAGGCGCTGATCGGGGACCTGGACGTTGACATGTTCGAGGTGGATGGCGTTGCCGAGGTCCTCGGCGGCACGATCGAAGGGCTGGTGCATGAAAGCGGCTCGGAGTGTGAATGCACGACTATTGTAATACTAGGGCAGGGCAACCGACTATTCCAACCATTCAAGGTACCATTTTGAAGCATGGCTGCACTTGCCTTCACGAACGCCCAGTTCCATACAACCTGATATGACCGAGCCGCTCCTGGGACGCAGTATCAACCGTCTTGAAGACGCGCGCTTCGTAAGGGGGAGCGGGCGTTACATCGCCGATCTGGCGACGCCGAACGCGCTTCACGGCGTTGTCGTTCGCTCGCCGCATGCGCATGCGCGCATCCGCCAGCTTGAAGTCGATGCGGCGCGCCGGATGCCCGGCGTCGTAGCCGTACTCACGGGGGCCGATCTGGCTTCCGATCATATTGGCCCGCTGCCGTGCGCGACGACCCAGATCCCGATGACCATGCCGCTGGTGGTGCCGCCCTGTCACGCGCTGGCGGCCGACGTGGTTCGCTATGTCGGCGAACCCGTCGCCTTCGTGGTCGCGGAAAGCATCGAAAGCGCCCGCGATGCCGCCGAGGCGGTTGTCGTCGACTATGAGCCGCTGGCGCCGGTCGTCGCGATCACGGACGCCGTGACGCCGGGAGCGCCGGCGATCTGGCCGGAGGCAAAGGACAATTCTGCGTTTCAGTTCAACCGCGGCGAAATCAGTCCGGTGGAAGCCGCGATCGGCAGTGCCGCGCATGTCGTGGAATGCGAACTGGTCAACAACCGCGTGGTCGCGGCTCCCTTGGAAACACGCGGTGCGCTCGGCGAGTTCGACGCGTCGAGCGGCCGCCTGCACCTGACGGCGTCCGCCGCCGGTGCGCATGCGATCCGCGACCTGCTCGCCGATCAGGTTTTTCGCGTCCCCCGTCAACAGCTTCGCGTCACTATTCCCGACGTCGGCGGCGGCTTCGGGATGAAGAACGTGCTCTATCCCGAATGGGTGCTGGTGCTGTGGGCGGCGCGGCGCCTCGGCCGTCCGGTCAATTGGATCGGGGAGCGCGGCGAGGATTTCGTCGCCTCCGTGCATGGCCGCGACAGCATCGTCCGAGCGCGCCTGGCGCTCGATCGGAACGGCCGCTTCCTCGCGCTCGACACACACGTTCTCGCCAATCTGGGCGCCTATGTCTCGACGGTGGCGCCGGTCGTGCCGACCATGGCGATGGCAAGCGCGATGGGCGGCGTTTACGACATTCCGCTGATCGCATTTCAGGCGAAGGGCGTCTTCACCAACACCACGCCGGTCGACGCCTATCGCGGCGCCGGCAAGCCCGAGGCGAACTATCTGATCGAGCGCCTGATCGATATCGCCGCCGCCCAACTCGGCATGGATGCGCTGAAGCTGCGGCGCAAGAACATCGTCAGCCGGTTTCCCTACGCAAGCGCGATGGGACTCACGATCGAGCAAGGCAGCTTTGCGCACGCCATCGATTGCGCGGTCGCGGCCGTGGAGGGATTCAAGGCGCGCCAAAAGAGTTCGCGCGCGCGAGGCCGCTTGCGTGGTCTAGGTTATGCCTGCTTCCTCGAAACCGCGCGGGGTCAACCCAATGAAGTGGCGGAAGTCGGTTTCAGTGAGGACGGCCTGATCGATATAAAAGTCGGCACGCATTCCAATGGCCAGGGCCATGAAACGACCTACGCCCAGATCGCGGCCGCCGCGCTTGGTTTGCCGCTGGATCGATTTCGATTTCGGCAGGGCGATACCGACGATCTCGATAGCGGCGGCGGACATGGCGGCGCGCGCTCCATGCACCAGGGCGGCACCGCGGTGCTGATGGCGGCCGAAGGCCTGATCGAGAATGCGCGACGGCTGGCCGCGCGGCTGCTGCAAACCAGCGTCGATGCCGTCAGCTACGAAGCCGGCCTGTTGCGCGTGGCCGCGACAGGGCAGGAGATCAGTGTCGATGAGGTGGCGCGCGTCTCGTACCAGATGCCGAGCGACGACGTCGCGCCCGGCCTCGCACATAAGGCAACCCATCTCTGCGACCGCTACACCTTTCCCAACGGGTGCCATGTCGCCGAAGTCGAGATCGACCCGGCGACCGGCGAGGTGACGCTCGCGCGTTACGTGATCTTCGATGACTACGGCCGCCTGCTCGATCCGCGCCTGACGCTGGGGCAGGTGCATGGCGGCGTGGTGCAAGGCATCGGGCAGGCGCTGTTCGAGCAGGCGCTGTACGACGGCGAGACCGGCCAGATCCTTTCGGGATCGCTGATGGATTATGCGCTGCCGCGTGCCGACGATATTCCCTCGTTCGAGGGCGCCCTGACACCCGATTTTCCAAGCAGCGCCAACCGGCTCGGCGTGAAAGGAAGCGGCCAGGCCGGCGCCATCGCCGCACCCGCCACCATCATGAACGCCGTAATGAATGCACTGACGCCGCTCGGCGTGACGCATCTCGACATGCCGGCGACGCCCTCCCGCATCTGGCACGCGATCGAGGCGGCGCGGCGGGGACGCCAGAACGGTTGACTCGCTGCCCGCAATTAGAGAACGCTTCAGCCAAACGAAAGCAAAGGTAGGTCGATGGGGGGAGTTCTGGAGGGCGTTCGCGTCCTGGATTTCGGGCGCTATATCGCGGGACCGTATTGTGCGACCTTGCTGGCCGAATTCGGCGCCGAAGTCATCCGCGTCGAAAAGCTCGATGGCAGCGAGGATCGCTTCGTCGCTCCCGTCGGCGAAGGCGGCGAGGGTGCGCTGTTCCTGCAGATCAACCGCAACAAGAAGTGCATCACCCTCAATCCGATGAAGCCCGAGGGCCAGGAAGTGATGCGTCGGCTGATCGCGACCGCAGACGTCGTCGTCGCCAACCTGCCGCCGCAGACGCTTGCGGCGATGAAGCTCGATTACGATTCGCTGAAGGCGATCAAACCGGACATTATTCTAACGACGGCAACCGCGTTCGGCGGGCCAGGGCCATGGTCCGACCGCGTCGGCTTCGACGGCGTCGGGCAGGTGATGTCGGGCGCGGTCTATATGACCGGCGCCGGCGATCCGCCGTACCGGGCGGCCGTCAACTGGGTCGATTTCGGAACGGCGCTGCATTGTGCGTTCGGCACGCTCGCGGCCCTGATGGAGAAGGCCAAGTCGGGGCGCGGCCAGATCGTCGAGGGCGCGCTGCTGGCGACTGCGCTGTCCTTTACCAATTCGACGCTGATCGAACAGGCGGTGATCGCGGCCAATCGCGTTCCGACCGGCAATCTCGGCCAGACCGCGGCGCCCGTCGACATCTACCGCACCAAGGACGGCTGGGTGCTGTGCCAGGTGACGGGCCACCCGCTGTTCATTCGCTGGGCCAAACTGATGGGTGAGGAGTTCTGGCTACAGGATCCACGCTTTGCCGACGATCTCAAGCGCGGCGAGAACGGTCCCGTCATCAGCGAACGGATGGCGCGCTGGTGCGCCGAGCGTACCTCGCAGGAGGCGCTCGATACCCTCGGCAAGGCGATGATTCCGGCAGGCCCCGTCCTGAGCCCGCAACAGGCGCTGGATCATCCGCATATTCGCGCCGCCGGCTTCATGCAGGACGTCGACTATCCGGGACTGCCGAAACCCGCGCCGCTGGCGCGCGCTGCGGTACGGCTGTCGGAAACGCCCGGCGAGATCGTGACGCGGCCGCCGACGCTCGGCGAACACACCAATCTGGTGCTGGCCGAACTCGGCTATGATGCGGCAACGATCACGGCACTACGGGATAAACGTATCGTGTAGCGGCGGGCTTCGCCTGTTCCAGGGTCTGATTTGTCGGCGCGTCAATCACCGGCATCCGCGACAAATTGGCACGACGGGCAAATCACCAAAGTCTGTCCAGTGCTCGGCGCAAAAATATTTCCGTTGCGCCGTCGGGCAAATCAGGAGTTCAACTCCGCTCGTCTACCGCGACAAGAGGGGCGATCGCGATCGTCACGAACGTGCGGTGGGATGCGATGGACGCGAAGGCTGCGACTGACGAGCGTGGCATGAGCGTACGGCGAAATCGTTTGGGTCCGACGCCCCGGTGCTGGCGTCAAGTTGGCGGAAGCGAAAGCCGAAGCTGATGATGGTGGCAAGAAAGCCGGTCACCAGGACGAAATCGTATAAGCCGTAAAGCCATTGCGCAGGGAAGGCCGGTGTGTTTCCGCCAAACCTGCATGCTCGTGCGCGTGTTTGATGCACTGTTTTGCGCGCGAGACCGCGGGTGCGGCGCGCACCCGGTCTTCCCTGCGCCCTCTGATTTCGAGGGCACGGATTTCTTTCAAAACTTCGGGCGCGATGCGCCGCGAGATCAAGAACGTATGTCTCACAACGTCATTGCGAGCGAAGCGAAGCAATCCATCTCGCCGCAAAAGGGGAAAAACGGATTGCTTCGTCGCCACGCTCCTCGCAATGACGGTCGGCTCACGCCAGATGGCAGGCCACGAAATGTCCGTCGCTGCCCTGCTTCAGCTCGGGCGCAACTTCGCGGCAGCGCGGTTCGGCGATCGGGCAGCGGGTGTGGAAATGACAGCCCTTCGGCGGGTTCATCGGGCTTGGCACGTCGCCCTGCAGGCGGATCCGCTTGCGTTTCACCTTGGGGTCCGGCACCGGCACGGCGGAGAGCAGCGCCTGCGTATAGGGATGCTGCGGATGGCGGTAGAGGTCGCTGGCGCTGGCCAGCTCGACGATGCGGCCGAGATACATCACCGCGACGCGGTCGGAGATATGCTCGACGACGGACAGATCGTGGGCCACGAACAGATAAGTGAGGTTCATTTCGGCCTGCAGGTCTTCCAGCAGATTGATCACCTGCGCCTGGATCGAAACGTCGAGCGCCGAAACCGGCTCGTCGCAGACGATGAATTTGGGCTCGACCGCGAGCGCACGCGCGATCACGATACGCTGGCGCTGGCCGCCGGAAAATTCGTGCGGGTAGCGGCGCATGTGCTCGGGCTTGAGTCCGACCTTGAGAAGCAGGCTCGCGACACGCTCCTCGCGCTCGCGGGCCGAGGAGGCGAGCTTGTGGATGATGAAGGCTTCGCCGAGGATCGCGCCGACGGTCATGCGCGGATTGAGCGAGGCGAACGGATCCTGGAATACGATCTGGATGTTGCGCCGCATCGCGCGCAGATCGTCGCCGCCGAGGTTCAGCACGTTCTGCCCGTCGAAGATAATCTCGCCTTCGCTGGGCTCGATCAGCCGCATGACGCAGCGGGCGGTGGTGGATTTGCCGCAGCCGGATTCGCCGACCAGTCCGAGCGTCTCGCCGCGCTTCACCGCGAACGACACGCCATCCACCGCGTGAACGCGCCCGACCTCGCGCGAAAGCAGTCCGCCCTTGACGGCAAAATGCTTCTTCAGATCGGTAACGCGCAACAGCGATTCGCTGGTTTCGGGCGCGCGCACGGGAAACTCGCTCATGGCACAGCTCCCAGATGGCAGGCCATGCGATGACCGGGCGCGATCTCGCGCAGCAGCGGTTCCACTTCGGTGCAGATGCGCATGGCGAAGCGGCAGCGCGCGGCGAAGCGGCAGCCGGGGGCGGGATTGATCAGGCTCGGCACCGAACCGCCGATCGCCTCCAGCCGGGTCTTGTGGGTGGCGGCGAGGTCGATGCGCGGAATGGAGCGGATCAGGCCCTGTGTATAGGGATGGCCCGGGCTTTCGAACAGGCTGTCGACGTCGGCCTCCTCGACGATCTTGCCGGCATACATCACCACCACGCGTTGCGCGGTCTCGGCCACCACGCCCATCGCATGGGTGATCAGCATGACCGCCATGCCGAAGCGCTCCTTCATGTCCTGCAGCAAATCGAGGATTTGCGCCTGGATGGTGACGTCGAGCGCGGTGGTCGGCTCATCTGCGATGACGAGCTTGGGCTTGCAGGCCAGCGCCATCGCGATCATGACGCGCTGGCGCATGCCGCCCGAGAACTGATGCGGGTAGTCATGCACCCGGCCGGCGGCGTTCGGGAGCTGGACCAGTTGCAGCATTTCGATGGTGCGGGCGAGCGCCTGCTTGCGCGTCACGGCCTCGTGGCGGCGCAGGCTCTCGGCGATCTGTTCGCCGATGGACAGCACCGGGTTGAGCGAGGTCATCGGCTCCTGGAAGATAAAGCCGATTTCCTTGGCCCGGACCTCATCCAGCTGCTCGCTGGTCAGCGGCACGAGGTCGCGGCCCTCGAAGATGATCTGACCCGCCGCGATGCGGCCCGGCGGCATCGCGATCAGCTTGAGGATCGACATCGCGGTGACGGTCTTGCCGCAACCGGATTCCCCGACCACGCACAGCGTCTCGCCCTTGTTGATCGAGAGATCGACACCGTCGACGGCCTGAAGGATGCCGTCGTCGGTGGCGAAGTGGGTCTTCAGGCCCTTGATTTCGAGCAGCGGCGCCATCAGATCACCCGCCGCGCGTCGAGCGCATCGCGCAACCCGTCGCCGATGAAGTTGATGGCGACGACGGCGATGAAGATCGCCCCGCCCGGGAACATGGCCCAGTGCGCGGCGATGTCGAGATAATCCTTGGCGTCGTAGAGCAGCCGGCCCCAGGTCGGCGTATCCGGCGGAAAGCCGAGGCCGAGAAACGACAGTGTCGATTCCGCGATGATGGCGGCGGCGACATCGATGGTGCCCGCAATGATCACTGGCCCGAGCGCATTGGGCAGGATGTGGCGGACGATCTGCCGCAACGGACTGGCGCCGAGTGCGCGGGCGGCCTCGACGAACTCCTTCTCGCGCAGCGAGAGGAACTGGGCGCGCACCAGGCGGGCGACCGGCATCCAGCGCAGGCCGCCGATCACAAGGACGATGAGAATGAAGATGCCGCCCTCCGGGCCGAACGCGGCCTTGAGCCCGTCGCGGAACAGGTAGATCAGCAGAAGCAGCAGCGGCAATTGCGGCAGCGAGAGGAAGAGGTCGGTGAGCCACATCAGCGCATGGCCGAGCGCGCCGCGCGACATGCCGGCGAGCGCGCCGATCAGCGTGCCGACGATCACCGACACCGCCATCGCGGCAAGGCCGACCGCGAGCGAGATGCGGCCGCCATAGATCATCCGGGCGAGGATATCCTGACCCAAATCGTCGGTGCCGAAGGGGTGGGCGAACGAGGGGCCTTCCAGCCGCGCCGTGAAATCGATTTCGTTGATGGCGACGCGCCAGACGAACGGGCCGAAGATCACCGCCGCGGCCAGCACCAGCAGCAGCACTGCGCTGACCACGGCGAGCTTGTGGCGGCGGTAGCGCCGCCAGGTCTCGCGCCAGGGCGAGTAGCCGCCCCGCTCAACGGAGCGAGATGCGAGGGTCAAGCCAGCCATACAGAACATCCGCGATCAGATTGAAGAACACCACGAGACAGGCGAACACGAACGTCACGGCCATCACGACCGGCGTGTCATTGGAGAGAATGGAGGAAATCAAGAGCGAGCCGATGCCGGGAATGCGGAAGATCTGCTCGGTGACGATGGCGCCGCCGAACACGGCCGGTATCTGCAGCGCAATCAGGGTCACGACCGGGATCATGGCGTTGCGCATCACATGCTTGACGATCACCGTGGCCTGACCGAGCCCCTTGGCGCGGGCGGTGGTGACGTAGTCGAGCCGGATCACGTCCAGCATGGCCGAGCGCACGAAGCGGGTCATGGAGGCCGCCTGGAACAGGCCGAGCACCATCACCGGCATGATGGCCTGCTTGATCTGTTCGAGCACCCAGTGAATGCCGGTTCCCTTGACGTCGGTCGAATAGACGAAGGGCAGCCAGTCCAGCTTGACCGAAAATACCAGGATGAACAGCAGGCCGGTGAAGAAGGTCGGCAGCGAAAAGCCGATGAAGGCGAGGGTGTTGGCGATCTGGTCGAAGATCGAATACGGCCTGGTCGCGGCAAAGACGCCGACCGGGATCGCAATCGCGAGCGCCAGCAACTGCGCCGAGCCGATCACATAGAGCGTGGTGGGCAGGCGCTGCAGGATCAGCGTGTCGACGTTCGTGCGGCTGGCAAAGGAGAAGCCCCAGTCGCCCTGCGCCATCGCCGCCAGCCAGTGCAGGTAGCGAAGATAGATCGGGTCGTCGAGGCCGAACTTGGCCCGAAGCGCGAGGGCTATTTCGGGCGGTACGTTCGGATTGGTTGCGAGGTCGCCAAAGGGGTCGCCGGGCGCCAGCGCCAGCACGGTGAACAGAACGAGCGAGATGCCGAGCAGGCTCGGCACCGCGATCAGCAGGCGACGCAGGACATACTGGCCCATGAGGGAACGATCCCTTCGACTTCTATCCCGTCGCCTCCCGATACCAGTCCTGCAGGTTATCCAGATCGTTAGCCCAGCCGCTCATCACCGGGCGCAGCGCGTTGGCGGTGGCGCCGACCTTGACGCGGTGCATCACGGGAATCATGACGCCCTCCTGCCACATCAGGTCGTTGCACTTGATGTAGAGCGCCGCGCGCTTGACCGGGTCGACTTCGGTTTCCGCCGCATCGACCGCCGCGTCGTATTCCTTGTTGACCCAGCGCGGGAAATTCGAGCCCTGCCACTTGTTCTCCTTGGTGGCGACGTAGCGCGAATGATAGCGCCGCATCAGCAGGACCGGATCGGGCTGGGTCATCGGGATCTGGAACATCTCGAGGTCGGCGTAGAAATGCGCATAAGTGTCGGGATTGGCGACGTCGGAGGAGAAGAACACCGAGGCGACGACCGACTTCAGCTCGACGTCGATCCCGGCCTTCTGGCAGGCCTGCTTGACGATGGCCTGGGTCTTCTGGCGCGGTCCGTTGATCGAGGTCTGATAGAGCAGCTTCAGCTTCTTGCCGTCCTTCTCGCGGATGCCGTCCGCGCCCGGCTTCCATCCGGCATCGTCCAGCAGCTTGCTCGCCTTTTCGATGCTGAACTCCCACGACGTGTTCTTGGAAACGAATGGCGCGGGGCCGTTGAGATAGTTGGAGGTGGTGCGTCCGGCGCGGCCGTAGATGACCTTCTGAACGGCGTTGCGGTCGATCAGCAGCGCCAGCGCCTTGCGCACCCTGATGTCGGACAGGATCGGATGCTTGGTCTTCATCGAGGAACGTTCGCCGTCGACCTCGGTGTTGGGGTCGGTGGAGTTGACGGCGATGAACTCGATGTCGCCACCGACTGCATAGATGGTCTTGCCCTTGCCGCCCTTCTCGAGGCGCAGCAGGACTTCGTCCTCGACCTGCATGTTCCAGGCATAGTCATATTCGCCGGTCTGGATGATGGCGCGCGCCGCCGAGACGGCATCGCCGCCGCCCTTCAGCTCGATCGTGTCGAAGTAGGGACGGTTGGCCATGTGATAGTCGGGGTTGATCTCGCCGCGGATCAGGTCGCCCGGCTTGAACTCGACGAATTTGTAGGCGCCGGTGCCGACCGGCTTGAGGTTGTTCGGGGCTTCGCGCGATTTGCCGCCCTTGTACTCGGCGAACAGGTGCTTTGGGATGATGCAGCCATAGGCGCCGACAAAGGCGTTGGCCCAGAACGGCGTGGGCACCTTGAACAGGATGCGGACGGTGAGGTCATCGACCTTCTCGACCGTGGCATCGCCGAAAGCGCCGCTGCTCACCGCCGCGGTAGCGGGATCGGTGGCGTATTCCCAGTTGAACACGACGTCGTCGGCGGTGAACGGTTTGCCGTCGTGCCATTTGACGCCGGGCTTGAGTTTCCAGGTCACCGACTTGGCGTCGGCAGCGAGGCCTCCGTTCTGGATCGAGGGAATTTCGGCGGCGAGGATCGGGTTGAGATGACCGTCGAGATCCCAGCTTGCGAGCGGCTCATAGAAGATGCGCGAAGCGTCCTGATCCTTGGTGCCGGTGGCGAAATGCGGATTGAGCAGGGTCGGCCCCTGCCACCACAGCAGCTTCAGCGGTCCGCCTCCGCCACGTTTGGTCGGCATGTACTGTGCGGGGCTCTGGGCCATGGCGACGCCGCCGACGGCGAGAATTTGGGTGGCCATGGGCGCGGTGAGGCCAAGGGCGATCATACGCTGAATGAAGCCGCGGCGATCCATGCGCCCGTCTTTCACTTCGTTGATCATGGTACGCAGTTCGGTATCCAGCATAGTTCCCCTCGTCCGGTTCGCGCCTCGTCACGGCGCGCCGCAGGGGTGCGCCGGGTATGCCTTTGGCAGATGGCAATAGATGGCACACCAAATGCCTCGGAGGTCAACGTCTGGCGCGCGACAATCCAGATCAAGGCGAGCGGATTCTGGTGATCGCTTGGGCAGAAGGACGCTGCGGCGCACACGGCTTCGGCAATCCGGCGGTTCCGGCGTGGCGAAACCGGTCCGGATTGCAAAAAATTTGTTCGTTGGGTTCGCGGGCCGCGCTAGCCCAGCGACATGTCCAGCGGCGGCGCCACGCTGTCCGGCATCGGGCAGACATAGGGTGTCCGGGCGGTGCGCTTCTCCAGATCAGCCCTGGCGGCGGCGACCAAGTCCGGCTCGGTCAGCGCCTTGATGCCAAGTCCGGCCATCGCCTTCGCGGCCTGCACCATCGCCTTGTGGGCGGCCGGGGTCTTGCCCTGCGCCACCACCTGCCAGGTGTGCAAGGGGGTACCGATCGCGATGGTCGGGGCATGGACCTGCACGGTCGGAACCACCCAGCTCACGTCGCCCACGTCGGTCGAGCCGATCTGCGGATTGCGTTTGGCATCCATTGGAACCAGAAAATCGGCCAGCGGTCGGTCGGTGGGGTCCATGCCGATCGAATGATAGACGCTGGCGATGTCCTTGTCGGTCAGTGTCGACTGGATCTTGGCGGCGAAATCCTTGTCGATGTCGTCGAAATGCGGCGGGCCGAGTTCCTGCATGATGCCATGCAGCGCTTCCTCGAGCGGGGTGTTGAACAGGATGTTGGAGACGGCGGAAATGATCCGCATCTCCATCTTGGTCTCGGTCATCAACGCCGCGCCCTGCGCGACCTTGTGGACGCGCGCCACCAGTTCGTTCATGCCGGGCAGGTCGCGGGCGCGGATCGAGTAGCGCACGCGGGCGTGGGCCTGCACCACGTTGGGGGCAATGCCGCCGGTGTCGAGCACGGCATAGTGGATCCGGGCGTCGCTCGGCATGTGCTCGCGCATGTAGTTGACGCCGACATTCATCAGTTCCACCGCGTCGAGCGCGCTGCGGCCGAGATGCGGGGAAGCTGCGGCATGCGAGGTGCGGCCGGTGAAGATGAAGTCGGCGCGGGTGTTGGCGAGCGACGGCGTCACCACGACTTCCCAGAAGCTCGACGGGTGCCAGGTGATGGCGATGTCGGCATCGGCGAACGCGCCGGAGCGCACCATGAAGGCTTTCGCAGCGCCGCCTTCTTCGGCGGGACAGCCGTAATAGCGCACGCGTCCCGGCACCTTGTTGGCGGCGAGCCAGTCCTTCACCGCGGTGGCGGCGAGCAGGGCGGCGGAGCCGAGGAGATTATGGCCGCAGCCGTGGCCATGGCCGCCGGCTTCGATCGGGCGATGTTCCGCCACGCCCGCTTCCTGGCTGAGGCCCGGCAGCGCGTCATATTCGCCGAGGAACGCGATAACGGGGCCGCCTTCGCCCGCTTCGCCCATCAGGGCGGTGGGAATGCTGGCGACGTTCTCGGTGATGCGGAAACCCTGGTGGCGCAGCTCGGCCAGGTGTTCGGCCGAAGAGCGCGCCTCGGTGTAACACACCTCCGGCATCGCCCAGACCCTGTCGGCGAGGGCGACGAAGCGCGGCTTGATGGTGTCGACGCCACGCCAGATGTCACTGCGGTTGTCCATCGTCAGATCCCGATCTTGAACTCGATATGAGGATTGGAATTGTTATCAGCTTCGCCGGATCGCGCCTAGCGCCTGGGGCGACATCAGCCATGCCGCACTGTTCAACTCTCGCTGACTTTTCTACACCCGCGGCCGCAGCGACCGTTGCATGTCCATCGTATAGGTGTAGCGGCCTTCGGGATGGGTGGTGACCGTGACCTCGAACAGTTCCTCGCGCCGGCCGTAATAGCGGCGCACCATGGTCAGCGCCGGCGATCCCGGCTTGACCTTGAGCGGCTTGGCTAGCCGGGCCGGCATGCCGCGCACGAACACTTCGAGCTGGGCGTATTCGATGGTCTCGCCGTACATCTTCGCGATCTGCTCATGCACCGGTGTCCGGCCGTGGTCCTTGCGGTCGACGACGCCGGCAAATTTCCGCAGCACGTAGATTTCGGTCCAGCCCAGCGGCGCCGCAAATTCGTCGGAACGGCGGACCGCCTCGATCAGGAACCAGTGCTTGCCGGGTTCGCATTTCAGCATCGCCGCGAGCTTGCGGTCGGCGACGATCTCGCTCGAGCGCACTACCTGACGATAGGTCTCGTTGGAATATCGCAGCCATTCGGTCAGCGACTTGACGCTGTGGGTGAACAGCACCGGCGGTTCGGCGGCGATGACGACGGAGCCGAGCCCGGCGCGGCGCACGATCAGACCTTGTTCGGTGATGATGCGCAGCGCCTCGCGCACGGTCTGGCGGCTCGCCGCATAGCGCGCCATCAATTCGGTCTCGGTCGGCAGCAGGTCTCCGACCGGATATTTGCCGAGCCTGACAGCTTTCTGCAGTTCGGCCGCGATGTCGCGGTAGCGCGTGGTTTTGCGGGCTTCCTCCTTATTGGCCATCGCACCGCACCGGTTGGCCCGATTTCATCGAGGCCAGGGCGGCCTCGAATGCCGCGAGCGTCGCCAGCACGTCCGCCTCCGGTACCGGAAACGTCCGCCTGCCTTCGACGGCATCGGCAAATGCGTCGAGCTCGGCGCGCAGCACGTTGATGGCCGGAAAGATGTGTCGCATCGGCTTGCTGCCGGACACCCGCCTGATCAAGGTCATTTCGTCCAGCACCTCCGCAGACCCCTGGGTTCCGAACACATGCACGCGCCAGTAGAACGGCGTGGCCCTGATGGTCGAGAGCGTCCCGGTGACGCCGCTGACAAAATCCATCATCAGCATGGCGGTGTCCAGCGGTGGCGGACCCGGCTCGCGGGCATGCAGTTGCGCCGAGATCTGCCGCACCGGTCCAAGCATACTGATGAACGCGTCCAGTACATGAAGGCCGGCGCCGGTCAGCCCGCCACCCGGCGATTCAGCTTCCGACAATCGCCAGCCCGCGGCGATGTTTTGCGAGTTCTCGTTGCTGTTGTGGCCTTCGATATGGAGCAGGGTGCCCAACTCGCCACCGGCGACGATATCGCGCAACGCCCGCAACGAGGGCCAGAAGCGCCGGTTGTGTCCGACCGCAAGCAGGACGCCGGCCGCGCGGCAGGTGTCGAACATCCGCGCGGCGTCGGCGCGATGCAACGCGAGCGGCTTTTCGCAGAACACCTGCTTGCCCGCAGCGGCGCAGGCGATCACCTGCGCCGGATGCAGCGAGTGCGGCGTTGCCAGCAACACCGCCTTGATCGCGGGATCGGCCAAAACGTCATCGAGAGTAGGAGAAAGATCGAGGTGATACCGGTTGCAGAACTCCCGCGCGCCATCGGCATCGGGCTCGACGGCGCGGACGATCTTCAGCCTGTCGTGGCCGCCTGCGGCTTCCACGATATTGCGGCCCCAGCGGCCGAGGCCGACGATGGCGGCTGGTATCATCGGACAACCTCTGATGAAGGCCGCTGCCGGATTGCTTCGATGATCGCGGAACTGTCGCGCTCCGCTCCGTCGAGCGCGATGGCCGCGCGCAGCAGGTCGGCCCGGGCCTCGGTGACGGCGAGGCGCAGGCCCCGTCGTCGGGCTTCGTGCAGGATCAACTCGGCGTCCTTCAAGGTTTGCGCGATATGTGATTGCGGCCGAAAATCCCGGCTCACCATTTTCTCACCCTTGGTATCCATCACGCGCGAATAGGCCGCGGATTGCCGCGCGGCGGCCAGGAAAGCCTGCCCATCCAGCCCCAGCCGCTCCGCAAACACAATGCCTTCGGCCAGTGCCGCCCGGTTATTCTGCAGGATCAGATTGATCGCAAGCTTGGTCCGGCTGGCGTCGCCGATGTTGCCGATGCGAATCCGATGCGGACAGAGCACGGCCAACAGCGCGTCGAGCGCCTCGATCGCGTCAGCGTCGCCGGCGACCAGCGCGGTCGCGGCACCATCTTTGACCTCGGCGCTGGTGCCCGATATCGGCGCTTCGACAAAGGTGAAGCCCGCGTTGGCCGCGCGTGCGGCGATCCGCTCGATCTCGTCGGGTGCACACGTCGTCGTGCAGATCAAGGCCGGGCGGGCAGGGCTGAGCTCGAACTCGCCGAGCAATGCCTCGACCTGGGCGCCGTCATAGACCGCGATGACGATCGATTGCGATTGGCCGGCGAGATCGCTGCCCGAGGCTGCAATCTTTCGGCTGTCGTCTCTGAACACGTCGCGCCTATTCGCGTCGATATCGAAGCCAATCACTGCAATGCCAGCGCCGGTGAGGCGCTCCGCCAGCGCAGTTCCCATCAGGCCGAGCCCAATGATTCCGACCGGCGTGTCCCCAGACATCTATTTCGCTTCGATGCCGGCGGCCTTGGCAGCCTCGGTCCACCGCGTGATTTCGCTGTTGACGAAGGCGCCGAACTCGGCGGGCGGCATCGTCGACACGATCATGCCGAGGCTTGCGAGCCTCTCGCGGGTCGCCGGCGCCGACAGGATTTTCTCGCTCGCGGCATAGAGCTTGTTGACGATTGGCGCCGGCGTATTCGCGGGCGCCAGCAGCCCGTACCAGATGGTGGCCTCGAAGCCCGGCATGACATCGGCGAGCGGCGGCAGGTCCGGCGTCAGTTCGTTTCGCATCGGTGAGGTTACCCCGATGCCGCGCAGCATGCCGCCCTGCATCTGCGGGATCGCCACCGAGAAATCGGCAAAGGCGAGATCGATCACGCCGGCGATCACGTCGGTGACGGCGAGCGGCACGCCGCGATAGGCCGCCGAGACGATCGATATCCCGCCGCGGCTCTGCAGTTGCGCGTTCGATATCTGCGACGCGCCGGAGCCGTAGCCCGCCGTCATGTTCGGATGGGTTTTGGCGTAGGCCATGAACTGCGGCAGGTCCTTGGCCGGGAAATTGGGATTCACCAGCAGCACCATCGCCGTGGTCACGGTACGGATGACGGGCGTAAAATCCTTGGCCGGATCGTAGGGCAGGTTCTTCAGCATCGCGACATTGCTGGCCTGGGTGGTGTTGGTTCCCATCAGCAGCGTGTAGCCGTCGGGCTGGGCGCGCGCGACTTCCTGAGCGCCGATGCTGCCGAGTGCGCCGCTGCGGTTCTCGATCACGACAGTCTGTCCGAGTGCATCCTGCAACTGCTGGCCGAGCAGCCGGGCGACCTGGTCGGGGCCGGCGCCGGCCGGGAACGGCACAATGATCTTGATCTGGCGCGACGGATAATCGTCGGCGGCGTTGGCCGGCGAGCCTACAAGGCCAAGCAAGATGGCGGCGGCAACGGCACCCAAAGACAGTTTCATCGCGTGCTCCCGGCATTTATCAGCGGGATCTCTCTCGGACCCGTCCAAAACTTTATACGGACAAATAGATTTGTCGCAAGAACAATGCGGCGAATAAAGCTATCCCTGTTCGGTCGAACCTGTATATTTGACCGTATAAATCGTTCACCGGGAGCCAAACGTGGACACCAGCGAAATGTACGCGCGCGGCTTGCGCCGGCGCAAGGCGATGTTCGGCGACGCCGACGTCGAGAAGCGGATGGCGGCGGCCGGCGAATTCGGCGCGCCGCTGCAGAACATCATCAACGCCTACGTCTATGGCGATGTCTGGGAGCGCTCCGGCCTTTCCAGCGATATTCGCAGCCTGGTGATGCTGGGCATCACCGCGGCCAGCGGCAAGCCTGCCGAATTTCGCGTCCATGCCAAGGGCGCGCTGGCGAACGGCTGCACCAAGGAGCAGGTGCAGGATGTGCTGCTGCTGGTGGCGATGTATTGCGGCGTGCCGGCGGCAATCGAAACCAACCGGATCGCGGCGCAGATTTTCGGCGAAGTGCCGGCTTCCGACCCGGCGGCCGAAACCTAGCGCATGCCCATGAAGCCTGTTCCGACCATCGACGCCCACCATCACATCTGGCGGCTGAACGATCTGCCCTGGCTTGCGGGGCCGCAGGTGCCGCGGATCTTCGGGCCCTATCAGCCGATCTGCCGCGACTATCCGATCTCCGAATACCGCAGCGACATGGCCGGCTGCGATATCGTCAAATCGATCTACATCCAGACCAACTGGCCCGCGGGCAAGAGTTTTGACGAAGCGCGGTGGGTGCAGTCGGTGGCCGACGAGACCGGCTGGCCGCACGCCAACGTCGCGCATGCCGACTTGGCCGATTCCGACGCCGGTTCGTTGCTGCGCCGTCTCGCTGATTTGCCGGCCACGCGCGGGATTCGCCAGCAACTGCATTGGCACGAAAATCCGCAATATCGCTTTGCGCCGCGGCTCGACGTCATGAAGGACGCCGATTGGCGCCGCGGACTGGCGCGCCTTTCCGATCACGGCCTGCTGTTCGAACTGCAGATCTTTGCGAGCCAGATGGCCGATGGCGCGGCGCTTGCGCGCGGGTTCCCGGATACGGTATTCGTGCTCGAACACGCCGGCATGCTGGAAGACATGTCGCCTGCGGGCTGGCAGCTGTGGCGCGACGGCATGGCCGCGTTGGCGCAATGCCGCAACGTCAACGTCAAGCTCTCCGGGCTTGGCACCTTCGTTCATGCCTGCCGCGACGATGTCATCGGTCCGATCGTGAGGGAGACTGTGGCGTTGTTCGGCGCGGATCGCTGTTTCTTCGGCAGCAATTTTCCGATCGAGAAACTGTGGACGGACTACGGCACTTTGTACCGGACCTTCCGCAATGCTATCGCGCATCTCGACGAGGCCGAGCAGTCTGCCATCCTGCACGACACCGCGGCGAGGCTTTATCGGATTTGACTGATTGGCGCAGCGTCATTGCGAGGAGCACTTGCGACGAAGCAATCTATACTTGTTTCGCGGCGGCATGGATTGCTTCGCTTCGCTCGCAATGACGGCGGGCGCCTTCACTCGTTCGCTTCCGGCGGCAGGAAATTCACTTCATGCTCGGCCGAGATGCGCACGATTTCGGCGACGTCGGTCAGGTCGTGCAACTGGTTGAACAGCGCCTCCAGCTTCTGGGTCGGCGAAACCCAGAACAACGCCCGCGCCGGCTTGTCCGATTTATTGAAATAGCCGTGCGGAATGCCGCGCGGCAACCGGACCAGGTCGCCGGCCTTGGCCTGAACCCAGACGCCGTCGAGCTTCAGGTCGAGCATGCCGTCCTGCACCAGGATGAATTCGTCCTGAGTCGGATGGATATGAACCGGTACGAACTGGCCCGGGTCGCTGTTGGTCTCGAACGCAAAGGTCGAGTCGGTGACGGCTTTCGGAAAATAGACCTGTCCAAGGATGTTCCAGGTCTTGCCGGAATAGCCGGTGCCGTTCCGCGTGATGCCTTTTTCGAGCGCCGCCATGTTGCCGATCCCTTCGTTGTTGAAGGGACGACGCTAGCCTCGGCCGGCTTGCTGTCAAGCATGTCGGCAGGGGGGGGGGACGCTTCCTTGCCAATGCTTGAAGTTTAAAATATATGCAGAAGCGTTCTTTCGCGGGAAGGCCAACGGATGTCGAAACTTTCGCGTTCCTCCCATGCGCTCGTCACCGGTGGCGGGCGCGGCATCGGCCGTGCGGTGGCCGCGGCGCTGACAGAGGCGGGTGCGACGGTCACCATTCTCGGCCGCAATCGCGCCACGCTTGATGAGGCCGTTGCATCGGGCGCGGCGCAGTTCGCCGAAGTGGCCGATGTTGCCGATCAGGCTTCGGTGAAATCGGTGATCGCGGAAGCGGCTCGCCGCCAGCCGATCGACATCCTGGTCGCCAATGCCGGGGCTGCGGAATCCGCCCCCTTCGGCCGCTCCGAGGCGGCACTGTTCCAGCGGATGATGGACGTCAATTTCATGGGCGTGGTGCATGCCACGCAGGCGGTGCTGCCCGGTATGATCGAGCGCCGCCACGGCCGGATTGTCGCGATTGCATCGACGGCGGGTCTCAAGGGCTATGCCTATGTCAGCGCCTATAGCGCCGCCAAGCATGCGGTGATCGGCCTGGTGCGCTCGCTGGCGCTGGAGACGGCGAGGAGCGGCGTCACCGTCAATGCGGTTTGTCCCGGGTTCACCGAGACCGATCTGCTCGAAGGCTCGATCGACAACATCATGAAGAAGACCGGCCGCGGCCGCGAGCAGGCGGTGGCCGAATTGTCGAAACACAACCCGCAAGGACGCCTCGTGACGCCACAGGAAGTCGCTGACGCCGTGCTGTGGCTGTGCGGCGAAGGTGCTGCCGCCATCACCGGACAAGCCATCGCGGTGGCTGGCGGCGAAGTCTGAAGCGGCAACAACAACCATAATGCTAGGGAGAACCCATGAGCAGACCCGCCAACCCCGTGACACTGCCGCTGGCGGATTATTCGCCAAAACATTTCCTGCTCGCCGTGGTCGGTGGTGTCGCCACCGTGACGCTCAATCGTCCCGAGCGGAAGAATCCGCTGACCTTCGAGAGCTATCGCGAACTCACCGATTTCTTCCGCGCCTGCGCGATGGACGATGAGGTGAAAACCATCGTCGTGTCCGGTGCCGGCGGCAATTTCTCGTCCGGCGGCGACGTGTTCGAGATCATCGGTCCGCTGGTGCAGATGGACACCAAGGGTCTGACCGCGTTTACCCGCATGACCGGCGATCTGGTCAAGGCGATGCGGGCGTGTCCGCAGCCGATCGTCGCAGCCGTCGAAGGCATCTGCGCCGGCGCCGGTGCGATCATCGCCATGGCCTCCGACCTGCGGCTGGCCGCTGTCGGCGCCAAGGTCGCGTTCCTGTTCAACAAGGTTGGGCTCGCGGGTTGCGACATGGGCGCCTGTGCGATCCTGCCGCGCATCATCGGACAGTCCCGCGCTTCCGAACTGCTCTATACCGGCCGCTTCATGACCGCTGAGGAAGGCGAGCGCTGGGGCTTTTTCAGCCGGATCGTGACGCAGGACGCCGTGCTGGCACAGGCACAGGTGCTGGCGAAGCAGATTTCCGACGGTCCCACCTTCGCCAACACCATGACCAAGCGTATGCTGGCGATGGAATGGGCGATGTCGGTGGAAGAGGCGATCGAGGCCGAAGCGGTGGCGCAGGCGCTCTGCATGACCACGGAAGATTTTGCTCGCGCGTTCGAGGCGTTCTCGAACAAGCGGACGCCGGCGTTCCAGGGGAATTGAGGAGCCCTCATGGTGAGGAGGCGCGTCAGCGCCGTCTCGAACCATGAAGCCCCGATGTGGCCCATCCTTCGAGACGCGGCCAAGTGGCCGCTCCTCAGGATGGGGGCGGAGGGTGTGGCGGGCCTTGCCGAAAAATTACTTTAGGCTTAAAGTAATTGGAATGACCCGATAGCCTGCTTCGGAGGCGCTGATGAAGATCGCGATAATCGGTGGCGGACCGGCCGGTCTCTATGCCGCGATCCTTTTGAAGAAGCAGCGGCCGCAGGCCGAGATCACCGTCTATGAGCGCAACCGCGCCGATGACACCTTTGGTTTCGGCGTGGTGTTCTCCGATGCGACGCTGGATAACTTCGAAAAGTACGATCCGCCGAGCTACCGCCGCATCACCCAGGAATTCGCCTATTGGGACGATATCGCCGTGCATTTCCGCGGCACCGTACATCGGGTCGGCGGCAACGGCTTTTGCGGCTGCTCGCGCCGCATGCTGCTGCTGATCCTGCAGGAGCGCGCCCGAGAACTCGGCGTGACGCTTAAGTTCGAAACCGATATCGACGACGAGAGCAGGTTTGCCGATGCCGATCTCGTGGTGCTGGCCGACGGCATCAACAGCCGCTTCCGCGACAAATACACCGATCATTTCCAGCCCGAAGTCGACCTGCGCTCCAACAAGTTCGCCTGGATGGGCTCGACCCGGCCGCTGGACGCCTTCACCTTCATCTTCCAGGAGACCGAGTGGGGGCCGTTCATTGCCCACGCCTATCAATACGAGGCCGGTCGCTCGACCTGGATCTTTGAGACCGATGCCGAGACCTTTGCGCGGGCAGGCCTCGAAGGGTTGAGCGAACGGCAATCCGCCGATCGCATGGCAGAGATCTTTGGCTGGTTCCTCGACGGCCATCCGCTGCTGACCAACCGCTCGATGTGGCGCAATTTTCCGATGATCCGCAGCCAGCGCTGGGTCAAAGGCAACATGGTGCTGCTCGGCGATGCCAAGGCGACCGCGCACTTCTCGATCGGCTCCGGCACCAAGCTTGCGATGGAGGACGCGATCGCGCTTGGCGACGCGATGGCGCAGGCGCCGACGGTGGAAGGCGCTTTACAGAAGTATGAGCAGGGCCGCCGCGAGGAGGTCGAGAAGACCCAACACGCCGCCGACGTGTCGCTGGTCTGGTTCGAGCATGTCGACCGGTTCTGGGATTTCGATCCCGTACAGTTTGCGTTCGGCGTCATGACCCGCGCCAAGGCCATCACCTACGATAACCTGACGCTGCGGGCGCCGGAATTTGTCCGCGAGGTCGACAGGGCCTTTGCGACGCAGGTTCGCTCAAAAGGATTTGACGTCGATCTCGACAAGCCGGTAGCGCCGATGTTCCAGCCGCTCCGGCTGCGCGAGATGGAAGTGGCGAACCGCGCGGTGGTGTCGCCGATGTGCATGTACTCGGCGAACGAGGGCATGCCCGGCGATTTTCACCTCGTGCATTACGGGTCGCGTGCGATCGGCGGGGCGGGTTTGATCTTCACCGAGATGACCTGTGTCGGCCGCGACGCCCGGATCACGCCCGGCTGCACCGGGTTGTGGAACGACGAGCAGCAGGCGGCGTGGACGCACATTGTCGATTTCGTTCACGCCAATTCCGCCGCCAAAATCTGCCTGCAGTTGGGTCATGCCGGCCGCAAGGGCGCGACCAAACTGATGTGGGAGGGCATGGACCGGCCACTGGAACAGGGCGGCTGGGACACGGTGTCGGCGTCGCCGATCCCTTACTTCCCGGATAGCCAGGTGCCGCGCGAGTTGGATCGCGCCGCGATGGACCACGTCAAGGCCGAGTTCGTCGCCGCGACCGAACGCGGCGAAGCCTGCGGCTTCGATATGCTGGAGCTGCACTGCGCCCACGGCTATCTGCTGGCGAGTTTCATTTCGCCGCTGACCAACACGCGGACGGATGACTATGGCGGCACGCTCGCCAACCGGCTGCGCTATCCGCTGGAAGTGTTTGCGGCGATGCGCGCGGCCTGGCCCGCGCACAAGCCGATGTCGGTGCGGATCTCCGCGACCGACTGGGCCGAAGGCGGCATCACCGGCGATGACGCGGTCGCGGTCGCGCGTGCGTTCGGCGAGGCCGGCGTCGACCTGATCGACGTTTCCACCGGCCAGACCGTGCGCGACGCCCAGCCGGTCTACGGGCGGATGTTCCAGACGCCGTTCTCCGAACAGGTCCGCAACGAGGCCCGGGTCGCCACCATGTGCGTCGGCAACATCACCACGTCGGACCAGGTCAACACCATCCTCGCCGCCGGGCGCGCCGACCTGGTGGCGCTGGGCCGGCCGCATCTGGTCGATCCGTCGTTCACGATGCGGGCGGCGGCCTGGTATGGCGCCGATATCGCCTGTCCGCAGCAATATCTGCCCGGCAAGGAGCAGATTTTCCGCAACAGTGTTCGCGACCGGCAGGATTTCGACGACCTCAAAATTAAGGGTAAGCCGAAAACACGGGCGGAGCTGAAGGCGGAGGCGACAAAGCCGCTTGCAGCCGAATAGGCCGGGTGGCACGCTGGCTCGTTCTTCCCTCGCTCCGCCCTTGCGGGGAGAGGGTTGGGTGAGGGGCTCTCTCAACGGGCGAGATCGCCGTGAGTTCGGTACCCCCTCATCCGGCGCAAGGGCGCCGACCTCTCCCCGCAAGCGGGGCGAGGTAAGAGAGCCGCGGTTTTGAGTTTGCGTTGAGTGGAGTTGAGTGGATGAAGGCGATCATCGTCGGAGGCGGCATCGGGGGCCTTACCACGGCGCTGATGCTGCGCGCGCGCGGCATCGACTGCGAATTGTTCGAACAGTCCGATACCATCCGCGAACTCGGCGTCGGCATCAACACGTTGCCGCATGCGATCCGCGAACTGGCCGGTCTTGGGCTACTGGATCGGCTGGATGCTGCCGCGATCCGCACTGATGAATTGTATTACCTCAATCGCCACGGCCAGGAGGTCTGGCGCGAGCCGCGCGGCCTCGGGGCCGGTCACGACGTGCCGCAGTTCTCGATCCACCGCGGCCGTCTGCAGAGCGTCATTCATCGCGCCGTCGAGGAACGGCTGGGCAGGGAAGCGATCCACACCGGTTGCCGGCTCGGCGCCTTCGCGCAGCATGAAGGCGGCGTGATCGCGCATTTCTTCGACCGCACCGGGTCGCACGTCAAGACCGCGCAGGGCGACGTGCTTGTTGGCGCCGACGGCATCCATTCGCGCGTGCGCGAGATGCTGTTTCCGGACGAGGGCCCGCCGTGCTGGAACGGCCTGATGTTGTGGCGCGGCGCGCGCGACTGGCCGGCGTTCCTGACCGGCAACTCGATGATCGTCGCCGGCGGCTTAAATGCCAAGGTCGTGGTCTATCCGATCGCCGAAGGATCGAGCCCGGCGAGCCGGCTGACCAACTGGGCGGTGCTGGTCAAGGTTGGCGAGAACAACGCCCCGCCGCCGCGCCGCGAGGACTGGTCGCGCCTCGGCAAGCGCGAGGAACTGATGCCGCATGTCGAGCGGTTCAAGGTGCCGCATGTTGATGCGCGCAGCCTGATCTCGGCGACGCCGGAATTTTACGAATATCCGTGCTGCGACCGCGATCCCTTGCCGTACTGGACCTGGGGACGGGTCACGCTGCTCGGCGACGCCGCGCATCCGATGTATCCGGTCGGCTCAAACGGGGCATCGCAGGCGATCCTCGACGCCCGCGCGCTGGCGGATTCGCTGGCGCATGCCGAACATCCGCGTCAGGCGCTGCTGGCCTACGAGCAGAAGCGCCTGCCGATGACGGCCGACATCGTGCGCTCGAACCGCCGCGGCGGGCCCGAGGGCGTCATCGACGCCGTCGAGCAACTGGCGCCCGACGGCTTTACCGATATCGAGAAGGTGCTGAGCCACGCCCAGCGTGAGGCGATCGTGCGCGGCTATGCGTCGAAGGCAGGATTTGCCGCGCCGACGCTGGGGCTGGCGGCGGTGCGGGCGTAACACACGTTCTCATCCTCATCCTGAGGAGCCGCGAAGCGGCGTCTCGAAGGATGGCCACATCGGGGCCTCATGGTTCGAGACGGCGCTACGCGCCTCCTCACCATGAGGGTTAGGCGCTCACGCCCCCGGAGGCGGCGGCAGGAAGTGGATGTTGTGCTCGGCGGCCAGCGCCACCACGGCGTCCGGGGTCTGTTCCTTCATGTTGTGGATACCCCAGAACAGATCGTAGAGCCGGCGCGTCGGTGACACCCAGAACAGCGTTTTCGCAGTCCGCCCGGACTTGTTGAAGATGCCATGCGGCTTGCCCATCGGCAGCCGCACGAGATCGCCCGGCGACCCTTGCGTTTCGGCGCCGTCGAGGAAGAAGTCGAGCTTGCCTTCGAGGATGTAGAGATACTCGTCCTGGTCCGGATGAATATGCGGCGGCACGAAGGTCTCGGGCGGGAAGGTCGCATGCCATGAGAAGGAATGCTCGGTGAGGTGTTTCGGTACATAGGTCTGGCCGAGGATGTTCCAGGAGATGCCCTGCATGCCCTCGTTGGCCCGGGTGATCCCGGCGATTTCGGTTTTCATGGTGCTGTTTCCTTCCGATTGTTATTTCGCGCCGCAGTCCTTGGCGTAGCGGTCGCCGTAATTCGAAAACACCTTCTCGACAATCTCGGTCTCGAACTTACCGTCCGTGCGTTTTGCCACTTTGGTCAGGTAGAAATTCTGGATCGGATAGCCGTTGGTGTTGAACTTGAAATCGCCGCGCAGCGAGGTGAAATCGGCCTTCTTCAGTGCCGCCGCCACCGCGTCCTTGTTGCTGAGGTCGCCTTTCACCGCTTTCACCGCGCTGTCGATCAGCAGCGCCGCGTCATAGCCCTGCATCGCATAGGTGCCGGGTACGCCGTTGTAGGCAGCCTCGTAGGCGGCAACGAACTTCTTGCTCTGCGGATTGTCGAGATCGGGGGCCCAGTTGGCGCCGCCGAACATGCCGACCGCGGCGTCCTGCTGCGCCGGCAGCGTCGATTCATCGACGGTGAAGGCGGAGAGCACCGGAATCTTGTCGGCGAGGCCGGCCTGCCGGTATTGCTTGACGAGGCCGACGCCCATGCCGCCTGGCATGAAGGTGAACAGCGCGTCGGGCTTGGCGGATGCGATCTTGGTGAGCTCGACCTGGAAGTCGAGCGTGCCGAGCGGCATGTAGCTTTCCTCTGCTATCTCGCCCTTGTAATCGAGCTTGAAGCCGGCGGCGGAATCCTTGCCGGCCTGATAGTTCGGCACCAGCACGTAGACGCGCTTGTAGCCGCGATCCTGCGCCACCTTGCCGAGGATCTCGTGAACCTGGTCGTTCTGGTACGAGGTGACGTAGAAGAACGGGCTGCATTCCTTGCCGGCGTAGCTCGACGGTCCGGCGTTCGGGCTGATCAGGAAGGTTTTGTTCTCGGTGACCGGCCGGTGAATGGCCTGCAGGATGTTGGAGAAGATCGGCCCGACGACGAAGTCGACCTTGTCGCGTTCCAGGAGACCCTTGACCTTGGTCACGGCGCCGTCCGGCTTCAGTTCGTCGTCGACGACAACGACCTCGACCTCCTTGCCGGCCATCTTGCCGCCGAGATCCTTGATCGCGAGCTGAAAACCGTCGCGCGATTGCTGGCCGAGGCCGGCGGCCGGGCCGGACAAGGTCACGATCACGCCGATCTTGACCTTTTCCTGCGCGACAGCGGGACCGGCCGCGGCACCCAGCAGGACGGCAAGTCCGGCCAGCTTCAACGGCGCCAGTTTCAACGACTGCTTCATGATTATTCCTCCGTTCGGCCGCGACCGCCGCCGAAACCTGACGCCACACCAATGTTCGAGCGGCAGCTTATTCTGATGACGACCGCGCCTGCAAGCTTGCGCAAGCTAGCCTGCAGGTCATGCAAGCCGTGCGCCAATTGCTTGAACCCTAAAGAAATCTGGACAATCACCCCAAGCTGCGGTCTGTTGGTAATCTCGCGATATCCAAACCAGACAAGATTGTACGATGATTCTCGATTCCGAGACCAAGGCCGTCGAGCTCCCGGAGGATCATGGCGACGAAATCAGGCTGTGGCTGCGTCTCCTGACCTGCACCACCCTGATCGAAGGCGAGGTGCGGAGCCGCCTGCGCGAGCGGTTCGACGTCACGCTGCCGCGCTTCGACCTGATGGCCCAGCTCGACAAGGTCCCCGAGGGCATGACGCTGTCGGATGTCTCGAAGCGGATGATGGTCTCGAACGGCAACGTCACCGGCCTGGTCGAGCGCCTTGTCGAATCCGGCCATCTCGACCGCCGCACCTCGGATTCCGACCGCCGGGTCCAGGTGATCCGCCTGACCAAGGCCGGCCGCGCCGAGTTTCGCAAGATGGCGGCGGAGCACGAGTTATGGATCGCCGACATTTTTGGCGACCTGACGCCGAAGGATGTCCGCGAATTGATGCGCCTGCTGGCGAAGACCAAGGGCTCGGCACAGAAATCCGCCAAGGCGCGGATGGCGTAGCGCAGCGCTTCGATTATCGCATGAGGTGATCCGTTGAATGCGGATGTGGACTACGAGGTCGAATACAATAATCGCGCGCGGGTGCCGGAAAATCCGGCGATCATGGCCGGCTGGGCGCGCGATGCGCAGGCCTATCGCGAACTGCATCAGGGCCGTTCAAAAGTGCTGGCTTATGGCCCGGGCGAGCGCCATCGGATCGATCTGTTTGCCGGCAATGGAACGGGGCCGATCGTCGTCTTCATTCATGGCGGCTATTGGCAGGCGCTCGATGGCTCCTTCTTCAGCCATTTGGCTGGCGGATTGAATGCGCACGGGATCGATGTCGCGGTGCCGAGCTACGACCTTTGCCCCAACGTTTCCGTCGCCGACATCATCGAACAGATGCGAACCGCAACGCGCGAACTCGCAAAGCTCGGGCGCCCGTTGGTCATGAGCGGTCATTCCGCCGGCGGCCATCTCGCCGCCTGCCTGCTGGCGACCGACTGGCGCGCGCTCGATGCGGCATTGCCGGAAGATCTGGTGACGGCGGCCTACACCATATCGGGCCTGTTCGACCTGCGGCCGCTGGTTCCGACCTCGATCAACACCGCGCTGAAGCTCGACGACGCGTCGGCGAAGGCGGCCAGCCCCTTGTTCTGGCAGCCACCGGCGCGCGGCTCGCTTGATGCGGTGGTCGGCGGCAACGAAAGCGCCGAATATTTCCGGCAGAGCCGGATCATTGTCGACGCCTGGGGCGCGGCAGGCCTTGCGGCGCGGTTTGGCACCGTTGCCGATGCCAACCATTTTACCGCGATTGCGCCGCTGGCCGATCCGAACTCGCCGATGACGCTGCGGCTGAAGCAACTGGCCGGGCGCTAGACTCTCCGCAAAATCTTCGGGATGGCCAAATTCCGGACTTGCACCAAATTACTTTAAGCCTAAAATGATTGCCGATAACGCTGCCGGGCGTCCGCGATACCCAACTCGTGCCTTTCATGGATGAAAGCGAGCGATGGAAATGTCAGGTAGAGACCCTGTCCTTGGTCCGTCGGGCCACGTCGATGATTTTGCGCGGCGAAATCTGCCGCCGTTCGAGCAATGGCCGGAGCTGCGGCTCGACCGGCCGGAGTTTCAATATCCGGAATATCTGAACGCCGCCGTCGAACTGACCGACCGCATTGTCGAGAAGGGCATGGGCGATCGCATTGCGCTGATCGGCAATGGTCGTCAGCGCACCTACAAGGAGCTGGCTGACTGGTCGAACCGCCTGGCGCATGCGCTGGTGGAGAATTACGGGGTCAAGCCCGGCAATCGGGTGTTGATCCGTTCCGGCAACAATCCGGCGCTGGTCGCGGCATGGCTTGCGGCGACGAAGGCCGGCGCCGTCGTCGTCAACACCATGCCGATGCTGCGCGCCGGCGAACTGACAAAGATTGTCGACAAGGCCGAGATCGCGCTGGCGCTGACCGACAGCCGCATTGCCGATGAATTGGTGGCATGCGCGAAGACCAGCCGCTTTCTCAAGCAGGTGGTGAATTTCGACGGCACCTCGAACCACGACGCCGAGCTCGACCGGGTGGCGCTGAACAAGCCGGTGCGCTTCGATGCGGTGAAGACCGGCCGCGACGATGTCGCCTTGCTCGGATTTACCTCGGGCACCACGGGCGAACCGAAGGCCACGATGCACTTCCATCGCGACCTCATGATCGTCGCCGATGGCTATGCGCGGGAGGTCCTCAATGTCACCGAGGATGACGTGTTCGTCGGCTCGCCGCCGCTGGCGTTTACGTTCGGGCTAGGCGGGCTTGCGATCTTTCCGTTGCGATTCGGCGCCACGGCGACGCTGCTGGAAACGGCTTCGCCGCCGGAAATGGTCAAGATCATCGAGACCTACAAGGCCACGATCTGCTTTACCTCGCCGACCGCCTATCGCGCCATGATGGCGGCGATGGACAAGGGCGCCGATCTTTCGTCGCTGCGGCTCGCGGTCTCCGCCGGCGAGACCTTGCCGGCGCCGGTGTTCGACGCCTGGACCCGCAGAACCGGCAAGACGATTCTCGACGGCATCGGCTCGACAGAGCTGCTGCATATCTTCATCACCAACCGGCTCGGCGATGCCGTCGCCGGAACCACCGGACATCCGGTCACCGGCTATGAGGCCAAGATCGTCGACGACGACATGAACGAACTGCCGGCGGGCACGGTCGGCAAGCTTGCGGTTCGTGGTCCCACCGGCTGCCGTTATCTCGCCGACTCCAGGCAATCGAACTATGTGCGCGACGGCTGGAATTTGACCGGCGATACCTTTGTCAGCGACGCCAACGGCCGGCTGTCCTTTGTGGCGCGCTCGGACGACATGATCGTCTCTTCCGGCTACAACATCGCCGGCCCCGAGATCGAGGCGGCGTTGCTGTCCCATCCTGCGGTCGCCGAATGCGGCGTCGTCGGCGCGCCCGACGAGGCGCGCGGGATGATCGTCAAGGCCTATGTCATCCTCGCCGGCGGTGCTCGCGGCGATGCCGAACTCACGGCGGCGTTGCAGGAGCACGTCAAGCGCGAGATCGCGCCCTATAAATATCCGCGCGCCATCGAATATGTCGAGGCGCTGCCGAAGACCGAAACCGGCAAGCTGCGGCGTTTTGCGCTGAGGCAGATGGCTGCGGCCAGCGCCGTATCGTCGAGCGCTGCGGCTGAGTGAACGTCCTGGAAGGAGAATTGAACGTGACCGCCCCCAAAGGCCCCACCTTGACCGTGGTGCCTCATCCCAAATCCGATGCTTCGTCGTCCGGCCCGCAAGTGCTGCAGCCGAGCGGCTGGCCGATGCCGAAAGGATACGCCAACGGCATGGCGGCCGATGGCCGTCTCGTCGTGACCGGCGGCGTGATCGGTTGGGATACGGAGGGCCATCTGGCCGCCGACTTTGTCGCCCAGGTGCGTCAGGCGCTGAGCAACATTGCCGCCATCCTTGCTGAAGGTGGCGCCGGGCCCGAGCATCTGGTGCGGCTGACCTGGTACGTCGTCGATATCGAGGAATATCTGGCCAGTCTCAAGACGCTCGGCCGGGTCTATCGCGAGATCTTTGGCACGCATTATCCGGCGATGGCGCTGGTTCAGGTGGTGCGGCTGGTCGAGAAGGCCGCGCGCGTCGAGATCGAGGCGACGGCAGTGGTGCCGCGCTGATCCTGTTTATGCGGGGCGAAATTCCTGCACGGCCTGTCGCGCGCCGACCGCATAGAGCCGTGTGAGCGCCTGCGTGACGGCGCGCTGCATCCGGGGATCCGCTCCGAGCGCGCCGAAAATGGAGCTGACCTCCAGCAGCGCCGGAGCCAGCCGGTTGGCGACGGGGCCTGCGTCTTCGGCAATTTCCTTCAACCTGGCTGCGATCGGATCGCGCACGTCGATCGCGCGTCCGGCCTCGTCCCTGGCAGTGACGTAGCGCATCCAGCCTGCGACGGCGAGCGCGTGCGTGTCGATCGGCAAGCCGAGCCGCAGCCGGTCCTGCATTGTGGCGAGCAGCCGTTGCGGCAGTTTCTGCGATCCGTCCATCGCGATCTGCCAAGTGCGATGATGCAAAGCAGGGTTGGCAAAGCGCTGCAGCAGCAATGCGCTGTAGGCCGCCAGATCAGTGCCCTCGGGCATGGCGAGCGTAGGCGCCGCGTCTTCCATCACTTGCCGCGCATAGGCCGCAAAATGCGCGTCGGTCATGGCGGCGGCGATGGTCTCATAGCCGGCGAGATAGCCGAGATAGGCGAGCGCCGAGTGGCTGGCGTTGAGCAGCCGCAGCTTCATGTGCTCGAACGGCGTCACATCGGAGACGAGCTGCACGCCGGCAGCCGCGAAATCCGGCCGTCCGGCCGGAAAGCGATCCTCGACGATCCATTGCGTGAACGGCTCGGTGACCACCGGCCACGCGTCGGTCATGCCGAGCGCGGATGCGACCGAAGCGCGGTCGGCTTCGGTGGTCTCCGGAACGATCCGGTCTACCATCGTCGCGGGGAATGCGACCTCGTCTTCGATCCATCGGGCGAGTTCGCGCGATTTCAGGGCGGCGAACTGCGTGACGATGCGCTTTGCAGTGTGGCCGTTGGCGGAAAGATTGTCGCAGGAGAGGACGGTGAAGGGCGCGGTGCCCGCAGCCCGCCGGCGCGCAAGCGCGGCCACGATGAATCCGGGCGCCGATCGCGGCGCGTCCAGATGTTGCAGGTCATGGACGACATCGGGATGATGCCCGTCGAGCTCGCCGGTTTGCGGCGTGTGGCAATAGCCCTTCTCGGTGACGGTCAAGGAGACGATGCGCGCGGCGGGATCGGCCATGCGCGCGATCAGCGCTGCGGGGTTGGCGGGCGCGACGACGGTCTCAAGGACCGAGCCGATAATCCGGTGTTCTGTGCCGGCGCCGGAACGAACGGCAAGCGTATAGAGGCAGTCCTGCGGGACCAGGGCATCGCGTGTGTCCGGACTTCGCAGGCTGGCCCCGACGATTCCCCAGGCTGACGCGCCTCCCGCGAGCAGATCGTCGATCACGACCGCCTGGTGCGCGCGGTGAAAGGCGCCGATCCCTAGATGAATAATGCCCGGCCGGATGCCCGCGCGGTCGTAATTCGGGCGACGGATCTGGCCCGGGAGCCGGTCGAGGTTGGCGTTCGAGAGGCGCAAATGGCCCTCTATCGGGTTGGAATGGACGGATTTCGTCCTCTCGCTTGACATGTGGAACCGGTTCCGTCAATCTTTGGTCAATTGGTAAGGCCAATTTTCAATGGCCTCTCACCAAAGCAAGCAAGACAAGCAAGAAAAATCGATCCGTCTGGGATCGTTTCAGGGAGAGACGAGCGTGCCGCTCGAGGCTGTGGAAGCACGACGCCTGTATCGCCAGATTGCCGATCAGCTTCGCGGCTTGATCGAGCGCGGCGAATACGCCGTCGGCAGCCGGCTTCCGACCGAACGCGATCTGGCCGAACAGTTGAAGGTGTCGCGGCCGACCGTGCGCGAGGCGCTGATTGCGCTCGAGGTCGAAGGCCTGGTGCGCATTCGGGTCGGCTCCGGAATCTATGTCAGCGAACCCGCCGCGCACGCGTTGCCCGCACACCTGTCCGGGATGATCGAAGGGCCGTTCGAACTGCTGCGCGCCCGCGAATTCATCGAAGCCGCCATTGCCGAACAGGCGGCGAGGGTCGCGACGCCTGCTGATATCGGGCGTATCGACGCCTCGCTCGAGGCGATGGCGACCGTGCAGCATCCCGGCGAAGCCTCGATGATCCATGACCGCGCGTTTCACGTCGCGGTCGCCGGATGTCTCGACAATGCGGTTCTGGTCCGCGTCGTCGGCGAGTTGTTCGATCAGCGGCTCAATCCCTACTTCGCCAAGCTCGCACATTATTTCGAGAATCCGCAGTCCTGGGGCGCTGCGCTGGCCGAGCACCAGGCGATCCGCGACGCCATTGCCGCGCACGATCCGGAAGCCGCCCGCGCGGCGATGCGCGAGCATCTGGCGCATTCGCAGGCGCGCTTTGCACAGAGTTTCGGGACGGAGGCCGCACCGATGTCGCGTGTTTCGGCCGGGAGCGGTTGAGACGATCAGGACGGACATTCGATGTTCGGTCAGATCCCGAACCAATGCGTAACAAGAGAAAACGGTAACAACGGAGGGAATGCACGTGTTGAAGAAATTGACGATCGTACTGGCGGCGTCTGCCGCAGCGCTGATGGCCGCGACCACCGCCGGAATGGCCCAGACCAAGCTCAAATGGGCCCACGTCTACGAGACCTCGGAACCGTTCCACACTGCCTCCGTCTGGGCGGCGCAGGAAATCAACAAGCGGACCAATAACCGCTACGCGATCGACGTCTATCCGGCCTCCCAGCTCGGCAAGGAAGCCGACATCAATCAGGGTCTTTCGCTCGGCTCGGTCGACATCATCATTTCCGGATCGAGTTTTGCTGCCAAGAGCTACCCGCCGATCGGCGTGACCTATTATCCCTACACCTTCCGCGATGCCGATCATCTCCTGGCCTACACCAAGAGCGACGTCTTCAAGGAGCTCGCCAAGGGCTACGAGGACAAGACCGGCCACCACATCGTGGCGGTGACCTATTATGGCGTGCGGCACACCTCGTCGAACAGGCCGATCAAGACCTGCGCCGACATGAAGGGCCTGAAGATGCGGGTGCCTGACGTGCCGGCCTATCTGGCGATGCCGCGCGCCTGCGGCGCCAATACCGCGCCGATCGCCTTCGCGGAGGTCTATCTGGCGCTGCAGAACGGCACGGTGGAAGCCCAGGAAAATCCGCTCACCACGATCGAAGCCAAGAAGTTCTACGAGGTGCAGAAGCACATCGTTCTAACCGGTCACATCGTCGACCACCTCAACACCATCATCTCCGCTGGCCTCTGGAAGAAGCTCAGTGAGGAAGATCGCAAGATCTTCACCGACGTGGCGCAGGAGGCGTCGGCCAAGGCGACCGCGGAGATCAAGGTGAACGAGGCCAAGCTGGTTGCCTTCTTCAAGGAGAAGGGCCTGACCGTGACCGAGATCAACAAGGACGAGTTCCGCGACGCGGTCCTCAAGACAACGAGCTTCGAGAGCTTCGATTATCGCAAGGCCGATTGGGATCGCATCCAGGCCATCAAATAAACGGTCGGACCTTCGTCCGTGCCGGCCGCGTCCCTGCGGCGGCACGGCGTTAGCCCGGTCGAGGCTCGCGGATTTTCGACGCCAGAAGAGGGGCAGATGTCGATGGTTGAAGTGCACAAGCAGATCACGGGGGACGAGATCGCCCACACGTTCGAGGAAGAAGCGCCGGTCAGCGCCGACCTCGGGCAATACGCGCTGGAAGACTGGCTGGCGCTGGCGATCTTCTGGATCATGGCGCTGTGCGTCTTCCTGCAGTTCTTCACCCGCTATGTCCTCAACGACAGCTACGCCTGGACCGAGGAGATCGCGACCTATTGCCTGATCGGGGTGGTATTCATCGGTTCGTCGATGTGCGTGCGGCTGTCCCGGCACATCCAGGTGGACCTGATTTTCCGCTATCTGCCGCGTCTGCCCGCGCGCGCGCTTTCGACCGTGATCGACCTGATCCGGATCGCGTTCTTCGGCTACGCGGCCACGCTGGTCTGGCAGTTCATCCAGATCATCGGCGACGAACGGATGACGACGATCAAGTTCCAGAAGGGCTTCGTCTATTACGCCGTGCTGCTCGGCTTCGTGCTGATGTTCGGCCGCTCGATCCAGATCGCGGTCGAGAACTGGCAGCGGGGCTATTCGATCCTGGAACGCCCCGGCGCATTCGACGGAACGGAAGGGTAAGGCGATGCTGTTGCTCCTCGGTGGATTTCTGATCCTGATGCTGCTCGGCCTTCCCGTCGCGCTGGCGATGGCCGCGTCCTCGCTATTGTATATCCTCGTCACCGGCATCACGCCCGACGTGACCTTGGCGCAGCGCATGATTGCCGGCGTCGAGAGTTTTCCGTTGCTGGCGGTGCCGTTCTTCATTCTCGCCGGCAATCTGATGAACATCGCCGGCGTCACCGGGCGCATCTACAAGTTTGCGGTCGCGCTCGTGGGCTGGATGCGCGGCGGCCTCGGCCACGTCAACATCATCGGCTCGGTGATCTTCTCGGGTATGTCCGGCACCGCGATTGCGGATGCCGCCGGCCTAGGCACCATCGAGATCAAGGCGATGAAGGACCATGGTTACTCGACGGAATTTTCCGTCGGCGTGACGGCGGCGTCCGCAACGCTCGGCCCCATCATCCCGCCGTCGCTGCCGTTCGTGATCTACGGCATGATGGCGAACGTCTCGATCGGCGCGCTGTTTCTCGGCGGCGTCATTCCCGGCGTGGTCATGACCTTGCTGATGATGGCGACCGTGGCCTATTTCGCCCACAAGAACGGCTGGGGCAGCGACTCGCCGTTCTCGTGGGCGCAGATCGGATCGGCCGGCCTCGAGATCGTCATCGTGCTGGGCTTCCCGCTTGTGGTGTGGCTGATGGTCGTCGCCGGCCTCTCGACCAACATGGCGGTCGGCATCGGGCTCGCCGTGCTGCTGGCGCTCGACTGGTACTTCGACTTCTCCGCCGTGATGGCGCTGATGGCGCCGGTCATCCTGATCGGCGGCATGACGCTCGGCTGGTTCACGCCGACCGAGGCCGCAGTGGCCGCCGTGATCTGGTCGCTATTTCTCGGGCTGGTGCGTTATCGCTCGATGACGCTCAAGACGGTGGCGAAGGCGACGTTCGACACCATCGAGACCACGGCCTCCGTGCTCTTCATCGTCACCGCGGCCTCGATCTTTGCGTGGTTGCTGACGGTCTCGCAGGCGGCACAGATCCTGACGGACACGATACTCGGGATCACCCACAACAAATGGGTGTTCCTGCTGCTGGCGAATATCCTGATCCTGTTCGTCGGCTGCTTCATCGACACCATCGCCGCCATCACCATCCTGGTGCCGATCCTGCTGCCGATCGTTCTGAAATTGGGCATTGATCCGATCCATTTCGGCCTGATCATGACGCTCAACCTGATGATCGGGTTGCTGCATCCGCCGCTCGGCATGGTGCTGTTCGTGCTCGCGCGCGTGGCGAAGCTCTCGGTCGAGCGTACCACGATGGCGATCCTGCCGTGGCTGGTGCCGCTGTTGCTGGCGCTGATTGCGATCACCTACATCCCGGAGCTAACGCTCTGGCTTCCGAAATATATGGGGCTTTCAAAATGACATCGATGGCATTGGCCGCAACCTTGTTCGGTCCGGAAGATCTGCGCATGGTCGAACGGCCGCTCGATCCGCTGGCGTCCGGCATGGTGCGCGTCCGGTTCGGCGCCGGCGGCATTTGCGGTTCGGACATGCATTATTACCGCCATGCCCGCACCGGCGATTTCGTCGTGACCTCGCCGCTCGTGCTCGGCCACGAGATCGCGGGCGAAGTCGTCGAGATCGCAGGCCCCGCGCCGGGCCTGAAAGTCGGCGACAGGGTTGCCGTCAATCCGTCGCGCTGGTGCGGCCATTGCAAGCCATGCCGAGAGAACCGGGCAAACCTCTGCGAAAACATCTTCTTCATGGGCTCGGCCTCGAAGACCCCGCACATGCAGGGCGGTTTTGCCTCGGTGTTCGATGCCGTCCCGGCGCAATGCGTGAAGATTCCCGACCACGTCCCGTATCAGGCGGCGGCGCTGGCCGAGCCGCTGGCGGTGTGCCTGCATGCGGTCGCGCGCGCCGGTGACGTCAACGGCAAACGCGCGGTGCTGTTCGGCGCCGGTCCGATCGGGCTGCTGACCATGCTGGCGGCGCGGCGGGCGGGGATGGCCGACGTCACCGTCGTCGACATCGCGGCGGCGCCATTGGCGTTTGCCACGCGACTCGGCGCCAACCATGTCGTCGATATCTCGGGCGGTGACGAGGCCTTGAAGGCGCAGGCCGCGGCGCAGCCGTTCGATGTGGCGTTCGAAGTATCGGGCACGGCGGCCGGCCTCGCCAGCGCGATCGGCGTCGTCAGGCGCGGCGGCATCGTGGTTCAGGTCGGCAATCTGCCGGGCGGGCAGATCCCGGTGCCGGCCAACGCCGTGATGGCCAAGGAGATCGACCTCCGCGGCTCATTCCGTTTCGGAAGCGAATTCTTCACCGCGGTCGAGCTGATCGCCGACGGCAGCGTCGACGTGCTGGCGCTGGTGACGGCCGAACGTCCGTTGTCGGTGGCGCCCGACGCGGTCCGCCTCGCGCTCGACCGCTCGCAGAGCGTCAAGGTCGTGCTGACCGCGCAATGATGGGCGACATACGTTCAGGAGACTCCGCATGATGTTGCAGGGATGGCGGTGGTATGGGCCGGATGATCCGGTGTCGCTCGACGATATCCGCCAGGCCGGCGCCACCGATGTGGTGACGGCGCTGCACCAGGTGCCGATCGGCGAAGCCTGGACGCGATCGGCCGTCGAAGCGCGCAAGAACCTGATCGAGAACGGCCAGCCCGGCCGCTCGCCGCTGACATGGTCGGTGGTGGAATCGATTCCGGTGCCCGACGACGTCAAGCGGCTCGGCGGTAAGGCGACGCGCTCGATCGAGGCCTGGATCGCCAGCCTCGAGGCGGTGGCCGCGGCCGGCATCAGGCTCATCTGCTACAATTTCATGCCCGTGGTCGACTGGTGCCGCACCGATCTCGAATGGGAATTGCCGAACGGCGCCCGCGCCATGCGCTTCGACCAGGACCGCTTCGCGGCGTTCGATCTCCATATCCTGCAGCGGCCGGAAGCGGCCTCCGAATATTCCGAGGCCGCGCAGCAGCGTGCCAGGCAGATCCATGCCGGCATGACGCAAGCCGACATCGACCGCCTCGTGACCAATATTGCCAGCGCGCTGCCGGGATCGACCACCGATCCCCTGACCATTCCGCAGTTTCGCGACCGGCTGGAGCAGTACCGCGGCATCGACTCAGCGGTGTTGCGCCGGCATCTGAGCGAATTCCTCGCACGCGTGACGCCGGTGGCGGAGCAGCTCGGCGTGACGCTGACGCTGCATCCGGACGATCCGCCGCGCCCGCTGTTCGGCCTGCCGCGCATCGCCTCGTCGGCGGAAGACTATCAGGCGCTGTTCGACGCCGTTCCGTCCAGGGCCAACGGCATCTGCTTCTGCACCGGCTCGCTCGGCGTGCGCGCGGAAAACGACCTGCCTGCGATGGCGAAGCGCTTTGCGCCCCGGATCGGCTTTGCCCATCTGCGGGCGACCAAGCGGGAGCAGGACGGCCTGTCGTTCTATGAGTCCGATCATCTTGACGGCGATGTCGACATGATCGCGGTGCTCAAGGCGCTGCTGACCGAAAACAGCAAGCGTTCCGCGCGCGACCGGATCGTGTTCCGGCCGGATCACGGCCACCGCATGCTGGACGATCTCGCCGAGACCAAGCGGACCAACCCCGGCTATACCGCGATCGGCAGGCTGCGGGGACTGGCCGAACTGCGCGGCGCGATCCGCGCCATCGAGCACGTGGGTTGATCGTGCAACCATCGCGACATTCTAATGCACTTCATTCAGCTCGCGATCGAACAGTTGCTGCAGGGTCGGGCCGTTGGCGCGGCTGACGACGATGCGAAGTCGGTCGCCGGTACCGGCGACCTCGAACGACACCTTGGCGTCCTTGGCGCGGTCGCGCCAGCGTCCGGGCTCGTCCGCCCATACAACGCGATCGCCCTCGATCCGGCATCGATAGGCAAAGACGAAATTGTCGAACGGGCGGGCATAGGTCACGACCACGCCGCCGTCAGGCGCGTCGGTTGCCTGGAGCAGTTTGGGGTCGCGGTCCATGAGGACAGCGATTGCCGTTCGGCAAACCGCCTTGGTCTCGAACGCCGGGCCGGCGGATGCTGCTGCCGCCAGGGCAAACTGGATCGCGAATGCGAGTAACTGGACGATCGGGCGCATCACCACTCCCGGTTGCCGAAGCCAAGTCCTTGCGAAAACTTTGTCAATTGCCGCCATGTGCCCAGATGTACAGCCCGACGGTCGCGAGCAAAACAAGTGTCAGAAAGGCCGTTACGACTTGCGCGCCCCCGATCCGCCGCGACGAGCTTCGCCCGACGGTGAGGCTCGTCAGCAGCATCTTGAGCGCGAATTTTTGCATCGGCTGACTTTACGGCGGCAGGCGGGTCCGTGACGGATTCAACCCGAGGGTATCATGTGCGCCGAGATGACCCGCGGATTTGATCTGGATCAAGTGAAAAACGCGGAACCATCGCATTTTCGGTACACCATGCCGCCGTCATCGGCGGCTTTTAGTCTCGGCGCCGGGAGGCGGCCGGTATCAGATCGGCGGACCGGCTGGCGCGTTCATCGTACTGGTGTCGGCGACCGCGGCCAAATTCGGTATCAGGTGCGCGAGAGCTGACAGCTAATCCCGCGCGGCCGGCTCGGTGGCGAATTGCGGGAACATGTCGGCGACGATGGGCCCGTCGGTGCGCCAGGAATGACAGCCGCCGACGAAGAACGGCCGCTCGGTACGGGCGCGCTGGTTCTCCAGCGAATCGCGGCCTTCCGGATTTCTGCCATGTGACATGGTCTGAAACAGCGTGGTCACGGCGGGGCCGAGCAGTTCCGACAGATGCGTGCAGCTCTCGAGCCGGCCGAGCTTGCTCTGAACCACTTTGCGCCATCCGCTGCCGATGCGCTCACCGATCAATCGTTGGAGTATCGGCTCGACCTCGATGCAGGTCGGATAAGGTGTCCCACGCATGGTCGCCTGCGCCTCGTGAATCGTCATGCTGTCGTCGATCGCCAGTCGCAGGGCGATGTCGTGGACGGGATCGCCCGGCTTGAGTTCCTCGCGGTAGCGGCTGGCACTCTGCGAAAACGGTTTTGTATCCCGCAAGCGCGCCTCGACTTCCCACAGCCCGTCGTCGCGCAGGTAGCCGTTGCATTCGATCGTGCGCGTATGCATGTGGCGGCGCCCTGTCGGGTTGCCAGTGTCTTCCTTGGGCATTCGTCCTTGTCCTGGTTCGACGCCGCAGGCGTGGTCGCCGCGGCTGTCGTTGATGGCTGGATGGCGTGGGTTCAGGAGAATTTGATGATCATCTTGCCCAACGCCGATCGCGACTGCATGGTCTTGAACGCTTCGCGAAAATTCTCGAACGGCACGACCTTGCCGACCACCGGCTGTAATTTGCCGGATGAGAGCCAGTCGAACAGTTGCGCGATCAGGCGCGTATGCGTCTCCGGCTCGCGCTTCTGGATTTGCGCGAGATCGACGCCGAGCAGGGCGCCGCCCTTGAGCAGCGGAAGGTTGAAGGCAAGCGCCGGAATGGTGCCGGAGGCGAACCCGACCACCAGATGCCGGCCGCGCCAGGCGATCGAGCGGAACGCCTGCAGCGACACTTCGCCGCCGACGGGATCGTAGATCACATCAGGCCCGTGGCCGCCGGTCAGCGTCTTGAGCGTGTCGCGCCAGTCGGCCTGGGTGTAGTCGATGGTTTCATCCGCGCCGTATTGAGCCGCGAATGCGCGCTTCTCCGGCGTCGATGCCGCCGCGATCACGCGCGCGCCCATTAGCTTGCCGATCTGAACCGCCGCGATGCCGACGCCGCCGGCGGCGCCGAGCACCAGCAGCGTTTCGCCCGCGCGAAGCTGCGCACGCGCTTCAAGCGCATAGAGCCCGGTGAGATAGTTGGCTTGGAACGAGGCCCCGGCCTCGAAGGGAACCTGCGCCGGCAGATGCTTCAGCGCCATCGACGGCACCGAAATATATTCGGCGAGCGCGCCGGAACGCGTCATGCCGATCACGGGCATGCCCGGCTTGAATTGAGCGACGTTGTCGGCCACGCAATCGACCGTGCCGGCGAACTCCGTTCCCGGCACGAACGGCAGCGGATCCTTGGTCTGGTAGAGACCCTGCACCTTCAACCCGTCGACAAAGCCTACCGCCGCGGCGCCGATCCTGACGCGGACTTCGCCGGCGGCAACGTCCGGCAACTCTCTCTCCTTGATCGAAATTCCATCAATCGAATCGTAATTCTCGACAACAACAGCTCTCATGCAACTTGATCCATATCGTCATTTCCCTCCGGGTTGCAGCTTCTTTACTCGGCGGCTTCGGCGAGCCGGTCGATCTCGATCGCGCCGGCCTTGATCCGCGGAATCAATTCGCGGCCGATCGCGACCGTGTCGTGCGGATTTTCAAAACCGCGCAGCAGGAACGAATGGATGCCGAGCCGGTAATATTCCAGCACTGCGGCCGAGACCTGTTCAGGCGTGCCGACCAGGCAAGAGGTATTGCCGGGCGCGCCGGTCGCGCGGGCAATCCCCATCCACAGCCGTTCGTCATGCACATCGCCGCGCGCGGCGTAGCCGAGCAGGCGTTCGGCGGAATGGTTGGTCGGTTGCGGCGCAGCCCCGGTCTTGCCCTCGACATCAGCCAGGAGCTTGTTGGCCTTGTCCCACGCCGCACCCTCGGTGTCCGCGATGATCGGGCGCAGCGACATGTTGAAGCCGACCCTGCGGCCGAACACGGCCGCGCGCCGCCGGAAATCCTGCATCCTTTCGCGCGTCTCGGCGAGCGGTTCGCCGAAGATCGCAAACACGTCGCAATGCCTGGCGCCCATCTCCAGCGCGCCTTCTGACGAGCCGCCGAAGAACAGCGACGGATAGGGCTGCTGATACGGCTTGATATCGGAGAACGCGCCCTCGACCCGGTAGAACTCGCCGTGGTGGTTGAGGGGGCTGTCGCTGGTCCAGATCCGGCGCATCACGTCGAGATATTCGCTGGCTCTGCGGTAGCGGTCGTCCTTCGGCAGGAAGTCGCCTTCGCTGGCCTGATCCTTGTCGCTGGTGCCGGCGATGATATGCAGCGACATCCGGCCCTGTGTGAGCTGGTCGAAGGTCGCAACCTGCCGCGCCGCGAGCGCCGGCGCCACTGAGCCCGGCCGGTGCGCGATCAGGAACTTGATCCGCTCGGTGTGGTCGGCCGCGTAAAGCGCGATGGCAAAACCTTCGGCCGCCGATGCGTAATAGCCGACGAGGACGGAGTCGTAATTCCACTGCTCGTGCAGGCGGGTGAAATCGCGCACCCACTCGCGCGATATCTTGCCCTGGATCAGGTGGACCGCGACGCCTTCCTGTTGGGTGCCAATCATACCGATGATTCTGGCTGGCATGGGTGCTTCCCCGGTTCGAATTGTTTGGACCGATGAAACGCGCAACATCCGGGGAATGCAAGCGTTTAGCGCGCTGCTGGTTATGCGCCGGCCTCACGGCCGGCATCCACTGCCGCCATGCGTGGACCTCGCTTGTTGCGGTGGTTAACTCCATGAATTATGAGGGATAGGAATGGACAGCATAACCGACGACCGCCATACGCTTCGCAGTAACGGGATTGCCGCGACCATCAAGACCGATGGCGCCGAACTGTGCTCGCTGCGGAATGCCGAAGGGCAGGAATTGCTGTGGCAGGCCGGCGAGGCGTGGCCGCGGCATTCTCCCTTGCTGTTTCCGATCATCGGCCGCCTGAAGAACGACGAGCTGCATCATCGCGGCAAGACCTACCCGATGACACAGCATGGTGTGGCGCGCGATCACCGCTTTGAATGGCTCGAGCGTCAGCCGGATTCCTGCGCGCTGGTTCTGACCGACAATCCCGCAACCCGTTCCCGTTACCCGTTCGCGTTTCGGCTGGAAGTTACCTATACGGCGAAAGGCTCCGACCTTCACGTGGGTCTTAAAGTCACCAACACCGGAAACGAGATGCTGCCGGCCTCGATCGGCGGGCATCCGGCGTTTAACTGGCCGTTGCTGCCCGGACTCGCGAAGGAAACCTACACGCTCACCTTCTCCCACGACGAGACCGTGCCGATCCGGCGTCTCCAAAGGGGACTGATGCTGGCAACGCCGGAGCCGACGCCCATTGGCGGCAACACGCTGCCGCTTTCGGAAAAGCTGTTCGATGACGATGCCATCATCCTTGATCACCCCGCGAGCAGCTCGGTTCGCTTTGCAGCCGACCGCGGACCGTCGATCGAAATGTCGTGGGATGGCTTTCGCGAACTCGGAATCTGGTCGAAGCCCGGCGGTGTGCCGTTTCTCTGTATCGAGCCGTGGCACGGCTTTGCCAGCCCGGTGGATTTCGACGGCGAATTCACCGACAAGCCCGGGCTGATGCACATCGCGCCATCAGCCACCCGGAGCCTCGGCTATCGGATCCGCATCGGCTGACCGGCGCGGCTCGTACCGATGTCCGTTGAAAAGCCAGCCGCTGCGCGCGACCGGCTTTTCAATCCTGTAGGCTAGCTCAGCGTCCGGCAGGCGCCGAATAGCCGCCCGAATAGCGCGACCAGTCGGGCTGTGCGGCAGGGGCCGGCCACGCCGCATAGGCATCGGCATTGCGGCCAAGCTGCTGGCTCGTGACGGCGCGGTTGCCGTGATGACGTTGGGCGGCATCGGCAAATTGCACGGAAGCCGAAACGATCAGGGCCGAGCCGAGGATGGTGAGGATTGTCTTTCGCATTGTGGTTCTCCCTTTGACGCTTTTCGCTGGCGCGGCAGACGCGCCTCGCCGTTGCAGCGCTCCATGGGAGATAACGATGGCCGATGTGAATTATTACGGTCGCGGATATCACGAAGCGGCGAGCAAACTTTCTGGTCAGGGACGTCGATCGACTAAATATTCAGCAACCGCTGTCGTCGGGCTGTAATAGAATGGGTCCAGCCGACCCGGTCCAATGAGAGAATTCAGTTGTCGCTGATGAACCCGATGAAGAATATCCTGCTGGTCATTTTGCTGGCCGCATCGCCCGCCTGGGCCCAGACCCCGCTGACGCCCAAGCCTGCCCCGAAGGGAGCCGCGCGGGTTGTCGACAACTGCGCGCCGATCGGCCGGACCGCGAAGGGCGAGCTGGTCTATTCCATGAAGTGCGACGACCTGCCGGCGCCGCCGCCACCGTCGCAGGCCGAAGCCAGGGAGGCCGCGCCCGCTGCGGCTCCGGAACCGGAAGCCCAGCGCGGCGGGATTTTCGGCTGGTCCTACGACCGCCGGCAATAAGGCGGCCAGGCTCGAAACCGATCCCCTTGGACTATCCCCTTGGGCTGGAATGGTCCTTGCTTCCGCTAATCCCGGCTGCAATGGATATGGCGAACCCGTTTTCTTTAGCCATCCGAGAGAAGAGACCGATGAGCCAATTGATCGTCCGCGCCGGTGAGTTCACCTTCAACGCCCGTTTCGAGGAGCAGCTGGCGCCGAAAACGGTCGCGGCATTTCGAAAAGCGATGCCGTTCGAAAGCCAGGCGATCCATGTGCGCTGGAGCGGCGAGGGGGTCTGGATGCCGCTCGGCGATCTCGACTTCGGCGTCTCCTATGAGAACCACACCAGCTATCCCGCGCCGGGCCAGATCATCCTCTATCCCGGCGGCATCAGCGAAACCGAAATCCTGCTCGCCTATGGCGGCGTGCATTTCGCCAGCAAGATGGGCCAGCTCGCCGGCAACCATTTCATCACCCTGACCTCGGGGCTGGAGAACCTGACCGCGTTCGGCAAGACCGTGTTGTGGAAGGGTGCGCAGAAGATCCGGTTCGAGGAAGTCTAGGTGACGGAGCCGAACTACCCGCGCGACCTTCGCGGCTACGGCCGCCATCCACCCGATCCGAAGTGGCCGGGCCATGCACGGGTCGCCGTTCAGTTCGTGGTGAATTTCGAGGAAGGCGGCGAGAACAACATCCTGCACGGCGACCGCGCCTCGGAAGCGTTCCTGTCGGATGTGCTGGGCACGCAGCCCTGGCCGGGCCAGCGCCATGCCAATATCGAATCGATGTTCGAGTATGGCTCGCGCGCCGGCTTCTGGCGGCTGTGGCGGATGTTCACCGAGCGCAAGATGCCGGCGACGGTGTTCGGCGTCGCCACCGCCCTGCAGCGAAACCCCGATGTGGTTGCCGCCATGAAGGAGGCGGGCTGGGATATCGCCAGCCACAGCCTGAAATGGATCGAACACAAGGATATGTCGGAGGCCGAGGAGCGCTGGGAGATCGCGGAGGCGATCCGCGTTCACACCGAGGCGACCGGCGGGCGTCCGCTCGGCTGGTACACCGGACGTTCCTCGATCAATACGCTCCGGCTCTTGATGGAGGCTGGCGGTCTCCTCTATCTCTGCGACTCCTATGCCGACGACCTGCCGTACTGGATCAGGACGCAGGCCCTGGAGCCGCATCTGGTCATTCCCTACACGCTCGATGCCAATGACATGCGCTTCGTCAACGCGCAGGGGTTCGGCGGCGGCGAGGAGTTCTTCACCTATCTCAAGGACAGTTTCGACGTGCTCTATGCCGAAGGCGCGACCTCGCCGAAGATGATGTCGATCGGCCTGCATTGCCGCGTCGTCGGCCGCCCAGGCCGCGCCGCGTCGCTGATGCGGTTTCTCGATTATGTCGGCAAGCACGAGCGCGTCTGGGTGCCGACGCGGCTGCAGATCGCGCAGCACTGGCACTCCAATCTGAAGCATTTGGCCGGGCACGCGTTCAACATCGGGTAGGTCATGCAAAAGAACCTTTCTGAACTCAATGCCTGCAGCAAGGATGATTTCGTCGCGGCTCTTGCCAATATCTTCGAATACTCGCCCTGGATTGCCGAACAGGCCGCCGCGGTGCGGCCCTATTCCGGCGTAAAGGCGCTGCTATCAGCGATGAGGGATGCGGTCGATCGCGCGCCGGCCGAACAGCAGATGGCGCTGATCAAGGCGCATCCCGATCTCGCCAACAAGACCCAGCGTGCCGCGGGCCTGACTGCCGAATCTACCTCTGAACAAAACAGCCTTGGTCTCGACCGGCTGTCGGATGCCGAATACGAGGCGTTCGAGCGCGTCAACAACGCCTATCGCGCCAAATTCGGTTTCCCCTACATTGTCTGCGTTCGCCGCCACACCAAGGATTCCGTGCTGCGCGATTTCGAGCGCCGGCTGCCGAACGACGTAGCGACGGAGACCCAGACCTCGATCAATGAAATTTGCCGTATCGCGGCGCTGCGGCTTGATCAGCTCGTGCTATCCGATGACAAGCTTCCGGTGCACGGGCGGCTGTCGACCCATGTGCTGGACACCCATAGCGGCAAGCCCGCGGCAGGAATTTCGCTGGTGCTGACCGAACTGTCTGACTTGGGTGAGCCCCGCGTGATCGCCCGCGCGGTAACCAACAGCGACGGCCGCACTGACCAGCCCCTGATCGGCGGCCGGCCGGTGCCGATCGGACGCTATGAGCTGATGTTCAGTGTCGGCGAATATTTTGCCGGCCGCGACGTGCCGATGTCGGAGCCGCCGTTCCTGGACCAGATTCCCGTGCGCTTTTCGGTCAGCGATCCCGAGGGCCATCTGCACGTGCCGCTCCTGGTCACGCCCTGGAGCTACGGGACCTATCGGGGGAGTTGAGGTTCTCTCTTCGTCAAGCCCGGCCATGACGGCGTGAGATGCACAATTGGAAATCACACATGCTGCGCCGATGACGCGGCCGCGGCGGCGTCGGCTTCCGCCCCGGCCTTGCTGCTGACGCCGTTGAAGAAGGCGTTCAGGATCACGGCGACCAGTGCGCAGAGCAGGATGCCACTTTCCAGCAGTGGCTGCAGGTCGTGCGGCAGGTTCTTGAAGAAGTTCGGTGCCGCGAGCGGAATCAGGCCGAAGCCGACCGAGATCGCGACCACGAACAGGTTGAAGCGGTTGTTCCTGAAATCGACCGCGGTGAGGATGCGTGCGCCGGTCGCGGCCACCATGCCGAACATCACGAGGCCCGCGCCGCCAAGCACCACCAGCGGTACGGCTTCGACCAGCGCCGCCATCTTCGGCAGCAAGCCTAGCAGCAGCATGATGCAGCCGCCTGCGATCGTCACCCAGCGCGAGCGCACGCCGGTGACGCTGACCAGGCCGACGTTCTGCGAGAACGACGTGTAGGGGAATGTATTGAAAAGACCGCCGAGCAGCGTCCCGACGCCGTCGGCGCGCAGGCCACGGGTCAGCGCGTCGCGATCGACGGTCTTGCCGGTGATTTCACCGAGCGCCAGAAACATTCCGAGCGATTCGATCATGACCACGATCATCACGATGCACATGGTGACAACAGGCACCAGATGGAATTGCGGCATGCCGAAATGGAACGGGATCACCACTGCGCCCCATGACGCGGCTGCGACCTTTTCGAAATGCATGACGCCGAGCGCGGCCGCGAGAATGGCGCCGGCGATGATGCCGAGCAGCACGGCGACATTGGCGATGAAGCCGGAGCCCCATTTGATCAGGCCGAGGATCACCAGCAGTACGAACAGCGCGATGCCGAGCCCCTGCAATTGGCCATAGCCGGGATTGGGAAACGCGCCGGGGACGCCATCCACCACCTTGGTCAGCGTCGGCAGGCCGCCACCCGCCCAGTTGATCCCGACCCGCATCAGCGAGATGCCGATCACCATGATGATGGTTCCGGTCACGACCGGGGGAAACAACGGCAGCAGCCGGCTGATGAAAGGCGCGGCAAGGATGCCGAAGATTCCGGCAGCGATGACCGAGCCGTAGATGCCGAGCAGGCCGATATCGGGCGCCGCCGCCATCGACAGCATCGGGCCGACGGACGCAAAGGTGACGCCCATCATCACCGGCAGACGAATGCCGACCCCGGGAAAGCCGATGCACTGGACCAGCGTCGCCAGCCCGCAGGCGAACAGGTCCGCGCTGATCAGGAACGCGACGTCCTCCGGCGGCAGTTTCAGCGCCCGGCCGATGATCAGGGGTACCGCGACGGCGCCGGCATACATGACCAGCACGTGCTGCAAGCCCAGCGCGAGCAGGCGTGGGGTCGGCAGGATCTGGTCGACGGGATGAACTTCGATCGTCGTGGTCATGGACTGGCCCCCCAAAAGCTTGCCCCTTAAAGGCACGGGCCCACGGCCCGGTCAGACCGATACAAGGCCCGTGCCAGAACCTGATCCGGGGCCCTTGCTCGATGGCACGAACGTTGCTCATTATTGGACCATATCGGGCGACCAATATCCCGTTAATTTACCGGCTGAACTGGAGGCTCCCACGTGCCGCTGATCAAGAACAGATACGGGAAAGGTCGCGTCCGCGTGATGCGCATCCATCGCGACGGCGACCGGCACGAGGTCAGCCAGCTCAACATCAAGGCGATGATGGAGGGTGACTTCGCCCGCGCCTATACCCATGCCGACAATTCCACTTCGGTCTCGACCGACACGATCAAGAACGTCGTCAACGTCGTCGCCCGCGAAAATACCGGGCTCAGCACCGAGGAATTCTGCCAGGTGCTGGCGAAGAAATATCTCGACACCTATCCGCAGATTTCCTCGGTCGCCATCACCGCGCACGAGACCAAATGGAGCCGGCTCAGTGTCGGCGGCAAGCCGCATCCGCACAGTTTCGTGCTCGACAGCAACGGCAAGCCCACGGTGGAAATCTCGCAAATCCGCGGCGGCACTGCTGTCATGTCGTCCGGCATCGACGGCTTTGCCTTCATGAAGTCGACCCAGTCCGGCTGGGAGAATTACGTCAAGGACAAGTACACGACGATCCCGCCGACCGCCGACCGGATGTGTGCGACCTCGATGGTGGCGTCGTGGAAGTGGTCGGGCAAACCTGCAAGCTACCCGGCGACCAACAACAGGGTTCTCGATACCTTGCTGGAAGTGTTTGCGATGACCTACAGCATGAGCGTGCAGGACAGCCTGTACCGGATGGGCGAGGCGGCGCTTGCGGCGGTGCCGGAAATTTCCGAGGTCAGCATGGCCTGCCCGAACATGCATTTCATCCTGATGAACCTGTCGGCGTTCGGGCAGGACAACAACAACGATGTGTTCCTGCCGACCGACGAGCCGCACGGCCAGATCGAGTGCACGGTGGGGCGCGGCTAGTCTAGAGCAGGCCCTCGTGCCACCTTGGCAGGTCTTCCTGCCGCCGTGGTGGTTTCATTCCCAGATGAAGCGCAGGCAGCCCGTGATCGCCAGCGACGCAAGTTCAAAGAGGTGTTCGATCGTGCGTCGCATGGGAAATTGCCTTACAGAGGTGCGCGGCTTAGACGCGCTGGTTGGGGACAATGCCCCGCCAGATTTGGAGTTCCGTCGGGAATGCGAACAGACTGGTGGCTCCGATTCTGGGGCGTCTGGGTTAACGATTCCTGTTTGTTGGCCCGATGACCTCTCCGGGAGATCGATATGAGTGCCATTCCGGTGATCGACATTGCGCCCCTGGTGGACGGTTCGCCGGCGCAAGCTCGCGCCGTCGCCAGGGACCTCGGTAACGCGTGCCGGGATGTCGGGTTCTTTTATATTGCCAACCATGGCGTGCCGTCGGCCTTGATGAAGCGCGTTTTCGAAACCTCCGCCGCTTTCTTTGCGGGACCGGCGTCGATCCGGGAGGCGGTTTCCTTCAGCGGTCCCGGCGGCAATCGCGGTTACATCCGGGTCGGCGGCGAAACGCTCGATCCCGGCAAGCCGGCTGACGTCAAGGAGGCCTTCAACATCGGTCTCGAACTGCCTCCTGACGATCCCGAGATGCTGGCGCGCGCGCCGTTCCGGGCGGCCAATCTGTGGCCGCACATGCCGGGCTTTCGCGACACCATGCTCGATTACTTCAACCGGGTGTGGCGGCTCGGGCGCGACCTGCATCGCGGGTTTGCGCTCGACCTCGGGCTTGAGCCCGACTATTTCGAAACCAGGCTCGACCGGCCGAACGCCACGCTGCGCCTGCTGCATTACCCGCAGAGCGCCGTGCCGTTGTCCGAGGGGCAACTCGGTGCCGGCGTTCACACCGACTACGGCAACGTCACGTTGCTGGCGACCGACGAGGTCGGCGGCCTGATGGTGCAGGACCGCTCCGGTCGCTGGCTCGACGCGCCCGTGATTCCAGATACCTTCGTCTGCAATATCGGCGACTGCCTGATGCGGTGGTCGAACGACGTCTATGTTTCGACACCGCACAAGGTGGTCAACCCCGGCAAGGATCGCTATTCGGTGGCGTTCTTTCTCGATCCCAATCCCGATGCCGTGGTTGCGTGTCTGCCGACCTGCGTCAGCGCCGACCGTCCGGCGAAATATCCGCCGATCACCGGCGCCGAATTCCTGCGTTCGCGGCTGGAGCCGACCTACGCCGCCAAGCAAGCCAGAGGGTAGCATGCATCAGTTAGTTGTAAGCCGACGGGTCCGCGCCGTAGCCTGCGCGATTGCGCTGATTTTGGTGGCGGTCCCCGCGACGGCTTTTGCGCAAGTCCAGTGGAAGATGACGACCGAATATCCGGAGAGCAACATCTCCGGCATCGGGTTGGTGACGTTCGGAAAACTGCTGTCGTCGAAAACGCTGGGCGCGCTGACGGTCGTGACCGCTTTCGACAACGAACTGAAAATCACTTCTCGCGAGATGCCCCAGGCGGCCCAGGACCACCGTATTGACGGCGGCGACGCGTTTGCGGCGCCGCTGGAATCGTCCGACCAAATATTCGGTCTGTCGGCGCTTCCCTTCGTGGTCCAGTCGGTCGAGACCGCCAAGGCGATGAATGTCAAAGCACGACCGCTGTATGAACGCGCGCTGGCGGCGCGCGGCATGAAGCTGCTCTACATCACGATCTGGCCTGCGACGGGCATATGGTCGGATCAACCGCTCAAAGGCGAGGAAGACCTACATACCTTAGCGGTGAGAGCCTATGACAACAGCTCGGCCGACGTCTTGCGTGCTGCGGGCGCTGCGGCGGAATTTCTTCCGTTCAACGAGGCGATCGTCAAGGTGAAAAATCACGCCTTGAACGCGATCCTGACTTCCGGTGACGGCGGCGCGGGCCGAAAGCTTTGGGACGACCTGCATCATTTCACGCCGATCAACTACGCGATCCCGATCTCGATCGCGTTCGTACGCAAGGACGCCTTCGACGCGCTGTCCGGTGACCTGCAGGCCGCGGTCGATGCCGCTGCCGCGGAAACCGAAAAAAGCCAGATCGAACTGCTCGCCAATCGCACGGCCGAGAACTACGCGCGGATGCGCGCCAATGGGGTCAGTATCGACGAGCCGCCGCCGACAGCCATTATCGCCGCCCTGAAGAAAGCCGGAAGCGGTCCGATCGCGGCATGGCAGGCCAAGGTGCCGGCCGAAGCGTCCGCCATCCTGGATTGGGCCAACCGGCAATAGCGCGATAATTATTTCCCGAATTTCTCGTGCAGCGCCGGAAACAGCCTGTCCGGCTTGAACGGTGTCGACGTAAAGCGGATGCCGGTGGCGTTGGCAATGGCATTGCCGATGGCGGCGGCGACCGGGTTATACGGGCTTTCGCTCATCGATTTCGCGCCCATCGGTCCGATCGTATCGGACGTGTCGGCGAAGAACACTTCGGTGCGCGGGATGTCGGCAAATTGCGGCAGGTGGTAGTCGCGGAATCGGGGATTGATGACGCGGCCCGTCTCGTCGATCACCATTTCCTCATACAGCGCTGCCCCGAGCGCTTGCGCGACGCCGCCCTCGACCTGGCCGCGGCACTGCAAGGGATTGGCGACCCGGCCGGCGTCCGCCGCATGCACGCTTTTCAATATCCTGATCTCGCCGGTGAACTTGTTGACGGCGACACGAAAGCCCTGGACGTTGAAGGCGACCGACCGCGGCGAGCCCGCCGACGTGCCGCTGGCGACAAGCGACTTGCCGAGCGCCTTCGCCGAGGCGGCGAGCAAAGCGTAGGGCGTGCGGCGTCCGGCGCACACGGTTGCATGATTGTCGAGTGCGCAGGCATCCGGAGTTTCGCCGGTCAGGGATGCGGCGAACACTTTCATCTCGGCGGCCAGCGCCTCTGCCGCGGCCTGCGTGGCGCGTCCGGCGACGAAGATCCCGGCGCTGCCATAGGCACCGGTGTCGTGGCCGCCATGCGCGGTATCGGACTGCTTCAGCGTGATCCGGTCGACCGTGGTTGCCAATGCGGACGCTGCGATCTGCCGATGCACCGTGGTGGTGCCGTTGCCAAACTCGGCGGTGCCGACCGTGAGTTCGAAGCCGCCATCCTCGCGCAGCGAAATACTGCAGTCGGCCAAATGTCCGGCCGGCGGCACGGTATCGATCATGGTCAGCGCGATACCGTCGCCGGTCAGCCAGTCCTCGGAAAGGTCTGGTTTGGCGGCGTCGGCCGCCATCGCCCGCTCGACCAGGTCGAGGCACTGATCGAGGCCGTAGGAGCCGTAGAACACGTCGTGATATTCGGATCTCGGCGGCGACAGCATGGGATCGCCGGGCTTGACGACATTGCGGCGGCGCATCTCGAACGGGCTGATCCCGAGTTGCTTTGCCAGTTCGTCGATCGCGGCTTCCACCGCCAGCAGCGTCTGCGGCAGGCCGTAGCCGCGAAACGCGCCTGATGGCACGGTGTTGGTATAGACGGCTGCCGCATCGACCTTCTTGTTCGGGCAATTGTAGACGCCGAGGCTTTCGCTGACGGAATGAAACAGCACTGGGCCGGCGTGATTGCCGTAAGCCCCGGTGTTGGAGAGCACGTCGAGTTGCAACGCCGTCAGTTTGCCGTCGCTGTCGGCGCCGGCCTTCACCGTGACGCGCATCGGATGCCGCGTTGAGGTCGCGATGAATTGCTCCTCGCGGGTCAACTCGAATTTCACCGGCCGTCTTGTCCTGAGCGCGGCCAGCGCCAGAATGTCCTCGACGAACATTTCCTGCTTGCCGCCGAAACCGCCGCCGACTCGTTTGCAGAACACCCGCACGTTTTCGGGCTTCAGATTGAACAGGTCGGCCAATGCTCGCCGGGTCAAAAACGGAACCTGCGTCGAGGAGCGAACCGTCAGCGCGCCATCGGCATCGACCCAGGCGATGCCGCCATGGGTCTCCAGCGCTGCGTGCTGCACCCGCTGGGTCGTAAACGTGCCTTGATAGGTCACGGCGGACTGTGCCAACGCTGCGGCGACGTCGCCGAATTCGCCGTGGGTTTCGGCGACGATGTTGCGAGCGGCGTTGCTGACGCGATGCGCCGGCGTCTTGTCGCCATGGATGACGGGCGCGCCCGGCGCGATCGCCTGCACGGGATCGACCACGGCGGGCAGGATTTCATACTCGACCTTGAGCCGGCGGCAGCCTTCTTCGGCGGCGGCCTCGGTCTCGGCGACCACGGCCGCAACCTTCTGCCCAATGAAGCGGACGACGTTGTCGAGCACCTTGGTGTCGTCGGGATCCATCCAGTCCCTTTCGTGTCGCGCCGTCGAGAACAGCCGGTCCGGCGCGTCTTCGTAGGTCAGCACGCTATGCACGCTGGCCACGCCGAGCGCGTCGCGCTTGTCGATCGAAATGATCCTGGCGTGCGGGTGCGGTGAGCGCAGCATCTTGACGTGCAGCAGGCCTTCCGAGGCGACGTCGAAGGTATAGCGTTCCGCACCGCGCACCAGATTCGGCCCGGCGGGCGCGGGCAGGCTGCGGCCGAACGCGGTGCCAGCCGCGGCGTCCTCGACATTGGTCTTGCCGTTGAGCGCATCCTCTATCCCGCGGTATCCGGTACAGCGGCAGATGTTTCCCTTCAGCGACGTGCCGAGGTCCTGGCGCTGCGCCTGGTTCAACGAGGCGCAGGTCAGGATCATGCCGGCGGTGCAGAACCCGCACTGAAATCCCTGCGCATCGAGAAATGCCTGCTGCATCGGATGGGTGCCGCCGTCGGGCGCAAAACCTTCGATGGTCGTCACCATGTGGCCGTCGGCGCGAAACGCCGGGATCAGGCAGCTATGCACCGGCTCGCCGTCGATCAGCACCGTGCAGGCGCCGCAGTCGCCGGCGTCGCAGCCTTTCTTGACGCCGAAATGGCCGAGCTGGCGCAGAAACGTCCGAAGGCATTGCCCGGCCCGGGGGGCTTGCGAGAATGTCTTGCCGTTGATCAGGAAATTCATAGCAGCGCCTGCAACTCGCTGCGGATCTCTTCACCGAGCCGCAATGTCATGTGCTTGCGCCACGCCGGTTTGCCATGGACATCGGTGTGATAGAGCTCGTCGGGAATGCGCTGCAGGATCGTTTCACGCAGCTCCCTCGCCGTCGGAATTCCGGCAAAGGACAGTTGCACCGGCCGTTTGGTCGATGCCGTCACCGTCAGCGCCAGCGCGCCTTCGCCGGTCAGGCTGCCGATCAGGAGCGCCGCCGAGCGGCCGACCGGCGTCAACGAAATCTGCCGAAACGCCGAGCGCCGCTTCAGCGCCGCGAGCGGGATATCGATCTGCCGCAACAGGTCGCCTTGCGCGAGCACATTGCGGTTGTCGCCGGTGACGAAATCAGCGACCGCGATCTTTCGTTCGCCGCCATCGGCGTGCCAGATGGTGGCCATGCCATCGAGCGCCGAGGTCAGCGAGATCATCGGCCCCGCCGGCAGCGACATGCAGATGTTGCCGCCGACGGTCGCGGTCTTCCAGATCTTGAAGGAGGCGAGAAACGCCCGGCAGCACTGGTTGATCAGGGGGGAGGCGATCCAGTCCGGCGGGCAGGCCAGCGCGTCGAGCTGCGCCACCGTGCAGGTCGCCGCGATCGACAGCCCGGCCTCACTGATCGTCAGCGCCGGCCATTGCAGGTCGGTGAGGTCGATCAGCCGGCGCAGATGGGCCTGTGGTTCGGAGAACAGCCAGGTCCCGCCCGCAAGCCACGCATCGCCTGCCGTCCAAACGGGCAATTGTTCCCGCGCTGTGGGATGCGCCACCGCTTCTATCGTGTTCAGGTCCATGGATAGGCTAGTGCTTTCAACAGGATGCCTCTCTGCTTGTGAAGTCTTGCAAGACCAGCGCCAATTGCCAATCCCGTTGGGATGGTCTTTGCATTGTAGCGCACGGGCGCCCGTTATGGCGCTTTCCAGGGAAGACGGTGGGGATCATGGACCAAACGCAGGCGATCTGGATCAAGGATCCCCTTTCCATTCTGGCCGACGGCGCCGAACGCGGCGTCGTGGTCCGCGGCGGCAAGATCGTCGAGCTGGTCGGCAAAGGCCGCGAGCCTGTGACCGCCCATACCGCGGTCTATGATGCCGGCGCCCATGTCGTGCTGCCCGGGCTGATCAACACCCACCATCATTTCTACCAGACCCTGACCCGGGCGCTGCCGGCGGCGATGGACCGTGAACTGTTCCCGTGGTTGCAGGCGCTCTATCCGGTGTGGGCGCGGCTGACCCCGGAGTCGCTCCACCTCGGCGTCACCGTGGCGATGTCGGAACTGCTGCTGTCGGGCTGCACCACCACGACCGATCATCACTACGTGTTTCCCGGCGGCCTTGAAGACGCCGTCGATATCGAAGTCGCCGCCGCCAAGCGCCTCGGCTTAAGGGTGCTGCTGACGCGCGGCTCGATGAACCTGTCGCAGAAGGACGGCGGCCTGCCGCCCGACAGCGTGGTGCAGGACGAGGACACGATTCTGGCCGACTGCGAGCGCGTGGTCGCCAAACATCATCAGCGCGGCGAGGACGCGATGGTGCAGATCGCACTGGCGCCGTGCTCGCCGTTTTCGGTGACGACATCGCTGATGAGCGCCACCGCAGCACTTGCCGACAAGCTCGACGTCCGCCTGCATACCCATCTGGCGGAGACCGAGGACGAGAACAAATTCTGCGAGCAGATGTACGGCTGCCGGCCGCTGGACTACCTCGAACAATGCGGCTGGCTCAACGCCAGGACATGGCTGGCGCACGGCATCTTCTTCAAGCCGGACGAAATGAAGCGGCTGGGGCGGGCGAAGACGTCGATCAGCCATTGCGCTTGCAGCAATCAGATTTTGGCGTCGGGCTGCTGCCCGGTCTGCGAGATGGAGGAGGCCGGGGTTTCGATCGGCCTCGGCGTCGACGGTTCGGCCTCCAACGACGAGTCCAATTTGATGCAGGAGGTGCGCGCCGCGTTCCTGCTGCAGCGCGCCCGCTACGGCGTCGGCCGCGTCAGCCACAAGGACGCGCTGCGTTGGGCCACCAAGGGCTCCGCCGCCTGCGTCGGCCGTCCCGAACTCGGTGAAATCGCGGTGGGAAAAGCCGCCGATCTCGCGCTGTTCAAGCTCGATGAATTGCGCTTCTCCGGCCACGGCGATCCCTTGGCGGCACTGGTGCTCTGCGGCGCACACCGCGCCGACCGCGTCATGGTCGGCGGCAACTGGGCGGTGACGGATGGCGCGATCCCCGGCCTCGATGTCCAGGACCTGATCCGCCGCCACAGCGCCGCCGCCCGCGCGATGCATGCGGGGTGATCCTCATGGTGAGGAGCGCGCATTTGCGCGCGTCTCCGGACGATGCTTTGCATCGCCGGGCGAACCATGAGGCCCGTGACCCATCCTTCGAGACGCGCTTCGCGCTCCTCAGGATGAGGTCGTCATGTGGGGCGCTTGGATTCTTCCCTTCTTCCCTTGTGGGAGGATGACACCCAGAATATCTGTAACGTAACTAATATCTTAAGTGATCGGCGTCCCTATAGTGTCCAATTGGGGTTTGGCGCGGGCGTTGGCTCATGCGTCGGTTTTGAGGATGTTTGATCTGCTTGATCGGAGCGGCTTCAAAGACAAGCTGCGGGTTTCGACAGTCCCCTTCCGGGCAATTGGCTGGATCATCCCGCGGCACGAGTTCCAGTGATGTGCAACCTCTACAGCACTACACCAGCCAGGCTGCCATCGCCGCGCTCTTCGGCGTCTGCCAATCGGCTTTGTTTGTGAGCCGCGTCCAGCGCGGATTTGATCACCTGTCAACTCATTCGGCAAATTTTACGCCATACGGGTGTCGAACTAAGGGTGCCATAAACAGTTTACAGGGAAGACCCAAATCCTGTTGGGAGCCCTAGACATGTTGGACGTGTCTGGATGCGCGCGCCGTGGGATGAGGCGAAGGCGCTACAGCGGCCGTTGCGGGACGACATGCTCAAGATTGTCGGGCGCGGGGGCGAGAAGGAAGATCGGGTGGCAGCCATAGTTGATGCTTATCCACCCGCCTCCAAAAAATAATGGGTCTCCGCCCATCAAGGCGCCTAGCCCAACCGCTCAGCGCCGGAGCTGGAACCGTTCGTCCCCGCTCGCGCGCGTCCGAATGGTGGATGGAACTAAAGGGGTGCCCCTTTTTAGCAGTCATTCCATCAGGTTTCCTCGGATAAAGTGTTTCGGCCTACCGGGCTCACGCTGCCCAGCCCCGGGCCCGGTAGAGCAGGCGACCCTGCCAACGCCCCGCGTAGCGGGGTCGCTTTGTGCGGGACTTGTTGGAGCCAAAGGTGATGCGCCGCTCCCCCTCCATTGTGCCGCATGGCGCCGACTGCGACACCTATGTGGTGCTAAACGATTTTGGCAGGCTCGGGCGCGCTTGGTGCGAAGCAGATGAGCAAGGTACTGACCGGACGACGCTGATCCGCCGTCTCATGGAAGACCAGTATAGTCACCCGGTCCGCATTGTCGCCTTCAACACCGCCGAGGGCTGGTCGCGCGACGTCACGATCGATATTGCCGACGAGCTGCGCCGACGCTTTGCTGAATACGACGAGGTGCCGCGTTCTGTGCAGGAGTTCTTGGATGTCGCTGTCCGGCGCTGAGCTGTTCGCCTAAAAGGCCCTCGGCTCAAGGAGCAGACTGGCCGCAATATTCGAAGGGCAGATATGATGCAGCCCAGCGCAATGCCGAGCATGCTGGCCGCGGGATATGGGCGGGCAGCTAGTTTGAGCCGTAGTTGTATCGAGCTTGTATCCGGGCGAGCGGGCGACCGGCGGCTTGTTCGGATGACGCGAATGCGCACCCGTGATGGCGGGGCAAGAAAGATAAGGCAGTCTGTTGGGTTTACCCCTTAATAGCAGTCGCCCGATATGCCGTCAGACAACACACTACGCAGAGACCGGCTGGGTTGGCAGGCCGCGACGAGAAAGACTGTTGTTCGTCACCGAACTCGCCGGCCGGACGTTGTTCGCGACGACAGGAGGTAAACAACCATGGCCAACGATCACTTGCAGCTACCGCCCATCCTTCAGCCGGACAATAACAACCCAAAAAGCGGCATCTGGACCGCAATCCTCCTGCTGGGATCGATTGCCGCTGCCACCGTTCTTGGAGCAGGAACGCGCATCGATGTGGGCTTCGAACCGTTCGCGAAATCGGCGAATGAGCGCGTCTCCGAAGCCTTCGAAGACATTAGGGGCATCCCCTCCGTCTCCGACGAGCTGAAGTATGCGCTGTTGTCGCTTAGCAAGAGCGTGCAGGGCGCGCAGAAGCCGCCGGTTCGGGCCGAAGGCAATGAATGACCCTGTCGATCAATTTTGGCCTGGCAGACCACCAAAGCGCCCGCCGGCCGCGCGATGCATGCGGGGTGATCCTCATGGTGAGGAGCGCGCACTCGCGCGCGTCTCGAACCCATGAGGCCCGTGGCCCATCCTTCGAGACGCGCTTCGCGCTCCTCAGGATGAGGTCGTCATGTGAGGCCGCTTGGATTCTTACCTTCTCCCATCGAAGTCGGATCTATCCGACTTCGACATCTTAGGATGCCCAACTCGGGTATACCCGAGTTGGGATGGGAGAAGGTGCCATCGCGGAACGCGAAGGCGGATGAGGGGTCTCTATCCGCGGAGACAACCCCTCATCCGTCTCGCTGTCGCTTCGCGCCCATAGCCGATGCAAAGCATCGGCGTTATCGAGAACGGCGGCCTTGGCCGCCGATGCCACCTTCTCCCACAAGGGGAGAAGGTAAGAAGCGGTCCAGCATGAAAAAAGTCCGGGCGTTTCCGCCCGGACCTTGGTCGTCGCGCTGGTCCCCCTCAGCCCTATTTGCCGGGGATCTTGTCGTCGATGCCCTTGACGTAGAAGTTCATGCCGAGCACCTGGCCATCGTCGAGATGGGTGCCGCCCTTGCATTCGACTTCCTTGCCGTCCTGTCCGATGACCGGGCACTTGAACGGCTGCAGCTTGCCGTCGGTGATGGCGGCTTCGGTGTCCATGGCGAGCTTCTTCACGTCGTCGGGCATATTGGTGTAGGGCGCCATCATCACGATCTTGGTCTTCAGGCCGCCCCAGAAATCTTCCGACTTCCAGGTGCCGTCGAGCTCGGCCTTGACGCGCTCGATGTAGTAGGGGCCCCAATTGTCCATGATCGAGGTGAGCTGCGACTTCGGCCCGAACTTGATCATTTCGGAGTCCTGGCCGAACGCCAGCTTGCCGCGCTCGGAAGCGATCTGCATCGCGGCCGGCGAATCCGTGTGCTGCATGATCACATCGGCGCCCTGGTCGAGCAGCGCCTTGGCGGCATCGGCTTCCTTGCCCGGATCGAACCACGAGTTGGCCCAGATGATCTTGACCTTGATGTTGGGATTGATGGTCTGCGCGCCCAGCATCGTGGCGTTGATGCCGGAGACGACTTCCGGAATCGGGAACGAACCAATGTAGCCGAGCACACCGGTCTTCGACATCTTGGCGGCGATGATGCCCTGGATGTAACGGCCTTCGTAGAATCGGCCGGAATAGGTCGAGACGTTTTCGGCGCGCTTGTAGCCGGTGGCATGCTCGAAATGAATCTTGGGATATTTCTTGGCGACCTTCAGCGTCGGCTCCATGTAGCCGAACGAGGTGGTGAAGATCAGCTTGTTGCCGGCGCGGGCGAGCTGTTCGATCGAACGCTCGGAGTCCGGACCTTCACTGACGTTTTCGAGGAAGGTGGTTTCGACCTTGTCGCCGAACTCCTTCACCATCGCCTGGCGGGCGACGTCGTGCTGATAGGTCCAGCCGAGGTCGCCGACCGGACCGAGATAGATGAAGCCGACTTTCAGTTTGTCGGCGGCGGAAGCGCCGGCCAGACTTGCTCCGACGGCAATCACGGCTGCCGTCGTCGCGATGAAAATCTTTCTCATGTGGTTTCTCCAGTTACTGAAGGGGTGAACTGTCACGCCCCGATGCGCACGCGCCCCATCGCGCACGCTCCGGGTATATCTATCGATCGGGCACGAACACCGTCCCGAGCGCCGCCGGTGCGGTCGAGCCGCCGCTGCGCGCGCGTGAAATGAGGACGAGGACGATGACGGTGGCGAGATACGGTAACGCCGACATGAATTGCGAGGGAACGCCGACGCCCCAGCCCTGTGCGTGCAATTGCAGGATCGTCACCGCGCCGAACAGATAGGCGCCGATCACGAGCCGCCCCGGGCGCCAGGATGCGAACACCACCAGCGCCAGCGCGATCCAGCCGCGGCCGGCAGTCATGCCGGGAATGAAGAACGGCGTATAGGCCAGCGGCAGGTAGGCGCCAGCAAGGCCGGCGCAGGCGCCGCCGAACATCACCGCGTACATCCGTATCCGCAGCACGGGATAGCCGAGCGCGTGCGCCGAGACGTGGTTGTCGCCGGCGGCCCGCAGGATCAACCCGGCCCGGGTCCTGTAAAGGAAGAACCAGACCGCGACGACCAGCGCCAGCGACAGGTAGATGAAAGCATCCTCGCCGAACAGGATCCGTCCCACCAGCGGGATATCGGTGAGACCGGGAATATGAAGGTGCGGCGCCGGCGTGATCTTCTCGCCGACGAAGCGGGCGCCGATCAGGCCCGACAATCCGATGCCCAGAATGGTCAGCGCCAGGCCGGTCGCGACCTGGTTGACCGCGAGCCCCAGCGTCATCAGCGCAAAAATCAGCGACAGCAGCGTGCCGGCGATGATGCCGCACAGCGCGCCGACGATGATCGAGCCGGAAAGCCAGGCGCCGCCGAAGCCGCAGGCCGCGCCCACGATCATCATGCCTTCGACGCCGAGGTTCAGCACCCCGGCGCGTTCGGTAACGAGTTCGCCGGTCGCAGCGAGCAGCAGCGGCGTGGAGGCCGCGAGCACTGCGAGGATGATGGCTTCGACGAGCTCCATCAGGCCACCTTTGCTGACGCGAAAATGAGCTTGAACCGGTAGAGGATGAGGGAATCGCAGGCGAGCACGTAGAACAGCAGGATGCCCTGGAAAACCTTGGTGACGTCCAACGGGATCTTCATTGCGATCTGGGCCTGCTCGCCGCCGATAAAGGTGAGTGCGAGGAAAAGTCCTGCAATTAATATTCCAACCGGGTTCAACCGCCCGAGGAAGGCGACGATGATCGCGGTGAAGCCGTAGCCGGGCGAGATGCCGGGCTGCAGATGACCGACGGGACCCGCGACCTCGATGATCCCCGCCAGCCCCGCCAGCGCGCCGGAGATCGCGAAGGTCAGGAGGATCAACTGGTTGGAGTTGAAGCCGCCGAACCGGGCGGCGCGCGGGGCGGCGCCGACCACCCGGATTTCAAACCCCTTGATGGTCCTCCCGAGCAGCACCGCGCCGGCCGCCACCACGACCAGCGCAATGACGGCGCCAAGGTGGAGGCGGCCGCCGTCGATCAGCACCGGCACGGTCGCGACCGGATCGAACTCGGCCGTGGTCGGAAAGTTGAAACCCTTGGGATCGCGCCACGGACCGCGCACGAGATAATCGAGAAACAGGTCGGCGACATAGACCAGCATCAGGCTGGTCAGGATTTCGCTGGCGCCGAACTTGACCCGGCAGATCGCCGGGATCAGCGCATAGAGCGCGCCGGCCACGGCGCCCAGCAGCAGCATTGCCGGCAGGACCCAGACGCCGGCATCGGTGCCGTTGGTCTTCACCGCGAGCCAGCTTCCGGCCACCGCGCCGACCAGGAACTGGCCTTCGGCGCCGATGTTCCAGGCGTTGGCGAGATAGCACAGCGACAGGCCGATCGCGATCATCACCAAAGGCGATGCCTTCACCGCGATCTCCTGCAGCGAATAGCTGTCGGTGAGCGGGTCGATGAAATAGACGCCAAGCGCCGCGATCGGGTTTTTGCCGAGAATGACGAACAGAATGCTCATGGTCACGATCGTCAGCCCGATCGCGATCAGCGGCGAAATCAGCGCGATCGTGTTCGACCGCTCGGCGCGTTTTTCAAGCACCAACTGCATGAGCCGCTTCCTTCTGTTCCAGGCTGGCCCCGCCCATCAACAGGCCGAGCTTTTCCCGGTTGGCTTCGCCGGTGGCCATGGGCGCCGACAGATGACCGTGGAACATCACGGCAATGCGGTCGGTGATTTCGGCGAGCTCGTCGAGATCCTGGCTCGTGACCAGCACCGCGGCTCCGGCGGCCGCAAGATCGAGCAGCGCCTGCCGGATCACGGCGGCGGCGCCGGCATCGACGCCCCAGGTCGGCTGGCTGACGACGAGCACGACCGGGTTTCGCAGGATTTCGCGGCCGACGATGAATTTCTGCAGATTGCCGCCGGACAGGCTGGCGGCCTCGGGATCGCGCTTGGCCTTGCGGACGTCAAACGCCGCGGTCGCCTTGTCGACCGCATTGAGCGTCGCGGTCGTATTGACGAAGCCATGATGGACCATGCCGCTGGCGGCATGACCGGTCAGCAGCGCGTTCTCGGAAAGCCGCATGCGCGGCGCGGTGCCGTGACCGAGCCGCTCCTCCGGAACGAAGGCCGCGCCGAGCTTGCGCCGCTTGGTGATCGAAAGGTGTCCCGCGGCATGTCCGTCGATCACGACCGTGCCGGGGTCCTGGGCCAGCCGCTCGCCCGAAAGTGCGGCGAAAAGTTCGTCCTGACCGTTCCCGGCGACGCCGGCGATGCCCAAGATTTCACCACCCTTGAGCTCAAAGGAGATGTGCTGGAGCCGCACCCCGTGCGGATCGTCCGGCTCGAGGCTGAGGTCGTTGACCACGAGGCGCGGCACCGTGGTTTGGCGGTTCGCCGCGGCCTTCACTTCCTTGATCTCGCCGCCGACCATCATGCGGGCGAGGGAGGATGCGGTCTCCGCCTTGGGATTGCAGGTCGAGATCTTCTTGCCGCCGCGCAGGATGGTGGCGGTGTCGCAGAGCCGTTTCACCTCGTCGAGCTTGTGGCTGATGTAGAGGATCGCGCGCCCCTCGGCCTTCAGGCGATCGAGCACGACGAAGAGCTGGTCGGCCTCCTGCGGTGTCAGCACCGCGGTCGGTTCGTCGAGGATCAGGAATTTCGGATTCTGCATTAGCGCGCGAACGATCTCGATGCGTTGCCGCTCGCCGACCGACAATTGCCAGACCTCGCGCCGGGGATCGAGCGGAAGCCCGTAAATCCGGGATACTTCTTCAAGGCGCGCCGACATGGCCTTGAAGGATTCCTTGCCGTCGAGCCCGAGGGCGACGTTCTCGGCCACGGTGAGATTGTCGAACAGCGAGAAGTGCTGGAACACCATGCCGATGCCACGGCGGCGGGCTTCCGACGGGCCGGACAGCACCATCCGTTCGCCCTGCCAAAGCATCTCGCCCTCGCTCGGCTGAACCAGTCCGTAGATGGTCTTGACCAGCGTCGACTTTCCCGCGCCGTTCTCGCCGAGCAAAGCGTGGATCTGCTGCGGCCAGATCTCGATGTCGATGGCATCGTTGGCGAGGAAGGTGCCGTACCGCTTGGTCAAACCGACCGTCCGGAGCAGCGGCGTGCCACCTGTGTGCAGCGCGGCAGGCGTCGAATCCAACATTCGTTGTCACGCGTATGAGAAAAGAATGCCTCAATACTGTGCTAGTTTGGCCGCATGCGTAAGTAGGGAAAAAGCGCCAACCCTTGCTCAACTCTTTGGCAGATGAGACGCGGCGTGATTCCCGGCCGGATTCGCTGCTCCTCGATCCGATGGACGTCGTTGAGCCGGCACCGAAGCGTCGCGTGGTGCGGGTGACCCGCAAAAACGCCAGACGGGTTGTTGTAAATTTGTGACGGTCTAGACAAATCGAAATCGCCTAAGCAGCGCTGCTGCGAAGTTGAGCAGTTTTGACGCGGCTGTGTACGCGTCGCCGGGAATGCCCCGTTCGTGCGTTTGGTGCGCTGCTCCCTGCGCCCGATCGTCGCAGAAAGCCCGATTGTTCCCGGCAAAAATGCGAAAATCCGATTCTACCGGAGATTGTCTTGCCGCGGCAACCAATCGGCCTCTCGCCGCACAAACCGCGCCGGCCTCACTTCTTCTTGATGAAACTTGCAGCAAGCCATGGGGAATCTTGAGGCTTCTCACTTCATGCGATCGGCGCAAGGGTCGCTTCCAAGGGCCTCGATCATTCGGTCGTCAACTTGGGGGTATTAAAGGATGTCTAGTCTTCGCAGAACATTGGCAGCAGCGGCGCTGTCACTCGCCACACTCGTACCGGCCGGCTACGCCGCGGCGGCCGACCTGCCGGTCAAGGCCCTCAAGAAGGTCGCTCCGGTCCCGTTCTTCCTGGTGATCGACGACCGCGTGTCGTTCTCCTGGATGCCCAAGGGCACCGATCCCGGCATGTACTCGGTGAACCCGAACGGTTCGATCAACGGCACCACCGCCAAGCAGGTCTATTCGTTCACCCACTTCGATGCCTGGGCCTACGGCACCAACTTCTTCACCATCTCGATGTTCAAGTCGGGCCATAACGATCCGGCCTCGCCGTGTATCAACGCGGGTGTCCTCGACAACTTCGCGACCGGGCCCAACGTCCAGTGCGCCGGTGCGACCGAAATCTACGGTCTGTTCCGCTCGACCTTCGGCTTCAACGAAATCTTCAATACCAAGGCCTTCTCGATGGGCCCCCTGCATAACGTTTCGCTGGAAGTCGGCATGGACGGCAACACCGAAAACAACTACCTGGCTCCGGCCAAGCGCGACATGGTCGCCGGTCTGCAGTTTGCCTTCGACCTGCCCTACAAGGGCTACATCAACATAGCGCCGTTGGCTTACTGGGAATTCTCGAATCACAACGCCTTCACCCAGTGCGGCTCGAACTTTGCGGGCAACATTCCGGGCTTGAACTGTAACGCCGACGGCAACGTGAAGTACAACGCTACCTGGGCGGTTGAAATCAACTACTACATGGACCTCGGCTTCCTGCCCGAGAACATGCAGTACTTCTCGATCAGCGGCCGCGCCGGCTGGTATGGACCCAAGGGCGACTCGAACAGCCTTCCGGCTCTTTCCGGTCCGGGACGTTTCAGCACCGCCTCCAAGACCGAACTCAACTCTGAGCCGATCCGTCTGACCTTCGACGCCTCCAAGGCCTTCATCGGTCCGCAGTACTCCCACTTCGTCGACCTCTGGGTTGCCTACCGCTACTGGCAGAACAAGTTCGGCCTCGATCACAACGCGATGCCCGGCGTCTGCACCATCGCAGCAACCGGCCAGAGCACCAACTCCTGCACCGAATCGACCGTCTACGGCGGCGTGACCGTGAAGTTCTGACCACCTGATCATCTCCACAGGTGAAAAGCGATGGCGCCGCGATGTTCCCCGCGGCGCCATTTTTCTTTTTGGCGGCCTGAAATCGTAGGATGGGTGGAGCGAAGCGATACCCATCAATCACTGTCTGTGGTGACCGCGATGGGTATCGCTTCGCTCCACCCATCCTACAAAGGCAAAAATCCTACTTGCCCCACACCCCATCATGCAGGGCGGCAGCCTCGTCTTCCAGCAGTGGCCCGACCACCTCGATTGAGCGCTGGCCGCTGCCGAAGACGTCGCGGCACGGCAAATTGAGCGTCGGGTTTTCCGGGTGGTTGCCGGTGATGTCGCGCAGCCGGTGCTCGCTGAGGCCGTAGACCAGCCGGCCGATCCCCGCCCAGTACATCGCACCCGCGCACATCGCGCAGGGCTCGGCCGACGAGTAGAGCGTGGCGTGGCGGAGGATGTCCGCCGGGATCGTGGTGCAGGCTTGCGTCGCCAGCAGGCGCTCGGCATGCGCGGTGCCGTCATGCGAGGGCATGTAGCCGTTCTCGGCCTCGATCAGCGCGTTGCCATCCGCATCGACCAGCAGCGCGCCAAAGGGATGGTTGCCGTGCGTCATGGCGCGGCGGGCGACGTCGAACGACCGGCGCAGAAAATGTGCGTCGCGCTCCGCCGGGCTTAGCGTGGATATATCGACCATTAGTGCATGACCGTTACACCGTTACTGTCGTCAGTACCGTATCATCAATGCCCCGCCATATGCCGCCCGATTTCGGTCAGGTCGGCCTCGCTGGCGCGGGCTTCGTGGACGAATTGGCCGTGGAACATCACGACCAGCCGGTCGGACAGTTCCAGCAGTTCGTCGAGGTCCTCGCTGACCAACAGCACCGCGGCGCCGCGGTTGCGGGCCGCCATGATCTCGGCGTGGATTTGGGCTACGGCGGCGAAATCCAGCCCGAAGCAGGGATTGGCGGCGATCAGCACCTCGACCTCGCCGCCGAGTTCGCGCGCCAGCACGGCGCGCTGCACGTTGCCGCCCGACAGCGCCGAGATCGGCGTATCCGGCGTGCGGGTTTTGATCTTGTAGAGCCCGATCTTGCGGATCGCGCTGTTGCGGAACGCCGACTTGTTCAGCCACCAGCCGCCGCTGGCAAAGGGCGCGCGGTCGAATTCTCGGAAGGCGATGTTGTCGGCCACGCTCATGCCGCCGACGCAGGCATTCTTCAGCGGCTCCTCGGGCAGCAACGACATCTTGTGCCGGCGCATTTCCTCGCGGCTTGCCGAATAGAGATCGCCGCGGACGCGGACTTCGCCGCTCTCGGCCTCGCGCTGGCCGGCCAGCACCTCGACCAGTTGCCGTTGGCCGTTGCCGGAGACGCCGGCGATCCCCACGATTTCGCCGCCGCGCACCGACAGCGACACGTCATGGACCGCGATCGCGCCGGCATCGTCGAGCGCGGTGAGTTTGGAAAGCTCCAGCCTGGTTTCGCCTACCTCGCCGACGCGGGGCGGTTGCACGGTCAACTGCTCGGCGCCGATCATGGTGCGCGCCATGTCGTCGGGCGTCAGCTCCGAGACTTTGCCGGCACCGGCGAGCTTGCCGCGGCGCAGGATCGTCACCTCGTCGGCAAACGCCATCACCTCGCGGAACTTGTGGGTGATCATCAGAATGGTGAGGTCGCCGGCCACCACCATGGCGCGCAGCATGCCCAGCACCTCGTCGGCTTCGCCGGGCGTCAGCACCGAGGTCGGCTCGTCGAGAATGAGAAAGCGCCGCTTCAGGTAGAGCTGCTTGAGGATCTCGCATTTCTGCCGCTCGCCGGCCGAGATATCCGAGACTTTTGCGTTGAGCGGCACCTTGAACGGCATCCGCGCCAGGAATGCCTCGAGCTCCTTCTTCTCTTTGGCCCAGTCGACCACCGCGGGCACGTCGTCGCGTGCCAGCACCAGGTTTTCCGCGACCGTCATCGCCGGCACCAGCGTAAAGTGCTGGTAGACCATGCCGAGCCCGAGCGCGTGGGCTTCCTTCGGATTGGCGATCGCCTGCTCGCGGCCGCCGACCAGCACGTCGCCCTGGGTGGCGCGGTAATAACCCATGATGCATTTCACCAGCGTGCTTTTGCCGGCGCCGTTCTCGCCGAGCAGCGCATGGAACGAGCCGGGGCGCACCTTCAGTTCGACATTGTCCAGCGCCTTGAAGTCGCCGAACTGCATGGTCATGGCGATGGCGTCGACGCCGAGCGCGCCTGATGGAAGCGGCGTTTCGCCGATGATCATGACAGCGCCCCGATCATCGCGGCCGAGGTCGCGACCGCGCCGAACACGCCGCCCTGCATCTTGATCATTTTCAGCGCGTGCTCGTGATTGCTCTTGTCGGTCGCGGCACAGCAATCCTCGATCAGCACGCATTCGAAGCCGCGGTCGTTGGCTTCGCGCATGGTGGTATGGACGCAGACGTCGGTGGTGATGCCGGTCAGCACGATGTTTTCGATGCCGCGCAGCCGCAGCATCAGTTCGAGGTCGGTGGCGCAGAACGAGCCTTTGCCCGGCTTGTCGATAACAGGTTCGCCCGGCAGTGGCGCCAGATCGGGAATGATCTCCCAGCCGGGCTCGCCGCGCACCAGCACCCGGCCGCAGGGACCGGGATCGCCGATCCCGGCGCCGATCTGGCGCGAGCGCCACTGCTTGTTGGCGGGCAGGTCGGTGAGGTCGGGGCGGTGGCCTTCGCGGGTGTGGATGATGTGAAAACCCTGCGCGCGCATGGTCGCCAGCAGCTTCTTGATCGGCTCGATCGGCGCGCGGGTCAGCGACAGGTCGTAGCCCATCTTGTCGACATAGCCGCCGACGCCGCAGAAGTCGGTCTGCATGTCGATGATGATGAGCGCGGTATTTTGCGGGCGCAGGTCGCCGTTATAGGGCCACGCATAGGGTTCGGATTTCAGGTAACGCTCGGGCATGTCACGTTCTCGCCTATCGGGTGATGGACAACTCCGCCGGTGCGCCGGTCAGCGTGCGCTTCGGCGAACAGGTGATGATCATGATCGCCAGCGTCAGGATGTAGGGCGCGGCGTTGAACAAATGATAGCCGGAGGTGACGCCGACCGATTGCAGCGCCGGGCCCAGCGCCGCGGCGCCGCCGAACGCCAGCGAGGCCCACAGGCACAGCATCGGGTCCCAGCGTGCGAAGATCACTAGCGCCACGGCGGTGATGCCCTGGCCGCTGGAGAGGCCTTCGTTCCAGCTTCCGGGATAGAACAGCGACAGGAACGAGCCGCCGATCCCGGCGAGGAAACCGCCGACCATGGTGGCGCGAAGGCGGATCCACAGCACCGAATAACCCATCGCGCGCGCGGCATCCGAGCTTTCGCCGGCGGTGCGGATCAATAGCCCCCAGCGCGTGGTCCGGAACGCCCAGTAAAGAATCGGCGCGATCGCGACCCCGATCAAAAACAGCACGTTGATCCGCAGCGCGGCGCGCACCTGTGCGATGTCGCTCCACCAGCCGAAATCGATCGCCGGCAGCCGCGCCGCCGTCGGTTCGATCAAGGGTTTGCCGAGATAGAAAGCTAAACCCGTGCCGAACAGCATCAGCGCGATGCCGACCGCGACGTCGTTGACGCGCGGCAGCGAGCAGATGCCGGCATGCAGCGCGCCCAGCAGCGCGCCGGTGATGCCGGCGGCGAGGACGCCGAGCCAGGGCGAGCCCGAGAGATAGGAGATGCCGTAGGCGCTCATCGCGCCCATCACCAGCGTGCCTTCGAGGCCGAGATTGATGCGGCCCGAACGCTCGGTAATGCATTCGCCCAGGCTGACGAACAGGAACGGCGTCGAGACGCGGATGGCGCCGCCGAACACCGCGAGCGGGACGGTCCAGAGTCCGATCGTTCCGTCCGCCATGTCAGGATTTTCCTTTCAGGAAGCCGATGCGGCCGTACAGCGCGTCGCTGGCCAGCACGAACACGAAGATGATGCCCTGCAGCACCAGCACCGAGGCGTCGGGCAGGCCGAGCCGGCGCTGCAACAGCCCGCCGCTGGCGCTGATGCCGCCGAGCAGGATTGCCACCGGAATGATCGCGAGCGGATTTTGCCGTGCCAGGAAGGCGACCAGGATGCCGGTAAAGCCGTAGCCTGCGGCGAGATTGGCGTTGGTGCGGCCCTGCACGGCCGCGACCTCGATCATGCCGGCGAGGCCGGCGGCGCCGCCGGCGAGGAAGCAGATCGTCAGGATCAGCTTGCTGACGCCGAGGCCGACGATCCTCGCCGCGCGGATGTTGCCGCCGGCGACCCGCGCGGCGAAGCCGAACACGGTGTGATAGATCAGGATATAGGACGCGATCGCAGCAATCACGCCGAACACCAGTCCCCAATGGATGTCGGTGCCGGGAATGCTGCCGATCATGTTGGCGGCGCCGATCTCGCGGGTCGACGGCTTGTTGAGGCTGGCCGGATCGCGCATCGGGCCCTCGACCAGATGGTTGAGGATCGCAAGCCCGATATAGACCAGCAGCAGACTCGAAATGGTTTCGTTGACGCCGCGATATTGCCTTAAGCCGCCCGCCAACATGATCCAGAGCCCGCCGCCGGCGACGCCGGCGCAGACCATGGCAAACTGCACCACAAAGGGCGGCGCCCACGGCATCGCCAGCGCGATCGAGGTGGCCGACAGCGCGCCGATCAAGAGCGCGCCTTCGCCGCCGATGATGACCATGCCAAGCTGCGCCGGCAGCGCCGTGCACAGCGCGGTGAGGATCAAGGGCGCCGCGCGCGTCAGCGTGTTCTGCCAGGAGAACCAGGTGCCGAACGCGCCCTGGTACATGTAGAAATACAGATCGAGCGGACTCTTGCCGAACAGCGCCACGAACACGCCGAACACCGCGAGCGCGCCGACCAGCGCCGCGCCCGGGATCAGGATGTATTCGATGCTGGCGCCGTAGCGCTGCAGGAATCCGGCATCGGCGGCCGGCGCAATGCCGACCGCCCCCGCCGGATCCGCCGCATCAGTGGTCACGAAGTGGCTCCGATCACGCCCTCGACCAGATAATCCATCTTCTCGAGTTCGGGATCCTTCTGGCCGCGATCGGTGCCGGCCGCGATCACGGTCTTGCCCTTGTTGTCCATGATCGGTCCCTTGAAGATGGTGTAATTGCCTTCGGTCAGCTTCGCCTTGATGTCGTCGGCGTGCTTGCGCGCTTCGGCCGAGACCGCTTCGCCGTAGGGCGAACACTTGACGATCTCTTCCTTGAGGCCGCCGCGGTAGAAGTTCGGAATCGCTTCGCCGGCGGCGATCATCTTGACGAATTTCGGATACAGCGCTTCCCAGTTCCACTCGGCACCGGTGAGGTAGGCCTTCGGCGCCAGCGGCGACTGGTTGACGTGATAGCCGCAGACCATCGCGCCGCGGCGCGCCGCGTTCTCGACCATGGTCTTGGGACCGTCGACGTGACAGGTCAGGACGTCGACGCCCTGGTCGATCAGGCTGTTGGTGGCTTCGGCTTCCTTGACCGGCATCGACCAGTCGCCGGTGAAGATCACCTGGCAGGTGGCCTTCGGGTTGGCGAGTTTCGCGCCGAGCGTGAACGCGTTGATGTTGCGCAGCACCTGCGGGATCGGTTTCGCCGCGACGAAACCGAGCTTTCCGGTCTTGGAGGAGTAGCCGGCAACGATCCCGGAAATATACTGGGCCTCGTCGATATAACCGAAATAGCTGCCGGCATTCTTGGGATCCTTGTCGGCCCACAGGCCGCCGCAATGTTCGAAGCGAAGCTTTGGAAACTTGCTCGCCATCTTGATCATGTGCGGGTTGTAGTAACCGAACGAGGTCGGGAACAGCAGCGAAGCGCCGTCGAGATTGATCATCGACTCCATGGTCTTCTCGACCGCGTCGGTCTCGGGCACCTTTTCTTCCTCGACCACTTTCAGGCCGGGCAACTTCTTCAGGGCGGCCGCACCCGCCGCGTGGGCCTGGTTGTAGCCGTAGTCGTCGCGCGACCCGACATAGATGAAGCCGATGGTGGTGTCGGCCGCAAAAGCCCGGCCCGCGCCAAGCGTGCCGCCGAGCGCCATCGCGGCGCTGCCCTGCAACAGATGCCGTCGAGAAATCCTGCCAAAATCCATTTGCCTGCTCCCTCTGGCGGAAAAACCGCCCCCTATTTCGCAGCCGCGCCGACACGGCGAAGCTCAGAGGGTGTGTCGCAATCTTCGTGCCAGAGCACATCTGGTGGGCATTGTTTGGCAGTACATTGAAATTATTATGCTAATCTAGATAAGTGACAGCCGTTCAAACTTTGGGCAGGAGCCTTTCAGCTCAGTTTTTAGGCGCCATTTTCTAATTGTATGCAAGGCGGTTGAGCAGTTCTTGACTCCCGGAAGGGGCTCCAAGAGGCCTGCTTGCGGCCGAATTCCTGTATTTGTCGGCTGGTCAGCCTGATTGGGGCTGCTACCAGTGACAAGGTCGGTGGGCGATGCGGAGTCGCATTCGCTGGCATTGAACTTGTATCGATGAGGCAGGCGCGGCAAGCGCGCCCCGGAAAAGCATGAGCAAGACAGAGGCGGCGAGCGGTGCATTGAGACAATCCTCGCTCGGCGATGAAATCGTCGGCCGGATCAACCAACTCGGGACGATCTCGGAGACGCCGGAGCACCTGGCGCGGGTTTTCCTGTCTCCCGAGCACCGCATCGCCGCCGACCTGATCCTGTCCTGGATGCGTGAGGCCGGCATGAACGCGCGGCTCGACGCCATCGGCAATGTCTGCGGCCGCTACGAGGGCGAACGTCCCGGTCTGCCGTGTCTGATGCTGGGCTCGCACTATGATACGGTGCGTGACGCCGGCAAATGGGACGGGCCGCTCGGCGTCATCACCGCGATCGCCTGCATCGGCGACCTGCACAGAAGAGGCAAGCGGCTGCCATTCGCGATCGAGATCGTTGGTTTCGCCGACGAGGAGGGCGTGCGCTTTGCGTCGACGCTGCTCGGCAGCCGCGCGGTGGCGGGGACGTTCGTCGAGAGCGTGCTCGCCGGCAAGGACCGCGCCGGCATCACCATGCGCGAGGCGATGATCGCGTTCGGGCTCGACCCCGACCACATTGACACGGCGGCGCGCGCGCGCGGCGAATTGCTTGGCTATGTCGAGTTGCACATCGAACAGGGGCCGGTGCTGGAAAAGCAGCAGCTTCCGGTCGGTGTCGTCACCGCGATCGCAGGCGCGACGCGGTTGGCAGCGAATCTTACCGGCATGGCCGGCCACGCCGGCACGGTGCCGATGGCGCTGCGCCACGACGCGCTGACGGGGGCTGCCGAATGCATCGTCGCGATCGAGGAACTGTGCCGCACCGATCCGGATGGCCTGGTCGGCACCGTCGGTTACATCAATGCGATGCCCGGTGCGACCAATGTCATTCCCGGCAAGGTGTCGTTCACGATGGACATCCGCGCGCCGACGGATTCGCACCGCCGCCGTGCGGTCGCGGATATCGTTCGCCGGGTCGAGAGCATCGCCAAAACCCGCGCGCTTGCGCTGCAGGTCGACGTCACCCACGAAAACCGCACCGTGCCCTGCGCGCCCTGGCTGAAGGCGCAGGTCGCGGAAGCCGTCGCTGCCGAGGGTTTTTCCGTGTTCGAACTGCCGAGCGGGGCAGGGCATGACGGCATGGCGATCATCGACGTTGCCGATGTCGCGATGCTGTTCGTCCGCTGCCGCGGCGGCATCAGCCATCATCCCGACGAGCACGTCGAAACATCAGACGCCGATGCCGGCGCGCGGGTGCTGCTGCGGTTGATCGAGAATTTCAGGCCGCGGGACGCGGCCGGACAGTAGCGCGGAAGATCTCTAACTCGCCGACGCGTGTCCCTTTTTCCGACGCAAATTTGCCCTCGACTCAATCGACGTTAGCAGTTGAACGGGCCGCTGCCGCGCGTCCAGATCGGGGATTTGCCATGAGCATCGGACATCCGCCGCACGACAGGCAGGATCAGCGCGACGACTTTCTTTCAGCCTTGTCGCCTCTGCTTGAAGAGGCCGAGATACTTGAATCGCAACAAGCGGAAGCCAATGATTTGCTGCAGTTGCTTGAGCAGAATGCCCGGCTTCGAAAGCTCGCGGTCAAGCTATCGAACCTGCTCGGAGACCTTCCTAAGAGAGCCACGGGCGAGATCCAGCCGGAATAGTCGCGCGGCTCCCCGTGATCGTCGATCAATCAAAGCTGTCATGTTCGACCTGGCTTGGTCCGCATCGCGCAGTATGACAGTTCGATGACATTCGTCGCGCTCTGGCCGAGAGACGAATCAATGGTGTTTGCAGTACCAACGCGGTAACACGCGGCACCACAGGACATCGTCATCCCAGCGCATGAATAGCCAGATTACGTTTGCATCCCGTCGCGGATACCGATTTTACCAGGGGCTGATTGCCAGCTTTGTCGCCAACGGCATTCAGGCCGTGAATTTTCTCGGCGATCGGTTCCTCCGAAAATATCATCTCTCGGCGGCGATCGACCAGTTGTACCGGCACTCGATGAACGCTGCGTTCTCGGAGACCGAAGCCTTTCTCGTCACCGGGGCGCCGCACGCATCCGCCTATTATCCGCGCGACTTCGCCTGGTTCTATCCCGATGTGCTCGACCCTGAAACCGTCCTGGATTCCGCGGATGCGGTGCGCCGGGTTCGTCTGCTCGAGAAAAGCGTTCGGCTGATGCTGGAGGCGGTTCGCGCCGATGTCGTCACGACGACGCTCGTTCCTGCGGGACGCAACCGCTACATCGGCATCAACTATTTCTCGCGGCCTTCGGATACGCTGCTCGGCATCCTTGCGGGTCTCGAGCAATTGCTGACCGCGGAGCAACGGCCGTCTTCCTATGTGGCGATGTCACAGGGCGCACATGCCGGCCGGCTGTTGCTGGCCGAGTATCGCGAAGATCTGAAACGAGCGATCCTTGACCTCGCCGGATCGTTGCAGCCGTTCGAGGACAACGGCCTCTCGGCTTTGCTGTGCGACGCGACGGCCCCGCGATCTGCCGCAACCGATACCCGCGCCGAACGCCGGCGTTTCGTCACCAATGCCAGCGTCTACGCGACATTTCTGCGCGGCATCAAGCTCGGCGTGATCGAGCGGAGCGAACTGGATCGGCGGCTCGGCCGCGAGCTTCCGCACTACAAGACTGAACTGCTGCGGCTGTTCGGCAAGCATGGCTACATCAGCCATTCGCTGGACTCCCGTCAGGAGCCGCCGGTGTTTTCCATCGCGCTCGATTTCGTCAACGTGCATCTGGGATTTTGGGATCTGAACGACGCGAACGAACGGGCGCTGTTCGCGGCCACGACAAATCTGGTTCTCGCAGAGCCGCGGTTTCGAATTCCGGACACGTCCCACTTCCTGGTATCCGTGGATAATCCGCTCAACAAACTCATTCACAAGATCGCGGCGCCGGCCTACCAGGGCCGATCGTCCTGGCCGACATTCAACGTCGAATTCGCCGACCGCATGTTGGACTATGACGAATGCGGGGCCACCGATACCTACCGTGCCTACGCGCGCGACATCTTGCGCGACATCGGTACCGCGACCGAGACCCACGGCGGCTATCAGGAACTGCTGTCGGAAAATGGCCAGAAATATCAGACCTGGGCCTACCAGAGCGCGGTCGCGCATTCCTGGTTTCCGCGTTTCCTGTCGGTGTGGAAGCGCGCGTTCGGGACGTCGCTGTTGAACGGGAATTAGTACGCAAGGTGGACGATCCGACAGATGGCGCCGTCAACCCTGCGGAACCGTTGCTTTTACCGCAACCGCCGTCGTCGGGAAACTTCGTGCGCCGTCCGATCCACCGCATAGATACGCATCGCGAACGCTCGCCTGGAGCCTGTCAGTGGTCGTCGCTGGAAGCGTCGACAGGAACACCGCAAGCGTGCCCTGTCCATTGATGAGCGGCTGCCAGTAGTCGTCGAAATTGCTGAAATCCATCCGGATAGTCAGGAAGGCCTCGGTAACCTGTTCAAGGCCGGCGGCGGCGAATGCCTTTGCCAGTTCTCCCGGACGGGTCATCGGTCGCACTAATCCGAGCGACCTTCGTTCAACGGCGGCCGATTCGATGGCGCAAAATGTGTCCCAGAACATTCGCTGGCTCGGCATGCCGCCGAATGTGTCCCAGACCGTTGCCGCAACGACGCCTCCCGGGCGAACCACGCGCCGCATTTCCGAAATCGCTTTCGCAGGGTCGGAAACGAAATGCAGGACGAGCAGCGACAGCGCGCGGTCGAATTGCCTGTCCTCAAACGTCAACGCGCAGGCGTCGCCTTGTCGCGCGGTGATGCGCGGGTCCTTGTTCTGCTGCCGCAGCGCCTCGACGAACGGCTCTTCAAAATCGATCGCCTCGATCGAGGCGACGTCCGAGCGTTCCGTGATCGAAAACGTCAGGCTGCCGGTGCCGCAGCCGACGTCCAGCACCCGCTCTCCATCCCTGATCCCGGCAAAATCCAGAAAGACGGGAGCGAGGCGCTTGCTCCATCGGCCCATGAAAGCCTCGTAACCGTCAGCGCCCTTCGCGATGAAATTCGAGGCCATGTCCCACCCGCCCGTCTGGAGATCGCCGCTTTCCGCAGGGAAGCAGATATCCGCTTCCGGTCAATAGTTCCTAATGACGGCGTGATCTGCGAACGGGTGATTGTGTCCGAGGTGACAATCGGCCGGTGTCGCCTTGCGCGACCGCCGGATAAAAGGCGATGCGCGTCGGCACGAATTTCATGAGCGGATTCAACGTGATTTTCGTCGTCCAGACCTTCGGGTAAAAATATTTCGCTGGCCTTGTCGGGCAAATCAGACGTTTAACTCCGCGCATCCTGTCCCACAGGAGGGGCGTAGGCCATCGTCGCAAACGAGGGGCAGGGAGCGGTGGACGCGAAGGCTGCGACTGACGAGCGTGGTCATTGCGTACGGTGAAATCGTGTGGGTCCGACGCCCCGGTGCTGGCGTCAAGTTGGCGGAAGCGAAAGCCGACGTCGATGATGGTGGCAAAAAAGCCGGTCACCAGGACGAAATCGTATAAGCCGTAAAGCCATTGCGCAGGGAAGGCTGGATGCCTCCGCCAAACCTGTATGCTTGCGTGCGCCTATTCGTATGCATCTTGCACGCAAGACCGCGGGTGCGGCGCGCACCCGGTCTTCCCTGCGCCCTCTGTATTTCGAGGGCAAACGAAATGCAAAACTCCGGGCGCATTGCGCCGCGAGATCAAGAGCGCATGTCTCACAACGTCATTGCGAGCGCAGCGAAGCAATCCATCTTGCCGACGAAAGAAAAGAATGGATTGCTTCGCTGCGCTCGCAATGACGATAAGGTTCGTAGCCCGGATGAGCGAAGCGACATCCGGGGTCGCCCTCACATCACCCCGGATATCGCTTCGCTCATCCGGGCTACAAGCAATCCCTCACTCCGCCGCCTTCGCGGTCTTGCCGAACATCCGGGTCGGCGCCGGAAAACCGCACGAGGTGCCGTCGGTGATCTTTACCTGGTCTTCCCACGGCAGGCGGAAGGTGCCGGCGACCATGTCCTGCATGAAAGTGTAGGGACAATCCATCGCGCCGCCCTTCACCGCGACGTAGCCGCGATGCCAGAGCTGATAGATGTTGTTCTCGACGCCCCAGTGGATCCGCGCTTCGCGCACCAGGTCGGGGCGGACCTCGGCGGTGATGATCTCGTCGGCGCGGCCGGTGGTGCCGTGGGCGATGATGGAGCCGTCGAAATTCACGATCATGCCTTCGCCCATGGAATCGAACGAACCATCGGAGCCGCACATGCAGACATTGGCGGTCACCATCAGGTTCTGGAACGCATTGGCCTGGTTGGTGAAGCGCCAGCTTTCGCGAATTGGCGCGGTGTAACCGGCGGTGCGGATCATGATCTCGGCGCCCTTGTAGGCGCATTCGCGCGCCATCTCCGGGAACATGCCGTCATGGCAGATGATCAGCGCGAGCTTGGCGCCCTTCGGGCCTTCAATCACGGGAATGCCGACATCGCCGGGCTCCCACGGCTCGACCGGAATCCAGGGATGGAATTTCCGGTAATACAGTTTGATCTCGCCGCTATCGTCGATGATCAATCCGGAATTATAGGGATTGCCGTCCGGGTTGAATTCCATGATGGAGAAGCAGCCCCAGATATTGTTGTCGATGCAGGCGCGCTTGAAAGCTGCGACCTCCGGGCCGTCGAGCCGGCACATGATCTCGGGGTTGGTGTCCATCGACAGGCCGTGCAGCGCGTATTCCGGAAACACCACCAGGTCCATGGTGGAAAGATTGCGCCGCGCCTTGCCGACCATAGTGACGATGCGCTCGGTCTGCCGCGCCAGGTCGGCCCGGGTCACGACCACGGGCAATTGCAATTGAACCAGCCCGATGACGACGCCATCGGGGGATTTGTTGAGGCCGCCAAGTCCGTTCATGTCGTGCTCCCTCGTGCTTTCTCGATCGCAGGCGCGCCGGCATGAGCCAGCAGGAAACGCTCTTCCCACCAGGAGAACAGCAGGTCGCGCAAGGCGGCGGCATCGTCGCCGCCATAAATGTCGGTGCGTTTCACGGCGTTGAACAAAGCGAGTTCGTCCGGACTGAGCGCGATCGGCAGCTCTGTAACGACGATCGGCGTGTTGGGGAATTCCGCTCTGTAGGCGGGATCGCGTCGCAGCGGCCGGTCGGTCTTGATGGTGGAGTTCCTGAAATCCTTCGGCGTGCGCTGGCTGGCCAGGACAGGCGTCTTCGGTACCGCCGCGATATCGGCCGCGGTGGCGGCGAACACCGTCAGCTTCAGCGGTTTCAGCGCGAAATTGCTGGTCTTCATCACGTCGGCGCCGCACACATTGGGCACCGCGAGCACGTCCATCAGCGCCAGCAGGTCGACATGGTCGCCGGCTTTGGTGGTTTGTCGTGTCATGAAGGCATGGCCGTCGTCGTCGACGCCGGTGCACATGAACAGGTTGAAGGAATCGTGCACGTCATCTGGCGTCAGCCCGTATTCGCGCTGCGCTTCGGCCTGGATGTCGTGGCAATTGGTGTGCACGGCGAAGCCGTAGGACGCCTCGTAGACATAGGCGCTACAGCGCGGGAACAGAACGTCGTTGCGGCCGACGGTGTCCTCGAGAATATAGAGCATCGCGCGCTCGCGCGGCGGCGCCGACCACATGAAGGTGCCTTTGGTCGGGTGAAAGCCGTGCACGGTGCGGGTACGGCCGCAATGCATGAACTCCTTGTAGTCATGCAGGTTGAAGGCGTTGAAGTCGGCGCACTGGCCGCCTTCGACCTGTTCGATGCGCAGGATTTGCCCCTTGAGCAGTTCGATGGCCTTGCCGGTACCGGGCTCCAGCACGAATTCGGAAATCACCTGCCGCAAACTCATCGCGAAGTCTCCGCCTTGCGGGCGGCGGCGTATTCGCGCAGCGCCAGGCGAACCAGGGCCACGCGATCGGGCGCCACGCCTTGCGCGATGGTGCGGTCCATCAGTTCGAGTTGCTGCTGGTTCAACCGCAGTTTGACGACCGTCTCGGCCATGAACGCGTCCTTTCGAAAGGTCGTAAGATGGCAAATCCTGTATACAGGAATTGCCGAATTGATTGCGATGGACGGCTTCGCTGCCGCGCGTCCGAGGTTCATCAGTCGCGCGGAAAAGTATGGTCGCCATCGCTCATTGATGAGAATAGCGCCATTTGCAGCGCACTTCGAAGCGCAAACTTTGTGCGGCGTGCTGCCCGAAATTCCAGCGCATCGAACAAAATTGCCGCATCTTGTGTACGAGATGCTGGATTATCGTATGCGGAATGTTGAGCGCCCCTGTCGCTCAGACTTCGCAACGAGATCCCGGATGAGCAAGAAATCCACTCGCGCCGATCTGGCCTGTCAAGCATTGCGTCAGGCGATCATCGAGCAGGCGCTGCCGCCTGGCACCAAATTGCCCGAGGATGAACTCGGAAAACGGTTCGCGATGAGCCGCACGCTGGTGCGTGCGGCGTTGGCGCAGTTGCAGTCCGAAGGCCTGGTCGATGCGCCGCCGCGACGCACGGCGACCACGGCGAAGCCCACACTGGAGGAAGCGAGGGAGGTGTTCGAGGTTCGGCGTCTGCTCGAACGCGATGTCGTCCGGCTGGTGATCGAGCGCTGGAGACCGGAATTCGGCGCCGAACTCGAGGGCCATGTCCGTGAAGAAGAGGCCGCCCGCAAGGCCGGCGACACGCGGGTGTCCGGCCGGCTCGCCGGTGAATTCCACGTCAAGCTCGCGGATTTGTCGGGTAACCGGCTGTTGCGCCGCTATCTCGGTGAGGTGGTGTCGCGCTGTTCGCTGATCCTGGCGCTATATGGCCGGCCGCATTCCGCCGACTGTTCCGTCAAGGAGCATCGCGAGATTGTGGCCGCCTTGCGCGGGCGCAACGCGGATGCCGCCACATCCGTGATGGAGCATCACCTCGGCCTGGTCGCGCATCGCGCGCTGTCGGACGAAGGCCGCGACGCGCAATTCGATCTTGGCGCGGTGCTCTCGCGCTATGCCGAAAACCTGGAAGCCACAAACTCGCCAAAAGTGGCGCGGTTGCCGAAACGCAAGATGCGGGTGTCGCAATGACGGCCGCAACGACGACATCTATTCCAGCATTCACGCCACGCCGATGGGGCTTCGGCATTGAGGGAGTATGTATATGACCAGATATTCGATCTCACGCCGTTCGCTGCTCGGCGCCGCCGCCAGTCCGTTCGTGCTGTCGGGTCTCGGCGGGCCGGCGGCTGCGGCCGGCATCACCGTCGGCATTATCTATGTCGGCTCTCGCCAGGACTATGGCTGGAACCAGGCGCATGCGGTCGGGGCCAAGGCGCTGCGGGAAATCCCCGGCGTCAAGGTCGTCGAAGAGGAGAGCGTGCCTGAAACCGTGGCGGTGGCGAAGACGATGGAGTCGATGATCAACATCGACGGTGCGACGTTGCTGTTTCCGACGTCGTTCGGCTACTTCAACCCGTTCATGGTCGACGAAGCCAGAAAATATCCCAAGATCGAATTCCGCCATCCAACCTCGCTGTGGAAAGAGGGCAGGGATCCGACCAACGCTGGCGGCTATTTCTGCTATCTGGACCAGGGCCACTATGTGAACGGCATCGCCGCCGGGCTTTCGACCAAGTCGAACAAGATCGGCTACATCGCGGCCAAGCCGATTCCGCTGGTGCTGCGCAACGTCAACTCCTTCATGCTGGGTGCGCGCAAGGTCAATCCCACTGTCACCGTGCAACTCATCGTCACCGGCGACTGGGCGCTGCCAGTGCGCGAGGCGGAAGCGGCCAACGCGCTGGTCGATGCCGGCTGCGACGTCATCGCCTGCCACATCGACAGCCCCAAGGTGGTGATCGAGACCGCTGAAAAGCGCGGCGTCAAGAGTTGCGGCCACAACGCCAACCAGGCCGATCTGGCCCCGAAGGGCTTCATTACCGGCGCCGAACTGAAATGGGGAACGATCTATACGCAGTTTGCCGGCATGATCGGCAAGGGCGAGAAGCTGCCCAACATGGTGATCGGCGGCTACGACAAGGACATGGTGCAAAGCTCGCCGTTCGGTGCCGGCTGCAGCGAGGCGGGCAAGAACGCCGCGATGGCGGCGATCGCCGAGCTCAAGGGCGGCAAGCCGATCTTCACCGGCACCGTCAAGAGCAACACCGGCAAGGTCATCACCAGCAAGGACACGCCTCTCTATGATCCGTCGCTGGAGACCACCGACTATCTCGTCGAGGGTATCGTCGGCACCGTCTGAGGCCTTTCGGACTGCCGGCGAAACTGGGCGATCGGAGTCTTGCTTCAGTCCGGCTGATGCATGCTTCGGTCGCTTTGCTCCGTAGAAAGACAGGGGTCACGAGGTGTTGCGTAAATCGAGTGCAATGAAATTATCGCTCAGCACTTGAGCAAATGCACGCGGCGAAAGCTTCGCACAGAGAATGAGCAGAGACATGCGCCTCACGCAATGAATTGAAAATACGACGGATTCGCTTTCGAGCGACGCCGCACCGGCATTGTACACAATGGCACGCGCCTTGCTTAGCTAGCTCCGGGTACTCTCGTTCGGGGCGTGTGCATCATGGCGAACTCCAAGGGTTCACTGTCGACGGGTTCACTATCGGCGGGTCCACTCTCAGGCACGGTCGCCGCGGAGCCGGAGCCGATCACGCTCGACTTCGCCGCGACAGCACTTCTCATCATCGACATGCAGCGCGATTTCATGGAGCCCGGCGGCTTCGGTGAAACGCTCGGCAACGACGTCTCGCAGCTCGCGCGCGCGGTGAAGCCGATCGCATCCGTGCTGGAAGCGGCCCGCGACATCGGCATGCTGGTCGTGCACACCCGCGAGGGTCATCTGCCCGATCTGTCGGATGCGCCACCGGCCAAGATCGAACGCGGCGCGCCGTCGTTGCGTATCGGCGATCCCGGCCCGATGGGGCGCATTCTCATTCGCGGCGAGGCCGGCCACGACATCATTCCCGAGCTCTATCCGCTCGACAATGAGGTGGTGATCGACAAGCCGGGCAAGGGCGCGTTCTACGCCACCGAACTCGGAGACGTGCTGCAGCAATACGGCATCGAGAACCTGCTGGTGTGCGGCGTCACCACCGAGGTCTGCGTCAACACCACGGTGCGCGAGGCCAATGACCGCGGCTATCGCTGCGTCGTGCTGGCCGACGGCTGCGCATCCTATTTCCCCGAGTTTCACGAGATGGGCCTGAAGATGATCAAGGCCCAGGGCGGAATCTTCGGCTGGGTCTCCGACTCAGCCGCGGTACTGGAGGCACTTTCACCGGAGACTTCAAAAACAGCAGCAGCGGGGGCATCACGATGAGCACGAGCACGACGGAGACGGCAGGCAAATTCGATTTCAAACCGGTGTTGTGGACGCCGGGCGACTGGAACGCATTCTTTGGCTTCGGCACCAACATTCTCGTCAACATGCTGGTGTTGACCGGCCTGTTGCGGTTCGTGCTGAAAATGCCTGATACACTCGTGTTCGGCCGCATCCTGCCGGCGCTCGGCCTGATGATGTGCCTCTCGACCTTCTATTACGCCTTCCTCGCCTACAAACTGGCGCAGAAGACCGGCCGCACCGACGTCTGCGCGCTGCCGTCGGGCGTTTCCGTGCCGCACATGTTCATCGTCACCTTCGTGATCATGCTGCCGATCACGATCAAGACCGGTGATCCCATGAAGGGCTGGTCCGCCGGCCTGGTCTGGGTGTTCTTCCAGAGCTTCATCCTGATGATCGGCGGCTTCATCGCGCCGTATATCCGAAAAATCACGCCGCGCGCGGCGCTGCTCGGCACGCTCGCCGGCGTTTCCATCACCTTCATCTCGATGCGGCCGGCGCTCGAAATGTTCATGACGCCGCAGATCGGCCTGGTGTGCTTTGCCATCATCCTGGTGAGTTGGTTCGGCGGCGTGAAATACTGGAAGAACATTCCGGCAGGCCTGGTCGCGATCGCGGTCGGCATGATCATCGCCTGGGGCTCGAACCTGTTCGGTCTCGGACTCGGCGGTCTCAGCGTGAAGGGTCTCGGCGACGCCTTTGCCAGCTTCGGCTTCTCGGTGCCGCTGCCGGCCGTCGGCCAGGTATTCTCCGGCTTCGAATTCCTCGGCGTCATCCTGGTCACCGCGATCCCGTTCGGCATCTACGACCTCGTCGAGGCCATGGATAACGTCGAGAGCGCGGAAGCCGCCGGCGACGAATATCCGACCACGCGGGTGCTGACCGCCGACGGCGTCGTCAGCCTGATCGGCTGCCTGATGGGCAATCCCTTCATCAACGCGGTCTATATCGGCCATCCCGGCTGGAAGGCGATGGGCGGCCGGATCGGCTATTCCGCCGCGACCGGCCTGATGGTGGTGATCCTGTCCTGGTTCGGCATCATCTCGGTGCTGCTGGCGCTGGTGCCTGTGGTCGCAATCTCGCCGATCCTGCTCTATATCGGCATGCTGATCGGCGCGCAGGCGTTCCAGACCACGCCGGTCAAGCACGCGCCGGCGGTCGTGCTGGCGCTGACGCCGCATCTGGCGGCCTGGGCCAAGCTGCAGATCGACACCATGCTCGGTGCGACGATGAATGCCGCGCAGAGCGTCGGCGGGCTGGCCGCCGACAAGGTCGGCGCGGTCAAGTCTGCGGCGATCGCCTCATTGCCGCAGCAGGGCGTGCTCTATCACGGTCTCGACGTGATGGGCGGCGGCTCAATCCTCGCCGGGCTGATCCTCGGCGCGATCGGCGTGTTCGTGATCGAACGTGATTTCCTCAAGGCTTCGGCATTCGCGCTGGCCGGCGCGGTCATGACCTATTTCGGCTTCATGCACGGCGAAGCGGTCGGCATCGGCGGCGGTCTTGGTGTCACACCGGGCGTCGCGTTCGCCTACCTCGTCATGGCCGGCGGCCTCTATGCGCTGGGCCGGACCAGCGTCAGCATGCCCTACACCTCGCATATGGACATGCCGCACGCCGCGCCCGCGGAGTAAGGAGCTCTATCAACCGCCCTTGACGGCACCCGCGGTTAGCCCGGCGACGATCTGTCGCTGGGCTAATACCGTCAGTAACAGCACCGGCAACGTCACGATCAGGGCGGCCGCCGCCAGCGGTCCCCAGCTCAACTGGTCGAACGAAATCATGTTGTAGACCGCGACCGGCAGCGTGCGCGTCTCCCGGCCCGCCAGCACGATGCCGAACACAAAGTTGTTCCAGGAGAAGATCACCGCGAGAATGAAGGCAACCGCAAGGCCCGGTTTGGCGATCGGAAGCGCGACATGCCGGAACACCTGCCAGCGCGTGGCGCCGTCGATCAATGCGGCTTCCTCGAGCTCCAGCGGCGTGGTCTCGAAATAGCCGATCATGATCCAGATCACGATCGGCACTGTCACCACCAGATGGATGATGATCTGCGGCACCAGCGTGCCCAGCAATCCGAGCCACTGGAACAGCAGGAACAGGGGAATGAGATAGGACAGGCCCGGCGTGATGCGCGCGATCAGGATCACGACCGCCGATTTGTGCGCGGCCATGCGCGCGATCCCGTAACCGGCCGGTACGCCGATCAGCATCGCGAGCCCGGTCGCGCTGCCCGTCACCACCAGGCTGTTGACGAAATAGGTCAGGAACCGGTTGGAGGCGAGTACGTCGGCATAGTTCTTCCAGGCGAAATTCTCCGGGATGAAGACCGGCGGGTAGGCGGCGTTGTCGACCTCGAACTTGAGCGAGAGTGACAGCATCCAGAGAAAAAACAGGATCGCGGGCGAGACGATGACGAGCACCGAAAACCACAGCGCGATCTTGCCGAGGATTTGCCGGAGGCTCATGCGCCACCGCCGATCTCGGTCCATAGCGTGCGCTGGCGCAGATACAGCAGCAGCGCGGCCAGGATGATTATCAGGACAAAGAAGATGACCGCGATCGCCGACCCGTAGCCGAGGTCGTAGTAGATGAAGGCGACGCTGTAGAGATACAGGTTGATGGTCTCCGACGCCGAGCCGGGCCCGCCTTGCGTGATCGCAAAGATGATATCGAAGCTCTTCACGGCATCGATCATGCGGATCATGCCGGCGATGAACAAAAACGGTGTGATCAGCGGCAGTGTGATGTAGCGGAACATCTGCCAGAAGTTGGCGCCGTCGATCTCGGCGCTCTCGTAAGGCTCGATCGGGATCGCCGCGAGACCGCCGAGCACGATCAACATCACCAGCGGCGTCCACTGCCAGGTTTCGACCAGCACCAGCGACGGGATTACGGTGCCGGGATGAAATACCCAGAGCTGCGGCGGCAGGCCGACCAGCGACAGCAGATAATTGAGCACGCCGAGCTGCGGGTGAAACATCATGGTCCAGACCAGCGCGATCGCCACCGGGGTTGCCATCATCGGCATGATGAAGACCCCGCGCAGGAATCCGCGCCCGGGAAATTTCTGGTGGAACACGACCGCCGCCAGCGTCCCGAAGATCAGCGGCAAAACCACGGACAAGGCGGTGTAAAGGATCGTGTGGCCGACCGCCTCGACGAAGCGGGGATCGTTCGGCAGCCGCATGTAATTGGCGAGGCCGACGAAGGTGGTCGGCGAGCCGACCTTCCATTCGTTGAGGCTCATCCAGATCGTGAAGACCCACGGAAAGATGATGATCGCGAGCACGACGACGAGCGCCGGCACGACGAACGGCCAGTATGACGGCTTCCGTAATTCCTGCTCCGGCGCGGCGCCATTTGCCGCGCCCGGAGCGACTTCTGTAATGGCCTTCACGCTTTCTCGCTGCGCTCCAGGATCGGGCGGAATTGCTCGTGCGCCTTCTTTAGTTCCGTCGCCGGGTCGGCGCCCGACAGCGTCGACGTCAGCGCGGCACCGACCAGGTCGCGGAATTCGGCGACCGGGATCACGACGGGGAGGCCGAGCTTGCTGATCTTGGCGGAATCGATCACCGACTGCAGCCACTCCCGATTCTTGACGCCCTTCTGCACTTCCGCGTCATTGAGGATCGAGTTGCGGAACGGCACGCCACCGCCGCTCTGCAACAGCCGCGCGCCTTGCGTCTTGGAGACCGCCCATTGGCACAGCAGATAAGCGGCTTCCTTGTTCTTGCTGGCGGACGCGATGCCGAGGCCGTCGCCATAGGTCGCCGAATATTGCCCCTTCGGTCCGGCCGGCACCACGGTGTAGCCGACCTTGCCGACGATGCGCGAGGCGGCCGGGTCTTCCAGCGGCGGCGCCCAGCCGACGCCGTCGATCCACATCGCCGAGCGGCCTTGCGTAAAGGAGGCCATCGACTCCATCCAGTTGAAGCCGGCGACGCCGGGAGGTGCGACCTTGGTCAGCAGCGTCTGATAGAGTTTGGTCGCTGCGATCGCCTCGGGACCGTCGGTCAGGATGCCGCCTTTGGAGTCGAGGAATTCGCCGCCGTAGTTGAGGAAGAAGTTGGTCCACAGCGTCATGTTGGCGTTGCGCAGGCCACGCCCGACAAAGCCGTAGATGCCGTCCTTGGCGTCGGTGAGCTTTTCGGCGGCCGCGACCATCTCGTCCAGCGTCTTGGGCACCGCGACGCCCTTCTTCTGGAACAGCTCCTTGTTGTAATAGAGGATGAAGTAATCGACCGACCACGGCAGCGACAGCATCTGCCCCTTGTCGTTCTTGGCGTACTGCAGGCCGGCGGCCGAGAAATCGCTTTCGACCAAGTCGGGCGCGGTAAGGTTCGGGTCCTTCATGTAGCCAGAGATATCGGCGAGCCAGCCGGCCTTCTCGAACTGCCGCTTCTGCACGTGATAGCTGAGGTGAACGACGTCGAAGCTCGGCTTGCCGGAGGCGAGCTCGATCACGGCTTTCTGGCGCTGCTGCTGCTCGGGGATCTGTTCCGACTCGACCTGGATGCCGGTGAGTTCGGTGAATTCCTTGATGTACTTCTGCAGATTGTCGCCGCGCGGACCCTTGGCGAGGATGACCTCGAGCTTGGTGCCGGCGTATTTCTTCCATTGCACGTCGGCGCGCGCCGGAAAGCCGGTGAGGCCGAGCGCGCCCGCGGCGGCGGTGCCGGCCAGAAGTTTGCGGCGCGAGATGATATGGTTGTGCATTGTTGTTCTCTCCCTGGGGTCGGCTTGTTTTGGGCGAATACTAGCGTTCGCGAACGGTCTGCATAGCCCCCTTGTGCGGTATAATGCTGCAAGCACAATTTTTCCGGCAACCGCGCGTGACGCGGTTGCCGGTGTGCAGTGCCAACGGATGCAGCAATAAAAGTGAAACGCCTACGCCGTGACGAAGGCGAGCAGGGTGCCGTTGCCGGAGGCGGGCGGCACGACTATGGCGCCGGCGCTGCGTACGCCCGTCGTAGCCAGCGCCTTCTCGGCGGCGGCAAGATCGGCCGCGATCACGAGCCCGGCGCCGCCGCGCTCGGGCAGGCCAGCCATCGAGACATCAGGATAGCGCTTGCCGAGCTGGTCGCGGGTCAGGAACACGAAGTCGGCGCGGTCTCCGCCTGAGGGCACTGCGACCGCGCCATCCGCTTCGTTGCGTACGTCGCGATCGACCATTTTGGACAGATGCGCGGCATCCTTGGCCGGCTCCGGCGAAACGATGATGACCTGCTTGAGGCGCCTGGCGCCATTGGCATGCTGCATCAGTTCGGGAATCCACACCGTCTCGCGGGTCTTGTGCTGGCAAGCGAAGATGCGAATGCCGCCCGGCGTCTCCGCCCTCGGCCATTCAAAGGTCCGGAATTTGGCCGCCGATATCGTGCCGTTGGGCATCGTCACCGGCCGCTCGAAGTCGGTCGGTCCAACCGGCGGATAGCCGCGCGCGCGAATTTCCTCGGCGCCGGCAGCCGAATCCACCGCGGTGAAGGCGACGCGCTCGATGCCTTCGCCGCGCGTTTCGAGATAGGCGCGCGCCGGAGCATTATGTTCTGTCGGGGTGAGGACGCCGAGCAATTCCATATAGTCGGGGTCGAACATGATGGTGTAATTGCCCGATCCCATATGCGCGCTGTGGGTGCCGCGCGGCGACACGGTAAAGCCCAGCCGCTTGTAGTTGGCTGCTGCCTGGTCGAGGTCTTTCACCATGACGACGGCGTGATCTATACCGATGACGTTTTTGAGTGCCACTCTGTTATTTCCTCACGATCAATTAGCTGATTAAACTAAGCAGAACGATCAGTCGCCTGCAAGAAAGGATCACGATGGAAACGACCAACGTCCGCTGGCCCGATTCGCTATGGGCCGCTGTGACGCCGCAGGGGCCCGATCTCCCGGAATTGATAGGCACGCAGCAAGCCGACGTCATCGTGATCGGCGCCGGCTTTACCGGCCTCTCGACCGCGCTGCATTTGCGCGAAGCCGGCGTCGATGTCACGGTCGTCGAAGCGGCGGAGCCGGGGTGGGGCGCGTCAGGTCGCAACAACGGCCAGGTGATCCCGACGCTGTCGCGGCCCGATCCCGAAGACATCGTGGCCCGGCATGGCGCGGTCGGCGAGCGCTTCGTCGGCCTGCTGCGCGACAGCGCATCGACGCTGTTCGATGTCGCGCGGCGCTACAATATCGAGGCCGAGCAGGAGCAGGCCGGCTGGGTGCAGCCGGTGCACTCACCCGGCCGCATCAAGATCGCCGAACGTCGTGTGCGGCAATGGTCGAAATTCGGTGCGCCGGTGGAATTGTTGTCGCGCGACGAAGTCCGCGAGATGACAGGCTCGGACGCCTGGTTCGGCGGCTTCTGGAACAAGACCGGCGGCCACGTCAATCCGCTGGCGCTGGCCCGTGGGCTGGCGCGCGCAGCACTCGGTCTCGGCGCGCGCATCTACGCGCGCTCGCCGGTCGAAAGTTTCGCGCGCCGCAACGACCGCTGGATCGTGCGGACGGCGAAAGGCGAAATCTCCGGCCGCGCGCTGGTGGTGGCGACCAATGCCTATAGCGGCGAGTTCTCCAAATCGCTGGTGCCTGATATTGCGAGCGAAGTGATGCCGGTATTGTCCTGGCAGATGTCGACGCAACCGTTGTCGGACAACGTTCGCAAGACCATCATCCCCGGCCGGCAGGCGCTGTCGGATACCCACGGCGAACTCTATTTCGCGCGCTATGATGCGCGAAATCGCCTGATCACCGGCGGCGCTGTGATCGGTCCCGGCAACAAGGTCGAACGGATCAAGGCGCGGGTAACGGAACGGCTGCAGCGGCTGTGGCCGCAGATCGGCGAGGTCTCGTTCGATCATGTCTGGAACGGCTATGTCGGCATGACGACGGATTTCCTGCCGCGCGTCCACCACCTCGGGCCCAACGCCTATGGCTGGACCGGCTGTAACGGCCGCGCGGTAGCGCTGACAATCGCGCTCGGCGATCAATTGTCGAAGGCGGTTCGTGGTGTGCCGGAGAGCGAACTGGCGCTGCCGTTCACCGAGCCGGTGCCGATCGTGGGGCACGCCATCCTGCGCAAGCTGGCGCCGCTGATGCTCCTGGTCTACCGGCGTCGCGACGCGCGCGAGATCGCGTAATCACAACAGGGCCGCGTCGCGCTTGCGGGTAAAATCGCCGCCGGGAATCGAAGCCAGCAGCGCCTGCGTATAAGGATGCTGCGGATTGCCGAATACGTCTCCGGCAAGCCCGTGCTCGACCACGGCGCCGTCCTTCATCACGGCGACGAGATCGCAGATCTGGGCGGCGACGCGCAAATCATGGGTGATGAAGACGATCGACAGCCCGAGCCGCTGGCGCAAGTCAGCGAGCAGTTTCAACACCTGCGCCTGCACGGAGACGTCGAGCGCGGAGACCGGCTCGTCCGCGACCAGCACATCAGGCTTCAGGGCGAGCGCCCGCGCCAGCCCGATGCGCTGGCGCTGGCCGCCGGAGAATTCGTGCGGGAACCGGTCGCCGGCGGAAGGATCGAGCCCGACCAGCGCGAACAATTCCCTGGCGTCGGCGATCGCCTGCGCCCGCGGCGCGCCGTGCACGATCGGTCCTTGCGCCACCAGTTCGGCCGCCTTGCGGCGCGGATTGAGCGAGGCAAACGGGTCCTGAAACACCATCTGGACGTGGCGCGTCTCGCGCCGGACTTCTTCACGCGATAGTTTTGCCCAGTCCTTGCCTTCGAGCACGATCGAGCCGTTATCTGGATCGATCAATCGCACGAGGCAGCGCGCCAGCGTCGACTTGCCCGAGCCGGATTCGCCGACGATCCCGAGCGTCGCGCCCCTGGGCAGATGGAGCGTGACGTCCCTGACCGCCGGCGTCACGCGCGCACCGCGCCCGAGAAAGCCGCCAGTGCGGTAGGTCTTCGACACGCCTGAAATGGTGAGGATATTCTCGCCCGAAATCGCGCGCGGCGGCGGCGCCTTCAGCGGCGGCACGGCGGCGATCAGCTGCTTCGTGTAGGCGTGCTGCGGGTTGTTGAGAACATCAGTGGCCGCGCCTTGTTCGACGATGACGCCGTGCTGCATCACCACGACGCGGTCGGCGATCTCGGCGACGACGCCGAAATCGTGGGTGATGAACAGCACCGCGGCCTTGCGGCGCTGCTGCAGCTCGCGGATCAGCTTCAATATCTGCGCCTGCGTCGTGACGTCGAGCGCCGTGGTCGGCTCGTCGGCGATCAAGAGCCTTGGGTCGAGCGCCAGCGCCATTGCGATCATGGCGCGCTGGCGCTGGCCGCCCGACAGTTCGTGCGGATAGGCTTTTGCGGCGCCCGCAGGCTCGGGAATGTGGACGTCGGCGAGCAACGCCAGCACCTTCTCCGAGATCTCGGCCTTCGACAGCTCGGTGTGGATCGAAAACATTTCGGCGATCTGGTCGCCGATGGTGCGGAGCGGATTGAGCGCCGTCATCGGCTCCTGGAAGATCATGGCGATGCCGGCGCCGCGCACCCGGCGCATCTCGGCCACGGTAGCAGAGGCGAGGTCCTTGCCCTCGAACATCACCCGGCCGCCATCGATCGTCACTTCATTGGGGAGCAGCCGCATGATGGCGTTGGCCATCATCGACTTGCCGGAGCCGGATTCGCCAACCACGCAGAGGATTTCGTCAGGCTTGATCGACAGCGAAACGTCCGATAGCGCATGGCTGCGGTCGGCGCCTTTGGGGAGACGCACGCCGAGATGCTCGATCGAGAGAATGCTGTCGCTCATCGGCTCTTCAGCCTCGGATTGAGCGCGTCGTTGAGGCCCTGGCCGACCAGCGACACCGCCAGCACCGTGACCAGGATCGCGATGCCGGGGATCGCCGAGACGTACCACTGCACCCGCAGCACGTCGCGGCCGAGCCCGATCAGGTTGCCCCAGGAAGCGACATTGGGATCGGACAGCCGCAGGAAGGCGAGCGCGCTTTCCAGCAGGATCGCGACCGCCATCACGACGCTGGCATAGACGATGACCGGCGGCAGCGCGTTGGGCAGGATTTCACCGAGGATCAACTGGACGTCCTTCATGCCCAGCGTCCGCCCGGCCTGGACGAATTCGCGGTTGCGCAGTGACAGGAATTCGGCGCGGGTCAGCCGTGCCGGCGCCGGCCAGGACACCACGCCGACAGCGATGGTGACGGTGGTCAAGGTCGAGCCGAACACCGCGACCAGCACCAGCAGCAGCACGAAATTCGGCAGCGTCTGGAACGCTTCGGTGATGCGCATCAGGACGTTGTCGACCCAGCCGCCATAATAGCCGGCGAAGGCGCCGACCAGGATGCCGATCAGGATCGCGATCGCGGTGGCGACGCCGCCGATCAAGAGCGAGATCCGCGCGCCGTAGAAAATTTGCGCTGCGATATCCCGCCCCGAATTGTCGGTGCCGAGCAGAAAGCGCGGATTGGAGAACGGCCAGATCAGGGGGCGCCCGGCCAGCGCCAGCGGATCGCGCGGGTAGAGAAAGCCGGCGCTGACAGCCATCGCGATCACCACCAGAAGCAGGAACAGGCCGGCGACCGCGGCTGGACTTCGGAAATAGCGCTTGATCGCGTCCATGACCCTAGCCCTCGGCCGAGATGCGCGGGTCGAGGCGCGCATAGACCAGGTCGACGGCGAAGTTGACGACGATGACGAGCAAGGCGGAAACAAAGACGATGCCGAGCAGGGTGTTGAGGTCGCGCTGCACCACCGATTCATAGGCGAGACGTCCGAGCCCGGGCAGCGAGAACACGCTCTCGACCACCACCGATCCGCCGAGCATGGTGCCGGCCTGCAGCCCGATCAGCGTCACCATCGGCAGCAGGGCGTTGCGCAGCACATGCCGGGTCACCACGCGGGTCTCGTCGAGGCCTTTTGCGCGCGCGGTCCGGACATAATCCAGGTTGAGCACTTCCAGCATCGAGGCGCGCATGATGCGCAGATAGATCGCTAGAAAGATCAGCCCGAGCGTCAGCGTCGGCAGCACCAGGTGGCGGGCGATATCGATGACGCCCCAGATGCCGGCCTGCACGGTGCCGATATCCTGAAAGCCGCCGGCCGGCAGCCATTGCAGATAGATCGAGAACACGACAATCGCCATCAGCCCGAACCAGAACGATGGGGTCGCGTAGAAGATCAGGCCGAGCGTGGAGATCAGCGTATCCGGCCAGCGATTGACGCCGCGCGCGGCGATCACGCCGAACAGCAGGCCGAAGAAGAACGCAAACGACAGCGACGCGGTCATCAGCAGGATGGTCGGCGGCAGCCGCTCCAGGATTACCGACGCCACCGGCTTGCCGTAGATCGAGGAGAAGCCGAGATCGAGCCGCACCAGGCGCCAGAGGTAATTGCCGAGCTGCACGGGAATCGAAAGGTCGAGCCCGTAAAATTTGCGCAACTCGCGCGCGGTCGCGGCATCGCCGCCACCCATTTGCGCCATCATGGCGTCGACGGTGTCGCCCGGCGCGAACTGCAGCAGCAGGAACACGCCGATCAGGATCAGGAACAGGGTCGGAATCGAGGCGGCCAGACGCCGCCCCGCGAGGCCTAAAATACGCATAAACCTATCTTCGCTGATAAGGCGTCAGGCGGAAAGCCAAAGATCGTGCCAGCTCGCCGAACCCCAGCGCGGGGTATTGGAGTGGTTGCGCGCTTTCGCCGAGATCACGGTAACGAAAATCTGCTCGATCGGCATCCAGACCGGCAGTTCCGTATTCACCTCCTTGACGAACTCGGCATAGAGCGCCTTGCGCTTGGTCGGGTCGACCTCGGTGGCGGCGTCATCGATGGTCTTGTCGACCGTCTTGTCCTCCCAGCCCCACTGGTTGGTCCACGGCGCGCCCTTCGGCTGGCCGGAGCGATACCAGACCGTGGTCGAGACCGCGGGGTCGTTGCGGTACTGATGCCAGCCGGTGGCGAGGTCGAAGGCGTGGTCGTCATAGACCTGCTTGAGGAAGCCGCCGCCATCATTGCGCACGATCTCGACGGGGATTCCGATCTCGCCCAGCGATTGCTGGATGAAGGTCGACCACAGCGAGATGTCCTCGCCCCATGGCGCCGGAAGCAGTTTTAGCGAAAACCGCGTGCCGCCGGAGCCGGCCTTGAAGCCGGCCTCGTCGAGCAATGCCGCCGCCTTGGCTCTGTCGTAGGGGTATTGCGGCGTGCCGGCGCCGGGATAAAAATCGGTCGAGGTCGAGGGGATCGGCCCGGTGCCGAGCTTGGCGAAATCGCCGAGGAAGTTGTCGATGAAGAACGGCACGTTGATCGCATGTGCGATGGCGCGGCGCACCTTGATGTCGGACAATTCCTTGCGGCGGAAATTAAACTCGATGGTATTGGTGCGGGCGTTGCCTTCATTGCCCTTGGTCGAGACAATGAAGCGCTTGTCCTTGGCCAGCCGCGCCATGTCCGAGATGGTGAGACCCGAGAACGGGCTGTAGTGCAGTTCGCCGGCTTCCATCTGGGCTGCGGCCGCGGCGCGATCGGTGATCACGCGCCAGACGATACGATCGAGATAGGGCGCGTTGGGGCGCCAGTAGTCGGCGTTGCGGTCGGCGATGACATATTGCCCGCGCTCATACTTGACGAATTTGAACGGGCCGGTGCCGACCGGGGCGAGGTTGGTCGGGTTCTGGCGGATGTCGCCATTCTCATAGAGATGCTCGGCGGAGATGTAGCCGAGGTCGGGCAGGGCGCGCAGCAACAGGTTCAGCGGCATCGGCCGCTCGTATTTGAAGACGGCGGTCTGCGGATCCGGCGTCTCGACCGCGGTCAGGAACAGCTGCAGCGTCGAGCCGTAGTTGAGGATCTTCTTCCACATATTCATGGCGGTGAATTCGACGTCGGCCGAAGTGAACGGCTTGCCGTCGTGCCAGGTGACGCCCTTGCGCAAATGGAAGGTCACCGTCTTGCCGTCGGGGGTGGCTTCCCAGCTCTCGGCGAGCACGCCGACCGGCTGGCCGCTGGCATCGAGGTCGACGAGGTTCTCCTGAATCTTGCCGCCGATGATGTAGACGCCGGTGGAAGCCTGGATGCTCGGATTGAGTTGGCGCTGTTCGGCACCGTAGTGAACGTTGAACACGCCGCCCTTCTTCGGCGTTTCCTGCGCAAAGGCGCGCATCGGATTGATCACGTTGGCGGCGATCGCGGCCGATGTCAGCAACGCGGTGCGGCGATTGATCTCAAGACGCGTCAAATCCATGAAAACTCTCCGAAGGGGACATCAGGTGGTGCGCCGTTTTCGACGGCGGCCTTTAAAGGCGATGTTACGATGGAAGGGGAACGCGAGTCATTTTCTAATGCAGGTGCGCATGAGGAAAATCATTCAAAACATGCGGTGAAAGCAGGCAATTGCGCGCGACGTCATCGCCGCTTTTTGCCGCGGAATCGGAATCAATGGCCGCCCGCAACCGGTCATCGGACCGGGAAATGACCGGAAATCGCAGTGCAGAAAGGGGACAATGTGTCTCATCCCCCATAAAAAAAGGGGTTTTGGAGGCCTTGGACTACGAAAAACCGCGCTAGATAGCGCGAATCAGTCTAAGTCAACTGGCGATATAGTTGTGAAGAATGCCAAAAGCCCTATTTTTTTAGGCAATTTCCGCCATAACGTCGCACGTCCAGAATCAATGGAGCAAACATGGCTACCCAAATGTCTAAGTCGCAGCTGATCGAAAAGATCGCGACCACCACCGAAGTTTCGAAGAAGGAAGTCAAGGGCGTGATGGAAGCGCTGGTTGACGTCGGTCACAAGGAACTCAAGAAGAACGGCGTGTTCCTCGTTCCCGGCTTCGCAAAGTTCGTCGTGGTCAAGAAGCCCGCGACCAAGGCCCGCAAGGGTACCAACCCCTTCACGGGCGAGGAAATGATGTTCAAGGCCAAGCCGGCGCGCAAGATCGTTCGCGCCAGGCCGGTCAAGGCCGCCAAGGACGCGGTTTAAGAAAGGCGAAAAGGCCCCCGGTGACGGGGGCCTTTTTGTTTGGGGGGGCGGTAAGACGCGCCCTCACACCACCGGCGAGCGGCCACCATCGACATTGATGGCGGTGCCGGTGATGTACGAGCCCTGATCGGAGGCGAGGAAGCACGCCAGATTGGCGAACTCCTCGGATGTTCCGATCCGCCCCAATGGTGTGCCCTTGGCGAGGCCCTGGGCGAACACCTCGAAATCCATGTCGGGCGCCTGTTTGGCGTGCCGCTGCACCCATTGATCGCTCATGATCAGGCCAACCAGCATCGCATTGACCAGAATGTTGTGCTCGCCGCCCTCGTTCGCCATCACCTTGGTGAGCGCCATGCCGGCCGCCCGGGAGACCGAGGTCGGCGCCGAGGACGCCGCCGGCGCCTTCGCAAACGTGTTCAGCACGTTGATGATGCGGCCCCATTTGCGGGCCTTCATCCCAGGCCAGACCAGCCGGCTGAAGCGAATGGCGGCAAACAGTTTGAGGTCGAGGTCTTCCTGCCAGGCCTCGTCGGTGATGTTCTCGAACGCCACGGTGCGCGCGGTTCCGGCATTGTTGACGAGAATGTCGATGCCGCCGAGATCGGCGGTGATCTTGTCATGGGCCTTCGCAATGTCGGACGCCTTCGAGACGTCGCAGGCATAGTCGCGGACGGCGAGGCCGTCCTTGGCGAGTTCTTCCCGCGCTGCCTTCAGGTCCTGTGCGCCGCGCGCCAGGATCGCGACCTTGGCGCCGGACTCCGCAAACCGCCGCGCCATCGCCAGCCCGAGGCCCTTGCTGCCGCCGGTGATGACGGCAACGCGGTCTTTCATTGTTATTTGCATGTTGTTCTCCCGGTCGCGGTCTTCTGTGCCGCTGGACAGGCCGAAGCAGAGCATCGGCCGATGAGGTCCATCATGGTTCGCCCGGCTGGCATGATCAAGCCGCAGGGGAGGGCTGATTGGCGCCTGGCCGATAATGATGTTACGCCGCCCAGGAAACGGGACGAGACTGACCATGGGCGGCGCCAAAGCCGATGATGCAGGCGGCAATTTTCGCGCGCTGGTTCTTGCGCTGCTGGCGCTGGCCTGCGGTCACATGCTGTCGACCCTGCTGCGAACGATCCCGGCCATCAGCCTCGACGTGATGGCGGCCGATTTCGGCACTTCCCCGCAGAAGCTCGCCAGCCTGACCTCGATCTATCATTTCGCCTTTGCCGCCTCGCAAATTCCGGTCGGCGCCGCGATGGACCGTTTTGGCGTCCGTCCGGTGTCGCTGAGCCTGTTGATGGGAACCGTTGTCGGTGCGTTGGCTTCCGGCCTGGCGACGGGACCGGAGAGCTTTCTGTTCGGACAATTCCTGCTGGGGGTGGCGACTTCGGGCATGCTGATGTGCCCGATGACGCTGGCGGCGAAGCGCATGTCCGCGACGCGCTTCGGGCTGTGGTCCGGCGTGATCCTGTCGATCGGCAACATCGGCATGCTGCTGTCGTCGAGCCCGCTGGCTTTCGTGGTCGATCACTGGGGATGGCGGGCCGGGTTCTGGATCTCGGCCGGTTTCGGCGTCGTGGTGGCGATTGCCGTGTTCGCGCTGGTGCCGCGACAAGAGGCCGCGCATGCCGACCGGTCATCGCCGCTCGCGCAAATGACCGAAGTGATCCGGCTCGGCCTGTCGCGTCAGTTGCGCGGCCTGATCGCGGTGGCGCTGGTGTCGCTGGCGGCTTCGCTGGTGCTGCGGGGATTATGGGGCGGTCCCTGGCTGATGGAGATCAAGGGGCTGAGCCGGATCGAGGCCGGCAACGAACTCGGCCTGTTCACGCTGGCGCTGATCGTCGGGCCGTTGCTGATCGGCATTCTCGACCGCAATGTCGGTCATCGGCGCGAGGTGCTGGCGTCAGCGCATTTTGTCGCCGCGCTGACGTTGGTGCTGATGGCCGCCGGCGCGCCGCACTATCCGGTGTCCGAGTTGTTCGGGGTGGCGGTGATGCCGGCGCAATATGATGCCGTGCTGTTCGTGCTGATCGGCATCGCGGTATCGGCGCAGCCGTTATTGTACGGGATGACGCGGCAGATGGTGGACGCGCAAAACACCGGCAAGGCGCTGTCCGCAATCAACCTGGCGTTCTTCCTCGGTGCCGCGCTGATGCAATCGACCACCGGCATGGTCGCGGCGGTCTATGGCTTGCCCGCCGTGCTGTTGTACATGGCGGCGGCGCTGTTCGTCGGGACGGTCGTGTTCTTGATCTACACACGGCCGTCGAACCACTAAATCGTGCGCGCCTGCCGGCGTACCTCGTTGGCGATCGGCTTGAGGGATTCGGCGGCGACCTGTCCGACAAGGCTGTAGCCCATCCCGCCATCCGCCCAGGCAAAGCCCGCGACATTGTCCTGCGCATGCGGGGCCATCGGCGCGCTCTGGTCTGTCGTCATGGGACGCGTCAACACGACCAGCCGTTCGCCCTTGTCGTCGTCGTACATGAACATGGCCGCGGGGCCGTGCGAGGTCGCGATCAGACGGCCTCCCATCAGGCGATAGCCCGACGTGGTCAGGTCCGGCAGTTTCACCGGCTGATGCAGGCGGTTGGAAACCCACTGCACCAGTTGCGCGCTATCGGTTGCCCGCATCTCGACCGGCCGGACGCGATCCGGCGCGTAGACCTGATAGGAGTAGGCCGCTTCCTGCGCGAGTGCGGCAAGGCCGCCGGACGAAGTTTGCACGGCGCCACGCATCACCCAGCCGCCGAGACCGCCGATGCTCAGCATCAGCATGGCCGCGACCGCCCAGCCGAACGGCAGGTGGCGTCGCTGCCGGCTCTCGATCATCCGCGACAGATTGAGTTGCGGCGGCAAGGGCTCGTCTGCGATCGGCGCCAGCGCCTTGCGCAACAGCTCACGCTGATCGGCGAACCCAGCGATGCGTTTGGCGACATCGGGGTGGCCTTCCAGATAGGCCGCGACTTCTACTCGCCGCTCAGGTTCGAGAACGCCATCCACATAGGCGTGGAGATCGTCTTCCGTGATGGGTCGATTGGTCATTTCATGCTCCGCAACTGCACCACGTTTTTCGACGCGCCGTCCGCGGTCCCTTCGATTTCCTGCTGCAATCTTTCGCGCGCCCGCGACAGCCGCGACATCACGGTGCCGACGGGAATGTCGAGCACCCGGGCGGCGTCGGCATAGGATAGGTCTTCCACCGCGACCAGAAGCAGCACGGCGCGCTGGTCTTCCGGCAACCGCGCCAGCCTGTCCAGGACATCCTGGTACATCAGTTTCTGTTCCTGCACGGCATCCTGCCCAAAGTCATCCTCGTTGGCCTCGTCGATGGCAATGTGCTTGCCGCGTGTCTTTGTTTGGCGGAATTGATTGATCGCCAGATTGTGCAGGATCGTGAACAGCCACGGACGGGGATCGCCTTCGCGCCGCTGGTTCCAATGGCTGACGGCCCGCTCCAGGCAATCCTGCACCAGATCGTCGGCGGCGGCGTGGTTGCGCATTAGCGCACGCGCGTAGCGGCGCAACGCTGGAATCACCGGCTCGATCTGGCGCAGCATGTCGCTCATGGGGTCTGCACCTGTACCGCTTCCCCGAATTTGGCGGGCTCGCCGGGGGCGATGATCAGATATCGCCGCTCGGCTGTGGCGGAATTCTGCACGATCTGCCGGATAGGTCCGACCGCGTTGACGATCGCCGAACCCGCCGGATTGGTCATGAAAGCGGCGAGCGGCTGTACTGCCCCGCTGCCGTCGATCTTTTCGGCGAGCGCCAGCACATAGCGCTGCTTCGGCTGCAGGCCGGTCACCGACGCCTGCAGCACCTGAATCAGGCCCTGGTCGAACAGCGAGACGCTGGTCGGCGGCTGTCCGCTCTTGGGCTCCGTCTTTGGCCCGAGGGAGAGGTGCGCGACCTGGCCGGCGACACCGAGGGGTTGCAGGTTCTGGCGATCCTCCGGATTGGGCGCTGCGTTGGGGACGTAGGCGATTGCCTGCGGCGCCTGTCCGATCGGGATGTTGGCGACCACCTTGTTGGTTGCGGTATCGATCGCCGCCAGCGCGTCGGCGTTTTCGAGGCCGACATAGACCCGCGTGCCGTCACCGGATGGCCAGATGCCGTGCGGAAGGCTGCCGACCGGAATGGTCGCAGTTAATGAGAAATCATCGGTGCGAAACACCTTGATCTCGTTGGTACCGCCGATCGTGACATAGGCAAACGTTCCCTTCGGCGTGCGCGCGAAGTTGACGTGGTTGGTGATCGGCCCGGTGTCGATGGTCTTGATCGGGTTGAACGGAGGCCGCGCGTTGAACACCTGCGTCTTGCCGACATCCTTCAGCGTGAACCACACCTGCTCGCCGTCAGGCGTGGCGGCGATGTTCGGGCAGAACGGGCTCTCCTGCTTGACGCGCGCGACGATGGCGTGGTCGGCGACGGAGACCACCACGGTCTCCGGATTGAAGGACGAGCAGATGTAGCCGTATTTGCCGTCGGGCGAGAATATCTGCATGCCCGGACCGGCCGGCACCTCGATGCGCGTCTTCTCGGAAAAACTCGCGGCATCGATGACGGAGATGTAATTCTCGCCGCGCACGGTGATCCAGACCTCTTTGCCATCGGGCGTGAAGAACGCCTCGTGCGGCGAACGGCCGACATAGGTGACGTGCTTCACGGTGTTGGTCGCGGTGTCGATGAAGCTCACTGAGTTCGACCCGATCGAGACGATGGCAAGCGTTGTGTGATCGGGCGAGTAGCCCATGCCGTGCACCAGCACTTGGCCCTTGTAGAGCGGGCTGAAATTGCCGGGCTGCGGATCGCCCAACCGGATCACGCCCAGCAACTTGTTGTCGACGGGGTCGGTGACCGACACCGTGTTCGAAAATTGCTCCGCCGCATAGACGCGGTCGTGATGGCTGATCGGGATATCGGGGGAGGCGGCCGCGCCGGGCGGCTGTCCCGCCCAGGCTGCTGCTGATGTTGCGATGATCGTGCAGGCCAACAGGCTGCTTTTCAGAATCGGATAGCGCATGTGTCGCTCCTACTTTTTCATGTTGATGTGGTCGTGCACCGCCGGCGCCGAGACCGGTGCCTTGTCAGGCTGCGTTGGGGCAGGCGCGGAAGCCGCGACCGGCTCGCCGATCGCGAGCTTCATGGCTGCGATCTCCTGCAACTGGCTGACGATGATTTCCTGGGCGATCCGTCGCAGTTGCTCGTTCTTGCCGTAGCGCAATTCGATCACGGCCATATCGATCGCGCCTTGATGGTGCGGGGCCATCATGGCGACGAAATCGCGATCGATGTCGCCGGTCGGCTTCGCCGCCATGTCGTTCATCATTTTTGTCATCGCCGTCTCGTTCTCGGCGAGAAACGCGCTTTCATCCGCGCTGGCAGCCGTTTGCGCGGCCGGATGGGCTTCATGTGCGAACGCGCCTAACACCAGAGACGGCGCGGCGAAGGCGACCAGGAGGCGCGCGCCAAACATCGCCATTCGGATGCCTGGTTTGAAAAGCTGTAGCATTGTCATGGTTCCCTGTGCTCGAACTGGTTTGTTGAAAGCGCTCGCGCGTTTCCCGCCGGTTGGGCGCCGACACGCGCGAGCCTCGATCCTCGGTCCCGATTGGTCAGGGCTGCGCCAGGTGCCAGGCGCCGTTCAGAAAGCCGTCACCGGTGATGTCGCCGGCCTTCTGGTCCTTGGTGAACGTGTAGAGCGGCTTGCCCTTGTAGGCCCATTGCTTGGAACCGTCGTCGCGGGCGATGACGGTATAACCATCGCCTGCGGCGTCGCTGGCTTCCGCCTTGAGGGCCGGCCAATTCGCCGCGCAGGGGCCGTTGCAGGCCGACTTGCCGTCGGCATCTTTGTCGAAGGTATAGAGCGACATGCCCTTGGCGTCGGTAAGCGCCGACCCCTTGGCGGTGGTGCCGGTCTTGGTCGGAGGTGCCGCGCTCGCGGCTGAGATGGCGGCCAGCGAGATCGCGGCGGCGAATAGGGCCAGGATTGGTGATTTCGTCATTTCAACTCCCATGATGCAAACGGCTTGCATGGGTGGTGACGCGTGGCGGCGCGATCTATTCCGTCGGCTGCTGGGTTTTTTAGTGGTTCCGGACACGTAAACGTGAGCCGTCGGGCCTTTGCCGTGCGGAGCATCGCGGAAAAGGCGGCGGTTTGCGGGCAAAAATCCAGCCGCTATAAGGGCTGGGTCCAGTTCGCAGGAAGCCGCATGTACCCGGATCCAAATTCCTCGTCGCAAAAAATGTACGACCGTGCGCTGGCGAGCCTGCCTGGCGGCAACACCCGCACCACCGTGTTCATGAAGCCCTATCCGATCTATGCCGCGCGCGGCGAGGGCTGCCGGGTCTGGGACCTCGACGGCAACGTCTATATCGACTGCATCAACAATTTCACCTCGCAGATTCACGGCCACGCCCATCCCGCGCTGATCAAGGCCGCGACCACGCAGCTTGCCATGGGATCGGCCTTCGGCCTGCCGACCGAATCCGAAGTCGATCTTGCGGAGTTGCTGGCGGCGCGACTGCCGTCGGTCGACCAGGTGCGCTTTGCGAATTCCGGCACCGAGGCGGTGATGATGGCGCTGAAGGCGGCACGCGCGCACACTGGCCGGCCGAAGATCGCCAAATGCGAGGGCGCCTATCACGGCTCCTATGACTATGCTGAGGTCAGCCTCGATCCGACCCCGGAAGCCTGGGGCCGCAACGCGCCGGTATCGGTCGCCTACGCCAAAGGCACGCCCGACAACGTGCTCGCCGATGTCGTCACCATTCCCTTTAACGACGCGGAGGCTGCCGTCAGCCTGATCCGCGAGCACGGCCCGGAACTCGCCTGCGTCCTCGTCGATCCCATGCCCAACCGCGCCGGTCTGGCGCCGGCCGACCATGCCTATCTGGAGGCGCTGCGAAACGTCACGCGCGAGGTCGGCGCGCTCCTGATCTTCGACGAGGTCATCACGTTTCGTCTGGGCTATCGCGGCGCGCAGGGCATCTGGAACATCGATCCGGATTTGACCACGCTCGGCAAGATCATCGGCGGCGGCTTTCCGGTCGGCGCGATCTGCGGCCACAAGGAATTCATGGCGGTGTTCGATCCGCGGCCGGGCAAGCCGGCATTGCCGCATGGCGGCACGTTCTCGGCCAATCCGGTGACGATGCGCGCCGGCATCGCCGCGATGGAGCTTTTGGACGACGCGGCATTCGCGCGGCTCGACGCGATGGGCGAGGCTGTGCGCTCGGGCATCGATGCGGCGTTTCGCAGCCACGGCGTTTCGGGCCGCACCGTCGGGCTCGGTTCGCTCCTGAAGATTCACTTCGCCGACCGCCCGATCCGCGACTATCGCTCGGCGTATCCGACCGACGAGGAAGCGAAACGCCAGGCGGTTTTCAACCGCGGCCTGCTCAATCGTGGCGTGCTGGCCGCGGGCTATGGATTGATGGCATTGTCGACCCCGATGACGGACGACGATATCCATGCAATCATCGAGGCGGCATCGGGCGCGCTGGCGGAAGTCGCGGCGCTCTGAGCAACAACAAGCAAGACGGCAAGAACAGGTACAATGTCCGCCAAGATTGATCCCATCACGCGCTCCGTCGTCCAGCACCGGCTCAGTTCGATAGTCAAGGAGATGGGCGAGGCGATGCTTCGCACCTCCTATTCGCAGATACTGAATTCCAGCCGCGATTTCTCGCTGGCGATTTGCGACACCGACGCTCGCCTGATCGCGCAGGCCGACCACCTTCCGGTCCACGTCGGCGCGCTGCCGTGGGCGACGATCGCGGTCGAGGAGCGGTTCAAGGACGTCAAGCCCGGCGACGTCATTCTGCTCAACGATCCCTATCATGGCGGCAGCCACCTGCCTGACTTGACCGTCTTCGTGCCGGTATTTGCCGGCGAACGGCGACTGCTCTGGACCATCGTACGCGCGCATCAGAGCGATATCGGCGGCGGCACCCATGGCGCCTATAACCCCGCGGCCACCGAAATCTTTCAGGAAGGCCTGCGGATTCCGCCGATCAAGCTCTACGAGGCCGGCAAGCCGCGCGCCGACCTGCTCGATCTCTTGGCGCTCAACGTCCGCAACCCCCGCGAATTTCGCGGCGACCTCGCGGCGATGCTGGGGGCGGCGCAGTTGGGCGAGCGGCGCGTATCAAGATTGTTCAGCGAATTCGGCGCGCCGGTCGTCGAAGCCGCGATCGAAGCCATTCTGGATACGACCGAGCAGCAGACCCGCGCCGTGGTCTCGACCTGGAAAGACGGCGTATTTCACGGCGAGGCGTTTCTCGACGACGACGGCCATGGCCGCAGCGATATCCGTATTGCTGCGAAGGTGACCAAGAAGGGCAGCGACATCGAGGTCGATCTTTCCGGCTCCGACCCGCAATCGACCAGCTTCGTCAATTCCTCGCATGCCAACATGCAGGCCGCCGTCGCGATGGCCTTTGCGTACCTGATCGACGCCGAGATACCCAAGAACACCGGCGCGCTGCGTCCGCTCAAGGTGATCGCCAAACAGGGCACCATCGTCTGGGCCGATCCCGGCCGGCCGGTGACGCTGTGCACCAGCCATCCCTCCAACGAAATCGTCGAGGCGATCGTCAAGGCGATGTCGGCTTCCTGTCCGGAACGGGCGATGGCGGGCTGGAGCCGACGGTTCCGGATCGCCATCCAGGGTGAAGACCCGCGCACCGGCAAGAACTTCATCTGGCATCTGTTCCAGGCGCGCCCGGGCGGCGGCGCGTCGTCCGGGGGCGACGGCTGGTCGTCGATCGGCGAATGGCACAGCGTCGGCGGGCTCAAATTCGGCAGCCTTGAAGTGGCCGAGACCCGTTTTCCGTTGCATTTCCGTCAGCACGAATTCCGCCCTGGCTCCGGCGGCGATGGTCAGTTTCGCGGCGGGCTCGGCGTCGCGCTCGATCTCGTGCTCGAAATCGACAAGCCCGCGCGCGGCAACACCGCGGGCGACGGCGCTCGCCATGGCCCGTGCGGCATGCTCGGTGGCGAGGACGGCAAGCCGCATCACTATCGCCTGCTGTCCGAGGGCCGCGAGCCCCGCGTGTTGCGCACCAAGGAAGTCGGCATCGAGCTGCGTCCGGGCGATTGTCTCGAAATCCGCTCCTCCGGCGGTGGCGGCTGGGGGCCACCGTCGGAGCGTTCGGCAGAAGCGCGGCAGCGCGATCGCGAACAGGGCCTCACTGAAGTTCCGGCGGAGCAGCGTAGCTAACAATGTACAGGATTGGCGTTGACGTCGGCGGCACCTACACCGATCTGGTGGCCACGGATGAAACCGGACGGACCGTATTCGCGAAATCACCATCGACCCCGGCGGATCAATCGATCGGCGTGATGGCGGGACTGGAAGAGCTGGCGCGTCGCCTGCACGTCACGCGCGCGGAGATGCTGGCTGCGACCGACCGCCTCGTTCATGGCACCACAGTCGCGACCAATGCGCTGCTGGAGCGCAAGGGCGCCAAGGTCGCGCTGCTCACGACCGAAGGCCATCGCGACGTCATCGAAATGCGCGAGGGCCTCAAGCCGGACCGCTACGATCTGCGCTCGCCGCCGCCCGAGCCGCTGGTGCCGCGCGAATTGCGGTTCGGCTTGCGCGAACGGTTGAGGGCGAACGGCGAGGTTTCGAGTCCGCTCGACCCGCGCTCGCTCGATGATGCCATTGCCGGCATCAAGAAATCCGGTGCGACTTCGGTCGCGGTGTGCTTCCTGCACGCCTACATCAATCCGGCGCACGAGCTCGCCGCGGTTGATCGGCTGACGCAGGCGCTGCCCGGCATCAGCGTTTCCCGCTCCAGCGATGTGCTGCCGCAGATCAAGGAATACGAGCGCGTCTCGACCACGATCGTGAACGGCTATGTCGAGCCGATCGTGCGGCGCTACCTCACCAATCTCGAAACGCGCCTGACGGAGGCCGGCTTCAAGGGCTCGCTGTTCGTGGTACTGTCGCATGGCGGCATGGCGCCGGTCGAGGAGGCGTCGCGGCTCGCCGCGGGCACGGTGCTGTCGGGCCCCGCCGGCGGCATGTCGGGAGGACGGCGCTGTGCTGCGCTGGTCGAAATTCCCGATTTGGTGCCGTTCGACATGGGCGGCACCAGCACGGATATCTCGTTGATATCGGGCGGGCAGGCCTCGCTGTCCGCGGACGGCATGCTCGCCGGCCAGCGCATCGCGTTGCGCAGCCTCGACATTGCGAGCATCGCGGCCGGCGGCGGCTCGATCGCCAGCGTCGATGCCGGCCGCACTTTGCGCGTTGGCCCGGAAAGCGCGGGCTCGGTGCCGGGCCCGGCCTGCTACGGCAACGGCGGCCTGGCAGCCACCGTCACCGATGCCAATGTCGTGCTCGGCTATCTCGATGCCGCCGCCTTCATGGGCGGCAAACGCCCGCTCGATCGCGCGGCGTCGGAAGCCGCCATCGATCGCGTCGCCGCGGCGCTGGAATTGTCGCAGGCGGAAGCCGCCGCCGGCATCTACCGCATGATCAATCTGAAGATGGCCGACGGCATCCGCCTGATGACCCTGCGCCGTGGCGTTGACCCGCGAAAATTTGCGCTGCTCAGTTTTGGCGGCGCGGCGGGACTTCATGCGGCGGAAGTGGCGCGCGAGCTCGAGATCAAGCGCATCATCGTGCCGACGGTGGCGTCGGTGCTGTCGGCCTGGGGCATGCTGACCAGCGATCTCCGCTACGAAGTCAGCCGCACGCATTACGGTACGGGCGCGCGCATCACCGCGGGCGAAGTCCATGCGCTGTTTGCCGAGCTGGAAGCGCAGGCCGCCGGCCGGCTTCGTTCTTGGTTCGCTGGACCGATCGCGATCGAGCGCTCCGCCGAGATGCGCTACGGCGAGCAGATTTTTGAGATCGACGTTTCGCTCGATGGGCTGGACTGGAATGCGGACAATCTCGTCGATCAAATCGAGGACCGTTTCCACGTCAAGCATGAGGAACTCTACACCTACGCTTCGCGCGGCCAGGAAGTCGTGTTCGTCAACGCCCGCGTCGCAGCCGTCGGCGAAGTCGCGCAACGCGGGCAGGATACCAGGCCTGCACCGTCTTCCGGCGCCTGTGCGCCGCGCGGCCAACGGCAAGCCTTCTTCGGCGGCTGGCGCGAGGTGCCGGTCTATGCGCTCGATGACCTCAGGCCCGGGCATACCTTGGCGGGTCCAGCGATCATCGAAGCCGAGACCACGACGGTGCTGGTCGACACCGGCGACCGCGTCACGGTGAATGCGCTCGGCTGGCTCGATATTGCGTTGCGGTGATATGTAGGCTGGGTATCGCTTCGACCATCCGACGAAACCGACTCAACATTTGATTTCAACATCCGCATTTTCGGCGCTATCGTCGCGCCTGCTGGGTTGGGCGTCACAAGCTTCTGCTAGCTCGAGGCCATGTTGATGCAAATAAGAAGAGAAACCCGACTAACGTCAGCCCTTGTCGCCGCCATAGCCCTGGCGTTTGCTCCGTTCGCTGCTCAGCGAGCCGCGGCCGCCGGGGTCACCGATACCGAAATCCGCATCGGCAACATCATGCCCTATACCGGGCCGCTGACGGGGTTTGCGGCGATCGGAAGGGCCGAGGCCGCCTATTTCGACATGGTCAACGAGCGCGGCGGCATCAACGGACGCAAGATCAAGTTCATTTCCCGCGACGACAGCTCCAACCCGGTGACGGCGCTCGAGGAGACCAAGAATCTGGTCGAAGAGCAGAACGTGGTGCTGATGTTCGGCTCGTTCGGCACGCCGGGCAATCTGGCGACGCGAAAATATCTCAATGAGAAGAATATCCCGCAGCTCTTTGTCGCGTCCGGCGACGAGGAGTGGGCGCATCCGAAGAAATTTCCCTGGACGATGGGCTGGCAGCCGACGTTCCGCTCCGAGGGCCGGATCTACGCCAATTACATCCAGGCTTCCTATGCGGACCGCAAGATCGCGGTGCTGTGGCAGAACGATCAGTTCGGCCGCGATCTGTTCAGGGGACTGCAGGAGGGGCTCGGGGTCACCGCCAACCACATCGTGGCGGATATTGCCATCGAGGCGGACATGTCGATCGATTCCCAGGTCGACATCCTCAAGGCATCCGGCGCCGAGGTGCTGGTGCTCAACTGCGCGCCGCCGATCTCGGCGCGCGCCATCCGCCGCGCGGCGGAGCTCGACTGGCATCCGGTGCTGCTGCTGGTCAATGCGGCGGCTTCGATCGCCAATGCGCTGCGGCCGGCGGGGCTGGAGAACGCCATCGGCGTGATCTCGACCTCGTTCCTGAAGGACACCGGCGACACCACCTGGAAGGAAGACCCGGCCATCAAGACGTGGCTCGCCTTCATGGATAAATATTACCCCGACGGCGACAAGGACGACAGCTACGCCATCTTCGGCTATGCTGCGGCCGAAACCCTGTTGCAGGTGTTGACCCAGTGCGGCGACGACCTGTCGCGCGAGAACATCATGCGGCAGGCGGCATCGCTGAAGAACTACCAGAGTCCGATCGTGCTGCCGGGCATTGCGATCAACACCGGGCCTTCCGACTTTCGCCCCATCAAACAGATGCGGCTGGTGCAGTTCGACGGCACCGCGTGGCAGCCGATCGGCGACGTGATCGAAAGCGCGTTCGCCGCGAGCCCGGGGGATAATTAGATGCGCCGGCTCTTTCTTCTCCCTCGCCTCGCTCTTGCGGGGAGAGGCGTAGGCGGCCTTTGGCCGCCGTACTTTATAGGAGAACGCCGATGCGAAGCATCGGCTATGGGTGAGGGGCTCTCTCGGCGATCTCGCTATAGCTGATAGACCGTTAGTACCCCCTCACCCGAAGCCTACGCTTCGCTGCGGCTTCGGCCTCTCCCCGCAAGCGGGGCGAGGTTACATCACTTCTTCAGCCCATAATTCAGCAGCCCGCCCTTGCTCTTCGGCGGGTGGGCGCGCAGGCCTTCCTCGTTGGGTTCGGTGCCCCAGCCCGGCCGGTCCGGGATGATGAGGTGGCCGTCGACGATCTCGGGCACATGCGTGAACAGCTCATGGTCCCACGCCAGCCGATCGATGTCGGTTTCCATGATGCGCAGATTAGGCACCGCTGCCGAGAAATGCGCGTTCATCATGGTGCAGAGGTGGCCGTAGAAATTATGCGGGGCGACGTTGACCTCGAAATGCTCGGCGGCGGCCGCGATCTTCATCGATTGCCAGACCCCGTTCCACGGCGTGTCGATGATGGCGACGTCCATCGCCTGTTCGTTGAAGTAGGGCAGGAATTCGCGCAGGCCCAACAGCGTCTCGCAGGAGGAGATCGGGTGCGGGCTCTGGCGGCGGATGTAACCCAGCGCCTGCGGGTTGAAGGTGTCGATCTCGACCCAGAACATGTCCATGTCCTTGATGGCGCGCAGGATCTTGAGATAGCCCTCGGTCTTGGCGTTGAAGTTGAGGTCGAGCAGCAGGTCGACATCGGGCCCGGCACCGTCGCGGATGGCTTCGAGGTGCATGCAGAGATTGCGCAGCACAGTGCGATCGACATTGATTTCGGGCTCGAATGGCGAGCCGAAGCCGGGGCGCCAGCCCTGCGGCTTGCCGTCGATGTAGACGAAGACGTTGGTCTTCAGCGCCGTAAAACCCTTTTCGCGGACTTCACGGCCGATTCCCTTGACGCCGTCGAGATCGGTGATCGCCGGCTTGAACCAGTCGGGGTGGTTGATGCGCCAGGTCGCGCAATGCGACCAGTAGACGCGAATTTTGTCGCGGATCTTGCCGCCGAGCAGGTCGTAGCAGGGCACGCCGAGCGCCTTGGCCTTGACGTCGAGCAGCGCGTTCTCGATGGCGCCAAGCGCCAGCGCCACCACGCCGCCGGCGGCGGGCCGCGTCGCCGAAAACAGTTCCGCGTAAATCCGCTCATGCTGGAACGCATTCTTGCCGACCACGCGCGCGGCGAGCCGCTCGATCGCCGCCGTCACGCCGGGCGCGCCGAAGCCCTCGTCATATTCGCTCCAACCGACGATGCCGTCTTCGGTCATGATCTTGACGAAGTGGTAGTTGCGCCAGCCGGCGTCGCAGGCGAGCGTTTCGACGCTTCTTATTTGGGATGCCTTGGTCATCATTTCCTGCCCGATTTTGTTGTTGTGTTTGGCTGATAACAAACAGGGATCGGCAGGCGCGTCAATCGCGGGAGGGCGGGGCGTCCCTAACCCTGAGGCGGAAACAGCGTCGGCCGTGGCCGCGCAAAAACCTGGCGGCCGCTCTTGAAGCCCATCAGCATGTCCGGCATTTCCGCAATCGCGTTGGCGCCGCTGTCGGTATCGAGCACGATGAGATCGGCCGGATTGCCCTCAGCGATGCCGTAGTCGCGCAGGTTCATCAGGCGCGCCGGCAACTCCGTCACCAGATCGAGGCAGGCGTCGAACTCGCTGATACCGGCATGCGCGACGTTGGCGTAGAAATTCGCCATCCGCAGCAGGGACGCATCGCCGAACGGCGTGAAGGGATTGAGCACGTTGTTGGTCGCGACCGAACACAGCACGCCGTTTTCGACGAGCTTGTGCGCCACCGTCAGCCCGCGTGGCGCATTATGGGTGGCATCGCGGCCCATCAGATAGAGGTCGGTCGCGGGCAGCACGGTGACGGCGACGCCTGATTTCGCCAGCCGCGCGGTCGCGGCCTGCAGCCGGTCCGGCGGCAGCGCCGACAGTTTTGTGGCGTGTCCGATGGCGACGCGGCCTTGATAATTGCGGCGTTCGGTCTGCCGGCACACCTCTTCCATGTGCCACCACGACGGATCGAGATCGAAGTCGAGATGCAGGTCGACGTCGACGTCGAACTGCTGCGCCAGGTCGAACAGTTTTTCGAGTTGCGCGTTCGGATCGGTGTCCATATAGGGACAGCCGCCGATCGCCTCGCCGCCGTCGCGAAGTGCGGCGACCAAGAGTTCCTCGGCGCCGGGATCGTTGGTGAGGCCTTCCTGCGGAAACACGCAGATCGACAGGTCGATGGCCCAGGCATAATCCCGCTTCAGCGCCTTGACCGCCTCGAAACCGCGCAGCGCGATGCGCGGGTCGATCTCCACATGGGTGCGCATCCGCGTGGTGCCGTGCACGATGGCGCGCTCGATCACGCGGGCGCCGCGGGCATAGACGTCTTCCACGGTGAAATCGCGCTTCATCGCCGCGACCGCGGCAATGGCCTCGCTGACGGTCGCGTGGTCGTGCCCGCAGCGGCCGAGCAGGCAGGCCTTGTCCAAGTGAATATGGGTGTCGACGAAGCCGGGCAGCACCAGTTTTCCGCCGACCTCGACCTCGAGAGCTTCGCAGGCAAGCTTTGGTGCAATGGCGGCGATCCGGCCGCCGGAGACGCCGATATCGACCGGGGTGGGGGAGGTCCGCGTCCGCGCATTGCGGAAGATCAGATCGAAGGCCGTTTTCGCGTTCATGGGTCCGGGCGGGCTGGAGGAGGATTGAAGCCTAGCGGAAGAGCAGGGAGCGGGCAGCTCCAGATTGTGTGCAGTTTAGAGGCCAAACTGTTCAAAAAATGTGCATGCAATTTGGTGGACTAATTGTAGTATTTGGTACCTTGAGGAGAAGCCACGATGTCTGTTGTCGCGAAAGCCGAGCCCAAAGCCCTGTCGGATGCCGAGGTCGTGGAGGCCTATCTGACGGCCTCGATGATCCCGGATCCGGATGCCGCCGCGGCCTATATGAAGGCCGGCACGATCATCACCTTCACCGGCGGTCGCGAATTCGATCATCCGCGCGGGCCGACCGGTTTCAACGCGCGACGCTATCGCTGGGTCAAGAAAAAGATGGACCGCTTCGACGTGTGCCCAGGGGTCGATGAGACCGTGGTCTACAGCGTCGGCACGCTCTACGGCGAATGGATCGACGGCTCGCCGTTCGAGGGCAATCGCTATGTCGACCGCTTCGTGGTGAAAGGCGGCCAGATCGTGAAGATGGACGTCTGGAACGACAGCGCCGAGCGGATTCTGGTGAAGCGGGGGATTGAGGCGTAGCCCTCTTACCTCGCCCTGCAAGAGCGGGGCGAGGGAGAAGGCCTACCTCGCCCGCACCACCTTCGGCATCTTCACCACCCGCCCGCTATCGCCTTCTTCCGCATAAGGCGCCAAAATATCCAGCAAATCGCGGCCGCGCTGCGGGACAGGGGCGACCAGCGCGCGATTGGCGACCGAATCCAGATGGCTGTGCATCAAGCCCATCACCTTGCTCTCGTCGCCCTTGACCAGCGCGGCGATGATGGCGCGGTGTTCGTTGATCGCGCATTCCGAGGAATGCGGGCGGCTGTACAAGGATAAGGTCAGGCAGCAGCGATACGCGACTTCGCTGACATAACGCACGAGAATCGGACTGTTCGTCATATGGGCGAGCAGGATGTGAAATTCGGTCGCCAACCTGATGGATACCGCGTCGGTGCCGTCGCGGGCGCCGTCCTCGGCATCGACATGGGCGGTCAGCTCGGCGACCTGCGCCTTGGTCAGCTTGCCGGCGAGCTGGCGCACCACCAGCCGTTCGAGTTCGATCCTGATATCGAAGGCGTCGCGGGCTTCCTGCCAGCTTGGCGTTGCCACCACGGCGATCCGGTTGCGGCGCAGCTCGACCAGGCCCTCTGCCGCGAGTTGTCCCAGCGCGTGACGGGCAATGGTGCGGCTAACGCCGAAGCGTTCGCCCAGCGAATCCTCCGGCAATTTCGCGCCCGGCGCCAGTGCCTGCTCGATAATGGCGCGGCGAAGCGCGCGGCAGATCACGCTGACCTTGTCGGACGATTCCGCAGTCTTACTGCCTGGACGAGGCGCCATCGGGCGAATCCTGAAAGGAAGTGCTTCGAATGGGCATTTGATATCACAATTGGGCAGCGAATGAGCGCCTCAATTGCATGCAGTTTGACGGGCGGATTGCCCAAAACGAATCCGGCGAATGGCACCGTCTTTTTGCGATCCCGTTGATTTTCAACGCGAGTCTCGCTGGCATCCGGCTTGCATGCACTTCCAGCCATGATGCGCATGCAACCAGATCAGGAATTCAAGGGCGCGCCGGTTCCGTCCGCCGCCATGCCGATTGCGATCGAACTGTCGGACGCCTCCGTTACCTTCGGCCGCGGCGACCGCGCGGTGCCGGCGCTATCGGCCACGAGCTTGCGGATCGCCGACGGCGAGTTTGTCGCCCTGGTCGGGCCGTCCGGCTGCGGTAAGTCCACCATCTTGCGGCTGGTCTCAGGACTGGTGCAGCCGACCACCGGCGTCGTCATCGTCGGTGGCCGTGAAGTCGCTGCGCGTGCGCTGCGCGTCGGCATGGCGTTCCAGAATCCGACCATGCTGCCCTGGATGACGATCGAGCGGAACATCATGCTGCCGCTCAAGATCGTCGAACCGTTCCGCTCGCAATTCCGCAAACTGCGCAAGACCGAATTCCGCGACAAGGCCAATACGCTCTTGGAGCAGGTCGGCCTCAAGGGGTTCGGCAGCCGTTATCCCTGGCAACTCTCCGGCGGCATGCTTCAGCGCGCGAATCTGTGCCGCGCCTTGATTCATGAGCCGCGCATGCTGCTGCTCGATGAACCCTTCGGCGCGCTTGACCAGTTCACCCGTGAAGAGCTGTGGTCGATCCTTCAGGGCCTCTGGATCGCGCACAAGCCGACCGTGCTGCTGGTGACCCATGATCTGCGCGAAGCGGCGTTCCTCGGCAGCCGCATCTGCGTGATGAGCGCGCGGCCGGGCCGCATCGTCGACGACAGCCGTGTCGACTTCGAGCGCCCGCGCACGGTCGCCAGAACCTTCGAGCCGGATTTCGTCGCGCTCAACCAGAAACTTCGCGCGTTCATCGTCGACGCAAGAACTGCCGCAAAAGAGACGGCGTCAAAACAGGGAGTGGCCTGATCATGCCCGATCTCGATTATCGCCAAAAAGCCTGGTCGGCGGGATTGATCGTCTTGTTCTTTGTCGCGTGGGAATTGTTCTGCGTGATGACCGGGATGTCCGACCTGGTGCTGCCGCGTCCGTCGCAGGTGTTCGTCACGCTGTTCCAGAAATTCCCGATCCTGTGGCCGCATATCCTGCAGACCCTGGCGACCACCATGATCGGCTTCGTGCTTGGCGTCGGCCTCGGTGTCGTGCTTGGCGCGGTGATCGGCGTCTCCAAGACCGCCTACGATACCTGCTATCCGCTGCTGGTCGGCTTCTCCTCGATCCCGAAGGTCGCCGTGGTGCCGATCTTCGTACTGTGGTTCGGCTCCGGTTCGGTGCCGGCGGTGCTGACGGCGCTGTCGATCTGCTTCTTTCCGATCGTCGTCAACATCGCGACCGGGCTCGCGACCACCGAGCCCGAACTCGAAGACGTGCTTAAGGCGCTCGGCGCCAGCAAATTAGACATTCTCTGGAATGTCGGCCTGCCCCGCACGATGCCGTTCTTCTTTGCGTCGCTGAAGGTTGCGATCTCCTACGCCTTTGTCGGCGCCGTGCTGTCCGAGACCGTCGCCTCCAACCGCGGCATCGGCAACGTCATGATGACCGCATCGTCCAATTTCAATGTGCCGCTGGTGTTCGCCGGCCTGTTCGTGCTCGCCGGCCTCGGCGTCGCGCTCTACGTGATCTTCTCTGTCATCGAGGGGCGCGTCACCGGCTGGGCCACCCGCAAGAACGATCTGATCGCAACCTGAAACAAGATTTCGTCAACCGCCATCCAACCCAGGAGGTCAACATGTTAGCCAAAGTAAGTGCCGCGCTGTTGGGAGCCGTTCTGTTCACAAGCGCCGCCAGCGCCGAGGACACGACGATCAAGTTCACGCTGGGCTGGAAGACGCAAGGCAGCGACGCCGCGTTCTTCTATGCCCAGGACAACGGCTACTTCAAGCAAGAGGGCCTCAACGTCGTAATCGACCAGGGCGAGGGCTCCGGTGCCACGGTGACGCGCATCATGTCCGGCGCCTATGACGCCGGCTTCGGCGACGTCAATGCCATCATCCAGAACGCCTCGACCAAGCCGCAGGACGCGCCGGTCATGGTCTACATGATCTGGAACCAGCCGCCGTTCGCGATCGTGACCAAGAACAGCAGCGGCATCAACAGCATCAAGGATTTCGAAGGCCATACGCTCGGTGGCGCGCAGGGTACGCCGACCACGCGGCTGCTGCCGGTGTTCGTGCAGAAGAACAAGCTGGAAGGCGAGAAGATCAAGATTTCGAACATGGCGCCCAACCTGCAGGAGCCAATGCTGATCAAGGGCGATATCGACGCCGCCCTGGTGTTCAATATCACCAGCTACTTCAACCTGGTGCTGAACCGCCAGGATCCCGACAAGGACTACAAGTGGTTCTCGTTCGGCGACTACGGCATGGACCTCTATTCCAACGGCGTGATGGTATCGCGCAAGCTCCTGGCGTCGAACCCGAAGGCCGTCGCCGGCCTCGTCCGCGCCATCAACAAGGGCATGATCGCGGTCGCCAAGGACCAGAACGCCGGCATGAAGGCGGCGCTGAACTACGACAACCTGATCAATGTCGACGTCGAGAAGCGCCGGCTGCAGTATTCCTTCGACAAGCTGATCGTCTCGCCCGAAATGAAGGAAATCGGCGTCGGCGACGTCAAGGACGACCGCATGACCCGCGCCATCGGCATCATTGCCGAAGGCTACCAGCTCGCCCGCGTGCCGGCCGCGTCGGAAATCTTCTCGCGCGAATTCCTGCCGCCGCGTGCGGATCGCGAGTTGACCTATACGGCGAATTGACGGGCGTAAGCCCGTCATTCCGGGATGGTGCGAAGCACCAGACCTCAGATGCGCAATGGCGCATCGGGGAATCTCGAGATTCCGGGTTCGATGCTCCGCATCGCCCCGGAATGACAGATAGAGAAGGCGCACAGTCATGTCCGGAGATGTCACGGCCGCCAGCCTCTTCTCCGGCCCCGGCCGTGGCCTGCTCTCGAACGTCGTCCTCCGGCACGACAACGGTATCATCACCTCGATCTCCGGGGGAGCCCCACCCGCGACCGCGCCGCGCTCGCTTGTGCTTCCGGCCTTCGTCAATGCCCACGACCATGCGCGGCCGACCGCATCCTCGTTCGGCGCGATCGGGATGCCCTTGGAAAGCTGGATCTTGCGTTCGGCGATCGGTACGCCGGTCGATCCTTATCTGACGGCGGCCGCCGCGCTGGCGCGTTCGGCGCGGGCAGGCTGTGCCGCGATGATGGTGCATTACACCCGGCCGAGCGGCACCATGCCGCTGGTCGAAGAGGCAAAAGCGATCGCACGCGCGGCGTCCGATGTCGGAATCCGCATCGCCTTTGCGATTGCGGTGCGCGACCAGAATCCGATTGTGTATGGCGACGGCGAGCCTGTCTTGTCGGGGCTTGCGAGCGACGACCGCAAGACCATCGAGGAGTTGTTCGTCCGCGCGCCGATGTCGCCGAAAGCCTACATCGAACTGACCGATGCGATCGCTGCCGCGATATCTGGCCCGAAGGTCGATGTGCAACTCGGCCCCGCTGGCGTGCAGTGGTGCTCGAAGCCGCTGCTCGAAGCGGTGGCGGAGAATTCGGCCACGACCGGCCGGCGCATTCACATGCATCTGCTGGAGACCATCTATCAGCGTGCCTGGGCCGATACGAATTTTCCGGACGGTATCGTGCGCTATCTCCGCGACATCGGCTTCCTGTCGGAACGGCTGACCTTGGCGCATGGTATCCATGCGCGCCCGGACGAGATCGAGATGATCGCGGCCTCCGGCGCGCGCATCGTCACCAATTTCAGTTCCAACATGCATCTGCGTTCCGGCCTGGCGCCGATCGCCGCGGCGCATCGATGCGGCTGCGCGATTGCCGTCGGCGTCGACGGATTGGCGCTCGACGAGGACGACGATGTGCTCCGCGAGATGCGGCTGGTGCAGATGGTGCACGGCGGTCTCGGCTTCCAGCGGACGTGGGCGCCTGCCGAATTCTTCGGCCTTGCGATCGCCAACGGCCGCAAGGCCACCGGTGCGCCCGGAACCGGGGCGTTAGTATCCGGCGCGCCAGCCGACTTTGTTACCCTCGATCTCGACCGGCTCGACCGCGACGCGATCATGCCGGTCGATCCGATCGATCTCCTGTTCGCCAGGGGCAATGCACAGCTGGTGCGCGACGTGGTTGTCGACGGACGATTGATCGCCAGCGAAGGCCGTTGCCTGGGAGTCGATCTGCCTGCGATCGAGCAGGAACTGCGCGGAATCTTCCGCGTCAATGCCGGGAAACTCTCAGGTCTACAGCGAGCATGGCCACAACTCTCGGCCGGCTTGCAAAACTGGTTTGAGCAGCAGCTGGATTGCAGTTAATCCCTTCACGTCGGCGTCATCAGCGTATTCCGTAACGCGGAACAAAATTCCGCTTGCATCAGCAGGCGGGCGCGGTTTCATGGTCGCCAACAAGAAATTGAACCGGCAATCACTTTGTGCCGGTCGTTTGGCCATGAGGAAGCGTGATGGGCGCGTTGTCGCATCTGCGGATTGTCGAAATCGGGAGCGCAGCCGCAACGAGCTATTGCGCCCGCCTGTTCGCGGATTTCGGCGCCAATGTTCAGAAGATCGAACCGCCGGCGGGTGATCCGCTGCGCCGCGCCGCGCCGTTGACGCCGAAAGGCAACAGCGCGTGGTTTGCGTTTCTGAATTTCAACAAGTCGAGTATCGCGCTCGATCCGAATGACCCGAAGGCGGTATCGCGCCTGGCCGAACTGATCGCCGGCTGCGACATCCTGCTCGACGGCCGCGACGTCGATGCGGCGGATTGTCCTGCGATCGAACTCGCCGAACTCAGGCGGCATCATCCCGGCCTCATTCACCTGGAGGCGAGCTGGTTCGGCGGCGAGGGGCCCTACGCCAAATTCGAGGCGACGGACTCCACGATTCGCGCGCTGGTCGGCCTTGTCAAACTGGTCGGTCCCGCCGAGGGAACGCCAATGTACGCGCCGGATTTCCAGACCGGCATCTTCGCCGGGCTCTGGGGTTTCATCGCCGCCGCCTCGTCGGTGCTAGGGCGGATGCAGGATGGGCGCGGCCGCAGCAGCCGCCTGAGCATCTTCGAGTCCTCGATCGCCGTAACCGAATACATCATGTTCGAGGCGTTCTCACGCGGCGATATCATGCGGCGGATCGGCGTCAACAGGTTCTGGCCGACCTTTCCGGTCGGCATCTACGAGACCAAACAAGGCTGGCTCGGCGTCACCACGGTGACCCCTGCGCAATGGCGTTCCTTCTGCGAGATGCTTGGATTGCCTGACTTGCGCGACGACGCCTCCTTGTTTCTCGGCGTCGACCGTTTGCAGCATGTCGATGTCATCGAGAGCCAATTCATCCCGAAGCTGAAGACGCGCACCGCGCAGGAATGGTTCGCGGAAGGCTTGCGGCGCAAGATCCCGATCGTGCCGGTGCCTGAGATCGCCGATCTCGTCGCCGATGAGGAAAAGAAGGCGCGCGGCGCGATCGTGCCGGTTATTATCGGCGACGAGAGCGGTTTTACGGCTGGTTCGATGCAGCGCCTGACCGGAACGCCGCCGCGCAAGGGCGGCGCGGTTCCCGATATCGGCGAGCAGATGATGGGCAGCGCCCATGTCACCGAGGCCGTTCGTGCAACGGCGCCGGCACCGCAGGGGCAGAAACGCCTGCCGCTCGAAGGCATTCGTGTGGTCGATTTCTCGATGGGCTGGGCCGGCCCGGTCTGCACGCGCACGCTGGCTGATCTCGGCGCCGACGTGATCAAGATCGAGGCGACACAATATCCGGACTGGTGGCGCGGCGTCGACCGCCGTCGGGCCTATGTCCAGGAGCAGATGTACGAGAAGTCGGTCCGCTACTGCATCATGAACCGCAACAAGCGCGGCATCACGCTCGACCTGACCCGGCCGCAGGGCTTGGCGCTCGCCAAGCGTCTGCTGGCCGACGCCGATCTCGTGGTCGACAATTATTCGGTCGAGGTGTTGCCGAAGATGGGCCTCGGCTACGACGTCCTGAGCAAGCTCAATCCAAAACTCGTTATGATGTCGATGTCGGCGTTTGGCGCCGGCAGCAGCCACCGCGACTGCCGCGCCTATGGTTCGACGCTCGAGCAAGGTTCGGGCCTGCCGAGCGTGGTCGGCGATCCCCTGGGTCCGCCGGTCATGAGCCATACGGCGTTCGGCGATGCCGTCGGCGGCCTCAACGGCTGCGCCGCCGTTCTCACGGCGCTGATCCACGCCAAACTCACCGGCAAGGGCCAGTTCATCGATCTGGCGCAGATCGAATGCATGATGCCGTTTGCCGCGCCCTGGATCACCGCGCATTCGATCGATGGCAAGCAACCATTGAAATACGGCAACCGTCATCCGGATTTCGTGCCGCATGGCTGTTTTCCCTGCTCCGGTTCCGACAACTGGATCATGGTCGCGGTTTCCAGCGACGCGATGTGGCCGAAGCTGGCGACGCTGCTCGGCCGCGCCGACTGGGCCTTCGATGCGAAGCTGAAAACCGCCGCGGGGCGGCGCGTGATCGAAAGCGAGATCGAGGCCGCAATTGCGGCGTGGACCGCCGCGCGCGATCCGGAAGCGGCGATGAAGGAATTGCAGGCGGCGGGCATTGCCGCCGGCGTGGCGCGGCTGCCGATTGAACTTCTGCAAGACCCGCAGTTGCGCGCGCGCGGCTTCATCCAGCAGGTCGACCGCGCCTTCATCGGCAAACATCCGCAACCGTCGATGCCGTTCCGCGAGAACGAAGCACCGTTTGCCATCCGTCGCGCGCCGCCGACGCTCGGCGAACACAACAACGAAATCCTCGGCGGCCTGCTCGGGCTGTCGGAGGCCGAGATCGCGCAGCTCACGCGCGACGGCATCATCGGTACCGAGATGCTGATGGAAGAACAGCTCGTGAAAGAGAAGAAGCGGGCGGCAGGCTGATGGCAACGGCGCGGTCGGCACAGCGCGAGGCGGAAGCGATTGCGGTTAGCCCGCAGGCGCTGATGTCTGTGCGCGGCCTCGGCATCCGCTTCAAGACCTCGCAAGGCGTCTGGCAGGCGACGCGCAAGATCGATTTCGACATTGCGCCCGGCGAGCGCGTCGGCATCGTCGGCGAAAGCGGCTGCGGCAAGACGATTACGGGACTTTCGATCCTGCGGCTGTTGCCGAACAATATGGCCGGCCTCGACGGCTCGATCCTGTTCGATGGGGTCGATCTCGCCACATGCTCCGGCCGTGCCATGCGCGCGATCCGCGGCCGCCGCATCGCCATGATCTTCCAGGAGCCGATGAGCGCGCTCGATCCGGTGTTCACCGTCGGCCACCAGATTGCTGAAACCCTGCGCATCCATACCGGCGTCGGCAAGGAGGAGGCGAGGGAACGCACGCTGGATATGCTCCGCCGTGTCGGCATCGCCTCGCCGGAGCGGCGCATCGACGATTATCCGCATCAATTGTCCGGCGGCATGCGCCAGAGGGTGATGATCGCAGCCAGTTTGATTTGCGGTCCGCAGCTTCTGATCGCGGACGAACCGACCACCGCGCTTGACGTCACCGTGCAGGCGCAAATCCTGGAATTGCTGCGCGACCTCAGCGAGACCTCCAACACCGCGCTGATGCTGATCACGCACGACCTCGGCGTCGTCGCCGAGACCTGTACCCGCATGATCACGATGTATGCCGGCGAGGTGATCGAGGACGCCGGCGTCGACGCCGCGCTGGTGCGGCCGCTGCATCCCTATACGTCGGGGCTGCTGCGCTCGTTGCCGCATTTGAGTCCGCGCCACGGCAAGCTGCCGTCGATTCCCGGGAGAGTACCTTCCCTTGCCGATATGCCGAACGGCTGCCGGTTCAAGGCGCGCTGTCCGCACGCGGTGCAGGCTTGCGAGGCCGAGCAGGAATTGCGCGATGCCGGGGGCGGCCGCAAGGTGCGCTGCTGGCGCTTTGCCGAACTCGATCTGCCCGGCGCGCTGCAGCATGCGGCCACGGCGCCGATTGCAGCGATGGTCGCCCGCCCATGAACGCCCCGGCCGCCGATATTACGAACGACTCCATTGTCCAGGATTCAATTGTCTCGGTGCGCGATCTGCAGGTCCAGTTCCAGACCGGCGACCGCCGCGCCACGGTCAAGGCGGTCGACGGCGTCAATTTTGACGTTCGCCGCGGCGAGACCTTCGGCATCATCGGCGAATCCGGATCGGGCAAGACCACGATCGGCCGCGCGCTGGTGTTTTTGTTGAAGCCCAGCGCGGGCGCGATCCTGCACAACGGCGTCGATCCGCTGGCGATGCCGCGCAAGCAGTTCCAGAGCCACCGCCGCGACTACCAGATCATCTTTCAGGACCCCAACGCCGCGCTCAACCCGCGCATGACGATCCTGTCCTCGGTGCTGGAGCCGCTGGAACTGGCGCGCGCCGGCACCAAAGCCGAACGATTGACGCGGGCCCGCGAGGCGCTCGACCGGGTCGGCCTGCCTCCGGATATCGGCGCGCGTTATCCGCATCAGTTGTCCGGCGGCCAGAAGCAGCGCGTGGTGATCGCGCGGGCGCTGACCTTGCGGCCGAAACTGATCGTCTGCGACGAGGTGGTGGCGGCGCTGGATATGTCCATCCGCGGCGACGTGCTCAATCTGTTCGCCGAGCTGCAGCGCGACCTCGGGCTCACTTACGTCTTCATCACCCACGATCTCGCCGTGGTGTCGCATATCAGCGAGCGCATCGCCGTGATGTATCTGGGACGCTTCGTCGAGCTCGGGCCCACGGAACAGGTTTCGGAAAAGCCGTTGCATCCCTATACTCAGGCGCTGCTGTCGGCCGAACCGCGGCCGTTGCCGTCGACCATGCGCGGCGCTGCCAGGATCATGCTGCAGGGTGAAATCCCGAGCCCGATCGATCCGCCGTCGGGATGTCGGTTCCGTACCCGCTGCCAGTATGCGCAGGATCTCTGCGCCGAGAAGACGCCGGACTGGCGCGAGCTGTTGCCCGATCACTGGGTCGCCTGCCATTTCGCCGATCGTCCGAATTTTTCGCCGAACTAACTGCCGGAGGACTAGCCATGACCCACACCACCCGACGCGAGCTGATGGCGCTGATATCTGGCGCGCTGGCCGGCGTGACGCTGAGCGGCAGCGCCTTCGCGCAAACCACACCGAAACGCGGCGGAACTTTGCGCATCTCGGCGCCGGCCAATCCGTCGAGCCTCGATCCGGCCACCGGCGGCGCCGGCTCCGATCACGCCTTCCTGTTCACGATGTATGACACACTGACCGAATGGGATTTCGAGACGCTGAAGCCCAAGCCGGGTCTCGCCGAGAGCTGGAAGTTCACTGATCCGAATACGCTGGTGCTCAACATCCGCGCCGGCGTCACCTTTCACGACGGAACGCCGCTCGATGCCGAAGCTGTGAAGTTCAACCTCGAGCGCAACAAGAGCGATGCGAAATCCAACATCAAGGCCGATCTCGCTTCGATGGCATCGGCCGAGGTTACTGGCCCAATGCAGGTGACGATGAAGCTGAGCACGCCGGATGCGGCGCTGCCCGGCATTCTGTCCGACCGTGCCGGCATGATGGTCTCGCCGACCGCGCTGAAAGCGGCCGCAGCCGGCAGCCTCAATCGTACGCCGGTCGGCACCGGCGCCTATGCCTTCGTAAGCTGGGCCGACGGCGAAAAGATCGTCGTCAAGCGCTACGAGAAATACTGGAAGCCGAACCGTCCTTATCCTGACGGCATCGAGTTTTCGATCATTCCGGAACTGACCACCGGCGCGCGCTCGGTCACCGCCGGCCAGAACGACCTGATCTACCAGTTGCCGCCGCGCCAGAAGGCGATCATGGATCGCGTCCCCTCGGTGAAGGTCTTCAACGGGCCGACACTCTACGTGTTCCAGATCTTCCTGAACTGGGCGAAGCCGCCGTTCGACAACATCAAGGTGCGGCAGGCGTTCAATTTCGCGGTCGATCGCGAAGCCTTCGTCAAGGCGGCGCTCGCCGGCCTCGCCGAGCCCGCTTACATGAACCTGCCGAAGGCGCATTGGGCCTACGACAAGTCGGTGGCCGCGCTCTATCCTTATGATCCCGACAAGGCACGCAAGCTGTTGGCCGAGGCCGGCTTCAAGGAAGGCACCGCGATCGAGATCGGTGGCTACAACGATCAGGATTCGGTGCAGCGCCAGGAAATCCTGATCGAGATGTTCCGCAAGGCCGGGATGAACGTGAAGTTCGTCAACGCGCCGATCGCGGAGGCGTCCGCCGCTTTCTTCGGCCCCGAGAAGCGCCACTCGGGCCTGCTCGCGGCCTGGACCGGCCGCCCCGATCCCAGCCTCACTTACTCGCTGATGTTCACCAAGGACGCCTATTACAATGGCGGCCGCGCACCGGTACCGTCGGAACTCGAAGCTGCCATCAAGGAATCGCGGGCGTCGGAAGATATCGAGACCCGCAGCAAGGCGTTTGCGACGGTACAGCGGCTGGTGATGGAAAATGCGTTCGTGCTGCCGCTCGCGTTCCAGTTCGAACTGGTGGCGATGAACAAGAAGGTGCAAGGCTACAGGCCCAATCTTCTCGGCAAGCCGAAATACGACGACGTCTGGCTGGAGAGCTAGTTCATGGCGCGACGAAGTCCGGCACGGGTGATCGGCGGCCGCCTGTTGCAGGCGTTGCCCGTCATCCTGCTTGCGACCTTCATGGTGTTCGCGCTGCTCAAGCTGGTGCCCGGCGACATCGCGGTGACCTTGGCCGGCGACAACGCCACCGACACCCGCATTGCCGAGATCAGAAACCTTTACGGCCTGGACCGGCCGTTCCTGGTGCAGTATGGCGCCTGGCTCGGCAACGTCGTGCAGGGCGATCTCTCGCAATCGCTGCTGACGGGCGAGAAGGTCGCGACCTCGATCGGCCGCGCCTTTCCCAACACGCTGCTGATCGTGGCGATTGCGCTGGTATTGGCGCTGGTGACGGGCATCCCGATGGGCGTGATCGCCGCGGTCAAACCCAATGGCTGGATCGACAAGACGGTCAGCCTGATCGCCTCGCTCGGTGTCGCCATTCCCGGCTTTTGGCTGGCAATGATCCTGGTCGCCGAGATTTCGCTAAAACTGAACTGGCTGCCGGCGACCGGCGCCAAATCGTTCAGCGTGTCGCCGCTCGACGCGATCCGCCACGCGTTGCTGCCCGGTATCGCGATTGCCGCCTACGGCATGGCGGAAGTGGCGCGGCAGTTGCGCGGCTCGCTGCTGGAAGTGCTGTCATCGCAATATGTCCGGACCCTGCACGCCAAGGGCCTGTCGATGTCGCGCATCCTCTGGCAGCACGGCCTGAAGAACGTCAGCGTCAACCTGTTCACCATCATCAGCCTTTTGGTCAACCGCATGCTGGCCGCGACCGTCGTGATCGAGGCGGTGTTTGCCGTACCCGGCCTCGGCAGCCTGATCGTGCGCGGCGCCATCCAGCGCGATTTTCCGATCGTGCAGGGCGTGGTGTTCACGATGGTGATCGTGGTCATCGCGGTCAACCTGATCGCCGATCTCTTATGCGCCGCCGTCGATCCGAGGATCGAGCAATGACAGATCTGTCGCTCGCCACACGCAAACCGCAGGCCGAGCCGGGGAGGCCACAACGCCTGTTCCGCTGGCTGTCGGGGGATCTGCGCGCGGCGCTGGCGATCCTCGTGCTGCTGGCGCTGGTGATCGTCGCCATCGGCGCGCCCTGGATCGCGCCCTATGCGCCGACCGCGCAGGACGTCAATAACATGCTGGCCGCGCCGGGGCCGCAACATCTGCTCGGCACCGACGATCTCGGCCGCGACATTTTTAGCCGGCTGATCTACGGCGCCCCGGCCACGGTTTATGCCAGCCTACTCGCGGTCGGCGTCGCCGTCGCCATTGGCCTGCCGGTCGGGCTCGCCGCCGGTTTCTTCGGCGGCTGGACCGACGACATCATCAGCCGCGTCATCGACACCTTTCTGTCGTTCCCGGCCATCGTGCTGGCGATTGCCGTCACCGGCGCGCTCGGCATTGGCCTGACCAACGGCATGATCGCGATCGGCATCGTGATGTTCCCGGCACTCGCCAGAATTGTCCGCGCCCGCACGCTGATCGTGCGGCAGGAGCTCTATGTCGATGCCTCCAGGTGTTTCGGCGCGCCGGCCTGGCACATCCTGTGGAAGCATGTGCTGCCGAACGCGTTGCAGCCGGTCATCGTCCAGGTGACCTTGCTGCTGGCTGCGGCGCTGCTGGCGGAGGCCAGCCTGAGCTTCCTCGGCCTTGGTATCCAGCCACCGAACCCGAGCTGGGGCGCCATGCTGGCCCGCGCCTACCAGTATATGGAGATCGCGCCCGAGCAAATGTACGCGCCGGGGCTTGCCATTCTGGTAGTCTCGTTGGCATTCAATGCCCTCGGCGAATCCCTGCGCATCGTGCTCGATCCGACCATGAGAGATCGCTAACGCCACCACGCCACAGCCCAAACGGAAGCATTCATGTCCTTTCAGAAATTGCTGATCGCCAACCGCGGCGAGATCGCCATTCGCATCGCGCGGGCTGCGAGCGAAGCCGGCCTTGCGACGGTCGCGATCTATCCGGCCGACGACGCGCTGTCGCTGCATGTCCGCAGCGCCGACACGGCCCACGAGATCCCGGGGCGGGGCGCGCGCGCCTATCTCGACATCGAGGCGGTCATCGCCGCCACCAAGGCCACGGGTTGCGATGCGCTGCACCCCGGTTACGGTTTCCTGAGCGAGAACTCGGCGCTGGCGCGGCGTTGTGCGGAAGAGCAAATCGTCTTCATCGGTCCGTCGCCCGAGGCGCTCGATCTGTTCGGCGACAAGGGGCAGGCCAAGGCGCTGGCGACGCAGTGCGGCGTCCCCATCATCGAGGGAACCGAGGGACCGACCAGCCTCGACGACGTCAAGGCCTTTTTCGCATCCCAGGGCGACGGCGCAGCTGTGATGATCAAGGCCATCGCCGGCGGCGGCGGCCGCGGCATGCGGATCGTCGAGGATGCCGCCAAGCTGGACGAGGCCTATGCGCGCTGCCAGTCCGAGGCCAAGGCCGCGTTTGGCAGCGACGGCGTCTATGTCGAGCGGCTGATCCGCAATGCCCGCCACATCGAAGTGCAGATCATCTGCGACCAGCATGGCGCGGTCAGCCATCTCTGGGAGCGCGAATGCACGATCCAGCGCCGCAACCAGAAACTGATCGAGGTGGCACCGAGCCCCTCGCTGACCGATGGCCTGCGTTCGCGCATCATCGATGCCGCCAAGAAGCTGGCGGCTGCCGCGAACTACGGCAACCTCGGCACCTTCGAATTTCTAGTCGATAACGAGGCTCAGGGAAAAGACAAGGGCGACGACAAGGCGTTCGCCTTCATCGAAGCCAACCCGCGGCTTCAGGTCGAGCATACCGTGACCGAGGAAGTGCTGGGCGTCGATCTGGTGCAGGCGCAGCTTGCGGTCGCGGCCGGCGCCACGCTGGGCTCGCTCGGGCTGGCGCAGGCCTATATCCCAAAGCCGCGCGGCTACGCCATGCAGCTCCGCGTCAACATGGAAGTGATGGACGAGACCGGGGCTACCAAGCCGACCGGCGGAACGCTGTCGATGTTCGACCTGCCGTCTGGCCCCGGCGTGCGCGTCGATACGTTTGGCTACTCCGGCTACAGGACCAGCGCCGCCTTCGACTCGCTGCTCGCTAAGGTGATCGTGCATGCGCCGGGCGGGAAATGGACCGACGTGGTGCAAAAGGCGCAGCGAACGCTGCGCGAGTTCCGGATCGGCGGTGTCGCCACCAATATTCCGTTCCTGGCCGCGATCCTGGCGCATCCGGATTTTGCCGCCAACCATGTCAGCACCGGTTTTATCGATGCACATGCCGCCGAGTTGGTCGGCGCCGCCAGGGAAACCACGGCGGAGTCGTTGCTCGCCGAGGCCGGCAGCGCGGCCGAGAACGGCGCGCCCAAGGCCGAGACCTCGACGGCAGGCCCCGCTGGTTCGGTTGCGGTCCCCGCGCCGTTGCAGGGCACCATCGTCGCGATCGAGGTGCGGGAAGGCGATCTCGTGCGCCCCGGCCAGCAGATCGCCGTGCTGGAATCGATGAAGATGGAGCATCTGGTGACGGCGCCACACGGCGGCAAGGTGACCAAGGTGATTGCGGGCGCCGGCGTGACCCTGATGCAGGACGAGGCGATCCTGTATCTCGAACCCGCCGAGATCGACGCCCATGACATAGCCGAGGAAGAGACCGTCGATCTCGATCACATCCGCCCTGACCTGGCCGAGCTGATCGCGCGCCACGCCATCACGCTCGATGAAAATCGCCCGGCCTCGGTCGAGCGTCGCCGCAAGACCAACCAGCGCACGGCGCGGGAGAACGTCGCGCAACTGGTCGACGAAGGCTCGTTCGTCGAATACGGCTCGCTGGCGATCGCGGCGCAACGCCGCCGCCGGAAGGTCGACGATCTCATCATGAACACGCCGGCCGACGGCCTGATCTCCGGCGTCGCCACCGTCAACGCCGACAAATTCGGCGCCGAGGGCGCGCGCTGCATGGTGATCTCCTACGACTATACCGTGCTGGCCGGCACGCAAGGCCACATGAACCACAAGAAGATCGACCGCATGCTGGGCCTGGTCGAGCAGTGGAAGTTGCCGCTGGTGTTCTATGCCGAAGGCGGCGGCGGCCGTCCCGGCGATACCGACCGGCTCGGCATGACCGGCCTCGACGGACCGTCGTTCGTGCAGTTCGCAAAACTGTCCGGGCTGGTGCCGGTGATCGGCGTCGTCTCCGGCTATTGCTTCGCGGGTAATGCCGCGATGCTCGGCTGCTGCGACGTCATCATCGCGACGAAAAATGCATCGATCGGCATGGGCGGCCCCGCGATGATCGAGGGCGGCGGCCTTGGCGTCTATCACCCGGCCGAAGTAGGCCCGGTGTCGTTCCAGTCGCCGAATGGCGTGATCGATATCCTCGTCGAGGACGAGGAGGAGGCGACTTCGGTCGCGCAGAAGTATCTGTCGTATTTCCAGGGCGCGGTCGCGGACTGGAAAGCGCCGGACCAGCGGCTGCTGCGGCGGGCGATTCCGGAAAATCGCCTGCGGGTCTATGACATCCGGACCGTCATCGATCTCGTCGCCGACGAAGGATCGGTGCTGGAAATCCGCAGGGATTTCGGCGTCGGCATGATCACGGCGTTCATCCGCATCGAGGGCAAGCCGTTCGGCCTGATCGCCAACAATCCAAAGCACCTCGGCGGCGCGATCGATGCCGCGGCCGGCGACAAGGCCGCGCGCTTCCTGCAGCTCTGCGACGCCTTCGATATTCCGATCGTGTCGCTGTGTGACACGCCGGGCTTCATGGTCGGTCCCGAGGCGGAAAAGACCGCGATCGTGCGCCACGTCGCGCGCATGTTCGTGACCGGCGCCAGCCTCACCGTGCCGCTGTTCGGCATCGTGTTGCGCAAGGGCTACGGTCTCGGCGCGCAATCCATGATCGGCGGCGGCTTCCACGCCTCGTTCTTCACGGTGGCATGGCCGACCGGCGAGTTCGGCGGCATGGGCCTGGAAGGCTATGTGCGGCTCGGCTTCCGCAAGGAGATGGAAGCGATCGCCGATCCCGTCGAGCGCGAGAACTGGTACAAGGCCAAGGTCGCCGAGCTCTATGCCAACGGCAAGGCGGTCTCGATCGCCTCGGTGCTGGAGATCGACGAGGTGATCGATCCCGCCGATACCAGGCACTGGATCATGTCCGGCCTGCGCTCGGTGCCGAAGCCCGAACCGCGCAACCACCGCAAGCGGCCGTGCATCGACGCGTGGTAGGTCCCGTTCCCGTCATTGCAATGACGTAGAGGGAGCTGTGGCGCAACGCGGCCGTCTCGAAGGGCGACGGCCTCCAGCCGGGCCGCGCACCCTCGCGGCTCGCCCAGCGGTGCAAGTGCACCGCAAGGCTCCCGCCTCAGGATGACTGATTGAGATCGGTGTTGTCCGACTCAATCAATGCGCCTTCCACCGCAAGTGCTGCAATTTCGTCTTCCGAAAACCCGGCCTCGCGCAAGATCTCGCCGCCATGCTCGCCAAGCCGCGGCGGGTGATGCCGGATCGAGGGAGGGGTCTTGCTCCAGGTCGCGGCGGGGCCGGCGACGCGCAGCGGGCCTTCGGTCGGGTGGTCGATGGTGTGAAGCAATCCGACCGCGGCGAGATGCGGGTCGTCGATCAGGCTGTCGAGGTCGTGCATCGGCGCATGCGGAATGTCGGCCTCGTTGAAAAACGCCATCCATTCGGCCGTGGTGCGGGTCTTCATCACTTGCGAAAACCAGTCGTAGACGAAGTCGTAGTTCCTCGTGCGCGCGCTGATGCCGTTCAGGCGCGGGTCGCGGTCGGCTTCGTTGACGAGGCCGATCAGGCGAAAGAACGCATTCCACTGCTTGTCGGAGTAGACCAGCGCGCAGACATAGCCGTCGCTGGTCTGGTAGGGCCGGCGATCGGGCGACAGCAACCGCGAATAGCCTGCTGGCCCGATCGGCGGCTCGAAACTGCGGCCGGCCATGTGATCGCCAAGCACGAACTGCGCCATGGTTTCGAACATCGGGATTTCGATGGCTTGGCCTTCGCCGCTGCGCTCGCGGTGAAAAAGCGCCGCCAGGATGGCGTGGACCGCATTCAGCCCGACGATCCGGTCGGCCATCGTGGCCGGCGAGTAGCGCGGCTCGCCGGTGATCTTTCCGGTCAGCGCCGGCAATGCGGTCAGGCCCTGGATCAGGTCGTCATAAGCGGGCCGTCCGGCATAGGGACCGGTTTCGCCAAAACCGTGCAGGCTGGCATAGACCAGCCGCGGGTTGATCGCGAGCAGATCGTCGGCGCCGAGCCTGAGCCGGGCCATCGCCGCCGGCCTGACATTGTGGACGAAGACATCGGCGGTCGCTGCCAGCCGGAGCAACGCCGCGCGCCCGCCGGGCTTCTTGAGGTCGAGCACGATGGAGCGCTTGTTGCGATTACCCTGCAGATACATCGCGCCCATTTTGGGATGACGCATCGGGGCGGCGAAGCGCATGACGTCGCCGTCGGGGCTCTCGACCTTGATGACGTCGGCGCCGTAGTCGCCGAGGATCATGGTCGCATAGGGACCCATCATCACACTGGTGAGATCGAGGATCCTGACGCCGGCGAGCGGTCCCGCCGGCGCGGAAGTTGTGGTGCTTGTCACGGGATGCCCGGTCAATGGCCCGCGGCCAAAGCCTCGGTTAAGGCCTTGTACACCTCGGTGCCGGGCTTGTTGCGCTTGTTGATGTCCTTGACCCAGTCCTCAGCCACTGCCTTGAACGCGGTGTCGAACACTTTCTTGTCCTCGGCGCTGAAGTTGATCACCTTCATGCCCTGCGACTTGATCTTCTCGGCCGCCGCCAGTTCGCCATCCTCGAAGCGCTTACAGCCTTCGCGCGTGGTCTGCTCACCGGCCTCGACCAGCACCTTGCGGACGTTCTCGGGTAGCGACTTGAATTTGGCTTCGCCGATCGAATAGGTGAAGATCGCTGTGCCGAAGTTCAGGCCCTCGGTGCCGGACTTGAGGATCTTGCCGAACTCGTACGACACCGAGCTCTGGTACGAAAAGATCAGGCCGTCGAGGGTGCCACGGGTCAGCGATTCATAGATCTCGGGCGCGGCCATACGAACGGGAACGCCGCCGATCGAGCGCATCATCAGGTCCATGGCGCCGCCGGTGGTGCGGATCTTCAGACCTTCGAGATCCTTGGCGGTCTTGACCTCGCGGCTGTTGGCGAGCTGGATCTGATAGGCAGGCAGCGCGATGGTCACCAGTGGCCTCAACTGATTGGGTCCGAATTCCTTGGTCTCCAGGATTCCGCCATTATGCGAAATCTTGTAGAACGCGAGCGAGCCTTGGCATTCGGTCTGGAAGATGCCCGGTAATTCGGCGACCGCGGTCAACGGATATTTCTCCGACGAGTAGGACGGGACGATATAGGAGATGTCGGCGACCCCGGCGACGGTGAGTTGCGCCATGTCCTTGGCCTTGCCGAGCTGCTCGGCGGGGTATTCCTGAAATGTCACCTGCCCGCTGGTGCCCTTGGTCACCAGCTCCATGAACGGCTTGGCCACCAGTTCATGAATGACGTGACCAGCAGGAAGGCTCTCGGCGAGGCGCAGCGTGATCTTCTCCTGCGCCGCGGCGGGGTATGCCGCGGTGGCAAGGAAGGTCAGCCCAAGGACGGATCGTTTGTTGAGACCTGCGATCATGAGATTTCGCTCCCGTTATTGTTGTTGCCTCAGTAACCCATCTTGATGGGCAGCCAGAGAATGATCTGCGGCCAGACCACCAGGATCGCGATCGCGAACAGATGGGCGACGAAATGCGGAAACACGCCGTGGAACACTTCAGCGACCGGTCGTCCCGAATAGCGTGCCACCACGAAGCAGTTCAGTCCGACCGGCGGCGTGATCATGCCGACCTCGGCAGTGACGATCTTGATGACGCCGAACCAGAGTGGATCGTAGCCCAGCGATTTGATCAGCGGCAGCACGATCGGAACCGTGAGCACCAGGATCGCGATCTGGTCCATGAAGGAGCCGAGCACGATGTAGCCGAACAGGATGATGGTCAGGATGATCCAGGGGGCGACATGCAGGCCGCCGACCCAGGCCACCAGATTTTGCGTCACCTGCGTCAGAGTAAAAAAGTAGCCAAAGATCGAGGCGCCGAACAGGATCATTGCGATCATGCAGGTGCCGTGAGCCGAGCGCAAAAGCGCGCTGCGCAGCGACTGCGGATTGATCTTGCCCTTCCAGATCGCAAGCACGAAGGCGCCGAATGCGCCGAGGGCCGAGGCTTCGGTCGGCGTCGCGACACCGGTATAGATCACACCGGTCACCATGCCGAACAGCAACAGCATCGGACCGACCACCCGGAGCATCCGGAATTTCTCGGCGAGCGAAACCGCGGGCGCCGAAGGCGCACGCGACGGATCCTGCCAGGCCAGGAACCAGACGGTGGCCATGATGGTGAAAGTCACGAGAATGCCGGGGATGACGCCGCCGATCAGCAGCGCGCCGATATTCACTTCGGCGAGCAGCCCATAGATGACGAGCGCCACCGACGGCGGGATCAGCATTGCGAGCGTGCCTGAAATGGCGACCACGCCGGCTGCCATTTTCGGCTCATAGCCCTGCTTCAGCATCGCGGGCAGGCTGGTTGCCGACAGCGTTGCAGCCGACGCCGTGCTGGTGCCGCAGATCGCGCCGAACCCTGCGCCGGCGAGCGCCGTTGCCATGCCGAGACCGCCGGGGATCTTGCCGACCCAGGCGGCGGTCGCCTTGAACAGATCGTCGGCAATGCCACTGACCAGAACGAACTCGGCCATCAGCAGGAACATCGGGATGGTGATCAATTCGTAAGACGTCACCGCCGACAGCGGCGCGGTCTGCAGGATGCCTGACAGCATCGGCATGCCGCCGATCAGATAGAGCCCGAGGACACCCGAGCCCGCCATCGCAAAGCCTACCGGGGTGCCGATCGCGAGAAGCACGAACAGCACCACCATCGCCAGAGTGAGAATCATTCGAAGGTTTCTCCGGCGGCGTGGGCGGCAGGCAGCGCGATCACGGCGCGCCCGGTGGCGAGTGAGAGGACATGACCGATCAGGTGCGCGGCCAGCCGGAGAGTGATGAGCCCGGCGCCGAAAGGTACCATGCCGATCGAGGGCCACATCGGCCACGGGATCGCGCCGGCCATGACGTCGGAGGAGCGGAAGCTGTCGGCGGCGCGCAGGAAGCCGAGATAGGCGATCAGCGCGAACACCGTGATGCCGACGATGCAGGTGACGATCTCGGACAGGCGGATCATCGGCGGCGAGAATTTCTGCTGCAGTATATCCACGCTGACATGCGCGCGGTCGGTGTAAGCCTCGGAGAGAACCAGGAAGAAAATACCCGCCATCAGATACAGCGAGATCAGGTCATAGGCCCACGAGAACGGCTTGTTGAAGGCGTAGCGCATGATGACGTCGCCGAACACGATGATCATGATCGCAAACATGAACACCGCGGCAATGGTCGAGGCGATCTTCTCGATCGTGGCCAGCACCTTTAATATTCCGTCGAGCAAAATTCACCTCCCCAGGTGCCTATCTTGCAGGCTGCGGCGAACCGCGTCTTGCGTCTATTTGGCGGAAATGGCCGCTACCGCCGCGTCGAATTCCTTCAGCGCGTCGCTGCCGCGCTTGCCGCGCCCGTCCAGTCCTTCCGACCAGGTCTTGGCGACGCCCTTCATCAGGTCCTTGAACTTGACGTTGACCTCAGGCGAGAGGGCATCAAAACGAATGCCCTTGGCTTCGAGCGACTTCTTGGTCTCGTCGTCCGACTTCTGCACCGACTGGCAGGCGGAAGGAATGATCTCTTCAGCGACATCGACCATCGCCTTCTGGATCTCCGGAGTCAGCTTCTTCCAGGCGCTGTCGCTGATCGAATAGGAGACGATGAAGCTGCCGAAGCCGACGCCGTCGGTGGAATATTTGACGAGCTTGTCGGCGCCATAGGCGACCACGCTCTCGAGCGGAAACAGCAGCCCGTCCATGGTGCCGCGCGACAGCGATTCATAGGCGTCGGGGGCCGCCATGCGCACCGGTACGGCGCCGATCGCGCGCAGGGTAAGGTCCTGCGCGCCGCCGGTGGAGCGCAATTTCAGGCCGGTGACATCAGCGGGATCCTTCACCGGATTCTTGACGGTGAAGATGCGGTATTGCGGCAGGCTCACGGCGAGCAGCAGGCGGATGTTGTTTGCGGTATAATCCTGCTCCGCGATCACGCCGGTCCGCGCCTGCTTCCAGTAGGCGAGGGTGCCTTGGCAGGAATGCTCGAACGCTCCTGGCAGCATCGCCACTTCGGAGACCGGCATCTTGTCCGACGTATAGGCCGGGGCGACATAGCCGATATCGGCGACGCCGGTCTGCGTCAGCTTCAGCATGTCGGTCGCCTTGCCGAGCTGCTGGGCTGGATAGTGCTCGAAGGTCACCGCGCCGTTGGTACGCTTCGTGACCTCTTCCATCCAGGGTTCAAGGATTAGCTTGACCAGATAGTGGCCCTTCGGAAACGAGTCGGCCACGCGCAGTTTCACCGGGTCCGCGGCCTGTGCCAGAACGGTTGTTGCAATCAGAAGGCCGGAACCGGCAAGCGTTCGCAGAAGCGCGACCATATCTCCTCCCAAGATTTCCTCCCAAGGGACATGTTGTTGTTTGAAATAGCTGCGCATAAAGGAAATTGATCGTCAAGGACGGCGCTCCGGCTGAAGATGATGGGCCTCACAACCGGGGGACGCAGGGCCTGAGACCAAATGCTTCAGGAGGTCGCGGGCCGCCTGGGACGCGCCGTTGGTCCGCGCTTCGGCGCAGCCAGTTTTCGGATCAGGCGCGTCACGATCTCGGCCGCGGCCGATAGCGGCCGGTGCGAGCCGAACGACATCCAGGTTGTCTGTTCGATGGTCGGACGCACGATTCGCACGGCGCTGAATTCGCCGGAAGCGATTTCGCGGGCGAACACATGCGCGGGCGAGATGGTGGCAAGGTCGGAGGCGCGGATGGTCTCGCCGATCAGCGAGGTCGAACTCGCCTCCAGCCTAATATCGAGGTCGAAATGCTGGGCTGCGGCGAGGCCGGTCAGAAGGTTTGTCAGGCTGTTCGGCCGCACCGGCAGCGCCAGCGGGACATCGGCAAGGGCGCGCAACGCCACCTCGGCGCCTTTCGCGATCGGGTGGCTGCTGCGGATGATCAGATGGGTGTCCGCGCGCATGATGGCCTCGGCGTTGGCGACCCGGCCGCGCCGGTAACGATTATAGACCGCGATATCCACCCGCTGGGTTGCGAGCCATTCCTCCACCTGGCCGCTATAGCCCTCAAGCACGCGCAGCCGGATCCCCGGATAATCGTCGCGCAGCAATGCGGTCAGCCCGGCGACGAACGCGCGTGATGCGACCGGCACCAGCCCGAGCGTGACTTCGCCGGAAGGCCGGTCGCCGGGGCTCTTGGCGGCCTGCTCGAAGGCCAAGGCATCCGCGATCAGCGCGCGTCCCTGCGGCAGCACCCGCTCGCCGATCTCGGTCAGCGCGACCCCGCGCCCGGTGCGGTGAAACAGCCGGCCGCCGACCGCGCGCTCCAGCGCCGAGACCTGGCGGCTCAAGGCCGATTGCGCGATGCCGAGCGCATTCGCGGCGCGGACATAACTGCCGTGCGTCGCGACTTCGACGAATGCCCTGAGGTGTCGCAGCTCCATCTGCCGGATATGCCGTTTCAGCAATTCTGAATTATCTGGCATGATCCTACAGCATGGATTGGCGCCCGGCTAGGATGCCGGCATGAAACCTTCAGCCGCATCCTCCGCTTCACCCCGTCCTTCCGGCCCGCTCGTCGGCCTGCGCATCCTCGATATGTCGACCGTGGTGGCCGGTCCGTTCGCAGCAACTCTGCTGGCCGATCTCGGTGCCGACGTCATCAAGGTCGAGTTGCCGGGCAAGGGCGATCCGCTCCGCGAACTGGCGCCGCACAAGAACGACGTGCCGCTGTGGTGGAAGGTCACCAACCGCAACAAGAAGGGCATCACGCTCGATCTGCGCAAGCCGGACGGCATGGCGCTGCTGGCGCGGCTGCTCGGCGACCGTGATGTCCTGATCGAGAATTTCCGTTCCGGCACGCTAGACCAGTGGGGTATCACCCGGGAGTGGCTGCAGCAGATCAATCCGCGGCTGACGATCCTCCGCGTCACCGGCTTCGGGCAGACCGGGCCTTATCGCGACCGTCCCGGCTTTGCGCGGATCTTCGAGGCGATGAGCGGCTTCACCCGGATGTGCGGCGAGGAGGGCGGCTCGCCGCTGCATCTCGGCTATCCGATCTCGGATGCGATCGGCGGACTGTTCGGCGCGGTCGGCGTGCTGTCGGCGCTGTACAGGCTGAAGGAAGAGCCGGCGGCGCGTGGCCAGGAGATCGATTGCTCGATGACGGAAGCGATGCTGCGCACGCTCGACTTCCTCGCCATCGAATACGACCAACTCGGCGTGGTGCGAACCGCCAGCGGCAATCGCAGCCAGTATGCCGCGCCCGGCAATATCTATGCGACCGGCGACGGCAAATGGGCATCGATCGCCGCTTCCACCCAGAGCATCTTCGTCCGGCTATGCGCCGCGCTCGAACTCGGGGACTTGCTGGGCGATCCCAGGTTTGCCGACAATCCGGCGCGGGTAAAAAACCGCGACGCGCTGGATGCCATCGTTGGCGGCGCCATCGCGCGTCTCACCTTGGCGGAACTGCGCACGCGGTTCGAGGCGCACGAAGTCGGCTTCTCGCCGATCTATGACGCCGCCGATATCTTTGCCGATCCGCACTTCATCGCACGCGAGACCATCGTCAGTGTGGCTGATCCGGAACTCGGTAACGTCCGCATGCAATGCGTGGTGCCGCGCTTCTCGGAAACGCCGGGCGCGGTGCTCAGCGCCGGCCCTTCGATCGGCCAGCACAATGATGAGATCTACGCCGCGCTGGGGCTGACGCCGGATGAGATAGACCGGCTGCGCGCCGCGCGCATCATTTAGGGGAACGACCAATGAAACGCATCGTGGTTGTCGCGCTGGCGCTGTTCCTGGCCGCACTGGCACCGGCGCAGGCGGCCGAAGTGTCGCGCATCGTCGTCGGATTTCCGCCAGGGCAGGCGACGGATATCATCGCCCGCCTGATCGCCGAACGCATCGGTCCGATCCTTGGTGAGACGTTCATCGTCGAGAACCGGCCGGGGCAGGGCGGCAGTATCGCGCTTGCAGGCCTCGCCAAGTCGCCGCCGGACGGCCGCACGCTGGTGCTGGCGCCGCTGGCCTCGATGGTCGCCAATCCGCATCTCTATAAATCCGTCGGCTACGATACGTTGAAGGATTTTGCGCCGGTGGCGCTGATCTGCGACTTGCCGATGCTGCTGGTGGTCAACCCGTCATTGCCGGTGAAGACCGTGCCGGAACTGATCGCCTATGCGAAGGCGCACCCCGACAAGTTCGTCTACGCGTCTTCCGGCAATGGTACGCTGTCGCATCTCGGCATGGAAGACTTCAAGCGGCGCGCCGGCATCACCATGCTGCACGTCCCCTATCGCGGCAGCGCACCGGCAATGACCGACCTGATGGCGGGCGTCGTGAACAGCGCGATGGATACGGTGGCCGTGACCCAGCCCTTCATCCAGTCCGGGGGCTTGCGGCTGATCGCGAGTGGTTATTCGCAGCGCGTGCCGGCCTTTCCCGATACGCCGACGCTGGCCGAACAAGGCTTTCCGGGCTTCGGTCTCGCAGCCTGGCTCGGCTTCGTGGTTCCGGCGGGAACGCCGAAGGAACGGGTCGAGGCGCTCAGCGCCGCGATTATCAAGGTCGTTCAATCCGACGACATCGGCCAGAAATTCGTGGCCCTAGGCGTGATTCAGCGCACGGCCGGACCGGAAGGGTTTGGCGCGTTCATCAAAAGCGAATATTCGCGCTGGGGTGACATCGTCAAGGCGACCGGCGCCAGGGTTGATTGAAGGGCACGTCGGAGGTGTCCGGATGCGGGGGCAGGGTGAATTGACTTTGGCGCATGATCGGCTGCAAATGCGGCCAATCAACAGGCTTCTCCAAGAAATCTCGTAAAGAAACCTCGCAAAGAAATTTCGTAAAGAAAACCCGTGAAGGAAACACCATGGTTGACGCGCTGATCATCGACGCATGCAGGACGCCGCGCGGCATTGGCAAGGCCGGCAAGGGTGCATTGGCGGGTATCCATCCGCAGCAACTCGGCGCGACTGTATTGCGCGCGCTGGCCGATCGCACCGGCATCAATACCGCCGATGTCGATGACATCATCTGGGGAACCAGTTCCCAGCGCGGTCCGCAGAGCGGCGATCTCGGCCGGATGTCGGCGCTCGATGCCGGTTACGACGTGCGCGCCAGCGGCGTGACGCTGGATCGCTTTTGCGGGTCCGGCATCACCAGCGTCAACATGGCGGCCAACGCCATCATGTCCGGCTCCGAGGATCTCGTGATCGCCGGCGGCACCGAGATGATGTCGATGGAAGGCCGCCGCGGCGAGGGGCCGTTCATGATGGACAACGGCAATCTCCGCCTGCGCGCCCGGCATCCGCAGTCGCATCAGGGCGTTTGCGCCGATGCGGTGGCGTCGCTCGAAGGCATCACGCGGCAGGACGTCGATCAACTGGGCCTTGAAAGCCAGAAGCGGGCGGCGGCCGCGATCAAGGGCGGCCATTTCGACAAGAGCCTCGTGCCGGTCTACCACGAGGACGGCAGTCTCGCGCTCGACCGCGAGGAATATCCGCGCCCGCAGACCACGCTCGAAGGGTTGGCCGGACTGAAGCCGGCCTTTTCAGCGATTGCCGACTATCCGCTCGACGACAAGGGCACCACCTACCGCAATCTCATTCTCGAAAAACATCCCGGCCTCGACATTAACTTCATGCACCATGCCGGCAATTCCTCCGGCGTCGTCGATGGCTCGGCCGCGATCCTGCTGGCCTCGCCGAGCTATGCCAAGGCGCATGGCCTGAAGCCGCGTGCTCGTGTGGTCGCGATGGCGAACATGGGGGACTCGCCGACTCTGATGCTGAATGCGCCGGTGCCGGCGGCCCGCAAGGTGCTGGCCAAGGCCGGCCTCACGATCGACGATATCGACCTGTTCGAGATCAACGAAGCCTTTGCGGTCGTCGCCGAAAAATTCATTCGCGACCTCAAGCTCGACCGCGACAAGGTCAACGTCAATGGCGGCTCGATTGCGCTCGGCCACCCGATCGGGGCGACCGGTTCGATCCTGATCGGCACCGTGCTCGACGAGCTGGAGCGACGCAATCTCAAGCGCGGCCTGGTGACGATGTGCGCCGCCGGCGGCATGGCGCCGGCCATCATCATCGAGCGGGTCTAGGCTTTCTTGGTTTGACGCGTTTTCTTCACGCGAACCGGTAACACCCTCGGATCAAGTCCGAGGGCATGGCCTTCGCTCAAATCCGAGGCATGGTGGCAGGAAGGTCTGTCGAACATGATTGCGGCCGTGACGAAGTTTGGCTGGATCGATCAGGCCAGCCAATCGATCCGTGCTCATATTGAGCATGCGCCGTAGGAACCAGCGTCGCGGCTTGGTCAGGACTGTGCGAGCGCGCGGGCTTTAGGTCCTGCCGTCTGGACCAGGACACGTAATAGGCAACGCCTGTCATGGCGGCAATTCCGGCAATGCTGACGAGGACCTGCATGGCGAGTGAATCTGGACCCGTGATCAGGATGAAGTGTCCGGCAAACGACAGGAATACGCCGGCGCAGAACACGGGCAGCCATTCTTCGCCGCACTTCATGAGCGGCTGCAGCGCCGGCCATTGAAAGCCGCGCCAGTCCCGTGGCACCAAGTGGCTGAAGAGGAAAGCCAGCGCCAGGAAGTGCAGCACCCGGTAGGGGGCGATGCTTTCCTTGTCGTTGGGAAGGAAAGTATCGAGCACGGGCTCCGGCATCATCGCGGCGAGCTGCGGGAATTTCCCGGCCAGCGTCACGATCAATGCGAACAGCAGGTACAACAGCGCCGCCATGCGCAGGAGCGAGATTTCCTGCAGCGCGTGGATGGCGCGCATCGCCTTGGCGCGGCTCAGGGCAAGCCAGCCCCCAAGCACAAACAGCAGTTGCCAGCAGAAGGGATTGAAATACCAGCGTCCATCCGGATAGGCCGACAGGTTCCAGTCGAGATGCCGGGCCACCATGTACAAGCCGACCGACCCGGCCATTGTCAGGCCAGGGCGGCGCATCATCCCGAACAGCACGAACGGGAAGAATGCCATCAACACGATGAAGAGCTGCAGCACATCGAGGTTGAGCGGCTTGGCCTGCAGCAACAGGCCGTAAATCAGTGTCCGGATGGTGTGATCGACGATCCCGGTAACATTGAATTCGCCGATGATTTCGGGTGCCGCGGATTTCCGCGCGACGTATCCGATCAGGTCGATATAGATCACGAACAGGACCACATAGGCGGCATAGAGCTGCCACAGCCGCTTGAAGACGCGGGTGACCGTCACGATGAAGCCGCGCTCCAGCATCATCCTTCCGTAGAGGATAGCGGCGGTATAGCCGCCGACGAACACGAACAGGTCGGTGGCACCGCTGAATCCGTAATTGCGCATGGTCAGCAGATTGACCGCGTTGTGCGGAACGTGATCCAAAAAGAGAAACCAGGCCGCGATTCCGAGCAGGAGACAGAGCCGGAGATCGCCGTCGCGCGCGGCAATCTCGGCCTTCATGGAAGGATACATTGAGAGTTGAGAACTTTGCATGCCGGAGGAATTGAGTCGCGAATCTAGCGCGACTGTCCGCCACGTTCGAATAGACTCTGCGTGAAGGAAAATTAAGCCGATTGCCAGCGCCTGGAATTGGTAGACGATCACAATTTTTTGAGGAAGGCGCTTTTGAGGAAGACCGCGATCGCGCGCCCTCAAATCGTCTCATGCTTGCGCCGATCGCGAACATGATCGAATTGGTTAGCCTGCAGATCGGGGCCCGCCGCGTCGATGTCGGGCAGGGCGGCTTCGCTCAGTATATCGGCGGTGATGTCCTCGACCGAGCAATCCGCGATTTCATGAATGAAGCTGATGTTCGCGTATTCGCCGGACGCGATCCGCGAGACGACCTTGCGACGGGTGATTTCCGGGTCGACGACGGCCTCGCGGCCGCGCCGGCCGTAGTCGACCATCACGACGAAGTATTGCATGCTGGCGATCTGGCCCTCATCCGGGGAATGGGAATCGAACGACGGCATTATTTCTGAAAATCAGAAAAAAGTCCAGCGCAAAATTCGGCAAATCGGAAAGACGTCGCCCTGGCGGCTCTGTCCGGGTCCGTCGGGCAGAATCACCCTACTGTCGGGCCGGTTACTTTTCCGGCGTCCGTCCGCCCGGCGCCTTGGCCGCCTTGCGCGTCCGCGTCAGCGCCTTGTTGCGCAGCCGTTCGATCTGGCCTCTCGGCAGAGTGACGCAGATCTCGCCGATCCATTCGAGCTTTACTCCGCTGATCGGCTTGGCATTGAAACTTGTGAGATTGACCAGTGCGGCGGATTTTCCCCGCTCGATCGTCTTCAGATAGCGTTCGCCGGTCTTCAGGCGCACGGCGGCTTCCTCGCCGTAGAAACTCGACAGCGGATGATGCTGTTCGCGAAAGACCACGATAATATCGCCATTTTCGTATTTGGGCAGCATGGAATCGCCGGCGACCTCGAACGCGATGGTCTCTTCGGCTATCGGGAAGGGCAGTTCGACCTCGCCAAGGCCTTCCGGCGGCACCTGCTCGTGCTCGGGCTCGATCGAGGCGCCGGCGCCGACGCGGCCCATGATCGGCACCGAGTTCAGTTCGAGATACTCCATGATCGGCGCGATTTCCGACGCCTTGATCAGGCGAATCCCCGACAGGATCTCGGAGACCGCGCCCGGACGAACGCCCATGGCCGCGGCGAGACCGCCCTTGGTCTTGCCCGGCTTCTCCAGTCCGCGTTCGATCAGCCTGATGTCCAGCATGGCTCATCCTTTCCGAATTTCAGAAATGATAGCAATTCCGATTATCAGAAATCAAGCTTGACTTTGATTTCGGAATATCAGAAATTGAGGGCGGGCCGGGCGTGACAGGGAAGAGGTGGGAGTAATGGAGCAGACAAGCTGGCCGCCTGAGCATTCGGACGCCCTGCGCAAGCATCTCGCCGAGCGGCTGCCATTTTCGGAGATCGTCAAGGCGATCAACCTGAAGTTCAAGACGGCCTATACGCGGAACGCCGCGATCGGCCGCGCCAGGCGAATGGGACTTGGCGGTCCCGATCGTCCACAGCCCCTGCTGCAGGCGGAGCCGCCGCGGCTGGAGAGAATTGTCAAACCTCGGCCGGCCGAGCCCGGATGGGCTGCGCTACGCTGGCCGACACCACCTCTGAAGGCGCAAGAGCCGCCGAAGCTGCGTTGCGCCGGAGTCGAGCCGCGCCACCTTTCGCTGATCGAGCTCGAGCGCGGCGATTGCCGCTATCCCTATAGCGGCGACCAAGAGGGCGAAGCCATCACCTTCTGCGGTCACCCGCGCCGGCCCGGTTCGAGCTATTGCACGCCGCATTTTCATTTGAGCCGCGATCCCGTCGTGCCGCCGGAGCGCGAGGCCGGCGCCATCTGGCTGCGGATCGTGGAGACGGCGTAACGAGGATTTTTCAACCCGCATTCGAATGTCATTGTCGAAAGGAGACCGCCAGATATGCCCAAAGCGAAACGCAAAAAGCCCCACAACCCCGCCAAGGCGCATGACCGACGGGCGCGGGATCTGTTGCGCAACGCCGAAGTCGCGACCGTCGAGGTCGACAATCCACTTGCGCTTGATCCCGGCGAGAAGATCGTGGCGCTGCGCTCGATCCGCAACGATCCGCTGGGGCGGTTGCATTCGCACCGCCAGATCGACGAGGCACAGTATCAGGCCGGACGCGCCTTCCAGAGCGATTGGGAAAAGGCCGAGCGGGGCCCGCGCGCGGTCGATCCGACCCGGGAATATGTCGATGGCGGCCAGATGCGCGAACCGATCACCGAAGGACAGCGCAAGGCGGTGCTGCGGCTGAACCGCGCCGAGCGCGAACTCGGCGCCGACGGCTCGGCGCTGGTTCATGATGTGCTGGTTCACGGCATGTCCATGGAACAGATCGGGCAGCGGCGGGGATTGCGCACCCAGCGCTGGCGCGACTATTTCGCGAGGCGCTTCTACGAATGCCTCGACCGTCTGGCGCTGATCTACGGGTTCGCGACGCAGAAGCGCTGACGGTCTGCATCGCGCGCGGACCTGCGTCGAAGGCCATTTCGGTGGAAATACGGCCGTCGGGGAATGAACCAAACGGCGCCCGGCGCCGTCAAAACGCGGTAACCCGGGGGGCCATCATGAAAGACGCCGTTGTAACCTGTCTTCTTGCCTGCATTGGTGCAGCGATGGCTGTCGCTGCCATCGCGGCCGATGCAACCTATCTCGGGACCTGGAAGGTTTCCGGCGCAACGACGGCGCCGTGGGCCGATCCAGAACTGAAGCCCGACGTTGCGGAGCAGGCGCGCCTGATCGGCAAGGCCGTCGTGTTCAAGACCAAAGAGATCGCCGGGCCCGAGCCCCTGGCCTGCAAGTCGGCGCACTACAAGGAAAGGAATTATACGGCCGATATGATCTTCCAGGGCGCGTTCGAAGAGATGAAGTCAAAGGACAAATCGGTCGACCTGAACAAGATTGCCGCTTCGCTCGGCTTTACCGGCAATGGCATCAAGACGGTGGAAACCGGATGCGAGATCGACTTTCATTTCGTCGATGCAACGACGGCTGAAGTCGGCCTGAACAACACGGTCTATACGCTGAAGAAGCAGTAGCGGTGCTCGCCTGCAGGCTAGAACCCACCGGCGCTGAATCGCAGCGGCTGCACCACGTCGTAGGCGGCTTTCGTCAGCGGCACGGCGTAGTCGACGGTCAGGGCACCGAACGGCGACGCCCAGGTCAGGCCGGCGCCGACCGACGAGCGCACGACGCTCTTGTTGGCGACCTGCAGCGAGGCGGTCGATCCGCTGTAACGAAACACGCTGCCGGCATCGACGAAAGCGCCTGCCTTGAGGCCGTATTCATCGGGCACGCCGGGGATCGCGCTTTGTAGTTCCGCGGTCGTTGCCCAGTACATGCTGCCGCCGACATTATCCATGGTGGTGCCGGGCGTCAGATCGCGCGGCCCAAAGCCGTTGGGCGCAAACCCCCGCACCATGGTTGGGCCGCCGAAGAAGTTGTTCATCAGCGGCACCTGCTGGCCGCCCCATCCGGTGATATAGCCGCCTTGCGCCCGAATCATGCCGACCAGGTCGCTGTTGATCGATTTGTAATAGCGCACGTCCTCGGCGGTCCGCAGGAATTTGACGTCGCCGCCAAGGCCGGCCAGATCCTGGCTGAGCTGCGATTTGATTCCGCTGGTCGGGCTCTTGGTGTTGTCGAGCGTGCTATAGGTCGCGGTGCTGCCGGTGGCGGAAACCCAGGCCGGGCCGGCGGCGGCCGCCTGCTGGATCGGCAGCGATGGCGTCAGGCCGGAGCCGTTCGGCACCAGCGTGATGTTCTGGTTGTAGATCGAGTAGCGCCACTGCATGCCGAGTTGCTCGTTGATCGGCGTGCCAAGTTGCAGCGTCGCGCCGTAGGTGGTGCTGGCATAGGACTGGTAACTGGTGGCGTCATTTTGTCGGCCGAACAGCTCGATCCCGGCCGAAACCTTGGTGCCCAGGAAATATGGCTCGGAAGCTGCCAGATCGACCCCGCGGGCATATTGACCGTAGGTGAAGGTGGCCTGCACGTTTTTCCCCGAACCGTAGAGATTGCGCTCACCGACCTTGAGTTCGACGAGGGCGCCGTCGGTGGTGGAGTAACCGCCGGCGATATTGATATCGCCGGTCGACTGGTCGATGGCCTCGACGTCGAGCACGATCCGATCCGGCGTCGAGCCAGGCCTGTCCGAGATCTTGACGGTCTTGAAATAGTTCAAGTTCTTCAGATGCCGCTCGGCCCGATCGATCAACGTCTTGTTATAGGGATCGCCCTCGGCGATATCGAATTCGCGCCGGATCACGTAGTCGCGGGTGCGCGTATTGCCGTGGATATCGATACGCTCGACATAGGTTCGAGGCCCCTGATCGATCACGAAGGCGATGTCGATGCGTTGGGCGGCGGCATCGCGGTCGAGGCGGGGTGTAGCCCGCGCAAAGGGATAGCCGAGCTTTGCCATCTCGACGGCGAGGACTTCGGTGGACTTGTCCAGTGCGTTGGCGTCGAACACCGCGCCTGCATGGGCGAGCGGCAGCCGGCGAAGCTTGTCGCAATCCAGCTCCGGAATGTCGCAGCTGACGCTGACGTCGCCGAAATGATAGAGCGGGCCCTCGTCGATCGCGAAAGTCAGCGCAAACCCCTTGATCGCCGGATCGTATTCCGCGCTGGCGGAAACCACGCCAGCGTCGGCATAACCCTTGCTGCGATAGTAGATTCGTAGTTGTTCCCGATCCTGCGCGATGCGATCGGGATCGTAGACGTCGCCGCCGGTCAGGAAGCTCAGCATGTTCGTTTCCGACGTCTTGATGACGGCGTTCAGCTGTCGCTTGCCGAAAACATGATTGCCGGTGAAATGGATCTGCCGAACCGTGGTCTTGGCGCCTTCGGTGATGGCATAGATGAGGTCGGCGCGGCCGTTGCCGCGGTCGATGATCTCGGGTTCGACCCTGACGTCGTCGCGACCGACATGCCGGTAAGCCTCGATGATGCGGCCGACGTCGGCCTGCACCGTGGCGCGCTGCAGCGTGCCGCGCGGCTTGGACGCAATCGCCGCCGTGAGATCGGCGTCCTTGACCTTCTTGTTGCCTTCGAATGCGACGCGGTCGAGCACAGCGGCCTCGGACAGATGCACGACAAGCCGCTCGCCGGAACGATCTATGGAAACGTTGTCGAACAGGCCGGTTGCGATCAAGGCCTTCAATGCCGCATCGCGCGCGGCCTCGTCGAACCTTCCGTCCGGCGCGGCGTGAAAATACGACCGCACCGTTTCCGCATCGACGCGGCGGTTTCCCTCGACGACGATCAGGTCGTGCGACGGCTCGGCGGCAACCGATGTCACGGATAGCAACGCGAGCGTACCGGAAAGCCAGCACGCGGCGACGCGCCATCGGTGCGACCGCTTGCAATGCGTGATGCACAAGGTCTTCACGTCGGTCTCCCATCCGCCCGGCGCCGATCGAATTGCCTGCGCTGGGCGAAAAAATGTCTCCCGTAAGGTGAGTTGCAGGCCGAGGTAGTCCAGGCGCCACAATTTGAACGTCTTGATAGACCGTTCGGTTCTCAGAATTGTCGCAATAGCCGCTTCATGCTTCGTGCTCGAAAGAGACCGGGACGTTCGCGCAGTGGCTGCGCCACGCGCCAGCCTTTCGCCAGGAGCATCACATGCGTTATGCGGCCCTCGTTGCAGCCTCGCTCATGCTGATCCAGTCCGCCCATGCAGAGAAGACGCCGGATGTCGATGCGCGTGCGTCGCTCGGCGTGGTCCAGCAGTGGATCTATAACTACCGCGCGAAGCCGGACTACGCGCATGTCCCCGCCGCCGTGCGCGTACTGTTTCATTCGCAGACCTTCAAGGAGCCGGAAAACGCCGGCATCTATCTCGGCTTTATCGCGGGCGCGATCGGATCCAGTCCGCTCAAGGCCGAGCAACTCATCGCCGGCCTGTTTCCAGTCCCGCCGGAAGACGAATGGGTGATCGTCCGCGCCATCGCCTATTCGGGGCTGCCGGACTGGAGAAACATATTGCGCCGGGTGGCCCCGCGAATGCCGGCGCGGCAGGTGATGATCGACAGCTATCTTTCGGGCAAGCTGCCGACGCTGACCGATATTCCGCTGGAAGAGGTGAAGCCCGGCATGCTCGACAAGCTGAAGGGGGCCTTCACCAAGAACCCCTTCGCCAAGGACGACAAGAAGCTGAACACGACGCTGACATTCGCGAGCAACCAGGATCTGCTGGACACGCTCTGGGGATATTACTTTGCAACCGGCTCGCATGCGCCGATCCAGCGCATCCTGCAGATGCTGCCGTGGAGCAGGAGCCGGGATACGGTCGACAAGCTGACGGTCGGGAGCATGGCGCGCTATACGCTGGCGAGTTATGCGATCCGCGATGGCGGTTTGCGCGAATATCTTCGCAGCGAACTTGGCAAGCAGCCGGCGGCGGTCAAGGCGCCGCTTGGTGAAGTGATCGAGGCCGCCGACACCGTGCAGATCGCGGCGTTGCGCAAGGATGCGCTCGCGGCCGTGGACGAGCTCAAGACCAAGGGCTCGGACAGCCGGCGCAATCTCGACTTCTGGGGGCAGGTCGGTGTCGGCGCAGTCGCGCTCGGTTGCGTCTCGGCGGCGGCGCTGGGGCAGGTGGCGGTGGGCATTCCCTGCGTGATCGGAGGTTCGGCCTCGCAGGGGCTGCTGTCGTTCTGGGAGAAGCAGCAGTGATGGCGGAGCAGCCGTGGCCGCTCCAGTTGGAGTCTAATCCGGTTCCCTACTCAAGTCCCGCGCGGCGAAAGCCTTCGAGATAGTGCTCGCGATCGGCATCGAGTTTCCAGGGTAGCTGGGTCGCGATCCAGGCGAGCGAAATATTGGGCTGGGTCCGGCGCAATTCCGCAAGTGCCGCCTTGGCGACGTCGATGTGTCCGGCCATGCCGGCGGCAACTGTCAGCACCCGGTAGGCGCCGGTGAGATCGCCACGCTGCCGGGTCGCCTCGCGCGCTAGCGTCATTGCCTCACAATAGTTCTTCCCGACGAACTGGGCGTAGGCGGCAACGCCGTGATAGATCGCTGAGGACGGATCGCGCGGGCTCTGGCGAATGGCACGTTGCGTGGCCGCATAGGCGTCCTGCCAGCGACCGCTATAGCACAGCGCCAGGGCGTAGTAGCCTTGCGCCAGCGAAAAATTGGGGTTGAGCTGCAGCGCCAGTTCGAATTCGGCCAACGAATTGTCGAGCCGGCGGGTCGAGAAATAGACGCTGCCGAGCGCGGTATGCGCCCAGGCGTCCTCGCCGTCGGCCGCGATGGCCGCCAACGCCGCCCGCTCGGCTATCGGGGCGGCGGACGCAATATCGGTCCAGCCCAGATGCACGCCGAACATCTGGTTGGTCGCAATCAAGGACAGCGCCTGACCGTAGTCCGGATCGATCGCAATCGCTTTTTCCAGCAGGGCCTTGGCGGCAGCACTGTCCGTTCGCGTTACCCGCCAGTGATGCGACAGCGCCCGCATCACCAGGTCCCAGGCGTCCACGCTGTTCGGGGCCTTGCGCCGGCTGCGAAAATTTTCCGCGGCATATATCTGCGGCTCGATCGCCGTCACGATGGCGTCGGTGATCTCGTCCTGCACGGCGAACACGTCGGTCAGGTTGCGGTCGTAATGCTCCGCCCAGATGTGGCTGCCGGTCGCGGTATCGTTGAGCTGCGCGGTAATGCGCACCCGATCGCCGCTCTTTCGCACGCTGCCCTCGACGACGTAGCGGACGCCGAGTTCGGCAGCGATCTGCTTCATGTGCACCGCCTTGCCCTTGTAGGTGAACGAGGAGTTGCGCGCGATTACGAAGAACCAGCGCAATTTCGACAGCGCGGTGATGATGTCCTCGCTGATGCCGTCGGAGAAATATTCCTGTTCCTGGTCGTCGCTCATGTTGTCGAACGGCAGCACAGCGATCGCCGGCCGGTCCGGCAACGGTAACGCCGGCTGCGGCTGCTCGGCGCCTTCCTGCAGTGCGGCAGCCGGCGGACCGCCGTCAGAATGCTTGTTCACGGCGCCGACGAAGCGAAGGCCCTTGCGCGGAAAGGTCCGGATCAGCTTCTGCTCCTTGCCGTTGTCGCCGACGGCATTTCGAGCGGCGTTGATGCGGCTGTCGAGCGTGGAGTCCGACACGATCCGGCCGCCCCATACCAGGGCGATCAGGTCGTCCCTGCTGACGACGTGGTCGCGGTGCTTCAAGAGATGGACGAGCAGATCGAACACCTGCGGCTGCGTCGCGACCAGCTCGCTGCCGCGTCGCAATTCGCGGCGGCTGGTATCGAGGGTGTGATTGTCAAAGCTGAATGTCAGGTACGTCATCGTAACTTTCTCAAGAAACAATCAAGTCAACCTCAAGCAACAGGCAAAGTCTTCCGGTCGTGTATCCCGCATAAACCGGGAGTTGCGATCCAATTGCCTGCAGCGGAGACATTTTTATGACCGAAGTCGATGCCCTTGGCCCGGCGGCGCCGGGTAACCGAATGCTCAAATTGACTGCATTTCTGTTCGGCGCTGTGGCCTATCTCACATTTCTCTTCACGATTCTGTATGCCATCGGCTTCGTCGCTGGCCTTGTTGTGCCGAAAGCCATCGATACCGGTGCGAAATCTCGCGTATTTGAAGCGTTCGCGATCAATCTCGCACTGATGTCGTTGTTTGCCCTCCAGCACAGCGTGATGGCGCGCAAATCGTTTAAACAATGGTGGACGCGGTTTATTCCCGAACCGGTCGAGCGCAGCACCTATGTGCTGCTCGCAAGCCTGACGCTGCTCCTGCTGTTCTGGCAGTGGCGTCCGATGCCGGCGGTGATCTGGCACGTCGAGGAGCCGGAAATGGCCGCGGTTGTTACCGGATTGTCGTTCGTCGGCTGGGTGATCGTTTTCACCAGCACCTTCCTGATCAATCATTTCGAACTGTTCGGATTGCACCAGGTTGCCAACCATCTTGCCGGACGGGAGATGTCGTCGCCGGTGTTCCGGACGCCGCTGCTCTACAATTTTGTGCGGCATCCGATTTACCTCGGCTTCATCATCGCCTTTTGGGCGGCGCCGACGATGACCGCGGGACACCTGTTGTTTGCGGCGGTGACGACGGCGTATATCTTCGTCGGCATTCTGCTGGAAGAGCGCGATCTCACCGCGATGTTCGGTGACGACTACCGCCGTTACCGGGAGCGGGTCTCGATGCTGCTCCCGTGGCGAAACTGATCTGAACGACCCTCAAATTGTAAGGAACATAAAGTCATGAAACATACTGGAAGCTGCTTTTGCGGCGCGGTCGAAGTGCAGGTCTCCGGTTCGCCGGAAGGCATGGGCTACTGCCACTGCAGTTCGTGCCGGTCGTGGTCGGGCGGGCCTGTGAATGCCTTCAGCCTGTGGAAGCCGGAAGCGGTGCAGGTTACCTCCGGCGCGCAACACGTTGCGACGTTCGAGAAGACACCGATGAGTCAGCGCAAGTACTGCGCGAAGTGCGGCGGTCATCTGATGACCGTTCATCCGACGCTCGGACTCGTCGACGTATTCGCCGCCACGCTTCCGACGCTGGCTTTCACACCCGGCGTCCATGTCAATTATGCCGACACGGTGCTGCCGATGCGCGACGGTCTGCCTAAACTGAAGGATTTTCCCGCAGAGCTCGGCGGCTCCGGCGAAATGGTCGCCGAGTAGGGAGACGGGTTCTCATCGGCAACGGCGCGGCGAGCATTGTCGCTGCGCACTTCTCAACTCTTCGCGCCGCCCGACTGCCTGGACAGACCCAGGGGTCGGGCGGCGGTGTTTGGGGCGAATCTCTGCGCGGTTCGGCTCCGTGCATAAGAAGCAAGGCTCACGTCAGGGGCCCCTCGGGCAGCAACGAGGGCATCGGCCGGTTGCGGAGCGGGAGCGGCAAGCCGCGCGGGCGCGCTGGCCCGAGAGCTATGTCAGCGGCAGCTCCCGCCCTGCAAAATCGGGGTTTGGCGTTATCGGCGGGCTTCCGCTAAAAGGCCCCGAAGCCGTTTCTTGCGGCGCTGGCCGCCAGTTTCGCCATGCAAAACAATAAGAGGAAATGCCCGAAATGTCCGCAGGACCGCAATTGCCCGAGCGAACGCCGCGCGCAAAGGGCGAGCCGACTGCCCTTGATGGTCTGCTGGTCGTCGACTTTACCCGTGTCGTTGCCGGTCCCGCCTGCACGCAAACGCTGGCCGATTTTGGCGCCCAAGTGATCAAGATCGAAAACCCGGACGGGGGCGACGATACCCGCCATTACGAGCACGCGGAAATCGGCGGCGAGAGCGCGGCCTTTATCAGTCTCAATCGCAACAAGCGCGGCATTGCGTTGGATTTCACCAATCCGGCAGCGCTGGAGCTTGCGCGCCAGCTGATCGCGAAAGCGGATGTGGTGGTGGAGAATTTCTCCGGCGGTGTGATGAAGAAATACGGGCTCGACTACGCCTCGGTCGCGCCGACCAATCCGCGCCTGATCTATTGCTCGATCTCGGCCTATGGCCGCAAGGGCGAGTTCGCCCTGCGCCCGGGCTTCGACCCGATCACGCAAGCCGAAAGCGGCTTCATGTCGCTCAATGGCTTTCCGGATGGGGAGCCGGTCCGTACTGGATCGCCGATCGTCGACATGGCGACCGGCATGTCGGCCTGCAATGCGATCCTGCTGGCCTTGATTGCCCGCGACCGGCTCGGCCGCGGCCAGCAGGTCGAGGTCGCGCTGATCGACACCGCTGTGGCGTTGACCGGCTTTTACGGCATGGCCTATCTGATCAGCGGTGAGAACCCGGGCCGTTTCGGCAATTCGCCGAACGGCTCGCCCACCGTTGGCGTTTATCAGGCATCCGACGGGCCGCTATACATGGCCTGCGCCAATGATCGGCTCTACCGCCGTCTCGTGACGGAGGTGCTCGATCGGCCCGACCTCGTCACCGATCCGGAATTCGCCCATCGGAAAAACCGAACCGCCAACAGGGAAAAGTTGCGCGGCATCATCGCCGGCGTTTTTGCCAGCGACACGCTCGAGCACTGGATGGCGAAGATGAAGAAGGCCAACATTCCCGTCGGCTATCTGCGCACGGTAGAACAAGGCTTCAACTCGCCGGAAGTGCGCGGCCGCGATCGCCTCAGCCAGATCCCGCATCCGACCGCAGGTGCGGTGCCCAATATCGAAACGCCGCTGCATATGAGCTTGACGCCGTCGATCGATCCCGTCGCCGCGCCGCTGCTCGGCGAGCATACCAGGGAAGTGCTGCGCAACACGCTCGGTTATGATGACCGCAGCATTGCGGCCTTGGCCGAGGCGGGGGCTTTCGGTAAGGCCGGAAATACCGCCTGAGCCGAAGCGATTTGCAGGCGGGGCAGGCGCAGCAAGGCTCCGTCGTGCCTGCGCAAACGCATTTTTTCCAGTCGAACGGTGGCCGCGAAGCGGGAGTGCGCGGCCACGAAGTCCCCTTGTGTTGGTCCCGAAAAGGCGCCGAACTCTAACGTTTTCGGCCACAATCGAGATCGACGCTGGCGCCATGAAAACGCTGGCCTTCATCTCGCTTCTTGCGCTGCTCACGATTTCCGGGGCGGCCTATACCGACCAGCTTTTCACGACCGATCAGCGCACGACACAAGGGGCGAACTGAATTCGCGCCTGAAGCACCTTTGGGGACGACATTCATGCTTTCGATTGATCAATTTCTGCGGTTCGTCAGCGTGCCGGCCGTGATGGCGGCCTTCCTGATCGCGTCCCAGGTTTCGGGCGCGGGAATTTTCCACCCCTCGCCGATGCACCTCTTCAGCGAATAGCAGCCCTCCGTTCTCGCACCGGAATAACCCGTTCAAAGCGGTAGCTTTTCCCGTTTCTGCGGCTAATGTGCCGCCAAAACGGGAGAGAAACACCATGAATGACGGGACCCCCATCCGGCCGACGAGAAATGTCGAGCTGGGTGCCAGCGGCGAAGAATTCCAGAATCTCCACGAATTCGTCAAGAAAGCTCGCGCCCGCCTGAACCAGAACGCCTGGGACTACATCGTCGGCGCCTCGGAGACCGAAACCACCATGCGGCGCAACCGTATGGCGTTGGACGAGATCGCGTTCCGGCCGCGGGTCCTGCGCAACGTTGCCAAGGTCGACGCCTCCACCGAGGTCTTCGGCCGCAAATTGCGCATCCCGGTCATGATTGCGCCGGTTGGGGCCCTCGAAATCTTCGATCCCGCCTCCGGCGCCGCCGTGGCGCGCGGAGCCGGTCATTTCGGCGCCGCCCATATGCTCAGCTCCGTGTCCGAGCCGGGCCTTGAGGCGACCGCAAAGGCTGCGCCCGATGCGTTACGCATCTACCAGCTTTATGTCCGCGGCGATGACGCCTTTGTCGAGGATGTCGTCAGCCGCACGATCGAACACGGCTATTCGGCGTTCTGCCTGACCGTCGACACCGCGCATTACAGCCGGCGCGAACGCGATATCGCCAAGCGCTATGTCCGCGAAAGCCGGATCCGCGCCACCGGCGGCGACTTCCAGAAGGGACTGGAATGGCGCACCGTCAAGCTGATCAAGGACAAGTACAAGATCCCGCTGGTGCTCAAGGGGATCGCTACCGCAGAGGACGCGAAGATCGCGCTCGATCACGGCGTGGACTGGATCTATGTGTCGAACCACGGCGGCCGCCAGCTCGACCACGGCCGCGGTTCGATGCATGTGCTGCCGGAAATCGTCGATGCCGTCGCTGGCCGCGCCAAGATCATGGTCGATGGCTCGATCTGCCGTGGCACCGACATTATAAAGGCGATCGCGTCCGGCGCCGATCTGGTCGGGATCGGCCGCCTGCAATGTTGGGCGCTCGCTGCAGCCGGCGAGGCCGGCATCGTGCGAATGCTGGAGCTGCTGGAGGATGAAATGATCCGATGTCTCGGGTTGCTCGGCCTCACCAGTCTCGGCGAGCTGAACAAATCCTGCCTGCATCCGGCGGCGCCGACCAATCCGCCGAGCGTGTTCAGCGCCTTCCCGTTGCTGGATATCGAACCCTATCGGTACTGAAGGCGGCGAGTACCGGGTTGACAGGCCAGGATGGTGGCTTCTCGCGAAGCCGCCGCTACGGCGCCCTCGCCGCAATATCATGTGCGTTCAAGAATACGCCGCAGCAAAGACAAAATCTGATCGAAATCTCCCAATAATTGAAGCGAATGGATAATCCCTTCGCTGAACTCGGCCTTGAAAGAGCTATCGGACTTCGCTGGACGCTACGCGACATTCAGGCGCGCCGGCTGAAGATGTCGCCCGTCAGCGACGAGGATATGCGCATCCTGACCGACCTCGGCATGATCGAGGTTCGTGACGAAGGGCCTGTGCTGACACCGGCAGGGACCGCCGTGCTGAACGGGTAGCGGTTCGTTCCATGGCATTTTCGAACGAGGGGGTGCCTGCTCGCGTGAAGAACATGCGTCAAACAAACGACCGGAGCCTGTTTGATCAGAACCGATAAACTCTAGCGTGCTTTCAGAAAGCTCTCGCCGGAGTTACAGGGCGCGCACCGATAAGTCAGCACGTCATATGTTTGATCGCGCGGCTCGATCGTGGCCAGCCGCATCTGCGCGCCGCATTTGATACACGGCATTTCTATGCTGGTCTGGAATCGCGTGCAGGTCGGCGTCGGCCTGAAAGTTTGCAGCATCTTATCCCCAAGTCCCCAAGAGAGACGTAACAAGAGACGCAACGCCACCGACAGTTGAGCCCTAACCCCGAATCACTATGCCACACTGTTGACTCGATTGGAATCGGGCGGGGCGCCCGTAACGTTACGGGCGGACAGGAAATTATTCCTTGGCGATGGGCCCTGCCGGTGGCCTCATGGCGGGCCGCTTTGGCCCAATACGGCGGCAGACGCGGCCCGGAATTATGCTAGCTTCCCGAAGGGGACATTGGAGAAAGTGGTCATGATTGAACCGAAAATCGAAGTTCCGGCCGAACTGCGCGATCTGGCCGAAAAAACCATTGATCAGGCAGAAAAGGCGTTCGGCATGTTCTTCGATGCTGCCGGCAAGTCGATGACCTCGATGCCGGGCGCGGGCACCGAGATTTCCAAGCAGGCGTTGTCCTTCACCGAGCAGAACATGAAGGCTGCGTTCGAGCATGCCCGCAAGCTGGTTCATGCGACCGATCTCCAGGAAGCGATGCGCATCCAGTCGGAATTCCTACGAAGCCAGTTCACCAACGCCGGCGAGCATATGCGCCAGATCACGGGCGGCGTGATGTCGGCCGCGAAGGACGCGACGAAAATCAAACTCTGAGAGCTAGCGCCGTCGCGCGACTGCGACACCGAACAGGAAGGCGACGAACAAGCTCGCCAGCGGCGCTTCGCGGGTGATGGCGCTGACGGTGGATAGCGGATTTCCAGGTTGTCGCGCCGTTGCGATCGCTTTGCTTAGGCGATCGACTGCGGCCCGAAGCGCAGCGGACACTTCGGTAATCGTGCGTGACACATCGGTCGCGGTGTCGATGGCACGCTCCGCCATGCCGGGTTGCGATGGCTCTGATGGTTCGATGTTCACGTTTTGCTGCTCACTGAAATGGTTCGCACCCGCGGGAGGCCGTCAAATAACGGTCTGATGGAACAATACCTGAGAGAGAATTTTGTTCCGCGCTGGCTTTGCCGCCCAATGGTCCGGAAGCGGAACCATCGTCGTCGATGGGATTTGATTTCATCAGAGGAAATCAACCCGGGACGTCGAAATGACGAACGATCAATCGAGAGAAAATCATTCGATGCGAAGCGGCGGGATACCGCTGCTGGTCGCGATTGCGATTGCTGTTCTGGGCGTGCTCGGCATGCTGATCGTCGATCACGGGCCCAGGAACAAGCCCAAGGTGCAAACCGCAGCGATGGCCCACTACGGCACCACCGGCGAGGCTGCCCGCGCGGCCGAGGCCAGCGTCGTGCCGAGCGAACCGAACCCGAGGCTGGAGCCTGATCCGGCCGGGCCAAAGCCGATTTATCCGGCCAATCCGGAAACGCGTTGAGGTTCCAGATTGCGGTCCTGCGCCGCCGGGCCCGACGCCCGGAGGGGGCATCGGGCCATCCTGAATTTGACACGTCGGGCAAATCAGGGGCATAGGGGCATCATCACGAAAATTCGTAAAGGCAGCGACGTCAGCGGACGCTGACGAATGCGCCCCAGCATGCGGCAAGACCTGCTCCCGTCAGGACGAGCAGCGGGTTGTCGCAGAACGGGCTGCCATACTGGCACATCGTGACACCCAGTGAGCCGATCTCATGGTGGCTTGCCGCATAGAACAGGCCCGACAGGATTGCGAGCACGGTAGCAACGAAAAACATCGATGGCCTCCTTGCGCTCTGGTGGGCGCCTGGTTTGCCAACCGGCGTCCAGTGATTTCGCCTGAATGTCGATACGCCGGACCAAATCATATAGCGCTTGACGCGTCGGGCAAATCAGGGGCAAAACGACATCATCGCCAATATCGTAAAGCCCGCGCTGGGAAACCGGCAGCGGGTTTTTCGTTCTGTGAGCGACAATCGGTCAGGGAAGTTTCAATTCGTCCAATTAGTTGTGTTGCATTTTCCGCAATTTGTTGACGGCTCGAAAATAGTTTGGCACGTCGGGCAAATCAGGGGCAAAACGACATCATCGCAGAAATCATAAAGCCCGCGCGGAGAAATCCGCCGCGGGCTTTTTCACGAGCTTTTTGAATCGGACGGCGGTCGCACATCGCGGCGCCACGTCTCCCAACGCCTGCCGCACGGGCGTCGCAGCGTGCCGCCGTCCGAGCCTCCAACCATGAGCACTATTAGCCGGCATGCGCGAACGTGCCAGCGCGCGGCGTGGGCTGAAATCCACGACCGCACGCGGCCCCCGGTGGGGATAGGGTTCGTGCCCGAAATGATCGGCCTTGCGATCATGCCGCATATTCATTGCAAGCGAGAAGCCAATGACCGCTTATCTGATATCGCTCGCCCTTGTCGGATTGATTGCTGTCGCGATTTGGGAGGGGTGTTCTTGAGTGCCGAGATCATTCAACTCATGCCGAGCCCCGGGCACGACAGCGAGCACACGGATTTTCCGGCCATTGCCCTTTCGCACCGTGGTCCCGGATACCGCCACGGACCGGCGTGCCGGGCCGGACGGCATCGATTCGAAACCGCGCGTGCTCAATAATGCGGATCGTACATCTTCGCATGAATGAACGCCGTCATGTCGTTCGGTGCGTGTCCGGTCGCAAGCCCGTTGTTGTAGGCAACGACAGCGACCGCCTCGGCGATGCGGGCGGAGACTTCGCGGATCCGCGGCAGCGCCGGATAAAGGCTGCCCTGCGCCAGGTCTTCCGGACTGACGAGTTGCGCCAGCGCATGAGCGGCAACCATGAACATTTCGTCGGTCACCAGTCGTGCCCCGCACGCCGTTGCGCCAAGCCCGACGCCGGGGAAGATGTAGGAATTGTTGCCCTGGCGCGGCACGAACGTCTTGCCGTCGAATTTTACCGGATCAAAGGGGCTGCCGCATGCGAACAGCGCGCGACCGCCGGTGTAGCGATAGGCTTCCTCGGCGGAGCATTCCGCCTTCGAGGTCGGATTGGAGAGCGCAAACACGATCGGCCGCTCGTTGAGCCCGGCCATGGCCTGCAGCACTTCAGGCGTGAACGCACCGCCGACCGCCGCGACGCCGATGATCGCGGTGGGCTTGAGCGTGTTGATCGCGGTCAGAAAATCGCCAATCGGCGCCTGATCGTGTGCGTAGCGAAGCTTGTGCTCGGTGAGGCCGGCGCGATCCTTGACGACGAGGCCGCGTGAATCCACCAGCCAGGTGCGCCTGATGGCCTCGGCTTCGGTCAACCCTTCGGTCATCATGGCTGAAACGATGAGGTCGGCGATCCCCGTTGCGGCTTCTCCCGCGCCGAGGAAAAGCACGGTCTGGTCCGCGAGCTTGCCGCCGGTGACACGTAGCGCCGAGAACAGGCCTGCGAGCGCGACCGCAGCCGTCCCCTGAATGTCGTCGTTGAAGACGGGAATGACGTCGCGATATTTGTGCAGCAGACGGAAGGCCGAGTGATTGGCGAAATCCTCGAACTGGATCATGACGCCGGGGAAGGTTTCGCGCGCCGCGGTGACAAACTCGTCGACGAACTCGTCATAGGCCGCGCCGCTCAGGCGCCGCTGGCGCATGCCGATATAATAGGGATCGTTCAGCAGCGCCTCATTGTTGGTGCCGACATCGAGCACCACCGGCAGGCAGAGCTCCGGATGAATGCCGGCGCAGGCGGAATAGAGCGACAGCTTGCCGACCGGAATGCCCATGCCATTGGCGCCGAGGTCGCCGAGGCCCAGGATACGCTCGCCGTCGGTGACCACGATCAGTTTGGTCGAATAGGGCCAGTTGGCCAAAAGCTCGGCAATACGCCCGCGATCGCAGGCCGCGATGAACAGGCCGCGCGGCCGCTGGAAGATGTAGCCGAAGCGCTGGCAGGCGAGGCCTACCGTCGGGGTGTAGATCAGCGGCTGGATTTCATCGATGTTGTCGGACACGACGCGGAAGAACAGGGCTTCGTTGCGGTCGTGCAGTTCGTTCAGCGCCACATATTTGGCGAGGTCGTTGGGCAATTCGCGCAAATTGGCCATTACGCGCTCGACCTGCGTCTGCATCGAAAATACGTGCGCCGGCAGGAAGCCGCGCAATCCGAGCGCGTCGCGTTCCTGCTCGGTGAATGCCGTGCCCTTGTTCAGCAGCGGATCGCGCAACAGCGCCAGGCCGCGCGGTGAGTCGGAAGGCTGAGGGCGCGGATTCGCGCGGACGGGTAGGTTCATCGTATTCCTCCAAAAGCCGCGCGATTGGCCGGCCCGTATTGTTGGTCGTTCTAAAGCAGAGAACACGGATCAGGATCAAGGCCGAAGAAAGCTCTTCGCGCGATGACGGCATCGAACGACGTTTCGACACTACCACCTTTCGGAGTCGTCGCGATGCCCAACATGGATATATAGTGCACTGCAAAATCAGATGCCGATTCATTGGTGTCGGCTCTTCCTGATTGCGGAAATTCACCGGCATGGCCAAATCACGTACTGAAATCCGGTCGCTAGCACGTTGCGAGGATCATCAAGCGATGGGCCCGGACGAAATCAGGAGCACTGTCCATGGGGTGCTGGCCGAGCAGCGTAGGGTAAACGATAACACATTGGATGAAGCGATGGTCAAGACCGTCACGGCCATCCTGACTTCATTTGGTATTGACGAGGAAGACAGAAAGGAAATCAGAGCGGATTTTATCCATCTACGTAAGTGGCGGAAGAGCGTAGAGCAGGCGCAGAACTACGCCTTTAAGGCGGCAATTACCGTCATAGCTACCGGCCTTGTTGGCGCGGTCTGGATGGGCTTCATGGCAATGCTTAGCAAATAGCCCTGCTGCGTTATTTGACTTGCTTTGACATCGGATAGCCGGCGGCGGTTCCGAATTTGCGTCCGGCTGCTCCTTCTTCTCGGTATCCTCTAGCCCGGTAAAATCGTCGCGCGGTTTCCGTGCTCTCAAGTCGGCACTCCCTGTTACCGCGCTCGATCGCCCGCTTTTCGAGATCCACTAGTAGGGCCGTGCTTACGCCGCGGAATCGTGCAACAGGCGAAACATAATTGAGTGTGATCTCTCCGTCATCGGTAACGCAGCCGACGCCAAGGATGCCGACGCCAAGGATATTGTCGGATTCGATATCGATGGCGACGAGAACGGAATTCCCAGGCCGGATCCATGACCTGAATATTTCAGGCGTCTTGTTGCTCAGCCATCGTCCCAGAATGACTGGGGCGTTGCCGTGATCGGCAGCGCAGAGCTCTGTGATGGAGCGCCGCATCACCTCGCACGCGGCGGAGGCATCGTTCGGGACAGCGTCACGAATTCTCATCGATGGCTCGTTAGCGTGTGGACTCAAACAACAACTATCAGGTCTGTAGAGTCTCGCCAATGTACCGAATTCGAGAGGTTGATGGGCGGGACGATGATGTCGCGGATTCGCTCGCCGAACTTCATCGTCGGACGTTCCTCGACACCGCTCCCATCCCGGCGTTTGATCACGGTCATTGGTGGCTCGCACTTCACAAGTCTTGCGCGCCGTCCCGCTTGTCGAATGGGTGCGTCTAGGTACTGCAACGTTCGGGTACTGGCCCGTTTCCATTCAATTACATGGTGAATGGTCCCCTTACAATTTTAGGAGTGGTCCCTTTTGGTCCGGCCGACCCAAGCTTGGCCTAAGCCCCGTAGTTCTCCTACCCAGAACCTAGTTCCCTGGCCGCTTGTAGGAACCAGTCTCCGGCATCGGCATTGAAGCCAAATGCACGATCTGAAAAAATGCAAGGAAGAGGCTCTGGTCTACGTGACGCTCAGCCCGGCGACGCTGTTCGCGTGCTTTGGTATTGCGCTCGCCTTGTACTAAGGCCGCCTCAGTTGGTGACCCCAGTTGGAGGACGCTCCATGATGCGTTCAAATTGGATCGCTACAATAGCCGGTGGCATAGGCATCGTACTTTTAGCCGCTGTCGTCCCCGCCTCGGCGCACGACAGGGGCCTCGCATGCCTCAATCAGTGCCGAGCAAACCTAAAGGAGCGCGGGCTTTGGAACGCGTACCCATACGGATATTGCCGAAATAAATGCGGCCAATGGGGGCCAGCCGAAAAGTATCGAGGGCATTAAGACTGTCTGGCCAGCAAGAGGCCGCCTCAGTTGGAGACCTCTTTCAACTTCCTCCGCGCGGGACGCGCCTCGCCGACAATCTCAACACCTTTCCCCTCGTGGTTCTTGAGGCCGTGAAAGATAGGGTAGGGGATGCTGGTTGGCGTTGCGCTGTCGGCGGTCATCTGGCGATTGCAGGCATATCTGTTACGCTGGCAGCAGCATAATATGGCGGAGTAGCCATGTTCGCCGCGTGCCTTGATCATTGGTGACCAGACGATAGACTGGCCAAGCTCGGCCGCATCAGAACGCAGAACACGTAGCGAGCGAGGAACGTCCGAGGTAACGTCAATGACGGGAGACGGCCACAGGCCAGATGCTGGTTCGCCCGCCGGGGAGGGGCCGGGCAACCATGCCGCCATGATCGCTCGCGCCAGGGCGCTGATTCCAGAGTTGCGCGACCGCGCCCAGAGAACCGAAGAACTGCGGCGCTTGCCGCCGGAAACCGAGCGTGATTTGCACGATACCGGCCTGTTCCGGATTTTGCAGCCCAAACGTGTCGGCGGATCCGAGCTTGACTATGTCGCGCTGGTCGATTGCGCGGATGCGCTGGGGCAGGCCGATGCTTCCGTGGCGTGGAATTTCGCCAACCTCGCCAGTCATCACTGGATGCTGGCAATGTTTGACCCGCGTGCGCAAGCGGCGGTCTGGGACAAAGACGTCAACGCGCTGATCGCATCGTCCTTCGTTTTTCCAGCCGGTCGCGCCAGGAAGGTCGACGGGGGGTATGAGCTGAACGGCCACTGGCCGTTCTCCTCGGGCGTCGAGTCCTGCGACTGGAATATGCTTGCCAGTGTGGTCTCGTCGGACGATGAGGCCGATGGCATCGAATACCGGATATTCCTGCTCAACAGGCGCGATTACAAGATCAATGATACCTGGAACGCGACCGGCCTCTGTGGCACCGGATCGAACGATGTCAGGGTGACGGCTGCCTTTGTTGCTGAACCGATGACGATTTCCGTGAGCGATCTCACGGGCGGACCGACACCCGGGAGCGCCGTCAATCCAAATGCGCTCTATGCGCTGCCGGTATTTTCCCTGTTTCCGTACGTGCTGTCCGGTGTCGGTCTCGGCAACGCGCAGGCGTGCCTGAACGACTATGTCGAATTAGCGCGTCACCGGGCTTCGACCTATAATCGCGCCAAGGTCAGCGATATGCAGACCACGCAAATCAAGATCGCGGAGGCCTCCGCCAAGATCGATGCCGCACGCCTGATCATGCGCACCAACTGCATCGATGCGATGGCGAACGCGCAGCGTCACCGCGTTCCCGATATTGCGGCCAAGACGAGGTTGCGGCGCGATGGCGCGTTTTCGGTGAACCTCTGCACCGATGCGGTATCGCTTTTGTTTGCTGCGAGCGGCGCACGCAGTCTGTTCACGTCAGGAGCGTTGCAGCGGCAGTTCCGTGATGCCCATGCAGTGAATTCGCACCTCGCATTCAATTTCGATGCGGCGGGAACCAATTATGGACGTGTGGCGCTTGGCTTGCCGTCCGAAAATCTGACGCTTTGAGGCCAGGCGGATGTCCGACGCACCCAAACATCCGGCTGATCCGGCCAATGAATTCGCCGCCGACAACTCGGCCATCGACCCCCGGGACTTTCGCAACGCGTTGGGCACGTTTGCGACCGGCGTCACTATCGTTACTGCGATGGCGGCTGACGGAAAGCCTTATGGCGTGACCTGCAACTCTTTTGCCTCGGTGTCCCTGAACCCGCCGCTGGTGTTGTGGAGTCTCGGCATGTTCTCGCAAGGCCTGACCATCTTCCAGAATGCCAGTCATTTCACCATCAATGTTCTCGGAGCCTCGCAGCAGGCGCTAGCCTCGCAATTCGCAAAATCCTCCGGCGACAAATTCGCCAGCGTGAGCTGGACCCGGGGGCTCGGCAATGCGCCGGTGCTGGCTGACAGTGTTGCCAATTTCCAATGCCGCACCGCGGACCGGTACTATGGCGGCGACCACATCATCTTCCTCGGCGCGGTCGAGGCCTATGCCTATAATCGTCAGGAGCCGCTGTTGTTTGCGCGCGGTGGTTTCGGTCGGTTTGTTGCTGACGAGAGCAAGCCGTAAGCCGTCTGGCCACGCCGAAGCGTGGCCAGATCAGGTGCCACTGTATTGTGCCGACTATGCCTTCGCCATTTCGGCTCGGTACCAATCTCCGATCTCGCTGGCGGTCATCAGCGCGACGCCATCATGGCCGATGACGTAATCGAGCAGTGCTTCCAGATATTTGATACGATGCGGTACGCCCGTAATATACGGATGAATCGAGATCGCCATGATCCGCGCGTTGGTTGAGCCTTCGAGATAGAGCCGGTCGAACTGATCGGCGCAGCGCTTCAGGAATTGCTCGGAAGGCAGGTGCTGCAGTGCGTGGATCACGATATCGTTGGTTTCGACCGAATACGGGATCGTTGTGATCTTGCCGTGAGGCGTGGCGATATCCTGCGGCAGGTCGTCGATCACCCAGTCCGCCAGATATTCGATGCCGTTGAGGCGCAGGAGGTCGAGGGTCTCCTCGGTTTCGGTGAGGCCGGGGCTCTCCCAGGATCGCGGTGGTTTTCCCGAGAACTTCGCGATGGTCTCGACCGAGCGTTTGATCGTATCGGCCTGGTTGTCGAGCTTGTGCATCGGGCCCTGCAGGAATCCGTGGCCCATGAACTCGAAGCCAGCTTCAAGCGCCGCGGACGCAACCCGAGGATAGCTGTTGCAGACATTGGCATTCAGCGCGAGGGTCACCGGTATCTTGCGGTCGGTCAGCGCCTTGAACTGGCGCCAGAAGCCGGCGCGCATGCCGTATTCATGCCATGACCAGTTCGGCACATCAGGCAATAGCGGCTGGCCCATCGGCGGGCTCAGCACCGTGCGCGGCATCGCGTTCTCGATGCGCCACTCCTCAACATTTAAAATGACCCAAACGGCGAGCTTCCTGCCGCCGGGAAGTGTCAGCCTTGGCCGGTCGATTTGAGCCTGATAGGGGATGCGATCGCTGAGAGCCAAGGTCGGTTTCCCTGAGTGAGCGGACTATTCGGCGGCTTTCGCGCGTCCGGCCATATCGGCGTTGACCCGTGGCATGACTTTTTCGGCCATCAGGATCATCGACTGACGCCCGAGTTCGCGATCCTTCCAGTCCTTGCCGGCATAGAGCAGCGTGCCGAACGGGCCGGTCTCTTCCTGAAAAGCCAACAGCTGATCTGCCACGCTGTCGGGCGTGCCGTGAATGATGAGCTTGTCGCAGATCGACTCCAGCGTCACCTCGTCGTCCGGCTGGTCTCGGCGTGTCTTGAACAGTTCGATGCGGCCGCCGCGTTTCAGCTTGGTGAACAGCGAACGATAATAGTAAACGTAGGGCCCGTTCGGGTCGGTCGCGTAGGCCTTGGCAGTCGCGGCGTCGTTGGCGACGAACACGCTCTTGGCGACGCGCCAATTCGCTGCATCGGCAGGACGACCGGAACGTTCGCAACCTTCGACGTATTTAGGCCAGTGGCTCTTCACCCAGGCCGGCATCAGGAAGTTTGCCGAGATCGGGTCCCAGCCGCGCGCTGCCGCTTCCGTCACGCCCTTTGAGAACGGCGCCACCGCCGTCACCACGATCGGCGGATGCGGCCGTTGCAGGGGGCGTGGGATGAACCCCTGGCCGATATCCTCGATCAGGGTCTTTTGAACCGATACGTTCCAGTATTTGCCTTGCAGATTATACGGCGGCTCGCTCGCCCAGATTTGAAGGACCTGGTTGATCGCTTCCAGGAACATCGCGTTACGGTCCGCTTCGAGATTACCGAAGACTTCCGCGTCCGACAGCAGCCCGCCGGGGCTAATACCAAAGATCAGGCGGCCGTCGAGCATGTGGTCGAGCATCGCTATCGAGGCAGCAACGGCAGCAGGATGCGCGTTCGGCATGTTGACGGTGCCGGTGCCGAGCTTGATTTGTTTCGTCGCGGCGGCGAGCCAGGCGATGAAGGCGATGCAGGAGGTGATGTTCTCGGCTTTGTCGGTGATGTGCTCGCCGACATAGGCCTCGGTGAAGCCCAGCTCGTCCGCCAGCAGGAAAGCTTCGCGGTCCTCCTTCAGAGATAGCCGCCAATCCTTGTCGATAGGATGGATCGGCATGGTAAAGAACCCGAGCTTCATAGTCTGCTGTTCCCAACGACAGTTTTTTGTTTGGCAGCGAACGTGCTTCGTCCGCCGCATCATGACAAGTCCCAAGTCTAAATAATCGCTCCAGAAACAAACTTGACCTTTGAAAGGGGCCGCCGTCTAATCTCGGGAAAATACTCATATTCGGCCGGGGAGGTCACGTCGAAATGAAGGCCTCGGCTTTCGCTTATGCCCGCGCAACCAGCGTTGAAAATGCGCTGGAACTGCTGGCCGATCAGGGCGACAGGGCCAAGGTCTTGTCGGGCGGCCAGAGCCTGATGCCGGCGATGAACCTGCGGCTGATCTCTCCCGAACTCGTTGTCGACATTGGGGGGCTTGCCGAGTTGCGCGGGATCGCGGTGAAGGAGGGAATCCTCACCATCGGAGCCCTGACCCGCTATGTCGACCTGCTGAAATCCACCGAAATCGCGGCCCACGCGCCCCTGCTGGCGGATGCGGTCACTCATGTTGCGCATCCGGCGATCCGCAACCGCGGCACGATCGGGGGAAGTCTGGCACACGCGGATCCAGCCTCAGAACTGCCGGCCTGTATGGTCGCCCTGGCGGCCACCATCGTCGTCCGCGGTCCTGGTGGCGAACGGCGAATCGCCGCGAGGGAATTCTTCACCGGAATATACGAGACGGCACTGTCGCCGCAGGAATTGCTGGTCGCGGTCGACCTGCCGGTCGCGCCAAGGCAATCCAGCCATTTTTTCCATGAATTCGCCCGCCGGCATGGCGACTACGCCATCGTCGGTCTGGCGGCGCAGGCGGTCATCAATGACGGTCGCTTTGCCGATCTCCGGCTTGGCTTTTTTGCCGTCGGCGATCGCCCGTTGCTCGCCGGGGCCGCCGGCAAACTGGTCAATGTTGCGGTCACGTCGTCTGTGTTGTCCGAGGCCTTGTCTGCATTGGCTGACGAACTTGATCCGCAAGAGGATCATCAGGCAACACCTGCCATGCGCCGGCATCTGGCCAAGGTCCTGTTGGCGCGCTCCGTGTCCGAGCTGCTTTCCCGCCCCGAACTCCACGCGGGAGCCTTCGTTTGACGGCTCCCATAACCATTTCGCTCGAAGTGAATGGCGAACGTGTCGATACCTCAGTGCTCCCGCGGCTCAATCTGGCGGATTTTCTGCGTGAGTATCTGAAATTGACCGGCACACATGTCGGCTGCGAGCATGGCGTTTGCGGCGCGTGCACGGTTCGCGTTGACGGCGAGATCGTGCGCGCCTGCCTGATGCTGGCCGTGCAGGCAGACAATGCATCGGTGGAGACGATCGAAGGACTGTCCGACAGCGGCGAGATCGCCGATTTGCAGGCGGCGTTCCGTGACCGCAACGCGTTGCAATGCGGTTTTTGCACGCCGGGAATGCTGATGGCGGCGCAGGATCTGTTGAAGCAAACCTCCGCCCCCGATCGAGAGCAGATCCGCGAGCACCTTTCCGGTAATTATTGCCGCTGCACCGGCTATCAGGCGATTGTCGACGCCGTCGAGTCCACCGCGCGTGCACGCGCCGGGCGTACCGCATGACGTCGGGACCTGAAAAGCGAGACCCGCTCTCGGTGCTCGACCGGCCGAACTCCTATATCGGCAAGATCGTGCCAAGGCCGAACCTCGATCGCCTGATGCAGGGGCGCGGGCTCTATGTCAGCGACATCGAATTGCCACGCATGGCGCATGTCGTGTTCCTGCGCTCGCCGTATGCGCACGCAAAGATCATACGCATTGACGCGTCAGCGGCAAAATGTATGCCCGGCGTGGTCGCCGTCGTGACCGGACAGGAACTTGCCGCTGTCATCACGCCGTGGGTCGGCGTGCTCTCTCATTTGAAGGGCCTGAAATCCGCTCCGCAAAGCGCCATCGCGATCGACCGCGTGTGTTGGCAGGGCGAGGCGGTCGCGGCCGTGGTGGCCAGCAGCCGGAGTGCGGCCGAAGATGCCGCCGAACACATTTTGGTCGAGTACGGGGAGCTTGAGGCCGTAACGGACATGAGCACGGCGCTCGATCCGGCGACGCCTGTGATTCATGCTTCGCTCGGTGACAACCTGGCCTTTGAACGGAACCACGACGCCGGCGCGGTGGACCAGGCCTTTGCCGGCTCCGACGAGGTGGTGGAGGCGGAGTTCATCTTCGGAAGGCATACCGGCGTGACGCTGGAGCCGCGCTCGGTAGTTGCTGACTGGAATGCCGCGGAAGCGCGGCTGACCATTTATCAAGGCACCCAGGCGCCGCACATGGTGCAGAATATCGCCGCGCTGCATCTGGGGCTTAGGGAGGCTCAGGTTCGCGTGGTCTGCAAGGACGTCGGCGGCTCGTTCGGCATCAAGGTGCATATTTATGCCGACGAGATGGCGACCTATGCACTATCGAAGCTCCTGCGGCGGCCGGTCAAATTCGTCGCCGACCGGGTCGAGAGCTTCAACACCGACATCCATGCCCGCGACCATCGGTGCAAGGGAAAGATCGGCGTCCAGCGTGATGGCACCATCACGGCATTCGAGATCGATGATCTCACGGGGATCGGGCCGTATTCGATGTATCCGCGCACCAGCGCGATCGAGGCCAACCAGGTCGTCAATCTCGTCGGCGGTCCCTATGTGACCCAAAATTACCGCGCCCGTGCCCGCGTCGTGTTCCAGAATAAAAATGTGATGTGCCAGTATCGCGCGGTCGGTCATCCGATCGCCTGCTCGGTGACCGAAGGCCTGGTCGATCTGGCAGCCATGAAAATCGGCATGGACCCGGTCGAAATCCGTCGTCGCAATTTGATTGCTGACGACGCATATCCCTGCGCGTCGCCATCGGGGTTGCGCTTCGAGCAATTGTCACATCATGCCGCGCTGACCAAGCTCATCAGCATGATGGATTATGACGCGCTACGCGCCGAGCAAGCGGCCTTGCGAACCAGGAATATCCATCGCGGTATCGGCATCGCCAGTTTTATCGAAGTTACCAACCCCAGCGCGGCATTCTATGGCGTGGGCGGCGCGAAGATTTCATCGCAGGACGGCGTCGCCGTGCGGCTGGACGCCCAGGGCTCGGTGATCTGCCAGACCAGCATCACCGAGCAGGGACAGGGATCGGAATCGCTCACCGCGCAGATTGTCGGCAGCACGCTCGGCATTTCGATGGACCGTGTCCGTGTCATTCTGGGCGATACCGATAATACGCCCTATGGCGGCGGCACCTGGGCGTCGCGCGGCGCCGGCATCGGCGGCGAAGCTGCGCTTCAAGCCGCGAAAGTGCTGCGCAGGAATATTCTCGATGTTGCCGCCGCCATCCTGCAGTCGACGGCGGGTGAACTCGACATCGTCAACAACAATGTCGTGAATGCCAGCGATGGTGCGACGCGCATCGAATTGAATGAGCTCGCGCGTATCGTCTATTTCCGCCCTGATACGCTGCCGCCGGGCATTCAACCCGAACTGATGGCGACCCGCCATTTTGTCCCGCGCGAATATCCGTTCGCTTTTACCAACGGCGTTCAGGCCTCGTGGCTGGAGGTTGATACCGATACGGGGTTCGTCAAGTTATTGAAGCATTGGGTGGTCGAGGATTGCGGCACCATCATCAATCCGCAACTGGTCGATGAGCAGATCAGGGGCGGGGTGGTGCAGGGCCTTGGCGCCGCGTTGTTTGAAAAATGTGTCTACGACGAGCGCGGTCAGCTCACCAACGCCAACATGGCCGACTATCTGGTTCCGATGTCCGGTGAGATGCCGGATATCGATGTCGGGCATGTGGTTTCGCCGACGCTTGAAACCGAATTGGGTGCAAAGGGCGCGGGCGAAGCTGGTACGGCAGGGGCGGCGGCGGCCGTGACCAATGCCGTCAACGATGCGCTCCGGCCGTTTGGCGCTGTTATCACGGAGATTCCGCTGACGCCTCAGGTTATCCTGACCGCCCTGGGACGGATCTAAGCGGTAGCGTCGCCGATAAACACGAACAAAGAGAAGCCGATATGGAACAAGCTCAACGCGCCACGCAGACCGAATCCAGCGAAGTGCTCTACGACGTCGCCGACCATATCGCCGTCATCACGTTGAATGCGCCGGAGCGGATGAATACGATTTCGGGCCCCATGCTCAATGATCTGACGCGGTTGCTCATCCGGGCAAATGAAGACCGGGACGTCCGTTGCGTCATCCTCACCGGAAACGGACGGGCGTTTTGTGCCGGCCTGGATCTGCGGAAGGAACGAAGTGGCGACGGCCTTAGCTCGGCATCCTCTCCGACGTCGCTCGATCTGCGCAACACGCCGCCGACCGTTCTGCAATCCATGGACAAGCCGACCATTTGCGCCGTCAATGGCGGGGCCGCCGGTTACGGCATGGATACGGCGCTCGGTTGCGACATCCGCATCATGGCCGAATCGGCCAAGCTCGCGGCAGCCTTCGTCAAGCGGGGCGTGGTTCCGGAATCGGGTGGCACGTGGTTTTTGCCGCGGATGATCGGCTGGGCCAAGGCATCCGAGTTGATCTTTACCGGCCGCACGCTCTCGGCGCGGGAGGCCCTGGAATGGGGCCTCACCAATGAGGTCGTGCCGGACGCGGCCCTGATGGCGCGGGCGGGCGAAGTAGCGCGGGAGATCGCGGCCAATGCGCCCCTGGCGGTTCAGGCTGCCAAGCGCATGATGCGGATGGGGCTCAACGAGACGTTCCCCGACCACGTCCATCACGTCTACCTGCAGCTCCTGCCGCTATTCAAGACGCACGATATGCAAGAAGGCATCAAGGCCTTCATGCAGAAACGTGAGGCGAAGTTCGAGGGGCGTTGACGGCCTTACTCGGCCGCGGCATGCGCAACCGCATTTACCCGGCGGTTGGTGACGACCACCTTGATGGCATCTTCGACCCGCTCGCGCGCATATCTTAACGCGGTCGGCAGATCGGCGAGCGGAAATGTGTGGGTGTGAATTCGGGTCGCATCGAAGCGCTTTTCCGCCATCAGCGCCATGGCGCGGCGGGTAGCGCTACGGCCTTCGCCGCGGATGCCGTAAGCGTAGATATTGTTCTTCACGAGATGGGCGAGGTCCATCGTCACCGGATCGTGCGGAAACGCGGCGAGGCAGATTTTTCCGCCGCGATTGGTCATGTGAATGGCCTGGTTGATGGTCGCCTCGGTGCCGGCGCATTCCACGACATAGTCGGCGCCGATGCCGCCGGTGAGCTGCCTGACGACCTCGACGGCGTCCTCGTCGTTGATGTTGACGACTCGGTCGGCGCCGAGCTCCTGGCCGATTGCCAACCGCTTGTTGCGGGTCCCCGTCAGGATCACCGGGCTGGCGCCTAGCGCCTTGGCTACGGCCACCGCGAGCAGCCCGATCGGCCCCGGGCCGATCACCACGACGCTCTCGCCCGCGACTAACCCTCCCAATTCTGTCAGGCCATACATCGAGGTGCCGGCGGTGACGACCAGCGTCGCCTCCGCATCGCTCATGGTGTCGGGCACCCGCGCCAGCGTGTTGATGTGGTTGACGGCATATTCGGCAAAGCCGCCGTCGGTGGTAAAGCCGTTGGCGCGATGGCCTTTCTCGGGCTTCCCGTAGTTCAGGCATGACGTGTACATGCCTTGCCGGCAGCGCTTGCACTGGCCGCAGCCGGCGTGAATCTCCACGCTGATCCGCTCGCCGATCGCGAACTCGTCGACATCGGGCCCAAGCGCGGCAACGGTGCCCATATATTCATGGCCCGGCGTGAAATTCCTGTTGAAGGGCAGGCCGCCCTGAATACTGGCCGGCGAACCCGAATGAATGATCTCGAGATCGGTTGCGCAGATCGCCACCGCGTCGATGCGGACCAGGACTTCAGCGCGCGCGGGCACCGGTACGGGTTTGTCGCGCAGCAACAGCTGGTCCGGATCCCCCAGCACCCAGGCTTTCATGCGGTCCGGAATCGGAAACCCGGGCGACGTCTTGACGCCGTCGGGCTGGTACATGGCGCGGATCCTCCCGCGTTCGAACTTACCGGAAATCGGAAGTGTATCAGTTTGAAATCTCGCTTGAGCCCGTTCATTTCCCGTAGAAATGGTTCGGCCTCATGGGCCCGACGATCATACAGAGGATGCCGATGGCGAGCATCACGAGACCGACGCGCCCCATCCATTTTGCCGCACGCTCGATGCGGTATTGCAGCACGAGATTTTTCGCGGCGTCTTGACGATCGCGGATGGTCAGAAAGATATGAAGACTTGCCATCGGGTTGCCTCTCCCTTGCGAATCTTACCGCTAAGCGCGGACCTTACAAGAAAAAGGCCGCCGAAATTTCAAACTGATACACTACCCGGAAATCACAGGTTGACCAAATTCGTTGATGCCTGCGGTCGCGCCATCCCCGTTTGCTGCAGAGCAATATGCTCTGTCGCAAAACCTTCATACGCGGCCTATACTTGCTCTCCGGTTGGTGCTGAAGTCCTCAGTCGCCATGCTAGCCGGGGTAGTCCATGAAAACCGTCCGTTTTGTTGTTGTCTTGCTGGCGCTGTCGGTGATTGCGCCCTGGCGATCCGCCAAAGCGGCCGACGTCATCTGCTACAATTGTCCGCCGGAATGGGCCGACTGGGCCTCGATGCTCAAGGCGATCAAGGCCGACCTCAACTACGACATCCCACACGACAACAAGAACTCCGGCCAGGCGCTGGCGCAGATCCTCGCCGAGAAGGCCAATCCGGTCGGCGATATCGGCTATTTCGGCGTCACCTTCGGCATGAAGGCGAAGGCTCAGGATGCGCTGGAGCCCTACAAGCCCGTGAATTGGGATCAGGTCCCCGCCGGGCTGAAGGATGCCGACGGTTACTGGACCACGATTCATTCCGGCACCCTCGGCCTGTTCGTGAACAAGGACGCGCTCGGCGGCAAGCCGGTGCCGGCCTGCTGGAAGGACCTCCTCAAGCCCGACTATAAAGGCATGGTGGGCTATCTCGACCCGTCGTCGGCGGCGGTAGGGTATGTCGGCGCTGTCGCGATCAATCTGGCGCTCGGCGGATCCGACAAGAATTTCGACCCCGCGATCAACTTCTTCAAGGACCTGCGCAAGAACGATCCAATCGTTCCCAAACAGACGTCCTACGCCCGCGTCGTGTCCGGCGAGATGCCGATCCTGCTGGATTATGATTTCAACGCCTATCGCGCGAAGTATTCCGAGAAGGGCAATTTTGAATTCGTGATCCCCTGCGAAGGATCGGTCGTGTTTCCTTACGTCGTTGGCCTGGTCAAGAACGCGCCCGACAAGGACAAGGCCAAGAAGGTGATGGACTATCTGCTGTCCGACAAGGGGCAGGCGATCTGGACCAATGCCTATCTCCGCCCGGCGCGGCCGATCGAGCTGCCTGAGGCCGTCAAGAAGAAGTTCCTGCCCGACAGCGATTACGCGCGTGCGAAGAGCGTCGACTGGGGCCAGATGGAAAACATGCAAAAAGGCTTTGTCGACCGCTATCTCGCCGAGGTCCGCTGAGGCAATATGGGCCCCGGTAATAGCGTTTTCGAGCGAAGTGGGTACCGGTTCGCGTGAAGAAAACGCGTCAAAACATGAGATAGAGCTATGGTTCTGATCAATCAGAACCATAACTCCGGGGCGCCATTTCCTTTGATGTCACATAGGTCCTTTGTCTGGCTGTGCCTGCTGCCGCTTGTGGCGATAACGGGGGCATTCTTCCTGCTGCCGATGGCCCGGCTCGTCCTGACCGGCGCGGAAGGCCCGCAAGGCCTCGCGGGCTATCTGGCAATCCTGACCGAGCCGCGTTACCGCGCAACCCTCATCAATACGGTTTTGCTCGCAGCCGCGACCACCGTGGTTACGCTGATCGTGGCAACCATTGCCGGGATGTTTCTGCAGCGGCATCGCTTTCCGGGTCGCGCCGTCCTCATCGCGATGCTGACCTTTCCACTGGCGTTTCCCGGTGTAGTGATCGGCTTCCTGATCATTCTGCTGGCTGGCCGTCAGGGTCTGATCGGCGATCTCTCCAACCGCCTGCTTGGCGAAAAGCTGGTGTTCGCCTATTCGATCTACGGGCTGTTCCTCGGCTATCTCTATTTCTCAATTCCCCGTGTCATCCTCACCATCATGGCGGCGGTGCAAAAGCTTGATGTCGGCCTGGAAGAGGCGGCGCGTTCGCTTGGTGCAAGCCCATGGGCGGTGCAGCGCGACGTCGTGATGCCGGCGCTGGCGCCGGCCTTCGTCGCTTCCGGTGCGATCGCCTTCGCAACCGCGATGGGTGCATTCGGCACGGCGTTTACGCTGGCGACGAATATCGATGTGCTGCCGATGCTGATCTACACCGAGTTTACGCTGGCCGCCAATTTCTCAACCTCCGCGGCGTTATCGGTCGGGCTCGGCATTATCACCTGGTTCATTCTGGCGCTTGCCCGCTCCTTCAGCGGCAGCGCCGTCGCCGCGGCCGGATGACACCATGCGCGATCGCCTGATTTTTACCGGTCAGTTCATCTTCACGCTGCTCGTCGCCGCGTTCCTCGTGGTGCCGGCGATCCTGTCGATTTCCGCCGGCGTCACGGTGAATTACTTTCGCGGTATCCAGTCCGGCGTGACGCTGCAATGGGTAGCGCAGGTGTGGGAGCTCTACGCCGGCACAATCCTGCTGTCTTTTGTGATCGCGTCGGCGACCCTCGCGGTGACACTCGCGGCGGGGGTACCCGCCGCTTACGCCTTGCATGTGCGGGGCGGGCGGATGGCGCGGATTGTCGAAGAAATCATCACGTTGCCTCTGGCGATCCCGGGGCTCGCGATTGCATTAGCGCTGCTCCTGACCTACGGCAGTTTCGGCGATTTCCGGCGTTCCTGGCTCTTCATCCTCGTCGGTCACGTCATCTTCACCATGCCCTTCATGGTTCGCTCTGTCATGGCCGTGTTCGCAACCGTCGACATCAAGACGCTGGACGAGGGCGCGGCATCGCTCGGCGCATCGCCGTGGCGACGTTTTCGCGATGTGATCGTGCCCAATGCCGTCTCGGGAATACTTGCGGGCAGCCTGATGGTGGTGACGCTGTCGCTTGGCGAGTTCAACCTCACCTGGATGCTCCACACCCCGCTCACCAAGACGCTGCCGATCGGGCTCGCCGACAGCTACGCCTCGATGCGGCTGGAGGTGGCCTCGGCTTATACGCTGATCTTTTTCGTGATGATCATCCCGCTTCTGGTCGCGATGCAATTGTTTGCCGAGAAGGAACAGAAGCGATGATGACGCAGGCCGGACATGGCGCCTCCGTGCGTGTCGAGACCTGCGGCAAGACTTTTGCCGACGGAACGCACGCGCTTGAACCTGCGACCCTCGATATCGCCCGCGGCGAAACGCTGGTGCTGCTCGGTCCTTCCGGTTGCGGCAAGACCACCATGCTGCGCATCATCGCCGGCCTCGAATTGCCCGACGCCGGCGGCAGGGTGCTGTTCGACGGCAAGGACATGACGCCGGTGCCGATCGAGCGGCGCAATGTCGGCATGGTGTTTCAGTCCTACGCGCTGTTTCCCAACATGAGCGTCGCCGACAATATCGGCTACGGCCTGAAGATTCGCGGCGTACCCGACAAGGAGCGTGCGTCGCGCGTCGCCGAACTGGTTGCGCTGACCAACATCTCCGGGCTGGAAAACCGCCGCATCGATCAGCTTTCCGGCGGCCAGCGTCAGCGCGTGGCGCTGGCGCGCGCGGTTGCGATCCGGCCGGGCATTTTGCTGCTCGATGAGCCACTGACCGCGCTCGACGCGGCATTGCGCGACCGGCTGCGCGGTGAGCTCAACCGTTTGCTGCGCGCGCTCGGGATCACCACGATCTACGTAACGCACGATCAGGCCGAAGCAATGGAGCTCGGCGACCGCGTGGTTGTGATGCGGAAGGGATCGATTGCCCAGATCGGCACGCCGCGGGAGATCTACTTCACGCCGAAAAACCGCTTCGTCGCCGAATTCATCGGCGCTGCGAATATCGTCGAAGCCGCGATCGAGAACGGTCATCTGGTATTGCCAGGAGGGCGCCAGCCGGTTGCCGGCGCCGCGGATATGCCGGCGGCGGTCGCCATGATCCGCCCCGAAACCATCCACATTGTGGAGCCCAGCAGTGCGCCGCTTTCGGGCAGCATCGACAGCGTCAGCTTCATCGGTGATCGGCAGCGGCTGGTCGTCAGCGGCGCATCCGATCGGCCGCTCACCGTCGATGCGCCGAATACGGTGCGCGCCAGCGCCGGGGATCGGGTCGGACTGTCGATTTCGCCGGACGCCGTCCGCCTGCTGCCGCCAGAGGAGTGAGAGGGCATATGTCGTCAAAGCCGGTCCGTATTGCCCAGATTTCCGACCTGCATATCAAACCGCCGGGCTTGCTGGCCTATGGCCGGGTCGATACCGCCAAGGCGCTTGAGCGCTGTGTCGCGGCGCTGAACGAATTCGATCCGGCGCCTGACTTCGTGGTTATCTCCGGCGACCTTGCCGACACGCCGTCGGCCGACGAATATCAATATCTCAAGCGGCTGCTGGCGCCGCTCAAATTGCCCTTTGCCGGCATTCCCGGCAATCACGACTCGCGCGAATTGATGCGTGCGGCGCTTCCGTCTGCGTCCTATGCCTTTGCTGCGGGAGCGCTCAACCAGAAGATCGAGGTCGGTGGGCTTGACCTGGTGCTGCTGGATTCCAGCGTGCACGGCAAGCCGCATGGTCAGCTCGATGGGCCGACGCTGCGATGGCTTGACGCGACGCTGGCGGCAGCGCCGGACCGTCCCGCGCTGCTGTTCCTGCACCATCCGCCGTTCAAGGCCGGGATCTGGCACATGGACCGCCAGAATCTGCTCAACGCCAGCGAGTTTGCACCCGTCATCCGGCGTCATCCGCGCGTGCAACTGATCGCGACCGGGCATATCCACCGCGCCACGCTGACGATGTTTGCGGGTGTGCCGACCACGATCTGCCCGGCGCCAAACCATGCCGTCGATCTCGATCTGGCCAAACTGCGCGAGCCCTCCTTCAAGGTCGAGCCGCCGGCTTTCCATCTTCACACCTGGTTTCCGGGTGAGGGATTTGGCACCGTCGTCACCCATCAGGTCCCGATCGGGACGTTTGACGGGCCGCACCCGTTTTTCGGAGCGGATGGGAAGTTGCTCTGAGAATGCGGCTTATAGCGTTTTCGAGCGAAGTGGACGCCGGTTCGCGTAACGAAAACGCGTAAAAATAAATGAGAGCCCGGTTCTGATTCAATCAGAACCGAAAAGGCTCTACGCCTCCTTCATCCCGAACAACTTCGCCGCGTTGCCGCCGAGAATCGCGATCTTCTGCTTGTCCGACAGCGTCGTGGTCGCGAAGACATGGTCGACCGGGTGCTGCTCCCAGGGAATCGGGTGGTCGGTCCCGAGCATCACCTGGCTCGCGCCGACCTGCGCCACCAGATGCCGCAGGCCTTCCGGCGTGAACACCATGGCATCGAAGTAAAGCTGGTTGAGATATTCCGACGGCTTCTTCTTCAGCGTGATGGCCGGATTGCAGTTTTGCGGCGATACGAAGCAGGCATGGTCGCAGCGCGCGGCATAGGAGCCGAGATAGCCGCCGCCGTGGGCCGCGATGATCTTGAGCCCGGGGAAGCGATCGAGCGTTCCCTCAAAGATCAGATGCTGCAGAGCGATCGTGGTGTCGAGCGGATTGCCGATGGTGTTCGACAGCCAGCCATTGCCCTTGAAGCGTTTTGCCAACTCGGGCGTGCTCTGTGGATGGATGAACAGGACTGCTCCGAGTTCTTCCGCCTTGGCCCAGACGGGATGGAATTTCGGATCGGAAAAATCCTCGCCCAGCACGCTGGCGCCGACCGCTGCGCCGCGCAGGCCCTGCTTCCTGACCGCGGTCTCCAGCTGCTGCACGGCAAGATCCGGATATTGCAACGTCAGCGAGGCAAAGGCGGCGAACCGCTCCGGCCGCGCGGCACAAAGCTCCGCAAGTTTCTCGTTCTGCAGCTTGATGATCTGGGCCGCCGTGTCGCGGTCCTTGCCGTACCAGAACGGATTGATCGACAGCACCTCCATGTCGATCGCCATCGCGTCCATTTCCTTCAGGCGCTGCTCGACGACGATGAAGTGCTCGGGCACGCCCTTGACCGGTGGCAGGACCTTGTCGGCCCCGTCGCCCATCAGGTTGATGGCCTCGCGAAAATAACAGTGCGAATGCACGTCCACCGTCAAGACGCGCTTGCCGTTGACCTTGACCGGCAGGCGAGGGGCTTTTGATTGCGCATGCGCGGCATCCAGCATGCCGCAACTGCAAAACGTGATCCCGGACGCGGCCGCGCCCTTCAGGAAGTCCCTGCGGGTGGTCATCGATAGCCTCCCTTGATTTTTTTGGTGGCGTTTCCCCGGCCGGCTGCATGATGCGCCGGCTCATTTCTTAATTTGGCGTCCACCACATTGCCAAGTTGGATGCGGGAGGGCAATCATCCCTGCAAAGATCACCGCCGATACCCGCAAACGTGATCGCCCACCGGGAGAAACCAGAAAATGCGCCTGTTCCACTTGCTGATCCCGGCGCTTGCGCTGCTCCCGGGCTCCCATGCAGTCGCGCAGAGCGCCTATCCCGACCGGCCCATCAAGATGATCGTGCCGCTGGCAGCCGCAAGCGCAGTCGACGTTGCGGCGCGGATCGTGACGCAGAAGATGGCCGACAACATGGGCCAGCAATTCGTGATCCTGAACCAGCCGGGCGCGTCGGGCCTGATCGGCGCCGAAGCCGTCGCGCGTGCCGAGCCCGACGGCTACACGATCGGCGGCTTCAACGACAGCATCATGACCATGGTGCCCAACCTGCAATCCAAGATGCGTTGGGACATTCTGAAGGATTTCGAGCCGGTATCACTGGTTGCGACGGTGGAGTGGGGACTGATCGCCAACAACAGCGCCGGCTTCAAGAACGCGGCGGACCTGATCGCCGCCGCGAAGGCCGCGCCCGGCAAGATCGATTACGGCTCGGGCGGACCGGGCAGCCCGCAGCATCTCGCCATGGCGATGTTTGCTTCCGCCGCCGGCATCTCGCTGACCCATGTGCCCTACAAGGGCGCCACCCAGGCCGCGACCGACGTCGCCGCCGGTCAGATTCCGGTCGCCTTCCAGGGCCTCGGCACGGTCGCGGCGCTGGTGCGCGGAGGTCAGGTCAAGCTGCTCGGGGTGACGACCGAGAAGAGGTTGGCGCAATTCCCCGACGTGCCGACCGTCTCGGAATCCGGCCTGCCGGGTTTCCTGTTCAATTCGTGGTTTGCGATTCTGGCTCCTGCCGGCACGCCGAAGGAGATCATTGCCCGGCTGAATGCCGAGGCCCTGAAGGCGGTCGGTGACCCCGATGTTCGCCGCCGGCTGGAGGAGTTGGGTTTTGCGGTGCGCGGCAGTTCGGCGGAGGAGCTGCGGATCCTGACGCGTGATCAGCTCGCCAAATATGCGCGCGTGATCAAGGAAATGGGTATCGCCAACGAATAGACCGCCGGCGATGAGGCTGCTGGCGTCACTGGCCGGCGGCAAATCTTGTTATAAATAGTCTCGCCATCAATAGCAGGCATACCGGCGGCCGCCGCGGCCGACATAGTACTTGGCGCCCATCGCACAGGGGCCGGCGGACCACGCATAGGCTCCGCGAATTTCCCTGCGCACCGCCTCAACGGCGTCCGGCTATTTCCGCGTGGCGGGAATGGTTTGCTGTTTTCCGCGGATCAGGGGCCGGGCCGGACAATGGCGCCATGCTGGTCGACCGGCTCAGGGAAGCTATCGCATTGATCGGCGGATGAAGTTGCTGCGACAACCGGTGCCGGGGCTCGACTGCCGTAGGCGGTGATCGCGGGGTCCCGCGGTTACCGAAGCGTTGAATAACGGGCACCATTTTTATGCATTGGCCGCCAAAACGACGCAGTCGCGTGCTTTCCGGTTGAAAAGCCGACCGGCGTTCATTACGGAAGGACTGCATCCCCTGCAGTTTTCCGTGGAAATTCCTTGGAGTTTGACTGGCGTGCCTCAACAAAGGACGGGCGAAGCGCACGGATTCACGAGCAGCAAGCTGTCGGTCTTGCGCAAGCACCCGATCTTTGCCGATCTCGAGCCTGATGCGTTCGATCAGCTCTGCCGTTACGCCAGGCACGCGACGCTGAAACGGGGCAGCACGCTGTTCTCCAAGGGCGATCCCGGCAATAGCCTGTACGCGGTTATCTCGGGCACGGTGAAGATGAGCATCTCGTCGCCCGATGGCCGCAATGCCATCCTCAATATCATCGGACCCGGCGAGATTTTCGGCGAAATGGCGCTGCTCGATGGACGCGCACGATCCGCCGACGCCATCGCCAACAGCAATTGCGAGCTGTTCGTCATCGACAAGCGCGAGTTCATCCCGTTCGTGAAAAGCCAGCCATCGCTAGCGATGAAATTCATCGAGCTGCTCTGCGAGCGGTTGCGCGTGACCAGCGATCAGGTCGAACAGATCATTCTTCAGAATCTGCCGGGACGATTGGCCAGCGCGTTGCTTCGCCTGACCGAGAAGCACAAGCTCGAACCGCAGGGGCGGACCATCGCGATTACCCAGCAGGAAATCAGCGAAATGGTCGGCATGACGCGGGAGAGCATCAACAAGCAGCTACGCGCCTGGGCCTCGCGCGACTGGGTTCGTCTGGAGCATGGCGCCATCGTGGTGCTGAATGCCGAGATGCTTCGCGAACTCGCCGAAGCGGGTCCTGCCGGCGACGGCGACTAGCGTTCCGGCCGATTCTCACAAGGCAGTGAACTTCAAACGGCGTGTGAAGCATTTCACATGGCCCACGCGCGCGGGACGGTAAGGCATGCTCCGGGGGGAGGGCACTGCCTATGATGGAGGCGTCCATGCCCGGTTCGTTTGACAAGCAGCGCCGCGACAGCCACGGCGCTTATCGCAACTGGAACATGAAGCTGATTGCTCTGCCCGTCCTTGGCGTGGTCGCGTTGATCGCGTTTGCGATCAGCCATCCCGGCGCGTCCAAATGGATATCGGACGCCGCCGAGGCCGAATTCGTCGGCATGAACTTCGTGCGCGAGCCGCCAACGCGCCTCGTCCGGCCAAACAGGGAAGTCCGGACCGTCAAGGCTTATTGAGGGGCCGGAGTTTGGCGCCGTGTTCGATCGTGAATTCAGCGCGGTCGCGCGGCTACATATCGAACACCGCCACGGCACGGATCGGCGAGGCGGTGCCGCCGCGCCACTTCATCGGCAGGCCGATGAAGGTGAACTGGCCCTTGCCGAGCAATGCTTCGAGATTGCACAGGCTCTCGATGTGGGTGATGTCGAGGTCGAGGCAGGCCTTGTGAACCAACGCATTGACATCGCCCTCCGGGCCGGGCCGCATCGAATCGATGCCGAAATGCACGACACCTTGCCTTGCCAACCATTCGGTGGCGGCGACGTTCACGCCCGAATTGTCGCTGGAATATTCCTTGCGCGGAAAGGTGCGGGCGTGGTGGCCGGTGCAAAGCAGGACGGTGCCGCCATTGGGCACCGGGACGCCGGCCTTTGTCACCGCCGCCTCGAGATCGGCGGGCGCAATCTCGGCGCGCGGCGCGATGTGACGCAGGTCGATGCAGATGCCCGGCACGATGCACTTCTCCAGCGGATACTGGTCGATCGGGATGCCGCTTTTGCCGAAGTGAAGGGGCGCGTCGATATGGGTGCCGGCATGGTCGACCATCGAGATGAACATCGAGGCCAGCCCGTGCACGTTGCCGGATTCGGCAAAGGATTCCTCGTGGCTCTTCCAGACGCCGTGCATGACCGGCGGATGGCCGGGATAGCTCGGGGTGCGGTGATATAACTCTCGGCTGAGATCGACGATCTTCACGGCGGGGACCCTTCTCGCAAAAATGTCCCGTCATGCTGGCGTTTTTCCTGGCTGGCGGCAAGATGGCCGGTCGGTCAGCGCAAGACGTGCCGCGGCAGCCAGAGCGAGATTTCGGGAATGTAGGTGACGAACATCAGCACCAGGAACATCACGCCGTAGAACGGCCAGATCTTCCGCATCACCTCCTCGATGGTGACCTTGCCGACCGCGCACCCCACGAACAGGATCGCCCCGACCGGCGGGTGGCAGAGCCCGATACCGAGGTTGAGCAGCATGATCATCCCGAAATGAACCGGGTCGACGCCAAAGTTAGCCATGACAGGCAGCAGGATCGGCGTCGCAATCAGGATCGACGGCGCCATGTCGACCAGGGTGCCGAGTACCAGCAGCAGGATGTTGATCAGGAACAGGATGACGTATTTATTGCTGGAGATCGACAGGAAGAACGCGGTCATCTTGGCCGGCATCTGCGTCAGCGCCATGATGTAGCCGACGCTGGAAGCGCAGGCGATCAATGTCAGCACCATGGCGACGGTGCGCAGCGTTCGATGCAGAAGTACCGGCAGGTCGCGCCAGCGATAGTCGCGGTAGATGAACATCGTGACGAAAAACGCCCAGATGCAGGCCACGGCGCCGGCTTCGATTGCCGTGAAAATTCCTCCCAGAATGCCGCCGAGGATGATGACCAGCGTGATGAGGCCCCAGGCAGCGTCGATGGTGATCTTGATGGCGTCCTTTGCCGGCACGAGCTGGCCGCGCGGATGGTCGTTGCGGTAGGCAATGACGAGACAGAGAATGATCAGCGAGAAGCCGAGCAGGAGCCCCGGAAAAACGCCGGCCATGAACAGGGCGCTGATCGAAATGGTGCCCCCGGTCGCGAGCGAATACAGTACGGCATTGTGGCTCGGCGGCACCAGTAGCGCCTGAACCGAGGACGTGATCGTCAGGTTGGTGGCGAACACCCGGGGATAGCCGCTCTTCTCCATTTGCGGGATCATCACCGAGCCGATCGCGGAAGTGTCCGCCACCGCCGAGCCGGAAATGCCGCTCAGGAACGTCGTTGCCAGCACGTTGACGATGGACAGGCCGCCGCGCAGGCGCGTCAGTCCGACCAGCACGTCGGCAAACGCGACCAGCCGGCGCGCCATGCCGCCCTCGGCCATGATGGCGCCCGCCAGCACGAAGAACGGAATGGTCAGCATCGCCACCTTGCTGACGCCGTCGGATATTTTCAGCATCACGGCTTCCAGCGGAATGCCGATCGACAGCGCGCCGACGATCGCGGCCATCGCCAGCGAATAGGCGATCGGCATGCCGATCACAAAGCACACCAGCATCGTCGTGAGGAGAATGAAGATATCCATGAGGGATCTCCGCCGTCAGTCGATCGCGATTTCGTGGAGATGGGCGATCGGGTCGGGCGGCACACCGAGGAAAATCCGCTCGACGATGAAAAGCAGCAGGCAGGCACCACCGACCGGAATCGGCAGGTAGGTGACGCCGACGGACAGGAACGGAAAATCCGCGATCGTGTTGTACCAGGTCACCTCGACCAGCCGGCCGCCCCAGACGATCATGAAGATCGCAATCAGCGCCATCAAAAGCTGAACGACGAGTTCGAGCAGCTTGCGATAAGGGGCCGGCAGCTTGTCGGCGAAGAAGGCGACATTCATGTGCAGGTTGAGCCGGTAGCCGGCCGCCGCCCCGATGAAGGTCACCACGATCGTCAGCAGAACCGCAAGCGGTTCCGGCCACGAGGCGGCGCTGTTGAGCACGTAGCGCGTGAACACCGCCCAGGGGATGATGGCCGAGATCAGCACCAGCGCCGTGCAGCCGACGACGACGCAAGCGAGGTACAGGTAGTCCATCGCCCGGCGAAATGATCCGGCCATTTTTGGAGCCCCCCCGGTTACCGGCGTTCGATCAGACCGCCTGGATACGCTTGATCATGTCCGCATATTTCGGGCCGTATTTTTCCCACACCGGCTTGACCGCATTCTGGAACGGCGCCTTGTCAGCGATTTCGACGATTTTGCAGCCGGCCGCCTTGGCCTTGTCCATCGCCTGCTGCTCGTATTTGTTCCAGAGATCGCGCTCTTCCAGTTGCGCCTCGCGGGCAAATTTCTTCACCAGGCTCTGATCCTCGCTCGACAGCGCGGCCCAGCTGCGCTTCGAAAACACCATGACTTCGGGAATGATCAGGTGTTCGGTCAGCGAGTAATATTTTGCAGCCGTGAAGTGGTTGCTGAAGACGTAGCTCGGCATGTTGTTTTCGGCGCCGTCGATGACACCGGTCTGCAGGGCGCTGAACACCTGATCGTACCCCATCGCGACGCCGTTGCCGCCGAGCGCATTCATCATGTCGACGAAGATCGGGTTGCCGATGACGCGGAATTTGAGGCCCTTGAGATCCTCGATCGACTTGATCGGGTGCTTGGTATTGTAGAGGCTGCGCGAGCCCGAGTTCATCCAGCACAGCGCCACCAGGCCGGCGTTGGCATTGGCGGTGATCTTGTCGAGCAGCTCCTGCCCGATCGGGCCGTCCATCATCCGTTCGGCCTGTGCCATGTTCTTGAACAGGAATGGCATGTTGACCACGTTGATCTCGTCGACGATCGGACCGACGGTTCCGGCGCTGACGCGCAGCAGCTGGATCGCGCCGATCTGCGTTTGTTCGATGGTTTCCTTCTCTCCGCCCAGTTGCATCGACGGAAACATCTGCACGGAGAGCCGTCCATTGGTGGCGGCTTCGAGTTTCTTGCCCATGTTCTCGGTCGCAACCACGGTCGGATAACCCGCTGGCTGAACGTCGGACGCTTTGAAAACCGATTTCGCCTGCGCGCGTGCGCCCGACAGCGGTGTCGCGGTCGCCAAGGCGGCCCCAAATCCTGCACCCATCTTGATGAAATCGCGGCGTTTCATGTTTCCTCCCGATGTTGCTTGTCGTTTTGATTGCTTTTGGAGTTCTAGCGTCGTTGGTCGAAGAACTCCGGGTTGATGTGCTGGGTGGCCGAAATGTTGTCGAGAAGATTTTCGAGATGGGCTTCCATCGCCCGCCGCGCGCGCTCGGGGTCGTGGGCCTCGATCGCGGTCAGGACGGCTTCGTGTTCGGTGATCACCTTCGGGATCCGGCCGAGCTGCGGCAAGGTCAGCCGGCGATAGCGATCGACGTGGACCTTCACCTGCTGGATGAATTTCCAGATTCCGGGATAGCCCGCGACTTCCGCCACGGTGGCGTGAAACAGTTCGTCGGTCTGGTGGAATGTTTCGCTGTCGCCGGCAGCGCTGGCCTCGCGTTGTCGTTCCAGGATCGCCCGCAGCGCCAGGACCTGGCTCGATGTCGCCCGTTCCGCGGCCAGTCGTGCGGTGGTTTCCTCGAGCGCCTTGCGGATGATGATGGCTTCCGGCAGTGCGTCGATCGGAATGCGTGAGACGAAGATGCCCGACTGGGGATAGATCTCCAGCAGCCCCTCATCCGACAACTTCAGAATGGCTTCGCGGACGGGAGTTCGGCTGACGCCAAATGAAAGCGCGATCTCGGCTTCGGAGATCGCCTCGCCGGGGCGGCGCTGCAGCGACACCAGTTCGCTGCGAAGGTCCGAATAGATCCGTGACGCCGTGGTGGCCGAGCGCGGCCTGCCGCTGCGGCGATTGCCGGCGGCCACTCGGCGAACCGACGGTGCGGTCTTTTTCGATGGTGGCACGGGCATGTCTGCTTTCTCGATTGATATATTAGTATATGAATTGACTTTGGCAAACTCCAAATCATCCCGCTGGGTCCCATTCTACTTTGCATGGGGTTGTTTTCGCGATTTTGCGTCCGGACCCTTCAGAACCTCCCAGATGAGGTCACTTCTGCGCGCTGATGAAGCCCGCGCGTTCGCGCTGTTCGCGTTGCGCGGCGCCGATCAACAGGCCGATCAGTTCAGAAGCCTGTGCCGGGTGGGTGGCCTCTGTCGTGACGCCGGCCGTGTACATGGTCGCAAGTTCGGACCCCGGCGGCAGCGAACCGGACAGCACGACGCCTGCCGTGCCGATGATTTCGGTCGACTGCGTGCAACCGATCGGACGCCGCGCGTTCGATGCCGCCAGTTCGCGCATCGCGGTCGCGCCGTTCGGAAAGATCTTCAGCCGCGCGGCGACGGCGTCAGTGATGCCGAGCCGTGCCAGCACCTTGGCGACGTGTATTCCGGCCGTCGAGACTCGGGTGTCGGGCACGAAGATCGCGTCCGCGGCCAGCAGCGCATCGCGCAATCCGGCTTCATCCCGCGCCACGACCTTGGGATCGCTGGCGCGGACGGCGAGGGCGGTCTCGACCATACCAACATCTGATATCGAGGCGGCGACGACCAGCTTCTCCTCCGCCAGCGTGGCGAGGAGCGCTGCGGTCAGGATCACGATGTCGGTCCGCATGCCCCCACGCAATTTGTCTGCCATGGCGCCGACGGCGCCGAACTCGCCTGCAATATCGAACCCGGTCTGGGCCTTGAATGCCGGCGCCAGGCTTCCAACCAGTCCATGCGCCGCGCCGCCGCTCAGGATGTTCAGGTTGGTCATGCTGTGGCTTCCATGGCGGCGATGAGGCTGTCGCGCGTGATCGGCAGATGGCGCACCCGCACGCCGAGGGCGTCGAACACGGCGTTGGCGATGGCTGATGTGACCGGGCCATGCGCGGCTTCCCCGGCGCCGACCGGATCCATCTCCGCGCGCTGGATCAATTCGACTTCCACCTCCGGCACTTCGCTGAAGCGCAGGATCGGGTAGTCGGTCCAACTGGTGCTGGTGATGCGTTGCCGGTCGAAGCGCACGCGCTCCTTGAGCACCCAACTCGTGGCCTGAATGGCGCCGCCTTCGATCTGGTTGATCACGCCGTCGGGATTGATGGCTTCGCCGACATCGACTGCCAGCGTCAGCTTCCTGACCCGGATGTCTTCGGCGCTCTCGATCTCGGCGATCACGGCACAATAGGCGCCGGTGTTCTTGTAACGGGCAAAGCCGATGCCATGGCCGATGCCGGGCTGTCGCGAAGGCTTCCACTTCGCACGCCCCGCTACGGCACGGATCACATCCTTGGCCCGTTCGTCGCGCAAGTGCCGCAGCCGGAAGGCGATCGGGTCCTCGCCGCGCCGGATGGCGATCTCATCGAGAAAGGACTCGATCGCAAACACGTTGCCCTGCGCGCCCAGCGTCCGCAGCGCCGAAGTGCGGATCGGCATCGTCGTCAGGCGATGGCTCTCGATCAGCCAGGATGGAAAATCATAGAGCGGAATTGCGTTCCTGTCGGCGCCGCCGCCATTGGCCTGCGGCGGGTTGGTCGAGACCATACGCGGAAACGGTGTTGCTAGTTCGAACGCCGCCAGCAAGGCAGGCTGCGCCGCGCGCCCTGGCCGCGCCGCATGACCGTTGCTCCAGATCGAATGGCGCCAGTCGACGATGTCGCCTCCGGCATCCAGATCGGCCTCGATCTCGATGGCCATTGCGGCGCCAAACGGCGCATCCGACATCTCGTCATTGCGGGACCACAACACCCGCACTGGCGGGCCGCCGGCAGCTCTCGCGAGCAGTACGGCGTCGAGCGCCACGTCATCGGCGGCGTTGTGCCCATAGCAGCCGGCGCCTTCCATGTGCTCGACCGTGATGTTCTCGACCGGCAGCTTGAGCACCAGCGCCAGATCGGCGCGCAGCAGATAAACGCCCTGGCTATGGGTCCAGACATGGACGCGGTCGCCGTTCCACTGCGCCATCGCGCAAGACGGCGCGATCGAGGCATGCGCGATATAGGGGCGGGTGTATTGCCGCCGGATGGTTTTGGTTCCGGTTCCGCCTGCCGCGGCCGTTCGCTTGTCGATGACAGTCGATTCCGACGGTTGCGCCTTCAGGAATGAAACCAGATCGTTTTCATCAGGCAGCGGTTCGCCGTCGGACCACGTCGCGCTTTTGCGCAACGCCAGAAGGGCTTGCTCCGCGCCGTGCTCGGTCTCGCAAACGACTCCGGCAAAATTGCCGTCGCGGACCACGGCGACGAGACCGGCGATCGCGCGGGCGCTGTCCTCCTTAAGTTCGAGGAGGTTTGCGCGGGCATGCTCCGGGCGCAGAACGCGGCCATGCAGCATGCCCGCCAGCGACTGATCGTGGATGAAGCGCGGCCGGCCAAACACCTTGTCGGGAATGTCGATCCGCTGCACCGAATGGCCCGCCAGCGCGCGCTGCGTCGCGATCTTTGGCACAGCACCCGGCGTGGCGTCCCGATCGAGCGAGATGGCGTCGGCCAATTCCCAATAACTGGTCCTGACATTGCCGGGTCCCGAAATGGTGCCGTCCTCAATGCCGAGCGCATCGACATCAACGCCCAGCCGTTCCGAAGCCAGTTGAAGAAAGATATGTCGAACCTCGGCGCAGGCATGCCGCAGCGCGCGGCCGGATTGCTGAATCGAGAGGCTGCCCGACGTAACGCCCTCGTTGGGGCTCGCCGCGGTCGAAGCACGGATCATTTGCACCCGCGACAAATCGACATCGAGTTCGTCGGCGGCAATCTGGGCCAGCGCGGTCACGATACCCTGGCCGATCTCCACCTTGCCGGGCGAAACCGTCACCTGTCCGGTGCGCGAGAATTTCAGCCATGACGACAATTTCGGGTTCGCCGCCAGGCTGACCGGCAATTTGGGCGGGGACGGAGAGGGCGGCTGCTGGTTCATTCCGCCGCCATTTCGCCCGCGGCGCGCAATATCGCCCGCACGATACGGTTATGCGAGCCGCAGCGGCAGAGGTTGCGGTCGAGTGCTTCCCTGACCTCGCGACCGGTCGGTGACGAATTTCGCTTCAGCAGCGCCGCCGCGCTCATCAGGATGCCGGGGATACAATAGCCGCATTGCAGCGCCTGCTCGGCGATGAATGCGCGCTGCAGCGGATGTGGCTGTTCGGCGGTGCCAAGGCCCTCGATGGTGGTGACGTCCTTGTCCACCACCGACCACAGTGGCATGTCGCAGGCCGACACCGCGCGGTCGCCAATGATGACGTTACAGGCGCCGCACTCGCCGGCGCCGCAGCCGAAATGCGGCCCGGTCATGCCGAGCTGTGCGCGCAAGATATCCAGCAGCGATCGGTCGGGATCGGCGTCGATCTCGGTCTCGGCGCCATTAAGGCGAAATCGAACACACGGCATCGCGGGCGAACCTATTGCGGCTTTTCGAACTTCTTGACGACTTCAGCCCATTTCACAATATCGGTGCGCAGGAACTTGTCGAACTCTTCCGGTGTCATCGACATCGGAACCGCGCCTTGCTGGGTCCAGAGCTTGACGATATCCGGCCGCTTCACCGCGGCATTCACCGCAGCGTTGAGCTTGTCGATAACCGGCTTCGGTGTGCCCGCCGGCGCCATCAGGCCGAGCCAGATGGTGGCCTCGTAGCCGGGAACGCCTGCTTCGCTTGCGGTCGGCACGTCAGCCAGCACGGCCGAGCGCGTCTTTCCGGTAGTGGCGAGCGCGCGCACTTGATTCTCTGCGATGTTGGGAGCCATCGCCGGAACCGCGTCGATCATCATCTGCACTTGGCCGCCGATCACGCCGCTGCGCGCTTCGCCGCTGTTGCGGTACGGCACGTGCAGGACATCGATGCCGGCCATCGCCTTGAACAGTTCGCCGGCCATGTGATACGGCGTGCCCTGGCCGGACGACGCGTAATTCAGCTTGCCGGGTTGCGTTTTCGCCAGTGCAATGAATTCCTGCAGCGTCTTCGCCGCCACGGCGGGGTGAACCACGATCACCAGATCCGAATAGTTGACTGGGGCGATCGGCGCCAGATCGCGCATCAATTCGTATTTGCGTTGCGGCACCAGCGATTCGTTCGCGGTCTGGGTGTTCGACATCATCAATAGCGTATAGCCGTCGGGTGGCGACTTGGCCGCCTCGAGCGTGCCGATCACCCCGCCGGCGCCAGTACGGTTCTCGACCACGAAAGGCTGACCGAAATTTTCCTGCAGAATGCTGCCGATCTGGCGGGCGGTGACGTCGGCGGGTCCGCCGGCGCCAAAGGGCACGATCACCCGCACCGGCCGCGACGGATAGTCCTGCGCCTGACTGGAAGAAGTGAGAACAACCTGACCTGCGAAAAGACCTGTCGCCAGCGCGAATGCCAGCCTTAGCCGCATCATGTTAACCTCCCGAACCCGGCCTTTTTCTGCGTCGGCCTGTTTGCTGACCGACGCTGATTGCCGTGTCTGCTTCTCTGCAGCCAAGTGTAGCGATCCGCGGCACGACCGCCAGCCCCCTCAAATCAGACATTGGTCGTGCCGGCACTGCAACTGGTCGACGATTTCGCTCATCTGGCAAACGGCCCTCGTCCTATTTGATGGATTGCATTAAGCAGGCTGCAATCATCGGCGTGAGCATTGCGCGCTTGCCATGGCAACGGCGCGTAGAATCCTTCAGAGTGCGGGAGTGAGTCGAACAAGGATTTGGGCAAGGTCACGAGGAGCGCGCTATGAAACTTTACCCCTGCCTGATTGCTGCCTCGATATTCGTCTCCGGCAGTACCGCGACCCACGCCCAGTCCCTGCCATCGTACATGGCGCCGATTGCCGGCAAAACTGCCGCAACACCCGCCGATATTGCGACCAAGGACATGTTGGCTCTCAACACCGGCATGTTCGAGCTCTATGGCGATGCCGCGAGGATTTTCCAGAGCAACATCCTGGGCAAGCATCCGGTGATCCTCGGCCTGTTCTCGGGCGCCGGGGGACGGATGATCCTTTACCGGCCGGGGATGGCGCCAATGGACGCGCCGCAGGTACCGGTGGTCTATCAACTGTTGAAGTCGGTCGGCCACAGCACGATGGCGTTGGCGGAGGTTGTCGGTCCCTACGTCGATAATTCCGACGACAAGTCCTGGCGCGGCTCGATGCTCGCCTACCGCAGCCGCATGCAGTCGGCGCTCGATGGCCTCGACGCGACGCCGATGGAGCCGGGATGGCGCGACAACAATCGCACCATCCTGCAAAACAATATCGCCTTTATGGATGAATGCGTTGCCAAGGGCGTGATTCCCTTCGCCACGCTCGAAGCCTTCGGCAAGAAACAGGCGCCTTATCTGGCGAAGAACGTGGCATGGGCGGCGCAAACCCAGGTCGCGCACTGGATGACGGTGCTGGCTGGCTGGAAGACCCAGCTCGGTGCCGACTGGGACAAGACCTACGCCGCAAGCAATACGATCTATGTTGCGCGCCAGAACAACGTGCTGTTCAGCGTCCTGGCGCAGTTCTTCGGACCCGACGCCATCAACAACCGCCTGTTGTTGATCGAGACGGTGTCCTTCACGACCACGCCGGCGGACATGCTGGAATCGCTGACCCGCATCATCGCGGATCGTTCGGTCGGCGCGCTGTTCTTCGGCAATTATCACCTGATGGACTACGAGCTGATGGGAGGCGACGCGCGCGCCGCCATCGTCGCGGAAACCGGCAAACGCGGCATGACGCCGTTCCTGCCGCCCGTTGTGCCATTCGGCTCGAAACAATGGCCGACACTGGTTACGCCGGGTCCGGGCCCGGCATCGATCGCGGACCTGAAGTAAGCGGCAGCGCGGATCAACGGGTGAGAGCATGCGGCCTTCACGGCGCGAGTTTCTGAAATGGGTGTCGGCAAGCGGCATAGCACTCAGCCTGTCGCGCCTGGGATCGGCGGAAGCTGCCGGCCTGCCGCCGCGTGCGTCGCTTCCGGGTAGCGGGAACTGGAATCCCGCAATCAATGGCGCCGGTCGGATTGACGGCGTTGCCAAGGTCACCGGCGCAAAACTCTACGCTTCGGATTTCCGGGCGTCCGATCTCCCGGGTTGGCCCGCGAAGACTTCGCACGCGATCCTGGTTCGCGCGCCGGATGCCACCCACGTCTATACTGGAATGGACCTCGCGCGCCTGAGCGGCGCGGCGAAACCATCGGTGGTGGTGACTGCGGCCGATCTCGACAAGGTCGGCACGCGCGTTCCTGAATTCTATACCGGCGACCTGTTCTGTCCGATCGGCAAGACGCCGATTTATATGGGGCAGCCGGTAGCGCTGTTGATCTTCGAGACGTTCGATGCCTTCGACCAGGCGCGACTCCTGCTGCGCGACGGCACGTTCGTGAAATTCGGCGAGGAGACCGGCCCCGTCACGATCCCGGACTACGGTGCCTACCGCTTTACGCGCGTGGCCGGTGCAACGCCTGATGCGCCCGATGTCTATTCACCGCTGCTGGCGGGTTGGGTCAGCCCTGGACGCTCCCAGAACTCTCCACTTCCGGTATGGTCTCCGGCTGCCAAGGGGACGCAGGCTCCCTATGCCAAGGCCGCCGTCTATGGCGAGCAGATCCGCAGCGAACTGGCGGCGAAGGATCCCAACCTGCTGGTGCTGGACCGTGAGTTCGAGACACAGTCGGTCGATCCGATGTTCCTCGAACCGGAATCCGGGCTCGCTTGGTACAACAGAAAAACCGAAAGCCTCGAACTCGTGCTTGGCGTGCAATCTCCGTATGAAGCGGCGGAGTCGATTGCGCATCTGCTCGGCAAGGCGCGGGGACCGTTTAAGCCGGCGCATATCAACACCCAGTTCACCTATGTCGGCGGCGGCTTCGGCGGACGCGATCACACGCCGTTCGTGCTTTATGTGGCGCTGGCGGCGATGTTCTTTCCCGGTTATCCGGTACGGTTGGCGCATGATCGCTATCAGCAGTTTCAGGGCGGCATCAAGCGCCACGCTTTCAAGATGCGTTCGCGCATCGGAGTCGACCGGTCTACCGGCAAGATCAAGGCGTTCGCGGCAGACCACGTCCTCGACGGTGGCGGGCTGGCGAATTTCTCGCTGAACGTGGCGACCGTCGGCGCGGCCGCCGCGATCGGCATCTACGACGTTCCGAAAGTCGACGTGACCACGGTTGCGCTGCATTCGCGGGGGGTGACCGCGGGGTCGATGCGCGGCTATGGCACGTTGCAGACGATGACGGCGCTGGAAGTGCTGATCGATGAAGTCGCTGCCGCTCTGCCGCTCGACGCCATCGAGTTCCGGCGGCGGAACGCGCTTCCGCCCAACGGCCGGACCATGACCGGCAATCCCTACATCGTCTCGGTCCGTACCACGGAGATTCTCGACAAGCTCGAAAAGCATCCGATCTGGCAGCAACGCGCGCAACGGAAATCGGATGCGCCGAACGGCAGTCTGGTCGGCACTGGCGTTGCCTGCGTCACCAAGGATTACGGCGCCGGCGCCGATTGCTCGCTGGGGCGGGTCGAACTGTCGCCGGAAGGCAAAGTCGCGATCTATTGTGATCATGTCGAAATGGGCAACGGCATCGGCACGGCGCTCGCGAACCGGGTGGCGATCCATCTCGGTACAGTGGCCGACGAAGTTTCGGTGGCGCGGGTCGACAGCTATGACGCCCTCGGACTGATCACATCAGGCGATCCCTACACGATCGACCAGAAGACGCAGGACGCCGCCGAGAAGAATCCGCGCTGGGTGCCGGCGGTCAGTTCGGCGACCAGCGCCTCGATCGGAGCGCATGTCGGTACCCATTCGGCCGCCGAGGCGGCGCGTGTCATCTTTCGTTTCGGCCTGTGGCCGGCGGCGCTGGAGCTTTGGCGCATCGGGCCCGATGACGCGCGCGCGAAGGATTGGCCCAAAGCGCAGTGGAAGGACGGGAATCTCGTCATGCCCGGCCTCGACCCGCTGCCATTGCCGGCGCTGGCTGCGAGAGCGCATGCGCGCAATCTCGTGACCGGGGCGGTGGCGCATAGTTTCTCCCGCTGGGCATGGTCGCGCGCGCGCTTCCCGCTCGGCGGCGAACAATATCGTGCCGAGATCGACGCGCTGGCCGTGCGCAAGGGGAATGGCAAGTTCGCGCGTATCGATCGGGTCAGCGTCAAGTTTCCGCCGACTGACAACAACCGTATCGGCACCGCCTATACCTCGATGTGCGGCACGGTGGTCCGGGTCGAGATCGAACGGGCAACCGGTGCGCTGCGCATCGCCAAGGCTTATAGCGTTTTCGAATGCGGACAGGCGCTGGTGCCTGAGGTCGTGCTGGGCCAGGCCCAGGGCGGTTTTGCGATGGGTGTCGGCTATGCCCTGCTCGAGACGCTGCCGCTCTACGAAGGCGGACCGGGCAACGGCCAGTGGAACCTCGGACAGTACCTCATTGCGCGCGGATCGGACCTGCCGCTGCATGACCTCGAGATCGAGATGCTGCCGCCGCTGACGCCGGACGAACCGCCCAAGGGGATGGCCGAGGTCGTGACGGTTCCCGTCGTCCCTGCGATTCTGAACGCCATTTTCGACGCCACCGGCCGCCGCTTTCAATCGCTGCCGGTGACCGCAAGCCTGCTCAAGGGAGTGCTCGCGTGACCAAATTGAGCATCACGATCAACGGTCAGCCGCACGGACCGACGGATGTCCGCGACGATCTCTCGATGAACGATTTCCTGCGCGAGTATCTCGGCATGACCGGTACCAAGTTCGGCTGCGGCGCCGCGCAGTGCCTGAGCTGCGCCATCATCGTCGATAATCCCGATGGTACGAGCTACACCAGCCCGACCTGTGTCACCCCGGCGGTGAGTTTCGACGGCAAGGCGATCCGTACCGTCGAGGGCCATGTGAAGAATGACGAGCTCTCCGTGCTCCAGAAGGCCTTTATCGCGCACTTTGCGTTCCAGTGCGGCTATTGCACGGCGGGCTTTTTGAACGAGGGCCAGGTCCTGCTGGAACGTCTGGCCAGGGCGCCGGTCAAACGCGCCGAACTCGAGCAAACCGTCGCCGATGCGCTCGACGGTCACCTCTGCCGCTGCACCGGCTACGTCAAGTACCATGAGGCGGTGCTCGATGTGATCCTTGCGGATTCCAAACGCTATCTCGTAGCGAACCAGTGAGCGGAGGCGGGGGGAACGCGACATGAAATCGGAACTGCGGTCTCAGCTTGTGTTCTGCGTTGTCGTAGTCGCGGTGAGCATGCTCGCGGGCTACGCCGTTTCCGAGACCGCACCGACATCGCTTGCGAGCCCCGACAGCTTTGCGTCGATATCGGATACCAACGCGCGCTCGGCCGCTATATTCACCGAACTTGGCAAGGTGCTGACCCATCCGCGCTGCACCAACTGCCATCCGGCGGGTGATCGACCGCGGCAAGGCGACGAGAGCCGACTGCATCAGCCGCCGATTACCCGCGGGGCCGACGGTCATGGCCTCCCGGCGATGCGCTGCTCGATTTGCCATGGCAATGCCAATTTCGAACCCGGCCACATGCCGGGTCACCCCGAATGGCACCTCGCCCCGCGCGAAATGGCGTGGGAGGGCAAAACGGTCGCCGAAATTTGCGACCAGCTCAGGGATCCCGCACGCAATGGCGGCCGCAAGGTCGAGGATCTCATCCATCACATCGGCGAAGATACGCTTGTGGGCTGGGCCTGGGCGCCGGGTGCCGGACGCAGTCCCGCGCCCGGTACGCAAAAGCAGGCTGGGGCGCTGGTCGAAGCCTGGGTGAAAACCGGCGCAGCTTGCCCTGCAAAATAATAGCTGGGCACGGCTGCGATGGCGCGGCGCCGTCGGTGGTGGAATCCGCAATCGACGAAAGACTGGCTGTGCGCCATCGGAATAAAAGATAAGCTCGGCGTACCGGACCCTGCAAGAATAAGCCCATAACGGGGCAAAAAAACACGTCCCAAGACCAATCCCATGGAAACGCCGATGAAGACTTCGATTTCGCGACGCACCCTGCTTAAAGGCACCGGCGCGGTGCTCGCAGGCGCAGCATTTTCGACTCGCGTGATGGCGGATGCGCCGGCGGCGGAACCGGTGACGCCGGCGCTGATCGAGGCGGCGAGGAAGGAAGGTCAGGTGATCTACTACACCTCGACCGACCTGCCGGTCGCGGAGAAGCTGGCCAAGGCGTTCGAGGCGAAATATTCAGGGATCGCCGTTCGCGTCGAGCGCACCGGCGCGGAACGCGTGTTCCAGCGCATCGGTCAGGAATATTCCAGCAACATCCACGCTGTCGACGTCGTCAATTCGTCCGATGCCGCGCATTTCATCGTCTGGAAGCGCGACGGCATTCTGGCACCCTATGTGCCGGAGGAAGTTGCGAAGTTTTATCCGGCCGAGCACAGGGATATCGACGGCCAGTTCGCCAGCTTCCGCGTCTGGCTCAGCATCATCGCCTACAACACCAATCTGGTGAAGGCGCAGGACGCGCCGAAGAGTTTTGCCGACCTGCTCGATCCCAAATGGAAGGGCAAGATCGTCAAGGCGCATCCCGGCTACAGCGGCACCATCATGACCGCGACTTACCAGATGCAGCGCGATCTCGGCTGGACGTTCTTCGAGCAGCTCGCCAAGCAGAACATCATGCAGGTACAGTCGTCGGCCGATCCGCCAAAGAAGCTCGACCTCGGCGAGCGCGCGGTGATGGCCGATGGCAACGAGTACAACATCTTTCAGATGAAGGAATCGGGCCGCCCGGTCGAGCCGGTCTATGCATCGGAGGGATCGCCGCTGATCATCGGGCCGAACGGCATCTTCAAGGACGCGCCACATCCGAACGCGGCAAAGCTGTTCCAGTCGTTCAGCCTCGGCCGCGAGGCCCAGCAGATGATCATCGATGTCGGAGGCCTCCGCTCGGTGCATGCGCAGGCAGTTGAGAAGGCAGGGCGCAGACCGCTCAAGGAGATCAAGACGATGAAGGACGATGCCGCGGCGGTGGAGAAAGAAAGCGAGTCCATCAAGGCGCGTTACACCAAGATCTTCCGCGTCTGACCGGCATGACCTCAGGATTGCCAAAGGTTTCGGTCGCGGAAACGCTTGCCGAAAAAATCGTAGCGTTGAGGCCGGGCACGCTCCCGGCCGCGACCACGCGCAAATGCGAGGATCTGCTGATCGACGTCGTCGGTCTCTGCGTTACCGCGCGCAACGAGGACTACATCAAGAGCGCGCTGGCCGGTTGCGACGATGACGGCCCCTGTACGGCGATCGGGCATCGACGCACGCTGAATGCCGCGGGCGCCGCCTTCGTCAACGGCACCGCGGCGCATGGCGAGGACTTCGACGACACATTTGAGGGCGGCCCGGTGCATGCCGGCGCGGTGATCGTGCCGGCCGTGCTGGCGGCCTGCGAGCGGCACAATCCGGACGGGCGCATGGCGCTGATCGGGATCGCGGTCGGCACCGAAGTGCTCTGCCGTCTCAGTCTGGTGGTGCCGAAGGCCGTCCACAAGGCAGGCTTTCACCCCACCGCCGTGTTCGGTGCCATGGGTGCCGCCGCCGGTGTCGGCGCCGCCCTCGGCCTCAATGCGAGGCAAATCGTCGACGCGCTCGGCGTCGCCGGCAGCATGGCCGGCGGCATCATCGAATATCTGGCCGAAGGCGCCTGGACCAAGCGGTTGCATGCCGGCTGGGCGGCGCAATCCGGCATCCGCGCGGCGCTGCTGGCGCGGGGCGGGTTCGTAGGGCCCCGCACGGTGTTCGAGGGCGTCCACGGCCTGTTCCACGGCTTCGCGCACACCACGGAGGGCGATTACGACGCGCTGACCGGCGATTTCGGTAGCCGCTGGGTCACTGACACGCTGGCGTTCAAGCCCTATCCCTGCGGGACGATGGCGCAGCCCTATATCGATTGCGCGCGGCGGCTGGGCGCACGCGGCATCAAGCCCGAGGATGTCACCGAAATCGTCTGCGAGGTCGCGGAAGGGACGGTGCACCGGTTGTGGGAGCCGCTCGCCGACAAGCAGCGCCCGCGCAACGGCTACGCTGCCAAATTCGCGACGCCGTATCTGCTCTCCACCGGTTTCGTGCATGGCGGCGTCGGGCTCGGCGCATTCACCGAGAGCGCGATCAGCGATGCGCGCGTATTGGCGCTGGCCGCGAAAGTGAAATTCGTGATCGATCCGGACAACCCCTATCCGAACAATTACACCGGCCATATCCGCGCCACGCTCCGCGACGGCAGCGTGGTGGAAGACCGGCAGCCTTACCTGCGCAGCGGTGCACAGGAGCCGCTGACGCGGCAGGACGTGACCGACAAGTTTGCGCTCAATGCGCGGCATGGCGGCTGGAGCGGGGCGCAGGGCGAAGCGGCGTTGAAGCTGATGGCGGACCTGTATCGGGGGAAGATCGATCTGTCATCGTTGCGCGCATAACCACAATTGTCATGCCCCGCGAAGGCGGGACATCCAGTAATCGCAATTTGATCGAGAAAACTAAGGGCATCGGTGTTTACTGGATCGTCCGCCCCAGTGCGCAATCGCGCACAAGGCGGACGATGACGGACCAAGGAACGAAAATGACCACCAAAGAACTCACCGGCAAGGTCGCCATTGTCACCGGCGCGGGACGCAACATCGGCCGCGCGATCGCGCTGACCCTGGCGGAAGGCGGCGCTTCCATTGTGGTCAACGCCCGCAGCAACCGCGCCGAGGCGGAGGGCGTCGCGCGCGAGATCGAGGCCGTCGGCGGCAAGGCGCTGGTTCACATCGGCGACGTCGCCGACGCCAAATCGGTTCAGGCGATGGCGGACGCCGCCGTCAAGCAGTTCGGACGGATCGATATCCTCGTCAACAACGCCGCGCTGCGGCGGGAAAAGCCGTTCACCGAGATGAGCTATGCCGAGTGGCGCGAGATCATGGACGTCACGCTCGACGGCACCTTCCATTGCGTCAAGGCCTGCCTGCCGGCATTGCGGCAGTCGGGGGGAGGGACGGTCGTCAATATCGGCGGTCTCAGCGCGCATACCGGCGCGAAAAATCGCGCGCATGTGGTCACCGCGAAGGCCGGGATTATCGGCTTTACCCGGGCGCTGGCCCACGACCTCGCCGATGACGGCATCACCGTCAACTGCTTGGTTCCCGGCCTGATCGGCACGCCGCGGCCGAAGGACAGACCGGAACCGGCGCACCACCTGACCCACGGGACCATCACCGGGGAGCGGGGTCGGCCGGAAGACGTTGCGGCCGCCGTGCGCTTCCTGTGCGGGCCGGGCGCGCGCTACATCAACGGGCAGGCGATCCATGCCAACGGCGGCGCCCATTTAGGCGCGTAATGCATGGTTTCGATGCCATTTTTGCTGGGGCCTTCCCTACGGAGCGCCAGAGATCAAAGAAGATCCAGCGACAACCAATGCAAGCAGGCTGAACTGAACGTGCTGCGGCGTCAGTGGCGGACCGATGTTTCGAGTCAATTGCCGACGATTCAACTCGCGGAATGAGCGGTGCGGAATGAACGGTTATGGAATGGCCGGTTTCAAAGCCGACGTTCGCCGGTGTGCGGAGTGCCAGAACCGGTCTTTGCGTGCACTGTGTTAGGGCGGTGGGCCCGCGTTGCGACATCGGATTGCCGCGTTTCAGCGCGCTTTCAAGGGAAGGACAAAGATCTGGCCGGGATATATACGATTTGGATCTCGGATCCGGTCTCGGTTCGCTTTGTAAATGACCGCGTATCGCGTGCCCACGCCGTAGGTGACATGGCTGATGCGCCACAGGCTGTCGCCACGAGATACGACCGTGGTCGCAATCTTGGGCCCGACCACGGGGGACGATGAGCCTCCATCTGACAGACGGGCGGCAGCAGTTGCGCGCGGCAGCTCTGAAACAGCAACGTCCTGCCGCTTCGCAATATGCAGAGGAGGCTGGGAGAGCAGGCGCGCTTGAGACGACCTAGTGGCGCGATCCAGGGATAATCGATTTGTCGCCGCCGTCTCTGGAACATTGAACGGCACGTCAGCGCGCGATCGGTTCACGTCGACCACGACGCCTTGTTTGGATGTTGCCATCGTGCCGTCGGGCAATCTGGACCTCAACCTCAGCTCGTAATCCCCAAGCGGCAGGCGGGGAGGGACCATAACGAATTGTCCAGATTGATCTGCTGTCGCTCCATCAAGGCGCTCGCCGTTTCGCAACAGTTCCACAATCGCGCCTGGCGCTGCCCTGCCAGCGATGACTGCGTCGCCCGTTCGCTCAATGCGGGCGATGTCGAAAACGGGCACAGACCCGTCGGTGACCGGCGGGGGTGGCGAAACGGCAAGTTCAGCTGCCACGGCGTTTGCGTCAGCTTGCGCTGTTGCGAGCGCCGCCGAACTCTCATCTCGAGCGCTCGATGCAGGTGACGAAACCGTTGGCGCCGCGGTTGCGGCGCCCGTTTCAACCGGCGGCTCGCGCCGTATGTGCGTGATGCCGAAGACAAGTGCTGCACCACATGCTGCAACAAGCGCGAGAGACGGCACAACTGTTCGGCTCATCGATGTGGCCGTCATTTTACGCGATCCTCAGCCAGATCGTCACCGGCTGACCCTGCGCTGATTTTTTCCACTCATCAAGTCCGACCAACCGGATATTCTATCGGTCAGTTCTGCTGACCAATGCACATCGTGGAGAAACGCGGATAGATAGACCGTGTGAGCCCTCGCGACCTGTGCAGAAGCTTGACGTCTGCCGGTGGCGCAAGGCAGACCCGTGCGTCTGCTGTCAAAGGCCGTTGTCGGTTCTTGCGCTGGCTCTCACGCAAGGAGTGCAGCTATGCCTCGTTCAAAGCCTGCGCGATGTCCGCGATCAGATCGGACGGGTGTTCGATGCCGATCGACAGCCGGATCGTGGAGTCGAGAACGCCTATCTTTTGGCGGATGTCAGCCGGAACGCCGGAGTGGGTCATGCTTGCGGGCAGGCTGGCAAGCGACTCGGTGCCGCCCAGGCTCACCGCCAGCTTGAAGAGTTGCAGCGCGTTCAAGAATTTGAATGCGGCGGCTTGGCCTCCGACAATGTTGAACGAGAACGTGGAGCCCGCGCCGGTGCATTGCCTCGCAAACAGACGGCCGGCGGGGGAGGCCTCTTCGTGGTGAGCAAGATAATGGACCTTCGCGACCTTGGTGTGGTCGCGCAGGTAATCCGCCACGAGCCGCGCGTTTCTGTCAGCTTTTTCCATGCGGATGCTCAGTGTTTCGAGCGACCGGCTGATCATCCAGCAGGAATGGGGGTCCAGTTGGGTGCCGATGGCGCCTCGCAACGCTTTGATGTCTTTCATGAGGGCTCTTGAGCCGAGCGCAGCGCCCGCGATCAGGTCGGAATGACCGCCGATATATTTGGTTAGCGAGTACAACGAAAGATCCGCGCCGTGTTCGATCGGCCGCTGAAACACTGGCCCCAGCAGCGTATTGTCGCAGGCGACGATCGGCGTGTGCCCCTGAGCCTGGCCGATCATCTCGGCGACGCGGCGGACCATCGCGATATCGACCAGGCCGTTGGTCGGAGTTGCGGGGGTTTCGATGAAGATCACCACCACCCGGCCCTTTCGCATGGCATCCTCCGCCGCCAGCCTTACGGCAGATTCGTCGATGCCGTCGGCAAAGCCCACGGCGCCGATGGAGAGGCCCGCAAGCGTCTTCGCAAGCAGAGTTTCCGTCCCGCCATAGAGCGGTTGAGAGTGCAGAATGACGTCGCTAGGGCGGGCGAACGCGAGAATCGTGGTCGCAATCGCCGCCATGCCGGACGAGAACAGCGCGCATTTCTCGGTGCGCTCGTAGACAGAGAGCCTGTCCTCGACGATCTCGCTGTTGGGATGATTGAACCGCGAATAAACCAGGCCCGCACTCATCCCCTCGGGAGGCTCGCGCCGACCCGAGACGAAATCGAAGAAGTCCTGTCCGTCTTCGGCGGTCCTGAAGACGAAGGTCGAGGTCAGAAAGACCGGTGGTTTGGCGGCTCCTTCCGACAGTTGCGGATCGTAGCCGTAGTTCAGCATGAGCGTTTCGGGATGCAGCATGTGGTTGCCGATGTGGGTCTTCGACGGAAACGGTTTCACCATGGCCTGCCTCGCTGTCTTGATTCGGAACGTTGCCCTGCGTTGGGGTCTTCCGCAATGACGATGCGGTCAGGAACGGTGGATGCGACGGCATCCAACGGCTCCAGTCAACGTTGCCAGTATCAGCGTAGCAACATCCGGAACTGATTTCACCGCGCCCGAGGCTGATTTCGCAGCGCTCATCTGGGCTGCTGGCTTCTGTCCTGGGAGATCACATTGTCACGTGGGAGCGGCAGGAGCGCCTGGTCCGCTCCTGGCGCGTAAGCGATCACCGGCATGACGCCGGTCGTCGACGATCAGAGCTCGATCTGCTCGGCGATATTTAGAGCGTCATCCACCTCGATCCCGAGATATCGGACGGTGCTCTCCAGCTTCGAATGGCCCAGGAGGAGTTGCACAGCGCGCAGGTTGCCAGTCTTACGATAGATCTGGGCAGCCTTCGTGCGCCGGATCGAGTGCGTGCCATAAAAGGTCGACTCTAAGCCGATGCTTTCAACCCAGCGATGCACCAGCCGGGCATATTGGCGAGTGGATATGTGGGGTCTTGCATGAAGTCGACTTGGGAAGAGATATCGGGAGCCAGTGGTCCCGAGCATCGGTAACCAGGCTTCAACGGAGCTCCTCGACTGCTCCGTGATCTCGAACTGGACTGGTCGACCTGTCTTCTTTTGCACGATCGTTGCTCGGTGCCGCACCTTTGCTCCTGAACAAATGTCGTTTAATCGAAGTTTGACCAGGTCGCAGGCGCGAAGCTTGCTGTCGATCGCCAAGTTAAAGATGACAAGGTCGCGCCACGATCGTGAGATTTCCAGGCGAACGCGAATGGACCAGACGTGCTTCGGTTCGAGAGGTTTTTTCTGGCCGATGTGCAATCCCTTATTCCAAGGTCGTTGGTCTCTGCCGACAGGACGTACAAGCATGGGGGCTCCTCCGCCACCCCGCCCTCCGCGTCGCTCTATCGCGAGCGTATTATTTATGACGACTGAGCAGTCTGGCTCTCCCCAAAAAGAATTCGCGACCGACCACTTCTGGCGCGAAGCTGCCGTTGAGATGTACGCAGATTTGACCCAACTAGCTTTCGTTGGCTGGACCTAGCTCAAACTTCCCCATGATGGACTGGACCGACCAGCATTGCCGTGCCTCCCATCGCCTGATGAGGCGCCGTACCCCTCTATGCATCAGCCGCAGTTGTGGAACTCAACAGCTCCATTTTATGCAAAGGCACTGGATCACGCTCGGTCATCTGGGTTCCGGGGATCAGCCGTGACCAAACGTTCAAGTAGGGTACCGAGTGGGATACTTGTGCATCAGGATTAGCCCGCTTCTTAGCTTCGGACCGAACTCCCCATGTCAACTGGCCCTATCAGTGAATGTCGGGTCTCGGTGGGCCATGCGACGAGCTTCTGAATTAGGCGGACGATCGGAGCAAATATCGCAGATTTGCGTCGTGTGGGGAAAAGCGGTAGCGGTCTCTCGCTACCAACTTCTACGATTTTGCTCGCCTTCTTTCTATTCTTTGCGATCCTTTGCGCTCAATGGTAGCGCCTCGTCGACGCGAGCGGATGAATTCGTCCGATAAACTCAGGCGAAATGGGGCAAGCTCGGTTTGCGCGCGATCGGGATTATTCGTACTCGGCGGACCCGTTCGCAACCGACCATCGACGTCTGAAATCTCTGACTACTTGCTTCATGCTTGATGGATATCGGCGCGCGGGGACCTCCGGTGTCATCTCTTCGACCGGAAGCTCAATCGCGCAGATGCCGCCTTCCGATCCCCCCACCGAGGGCCGACCTGACAAACGAAGGCACAGCGGATATTGTTTCCTGATATCGCGCGAGACAGCCATCGCTTAGTCGCGCTTTTCCAGTCGCGGCCGCGGCCCTTCGGTGAGATGGAACCGGGACAGAACGTCGGCGCGAATGGCGCTGCGCAGGATCTTGCCGATTCCGTTGCGCGGCAGTTCGTCCATGGCAATCAGCAGGCGAGGCCGTTTGTAGTCGGTCAGGGTGCGCACCACCGTATCGATGCGCTCCTCCCATCCCGGCGCGGGATTCTCGACCGCGGCCAGAATGACCTCGCCCCAGTAATCCGAGGGAATGCCGACGACGGCGACTTCCGATGGCTGAAGCGCCGGCGCAAGCAATCGTTCGACCTCCTCCGGGGTGACCTTGTAGCCGCCCGACTTGATGACATCGGCGCTACGGCCGGTGAGGTGCAGCCGGCCTTTGGCATCGACATAGCCGAGATCGCCGGTGTCGTGGAATTCATTCGGTGCGAGTGGGCTGAAGCCTTCGGCGGTGCGGTATCCCGTCATCAGATGTTGCGCGCGGATCAGAACTTCGCCGCTATCGCCTGTTGTGACCGGCTCGCCGTCCTCGCCGCGAATGACGATTTCGACGCCGGGTGCCGGCCAGCCGACGCAGGCGTCGTCGCCGCCGGACGCATACCAGGCTTCGGTCTCTTCGGCTTCGAGCACGGTAATGGGATTGAACACTTCGCTCTTGCCGTAGGTCACCCGCACGATGGGTCCGAACAATTCCCGGGCACGTGCGTAGAGCGTCGGCTTGAGTACCGCAGTGCCGCAAAAAATCGTACGCAGTGATGAGAACCGCTGCTCGCTTGCCGCCGCGACGATTTTTGCCAGCACGGTGGGAGGCGCAAACATGGCGTCGCATTCACCGCGACCGAGGATGCCGAGAACCGTCGGAGGATTGACGCCATCCAGCAGCGTCACGGATGCTCCCGACGACAGATAGGCGTGCGTCATCAGGGAGGAGCCGTGAGAAAACGGCGTCATTAGCAGAACATTGCTTTCGGCGCCGGGCCGGAACGGCAGGTTCGCCCGAAGCAGGATGTTGGCTGTCCAGCGGCCATTCTGGCTGTGAACCGCGCCCTTCGGTCGACCGGTGGTGCCCGACGTGAACACAATGCGTGCCGGTGCATTGCCATCGACGAAGGGAAAGCTGGCCGGATCGAGCGCCGCCGGCTTGATGCCCTCGATGGTCAGGACGGCCGGTCGGTCGGTGCAGATATCCTTTGCCAATCCCGCGCTGGTGACCAGCAGGCGGACATCCGCAACCGCGAAGCAATAGGCCCGCTCGTCGGCGCTGAGGGCAGGGTTGACCGGCACCTCCACGGCACCCGCCATCATGACGCCGAAAGTTGCCGCGACGGCGTCGGCGCCGTTTCGAAACAATGTTGCCACCGCATCGCCCGGACTGATGCCCACCGTGATCAAGGCATGTCCGACACCGGCGGCCTTCGCGAACAGGTCCGCGTAGGACGTCGTGCCGTCGATGTCGAAGACCGCCGGCCTCCCTCCGTAGCGGAGCGCAAGATCGGAAATTTCAGAGGCCCAATGGATTGATTTCAACAGTGTGCTCCAGGTCTGGATCATTCTCGAAGCGCGAGGCTAACCCGGTCCGTAGACCAGGTTGGGTAACCAAAGCGAGAGTTGCGGCACATAGGTGATGATCGCGAGGCACAACAGCAACAGACCCAGAAACGGCAGCACGCCGCGCACGACTTCCGTGACCGGTGCCGTCGAGATTGTCGCCAGGACGTAGAGGTTCAGGCCCACAGGCGGATGAACCAGCGCGATCTCCATGTTGTGGGTAAAGACGATCGCGAAATGGACGGGATCGATGCCGAGCGGCTTCAGCGCCGGCGCCAGGATCGGCATCACCACCAGCAGGGTTGCAGCGACTTCGAGGAAACAGCCCAGCACCAGCAACAGCACGTTGATCGCGAGCAGGAATTGCCAGGGGTGCAACTGATTATCGAGCGTAAACTTCACCAGCGACGCCGGAATACCCGAATCCGTCATCCAGTGACCGAAGGCCAGTGCGGTCGCAACGATGATCATGATCGTGGCTGCACTCTTGATGGCTTCTGCGATCACTTCGAGCGTCTGGTTGAGCTGGAAGCCGCGATAGAACAGCAGGCTGACCAGCAGGGCCACGGTGGCGGAGATGGCAGCCGCTTCTGTCACCGTCATCAGCCCGCCGTAGATCCCGACCATCACGATGAAGGGCACGCAGAGCGCGGGCAGCGCATTGAGGCTCATCCGTATCAGTTCGGCATGCGGCACCGCCGGTTCGCGGGGCAGTTCGTATTTGTAGGAGTAGTAGAACACCCAGCCGAAGAACATGACGGCCTGAAGCAGGCCCGGCAGGATGCCGGCCAGGAAAAGCCGCGGCACCGATTGTTCGGCGATTAGCCCGTAGAGGATCAGCGACAGGCTGGGTGGAATGACGATACCGATCGTGCCGGAGGCACCCACCACGCCAAGCGCGAAATGCCGGGGATAGCCGCGCTCGATCATCGCCGGCACCAGGATGGTGCCCATCGCCAAGGCGGTCGCAACCGACGAGCCGCAGATGGCGGCGAACAGCGTGCAGGAGACGACGGTTACGAGGCCGAGCGCGCCCCGCAATTGCCCGAACCATGCGATGGCGACATCGACCAGCGCCTTGGCCACGCCGCCCCGCCGCATGAAGGCCGCGGCCATGACGAACAACGGCAAGGCCATCAGGGTGCTCGAATTCATCTCGTCGGCAATCTTTTGCGCGATCGCCACCAGCGGATGTCCGCTGGAACCGAACAGGACCGCCGCGCAGAGCCCGAGCACCAGAAAGATCGGCATGCCGGCGCAAAGCAGCCCGAAGAACATCAGCAGGAAGAGCAGCGTCCACATCGCGTCGGTTCTCGTTGTTGTTGGACGGCACTCCGGTCCGGGGCCGCGGCAGTCAATTTGACGATGGCAGATCGGTCGTGTTCGGACCGCAAGATTTCGCCGTCCGCTCAGTGATCGTGAACGGCGATCACCATGGTGGCGGGATCGAAGTGGAAGACGAGTTGGTAGAGCTTGATGACGTAGCGCAGCAGCATCAGGACAGCGCCGGTCAGGATTGCAGAATAGTAGATCCACATCGGAAATTCGAGGCCGGTGATGCTGCGTTCGTCGAGGCTGCGGGCGGCATCGGCGATCTGGAATCCGCAATAAGCGAGCCCCGCGCAAAATACGATGGCGACGCAGCAGTTGAACGTCTCGACCCATCTTTGTCCCTGCGGCGGCAGCAGCCGCAGGATGACGTCGGGCCTGACATGGCCGTCGCTCCGGACCAGCTGGCTCGAAGCCAGGAACACCGCCCAGACCGTCAGATAGACGACGACCTCTTCGCCATAGATGAACGTGAAACTCTTGTTCACGTAACGGCCGATGACCTGGAAGGTCCCGACCGTCAGCGCGATGGCGCCGAGAACTCCGATCAGGAGGAGTTCGATCCTGTTCCAGATCTTCATCATGGGATGCAGATCAATGGCCGGCCGTATTCACGTCCGACTGCACCTGCTGCAGCAACGCTGGCGAGATCCGCAGTTCCCTGGCGATGCCTTCCTGCGACGGCATCATCTTCGAGCGGACTTCCGCAAGCGCGCCCTCCGAAGGCGACACGAACACGATGCCGTTTTTCTCCAGCGTATGTCGCGCTTCGGTTTGGGCATCTTCCATGCTCTTGCGGTAGGTCTTGATGTTTTCCCGCCAGAGGTCGATGACCAGCGCCTGCAGATCGGGCGGCAGCTTTTTGTAAAAGCTTTCGCTGATCATGGGCACGTAGAAGCCGACGAATTCGCGATCGGCGAAACCGTATTTGACGCCGGATTCCCACAGCTTGGCGCTGGCAAGACTCTCATCGGTCGAACTCAGGCCGTCGAACGTGCCTTGCGAGAGCGCCAGAGGCACATCCGGCCACGCCGTCACGTTCGGCGAGGCGTTGAAGAATTTGGCGCGTGACGACTGGCCGGCGCCGCCGGAGTTGCGGATCTTCATGCCGGCCTGATCCGAAAAGTCACGGATCGGCTTGCTGGTGCTGTAGGTGTTTTGATAGCCGAGCTGCAGCCAGGGACCGAGCAGGCGGATATCGAGCTTGCTCTCGAGCTGCTTGTTGATGATCTCGCCGATCTTGCCGTCGGCGGCGGCATAAACCACCGGGTAGGGCTGGCCGAAAAACGCGGGCAACTGAAAGACGTCGGCATCAGGAACGAAAGCGGTCAAGACCCATGTGCCGGGGATGGCCATCTCGACCGCGCCCTGACGCAGCGCCTTCACCACATCGCGGTCTCGAAATAGCTGGCCGCTGTGGAACAGCTCGGTTTCGATCCTGCCGCCGGATTTTTCCTGCAGTTTTTTCAGGTAGTCGCCGACTGCCAACGTCCGGCCGTGGGTCGCTGACGTATCGACCGAGGCCCGCATCTTGAACTGCGCTTCAGCCGCGGCTCCCGGGCTGAATTGAGCGGCAAACATGGCAAGCAGAGCCATCACGGCGCTTCGCATCATCGATTTCCTCCCCTGACCGTCGTCTGTTCTTGCGACACTTTCGGGACGGTAGCTGGGGCATTTGCATCATTCAAGTGAAACGTTTCATATGCGTCAGTCTTTATTCGAGTCTGATTGCGGTTCGCGCATCGGTCAGCGGTATCCCGAAATGTGCCTAAAAACGTGTATTTATATGCAATTTCGCGTAACTTGATGTGGGTCGATTGAGAAGCCCGGCTGACAGTCAGCGCTGTCGAAATGCGATTAGATGAAACGTTTCATTGACAATTGCCATTTCTCGACCTAGCTTGCCTGCCACCGAACGATGCGAAGGGAGCGCTCCCGGCTGCGGCGCGTCGGGTCTTCGTTCAAAAAATCGCGGCGGTACAGCCGAAAAAATTCAGGGTGGAAGTCATGAGCATTACGCGTAGGAGCCTGTTGCTGTCCGGCGCTGCTGTCGGTGCTGCGCTTGCCGGTTCGAACACCTCGGTGCTGGCCGCGGAACAGGAATTGACGCTGGGCGTGGTCGGCGTTCTGTCGGGCCCTGCCGCGCAGTGGGGCCTGGCACTGCGCGGCGCGGTGGAATTTGTCGCTGCGGAAGCCAACAGGGATGGTCTGATCAAGATCGGTGGCGCACCTTGCAAGGTCAATGTTGTCGCCATCGACAGCAAGTATACCGCTGAAGGCGCCGCCGCTGCGGCCAATACGCTGGCGGGACAGGGCGTCAAATTCATCATCGGCCCGATCGGCTCGCCCGAACTCACGGGCGTGAAGCCGATCGCCAAGCGCAATTTGATGCTGGTGATGGGCAACAGCTACGCCAAGGATGCGCTGTCGCCGCAGATGCCGCTGGTCTTTCACGTTGGTCCGGGCCCATCGGGCTGGGCCGACCCAATCATCAAGATTGCCAAACAGAAGTTCGGCATCAAGAGCGTCGTGCTGGTGGCGCCGAACGATCAGGGCGGCACCGATATCGCGAGCGTCGATGCCGATGCCTACAAGAAGAACGGAATCGCAGCCACCGAGGAATACTATCAGCGCGGCACCACTAATTTCGCACCGATCGTCACCCGCATCATGAACGCCAAGCCGGAGGCCGTCGATCTGGCCTCGTCGCCGCCCGGCGACGCCGGCATCATGGTCAAGCAGTTGCGCCAGGCCGGTTTTGAGGGACCGATCGGACGCCTGGGCGGCCCTGGCTACAGCGAGATCTCCCGCGTCGCCGGCGGCGACGAGGTGTTGAAGGATTTTTACTGGTACGAGCCGGTCTTCATCGACGAGAAGGCGCAGCAGATCGCTGACGACTACAAGAAATTGCTCGGCACCGAACGGCCGGAGAACAACCTGTTCTTCCAGTGGGTGTCCGGCGCTCGCATGGTGGTCAAGGCGATCGCCAAGGCGGGTACGGCCGATACGGCCAAGGTGGCGGAAGCGCTGCGGGCATTGCCGGTAAGCGATCCCAATCTGGGAGCCGGTCACTGGATCGGCCAGGACTTCTTCGGCATCAACCAGGAACTATCGTTCCCGTTCGGTGTCGGACTTGTGACCGGCGGCAAGCTGCAGCCGACCATGAGGGTCGAAGCGGCCGGCGGCAAGTAGCGGATATCTAGTGCAGGGCTTTGTCGCCACCGGCCTCATCGGCATCAGCCTGGGCGCGCAGTATGCGCTGCTCGCCCTCGGCTTCACTCTGATCTTCGGCATCCTTGGAGTCGTCAACTTCGCACATGGAGGCTTCTATGTTCTCGGGGGATATCTCGCTTATTCCGCGGTGACCTTTCTCGGCATGCCCTACGCGCTCGCGGTGGTCTGCGCCGCGCTCGGCACCACCGGGCTCGGATATCTGTTCGAACGCTTCGCGCTGGATCGCCTGATCGACGATCATCTGGCGACGCTGATGTTGACGCTCGGCCTCTACATGATGATGTCGAGCGGCATCCTGGTGATCTTCGGGCCGCAATCGCCCGCCTTCGCGTTTCCCCTGACCGGCGTCATTCGCGGCTACGGTTTCTTTGTGCCGGTCGAAAATCTCGTGGTGCTGGGGATCTGCATCGTCGGAATCCTGTCGATCTACGGCCTGATGTACCACACCGATTTCGGCCGCGCGTTGCGTGCGCTTGCCGATGACCGCGCCGTTGCGACCGCGCAGGGGCTGCGTCCGACGGTCTTGTTTCCCGCCGCTTTCGCGCTGGCGACGGGGCTGGCCGGGCTCACGGGCGCGCTGGTCACCCCGATCCTGTCGCTTGCGCCGCATATCGGCGACCCGGTGCTGGCGACGTCCTTCCTCATCGTCATTCTCGGCGGTCTCGGCAGCGTGGGCGGTGCGACGGTGGCTGCTTTCCTCGTCGGCATGGTGGAGGCCTTCTCGGCGGTCTATCTCGGCGGGTCCAAGGGCGCGCTCGCACTCTTCGTGCTGGTGCTGGTCATGCTGGTGGTGAAGCCGTCAGGGCTGTTTGGCCACCGGGTCCGGGGAGCCTGAGCCGATGACCGCGCGCTCCCTTTCGACGAGACGTGACGGAGGCATTGCCGAAGCGGCGAGCGTCGCCGTCATCGCCTGTGTCTTCGTGGTTCCGTGGGTCAGCGAGAACCCGATGATCTATTCGCTGGCCAATCAGATGCTGATCGCGATCACCGCGGCGTTCAGCGTCTACATCATGCTGCGCATGAACCTGATGACCTTTGCGGTGCCGACCTTCATGGCCATCGGCGGTTACACGGTTGCAATTCTCGGGCTTCGTCACGGCGTGACCGACGTCCTGTTGCTCGGCGTTGCGAGCTTCGTGGTGCCGGCGCTGTTTGCGCTGCCGCTCGGCGCGCTGGTGCTCCGGCTGACCGGCGTCTATTTCGTGCTCGTTACCTTTGTGCTGACCGAAATCACCCAACTGGTCCTGTTTGAAACGCCGGGATGGACCGGCGGCTCCAACGGCCTCGTCGGCATGCCCGCCGTGACATTCTTCGGCATCGAGCTTGGCGATAACCGGGCGGTGCTGCTGGTGACCACCGGTCTGGCGCTTGCCGGCGCGACGATCACGGCCATGGTTACCCGCGGCCTGCGCCAGCATTTCGCGGCCATCGAGGAGAACGAGCTGCTGGCCCAGAGCCTCGGCCTGGTGGTCTGGCATTACAAGGCGTTTGGCTTCGCCGTGGCCGCGGGCGTATCCGGCCTTGCCGGTTTTGCGCTGGTCAACATGCTGCTCACCGCTCACCCGACATCATTCAGCCCGCTCTCGTCGGTCAACTATATCGCCTATGCGATCATTGGCGGCAAAGGCAGCATGCTTGGGCCGGTGGTCGGCGGCGCCTTGCTGATCTGGGCAGGAGAAATATTCGCGTTGCGCGGCGAGTATTCCCAGTTTCTGTTCGGCTTCCTTATCGTCGTCGTGGTGCTGGCGGCGCGCGACGGCGTGGTCGGGACGATCTATCGCCTTGGCGTCCGGCTCGTTTCGCCCGGACCATCTTCATCGTCTCTGAAGGCTTCGCCCGCGGCGTTGCGGGTGCCAACCGCCACGGAGCCGCAGCCATGACCGATGCAAGCGAACGCAGCACCGGCGGTGCGCTTCTCGAAGTTGCCTCCATCTCCAAGCGCTTCGGCGGACTGCACGTCTTCGACGGTATCAGTTTTTCCATTCCGCCCGGTGAAGTGCTTGGCGTCATTGGCCCGAACGGTGCCGGGAAGACCACGTTGATCAATGTCATCTGCGGCATGCTGCAGCCGACCGCCGGCGGGGTCTGGCTTGACGGCAGGGACATGACGAGAAAGCCGCTTCACGTCATCAGCCGAATGGGCATCGTCCGCAGCTTTCAGCAGACGAATACCTTCCGCACCGCAACGGTGCGCGAAAACATTTCGCGCGCCCTGCGCTTTAGCGGCGGCGGCCAGGATTCATGGCAGGCGATTGCACCGCTGGTCGAGGAATTCGAACTCGCGCCGCAGCTTGACGAGCAGAGCGACAAGCTGCCTTACGGGTTGCAGAAGATGCTCGGCCTCATCCTGGCCTACGCCGTTCGGCCGAAGGTTCTGCTGCTCGACGAGCCGGCCGCCGGCCTCGAGCGGCGCGAACGCCTGCGCGTCGACTCCTTTGTCCGCCATGCGAGGGAGGAACTGGGCTGCGGCGTGCTGATTGTCGAACACGACATGGATCTCGTGCGCCGTCTCTGCCCGAAGATCCTGGTGCTCGATTCCGGCCGCGTCCTGGCCGAAGGCGCGCCGGATGAAGTGCTGGCACGGAAGGACGTGATTGACGCCTATCTCGGAACGATCGATGAGGAAGCGGCCTGATGCTGGCGGTGGACAACCTTGAAGTCCGCTACGGCGGCATCACGGCGCTCCGCGGCGTCTCGATCGACGTCGCTGAGGGCGAGACGGTGCTGCTGATCGGCGCCAATGGCGCAGGTAAGTCGAGCCTGATCAATGCCGTCATCGGGCTCGTTACGGCGTCACGCGGCAGCGTGCGTTTCGCCGGCGCCGATATCAGTGCCGTGTCGTGTGACGGGCGTGCGCGCGCCGGGATGGGCTATTCTCCCGAAGGCCGCCGTGTCTTCCCAACCATGTCGGTCGCCGACAATGTGCTGAGCGGCGCTTGTGGGCGCGGTGGTGCGGCACAGCGGGAGGCCTGGAGCTGGCTCTGCGGCATCTTTCCGATCCTGCAGGAGCGCGCCGGTCAACCGGCCGGACAACTGTCGGGCGGCCAGCAACAGATCGTCGCCTTGGCGCGGGCCATGAGTTCGTTTCCGAAGTTGTTGCTGCTGGATGAACCGTTCCTAGGTCTTGCGCCGGTCTGGATCGTGCAGATCAGCGAGGCGATCCGCCACATGCAACGGCGCGGCACGACTATTCTCATGACCGAGCAGATGGCGCGCCCGGCGCTGAAACTTGCCACGCGCGGCTACGTGATGCGTGGCGGCGAGATCAGGCGGAGCGGCACCGTCGCGGAAATTCGCGATGTCGCGCTCGCCGAGGAGTATCTGTGATGACTGCAACATTGAACGCGACCACGCACCTTGGGACTTTTGCGGCAACGGCGTCCGCCGCCGGACTCTCCCCGGATGTCGCGGTAAAGGCCGCTATCTGTCTGCTGGATTCGCTGGGACTTGCGCTTGCCGCGCGTGACGAACCGACGGCTGCCGCGGCCCGCGCTATGGCGACGGAGGTCGCATCAGGCGCGCGGACCGCGCGCATCTGGGCGAACGGCAAGCGCGCGCCGTTGTCCGAAGCGGTTCTCGCCAATGGCATCGCCGTCCATGCGCATTTCCAGGACGATACCGACCACGATTCCTGGACCCATCCGGGATCGCTGATCTCGCCGGTTGCCGTATCGTTGGGCGAGGCGCTGGATGCGCCGTTGCGTACCGTGCTGGCGGCGCTCGCCGTCGGTTACGCCACGCTGAAATGGCTGGGGGCCGGCGAAACCGTCGCTCGCGGGCTGATCGGGCGGGGCGTGCGGACCAGCCCGACCTTCGGCACCATTGGCGCGGCCGCCGCTGGCGCTGCGGCGCTCGGGCTCGATGCTGCGAAGGCCACGAACGCGGTCGCCATCGCTGCCTGTACGACCGGTGGCACGCTGGAGCCGGTGCGCTGCGGTTCAGATGAATGGCGTGTGCAGAACGGCCGCGCCGCCCATGGCGGCCTGATCGCCGCCGAGCTCGCCGCGCGTGGTGTGCAGGGGGCGCCCGATGCCCTGGAAGGACCAAAGGGCCTGATGCGTTCGCTCGCCGGGCTCGATCGCATGCCGGACCAATGGCTGCAGGCTCCCGATCTCGGGACCATGATCGGCATCATGGCAAAGCCCTTCGCTACCCTCGGCGACAACATGTCCGCCGTGCTGGCCGCCCATATGCTCCACGGCGACCGCATCGACCTGTCGCGGATCAAGCGGGTCACTGTCACGATCTGGCGTCCTTATACGGAATACCCGGGAACGTCCTTCAAAGGACCGTTCACGAGAACTGTGCAGACCCAGGCCAGCACGGCTTTCGCGGTTGCTGCCATGCTCCGCTACGGTCGGCTGGACTACGACATGGGCGTCGCGCATCGCCAGGATTCGGAGATCATGGCGCTTGTCGAGAAGACGACCGTCGAGCCCGACGACGTCGGTACCCATCTCGACGCGACTGTCGAACTTGAGATGCAGGATGGTGCACGCCACCGCCGAACTGCCCGCGAGGCGCCGGGGAGGCTGGTGTTTCAGGACGAAGCGAGGGCCAGCGAGGTGTTCGAGAACCGTCTCGCCGGCTCAGGAATGCCGGCGGGCAAAGGAAGCAGTCTGGCCGCGGAAGTCTTCGCTTCCACCCACAACGGTGGATCGATGCCGATACGCACGCTGCTGGATCGCCTGACCATATCTTACAACGGGACAAAGCAATGAAACTCGGACTGGAAGGCAAGACCGCCATCGTCACCGGCGGCAGCAAGGGTATCGGTCTTGAGACCGTGCGGCTGCTGGCGGAGGAGGGTGTCAAGGTTCTGGTCTGCTCGCGGCGGGAAGACGCGCTGGCCGAATGCCGCGCGGACGTCGAGAAGACAACCGGTGCCAAGGTCGAGACCCTCTCTCTCGACGTCACCGATCTGAAGCAGATCGAAGCACTGCCGGCGGTTGCGCGCGAGCGCCTCGGCCGCATCGACATCCTCGTCAACAATGCCGGCACTGGCACCTACAAACCGTTCCTCGAAGTCACCGACGAGGAACTGCAATATGGCATGACGATCAATTTCTTTGCCCAGTTCCGCATCTGCCAGCGTATCATCCCGATCATGGTCGAGCAGAACGGCGGCAGCATCGTCAATGTTGCCGGCGAAACCGGGATCATGGTGACGATGCCGCCGTTCCTGTCGTCGTGCACGGGGCCTGCCAAATCGGCGGAGATTCGCTTCTCGAAAATCCTCGCCAACGAATTCGGACCGCACAACATCCGCGTCAACTGCGTCGTTCCCGGCTTCGTCACCACGCCGGAACGCTTTGCGAAATGGGAGCGCGAGCTGGCCAAACGCAATCTGAACCCAGAAGAGGCCGAAGCCGAACGAAAGCGCTGGTCGGAAAACAATTCGATGCGCAATACGCGGTGGGGAGAGCCGGAAGAACTCGCCAACCTGATCGTCTTCGCGCTGTCTGATCGTGCCAGCTTCGTCAATGGCGCGGTACTGGTTGCCGACAACGCCATGGACAAGTCGTGACGCGCGAATACGGGAGGCGATGAAGCAAATGGCGCAGACCGAACTGCCAAAAGCGTTGGAGCAATTCCTGGTCCAGGGGAAGTGCGCGGTCGTGACCGGCGGCGGCGATGGGATCGGGCGCGCCGCTGCGTTGTTGCTCGCGGAGGCCGGGGCCGCCGTAGCCGTACTTGATCACGATGCTGCAAAAGCGGAAGCCGTTCGGGCGGAGATCGTTGGTGCAGGCGGTAAGGCGATGGCCATCACGGCCGACGTCTCCGGTGAAACGGCTGTCGAGGCGGCATTTTCCAGCGTGGTTGCAACGCTCGGTCCGGTCGACATTCTCGTGAACAATGCCGGTCTCGCGGTGCGTGAGCCGGCCGATACGCTGTCGGTCGATAGCTGGAATCGCGTCCTCGCCGTGAACCTGACGGGTATGTTCCTGTGTGCCCGGATCGCGGCCCGCAGCATGCGCGGACGCTCCGGCGCCATCGTCAATACGGCTTCGATCATGGGATTGTCAGGCGGGCTCTACCCCAACGTGGCCTATCAGACCACCAAGGGCGGGGTCGTCAACATGACACGCGCGCTAGCGCTGGAGTGGGTCGGCGACGGCATTCGCGTCAATGCGGTGGCGCCGACGTTCGTCAGGACGAATTTCATCGCCGGCATGATGGCCGATCCGGTCAAGGCGGCCCATGTGATCGAGGCGACGCCGATGCATCGATTGGCCGAACCGGCGGAGGTCGCTGCAGCCATTTTGTTTCTGTCCAGTCCAGCCGCAAGCATGATCACCGGCGTTACGCTGCCGGTCGACGGAGGGTTTCTCGCACGATGAGAGTTGTTTTGATGATGGCAGCGACGTCTGCGTCGCCTGCCGGGAGGATTTGATGACCGACGTCGACAAGCCGCTCGCGGGTATCACCGTGGTGGAACTCGGGCACAGCGTGGCTGCGCCCTATGCGGGACTCATTCTGGCGGATCTGGGCGCGCGCGTGATCAAGGTCGAAAACCCCAGGAGCGGCGACTATGCGCGCGGCTGGGGGCCGCCGTTCTGGAACGAGACTGCAAGTGTTTTCCATAGCCTCAACCGCGGCAAGGAAGGCGTCACCGTCGATTTCGGCGACCCCGGCGACTGCGAAAAATTGCGTTCGCTTATTCTGGAAGAGGCCGACGCGGTGATCCAGAACCTGCGCCCCGGCATCCTGGAAAAATTCGGCCTCACGGCCGGCGCGCTGCGCGCAGAGAAGCCTGCGCTGATCTGGTGCGACATCGGGGCCTTTGGCGCCACAGGGCCGCTGGCCAGCAAGCCGGGTTACGATCCACTCGCCCAGGCCAGCACCGGCATCATGAGCGTGACGGGCGAGGGCGGCCGTCCACCGGTGCGCGTCGGTGTTTCCCTGGTCGACATGGGCTCCGGCATGTGGGCGGTGATCGGCATGCTCGCGGCCCTCGTCGCGCGCAACAAGGGTGGGCAGGGGCGCAGCGTTGCGACCTCGCTTTACGAGACCGGACTTGCCTGGATGACGGTGCCGCTGGCCGGTCATGCGGCATCGGGCGAAGTACGCAAGCCCTACGGCTCGGGTACGGCGGAGATCGCGCCCTACCAGGCCTTCAAGGCTTCCGACGGCTGGCTGATGATCGCTGCCGGCAACGACAATCTGTTCCGCAAGCTGTGCGGTGCGCTGGATCTGCCGGCGCTTGCTTCCGATCGCGATTTTGCGACCAACGCAGCGCGGGTCGTCAACCGCGAGCGGCTGATCCCGCAAATCCAGACGGCTGTCGGCCGCTATACGGCCGATGCGCTCGGCGAAATTCTCGATGAAGCAGGTGTTCCAAATGCGCCGCTGCTCACCACCGATCAGGTGGCACGGCATCCACAAACCCGGGCACTCGATATGATGGTGCGTTGCTCGGACGACGACATCGAACTGGTCGGTATACCGCTTGCCTTCGATGGCGCGCGTCCCCGCGCGCGCACGGCTGCGCCGGCGCTGGGCCAGCACAATGGCATCCTTCGGACATCCGCAAGCAAGAGGACGACCCATGCGAAGTGAATTCCAGACGATCAAGGTCGAGCGGCGCGACGGCAATATCCTGCTTGTGACGTTGCATCGGCCGGAGGCGTCCAATGCCATGAACACCCAGATGGGCCTCGATCTGGTCGAGCTCTTTGAGGGATTTTCGACCGACATCGAAGGTCTGCGGGCGGTGATCCTAACCGGACACGGCGACAAGGCGTTTTGCGCCGGCGGCGACCTGAAGCAGCGCAACGGCATGACTGACGATGCCTGGCAAGCGCAGCATCTTGTCTTCGAGCGCATGCTGCGTGCGCTTCTGGGCTGCCCGATCCCGGTGATCGGTGCGATCAATGGCGCGGCCTACGGCGGTGGTTGCGAGATCGCCGCGGCGCTCGACTTCGTCTACGCCTCGACCAATGCGCGCTTCGCGCTGACCGAAGTGACGCTCGGCATCATGCCGGGCGGTGGCGGCACGCAGAATCTGCCGCGCGCCGTCGGTGAGCGCCGCGCCAAGGAACTGATCCTTTCCGGCATGCCGTTCTCCGCCGCCGAGGCCGAACAATGGGGCCTGGTCAATCGGGTGCTGCCATCAGGAGAATTGCTGGAGGCGACGTTCGCCATCGCCCATCGCATTGCCGCCAACGGTCCGATCTCGGTACGGCAGGCCAAGCAGGCGATCCATCGCGGCCTGCAGATGTCGCTCGCCGACGGCCTCACCTTCGAGATCGAGGCCTACAACCGCCTGGTTCCAACGGCGGACCGGCGTGAAGGCGTGCTCGCCTTCAACGAGCGCCGCAAGCCGAACTTTCAGGGCAAGTAGAGGAGACCGTCAGATGCGTGAGAAAGCTCATGTTCGCGAAGTCGGGCCGAGAGACGGCATTCAGATGGTCAAGAGCATCTTGCCGAGCGAGCGCAAGCTCGCCTGGTGCCGCGGGGCGATGGAGGCCGGGATCCGCGAGATCGAGGTAACTTCGTTCGTGCCGGCCAAGGTCATCCCGCAATTCGCCGACGCGGAGGAGGTGGCCCGGGGCGCGCTGGCCATGTCAGGCCTGCGGCCGTCGGTTCTGGTTCCGAATCTGAAGGGCGCGGAGCGTGCGTTTGCGCTCGGCGTGCCGATGGTCAATTACGTGCTGTCCGCAAGCGAGGCCCATAATCAAGCCAATGTCCGCCGCAGTACCGAGGATTCGCTGCTCGATTTTGAGCGCATCGCCGCAGCGCGCGACCAGCGTCCGGGAAAGCGGATCGGGCTTGGCGCGGGCATCGCGACCGCCTTCGGCTGCACCATCTCGGGCGCGGTGTCGGAAGCTCGCGTAGTCGAGATCGCCGTGCGGCTCGCGAGGTTGGGCGCCGACGAAATCATCGTTGCAGATACCGTGGGTTATGGTGATCCCGGCCAGGTTCGCCGGCTGATGGGCGCCGTGATCGCGGCGGTCCGTCCATTGCCGGTCGCCTGTCATTTTCACGACACCCGCGGTCTCGGCCTCGCCAACGTAACGGCCGCACTGGAAGCGGGTGTGCGTGCGTTCGACGCTTCGCTCGCCGGCCTCGGCGGCTGCCCGTTCGCACCGGGCGCCACCGGAAACATCGACACCGAAGACACCGTATTCCTGCTCGAACAGCTTGGCTTCGATACCGGCGCCGACGTCGAAAGATTGGTCGCGTTGCGACGCGAAGTCGAGAGCTGGTTACCGGGCGAGCGCTTCTCCGGCGCGATCGCCCGCGCCGGGCTGCCCAAAACGTACCGCGTGTCGGCCAGCGCCGCCGCCTGAAAGGATCAGACATGAATTATCACGACACCGCCCAGACGGCTGACATGGAAGTCACCGTTGCCTTGGGTGAAGATTTTTCCGACCTGCGCAACAGCGTGCGGCAGATCTGCAAGGGTTTCCCCGGCGAATACTGGCGCAAGCTCGATGATCGCAGCGGCTATCCGACCGAGTTCGTTGCCGCGCTGACCGAAGCGGGCTTCCTCGGTGCGCTGATTCCGGAGGAATATGGCGGCTCCGGCCTGCCGCTGCGCGCGGCCGCGGTGATCCTCGAAGAGATCAACGCCAATGGCTGCAGCGCCAGCCCGGCGCATGCGCAGATGTACATCATGGGGACGTTGCTGCGTCATGGCAACGAACAGCAGAAGCGAACCTATCTGCCGGAGATAGCGGCGGGAAGGTTGCGGCTGCAGGCGTTCGGCGTCACGGAGCCAAACACCGGCTCCGATACCACCCAGCTCAAGACGCGCGCCGAGCGTCAGGGCGACGTCTATGTCGTCAACGGTCAGAAGGTCTGGACGTCGCGGGCGCTGCACTCCGATCTCATGCTGCTGCTGGCGCGCACCACGCCGATCGATCAGGTGAGGGGGCGTACCGAAGGACTCTCCGTATTCCTTGTCGATCTGCGGGAAGCGAAGGGCAACGGCATTGAAATCCGCCCCATCAAGGCGATGGTCAATCACAACACGACCGAAGTGTTCATCGAGAATCTGAAGGTGCCGGCGGCCAACCTCATCGGCGAGGAAGGCAAGGGCTTCCGCTACATCCTCGATGGCATGAACGCTGAACGCATCCTCGTTGCGTCCGAATGCGTCGGCGACGGCCGCTGGCTCCTCAACAAGGGCGTTGCCTACGCCAACGAACGGCGGGTCTTCGGCCGGCCGATCGGCCAGAACCAGGGCATTCAGTTCCCGCTGGCGCGCGCCTACGCCGAACTCGAGGCCGCCGACATGATGTGCCGCCGCGCCGCCGCATTGTTCCAGGCGGGACGGCCCTGTGGTCCGGACGCCAACATCGCCAAGTTGCTGGCTTCCGAGGCCACCTGGAAAGCGGCCGACACGACCTTCCAGACCCATGGCGGATTCGCGTTTGCGCAGGAATACGACGTCGAGCGCAAGTGGCGTGAAGTACGACTTTATCAAACGGCCCCGATCTCGACCAACATGGTGCTGGCCTATGTGGCGCAGCACGTGCTCGGTCTTCCACGTTCTTACTGAGGAGGCGACCCATGCTGGATATCACCCGTCAGACTGCGAATTTTGTTGCGAGCCTCAAGCCATCCGACCTGTCCGACAGGTGCCGCGCGGCCGTGCGGACCGGCATCGTCGATTGCGTCGGCGTCATGATCGCCGGCGCGGCAGAACAGCCGGTGCGAATTGTGTCGGCCATGGTGGCCGCATCCACCCATAACGATGGTGCGCCGGAGGTTCCGTCGGGCCGCAATCTCGCATCATCGGATGCCGCGCTCGTCAACGGCGTCGCGGCGCATGTGCTTGACTATGACGACGTCGCGCTCGCCGGCCATCCGAGCGCGGTGCTGGTGCCGGCGATCCTGGCCGAAGGCTGGTCGCTCGATTCCAGCGGCACCGACGCGCTCGCGGCCTACGTCGCGGGTTATGAAGTATGGGCGCAGGTCGCAGCGCTGGAGCCCGGTCACTTCCATGAACGCGGCTTTCATCCGACCGCGGTGATGGGCGCGCTCGCGACCGCCGCCGCCTGCGCGCGGCTGCGCAAGCTCGATTCCACCAAGACGGCGCATGCCATCGCCATTGCCGCGTCGCTCGCGTCGGGTCTGGTCGCCAATTTCGGCACCATGACCAAATCGCTGCATGCCGGCCGCACCGCCCAGTCGGGCGTGCTTGCGGCGCGTCTGGCCGATCAGGGATTTACGGCGTCGCTCGACGTGCTGGAGCACCAAACCGGCTTCCTGCGTGCCCATTCGCCTTCAGGCACGCCTGACATCGAGCATGGAACGATCGATATCGGCAAGAACTGGCGGCTGGAGGATCTCGGCGTCAATGTGAAGCGCTATCCCACCTGCTATGCCACTCATCGCTCGATCGATGCGATGCTGGGACTGGTGAGCCAACACAAGCTGAAGCCGGACGATGTGCGAGAAATTCGCGTCCATACTGGCATTACGCAAAAGCTGATGCTGCGCAACAACAATCCGCAGACCGGTCTTGAGGCCAAATTCAGCATGGAATTCGCGATGGCGTCCGCGCTGATCGCCGGACGGGTCAGTCTTTCCGAATTGACGGACGAGTTTGTGTCGCGACCGGAAGTCGGCGCCACCTTTGCAAAAGTCCGCTGCACGACGACGGATGAGATCATGCCCGGGGACCAGCCGTTCGCCCCGGCCGATCAGGTCAGCGTCGTGCTTGCGTCCGGTCAGTTGCTGGAGCACGCGCCGGTGGTTCATGCCAAGGGCAGTTGGCAGCTGCCGCTCTCGCGGGACGAACTGAAAGACAAGTTCATGGATTGCGCGACGCGCGTGTTCAAGCGGGCGCAGGCCGCGGCCTTGTTCGAGCAGCTCTGGAACCTGGAAGATCTCGGTTCGCTCCGCTCGCTGCGTCTGACAGCTGAGCGGATCGATGCATGATGGAAGCTGTCCCGAACGGATCGCCGCCGCGCATCTGGCATCAGTCGGTCAACGAACTCGATCACCTTGATGTCTACAAACGCGCGCTGGAGGCCCACGCTGCGGAGATCCTCGGCGATGATGCAAATGTCGTCGTCCACGGGCTTCCGGTCGGGTCGTATGGCGGCGCCTCGGCGACCGCGGTGCTGGGCAATGCCTTTGCCTATCACCGGATTCTCGACCGGGTCATCGACTATGCCATAGCGGCCGAGAAGCAGGGCTACGACGCCTTCGTCATCGGCTCGTTCAGCGAGCCGTTCTTGCGCGAGATCCGCTCGGCGGTCGATATCCCGGTGGCCTCACTCACGGAAAGCGGGCTGCTGGTCGGCTGCTCGCTCGGCAGTTACGTGGCGCTGGTCTCCAACGCGCCGGCGGTGCAGTGGATGACCAAGGTTGCGGTCGATAAACACAAGCTCGGCGCCCGCGTGCTCGAAGTTGCAGCGATGGATCCGCCGCTTGACGAGCCGGCACTGGCGCGGGCTTACGTCGACCCGGCGCCTGTTATCGCCAATTTCACGGCGGTGGCCGAGCGGCTGGTGGCACGCGGCGCCGACGTGATCATTCCGGCCGAGGGTGTGTTGGCCGAGCTCCTTGTCCGCCACGGCGTCCACGAGATTGCCGGCGCGCCGGTGATGGATGTCTTCGCCGTCACCTGGGCCTACGCCCTGATGCAGATCAGACTCTGGTCGAAGGCCGGACTTCGCGTCGGCCGCAGCTGGCACCACAGACGCGACGATCCCGCCGTCGTCGCTCGGTTTTTTCAAGAGGAAGCCCGATGAACAATTTGTCCCCGACGCAGGTCCCAGGCGTCTATCATCGCAAACTCGGCGACGTGCTGGTCACCGGCCTCAGCGACGGTTACGTCGATATGGGATACACGATTTTCCGCAATATCCCGGAGGACGAGACCAAGACCATCCTCGCGCGCGATCATCGCACGTCTCCGCCGCGCATCTCGGTCAACGCATTTGCCTTGCGCGTCGGCGGCCGTACCTATCTCGTCGACTGCGGCTCTGCCGACCTGATGGGGCCGACGTGCGGTCGCCTGCCGGCCAATCTCGCGGCCGCCGGTATCGATCCGGACTCGGTGGACGGGGTGCTGCTGACCCACGTTCATCCCGACCATTCCAACGGCCTGACGGATGCCGCGACCGGAACGCGGCTGTTCCCGAACGCCGAAGTCATCGTGCATGAGAACGAGATCAATCACTGGTTCAACGACGAAGCGATGGCCAAAGCGGCCGAGCGTCCCCGCCGACGCTATTTCGAAGCCGGACGTACCCAGATCAAGCCCTATATGGCCGCCGACCGTGTGCGTACCTTCATGAAAGGCGAAGTGCTACCCGGCGTGACCGCGATTCCGATTCCCGGCCACACGCCCGGCCATACTGCCTATGTCATTTCGTCCGGCGGCAGCTCACTGGTGATTTGGGGCGACACGGTCCATGTACCGGAAATCCAGGTCGCCCGTCCCGAAGTGACGATGGAGTTTGACACCGATCCTGAGGCCGCCGCCGTTGCTCGGCAGATGATATTCGACATGGTGGTCTCCGATGACATGCTGGTCGGCGGCATGCACCTGCATTTTCCGGGCTTTGGCCATATGCGATGCGAGGCAAGAAAGTACAGCCTGGTTGCGGAGCAGTGGGCTTTCGAGGTCTGAGCCGCAATCCCGCCAAATGCCTACGACCTTCGGATCACCCATCGGGATTCACTTCCGTGTATCATGCGTTAGAATCGATCGACGATGGCGAACGACGGGCGACAGATGACGGATGGCGGATGGCAAGTCGCGGAAGCAAGCTGACGATCCACGATGTGGCGACTGCCGCCGGGGTTTCCACCGGTACGGTGTCGCGCGTGCTCAATGAAAACACCACCGTTCGCCCTGAAATCCGCCGCAAGGTCCAGCAGGCGATCGATGTACTCGGTTATTCGCCGAATGCGGTGGCCCGCAGCATGCGCATGGGGTCGACCCATACGATCGGATGTATCCTGCGCGAGATCAACATCCCGCAGCTTGCCGGGTTCGTCAAAGCCGCGCACGACGTGCTCGATGAGGTCGGCTTCTCCCTGGTCATCTCCAATTCGGAAGGCCGCATGGAGCGCGAGCGGGAGTTGCTCAGCCGCCTGTCGCGGCGACAGGCCGACGGTGTGATGATGGGGCCGTACACGGCTATCTCCGGTGAGTTTGAGGCGTTCCTGCGCGATCTCGATATTCCCATCGTGTTGATCGATCGAGATCAAACGGCCTGGGCGGATGCCGTGATCGCCGATCACGCCGAAGGAATGCGTCTTGCCGTCGGCCATTTGCTGGACCTCGGTCACCGGCGCGTCGCCCTGATCACCGGCGAGCGCGGGCTTTACCCGGCGCGCGAACGCGTCCGCGGCTATCAGGAGGCCTACGCCGCGCGCGGTCTGGAGCCTGATCCGTCGCTCATTCAAGTCGGAAGCTTTCTGCCCGGTGCCGGATTCCGTTTCACCTCGGCGATGCTCGGCCAGCGCAATCCGCCGACGGCCATTATTTCCGGCGGTATCGACATGTTGTCGGGCGTATTGCGTGCCATCCGGGGTCGCAATCTGAGGATACCGGAAGATGTCTCGGTGGTCGCGTCGGGCCATTCCGAGTTGGCCGAGTTGTTCACACCGCCGATTGCCGTCATCGGGTGGGATCAGGCGGAGGTAGGCCGGATTGCCGCCGGCATGCTCCTCGATCGGATTCGAAATGGTAACTCGCAAGAAGCGCGCAGCGTTCTCGTTCCAAATGAATTCGTCTCGCGCGCATCGGTGGGACCCCCGAAACGCAACGCATGATGGCGCAGGCCCGCTGAGTGGTCACAGCATACAGGGAGATATTGGAATGACCGACGGATCGATCAACGGCGAAAAAGTGGTGCGGCCAATGCTATTCCAGCCACTCGCGATTCGAGGGCTCTCGCTGAAAAATCGCCTCGTTGTGCCACCGATGGTCCACTATCGTTGCGATCCCGGAAATATCTGCGGTACATTCCACGTCGTCCATCTCGGCCGCTACGCGCTGGGCGGCTTCGGACTCGTCTTTGTCGAGGTGACGGCGGTCGAGGAGGTTGGATTGAACAACGAGCATGACCTCGGCCTCTGGAACGATACGCAGGCCGAAAGCTTCAAGCCGCTGATCGCGTTTATGAAGCGCCAAGGCACGGCGATCGGCATCCAGCTAGGTCACGCCGGTCGCAAGGCCTCGATTCAGAGCGCCATGCAGGGCATGGGCCCGTTGACCGAGGAGAATCTGAAAGCCGGCGCCAAGATCTGGCAGCCGGTCGGGCCGACGGCCGAGCCCGTCGCCAAAGGCTGGCTAACGCCGCGGCCACTGACGACAGCCGATTGCAAGACGATGGTCGGCACGTGGGCGGGTGCCGCAAAACGGGCGGTTGAGGCCGGATTCGATACCATCGAAATCCACATGGCGCATGGTTATCTGCTCGCCTCGTTTTTGTCGCCGGTCTCCAACACGCGCGACGACGAGTACGGCGGCGACCGGGCCGGGCGCATGCGGCTTCCCTTGGAAACTGTCGAGGCGGTGCGCCGTGAAATGCCGGACTCGATGCCACTTTTCGTACGTGTTTCGTCGGTCGATGGCACCGTGGAGGGCTGGAACATGGATGACACGGTCGCCCTTGCGCACGAATTGAAGGTGCGCGGCGTGGACGTGATCGACTGCTCTTCGGGCGGTATCTCCGGTGCGGCCACGGCAGCTCAGGTAACGCGCAGCCTCGGATTCCAGGTCCCATTTGCTGAGCGCGTCCGCCAGGAAGCTGACATGCCCACCATGGCCGTCGGCATCATTCTTGAGGCGGAGCAAGCCGAAACCATTCTCCGGAAGGGCCAAGCCGATCTGATCGCTGTCGGCCGCCAGTCGCAGTTCAATCCCAATATCGCCCACCACTGGGCGCACGATCTCGGCATCGACGCGCGCTTCGAGGACTGGTCACCTGAGTTTGGCTGGTGGCTCGAGAAGCGGATCAGAACCCTCGAAGGCATTGCCACGCCGACTGGCCTCGTTACGCGCCACCTCTGAGTTCCGCCGCGGCTATCGCGGTGGGGATGCCGACCCAAGGGTCGTCTCAGCCATCCCGATGGTCGGCAAACGTGCCGGATTTTTGCGTGTCCCGATTTGAATCTTCCGTCCGACAAATTTCTGAGTTTAGGCGGACGATCGGAGGAAATATCGCAGATTTGGGTCGTGTGGGGAAAAGCGCAGCGGTCTCTCGCTACCAGTAATATCAATAACTTAGCTCTCGTTCTGACGCTCCGAATTCTATCGCACCACGCGCCGCACCACGTTTTCGGTCGCGAGTCTGCGACGGCGAAGATCCGCCCCGACCGAGTAGGCTGATTGTCAAAGTCGATCAGAATTCAGCCTTGAACGAGAAGCGGCGCCGGCTTCCTGTTAATCAGCGGTGTCCGAGCTCATCCTCGGTGCGGGCTGCCGCGCGTTGAAAGCCTATTGCGCCCTCGGTGCTGTTAGAAGCTTGGTATGATTCAGCCGCCGGCAGCGGATTTTGATTCCCCCATTCGGAGGTTCGATCCCTCCCGCCCCAGCCAGCCATTCCGGCGTTAGGCCGGGCTCCCCAGGAAACGCGAGAATGCGCCGGAAATCCCGGCTTTTCGCGCATTCGATTTGGTCTCCAGGCTCCCAATTCGCCGGACTTGAGGTGGAAATCGCCGAAAGTCTCCGGCCATTTCCGCGAATATTCCCGTTTTGGGGAGACTATCGGCGGAGACGGGTTCGATCAGGACTGCCGCCTGAGCCGGGCAGTTTTGGCGACGGCACGAAGTACTGCCAGCTAATCTCCGAAGCCGATGCGAAGCTCTAAATAGTACCAGAATGGAAGGATTTGGAGATGAGCCGGTTCGCGGAATGGCAACTATGGAACGGTCGGTCCTGGCGGCGCAAAGCGGTCGTTGAGGTGCGGACGCTAGATCTCACCGGCTTCGGCTAGGCTGGATCTAATCCAAACTTTCTCTTGATGGTCTGGCCCCGCCAGAATTGTCGTGGCTGCACCGAGGCGCCGTATCCCTCTATGTCGAGAAGGTGGCATCGGCCGCATGTGTGGACATCAACCGCTCCAATTTGTGCAAACGCATTAGATGATGCTCATTTCGATTCCGGGATAAACTGTGACCAAACGTGCAAGTGGGGTATCGAGTGGGATACTTGTGCACGAGCATTATCGGTTTCGGGTTGAGAAAGGTCGAAAAAGAATGGCCAGCTTGGCTAATGCCTATGCCTGAGCAACTTCTCCGCTTCTTCGATTTCGGGGATATCTCGCCCTGCATCGAAATCTGCGAGGAGCGGCGCGAGCATCGCAGATACGGCCGCCGCACGACCATCCTTGATGTAAAGGCGCGAAAGTCCGACTGCGCTGCGCAATTCGAAGGTCTTCGTCTGTTGGCTTCGGGCGATGTCAAGGGCCTTATTGAAGGCATTTTCGGCGCTAGAAGGGTTCGGCGGGTCGCGACGCAATAAGAGCTCACCCTGGACACGATGCAGTTCGGCATCCAGCCAACGCTGGCCGGATTGTTCCGTCCAGGTGATCAACTCGCGCAAAATTTCCAGCCCAGTCTCGAATTGCCCTGCCGCTGCATTCGCTATGGCAACCTGCTTCCCCCAAAATGGCTCACAAAGATAGCAGTCATTTTCGTGCAGCAAGGTCCAGCCTCGGTGCATTTCTGCAAGTCCACCCTCTCGGTCGCCGGCACGCCACTTTGCCAGACCGTTTAGGTAGGTGCCGGCGGCCACATACAAGGGCATCGTGTGCTCGCGGGCGAGGCCCAAGGCAAGGATTGTCTCCGTTTGTTGCAACGGGCCTCCGCATAGTCCGTCGAAGACAGCCTTATGAACGAGCGCGTTGGCTTGAGGGAGCGCTCGCTTTTCTCCTGACGCGCTCACCGCTTGTGCGGCGAGCCGGTGCGATCGATCAATCTTCCCAATCGGCCAAAGCACCAGAGCGAGAAACCTCATAATAACGCACGGCAGGTCCAGCGTCGATGCCCTGAAGGTCTCGGGATTCGGCTCGGCACCGTAGATCGCGAGTGCCCGCTCAAGATCCATTTTCGCGTTCAAGTAATCGCCACCGAACCAGCAGGTCACCCCGTTTGTCCAATGTGCGACGACTGCAGCCACCGGCGATTCCGGTCGTCGGTTGGCGGCGCTCACTATTGCATCCGCCAATTCCCGCATCGGCGCGATCTCGCCGTGAGTCAAGCAGGCATTGAACAGCCCCGAATGGATCGGCGCGAGTTCGACCGGATCGTTGATGTCAGCCGCTAGCTGTCGGGCGCGCGTCCACGCGGCCACCGTTTGGGGCGCGCTGTGTCCAAGGCTGCCCCGCAGCGCTCGGCCATATACGATTTGAAGATGCAGCCGGTTCATGATCCGGCCCGGCTCATCAGGCAGCTCATCGGCGATCGCAACCGCCTTGCCGAGATGTGCGATTGCCTCGGAATATGCCGAGCGTTTCAGCGCCTGCTGACCCGCCTTACGCCACCACTCGAGGGCTATTCCGCTCAGCCCGGCTTCAGTGAAGTGGTATGCTAGGACTTCCGGCTCGATCTCGGCGATGACCGGAAACCTATCGCGCAGGACATCGCCAATCTGCTTATGGAGCAGTTGCCGGCGACTCTTGAGCAGGCTCTCGTAAGCGGCTTCCTGAACGAGCGCATGCTTGAAGCTGTAGCTTGATTCTGGCGGCGTCCCGCGGCGCAATAGCAGTTCGGCCTCCTCGAGTTGCCCGAGCGCGGCGCTCAGCGTCAGATCATCGCGCCCCGCCACACAACGCAGCAGCGCGTATGAGAAGTCGCGGCCAATGGCAGCGCCAATCTGTGCCACCTCCTTGACCGGCGCGAGCCGGTCGAGCCGCGCCATAAGCGAGTCCTGCAGTGTCGCGGGAATGGCGAGCGGCGGGAGCGGACTATCGAGGCGATAGCGCCCGGCATCTTCTACGAGTAGTCCGGACTCCAGCACCATCTTGGTCAATTCCTCGACGAATAGCGGGATACCATCCGTCCTCTCGATGATCTGCATCATCATTTCACCTGGCAGCCGTCGACCGACGGTCACCTGCTCGACCAGAGCGCGCGTGTCCTGCCGGTCAAGCCGATCGAGCCGCAGCAGGCTGACGTTGGGAAGACCGGCCCAGGGCGGCTCGAACTCGGGCCGACAGGTCATGAGCGCGAGTATCGGCAGCCCCCTGACCCGGTCAACCGCGAGATCGAACAGCTCAAGCGTCGTGGCATCGGCCCAATGCATGTCCTCACAGACGATCAGCACTGGTTGCTGCCGTGCCAAACCCTCAAGCTGATCGAGAAGGGCGGCGAATGTCTGCCGCCGCTGCTGCACTGGATTCAAGCCGAGCGGCGGATAGCGCTCGCCAGTTTCGATCGAAAGGAGAGCGGCAATGAGCGGCGTCGCTTTAGCCACCTGCTGCGTTCCAAGCGCAAGCATTGCCTCAAGCTTGTCGAGCTTTTCCTCGGGCGTGTCCTGTGACCTGATGCCGGCAGCGCGCTCGAGTTGAGCGATAAAGGGATGAAGCGCACTGTTGGTGTGGTAGGGCGAGCACTGATAGCGCACCCGACGGTGGGCCCCCAACGCAGGGTTCTCGGAGAGCGTTGCAACAAGGCGCGATTTGCCGATCCCGGCCTCGCCAGAAATCAACACCACTTGGCCCTGGCCCTGCCACGCCAGTTGCTGGCGCGAGAGTGCGAATTCGATCTCTGCCTTGCGGCCGACAAAGCCAATCGAGCGCGCGGTTCGCACCGCCTCGAAGCGGCTCTCCGATGCGGCTCCACCTTCGACCGCCCAGACCGCGATGGGCTCGGAGATGCCCTTGACCTCGCGGCGGCCGAGGCTGCGAAAAGTGAATAAATCGCCAAGCAGGGCGCGCGTCGAAGCAGCAACGACAACCGCTCCCGGCTCCGCCAAGCTCTGGAGACGGGCAGCGACATTCGGTGTATCGCCGACCATTGCCTGCTCCTCTGATGCGCCTCCGCTGATGAGGTCGCCAACCACCACAAGCCCGCTCGCGATGGCGATCCTCACCTCAACCTGTTCTTGCCCGCGCGTTTCGAGCAGCCCTATTGCGGCGATGATGTCGAGCCCCGCTCGCACTGCGCGCTCCGCGTCATCCTCATGTGCGCGGGGATAGCCGAAATAGGCGAGTATTCCGTCGCCCACAAACCTGGCGATAATGCCGTCATAAGTGGCAATGACCCTAGCGCACGCGGTCCGATAGGAACGGATCACCTCCCACATGTCCTCGGGATCGAGGCGCGCCGAAAGCGCGGTCGAGCCCACAAGATCACAGAACATTACAGTGAGGTGGCGTCGCTCGGCATCATGCCGAAGAGCCGGCTCGGCAACCAGTTCTGCTTGATTGAGTTCAGCGATCACGCGCAGCATTTTACGTCGATGGCCGAGCAGGACCCCGAGCCTGTCGAAGTCCTGGTCCGTCAGTTCGGCAAGGACACCAAGGTCGATCCCGTTCTCGGCAAAACGCAACGCGTATTGTCCAAGCCCAAGCTTCTCGAGCCAGTCCGCAATCTGTTGCATTGGCACCACCGACTGTCTGGTTGGCGGCCAGCCCAATTTTGGACCACGGAAACAAAAAAAATATCCCAATATTTCCCGGATGGCACGTCTTGTTTGCGGCAATTCGGCGCGGCTGGTCCTCGATGTTTTTAAGGGGTGCTTAATACAAATGTCCGCTACTCAAGAGAGTATTTGCAGGATACAGAACGGCTGGATTGCTGTACGCGCTCACTCGACAGCAAGGTCGAACCCACTCGCAGCGTTGAAAAAATTCAGACTGATATGAACGCCGCGACTGATTGAGCGGGTCCATGAGCCGGCGACATCACGGAGACCCGCGTTGCATCAATCTTCGGCCAACGAATAAGGACGGTATTACGCTACTCCGGAAAATTTTGTTTGAACCTTGAACGTCGGACGATGACGAGGGTGAGCGATGTCCGCATCTGGGGTGGATAGTGTTGAAAAAGTCTTTTGGCGGTGACGAGCGAATTCTTAGAGGCCGCTGATGCGTTTCGTGCGTGGCGACGTGAGTGACCACACGTTCCTCAGAAAAAGGACCATCGAGGTTCGTATCGACGCTACGGAGTATTGCAGGGGCGGAGTCGGCCAAAAATCAACTTTTGCGGAATTTTCGGAGTGGTTCGATTTTCATCTTTTGCAACACTATCAGGGGATGAACGGACTAATCCTAGACGCGGCCCAAGGTCTCAGTTTGACCCCAGAACGGACCTCGCGCTGCTTTGGCTTAGGTGCGGACATCAAGAATTTTGCACCAGAATTGCGGTCGAACAATTCCAGCGGGTTGCGCAGCGGCACCGTGTGTTGGTGGGTTGCGCCGCCGCATCAATGCGTTACCACGATGAAATCCGTGTCTTTTCCCGTCTCATGGCTAAATCCGTTGTCGGAAATAATCAATGAAGAGGCCGGCGTCAGAAGTTTAGAGATCCTCTCAACCGTATCCTGCGGTATTTCGATGCGGTTGAGGACAGCGTTTGCCTGATCGGGCGACGGTACCGATAGGGCGGCATGCTTCACGGGCGCTTCGCGCCCTTTCGTGGCACCCTCGATGCGAGGAAATTCGTCCGGAATCGACACGACGGTCCAGCGAATAGCAGTTCCCTCGTTCCGGAATTCCATTGCGGTAAACACGTGCGTTCCCAGCGGCTCCTCCGGATTTTCGATCTTGACCGGGACATCAAACAACGGCGTGAAGCCCTGACGCACGAACAGCTTGCTCAACTTACGACTGACGAAGATGGAGATCGGGACGATCTTTTTGGGCGCGCTTGCAGCGGGAGCCGAGCCCGGCACCTGGAGACTGGCGGCTTCCGGAGTCTCAGCGTTTGACACCAGTGATCCCTGCGTTGCTGCGGCTGTACCGATGCTCTTGGTTGCGACGGTGGCAGTCTGGAATTCCGACGAACCGGACGCGGCTTTCGGTTGAAAAAGATGCGGATTGGTTATCTCGACCGGCTGGACATCACCGTGCGCAATGATCACGCGCGTGCCGCGCTTCGTGAGATGCCAGAGCCGAACGGCAAAATCATTTTTCAAACGGATGCAGCCGTGTGATGCCGGATGCCCAGGCACGACACCGGCGTGCAACGCTATCCCTGACCAGGTGATGCGTTGCATGTAGGGCATGGGGGCGGCGCTATAAATATTTGAACGGTGCCATCGTTGTTTGCTGATGACGCTGAACACGCCGAGGGGCGTAGGATGCCCCTCCATTCCCGTGGACACCGAAGAGCGTGCGATCAGGGCGCCGTTGTCAAAAAGCGAGACCCGTTGGTCTACTATCGAGATGATGATCTGGAGCGGGCCCTTCGGAAGGGGATCGGGCCGAGCGCTCTTCGCCGTTTCGGAGTTTGTCTGCCGGTGGTGGTGCTTGTGTTTGTACGGAGGGTATTGGCTTGGCCAGAACGTGTGTTGGGGTCCAAACAGAAATTGAGCGTGTGCGATCCCCGCAGGGATCATGAAAATGGCGAATACAGCCGTTGTTATCGCGCGCTGCATTGTTGGTAATCCCTTAGCGAACATCGCCCGGTCCCATAGCCGCGATTCCATCGTTTCGAGACGATGCGCGAAGCCGACGCCTGATGCGTCATCCCGACAGCGCGCCAAGCCTCTCCTTCAAATCTGGTCGCAGTGGGTCGAAAATTGGACCGTACTCACAATTACGGTGTGAGTTGCCGTTGAGACGGGCGCAATTGCTTGCGATCGACGCGTTGCCATCGGGCAACATGTTTTGGAAAAATTGACGAGCGGCCGTTTGCGCCATTGCGCGACCCATATTGATCCCAAGAATGAGGCTCTTCGCATGCTTGGCTTTTCTACACGGCTCCGGTGGAGCCTATGGAGGCGACGGCATCATGAACACGCGGCGATTTGCGATAGTGGCGGCGGCGTTGTGCGGAACGGTCGTTCTCGCAGGCTGGGTCGTCGCCCGGCTTCCTGGCTTCGCTTCGGCCAGTATCGAGAACTCCGGCGCAGTGCCAATCGAGGACCGCGCAGCCTCTCTCGCCGCCAACGCCAGGCTCGCAGATGAACCGCAGGCAATCGCAATGGCCAACGCCATTGTCGCGAACGCCGCCGTCGCTAGCGCCGAAGTGGCGACGGCCGCCGAACCCGCGGCGGGGACGGCCACAGACACGACGGCGGCCTCGGATAAGCCGGAAACGATGGTCGTGGCCGCGTTGCCCGATCCGTCGCAGACGCTGTCGGCCGATTTACCGCCTGTGCAGAAATCCGTGGACCCGGGCCACCGTGATGCCGCGCAACTGGCGCCGACAACGTGCGGTGCATCGGGCGGTGCCTCCAACTCGGGGCCGCAGGATTTCCGGTATCTCATTTGTTATGTCTGGTCCGAACTGCCGCCTGCCGAGAAGCCGGCTGCGATCGTCTTGCGTTCGTTCAAGGACATCCCGGTCGGAACGCCGGTGGAAGAGATCAAGCGCGCGTCCGACGCTTTCGGTCTGGATTTCACTTTCATGAAGGCGGTGGCCAAGGTCGAGTCCGGTTTCGACCCCAAGCAACGCACCGGGTCGTATATCGGGCTGTTCCAGCTGAGCAAATACGAGTTCGGCAAATTCGGCTCCGGAGACATTCTCAATCCCCGCGATAATGCCGTTGCGGCAGCCTACAAGATCATTACTGAAGGCATTCTGTTCGAGTGGGTGACGCACAGGAAGCCGGACTTGAACGATCTCTACCTGATCCATCAGCAGGGCTGGGAAGGCGCCGCGGAGCACCTCAGCCAACCCAATCGCATCGCCTGGAAATCGATGTGCGCCACCAGCGAAGGCAGGGAGAAGGGCGAAAAATGGTGCAGGCGCGCGATCTGGGGCAATACGCTTCCGGCCGTCAAAGAGGCGTGGAAATCGGTGGAAAAGCTGACGTCGGAGGCGTTCGTCGGAATGTGGCGAGAGCGGGTTGCTCATTTCCAATCGAAATACATGGGCACCGCGATCGCCGACGCCGAACGGGCGCACCAGTAAATTTCCGTTGAGTGGTTGGCAGGAGTTGCCGCACCCGCGGGCCGAGGGGGCCTCAACCGCCGCTGCGGCATGTGGTGCCGCTCATCGCTTAGTGGTCGCGCGGATGCACTTTACGTCGTCAAAGACGCGCTCGGATCGTTCCTGCTGCGCGCTAGCGAGGTGATCGATCAGGTGCCGATGTCTGCTTGTGGCACATAGCGTCAGTTGTTGCGTTGCAGGGCCATGTCCGGAGTTGGCGGTATACCGACCTGCCGGTCCAACGCCCAGACTTCTCACTTTGACCCAAACCAGACCAAAGGCCCGCTTGCGAAATCCCCGAGCCCGTTCAAGATCGGCTCCCTCTTGATCGATGTTGGGAGCCCTTGCGATGTTGCGGCGCAATTTAATCAAGGCCATCGGCTACACGACAGTCGCGTGGCCATTTATCGCAGCGGCGCAGTCTGCCTCCAAGGTGTGGCGGATCGGTCATATCTATCCCGGCAGGCAAGAACCGGCGGATGGCGTTTATTGGGATGGCTTCCGCGATGAGCTTAAGTTACTCGGTTACGTCGAAGGACAGAATATCGTGATCGACTATAACTATGCGAACGGACAGATCGATAAATTGCCTGCTCTCGCGAAAGAACTGGTAAGTCGCCACCCTGACGTCATCGTTGCGGTGGCCACGCCAGCGATAGCAGCAGCTCAGCGCGCGACCTCGACCATTCCAATAGTGATGTCGCCAGCGACCGATCCAATTGGATCAGGCTTCGTCAAAAGCATTGCTCATCCCGGGGAAATATCACCGGCACAGCGAATATGGTTGGCGATGCTCTTGGTAAGGCCGTCGAATTGCTTCACTCGGCCCTACCGACCGCCAAGCGCGTAGCCGTCTTGATGTCTCGCAATCCAACCCATCCGCATCAGTACGAGTTGTTCGACGGTGCCGCGAAGAAGCTTGACCTTGCGACTGTTCCGGTTGTGGCTGCGGCGCCTAGTGATCTGGAGCAAGCGTTCCAAACAATGAAACGAGAAAACTGCGACGCTCTCTTTGTTCTTGCCGACGTAACCAGACCCGAAATCGTTTCGTTGGCCGCGCAGTCTGCTATTCCAGCTATCTATCAAAGCAGTGCTTACGTAGATTTGGGTGGATTGGCCAGCTACGCCGCCGATTTGAAACCAGTGTTCCGTAGGGCAGCGCATTATATCGACAAAATCTTCAAAGGAGTTGATCCGGCTGAAATTCCAGTCGAACAGCCAGTGACGTTTGAGTTAGCCCTCAATCTAAAAACGGCCGCAGCCCTTGGGTTAACCTTCTCTGACCGTCTCATCGCGCGCGCTGATAAGGTGATCGAATAGGACCGAATAACTTCCGCTGTTGGCACAAAGCGTCAGTTTGCGCGGTGGAAGGCCATGTCCGGAGTTGGGGGTAAAGCCGACCTGCCGGTTGAACGCCCGGACTTCTCAGTTTGACCCAACTCGGACATCTGACCGCTTGGACCTGTGCCGAAAATTGCTTAGGCTCGGGTTGGCGGCATCGGGGGCGGGATTAGGAATGCGACGTCGAGACTTCATCGCGCTTACTGGTGGAGCGGCTGCGGCTTGGCCGTTGAGCGCGCTTGCCCAGACCGCGAAGGTTTATCGCGTTGGCACGCTCACTCCCGGCCCCCCGGTCTCTGCTACGGCGGATCGCGGTGCGGTTCTCTTCGACGGGCTGGCGAAGCGTGGATATTTGCTTGGACAAAACTTGATCCACGAGGCACGAGGGGCGTCGGGCAAGCTTGAGCTGGTGCCGAAGCTAATGCAGGAGCTCAAGGCGGCGAGCGTGGACGTTGTGGTCACCCTCGGCTACCCAGCCGCTGCCGCAGCAAAGGCATCGGGCGTCCCAACCGTGTTGGCGTCTGGCTCCGGCGATCCGGTCAAGACCGGACTGGTCGAAAGTCTCGCGCGGCCGGGTGGCAACGTAACCGGAATAGCCGATGACGCATCAATACTATCCACCAAGCGGCTCTCGTTGCTGGCAACCTTGTTGCCGAGGCTTCGCCGGGTAGCGATGCTTTGGAACAAGGACGATCTGGGTATGTCGATGCGTTATGAGACTTCCGCGAACGCAGCCCAGGGTGTTGGAATTACTGTGCAGCCGCTTGGCGTGCGGGAACCCGACGATTTTAATGAAGCTTTCGCGGCGATGACCCGCGATCCGCCTGACGCTATCCTGATGGTTTCGGACTCGCTGACGGTGCTCAACCGAAAGCGCGTGATTGACTATGCCGCTGAGCATCGTCTGCCTGCAATCTTTGAGGCGGACTCCATCGTTCGCGATGGTGGTTTGATGTCCTATGGAGCCGACACGCGCGAATCCTTCGACCGTGCCGCAGCGATGGTCGATCTTATCCTCAAGGGCGCGAAGCCTGCCGACCTCCCGGTTGAGCAGCCGACACGCTACCAGTTCGTCATCAATATCAAGGCCGCGAAATCGATAGGACTGGAAATTCCAGCGACGCTGACGGCGCTCGCAGACGAAGTGATTGAATAGGGTGGCGGCTGCTCTACGGTGCATGAGTCCGGAACTGTGCACTTAGCGTCAGTTATTGCGGTGCAGCGCCATGTCCGCGGTTGGGTGCAAACCAGAAGTGACCGGCATACAGCCAAAGTGACGCGATTGACCCAACTGAGACATCGATGCCCCAAACATATTCCTTTGAGCTGGACCCAACGTCTTCCAAGTGTCCAGTTTAGGCAGTTACACTGTCGCCCAACGACGTTGGGGGTGGACATGCAGCGGCGAGAATTTATTGGCCTCGTGGGAGGTGCGGCGGCGTGGCCGGTCGTGGCGCGGGCGCAGAGCTTTCCTGCTCGCCCGGTGAGAATCATCGTTCCTTTCGCGCCGGCTGGCGGAACAGACATTCTCGCTCGCCTATTGGGTCAATGGCTCTCGGAGCGCATCGGTCAACCGTTCATTATTGAGAACCGGCCTGGAGCCAACACCAATGTAGGCACCGAGGCGGTCGTAAAGGCCGATCCTGACGGGTATACGCTTCTGCTCGTAGATCCTTCTCCCGCGACCAATGTGACTTTATACGAAAATCTCAATTTTAATTTCATCCGCGACATTGCCCCGGTGACGGGCCTTATTCGTCAGCCTCTCGTGATGGTGGTAAATTCGTCATTTCCGGCCAAGACGGTCCCAGAGTTCATTGCCTTGGCCAAAGTTAATCCAGACAAGATCAATATGGCGTCTGCCGGCCTCGGAAACGTGACACAACTGGCCGGTGAATTGTTCAAGACTATGACCGGCGTCAACATGACTAACGTGCCTTATCGCGGCTCGGGCCCCGCGCTGACTGACCTGCTCGCTGGTCAGGTGCAGGTGATGTTTAGCAGCATGCCGGCATCGATCGAATACATCAAGGCCGGCAGCTTACGAGCATTGGCGGTAACGACCGCGATGCGCTCGGAAGCATTACCTGACATCCCGACCGTGAGCGAATACGTGCCGGGCTATGAGGCAAGCTCCTGGTATGGTGTTGGCGTGCCCAAGAATACACCCGTGGAAATAATCGAAAAGCTAAACAAAGAGATCAACGCCGCACTCGCCGATCCCAAGATGGTGGTACGGCTTGCTGTTATCGGCGGAGGCATAGTGTTTCAAGGCTCACCCGCTGACTACGGCAAGCTTATCTCGGACGAGACGGTGAAGTGGGCCAAGGTCATAAAGGCGGCTAACATCAAGATCGAGTAAGGCCGATCTACTGTTACGATATAGCGCGCCGTTCGCAGGTACAGTTGTTTGAACGCCTAGTCGGAGGCTAATTAAAAACTGCGATGTCTCTTCATGGCACATAGCGTCAGTTATTGCGGTGCAGCGGCATGTCCGTTGTCAGTGGTAACCCGGAAGACATGTGCTCCGGGCGAGTATTTCGCATTTTGACCCACAACGGTCATAGCCTTCGGTCGGATGCTGGATAAAACAGTCCTGTCCAGTTATATTGCGGGTCTCTGATTGCGGGACAACCAAAATGAACCGCCGCACATTTCTGGCTTCGAGTGCTGTTATCGCGTTCTCAGCGGGCTATCGCTGCGCACACGCTGCGGCCAAGGTCTTTCGCATCGGATGGCTCACCGCTCAGCGAGAACCGAGCCTTACTCCGTTTCTTGAGGCGTTTCGAGGTGGCCTTCGCGAATTTGGGTATCGTGAGAACGACAACCTTGAAATCGACTATCGCTATGGCGACGACAATCTGTTGCGCGTAGCCCCACTAGCGGCCGAATTAGCTCGCAAACCGGTTGATCTGTTGGTTGTCCAAGGCGCTGCGGTCCCCTTGGTATACGAACTGAAGCTAACCACACCCACCGTGTTCGTTTTTAGTGGGGATCCCGTCGTTGCTGGCTTCGCCGACAGCCTTGCGCATCCCCGTGACAACATGACGGGTCTAACGTTTATGGCGGCTGAACTGAATGCCAAACGGTTGGAAATATTGCGGGATACTATTCCAGGTTTGCAGCGCGTTGCCATCATCGCCAACCCCGAACACCCCGGTTCGCAGATCGAGCGGACCTACTCAGAGGAGACAGCCCGGAAACTTGGCCTGACAACGGAATTTTTTGGAACCGCGACCGAGGGACAACTAGCCTCCGCATTCGCCGCCATGGACCCGAACCCTCCGCAAGCGATTTCGCTTTTTGCCGACGGTTTTGCCATTCAGTATCGGCAGCGGATCATTGACTACGGAATGAAACATCGTGCCCCAGTAATTTCCGGTTGGCCGGTATTCGCAAGAAGTGGCGCCATCTGTAGTTATGGACCTAAGCTCTCCGAGTCGTATCGTCGTTTGGCTTACTATGTAGATCGCGTGCTCAAAGGGACTCCGGTATCGGAATTGCCGATTGAACGGCCAACAAAATTCGAGACTGTAGTAAATCTGAAGACCGCCAAGGTCCTTGGTTTGACCATGCCCGATTCAATTATCGCATCCGCCGACGAGTTGATTGAATGACCGGTTCTGGCAGATTTTGTTGCAAAAGTCGAAAATCGAATGACCGCAAAAATCTCGCAAGAGCTGATCTTTGGACTTCTCTGCTGCTGCGTCGCGTTTCAACGCCACTGCTGAGTCCCTCCCGTCGCCGCGCTTAAAACGCATCAGCGGCTCTAGGAATTTTCGTTCAGCACCCCAAAACGACTTTTGCAACAATATCGGCACGAAACTGCCATTCCGAGATGTCCGCTATCCGGTCGCTATCGGGGGTAGACCGGACATGAGCCGAAGAGTCCGATATGGCAGCGATTGGACCCTGAGCGGAAGTCACGTCTGAAACTGTGGCTCTGAGGATCATCTGTGAGTAACGTCACAGACGTGTGTACGCGCTATTGCGATCAATGGGTTGAATGATAGGGTCGGCCAATTGCCGATTGGAATTTTGATGCGCGCCATCGCGGCCGTTGTCTTTGCGATCTGGTCGACTTGGCTTTTCACTGAGCCTGCGTTTGCCGAGAAGCGCGTTGCGCTGGTGATCGGCAATTCTGCCTATCGGAACGTGGCCAAGCTTAGTAATCCCGCGAACGATGCAGCTGCGGTTGCCACGATGTTCAAGTCGGCAGGCTTCGACACGGTCGAGTCCAAGCTCAACCTAACCGTGGGCGAATTACGCAAGGCACTGCGCGACTTCGGCAACAGAAGCCGGGACGCGGATGTCGCCGTTGTCTACTACGCCGGGCACGGCATCGAGCTTGATGGCACGAATTATCTCATTCCGGTCGATGCCACGCTCGAGACGGATACAGACGTCCTGGACGAGACGCTGCCGTTGGACCGCGTTCTGGTAGCGATTGAACCGGCCAAGCAATTGCGGCTTGTTATCCTCGATGCTTGCCGGGACAACCCGTTCGCTAAAAACATGAAGCGAACGATTGCGTCGCGCGCGATTGGACGCGGTCTCGCCAAGGTTGAGCCTTCCAGCCCCAACACGATGATTGCGTTTGCCGCGAAGGCGGGTTCGACGGCGTCGGATGGCGACAGCAAGAACAGTCCTTTCGCTACGGCGCTGGTTAATCACCTTGCCAAGCCCGGTCTTGATCTTCGCAAGGCCTTTGGCTTTGTTCGCGACGACGTATTGAAGGCGACGAACAATGCACAGGAGCCTTTCGTTTATGGGTCGTTAGGAGGTGATGACGTAACGCTCGTGCCCGCCGCGCCGGTGCCCGCAGCAGCCGCACCGACCGATAACGATGCCACGATGCAGCGGAATTACGAATTCGCGCTTCAAGTCGGCACGAAGCCGGTTTGGGACGCCTTCATTGAAAAATATCCGTCTGGCTTTTTCACCGCCCTTGCCAAAGCCCATCGAGACAAGCTGTCAGCTGAAGCGGTTCGGATTGAGGCCACTAACAACGCAAGGGCAGCGCAGGAAGAACAGACCCGCCTAGCCATTGAGGGTGCCAAGGCTGCCGAACAGACGAAGGCCGCCGAACAGGCGAGAGCGACCGAAGAGGCCCGTGTCGCAGCAGAGTTGGCCAAGCAAGCCCAGGAGGCGAAGGTCGCAGAAGCCGAACGATTAAAGGCTGCAGCGTTAGCCAAGGCCGCAGAGAATGAAGCGGAGCGCATCAGGGCTGCCGAAGAAAAAAAGGCTGCAGCAGAAACCAAGGATGCGGCTGAAGAGAGAGCCAAGGAAGAGAAGTTGGCCGCTCTAGCACCATCGGCCGAAAAGCCGGACCATGCACCAGCTGCGGATCTACCTCGCTCGCTGCAATCGGAGTTGAAGCGCGTCGGATGCAACGCCGGGCCGGTTGACGGGAACTGGAACACGGCGGCGCAACACGCCCTCGAGCTATTCAACAAGCATGCGGGCATGAAACTCGACGTGAAGACGGCCAATGCGGACGCGCTGGATGCAGTAAGAGGCAAGTCGGTGCGCGTTTGTCCCTTGATCTGCGAGACCGGCTACCGGTCCGGCGGCGACAAGTGCGTGAAGATCACTTGTCGCTCCGGTTACGAGTTGAACGACGACGGGACCTGCGACAAGATCGTGGTCAGGAAACCCGTGGCTAAGCAGGACACGCCGACGGCTCAGCCAGAGCGTTCTCAGCAGGGCAAAACCCGCGAAGAGCTGATCAAACAATTTAACAATTCGCCGACCTGCTCGAATTATCGAGCTTCTTGCGATAGGAGCATAGCCAACAGCCACTGCGCCAAGACGTACGCCGAATGCATGCGCACTGGGCGATGGAGCAGCCAATACAGTAACTTTGAGGGTCTTGCCAAGCGGTAGACAAAGTCGACCACCGGCATTGGACATCGGGCTTGGCCCAAACCCGACTTGGGCAGGGAACGCCGGGTGAAGTCGGCTTGTGACCCCCGAGCGGACGTCGCATCTGAAACTGGCGGCTCTGAGGACCATCTGTGAGCAACGTCACAGACGCGTGTTCGCGCTATTGCGATCAATGGGTTGAGTGATAGGGTCGGTTCACTGCCGATTTGGAATTTCTGATGCGAGCCATCGCGGCCATTGTTTTAGCGGTCTGGTCGACTTGGCTTTTCAGTCAGCCAGCCTTCGCCGAGAAGCGCGTGGCGTTGGTCATTGGCAACTCTGCCTACAAGAACGTCGCCCGCCTGAAAAACCCCGCAAACGATGCCGCAGCGGTCGTCGCGATGTTCAAGAAGGCCGGGTTTGACAGTGTGGATTTACGACTGGATGTGAGCGCCACCGATATGCGTCGCGCCTTGCGCGAGTTCGGCAACAAGACACGTGATGCTGACGTCGCGGTCATCTACTACGCCGGACATGGCATCGAACTGGATGGCACCAACTATCTCATTCCAGTCGATGCCCAACTCGAAACGGACACCGACGTTCTTGACGAGACGTTTGCGTTGGACCGTGTGCTGGTGGCTGCGGAACCAGCCAAGCAACTCCGACTCGTCATTCTTGACGCCTGCCGTGATAACCCGTTCGCCAAAACCATGAAGCGAACCGTTGGGTCGCGGGCCATCGGGCGCGGGCTTGCCAAGGTCGAACCGTCGAGTCCAAACACGATGATTGCGTTTGCTGCGAAGGCGGGTTCGACGGCGTCGGATGGTGACAGCAAGAATAGTCCTTTCGCCACGGCGCTGGTGAATCACCTTGCCAAGCCGGGCCTTGATCTTCGCAAGGCGTTTGGCTTCGTGCGCGACGATGTTTTGAAAGCGACTAACAACACGCAAGAGCCGTTTGTCTACGGCTCACTGGGCGGCGACGATGTAACGCTTGTTCCGGCTGTGTCGGCACCCGCTGTCGCCGCGCCGGTCGAGCAAGATGCCACGATGCGACGAGATTATGAGTTCGCTCTACAAATAGGTTCCAAGCCTGTTTGGGACGCCTTCATCGAGAAATATCCGTCTGGTTTCTTTACCGCGCTTGCCAAAGCGCACCGCGACAAGCTCGCGGCAGAAGCCGCCCGAATAGAAGCTACAAACAAAGCTAAGGCCGCGCAGGAAGAACAGACCCGTCTTGCTATTGAGGGTGCCAAGGCCGCGGAGCAGGCCAAGGCCGCCGAGCAGGCGAGAGCAACCGAAAAGGCCCGTGTCGCAGCCGAGCTTGCCAAAAGGGCCGAGGAAGCGAAGGTTGCCCAGGCCGAGCTTGCCAAGACAGCAGCAATCGCGAAAGCTGCCGAAGACGCCGGGGCAGGAGCGCAAGCACGTGCCACAGCCGAGCTTGTCAAGAAGGCCGAGGAGGCAAAGATAGCGGAAGCCGAGCGCGCGAAGACCGCCGCTGTGGCGAGAAGAGCGGAAACCACGGTGGACACCGACGCGAATGCCAAGGATGCCAAGGCGGTCGGCCCTGTTGCCGCTTTACAACCGGCGGACCAAACGCCCGCCGCTGTGACAAAACCCAACCAGCCTCCGCTGTCTGACATTCCACGTCTGCTGCAAACTGAGCTTCGCCGTGTCGGCTGCAATACCGGCTCCGTTGACGGCAACTGGAACGCAGCAGCGCAAAAGTCGCTCGACCTGTTCAACAAAAATGCGGGCATGAAGCTAGACGTGAAGGTCGCCAGCGCCGACGCGCTTGATGCCGTCAAGAGTAGACCCGCGCGCATCTGTCCGCTGATCTGTGAGACCGGCTATCGCGCCGACAGTGATCGCTGCGTCAAGATCACCTGCCGCGCAGGGTTTGATGTCGGTGACGACAACACCTGCGAGAAGATTGAGGTGAAGAAGGCGACGGCAAAGCGCGACGAGCCGAAGCGCGAACGGCCAGAACGCGCAAAGACGGAGGCTGCACCGGCAAAGCCGCAGGCATCGGGACAGATTGTTTGCGGAACGGGCGGCTGCCGTCCGGTTAAAAAAGGGTGCAGACTTGACGTTGCCAACACTTGGCGGGGAACGAGTACACCGCAGGAAGTGTGCAACTGAGGAGCCAGCCTGTGAATATGTCGCCTGTTGGCAGTGCGCCCCAAAGGCGCGGATCACTAGCGGAGGAAGATTCCACCCAGAGAGTTGTCGATTGATCTGGTAGCTGACGAGCGGTTCGGCCGAGTAACTGGCAGGGCTGGAGCCGTGACAAAGGCCGCTTTAGCGGTTGAGCAATTCGGCGGGCCGTAATGTGAGTGAAGCCTGAGCAGGCCTCGAAAGTGACAATGCGGATTGGGTGTCGTTCCAATGGTTGCAGGCTCGACATGCGAGGGCGAAAGCCCATTGAGAACATTGACATGTATATTCATTGCTGCAGCAGGATTATTTATGTGCGGACCCAGGGCCATATCCACGTTGAAAGTCCTTTGCGCCGGACTATTGGCAGCATTCATGTTGACGGCACAGCCGCCTGACGCCAGAGCAGGCGTGGTGCTGATCACACCGGAAGAGGCCCAGCTTCCCACGCCAAAGGACGTCTTTGCGGCCCGCGGGGTTACACGCGGACCACGCATCGATCTTTCCGACTCGGATAACGGCGAGTTGCGTTCGCCGCTTCGTCTGCAGCTTAAATTCCGGGGTTTTGGCGGCGCCAAAATTGATTTGGACTCGCTTCGCGTGACCTACCTGAAGCAGCCAAACATCGACTTGACTTTAAGAGTGAGGCCTTACGCTCAGTCAACCGGCATCGAAATTCCGGACGCGGAAGCCCCGCCGGGCGAACATCTTGTCCGCGTGGAAATCCACGATTCGGAGGGACGGCGCACCGTGACTACGTTTTTGCTCATCGTCGCACCCTAAGATTTTGTTTTGACGCGTTTTCGTCACGCGAACCGGTGTCCACTTCGCTCGAAAACGCCATAGATAGATAGATAGATAGATAGATAGATAGATAGATAGATAGATAGATAGATAGATAGATAGATAGAAAGTCAGGCATGCCGGAAATATGCTTCTTCTGCAAAACGGAAAAGGACGAGTGCGCGCTCGTCTGTCCGGCATGCGGTCGCGATACGGCCGTTCCTTCGGCGCTGGCCGCCGAACATCAGGCACTATCGCAGAAAAGAGACCGCTTGCGTGCGGAGCTCGTCGAGGCAAAGGCACGGCTCAAGTCTCATCGGCAGCCGACGAACGCCTGAAAGTTGCGCCCGGCTTTTGCGACCTCTTACTGACTGGCTGCCCGATGGAATGCCCTTTCTGCGCCGAGACGATCAAGGACGAAGCTCTCGTTTGCAGACATTGCGGCCGGGATCTCCGCGTCGTGCGGCCGATCGCGATCGAAACTCAGCAACTCGTGACGGAGCTTGATCAACTCCAGCTTGAGCTGGACCGGATAAATACGCAGCTCGCATTTTTCGACCGCCCGGTCCGCTTCGTTCTGCGGCACGCTGCGCTTTATATCCTGATCCCGTTCCTGCTGTTGCTTGCCGCGCACTTCGTCGTCACGGTCCTGCTGGACATTTCAGCGGTCTACCTGCGTGTTGCTTCGGTACTCATCCCGATTCCGTTCGGGATGATGCTCTACGGTGTCAACAAGATCGGACTTAGGGGGGCGGTCGCTTTGGGAATCGCGACCGCATTCATCAGCGTGACCGGCATGCTCGCCGTTGTCGGATATATCGACAAGGTACCGATCCTACCCGACACGGCCCGCGAATGGCGCGAGGCGATCGAATATGCGCTCAGCATCGTGCTGGCGTACGTGACAGGAAATCTGCTGGCGACGCTCATTCTGCGTTTACTGCCGACTACGATGACAGCCTCGGGCCGCCCGAGCGCCACGGCGGTTCGGCTGGCGCGGATGTTGGGCCAGCATGGGCCGGATGTCATGCGCCGGCGCGCGCGGCGAATACAGGAACTCATGAAAACGATCGGTCCGCTCGCGGGACTCGTGGCAACGGCCGGAGGGTCGATTTATACGGGACTGAAAGGGGTGCTGGGACACTGAAGGAACTTTGAAACGTTTGGTTTGCGCAGCGGGCCACTTCCGCTATTGATGCTGTGGACGGCTCCTCCACCGGCACGAGAGTGCCATGGATGTGGGGGCTGTTAAGGCTCCCACGATTCAGAGGAGCGAGCCATGCAGACGGTTACGACAATCGGTTTCGACATCGCCAAGTCGGTTTTCCAAGTCCACGGAGTTGACGCTGGTGGCCAGGTGGTCATCCGCCGCCAGTTGAAGTGTCGCCACGTACTAGCGTTCTTTGAGAAGCTGCCACCATGCCTGGTTGGCATCGAGGCCTGCGCCTCGTCTCACCATTGGTCGCGCGAACTGCAGGCACTGGGCCATACCGTGCGATTGATGCCGCCGGCTTACGTCAAGCCCTACGTCAAACGGCAGAAGAACGACATGGCTGACGCAGAAGCGATTTGCGAGGCGGTCAGCAGAGCCAACATGCGGTTCGTGCCAACAAAGACACCTGAGCAGCAGAGCTGCCTGATGCTTCACCGCACCCGTCATCTGTTCATCCGGCAGCAAACCGCAGTGATTAATTCGATCCGGGCGCATCTCGCCGAGTTCGGCATTGTCGCCCCGGTCGGGCGGAAAGGGGTTACGGAACTGCTGCAGATTGTTGCCGACCCGAGCGACCAGCGGGTGTCTGAGGTTGCCCGTGCGTGCCTTGCCGCACTCGGTACTCAACTGCTCAGTCTCAAGAAGCAGATCTTGGAGTTCGATCGGATGATCATGGCCTGGCACCGGTCTAACCAAACAAGCAAGCGCCTTCATTACATTCCCGGGGTCGGGTCGATGCTGGCGACCGCCTTGGTCGCGGGTGTTGCTGACCCCAGGACCTTCCGATCAGGACGTAACTTCTCGGCCTGGATTGGGCTCGTTCCCAAACAGCACTCAAGTGGGGGTAAGGAGCGGCTCGGCAGCATCACTAAACAGGGGGACCGTTATCTGCGCGGCCTGTTCGTGGCCGGAGCACTTGCCGTCATCCGCTATGCCAAGATCCACGGCACCGGGCATCGGCCCTGGCTCACGGCCTTGTTAGGTCGGCGCCCGACCAAGGTTGCCGCCATTGCGCTTGCCAACAAGATTGCGCGGATGGCCTGGGCTATGATGGCCAAGGGCGAGCGTTACAAACAACCCGCGGCACTTGCCCGGTAAACGAGATCGCGCCGGGCAACCGGCGCGATGTGAAGGTTGGGAGGGCGAACAGCACGTAATGCAGAGCCGGTCGATCCGGCGATCAGGACAACCCACTTGTGCCACCGCATCGTCGAATGCGTGTTGCGTGCTTTTGACCGGGACCTGATCCGCGGAGGGCATTATGGCCAGCGGTCATGTGAACCGCACCTAAAGGCCGAACACATGGCAGCACCGACCAAGCCTGCGACGTGAAGATTCTCCTTGTCAACCCGGAGCCGTCCACACATGGCACATAGCGTCAGTTATTGCGGTGCAGCGGCATGTCCGTTGTAAGTGGTAACCCGGAAGACATGTGCTCCGGGCGAGTATTTCGCATTTTGACCCAAATGTATGGTCCGGCCGCGCGTTGCAAGAAGATTTGGTCGAGCTGGCGATGAGCGGTCTTGCATCAATGTATCCGGCCTCTGATCGGAGCGTGTGGTGCTCCGGGCCATCATGGATATCAGCGCGCGTACGTTCTCGTTAGCGGACAGGCCTCGATCGGGCCATTCGGGTCACCAGTGTTCGCACGCGCTCGGAAGACCGAACCTCCATCTCGTCTCATCCTCTCGCAGACCTCGGCTGGAAGCTGTTGATAGGTTACGTCATCGCTTGCTCCTCAAATTGCTGAGTTCCTTTGTTCGAGCCAGGGGCCGTTCCTTCGTCCCGACCTTGCAGAACGTCGATCGCGTCGCGCGCAGGGGCGGTCAAGGCCGGCCGTCGCGCCTGACTTGCGGCGGGCTCTGGCGTCGCCAGGCTGCGCCTTGACCGAGCCGAGCACGGCGCGAGGATCAGGCGGGTCGGACGCTTGTCTCGTCGGTCCTCGTCAGCTCGAAGGCGCGTCCCTTAGCCAGCACCGCCCAGGCGATGCGGGCAAGCTTGTTGGCGAGCGCGATCGCGAGCACGTTGTGGTGCAACCGCCTCTTGGCGGCTTCGATCCAGGATTTGAGCCCGTAACGTTCCCAGTTCTTGATCCTGACCAGCACAACCCATGCCGCCTGCACAAACAGAACGCGGAGGTAGCGATTGCCGCGTCTGGAGATTTTGCCGAGGATCGTGCGGTCTCCGGTCGAGATCTGCTTGGGCACCAGTCCGAGCCAGGCGCCGAAGTCGCGGCCTTTGGAGAATACATCTCCAGTGCCGATCGCAGCCACCATGGCGCTGGAGATGATCGGCCCGATGCCGGGCACCGTCATCAGGCGCGAACATGCCTGATCTTGACGGGCCAGGGCTTCGATCTCGCCGGATAGGCCATCGATACGCTGATCCAACCGGCGCCAGTCGCCTGCCAACTCCTCGATGACACGCAACATGCGTGGTGACAGGGCATCGGTGCGCGTCGCAAGGATGGTGGGCAGTTCCGTGCGCAGGAAGCCGATACCCTGGCGCACGGCGATTCCGCGTTCCAGCATGAAGGCGCGAATCTGGTTGATGATGCCGATGCGTTGTGACACCAGCCGTTCGCGCACCCGATGCAGCGCCTGCAGATCGAGTTGCTCCGCGGTCTTGGTCGCCACGAACTTCATCGTCGGGCGCTGCACGGCTTCGGCAATCGCTTCGGCATCGTTGAAGTCGTTCTTCTGTCCCTTGCTATAGGGACGAACATATTTGGCCGGCATCAACCTGGTATCGTGACCAAGCGATGCGAGTTTGCGGCTCAGGTGATGTGCGCCGACGCAGGCTTCCATGCCGATCAGGCAGGGCGGTATATTGGCGAGCCGCGCTTCCACTTGGCCACGCGACCACTTTTGCCGCAGCACGATGGCGCCGCGCGCGTCGTGGCCCACGACGTGGAACGAGTTCTTGCCAATATCGATGCCGATCACGGCGAGTGCGGTATTGGGTGTCTCAGACATGGCGTGCTCCTTGTCTGTGGCGCCCCTTGCCAACTTCGCTTGCTGGCGGGGCAGGAGCACGGCCGGACCATCCCATTAGGAGACCTAAACCCGCCCGGGGAAACGGCTGAAATTCCGCACTGCAGCAGGCTGCTGTCACATCGTCGATCTGCTATTCTCCTAGCCGAGCACCGGAGGCAAGTGCTTCGCGTACTCCCGGTGAGCCCAAAGGTGATGAAATGTCGCGACTGCTGTTCGCCCTTTCAATTGTGTTGACGACTTCGCTCGCCGCACAGTTCGCATGCGCGCAAGCGACACCGGCGGATCGCCTCAAGGCCGTTGAGGCGATTTACCCGCCGTGGCAGCGGGGGGACAGCAGCGACGTGAGCGACCGCGGGCTTGAGTTCACGGTAGCTCCGGCCGATGTGCTCGCCGACTTTCACGGCAATCTCGATAACCCGCAACTCGTGCTGTTCGCGTCAGGCAATTATTTCTTTGCCCTGGGGCTGATGGTGAAGGCCTTCGGCGATGCCTACCCGCAATATCGCGGCCATGTCTTCTACGAGACGTTGCCGCCGGGCCTGCTGCTCAAACAGATGGCGGCCGGCGGCACGGTGACCTCGGGCAACATGACGTGGACGGTGAAACCAGACGTTTATATGGCTGAACTTGCTGCCAGCAACGAGCTCTTGCAAAGCGGCCGACTGGTTGCGCCGGTCGTCACCTTCGCAACCAATGACTTGACGATCATGGTGCCCACCGGCAATCCGGCGCGGATCGGCAAGTTGGCAGATCTCGGCCAACCCGGATTGGCGCTTGCCATGCCGAATCCGGAATTTGAAGGAGTTGCGCGGCAGATAAGAGCGTCTTTGGTGAAGGCCGGCGGTGAGGCGCTCGCCGAGGTGGTCTACGGCAAGAAGGTGAGAGATGGCGAAGCGGTGTTGACCCGTATCCACCATCGCCAGACGCCTTTGTTTCTGATGCAACACCTGGTCGAGGCCGGAGTGACCTGGAAATCGGAGGCGATCTTCCAGGAAGAGATCGGCAATCCAATCGGTCACGTCGATATCCCACCCGAGCAGAACGTGATCGCCCACTACAGTGCCGCGATGGTGCCCGACGCGCCTCATCCCGAGGCTGCGCGGGCGTGGTTTGCATTCGTCACCTCAGACGACGCATTCAAAATTCTCGATCACTACGGATTCAAGCGCTTCGTGGCACCGCCGCAATAGATTGACGAGCAACGGCCAGCCGTCGTTTCACAGTACCAGGTGCGATACGTTCTTGGCGACCGTATAGGGGGCGCCCTCGCCGACGAGGTGATTAAGTAGCCGGTGCCGCATTGCGGTAATGACCGGTTATGGCACAAAGCGTCAGTTTGCGCGGTGCAAAGCCATGTCCGGAGTTGGGGGCAAAGCCGACTTGCCGATTGAACGCCCGGACTTCTCACCTTGACCCGTTTCAGACCTCCGGCGATGTCTGCTTTTGCACCGGTTTTCAGGCCAAAGCGACCATGATCATCCATGAGTGCACGGGTCGGGCCAATCAGCAGCGCGGACGGTTTCAGTCGCCCAAGGTCTCTGGCTTAATTGGCGAATATTCCCGTTTTCGGGAGACCGCGGCTGGAGACCTGGTTCGATCGCGATTGCCGCAGAAGGCGGGCAGTCAGTGCGTGACCGGATTTGACCCCGTGTCTGTCGGCTGGCCGGGTCAAGCGCGGCCGGCTAGTCGTGGATCCTATCGACGATCTCGACCCAGTTCGGCTGCTTGCCCATCGGATATTGCTTGACGTTCTTCAGCTCGCCGCTGTCCTGGTCGATCGCATGGACGGTCAGGCTCGCTGAATCCATCCCCACGGCCAGCAAGAACTTGCCGCGCGGATCGATGTTGAAGCCCCGCGGGGTCTTCTCGGTCGGCCATTTGCCGATCCCGGTCAGCGTGCCCTTCTCGGGATCGATCTTGTACCCATGCAGCATGCTGGTTGTGCGCACGGCGCCATAAAGGAATTTGCCGTTCGGCGTGATATGGATGTCGGATGCGAAGGCCGAATCTTTTTGGTTGTAATCGCCGGTGTCGACGTATGCCACCTCGGTAAGGGTACCTGTGTCCTTGTCGATCGAATAGGTGCCGATCGTCGCGGTCGTCTCAGTGATGAGATAACCCCGTTTGCCGTTCGGGTGGATGGTGAAATGGCGCGGGCCGGCGCCGGCCTTGGTGGCGACTGTGGGCGGATAGTTGGGCGTCAGCATGCCGGTGCTGGCATCGAACTTGAACTGCATGACGTAATCGGCCCCGAGCACCGGCACATAGACATGCTTGTTGCTGGCGTCGATGAAGACGCAATGCGCCTTCGGCTTGGTGTCGATGATCTGGGTCGCCTTGTCTTCGACGATATAGCGCGCGTCGATCGGGTAGACTGCCACCTTGGCGCTGGTATAGGACGCGCCGAGCAGGTGTTTGCCAGTCTTATCGACGTTGATGTAGGCCATCTGATCGACCAGTGGCGTCGCGTCGAGATGTGTGAGCTTCCCATTGGTGTGGTCGATGGAAAACGTCGACACCGGATACGGCTCGCTGCGCAGTTGCGCGTAGATGAAGCGCTTGTTTGGGGCCAGCGCCATCGGCAGGCTGACCAGCGACGTCTTCTCCGCGCCGGGCACCGGCACATTCTCGACCATGGTGAGCTCACCGGTTTCGCGGTTCATGCCGAGGACATAGATGTCCTTCGTGCCAGCGTTCGATACGTAGACGAATGTTTCGTGGCCATCAGCAGCCATCGCCCTCTGCGCTCCAATCCGGGGAAGGACGCCGAGCGCGGCGATCCCGCCGAGCCCGAGTTGCAATACGCGGCGTCGTCTCATGATGTCCTCCTACCGTTGCAATTCACGCGCGGCACGAGCCGCGGCTCGTCTTCCAGACTCCTCGACCGATATCCCCCGGATTGTCGAATCTTAAATCTGAAATTGGGACCGTGCACTCAAAATCACGCCTTGAGGGGTTGCAGGCTAACAGGTATAGCGGCGGCGCCAGCCTAGCCATTACGACGTCATCGTCGCGTCTGCGGCCCGGGCACGACCTGCCCGCAGTTTACCCTTCCGCTATTTCGTTGGAGCGGCTGCCTGATCTCCTACGGCTCTGACATCATCGACCAGCCCCGAGGTTGATCACTAACTCGTACCTGGTCGGCGCCCGACGAGGTGATCGACTGACGAATGTCGTTTGCTGCGGTGCATGAGTCAGGTCCTGGCACGAAGCTGCCGAACTGGGATGTGCGCTCTTCGGTCGCTATCGGGGGTAAGCCGGACATGATGCGGACAGCCCAATTCGGTCGAGAATGACCCTGAGCCGACTAGCTCCGGCTCGCGCGGCGGCACGATACTTTTGGTGGTAGCAGCAATAATGAAGGCCTGAGAGGAACCAAGCCTTCATGTTTTATCCAAGTTCTCTACCGTGCGCTACGGACCCATCCGCGCCGAGGCCGGATGGCCCGGCACCTGGAAGCGCTTGCCGGTATCGGTCACACTGGTCCCATCGACCTTAAGAATTGAGAAGTCCTGGCTTAGGTAGTTGCCGACGAGGATGTATTTGCCGTCAGGCGTGAACATCGCGGCTTCCGGCAATCCGCCGACCTCGATATCCTTTATTTTGGTGACCTTCTTGCCGTCGATCTTGAGCACCGAGACGCTGCCGTTCTTTTCATAAAAGAACGCATTCTTCATATTTGAGCCGCGCAGGATAACCGAGACGGCGAGATCGCCTTTCGGGCTGATCGCAAGTCCCTCGGGCCCGTCGCCCACTACTACGCGATCGATGATGCGAGGCGGATTGGCTTCGAGATCGATCACGCTTGTTGTATCGACGCTGCCATCCGAGGAGCCTGCGCCGCCATTGTCCGAGGTAAGCGCGATCTTGCCCCCAGGTGCAACTGCGACGTTGTAAGGCCACGGGCCGGTCGGCAGGTCGATCTTGCTGTACGTCACCTTATCCCCAGCGACATCCAGCACGGAGATCTTGTGAGCGGGAAACCGGGCGACCAACGCGCGTTTGCCGTCGGGCGTAAATGTTACATGCGCCACGCTGTCGGGCATCGCGACAGTATCCGTAATCTTGACATCGCTGCCATTAACCGAAAGTACGCTGATTGAATTGTCGCCGCGGTTCGCCACCAGCGCCATCTTGCCATCCGGACTGAAACTCAATCCAGAGGGCTGTTTGCCGGCGGTCAGCGTGGCCGCAAGCTTAGGCGGATTGGCGCTGAGGTCGATCACATAGACTTTGTTGTCCGGCACCTGTTTTAACGCGTCGCCCTCCTTGATTACGTCGATGGAGTCCGCCGCCAGCGCCACCGTGCCGCTCGGGTCGATCGCAACATTGACGGGTGGGCCGACAACCGAGTTCTTCAGCGGCAGGGAAGCGACGATCTTCGGGCTTTCAGGGTCTGCAACGTCGACGATCAGAACCTGGTCTTTGCCTGGCGCAGACAGGATCGGTTTACCGTCATCGTCCCATAGCAGTTTCTCGTCGAGGCCGACGATCATGAACGGCTTTGCAGACGCAGAGCCGAAAAGGCTCGCACTGAGAAGGATCGCGGTTGCGACCGATAATCCGACGGCGTGTCTAGTTGACATCTTGGCGTTCTCCCAGAATATCCGGCTTTCTTGCAGGCCGGTTTTGACAGCTTACGCTCTGAACCACGCGCTCGCCAGCCTCGCGGCCTCCCTGGCGGACGTGCACCTATGTCCGTTGTCAGGGTGTAATACAGACATCCCATTTCAAGGGCGTCAGGACCGTTTTTGACCCAGGCTGTGTAAAAACGTGATGCTTCAGGCCGGCGAGCTCGACATGGTGACGCCGGGCCTGGCTCAGGCCCGGATCGCCTCCATCAAACCACCAACGCCCAGAATGCTGATTACCCTTTTCATGTTGTAGGCCAGGACATGTAGCGCCATTTCGGTCCCGACGTGCTTGAGCGTTTTCATCTGGAAGTGCGTCGATCCCATCCACGACTTTATCGTACCGAAGGGATGCTCGACGGTTTGGCGACGCTCCCGCATCTTAGCCGGGTTTCGGTCGAGCCGCGCTTGCACGGCCTCAAGGACGGCTTCGTGCTCCCATCGTGAGATCCGCCGCTCCTTGCCTGTCGTGCACTTGCTCTTCAGCACGCAGGCCTGACAGCCCGTGGTCCAATAGCGACGTAGTGTCTTGCCATCCTCTTCGTTGGTGTAGTGATAGATTAGCTGCTCGCCGGCGGGGCAAAGATAAACGTCGTCCGCGGCGACATAGACGAAGTCCTGCTTGCCGAAGCGGCCTTTGGCAAGAAGGCCCGAGGTCATCGGCTTCGGCAGATAAACTGTGATGCCAGCTTGCTCGCAGGCCACAATTTCCTCACCGCTATAGTACCCGCGGTCGGCAACAGCCTCGATGGCCTCAGAACCAATCGCTGCACGCGCCTGCTCGGACATGCGGGATAGTTGGCTCCGATCAGACCCAACGTTGGTCACCTCATGGGTAACAATGAGATGATGCTCGGTGTCAACGGCACTTTGCACATTGTATCCGACCATCCCGCTGCCTCGGCCACTTGTGGCCATCGAACGCGCATCGGGATCGGTCAGGGATATCTGCTTGTCCTCGGTCTGCATCATCTCACTATTCAGAGCGTTCAGGCGTCGAATCTCTTGGCGCAGCGTCGCAATCTTTTCGTTAAGCCGGGTGATCTTGGCCTCCGGCACCGTCTCCCCTTGGCGATCAGCGCTGTCGAGCTGCGAGAGATAGCGGGAAATGCTCTCGTCGATCTGCGCCAGCCTCCGCTGCATCTTGGCCTGGGTGAAGTTTCGATCCCTCGTGTTGACGGCCTTGAACTTGCTGCCGTCGATCGCAACGCTCGCTTCGCTAAACAGTTCAAGGCGGCGGCACAGCACCACGAACTCGCGGCAAACCTTGCGGAGGGCCTCACCATTGTCCTTCCGGAAGTCGGCTATGGTCTTGAAGTCCGGCATCAGCCGGCCGGTCAGCCAAACTAGCTCGATGTTACGCTGGCACTCCCGCTCCAGACGCCGGCTCGACTGCACCCGATTGAGGTATCCGTAAACGTAAATCTTCAACAGCGTCGCCGGGTGGTAGGCCGGCCTTCCTGTCGCCTCCGGCTCGACGCCGCCGAAGCCCAGCTTGGCCAGATCAAGTTCATCGACAAAGACATCGATTGCCCGGACCGGATTGTCCTCGCCCAAGTAGTCATCCAGCCGCTCGGGAAACAACGTGCTCTGACGGCGGTCATCGCCAACGACAAAGCGCGTCATCGAATCCTCCAGGCATCGCAGGAGAATCATATCATCGAAGGCCATTTTCACACAGGCTGGACCCTAAGCGGACTTCGTCTCAGGCCGCCACGGATGCCGACGCCGCTCGCATCTCGCGACGTCTGCGCTTGGAACCGAAACATTTTCCAGCCTGAATGATTTACTCCCGGGGCTTCGCAAGATGCGAGGCATTCATGAACCCTCTATCGGCGAGCGACGTGTTCCTTACGGTCGCGATCATGAGCGTCACTTTCCTGACCGAGGTCGGGCTCTTCATTTTGATTGGAATGCTTTGAAAGGAACGCGCGATGTGGGCAGCGCGCAGCTGATGCGAGGTCTAGGACTCCACAAACTTGATCGTTGAGACAGGCCATCTTCCCTCATGGCCTGCGATGGAAATCCGAAGCCCGTGCAATTCGTCCAGCCAAACGTTCTCGACCGTGCCTGCCTTTCCGTCGGTGAGCACGACGGCCTTGCCGATCAATTCGGATTGCGCCGCACCGTACTCATCCAAGATTTTTGACGCTCGGCGCTTCACTGATGGCATGGCGCGCCCATGGGCCGTCTGTGCTGTCCCAGGCGGCTCAATAGCGAAGTTTGTCCCAGCGAATGATTGATGGCGACTGCTCTTCCAGTTCGCGGAGCCGGTTGATTTGCGTTCTAAGGCCCTCCGGGGGTTCCGGCTCTTCTTGCAGGAACGCGCGTAGTCTCTCCCCGATCTCTTGAACGATTGCTCGGCTGTGTTTGGAGTCTATGTCAATGCGGTTGCGCATAACGAAGCCTCGTTCGGGTAAGAACGCGCCAGGATTGGCGTCCACCCCTCCCGCAGCTCTCCCGTTTGCGAGCACGGCTGGCAACGGAACCGGAGACCGCCGCTTTTGGCTATCTGCGCGAGCGCTTGTTTTTGACAACAGCGGGCCCTGCAGTAGGAACCTTTGGCTATCCGCGACATGCGCCGTGTAGTTAACGGCGAGCGACGGTCTCGTACTTCTAAAGTCTTGACCGGATCTTTTGTTCCCTGACTTCTGATCGCCGTTAGGACGGAAGGGGAAGCAATCGGAGCGCTAAGCCGACGCATTGAGGAACTTGCCGCGCAGAATATCGGGTCATTGGCCCCCAAGTTCGGAAGCTTTTGTCCCGGCCAAGCTATGGAATTCTTGCAATGAACCTATGACCGCACCGGCAGTGGTCGATGGTGAGTACGACCGCGGCATAGTGCTTGCTACAGTGAGGAGAGCAACGGCCCGATTGCAGACATGATCAGATGCGCTCTGGAACCATTTCAGAGAGTGCCGGGTTAGTACGTGGGGCCGATGGAGGAACCATCGCCATGAGGATTGAATATCTTGCTGCAATTGCGATAGTTGCTGCTGGTGCTGGACTGGCGGTCCATTCTGTCGGCTCGCTGCCGCCCGAAAAGCAGTCCGCGCCTGCCGCCACCCAATTGGCTACCCTGTTAGCTGAGTCCGTGGATCCGTTTTTGCATCGGTCCGGTGGCTAACGGCCGGCGCAACTCCAAAACGCATTGGCGGTGTTGCCTAAGCCATGGAGGCATCGCACCCGTTCGGCAGGGCGATCGTCTCGTCGAATTCTCGGCCAAAGCCCGCGCGCGACGATACTTAGCGCCGCGTCCGGCAAGGAACGCTGCAACGTCTTTACCTCACATCCCGTGCGCTCGCATCCATACATCACGTTCCTCGTTCTGTCGGATTGAACGCCAGAATAGCTTCGCTGCTTCTGCCTACGCCGCAACGTCGCGTCCGGTATTTCCGGTATTGGCAGATATTGTTGCAAAAGTCGTTTTGGGGTGCTGAACGAAAATTCCTAGAGCCGCTGATGCGTTTTAAGCGCGGCGACGGGAGGGACCATATCGTTTCATCCAAAATCGATCGCGGGCCTCAGCAGTGGCGTTGAAACGCGACGCAGCAGCAGAGAAGTCCAAAGATCAGCTCTTGCGAGATTTTTGCGGTCATTCGATTTTCGACTTTTGCAACAAAATCGGCACTTTTCGGACATGGCTAATCTGTCGGGCGATGTCCGCTTCTGAGTGGATACTGTTGCAAAACTCCCGTTGAGGCGACTCGCGATCCGTGATTCCTTTGGATAGAGGCATCTGCGGGAGCAGCGCATGATGGGTCGTCGGGAAGGCGAGCAAGGGCAGTTTTTCTATTCGTTTCACCTCGACAAGGTAGTCCCACCTGATCATTTGGTGCGGAAGATCGACGGTTTGCTCGATCTAGACTGGGTGCACACGGAGTTAGCTCCTTATTACTCGCACACGGGCCGGCCTTCGATTGACCCGGTACTGATGATCCGGATGCTGCTTGTCGGTTATATTTTTGCGATCCGCTCCGAGCGGCAGATTTGCGCTGAGATTCAAGTGAACCTTGCATATCGCTGGTTCTGCAAGCTCGGCATCGAGGACCGCATCCCCGATCATTCTGTGTTCTGCCGTGCCCGGAACGAACGCTTCCGAGAGAGCGACGCCCTACGCCAGGTATTTGAGGGCGTGGTGGCGATGTGCATTGCCGCCGGGCTGGTTGGAGGCGAGGCGTTCTCGATCGATGCGAGCCTGATCAAGGCGGATGTGAACAAGATGAAGCGGATCCCCGGCGACCGACCGTTTTTGTGGCCTAAGGCGGAGGAAGCATCGCTTGCGGTTCGCGAGTATCTCGTAGCCCTCGATGCCGCTCGCGGTCATGAGGATCGTGGTGGCGACGACGGTTCGGGCGAAGGCGGCCAGCGACGCAAGCCTCCCAAAGAAGTCTCGCTCACCGATCCGCAAGCGACATGGGTTGCGAGGCCGGGCCTCGACCCATTCTTTGCCTACGATGCGAACTACCTGATCGACAACAAAGCCGGCATCATCATCGATGCTGCCGGCAGTCGGGCGAACCGAGCCGTGGAGATTGCTGTCACCCAAACCATGGTGGAGCGTGTTGAGCGACGCTTTGACCTACGGCCCCGGAGGCTCGCGGGCGACACGGCCTATGGCGCGGTCAGGTTGTTAAAATGGCTGGTGGATCGCAACATCGCACCGCACGTACCGGTGTGGGACAAGTCGGCACGACCCGATGGAACCTTCAGCCGTGCCGACTTCGTCTTTGATCAGGAGCGCAACATCTATGTTTGCCCAGGCGGAGCGGAACTGACCAGCACAGGCAATATCGATCAAGGTCACATCGTTTACTACAGGGCCAGCAAGAACGATTGCTCGCGCTGCTCACTAAAGCCGAAGTGCACGACCGCAACCGTGCGCAAAGTTACTCGCGACCTCAACGAAGACGTGCGTGATCGTGTCCGCGCATTGGCCAATACCGACGCCTTCGAACAGTCTCGCCGCGAGCGTAAGAAGGTTGAGATGCGATTTGCGCACATGAAGCGCATTCTCAGGCTCGACCGGTTCCGGCTGCGCGGCTTGAGTGGCGTCAGAGACGAAGTCCTGCTCACGGCAACCGCACAAAACCTTAGACGGCTCGCCAAGCTTCTCTGTCGCGCCCCACCATCCCAGGCAGCGAGTTGCCCGGCGTAGGCATCGCCTCGGGCGCCACTACCTACACCGCAACCTCAAGAAAGGAGGACCCAAACAACAAACCGCCCAAAAAATTCACGGCGAAGGCCGGCAATCGAGATCAGTCGAGTTTTGCAACAGTATCGAGTGAAAAGTAGACATCGTTATTATTCAATTTGCGACTGGCCGCTTCTGGCGGATATTGTTGATTTAGTCTGCCGTTGATCGGCATTGGCTGGCGTGATTCCATCCTCGTATTGATTTGCGGAGGAGCGGGACGATGATGGGGATGCAGACGGCGCCTGCGCAGCTATTTTACGATTTCTGCCTCGATGACCACATCCCCGAAGGTCACCTGCTCCGACGCATCGACCGGTTTCTCGATCTCGACAAGGTGCGCACGGAGCTGAGGCCGTTCTACAGCAGCATCGGCCGGCCCTCGATTGATCCCGAACTGATGATGCGGATGCTGATTGTCGGCTACTGCATGGGCATCCGGTCCGAACGGCGGCTGTGCGAGGAGATCCATCTCAACCTGGCCTATCGCTGGTTTTGTGACCTCGGGCTCGACGGAAGGGTTCCGGACCACTCCACATTCTCGCGCAACCGGCATGGTCGGTTCCGGCAGAGCGATATCCTGCGGCACTTGTTCGAGACGGTGGTGGAGCGGTGCCTTCGCGAGGGTCTTGTCGGCGGGGAAGGGTTTGCGGTGGACGCGAGCCTGATCGCTGCCGACGCCAACAAGCAGCGGTCCGTCCCCGGCGACCAGTGGCCGATCGCAAGTCTGGGCGCCGATGCCGGCAGGGCCGTTCGCGAATATCTGGCAACGCTGGACGATGCTGCCTTCGGCGCGGCCAGCGAGGTGAGGCCGAAGTTTATCTCTCCGTCGGATCCGGCCGCACAGTGGACTGGCGCCCACAAAGGACACGCCTTCTTCGCCTACGCCACCAACTACCTGATCGACACCGACAACGCCGTCATTCTCGACGTCGAAGCCAGCCGAGCCATCCGCCAGGCGGAGGTCGGCGCCTCACGTACCATGATCGATCGAACCGCCAGACGCTTTGGCATAACGCCCCGGCACCTTGCCGCTGACAGCGCCTATGGCTCGGCCGCAAACCTGGCCTGGCTGGTCAAGGAGAGGCAGATCGAGCCGCATATTCCGGTGTTCGACAAGTCCAACCGGACCGACGGGACCTTCTCGCGATCCGACTTCGTGTTCGATGCTGAACGCAACCATTACACCTGCCCGCAGGGCAAGCTACTGGTGCAGTTCCGGCGGACATTCGCGACGCCGCGCTCGGGCATCACCAAGGAAGGAACGCGGTTATACCGCTCAAGCAAGTCTGATTGCCAAGGCTGCGCCTTCAAGCCAAAGTGCTGTCCCAACACGCCACAACGTAAAGTGCCGCGTGATCTCGACGAAGATGCGCGGGATGTTGCCCGAAGCTTGGCAAACACGCCGGCCTACGAGCGTTCGCGTCATCGCCGGAAGAAGGTCGAGATGCTGTTCGCTCACCTCAAACGCATCCTGCGGCTCGGCCGCCTCAGATTACGCGGTCCGAGCGGCGCGCGAGACGAGTTCTTACTCGCGGCCACGGCACAGAATCTGAGGAAGCTCGCAAAGCTTCGAGCGATGCCGGCCGCATGTCCCGTGCCGGTATGACGGCTCCGAAGAAATCGGCGCCGATGCCCGGCCCGATTCTGAGGCAACACCCCAAAAAATAGATGATCGCATCGAAAACGGAGCCCCCGAAACAAAGCGACGACTAAATCAACAATATCGGCGCAAAGCGGCCGCTGAGATGTGTGAAACTTGACCTAGCTAGCTTTCGCTGGCTGGACCTAGCTTAAATTTCCTCATGATGGATTGGAGCGAGAGTTTAATAATTTCAATTGGTTAGAGGGCCGCGTGTGCACGATGTGTGCATCGAGAGATCAAAGAAAATCTGGAGACAACCAATGTGAGCACGCCGAACCGAGTGCCTCGGCGTCAGCGCAGACAGGTGTGTCGAGAGGGTGCGACCTGTCTGGCAAGCTGGCGATTGTCGAAGCCGGTCTTGCCGAGGTTGAATTCACGGAAAGAGGATTGTGGATCGACCGCTGTTGGCGCGAAGCGCGCCGTTCGTCGTCTTGCTGGCCGCCATTGCGGGAATCCCGCTTGCCGTAGGGCCAAAGCCCCGTTGAATAACAGGTGTTGGTCAGGATCTTGTGAATAGGTCCGACGCCGAAGGTCGATCCGCGGCGGGTTCGGTAACCATGGCGATTCAGCCAGCCGGTAGTCTGTTTCACCCCTAGAGGCCCGGTCGCCTCGTCTCCTTCAAGGTAGAGGCGAACAATCAACTTCACCGTCTCAGCCTCGACCGGGTCAATGTCGAGCTTCTTCTTGATTTTTTGCCCGCGCCGTTCGGCCTCAACAATCTTATACCACCAGTGGTGGCGTTGCCCCATTCCAAAAGCCCTGCTTGGCGGACGCGACCATTGCTCGCTTCGTGTTCTTACTTATTTCGCGGGAAGTATGTTCATCGAAGACGCCAATTAACTGGCGCATCAACTCCCGAGAATGATCGTCGCCGGTCGGTTGGGTGACAGATACAACCCTCAACGCCGTAACTTCGACTTCAAAATCTTGCCTGTGGGGCCGATAGGCAATTCATGGGTGAGAATGATCTCGCTCGGTCGCTTGTAAGCGGTGAGATTCTCCCGGGCCCAGGCATCGAGTTCGGCCACATCGAGCTGACGGCCCGCCACCGGTTGAACATAGGCCACCACTTCCTCATTGCCGTCCACGGCGCGGCCGACGACCGCCACCAGTGCAACGTCCGGAACCTGCGATAACACCGCCTCGACTTCGATGGGGTAAACGTTGAACCCGCTGCGGATGATGACATCCTTGGTTCGGCCGACCAGAGACAGGTTGCCGTCCTGATCCATCGATCCGATATCCCCCGTCGTGATGAAGCCGCCGGGCCGTCGGATCTCGTTATCCGCGAGTTGGGTTTTATAATATCCCAGCATGAGATTAGGGCCCTTGACCCATATCTCACCTGGTTCGCCAGCCGAAGCATCTGTGCCATCCTCGCGGATGATACGAACCTCGATTCCTGGCTGCACCTCGCCAACCGATCGGCCCAAGGTCGCACCGCGAGAGCGGGTAACCGGAGCGATTTCGGTCATTCCGTATGAATTACCAAGTTCAAGCCCAAATGCCTCTTCAACTTGCGCCTTCAAAGTCAAGTCAAGCGGCATTCCGCCAACGGCAATGAATCGCAACCGGTCGGATCGCAGCGACAGGTTGTTGCTTCTGGCGTATTCGAGCACCCGCGCAAAGATCGTGGGTACGCCCATGACGTAGGTGACGCGGTTGTCCTTGAGCGCCGATACAAAATTGTCGGGCCGGAACTGGGAGACGAGTTCGGTTGTGCCTCCGGCCCAGATGGCTGTCGTCAGCATGGCGCCAAGACCGATCACATGACTGACCGGCGTGATATTGTAGAACGTATCGTCCGGCGTGATGTTACGGAGTTCGGCCATGTTTGCGCCCATGTACATGATGGCCTGATGGCTCAGCATCACACCCTTTGGCGCGCCTGTGGTGCCCGATGAGAACAGCAGGACGGCAGTCTGGAGGTCCTTTTCCGCATAGACCGGTTCGGGCTGCGCGTCCGGGTCCACGGGTCCGAAGGCTACCTTGCCAAATACCGGGTCCTCGTGAATCTGCGCTTGCACTCTCGCCGCGTGACCAGCCGCGGGCGGGGAGTCACCCACCGTGTAGACGACGACACGGCAGCCGCTGTATGCGCGGCAGGCGTCGATTTCCCGCGCCGACATGCGCGCGTTGATGGGGCTCGCCCAAGCATCGAGATCGCTTGCGGCGAAAATGAACGTCACCGCGGCAATCGAGTTCTCGTTGACGATCATCACCCGGTCGCCGCCGACCACGCCTGCAGCCGTCAACAGGTCTTTGGCGCGGCCGATCGCCTGCCAGAAATCCGTATATGTGACGGTCTTCTTGCCTGCGATAAGCGCGGGCCGATTTGGTGTGGCGGCAGCCCAGCGTTCAACCAGCTTCGCGAGTCGCGGCGGCATGGATGCGAGCAATGCCTCCGCGCTCCGACCGCTAAACACATGCCCTCGCGCGGGATCGATGGTCGTGCCTGGTGTTGTGTGGTGCATTGCGGCCGCTTTCGTTATCGACGACATTATTCTCTCCTGAGGCGCAGCGGTCAGGCACTTTCCGCTACGGCATGAGTCCGGCTTTCCCAGAAGACAACCCTGCGATGCAGGTATTGCAGAATCTCATTTCCGATCACGCCGATCGCCGCGAGAACGATCACCACCGCGAACATCGTTGCAACGTCCATCGTCATTGAAGAAGCCTGCAGCAGATTCCCGAGCCCAGCCTTGGACGCGATGAACTCGCCAACCACCGCGCCGATCAGCGCCATGGCGACGCTGATCTGAAGTCCGGCGAAGATGGACGAAGCGGCCGCAGGGAGCTTGACGTTCAACAGGATGTTCCATCGCGAGGCGCGAAACGCCCGGTAAAGATTCACGATGTCCGGGTTGACTGAGCGTACGCCGACCAGGGTGTTGATGAAGACCGGAAAGAAGCAGATCAGCGCGACCAACACGACTTTGGAGGACATGCCGAAGCCGAACCAGACGATGATGAGTGGGGCGAGCGCGACCTTCGGCATCGACTGGAGCGCGACGATATAGGGCATCAATGCGCCCTCCAGCAGCGGAACTTCCGCCAAAAGCGCGCCGATGACAACCGCGAGGAAACAGCCAACGAGATATCCGGCAACCACGGCATAAAGCGTCGCGGCGATGTGCGGATAGAAGGTGCCGTTGACCAGGCCGTCGATCAGGGCAGCACCGACGGACAGCGGCGAGGGGACAAGGTAGGCGGGCACCTTGAACAGCCTGATCGCCATATCCCAGAGCAACAGGCTCGCCACGAAAAGGAAGACCGAAACTGCTATTTCCAGCCAGCGAAATTTCATGACGCCGTCCTCGCAGATTGCACGCCGCTTGATTTGAATAGCGCCCGGAGATGGGTTGCATACTCGCCGAACATGGATTCCCCCATGGTTTCGACGTGCCGGGCGCGGGGAAGGTCGATCTTGAGATCATCGATGACGCGACCGGGGCGCTGCGACAACGTCAGGACGCGATCTGACAGATACACAGCCTCGGGGATCGAATGGGTGATGAAAAGAACGGATTTCCCGGTCGTCATCCATATCTGCTGCAATTCATCCATCATGAATTCACGCGACATCGCGTCGAGCGCTGCAAACGGTTCATCCATTAGCAGCATCGCGGGATCGTGAATGAGACCGCGCGCGATGCCGACCCGCTGCTGCATTCCACCGGAAAGTTCATACGGATAGTGACTGACGAAGTCGCCCAACCCCACAAGCCGCAGAAGATCGTGCGCACGATCCTTGTAGTCGGCAACCGGCATCCGCATGGCCCGGATCGGCACCAGAACGTTCTCCAGAATGGTTTTCCATGGCAGCAGCGTCGGTTGCTGAAAAACGATTCCGATATCCGGCCGCGGCTCCTTGACCTCGACGTCGGCCAGCACAACCTTGCCCGACGTTGGGCGCAGCAGACCGGAGACAATTCGAAGCAAGGTCGATTTTCCGCACCCGGAGGGCCCGAGTATCGAGACAAACTCACCCTTCCGGATCGAGAACGACAGATCGCGAATCGCTGTAATCGGGCCGCGGCTCGAATTGTAGGTCAGGTTCATCTGGTTGATTGACAGTACGGGATTCAGTGAATCGCTGGACACGCCTGCTGTTGTATTGGGCTTCAACATGATTGATGCGACCTTGGCTTCTCGCGAGATTTCCGCGGCCCCCGGCCACGGATTGTAATGGCAGCTTCTGGTACGGGTCTGTGCCCGTCTGCCGGCTTGTTCGTCGGCCAGCGGCAGGCATGGTCTGTTTTACACAATTCGCACGATCGTGCAAATAATTTGATGAGGGGGCATTCTTTTGTAAAGCAAAACTGCTATCATTGCAGGTATGCGCAAACCGCGATAATTTGCGGCGTCGGATTACGGACAGCGCCCGAAACCGGATTCCCAGAATATGAAAAGCAAGTCGAAAGCCCTTGCCGGAAAGCGGCCTGGCCGAGTTCAGAGGCGGAAGGATTTGTTGGGCACTGTTTACGAAGTGATATCGGAGTCCGGTATCGAAGGCGCCAGCATGCGGCAAATTGCCGACCGTGCGGAGGTCAGCACCGGCACCATCAACTATCATTTTGGAAACAAGCAGAAACTGATCATGGCGGCACTTCAGGCCGCCTATGAAACTCCATCAGAGGAGAAGCCCAGTTCCTCTCCATTGGCGCAGCTCAAAGTCTTTGCCTTCAGCCATATCTTCAGGTCGTCGAACGATCGGTTTTGGCGCTTCTGGGTGAACTATGCCGCCGCCGGCACCAGAAACACCGAACTGCGGAAACATCAGAATCGCCGTTTCGAGAAGCAGCTCGGATTCTGGACGCGACTGATCGAAAACGCGATCAAGGCCGGGGAATTGCCGGCCGATCTTCAGGCGCAGCGGGCCTCCGAGCATCTCCTGATCTTCGCCCACGGGCTGGTCATGCGGCAAATCTTGCGGTCGGACGCGGAGAATCGCGCGCATTGCGAAAGACTTCTGGAGGAATACTTCGAAGTTCTGGAAAGGACCAAGCCTGAAGCGAATGGCAAAGCTGCCAGATCGTCCGTCCGGGAATTGTCCGAAATCAACTAACCCTTCAGCGTCGCAATAATAGAGAACGCCGGCTCGCAAAGCCGGTGTTTTTTTACGTTCGCAGATTATTTGCACGATCGTGCGAATTATGCTAACCGGTCGCGGGTCGCACATAGCAAGATCAAAGGAAAGAGAATCCGCCATGCCGGTCATCCTCGTCGAAAGACCTTCCCGTCACATAGCCGTAGTGCGGTTCAACCGCCCGGAGGTGCGCAATGCACTGAACACGGAGGTGCGCCGCCTTCTGCACGGACATTTCGCTGAATTGGCCGATGATCCTGACGTCCGTTGCGTCGTTTTGACGGGCAACGAGCAGGCGTTCGCCGCGGGCGCGGATATTCAGGAGCAGGCTGGCCGCGATGTTGTCGGCGCGATCGAGGCTTATACAACACGCGCCGTCATGGACTTCCCAAAGCCGGTTATTGCCGCGGTTAACGGTTTTGCGCTGGGCGGCGGATGCGAATTCGCAATGCAGTGCGACATCATCATCGCAAACGACAAGGCCAAATTCGGCCAGCCCGAGATCAGGCTGGGGCTGATCCCCGGTGCGGGCGGCACGCAGCGACTGCCGAGAACAGTCGGAAAGTACAACGCGCTCTATCTGCTGCTCACGGGCGCATTCATCAATGCCAACGATGCGCATCGCATGGGCCTTGTCAGCGAAGTCGTGCCAGGAAATTGCGAACCGCGCGCCCTTGAGATCGCCGCGCAGATCGCAATCCTCGCGCCATTGGCCGCCCAGCAGATCAAGGAAGTCGTGAACACGGGCCTCGATACCTCGCTCGATGCTGGATTGAGACTGGAGCGGCGCGGCTACCAGCTGATGTTCGGCACTGCCGACATGCGCGAGGGCGTCAAGGCATTCACGGAAAAGCGCACCGCCGCTTTTTCAGGCAAGTAGAAAGTCGAGGAAACACTCAATGGTAAATCGCGATATCGCAATTATCGGCTGCGCCGAGACGAAGATCGAATTTCGTTCGGGCCGCAGCGTTTATGACTGGGCCGGCGAAGCTATGGCCGGCGCCCTCGCGCACGCAGGGATTGAAAAGTCCGAGATTGATGGCATGGCGGTGTCTTCCAGCTTCGCAGACGCGGGCAATCCGTTTTATGGGCCGATCCTGTCGGCCTATCTCGGGCTTGAGTTGAACTGGTGCCAGGTGACGGATCTCGGCGGTGCTTCTGCCTCCGGCAACATCGCCCGCGCCGCTGCCGCGATCAAGGCAGGCCTCTGCGAAACCGTTGTTGTCATCGCGTCCGATCCGCAATCGAGTGAAAACAAACAGGCCATCGGCGCATTCCGCGGCGAATTCCAGTATCCGATGGGGATCATGGGTCCTCCAGGATATTTTGCCCTAATCAGTCAGCGCTACGACCACCAGTACGGTCTGGATCCCAAGGCGCTCGGCAAGCTCGCGGTCACGCAGCGCAACCACGCGCTGATGAACGATCTCGCATGCGAAAAGCTTAAAAAGCCGATCACGGTCGACGACTATCTTGCCTCACCGATGATTTCCGATCCGATCCGGATGCTCGACTGCGTCATGGTATGCGACGGCGCCAGTGCTTTCATCGTCACGACGACCGAGCGTGCGAAGAAACTCGGCGCGAAGAAAATGGTGCATCCGATCGGCTATGGCGAGCGGGTGAACTACCTGGAGACCAATCAGACGCCGGATATCACCGAAGGCGGCCACCGCGCCGCCGGCAAGCGGGCGTTTGAACGTGCCGGCATGAAGCCCTCCGACATCAAGATGTTTCATCCCTACGATGACTTTCTCATCGCCATCGTTATGCAGCTTGAGCATCTCGGATTTTGCGAAACCGGGCGTGGCTGCCAGTTCGTCAACGAGCACGACTTTACCTATCGCGGCGATCTGCCACTGAACACCGGCGGTGGGCAGATCTCGGCAGGGCAGGCCGGATTGGCGGGCGGCGCTCACAATTTGTCTGAGGCATTGCGTCAGCTCTTTGGAGAGGCGGGTTCGCGTCAGGTGAAGAATAACGCCAATGCCATCGTGACCGGCATTGGATGGATACCCTACGGGCGGAACTGGGGCTCAAGCACCGCATTGATTTTGGAGGCAGCATAAATGTCGATCGAGTTCGATCCCTTGGCGGGACAGCGTCCCGCTCCGATTCCTCTGAACTTCAGCAAGCCATTCTGGGATGGCGCGAAGGACAAGAAGCTCATGCTTCAATACTGTCCGCAGTCAGGCAAATATCAGTTCTATCCGCGGCCGATCAGCGTCTACAACGGCTCGCGGAAGCTCGAATGGCGTGAATCAAGCGGGCGAGGGAAAATCTATTCGTTCTCGCTGTCGTACAAGGCACCGCCTCCATTCAAGGACGTCAAGCCATACCTGATCGCGAGTGTGGAGCTGGAAGAGGGCGTGCGGATCCTGACCAATATCATCAATTGCGACCCGAAATCCGTGAAGATCGACATGCCGGTTCGTGTCGTCTGGGTGCAGGCGGGAACCACGAATTATCCGGTGTTCGAGCCGACCGCATAAAGTTTGGCTTATCCCAATATGCCAACAAAGAAGCCGCCGACATTGTCGGCGGCTTTCTTATGCCAGGCTGTCGGCGATGGAGTTACTTTGTGGCGGCCTTCGCGCGCTTGATGACGTCCGCGCGATCGAATTTGTTGAACTCGGCGACGAAACGATTGGTGTAAAGCTTGTCCATCGGCAGATCGGTGACGGAGATAACACCGCCGAGCTTGAGTGATTTGATGACGCCACGCCACTCGTCATCCGTAAAGCTTCCGAGCAGCGGCTTTTCTCCCGGCCCGAAGTACAACAGCTTTTTCATGCGGGCCGCGAGTATCTTGGTTTCTTTCGCCATCGCTTCGCTTTCCGGCACTTGTGGCTTCTGCGCCGGATAAGCTCGCCAGAACGATCGGATGCACTCTTCCAGGTTGGTGTCACAAGCAACGATGCCTTTTGCAATGGCGCGGCCGAAACGAGCAACGAACTCCGGCCTAGTTTTCATCAACTCCTCGGTTGCGGCAAATCCGTGACTGGGGTTACCCTGCAACCCCGTTGGAAAGCTTATCTCGCGCAGCTGCTGGCCACTGGCTTCGAGCGTCGCATGCATTGTGTCCCAAAGATTCAAGGCATCGACCTGTCCGGTCGTAAGCGCACGGAACGCCGGACCGCCGGTGCCGACGGTAAAGAGCGAATACTGATTGGGCTGCACGCCGACAGTCCCCAAAGCAGCCTTCGTGACCGGAACGTTTCCGAACGTCGGGCCGGCGATTCCGATCGTCTTTCCCTTAAGGTCGGCAAGAGTCTTGATCGGACTGTTTTCGGGGACGACGATTTCCCAAATCGATTGCCGCGTGTAGTTGAACACAAACCGGAGAGGGATCGGCGTTGCGCCGGGCTGCAGCGCATTGACCACGGTTTCCACCCCGACATAGCCGGTGTGGAATCCGCCCGACAGGATTTGCTGAATGACGGGGAAGGTCCCCTGCATGGAGACGATCTCGTAGTCCAGGCCCTCCTCCTTGAAGAAACCCAGTTCATTGCCAAACGTCAGATGCGCCATGTTGGAGGCAAAGCCGGCAGGCCAGCCGATTTTCACGACTTCAAGCGGCTGCGCGGTAGCGCTCGCAGACAGGAACTGAATGCTGCCAACGACCGCAAACGCAAACCGCAGCAGGGATGAAGCCTTCCGATTGATAGAGTATGACAATTATCCCTCCCCCTGTGACAATCCGTCGGCATATTTATTTGCACGATCGTGCGATTACGAGGAGAGCAAGTCAAGCCTCTTTCGATATGATGCGCCAGCTCGCCGGGCATCTATGTTGTTGCATCGCAGGAGAGCAACTTCGTCACGGGTTGGAACCTTGCTGCTCGATGATGGCTCGGTTATGCAGCGACCACAGTTTCCAAAGTCAACAAACGGGTGAATGTCCCATGTCGAAAGTTCAGCTCTTCATCAACGGCGAGTGGTGCGACAGTCTGTCCGGAAAAACGATTCTGGTCGTCAATCCGGCGACGGAAGAAAAGATCGGCGAAGTCGCTCATGCCCAGCGCGAGGACCTCGGACTTGCGGTGAACGCCGCGGCGCGCGGCTTCCAGGTCTGGCGCAAGATGTCGCCGCTCGATCGTTCCGGCATCTTGCGCAAGGCTGCGGACTTGCTGCGTCAACGTGTGGATTCGATCGCGACCATGATGACCCTTGAGCAGGGCAAGCCCGTCGCAGAAGCAAAGAGCGAGATTCTGTCTTGTGCCGACTTCCTCGATTGGTTCGCCGAAGAAGGCCGCCGCACCTATGGGCGCATGATCCCGGCGCGCGGCGAGGGAGTCTACAATCTCGTGATCAAGGAGCCGATCGGCCCGGTGGCGGCGTTTACGCCATGGAATTTCCCGATGAGTCAGGCAGTGCGCAAGCTCGGCGCGGCGCTCTCGGCAGGTTGCTCGGTGGTGATCAAGCCACCGGAAGAAACCCCGGCCTCTCCAGCGGAGTTGATCCGCGTGCTGGCCGACGCCGGCTTGCCAAAGGGCGTCGTCAATCTGGTTTATGGTGTGCCGTCCGAGATTTCGGATTATCTGATCGCGCACCCGGCAATTCGCAAGGTTTCTTTCACAGGATCCACGCCGGTCGGCAAGCAGCTTGCATCGCTGGCAGGCGCACATATGAAGCGCATCACCATGGAGCTTGGCGGTCACGCGCCGGCGATCGTGTTCAACGACGCCGACGTCAAGTTCGCGGCGACCGTGCTGGCGGGCGGAAAATACCGCAACGCCGGTCAGGTTTGCATCGCGCCGACGCGCTTTCTGATTCAGGACGGCGTCTACGATCAGTTTGTCGAAGAGTTCGTCACAAAGACGAAGGCGCTGAAGGTGGGCAACGGTCTCGATCAGGAAGTGACCGTCGGGCCGCTCGCCAACGATCGCCGTCAGGCTGCGATCGGGACGCTTGTCGATGATGCGATCAAGAATGGCGCGAAGGCGCTGACCGGCGGCAAGCGGAGCCAGAACAAGGGCTACTTCTTCGAGCCGACCGTACTCGTCGATGTGCCGAAGTCCGCGCGGGCCATGAACGAGGAGCCGTTCGGTCCTGTGGCGCTGATGTCCCGCTTCAAGGATTTCGACGAAGTCATGACGGAGGCGAACCGTCTTCCTTATGGACTCGCGTCTTACGCCTATACACGGTCCGTGAAGACCGCGACGGCGCTGACGGCCGGTATCGAAAGTGGAATGCTGTCGATAAACCATTACGGACTGGCGTTGCCCGAGCTGCCGTTCGGCGGTGTCAAGGACTCAGGCTACGGCTCCGAAGGCGGACTTGAAGCCGTGGAGGCCTATCTCACCACCAAGTTCGTCTCGCAAGGAAGCCCGGAATCCTGACGATCTCTCCGATCGATTGATCAGGACAGATTTTCGAGAAAAGTGGATCTTCCGCGGCCGATGTGTCGCGGGAGAGTTTCCTTGCACCATCGGTTTGTCCAAACGGCTCCAAGCGGTGGCTCATCACCAGCATTTTGTCGCAAGTTCTGATTTTCTGATTGCGATACGCATGCGTGCCGCCACGATCGATGTTGCGTGCAGATGTTTATCGATGCTCTCAAACCACTCGGCTCTTGGCGGGCGGCGGCACGTTTGCGGCGCGGCATAAAGCCGCCAGCTCTCATGATATGCGCAGCGTATCACTCCTTCTGAAACGCGATATTGCGGGTTGAAACTCTAGAATGCATAGAGGCACGGTACTGCAATGAGACGATCGATCCTGCTGCGGGCACCGCGAGACCTCGCCACGTCATTGTCGAAGCCGAGCGTATCGCCGCACAAACTGCTCGATCGCGTGTCCGGCGCATTGCCATTAATCCAAGCGGAATACAGGGAGAATAGGGAATGCTCGAATACAACGCAGGGAAGGTGGCCGATTACGCCGATGGCGATCGCAAGGTAATTGTCTGCGGCGACATGGAAGTCGCGGTTTTTAAGATCGAGGGCGAGTTTTATGCCTGGCACAATCGCTGCGCCCACCGGGCAGGGCCGATCTGCCAAGGGCGCATGATGAAGCGAGTGCTCGAACCTGTCGCGGAAGATCGCACCGTGCGTGCCATGGAGTACGATGAGTCGGAAACGAACATCGTCTGTCCCTGGCATGGCTACGAATACAGCATCAAAACCGGCTGCCATCAGGGCAACCCGCGCATCCGGCTTCGCAAGGCGGAAACAACCATCAGGGATGGAGAGATCTATGTCCGAGTCTGACAGCGATCGGCGTAACGATCAGTACGGGTGGATCGACTCTCTCGCTCCCGACCTGTTGAGCGCGTCCCGCGAACTCGTTGAAGCGGGCGAAGCGAGCCGCGTCTCCGACGAATCCGTCGCGCAAATAATGACGGCCGCGATCCGCCTGTATGTCGCGAAATCAGATGGGGAGGAGCGGACGTTCCCGCCTATCGCTGGTGAACGCGACAGCGAAATGACGCCGACCGAATTGTTGTCAGCCGTCTCGGAAATGCTGCGCGCGCTACATCTGGGTCCGGTGGAGCTTGCACTCTGGTATCGCCGGCGGCCGGACGAAGACACTTATTATCCAGGGGAAAAATCATGAATATCAGAGAAAAAATCGATCCCCAGTTCGCAGCAACACAGCAGATCGACGTTTATACCGATACGCGCGACGTGCTCGCGCACGCAAAGCGCAACGCGGTTAAGCGCGGGTTGCAGGACTGGTTCGTCGTGGATATCGACGCGCATCATGTGGAGACGGTTTCCTGGAAGGAAGTCGTTACCTATATCGAGGATCCGGTTATTCGCGATAACGCGATGCGCTATCAGGCGGAGCGGATCGGCGCGCCGCCGTTTGGCCTGAATGGCGATCTTGGTCTGCGTTATCAGTCGGTCGGGGGACGAATCCCCCATCAGGACGATCAGCGCGAGATCGTGAAGGAAACCGATGTCCACCGCGACGTCACCTTGACACGGCGCGCGATGGACTCACTCGGAGTAGACAACATGGTCGTGTTTCCGACCCCGATGTTGTTTCTCGGCATGCACCCGCAAACCGAAATGGAGGTCTGGCTCGGCCGGGCCTATAACCGATGGATGGCGGACAAGATCCTGTCCGCGGAAGACCGGATCAAGACCCTGATCTACTTGCCGTTCAATACGCCGAAGGAGGCCGAACGCGCGGTGGAAGAGTTCGGTGATAAGAAAGGTGTGATCGGCTTCTGCGTGACGAGCACTCGTAACAAGCCTGTGCATCACAACGATTACATGCGTCTCTATTCGATGATCGAGGAGACCGGAAAGCCTTTGGCTTTCCATGCCGGCTATCACTGGCAGGATCCGTCGCTGGCGACCGTCAATCGTTTTCTCGGCATGCACGCGCTGGGTTTTGCCTGGTGCAATATGGTCCATATGACGAACTGGATCCTGAACGGAATCCCCGAGCGCTTTCCGAAGCTCAAGACCATGTGGGTCGAGAGTGGGCTCGCCTGGGTGCCGTTCCTGATGCAACGGCTTGACGACCAGTATTTGATGCGGCCGTCCGAGGCGCCGCAGCTCAAGCGCATGCCGAGCGAATATATGAACACCAACTGTTTCTACACAACGCAGCCCATGGAAACCACGCATCCGAAGGCGCTTGAAAACACCTTCGAGATGATCAAAGCGGAAACGCAGCTGATGTTCTCGTCGGATTGGCCGCACTTCGATTTCGACCTTCCGCAGGAGATCTGCGATCTGCCTTTCCTGAACGAGCAGGCGAAGCGAAATATCCTTGGCCTCAATGCTGCGCGTCTCTTCAATCTCGACCCCACGCCAGTGAAGAAGCTTGTTCAAGCGACTTGATGCGGCTTCGTGACGTCCAGACTTCAACAAATAGGAGAAGATCTCGGGAGGAATGGCAATGAGAAAACTTGTGCTTGTGACGATCGCTTTGTTGCTTTTCGGCTCGGTTGGGTCGCGAAGTTCGGTGGCAGAGATACCGGGTGGTGCGATCCGCATCATCGTCCCGTTCTCGGCGGGTGGCCCAACCGAAGTGCTTGCCCGCGTTGTCGGGAGGCTTCTTGGCGAGAAACTCGGCGTAAGGACTTACGTTGAGAATAAGCCGGGCGCGTCCGGAATGGTTGGTACTGAGCAAGTAGCCAAGGCGCCCGCCGACGGAACGGTTCTGCTGCTGACGGCAACCCATCATGTCATCACTCCGAGCATTTACAAGAACCTGCCTTATGACACGCGCAAGGATTTCTCCCCCATTGCCATGGTGGCGGCTGCGCCGAACGCGATTCTTGTCAGCAATAGTGTCCCGGCCGAGTCGGTCGGGGAATTGATTGCGATGCTGAAGAAGGAGCCCGGAAAATATCCGTTCGGATCGTCGGGCACGGGAGGCTCCAATCATCTCTCAGGTGAATTGTTCAAACAGATGGCGGGCGTCGACATTTTTCACGTTCCTTACAAGGGGAATGGTCCGGCGATGAACGATTTGATCGGCGGCCACATTCCGTTGTTGTTCGATTCCCTGCCGACGGTGATCAACGCGGCCAAAGGCGGGTTGGTCCGGGTCCTTGCAGTGACCGGCCTTAAGCGGTCATCGCTGCTTCCGGACGTGCCGACACTCGATGAGTCGGGCGTCAAGGGGTTCAATGTCGAAGTCTGGTTCGCAGTTTTCATGCCGCAAGCGAACGGGTCGCCGGTGTACAAGCGGCTCGTAGCGGTGATGAAGGAAATCAACGAATCACCTGTAACTCGGGAAAAGTTCGCGGAGCTTGGCGTCGAGCCGAGCCAGCTTGTTGGCGAGGAGTTCACGGGATTCGTCGATAGCAAAATCCGACGTTGGTCGGAGGTTGTGGCCCGCGCAAACATCACTCCGGAGTAGCTTCTAAGGCGGTGGGAGAGTGAGGTCTTCTGCCGTAGAACTCGCCTGAAACTCAAAGTGATTAGGCGCAATAAATCAGAACAGAGTTGGAACGCACCAGTGACCACCATCGCAACAGAGCACTATGCAGTCGAGCAATTGAACGGCGGGGAGGCCATCAAAAAGGTATGGCGGCGCATTATCCCATTTCTGTTTGTGCTCTACATCATCAACTACCTTGACCGCATCAACATCGGCTTCGCGGCGCTGTCGATGAATAAGGATCTGATGTTGACCGCTACGGTCTTTGGATTGGCGAATTCCATCTTTTATGTTGGATATGTTGCCTGTGAGATACCAAGCAATCTTCTTATGGTCCGCTACGGGGCCCGCGTCTGGATCGCTCGTATTTTGATTTCATGGGGGCTTGCCTCCGCCGCTACCATGTTGGTGGCTGGTCCAAACAGTCTTTATGTTGTCCGGTTTCTTGTCGGCGTACTCGAAGCGGGTTTCGTCCCCGGGGTTTTGTTGTATCTGACATACTGGATTCCCAGCTCGCATCGGGCGCGTGCGAACGGTCGTTTGATGATGGCCCAGCCGGTGGCAATGGTGATTGGGGGCGGCATATCCGGAATCATTTTGGAGCACATGAATGGCGTTCTGGGCCTTCAAGGCTGGCGGTGGATGTTCCTTCTTGAGGGGCTTCCAGCGGTTCTTCTCGGTGTAGCTGCGTACTTCTATCTCACAGACAAGCCAAAGGACGCGTCGTGGCTGGATGAGTCAGACAAAAGCACTCTGGCCGGGCTTATCGCTCGCGGTGAATTGACGGGAAAGCCCCGGTCGACTGCATCGGTCTGGAAGCAGGTCACAGAGCCAACAATTCTCCTGCTCGCATTCGCTTACTTCTGCTTGGTGAATACCATCAACGCGAATGCGACTTGGATTCCGACCATTGTTCGGGAAGTGTTGAAGGCCTATTCGCTTTCGTACGTCGGCTTTGTAACCGCCATCCCGGCGGTCTGCGCTCTTATTTTGATGCCGCTATGGACTCGCAACTCCGACAAAACTCAGGAACGGACCGGGCATGTCGTTGCAGCTCTCGCGATGGCCACGATAGGTTGGCTGATCGTGATTTTCTTCCCGGATCCTGTCCTGCGTCTCGTCGGTCTCGTCTTCACTGTTTCGGGAGCGTTCTGTGCGATGTGTGTCTTCTGGACACTGCCGCAAGCGTTGCTTTCCGAGGAAGCGCGTCCGGCAGGAATCGGCCTTATCAGCGCAGTGGGACTTCTGGGCTCGGCGGTAAGCCCCGCAGTCATTGGCGTCTTGCGCGACCTAACAGGGAGTTTTTCAGCCGGCCTCTTTTATGTAGCTGGTTTGCTGATCGTCTCTATGGTCTTGGTCCTCGGAGCCTCTCGGGGCAGTAGAGCGATATAACTGCAAGTGTTGACGGCATCCATCGAAACGGCGGCAATATGATTTGCGCCGCCCTAGGATGCCGTTGATCACATGCCTTCTGGCGCGATCAACTTGGCGTGCAATCTGGTTGCAGCGACGAATGCGTCTAGAACGGGAGATGAACTGCCGTAGGCGATTGCCAGTTCGTATTCGACCGGAGTTCCGGGGCCTGCCAATTCGCGGAAGGCGACACCTTGGCGCCCGCCGACCACGAGTGCCCTCGATACGAGGGCGACGCCCATTCCGCCTGCGACAAGGCTAACGATCGTATCCATTTGAGGAGCTTCCTGCCCAATCCTGGGTGAAAATCCTGCCCTGGCACATGCCGTGTGGATGATCCGATGCAAGCCAGGGCCTTGGCGGGCCGCGAACATGATCCACGAATCCTGAGACATGTCTGAAAGCGCTATCTGATCAGCCTTCGCCAGGGGATGTCCTTCGGGGACCGCTGCGACGAGCCGGTTTCGGGCAATTACCTCGATGTTCAGGTTTTCCGCATTCTGGAGGGGCGGGATTACAAAACCCAGATCGCTTTCGTCGTTCGCCAACGACACGATCTGCTGGGCTGTCATGGCCTCGCGAAGCTCGAGCTGAACTGCTGGATAGTGCTCTCGAAATCGCAGCAAGATTGACGGCAGAATTTCACGAGCGGCGCTTGCAACAAAGGTGACTCGCAGCATTCCGGTGAGGCCGGCGCCGGCGCGTTGCGCCGCGAGCATGGCACGCTCCGCCTGATTGACGGTTTTGTGAGCCTCTTCGAGGAAAACACGACCGGCCTCGGTCAGGCGTGTTATGCGATTTGTGCGCTCTATCAGAGTCGCTCCAATTTCATCCTCGATGCGCTTTATGGTGGCTGTTAAGGGAGGTTGGGCCATGTTGAGCCGCTCGGCAGCGCGTCGAAAGCTCAATTCCTCCGCAACCGCGATGAACTGTCTAAATTGACGAAGCTCGATCATGTGATATCCGCCCCGTGAGTTTGATAGACATTCGAGCAGGGAATGCAGGAAATCACCGTCCCTTGCCTTTACGGATCATAAAATCGCCTGGTTCCTCGATTGAATGCGTCCTGCCGTGGGGCTCCACGGCAGAAGCATTTTTTGAAGTGCGATCGTCAATCAACGGCAATGCCGCTGAATTTGATCGGTGCCGCCCATTTCACAATCTCGCTTTGTTAAAAAGTTTGGCAGCCCATCCCGATGATGCCCTTGACGAGGCCCGCTAGAAGAAACGCCGCCATCACAAGCGTGACAGGAGCGAACGGTTCCATTGGTTTGTGTTCCTGATCAGCGTCCACCGGACTCGCCGACTTTTCTTCTAGGCTGATGCGAACTCTGACCCGTTTGCGTTTGGACGGCGCACGGCGCGTCAGACAAAGGATATTGCTTCCGTCATTTCAAGAATCCGCTTGATCTCGACCATCGCTTTCTCAAGCTCTGCCTCTGTAGAAGGGTGCCCGAGGCAAATTCGAATTCCGAGCGTTCCGCGATCGACCTGCTGCAAGGCACCGGGCGGCGCGAGCGTGATTCCTGCGTGGGCAGCCTGCGTGACGAGTGCATTCAGGGTGCGGCCTGCGGGAAGCGGGAGCCAACGATGAAATCCTGGAGGGGATGAAATCGGCGGCAGCCAGGTGCTGAGAACCCTGCTTGCGATTTCATTCCTCACCGTGGCCTTCTCGCGCTTGCGCTTGACCTGACGGAGCAGGTCGCCGTTATGAATAAGCCTTGCGACAACTTCGGCCATGACGGGCGTAGCCATCCAGCCTGTTGCACGAATGGCGTTGTTGCATCTGTCGCGGAACGACGGCGGTGCGATCATCGCCGCGATGCGCAAGCCGGGCGCCAAACACTTTGCAAAGCTCACGACATAGAAGCTACGGTCGGGAATGCGCGCAGCGATCGGGCGGAGCGGGTACTCGAAAAGGAATGCGTAGGCGTCGTCTTCAAGCAAATAGGCGCCGTGCTCGCGCACAATTTCTGCGATAGCATCGCGGCGGTCTTCGGGCATCACGACGCCGGTTGGGGTCTGCAAGGTTGGCATGCAGAAAAGGGCTTTGGCGCCGGTTTCACTGAAAGCTCGATCAAGCGCCTCAGGGACCAGGCCGTGGGTGTCGGTCGCTACGCCGTGCAGCCGGTAACCGTTCTGCGCAGACAGGGCGGTCATTCCGGAATACGTGAATCTCTCGGTGAGCACCACGTCGCCGGGTGATGTCACCATATTGAGCGCGACGGAGAGAGCGTGTTGACCGCCGTGGGTGATGAACAGTTCATCCGGGTGGGCCTTTACGCCCAGCGTTGAGAGCCAGATCACCATCGCCTCCCGATGGCGTCGCATTCCCTGATGCGGCAAATAGCCCAACAGGTTCGGCATCTCGCCTTGCGTGGCGATCTCGGTCAGTGCCGATGCGATGACTTCGTCTTCGCCCGTGTAGGGGGGGACGTTCAGTGCGAGATTGATCGTGGTATCGGATGAGCCGTAGCCGCCACGCTGCTCCGGTTTGCGACGTTGCACGAAGGTGCCGCGCCCGACCTCGCCGGAGATGAGGCCGCGTTGTTCCGCTTCGGCGTACGCCTTCGAGATCGTTCCGATGCTGAGGCCGAGTCTCTGCGCCATTTCACGCTGGGGCAGCAGCCGCATGCCCGGCTTGATCTGCCCGCTCGCGATGTCCTCCTCCAGGGAGTCGACGAATGCGAGATAACGCGGCCCGCCGTTCGACGGGAGGATCGGTACCCAATCGCTCATTTTGTCCCCCGTGCCGAGCTTATTAAACGACAAATCGTCGCGGTATTGTCGAATAGTACAATTCCGAAATCGTTTCAATCCCTCCCTGACGAAGGCAAATCTTTGGTGTTGATATCGAAACTATTGGAGAATTTCGCCGCAAAATATAACAATGTAATAATTGTATCAGTTCATATGAGCAAAAATTCGATGATTGATTTATTTTGTATTTGACAATCGCCGCTGCGCATTCTTATTTCGGAACCGTCACAAAACGGCGGTGGGATCCAGGCCACCGACCACGGGGAGAGCGTCTTGGTTTACGAAATTCGGGTGTATGAGGCTGCGGATGGTTGCGCAGTGGCGATGCGCAAGCGCTTCAAGGACGAGGTCGCTGCGAAGTTCTTTCCGCGCCATGGTATCGAACTGGTCGGCGCATTTGTTGCCGCTGAGGAAGACGGCCGCCTCACATATGTGACCCGCTTTCCGAGCGACGAGGCGTGCAAGGCCGCATGGGCTGCCTTCGGAGCCGACAGCGAATGGGCCGCGGTCAAGAAGGCAAGTGAGGTCAACGGACCCTTGCTCAAGAATCAAACCGTCTCGGTGCTCTCGCCAGCGATCGCTGGCCTTTTGCTCGGCTGACGCACCATGAAACCTGCTCCCTTCGATTATGTCAGACCGGGTTCGCTTGCCGAAGCGTGCGCGTTGCTCGCAGCAGACGAAGACGCACGTGTGATCGCGGGCGGCCAGACGCTCGTTCCAATGCTCGCCATGCGTCTCGCGCGGCCGGCCAGATTGATCGATATTCTGCGGCTGCCCGAGCTTGCAGGCATTCACGAAGACAACGGCTCAGTCGTGATCGGTGCGACAACGCGACAGGCGTTCGCGCTGGACAACCCAGTCATCCGAAAATCAGTTCCGTTGCTCGCGCTCGCGCTGCCCTGGGTTGGGCATCCCCCCACCCGGAATCGCGGGACTGTCGGGGGCTCGATCGCGAACGCCGATCCTTCCGCCGAAATTCCGTTGGTCGCGGTGACACTCGGCGCTGAAATCGAAGCAGCAACCCCGGACGGCCCGATGTCGACACCGGCGGACGACTTTTTCATCGGACCCATGCTGACCACCATCGGCCAGGGCGAATGCCTCAGCGCGGTTCGCTTCCCGGTTTGGGCACACAAGCGGGTTGGGGTCGGCTTTCATGAAATCAGCGCGCGCCGTTCCGATTTTGCCTTCGTGGCCGCGGCGGCTCAGGTTGCAATCGACGATGAAGGCCGCTGCCTCGAAGTCGCGCTCGGTGTTGGCGGTGTCGGCGATCGGGCTCTCAAGCTGGAGATGTCTTCGCTGATCGGAAGCCGTCTCGAAACCAAATCATTGTCAGGCGCTGTAAGCGCGGCGGCTGTTAATCTCGATGCGATGGATGATCTGCATGCGAGCGCGGACTACCGCCGTCGTGTCGCCGTTACACTTTGCACGCGGGCGCTGGAAGATGCGCGAGATCGTGCGAACGGTAGCAAATCCCGGGGAGAGGCCCGATGAAAATCGAACTCAGTGTCAATGGGTTACGTCGCGCCGGCGATGTCGAGCCGCGCAAGACGTTGCTGGATGCGCTGCGCGACGACTTCCTTCTCACCGGAACGCATGCTGGCTGCGAGCACGGCGTTTGTGGCGCCTGCACGGTGCTGCTCGACGGCGAACCGGTGCGCTCGTGCCTGATGTTCGCAGTTCAGGCCGACGGCTACGAGATCACGACCATCGAGGGCTTGGCGGCTGCGCCCGGTGAAATGAGCGTTATACAGGACGCCTTCTGCGAAACTCACGGGCTGCAATGCGGGTATTGCACGCCGGGCATGATTCTCAGCGCGCATGCGCTTCTCGAGCGTACGCACGAGCCGAGCCGCGAGGACATCGTCGAAGCCATCTCGGGAAATATCTGCCGTTGTACCGGCTACGGGCAGATCGTCGAAGCGATCGAGTTTGCCGCTGATCGCCTAAAGAGATCGAATGCGCCGCGAGGCCTCAGGGTGGCAGCGGAGAACTCGAAATGAGCGCCGATCCATCCACCCTCCGTTTCGTATCTGCCAACCGGCGCGTCCGCGAGGATCGTCGTTTCGTTGCAGGACGTGGCAAATATATTGCCGACATCGCCCTTGAGGGCATGCTTCACGTGGCGATCCTGCCGTCGCAGCATCCGTCTGCCCGCATCATCTCGATCGACAGTTCGGCTGCTTTGGCGATGCCGGGCGTGCACTACGTTCTCACCGGTGAGGAGCTGGCGGCCGCGGTCGATCCCCTGATGAACGGCCTCGATACGCCGAATGTGAAGCGCTATCCGCTCGCTGTCGGTCAGACCCGGTATGCGGGTGAATGGGTGGCCGCCGTCGTAGCTGAAACGCGCGCGCAAGCCGAGGACGCGACCGAAAAGCTGCGCGTCAATTATGAGCCGCTGCCGTTTGTCACGGACGCCGAAGAGGCCTTCCAGCCGAGTAGCCCGCCAGTCCATCCTGCTCACGGCTCGAATGTTCTGCTCGACAAGACTTTCGTCTGGGGCGAGGTCGAGAAGGACTTTGCCGAGAGCCCGCGCCATCTTTCATTCCGCGTCGTTTGGGGGCGCAATTCGACTGTGCCGATCGAGACGTTCGGTGTCACGGCCTCCTGGGACGCGTGGGGCGAGATGCTGGATGTCTGGGCGTCTATTCAGATGCCGAAATATCCCGACCAGATTGCCCGCGCTCTGCGTCTGCCCGCCAACAATGTTCGTGTGCATCAGGATGTCGATGTCGGCGGGAGCTACGGCGTCAAGCGCGGTATCAAGCATACGGTTCTTGTGTCGCATCTTTCGCGACGGCTGTGCCGCCCCGTGCGATTGATCGAGGATCGGCTCGAGAACATGCGCGGCGGCGACGCGCACGGTCCCGAGCGCATTTTCGATGTTGAGATCGCCTTCAACGATGACGGCATCGTCAGATCGATGAAAATGCGCGCGCTAGACAATGCCGGCGGATACGCCGGCCGCGCGCCTTTCCAACTGGGCAAGCCAATCGGCGCGATCGTCGGGCCGTACAAGATCAATAGCGTGCAATATCGCGCGCAATCCGTGACGTCGAACAAGGCCGTCCAGGAAGCGGTGCGCGGTTTCGGCCAGTCGCCGACGAATTATGCGATCGAGACGGCGATCGATAAAGTCGCGGTCGCGGTCAGGCTGGATCCGATCGAAATCCGCCGGCGTAATTTCATCCGCAAGGAAGAATTTCCGTATCTGATCCCGAGCGGCACACGCTACGATAGCGGCGACTATCACACGGTCGTCGAAAAGGTTCTCGCCCACATCGATTACCCGGCGATGGAGAAGGAGCGTGACCGCTTACGCGCGTCCGGGATGCTCGCCGGTATAGGCATTGCCGCGTGTCTGGAGCCCAGCGGAGGCAACTCGTCGTTCGAGCCTTTGCTGAACGAGAAGAACAACACGACCACGTGGATGGATTCCTGCCGCATCAATGTGGACGGACCCGGGTACGTCACGGTCGCAATCCATACGACGTCGGCGGGGCAGGGGCACGAGACGCTGGTCGCAACGGTGATCGGGGAAGTTCTGGAAATCGATCCCGACATTATTCGCATTGTTCGGCCGGATTCGCTGGCATGCCTGCCGTCTAATACGCCGGTCGGAAGCCGGATGGCGATCATGCTCGGTGGCGCAGCGTTTCACGCCGCGCAGAAGCTCAAAGCCAAACTGGTCAAGATTGCCGCGCACCAGTTCGGCTGTGGCGAAGATGAGGTTGAATACGCAGGCGGTGGCACGACCGCTCGACAGAGCCGCGATCATTTGGGATGGGGCGAACTCGTCAATATTGCTCACCGCAATTTTCATCTGCTTCCAACCGGCATGGAGCCGGGGCTTGAGACCACGCATGTGATGCAAGTGCCGACCGGGGACAAGCTGCCGGAAAATGGACGGGTCCAGATGTACCCGTGCCACTCGTTCGAATTTCATGTGGTCCTGATCGCGTTAGATCCCATTCTCGGAAAGCCGGAGATTCGCCGCTACGTCATCGGCCATGACTGCGGCACCGTCATTAATCCGCACATCGTCAAGGGCATGACCTTGGGCGGCATTGCTCACGGAATCGGCGCAGCGTTGCTCGAAGAGTTCGTCTATGACGGCGAGGGACAGATGCTGACCCAAAGCTTCATGGACTACCTCCTTCCATCGTCGCATGAGGTGCCGAAGGTCGAGATCGTGCATCACTGCACGCCGTCTCCCTACACGGTGTTTGGACAAAAAGGCTCCGGCGAAAGCGGTTATCTGGGCGCGCCCGCGGCTATTTCCAATGCCATCAATGATGCCGTGCGCAGCCTCGGCATCTCGTTCTCCAAGTTGCCCATTCGCATCTCTGCCATCAGCGACGCCGTTGCGTCGGCCAAGCAAAATCAACAACAAGGATAGACTCGATGATTATCGATTGCCACGCACATCTCGTTCCCCCAAGCCTGCTCGACGCTATCCGGTTGCAGGCGGCAAGTTTTCCGTCGATCCGTTTGATCGAAGAGGGTGGGAGCTTTGGCTTTTCATTCGCGGGCGGCAAGCCGACGCGTCCAGTCTCCAAGCCGCTCAGCGATCTGCCGGCCCGTCTGCAGTGGATGGACGCGCAGAAGGTGGAGCGCCAGGTGGTTGGCGGCTGGCTCGATATGTTCGCTTATGAAGTTCCGGCCGAGGAAGGTGCCCGCTGGTCGCGGCTCATCAATACGCATCTGGCGCTGACAGCAAAGGATGAGTCACGGTTTGTCCCGTTGGCGACAGTCCCGCTTCAGGACGGAACGCACGCAGCGGCGGTCTTGAGGGAAGCGCATTCGGCCGGGTTCAAGGGCGCACTGATCGGCACGCAGCCGAAGGGGAAGGGCGGCGTTCTCGACGATGCGAATCTCGTGCCGTTCTGGGAAGCCGCGAATGAATTGGGCTCGGTGATCTTCATTCATCCCGTGTTCGAGAGCGGCGATGACCGCGTCCATGATTACGGCATGGCCAATGCGATCGGCCGCATCACAGATACGTTGATTGCAATGTCCCGGCTGATCTATTCGGGCGCGGTGACGCGCTATCCGAAGGCCAAGATCGTTGCAGGGATCGGCGGCGCGGCGTTGCCCTATGTGATTGGTCGCCTCCGGCGCAACTATTCCCTCGATAAGGACAAGCTCGGCGATCCGGATGCCGCGCTGGCTGCACTTTACTACGACACCATCGTCCAGGATCCGCGCACGCTGCGTTTTCTCGCTGACGTGGTCGGCGCCGACCACGTCATGATGGGATCGGACATGCCGTTCCCAATCGGCGATCTCGCCCCGCTCAAGATTGTCGCCGAGACCTCGTTTTCGGACGCTGAACGAACCGCCATCAATGGCGGACTTGCGCAACGTCTCTTCGGATTGTGAGGGCACATTATGAAGCTCGATATTGGCGGCGCTGAAACGATCCAGGCTTCCGTTGAGACGCTTTGGGACGCGTTGAACGATCCCGTGGTGCTGACGCGCTGCATTCCCGGCTGCAAAACCATGACTGAAATCTCGCCGGATACTTACAAGGTCGAGATGCAGTTGCGCGTTGCTGCGGTGGGTGGGTCTTTCGAGGGCGAGATTTCGCTTTCCGACAAAGAGCCGCCGAAGACCTGTAACATAAAAGTGTCGGGCGCCGGCACGCTGGGCCACGGAAACGGCACGGCGCGGTTCCAAATTACGCCGGAAGGTCCTGGCGTGTCCAAACTCACCTATCAAGGCGTTGGCGAAATCGGCGGCCTTGTCGCAGGCGTCGGGCAGCGCATTCTGGGCAGCGTGTCAAAGCATCTCGTCGGCAAATTCTTCACCGTGCTCCGTAAGCAATTCGAAGGGCGCGTTCAGGGCGCGGCGGAATAAGCAACATGAAAATCGCCGTTCGCGGAGCGCAGCGTATCGAAGTCGAGCCCGGCGTTCGCCTGGCCGTCAGCGTATCCGGTACGCCCGACAAGCCAGCTATTGTCTTCAGCAATTCGCTCGCGGCTTCGTTTGGCATGTGGGACGAAGTTGCAGAACGGCTTGCGCCTCATGCCCATCTGGTGCGCTACGATACCCGCGGACATGGCCAGTCCGACGCGCCGGAAAGTCTCTACACGATCGAAAGACTGGGCGGAGACGTTCTCGCCGTTCTGGACGCGCTCAAGATCTCGCGCGCTGCTGTATGCGGCGTTTCGCTCGGCGGCCTGACGGCGATGTGGCTCGGGATTCATGCATCCGACCGCATGAGCGGACTGGTTCTTGCCAACACTGCTGCGAACTTCCCGCCCGAAACCATGTGGCACGATCGCGCCGCGACGGCACGGACCCGCGGCGTCGGATCTTTTGTGCAGCCATCCTTGGAACGCTGGGTGACATCTGGTTTCCGCGAAAAACACGCATCGCGGGTTGACGGACTGGCCGCCATGATCGCGGGCACGTCTCCGGCCGGATACGCGGGGTGCTGCGAGGTTTTGGCGGCGACGGACGTCTTGCCGGTGCTTCCGCGCGTCGCATGTCCCGCCCTCGTCATTGCGGGACGGCACGATCCATCGACGCCGCCGGCGCGAAGTGAAGAAATTGTTTCGGTCATACCGGGCGCGCGACTCGTCACGCTGGATGCCGCCCATATTTCCGCAGTCGAAGCGGCGAACGAATTCGCTGCGGCTGTGCGCGACTTTTTACCGCTTATCCAAGACGGCTCGTAAGGTTCAAAAGATCAAGAGATAATGTCGGGAGGGACAATCATGACGATGATCAGAATTCTCGCGAGTGTCGCGTGCATCTCCACGCTGCTTGTTGCCGCCCCTGTCCGTGCGCAAGCGCCGGTGGAGCTTTCCATTGTGGTCTTTGGCGCTCCGTCACTTGGTGCATTTCTTCCACCGGTCATCAAGGCGCAGAAGCTGGATGAGAAGAACGGCCTTCTGATCAAGTTCGAAGAGCGGACGCCAGACGCTTACACGGCGCAGTTCAATTCGGGCGAATTCCAGCTTGGCGGCAGTGCCGCGCTGCTGACCGTCGGCCTTGCCGATACGCGCGGCGTGAGGGTTACGTATCTTTTCAATCTGTTCGATTTCTGGGGCGCGGTCGTAACATCCCGCCCGGGCATCAAGACGTTGAAGGACTTGGAAGGCAAGGATCTGGCTGCGGCCAAGGGCACGACCAATTATGTGATGTTCGACTGGTTTGCGCGCCAGCTCGGTGCCGACACGTCGAAATTCTCGGTGGTCAACACGGCCACCCCCGGTCTCATTGGATATGCGCTCGCCGATCGAGCGACCGCTATTCAGTTGTGGGAGCCGGCTTACACCACATTGCACTCCAAGAAGCCCGGTATTCAAACCATCGACATCGGCATCACCGAGAGCTGGAAGAAATTCACGGGCAGCCGCAATATTCCGTATCTCGGCGTCGCCGCGCACGTTGCCTGGGCAGAGAAGAATCCGGAACTCGTGAAGAAGCTGTTCGCGGCCTATAAGGAGGCAGCCGAATGGGTTGCGGGGCATCCGGGCGAGGCCGCCAAGCTGATCGCAGCCAAGGGTACGCCTGAGGACCAAACGGCGATTGGCGAACTGATCCGCGCCAATGATCGTCTCGGAATGAACGTCAAGTGGGCCTTCGACGTCGAGAAGGAAATCAATTCGGTCTATGCGGCCGGCAAGTCGATCGCCTTCCTGGGTGCCGATCCGGCGGCATCAACCATCTACAAGAGGCCGGAAAAGTGAGCGAGCAGGTTCTAAACTCGGACGCCTTGACGCCCGCGTCGCGGATACTTTCGGCGGCAAAGCGGCTGGGCATGTCTGTCTTGCCGTTCGTCGTCGTCATCGCGCTGTGGCAGTTCGCGTCGCTGTTCTTTCCGCGTTTCCTGTTTCCTTCGCTCGTCGACGTGTTCTGGCGCTGTCTGGAAATTCTCTCGAGTGGTGTATTGTTTGCTGACGTTCTCGCGACGGTACTGCGGATTCTCGTAGGGCTGGCGGGAGCCTTTGTCGTCGGCGGTGCCCTTGCGCTGCTCATGGCGCGCTCGCAGGCGATGGATAAATTCCTGTCGCCGATCCTCACGCTGTTCCAGGGCATTCCCGCGCTCTCTTGGGTCGTGTTCGCCATCATCTGGTTTCATGGTGTCGAATTCCGCATCTTCTTCATCATGGTGATGACGACACTGCCGGCATTCGCCTTTCAGGTGCTTGGCGCGCTTCGCGGCATGTCCAAGGACCTGGTCGAGATGGTGTTCAGCTTCCGTCCCACGCGAATGAAGCTGTTCCGGGTGATGATTGCACCGGCAATCCTTCCGGACATTCTAACGGCCTGGAAAGTGAATCTCGGAAACGCATCGCGCGTCGTGGTCGTGGCGGAACTCGTCGGCGCTACTGGCGGCGTTGGTTATCAACTTCTGCAGCAGCAACAGCTGTTCGATATGGCAGGTGCACTCGCATGGACGCTTCAACTGGTATTCTTCGTGCTGCTCGTCCAGGCGACGTTGACTCTCATCGAGACCGTGGCCTTTCGCTATCGGGCAGTTTCGGAGCGGGCGATATGAGCGACGGTCCGACTGTCGGAACCGCAATTCAGCTGGATCGTGTGTCGAAAGTCTTCGGAAAGCCGGGGGCGGCCGGGTCATACCGGGCCGTGGACAACATTAATCTCGAGGTGCGCCAAGGGGAGATGCTGGCTATCCTCGGCAAGACCGGCTGCGGAAAATCGACGATCTTCAACATGATCGCCGGCCTGACCGAACCCAGCAGTGGCGAAGTTCGCGTCAGTGGACGCAATCCATTCGCTGATTTCGATTCTTTCCGCGGGAAGATCGCGATCGTTTTCCAGAACGACCGGCTCCTTCCATGGCGAACGGCGATTGAAAACGTCGAGCTGGGACTCGAAATGCTCGATACGCCGGCGGGCGAGCGGCGCGCGACGGCGCAGATGTGGCTGACGAAACTCGGGCTAGGCGGTCACGAGAATGACTTTCCTCACGCGCTCTCTGGTGGCATGCGTCAGCGCGTTTCTATCGCCCGGGCTTTCGCGACGAATTCAAGTATCCTTCTTTGCGATGAGCCGTTTTCGGCATTGGACGAAATGACTGCGGGACGGTTGCGCGCCGAATTCGTGAAACTCGTCAAGGAGAATGGAAAAACGGCTGTTTTTATCACGCATTCAATCAGTGAAGCGCTGGAGATCGGCGATCGCATCGCCGTTCTCAGGCGTCCGGCAATGATTGCATATGACGTGAGCTTTACGACCGAGACCAGCGCCAAGGAGCGAGAACTCATTCGGGCCCGTATCGCGGATGTTCTCGCTGCTTGACCGTGATAGCGAAGCCTACGATTCTAAAACGGACTTCGGCAAGCAAGTCGGTTCTCATGCCTATCCTGGGGTGTTGACGCTTTCAACACAGACAGGAATTGCCTCATGAAATTCCACCAATCCAGTGACCGTGGTCGATACCCAGTTCACACCGGTTGACGCCGAAGCCCTGAACCTAATCCCGAGATACTCCAATGCGTGACACAAAATCACGAGGGAAGCAGGAATCTATGCAGCCGTTTTGGTTGAAGGAGCGGTGCACGGCGGTGATGAAATCGTTCTGGTGGAATAGTCGTTTCCGTCCGCGAGCCTGTCCCGCCATCGGTAGTGGATTGCTCGGCAGCGTTATTGTCTGGAGCCGGTGACCGCTGAGTAGCTTTCTGCCCCGGATACACACCGGCTGGATCTGCCTTCGACGCGGGACATCTCGGCCGGCTCGCCCCTGGAAGGGTTGAGTAGATTGAGCACAAGAGATGAGAAAGATAGAGCATTCCTTTCAGGAGTTCGTTGACGCGACGGGCCTATGTCCGGAGCGGAATGATCTCATTCGGTAAACCGCGAATTCGCGCCGACCAATTACCGAGGGTCTAACTCGCGGAATGGGCGATTATGGAATGACGCCGCCGACATATCGGAAGCACGAAGCGCCCCAGCCCCACGGGGGAGTCCGCAAGGTGAGTCGGCTCGGCAGATCATAACCGCAAGCGCGGATTCGACATCACGGGTGCGAACAGGTGAACAGTCAGACGGTCGCCGGCCCCGTGCCCCGACGCCGGTTCGCCGGCCCGCGTTGGAGGCCTGTGTGATAGGACATGATTTCGTGACAGACACCGCTACCTTGCTGGCAACGTTTGCGGGCGCCTTGATTCAAGTCGCGATTGGTGTCGGCTTCAGTGTCGTAGCCGGTCCCATGCTGGTCTTTACGTCTGGAGCGAAAGCCGCCGTGCCAACGCTGCTTGCGCTCAATGTCGTGGTGTCATGCATCGGCATGTCTGGCTTTCGGGTGGAAAATGGGGGGCGGTGATCGGTCAATCGATCGGGGCTACCTTGGTCGGAATTTTGATTGGAGTCGTGACGTTCCCTTACCTCTCTGAATCATTTGTAACGGCCGCGATGGCCTCATATTGCTTGTCAGTTCGTTACCTGGATGGACATCGCAGAGATACGAGGGCTGGAAGACCATCGCGGGGATGGGGGCGACGTCAGGAATAGCGACGTCGTGGACGGCCACCCCGGGTCCGGTGATGGCGCTCGGTCTCATTATGGCCGGTTCGCTCGCCGCCTACTGCATAGCGCTTGGCCTACTGGGCCGAACTGTATGGAGCGCCATCGCAACAGCGCCACAAACGGTGCCGTTGGTCGCCGCGACCGTGATCGGAAGCCTGTTCGGTCTTCTGATCGGTCCACGCCTCCCGTCGCCAGTCGTTGTTCCGGCAATCCGCCTTTTCTCTGCCGTTGCTGGGTTCGTTCTCCTGGCGCGAGCCATCACAAGCCGATGTCGAAATTCATCGGGCGTCGGTCAGCGGCGCTGAGCGCGCAATTATGCCGCGAGGGTCTGGCCTCGAAAATCCGCTGAAAAGTCCACCCCGGACAAGACGTCATCAGCTGGACCTATCCCGACCAAGCCGACCCACGTCGTGATCGCGCCGACGGATGTGTTCGAAAGGCTCGCTGGACAAGGCGCGAAGCTTCAGCAGTTGCCCGCCGGCACGCTGCTGTCACTCGTCACAGCAGAGCAAGGCTGGACGTTGGTTGCCAAGGACGGGAAAACCATCGGCTACGTCGCAGACGCTCATCTGATGCGGGTACAGTAAAGCTTGAAATACACATATGCTAATTTGTAAAAGTCTGACGGTCGGCGATCGAAAAGTTCCGAGAGCGTTTTGCCTTGTGGTGAGGGTGGTCGGTCATTGGCCGACTTGTTCCGTAACCTCTCTTTTTAGAATTCGGTCATCGACATTCCCGGTAGTCCGCAAAGGCTTCGGGAGATTCATCCCGGTTAAAGCTTCGCTTTTCTCGTCGGCTCGGTAGAACGAGCCGACGATCCTCAAGTTCGAGCAGATCCGAGATCTTGCGGCGCAATGGGAGTTCGTACCGTCCGAATGAAGCTCGACCAATCTGGTTCGTCGGCGCTACAACAGAAGAAGTGCGATAAGCGCCTTACTGAATCGTTTTTAGGCCCAGTAAGGCCTCTAATCGCTCAATTGATTTAGCGAGCTTCACGGTTTCCCGTTTCAAGCCCACAAAACCTTGTTGCGAGCCTTGCTCGGCGATGTCGAGAATTTCTTGCCGAATGTAAGTCAGTCTCCTGCGCCAACTGTCTATTCGGATTCGATCAGCGAGTTTGGACGCAAAGAAATCGTCGACCGGCTTTTCATCCTTGACCAGTTCAGGAGTGGATGTATTGGGCTCATTTTGGGGCATCTTATCGCACCATCGTTCGATGATTCGACAGAAAGCTTCGCTGCTAAATGTGTCAAAGTTGGAGATTGGAACGAGGCTATCCTGCTTTCAGGAAACTGCTCCTGTCAGAGCGTTCGTAGATGTTCCGGGTACAGGAGTTGTTTGGTTGCAAGTACTCCTCCGTCTTCCGATCCAGTTCCAGCGCAGAGATCCGCTGGTGCTTCGCGCCCAGAAAGAAAAGAGACATTGTCGTCGCGGCTCGCCGAATCAAATCTCGCAGCCGGACAAGTCTAGGGCCTTACGCAGACCCCCAAACGCACTCAGCCGGCAAGGTATGGTGTCGGTGCCAACCTTTTGACGTTCGGTGATGGCAGCTCGCCCAATATTGGGGGTTGTTGGCCTCGGCTTGGGTAGAGCAGCGGCAGGAACTTTCGTCAATTTTTGAACAGGTGGATGGCGACTGATTGGCTTCAAAGTCTTAGGAGCATTGCTAGTGGCGGTCTGCGATGTAGAAATGCGGTCATCGACTTGAGGGGGCGGTGCCGGTGTGTCGGTGCTCGCATAGGCAACGTTAAGTCGATCAGTCTTCGCCAGCGCCCCAAGTGAATCGGGAATGGCGACTGTCTCGATACCGGGCTCACTGACCGCCGCTCCACGGCGCGGCGGAGTTCTGAGTTCCATTGCCGCCAGGACTCCTACACTCAACGGGATCAGCATGCCTAACAAAATCATTCTCAGCATGATGTCCTCCCGCATAGGACTAGCGCCAGTTGATGAATTCTCCAATGCAGTGAGGCAGCTTCGCGGCGATGGGGCTAAGAATATCATGCACTCGCGTAAGGCTTTTGAGCAAGGTTAATGGAATACATTTGGCCTGTATGGCTAGGGTGTGGCGATCAGCCCATTGGCCGTGGCGACGATCCAGCGGTTGCCCCAGCGCACGATCGATTCAATTTGGCCAACACCCGGCACGGTGTCACCAACCATTGCTGACCGGATTCCATCCGGTCCCTCGAGGATGGCTGTTCCACCTCGAACGTCGCGAACTGTCCAGCCCGCAATCGTAGCCGGGCGCGTCTCCGGTGCCGGGTAAAGTGGTTCGCGGGGGGAAATCGAGCCGGTGGGCAGATCTAGTGGAAGAGACGTAGCGGCCGTTCTGGAAGCCTGTCCATCAGTGCGGAGCATGGAGCCTGTCGATAAATTTGGAGCCTTGGTCGAACTATTGGACGCCGTACCAAGCGCCGCCTGCTTTCGAGCGCTTTCAGACTTGGGAGCTGACTTCATTTCGGTTCGAGGGGGAGACGTATTTGGTTGTGCTATAGAGGCGATGACGGTTGGCGTGCCATACCAAGTCGAGCCGCTCGCCCATCCCAGTCCAAACCCCAGCGCAAGCGCGCCCGCAACCGCAGAGCAAAGAACGTATACCGGGCCGGCATTGGGCCTCAAAAGGTGCAACGCGTCCGCCCGAATAGGACTGAGGTAGTCCGACAAATCCGCGTCCGCGGGGGGTGACGGTGGTTGACAGCTCGTCTCTTCTTCAAGCGAACCGATATGTTCAATACTGTTCGATGGCTGGACCTGCATGATCGTGACCCTCTGCGGTCATCGATGATCATGCCTAGGACTAAAGGAAATCTTAAGAAGTTTTGGCCGCTGGCGGGCAGGCCCGACCGCCAGCGGTTTTGCAGCCCATTGGCCGACTTCTTCCATAACAACGCATCCGCGAATCCGCCCGGCCTAAAAATGCCTTGTGGCCAGAAGGGCGAGCAGAACCGCGCCCGAGGTTGCACTGACCGCGACCATATTGATCAGATTTTGCGTTGCCACCGATGCCATTGATGCTGCGTGGGCCGGCGCCGGGCTGTTCCTGGATTTCTTGCGCTTCGCCTTTTGTGGCCTTGTCTTCGCACCCATTGCATTCCCCGAAGGATGGCGGGTCAGGCCGCTTGGCAGCCTGACCCTGACGCGTTCCCTGTCGAGGTTCGTCCCCGATCTGGGAGCCACCATGTCATGGGCTCCGCCGTGAAAGCTTAAGGGGCCTGGTAAACCAAAGCTGACAGAAGCTGATGGTTTATGAATTCGCGACTTCTGAGCACCGTGTCGCGAACCGGGCTCGCTGTAGTCAGCGCAGTCGATTTCGAGCGACTTAGGTGCCGCCCTTCTTCACGATCTGATATCCGTTAGCCGCCAGATCCAGCGGGATGGCCTTGGCGATGTGGGTGCTTTGGTCCGGCGCAATCCACTCATAATCGAGGTTCGGGCCGCCGTCGCCCTCAGGGTATTTGATAAAGGCCGTGTGAATTGCGTTCGTAATCAAAATTTCTATCGCGTTGGCCGACATGATGCCTCTCCAATATTGAGCAAAGCTATCGCATTATTTTGGGCAATGTCGCTCAGATTTCCTAAGGGTAGGCAAACGCAATTCGGTCACCGTGGCCGGTGGTTCGGCAAGTAAAACTCCAGCGCGTCACCTTTGCGTCACTCGGGAGCGAGACCGATGGCGGCCAATGCGCTCGTAGTCCGAAAAAATCAACTACCAACGTCCCAAAAGGCCCTTCCCGCCGCGCAGTACGTCCGTATGTCAACGGACTATCAGCGCTACTCGATCGAAAACCAGGCGGCTGCGATAGCGGCTTATGCGCAATTGCGCGATCTGTCGATCGTCTGCACCTACCGCGACGAAGGCGAGAGCGGCCTGAAGCTGAAAAACAGGGCTGGTCTGGCCCAACCCCTTGACGATGTTAGCTCTCACCAAGTCGATTTCGAGTACATCCTCGTCTACGACGTCACAAGACCCCTTGCCCGGCCAACAGCGCTGGACGGCCAGCTCTGGGCGACTGGGACGGCTTTGGGCCGGGACAAGCCACAGGGCCGGAAGGCAGGACCGGGAGCAGGGCCGCTTGCGCTACATCAAGATCGCCGTCATGCAACTTTTGTAGAGTACATATTGCCTTCATTCGCATCACTCGGGTCCCAAACGACCCGAGCGAGACACCCTTGTAAGTGCTTCGGAAGTCACGATCGCGATGTCTGACCAATTTCAAGTTTTTGAAGTGGTCTTGAATCGGCGCGGCCGAACATGGAGCTGGCGCGTGTGCACAACCGAAGGGGATGTCGTCATGCTGGGTTCGGAAAGCAGCCGAGCCGCTGCCAAATACAAAGCTGACAGGGCTCTCTTCCTGCTGCTGATGTCCGCCCCGTATCGATCGAAAGGTCGGCGCTGGTGGCAATCGTCACCATCCGGCGGTGGCAGGATCGCACCGGCAAGCGCGCCAAAATGTACCAGATGAACTTGTATTGATGGACGTCGAGATACAAGCATCTCTTTTTCTTTATACAAAGACTAATTGAAACTTAAAATATCTAGATGTAGACCGATTCCAATCTTGAAACCGGGCCTGGGGTCAAATTGGAGTTACCCCGGAAGAATGGGCTTGAGCGCTTTTGCCTTCGCTCGTTCGTATTTGGGATGCTTTAATCTTCACTTGCGATTTGATTGTCGAGCATCACTTGAGAGACCGCCTCAATCGCGACTTTCTTGTCTCTCCCAATATCCAAGCAGAGTTTGAATTAGCGGGGCTTGTCTGGTATCTACTTGTAAAAGGTCAGTATGCCATCTTCCTCCAGCAAGATTGCATTGTTCATCGATGGCGCCAATCTCTACGCGACATCCAAGGCGCTCGGTTTCGACATCGATTACAAGCGTCTGCTCAAGGAATTCCAAAGTCGCGGAACGCTGTTGCGCGCGTTCTACTACACAGCAATCATCGAAGATCAGGAATTCTCGTCGATCCGCCCCTTGATCGACTGGCTGGACTACAACGGCTACACCGTCATCACCAAGGCGACCAAGGAATTCATCGACGCTAGCGGCCGGCGCAAGGTGAAGGGTAACATGGACATCGAGCTTGCGGTCGACGCCATGGAACTCGCCGAACACATCGACCAGATGGTGCTGTTCTCCGGCGACGGCAACTTCCGCTCGCTGGTAGAGGCGATGCAGCGCCGCGGCGTCCTCGTCACCGTGGTCTCGACCATTTCCAGCCAGCCGCCGATGATTGCCGACGAACTGCGGCGGCAGGCCGATGTCTTCACCGACCTCGCGGAATTACAGTCGAAGATCGCCCGCGATCCGCCCGAGCGCCCGGCCCCGCGCGAACCGCGCCATCACACGCCGCATTCTCTGCAGCATGCGACCACGATGGCGCCGAGGAACGATGACGACGATTTCGACGAATGAAAGAGGCCGACGCTGTCGCGGCGCGGTATTGTTTTCGGCCGCTTTTAAAATGAAGCAGCTTTGCCCGTTGATGTGCGGCCATGAAAAGGGCCGCCAACAGCGGCCCGATCGGGCTCAAAATAGTTTCCGAAACAACAGAGAACTCTCAGCCCCGGAGCGACATTCTAACCATCATTCGCCGGAACCGCCTAGCCGAAATATAATTCAGGCCCGAAGAGCATGACGGGCGTTTTAGGCCGCCGCCTGGTCTTCCTTGTCAGTCCCCCGCGCAACAATCAGATCGAGCGGCTTGTCGGCGACCTGGCAATGGCCGTCGAGCGCGGCGATGTCAGGCCGGACAAGGTATTCAAGGGTCGCGTGCAGGCCGTGGCAGATCGGCTGGTGATCTTGATCGCTGATCATGATCGCGGGGCGCTCAATTGAAAACCCGCTTTGCCATTTCATCGAATGGGACAGCAGTGCTGGCTTGAAGAGCGTCGCCCCCAGTCACACGTCATAAGGATCGGGGATCGTTGGCCCGACACACTGGCAACGCACCCACCGCCTCATTGAAGGTCGCGTGCGTCCAAACAAGAGCGAGCACGGGCTGCGTTCGAGTACCGCTCGACACAGTACCTCTACGTAAACGCAACGGCACGAGCCGTCGAGGGAGACCTTGGCGGCTTTTTGCGTGTGGAATCATGCTCTAGTCTTCGTCCGGCTCGCGCACGACCGGCGGTTCGTCGGCGCGGTCCTCTTCCTCTTCATCCTCGTCGTCCTCGTCGTCTTCATCAGGATGATCTCGGGGCGGCATCGTGTTGCCCATGATCACAAAGGGACTCCAGTCGATCAACCTGGTGGAAAATTCCTCGGGGACGCGTGGGGTCATGTTGTTTGCTCCTCCCAAGGCAAGGCATCATCGAAGCAGTCGCGCAGTGTTAGCGGCGGCCTCAGCCAGCATCTCGCAGAGCTGGCGCTTGGTGAATTCCTTAGGCTTTGGCTTGTGTGAAGACATCACCTTTTCCACCGGGCGGTGACATGCCGCCAACGATGGCCTCGCTATGATCTTGGGATTGGCGGTCGGCGGCTTGTGACCGCGCTTCAGACCCATGCGCAGCAACTTGGCGCAGACAGCGTTACGGCTATATCCGAGGCGATGCGCGATTTGCGCGGCGCTCTGTCCTGCGGTCCAGAGTTGTTTCAGCGTTGCGAGGTCTTTTGCATCCCAACTCATGGCAGATACCTATACACCGATGGCCGACTACCGGCTAGTCGGTCGCGCCTGCGTCGTTCAGGCGCGGTTTTCGTGTAGAGATTTGAGGGACCTCATCGCAGGACGCAAAACTCATAGGCGACTTCCGTAGCGCGACTGGAGATACCCGAATCGTCAATTGCTTCGCGTTTTAGGATTGCATCACAAATTCGTACTGACGCAACTTTCGACTTTTTCAACATGGGGTAATTCCGGGATCGAGCCAGACAAAGGCAAGGGAATCAGCTCTCCAGGAACGTATGAGGCCAGCCTCATGTGGCCTCGCAACGATGGAGGGCAGCAATGGAATACTATGTCGGACTGGACGTATCGTTGAAGCAGACATCGATCTGCGTGGTGGACCAGACGGGGGCGGTCGTGCGAGAGGGCGTGGTCGAGTCAGATCCTGAGGCGATCGCAGTTTACGTGAGGTCAAAGGCGCCGGATGCAGTACGCATCGGCCTCGAGACCGGACCGACGTCAACCTGGCTATGGACCGAGCTTAAGCAGCTTGGCCTCCCAGTGATCTGTATCGACGCGCGCCATGCCAAGGCGGTGCTCAAGATGCAGATCAACAAAAGCGACCGCAACGATGCAATCGGGATCGCCCGCATCATGCAGACCGGCTGGTTCAAAGAGGTGCACGTCAAGGATATCGACAGCCACTCGGTCAGGGCGCTACTGGCCAGCCGGGCGCTGCTGGTCAAGATCAAGCGTGATCTCGAGAACCATGTTCGCGGCCTTCTGAAGAACCTCGGTCTCGTCATCGGCCGTGCCAAGTTCAATGTCTTTGCCGTGCGAGCCGAGGAGTTGATCGAGGGCCGTCCTGAGCTGATAGCTGCGATCAGACCGCTGCTCGAAGCGCGCAATGCCGTCGGGCAGCAGGTCAGCGAACTTGACCGCAAGGTTATGAAGCTGGCTCGCCATGATGCGCAGGTCCGCCGGTTCATGACGGTGCCTGGGATCGGTCCGATCACCGCGCTCGCCTTCAAGGCAACGATTGACGATCCGGCACGTTTTGCGCGGTCGAGAAGCGTCGGTGCTTATGTCGGGCTGACCAGTAGACGCCACGCCTCCGGGGAGGTCGATTGGTCGGGCCGAATCTCTAAATGCGGTGACGCCATGCTGCGAAGTTACCTGTTTGAAGCAGCCGGGGTTCTGCTGACGCGCGTCCCGAAGTGGTCCGCCGTGAAGGCCTGGGGAGTAAGGCTCGCCAAGCGCAACGGGCTCCGCAAGGCTAAGGTTGCAGTCGCACGTAAGCTCGCGGTCATTCTGCATCGCATGTGGATCGATGGAACCGAATTCAACTGGTCGAAGGAGATTGCTGCCTAGCGAAGGCATTACCGAGATCCTGCCGAACGGGCGGGAAAAGACGTCCCTGCCGGGACGATGGCGATGGTGAGTTCGCCCGATTCTTTGCGTGCATCCGAAAGGCCGACCGCGATTTCAACATTGAACCGCCAGCGTCACCTTACGCCATCATGCGGAGGGCTTACCCCTACCGCGGAGAGAACAGTGGGCCCGGCAAGGATGATCGCTAGAGAGCTTGACACCCAGACCCGGAATTAGAGAACAGTATCGGCGCAAAGCTGCCGTTGGGATGTGCGACTTAGATTTCGTTGGCCTTCATTGGCTGGACCTAGCTCAAACTTCCCCATGATGGATTGGATCGACTGAGCGTGCGAAGGTTTGCCAATCGTGAAAATACCCGTTGTGTTTCAATGCATCATTTTGGGGCTCAAAACTTGTCTAACATATTGATACGGAAGGATTTTTAATCTTCCTTGAGAAAGTCCTTCGGCGGCCGAAACATTTGATGTTACCTATGGTGACATGAACCAGCACGCCAAGGTCGACATCCGCCATTCCACCTGTCCGCACGATTGCCCGTCGGCCTGCGCGCTCGACATCGAGGTGATCGAAGGCCGCAGCATTGGCCGGGTGCGGGGCTCCAAGCAGCAGACCTATACCGCGGGCGTGGTCTGCGCCAAGGTCGCGCGCTATGCCGAGCGCATTCATCATCCCGACCGGCTGCTCTATCCGATGCGCCGCACCGGACCGAAGGGCTCGGGCCAGTTCGCGCGAATTTCCTGGGACGAGGCGCTGGACGAAATCGCCGCCCGCTTCGATTCCGCCGAGCGCGAATTCGGCGCTGAATCGGTCTGGCCGTATTATTACGCCGGCACCATGGGACTGGTGATGCGCGACGGCATCAACCGCCTCGCCAACGTGAAGAAATATTCGCGCTTCTACTCTACCATCTGCGCCAACATTGCGCGCGTCGGATTTGCCATCGGCACCGGCAAGATCGCCGGCGTCGATCCGCGCGAGATGGGTGTCTCCGACCTGATCGTGATCTGGGGCACCAATCCCGTCAACACCCAGGTCAACGTGATGACGCATGCGATGCGCGCCCGCAAGGAGCGCGGCGCGAAGATCGCGGCGATCGACGTCTATAACAACGAAACCATGAAGCAGGCCGATATCAAGATCCTGCTCAAGCCCGGTACCGACGGCGCCTTCGCCTGCGCCGTCATGCATGTGCTGTTCCGCGAGGGCTATGCCGACCGGGCCTATCTCGCAGAGTATACCGACTGTCCCGACGAACTGGAGGCGCATCTGGCGACCCGCACGCCGGAATGGGCGTCGGCGATCTCGGGCGTGCCGGTCGAGGAGATCGAGGCGTTTGCGCGCGCGGTCGGCCAGACCCAGCGTACGTTCTTCCGCCTCGGCTATGGCTTTACCCGCAGCCGCAATGGCGCCGCGCAGATGCACGCTGCGCTGTGCATCCCGGCGGTGACCGGTGCCTGGCAGTACGAGGGCGGCGGCGCGTTCTTCAACAATTTCGCGATCTGGAAGTTCAACGAGTCCATCATCGAGGGTCATGACGCGCGCGACAGCTCCGTCCGGGTGCTCGACCAGTCCAGGATCGGACGCATCCTGACCGGCGATGCCGTGGCGTTGAAAAATGGCCCGCCGGTCAAGGCGATGCTGATCCAGAACACCAACCCGATGACGGTGGCGCCGGAGCAGGCGCTGGTACGCCAGGGCTTTGCGCGCGAGGACCTGTTCATGGTGGTGCACGAGCAGTTCATGACCGAGACCGCCCAAATGGCCGACATCGTGCTGCCCGCCACCATGTTCATGGAGCACGACGATCTCTATTACGGCGGCGGCCATCAGCATATTTCGGTCGGCGCCAAGCTGATCGATCCGCCCGGCGAGTGCCGCTCCAACCACGAGGTTTTGCAAGGTCTCGGTCGCCGCCTCAAGGCGGTGCATCCCGGCTTCGAGATGACGCCGCGCGAACTGATCGACGCGACGCTGAAGCAGAGCGGCCACGGCGATATCGAAAGCCTGGAGAAGGATTTGTGGCGCGACATCCAGCCGGATTTTCGCACCTCGCATTATCTCGACGGCTTCGCGCATGCCGACAAAAAATTCCACTTCAAGGCCGACTGGGCGCATCCGCCCTTCGGTATGCCCGGCATGGGCCCCTGGGCGGAAATGCCCGCGCTGCCGGACCACTGGAGGATCATCGAGGAGGCGGACGAGGCGCATCCGTTCCGGCTCGCGACCAGCCCGTCGCGCAGCTTCCTCAACACCAGTTTCAATGAAACGCCGTCGTCGATCGCGCGTGAGGGGAACCCGTCGGTGATGATTCATCCCGCGGATGCTGCAGCGCTCGGGATCGCCGATGGCGAGGCCGTGACGCTCGGCAACACGCGCGGCGAAACGACGCTGACCGCCAAATTGTTCGACGGCGTGCGCCGCGGCGTACTGATCGCCGAATCCATTCAGCCCAACAAGGCCCATATCGGCGGCCGCGGCATCAATATGCTGACCGGGGCCGAGGAAGTGGCACCGGTCGGCGGGGCGGCGTTCCACGACAACAAGGTTTGGGTGAAGAAGGCCGCGCTCGCGGGATAAATCCCGCTTGCAGTCCACCGCCATCCTGCCGCAAATGTTCGCCAACCAATAGCGAACAAGTGAGTGGGACAATGACCGATACGAACAGCGTGATACGCGAGAAGCGCGGGCAGGCGCTCTGGATAACCATCAACCGGCCCGACAAGCGCAACGCCATCAATGCCGACGTCGTCGCCGGCATCGCCCGCGGTTATCGCGACGCCCATGACGACAAGGAGGTCCGCGTCATCGTGCTGACGGGGGCGGGCGACAAGGCGTTTTGCGCCGGCGCCGACCTGCAGAACAGCGGCGCCGCTTTTGCAATGGATTTTTCCCGGCCGAATGTCGACTACGCGGATCTGTTGCGGCTGTCGCAGAATGCCACCAAGCCGGCGATCGCGCGCGTCGGCGGCGTCTGCATGGCCGGCGGTATGGGCCTGCTGTGCATGACCGACATGGCGGTATCAGCCGATCACGTCATCTTTGGACTACCCGAGGTCAAGGTCGGCGTGTTCCCGATGCAGGTTCTCAGCCTGTTGCAGACGATCGCGCCAAAACGTCTCGTCAACGAATGGTCGCTGACCGGCGAGCCGTTCGACGCCCATGCAGCCCAGGCTGCCGGACTCCTGAACTATGTGGTGCCCGCGGCCGAGCTCGACGCCAAGGTCGACTGGCTGATCGGCCGCATCGTCGACAAGTCGCCGACCGCGATCCGCCGCGGCAAATACGCCATGCGGGCCATCGCCTCGATGTCGTTCGACGAAAGCATCGCCTATACCGAAAGCCAGATCGCGTTGCTGGCGATGACGGAAGACGCCAAGGAAGGCTTAAAAGCATTCAGCGAAAAGCGAAAGCCGTCGTGGCCGGGCAAATAGCCTGTGTAACCAGCAGTTCGTAGCTGAGCCTTTCAGGCCCGCCAGGTGAATCAATCATTTAGGTCACGTTGGGCGGTCGTTCCAAGGTACGACAATGAGTCGCTTTTGTTCGCTCTTCACGACGCTTCTTGGAGCCAGCAATCAATTGCTTGCGCGTGCGTTTGGCATAGGTTGGCAGTTGATGTGAGGAACGATGGCGAGCCGCCGTGCGCAATTCGGCATCTGTAAGGTCGCTATCCGCGCCTTCAGTAAAGCCGCCATGACGGAAGGAAGTAAACGAGAGTTCGCCTCGTAGCTGAGCTGACACGACTATCTTTTTTACGACCCTCCGCAGGTAACGAAGGTCCTTGCGTTCCGTGATCCAAGGAAGTTGATCGCGTGACCTGCGATGCTCGTGATCGCGCCGAAAGACCAAGCCCGAAGCCGTCGTTGCCTTGATGGCATCGAGCTCCGCCATTAATTCGGGGAAAAGGGGTTCGCCGGTTTCATCAAACAGGGGCCACCAGGCTTCTTCGCCATTCTTCGGATGCACGATTTTCACGCTGTTCGGCCGCTCTTTAGGCCGATAGTGCGAGACTTCAAAAGCTCCAAACACGTGCTCTTGCCGCTGCAACCATTCCCAGGTCAACAACGCAGCCGTCGCGACCGAGCGATATCCGAGCCTGTTGGCGGCCAATCTAAACGCAACGAGTTCATCCCAAGTTGCCGTCGGTGTCTCACGTACTGGCCGGCCACGAGGGCGTGTTTTAAGGCCCATGCGTGAGAATGGATTGACTGTCGGTACTTCCTCTTCCTGAGCGCGTTGACCAACAAACCAGGCTCGCCGGCAAGCGGTCATGGATGCATTTGCAGCACGGCGACGTTCACGCGTCACGATGTTGCCGTCCGCGTCTTGGTCCTTCACAACGAGCAGCTTGGCGTAAATCGCGTCGACAAATCGTTTTGTGAAGTCAGAAATCTGCTTCGAGCCGGCACGGCTGCCATCTTTCAGCTTTTGGTTGGCAAAGAGCGCGAGCCCTCGTTCGTAAAAGCGCTGGGTGTTATGGTCAATTTCGCCCCATTTGCGATTCGTTTTGAAGATGCTGACCAGCCAATCAAAACTTCCAGGAACTGGAGAGGCCGGGATCATGTCGGTCAGTCCTCTTGAACGCCAGCTGTCAAAGGCGGGTAGGAGCACATTATTGGCTCGATCTACGGCGGCCGCATGTTCCTGTCCGAGCGCCGCGGCCTGGACGTGGCAGCCCTGCTTGCGTGCCCAACTGGGCGGCTCAAAGAAGTATGCCCATTGACCACCCCTTAATGGCTTGCGTCGGCAGTAGCGGGGAAGCTTCATTGTGGTGGAGGTCGCTTTATACGAGCGTGGCTAAGTCTTGTCCTTCTGGATGGTCAGGACTCGCAGCCAAGGCTCGCGCTGTTAGTTTATCGATCGTTGCCTTCGACCAGACCGGCTCTCTGGCGCGCCCAACGCCGTGATAGCCGATTGGCGGTGGTGCTTCCCCGCGGCCCACAGCGCGCGCGAGTTCAGCTGTATCGCGGTAATCCAGGTAGGCTGCGGCCATATCGGCGCGCATGAGCGCAGGCCACGTACCGGTCGGTGGATAGCGGGCCGGAAGGGCGAGGCGACGTGTCATGAGGGTCGGCTCGTGCGTCAATGGATCAGTTGTCTCATTCGTATCACCGACGAAATCGCATATTCTTTTTGCGCATAGTCGCCGGTGCGCGGTCGTAGAAGAACGAGCCCAGGCATTTGGTTCGCTCTCTCTGCCGCAGTTCTTGCTTGCATGCGTGTTTGCCGCTTTAGCCAATCGGCCCTTCCGACCTAGAGAGCGAGAAGACCTCCGCGAAATTTAGGCTCCCAGAAGCCGGGGCGGAAATCGCGTGATCTGGAGTGCAAATAGGATGGGTACAAAGAGGGGCGGTCGCGGCTCACCCGCACGGTCGCACCGACGGCTAACGCCGACTTCAGTGGCACCAGCTTTGCGATGGGCGAAGCACAATGCTGATCAATATATCGCTCGGTCCACTTTGGACGACCGAGGGTCACCATTGACAGGACCGTCGATCGCAAAGGGGCAGGGACTAGATCGCGGGTACATTTCTAAGCGCTCATGTCTGCCCGCTGGGGGAGAGTCATCTGCTCTTGGAAGACTATCAACGATCAATCCGACAGATCTGTTGCTCGCCTTACATCGAGACCGCGATAGGTGTTCTCCTTGTCGGAATGGCAGGCAGCCCTCCTGTAGTGTTGTTGGCCGGTCGCAACCGCAGTCGGATCCTGGACCCGCTTGAATGCGATGCTGCAAGGAGGTTCCAGCGACTGCCTCTTTGGTATCGCGGCCGGCGTATGTCTCGACTTGTCCGACGCAAACCGCTTGTCCCGTCGTCTTTGTGTTTGGTGGCTCTCAGAGAGGGATTTCTGGGGGCATTGATGAGCGGATCGACCCGGCGGCTGCCTTGGTTCCCGCGGCGCGATGGAAGAGTAAGAGGGACGGCCGGGTTAGCCGTGACGGGTTCATGGCCGCGAGAGAGGCTTGCGGCGCCCGTCGCGGAGAACCGCGATGCCCAGACATGCTTTGAAGGCCCGGACCGGCACCGACCGGACTAGTTTCTATGACGACGTCACCCGTAAAATTATTGCCGAACTGGAGGTTGGGCGCGTGCCCTGGGTCCGGCCCTGGAGAACGGCTGCGGCCAACGCGCCGTTTGCGATGCCTCATAACGCTGCGTCGCGTCGGCGATATAATGGTATCAACGTCCTGATTCTTTGGGGCGCTGTGGCGGAACGGGGGTTTTCAGGCCAGAGCTGGCTCACCTTCCGTCAGGCATTGTTGCTCGGTGGCTGCGTCCGCAAAGGTGAACGCGGTACGTCCATTGTCTATGCTGACCGCTTCGTGCCCGCCGAAGAGTTGAAGCGGGCGAGATTGCTGGGTGAAGAAGCTCAAGCGCTTCCATTCCTTAAGCGCTTTACGATCTTCAACACCGATCAGTGTGACGGCCTGCCCAGTAACCTCTCGAGCATTGCGCCTCCGCCTTATGCAGTCGAGCCGCAGGTCGAAGCGCTGATCCGTGCGACCGGCATCGACTTCCGCATCGGCGGCGACCGTGCCTTCTACTGTCCGCCTGAAGACTACGTTCAGTTGCCGCCTCCAGCTGCTTTCTTCGAGCCGATCAATTGGCACCGGACCGCTCTGCATGAACTGGCGCATGCCAGCGGGCATTCGTCTCGGCTCAACCGGGATTTGTCGGGCGCTTACGGTACTCCAAAATACGCCTTCGAGGAGATCATCGCCGAGATTTCGGCCGCGTTTTGCTGTGCGTCGCTCGGCATTTTGCCCACGGTGCGGCACGCGGACTATATCGGCTCATGGCTCGAGGTGCTGCGCGAGGATAATCGCGCGATCGTGCGGGCCGCTTCGCAAGCCAGCCGGGCCGCCAACTTTCTCCTTGGATTTCTACCCGATCTCGCGGCGGGCTCGACGACCTTGGCTGCCGATCACGACGGGTGCGATGTGGATCCGGTGCTTGCAGAGAGAGTGAGAGGGCAAACGGGTTTCTGTGACGAGCCGAAGGCCGAGAGAGGCCTGCGGCCGCCTGTTATGGAGATCTGAGATGACCAGGACTATCCAAAGGATCAGTTTGTCGTCCTCTTGCGAAATTTCCTTCAACAAGCCGGCGCTGAACCCATCGACCATCCACCGGGCGACCGCGGATGATTCGATCGGACAACTGGCTGAGAGCAACACGCGGCATACGTTACTTCAGAGTTTCAATGTTTGCGCAGTGGCTATGGAGGGCTGCGTAGCCGACGTTGGTGTCCCGATCAGGGGACTGCTGTGCGTTCGCATCGTGTGGGAGGTCACGTGATGCAGCGCGAGGCCTCCGAACTTGTACACCGTCTCGCGCGTGATGCCGAGGCGGTGTGTCGCTACTATCTTTCGAATGGAAGGCGGCAGGGGAGTTACTGGCTGGTTGGCGATGTCAGAAACACACCGGGCCGCTCCATGTTCGTCCGGCTAAGGGAATCCCCGCAACGACCAGCCGGAAAATGGACAGACGCTGCGACGGGCGAGCACGGCGATCTGCTCGACATCATCCGTCAAAGCTGCGGTCTCCTTGATTTCCGCGACGTCGCGGACGAAGCCCGCCGGTTCCTGAATCAGCCTCGCCCCGATCTCGAGCCGGAATCGGGGATCGCTCGCACCGCAGCCCGGAGCGGGGCACCCGAAGCGGCGCGGCGGCTGTTCGCCATGTCTCGGTCGATCTTCGGGACGATCGTGGAGGCGTATTTGAGTCGTCGTGCCATCTCGAACGTGCGCCATGAAGGTAGCTTGCGCTTCCATCCGCGCTGCTACCATCGGTCCGCCGAAGACTCGCCGCCCGAAATCTGGCCGGCGATGGTCGCGTGCGTCACGGATCTCGACGGCCGAATCACCGGCGTGCACCGCACTTGGCTTGATCCGGAGCGCATCTGTAAGGCGCCGATCGACACGCCCAGGCGAGCGATGGGCAATCTGCTCGGCAACGCAGTCCGCTTTGATCAGGCGGACGATGTGCTTGCTGCCGGCGAAGGCATCGAAACCGTGTTGTCGTTGCGCTGCCCTTTACCGGCATTGCCAATGGCCGCCGCACTTTCAGCAAGTCACCTGGGCGCCATGTTGTTCCCGCGCACGCTGCGCCGGCTCTATGTCGCTCGCGATAGGGATGCAGCCGGAGATGCGGCGGTTACAGTTCTAACGCGGCGCGCAGAGGCGGCCGGCGTTGAGGCAATCGTGCTGTCGCCGCAGTCGAAAGACTTCAACGACGACCTGCGGAATTCCGGCATCGACGCCCTGAGTGCAGCGTTGCGCATTCAACTCGCCCCTGAAGATGTGGCCCGATTCTTGATATGAGGGTCTGGATGGACATAAGCCGACGAAGCTGGTGCCGGGCTCTGACGGTGCGTCGTCAATTGCTGAAGCGCCTCCTTTTCGAACAAGGCCACGCTTACGGCCTTCTTGAGAGGGCGACCCTGCGGCAAGCAGCCCGGCCACGCAATGGCGGGAGCCGGCTATTTTCCGTCGCGCCCTAAAGGGCGCTTTACATCGCGAGGCAAAATAGCCGGCTCCCGCCATCCTTCGCTTCGCTGCGGCCGCTGTCGCTGCGCTCGGCGGTGCAGGTCCGGTCCGCCCGCCGCCGTTTGTCGCCATGAAGGCCGCGATGAGCGCGGCCGATCCGACCAAGGAGAACCGCCATGACGATCGAGCGCGTCGAGACCGACAACGAGCAGCCATACGCCATATCAGCGACTGATCACGTCCTTACCGAACTTCAACTTCACGGCTATCGCCCGTTCCAGGACGAGCCGGACCCGAGACCGCTGCCCGAAGCCCGTATCGTCGTGGCCGCCGTCGCTGACATTTTCGATGCCTTCATCGCGAGCTTGAGCGAAACACGCCTCGAACCTGACCTTGAGGACCTGTTGTGGTCGACCGTCAATCTCTTCCACCGCGCCAACGAGCGCATCGAACGCGAACTCGACGACAACGAACAGGCGCAGAAGCGCAGCCAACGCGATCAGGACGGCTCCGAAATCCGTTCGGTCGAACTGGAGCGTCTCACGGCCGAGGGCATGACGCTGATCGAGCGGCGTAACAGCATGGAGTACTTCCGCGACCAGGCGGCCGATCACTTTGCACGTCATACCGGATCGCACTGGCATCCGCGCAGCGGTTCGTTGGTGAACCACCGCGCCATGACTTCGGCTGTCATCGACAGTCGTGACTTCCTCGCCGCTAAACGCCGGGCCGAGACCGAGGTGCTATTGCCCGCCGGGCCGAAGATCGCCTTCACCGGCGGCCTGGACTGCAATGATCATCGCCTAATCTGGGACAAGCTCGATCAGGTCCACGCCAAACATCCGGATATGGTTCTCTTGCACGGCGGTTCACCGAAGGGCGCCGAACGTATCGCCGCCCGCTGGGCCGACCACCGCAAGGTTCCGCAAATCGCATTCAAACCCGACTGGACCAGACACGCCAAGGCAGCACCTTTCAAGCGCAACGATGAGATGCTCGACGTGCTGCCGATCGGTGTCATCGTCTTCCCCGGCACCGGTATTCAGGAGAACCTGGCTGATAAGGCACGGAAGCTCGGCATCCCCGTCTGTAGATTCGGCAACGGCGGCGCGTGAGTGCCACCGTCTCCAGTTTGAGCTGCTATCCATCGAACCAGCAGAGCTGGCAATAACCGCTCTGCTGGTTATAGCGAACTGGACCGCACGTGTTCGGCCCGCCTATTCCGGCCGAAACTTGGCTCGCCAGCCCGGCCGCAAGGGATTCCAAACGCGGACAGTATTGGCTATTCTTGGGACCGCGCCGTGGCGGTGGTGGAAGGCGCGACCCTTGCAACCTTTGTCACGGGGAGCCATCACCCTGCTCATCATCGCCGTTCTTCTTGATGTCGTTGGGCTCGGCATTTTCTGCTGGCACTGTTCGCGCTCGCAACCCATGCATTGCCGTTCTTCCTCGGTATGTCCGTGAGGATCCATTCATTTCAAGCCGGAGCAGGTCCGTTCGGTGCCATCGTCGTTAGCTTCGCCAGGGCCAGTTCACACTCGCGGTCGGGCAGTACGCCTTCTCGATCGCGCGCTCTCCGATCGGGGCGGGTGACTATGCATGTCTGTCGTCTCTCGGCTGGCATGACGGTGATATCTGGTCGTCGTTGCCGATCGCGACATCGCGGTGCTCTCGCTCACTTCGATTGAGCCGGATGATCTCTTCGGCCGATTGCAGCCCTGCGGTCACCGGCACATGCGCCGACTTCTGTCTGCTCGGTAGCAACGGGCCGCCTTTCTGCACGCCAGGCTTCCTTTTCCTTCGCCGGGAAGGCGGGGCTTCTTGTGTGAGCCGATTGTCCGCTGGCACGTCTCCGAAATGCTGTTTGGCGCCCGCGAGCACCTAGCCTCTCATTGGCTTGATCTGGCCGAAGGCCGGCTGCGCCTCGATCGCCTGAACCGCAATGGCGGCGGCGAGACTTTCTTCCCCTGGGCTTCGCCCATTCCTCGCGAGGCAAGAAAGTCTCACCGCCGCCATCCTCCGCTGCGCTTCGGCCTTGGGGTGCGGCGTCGATCGCCTTCAGCTTTCAGATCGCCATCGAGGCCGCGGTGGTCGCGGAGCTCGAAAACAGCAAGGAGAAGTGACATGGCTAACATCGGCTCATTCAAGAAATCCGGCCAGGAATTCCAGGGCGAGATCGTCACCCTGAGCCTTCAGACCAGGGGCGTCCGCATCGTCCCCGAGACTGACAGGACCAACGACAACGCGCCTAGCCACCGGGTCTATGTCGGTCGCGCCGAGATCGGGGCTGCCTGGTCGAAGCGCTCCACCGAAGGCCGCGATTATCTCTCGGTCAAGCTGGACGATCCGAGCTTCAACGCTCCGATCTACGCCAACCTCTTCGACGACGAAGACGCCGAGACCTTCACCCTCATCTGGTCCCGCAGCCGCAAGCCGAATGGCGACTGAGGCTCATTTCGCCCCGCCCGAGTTCCTGGGGCGGGGCTTTTTTGCTTTAAAGTCCGCTCACGGCAGTCACATACCTTGATGTGGATGCCGTGGGCTTGGGCGCGCGCATCGCGCGCGATAGGCTTCAACGCGTTCGCCCCCCCAAACGACGTTGTTGGTGAGGATTATGCGAAGGAGTTTACGCCTGTAATCGATGCGCAATTGTCCTTGCCGGCATTCGCCTCGCTCAAGTGCTCAATGATGCATTCAAGTGATGGTGTACCGGTCTTCAGCGTTGGGCGCGTCCGCTGGCCGCGGACCGGGCTCTCGTGCACCGAGCCGCAAGGCGTCTCGGCCATCCGGCTTTGATCCCTCGCGCGATCATGGGTCGCTCGCCGGAGGCACTCGCCTTCGGGTCCCGCCGTCATTTCATTCCGGCGTCGCTATCACTGCCCCTATGCGGGTGCCTTGTTAACCGGTCTCGCGACTGCAGTCGGTCCCGCGTCCCGCCGCTTTCAGCGTCGGCGCTATGCTGACGCTCCTGCGGCTGCCTCTTTCTCCAGCCTGCGCTTCGCTTCGGCACGACCTCGTCGGTCTGCGGTGGCGGACGAAAATTGGAGGATAAATCCGCCGGTTATCATCATAGAGCCGCACGTCCCGTTTGGGTCCCGGGGACGGTTCAGGCGTGCTTAGCAGAACTGATATGATCTATATATGATCCATATAGATGAAAATGGTATGTTTATGATGCAGTTTTATTGACCGTCAAAGCGTAATGAGCTATAAGAGGAGCGCAGAAGCTAATATGCACTATTTATGGACTTCCGATGTCGAAAACCCAACGCCCTCTCTCCCCCCATGCCGCTGACGCGGTGGCCCTTCTTGGCCAGCTCATTCGCAAGGCGCGCATCGAACGCAAGCTCAAGGCCGTCGATGTGACCGACCGGGCAGGGATCTCGCGTGGTCTCCTGCGGCGCATCGAGACGGGCGATCCCGGATGCACGATCGGCGCGGTGTTCGAGGTCTCGACAATTGTCGGCGTGCGACTGTTCGATACCGATCAGACAGCACTATCCAGGGCCGTCGAGACCAATCGCGAAATAATGGCGCTGCTGCCGAAATCGGTTCGCAGTCCACGTATCGAGGCCGACGATGACTTCTGACGCCAAAAACACCCAGGCTTTTGTCTGGGTTTGGCTCCCAGATCAAACAGAACCTGTCGTCGCCGGCCTTCTGTCGGCAAGTGGCAAGCAACTCGTATTCAACTACGGGCGAAGTTACCTCGCGCGCAAGGATGCCATTCCCCTCTATGAACCGGAATTGCCGCTGCGGAGCGGAATCCTGCCGCTTATGGCGGGGTTGAGCATGCCGAACTGCATTCGCGACGCGGCTCCCGACGCATGGGGCCGCCGCATTATCATCAATCGAAAATTCGGAGTGCAAAGCAGGAATGTCGATCCGGGTAGCGTCGATGAGTTCACCTATCTGTTGGAATCCGGTTCAGACCGCATCGGCGCATTGGATTTTCAGACATCCTCAGCGAATTACCTGGCGCGAGAAGGAGCTGAAGTCTCCCTCCACGAGCTCCTGAACGCCGCAGCGCTGGTTGAAAAGGGAGTTCCGCTCCCGGCCGAACTCGACCAAGTTCTTCTCCATGGAACTTCGATCGGAGGTGCACGCCCCAAGGCGATGATCACGTCGGGCGGCAAGAAGTTTGTTGCGAAATTCTCATCGCAGAACGACCTCTACGGCGTCGTCAAGGCCGAGTACATCGCCATGCGTCTGGCCGCCGAAGTCGGCCTGACCGTTGCCCCGGTGAGCCTTAAACGCGCAGCGGGAAAGGACGTCCTTCTTATCGAACGCTTTGATCGCGTGAAAATGGAAGGAGGTTGGAGCCGGAAAGCCATGGTTTCCGCCCTCACGCTGCTTGAGCTCGACGAACTCATGGCCCGCTATGCCAGCTATGAGCAACTCGCGACCATCATCCGGCACCGATTTCAGGCGCCAAGGGAGACGCTCAAAGAGCTCTTTGCTCGAATGCTGTTCAACATTCTCTGTGGAAATACCGATGACCACGCGCGCAATCACGCCGCTTTCTGGAACGGTAAGGAATTGTCATTGACCCCTGCATATGACATCTGTCCGCAAAATCGGACAGGTGGAGAAGCCACCCAAGCCATGCTGATTATGGGCCAGGAGCGCGCAAGCCAAATTGCTCTGTGGCTGAAAGCGGCGCCGCTGTTTTTGATGAACAACGCCGAGGCAATCCTGCTCGCCACCAAACAGGTCAAAACGATCAAGCAGCGCTGGCCAGCGGTATGCGATGAGGCGAAGCTCAGCAAGGTAGATCGGAATTTCCTCTGGCATCGTCAATTTTTGAATCCGTATGCCTTCCTGGAAGCACCGGAAGCTGTAACAAAGCTGATCGATTAGAAGGGCATCTCAACCGCAAGTTACGCCAGACGCGAGCCGACGTTACCAAATCCGAGACCTCGAAAATCATCGAAACCGTTCTGGGCGTGCAGTGGATTACGGCGTGCCTGGATCAATCGCATCACGACGCGAGGCTTGAACCGGATGGGAAGGCTAAGCACTTGATGGAACGTGCAATCTGAGGGGCGAGCCGCGCAATCTCGGGATCGGTTCGCGGCTATTTCCCGGTAGCCTATGCGTCGCCGCCGATCCGGTACGTCCGTTTGGCATTAGATCGCTTAGACGTAAGCACTGTTACTTGTTCTTGCGATTTGGTCGGATTGGCTTTCGACCCTTGGGTAACGTCTTGGGCGTTGTCGCTCCTTTGGGCGGCTGAAGAAAGAATTCCGATAACTGAACACCAAGCGTTTCGGCTAGCCGGTCGAGCAGATCAATCGTTGGGTTCTCCGATTGCCGTTCAAGGCCGCCCATATATGAGCGATCGATCCCGGCATCGTATGCCAGTTGTTCTTGCGGAATACCGCGAGCCACGCGGATTCGGCGGACATTCCAGGCCACAAGCGCACGAGCTTTCATGCGCAAAAGCAGCCATTCGGTTGACCATCAAACCACTGGCTATAACCAACCTATTCCGATAGGCTGGTCCTTAAGAAAGGCGTGAGGATTTAATGAAGTGCTGTATACTTACGTGAATAGACCGCCGCTCGACCCCGACGTCGCTGATGCAGCGCCAAATGAATCGGCGCTGACGCCCTATGATGAGCAGCATGTCGTGACCTACACGCGCCTTTTGCAGGCCGAGAGCGAGGGGGCCGACTGGCGAGAAGTTACACGAATAGTGTTACATATCGATCCAGAGCGAGAACCCGACCGCGCGCACAATGCATACCTGACTCATCTTGCGCGCGCTAAGTGGGTTACAGAGCGGGGACGCCTCTTGCGCGGTGCCGGCTCGAATTAGAAGAAATCTACCGACCCTATATCCGTCGTCAGCACAATTTTCTTCGACTCATTCGTGGTCATCCCGGCGCACCACGTGGTGCCAAACTAGGGTCTTCCCACAACCCAATCGATCAGAATTATTGCGCCGCAATCCTCGTTAGCTTTGTGAATGGGGCGGAAGCAATGCCTGAGTTCGACTGGCGGTCGCCGGAATCCTACAAGAGTCTTCAGGAGGCAGAGATCGCCGACATCGCCTGGGAATGTCTTCGTCGCAACGTGGATTACCGACGCGACTACGAAGCGATGATCGCCAACAGTCCTGATGGCGAGGCAACCCCGGAATTCCGGAGGAGGTGGGGTATCTGCTTTCGCTCATGACCCGCAAGAGTCTTGTGGCAAGCAAGTAATCTTTTGGGCGCCAGAGGTTCTGCCGACTGTCGTTCCAGTTGCAGCAACCACGTCGCGGCTTAAGGGGGACACGCCTCAGCCACTGCTCGATCTTGCGGCCGGTCGGGTGCGGCGCGCCTCCGATGGTTGGCACGCCATCCTTCGTGTCGGCGGCGTGGAGCATCGTGTCTGGCTAAAAGAGCCGCCCGCTATCGGTACCAACTATGTGGCGGAGTTGCCGTTTGACAGCGATTTCGACGCACGCGCCTATGCTGCCCGAAGGCTTTGGCGCGCAATCAATGGGCGCCCTCCAGGACCTGCTTTTCACCAGCTATCCAAACAGAGACGCGAACGGCTCAGCGCCGCCATTCGCGCGCTCGATGCGCGCGGGGCTGGTAGCACTTATCGTGCGATCGCCGAGGTCTACTTCGGCAAAAAGCGAATCCCGTATCGCGCCTGGAAAACGCACGATCTGCGCAATCGAACCATCCGTCTCGTGCAAGGCGGTCTCGCATTGATGCGCGGCGGCTATCGCGACCTTCTGCGCCCCAAGCGCAGAGACAAGTAGTGCCTCTTCGGGGGTATCGAAAATCAGCCCCTTGATCATCGGCATCCCCTGCGCGGGCCTGCCCCTCCATGATGACCGCACACCCGCCGGCGCCACCGCCGGTACGCGTCGTCATCAAAGAGTTTTCAAATGCCCGATCCAATGGCCGGCTTACCGCCGCGATTTCTGCGCACGCCAGAGGCTGCACGATATCTGGGCCTTTCCGGCCGCACCCTTGAAAAGCACCGCACGTACGGCACAGGACCGATCTATCGGAAGATCGGCGGTCGCGTCGTCTACGGGCTGGATGATCTGAAGGCCTGGGCTGATCTTGGTGCCAAGAAATCGACATCAGATCCCGGCAAGGGCACGGTACTGCCCGCCAAGAAACATCCGACCCTGCGCCCGTATGCGGGCCAGGAACGCCGCTAATTGCCAAGAGGAACAATGGCGATGCGGTGCAAATACCTGTCCGAGCTCGATCAGCTTGAGCTCTTTCGTGCGTTACCCGGCGATTTGGCGCCGCGCGACGCGCGAGATCAGATGTCCTATCCATTCTTTTCCCTCGCAAAGACCAAACGTGTCGTTCCCATCAACTTTCGTGCTGGGCCGATATCTATTCGCGTCGAGGCCGTTCCGGAACATGGCATCGCAACCATCTGGGACGCCGATGTTCTGATCTGGGCTGCATCGCGAGTCGTCGAAGCGCGAGACGCGGGCCTGAAGACCTCGCGCCTGATGGCTGCAACTCCGTGCGAGAATCTGACATTCGTCGGCCATGGCACGTGCGCGCGCGACTACGATCGGCTGAAAGCGGGACCCGACAGATTGCAATCGACGACGGTGCTTACTTCGATCGACCAGCCCGCAGAACGGCGGCGGTATCGTTTCTCCTGCATCAACGAGTGGAGGGAAACGGCTGACGCAAACGGACGCCCCATCGGGCCTGAGCTGATCTTACCTGATTGGTGCTATGCCGGCGTGATCGATGACGCGCTCGTGCTCACCATTGAGCGAGCGTATTTCGATGTGACGAGCGGACTTGAGCGCTGGCTTTACCGCCTCGTGCGCAAGCATGGCGGCCGACAAGATGGCGGCTGGAGTTTTAACCTTGTGCATCTCAATGCAAAGTCCGGGAGCTTGTCACCGCTCAAGCATTTTGCATGCGAAGTACGCCAGATCGTGCAGCCGCAGACATTGCCCGGCTACCAACTCGTGCTCACGCGCGACCCCCAGGACAGCGTCCTTCGCTTTGCTGGGGATAACCGTCGAAAGCGGTCCGCCTGCTCAGCCGCGCGCGGTTGGTCAATATTTCGACGATGCGCTCTCGTCATCGCACTCCAGCTCGGCAACCAGCAGCCTACCAAAGCTCGGAGTGCCCCATGACCGATGTCACGGAAGTCGAACTCCTTTGGCTCGAGAAGCGCATCGAGAACCGCATTCGGTTCGGACGTGCCGTCGAGGAAAAGATCCTCGACCCTCGCCGACGGCTCCTGTCATTTGCGCCAGGTAGCATCTTTGCTTTCGTTCGCTGGACGTCGAGCGACTTCGGAACGGCGATCTCGCGGATCGACATCCTGCGGGCGGTCGCACCGGGACAGCGGTGCTCGACGGTGCCGTATGTGAAGCCGGGCGGTGAGATTCTTCTGCGTTTGCCTGGCTGGCCCAAGGTCGAACGGGTGCTTCAGCTGATCGATGCGGTCGAAGCGCTCGGCGTCGATCCGGCGGACGCTGCGCCCGACTATTGGCATCACGTTCATAACCGCCTGTCTGTCAACGAGAACCCGCGTCCTTACACGAAAGCGCGACACCAGGCGTGGCTTCGCCGGCAGAGGATCATGCGATGAAAAACTGCTTGAAGACGTGGACCGCGATGCTTGCCGGCGCGGCCGCCCTCATCGCGCCGACCGTTCTGGAGACGACACCGCTCTACGTCTGGAATCCGTCCGACAGTGTACCGATCGGCCTCTATCGCTTGCGACCGGCGGACAACCTGTTCGTCACTGAGTTGATTGTCGTTCAGCCGCCGGAACCGCTTGCGACCTTCCTCGACTTGAGCGGCTATCTGCCCGCCGGCGTGCCGATGCTCAAACGCGTGCTGGCGCTTCCGGGGCAGACCGTCTGCCGAAGCGGGCTCACGGTGTCTGTCGATGCGATCGAAATGGGCGAAGCGCGAGATCGCGATGGCCGCGGCCGGCCGCTCCCCAAATGGCAGGGCTGCCGCGTCGTCGGCGAGGGCGAGTTCTTTGTCATGAACTGGCAGTCCGTCAACTCGCTGGATGGCCGCTATTTCGGGTTCTTGCCGACATCAGCCGTGATTGGCCGAGCGTTCCCTGTGTGGACCTGGGAGGACTGATCGTGCGCGTGTTGGGAATTAGATCTGCCATTCCTCTGTTCGACCGAGTGCGGCACCATTTCTTCATCTCGACCAACAACCGCGCAGCCGTCGCGCGCAGCGGCGATCCAGGGCGGCCGAAAGGCCGGCGCGAAGCGGCTTTACCCTGGACGGGCGCGAGCACGACGGCATGCTTGCGGTCGTTCGGGAGGAGCGTTCGCGTCGTCGTACCGTTGTTCTTTCTCCTGACTGTGTGCGACTTTTCTGCTGCAGGGGAGACACGAGCCGCAACGCATACAGCGAGTTCCCGAACTAGCGATCCCCTCGCGGGTTTCATTGACGATGCCTCGCGTCGCTTCGGCGTACCCGTGCAATGGATACGCTCGGTCTTAGGCGCGGAAAGCGCGGGAGATGTTCGCGCCAGGTCCCCGAAAGGCGCCTTGGGGCTGATGCAAATCATGCCGAATACCTGGACGGACTTGCGCCTGCGGTACGGCCTCGGCAACGATCCTTACGATGCCCGGGACAACATTCTTGCAGGTACTGCGTACCTTCGTAAACTGCACGACCAGTACGGTTCGCCGGGCTTCCTTGCAGCCTACAACGCGGGACCTGCTCGCTACGAAGAACATCTTGCTGGTCGTCCATTGCCAGCCGAGACCCAAGCCTATTTGGACAAGCTTACGTCAGTGGTCGGCAGCGATATTGCCGTTTCCAGCGCAGTCGCGAGTCTGCGGCCATCGGCAGCGGCGCTCTTCGTTGTGCGGTCCGATAACTCAAATACCTTTGTCTGGGTGCAGCCTATTCGCCTACCGAACCGAACTCCGACGGCCGACTCCGCTCGCGATATCTCGGCCATCGTGCCTCAAGCCACTGGGCTCTTCGTCGCGAGATCTGATGTGGGAGGTTTGCGATGACCGAATGTGCAAGCTCGTATGCATTAGCGTGCCCTGGGGAAGAATGGGCGGATACGCGAGGGCAGTGGGGAAACACGACGTATGCGTCCGGAGGCTGCACATGACGTCGGGTCTTGACGAGCCTAGCGGCCTTGGGTGGCAAAGCACCGACTCGGGGAGCTCCTACTTTGTACGGGGCTCAGCTATGGCAGCTTCCGCTTTCGCGATCACCGCTTCGGCACGCTTTATCGCGGCACGGAGTTCATCGCTCTGCCATGTATCAACGGAATGGCCATCGTCGAACGATCGATCGTGGACTTCCTGCGCGCGCGAGACCAGCTCACTAAGCGCGGCAATGGCTTCGGAAAGCAGTCCTGCGTCTGCTGCGTTTCGGGAAGACTGCGTCACCTCTTTATCCCTGTCACATCGCAAAGATGAGCCATCTGGAGAGGCCTCAGCTATTGCAGCCTCCGTCTTCGCGATGTCCGATATTCAGCCCTCAGTGCCCAGTACCCTTCAGCATTTCGGTGAACCGCTTCTTAGTCAATTCCTTACTTTTCATGCCGCACTTGAAACAGATATTTTCGTGGTTTGGGCCGTACGGCCGAAGCTCATCCTCCTTTCCGCACAGCTCGCATTTGCCGAGGAAGTGAGAGATATCACTGCGATCTATGATACGTGCGTCCCCACGACGTTCGAACAACTTTGGTTGATGTCGTTTAGTGACCATTTGATAGCCTCGATATTATTCGGGCGTTGTCGCCCGTATGGCCCTTCACGGCCGCTAGTGCCTCTAGGATGGCATTTCGCGCTATATTTGGCTAGTGCAGCTGATGCCCGTGGCCGTTGGCATGACGGGCAAGCTGGCAGATCCGTGCGGCGCAGGTTCAAATCACAAGGGCTCTGCGGATTTCCAGTTCCACGGCAGCAGTTCGTCGAGACGGTTCACGGGATGTCCGTCGACCATACGCTGCAACACGTCACGCAGGTAGGCGTAGGGTTCGACGTCGTTGAGCTTGCAGGTTTCGACCAGGGAACAGGCGACCGCCCAGCGATGCCCGCCGCCATCGCTGCCGGCGAACAGATGGTTCTTGCGACCGAGCGCCACCGGGCGGATTGCGCGCTCGACCGGGTTGGTGTCGAGTTCGATGCGTCCATCATGCAGGAAGCGCGTCAGGCCTTCCCAGCGCGAGAGCGCGTAACGGATCGCCTCGGCAAGCGTGCTGCGGCCGGCGACGCGGGGAAGCTGCGCTTCCAGCCAGGTGTGCAGCGCTTGAACGATCGGTCTGGAGAAGGAGCGCCGCTCGGCAAGCCGATGAGCGGACGACTGCCCACGCACGCGCGCTTCGATGGCATAGAGTTCGCCGATCCGGCGCAACGCCTCGGCTGCCACCGGCGAGCCGGTCGCCTCGGCGACCTCGTAGAACTTGCGTCTTGTATGCGCCCAGCAGGCGGCGAGCACGATATCTCCATTGCCGGTCAACCGCTCGAATCCCGCGTAACCATCTACGTGCAGGACGCCCTTGAACCGTTCGAGATGCGCCACCGGTCGCTCCGCTTTCCGGTCCGGCGCAAACAGATAGACCGCCGCCGGCGGTTCCGGTCCATTCCAGGGGCGTTGTTCGCGAGCATAGACCCGGAGCCGTCCTGTTTTCGTTCGTCCACGGCCCGGATCGAGCACCGGGATCGGCGTGTCGTCCGCAAACAGATGGTCGGAGGCGAACACGCTTTTGCACAATCGCTCATGCAGGGCTTCCAGCCACCAGCATGCGCCGCCAACCCATCCGGCCAGCGTCGAGCGTCCGAGATCGACGCCGTGGCGGGCGAAGATCTGCGACTGCCGATAAAGTGGTGTGTGATCACAATATTTACTGACCATCACCTGCGCGAGCAGCGCCGGTGTGGCCAATCCACCAGCGATCAGCCGCTCCGGCGCCGCCGCTTGCACGACTTCGTTGCAGGCGCGACAGGCGTATTTCGGGCGAGTGATGCGCACCACACGAAGCTGCGCCGGCACCCAGTCCAGCATCTCACTGACGCTTTCGCCGATCGCATGGAGCGCGCCACCACAACAGCCGCAGGTATCACCGGCGATCGCGAGCACAACGTCCTCGCGCGGCAGATGATCGGGCAGCGGTTTGCGTTTCGGGCGTCCGTTGTCGGTCTCGGCGATGACTATCGGGCGGCTCTCCCGGGTGCCGGCAATGTCGCCGTCGAGGTCTTCAAGCGCGAGCGCCAGTTGATCGGCATCCAGGCGTTCGGAGCGACGCCCGAACTGCGCTCGCTGCAACTTCTTGATGATGAGTTGGAGGCGCTCGATCTCACCGTCGCGGCTGTCGACGACAACGGCCATCTCTCGCACCAGACGGTGCAACAGCGCCGTATCGGATGGCAGATTGTTGAGATCGAGCTGCATGTCCGATTCTACTCGAACACGCTGATTCGAAGAAGCAACGTCGCCATATTCTATGCGGGTTTTTGCGATTCAGCCTGCGATCGCCGGCTTCCACACGCGCTCGGGTGCGCGCCAGTCGATGCCTTCGATCAGCATCGCAAGCTGTGCCGGCGTCAATGTGATCGAGCCGTCATAGCCCGCCATTACCGGCCAGGCAAAGCGGCCCTGGTCGATCCGTTTGGTGAACAAGCAAAGACCATTGCCGTCCCAGAAAAGGATCTTCAGCATCGACGCCTTCTTGCCGCGGAAGGCAAACAGGTGACCCGAGAACGGGTCCTTCTTCAGCATCTCCTGTGCCAGCATGGCAAGCCCATCCATGCCCTTCCGCATGTCGGTATAGCCGAGCGCCAGGTGCACTTTCACGCCCGCAGGAACGATCAGCATGGTGCGATCTCTCCGCTCTCAACGCGCACCCGCACGGCATCGGGATCGCTGCCGATGGGAGCAAAGACACGCCGTCCGTCGGCCAAGTCAACGCCCATCATTCCTTCCGGCGGTTGCACAAGTTCACGAAGAAAGTGCGTTGCCGCCATGCCGTCGGCGAGCGCGACGGGCACAAGCTTCGCGCGCTTCTTCTGCGCCACGCCGAACTCTACTCGCCAGCGGAACAGCAGCCCCGCGACGATCCCATGCTTGCGGGCAACGCCGGAGACCGTCACACCCGGCTGCTCGGTTTCCATCACGATCGCCAGCTTCTGTTCGTCGCTGAAGAAGCGCCGGGCCGGCGTCGCTGGAGCGTCGTTCAAAGCGCCTGTCAAGCTGCTTTCGGAGGTCGATTCCTTAGCACTAGTGCTAACGACGGGGCGGGCGGAGGGGTGAAGATGCGCACGCCAGTCGATTTCGACCTCGCCGTCGTCGAGCCGGTCACGCCATTTGCGAAGCGCATAGGGCGACAGAGACAGCGCCGCAGCATATTCGCGTACGCCCATTCCGCTCCAGTTCATCGCCTCCACGTGCATCGCCCAGAACGCTTGCATGGCGCGATTGCGCACGTCCGTGCTCACGCTAAAGCGTCGTCGCAGCCCTTTTTCTCGCTTTTCACGGCGCTTTTCACGGCGCAATTCCGCCTGATATTCCGTGAGCTTGCATGCAGCTTCCTCGCCAGCAAGCGCCTTGAGCCAACGCGCGAACGTCCCCTCGTCCAATCGATGTTGACGGCAATACGCCTTGCGCGAAACGCCGCTACGCTGCCAGGCCTCGATGTGAATCGACCACCATTCGCGCCTGGCTTTGTTCTGGAAATGTTTTGGACCCACCGGAGATTCTCCAATGCAGCAGAGAACTCGAAATGGAACGAGAACACACTATCGAAGAGTGGTGCAGGACTCGGACGCTTACAACACGACAGTAGGGCGGCGAGATAAAAGGGGCTCGCCGGTCGAACCGCAAGTCATTGGCATGGCTTGGGCTCTGGCGTGCCGGTCGGTCGGGGCGGGTGCCGCGCCATGTATTTTGAGCGATGCAATCAAGGACATTTTCGGCACTGTAGGTGCTCTCGCGCCTCTTGAGGCCCGGTCATGACGGTGGGCGACAGCGATCTGCGTATTCGACCCGGGCGCATTCGCAACACCCGCGCGCCGAAACCGATGAGCTTCATCAACCAGGTGCTGCGTGCCGCGAAGAAAGCTGGACATACCTCGGGTCAAGCTGCGGCTGGCAAGCGTTCCGCGGTCTACGGGCGCTCGACGTTCGGCCGTGGCCGGCTCGCCTTTGGCCGCAGCCGGTTGTTCAGCACCATACGGCGCGTGGTGGTGAAGGTGCGCGTGGTTCGTCATAAAGGGCGAGCTTTCCGTTCAGCACCATTGACGGCTCATCTTTCATACCTGAAGCGCGATGGCGTGACCCGGAGCGGCGAGCGGGCCGAGATGTTCGATGCCGGCGGTGACCGTGCCGACGGTGCGGCTTTCGCGGAACGGTGCCAGGACGACCGGCATCATTTCCGGTTCATCGTCTCGCCCGAGGAGGCCGCCGAGATGACCGACCTCAGGGCTTTCACCCGCGACCTGGCCAGGCAGATGGAGATCGACCTCGGCACGCGGCTCGATTGGGTAGCTGTCGATCACTGGAACACGGACAACCCTCACATCCATCTTCTCGTTCGGGGAATCGATGAGGAAGGGGCCGATCTCGTGATCTCCCGCGACTACATCAGCCGGGGCCTGCGTTCCCGCGCTGAGGACCTGGCCGCCATCGAACTGGGTCCCAAACCAGAGCATGAGATCCGCAATTCGTTGGAAAGGGAAGTCACGGCAGAGCGATGGACGCGGCTCGATCATGAGATCCGGCTGGCAGCTGATGAAACCGGCTATATCGATCTTCGCCCCGATCATTCGGGCAGTTCGGATCCCGAGACCCGGCGCCTGATGGTTGGTCGGCTCCAGCACCTGGAGAAGATGGGCCTTGCCGCACCAGCTGCGCCAGGGGAGTGGATGGTCGGGCTAGAGACTGAGCGTAATCTCCGCGACCTCGGCATGCGCGGCGAAATCATCATGACCATGCGCCGCGCTTTCACGGAGCGCGGGGAAGCGCGCGGCGTTTCCGACTACGTCATCGAAGGTGGACCGCCGACATCCCGGATCGTCGGACGCTTGATTGATCGGGGACTGCATGACGAACTGACTGGCGAGGCCTACGCCGTGATCGACGGAACAGATGGACGCGCGCACCACGTCCGCTTCCGGGGGATCGAGGCCTTCGAACATGTACCGCAGGCCGGCGGGATCGTCGAAGTGCGACGCTTCGATCAAGCCGGTGAGCCGAGCCCCACCGTGATGCTTGCGACCCGTTCCGATCTCGATCTCAGTGCGCAGGTCACCGCGAGAGGTGCGACCTGGCTCGACCACCGCCTGGTCGAGCGGGACCCTATGCCACTCGCCATGGGGGGATTCGGTCGCGAGACCCGCGACGCCATGGAAGCCCGGACCGAGCATCTGATCCAGGAAGGTCTGGCGCGGCGGCAGGGCCAACGCATTATCCTGCAACGCGACCTCCTGAACACGCTGCGCCGACGCGAACTGGACGAGGTGGCAGCAAGAGTCTCGGCCGACACCGGTCTGCCTCACGTGAAGGCCGCTTCCGGCGAGCACGTGGCAGGCACGTATCGCCAGCGGCTGACGCTGGCGTCGGGGCGTTTCGCCATGATCGATGGCGGACTTGGCTTCCAGCTCGTGCCCTGGTCTCCCGAGCTCGAAAAGAAGCTTGGCCAGCACGTCACCGGCGTCGTGAAGGACGGCGGCGGCATTGAATGGGGTTTTGGTCGCAAGCGCGACCTAGGCCTCTAGCTTGAACTCGCCAAATTCAATTGCACGAAGGACGTTTGGGATGTCCGGAACCAAAATCCTCTGGGGACAGGTGATCGTTGTCGGCCTGATCGTTTTGCTCGCCATCTGGGGAGCGACCGAGTGGACGGCCTGGCGGCTCGCCTACCAGCCGGAGCTCGGACGCCCTTGGTTCGAATTGTCGGGCTGGAAGGTCTATTACCCGCCAATCTTCTTCTGGTGGTGGCTCGTCTACGACGCCTATGCGCCGCAGGTCTTTGTCGAGGGCGCCTTCATTGCTGCGTCGGGGACCTTCGTTTCAATTGCGGTGGCGATCGGCATGTCGGTCTGGCGGGCGCGCGAGGCCAAGAATGTCGAGACCTATGGCTCGGCGCGCTGGGCCGATGAACGGGAGGTTCAAGCGGCTGGACTTCTCGGTCTGGATGGCGTGGTGCTGGGCAAGCTTGACCGCAACTACCTTCGACATGACGGACCGGAGCACGTGTTGTGTTTCGCGCCCACCCGGTCCGGCAAGGGTGTCGGCCTCGTCGTCCCCTCGCTTCTCGCGTGGCCTGGTTCGGCCATCGTTCACGACATCAAGGGTGAGAACTGGCAACTGACAGCCGGCTTCCGTTCACGGCATGGCCGCGTCCTCTTGTTCGACCCAACCAACCCAAAGTCGTCGGCCTACAATCCGCTGCTCGAGGTCCGGCGCGGGGAGTGGGAGGTGCGTGACGTCCAGAATGTCGCCGACGTCCTAGTCGACCCCGAAGGTTCCCTCGATAGGCGGAACCATTGGGAGAAGACCAGTCATTCGCTCTTGGTCGGCGCCATCCTCCACGTCCTCTATGCGGAGGCGGACAAGACCTTGGCCGGCGTCGCCGCCTTCCTGTCCGATCCGAAGCGGCCGATTGAGGTGACGTTGAAGGCGATGATGACTACATCGCACCTCGGCGAGTGGGGCGCCCATCCCGTCGTAGCCTCAACGGCGCGTGAACTTCTCAACAAATCCGAGAATGAACGCTCTGGCGTCCTATCCACCGCTATGTCGTTTCTCGGCCTTTACCGCGATCCCGTAGTGGCCCGGGTGACGCGCCATTGCGACTGGCGGATCGCAGACCTGACCGCCGATGTCAGACCGACGACACTGTATCTCGTGGTGCCACCTTCCGACATCTCACGGACCAAACCGTTGATCCGTCTTGTACTGAACCAGATCGGCCGGCGCTTGACGGAGGATTTGCACGCGAGCGACCGTCGTCACCGTGTCCTGATGATGCTCGACGAGTTCCCGGCGCTGGGGCGTCTCGATTTCTTCGAGTCAGCGCTCGCGTTCATGGCGGGTTATGGGATCAAGGGCTTCCTGATCGCGCAGTCCCTCAATCAGATCGAGAAGGCCTATGGGCCCAACAATGCAATTCTCGATAATTGCCACGTTCGCGTCAGCTTTGCGACCAATGACGAGCGGACCGCCAAGCGGGTGTCCGACGCGCTCGGTACGGCGACCGAGATGCGAGCGATGAAGAACTATGCCGGGCACAGGTTGAACCCCTGGCTCGGGCACCTGATGGTCTCGCGGCAGGAAACCGCGAGGCCGCTGCTTACCCCAGGTGAGGTCATGCAGCTTCCGCCCGGAGAGGAAATCGTCATGGTGGCGGGCACGCCGCCGATCCGAGCGAAGAAGGTTCGCTACTACGAGGATCGGCGGTTTAGCGAGCGGGTCTTGCCGCCGCCCGATCCTGCGGCCTCCGGCCGGTCATCGCGCACCGATGGATGGTCTACTCTTGGAACGCTCATGCCGGCGGCGCTTCCAACCGACCGAGCGGAGCAAGCAGGAGAAGACACGGCCAACAGCGGTCTTCGCCGTGAGCCCGAACTCCCCGATCATCTCGCCATCGTCAAGGAGGCGATCGAGCCGACGCCTACAGAAGAATTTGCGGTCGTTCTTGACGACGATGAGGACGCGGTCCGCCAGTCTCGATTTCTTCGTCAGCAAATGCGCGGCGTCGCCAGTCAGGCCGCCATGGACCCGAATGACGGTATGGAACTGTGAGGCAACATGCGCGACCGGATGAACGTGTATTTCCCGCCCGAGCTTCTAAAGCAGATCACAGACCTTGCCGATCGCAAGAGGCTTTCCCGGTCTGCGATCGTGGAAGCGGCAGTCGCTTCATTTCTGTCACCGGACGGAGCGGACAGGCAGGAGGCAGCATTTACCCGTCGCCTCGACCGGCTATCGCGTCAGATGCAGAGGCTGGAACGAGACGTCGGCTTGTCGGCTGAAACCCTGGCTCTCTTCATTCGCTTCTGGTTGACGATTACGCCACCGTTGCCGAACGACGCGCAGGCGGTCGCGCAACTCAAGGGGCGGGAGCGCTTTGAAGGATTTGTCGAAGCGCTGGGCCGCCGTTTGCAAAAGGGCCAGAGCTTTCTGCGGGAGATTCCCCACGATATCATCCATACGAAGGTCGACGAACCCGGTAGTTGAAACACTGTTCTTTACATCGAGCTTGCCGTCGAGAAACGTGCGCTCTGTCCAGCCACCTGGCCGTTTCTTTCTTTGCCTACGACAATCTACGAGGCCGGTGTCCACGCGGTCGGTAGCAAAAGGTGAGAGTGTGGGCGGGCAAGTCCATGTTCGAGGATGACGGGTCTGTCTGACGTAAGCAGCTTGCGCCCGACCTTGGTAACATCAATTGTCCACCACTCCAGCTCATTGATTCGGCTTCAGACCAACCCGTTCCGAGGATGATGCGATGTAATCGACGTGACCAGGCTCGCTAGGCTTCTTCGCGCGATTGTACTCGTCCACGCGGTTGTCGTAGTCACGAAGCCAAAAGACTTCCTGGTTTCCCTAACGCGCTCTGGATTTCGAAATATCAGGCCGGTTACGAAACGTGACCAAGCACTCCGTAAAGGCACAGTCCAGGTCGGCGTATCTTCACCTAACAACACATTGAGCGTTTTTTTGGCGAGGCTAATAGCAGTTCATTGAACACACGAGGTCGCCTACCGAAGCCTGCATAACAGGGTGTAGGCGTCCAGCCAGCGTGTTGGTTTTGGCCACTAGGTCCGTAGCCAAATCTTCGAGTTCCTGCCGATCATCTGGCAGGAGGAGTTCCATTGCGGATACGTCCATTTTTTTGCCGCTTTCATTTCTGCCAAAATATATAACAATATCAATAGTTTTATAAAGCCGTCGCCGCTTTCTTTGCCGCTTTTATTGCCGCTTCCCACGCTCGACAACGTCGAGCCGCTCAAGCCGCTTTTGGACAAACATGTAGCTGATCTTTGCGGGCATTCCGCGCTTAAGTCTGACGACATCTTCAGGGTGCCAGGTCGAAACCCCGCTAGCCTTTACCAGCTCGGCAATCTCATGCCAGTCCTCCTCCGTTTTCTACGCCAGCCTACGACCGCAGCAATTTAGCCAAGCCGACGAAAGCTGGGTGCGCTATCGGCTCGGAACGAGCAGAGCGAGCAAGAGAAGGCGGCATGCAGATTTCAATTGAGCTGACCGAGCGGCTGGAGGCTTTTTCCCGCCTCAAGGGAGTACATAACGCCCAAATCGTAGAGCAGGCGCTTGATCGTTTTCTATGCCTGAATGGCGGTTCCGTCGACGAAGACCCGCTATTGAAGCGCCTCAATTCGATCGAGAACCAACTCAATCGGGTTGAACATAACCTGAAGATTGTGAGTGAAGTTGCCGCACTGCATGTCCGATATCATCTCACAGTTTCGCCACCCTTGGCTCAATCAGAGCAGCGGGCCGCATGCCAGATCGGCTTCGCACGGTTTGAAGTGTTTGCCGAGCAGGTGGGCAGACGAGCCGCGCAGGATCAACCGCTCTTACAGGAGACGATTAATCGACTCAGTACGACCGGACGCGATAGCTCCGGAGATGACGTTGAAATCTGCACCACTTCCGCCGTGTCTAAGCCAGACCAAGACGCTGCAGCCGTCGTAAAAGCCGAGCCCGAGCTAGCCGCTGTCGCCCAGGAGGGCGACGGCAATGGTAACTTTCGCACCAGGTTACAAAACCCGTTCTGCTAATCGAGTCAGTGAGTGGGCACCGGATCCTCTCGCGGCGAGAAATGGGCGCATATCGAGGGAGCGAAAGGCAGAGTCCTGGCAGCTCATGGCGTGCGTTTTCCTTCCGTTTGCTGCCGGATACTATCTTTCATATCTGTTCCGAACGATCAACGCTCTGATCTCTGGTCGTCTCAGTTCGGATACCGGGTTGGGTACTGCAGACCTCGGGTTGCTTACGTCAGTCTATTTCCTGGTCTTCGCGGCGGCCCAGATCCCCGTCGGCATATTGTTGGACCGCTTTGGCCCGCGCCGCGTCCAGAGTGCATTGCTCCTGATCGCCGCGGCGGGCGCTGGATTGTTCTCGATTTCTACCGGATTGCTGTCACTTTTGATCGCGCGTGCAATGATCGGGCTTGGCGTGGCGGCGGCGCTGACGGCCGGACTGAAGTCCATCGTTCTCTGGTTTCCCAGGGAACGAGTGGCCTTGCTGAACGGCTACATGATCATGCTGGGGTCGCTAGGAGCGGTGACCGCCACGGCTCCCGCCGAGCACCTACTCGCCTGGATGGGATGGCAACAGCTCTTTGAAATCCTGGCGGCCACGACCGGTGCCACGGCCGTGCTCATCTATTTCGTGGTTCCTGAGCGCGTCATCATCCCTTCAACAGCATCAATCCCCGTCACCCTTAATTCAGTTTTTGGCGATAGGCGTTTCTGGCGAATTTCCCCGTTGTCAGCGACTTGCGTGGGGTCGGCCTGGTCTCTGCAGGGATTGTGGGCTTCGCCGTGGCTGACGGACGTGGAGGGACTTGATCGCGCGAGTCTCGTCGGACAGCTGTTCATCATGTCGATCGTACTAAGCGCCGGTGCCTGGTTGTTCGGTACGACGGTCCATTGCATCAGACGAAGAGGATTCGGGGCGGAGACAATATTGGCTGTTGTCGCGGTGCTGTTCATCGCAGCCGAGCTTGCCTTGATCCTGCGCGTGCCTTTGCCGTCCATTTGGCTATGGTCCGTTGTAGCAATTGCCGGAGCGGCAACTGTGGTCAGCTTCGCGGTCATAGCTGACTACTTTTCGCCAGAGCTTGCCGGTCGTGCCAACGGCGCCTTGAACGTTTTGCACTTCGGTTGGGCATTTCTGGCCCAATACGCGACAGGTCTGATTCTGGAGAAGTGGTCCACGGAGGATGGCCATAGGTCCATCCTGGCCTATCAAGTCGCGTTCGGTCTTAACGTAGCAGTGCAGATCGCGGCGTTGGTCTGGTTCGCGCTACCTTGGCTCCGATACTTCACCGGGTGGATTGGTTCAATTCCACTATTCATGCCGGTAAGCGTTTCCGACGTAGTCGAACCCGACATTTCGTACGAGCAAACGGTCGTACTGATGCCCGCGGATGACGATGCGGAGTGGTGAGTAGCGACCCGCAACTTTACCGGTCGTTCTTCGCGACCAGCACTGATCAATATTCATCGCCACCGAACTAATGCGATCCGGTAGACGTCAAAATTCCGTTCGCAGTCTTTCTTTTTCTACGCCGGTCTACGATCTCTGCAAGCGCTTGTTGCGCCAAGTGGTCGGTGAGTTCTCTAATCATCGCATCTGAGGACGGTCTAAGACGTCCTCATTCGGTGGGGACGACGGTGGTAATCCATTCCTTTCAATCGGAGGCAAATTCGCGCGGTGCGCGAATGCTGCGTAGCGCACTGGGTACGGCGATCGCGAGCTACCTCGAAGATGAATCGATCATCGAGGTCATGCTCAATCCAGATGGACGGTTGTGGATTGACCGGCTGTCGAGTGGCCTCATTGATACCGGCGAAACCCTGTCGGCAGCGGACAGCGAGCGCATCGTTCGTCTGGTAGCGCACCACGTCGGCGCGGAGGTGCATGCTGGCTCACCACGCGTCTCGGCCGAACTACCCGGGACCGGAGAGCGTTTCGAAGGTCTCTTGCCTCCCGTCGTTGCAGCTCCTGCCTTCGCTATCCGCAAGCCCGCGGTCGCCGTGTTCACACTCGACGACTACGTCGCCGCGGGAACCATGACGTCGGATCCCCTTGGCGTCTACGTCCGCGCCGTCAACTGGTCAAAGGAGTTGGGTCAGTGAGCAAATCGACGCTTGACGCTTTTTCGAAACATCCCATCCAGCAACGTTGGCTCAAATCGAGTTGGTTCAAGTTCTTGGCCTCGAAGCGGTCGCTCTTGTCCGCCCTTCTTCTATGTACGTCGGCTCTCGGAGGGTGCGCGACCTACATTCCGCCAGAGATCAGTTATGACACCGAAGTCCCGCCATTGCCGGCGCCTCCGATGCCGGTCGACGACAGACTGCAGCCGCTTCACGTTCCACCGCTCTGGAAACCTGTTCTGGGCGGCAAGCCGGGTGGGAAGGAAGACGCCGAACCTGTGAGCCGAGTTGAGACTGCAAACAGCGCTGCGCGAGTTGAGCCGCGCAAGAGAGGATACTTCAACGCGGCGCAAATTTATGCTTACAGCCCGGGTGCGCTCTACCAGGTTTACGCCGCTCCCGGACAGATCACGGATATTGCGCTCGAAGAGGGAGAGCAATTGACGGGATCAGGTCCAATCGCGGCCGGAGACACCGTGCGCTGGGTGGTGGGCGATACCGAGAGCGGTAGTGGCGACACGCGGCGCGTCCATATCATGGTGAAGCCGACCCGCGCTTCGATCGAAACCAACCTTGTCGTCAATACCGACCGGCGCACGTACCTCATCGAGCTCCGCTCCCGCGAGCAGCCATACATGCCCTCCGTTGCCTGGTACTATCCGGAAACCGTTCGCGAACGATCGCGATCGGCCACGCTAAGACCCGTTCTTCCCGATTCGCCCCATCGTGTCTTTCGTTACGCAATTGAAGGGGATAGCCCACCCTGGCGCCCGCTTGCCGCGTATGATGATGGACGCAAAGTCTATGTCGAATTCCCGCAAGGGATCGTCCAGGGCGAGATGCCGCCACTCTTCGTCATCGGCCCTGACGGCAAGACCCAACTCGTCAACTATCGCGCCTACGGCAATGTGTTGATCGTAGATCGGCTGTTTGCAGCCGCAGAACTGCGGCTCGGTGGCGAGCACCAGCAGAAGGTCAGAATTGTCAGGACTGACGGGAGGCCCTCGTCATGACTGCCCAGAATGGAAACGACCACGAGCAGGCGATTCCGCCGCAAACACAGGACGAGCAGTCTACGAGCTTCCGGTTGAGAGCAGAGCATCCGCGCGTGACACGGTTGTCGCGGAAGCTTTTGGCGGGAGGGAGCGCGGTTGCCTTGCTTGTTATCGGCGGAGCTGTGTTGTGGTCGTTGCAGAGCAATCGCTCCCGAAACCAGGCGGCCGATGAACTCTATAGCACCGACCATCACAACGTCGCCGACGGCCTTACGGTGCTGCCGAGGGATTACGCAGCCGTGCCGCGCCAAGCCATCCCGCAGCTTGGTCCGCCCCTCCCTGGAGACCTTGGACGGCCAATCCTTGCTGCACAAGGCCAGTCTCCGACGATCGGAGTGACGGCTCCAGATATGGAACAGCAGCGTCGGGACCAGGAAACCGAGGCCGCCCGCGTGAGCCATGTGTTCGCTTCGACGAATGGGAGAGAAGTGCGACCGCCTGCTGCCGCGGCTCAGGGGAGCGACCGCAATGCTCCATCGATCTCGACCACCAATAGCGACGAAGGATCCACGCAGAACGGCCAGGACGGGAAGCTCGCCTTCGTCAACGCATCCGTGGATCGCCGTACAGTAAGCCCCGACCGCGTCACCAGGCCGGCTTCACCGTATATCGTGCAGGCTGGAACTGTCATTCCGGGAGCCCTGATCACCGGCATCCGATCGGACCTTCCCGGCCAGATCACCGCACAGGTGACAGAGAGCGTTTTCGATTCTCCGACCGGGTGCCTTCTGCTCATCCCGCAGGGAGCGCGCTTGATCGGTGTTTACGACAGCCAGGTCGCGTTCGGCCAGTCTCGCGTCCTACTGGTTTGGACTCGCCTTATCATGCCGAACGGTCGTTCGATTGTTCTCGAGCGGCAGCCGGGTGCAGACGCGGCAGGATATGCCGGCCTCGAAGACGAAGTCGATAACCATTGGGGCGAATTGCTCAAAGCCGCGGCCCTTTCGACGCTTCTTGCTGTCGGCACCGAGCTCGGCACGGGCTCCGACACCAACAGTAACGACAGTGCCATCATCCAGGCTTTGCGGCACGGGGCAGGGGACTCACTGAATCAAACTGGCCAGCAGGTTGTCCGCCGTAGTCTGAATATTCAGCCGACGCTGACTATCCGCCCGGGATTTCCGGTACGCGTTATCGTCAATCGTGATCTCGTTCTTGAGCCGTACGGAGGATGACTGTCCGATGGCAAAGCTGAAAATCGCGGCGCTTCAAGACGACAAACCGGTAAAGGTGACTATCGAGTTGCCCGCGGCGGTTCATAGAGATCTCGTCGCTTACGCTGAAGCGTTGGCACGACAGACAGGTCAAGCCGTAGACCCTGGGAAGTTGATCACGCCCATGATCGCGCGATTCATGGCTACCGATAGAGGATTCACAAAAGTCCAGCGCAGCAGTCATTTGCCAAAGGGCAGTGAAGCGGATGGATAGCGTTCATCCAAGAGCTTGAGAAAACGTCCCAATGCCGGGTTTACGTTGTCATGACGCCAATGTGCAAGAAAGCTGATGCGACTAGGTCCAGTTCCGTCCTGCAATTCGCGATCGACCAGGCCAGCAATATTTGCCCCAATGTCGGATTCCAGTGTCAGCGCCATGCCGAAGCCCATGCTCGTAAGAGCTTTCAAGATTCCTCCACTGACATCATGCCTTTGGATCGTTGGGCGATCTTCAATGCGCAGAAGCTTGGACACGAGGAGATCTTCCAGTTCACCAGGGTCATGCTTGCTCAGTAGAATTGTCTCCTTGCGCAGATCCGTCCAATACACTACTTCCCGTTCGGCTAACGCATGATGTTCAGGAAGAGAGATTAGAATGCGTTCGTTCCACAATATGAGGATATTGCAGTCCACTAGCTGAAGTGGCCCAGGGCTGATGGCGACGTCAATTGTTCCGTTTCGAAGCGCGTTCGCTAGGTAAATTCGTGAGCGCTCCACAGTTCTTAAGTCGACGGAAGGAAAGCGTTTTTTGAACTCGACGAGGGTGGCGCGTAAGTTTCCGGCAGAGATCGATGTACAAAAACCTATCGAAATGCGACCAGTCTCGCCGCCACCAATTGAGCGTCCAGTCTCAACAAGCGAATCAAGCTGCTCCAGAATCAGTCTTGCAATACTGAGAACTCCTCGCCCCGCTAACGTGGGTTTCACTCCTCCGCTCGAGCGCTCGAATAATGTGGTCCCAACGAGATGTTCGAACTGGCCAATCGAGCGACTTAGCGAGGAATGTCCAACAGATAGCAATTCCGCTGCTCTACGGAGGCTTCCGCAATCGGAGGCAACGACTGCAAATCGCAGATGCTGCAGATCAATCGCGAATGTTCGACGCTGGCTGGCCGTGTTGACAGACTCACTCATTTCTGTAGCTCGTTAGCGAATTACAAGATGAGTGGGCTCTGCCTCGACAGAGCCCACTGTCCACGCTGCCGGAGAATGTTGGACGTCCTAGGCAGCCGTGGACATCACCGGTGCCCAAAGAACCGGCCCGGTCAACTCGCCGGCAGTTCGAAGTCTTGTAAGGACTTCAATCGAAGTTTCTAGGTAGCCGCCAACAGCCGAAGTGTTTCCAATACTATGGACATCTCCAATGCGACGTAAGGGCCAGCCCGCGCGCTTAAGAATCCTTTCCATTCGAACGTCGGTCACCGTGACTATGTCTGTAAGCTGCCGAGAGAGCCCAAACTCGACCATTCCGGCAAACAGTTCGTATGTCGCCCGAGCAATTCCATGCCGGCCCTTTGGCGCGTCAGGTGGTACATCGACGGCAAATCGACTGCTTTCCCAAATATGCGGGCTTGACGGTGCCGGCCGGTTCGCAAGAAGCAACGGAAAGACGTCTCGCAGCATCGTCGGACCAAGGGTTGGAAGTAATCGCACCGCACCCTGTATGCTGCCCTCCTCAGAGATCTGCGTCAGATAAGCCGGATGTAACGAATCGAATCCGTCGACTTCCAATTCACCACTGATTTGAACATCCCATTGCATCCGTGTCTTAAACACACGATAGCGTAACTGGTGCATCCCAACCAGCAACCTGGAAAAGTCGCCGTAACAAGGCTGAGTGATAAGCTGAATCATGAAGTCCCTCCATGGTCTTCCGGTAAGAACCAAATGGAGGAAAATTGGGAGGAATGCATCACCTGTAGTTGTGGGGGTAGCCTGCCCTCATTCGGCTACTCTTTCTTGGCAGTCGCCAGGCGGATTGCCGCCTGCACAACCGTTCGCACTCCTAGCTTTTTCTTCGCGCTACTCAAATAGGAGGCGGCCGTATAGCGTGAGATACCGAGAATTCGTCCGATCTCCCAGGCACTCTTGCCCTGTGCAGCCCAATCTAAGCATTCAAATTCCCGGGGAGATAGCAGGACGCCGTCAATATTGCGACCTTCAGATAGCTTACGTTGGACGTGAGCATGAAAGTACATTGCCATGAGTTGAAGCACTCGGGCGTTCGACTCAATACATTTTTCAAACGGCGGTTGTTGCTGATCAGTAGCAAAGGTCAATGCTGCGATCGGACCCCGGCCGTCGTGGATAGGGACGGTAAATCCGAACCGGATTCCGAATTGGGAAGCTTCGTTCAGCAATTCTCGTTGCATCGATGACATGTGCATGGCGGGTAGGCCAGCGCCCCACCGGAAGGGTTCCGGCTTTTGAAGAGCTTGCGTGATAACAGGGTCGAATCGTTCATAGTGATTGTGCACGTAGTGAGCGACCCAATTCACCGGATATGTTGAAATGACAAGCGGTTGTTTGTGCAACTGGTCGGGTAGCGCGAGGTACGCGAAGCAAGATAGGTCGAGCGACGTCGCGGTGATCGCCATTGCTTCGGCGAACGCATCAGCATCTCTGGCGCACGAAAGGAGATCTATAAATTTCTGAAAAACCCGGTGCATCGCTTATTTTTCCACCCCAAAGTCTCATACTCTGAAGGAGCCGGCCTGCCGGCCGTCCACGTTTCTACCCCTAGTTGACGGTGAGCGGCTTCCGTGACGAAGCCCGTAGGACCCGGACAGCCATAACGCTGGCCTCCGCGACATCAACATGCGGAGTCTGCGCGCATCGTTGCATTCGACCGCGGAAGAGGGGTAATTTTTTCCAGGGTTGAATACATTCACCTATAGTGTTAATGCAGCGCTGGCGCGATGGCCAGCCCTATCCTGGCGCGCGGTCGAGTGGGGAAGATCCGGGGCAGTCCGAATCTGGGATTGCGATCTGGACGAGGGCTTTGGCGAGTGCGCGAGCAAAACCTCAACCTCAAGTCTGGACGGTAAAGGAAACCGAGAGGAGGAGGACTAGTGATTAGAACCAATAAATCTGGCGCCGGCGGGTTGCGGTACGCTTACTTCGTCATCGTCGTGCTGATGCTGGTGTACATGCTATCCTTCTTGGATCGCGTGCTGATCAGCCTTCTACTCGCGCCAATAAAGCAGGAGTTCGGGCTGACAGACACGCAGGTCGGTCTACTTATCGGCTTCGGATTTGTTTTGTTTTATTCCGCGATGGGGTTGCCGTTCGGCGCGCTCGCCGATCGCATGAACCGGCGCAATCTCATTTTGATCGGATTGCTGGGCTGGAGTGCCGCGACAAGCGCCGCCGGCGTCGCCGCCGGATTCGTCGGTCTTCTTGCGACGCGAGCGTTGGTAGGCGTGGGTGAGGCGACGCTCTCCCCGGCGGCAATTTCGACGATTGGTGATCGCTTTCCCCGAGAGCAATTTGGCTTGGCTGCCAGCATCTATAACTCTGGCATCGTTATCGGTTCGGGGCTCGCGATGATTTTCGGCGGCTACATCGTTCACGTGGCAAGCGAAACGACCTTACACCTGCCGCTTCTCGGGGCGATCAACGGCTGGCGACTCGCCATGTTTTTGGCCGGGGTACTTGGGTTGCCAATGACGCTGTTTGTTTGGCTAACGGTCCGTGAGGCGCCGCGCACAGGCGCGGCAACCGACACTATCACGTTTGGCGAATTCGTCCGCCATCTCACCCAGCGCAAGGCTACATTCGCTGCGGTCTTTATTGGCTATTCCTGCGCTGCGGTTGCGAGCTACGCGACCATACTTTGGGCCCCCGCTTTGTTCATGCGAGTTCACCAGGTTCAACCACAGGAAATCGGTCTCACGCTGGGTCTGATCGTCATGTTCCCCGGCACGCTCGGGATGATTGGAGGCGGGCTTATGTCGGATTACCTTTCTCGGCGCGGTAATTCAGACGCTCCGGTGCGCGTCGTATTCTGGTCCGTTATCGCTCAGATTCCAACTTTAGCACTCGCGTTCACTGTTTCCGATCGGCAACTCGCCTTCACGATGTTGGCCATCGGTTTTGCTGCAAATTCCGTCTATGCTGGCTTGCCAGGCGCTACGCTTCAGTTGCTGACACCAGCGCACATGCGCGGTCGGATAATGGCCTTCTATCTTCTGTGCGTGAATTTGTTTGGTATAGGGCTGGGTCCACTCGTAGTGGGCTTGCTCAGCGATCACGTTTTTGCGGGCAAAACCGGTCTCGCGTCTGCAGTAGCCACAACGATTACGGTTGCCTTGATTTGCAGCGGATTGATACTGGCACTCGCTCGGCGAGCGATACGAGAAACCATCGACGGTCAAGCACTCGCCGGTACGGAACGTGCCGAACCGGTTATGGCTAAGGCCGTGGCAGTCCCGGAACATGCTTGACTGCAGTTCCTTGCGCGGAGACGCTCAGCCGTCGACGATTGTCGCTTGGCTGAGCGTATCGAGTAACAATTCGATATCCTTCTTCTCGATATCGCGTTGGAACGGCATGGCGGAGCCAACCAGTGAAACCACCGCCACGAGTTCGCCGTGCTGACGCAGTAGCGGCGCCGCGGCAACCCGAATGCCCGGGAAAAGAGTGTCCGACATGGTCGAATAGCCCCGGGTCCGCGCCTCTACCGCCGCACGTTCGAACGCGTCGAGGTCTATTGGACGCCTGCTTGATGCCTTCTCGCGTTCAAATTGGGGGCGAACCAAATCCCTCGGGAGATGCCCGCAAAAGATGAGACCGGCAGCCGAGAAAGTAATGGGCGTGAAGGAGCCAACGTTGATGTTGGTCGCGAGCGGCGGTGAACTTCGCAGCCAGAGTGCAACGAGTGGGCCGTTATCCGACCAGACGTTGACTGCGACTGTAAGTCCTGTGTCCCGGTTCAATGTCTCCGCGACGTCGCGCATGATGTCGAAGCGGTCGAACCTGGCGAGCGCGGTCAACCCCAAGCTTCGCGCAAACGGCCCCAAATCATAGAGTCCGCTTGCCTTGCGCTGCTCGACAAAGCCTGCGCGTGTGAGACTAACAAGATGTGCGTGCGTTTGGCTGGGAGAATATCCACACTGGCGCGCGATCGCTGATAGCGCCAGCGGGCCCGGGGCCTTGCGCAATACTTCGAGCACTTTTGCCGCAACTTCGACGGACTGCACCCCCTTCTGTTTGGAAGCGGCGTCAGTCGGCCTGGCTTCTTCGTCCTTCATAGATCCCCGCACTATTGCACCCAGCACCTATAGCGGGATAGCGAGGCGGTGGTAAAGCGTGACCCGCTCTTAGCCCGCCGATAGGCAGATCCGAAATGTCGAAGGAAGTGGCGTCGGCCCGTCCTACACGATGTTCAGCGGCCCTGGAATTGCGGGCGCCTTTTCTCGAGAAATGCGTCGATCGCCTCGGCGTGATCGGCGGTCAGCGCCGTCAGCGTCTCGTGTCCGAAACCGACGTCCACTGACTGCACAAAGGAATGCTTCAGCGAGGCATTTACGATCAGTTTGGACATGCGAATTGCCCAACTGGGTCCATTCGCGAACTTGTCTGCCCATTGCCAGACGGTTTCATCAAGGCGCTCGGATGGCACGGAGAAGTTGATCAGCCCGATCGCCTGTGCATCGTCGGCCGAGATAGCATCTCCGGTGAGCAGGTATCGTTTGGCGCGTGCATAGCCGACCAGTTGCGGCCAGATTGCCGCGCCGCCGTCGCCCGCTGCCAACCCAATTTTGACGTGCTGGTCGGAAAACCGCGCCTTCGAATCCGCGATGATGATGTCGCAGAACAGCGCAAGGGTACAGCCTAACCCGAGAGCATCTCCGTTGACGCGGGCGATCACCGGTTTCTGACAGTCCAGCATTGCGGTCAGCAGCCGCTTGCCAGCTGCTGCGACCTTGTGGCCATAGGCGGCGTCACCCCGGTTGGGCAGCATCTCGGCAAAATCGCCGCCCGCGCAGAAGCAATCGCCGGCGCCTGTGAGCACGAGCACCTGGCTTTCCTCGTCCGCATCGAACGCCGTGAAAAGCTGAAACAGCTCGTGATCGAGCCTCGCGTTCACCGCATTTCGGACCTCGGGCCGGTTGATCGTTGCCACCAGCGCCTTACCGCGCTGCTCGAGTCGGATCTCTCGGAACTGAAATGGAATCACAGTCCCCTCCTATGTTCACTGCCAAACTTTCAGTTGACAGCATCCATCTTTGGTCGGATATTTGTCAATAGTGAATATATACACTAAAAGTGAAATATGGGAGGCTTCGAGTGCGCTACCAGTGGACTTTCCTGTGCAGAGGAGAGGTGATCCCCGAAGGCGAAATCGAGGTGGGCAGGTGAGCCAACTACGCACCGTTGGAGAATTGTGGGAGACGCAAGCCCAGCGGATTCCCGATCAGGTTGCCTACGTTTTTGGCGATGAGCGGGTGACGTATGGTGCGTTGCTCGCCCGTGCCCAACTCCTCGGGTCGGCGATGTACGGTGCCGGCCTTCGCCGACAGGATCGCGTGGCGATCCTGTCGATGAACTCGGGTAAATGGTTCGAGGTCCTCGCTGCCTGTCACTTGGCGGCCTTCATAGCGGCGCCAGTGAACTTCCGCTTGACTGAGACTGAGATTGCGTTCGTCCTCGGTAATGTGAAGCCAAAGCTATTGTTCTTCGAGCAGCAATACGCCGCGATGATTCCCGGCTTGCAAACTGCGCTGCCGGACATCCCTTTCTTTATTTGCCTCGACAAGGCGGAAGGCTTCGCTGACTACGAGAAATTCCTCGCGAGTGGAGATTCCAAGGGCCCTCCTTGCCGCTCTCGGTCCGACGACATCATTGACATCTTTCACACGAGCGGCACGACCGGTCGGCCCAAAGGCGTTGTTCGTACGCACGCGGCCGAGCTATTCAATGCCGAAAAGTCGGCGGCGGGGCTGCAGATGCTCCCGGGTGGCAGGACGTTGATCTCAATGCCGCTCTTCCACGTCGGCGGCCAAGGCGAATCTAGGGCGCAGCACTGGGCTGGAGGCACGGTAATACTTCATCGTGTCTTTGACCCGGTTGCGATCCTCCGATCGATTGAGAAGGAGCGTGTCGAGGTAATCCACATGGCGCCGACGATGGTCGCTGACATGCTGGCTGCGCCGGAAATTGCCGGCTTCGATCTCTCAAGTTTGCGCGTGTTCTGCTATGCGGCTGCTCCCATGCCGTTGCCAATCCTGCAACGCGGGATTGCGTTACTCGGTCCAATCTTCCTGAATTGCTACGGCAGCACTGAGGGCGGCGCTAATACTGCGCTACACCCTCATCAGCATCCGCTCGACAACGGTCGTGCTTCGCTCAAGCGTCTGCAGTCGGTAGGGCAGAGCTATCCGGGCGTCGACATCTGTATCAAGGACGAAGAGGGTAACGTGTGCGGCCCCGACGTCGTTGGTGAGATTTGCGTTCGCAGCCCAGCGGTATTTTGCAGCTATTGGAACAACAACGTCGCGACAATCGAGGCTCTGCGCGAGGAATGGTACCACACAGGCGATCTTGGAACGATGGATGTCGAGAGATTCATCTACCTTGTCGATCGCAAGAAAGACATGATCATCTCCGGCGGCGAAAACGTCTATTCTCGTGAAGTCGAAGACGCTCTTCTTGAGAATTCCCTCGTTCAAGAGGCGGCTGTGATCGGCGTGCCGCATCCCCGTTGGGGAGAGGCCGTTCACGCCTTAATAGTGCTCGCCCCCGGTGCAAGGACAACAGAAGCCGACATCATCAATCGGTGCGGCAAGCAGCTTGCGCGCTACAAGCTTCCCAAGACCGTGGAGTTCGCTGAAGCGCTCCCACGCTTGGCGAGCGGTAAGGTAAACAAGGCAGCGATCCGCGCCAGCCTTCGAGCGCGATCTTCCTCTTAAATCCAATTCGATCAATTTATAGGAGTCTCTGAAATGGAATTCGAAGGCCTCGTAGCAGTCATCACTGGCGCTGGGAACGGGATCGGTCGAGCGTGCGCCTTGCACATGGCGCGAAATGGCGCCGATGTGGTAATCCTGGACATCGAGACTGGTCCGCTCGACCAGGTTGCCGCAGAAATTGTCAAGCTTGGTCGCAGGGTAACTGCCTATGCCTTGGATTTGACGGACTATGCGTTGGTTAAAAAAACCTTCGCGCGCATTCGCGCTGACGCCGGCCGGATTGATATCCTGATAAACAACGTCGGCCAGACCGCGCGCGAGCGCATCAGCGAATTCCACGAGTCGAGCCCGGAGGTGTGGGATTTCGTTATCAATGTTTCGCTGAAGACGACTCTCAATTGTACACGGCAGGTCGTCGCAGGAATGCGCGAGCGCCGGTCGGGTAAGATCGTCAACATCTCGTCCGAATCCGCGCTCGCCGGTGATGCAACGATCGCAGACTACGCCGCTGCGAAGGCTGGAGTGATCGGCTTCACTCGCTCTCTGGCTCGCGAGCTCGGTCCATTTCAAGTTACCGTCAACGCCGTTCTCCCTGGCGGAACTATCACGCGCGCTACCGAGCGCGTTCCGAAAGAGTTCATCGAGGAAAACCTGAAGAAAGTTCCGATGGGTCGGTTCAACGAGCCTGACGATATCGCCAATGCCGTCGGATTCCTCGCTAGCGACCGGGCTCGCTTCATCACGGGGCAGAGCCTTCTTGTAAACGGCGGCCGTATCTTCAACTGAGCGAAAAACTAATGGACTTCAACCTCACTCCAGAAGACGAAAACTTCCGCCAGGAAGTTCGGTCGTTCATTGCGGAGACGTTGCCGAAGGACGTCGCGCGTCGCAAGGGGCAGGGATTTCACGACACGCGCGCGGACCAAACGATCTGGCAGCGACTTACGAGCGCCAGGGGATGGGGCGCTCCGCGTTGGCCGGTGGAGCATGGCGGCTGCGATTGGACACCAATCCAACACCACATCTGGGAGCTCGAGTGCGGCCTAGCGGACGCACCTGAAATCGGTGCGAGCCAAATCATGGTCGGTCCTGTGATTGCCAAATTTGGCGACGTCGACATCAAGGCTCGCTACCTTCCAGGGTTGCTGAACGGCGATATCTACAGCGCGCAAGGGTTTTCCGAACCGCAAGCGGGCTCCGACCTCGCGTCCGTTCGAACGCGCGCTGAGCGCAAGGGGGACGAATGGGTGATCAACGGCCAAAAGATCTGGACCACCGGCGCACACGAAGCTGATGTCCTCATCTGCCTTTGTCGCACAGATCCCACGGCGAAGCCCCAAGCAGGCCTCTCTATGATCATGGTCGACATGCGCCGCCCCGGGGTGACCGTGCGGCCAATTCGTACCATCGACGGTCAGCATACCGTGAATGAGATTTATCTCGACGACGTGCGGGTGCCGGCCAACGAGTTGATCGGTGATGCGAATTTGGGATGGACTTACGCGAAGTTCTTGCTGAGTAACGAGCGTACCTATAACGCCCACCTGCCCGAACTCGTCCGCTATTGCCGGCGCATCCTCACCATCGCGGCAGAGGAAGAGAGGCGCACCGGCCAGCGCATTGTTACGGAGGAGTTCCGCGTCAGATACGCGCGGCTATGGTTGGAGGTCGAAGCGCTACGCTGGTCGGTGTTACGCGTGCTTTCGGATCGGTCCGGTAAACCCGGCGGCATCCAAATGGCCGCGGCTTCTTCTCTAAAGATCGTCGGCTCGGAGCTCTTGTTGCAAGCCTCCCAAATCCTGATGGAAGTAGTTGGACAAGACTCCATGCCGCTTTATCCACCTGTCTGGGATGCCGAGTATGACAGTAAGACACGTGGCGCGCTACCTGCGGCGCCTGGACTAACCGCCCAATATCTGTATTGGCGCGCCTCGACAATATTTGGCGGAAGCAACGACATCCAGCGTCAAATCATTTGGAATAGCATCGTCGGAGGACTCGACTGACATGGACCTCCAGCTTGACGATATGCAAACGATGCTCCGCCAAACCGCACGACGTTTTGTTGCGGAGAATCACGACTTCGATAAGCGCACGCGATCCATTGTCTCGGAGGCGCCGTCAGAGACCATCTGGCGTTCATTCGCAGAGATGGGTTGGCTTGCACTCAATATTCCCGAAAAGGCAGGAGGATTGGGCTGCGGACCCGTGGAAACGGCCTTGATAATGGAGGAACTGGGCCGCGGGCTCGTTACAGAGCCATACCTGGCTACGGCAGTCGTCGCCGCAAATATCCTCGCGGCGACCGACGTGCCTTTCGCAGCGGAACGACTTCGGGAGATGGTTGCCGGAGACCTGCGCATCGGTATAGCGCTTTCGGAGTCCGCAACGCGGTTCGATTGCCTTGAGCCAACGACAACGGCAAGTCGCAATGGAAACGAATGGCGCGTTTCCGGATCGAAGCGGCTTGTTCTCGGTGGAGAATCTTCGGCCTACATCGTGTGCGCAAGGAACGGCGGCGAGCTTGGGCTCTTTTGGATCGATGGGACCCAAGGACTGGCAACGCGCAAATACCGGACTTTCGATGATCATCGCTGCGCCGACATAGACCTCTGCAACACGCCAGCGCAGTTGATTGCGGCTGGTGGCAGGGCAGTCGCAATCCTGGATGAAATGCTGAACCACGCAACCATGGCCGTCTGTGCGGAGGCATTAGGCTGTCTAACTGGAGCGCTGGCTACCACCATCGAGTACGTGAAGGTGCGTAGCCAGTTTGGCAAGACGCTTGCCGAATTTCAGGTGACGCAGCATCGCTTGGCCAATCTGTTCGTGCAGGCGGATCAGGCCCGTTCAATGCTGCTCTATGGCCTTTCAACTCTTTCAAGTGCTGACGCGGGGTTCGGGACGGCGGGTGCCAAGTTTAAGATTCTGGATGCCGCACGATTCGTGTGCGGTGAGTGCGTCCACCAGCACGGTGGCATGGGCGTAACCACCGAATATCCGGTGGGCCACTATCTTCGGCGCGTACTGATGCTGGAAAAAATGTTTGGTGACAGTTCGACCCAACTTCGTCGAGTTATGGAGCGATGGGCGTCCGCAGACGTCAGTGGAGGCTGACGATGTATCTCGGTCTGCGCCAGGTTTGCATTGCTGTCCGCGACCTCGAGCCAGCCATCAGGACGCTGTCGACGTTGTTCGATGTCGAGTGCTGTCTCAGGGATGATCTGCACGTGGCGCGGCATGGCTTACGAAATGCCGTAGTGCCCTTTGGATCATCGTTCATCGAATTGATCGCGCCGGCGCGTGAAGGAACGGCGGTCGGTCGGTATCTGGAACACGCAGGCGGCGACAGGGGATATATGCTAATTCTAGAGACCGATGATTTCGACGGATGGAAGGATCATCTCGCGGCAGTCGACGCTGTCGTCGTGCGCGAGAGTGCGGACGGCAGCTATCATTTCCGACAAATTCATCCGAAGTCTGTCGGAGGTGTTCTTCTGTCGATTGATGCCGACGGAACCCCGGGCGACGGGTGTTGGCTTCCAGCGGGGCCGAACTGGAAAAGCTGTGCAAGAACCGCACGCGTTAGCGGGATCGGCGGCGTCCAGTTGCAGAGCCCCGCGCCGCACCGCCTGGCTGTGCGCTGGGGGCAGGTTCTAGATCGCGCCGTCAAGAAGACGGCCGAGGCGCGGAGCATTGAGCTCTCAGATGCTACTGATATTGCATTTGGCCCGGGGCCCTCGGATGCGGGCGAGTTTATGACGAAAGTCAAGCTTCGCGGGGTTAACGTGGGCGCGTGTCTTGCTGCTGCGACCACCCTCGGCCTCAAAGTAACGAACGATTCAATAGATGCTTTGGGCATGAGATTCGATTTGGAGGCTCGGCATGGCCGAGCCGAGAACGCACTATGACCAGCGTCGCGGTAATCTCGGCTTTCAAGCTGTCAGCCGCCATTTGTTCAGCTTCAGAAATCTATTCTCGCTCGAATCTATTTGTGACGCATGATCGAGCAAACCGATATCGTGCAATCTGCAGTCTTCGCTCTCTTCGCAGAATCACTCTCGAGAACTCGCCGGCCGTCGTCTCAGTGGGCCTTAGTGCAATTGGGATTCCAGTCCGAAGCGCGACCATCACGCAGCGATGAACTCGTAGCACAGGTAAGAAGCGAGCATCAATATCGGCGCGCTGCCCTCGCAGTGAGAAGATGCCTACTGGGTGGTGTCGCCGCCAAGTCGACCGTTGAAGGCTGTACTACCGGAAGTCTGTTCGTCGGACAAAGCAAGCACGCGTTAGTAACGAGGTTGTCGAAGAATTGTTCCCTCGGAGGAAAGGTTGATGCTCGTTCAAGCCAACAAGCGGTCTTTTGTGAAGAACGCGATTCTCGCAAGTCTTCCTGTCGATGACCTCTTGGCGGTGGGCAAGTGCGTTGAGCCAATCTTCCTTAAGGGGCGCATGATTCTGCAAGAGCCAAAAAGGCGATCCGAGTACGTCTATTTCATTGAATCTGGTGTCGTATCGCAAAGAATTGTCTCGGCGGACAGCGTCCTGGAAACGGCTGTCGTGGGATATACTGGTGCGGTCGGGGCGGCGGACTTTTTGGGAGGGTACTTGCCCACTCATCAATCGGTCGTGCTCTTTCCCGGCAGCTCACTCAGGATACGCGTCGACGATCTAAGTCGTCTCATGAACGAGCGCCCTGAAGTGCAAAAACGGGTGCGGCAATATTCACGAACACTCGCCGTCCATTCTGCTCAAACGGGTCTTTGCGGTGTTCGGCACGACCTAAAGCAACGTTTGGCATGTTGGATCTGTCTGGTGTGCGACGCATTAGATGGTTGCACCCTTCCCATTACACATGAGTATCTTTCGACCATGCTGGCGATACGTCGATCCGGCGTAACTGAGACGCTTCTTCGATTCGAGGGACAGGGCCTAATTCGTAAAGCACGAGGCGTCGTGCAAGTGGATGAACGAAAACGGCTCGAGCAAAACGCTTGTAACTGTTACGGCATAATATCAAACGCATATGCTCCCGTCCCAGGACTGGTGGCTTGACGGCAGTAGATTGATGTCTTCGCCGCTCGCAGAAGAGCGCCCCTCAGGAACAGCACCTGCGCGGGATGTTCGACCCGATTGAGGGATATGATTGTTGCAAGTGGGTTGTGCGTTGCGCAGAGACGATTCGACTTCCTAGCCGAGGCCACGTCTGTAGCAACAGTGAGCAGCCTCGGGTGCGGGCGTTGAGCGAAAGGACTTGGCGTCTCTTACGCTTGGTAGCGATCGAAGCGATTGGTGTCAGCGCTTGTGTTCGACAGTGCTCGGCAAGCAGACTGTGATTGCGCCTGTTAAGGCATCATGCGTTGATGTTCGTCTCGCCCATGTCGCGGATCGCGCGCGAACCGCGAGGACGCATCAACGATTAATCGCCAGACCCATTTGTCTAAAACAGACACTTGTGGCGCAAATTGAGCACGGTGACGTTTCAACCCCTACCGTGTGTCCGTTTCAGACAATGTCCGCCCTCCCCTTCGACGCGCGATCTGCCAAGTTTATCAAGCGAAGCGCGGAATCATCCGCAACGCAGTGCGATCGAGCGGGTACATGCGCTCATGATCGAGTGCGAGTTTTGGGGACGCGGGTGGTGGTCATCGGCTCGCACGAACGGGCAGATAAATCGCTCCCGAGATAGAGCAACTTGGAGATTAAGCATGAAGATGATTAAGAGCCTCATTCTAGGCTCAGCGGCTGCTCTCACCGCAGCTGGCGGAGCTCAGGCGGCCGATCTGCCCGTCAAGGCCAAAGCGGTCGAGTACGTGAAGGTTTGCTCTCTGTATGGTGCAGGATTCTATTATATTCCGGGGACTAATACGTGCATCAAACTGGGCGGCTACCTCCGCGCTGAGATTGCTCTCAATGCGGGCGGTAGTTACACCGGAGCTTACAGCAGCGTTGCTGGCGCGCAGAATCGCCTGACGAACTACTACTACACTCGCTCCCGCGAAGATCTGAACGTCGACACGCGTACCGCTACCGAGTACGGCGTGGTTCGCACGTTCTTTGATTCTGCCTTCAGCTGGACGACAGACAATTACACCGGGAGTGGTACTGCTCCTGGCGCCACGGTCTACTCGCAGCTTGGTGCAACGGGAGTTGGCGCGCCGGCCAATGCCAACGCGGGTGCGATTGCGAACGGTACTGTGGGTGTATACTACGCTTTCATCCAGTTCGCCGGCTTCACGATGGGTAAGGCGGTGGCGCAGTTCGATGCTCCATGGAACAACTATCCGGGTAATAACTTCGATGGTCTGAATGGTGGTGGCGGTACGGTCACAGGTGTGAATCAATTCAGCTACACCGCTGAATTCGGTCGCGGCATCTCGGCTTCGGTGTCAGCGGTGGATCCGACGGCTTATTACCAAAGCAATTTGTACAATGTCAGCGCTGCATCTGTTGCGGGCTTGGGCGTGGGTGGCTACGGCCTCAGTGCTCTCGGTGGGACTAGGGCTCCTGACATCCAGGGTAGTGTCCGCGTCGACCAGGCGTGGGGGCTGTTCCAGTTATCGGCTGCAGCACATGACAATCACGCAGCTTACTACAGCGGGGCGGTGCCGGCGATTGCTGGTACGGAGCTGGCTGGCCATCCTAACGATAAGTGGGGCTGGGCTGTGCAGGCGGCCCTGTCTATTAAGAACATTCCAACCGGCGTAGACGATACGATTAACGTGCAGGCGGTCTACACCGACGGTGCTACGCGCTACAACTTCCAGAGCTTGGCTTCGCAGAATTTTGCCATGTTCGGCGGCTCCGGCAATCCGCTCGCTTATCAGAGTGTTGGCCTTGCTGGTGCGGCGGACGGCGTATTTGCGAACGGTGCAGGCATCTCCTCGGTGCAGACCTGGGGTATGCGTGGCGCCTACACTCACAATTGGGATCCGTCCTGGAACACCGCAATTTATGGAGCCTATGCCCAGCTGAAATATGGCAATGGCGGCGAGGCTCTGATCTGCGGCGCAATCGCAGGATTGGGTGCTGCTACTGCAGGTATCACGACCTGCAATCCGGACTTCAACGTGGCTCAGCTCGGCTTGATCACCCGCTGGACCCCGGTGAGGAACCTGACGTTCTCCGCGGACGTCCTCTGGACCCACCTCGACCAGAAGTACGTTGGCACGTTTACGCCGACCACTGCTGCTGGCGCTGTGGCAAAGCCAGCAGCTACGTATGAGCTAAAGGATCAGAATTCTGCGAGCCTGCTCCTCCGTGCTCAGCGTGTCTGGTAATCGCGGATAACCGTTGGGCTGTCTAATCTCCAAGGAAGGCCTCTGGTATGCCCACCGGAGGCCTTTTTTGCGCTCGACGCAGTTTCGATCGCGGGGACCGAGGCCACGAGATCAAGCCCGGTGAATGCCGCGGTGGTCGAGGCTCCTGTGCAGGACATTCGCAGGACGCAAGATGAACGGGATCCGTGGCAGTCCCAGCGCAACGCTCGCGAAGACTCCTCGAATTGCGCGATGGATGGCTGCAGATTCCGGCGGTAAGAACTAGTCGGGTTAAGTCGACGATTAGATAGTGACGATAGGAGACGTCCATGTTCATTGAGGTACGATTTAGCGTTCTCCGGTGAACGATGAGAGCGCGCGCGTTCAACCGGTCAGCGATAATAGAGAGTCTGCGATGAGCGCCGCCAATGCGTTGCAGGTAGGTCGGATTGTTGGGCCGCTCGATTTCGATCCTGCGCATCTAGCCGAATTTCTGTCGCATGAGCTCCACGAAACGGGCGAGATGGATCTCAGTCGGACAGTGGTGGTCAATCGAATCCTACCTATTTTGTTAGTGCCGGCGGACGCGAGATGGTCCTTCGCAAGCGTCCGAACGGCATAACTTTGGCATCTGCTCATGCTATCGATCGTGAGTTCAGGGTCTTAAAAGCTCTTGCGGATACCACGGTCCCGACACCACGACCGATCCTGTTTCGGGAGAGCAGCGATATCGTCGGAACCCCGTTCTATCTAATGGAGCGTCTGCAAGCCGCGTATTCCACGATAGTTCCCTTCCAGGAGTAGGACTTGACGAGCGCCGTCAGATTTATCTCTCGATGGCGGACACCCTTGCAGCCTTGCATCGTGTCGACCCGAGCAGCGTGGGCCTCTCAGATTTCGGCCGCAGTGGCAATTACTTCGCGCGGCAACTGACGCGTTGGATCAGGCAGTGGTCAGACTCTCCTACGCGTGGGATTCCTGAGATCGATGCTGTAATCGCCTGGCTTCAAAAGCGACTGCCGGACGAAGAGGGAGCGCTATCGATCACCCATGGCGATTATCGGATCGGCAATTTGATCTTTCATGCGGTCGAGCCTCGAGTGGTCGGTATTTTAGATTGGGAGCTGGCTACGCTGGGCGACCCACTCGCGGACCTCGGCTTCTGTTGCATGACCTGGTTTATCGGACCGGACGAATACGCCGGTATCAAAGGCCTTGATTTTGGCGTCCTGGGAATTCCGACTGTCGATGAATTTGTCGCGCGATACGACGGATTGAAACGACCTTCTGGTCGTCTCAAACGGTTTAACGTCGTGTTCGCGCTCTTTCGATTCGCTGTAATTTTTATCGGCATTGCGGATCGCGCTCGAGCCGGCACAGCGTCGGACGCTGGAGCAGCAGATACAGGACGGCTTGCCAAGAAATTTGCAAGGCGTGCGCTGGAGATGACGGCGTCCGGTGACGCACATTGGGAGCATTCGGCTCCAGATGCGGTCGACTGAAGGGCCGACGATGAATCTCGGAGCGTTGTTGGCCGGAAAGCACGTCCTGATTACGGGGGCATCGGGTGGTTTGGGTGAACATTTTGTCCGGCTGCTTGCCGGTTGCGGAGCGAATCTTTCGATAGCTGCAAGACGTCGAGACCGGCTTTCTATGCTCGCTGCGGAGCTCAAGGATGCCGGTGCGCCCTCCGTCTTCGAGGTTGTAGTCGACGTCGCGGATGAGGGGTCCGTATCGCGCATCCTGTCTCATGTCGAGCGCGGGTCGGCGCCTCCGTTGGACGTATTGGTGAACAAACCAGGTATCGCAAGCTCCGAGCCGGCCATTTTCGTTAGTTCGGAGAAATTCGACCGGGTTCTCAACACCAACCTGCGTGGAGCGTGGCTCATCTGAACTGTCGCGGCACGAGCCTGGCGCGCCGGTGGTCGTCCGGGAACGATAGTGGATATTGCATCCGTACTAGGGATGCGACCAGGGAACGGCGTCGCTCCCTATTCGATCTCCAAGGCCGGCCTGATCCAGATGATGAAATTGCTTGCACTTGAATGGGCGCTTAACGGCATTCGCGTAAATGCGCTTTGCCCCGGCTACATCGGGAGTTGTTCGCGACCGATGCTGGACGCCGGATGATCGATCGAATCCCGATGCGGCGTCTGGGCAATCTTGATGATCTCAACGGTGCATTCCTGCTCATGGCCTCCGAAGCCTCGGCGTGGATGACAGGCGCCTCGCTGTCGGTGGATGGTGGCCAATTGGTCTCGCCCCTTTGATGGAGGGATAGGATGAACCTGTCAGTGAACGAAGGCAACGGCGGCCAAGGCCGAAGAAAGACTTCTTCGACCATGAGGTTCATAGTTTCTTCGATCGTTGTTGCACGCTTTTCAGTATGGGTTGGCATGAGTGGGCCCGCGTTGCGAGGCTTTCTATCGCGTCCGCCATCCGCCCCATACTTATTCCTTAGGATCGCACTGCGGATCGTTTGTTCGCCGCTCTTGCTATCCATCGAGGTTGGGTGAGTCCACTCACTTGCCCATCACTCGCCCCATGTGGGGCGTTTCCTCCCTGACTGGGGTCGCGCTTCCCTGGCGAAGCGCGACCTCTTCTTTCAGAGATAGCATCGCGATGAGTGCGCGATGGCCGAGAGCCTTCTTAGGGCACACGCAATGTCTTTTGCTCGAAGGGGGAGGTTCTCAGATGTCTCATTGGAGAAAAGGATCTAACCGCACAGCTTCTCGCCTTGCAGAACTCCATTTTCCGCTCGTAGCTCAAATGGTGGGTTTCGGTCTAGCAAGGTCGAAAAGCTTTATCTTTCAATGGGGATTGACTGACACTCTCTCCGCCACTGCACTGTTCTCCTCTGTATCCGATCGTTCAAATCGACAGCAAGACAATGAGTGGCGCGACAAAGGCTGTCGCGGCTAGTTCCGCGATGTTACCCTCAGTAGCCGCGCAAACCGTAGCTTCTGAGCGCGGGGTTGGAGGAGGGATGTCGCGATGAAACTCTCCGGGCGTTTCAAATCGCGACATGAAGCGAATGTCGGTATCGGTGGTAGCGTGTCCGGGGTGTGAACCTGTGGCGCACAGCCGGCCGGCCGAACTGGGCGAGCGATTTGTACAGAGAGCAGCTCCGGTGGAGCATCACTCACTAGACCCGAGGCAGCTATTAAAGCTCTCCCTGAGAACGCCGCAACGAATTGGGTGAGACCACCGTGAACAAAACGTGGCGGAACCTTGTGCGGCAGCGAGAAAAAATCAATAGCTTAGAATCGAAAGCATCAAGCCGTTGCTTGATTGCCGTGCATTATCCGGCGTTCGCCTTCAGTCCGGCGGCCTCGATGCCGGCGAGGGCGCAAATCTCGTCATTGTCCGAGGTGTCGCCGCTGACGCCGACCGCGCCGAGCAAGCCGCCATCGCCCATGATCAGCACGCCGCCGGGCACCGGCACCAGCCGGCCCTGCGCCATCGTGTTCACGGCGTCGATGAAATAGGCCTGCTCCTGCGCGCGCTGGAACAGCGCCCGCGATCCCATGCCCATCGCCAGCGCGCCATAGGCCTTGCCATGGGCGATTTCGGCTCGCATCAGGCTGGTGCCGTCCTGTGCCGCCGTGACTTTGACGCAGCCGCGGGCGTCGAGAATGGTGATGACCAGCGGCTTGAATTTCTTTTCGACGCCCTTGGCAAGCGCGGCATCGAGAATCTTGCGGGCAACGTCGAGGGTGAGTTCAGCCATTATTCTGTTCCTTTGTGACAGGGGAGGGGTCTGAATGGGTTTTGGCGCTGTCGAGGCTCATCGCCAGCACCTGTGCGACGTGAAGCGCTGTACGCTTCGTGCCGTCCTTGATCTGATGCCGGCACGAGGTGCCGTCGGCGACGATCAGCGCGGCCGCGTCGGCACCGCGCACCGCCGGCAGCAGCGAGAGTTCGGCCATATCGATCGAAGCTTGATAGGTGTCGGCGCCATAACCGAAGGCGCCGGCCATGCCGCAGCAACTGGACTCGATGATCTCGACGTTGAGGTCGGGGATCAGGCGCAGGATCTTCTCGACCGGCTTGAACGCGCCGAATGATTTCTGGTGGCAGTGGCCGTGCACCAGCGCCTTCTCAGGGATAGAGCCAACCGGAAGTTTAAGCCGGCCAGCCTCCGCCTCGCGAACCAGAAACTCCTCGAACAACAGCGCATGCGCGCTGACGTTTCTGGCATCGTTGTCGGAGCGCAGCGAAAGCAGTTCGTCGCGGAGCGTCAGGAGGCAGCTCGGCTCCAGCCCCACGATCGGCACGCCGCGCGCGGCGAAGGGTGAGTAGGTCGCGACCAGCCGGTCCAGTTCGCTGCGCGCCTGATCGACCAGGCCCGCCGAAAGGAAAGTGCGTCCGCAGCAGAGCGGCCGGCCGCGATCGGCGGCCTTGGGAACATGGACGCGGTATCCGCCTTCGACCAGCACACGCAGCGCAGCATCGAGATTTTCCCGCTCATAGGCGCGGTTGAAGGTGTCGGCGAACAGCACGACCTCGCGGCCGTCGACGGGGCCGAAGGCCTCGGCATCGGGTCTGAACACGTCGCGCCGGAACGCGGGCAAAGCGCGTTGCGCGCTGATGCCTGCGAATTTTTCGAACAGCGCGCGCAGCACCGGGCTGCGGTTGCGCCAGTTGGCGAGCGGAGCGAGCCGGGATGCAAGCCCAGCGTAATGCGGGAGATAACCGACCAGCCGGTCGCGCAGCGACAGTCCGTGCTTGGCTGCGCGCGCGGCCAGTACCTCGACCTTCATCTTGGCCATGTCGACGCCGGTCGGGCACTCGTGGCGGCACGCCTTGCAGGACACGCAGAGTTTGAGCGTGTCCATCATCTCGTCGGAAGCCAGCGCATCCGGGCCCAACTGGCCTGACATTGCGAGCCGCAGCGTGTTGGCGCGGCCGCGGGTGACATCCTTCTCGTTGCGGGTGGCGCGGTAGGACGGGCACATCACGCCGCCTTCGAGCTTCCGGCAGGCGCCGTTGTTGTTGCACATCTCCACCGCGCCCTGAAAGCCGCCGCCGGCGCCGGGATAGGCCGACCAGTCGAGCGCGGTCTTGAACTCCGTGACGCGATACTCCGGCGGATAGCGAAACAGCGAACGATCGTCCATTTTGGGTGGATCGACGATCTTGCCTGGATTGAGGATGTTTTCCGGGTCGAAGCGCGCCTTGATCTCGCGGAAGTCGGCAACGATGCGGGAGCCGAACATCGTCTCATGAAATTCCGAGCGAACCAGGCCGTCGCCATGCTCGCCGGAATGCGAACCCTTGTATTCGCGCACCACCTCGAACGTTTCTTCGGCGATGGCGCGCATCGCCTTGACGTCTTTTTCGAGTTTTAAGTTGAGCACCGGGCGTACGTGCAGGCAGCCTTCGGAGGCGTGCGCGTACATGGTGCCGCGGGTGCCGTGCCTGGCGAAGATGGCGTTGAGCCGTTCGGTATAGTCGGCCAGGTGTGGCAGCGGCACCGCGCAATCCTCGACAAAGGAGACCGGCTTGCCCTCCTGCTTCATCGACATCATGACGTTGAGCCCGGCGGCGCGGAAATCGGCGATGCTGGCCTGAAGGGCGGGCTTGGTGATTTCGACCACGCCGCCCCATTTGCGCTGCGGCTGGTCCCAGCCGAATCCGAGATCGCCCATCAGTTCGCCAAGCTGCTTCAGGCGTTGCAGGTTTTCGGCCTGGTCTTCCTCGGCGAATTCCACGATCAGCACCGCGTCGGGATCGCCGCGCACGGCGGTACTGATAATGGGCTGGAACATCGCGATATCGCGGCCGAGCGCAATCATGGTGCGGTCGACCAGCTCGACTGCAATGGGGCGCAGCTTCACCAGATGCTGCGCCGCATCCATCGCCTCATAGAAGCTTCCGAAGTGGCAGACGCCCAGCACCTTGTTGCGGATCACAGGCCAGAGCTTCAGCTCGACCTGCGTGGTGAAGGCCAGTGTGCCTTCGGAGCCGACCAGCAGATGCGCCATATTGTTGGGCGCATTGCGCGGCACCAGCGCATCGAGGTTGTAGCCGCCGACGCGGCGCTGCACTTTCGGAAACCGCTCGGCGATCTCGCCTGCCTCCCGCTCGCCGAGATCGAGCATATCGCGGAACAGCGCAAGGCCAGTGTCGGGCGAGTTGACCTGCGCGAGATCGCGCGGCACCTCGCCGAAATGCAGCAGCGTGCCGTCGGCCAGCGCCGCATCCATCGACAGCGTGTTGTCGCGCATGGTGCCGTAGCGCAGCGAGCGTCCGCCGCAGGAATTATTGCCGGCCATGCCGCCGATGGTGGCGCGGGAGGCGGTGGAAACGTCGACCGGAAACCACAGCCCGTGCTTTCTAAGCTGGCGGTTGAGATCATCCAGCACGATGCCGGGTTCGACCACGCAGGTCCGGTTGGCGACATCGAGCGAAAGGAGGTGGTTCAGATGCTTCGAAAAGTCGACGACTACGCCATCATTGACGGTCTGGCCGCACTGCGAGGTGCCGCCGCCGCGGGGGGTGACGATCCGGCCCTCATCCCTGACGATGGCGAGCGTACGAAGTGCCTCGTCCATGGTCCGGGGAACCACCACGCCGAGCGGCACGATCTGGTAGAAAGAGGCGTCGGTCGCATAGCGGCCGCGGTTGAAGGCATCGAAGAAAACGTCGCCCTTGATCTCGCGGGCCAACCTGTTTTCGAGCGTCACTGAGCCTTTGTTGGACATTCCACCCCCGCTGCTACCGGCAAACATCGCTCGCTCGTACTTGGGTGGAAAAATAAATGCAACGATTTCGTATTATGTTTAGTTTTGAATTCAAAACGACCAAGGCGTGGGCGGCGCCTCGCCTGACCTAGGCGTCGACGCCGTCTTTCAGATGTTCGACCGCGGCCGTCCGCTTGTTGCGCAAATGTATAAACAGGATGTCGCTGAGTTCGCTGCCGGCGCGGCGACGCAGCGCGTCCAGGATGGTCTCGTGTTCGCGCATGGCTTCCCCCCATCGCTCGCGCTTGCGGGCAAAATTGGCGGAGTAGCGGACCCGCCGAATGCGGCCGGCGAAGTTGGCGTAAGTGTTTCGCAGCGTTGTGTTGCGCGAGGCTTCGACGATCTTGTGGTGGATCAACTGATTGACGCGGAAATAGCCGTGCATGTCGCGGTTCAGGTAGAAGCCGTACATCTCGTAATGCAGCCGCTCGATCTCGGCGATTTCGGCGTCGGTGATGTTTTCGCAGGCGAGGCGGCCGGCCAGGCTTTCGAGCCCGCCCATGACGTCGAACAGTTCGGCAAGATCGCGCTCGCTCAATTGCCGAATGCGCGCGCCACGGTTGGGTAGCAGTTCCACCAGCCCTTCAGAAGCCAGTACCTTCAGGGCCTCGCGCAGCGGCGTGCGCGAAATGCCCATCATCTCGCAAAGCTGACGCTCAGGAACGCGGCCACCGTCCGGGATGTTGCCTTCGACGATATGGTCCCGCAGCCGCGTTAAGGTCTCGCCATGCAGGGACTGGTCTTCACGGCTGGCATCCGCCGCGGTTGCAAGGGCCGTCGAACCGGCATCATGGGGAATCAAGGGCTTCATAAGCGAAACATAGGCTTTGAATTGGGAGCCGTCGATGCATTGTTGTGAACAATTTTTAGGTTGATATCCAAAAAAATGAATGCAATATTTCGGCAGCTTTGGTCCGAAACGAGGAATCCATGCCCCAAGGACGCCATTTCCTGCAAATTCCCGGGCCAAGCCCGGTGCCCGATCGTGTGCTCCGCGCCATGGACATGCCGGTCATTGACCATCGGAGTTCCGAATTTGCCGAACTCGGCAAGGCGGTGTTCGACGGCTGCCGAAAAATCTTCAAGACCAACGGACCGGTCATCATCTTTCCTTCGTCGGGGACGGGGGCCTGGGAAGCGGCGATCGTCAATACGCTTTCGCCGGGCGATAAGGTCCTGATGGTCGAAACCGGCCATTTTGCCACGCTGTGGCGGCAGATGGCGGCGCGCTGGGGCATCGAGGTCGATTTTGTGCCGGGCGACTGGCGCCATGGCGCCGATCCCACGGCGATTGGAGTCGCGCTGGCGCAGGACATCACGCATGCCATCAAGGCGGTGATGGTGGTGCATAACGAGACTTCCACCGGCGTCACCAGCCGGATCGGCGACATTCGCGCCGTCATGGACAAGGTGGGCCATCCGGCGCTGCTGCTGGTGGATACGATTTCCTCGCTGGGCTCGGTCGATTACCGGCATGACGAGTGGAAAGTCGACGTCACCGTCAGCTGTTCGCAAAAGGGATTCATGCTGCCGCCGGGGCTCGGCTTCAACGCCATCTCCGAGAAAGCCCGCGCCGCTGCGAAGACCAACAGGATGCCGCGGTCGTATTGGGATTGGGAAGAGATGCTGAAGCCCAATGCGGCGGGATTCTTCCCCTACACGCCGGCGACCAACTTGCTCTACGGGTTGCGCGAAGCCATTGCGATGCTGCTCGAGGAAGGGCTGGACGCGGTGTTCGCTCGACACCACCGTCTGGCGGCGGCTACCCGCGCTGCCGTCGCGCATTGGGGCCTTGAAGTGCTGTGCCTCGAACCGGCTGAATTTTCACCGGTGCTGACGGCTGTGCTGATGCCGCCGGGGCACGACGCCGACAAGTTCCGCAAGACCGTGCTCGATACCTACAACATGTCGCTCGGCTCCGGTCTGAGCAAGCTCGCCGGCAAGGTGTTTCGCATTGGTCACCTCGGCGAGTGCAACGAACTGACGTTGATTGGGGCCCTGTCCGGCGTCGAGATGGGTCTCTCCGCTGCGGGCGTGCCGCATCGGGCCGGCGGCGTCGAAGCTGCGATGAAATCGCTGGAAGAGCGGACGCAGTCAAATTCTCCGGCGCACCTGAAGGTGGTTCAAACCTGACCGGGTCGCAGACCATCAGGACGGTTAGCGCCATCGGTTCGGCGCAGCCGTTGAAGCAATACAATAAATAAAAAGCGAAACGGGAGGGAAATATGCGGCTTCGGTTCAAGGCCACGCATGTCGTGCTGGCGATGTTGTGCGTCATGTACTTCATCACCTATGTCGACCGGGTCAACATCGGCACGGCGGCCAGTGAAATCCAGAAAGAACTCGGTCTGAGCAACACGGAGCTCGGGTTGGTATTCTCGGCCTTTGCCTATCCCTATTTGCTGTTCCAGGTAATCGGCGGCTGGGTCGGAGACCGCTTTGGGCCGCGCAAGACCCTGTTCTGGTGCGGGCTGATCTGGGCGCTCGCCACCATCGCGACCGGCTTCGTGACCAGCCTGCTGACGCTGTTCATTGCGCGCGTCGCGCTTGGTTTCGGCGAAGGAGCAACCTTTCCGACGGCGACGCGCGCCATGCAGTACTGGACGCCCGCCAACCGGCGTGGCTTCGCCCAAGGCCTCACCCACGCATTCGCGCGGCTCGGAAACGCCGCGACGCCGCCGTTGATCGCAACGCTGATGGTCTGGCTGACCTGGCGTGGCTCGTTCGTCGCGCTGGGTCTGGTCAGCCTGGTGTGGGGCGTAGTGTGGGCGCTGTATTTCCGCAATGAACCGAAGGATCACCCCGGAATCACCGAGGCCGAACTGGCGTCGCTGCCGCCGCGCCCCCTCGACCAGCGACCGCAGGTGCCGTGGGGACCGCTGTTGCGCCGGATGTGGCCGGTCACGCTCACCTACTTCTGTTACGGCTGGACGCTCTGGCTATATCTCAATTGGCTGCCGCTGTTCTTCAAGAACAACTACAGCCTGGATATCAAGAATTCGGCGCTGTTTGCTTCCGGCGTGTTCTTTGCCGGCGTCGTCGGCGACAGCCTCGGCGGCATTCTGTCCGATCGCATTCTCAAGCGAACGGGCAACGTCCGCTTGGCGCGGCTGAGTGTCACCGTCGCGGGTTTCGCCGGAGCTCTTTTGTCGCTGCTTCCGATCCTGTTCATCCACGACATCACGGTGGTCGCCCTGTGTCTGTCAGGCGGCTTCTTCTTTGCCGAGATCACCATCGGGCCGATGTGGTCGGTGCCGATGGATATAGCGCCGAAATATTCGGGGACGGCCGCCGGCCTGATGAATACCGGGTCGGCGCTGGCGGCGATCGTTTCGCCTTTGGTCGCCGGTTATGTGATCGACGTGACGGGCAACTGGTACTTGCCGTTCCTGATGTCGATGGGATTGCTCCTGCTTGGCGGGTTTTCGGCGTTCCTGATGCATCCTGAAAAGCCCTTTGAAGAACTTGCGGAAGTGAATCCGGTCAAGCGAGGTGTACTCGCTCAAGAGCTAAAATGACCTCTCTACCGCGGCCGAGGCGGTCAGCTCCTATCGGATCATTTTCAGGTTGTGAGAGCGCCTGCACGTCCAGCCTTGTCGATATCTATTCAACACCGGAGCCAAACCATGCCCAACTACAAGATTCTTATTCTCGGTGCGTCGTATGGTTCGCTTCTTGCGTCCAAAATGATGTTCGGCGGCCACAGCGTGAAACTTGTTTGTTTGCCGGCTGAGGCTGACCTTATCAATTCCGAAGGCTTTCGCGTGCGGATGCCGATCCGGGGCCGCAAGGAGCAGATCGAGATCGATTCCCGCAAGTTGCCGGGCAAGGTGTCTGCTTCCGGTCCGGCCGATATAAATCCTAAAGACTATGACCTGATCGGGCTGGCGATGCAGGAGCCGCAATACGGCTCGCCCGGTGTGCGCGAATTGCTCGATGCCGTGGCGAAGTCGCGTGTGCCGTGCATGTCGATTATGAACATGCCGCCGCTGCCTTACATGAAGCGTATACGCAATGTGAACAGCGAATTGCTCGGGCCAGCATACGCCATGCCTGCGGTATGGGACAGCTTCGATCCCGGCACGTTGACATTGTGCAGCCCGGATCCGCAGGCGGTCCGGCCTCCGGAGGAGAAGGTCAACATATTGCAAGTAACTTTGCCGACCAACTTCAAGGTTGCACGCTTTGACAACGAGAAGAGCAACGAGATCCTTCGCAACATCGAGAAGGATATCGATGCCGTTCGTTTCGATGCACCGGAAGGCAGGATCGAACTGCCGGTAAAATTGCGTGTTCACGACTCGCTTTTCGTGCCACTGGCCAAATGGGCGATGCTTCTGGCCGGCAATTACAGGTGTATCACCCAGGACGGCATGCGAACCGCACAGGAAGCGGTGCATGCCAATCTCGAGGATTCGCGTTCGATATACGAGTTCGTCCTGGACGTGTGCGTCAAGCTTGGTGCCTCGCGCGATGAACTTGTACCATTCGAGAAATATGCTGCGGCCGCGGAAAGCCTGTCGCGTCCGGCTTCGGCTGCGCGCGCGCTCAACAATGGCGCGATTAATATCGAACGTGCCGACAAGCTGGTGCAACTCGTCGCCCAACAACAAGGCATGAGCCATCCCCTGCTCGACGCCATTGTTATCCTGGTGGATGAAAGAATCGCTGCAAACCGCAGGAAGGCGGCGGCGGCCTGACAGATCAATGGTCGACAACGGATTCGAAGCGATTCGAATCGTGAGTGATACGACCACCTGCTTAAATAATGCGGAAGAAGACAGAGGAGGGGCTGTCGGTATGACTTCGTGCGCAATATTGACGGTTAGGCCAAATCGTTAGAGCTGCCGTTGAACGTCTGTCGGCAGGAAGGCGACGACTTCGCCTGCTGTCTGACCGCTCGCCCGGTGGCCGAAGCCAACCTCAAGGCGGAGGGCCTAGAGGCCACCACGGCGAACGCTCAGAGCATCGCCTTGGCTGTACAGCACGGCCTCAAGAACCATGAGGGGAAAGGTGTTGAGATAGTTGGCGAGGCGCGCCCGGCGAAGTGGCGGCTACATACCAACTGAGGTGCTTCCTAAACCATAATATAGATGGGAAATTGGCGGCCAACGACCAATATCAGCAGCGTGTCGGCTTTCTCCTCCCTCCCGGCACATTGTACTTCGGCCCCAGCCTTCCCCCCGGCGCTGGGGCCGATTCTTTTGGCACTCAAGAAACATGTCAGGGGCGTTTGAGATTGTTGGCGAGGCCAGACCGGCGCGCTGGCGGATCAGGCCAACCTAAACCATTGTGCCGGCTTGGCTAATCCAAAAAATCCAGGCGGGAAGGTTTTGTCAGGGCATGTCCGCCGGGCTTCCAGTGCAGGACGTGGACGATCCGTGCCTGCAAGTGTCGTCCCGAAGTGTCGTCCTGGTCGATCGCGTTCATGACACAAGCGATGAAGTGAGATCTTTGCCTGGCGGTGCCATCGACTTGGCAAAGCGGTGTTCGGAATGGATCGGGCTCATTAAGGGACATGCATGACGATCCCCCTGCGACCCCCAAGGGGGGCATGTCCAGCCCTGCTTCGGGCGCATTGATGGCCTCCGCCGGGCGGGGGACAAGCCCGCCAAATAGTGATATTCGAGCGTCTCGCGAAACTAGGGAATACCGGGAAGGACGCCCATGACCGTGCATACTGGAAGGCATTTTCTGCAGATTCCGGGACCGACCAACGTGCCGGACCGGGTGCTGCGCGCCATGGACATGCCGACCATGGACCACCGGGGTCCTGAATTCGCCGAGATCGGTCATGCGGTGTTGGGCGCCATGCAGCGGGTGTTCCGCACCAAGCAGCCGGTCATCATCTATCCGTCGTCCGGTACCGGCGCCTGGGAGGCGGCCATCGTCAATACGCTGCAGCCCGGCGACAAGGTGCTGATGGCCGAGACCGGGCAGTTTGCCGTGCTGTGGCGCGGCATTGCCGCCAAATTCAAGCTCGACGTCGATTTCCTGCCGGGCGACTGGCGCCATGGCGCCGATCTCGAGCAGCTTGAAGCGCACCTGACGGCCGATCGCCAGCACAAGATCAAGGCCGTCATGATCGTGCACAACGAGACCTCGACCGGCTGCGTCACCCATCCGCTCGAAGTCCGCAACATCCTTGATCGCGTCAAGCATCCGGCGCTGTTCATGGTCGACACCATCTCCGGTCTCGGTTCGCTGGAATATGAGCACGATGCTTGGGGCATCGACGTTTCGGTGGCCGGCTCGCAAAAGGGCCTGATGCTGCCGCCGGGCCTTGGCTTCAATGCCGTCTCAGAAAAGGCAATCGCGGTGGCGAAGGCCAACCCGGCGATGCGCTCCTATTGGGATTGGCAGGAAGTCATCGCGATCAACAAGGCGGGCACCTGGCCCTATACGCCCGCGACCAACCTGCTGTTCGGGTTGCGCGAGGCGGTCAAGATGCTCGAGGAAGAGGGGCTGGAGAACGTCTTTGCCCGCCACAAGCGTCACAGCGCCGCGACCCGCGCGGCCGCCAAGGCCTGGGGTCTGGAAACCCAGTGTCAGGAGCAGGGCGCGCATTCGCCCGCACTGACCGGCGTGGTGATGCCGGAAGGCCATGATGCCGACGCCTTCCGCAAGGTCGTGCTGGAAAACTTCGACATGTCGCTCGGCACCGGCCTGAACAAGATCAAGGGCAAGGTGTTCCGGATCGGCCATATCGGTCATTTCAACGATCTGATGCTGATGGGAACGCTGTCGGGCGTCGAGATGGGTCTCGATCTCGCCAAGGTGCCGCATCGCGGCGGTGGCGTGCTGGCGGCGATGGAAGTTCTTAAAGGACGCGACATCGTGCCGATGCCGAAATCCGCCGTCGCCTGAGCAGGTCCTCGACCCAACAACACAAGAACAGAAAGAGCTGCGATGAACGCCCCGGTAGCTGCGACCGAAGACCTGATCTATTCCGTCGAGGACGGCATTGCCCGGCTGACGTTCAACCGTCCGCAGGCACGCAACGCGCTGACGTTTGCGATGTACGAGCAGATGGCTTCGATCTGTGAGGCCGTCAACAAGGACCGCTCGATCAAGGTGATGATCCTGACCGGCGCGGGAGACAAGGCGTTCGCGTCGGGGACCGATATTTCGCAGTTCCGCGCCTTCAAGACCGCGGAAGACGCGCTCGAATACGAGGAGCGGATCGATCGTGTGCTCGGCACGCTCGAAAAGGTCCGGGTGCCGACGATTGCGGCGATTGCCGGCGCCTGCACCGGCGGCGGTGCGGGGATTGCCGCCTGTTGCGATATCCGGATCGGCACTGCGGCGACGCGCATCGGCTTTCCGATCGCGCGCACGCTGGGCAACTGCCTGTCGATGTCCAACATCAGCCGGGTCGTCGCGCTGGTCGGGCCGGCACGGACCAAGGACCTGATTTTCACCGCGCGGCTGATCGAGGCGCCCGAGGCGCTGTCGCTCGGTCTGCTCAACGAAGTGGTGCCTGACGTGCCGGCGCTGCAACGCCGCACCGATGAAACCGCCAAGCTCGTTGCCGGCCATGCGCCGATCACGATGGAAACCGCCAAGGAAGCGGTGCTCCGTCTCCGCCGCACACTGTCGCGCGAGGAAGGCCGGGATCTGATTCTGCGTGCCTACATGAGCGAGGATTTCCGCGAGGGGATGGATGCCTTCCTCAACAAGCGTACGCCGAACTGGAAAGGCCAATAGCTCAAGCATTGGTGTTTGCGCGCGCCGTCAGCCGGCGACCGAGCCATGAAGGACGCAAATCCAAACGCCATAATTGGGCTGATCGCGTGCATGGCACGCGACCCACAAACACGCCCATACCCATCACCCTGCGCCGCAACTCCCGTTGCGGGCTTTCGGCTTCACGGCGTCCGGCGCCACGATGACAATCGCAGTCGTGAGGCCACTGGATTTCGGACTTACAAGCCACATCCGCCGCCTTGCGATACCCTAGAACTCTACTGCTTCCCTCATATGAACGATTGGCCTAATCCTAGGCGGCTCGCGGTGTAGCCCCGCTCTAATATAGGTCGCCACCATGGTTCGTGGTCGATATACCAGTCCACCGTCTTTGCTATTCCTTTTTCAAAGTTTTCTTCCGAGCGCCAACCCAGCTCACGCTCCAGCTTCGAGGCATCAACGGCATAGCGTTTGTCATGACCAGGACGGTCGGCCACAAAGGTGATCAGGTGCCTACGTGAGCCGGTCGCGCTCGGCGAAAGCTCATCCAGCAGATCGCAAATAGTCTCTACCACATGCAGGTTGGTGCGTTCGTTGCCTCCACCCACGTTGTATGTCTCGCCTAGCACGCCGCGTTCGAGCACGAGGGTCAGAGCTATGGCGTGGTTCTCGACCTAGAGCCAATCGCGAACGTTTTTGCCATCCCCGTAGACCGGCAGGGGCGCGCCTGCGAGTCTTTTGATGATCACGTGCGGGATCAACTTTTCGGGAAAGTGGTAAGGTCCGTAATTATTCGAACAGTTGGTGACCAGAGTTGGCAGCTCGTAGGTCTCGCGCCAAGCCCGGACCAGATGGTCCGATGAGGCCTTGCTGGCGGAATAAGGTGAACTAGGAGCATAAGCGGTGGCTTCTGTGAAGCGACCGTCCGCGCCGAGTGAGCCAAAACACCTCGTCCGTGGAAATGTGAAGGAAGTGGAAACACGCGCGCTTCTCGCCGGATAGCGAGCGCCAATGGCGCAGAGCTTCTTGCAGTAGCGTGAAGGTGCCTACAACGTTGGTCTGGAGGAAATTGCTGGGGCTATCGATCGAGCGATCGACGTGGCTTTCAGCCGCAAGGTTCATCACCGCGCGGGTTGATACTTCTCGAAGCACTTCCGCAGCGCTGGTCCATCGCAGATGCATTGTTGCTCGAAGGCGTAACGTGGATTGGTGGTCGCGTCGGGCAGCGAGTCTAAATTTGCGGCATAAGTCAGTTTGTCGACGTTGACGACCCGCGCTTGGGTATCGCGGCAATAAATGCCGGACGACCGCCGAGCCGATAAGGCCCACGCCGCCGGTTACGAAAACAGTGAAGTCCCTGAACCGTGTCACGTCTGCCCCGGCATCAGAATTTTACGTATTGAATGACTGTGCAATTGACATCAAATATTCGCCATAGCGGCTCTTCACGCTGCGTTGAGCCGCCTTCTCGAATTCTTCCAATGAAATATAACCTTGGCGCAGCGCGATCTCTTCGGAGCAGGCGCTACGCAAGCCCTGCCGTTCGGTAGCTCGAAGCGTGTGCCGTTGCCGGCGTCGGCCGCACCAAGACCTATGAGGCTATTTCTTCAGGTGCACTGAAGGCGCGTAGCCCCGCTTCTTGAGCATGTCCTTCAACTCAAACGGAGTTTGTTCTGCCCAAATGCGAATAGTGCAGCGAGCTCGCTCAAGCAGGACCGCGAAGGCGGATCGATCCAGGTTCGGGACGTTTGCTGACAAGATTTCTATTAGTGCTCTACAATCGTCGATGGCTCGATGCGCTTGGTGGAAGAGGCCGAGGCCGGCTAGCAGATATCCTAGTCGAGACCCGTCAAACCCGTGCTTTCGCCACTCGACTTCTGTCGCTGAACAGGCCCAGGGCTTCCTCTCGAATTGGGGCCAATAGCGCTCCGCAAACTTTCGGTCGAAGTTCGCATTGTGAGCTACGATCAGAACTGCATCGGAGATGAAAGACGCAACGGCTTCTGGGTCGATACGATGACCCGACACCATTTCTTCATCGGTAATGCCAGTGAGTTCGCTAATTTCTTCCGGTATTGGGATTGAGGGTTCGTTGAAACCGGAAAACACATCGGTAATGGCTGCTATTCCGTCGTCCGGCAGATAGGTGAACTTGACCATGGCAGGTTCAATGACTTCGGCCTGCATCGTATTGAGGGCCGTGGTCTCGACGTCGAGTAAGATGCCGGTCTTTATAGCTTGCCCATCGCAGGACGCAATTCAGTTCGAGGAGCCAGTCTGCGGAGCACTCGATAGTCCGGGGATTTCGCCAGCGTCTCGGCCATCAAGGCTAGATCGGTGCGGTCCGATGACATAGGGTTCAACCATAGGTGGGCTATGCGGGGCTACTAGCTTACACGATGAATGGTTCATTCTAATCTGGCTCAGTCAGGGATTTCATCGATCAGAGCGCTGAAATACGTCGCGAAATTCAGTAAGGAGGAGGTACATGACTAAGCGAGAACCCGGCTAGAACAAAGTCGAAATGGCTAAGGCCATGCGTCGGCCGCTTATCGTAAGACGCGTTCGCGGTTACATCGCAGGTGTTGAACTTCAGCCGACCATTCGCGGGCATAATGCCACGCAACCCTGCGACCACCGATCACCTCAACAAGGGATCGAGGAAGCGCAGATGCTGCCGCACGAAGACGGGGCGTAGATGCGCGTCGTCTGAGAATTTCGGCTCGCCCGCTCCGAAGAAGGGCGAGCAGTCCTCGCCGCTGCCGCAGATGTCGGGAGCGGGATCGAGTAGCGTCGCTCCAGTGTGGTCACCGATGGCGCGCAGCTTCGCGTTAACGGTGGCATAAACAGCTTGCAGTTCGGCCGTGGGTATTGGCTCCCCAACGTGGGGAGCGATCCGAAAGCCGGTCAGGCTGCGCGTTACCATCTCGCGGGGGCTAAAGCGGGGGTGTGCAGGCGCGGCCAGCACCAAATAGACCGTGGCTCGCTGGCTTTGTAACAAGCGCACATAGTGCTCAAGATTGAAGTAGAAGGCGTCCACGCCCTCCTTTGCGGTTAAGGGCAAACGCCTCCCTTCTACTTCCATCATCATGTCCTCGTTGATGTAGCCGCTCCATGCAGCACCAAGCACCACGGATTGCACTTTCTCACGCTGTACCAGGTCAAAAAGTATGCTGGGCAAATTGGCGCAGCGCGCGAATTTGTCGCGCTGGATCAGTCCCGGGACCGGGGCGCACCTCGGACCTGTCACGAAATAGGTGTTGGCGGCCAGCTGCCGTTCGTCGGCCAGTTGCTGCACCCTAGGCCCGTAGTGAAACAGCAGGCTGTCGCCGCTTAACGCCACCTTGCGCTCGCCGTAGCCAAGATGGGCCACCAAAGTCCAGCCGTGGTCTGACACCTCCATACCCTTGGTAGGCTTGAAGTCCGCATCGAGTCTGGCGTCGCCGACCTTCCGGATGTCGATCCCGGGAAGGGACGGAAAACGTTCCGGGAAACCACCCTTGATCCACACTGCCAATCCGCAGGCACCGAGAGCCGCCACGCAAGCTGCGACGATCAGGGTGCGACGGTGGCGGTGCCTCCCAAAGCGAACTGGATACTCGATGAAACGGTAGGTGGCCCAAGCAAGCAGGAAACTAGTAGCGACGAGCCCCAAGGCCATCAGAGGGGTCGGCGGCTTACCCAGGCGAATAATATTCGCATAGGAAATTAGGGGCCAGTGCCAGAGATAGAGCGGATAGCTTATCAGTCCGACGAACACGACGGCGCGGTTGGAAAAGACAAGCCGGTTCACCGTCGCCTCGGGGCCAGCTAGGATTACAGCTGCGGCTCCCGCCACCGGAAGCAGAGCAAGCCAGCCTGGAAAGCGCATCTCAGCCGTGAAGAGGGCCGCCGATGTCACAATGGCGGCTAAGCCGGCAAAGGAAATCCAGGACCGGACATTAGGCGAAAGGACCAACTGGCCTCGCCAAGCCAGGCCTGCTCCGGCCAAGAGCTCCCAGAAACGTGAGACGGGTAAGTAGAAGTCAGCGGAGATTTCGGTAATGGATAGCGCGACGTTGATTATGAAGGAGGCCAGGAACAGCACGGCCAGCAGTCGTCCCACCTTGGGCTTCAACCGGAAAGCCAACCACAGCAGGGCCGGCCAGAGGATGTAGAACTGCTCTTCGATACCCAAGGACCAGAGATGCAACAGCGGCTTATAGGTCGCGGCGCCATCGAAGTAGCCGCTTTCGCTCCATAGCACCATGTTGGAGAGGAAGCCTGCACCGAGAAACACATGCTTGCCGAGCTGCGCCAACTCATCCGGCGTCAGGGCGACAAAGCCGTAAGCCAATACGGCGGCCAAGCAAACAGCAAGCGCCGGGAAAATGCGCCTTATGCGCCGCTCATAGAACGCCGTGAATGAGAAGCGGTGCTCGGTTATCTCAGCGAAAAGGATTTTCGAGATGAGGAAACCGGAAATGACGAAGAAGACGTCTACGCCGACGTAGCCGCCGCTGACCACCTTCGGAAAGGCGTGATACAGCACGACAGAAACTACGGCAAACGCCCGCAGACCATCTATGTCCGGGCGGTAGTAGTCGGTTGCGTGCGGGGAGAGGGAGGGTTTCATCATGCTCCGCGCAGTGTCTCGGTCGCCTTGGAAGTTTGAAGAAGTACGGGTTGCGCGCATCGAGCCGATAGGCTCGGTGCTGTTCCACTGAGAAAAGTACACCGCCGCCGAAACGAGTTACCACGTTGCACAAAGTCCTGGGCTTCGCAATGCGGCGAGTTCATGTTGCGCACTATGCTAAACAGGGTTTCAACGCGGCGCCAGCACCGCTCCGCTGTTGGCATCGATGCCCAACGATCTGCAATCGAGCGCTTTGCTGCCGCCGAATCTCTCAAGATAGCTGCCGGGTTATGTTGAGGCCGGAACCGGGAAGGGGGCAGGGGGTCGACGCGCTGGAACGGCGCCCTCAGCTGGCTGCCGCAAAGGCTACGACGTGTAGCGTAGTTGTTGCCAATCTCGACCGTCTTTCACGCAATGTGACGCTTGTCGGTGACCTGATGGCCCAGTCCGGGCGGCGACGCCATTCCGCTTGGCAGTGCCAAGTCTTCGGTTGATAAGGAGCCCTGCAAGAAAAGTCGGCCACTGGCCGGCTTCTTCCATAACAGCTGATCGACGAACGAACGTGGCGACGTGCGATTGCCTATCTGCGCAGCGTCAACAGCGATCGGGCCTCGGAATTGAAGATCAGCGTTTCCTTATCCGGCAATTCGCCTTTACCGCGTCCCCGATAATCGTGGCGAAGTTCGTCGAGTACGAAAGCGGCAAAGGAGCCGACGCCATCGACAGGCGGCCTCAGTTAGCCGCCGCCTTGGCTGCTGCCAAAGCTTCGAAATGCTGCCTGGTGGTCTCTAAACTCGACCGGCTTTCCCGCGACGTGGCATCTGTGACTGGCCTTATGATCTAACGGGCGCCTTTTATTGTTGCCGAGCTAGGAAAGGATGGTGACCCGTTCATGCTACATATCTTCGCGGCCTTGGTGGAGAAGGGGCGGCGACTGAAAATCGCATGAGGCCCAGCTGTTTGGACAGGGACTGATCTTTTTCAATCTTGAAAACTGGTACGCAGCGCCGTGGATTGTCAGAACTGCGCTGAAGCTGACTGGATTTTATGGCCGCGCGCGTCGAAACGCTGACACGTCGTTGTCAAAAAACATAGCGTGGCTTTCGCCAATCTTCCTCCGGCATTTGACAATTTCACTATCCTTCACATCAGCGATCTGCATGCCGATATAAGTGTAGGCGCGATGCAGCATCTGGTTAGCTTGGTCGGCGGCCTTCACTACGACATTTGCGTTTTAACCGGTGACTATCGCGGCAAGACATATGGTCCATTCGAAAAAAGTCTAGAAATCATCAATGAACTGCAGGCCCAATTGAAGGGGCCAGTTTATGGGGTGCTCGGCAACCACGACAGCATCCGTATGGCCCCTTCAATGGAGGCCATGGGAATCTACATGCTGTTTAACGAGTGCGAACCGATTGTTCGTGACGGACAACGTATTTTCCTGGCCGGCGTTGACGATCCGCATTTCTATCGGGCAGACGACATTGAGAAAGCCGCGTCGCAAATTCCTTCAGATGCCTTTTCGATTTTGTTGGCGCACACGCCGGAAGTTTACGATCGAGCAATGAGCGCCAGATTCGATCTCATGTTATGCGGACAGGCTCATGGAGGACAGCTTTGCCTACCCGGTGGAATTCCGATCAAGCTGGAGGCAGCATTACCTAGATTCATGGGCGCTGGATCATGGCGACATGGCGCTCGCTTCGACTGCCATATCCTCGTGTTCAGCCGATCGCAAATGGCTGTCCGAGTGTCGACCATTGTGGCCGGTGCCTGCGCCTGCGCCCGAGTGCGATGCAAGCATAGCCGCTGGTCGGGCCGGCACGGGCTAAGGACTGATCCCACCGCGCGGCTGATCGAGGCGCCGTCGCTCGGCCTACTCAACGACGTGGTGCCTGACGTTCCTACGCAGCAGCGTCGTACCGATGAAGCCGCCAAACTCGTTGCCGGCCATGACCCGATCACGATGCAAAACCGCCAAGCAAGCGGCGCTCCGTAATCCGTCACATGCTGTCACGCGAAGAATGCAGAGATTTGATCCTGCGCGGTGCCATCCAACGAGACCCAGAGCATCTCCAAAAAGATCAAACAGGGAGTGACGACGTTGGCGACAGTTAAGTGGTTCAATCCGACAAAGGGCTCGGATTTATTCAGCCCGATACAGGCGGCAAGGGCGTATTCGTGCACATCTCGGCCGTCGAGGAAGCGGGGCTCAGCAACCTCAACGAGGGCGCCAAGGTAAGCTATGAAGTCGTCGCCAATTGCGGTCAAGACTCTGCCGAGAACCTTTGGTAGGTTGATCATATTTTAGGCTGAAATGTTTTTGTTCCCCGCAATTGTTTCTGCGGAAACGGAATCTTGCGAGGAGCGGACAGTCCCGGCTGAGGCCATGCGGTGTAATGCCCACGTGGCCTCCGTCATGCAATCATGGTGTTTCAATTTTGCCTACTTCACTGGGCGCATCGCGGCCGTGAATGTGCCAGACTCAAGTTTACACGGCCAGCCCTTCTCAATCGCGGCGGTGTCGTGGATGCTCGGTTGCCAGATAGTTGCGGATCCGCTCGACGATCTGCTCGGCGGCGTGCCCGTCTCCGTATGGATTTCTCGCGGTAGCCATCAGCCGGTAGGCCGTTTCATCCGTCAGCAGCCGTACCGCGTGCTCGACGATGGCGGGTGCATTCGGGCCGGTCAAAAGAGCGGTGCCGGCCGTGACGCCCTCGGGACGTTCGGTAGTGTCGCGCATGACAAGCACCGGCTTGCCCAGCGAGGGTGCTTCTTCCTGAACGCCGCCGGAGTCGGTCAGCACCAGCTTGCTGCGCGCCATCAGCGCTACGAAGTTGCGATAGCCCTGCGGCGCGATCAGCCGCACGTTCGGCAGGCCGCCGAGCAGCCGGTTGACGTGCGTCTGGACGTTGGGGTTGAGATGGACCGGGTAGACGAAACGATGATCCGGGAATCGCTCGGCCAGAATGACGATCGCCCGGCAGATCTGTTCGATGCCGTCGCCAAAATTTTCGCGGCGGTGTCCGGTGATGAGCACGGTCGGTACCTGCGCCCAGTCGGCGCCGAGAAGCTGGCTCAGCTCAGTGTCGATACCGGCGCGTATCGCCGGGTCGGCGGCCTGGCGTGCCACTTCGATGCGCAAGGCATCGATGACGGTGTTGCCGGTGACCGAAATTATTTCTTCCGGAACGTGCTCGCGGAGCAATGCCTCGCGCGCACCCTCGGTCGGCGCGAAGTGAAGCGCGACCAGCGGCGTGGCGAGCTTGCGGTTCGCCTCCTCGGGGAACGGCGACCAGATGTTGCCGGTGCGCAGCCCCGCTTCGACATGACCGATCGGGATGCGCCGGTAGAAGCAGGCGAGTGATGCTGCAAGGACGGTGGTGGTGTCGCCCTGTACCAGCGCCATATCCGGCTGTGCCGTTTCCAGCCAGCCGTCGATGCCGGTCATGAGTCTGGCGGTCAGTCCTGCCAGTGTCTGGTTGGGTCGCATCACGTCGAGGTCGGCGTCGACCGCGAAGCCGAAGGTATCGGCGACCTGACGGAACATCTCCTTGTGCTGGCCTGTCGCCACCACAGTGCAATGAAAGTCGCTGGAACTGCGCAGCGCTGCCACGACGGGGGCGAGCTTTACCGCTTCCGGGCGCGTGCCCATGAAGACCAAGATGTTGCGTGTTTTTCTCACCGTTTCAAGCCGCCCTCGAAATTGTTAAGGGCTCCCAAATTGTTTCATGAAGATCGGGCACAAAGGATGGGGCGGGCGATCGATCTTGATCAGCAAAATGATCCATCAGGATTTTAAGCCGAATTGGAAGCTGGCCATTTGTGGGCGAAGGAGGAAGCTCAGTCGCCCGCCAATTTCGTCGCAAATCGCGTGACAATGCAAGCTTTCGATTTGTAATTCGCTCAAGGTAAGCATTTCGTCCCCGCAGTCCATCTGCAGGAACAATAATCTTGTTATTCTAAGAGACCGGACTCGTTAAATTCTGCATTTCGATATCAAGCTTTACGCGAGATTCACTATTGAGCTTACCGTTGGTAAGTGAGTGTCGCGAACTGGTACCAGCGCAACGCCGGGGAGTGCCTGATCTTCTACGCTTCGGCCGGCGTTGGTGCCGACAAAACGGGGGGCATCATAGGAACCGCCGCGTCCCAGAATTCGTGAGCACCGAAATCCGAAAGGTTGAGCCGATCGGGACTGACTGGTCCGGCTCTATTTCGCGGTGCCTCGTGGCGGCGCATGGGACGATCAGTGCACCATCATCATATCGGTCTCAGGGCTACCAGACGCGCTGGACTTTACGGTGATGTCCGTACGTGAAATCGCCGAAGAGACGGGTGTAGCCCGGATCCCTCATCGGAGAATAGTGTCATGGCAGAGCCGACACCCTCCGATTCAAGCGAGCGGTGCGTTAGTTCGCCACGAGCGGCACGGGGAACGGCGGTTCAAGGAAAGGACCTCGATTTCCTCGGCGCAGGCGATACCCTGACGCTGGCCTCGTGATCGACCTGCCGCACATCGACGACACCGACCACGCCGGCATCGGACTGTTCCGCACCGAACAGTTCATGGTCGGCCAGAGCCTGCCGCGCACCTCGGACCAGCTCGCGCTCTATCGTTACACGATCTCCTGATCGTGTGAGCGGATCCCGGACCTAGCATTCGACCAGTCGCGCGGGCTCAAGGCGGGCCCGCGCTTTTTTGAACCGCGCTTTGCCGTCTCATGCGAAAGTCATAGCGCAGCGGCTGCGGTCCGGCTTGAACTCAGCGCCATTCCCCCGCACAATAGGGTGGGAATTCGATCCAATTTTATCAAACAGAACAATGACATAGGGAAGAAGCGCGTGGGACATATTCTGAGAGCCGCGGCCGCCTTGACGGCCATAATCGCCAGCGCGCCGGCTTTTGCCGCCTGGGAGCCGATCAAGCCGGTCGAAATCGTGGTCGCGGCGGGCGCCGGCGGCGCTTCCGACCAGATGGCGCGCATGATGCAGGCGGCGATCCAGAAGAACAATCTGATGAAGCAGCCGATCGTGGTGTCGCTGAAGGGTGGTGCGTCCGGCGCCGAAGCGCTGATGTACATGAAATCCAGCGACGGCGACGCAAACAAGGTGCTGATCGCGTACTCCCTGATTTACATGTTGCCGTTGTCGGCGAAAATTCCCTTCAACTGGCGCGAACTGACCCCGGTGTCGGTGATCGCGCTCGATCAGTTCGTGTTGTGGGACAACGCGGAGGGGCCGAAGAGCGTGAAGGAGTTCATCGCGGCCGCGAAGGCTGCGAGCTCGCCGTTCAAGATGGGTGGCACCGGCTCCAAGCGCGAAGATCACGTGCTGACCGTCTTCATGGAGCAGAAGACCGGCGCGAAATTCTCCTACCTGCCGTACAAGTCCGGCGGCGAGGCGGCGACGCAACTGGTCGGCAATCACACCGAATCCAACGTCAACAACCCCTCTGAGAATCTCGAGGTCTGGCGCGCCGGCCAGGTCCGCGCGCTCTGCGTGTTCGACAAGGAGCGCATCGCCTACAAGACCAAGGTCACCGAGACGCAATCCTGGAACGACATCCCGACCTGCAAGGAGGAAGGGCTCGACGTGCAGTATCTGATGCTGCGCGCCATGTTCCTGCCCGGCAAGGTGACGCCGGAACAGCAGGCGTTCTATGTCGACCTGTTCCAGAAGGTGACACAGACGGCCGAGTACAAGGACTACATGGAGAAGCAGGCGCTGAAGCCGATCTTCTTGACCGGCAAGGATATGGTGCAATTCCTCGAGGACGACGACAAGCTCAATGCCTCGCTGATGAACGAAGCGGGATTCGTCGCGAAGTAAGGCCGTCGGCCTGCCGCGCCGGCCGATTTCCGGCTACGTCACTTGTCGCCAGGACCGTATCCTGCGATCCTGCCGAGAACGTTCTTGATTTCCTCCTTCGGAAGCAACCGCGGCGCGCCGATTTGCAGGCAGCCGTGGTATTGCCGCGCCAGCGCCTCGACCTCGACCGCAAGCCACATCGCCTTAGACAGCGACGGCCCGACCGCGATCATGCCGTGATGCTCGATCAGGCAGGCGAGCCGACCTTCGAGCGCTTCGACCGCGTGCGCCGACAGCTCCTGCGTGCCGAAGGTCGCATAGGGCGCGACGCGGATGGTGTCGCCGCCGGCGCAGGCAATCATGTAGTGGATCGGCGGTATCTCGAGATTCATGATCGCCAGGATCGTCGAATAGGGCGGATGCGCGTGGACCACGGCGTTGACCTCGGGCCGCGCCCGCAGGATATCGAGATGAAACCGCCACTCGCTCGACGGGCGCTGGGAGGGATCGTGCGAGCCGTCGAGGCTCATGAACACGATCTGCTCGGGCTGCATCGTCTCGTAGGGCACGCTGGTCGGCGTGATCAGCAGGCCGCTGTCATGGCGCAGGCTGATATTGCCCGAGGTGCCCTGATTGATTCCCAGTGCATTCATGCTGCGGCAGGCGTCGATGATGGATTGGCGCTTGTCCCTGTCATTCGTGGTCGGCATTTCAAGGTCCCTTGTACCCTGCGGAGAATGCTTGATTATTGCGTCGCAGTATAGTCGAACATCTGCTGCGACGAGTTGATCGGGAGTACCCATGACCAGTGCCGTTACCCATGCTGTTCTTGGCATCATCGGCGGATCCGGCATCTACGACTTGCCGGGGCTGGAGGACGTCCGCGACGAGAGAATCGAAAGCCCCTGGGGCGAGCCATCCGCGGTACTCACGCGTGGCGTGATCGCGGGCTTGCCGATCGTGTTCCTGCCGCGGCACGGCAAGGGACATGTACTGTCGCCCTCCGACATCAACTACCGCGCCAATATCGACGTGCTGAAGCGGGCAGGGGTCACCGACCTGGTTTCGCTCTCGGCCTGCGGTTCGTTCAGGGAGGAACTGCCGCCCGGCACGTTCGTGCTGGTCGATCAGTTTGTCGACCGTACCCACAAGCGCGAAAGCTCTTTCTTCGGCAGGGGCTGCGTCGCCCATGTCTCGATGGCCCATCCGGTGTCGCCACGGCTGCACATGCATCTGGCGGCGGCCGCCAAGGCCGAAGGCATCGCGGCGGTGCAGGGCGGCACCTATGTCTGCATGGAAGGCCCGCAGTTCTCCTCGCTCGCCGAGAGCCTGACCTACAAGGCGCAGGGCTATTCGGTGATCGGCATGACCAACATGCCAGAGGCCAAACTCGCCCGCGAGGCCGAGATCTGTTACGCCAGCGTGGCGATGGTCACCGATTTCGATTGCTGGCATCCGCATCATGATGCCGTTACCGTCCAGGATATCATTCGCGTGTTGAATTCGAATGCCGAGAAAGCCAGGGGATTGGTTGCGCGTCTCGCCCGCGATTTTCCACGCCAACACGAGCCATGCCCGATCGGCTCCGACCGGGCGCTTGACTCAGCCTTGATTACCGCGCCGGATGTGCGCGATCCGGCCCTGTTGAAGAAGCTCGACGCGGTGGCCGGGCGGGTGTTGCGCTCATGAAGGTCGACGGCCGGCATTTCCGCAGCATATGGCTGGAACCGGACGGCTGGTCGGTGGGAGCGATCGACCAGCGGCGCCTGCCGCATGAGTTCGTGATTGCGCGCCTTGAGACCGCTCAGGCTGCAGCGGAGGCGATCCGCACCATGCTGGTACGCGGGGCGCCGTTGATCGGGGCGACCGCCGCCTACGGCATGGCGCTGGCGATGCGCGACGATCGTTCCGACGCCGGCATCGACCGTGCCTACCAGTTGCTGATCGCGACGCGGCCGACGGCCATCAATCTGAAATGGGCGCTCGATGAAATGACGCACGCGATCAAGCCGGCGCCGCCTTCCCAGCGCGCGCCCATCGCCTATGCTCGGGCGGCGGAAATTGCCGAACAGGATGTCGCGATCAACCGCGATATCGGCCAGCATGGTCTGGCGTTGATCGAGGCGATCGCCACCACCAAGGCGCCGGGCGAGGCGATCAACATCCTGACCCATTGCAACGCCGGATGGCTGGCGACGGTCGATTGGGGGACCGCGACGGCGCCGATCTATCTGGCGCATGATCGCGGCCTGAAGATTCACGTCTGGGTCGACGAAACCCGGCCGCGCAATCAGGGCGCTTCGCTCACTGCTTGGGAACTCGGCCACCACGGCGTCCCGCACACAGTGATCGCCGACAACACCGGCGGCCATCTGATGCAGCACGCCATGGTCGATCTCGCGATCGTCGGAACCGACCGAGTGACCGCCAATGGCGACGTCTGCAACAAGATTGGAACTTATCTGAAGGCGCTCGCAGCCTACGACAATGGCGTTCCGTTCTATGTTGCGCTGCCGTCGCCGACCATCGACTTTAGTATCGACGATGGCATCAGGCAGATCCCGATCGAGCAGCGCGCCGCGGACGAGGTCGCCACCATGATCGGCCGTACCGCCGACGGCCGCATCGAAACGGTGCGCGTGGTGCCCGCAGGTTCGCCGGTCGCCAATTATGCCTTCGATGTCACGCCGGCCCGGCTGGTGACGGGCCTGATCACCGAGCGCGGCGTGTTGCGGCCCGATCGTGCTGCACTTGCGAGCGCGTTTCCGGACCGCGCCTGATATCATTGACGCTTGGTATACCAGCACGCTATCCCCTCTGCCGAACGATACTTGCCGGGATAAGCGTGATCCATGTCCAATACCGATATCGAAATTGTCGTCGATGACCCGACCGCGCCGGAGGCGGATTCGCTGGCGGTGACGTCTACCGGCATCGTCGACGTCGTGGTGTCGCTGTTGTTGCTCGCGCTCGCGGTGACGCTCGGATGGGACAACTGGCGTACCGGGGCTGCCTGGGATTCGACCGGTCCGCAGCCCGGCTATTTTCCGTTCTATCTCTGCGTGATCCTCGGCGGCGCCAGCCTCTACGGCCTCGCGGCGGCCTTCCTGTCGCGCAAGGAAGCCGCGGAAGTTTTCGTCACCCGGGCACAGCTTCGCCGGGTCATGGCGGTGTTCGTGCCGACGTTCCTGTTCTGCCTCGCCACGCAATATCTCGGGCTCTATGTCGCAAGCTTCCTCCTGATTGCGGGCTTCATGCGGATGGTCGGCAAGATCGCCCTGTGGAAGTCGCTGCTGACCGCCGTCATCTTCACCGCAGTGATGTTCCTGACCTTCGACATCGCCTTCGACGTCATCATGCCGAAGGGGCCGCTCGAAGCGGCCTTTGGCCACTAACAGATCGACAGGACCTGAATAATGGAAGCCTTCGGTCTACTCGTGCACGGCTTTGCCGTGCTCCTGACATGGAAGACGCTGCTGCTGATGATGGTCGGGCTGGTGCTCGGCATTTTCGTCGGCGTGCTGCCGGGCCTCGGCGGCCCCAACGGCGTGGCGATCCTTTTGCCGCTGACCTTCACCATGGATCCGACCTCGGCGATCGTGATGCTGTCCTGCATCTACTGGGGCGCGTTGTTCGGCGGCGCCATCACCTCGATCCTGTTCAACATTCCCGGCGAAGCCTGGTCGGTCGCCACCACTTTCGACGGCTATCCGATGGCGCAACAGGGCAGGGCGGCGGAAGCGCTGACGGCGGCCTTCACCTCGTCTTTCATCGGCTCGCTGGTCGCGGTGCTGCTGATCACGTTTCTGGCGCCGATGATCTCGTCGTTCGCGCTGAAATTCGGGCCGCCGGAATTCTTCGCGGTTTATCTGCTCACCTTCTGCTCCTTTGTCGGCCTCGGCCGCGAGGCCAAGCACAAGACCGTCATTTCGATGTCGCTCGGCTTGCTGCTCGCAGGCATCGGCATGGACACCGTATCCGGCCAGCTGCGCATGACTTTCGGCTCCACCGAACTGCTGCGCGGCATCAACTTCCTGGTCGCGGTCATCGGCCTGTTCGGCATCAGCGAAATCCTGCTGACGATGGAGGAGCGCCTGGCGCTGCGCGGCCACGCTGCCGGGATCTCGCTTCGCGTGGTGCTGTCGGTGTGGAAGGACCTGCCGAAATACTGGGTGACGCTGCTGCGTTCGTCGTTCATCGGCTGCTGGCTCGGCATCACACCGGGCGGGGCCATCGCAGCCTCATTCATGGGGTACAACCTCGCCAAGCGTTTTTCCAAGGACCCGGACAGCTTTGGCAAGGGCCGCATCGAGGGCGTGTTCGCGCCGGAAACCGCGGCCCATGCATCCGGCACCGCAGCGCTGCTGCCGATGCTCGCACTCGGCATTCCCGGCTCCGGCACCGCGGCGATTTTGCTGGGCGGCCTGATGGTGTGGGGTCTCAACCCGGGGCCGTTACTGTTCGTCGAGCACAAGGACTTCGTCTGGGGTCTGATCGCCTCGATGTATCTCGGCAACGTCGTCGGACTGGTGTTGGTGCTGACGACGGTGCCGATCTTTGCCTCGATTCTGCGGGTGCCGTTCGCCGCCGTCGCCCCGATGATCGTGGTGTCCTGCGCGATCGGCGCCTACGCGATCCAGAACGCGATGTTCGACATCTGGCTGATGCTCGGCTTTGGCGTCGTCGGTTACGCCTTCAAGAAGATTGGTATTCCGCTGGCGCCGTTCACGCTGGCTCTGGTGCTCGGCAACCGCGCCGAGGACGCGTTCCGATTGTCGATGATCGGCTCCGGCGGCGACATGAAGGTGTTCTGGTCGAACGGCCTCGTCGGCTCGATCACGACGCTGGCCATCGTGCTGCTGTTCTGGCCTGTGATCGACAAGGCGTTTGGTAGCGTCACGCGAATGCTGCGGCCGGCTAAGGCACACGGATAGGGGTGCATAGAAATTTTTCTGGGAAAATGAAGTTATCTGCCGGCCAACTGGGCACAGAGGTCCGAGGGCGCCGATGCGGCGCGGGCCATCCCTGCGGCACGCACGACATCGAGCTGTACGTCGGCCGACGCTCCTAAGCGACGTCGACACCGACGCTTGTGCTCGCCAGTTCTTTTAGTCTTCGGGCGGACATTCTGGGCAGGTATCGCCGATCGAGTCGAGGACTTCCTCGATCGCAATGCCGGCCGCGTCGGACGAGACCCCAGGTGGTGTATTCTGGCGGACGATTTCGAAGATGCGCTCACGGCGTGCGGATCGGCCGGGTCTTGTGTCCAGCCGTGTTCGTAACACTTGCGAATGCTGCCTGCTTCCAGCAGAACTGAGATCGCCCCATCCGCGAATTGAGCTGGGCACCAACGGCTTCTTTTCCTTTTTCAGCAACTTAGCCGCCGGGCTCCGCCCCAAGACTCCCGGCCTTGTAACGGAGTCGAAAGCACTAAATCGCTGTACCAATCCTTGAAAGTGTTGAGGCCGTCCCCTTATAGTGAGGCGACTCCTGATCCACACAATCAATTTCTCGCAATTGCGATTCAGGTCGGCCTCGTTGGAGGCAATCTTGCGATTGGCTATGTGGGCCGTGCACTTTTCCACGTTTGTCGGTGGCCATTTTGCCGGTATCTGGGGTCAGGCAGTATTGCAGAGTATCGTTGGCTCACTCTTTAGTAGTTATCTGTCCACAGTGACGCAGGGGCTTCTCTACTGCTTTGCCGTCGGCATACTCGGTACGGTTGTTAACGCATATACTAGAGAGCCGGGCTATGACGTTAAGAGATATGTCTCAGGGCACCTTAGAACCTAATTGCGAATACTACGAGCCCGAACAAAATCACACACCCGAGATAAATTCGGTCGCTAAGTAAGTCTGATGACCCGCGCATTCCCCCAGCAGATCCAAGGCCAAGTGTGAACCAAAAAACGCGCTGATAGAAAAAGTCTTGAACAATGCCACCGACTAACATCAACATCATGGCGCCAAATAGCAGTATACCCCAAGGCTTGTCGCCAGTTTCTTGAATTAACTTCCATGCCTGTATCGCTAAACACACGGATGCGAGAACTAGAGCTGAGAAGCCTAATGTTCCGGTTTCACCGAGAAAAGCAACGAAGATGGAATGGATGCCTTGCGCCTTCGGAGCCTCGCGCTTCGATTGCTCGTACTGAGCGCCGATGCCGGCACCAAGAAGCGGGTTTTCTGCCCAGTACCGGAAGCCCGCTACAATGGTAGCCCAACGCTCGTTGTCGGATTCTTGGGGCAGTCGAAGCCGTTCTGACAGTGCTCGTATTGTGGGTTGATTTGTGACGCCAGCTTTTGCCGGAATACTCGATGGAGCAAAGGGTGTGTTGTTCTCTATTGGGGTATGCATGTATGCCACCAGCGCAATGGTCGCAACGACCAAACATAGCGTCGTCAAAGACGCAGCTTTTACCCAAGGGAAAAAAGAATTTCGGAGAGGCGCCCACCACAAAGCTGCATCGAAGCACAGCATGAGCACAATAAAGATGGCCCCCGTTCGCGACGAGGTGAAATAGACGGTCAGCGCTATGATCGTCATAGCTAAGTAACAAAGGATCAGCTGCCGATTGAATACTCCCAACAAGCGAGCGACGATGAGGAGAAGGACAGCGTTCGCGAGCTCAAAGCAGAATGCGTTTTCATTGTTGGCGTACCCCTGAAGGGGGACCGACAAAAGATACTTTGGCAGCGGATAAAACCATGACGTCACAGCAAGCAATCCGAGTTGCAGCACGCAAATCGTTACTACCGCGAGGATTAAGGCCTTGATGATTAGATCTCGTCCACCTCGACCCGAGACTTTGGCATAAGCAGCGCCCAAAGAGACGTATCCGAGCATGAGCAGCCAGCCAACGCCTCTGGTATAAGTTGCCCAGTTGCCCAAATTTGATCGCGCGTAGGAGACTAAGAGACCGGTGATGATGGCGATCGTTAACGAAGCTAAAGCGAAAGCAGTCAAGCGCGGAAACAGCGCGGTTAAACGGCCGACCCCCACCATGAGAGTAACTACAGAAAGGGCAACGCAGACGACGATATCAGCAAGGTTGATATTCACCAGCACGTCGCTACTTGCGACTTGTGTGTTTACTCGAAAAAACATGAGAACGGAACATGCGATCGCGAGCACTTTGATAACGTGGTTATCTACGCGTGTGTTCTCGAACAGCCTAACGCCCGGACCAGTGGGCGTAGGCTCAGTACCTCTCATACGATCCCGAACAATGATAGTGATTGCAACGGCGCTGATCAGTCCAGTGACGCAGATGTAGAGCAATCCAATAAGCAGCGCCACAGCGAAGGAGATTTCCGGTTTTACACCAACTAAGGCAAGGGTGCTCACTGCGCTCAACTCTCGCAATCCGAAACCTGCAAAACTAATCGGCAGACTCGTGATGAACATGATGATTGTGACAGCAGCAACGATCGTCCACGAGATCGACGCGGGCTCGCTCGAAGAGAGCAGGGTCAGATAGGCTGCCAGGCCCATTGCGTGAGCGCAAATCGTAATAGCTGCAGGCAACCATAATCGTTTTAACCATCGTGCTGACTGCGCAGCACGTAAGGGGATCTGCCGCCGATAAAGAGTTGTGGCCACGACCGCCATGGTGATGGCTACCGCAATCGCGGTGGACAGGATCGCGCCCGCGCCGCCATCGTAGTCGACAGAAATTTGATGAAATAAAACCCACAGCGCGATAAGGCTGAGCGCAAATAAGATGCCGGCGGCAAGTATCCTTTCGATATACGTCCCAATAACGCTGGCGCTGAACGGAACCCCAGCTTTTGCGAGAACAAGCGCTCGTGAAACGCTTTGCCCAAATACGTTGAGCGATAGGTTTGTTATGTTTCCTGCGGAAAAGGCGAGCAGGAGACTTCGGCGATCCGCTGAATGTCCAAGCGCGGTTAGAACGGAAGCCGACCTCCAGAACGCTAAAAGATGTGCAAGAATTACAAACCCCAGCGCGGCTAGTATCGCGCCCTTCGAAATTCGCATAGTTGATGCGATAATGCCATCCAAGCTTAGGTAGTAAGCAAGCGAGCCTAGGTAAATTAGGGTCAGCAGCCCGATCGCGAGCGATTTTCTGGCTATCATTCTTGCATGCAAATATGTGTCATTAGTTCCATTAGCTTGAAACGCATCTGCACTCCAGGCCCTTCTGCTTGCGGCAGCGTTGGCAAGCGGATTTTCTGGCTGTGCCAGTCAGTTGGATTTGTCATTTGCTCCATTGGATGACACGTAACCATCGCGGGAAGGCGAGCTAAGTAGCATCGTCCAATGGGCGGGCTGTCGGTCGCCGAAGCCGTCCTCGAGGCGGAAGACACGAGCAGGCGGAGAAAGGATAGTTTTCGCCCGAGCCTAGTTCGGTTCGCGCTTAGGTTTTGGCTGTCCCGAAGAGTTCCGTTCGAGCGTCGAAAGTAGTGTGTTCCCCTGCACATATACCATTGCGAGCATCCAGCCCAACGGCGTATATTTGGCGTTACTTTGGGTTGGAATCAGAGCTGTACATGAGCAGGTTCGAGTGCGCATTGGGAGCGGCGGCGAATGGAAGACGATTTTGATTGGTTTTTGAATAGAGCAGCTTTGATTTTTTCGTGTTGGAAGTTGGTGTTAACTGGATCAATCACCCTTTTTACGGTGGGTACAGCGTCTCTTTTGCTACTTCTGCCGACAACATATTCTTCGCATTCCGTGCTGCCGCTGTCGGCCCACGGCAAAGCTATCCTTACGACCGAAGTGATCCTTGACCCCGTGGCGCGAAAAGTTAATCCACCTGATGAGGTGCTAGACGTTGAACGTCGCCGACAATCTCTGGCTTCCGCAATCACTCTATCGTCTGAACTTAATCCTGGCTCGGGGTTGTATACACTCACGTTTACTGATCAATCGCCAACGGCAGCCCAAGCCGTGCTCAACAATATCGTTGAAACGATACTGACGGCGTCCAAACCTACTGGATCGGCAAGGGCGGAAGCTCTGCAGCAGCTAGAAACGTTGGTGAAAGCGAAAAGTGACCTTGAGGCTCTCGCTACGACATTGACCGGCAATACAAACCGGGTGAAGGACGGAGGCGAGGGCGAACTGTATGCGCGCGCCCTAGCGGTTCTCGTTTCAGATATTGCGGCGAAGAAAAGCAAGCTATGGCAGCTGAGGAATTACCTGGAAGGAACAAGTCTTGAAGATGTTCTCGTTCGGCCGACGCTTCCGAACAAGCCAGATCCAAAAGGCTTGCTCGCGAAACTACTGTCGTTGGCGATTGGATCCGTTGGGTTGATGATCTTTGGCGCAATCTTTCGCCATTCTTGGCGCCAAAGGCGAGCAAATAGGAACGTCGCAAAATCACCGAACAGTGCATTATCGGAGCTGCGTGTTGCTTAGCGTGTTGGTGTGCGGACTGACACTCGCTCTGGAAAGAAGTCAGATCGTCTTGATCGAACTCGATAGGCTCGAGGATGCGCCCTAGCCATGCTTGCTTCGTGATTGGCCTAGCCGTCCCTTTGTTCGGCTGCGGCGCCGTCGATAGTCAGGTGACCTACGTACCAGAGTCCTTTCGACAGAAGGCCCCTCCGCAAGAGACGGAGCGGCCGCCCGATGTACACCGCGTTGTGCGCGACGGCATTTCTAAAATTTTCATGGTGACCGCAATGCCGAACGACATCAGTGTCTCATTTCCGGTCCCAGCCAAATACGGCGGATGGACGACATGTGTGAGGGCCGTAGCCACCGGCATTTCGGGTCGATCGCTCGGCACAGAGACATTTCTCGTCAACATCATTCACGATCAGGTCCAGGAGCGTCGACGCGTCGATGACGCTCATTGGTGCTCACACGAGGCTTTTGAACAACTGTAGCGTGGCGACATCGCAGGAAGAGATGCCCGCGGTGACCGCGATAAGGGGCTGCACTCGGCATCCTGCAATTTATGAGTCAATCTATCGGTAGCGCAACTTGCGCTTTAACACCGAGATCTCAAAGTTTAGATGTCCCTCGTCCATTTTCCAGCTGACCTTCCAGCCGGTTTTGACATACTCAATGTAGCGCGGCCGGCGATATCGATCACTATGTGCGAGCTGATCGAATTCTTCGAGTCGCGGAAACGAGCGAGCGTCGTAAAGCAGCCATCCGCGTCTGACTAAGATGATGACGTTCGCGCAGCGCGGAACTCCACGCCGAGAATGCCCGCCAGCGAGGTCGACCAGAGCACCGACAATGCGATCAGCACCCCGGCAATATCGCTCGCCTTAGATCACAAAGCTGGATCGCGCTATGCCGCCAGACCGACGGCAAAGTTGCCCCCACGTTCAAACCTTGCCTCCCCACGCGCGATGGACCATCAAGGTGGTGCTGACACCCGGCAAGATGTCGATCAGTACGACTTCGTCGCCGGCGGATTTGATAAAAATTACGGCTGACGACTTAATGGAAGGCGGCGTCGCCAATATGGATTCCTGGAACCCTGATCAAATTAGTAGGCATACCATTTCTTTCGAGAGGTATTATTGATATCGATCGCCCCAGATTCTAACGCAGTTCACACCACCTTGCGCTGGCGGAGCTCCGCGATCTCGTCCTTGCCGAAGCCGAACTCGGCAAGCACTTCCTCGGTCTGCTCGCCCAATTCCGGCGGACGTGCGGCCATCGAACTCGGGGTGCGCGACAGCGTCACCGGCTGGCCGACCAACTGGATGTGCCGGTTCTCGTCATTGGGGACGTGTTGCGCGATGCCGAGATGCTTGACCTGGGCATCGTCGAACATCTGGTCGATCGAATAGATCGGGCCGCAGGGTACGCCGGCGCCGTTCAGTTCATTGACCCATGTCTCCGTGGATTTTTCCTGCGTCAGCTTGTCGATCACTGCGTTCAGCGCATCGCGATTCTTCGAGCGTAACGGCGCAGTGGCGTAATCGGGATCGGTGACGAGTTCGGGTGCGCCGATCGCTTGCGCGCAGCGCTCCCATATCCGCCCACCGGTGGTGGCGATATTGATGTAGCCGTCGGAGGTCTTGAACACGCCGGTCGGAATGCTGGTCGGGTGGTTGTTACCGGCCTGCCTGGCGACTTCCTTTTCCATCAGCCAGCGCGAAGCCTGGAAGTCGAGCATGAAGATCTGGGCCTGCAGCAGCGAGGTCTGCACCCACTGGCCCTGGCCGGAGACGTCGCGCTCCAGAAGGGCGGTCAGGATGCCGATGGCGCAGAACAGCCCGGCGGTAAGGTCGGCAACGGGGATGCCGACCCGCATCGGCCCTTCGCCCGGCGCGCCGGTGACCGACATCAGCCCGCCCATACCCTGCGCGATCTGATCGAAGCCCGGCCGCTTGTGATAGGGCCCGTCCTGTCCGAAGCCGGAGATGCTGCCGTAGACGATACGCGGATTGATCTGGCGCAGGCTCTCATAGTCGATCCCGAGTTTGGCCTTGACGTCGGGGCGGAAGTTCTCGACGACGACGTCGGCCTGTTCGGCGAGGCGCTTGAACACTTCGAGGCCCTTGGGGTCCTTCAGATTGAGCGTCATCGCCCGCTTGTTGCGGTGCAAATTCTGGAAGTCCGAGCCCTGGCGCGGGCCGCCTGGCTGCTCGCCAGCGGCGTCTTCCAGCAGCGCATCGATCTTGATGACATTGGCACCCCAGTCCGCCAGTTGCCGCACGCAGGTCGGCCCGGAACGAACGCGGGTGAGATCGAGCACAGTGAAGCGGGTAAGGGCCTGCGAGGCGCGTGGGAAAGGCATTGAGAAACCTTCTTTTTTCGAATGCGGACAAGATCTGCTGCCATCTGAGTTATACAGTTTGGCCTTGAATTCCAACCGGCGGTCACGTGGGCAATCGCCATAACGTTTCTAGATCGCGCAATCGATCGAGGCTATCGATTTGCCAAGTCGAAGAGTTGATCGTCCATATGAAAAACCGCGAGACTTGGTTGCGGCCGTCGGAGAGCAGCCCCTTACCCAATTTACGACAGTGCTTCTGGCCTCATTTTTCGTTGACTCTGCCCGGGAAGAATTGCGCTGGTGCCCGGGGGACCGTACCGGCGTACTGTGCATTAGCAGTGGTAGCCCAGAGGTTTAAATAAAACACTGTCGTCAAAATAACGCGCATACGGCCAGCCGAAATCAGTGAACGAAAAGATATGATAAGTCGACGATGTCGGGCGTCCGGCGAGCTATCCGCATATACCTTTGTTAAAGTTGATGATCTCGCCTCAATTCGCCGCGGGTCGAACCTACCGACGATCCCGAATCGTGCGTATTGATCAAGTGAGTGCAAGAGTTGTCAGCGCAAACAGTGCGGAAGGTGTCAGTTCGCCCACAATCGCGGGAAGATCGTTAAGCTCAACGATTTTTAGTGTGCCTTCAGTAACAATGAGCTGCTCAGCTGGAACGTCACGCACGACAAAAAACTCTGCGCAAAATGTGCCACCAGGTATCTCAAAGTCCGGGCCGGAGCGTTGAGCGATTTTTTCAAACCGTGCGGGAGGGATGAAGTAACCAAGCTCTTCGTGAATTTCGCGAACAACGCATTCCAGAAAGGTCTCGTCTCCCTCCCGATGTCCCCCAAACAGGGCGACCTTGCCCGGGTAGAGGATATCCGGCTTATCGTCTCGCAACTGCAGGAGCAAGCGATCCGATGTGTCGAAGATTACAGCGGCTGCGATCTCGCGAAGATTTTGGCGTTGTTCGTCCTTCCGTGCTGTTGCGGCGCGTCGAGTAAACTTGTCCAAAACTAAGTTAAACGAAATCTCATTGAGTTCGTCTTGAGGTCTTTTTGGCATTTCCAATTGATCCTTCTCACCCTCTGCATTTAGGGCGACAGCTACGGCTGTCCCAGCGCCACCACCATACAGCTAAGCGAACCGGGACGTCTCGCAACACGCGATCGTTCCAGTAGTTGCTAGACAAATTAGTCGGTCGAAAGTTTGCGAGCTGCTTCTTCGATCTGGAGGCTGAGATGTACAGGATTTGCTATTGGTTTGGAATATTGTCGGATGGTCTTGCCGGCCTGCTTGGCCACATCCTTTTTCGTTAGCCAGCAGGCCGCCTGGAAGGCACGAAGCTTGGCCTGCCCGCAGCAGCGAGGTCTGTACCAACTGGTCCTAGTCCCTGTTCCCAGCGGTGAGAAGTGTCTCTGGCGCACAACAGCCCGCGACTGCGAGGTCGGCTACGGAGTTTCTGCCGGGATCGCTGGTGGCCGACATCAGTCCGCCCATGGCATGCGCGATCCGATCAAAGCCCGGCCGCTTCGATCAGAACCGTCCTTTCGAAGCGGGAGATGCTGTCATGGACGATCCGCAGGTTGATTTGGCGCATTTTTCATAGTCGATCCCGAGCTTGGGCTTGATATCAGGGCAGAAGTTCTCGACCATGACTTCGGCCTGTTTCGCTAGTGCGTGAACACTTTGAGGCCGATGGGTCCGTTAAGTTCAGCGTCATAGCGCGTTTGTTGCGGTGCAAATTCTGAAAGTCGAGCCCTGGGACGGGCCGCCTGGTTGCTCGCCAGCCGCACCTTCCAGCAGCGCATCGATCTTGATGACATTGGCGCTCCAGTCCGCCTTTTGCAGCACGAAGGTGGGCCCGGAAGGGACGCGGGTGAGATCGAGCACGGTGAAGCGGCCTGCGAGGCGCGCAGGAAAGGCATTCTGGGAACGCCGGGACGGATAGGGCGTATCTGGGTTCAGTATTGGCCGTTCAAATACAGCTCAAATTTAATGGGATTCTCGCCAAGAGGCATTTCAGTATTCTTTCTTGCCAGGAGAGTACCGGAAACGGGGTGGTTCGGCCTGACGCGATGGCGTGATGCGTTCAGAGACCCTTAACCGTCGTTGGAGGACCGTTTCCGTCGCCTGAACGGGACGAGCGCGTCGAATTAAACGGTGGTTCGAAACCACAAATTAATGTGGGCGAAGCATTATTATATCGGCACCGGAAGGCGCGGAATAAAAGAGTTAACCTATCGCGACTGACGGTGACCCCATTCGAGCACTTTAGCGTACCGAAAACATGCTTGCCCCTGGACGACCTGAATTGTTGTGGAAGACCAAAGGCTAAGCGATGAGGTCGAAATTCGTCACTGACCTGGACGATCCCTCCGACCGCTTTCTCAATCTGGACGGCGACCAGATCTATGCGCTCTTCTCGCTTCCAACCGTCAAGGATCACGGAACCCCGTCCGGGAATGGACCGGTCAACACTCCCGCCGCGAGCCCAGCGCTCGTCAGCGAAGCCGTCCAATCCTCCAGCGCCCAGAGCGGCACCATCACCACGACCTCGCTGACCTCGGGCGGCATCACAATCAATCTCCAATTCGATGCGGCGGCCATGGCAGCGCCTGCGAGCTTCCGGGCGGGTATCCAGCAGGCGGCGTCGATTTTGACCTCAGCGATATCGGACAAGATCACGGTCAACATCAAGATCGACTACAGCGGCACTGGCGGCGGGGCTGCCGCCGGCCCCGATAACGGCCTGTACGAAAGCTATTCTTCGGTCAGGACCGATCTGATCAACAGCGAAACGCCGAGCGACACGACTTTCAATGCCTTGCCGATCGGATCGTCAGTCCAGGGGCAATCCAAGGTCGCGGTCTGGAATGCGCAGTTAAAGCTGTTCGGGCTCCTGGGCGCCAACGACACCACCACCGACGACGGGAGCGCCACCTTTGCCACCGACATCAATTCGAGCCTGCTGGTCGGCGTTGCCCTGCACGAACTGACCCACGCGATGGGCCGGGTCCCCTATGGTCCGCCGTACAGCGGCTCGCCCGATATTTTCGATCTGTACCGCTTCACGAACTCCGGCACGCAGCTGATCAACGGTGCCAGCACCGCGCCGGCCGCCTACTTTTCGCTCGATGGCGGCAACACGAAACTGGCCGACTTCGGCCAGAATTCGGACCCGAGCGACTTCCTCAACAGCGGCGTGCAGGGCGGCACCGATCCGTTCAACGAATACTATACCGGCGGTACGCTTCAGAGGCTTACGGCTGCCGACAAGGCACTTATGGATGCCCTCGGCTTCCACCTTGCGGTGGTGAACTATCCGCCGGTGGTAACGGCGTCCAATCTCCAGGAAACGCACGGCATGATGGCCTCTGCGTTGAGCGCGCAACTTCAATACAGCGACGCCGACGGTGACCAGGCGTTCCACTGGCGCATCCAGGACGTTTCCTCGGATTCGACAGGAGCGGTAATGGTCAATGGCGTGTTGCTGGCGCCGGGAGCTGCACCAGTCGAAGTCACGCAGGCGCAGTTCGCCGCGGCCACGATTCAGTCAGTGTCCGCCGCTCACGAAATCTGGGCGGTGGTATCCGATGGCACCGCCTGGAGCAGCCCGGTCCATTTTACCGTGTCAGCACCCGCCGCCAACCATGCGCCGGTGGTAACGGCGTCCAATCTCCAGGAAACGCGCGGCATGATGGCCTCTGCGTTGAGCGCGCAACTTCAATACAGCGACGCCGACGGTGACCAGGCGTTCCACTGGCGTATCCAGGATGTTTCCTCGGATTCGACAGGAGCGGTAATGGTCAATGGCATGTTGCTGGCGCCGGGAGCCGCACCGGTCGAAGTCACGCAGGCGCAGTTCGCCGCGGCGACGATTCAGTCAGTGTCCGCCGCTCACGAAATCTGGGCGGTGGTGTCCGATGGCACCGCCTGGAGCAGCCCGGTCCATTTTACCGTGTCAGCGCCCGCCGCCAACCATGCGCCGGTGGTAACGGCGTCCAATCTCCAGGAAACGCACGGCATGATGGCCTCTGCGTTGAGTGCGCAGCTACAATACAGCGACGCCGACGGTGACCAGGCGTTCCACTGGCGCATCCAGGATGTTTCCTCGGATTCGACAGGAGCGGTAATGGTCAATGGCATGTTGCTGGCGCCGGGAGCCGCACCGGTCGAAGTCACGCAGGCGCAGTTCGCCGCGGCGACGATTCAGTCAGTGTCCGCCGCTCACGAAATCTGGGCGGTGGTGTCCGATGGCACCGCCTGGAGCAGCCCGGTCCATTTTACCGTGTCAGCGCCCGCCGCCAACCATGCGCCGGTGGTAACGGCGTCCAATCTCCAGGAAACGCACGGCATGATGGCCTCTGCGTTGAGTGCGCAGCTACAATACAGCGACGCCGACGGTGACCAGGCGTTCCACTGGCGCATCCAGGATGTTTCCTCGGATTCGACAGGAGCGGTAATGGTCAATGGCATGTTGCTGGCGCCGGGAGCCGCACCGGTCGAAGTCACGCAGGCGCAGTTCGCCGCGGCGACGATTCAGTCAGTGTCCGCCGCTCACGAAATCTGGGCGGTGGTGTCCGATGGCACCGCCTGGAGCAGCCCGGTCCATTTTACCGCGTCACCAGCCTCGGCCACGGGGCCGCAGCCGTCGGCGGCCATCGATCAACTGATTTTTGACACCGCCTATCAACCTGCGGCGGGTAGTCCACCTTTGCCCGATTGGCTGCTGCATTGACGCTCGGCGACCAGCTGAATCGGTCAAACGCCGTCGTCGCCAATCTCCTTCAGCGAAAGCGCCATTCGTAGCAGCGCCATGAGCTTCGCCCAGAGGCCGCGTATCGAGGGAATCAACAGCCGGTTCGACGCCATGGAGGCGACGATCCTGTCGGCCAAATTGCCGCATTGCCTCACTGGACCGAGGCGCGCCGGCAGGCCGGGAAGGTCTATGACGCTGGCCTCAACCAGATCGAGGACGTCGTGGTGCCTGCGATCCGAGCGGACCGTTCCCGTATCACCTCTATACCATCAGGCATGGCCGCCGCGATGCGCTGGCGGCGCATCTGGGGGCCATCGGGTACAGACCGCGGTCAACTACCCGTCCGCCTTGCCGTTCCTAGCGGTCTACAGCCGGCTCAACTGTCCTCCCGAGCAGTTTACCAACGCGTTCGCTCAGCAGGGCACGATATTGTCGCTGCCGATGTTTGCAGGGATTACGTCGAATCACCAGCACACCGTGATTGAATTGATCCGCGCGTTCTGAAGTCGTCCGCCGGGGTGCTGGGCGAGTTACCCGAGCCACTTAGCTAGGGCGCGTGCAGCCGGAATTTGATTTCCGGGGCTATGACGGCAACTAGCTTTTCGGCGCCCTCGCGGCTGAGGTGGTCGGTATCGGTGTAGAAAATGGTGGCGCCGTCGTGGGTGTAGCAGCGCGCCGTGTCCGTTCGGCAGAACACCCGTTGAGGATAAATAGGCACGAATCCTGTTTCATCCTGGATGTCGCGAGCTATCCCAAGAACGACCCGGTTGCGTTCAAGATATCGTTGCAGGCTTGTCGTCAGCGGTAGTCTGTTTTGCGCAATCAGCTTGACGAGCGTTCTCGGCACGTGCCAACCCACTTCCGGTACCGGCAAGATATAATAGACCGTAATGCCCATCTCCAGCACGCGCAACAGTGTTGCGCGCAGCGCTTCCGCCGAACGGCTCATGCGTTCGGCTTCGCTTCCGGTGAAGCCGACAGGCCGGATGGCGGCGAGAGGCCCGGGTTCGATGCCACCTTCGCCGTTGTCGAAGGTCGTACCCGAAATATAGGCGGTGCTGCGGTCGTTGATGATCACACTGGTGATGCGGTGCTGCCGAAGCGCCGCGAAGACGTTCTCCTGGAACTCGAGGCAGGGCGCTTTTTTCCCCACCGTCTCGACGCCTGCAACGAAGGGGCATGCTGGATAGGCATAGACGTAGGCAGCGATGGATAGTTCGTAGAACAAATCGTTAAGCGGCCCGGTGAGCGTCTCTGCGTGGCTGTCGCCGAGGACGGCGAATGTCGGGGCGGTATGCGGCCTACCGATGACGCACGCGTCGTCGATGCTTTGCCGCCGGCAGTCCCGGCCGTCCGCGATGGCGGTCCCGCGCTGCGGTTTGAGTGCGAGCAAGGCAAGTTGATCGGCCGAGAAGCGCTGCGGAAAGCCCCCGGTGAATTCGCTGGACCCGGCAAGAACCAGAAGCGCTGCCGATATGCCGATTACCGCGACGACAAGCTTCCGGCGCGTTACAGTGGTGCGGTTGCGGAACGGCACCTCCACGAATCGCCAACTCAGATAGGCCAGGACCAGACACGTCAAGATCAGAACACAGGATATGAAATTGCCGGGTGCGTCGATGAGAAACAGTCGCGTGAAGGCGAATACGGGCTGATGCCAGAGATAAAGTGAATAGGAGAAAAGACCGAGGCCGACCAGTGGACGGGTCGCGAGCAGCCGGGAGACAAGGTCGCCTCCCTCTCCGAAGCGGATGATCAGGGCCGTGCCGGATACCGCAAGGACGGTGTTCCACCCCACGGAAGTCTCCTGGGCCCCGAGTAGACATATAGACGCGAAGATCAGGCCTAGCCCAAGGGCTGGCAGCATCCGTGCGATCGCATCGAATGTCGGCCGCGCACGCGCCTGCTCGATTCTGGCCAGAACCGAACCGGTCAGGATCTCCCAGGCCCGGTTTTGCAGGAGATAGAACGCCGCGGAAGGATCGGTCTTGTCAGTGTGCAGCGCTAGGGAAAACGAGACGGCGGCGCCGGCGATCAGAACGAGCGCCAGCGACCTTCGGGCAAATCTCCACATCAGGATCATCAGTAGCGGAAAAAAAACATAGAACTGCTCTTCGACCGAAAGTGACCAGGTGTGCAGCAGCGGCGTCAGATCGCTCGGCTCGGAGAAATAATTGTCGCGCTGGTAGAAAAAAATGTTCGCGACGAAGAAGATGACCGCGAAGATGCTGCGCGCGAATTGGGAAATTGGCTCCGGGGTCATGAACAGCAGACCGACGATGGCGCTGGCTGCAATAACGAGCAGCAACGCCGGCAAAATGCGACGGGCGCGACGCTCGTAGAAGCGAGCGAGTGAGAACGATTCCCCGTCGAGGTCGCTGAAGATGATGCCGGCGATCAGGTAGCCGGAGATGACAAAGAAGATATCGACGCCAAGATAGCCGCCCTTGAAGGGCTCGATGCCGGCAAATCGAAGATGGGCGTGGAAAAACAGAACCGAGACCACCGCGACGGCGCGCAGACCGTCGATTTCGGGTCGGTAAGTAATGCCGCCAAGAGTTGCCGCACTCACCCTGCCGGCTCGCCCGAATCGGTCCAAAAATGCTTTTAACATCCAGCTTCCACTCACTCCGGTTGTTCGGTCTGCCAGCCTGTATATCCCGTATCGGGTCGAAACCAGCCGGTTAAGCCTTGAAACTGTGTCTTGCCCTCGATCCGGGGCTTGGTTCCGTTCATCGTATGAACAGATATGCTTGACGTTCATGGTATGAACGCGGTAGCTGATAACTGTCTTTCGATGGGGATAATCGGTGCCGGAGACGGTTCAGGATCGGGAAGCGGATAACGGGATTATTCTCGGGCTTCTCAAGTCAGTGGAACAGGACGGGGGGCGCTCGCAACGCCGGCTGGCGGCGGAACTGGGCATCGCGCTCGGCCTCGTCAACGCCTACCTGAAGCGGTGTGTGAGTAAGGGGTTGGTCAAGGTCCAGAACGTTCCGGCGCGACGTTACGCCTATTATTTGACACCGAAGGGTTTCGCCGAAAAGTCTCGTCTCACGGTCAACTATCTAACGTCGTCTTTTGGATTTTTCCGGGAGGCCAAGGCCGACTGCTTAGTCTTGTTCGAGGTGGGCAGATCACGGGGCTTCAGATCCGTCGTGCTGGTGGGGCGCTCCGATCTTGCCGAGATCGCAGTGATTTGCGCTATGGAATGCCAGATCGAGATCGTGGCGCTCGTTGATCCAAAATCGGTGCCGGGGCATTTTCTTGGCATCCCCATTGTCTCGTCGTTCGACGTGCTGACGAAGAGCTTCGATGCGGTGGCGATTACCGATCTCGAAAGTACTTACGAGAGCTGGGACCGCGCCAGGTTGCATTTTGGCGAAAGCCGCGTGCTGCTGCCCCGCCTTCTCGGCGTCGTGAAGAACCAGGAAAGCGTGGGGCAATGACGGCGTCCGCGCGGCAATGGTTCGTCGTCCAGACCCAGCCGAATTCGGAGCGCAGGGCGGTGGCACATTTGGCCCGCCAGGGATTCGATGTGTATTTCCCGCGTTATCTCAAGCGGCGCAGCCATGCCGGCAAGGTCGACATGGTGGCCGCTGCGCTGTTCTCGCGGTATGTTTTCGTCTCAATCGATCTCACCAAGCAGCAGTGGCGAGTGATCCGGTCGACCGTCGGTGTTGCGCAACTGGTTTGCCATGGCGATCGGCCTGCGCCGCTTGCCGACGGTATCGTCGCTGAATTGCGCAGCCGCGAGGATGATCGCGGCCTGATCCAGTTGAATCGCAGCGCTTTCAGGCCGGGTGAGAAGGTGAGGGTCGTCGGCGGCGCTTTCGCCGATCATCTCGGCATGTTCGAGGCCATGGGCGATAGCGAGCGCGTGGCTGTATTGCTTGACCTACTCGGCCGCAAGGTCCGGGCGGTGATGAATATCAACGTGATTGAAGCGGCTTAGTCCCTGTCTTCGATCGCCAGTCTGAAATGGTCGGGTGAGGGGAAGAGCGATCTCCGATTCACCCGGATGGCGGTAGCATGGAAAAATTGTCCAAGTGGGAGCTGCGGCTGGAGATCCGACCGCCGCGTCCATTGGATCGCAAGGCAAGCGGGTCTTGATGGATGTCACCGTATCAGCGCGATGGTCAAGAATGCCACTCAGTTTCATCCCGACCGAAGTCGTTCGGCCGCTGAAAAAATTCCTTTCGCGATAGCGTGGTTTCCTGTGCAGACATTGGCTATTATTCCAGCGCGTGGTGGTTCGAGGCGCTTGCCCGGCAAGAATATGCGGAGCTTTCTTGGCGTTCCTCTGATCACCTGGTCGATCCGCTTTGCGCAGAGGATGAACAGGTTCGACAAAGTGATTGTCTCTACCGATTCCGAGGAGATCGCGAATGTGAGCCGGTTGGCGGGCGTTGAGGTGCCATACCTTCGATCACCCGCACTTGCGACTGACGTGGCGACCTCGGTAGAAGTTGTGCTCGATATCTTGGCCCGAGAATGGGAAAGTAATCGGATCTATGATCTAGTCGCGCTGCTGCAACCAACCTCGCCAGTGCGTGAAATGTCGCGCTGGCAAGAAGCATTCGCTCGCATCGAGAGCGGCGATTGTGACGCGGTGGTTGGCGTTGCGCCCATACACACGCACCCGTTCCATATTTTTCACCAAGAGGAGGGGGGTGCTTTGCGGCCCTTCGGGGATACAGCAGGGCTTCATTTGCGGTCACAAGACCTGCCGCAGGCAGTCTGCATTGCCGGCAATCTGTACCTTATCCGTTCGTCCATGCTAAAGAGCCACCGAAGCTTCTTCCCGCCCGGAACTGTCGGGGTTCTCTGTGACCAGCCCTGCGAGGACATCGACATCGACACCGAGGATGACTGGGTCGCTGCCGAAGCCTTGTCCAAACATTACGGCAAGCGGCCATGAAAACTTTTGTCATCGCCGAAGCCGGGGTCAACCATAATGGCGACGAGAACCTAGCGTTGGCGCTGGTCGATGCTGCCGCGAAGAGTGGCGCGGATGCAGTCAAGTTCCAAACTTTCTCCGCCGATAAACTCACGCGAAAGGGCGTCGAGAAGGCCGAATATCAGAAGCAGGGAACAGGTGACGGAGATCAGCATGGTATGCTCAGGGCGCTTGAGATGTCGGAGAGCCTCCACCGTCGGCTGTTCGCGCATTGCCGGCACCTTGGCATCGAATTCATGTCGACAGCGTTCGATGAAGACGCGCTCGACTTTCTCATTGACCTCGGCATCAAGCGTATCAAGGTGCCGTCTGGAGAAATCACAAACGTCCCGCTGCTCACGCGTATGGCGAGCAAGGGGCTTCCACTTATCATCTCGACCGGGATGGCAGAACTAAGTGAGGTCGTCGCTGCCGTCGATATCATCGGCTCAGCTCGCGCTGCGCGTGGTTTTGTCGAACCGTTGACTGACGTCGTCACCATTCTCCATTGTACGTCGAACTATCCAACAGCAATCGCGGACGTCAATCTTCGCGCCATGCGAACTATGGCGGGCGCGACCGGCCTACCGGTGGGGTATTCCGATCACACGTTGGGACTCGCAGTGGCGACGGGCGCAGTTGCATTGGGCGCAACTGTGATCGAAAAGCACTTCACCCTTGACACCAACTTACCTGGTCCGGATCACAAGGCCTCGCTCGAACCAGCTCAACTTGGCGCGCTTGTCCAGCAGATCCGCGACATGGAGGTGGCGCTTGGGTCCGCCGTCAAAGCGCCCACGGCGTCTGAGCTTCCGATACGTGATCTGGTTCGGCGCAGCGTTACCACACTGCGTTCAATTGCCGCCGGCACGACGGTTGGCAAGGACGACGTCGCCCTGCTGCGGCCGGGAACAGGTATTCCGCCGATCGACCTTGAAAAGGTCATTGGACGAAAATCGGTTCGCCATCTTGCTGCGGGCGAAACAATAAGTTGGTCGGACATTGTATGAGCAGACGCAAGATCTGCTACGTTACGGGGGCACGCGCCGATTTTGGCCTGATGCAGTCGACGCTGCAGCGGATTCATCGTTCCGATCTCCTGGAGCTTTCGATCATTGCGACAGGGATGCATCTACTGCCCAAGTACGGACTCACAGTTCGCCAAATCGAGGCCGCCGGCCTGCCAGTCACGGCGCGAATCGCGGTTCAAGACGGCCCGCCCAGCGGGGCCTTGATGGCAAAGAACATTGGGCGGATGCTGATCGGACTAGTCGAGGAGTTCGAAACGATTCGACCGAACATCGTTCTGGTATTAGGGGATCGTGGCGAGATGTTAGCGGCAGCGTTGGCTGCGATTCATCTGAACATTGCTGTTGTCCATATTCATGGCGGCGAGCGATCAGGTACCGTTGACGAACCGGTGCGCCATGCCATCTCTAAGCTAGCGCATTTCCATTTTGTCGCCACCGACGAAAGCAAATCGCGACTCGTCCGTATGGGTGAAGCTGAAAACCGCATCGCCGTCGTCGGGGCGCCTGGCATTGACGGCTTGCGCGAAACGAAGCGGGTGAACCGCTCAACCCTTTGCGCCGGGGTTGGACTCGATCCCGCGCGCCCGGTCGCTCTGCTGGTTTACCATCCGGTGCTGCAGGAAGCCGACCGCTCCGGGTCATATGTGGCGATGATAGTCGATGCAGTCTTGGCAAAGGGCCTTCAAGTCATGGCGCTTGAGCCTAATTCCGACGCCGGCAGCGGTTACGTGCGGGCGGCATTGGAAGTTCGCGCTTCTGCTGGGGAGATCCGAGTCGCTACGCATCTGCGACGAGAGGAGTACCTGTCTTGGCTTGCAGCGTCCGATATCCTAGTTGGAAATTCCAGCAGCGGTATCATCGAGGCTGCTACCTTTGGCACGCCCGTGGTGAATGTCGGATCGCGGCAGAATCTTCGCCAGCGAAACGCCAATGTTATCGATTGTCCGATGGATCGCGATGGACTCGAAGCCGCGGTTGAGCGCGCCCTTGCCCTGCCTCGGTCTGAAAGCTCCAACGTCTATGGTGACGGGAAGTCTGGAGAGCGCATTGCGAGGCTTCTGGTCAGCATTGATCTATCCGAATCATCAGTGGCGAAGGCCAATGTCTATTGATCGTATCCTTCTCATTGGCGCAGGCGGGCATGCCATGGTGGTACTCGATGCGCTTGAAAAAAGTGTGATTGGACCATGTTCAATTTCCATTTTTGACGATTCCCCGAAACGGATCGGGCAAAGAATTCTGAATTTGACTGTTCAGCATTTCTCGCCAGATATGGTGGTTGCCGGCGAACAATTTCACATCAGCATTGGTGATAATCTCGCGCGGGAAAGGCTGTTTAAGAAACTGGCGGGGGCCGGCGGCCTGGCACGAACGGTGATCCACCCGGTTGCCTCAATTGCGGCTAGCGCGAGCATCGGAAGTGGGACATTTGTTGCCGCTCGTGCCATCATTGCTCCCGCCGCCATAGTCGGGGGAGGCTGCATCGTCAATCACGGTGCAATTATTGATCACGAATGCGTTGTTGGTGGCTTCTGTCACTTGGCGCCGGGTTCTACCCTTGCCGGAAACGTAAGAGTTGGAGCGGGCGTTCTCGTCGGTGCTGGCGCGAATATACTTCCCGGTGTCCGAATCGGAGATGCGGCGACCATCGGCGCCGGCGCCGTCGTAACTGCTGATGTGCCGCCGGGTGCAACACATGTGGGCGTGCCCGCTCGCAGGATCCATTGAGGGGCTATACCTTGGATATCACCGGAATCTGCTTAACACGGCAGTCGACCATGCGCGAGGCGCTGGATTTGCTGGATCGAAGCGGTCTCGGAGTTCTTTTGCTCGTCAGCAGTGAACGCAAGCTTGAGCGCACCGTGACCGATGGTGATCTGCGGAGGCTGCTGCTAGGGGGAGCACTGCTCGATCATACCTTGGCAAATTTGCCAGAGAGGCGTCCGATCGTTATCGCTGAAAACCATACCAGGCGAGAAGCGCTCGCCCTAATGCAACAGCACACGATCGATCATTTGCCGGTGGTCGATGTCGCAGGAAGAGTCATCGACCTGGTGGAAAGAAGAGGCATTGACGATCAGATATTGCTCTCTACCCCCCACATGGGCGAGACAGAGCGCGACTACATCGAAGAAGCATTTCGTACCAATTGGATTGCGCCGCTTGGTCCCAACGTCGACGCTTTTGAAACCGAACTGGCTGAAAAGGTCGGCGCTAAACATGCTGTGGCGCTGAGTTCAGGAACGGCGGCGATCCACCTCGCCTTGGTACTGTTGGATGTCGGACCCGGAGACAGCGTGTTCTGTTCTTCGCTGACCTTTGCGGCGAGCGTCAATCCGATCGTGTATCAGGGAGCCGAGCCGGTTCTGATCGATTCCGAACCGGAAAGCTGGAACATGTCTCCGGCGGCCCTCGAACGCGCGCTTGAGGCTGCTCGCAAGAAGGGACGCCTTCCCAAGGCCGTCATCGTTGTGAATCTTTACGGCCAAAGCGCGGACATGGATCCGATTGTCTCGCTTTGCAATGGCCACGGCGTGCAGTTAGTTGAGGATGCGGCCGAATCGCTTGGTGCAAGCTATCGGGGCAAAGCCTCAGGAAATTTCGGAAGGGTCGGCATTTACTCGTTCAACGGTAACAAGATCATCACGACCTCCGGCGGCGGCATGTTGGTTACCGAGGAGAAGGAGTTGGCTGACCGAGCCCGTTTCTTGGCAACGCAGGCGCGTGATCCGGCGCCGCACTATCAACACAGCATTATCGGCTACAATTATCGCATGAGCAACATCTTGGCGGGGGTCGGACGCGGGCAGCTCAAGGTGCTTGACCAACGGGTTGAGGCTCGCCGCGCAATATTTCGGCGCTATTCAGAAGCATTTGGAGACCAGAACTGGATACAGCCTATGCCTGAGCCGGAATGGAGCCGCTCTACACACTGGATTTCGGCCGTCTCTCTCGCGCCCGAATCAAGGATCACCGGCTTGATGCTCGTACAACAACTCTTCGCAGAATTTGTAGAGGCTCGCCCAGTTTGGAAACCAATGCACCTCCAACCCGTCTTCGCGCACTGCTCGTACTTTCCCCATGGAAATAGCTCTGTGTCCGACCTACTGTTCAAACAGGGTGTTTGCCTTCCCTCCGGTTCTAACTTGACTATGGACCAGGTCGATAGGGTTGCTGATACTATCTTAAAAATCGGCCGGCGTTTGGCCTAGCAGCTTGGCTCGGCCGATGCCTCGACTCTCAATCACTTCGGGACAGTCGAACTCGCGGGACGACATGGCCTCCATAGGGCCATCTCGAAGGATGCTGTTCCGGAATTCGGAGCAGGCCGGCGCAGATTGGAAAATGCGGAGAGTCGATGATCGGGAATACGGTAGTCCTAATTACCGGAGCAGAGCTGCCGGCGGCGTGCCGTTACGCCGTCACGATCTACCCCCGGTATGGTCGTTTGACGGCGCGGTTTACGCGGCTAGCAGCGACTGGTTTCTTCGGAAAACCGGAAGTTTCTTTCCGCTAGGGTTCGATATCCGATGCCGGCGGATCGGTCGCTCGGCATCGACACGTTCGAGGGCATCCAGCAATTGCATCGGCATATAGCCGAAATGCACGACACACCAACAACAGGCGACGGAAGCTCAAGGTAATCCGAAATGCAGCAACAAGACGTCATCACCAAGTATAACCTGCCGCGAACCGTACGGTTCTGCAAGCTTTGCACCGTATCGAACCAGCGGCCGCGCATCGCGTTCGATGACAACGGCGTGTGCTCGGCGTGCAACTTTGCAACTTTCAAGCGCGAAAAGATTGATTGGTCGGAGCGCGAGAGGGAGCTGGTCGACTTGTGCAATCGATTCCGCAGGAGCGACGGCGAATTCGACGTCATCGTCCCGTGCAGCGGAGGAAAGGATGGCAGCTTCGTCGCCCACCAGCTCAAGCACAAATATGGAATGAACCCGCTGACCGTTACCTGGGCGCCACTGAGCCCTACTGAAATTGGCCGCCGGAATCTCGACGCGTTCATCCGATCGGGCTTCGACAACATTCTCGGGACGCCAAATGGCAGCACGACCCGAAAGCTGACCCGACTGGCTTTCCAAGAGGTCGGTGATCCTTTTCAGCCCTTCATCTACGGTCAGACCAACTTCCCGATGCATATCTCGGTGAAGCACAAGATTCCGCTGATCATGTACGGCGAGAACGGTGAGGTCGAATATGGCGGCGACATGAAGAACGCGTTTCGGCCGACGCGAGAAATCGCGGATCACGACAAGCACTATTTCTCAGGCTTGCCCCCCGAATTCTGGACAGAGCACGGCATTACCGCCGGGGAGCTCAAGCCATTCATGGCGCCGCCGTTCGAATCCATCAAGAAAAACAGGACCGAAATCCATTTCTTCGGCTACTACAAATTCTGGGATCCGCAGGAGAATTTCTACTACTGCCGTGAGCACACCGGCTTTCAGCCCAACTCGGAACATTCCGAGGGAACCTATTCGAAATATGCCAGTCTCGATGATCGCATCGACGGCTTTCACTATTATCTCGCCTACATCAAATTCGGCATCGGCCGCACGACGTCGGACGCTGCTCACGAGATCAGGGACAACAAGATTACGCGAGAAGAAGGCGTTGCGCTGGTCAAGCGCTACGACGGTGAATTTCCGCAGAAATATTATCACGAGTTTCTGGATTATTGCGGAATCACTAACGAGGAATTTCACGCGGTCATCGATGCCTGGCGCTCCGATCACCTCTGGCGAAAGGTCGGCAACGGGTGGGAGCTTAAGCGTCCGGTCTGGCATGAACGCGAGACGGCGACCGGCTCGGCATGAAGCGGATACGGCTCATACCACGCCTTGACATCAAGGGACCCAACCTGATCAAAGGCGTGCACTTGGAGGGACTTCGTGTCGTCGGAGAGCCGCAAGCCCATGCGCGGCGTTACTACGAGCAGGGAGCCGATGAACTGTTGTATGTCGATGTCGTTGCCAGCCTGTACGGCCGCAACAGTTTGCATGACATCGTCGCGCGGGCCGCGCGCGATATATTTGTTCCCCTAACCGTGACCGGTGGTATCAGGTCCGTCGACGATGTCGTCACGCTGCTTCGCTCGGGCGCCGACAAGATAGGGGTTAATACCGCAGCGACCAAGCGCCCCGAACTCATCAGCGAGATCGCGCGGAAGTTCGGATCCCAGTGCATGGTGTTGTCGATCGAGGCGAAGCACGTCGCCGCCGGCCGTTGGGAAGTCTACACCGACAATGGCCGCGAACGCACCGGCATCGATGTGGTGGAGTGGGCCAGGCGCGGTGCGGAGCTCGGTGCGGGCGAAATCCTCCTGACGTCGATCGATCGCGAGGGCACCCGTGGCGGCTTCGATCTCGAATTGGTCGCCGGCGTCTCGAACGCGGTGCCGGTTCCCGTGATAGCCAGCGGCGGCATGGGTAAGCTCGAGGACATCGGGCAAGTGGTGCTGGAAGGGGCGGCCGACGCCGTGGCGATGGCGGATGTCCTGCACTATAAGCGCCTGACAATTCCTGAAATGCGCGACGCGGCGCATGCCGCGGGACTGGCAACAAGAAATGTGTGAAGCATGATTGCGATCATCGATTACGGCGCCGGCAACGTTCACAGCGTCCAGCGCGCCTTCGAGCACTGCGGCGCCGAACCCGTGTTGACCGCGGATTCGGCGGTGGTCGTGAATGCCGATCGGCTGGTGCTGCCGGGAGTAGGTGCGTTCGCGGACGGCATGCGCAGCCTGCGCGAGCGCGGCTTGATCGAGCCGATCCGCCGTTTCGTGCAATCGGGACGACCGTTTCTCGGGATCTGCTTGGGAATGCAGATGCTCGCCACCAGCAGCGAGGAATTCGGCGTGAACGAGGGATTGAATCTAATGCCGGGGCGCGTCGTCCCGATCCCGTCGCATGATGTCGACGGAGTTCCGCACAAGATTCCGCATATCGGCTGGGCCGAGCTAGTGCCGGCGGCCGACCGGGCCGGTACCATTTTCGAGGACACGCCGGAGGGGACTTCCGTCTATCTCGTGCATTCGTTCAAGTTCGAGCCGGATGCCGCCGGCCACCGGCTCGCTGATTGCTTCTACGGCGGCCACCGCATCGCGGCCGCCGTTCGTTTGAACAATATGACGGCCTGCCAGTTCCACCCTGAAAAGAGCGGAGAGGCGGGACTGCGCATGATCGCGGCCTTTCTCCGCCAATGAGCGCCGTCAGGGTCCGATGAAAGTCCTCCGAAGCGGCGCGATCTATGTCGTCGCGAATCTGTTGTCCGCTGCGATACCCTTCCTGCTTCTGCCGATCTTGACGCGCGCGCTCGGTCCGGACGAATACGGGCATATCGTCGGGTTTGCGTTGCTGGTGACGCTGTGTCTGACCTTGTCCGGCCTCAACGCGCATGCCGCGCTCGGGGTTATCTGGTTCAGGCAGCCAAGGGACGAGATGCCGTCCTATGTCGGAGCTGCGCTCCTTCTCGCGCTGCTGAGCACGGCCGTTGTCGCGCTCGGTGTTGGGATCGTGCTCCGGACGTGGCCCGGACTGGGAAGCGGCCTGATGCCGGTCTGGGGCATCGTGGCTGCACTGACCGCGGGCGCCAATGTCATCCTGCAGTGCCGCCTGGTGTTGTGGCAGAGCCAACAAAAGGCGCTGCAAAGCGCTACCCTCCAACTGATCGCAAGCGCGTTGAACGTCGGACTGTCGCTCGCCGCGGTGTTTCTGCTCGGTTGGGGCGGTGCCGGGCGCAATGCCGGCATCGCGGTGTCGGCGGGTCTGCTGGCGTGCGCGGCGATTTACCTGTTTATGGCTGGAGATGAGGTCCGCTGGTCGGCGCGCCGCGATCAGGTCAAAATGCTGCTGGCGTTCGGACTGCCGTTAATCTTCCACACCCTGGCGGGCGTGTTGCTCGGCACCGCTGACCGATGGATCATTTCGATCCAACTGGGGTCGGGTTCGCTCGGCGTCTACGGTGCCGGCGCCCAGCTTGGAATGACGATGGCGATCCTCGCCGACGCCTTCGTCAAGGCATATGGTCCCTGGATGTACGAAAAGCTGGCCTCGACCAAGGCCGTGGACAAGCATTACGCGGTCGGGGCCATCTACGCGATGATTCCGGCGTTCCTGTGCGGCGCGGCGGTGCTCTGGATCATCCTGCACTTTGCTAGCAGCATATTGCTCGGGCCGCGGTTCCAGGATGCGGTGCCGTTGCTGCCCTGGTTCATGCTGGGAGGTGCGTTCACCGGTGTCTACGTTTGCACCTCAGTGCTGTTCTTCTATTCGGGCCGAACTGCGCTGCTTTCATCGGTGACGCTGCCGTCCGCGATCCTCGGCACCATGTTTACCTGGATACTCGTCGCCCGATATGGCGTGGTCGGGGCAGCAATGGGCTACTCGTTCACCCAGGCGCTGCTTGCGCTGTTCGTCGGCGGCTTCGCGGTGAAGTCGTTTGATTTACCGTGGGGCGAGGGCCGCAAGGCGATCGAGGTCTGGTCACATCGGGCCTTGGGTTATACGGCCCGTCAGCCGGTGTAAGAGTTGGGGAAACTTGGGCATGTCGACTAAATCTCCCGCAGGATTGCGGGTCGCCGTGATCGGGCTGGGCCGGATGGGTGTCCGGCACCTCCAAGCGGCCAAGAATCTCGGAATGACGATCTGCGGCGTCGCCGATGTGTCCCAGCAAGCGATCGAGGCGGCGCGCCTGTCACAGGATATTTCCCCGTCAGCGTGCTTTACCGACCCGACCGGCATGTTGCGTACCGTCAGGCCGGATGCAGTCGTCGTCGCCACAACCGCCGAATCCCATTTCGGTTTCGTCGTCATGGCCGCGGAATGCGGAGCAAAGTATATCTTGTGCGAGAAGCCGATGGCGACCTCCTTGGCTGAGACGGACGCGATGCGGGCAGCTTGCGAGCGCGCTAGCGCGCTGTTGGCGGTTAACCATCAAATGCAGTTCATGCCACACTACATGCGCGTGAAGGCACTGATCGGCGGCGATGAACTCGGCCCCCTAGTCAGCGTGCTGGTTGCAGGTTCCAACTTCGGCCTTGCGATGAATGCCAGCCACTATTTCGAGATGTTTCGGTACATCAGCGGCAGCGGCGTTCGCTCGGTGCGCGCCTGGCTCGAGAACGATCCACTGTCCAACCCACGGGGTTCGCAGTTTGAGGATTCTTCCGGCAGAATGCTGGTGCGGGGTACGGACGACGCGGCGATGTATATCGATTTCTCGGCGAGGGCCGGGTACGGCCTGCAAATCGTCTTCATCTGCCGGCAAGGGCAGGTCGTCATGGACGAACTGAGCGGCGAGATACGCGTCGCTGCGCGAAAGCCGGAGTTTCGGGGGTTGCCCACCGCCCGTTACGGCATGCCTGCCGACGTGCGGGTCGAGCATGTGGAGCCGACTGACGCGGTGTCGCCGACGATGGGCGTGTGGTCTGCGATGCTCGCCGGCAGGCCGTTTCCCGACGGCATGATCGGGGCACAGGCGCTCGCCTGCTGCGTGGCGGCGCATGTGTCGCATGAAAAGGACGGCAGCGAAGTCCTGCTGGACGATGTTTCGCTGCCTCGCCCCCGGATGTTTAAATGGGCCTGAATGCCGTTCCAATGAAGACGTGGAAAATAGCCATCGTTGGCGCCGGCTACATGGCGGGCCAGCACGCCAAGGCCTTTGTATCGCTCCCAGGGGTGTCGATCGTTGGGGTCTGCGGGCGAAGCCGTGCGCGGGCGGAGGCGCTCGCCGCAGAGTACCGAGCGCCGGTGTTCGAGACCGTCGCTGCGATGTATCGGGAGACTCAGGCCGACGCCGTCGTGGTCGCTGTCAACGAATTGTCGATGCTGGACGTCTCCCTGGAATGCTTTCGCCAGCCGTGGGCCTGCCTGCTCGAAAAACCGATCGGAATTGATCTTGCTGAGGCTTGGCAAATTCTCGCCGCCAGCGGTGCGGCGGCGGCGAGGGCGTTTGTCGCGCTCAATCGGCGATCCTATTCGGCGACGCGGCATGCCCTGGAAGGACTGGCGCAAGACGATAGTCCGCGGCTGATTTCCGTTCTCGACCAGCAGGATCTGACCGCGGTTCGCGACTCCGGACAGCCGGAAAGGGTGGTGAACAACTATATGTTTGCCAACTCCATTCATCTGGTCGACTACTTCTGTGCATTCGGCCGCGGCGAGATCGCCTCGGTTTCGCCGGCCGTTTCGTGGGATTCCCGGCGGCCGAGATTCGTGGTGGCTACGATCCGGTTTTCAAGCGGTGACGTCGGCGTCTACCAGGCGGTATGGGACGGACCGGGGCCATGGTCGGTGACGGTGACCAACCAGTCTGCGCGTTTCGAATTGCGCCCGCTAGAAAAGCTGGGAGTACAGCGCCGCGGCGAGCGCCAGCTTGTCGAAGTCGCGATCGACGCAATCGACCGCGATTTCAAGCCGGGACTTCGCCATCAGGCAGAGCAGTTCGTCCGTTTTCTGGTCAGCGGCGAGACGACGCTCGCCTCCGTCGGGGATGCGGCACGTTCGATGGCGCTTTGCGCCGACATCTATGGATTGAGATGATCAGGTGAGCGGTGATGATTCGTGGACGGCGCGGCAGCAGGCGTTCGTCGCCATGGAACGGCGAAACGATCTGTTCTCGTCCCGGATTGACGGCTGGTGCGCCTGGCGTGTGATGCGGAACATGGTGTTTCGAAAGCTGGAAGATGTGCCGTTGTCGCAGCCGGCGAGACCGGCAGCGGTACGCAGCATCGAGGCGATTTTGGCGACTTTCGGGCTTGTCAAGGTTCTGCTCCGTGGCGAGGCCCGCGACTTGCTGGTGAAGACCTGCCGTTCGGGATTGCGCATCAAGGAGGGTGACCGGTTCCGGGACGTCTATTTCGACGGCCTGCTTGAGGACGGAGGCACCTTTCTAAAGATGGAGGAAATTAACAGCCCGGATTTTGACGAGCAGGCCGCTCGGGCATCGAAGCCGGCGGAACTCGATCCCGTGGTGTTCACATTTTGGGGGCGCATTCTAGGCCTGTTGATGCCGGTCAGGGCCAAGGAGCTTTGTTGGCGGTTGGCCGACACGCTGCAGCGGGAACTTGGGCTGGAGATCAGCCCCACGATCCTGCGGCTGCGGCTTTCGACGGTCTACTGGCAGGTCCGGCTCTACCGACTGCTTCTCGCGCGAGTCCGGCCGAAAGCGGTGCTCGTTTCGGATACCGGCGAATATGCATTGCGGATTGCATCGCATAGGCAAAACGTGCTCTTCGTCGAGCTCCAGCATGGTATATTCGACGCCAGTCACCCCGACGCGATACCTGCCTGGGTGACGGGCCCGGCTGCGGATCTGATACTTCCCGACGTCCTCGCCAGCCGGGGGCGCTATTGGATCGAGCAATTGGCAGGAACGCGCCAAGGCCGGGATCACGCCGTCGCGGTGGGAAGCGAATTGATCGATGAAGCGAGGCTTCGCAGGCGCGCGCGCGCGGGCGACAAGTCGGTGCATTTTGTGCTGACGACCCAGGGTCTGGATAGCAAGCGGCTGGTGAGCTGGATCAAGGAAATGATCGCGGTGGCTCCCCCGGAGGTGGATTGGCGACTATCGATCAAGCTCCATCCGGTCTACGATCGCGACAATCTGGATTTTGCGGGCTTGCAGACTAGTGAGCGGATTAGGGTAATCGGCGGTTCCGAGCAACCAAACGTGTTCGACCTGCTCGTCAAAGCGGATCTGCATTTCAGCATTGCCTCGGCATGTCACTTCGACGCTGCCGCGCTCGGTGTCCGGACCATCGTCATTCCGCTGGCGGGCCATGAACAATTGCTCCCGGCGGTTGACGGAACTCAGATCTTCCTCGCCCGAGACCCCGCCGATGTCTGGGCGATCGCCGCATCGCCGGTCGACTTCGGGTTCGAAGATATCTACCGGTTCTCGGAGCCCGGCTTCGTTGCCAATATGCGAAAGCTGGCAATCGGCCTAGCGGAATCGCGCATTTCCGATCAGCCGGTTGCCTGCGGTGATAGCCCGGGAAGGCAGTGTCCGAAATGACGACCACCCTCGTTTCGCAGGTGCCGGCGGTGCCTTATCGCCCTGCAGCGGAGCTAAAGCATCCGCGACGCAATGTCACGATGCTGGTCTATGTCACGCTTTCGCTGTTCATGACGATGTCGGTTCTCCAGACCACCGCAATCGAACGGGGGTCCTGGCAATATTTCGCTTACGTTAGTCTCGCGATCCTGCCGCTGCTGGTCAGCTTTCCGGAGATCTTCCGGATCCTGTTTGGCCGATGCGGTCCTTTGTTCGTTATGCTGTTGCTGGCGGGATCGTGGGAGATTTTCACCGGCGATGTCCGTGCCGCCGCGCAACTTTTGCTGCTGGTTTTCATAACCGCATGGGTCTCTACGGATCGCGCGGCGCTCGATACGAGGGATTTGGCGAGGCTCTACATCGCGCTGATTCTGACCGGTGTCATTATTCTGAGCGCCGCGACGCTGAATCCGTACAGTCTCATCCCGGGAAGGGCGTTACCTGACTTCGGGATATGGCGGGTGTCGTTCTTCCCCAACATCGCTTATTCCGGCATGCTGTCGCTCGCGCTCCTGCTAGTCCTCACGAGGGACGCGGAGCCAATGCGTGGTCGGTCGGTGCTAATAGCGGTCGCAGGCTATTTTCTGGTGTTTTCCTTTGTGCGTGCCGCATTGATCGCCGCGTTGATGTATGTCGTCCTGCGACTGTGGTTCGGCAGATGGCGGGAACCGCGGCCACGACTCATGTTCTGGATCGCGCTTTTCGTTGCCTTTGGCTTTGTCATCGCGATGGGCGTATCCGCGAATATTCTCTACAGAATCCAGGAATATTCCTGGGTATCGACGCTTCTGCTGCGCGGCGAAAAAAATCTTACAGTTGATGCGATCGCCTACCAACTCTATCGGCCATGGCTGTGGGACCAGCAATGGAGTCTGTTCGCATCTAGTCGTTGGCTGATGGGATGGGGGAGTGCCGATTTCTACGGGCTCGTTGCGAAAACTGTAGAGAATCCCGATACGATCATCATCAGCGAGGGATCGGAAGCGTTGCCGACCAGGCTGCTCGTCGTCTACGGGCTGCCGGGCCTTCTGTTTACTGTCTACCTGGTGGCGCGTCTGCGAGCACTGGCGCGGACGGACGATCGGTGGGCGTGCGCGTGCTTTCCGCCATTGTTCACGCTGATGATGACCTGGGGCAGCGTGTTCCACCCATCGGATGCCATGTTTTTGATTTTTCTATTGATCATGACAAAGGGCGCCAAGGGCTTTACCTTCGCAAAAACTGCAACCAGCGAATCCGACTGGGCCAAAGGCGCGCCTCCAGATAGTTTACAGGCAGGATGAGAATGCAAAACGCGACGACTTATGTGCACCCTACCGCGGTGGTCGATGCGGGGGCAAAGATCGGCGCCTTCAGTTCGGTATGGCATTTTTCCCACCTTGAGGCTGGCGCAGTCGTCGGTGAGAACTGTAACCTCGGACAAAACAACTACATCGGAAACAGCGCTATCGTGGGGAACGCCTGCCGGCTCGGAAATTCCGTCTCGGTATTTTCGCATGTCGAACTCGAGGATTTCGTATTCTGTGCCCCGTTCATGGTGTTCACGCATATTTCGTTCCCGCGCGCTGCCGTCAACAGGCGCGAGATATTCCAAAAGACGCTGGTCCGAACCGGGGTGACCCTTGGGGCAAACTCAACTGTGGTTCCGGGTATCACGGTCGGCACCGGAACCTTTCTGGGTGCCGGCGCCGTGCTCACCAAGAGCGCGAAGGACTGGTCGTTGATGCTCGGTGCTCCCGCGCGCCAGGTGGGCTGGGTCAGCGCGTTCGGCGAGCGGGTGGAACTCCCACTTTCCGGATCCGGTGAGTGGCGATGCCAGCATACCGGTGACCTCTACGTTCTCGACGGTACCGAGTTGTCGAGACTCCCTGGACCTGACGACATCCTGCGCTATATCCCCGGCAGGAAGCTCGCGAGACTGCTGGCCAATGAGGCTTGATTTGGGGAGCCGCTTCGGGCAGGGGCGCTGACGTTGCGAATGTGAGTGGAAAACTGATGAAGGTCTTGTATCTGGACAGCGATGGACCGCTAGGTGGCGCGTCCCGCAGCCTTTTTGAGGTGGTAAGGCCGCTGTCGGCCGGCGCCGTCGATCCGTATTTTGTCGCGGTGCAGGGCACGGCGCTGAATTTCTATTCGCAGATCGCGAAAGACATGGTGGTGACGCGCGGGCTCACGAAATTCGACAACACGCGCTACAGCTACTATCGCGGCGTGCGCTGGCTGATCTTGATCAGGGAAATGTTCTATTTCCCTTTCACCATTTTAGCCCTTTTGCGGGCGCGTGCCCGCTGGAAGACCGTCGACGTCATTCACGTCAACGAGGTATTGTGCATCATCCCAGGCTTGATTGCGCGCTGGCTGTTCCGTGCCCCGCTCGTGGTCCATGTGCGCTCGCCGACGCGGATGGACGAAGAGTCGATAAGGTGCCGTTGGCTATTCGAGCGGCTGCGCAGGAAGGCAGCCGCGATCATCGCGATCAATGAAACGACTCGGGCGACCTTGCCCACGTCGCTTGATGTGGACGTAATCCAGAATTCGTTCACGCCGAAGAAGCTGGCCCGGCCGGACGAGGCGATGCAGGCCAAGCTCGACGCGCTCCGCCCGACGTCGCTTAAGATCGGCTTCGTCGGCAACCTGCATCATTCAAAGGGGTTGTTCGATCTGCTGGAGGCGGCACGGCTCGTACGGGCGGCCGGCCGCGACGTAGAGTATGTGATCGTCGGCGGCGTAACCGTCGTCGATCAGGGGCTGAAAGCGCGCCTGCTGGACGCCGCTGGGTTGGCGCAAAACGTCCAGGAGGAACTCGCGGTCCGGGTCGGGGAAGAGGGCCTCTCCGGTAGCTTTCACCTGCTCGGTCCGACCGTTGACATTCAGCGTGTCTATGAACGGATCGACGTCATCGCCTTCCCGTCGCACTTCGATGCACCGGGGCGGCCGGTGTTCGAGGCGGCGTTTTCCTCGGTTCCGTCGATTGTCGCGGTGGAAAATCCGTTCCCCGATACGCTCGTCGACGGTGAGACAGGACTTGCCATTCCGGGCCGGAACCCTCAAAAGCTCGCTGCGGCGATCATGCATCTTGCCGATCATCCCGAGCATGTCCGCCGGATGGGCGCCAACGCCAGGAAACTGGCGGAAAAGAACTTCAATCCCGAGGCGAATGCTAGGAAATTGCTGGCGGTCTATGCGCGGGTCGTGCAGTTCGACCGTACCCGCGCCTGAGATCAATCAACTTTGTCCAACATTGACCGAAGTCAGACCGTTATGAATGATTCTTCGAAGCGCGCGTACAAGATCTGCGCCAGCTGCATTATGGATACGTCGGACTCGAACATCACCTTTGATAGCCGCGGCTGGTGCGACTACTGCAACAACTTCCACCAGAACATTCTGCCGAACTGGCATCCGGATGCGCGCGGCGAGCGCGAGATGCTCGCGGTCGCCAAAACCATCCGCAACGAGGGTCGGGATCGCGAGCACGACTGCATCATCGGGGTCAGCGGCGGCGTCGACAGCTCCTATGTCGCCATGCTCGCCAAGGAAAAGCTCGAGTTGCGCCCCCTGATCTTTCACGTCGATGCGGGGTGGAATTCCCAGCAATCGGTCAACAACATCGAGAAGATGGTTGACGGTCTCGGCCTCGACCTGCACACTGAGGTGATCGACTGGCAGGAGATGAAGGATCTTCAGCTCGCCTTCATTAAGGCCCAGGTTCCGCATCTCGATACGCCGCAGGATCACGCCTTCTTCGCCGCTCTGTACAATTTTGCGGCCAGCCACGGCTTCAAATACGTCATTACCGGTGCGAACTATTCCACCGAGTGCGTGCGCGAGCCGCTCGAGTGGCACTATCACGCCACCGACCTGCGACAGTTGAAGGACATTCACGCCCGGTTCGGCACCCGTCCACTGAAGACGTTTCCGCTGACCGATATCTTTACCCACAAGCTCTACCACCGCTTTGTCAAGGGTATGCGGATCGTAAAGCCGCTCAACAACTTCCCCTACATCAAGGAAGAGGCGATGCAGGAGCTGGCCGACCGTTTCGGCTGGCAAAAATACGCCCACAAGCACTACGAATCCCGCTTCACCCGCTTCTATGAGGGCTATTGGCTCCCGGTCAAATTCGGCTACGACAAGCGCCGCGCGCATTTTTCCAGCCTGATCCTGACCGGGCAGCTGTCGCGGGACGAGGCGCTGCGGCGGATCGCACGGCCCGCCTATGACGAGGAGACAATGGCGCACGAGTTCGAGTATGTCGCAACCAAGCTCGACCTGACCGTCGCGGAACTGCGCGCGCTGATGAACGGGCCGAACAAGAGCTACCGAAACTACAAGTCCAGCATGCCACTGATCAATCTCGGGACCAAGGTGCTGCGCGCGTTGGGCGTGCAAAAGATGATGGTGCGATGATTGCCATCGTCGATTACGGGCTCGGCAACATTGCAGCGTTTGCCAGCGTCTACAACCGGGCCAACATCAAGGTCTCGGTGGCCAGAACCGCCGCCGACCTGAAGGGCGCCTCGAAGCTAGTTCTGCCGGGTGTGGGGCATTTCGATCACGCGATGCGGCTGCTCCAGGAGTCGGGGATGCGCGCCGCGCTCGATGAGATGGTGCTCGGGGACAAGGTGCCGGTGATCGGGGTGTGTGTCGGCATGCAGATCCTTGCCCGCTCCAGCGAGGAGGGCAGTCTGCCAGGCCTCGGCTGGATCGACGGCGAAGTCAGGGCGTTCAAGTCGAACGAGGCCACGAGTAACTTGCCGGTGCCGCATATGGGCTGGAACGACGTGCGGCCGCTGTTGCAAGGTAAGCTGTTCGATGAACTTCACGACAAGGCGAGATTCTATTTTCTGCATTCGTACTACATGAGCTGCGATCGCGATGAAGATGCACTGGCAACTTGCAGTTACGGGACGGAATTCGTCTGCGCGGTGCAGTCTTCCAACATCTATGGGGTGCAGTTTCATCCAGAAAAGAGCCACGGTTTCGGCAACCGTCTGTTGCGAAACTTCGCGGAGCTCTGAGCATGCTGCGTCCGAGAATTATACCCTGTCTGCTGGTCCACAACGGGGGGCTCGTGAAGACGGTCGCGTTCAAAGAACCAAAATACGTCGGCGATCCGATCAACGCCGTCAAGATATTCAACGAGAAGCAGGCGGACGAGCTTGCGGTTTTCGATATCGACGCGACGGCTCGCGGTGCCGAGCCCGACTTCAAGATGGTTGCCAACCTTGCAGCGGAATGCCGGATGCCGCTGTGTTACGGCGGCGGCGTCAAGACGGTCGCGCAGGCCAAGCGTATCATCGGTCTCGGGGTCGAGAAGATCGCGATCAGTTCGGCTGCGATCGAGACACCCGAGCTTGTTTCGGCCGCGGCCCAGGAAATCGGTGGGCAAAGCGTGGTCGTTGTGATCGACGCGAAGAAGGACTCGCGAACCGGCAGCGATCTGGCCTGGACCCACAACGGCACGCGCAATTCCGGGCGCTCGGTCATCGAGATGGCGCTGGAGGCCGAGTCGCGCGGGGCTGGCGAAATCGTGGTTAATTCCATCGATAACGACGGCCGGATGAAGGGCTACGACCTGGCGTTGGCGCGATCCGTGCGGCAGGCCGTGAAGCTTCCGGTAACGCTGCTGGGCGGCGCCGGCTCGCTCGCGCACATCGGCGAGCTGGTGGCGTCGTGTGGCGTGGTCGGGGCAGCTGCCGGTAGCCTTTTTGTGTTCAAGGGACCGTACCGGGCGGTGCTGATTAACTATCCCGAACCGGCAAAAAGGGACGAGCTTTTTCAGCTTGCTTTGCGGTAGGAATTGCTGGACGACTTGCTCCGGTTAACGTGGTCTGACGAAGTACACAGCCAGGAATGGGCGCGATAGGCGAGAGATAGGCCTGATGTTCGGAATTTCGCATGTTTGATGACCGGGTTTTATTGATAACGGGCGGAACCGGTTCGTTTGGCAAGGCGGTGCTGAAGCGCTTCCTTAAATCGGAGGTACGCGAAGTCAGAATCTTCAGCAGGGATGAGAAGAAGCAGGATGACCTGCGGAAGAAGTATCCTGATCCGAAGCTGAAATTCTATATCGGCGACGTGCGGGAACCGCGCAGTGTCGCCGCGGCCATGCGCGGGGTGGACTACTGCTTTCATGCCGCGGCGCTGAAGCAGGTACCGTCCTGCGAATTCTATCCGATGGAGGCGGTCCGCACCAACGTTCTCGGTACCGAGAACGTTCTCGAAGCCGCCATTGCCGCGAATGTCAAGCGCGTGGTGTGCCTGAGCACCGACAAGGCTGTTTATCCCGTCAACGCGATGGGGATGTCCAAGGCCATGATGGAAAAGGTCCTGGTCGCGGTTTCGCGCAATCTGCAGGGTATCGTGATGTGCGGAACACGCTATGGCAATGTGATGGCATCCCGAGGCTCGGTGATCCCGCTGTTCGTCGAGCAGATCGCTGCGGGCAAGCCGATCACTATAACCGATCCTGCAATGACCAGATTCATGATGACGCTCGACGAATCAGTGGAATTGGTGCTGCACGCGTTCACTCACGGGCAGAACGGTGACATCTTCGTCCAGAAGGCACCGGCCGCGACCGTAGCGGTGCTGGCGCGCGCCCTGCTGGAGGTGATGGGGCGGCCGAACCACCCGATTTTGGAGATCGGGACGCGGCACGGCGAGAAGCTCCACGAAACTCTACTCAGTCGGGAGGAGATGAGTCACGCCGAGAGCCGCGGTAACTATTATAGGGTACCACCGGACGGTCGGGATTTGAACTACTCGAAATTCGTCGAAGAAGGCGAGCGCCGCATCAGCGTGGAGCATGACTACAATTCGGAGAACACAGTTCAGCTTGACGTGCCCGCCATGAAGGAATTGCTGCTTCGGCTGGAGTTCGTGCAGCGCGTCGCGCGCGGCGAGCGGATCGCCCTAGAAGATTGAATCCGATGCGCATCCTGATTACCGGAGTAGACGGATTCATTGGAGCGAACCTGCGGCTTCGCCTAGGCGAAGCCGGCTATCGCGACATCGTCGGCATTACGCGGTCCTCCACGCGCGAAGACTTGGCCGCCGGGCTCGCCTCCGCCGATTTCGTGTTTCACCTTGCCGGGGTCAACCGACCAAAGACGGCGGATGAATTCGTCGCCGGCAACCGGGATTTCACCGAGCAACTCTGCCAGGCGCTCCGCAGCGCCGGCCGCCGGACGCCGGCGGTGTTTTCCTCGTCGACGCAAGCCGCGCTGGACAATCCCTACGGCCGAAGCAAGCGTGCCGCGGAAGAGATCTTGTTACGGTACGGCCGCGAGAGCGGAGCGCCGGTATTCGTGTTTCGGCTGACCAACGTGTTCGGCAAGTGGGCGCGGCCTGACTATAATTCGGCAATCGCAACCTTCTGCCATAACGTCGCTCGCGGCCTTCCGATCCGTGTTGACGATCCAGCTGCCAGGCTCGGGCTGGTCTATATCGACGACGTGGTGGATGCCTTCATCCGCTGTCTGACCTCGCCGGGACCGGTAGCTGGCCAGATCGAGGCGGGACCCGTTTATGAGACCACGGTCGGCGAAGTCGCGGACATCATCCGCAGCTTCCTCGCCATCCGTTCCACGCTGATGAGTCCGCCGGTCGGCGTCGGGTTGGCTAGGGCGCTTTACGCGACGTACGTCAGCCATCTTCCGGTTACCGCGTTTGCCTACCAGGTGCCGCAGTATGTCGATCCCCGAGGCGCCTTCGCGGAAGTTCTGAAGACGCCGGATTGCGGCCAGTTCTCGTATTTCACCGCACATCCCGGCGTCACCCGCGGCGAGCACTATCATCACTCTAAATCCGAAAAGTTCGTGGTTATTCGCGGCACCGCGAAATTTCGCTTCAGGCAGATCGAGACTGGCGAATTTCATGAAATCGTAGTACGGGGCGGCGAGGGGTACGTCGTCGAAACTATCCCGGGCTGGGCGCACGACATTACCAATACCGGGGGCGACGAACTGATCGTGATGCTTTGGGCGAACGAGATATTCGATCGTGCGCGGCCAGATACGATAGCTAAGAAAGTAGTAGAGTGAAGAAGCTTAAGGTTATGACGGTCGTTGGAACCCGGCCGGAAATTATACGGCTTTCGCGAGTGATTGCGAAGCTGGACCTCTATTGCCATCAGATTCTGGTCCACACTGGTCAGAATTACGACTACGAACTCAACGCGATCTTTTTTGAGGATCTTGGAGTTCGAAATCCTGACCGATTTTTGGAAGCAGCGGGCGACAGCGCCGCGCAGACGATCGGCAATCTCATAGCCAAGGTCGATCTGGCGCTTGTAGAGGAGCAGCCCGATGCGATGTTGGTGCTTGGCGATACCAACAGCTGCCTCGCCGTGATTCCAGCGAAACGTCGCAAAGTTCCAATTTTCCACATGGAGGCAGGCAACCGTTGCTTCGATCAGCGGGTTCCCGAGGAAACTAACCGTCGTATCGTCGATCACACCGCCGACGTCAACCTTACCTACAGTTCGATTGCGCGCGAATATTTGTTACGTGAAGGTCTGTCGCCGGATTTGGTCATAAATACTGGCAGTCCGATGTTCGAGGTGCTTTCGCATTATAGATCTAAAATTGATTCCTCTGATGTCGTGAAACGGTTGGGATTGACCCCGGAGGGATTCTTTGTAGTCAGCGCGCACCGCGAAGAAAATATTGAGACTTCACACATGTTCAACAAGCTAGTTGCTCTGCTTAATGGCATTGCGGAGGATTACGGTCGGCCGGTGATAGTCTCGACGCATCCTCGCACTCGTAAGCGGATCGAAGAGGATGACGCAAAATTTCATCATCGGATCAGCCTGCTCAAGCCGCTAGGCTTCAGCGACTATGTGAAATTGCAAATGTCTGCTCGGGCAGTGCTTTCCGACAGCGGAACTATCAGCGAAGAATCTTCCATTCTAAACTTTCCGGCCTTGAATCTGCGGGAGGCTCACGAGCGTCCTGAAGCGATGGAGGAGGCGGCAGTGATGATGGTCGGTCTTGAAATTGATCGGGTAAGGCAGGGTTTGTCTATTCTGGAACAGCAAGTTCGAGGGTCACTAAGAAATGTCGGTGTAGTTCGCGATTACAACGTGCCGAACGTCTCAGATAAGGTTGTTCGTGTTATTCACAGCTATACCGACTACGTAAATCGTGTAGTCTGGCGAAAATACGATTGAGTTAGGCCGTTGCGTATTTTGATTGTCAGCCAATATTTTTGGCCAGAGAATTTTCGCATCAATGAACTCGTGATGGAGCTTTTTGCACGAGGGCACGAGGTCACGGTTTTAACCGGGCAGCCGAACTATCCTTCGGGCCGAACCTATCCGGAATACATTCAAAATCCTCGACATTTCTCGAAGTATGGCGGCGCTTCTATCATTCGCGTGCCTCTTGTCTCGCGCGGCCAGAGCAAAGTGCGACTCGTCTTGAACTATCTCAGCTTCGTGATTTCCGGGGCGACCGTTGGCGTTTGGCGGCTGCGTGGCAAGAACTACGATGTTATTTTTTGCTATTTGGTTTCGCCGATGACTACTGCTTTGCCGGCATTGCTGATCGGTCGCTTAAAGCGTATCCCTGTTACTATTTGGGTGCTGGACCTCTGGCCCGAGACTCTTGCGGCTGTGGGTGCAGTCCGCTCCAAGTCAGTATTGCGTTGGGTGGGACGTCTGATAGGTGTTATTTATCGCGGTTCTGCGCGCATTTTTGTGCAATCGATGGCGTTTGTTCCCAATGTTCTGCAATATGGCGGAGACGCCAACCGCGTGAGCTATCTACCCGGCTGGGCGGAGCAGGTGTTTGATCCGACTAGCGTCAGCCCGACCGCTGTTCCCGAATTTGCACCAAATGACGGAAAGATGAAAATCCTTTTCGCCGGTAATATTGGTGAAGCTCAGGATTTTCCATCGATCCTTACCGCAATCGAAGCTTTGCGCGATAGAATCGACGTGCGCTGGATTATCGTCGGCGATGGGCGTGCGAAGGCGCAGGTGGTCGCAGAAGTCGAGGCGCGCGGCCTTGGTGATGTCGTATCTTTGCTAGGCCAGCACCCGATTGAACGCATGCCATCTTTTTTTCGTGCTGCCGATGCGTTGTTGGTTTCGCTGAAGGCCGGCTCAGTCTTCAGCATGACGATTCCTGGGAAAGTGCAGAGCTATCTCGCCGCGGGGGTGCCGATCCTCGGCATGCTCGATGGAGAGGGAGCCAGGGTCATTGAAGAAGCGGGCGCTGGGTTAGTTTGTCCTGCCGGAGATGGATTAGGCTTGGCACGTCAAGTTCGGCGCTTGATCGAAATGCCAGCTTCTGAACGAGCCGAGATGGGTACGCGCGGTCGAGCCTATGCGGCGCGCGAATTCAATCGTGAATTGGTGGTGGGCAAGCTGGAGCAGATTTTATCCGAACTGGTGAAAAACCCCTTGTAAATTCTTGACAGCAGGGAAGGGATAGTTGGGCGATCGCGGCGTTGGTGTTTGGGCGTCCCAACCGTCCAAAATATCGTGTCTATGAATGTAAGGCGAGATATGAACCAGACCATCTCATCAACTGAAAATCCGCAGTCGTGTGACGATTTGCCAAATAAAGCTGAGCTGGACTTCTGGGGATTACTGCTTGCCGCGCTGCTTGTTAGTTTGCGGCACTGGAAGCTGCTGGTCTTTGGCCCGTTGATCATAGGGATCATAGCCTTGGCTGGCAGCTTTCTTCTGCCGAAATCTTATATTAGCTACGCTTATGTTGGTCCGCTGAATGATGAAATGGCCAGGAAAAGCTCTGCGCTTATCGTGTCGCCACCAGTCGTTGATGCCGCGCTGAGGAAGCTTTCTAAGTCGCTTCCCGCCATGACTCCTGATGAGGGCATGAGATATTTGACGCAAAGGATACGGTTTCGGTCGCTTCAGGGGGCGGATTCAAAGTTAACCTCGTTGTACGTCTTGGAGGTGTTGGACGCGGAGCCGTCGCGCGCGCACGGCTTGTTAAGTGCGATCATTGATGCTTGGCTAACTGCGATGAAGCCTCCACCGGAAAAGTTGGCTTCTCTGCAACGAATGCAAGAAGCATTCGAAGCTCAGTCCGTGGACGTGTCGCAGGCAATAGCGCTGTTGTTGACCCATCCGGAGTTGTTAAAAGCGGATATAAAGTCCGGAAGCATGCCAAATAATGTTGCCGATATGATCAAGCTTCGAACAGATGGGATTGTCAAAAGCGAAGACCTTAAGTCGAGCATCGCGGGATTGGGGCGTGATATCGTTGTTGTGCCACCAATCGTCCCGGCGGAGCCGGTAGGTCCCGCCAAATACGAGATCGCCCTTATGGCCGTAGGGATTACATTCGTCGCACTTCTGCTTGTCGTCGTTTTTCGTGGTGTTCTCGTGCCTGTCCTCAATCGCTCCAAGTATGCGCCGAGCTTTCGCGAAATCGCCAGAGCTTTTCGTTAGCTACGAAGCAGTCGATAAACTCGTCGATCGGATTGCGTCGATAAAGGAGAAGATCTGGGCTTTGGGTTCGCCCCGGCCGGGATCATTTCAGCACTTCGTTCATCAGCTCTGTCAGTAGGCTAAGATGTGCTGGCCATAATTGCGCAGTTCTCTTTCGATTGGAATCCGACAAGAGAAGCCACGATTTGAAAGGATTGCGTGTGACTGAGAGGCACTTGGAATTAATAGCCAAGCTAAATGCGAAGACCGCGAAAATCGGTATCGTGGGGCTGGGGTATGTTGGGCTTCCGCTTATGCTTCGCTACTGCGAAGTGGGTTGCAAGGTTATTGGCTTCGACGTAGATCAGTCCAAGGTAGACGCATTGCGTGCTGGCCGGTCGTATATTGAACACATCGAATCTAAAAGGTTGTCGCATTTTGTTGACAGGAAAAGTTTCGAGCCAACCTCGGATCTTTCGCGAATTGCGGAGGTCGATGCTCTTATTCTTTGTGTGCCGACACCGCTTAGCAAGCACCGCGAGCCTGATCTAAGCTTTATCTTGGGTACCATTGATTCCGCGTTACCCTTTCTTCACCCTGGAATGGTGATTTCCTTGGAAAGCACCACATATCCCGGAACTACAGATGAAGAATTAAAGCCGCGTATTGAAGCTCAAAATCTAAAAGTTGGCGAGGATGTCTTCTTGGTGTTCTCACCGGAGCGCGAGGACCCGGGCAATCAGGTCTATTCCACTCAGACCATCCCGAAGGTGTGTGGAGGCTGTACGAGTAAGTGCCTGGCGGCCGGTATCACTTTGTACAGTCTAGTTGTAGATACGGTGGTCCCTGTCAGCTCAACGCGTGCCGCCGAGCTCACTAAGCTTCTTGAAAATATTCATCGCTCGGTAAACATCGGACTCGTCAACGAGATGAAGGTCGTTGCTGACAGGATGGGAATCGATCTTCATGAGGTCATCCGCGCGGCAGCTACCAAGCCTTTTGGATTTGTTCCATATTATCCAGGGCCGGGCATTGGGGGGCATTGTATTCCTATTGATCCGTTCTATTTGACTTGGAAGGCCCGTGAGTACGGTGTTCATACGCGATTCATCGAACTTGCCGGTGAAATCAACTCTTCAATGCCTGACTACGTCGTTTCGAAGGTTGTGGACGGATTGAATGCAAGAAAAAAGTCTGTCAACGGGAGTAAGATTCTCGTTCTCGGGATCGCTTATAAGAAAAACGTTGATGATTCCAGAGAATCGCCATCCGTTGTTCTGATGGAGAAGTTGCAGGACCTTGGGGCGCAGATTTCCTACAGTGATCCTCATATTCCAACCTTTCCAAAGATGCGTGCGCACCATTTTTCACTCGCGAGTGTACCTCTCTCGCCTCTAACTATTGCGGAATTCGACTGTGTTCTACTTGCGACCGATCATGACAAATTTGACTACGGTCTTATCAGGCTGCACGCGCAATTGCTTGTCGATTGCCGGGGTCGATTTCCGGAGGCGTTTCCAAATGTGGTTAGGGCGTGAGGGTGTGGATTGGCTATGACTTCGTGTACTATGCGCATTTGCGTGCGTTAGCTAGACTAATAGGTATGTTGAATGAGGGGAGGCAAATTGATCTGCTCCCCTGAAACGGGCTCGATTTTGAGTTGAGGTTCTGTTCTCCACCGAGGAGACAGACCTTGCGTAAGAGCAGGTTTACGGGCGGGCAGACTATCAAGGTCCTGAAGTTAGCCCGCCGCCGGGATGTCGGAAGGCGATCTATGCCGAAAGCTTGGCATCAGTGACGCGACGTTCCACAAGTGGCGATCCCGCTATAGCGGCATGTCCGACGCCCGCAAGCTGAAGGGCCTGGAAGACGAGAACCGGAAGCTGAAGAGACCTCTGGCAGAGTCGATGTTGGATGTATCGACGCTGAAGGAAATGCTCGGGGAAAAACTTCTGATGCCCAACTTGCGGGAACGAGCTGTGACCTGGGCGATCAGTGAGAAGAACTACTCGCAGCGACAGGACCGGAACCTGCGCTGGTCGCTCGACTTCGTGCTGGACACGTTGGTCGATGACTTCACGCGGGAATGCCTCACCTTGGTCGTCGATACCTCGCTCACCAATCTGCGTGTCGTGCGCGAGTTCAACTGTGTCATCGAGACCCGTGGCTGCCCTCGCATGATCGTCAGCGACAACGGCGCCGAGTTCACCTCGAACGCCATATTCACTAGCGATACCCATCATCCTGTGGGACGTAATTCCTCGATCTCAATAATTTCATCGAATCGTTTGATGGAGATCAAACACTGGGTTGAAGGTTCGCGGGTTCCAATCGAAGTCGCGGGCTGCTGGTGTGGAATCGAACGCCATGTCTTTCATCATGCGAAGGCCCATCGCCACGTTTGAGCCAGGCCAAAGCGGTTTTGCACAAGCAAAGGCTGCCTTCCAAAGGAAGGGCGGTACCGAAATGGTGCGGCGTGGCATCCGTAGGCCATCAAAAATACGGCCGACCATCTCTCGGTAGGTGAGAGTTTCACCGCCTGACAGCGAATATATCTTGTTTGCTGCGGCGCCCCTCGATGCTGCGATTATTGCTCCGATCGCCAAATCTTCGGCATGGACAGGTTGCCGCAAGCCCCGAGCCCCGCCAACAAGCAACATGAAGCCATATCGACGAATAAGGTTCGACATCGGGGTGATATTGGTATCGCGTCCTTCAGCGTAGATCAGAGTCGGCCGTAAAATTGTCCATTCTACGCCGTGCCCTTCACATGCAAGTACGATGCTGCGCTCCGCATCAACCAGTTTTCTAATGTTTTCTCGTTCCGCGGAAACTTCAGAATCGTACTTGGTAAGTACACTCGTCGAACTAAACACTACGACGCGTCGTAGTGACGGGTTAATCAGCTGTGGAAGGCACTCTGCCACGAGCGTCGCGTCGGTCGTGCAGTAAAGAGTTTCGAACTCCGGAAAGTTCAAGGTATCCGGCCGTTTGAGATCTCCGCGAAACCAACGAACAGACGTGCTCGGTTGCGGTGCTCTGGATAACGCGAACGTATTCCGGCCGCGAAGAAGAAGATGTTCGACAATGTAGCTGCCGACTACCCCTCTAGCTCCTACGACCAAGCTAGCATCTTGTCTTGTCGTGATTTCCACACCCTACCTAGCCATCACATCCAGAGCTGACAATAGGAGTGCGCGGGGTTGCCACCATGCACATTGCCAATCACAAGTTTACACCTTGGACGCCTAGCCCAGAGGCGGCTGTCGCGCAAGCGCAAATTGAGGTAACTTCCGCTGACCTGCCTCTGAAGTTTCATCCAGTGGCGATTAGAGTCTCGGCAGGTTTTCGCGTACAAGAAGCTGCCTAAAGGGCGGCGATTTTGAGAAATTCCCTTTAATTTTCCCTGTTAGCAGGGGCGCTCTACCGCTCGTCGGAAATCACCTTGCCATCGTTCGGCAGCGAGGAAGCCGCCACCAGTTCGACATTGCCGCCGAGCTTTGTTACCGCGCGCAGCGTCGCTGATAGTTCGCCCTGCAGGGTCGCGTCCTGAGTTGTGGCTTCCGCTTTCAGCGTCATCAAATCGCTCTCGCCCGCCCGCGTCACGACGAGGCGCAGCCGCCCGAGTTCGGGATGGCGCTTGGCGATCTCGGCAATTTGTTCCGGTCGCACGAACATGCCCTTGACCTTGGTGGTCTGGTCGGCCCGGCCCATCCAGCCCTTGATGCGCATGTTGGTGCGCCCGCACGGACTTGCACCGGGCAGCGCCGCGGTGAGGTCGCCGAGCGCAAGCCGGATCCAGGGGTGCTGCGGGTCTAGCGAGGTGACGACGATTTCGCCGACATCGCCCGGCGCGACGGGATCTCCGGTGCCGGGTCGCACGATCTCCATGATCAGGTCCTCGTTGACGACCATGCCGTCGCGCGCCGGCGTTTCGAAGGCGATCATGCCGAGGTCCGCGGTACCGAAGGCCTGATAGGCATCGACGCCCCGCGCCTTGACTTCGTCCTGCAGCGATTTCGGAAACGCCGCACCCGACACCAGCGCGCGCTTGATCGAGGACACGTCGCGCCCGCTGGCAACCGCGGCGTCGAGCAGGATCTTCAAAAAGTCCGGCGTGCCGCTATAGCCGACCGGACGATAGGCCTCGATCAGTTCGAACTGCTGTTCGGTATTGCCGGGACCCGCCGGGATCACCGCGCAGCCCAGCGCCCGCGCCGAGGCGTCGAAGATGAATCCGCCGGGCGTCAGGTGATAGCTGAAGGTGTTCAGCACCACGTCGCCGGGCCGGAAGCCGGCAGCAAACAGCGCCCGCGCACCGCGCCAGGGATCGACGTGGGCGGGCTCGGGCTCGAAGATCGGGCCCGGCGAGGTGAACAGCCGCCCGAACGCGCCCAACGGCCCCGCCACGAAGCCGCCGAAGGGCGGTGCGGCCTCGTGCAGGGCCGGCAGTTCCGACTTGCGCAGCACCGGCAGGCGCGCCAGCGCAGCCCGGCTGATCACGGAGGCGGGATCGATGCCCTTCAGGCGCTCGGCATAGGCGGGCGCATCCATGGCCTTGCGGAGAATGTCCGGGAGCTTGGCGAACAGTTCCGCCTCGCGCTTGGCGGGCTCGCGCGTTTCGAGGGCATCGTAGTGGTCGGTCATGGTTGATCCGTCAGGTTAGGGCTCATTGCGCGCCGCCGTTGACGTGCTAACAGACGGCTTCTACCGGTGTTGGAGTTGGCTCGGAGAACGCGATGGCTGATGCACAAACTGCTGCGGCGGAGGATTCGGCCGACGTCATCGCGAGGCTGAAGGCCCGCATGATCGACCATGCATTGCCGCTGTGGTCCGGCGAAGGCTGGGATCGCACGACAGGCGGCTTCATCGATCGCCTCACGCCGGACGGCCGTGCCGACCGTCAGGCGCCGCGCCGGATTATGGTGCAGGCCCGGCAGATCTATTGTTTCGCCAAGGCGGCCCAGATGGGCTGGTATCCCGAAGGCCGCGAGATCGCGCTGAAGGGGCTGGATTACCTGTTGACCAAGGCCAAAAGCCCCGATGGCAAGCCCGGCTTCGTCCACGTCCTGACGCCTGATGGCGCCGTGCTGAAGCCGCTGCGCGATACCTATGACCATGCCTTCGTGCTGCTGGCGCTGGCCACCGTCTACGCGCTTGACCGCGATGCGCAGGTCCGCGCCGAGATCGACACGCTCTGTCATTTCCTGGATACCCACCTGCGCTCGTCGCACGGCGGCTTTCTCGAAGGTTTGCCGGCGTCGATGCCGCGGCGGCAAAATCCCCAGATGCATCTGTTCGAAGCGATGATTGCCGCGTTCGACGCGACGCATGACAACGTATTCCAGAATCGCGCCGGTGATTTCTTCGCGCTGTTTCTCGCCAACCTCTATGACAAGCAGAAGCAACTGCTCGGCGAGTATTTTGAAGAGGACTGGTCGAGGATCGAGCCTGTGAGCATCGAGCCCGGGCATCAGGCGGAGTGGGCCTGGCTGCTGAAAGGTTTTGAACGCATCACGGGCTGTCCGACCGGGCGTTTTCGCGGTGAGTTGCTGGCGTCGGCGCTGCGCTACCGTGACGAGGCGACGGGCTTTCTGGTCGACGAAGGCGACACCGCCGGCAACGTCAAGCGCCATACGCGGCGGCTGTGGCCGCAGACGGAGATTGCGAAAGCGTGGATCGCACAGGCGGAGTCCGGCGAGGCCGGTGCCGCCGACGAAGCGCGCGCGGCGCTGGTGCGGCTGGAGCGGCACTACCTCAGCCATCCTGTGGCCGGCGGCTGGCACGATCAATTCGATCGCGCCGGCAACTCGCTGGTCGCCACGATCCCTGCGTCCTCGTTCTATCACGTGCTCTGCGCGGTGACCGAAGCGGAACAGGTGCTCGGGTAAAGAGTTGGCTTTCACAGCCACCGCTTCCGCCGCTTGAAGCTTTTCAGGTTCTTAAAACTCTTGCGCTGGTCGCCGGCGCCGCCGAGGTAGAATTCCTTGACGTCCTCGTTGTCGCGCAATTCGTCGGCCGAGCCGTCGAGCACCACCTTGCCCTGTTCCATGATGTAGCCGTGGCTGGCGACCGAAAGTGCGGCACGCGCATTCTGCTCCACCAGCAGGATGGTGACGCCGAGGTCGCGGTTGATCTCCTTGATGATGGCGAACACTTCCTTGACCAGCAGCGGCGACAGCCCCATCGACGGCTCGTCCATCAGGATCATCTTGGGGCGCGCCATCAGCGCGCGGCCGATCGCCAGCATCTGCTGTTCGCCACCGGACAGATAGCCGGCCAATCCCGTGCGCTCCTTCAGGCGCGGAAAATACTTGAAGACCATGTCGATGTCGTCGCCGACCTCGTTGTCGCTGCGGGTAAAGGCCCCGAGCCGCAGGTTTTCCATCGACGTCATGTCTGATATGATGCGGCGGCCCTCCATCACTTGGAAGATGCCGCGGCGGACGATCTTGTCGGGGTCGATGCCGTGGATGCGCTCGCCCTCGAACACGATTTCGCCGCGGGTGACTTCGCCGTCCTCGGTCTTGAGCAGGCCCGAGATCGCTTTCAGCGTCGTCGACTTGCCGGCGCCATTGGCGCCGAGCAGCGCCACGATCGCGCCCTTGGGCACGTCGAGGCTCAGCCCGCGCAGCACCAGGATGACGTCGTCATACACCACTTCGATGTTGCGCACGCTGAGCAGCGGCGCTGATGTCGTGGCGGCGGCTGGCGCCGGTCGGGCGGTATCGACGGTTTCAGTCATGTCCGTTTACCTTCGCTGTCGTCACCCGCCTTGTGCGCGATTGCGCACTGGGCGGGTGACCCGGTATTCCAGAGACGCCTGCGATAAATCGAGAAGCTGCGGCGTACTGGATCCCCGCTTTCGCGGGGATGACGACTGGAGAGTGGGCCGCCCTTGCGGACGGCCCGCCCCAATTTACCAGCCAAACCATTCCGGCTTGCGCGGCAACTCGACGGTCTTGACCTTCTCGAGCTTGATCGTGCCCTTGGCCATGACGTCGTTGATATCGCCATCGGTCGCGCCCGATACTTTCGAGCGATACAGATCGACCTTCGTGGTTGGGCGGTGATCCTTCTCGGTCCAGGTCGAGGGATTGCAGACGCCGTCCATGCCGGCCGGCACCCAATCCTTCTTCTGGTAGAAGGCCTTGGCGACGTTCTCGCCGGTGGCGCCACCGTTCTTGGCGGCCCAGTCGAGCGCTTCCTTCAGATAGAGCGCGCTGCAGACCGCCGCGATGTAATGCACGGGCCGATAGACCTTGCCTGTCGGGTCGGACATTTTCGAGATTTCGATCACGGTCTTCATGCCCGGCGCATTGCCGCCCCACGCCACCGCGGTCCGCAGCGGGAAGATGACGCCGTCGGCCGCATCGCCTGCCGTCTTGGCGGCGTTCTCATCCATCCCCCAGACGTTGCTGAGGAACTGAACGTCGACGCCGGCGGTCTTGCAGGCCTTCATCACCGAGATGTTGGAGGCGGCCGTGTTGCCGAGATAGGCGTAATTGGCGCCGGCACTCTTCAGGCTGAGGCACTGCGCGCTGTAGTCGCCCGGCGAAAGCGCGAACACCAGCGGGGGCAGCACTTCGAAGCCGAGTTCGGCGGCAAGCGCTTCACCCGCCGCCTTCGGGGCGTTCGGGTAGGGGTGGTTGGCGCCCATGTGCACGAACTTGGGCTTGCCGGGCTTGCCCTTGGCCTTCCAGTCCTCGGCCGCCCAGGTCAGTTCCGCACGCAGCGCATCGGAATAGCTCGGGCCGTAGAAGAAATTATACGGCGCCGGCTTGGCCTTGCCGCTGGTGCCTTCCGGATCGGTCAGCGCCGCCGCGTAGGAACCGGAGATGTCCGGGATCTTGTCCTGCGCGAGGAAGCCGGTGAGCGCCTCGGTATCCGCGGTGCCCCAACCCATGATCGCGGCGACCTTGGTGTCGGGCGCCGACCATTTCTTGTAGAGCGCGATCGCGCGCGGCACCTGGTAGCCGTAGTCGTTGCTGTCGACATTGAGCTGCTTGCCGCCGACGCCGCCGTTCTTGTTGACCCAGGCGAAGGTATCCGCGACGCCCTGGCCGTAGGGGGTTCCGACGTCGGCGGTGCCGCCCGACAGATCCTGCAGATGGCCGAGCGCAATCTGTGCCTGCGCGGATGCGGAAGCGCCGCTAATCAGCAGCGCCAATGAAACGGTGCTCAAGAGAGATTTCATCGTCATAGACATTTTCCTCCGGTCTTTTGTTGAGTTCGTTGTCGTCGCTCCCGTTCCCGCCTCAATGCGAAAACGGGTAGAGTTTCCAGTAGGTCTTGATTTGTCGCCAGCGGTGCGCAAGCCCGTCGGGCTCGAACATCAGGAATCCGATGATGATCAGCCCGATCGTGATCTCGCGGAGGAAGGTGATGTTGTTGTTGAGTGACAACGCCTTGTCGATCGCGCTGCCCTTCAGGCCGCCGCTGATCCACTCCATTGCTTCCGGCAGCAACACCACGAACGCGGTCCCCATCAGGGTGCCCATGACCGATCCGGTGCCGCCGATGATGATCATTGCCAGGAACAGGATCGAACGCTCGATGCCAAAACCTTCGTTGGAGACGACGAGCTGATAGTGCGCGTAAAGCGCGCCGGCGATGCCGGCGAAGAAGGCGGCGAGCCCGAATGACAGCGTACGGTATTTGGTGAGGTTGATGCCCATGATCTCGGCGGAGAGATAATGGTCGCGGATCGCGACCAGGGCGCGGCCGTCGCGGGTGCGCATCAGGTTGGTGACCAGGAGATAGCTGATCACGAGATAGGCCAGCACGACGTAGAAATATTGCTTATCGCCGCGGAACGTGTAGCCGAAGATCGAGAACGGGTTGGCGCTGGCCGGCACCGAGCCGCCGGAGAACCAGTCGGCGCGCGAGAAGAAATCCAGCAGGATATATTGCGCGGCGAGCGTCGCGATGACGAGATAGAGGCCCTTTAGCCGCGCCGCCGGCAGGCCGAAGATCAGTCCGACCAACGCGGTGATGACGCCGGCGAGCGGAATGGCGAAGAACACCGGGATCGGCAGAGTGTTGGAGATGTAGGCCGAGGTGAAGGCGCCGAGCAGGAAGAACGCGGCGTGGCCGATCGAGATCTGCCCGGTGAAGCCGACCAGGACGTTGAGCCCGAGCGCCGCGATGGCAAAGATGCCGATCTGGATCGAGATGCTGAGCCAGTAATTGGTGAATACCAGTGGTGCGAAGCAGACCAGGATGACGCCGGCAATGGCAAAGTTGCGGCTGGTCGCGGTCGGAAAAATCGTGGTGTCCGCCGCATAGGTGGTGCGGAAGTCGCCGGAGGGGATGAGGGAGGGACCGGCCATGAGTTATACCCGCTCGATGTCTTTGGTGCCGAACAGTCCATAGGGCTTGATCATCAAAATAATGATCAGCACGTAGAACGGCGCGATTTCGTAGAGATTGCCCCAGTGCAGATATTCGCTGTCGACATACTGCGCGATGTTCTCCAGGAGCCCGATGATGATGCCGCCGACCACGGCGCCGCCGATCGAATCCAGCCCGCCGAGGATCGCGGCCGGAAACACTTTGATGCCGTAGGTGGAAAGGCCCGAGGATACGCCGTTGACGACGGCGACCACGACGCCGGCAACCGCCGACACCATGGCCGAAATCGCCCACGCCATCGCGAACACGTTTTTCACCGAGATACCCAGAGACTGCGCCACCTGCTGGTTGAAGGCGGTGGCGCGCATGGCGAGGCCATATTTGGAGGCCCGGAAGAACCAGGCCATGCCGATCATCATCGCGACCGACACCACGAGACTCATGACATAGACGGTCTGGATCTGAAGGCCGAGGAAGCTGACGGATTGGCTTTGGAACACGCGCGGGAACGGCTGCGGGTTGACGCCGAATATCCACTTCAGTGCGGCCTGGAACACCATCGACAGGCCGATCGTCACCATGATGACGGAGATGATCGGCTCGCCGATCATCGGGCGCAGGATCAGGATCTGGATCGCGATGCCGAACACGAACATGAACACCAGCGTCATCGGCATGCCCAGCCAGAACGGTACCTCGTATTTGGCGAGCAGCGCCCAGCACACCCAGGCGCCGATCAGCAGCAGCTCACCTTGCGCGAAATTCACCACCTGCGTCGCCTTGTAGATCAACACGAACGACATCGCCACCACGCCATAGAGCGTGCCGACCACGAGGCCGTTGACCAGGAGCTGGATCAGGAACTGGGTGTTCATTCCGCGGCCTCCGCGACCGGCATGTCATGCGCGAGGTCGATCACCCGCAGCGTGGTGCGGATGCGCTGGGTGGTGCCGTCCTGGAAGCGGATCACGGTATCGACCGGGATGTCACGCTTGCCGCCGTAGATCGCGTCGATAATCCCGGCGTACTTTTCGTTGATGACGCTGCGGCGAACTTTCCGCGTGCGGGTCAGTTCGCCGTCGTCGGCGTCGAGTTCCTTGTAGAGCAGCAGGAAGCGCGAGATGCGCTGCGCCGGCGGCAGCGTGGTGTTGACGGTCTCGACTTCCTTGCGCAGGAGATCGTAGACCTCCGGGCGCGAGGCGAGGTCGGTGTAGGTAGTGAACGAGATACGGTTCTTCTCCGCCCATTTCGAGATGATCGAGTAGCGGATGCAGATCATGGCCGCCAGCGCGTCGCGACCGGCGCCCAGCACCACCGTCTCGGCGATGTAGGGCGAGAACTTCAGCTTGTTTTCCAGATATTGCGGTGAGAAGCGTTCGCCGCGCGAGGTCTCGGCGAGATCCTTGATGCGGTCGATGACGACGAGTTGCTTGTTGTCGTTGAAATAGCCGGCGTCGCCCGAGTGCATCCAGCCGTCCTTCATGTCGGCGACGGAAGCTTCCGGATTTTTGTAGTAGCCGAGATACATGTTGGGATGGCGCACCACGATCTCGCCGACCCCGTTGATGTCGGGGTTGTCGACGCGGATCTCGATATCGCTGGCCATCGGCACGCCGGTGGTGTCCGGATCGACCTTGCCGAAGGGGTGCAGCGTATAGGCGCCCAACAGTTCGGTCTGGCCGTAGAGCGTGCGCAGCGGCACGCCCATGGCCTGGAAGAACTTGAACGTATCCGGCCCGAGCGCAGCACCTCCGGTCGCAGCCGAGCGCAGCCGCGTGAAGCCGAGGCGGTCGCGCAGCGCGCGGAACAGGACCTTGTCGGCCAGCATCGAGTGCTTGCCTTCGGCGAGCGCCGCAAGCCCGGTCTTCATGCCGAGGTCGTACAATTTCTGTTTGAGCGGCGAGGAGTCCATCACGCCGGCGCGCACATCCGCCGCGATCGATTCCCAGACCCTCGGGGCGAACAGCACGAAGGTCGGCGCGATCTCGCGGAAGTCGTTCATCATGGTGTCGGGCTCTTCGACGAAGTTGACCTTCATCCGGCAGAGCAGGCCTTTGCCGAGCACGTAAACCTGTTCCATGATCCAGGGCAGCGGCAGCACCGAGACGTATTCGTCATCCGGTCCCTTCGGATCGAACGAGAGATAAGTCGCGCAATGCCTCAAGACGCGTCCGGCCGCCAGCATCGCCAGCTTGGGATTGGCCGTGGTGCCCGAGGTGGTGCAGAGGATGGCGACGTCCTCGCCCTTGGTTTGGTCCACCAGGCGATCGTAAAGACCCGGTTCGCGCGCCGCCCGTTCGCGGCCCATCGTGGCCAGCTTTTCGGCCTCCATCAGGCGCGGATCGTCATATTTCCGCATGCCGCGCGGATCGGAATAGACGATGTGCTTGAGGTTCGGCACGCGCTCGGCCAGCGCCAGCAGCTTGTCGACCTGTTCTTCGTCCTCGGCAAAGACCAGTTTGGCCTCGCCGTAACTCAAGAGATACGCGGCTTCCTCGTCGAGCACGTCGCGATAAAGGCCGAGGCTCATGGCGCCGATGGCATGGGTTGCGATTTCGGCCGCCACCCAGTCCGGCCGGTTGTCGCCGATCACGCCGATGACGTCGCCGCGCCCGAGCCCCAGTTCGACCATGCCGAGGGCGAAATCATGAACGCGGCTTTGGTAGTCGTTCCAGGTGAAGACCCGCCACAGCCCGAGATCCTTTTCGCGCAGCGCAATCTCGCCGCCGTGCTCTTTGGCGTTGAGGCGCAGCATTTTCGGATAGGTATCGGCTTGGGCCACACGGCCGGCGTAATCCATCATGCCGCGCACTCCGGGGCCGCGGTGGGCTTGTCGTCGGGATCGACGAGGACCTCGTCCTCTTCGCCGAGATAGGCGCGCTTGACATGGGGATCGGCGAGCACAGCCGCGGGATCGCCCTCGGCGATCTTGCGGCCGAAATCCAGCACCATGACGCGGTGGGAGATATCCATCACCACGCCCATGTCGTGCTCAATCATCATCACGGTCATGCCGAACTCTTCGTTAAGGTCGACGATGTAGCGCGCCATGTCCTCCTTTTCCTCGAAGTTCATGCCGGCCATCGGCTCGTCCAACAGGATCAACTGCGGCTCCAGCGCCATCGCGCGGGCAAGCTCGACGCGTTTGCGCAGGCCGTAGGGCAGGGTACCGGCGGTGGCCTTGCGGACCGACTGCAGGTCGAGGAAGTCGATGATTTCCTCCACCTTGCGACGGTGCTCGAGTTCCTCGCGCCGCGCTCCGGTCAGCCAGTACAGCGATCCCGTGATGAAGTTGTTCTTCAGCAAATGGTGCCGCCCGACCATGATGTTGTCGAGCACGCTCATATGGTGGAACAGCGCCAGGTTCTGGAAGGTGCGGCCGATGCCGAGCGAGGGACGCGCGTTCGGGTTCAGGCCGGTGATGTCCCTGCCGCGATAGAGCAGCTGGCCTTCGGTCGGCTTGTAGCGGCCCGAGATGCAATTGACGATCGAGGTCTTGCCGGCGCCGTTCGGCCCGATGATCGAAAACAACTCGCCGTCGTTGACGCCGAAGCTGACTTCGGTCAGCGCACGGACGCCACCAAAGCGCAGTGACACCCCGCGCACTTCCAAAGCGTAAGCCACTCATTCCTCCAGATACGACGCTTTGCGCGCTCTTTATCTATGTTTGCACACGATGGTGCGATCCTACATCGCCGGTTACCGCTAGGCCATCCGACTAATGATCCCGACCCGAAAGCACTGCGCGGTAACGCCGCACCCTGCAAATCCCGGCCGTTCCAGGTGCCGTCCGCTTACTCCCTTGGAGGATCAGCGAGCCGGCACGAGGTGGTCCTCAATAAGGGAAAGCGATACGTTGAAATGTCTTGTGCCTGACAATTGGTCAGCAAATTTCGTAGCGTCGCGTGCGGCCGCCGTGGCGGTTGTTGCAGTGCAATATAAGGGCTGAGGTCACAGGCGACGGTCGATGAAACAATGATTGCTCCGGATTACCTCAAACGCATTGCGGCCTGGTCGCGCGAACTCAGCGAGCGCGAGACCGAGATCGCGCGCGCCGGCATCGTCGAGAAGTCCTACCGCGCCAATGAATTCATCTTCATGCGCGGCGACCAGTTCGACTACTGGACCGGCGTGGTCACTGGGCTGGCGCGGATGGGCATCGTGTCCCGCGGTGGCAAGGCCGCGAGCTTTGCCGGTCTCACCGCCGGCGCCTGGTTCGGCGAGGGTACGGTGCTGAAGAACGAGCCCCGCCGCTACGACGTGGTGGCGCTGCGCGATACCAGGATTGCGATGATGAACCGCAGCACATTCCTGTGGCTGTTCGAGAACAGCGTCGGCTTCAATCGCTTCTTGGTCGGGCAGCTCAACGAGCGTCTCGGCCAGTTCATCGCGCTGCTGGAGTACGGCCGCACGCTCGATGCGACCGCGCGGCTGGCACGCTCGATCGCCTCGCTGTTCAATCCCATCCTCTATCCGGACCTCACGCCGCATCTCGAGATCACGCAGGAAGAGATCGGGGCGCTCTCCGGCATCTCCCGGCAGAATGCCAACCAGTGCCTGAAGCGGCTGGAGAAGCAGGGCCTGCTTCGGCTCGAATATGGCGGCGTTACCGTGCTCGACCTCGAACGCTTGCGCCACTACGGCGAATAGGGAGCAACGCTGCGGCATCCGCGCTGTTGGCGCGGCCGGTGAGTTGATCTAGCCTTGCCGGCAAGGCCGCCGGTGAATGATGGGCTCAGGGAGGCGTCATGAAACTTCAGCGTCGTCAATTCTTGCAACTGGCCGCCGGGGCTGCCGCGCTTCCTGTCACCTCTGGGGTCGCCGGCGCACAAACCTATCCGGCGCGGCCGGTTCGTTTGGTGATCGGTTATACCCCTGGCGGCTCGGCGGATCTCACCGCGCGGCTGATGGGGCAGTGGCTGTCGGAACGGCTCGGGCAGTCGTTCGTGATCGAGAACCGGCCGGGTGGCGGCACCAATATCGCGACGGAAGCGGTGGTGCGCGCGGCGCCGGACGGCTACACGCTGCTGCTCGTCGCGCCGGCCAATGCCATCAACGCCACGCTCTATGACAAGCTCAATTTCGATTTCCTGCGCGACACCGAGCCGGTCGCGGGCATCATCCGCTTTCCCAACGTGGTGGTGGTCAACCCCGCACTGCCGATCCATTCGATCCCCGAGCTGATCGCCTACGCCAAGGCCAATCCCGGCAAGCTCAACATGGCGTCCTCCGGCAACGGGTCGACGATCCACATGTCCGGTGAGTTGTTCAAGATGCTGACCGGGATCAACATGGTCCATGTGCCCTACCGGGGCGGCGCGCCGGCGCTCACCGATCTGATCGCGGGCCAGGTGCAGGTGATGTTCGACAACATTCCGACCTGCGCCGAGCACGTCAAATCCGGCAAGCTGCGCGGTCTGGCGGTCACCAGCACGACCCGTTCCGAGGTGCTGCCGGATCTGCCTGTCGTCGCCGATTTCCTCCCCGGCTACGAGGCGAGCGCCTGGTATGGCATTGCTGCACCGAAAGGCACGCCGCCCGAAATCATCGAGCGCCTCAACAAGGCGGTCAACGAAGTCCTTGCTGATCCCAAGGCCAAGGCCCGCTTTGCCGAACTCGGCGCATTTCTTCTGCCGGGTTCGGCGGTGGATTTCGGAAAGCTGCTGGAAAATGAAACCGACAAATGGGGCAAGGTGGTCAGGTTTGCGGGCGCCAAGGTCGATTAGAGCCTTATCGGTTCTGATTGAATCAGAACCGGGCTCTCCTCTTTGTTTTGACGCGTTTTCTTCACGCGAACCGGCTTCGCTCGAAAACGCTATGGCATCTAGACTAGCGCGCCGCAACTCGCGGCGGATTTTTCGCCAGTGCCGTCGCCATCGCCGAGATCAGCGGCCGCATGAAGAAGGCGTCATCAGCCGGATAGATGTCCGTGCGCAAGCCCTGGGCCTTGAGTTCGTCGGACACCGCGGGCCCGACGGAGGCGATCGGCGTTTGCCCTAGTCCTTTCCGTAACCGGTCCTCGCAGCCGCGGGCGCGAGCGACTTCGACCAGGCGGCGGACCTGGCCCAGATTGGTCAGCGCGATCGCGTCGATCCGCCCCTCGGCCATTTCGTCGATGGCGGTAACGATATTGGCGTCGGCGGCCTGCGCGTCATAGGCGTAAGGCAACACGGTATCGACTTCCGACACGCCTTGCGCCTTGATGGCCCCGATCAGGACGCCGTGATCCTTGTCCGGATAGAGCTGCAGGCCGATGCGGCGGCCGCGCAGGTCGAGGCGCGACAGCATCTCGGCGATGCCTTCGGAGGTCGGCTTTTCCGTCGTCATCTGCGGCTCCAGTCCGATTTCGCGCAACGCCTTGCCGGGCTTCGGGCCGCGGGCGAACTTGCGTGCGCTTCCAAGCGCCGTAACGAAGGCCGGCTCGACGCCGATGCGCCGGACCACCTTCATCAGGCGGCGCAACCCTTCGCCGGTCATCAGCACCACGTCGTCGCAAGGTTTTGCGATGAACCGCCGGATCCAGGCCTCGATCGGCGCCGGATCGGGCGCGTCGTGAATGGTGAACATCGGGCATTGCAGCACGTCGGCGCCCTGCTCGGTGAGCAGGCGGGAAAACTGCGCCTCTTCGCGCGTTTCCAGGATCAGGATGCGGTAACCGTTCAGTCTTTCAGCCATGATCGTACTCCAACGCAAATAGTCCGCGATTTGTTCATCCTGACTCCGGTTTCGGGATTGGCGCAAGCGCACCGGCGGTGATAGAGCAGGGCGCAAATTCGCCGCTTCCCCTCTGCCTGAATTGTAATCAAGCCCGCCATGCCCGATCATCAGTTCGTCCTGACCCTGTCCTGTCCGGATCGCCCCGGCATCGTTTCCGCGGTGTCGACCTTTCTCGCCCATAACGGGCAGAACATCCTGGACGCCCAGCAGTTCGACGACGTCGAGACAAACAACTTCTTCATGCGGGTGGTGTTCGCCGCTGCCGATCTTGCGGTGGAATTGAAGGCCTTGCAGACCGGCTTTACCGCGATCGCGGATCGCTTCAGCATGGACTGGCAGATGCGCGACCGCGCCAACCGCCGCCGCGTGATGCTGCTGGTTTCCAAATCGGATCACTGCCTGGTCGATATTCTGTACCGATGGCGTACCGGTGAGCTCGAAATGATCCCGACCGGGATCGTGTCGAACCATCCGCGCGAGGTCTATGGCAGTCTCGATTTCGGCGAGATCCCGTTCCACTATTTGCCGGTCACCAGGGAGACCAAGCGCGAGCAGGAGCAGGCGATCCTGAAACTGGTCCAGGACAGCCACACCGATCTCGTGGTGCTGGCGCGCTACATGCAGATCCTGTCGGACGAGATGTCGGCGAGCCTGTCAGGACGCTGCATCAACATCCATCACTCGTTTTTGCCGGGCTTCAAGGGCGCGCGTCCCTATCACCAGGCACATGAGCGCGGCGTCAAGCTGATCGGCGCCACCGCGCATTACGTCACACGCGACCTCGACGAAGGCCCGATTATTGACCAGGACGTCGAGCGCATCAGCCACCGCGACACGCCGGAAGACCTTTCGCGCAAGGGTCGCGACATCGAACGCCGCGTGCTGGCGCGCGCCATGCGCCATCACCTCGAGGATCGCGTCATCCTCAACGGCCGCAAGACCGTGGTGTTCATGGATTGATGCCGGCTATTTGACCGGCAAGCTTGCGGCGAGGGTGCGAACAATCGGCTTCGGCAATTCGATGCCGGAAAGCCTCCATTCGGTCCCCTCGAAGTGCAGGTTGATCGCGGCGTAATTTTCCGGATCGGATTTTTCGCTGACGCGGATGCCGAGCAGCACCGGCTGGATGAAATTGACCCGTCCGAGCAGCGCCAGCCAGTTTCCGGTGTGCAGATCGGCCAATGCCGGCAGACCCGAAAAGGCCGGCAGTCCCTGCGAAGCGTCGACCTTGCCGTTCTTGAGTATCTGCGTGAGATTGTCGGCCGTCAGCATCTTGGCCGCCATCGCGTCCGCGATGGTCGCGCCATAGGTGTTGATCAGCATCTTTTCCATCGCGCCGACCTTGCGTGTCGCGCCGATCCGATCGAGGTAGGCGCCAACGATCTGGTTGGTCAGCGACCGGGTGAGTGCCTTGACGTCGCTCTTCTCGATCACCTTTGCAATGTCGCCGGCGCGCGCGGCCGACGCCAGCGTGGCGAGCGAGGACGCCGCCAGTCCGAGGTAGATCGCAATGGCGACGATGAGGGCGGCAATCGTGCCGAGAAACCAGCGCATCGGAAAATCCTGTTCGCACAGCGTGCGACCGTCACAGGCGGCGCAACGACGAACGCGGTGCGATTGATTGAAATGTTGAAGAAATGCCGCAAAAGGCGACGACGCGGTATTGCATGCGTGACCGCACGACGCTAGCGGCGATTTTGTGGTGGATACAGCGACCTGCGTTCCCTGCCGGAACCGGGTTCCCCCAGCGACGTCGGAATCAGTGCGATGTGAATATCAACGAATGGCGTCCTGTGAGGAAGACGCCGGCTTGGCTTCCTCGCCGCGTTCCGCTGCCGGCATCAGGCGCTTGCGCTCGCGCTCTCTCATGTACTCGTCGTATTTGGCGGTGCCCGGGCGCGGCGGTGCATCCGCGGGCAGGCCGCCTGCCCATGCCGGGATGGAGTCGCTCATGCCGGCGGCAAGTTTTTCGTTGATGGTTCCGCACCCGCTCAAGCCAAGGCCTGCCAGGGCAGCGGCAACGATAGCGGCGATATGGCGGGCTCTGATCGGCATCGGCGGCAAACTACAACTCTGATCTTTACGGATGATGGACTGACGCACGTTGGCGCTGGTCCAGACCCGCGTTTCTGTTGACATGACCATGTTATTTGTACGATCGTACAAATGCTTGGGCGCTTATCCGGAGGCGCCCCGTTGGGCAGATGGTGGCTCTGATAGTACCATGATACCTAAAGCTTCGTTGCGTCGCTAGGGGCGAAATAGCCTGCCTTGCGGCAGGGGCGCGCCCTTTGTCTGACTGGACAATACGTCGCCGGAGGACGTCATGTCGCGGCGCTACACGGCCGAAAAATCTGGGCTATGGTGAGGCAAGGGCCGGGGACTCGGTTCGAGGCACAAGACCGATCAGGGGGAGACCAATTTCATGTCCATTCGCAGTCAAATGTTGCTGGCCGCAGGTGCCGTTGCCGGCGTTCTGGCTCTCGCGCCTGCGCAAGCGGAGGATGCCGTCAAGATCGGCCTGATTCTGCCGATGACCGGCGGTCAGGCGTCGACCGGCAAGCAGATCGACAACGCCGTCAAGCTCTACATGCAGCAGAACGGCGATACCGTCGCCGGCCGGAAGATCGAAGTCATCCTGAAGGACGACGCCGCGGTTCCCGACAACACCAAGCGCCTCGCGCAGGAACTGATCGTCAACGACAAGGTCAGTTTCATCGCCGGCTTCGGCGTGACACCGGCCGCATTGGCGGCGGCGCCGCTGGCGACGCAGGCCAAGGTTCCCGAAATCGTGATGGCGGCGGGCACCTCGATCATCACCGAACGCTCGCCCTATATCGTGCGCACCAGTTTCACGCTGGCGCAGTCCTCGACGATCATTGGCGACTGGGCCGCCAAGAACGGCATCAAGAAGGTCGCGACGCTGACCTCGGATTTTGCGCCGGGCAACGACGCGCTGAACTTCTTCAAGCAGAACTTTACCGCCGGCGGCGGCGAGATCGTCGAAGAGGTCAAGGTGCCGCTGCAAAACCCGGACTTCGCGCCGTTCCTGCAGCGCATGAAGGACAGCAAGCCCGACGCCGTGTTCGTGTTCGTGCCGGCAGGCCAGGGCGGCAACTTCATGAAGCAGTATGCCGAGCGTGGGCTCGACAAATCCGGGATCAAGGTCATCGGGCCGGGCGACGTGATGGACGACGACCTGCTCGCCGGCATGGGCGATGCGGCGCTCGGCACCGTCACCGCGCATTTGTACTCCGCAGCCCATCCGTCGGCCGCCAACAAGGAATTCGTCGCCGCCTACAAGAAGGCGTTCGGTTCGCGCCCGGGCTTCATGGCGGTGAGCGGTTATGACGGCATCCGCCTGATCTACGAGGCGCTGAAGAAGACCGGCGGCAAGACCGACGGCGATGCGCTGATCGAGGCGATGAAGGGCATGAAGTGGGAGAGCCCGCGCGGCCCGATCTCGATCGATCCGGAAACCCGCGACATCGTGCAGAACATCTATATCCGCAAGGTCGAGAAGGTCGACGGTGAGCTCTACAACGTCGAATTCGCGACCTTCGAGGCGGTGAAGGACTCCGGCAAGACGAAGAAGTGACCGAAGGTCATCCCGGGGCACGCGAAGCGTGAACCCGGGATCTCGAGATTCCCCGATGCGCAATTGCCCATCTGCGGTCTGGTCCTTCGGACCATCCCGGAATGACGGCCCAAAATGTTTTCTGGGGCTTCCCTGAATGACCACGCTGTTCACCATCCTGTTCGACGGTGTCGCCTACGGCATGCTGCTGTTCGTGCTCGCCTGTGGGCTTGCCGTGACGCTCGGGCTGATGAACTTCGTCAACCTGGCCCATGGCGCTTTCGCCATGACCGGCGGCTACGTCTGCGCCGTTCTCGTCAACCAGTCCGGCTGGCCGTTCTTTGCGGCGCTGCCGCTGGCCTTTGTCGCGAGCGCGCTGATCGGGATCGTGCTGGAACGCGCGCTGTACCGCCATCTCTACACCCGCAGCCATCTCGACCAGGTGCTGTTCTCGGTCGGGCTGGTCTTCATGTCGGTGGCGGCGGTCGATTACATCATGGGATCGTCGCGGATCTTCATCAAGCTGCCGGCGGCGCTGGAAGGCCAGTTCGATTTCTTCGGTGTCGGCATCGGCCGCTACCGGCTGATGATCGTGGTGATCTGCGGCCTGCTCACGGTGGCCCTGCAATTGATTCTGGCGCGCACGCGCTTCGGCAGCCGGCTCCGTGCGGCGGTCGACGACCCGCGCGCGGCAAGCGGCCTCGGCATCAACGTGCCGCAGGTGTTTGCGTTTACCTTTGCTTTCGGTTGTGGCCTTGCGGGCCTCGGCGGCGCGCTCAGCGCCGAGATCCTCGGGCTCGATCCGTATTTCCCGCTGAAATTCATGATCTACTTCTTGATCGTGGTGACCGTCGGCGGCTCCTCCAGCATCACCGGGCCGTTTCTGGCCTCGCTGCTGCTCGGCATCGGCGACGTCGCGGGCAAATACTACGTCCCCAAAATGGGGCCGTTCGTGATCTACACCATGATGATCGTGATCCTGATCTGGCGTCCGAACGGCCTGTTCGGCCGCACCGCTGCGCGGTGAGCCCGCGATGACCACAGTTCATGACGTCTCATCCCATGCGATCGCCGGCGCGCGCTGGCGCCCGGCCGAGTTTGCATTCTGGATCCTGGCGCTGGCTTGCGCGTTCCTGTTTCCGTCGCGTTATCTGATCATGACTGACATCGTGCGGCTGGCGCTGTTCGCGCTGTCGCTCGACCTGATCCTCGGTTATGCTGGCATCGTCTCATTGGGCCACGCTGCTTTCTTCGGCGTCGGCGCCTACTGCGCGGGATTGCTGGCGCTGCATGGCATCATTACCGAACCGGTGCTGGCGCTGGTCGTCGCCGGCCTCGTCGCCATGGTGCTCGGCTTCCTCACCAGCTTTCTGGTGATTCGCGGCGTCGACCTGACCCGGCTGATGGTTACGCTCGGCATCGCGCTGCTGCTGGAAGCGCTGGCGGAACGCTTCTCCAACATCACCGGCGGCACCGACGGGCTGCAGGGCATCGAGATGGCGCCGATCCTCGGCCTCTTTGCATTTGATATGTTCGGCAAGACCGGCTTCTTCTATTCGCTGATCGTTCTGTTCCTGATGTTCCTGCTGGCGCGCCGGATCGTGCACTCGCCGTTCGGCCTATCGTTACGTGCAATCAGGAACAATCCGCTGCGGGCTTCTGCGATCGGCGTGCCGGTCAATCGCCGCCTGATCGCGATCTATACCGTGGCGGCATTTTACGCCGGCATCGCTGGCGCGCTGTTCACCCAGACCACGGCCCTGGCTTCGCTTGACGTGTTTTCGTTCGAGCGGTCGGCCGACCTGATGCTGGTGCTCGTGATCGGCGGCACCGGCTATCTCTATGGCGGGCTGATTGGCGCCGTCGTGTTCAAGATGCTGCAGGAGTTCTTCTCGACCATCACGCCGCAATACTGGCAGTTCTGGATCGGCCTTGTGCTTGTCGTGATCGTGCTGGTCGGCCGCGACCGCATCCATCGCGGGGCGCTCTGGTTGCCCAACCTCCTGATCCGGCAATTCGCCGGCCGCAAGGCCGTCGTGGCCGTTCCCGAAAGCGATGCGCCATGACCATAGCGCTGGAGACCACGGGACTGGAGAAAGCCTTCGGCGGGCTTCGCGTCACGCGCGACCTGTCGCTGCGGGTGGAGCAGGGCGCCCGTCATGCGCTGATCGGACCCAACGGCGCCGGCAAGACCACGGTAATCAACCTGCTCACCGGCGTGCTGAAGCCCAATGCGGGGCGGATTTTGCTGGAAGGCAACGACATCACCGATTTGCCGGTTCACACGCGGGTGCTGCGCGGGCTCTCGCGCACCTTCCAGATCAATCAGCTTTATGCCGACCTGACGCCGTTAGAGACCGTCGGCCTTGCAGTCTCGGAGCGGCTCGGCCGCGGCGGCGACTGGTGGCGGCGGATGGGGACGCGCAGCGACGTCAATCAGGAGATCGCGGCAACGCTGGATCGTTTTCATCTGCTCGACGTCATGAACGAACGCACCGCGACGCTGCCTTACGGGAAGCAGCGCCTGCTCGAGATCGCGGTGGCGATTGCGACCAAACCCCGCGTGCTGTTGCTTGACGAGCCCGCCGCCGGGGTGCCCGAGAGCGAGCGCCACGACATCCTGGCTGCGGTCGCGGCTCTCCCGCGCGACGTCACGGTATTGTTAATCGAGCACGACATGGATCTGGTGTTCTCGTTCGCCGACCGCATTTCGGTGCTGGTCAACGGCGCCTTGCTGGTGGAAGGCCCGCCGGATGAAGTGGCGCGCGATCCCCAGGTCAAGGCGGTCTATCTCGGTGAGGCCGCCGATGCCTGATCTGCTTGCCATCAACAGCCTGCGCGCCGGCTATGGCGAGGCCGTGGTGCTGCCCTCGATGTCGCTGACATTGGGCGAAGGTCAGGTGCTGGCGCTGTTGGGACGCAACGGCACCGGCAAGACCACCCTGATCAACTCGATCGTCGGTGTCACCCGCCGCTTCGGCGGCACCGTGGCGCTCGGTGGATTGGATATCACCTCGATGCGGCCGGACCAGCGGGCGCGCGCCGGGATCGGCTGGGTGCCGCAGGAGCGCAACATCTTCCGCTCGCTGACGGTGGAGGAAAATATGACGGCCATCGCCCAGCCGGGGCCCTGGACCGTCGACAAGGTTTACGAAATGTTTCCGCGGCTCAAGGAACGCCGCGGCAATTTCGGCAACCAGCTTTCCGGCGGCGAGCAACAGATGCTGGCGATCGGCCGGGCGCTGACGCTGAACCCCAAGGTGCTGCTGCTGGACGAGCCGACCGAGGGGCTGGCGCCCATCATCGTTGAAGAGTTGCTGCGCGCGCTCGGCACCATCACCCGGGCCGGCGGCATCTGCTCCATCATCGTCGAGCAGAACGCCCAAAAGATTCTGGGGCTGGCCGATCGGGTTGTGATATTGGAACGCGGCGCGATCGTACATGATGCGGCAAGTCACGCATTGAAGGCCGATCCCGCGGTGCTCGAACGCTATCTCGGCGTCTCCGGCGGGACGACGCCTTAAGATTTGGCGCATTAGGATTTACTGGGAGTCGACCATGCAGAGAACCAAAGCCCCCTTCCGCGCCGACGAGGTCGGCAGCCTGTTGCGGCCGCCGCGCATCAAGGAAGCGCGCGCCAGGCTCGAGAAGGGCGAGATCACGGCTGAGGATCTGCGCAAGGCCGAGGACCTCGAGATCGAGAAGGTCGTTCACAAGCAGGCCTCAATCGGGCTCAAGCTCGCGACCGATGGCGAGTTTCGCCGTTCCTGGTGGCACTTCGATTTTCTCAGCCACCTGACTGGCTGCGAATTGTATCACCCCGATACGGGCATCCAGTTCGCCGGTGTGCAGACCCGGCATGACGCCATCCGTGTCATCGGCAAGCTCGACTTTCCCGACAACCATCCGATGCTGGATCATTTCAGGTTCCTGAAAAAGCATGCCGATACAGCGCATGTCACCGCGAAGATGACGATCCCGTCGCCCGCGGTGCTGCACTTCCGCGGCGGCCGCAACGCGATCTCGAAGGATGTCTATCCCGATCTCGACGCGTTCTTCATGGATCTCGGCAAGACCTACCGCAAGGCGGTGAAGGCGTTCTACGACGCCGGCTGCCGCTATCTGCAGTTCGACGATACGGTCTGGGCCTATCTCTGCTCGCAGGAAGAATTGCACAAGGCCCGCGAGCGCGGCGACAATCCCGATGGCTTGCAGGAGATCTACGCGCGCGTCATCAACTACGCGCTCGCCGAGCGGCCGGCCGACATGGTCGTCACCACCCATGTCTGTCGCGGCAATTTCCGCTCCACCTGGATTTCGTCCGGCGGCTACGAGCCGGTGGCCGAGACCATGCTGGCCGGCACCAATTACGACGGCTACTTCCTCGAATATGATTCCGACCGCGCCGGCGGCTTCGAGCCGCTGCGCTATCTGCCCAAGGGCAACAAGATCGTCGTGGTCGGCGTCATCACCTCGAAATTCGGCGAGCTCGAGAAGAAGGACGATATCAAGCGGCGCCTCGAGGAAGCCGCCAAATTCGCGCCGCTCAACCAACTCGCAGTATCCCCGCAATGCGGTTTTGCCTCGACCGAGGAAGGCAACATCCTGTCCGAGGAAGAGCAGTGGGCCAAATTGCGGCTCGCGGTCGAAGTCGCGAACGAGGTGTGGGGGAAGTAATTTGGGTCGTCATTGCGAGGAGCGTTAGTGACGAAGCAATCCAGACTTGCTCTGCGGCCCGATGGATTGCTTCGCTTGCGCTCGCAATGACGGTGGCTGGGTCTCACTTCTCCACCAGATAGACCTCGCCGAGCAGCGACGAATTCGACCACGGTACCTGCTTCGATTTGGTCGCGGCGACGACTTCGGCGCGCACGCGGGTCAGCATCTGCTGCACCTCGAGCCCGGGCGTGCCGATGTGGCGCGACAGCGCCGCCGAGAACGGGCTGTTGGCGCCTTCGCCGTCGAGCGCGACCTGGCCGGGCGCGGTCGCAAACGCGATCAAGGTGCCCGCGCCGAGCGTGGAGCCGGCGCCAAGCGATGTCGGCGCGGCGAGGCCCGAGCCTGCTTCGAGGCCGCCCTCGATGCCGCGGCTGGCGCCCGCGGTAACACCCTTCGGCGCCATCGGATTGTTGCGGCAGGCGTCGAGGATCAGGATGTTGGTGCGGACCTGGTCGTCGAGGCCGGCCATGATCGTATCCATGTCCATCATCGCTGCGGTCACGTCGGTGCCGCTCTGAAACTGGATGTCGACCGGCACCAGATAATTGCGGCCGTCGATCTGCACGCCATGGCCGGCGTAGTAGACCACGGCAACCTGCGCCCGCGCCGCTTCGCGCAGGAATTCGCGGGTCATGGTCTGCATCGCCGCCCGGTCGAGGTCGATTCCCTCCGTCACCGCAAATCCGATGTCGACCAGGCTTTTTGCGATCGAGCGTGCATCGTTGGAGGGATTGGGCAGGGCCTTGACGTGAGCATAGGTACCGTTGCCGATCACGAGCGCCACGCGCCGGCTTGTTGCCACGCTTTGCACCGGCGCCGGAGGCTCCACCCGTTTCGCCGCGCCCATCGGCAAGGGGCCTGTGACGGTGTTGCGCGGCGGGGGAGCGGCCGGTGCCTCCGACAGCAGTGACAGGCGAACCCTCGCGGTCGCCTGGTTGGCCTTGCTGCCGGCATCCGACGCACGGCCCTCGAGCGCTGCGGCATAATCCTTTTTCGCGTTGTCGAAATCGCCCTTTGCCTCATAGGCGAGCGCGCGCTGGCTGTAGGCTGAGATCAACACGCTGCCGGGCGGGGTCATGATGTTGGTGGGAGCCTTGGCCTTCGCGAGGCGGATCGCTTCGGTGCCGTCGGCAATGGCGCGGTCGAGGTCGCCCTTGGCGCGCCAGACCACGGCGCGGTCGATCAGGCCGGAGGGCAGGGATGGATCGAGCCGGATCGCCTCATTGATGTCGGCGAGCGCACCGTCGAGATCGCCGAGCGCCTGCTTCGACAGGCCGCGGTTCTGCAAGGTATAGGCGTTCGGGCTGAGCCGGTTGGCAGAATCGTAATCGGCAATCGCCTTGGCATAGTCGCCCTTGCCGCGAAACGCGTTGCCACGGTTGTGAAAGATGGTGCCGCTTAGCGGACCGCTCCGCAGCGCGTCGTTGAAGTCCGCAATCGCGATGTCGTACTCGCCCTTGTCGAAATAGGCGGAGCCGCGCAGGTTATAGAGCGCCTGGTCGGGCTTGAGCCGCAGCGCCTCGGTGGTATCCGCGATCACCTGCGGATAGTTGCCTTTCTTGTTCCAGCCGACCGCGCGCCAGAAATAGATGGTCGCAAGCTGGGGGCCGGAAAACACCTTCAGCGCGATGATCTTGTTGCAGGCGTCGATCTGCTGATCGGCCGGCGTGGTGTCGGTGGTGCAGAGCGGCCCAAGCTGCGAACGCGACTGGGCGAAGGTGGGGGCGGTCGCCAGCGCGGACAGGACCATGCTGAGGATCAGGATCAATTGGCGCATCTGGATTGCTTCGCTTCGTTCGCAATGACGGAAAGGGGCCCGGACTTTTGTTGCCGGCGGCGGCTTGGCGGTTCAAGCCTGCATTTCCCCCGTTGGGCAGATAATGATAGGACAATCCGGCGATCCGCCGCTGCCCATCCGTGCGTCCCAAGCCGGTCCTCGAATTCCCGCCGATGAAGAACGACCAGATCCTCAGCCAGATTTCCGATTTCTGCCGCCAGGCCGACATGGCGGAGACCACGTTCGGCCGCCGGGCCGTCAACGACGGCAAGCTGGTGCATCGCCTCCGCGAGGGCAAGCGCATCACCATCGATACGCTGGACCGCATCCAGGCCTATATCGCCGCCTCCACGCCCGGCGGGCTGCCGCCGCCGCGGGGGTTGCAGGTGCCGCCCGAGAAGCGCGACCCGCGCGGCAATTTCCGGTTCTTCGAGAATCGACAGAAATACCTGCTGTTCGTCCACACCTGCAGCGAGAAGCGGGTGATCGCAGAAAGGGTGGCGCTGGAACTCTCCAGCCTGCATCCGAGACCGCCGGCCTTGCGGGTATTCGACGCCGGCGTCGGCGACGGTACGGTGCTGGCGCGGGTGATGCGTTCGATGCACGGCCGCTTTCCCCATATGCCGTTCTACATCGTCGGCAAGGAGCTCAGTCTGGAGGACGTCCGGCTGACGCTGGACAAGGTGCCGGACCGGCTGTTCGAGCACCCGGCGACCGTGTTCGTGCTCACCAACATGTACTACGCCGAGGCGCCCTGGCTGACGCCGGCCTCGCCAGCGGCGGCCGCCGGCATGATCTGGCACGAGGTGGCCCTGCGGGGGGCCTCCTCGGGCGATTTCGAGGCCCAGATCGCGGAACTTGGGCCTTTTCTGGAGCAGAACTGGCGGGCCAATATCAGCCCCAGATCGGGCATGCCGATCTATGAACGTCCGGTGGCGCTGGTGGTCTACCGGGAGGACCACCGGTTCCTGCTTGATTCGATCGTCCCCCGGGCGGGCCGGACCGAGGCCAATTTCGACCTTGTGATCGCTTCCCAGCCCTATCGGGCAAAATCCTCTGTGAATTTCCGCGCCAAGCGGATTATCGCGCCCCTGGCCCGGGCGCTGCGGGCTGGCGGCCGTTTGATTGGAATTCACTCCCATGGGCTGGATCCGGGCCTCGAAATCATTCAATCCGTCTGGCCGGGAGAAAATCCTTTCGCTGTGAGCCGTCATGAGCTACTCCGCGCCGTGAAATACGAGCTCGGGTCGGCCGGGCGGGACCTTAACTTTAATGCCTACGCCGATAACCGTTCGATCTTCCGTTATGATATGGAAGCGCTGCCCAACGAGGTGACCGGCTCGATCGGAACCTCGACGGCTTTTGCGGCGTGGAATGCGGCGGTGTATGTCGCCCAGATCGAAGACGACCGGTTGACGGATATGACTGAAAACAGCCGGACCCTCGATGCCACCAGAGAGGTTCTGCGCAAGCATAATGGGCTTTGGTTTTACGACGAATCCTACGTCATATCGCGCCGTCGAGACTGACATTCCAGGATAGATCACACAGAGAGCCGCCGAGATGAGGCGGCAACAAGGGGTTGGTTGATGCGCGCGTCCTATCTGTTCACCAGCGAGTCGGTTTCCGAGGGTCATCCGGACAAGGTCTGTGACCGGATTTCCGACGAGATCGTCGATCTGTTTTTCCGTGAAGGCCCCAAGGCCGGCATCGATCCCTGGGCGATTCGCGCCGCTTGTGAAACGCTCGCCACCACCAACAAGGTGGTGATTGCCGGAGAAACCCGCGGTCCCAAGTCCGTCACCAACGACCAGATCGAAAGCGTGGTTCGCGCTGCGATCAAGGACATCGGTTACGAGCAGGATGGCTTTCACTGGGAAAATTGCGACATCGAAATCCTGCTGCATCCGCAGTCGGCCGATATCGCGCAGGGCGTCGACGCGCTGCAGCCCGGCACCAACAAGGAAGAAGGCGCGGGCGATCAGGGCATCATGTTCGGATACGCCACCAACGAAACGCCGGATCTGATGCCGGCCCCGATCTTCTATGCGCACAAGATCCTGCGGCTGATTTCGGAAGCGCGTCATTCCGGCAAGGAAAAGGTGCTGGGCCCCGACTCCAAGAGCCAGGTCACCGTGCAATACGAGAATGGCAAGCCGGTCGGCGTGCGCGAGATCGTGGTCTCGCACCAGCACCTCGTCGAAGACATGACCTCGAGCCAGGTTCGCGAACGTGTCGAGCCCTATGTGCGCGAAGCGTTGCCGGAAGGCTGGATCAACGGCAAGACGGTCTGGCACATCAATCCGACCGGCAAGTTCTTCATCGGCGGTCCCGACGGCGACTCCGGCCTGACCGGCCGCAAGATCATCGTCGACACCTATGGCGGCGCAGCCCCGCACGGCGGTGGCGCGTTCTCCGGCAAGGATCCGACCAAGGTCGACCGTTCCGCGGCCTATGCCGCGCGCTATCTCGCCAAGAATATCGTGGCTGCCGGCTTTGCCGATCGCTGCACGCTGCAGCTTGCCTACGCGATCGGCGTGGCGCGTCCGCTGTCGATCTACATCGATACCCACGGCACCGGAAAGGTGCCCGAGGAGCAGCTGGAGAAGGCCGTGGCAGAGGCGATGGATCTGACGCCGCGCGGTATCCGCAAGCATCTCGACCTCAACAAGCCGATCTATGCCCGAACATCGTCCTACGGTCATTTCGGCCGCACTCCCGACAACGAGGGCGGCTTCTCCTGGGAAAAAACCGATCTGGCTGCCGCGCTGAAGCGCGCGGTCTGACTTTCTCCGTAATCGTCTCGCGTATTCCGGAAAGCACCCGTGCTTTTCGGAATATGCATTTTCAAGGGATCAATCGCATGACCGCCGCCGCCAAGAAGCCCGCCTTCACCGACTACATCGTCAAGGACATCTCGCTCGCCGAGTTCGGCCGCAAGGAACTCTCGCTGGCCGAGACCGAGATGCCCGGCCTGATGGCGACGCGCGAGGAGTATGGTCCGAAGCAGCCGCTGAAGGGCGCGCGTATCGCCGGCTCGCTGCACATGACGATCCAGACCGGCGTGCTGATCGAGACGCTGGCCGCGCTCGGCGCCGACATTCGCTGGGTCTCCTGCAACATCTATTCGACGCAGGACCATGCGGCGGCGGCGATCGCAGCCGCCGGCATTCCGGTGTTTGCGGTCAAGGGCGAGAGCCTCACCGAATACTGGGATTACACCGCCAAGCTGTTCGATTGGCATGGCGGCGGCCACCCGAACATGATCCTCGACGACGGTGGCGACGCCACCATGTATGTCCATCTCGGTCTGCGCGCCGAGAACGGCGACACCAAGTTCCTGGACAAGCCGGGCTCGGAAGAAGAGGAAGTGTTCTTCGCGCTTCTCAAGAAGCAGCTTAAGGAAAAGCCCAAGGGTTACTTCGCCGAGATCGCCAGGAGCATCAAGGGCGTTTCCGAAGAGACCACCACGGGCGTGCATCGTCTCTATGACATGCAGAAGGCCGGCACGCTGCTGTGGCCCGCCATCAACGTCAACGACAGCGTTACCAAGTCGAAGTTCGACAACCTCTATGGCTGCCGTGAATCGCTGGTCGACGGCATTCGCCGCGGCACCGACGTAATGATGTCCGGCAAGACCGCGATGGTCGCGGGCTTCGGCGACGTCGGCAAGGGCTCGGCCGCCTCGCTGCGCCAGGCCGGCTGCCGTGTCATGGTCTCCGAAGTCGACCCGATCTGCGCGCTGCAGGCAGCGATGGAAGGCTATGAAGTCATCACCATGGAAGACGCCGCCCCCCGTGCCGACATCTTCGTCACCGCGACCGGCAACAAGGACATCATCACCATCGAGCACATGCGCGCGATGAAGGATCGTGCCATCGTCTGCAACATCGGCCACTTCGACAACGAGATCCAGATCGCGGGCCTGCGCAACCTGAAATGGACCAACATCAAGCCGCAGGTCGACGAGATCGAATTCCCCGACAAGCACCGCATCATCCTGCTGTCGGAAGGTCGCCTGGTGAACCTCGGCAACGCCATGGGCCATCCGTCCTTCGTGATGTCGGCGTCGTTCACCAACCAGACGCTGGCGCAGATCGAACTCTGGGCCAACAACAAGGACGGCAAGTACGAGAAGAAGGTCTACGTGCTGCCGAAGTCGCTGGACGAGAAGGTGGCGCGGTTGCATCTCGCCAAGATCGGCGTCAAGCTGACCGAGCTGCGCAAGGACCAGGCCGAGTACATCGGCGTGAAGCAGGAAGGCCCGTTCAAGAGCGATCATTACCGGTATTGAGAATAATCTTCTCATCCGTTAGCTGCTGATTTCGTGATGCCCGGGCTTGTCCCGGGCATCCACGTCTTTAGAGTCGGTAGAACCAAGGACGTGGATGGCCGGGATAAGCCCGGCCGTGACGGCAGCGAATGCGGGGGCCACATGGCCGAACACTTCGACGTACTCATTGTCGGCGCCGGGCTGTCCGGCATCGGCGCGGGCTATCACCTGCAGGAGAAGTGCCCGGGTAAGAGCTACGCGATCCTCGAAGGGCGAGACTGCATCGGCGGCACCTGGGATCTGTTTCGCTATCCTGGCATCCGGTCCGACTCGGACATGTTCACGCTCGGCTATTCGTTCAAGCCGTGGACCGAGGCGAAGGCGATCGCCGACGGGCCGAACATTCTGAACTACGTCCGGCAGACCGCTATCGAGAACGGCATCGACCGGAATGTCCGTTTCAACCATCGCGTCAAACGGGCGTCGTGGTCGTCGCCCGATGCGCGCTGGACCGTCGAGGCCGAGCGCACCATGGGCGAGGGCGCCACCGAGACGGTCCGCTTGACCTGCAATTTCCTGTTCATGTGCTCGGGCTACTACAAATATGAGGAAGGCTACACGCCGGAATTTTCGGGCACCGCCGACTTCGCCGGCCGTATCGTGCATCCGCAGAAATGGCCTGAGGACCTCGATTACTCGGGCAAGCGCGTCGTCGTGATCGGCTCCGGCGCGACCGCGGTGACGCTGGTGCCCGAGATGGCCAAGAAGGCCTCGCACGTCACCATGCTGCAGCGGTCGCCGACCTACGTGGTGGCGCGGCCGGCCGAGGACGCGCTGGCGAACAAATTGCGGCGCAATCTTTCCGCCAAGCTCGCCTATCATCTGATCCGCTGGCGCAACGTGCTGTTCGGCATGTATTTCTTCCAGCTCTCGCGCCGCAAGCCGGAGCGGGTCAAGCAACTGATCCTGGGCGGCGTCAAGATGGCGCTGGGGCCGGACTACGACGTCGCCACGCATTTCACGCCGCGCTACAATCCCTGGGACCAGCGGCTTTGCCTGGTGCCGGACGGCGACCTGTTCAAGTCGATCAAGGAGCAACGCGCTTCCGTCGTCACCAACGAGATCGACACCTTCACCCGCAACGGCATCAAGCTGAAGGACGGCAGCGAACTCGAGGCCGACGTCATCGTCACCGCGACCGGGCTGGTTCTGCAGGTACTCGGCGGGCTCGAAGTCAGCGTCGACGGCCGCACGGTCGATTTCGCGCACACGCTGAACTACAAGGGCATGATGTATTCGGATGTGCCGAACATGGCCTCCGCGTTCGGCTACACCAACGCGTCCTGGACGCTGAAATGCGACCTGACCTGCGAATATGTCTGCCGCCTGATCAACTACATGGATCGGCACGGCTACAAGCAGTGCATGCCGCATAATGTCGATCCCTCGATCTCGGAACTGCCGTCGCTGGATTTCTCCTCCGGCTACGTGCAGCGCTCGATCGCGAAGATGCCCAAGCAAGGCTCGAAGCGGCCGTGGCGGCTCTACCAGAACTATGCGCTCGACATCGTCACCCTGCGCTACGGCAAGGTCGATGACGGGGTGATGCGGTACTCCTGAGAGTTCCATCGCGCTGGGGATGCGTCGGGACGCCTCATGGGTTATTTCACGTATACGTGGAACCTTCCGAATCGTCCTAGATGGCCGGACAGTTAACGCCGGATTAACCGGTGTGCCGCACGCTGGGTGGCTTGAGGCACCTGTCAGCACGAGGAAGCCCATGGACGCTCAGCGAATTGCCGTTGATGCCATTGTTGCGTTGACCGATTGCGATCGCGAGGCAGTCGTCACCTTCATCCGCCGCCTCTATCTGGCCGGGGTCAGGGATCCCAAGCGCCTGACCTTCAAGGGCCTGCAGGCGATGCGGGGCTGAATTCCGAGCGGGTTCCGGCGCACGTTTCGATTCAATTTTCAGACACCCGTAGCCCGGATGAGCGAAGCGATATCCGGGTCGGTGATAGCGTGGTCCCGGATGTCGCTTCGCTCATCCGGGTTACGACATGCCATGAATACGACTTCGCATTCTCGCGGCGCGATGCGCCCGGAGTTTTGCAAGAAAACCTCGCCCTCGAAATCAGAGGGCGCAGGGAAGACCGGGTGCGCGCTGCACCCGCGGTCTCGCGTGCGATTGCACAAAACAAAACTGCACACGAGCATACAGGTTCAGCGGAAACACTCCGGCCTTCCCCGCGCAATGGCTTTACGGCTTACTTCGAGTTCGCCCCGGTGACCGGCTTTCTTGCCACCGTCATCAGCTGAAGCTTTCGCTTCCGCATGACTTGACGCCAGCACCGGGGCGTCAGGCCCACACGACTTCACCGTACGCAAGTGCCACGCTCGTCAGTCGCAGCCTTCGCGTCCACCGCTCCCTGCCCCTCGTTTGCGACGATGGCCAACGCCCCTTTGGTGGGACAGGATGGGGGGAGTCCTACGGCTGATTTGCCCGACGGCGACAGCGGAAATTTGCCCGACGGGCTAATTTGTCGCAGGTCGAGATGATCTGCGGGGCACTGACATCGAGCCGCACCCAGCAACGGCTCTGCGAAATCGTAGACGGGCCTGTTCGCGAAGTGGCGCAGCGATCGAGACAGAGGTCGGGTGACCGCTTATGCTGACGTCCCCGGTACGAGTCGAAAGGACGCAATGGGAGATCAGCAGCACCCGCTGGCGGCTCGCCTGGAAGCGGCGGCGGCGGCATTGGCCGCCCCCACAGCGACCCATTCGGACTCCGCCGATTCCGGTCTGCTGCGGTATCTCGGTTATGACGACGGCGATGCCTCCCGCGCGGAGGGCCGCGCCCGGATGCTGCGCGCCGCAGCGCGGTTTCGCCGGCTCTTCCTGCTTCCCGTTCCGGATGCACCGGGCCTGGTGTTTTTCGGTGGCGAGGCCGATCCGGCGGCGCTGGGCAAGCAGCCGGAAGGCCTGCCGCACGCCAGCCTGGCCGGCTCGGGGCTGTCGCCGCAAAAGGCCTTCGAGTCCTGCGTCGGTGAAGGGATCGAGTATCTCAGCCAGTTTGTTCAAGCCGACGATCCCATCGCGCGCGGCCCGTTCACCGCATACGGCGTGAGCCCCGACGCGCAAGTCAGGGAATTCATCTCCGGGATACTCGCCTTCACCGGCATCGAAGCGGACCGGCCGATCGCGTGGGTGCCATCCAGCAGGCTCGTGGACGGCGCCCCAATGTGGTTTCCGCTGGATCTTTGCTATCGCCGGCACGGCACGGCGCAGGATTTCAAGCCGCCGCTCAAGCTCAGTTCCGGATGCGCGGCAGGGGTCACGCGCGAGGATGCCACCTTGCGCGCGCTGCTCGAACTGATCGAACGCGACGCGGTGGCGTTGTGGTGGCGCGGCGGCCGCCGCGGAAGATCGATTGCGCCGGAAAGCGAAGCCGCACGCGGAGCGGCGGAGTTGCTGGCGCAGGCAAGGCAAGGTCATGCGCATCGAACAAGCTGGCTGCTGGATATTACTACCGATATCGGGCTTCCCGTGGTTGCTGCGGTCTCGACGGATCCGGATGGGTACGGTTTCGCGGTTGGCTTCGGGGCGCGCCTGAGCCTCGCTGACGCGGCGCGCGCCGCCGTCTTCGAACTGTGCCAGGTTGAACTTGGTCTGCACGTGGTGGCGGCCAAGCGACGGGAATCGGGCGACGAGGCCATGAATGAAAGCGATCGCCGGCAGCTCGGGCGCGGCGCGTTCGACACAAGGGAATGCGCGTTGTTGCAGCCGCAGACAGGGCATTTTGCAGAACCCTCGAATGCTCCGGCTTCAAACCTCGGGCATATTCTGGAACGGCTGCAAGCCCGCGATATCGCCGTCTATGCGATTGACCTGACGCGCCCGCAGTTTCTCGTGCCGGTGGTTCGCGTATTGGCGCCGGGACTGCAGCTTGAGCCCTGCGACATTGTCGGTGCGCGATTGGCCGGCGTGATCGCCGAGACCGGCGGTGGCGCCAAGCATCACGGCGGGATGCCGCTTCTCTGAGGCGGCGATCGCGGCAAGCGGTCGTATACCGGTTATGGCGCGCGGATAGCGACCCGTTGCAGGCTGCCCGCAACAGGCCAGCTCACGGCCGCGGCTTCGGTGCGATAGCGCGGAAGGTGATCGTCCAGCGTATAGACCACGCACAACGCCAGGCTGGCCCACACCGCGGCGCTGAAATAGAGCGACATCCAGGCAATCTCGCCCTTCCAGTGCTCGATGTCGTGGGTCACGACCCAGCGCGTGCTGACGTCGCGAAGACCCTCGATGACGCCAAGAAGCATGCTGCCTTCAGCGAGGCCTGTCCGCCAGCGGCTCAGGTACATCGGTACGTCGATGGTGACGAGAAACGCCAGATAGGCGGCGATGCCGACGATGGTGACCACGAGCGCCAGCCGAACCGGACCGTTGAATTCCGGCAGCAACCGGCAAAGGCCGATCGCGATGATGAAGAAGGCGACCGCCCACAGCGAATTTTCGATGGCATTGAAGAGATAGTTCCTGGTCACCACCGCGTACCACGAGAAACATTCCGCGATGACGATCAAGGGCAGGATCGCCAGCGAAGCGTTCACCGTGGTGTCCGCGCCCGTCATCCGGCCCAACTGGGCCATGATGATGACCCACTGCGCCGCGAAGCAGACCTCGGCGATGGTTGCCACGGTTCGGCCGACCATGACGCTCGACAGCCAGGTGTTGAACAGGCAGATCCGCTGCACATCCGCGCGCGGCAGCACCGAGCGGAACGCGCAGCCGAAGACATAGGCCGCGCAGAGCAGCAGCATCGATTGCGTGTCGGCGGGGCTGCTCACGCTGCCCAGCGGGCTGTTCTGGAATTCGCGGTAAAGCACCAACCAGGCCGCGATATTCGCGCCGCTCACGACGGTCAGGAAACCCCACCACCACGCCAGCGGATTCGACCGCGCCTGCCACACCAAATTCATTGCCGCTCCAAAATTTAATCTGACTGACATTTCGTTGTAGCAATTCTGTCACGAAATGTTGGCGCGGCACGACTCAAATATCTGTGGCCCGATGTTTTTCAGGGCGGTGTTTTATGACAGTTATATGACAGAGCGCAGGTGAGCGTCGTCGACAAGACGGCGACTCGTACCGCTGACCAAATAGCCGGTCGTTTTAATATACCTGGTCGCGCTTGGGCGCCTGGGACGCCATGCGTGCCAGCACCAGCGCTTCTTCGGCCTTCATTCGAAAATCGCGGGCATCTCTCAGGGGACGCCGGATGTTCGGGTCTTCGGAGCTGCTGTCGAAGGTGATCAGCCTCATGCAATGCGTGCACTGGGTCTGGTAACCCGGTTTCATGCGCTGTGCGCGCTCGTTGAAGGATTTACGGCAATTGGAACAGATAACCCGGATACGATCCGTCATGCGTTCTCCGTAGCCTTGTCGGTGGAATGTCCTGGCGCGCCGTTGCCGTGTTCCTGATCGGCGGCCACCAGCAATGAGGGTGGTACGTGGATATCCAGATGGCATTCGTCGTCCAGTGGCCGGCAGATCACCGATCCCACGCCGTCGCAACCGATGACTTTCATCGCTTCGCCGCCCGACAACAGCCGGACGACGCTACCGCTTTTCCAGGCCGCGCTTGTTGCTTCCATCACCGGCACTCTGGGGATACCGCCCCGCCTTTGTACCGGGGAACGCTAGGTGCGATGTCCTCCATTGGAGTGCACGGCGATCGCCGCAATTGATTTGAATTGTTCGAATGTGCCTGCCGCGAGAGATCGACGCCATCCCGTCGCAGCGACACCGTTCGTCTGGAGCCGCCGCGGCGCGTTTCGCCGGTTTGTCATGGCTTCACTTCGTTCCGCTCAACCGTCAACGCCATGACGAGATCGATTGCGAGCGCAAGCGCCACGGCACCGCCGCCGAGCTGAAACAGCAGCAGATAGTCGCCTCCGGTGTGGGCGAACAGCCAGGAGAAGCCATAGGCGGCCGCCGCCTGGAACAGTGCAAAGCTGGTGGTGGCGTGTCCCCAGGTGGCGCGCTGTTGCTCGGCGTTGTGCGGGACCAGCTCATGGATGCGTCCGAGCACCAGTGGCACGATGCCGGGCGTGAAGCCGCCGATGATGACGCTCGACACGATCAGGGAGGCGGGCGCTGTGCTGACGGCGGGCAGTAGCACCGCGATGGCTTCCACGAGGAAAGCTGCGCGCAGAGCGGGACCGAATCCGGCGCGGTCGCCGAGATGGCCGGTCAGCAACGGGCCAACGATCGCGCCGAGTCCGTAAAATACCCAGTAATGCGATCCGGCGGAGATACCCTGGCCAAGGCCGCGTGCCACGAAGTCGACGATAAAGACCATATGCGGCACCAGTGCACAGGCATTGAGGCCGTATTGGATCAGCAGCGCGCGGACGGCGGGGGATTGACGGTGACGTTTCGGGTGAGAAGAGGCGATCGCTGCGTTCGGCGCGGGCGCCTGCTTCGGCCAATTGGTCCAGCTGATCAGCGTCAGCAGAAGAGAGAGAACGCCGAGGCCAATCCATGCCTGCTTCAGTCCCTGTTGCAGAAGCAGCGGCACCAGTGTGCCAGAAGCGGCGACACCCAATCCAACGCCCGCGAAGATCACGCCGCCGACGATGCCGCGCTTGGCCGCCGAGGTATGCGGCAAGACCACCGTCGCGGCGAGCACCATGATGATGCCGCCGGTGAGGCCGGCGAGAAAGCGCCAGACGAAAAACCAGAGGAATGACACCGGCACCGAACTTGCAAAGCAGGAGAGGGTGGCCAGCACCATCATCATGCGTAGCGCCGGCACCGCGCCGATGCGCGCGGCGGCCGGCCGCGCCAGCAGTGCGCCGGCGAGGTAGCCCGCGAGATTGGCGGCACCGAGATAGACCACATCGGACGCGCTGAACCATTTGGCCGCGATCAGCGCCGGGATCAGTGGCGTGTAGGCGAAACGGGCGAGGCCAAGCCCGACCAGCGACGCGCATAGTCCGGCGATCGCAAACCGCCAGGCCGATCCTGCTTGCTCGTGCCGTGTCGTGCCGCCGAGATGCCGGCCGCCTCCGGTATTCGCGCTCAACTCTGTCATCTCATCCTCCTGTACCTTGCGTAAGCGCCGGCGCATCAGCCGCTCGCCGCAGCGCGCCGCCGCCGGAACTCCAGCGCGGGCAGGCCGCCCCAGCCCCAATTGTCGGTGTCGACTTCCTCGATCACGACGAACGTCGACTCGAGTGGTTTGTTCAAAACGTCGCGGAGAAGCTCGCTCGCGCCCTTGATCAACGCGGCCTTCTCCTCGGCCGTAACGGCATTCGCGCTCGACCTGGTGCCTTCGCGGGTTACTTGAATGGTTACGATAGGCATGGCGGTTATCCTTGAATGGGTTGAGAGCGAGGGCTCTGCGCCATCGCCGCATCGGATGGCTCAGTGGCCGGCGCTCTGGCCGCCATCGACGTGCAGGATTTCACCGGTCACGAAGGCGGCGGATTCCAGGTAAAGGACGGCGTCGGTAATGTCGGACATCTCGCCCATGTGGCCGACCGGGTGCAGGGCACCGAGCGCGGCATGGGTTTCAACCGCATGCATCGGCGATTTGATAATGCCGGGCGACACCGCGTTGACGCGGATGCCGCGCTTCGCATATTCGATCGCGAGCGACTTGGTCGCGGCATTGAGGCCGCCTTTGGTCAACGAGGCGAGGACCGACGGCACGTTGGAATTCGCCTGGTCGACCAGGCTCGTCGTGATCTGCACGACATGGCCCGAGCCCTGCTTTTCCATTTCGGCAATCGCCAGCTGCGTGATGCGGAAGAAACCGGCGGTGTTGATGCCGAGTGCTGCCTTGTAATCGGCCTCGGTATATTGGGTGAACGGCTTGGCGATGAAGATGCCGGCGTTGTTGACCAGCGTGTCGATACGGCCGAACCGCGCCACGCCTTCGGAAATCACGCGCTCGGCGGTATTCCAGTCGGCGATGTCGCCGGCTACCGCGAGGACGCCGTCATCGTTGGACGGCTTGATCGAACGCGCGGTGACAACCACGCGGAAGTTGCGATCGCGGTACGCCTTGACGAGGGCTGCGCCGATACCTTGCGACGCGCCGGTGATGACTGCGACTTTCTGTTCGATGCCCATGACAATCTCCTGTTGTTTCCCTGATGCGGTGAGGCGAGCCACTCGGGCTTCGCTGCCCCGGTGGGTAGGAGGTACGCTCATTCGCAGCGCGAGCGAATACGCGCCATTCGACAGACACTCTTCCGCCAGGCGATTGAATGGAGGATATTGGCGGGCATCGATGGCCGCGTGCCGGCCGTCCCCGGCGAGGAGGAGCGATGGACCGAATCGATGCGATGAAAGTCTTCGTGGTGGCGCTCGAACAGGGCAGCCTCGCGGGCGCGGGCCGCAAGCTTGGCCGTTCACCGGCCGCAGTCAGCCGCGCGATCGCCTTCCTCGAGGCGCATGTCGGCGCCGAGCTGCTGCACCGGACCACGCGATCGATCAAGCTCAGCGAGGCGGGTGAGCGCTATGCGGCCGCCTGCCGCCGCGTGCTGACCGAGCTCGAAGAGGCCGACATTATCGCAGCGGGCGAGAAATCGGCGCCGCGCGGCACGCTGACGCTGACGGCGCCCGTCACCTCGGGCGAAATCGTGCTACGGCCGATCCTCGACGCCTTCCTGGATGCATATCCGACCGTCTCGGCGCGGCTCTTGCTGCTCGACAGGCCGGTCAATCTGATCGACGAGGGCATCGATATCGCGCTTCGCATCGCCCATCTGCCCGACTCTTCGATGGTTGCAACCAAGATCGGCGAGGTCCGCCGCCTGGTGGTGGCCGCGCCGCGTTACCTGAAAAAGAACCCACGGATTGTGGAGCCGGGCGATCTGACGAAGCACCAGATCGTGACCATGGCTCATCTGGCTCAATCCTGGACCTTTCCGCCGTTGCCGGGCACCGCCGTGCCGCGAACCGTTCAGTTCGCGCCGCGCCTCGTCATCAACAGCATTCGCGGCGCTGTGGCCTCGGTCGTCAGCGGACGCGGGGTCGGGCGGTTCTATTCGTATCAGGTCGCCGCACAGGTCTGTGAGGGCGAACTCGAAGTGGTGCTGACGGGAGACGAGCCCGCGCCGACGCCGGTGCATGTGATTTCGCCGCAAGGCCGGTCGTCGGTGCCGAAGGTTCGCGCCTTCATGGACTTTGCCGTGCCGCGGCTTCGCAGTCATTTTGCGCGCCTTGCGAAGGACTCGGCTGCCGCGCGTTCGTGAAGTTTGTTGCCTTGCGGATTTTTCCGCAGCGGCGGATGCCACGATGGCAAGCGCACCGGACTGATTCCCGACAGGCCGGCGTGAGCGCCGCGCCGCCACTCTTTCACTACACGAAACAGTGTTCGCCGCCTGACGGGTCTTCGCATCCACCTCGATTGCCCCTAGATGCCCGTTGACCGGTCGCGATGCCGCCGGGAGTGTGGATTAAAGGGACGAAAACGATGTCGGAACACATCAAGCTCGATCGCCGCTGTTTCCTGGGTGCCGCGTCCGTCGCCGTCGCCGCCGCCTCTGCGCTGATTCCGGTCGGTTCGGCCTTTGCGCAATCGGGCAAGCCGGCCAGCCTGCCGGCGATCAAGCTGGGAACGAACACCTCCTTTGCGTCGCTGAAGCAGATCGATGCCGGCGTCCTCAATGTCGGCTACGCCGAAGCCGGCCCTTCGAACGGTCCGCCCGTCATTTTGCTGCATGGCTGGCCCTACGACATTCACAGCTACGTCGATGTCGCGCCGCTGTTGGCGCAGGCCGGCTACCGCGTGATCGTCCCGCATCTGCGCGGCTACGGCACGACGCGCTTTCTTGCGAGCGACACCGTCCGCAATGGCGAACCAGCGGCGCTCGCGGTCGACATCGTCGCGTTGATGGATGCATTGAAAATCGATAAGGCCGTCATCGGCGGCTATGACTGGGGGGCGCGGACCGCGAACATCATTGCAGCCCTGTGGCCGGAGCGCTGCAAGGCGATGGTCTCCGTCAGCGGCTATCTGATCGGCAGCCAGGAGGCCGGCAAGGTGCCGTTGCCGCCGAAGGCCGAATTGCAATGGTGGTATCAATTCTACTTCGCCACCGAGCGCGGCCGGGCCGGCTACGACAAGAACCGGCACGATTTCGCCAAGTTGATCTGGCAGATCGCTTCACCGCAATGGCGCTTCGACGATGCCACGTTCGACCGCAGCGCAGCCTCGCTCGACAATCCCGACCATGTCGCGATCACGATCCATAATTACCGCTGGCGGCTCGGTCTCGCCGAAGGCGAAGCCAAGTATCTCGATCTGGAAAAGCGGCTCGCCGCCGCGCCCGATATCGCCGTGCCCACCATCACGATGGAAGGCGACGACAACGGCGCGCCGCATCCGCCTGCCAGCGCCTACGCCAAAAAATTCTCCGGCAAATATACCCACCGGGTCATCACCGGAGGCATCGGTCACAACCTGCCGCAAGAGGCGCCGCAAGCCTTTGCCGAAGCCATCGTCGCGGTCGCCGGAAGCTGACCGGTGCCGGCCGCTGCCATGAAAAAAGCCCCGGACCGGGTCCGGGGCTTTCGTCATTCAAAACTAACCGCGGTTCGCTATTCAGGCTTGCCGATCGTAACCTTCAGCGTGCCGACGCCGTCGACGCCGCACTCGATCTTGTCGCCGGGGTGAAGCTGGGAAACGCCGGCCGGCGTTCCCGTCATGATGATGTCGCCGGCGGCGAGCGCCACCTGCTGCGAGAGCTGCCAGATGATCTCGGGCACGTTCCAGATCAGTTCGGTCAGATCGCCCTTCTGGGTTTCGGTGCCGTTGACCGTGAGCCAGATCTTGCCCTTGGAGGGATGGCCGATCTTCGACGCCGGCTGCACCGCGGAGCAGGGCGCGGAATAGTCAAAAGACTTTCCGACTTCCCACGGCCGTTCCTTCTTGCGCGAGGCAATCTGCAGGTCGCGGCGGGTGAGGTCGATGCCGACGGCGTAGCCGTAGACGTGATCGAGCGCCTTGTCGGCGGGAATGTTGAGGCTGCCGCTCTTCATGGCGACGATCAGTTCGACCTCGTGGTGCAGGTCCTTGGTCAGCGGCGGGTAGGGGATCGTGGCGCCGTCGGGCACCAGCATGTCGGCATGCTTGGCGAAGAAGAACGGCGGCGCGCGCTCGTCATTGCCCATTTCGCGGATGTGCTCGAGGTAGTTGCGCCCGACGCACCAGATGCGGCGAACCGGGAAGGATTTGGCTTCGCCCACGACAGGGAGCGAGGGCTGCGGCGGAAGCGGGATAACGTAGGAGGCGGCGTTCATGGAAGGGTCTCGGCTGGAGGTGAGGAAAGCTTAGGCGGTTGCGCTGACCGGCGCCAGTACCGGCGGGCCGGCATCGAGGTGCTGCAGGCGGAAGAAGGAGGCGTAGCGGCCGCCGCGGCGCAGCAGGTCGTCATGCCGCCCGCGCTCGACGATCTCGCCGCCCTCGACCACCAGGATTGCGTCGGCATGCATGATGGTGTGCAGGCGGTGGGCGATGACGATGGTGGTGCGGTTCCGGCAGAGATGCTCGATCGCCTCCTGCACCGCCTTTTCGGATTCCGAATCCAGCGCCGCGGTCGCCTCGTCGAGCAGGATCACCGGCGCGTTCTTGATCAGCGCGCGCGCCACCGCGATGCGTTGGCGCTGGCCGCCGGAGAGTTGCGCGCCGTGCTCGCCGACCGGGGTGTCATACCCAAGCGGGAAACCCATGATGAAGTCGTGCGCGCAGGCCGCTTTGGCCGCGGCCACGATCTCGTCCTGGGTGGCGTTGTCCTTGCCGAAGGCGATGTTGGCGCCGATGGTGTCGCGGAACAGATAGACGTCCTGGCCGACATAGGCGGTCTGCCGGCGCAGCGATTTGCGCGATACCGATCCGATTGACTGCCCGTCGACCAGGATATCGCCCTGGCTCACCTCGTGGAAGCGCAGCAGCAGCGCCAGCACCGTCGACTTGCCGCCGCCGGAGGGGCCGACCAGCGCGGTCACCTTGCCGGGCTCGGCCATGAAGCTCATGCGGTTGAGCACGGGTTCGCCCGGGCGATAGGCAAAGCTGACGTCGCGCAATTCGATCCGCGCGTCGGTCAGTTTCAGCGCCGGCTTGTCGTCGTCGGCGGGTTCGCTCGCCGGACTGTCGACGACCTCGAGCAGCATCCGTGCGCCGACCAGCTGGCTGTTGAGATCGATGTTGAGCCGCGCCAGCCGCTTGGCGGGTTCGGTCGCCATCAGGAAGGCGGTCATGAACGAAAAGAACTGGCCGGGCGTGGCGCCCAGCGCGACCACGCTGTAGCCGCCGTACAGCAAGCAGCCGGCGACGGCAAAGCCGCCGAGCGTTTCCATCAGCGGGTTGGCGCGGTTGGAGACCCGCGCCATCTTGTTGGAGTTGCGCTCGACGGCGGTGATATCCGCATCGATCCGCTGTTGCATTGCCTCTTCCAGCGTGAACGCCTTGACGGTGCGGATGCCTTGCAGCGATTCCTGCATGGTCTCCAGGATGTCGGCGGTGCCGGTGAACTGGCTGTAGGCGAGGCCCTTGATGCGCTTGATCATCTTGCGCAGGAACAGCATCGCCGGCGGCACCACCACGAGGCCGACCAGCGACAGTAGCGGATCCTGCGCCACCATCACGCCGACCAGGGCGATCAACGTCAGCAGGTCGCGCCCGATCGCATTGATCAGGAGGTTCAGCACGTCGGTGATCGATTTGGCGCCCGAGGTCAGCCGGGTCAGGAATTCGGACGAATGCCGGTCGGAAAAGAAGGCAATGCTTTCGCTCATCAGCTTGGCAAACAGCCGGCGCTGGTTGTTGGCGAGGATGGCGTTGCTGATCTTCGACAGGATGATGGTCTGGCCGTAGGTCGCCACACCCTTGATGAACAGCAGCAGCACGGTGACGCCGGAGAGAATGGCGATGCCGGTCACGTTCTTGTCGACATAGGCCTGGTTGATCACCTGCCCCAGCACATAGGTGGCGCCGGCGGTCGCGGCGGCCGCGACCCCCATCAGCGCGAAAGCCAGCAGGTATCGCCGCCAGTAAGCGAGGCCCTGTTCGGCCACGAGGCGGCGAATTAGGATCGCTGCGCCATAGGGGTCGTCGGTGATTTTTCTCGTGGGTTTTTTTGGAAGTTCGGTCATCCGCGTTCCATCGACAATACGGGTTTCAGATACCCGTATGCCAGGGCTGCTTTGATGACTCCTTGCCTGCTAAAAGCAGGATTTTCAAGCCAAATAAGCGCTTGATTTCAGGCCGATTCCGCTTGCGGCGCGAGGCCGCCGCGGTCGCGGAACAGCTTCTCTTCCCAGGCCAGCGCGTGGGCGGCGATGGTTTCGAGATCGTCGTATCGCGGCGTCCAGTCCAGCATGGAGCGGATGCGGCTGGTGTCGGCCACCATGGTCATGATGTCGCCGGGCCGGCGCGGCGCATATTGAACCGCGAAATTGCGCATCGAGACCCGACGGACCGCCTCGATGGTTTCCAGCACCGAATAGCCGCGGCCGTAGCCGCAGTTCAGCGTCACCGAACTGCCGCCGCCGCGCAGGTAGGCCAACGCCGCGCGATGGGCCTGCGCGAGGTCGCTGACGTGGATGAAGTCGCGGATGGCGCTGCCGTCCGGGGTCGGATAGTCGGTTCCGAAGACGTCGATTTTGGCGCGCTGGCCGGTGGCGGCCTCGACCGCGATCTTCAGCAGATGCGTCGCGCCGACGGTGGCGAGCCCGACGCGTCCTAACGGGTCGGCGCCGGCGACGTTAAAGTAGCGCAGCACGACATGTTCCATGTCGTGGGCTGCGGCGACATCGTGCAGCATGATTTCGGTCATCAGTTTTGACGAGCCGTAAGGCGACATCGGCCGCGTTGGGGCGTGCTCGGGCACCGGCATCTGGTCCGGATTGCCGTAGACGGCCGCGGTCGACGAGAAGATGAAACGCTTGACGCTGCCCTTGACCGCAGCGTTCAGCAGGCTGCGGGTCGTCATGGTGTTGTTGCGATAGTAGCCGAGCGGATCGCGCATCGAATCCGGCACCACCACGGAGCCGGCGAAGTGGATGATGCTCTCGACGCCATGCTGGGCGATCACGCCCTCGACCAGGTTCTCGTCGCCGGCATCGCCGATGAACAGCGGCACGCCTTCGGGCAGGAAGTTGGAAAATCCGGTGGACAGGTTGTCGATCACGACGACGCTTTCGCCGGCTTCGGCCAGCGCATGAACCATATGACTGCCGATATAGCCGGCGCCACCGGTGACAAGCACGGTCATGGGCACACCCTCTCCCGGCGCATGATCCGCCAAAGTGTGGGCGGTTTGGCGAAAGAGATCATGCGCTCTTAAGTTAAGGGGTGATGCTATCGCCGGTGCGGTGAAGAGTATCTTTCGGTGCCGCTGAACTGGCCACTATGCTTAATGTTGCGTATAGGAACTTCTCGAAACGGAGCCCGACGTGCCGATCGAGAGCAATTCCACCGACGATCTCCAGCTGATCGTGCCGAATCTGCACAGGCGCTATTCCGGCGTTACCGCGACCAACCGGATGGTGGCGCCGCGGCTGGCCCGGATGTATCGCGCTGCCTGGTTCGGTCCGCATGCGCCCGACGGCATCGCGCGGATGGGAGTTGGCGATCTCGCAAAACTTTGGCGCCGCCGCGCGCCGCTGATCTGGCACGCGCGGCGCAACGACGAGATGATCGCAGGGCTGTTGCTGCGTACACTCGGCTGGCCGCTAAAGCTGGTGTTCACCTCGGCGGCGCAGCGCCATCACCAGCGGCTGACGCGCTGGCTGATCCGGCAGATGGACGCCGTGATCGCGACTTCGGATTTTTCGGCGTCGTATCTGAAGCGTAAGGCCACGGTCGTGATGCACGGCGTGGACGCGGATCTCTATGCGCCGCCGGCCGATCGTGTGGCGGCGTTTGCCGAGGCGAAACTGCCCGGTCGCTACGCGATCGGCTGCTTCGGCCGGGTGCGCGCGCAAAAGGGCACCGACGTGTTCGTCGAGGCGATGTGCCGGCTGCTGCCGCGCTATCCGGATTTTACGGCGGTCATCGTCGGCGCCATCGTACCGGAGCAGCAGGGGTTTGCCGATGGACTGAAGCGACAGATCGAGGCCGCCGGCCTGTCTTCGCGCATCGTCATCACGGGCGAACTTGCGAATGAGGAAGTGCAGCGTTGGTACCAGCGGCTGACGATCTACGCCTTCACCTCGCGCAACGAGGGCTTTGGCCTGACGCTGATCGAGGCGATGGCGTCAGGTGCCGCATTGGTCGCGGCGCGCGCGGGCGCCGCCGAATTCGTGGTCGAGGACGGCGTGACCGGCGTGCTGACACCACCAGGCGATGTCGATGCGCTGGTCGCGGCACTTGAGCCGTTGATGCGCAATCCGGCAGCGGCGACGGCGATGGGAGAACGGGCACGGGCGAGGGTGCTCGAAAAATTCAGCCTGGATGCCGAGGCCAACGCGATCGCGGCGGTTTACGAGATGCTGTAGCGTTGTCTTCAGGCGATGAGCATCGCCGACGTCCGCCAGACAATAGCAGCCGTCCTGACTGCAACGCCTTTAGCCTACCGAGGCTCCCGCCTTTGCCCGGCTTATTCCGAGCGTCAGGATGCGATGCAGCAGGTCCGGATATTCAATTCCGTCGTGCTTGGCGGCGGTGGCGAACTCCTGGCTCTTCGCTATTTCGGGATTGGGATTGGCTTCGATGAAATACGGCGTGCCATCCGCCGACAGGCGAAAATCGATGCGCGCGTAGCCATCGAGCCCCAGTGTCTTGTAGATGCGTTTCGCGGTTCGCTGAATACGATCAGCCAGCTCCGGTGCCAGGTCCTTGGCCGGCCCATCCACGATGCCGACGCGTTCCTGATAGCTCGGATCGTGTTTGGCTTTCTCGGTAGCGATTTGCCGCGCCCCTTCGCCGCCCAAGTTGCCGAATTTCAATTCCCACACCGGCAGCGCCCGCAGCCGGTTGTTGCCGAGCACACCGACATAGAGTTCGCGCCCCTCGATGTACTGCTCGGCGATGGCGGCGGTCTTCAGCCGGTCGTGAACGAAGGCGATACGCTCCGCCAGCTTCTCGTCGGTATCGACGATCGAGGCTTGCGAGATTCCAAAAGATCCATCCTCGCTCAGGCTCTTGACGATAAGCGGCAGCGCAAGGCGTGAGGGCCGCTTGACCTTGCGATGCATCGGGAACACGGCAAAGGCCGGCGTTGCGATCCGGCGATAGTGCGCCAAGGTTTTTGACAAATCCTTGCCGCGCGCAAGAATCAGGCCGCGCGGGTTGCAGCCGGTATACGGGACCTTCATCAGTTCGAGAAAGCTCGCGATATGCTGGTCATAGCCGGACGTATAGTGGAACTCCTCCAGCAGCGTGTACACCACGTGCGGTTTGAATTCCTCGATTGCGACCCTGACCGGCTTGATTTCCTCCTGAACGCCGAGCGGACGCACGTCATGGCCTGCCGCACGCAGGGTGCTGACGACGTCGAATTCCGTCTTCCAAGCGTTGATTTCCTGCGCGGTGTATCCGTCGATCGAGTCCGGGGGCATGAAGTCCGGATGCATCAGGACCAGAACGCGCAGCCGCCTCATAGCGCGATCCATTTGCGTCGTGACGGCCCGAATAGCGCGTGCATGGTCTTGGCCGTCAACAGGATGGTGAAGTTGATCAAAAGCCTGCGTTCGGACCCCGGCGCGCGAAGTTCGAGTTCACGGCAACGCGAGATCATCTCGTCGAGAACGGCATCGAGTGTGAGCTGGTTCTCGCCGGTCCATTGCGCCACCAACTGTCTGACTTGCGCGCGGTGTCGCCGGATGAAGGACGCCGCCGGCTGCGCCCGCCGGTGGCGTTGATCGGCGGAGAACAGACGGTGGAGGTCGCGGTCATACGTCTTCGGCGGATCGAAAGCGTAGAAGGCCTGCTTTTTCTTGTAGTGCTCGCCGAGCGTCTGGCTGAGTTGGGATAACGGATCGACGCGCTCCCGCGACGTGATCAGCGGCCGCTGACCTGCAATCTCGCCCATCAGCTCGTCGACGTATTCGAGTTTCTTCAGTGCCGGCCAGCCGGCATAGCGTGTCCGCCAGTTCGATCGGGGCTTCAACCACACCGCAAAGGTCTCGGCGAAATCCTCATCCGGGTGGCTCTGCGCATACCAGCGGCGAAGATGCTGGACATAACTTCGGCTGGCCGGATTGGGCCGGTAGTAGAGCGGATAGTGTTTCGAGGATGGGCCGAACAGCTGCTGCCAGCGTCGGCGACGCTGCAATTGGTAAGCGTGCTGCACCGCATGACCTGCCTCGTGGCGGAGAATCGCCATGCATTCCGACCAGGTACCGGCCTCGACCTCGAGCATCATTTTCTTCTCGAGTTTCATCAGGCGAGGATGCGCAAGGTAGAACGGGATGGCAATACCGGGCACATCTGCCGGACTGAACCATTCGCTCGATATCCATGTGTGCGGCCGCAGCCGTATGCCTCGTGCCTTGAGCTCTTCGTTCAGAGCGCCGACACAATCCTCGAGCCAGGTGCCCTTGACCTTGACCCGCAGGCTGCTGAGGCGCTGCTTGAGCAACTGCTCATCGGTCATGTTCTCCCAGGCGTATTTCCGTCGTGGCATAGGCATCCGCAAATCATGAAACCCAGTGCTGGAATGGTCTCATAGGAAGCTGTTGGCAACAACCGCCGAGTCTTCGGTGCGGCACGTCCGAGGGCGCCGGGGAGCTCAAATCGGCTACAAGCCAGAGCCGCGTGACCGCGGATCTTCTCAGCCTGTCCAGGTGATCAAGTTCTGGTCTGAGCCATCACATCGGCGACGAACGCATCGAGGTCGCCGCCGGCGAACAAGAACCCCGGCAGGCCCGCGGCTTGCGCCGCCTCGATATCGGTGTCGCGGTCGCCGATGACAAAGCTGCCGGCGTGCCGCACCGGCCAGTGCGCCATCAGATCGTGGATCATGCCGGGCGAGGGCTTGCGCCAGTGATGATCCTCGAGATAGCCGGCGACGGTGCCGGCGGGATGGTGCGGGCAATACCTGACGTCGTCGATGATGGCGCCATCCGCCGCGAGTTCGGAGCGCATCCAGTCGTGCAGCACGTTGAGTTCGTCTTCGCTGAAGTAGCCGCGCGCCACGCCGGACTGGTTGGTGAAGAAGAACACGAAATAGCCGGCGGCGTTGAGCCGGCGAATCGCCTTGGCCGCATTGGGCATCCAGCGAATCCGTTCGCGCGTGCCCATGTAGCCGTCGTCGTAATTGACGACGCCGTCGCGGTCGAGAAACACCGCAGGCCTGGGGATCACGCTCATCGCGGCGCCGCCTCTTGGAGCACGCGCTGCGCGATATCGGCGACCTCGACCGCCGGAATGTCGCGCATGCAGCGATGGTCGTTCATGGTGCAGACCGTGCGCTGGCAGGGCTGGCAGGAAAGTTCGCTCTTGGTCAGTACCGTCGCCGTGAGCCCGTTCAGCGGCGCCCAGAGATAGGGGCTGGTGGGGCCGAAAATGCCCATTGTCGGTGTGCCGATCGCCGCCGCGATATGCATCAGGCCAGAGTCGTTGGAAATGGCGACGCTGGCTGCCGCCATGGCCAGAATGCCGTTGCGCAGATCGGTGCCGGTGAGGTCGCGGACCTTGCCGCCGCCGGCTGCGACGATTTCTTGCGCCAGCGCCTTTTCGCCGGGGCCGCCCACCACCCAGATGTCAAAACCCCGTTCGGCCAACAGCCGCGCGGCCTCCGGGTAATAGGTCCAGCGCTTTGACTCGCCGACGGAACCGGGCCCCAGCGCTACGGCGGGTCCCATGCCCAGCCCGTTGGCCTGCCGCCAGCGGGCGGTTTCCTCTGACGGTACGCGGAGCTGCGGAACCGGCCACTCCGGCGGCAGCTTTGCGCCATCAGGTAGCGCCAGGGCGGCGTTTTTGTCGATAAAGCGGGGCAGGGCTTTTTCACCCCAGCGCATCCGGTTGATCAGCCCGAACCGGGCTTCGCCGAAGAACCCCACCCGTTCCGGGATCCCGGCCAGCGCGGGCGCGATGGCGGCCTTCCAGGTGCGCGGTAGGATCAGCGCGGTTCCATAGTTCCGGGCGCGCAGTTCGGCCGCCAGACCCGCCTGCCTGGCGACCGCGAGCCGGCCGCGCGGCAGGTCCCAGACGATCCCGGCGCGGACGCCGGGCATGTAATCGACTAGGGGGGCGCAAAGCGAGGTCACCAGCAGGTCCACCGGCCGGTTCGGCCAGCGCTGCCTCAGCACGCGCACCACGGTATGGCCGCGGACGAAATCGCCGATCCACATATAGGGTACGATCAGGATCGGCCGGGTGTCGGCAGCGTCCTCGATCTCGATCCCAATTGTTGAATCTGTATTCATACCTTAAAAGTCTGCTGCTCGGCTGATTCTGGCTCCGTCGGTAACCGCTCCTTATCGGGAGGTAAAGCCGGGACCGGCATCTTGATTCCGGCTCATTGCTCAAGTTTCCCGGCCCAAGTTGCTTGCCGCGCGCTAGTGGGGCAAAGCTGGCGCCGAATAATCATGGCAGGGGACGGCATGTTACTGGTGACCGGGGGTGCCGGTTTTATCGGATCGAACGTCGTGGCCGCGTTGAACGACGCCGGCCTGGACGTGGCGGTTTGCGACGTGCTCGGCCGCGACGGCAAATGGCGCAATCTGGCCAAGCGCCGGCTCGCCGATTTCGTGCCGCCGTCCGAACTGATGGACTGGCTGAAGGGCCGCCGGCTCGACGCCGTCATCCATCTCGGCGCCATCTCCGAGACCACGGCGACCGACGGCGATCTGGTGATCGAAACCAATTTCCGGCTGTCGCTGCGGCTGCTGGACTGGTGCACGACGAATGCGACGCCGCTGATCTACGCCTCCTCTGCGGCGACTTACGGCGACGGCGACCAGGGATTTGGCGACGATGCGTCGATGGAGGCGCTGAAGAAGCTGCGGCCGATGAACCTGTACGGCTGGAGCAAGCATCTGTTCGACATGGCGGTTGCCGAGCGCGCCGCGCGCGGCGAGCGGCTGCCGCCGCAATGGGCCGGGTTGAAGTTCTTCAACGTGTTCGGTCCCAACGAATATCACAAGGGCACGATGATGAGCGTGCTGGCGCGGCGCTTCGACGACGTCAGAGCCGGGCGCCCGGTGCAACTGTTCAAGTCGCACCGCGAAGGCATCGCCGACGGCGACCAGCGTCGCGATTTCATCTATGTCGACGACGTCGTGCGCGTCATGATGTGGCTGCTGGCGACGCCCTCGGTGAGCGGGCTGTTCAACGTCGGCACCGGCACCGCGCGCAGCTTTCGCGATCTGATGCTGTCGGCCTATACAGCACTCGGCGCCAAACCGAACATCCACTATATCGACATGCCCGAGGCGATCCGCGGCAGCTATCAATACTTCACCCAGAGCGAGGTCGATCGGCTGCGGCACGCCGGCTATAATGGCGGCTTCACCGCGCTGGAAGACGCGGTCGAGATCTACGTGAAGGGTTTTCTCGACTGCACCGATCGCTTTCGCTGACGGGGCAACGAGCATGATCCGGAAAAGTGGGAACCGGTTTTCCTCGGGACAAGCGCGAAGCGCTTGCCCGGAGATCATGCTCAAACAAAAAACAGTTACGAGACCAGATGTTCGATTTTGAAGCCCTGAGCCAAGCGATTGCCGACCGGACCGTGCTCTGCATCGGCGACCTCATGCTCGACGAATTCGTCTATGGCGAGGTGTCGCGGATTTCGCCGGAAGCGCCGGCGCCGGTGATCGCGGTCCGGCGCAGCGAGACCAATATCGGCGGCGCCGGCAACGTCGCGCGCAATATCGCCTCGCTCGGGGCGCGCTGCATTTTCGTCGGCCTCGTCGGCGAGGACGAGGCGGGTATGAGGCTGAAAGCCGAACTGGCGAAGGAAAACCGCATCGAGGCCGTGCTGGTTGTCGATGCGAGCCGCTCGACGACGCGCAAGGTACGTTTCGTCTCCGAGCATTTTTCCAGCCACATGCTGCGCGCCGACTGGGAACTGGCGCTGCCGGCCACCGCCGACGTCGAGCAGAAGCTGATCGATGCCATCCTGCCGCTGATCGCGCGCGCCGATATCGTGCTGCTCTCGGACTATGCCAAGGGCGTGCTGACCGCGCGGGTGATCCGCAATACCATCGATGCCGCGCGCAAACTCGGCAAGCGGGTGATCGTCGATCCCAAGAGCGCCAATCTGGCGATCTATCGTGGCGCGACGGTTCTCACGCCGAACCGCAAGGAGTTCGCGGAAGCCACCCGCAGCCGCGCCGATTCCGACAAGAACATTGCCGATGCCGCCCAGGACGCCATGCATCTCGCCGACTGCGAGGCCATGCTGGTGACGCAGAGCGAACACGGCATGACGCTGGTGGTGCGCGGCGGGGCGACGATCCACGTGCCGGCGCTGCCGGTCAAGGTGCGCGACGTCTCCGGTGCAGGCGACACGGTCGCCGCCGTGCTGGCACTGACGCTCGCCGCCAACGTCGACTGGGAGACCGCGCTGCGGATGGCGAATGCCGCGGCTGCCGTCGCGGTCGGCAAGAAGGGCACCGCCACCGTCACGCCGGGCGAGCTGCGGCGAAAAATCCTGCCGCATGCCTCGCTGGCCGCCGAGGAAAAGATCGTGATCGCCGGAGGCGACCTTGCGACCCATCTTTCGGACTGGCGCCGGCAGGGCCTGCGCATCGGCTTTACCAATGGCTGTTTCGACATTCTGCATCCGGGCCATGTGAAAGTGCTGACGGCCGCGCGCGGCGCCTGCGATCGCCTGATCGTCGGCCTCAACAGCGATGCCTCCGTGAAGCGGCTGAAGGGCGAGGGGCGGCCGGTACAGGACGAGCGCGCCCGCGCCGAGGTGCTGGCGGCGCTGGAGGCAGTCGATCTCGTCGCGATATTCGAGCAAGACACGCCAATCGAGCTGATCACCAGGGTGCGGCCGAGCGTGCTGGTCAAGGGCGGTGACTACACCCGCGAGCAGGTCGTCGGTCACGAGATCGTCGAGGCCTGCGGCGGCGAAGTGCTGCTGGTCGACATCCTGGCGGGTCACAGTACGAGCTCGCTGGTCGACCGTGCGCGCGGAGGCAAGGCATGAACCAAGCGACAGTCCTGCCGGCGCGTCTGACGGCGTGGCGCGATCCCGCCATATGGTCGAAGACGAGCGATATCGTCGCGGTGCTGCTGGCGCTGTCGCTGCCCTGGTCGACCTCGCTGGTCGGCATCTTCGGCGTGATCTTCGTGCTGACGGTGGCGCCGACGATCGACCGGCAGGCGTTCGCGGCTTCGCTGCGGCGGCCGCTCAGCGCGCTGCCGATTGCGCTATTCGCACTCGCACTGGTCGGAACGTTATGGTCGGATGCACCTTGGGGCGTGCGCAGCTATGCGATCGGTCCGCTCGCCAAGTTCCTGGTGCTGCCGCTGCTGGTCTATCATTTCGAGCGTTCGGCGCGCGGCATGTGGGTATTCGTCGCCTTCGTGGTGTCCTGTGCGGTGTTGATGTTGGTGTCGTGGATCGTTGCTTTTGATCCCGGTCTATCTCTCAAATCGTCGTCCCGCGGTATCTTCGTGAAGAACTACATCGACCAGAGTCAGGAGTTCACGTTGTGCGCGGTCGCGCTGGCGTATCCGATCTTGCGTCTGCTACAAGCCGGGAAGGTTCGGCTAGCGACGTTCCTGTGTGCGGTCTCCCTCGGCTTTGTCGTCAATATGACGTTCGTCATCGTTTCGCGGACTGCGATGGTAACGATGCCGATTATGTTGGTGGTATTTGCCCTGCTTCATCTGAAATGGCGAACCAGCTTGATGACCTTTGCCGCGATGCTTTTGCTAGCAGGTATGGCTTGGATGGCCTCTCCGCAGTTGCGTCACAAGGCGGAGGCTTTCGTAAGCGAGTATCAAGAATACAAGACTCAAAACTTGCCAAGCTCGGTCGGGCTCCGGCTCGAATTTTGGCGGAAATCTCTTAATTTTTTTATTCAGTCGCCGGTGATCGGCAACGGGACCGGCTCCATCCCGGGTCTCTTTGAGCGGGCGGCGGTCGGGTCCGCGGATCTTGCATCCGCGGCTGTCATCTCCAATCCGCATAATCAGACCCTGAATGTCGCGGTCCAGTGGGGCGCGGTTGGGGTCGTCGTGTTGTATTCGATGTGGTTTTTTCATCTTACGATGTTTCGGGGGGAAGGATTTGCTGCGTGGATCGGCCTGCTAGTTGTCGTTCAGAATATTTTTACCTCGCTGTTCAATTCGCACCTCTTTGACTTCCACGAAGGCTGGATGTATGTGCTGGGCGTTGGTGTTGCCGGCGGTATGACGCTACGGGCCACGCAGAACGACCCATTGACGCGGCGGGTGGGCTTGCGATGAACTCGGATCAAATAGGTAAGCCAACAATGCCGATCGGTTCGCAAATGATTCTCGCCTATCCGACCGGCACCACGTAGTCTGAATACCGAGTTGCTCGCTGCTCTGGGTGCTGCGGGTTGCCTTGGAAAATTGTCATCGGCATAGTGTTGTTCGCGGCGTCGGTCCCGACCTTGGAGTGGGATTCGTTGCAGACGGCGTCCAATCAGCGGGTCACTAATTGCAATTGTCGTGCTGGATGCGGCGAGGACATTATGGTCGGAGGGGCATCGCTCGCGCGAATCCATGCCCCTCCCACCATGAAGCTGCAGGCCCTGCTGCCATCGCTGGTTCATTCCATCGCTTGACGCGCGGCGTGCCGGTGTTCATTTAATTGATGATACCGATGCCATGGCTGGTGCTACTTTATCCCGGGCTCGCGCTCAAGCACGGTGGCGCCAACGGGGGGCCCGGTAATCGACCATGGCGCTGACTCGACGCGGTAGTTGATAGAGAGGCCACTGCCGGTTAGAGGGAAGTCGCCACCGGAACGGATATTAACGATTCCAACAACTATAGATTGTATGACTCCGGTGGAGTGCGGTCGCATTCGCCGTCCCATAGGCAAACATGGCTATGCGATCTGTTGCTGTTCCGGGGGCGAGCGGCCAATCGCTTGGATCGGGTTGCTGGTACTCGTGCAAAACGTGCTCAGCTCATTGTTCAACTCACACCGGTTCGATTTTCGCCACGGTTGGGCGGCACGATTGCGGGCGCATCGCGTTGCGTTTCAAAGCCGGCAAAACGCCTCTGGAACCACCGCATGTCATCTAGCCATGACCGCTGGCACGCAAACTTTGGATGAGCTATCAGCGGATGCGGAGCGTTCCGCGAATCCGGTAATCGGGTGCACTTGGTCAGGAAAAATGACACGTCTCTACCAGCTAACCCTGCGCAATTTTTACATTGCGGCGCATGACGCGCTGGCGACCGCATTTGCGCTCTTTGCGAGCTTTTATCTACGCTTCGAAGGTGGCGAGGGCTTCTTCGTCCGGTTACCGATGTTGCTGCACCTGTTGCCATATTTTGTGGCTTTCAGCGTGGTGGTTTGCTATGTCCTCAATTTAACGACCACGAAGTGGCGATTCATCTCGCTGCCCGATGCCCTCAATATACTGAGAGTCGCGTCAGTCTTGACATTCGCGCTTTTGGTGGTCGACTATGTTTCAATATTTGTCGCCCCAAAAGCTGGCGCGCCCGTTTTCTTCGGTCGGATTACCATCGTTCTCTACTGGTTCATCGAGATATTTTCGCTGAGCGCCTTGCGCTTCGCTTATCGCTACTTCCGCTATTCGCGGACTCGCCATCATGCCCGCGCCGGGGATGCGCCGCGGACACTGCTGATCGGCCGCGCGGCCGACGCGGAAGTCGTGTTGCGCGGCATCGAGAGCGGCGCCATCAAGCGGATCTGGCCGGTCGGCGTGCTGTCGCCCTCGGCGGCGGACCGCGGCCAGTTGATCCGCAACATTCCGGTTCTCGGCGGTATCGACGACATCGAGAACGTAACCCGCGACTTTGCGAGCCGCGAGAAGCCGATCAAGCGCGTGGTGCTGACCCCGTCGGCGTTCGATCCGGACGCGCATCCCGAAGCGGCGCTGATGCGTGCCAGGCGGCTCGGCCTTATCGTCAGCCGCCTGCCGTCGCTGGAGAGCGGCGACGCGCCGCGACTGACCAATGTCGCGGTCGAGGATCTGTTGCTGCGCCCGAGCGAGAAGATCGACCATGCGCGGCTCGAGGCGCTGGTGAAGGGCAAGGCCGTCATCGTCACCGGCGGCGGCGGCTCGATCGGCTCGGAGATTTGCGAACGCGTCGCGACCTTCAGTGCGGCGCGGCTGCTGGTGATCGAGAATTCGGAGCCGGCGCTCTATGCGGTGACGGAGGCGCTGGCTGCGCGCACATCCGGCCCGGTCATCGAAGGCCGCATCGCGGATATCCGCGACCGTGAGCGCGTCATGCACCTGATGGGCGATTTCAAGCCGGACATCGTATTCCATGCGGCCGCGCTGAAGCATGTGCCGATCCTCGAGCGCGACTGGAGCGAGGGCGTCAAGACCAACATCTTCGGATCGGTCAATGTCGCCGATGCGGCGCTGGCGGCAGGCGCCGAAGCGATGGTGATGATCTCGACCGACAAGGCGATCGAGCCGGTGTCGATGCTCGGCCTGACCAAGCGTTTCGCCGAAATGTATTGCCAGGCGCTCGATCATGAGCTCGTGACGCAATCGGCCGGCAAGCCGCGGATGCGTCTGATCTCGGTGCGGTTCGGCAATGTGCTGGCCTCGAACGGGTCGGTGGTGCCGAAGTTCAAGGCGCAGATCGAGGCCGGCGGCCCGGTCACGGTTACCCATCCGGACATGGTCAGGTATTTCATGACCATCCGCGAAGCCTGCGATCTGGTGATTACGGCCGCCACGCATGCGCTCGCGCCGACGCGGCCCGATGTCTCGGTCTACGTCCTCGAGATGGGGCAGCCGGTCAAGATCGTGGACCTTGCCGAGCGGATGATCCGCCTGTCGGGTCTCGAACCGGGCCACGATATCGAGGTGGTGTTCTCCGGAATGCGGCCGGGCGAGCGGCTGAACGAGATCCTGTTCGCAAGCGAAGAGCCGACCGTGGATATCGGGATCGCCGGCATCATGGCGGCCAAACCGAACGAGCCGCCGATGCAGACATTGCGCAAATGGCTCGCGGAACTCGAAGCGGCGATCGCGACGAACGACCGCGCCACCATCAAGGCCGTGCTGAAGGATGCGGTGCCCGAGTTCGGAGCGGCTGCGGGCGAGGGAAACTCGGAGTGCTCGGCGGCGCAGTGAGCCCGGCTCCAGATCCGGTGCGGCGCCCGAGCCTTTTCGGTTCTGATCGAATCAGAACCGGGCTCTACTCTTTTGTTTTGACGCGTTTTCTTTGCGCGAACCGGCGTCGACCCCCGGATCACGTCCGCGGGCATGCTTCGCTCGAAAACGCTATAGCTATCTCGGGCGCGAAAATCGATACAGTGTCCGTGCAACGGCCAGCCCGCCCGCTGCGACGAGCAGGATCACCATAACAGGGGATTGCAGCCGGGTTGATACGAGCGCGAGCGCCGCCAGCAGGAGGTTGAGCGCGAAAACCTCCCGGACCACCTGCCACACGGTAAAGCCGTTGTCGGTGGCCCGCTGGTAGTAGTGCGAGCGATGCGCTGCCCAGAACGGCTCGCGCCGGATCATGCGACGGGCGAGCGTCACGGTGGCGTCGGTCAGGTAATACAGCGGCAGCAGCAGGCAGGCGGCGAGTTGCTGGTGCCAGGCCAGTTGCAGCAGGCACCAGCCGAGCAGCAGGCCGATCGGCAGGCTGCCGACGTCGCCGAGAAAGATCTTCGCCACCGGCCGGTTGAACGGCGTGAACCCGAGCAGCGCGCCGCACAGCGCGGCGGCCAGGATCGTCGTTGATGCCGGAACCTCGCCGAGCCAGCCGAGCAGGGCGATGGCGGCGCTGATGGGTACGGCCTCGGCGGCCGTCATCAGGTCGAGTCCATCCATGAAGTTGACGAGGTTCACGAACCAGACCCCGGCCAGCAGCACGAGGCCGCGTTCGAACCAGAGCGGCAGCGTGTCGATGATCCGCAAGCTCTCGGGCGCGGTAAAGACGATGACCGCGACCGACGCTGCTTGCAGCAGCAGCCGGGGCAGCACCGGAATCGAATGCACGTCATCGGCAAGGCCCACGGCCGCGATGAACAGCGTCGCGCCGAACACGATGACGGGGATTTTCACGGCCGATGTGCCGGCGAACGCCATCACGGCACCAGCGACAATCAGCGTTGCCGCGATCACCGCGATGCCGGCGCCCTGCGGCGTCGGGATGCGATGCGAGGAGCGCGCGTTGGGTTTTGCCAGCGCATGCCGCAGCATCAGCGGCCGGATCGCCCAGGTCACGGCTGACGACAGCACGACGGCCAGGATTGCGGCGATGAACGACAGATATGGTTCGGAACGGATCATTCTAACCGACGCGGAAAATCACTGAAAATCACTTGGGAACTTCGATCGGTGCTTCGCCTTGGGCGGCCTTTTCGGGGCTGAAAATCCACACCAAACCGCCGAAGATGCCGACCAGGAACGATACCGCGCCGAACAGCAGCGACATGTTGACGCCTTCGGTGGGCATCAATCCGGCATATCCGAAGGCCAGCCCCATGGTGGCCTCGCGAACGCCCCAGCCGGCAATCGAGATCGGCAGCATCGTGATCAGCATCACCGGCGGCATCAGCTGGAACACCTGGCTGAACAGCACGGGTGCGGCGATCGATTGCACCACGCACCAGGCAATCACGACGGCGAGCACGTGAACGAGCAGCGAGAGGATCGCAACTTTTGGTCCGCGATCCCGGCTGAAGATAACCCGGTTGGCGATCACGGCACAGGCGTGGATGTGATGCGTTGCCCACCAGGTCTTCAGCCACGGAAACGGCAGCACGCCGAGCAGCAGAAATCCGAGGCCGGCCGCCAGCGCCACGAAATCGACCAGCAGCAGCGCCGACCGTCCGGCTGGATCGGTGATCAGATTGTAGCTCCAGGGCAGGCTCGCGACGATGATGATTGCGAGCGCAATCAGTCCGATGGCGCGGTCGATGAAGATCGAATAAGTCGCCGCCCGCCATCCGGCGCCGGCGCGCGCGACGAGCCACAGCCGCACCGCGTCGCCGCCGATCGAGGACGGCAGGGTCTGGTTGAAGAAGGTCCCGATCAGGTTGAAGCGCATCCCCTGCCTGACCTCGATCGGTGCGCCGCATTCCGAACTGATCTCGCGCCAGCGCAAGACGCCGATGAAGATCTGCAGAAACAGCACGGCAATCGCCAGCCCAATCCAGCCCAGGCTCTCCACATGAAGACGCGAGGCGAGATCGTACAGATTGACCTTGCGCAGCGACAAATAGAGCAGCGCGGCGGAGATCAATATCTTGACCGTCGAAAGCAGAATCCGGCGCATCTCGTTCGCGCTTGCCAGGTTGGAGAGGGATGTCAAAAAGGCTGCAAATCGGCGTCGTACGCCGAACTTCGGCGTCTTGGTATGGTTTTAAGGTCAATCTGGCAATAGTGGCGCGGGTAAGTATTGCGGGACCCTCGACACGGCGGGTAAAGAGGCCCGGAACGGAACTGCAGCGACCAACCGGTGCCGTATTAGGGATATGATGTCGGATCAGACAATATTGGTCACCGGGGCCGCGGGTTTCATCGGCTTCCACGTTGCCCGCCGGCTGCTGGCCGAAGGCTGCACCGTGGTCGGACTGGACAATCTTAACGATTATTACGATCCGGCGCTGAAAACGGCCCGCCTCGACCTCCTAAGGGGCGAGCGGCGTTTTTCGTTCGAACAGACCGATCTTGCCGATCGCCCCGCGATGGCGCGGCTGTTCGCCAGGCACCGGTTCGAGCGGGTGGTGCATCTCGCGGCGCAGGCCGGGGTGCGTTATTCGATCGATCATCCGCATGCCTATGTCGATGCCAATCTCGAGGGCTTCGTCAACGTGCTGGAGGGCTGCCGGCATCACGGATGCGGCCACTTGGTCTATGCCTCCTCGTCGTCGGTCTACGGCGCCAATACCAAGCTGCCGTTTTCGGTCGACGACAAGACCGATCGTCCGATCAGCCTCTATGCCGCGACGAAAAAGGCCAACGAACTGATCGCCCATTCCTACAGCCACCTCTATCGGCTGCCGGTGACGGGCTTGCGGTTTTTTACCATCTACGGGCCGTGGGGTCGGCCCGATATGGCGATTTTCATCTTTACCAGGGCAATCCTCGAGGGCACCCCGATCAAGCTCTTTAACCACGGTAAAATGCGGCGCGATTTCACCTATATCGACGACGTGACCAGTGCGGTCATGCGGCTGGTCGACCAGGCTTCGCCCGACGCCGGCCCGGCCGCCGGTGCGCCGGCTCGGGTTTACAATGTTGGCAACAATCATCCGGAAGAGCTGACCCATGTGGTAGCGGTTCTGGAGCGGGAACTGGGCCGCGCCGCGGTCCGGGAGATGTTGCCGATGCAGCCGGGGGACGTCACCGAGACCTTCGCCGATGTCACTGAGCTGATGCGCGATACGGGCTTTCGGCCGCAGACGTCGATCGAGGACGGGCTTCACGAATTTGTCGCCTGGTATCGCGACCACTACAGGATTTGAGACCCCGATGAACCGACGAATTATTCCCCTGATCATGTGCGGCGGCGCCGGCACACGGTTGTGGCCGGCCTCGCGCGAAGTCCATCCGAAGCAGTTCCTGCCCTTGTTCGGCGCGCGTTCGACGTTCCAGGACACCATCCTGCGGGTATCCGACACCGGACTGTTCGAGCGTCCGGTCATCATCACCAACAATGCCTATCGCTTCATGGTGCTCGAACAGCTCGCCGAGATCGGCCTCGAGGCCGACGTGCTGCTCGAGCCGATGCGCCGCGACTCCGGACCCGCGATCGCGGCCGGCGCTGCCTATGCGCAGGCGCGCGACCAGGACGCGATCGTGCTGGCGCTTGCGGCCGATCACGTGGTGCGCGACGTGCCTGCCTTTCTCGCCGCCTGCCGCGAAGGGCTGACGGCTGCGGAAGCCGGGCATATCGTGACGTTCGGCGTGGAGCCGGAACGTGCCGCCACCGAATATGGCTATATCAGCCCCGGCGACGCGATCTCGGGCCAAGTTCGCGCGGTGGCTAAATTCGTCGAGAAGCCGGATCCGACAACGGCCGCGGCCTACATCAAGTCGGGTTATCTCTGGAACAGCGGCAACTTCATGTTCCGCGCCGCCGTGCTGCTCGACGAATATCGCAAGGTCGATGCCGACAGCGTCGAGGCGGTCGGTCATGCGGTGGCGAAGGCCGGCACCGACCTCGGATTCGTCAAGCTCGACGAGGCCGCGTTCGGATCGGCAAAATCGATCTCGATCGACTATGCGGTGATGGAAAAAACCTCGCGCGCCGCGGTGGTGCCGGTGGCGTGCGGCTGGTCCGATGTCGGCTCCTGGCATGCGGTGTGGGAGTTGTCCGACAAGGACAATGAAGGCAACGCGGCGCGGGGCGGGGCGGTGTTCGAGGATTCCCGCAATTGCAATGTGGTGACCGACCGGGCGCTGGTCGCGCTCGAAGGCGTCGACGATCTCGTCGTGATCGCGACCCAGGATGCGGTGCTGGTGTCCAGGCAAAAGGACGCCAACGGACTGAAGCGCCTGGTCGCGAAGCTGAAGACCGTGGCGCCGCAGGTGACCGAGGATCACATCCGGGTGCACCGGCCCTGGGGATCCTATCAATCGGTCGACAATGGCGACCGCCACCAGGTCAAGCGTATCATCGTCAAGCCGGGCGGGCGGCTGTCGCTGCAGAAGCACCACCATCGCTCCGAGCACTGGATCGTGGTGCGCGGAACGGCCCAGGTCACCGTCAACGAACTGGTCAAGACCGTGCACGAGAACGAATCGATCTACATCCCGATCGGCGCCGTGCACCGGCTGGAGAATCCCGGCAAGATCCAGCTCGAACTGATCGAGGTGCAGACCGGAAGCTATTTCGGCGAGGACGACATCATCCGTATCGAGGATGACTATCGGCGCACCTGAACGGCCGGGCGGTTCTTTGTTCTTTGCAGGTAATTTTGCGGGATTTCGGCTTTGGCCCCGTCGGGGCGATGTAACTCTTTGAATCAAAACGTGTCCGGAAACAGTTGATCGCATTCGCCACAATTATGGCGGCGTGCTAGAGAACCGCCGGGGTGTTCGCTTGGGGGTGTTCACTTGAGGTGTTCACTTGAGTGTTGACTTGGCGAACGTTCAGTTGGCGAAATTGTTGGGGTCGATCACATGAATTCCAAAGGATCCGCATCTGATGCGCGTGCCGATGCGCGTCGCGACTTGCGCGTTGGCGTGATCGGTGCAGGCGTCATGGGCAGCAACCATGCCCGCGTGCTGGCAGGTCTGCCCGACGTGACGCTGGTCGGCATCGTCGACCCGTTGCCGGAACACCGCGCGCGCGCCACCGCACTTGCCGGCTGCCGCGCATTCGCGAGTCTCGAAGAACTGTTCGATGAGGGCGTCGATGCGATAACGATCGCGGCGCCGACGCATCTTCACCACGAGATCGCGCTCGCCTGCATCACGCGCAACATCCATATCCTGGTCGAGAAGCCGGTCGCTTCCACGGTCGAGGAGGGGGAGGACATCGTCTCCGCGGCGCGCAGTGCCGGCGTGACGCTGATGGTCGGTCATGTCGAGCGCTTCAATCCGGCGGTTGCCGCGATCAAGCAGGCGATCTCGGGCGAGGATATTCTTTCGATCGGCATCACCCGCGTCGGACCGTTTCCGCCGCGGATGTCGAATGTCGGCGTCGTCATCGACCTCGCCGTGCATGATATCGACCTGATCCGCTGGTTCACCGAATCCGACATCGTCGAGGTGCAACCGCAGCTTTCCAGCGCGGTCGCCGAGCGCGAGGACATCGCGCTGTTGCAGTTCCGCACCGCATCTGGCGTGCTCGCGCACATCAACACCAACTGGCTGACGCCGTTCAAGGCGCGCAACGTCACGGTTGCGACCCGCGGCAAATATGTGATGGGCGATCTGCTGACGCGCCAAGTGACGGAGTGTTTCGGCTTCAAGCCCGACGGCAGCTATTCGATGCGCCATCTGCCGGTCGGCCACGACGAACCGCTGCGCGCCGAACTGATCGCGTTCCTCAGTGCGGTCCGCACCGGCGACGTGCCGGCGGTTTCCGGCGACGAAGGCGTCGCCAGTCTCGCGATCGCCATCCGCTGCCTCGAACAGCCCCCCAAGCCCGCCGCCAACGCCGCGCGCAAGGGACCGCGCCGCATCGTCGGCTGATTTACCCTCTTTCCGATTCCCGCAAGGCTCCATGAACCAGCACATGCGTCCAGAACCCGTTCACTTCATCGACATTGCCGCGCAGCGTCGCCGGCTCGGCAAATCCGTCGATGACGCCGTTTCCCGCGTGCTCAACCATTGCCAGTTCATCAACGGGCCGGAAGTGACGGCGCTGGAAGCAGCGCTTGCGGAATTCTCCGGCGCCAAGCATGTCGTCAGCTGTGCCAGCGGCACCGATGCGCTGCTGATGGTGCTGATGGCAAGGAACGTCGGCCCCGGCGACGCCGTGCTGTGCCCGTCGTTCACGTTTTGCGCGACCGGCGAGGCGGTGGCGCTGACCGGGGCGGTGCCGGTGTTCGTCGACGTCGACGAGGCGACATTCAACATCGATTCCGCCTCGCTGACGCGCGGCATTGCCACGGCGCGACAGCGCGGGCTGAAGCCGCGGGCGGTGATTCCCGTCGACCTGTTCGGGCAAAGCGCCGACCACGACGCCATCGGCGCGATCGCCGCGGCCGAAGGCCTGTTCGTGCTCGATGACGCCGCGCAAGGTTTTGGCGCCAGCTACAAAGGCCGCCGGCTCGGTACGTTCGGCCTCGCGACCGCGACCAGCTTCTTCCCGGCCAAGCCGCTCGGCTGTTTCGGCGACGGCGGCGCGATCTTCACCGACGATGACGCACTTGCCGACACGTTGCGCAGCATTCGCGTCCACGGCCAGGGCTCGGACAAATACGACAATGTCCGCCTCGGTCTCACCGCACGGCTCGACACCATGCAGGCGGCGGTGCTGATCGAGAAGCTGAAAATCTTCGAGGATGAGATCGCCGCGCGCAATGCCGTCGCGGAGCGCTATGCCCGCGGCCTCGGCAACGTCGTGACCGTGCCCCGGCTCGCCGCCGGCTGCACCTCGGTCTGGGCGCAATATACCATCCGCCTGCCCAAGGGGACCGACCGCGACGGCTTCGCCGCCGCACTCAAGGCGGAGGGGATTCCGACCGCGATCTACTACACCAAGTCCCTGCACCAGCAGACCGCCTACCGGGATTTTCCGGTCGCCGATGGCGGCCTGCCGGCGTGCGAGCGCCTGTCGGACGACGTCATCAGCCTGCCGATGCATGCCTATCTCGATGAGCCGACGCAGGCGCGGGTCATCAAGGCGGTGCGCGACGCACTTTCTGCCTGATTTCGCCCGCGGCTTGCCACAGAGCGTTTTCGAGCGAAGCGGATCCCGGTTCGCGTCAGGAAAACGCGTCAAAACAAGGATTAGCGCTTCGGTTCTGATGCCATCGGAGCCGAATATGCGCTAGAAGCGGCGCATGCTCGGACGTATCTTCACCGTTGGCGGCTATACGCTTCTTTCGCGGCTCACCGGGTTTGCGAGCTCGATCATGCTGGCCGCGATCCTCGGCGCCGGCCCGATCGCGGACGCGTTCTTCGTCGCGCTGCGGCTGCCGAACAGTTTTCGCGCCATCTTTGCCGAGGGCGCCTTCAACACCGCCTTCATCCCGGCCTATGCGCATGTCCATGGCAAGGGCGGCGAGGCCTCGGCGCGACTGTTCGCCGACCGCATCTTCACGCTGCTGTTCCTGTCGCAGGTGGTTCTGCTGGCCGTCGCATGGCTGTTCATGCCGCAGGTGCTCGACATTCTGGCGCCGGGCTTCAGCGCCGATCCCGAGCAGCGGCGGCTCGCGATCGAACTGACGCGCATCACCTTTCCCTACCTGCTGCTGATCACGATGGTGACGCTCTATGGCGGCATGCTCAACGTGATGCATCGCTTCGCCAGCGCCGCGGCGGCCTCGATCTTTCTCAACATCTCGATGATGGCGGCGCTGGCACTGGCCGCGTTCTTTCCGACCGCCGGCCACGCCGCGGCCTGGGGTGTCCTGGTCTCCGGCTTCCTGCAGTATTTTCTGCTCGCCGGCGATCTCGCCCGCCATGGCGGGCTGCCGCGCTTTGCGTCGCTGCGGCTCGATGACGACGTCCGCGCCTTCTTTCGCGCCATCGGTCCCGCCACTCTGGGGTCGATGGGGTCGCAGGTGGCGGTGTTCGCCGACACCATCATTGCAACATTTCTGGCCGCGGGGGCGCTGTCGGCGCTCTACTATGCCGAGCGGCTTTATCAATTGCCGATCGGCGTCATCGGAATAGCCGTCGGAACCGTGCTGCTGCCGGAAATGTCGCGCCGGATTACCGCAGGCGACGACGCAGGCGCCGCGGCTTCGCAGCGCCGCGCCTTTGAATTCACGCTGCTGGCCACCGTGCCGTTCGTCGCCGCGTTCGTGACCGTGCCCGACGTGATCATGCGTGCCGTGTTCGCGCGCGGCGCGTTCACCAGCGCCGATGCCGCGGCCGCGGGTGCCACGCTCGCCGCCTATTCGGTCGGTCTCATTCCGTTCGTGACGATCCGCAGCGCGGTGTCGGCGTTCTATGCGCGCAAGAACACCGCAACGCCGGTGAAGGCCTCGCTGACCGGGCTCGCCGTCAACGTGCTGCTGAAATTCGCATTGATGGCGCCGCTAGCCCAGATCGGCCTTGCGCTCGCCACCGCCGTCGGTGCCTGGATCAATCTGCTGCTGGTGCTGATCTTTTCGGTGCGGGCGGGCTATCTCGAGTTCGACCGCGCCTTCATCAAGTCGCTGGCCAAATTTGCCGCGGCCGGCCTAGTGCTCTCGGCCAGTTTGTGGGCCACCGCGCGATTCGCGGCGGTCTATTTCGCGCCGATGCGCGCGTTCCGCGACGAGACCGCGTTGCTGCTGCTGATCGCAACGGCTGCGTTTGTGTATGGCTTTTCCATCCTGCTGTTGTTCGGCAGGGGTTGGCTGTTTTCGCTGCTTCGCGACCGTCAGCCGCCTAAGTCTCGATAAACAAAGAGAAAATTGCTGCGTCGCGGCGGTCGCCCGGCCGCCGAAAGCGGTTTGCGCTGGCGCGCGAACCACTGCAATATGGAACGCTTCTGGAGCCCGATCGAAATCAGAACCGGGCTCTAGTCTTTTGTTTTGACGCGTTTTCTTGAACTGAACCGGTACCCGCCTCACTTGAAAACGCTCTAATCGCAATTGGAGATACGATGGCTGCTCCCATCAAATTCGGCGTCGGTCAAAGCGTGCGCCGCAAGGAAGACGACGCGTTGATCCGCGGCAAGGGCCGCTACACCGACGATGTCGCGCCACAGCCGGCGATGCACGCGCTGATGCTGCGTTCGCCGCACGCCCATGCGAAATTCACCATCAACGTCAGCAAGGCCCGTGGCATGCCCGGCGTCGGCGCGGTCCTGACCGCAGACGACGTCAGGGACCTCGGCGATCTGCCGTGCCTGTTCAACCTCGAAGTCGATCCGTTCACGGGCCCGCCCTATCCGATCCTTGCCAGGGACGAGGTCCGCCACGTCGGCGACGCCGTTGCGTTTGTGGTCGCCGATACCATCGACCAGGCGCGTGACGCGATCGAGGCGATCGAGGTCAAGTGGACGCCGCTGCCGGCCGTGGTCGGCCTTGCCAATGCCGTCAAGCCGGGCGCGCCGCAGGTCTGGCCCAACCATCCCGGGAACGTGCTGTTCGACGTGGGGATCGGCGACAAGAAGGCGACCGACGCGGCCTTCGCCAAGGCGCATGCGGTCGCCGAAGTGTCGATCGTCAATCCGCGCATTGTCACCAATTTCATGGAAACCCGCGCCGCGGTCGCCGAATACGACGCCAAGCGCGATCATCTGACGCTGACCATCGGAAGCCAGGGCAGCCACCGGCTGCGCGAAATCATCGGCGGGATGGTCCTGAAGATTCCACTCGAGAAGATGCGGGTGATCTGCCCCGATGTCGGCGGCGGCTTCGGCACCAAGCTGTTTCCCTATCGCGAATACGCGCTGATCTCGGTCGCCGCGCGCAAGCTGCGCAAGACCATCAAATGGACTGCCGATCGCTCCGATCATTTCATGGGCGACGCGCAGGGACGCGACAACGTCACCACGGCGAAGATGGCGCTGGCCGAGGACGGCAAATTCCTGGGCATGGACGTCGATCTGATGGGCGACATGGGCGCTTATCTGTCAACCTTCGGCCCCTACATCCCGCATGGCGGCGCCGGCATGTTGCCCGGGCTCTACGATATCCAGGCGTTCCATTGCCGCGTCCGCACCGTCTTCACCAACACGGTGCCGGTCGACGCCTATCGCGGCGCTGGGCGTCCGGAAGCTGCTTACGTGATCGAGCGGCTGGTCGATGCGGCGGCGCGCAAACTCGGCATGACGCCGGATGCGATCCGGCGCAAGAATTTCATCTCGCCGAAGGCGATGCCGTACAAGACCGCGACCGGGAAGGTCTACGATTCCGGTGATTTCACCGCGCATCTGAAGCGCGCGATGGAAGTCGCCAACTGGAAGGAGTTCCCCAAGCGCGCCAAGGCGGCGAAGAAGCTGGGCCTGGTGCGCGGCATCGGGCTCGCGAGCTATGTCGAGGTGTGCGGCACCATGGGCGAGGAGACCGCCAATGTCGCGCTCGATCCCAATGGCGACGTCACCGTCCTGATTGGCACCCAGTCGACCGGGCAGGGCCATCAGACCGCTTACGCGCAACTGATTGCCGAGCAGTTCGGGTTGCCGCCCGAGCGCGTCCATGTGCTGCAGGGCGACACCGACCGTATCGCCACCGGCCTCGGCACCGGCGGCTCGGCCTCGATTCCGACCGGCGGCGTCAGCGTCGAGCGCGCCACCCGCGATCTCGGCAAAAAGCTGAAGGAGATCGCGGCCGAAGCGCTGGAGACCAGCGCGCTCGATCTGGAGGTCAGCGACGGCAGGATTCGGATCGCCGGCACCGATCGCTCGATCAGCTTCGCCGATCTGGCGAAGCGTCCGGGCGTCGATCCGTCGAAACTGAATGCGAGTGCGACCTTCGCGCAAGCCGACGGTACCTACCCGAACGGCACGCACCTGTCCGAGGTTGAGATCGATCCCGCCACCGGCATCATCAAGATCGTCAACTATGTCATCGTCGACGATTTCGGCGTGACGCTCAATCCGCTGCTGCTCGCCGGCCAGGTCCATGGCGGCGCGATGCAGGGGATCGGTCAGGCCTTGATGGAGCAGGCGGTCTATAGCGCAGCCGACGGCCAACTCGTCACCGGCACCTTCATGGACTACGCGATGCCGCGTGCCGCCGACGGCCCGTCATTCCATTTCGAAACCCACAACGTGCCGTGCACGACCAATCCGCTCGGCGTCAAGGGCGCCGGCGAGGCGGGCGCGATCGGCTCCTGTCCGGCGGTGGTCAATGCGATCGTCGAAGGCCTGTGGCGCGAGTACAAGATCGATCACATCGACATGCCGGCGACTGCCGAGCGAGTCTGGATCGCGATCCGCGAGGCGCAGAAGCGGCATAATCTCTGATATTTTGTCGCAGGCGGGGAATAATGCTTCGCGTGCGGGATTCGAACACCAGACCGCCGCGGCCGCAGCAGTGCGCTCGGGGCATCTTTTGGAAATGCTTGCGAGATGGAGAATTGGCCGATGATGCGAACGGTTGTTATTGCGGGAGCCTTGTTGCTCAGTGTCGGCGCTGTCATGGCGGACCAGGAGCTGGCCGTTAAGCAGGACAATTTGATGAGGGCACAGGGCAAGAGCATGTACAACGTGCTCCTCAAGACCGTGAAGGGCGAAATTCCCTACGATCAGGCGGCGGTCGATGCCGCCATTGCCGATCTCGAAAAATCCGTGCCCACGATCCCTACCGTGTTCGCGACCAATCCCAAGGAAGACGTGGTGAACGCGACTTATGGGGCGAAGCAGGCTATCTGGCAGAACAAGGCTGATTTCGACTCGAAGGTCCCTCCCGTCAGCAAGGCGATCGCGGACGTGAAGGGCACGGTCAAGGACGCTGCCAGCCTGAAGGTCGCGTTCGACGCGATCCAGGAAAAGTGCACCGGTTGCCACGAGACCTACCGCGTCAAGCTGAAATAGCTCGGCGCGAGAATTCGTCGCAGGGCCGGAACATTCAAATAGTCGGAAAGTCGTTCAGATAGCGAAGGGTGGACGCCGCGAGGCGACCACCCTTTTTAGTTACATCGCGACAGGGCGTTACTTCGTCACCTGGCCGCGGAGTTCGCCGCCGGGATTGGCCGCGGTGTGAACGTTGACATAGTACTTGCCGGCCACGAGGTCGGCCGCCTGCGCGTCGGTCAGCGTGGCGCTGCCCTCGGCCGGGCTCGTCCCGGCATTCGGGATCGCAACCGCGACGCCGCCATTCTTGCCGACGTCAGCGGGGCCATGGAAATGCGCGGCGGTGGCGGGGCCCGACAGGCCGGAATAGGTCACTTTCCAGCTCAGTTTCTTGGTGGCCGGATCGTAGTCGATATCGGCGGTGCCGGTGCCGGTGCTGGCGTTCGGCGGCACTTCGGCCTTGCCGTCGAGCGTCGCCTTCATTTTCTCGGCGAAGGCGGTGCCGGAAAAGGCGATCGCGGCACCCAGCGTAAGCGTGGCAAGCATGGTCTTGTTCATGGTGTTCTCCCTGTTGACAACGAACGACAGTGTCAGCCTCAAAACAACGCCGGTTCGGATTTATTCCCGAAACGGCGTTGAATGCCTGAAATTTCCTGGAAGCTTATGGCGCGAACTCCGGTCATACTAGCCGTCGCTTCGAGGTGCCTGATGACGGATTGGTGAATGTTGCGACGTGTTCTTCTTGGTATTGTTCTGGCCGGTGTTGCCAGCCTCGGCATTTTCTGGTGGTTGACGATCCCGGCGGTCGTCGCGTCAAGCGCGCTTCCTCCTCGTGCGCCTGACCTCGCCAACGGCCTCACAACGTTCAATGCCGGTGGATGTTCCTCCTGCCATGCGGTGCCCAACCAGCCCGACCGGCTGAGGCTGGGCGGCGGGCTTGCGATCCCTTCGCCGTTCGGGACCTTCTACGTGCCCAACATCTCGCCCGATCCGAACGACGGCATCGGCCGTTGGTCCGAGGCCGACTTCGTCACCGCGGTGCTGAAGGGTACCTCGCCTGAGGGGACGCATTACTTCCCGGCCTTTCCCTACCCGTCCTACCAGCATGCGAAGGTCGAAGACGTCAGGGACCTGTTCGCCTATCTGAAAACGCTGGCGCGGGTGTCCGGCAAGGTGCGCGATCATGACGTGCCGTTTCCGTTCAGCGTTCGCCGCAATGTCGGGGTGTGGAATTGGTTGTTCACCGACGGCAAGACGTTTGTGCCGGATGCGGCGCATTCGGCGTCATGGAATCGCGGCGCCTATCTCGTCAATAGTCTCGGGCATTGCGCGGAGTGCCACAGCCCGCGTAATTTTCTCGGCGGCATCATAGCCGCGCAGCGCTTCGCCGGCGGACCCAATCCGGAAGGCGAGGGCTGGGTACCCAACATCACGCAGAAGGGACTGGCCGACTGGAGCGCAAAAGACATCGAGTACTTCCTCGAAACCGGGCAAACGCCCGACGGCGACTCTGCCGGAGGATCGATGGTGCGCGTGATCCGCAACACCTCGCAAATGTCAGCGGCGGATCGCGCGGCGATCGCGGAATATCTCACGTCACTGCCGCCGGTCGAGGGACCACCGAAGCCGAAGAAGAAGACAAGCGACAGCTAAGGCAGGCGACAACCGAGCGGCGTTACGGTGTGAGGGCGGCGATCATCGGCGTGCGTCGCTGCGGCAAGGGAGTTCTCACTTCCGGAATCCTGGCTTCCGGTATCGTCGCTGTGGACGGCTTGCGCGGCGCCGGCGTTGAAATTTTCGGCCGGCCCGCTTCACCCGCGTGCCTGACCTGAACCATCGTATCGAACGCACGATCGAATTTGGGTGTCCGGTACAGGATGATATCGCGATCGAGGTAAGTCACGGCCAGGACCGGGTCGCGCCGGGTCCACAAGTTGTCCAGCGTGAAGCGATGAGCCACCTCGATGCTGCGGCTTGCCGGCGCACTGCTTTGGTTCAGGGCAGCCGTGACCATCATGGCATTGACGGCTTCTGCATCCGTCGGTGGAGCGGGCCGGGCGGATTCGATGTTGGCCTCGGATGTTGCTGCAAGCGCGGTCTGTTCCGATTGACCGGCGGTATTGTTGGGCAAGAATTCCGCAGCGCCGGGCAGGTTCGAAAAATGTCCGAACAACGTGTACCCCGCGACCAGCAAGCCCGAAATGATCGTTGCCGCCATGGTATTGGAGGCATATTTGCGCACGCGCTCATAAACGCGCGTCGACTTCGCCGCGGCGGGCGGTTGCAGCGCAATTGCAAGCAGCTCGTCGTATGTCGTGCGTTGGTCCGTATCGATCAGGATGTCATAAGCGCGCATCAGCTCCCGGAATCGCAGCGGGGCGTCCGGATCGTCGGGATGGATATCGGGATGGGTGGCCTTGGCGGCCCTGCGAAACGCAGCCCGCAGCCCGTCGGCATCATCGCCCGGAAGAGCTCCGAGCAGATCGTAGAGCGTCCCCATGGTGGTACTCGCGACTAATTCCCCCTCGGAACCCCCGCCGGGGTTTCCGATCGACGACTCCCCAAGCTAATAGAAATTTTCAAGGCGCTAGAATGATCCCGATATGGCAAAGCATGATCGAGATACGGCAAAATAGCGCCATATTGGCGCCGGCCGGACCAATGCGCCATTGTGGGACAGGTTGATTTCCGGCGCCAGCTATGGCGCCGGCGCGGGCTACGCCAGCCTTGTGATCCCGAGGTCGTCGGCCACCTGATCCAGTCCACGTATCAAGGCGGGCGCAACCGGAATCCCGAGACGCGTGCGCGTCACCCTTGTCTCAAAACTGCGCTCGCCCGGCACCAGGATGCGGTCCACGCCCGGCATGCGCTCGCTGTTCCTGATATCGCGCACCAGCGTGTCGACGCTTTTCTTGAACACGGCGAGGTCGCCGAAGGCGGCCACGTTGATGGCGGCGATCGCCTGGCCGGTATTGGTGACGCTGTCGTCGTCATGGTTGAAGTCGATCACGTCCTTGCCCGTCGCGGCACCGCCGAGCGTGCCCGCCAGCAGGCCGATGATCATGGCCAGGCCGTAGCCCTTGTAACCGGCCTCCATGCCGCCGAGCGGCAGCAGCATGCCTTCGTCGGCGCGCTTCGGATCGGTCAGCGGCTTGCCGGCGCGATCGATCATCCAGCCCTCGGGCATGGTCACGCCGCGCAGCGCCTTGGTCTTGACCTTGCCGTAGGCGGCAACGGTGGTCGCCATGTCCAGTACGATGGGCTTCTCGTCACCGGCCGGGATCGCGGCGGCGATCGGGTTGGTCGACAGCAGCATGTCGAGGCCGCCCCAGGGCGGCAGATGGTTGGCGTTACCGACCGCGAAATAGAGCCCGATCATGTCATGGGCGAGCGGCATCGATGCGTAGAGCGAGGCGGGGCCGGCGTGGTTGGAGAACTGCGAGTTGACCCAGGCGATGCCCGTGGTGCGCGCTTTCTCGATCGCCATCTCGGCGGCGCGCTTCATCACCAGATGACCCATGCCGTTGTCGCCGTTCAAGACCGCGGTAGAGAGGTGATCGTGCACGACGTGGATGTTCGGCCGGACGTTGAAGCCGCCGGCCTTGATGCGCCTGACATATTGCGGCAGCCGGGTCACGCCGTGGCCGTCCGAGCCCTGCAGGTCGGCCTCCGCCATCAGGCTGGCGACAGTTGCGGCATCCTGCTCCGGCAGACCCACTTTCGTCAGCGCTTCCTGAATGAACGCCTTGAGCCGGCTGAACGTGACGGTGGTCTCGGACATCAGAACTCCCGGTGGCCGTGGCGTTCAATGTGCTCGGCGCGAATTTTTGACGGCAATTGTGGGGGCGGGCCGAAACCCTAGCCCGGGCCGAAGGCCTTGAAGGTGATGATGGTGTGGGTGTCCTGGATGCCCGGAATCACCTGCACCTTTTCGTTGACGAAGTGGCCGATGTCGGTGTCGTTGTCGACGTAGAACTTGACCAGCAGATCGTAGTCGCCGGCGGTGGAATAGATCTCCGAGGCGATCTCGGCTTCCGCGAGCGCATTGGCGACGGCATAGGACTGGCCGAGCTTGCATTTGAACTGGACGAAGAAGGGAACCATCGCATGTCTCCGAAAATCTGTGCCCCAATAGGCCAAAAACGGCGGCTGATAGCAAGCCAACTTGCTGCCAATAGTCTGCCGCGCTAGGACACCTTATGGCCCCGAACACACCATCGACGCGAGCCCGGAAATGACGACGCCGATCGCGCTGACGATTGCCGGCTCGGACTCCTCCGGCGGTGCCGGCATCCAGGCCGACCTGAAGACGTTCGCCGCCCTCGGGGTCTATGGCGCCTCCGTCATTACGGCGCTGACGGCACAGAACACGCAAGGGGTCAGCGGCATCCATCCGGTGCCCGCCGAATTCGTGACCGCGCAGATCGACGCGGTGTTTTCCGATTTGGCGGTCGGCGCCGTCAAGATCGGCATGGTGGCGCAGCCGGCGGTGATCGACGCCATCGTTGCGGGGTTGACGCGCTGGTCGCCGCAACATGTCGTACTCGATCCGGTGATGGTCGCTACCTCAGGCGATCGTCTGTTGGCCTCTGAGGCGGTCGAGGCGTTGCGCAGCAAACTCATTCCGCGCGCCGCGTTGATCACGCCGAACCTGCCGGAGGCGGCGGCGCTGCTGGACGAGCCGGTGGCGATGAGCGAGGCCGCGGTCGAAGATCAGGGCCGGCGGCTGCTGGCGATGGGATGCAAGGCGGTGCTGATCAAGGGCGGCCACGGCGAGGGCAGCGAGAGCATCGATTACCTCATCGATGCAAAGGGTGTCATCGCGCTGGCGGCGCCGCGCGTCGCCACCAGGAACACCCACGGCACCGGCTGCTCGCTGTCGTCGGCGATTGCGGCAGGTCTCGCCAGAGGCGAAGCCATGGAAACCGCCGTGCGCAACGCCAAGGCCTTCGTCAGTGCCGCGATCGCCGCAGCGGATCGTTTCAGCGTCGGCCATGGCCACGGCCCGATCCATCATTTCCAGAAGTTTTACTGAATAGTTCCCTCGCCGCATCTAGCGCAAAATCACGGGTCCGCCGTGGCATGTCGCCTCATTGTCGCATCGCGCTGATATTCGCGATTACCAGGGGCGCAAGACTGATTCTCGTGATGCCAATCGTCGCATGAAGCGTCATCGCCCCGTCACATGAATCCGGTAGGTGCTGGCGCATGGGTAGTGACTCCTTGAGTGAAGAAAGCCCCGAGCGGCGCTTTCGCACCTTGTTTATCTCCGACGTCCATCTCGGAGCCCGCGGCTCGCAAGCCGACCGGTTGCTGGACTTTCTCAGAACCCACGACGCCGACACCATCTATCTCGTCGGCGATATCGTCGACGGCTGGGCGCTGAAATCCGGCTGGTACTGGCCGCAATCGCATAACGACTTCGTGCAGAAGATGCTGCGCAAGGCGCGCAAGGGCGCCAAGGTCATCTATGTGCCGGGCAATCACGACGAGTTCCTGCGGAACTATTACGGTACGCATTTCGGCGGCATCGACGTGGTGGAAAACACCATCCATGAGGGCGCCGACGGCAAGCGTTATCTGGTGATCCACGGCGATATCTTCGATCTCGTGGTGCAGAACGCGCGCTGGCTCGCCCATCTCGGCGACAAGGCCTATGATTTTGCCATTCAGATGAACCGGCTGGTCAACTTCTTCCGGCGCATGTTCGGCGTGCCCTATTGGTCGCTGTCGCAATGGGCCAAGCTGAAAGTCAAAAACGCGGTCAACTATATCGGCGCGTTCGAAAAGACCTTAGCCGGCGAGGCGCGGCGTCACGGCGCCGACGGCGTGATCTGTGGCCACATCCACTACGCCACCATCCGCGACGAGCACGGTATCCGCTACATGAACTGCGGCGACTGGGTCGAGAGCTGCACCGCGCTCGCCGAACACGAGGACGGAAAGTTCGAAATCATCACCTGGACCGATCCGCTGCGCCTGAAAGCACCGGTTCCCCGCGTCGCGGCGCGCGCCGCATGACGCATATCCTGGTCGCGACCGATGCGTGGCATCCCCAGGTCAACGGGGTGGTTCGGACGCTGACCACGATGGCGGAAGCGGCCAAGGGCTTTGGCGTCGACGTCAGCTTTCTGACGCCGCAGTCGTTCCGGACCTTTGCGATGCCGAGCTATCCCGATTTGCGGCTGGCTTTGCCGAGTCCCTGGAAGATCGCCGAGCTGATCGATGCGGCAAAACCCGACAGCATCCATATCGCGACGGAAGGTCCGATTGGCCTATTGGTGCGGCGCTATTGCCGCAAGCGCGGCCTGCCGTTCACCACCAGCTTTCACACCCGTTTTCCCGAATATGTGTCGGCGCGTTCATCGATCCCGGAATCCTGGGTCTGGCGCGTGCTGCGCTGGTTCCATCGGCCGAGCCAGGCGGTGATGGCGGCGACGCCGGCGCTCGCGGCCGAATTGCGCATGCGCGGCTTTCGCAACGTGGTGCTGTGGTCGCGCGGCGTCGATACTTCGCTGTTCCATCCGCGCGACATCGACCTCTGCCTGCCGACGCCGGTGTTTCTCAGTGTCGGCCGCGTCGCGGTCGAGAAAAATCTGGAAGCCTTCCTCGACCTCGATTTGCCGGGCACCAAGCTCGTCGTCGGCGACGGGCCGGCGCGCGCGGCGCTCGAGCGTAAATATCCGGCCGCCGTCTTCCTCGGCGCGCGGCACGGCGAGGAACTGGCCGAAATCTACGCGGCCGCCGATATCTTCGTCTTTCCCAGCAAGACCGACACCTTTGGCCTGGTGCTGCTGGAGGCGCTTGCTAGCGGCCTGCCGGTGGCGGCGTTCCCGGTCACCGGTCCCCGCGATGTGATCGGTTCCGCGCCGGTGGGCGTCCTGAGCGACGATCTGCGCAAGGCGTGCCTCGAAGCGCTGCATATTCCGCGCGAGACCTGCATCGAATTCGCCGCCGAACACACCTGGCAGGCCTCGGCGCGCGTCTTTGTCGAACATGCCCAGAATATCGGCTCGGCCGACGCGGAAGGCGCTGCGGTCGAATTTGTGGCGGAAGATCCGCATTTCGCCGCCTGACTTCACGTTTTTCAGTCGGTGCATGATCTTTTCCGAAAACCGGTTCCCACTTTTCGGGATCATGCACGAAACTGTCTTCCCCGCGCTCCGCCGGCGCGATACAACGCTGGCATGACCGAACCAGCCCCAATTGCAGCGGTCGGCGCTGCGGATATCGATGCGGCGGCGCGGGTGGTTGCGCCTTATGCGGTGCGAACACCGTTGCTGTCGTTCCCCGTTCTCAACGAGCGCATCGGGACCAAGGTGTTCCTGAAGCCCGAAATGCTGCAGCGGACCGGGTCGTTCAAGTTCCGCGGCGCCTTCAACAAGCTGTCGTCGATCCCGCAGGACAAGCGCAGCGGCGGCGTGGTCGCGTTCTCGTCCGGCAACCATGCCCAGGGCGTGGCCGCGGCGGCGCAGATTCTGAACATGCAGGCGACGATCGTGATGCCGCTCGATTCACCTGTCACCAAGCGCGAGCGCACCAAAGGCTATGGCGCCGAGGTCGTGCTGTATGACCGCGACAAGGAAGACCGCGAGGCGATCGCTAACGGCATTGCCGCCAAGCGTGGTGCGACGCTGGTGCGTCCTTACGACGATCCCTTCGTGATCGCGGGGCAGGGCACCGCGGGCCGGGAAATCGCCGAGGATATGGCTGCACTTGGATTGTCGCCCGATATCGTGGTGGCGCCGGCGTCCGGCGGTGGCCTGATCGCGGGCGTGGCGACCGCCGTGAAGGCAAAATTTCCGCAAGCCCAGATCATCGTCGCCGAGCCCAAGGACTACGACGACCACGGGCTGTCACTGCGTGCCGGCCATCGCGAGGCCCATCATGCCGCCGGCCGCACCATCTGCGATGCGCTGATGGCGCAGATCCCCGGCGAACTGACCTTCTCGATCAATAGCAAGCTGCTGGCGAACGGCGTGACGGCCTCCGACGAGGAAGTCGGCGCCGCGGTTGCCTATGCCTATCGTGAATTGAAGCTGGTGGTCGAGCCCGGCGGCGCCGTCGGCCTTGCGGCGTTGCTGGCCGGCCGTATCGACGTGCGCGGCAAGAATGTCGTCATCGTGCTCTCCGGCGGCAATGTCGACGCCGACCTGTTCGCCAGGCTGGTGGCCTGAACCGGACGTAGCCCCAGCAAGACCTCAACCTCGACCGGGCGCGACCCCGCCGTTCAATCACGATTGAACGGGAGTGGCTTGACGGATGCCGCAACCGCGGCGAGGCTGCCCGCAACGAAATTCATCGAAAAGGCCCGGATTAAACCGGGCTTCGGGGAGGATGGCATGCGGAACGCTGCGCTGACGGTGTTGTCGTTCGTTATCGCGCTTGGCGCGCCTGCGGCCCAGGCCCAGTACACCCAAAAGGAATGGCCGGAAGGGCCGAGCAAGGCACGGTTCGTTGCGACCTGCGACGGTTGCCACGACATCAACCGCGTGCGCGTCGGCTATACGGCCGAAGGCTGGCTCACCATCGTGCGCATGATGCAGAACGCGCATGCGCCTGTCCCTGCCGAGGAGTGGGGCGCCATGACCGACTACCTCATCAGGAATTTCCCCGAACGGTCGCGGCCGGAGGCCGCCATCATCGACGGACCGGTGAAGGCGAATATCCTGATGTGGGATGTGCCGACGCAGGGTTCGCGACCGCACGATCCGCTGGCCGCGCGCGACGGCTCGATCTGGTGGACCGGCCAGCTCGCCAACAAGCTCGGCCGCCTCGATCCCAAGACCGGAGCGATCCGCGAATACACCATGAAGTCGGCGCTCACCGGTCCGCATGGACTAGCGGAGGACAAGTCCGGCAACATCTGGTTCACCGGCAACACCGCGGGCCTGATCGGCAAGCTCGATCCATCCTCCGGCGTCGTCACCGAATATCCGCTGCCCGACGCCAACGCCAGGGACCCGCACACGCTTAACTTCGATCAGGACGGAATCCTCTGGTTTACCGTGCAGCAGGCCAACATGATCGGGCGGCTCGATCCGGCGACCGGCGCGATCAAGCTGCTCACCCCGCCGACGCCGAGGGCACGGCCCTATGGCCTCAAGATCAACGCCCAGGGCGTGCCTGTCGTTGTCGAATTCGGCACCAACAAGGTCGCGACCGTCGATCCGAAAACCCTGACGATCAAGGAGTACACGCTGCCGCGCGCGGCTGCGCGGCCGCGCCGTCTCGCCATCGGTCCCGACGGCATGGTCTGGTATGTCGATTTTGCCGGCGGCCAGCTCGGCCGGCTCGATCTCGCCACCGGCGATGTGAAGGAGTGGCCTTCGCCGAGCGGCGCGAAATCGGAACCCTACGGCATCGTCTTTACCAAGGGCGCGCTGTGGTATTCGGAATCCGCGGCGAAGCCGAACACGATCGTGCGGTTCGACCCGGCGACGGAGAAATTCCAGAGCTGGGCGATCCCCGGCGGTGGCGACATCGTCCGCAATATGGATGTCACGCCCGACGGCAATCCTGTCATCGCGGACAGCCTGACCAACCAGGTCGGGCTGGTTGAAATCAAGTAGCGCGAGTTTCGTCACCGAAAACGAAGCGGGCCGAGCATTGGCTGCTCTGCCCTGAATCCGTGTCGGCCCCGGAACGAACCGTTCCGTGGGGAATGCGTTGCCGTCGGAGTTAGGAGAAGAACGCGATCTTCTCGACCTGGCTCATGCGCCGGATTGGCGCCAAGGGGTCGTTGGCCGGCCTGGCAGCCTTACTCAACATGCCGCTCGCGAGAATGGTCGAGCCGAGTGACATCTCGATCGCGGGTGCGGCAACCGCTTCGACGGCGCGCTGCGGCGGCATCTCAACCGGTGGCTCGACGGGGGCTGCGACCGGTTCGGGTACTTCCGCGACGATGGCTTGTTCGACCGGCGCGGGCTCGGCGAACTGGGCCTGTTCGGCGATCTCGTCATCATCGATCGGATCCGGCGCGCCCATCTCCATCGCGATCATGTCGAGGATGGCCTCGTCATGGGCGTCGGCGGCCTCGTCGGTGACGACGGTGTCGGCGATTTCGGTATCGGTGACCTCAGTCACCCCAAATGCTTCGGTATCCAGGGGCGCGGCCGCCGGCGCAGTCTCCGCAAGCGAAGTCTCACGCGTAGCCTCGGCGTGCACGGCTTCCGCATAATCAGTCTCGGCGGTCGCAGCCTTGACGGTCACAGTCTCGACGATCACAGCTTTGGCGGCCTCGACCTCGGCTGGTTCGGCGAACGACACCACGGAAGCCTCAGCCGCTTCCTGCGTAGCGGTGGTCTCGACCGTCTCCGCCATCGCCGCAGGCGGCGTGTGGAGTGTGGCGGTTTCCGCAGCCGGCGCGGGCGCGCGATCGTTGCTGCCGACTTCCGCAAGCCGGCCCCCGATCGCCGCGAAGGCCGCGCCCAGCGCGGCCTTGGCCTCGTCGGTGGTGATTTCTTCCGAGGCCTTTTCGATCACCGCGACCTGCGAATCGATCAGGTCGCAGATTCGGCTGTCATTGCCGATTTCCCGCAGCCGCCAGGCGATCTCCCGCAGCACCCGCGCGCCCTTGCGGACGGCGGCCTGCCGCTGCTCCAGCGCGAGGCCGTCCAGCGCCTCGGTCGCGGAAGCCTGCGCGGCCTCGACGGCGACGCGGATAGTGGCCAGTGCGGCTCTCAGGCGGTTGTCGGAGGCTTCAGCCGCGGCGGCTGCGGCTGAAGCCGCGGACTTGGCAGCGGCGGCGTCCGCGGCCTGCTGCTGTGCCGCAAGGCCTTCGCGCTGCGCGGCCAGGGTCTCTTCCTTCTGGGCGGAGAGGCTCTGCTCGATCCGCGCCACCGCGTCGAGCACCATGCGGGTGTCGGCATTGCGGTTGCGCTTGGCATATTCGGTGAGGAACCAGCGGCCCCGCGAAGTCTCCATGAAGGCTTCGCTGATCGCGGCATAGTCCTCCTCGCCCGGCAGCGCGGCGCGTGCTGAGATCGGCGAAAGGGCAAATGCTTCGTCGGCCATGCTAAACTCTTCGCGCAAATCACCGCGCGTTACGATAACGAACATCACGATATCGGGCGAATCGCAATTGAATTGATGCCGAGCGAATCACAAATCCCCATCGCTTCTCAAGGTGCATCGAAGCGATTCGCTGGCCGACTGGCGCTGTTCTACGGCGCAACGTTCGGAACGATGGGTACCCACCTGCCGTTTTTCACGGTCTGGCTGAAGGCGGTCGGCATCGATGCTTCGTGGATCGGGATCATCTCCGCGGTGCCGGCGCTGACGCGGTTCACGGTGCTTCCGTTCGTGACCGGTGCTGCCGAGAAGCGCTATTCGCTGCGCGGCGCCCTGATTGTTGCCGCCTTCGCGACCGCGCTGGGCTTTGCCGTGATCGGCACCCAGTATCTTCCGTTCGCGGTGTTGCTGGCCTATGCCGCCACCTGCGCGCTGTGGACACCGATGCTGCCGCTGACGGATGCCTATGCGCTGCGCGGCGTGGCGCGCTACGGTCTGAACTATGGGCCGATGCGGCTGTGGGGCTCGGCGGCCTTCGTGGTCGGCGCGCTAACTTGCGGGCTATTGGTCGATATCGTCGCGGCGAGGCACCTGATCTGGGTCATCGCGTCGATTGCTGGCCTCGGCGCCGTCGCCAGCCTGGGGCTGCAGCCGCTGGAGCGGCCCAAGCCGGCGCCGGCGGCGGTCCAGGGCGCGACTTCACTGCTGCGCGATGCGGGCTTTCTCGCCATCATCGTCGCCTCGGCGCTGACCCAGGGCAGCCACGCCGCCTATTACGCGTTTGCCTCCATCACCTGGCAGGGATTGGGGTTGGGCGGACTGACCATTGCCGGGCTGTGGGTGCTCGGCGTGCTCGCCGAGATCGTGGTGTTCGCGCTGTCGCCGCGCTTCACGCTGCAGCCTTCGACGCTGGTGGTGATCGGCGCGCTCAGCGCGGTGGCGCGTTGGTCGATCACGGCGCTGGAGCCGTCGCTGGCGGTGCTCAGTGTGGTCCAGCTCGCGCACGGGTTGACCTACGGCATTACCCAGGTCGGCACCATGGGACTGCTGGTGCGTCACGTGCCGATCCACCTGATGGCGCGCGGGCAGGGCTATCTCGCCGCCTGTGGCGGCATCGTCAGCATGACGGCGTCGATCCTGTCGGGGATGGTCTATGCGCGCTACGGGCCGGGCGCTTACTACATGATGGCGGCAATGGCGCTGGTTGCAGCCAGCGTGATGTGGTCCGCGCGCCACAAAGCGTTTTCAAGCGAAGTGGGTACCGGTTCGCGTTAAGAAAACGCGTCAAAATAGAAAGTAGCTCATCAGCCCCACAGCGCTGCTTCCGGCGGATAGACCAGACTGCCGTCGTAGCGCAGGCCGTCGTCGCGATCGCGCGCCAGCAACAGCGGGCCGTCGAGGTCGACGAAGCGCGCCTGCGGCGCCAGCAGCATCGCCGGCGCCATCGCGAGCGAGGTCGCGACCATGCAGCCGATCATGATTTCAAATCCGAGCGCCTGCGCGGCGTCGGCCATCGCCAGCGCTTCGGTCAGGCCACCGGTCTTGTCGAGCTTGATATTGACCGCGTCATAGCGCGCGCGAAGGCCGGCCAGCGAGGCGCGGTCGTGCACGCTTTCGTCGGCGCAGACCGCGATCGGCCGCTTGATGCGCGCCAGCGCCTCGTCCTTGCCGGCCGGCAGCGGCTGCTCCACCAGCGTCACGCCGGCAGAGGCGCAGGCCTTTAGGTTCTGCTCGAGATTATCTGATGTCCACGCTTCGTTCGCGTCCACGATCAGTTCGGATTCGGGCGCGGCCTTCCGTACCGCCGCGATCCGCGCAGCGTCGCCGTCACCGCCGAGCTTGATCTTGAGCAGCGGCCGGCGCGCCGCCTTGGCGGTTGCCGCCGCCATCGCCTCGGGCGTACCCAGCGAGATCGTGTAGGCAGTGGTGCAGGATCGTGGCGCCGGCCGGCCGAGCAGTGTCCACGCCCTCTGGCCCGCGGCTTTGGCCTCGAGGTCCAGCAGCGCGCAATCCAGCGCATTGCGGGCGGCGCCTGGGGGCATCGCGGCCTGCAGGCCGCTTCGGTCCAGTCCTCGCGCCAGCGGCTCCTGCATCGCCACAAGGGCAGCCAGCGTCGCTTCCGGGGTCTCGCCGTAGCGCGGGTAGGGCACGCATTCGCCGCGCCCGGACCGCCCGCTTTGGCTGACTTCGGCCACCACGGTGACCGCCTCGGTCTTGGCGCCCCGGCTGATCGTGAAGGAACCCGCGATCGGCCAGCGTTCGATGGCTGCGGCAAGTTGTCGGGCAAGTCGTCCGGATGGGGTGGAAGTCATTTTAAAATCTTGCAATTTCTGAACCGTAAGCTTGCCCGCCGCAACCAACTATGGCTGGTTAGGGACAGATTCTACAAGGCAGTGCGGCGTGCGGGACCTCATCTTTTGCATCGATAGCGAGCCGGTCGGGGGGCGGGCATCGTGAACGGAGACCCGACACTGGAGCGGATCGCCAGCGGGAACGGGCTTGCCTTGTGCGCGGCGGGCTCGTGGACGGCCCGCTTTGCCCCGGTGCTGGAGCGGTTGGTGACCGACGCCGAGAAGCTCGGCGGCAGCCGGCCCAACATTTTCATCGACGTCAGCCAGGTGTCGAAGCTCGATACTTTCGGCGCCTGGCTGATCGAGCGGCTGCGCCGCAGCCTGACCCAGGGCGGCGTCGAGGCCAAGATCGCAGGCCTCTCGGCCAATTATTCCAGCCTGGTCGACGAGGTTCGCCGGGTGAAGGCGCAGCCCGTCGTCGACAGCCATGCGGTGACGATATCAGGCATGCTGGAGCAGGTCGGCCGCAGCGTGGCCGGGGTCGGCGGCACCCTGGTCGGACTGATCGACATGCTGGGCGCGGTGCTGGCCGCGGCCGGCAACGTCGTCATCCATCCCCGCGGCTTCCGCCTGACCTCCACTATCCATCACCTGGAACAGGTGTGCTGGCGCGCGGTGCCGATCGTGGTGCTGATCACGTTTCTGATCGGCTGCATCATCGCGCAGCAAGGCATTTTCCATTTCCGTCAATTCGGTGCCGATATTTTCGTCGTCGACATGCTCGGCGTGCTGGTGCTGCGCGAGATCGGCGTGCTGCTGGTCGCGATCATGGTGGCGGGCCGTTCGGGCTCGGCATATACCGCCGAGCTCGGCTCGATGAAGATGCGCGAGGAGATCGATGCGCTGCGCACCATGGGCTTCGATCCGATCGAGGTGCTGATCCTGCCGCGGATGCTGGCATTGGTGCTGGCGCTGCCGATCCTGGCGTTCCTCGGCGCCATGGCCGCACTTTATGGCGGTGGCCTCGTGGCCTGGCTCTATGGCGGCGTCGATCCCGAAGCGTTCCTGCTGCGGTTGCGCGACGCCATCTCGATCGATCATTTCATCGTCGGCATCATCAAGGCGCCGGTCATGGCCGCCGTGATCGGTATCGTCGCCTGCGTCGAGGGACTGGCGGTGCAGGGCAGCGCTGAATCGCTCGGCCAGCACACCACGTCCTCGGTGGTGAAGGGAATCTTCCTCGTCATCGTCATGGATGGCGTGTTCGCCATCTTCTTCGCATCGATCGGAATGTGACTATGGCGGACGAAATCTCCGACGCCATCATCCGGGTTCGCGACATCACCGTGCAGTTCGGCACGACGCGGGTGCTCGACGGGCTCAACCTCGACGTCAAGCGCGGGGAAATTCTCGGCTTCGTGGGTCCGTCCGGCGCCGGCAAGTCGGTGCTGACCCGCACCATCATCGGTCTGGTGCCGAAACTCGCCGGCCGTATCGAGGTGTTCGGCGTCGACCTCGACAAGGCCAACACCGCCGAGCGGAGAGGCGTCGAGCGCCGCTGGGGCATCCTGTTCCAGCAGGGCGCGCTGTTCTCCTCGCTCACCGTGCGGCAGAACATCCAGTTTCCGGTGCGCGAATATCTCAAGGTTTCGCAGCGGCTGCTCGACGAGATCATGGTGGCCAAGCTCGGCATGGTCGGCCTGAAGCCGGAGGTCGCCGACCGTTTTCCCTCGGAACTCTCGGGCGGCATGGTCAAGCGCGTGGCGCTGGCGCGCGCGCTCGCGCTCGATCCCGAACTTGTGTTCCTGGACGAGCCGACCTCCGGGCTCGATCCGATCGGCGCCGGCGATTTCGACGAACTGGTGCGGACCCTGCAGCGTACTTTGGGCCTGACCGTTTTCATGGTAACCCACGACCTCGACAGCCTTTATACGGCCTGCGATCGCATCGCCGTTTTAGGGAACGGTAAGATCATTGCCGCAGGATCGATCGCCGACATGAAGGCCTCGAAGCATCCCTGGCTGAACCAGTATTTCAACGGCAAGCGCGCCCGCGCCGTTGTGGTCTAGGAGTAATTGATGGAAACGCGGGCGAATTACGTCCTGATCGGATCGTTCACGCTGGCGGTGATCGCGGCCGCCTTCGGCTTCGTGCTGTGGTTTCAGAGCCTGCACACCACCAAGGCGCGCAGCCCGATCCGCATTGTGTTCGAAGGCCCGGCCTCCGGCCTGCGCAACGGTGGCAGCGTCAATTTCAACGGTATCCGGATAGGGGAAGTTATCTCGGTTAAACTCGATAACCCGCGTCGTGTGGTCGCACTGGCGATGGTCGAGAACAACGCCCCGATCCGCAAAGACACGCTGGTCGGCCTCGAGTTCCAGGGCCTGACCGGCGTCGCCGCGATCTCGCTGAAGGGCGGCGAGGAAGCCGCCCCCTCGGTGCCGCTCGACGAGGACGGCGTGCCGGTGCTGACCGCCGATCCCAACGCGCTGCAGGACGTTACCGAGGCGATCCGCGCCACCTTGCAGAACGTCAACCGGATCGTCGCCGACAACCAGGAATCGGTGAAGAGCTCGCTGAAGAATCTCGAAACCTTCACCTCGGCGCTGGCGCGCAACTCCGAGAAGATCGACAACGTCATGCTCAAGGTCGACGGCGTGATGGGCAAGGCGGACAGCCTGATGCTCGGGCTGAACACGATCGCGGGCGGCACCGCCGGCGGCGAGTTGAACCTGATGGTGAAGTCGATCCGTGAACTGGCCGACGATTTCGACAAGCGGTCGGCGGCGCTGATCTCCGATGGCCGCCGCACGCTTGGCGACATCAGCCGCGCCGTGAACAATTTCGACCGCAACCCGAGCCGGGTGATCTTCGGCGGCAGCAACAACAGCGCGCCGGCCGCGGAAGCGTCGGCTCCAGCCAGGCCGGCAGCGGCAGCGCCCAAACCGGCGGCTGCGGCGAGCGGGCAGAAGCGGCAGTAGAAGTCTATCTGCCGCGTGCATACGGCTCATCGTCCGCCGGCAAACTCCTTCACCAGCCGGTACAGATACTCATTGCCGTTGAAAAACGATTTGACGAGGACCCGCTCGTCGCGCCCGTGCGCGCGCGATTCAGCGATGTCGCCGGCCATTCCGGAATGGCCATAGGTCGGAATGCCGGCGTTGCGCAGGTAGCTGCCGTCGGTGGCGCCGGCGCTCATGACAGGCAACACCACCGCGCCGGGAAAGAACTCGGCCGACAGTTTCGTGATCGGCCCGACGATCCCCTCGCTGAGCGCGGAAGGCGCGCTCAGCGTCGGCTGATCGATCTGCGTAACCGCGATCTGGTCGTCGCCGAGCACCTTCTCCAGCGTCGCCTTGACGCCATCGATGGGCTCGCCCGGCATCACCCGGCAATTGACCGTGGCGGTCGCAAGCTGCGGCAATGCGTTGAAGGCGCTGCCGCCCTGCAGCATGGTGGTGATGCAGGTCGTGCGCAATTGCGCGTTATAGCCGGGATTGGCCGATAGCCGCGCCACCGGCGCCGAAGCCGGATCGGTCTGGCCTGACAGCACGGCGCGCAGGTCGTCGGCCAACTGGCCGCCTTCCATCTGCGCGGTCCGTTCGAAATAAGCGCGCGTGGTCTCGTTGAGATTGAGCGGAAAGCTGAAGGCCGAAAGCCGGGTCAGTCCCGCCGCCAGGCGATAGATCGCATTGTCCTTGACCGGCATGGCGCTGTGGCCGCCCTTGTTCTTGACCGCCAGTTCGTAGGTCACCGATACCTTTTCGCTGGTCTGCAGCGAATTGCGCAGCGGTTTGCCGTCCTTCAGCCCGACCGGGCCGCCCTCGTTGAGAGCGAATTCCGCATCGATCAGGTCGCGGTGGTTTTTCAGCAGCCACTGAATGCCGAGCGCGTCCTTGTCGAGAATTTCCTCGTCGGTCTCCAGCGCCAGGATGATGTCGCGGTCGGGCTTGTAGCCTTCCTGTTTGTAGCGAATGAGATTGGCGACAAAAGAAGCCGCCATGTATTTGTCGTCGCCGCTGCCGCGCGCATAGAAATAGCCGTCCTGCTCGACCAGCTTGAACGGATCGGTCGACCAGTCCTCGCGCGGCGCCGGCACGACGTCGATATGCGCCACCAGCAGGATCGGTTTGCGTGCGCCAGTTCCCTTCAGCCGCGCGACCAGATTGCCTTTGCGCGGCGCCGGCGAGAACACGCGAACGTCGGCATCAGGAAAGCCGCCCGCGCGCAGCCGTGCGGCCATGGCTTCGGCGGCCTTGGCGGTGTCGCCGGTTGCCGTCACGGTGTTGATCTCGATCAGTTCCTTGTAGATATCGAGCGCCCGTTGCTGGTTGGGGTTCAGGCCTTCGGCCGCGGCCGTGCCTGATATCGCCAAAGCCACCGACATGGCCGCAGCAACGCAAGGCAATTTGAAATTCGAACCCGTCAACAGGCGCATCGGTTTCATCCTCTTATTTCGAGTCCTTGGCGGCGACGACTTCAATCTCGACCAGAAAGCCGGGATTGGCGAGCGCTGCGACACCGAAGACCGACCGAACCGGAAGGTTCGGCTGCGCGCCGCCGAAAAACTGGGTGTAACCCTCCATGAACGCCTTGAAGTCCATCGGCGCGCGGGCGTCGTGCACCAGGAACACCTGCATCTTGATCACGTCGGCCATGCCGAGGCCCTGGCCTTCGAGAATTTGCTTGATCCTGTTGAGCACGCCGACGGTCTGGGTCTTGGTATCGCCGTAGGCCTGCGGGCTAGTGGCTTCAACGTCCTTGTTGATGACGGGCGGCACCTGGCCGCTCACATACAGCGTGACGGCGTCACCGGAGACCTTTACGGCCTGGGCGATCGGAAACGTCGAATTCGGAATTGGATATCGGACGACTTCGGCGTGGACGACGTTTGAGCCGAGCAGCAAGGCGGCCAGCGTCAGCATTTCCTTTTTCATCTTCCTCTCCCCATGTGGCCGATCAAGGCCTGATACGTTTGACGTCCTCGGCCGTGACGGCATCGGTATATTGATTGCCGAAATGCGTGCGCAGATAATTGACGACGGCGGCGACCTGGTCGTCGCTCATCATCGCGCCGACCGGCGGCATCGCCTTCTGGCCCCTGACGACGACGTGAACCGGATAGCCTGAGGTCTCGAGATTGCTGTCTTTCGACAGCGATGGATAGGTGCCCGCGCCGGCCGCACCGTTTCCATCAGGCATGTGACAACCCTGACAGGCGCTGGCGAACAGATCCTCTCCGGTCTGCTCCGTAAACCGGAAGCCCGTGCTCAGCGCCGCCAGAGGCCGCGACCGCGCTTCTTCGTTCGCCTTCACGCCTGATGCCGGCGCCATGGCCATGCCTGCGGCCGCGATAGCTGAAAAGAGCAGGGTCCATCTCGCGGGTTCGATCGGACGGGAGCCCATTGCATCACTTCCTGACGATGCGTTCATGCAGCCGCGTAATGGCGTCGAGCGACGACAAGATCGCGCCTTCCTGCCATGCCGGAATGTAGGAAGCGTGTTCGCCCGCCAACACGATCCTGCCGTCGATCTGGCACAGATTGTCGTAATGTTCCGCCCGCGCTTTCTCGCTCCAGCTTCCCGCGCATCCCATCGCGAAGGGAACGCGGTGCCAGGCCACGGCCATTCCGTTTTCGAACTCGGCGCCGTATTGCGGGTGAATGCGGGCGCCGAATTCGACCGCGCGCGCGATCCGGTCGGCCGGCGTCATCGAGGTGAATTCGTACGCGTTGGCGCCCTCAAACACATAGGCGCCGAGCAGCACGCCGCGGCCGCTGCGGTTGAATCCGCTGCTGGGATAGGAGATCTGCCGGATCGGCAAATCCGTGTACGAGATGCCGCCGTAGATCGCCTCGTCCTCTTCCCAGAACCGGCGCTTGAATTGGAGGCCGATCTTGACCGCTGACGCGTACGGCACCGCGTCGATTGCTGCCTTCATGCGCGGACCGACGTCGGTCGGGATCTGGCTCAGGATCGACAACGGGATCGTGCAGACGCACCAGTCCGCTTTCGCGATCTGTGGCGTCGATGGCGTTTTGGAATTCACATAGCTGACGGTGATGCCGCCATCGTTTTGTTTAATCTGCGTGACCTTGGCGTCGTACTGAATGAGATCGCCGACCTCGCGCGCGAACGCCTTGCCGATCATGTCCATGCCGCCGACCGGCTGAAACATGGTGGTCTGGAATTGATGCAGGGTGAAATTCCGCAAGTAACCCCAAAGCCTGGACTTCAGGATATCCTGGAGCTTGATGACCTCGCCGGCGATCGGCGCCGCGCCGAGCCCGCCGCCGGGGTCTTTGGCGTAGCCGCGATAATCCGCCGAGATCAGATTGGCCTGGTACGCGTAATTCCTGTCGAGCGCGCCCCAGGAGCGCAGCGCCTGCAGCAGGATTTCCTTGTCTTCAACTGTCACGGCCTCGTCGAGCTTGCCTTGTTGCGTTGTCTTGGCGAGCAACTCCGATACGTGCCCTTGAAAATCGGTCTTGATGTCGCGAATGCGCTGCGGCTGGCCTGCGAACGCTGTCGAGGCGTGGAGCAGGGCGTTGTGATTGAGTTGGATAAAGGGCTCGAGCGCGACGCCGAGTCGTTTGCAGTAATCGAGCAAAGCGCGGTGATGATACGGAATCCGCCACGGCCCCGGATTGAGATAGAGCCCGTCCTCAAAGCCGCAGGTCTGCGTCGCGCCGCCGAGTTCGGTGAAGCGGTCGCCGCCGCGTATGGTCCAGTTGCGACCTCCCGGGCGGCTGTTGAACTCCAGCACCTGGACCTTGTAGCCGGCGGCGCGCAACTCGAGCGCTGCCGTCATGCCGGCGAGGCCCGCGCCGAGCACCAGCACGGATGCGCCTTTGGTATCGCCCGAGAGCTTGATCGGCCCCTTGTAATTGGACTCGGAGGCGAAGCCGAGGCTGGTCATCGCCTGGTACATCGCGGCACTGCCGGCGACCGAACCCACAAGCGACAGCAGATCGCGCCGGCTTACTGTCTCGCTCTCATTCGGCATGGCCAGCCTGGTTTCGTGCGAAGCGCTTCCTGCGGGCGCTCTCTCGGATTGAACAGATAGGGACTGGCTTGCGTCCGTGCAAACCGTCGAGCGAACTTTTTCGGCGAACGACCGGGTCTGCCAAAAAACAAAACGGAGGCCGTACGGCCTCCGTTTCTTATTCTGCAATCAGATTCAAGAGTTATCCGAGCCGTCCCGCCGCATGCGCGAGCAGGGTGTAGACGAGGCCGGTTTCCGAGGTCAGGTGACCGCGCAGCGCCTGGGGGGCGCGATCTTCGCGCGCGACCTCGTCGAGCAATCGCTCGAACTCGGCGATGTAACGATCGACCGTCTGCTTGAAGCCGCGGTCGGCGCGGTATTTTCGCGCGACTTCGTCGAACGCCTTCTGGCCGGCCGGTGTGTAGAGGCGCTTGGAGAACGCCTTGCTCTCGCCACGCTGATATCGATCCCACATCTCGGCGGCGAGGTTGCGATCCATCAGCCGGCCGATGTCGAGCGACAGCGATTCCAGCGGATTGGCAGGTCCTTGGCTTTGGCCGCCTTGCGCCGGGCGGCCGCGCGGCGCTTCGCGGCCGGTGGGCCCGCCTGCGTCGGTGCGGTTGAGGAGATCGGATAGCCAACCGTCGCGTCCGCCTTCCTGGCTCGCGGGCGAGACCGGCGGCGCTTCGGTGCGGCGCGACGGCATCCCGAGATCCGGCGGCGGCAGGGTCGATGCACTGCCGGTATCGCGCATGCGGGCTTCGTTGCGGCCGCCGGCGGCGACGGCCATCACGGGCTCGTCCTGGCGCTGCACGCTGGCGCGGCTCTGGGGCACGACGTCGAGGCCGCGGCCGTGATGGGCGACGATCCGGTTCAGTTCGGCGAGGGCCTCGATCTGGTCGACGATCACCTTGCGCATCTGCGCGGTATTGTCGGCGGCCTCCTGCGGCATTTCGAGCACGCCGCGGCGCAGTTCGTTGCGCGTGGCTTCGAGCTCGTTGTGCATCTCGGCAGCCATCTGCTTCATGGCCTGCACCATCGTGCCGAATTTCTCGGTCGACTGCTTGAACATCGCGTCGGTTTCCGCGGCGCTCTGCTGGTACAGCTCGCCCATGGCGTCGAGGGTCTGATGCCGTTCGTTTTCGGCGGCAGCCCGCACCGCTTCGAACTGCCGGCTGATCGCCGCAGATCCCGCACCCGCGGTCTCGGCGACGACGCGGGCGATGTCGCGGGCGCGCTCTTCGGCGGCGGCCAGCGATTCGTCGAGCAGGCCGGTGAAGCGCGACAGCCGCTGATCGAGGTCGGTGGTGCGCAGGTCGATGGTGGTCACCAGCGACTCCAGCTGCGACTTGCGATCGGCGACGGAAGTGGTGGTCGAGCGGTTGGCCTGTTCGACCACAGCCGCGGCATCGACCAGCGCCTTGCCATGGCTGTCGAACTGGCTCGACAGCGCACCGAGATCTTCAAGTGCCTTGGTCGTCTTGGAGTTGAAGACGGTCAACTGGTCTTCCAGCGTCTGGGTGGCGACGCCATTGCGCGAGGTGACGTCGTTCATGGCGGACACGAAGTCGGCCACGCGGGTCACCAGCGCACGCTCCAGCGAGTTGAGATTGTCGTGGGCGCCGGTCAGCACTTCCTGCAGCAGGATGTTGCCTTCACGCAGCCGCTCGAACAGCGCCACCGTGTCGGTGCGCAGGATCTTGCTGGTCTCCTGCATTTCGGTCACGGCCGCGATCGAAACCTGGCGCGACTGGTCGATCGCCGAACGCGACGACTGCTCCAGATCCTTGAGCGACTTGGCCACCGCGCCGGTGGCGAGGTCGCCGGCCGACGTGATCGTGCGCGCGACTTCCGAGCCGTGGGTCGCCATCGATTGCGAGAACGCGTTGCCGCGGGTCTCGATCGACTTCAGGGCGTCGGCAGTGACGCGGTCGATGTCGGTCGTGAGCTGCGTGGTCTTGGTGGCGAGCGCCTCGACCAGCGAACCGCGACGACTGTCGACGATCTGCGCCAGGCGATCGGTCTGCTGCTGAACGTAGGTGACGATCTCGTCGGTCTTGCCGGTCATCGTCGAGCCGAAATTGCTGCTGGCGGCGAGAACCGAACGCTCGAGATCGGCCGAGGTCGATTTGACCTTGGAGCTGACTTCGTTCGAAGCGGCAATCAGCGCGCTCTGCGCGCTCTGCGCAGTGGTCTGGATGTTGTCGGTGGTAGCAGCCGTGACGTTACTCAGCGAACGCTCGATGTCGGCGGAAATCGCCTTGATCTGGTTTGCCGCGTCGCCGGAGGTTGCAGCGAACGAGCTCTGCGCTTCGCGCGCGCTGCCGAGGATCGAGGCCGCAGTGTCGGCACCTGCCGCGCTTAGCGTGCGTTCGACGTCGATCGCCAGCGACTTGACGTGGTTGGCGGCGTCGGTGGACGCCGTTACGAGCATGTTCTGGGCTTCGCGGGCGCCTGTCGTGATCGCCTCGGCGGTGCCGTTGCCGGCCATCGACAGCGTGCGCTGCATGTCGGCGGCGAGCGACTGGACCTGGCTCACCGCATCGGCGGAAGCGGTGACGAGGGTGTTCTGGGCCTCGCGTGCACCCGACGTGATCGCCTCCGCGGTGGCGGTTCCGGCCAACGACAGCGAGCGCTGGACGTCGGCGGAAAGCGACTTGACCTGATCGGCTGCGATGCTGGAGGCCGTCATCAGCGTGTTCTGGGCGTCACGCGCCCCGGCCGTGATGGCCTCGGCGGTGGCGGTGCCGGCAAGCGAGAGCGAGCGCTCGACGTCGGCGGCGAGCGACTTGACCTGAGTGGCCGCTTCGGAAGACGCCGCGACCAGCGTGGACTGTGCCTGGCGTGCGCCGGCGGTGACAGCCTCGGCGGTCGAGGTGCCGGCGATCGAGAGCGAGCGTTCGACGTCGGCGGCGAGCGACTTGACCTGGCTTGCCGCGTCCGAGGACGCCGTGACCAGCGCGGTCTGGGCCTCGCGTGCGCCGGCGAGAACCGACGCCGCGGTGGCGCTGCCTGCGGCCGAGAGCGTGCGCTCGACGTCGGCGGCTAGCGACTTGATCTGCGAGGCGGCATCGGAGGACGCCGACACCAGCGTGGTCTGGGCATCGCGGGAACTGGTCAGGATCGAGTTCGCGGCCTCGGTGCCGACGGAGGTGAGGGAAGCTTCGACTTCCGCCGACGTCAGCCTGAGCTGGGCGCCGACATCGGAGGAAACGGTCAGCAGCGCCTGCTGCGCGGCGCGCGCGCCGGTCTGGATGGTCTCCGACGTGTTGACCACGAGGTTGGTGAGCGAGCGTTCGGCGTCCTCGACGTGGGACTTGATGCCCGAGGACAACAATTCCGCGCGCGCCATGAGGTCATCGCTGGCCTGACGGCCGCTGCTTTCGATACGGCCGGCCACGGCTTCGACGCGCGAACCCAGCAGGTCTTCGAACTGGGCAACTCGGGTGTCGATGTCGCTGGCGATCGCGCCGACCCGGGTCTCGATGCCCTGGTGGATTTCCTGGAACCGGGCCGAGATGGTGTCGGTCAGGTGGGTGCTGCGGCCATCGACGGTTTCAATGACGTTGGTGATACGATGATCGACCGCCGCCAGCGCCTGCGCGGTGCCGTCGGTCAGCGTGGACGTCAGGAGGCCCAGCCGGGAGTCGATCGACTGGATCGCCTGCGCTGCGCCTTCGGTCAGCGACGTCGACAGCGTGCCGAGGCGGCCGTCGATGGTTTCGGTGACGGACTTCGCGCGGGTATCGAAGGTCAGTTCCAGCGACTTCAGGCGGCCATCGATGGTCTCGTCGAACGACTTGATCCTGGTATCGAGTGAACTGTCGAGATGGCTGATCTTGCTGTCCAGCGAGCTGTCGAGATGGCTGATCTTGCTGTCCAGCGAACTGTCGAGATGGCTGATCTTTCTGTCCAGCGAACTGTCGAGAGTGCTGATCTTTTTGTCCAGCGAGCTATCGAGGTTGGTGACGCGGCTGCCGAGCGTGGTTTCGAACTGCAGCAGGCGCTGATCGAGCGACGCGGTGATCTCGCCGCCGTTCGAGGTCAGGCGGGTGTCGAAGGTGTCGACGTAATTCTTCAGGCTGTCGCCGATCTGCTGCGTGCGCTGGCCCATCCGCTCGACGATCTCGCCGCCGAAGGTTTTGACGGTGCGATCGAATTCGGAGATGTGACGGGTGATCAGCGCGCCGAGCGTGCCGCTGTCGCGGGAGAATTTTTCCGCCAACTCGCCGCCCTGGTTCTTCACCAGTTCGTCGAAGGCGTTCATCTGCAGCGAGAGGCTGTCGTGCGCGGTTTCGGTCTGGCTGATCACCTTGGCGACCAGGGTGTTCACCGTGACATCCAGCGCGTCGCTGGCCTTGTCGCCGGAGGAGAGGATCTGGGTCGCGAGGCGATTGCCGGCGTCGTCGATCTTGCTGACGAGGTCGCCCGAGCGCAGCTCGAGCTCGAGCAGCAGGGAGTCGGAGGAATTCTTCAGGCTATCGTGAACCTGTTCGGTACGATCCGAAATGCCGTCGACGATGGTCGAGGAGCGCTGCTCGAACTCGCCGGTGATGCGGTCGATGCGCTCGTTCAGCATTTCGTGGACGCGGTCGGCCAGATCGACGAACTCGTCGTGGACGTGGCCGGTCTTGAAGTTGAGGCTGGTGGTCAGGCGTTCCGAGGCGTCGAGCACGGCGCGGGTGGTTTCGGCGCTGGCTTCCTCGAGGCGGTCGAGCAGGTCGCCGCCGCGTTCGCCGAGCGCCAGGATCATGTTGTCGCCGGCATGGCTCAAGGCGCTGGTGATATGCTGGCCGCGCTCTTCGAGAGCCCCGGTGATGCTTTTCGCGACTTCGTCGACGCGGGAGGCGATCGCGTCCGAGATCAGCGCGATATCGTGGCGCAGGTCGATCTGCACGCCGGAAATGGCGCTACGAACCTGTTCGGCCTGACCGACCAGATTGTCGCGCTGATGGGCAATGTCCTGCAGCAGCGCGCGGATGCGCACTTCGTTGTCGGTATAAGCGCGCTCGAGCGCCGAGACCTCGTTGGCGACGAGCGTTTCAAGTTCGCCGGCGCGCGCGATCGCGCGCTCGACGCCGTCGCCCATCGCCGCGACCTCGCGGCGGATCGCTTGACCGACGGTCACCATGGAATCGGCGGCCGCATTTTCCGGCTCGGAGAAGCGGATCGCGACCTGTGCCATCGACTGCGCGATCATGCGCATTTCCTGGCCGCGCCAGGCCAGGCTTGCGAGGAAATAGAACAGCAGCACCGGCGCAAAGAACAGTGCGGCAAGGCCGCCGAGCACCAGCACGCCGCCGCTCTGTCCGATCGTGGCCTGCAGCGAGGGCAGGAAGCTGACGGTCAGAAGCGCGCAGCCGACCAGCCAGACGGCGCCGAAGATAGTCGCAAGCGTATAGACGCTGCGGGCAGGGCGGCCCTTCTGGATCGCCTGCAGGATCTGTCCAATGGTTTCGCGATCGTCATTGGCGGCGCGCCGGGGACTGCGCGGCTCCTCGATCGAATCGAACACGGGACGATCCGTGTTCTGGCGCATGTCGTGCGTGTCGTACGGCGTTTCGGAATAAGACGGTGCGGCGGAGGGAATGGTCGGCGGCGCCATGTCGTCACCGATCGAATTTCGGCTGGTGTCGACCGTCGTATCGCTGATGTTCAACGCTTCCTGAATGGCGGAAAGCGCGACTTCAGTGGGATCTTTGACCTTCTTGGGAGTGTTCGCCATGTTCAGTCTGAGCCCTCTTACTTTTTACGCATCCGGCTGTTCTTGCTAACGTCCCCGCAAGCCCAAGCCAGCGTCTTTAGTCCCGCCGCGGAGCGCAAGCGCACCCGTGCAAAACAGGGCCCGCTTGTCCGCTACATCCGCAAACATCCTATTGGCAGAGCGATACGAATGAAATGGCCGCGATTAAGACATTCTTAATCATCGTTAACAGCTTTGTTCGTTAAGGCCTTACGGATACACAAATTTCTCGCGGCAGTCGGTTGATTGGGGCGGCACCCGGTCAAAAACAAGGCGAAGTTGCGGCAAATTCTTGCAACGTTCCCTTAACCAGTTCCGTGATTGGCTGGCCGAAACGACCCTACCGGTAACCGTCGGCAGGGCGATCCGGACTTGGGCCATGTCACTTCATCTCGAACGGATAGAATGGATGCCATCGCCGCCGCTCGCACCCGATGACGGTCCGATCGATTTCGAACATCTCAAGCGCATGACCCTGGGCGACACAGGCCTCGAGCACGAGGTGCTGGCAATGTTCGCGGCCCAGTCGGCCAGCCTCGTCGGCTCGCTTGCCACCATGCCTGCGGATGCGCCGGCGCTGGCGCACACCCTTAAAGGCTCGGCCCGCGCCATCGGCGCGTTTGCCGTCGCCGATGCGGCCGCCCGTCTGGAGGCGGTGATATCAGGCGGAGCCGACCCGGCCGACCAACTCACCGAGCTTGCCGACGCGGTCGCGCTCACCCGGACGGCGATCGAGGCGGTCCTGCGTCGTTCCTGAGCGAGACCCGGCTCCATCAGGCCATAGCCCCGAAAAATGCTCTGTCAGGTTTTCCGTCCGACCGCTGGCGCTGTGCGGATCGACCCGTTATAGGACTGCCGGGACCCTCCTTTTCGTATTCCGGCAGCACGAGCGATCATGGCCAAAATTCACTTTGTCGACCATTCCGGCGAAAAACGTACCATTGAAGTCGAAAACGGCGCGACCGTGATGGAAGCCGCGATCCGCAACGCCGTTCCGGGCATCGAAGCCGAATGCGGCGGCGCCTGTGCGTGCGCGACCTGCCACGTCTATGTCGACGAAGCCTGGCGCGAAAAGGTCGGTGCGCCGACGCCGATGGAAGAAGACATGCTGGATTTCGGCTTCGACGTGCGGCCGAATTCGCGGCTGTCGTGCCAAATCAAGGTGAGCGACGAACTCGATGGTCTCGTGGTGACAACGCCGGAACGGCAGGCGTAACAGCCTTATCGGTTCTGCAGCGCGGCGCAGACGATCAGGATCGCCAGCCGCGCCGTGCGCATCATGTCGGGTCGATCCCGCGGCGAATCCAGGGCTGGAAACTCTTCAGGATGTCGGCCGTCAGCGCCGTCGGCTTGCGCGTCGCCTCGTCGAGCAGCACCGACACCGACCGCGCCGACGCGACGCATTGGCCCGCGGAGAACACCACCTGGTCGAAGGTCACCGATGTCCGGCCGAACTTGACCACGCCGAGCCCCATCTCGATGGTGCCCGGCCAGCGCAGTTCGGCGCGAAAGTGCATATCGAGCCGGACCATGATCCAGGTAACGCCTTCTGGCATCAGCCCGTAACTGCGGTCCTTCATCAGCGTGACGCGGCCGGTCTCGAAATAGGTTGCATAGACCGCATTGTTGACGTGCTGGTTGGGGTCGAGGTCGGCAAAGCGGACATTGTCCGACAGACGATAGGGAAAATCCTCCAGACGCGGGGTCGCGTCGGGGCGCAGGGGGGCGTTCACGGGGTCATCTCCGAATGTTTCACGCCGTTACAGCCCAGTTGTCGAATGACGGCAAGGGGTTGCGGCAGCCACGCACGCCATATTATGGCTTTCCTGTTTCCGCAGCGTTGGCTAGACAGACGCAGCCTTTCCGCCCAGTTCAACCGAAAAGAAGCTGACATGAGCGAAGCGATCAAAACCGATGTGCTGATTATTGGCGCGGGTCCGTGCGGACTGTTCGCCGTGTTCGAACTGGGCCTTCTCGACATGAAGGTGCATCTGGTCGACATCCTCGACAAGATTGGCGGCCAGTGCGCCGAGCTCTACCCGGAAAAGCCGATCTACGATATTCCCGGCATTCCCTTCGTCACCGGCCATGGCCTGACCGAAGCGCTGATGGAGCAGATCAAGCCGTTCAGCCCGACCTTCCATCTCAACGAGATGGTGGAGACGATCGAGAAGATCGGCGACCCCGGCTTCCGCGTCACGACCGATGCCGGCCAGGTGTTCGAGTGCAAGGTGGTGGTGATTTCCGCGGGCGGCGGCTCGTTCCAGCCGAAGCGTCCGCCGGTGCCGGGCATCGAGGCCTATGAAGGCACGTCGGTGTTCTACGCCGTGCGCAAGATGGAGCAGTTCCGCGACAAGAACATTCTGATCGTCGGCGGCGGCGATTCCGCGCTGGACTGGACGCTCAACCTGCATCCGATCGCCAAGCGCGTGACGTTGCTGCACCGGCGCGACGATTTCCGCGCCGCCCCCCACAGCGTTGAGCAGATGCGTGCGCTGGTGGCTTCCGGAAAAATGGATCTCAAGATCGGCCAGGTGACCTCGCTCGAAGGCGAGGGCGGCAAGCTTTCGGGCGCCGTGATGAAGGCCAACGACAACGCGGTCTCGAAGATCGACTGCAATACGATGCTGCCGTTCTTCGGCTTGACCATGAAGCTCGGCCCGGTCGCCAACTGGGGCGTCGCGATCGAGAACAATCTGGTGCCGGTCGAGACCGCTGCCTTCGAGACCAACATCCCCGGCATTTTCGCGATCGGCGACATCAACACCTATCCGGGCAAGCTGAAGCTGATCCTCTCCGGATTCCACGAGGGCGCCCTGATGGCGCAGAAGGCGCACCGTTACGTCTATCCGGACAAGCGGCTGGTGTTCCAGTACACGACGTCGTCGTCGAGCTTGCAGAAGAAGCTCGGGGTCAACTGATTCCAACCAAAATATGACCGACAGAGCGTTTTCGAGTGAAGTGGATACCGGTTCACTTCAAGAAAACGCGTCAAAGCCAAAAGACCGGCCGCGGCGCGTTTGCCGCGGTCCGGCAATCGGCCGCGCCGGTACTGGAACCGTCCGCGAAATGGCCTTAGTCTGCAGTCATTCATTTGGTGAATTGATCAGGTGGCCGAAATGCGAAATGCGCAGCGACACGCACTGTCCGGAATTCGACTGATACTGCCGATCGTGATGGCGTTCGCCTTTGCCTCCGAACTCGCCGCTCAGCCGGCGGAGCCGTCGGCGGCCGGGCTGTGGCAGAAGCTCGAGAACAACAAGCCGGTGGCTTGGTTTCTCGTGGTCGATCACAGCGGGATTTTCGAGGGTGTAATCGCCAAGACGTTTCTGCTTCCCGGTGAAGATCCGAACAAGATCGATATCTGCTCGAAGTGTACCGACGATCGCAAGAATGCGCCGGTGCTCGGCATCTCCTTCATCCGCGACATGAAGCGCGACGGATTGAAATACGAGAACGGCAACGTGCTCGATCCGCGCGACGGCAAGATCTACAAGGCCAAGATGTCCATCAGTCCGGACGGCCAGCAATTGACCATGCGCGGCTATCTCGGGATATCGCTGTTCGGCAAGGACGAGACTTGGGAGCGCTTGCCGGATACGGCAATGGCTCAGCTGGATCCCGCGATCGTCGCCAAATATCTGCCGGCGCAAGCAGCCGCGATCAAGCCTGGTCCGGCGCCAAAAGCGGTTCCGGCGCCGAAGAAGGGCGCGCCCGCACCGGCGCACTAGGAAACCCGCGACTTCGATCTTTCGCTTGTTAGCGCGCGTCCGCCGGGATCGGCGATATCGGCCCCGACGTGACAGCGGGCACGGCCGCATCCAGCTGCAGCACGGCGGCCGCGGCCGGCAAGGCTGCGTCCGCCATTGCGGCGTGGCCTTCGGCGCTGGGGTGCACCGCGCCGCCATAGACCGCCGACAAAACGCCCCAGGTCGCATCGTGAATATCGTTGGGCTGCATCGAGGGCGGCAGACCCTGCGGATAGGTCATCGCGGCGAAGTAGCTGTCGTTGGCGTCGCGGATCCAGCGCGCACGCGGCAGATAGGCGCGGAATTCGCCGGCGCCGCGGCCGCACAGCATCGGCTGGCTGGCTGACGTGACGATGTCGGGATCGAAGCTGTCACCAGTGGCCGAAAAGCATTGCCGGTCGAATTCCGGATCGCTCTCGGCGCGTGCGCAGAAACCGTGGCTGGCGAACACGGCCTGGTGACTGTCGACGAAGGTCATGCGATCGGCGCGCGGGTTGCGGCACAGGATGCCGGACTGGCACAGCGCCAGCGCCTTCAGTTGCGGCAGGAATTCGCTTTCGACGAAGTTCGACACCGCGGCCAGCCGCTGCGGCTGGGCGTTGAAGGAGGGGTGAATGTCGAAGCCTGCGCGTCCGCCGGGGCAGGGCGCGCCGCCTTGCGTGAGCGTCGGGTTGGCATAGGAGGTGTAGACCACCCGTGACAAGTCGCCGACCAGCGGTTTCAACGCCTCGCGCAGCTTGGCGAACCCTTGCGGCAGATCGCGGGCCAACGCGCCGCGGGCGTCGTCCAGCGAGGCCATCACGCTGCTGCGCCGGAACAGCGTGCGCTCGGTCGGGGTGTCGACGATCACGTCGGCGACCAGCCCGGAAAAATAGATGTCGTTGGCGCCGATCGACAGCAGCACCAGATCGAGCTTGCGGTCGGGCTGGCGACGTTTCGCAGCGGTGACCGCCTCGCGCAGCTCGGCTAGTTGTCCGTTGACGGTGCTACCGCACGTCGCCGTTTTCGACGGTGAACAATCGTGGGCGCGCTGCGAGCCGAACAGCCCGTCGGCAATGGTGGCGCCGGTACAGGCGAGCGGCAGATAGGTCACCGCGATGTGCGGATACTGCACCGCGAGCGCCAGCGCGGTCCGGGTCTGATAGCTGTAGAGCGAGCGGTGGCAGGCCGGGTTGAACCAGAGCGCGCTCTGCCGCTGCCATACCGACAGCAGGTCCGGCGCTTCGCAGGCCCGTCCGCCTTTGTAGCCGGCGCGGCTCGGCCGGTAATATTGCGCCGCCGCCGTGCCGAGATAGGAGCGGAAGCAGAAGCCTTCATCGGCCAGCGCGATCGGGCGGTCCGGATTTCCCTCACCCGAGGCGACGCTGTCGCCGAGACCGGCCACGAAAATATCGCGCACCGCGATCTCGGTGGAAACGCGCTGGCTGCCGTCCGAGCCGGAGGAGACGTCGACGGTCGCCACCGTGGTGCGGCCATAGCGAACCCTGGTATTGACCGGCTCGGCGCAGTCGAAGGTGGAAGCCTGCGGGCCGTCGCCATCGTCGAACGACCAGGCGCAGGTGGCGCCGACCGGGACCGGCCCTGTCAGCCGTACCACGACCGGGTGATCGATCGGCGTCAGGTAGCTTTCCTTGACGTTGTCGCGGCTGCAGGGCTCGCTGACGCGCCCGGTGAGATCGATGCAAAGCCGGTTCACGGTGTTGCGCGCCCAGCCGCGGCCGTCGCTCTGCACCTCGAGCGCCTGCTCGGCGGCCAGAACGCTGCGTCCGCGTCCGCTGTCGGTATGCAGCAGGAAATCCCGCTCCTCGCGGAACAGGCGGAAGCGGTTGCGGACCTCCCAGGAGATCTGCAAGGCGCCGTCGCCGGCCGCGGTCTGGGCTTCGGCTAACGACGTCGATAGTCCGACCAGCGCGCCGGCGAGCAGCGCGATGGACAGGATGGTGCGTGAGAGAATTCCGGCCATGGCGCCTTTGACGTTAGCGGTAAGGCAGAAATAAGAGAACTGGCGAGGGCTAACCAAAAAGTCCCAGCTGGAGGGATAACGACGCCGTTACCGGCTCAGGGCTGGCGGCTGTTGACCGGCTGCCGCACCCGCGCCTTCGCCGTGCAGGCCTCGCTGAGACGACGGCGTTCCTGCCAGGGCTGCACCACGTTGAGCCAGAGTTCGCGCGTCCCCATGATCGAAATCGAGATGCCGAACGGGATCAGGAAGTACAGGATCCGGAACACCACCAGCGTCGCCACCAGCTGTTCCTTGCCGAACTGCGGCAACGCCACCAGCATCGCCGCGTCGAACACGCCGAGGCTGCCGGGCGCATGGCTGGCAAAGCCGAGCAGCGTCGCCAGGATGAACACCACCGCCAGCGAAACAAAATCGATATAGGGCTCGGTCGGCATCAGCAAATACATCGCCAGCGCGCAGAAGCCGAGATCGACCACGCCGATCAGGACCTGCAGCAATGTCAGCCGCGCGGAGGGTAATATGACCTTCCAGCCGTTCTGCCCGAGTTCGCGGCGTTGCTCGCCCGTCACCAGCCAGACGAAATAGGCCGCGATCCCGGCGAGGCAGCCGATCGCGATCAGCCGGTTCATCGACGGCGGCAGCAGGTCCATCGCCGACGCTGCCCAGGGATGCCATGCCATGCCGAAGCCGAGCACGAACAGATTGCCGAGCCAGAACGTCAGCCCGGAGAGAAAGCATATCTTGGCGACATCGATCGCAGTCAGGCCGTAGTCGGAATAGATCCGGAACCGGATCGCGCCGCCGGTAAAGACGGTGGCGCCGATGTTGTGGCCGATGGTGTAGCTGGTGAAGCTCGACATCGCGGCGATCCGATAGGGCACATGGGTCTTGCCAATGGTTCGCAACGCGAAGAAATCATAGAAGGTCAGCGTGCAAAAGGCGCCGACCACGCACAGCGCCGCCAGCGCGATCCGGTGCGGGGCGATATCCGTCAGCGCGGTCAGGATGACCCCGGTGTCGACGCCCTTCAGGGTCCGGACCAGCGTGGTGACCGCAAAGATGATGATGAGGAGACTCGCAGCGATCCCTAGCCGTTTCCAGCCGATCTTCTCCTTGAAGCCACGCTTGAGCGTGGTCAGCAGCCGATGCATTCATCCTCCCGGCGGGGCGGCAAAAAACCTGTCAAGGGTGACAGACGACGGTCAGATGCACCGTGTGCGAAGACACATAAGCTAAAACTGGGGCGTTGTGCAGTCCTTGACAAGCCAAGCTTCTGCCTTCGTTCGCCGTTGCTGTCATACGCCGTACATATGCCTCCGCGCTGACGATTTTGAGTCGCCATCCGGCCATTTCGGCGGTCGTTTCGCCATGCCGTTCCGATGTTCCATCCTGGGCGTTTTCGGCGTTTTTCAGGATCATCCCGGCTCCTGTCATGCCGGCAATCGGACATGCCTGCCCAAGTGCGGGATGCGGCTGCGACGATTGCGCCAAAGTGCTGCGGAAGACGCGTGATGAGCGCGCGATCGGCAGGAAGCTGACGGCATTGACGGAAAACGAGGTCAACCTCCGGCGCCGCCGATCTTTTGAGTTATTGAGGCAAAATGCCGCGTGGCCGGACTGTGCGGTTTCCGGACCTCTTGAGCCTTTGTTCACCATCGGCGCAACCGGGATTTCGGTGGTTACCGACGATAAACGAATAACCGGTTTTTTCGGACCGTTGGGGGTCCGAAATGTATCAAGTCCTGAATTGCCTTACCGCAGAACACGACTGGCGGCTGGTCGTGCTTGGCGGCGCCATCTGCCTGCTCGCCAGCGCCGTCGCCATCAGCCTGTTCCATCGGGCCAAGGCTGCATCGGGCCGCTCCCGTGTGATCTGGATCGCGCTGGACGCCGTCGTCAGCGGCTGTGGGATCTGGGCTACGCATTTTATCGCGATGCTGGCCTACGACCCGGGCATGGGCGTTGGATACAATGTCGGCATTACCCTGCTGTCGCTCGTCTTTGCCGTTGCCGTGACGGCCGGCGGTCTCTCGATCGCACTATCCGGATTGCACAAATGGGCCGCTGCTGTCGGCGGCGCGGTTGTCGGCGCCGGTGTGGCCGCTATGCATTACACAGGCATGATGGCGCTCGAGATTCCGGCGCTCATCGTCTGGGCGCCCGGCATCGTTCTGGCCTCGATTCTGTTCGGATGCGTGTTCGGCGCACTGGCATTGCTGGTTGCGAGCCAGCGCGAGAAGCCGGGTCGCACGGTGGCAGCTATCGTGTTGCTTACGGTTGCGATCGTCTCGCATCATTTCACCGCGATGGGAGCCATCACGATGGTCCCCGATCCCAGCCTCGTCGGCGACGGACTCTCCATGCCGCCGCAAGTGCTGTCATTTTTGACGGCCGCGGCCGCCGTCATCATTCTCGTCATGTCGCTGTTGGTTTCGGTGATCGACCGCCGCTCGAAAGGCGAGCTTCACAAGCAGAAGGTCGTACTGGATACGGCGCTCGAAAACATGTCCCAGGGACTTTGCATGTTCGACGCGCACGGCCGCATCCTGCTGTTCAACGAACGCTACGGCGAGATGATGGGACGGACCGGTCTGCCCCTCAAGGGCCGTTTGCTGATCGACGTTCTCACCGACCTGAAATCGACCGGCCGGTGGGAAGGCGACGCCGACGAATTCGTCGCCGGCCTGATCGCCGAGGCGCAAGCCGGCAATACCGCGACAAGAACGGTCATCCAGAACGAACGCACCATCCGCATCGTCGACCAGCCGATGAAGGGCGGCGGCTGGGTCGCAACGTTCGAAGACATCACCGAGTGGCAGCAGGCGCAGGAGCAGATTTCCCACATGGCGCGTCACGACGCGCTGACCAATCTGCCTAACCGGACGCTGTTCCGCGAGCAGCTCGAACAGGCATTGCGGCTCGTCAAGCGCAGCGACCAGCTTGCAGTGCTGTGCCTCGATCTCGATCATTTCAAGGAGATCAACGACTCGCTCGGGCACCCGATCGGCGATGCATTGCTGATGGAGGTCGGCCGCCGGCTCGGCGAGTGCGTGACGGAGAACGACACGGTCGCTCGCCTTGGCGGCGACGAGTTCGCAATCGTTCAATTCTGCAAGGACTGCGATCCTTCCGCAGTCGCTTCGCTCGCGAGCTACATCGTCGAGCGAGTTTCCGAGTCCTATACGATTGGCGGGCATCAACTCGTCATCGGCGTCAGTATCGGCATTTCGCTGGCGCCCGAAGATGGAAAGAACCCGGATGAGCTCCTGAAGAAGGCCGATCTCGCGCTGTATCGTGCGAAAGCTGACGGACGCGGTACCTACCGCTTTTTCGAAACGGGAATGGACGCGCGTGCCCAGGCCCGGCGCCTGCTGGAGCTCGATCTGCGCGCGGCGCTGCAGCGCAACGAGTTCGAGGTCTACTACCAGCCGATCCGCGACCTCGCCAGGGACCGGGTGGTCGCGTTCGAGGCCCTGGTCCGCTGGAACCATTCGCTGCGCGGCATGATCTCTCCGGTCAACTTCATTCCGCTGGCGGAAGAGACCGGCCTGATCGTTCAACTCGGCGACTGGGTGCTTCGGCAGGCCTGCACGGACGCTGCCGGCTGGTCGCAGGACGATGTCGACGTCGCCGTCAATCTCTCGCCGGTGCAGTTCAAGAATCCCAATCTGGTGTCGTCTGTGAAGGCGGCGCTGGAGGTGTCTGGTCTCCCGGCGCATCGTCTGGAACTGGAGATCACTGAATCGGTATTGCTGCAAAACAGCGAGACGACGCTTGCAGTTCTGCACGAGCTTCGTGCGTTTGGCGTCCGGATCTCGCTGGACGATTTCGGAACCGGCTACTCGTCGCTGAGCTATTTGCGCAGCTTCCCGTTCGACAAGATCAAGATCGATCGTTCCTTCATCACCGAACTGGCCACGCGCGCGGATTCGATGGCCATCGTCCGCGCCGTAACCGGATTGGGAAAGAGTCTCGGCATCGTCACCACGGCGGAAGGCGTAGAGACCGACGCGCAGTTCGACCTGCTGCGCCGCGAGGGCTGTACGCAGGCCCAGGGTTATCTGTTCAGCCAGCCGCGTCCCGCCGCGGAGGTGGAAGCGATGCTGTCGAAAGCACACCAGCGTATCGTTGCCTAGCCGGGCCGCGCCGGCAGCCGCGGGCTCAGGCCTTGCGCAGCGCGAAATGCGCGCCGCAGAATGCCATCACGGCGCCGAGGCACAACGCCGCAAGGCCGGCAAGCACGCCCGAAATGGTCGGGATCGGACTGGGCGCGGAAGCGGCCTGTCCGGCGCCGGCCAGGATCAGCACGCCGACCGCGATCAGGAACCGCCGCATCCGCTGCGGAATCTGTCCAGAGACCGCGCTGTGCATCAGGTTGGCGGTGAAATAGCCCCCGGAGAACCCGACCGTCGCGATCAGCCACCATGCGATGGCGGCGCCCGCTGGCATGAATTCGTGGGTGTCGGATCGCCACAGGCCGCCGAGATCGAGGCCGTAGCGTGCGCCCAGCATGTGCACGGCAAGCGCCAGCAGCACGCCGGATATCATGGCGCCGGCCAGGATCAGGCGGCGCGGAAAATAGGTCGTCTCGGCCATGGCCCGCTTGTAAGGTAAAGCCGACGCGCCGCGCAAGCGGCGGTGCGCAATCGCCACGAGGTTTTTGTATTGCCGACTTTACTCCCGAACCGGACGGCAGCAGGCGAGGGTGCGCCCGAGACCCGCTATGCCTACAAGGCCTCGCTGATCGGATCGGCGCATGAATTCGAGCTGACCGATAACGGCCTGTCGTGGCGGGTTGGCGGCAGGTCCGGCGTCTGGCCCTACGGCGATATCGCTTCGGTCCGTCTGTCCTATCGGCCGGTGTCGATGCAGGCGCGCCGCTTCCGGGCCGACATCGAAAACGCCGGCGGCGGAAGGATCGCCATCCTCTCGACCACCTGGCAGACGGTCTCGTTGATGGCGCCGCAGGACCAAGGCTACCGCGCCTTCATGGTCGAATTGCACCGGCGCATGAACGACGCCGGCAGCAAGGCCAAGCTGACCGGCGGTATCGGGCCGACCACTTACGCCGCCGCGCTGGTGCTGCTGGCGTTGCTCGCGATCGCGATGCTAGGGCTTCTGGTCCGCGCGCTCGCGACCTTCGAATTCACCGGTGCGCTGTTTCTGGTCGGGTTTGCGGTTCTGTTTACCTGGCAAATCGGCGGCTTTGTCAAACGCAACCGGCCGCGCAGCTATGCGTTCGGCGCGCTTCCCGCCGCGTTGCTGCCTTGAGGCTTCGCAATCTAGCGCAATGAAACGTGACTTCGCCGCGGCAGCGGCGCGCGGCATCGTGGCGGCGCGTTTTCCAGATACCGGACAAACTGCCGTGACGGACCAGAGCGAGCGACTGCCGACCGAAGACGAAATTGCCGCGATCAATGCGCGGCACCTGGTCGAGACCCCGTTGCAGCCCGCCGATCTCTTGTTCGTGTTCGGCACGCGCCAGGATGTCGACGAACGCGTCGCTGAAGCCACGAGACTCTGGCGCGACGGCTACTTTCGCTGGGCCATCGTCAGCGGCGGGATCACGCCGGGGGCGCGGCTTTCGGAATGCGAGGTCATCACGGAAGCGATGATCGCGCGCGGCGTTCCGGCCGGAATCATCCTGAGAGAGGATCGCGCGATGAACACCGGCGAGAACGTCATCTTCTCGCTGCCGATCATCGACGCTGCGATCGGTTTGAAAAACATCCGCAGCGTGATCTGTCTCGGTAATACCTGGACCGCGCGCCGCTATCCGATGACGCTGCACCGCCACTGGCCGGACGTCGAGAAAATGCTGATCATGGTCGACAGTTTTGAGACGCCGCGGTCGCGCTGGCACACCGACCCCGAATTCCGCCGCCGCATGCTCAGTGAATGGGACAAGATCGAGCCCTACAAGGCCAGGGGCTTCATCGCGGAGTGGCCGGACCGCGACGAGCGCGAGCGGCAGAGCATTTTCGAGTGAAGCATGCCCTCGGACTTGATCCGTGGGTGGTTCCGGTTCACGTCAAGAAAACGCGTCCAATAAAGACCAGTCCTATTCGGTCGTGTCGAAGTCTTCGTTCTCGGTCAACAGTCCCGCCAGTGTCCGCAACGCGCTATCAAGCTGTTCGGTGGAGGGGGCGCCGAGCGCCAGCCGGACGGCGTTCGGCGCATGCCCGGGCGCCACGGCGAAGGTGGTCGACGGCGTCAAGGCGATGTCGCGGCGCGCCGCGGCCGCGACGAAGGTCTGCGAGCGCCAGTGCGGCGGCAGGGTCAGCCAGAGATGATAGGATTGGATGTTGGCCTGGACTTCGAAGCCGGCAAGATATTTTGCCGCCATCTGCTGGCGCCGTGCCGCGTCGATCCGTTTCAGGCGAACCAGTTCGGAAACTGTACCGTCGCCCATCATCCGTGTTCCGGCCGTCAATGCGAAACCGGAAGCGGTCCATCCGCCTGATCGCACCGAAGCCATGATGCGTTCGCGCAGCCGCGGCGGCGAAACGATGAAGCCGACCGCCAGTCCCGGCGCCACCTTCTTCGACAGGCTGTCGAGCACGATACAGCTATCGGGCGCCAGCGCTGCCAGCGGCGCTTCATCGCCGAGAAAGCTGTAGACGGTGTCTTCGATGATCGGCAGGCCGAGTTTCTCGACGACGCGCACCAGGTCGGCGCGGCGCGCCGGCGGCATCGTCATGCCCAGCGGATTTTGAATCGTCGGCTGGATATACAGCGCCGACAAATTCGCCTCGCGGTGGGCTTTCTGCACGGCGTCCGGACGAACGCCTTCTTCGTCCATCGTCAGCGGCACCAGCGTGACGCCGAGGCGGGCGGCAATGTCCTTGATGAAGGGATAGGTCAACGCCTCGACACCGCAGCGGCCGCCGCTTGGCACCACCGCCGCAAGGGCTGCGGCGATGCATTGCCGGCCGTTCGCGGTAAAGACGAACTGGTCGGCACCCGGCGACCAGTCGCCGCGGGAGAGAAACTCGGCCGAAATGGTTCTTGCCGCTTGGGTGCCGGTGATACTCGTCTGCCGGAGCGCGACATCGAGTGCTTCGGGCCGCTCCAGTCCTTCGAGCGATCGCGCGATCATCGCCGATTGCGTCGGCAGCAGCGGATAATTGACTTCGAGGTCGATGCGCTGGCCGCGCGATTCGGTCAGCGAGGAAACGCCGCGGCGCGCCTCGCCGGAAACGAAGGTGCCGCGCCCGACTTCGCCGATCACAAGCCCCCGGCGCAACAGCTCGGTGTAGACCCGGCTCGCGGTCGAGACCGCGATCTTGCGCTCGTAGGCGAAGCTGCGCTGCGGCGGCAACCGGTCGCCGGGCTTGAGCGCGCCATTGGCGATTTCGACGGCGACGGTATCGGCAAGCTTCAGATATTCGAACTTTGACATTATTGCACCGAGAGCAATGTTTTACTTGCACCGAGAAATGTATCGGATCATTTAAAGCCTATCAAGCCCATGATTGCACTGAGGGGGTGCAAGCAATCGGACGTCACAAAAGGTGCAATCGCTGTTCGCAGCGAGAGCGCCAGCGGTGTCGCTTGGCCGCGCGGAAGCAACGGAGAAGACCCATGACCATGATTTCCTCAGCCGCAGGCCAGCCTGCATCCCAAACTTCGCCGGCAGGGCTTGGCCGTGTGCTCGGAAGCTGGGCGCACGGTGTCGTCTCCTATTGGGCCCGCCGCGAAGCGATCAAAGTGCTGAGTGAAATGGACGATCGTGCGCTCCGCGATATCGGGATCGCCCGCAGCCAGATCGAGGCGGCGGTTGGTGGCGCGCTGAATCCGGGAATGGCGCGGCTGCGCTGAGCGCCGCGGGCCGGCCTGTCCGGATTCCCTGACGTCAAACCCGACTGGAAAGTGACATGACCATTACTGTCGAGCATCGGCAGCCCGCCATCGGCTGGCTGGCGCCGGGAAGTCTCGCAAGGCTTCTCGGCATCGGCTACGGCGCGGCCGTCTATGCGATCTTTGTCGTCACGCTGCTTTACGCCATCGGTTTCGTCAGCGGTGTCGTCGTTCCCAAGAGCATCGATACCGGCACCATCTGGCCGTCATCGGTCGCGCTCTGTATCGACCTTCAACTGCTCGGCCTGTTCATGGCGCAGCACAGCAGCATGGCGCGACGCGGAATCAAGCGCGTCTTGACCGGGCATGTGCCGCCGCTGGTCGAGCGGGCGACCTACGTGCTGAGCGCCAGCCTGGTGCTGATCCTGTTGTTTGCGGCGTGGCAGCCGTTGCCCGCGACGGTGTGGCAGGCGGCGGAACCGCGGACGATTGCGGCGCTGCGGTCGTTGTCGGCGCTCGGCTGGCTGATCGTGCTCGGCACTTTTCTGACCGGCCATTTCGAATTGCTCGGACGAAAGCTGAAGGTGCTGAATTTCGCCGGCCGCGTCACTTCGGCGGTCGCGTTCAAGACGCCCGGACTGTATCGCTTCGTCCGGCACCCGCTCTATCTCGGATTCATCCTCGCCTTCTGGGCCACACCGGCGATGACGGCGGGACATCTGCTGTTCGCCACTGTCATGACCGCCTATATCTGCGCCGGCATCTGGCTGGAGGAGCGCGATCTCGTGGCCTTGTTCGGCGATCGCTACCGGCAGTATCGCGTGCGCGTCGCGATGCTGCTGCCCGGCCTGTTCTGAGTTCGTTGCAACTTCTTCACCTGCAGTCGCGTTGCTAAAAGCGCTGTCAGGCGAAGAGGATACCGGTTTGTGTGAAGAAACGCGTCAAACGAGAGAACGCGCGTCGAACAAAACACTTCAATGCCGCACCACCAGCACCGAACACTTGGCGTAGCGCACCACATGGCCGGCATTGGAGCCGAGAAAATAGGTCCGCATCGCCGGCCGGTGCGATGTCATCACGATCAGGTCGGCCTTGATCGTCGCCGCTTCCTCGAGGATCTCGTGATAGATGCCGCCCTGGCGCACCGCGGCGGAAATGCGCGGCGCCGCGATGCCGGATTCGCGGGCGACGATCGCAAGCGCTTCTTCCGAAGTCTGGCGCTGCTGGGCATCGAAATCGGCCGGCACGTATTCCGCCAGCATCACCGGCGTCATGGGCAGCACGTTGAGCAGCCGCACCGCACCGTTCCAGGTTTGCGACAATGTCGCTGCGGTCGCGATCGCGGGCTTTGCCAGATCGGTGTCGGCCAGATCAATCGGCACCAGGATGGATTTGAACATCTGCGCCTCCTGCTGGAGGCAAGTCTAGAGCCTTTTCCGTTCCGATGGAATCGGAACGGGGCTCTACATTTTTGATTTGACGCGTTTTCTTGACGCGAACCGGTCGCCACTTCGCTGGAAAACGCTCTAACACAGCCGGGCAGGGCTGTCCGCCGGGCTCACTCGTCGGACGCCTGCTTCAGCAATCTGGGACTGGTGAAGCGCACGAGTTTGCCGCTGCGAAACGTCACCTCGCTCCAGTCGTCGATCGCAAAGTCGAGGATCGCCAGACCCGCGGTCGGCAGGTTGTCCTTGAGCGCCTTCTTCGCCGCCGCATCGCCGCGGCCGGCCAGCATCAGCGCCAGTTCGTGCATGCCGGGATTGTGGCCGACCACCAGCAAATGACCGGAATTGGTGACCTCGGCCATGCGGATGATCCGCAACAACTGTGCCGGTTCGGCGCCGTAGATATCGGCGAGGAATTCCACCTGCCATTCGACCCGGGACGAAGTCGCCTGTTCCCGGATCGCGTCCCTCATGGCTTGCCCGGCAATCTCCCAGGTCTGCAACGCCCGCACCGCGGTCGAGACCAGGACGGCGTCGGGATAGGGCGGGTGCCGGCCGATCCAGGTGCCGATGGCGGCGGCACCCCGCCGGCCGCGGTCGTCGAGCCGGCGGTCCTGGTCCTTGCCCGAGGGTGCGTCGTGTTCGGTCTTGGCGTGACGCAGCAGCATCAAACGGCGCATGGGCGCAATCTCGATTCGTTTTGGCCTGAATTAATCTACAAGCTCATGCTTAGGACAAGGTGACAAGCGCCGCAGCGGTCCGTAAGAAAACGCCATGGCTGAGACTTTCACAAGTGCGACCGACGGCCCCGACGACGATGCGCCGTTTCGCTCGCGCCTGACGTTCGACCTGGACGTCGATATCTGCATCGTGGGCGCCGGCCTTGCCGGCCTCACGGTGGCGCTGGAGGCGGCCCGCCTCGGCGCCAGCGTCGCCGTGCTCGAAGGCCGCTATGTCGGCTGGAACGCGTCGGGCCATCAGCTCGGCACCGTGATGCCGGGTTATGGTCTGCCGATCGCCGAATTGATCGAGCGCGTCGGCCTCGAGGACGCCCGCGAACTGTGGGCGCTGTCGAAGGAGGGTGCCGAATATGTCCGCGCCGCCGCGTCCGAAGAGGCGATGCCGGGTATCGCGCTCACCGAGGGAGCGCTGGAAGTTTCCAACGTCGATGCCGGCGACACGCTGATCAGCCGGCTGCAGATGCTGAGCGAGGATTTCGAGACCGAAGTCGAGGGCTGGCAAGTCGATCGTGTCCGCGACCAGCTCGGCACCGACCGCTATTTTCACGGCATCTATTACCCCAGGGCATTTCAGATCGACGGCCGCAAATACATCCAGGGCCTGGCCGAGCAGGCCAAGCGGGCAGGTGCGCGCATCTTCGAGGACACGCCGGTCGTCAGCATCGATTCGTCAGGCATTCGCAAGCGCATCGTGACGCCGTCGGCGCGGCTGCGCGCCTCGCACATTGTGCTGGCCGGCAACATCCATCTCGGGGCGCCGCTGCGGCGGCTGTCGGAGACGCTGCTGCCGATCTGGCGCTATGGCGCGGTGACCGAGCCGCTTGGCGACCGACTCGGCGAGGTCATCCAGTTCCGCGGCTCGGTGAGCGACAGCGACGGCGTCGATCATTTCCGGATCGTGGGCGGCGACCGGCTGATGTGGGCGAACCCGGAAACCACCTGGGAGGCGCGGCCGCGCCGTTTCGGTGCCGCCATCCAGCGCCGCATCGCGACGGTCTTTCCAAGGCTCGGCAAGGTCCAGATCGCCGAGGTGTTCGGCGGTGCGGTCGGATTAACCGTGCACGGCATGCCGCAGATCGGTCAGTTGCGCAAAGGGCTGTGGGTTGCCTCAGGCTTCGGCCGTCACGGACTCAATACCTCGGCGATGGCAGGGCAACTGATCGCGCGCAGCATTCTGTGGGGCGACGAGCGCTGGCGGCTGTTTTCGCCGTTCGAACTGGTCTGGGCCGGCGGTGCGACCGGCCGGGTCGCCGGCCATCTGATCGGTATGTGGGGGCGGGGCAGTTCGGCGGCCGCCGGCGCTCTGGCCCGCTATCGGGAAGGCGCGCGGGCACGGGAACGGATTCGCGAGGCACGGCTGGCGGAAGCCAACCGGCAGGCCGGAACCCGTCCGCCGCCGCGCCCGCGTCCGCCCGGCGCTCCGCGTCCGCCCGGCGCTCCGCGTCCCCCCGGCGCTCCGCGTCCGGTGCGTCCGCAGCCGCCGATGGAGGCTCAAAGCGGCGGGCCAACGGAGGCTGAATCGCAGGAAAGTGAGAAAATTCGGGACGGATCGATGTAACTTCGGCGCCAGCGGGCCGTATTTGATGGCGAACCACTTCATTCCGCTTCGCACGGAGACCCCTATGATCGACCGCCGTATCCTGCTCGCATCCGCAGCCGGCCTGTTTGGCCTCGTCGCTTTCCGCTGGCTGCGCGCCACGCCGGCGCAAGCCGCGGAAAAATTCGAAATCGAAAAGACCGATGCGGAATGGCGTGCGCAACTGACGCCGCAGCAATATGAAATCCTGCGCAAGGAAGGCACCGAGCGGCCGGGCTCGAGCCCGCTGCTGAAAGAGCACCGCAAGGGCATTTTCGCCTGCGCCGGTTGCGACCTGCCGCTGTTCTCCTCGGAAACCAAATTCGAGAGCGGCACCGGCTGGCCGAGTTTCTACCAGCCGCTGGAGAACGCCGTCGGCAAGACCGAGGACCGCACCTTCGGAATGCTGCGCACCGAAATTCACTGCCGCCGCTGCGGCGGCCATCTCGGCCACGTCTTCGACGACGGGCCGAAGCCGACCGGTTTGCGCTACTGCATGGACGGTTTTGCGCTGGTGTTTCACCCGGCGACGCCATCGGCCTCCTAGCGCGTGATCCGGAAAAGTGGTTCCGGTTTTCCGTCAAAGATCATGCGCAAAACATAACGATAGGCGTCGGGCCTGCTTGAACCCCGTTCAAGCAGGCCCGACGCTTTTCGCCCGGCAATTGTTGCCCCGCCCGGCAATTGTGCCCCGGTCCCTGGACTGGGGCTTTTTATTTAACCGACTGAAATGAAAGGATTTTCAGGTTTGGCATAACGCTTGCGACGTGCTCCTGCGATTGCGGCCCTGGTTTGCGGATCGGCTGGCCGCCCGGATCGAATTTGGAGACGATGTCATGGGTATTTTTGACGCACTGAACACTTCCGTCGGCGGCTTGCAGGCGCAGTCCTTCGCGCTCCAGAACATCTCGGGCAACATCGCAAACGCCTCGACCACCGGCTACAAGGGCATCGGCACCAGCTTCGTGGATCTCATCCCGCAGTCGGCAACGCCGGACCGGCAGGTGGCCGGCGGCGTCACCGCCTTCGCGCAGGCGACCATCACGACGCAAGGCACGGTCACCTCGACGACGGTCGCGACCAACATGGCCATCAACGGCCAGGGCTTCTTCAACGTGCAGAAGCCGGTCGGCATCACCGACAACTCGCCGGTGTTCGACGGCACTACCGACTACACCCGGCGCGGCGATTTCCAGCTCAATGCCAGCGGCAATCTCGTTAACGGCGCCGGCTACTACCTGATGGGCGTGACGGTCGATCCGAAGACCGGCAACCCGATCGGAAACGTGCCGACCGTCTTGCAGTTCGCGAACAATTTCATCCCGGCGCAGGCCACGACCACGATTCAATATGCGGCCAACCTTCCGACCACGCCGTCGACGGCGGCATCTTCCGGCGCCCCCACCGGTACGCTGGTCGCCGCAGGCGGCCTCAACCCGACTGACTTCACCACCGGCCACAACCCACTGGTGATCGGCACGCCGGCGCCGCCGTTGACCGACGCGTCGATTGCCGGAAGTCCGGTTACCGACAGCACTTCGCCCGCGGTGGCGATCACAGCAGCGACGAAGCTCGGCGGCGCGGGCGCGGGCGTGTTGAACCCGCCGATTCAACCTGGCGACACCATCGTCGTTGACGGCCAGACGATCACGTTTACCAACGCCGGCGCCAACACCATCACCACGACCGGCGCAACGCTCAATGTGAACACCGCGACGGTCGGCAACCTGCTTACGGCGATAGATACCATCACCGGCACCGTCGCCTCGCCTAAGGCCTCGACCATCAGCGCCACCGGCTCTGTCAGCCTGCACACCGGCACGTCTTATACGCCTTCAAATAATCTCAGCATCACGACCACGACCGGCACGCCCCTGGCCGGATTGGGCTTCAGCACCACCGTGACGCAGCCCATGGGCGGCGGCGGCACCCCGGGCCTCGGTATCGTTATCGGTAACGACAACGCGATTTTCACCAAGGAAACCATCAGCGGTGGCGCGGTGACGGCTTATGATTCAACGGGAACGCCGGTCAACCTGCAGTTGCGATGGGCCAAGAGCGATAGCTCCGCGCTCGGCAGCCCGCATACCGATACCTGGAACCTGTTCTATCAGACCAATCCGAATGCGACGGGGACCACTGCCGCTTGGGTCAATGCGGGCACCAACTTCGTGTTCGGCCCCAACGGATCGCTGACCAGCCCGACGGGTTCGACCATCACCCTCAACAACGTTACGGTCGGCAACCAGTCGGTCGGAAATCTTTCAATGAATTTCGGCTCCGGCGGCCTCACGCAATATGCCTCCACCGGCGGCACCGCGACCATCAACCAGATCTCGCAAAACGGTTACGCCGCGGGACAGTTGCAGTCGATCGCGGTCAACAACAACGGCCTCGTGGTCGGCACGTTCTCCAACGGCCAGAACCTCGATCTTGCGGCGGTCTCGATGTCGCACTTCAACGGCACCAACTACCTCAAGGCGCTGGATGGCGGCGCCTACGCCGTCACCAACCAGTCGGGCGTGGCGATCGCCGGTGCGACCGGAACCATCAGCGGCTCGTCGCTCGAAGGTTCGAACACCGACATCGCGGACGAATTCACCAAGCTGATCGTGACCCAGCAGGCCTATTCCGCGAATACCAAGGTGATCACCACAGCCAACAGCATGGTTCAGGATCTCTTGAACGTGCTGCGCTGATCGATTTCGGCGAGCGGCAAAGGTGAGCCTGGTCTGACCTGAGGCGGTAAACATGAGTTTGAGTTCATCTCTCGCCACGGCAATGACGGCGCTGCGTGCCAACCAGGCCGCGCTCACGATCGTATCGTCGAATGTCGGCAACGCGCAGACGCCCGGTTACATCTCCCGCAGCATCAACCAGGTTGCGGAAGTAACCGGCGACGTCGGCTCGAGCGTCAGGGTCACCGGCGTCAACCGTTCGCTTGACCAGTTCGTGCAGTCGCAACTGCGTTCCGAGACCTCCGGCGGCGCCTACGCCGACCAGATGGCAAGCGTGCTGACCCAGTTGCAATCGGTTTACGGAACGCCCGGCGCTCCCGGCTCGCTCGAAGCCGCGTTCTCGAATTTCACGACGGCGCTGCAGTCGCTGTCGACGACATCGGGAAGCGCGTCGACCCAGATCTCGGCCGCGCGGTCCGCGCTGTCGTTGGCGCAGCAGCTCAACGCAACGACGCAGGGCATCCAGACGCTGCGTACAAACATGGAGCAGGACCTCAACATTTCGGTTGGGCAGGCCAATGCGGCGATGAACCAGATCGCGCAGCTCAACGGCCAGATCCAGAGCTTGAGCCCGAACGATCCCACTGCCGCGAACCTGATGGACCAGCGCGACAGCGCGATCGACCAGCTTTCGCAACTGATGGACATTCGCGTTTCCACCAACGGCAGCAATCAGACCACGATCTATACGTCCGACGGGGTCGAACTCGTCGGCCTGCAGGCCTCGCAACTGAGCTTCAATTCGCAGGGCACGCTGAGCGCGAATTCGCTGTGGAATTCCGATCCGACCAAGTCCTCGGCGGGCACGATCTCGTGCAAGCTGGCGAACGGTTCGACGATCGACATGATCGCGTCGAATTCGTTCAAGTCCGGGCAGATCGCGGCCGACCTGAAGCTGCGTGACACGACTTTGGTGCAGGCGCAGACGCAGGTCGACCAGTTGGCCGCAGCGATGGCAAGCGCGCTGTCGGATACGACCACGGCCGGCACCGCGGCGCCCGCGGCGCTGGCGCCCAAGGCCGGCTTCGATCTCGACCTGTCGAACATGCTGCCGGGCAACACGGTCAATCTGACCTATACGGATACCGCGACCAACACCCAGCATCAGGTCTCGATCGTTCGCGTCGACGATCCCTCCGTGCTTCCCCTTTCGAACGCCACCGGCGCCAATCCGACGCGGATCGGCATCAATTTTGCAAGCGGCATGGCGTCGGTCGTGACGCAATTGAACGCCGCGCTCGGCGGCACCAGCCTTCAGTTCTCCAATCCGTCCGGATCGACGCTGCGCGTCGTTGACAACGGTGCGTCGGCTGCGACCGTCAACGCCGCCTCAGTCACCAAGACGGCGACGTCGCTGGCGAACGGAAGCCCGCAACTGGCGTTGTTCACCGACGGCACCTCGCCCTACAGCGGTTCGATCACCGCTAGCGGTTCGCAGTTCACCGGACTGGCGGGGCGCATCACGGTGAACGCCGCCGTTCTCAGCGATCCCTCGAAACTATCGGTCTACAACACCTCGCCTGCGACCCAGTCCGGCGACACCACGCGTTCGGACTTTCTCTACAACCAGTTGACATCCGGAACCTTCAGCTACTCGTCCGCGACCGGACTGGGTACGGCGGCATCGCCCTTCAAGGGAACGCTGGGCAGCTACATGCAACAGTTCCTCAGTCAGCAGAGCAACGCTTCCACCACCGCGACTCAGCTTCAGCAGGGCCAGGATGTCGTCGTCAACACGCTGAAGCAGAAGATGCAGTCCACGTCCGGCGTCAACATCGACACCGAGATGGCGAACCTGATCGCGCTGCAGAATTCCTATGCCGCCAATGCCCACGTGATGTCAGTGGTTCAGAGCATGATGAACAGCCTGCTGCAGGCGCAGGTATAAGGCGGACGATATGGCAATCAACTCCCTCAGTTACGCCGGCTCCCTGATCCTGAATCAGTCGGTTCAGACCCTGAAGAACCAGATGACGGTTCTGCAGTCCCAGCTTACGACCGGAAACAAGTCGACGACCTATGCGGGCATGGGCGTCAACGAAGGATTTGCCATTGCCGCGCGGTCGCAACTGTCGGGCATGTCCGCCTTCACGGATACGATGACCGTCATCAATTCCAGCATCGGTGTCGCCAACACCGTGCTGCAGGCGATGAACGATATCGGCAAGACGATCCAGAACAGCGCGAATGGTTCCTCGCAGGCGTTGAACACCGCTGGCCAGAGCATCGCCCAGGAAACCGCGACCTCGCAGCTCTCCTCGATGCTCGGAATTCTCAATACCCAGGCCGGAGACCGCTTTCTGTTTTCCGGCACGGCCGTCACCACCCCGTCGGTCGCGTCGATGGACGACATCCTGAACGGGACGACGACGCAGGCCGGATTGAAGCAGGTGATCGCCGAACGCAAGCAGGCCGATGTCGGCACCACCGGTCTCGGTCGTCTCGTCATTACATCCCCGACGGCAACGTCGGTGAAAGTGGCGGAAGATGTCGCCGGTTCGCCGTTCGGCCTGAAGCTGAGTTCGGTCTCGTCGTCGCTGACCGGCGCGACGGTTACCGGTCCGTCCGGATCGCCAGCGGGTATTTCGATCGACCTCGGCGCCACCAACCCCAACGTTGGCGACAAGGTCAGCTTCACGTTCAATCTGCCTGACGGGTCGACGGAATCGATTGCGCTGACGGCCTCCAGCGCGACGCCGCCGCCGGCCGGCAGTTTCGCCATCGGGGTCAGCACGACGGCGACGGCGGCCAATCTCAACGCGGCCTTGAATACGGCGATCGGCACGCTGGCCAATACGTCGCTGGTAGCGGCGTCGGCGGTGCAGGCCGGCAATGATTTTTTCAATACGACGGGAACGGCGACGGGTAGCGTGGTCAACAACCAGGCGGCGACACCTGCTCCCATCACCGGCGCGACCTTGCTGTCCGGTGCGGCGGGCACCGACTCGCTGGGCGCGAGCTTTGCGGCTGGCGACACCATCACCGTCAATGGCACACCGATCACCTTTGTCGCTTCGGGTGCTGCCGGCAACCAACTCAATGTCACCGACAACGTCCAGAGCCTGCTGACAAAAATCGACTCGATCACGGGCACTTCCACGCCATCCACCGTCAGCGGCGGCGTGATCTCGCTTCACATCGATAACGCTGCGAGCCTGTCGGTCTCCAGTTCGAACACGGCGGCGTTCGCTGCGCTCGGCTTCGGCGCGACCGCGACCGCGACCGTGCCGCCGTTGCGGGTGGGCGGTTCGCCGCTGGGCTCCGCGACGTCGCTGGTCAGCGGCACGCCGGCGAATACCGTCAGTTGGTACACCGGAAATCCCGGACCGACCGCTACCGCGCGCGCGTCGGCGACAGCGCGGGTCGATGCCTCGGTGAAGGTTGAATATGGGATCCAGGCCGACGAGCCCGCCATTCGTTCGCAGCTTCAAGCGCTGGCGGTGTTTTCCGCGGTGACGACCTCGCCGACGAATCCGAATGCTGCGGCGCAAGTATCGGCGCTGAGCCAGCGGATCACGCAAGCTCTCACGGCGCAGCCGGGAAAGCAGACGATCCAGGACATCCAGACCGATCTGGCAATGGCGCAGGCCACGATGAGCGACGCCACGGCGCGGCAAAAGCAGGCCAAGGTAATGTTGCAGAACGTCGTCGACCAGACCGAAACCATTTCTCCGGACCAGGTGGCGAGCCAGCTTCTGGCTCTTCAGACCAGCCTGCAGGCTTCCTACCAGACCACTTCCATGCTGTCGCAACTGACACTGACCAAATTCCTTCCGGTCGGCTAGGCCATCTCTGGAGTCCTTTTATGCAGCCTGAATTCAACCAGCCGGTTCCGACCGCCAAGCCGCTTAGCGCGGACCGCATCGGGTTTGCCAGACTCACGACGATGGCCTTTCACGGGGCCGATCTTCGTCCGTTGCGGGATGAATTGATCTCGAAGGTCGTTAGCGGAACCGCCGATGCGGGCGAGGGACTGGACCTGTCGCTGATCACGCAGCTACTCGGTGACAAGCAGGCGGGATTGGCCATCCAGTCCGAGGTGCTTGCCTTCCATCAGTTGTTCCGATCGCCGTGCGCGACGGAAAAACCGAAGCTGCGCGTGCTCGCGCTCGCGGCTGCGATCGACATGGGCGGCAACACGCCGATCGAATTCCTGCTCGAGGACTCCGCCATCGAGTTGCTGACGCTTTATGTCGTTGCCGGAGCAGGATTGCCGGCACCGCTGCCCGATCATGACGTTGCGATCGTGATTGCTTCCGATTCCGAGGAATGCAGTGACGCGCTCCGCATCATCGATCGGGCCGTGCCGTGCTGGCCGCGGCCACTCCTTAATTCACCGCGCCGCGTCGGCAATTTGGATCGCGACAAGCTGCACGGCCTGCTTCGCGGAATCGATGGACTCGATATTCCCGCAACCGTGGCCGTGACACGCGAGGAATTATCTGACGTGGCGCAATCGAATCGTCTGCTTGCGGACGTCTTGCCGGAACTTCAGTTTCCGATCATCGTCCGGCCGCGCGGTTCGCACGCCGGCGCCGGGCTCGCCAAGCTCGACGAACGCGATGCGATCGGTCGATATCTTGCGGAAAGATCAGAGCCGGAATTCTTCGTCTCTCGCTTTGTCGATTACGCCGGCGATGACGGATTGTTCCGTAAATTTCGCGTTGTTGTCGTCGATGGCCGGCCTTACGCCTGCCACATGGCGATCGCGGACCGGTGGGATATCTGGTACCTCAACGCGAACATGGCGTTGAGCGAAAGCAAGCGCCTTGAAGAAGAGAACTTCATGCGCAGCTTCGACAGTGCTTTCGCGGTTCGCCATCAGGATGCGCTGGCCGCGATGATCGACCGTGTCGGGCTCGACTATTTCACGATCGACTGCGCGGAAAACAAGCGCGGAGAGTTGCTGATATTCGAGGCGGACAATACCGCGGTCGTGCACAACATGGATTCGCCGGAGCTGTTTCCCTACAAGTCTCCCCAAATGCGCAGGATCTTCGACGCATTCGCGACGATGCTGTATCGCCACGGCCGGCCTGGCCGGGAGCAGGCGGCGTGACGAAGGTGCTGCGTGAAGCACCGGTGCCGTCGACGTCGAGCGAGACGCTCGATCCGCAAAACTGGGACGAGATACGTTCGCTTGGTCATCGCATGCTCGATGACATGATCGACTACGCTGCCAACATTCGCGATCGCCCGGTCTGGCAGCCGATACCTGACGACGTGCGCGCGCGGTTTCGTGCGAGTCTTCCGCATCAGGCCTGCGATCCCGGCGACGTCTATCGCGAATTCGCCGATTTCATCGTTCCCTACGCAACCGGCAACGTTCATCCCGGTTTCATGGGATGGGTGCACGGCGGCGGCACCGCGGTCGGCATGTTGGCGGAGATGCTGGCGGCCGGCTTGAACGCCAATCTCGGCGGGCGCGATCACATTCCGGTCGAGGTCGAGCGCCAGATCGTCGAATGGACGCGCCAGATGTTCGGCTTTCCGCATGGGGCGAGCGGCATTTTCGTCACCGGGACGTCGATGGCCAATCTGATGGCGGTGCTGGTGGCGCGAACAACGGCGCTCGGACGATCGGTCCGGCAGCGCGGCGTCCAAGGTACGTCACTGACTGCCTATACCTCGGTCGCGGCGCACGGCTGCATCGCCAAGGCGATGGATATCGCCGGCTTCGGGAGCGATGCATTGCGCTGCATCGGGGTGGACCGGTCTCACCGCATCGACCTGGCAGCGCTGCGCGCCCGGATTGCGTTGGACCGCGAGGCCGGTTTGAATCCGTTCCTCGTCGTCGGCTCGGCGGGAACGGTGGATATCGGTGCCATCGACGATCTGCAGGCGCTCGCTTCGCTATGCCGGGAAGAGGGACTCTGGTTTCACGTCGACGGCGCCTATGGCGCACTCGGCACTCTGTCCCCGGTGCTCGCGCCGCGGCTGGCTGGAATTGAAAGCGCGGATTCGATTGCGCTTGATTTTCACAAATGGGGGCAGGTGCCCTACGACGCGGGCTTCCTGATTGTGCGTGACGGCGAGCGCCATCGTCAGACGTTTGCCGCTCCGGCGGCGTATCTGCGGCGCGAGACGCGGGGGCTCGCTGCCAACTCGCCCTGGCCTTGCGATCTAGGCCCGGATCTGTCGCGGGGCTTCAGGGCACTCAAGACATGGTTCACCCTGAAGACCTACGGTACGGAGAAGCTCGGAGCCGTCATCACGCGAACCTGCGCGCTTGCGGGATATCTGGAAGCCCGGATCCTGGCGGAGCCCCGGCTCGAGTTGCTTGCCCCGGTGCAGCTCAATATCGTCTGCTTCCGTTACCGATGTGCGGACGGCAATCGCGTCAATGGCGATATCGTCGTCGACGTTCAGGAGTCCGGCATCGCGGCTCCGTCGACGACGCTGCTGAACGGAGAACTCGCGATACGTGCGGCGATCGTCAACCATCGCACCGATACCTGCGACATCGACGCCCTGATCTCGGCAGTACTGGAGTTTGGCGCGAGACGATCGTCTTGCGGAGACGAGCCGGTGCTCGACATCGAGCAGTCGCCGCCCTTGGCGCTGTAGGCGATCCGGAGTCCGGCGGTCGCGCTACCTTGTCAGATGGGCACGTTAAGCCGATTTGAGTTCGGTGTTTGCGTCGCCAGCCTGCAGGCTTTTCGCATCGGCGATGAGAGTCTCTTCGTGGCTGATCAATTTCTTCGCCTCTTTCAGCGCATGATAGAGATCGCCGTTGAGGATGTGGTTGTTGATCCCCTCGATGAAGGACCATCCACTCGGCATCGTGCTCAGGATGTCCCGCAACAGGCTGAAATAGGTCAGGTGATGGGCCACCGGATCCGGCGACAGATACATCAATTGCACGGCGAGATAGACCAGCTTGGCCGGCGTGTCGGCGGTCTCGGGCGTCAGGATATCTTTTTCGCGCAGGATCGGGATCTTGTCGCCGTCGATCAAAAGCCGGGCGCGCTGATCGGTATTGGTGATGACGCAGGCGCCGATGATGATCCGTTCGTTCGGCTTGAGCTCGACTTTCAAGGCCATGTCTGTTCTCCGTTGCTGCCTCACGTGAGCGACCATCACTGTGTATTCGAATGGATACCGGCTTGGGCCGCGCCACATACGCGCTGAGGCTTCTTCGGCCGGTGCGCCACAATCCTTTCTTATTACGGTTAACGCTTGGTAAACGCGGCGCGAGATCGCGTGAATGTGCAGTATTATCAACGTTGTATGCAAATGACGCGATGACGAAAACCCAGGCGGGCCGTCGCTGGCGTGATCGACAGATCAATAGCGAGGTACCGAATTCATATTTTCTTAGAGGCTTGGCTGCACGGTCGGCCGGTCGCCCGATCAGAACAGGTCGGGAGTAGGCACGCACTCTAGTTTCACACCAGAAAGGTATGAAAATGGCTATTGTTCTCTCCGCTTCAGTTCGCCAGAACCTCCTCTCCCTGCAATCGACCGCCGAACTGCTCTCCACCACGCAGAACCGCCTTGCCACCGGCAACAAGGTCAACTCGGCACTCGACAACCCGACCAACTTCTTCACCGCGCAGGGCCTCAACAACCGCGCCAGCGACATCACCAACCTGCTCGACAGCATCGGCAACGGCGTGCAGGTCCTGCAGGCTGCCAACACCGGCCTGACCTCGCTGCAGAAGCTGGTCGATACCGCGAAGTCGATCGCCAACCAGGTCCTGCAGGCGCCCACCGGCTATACGGCCAAGTCGACGGTGAGTTCGGCTGCCGCCCTCGGTGGCACCGCCGCCAATCTGGTTGATGGCGTTACCATCAAATCCGGCGACGTTCTGGCCATCGCCGCCACCGGTGGCGGAACGGCGACCAGCATCACCTTCGGCGCCAACGAGTCTCTTGCCCAGTTGAACACCGCTTTGGCGGCCAACAACCTCACGGCCAGCCTCGACAGCAGCAACAAGCTCGTCTTCACCACGACGAACGACGCGGCCTCGTCGACCGTCGGCGCCGCCACCCTTACCGGCGCTGGTACGGCGACCTTCGCCGCTGCCGTCGCGCCGGTTGCCGATGCTGCCTCGCAGGCCATTCGCACCAGCTTGGTCAACCAGTACAACAGCATCATTACGCAGATCTCCACCACGTCGCAGGACGCCTCCTTCAACGGCATCAACCTGCTCAACGGTGACAACCTCAAGCTGACCTTCAACGAAACCGGCAAGTCCACGCTCAACATCTCTGGCGTGACCTTCAACGCTGGGGGCCTTGGCCTTTCTTCGCTGGCCGCGGGAACGGACTTCCTCGACAACAACTCTGCGAGCAAGGCGCTCGTCACGCTCAGCGCGGCCAGCACCTCGCTCCGCACCGAAGCGTCGGCGTTGGGTTCGAACCTGTCCGTCGTGCAGCTCCGCCAGGACTTCTCCAAGAGCCTGATCAACGTGCTGCAGACCGGCGCGTCCAACCTGACGCTGGCCGACACCAACGAGGAAGCGGCCAACAGCCAGGCGCTGTCGACCCGCCAGTCGATCGCGGTGTCCGCGCTGTCGCTGGCCAACACCTCGCAGCAGAGCGTGCTTCAGCTCCTGCGCTGATCTCGACGGCAAGAAACAAGACGAAAACGGCGGGGGAACCCCCGCCGTTTTTTTGTTTTGGTGGGCGCTCCGATAAGGCGAGACCCTTCGAAGGCAACAACGGCGCGTTTTAAGAAGGCCTTAATCAAACAACTTAAGCCGGCATTAACTATAATTTAAAGGAATTACCGTAGAACGGCGGAACGTAAACTAGGAAGGTCCGCCCCATGTCCGGTATTGTTCTTTCTGCATCGGTTCGCCAGAACCTGCTCTCCTTGCAGTCGACCGCCGACCTGCTCGCCACCACGCAGAACCGGCTTTCGTCCGGCAAGAAGGTCAACTCGGCGCTCGACAATCCGACCAACTTCTTCACCGCGCAGGGTCTCGATAACCGCGCCAGCGACATCAACAATCTGCTCGATGGGATCGGCAACGGCGTGCAGGTCCTGCAGGCCGCCAACACCGGCCTTACCTCGCTGCAGAAGCTGGTCGATACCGCGAAATCGATCGCCAGCCAGGTCCTGCAGACGACCTCCGGTTATTCACCCAAGTCGACGGTGACTTCGGCTGCCGCCCTCGGTGGCACTCCGACCAATCTGGTTGATGGCGTTACCATCAAAGCCGGCGACGTTCTGGCAATCGCCGCCACCGGTGGCGGAACGGCGACCACCATTACCTTCGGCGCCAACGAGTCCCTGGCCCAGTTGAACACCGCTCTGGCGGCCAACAACCTGACCGCCAGCCTCGACAGCGCCAACAAGCTCGTCATTACCACGACCAACGACGCGGCTTCGTCCACCATCGGCGCCGTCACCTATACCAACACGGGCGGTGGTACGGTGACCTTCGGCGCTGTTGCCCCGCCGGTTGCCGATCCGGCTTCGCAGACCATTCGCGCCAGCCTGGTCGCTCAGTACAACAACATCATCACGCAGATATCCACCACGGCGCAGGATGCTTCCTTCAACGGCATCAACCTGCTCAACGGCGACAATCTCAAGCTGACCTTCAACGAAACCGGCAAGTCCACGCTCAACATCTCCGGCGTTACCTATAGCGCGGCCGGCCTGGGCCTGAGTCCGCTGGTCCCCGGTACCGACTTCCTGGACAACAGTTCGGCCAACGCGACGATCGCCAAGATCAGCGCCGCGTCGAGCGCGCTGCGGACTGAAGCCTCGTCTCTCGGCTCGAACCTCTCCGTCGTGCAGATCCGTCAGGATTTCTCGAAGAACCTGATCAACGTGCTGCAGACCGGTTCGGCCAACCTGACGGTGGCCGATACCAACGAGGAAGCGGCCAACAGCCAGGCGCTGTCGACCCGCCAGTCGATCGCTGTCTCCGCGCTGGCGCTGGCCAACCAGTCGCAGCAGAGCGTGCTTCAGCTCCTGCGCTGATATCGACGGCAAGAAACGTAAAGCGAAACGGCGGGGGAAATCCCGCCGTTTTCTTGACGTGACCGCGAGGCCGCGTCGATAGCCTGGACGGATTCGTTGCCCAACTCCGGACAAATACGGTAACAACTACTAACCATATTTTAAAGGCAGCGCCGTACAAACGTTGGGCAACTTCGAAGTGTCCCCGCGCAAAGCGTTCCCAGAGGTGATGGATGTCTCATGCCGCTCAAGCCTATGCCCGCACGTCGCAAACGACGGCGTCCCCTCGGGAAATCGAGGCACAGGCCCTGCTAAAGGCAGCAAGACAATTACAGGACGTCCAGGCCAACTGGAGCGGCCCTGACAAGAGCCTGCATCAAGCGTTGCTGTTCAATCGCCGGCTGTGGTCGATTTTCATGAGCGCGGCGGAAACTAACGACAACCCGCAGCCGTTGGAGATCAGGCAGAATATTGCCAATATCGGCGTATTCGTCATGAAGCAGACGATCGATATGCAGATCAATCCGGATCCGGCGAAGCTGAAATCGCTGATCGACATCAACTGCAACATCGCCGCGGGCCTGTCGGGTCAGGTCTGACGGCTTTTCGATCCGGCGGAGCGCGGCCATGGTCGACGTCACGAGCATCCTGTCAGCCGCCTACAAGTCAGCCGGATCGGCCGGGGTTCCGTCCAGGACCCCGTATGTCGCCGTCGATCCCAAGCTCTATCAGGGCACCTGGTCGGGCACCTACCAGGACAAGAAAACGTTCACGCTCAAGGTCTCGAACGTCAGCGGCTTCCGCGCACAGGTCTCGTACCAGAGCGGCAGCACGATCAAACACCAGACCGTCCTGATCAAGGATCAGTCGTTCCGGATTGGCGATACGAAGTTTAGTTTGGCGGCGAAGGCCGGAACGGCGCAGATCAAGAACGTCGTCACCGATCCCGCGACCGGCGGAACTTTCCTCGACACCGCGGTTGCCACCCTGAGCCAGTAACCGGACGAGCGGGCTCAGGCCTTGAGGTCGGTGGCAAGAGGACGTGTGGGCGCGCCCTTTGTCAGATCCAGCGCATGGAAATAGGCGCGACGGCGCAGGACGGCTTCATCGGGGAATTGCTGTACTACCAGGCTGGTTCTGTTGTCGACGACTTGATAGACGATCGAGCCCGCGGCGCGATCGATAAACGCCTGACGCGATACTGAATCGCTCCCGATCTGCGGATCATTGTGTACGGCTGCGCCGGTGTCAGCCACCGTGACGCTCTTGCGCGCCGGCAGTTCGGTCGCGACCGCTTTGCCCGCTGCTTCGCTTGGGGCCTGCACAATAGGCGTTGCGACCGGTGCCCCCACCGGCCTGATGCTGAAATCTGTACTCATGGCAGCCTCCGGGCTTCCTGCGAGTCAAATCCCAACCCCTCGTCATCCGCAATATGTCTCGTCGCCTCTCAATATCGAGTTAGCGAACACGCTGAACCAGGTTCTGATGCGGATGCGCCGATTTGTCGAAAAATTGATGCATTCCCGGCGCATCGCGCCGGGACGCATGCGCGCGAGAACGTTCAGAGCGAGCGGCTGACCGAGAGCGGCGTGTGGTGGCGCGGACCCGGCGTCGTGCGCTGTCCGGAGGCCGTATAGCTGTTCGGCATGCTGCGGCGCTGGATCTCGGTGTTGACGCCGCGCACGATGCCTTCGGAAACCGCATGCGCCGTCGCGAGCACGGTGAGATTGATCTGCAGCATCGCGCGGAAGGTGTCGTGATGGCGTCGCAGCGAGGTCAGCAATTCCGGCGATACCTGCGACAGATACGCCTGCGAGTTCTTCAGGTTCTCGACCGCGAGCGTATAACGGCGCGACTGCTCGCTTTTCTGCGCTTCAAGCTGCATGGCTTCGTGCAGCTTGCCGGCGCGAACCAGTTCGGTCTCGCGCTCGATGACGCCGAGCAGCGCGCTCATCACGTCCATCAGGTTTTCGGCGAGCTTGCGGGCTTCGACCGGGGTGGAAATCGCCGCGGCCGGTGCGGGTCTTGCCTGAGGACGCTGATTCATGTCGGGTTCCCGTTGGATTAGGCGGCGCGGTTGGCTTGCTGCATGATCAGCGTGCGATAGACGTCATCCGATATTCCGACGCCGCCGGCCTTGGCGAAGGACTTCGAATATTGTTCGGTCAGCATCGAGCGCCAGACGCCGGTGCCCGGCGTATCGCCGAACGGACCGTCGCCTTTGACGCCGGTGGTCATCTGCGAGAACATCGAGTTCAGGAACATCGCTTCGAAGTCGGTTGCGGTGGCCTTCGCCTTGGCCTGCGCCTGCGGCGACACCTTCGCCAGCGCCTCGGTGAAGGCCGGATCCGGACGGCCCTTGAACAGCGGCATCATCGCCTTGGTGGGCATGCTCCCGGAGGTGCTGTTGATCAGGCTCTGTTGCATCACATCACCTCGATGTCGGCCTGGATCGCGCCGGCGGCCTTGATCGCCTGCAGGATGCCGATCAGGTCGCGCGGCCCGATGCCGAGGCCGTTGAGGCCGTCGACGAGCTGCTGCAGCGAGACGCCGTCTTTCACGACGGCGAATTTCTTGCCGTCCTCGGTGACGCTGACGCCGGTGCGCGGCGTCACCACCGTCCGGCCGCGTGATAGCGGATTGGGCTGGCTGACCTGCGGGCTTTCCGAAATCGTCACGGTGAGATTGCCTTGCGCCACCGCAACGGTGGCGACGCGGACGTCGCGGCCCATCACGATGATGCCGGAGCGTTCGTCGATCACGATCTTGGCGGCGAGGTCTGGTTCGACCTGCAACTGCTCGATCTCGGTCAGGAAAGCGACGACGTTGCCCTTGAACTCGGCCGGGATCGACAACTGCACGGTGGAGGGATCGATCGGCTCGGCGGTCTTGACGCCGAGGAAGTCGTTGACCGCAGCCGCAATGCGCTTGGCGGTGGTGAAGTCGGCATTGCGCAGCGCCAGCCGCACATTGGGCAGGCGATTGAGCGCGAATTCGATCTCACGCTCGATGATGGCGCCATTGGCGATGCGGCCGACGGTCGGCACGCCGCGGGTGATGCTGGCGGCGGCGCCTTCGGCCGCGAATCCGGAGATCGCGAGCGAACCCTGCGCCACCGCATAGACGTTGCCGTCGGCGCCGAGCAGGGGGGTGACCAGAAGCGTGCCGCCGGTCAGGTTCTTGGCGTCGCCGAGCGCGGAGACGGTGACGTCCATCCGCGTTCCCTGGGTGCCGAACGCCGGCAGGTTGCCGGTGACCATCACGGCGGCGACGTTGCCGGTGCGGATGGTGGCGCCGCGGATGTTGACGCCCATGCGCTCAAGCATCGCCTGCAGCGATTGCTTGGTGAAGGGAATGTTGTTCAGCGTATCGCCGGTGCCGTTGAGGCCGACGACGAGGCCGTAGCCGATCAACTGGTTCTGCCGTACGCCTTCGATATTGGCGAGGTCCTTGATCCGCGAGGTCGCGCCCGCGGACACGCCCGTCAGTGCCAGCGCCAGCAGCGCAGCGCAGGCCACCCAGATTACTCTTGCCGAACGGATGCCGGGCATCCTGTGCTCCCCTCGAGGTCTTCAACCGGACCGCAACGCCACTCCCATGACGGTGATCCGCCATTAACTATGCGAGATCGATGCCACGCGGCATGATGCGTGCAATGCATTGATAACAATAGGAATTGTTCGAGAGCGTCGGTGCCGGCGCGGTGCCCGGGCGGTGGCGAAACTGCCGCCGTCGGCAGATTTTGCCGGGTCGTTTACGTGTCGTTAACCATGGCGGGGCAATGCTGCGCTCTATTCCCTCGGGCGAGATCACCACGATGCGCATCTACGGACCGAACGGCACCACGCTTGGATCGCCCGCGAGCCAGACGCGGCGAACCAGCTCGACCGGCTTTTCGCTGCCGGAGACGCCGGCCACGCCGGACGAGCCGCGCGCTGTCTCGGCACCGAAGGCCGCCGGCAGCATCGATGCGCTGCTGGCGATGCAGGGCGTCGAGGACGCAACCGAGCGCCGCAAGCGTTCGGTGGCGCGGGGCAGGGGCGCGCTCGATGTGCTCGACGATCTCAAGCTCGGACTGCTCTCCGGTAATCTCGATGCCTCGACCGTCAACCGGCTGCGCGATGCCGCCGCCAACCTGAAGTCTTCCTCCGGCGATCTCGGCCTCGATTCCGTGCTGTCCGAAATCGAGCTCCGCGTCGAAGTCGAACTGGCCAAGGCCGGTCAGTTCTAAACTTCTTATTTGACGCGTTTTGTTCACGCGAACCGGAATCCACTTCGCTCGAAAACGCTATGCTCACGCCGCGATCGGCTTGCGCTGCGCGTCGTAACGGCGCTGCGCGTTCAGCACCTCCTTCAGATTGCTTTCGGCCCAGTCGCGCAAGGGATCGACGGCGCTCGCGAGCGTCGCCCCAAGCGGCGTGATCGAATACTCCACCATGACCGGCACGGTGGCGATGGCGCGGCGTTTGATCAGCCCGTCGCGCTCGAGCGACTTCAACACCTGTGAGAGCATCTTCTGCGAGATACCTTCAATCGTTCGACGTAACGCATTGAAACGCATTGGTTCGTGCCGCACGAGAAGCAGGATGAGGACGGCCCATTTGTCGCCGACACGATCCAGAATCTGGCGCGTCGGGCAGTCCGCAGAATAGGCGTTCGCGGTTTTGATGTTCGCAGCTTTCACGGCGGTTACTCCGGCGTAATCAGGTGACCCCAAAGTGCTCTCTTAACACCTACATCCTTTTCGCTATCTAGTCACCATTGGATACCACATCCACCACGCCAATGGAGACTCCCCATGAAAATCGCCGTCATCGGCGCATCCGGCAACGCCGGTTCGCGCATCACCGCCGAACTCGCCCGCCGCGGCCACGCCGTCACCGCCATCGCCCGCAACCCCGGCAAGATCGCAAGCCTCGCCAACGTCACCGCCATCACGGGCGACGTGCTGGACCAGGCGGGCCTGGCCCGGCTGCTCGCCGGCCACGACGCCGTGATCAGTGCGGTGCACTTTCTCGACAGCGACCCGGTCCGGCTGATCGGGGCCGCCAAGGTTTCGAAAGTCAGCCGCTACCTCGTGGTTGGCGGCGCCGGCAGCCTCGAGGTGGCGCCCGGCGTCCGGCTGGTGACGACCCCTGGTTTTCCCGTGGCATACAAGGCCGAGGCCGAGAAGGGGGCGGCCTTCCTCGACCTGCTGCGCCAGGAAAAGGAACTGAACTGGACCTTCCTGTCGCCCTCGGCCCTGTTTACGGCCGGCCAGCGGACCGGCAAGTTCCGCCTTGGAATGGACCAGCTTTTGACCGCGGAGGACGGGAAAAGCTGGATTTCCTTCGAGGACTTCGCAGTTGCACTCGCCGACGAGATCGAGCGTCCGGCCCATATCCGGCAGCGCTTCACGGTTGGCTATTAAAGAGGCTGGCCGCCCCGATAGTTTTGCCTGTGCAGGGCGTTGGGGCCGGCCTCTTCCTGGGGATGGCCGATATTGTCTGTCACAACCCGCCGCTATATAAGGCCCGCGCGGACGGACTCTTTTCCGTCCCGCCTTGCACGTGAAGATGGGCTGGCCTTGGAAAAGTTGAAGAACTATCGACCTACCGAAAAAGAGCCTTTCATGAACGACCGCCAGCGCGATTACTTTCGCGCGAAGCTGCTGGCGTGGAAGGACGAGATCCTGAGGGAATCGAAGATCACCCTGCAAACCCTCCAGGAAGAGAACGTCAATCATCCCGATCTGGCTGATCGCGCCTCTTCCGAAACCGATCGCGCGATCGAACTGCGCGCCCGCGACCGCCAGCGCAAGCTGATCTCCAAGATCGACGCCGCGCTGCAGCGAATCGAGGACAACACCTACGGCTATTGCGAGGAGACCGGCGAGCCGATCTCGTTGAAGCGGCTTGAAGCCCGCCCGATCGCAACGCTGTCGGTGGAAGCGCAGGAACGCCACGAGAAGCGCGAGAAGGTTTATCGCGACGAGTAGGGTAAAGCGCAGCGATTGATCGCCGGTTGCGGTGGTCGCTGCGGATCTCGAACCAGAAAGCCGCCGCCGATGGACAAAATTCTCGCGGCCGCAAAAATCATCGCCACCGCCCGCCGCGGGCGCGCGCCGCTGGCGGCACTTCCGCCTGACGTCGCGCCCGGCGACGAGGCCGAAGGCTACCGGGTTCAGCGCGCGCTGCACGATCTGCTGCTGCCCAAGGTGGGGCCCCTGGTCGGTTACAAGATCGGCTGCACCAGCCCGGTGATGCAGCGATATCTCGACATCCCGCATCCCTGCGCCGGCGGCGTGTTCGCCAAGGGGGTGCACGACAGCGGCGCGACGTTGCGCTTCGGCGGTTACGTGCGCGTCGGTGTCGAATGCGAAATCGCGGTCAGGCTCGCGCGCGATCTGTCGCCGAGCGAAGAGCCGTTCACGGCCGAATGGGTGATGGAGGCGATCGAGGCCTATCACCCCGCGATCGAGATCGTCGACGACCGCTACGTCAATTGGGAGACGGCGGGAGCGCCGACGCTGGTTGCGGACGATTTCTTCGCTGCCGGCTGCGTGCTCGGCGCGCCGGTTTCGCGTTTGAACGCGCCCGACCTGCTCAAAGTCACCGGCCGCGCCATGATCAACGGCGAGGAAGTCGGCCGTGGCACCGGCGCCGACGTGCTCGGGCATCCGCATAACGCGCTGGCCTGGCTCGCCAATCATCTCGCCGCCGAGGGCAAGGGATTGCACGCCGGCCAGATCGTGCTCACCGGCAGTCTCGTCAAGACCGTGTGGCTCAAGGCGGGCGATGCGGTGGTGATGGAACTGGATGGACTCGGCACCGTCGCGGCCGCTTTCCCGAATTGAGTGAGCGTGATGGCAGAGAGCGTTCCATCGATCCTTGAGGGCGACGCCAGGGGCGAGACCGCCGAGATCTATGCCGATATCCGCAAGGTGCTCGGCACCAGCGTCGTCAACCTGATCTGGCGCAATCTCGCGACCATGCCGGGTGCGTTGCCATGGACGTGGTCGACGGTGCGACCGCTTTATCTCGGTGCCGCACCGCTGCATGCCGAAGCGGTGCGCCGCAGCATCGCGCTGCCGGACTGGCCGGATTTTTCCGCCGATACGCTGCTCGCCGCCGGCATCGATGAATCCGACCGGGGCATCATTCGCAACGTGCTCGACAGCTATCAGTACACCAACGCGCTGGCGCTCGTGGTGCTCTCCGCGCTGCTGGCGCATTACGAGCCGCGGCCGGCCGACGCCGTGACGCCGGCCGCCGTCGCGCCGAAGCCGTCGGGTACGAAGATTCCCGAGTTGCCGCCGATGGACGCGCTGGATCCCGAAGTGGCGGCACTGGTCGAGGAGCTGAACAGCTTTGGCGAGGACACCGACCCTCAGTTGATCGCGAGCATGTACCGGCATCTGGCGTATTGGCCATCCTATCTTGCGCTGCTGCGCACCCTGCTGGCGCCGCTGCAGCGCCAGGGGCGGCTGAACGCGCTGACGCTTTCCACCCGCGCGCTCGGTCACGCCCATGGCGCGATGCTCGCCTCGCACCTGAAACCCGCCACGCCCCCCGATACGCTCAAGGGCACGCTGGCGTCCTGCCGCCTGTTCGTCGAACATCCGATCGCGCGCATGACCGGGCTCTGCGCCCTGATCCGGCGCGCGACGCCGGAATAGTTCAGTCCTTGTAGCCCGGATGAGCGAAGCGACATCCGGGGCGAGGCTGCAGCGGCCCCGGATGTCGCTTCGCTCATCCGGGCTACGAAGCTCTAGCCAACCATCTCGACCTTGCCGTCGCGGAGACGATAGACGCCGCCGGCGATTTTCAGCTTTCCCTTGTCGACCGCGGCGCTGAGGATCGGCGTTGCCGCCTTCAGCTTGGCGACGGTGTCGATGACGTTTCGCCGCGTCGCGTTCGCGAGCTTGTCGCCGGGTTGGTCGGCGACCGCCTTCACCGCCGGCGCCAGCGCTGCGACCAGCGAAGGCAGGTGACCGGGCAGGGTGGTATTGTCCTTCAGCGACTTGATCGTCGCATCGACCGCGCCGCAGCTTTCATGTCCGAGCACCAGGATGAGCGGCGAGTTAAGCACCGCGACCGAATATTCCAGGCTCGCGACCGTGTCGTCATTGGCGAAATTGCCGGCGACGCGGCAGACGAACAGATCGCCGCGGCCGCTGTCGAAGGCATATTCGGGCGCGATGCGGGAATCCGCGCAGCTCAAAATGCTGGCATAGGGATTTTGCCCGCCGGCCAATGCCTCGCGCTCGTGCTTGAAATCGTGCCGGCGTGAGATGCCTTCGACATAGCGGGCGTTGCCCTTCATCAACCGCTCCAGCGCCTCATCCGGCGAAATCACGTTCTGCGGCTTTGGCGGCGGTTTTTTATCCTTGGCAAAGGCCCGCGGCGCAAAGGCCAGGCCGGCGGCGACGCCCGCCGCCGTCAGGAAGCGCCGGCGCGTCGGTTGCCTTGATGGGACGGCTTCGCTGATATCGCAGAGGTGGCACATCGAAGTTCTCCCGGAAGAGGAAAAATGACCGCACGGCAGTTCAGGTTTATGTCACCGGGCGGGGCGTGAAGCAATCCGGCGCAGCTACCTGGCCAAGTATTTCAGTTCGCCGCCAATTCAGCCGTCATTGCGAGCGAAGTGAAGCAATCCACATCGCGGCATAACGGATGTATGGATTGCTTCCGCCTTCGCTCGTTGAGCTACGGCGGACAAGTCGTCGCCTCGCTCCTCGCAATGACGGTGGACATAAGTTCGCCTTCTCGCGGCGCGATACGCCCGAAGTTTTGAAAGAAACGTAGCCCCCATAAAATCAGAGGGCGCGGGGAAGACCGGGTGCGCGCTGCACCCGCGGTCTCGCGTGTGATTGTGCAAAACAATGCTGCACACGAGCATACAGGTTCAGCGGAGAACACTCCGGCCTCCCCCACGCAATGGCTTTACGGCTTATACGAGTTCGCCCTGGTGACCGGCTTTTTGCCACCATCATCGGCAGAGGCTTTCGCCTCCACACGACTTGACGCCAGCACCGGGGCGTCAGGCCCACACGACTTCACCGTACGCTAGTGGCCGCGCTCGTCAGTCGCAGCCTTCGCGTCCATCGCATCCCACCGCACGGTCGTGACGATCGCGATCGCCCCTCTTGTCGCGGTAGACGGGCGGAGTTGAACCACTGATTTGCCCGACGGCGACAGCGGAAATTTGCCCGTCGGGTTAATTTGTCGCAGGTGGGTGATTTGTCCGTCAGGCACCTCAGATCACGCGATCACCTAACAGTGAGGCTCGCGATGTGAACTAGCTCACCCTGCAATACCTGCACCGGACCTACCAATAGAGCGGGAGGCTTCAACGCAGGAGGGAAAAATGCGCACCGTATTTCTTGCTCTCGCGACTTCCGCGACGTTTTTCGTGATTGGCTTGGCGCCTGCTACAGCGCAGAATTATCAATATTGCATCCAGGGTGATGAATTCGCCGGCGGCGCCGGCGAGTGCAGCTTCTCGAGCTACGCACAGTGCCAGGTGAGTGCTTCGGGCCGGATGGCCACTTGCGCACCCAATCGTTACCTCAATGCCTACGCCCAGCTCGTCGATCGAAATCACCCGCGCCACCGTTCGCACTGACATCGCCGACGCGACGCGCCAAACCTCAAAACGACCACGGCCCTCGTCAGGGGAGCTGACGAGGGCCGCGTTGGAACACTTCGTCGCGCCTAGGTTCGCAACGAGGTGTGGGAGCTCTTGAAGGCTCTTCTATTTGGGCATGATCTTTTCCAAAAACCGGTTTCCACTTTTTGGGATCATACCCGCTAGAACGGCAGCAGCACGTCCATTACCTGCTGGCCGTAGCGGGGTTGCTGGACGTCGGTGATCTGGCCGCGGCCGCCATAGGCGATGCGGGCCTGCGCGATCTTCGAGGAATCGATGGTGTTGTCGCTCTGGATGTCTTCCGGGCGCACGATGCCGGCGACGATCAGTTCGCGGATTTCGAAGTTGACGCGGATCTCCTGCTTGCCTTCGACCACGAGGTTGCCGTTCGGCAGCACCTGGGTGACCACGGCGGCGACGTTGGTCTGCAAGGCTTCCTGGCGGTTGACCGAACCCTTGCCGTCGCTGGAGGCGGTGGAGTCCGTGCTCAGGATGCGGCCGGGCAGGATCTTGTTCGCCTGCGTGATGGTCTGGGCGCCGATGAAGTTGGTGATGCCCGAATCTTCCTTGCTGGTGCGGCTGCGCTGGGTTTCGTTGGAGAGGTTGGCCTTGTCGGTGATGTTGACGGTCACCGTCAAGAGATCGCCGATGCGCGCGGCGCGCTGGTCGCGGAAGAAGGCGCGCGAGCCGTTCCGCCACAGCGAGTTGGCGTTATAGGACGCCTGCTCCGGTTTCGGCATCGGCATCTGCACCGGCTTGTAGCCGGGCTGCGTCGTCGGGTTCTCGATCTCCGTCAGCCTCGGCTTTTCGCCGATCTGGGAGAGACGATCGATCGAGGAGCAACCGCTCGCAGCGGCGGCCAGCGACAGCAGCGCACCGGTGAGGATCAAGCGGTTGATACGGGAGACTGACATTTACATTACTCGGTTTTTGCAGCGACGGAACTGACGTTGGCAACGGCGATGGGAGCGGCGGACGGCGTGGCATCGAGCGAGGAGGTGGCATCGCTGACCGGACCGGGCGCGGGCCGCGGCGTAGCGACCGAAATCGAAACCTGGCCGCGGCCGGTGACGACACCGGACACAGTGCGCTTCGATTGCAGGTTCATGACATTGACAACGTCGCCGTCGGTGCCGCCCTCGAGCGCCTTGCCGCGAACGGTGAGGTAAAGTCCCGGCGATTCGTAGGTCAGCGTGACGTTCTGGTCGCGCTGCACCAGATCGGGCTTGGCGAGGTCTGCAACCTTGATCGCCTGGCCGGCGCGGAGCTGGCGGCGCGCCTGCATGCCGACCGCGCGGTCGCGGACGGCGGCATCTGCGCCGACCTCGGCTTTCGGGCGGCGCTCGACCATCACGTCGGAGGATTTCAAAACCTCGTTGCGCTCGACGCTGCGCGCCAACACCGCGGCTTCGATGGTCTCGACCGCCGTGCCGGTGAAACGCAGCTTGGTCGCGCTGATGCCGCTGTCATTGGCAATCTCGAAGGTGACGTCGAAGCGGCCGTTGCGGTTGTCGTAGCGCACTGAAGTCGGCTGTATCGCGCCGGTGAAACCGGCATCCAGCCTGACATCTCCGGGATCGCGGTCGAAGGTGAGGCTGAGATTGGCGGCATCGCCAAGACCGTTCTTGCGCTCCAGCGCGCGGCCGACCTGCGCCTCGATATCCTTGCCCTCGATCGAGCGGGCCAGCCGCGTCACCGAAATTTCCCTGAGGTCGCGGGTGTCGACGCCGATCACCTGGTGCGCGCGCAGGGCATTGATCACCTGCGGCACGGGCAGTGAGCCGGTGGTGCCGAGATCCGGCGCGCGGTAGATCGCGATCTGGGAGGCTGAGCCGGCATTGTCGATGAGGTCGCCGATCCGCACGATGTCGCTGGAGACCTGTACATTGGCGCGCAGCGCGGGGGCTGTGACGATGCCGGTCTGCGTGGTCGGATTTTCTTGCCGGCTTTGCGCGACTGCAACCGAAGCGGAGGCGGCGAGCAAGGCAGAGGCGAGGATGAGCGAGCGGGCGATCATGGCCAATTCTCAGCGGAACATGTTGGAGGTGGACTGCAGCATCTGGTCGGCGGCGCTCACCACCTTGGCGTTCATCTCGTAGGCGCGCTGGGCGGCGATCAGGTCGGAGATTTCCGAGACCACCTCGACGTTGGCCTGTTCGAGGTTGGACTGCTGCATGTCGCCGAAACCGTCGGTGTTGGCGATGCCGTCCTGCGGCGTGCCGGAGGCTGGCGTGTCCGTGTACAGGTTGTCGCCGATCGGATTGAGGCCGGCCTTGTTGATGAAGCGCGTCAGGCCGATCTGGCCGACCGTGGTCGGGGTGGTCGAGCCGGGCAGGGTGACCGAGAGTTGGCCCTGCGCGTTGATGGTGATGCCGGAGGCGTTCTGCGGGATCGTGATCGTCGGCTGCACCGGATTGCCCTGCGCGGTGACGACGCGGCCCTGCGCGTCCATCTGGAACGTGCCGTCGCGGGTATAGGTGTAGGTGCCGTCGGGCATCTGGATCTTGAAGAAGCCTTCGCCGCGGATCGCGATGTCGAGGTCGTTGCCGGTCTGCGACAGCGTACCCTGGCTCATCAGGCGCGGCGTGCCGACGGTCTTGACGCCACCGCCGATGTCGACGCCGACGGGCAGGATGGTGCCCTGGTCGGACGCCTGCGCGCCGACGCGGCGCACATGGTCATAGATTAGGTCCTGGAACGCCGCGCGCTGCTTCTTGTAGCCGGTGGTGCGCAGGTTCGCGATGTTGTTGGAGATCACCTGAACGTTGAGTTCCTGTGCCGCCATGCCGGTCGCTGCTGTGTAAAGGGCGCGCATCGATCAATGCCTTGCGGTTATGCCGGAACGTCGGCGAGTTTCTCGATTGCGGATTTGTGCAGGTCGCTCTGCTGCGACAGCAGTGCGGAGATCTGGGTATAGGTCCGCGTGATCTCGATCATGCGGCTCATCTCGGTCACGGAATTGACGTTCGACTTCTCGACGAAGCCCTGACGCACCCTGGAGGCGGCGTCGGTCTGGGTGGCGGCGCCGGCACCGGCCGAGAACAGGTTGCTGCCGTCCTTCACCAGCTTCTGGGCGTCGGTGAACGAGACCACCCGCAGCTTGCCGCGAACCGAGTCGATGCGGCCGGTGCCTTCGACCACGGTGATGTTGCCGTCGGCGGCGATAGCGATGTCATGGTCGGTCGGCTGAAACACGATCGGGCCCGAGGCGCCGAGCACCGGGTTGCCGGCCGCGGTCACGAGCTGGCCCTGATTGTTGATCTGCAGTGCGCCGTCCTTGGTGTAGCGCTCGCCGGCTGCGGTCTGCACCGCGAGGAAGCCGCCGCCGTCGATCGCGACGTCGAGCGGGTTCCTGGTCTGCTCGGTATTTCCGGCCGCGAAATCGTGGAAGGTGCCGCGGTCCTGCACAAAGGAGATGCGGCGGTCGGAGCGCGTGAAATTGTCTTCGTGCGCACCCGAATTGAGAAATTCCTCGAACAGCGAGCGGTCGGCCTTGAAACCGTTCGTGTTGATGTTGGCGACGTTGTTGGCGACGACATCCATCTGCCGTTCCAGCGTCATCTGCCGCGATAGTCCGACGAGAAGCGTATTCTCCATCGGTGGTCTCCCCTTTTGATCGATCCTTAGAGCCTGCTCTCCCAAGCCGCTGTCCGGATCCCGTAAACCCTTGAGCTCTCCCAAGCCCGCCGGTTCATCCAGCTACTTAGCGAAAGCCGTGCCAATTCGGAAAACAGCGGTTAATGAAAGGGTTAGGTGTTTTTCGGGGGGGCGCCGCGGGCGGCAGAAAGGTCTTGTTGACCATGTTTGCCCGGCAGTTTTTTCCTAGTTGGCGTCAACCGGAAAGGTTCCGTTAACCATTGTTACCGTAGCGTTGCGTTTATAGAGAGCGCGTGTGCGCTGGCGGCTTTTGTTTCGCGTTATGGGGCCTTTGCTGACCCCGGTCGGTGGCAACCGTGTTCGCATCCAGGTGGATCGGGCGGGGCAATGGCGGACAACGAACCGGCGGAAGGCGCAGATGGCGCAGACGCCATACCGGCCAAGAAAGGCAAGCTGAAGCTGATCATTGCGCTGATCGGCTTCGTCGCCATCCTCGGCGGCGGCGGTGGCTGGTTCCTCTTCATGCGCGGCCATGGCGAGGAGGTGCATGCCGAAGCGCCGCCGCCAAAGCCGCCGTCCTTTGTCGAAGTACCCGACATGATGGTCAACCTGGTCGGCGCCCCCGGCGAGCGCGTGCAATATCTCCGCGTCAAGGTCGTGCTCGAGGTCAAGGAAGAGAAGCAGGCCGAGGCGATCAAGCCGAACCTGCCGCGCGTCACCGACCTGTTCCAGACCTACCTGCGGGAATTGCGCCCCTCCGACATCAACGGTTCGGCGGGCCTGTTCCGGCTCAAGGAAGAGCTGACCAAGCGCGTCAACAACGCGGTGGCGCCGCAGCAGGTCTCGGCCGTGCTGTTCAAGGAAATCGTGGTCCAGTGATGGAACGGGTCTAGCGCCATGGCCGGCAACCAAGACCAGATGGACCAGGACGCCATTGCCGCGCAATGGGAAGCCTCGCTCGACTCCGAGGATCCCGCGGCGGCAGCGGAAGAGGCCGCCGCTAACGAACTCTCCGAAAGCATGGCGCTGCAATGGGCCGCCATGGTCGAGGACGGCGGCCGCGAGTTCGGCAACAAGAACTCCGGCGAGCGGGTCCTGTCGCAGGAGGAAATCGACAACCTGCTCGGTTTCACCGTCGGCGACGTCAATCTCGACGACCATTCCGGCATTCGCGCCATCATCGACTCCGCGATGGTGTCCTACGAGCGTCTGCCGATGCTCGAAATCGTGTTCGACCGCCTGGTGCGGTTGATGACGACGTCGTTGCGCAATTTCACCTCCGACAACGTCGAAGTCTCGCTCGACCGCATCACCTCGGTGCGCTTCGGCGACTACATGAACTCGATCCCGCTGCCCGCGGTGCTCTCGGTGTTCAAGGCCGAGGAGTGGGAAAACTTTGGCCTCGCCACGGTGGATTCCAGCCTGATCTATTCGATCATCGACGTGCTGCTCGGCGGCCGCCGCGGCCAGACCTCGCTGCGCATCGAGGGCCGGCCCTACACCACGATCGAAACCAACCTGGTCAAGCGGCTGGTCGAGGTCGTGCTGGCCGACGCCGAGCAGGCGTTCCGGCCGCTGTCGCCGGTGACGTTCTCGATCGACCGGCTGGAAACCAACCCGCGCTTTGCCGCGATCTCGAGGCCTGCCAACGCCGCGATCCTGGTGCGGCTGCGCATCGACATGGAAGACCGCGGCGGCAATATCGAATTGCTGCTGCCCTACGCCACCATCGAGCCGATCCGCCCGGTTCTGCTCCAGATGTTCATGGGCGAAAAGTTCGGCCGCGATCCGATCTGGGAAGGCCACTTTGCCACCGAGGTGGCGCAGGCCGAGATTTCCGTCGATGCGGTGCTGTACGAGGCCGACATTCCGCTCAAGCACCTGATGAAGCTGAAGGTCGGCGACACGCTGCCGCTGGAGATGCGCGCCGACGCGCTGGTGTCGGTCCGCTGCGGCAACGTCATCCTGACCGAAGGGCGAATGGGCCGGGTCGGCGACCGCGTCGCCATTCGCGTCACCAAGCCGCTGCGCAAGCCCAATACCACCTTCGCGATGTTCGAGAAGGCCGACGAGCAAACCAAGTTGATGGAGGCACAATGAATCATTCCATCGGAATAGTGATCGAGAGTCTGGTAGCGGTGCTGCTGATGCTCACGATCGGTTACTGCATGCTGCTCAACAAGCGCCTGAAGCGGCTGAAGGCGGACGAGCATTCGCTCAAAGCCACGATCGGCGAGTTGATCACCGCGACCGAAATCGCCGAGCGCGCGATCGGCGGCCTCAAGCACACCGTGCGCGACGTCAACGAACATCTCGGCAGCCAGATCACCGCCGCAACCCAGATGTCGATGCATCTGAAGAGCCAGCTCGCCGAAGGTGACGGCATCATCCGCCGCCTCTCCAAGATCGCAGCCGCAGCGCGGCCGACGACGCAGGAAGCGGCACCGGTTTCGTCAGCGCCGAAGGTCTCGGCGGCGAAAGCGGTTGCCGCGGCGGCACACGCGTTCTCCGAACGCCGAAGGACGGATGGCCTCGCTGCATGAAATCGTTCCGCGACATTCGAGTCCTGCCCGTCGTTCTGGTTGCGATCTTCGGCCTTGCCGTGCTGAAGATCGCCGGCCTCGTGCTCGATGGCGGATACGTGTTCGACTACCAGCCGAACAAACCGGCCAGGATGTCGTGGGCGCAGGAGAATCTCGGCTTCCCGGGCGGGGCTAAAATCGATCCGGATGACATTACCGGCTCGACCCACGGCGCGCCCAAGGAAGAGAAGAAGGAAGAGGCGCCGAAGCCGGCGGCCCCCGGCACCGAACCACCGAAGCCCGATGGCGTCGTGATGTTTCCCGATCAAGGCCCGCAGGCGGTGTCGCCGTCGGAGCGGGCCATTCTCGAGCGGCTGCAGACGCGCCGCCAGGAACTGGAACAGCGCGCGCGCGAGGTCGAAATTCGCGAAAGCCTGCTGAAGGCGGCCGAGAAGCGCATCGACGGCCGCGTCGAGGAGATGAAGGCGACCGAGGCGCGGATTTCCGGCGCCTCCGGGCAAAAGGCCGAACAGGACGCCGCGCGCTTCAAGGGCATCATCACGATGTATGAGGGCATGAAGCCAAAGGACGCCGCCAAGGTGTTCGACCGGCTGGAGATGTCCGTGCTCTACGAAATCGCCTCCCAGATCGCGCCGCGGAAAATGTCCGACATCCTGGGCCTGATGCAGCCGGAAGCCGCCGAACGGCTGACGGTGGAACTGGCCCGCCGCGCCGGCAGCGACAAATCCGCCTCCACGGCCGAGCTGCCCAAGATCGAAGGCAAGATGCTGCAGCAAAAGCCCAATTGAAACGGCATATTTAACAAAACCTTAAGCCGGCCAATTCAAGATTCAAACGAGCGGGCGAGGGCGCTTCGCCGCTGAATTTGTCGAGGCCAAGAGATTTCCTGGATGGGGCGAAGGGCTGCCGCTGGAGTTTCGTTGCTGGGCCGCGCATTGGCGCGGACGGCGCGGCATTGCCTTGTCCTGGTGCCGCTCCTGGGCGGCCTGACGTTCCCGCCAGCGGCCCTGGCTGATGACCCGGTCCGGGGCGAGGCGACGTTTTCGGCTTCCGGCGGCTATGCGCGGCTGATGCTGAAGCTCGCCGAGGACGTCGAGTCCGAGGTCACCACCGCGGGCTCCATCATCGTGATCCGCTTCAAGCGTCCGGTGGACATTCCCGTCGACAAACTGTCGGACGCGGTTCCCGATTATGTCGGCTCGGCGCGGCGCGATCCCGACGGCATGGCGATCCGGCTGTCGCTGGCGCGGCGGGCGACCGTCAACACCATGACGGCAGGCGAGCGCATCTTCGTCGACTTCCTGCCCGATAGCTGGACCGGTTCGCCGCCCTCGCTGCCCGCCGAAGTCATTCGCGAACTGTCCGAGCGGGCGCGCGTTGCCGAGCGTGCGCTGCGGGCGCAGCTCGCGGTCACCGCCGCCAAGAAGAAAGCGCCGGTTCGCGTCCGCGCCTCGGTGCAGCCGACGTTCGTGCGCTTCGTGTTCGAGATGCCGGACGGCGTCAACGTGTCGTCGGTGCTCAACGACCAGAAGCTGACGCTGCAATTCAACAACGTGCTGAACTTCGACCTCGCCGATGCCAAGGTGGCGTCGCCGCCGAATGTCGCATCGATCACCCAGCGCACCGATGTCGAATCATCTGCGGTCGATATCCTCTTGATCGGCGAAGTCGACGTTCATTCGTTCCGCGAGGAAAAGAACTACATCGTCGACGTCGCGTTCCAGCAGGCGGAGAAGTCCGCGATGGCCGACGGGCATGCGCCGCCCGCCGCCGCCGCGCACGCCCCGGCCGGCAAGCATAGTCCGGCGAAGATCAAGCCGGTGGCGCAGCTTCCCCGCGGAGCGCCGGTAAACGAGACGATGCCGCAGCAACAGCCTGCGCCGCTGGCGCCGGTGACGTCGGAGGAAATTGCCGAGCAGGCCCATATCGAAATCAGGCCCGACCAGCCGGCGACGGAAACGGCGGCGTCCGCGACCGAGACCGCGGCGCCAGCGTCGGAGCGCGCCGCAGAGAAGGCCTCGGCCGCGCCTGAGATAATTGCGCAGCCCTCCGAGCCTGCGAAAGAAGCTGCCAAAGACACCGTCAAGGAATCCGCCAAGGAATCCATCAAGCCCGCGGAGCCTGCCGAGACGATGCATGCTGCGGAGGCGCCAAAGCCCGCGGCGCCGAAACCTGCCAGGGAGCAAGTCAAGGAGCAGATCAAGGCCGCCGCGGTCGAGCCTGCGAAGAAGTTGGCGCCGGCCGGCGCCAAAGCGGCCACCGTCGAGGCGCGGCGCGACAGCGACGGCTTGCGCGTGACCTTCAGCTTTACCGGGCCGACACCGGCGGCGATGTTTCGCCGCGCCGACACCGTGTGGCTGGTGTTCGACAAGACCGGATCGATCGACGTCGAGCCGATCCGCGCCAAGGGCGGCGCCATCATCGGCGACGTCAGCACGTTGCCGCTGGACAAGGGCCAGGCCGTCCGCATTCGCCTGAACCGGCCGCAGATGCCGTCGCTGGAAAGCGATCCGCGGGGCGGCGGTATCGAGTGGACGCTGACCTTCGCCGATCGCGTGCAGGCGCCGCCGCTGCCGCTGATGGTGTTGCGCAACATCACCGATCCGGCGCTCGCCAATGTCAGCGTGCCGCTGGCGAACCCCGGCCAGTTGTACCGGCTGGTCGATCCCGATGCCGGCGATACGCTGCTGGTGGTCACCGCGCCGCCGCCGGTCCGCGGCTTCATCAAGCGGCAGGATTTTGTCGAGCTGTCGCTGCTGGAATCCGGCCACGGCGTGGTGGTGCGTCCGAATTCGGACGACGTCTCCGCCGAGGTCGGCTCCGACAAGGTGATGCTTGGCCGGCCCGGCGGGCTGACGCTGTCGTCGGCCGACGTCGCCGCCGAACGCGCAACCGCCGCGGTGCGGCCGTTGTTTGACGCCGTGGAGTGGCGCAAGAACCAGGAAGAAAACTTCCTGCCGCGGCTCGATGCGCTGATCAAGGCCGCCGCCACCGCGGAGCCCGAGCAGAAGACGCAGGCCCGGCTCGACCTTGCCAATTTCTACATGGCGCGCGCGATGTATCAGGAAGCGCGCGGGGTGACCAATCTGATCTACTCCGAGACCAAGCAGGGCAACGAAGAGGCCGCCGTGATGATGGTGCATGCGGTGGCCAGCATCCTGATCGGCCATCCCGAGCGCGGGCTGAAGGATCTCGCCAATCCCGCGATCGGCAACGGCTACGATTCCCAGCTGTGGAAGGGGTTCGCCTTCGCCCGCCAGCAAAAATGGGCGGATGCCCGCGAGAAGTTCAAGAACGCCGAATTCGCGATCGCCTCGCTGCCGCTGGATCTGCAGCGCATCGTGACCGCCGACGCCATGCGGGCCTCGCTCGAGGTCAAGGACTATGCCGGCGCCTCGCGTCGGCGCAGCGAGCTCGACGTGATCGGCGTTCCCCCCGAAATGAAACCCGAGATCGCGGTGCTGCGCGGACGGCTCGCCGAGGCGCTCGGCTACGACAAGGACGCACTCGACGCCTACAAGTTCGCCGCCAACACCCCCAACCGGCAGGCGGCGGCCGAAGGCCGCCAGCTCGAGGTGCTGTTGCGCCAGAAGCGTGGCGAGATGGGCCAGGCCGAAGCGTTGCGCGAACTGGAAACGCTGTCGGCGATCTGGCGCGGCGACGCCATCGAGGTCAAGACGCTGCAGCGGATGGCGCAGATCTATGCCGATACCGCCCGCTATTCGGATTCCTTTGCCGCGGTCAAGACCGCGACCCGGCTGCAGCCGAATGCCGAACTGTCGCGACAGGCCCAGGACGCCGCGTCCGCGCTGTTTGCGCAGCTCTATCTCAGCCCCAAGGGCGAGGACATGAAGCCGATCGACGCGCTCGGCATGTTCTACGAGTACCGCGAGTTGACGCCGATCGGCCGCCGCGGCGACGAGATGATCCGGCGCCTGGCGGAGCGGCTGGTCGCGGTCGACCTGCTCGACCAGGCCGCCGACCTCTTGCAATACCAGGTCGACAAGCGGCTGGAGGGCGCGGCGCGGGCGCAGGTGGCGGCGCGGCTCGCCATGGTGTACCTGACCAACCGCAAGCCGGACCGCGCGATCGCGGCGCTGCGCTCGACCCGCATCGCCGATCTCTCGGGCGAACTGCGCCAGCAGCGGCTGCTGCTGGAATCGCGCGCCCAAAGCGACGTCGGGCGGCATGACCTCGCGCTCGACATCATCTCCAACATCACCGGCCGCGAGGCGATCCGGCTGCGCTCCGACATCTACTGGGCGTCGCGGCAGTGGCGCGAGGCTTCCGAACAGATCGAGCTGTATTATGCCGACCGTTGGCGCGACTTCAAACCGCTGAACGCGGCCGAGAAGGCCGACGTGATCCGCGCAGTGGTCGGCTACGCGCTGGCCGAGGACGCGCTCGGGCTGGCGCGCTTCCGCGAGAAATACGCGCCGCTGATGTCCGGCGATGCCGACCGCCAGGCGTTCGACATGGCCAGCAAGCCGGCGGCCTCCAGCAGCACCGAATTCGCCCTGATCGCGAAGATGGCCGCCAACGTCGACACGCTCGACGGCTTCATCCGCGAAATGAAGATCCGCTTCCCCGAGGCCACCGCGCGCGCGATGCTGCCGCCGGAAGCCAAAGGCGAGCCGAAGAGCGAGCCGGCCCACACCGGCTCGTTGCCCGCGATTGTCGGCGTGAAGCGGGTCGAGGCGTCGCGGTAGGGCGTTGACGCCCTTACCGGAGCATCAGGGTATTAGTGCGGCGGGCATAGGCGCGGTTGGTCGAGGGACAAATGCCTGTTGCTTCTTTTCCACCACCGCCGAGAGTCCAATAATAATCACGAAAGCTGCCACCATCCCACGCATATCGAAGCTATTTCCTCACATCGTGTCGTAATTTTGAAGGGTGGCCAACACCGCCTTGTCCTGGCAGGTGGAGGACTCATGTCGGACATCATGACCGGCGACGGCTATCGTGATGCCGAGCGCCGTAATTTGCGAACCCGTTCGTTGCGAGAATTCCGCGTCTGCTCGAGTTCCCAAAGGGCCCAGATAAAACAGGTGCCCAGGCAAATGATCAGAATGCAGAAAATCAGCGTTCAGTAGCAAAGGTTCCCAAAAAAACCGCGACGCTTCGGCTTGCGCTTCGTGCAAACCGATACCGATATCGCGGAGAAAATCGGGCTTGTCTCTGATATCCGCGCGCAACTCTGCCCTGAAACAGGCTCGCTGCCACCACGTGGCAGGCAGGCTGAAGATCGCGCCGAGGCGCAGATGATCGTCGCCTGATTTAAACCGTGTATGGGCGCGCATGGTGGTACTCCGATTTTTGCGACCGCGATGTCCCGGCACATCGTTGCGTGACACCAATTGAACGCTGTCGCCGTCGTCGTTGGCGTTAGTCGGGCGTGACAGCGGCGTAATTTTTGCTAGGAGGACCGTGAAAATGCGCGTCGGACATCGCCGACGTCCGAAAAGAAGTCTCACGAGCATGGCCCGCAACGGCTATCGCAATGTCGACCGGCGTAAGTTGCGAACCCGCTCGGGTGAGAATTCCGCATCTGCTCGAGTTCCCAAAAGGCCCAAATGAAGCAGGCGCCGAGGCAAACGATCAGAATGCAGAAAATCAGCGTTTCGTCGGGCATCGTCATCAGAACAGGCCCGGACTGAGGTCAAGGCCGTACGTCAGCGAGAGCAACCACACCAGAAGTCCTGCTCCGCAGCAGAACAAAGCCTGCTTGAGGACATCTTTGCCGGAAATCGAGAGAAGCGTGCGCGATATAGCTCTGGCCATGGCAGTCATGTCAGCCTCTTGGTCGGTGCGTCGCGTTACAGGCAGCCCATCGGGACTGCATGCGTCAGCAAGCGTTGAATGTTTGAGCGAACTTGGTGGTTTCGGGATCGCTAGCGACAAGCGGCACGCGCCGCTGTCGCTCGCAGCGCGATCAATCTCCTTGATTCGTGACAATGGCCGCCTGTGTCACGTGAGGGGTTGCTCCGCGCAGCAGCAGGGTGGTGCCAACGACGTGAGCGATGCCGAAACCGAGAAGCACCAGGGCGATCAGACTGTTTGCGCGCAACATCCGAAAATCTTCCTTTTCTTGTTCGTTCTCTGCCGGCCGAGCGCACCTGCACGCGTCGGTCGCCGCAAGCCGTGCGGGCCATTCGCTTTCGACGTCGTCGGCGATCAAATGTCCGTAGCGATGAATGACGCGGGCAGCGTCCCGGCGGCGCGAATGATGAAGTGCCTCGATCAGAACGGATTTTGCCTGCGGTGTGGTGGCTGGGGTGTTCATCAAACAAGTGCAATAACGGGATTTGCACGCAAGACGTGTCCTTGGTCGACCGTTTCTGTATAAATGCGGGTTCGAAGCGACTCGCACTGCGTGGTTCGATTTAGGCCACAGCGGTCTTCGCAGGCGTTAGTCAGCCGTTATCGCGACGTTACTAATTCTGCTCACGGTTTCCCGAAACGAGGTATGGTGTGTCATTGGTAAAGTGGGGTTCTATTGTGCAAGCCTTGAAATGACGGACCCCGCGCCGCTTCCGAGATTCAGTCTGTCATTACTCGGGCGGTTTGTGCTGACCGGACCGCACGGCGTTATCGGTCTGCCTAACAAGAAGCTTGCCGGATTGCTGGCCTACCTGGCCTGTACGGCGCCTGAGCCTCAACCGCGTGAGAGATTGTCGAGCCTGCTTTGGGGCTCTCATTTCAACGTCCAGGCCAATCAGAACTTGCGCCAGACGCTGTTTCGGCTGCGCCAGGTTCTCGGCCCTGACGCTATCGAGAGCGACGACGAGTTCGTATCGCTGAATGCGGCGGTAGTCCTGTCCGACGTGGGTCGCTTCAGGGGCCTGGTCCGTGAGGGCAGTGCAGACGCCTTGAGTGCAGCAGTGGATCTCTACCGGGGCCGGCTCGTCGACGACATCGGTCTCGGCGAACAGAACTGGAGCGAATGGCTGACCGGTGAACGGGAGAGCCTTCTGGAGCTGGCCATCGGCGCCATGGTGAAGCTCGGCGAACAAGAACTGGCCGCCGGCCGCGCCGAACCCGCGCTGAGAGCCGGCCATCGGGCCATCGCGCTCAACAACATGCGCGAGGACGCCCATCGGCTGGTCGTGCAGGCGCTGGCTGCCATCGGACGGAAAGCCGAAGCCCTCAAGCACTACCAGAATCTCGTTGAGCTGCTCAAGCATGAGCTGAACACGGAGCCGGATGCGGCAACGAGGTCGCTCGCCGCCGAACTACGCGGTAACACGCAACCGCCGGGCGGATCGGCCGTCGTCAAGGACATCGCCAGGCCCGTGCCCGCGCAGCCCGATGGATTTGTGGCGTTGCCCGTTGGCAATGGTCCGGGAGACCATGAAGAACAGAACGCCGACAACTCCACCGCGGACGGCGATGTGGCATTGTCCGCGATGGCAGTCCGCCTCGGGAGCGGCGAGCGGCGGCAGCTGACGATCATCGTCTGCAATATTGTCGGGTCGGCGCCGCTGTCGGCGCGCCTTGACCCTGAGGACATGCACGACCTCGTCGCCGTGTTCCACAAGACGGTCGCCGATGCGGCGTCGCGATTTGGCGGATTTGTCGCCCAGTATCTCGGCGATGGGGCGCACGTCTATTTCGGCTATCCGGCAGCTCAAGAGCACGATGCCGAGCAGGCCGTGCGTGCGGGCGCTGCCATCCTCGACGCGGTCGGCGCGCTCAAGGCATCTTCCGGAGATACGCTTCAGGCGAGCGTTGGCATCGCCAGCGGGCTCGTGGTCGTCGGCGAGCGGTCGGCAGCCGGCGACACCCAGCAGCGTGTTGCGATTGGCGAGGCGCCCAACGTAGCGGCGCTGCTGCAGACTCTGGCATCGCCGGGCGAGGTCGTTATCGCCGCCAGCACGCATCGGTTGGTGGGACGGATGTTCGACTGCCGCGCGCTTAATGCCATTGCGACGGAGGGATTGCCGCAACCGGTGGAGGCGTGGCGGGTGCACGGCGAAACCGCGGGTGTCAGCCGGTTCGAGGCGCGGCGCGCGGGCGAGTTGACCCCGCTCGTTGGCCGGCAAGAGGAGACTGAGCGGTTACTGAGCCGTTGGCATCAAACCAGGCTTGGCGAAGGGCGGGTCGTGCTCCTCTCGGGTGAGCCCGGCATCGGCAAGTCGCGCATCGCCGAAAGCCTGCTGGCCGGGCTCGAGGGCGAGCCGCGGGCTTGCCTTCGCTATTTCTGCACGCCGCACCATACACACAGCCCGCTGCACCCATTCATTGCGCGGCTTGAGCAGGCGGCGGGCTTCGAACCCGGCAGCAGCGCCGGCGCGAAGCTCGACAGGCTGGTGGCCTTGCTCAAGCCTACGGCAAAAGATCTATCGCGCGATGTGGCGTTCATTGCCGCGCTGTTGGGAGTGCCGGCGGACGCGTACCCGGCGTTGGCGGTCAGTCCGCAGCAGAAGCGAGAGATGACCCTCGCGGCCCTTCTTGACCAGTTCGCCGGCGCAGCCGCGCAGGGGCCCGTCGCGATCATGTTCGAGGACATCCACTGGATTGATCCGACGTCGCAGGATTTGCTCGATCGAATGGTGGCCCGCGCGGCCCGCCTGCCGGTGTTGCTGATCGTCACGACAAGGCCGGAAACCCAGCCCGCCTGGATCGGGCAGCCACATGTGACGATGCTGCCCTTGAGCCGGCTCGGCCGCCGGGACAGCGCCGCCATCATCGACGGTGTCAGCAGGGGCAAGGCGCTGCCCGATGCGCTCGTCGAGCAGGTTCTCGCGCGCACGGATGGCGTGCCATTGTTCATCGAGGAGCTGACCAGCACGCTGCTCGAGAGCGGAGTGTTGCGTGAGACAACGGACCGTTACGTGCTCGACGGACCGCTGCCGACGCTCGCGATGCCGTCGACGCTGCAGGCCTCGCTGGTGGCGCGCCTCGACCGGGTCGTCTCGGCCAGGGATACGGCGCAGATCGGCGCCGCGATCGGACGGGAGTTCTCCCGCGAGTTGATTGGCGCGGTATCGGCCCTGGCCCCCATGGACCTCGACGCGGCGCTCGAGCGGTTGATGGCCTCGGGCCTCATCTCCCGGCGCGGAACGCTGCCGGACGCGACCTACGCGTTCAAGCACGCGCTGGTACAGGACGCCGCCTACGTCACGATGCTCAGGAGCCGCCGGCGGCAGTTGCATGCGAGCATCGCCGAAGTGCTGGTCGGGCGGTTTCCGGGGATGGTCGAACGGCTACCCGAAGTCGTCGCCCACCATTTCACCGAGGCCGGGCTTGCGAGCGAGGCGATCGGCTATTGGCGCAAGGCGGGTCAGCTTGCCAGCACGCGATCGGCCAACCGCGAGGCTGCCGAATCCTTCGAGCAGGCGCTGCATCTCCTCGAAGCGCTGCCGCAGAGCGAGTTCACACTGGAGCAAGGCTTCGAGATCCGTCTCGAGTTGCGACAGGCGCTTGTTCCGCTCGGCGAAATCCTGGCCGCGCGGGAACGCCTGCGGGAGGCAGAGGCTCTCGCCGAGCGGCTCAACGACGACCACCGACGTGGCCGCGTTGGCTCCATCATGACGAACATCCACAGCAATTTTGGTGAGTTCGACGAGGCGATCATGTCCGGGACCCGAGCATTGGAGGTCGCTGGGCGCCTCGGGGACTTGAGGCTGCGCATCCAAACCACAATTTATCTGGAGCAGGCGCACTCCTACCGGGGCGAGTACACGCGGGTGGTCGAGCTGGCTAGCGGAAACCTTGCGGCGTTGCCAGCCGACTGGGCCGACGAGCCTTTTGGACTCGGCGCACCGTCCCCGGTCTACGATCGCTGCTGGATGATCTCGGCCCTCGCCGAGCTCGGCAGATTTGCCGAGGCGACCGAGTACCTGGCCGAGGCGATCCGGCTCGCCGATCCGACGCAGCATGCGCTCAGCATCGGTATGGTCTACGTAATGGCGACCAAACTCCATCTCCTCAGGGGCGATTGGGAGAAATCCCGCTCACTGAGCGAGCACCAGATCGCGGTGCTCCGGACGGGTAGCCTTATTGTCTGGCTTCCCTTGGCAGTCGCCTCCTCAGCCTGGGCACTTGCGCAACTCGGCGCAGCGGGCGAGGCGCTGAACCGACTCCGGGAAGGCGAGCAACTCGTTGAGGAGCAGGTGGCGAGGGGAATGGATGGCAAGCTTGCTGGGTCTTACCACTTGCTGGGACGCGCCTGTCTGACGCTCGGCCGGCTCGACGAGGCGCGGCGCCTGGGCGACCGGGCGGTCGATCACGCTTCGTCTCAGCCTGGGTTGGCTGCCCATGCGCTCCACCTGGTCGGCGACATCACGACCCATCACGACCGCTTCGATGCAGAAAGCGGCGAGACCTGTTATCGCCAGGCGCTGGCGCTCGCCGAGCCGCGCGGCATGCGCCCGCTCGTCGCCCACTGCCATTTCGGGCTCGGGAAGCTCTGCCGGCGCACCGGCAGGCGCGATGAAGCGCGTGACCATCTCACGACGGCGACGACGATGTACCGCGACATGGACATGCCGTTCTGGCTGGAGCAGGCGGAGGCGGAAACGCATCAGCTGCAATAGTGGTCGCCGACGGAGGCCGGATGTCCCGTTCCCGGTCATTTGCGTCGATTTGCTATTTCCGCGGTATGTCCGGTCAGCGGTAATCTTGGAAGTGCCAGTTGTCCCTTGGTGCCGAAGCGGCTGCCGTCCGATCGATCCGCGTCCGGGTAGGCGAATACGCGCGTTGTGGTATAGCGGAACGGGGGTGGCTGTTTTCCAGCCGCATGTGAGCTTGTCGACCGATGCCGCTGATTCGTAACAAGATCGTGGGATACGATGACGAACGGCTGGCGTTCAAGTTCTCGATGCTGAACGAGAACAACGGCGAGACCGTCGAGTGCCAGATCAGCGACGCCGCGATGGACGAACTGGCCGGCGTCAAGGGCACGGAGAGCATTGCCAGGCAGGCGCAGTTTTTGGCCCTGAGGGATGCCGTCGAGCGCATTGCGTCCGATATATTCGACGAAGCGCCGCGCGTCAGGGGGTATGTCGTTCGCATATTCACCAAGCATATCCGCAGATAGCCGAAAGCGACGCAGGTCAGTCGTTCCCTGGCGGGACGCGCACCGTGACCGCCCGGCGCGACATGGTGGCGCTGCCTTTGTCCCCTCGACAGATGCCGGCCGAAACGGCAACCTAGGGCAACCATAGCGTTTTCACGCGAAGTCGATGCCGGTTCGCGTGAAGAAAACGCGTCAAGCCAAAGAAATCCCGGGGGAAACCGTCGTCATGAGCAAGCCCGTCAAGTCTGAGGCCGAATTGATCGCGATGGCGCGGGCCGAACTCAAGGTCCATGCCGACTGTCCCGACGGTATCGAAATCTCGGTGATCCGCGACGGCGATAGCTGGGAATTCCGCGCCGGTGCCGATGCCGCCACGGCCGCAAAGCCCGGCTATCCCGAATGCGTCGCAATGCTGGTCCAGGTCGGCGACCACCTCAGCAAGCAATACGACGTGGGGTGAGGGCCGGGCCGGCGGACTTTCGCCGTCCTACTCGACAAGCGCGCGGTTTGCCTGTGCGTCACTGCGCGCATGAAGACGAGGAGGCGACCGCCTGTTGCGAGCCGCCTCCTGGTTCCCTGATGGTGCTTCGCGCAGCCGGGCCGCGATCCGGTTGAAGCTGCGCGACGTCAGGCGTCGTCTAGCGGTCAGGGCTTCTTGGTCCAGACCGAACCGTTGGACCACCTGATCTTGTTCGGCGACTGAACCTGGGCGGTATAGGTCGTGTCGTCGGGGAAGGTGATCTTGATGTCGGAGGCGTCGACGATCGACCCGTGGGCGTCAGGCCGATCGTAATCGGACATATCGATCCTGATCGAGGAGGGGCCTTCGTAGATCACCGCCGACCGCGCGCTTCCGTCGGTCCAGCTGCCATTCAGATCGAACACGGTGTTGATGATCTTGGTCCAGGTTGAACCGTTGGACCAGATGATCTTGTTCGGCGCCTGAAGCTCGCCGGTATAGGTCCTGTCGTCCGGAAAGGTCACCTTGATCGAGGAGCCGTTGACAATGGTGCCGTGCGCGGTCGGGCGACTGAAGGCCGACATATCAAGCGTGAGGTTTGAAAAATCCACCGCGATGGCGGCGCTGCGCGGACTGCCATCGGTCCAGTTGCCGTTCAGGTTCACCACCGTGTGGATTGCGTTCCAGTCCGGCGGGAATCCGGTCGGCCACTGGTCGTTCTTGAAGTTGGTGCAGCCGTCCCCCGCCGTCACGAGGTCGGCAAAGCGCGCGTTATGCCACTGCGCCCGGCATAACGCCGCGACCCTCTCCGGCTGTTGCGAGTTCCAGCCCCATTCGTACTGGTCGACATAGGTGTCGTGGCGGTCGGAGTCGTGGCCGACCTTCACGATCTGGCAGGGCGTGTTCACCGTCATGTAGTAGTTGGAGACGATGTCGGCGGCGTCGAATTTGGCATTGGTGTCATAGACACTGATCTCTGCGCCCATCGACCAATATTGATAAAACGTGCTCTTCTTCCAGGCGTGGAAGTTCAGCCGGCCGCTGCCGATGCGGTACTCCACCATCGCGCCGTCGTCCGACGCCCACCGCTCGGCGCCGTTCACGATGCCCTTGAACTTCAGGTACGGCGCGTCAAAGACGACCACACCGCCGCCGGTGCCGTTCGGGCCCTGTGGCGACGCGCCGCCCTCGCGAAGGTCGATGGTCTTGCCGCCGATGACGACCGAGCCGGTGGCCGACGAAATGGTGTCGAGCACGGGATCGCCGAACGTGACTTGCCGGATACTGTTGCCGGCATTGCGTGAGTACATGCCTTTGCGGGAGATCGACCCGCGCATGCCTTTGCCGTCCGGATGCCCGCCGAGAGTCTTGCCGAGGTAGGCATTGAACTCGTCGTAGTCGGCGAACGTGTGCCGACCGGGCTGGATCGAGGCGTTGTGCGCTACGAATTCCACGCTGCCGTCCTTGCGGACGGTCGTGGCCTGATTGGCGTTTAGGAGATCCTGGCTGGACATCTGTCTTCCTCCAAGCATCACACAAGCGTTGAGCGATATTTCGCGATGGACGGTCAATCCGTCCACACACGCCACGCTAGTCCGATGATGGAGGTGCATCCGTGAGGTAGATAACACTGGGTGAAAAATGCCACCGTGGAACAACCGCCTTCGTGCGCTTGTTCCGCTCTCGCCGATGGCGTCGCGACGCTGTGCCTGGTCGGCTACCGCCTGGCGTGCGGCCCGCGCGCTACCTCGGTGCCAGCGAAACCGGATTGTCCTGCTGTTCCGGTTCGACCGACATGATCTGGTTGCAGGCTTTGCATTTGTAGACATGGACGAGAGGGCGCAATCCTACCCGGGGCAGCTTTCCCAATCGGGCGGTATCGCATCCGCAGGTTTCGCAGCGCGGCGACAGGTCATTTTCTTTGAGCAGTCGGGGCATGATGCCGAATCACTGACGCTAACAACGGAACGCGTCGGCGACGATGAGATTCGATTGCATCTTAATCATGAAGGAATAGTCCGTAGGACTACGAGGTGCCGCCGCCGCGCCGCTCTAATTGCGCCATGGCCTGCGCCATGTTTCGCCACCAAATCGGCCGGCCGCGGGCATGTTCGCAACACACTGTGCGGCTCAAGGTCAAAACGCCAGCGCGCTATCCGAGGAAAGGCCGACAGGATTCAAATCCAGGCCGGATCCTCATTTGTGAATTTGTGAGGCGTGCGAATATGGTTTCTACCGACGGTCGTGACAAAATCGAGACGTGCTGCATTGACGATTGCCAACGAGACGAACAAGGAAGCGAACAAGGGATCGAAGAAGGCCGCGGCATCCCGTCCTTCACCTGCCGAACAGTTCGATGACGACCGCGACGAGCCTGAGATCCGCGTCAACAGGCTCCGGGCTCAGCAGCAGCGGTTCCAGAAGCTGCACGAATATTACGACGAGGCACTCGCCGAAATCCGCGCGTCGCTCGAACGGGCGCCGTCGCGTTGATCAACAAGATCAGGCTTTTTGCCTTTGCTCCGTCATGCCCGGCCTTGTGCCGGGCATCCACGTCTTTGTAGCTGCGGAGCAAGAGAAGGCGTGGATGGCTGGGCATAGGCGAGCGGAAGCGACGCCGTCCTTTGGACGGCTGTGCCCGGCCATGACGGAAAACGATTGCCCGCGCCAATCGGCGTCACTGCCGCTCGAGCTTGGTGATGGTTTTGGTCCCACCGGCCCCGGTCGTGGAAAAGTTGACCTTGTCGCCGGCATGCACGGCGTCCAGCGACGCGCCATTCTGAACCTTGAATTCTTCCGCCGCGCTGCCGCCCGCTGCACCGGTGGTGCCGCTTTGGGCCTGCTGAATTGCGACAGTGCCGTTGATGCGATCGATCCTGGTCACGGTTCCCGTCTGCGTTTGCTGGGCAAGCGCCACTGAGCTGATGACGGTGAGGGCCGCAGTACCGGCGATCATGAGGTTCACACGTTTCATGGCGCACTCCCGGCGTTGAGGTATTTACGACAACTCGGGGCGCGCCGGATTAGTTCCGGGGAAAGATGTGATCTTCAGACTCGCTTTGCCGCGGATCTGGGTTTTGACGCCGGCTTCGGCGTGGCGGAGGAGGCCCCGGCGGCCGTTGGCGCCGATGCGATCAGCGCCTTCAGGAAGGTCATGATGATCTGGCCGCTTCGCCGCGCCTCGACATCCGCAGACAGCAGCGCCAGGCCGCGGCCGAGCGCGATGAAGCTCGCGGCGATTTCCGCAGGTTCTCCCGGCACCGCCTTGCCGAACAGTTCGAACAGCGCGGTGACGAAGCCGCCCAAAGCGCGGCGGTGCTTGCGGTTCAGCTCGTTATAGGTTGCCGCGAAGCCCGGGCTGCGCAGCGCCTGGAGCTGCAGCTCGATGGCGAGCACGGCAAAGCCGGGATCGGAATTGACGGTGGCCGACCATTTCTCGATGCCCGCCATGGCGGAGGCGGCGTCGCCTTCCGCGCTGTTCAGCGCCGCTTCGATCCTGGCGCGTTCTTCGCTTTGGTGCCGCTGCACCAGTTCGAGCAGGATCGCCTCCTTGTCGGGAAAGTTCGAATAGAACGCGCCCTGCGAAAACCCCGCCGCGTCGGCGATGTCGCGCACCGAGGCGAGGGCAAAACCCTTTTTGACGATCTCGCTGCGCGCGGCCGCGATCAAGAGCTCCCGGGTACGGGCCTGACTTTCCTCGCGATTCAACCTCGGCATGGGCGGACGTTCCCGAATTTGAGATAACAGTTGATATTCAGATATCATATGATATCTGTAATGGGAGGGCAGCAGGAAAAGGACACATATCATGGAGACCCGTGCGCTGGACCGGACACTGGCCATCCTGGCGGCGCTTGCCGCGCTGACCGTCGCCTTCATGGTGGCCGGCATCCTCGCCACGCGCAGTTCGCAGGATTTCTTCCAGTCGGCGCGCACCGCCGAGGCCTACAGCGCGCATCTGGCAGCCCCGCTCGCGGCATTCGGGCTCCGGCTCAATCTCGGCCTCGACAATCTCTTCATGGTTTTCTACGGGGCGTTCTTCGTGGTGCTGGCCGCCCGGCTGCGCGGCATGCTGGACCCGCGCCTGCTCGGTGTCGCGCTTGCCGCGCTGATGCTGACGGTGCTGCTCGATTCGTTCGAGAACCATCACATCATGACCATGGTTCATTCGATAGAGGAGGGATTGCCGCTGTCGGCCGCCGAAGGCGAGCTGCAGATGATCGCCTCCGCCATCAAGTTTCACGCCAGCTATCTCGGCGTCCTGCTGTTCTCGTTCGGCTTCCTGCAATTCGGAAAACTCGGCCGCGCCATCGCGATCGCGCTGTGGGCCTACATTCCCTGCGGGGTGCTGATTTCGGTGATGCCGGTCGAGCAGGCCAAGGCGCTGGTGCTCGGGCGAACGATCTTCTTCGTGGTCGCCTTCATCCTGTCGGCGATCCTGTTCTTTTCGCAAACCAACAAGTCAGCGCCAGCCGGAAACTAGAACCCGGTCATCCAGGGGAGAAACTCCATGAGTGCCACCATCGTGACCATCGCCGGACGCAGCCTGCTGGCGCTGCTGTTCATTCTCGCTGGTGCGGCGAAGATCGCCGGCCCGCAGCCGTTCCTCGACCATATGGCCGCGCACCGCATTCCGGGGCTGCTGCTGCCGCTGGTGATCCTGCTGGAACTGGGCGCGGGCGTGGCACTTCTGCTCGGCTGGCGGCTGCCGTTCTCGGCCGGGGCGCTGGCGTTGTTTTGCGTTGCTACCGCGTTCGGGTTTCACCTCAACCTGGCCGACAAGGCCGAGCGAACGCTGTTCATCAAGGACCTCGCGATCGCCGGCGCCCTGATGGTGATCGCGGCCCACGGCTCGCTGGCGCCAAAGGCAGCCGACATCGGTTCCGAAACCGCGGTTGCACACCGGTGAGGCGAGGCTACTTCGCGGCCCGGTTCGGCAATGTGACGGGGACATGCGGCGAGGTGCTTACGACCCTCGGACTTCCGTCCGGATAGGTGCTGCGCTTGAGCGCCTCGAGCATGAGAAAAAATTTTTCGGCCAGCATGATCGAACTCCATCGTTGATCACGCCGAGGAGGATGCCAGATCATGATTTCCGGCTGTCTTCGCGGACCGGAAAAACGGTTTCTTCGTTCGCCCGTTCGGTTTCTTGGCCCGGGGCCCGACGAAACCGGCTCACGCGGCCGTGACAGGGCGGGCTAGGTGAGAAGCCGCCGGGTCAACGCGGCGATGAAACGCTCGGTGTCGGCTTCGTCGTTGAAGACGTGCGGCGAGACGCGCAGGCGGCCGAGGCGCGCCGCGACATAGACGCCGTCGTCGGCAAGTCCCTCGACCAGCCCTTTCGGCATTCCGTCCGTAAAGTCGAGGCAGAGGATATGCGGCGCCCGCAGCCGGCGCTCGAGCACACGGGCGCCGAGGCCGCGCACGCTGTCCTCGATCCGTCCGGTCAGCATGGCAAGGCGTTGCGCAATCGCCGGCGCGCCCCATTCGGCGACCATCTCCATGCCGATCGCGGCCATCTCCAGCGAAATGAAATGATCGCGCTCGCCCATGTCGAAACGCCTGGCGTCACTGATGTAGGCAAGGTCGCTGAAATAGACCTCATTCTCGGCGCGCACGTTGCGGCGGGCGGCTGCCGTCTGCTCGAGCGGGATGCCGTCCTGGTGACGTTTGGCGACGTAGAGAAAGGCGCGGCCGTAGGGGCCGATCAGCCATTTGTAGGTCGGGAAAAGCACGAAATCCGGATCGAGACGCTTCACGTCCATCGGCAGCACGCCGGCGCTCTGCGTCGCGTCGATCAGGAACAGGGCACCGTGCCGCCGCAGCGCCGCGCTGACTTGTTCGAGGTCGATCAGCCCGCCGTCCGACCAGTGCACCGACGAGATCGATGCCAGGCTCACGGCTGGCGCGCCGGATCGCTCGATGACCGCGAGAACCGCCGCGGTCCAGTCGCCGTCATCGGGTTGGCGCACGGTCTCGACGCTAAAGCCCTGCGCTTCGGCGCGGTGACGCCATTCCAGCACCGGCGAGGAATGATCGTTTTCCAGCACGATGACGCGGCTGCCACGGGCGATCGTTACGAGCTTGGCTGATGTCGCGACGCCGTAGCTGATCGAGGGGATCAAGGCGATGTCGGCGGGATCGGCATTGATCAGGCGGGCGGCGGCGGAGCGGGCGCGCTCGTGCTGGCCACGGGCGAAATCAGCGTCGAGCGTCCAGGGCCTGCCCTTGCGGCCAACCGCGGCGCGGCCGGCTTCCAAGGTTCGCCGCGGCAACGGGCTGTAGGAGGCCGAGTTGAGATAGCAGATGTCGCGCGGCACATCGAACAGTTCGCGTTGCGACGCCAGCATCCCGACCTCTATCCGCCGTAACTCTGCACCAGGCTCCCCGCCACCAGCGACCAGCCGTCGACCAGCACGAAGAAGATCAGCTTGAACGGCAGCGACACCACCACCGGCGGCAGCATCATCATGCCCATCGACATCAGGACGGAAGCGACCACGAGGTCGATGATCAGGAACGGCAGGAACAGCAGGAAGCCGATTTCGAAGGCGCGCTTCAGTTCCGAGATCATGAAAGCGGGCACCAGAATCCGCAGCGACATATCTTCCGGCGTGGCCGGCGGCGGCTCGCCGGAGAGGTCCATGAACAGTTTCAGGTCCTTCTCGCGCACATTCTTCTGCATGAAGCCGCGCAACGGCACCGAGGCCTTCTGCAGCGCTTCCTCGACGCCGATCTGGTTGGCGACCAAAGGCTTGATGCCGTCGTCATAGGATTTCTGCAGCACCGGGCCCATCACGAAGGCGGTCAAAAACATCGCCAACGCGATGATCACCGAGTTCGGCGGCGCGGTCGCGGTGCCCAGTGCGGTGCGCAGCAGCGACAGCACGACCACAATGCGCGTGAACGACGTCATCATGATCAGGATCGACGGCGCGATCGAGAGCACCGTCAATAACGCGATCAGCTGGATCGCGCGCTCGGTGACGCCGCCATTGCCCTGGCCGAGGTTGATGCTGATATCCTGCGCCATCGCCGGATCGACGAGCGATCCGGCGGTGATCAGGCTTGCAACGAATAAAAATACTCTACGCGGGAAAGTCGCCGATCTCACGAAGGGGACTTCGGACGGCCCAGCAATGACGCCATCTCGTCTTCCAGATTCTCAAAGCCGCTCTTCTGCGGAGCGGGGGCGGGCGCGTCGGCGCGCGGGGCCCGCGGCGGTTCGGGGGCGACCGGCGGTGCCGCCGGTTCGGCCGGACGGCGCAAGGCGGCTTCGAGCCGCTGTGCCATCTCGGCGAGATTCTGGTCGGCGCTCGACTGCGCGGGCGCGGTGGCCGGCGGAGGCGGGGCTGCGGCGCGTTCGGGGGCGCGGACCGGCGGCGGTGCCTTCGGCAGCTCGCTCGCGCGTTGCGGGCGGGGCATCAGCGGTTCGGTGCGGCTCAGGCGCGGCGGCACCGGCTCGGAGCGGTTACCCATCGGCTCGGGCGCGAAGCCAGCCAGCGGATCGCTGCGGCGCTCCGGCATCGGCGCCGGGCGGCGGACTTCGTCGGCGAAGGAGGGGCGCGCGGGGCGCGGCGGCGGCTCGGGCATCTGCGGTTCGGCATGATGCTCATAGGCATCGGCAGATCTCAGGTCGGATCTTGCGGCTTCTTCGTTCCAGTTGGCATCGGGCAGCGGCGCGATCCGCGGCGGCGCTTCGCCGGCGACCGCGGGGCGGGGCGCCATCTGGTCCCGGCCGGGCATCGCGCGGACGATATTGGGTTCGACCACGATGTCGCTCGGACCGCCGATCATCAGGAGATGTTCGACATTGTCGCGCCGGACCAGCACGAGGCGGCGGCGGCCGTCCACGGCGGCGGCGTCGATCACGGCCAGCCGCGGCATCCGACTGCGGTTGGTGTTGGCGCCGAGGCGGTTGGTGGCGAAGCGGCGAACCAGCCACGCGGCCACGCCAATCAGCGCCAGAACGGCGATGAACGCGAAGAGGAATGTCAGTGTCTGCATACGTTAGTCCCCGGCCACGCGCCGCTGTCACACTACTAGGAGGTCGATGCCCGGGAATTTCCCGCTCGTCGGGATCGTGCCCTGAAGCGATCCATCCCGGCGAATCACGCCCGAGATCAGCCTTATTTCTTAATTCCCCACGGCAAACGCTGCCGCCCGTTAATTAATAGACCAAGAATCGCTTGATCCAAAACGACTTCTGAGCGCCCGGGGCAGCGTTGGCCTCGGCTGGTTAACGCAGATTTCGTGGCGAAAATGCGCTCATTTGCCGCTTGCGGCTTGCATTGTGCGTTGTCGATGCCGGGAATCGACGATTTTAACCAACCGTTAACCATACACCGGGCAAATTCTGCCTACCTCGCGGCGCTGGCCAGAGGTTAACGGAGAGCCACCCGCCATGGCCATCAACGATCTTCCGATCCTGTCGGCACTGCGCACCAAGATGCAGTGGCATCAGGAGCGCCAGCGGGTACTCGCCGAAAACATTTCCAACGCCAACACCCCGAACTTCAAGCCGAGCGACCTGGTCGAGCCTAAATTCGACAAGGGTGGTTCCGCCGCCGGCGGGGGGGGCGGATCGCTGCCGATGATGCGCACCAGCGGAACCCATATCGGCGCCTCCGGCAGCGCACAGAGCTTCAACGCCGATGGCGGCAAGAGCGGCTTCCTGACCAGGCCGGCCGGCAATTCCGTCAACCTCGAAGACCAGATGCTGAAGGTCTCCGCCAACCAGATGGATTACGCGGCCGCCACCTCGCTCTACACGCGCAGCCTCGGAATGCTCAAGACCGCGATCGGAAAGCGCTGACGCGCGCCACGTTTAGGGAAGCCGGACCATGGCAGATGATGCAAGTGACTTCGCCCGCTCGATGAGCATCGCGACCTCCGGCCTGCGCGCGCAGGCCGGACGCATGCGGGTGATCTCGGAAAACATCGCGAACGCGGATTCCACGGCGCAAACGGCTTCCGGCGATCCCTACCGCCGCAAGGTGCCGACCTTCTCGTCCGCGCTCGATCGCACGCTCGACGCCAAGGTGGTGACGCTCGGCAAGGTGCGCCCGGACCAGTCGGCGTTCCGCATGAAATTCGAGCCGAGCAACCCGGCCGCCGATGCCCAGGGCAACGTCAAATATCCCAACGTCAATCCGCTGGTCGAAATGACCGACATGCGCGAGGCGCAGCGGTCCTACGAGGCCAACCTCAACATCATCAGCGCGACGCGCCGCATGATCCAACGCACGCTCGATATCCTCAAGGCTTGAAACAGGAACCATAGAAAATGGCTTCACCGACCGTTGCTGCAAATGCCTACGCCGCGCTTTCCCGCATGATGGAATCCGGCGGCGCCGAGAAGGGCGGCCAGACCGGTGGCGGCAGCGGGCCGTCCTTTTCTGCGTTGCTCAAGGACGCGGTCGGCAGCGTGCTGGAGTCCGGCAAGAAGTCCGACGCCCAGACCATGGCGATGACCTCGGGCAAGGCCAACGTCATGGACGTGGTGACGGCGGTCGCCGAAACCGACGTCGCGGTCTCGACACTGGTCTCGGTGCGCGACCGCGTGATCCAGTCCTACGAAGACATCATGAAGATGCCGATCTGAACGGTCCTCATCCTGAGGAGCCGGCTCCGCCGGCGTCTCGAAGGATGGCCACGGCCTCATGGTTCGAGACGGCGCGTTGCGCCTCCTCACCATGAGGGGACAGAAAAGGAAGTTTGAAATGACCGGTGCTGAAACCCTCGACGTGGCGCGCGATGCGATCTGGACCATCGTCGTGGTGTCGTCGCCTTTGATGGTGGTCGGCCTCTTGGTCGGCGTCGTGGTGTCGCTGTTCCAGGCGCTGACGCAGATCCAGGAGCAGACGCTGATCTTCGTGCCGAAGATCCTCGCGATCTTCGTCACACTATTGCTTGCGCTGCCGTTCATGGCGGACTCGCTGCACAGTCACATGATGCGGATATCGTCGCGAATCATAGGCGGTTGATGCATTGTCCTGGTCATGCGCATCGATGTTTCCCTGCTGCCGGCCCTTGCCGCCACCTTCATGCTGGTGTTCGCCCGGGTGGGCGCGATGGTGATGCTGATGCCGGGGTTCGGCGAGAGCAATATCCCGGTCCGCGTCAAGCTCTCGATCGCGCTCTTGCTGACGCTGATCATCCTGCCGCTGCACCGCGCCGCCTACCATGTCGACATGACGTCGATGACCTCGCTATTGGTGCTGATGCTGCATGAGATCGTCATCGGCATCGTGCTCGGCGCCACCGCGCGCGTGACGCTATCGGCGCTGTCGGTCGCAGGATCGGTGATCGCCCAGCAACTCGGCCTCGGCTTCGTTACCGCGGTCGATCCGACCCAGGGGCAACAGGGCCTCTTGATCGGCAACTTCCTCACCATTCTCGGCATCACGCTGCTGTTTGCGACCGACACACACCATCTCGTCATCGCGGCGCTGAACGAGAGCTACCGGATCTTCTCGCCGGGCGAGCTGATGTCGAGCGGCGACGTCGCCGCCCTTGCCACCCGTGCGTTCGCCGCCGCCTTCAAGATCGGCATGCAGCTTTCGGCGCCGTTCCTGGTGTTCGGCCTCGTCTTCAACATCGGCCTTGGCGTGCTGGCGCGGCTGATGCCGCAGATGCAGGTCTATTTCGTCGGCGTGCCGCTCTCGATCATGGTCGGCTTCCTGATCTTCGCCCTCGTCATTTCAGCGATGATGGGAACCTATCTGAACTACTTCATCGGCGTCATGCACGAGCTGACACCGCTGAACTAGAACTCAAACAACAAAGCCAGAACGCCGCGATGGCAGACGATAGCGACGATAAAACAGAAGACCCTACACAAAAACGTCTCGACGACGCGCATGCGCGCGGGGACGTTGCCAAAAGCCAGGAGGTCAATACCTGGTTCGTGATCGCGGGCGGTACGCTGGTGCTGTCGACCTTCTCGGGCTCGATGGGCGGCGGCATCCTGACGCCGCTGCGCAACGTCATCGCCAATGCCGGGCAGCTCCATGCCGATGGTGCGGCGCTGCTCTCGCTCGGCAATAGGCTCGGCGTGGCCGTGCTCGGCGCCGTCGGGGTGCCGTTCCTGATGCTGATGATCGCGGCGATCGCCGGCAACATGATCCAGCACCGGCTGGTGTGGTCGGCGGAATCGCTGTCGCCCAAGTTCAGCAAGGTGTCGCCCGGCGCCGGATTCAAGCGCATCTTCGGCAAGCAGGCGGCGGCGAACTTCGCCAAGGGCATTTTCAAGCTGATCGCGCTCGGCGCCGTCATGATGGCCGTGCTGTGGCCGGAGCGCCTTCGCCTGGAGTCGTTCCTGCGGTTCGACCCGGACGTCATCCTCAACGTCACCACCAACCTGACGCTGCAGGTGATGGGCGCTGTCGTGGCGATGCTGGCCGCGGTCGCGATCGCCGACTACTTCTTCCAGTACCGGCAATGGTACGAGCGGCAGAAGATGTCGCTGCAGGAGGTCAAGGACGAGTACAAGCAGTCCGAAGGTGACCCCCATATCAAGGGCCGGATCCGGCAGTTGCGGATGGCCCGGGCCAAGAAGCGCATGATGGCCGCGGTTCCCAAGGCCAGCGTGATCATCACCAACCCGACCCACTATTCGGTGGCGTTGTCCTACGACCGCGGCATGGCGGCGCCGGTCTGCGTCGCCAAGGGCGTCGACAACATCGCGTTCAAGATCCGGGAAGTCGCCAAGGCGCACGACATTCCGATCGTGGAAAACGTGCCGCTGGCGCGCGCGCTCTATGCCACGGTGGAGATCGACGACGAAATCCCGGTCGAGCACTATCATGCGGTGGCCGAGATCATCGGCTACGTCATGGGCCTGAAGCGCGGGCTTTCCGGCCGCAGGCCGTAACGGATAAGGACCAGAATCGGCTTGAAATGCCCTTAGAACCTTATCGGTCCTGATTGAATCAGAACCGGGCTCTGCTTTTTGCTTTTTACGCGAACCGGTGTCCACTTCGCTCGAAAACGCTATAACCTGCGAAATTGCCGCCTGATGGACTTGCGCTTGCGGGGCCGATTCAGGCACTCAGGAGGGGCGTGCCGGGAGGATGCGGGTTTGCCCGGGTCCGGCCGACCCGGAATGCGCGTCACCTTCATGCCGACGGGCTGCGTCTCCAGATATGACCGCCGAAACTGACAACGATGCGTCCTCCGAGCCTCTCGCGGCCCATGAACCGGCGCGGCGGGGCGGCAGTATCGTGCTGGTGCTGCTGGTAGCCGCCGGTATTGTCGCGATCGCGGTGGCGCTGATGACCATCGGCCGGGCCCAGGCCCAGCCCTATATCCTCGGCGTGCTGGCGCTGCTGGCGATGGTCGGCCTGTTCAACCTGTTCGCCTTTGCCGCCGGCATCATCCGATTCACCGACCGTACCGCCGACGACCCGGTGATGGGCCGCATCGCCGACCAGGCCTATGACGGGCTGGCGGTGACCGACCCGCGAGGCCATGTCGTCTATTCCAACGCCGCCTACCTCACGATAACGGGGGCCACGTCCGCACAGGACGTCCGGCCGGTCGAGCGCGTCTTCATCGGCAATCCCGACGTGTCGGAAGCGGTGTTCCGCCTGCTCAAGGCCGCGCGCGAAGGCAAGCGGCAGCAGGAGGAAGTCCGGATCGCAGGGCAGGACGGCGCGCAGGGCCGCTGGCTGCGGATGCGGGTTCGTCCGCTCGGCCAGGGCAAGCGCGCGGCCAAATACGCGGTGTGGTCGGTCGCCGACATCACGCGGGACCGCGAGCGCCAGGAAGACGTGTTCAAGGAACTGCAGCATGCGATCGAATATCTCGATCACGCGCCGTGCGGCTTCTTCTCGGTCAATCCCGCCGGCGACGTCATCTATGTCAACGCCACGCTGGCGAACTGGCTCGATCACGACCTGGCCGAAATCGGTTCGGGCGGGCTGAAGCTCACCGATATCGTCTCCGGCGACGGCGCCTCGCTGTTGACCTCGATCGTGGCGGTGCCGGGCGAAGTCAAAACCGAGGTGTTCGACATCGACCTGCGCATGCGCGGCGGCAAGACCATGCCGGTGCGGCTTTATCACAAGCTCGCCTTCGGCGCCGACGGCGTGCCCGGCGCGTCCCGTACGCTGGTGATCAGCCGCACCCGCGACGAGCATTCCGACCCCGAACGCGCCGCCGAAGTCCGCTTCATGCGGTTCTTCGACCATACCCCGATGGCGATCGCGACCGTCGACCGCGCTGGCACCGTGGTGCGCGCCAATGCCCGCTTCGCCAAGCTGGCACAAAGCCTGAGCCCTGACGGTGCGGCCAACAAGTCGATCTTCCGTACCGTGAACGCGCGCGACCGCGGCATGCTGATCGCGGCCATCAACCAGGCCGCCGAAGGCCAGGGCGATATCGCCCCGGTCGAGGCCATGCTCGACGGCGCCAAGGAGCGCTGGGGGCAGTTCTTCGTCACCACCGTCGAGGAGAACGAACGCGAGACCGAGGCCGGCATCGTCTATCTGCTGGAGACCACCGAGCGGCGCGCGCTGGAGAACCAGATCAACCAGTCGCAGAAGATGGACATGGTCGGCCAGCTCGCCGGCGGCATCGCGCACGACTTCAACAACGTGCTCTCGGCCATCATGATGGCCAACGACTTCCTGCTGAACGCGCACAAGCCGACCGATCCGTCGTTCCAGGACATCATGCAGATCAAGCAGAACGCCACCCGCGCGGCGACGCTGGTGCGGCAACTGCTCGCGTTCTCGCGCCGCCAGACCCTGCGGCCGCAGGTGCTGGACCTCGGCGATGCGCTGTCCGACCTCACCATGCTGCTGCGGCGCCTGATCGGCGAGAAGGTCAAGCTCGACCTCGTGCATGGCCGCGACCTCTGGCCGATCAAGGTCGACGTCTCGCAGTTCGAACAGGTGATCGTCAATCTCGCCGTCAACGCCCGCGACGCGATGCCCGACGGCGGCAAGCTGACGGTGAAGACCGCCAACGTCTCCGCGGAAGAGGCCGCGCAGATGTCCTACAAGGGCATGCCGGCGGCGGATTACGTGCGCATCGACATATCGGATACCGGCACCGGCATTCCCGCCGAAATCGTCGACAAGATCTTCGAGCCGTTCTTCTCGACCAAGGAAGTCGGCAAGGGGACCGGACTCGGCCTTTCGACCGTCTACGGCATCGTCAAGCAGACCGGCGGTTTCGTCTATGTCGCCTCCGAGGCCGGCAAGGGCACCTCGTTTCACATCTTCCTGCCGCGGTATCGCCCCGAACTGGAGGCCCAGCCGGAGCCGCAGGCGGCGAACGCCGCGGCCAAGGACGCCGCCGAGCCGCCGAAGCCGCGGGCCGATCTCACGGGGCAGGGCACGATCCTCTTGGTGGAAGACGAGGACGGCCTGCGCTCGCTCAATGCGCGCGGACTTCGTTCGCGCGGCTACAGCGTGATCGAGGCGTCGAACGGCATCGAGGCGATGGAGGCGCTGGAGGAAAAGGACGGCGCGGTCGATCTCGTCGTCTCCGACGTGGTGATGCCGGAAATGGATGGCCCGACCCTGCTGCGCGAGATGCGCAAGCGCAATCCCAATCTCAAGATCATCTTCGTCTCCGGCTATGCCGAAGAGGCCTTCGACAAGAGCCTGCCCGAGAACGAGCAGTTCGCCTTCCTGCCAAAGCCCTTCGCGCTCTCGGCGCTGGTCGAGAAGGTCAAGGAGACCATGACATCGTGACGCCCTGCATGGCGCTTGCGGCCTGGTGAAGGACGAAAGCGGTATCTTGTTCCCGGCCTTTCCGTCGGAGTTGCGGCGACTCACGGTTTGTTGTTTGACGGGCGGTCCATCGGTCGTTCTCGCTCTTGAACCGGAACATTCGCGCGATCATACATCTGCCGTTCTGAGCGAAGCAGGGTGCGCGGGGCCACGTCGATGTGCCGGCTTCGTGCGGCGATGGTTGATGGAAGGCTAGCTTGATCACAGATCCCGCCATCGACGCCGAGACGCCCGACGCCGCCGCGGCGGCGCATTTTCTGCGCCGTTTTGCCGATCTGATGTCCAACGGACACAACTCCAAATATCTGCTTCGGGCAGCTGAACTGCTCGAAACCCTGACGGCCCGGGCTTCCGCCGCCTCCGATGAGGAGCAGCTCTGGCGCTACAAGTACGAAACGCTGACGCAACATACCGATTCGCTGGAAGCGGAATGCGGGCGCCTCAAGGACGATATCGAAGGACATGTGAACGTCGCCGGCTTTATCCTGTCGGAACGGGATTCGCTCAGGACGGCGCTCGAGAGGCGGGAAGCGGAACTGCTCGAACTCAGCCAAGAGTTACAACGTGAACTGGATCAGTCCGCGACGGCATCGGAGACGCACGAAAGCGCCGTGACCGAACTTCGCGTGGCATTCGACCAGGACCGCCTGGCGCTGATGGCGGCCGCGGATGTCAGCGCCAAGGAAGTCGAGCAACAACGCCGCGTGTTCGAACACGAACGGGCAGAGATTGCGGCCGAGCTGCAACGACGCGAAGAGGAAGTCGCCGAACTGCGGCGTGCCTTTGAGCGTGAACGTGAAGAGCTGCAGTCCCAACTCAAGTCGCGCGAGGATGCGCTTGTTGCATCGCGCGTCGATTCCGAACGTGAATCCGCAGCACTCCGGGAACAGATCGAGGCGCTCGAGGTCAAACGGGCGGAGCTGCGATCGACCTTCGAGCGGATCAGCCAATTGGGCGCCGAACCCGAACGAAACGACGGCAATCGCTTCGATTCCGGCCGGGACGAATCGCAAGGCAACCTGGCTCCCGTTCTCGCCGGTGGCGGGAATTCGCTCGCCGATGAAACGCGCGCCATCGTGCCGAAGGAAACATTGCGCCAGGCTCGCGCCCAGTTCGAATTCCTCGCTAAGGAATGCCTCCGCCGCGGCGATGTCGCCACGCAGGCGATGTGCGAACTCGGGGCGCATGCGATGCAACTCGCGCTGGCGGCCGGCGAGAGCGCCGACGCTTCGCCGATCGGCCGCATGGCGCTAAACATTCTCTCGCTGTCCGACCCGAATTCACCCGTGAGGGGTGAATCCGAGCGGTCCGCCGGCTAATCAGCCCGCTTGCGGGTATCCCCGCGGTCCGATCCATGGCACAGCGTGGAGCCGGTTCCGGCAAAATCGTCACATCCCCGCGACTGAGGGCCGCAGCCGCCTCTATCGATAGTGGCTTCACTTTTAGGCAGCTCTGCCCATCTTAGGGGCGCTTCCCCATGCCGGGGATTGAGGAAACAAACATGAATTTCACGCATATGCGCGGAATTGTTCGGGCCATCGCCGTCGTCCTGTCACTGGCGGTTCCGCTGGTGATCGCGATCTCGTCGGCTGACGCCCGCATTGGCGGCGGCGGCAGTTCCGGTTCGCGGGGATCGCGGACCTTCTCGGCGCCCCCCAGCACGACCACCGCGCCGGGCACGGCCGCACCGATGAATCGTACCTTTACCCAGCCGGGCAGCCCCGGAATGGGCGCACCGGCCGCGGCCGGCGCGGCCAAAGGCGGGTTCTTCAACCGGCCCGGCCTGCTTGGCGGTCTTGCCGCTGGCTTCCTGGGCGCCGGCCTGCTCGGCATGCTGTTCGGCGGCGGGATGTTCTCCGGCCTCGGCGGCCTGTCGTCGATCTTCGGCCTGATCCTGCAGATAGGCCTGATCATCATCGTGGTGCGGCTGGCGATGTCGTGGTGGCAGCGCCGCCATACCCCGGCGGCGGCCTATGCCGGCGGGCCTGCACCGGGCCCTGCCGCGGCGCAGAACAGCTTCCGCTCCGGAATGGGCTTTGGGCTCGGAACGGGCAGCGCGCCGCTCGAAATCCTGCCCGCCGACTATGAAGCGTTCGAGCGGCTGCTCGGCGAGATCCAGGCCGCGTGGTCGGACGAGGATATCGCCAAACTGAATACGCTCGCGACGCCCGAGATGGTGTCCTACTTCTCCAAGGATCTCGAGGAGAACAAGGCCCAGAACGACGTCAACAAGGTGTCCAACGTCAAGCTGCTGCAGGGCGACCTCGCGGAAGCCTGGCGCGAAGGCGAGACCGACTATGCGAGCGTCGCGATGCGCTTCTCGCTGGTCGACAAGACGCTGGAGCGCGGCACCGGCCGTCTGGTCGCCGGCAGCGACACGCCGATCGAGGCTACCGAAGTCTGGACCTTCGCACGTCGGCGCGGCGGTAACTGGGAACTCTCGGCGATCCAGCAGACCAACTGATGGATTGCCTGACGACGAAGGCAACGGCGCTGCGGTTCGTTCCGCGGCGCCGTTTTCTTTTGACGCGTTGCACCTGATTCATTTCGCCGTGGCCCGACCGGAATAATAAGTGCGGTCGCGGGTTGAATGACGGCGAACCAAAAACAAACCGGAGGAACCAGATGAACAATTTTGCCAGGATCATGGCGCCGGCCGCAGCCCTTGCCGCGATCGCATTTGTCGCCGCGCAGCCGGCGCAGGCGCAATCGGCTGCTACCAGTTTCTTCGTGACCAGCGTTGGTATCGGCAATGGCGGCAATCTCGGCGGTCTCGCCGGTGCCGACAATCAATGCCAGACCTTGGCGCAGGCCGCCGGCGCGGGCGCCAATACGTGGCGCGCGTATCTTTCGACCCAGGCCGCGGACGGCAAGCCCGCCGTGAATGCGCGCGACCGTATCGGCAAGGGGCCGTGGCAGAATGCCAAGGGCGTCGTGATCGCCAAGGACGTCGCCGAGCTGCACGGCGCCAACGGTCTTACCAAGCAGACCGCGCTCAACGAAAAGGGCGAAGTCGTCAACGGCCGCGGCGATACGCCGAACCGCCATGACGCGCTGACGGGATCGCAACCCGACGGCACGGCGTTCGCGGCCGGCGAGGATCGCACCTGCAAGAACTGGACGAGCTCGACGCAAGGCGCCGCCATGCTCGGACATATCGACCGCCTCGGCCTGCGCGACGACGACGCCTCGAAATCCTGGAACTCGTCGCACCCCTCGCGCGGAACGGACGGCGGCTGCTCGCAGGCTGATTTCAAGAGCACCGGCGGCGACGGCCTAATGTACTGCTTCGCGGCGAATTAAAGAAGTCATTCCGGGATGGTGCTTTAGCGCCAGACCTCAGATGCGCAATTGCGCATCGGGGAATCTCGAGATTCTCCGATGTGCAATAGCACATCGTAGTTCGATGCTGCGCATCGCCCCGGAATGACGGTGGGTGTCGTTTGGGTACGCTGCCCACGCCGCTTTTTACGAGTCGTTAGCGATCTTCATCAAGGTAAATTTCCATCTCAAGTTGACGCGAGATGGGGCTCGGCTAGATCATTCGGCCAGACGGGGTTGTGTGCAACTTCGATTGACGAATTTTCTCAAGCCAGCAGGAATTATCATGTCTCGCGTTATTGCCGCCGCCTTTGCCACCGTGCTTGTCGCCGCCGCCATTCCGACCGCAGCTTCGGCCGGCTGCTACTCATGCTACGCGCCGCCGCAGCCCTGCTGCGAGCAGCCGCAATATCAGCAGCAGGTCGCCCCGGCGCAGTACCGGACCGTGCAGGAGACCGTGATGGTGTCGCCCGGCCGCGTCATCGCCCATCGTACGCCCGCGCAGTACCGCACCGTAATGGTGCCGCAGACCGTGATGGTTGCCCCTGAAGGCGTCGCTTACGAGCGGACCGCTCCGGAATACGCGACCCAGGAGCGCGTCGAAATGGTGGCACCGGCCCGCACCTACTACGTCCCGGTCGCACCGCGCTGCTGCGGTTACTAGTCTTTCGTTTTGACGCGTTTTCCCGACGTGAATCGATATCCGCTTCACTCGAAACCGCGATGAAACGGGCACGGCGCAACTGCCGCCGCTTAAGCCGCCGCCCTGGTCGACGGCGCGCTGAAGCGAACGGTCCTAAGCCTGCCGAGAAAGGTCGCCTGTCAGGCGGCCTTTTTCTTTACGCTCTTCTTCGCGGCTTTCTTGACGGTCTTCTTGACAGTCTTCCTCACGGTTCTCCTGGCCGTTTTCTTCACAGCCTTCTTGGGGGCCTTCTTCTTGGTCGCCTTCTTGCCGGTGAGATATTCGCCGACCTTCTTCGACGAATGTCCGACGGCGCCGACCGCCGCCTTCAGCCTGGCCGGCGTGACCTTGAACTTCTTCGACCAGTAGCGAACTTCATAGGGCTGGCTCAACGCGATCAGCGCCCGGTCGGCGGCCTTGTGCTTTTGCAGCTTGATATAGGCTTCCACTTTTTTCGCGGAATGCCCGACCTTCTTGACCGCGGCCTTCAGTTTGGCCGGCGTGATCTTCAACTTCTTCGACCAGTAGGAGACTTCATACGCTTCGCTCAGTGCGATCAGCGCGCGATCCATGCCGCCGCGTTTTTTCTTGTCGTCCGCCATCCCGTTCTCCCGTCCTGCTGAAAATTCGATTTCCAAAGCCGAAGCAAGGTAACATGCTCCGAGGGGTTCGAACAGAATTGAAGTCGGAGGCGTCGTCGATGCATTACGAGCTCTACTACTGGCCGACCATTCAGGGCCGCGGCGAATATGTCCGCCTCGCGCTGGAGGAGGCCGGCGCCGGCTACACCGATGTCGCACGCCGCGGCAACGGCACGGCTGCGATGATGAAGCTGATGGCAATCGGGAAGGGCAAGGGCGTGGCAACTCCGCCGTTCGCGCCACCGTTCCTGAAGGCGGGCAAGCTCGTGATCGGGCAGACCGCCAATATCCTGCTCTATCTCGGCTCGCGCCACGCCCTGGCGCCGAAGGCGGAGGCCGGCAAATTGTGGGTGCATCAGTTGCAGCTCACGATATCGGATCTGGTGCTGGAAATTCACGACACCCATCACCCGCTCGGCCCCTCGCTCTATTACGAGGAGCAGAAGGCGCCGGCGAAGAAGCGCAGCGAAGAGTTCTGGAAGACGCGGGTGCCAAAATATCTCGGCTATTTCGAAGAGCTGCTGGCGGCCAACGGCGGCGCCTACGTAACCGGCCGCCGGCTCACTTATGTCGATCTGTCGCTATTCCAGATCGTCGAGGGGCTGCGCTACGCGTTTCCCCGGCGCATGAAGGCTTTCGAGCGCGAAATCCCCGGTCTGGTCGGCCTGCACGACCGCGTCGCGGCGCGGCCGAACATCAAGGCCTATCTCGCCAGCGACCGGCGGATCGCGTTCAACGAGGACGGGATTTTTAGAAGGTACAACGCGCTGGATGGGTAGCGCGGCATCCCGACTGCTGGGCCTCTCCCCGCAAGGGCGGGGCGAGGGAGCACACCGGTGACGCGGCGGCCGTCACCTGTTCCTTCCGTCGATCGGCGTCATCGTCAGCTTCGACAGGTCAATGCCGTCGATGCAGGAGACGTTCAGCGCGATCACGTCGGTGCCATCGGGTTTCTTGCCGCGGGCGAAGACGTCGACGCCGCAGTCGAGGCAGAGTTGATGGCGGATGGCGTGCTTGTTGAACAGGTATTCCCGCAGATTGTCCTCGCCGGCGCGAAGCTGAAAACTCGATGGCGCCAGAAAAGTGAAGTGCAGGCCTTTCTTGGTGCAGATCGAGCAGTTGCACGCGGTCACCATGGCCATGTCGGTGGTGCATTCGAAGCGCACCTGGCCGCAATGGCAGCCGCCGGTATAGGTCTTGCTATCGGGCATGTGTAACCCCATGAGGCATAGGTAACCACCCTGTTTCCGCTCACCACAGTCCGGGCAGCAGACGATAGCGCACGCGCGCAGCGTAGTCAGCATAATCGGGCAGGTCGGCCACCAGCGCGCGCTCCTCGATCCCGGTGCGAACGGCAAACAGCACGGCAAACACCGGCGTGATCAGCAGACCCCACCACGAGCCCAGCAGCAGCGGCACGCCAACGAAGAACAGCATGATGCTGCCATACATGGGATGGCGCACTACCGCGTAGGGTCCGGTCGAGATGACATGGTGGCCGCGCTCGGCCTGCACCCTGACCACGGGGGCCGCGAAGGAGTTTTCGCGAAATACCCACATGACGAAAACCGTCGAAAGCAGGTACATCGCGAAGCCGATCACCTGCAGGGCTTGCGGCACGTTCGAGGCGTGTGCGCGTCGGTCCATTCCGATGGCGATGAGCCAGACCAGCGCCACAGCGACGAATATCAGCATGAACTTCTTGTCGGCGGCGGGCTGACCGGCCTGAAAGGTCGGCCGCAAGCGCTCGGCGAGCAGCGCCGGATCGGTGCGGGCGAGCCATAGTCCGCAGGCCGGACCGGTGATCGCGCTGGTAACCAGGAACACCCACGCCGCAGGCCAGTGCAGCGAACCCGACGCCGCAAACAGCAGCGCGCCCAAGGCGAGGACGAAGAGGGTATTCTGCAGCAAGAGCTTGGCGATCATGCGCGATCCCGTTCGCTCACGGGCGGCATGGTGGCGCGGTTTTCCGGCAAGCTTGCGGCGCCGGGTTCCGGCCGCAGACGCGCTGTGGCGGAGCGGAAGTTATGCCAGCTGGTCGACCCGCGTGCCCTGTCCGGGCGGCAGCGCGGCCACCAGCGTCGGCTGCGGCGTGCGGGTGCCGTCGGCCGCGGCGCCGTTCTGCACGTCGGGGGTTTTCGCGGGCGCCTGGGGCGGCGCGCTGGCGACGGGCGGGGTGACCGCCACCGGAGCGGCGACAGCAGAGATACTCATCGGAAACATCCTTTTGGTTGCTTCCGACACTGGCCGGTTGAAACGAACGAGTGGTGAATCCGCACCGTCAATCCCGGCGCATCGCCGCCAATCCCGGCCGATGGTGAACGGGAGGCGTGCGATTTCATTACAAGTGTCCGGATGGTCCGAGGCGGCCCGCGTCCGGATTACTCGTCCTTGTCGCGGGTCACCACGATCGAGGCCTCGGTCTTGGTGCGCGAGCATTCCATGTTGAGCCGGCGAAAGCGCATGGAGACCTTGTCGCCGCGCAAAATGCCCATGCGCTTGATGCAGCGCGCGGTGCCGGTCGCGGTATCGTCCTTCGGCACGGTAAAGATGACGGCGGCCGCGGACGCGACGAGATTGAAAAACTCCGGCTTCGGCTTCCGGTCCGTCTTGGCATAAAGCTCGATCGAGAAATTCTGGCCGCGGCAGCCGAGCGACAGCTCCTTGGCTGCCGGATGCGACAGGTAGATGTAGTTGGCGGCGGAGATGCCGACCTTGAGGCCGTCGATCGCGCCGGCCAATTGCTTGGCGGTATCCTCGCAGCGGTCGGCCCGCGCCGGCGAGGCGGCGAGGGCGGCCAGCAACATCAACGCGGCCGCGAGGCCCGCCGCCCGCATGCCCGATACGGCGTGGTTGCGCAGTCTTTTTGTCATGAATACCCCCACAGTATTGAAACGCGCGCGGGAAGTTTCATGCAGGGTCTGCACGAACACGTCAATACGCAGCGAAAGCGCGCCGCGCAGAAGCGCCGCGTGCGTCCTGCCGCCCCACGCCGGGGCATGACGGACCAGATTTGGGTGCCGCCAAAACCTTCCATTTGTCCCAAAAGTGCTTAGAACGGGTCTATCGCCGGGCGGCGTCTGCGGACGTTTCCGGCACCTCAACCCTGCGAGCCCTGCCCATGAACGCCCCCTCCGCCTTTCCCGACCAGAAGCCCGTTCCGCCCTACAAGCACACGCCGCTGTTTCCGCTGGGGGCGGACACCACCCCCTACAAGAAGGTCACCACCGAGGGCGTGCGGGTCGAGAAGGTGTTGGGCAAGGACATGCTGGTGGTGTCGCGCGAGGCGCTGCGGGCGCTTTCGGAGGCCGCCTTCGGCGACATCAATCACTATCTGCGGCCCGGGCATCTGAAGCAGCTGCGCAACATCCTGGAAGACAAGGAAGCCTCTGACAACGACAAGTTCGTCGCTTTCGACTTCCTGAAGAACGCCAACATCGCCGCCGGCGGCGTGCTGCCGATGTGCCAGGACACCGGCACCGCGATCATCATGGGCAAGAAGGGCTGCAACGTCATCACCGACGGCGACGACGAGGCGGCGCTGTCGGAGGGCGCGCGCGACGCTTACTTGCGCCGTAACCTGCGCTATTCGCAGGTGGCGCCGCTGACGATGTATGAGGAAAAGAACACCGCCAACAACATGCCGGCGCAGTGCGAGATCTACGCTGAGGGTGATGACGCCTACAAGTTCATGTTCATGGCCAAGGGCGGCGGCTCCGCCAACAAGAGTTTTCTGTTCCAAGCGACGCCCTCGGTGCTGACCAAGGATCGCCTGCTGGCGTTCCTGAAGGAGAAGGTGCTGACGCTCGGCACCGCGGCGTGCCCACCCTATCACCTCGCCATCGTGATCGGCGGCACCTCGGCCGAACTGTGCATGAAAACCGTGAAGCTCGCATCGGCGCGCTATCTCGATGCGTTGCCGACCCATGGCTCGCCTGATGGCAACGCCTTCCGCGATCTGGAGATGGAGCAGGAGATCCTGAAGATGACGCAGTCGCTCGGCGTCGGTGCGCAGTTCGGCGGCAAGTATTTCTGCCACGACGTGCGCGTGATCCGGATGCCGCGCCATGGCGCATCGCTGCCGATCGGGCTCGGCGTGTCCTGCTCGGCGGACCGCCAGGTGCTCGGCAAAATTACCAAAGACGGCGTCTATCTCGAGGAGCTCGAGCACAACCCGGCGCAGTATTTACCGGCGGTCGAACAGTCGCTCGGCGGTGAAGTGGTCAAGATCGACCTCAACCAGCCGATGAAGGACATTCTGTCGACGCTCGCAAAGCATCCAATCAAGACGCGGGTGTCGATGTCGGGCACCATGATCGTGGCGCGCGATTCCGCCCATGCCAAGCTGCGCGAGCGGCTGGAGAAGGGCGAGCCGCTGCCGGAGTATTTCAAGAACCATCCGGTGTACTACGCGGGTCCAGCCAAGACCCCGGACGGCTACGCTTCCGGCGCGTTTGGTCCGACCACCGCGGGACGGATGGATTCCTTTGTCGACCAGTTTCAGGCGGCCGGCGGATCGATGGTGATGGTGGCCAAGGGCAACCGCGCGGTCGCGGTCCGCGAGGCCTGCAAGAAGCACGGCGGCTTCTATCTCGGCTCGATCGGCGGTGCCGCGGCCAACCTCGCCGAGCACTGCATCAAGAAGGTCGAGGTGCTGGAATATCCCGAACTCGGCATGGAAGCGATCTGGCGCATCGAGGTCGAGGATTTCCCGGCCTTCATCATCATCGACGACAAGGGCAACGACTTCTTCAAGGAATTGAATCTGGGGTGAGGGGGAACAGCTAGCGCGGAATTAGATATTCCGTCGGGGCACCGTTCTCCGGTCCGTCGAACATAACCAGCGCGCGCCACGGCTGGCCGGCCTCGTCCTTCAGGATCAGCAAGGTCTCGGCCTTGGCTGTCTTGTCGGCGACGGCCAATTCCGTGGGCTGTCCCAGCTTTTCGGTTGCCGGATTCAAGAGACGGACGGCTGGCGTTACCGTCTGGTCATTGACGGGACCGCTAAGGATCAGCAGCCCATTTGATACCGCAGCGAGATCCCTGACGCCGGTGTCGGTGCCGAGCTTCAGCGGTATCAGCCGTGCATCCAGCGCCTTGTGCGCGGTAAAAACCGCTTCTGCATCGACGGAGATCAGAAACGCGTCGCCGTCCACGGAAGGACCGCGGAACCCGAGATACATTCGTCCGTCCTTGACGGCGATTCCCTCGACGTTGGCGCCGTTGTCGTCGAGCGGCTTGTCGTAGAATTTGGGCAGCTCGTCCTTGATGACCTCGCGCAGCCTGGACGATGACTCAACGCCTACCACCTTGTCCTCCGAGATGTGGAAGGGTGGCGCGCCGGTCGTGGTATCGATGGCAAATCGGAACACAAGGTAGCTGAGGTCGTCATTCTTTTCGGGATGGTGGCGACCGCGCCCATGGGAGCCGGTGATGTAGAAGAAACCGTTGTCGTAGGCCGCACCCTCCGCGTCCGGGTTGCCGCTGGCCTGATCGTCGATCAGGCGGATGACTTTTCCAGGCCTGATCTCCGTGCCATTGATGGCAAAGAACTGCGCATATTTCTTCTCGTCATTGACGGCGACGCAGGTTTTGAACGTAAAGCATGCCGCGCCGCTGATGTTGGTCCGGGCATCCCTGCTTTTCTCGAAGTCGTCGCTCAATTTCCATTTCACCGGCACGGGCTCGATGACGCGGGTCTGGGCAATACTTGTCCCGCCGCCGACAGCAGCCGCAAGACCAATCAGGATCGCGACGACGCGCTGGTATCTTCGGGCTGTGCTGTTTGTCGTCATATCGGTTCATCCAGATGAACGACCGGCACCTTACGCTTTGATTGTGTTGGCAATATATTTCGCCGTCAACGGGCATATCTGCGCGGTGTTCGGCCGCGGTCTTCAACTGCAGTTCATTGCCTGGTTGGCGTAGAGGCCAGAAAAAGGGTCGCCGGCAACGCGTGCCGGCGACCCGTTTGAGAGAGGAGGATGCGCAGCTGCTTTCTCAGAAACCGATCAGGCCCGCGTTCCCGAGAACGGAAAGCTGCCCATCGGACCGATGCCCATTTCGCCGGACATGCTGTCGCCGGCAACCTTGCCGGTGAAGGCGAGCGTCAGCGGCATCGGGTTGGTGATGGAGATCTTCCAGGAGACGTCGTCACCGGCAACGGTGCCGTCGAAGATTTCGCCGGAATTGCCCTCGGCGCCTTGCGTGCCCGTCAGTGTGCCGCCGGCGCTCGTCACGTTGAGCGTCGCCTTGCGCTCGCCCATCGGCGTGCTCATGGTGATATTCCAGTTTCCGTCCACGGCCATTTCGGTCTCCCCAACATGTCCCAGCAACCGGAATGGTTCTGGGATCGCCAAGCTTGCAGCGCGGTATAGCCTATCTCGCCGCTCAAGCCCAACCGTCTTGTCTCGTGGCTATTAGGCGCGGGCGGCGGCGCGCAGGCGGCTGCCGATCAGCAGGCGGAAGGCGACATATTGCACAGCGAAGGCGGCGAGCTTGGCGCCGACCAGCACGACCGTGACATAGAACGTCCACAGCTTCATGTCGCCGGTCATCGCGACGCCGATCGTGCCGGCGCCGAGCACGAACATCAACGCAGCCCACGCGTAGCCGGCGAGAGTAGCGTATTCCGGAATGGTTTCGATCACGATCGCCGGCAGATAGCGCAGCATCCATCCGCGCTTGAGCATGATGGCGCCGATGGCGAAATGCCCGATCGCGGGTTTCGCCAGCACGAAGCGCGGGTCGTGGGTCAGAAGCGTCGCACTGCCGAGCACGATCACCAGCGCCAGGCTGGCGTAGGTCATGTAGCCGAGCGGCTTGCCCTTGATGCGCGAATAGATCACCTGGGCGATCGCGCCTGCGATCGCCACGCCGGTCGCGAGCAGGACATTGTCGGTCGCAAGATAGATCGCAAGAAACAGGATGGTGGAGAAAAAATCGGCGGCCAGTCTGGCGAATACGTCCTTCATCGTCCTGCTCTCTGAGAGTGTGGGTTGAAGTGGTTTTAGTTGATGCCGGGCAGCGCGTTGGCCGGCGGCGTTCCGTACCTGGCCTTGCGATACTCGGGATACCATTTGGTAAAATAGACGGCGCTGTTGCGCGCCGCAAACGCAATCAGAAGTCCCGACCACAACGGCAGGTTCGGCACATAGATCATCGCGATGTTGCCAGCCATCATCAGCAACGACGCGGCGGTCCAGGCCAGGGTGATCAGGTAGTTGGCCTTCATGAAACCGGGCTGCTTTGCCGTCTCGGCATCGACCACCTCGCGCGCGTATTGCAGCGTGAAGGGGCGGCGGATCACGATCGACATCAGGGAGATCAGGAAAATGCCGGTATCGACGGCGAACTTGACGGTGGAATTGCTGAGGGCGGGATCGACGACAGCGAGGTAGCCGCCGACCGCGGTAAACACGATCACCGAGCCGGCGCCGAGGATCTTGATCGAGCGTCCGCGCACGATGTCGAACGCGATAACGGCGACGCAGATCGCTGCCGCCGTAAACAGGCTCACAGTCGCCGACGTCACCAGCATCAACATGGTGAAGGCGCCATAGGGGGCAAGGATCAGAAAGATCGTCATGGTAGCCTCTCGCGCTAATCTTTACATCGTAAAGATACCCTAGGGACGAGAGCACGAGTCGTCAAGCGAAATCTTTACAGTGTCAAAATACTTGATTAAATCCAAAAGTGTAAATACTTTCAATGGGATGTGTGAGATGTGGCGACCGGACGCGGAAAAATGCGGGCCGGGGCCGCTACCCCGCTCGATCCGCGAAACGCCGCGCCGCCTGCAACCCTGCCGCAATGTTCCCGCAGTAGCATCCGCTACGGAAGGCCCGACGTTGAGGTGGTACATTGCGCGTGTTGCTGGTGGAAGACGAACCCGAAATGGCATCCGCGCTCGCGGCCGCCTTGAAGAACTACGATATGGTGGTGGACCATATCTCGACGCTGGCCGATGCCGAGGAAGCCGTTGCCGTCAATGCTTACGCGGCCATCCTGCTCGACCGCCAGCTTCCGGATGGCGACGGACTGACGCTCATTCCCAAACTGCGAACCGGAGGCATCGGCGTTCCCGTCATCGTGTTGACGGCGCGCGGGGAACTGGTCGATCGGGTTGCAGGGTTGAACACCGGCGCGGACGACTATCTCGGCAAGCCCTTTGCCATCGAGGAATTGCTGGCGCGGCTGCGGGCGGTGCTTCGCCGGCCGGCCGACCTGCCGTCCGAAATCATCAGGCTCGGTTGCCTTTCGTTCGACGCCGGCAATCGGGAAGCCAGCGTCGCCGGCCGGCCGCTCGATCTACCACGCCGCGAACTGCTCGTTCTGGAGACCTTGCTGCGACGCATGGGCCGCACCGTCGCGCGCGCATCCCTGGAGGAGGCGGTCTACAGCATCGACGACGAGATCCAGTCGAATGCCCTTGATACCCACATTTCCCGGCTTCGCCGCAAATTGTCCGAAGCCCGGGCCGGGATCGAGATCCACGCCATCCGCGGCGTCGGCTATCTGCTGAAGTCCTCCTCATGACTGACCCACAGCCGCGGTCGCTCCGGTGGCGCCTGGTGCGCCGGCTGGCCGTGTTGCAAGCCACGATGCTGGCGCTGTTCGTCCTGATCGTGATCGCGGTGCTGTGGGGCACCGGATCTCTGGTGACGCTGGAGCCGGAGGACGACACGATCGATGCGCTGCGCGAGGCGTTCGTCCGCGATGCGAACGGCGGGATATCGGTGCGCGAAACCCCCGCCGTCTCGAAGCGGCGGGAAGGGTCGCCGAATTTCTGGTTCGTGATCAGGGACCGGGAAGGGCATTCGGTTTCACAGGGCAGGGTGCCGCGGGAATATGCGGATATCGGCGCCGCGCTCGATGGCATCGGCCAGGCCCGGCTCGGCTGGAATCTTGGCGATGGGCCGCGTCCGACCGCGCGGATGAAGTGGATCGAAACGCCAGCCGGCGACGTTCAGATCCTGACCGGTCCGGGTGGCACGGTATCCTGGCGACGGGTCGTGCTGGCGACCTCGACATTATTCCTGAGCGTGGTGTTGCCCATCATTGTTCTGATGAGCCTGGCAACACTGATCGCAACGCCGATCGTGATTCGTCGCACCCTTGCCGGTCTGGCGCGTGCGGCCGCGCAAGCGGAAGACATCGATATTGACCGGCGCGGGGCGCGGCTTGCGCTACAAGGCGTGCCATCGGAAATCGTTCCACTGGTATCGGCCGTCAACGACGCGTTGCAGCGCCTCGATGAGGGATATGAACGAGACAAGCGTTTCCTCGTCGATGCGGCGCACGAACTCAGGACGCCGATCGCGATTCTTCAGACCCGGCTTGAATCGATCCCGCTCGGACCTCACGCGCCGCGCGTCCTCGAGGATGTGGCGCGCCTGTCCACTCTGGCCGATCAACTCTTGGACATCCAGCGCGTCGATCAGGGGAGCGACGGGCTGACCGATGTCGATATCGTCGCCATGGGCAGAACGGTGGTGGCCGACCTTGCGCCGCTGGCCATCGCAGCCAATTACGAGCTGTCGTTTGAGGCCGCCGCGGAGCATGTCTATGTGCACGGCGATCGGGGTTCGCTGGAACGGGCGCTGACCAATCTCGTTCAGAATGCGATCGAGTATGGCGGTCGCAAGGGACTGATTGCGGTACGGGTGGATCGTCCGGCCAGGATTTCGGTCACGGATGACGGCCCCGGCATTCCGCCACCGCATCGCGAGCGCGTGTTCGAAGCGTTTTACCGGTTGAACGGCCGCAACCGGGGCGCCGGACTTGGTCTCAATCTCGTCCAGGAGATTGTCCGGCGGCACGATGGTGTGGTCGTTATTCGCGAAGGCAGCTCCGGCGGCGCCTGCGTCGAGATGACGTTCCGGCCGGCCGGGATTTGATCCGCAAATGCCTGCGTTGCCGTCGGCCGCGCATCACACCTCAACCGATCGAATTGTTCGCTCCACGACGGGGCGCGTAATGCTCACACAACGTCCGTCCTTCATATCGCATCGATCCCGACGTCAGTCGGGGATGCGGTTTGACTGGATGGGTGACTTATTCTCATGGCAACACAAAATGTCCTGCTGTTCTTTCGCGCGCTTGCACTCAACCCCTTCAGGGTCGGCGCGATCGCGCCGTCGGGGGCCGACCTCGCAAGCCTGATCACAAGCGAAATCAATGCGGCCTCCGGCCCGGTTCTCGAACTCGGTCCGGGCACCGGCGTCTTCACCGAAGCAATGCTGGCGCGCGGCGTCAGGGAACGCGATCTCACGCTGATCGAATATGGTTCGGATTTCATGCGATTGCTGCAGGCGCGCTTCCCCAAAGCGCGCGTGCTCTGGATGGATGCGGCCTGGATGGCTTCCTACGATCTGTTCGAGGAGGGGCTCGGCGCCGTGGTGAGCGGCCTGCCGTTGCTCAACTTTCCGCCCGGGAAAGTCAGCGCCATTCTCGCCGCCGCCTTCGGCGCACTTCGCGAGGGCGGGGCTTTCTATCAGTTCACCTACGGCACGAAATGCCCGGTATCGAAGTCGTTGCTGGACCAGCTCGGACTGCGGGCGACCTGCATGGGACGTGTGCTTCTCAACCTCCCGCCGGCTTCGGTGTACCGGATCACACGAAGCGATTCGTGCAAGCTGGATCAAGCCTGATGTCGGCCGGCCTGGATCTACCAGCTTGCATCGCCTTGCTTGCCGAATTGGGGCCCATCGGAATTGCAGGCATCGCGCTTGCCGAAAAACTTGTTCCGGTGGTGCCCTCCCATGTCGTTTTCGTTCTGCTTGGCATCACGGCGGCGTCGGGCCGAAGCGATCTGGCCGTCACCGTCGCTGCGGCCGCAGCCGGCTCCACGTTAGGCGCGCTTGGCTGGTACTGCGTCGGCCTTGCTCTGGGGCCGGAGCGGGTCGAGTCGCTGGTTGAACGGTTTGGCCAATACGTACTCCTGAAGCCCGCCCTCTATTCCCGGATGACGGGCGCCTACCGGCGCAACCATTTCTGGGTCACGATGGCAGGACAGGCCATTCCGGCGGTGCGGATCTATCTTTCCATTCCGGCCGGGGTGCTCCAACTCGCGGTCGTAACCTTCCTGGCGGCGACGTTGATCGGCAGCCTGGTGTGGACCGGGCCGCTTCTCACGCTCGGATATTTCCTGGGTGAGAAAAATGTCGACGCCGCATCTGCGGGAATGTTCGTCGTCACGGCTCTGGTCGGCGTCGAATTGTTTGTGTTGATTGCCTGGCGTCTGGCGCGTCGCCGCTACTCATGACATCCGCCACAGGATCGTCACGGCGCAGCCGCGCGACGTGGATGGCGAGGAAGGCGTAGAGCAGCGCAGGAACGGCGAGGTAGATCGCGGTGATGGAGGGCAGGTGCATGGGTGCCTCCGCTGACATGTCTCTCCACGACGTCATTCCGGGCGATGCGAAGCATCGACCCGGAATCTCGAGCTGAGTCATCTCTGGATTCTCAGATGTGCGATTGCACATCATAGTTCATCGCTGCGCGATGCCCTCAGATGCGCGATTGCGCATCGGGGAATGACGGTGAATTACTCCGCGCCCACCCAGTTGCCATGAAACCCATCAGGCACGCGATGGCCGAGATGCACCAGTGCCACCGGGCCGGCTTCGACATCTTTGGCGTTGAACACCGCGAGGTCGCTGCGGTTTTCCCGCGCGCGCCAGACCGCCGACAGCAGCCAGCCGTTGCCCTCGGCGGCGTCAGGACCGCGCTCGACAAACACCGGCTCCGAAATGGTGTCGCCGGCGGGCAGCAGATAGTTGCTGAGCCGCTTGCCGTTGCCGTCGACATGCACGAGGCCGGAAAGCGCCCCGAACATCGGCAGGTCAGGATTGGCGCAGGCGTACCAGCCATGGTTGCTCTTGAGCCCGGCGCGGCGATCGTCGATGCGCGGGAATTCGCCGGTCAGGTCGTCGTCCAGATAGGTTTGGGTGAAGCGGTCGGTATTGCCGGCGAGGTCGAAGGTCCAGCGGCAGTATCGTGCGCGCGACTTTTCCGGATCCGTCTTCGAGCCGTCGGGATGGGTGAACAGCGGCGCTTCCTCGAACTGCATCACGTCGGCGATGATGCGGTTGCCTTCTTCCCAGGCATTCATGACATGGAAAACGTAGCAGCTCTCGGCGCGGAACCAGACGAGGTCGTTGGCCGATCCGTTGCGCTTCATGACGCCGACGTAAGCGCCTTTCTCCGGCTCCCAGGCATAAGGCGGCCTGCCGCGCATCGCCCGGTCCATGCTGCCGGTAATGGGCAGGATTGGAAACAGCAGGTGATTTTCGGTGACAATGAAGTCGTGCACCATGCTGGCATAGGGCGCATCGAAGCGATCGAACCGCGTCACCACGCCTGATGCGCTGACGGTTCCGAACGAGAGAGCAGGGGTCAAGGGTCCCGCGGCGTTATAGCCGAAGAACGCCATCTCGCCGGTGACCGGATCGATCTTGGGATGCGCGGTGAAGGGGCCCTTGATGGCGCCCTTGTAGTCGCAATAGCCGAGACGGTTGAGCGTGCCTGGCTCGATCTCGGTCGGCAGATGGCCTTCCTCCAGCGCCAGCAGGCGGCCGCCGTGAAAGATGATGTTGGTGTTGGCGACGCCGCCATCGTCGATGGTCGAGGGCGGCGCATCCGGCAGCTTGCGGCCGAAGCCGCCGAACAGCGCGCGGCCGGCATCGTGTTCGGCCTGCCATTTGGGGGTGCGGACCCAGCGGTTACGGTAGCTGGCGCGGCCGTTCTCGAGATGGAAGGCGTGCAGCATGCCGTCGCCGACGAACCAGTGTGCGCCCGGCGCATCGAATTGCGGGTTGGGACCGTTGCGATAGAGCGTGCCGTTGAGTTCGCGCGGCAATTCGCCGGTTACTTTAAGAAACGGCGCGTCGCACTCCATCGGGATCGGCGCGAGGTTGGTGCGGGCCGCGCTATCAGCCACTTGGTCGAGCATCTCACGTCTCCTCCGGTTTATCTTTACATCGTAAAGATGTCAGTAACGATGCCAGAGCTAACCGTCAAGCAAAATCTTTACAGTGTAAAAATTGTGACTATAAAGATTCGCATGGCAAGAGCATCGAGAGAAACCCGAGCGATTCGTCCCGTCGCGAAAGCGCGCAGGCCGGCCAAGGCGGTGGCTGAACGGCCAGCCGGCCGTCGCCGCCGCGCGTTGGGCGATGCGCCCTATCATCATGGCGATCTGCATGAAGCCTTGCTGAAGGCGGCCGAGCGGGTGCTCGAACGCGACGGGCTCGCCGGCCTGACGCTGCGCGCGGTGGCGCGCGAGGCCGGCGTCTCGCATGCCGCACCGACCCATCATTTCGGCGATCTCACGGGACTGCTGAGCGAACTCGCTGCGATCGGGTTCCGGATGTTCAACGCCGCCATGATCGCCGCCCGCGCCAGCGAAACTCATCCGTTGATGAAGGCGATGGCAAACGCCAAAGCCTATGTCGCCTATGCGCAGGCGCATCCCGGCATGTACAGCCTGATGTTCCGCAACGAGCGGATCGACATGACGCGGCCTTCGCTGCATGAGGCCGCGACCGCCTCCTTCGAGGGATTGGCGAACTCGGTCGGCGTCGGCGGAAGCCAGCGGCTGACCGGGGAGGCACTGGAGACGCTGTCGCTCGACCAGGCCGCGGCCATCGCGCGTAGCTGGTCGCTGGTGCACGGGTTCACGATGCTGCTGCTCGACGGCCGGTTGAAGGACATCCTGCACCGGCTGCCCGAAGGCACCGGTCCCGACCAATTGCTGGATGCGATGCTGCGTTCGACGGTGGCCCGCCCGCCGGGGTCTTAGAAGGCTAGCGTTTCGCCAGGCTCACGGCCTTGCCGGTTTCGCCGATCACTTTCACCTCGTCCTTGCCGCATTTGAAATCGCGCGCCAGTTCATCGGCGGCCGTGCGGGCGAGTTCGTTCGGGTTGGGATTGGCTTGCGCGTCGACATAGGCGACGTGACAGACCTGCCCGGGCGGCAGCCTTGTCACCACCAGCATTGGTTTGGCGATCGGCCGTCCGTTGTTGTCCTCGTCGCTGTTATCGGCGATGTGCCAGCGCTGGATGATCGCGAACGGCTTGCCGTCGATCGTTCGCCACTCGACCGTATGCCCGGTCGAATTGAACGGGCCGAACCAGAGCCCTGCTGCGGGCTCGCTGGCGGCGGCCGCGCGGTTGCGGCCGACCGAAACGGTTTCGCGCAGGTCGTCCTCACGGATCAAAACCACGAGACCGGCCTTGCCGGGGCAGGTCCGGCTGGTGCTGTCGTCGACCCCGGTGCCGGCGCTGGTGACGCGGCAATCCTTCGGCGCTGTTGAGGTGTAGCTACTGCCGAATGTTTGGGCGCTGGCCGGTAAAATCAGGCCGAATGCGGTACCGAACAGCGCCGCGATGGCCAATCCGATGGGCGGCGAGCAGGGGACGCGTTTCATCTGCCACTCTTCAACCTGGGAGCCTCACTCAGGAGCCTCGCTTAGAAGCATTTCTTGGGAACCTCGGCGATGTGACGCGCGCAATCTGGGGAAGGTTCAGGGGAAGCCCGCGAAATACCTGACAGGACCACGGAATCGTCCTAGAAGAGCGGCTCCGCCATTCCTCGTTTCCAAAGCGTGTAGTCTTCAATCCCATGCCTGCCATTCCCCCGAACAAACCCTATCGCGTCGGCCGCTCCCCCACAGGACTCGGCCTCTTCGCCACCAAGCCGATCAAAAAGGGCAGCAAGATCATCCGCTATTTTGGTCCGCTCCTGGATTCGAAGAAGAAAAAAGACGACGCCATCGAGAACAAGTACCTGTTCGAACTCAACAACCGCTGGACCATCGACGGCTCGGTGCGCAAGAACATCGCCCGCTACATCAACCATGCCTGCAAGCCGAATGCCGAATCCGACGTCAAGCCGCGCAAGCGCAAGGTGATCATCCGCGCCATCAAGAACATCGAGCCGGGCGAGGAGATCAACTACGACTACGGCACCGACTATTTCAAAGCCTATCTGAAGCCGATCGGCTGCAAATGCGCGGCCTGCGAAAAGAAGCGCAAAAAGAAGCGCGCCGAGGCGCGGGCCGAGAAATTGCGCCTGAAGGCCAAGGCCGAGCGGAAGGCGCTGAAGGAGGCCGAAAAGCAGGCGGCGAAGGTGAAGAAGGCCAAGGAAAAGCTTAAGCAAAAGCTGAAGCGAACGCGGGAGCTCGACGGCCATTCCAGCGCTGCGAAGGCGAACGGCAAATCGCTGAACGGCAATAGCCGCGTCCGGGTAGCCGGCAAGAGGCCATCCGCCACGAAACGGCCGGTTGTTGCTGCGTCGGCGTCGGCGCTCCTGGCCTAGGCGAAGCCTTTCGCGCGCTGCGGTTTCATCCGCCGGGCCGGCGCACCGATTTCGGCAGCGATCCGTCACCAAAGTCGAGTGTCGAGCGCTGGATGATGGCGCCTGAGGCGTCGACCACGACGCGAAACCGCCGGTGCTCGGAGAAGAAGGTCAGGCGATGCCGGCCCACATCCGCCTCGACTCCGCGCTCGGCAAGGCTCGTGATCGTGCCCGCACGCATGCCCTCCTGGAGCCGCCGTAGCGTCACCCCGAGCCCGTCGGCGACGATGGATGCATCGATCTCGACCTCGCCATTTTCGAATTCGATCGGTTTCATGTTCTGGACCTGAAGTTAGCATGCGGCGCTCATGCGGGCGCCGGGCTCGGTCTGGCCCGTGCCGGATAAGCGCATTCCTCGAGCGTCGTCGAGTCGAGTTCGCGCATAAAGGCTTCGCGCGCGGCGGCGAGCCTGGCTTTCAGGCGGCAGCGCGACGTCAGCACACACGAACCGCCATCGTCGCGAAAACACTCGACCAGCGCATGCGGCCCTTCCAGCGCCCGCACCACCTCGCCAAGCGTGATCGACTGAGCGGGGCGGGCGAGCGAGAACCCGCCGCCGGCGCCGCGCTGGGTCGCGATGAAGCCGCCGTCGGCGAGGTCGCGCACCACCTTGGCCAGATGATTGCGGGAAATGCCGAACTCGGCCGCGATTTCGTTGGTCGCGAACGAGCGCGTCGGCTCGCCCGCCAGCCGCATCAAAGCGCGCAACGCAAAATCCGTGAACGATGTCAGGCGCATGGGATTCCCTCGCAAGTTTCGCTTGCAAAACTTCTATAGCGATCTAAATAGGCATTTGAAATACCTATTTAAGCGGAACACGAGGGAAATAGTGGTGACGGGAGCAGAGCGGCGCGAGCAGATCACGGCCGAAATCAGCGAACGGACAGGGATTACCGAGGCCATGATCGAGCGCCTGGTGCACGCCTTCTACGACAAGGTGCGCGCGGACCCGGTGCTGGCGCCGGTCTTCGACGCTCGCATCAAGGACTGGAAGCCGCATCTCGCCCAGATGTGCGCGTTCTGGTCGTCGGTCGCGCTGATGTCCGGCCGCTATCACGGCGCGCCGATGGTCAAGCACCTGCCGCTGCCGGTCGATGCCGCGCATTTCGACCGCTGGCTCGATCTGTTCGAGGCGACGGCGCGCGAGGTCTGTCCGCCCGAGGCGGCAGCGCATTTCGTCGAGCGGGCGCGGCGGATTGCGGCGAGCCTCGAACTCGGCATCGCCAACGGGCACGGCGTCCTGCTCGGTATCGGCGAACGATTTCGACGCAACGAAGCAGGAGCCTGCCAATGAGCTTCAGGGCCCATCGCGTGACCGCCAAAGAGGCGGCCAATCCCTATTCCGGCAGCAGCCTGGTGCCGATGCTGATGATCGGGCTGGTACTGACCTTCGCCGGAATGATCGCGGCGCTGTTTTTGAGCTGACGCGCTTTCGTTGGTCATTGCGAGCGCAAGCGAAGCAATCCATCTGACCGCGCAAAGAAAGAATGGATTGCTTCGTCGCTTTGCTCCTCGCAATGACGATCAAGCCGTCACCACGCTGCCGCTCCTGCGCAGACCGATATATTGCAGCTCGGCAAACACGCCGGTGGCGATCGCTTGGGCCACGACGACGATTTCACCGAGCAGGTTCGGCGTCACCGCACCCGAGAACAGCAACGCGATGCTGGCGAACGTCCAGGCGGCATTGCCTACGACCACGAAGATCACCAGCGCCTTCAATAGCGATGACCGCGTCCCGAGCCAGCCGACGAAAGCGGTATAGGCGATCAGGAACAGGCCGGTCTCGCGCAGCAGGGCTTCCGGCAAATTCAGAAACGGCGCGAGCAGGCCGGCGCCGAGCGTGAGGCCTGCGGCCGATATGCCGCTGAAGATGGCGTCGGCCTGCAAGGCACGGCTCAGGAACGTGGAGGGGTGGATCATGACGGTTCTCTCCTTCGGTTGCTTGGGTGGTGGGAGGGGAAGTGGGCCGGTGGTTGCGTCAGGAATGGAGCCATGCGCGAAGCCGGCGCAGCAGCCGGACCGGGCACAGCGACTTGCCGACCTTGTTCTCGAAGGTCTGCACCTGGGCGAATACGAACAGGCCGGTGTCGTGCACCACGGGTTCGGGCATGCAGAGCGATCGCGCCAGCGCCCAGGTGCCGAGCTTGAGCGTCCACGGGATCACGGCGGCGAGGGGACGGATAAGGGAAAGCATCAACATGGTCATCTCCTGTGATGACGAAGATGACCCGGCCGGCGACCCAATTCGATTACCTCCGACGTAATGGAAGCGACGAAATTCGCATGGTAGGTTTTCCAACATGAACGCACATGCTTCCACGGCGCGAGCCGAACGAACCCAACCCGTCCATATCGGCGATCACCTGCGCGAATGGCGGCAGCGCCGTCATCTGAGCCAGCTCGACCTCGCCGGCGATGCCGAAATATCGGCGCGTCATTTAAGCTTTGTGGAAACCGGCCGCGCCGCGCCGTCACGCGAAATGGTGCTGAAGCTGGCCGAACGGTTGGAGGTGCCCTTGCGTGAACGCAATGTCCTGCTGGTCGCCGCCGGCTTTGCCCCGGCCTTTCCGCAACGCGCCCTGGATGACCCTGCGCTGAAATCGGCGCGAGCCGCGATCGATCTGGTGCTGAAGGCACATGAGCCGAACCCGGCGCTGGCCTATGACCGGCACTGGAATCTCGTGACCGCCAACCGCATGGTGGCGCCGTTGCTCGAGGGCGTTCCGCCGCATTTGCTCGGACAACCCCTCAATATTCTCCGGCTCGCGTTTCACCCGGAGGCGCTGGCGCCGCGCACCGTCAATCTCGCCGAATGGTCCAGCCATTTGCTGGAGCGGCTGCACCGCCAATGCGAGGCGACCGCCGATCCCGAACTGCTAAAACTGTATCAGGAGCTGAAGGCCTACCCGATGCCGGCGCGCCCGGGGCCGTTGTCGTCGGACAATGTTGCGATCCCGTTCAAGCTGCGGCACGGCGGCGACGTGCTGAGCTTCATTTCCACCACTATGATCTTCGGCACGCCGGTCGACATCACGCTGTCGGAACTGGCACTGGAGACGTTCTTCCCCGCCGACGATCTGACCGCCCGGCGGATGCGGGAGATGGCAGCGAATCCTAAATAGCGCTTTGCTCAAATAGCGCCTTGTCTGGCGGCTCAATCGGCCTATTTTCAGGGCATCATTTTGAGCTCCTAAGGAAACGCCGATGAGCACGCTGAAGCCGCTAACGATCGACATCGTCTCCGACGTGGTCTGCCCATGGTGCTACATCGGCAAGCGCCGGATCGAGAACGCGCTGGCGCTGGTGCCCGACGTGCCCGTCGAAGTGCGCTGGCGGCCGTTCTTTCTCAACAACTGGGTGCCGCGCGAGGGCATCAGCCGCGACGAATATCTCACCGCCAAGTTCGGTTCGGTCGAGGCCTACAAGGGCATCGCCGGTCGCGTCGTCACCGCCGCGGGCGAAGAGGGGCTGACCTACCGGCCCGAGCTGGTGAAGCGCCAACCCAACACCATCGATTGCCATCGCCTGATCCATTGGGCTGAAGCGCAGGGCAAATCCGCCGAGATGAAACAGCGCCTGATGGAGCTGTATTTCCGCGATGGCGGCGATCTGACCGACGTCAACGTGCTGGTGCAGGCCGCGGCCGATGTCGGCCTCGATGCCGATGAGGTGCGCAAGCGTCTGGCAACCGACAAGGACGTCGCGCTGATCTCCGGACAGGCGCAGGAAGCCGCCGACAAGGGCATCTCCGGCGTGCCGACCTTCGTGTTCGCGCAGAAATACGCGGTGTCCGGCGCGCAGCCGGCCGAGCAACTCGCCCGCGCCATCCGTCAGGTCTCCGGCGAAATCAACGCGCAGGCGGCGGAATAGAAAAAACGTTTCGCGCTGGCTCGCTCCGTTTACGGAGCGGGGTTGAGTGCGGCTGGGTTACATCACCAACGACAACAACCAACGACAGAAAACTTGGGGAGGCATCATGCTCTACGAACTGCGAACCTACACCGTAAAGCCAGGCACGCTTGGCGACATCGTCAAGGCGGCCTCTACCGTGTCGCGCGATGTCCGCGGCGACAATTACGGCAAGCTCGAAGGCTACTGGTTCACCGAAATCGGGCCACTCAATCAGGTCATGCACATGTGGAGCTACGCAAGCTACGACGAGCGGACGCGGCTGCGCGGCGAACTGGCCAAGAACCCGCGCTGGAACAACGAGTATATTCCCCTGATCCGCCCCATTGTGGTGCGTCAGGACATCCGCCTGCTCAACGCCATCAGGCCACCCGTAGCCCCGGCTTCCTCGGGCAATATCTATGAATTGCGCAACTATCGCGCCAAAGCCGTCGGTCCCGTCAGGCAATGGCTTGAAGCGTTCACCGCGGTGCTGCCGGAACGCGAGAAATATTCCAAGATCGTCGGCCTCTGGCAGACCGAGGCGGGGCAGCCAAATGAAGTGTGCCACATCTGGGCCTATCCCGACCTGAACGCCCGCGCCAAAGCCCGCGGCGACGCGATGAAGGATCCTGCCTGGCAGGAATTTCTCACCAAGGGCCCGAGATTCCTCGAGGAGATGCACTCGACCATCATGCTGCCGGCGCCGCACTCCCCGTTGAAGTAAGTACCGCATGTAGCCCGGATGAGCGAAGCGATATCCGGGAACGGAACAGCAAAGCCCCGGATGTCGCTGCGCTCATCCGGGTAACGGTGTTCATGCGGATTTCTTTCGATGTTTCCGGATCAGCCGGACGAGGTAGCGAGCCGACACACGGAGGGCCTTGCGCAAGCCGAGGGCCGCATGAATCAGTGCTACGACGGGATCGCGCCGCCGCAACGGGATCAGCACGTCACCGATCGCCAGGCGCCCGCGCCAGATCGGGTCGATCATGGGATGGTCGGGACTTGCGGTGGAATCGACCAGGCGAACGGACGGGTCGGCGCAGAGATGCCGGGTCAGGTCCAGCGTCAGTTGCACGCCCGGCGAGAATTTCGCGAAACGCTCGTCGACGCCGAGCTTGAAGTAGAAGGCGCGATCCTGATGGCGCAGCACGATCGCGGATGCCACCACCGTGTCACCGGCGCGCAGTGTCACGATCTCGCATTGCCCCGTCTCTGCGAGCGCCAGGGTGGCGCGACGGATAAAGGCCGCATCGCCGGCGTGCTGTCCGAGCGCCGTGCCGCGCTGGCCCTTCCAGCCGCTGGCTTCCAGCGTCAGGAAGGTTTCGAGCGCCGCTGCGATATCTCCGGATCCGCGCGCGACGTCGAACCGGATGGCGCCGTGCTCGGCGAGGCGGTTGCGCTGGCGCCGCAGTTCCTTCAATTTCTTGGGGCCCAACGCCTCCCGCAGCAATTCATCGGCATCGGTGCTGGCGTCGAGACAGGCGCGGACATGCGACTGCAGCACGCGCGGCCGCATGCCGTCCTGCCGCAGGATTTCCGCGAAGGATTTCATGGCAGCGCCGTCGAGCGACATGTCGCGCAGGATCAGCGCATGGGCGCCGGCTCGCCGTGCCTGCTGCAGAAGGCCGGCGGCTGCCTCTCGCGCGAGGTCACGATCAAGCGGCGGCGTCGACAGCGAGCCGTAGGGATCGGCGCTGACCAAAGCGGGCAGGGGAATCTTATAGGCCTGCCACATCGAAATCACGGGCATCAGCCCGATCAATTGGGACGTATCGCCCCACGCGCTGAGCGCGGCGGCGCCGCTGCGGCCGTTCGCGGAAGCATTCACCGCCAATTCCCAATCCGGCAGATAATAGCCGTTCGGTTCGGCGGTGCATTCGGAAAGCGCACGCCAGGCGGCCGCGGAAACATCCGCAAGCGGCGTCAGCGCACCGGCGACGGCTGCGGCCGGCACAAATGCGCGGTCGGCATCCCTGATCGATGCGCGGCGAACCCCGGCTGATTCCGCAATCTCGGCCACTTCCCCAAATCCCCGTTCGCGATTGTCGCGCAGCCGGCACCGCAGTGCCGCTTGCCTGCATCGCGTTCACAGGCGACGTTAGCCGAGAGAAGTGGAAAATGCCGTTGGGACGAAGCTCGAATTTGAGCGGTCGTGTTAACCGCTCGTTCAGCATCTAGTCGTGGCAACCGGCCGTCGCTGATCATCCGCGAGCGGAGCGGGTTTTGCCCGAGCGCGCGAGGCTAGATCGGGTCGTAGCTTTCGATCATGCAGGTGTCCTCGGCCTCGACCTGCCGGCGATCTGAAATCACGCCGTCGGCGATCGTGATCCGGTAGGTCTGCGTACCCAGCGGCTTGCCGATCACCGACGTCAGTTCGGCCTTGACGCATGCCGTCCAGCCCGGGCCGCGCAGATTGTGTCGCGGCTCGGAGACGCGGACATGCTCCGGATGCGACGCCGACGTAAAAACGGCGTCTAGTTTTTCACCCAGCAGCCGTTTGACGTCGGGTGGCGATTCAAGCGGGGCAGGTTCGGGGGCCTTGGCGCGCATGAATTCAGGCACCGGCGAGCGAACGTCGGCCATGCCGCACCCCGCAAGCCACAGTGCCCCGCCCGCCGTCAGCGCTATGTGAACGATGTCCCGCCGCATCGCGGGCTTTTTACCCCGGACAGGGGGTGCTGGGACAGGCTATGTTACATCACAAAGCCGAGCCCGGGATTGCCATCATCGCGGGGCAGGGTAGATGTTCGAGCGGGATATCGGAGAGTAGCGCCATGAAGACCTTCACGATTGCGGCTGTCATGCTGGCGTTGCTGACGACGGCTGCGAACGCCCAGGCGAGGCGGCCACACGACGAGGAAAAGAAGAAGGTCGATAAACCCGTGGTCGACGACAAAGCCTACAAGGCGGCACTGGAAAGAATTCCCGAGCCCAAGGAAAAATACGATCCCTGGGGCGTCGCGCGCCCGCCAGAACCCGCCAAGAAGCCGAAATAACCTCCCGGAATCGCGGCACGTTGCGCCTGCGACAGTATCGCCGTTGAATTGAGCGCTGCCGCGGCCTCACACGGCGCCGCTTGCTTGAACCTTTCGCTTTCAGCGCGTGACCAATTTCAAGCCTGCATTGCCGGGAGGTGGTCTGATGCTCGGTCACACGCTGCTGAAACTGACGGTATCCGCGTCGATGCTTCTGGCCGCAGGCTCTGCCTTCGCCGAAAACCGCCTCGCGCTGGTGATCGGCCAGTCTGCCTATCGTTCGGTTCCGGCGCTGCCCAATCCGGCCAATGACGCCAAGGCGGTCACGCAGATGCTGACCGATTCCGGCTTTGAGGTTTCGACGGCTGCCGATCTTTCGCAAAACGAGATGCGGCAACAGGTCAGCGAATTTGCCGGAAAGGTCGCGGCCAAGGGGGCCGACACCGTCGCGCTGGTATTTTATGCCGGCCATGGTCTGCAGATCGACGGCGAGAATTATCTGGTCCCCGTCGATGTCGATCCGAAGCGCGAAGCCGACATTCCGATCCAGGCGGTGCGCCTCAACGACATCCTGAATACGCTGACGTCGGTGCCGAGCAAGATGCGCATCCTGATGCTCGATGCCTGCCGCAACAATCCGTTCCCCGACATCAACAAGACTTCGGGCGGCGGCCTTGCCATTGTCGATGCCAAGATCGGCGCGCCCGGAACGTTCCTGTCATTCTCGACATCGCCGGGCGCGGTCGCCGAGGACGGCAGCGGCGCCAATAGCCCGTATACGAGCGCGCTGCTCAGCGCCGGCAAGGAGACGGGGATTCCGATCGAGGAAACCTTCAAGCGGGTGCGGTTGGCGGTGAACAAGGCCACCGACGGGCGGCAGACGCCGTGGGACAGTTCGTCGCTTACCGAGGATTTCCGGTTTTCCGGTCCTGCGGTCGCCGGTCCGAAGCTGGCCGAGACCAGGAAGACCGTGGCTGAATGGACGCGCGACCTCAAAGGCAAGCCGGTCGAGGCCGCCAACGAGATGATCGTGGCCGACGGCACCGACGAGGCTTATGAAGCTTTCGCAGGCCTCTATGCGCAGACGCCGCTCGGTATGCTGGCGCGCGACTGGCTCAACCGTCACGTTCGGATGGTGGCATGGAACAAGGCGGTCATCGTCAACACCGCAGCCGGCTATCGCGGCTTCCTTGCGCAATTCCCCGACAGCGATCTCACCGCGACGGCGCGCAAGCTGGAAGGGCGGCTGCGCAACCGCCCCGACACCGCCCCCGCCGTCGCGGGCGCGGGCGCGGCCGCGCAAAACGTTGCGCTGACATGTCCCTGCAACATTCAGCCGGCGCCGCAGCCGCAGTTGAAGAAGGTCGATGCGCCGGCCAGGAACGTCGATCCTGTCCCGCCCAAGCGGGTCGATCGCAAGCCGCCGCGGCGCCTGCAGGGGCCTGACGATGACGTTGTGGTGTATCGCCGTCCGCCGCCGAGCGAGGTGTATGAGCCCGGGCCGCCAGTCGGAATCGGCATCGGTATCGGAATCGGTGGTGGTTATGGCGGTGGTCAATACGGCGGTGGCAACTATGGCGGTGTCGGCCGAAGCAGGGGTGGATACTGAGGCGGTAATCGCGTAATCGGTTTTTGCGAAGTGCTTCGCTTGCGGAGACACCATGCGAAATCCGGTTCGGCTGTTTGCCTTTTTCGTCTGTCTCGGCGGCGTCTGCCTTTCGTCGCTCGCGCTTGCCTGGGAGCATTGGGGCGGCGATCGCGGGGGATCGCGGTTCTCTCCGCTCACCCAGATCACATCAGGCAATGTCGGCAATCTTGTCCGCGCCTGGGAGTTTCGGACCGGCGACCTCGACCGCCGCGCGCCGGAGGTGATGAAGCGGACCAAGTTTCAGGCTACCCCGCTGTTTGTCGAAGACAGCCTGATCTTCTGCTCGCCGTTTAACGAAGTCATCGCGCTCGATCCCGGCAGCGGCGCACAGAAATGGCGCTACGATCCGAAGATCTCGACCAGCCAGCGCCCGGCCAATCGCTACAATTGCCGCGGCGTCGCCTATTGGGTCGACGACAAGGCGGCCGAAAAGGCCGCCTGCCGCGCGCGGATCTATGTGGGTACCAACGATGTGCGCGTGATCGCGCTCGACGCCCGGACCGGCATTCCCTGCGAAGATTTCGGCAGCCATGGTGAGGCAAGGCTTGGCGAGATCAGGCTTGCGACGCCGCCGCTGGAATGGCCCGGCGAATTCCAGATCACCTCGGCACCGGTAATTGCCGGCGGCGTCGTCATTGTCGGATCCTCGATCGCGGACAACCGCCGCGTCGAGGCGCCGGCCGGTACGGTACGCGCCTTCGATGCGCGCACTGGGGCAGCGCTCTGGAATTTCGATCCGCTGCTTCATGGCGGTGTCATCGCCGGTCACGCCAATGTCTGGGCACCGATGTCGGTGGACGAGGATCGCGGCCTGGTCTTTCTGCCGACGTCGTCGCCAAGCCCGGACTTCTGGGGCGGCAAGCGGCCGGGCAACAATGATCACGCCGATTCGGTGGTAGCGCTTCGCGCCGCGACCGGCGAATTGATCTGGTCGTTTCAGGCCGTGCATCACGATGTCTGGGACTACGACCTGCCGGCGCAGCCGACGCTGGCGCGCATCGATACCGGTGAGGGGATGCGCGATGTCGTGATCCAGCCGACCAAGCAGGGCTTTGTGTTCGTGCTCGACCGCGACACCGGCAAGCCGGTGTGGCCGGTGGAGGAGCGAAGCGTTCCGCAAAACGGGGCGGAGGGCGAGCAGCTCTCGCCGACGCAGCCGTTTCCGACGCACGTGCCGGTCCTGGTGCCGCAGCGGATTTCGACCGACGACGTGTTCGGCTTCATTCCCTTCCGCGACAGTTCGCTGTGCCGCGAGCAGATCGCGGCGGCGCGCAACGAGGGGCTCTACACGCCCCCCTCGACGCAGGGGACGGTGGTGTTTCCGATGACCGGCGGCGGCGTGAACTGGGGCGGGGTGGCGTTTGATCCTGTCCATCAAATTCTCTACGCAAATACCTCGCAGGCGATCCACCTCGTCAAGCTGCTGCCGCGTGCGGCGGCGCAGGGGTTTAACCCGCCGCCCGGCCATGATTTCGGACAACAGCAGGGCGCGCCGTTCGCGATGACGCGCGCGGTAGCGATGTCCCCGCTCGGCCTGTTGTGCAACAAGCCGCCCTGGGGCGAGATGGTCGCGGTCGATCTGAAGGCCGGGAAAATTCTGTGGCGGTCGCGGGTCGGCACCACGGAAGACCGTGCGCCACTCGGCATCGCCTTCCACTGGGGCACGCCGCTGGTCAACGGTGTCGTGATCACCGCGGGCGGTCTTGCCTTCACCGGCGCGATGGATGCGTACCTGCGCGCCTTCGACGCGAGGTCGGGTGAGGAGCTTTGGCAGGGGCGGTTGCCGGTGCCGGGCGTCGCCAATCCCATGACCTATCTTTGGCAAGGCGAGCAATATGTCGCGATCGGAGCCGGCGGGCATTCCGAGTCAGGCACGACGATCGGCGACAGCGTGCTGGCTTTTCGTCTGGCGCGGCCGGGCGAAACGCCGTCGTTGTGGTCGCGCACCATCGACCGGCCTGGCGGGCGGTTTATGGCGAAGGCGATTGCGATTGGGTTGGTGGTGATGCTGTTGGTTGTCGCGGCGTGGCGCTGGCGGCGGCGTGCCAAGCCAATCGTCTAGGACCTACCCCAAATGCGAGATGTCCGCTGTTGGGTTAAGGCACCACGCGGTCGATCACGGCGCGCGCCTGTCCAATCCTCCATCGTTGCCTACGGCCCGCCGACGAGATGATCGAATAGAGAAATATTTGCTGATGCCCCGAGCGGTGCTTGTTGAGTGGTTAGGTCATCGGTCATCGATGTGGATTTTACCGATAACGTCGACATCCGTCCCATTGGGCTGGACCACAAAAAATTCCCCCATAACTGGTGGTTCAAAGAACAACGTTGGCGATGTTGAGATCGTGGGTAATCATCACCAGATTTGAGGAGTCGTGGTGTTTCAGAATTTCTTGCAAAACGAGTTCGTCATTCAATTTGGCCTGACTGTCGGACACTACGCCTGGTGGCACCAGATATTGAACTGGAGTTGCGCGACCAAACGCAATTTGGCCGGTATCAATGCAACGGCAAAAGGGGCTGCTCAGAACCGCGCCAACCGCAATGCCGTGAGCACGGAAGGCTTCTCCGATACGCTTGGCCTGCTCTACGCCGCGGGCCGAAAGGTTTACTTCCTCCGCGCAGTTCCCGGGCGAGAGGCGTCCCATCCCTTCTCGGATGTCGACGTGCCCATGGCGCAACAGGATAACCTTGCCGCCCTGCTTTAATGCAGCCCAGACCTTCTCGTCGTCGGCAAATGCGCCTCCGGCCCCGAGCGTCAGCAAAACCAGCAAGCTGATGAGCAAGGCGGCTGTTCTGTTCAAGTTGCTGGGCATGGGTTGCGGGACCGATGGCACAAACGCTGCCACTGGGAGACTGTGCTCAGGCTAACTCAGTTTCTCGGTAAGGGGAATGTCGCCTGTTGGCCACAGAACGCGGCGCAGATCCGCCGGTCAACGCGCAGACCGAATGGCAATGACCCCGGAAGTTCGGCACTTACTGCGCGAAGAATCCGACCATCAGCATCGTCAATGCGGCGGAAGAAATTCTCGGCAAGTAGAGTCTTCCACGGTTGACGCGTTTTCTTCACGCGAACCGGTATCCACTTCGCTTGAAAACGCTATCTAGGCGTTCAACATCGCGAACGCGCTCGAGACCATCGCCACCGGCTTGTTGTCGGCGGCACTCAGAAGCGTGACGCGGCCGAAGCTCATGGTACGTCCGAGGCGAACCACGCGCGCATCGGCCAGCACGTCGCCGGTAGCCGCGCGCATGAAATGCGTGGTCTGGTCGACCGTCGTCATCGGACGATAGCCGCGGTTGGCGGCGAGGTTGGCGAGCACCATCGAAGTGTCGGCAAACGCCATCAGCGCCTGGCCGCAGACCACGCCGCCGTTGCGGCACAGCCGTTCCGAGAACGGCATGCGCAGGATCGCGCCCGGCTGCCAGTCGGTTGCCCCGCCAGGCGGCGGGGTGAAGTCGAACCCCTCGATCGACAGATTGAGATCCAGCACCCACGGCGCAAATACCTCGCCAAGCACACGCCTGGCTTCCCCGATGCCGAATTCCGCAGCTTGCTGTTGCATGAACCTTTGTTCCCGCCCGATATGATTGTTGGTGCATTGTAGGGGCCATTCGGCCGAAGGGAACAGCCAGTCCGGCTTGAAAATGCCGGACTTGCAGCCCATGATGCGGCCCGTGGGGAGTTGACTGTCGATGCTGCGTCGTCTCGTATTGATCTTCAGCGTGCTAGCCGCGGGTCTCGCGCTTTCAGGCTGCACCAAGTGCGGTCCGATCTGGGACGATTGGATGCAATCGCCGAAATCCTGCAAGTCCGACCGCCTTTAGACGCAGGGCCTCGTGCTTGGCGGCGCCGTTCGGACGGTGATATATTCCATCGAACGCGAGGGCGAACGTCCCAATGGAGAGCGTCATGAGAATGCTGAGCGCGGCTGCGGTGATGGTGCTGTTGATGGCACCTGCCTACGCGCAATCACCTAATATCAACCTGATGCCTGAATTCCAGTCCAAGACTCCCGAGGAAAAGGAAGCGGAAGCGATAAGGGACAAGGCCTACAAGGAATCCCTGAAGAAGATCCCCGACACCAAGACGTCTTCCGACCCGTGGGGCACGGTGCGGAGCACCGACGCGCCGAAGGCTGCTGCGGCCCCGGCCAAGCCGAAAACCAAGACCGGAAGCAGCGCGCAGCGCAGCCAGTAACGACGCAAGGCGGCGGACAAGATTCGTTCGCCTCCAGCCCTCTTATTCAGTCCCTTGCTCTCCTATATTCAGCCTGTTGTCCTGTGGTCCGGGGTTTCGACTCCCGGAGTTAAGACATCTGGAGTTTAGAGTTGGGCTTTCGTCCCCGCGATCTCGCGAGCCGGATGGCCGGCCGGCGCAAGCCGGACGACGGCTACCTGCGCGAGACCTTCACTTTGCCGCGCGACGAGGCGCGAATGCGGGCACGCGACTTCCTCAACCGCTATCCCAAGGCAGCCTATATGAGCTCGGTCGAAAGCTGGCGGGAGCTGCCCGGTGGCGACATCGAATTTACGATGCGTCGGCTCGCCAGCGCCGACTAGTTCCCGGTCGAGAACCGTCGCATCGGGCCAACCCACTCGCGCAATTGGGCGGCGAAGTGCTTCGGGTGTGCGCGCTGATCCGGCGCAGGGGGAACTGATCGGCGCCCGTTTCATTTCCGGAAGAGGAGCTTCGGCAGGGGCAGGGGCAGGCGGGTGAAGCGGATCTGAATTCGCTGCGGGCCCGGATCGAACGGTCCTTTGCGGCGAGGTTTCTACTCCAGCGTCTCCGCCACCAGCCGGATTCGAAAGACGGGCTTTCTGGATTCATCCAGCAGCTCCATCTGCCATTCGGCGTTTTCGATCAGCTTGCGGGAGACGCCGGCGACGATGTCGCCACAGACGCCGGTCATTTCCTTCCATGCCGCGTTACGATCGGGAAATTCCGCACCCTCGCCGCAGACGCCGGCTTGCTCCCCACTGCGGACGCTGAAGAAGAAGATCGGCATGGCATGTGACCCAATGAAGCGAGGCCGTCTTTGGCCTCCGGGCATCCGTTCGAACCTGCGGGCGGGGCGGAGTGGATTCCCGGGGCGGGGAAAGATCAACTCCGGACATTTACGGGCTTAAGCACGTACCGGGTATTCGATGCGACGCTCGGCGAAGTAAATAACTGACTGTAATTGTTTTGGAATAATGCGAAGCGGCGACGTCGAAAAAGTGCGAAGCGCGGTCCGCTACTCACCCGAGGCTTTTTTCAGCTCACGGTCGATCCGCAGCTGGACGCGCCGCATCGCGAGCAGCTGAAGCATGGCCTCGGTCTTGCCGGTCACGACCCTGTCGCCGATCCTGAATTGCCATTTCCAGGTGCCCGGCGGCCCCGCCGTCACGGTGTATTCGACGCCCCTGTGGATCATGCAAAGGTCCCGCACCGCCCGAAGTTCGCATTCAACCTTAACACTTAAGATTGTTAAAATTTATGATACGCGTTTCGGGCGTGGACAGGCAAGTACCTCTGGCGCTGAAGGGGGATGACAAGGCGGACGGCGTCGGGCAGGCGCGGCCTCGTGCGGCGCCGGTTGTTTGAACTGAGCCGTCGTCAAAAGCCCTGCTATTGCGAGAGAACCAACCCCGCCAGCCGGTTCAGATTTCCAAGCTGCCTTGCCGGTTCCGCCGCGCAGTCGATTTCCCCGAGTGACAAAAGCAGCCGCTGGTAGGCGCGCTCAGCTATTGCTGTCGGCAGCGGCGTCTCGTCGAACTCCTCGACATAGGTGTTGATGATCCCATGGAGCAGCCGGCACATCGCCCGTTGTCCGGGATGACGCGCGGCGAGCAGGGCAAGCTTGTGCTGGAGGAGTTTGAAAGTCCGAAGACCCGGGTGCTGACTTGAAAGCCAGCAATGCAGTTCGGCGTATGGCTCAGAATGCAGTTCGTTCACGAAAAAGCTCCTTTCCGAATTCTGGAAGAAGCTGCGAACTTGTACAGCAACGCGGCCTCCGCGAACAGTCGCGGGATTGCAGGGCGTGGTTGCGAATTGGGAATGCGCGGGGGGCGCGGGCGAAGGCTGCCAGCGCGCTGCAAACAAGCGCTGCGCCGCTCAAGCGGAGTATGGTCGCTTGGCGGCGCAGGCCTATGCCCCGAGTGATGCAATATCCCAGGCAGCAATATGTCTGGCCAGAATTCAAAAGGTTCAACGCCGGTCCCGGTAAATTTGGCGGGCGCAGGTCCGGTCACTAAAACGGGGGCTTGCGACCTGCGTAGCCGTGGGGAGGGCGGTGGTCCTCCAGATTATTCCCCGCCATCGGCGACCTCGCCGCGTGTCCCCATGCGGCGGGGTCGTTGTCCCGGCGTCAGCCCGCGGCGGCCGCTCGGGGGGTGCTACGTTCTCATCATCCCGACGGAATGCCTGCCGCTATTCCGGGCGCGGCGGGTGAGGCTGGCGCGGCGGGATCAGCGTTCTGGGCGGAGCCAGGGGCCGCACCGGTTCCGGCAGCCGTGCCGGCTCCGGCGCCCGATTGAACCGCAAGAGCCACCCGGACAAATAGGCGTAACGCCGCCGCAGCGTCTGCAGCAGGGTCGCCTCGGCGCCATCGGTGAATTCGTGCTCCATGACGGCAAGACATAACGCGGTCCGCTTGACGGAGGGTTCAGGTGGAACCGCGACAATGCGTCAAATGATCAACAACGTATTCACCATGGCAGGGCCCGCCGACCACGGTTCTGCTATCAATGACGTCGCGGACCGGGGATGGCGATGCGCGACGACACGCTGAAGGAGAAAGCCCGGATCACCGTAGGCGCCGTGGCGGCGCTGGTGATCGTGGGCTGGCTCGCGATCGTCGCACTGGCGCTGATGTCGGCCGGATGAGGCATTTCCAACCAACGCGACCGAAGCGGACCGTTCAAATGATAGAGGCCGCCAACTGAATAGCTTTACTTCCTATTCCGGCGGTTGAAGCCCGGGCGACCGAAGCCACTCGCTCATGTGTGAGCCGGTCTCCGCCTGTCTGGCTTTGCGGATCAGCTCATCGCGTACCGTGCCAGGTTTAAGCAATTTGGCCTCCGCGCGTAGGCGCTTCGCTTCCTCGGCCAGTCGTTCTTCAAGGGATTGGGTCTGTGTGAAACGGCGACGCTCCATGACGCAACCTCCGTTATTTTGCGGGTCCTAACCGCAGGGCTTGAGTACTTTCCGATCTTAATATGTCTCCGCCCGGGAGTCAGTTCCCTACGGGGCATAGTTCCAAATTAGGCCACTGCCGAAATCAAAGAGGCCACTGAGGTCGGAAACAGGTCGGTACCCGTATCCAACTCGGTCGCGTGCTGGAAATGGCTGCCAAAAAGCGTTCGCCTTCCTGGTTCCACCTCCGGCGGCGGAGACGAAAGAGGCCGCCAACTGAGGCGGCCTCTGAGTTCGCTCTAATTGCAGGTATCAATTGGATATTGGTTAGAGCCGCCGATCCCGACGAAGTACTTGTTGCCGGCCTTGCAACGCGCTTTGCATTTGGGAATTTCTTCACGGCATATCGCTATGGCGGAGCCTTGCCTTGCCGCGTCTGGAAGGTTCGCTTTCGCCCAACCCACACACAATGCTCCTTGTTCGGAGCAGGAGCGAGCCGAGGCGGTTTCGATAGAAGCCAGGCCGACGATGCCAATCAACAAAAACATGGAAAATCGCACTTCTATGACCCTCCCTGGGATGCTGAAACGCCCAAGGTTAGGTCAGGTGGGAACCTGCGACAAGGAACCCAAGACGCCGGGATTTAGGACACTCCATAAATCTACTTTGGACACTTGGGGGCAAATACGGAACGTACCCTTGGTACTGGCCGAAATAGGCCACTCGCTGGATCAAACTAGGCCACTAAAGCAAACAGCGTCCCCAAGCCGAATAATGCTTGGTGACGCTGTTCTAAGTCCGGACAATGCAATCCCCCGGTAGCTATCTGTCTTCACGAGGCGTGCCGAGGTTCAATGACCGCTACTCGCAGATTTAAATCAGGCCAGTGATTTAATGTTGGCCGGGAAGGGCCTCGCGATATGAGGGACCTTCGAGACAAGGTGGCTCGTCATTATGGGCGGCAAGTCATTCAGTTTTCACTTTCGTTACCGAATCCGGAAGCTTCGTCACCCACTGAGACGCCGCCCCCGAAGCCACCATTCCTCCGGCGTCTCTGATTTGTCCAAAATGGAAAGAGGCCGCCAACTGAGGCGGGCTCGGCAAGACTAAGCTAGTGCATGGAATTTGATCCAAGGGAGGAAAATATGGTTCGCCTCATTGCCCTCGCTGTTGCTGCTTGTTGTTATTTCCAACCTGGATTGGCTCTGGCGCAGGATGTCGCGAAACAGATATCGGGTAGCTGGAAGCTAACCTCATGGACGATTCAAGTTATCGATGGAGAAGCCGCTCAGCCATTCGGCCCCAATCCGAAAGGCAGGGCAGTCTTCACACCTGACGGATTCTCGGCGTTCATGATCGCCAGACCAGATCGCAAGCCTGCAACGAACGATGCGGAATCGGCCGCGCTCCTCAAATCGCTAATGGTCTACACCGGCAAATTCACAATCGATGGAGACAAGCTTACGACCAACGTCGATCTATCGTGGAACGAGATTTTGACCGGCACGGCCCAAGTCCGGTTCTTCAAGCTGGAGGGAGATAAACTCTCCATTCGAACCGCCGAACAGGCCAGCGCGGTCTATCCCGGCAAGAAGGTGGTGGGCACCCTCACTTGGGAGCGTGAACGCTGAGGGGTTCTCAAAGGGACCACTCCTAAAATTGTAAAGGGACCACTAACCATCTGGCGGGACGGAAAGGGGCCAGCACCCAGCACTTTCAAAAGAACATATTGCGAACATAGAACAAACGTGGTACACGGTTCCCATCAGCCGTCGATTCCCAAAGATTTTGTCGCCCGTTTGTCCCGCTAGCGAATCCCCGCCATAAGGAGCACCACCTATGTCCGCTACTGCCCTGCGTATCGTCGAAGGATCCTCCATGGATAAGACCAAGGCCCTGTCCGCCGCGCTCTCCCAGATCGAGCGCCAGTTCGGCAAGGGCTCGGTGATGAAGCTGGGCAAGAACGACCGCTCGATGGACATCGAAACGATTTCGTCGGGATCGCTGGGGCTCGACATCGCGCTCGGCGTCGGCGGGCTGCCGAAGGGGCGCGTGGTCGAAATCTACGGGCCGGAATCCTCGGGCAAGACCACGCTGGCGCTGCACACGGTGGCGGAAGCCCAGAAGAAGGGCGGCATCTGCGCCTTCATCGACGCCGAACACGCGCTCGACCCGGTCTATGCGCGCAAGCTCGGCGTCAACATCGACGAACTCCTGATCTCGCAGCCCGACACCGGCGAGCAGGCGCTGGAAATCTGCGACACGCTGGTGCGTTCCGGCGCGGTCGACGTGCTGGTGATCGACTCGGTCGCCGCCCTGGTGCCGAAGGCCGAACTCGAGGGCGAGATGGGCGATGCGCTGCCCGGCCTGCAGGCGCGGCTGATGAGCCAGGCGCTACGCAAGCTCACCGCCTCGATCAACAAGTCCCACACCATGGTGATCTTCATCAACCAGATCCGCATGAAGATCGGTGTGATGTATGGTTCGCCGGAAACCACCACCGGCGGCAATGCGCTGAAATTTTACGCCTCCGTCCGCCTCGACATCCGCCGCATCGGCGCCATCAAGGAACGCGACGAAGTGGTCGGCAACCAGACCCGCGTCAAGGTGGTGAAGAACAAGCTGGCGCCGCCGTTCAAGCAGGTCGAATTCGATATCATGTATGGCGAGGGCGTCTCCAAGATGGGCGAAATTCTCGACCTCGGCGTCAAGGCCGGCATCGTCGAGAAATCCGGCGCCTGGTTCTCCTATGACAGCCAGCGGCTCGGGCAGGGCCGCGAAAACTCAAAAGCCTTCCTCAAGGCCAACCCTGATATGACCGCCAAGATCGAGATGGCGATCCGCCAGAACTCCGGCCTGATCGCCGAGCAGATTCTGGCCGGCTCGCCCGAGCGCGACGCCGACGGTGAGGATCCCGAGGCCGAAGAGTGAGGCTTTCCGAGACCTGGTTCGTGTAACCTGAGTTTCGACATGACGGGTGCTGCGGACGTTGAGTTGCCGACGTTCTCAGTGCCCGTTTTTGTTGGTGTGTAGCGAGCGAAGCTATGAAGCGTCTGATCCTGACCGGTTTGCACGGGTTTGTCTTGAGAAAACAGACCGTGCCGATGTCACGGTTTTCTTCAACTTCAAATTCGCGTGGGGCGAATTGCCCACGCCGCAAAATTTGGCTTCCTTTCTTGCTGCGCGTTCTGACCAAGGCCAGGGTGATCACTGGTCCGACTATATCTTACGGCGTGGTCGCGGCGGCAGGGCTCTCGGCCTGATTGAATTCTGCAAACTCTACGATGAGGTTGAATTATGGTTCGATCCGACCCCTTCTGATCAGCTGCAATTGATCTGGTTGCTCGATTTCTTTTCGTCGGATCCCGATATTGATCCAAGTTGAAGATACGTTTGCTTGATATCGATTTTAGCGGCGCGGAGGACGCTTTTCTTGCCAAGGGAAATATCCCGGCCATCCCCGTCACAACGGCTGTATTCGAGACAGCCTCGCTGGGCTGGCAGGCCTATCGATCGGCAACGCCGGAAGCCTGTTTTGATGTGCTGAAAGGAGATTTGAGCGCTTTTGCCGCTGTTGCGACCGGCTCTGGCCGATCTGCTGAAGGAACTTCCCGGCCCCACAGGACTTGGAGCTACGGAGCTGCGGTTGCTAGAACTGGTTGGAGCGGGATACAGACGCCAGAGTGCATTGTTCTATCATCGGGGGCTGCGCCGCACGCGGGTGTTCAGTGAATATGAGCTTGGCTACCTTCTTGATGGTCTTGCACATGGACCGGTACCGGCGCTGGCGGGACTCGATGAGACCCGGTCACTCAGCAGGGAAAATCTCCGCGATCGTGTATCGGCCTATCAGCGTTGCCAGCTGTCGATCACCGACTTCGGCCGAGCGGTTCTTCGCCACGAGGCAGACTTCAGCCGCCACAATCCGATCGACCGCTGGTGGGGCGGCACGCACCTGACCAGCGACCGGATGTGGCGCTGGAATCCGACGCTGGTCGGGCCGTAGCGCGGGCCCGCAGATGCGTTGCGTGCGTCTGCGAATCGGAGCGTTTGTTACTCCGCAGCCTGCGCGTAGTCGGTGACCGGCGGGCACGAGCACACCAGGTTGCGGTCGCCATAGACGTTGTCGACGCGCCCGACCGGGCTCCAGTACTTGTCGGTCCGCGCCGAGCCTGCCGGGAAGCAGCCCTCGACGCGGCTATAGGCGCGCTGCCAGCCGTCGTCGGCGATGTCGTGCACGGTGTGCGGGGCGTGGCGCAGCGGCGAGGCCTCGACCTTCCAGCGGCCCTTTTCGATTTCCGCAATCTCGTTGCGGATCGCGATCATGGCATCGCAGAAGCGATCCAGTTCGGCCTTCGATTCCGATTCGGTCGGTTCGATCATCAGCGTGCCCGGCACCGGAAAGCTCATGGTCGGGGCGTGGAAGCCGTAATCGATCAGTCGCTTGGCAATATCGTCGACGGTGACGCCGCTCGACGCCTTCAACGGGCGGGGATCGACGATGCACTCATGCGCGATCCGTCCCTTGGCGTTCTTGTAGAGCACGGGGAAATGCGGATCGAGCCGGGTGGCGATGTAGTTGGCGTTGAGGATCGCAAGCTCCGTGGCCCGCGTCAGCCCTTCGCCGCCCATCATCAAGATGTAGATGTAGGAGATGGTCAGGATCGACGCCGAGCCGAACGGCGCCGCCGATACCGGGCCGACCGGATGCGGCACCGCGCCGTCGGTCGTGGGATGCCCCGGCAGATAGGGCGCCAGATGCGCTTTGACGCCGATCGGTCCCATGCCCGGGCCGCCACCGCCATGCGGAATGCAGAACGTCTTGTGCAAATTGAGATGGCTGACATCGGCGCCGTAATCGCCGGGCCGCGACAGCCCGACCTGGGCGTTCATGTTGGCGCCGTCGAGATAGACCTGTCCGCCATGGCCATGCACGATGTCGCAGATCTCGCTGATGTGCTCCTCGAACACGCCATGCGTCGACGGATAGGTGATCATCACCGCGGCGAGATCTTTCGCGTGCTGGTCCGCCTTGGCGCGGAGATCCTCGACATCGACGTCACCGCGCGCGTCACACGCCACCACCACCACGTCCATGCCGACCATGCTGGCGGAGGCCGGGTTGGTGCCGTGCGCCGACGAAGGGATCAGGCACACCTTGCGATCCGGCTCGCCGCGCGCGGCATGATAGGCGCGGATCGCGAGCAAGCCGGCATATTCGCCCTGCGCGCCGGAATTCGGCTGCAGCGAGATCGCGTCATAGCCGGTGATGTCGCACAGCCACTGCTCCAGCCGTGCAAACAGCGCATGATAGCCCTTGGCCTGCTCCGGCGGTGCGAACGGGTGCAGGTTGCCGAACTCCGGCCAGGTCAGCGGAATCATTTCCGAGGTCGCGTTCAGCTTCATGGTGCAGGAGCCGAGCGGGATCATCGCGCGGTCGAGCGCGAGATCGCGATCGCTGAGCTTGCGCATATAGCGCAGCAACTCGGTCTCGGAACGGTGCGCGTGAAACACCGGATGGGTCAGGAACGCGCGCGTTCGTTTCAGCTCGGCGGGAAACGCCTCGCGCGCGCTGACTTCGACGTCCGCGTAAGCCAGCTTGCCGCCGAACGCGCGCCACACCGCCTCGATCACCTCGGGCGTAGTGGTCTCGTCGACGGAGATGCCGAGCGTACTCTCGCCGATCCGCAGGTTGATCCGCTCGGCAAGCGCCCGCGCCACGATCTCGTTCCGCTTCGCGCCGACGTCCACCGTGATGGTGTCGAAGAAGTTTTGCGATTTCGGCGCAAAGCCGAGCTTTGCAAGCCCCGCCGCGAGCGCGGCGGCGCGCCGGTGCACAGTACGGGCGATGTGCGTCAATCCTTCGGGGCCGTGATAGACCGCGTACATCGAGGCGATCACCGCCAGCAGCACCTGCGCGGTGCAGATGTTGGAGGTGGCCTTTTCGCGCCGGATATGCTGCTCGCGGGTCTGCAGCGCCAGCCGATAGGCCGGGGCGCCGCGCGAATCCACGGACAGCCCGACGATGCGGCCGGGCAGCGAACGCTTCAGCGCGTCGCGCACCGCCATATAGGCCGCGTGCGGCCCGCCATAGCCCATCGGCACGCCAAAACGCTGCGCCGATCCGATGGCGATATCGGCGCCGAGTTCGCCGGGCGAGGCGAGCAATGTCAGCGCCAGCAGGTCCGCCGCTACGATCGCCAGCGCGCCCTTGGCGCGCAACGACGCGATGGCGGGCCGCAGGTCGCGAACAGCGCCTGAAGTGCCGGGATATTGCAGCAGGGCACCAAGCACATCAGTCTTGTCGAGATCAGTCAGGGGATCGCCGACCACGAGGGTCCAGCCCAGGGGCTCGGCGCGGGTGCGCATCACCGCGAGCGTCTGGGGATGCACCTCCTTGTCGACGAAGAACGCCTTCGCCTTCACCTGCGAGTGGCGCTCGGCGAGCGCCATCGCCTCGGCCGCGGCGGTCGCTTCATCGAGCAGCGAGGCGTTGGCGACGTCGAGCCCGGTCAGGTCGCAGATCATGGTCTGGAAATTGAACAGCGCCTCCAGCCGGCCCTGGCTGATTTCAGGCTGGTACGGCGTGTACGCGGTGTACCAGGCCGGGTTCTCCAGGATGTTGCGCTGGATCACCGCGGGCAGGATGGTGCCGGAATAGCCCGTGCCGATCAGCGAGGTGAACACCTGGTTTTGCGAAGCCAGTTCGCGCATATGCGACAGCGCCTCGGTTTCGCTCAAGGCGCGCCCGAGATCGAGCGGCGCCTTCTGCCGAATCGAGGACGGCAGCGTCTGGCCCATCAGTTCCGCAAGACTCGTTACCCCTGTCGTCTCCAGCATCGCCGCGATGTCGCGGGGCGAGGGGCCGATGTGGCGGCGCACGAAATCGGTGGCGGCCTCGGTGGCAGTCGTCTTGAGCGGCGCGTTCATGGGATGCCTCGTTGTGTTCAAGTTCGATGTCATCGTCCGCGAAGGCGGACGATCCAGTACGCCGGGACAGCGCCATTCAATCGCCACTGCCGGCGGTTACTGGATGCCCCGCCTTCGCGGGGCATGACGGGAATACGCGCGTTCATCATCTCAGGCCGTGTGCTTGGCGTAGGCGGCTTCGTCCATCAGGCCGCCAAGTTCGCTCTTGTCTGCGATCTTCAACTTGAAGAACCAGGCCTTGCCGCCGGCGTCGGAATTGACCAGCGCGGGCTCGGCGGCGAGCGCCTCGTTGACCTCGAGCACTTCGCCAGAGATCGGCGCGTAGACGTCGGACGCCGCCTTGACGGATTCGACGACGGCGGCGGCCTCCGCCTTTTTCAGGGTACGGCCGACCTTGGGGAGTTCGACGAACACGACGTCGCCGAGCTGCGATTGTGCGTAGTCGGTGACCCCGATGGTGGCGACATCGCCCTCGATGCGGAGCCATTCGTGGTCGGAGGTGAACAGCGTCGTCATGAAACTTCCTCTGGTTCAGCGTTTATACGTGTTGGGAACGAAGGGCATCGGCGCGACCTGTAGCGGCAGGCGTTGTCCGCGCACTTCGGCGAAAACCTGTGTGCCGTTGGCGGCGAGCGATGTCGGCAGATAACCCATCGCGACCGGCGCATTGAGGCTCGGACCAAATCCGCCCGAGGTGACCTTGCCGACTGGCTCGGTTGAAACCGCATCCGCAAACAGCAGCGCGCCTTCGCGCACCGGCGCGCGGCCCTCGGGCCGCAATCCGACGCGGCGGCGCGCTGCGCCTTTTTCGAACTGCGAGAGAATCTGTTGCGCGCCGGGAAAGCCGCCCGCGCGGGCGCCGCCGTTGCGGCGGCTCTTCTGGACCGACCATTCCAGCGCGCCCTCGACCGGCGTCGTTGTGGTGTCGATGTCATGGCCGTAGAGGCAAAGGCCTGTTTCCAGCCGCAGGCTATCGCGCGCGCCAAGCCCGATCGGCAGCACGTCGGCGTTCTCCAGCAGCGCCGTCACCAGTGCCTCGGCCTGATCGGCCGGCACCGAAATCTCGAACCCGTCCTCGCCGGTATAGCCGGAGCGCGAGACGAAGGCGTCGATACCGGCGACTTTTCGCGAACCGGCATCCATGAAGCGCATCGAGGTCACGTCTGCACAAAGTTTCGCCAGCGCCGATTCGGCCTTGGGGCCCTGCAGCGCGACCAGCGCGCGGTCTGAAAGCGAATCAATCATGCAGGCATCCGACAGATGCGCGCGCAGATGCGCCTCGTCCTCGGCCTTGCAGGCCGCGTTGACCACCAGGAACAGATGGTCGCCGAAATTGGCCACCATCAGGTCGTCGAGAATGCCGCCATCGCCATTGGTGAACTGGGCGTAGCGCTGCCGTCCCGGCGCTACTGCGACGATGTCCTGCGGCACCAGCCGTTCCAGCGCCAGGGCGGCGTCCAAAACCTTGCCGGACTTCGGGCGCAAAGCGAGCTGGCCCATATGCGAGACGTCGAACAGGCCTGCGCTGGAGCGGGTATGCAGGTGTTCCCTGAGCACGCCGGCCGGGTATTGCACCGGCATTTCATAGCCGGCGAATGGAACCAGCTTGCCGCCGCGCGCCACATGGAGCGCGTGCAGGGGGGTACGTTTCAGGGGAGATTCGTCGCGTGCCAGCATCCAGAGGCCCTCAAGGGGTCGCGGGGACCAGTCCCCAAAAACCCGAAAGAAAGCCCCATCTGTCGCTGTGCCTGAGAGTATTATCCCGTCGGCGGACGCGTCGGGGCCAAAACCCTTCGGCGTCTCTTTCCAGATGCTAGTCAGTCACGCGGTTCGTTTGCCTGAGAGTTTCCGGGGCGGTTGCTCCTTCGGCGCCGGCGCTTAAGCCGATCTCTCCCGACGTGACGTCTTCAACAGATAGGAGGGAAACACGGCCATGCCAAGTCTGTCAACGCGGCGCAGCATTAATCAACCGAGTCTTGCCACCCGTCTTGTGTGCTGCGGCAAGCCTATGATCCGCCTGCACAGTTTCTGGACACCGCGATTGGCCTTGTCTAAAAGCGTTTTGAGGAGCGTGGCCAGCAAAAGTGGCAACCGGTTTTGCGTCCGGCCGCGCTCTAACTCGTTGATTTGCGCATGATCTTCTCGCCAAACCGCATCACACTTTGGCGGATCATGCGCTGGAACGGGCTATTTGGGGCCTGAACCGGGCCATTTTCCGATTGGATGAACATGAGCGGCGTTAACGATATCAGGTCGAAATTTCTGGATTTCTTTGCCGAGAACGGCCACGAGATCGTGCCGTCGTCGCCGCTGGTGCCGCGCAACGACCCGACCTTGATGTTCACCAATGCCGGCATGGTGCAGTTCAAGAACGTCTTTACCGGCGTCGAGAAGCGGCCGTACCAGCGCGCCACCACCTCGCAGAAATGCGTGCGCGCCGGCGGCAAGCACAACGACCTCGACAATGTCGGCTATACCGCGCGGCATCTGACCTTCTTCGAGATGCTGGGCAATTTCTCGTTCGGCGATTACTTCAAGGAGCGCGCGATCGAGCTCGCCTGGAATCTGGTCACCAAGGAATTCGGGCTCAAGAAGGACAAGCTGCTCGTCACCGTCTATCACACCGACGACGAGGCTTTCGATCTCTGGAAGAAGATTGCAGGCTTCAGCGACGATCGCATCATCCGGATCCCGACCTCGGATAATTTCTGGGCGATGGGCGACACAGGACCCTGTGGGCCGTGTTCGGAGATTTTCATCGACCGTGGCGAGCATATCTGGGGCGGGCCGCCCGGCAGCCCGGAGGAAGACGGCGATCGCTTCCTCGAATTCTGGAATCTGGTCTTCATGCAATTCGAGCAGGTGACGAAGGAAGAGCGCCAGCCGCTGCCGCGTCCCTCGATCGACACCGGCCTCGGGCTGGAACGCATGGCCTGCATCCTACAGGGCGTCGACAGCGTCTTCGAAACCGATCTTTTCCGTCACTTGATCGATGCAACCGCTTCCGCCCTCGGGCACGCGCCAGAGGAAAAGACCGCGGCGTCGTTCCGGGTCATTGCTGACCATCTGCGCTCGTCGGCCTTCCTGATTGCCGACGGCGTGCTGCCGTCGAACGAGGGGCGCGGTTACGTGCTCCGCCGGATCATGCGCCGCGCGATGCGCCATGCGCAGCTTCTGGGCGCGCGCGAGCCGCTGATGCATCGGCTGGTGTGGGCGCTGGTGCGCGAGATGGGCCAGGCCTATCCGGACCTGGTGCGCGCCGAAAATCTGATCGAGGAAACGCTGCGGCTGGAAGAGGCGCGCTTCCGCAAGACGCTGGAGCGGGGCCTCACAATCCTCGACGAGAAGAGCGCAGGCCTGAAGAAAGGCGACATGTTCGACGGCGATACCGCATTCACGCTGTACGACACCTACGGTTTCCCGCTCGACCTGACCCAGGACGCGCTCAAATCGCGCGGCATCAGCGTCGATCAGGCCTCGTTCACCGATGCGATGGATCGCCAGCGGGCCAAGGCGCGCGCGTCGTGGTCCGGAAGCGGCGACACCGCCAGTGAGAACGTCTGGTTCCCGTTGCGCGAAAAACTCGGCGCCACCGAATTCCTCGGCTACGACACCGAGATCGCCGAGGGCGTGGTGACGGCGCTGGTGAAGGACGGCAAGGATGCCGACAGCATCGCAACCGGCGAGAGCGGCGCGATCGTCTTGAACCAGACGCCGTTTTACGCGGAGTCCGGCGGCCAGGTCGGCGACAGCGGTCTGATGACGGGCGAGGGCGGCGTCAAGTTCCGCGTCACCGACACGCAGAAGAAGGTCGGCGATCTGTTCGTGCATGTTGGCACGGTCGAGCAGGGCACCCTGAAAGTCGGCGCGGCCCTGCAGCTCGAAGTCGATCACGCCAGGCGGTCGTCGATCCGCGCGCATCACTCGGCGACGCATCTGTTGCACGAGGCGCTGCGGCAGGTGCTCGGTGATCACATCGCCCAGCGCGGTTCGCTGGTGGCGCCGGATCGGCTGCGCTTCGACTTCGTGCATCAGAAGCCGATCACGCCGGAAGAACTCGCCCGCGTCGAGGATATCGCCAACGAGGTGGTGCTGGAGAACGACGAAGTCACCACGCGGCTAATGGCCGTCGATGAGGCCCGCGAAGCCGGCGCACGCGCGCTGTTCGGCGAAAAATACGGCGACGAGGTGCGTGTGGTGTCGATGGGCAAGCAGTCCCGCGAGCACGGCCAGAACGCGCTCGGCTGGTCGGTCGAACTGTGCGGCGGCACGCATGTCAGGCGTACCGGCGATATCGGTCTCATCACCGTGACCGGCGAAAGCGCGGTGTCGTCGGGCGTGCGGCGTATCGAAGCGCTGACCGGACGTCATGCGCGCAAGCACGCCAATGACACGATGTCGATTGCCAGGACCGCGGCCTCCGAGCTGCGCACCACGGTCGACGACATGCCGGCGCGCATCGCAGCGCTGATGGAAGAGCGCAAGAAGCTCGAGCGCGACCTAACGGATGCGCGCAAAAAGCTCGCGATGGGCGGCGGCGCCACCAATGGCGCGGCGGCAGCGGGCGGTGTGCGCGAAGTCGGCAACGTCAAGCTCATGGCCCGTGCGGTCGAGGGCGTCGAGACCAAGGATCTCAAGAGCCTGGTCGACGACGGCAAGAAGCAGATCGGATCAGGTGTGGTCGCCATCGTCGGTCTCACCGAGGACGGCAAGGCCGGCGTCGTGGTCGGCGTTACCGCCGATCTCACCTCGCGCTTCAGCGCGGTCGAACTCGTCAAGATCGCTTCGGCTGCGCTCGGCGGCAAAGGCGGCGGCGGGCGGCCCGACATGGCGCAGGCCGGTGGACCGGATGGCGCCAAGGCCGACGCGGCGCTGGCGGCGATCGAACAGGCCATGACTAAACAAGAATCGGCCGGCGCATAAGCAAGGACACAGCAAACAGTGGGAACGGCTCCGGGTAGACGCGCGATCAGCGACCCGGATTTGCGGGACCGCCTCTACGAGTTGCTCGAACACGATCATCTGCCGCATTCGGTAGGCTCGCGCTTCGTCCGGCTGATCGTTGCCGTCATCGTCATCGACGTGCTGGCGATGATCCTGGCCTCGGTGCCGGAACTGGACGCCAGGTTCGGCCTGTTGTTCACCGTGATCGAGGTCGGCGCGGTGGTGGCGTTCGCGCTGGAATATCTGGCGCGGCTCTGGACCGTGGTCGGACATTCCCTGCGCGATATGACGCCGATGCAGGCGCGCATCGACTATGCGCTGTCGGCGCTGGGAATCATCGATCTCTTGTCGTTCCTGCCGGCGGCGATTGCGCTGGCTATCGGCGACCGCTGGGTGCTGGTGCTGTTCGGTATGCTGCCGTTCCTCAAGCTGATCCGCTATTCGCCGGCGCTGCGCTCGCTGTTGGCGGCGCTGCACGCCGAGCGGCGCACGCTGTTCGGCTGCGTGGTGATCCTGACCGGCGCGGTGCTGCTGTTCGCCTCGCTGCTTTACGCGATCGAGCACAATGTGCAGCCCGACAAGTTCGGCACCATTCCGCAAGCGATGTGGTGGGCGATCGTGACCCTCGGCACGGTCGGCTATGGCGATGTGGTGCCGGTGACGCCGCTCGGCAAGTTCGTGTCGGTGTTCACCATCGTCGTCGGCTTTGCGATGATCGCGCTGCCGGTGGCGATCATCTCGACGGCGTTTGCCGAGGAAGTCCGGCGGCGTGATTTCGTCGTCACGTGGGGCATGCTGGCGCGGGTGCCGCTGTTCTCGCATCTCGGCGCTTCCGAGATCGCCGACATCATGCGGCTGCTGCGCGCGCAGACCATCGAGTCCGGCGAGATCCTGGTGCGGCGCGGCGATCCGGCCTCATCGATGTATTTCATCACCGCGGGCGAGGTCGAGATCGAGCTGCCGAGCCAGCGGGTGCAATTGTCGGACGGCACCTTCTTCGGGGAGATCGCGCTGTTGCACCGGACCAACCGCAGCGGCACGGTGACGGCGACGCGCAAGACCAGGCTGCTGGCGCTGGATGCGGACGATTTTCACGCGCTGATCGCGCGGGTGCCGGCGCTCGCCGCGCATGTCAAGGAAACCGCCGAAGCGCGCCTCGCCGATACCGCCGGCGTACTGAAGGGCGACATCGCCGCCGGCGAAATCGCCAATGCGGAGCAGAAGTAGATCGGTTCAGGAATCGATCGCCGGGACGGCGCAGACGGGCGAGCTCAGGTTCCAAGAGCAGCTGCCAATTCCTGCAGACTCTGCACATGCAGGTCGAACCAGGGTTCGGCCGCGACATCGGGGCTGGATTGCGGCCCAAACTCCAGAGGTCTTGCCACGAACGCGGTTCGCATTCCGAACGCTTTGGCGGCCGCGAGGTCGTATTTGTGGCAGGCGACCATGAGAATTTGGCCGGGTTCAAATCCGAGATAATCGACCGCGAGCTGGTAGACTGCAGGTGAAGGCTTGTAGCTTCTGCACAGTTCGGCCGTCAGCACCGCATCAAAAGGCAAACCGGCGTGTTTGCAGACCGAGATGACCGCGGCCATACCGGCGTTCGACAAGGTCGCCGTCGTGAACCGGCGGCGCAGGCGCTCTAGCCCGTCGACGCTGTCCGACCACGGGTCGAGCCGCGACCAGACCTCGCAGAAGCTGTCACGCTCGCCGGCCGTGAAACGCGCGCTAACCTGCTCGCGATCGAGCAGAACGTCGAATGCCTGGCGATAGATCTGATCGACCCTGATCCAGGGTCTGGTCCCCGCGATCACGCCGTCCATTTCCGAGCGGTAAAGCTCGCGCCATGCTCCCGACAGGCGCGACCAATCGAGATTGATGTTCTTGGCGAGATTGACGGCCTGTCCGAGCCGCATCAGCGGTTGATAAAAATCGACGCAGGTGCCCTGAATATCGAAGGTGATCGCGCGAATGTCCGCCAGTGCGGCTCGCTCATGCATCGTCCGGTGCTCAGCCCTTGCGCAGGAATACGTAATCGGCGGAGTAGGGTGCGCTGTGCGTGGCCCCCAGCTTGTCGCAGGTGCCTTCGAGCTTGCCGCCCTGCGTGTTGATCCGCTGCACGGTGGTGACGCCCGAGAGGACGCCGTTGCCGCGCTGGGAAACCACCGTGAGCTTCAGCCAGGGAATATCGTTCGGTGTCGCGCCCGGAGCGTTGCCGGCAGCCTTGCCGGCCACGGCGCTGCCGTCGCTGTATTCCCAGTTCGGCCCGGCATAGTGCCGGCCGACGGTCTTGCCTTCAGCCATCAAGGTCGCGATCGGTTCGCGGAAGGCCCAGGCCGGCTTGCCGTCGCTACCGGGCTTGCAGTCGTAGACCTGCGCGCCTTCGGCATGCAGGGTGAGTATGGTGGCCTCTCCCGGCGCCGCGATGGCGTCGGGAAGAGGTGTCTCGGCGGCGGCTGCGCTCACGAGCGAGCCTGACAGCAACAGAACCGCGAGCGCGGCGCGCTTAAACAGCAACATGGTCACACTTTCCTGAGTTGAGCCCCAAGAACTTTCCTGAGTTAACCCTCAAGAACCGGTAACCCCGTCACCGGTCGTTTAAGCCATCGCCTTGGTCAGATTTTCCGCGACCTTGTCGAGGAAACCCGTGGTGGACAGCCAGCGCTGGTCGGCACCGACCAGCAGCGCGAGGTCCTTGGTCATGTAGCCGGCCTCGACGGTATCGACGCAGACCTTCTCCAGCGTCTTGGCAAACTTCGCCAGTTCCTCGTTGTTGTCGAGCTTGGCGCGATGGGCGAGGCCCTGCGTCCAGGCGAAGATCGAGGCGATCGAGTTGGTCGAGGTTTCCTTGCCCTTCTGGTGCTCGCGGTAGTGGCGGGTCACCGTGCCGTGCGCGGCTTCGGCTTCGACGGTCTTGCCGTCCGGCGTCATCAGCACCGAGGTCATCAGGCCGAGGGAGCCGTAGCCCTGCGCCACGGTGTCGGACTGCACGTCGCCGTCGTAGTTTTTGCAGGCCCAGACATAACCGCCGGACCATTTCAGCGCCGACGCGACCATGTCGTCGATCAACCGGTGTTCATAGGTGAGGCGCTTGGCTTCGAAGTCCTTCTTGAATTCCTTCTCGTAGACTTCCTCGAAGATGTCCTTGAAGCGACCATCATAGACTTTCATGATGGTGTTCTTGGTCGACAGATAGACCGGATAGCCGCGGTTGAGGCCGTAAGTGAGCGAGGCGCGGGCGAAATCGCGGATCGAATCGTCGAGGTTGTACATGCTCATGGCGACGCCGCTGCCGGGCGACTTGAACACTTCGCGCTCAATCACAGCGCCGTCCTCGCCGACGAACTTCATCGTCAGCGTGCCCTTGCCCGGGAACCTGATGTCGGTGGCGCGGTACTGGTCGCCATAGGCATGGCGGCCGATGATGATCGGCTTGGTCCAGCCGGGAACCAGGCGGGGCACGTTCTTGCAGATGATCGGTTCGCGGAAGATCACGCCGCCGAGGATGTTGCGGATGGTGCCGTTCGGCGACTTCCACATTTCCTTCAGCCCGAATTCCTTCACCCGCGCCTCGTCCGGGGTGATGGTGGCGCACTTGACGCCGACGCCGACCTTCTTGATGGCATTGGCGGCATCGATCGTGACCTGGTCATTGGTCTTGTCGCGGTATTCCATCCCCAGGTCGAAATACATCAGGTTGATATCGAGGAACGGGAGAATCAATTTGTCCTTGATGTGCTGCCAGATGATCCGGGTCATCTCGTCGCCATCGAGTTCGACGACGGGGTTGGTCACCTTGATTTTTGCCATGACGGAGGGGGCCTTTTTCTGGAAAAACGCGCGTTTCGGGCGTCAGTGGAGGATTATATGCGGGCTATAGCACCGCAAACGGGGCTGCGGAAGCCAAGCCGTTATGCACTTTCAGCCCATCGTTCCGGCCAGCTCTTCGGTTCTGAAGGATCAGAACCGAAGAGCTGATTCTTTGATTTGACGCGTTTTCTTCACGCGAACCGGTACCCACTTCGCTCGAAAACGCTCTAAAACGCCGCCTGGGTGGCGGTGCCGGCCACCACGTACCAGGTGACGAACAGCCCGCAGATCAGCGCCCCCGGCAGGCTGGAGCCGGTCCGCCGCCAGGTGAAGGTCGCGATCACAGCGCAGATCGCTAGCAGTGGCACGAACTGAATCGCGACGATGGTGGAGAGCGGGACGAAGCCTGGATCGGGCAACGGGTTGAACAGCTTTCCGCTCAACCAGAGCGTGCCGTATTGTGTGCCTAAGAGCACGATGAAGCCCAATGTCAGCGCGAAGATGTTGGTCAGGTAGAGAGTGCCGCGGCCAGCCGCCATGGTCGAGAAATTCCGGTGCAGCACGTGCAGCGCGACCACGAAGAACGCCGTGAACGGCACGAGGTAGATCAGGAAGATCAGGAACTGCTTGGCGCTCATCAATTTCAGCGCCACGATCCAGAACCGGAAGTCGATCTTGAAGGCGAGATCGGCCAGCCACAGTGCGGCATAGCCGATCGCGACGGTCGCCAGCGCAATCACGACCGACTGGCCGACAAGGCCGGTCCGGCTGGCACGTTTGGGCGCGAACGACATCAATGCCAGCGTGATCAGGCCATTAATGACCGCCCAGACCAGGATCTGGTTGGTGATGCCTTGCGGCAGCCAGGTCGAGGGTTTGACGAAGGTGCCGGCCAACGCGAACGCCGGGTAATAGGTCAGCGCCGGAATCAACGCCGACAGGATCAAGGCCACGGTCCAGCGGTGGCCGCGCGCGGCCGAATGGGGCGGCATGGTGCCGTCCTCGATCGCGGGCAGTCTCAGCCCCCGCGAATACATCGAAGCTTCCAGGAGGCCATCGAACGCCCCGATCAGCAGCGCGACAAAGCCGACCAGCGCGATCAGCGTGCCGATCTCCTTGCGGAACCAGATCTGGTCGTCGGCCGGGCGGGGCGTGCCGCCCTGCAGGGTTTTGCCGAACCAGTCGAGGCTGTAGCCGATCGCTTCATGGGAGATGTGCTCGGCGGGGTGGGTGATATCAGGCGTGTAGAGCACCCGCGCCGTGCCTTGTGCGATGTCGCCATAGACCTTGCCCGGTTCGACCGCGCCCTGGGTGCCGAAAAAGGCCCACAGCTTCGGGCTCCGGGTGACGTCGCGGGCCTTGTCCTCGCCCCACATCAGGAAGGAGAACTCCTCATACTGGGCGAACACCAGCGCCACATTGCGCGGCCAACTGGGGGTGCCGTCAGCGGCGAACGGCTTGCCGGTGGACGACCCTTCCAGCACCATCGCGCGGTAGTCGTTGGGCATGGCGGTGGCGGCCGCGAGCACGGTCCAGCCGCCCATCGAGTGGCCTTCGAGCCCGATATTGTTCTTGTCGACGATATCGAGGCTGCGCAGATGAGCCAGCCCATCCGGGCCACCAAAACCGTTGGCGAAGGCGGGCGGGTCGCTATAGCCATGGCCGGTCTGGTCGAGGGCGAGCACGACATAGCCGCGGCGGGCAAACTCGATGGCGAAGCCGTCCTGGGTTTCGCGCGAATTGATGTAGCCGTGAACCGCGAGGATGCCGGGGGCGGGAGTCTGCGCCGTGGCGTTCGGGGGGACGTAGAGCAGGGCGCTCATGGTGTTGCCCTTGGCTCCCTTGAAGCGCACGTCGTGGATTTTGATGCCGCCCGAGGTCTGGGTCAGATGGGCGAGCAAGCCGCCGGCCAGGATCAGGATCACACCCAGAATCGCCAATGACCATCGACCGCGCATGGACGTCTCTCCCGTGACTTCAGCCGTTGAGCCGGCTTTCAAGGTTCGTTTTGCAAGGTTCGTTTGCAGCTTCGCTTTGGTTGTGTTTGTTAGCCTATCCGAAAGCGGTGCGTCCACAAGCGGCGCTTCAAGCGAAGCTTTATCCACGCTTTGATCGCGCGTTCGGAAACACGACTAACTCTGGTAACTGACTTGAGAATTCCGCTCAGCTTTGCGAAAGCGGCGTGATCGTCAGCGTTTGGATCATTCGCTTCGCGTGTTGATTCAAAATCTTTGGTCGCGGAATCAGAAAGTGAAGTGAGAATGTCCGGTTCGGGCACCGATAAAACCAAGTCTGGTTTGGACTTAGCCGGACCTGTTGTGATTCTTGTCGAGCCGCAGCTCGGCGAGAATATCGGCATGGCCGCGCGCGCAATGGGCAACTTTGCACTTTCCCGATTAAGAATCGTCAATCCGCGTGACGGCTGGCCGAACATCGCGGCGCAACGCGCGGCGGCCGGCGCCGATCAGATTCTGGAGCAGGCCGAATTGTTCGACACGGTCGAGCAGGCGGTCGCCGATCTGACGCTGCTGTTTGCGACCACCGCCCGCGCCCACGACCAGGCCAAGCCGGTGGTCGCACCGGCGCAAGCGGCCGGCGAGATCGCGGCGCATGTTGCCGGCGGTGGCGGCGTCGGCATCCTGTTCGGCCGCGAGCGTTACGGCTTGCAGAACGAGGAAGTCGCGCTCGCCAACCGGATCATCACCTTTCCGGTCAACCCGGGCTTTGCGTCGCTGAACCTGGCGCAGGCAGTGCTCCTGATCGGCTACGAATGGTTCAAGCGCTCGACCGGCGGCGCCCTGCCGTTCGCGATGCCCGAACATTCCGAGCGCGCCTCCCAGCACCAGATGCAGGCCTTTTTCGACAACCTGATCCGGGAACTCGACAAGGTCGAATTCCTGCGCCCGCCGGAAAAGCGGGAGACCATGCTGGTCAACCTGCGCAACATCTTTACCCGGATGGACCCGACCAAGCAGGACATGCATACTTTGCATGGGGTTGTTATGGCGATTGCCGAAGGCCGCAAGGGGCCGGCCAAGGGCGGTGTGCTCGACGGCGAACAGGCGACCCGGCTTCGCGCGCTGCTGGCCGAGCATGGGCAAGGTGCGACCGCGCCGGGCGACAACAGCACGGTCCGCGGCCTGGCCCGGCTGCTGCGGCGTAACCCGACCGACGCCGAGCGGATCCTGTGGCAGGCGCTGACCCGCGATCGCCGGTTTGCCGGGCAGTTCAAGCGGCAGACACCGGTCGGCCGCCACATCCCCGATTTCGTCTCCTTCGTGCACCGGATCGCGATCGAGCTGGTCAACGCAAGCGAATCGGACGCCATCGTCGCCGACCGCGCCGGCCGAAGGGCATGGCTGGAAGCGCGCGACTATCGGGTGGTCGAGCTCGGTGTCGCCGACGTCGAGCGGGACCTCGACACCGAGCTCGGGCGGCTCGAAGCGAGCCTGCGGCAGGAGCCGTAGCGCCGTTCAAGCCACGGGGAGTTGGGCGTCGCTGCTGGCATGCTTCGTGCACGAAACGGATCGATCGGTGCTGGGGTCAAAACCGGTCCGGCGAAGCACATCGCGCGTTAAACAGGGAGACGAAACATGAAGCGATCCGACCTCACCGAAAAGCTGCTCGACATCAAGCGCGAGAAGGGCTGGAGCTGGAAGCACATCTGCGAAAAGATCGGCGGCTATTCCGAAGTGCTGATCGTCGGCGCCATTCTCGGCCAGATGAAATTGACAAAACCGCAGGCCGCCAACGCCGCCGAGCTGTTCGGGCTGTCGAAATCCGAGACCGCGATGCTGAACGAAGTGCCGATGCGCGGCACCGGCACGCCGATGCCGCCGACCGATCCCTTGATCTACCGCTTCTACGAAATGGTGATGGTCAACGGCCCGGCCTGGAAGGCGCTGATCGAGGAGGAATTCGGTGACGGCATCATGTCGGCGATCGATTTCGACATGGTGATGGAGCGCGTCGCCAATCCGAAGGGCGACCGGGTCAAGATTTCGATGTCCGGAAAATTCCTGCCGTACAAGTATTACGGCGCCAGCGGCAACGTGCCGGAGTATGGGTTTAAGGAAGAGTAATTTCCACCGTCATTCCGGGGCGCGTAGCGAACCTCAGATGCGCAATTGCGCATCGGGGAATCTCGAGATTCCGGATCACCGCTGCGCGGTGTCCGGAATGACGGCAAGCCCTTACGTCCCCGCTTTTACCTGCGCGACCGCCTCGGCCATCAGGGCATCCATCCTGTCGCGCAGATCCCGCTCGGTGAGGTCGACGCCCTTGGCCTTGATGTCGCCGAGCACCTTGTGAAGCACGTCGCCGTCGCCCTCGAATACCGCGGCAACCACATCCTTCGCATAGGCGGCAGCGGCGTCGCCCGACAAGCCGAGTTTTTCCGCGATCAACTGCCCGAGCAGCTTGTTGCGGCGCGCTTCGGCCTTGAATTTCAGCTCCTCGTCGAGGGCGAACTTCTTCTCGAAACCGTCCTCGCGCTTGTCGAAAGTGGTCATTTCTGTGGTTCCAATCCCGGCAAAATGGGTCCTGCGGTCGCGTTGCGGCGGCCCGCTTCCACACCTAGATAGAGGTGGCGAATCGGCAAAACAACGAGCCGTTAAGCCGCAGGGCAACCGGTATAAGTTGGGCCCAACCGGGCCGGATCGATTGTGCTGGATAGGCCAATCAGGTAGGTTGCCCCCAGGCTAGGTTCTTGTTCTGTTTCCGGTGGTTGTAGTCGAGCTCCCGGCCTTCACGGCAGCTCCGTCGTGGTCGTAACCCTTGTCATCCGGAGCACACCAGATTCATGGATTTCAACAAAACACGGTACATCCCAATGAGCCGTCGACGCCGCATTTATGAAGGCAAGGCCAAGGTCCTGTATGAAGGCCCGGAACCGGGAACCCTGATCCAGCACTTCAAGGACGATGCGACCGCGTTCAATGCCAAGAAACACCAGGTGATCGAGGGCAAGGGCGTCCTCAACAACCGGATTTCGGAGTACCTGTTTCAGCACCTCAACGATATCGGGGTGCCGACCCATTTCATCCGCCGCCTCAACATGCGCGAGCAGCTGATTCGCGAGGTCGAGATCGTGCCGCTCGAGGTGGTGGTGCGGAACGTGGCGGCGGGATCGCTGTCGCAGCGCCTCGGCATCGAGGAAGGCACCCAGCTGCCGCGCTCGATCATCGAGTTCTATTACAAGAACGACCAGCTCAACGACCCGATGGTCTCGGAAGAGCACATCACGGCGTTCGGCTGGGCCACGCCGCAGGAAATCGACGACATCATGGCGCTCGCCATCCGCGTCAACGACTTCCTGACCGGGCTGTTCCTCGGCATCGGCATCCGCCTCGTCGATTTCAAGATGGAATGCGGCCGCCTGTTCGAAAACGACATGATGCGCATCATCGTCGCCGACGAGATCTCGCCGGACTCCTGCCGGCTGTGGGATATCAAGTCGAACGAGAAGCTCGACAAGGATCGTTTCCGCCGGGATCTCGGCGGACTGCTGGAGGCCTATACCGAAGTCGCCAAGCGTCTGGGCATCCTGATGGAGAACGAGCGTCCGGCCGGCAGCGGCCCGGTGCTCGTGAAGAGCTAGCACGTCATTCCGGGGCGCGGGCGTAGACCGCGAACCCGGAATCCCAGAGATTTTTTTGCGCGAGATTCCGGATCGATCCGCTGCGCGGCTCGTCCGGAATGACGGGGTTGATATGAAAGCACGCGTTACCGTTACATTGAAATCCGGCATTCTCGATCCGCAGGGCAAGGCCATCGAAGGCGCGCTGAAATCGCTTGGCGTCGATGGAGTCGCCAGCGTGCGTCAGGGCAAGGTGTTCGACATCGAACTTTCCGGCTCCGACAAGGCCAAGGCGGAGGCGGCCCTGAAAGCCGCCGCCGACAAGCTGCTGGCCAACACCGTGATCGAGAATTATGCTATTGAGGTGAAGAACTAGGGCGAACACCGATGGCCGAGGTGACACCTGAACTCATTTTCGAAGTGTTGAAACCGATCCAGTCGCGGCTAGCCCAAGTCGACGGCAAGATCGACGAACTTAAGCATGAGATGCAGGCCTCTCGATCTTCGCAGAATGGAATTCGCCAGGAGATCACAGGCATCTTCCAGGAAATTTCCGCAATCCATGCGACGTTGGTTCGGCACGAAGGCCGTCTGGATCGCATCGAGACTCGTCTCGAACTAAGTGATGTGCCCACCTTATGAAATCAGCCGTACTCGTCTTTCCTGGAATCAATCGCGAGCGCGACATGGCGCGCGCGCTCAAGCTTGCATCGGGCCGTGAGTCCGCGATGGTCTGGCATGCCGAGACCGCGTTGCCCAAAGGCACCGACCTCGTGGTCGTGCCCGGCGGATTTTCCTATGGCGACTATCTGCGCTGTGGGGCGATCGCCGCGCGCGCCCCTGTCATGGACGCGGTGCGGGCGTTTGCTGCCGAAGGCGGCCTCGTGCTCGGGGTCTGCAACGGCTTTCAGATCCTCTGTGAAGCAGGTCTCTTGCCCGGTGTGCTGATGCGCAACGCGCGGCTGAAATTCATCTGCAAGGATGTGCATCTGCGGGTCGAACGCTCCGACACGCCGTTCACGCGCGGCTACAATGCCGGCCAGGTCATTCGGGTGCCGGTCGCCCATGGCGAAGGCAACTACGAGGCCGACGAGGAGACCGTGAAGCGGCTCGAGGCCGAGGGGCGGGTGCTTTACCGCTATTGCTCCGCCGATGGCGTGGTCGACGAGAATTCCAACATCAATGGTGCTGCGGATTCGATTGCCGGCATCGTCAACGAGCGCGGCAATGTGCTCGGCATGATGCCGCATCCGGAAAACCACGTCGAAGACATCATGGGCTGCACCGATGGCCGTGGCCTGTTTGCCGGCCTTGTGGCGCACCTGGAGAAGGCGGCGTGAATTCGTTCGTGGCCAGACTTGCGGTCGCGCTTGCGGCGCTCTCGTTCGTGACCGGCGCGCATGCGCAGGATTTTCCAAAACATCCCATCACCATGATCGTGCCGTTCGCGGCCGGCGGCACCTCGGATGTGATCGCGCGCGCGGTCGCCGAGGAGATGGGCAAGGCGCTGGGCCAGCCGGTCGTGATCGAGAATGTCGCGGGTGCCGGCGGCTCGACTGCGCTGGCACGCGCCGCGCGCGCCGAAGCTGATGGTTACACCATCGCGATCGGCAATGCCGGCACCAGTGCCGCGACCTATACGATCTATCCGAAGCTGCCGTTCACACCGGATTCCTTTGCGCCGATCGCCATGGTGGCGAAGACCTTCGGTGTCGTCGCGCTGCGCAAGGATTTCCCGGCCAAGAACCTGCAGGAATTCATCGCCTATGCGAAGAGCAATCCCGGCAAGATCAATCTCGGCCACGCCGGTGTCGGCTCGTCGAACTTCCTGATCTGCAAGAGCTTCGTGCAGGCCGCCGGCATCGACGTCACGCTGGTCGGCTATCGCGGCGCGGCGCCGGCGCTGACGGACGCGATTGGCGGACAGATCGACGGCGTTTGCGACGCCGCCGCCTCGGTGTCGCAGGCGATCGACGACAAACTGGTCAGGGGCCTCGTGGTCGGCTCGACCGTGCGGCTCGCGACCTTACCCGATCTCCCGACGTCGGCGGAAGCCGGCCTTCCCGACTTCGAGGCGCAGGGCTGGAACGGCCTGTTCGCGCCGAAGGGAACGCCGCCGGCGGTCGTCGAGAAACTGAACGCGGCGGCGAAGACCGCCGTCGAAAGCGAGCCGGTGAAAAAGCGCTTTCATGACCTCTCTACCGTCGCCCCCGAAGCCAACGAGCACACGCCCGACGTGCTCGGGAAATTGGTGACGCTCGACGTCGAGAAATATCGCAAGCTGCTGGAAGAGAAGAAATAGCCGCGGCGGTTGCGCCTGCTGACAGAAAGAAGCCCCGCACGTGCGGGGCTTCTTTTTTCAGTCGCTGCTTTACCTTCCAGCGCCGGAGCCAGTTCCGGGGCCGATCGTCGAACCGCTGGGCGACGGGTTGAAGGACGTGGTGCCAGACGGATTCGCCCCAGCGCTCTGCGCAGCGGCTGCACTGCCGGCTTGATTGCTCATGCCGCTGCTGCCGACGGTGCTACCCGTTGTCGTTCCCGTGGAGGAACCTGTCGTGGTGCCTGGGGTCGTCGTCATGCCAGGCGAGGTTGTGCTACCGCCCGTAGTCGTCGATTGCGCCAGCGCAAGCGTGCTCGTGAATGCCAGCGCTGCTGCCAGCCCTAGTGTTGCTGCTCTCATGAATTACTCCCTTTGCTGGTGAGTAATTCCCAACCGCAGACATCGGCTTCCGTTCCCGTCCAGGCCGTTACGGTTCGTTCACGTTCAACGGACGAACCGGTTGAGCCAAAGCCGGTATTTGTCGGCCGGAATGGTCATGGCGGCGACGCCGGCCATCACGAGCACGAGGCCGAGCGCGAGATTGGCCGGCACGGTCTCGCCGAGCAGCAGCACCGAGAGGCCGACGCCGATCGGAATCCGCAAATAGGCTTGTGCATTGGTGGTCAGCGTGCCGAGCCGGACCAGGCACATATAGAACAGCATCAATCCGAACGCGCTGGAGAAGATTCCCATCGTGGCGGTGGCGATCAGGGCCTCGCTTGTCGGGTGCAGTGTCCAGGGATGCTCGACGACGAGCGCGACCGGCAACAGAAGCGTGCCGCCGAACAGCAGCGATCCGGCCGCGACCACCGTCGGGTCGTAATCGGACAGCCGTAATCCGAAAATCGTCGCGCAGGCAAACGAGACGGTGGCGAGCAGGATCACCATCTCGGCGAACAGATTCGCGGAGAGCCCGCCCAGCGCGTCGAGACCGATGATCACGGCAGTGCCCGCAAGACCCAGCAGCGCGCCGGCGAGCTTGAGCAGGGTAGCCGGCTCGTGCCGGGTGATGCCCCAGGTGATCAGGAACGCGAAGATCGGCGTCGTCGAGGCCAGCACCACGGTCGGGGCTGCCGGCACAAATTGCTGCGCCCAGGTGATCATCAGGAACGGAATCGTCGAATTGATGGTTTGCTGGAAGGCGAACAGCTTCCAGGCCTTGATGTCGGTCGGGATCCGCAGGCCCCGCGCGTACAGGATCGCGAGCAAGAACAGTGCTGCGATCAGCGAACGCGCCGAGATGAAGGTGATCGGCGGGATCGACCCGAGCCCGATCTTAGTCAGCGGGTAGGTCGAACTCCAACAGCAGGCCAGCGCCAGCAGCAACGCATAATCGCGCCAGCCGCGCGCGGCTTTTGCAACACCGGTCGGATCCGGCGGTGATGCAGGCGTTGGTTCGCCTTCGATCGCAGCATTGCTCTTCGGCAACTTGATGGCTCCCGGCACGTCCGCTTGTTTATCAGGTCGTGCGCGGAAGGTGAGAAAAAACTACGGTGTCGCGACGGATGCCGCCGTTGGCGGCTTTCGCTTCACCCGCTTGATGGTGCCGGAAAAAGTGAACAGCGAACGATCGGCGGATTTCAGCGTGCCGCGCAGAAAGATCAGCGAACCGCCGGCGCGGGTGACCTCGCCGTCGCATTCGATCAATTCGCCCTCGCGGGCGGCGTCGAGGAATTCGCAGGAAAAGCCGACCGTGACGCCCGGGCTCTCGAGGTGGGACGAGGCGATCGCGAACAGGCAATAATCGGCGAACGACATGAAGGCGCCCCCATGGACGTTGCGCATGCCGTTGAGGTGCTTCGCTTCGACCCGGAACGCGCATTGCACCTTGCCGTTTTCGTCGATCCGGTGCCAGAACGGCCCGTTATGGGTCTCAAAACTGTCACGGGTCCAGGTGCGCCAGCCCTCGAATTCGCCCTCGGTTTCGACGTGCAGATCGGGGCGGTGGCGGAATGCATTTTTGGGGAGCTCGTTCACTAAAAATGGCCCTTCAATTCGGTGTTTCAGCCCTTAAATCCGATCCGGGAGCGATGTGCAAACGCCGATCCCGCAAGGCTCCCCCCGCAAAGCTCTGGACAGGGCGGAAATGCGCCATAAAAGGCCTTTTCGCACCCCGTCGATCTACCTAATAAGAGACCCATGAACGAACCCCAGATCACCCCCGAACTCGTCGCCAGCCATGGCCTGAAGCCGGACGAGTATGAGCGCATCCTGAAGCTGATCGGACGGGTACCGACTTTCACCGAGCTCGGGATTTTCTCGGCGATGTGGAACGAGCACTGCTCGTACAAATCCTCGCGCATCCACCTCAAGGGGCTGCCGACCAAGGCGCCGTGGGTGATCCAGGGCCCGGGCGAGAACGCCGGCGTCATCGACATCGGCGACGGCCAGGCGGTCGTGTTCAAGATGGAGAGCCATAACCATCCGAGCTACATCGAGCCATATCAGGGCGCGACCACCGGCGTCGGCGGCATCTTGCGCGACGTATTCACGATGGGCGCGCGGCCGATCGCATGCCTCAACGCGCTCTCCTTCGGTGCGCCGGAACACCCCAAGACGCGCCATCTGGTGTCGGGCGTGGTCGCCGGGGTCGGCGGCTACGGCAATTCGTTTGGCGTCCCGACGGTCGGCGGGCAGGTGCGTTTCCACACCCGCTATGACGGCAACATCCTCGTCAACGCGATGGCGGTCGGCCTCGCCGACACTGACAAGATTTTCTACGCGGCGGCATCCGGCGTGAACATGCCGATCGTCTATCTCGGCTCCAAGACCGGTCGCGACGGCATTCACGGCGCCTCGATGGCGTCGGCCGAATTCGACGACGATTCCGCCGAGAAGCGCCCGACCGTGCAGGTCGGCGATCCCTTCGCGGAAAAGCTGCTGCTCGAAGCCTGCCTCGAAATCATGGAAGCCGATTGCGTGATCGCGATCCAGGACATGGGCGCGGCGGGCCTGACCTGCTCGGCAGTCGAGATGGGTGCCAAGGGCGATCTCGGTGTCGACCTCGATCTCGACGCGGTGCCGACGCGCGAGACCGGCATGAGCGCCTATGAGATGATGCTCTCGGAAAGCCAGGAGCGCATGCTCATGGTGCTCAAGCCCGAGAAGGAAAAGGAAGCCGAGGCGATCTTCCGGAAGTGGGGCCTGGACTTCGCGGTGGTCGGCTACACCACGCCGAGCAAGCGCTTCGTCGTGAAGCATGGCGGCGACGTCATGGCCGACCTGCCGATCAAGGAGCTCGGCGACGAGGCGCCGCTCTATGATCGCCCGCATGTCGCATCCGCAGCCCTGCCGGTGGTTCGCGCGCAGGATGTGAAGCCGCCAATCGGAATTATGCCCGCGCTGGAAAGGCTGATCGGAACGCCGGAGCTGTGCTCGAGGCGCTGGGTGTGGGAACAGTACGATCACGTCATTTTGGGCAATACCGTGCAGCGCCCCGGCGGCGACGCGGCGGTCGTGCGGGTGCAGGACGGGCCGAAGGGGCTGGCGCTCACCGTCGACGTGACGCCGCGTTATTGCGAAGCGGATCCGTATCAAGGCGGCATGCAGGCGGTGGCGGAGGCCTGGCGCAACATCACCGCGGTGGGCGGACGGCCGCTTGCCATCACCGACAACCTCAATTTCGGCAATCCGGAACGGCCCGAAATCATGGGCCAGTTCGTCGGCTGCCTGAAGGGGATTTCGGAAGCCTGCCGCACGCTCGATTTCCCGGTCGTGTCCGGCAACGTCTCGCTCTACAACGAGACCAACGGCCGCGGCATCTTGCCGACGCCGTCGATCGGCGGTGTCGGTCTGCTCGACGACTTCACCAAGTCGGCGACGCTGGCCTTCAAGGCTGCGGGCGAGGCGATCCTGCTGATCGGCGAAACCCAGGGCTGGCTCGGACAGTCGGTTTACCTGCGCGACATCTGCGGCCGCGAAGAAGGCGCGCCGCCGCCGGTCGATCTTGCGGCTGAAAAGCGCAACGGCGACGTGGTGCGCGGCATGATTCACGCCGGCACCGCGACCGCGGTGCATGACCTCTCCGACGGCGGGCTTCTGATCGCGCTGGCGGAGATGGCGATTTCTAGCGGCATCGGCGCGCAGTTGTTGGCGGCACCAAGCTCGATCGTGCCGCACGCGTGGTGGTTCGGCGAGGATCAGGCGCGCTACATCGTAACGGTACCGGCGGAACAGGCCGGGCTCGTGCTGGCGAAGATGAAGGGGGCCGGCGTGCCCTGCGCGCGCATCGGCACCACGGGTGGCGACTCGATCGCGGTCGCGGGCGAAACGCCAGTGGCGATCGAGGCGCTCAATACGGCGTTCGAAGCCTGGCTGCCGGCCTATATGAGCGGCAAGGCGTCGTAAGTTTTTTGTCGTCATTCCGGGGCGATGCGTAGCATCGAACTACGATGCGCAATTGCGCATCTGAGAATCTCGAGATTCCGGGTCTGGTCCTTCGGACCATCCCGGAATGACGGGTTGCCTTACAGCACCCGCTTCGCGCCTGGTATCTTCCGCAGCGCCGCCGTTGCGGCCCAGCTCAATATCACCGTCAGCACGAACGCCGTCATTGCCTTGACGATCGCGGGCAGATCGAGATCGAACAGCCAGTATTGCAGCCACAGCACGATCGGATAGTGGACCAGGAACATGCCGTAGGCGTCCGCCTGCATGGGATCGAGTATGCTCCGGCCGGATTGCTTGAATCTCACGAAGTAGGCCAGGATCACAAACAGGATGGCCACGCTGAAGAGGGCGAAACAGAAACCGTAGTCCGATTCGTACCATTCCGGCAGCCGCACCGGATTCCCCAGTATTTCGCGCTTGATGTAGATCAGCACCCACATCAGGCAATACGGAACGAGCGCCAGGAACACCCAGTTCCAGGTACGCTTGGCCAGCTTGCTGTCTGCCGCCAACAGCCCGCGATCCATATGCAGGACGCCGATGCCGGCGCCGAAAAAGAAATAGCTCGCATAGAGCAGCACGCGGCCATGCTGGACCGAGAACGGCCCGAACTCGAACCAGCTGCCAGCGCCAAAGTGAATTCGCCCGGGAACGTAGAGCGCGGCGGTGACAGCAAACATCACGACGAAGAATTCCCCGGGCCGGTCGTGACCGTTCAGCGACAGGCGGTTGATTGGCTCGAGCAGGGTGGGTGACAGCCGAAACAGCAGGCATGCAACGAGGTCGAAGCCGAACAGGACCCAGAGGAACCAGATCGGTCCGCTCGGCCAGGGGCCGACCGTGATCGTGTTCCACCAGAACTCCGCGAAGCCGATCTCGGGATGCTGCCGCAGCGAGATGGCGTAGTAGGCGATCGGAATCAGCGTGAACGCGCAGATCACGAACGGCAGGCCAAGCCTGGTCAGGCGATCCCGCAAATAGTTCGCAGGTCCCTTTCGGGCAATGCCCGGCCACACGAACAGTCCGGAGAGGAAAAAGAACATCGCCATGAAAAAACTGTCGGTGGCGAGCACGATCATGTCGAAGCCGATCCACGACTTCGGATCGGTGTGGCCGAAATAGGTGTAGGGGATCACCGCATGGTGAAGGAGGACCACGAGCGTCAGGAAGGTGCGGGCGCGGTCGATCGAGAAGTTGCGCGCTTTGGCTTTCGGCGCGGCGTGAACGTCTGTGGTCGTTGCGGCTTGGGTAATCGATGACATGGCGCCCCCCGGCAGGCTGATTCAACCCAACGCTACCCTACCCGCAGGTAGGGTCCGGGCCAAGCGGGCCGGACTAATTGAAGCACACTAGACCACTTCCTCGACCGTCACCTTATCCGGGTAGAACGCCAGGTAGCCGGCGATCTCGGCCATCGCCGGGAACGGCGTCTCATAGGTCCAGATCGAATTGTCGATGGTCTTGCCGTTGGCATTGATGCTGAAGTAGCTCGCATCCCCCTTGTAGGGGCAATGCGTGGTCCGCTCGGTGCGGGCGAGCAGCGCCATATTGGCGTCCGTGCGTGGCACATACTGCACAGCCGGATAGCTCGCTTCCTTCAGGGTCAGCGCATGGGTGGTATCGGCAACCACCACGCCGCCGGCCGAGACACGGACGCGCTTCGGGTTTGCCGTAATCGTGATCGGATGGTCGGGACCGGGCAGTTTCATGGCTCGCAGCCTCTTTTTCGGTCATTTCGTCGCCAGACAACGTGACCGGATATCACATATTCAAGGCGCCTGGATCGGGAATATAGTGCAGGAAAGGGTGACCTAGAAGAGCGTAAGCGCTAGGTTTGGCTGTCACGGTCGCGCGAGCCGGCCGTGATTCGAAACATCTGACGGAGACATGCTGGATGCCGATGGACGCCCACGATATCGAATCGATGATCAAGGCAGCTATTCCCGATGCCGAGGTGACGATCCGCGATCTCGCTGGCGACGGCGACCATTACGCCGCGACCGTGATCTCGGAATCCTTCCGCGGCAAGTCGCGCGTCCAGCAGCACCAGATCGTCTACCAGTCGCTCAAGGGACAGATGGGCGGCGTGCTGCACGCGCTGGCGCTGCAAACCGGCGTGCCGGGAGGCTAGTCGCAGGGTCGGGCGGAGGCGGGGGCGCACCGATGGCGGACAATCCACGCGGTGCGATGTGGCGCCCGATCATGCCGAACCAGCATAGCCGCGTCACCTATGCCGAGTTGTTCTTCGACCTCGTCTTCGTCTACGCCGTCACGCAGATCTCGCACACGCTGCTGGCCGACTTCACGCCAATGGGTGCGGTGCATGTCACGCTGCTGTTTCTCGCGGTGTGGTGGGTGTGGGTCTACACCTCCTGGATCACCAACTGGCTCGATCCTGAAAAGACGCCGGTCCGGCTGTTGCTGTTTGGGCTGACACTCGGCGGGCTGGTGCTGTCGACCTCGATCCCTTCGGCATTCGACGGGCGCGGTCTGTGGTTCGCCATCGCCTATGCCGCGATGCAGGTCGGCAAGACGGTATTTTTATGGATCGCGACGCCATCGTCGCGACCGCCGGCGCGCATGAATGCGATCCGCATTACGGTCTGGCTGACGGTGTCGGCGGTGTTCTGGATCTCCGGCGGATTGATGGAAGGCCAATCGCGGCTGGTACTTTGGGCGATTGCGCTTGCGATCGAATATGTTTCGCCGGTGGTGCGGTTCTGGATTCCCCGCTACGGCGCGTCCTCGATCTCGGACTGGGTCGTCGAGGGCGGCCACATGGCCGAGCGTTGCGCGGGGTTCATCATCATCGCACTCGGCGAATCCATCGTCGTGACGGGGGCTACCTTTGCCGACCTGACCTGGACCACCGAAAACGTCGTGGCGTTCGTGTCGGCCTTCGTCGGCAGCCTCGCGATGTGGTGGATCTATTTTCACAAGGGCGCCGAAGCCGGCTCCGAGCAGATTTCCAGATCGAGCGAGCCGGGCCGGCTGGCGCGGCTCGCTTATACCTACCTGCATATGCCGATCGTGGCCGGCATCATCGTCACGGCGGTGGCCGACGAACTGGTGCTGAAGCACCCGGCCGGTCATTCCGATCCCAAGACGGTACTCAGCGCGATTGGCGGTCCGCTATTGTTCCTGTTCGGAACGATCCTGTTCAAGCACAGCTTTCGCGGTTTTCTTCAGCTCTCGCACGGTGTCGGCATCGTCGCATTGTGCGTGGTTGCATGGTTCGCAGGCGACCTGTCGCCGCTGATGCTGTCGATCATCACGTCGGCGATCATGATCGTGGTCGCGGTGTGGGAATCGATCTCGTTGCGATCCCCACCCGAAGAATAAGTCCGAACCTATTTTTGCCCGACGACGTTCTTGAGGACGAGCCTCGAAAGCTGGACGACGAGCGCCCGGAGCCTGGCATTTTCCTCAAGCAGCGACTCCGTCTCGGCGCTGACCTCGGCATCCCAGCCATCGTCGTCATCATGGACGGACGACGAATCAGAACGTTGTCCAGCATCGCTGGACGCAAAATGCGCTTTACCCATCACTGGTACCCCCTGGCACGAACTCACCCCAGCCAAGTCGTCAGAACAGGATCGGCTGAGTCCGAGTCAAAATTTGGACGGTTCGGAGGGGAAACCGCAGCACGGATGCAGCGATTTGCTGACATAATCGATCAAGGTTAGGAATCGTTAACCACTCTCTGCCACATTCCACCTGCATGGTGTCGAAGCGCGCGGCGGCGCAGACACTTTGCTTTCACTTTGACCAGCGCGACCACCCTCAGTCCCCACGGCTTCCGTGGCTGGGAAACCGCGCCGATGAAACAAAGCGAAGCAAGAGTCCTGATTATTCAAGAGTGGGATCGTTGGATTCCAACGCGGACGGTCGATCCCGGCGGCCCCACCGGAAAAGACTCGTTGAAATTCTTCCACGAGCTCCAGGATGCACGGTCGCCGCTGCTGGATTTCCAGGCCCGCGGGCAGGATAAATGGCGAATCATTCACGCCTGGCTGCTGGATGCCGAGCGATTGTCCGACCATTGGATATCGCCCGCGCCCCGGATCGTACCGGCGCGCAGGCCGCGACCGGCCCGTAACAAGCCCAGGGCCAGAAGCTGTGGTGGCGGGATCGAATGACGGCTGGTTGTGGCCGGGCCCTAGCTTTCGGCCACCAGCGCGTGGACCGAAAACATCTGCTCGCCGTCGGTCCAGGAGTCGCGGACCGACCAGCCCGACCGCTGCGCCAGCGCGGTGAAGCGCTCGAGGCTGTATTTATAGCTCGACTCGGTGTGGATGCTCTCGCCGGGGCGGAATGAAAAATTCTGCCCCAGGATCCGCACCGACTGTGCCTTCCTGGCGATCAGGTGCATTTCGATGCGATGACGCTCGCGATTGTAGATCGAGCGGTGCATGAAGCCGGAAATGTCGAAATTGCCGCCGAGTTCGCGGTTGATGCGGACCAGCACATTCAGGTTGAAGCGCGCGGTGACGCCGGCGGCATCGTTGTAGGCATCGTAAAGCACGCGCTCGTTCTTTTCGAGATCGACGCCGATGATCATCTGTGCGCCTTCGCCGAGAATCTCGCGGGCGCTGCGCAGGAAGGCGCTGGCTTCATGCGGTTCGAAATTGCCGAGCGTCGATCCGGGAAAGAAGCCGACCTTCGGCATGCCTGATATCTCGGCCGGCAATGCGAATGGCGCAGTGAAGTCGGCGGCGACCGGATAAACCGCAAGATCGGGGAAATCCTTGCGCAACGCATCGGCCTGCGCGTTGAGGAAATCGCCGGAGATGTCGACGGGGACATAGGCGCCGAACTCACAGCGCTCCAGCAGCAGCCGCACTTTCGTCGTTGCGCCGGCGCCGAATTCCACCAGTGCGGCGCCCTTCGGGATGATCGCGGCGATCTCGTCGCCGCGGCTGCGCAAAATGCCGAGTTCGGTGCGGGTCGGATAATATTCGGGGAGCACGGTGATCTGCTCGAACAGCTCCGATCCCGCAGCGTCGTAGAAATATTTCGGCGACAGCCGTTTGGGATGCTGCGACAGGTTGCCGATCACGTCGCCGGCAAAGGCCGAGGTCGCTTCGTCGAACGGCTGCGCTTGGGCCAAAGCGGGGGCATGCACATTCATGATACTCTCCTGAACGCGCTTTCCGGCGCGCCTTTGATCGTCGGATGGATCAGACGTAATCGGCGAGGCGTAACCCCGTAAATTGCCAGCGGTGGTGCGGATAAAAGAAGTTGCGGTAGGTAATACGGCTGTGACCGGCAGGAGTTGCAAGCGAGGAGCCGCGCAGCACCAGCTGGTTGACCATGAACTTGCCGTTGTATTCCCCGAGCGCGCCTTCGATGGCGCGATAACCAGGGTAGGGCGAGTAGGAACTGCGGGTCCACTGCCAGACGATGCCGAAGGCATCGTTCAACTGGCCGGCGCGAGCGGCGACTTCCCATTCCATCTCGGTCGGCAGATGCTTGCCTGCCCAGCGCGCGAACGCGTCCGCCTCGTAGTAGCTGACATGGCTGACCGGCGCCGACGGGTCGACCGGCTGCAGGCCCCCGAGCGTCATGATTCGCCATTCGCCGCCAACCTGGCGCCAGTGGCCGGGCGCCTGCCAGCCTTCGTTATTGGCAGCGGCAAAGCCGTCCATCAGCCACAGCGTCGCCGTGCCGTAGCCGCCATCCTTCATGAAGGCGAGCCATTCGGCATTGGTGACGAGGTTGCGGGCAAGCCTGACCGGGCCGACCAGGGCGCGATGCGCCGGCTTTTCATTGTCGAAATGAAAGCTGTCGTCGGTATGGCCGACGGTGTGGATGCCTTCGTTGAGGGCGACCCATTCCTCAGCCGTTCGGTGCGACGGCGGGAAGCGCCACGCCGCATCGTAGGCCGGCGGGATCGGGTTCTGCGCAAAGGCGTGCAGGATGTCGGTCAGCATCAATTCCTGATGCTGCTGCTCGTGATTGAGGCCGACCTCGACCAGCGGGACCAGATTCGCCAGCGTGGCCTGATCGGCGGTCTGGAAGAATTTCACGATGGCGGCATCGACATGCCGGCGATAGGCGGTGACCTCATCCGCGCTCGGGCGGGTCAGATGGCCGCGCTGGTGGCGGGCGTGCCGCGGTCCGGCGCTGACGTAATAGGAGTTGAACAGGAAAGCGTAGTCGGGGTGAAACGGCTGGTAGCCCGGGCAGTGCTCGCCGAGCAGGAATTGCTCGAAGAACCAGGTGGTATGGGCGCGGTGCCACTTCGCCGGGCTCGCGTCCGGCATCGACTGGATGAGCTGGTCCTCGGGGCTCAAGGGAGCGGCCCGGCGCTCGGTTTCGTCCCGGACCGCGAGATAGGCTTCGACCAGACTCGGGGCGAGGCTGCCGGAATCGGAGAAAAGTGACGGGGCGGGGGTGGCCAACGAGGCCGCGGCGGATACTGATTTCGTCACTGGTGTCTCCGGTTGAGGGAGAGAACGTTAGTCTGGCGAACTGGTTCCTGACGGACAGTCCGTCCTAGATAGGGGTTCCCGTCCGGGAAAAAAGCCTCCCCGAGCCATGATATTGATGCCGTCAGATGATGGCCGATCCCGCCCGGGACCGTGGACCGAGCCCGCGCATGCCAGCTCCCCGCCATTTTACTTTGGATGCACAACGGTTTGGGCTACATATATGGGCAGTAACCGGGTTAAACGGGACGAGCCGGTCCGTGAGGCTCCAGCCGCAGGGGCGGTGCCCCAAAAGGAAATGAAGATGAGCATCGAGCAATTCATCGACAATGAAGTGAAGTCGAACGACGTCGTGCTGTTCATGAAGGGAACGCCGCAATTTCCGCAGTGCGGTTTCTCGGGCCAGGTGGTGCAGATCCTCGATCACGTCGGCGTCGGCTACAAGGGCCTGAACGTTCTCGAATCCGCCGATCTGCGCGACGGCATCAAGACCTATTCGAACTGGCCGACCATTCCGCAGCTTTACGTCAAGGGCGAGTTCGTCGGCGGCTGCGATATCATCCGCGAGATGTTCCAGGCCGGTGAATTGCAGCAGCTGTTCGCCGACAAGGGCGTCACTGTCAGCGCCGCGGCCTCGGCCTGAGCGACACCGCGCGCCTGATCGGCAAGGCGCGGCTGGAAGTTGTTGTTGCCGATATCACCAGTCTGCGCGTTGACGCCATCGTCAATGCCGCGAATTCGTCCCTGCTCGGCGGGGGTGGGGTCGATGGCGCCATCCATCGCGGCGCCGGTCCCGAACTGCTGGCCGAATGCCGCACGCTGCATGGTTGTGCCACCGGCGACGCCAAAATCACCAAGGGGTACCGGCTGCCGGCCGGGCATGTGATTCATGCCGTCGGGCCGACCTGGCACGGCGGCGACGCAAGCGAGGATCAATTGCTCGCTTCCTGCTATCGCCGCGCGCTCGAGCTGTGTCAGGCCAACGCGCTGTCGTCCGTAGCCTTTCCTGCCATTTCCACCGGCGTCTATCGCTTTCCCGCCGATCGCGCGGCCGGGATCGCGGTTGCCGCCGTTGCCGAGGCGCTGGCCTCCGCGCCCGATGTCACGCGCGTGATGTTCTGCTGCTTCTCCGACGAGAGCGGCCGCCTGCACGCCGCGGCTTTGGCTGATGTCGGCGGCCCTTGTGCCGGCTGACGCCGCAGCTACACTCCCGTGCGATTTCCTGGGAGGGGGTCTAATGAATTCTCGTCAAATGTTGCGTGCGCTGGCCTGCGGCGCGCTGTGGCTGGCGGCTGCGCCCGCGGTCCGCGCCGAAGGCACCTTCGATATTCCACCCGGAGCGCATTTCAATCCGGACAAGCTTGCGAAGGTCACCGAATTTTTCAAGAACGAGGTCGCGACCGGAAAAATCTCCGGCGCTGACGTCCTGATCCAGCAGCGCGGCAAGCCGGTCTATCATGAGACCTTTGGCGTGCAGGACGTGGTGTCCAAGGCGCCGATTACCGACAAGACTATCTTCCGTTTGTCATCGCTGACCAAGGCGATCACCTCGGTCGTCGCGATGCAGCTGATCCAGGACGGCAAGATCAAGCTCGATGATCCCGTCTCGAAATATATTCCCTCTTTCGCCGATACCAAGGTCGGCATCGAAAAGAAGGCCGAGGACGGCACCAAGACGCTGGAGCTGGTGCCGCAGACCCGGCCGATGACGGTGCTCGACCTGATGCGTCACACGTCCGGGATCACCTACGGTTTCTTTGGCGATAGCCTGGTGCGCAAGGCCTACAAGGACGCCAACATCTACGCGGGTGATTTCGACCTCGCCGAGTTCGCAGAACGAATCGCCAAGCTGCCGCTGCACAACCAGCCCGGCGCGCTGTGGCAATACGGCCATTCCACCGACATCCTGGCGCGGATCATGGAGATCGCGTCCGGAAAATCATTGTTCGAGATCGAGAAGGAAAAGCTGCTCGATCCGCTTGGCATGGTCGATACCGGCTTTTTCGTCACCGAACCGGAGAGGCTGCAGCGGCTCGCCCAGCCGCTGCCGAATGACAGTGATTTTCGTGTCGGCCGCCAGTACCGGACCGAGGTTCGCCAGAAGTGGCAATCCGCCAGTGGCGGCATGGTTTCGACCATGGCGGACTTTTCGCGCTTTGCGCAGATGCTGGTTAACGGCGGCAGCTTCGAGGGCAAGACCTATCTCAATCCGAAGACATTCGAATTGATGGCGTCGGACCATGCCGGCAAGGGCTCGGGCGTTGAGCGGGATTATTTCTATTTTCCCGGCGACGGCTTCGGCATGGGGTTGGGACTTGCGGTGCGAACCGATCCCGGTAACGCAAAACCGCCGCCGCCGGGATCGCTCGGCGAGTTGAAATGGGACGGCGCCAGCGGCTGCTACATGGTGATCGACCGCAAGCAGGAGATGATGTTCGTGCTGCTGGAGCAGACGCCGACCGAGCGCCAGCGGGTCCAGCGCACGCTCAAGCAACTGGTCTATGAGGCGCTGGAGAACTAGTTCGCAGCTTCGTCAACCCGCTTCACTTTCTCGCGGAGTTCATCGACCAGCACCCGGGTGTTCTCGCTATAATCGATCGGGACGACAACCAGGTGTACTCCGCCTCCGGCAAACGCACGCTCAAGCGTCGGGATGATCGCATCGGTGCTCTCGATCCTTGAGCCCTTGGCACCGTAACTCTCGGCGTACCTGACGAAATCCGGATTTCCGAAGGTAAGGCCGAAATCGGGAAAATGATCGACCGCTTGCTTCCAGCGGATCATACCGTAGGCGGAATCCTCCAGAATCAGCACCACCAGATTTAATTTGAGGCGTACCGCGGTTTCCAATTCCTGCGAGTTCATCATGAACCCGCCGTCGCCGCACACCGCAAGTACCCGGCGTTTTGGATAGAGCATGGCCGCCATCATCGCCGACGGCAATCCGGCCCCCATGGTCGCGAGCGCATTGTCGAGCAGCAGCGTGTTCGCGACGAGCGTTCGATAATTGCGCGCGAACCATATCTTGTACATGCCGTTGTCCAACGCAACGATTCCGTCCTCGGGCATGACCTGTCGCACGTCATGCACGATACGTTGAGGCGTCGGCGGCCATTTGGCTTCCGTGGCCCGGTCGGCGATCCTGTTCAGAATGCCGTCGCGGAGATTCAACAATGCGCCGGCGTTGGGCAGGCGGCCCTCAACCCGGTCGGCCAGCAGTTCCAGGCTCGGGCCGACATCGCCAACCACTTCGCATTGCGGAAAATAGACCTGCTCCACATTGGCCGGCGTGTAATTGACGTGAATGACCTGTGGCCCGCCGGGGCCCATGATGAAAGGGGGCTTCTCGATCGTATCGTGGCCAATTGCGATGATCAGGTCGGCGCGGTCAATCGCTTCATGGACATAGTCGCGTTCGCTGAGGGCTGCCGTACCCATATACAATTTGGTGCCGCCGGGCGCGGTGCCTTTTCCCATCTGGGTCGTGAAGAATGGAATTTGGGTGCGTCGAACGAATCCGGCAATTCCCGTCGCGCTTCGCGGTCGGGAAGCCGCGGCGCCCAACATGATCAACGGCCGCTTGGCATTCAGAATCATCTCGGCCGCACGATCGAGCGAAGCACGGTGGGCGACCGGAATTTCAATCGGATGCTGCGCGACCATCGCAACAGGTTCGGCTTCTTCGCCGGCGATGTCCTCGGGCAATTCCAGCAAGACAGGGCCAGGCCGTTCCTGCGTGGCAATTCGGAAGGCGTCGCGTACCAGGGTCGGAATCGTGCTGGTGCTGACGATCTGCAGCGAAAGCTTTGTCAGCGGCTTGAACGTGCCGACCACGTCGACGATCTGGAATTTCGCCTGACGGCTGCTCATGATGCCTTTCTGCCCGGTCAGCATCACCATCGGCATCGCGCCCAGCAGCGCGTAGGCCGCGCCGGTCGCGAGATTGAGCGCGCCCGGGCCAAGCGTTGTGATGCAGACACCGGGCTTTCCCGTCAGCCGGCCATAGGTGGCCGCCATGAAGGCCGCAGCCTGTTCATGCCGGGTCAGGATCAGCTCAATCGACGATTTTCTCAGGCTTTCGACGACGTCGAGATTTTCTTCGCCGGGAACACCGAAGATGCGATCCACGCCCTCGTTCTCAAGAGCGGCAACCAACAAGTCGGAGCCTTTGGGCATCTTAACCTCCCGGCGAATTTTTCAACGGCGAACAATAGCTGAATAACAGGATTCTGCTGCGATCTGTATGCTTTTGGCTGCTCTGATCGAAGGCAATTACACCCCGCGCACGATCTCGCGCACCAGTCCGACGGTTTCCTCGATCATCTCGGCCGTGACGTCGAGATGGGTGCAGGCGCGGATGCGGCCGTCCATGACAGCCAGCAGCACGCCGCGCTTGCGTAACGCCTCGACCATCCTGTCGCCGCTGATCCCGGCTCCGTCAGGCTTGAAGAACACCAGGTTGGTTTCGGGCTGCTGCACTTCGACACCGTTGATCTGCGACAATCCCCGCGCCAGCGCCCGCGCATTGGCGTGATCGTCGGCGAGGCGGTCGACGTGATGGTCGAGTGCGTAGACGCAGGCTGCGGCGCAAATGCCGGCCTGCCGCATCGATCCGCCGAGCCGCTGCTTCCAGCGCCAGACGTCGTCGATGAATTGGCGCGAGCCGGCGATCGCGCCGCCGACCGGCGCGCCGAGACCTTTGGAAAAATCGATCCAGGCCGAATCCCAGCCCGCGGCCATGTCGCGTGCGCTGATGCCGGTGGCGACACAGGCGTTCAAGAGCCGCGCGCCGTCCATATGGGTGACGAGCCCGTGCGTCTTGGCGATCTGCACGATTTCATCGAGCGCCGTCTTCTTCCAGATCGTGCCACCGCCGATATTGGCGGTCTGTTCGACGCTGACCACGGTTTGCGGCGGCTGGTAGCGCGAGCGCGGGTGAAGGGCGGCGCGAAAGGTTTCGGGCGAAAACTGTCCGTCGTCGCCGGCCAGCGGCGTAATCTGGAATCCGCCGAGGGCTGCATGCGCGCCGCCTTCGCGGGCGATAATATGCGCGCTGACATGGGCGAGGATTTCATCGCCCGGCCGGCACCAGGCCAGCGTCGCTGCGACGTTGCACATGGTGCCCGACGGCATGAACACGGCGGCTTCCTTGCCGAGCAAATCAGCCACCCGTTCGCACAACAGGTTGACCGTCGGATCGTCGCCGATCTGCTCATCGCCGACCTCGGCCCGCGCCATCGCCTCGCGCATCGCTTGGGTCGGGCGCGTCTGCGTATCCGACAACAGGTTGATGTGGATGGGGGCGGCCTTGGGGTCGCGCGGGGCAGGGGTGTAGTGCATGGAGGAATCTTTCGGTTGTGGTCATTCCGGGATGGTCCGAAAGGACCAGACCCGGAATCTCGAGATTCCGGGTTCGCGTCTTCGACGCGCCCCGGAATGACGTTCGCGTCGCCGGGTGATCCTACCCAAAGAAAAAGGCCCCGGCAAAACCGGGGCCTTTGATAGCTTGAAGATCCAGTTCGCTCAGCGCGAATAGAATTCGACGATCAGATGCGGCTCCATCTGCACCGCGAACGGCACGTCCGACAGCGCCGGGATGCGGGTGAACTTCGCCGTCATCTTGGAGTGATCGGCTTCGATGAAGTCGGGCACGTCACGCTCGCCGAGCTGGCTTGCTTCCAGCACCGGGGTGAGCTGCTTGGAGGATTCCTTGATCTCGATGAGGTCGCCGGGCTTGACCTTGTAGCTCGAGATGTTGACGCGGCGGCCGTTCACCTTGATGTGGCCGTGGTTGATGAACTGGCGCGCGGCAAACATGGTGGCGACGAACTTGGCGCGATAGACCACGGTGTCGAGACGACGCTCGAGCAGGCCGATCAGGTTTTCACCGGTGTCGCCCTTCATCCGGCCGGCTTCGACATAGATGCCGTGGAACTGGCGCTCGGAAATATTGGCGTAGTAGCCCTTGAGCTTCTGCTTGGCGCGGAGCTGCACGCCGAAGTCGGAGAGCTTGCCCTTGCGGCGCTGGCCGTGCTGGCCGGGGCCGTATTCGCGGCGGTTGACGGGGCTCTTCGGGCGGCCCCAGATGTTCTGGCCCATACGGCGATCGATCTTGTATTTCGCCTCACTGCGCTTAGTCATCGCGTCCTCTGATGAGTTTGAGTTTTGAGGAGACGCGCCCTCCTGTGCACCGGGATTCCCGGGGCCGACAGGTCCGCCTCGAAAGCTCGGGGAGGACCACGGGTCGCGAAACGCAACGCGGGCCGAAAACGGCCCGCGAGCAGGCGGTTTCTAGGGATATTCGCACCCGCTGTCAAATCCTTCCCCGGCCCGCTATGACTGGTTGGCTCGGGCCTCTCCAAGGGTTTTTTGACGGCCTTTTTGAAGGCTTTTTTGCCGAGGCATTTTTAGGCGCAAAAGGACGGGTTTGGGAGCATGCAGCCTGCAGTGGTCGTGACCGGCGCTTCCTCCGGACTTGGTGCCGAATTCGCTCGGCTGGCGGTTGCCGAAGGGTCCAAAACGGTCCTGATTGCCCGCAATATCGGTGATTTGGAGCGGCTGGCAGCCGAAATCGACCCTTCCGGGCAATCCACGGTGACACTCGGCATCGACCTGGCCGCACCGGATGCCGGCGAAACCGTCGCGCGTGAACTCACCGCGCGCGGTCTTTATTGCCATACCCTCATCAACAATGCCGGTTTTGGCCTGTTCGGCGATGCCGTGGAACTCGATCGCGCCGGCCAGTTCGGGATTATCGCGGTCAATATCCGCGCCGTCACCGACCTCATGCTGCGATTCCTGCCCGATATGGTCGAGCGCAAGGCCGGTCGCATCCTCAACGTGGCATCGGTCGCCGGCTTTGCGCCGGGCCCGCGGATGGCCGTGTATTTTGCCAGCAAGGCCTATCTGGTTTCGCTCTCGCAGGCGCTTCTGCGCGAGGTCAGGAGCAGCGGCGTCACGGTGACCTGCCTGTGTCCCGGTCCGCTGCGCACACCGTTCCTGACCCGCGCCGGCGCGCAACAGGTGAGGTTGTTCAAGCTGTTGCGAAAGCTTCCCGTCGACGAGGTCGCCCGCGACGGTTGGGAGGCGATGAAGGCAGGCCGCGCGCTTTGCATCCCCGGTATCGGCACCAAGGCGGCGATCGCCGTGACCCGGTTTGTGCCCCGCGGAGTGGTGCTGGCCCTGGTCACGCGCCTGCAGCGCGGGCGCTAGATTTCTATTGTTCGCCCGGCGGGATGATCGGGCCGCGCGAGCGCCAGCCCTCGCGGTTCAGGAGATCGACGAGGCCGGGGAAGAAGCGGTTGAGGCGCCACAGCACGTGGGCGAGCAGGGTGATCAGCACCAATCCTCGGTCGCGCTTGATGGCATCGATAGTCGCCTCGGCGACCCGCTCCGGCGTGGTGTAGAGCGAAGCCGGAATTTTGGGCAGCTTGGAATAGATCCGTGACGGGCCGTCCAGTTCGACCATCGGCGTCTTCACCAGGCCCGGACAGATTACGCTGACGCCGAAATTCTTGCGGTGGTAGTCGTTGCGTATCGCGAGCGTAAAACCCACCAGGCCGTATTTGCTGGCCTGATAGGTTGCGAGCTGGCGCACCGGGACCAGCCCGAAGATGCTCGACATGTTGACGATATGAGCTTCCTCGGCGCCCGCGAGCTTGTTGATCAGGTGGGTCGTGATCTGGATCGGCGCCAAAAGATTGATCGCCATCAACCGGCGCCAGTCGATATCAGCCACATTGCGTTGCTGGCCGTACAGCGCGATCCCTGCGCAATTGACCAGGATATGCAGCGGACCGGTCGAAAACAGACCGTCCAGCATTTTGGTGATTTCGTCGGGCTGCAACAGGTCGCAAACGACGCTCGTCACCTTGACGCCGTGTTGCTTCGTCTCCTGCTCGACCTGCGCGAGCCTGGCCGCATCGATGTCGGTAATGACGAGATCGACACCTTTGCGCGCGAGTGCCACGGCAATCGCCCGGCCGATGCCGGAAGCTGCGCCTGTGACAAATGCTGTCCGCCCGCGTAGAATCTTCATTGGCCTGCTGTCCGCCCGTCGATACCGCCGCCAATATCCGGCGACCATCCATCGGGACGTTTTGGTGAACTATCGGGAAATCCTGCCAACCTGTCGCGAGCCGATCAGCTCGTGCAACGACGGCTCCTGTCCTTCCGGAGCCAGCGCGAGCAGTTCGTCCGCGACCAGATTATTCAAGATTTGTTCAAGACGTGAAAGCGCGATGCCGATATCGGCCGCATCCGTGATGCGATGGTCCCAGCGAACCATCACATCGATGAAGCCATCATCGGTAACCCTGTCATAGCTTAAAATATAGGGGCCAGGACCAAGCGCCTCGACTTCTCCGCCGCCAAAAGCGGCGACCGAAGTGATGAGGAGCGTGCCGAAAAAATTGCCGCGTTGCCGGCCGATATTGAGGCCGATCGCCCAGGCGAGATATCGCAGCGGCAGCGGCAGCCGAGTGGCGGCCAGCGTCTTGCGGAAAAATGGCGTCGATTCGATCGGCTCCGACTTGGCTTTGCGGAGCGCGGCATCGGCCTCGATCAACGGGACGAGGTCCGGCGCCTTGATCGGGAACAGCATCACGCCCTCGGGCGAAGCAGTGGGCGCCACCACGATATTCGCGACCGTTTCCGGCAACTCGTAAAAGCGTGCGTAAGGCCATTTCAGGAACACCGTGCGCAGGCGAGGTTCTTCCCGGGCGAGCGCGGCAAAGCCCTTGGCGAAAATCACGGCCCAGGCCGGCCGCTGGCTCAACGCGCTGCGGGCCGAGGCCAGCCGCGCGATGTTCAGCGTCCGGCGCACCGCGACGAAAGGGACGCCCCTGGAGGCGCGCATGAGATCGATGACGACGCGGCGCGGCGTTGTGATTTTTCGAACCGTTCCGCGCATCGCTCCGCTCTGGTTTCCGCCATAAGCCCATCAGAAGGCCAGCGGGCCACTATGCCCAGCCCGCCGACCCTGATCTAGCACGAACCAGGTGGCCTGACGCCAGATGGTTCGCGTTATGGCGCGGGTTTGGCCAGCGGCTCGCCGGCCTTGACGATGTAAACCCCAAGCACTTTGAAGGGCTTGTCGCCGGCCTTGGCGTCGTGAACCGCGCCTTCCGGGATCTGGTAGGATTCGCCGGCCTTGATCTTCACAGGCTCCTTGCCGTCGAGCACGAGTTCGAGTTCGCCCTCCAGCACATAGCCGGTTTCCATACCGGGATGGGTGTGGCGGCCGGCGGCGCCACCAGCGGGCACTTCCGCGATGGCGGTGACGGTGTTGTAGCCGGCCGGGAAGTCGAGCTTTTGCAGCGGGGTCCGCTTGATGCCGGCTTGCTGGGCGATGGCGACGCCGGCGCCAGCAACCAGGATGACGGTCAGTCCGAGCAGAATTTTCTTGATCATGTGTTTTCTCCCTGTGCGAGAAACTCTAGCAGCGCCCGCGGCGCGCGGAAAGCGCGGAGGGCAGGGGCGCGCCACAGCGGCGCACGATTTTTTATCGCTTGATGCCCTCGAAACTTGCCGCGATGCCGCGTTGGAACAGCGACCAGTCAAAACCCAATGCCAGCGCGACATAGCCGCGCTCGATCATCCGGTTCGCCTGCTCGGCGGTACGGGCGACGCCGCCGATCGGCACGCCGCTTTTGAGGATACCGGCTTCGGCGCGCGCCATCAGATCAAGCACCTCGGGATCGTCGGGCAGGCCGCGCTTGTTGATGGAGGTAGCGAGATCGCCGGGGCCGATCACCGCGAGGTCGATGCCCGGTGTCGCCATGATCTCGTCGATGCGGTTGACGGCCTCGACATGCTCGATGGTGATCATGCAGATCATGTCGTCGTCGGCGGTCGCCATATAGTCCGCCATCGACACGCCCCAGCGGAACGGCGCGTGAAACGGCCCCCACAGCCGGTCGCCGTTCGGCGGATAGCGCACGCTGCGCACGGCTTTCTCTGCATCCGCGCGGCTACAGATCATCGGAAAATTGATCCCGAGCGCGCCGATGTCCATCGGCGCTTTCGCCAGCCAGGGTTCATTGGCGGCGATCCGCACCATCGGCACGCAGGGCGTGCCTGAGGTCGCCGTGATCATCCCATGCGCCGAACCGAGATCGATCGGGCCGTGCTCGAGGTCGACAATGATCCAGTCGATGCCGGACCGGGCCATGATCTGCACGGTCTGGATCGAGGGAATGGTCGCGATCGCGCCGAAGGTCGGGCGTCCGTCCCGCCATAGCTGCTTGAGACGGTTGAGCGGCGCGGGATTTGCGGAGGTCAAGGCGGAAACTCCCTGCTCGTATGTCGGTTCGTCCGGTTCGGTGGGCGATATGATAGGGACAGATTCGCGGCGTTTCGAGCCCGATGTTTTTTCAGCGCGCGCATGTGAGGTGCCATCATTCCGGCGCAACAGCCGAGCAACGCAAGGCGCGGGCTTTAGCTTGAAGGATGTTTCCACGATGATCGATCGACGGGCCTTGCTGGCCGCGGCGTCAGGCCTTGTGGCCTGGCCGGTATTCGCAGAGCAGGCGCCGCCTGCGCTTGCGGCCTACGAACGCGAGACCGGCGGGCGGATCGGCGTCCATGCCGAAAATCTTTCCACCGGTGCGAAGATGGCGTGGCGCGCCGAGGAGCGCTTCGTCATGTGCAGCACCTTCAAGGCTTCACTGGCGGCCTTCGTGCTGGCGCGGGTCGACCACGGCGCGGATCGTCTTGCGGACCTGGTCGCTTATGGACCCAAGGATCTTCTCGAATATGCGCCGGTCGCGAAACAGAATCTCGCCCAAGGCGCCATGTCGGTATCCGAGATGTGCAAGGCCATCGTCGAACTCAGCGACAACACCTGTGCCAATCTGCTGCTGGCGCGGGTCGGCGGCCCCGCGGCGCTGACCGCGTTCTGGCGTTCGACCGGAGATACCATCTCGCGCCTCGACCACAACGAACCCGAACTCAATCGCTCGCCCCCGGGCAATCCCCATGACACCACCACGCCATCAGCGATGGCGGGAAATCTGCGCCGCTTCCTGCTCGGCGCTGTGCTGACGCCGGCGTCGCGCCAGCTTCTCACCGAATGGATGGTGGGCTGCAAGACCGGCAACAACCGGCTGCGCGGTGGCCTGCCGGCGGACTGGAAGGTCGGCGACAAGACCGGCAACAACGGCAAGGATGCGTCCGGCGATATCGCGATCGCCTGGCCGAAATCAGGCGGCCCGGTACTGGTGTGCGCCTACACGCAGGGTGGTTCGCCGGCGCCACAGCAATTGGAAGCCGTCTTCAAGGAGATCGGTGCCATGGTGGGTCGTCAGCTAAGCTAACGGCGGAGCCTTACGCCGGGACGCGGCCGCCGAAGAACGGCATCAGCGCCTCGCTCAGCGTGTGCGGCCGCCGCGACGTAAAGATCATTTCGGCGCCGGCCTGATCGGATGGACCGTTGGCCGGGCCGAGCAGGTCGGATACGCGGCGGGCGATGGCGGGGGCGGGATCGATCCAGGCGACCGGCCATGGCGCGAGCTGCACCAGCCGCTCCAGCAACAGCGGATAGTGCGTGCAGGCCAGCACGACGGTGTCGGTGCGATGGGCATCGCCTCCGCCGTGGCCGACGAAGCAGGGCGCCAGTTCGGCTGCAATGTCGTCATCGCTCACGTCGTTGCCGCTGAGCGCGGCTTCGGCCAGCGAGGCGAGCTCCGCCGAGCCTACCAGCGTCACCTCGCAGCCCTGCGAAAAATCGTGGATCAGCCGCTTGGTGTATTCGCGCTTGACCGTCCCCTTGGTGCCGAGCACCGACACACGCTTGGTCTTCGAGCTGGCGCAGGCTGGCTTGATCGCGGGCACGGTGCCGACAAACGGTACCTGATAGGCCTCGCGCAGATGCGACATGACCAGCGTGGACGCGGTGTTGCACGCGATCACCACCAGATCGGGCGCATGGCTTTCGATCAGGTCGCCGATCAGCGGCACCACGCGCGCGATGATCTGCTCCTCGCTATGATGGCCGTAGGGAAAGAACGCGTCGTCGGCGACATAGACATAATGAGCATCGGGCCGGGCGCCGACGATCTCACGCAATACCGTGAGGCCGCCGAGGCCGGAGTCGAAAACGAGGATGGTTGGGGGATAGGACACGCCGCTCTTTTAGCCGATCCACGGTTACCATTCAGTTGTTTTTGAGGGCGGTGGGGCCCCTGCGATGGATGGCCTGCGGGTCGCACGTAGTTTTGAACGATTCAAGTCGCCTTGGCGGGAATGCAAAGCTATCAGGGCAAGTCATTGCAGATATGGACAAAACCGCAAACGACCTGCCGGGTTTGAGCGGTCGGGAGGCTCAACGGAAATGCTACGCAATACGTCATCGAGCTGGGGCCGCCTGTCGCGCTGGTTCCACTGGGGCCTCGGCCTGGTCATCGTTGGCATGCTCGCCTTCGGCTGGTGGATGAACCACATTCCGGCCGGGCCGAACCGGTTCTTCTACCGCTCGATCCATGCCGATATCGGCTACCTCGTGCTGCTGCTGATGGTGCTCCGCCTGATCTGGCGCGGCTTCAATCCGACGCCGGCACTGCCTTCGGACACGCCGCGCTGGCAGCGGATCGTGGCAAGCATCAGCCATTGGTCGCTCTATGCCGTCACTATTCTGGTGGCGATGCTGGGCTGGGCCCATTCCGGCGCGCGCACCCCGGATTATTCCAGCTTCTTCGGGCTGTTTCACGTTCCGCAGATTACCTCGCCCGACAAGGCCGCCGCCGCGGCCTATGAGGACCGTCACATCCTGTTTGCCTATGTGCTGCTGGCACTGATCGTGCTCCACATCGGCGCGGCGCTCTGGCATCACTTTATAAAACGCGATCGCGTCACATCGCGCATGGTCGACGGCGCGCCCGGCTGAGCGTTTTCAAGCGAAGTGGATACCGGTTCGCGTCAAGAAAACGCGTCAAAGCAAGAAAGCTAGAGCCCCGTTCCGATTCTGTCGGAACGGGGCTCTAGCTCCGCGATTTAGAAGTTCTCCAATTAACAGCGGCTTTTTGTCTCTTCACGGCGTGGCAGCCGGCAGCGTATGCCATCTGCCGATATCTTCAGCCCATCATTGAAAGAACCGACATGTCCCGCTCGCGAACGCTTTCGAAGGCCGTCATTTTCGCCGCCGTCGCCGCTCTGCTCCCGATTGCCGCCACCAGTGCGGCGAACGCGCAGGCCGCGACCGAAATTCAGCTCAGCTACAAGGACAAGAAATTCGATCCGGCCGAAATCAGCGCGCCGGCCAATACGCCGATCGTGATCAAGCTGAAGAACCTCGATGCCAAGCCGATGGAGTTCGAGAGCAAGACCTTGAAGATCGAGAAGGTGGTCGCCGGCTCCAGCGACGCCACCGTCAACGTCCGCGCCCAGAAGCCCGGCCGCTACGAGTTCGTCGACGAATACAACGAGAAGGTTGCCCGCGGCGCGCTGGTCGTGAAGTAGGAAAAAGCCGTGATTGCTGCACTGATCATCGTTTTCCGCGAAGTCTTCGAGGCCGGTCTGATCATCGGCATTGTGCTCGCGGTCACGCGCACGGTGCCGCATCGCAACGCCTGGATCGGCGGCGGCGTGCTGGCCGGCGTGCTCGCCGCCTGCGTGGTCGCCGCCTTTGCCGGCGCGTTGTCAAACCTGTTTGCCGGCATGGGACAGGAACTGTTCAACGCCGCTATCCTCGTGATCGCGGTCGTGATGCTGACCTGGCACAATGTCTGGATGGCGCGTCACGGCGCCGAGCTCGCTGGTGAACTGCGCGTCGCCGGGCAGGCGGTGGTGGAAGGATCGAAATCGCTGCTCGCGCTGGCGGTGGTGGTCGGCGTCGCGGTGCTGCGCGAGGGCAGTGAGGTCGTTCTGTTTCTCTACGGCGTGATCGCCACCGGCGGCGATACCGCTTGGGGCGTGACGCTCGGCGGCCTCGGCGGCCTCGCGCTCGGTTTGATGATCTGTCTTCTGACCTATTTCGGTCTGCTCCGCATTCCCGCGCGCGCGCTGTTTACGACCACGACGATCCTGATCGCTTTGCTCGCCGCCGGCATGGCGGCGCAGGCTGCGGCGTTCCTGGAGAAGGCCAATTGGCTGACCGCGATGGACAACGTGGTGTGGGACTCAGGCTGGCTCTTGTCCGATGCCAGCATTCCCGGCAAGGCGTTGCATACGCTGATCGGCTACACCGACCAGCCGACCGCGATGCAGCTCACGGTCTATCTCGCGATCCTGCTAATCACGTTCGTGCTGATGCGGCTCTATGGCGCGCCGGCAAAGGCCGTGGTGCCCGCGCGCGGCTGACGCCAACAGGCGCAGCGGCTGACGCCAACAGGCGCAGCGGGGTAATCAGCTCTCGCCGAACACCCGCTTGAAGATGGTGTCGACGTGCTTGAAGTGATAGCCGAGGTCGAACAGCTCCTCGATTTCGGCGTCGCTCATGAACTTCTTCACGTCCGGGTCCTTCTTCAGCAGCGTCTGAAAATCGCCTTCGCCGCGCCACACCGGCATCGCGTTGCGTTGCACGAATTTGTAGGCGTCCTCGCGGCTGGCGCCCTTCTGCGTCAGCGCGATCAATAGCCGCTGCGAGTGCACGAGGCCGCCGAGGCGGTCGAGGTTCTTCTGCATGTTGGCGGGATAGATCAGGAGTTTTTCGATCAGGCCGGCGAGGCGATTAAGCGCGAAGTCGAGCGTGACGGTGGCATCCGGCCCGATCATGCGCTCGGCCGAAGAGTGCGAGATGTCGCGCTCGTGCCAGAGCACGACGTTTTCCATCGCCGGCATCGCATAGGCGCGCACCATGCGTGCGAGGCCGGTGAGATTTTCCGACAGCACCGGGTTGCGCTTGTGCGGCATCGCCGACGAGCCTTTCTGGCCCTCGGAGAAGAATTCTTCGGCTTCCAGCACCTCGGTGCGCTGCAGATGGCGGATTTCGGTGGCGAGGCGCTCGACCGAGGAGGCGATCACGCCCAGCGTTGCAAAATACATCGCGTGGCGGTCGCGTGGAATTACCTGGGTCGAGATCGGCTCGGGCACCAGTCCCATCGCCTTGGCGACATGTTCTTCGACGCGCGGATCGATCTGCGCGAAAGTGCCGACCGCGCCCGAGATGGCGCAGGTCGCGACTTCCTTGCGCGCGGCGATCAGCCGCTCGCGGGCACGGCTGAATTCGGCATACGCGTAAGCGAGCTTCAGCCCGAATGTCACGGGTTCGGCGTGGATGCCATGGGAGCGGCCGATGGTCGGCGTCATCTTGTGCTCGAAGGCGCGCTTCTTCAGCGCCGCCAGAACCTTGTCGATATCGGCGATCAGCAGGTCGGCGGCGCGGGTGAGCTGCACGTTGAGGGTGGTGTCGAGCACGTCGGAGGAGGTCATGCCCTGGTGGACGAAGCGCGCCTCGGGGCCGACGATTTCGGCCAGATGCGTCAGGAAAGCGATGACGTCGTGCTTGGTTTCGCGCTCGATCTCGTCGATGCGCTCGACATTGAAGGTCGCGTTCTTGGCCTTGGCCCAGATCGTCTTGGCGGCCTCTTTCGGCACCACGCCAAGCTCCGCCTGCGCGTCCGCCGCATGCGCTTCGATCTCGAACCAGATCTTGAAGCGGGTCTGCGGCTCCCAGATGGAGGCCATTTCCGGGCGGGTATAGCGGGGGATCATCGACGACTCCGGGCGAATTGTTTTTTACGCCGCGCTTTAGCAGAGCAGCCCAAGTCAGACAAATGAGTGAGACAAAACGGCCGGGAGAATTTGGAAAGAGAAGGGATCAGCAGCCACGGGGCGGGAGGGACACCGTCGCTGACCCGCCACGTGACGGGCGGGTCCGGCGCCTGTCGCCGTCGCCGCTGGTCCAGCCCCGCATCCCACGCAGGCCTGCCATGGCAGAACATTGAATGACAGATATTGAAATCTGTCAGCGAGACATGCTATATCGCTTTCCGACGCCATCGGGTGTCACCTCCGGCTCGTTGGCCCTGAGCCCGGAGATTTGAAGAGGACGACGCCAATGACCATCGAAATCATTTATTTGACTGCACAAATCCAGCGCTGGCTGAACCAGCAGGTGGCCCGCCATCTGGCGGCGCAGGCCGAGCGCCTGGAACCGGTAAAGCATTAACCCGTTAGGGGGACTGAATGACCACCCGTCTCGTCGTTTCGCAGGTGCGCCAATGAACGAAGTCGTGGTTTTGACCCCCGAACGCATTCTGGAGGTTACCGAGGACGTTTTGCGCCGTTACGGGCTCGCCAAGGCCACGGTGGTCGATGTGGCCCGGGCGCTGGATGTCAGCCACGGCAGCGTCTACCGCCATTTCCCCAGCAAGGCCTCGCTGCGCGAGGCTGTCGCCAAGCGCTGGCTCGACCGCGCCAGCGCGCCGCTTCTGGAGATTGCCGAGGCGACCGGCCCGGCCCCCGAACGGCTGGAACGCTGGCTGCGCACGATGTTTGCGATCAAGCACAAGCGGCTCGGCGACGACCCCGAGATGTTCGCGACCTATCTGACGCTGGCCCGCGAAGCCTGCAAGGTCGTGAAAGGTCACAAGGATTGCCTGGTCGATCAGATCGCGCGGATGCTCACGGACGGCGTCAAGCAGGGCGTTTTCGAGGTCGCCGACCCCAAGGTTTCGGCGCGCGCCATTTTCGACGCCACCAGCCGCTTCCATCATCCCGCCCATGCCGACGAATGGAACGATCCGGATGCGCCGGCGCGGATCGACGCACTCCTGACGCTGGTGCTCAGGGGACTGGAAGCGCCTCGCAAACGCTGATTGCCGTTTCCGATACCGACCCCGATACAAGCGGGCGGTCGAACCCAAAATAGCGTCAGTCTCCCCCCATACGCCTTCCGCACGATTGCGGGCCGCAAGTCGCTATTGTTTGATATCCATCAAGTCACGCCCAACGCGCCAGCGCGATGATCGAGGTGGAGGAACAATTGCGGCTTGCGGTCTTTGCGGACATTCATGCCAACCGGCAGGCATTCAGTGCGTGCTTGGATTCCGCACGGGCGCGCGGTGCGGAACAGATCATTTGCCTCGGCGATATCGTCGGCTACGGCGCCGATCCGGAATGGGCGGTCGAGACCGTGATGGATCTCGTCAAGGACGGGGCGATCGCCGTTATTGGCAATCATGACGCCGCCATCGGCACCGCATCCGAAACCATGAACGCCGAAGCCCAGGCCGCGATCGAGTGGACGCGGGGCAGGCTGAGCGCGCCGCAGCGGCGCTTTCTGGCGGAATTGCCGCTGAAGCGCCAGGAAGGCGATCGCCTCTACGTGCATTCGGAAGCCTCGCATCCGGCGCGCTGGCATTACGTCCGGAGCACGTCGGATGCCGCGGACAGCATCGAGGCGACCGATGCCCATGTCACGTTCTGCGGACACATCCACAAGCCCGCGCTTTATTCGATGTCATCGGCGGCGAAGATGACGAGCTTCATCCCGACCTCCGAAACGCCGGTGCAATTGCTGAGCGGCCGGCGCTGGCTTGCGGTCGCGGGCTCGGTCGGGCAGCCGCGCGACGGCAATCCAGCGGCGGCGTTTATCATGCTCGATACCACGACCCGCGAGATCGCCTTTTGCCGCGTGCCCTATGACGTCATCGCGGCGGCCGACCGGATTCGCGCCAACGGCCTGCCGCACTGGCTCGCCGATCGCCTGCTGATCGGGAGGTGAGGGATGGCAAAACCTTCGATCGTTGAGGGCGAGCAACTCGACGGCTTTACGATCGGGGAGTGCGTCCATCGCGGCGGCATGGCGACGCTGTGGACCGTCACCCACCCCGGCATCACGGTGCCGCTGTTGATGAAAGTGCCGCGGGTCTCCGAGGGTGAGGATCCGGCGGCGATTGTCAGCTTCGAGATGGAGCAGATGATCCTACCGCGGCTTGCCGGCCCGCATGTCCCCGGATGTTTCGGCACCGGCGATTTCGCCCGTCAGGCCTATGTCGTGATCGAACGCATCGCAGGCCCGACGCTGTACAGCCGGATCAACGAACTGCCGATCCCGTATCAAGAGGCCAGGGTCATCGCCGGCAAGATCGCGACTGCACTGGCCGACCTGCACCGGCAGAACGTCATCCATCACGATATCAAGCCAAGCAGCATCATGTTTCGTCCCTCGGGGGAGTGCGTGCTGATCGACTACGGACTGGCGCATCACAACCTGTTGCCGGACCTGCTGCAGGAGGAATTCCGCCTGCCTTACGGCACCGCGCCCTACATGGCGCCGGAGCGTTTGCTCGGCGTGCGCGACGATCCGCGCAGCGATCTGTTTTCGCTCGGCGTGCTGCTGTACTTCTTCACCACCGGCGTGCGGCCGTTCGGCGAGAGCGAAACCCTGCACGGCATGCGGCGGCGACTGTGGCGCGATCCCTATCCGCCACGCCAGTTGAGGCCGGACTATCCGCCCTGGCTGCAGGAGATCGTGCTGCGCTGCCTCGAGATCGATCCGGTCTGGCGCTATCCGACGGCTGCGCAACTGGCCTTCGACCTCGCCCATCCCGATCAGGTCAAGCTGACCGCGCGATCGGAGCGGCTGAAACGCGATCCGCTCAGCACGGTGTGGCGCCGCCGCTTCAATGGCGGAATGACCCAGCCGAAACCGAAGTCGGACGTGGCCGTCCAACTGGCATCGGGTCCGATCGTGGCCGTCGCGCTCGACACCGAGGAGGGGTCGGGACCGCTCAACGAATGCCTGCGCATGACGGCGGCGCATTTGCTGGCGACATTGCCGTCGGCGCGGCTCGCCTGCCTGAACGTGCTGAAGCTCGGCCGTATCACCATCGACCGGACGCTCGACGAACAGGGCAACAACAAGCATATCGATCGTCTCGTCGCGCTCCGGCACTGGGCCTCGCCGCTGGGTCTCGATGAAAGCAGGTTGACCGTGCATGTGCTGGAGGCCGTCGATCCCGCGGCCGCGATCCTGGAATTCACGGGGGTCAATCATGTCGACCATATCGTGATCGGTGCACGGCAGAATTCGATGCTGCGCACGCTGCTCGGCAGCGTCTCGGCCAAGGTCGCGGCCGAAGCCGCCTGCACCGTGACGGTGGTGCGACCGCCGCGGTTGGCGGTGGCGATGCCGCAGCAAGCCGACAACGGCTGACGCCGGATCAGAAGATGCCGATGCTCACTCGAGCGTCTGGACCGGTGGCGTCGTCGCCGCAGGCGCGGGAGGTGCCGCAGCTGGAGCCGGGGCAGGAGCCGCGGCTTCGCTCCGCGAACTCGCGACGCGCGGATTCTTCTCAGTTTGATCGGCGGGACGCGGGCCGGCCGGGCTCACCGCTTCTGCGCGCGCACCGCGCACAGTCCCGCTAGAGGCCTGCCTGCGATGGCGCGAGGACCGCGATCCATCCATTCCCCATGATCGCGCGATCGAAGGTCCAGCCGAATAACCGATGAACGCTCCGGCGACTGCGCCGATCGGACCCAGCACGACCGCGCCGGAAACCGCGCCCAGCGCGGCGTCGCCGGCGCGGTTCTGCGCGAATGCCACGGAGGACGCGAGTAACAGAATTGTTGCCGCGCTGGCGAGGGCCTTGATCATCTTCCGGATCCTTTGAATACAGGAATCAATGCTGACCCGCCATTGTGGCCGGACCATGAAGCGTCGGGTTCCATCGCAGGCCGTTCGACGGAACGATTATCGGCCCAAGCGATTGTTGGTGTCACCTCGGCGCTTTGGTCCGGCTCACCGGACGTTTCGCGCCAGGTTCCATCCGACCCGAGCGAATTCGCTCGAAACCAGACGAGGCTGAAATGAAGAAAGCTGTACTAGTTGCTGCCGCTCTCGTGATCGGCGCATCCCCTGCCTTCGCACAGAAGACCAAAGGCGCATCCGAATTTTCGCCAGGCGATCAAATGCGGGATTCCCGAACGCAAACCCAAAAGGGTGCGTCTGAATTTGCGCCGGGCACGCGCATGAAGGAACCGGGAACGACTGGAATGTCCAAGGGCGCTTCCGAACTGTCACCCGGTGACAGAATGAACGATCAGCGAAGGAAATAGCGCCGAGAATTCCGTCACTGAACCGTACAATTCTGCTGAGTTCCGAAACGTGCGAGGCCGCCTCCCGGGGCGGCCTCATTGTTTTTTGGTCAGGTCCGCGACCCGGATGAAATCGGGTTTCGGGTGGTCACCATATCGATCGACGGGCAACCTATCGGCGCACTCCCAATTGGAGGGGACCAGGATGCGCTTGTATTATCACCCGCTCTCGTCGAACTCGCGTCGTGTCGTGATGACCGCAATCCACTTGAACGTAAGGCTCGAACGGGTTGTGGTCGATCTCCTGAAAGGGGAACACAAGGCGCCAGAATACCTACGGCTAAATCCAAACGGAAAGGTCCCGCTATTGGACGACGACGGGTTCTGCCTGTGGGAGTCGCACGCCATCATGCAATATCTGGCGGATGGATCGCCGGGGCAGGATCTCTACCCTCGGGATATCCGGGCGCGCGCCGACGTTAATCGATGGCTGTTCTGGTCCGCTTATCACTTCACGCCGGCGGTCGGCTTCATCAGTCGGGAACGGGTTTCGAAGAACATGGTTGGCGGGTCCGGCGCACCCGATATGGCCGAGATCGGGCGCGGCGAGGCGTTGCTCGCGGCAGCAGTGCAGGTGCTCGATGATCACCTGGCTCGAAACAGGTGGATTGCGCAGGACAAATTGACCCTGGCCGATCTGGCGATTGCCTCGCCGCTGATGCACACGGCCGCGGCAGAGTTGCCGGTCACGGGTTACGAGAACGTGCAGGCGTGGTTTGCACGGGTGCAGGCGCTCGAGGCCTGGAAGAAGTCAGCGGCAGCTCCGTCGGCGTCCTGGATCGGCGATCACGTCGGATCGTTGGGGACCCATTCCTCTGCGGTTGAATCCCAATGATGTGTATCGTCGAATTGTTTCCAGAGTGGCTTCGGTTTGCTTTCACCGGACGTCCTTCGCAACACATTCAATGTTGGAAAGCCGACACAACCCACAAGCGTCACCATCCAGTCGCGAGCGTTATGTTCGGGGTTTCGGTCGTTGATTGCCGTTAGCATCACGCGCCTCCTTAGAAGTAAGAAGCTGAGCCAATGTTACCCCCTCCAAAAGCAGACAAATGTGAGTGGCTTCACTATCTCAAAATGAACTTCTCCGGGCAGACCCCGCATCCTGGAGATTGAGGCACGCCCATCTGGAGCACGTTCAAGTTGCCTATTGAGCCGCACCGACTAATCCTAACACTCTTTCCACGTCGGCTGTTAGGGGTAGACCGGAAATGGCAGCTTTTTGACGCATCAGCGCGCCTGACCCTTGAACCTTCGCTTTGCCATTGTGACTCACGACTAGGGCAACGTGTGCCCGAATGTCAGAGGGAGGAGGGACTTCATGAAATACATGATTGAATACACCATCCGCTCAAACGGGCTCACCCACGACGAAGGTTTTGCGGGCTCGGAAGCTCTCCTGACCGCGTTCGGCAAGTGGAAGCCGGAAGACGGTTTGACGGTCCACGCGTTCGTCTCGAACTTGGCCGGTAACGGCGGTTACGTGCTGGCCGAGGCCAGCGACCCCAAGGTCATCGTCACGTTCGTCTCAAAGTACAATTTTTGGAACGACGTTAATGTCGTTCCCGTGGTCGACGTCGGCGAGGTGGTTCCGATAGCTGCGGCGTCCCTTGCTTGGGCGAGGAGCGCTTCGAAAAGCTGATTGATCTGCTGTAATCGCATTTAAATGAGAGAGGCCGCCGCGAGGCGGCCTCTCTACGCAGCCAATGTCGGAATGCATACTGGGCGCGCCGCAAGCGTAGCCCGGATGAGCAGAGCGACATCCGGGATCGTCCCTAATGGTTACCCGCATATCGCTTCGCTCATGCGGGCTACCTTCCACTTCCGGCGCATGATGGGGCGTGCGCGGAATGAGGCGACGGGAATTCATAGCTGAAGTTTTGCTTGGTGCGGCGATCAGGCCGGCGCAGGCCGCTCGCGCGCGAAGGCCTGTACGGAATATTCTTTGCCAGCTGGCAGGTCGCATCGATCGACTTGACGGCAGGCCAAAGTGTCAGTGATGTCTCCGAACAGGTGTCGGCTATGTCCCCGGGCTAAACAATGCGCGGGGGGATGACAACCGATAGGCGCTTCGCCCGCAATGACGGCGCCAGCTTCGCAGGGTGGGCAAAGCGTAGCGTGCCCACCATTTGCATTACCGAAATAACTGGTGGGCACGGCGTTGCCTACCCTACAAGACTACAAAACTCAGATCGCTTCGCCGCGCGCCATCGCGGCCGCATTTCGAATGGCGGCAATGTTGGCCTTGTAGGATTCCACAGTGCCGCCCTTGAATACAGCGGAGCCCGCGACCAGCGCATTGGCACCGGCGGCTGCGAGCTGGCCGGACACGTCAGGGCCGACGCCGCCATCGACCTCGATGTCGATCGGTCGGCCGGCGGTCATCGCGCGGATATCGCCGACCTTGCCGAGCGCGGATTGGATGAAGGCCTGGCCGCCGAAGCCGGGATTGACCGACATGACAAGCACGAGGTCGATCAGGTCGATGACATATTCGATCGCGCTGACCGGCGTGCCCGGATTGAGCGAGACGCCGGCCTTCTTGCCGAGCGCGCGGATCGCCTGCAGCGAACGATGCAGATGCGGGCCGGCTTCGGCATGGACGGTGATGTGATCGCAGCCGGCCTTGGCGAAGGCTTCGAGATAGGGATCGCAGGGCGTGATCATCAGATGCGCGTCGAAGATCTTCTTGGTATGCGGGCGCATCGCCTTGATGACGTCGGGGCCGTAGGAAATGTTGGGAACGAAATGTCCGTCCATCACGTCGAGATGGATCCAGTCGGCGCCGGCCGCGTCCACAGCGCGGACCTCTTCGCCAAGCTTGGCGAAGTCCGCCGCCAGGATCGACGGTGCGATGACGAGGGGACGTGACGCGAATGGCTGAGACATGTGCGTTTCCCAAAACTCTTGCAAAGGAGATGAATAACTCCGCCTAACATGCAGCAGGGCCGGGGGCAATGCAGCGGCAACCTGTCCTGTGGGCGGAAAAATCTGCCGCAGCCGGGCACCAATTGCCGACCATGCGGGCCGGATCAAGCAGAGGAAAGCCCGATTTTATTGGGTTTTTCGCCGTGGCACAGGCCTTGCTGAGCTAATCCGCAGTAGCTGAGCCGCATGATGCGGCGTTGTCGGAGTTCGGCCATGTTCCTCGCCTTAGGCGCTGCATCCGCGGCGATCGAAGCTCTCAAGTCGCTGACGTCGTCGAAGTCGGCGTCCACGACGTCCACGGGCTTCACGCAGGCTGCCTCCAATCCGTTCGATCTGTCGGGCAGCAGCACCCAGGCTTCGACCGCTTCGAGTGCGGGTTCCAGCGGCGGCGGTTCGCAGATATCGCCGCAGACCATGAGCGCGCTGCTCGACGCCCAGAGCCAGTCCTCGACGGGGTCGACCACGTCAGCGTCGACCACGGGCGCCTCGAGCGCGCTGAAGGACCTGTTCTCACAGATCGACGCCGATGGCGACGGCAAGATCACCAAATCCGAATTCGAGAACGCGCTCGGCGCCGGCGGCACCAATCTCAAAGCGGCCGATAGCGTTTTCTCAAAACTCGACAGGAACGGCGACGGCTCGGTCAGCCTCGGCGAGATGGCTTCGGCCCTGAAGGGCGCCGGCGGCAAGGGCGGTCACCGTCATCACGGTGCGGGCGGTTCCGGAACCGCCGATGGATCCAACACCGATCCGCTATTGGCGGCGCTGCAGGGGGCCTCCTCTACCTCCACCACCAACAGCGATGGCTCGACGACGACGTCCTTGACCTACGCCGATGGATCCAAGGTCACGATGACGTCGCCCGCCAGCGGAAGCTCGTCGAGTGCGGCAACGTCGTCCTATAATTTCATCGAGCAGTTGATCCAGCGCGAGGCCAGCTCGATTGCGTCCTCGGCGACGTCTTCGCTGTCGGTGAGCGTCTGAACCTGAGATCCGGCGGGCATAGCGTTTTCGAGCGAAGTGGACACCGGTTCGCGTAGAGAAAACGCGTCAAACCAAAGAGCCCTAGCCGAAGCGATCCCCCCACGCCGGTAGCGCGCCGGGAAAGGGCAGCGCAGTCGCCGCATGGACGCCGCGCGCAATGGCGCGGGCGACCGTATTGGCGGCCACCATGCCGAGTTCGGTAAGACCGAACAGCGGATCGATCGGCTTCTGGCCGGTCGCCGCCGCAAACACCACGTCGCCGTCGAGCGGCGCGTGGACGGGATAGATCGCGCGCGCCATTCCGGTTTGCGCGATCATCGCCAGCCGCCTGGCCTGCGGCTTGGTCAGCACGGCGTCGGTGACGACGACCACCAGCGTGGTGTTTTCCGCAGACGTCGCCTCCGGGCCACCTTTGAGCCGCGCCTTCAGCATCTCGGAATTGAAGGACGGCGGAAGTCCGCGTCCGCCGTACTCGTGGCCCACCTCGAACGGTGCCGCCCAGAACCACGGCCCGTCGCCGACCGTGACGCTGCCGACGGCGTTGACCACCGCAAGCGCGCCGACCGTGACGCCGTCGCCGGTTTGCGCAGAAGCGGAGCCGAGGCCGCCCTTGAAATTGGCCGTTGTGGCGCCGAGGCCGGCGCCGACGCTGCCCAGCGCGAAGTCGGTGCTGGTGGCGCGGGCCGCGGCGTAACCGAGATCGCGGTAGGGCGGGAAGCGTCCCCACGCCTTGTTGCCGCCGTTCAGCAGATCGAAGCAGATGGCGCCCGGAACGATCGGAACGAGCGCCTCGCGTATCCGCAGGCCGCGGCCCTGCTCGGCGAGCCAGGCCTGCACGCCGCCCGCGGTATCCAATCCAAGCGCCGAGCCGCCGGACAGTGCGATCGCGTCAATCGCATCCACGGTACCTTCGAGATGAAGCACCGATTCCTCGCGGGTGCCGGGGCCGCCGCCGCGGACGTCGACCGACGCCACCGCGGGAGAATCGAAAATGATGGCGGTGACGCCGGAGGCAATCGCCGCATCGTCGGCGTGACCGACGCGAACGCCGGCGATATCGGTGAGGAGATTCTTCAAGAAGCCCTGTCCACGGGCCCGTCCAGGCGGGCCTTCCACACCCGATATATCAGCCGCGTGGAATGCTTCAACTGGCAAGCGCCAGCCGGAGCATCCTGGCGAGTTCGGATTTGCGATAGGGCTTGGCGAGCAGCAGCACGCCGGAATCGAGGCGGCCGTGATGGACGATGGCGTTCTCGGTATATCCGGACGTGTACAGGATCTTGAGCGTCGGCTGCCGCTTGAGCGCCTCCTCGACCAGTTGGCGGCCGTTCATGATACCCGGCATGATCACGTCGGTGAACAGCAGATCGATCTGCGCGGTGTCGAGGATCTTCAGGGCGTCGGCGGCGTTGGCTGCCTCGAGTGTGGTATAGCCCAGGCTCTCGATCTGGGTCACCACATAGCGCCGCACCATCGAATCGTCCTCGACGACGAGGACGGTTTCGTGACCGCCCTCGACGTTAGCCGAGACCAGCTGCTCCATAATGGTCTGGTTCAATCCGGTCGCCCGCGGCAGGTACATCTTGACGGATGTGCCGTGGCCTTCCTCGCTGTAAATCTTGATGTGCCCGCCCGACTGCTTGACGAAGCCGAACACCATGCTGAGGCCGAGCCCGGTGCCCTTGCCGACTTCCTTGGTGGTGAAGAAGGGATCGAATACCCGCTCGAGCAGGGCCGCGGGGATGCCGGTGCCGGTATCGCTCACGGCGACCATGACGTAATTGCCCGGCGTCACCTCGCTGTGCATGCTGGCGTAGTTTTCGTCGAGAAAGACGTTGTTGGTCTCGAGCGCGAGCTTGCCGCCATGCGGCATCGCATCGCGGGCGTTGAGGGCCAGATTCAGCACCGCCGTGGTGAGCTGGCTCGGATCGACCAGGGCCGTCCATGCGTCGTCGGCCAGCAGCGGCTTGATCTCGACATGCTCGCCAAGCGTCGGATGCAGCAGCTTGGCGGCCTCCAGCACCAGCGAATTGACGTCGATCTCGCGCGGCTGCAGCGGCTGCTTGCGGGCAAAGGCCAGCAGATGCTTGGTCAGGCTCGCGCCGCGTTCGGCGGCTTCGTCGATCAGCTTGGCGATGGCTACGAGCTCGGGCTGGCCGGCGACGGCTTCCTCCAGGATTCCGATGGTTCCGGTAATCACGGTCAGGATGTTGTTGAAGTCATGCGCGACACCGCCGGTCAGTTGGCCGATCGCATCCATCTTCTGTACGTGCCGCAGCTGGGCTTCGGCGGCCTGCTTTTCCGTGAGGTCGCGGCCGATGAAGAAGTGGCGCCTGACCGGTTCCGACCATGTCCCGCTCCAGTTCAGCGCGACCGCCTTTCCGTCCTTGCTGATATAGCGGGTCTCGAAACTCCGCTTGCTCAGTCCCCGTCGCGCCGTTCGCATCTCGCTGCGGGTGTTTTCGAGATCGTCGGGGTGGATGAACTCCACGGCGCTGTGCCCGATCATCTCGGCCGGCTCGTAACCGAGAATGGTGGTGGCGCTCGGGCTGACCTGGATGAAATTCCCGGCGGTATCGGTCACCAGGATGAGGTCGTGCGAGGTCTCGAAAATGCGCTGGCGCTCTTCGACTTCCGCGGTGAGTGCTTTCAGCGTCCGCTTGCTTTCGGTAACGTCGCGCGCGGTCTTGGAAGCGCCGACGATTTCGCCGGAGGCAGACCTGATCGGAGAGACGCTCAGCGAAACCTCGATATTGCTGCCGTCCTTGCGGTTGCGCGAGGTTTCGTATTGCTGGACCCGTTCACCCTTGGCGACACGGTCGAGGATGTCGCCGACCTCGGCGCGCCGGTCCGGCGGGACGATGATGTCGATGTGCTGGCCGACGGCCTCCGCCGACGTATAGCCGAACAGGCGCTCGGCGGCCCCGTTCCAGGCGGTGATGGTGCCGTCGAGCGCCTTGGTGATGATGGCGTCGTTGGATGATTCCACGACCGCGCTGAAAATGCGCTCCCGCTCGGTGCGAAGATTTCTCTCGGAGGTGGCCTGATGGCGGAGCTTTCCGAGCAGGCGGGACAGTTGCGCCTGCAGGCCGACATTGTCGATCAACAGCACGGCCAGCACGAAACTGGCGGCGCACAGCCCGTAGATCCGGCCGAGATAGAAGCCGAGATCGAACCGCGCCACATTGAGGATGGCCGACAATGCGATGTCGAACAGCCAGGCGCAGAGCACGACCATCAGCCAGATGTCGAGGACGGAATGCGGCCGCCGAGACCATAGCATGGCCAGCGCCGCCAGGCTGAGGCACCACACCGTCGAAACCACGCCGAGCATGACGGGCGTGTAGTGCCCGTCCTTCAGCAGGATCGGCAGAATGTCGTGGCCGGCGGTGACGACCGCGGTGAATGCGGCCATCGCCACCACCACCGCTGCAATACTTCCCAGGATCGCCCTCCCGGGCGAGCCCTGCATCCTCATGCCGTTATCGCGTGCCTTCAGCGCAGCATAGCCGAGCACCAGCAGCGGAAATCCGCCATGCCAGATCATGAAGAGCCAGACGGTGGTCTGAGGGCCCGCGCCGAGCAACCCGCCGGGTGCGAACAGGCCGGGAAAGGTGAGGGCGTGAACCACGGCCGCGACCGCCGTGAACAGATAACCGCTGGCAAGCAGCAGCAGCGCCCGCGAGCGTGAAACCCCGAATTGCGAAAACAGCAGGACCGCGGTGATCAGGTCGTTGATCGCCAGCGCGGATTGATAGCTCGCGACAAAGGCCGGAACCGGGGTAAGCGGCACACCGGCAAAAGGCAGGGCGCACGCAAACAGCAACGCGGAGACGACGACGATCGACGCCGCCGCCGTACGATCCCTGCCGGTCGCGGGCATGGTCGAGAGAAAGATGTTGCGCTCGCTACCTGTCTGCATTGTCGTCTCCGGCAAACTGGCATCGTACGCGCCAAAAGATCCGCACCCACCACGTACCATAAGGTATTCGCCGGGACCGGCAATCCAGCCGATAAGGGGGCGACTTGCGGAATCAACTCAAGGTTACATGTTACCTAATCGGTGCGGGAGCGAAAAGGCGGCCGGGCAAGTAACCGGCCCTTTACCACCCGGGGAATAATGACTGCGACATTCCATTGAAAGTCGAGAATATCGCGGCAGGTTGTTGCACGATCGAGCCGGGAGAATTGGATGCCCCGCGTCCTTGTTATTGACGACCAATCCGATGTGCGCGCGATGATCTCCATCGTGCTGCGGATCAACCAGTTCGAAATCGTCGAAGCCGCCAGCGCGGCTGCGGCGCTGAATGCGTTCGGGGAGCAGGGCTTCGATCTCGCAATCGTCGATATCTTCCTGCAGGGCAGCAATGGGTCCGATCTGATCGGCATGCTGCGCGAACGTGTGCCCGATTTGCCCGTAGTCGCAATATCCGGCATGACGGCGCTGGACTTCCTCTCTGAATCCCACGGCCTGTCGGATGTCGTCTGCCTGCAAAAGCCGTTTCGTCCACACGACCTGATGCGCGCGGTCGAGGCGGCGCAAGGTCCGGTCCGGCCACCGGTCGCGGCGGCGCGGTAGCTCCGGCACGGCCGGCGAACCACGCTCCATTTCGTTCGTTGTCCACGCCATCGCGTGCCGCGCGGCAGGTTTCAGATCGCGGCAGCCTCGCGCGGCGGAAGTGGATCGGCAGCGAGGCGAAGCGGCGATAGCGGGACGGAAAGACAGCAAACCAGGCCCTCCGGCCGCCAGTCGAACTCCGCTCTGCCGCTGAGTTGGGATTCGATGCTGGCGATCACGCTTCGTGTGCCAAACCCCCGTGAGACCGGTTTCTCGACGTGCGGACCGCCTGTCTCGGTCCATACGAGCTTGAGCAGATCAGACTGGTTTTCCCAATTCACCGACAGCCGGCCCGACTGCACCGACAGGGCGCCGTACTTGGCGGAATTGGTGACGAGTTCGTGCAGGGCCAGGGCGAGGGTTTGCGCCGTGGCGGGTATCAACTGGATTTCAGGACCGCGTAACGCGATCTGATCGCTTGCGGAATAAGGCGCGAACTCTTCGTCGATCAGCTTCCTTATTTCGGCGCCTTGCCAGCCCGACAGCGAGAGCACGGTGTGCACCCGCGCGAGCGCATTGATCCGGCCCTCGACCGAGCGAATGTAGGACTTCACGTTTTCGCCGCGTGTCAGCCGGACGATGGATTGCGCCAGCGCTAGCGCGTTCTTGGCGCGGTGATCGACTTCGCGGGCCAGGAGGTTCTGACGCTCTTCGGCCTGCTTGCGCTCGGTAATGTCAACGGTGACGCCGCTGACACGAATCACGCGGCCGTCCTTGTCGGTGCTTGCGGCTGCCGTTCCGGTGCACCAGCGCACCTCGCCGTTCGGCCGCACGATCCGGAATTCGGCCTCGTATGATTTCGCGCCCCTGGCGAAGCTCGCCCATGCCTCGCGCAATTTGTGAAGGTCGCCCGGGTGAAACACGCCCTGGATATTGCCCGGCGTCAGTTCGAAGCTGGCGGAATCGACGCCGAGAATTTGATACTGGCCCTCGTCCCACAAGCAGTCGCCGTTGACCCAGTCCCAGTCCCAAGACCCCATCTTTCCCGCGGCGATCGCCAGGCTACGGCGCTGCTCGCTCTCCACGAGACGGGCGTGGGATTCCTCCAGTTCGGCGGTGCGGGCGCGGACGCGGTCCTCGAGCTCGACGTTGAGCCGCTCCAGCTCGCGGGTCTTGCGGTAGAGCTCGGCGAACACCTTGATCTTGGCGCGCAAGACCTCGGGCACGACCGGCACCGGGACGTAGTCAACCGCGCCCATTTCGTAGCCGCGCAGGCGGTCGATATCGCTGACCTGGATCGCCGAGATGAAGATCATCGCCGTCTTCTGGAAGCGGGGATGTTCGCGGATCATGGCGGCGAGTTCGAAGCCGTCGAGTTCCGGCATGCAGACGTCGACCAGAATGATGGCGACGTCGTTCTTGAGCAGGAACTCGAGCGCCTCGCGGCCGGACGAGGCCGAGACCAGGTTCTCGCCGAGTTCCTTCAGGATGACCTCGTAGGCAAGCAGCTTGGCCGGCTGATCGTCCACCAGAAGAATGTTTACCTTCTCATGTTCCATCATCTGCTTGCGCCGATCAGCGGTGTAGCCACATTCGAATGGCGAGCAGCAATTGCTCGGTGTTGACGGGCTTGGCGAGATAATCCGAAGCGCCGGCCTCAAGGCACTTTTCGCGGTCGCCCTTCATGGCCTTGGCAGTGAGCGCGATAATGGGGAGGCGGCCGAACGACGGGTTCTGCCGGATGACGCCGATGGTCTGATAGCCGTCCATCTGCGGCATCATGATGTCCATCAGCACGATCGCGATGTTGGGGGTCGACTCTACCAGCGCAACGGCCTCATGGCCGGTCGTTGCCGTCAGCACCTTCATGCCGCGCCGTTCCAGCACGCTGGAGAGTGCAAAGATATTGCGGGCGTCGTCATCCACCAGCAACGCGATCTTGCCAACGAGATCCTCATCGGAACTATTGAGTTTCTCCAGCATCCTCTGCTTCTCGACCGGCAATTCCGTGATCACACGGTGCAGAAACAGCGACGTTTCGTCGAGCAGGCGTTCCGGCGACTCCACGCCTTTCACCACGATGCTTCGGGCCATGGTGTGGAGTTCCGCATCTTCCTCCGCCGAAAGTTCCCGTCCGGTGAACACGACCACCGGCACGTTCGACAGCGTTTCGTCGTTGCGGATCCGGTCGAGCACCTCGAAACCGCTCATGTCGGGCAGTCGCAGATCCAGCACGACGCAGTCGCATGGGTTGTCGCGCAGCGTCGACAGCGCGCCGGCGCCGGTGTCGGTGGTCAGGATCTCGATGTCGTCGTGATCGAGCAGCGCCTTGATGCTCATCTGCTCCGCGGCGTTGTCTTCCACGATCAGCAGACGCTTGCGCCGCGGCTTGGCATATTCCCTGATCTGGCTCAGCGCCGCGCTGACGCCCTCGGTCGTCGTCGGCTTGTTGACAAAGGAAAACGCGCCGCGCGCCAGCGCGTGCTGGCGGTCTTCGTCGAGCGTGATGATCTGAACCGGGATGTGGCGGGTCAGCGGATTATGCTTGAGCTGGCTCAGCACGGTCCAGCCCAGCATGTCCGGCAGGAAGACGTCGAGCGAAACCGCCGATGGCTGGAATTGCTTGGCGAGATCGAGCGCTTCGGCGCCGCGACTGGCGACGAGCACCTTGAAGCCCTTGTCGCGGGCCAGATCGATCAGCACCCGTGCGTAATGCGGATCGTCCTCGACGATTAGGAGGATCGTATCTCCCGGCTCGAGATTGAGCCGGTCATCCGGCAACTGTTCGATCACCCGCTCTTGCGTCGCCGTGACCTGCAGCGCCGGCGCCGTGACGTAAGGCGAGGGCGGGCGCTGCGCGATCGTGGGTCCGGAATACTTCAGCGGCAGATAAAGCACGAAGGTGCTGCCTTTGCCCGGCGCGCTGCGCAGATGGATTTCGCCGCCGAGCAGGCTTGCGAGTTCGCGGCTGATGGCAAGACCGAGGCCGGTACCGCCGTATTTGCGGCTCGTGCCGGCGTCGGCCTGCTGGAACGCCTCGAAGATCAGCTTTTGCTTTTCCAAGGGTATGCCGATGCCGGTGTCAGTCACCTCAAAGGCAACGACGGCGGGCGCATGATTCAGGATCGGGTGATCGATGCTCCAGCCGCCGATCGCGGCCGATACGGTCAGCTTGACGCCACCCTCGGCCGTGAACTTGAAGGCGTTCGACAGCAGGTTCTTGAGAACTTGTTGAAGCCGTTTGGAATCCGTCACCATGCTGCGGCTCAGGTTCTCGTCGACGCTGATGCCGAACGAGAGATGGCGGTTCTCGGCTTCGTGCTTGAACGGCCGTCCGACGGTCTCCAGCAGGTTCTGGGTCAGGATTTCCTCGGCGTCGACGGTCACGGTTCCGGACTCGATCTTCGACAGATCGAGAATGTCGCTGATCAGATTCAGAAGATCGGTGCCGGCGCCGTGGATGGTGCGGGCGAACTCGACCTGCTTTGCCGACAGATTGCCGTCGGGGTTCTCGGTGAGCTGCTGGCCGAGAATCAGGATGCTGTTGAGCGGCGTACGCAGCTCATGCGACATGTTGGCCAGGAATTCGGACTTGTATTTCGAGGTCAGCGACAGCTCGGTGGCCTTTTCCTCGAGCGCGCGCCGCGCCTGTTCGATTTCCTGGTTCTTTCTTTCCACCTCGACGTTGCGCTCGGCGAGCTGCTGCGCCTTCTGTTCGAGCTGTTCGTTGGTCTGTTGCAGTTCCTTCTGCTGGGTCTGCAATTCGCCGGCGAGCTGCTGGGATTGCGTCAGCAGGCCTTCGGTTTGCATCGTGGCCTCGATCGAGTTGAGCACGATGCCGATGCTGTCGGTAAGCTGTTCGAGGAAGGTCATTTGCGAAGTGGTGAACGAGCTGACGGAGGAGAGCTCGATCACGGCCTTGACCTGGTTTTCGAACAGAACCGGAAAAACCACCAGGTTTCTTGGGACCACGCGCAGCAGCGCCGAATGGATCGGGGCGGTGTCGGTCGGGATGTCCGACAACAGCCGCTGGCGCTTGTCCATGGCGCACTGGCCGACTAGCCCGTCGCCGAATTGCACGACCAGCGGATGGGGGTTGATGCTGTCGCCCGCATAGGCGGAGAGCAGGCGCAGCTGCGGGTTCTCAGGATTCTCCACCTGGTAGATCACGCCCATGTGGGCGTTGATCAGCGGCGCCAGTTCGGTCAGCAGCAGGCGTCCCACCGTGGTGAGGTCGCGCTGTCCCTGCAGCATGTTGGTGAATTTGGCGAGGTTGGTCTTCAGCCAGTCCTGCTCGGTATTCACCTGGGTGGTGAGGCGCAGGTTGCCGATCATGGTATTGATATTGTCCTTGAGTTCGGCGACTTCGCCGCGCGCATCGACCTGGATCGAGCGCGTCAGGTCGCCCTTGGTCACGGCGGTCGCGACCTCGGCGATGGCGCGCACCTGAGAGGTGAGGTTGGCGGCAAGCAGATTGACGTTGCCGGTGAGGTCCTTCCAGGTGCCGGCGGCGCCGGGCACGTTGGCCTGGCCGCCCAGCCGTCCCTCGACGCCGACTTCGCGCGCCACGCTGGTGACCTGGTCGGCGAAGGTGGCCAGCGTTTCGGTCATGTTGTTGATGGTGTCGGCAAGCGCTGCGACTTCGCCCTTCGATTTCACGGTCAGGTTCTGCTTCAGGTCGCCGTTGGCGACCGCCGTCACCACCTTGACGATGCCGCGAACCTGTTCGGTCAGGTTGGCGGCCATGAAGTTCACGGTATCGGTGAGGTCCTTCCAGGTGCCGGCGACGCCGGGCACTTGCGCCTGACCGCCGAGCTTACCCTCGGTGCCGACCTCGCGCGCCACGCGCGTCACTTCGCCGGCAAACGCGTTCAACTGGTCGACCATCGTGTTGATGGTGTTCTTCAGTTCGAGGATTTCGCCCTTCACGTCGACCGTGATCTTGCGCGACAGGTCGCCGCGCGCCACGGCGGTAGTGACTTCGGCGATGTTGCGGACCTGGGTGGTGAGGTTGGCCGCCAGCAGGTTGACGTTGTCGGTCAGGTCCTTGAACGTTCCGCCGACGCCGGGCACCACCGCCTGGCCGCCGAGGCGTCCCTCGGTGCCGACCTCGCGCGCCACGCGGGTCACTTCGGCCGCGAACGAGCGCAACTGCTCCACCATTGTATTCAGGGTGTCCTTGAGCAGCAGGATCTCGCCGCGGACGTCGACCGTAATTTTTTTCGACAGGTCGCCGCCGGCGATGGCGGTGGCGACCTCGGCAATGTTGCGGACCTGGGCCGTCAGGTTCGAGGCCATGAAGTTGACGTTGTCGGTGAGGTCCTTCCAGGTGCCGGCGACTTCGGGCACTTCGGCTTGGCCGCCGAGCTTGCCTTCGGTGCCGACCTCGCGCGCCACGCGCGTGACTTCCGAGGCGAAGGCGTTGAGCTGGTCGACCATGGTGTTGACGGTGTTCTTCAGCTCTAGAATTTCGCCCTTGACGTCGACCGTGATCTTCTTGGAGAGGTCGCCCTTGGCGACCGCGGTGGTCACTTCAGCGATGTTGCGGACCTGGCCGGTCAGGTTGCCGGCCATCGAGTTGACGTTGTCGGTCAGGTCCTTCCAGGTGCCGGCGACGCCGGGCACGTTGGCCTGACCGCCGAGGCGGCCTTCGGTGCCGACTTCGCGCGCCACGCGCGTCACCTCGCCAGCAAAGCGATTGAGCTGGTCGACCATGGTGTTGAGCGTTTCCTTGAGCTGCAGGATCTCGCCGCGGACGTCGACCGTGATCTTGCGCGACAGGTCGCCGCCGGCGATCGCGGTCGCGACCTCGGCGATGTTGCGAACCTGCGCCGTCAAATTGCCGGCCATCGAGTTGACGCTGTCGGTGAGATCCTTCCAGGTGCCGGCGACGCCGGGCACTTCGGCCTGGCCGCCGAGCTTGCCGTCGGTGCCGACCTCGCGCGCGACGCGCGTCACTTCGCCGGCGAAGGCGTTGAGCTGGTCCACCATCGTGTTCAGCGTTTCCTTCAACTGCAGGATTTCGCCCGACACGTTGACGGTGATCTTCTTCGACAGGTCGCCCTTGGCAACCGCGGTCGCGACTTCGGCGATGTTGCGGACCTGCCCGGTCAAATTGCTCGCCATCGAGTTGACGCTGTCGGTGAGGTCCTTCCAGGTGCCGGCGACGCCGCGCACCAGCGCCTGGCCGCCGAGCTTGCCTTCGGTGCCGACTTCGCGCGCCACGCGCGTGACCTCGCCGGCGAAGGCGTTGAGCTGGTCGACCATCGTGTTCACGGTGTCCTTCAGCTCCAGGATTTCGCCGCGCACGTCGACCGTGATCTTCTTCGACAGGTCGCCGTTGGCGACCGCGGTCGTCACTTCGGCGATGTTACGGACCTGCGCCGTCAGGTTCGACGCCATCGAGTTGACGCTTTCCGTCAAATCCTTCCAGGTGCCGGCGACGCCGAGCACGTTGGCCTGGCCGCCGAGCCGTCCCTCGGTGCCGACCTCGCGCGCCACGCGCGTCACTTCGCCGGCGAAGGCGTTGAGCTGGTCGACCATCGTGTTCAGCGTCTCCTTCAACTGAAGGATCTCGCCCGACACGTTGACGGTGATCTTCTTGGACAGGTCGCCGCCGGCGATCGCGGTGGCGACGTCGGCGATGTTGCGGACCTGCGCCGTCAGGTTGGAGGCCATGAAGTTGACGTTGTCGGTGAGGTCCTTCCAGGTGCCGGCGACGCCGGGCACCTGGGCCTGACCGCCGAGCTTGCCTTCGGTGCCGACCTCGCGCGCCACACGCGTCACTTCCGAGGCGAACGAGTTGAGCTGGTCGACCATCGTGTTGATGGTGTCCTTCAGCTCGAGGATTTCGCCGCGGACGTCCACCGTGATCTTGCGCGACAGGTCGCCGCGGGCGACCGCGGTGGTGACGTTGGCGATGTTGCGGACCTGTGCGGTGAGGTTGCCGCACATCGCGTTCACCGAGTCGGTCAGATCCTTCCAGGTGCCGGCGACGCCGGGCACGATGGCCTGGCCGCCGAGCTTGCCGTCGGTGCCGACTTCGCGGGCGACGCGGGTGACTTCGGAGGCAAAGGAGCGAAGCTGGTCCACCATCGTGTTGATGGCTTCCTTCAACTGCAGGATCTCGCCGCGGACGTCGACCGTGATCTTCTTCGAGAGGTCGCCATTGGCCACCGCGATGGTGACTTCGGCGATGTTGCGGACCTGGCCGGTCAGGTTGTTGGCCATCGAGTTGACGCTCTCGGTCAAGTCCTTCCAGACGCCGGTCACCTCCGGCACCTGGGCCTGACCGCCGAGCTTGCCTTCGGTGCCGACCTCGCGCGCCACGCGGGTCACCTCGGAGGTGAACACGCTAAGCTGCTTGATCATGGTGTTGACGATGTTGGCCGACTGCAGGAATTCGCCGCCCAGCGGGCGGCCGTCGACGTCGAGCTTCACGGTCTGCAGCAGGTCGCCTTGCGCGACCGCCGCGACCGCCCGGGTGACTTCACGGGTCGGCCACAACAGATCGTCGATCAGTGTGTTGACGGACCCTTCCATATCCGCCCACGAACCGCTCGATAGGTCGAATTTGACGCGCTGTCTCGTCTTGCCTTCGCGGCCGACGACCTGTCCGACGCGCTCCAGTTGCTGCGCCATGCGTTGATTGGCGGCGACGATTTCGTTGAAGGTGTCGGCAATCTTGCCCTCGATGCCGATGTGATCGCCGGTCATCCGCACCGAGAAGTCGCCGGCGCGCATCGCCTGCAGCGCGTGCAACAGATCCTGCAGTGGATCGGGGTTTCCGTTCGGGGAGACTTCTGCGTTCGGGGCCGGCTTGCGCCGTGAGACACGTGATGATGAAGCTCCGGGGGAAAGCTCACTCATAGTGTCTCCTCGATGCCGGTTCGCGCGAATCCAAAAGCAGCAGCGATTCCTTACAGACGTGATTCTGCAACATACAACCGTCGATTCGACCGCGGATCAAGCGCGAACGATTGTAAACGCTGTGAAATCAATGACATGGAACTCTGCCCCAAGTTCCAATTCGCGCCGGTGCATTTGGTTCCCCAGGGCCGCGAAAATATTTTCGGTTTTGAAACAAAAACGCCCCGGCAAGCCGGGGCGTTTGGGGTTCCTGAGAAGGAACGTTTAAAATCAGAAGCCTTTTATTTAAGAGCCCTTGATCAAGATCCCTTGGGATTGATCTCGGTGTAGTTGCCCTTGGCGTCCCATTTGTAGACGACATAGTCGAGCTGCTTGATATCGCCCTTGGCGTCGAACTCCAGCTTGCCGATCACCGTATCCCAAGCGCCGGCCTTGATCGTGTCCATGACCTTCTTCGGGTCGGTGGTGCCGGCCTTCGCTACCGCCTGCGACCAGACCTGCATCGCGGCGTAGGTGTAGAGGGTGTAGCCTTCCGGATCGATGTTCTTGGCCTTGAAGCGCTCGACGATCGCTTTCGCGGTCGGCTTGTTGCGCGGGTCGGGGCCGAAGGTGAACAGCGTGCCTTCGCCGGCGGGGCCGGTGATCGAGGCGAACTCCTTGTCGGCCAGCGCGTCGCCGGCCATCAGCACGGTCTTGAGGCCCTGATCGCGCATCTGCCGCAGGATCAATCCGGATTCCTGATGGTAGCCGCCGACATAGACCAGATCGATATTGTCGCGCTTCAAGCGCGACACGATGGCGTTAAAATCCTTGTCGCCCTTGTTGTAGGACTCGAACATCTTCTCGGTGAAGCCGGCCTTGTTCAGCGCCTTCTTGGTTTCGTCGGCGAGACCCTTGCCGTAGGTGGTCTTGTCGTTGAGGATGGCGACGTTCTTGTCCTTGTAGTTCTTCAGGATGAACTCGGCGGCGACCAGACCCTGCTGATCGTCGCGGCCGCAGACGCGCGCCACGTTCCAGAGCTTGCGCTCGGTGAACAGCGGGTTGGTCGAGGCCGGCGTAATCTGCAGCACGTTGCCGTCGGCATAGGCCTCGGAGGCCGGGATCGACGACGACGAGCAATAGTGGCCGGCGACGAACGGAACCTTGGAAGAGGCGAATTTTTCGGCGACCGAGCGCGCCTGCTTGGGATCGCAGGCATCGTCGCCGACCTGCAGCGCCAGCTTCTTGCCGAGCACGCCGCCGGCAGTGTTGAGATCTTCCACGGCCTGCTCGGCGCCGTTTTTCATCTGCCGGCCGAAGGCGGATTCGCCGCCCGTCATCGGGCCCGCCACACCGACGGTGATGTCCTGCGCCAGTGCGCTTGCCGATAGCGCCAGCGATGCGCCGAATGCCAGGCCGATAAGTTTCAGTGACTTCATGAGATATCCTCGCGGGGGTGGTCGATGTCGGAAGCGCCCGGCGGGGCCGGGTGTGAAATCAGGTCCATTCTCGGCTGATTTTACCGCGAAGTCATCGGCAATTTTCGGGCAAATCCACGGTCCGTTCGCAGCATCTTGCCGCATCAACCGCCGCGGACAGCCGGGCGCTACCCCCGCCGGCCGCCTTCCAGATAGGCGGCACGGATTTCCGGGCGCTGCAGCAATTCGCTCCCCGTGCCGGACAGTGTGATCAGGCCGTTGACCATCACATAGCCGCGATGGGCGAGTTTCAGCGCGTGATTGGCATTCTGCTCGACGATCAGCACGGTCAGGCCGTCCTGCCGGTTAAGCGTCCGGATGGCGTCGAAAATCTGCCGCGCGATCAGGGGCGCCAGTCCCAGCGACGGTTCGTCCAGCATCAACAGACGGGGGCGGCTCATCAAGGCGCGGCCGATCGCCAGCATCTGCTGCTCGCCGCCGGACAGCGTGCCGCCGCGCTGGGTCATGCGCTCCTTGAGCCGCGGGAACAGCGTCAGGACGCGCTCGAGGCCGTTGGCGCGGTCGGCCTCGCCAGTATCGGTGGCGTCCGCGCCCATCTGCAGGTTTTCCGCCACGCTCATGCGCGGGAAAATCCGGCGGCCCTCGGGCGACTGGGCGATACGCAGCCGCGCGATCTCGTGCGTCGGCATGTCCGTGATGTCCTGGCCGTCGAATTCGATTTCGCCGGAGCGGGCGCGGGGCCGGCCGAAGATCGTCATCATCAGCGTCGACTTGCCGGCGCCGTTGGCGCCGATAAGAGCGACGATCTCGCCGGCGTTGATCGCGATATCGACGCCCTTTAAGGCCTCGATCTTGCCGTAGGACGCGTGCAGCGACCGGACCGCGAGCAGGGGAGTTGTCGATGACGCGGTCACGTTCCGCTCTCCATCACGGCGATGGCTTCCTCCTCGTCGGCGCCGAGATAGGCGGCGATCACCTTGGGGTCGTCGCGCACCTGTTGCGGCGTGCCTTCGGCGATCTTGACGCCATAATCCATCACGACGACGTGGTCGGAGATTTCCATCACCACCGACATGTCGTGTTCGATCAGCAGGATCGAGGTGCCTTGATCGGCGCGGATCGACAGCAGCAATTCGCTCAACGCCGCACTTTCCCGAGCGTTCAACCCGGCGGCCGGCTCGTCGAGGCACAGCAGCGCCGGTTCGGTGCACATCGCGCGCGCGATTTCCAGCCGCCGCTGGTCGCCGTAAGGCAGATTGCCGGCGGCATCGTCGGCGCGGTCGAGCAGCCCGATACGATCGAGCCATGTCCGCGCCAGATCGATCGCGTGCGCCTCGGCCCTGCGCCACGAGGGCGCGCCGATCAGGCCGAGAAATGTCAGCCCGGAAGCACGCATCAGCGCGTTATGCTGCGCCACCATCAGGTTTTCCAGCGCGGTCATGCCGGGGAAGAGCCGGATGTTCTGGAACGTTCGCGCGACGCGGGCGAGCTTCGAGATCCGGAAATCGTTCAGCCGTTCGAGCTGGATCGTCTGCCCGTCATCATGGGTCAGCCGGATGCTGCCGCCGCTCGGCTTGTAGAAACCGGTGATGCAGTTGAACACCGTGGTCTTGCCGGCGCCGTTCGGGCCGATCAGCGCGGTGATCTTGCGCCGCTCGGCGCCGAAGGAGAGGTCGTTGACGGCAACGATGCCGCCGAAACGCATCGACAGCCGATCGACGGACAGGATGTGGTCTATGTATTCTTGGCTCATCCGTGTCCCTCCTTGACGAGGTCGGACGAGATCGCCTGATTGCGCTCCAGGAACACGGTCGGCGCGCGATGGCCGATCAGGCCGCGCGGGCGCCAGATCATCAAGAGCACCATGGCGACGCCGAACACCAGCATGCGGTATTGGTCGAGCCCGCGGAACAGCTCGAAGCCGCCGATCATCGCAAGCGCTGCGAGCGCCACGCCAAGCTGCGAGCCCATGCCGCCGAGCACCACGATCGCCAGCACCAGCGCCGATTCCTGGAAGGTAAAGGACTCCGGGCTGATGAAGCCCTGTCTGGTGGCAAAGAACGCGCCGGCGAAGCCGCCGAACATCGCGCCGGTCGCAAACGCCGTCAGCTTGGTCGTGGTGGTGTTGATGCCGAGCGCACGGCAGGCAACTTCATCCTCGCGCAACGCCTCCCAGGCGCGGCCGATCGGAAGACGCCGGAGGCGGATCGTGACCCAGTTGGTCAATAGCGCCAGCGCCAGGATCAGATAGAACAGGAACACGATGCGGTGGGTCGGCGAAAACTCGATGCCGAGCCTGGCCGCAAGTCCATCCTCGCCCGGCGACAGCGGAATGCCGAACATGGTGGGGCGCGGAATGCCGCTGATGCCATTCGGGCCGCCAGTCAGGCTCTGCCAGTTGATGATGACGAGGCGGATGATCTCGCCGAACGCCAGCGTCACGATGGCGAGATAGTCGCCGCGCAGCCGCAGCACGGGAAAGCCGAGCATCATGCCCCAGAACGCGGCGAGGATGCCGGCCAGCGGCAGGCAGACCCAGAACGACAGTCCGAAATTGGTCGCCAGCAGCGCGTAGGAATAGGCGCCGACCGCGTAGAACGCGACATAGCCGAGGTCGAGCAGGCCGGCGAGGCCGACCACCACGTTGAGGCCCCATCCGAGCATCACATAGGTCAGCACGAGAATGCCGAGGTCGAGAATGTAGCGCTGGTCGTAGAAAATCACCGGCACCAGAAACGTGAAGACCAGCAGCGCCGGCGCGACCAGCCGGCCGGCAAACGATAGCGCCGACTGCACCGGTGCCGGCACTACCCTGATGGTGCCGACCGGTCCCCACCATTGCCGCAGCAGTTCGACGACGATGCTGCCGCCGAACACGACGGCGACCATGGCGGCGAGATCGCCGAACCGGGTCCAGTAGATCAGTTGTCCCTGCGGACCTGCCTCGGTGCGCACGCCGATCATCAGCGAGAACAACACCAGTGCGACCAGCGCGCTGATCAGCGCTTTCTTGAAGATGAAGGCGATGCCCGGAGCGCGCGAGGCTTGTGTAGACAAGGCTTGCGTGGAGACGGCAGGGGGTGCTTTCACGCGGCCGCCCGTCAGACTTTTTCGACTTCGGGCCGGCCGAGCAGGCCGGTCGGAAGGAAGATCAGCACGATGATCAGGATCGAGAACGCGGCAACGTCCTTGTATTCGACCGAGAAGTAGGCCGACCACAGCGTCTCGATCAGGCCGATGGCAAGACCACCCAGCATCGCGCCGGGCAGCGAGCCGATGCCGCCGAGCACCGCGGCGGTGAACGCCTTGATGCCGGCAACGAAGCCCATGAAGAAATCGACCAGGCCGTAATAGAGCAGGTACATCATGCCGGCGACGGCCGCGAGCGCTGCCCCGATCACGAAGGTCATGGAGATGGTGCGGTCGACGTCGACGCCGAGCAGCGACGCCATGGTCTGATCCTGCTCGCAGGCGCGCATGTCGCGGCCGAGCCGGGTGCTCGACACCAGCCAGGTGAACAAAGCGAGCAGCACCACGGTGGTGATGACGACGACGATCTGGATGTTGGACAGTTGCACGGCGAAGCCGCCGGCGCCTTCATGCAGCGTATAGCCGCCGGTGATGATCGGCGGCACCGGCTTGACCCGCGCGCCCTGCGCGACCTGCGAATAATTGGTCAGCACAAAGGACATGCCGATCGCCGAGAGCATCGGCGCCAGGCGGAACGAGTGCCGCAGCGGCCGGTAGGCGATACGCTCCACCGTCCAGCCGTAGAGCGCGGTGACCGCCATCGACACCAGCAGCACGATCAGCAGGATGAGCGGTATGGCGGTCAGCCCGAACGAGACCAGCACCAGGAACGAGATCAGCGCGATGAAGCCGCCGATCATGAAAATATCGCCATGGGCGAAATTGATCATGCCGACGATGCCATAGACCATGGTGTAGCCGATGGCGATCAGGCCGTAGATCGAGCCGAGCACGAGGCCGTTGATCAGTTGCTGGGCGAAATAATCCATGCGCTGCCGCTGTTAGAGAACAACCACGCGGCAAGAGCCCCGGCAGCCCAAGACGACGCGTCGTGCCGTTTTCTAACAGTGGGACCCCGGGGCGGCAACAGCGCGGCCTGCGAATTTACGGGTATTTACGGCGACGCGGTCCGCATCGCGTGTCAAATCGGTGCCAGTCAAGATACCGGTCAGGTGCCGATCCTTGATCGCGTGGGCATAGGTGCTGAACAGAACTTCCGGCTTCAAGTAGGCCAACCACGAAGGGGGCCTAACTCCGTCCACAGCACGCCGGTCTTCGCCTCAATCGCGTGGTATCACGCCTTGGCCGTGGCTGGCCGATTGGAAACGCCGTCGATGAGTTTGATGAGGCCCGGATCATCGATGCGGCATTCCAAAGGGAGATTTGCGGCTTTTCGCGTCACCTACACTGCCCTGATGTTGGAGTATCCGGGATTGCCATTGGCAGTGGTTGTTCTTCGGAAAAATGTGAGCATTCAAGTAGTTACGATGGTTGCAGGCAATCCTTTGCGATCCCTGGGGGTCTGATGATATTGCTACGCAAATGCTGCCTAGAATTAAATCTTGTGTCGTGTTGGGCGGGTCCAGCCAGATCGGTTCGTGGCTTGCCCCAGCGTTGATCGCCAAGGGCTGGACTGTCCATCTCATTTCGCGCGGCTTGAAACCCCAACCCGATTATGGCTCAGCGGCGACTTGGCATTCCCTGAACTTGCGAACCGCGACGCCGTTTCCAGAAATCGATGCCAGCGTCGCGTTCGACACCATCGGGAACGTCGATGAATGTGTTGACCGACTGCGAACAGTCGGCGTTGACCGGGTTATCACGTTTAGCAGCACCAGCGTTTTTACGAAGGCCAGCTCTCCCGATCCCGGTGACAGGAAATCAGTCGAAGAGATCAAGCTCCGCGAGGATTCCATCATCCGCGCCTGCAATCATGCTCAAATGCGATGGACTATCTTTCGGCCAACGCTGATCTACGGCGGCAAATTCGGAGACCGGACCGTCAACGACATTGCACGAGTCATTCGAACTTTTCGGTTCTTTCCTGTCTTCGGCGATGCCAAGGGTCTACGTCAGCCGGTGCACGCGGATGATCTTGCCGCGGCCTGCATAGCCGTTATGGAGAACCCTGCTGCGTTTGACCGATGTTACAATATCGGTGGTGGCGAAGTGCTGCCTTATCGAGCAATGATCGAGCGAATTTTTGTCTCCATGGGCCGGGAACCGCGCCTTGTCCGCATCCCGCTCCCAGCATTCGAACTAGCTGCAAAAGCACTTCGCCAAGTGCCTCGTTATCGGCATATTACCGCATCGATGGCAACGAGAATGCAGCAAGACATGGTATTCGGCAACGAAGATGCCGAGCATGATTTTGGATACTCCCCACGCCGCTTTTTACCCACGATCCATTTGGAGAAGTAATTGATGGCCGACTCGACTCTGCCGATAATCTGCAGACTCTGGGCGGGTGGCCTCAAGATTGAAGTCTTATGGCGAGTAGGCATGCGGCTTGAAGGGCTTGTACGGAGCTGGTTTTCCGGGTGCGGGGTTCCGGCGTCACAGTCCGGACACGGCTTTGCCGCGCAATGATCGCCGAGGAACCGCTGTTCCCTTGCAACCAATGCCCGGGCTCCCCCGTTAGCCCCGACTACGTCCAACATGGAGATCCCAGACATGAGCAACCAGAACCAGAATCCGGGCCAGCAGAACCAGAACCCGGGTCAGAAGCCAGGCCAGCAGCAGCAAGGCGGCGGCCACAAGCCGGGCCAGCAGCAGCAGGATCCGAACCGTCAGGGCCAGAAACCCAATCAAGACCGCTAGTCGGAATAGACGCGTGAGAAGGAAGGCCCCGCCGCAAGGTGGGGCTCTTCCTTTGGCGAGATCGTGGCCTCAGGACCGCTTCAGCAATCCTAGTTCGGCGACGATCGCCGCGGCTTCCTTGACGGCATGGTTGGCCGCGGGCACGCCGCAATAGATCGCCTGCTGCAGCAAGATTTCCTTGATGTCGTCGGGCGTGAAACCGCCTTCGGCCAGGGCCGCGCGCACGTGCAGGCGGAATTCATCCCACTGGCCCAGCGCCACCATGGTGCCGATCACGAGCACGCGGCGGGTGCGGTGGTCGAAATGCGGCCGGGTCCAGATATCGCCCCAGGCATAGCGCGTGATCAGGTCCTGGAAATCGGTATTGAACGCGTTGCGGTTGGCGATCGATTTGTCGACCCATTCGTTGCCGAGCACCTTGCGGCGCTGGGTCATGCCGTCGTCGCGGCGCTGGTTGTCGTCCATGGATTTTCTCCCCGGTCATTGCGAGCGAAGCGAAGCAATCCATTCATCCGCGAAGAAAGTATGGATTGCTTCGTCGCTTCGCCCGCAATGACGTCGTTTGAGTTAGCGTTGCGTCAGGAAGCCGACCACCGCGTCGGTGAAGGCGTGCGGTTGCTCGACATTGGAAATGTGCGCGGCGTCCAAAATCGTCATGCTGGCGCCGGGAATCTTGCTGCGGATGTATTCAGCGGCAGAAATTGGCGTCGACATGTCGTGACGTCCGGCGATGACCAGCGTCGGGCTTTTGATTGTCGGCAACGCCTCGCGCAGATCGAGCGTCGACAGCGCCTCGCAGCAGGCGATGTAGCCCTCGACCGGCGTGGTCAGCATCATCGCCTTCATGTTGGCGGTGATCTGCGGCTCGCGCTCGCGAAAATCGGCGGTCAGCCAGCCCGACATCACGGTGTCGGCAACGGCGGCGATGCCGCCTTCCTTCACCGCCTTGATGCGCTCGTGCCAGCGGGTCGGGTCCGGATAGTGGCAGGCGGTGTTGGCGAGAATGATCTTGCCGAAACGATCCGGCGCGTTGGCTCCCAGCCATTGCCCGACCATGCCACCCATCGACAGGCCGCACCAATGGGTCTTGGCGATGTTGAGATCGTCGAGGATCGCCAGCACGTCGCGGCCGAAGCGCTCCATCGAATAGGGGCCGGGCGGCACGTTTGATTTGCCGTGGCCGCGCCGGTCGTAGCGGATGACGCGAAACACCTGGCCCAGCGCCTTCATCTGCGGCTCCCACATCGCCATGGTGGAGCCCAGCGAATTCGACAGCATCAGCGTCGGTCCGCCGTCGCGGCCTTCGACGGAAACGTTGAGCAGGCACCCGTCGGCGTCGATCATCGGCATCTGAAATTCTCCAGGCTCTTACTTGTCGTCGATTGAAGCGAGCAGGCGGTCGATCAGGGCTTGCGAAGCGCCCTGATAGGCCATCGGCTCGAACAGTTTTGCAAGGTGGTCGGCGCTGAGTTGCGCAGCGATCTTCGAATCCGCGGTCAGCACGTCGCGCAGATGTTTCTTGGTCGCGACGGCCTTCTTGCTGGCCGCCTCGATCAGATGATGGGCGTCGCTCTTGCCGATCTTTTCGGCCAGCGCCATCGTCACGGCCTCGGCCATGATCAGCCCATGGGTCGCATCGAGATTGACCCGCATCCTTGCGGCATCGACTTCCAGTCCTTCGGCGATATCGACGATCGCGGCCAGCGCGCCCGAGGTGACCAGCATCAGCGTCGGCAAGGTCGGCCATTCCGCGTGCCACGGCCCCGCGCTGCGCTCGTGGTCCTGCACCTGCGCGGCAAAGATCGTCGCCGCGAGATTGGGCGCCATGATCGCAGCACCAAGCGCGCTTGCTGCCGCCACCGGATTGCGCTTGTGCGGCATGGTGGATGAACCGCCGCGGCCTTCGCCCGAGGGTTCGAAGGCCTCAGCGACGTCGGTCTGCATCAGCAACGAGACGTCGCGGGCGATCTTGCCGCAGGTGCCGGCGAGGATCGCGAACACGGACGCCGCTTCCGCGATGCGGTCGCGGTGGGTGTGCCAGGGCGCGTCGGGCAACGGCAAGTTCAGTTCCTGCGCCAGTCGTTCCGCGACCGGCAACCCCTTGTCGCCGAGCGCGGCGAGCGTGCCCGCCGCGCCGCCGAATTGCAGTGCCAGCGCTTCGCGGCGCAGCCGCCGCAACCGTTGGCGCGAGCGGTGCAGCGCCGCGGCATATTCGGCAAGCTTGAGGCCGAACGGCATCGGCAGCGCGTGCTGCAGCCAGGTACGGGCCACCACGGGCGTATGGCGATGCTGTCGTGCCAGGGCGGCGAAGCCCGCAACGGCGCGGCCGGTGTCGGCGAGTAGGGCGTCGATGCCGGCACGCAGCCCGAGCATGGCGCCGCTATCGATGACGTCCTGGCTGGTGGCGCCCCAATGGACATAGCGTGCGGCGTCAGCATCAAGCTTCGCGACATCGGCGGTCAGAGCCTTGACGAGCGGAATTGCGAGGTTGCCGGATCGCGTGGCGGCCTCGGCCAGGGCTGCGAGGTCGAATGATTCGGCCCGGCAGGCAGCCGTGATCGGGCCGGCCGCGCTGGCCGGAATCACGCCGACCGCGGCTTCGGCGCGCGCCAGGCCGGCCTCGAAATCCAGCATGTTTTGCAGGCATGCGACATCGTCGCAGATCGCGCGCATCGCAGCACTCGACAGCATCGGTGCCAGCAGAGGGGAAAGGGACGTGCTCATGTGCGCGCGACCTAACCATTCCCGCCTGTCCCTGCCAATGCCCCTTTGCTTTCGGGGCTTGGCTTTCGGGGGTTGGCTTTCGGCGTTTGCGGTATCCGCGCCCGCCTGCGTCGCTTTGCGAATTTGCATCGCTCAATGTCCGAACGCGGCCTTTCCTTTCGCACCCACGTGGCTTACTTGGGATCACAGACCAAGGCGATTTCAGGAGGCACACCCATGGCCATGACGATGACCGGCGAAGTCCAGCTTGCAGCGCCGCGCGAGGCCGTGTGGGCCAAATTGAACGATCCGGACGTGCTGAAGGCCTGCATCCCCGGCTGCGAGGAACTGGAAAAGACCGAGGACAACGGCTTCCGCGCCACCGCCAAGATGAAGGTCGGACCGGTTTCTGCCCACTTCAAGGGCAAGGTCACCTTGAGCGACCTCGACCCGCCGAACGGGTACAAGATCTCGGGCGAGGGCGAGGGCGGTGTCGCCGGTTTCGCCAAGGGTGGCGCCACGGTGGGGCTGGCCGAAAAGGACGGCGGCACGCTGTTGAGCTACAATGTCGAGGCGCAGATCGGCGGCAAGCTGGCTCAGCTCGGACAGCGGCTGATCAACGGTTCGGCCAAGAAACTGGCCGATGAATTCTTCGCCAATTTCGCCAAAGCTGTTCAGGGCTGATCCCCGAAGCGGCTGATCCGCAAAAGGCCGCCCGGACCGTCCCGCTTGCCATGTCAGGCCATGCCCCAAGCGAGGGGCTCTGAGGTTGCTCATTGCCGGGATGGCCCATATTATGGCCTTGGAATGATTTTAAACGCCTGCGCGGCCGATATGCGGCTGTGCAGCTCAAGAGAGTGCTGATGGCCAAGATTTCCCTGATCGTGAACGGCAACCCCGTAAACGCCAATATCGACCCCCGTACCCTGCTGGTCCAGTTTCTGCGGGAAAATCTCCGGCTGACGGGCACCCATGTCGGCTGCGACACCTCGCAATGCGGCGCCTGCGTCGTCCATCTCGACGGCAAGGCCGTGAAATCCTGCACCACGCTTGCGGTCATGGCCGACGGCCACGAGGTCCGCACCATCGAGGGTCTGGCTGCCGACGGCGCGCCGCTGCATCCGATGCAGGAAGCTTTCCGCGAGCATCACGGCCTGCAGTGCGGCTTCTGCACCCCCGGCATGATCATGACCGCGGTCGATTTGGTGCACCGCAAGGGCCATGACCTTTCGGACCATGTCATTCGCGAAGAGCTCGAAGGCAACCTGTGCCGCTGCACCGGCTACCAGAACATCGTTGAGTCGATCGCCGCCGGCGCCAAGGCGATGGCCAAATCCGATCTCGCCTAGAGCAGATCTCGTTTAATCGAATTCATCGCGACCCGCGATCAGGAAGTTCTCATGTACGAATTCAAATATCATCGTCCGGCAACCGTACGGCAGGCGGCTAATCTGCTGCTGAAGAACGAAGACGCCAAGGTGATCGCCGGCGGCCACACGCTGGTGCCGGTCATGAAGCAGCGGCTCGCCAGCCCGCCGCATCTGATCGACCTCTCCCACATCGAAGGTCTCGGCGCGATCGAGATGAAGGGCCGTTCGCTGGTGATCGGCGCGACCGCCAGGCATGCTGAGGTCGCGACGTCGCCGATCGTCGGCGAAGCCATTCCGGCGCTGGCCGAACTCGCCGGCCAGATTGGCGACCCCGCGGTGCGCCACAAGGGCACCATCGGCGGCTCGCTCGCCAACAACGATCCGACCGCGGACTATCCGGCCGCCGTTTTGGCGCTCGGCGCCACCATCGTCACCAACAAGCGCAAGCTGAAGCCGGAAGAATTCTTCCAGGGCCTGTTCACGACGGCGCTGGAGAGCGACGAGATCATTACCAAGGTGATGTTCCCGCTGCCGAAGAAGGCCGCCTATATCAAGTTCCGCAACCAGGCCTCGCGCTATGCGCTGGTCGGCGTGTTCGTCGCCAAGCGGCCTTCCGACGTGCGTGTCGCCGTCACCGGCGCCGGCTCGGACGGCGTATTCCGCGCCGAGGCGTTCGAGGAAGCGTTGAAGAAGCGCTTCTCGCACAAGGTGCTCGACGGCATCTCGGTCTCCGCCGAGGGATTGAACAGCGATCTGCACGGCAGCGCCGAATATCGCGCGCATCTGATCGGCGTGCTGACGCGCCGCGCTGTCGAAGCCGCGACTGCGAAGTGAAACTGCTTTCTATCGTAAGACTGGCATGCTCATGAGTGCATCGGCGTTACCCAAATCCGTCGATGCGATGCTCGAACTCCTGACCTCGCGCGGCTATCTGGCCGAGCGGTCGCTGGCGACGGTGACCTTTCTGTCGCTGCGTATGGGCCGGCCGCTGTTCCTCGAAGGCGAGGCTGGCGTCGGCAAGACCGAAATTGCAAAAGTCTTGGCGGCGGCGCTTGGGCGCAAGCTGATCCGGCTGCAATGCTACGAGGGTCTCGACGTCGCTTCCGCGGTCTATGAGTGGAGCAGCGCGGCGCAGATGATCGCCATTCGTCTGGCGGAAGCCGCCGGCGATACCGACCGCGACCAGCTTTCCAGCGACATCTTCGCCGAAAAATTCCTGATCAAGCGGCCGCTGCTGCAGGCGCTGGAGCCGGATGTGGCCGGCGCGCCGGTGCTGCTGATCGACGAACTCGATCGCGCCGACGAGGCCTTCGAGGCTTACTTGCTGGAAATTCTCAGCGACTTCCAGGTCACGATTCCCGAATTCGGCACCATCAAGGCGCCGGAGCCGCCGATCGTCATCATCACCTCGAACCGCACTCGCGAGATCCACGACGCGCTGAAGCGGCGCTGCCTGTATCACTGGGTCGATTATCCCGAGGCCGAGCGAGAGCTTGCGATCGTCAAGTCGCGCGTTCCCAATATTTCGGCAAAACTGTCGCAGCAGGTCGTGCGCTTCGTGCAGATGCTGCGCGACCAGGACTTCTACAAGTCGCCGGGGGTTGCCGAGACCATCGACTGGGCCACCGCGCTGACCGAACTCGACGCCCGCTCGCTGACGCCGCAAGTGGTGGGCGACACGCTCGGCGCGCTGCTGAAATACCAGGACGACATCGCGCGCATGCAGGGCGACACGCTGCAGAAGGTTTTGAAGGAAGCGACGAGCGATTGACGCGTGTCGTAATAGTTAGCCGTCATTCCGGGGCGATGCGAAGCATCGAACCCGGAATCTCGAGATTCCGGGTCTGGTCCTTCGGACCATCCCGGAATGACGGCAGTGAGACCTGAACCGATGCCCATCGATCACCTCAATCCCCCGACAGGCCGGATGGCCGACAACGTGGTCGGCTTTGCCCGCGCGTTGCGGGCGGCAGGGCTGCCGGTCGGGCCGGGGGCGGTCATTGATGCCTTGAATGCGCTGCAGGTGATCGAGATCGGCAACCGCGCCGACGTCTACACCACACTGGAAGCGATCTTCGTCAAGCGCCACGAGCATGCGCTGATTTTCGCGCAGGCCTTCGCGCTGTTCTTCCGCGCCGCCGAGGAGTGGAAGAGCATGCTGGATTCGGTGCCGCTGCCGGATCACGCCAAAAAGAAGCCGCCGCCGGCCTCGCGCCGGGTCCAAGAGGCGCTGGCGCAGCCGTCGATGCGCGAGGAATCCGTGCAGGAGCAGCAGCAGGAGTTGCGGCTGTCGGTCTCCGACAAGGAGATCCTGCAGAAGAAGGATTTTGCGCAGATGAGCGCGGCGGAGATCGCCGAGGTCACCCGCGCCATCGCCAACATGCGGCTGCCGCAGGCCGAGTTGCGCACCCGCCGCTACCAGCCCGATGCCAAGGGCTTGCGGCTCGACATGCGCCGGACGCTGCGCAGTTCGTTGCGCACCGGCGGCGAGATCATCGATATCCGAAAACTCGGCCGGATCGACAAGCCGGCGCCGATCGTGGCGCTGCTCGATATCTCGGGATCGATGAGCGAATATACGAGGCTGTTCCTGCATTTCCTCCATGCCATCACCGATGCCCGCAAGCGCGTCTCGGTGTTTTTGTTCGGCACAAGGCTGACCAATGTGACACGCGCATTACGCGCGCGCGATCCCGACGAGGCGCTGGCAAGCTGTTCGTCGTCGGTGGAGGACTGGGCCGGCGGCACCCGCATCGCCACCTCGCTGCACTCATTCAACAAATTGTGGGGCCGCCGCGTGCTCGGGCAGGGCGCCATTGTGCTCTTGATTTCCGACGGGCTGGAACGGGAGGCCGACGACAAACTGGCATTCGAGATGGACCGGCTGCACCGGTCCTGCCGCCGCCTGATCTGGCTCAACCCGCTATTGCGCTACAGCGGCTTCGAGGCCAAGGCGCAGGGCATCAAAATGATGCTGCCGCACGTTGACGAATTCCGCCCGGTGCATAATTTGAGTTCGATGGGCGAGCTGATCGCGGCGCTGTCGGCGCCGCCTCCGCCGCACCACCGCAGCCTGATCCGATCCGCAGCCTGAGAGAGGGCCTTAACATGCTCAACCGCGACGAAGACATCCTCCAGGCCGCCGAGACCTGGCAGAAGGCCGGCCATGGGGTCGCGCTGGCGACCGTGGTCGAAACCTGGGGCTCGGCGCCGCGCCCGGCCGGCTCCAGCCTCGTCATCAACGATGACGGAACGTTCCTGGGCTCGGTCTCCGGCGGCTGCGTCGAAGGCGCCGTCGTCACCGAGGCGCTCGACGTGATCGCGAGCGGCAAGCCAAAAATGCTCGAATTCGGCGTTGCCGACGAGACCGCCTGGAATGTCGGCCTCTCCTGCGGCGGCACCATCCGCGTCTTCGTCGAGAAGGTGAGCCAGTCGTGAAACTCGAAACGCTGACACAGGTAAACGCCGAGCGCGCCGCGCGCCGGCCGGTGATCGTGATCACCGACACCGCCAACGGCGAGCAGCGGCTGGTCAAGGCAAAGGACATCGCGACCGATCCGTTGCGCGCCGAGCTTTCAAAACAGCTCCGCATGGGCAAGAGCGGCATGATCGAAGCCGCCGGCAAAAAACTGTTTCTCAACGTCTACGCGCCGACCGCGCGGCTCGTCATCGTCGGCGCGGTCCATATCAGCCAGGCGCTGGCGCCGCTGGCGCGGTCGCTCGATTACGACGTGACGGTAGTCGATCCGCGCACGGCCTTCGCCAGCCCCGAGCGTTTTCCTGACGTTCCGCTGGTCGCGGAATGGCCCGACGTCGCGCTGCCGCCGCTCAACATCGATCACTACACGGCATTCGTGGCTGTCACGCATGATCCCAAGATCGACGATCCGGCGCTGCTGCATGCCTTTGCGCGCGACTGCTTCTATATCGGCGCGCTCGGTTCGCGAAAAACCCATGCCAAGCGCGCCGAGCGCCTGAAGGCGCAGGGCGCCTCGGACGCGGATATCGCGCGCATCCGCGCCCCGATCGGGCTCAACATCGGCGCGGTGTCGCCGTCGGAGATCGCGGTCGCGATCATGGCGGAGATCACCGCCGAGTTGCGGCTGCCGAAAGAAAACGCGAAAGAGCAAGCGGCATGAAGTTCGGTCCCGCCAGTCCGGCCGACGCGATTGGCGGCGTCACCGTGCACACCCTGCGCCAGGGCGCGCTGGTGCTGAAGAAAGGCACCACGATCGGCCCCGCGGAAGTCGAGGCGCTCACCAAGGCCGGCGTTGCGGAAATCGTCGTGGTTCGGCTGGAGGAGGGCGACGTCTCCGAGGACGTCGCCGCGGCCAGCATCGCGCAAGCGGTTGCCGGCGACGGCGTCAATGTCGAGCGCGCCTTTACCGGCCGCGCCAACCTGTTCGCGGCGAAAGCCGGCGTGCTGGTGGTGGACCGCGCCGCGGTCGACCGCATCAACGGCGTCGACGAAGCCATCACCTTTGCGACGCTCGCCGCCTACAAGCCGGTGGTCGAAGGCGAGATGATCGCGACTGTCAAACTCATTCCGTTCGGCGTTGAGGCAAAACTGCGCGACGCCGCCGTGGCCGTCGCCGGCCAGGGCGCGCTGAAGATTGCGCCTTACACCATCAAGCGCGTCGGCGTTGTCTCGACCTTGCTGCCTGGGCTGGCGCCGAAGGTGATCGAGAAAACCCTGCGCGTCACCGCGGAACGGCTGGCGCCGGCCGGCGCCACCATCATCGCCGATCGCCGCGTGCCTCATGATGAGGCCGTGCTGGCAACCTCGATCAAGGAATTGCTCGGCCTCGGCGCCGAACTCGTGATCGTGTTCGGGGCCTCCGCCATCGCCGACCGCCGCGACGTGATCCCGGCCGCGATCACCGAAATCGGCGGCGCCATCGAGCATTTCGGCATGCCGGTCGATCCCGGCAATCTGCTCCTGATCGGCAGCGCCGGCGGCGTGCCGGTGCTGGGCGCGCCGGGCTGCGCACGCTCGCCGGTGGAGAATGGTTTCGACTGGGTGCTGATGCGGCTGCTCGCCGGCCTCAAGGTCACGCGCGCCGAGCTGACCGGAATGGGCGTCGGTGGGCTGTTGATGGAAATCGTCACACGGCCGCAGCCGCGCACCGTTGCCGAGATCGAGGCCAACCGCAACGTCGCCGCGATCGTGCTCGCTGCCGGTCGCTCGACGCGGATGGGCGGCCCCAACAAGCTGCTCGCCGAAATCGACGGCAAAAAACTGGTGCGGATCGTGGCCGAGCAGGCGCTGGCCTCCAAGGCGTCAGAGGTGATCGTCGTCACCGGCCATCAGGCCGAGCTGGTCGAACAGGCATTGGCCGGCCTCCAGGCCAGATTCGTCCGCAACCCGGATTTCGCCGGCGGGCTGGCCTCTTCCGTGAAAGCGGGGATCGCTGCGGTATCGGACAAAGCCGACGGCGCGATCGTGTGCCTCGGCGACATGCCGCTGATCGATAGCAAACTGATCGACCATCTGATCGAAACCTTCGCGCCCGACCGCGGCCAGTTGATCGTGGTGCCGGTCAACGACGGCCGTCGCGGCAATCCGGTGCTGTGGTCACGGCGTTTCTTCCGGGAATTGATGACACTCGACGGCGATGTCGGCGCCCGTCACCTGATCGCCAAGCACGCCGAAGCCGTGGCCGAAGTTCCGGTCGAGGGCGTCAGCGCGTTTCTCGACATCGACACCCCGCAGGCGCTGGAAGCAGCGCGGCGCGGGTAGGCGCGGCCATAGGACACTCCGGCGGGGCGCTCGCTTCGCGGGGTTCCGCCGGAACACCTATTTGCCTCGCGGTGGCCACGACTTCCGCGTCATTAAGATGCAGACAGCGCTTCGCTTAACGTCTCAAATCCGGGGTCACCCGATGCCAACTGTGATGGTCCGCGCGACCACGATCCTGGGCGAGTTCGAGCAGGTTCGGGCCGAACTCATCGGAAAGGCCGTGATCCTCACCGATGGAAAGGCCGGGACGGTCGAAACGGTCTGGCTGGATGAATTGCACGGCCTGCGAATCTCAATCAGGGGCCACGATGGCAAGTGGCCGATCTCCACGATAAAGCTGGCGCAGGCGGGCTGAAACCGGCTTCCGGACGTCGAGCAACGGCTCCGTCCCGTTCGTTCTTTCACCTCTGTCACGCCGGAATGCGTTGGACCGCAGGCGGTCGAGGCAGCGCCAGTCCGGCCTTTTTCAACCTCCCGTTCACCAAGTTGAAACTCCCTCTGGCTAGATTCCGGCCGGACTGCCTCGGGGGAGGGGATTTTGATTGTTTCGACTGCCGCCGCGCAACGCCGTGCGTTGTTTATTCTGGCGCTGACATTATTGCTGGGGGCATCGCGATTCATCACCGAGACCTGGGCGGCCGGCGCGTTGGCGGTCGGCAAATGCGGCGCCTATGGCCAGGCCTATGACTATGCCGCCGAAGCGCCGGCACGCGCCGCCGCGCTGAAGCAGTGCAAGGGCGACTGCACGGCGGTGACCATGAAGCGCGCCTGCGCTGCATTGGCGGTCGACATGGCCAATCCCTGCGGGCCCCATGGTTACGCCGTGAAGCCGAGGATCTCGAGCTCGCTCAACGCCGCCACCAAGAAGTGCTACGAATTCGGCGGCAAGGAATGCGTGATCCGCGCCTGGGCCTGCGACGCCAAGGGCTGATTTTGGTACCGTCATTCCGGGGCTCGCGAAGCGAGAACCCGGAAGTTCGAGATTGTCAGCTCGAGATTCCGGGTTCGATGCTTTGCATCGCCCCGCCATGACGCGCAGTAATCACGCACCCATAACCTTCTTCTGCGCGGCTTCAACGATCGCCTGCAGCATCGGGTGGGTCGGCGCGAAGAATGTCGTTCCGGTATGCGGCGTCGAGAAATCAAGCAGGCGGTCGTAAGCGCCCGGCGGTTCACCGACATACATTCGCTGCAGCATCTTCTCGATCACCCAGAGCTGCCGGGCATAGCCGATAAAATAGGTTCCGAATTCCTGTTGTCCCGGCCGGCCGAACGGCATGTTGTCGCGCAGGATATCATGTTCGTTGCCGTCGGCATCGACGATGGTCGCCAGCGACTTGTGCGATTTGCGCGGCGCGTCGTCGTCGTCGATTTCGATATTGTCGATCTTGGTGCGGCCGATGATCTCCTCCTGGAGATGCGTCGGGGTTTTCGTCCACGCGCTGAGATCGTGCAGATATTTCTGGACGACGACATAGCTGCCTCCGGCGAAGTCGGCGTCTTCATCGCCGACCAGCGCCGATGCCGGCAGATCGAGGCCGGTCGGGTTGGCCGTGCCGTCGACAAAGCCGAGCAGGTCACGGGCGTCGAAATACCGAAAGCCTGAGACTTCGTCGACAACCGTCACGGCGGCGCCGAGACTGTCGAGCAGAATCCGTTCAAACTCAAAGCACATATCGGGACGTTCGGACCGGATATGGAAGAGAAGGTCACCGGGCGTTGAGGGTGCGGCATGAACCGGTCCCTTGATCGGCGCAAACGGTTTCAATTCCTTCGGCCGGCTGTCCGGATGAAGACGATCCCAGAGATCGTGGCCGATCCCGGCGATGCACGACAGGCGGCCGTTGAGATCGCGGAATCCGACGGTTTTGACGAGATCGTCAAGCCCGCCGAGTACGGAGGCGGCCTTCGCGAGCGCGGCCTGTTCGCGCGCAACGGTGACCACCAGAAAAACCGCGGCGCGCGATAGCGGAGCGCCGACGCTCTGCGCGTCGATCGGCACCCGGTCCCAATTCTTCCCTGACATTCCAAATGCTCTGCTTTACCAAGGCAGGATATCGCGATCGCAAGCGGACATGCAACAGCGGAGGGAAGTGGCGTTCTGGCCGGCAATCGGATATCGCCGGACCCACTGCTATCGTCATTCCGGGGCGCGTCGAAGACGCGAACCCGGAATCTCGATGTTTATAATCTCGAGATTCCGGGTCTGGTCCTTCGGACCATCCCGGAATGACGTCGTTACGTCGTGGGGAAAATTTCATGCAATTCGACACCAAGATCGCGGTCGTGATTCGGACCGATCTCGAACCATGGCAGAAGCTCAACGTTGCTTCGTTCCTGGCGGGCGGCATTGCCGCGGCGTTTCCCGAGTGTATCGGCGAGTCCTATGGCGACGGCTCCGGCACCCAATACTTGTCGCTGATCGGCCAGCCGATCCTGGTCTACGGCGCCAACCGCCCGGCGCTGTCGCGTGCACTCGAACGCGCGCTCACCCGCAACGTCACGCCTGCGGTCTATATCGAAGAGATGTTCAGGACCACGCATGACGCCGCCAACCGCGAGGTGGTGAAAGCCGTGATCCGCGCCGAGCTCAATCTGGTTGGGCTGGCGATGCGCGCCGAGCGCAAGGTGATCGACAAGATCGTCGACGGGCTGAAGTTTCACAACTAGCCGGTGGACCGCATCCGTTTTACTTGAGGTTTCGGTCTTGACCATCCTGCAGATTATTCATGGTCGAGACGTCCCGTCGGACTTGGCCCGCGTGCGTTAGCCGAAGTATATTGGGCCGATGGCTGTCAGTTCCCCTGATCTGAAAGCATTCCTGCTCGCCACGCCCTTCTTCGGTGGCCTCTCGGACGCGAGCCTCGATCTCCTGGTCTCAATGCTGGTGGAGCGCTATTTCGACGCCGGCGTCTCCGCCGCGCCGACGGTCGCATTGCCGAGCTTATTCGCGCGAGTGAATGAGCAAGGCCGGGCGCACGCCGGGCGCGAGGCGGCCGGCGACGTCGTCGACGGGTTGAAATTTCGCGGGGAGCGATGAGGCCGGCGCGGAACGGCCCTGCGAACGGTTCCGTTGGCGGAACCCATGAATTTCGTTTGTCCTTGTGCGGTACCGGATTGACAGATGTCCGGCTGCTGCCAAAAAATATAAGCGGGAGTGTAGCTGAGTGAGGAAACGGCAATGGGCACAATTGGCGCGGTTTTCCAGCCGGAACTTATCAAACTGATGAAAGCGGTGCTCGACGATGCGGCCGCGACGCTTCCGGAATCGAGGCGGACGTCGACGATGATGGCCGACATGGCATCGCAAATTCTCGCCCGTGCGGCCAGGGGCGAGCACGACCCGGCGGCGCTGAAAAATGCCGCGCTTGCGGTCGCGGTCGAGTGTTCGCACTATTCCCACGACATCTCGCCGGAGCGGCGTGCGGTATAGGGAGTGCGGCGTGTGGTGGGATTTTTGCCGCCGCCTCAGCGCTTCGGCGACCAGCCATAGGCCTTGGCGCAGGCGCCGCCCATCAGCATCGCTCGCTCGGCGTCGCTCAGCCGATCGGTCCTGAGAAAGGGCACGACCGCCTGCTCGTAATTGACGACGGCGAACGCGCGGGTCCAGTCGGTGCCCCACAGGCAGCGCTCGAAACCCCAGGTGTCGAACACGCGCCCCAGCGGATCCCAGATGTCGGGGAAGGGAAACGGCTGCCGCGACAGCGTGCAGGCGCCGCTGATCTTGATCACCGCGTTCGGGCGTTTGGCGAGTGCGAGCACCTTCGGCAAGTCGGCCCACGGCTCGAGCGGCGCGGGCGGCTGGCGCGGCTGCAGGATGGCGAGATGGTCAACGATGAACCTGACGTCGGGATGGCGATCGATCAGCGCCGTGCCCGCGTCCACATTGTCCCAGCACAAGAGGTTGACCGGAAAGTCGTAGCGAACGGCGGCGCGGGCGATCCGGTCGAGGCCGGGGTCGTCGGGCGCGCGCCCGTTTTCCCTGGTCAGCATGATGCGGATGCCGACCGCGCCCGGCGTCTTCTTCCAGTCGGCGACGACATCGGCCACATCGGGGTTGTCAGGATCGACCGGCTTGACGATCGCCATCCGGCCGGGATGCGCCCGCTGCACTTCCACGGCATAGCTGGCGTCGTAGCGGTACATCGAAAAAGCTGAAATGAAGATCGCGCCGTCGACGCCGACCTTGTCCATCGCCGCCACCATTTCGTCCCCGGTGACATGGTCGGGCCAGTTCGGCACGCTGTACCACGGGCGCTTCGACGTGTTCGCCTCGTAGGCATGGACCTGGGAATCGATAATGGTCATGGGACGCGTTCCTCCGTGCCGGGCGATTTTTTTATGCCCGATGATTTCGGACATTGCAGCAGGTTCGCGCACCGAGGGCAACGCGCGCGGCGCATTGCTGCTGCGTGGATCGCGGGTGACAAGGCTGTACTCCGCTGAAAAAGCCGTGCGCCAAAAATCTAATTTGCTGAAGGGATTCAACGCGATTTGGGTCGTCCAGTCCCTCGGGAAAAAATATTCCGCTGTTACCGTCGGGCAAATCAGTAGTTCAACTCCGCCCGTCTACCGCGACAAGAGGGGCGATCGCGATCGTCACGACCGTGCGGTGGGATGCGATGGACGCTGATGCTGCGACTGACGAGCGTGGCGTAAGCGTACGGCGAAGTCGTGTGGTCCTGATGCCGCGACGCTGGCGTCAAGTTCGTGGGAAGCCAACGCTTCTTATGGACGACGGTGACAACAAAGCCCGTTCACCGGGGAGAGCTCGAAGTAAGCCGTAAAGCCGTTGCGTGGGGGAGGCCGGTGTGTTCACCGCTGAACCTGTATGCTCGTGAGCGCACTTTTCTGTGCATCATGCTCGCGAGACCGCGGGTGCAGCGCGCACCCGGTCTTCCCCGCGCCCTCTGTTTTCAGGAGGGCAAGGTTTTCTTGCAAAACTCCGGGCGCATCGCGCCGCGAGAAGGCGAAGTCGTATTTGTAGCTTCGTAGCCCGGATGAGCGCAGCGAAATCCGGGACCGCTCTCACCCCACCCCGGATATCGCTGCGCTCATCCGGGCTACAAGTTAGAGCGCCGTCATTGCGAATGAAGCCAAGTAACCAACTGAAATTACCCCATCATTTCCGGTAACGCCGACGTGAGCCAGAACCCGATTCGATCTCAATTGACAATGACTGACTGGTCAGTCAAAGATAACCCATGACGAATAGAGCCTCCAGAAAGACCTCGCCAAAGCAGCCGGCCGCTCAGCCCGCGTCCAATCGCGCCGAGCGCGCGGCGGAGCGCCGAGGCGCGATCGTTGCGGCGGCGATGGAGGAGTTCATCGCGCGCGGCTTTGCCGCGACGCGGCTCGACGACGTCGCCAAACGCGCCGGCGTCGCCAAGGGCACGATCTACCTGCATTTCAAGGACAAGGAATCGATGTTCGAGGAGCTGATCCGGACCGCCATCGTGCCGCTGGTCAGCCGGCTCGGCGCCGTGCCGCCGCGGCCCGATGCCACGGTGCGCGAGATGGTGGAGGGCTTTGCCAAAACCTTCATCGAGCAGGTGGCGACGACGCAGCGCGGCGACATCGTGCGGCTGATCGTGGCCGAGGGGCCGCGCTTTCCCGCCGTCGCCGACTTCTACTACCGCGAGGTGGTCGCCAAGGGCATTGCCGGCATGCGCGCCATGATCGAGCTCGGCATCGCGCGCGGCGAAATCCGGAACAAGAACCTTGCACGCTTCCCGCAGATCCTGGTGGCGCCCGTGCTGATCAACGTGATCTGGCAAAGCCTTTTCAGCAAACACGCGCCACTGGACGCGATCGAAATGCTTCAGGTGCATCTCGATCTGGTGTTTGGCGAACGGAGGACGGCATGACTTCGTCGCAAGCGAGAGCAATCCTGACCGCGCTAGCGCTCGCCGCCATGCTCGCGGGCTGCAACGAGCGCAGGGATCCCGGTTTTCAGGGCTGGGTCGAGGCCGACATGATCTTCGTCAGCCCCGATGAGTCCGGCCGGGTCACAAAACTCAACGTGCGCGAGGGCGACGAGGTCAAGCCCGGCACGCCGCTCTACACGGTCGACGACGATCTGCAGCAGGCCGATCTCAACCAGAACAACGCCACGCTGGCGAATGCGCAGCAGACCTACGACCGCGCCGCCTCGCTGAGCAAGTCCGGCTCGGGCACACAGGCCAATCTCGACTCCGCGGTCTCGGCGCTGCGGGTGGCGGAAGCCCGCGTCAACACCTCGCAGACCCGGCTGGCGCGGCGCAGCGCCTTTGCGCCGGTCGGCGGCACCATCCAGCAGATCTATTTCCGCGAAGGCGAGATGGTGGCGGCGCAGCGGCCGGTGGTGTCGATCATGCCGCCCGGCAACATCAAGCTGCGCTTCTTCGTGCCCGAGACCGAACTGCCGAAGCTTGCGATTGGCGACGAGGTGAAGGTCACCTGCGATAATTGCGCCGCCGATCTCACCGCGAAAATCTACTTCATCGCGACCGCGGCCGAATATACCCCGCCGGTGATCTACAGCCTCGATGAGCGCAACAAGCTGGTCTATCTGATCCAGGCGCGGCCGAGCCGGCCCGATAGCTTGCGTGTCGGCCAGCCGATCAGTGTGTTCCTCGGCGTGCGGACACCGGTGGCGGACAAGCGATGAGTTCCGCGCCGACATCAGCGCCTGACATCGCCATCGATGTCGCAGGGCTGTCGAAATCGTTCAGCGGACGCGAGGTTGTGCATGACCTGTCGATGCAGGTGAAGCGCGGCACCATCTACGGCTTCCTCGGTCCGAACGGCTCCGGCAAAACCACCACCATCCGCATGCTGTGCGGCCTGCTGACGCCGGATGCCGGCGATGGCACCTGCCTCGGCTACGACATCCGCCGCGACGCCGACAAGATCAAGCGCCAGGTCGGTTACATGACGCAGCGCTTCAGCCTGTATCAGGACCTCTCGGTGCGGGAGAACCTGGAATTCGTGGCGCGGCTCTACGGCATGCGCAATGCGCGCGCCGCCGCAAGCGACATGATCAAGCGCATCGGCCTCAATGGCCGCGAGGAGCAGCTGGCCGGCGAGCTGTCCGGCGGCTGGAAACAGCGGCTGGCGCTCGGCGCCTGCACCTTGCCCAATCCGCAATTGCTGTTGCTGGACGAGCCGACCGCCGGCGTCGATCCCAAGGCGCGCCGCGATTTCTGGAACGAGATTCACGCGCTGGCGGCGGAAGGGCTGACGGTGCTGGTCTCCACCCATTACATGGACGAAGCCGAGCGCTGTCACGAGATCGCCTATATCGCCTATGGCCACCTGCTGGCGCATGGCACCGTGGACGAGGTGATCGCGAAATCGGCGCTGTCGACCTACACCGTCACCGGCGACGATCTCAATGCGCTCACCGCCGAACTCACCGGCAAGCCCGGCATCGACACGGTGGCGCCGTTCGGCACCAGCCTGCATGTCTCCGGCCGCGACAAATCCGCGCTCGAGGCCACCGTCGCGGGCTATCGTGACGGTAAGGGGTGGTACTTCCAGCCCAGCGAACCGTCGCTGGAGGATGTGTTCATCGACCTGATGAGCCGCTCAAAGGACAATTTCCAATGAGCGCGAACGAAGCCTATCGCGGGAATCACGACGTCAAGGAACCTCCGTTCGGTTTCTGGTGGCGCAGCTATGCGATGCTGGTCAAGGAATTCATCCAGCTTCGCCGCGACCGCGTTTCGTTCGCGATGATCGTGATGCTGCCGGTGATGCAGCTCGTCCTGTTCGGTTTCGCCATCAACACCACGCCGCGCAACCTGCCGACGGCGGTCTTGCTGCAGGAGGACAGCGACCTTGCGCGTTCGGTGCTGAAGGCGATCGAAAACACCGCCTATTTCCGCTTCACCCGCGAAGTTCACAGCGTCGCCGAGTTCGACGACCTGCTGCAGTCGGGCAAGGTGCTGTTCGGCGTCGAAATCCCGCGCGGCTTCGAGCGCGCGGTGCGGCGCGGCGACAAGCCGGCGCTGCTGGTCGCGGCCGATGCCACCGACCCGGTGGCGGCTGGCTCTGCGCTCGGTGCGCTTGGCGCCATCGTGCAGACTGCGCTGGAGCACGACCTCCATGCCGGCGATCCGCCCTTGATGCCGTTCGAGATCCGCGCCCATGCGCGCTATAACCCGGCGGCCTCGTCACGGCTCAACATCGTGCCCGGCCTGGTCGGCACCATCCTGACCATGACCATGCTGATCTTCACCGCCCTGTCGGTGACGCGCGAGATCGAGCGTGGCACCATGGAAGCCCTGCTGTCGATGCCGATCAAGCCGGTCGAGGTGATGTTCGGCAAGATCGTGCCCTACGTGATGGTCGGCTTCATCCAGGCGACGCTGATCGTCGGCATCGGCGTGTTGCTGTTCGGGGTGCCGATCCTCGGCAGCCTGTTCACGCTGGCGCTGCTGTCGACGCTGTTCATCACCACTAACCTCGCGATCGGCTACACGTTCTCGACCATCGTGCAGAACCAGCTGCAGGCGATGCAGTTGTCGATGATGTTCTTCCTGCCCAGTATTCTATTGTCCGGCTTCATGTTTCCGTTCGCGGGCATGCCGGTCTGGGCGCAATATATCGGCGAGGGCCTGCCGCTGACGCACTACGTCCGCATCGTTCGCGCTATCATGCTCAAGGGCGCGACTATCCAGAATTTGCAGTACGACACGATTGCACTCATTGCACTGATGCTGTTGGCGATGACGATCGCCGTGACGCGCTTCCGTCGCACGCTCGATTGATGCAATATTGTGGGCAGTCGTTCCGGGGCGATGCGAAAGCATCGAACTAAGATGTGCTATTGCACATCTGAGAATCTCGAGATTCCGGGTTCGATGCTTTCGCATCGCCCCGGAATGACCAGGAAAGAACAATGCTGGGGCTGTGGGGAAACAAGGCGCAGGGCTCGGCGGTATCGGCCGAGTTTCAGCATGCATTGATGCAGCAGGTGCTACGCACCGAGCTGATCCGCGTGAAGGCGCTGATTGGGACGGCCGTGATCCTCGCGGTTATGCTCGGGATCCTTCATACCATCGACCCTTATGCGGTCGAACATCTCTGGCATGGACGTCTCAAGCCGACCGACCTTTTCAGCATCCTGATCCCGTTCATCGGTTTCGAACTCTGGGTCCATGTCAGCATCAGCCGGTATCTGAAGCTGGACCGCGATCTGCCGGTCTATCGGCGCTATCTCGGCGCGTTTATCGAAACCTCGATGCCGACGTTGGCGCTGGCGCTGCACATCGACAGCATGGGGCCGGTAGAGGCGCTCGGCTTCGTGGTGCCGCTGACCTATTTCATCTTCATCATTCTCTCGACGCTGCGGCTGGATTTCTGGCTCTCGACCTTTACCGGCTTCGTGGCGGCCGCCGAGCTGTTCTACATGGCGATGTTCTATCATCGTGCCGGCAGCGTCGATCCCGCGCCCGACCTCTATTATCACGCCGTGCGCAGCGTGATGGTGCTGATCTGCGGCATGCTGGCGGGTGCGGTGGCGGTGCAGTTGCGCCGGCAATTCGCGGCCAGCATTCTGGCCGCGACCGCACGCGACCGTGTCACCAACCTGTTCGGCCAGCACGTCTCGCCGCAGGTGGTGGCGCGGTTGATGGCCGAAGGCACCGGCACCGGGAGCGACATCCGCCGCGTCGCCGTCATGTTCGTCGATTTCCGCAGCTTTACCGCGGGCGCGCGTGACCGGTCGCCGCAGGAGGTGGTGGACCGGCTCGACGGCGCGTTTGCGGTGCTGGTGGATATTCTCGATCGCCACGGCGGCATCGTGAACAAGTTTCTCGGCGACGGATTCCTGGCGCTGTTCGGCGCGCCGTTGGAGGCGCAAGACGCCGCGCATCAGGCGGTCGCCGCGGCGCGCGAGATGCTCGAGGCCAACGAGCGCGCCAACAAGGCGGCGAGCTGGCCGCTGCGGATCGGCATCGGCATTCATTTCGGCGAAGTGGTCGCTGGCAACATCGGCTCGCCGCGTCGCAAGGAATACACGGTGATCGGCGATACCGTGAACTTCGCCGCACGGCTCGAAGCGCTCAACAAGGATTTCAATTCGCAGTTCCTGATCTCGCAAGCCGTCCGCGACGCGCTGGGAGAGGCGTGCGGCGATGCGGTTTCGCTCGGCGAGGTTCAGGTCAGGGGCTACGACCGGCCGATGAGCGTGTGGCGATTGGGATAGGGGAAGTTCGACATGCAGCGGCGTTACATCACCTGCGACGTATTCACCGACCGCGCCTTCGGCGGCAATCCGCTCGCCGTGGTGCTCGACGCCGGCGGGCTCGCCACCGCGCAGATGCAGGCGATCGCGGGCGAGTTCAATTATTCGGAGACGACCTTCGTACTGCCGCCGGCCGATCCCGCGCATGACGCGCAGGTTCGAATCTTTACGGTGAACCGGGAGATCCCGTTCGCCGGCCATCCCAATGTCGGTACCGCCTTCGTGTTGGCGACACTGACCGAAAAGCCGCCGGCGCGGCTGTTGTTCGAGGAGAAGGCCGGGCTGGTGCCGGTGGAGATATTGACCGAGCAGGGCAGGGTTGTGGGGGCTGAGCTGACCGCACCTCAGCCGCTGAGACGGTTGTCGCAGCTCAGCGCTGAACAGGCTGGCGCCTGCCTTTCGCTGTCGGCCGGCGATGTGAAGACGGACCGGCATGCGCCGCAGATCATCTCGGTCGGGCTGCCGTTCCTCGCCGTCGAGCTCGCCTCGCGCGAGGCGCTGCGGCGGGCGCGACCCGATGCCGCGGCATTTGCACGGACCTTCCCGTGCGACGGCAGCGACGCGGTCTATTTCTACACGCGCGACGTGCCGGCGGGTGAAAAGCCCTGCGATCTGCAGGCGCGGATGTTTCATCCCGGCGCCAGCGGATTGTCGGAGGACCCGGCGACCGGAAGTGCGACCGCTGCCGCCGCGGCGCTGCTCGCCGACCTCGATTCCACACGGGACGGCGAACTGAAATTGAGTATCGGGCAGGGCGTCGACATGGGGCGCCCAAGCCTGCTTAAGACGCGCGTCCGCAAACAGAACGGTGCGGTCGCATCAGTTCATGTCGGCGGCGGTTGCGTGCAGATGATGGCGGGGACGATTTGGCTGACGGGCGAGGGGTGACGTTCCCGACGTCATTGCGAGCGAAGCGAAGCAATCCATCGCGGCGAAGGAAGGGTGGATTGCTTCGTCGCAAGGGCTCCTCGCAATGACGGCTACACCTGCGGCGCCACCAGATTCTCGACCTTCACGCCGTCGCGGTCTTCGATGATCTCGGCGATCCATTGCCGGTGGCAATGCGCGTGGTCCCGCTCGTAGCAGAGGATGCAGACCGGACCTGACTTCTTCACCAGCGCGGACAGTTCGTCGAGTTCCTCCCTGGCCTGTACCGTCTTCAGATGCGCGGAATAGATCTTGTGCAGCAGGCCGAACTGGCCGCTGCGTGCGGCCTCGCGACCGCTCTTCGGCGTACCGAGCCCCTTCAGGTGCAGGTAGGAAATGCCGCGCTCGTCGAGGCCTGCCGCGAGCTGGTTCTTGGAAAAGCCCGGCCGCCGCGACGACGCTACTGCGCGCACGTCGACCAGCAGTTTCACGCCGGCATCTTGCAGCTCGTCGAGTACGGCCTTGGCCGGCGTCTGCTCGTAGCCGATGGTGAAGAGGCGCGTGGTCTTGCGGGCCATTGCAGTCCAGACATTGGTGATGCCGTTGGTGCAAGGCTACGCCATGGATGGATCGAGTTCCAGATCCGCGTTGCGGCCGGGTGCGGCGTATCGCATAGTCGGTCAAAACCGTCCGTTGACGGCGGTCTGGCCGGGGGAAACACGATGAACCGATTTTGCCGCGTGCTGGCATCGATGCTGGCGCTGCTCGCTTGCGGCGTTGCGACCGCGCAGGCGCAGACCGGCTATCCCGACCGTCCCGTGAAGATCATCGTCCCGATCGCCCCCGGGGGCAGTTACGACCTGGTCGGGCGGCACATTGCCGATGCGCTGTCGAAGCGGATGGGACAGGCCTTCGTCGTCGAGAACAAGCCCGGCGCCGGAACCGTCGTCGGCACGCAGGCCGCAAGCCAGAGCGAGCCGGATGGCTACACGCTGCTGGTCGGCGGCCTCTCCAACATGGCATTCAATTCGGCGCTGTATTCGAAGCTCGGCTACGATCCCCGGAAGGATTTTGTGCCGGTCGCGCTGGTCTACAAATTCGGTTACGTGATGGTCGGCCGCAAGGATCTGCCGCACGCGAAGCTGCAGGACCTTGTCGCGGCGGCGAAAGCCAATCCGGGTTCGATTTCGGTGGCGACCGCCGGCGTCGGCACCGGTCAGCAATTGGTGGCGGCCGCATTCATGAAGGCGGCGGACGTCAAGTTCCTCGAAGTACCCTACAAGGGGTCGCCGCCGGCCTTCACCGATCTGCTGGCGGGCCGCATCGACCTGTTCTTCGACTCGATGGCGGCGGGGCTTCCTTACGTGCAGTCGGGGCAGGCGCGAGGCATCGCGGTGTTGTCGTCGAGGCGGAGCGCGCTGGCGCCCGACGTGCCGACGATGTCGGAAGCGGGCGTGCCCGGCCTCGATGTGGATTCGTGGCTCGGCATCTTTGCTCCGGCCAAAACCCCGCCGGACGTCATCGCAAGGCTCCGCCGCGATATCCGCGCCTCCTTGCCCGAACTCAAGGAGCGCTTCGAGAAGAGCGGCGGTGAAGTCTGGGATCTGCCGGACGACAAGGTCGAGGCATTCGTCGCGTCCGAATATGAAAGCTGGACCAGGCTGATCCGCGAGGCCGGCATCAAGCTGGATTAGGTGATCACTTCACCCGTTCGATCAATTCCATCGCGCCTGCGGGCGCGCGGATCTTGCCCTCGTGGATGACGTAGGCGAACACGTCGCGCGGCGTCTTCTTCGGCTTGGTCCCATCGACGCGGGGCAGGTCGTCGGGCTCGCTCCCTGAGGCCCAGACCTTAAACCGCTTTGCCCAAGCGTCGAGCTGTTTCGGCGGATAGCAGGTCTTGAGTTCGTCATTGCCCTTCTGTAGCCGCGCATAGACGAAATCGCTGGCGATATCCGCGATCGCCGGATATTTGCCGTGCTCGGCATAGACCACGGGCGTCTCGAACTGCCGCAGCAGCGCGATGAATTCGGACACGCCAAAACTGTCGTGCCGTACCTCGACCACGTGGCGCAGCGCGCGGCCGTCGAGTTTGCGCGGCAGCAGCTCGAGAAACTTGCCGAAATCGGCCCCGTCGAATTTCTTGGTCGGCGCGAATTGCCAGAGCACGGGACCGAGCCGGTCGCCGAGTTCCAGCACGCCGGAATCATAGAACCGTTTCACCGAATCGCCGGCTTCCGCCAGCACGCGGCGATTGGTGGCGAAGCGCGGCCCCTTCAACGAAAACACGAAACCATCGGGCACTTCGCGCGCCCATTTGCGAAAGCTCTCCGGCTTCTGCGAACCATAGTAAGTCCCGTTGATCTCGATCGAGGTCAGCTTCGACGCCGCATAGGCGAGTTCCTTCGCCTGCGTCAGCTTCTCCGGATAAAACACCCCGCGCCACGGCTCGAAGGTCCAGCCGCCGACGCCGACATAGATGTTGCCGCTGCTGTTGGCGGACGGTTTCGAAGGCTTGCTCACGGAGGGGCTCATGGGGATCGAGAGGAGGGGTGTGCGATCTTAACCACATCGGCCCCGATTGGCCAGTTTGTCGCCGGGAACGAAACCGATGGAATTGCGCGGCGGTCTCAGTGCGCGGCAGTCTCGCGGCACAAAAAAGGCCCCGGAAAACCGGAGCCTCTTGCTTGGTGCCATCGAAGGCAATCGCGTCACGCGTTCAGGATTTACCGTGGCTCTCGGGCGGCTTTCCGACGAGGCCCTGAAACGGTTCGAGGGTTTGCCTGGCAAGCTTGCTGTGAAGTTCGCGGATCTTCCGCGACTCGGCAACCGAGCTCTCGTAGGCCCGTTTCATGAATTCGGTTTGAACTTCCATCGCCTTGTCGAGCGAGCGGGCGCCGCTGAGCTGCTCGAAAAAGGACCCGAACTCCTCGAAAGATTTCCGTGTGTAGTCGCGATAGGCATTGGCGATGGTCTGCAACGAGACCGGCGCGGGTTCGACCGTGGCAGGTTCGGCCAGCGAGGGGGCATCGGCCGGCAAGGGGGCGTCTGCCGAAACGGCATCGGGCTCAGCGACCATTGCTTCCGCGACGACGGCCTCAAGCGATTCGCTGACGGCCGGCTGCTGGTTCGCTTGGGGAGCCTGCTCTTGTTCCCGTTGCGGAGTTTGCATTTCAACCGGCGCCGGGTTCTCCGGTGAATTCGATTTCTGGCGCCTCGCTTCCCCCTTTTTGTTGCGTCGTCCGGACTTGGCCGCCGGTTTGGTCTCGTCTGTACCCGACATCTTGTTCCCCTATTCAATGTCAAACCAAAGGTTGAGGCTCCGCCACGTTTGCGCTGGAATCACGGTTCTTGCTTGTCAGTTGAAGGGCACTGGCGTGATGACATTTGGGAGCGCGGCATCCGCCGGACAGGACTGCACACAAAATATCGGTAGATTGCACCGGAAATGTTCAGAAAGGACGCTGCAGTCATGAGATTGTTGCGAAGGGAGAGCGGTATGCGTGCGATCATGCTGACCCTGACGGTTGCGATGACGGCATCCGTCGCGATGGCCGATGAGACCGATGATGCGCATCGCCTGGCGGTGTCGGGGCGTGACGACTACTGGAACTGCCTTGCCCGGGAATTTCCGCGCGACAGCAACCGCGGTCTTTCGGAACGGGATTTTGGCGCGCTGATCGCAAGCGCCTGTCCGTCGGAGCGGCAGAATTTCCGGGTCGCACTGGTGGATTTTCTCGGACTGCAATTCCCCAGCAATGAGGCGGGCGCCAACATGACGACCGCCAACAATGCCATCGCGTTGGCGCAAAAGGACATCGTGACGGCGTTTGCGCGGCGCAAGGCCGCGGCGAATTAGCCATCGCGAGGCGGGGGCCTATTTCTCCGCGGCGGTTTTCCGTGATATCAATCCCTGGTCGGGCGTTGAGGATTGTTGGGTATGAACTCTCAGTCGATAGCGGGTATTCTGGGCGCCATCATCGCGTCAATTGTGCTGGTGGTCGCGATCGCCTACGGGCCGATCGGGCAGTTCGGCAAGCCCGCCAAACCGGCCGCCGTTCAGCCGGGGCAGGCAGTACCGGCGGCCCCCGCGGCGCCGGTTCCCCGCGGCCCGGTGATTCGGGAAGTGCCCAATCAATAGGATACCGGCCGTTCCCCTTGCGGAACGCCCCGGGCATCTCCAGTTAATACTTAACGGCGACGTCGACGCTTCATAGCTCCGGCGCTGGGACGACCATGAATAGGCTGGCAGCGCCGGATGTACGCGCGCCCTCTGTTCGTGGTCGTTGGCATTTCTGGAGCATTTTCAGGCGAAGTGGCCGCCGGTTCGCGTCAGGAAAACGCGTCAAACCAAAAAGCCGGGCTATTTTGGCCGTTTTCCCCCGATCAATAGCCAGCCCGTAGCCCACGCCTTGGCATCATTGGCGGCTGCGGATATACGCTGGCCCCATGAATGATGCCATCAGACCGGACCCCGAATCGCTGTCGCAGGCCGCCGGTTTGCCGCAGCTTTCGGTCGTCGTCCCCACCTTCAACGAGCGCGACAACGTCACGGTGCTGTACCGGAGGCTGGAAGCCACGCTGGCCGGCATCCCCTGGGAAGTCGTGTTCGTCGACGACAATTCGCCCGACGGCACCTGGGAAGTGGTGCGCGGGCTGGCGCGGCAGGATCCCCGCGTCCGCTGCATCCGCCGGATCGGGCGGCGCGGCCTGTCCGGCGCCTGCATCGAAGGCATTCTGGCATCGAGCGCGCCCTATGCGGCGGTCATCGACGCCGATTTGCAGCACGACGAAACCCAACTGCCGAAGATGGTGGGGCTGCTGCAGCGCGGCGAGGCCGAACTCGTGGTCGGCAGCCGCTATATCGAGGGCGGCAGCGCCGACAGTTTCAACAAGAGCCGTGCCGGCGCCAGCCAGTTGGCAACCGAAGTCGCCAAGCGCGTGCTGAAGGTCGAGATCGCCGACCCCATGAGCGGTTTCTTCATGATCCGCCGCGACAAGTTCGAGCAACTGGCGCCGCAGCTCTCGACGCAAGGCTTCAAGATCCTGCTCGACATCGTCGCGACCGCGCAAGGCAAGCTGCGCACGATCGAGGTGCCGTTCACGTTCGGCTCGCGCCAGCACGGCGAGAGCAAGCTCGATTCCATGGTGGCGCTGGACTTCCTCGGCTTGGTGCTGGCGAAGCTGACCCACGACGTGGTGTCGCTGCGCTTCCTGCTGTTTGCGATGGTCGGCTCCATCGGCCTCATCGTGCATCTGACCACGCTGTTCATCGCGCTCGAAATCTTCAACGTGCCGTTTCCAGAGGCGCAGGCCGCCGGCGCGCTGGTCGCGATGACCAGCAATTTCGTCCTCAACAATTTCCTGACCTATCGCGACCAGCGGCTGAAGGGCTTTGCCATCCTGCGCGGCCTGCTGCTGTTCTACCTGGTCTGCAGCGTCGGGCTGTTCGCCAATGTCGGCGTCGCCTTCTCGGTCTACGACCAGGAGCCGATCTGGTGGCTCGCGGGCGCCGCCGGCGCGCTGATGGGCGTGGTCTGGAACTACGCCATGTCCGGACTGTTCGTCTGGCGGAAGAGATAATGCATAGCGTTTTCGAGCGAAGTGGCCTTCCGGTTCGCGTGAAGAAAACGCGTCAAAACAAAAAGCTGGCGCCCGGCGCTGATTCAATCAGCGCCGATGAGGCGCCAAAATGAACCCGAACGAGGCGCGGTCTGTCCTCAACACGGTTCTGATTATCCTGGCGCTGGTGGCGCTGCGCCTGGTGGCCGCCGCCTTCACACCGATCACCTTCGACGAAGCCTATTACTGGATGTGGTCGAAGCATCTCGCCGGCGGCTACTACGATCATCCGCCGATGGTTGCCCTGGTGATCCGGCTCGGCACGCTGATCGCGGGCGATACCGAACTCGGCGTACGGCTGGTCTCGATCCTGCTGGCACTGCCGATGAGCTGGGCGGTCTACGAGGCGACGTCGGTCCTGTTCGGCGGCCGGCGCGTGGCGGCGACGGCCGCGATCCTGCTCAACGTCACGCTGATGGCGGCGGTCGGCACCATGATCGTCACGCCGGACGCGCCGCTATTGGTCGCTTCGAGCTTCGTGCTGCTGGCGCTCGCCAAGGTGCTGCAGACCGGGCGCGGCGCATGGTGGCTGGCGGTTGGCGCTGCCGCCGGCTGCGCGCTGCTGTCGAAATACACCGCGCTGTTCTTCGGGCCGGCGATCCTGATTTGGCTCGTCGTCGTTCCGAAACTGCGGCACTGGCTGATCTCGCCGTGGCTCTATCTCGGCGGCCTCGTGGCGGTGCTGATGTTTGCGCCGGTCATTTGGTGGAATGCCGATCACCACTGGGTTTCCTTCATCAAGCAGATGGGCCGCGCCAGGATCGAGGATTTCCGCCCCGTCTTCATCGCCGAACTGATCCCGACGCAGTTCGTGTTCGCGACGCCGGCGGTGTGGATCCTCGGCGCGATGGGGCTGTACGCGTTGTATCAACGCCAGGCCGGCGCGCTGGCGGCGCGTGTGCTGGTCAACACCATGTTCTGGACCATCGTCGCCTATTTCGTCTGGCATTCGCTGCACGCCCGCGTCGAGGCGAACTGGTTCGCGCCGGTCTATCCGGCTTTTGCGATCGCGGCTGCGGTCGCAGCGCACCTTGTCGAGTGGGCGCCGCGCGAACAGCGCGTGGTCGACTTCTGCCGACACTGGGCGGCGCCAGGGGGCGCCGTGGTGTTCGCGCTGCTGATCGTGCAGGCCAATACCGGCTTGCTGTCGGGTTATCGCCGCGATGCCACGGTACGCAGCGTCGGCGTCGGCTGGCGCGAAACCGCCAGCGAGATCGAGGCGGTGCGGGCGCGCGTCGGCGCCGCCTGCGTGCTGGCGCCGGATTACGGCACCACCGGCTGGCTCGCTTTCTATCTGCCGAAGGGCACCTGCGTTGCCCAGCAGAGCCAGCGCATCCGCTGGGTCAACATGCCCGAGCCTTCGGCGGCGCAGCTCGCCGGCAAACTGCTCTATGTGCGCGATGTCGATCAGCCTTCCTTGAAGGAAGCGTTCGCCCGCGTCGATAAGGTCGCGGACATCAAGCGCAAACGCGGCCCGCTATTGATCGAGACCTATGCGCTCGATGTAATGGAGCGGCCGACAGGCGAGGTGTTCGACCGCTCGCCGCCACCGGAGCTGAAATAGCCGCGGGCTTGTGCGACGCGACTAAACCACACGACATTTCCGGTATCCTGCGACCGGTTGTCGAATGTGGCCAGATCGTGATTTGCCCGCATCTCTACGGAGGTAATTTCCGCAACAGTTCCATGCGGTTGGGCATGCCACGGAACCGCCCGGGTTTAATCCGCATTTAACTAAAACTCGCCTTAATGACGCTCCGCACCTCTGCGAAATGCGGCCCGGGAAGTTCCGGGCGCAACATCAAAGAGGACTTGGTGGAATTGTTGTGGGCGGCGTGTAAATGAGTATGAGTACCGGTGCGTATGGCCGTGCGGCTTCCAGCCGCAGGAAATCCTCCCGCAAGATCATTCCCCAGCATTTCCTCGGCAGCGTTGCGGTTGCAGGCCTCGTGCTGGGCTGTGCGTGGACCGTCTACAGCAACGTATTGAGCGCCGGCATCTACCCGTCGATGAACACGGCGGTGGTTGATGCGCATGTGGTCAAGCGATCGGTCGCCGCTGCTGCGCGGCCCGCGGTGCCTGCCGCCAACAGCGCGATGGCCGCATTGTCCGATCCGGCGGCGCAAAGTTCGCGCGCCGAAACGCTGTCACCTCAGATTATGTTTAACGAAAGGTTTGCAGCGTCTGCCCCGCAGGGCGTCGACCCGCAGCCGGTTGAAGCAACCAGACTCGCCGAGATATCGCCGCCGAGCGCCGATCAGATAGCAAAGCCCGTCGATGCGCCGAAGCTCGCCGAGGCGCCGAAGAAAATCGAAACGCCCAAACTCGCGGAAGCGCCGAAGTCGAAGGAAGCCGCAACGCCGCCGGCCCAAGTCGCACTGAACGTTCCAGCGCCGGCGCCGAAGCAGGCCGAGGCCAAGCCCGCCGCCAAAACGCCGGGAGCGACGGTGCGTGACATGGCGCAACGCGCCAAGGCCGCGGTGATGTCGATTGCTTCCAACGACAAGCCGACCATCGTCGAAAAGCTTTGGGGCAAGCAAGCTTCGCGCGGGTCGCTGCTGTCTTATGCGTCCGCCGACGCCAGTGTCACCGGCAGCCTGCCGGATACCAGGGCGCAAAACCCGATGCTCGGCGGATCGCCGCCCTACGACAAGCAGACGGCGGTCTATGACATCTCGGCGCGCATGGTCTATCTGCCCGACGGTACCAAACTGGAAGCGCATTCCGGCCTCGGCTCCAAGCTCGACGATGTGCGCTATTCGCACGTCCGGATGCAGGGCGTGACGCCGCCGCACATCTACGAGCTGACGCCGCGCGAGGCGCTGTTCCACGGCGTGCCGGCACTGCGGCTCAATCCGATCGGCGGCGAAGACAAGATCTTTGGCCGCTCCGGATTGCTGGCGCACACCTACATGCTCGGTCCGAACGGCGATTCCAACGGCTGCGTGTCGTTCAAGGATTACTATGCCTTCCTGCGCGCCTATCGCGAGCAGGGCATCAAGCGCCTCGCGGTGCTGGCGAAGGTGGAGTGAGCGGGCCGAATAGCCCGCGCGCCGTCGCCTACATCTTCACCGTCTTGCGCAATTCCATCTCGATGCCGATCGCCGCCTTGACATGGGGGCGTGCCTGGATCCGCGCGAGATAGGCCGATAACGACGGCCACTGCGCCAGCTCGACGCCACAGTGCCCGAACAGCAGCAGCGACCAGCCGAGATAGGCGTCCGCGACCGTAAAACGGTCGCCGACGAGATATTCGCGGTCGGCCAGATGCGCGGCGATCACAGCCGCGTTCTGTCCGATCCGTCCGCGCGGGAAGGCCTTTGCGGCGTCGTCCTTGTACCAGTACATCGGAAACAGAAAGCCCTTGTGGATTTCGGTGCCGACGAAACTCAGCCACTCCTGCAGCCGATAGCGATCGGGATCGCCCGGCGGCGGCGCCAGTCCGAGTTCGGGCCTGAGGTCGGCGATGTATTGCAGCACCGCGGCGTTCTCGGTCAGCCGGTCGCCGTTTTCGAGGACCAGCACCGGCACGGCGCCCTTCGGCGAGACGTCGCGGAAATCGCTGTCGTCGTCCAGCACCTTCTTGTTCCAGAGATGGGCGACGCGATAGCGCGCGTCGACGCCGGCTTCCAGCAACGCGATGCGGGCGGCGAGCGAGCAAGCCATCGGCCAGAAGTAAAGCTGCAGCATGGTGAGGCTCCCCTGGTTGGCGCGGTCAGGCCAGCGCGTTGCCGCCGCGGGCGATGATCGCGAACCGGTCGGACAGTTCGGCGAGCGCGATGTCGTGGATGGTGGCGGCCGCGATCGTCCCGCCGCGTCCGTCCGGGAGGTCGCGCGTGGCGCAGCTATCGGCATCGACCGTGATCCGGAAGCCGAGATCGAGCCCGGCGCGGGCGGTGGAGCTGACGCACATATGCGTCATCAGCCCGGCAAGCACGATGTCCTTGTGACCGCTGGCGGCGAGCTGCGCCTGCAGATCGGTGCCGGCGAACGCGTTGGGCAAGCACTTCTCGATGACCGGCTCGTCCGGCAGCGGCGCCAGCGCGGACACGATCGCGCCGCGCTCGGTCGTGCGATCGAACAGCCCGCCGGGACGTCCCTTGTGGGCGATATGAAAGATCCGCGCGCCGGCCTCGCGCGCCCGCGCCAACAGTTGCGCGGCGCTGGCGATTGCGCTCTGCGCATCGGGCAGGGCGATCGGCCCCGCCAGATATTCGTTCTGCAGGTCGATCATGACCAGCGCGGCGTCGCGCAGGCGCGGCGGCCTGAGGTCGGCGCCGGAAAGCTCGAGCAGGGTTTTGGGGGCGGCCATTCGCGGATCTCCGGGTCTGAATTTCTTCAGGCCGGTATAGCGCGGGAGGCTCCTGCGCAAGTGCAGGGATATTGCAGCTGGTGGCTGCGATACTGCAGGGATCGGAGATGCCGCGCGACTAGCTCGCGCTTCGCACACCCTGAATGACGAGGGGTGGAGAATTTATCAAACAAAAACCCCGGCATCGCTGCCGGGGTTTTGCACTTCTTGGGCTGTTGCCTGAGTGGCTGGACTTAGAAGTCCATGCCGCCCATGCCGCCGCCGGGGGGCATGTCGCCTGCGCCTGCGCCGCCCTTCTTGGGCAGTTCGGCGATCATGGCTTCGGTGGTGATCAAGAGAGCCGCGACGGAGGCCGCGTTCTGGATCGCCGCGCGAACCACCTTGGTCGGGTCGATGATGCCCTTGGAGACCAGGTTGCCGTATTCGCCGGTCTGCGAGTCGAAGCCGTAGTTATACTGCTCCTTCTCGAGGATCTTGCCGACGATGACGGAACCGTCTTCGCCCGCGTTGATCGCGATCTGGCGGGCCGGCGCGGACAGCGCCTTGCGCACGATCTCGACGCCGGTCTTCTGGTCTTGGGAGCGCCGCTCATCGCGGAGAAGCGACGGCCGTAGTTTAAGAGCGGAACAGCCTCGTCAATCGAGAGCAGCTTTGCCGTGCGCCGGAATTGGAACCGCATCTTCCGCAGTCTTACGGTGTTATCCATGCGTATTTTACGGTTGCGTCTGGCGGCCCATTTTGCATCTAATTTCTCTCGACTCTGCGGGCAGAGAGTGCGAGCAGAGAGTCTACCTCGCTGCCGGGTGTTTGGAGTTTGTTGTTTGTTGATAGAGCGAGAGCGTATTTGTGTGAGTGCGCGTAGAGAAAGAAATTTATGTTAATACGGCTGTTCCGCGACACTCCAAATGGAGAACGCTGCGGACGCGTCATCGCGAGTTCCCCGCAGTGACACCTCGCGGCGGAACGGGCAATCGCCTTCTTGCAGCATTGTCGGCATCGGACCTCGATCTGCTGGGGCCCGAGCTTGAGGTGATCGCGCTCGGTCAGGACGCGGTCCTTTCACGGGCGGGTGACGATATCGAGTACGTCTTCTTCCCTCACAGCGGCGCCATCTCACTGATGATCGACATGGCGGACGGACGCACGGTTGCCACGGCCGTAATTGGACGTGAGGGGGCAGTTGGCACGCTTTCGGTGCTCGGGTCGTCACCTTCGGCCATTACCGCGGTCGTTCGTGCGGCGGGCACCGCTGCCCGGATTCCTGCATCGCGATTTCACGCCGCCTTCAGCCGCAGTCCCGCGATCCGGAGTGCGGTCCAAACCCACATCAGGGCGATGTTGATACAGTTCCAACTCGGTTCGGCCTGTAATGCGCTGCACCCGGTCGAAGCTCGCATGGCTCGCTGGCTGCTCCAGCTTAGCGACCGCGTCGACCATGATGTGCTCCCGCTCACCCAGCAGGCGCTGTCGCAAATACTCGGTGTGCGCCGCACGACGGTAACGCTCCTGATGCGCAATCTGCGCGCGCGCGGAGCGATCAGGTCCGATCGACGAGGCCTGATCGAGATCGACCGAGCGCGGCTCGCGGCGGCAGCGTGCGAATGCCACAGCGTCATGCGTCTCGAAGTCGAGGAGATTTTCTCGATGAATTCGGCGCAATCGCGCGCGGCGGTTCTGCGCGAAGACGGGCGCATCCCAGAAATTGAACCGGGCGATGCAATGTGAGCGCGTTTCCGCGCGACCTCTTGACCTCCACGTCTTAAGCTTCCACGCCGCGACTTGCCGCTGCGGCGTTCCAGGAAAGCCCCATCAAGGAGCGGACCCTCTGCCCGACCGGGTTCTCTGCCGCCAATCACGTTCGAGTGCTGACTCGGATGCCGCCTCGTGTTTGGCAAGCTCGCGCAGCACCTTCGCCGTCTGGCGCAGCTCGTTGCGCCCAGGGCCCGGCTTCAGCCGTCGTGCTTGGTCCAGAAAGTCCTTGGCCTGCAGCAGCCAAGTGGACGTTTCATCTGGGATTTGCAGGCGCGCCATGGTGTCCCTCCATCGCGATTATCGCTTGATCGTGTCGACGATTACGCCGGGGAGCCGGCGCTGCGATGCCGCCCCGGGATGCTCGGCTCGTCGACCCAGGCTTCCCGCGCAAACCACGCGTGATCGGTGCGACAGATCGGGCAACGGGTGCGCGAGAAAAACACCGCGCGGCGCCCAAAGCTCTCGCGATCAGTCTTGATGCCGGTGGGAATCGCGTGTCCGGTTTGCGGACACTTGACCATGACCATACCCATTTTTCACCCTCCCTTGCGTTTGGTATTTATTGTCTTCCAGAAAAGCACCGGCCGGTTGGAGTGCGCCTCTTGTCGGTGCGGTCACTTGGGGGGCATCGCGCACCTTGTTTGATCGAGCATTGGCCGGTAGGGGGCTGCATGCTCGCCTGGGCTTGTTCCAACCGGCCGGATCCCTCCTCAAACCAGTCATGGACATGAATAGGGCGCGCTTTTAGCCGGCCTGGTGGAGAACCTTCGTAAGGTGCTTCCTGATCGGCTCACCGGTTTCCGTCGCAAGCGTCTGGGCAAGCGCCCACAATTCCTTGTTCTGGTCGGATGCGGTTTCGAACGCCTTGCGCGCTTGCGCCGCGGACAAGGCAAGGGCATCGGTAGCTGACTTGCTGCCGAAAAGGTGGACCCAGAAATCGAGCGCGGATGCGGCATTGGCGTTTGAGATTTCGAACATCTTGAGCCCGTAGTCGGTCGCGCTTCTGGCATTGCTCGAATAGGTCTCGCGCAGCGCTTCCGCCATCTCCTGCGACCCGGCCTTGATCTTCTCGCAGCCTTCCCGCGCGCGGGCGTAGCCCTGCTCGGCGAGCTCGCCGACCACCCCGGGCAAGGCGAGCTTCGAGAAGTCCAACAACGGCATCCCGAAAACATTCGTTCCGTTTGGCGTGACTTTCATTTCGTTTTCACTCATAGGAGCATTACCTTTCTCAAGCGAAAGCATTCCCCGCGACGCTCGCTAGCGTCACGAGAACTCACGCTCCGTGTTCGATCGGTTTTGGATGAGCTTTGATCAGCCCCGACACTAGTCTGCGCCGGGAGAAACGGGACTGTCGGTTCGGTTTGCGACTCTCGCGTCAATTTTTTTCGAGATTGTCAATACAAACCAACGTATATTTACGGGGTGATCCTGTGCATAACAGTAAATATCCTGAGGAGCACAAAGCTTCTTCTTCAGCGTAGCGTTGCAAGTGAAACTTTGGCATTCACTGCGTTGTGGCGGCCGTTCACGTCGTCCGCCCCAAACAAAAACCCGGCATCGCTGCCGGGGTTTTGCACTTCTTGGGCTGTTGCTTGAGTGGCTGGATCAGAAGTCCATGCCGCCCATGCCGCCGCCGGGGGGCATGCCGCCTGCGCCTGCGCCGCCCTTCTTGGGCAGTTCGGCGATCATGGCTTCGGTGGTGATCAAGAGAGCCGCGACGGAGGCCGCGTTCTGGATCGCCGCGCGAACCACCTTGGTCGGGTCGATGATGCCCTTGGAGACCAGGTTGCCGTATTCGCCGGTCTGCGAGTCGAAGCCGTAGTTGTACTGCTCCTTCTCGAGGATCTTGCCGACGATGACGGAACCGTCTTCGCCTGCGTTGATCGCGATCTGGCGGGCCGGCGCGGACAGCGCCTTGCGCACGATCTCGACGCCGGTCTTCTGGTCGTCGTTGGCGGTCTTGATGCGCTTGAGCTGCTCGGAGGCGCGCAGCAGGGCGACGCCGCCGCCCGGCACGATGCCTTCTTCAACCGCCGCACGGGTCGCATGCATCGCGTCATCAACGCGATCCTTGCGCTCCTTGACTTCGACTTCGGTCGCGCCGCCGACGCGGATCACCGCGACGCCGCCCGCGAGCTTGGCCAGACGCTCCTGCAGCTTCTCACGGTCGTAGTCCGAGGTGGTTTCCTCGATCTGCGCCTTGATCTGCTGAACGCGCGCCTCGATGTCGGCCTTCTTGCCGGCGCCGTTGACGATGGTGGTGTTTTCCTTGTCGATCATCACCTTCTTGGCGCGACCGAGCATCTGCAGGGTGACGTTCTCCATCTTGATACCGAGATCTTCCGAGATCGCCTGGCCGCCGGTCAGCACTGCGATGTCCTGCAGCATGGCCTTGCGGCGATCGCCGAAGCCCGGAGCCTTGACGGCCGCAACCTTCAGGCCGCCACGCAGACGGTTGACGACGAGGGTGGCGAGAGCTTCGCCTTCGACGTCTTCGGCCACGATCACCAGCGGCTTGCCGGTCTGCACCACGGCTTCGAGCAGCGGCAGCAGTTCGTTCAGGTTGGAGAGCTTCTTCTCGTTGATCAGGATGTAGGCATCGTCGAATTCGACGCGCATCTTGTCGGCGTTGGTGACGAAGTAGGGCGAGATGTAGCCACGGTCGAACTGCATGCCTTCGACGACGTCGAGTTCGGTCTCGAGCGACTTGGCTTCTTCAACCGTGATGACGCCCTCGTTGCCGACCTTCTTCATGGCGTCGGCGAGGAACTTGCCGATTTCGGCGTCGCCGTTGGCGGAGATGGTGCCGACCTGGGCGATTTCCTCGTTCGAGGTGACCTTCTTGGAGTTCTTGACGAGGTCGGCGACCACGGCTTCCACAGCCAGGTCGATACCGCGCTTCAGATCCATCGGGTTCATGCCGGCGGCAACCGACTTGGCGCCTTCACGGACGATCGCAGCCGCGAGCACGGTCGCGGTGGTGGTGCCGTCGCCGGCCGCATCGGCCGACTTGGAAGCGACTTCGCGCACCATCTGCGCGCCCATGTTCTCGAACTTGTCCTCGAGCTCGATCTCCTTGGCGACAGTGACGCCGTCCTTGGTGATGCGGGGAGCGCCGAACGACTTGTCGAGCACGACGTTGCGGCCCTTCGGGCCGAGCGTCACCTTGACGGCGTTGGCGAGAATCTCGACGCCGCGCAGCATGCGGTCGCGGGCATCGACGCCGAATTTGACTTCTTTAGCTGACATATTTGATTTCCCTGAGTTGATGTCTGGGTCTCACCCTTTGGGGAGGCGCCTCGCAGGCGCCCCTCAGGGTGAGCGTGTGCGGGTAAAGCTTAGGCGGCCTTCTTCTTGGTCGCGGGAACGTCGGTGAGGACGCCCATGATGTCGCTTTCCTTCATGATCAGCAGTTCCTGGCCGTCGAGCTTGACCTCGGTGCCCGACCACTTGCCGAACAGAACGCGATCGCCGACCTTGAGGTCGATCGGGATCAGCTTGCCAGCTTCGTCACGGCCACCCGGGCCCACGGCGGTGATTTCGCCCTGCGACGGCTTTTCCTTGGCGCTGTCCGGAATGATGATGCCGCCAGCGGTCTTCTCTTCAGCGTCGATGCGCTTGACCACAACGCGGTCGTGAAGCGGACGGAATTTCATGCAGTCCTCCTAAGTTTATGAAGATGTTGTCAGATTCTGGAATTTTGGCAGTCCGTGCCAGCGAGTGCTAGCTCGGCTGGGCTGGAGATAAGCCAGTCTTGTGCGGGGAACAAGGGCTTCTAGCAGAAAATTTGGCACTCAAATGTGACGCCTGCCAATTTTGTTAATCATCCTTAATTGGCCAAACGAAGCGTCCGACCCCGTATTAGCACGTGCGGTAAGCTGCTGCTAACGCGAACTTTTTCAACAGATCGTTAAACATTTAGGCTTGTGATGGGTTGGTATCGTGCGTCACATTTCTCTCATGTGAGCGCATCTCCGCCGGGGTGGCTCGGTGCGGCCACCACGTGAAATGCGCTTCCACCAATGGAGGTTGGCATGGTCTCGCGGGTTGGGGTTGTTTCCGACGATTTCCGGAAGCAGGTGCTGGGTTACGGGCTGACGACGGCGCAAATTCTGTATCGGATGCCGGATCATCCCTCGTTGCTGCAGACCTATGTCTGGCAGAACTACGATCTGTTTCCGAAATTTCCGGCGCTGAAGGATTTCCTCGCCTTCTGGCAGGAAAAGCTCGACGGTCCGCTGTACTCCGTCACGGTCGCGCATTCCAAGCTGATCAAGCCGGCCGAGCTGCGCGCCGTCGACGGCGTGTTCAGGCTGCATTGATCTAGCGAGATGCGTGGGGTGGGTTAGCGCAAGCGTAACCCACCCTCTTGGCCGTCGCATCAAATGGTGGGTTACGGCTTCCGCCTTCGCTCGTTGAGCTACGGCGGACAAGTCGCCTAACCCACCCTACGAAATCCATTCTGTGTTAGCCTCCGGTCACCAACATACGGGAGGCACCAATGGCCAAGAAAACGACATCAAGAGCCGCCGCCAAAACCGCGGTGAAGAAGAAATGGGCGGGCCACAAGGCATCCGCCAAATCCACCGCGCGCAAGACCGTCAAGTCCAAGGCGAGGGGCGTGCCCGCGGTCAAGAAGACGGTGAAGTCAAAGGCGCGGCCGAAGCAGCGCATCGCCATCAGCCATCACCGCGAAGAAGATTTTAAAGCCGACGGCCTGCGTACCTATGCCATGTATCGCGACCTCGGCATATCAGATGCGAGCCACGGTCTGGCGCAGGCGCACGTGATCCGGCTGATCGGACCGTGCAATCCGGCGGAAGTCTCAAAACTGCATTACCACGACGTCGAATTCCAGATGGTCTATGTGCTCAAGGGCTGGGTGAAGACCTACATGGAAGGCCAGGGCGAGACGCTGATGAAAGAAGGCAGCGCCTGGACCCAGCCGCCGCGCATCAAGCACCTGATCATGGATTATTCCGACGACGTCGAACTGCTGGAAGTGATCCTGCCGGCGGAGTTCAAGACGGTGGAGTTGTCGAGCTGATTAGTGAGCCGTCATTCCGGGGCGCGAAGCGAACCCGGAATCTCGAGATTCCGGGTCTGGTCCTTCGGACCATCCCGGAATGACGGCTAGGGCGTCATCACCCCCACGATCGCGCCCATCAGGCAGGTCGTCAGCGTGCCCGAGACGATCGACTTCAGCCCGAGCGCATTGATCTCGTCGCGGCGGCCCGGCGCCATGGTGCCGAGGCCGCCAATCATGATGCCGAGGCTGGCGAAGTTGGCAAAGCCGCACATCGCATACAGCATGATCAACCGCGAGCGCGGATCGAGCGCCTCGGTGCCGAGCTTTGACAGGTCGACATAGGCGATCAGTTCGTTGAGCACGGTCTTGGTGCCCATCAGGCTTCCCGCGGTGACCGCCTGCGGCCACGGCAGGCCCATCAGCCAGCACACCGGCGCCATCAGATAGCCGAGTAGCCGCTGCAGCGAAATGTTGGCGCCGCCGATCTCGGGCAGCAGGCCGAGGATGGCATTGGCGAGATAGACCAGCGCCACCAGCACCAGCAGCATCGCGATGATGTTGAGCAGCAGTTCGAGGCCTGAGGTGGTGCCCTTGACGATCGCATCCATCGTGCTGCTCGCGTGCAGGTCGGGGTCCGCCAGCGACCCGCCGGTGCGCTGGTCGGACGTTTCCGGCACCATGATCAGGCTGATCAGGATAGCGGCCGGCGCGCCGAGCACGGAAGCGATGACGAAATGCGCGGCGGCGTCGGGGATCAATGGCGCCAGCAGCGTGGCGTACAGCACCAGCACGGTGCCGGCGATCCCGGCCATGCCGCCGGTCATCACCAGAAACAATTCGCTGCGGGTCAGTTGTGCAAGATAGGGTCGGATGAACAGCGGCGCCTCGACCATGCCGAGGAAGATGTTGGCGGCGGTGGAAAGCCCGACCGCGCCACCGACGCCGAGCGTGCGCTCCAGCACCCAGGCCATGCCGCGCACAATCGGCGGCAGCACGCGCCAGTAGAACAGCAGCGTCGTCAGCACGCTCATCACCAGAATGATCGGCAGCGCCTGGAACGCCAGGATGAAATCCGCGCCGGGCGCCTTGAGATCGAACGGCAGTGCGCCGCCGCCGAGATAGCCGAATACAAAAGAAGTGCCGGCGCGGGAGGCGGCCGCGATCGTGCTGACGGCATCGTTGATGGCGCCGAACGCTTTTGCCACCGGCGGCAGCTTGATCAGCACCAGCGCGGTCAGGATCGTGACCACAAGGCCAACAGCCATTTGCCGCAACGAGACCGCGCGGCGGTTTTCGCCGAGCGCCCAGGCCAGCGCCAGCAACGCCAGCACGCCGAACGCCGATTGCAATTGCAGCATGATCCCAAAGCCCCCTCGCGTGATTATGGCAGGGGCCCGCTTTAAAGTGCAATGCTGTTGCGCATGTCCTTCGCGGCCATTGACAACGGTGATCGCGTCGGCCACCGCTCAATCATGTCTTCGATTCCGCCCGTCGGTGCCGGCGATCTGCTCAAGCACAGATCGTTCCTGCTGTTTCTGCTGTCGCGCAGCTTTTCGCGCTTCGCCAGCCAGATCGGGGCGGTAGCCATCGGCTGGCAGGTCTACGACATGACCGGCAGCGCCTTCGATCTCGGCATGATCGGGCTGGTCCAATTTCTGCCCACCGCGCTGTTGCTGTTTGTGGCGGGACACGCCGCTGATCGTTACGAGCGCCGGCGCGTCGTGCAGGTCTGCGAGGTCGTCGAGGCGCTGACGGCGCTGTTTCTCGCGCTCGGCGCCTTCGGCGGCTGGCTCACGGTGACGCACATCTTCATCGCGACGTTTGTGCTCGGGATCGTCGGCGCCTTTGAAAGCCCGGCGCTGGCGGCATTGCTGCCGTTGATCGCGCCGCAAGGCTCGCTGCAGCGGGCGACCGCGATCTCAAGCGGCGCAGCACAGATTGCCACCATCACCGGTCCGGCGCTGGGCGGCCTTGCCTATGCTTTCGCACCCAGCGCCGCCTACGGGATCATGGGTGCGTTCGGCTTGTTTGCGGCTGTTGGCATCGGGTTGATCCGTCTGGCGCAGCCGGCGGCCGTCAGGGATCCGGCGACGCCGGACGATCTGTTTGCCGGCGTTCGTTTCGTCCGCAACAATCCGTCGATCCTCGGAACCATCTCGCTGGACCTGTTCGCCGTGCTGCTGGGCGGCGCGACGGCGCTGCTGCCGATCTACGCGCGCGATATCCTGCAAACCGGCCCGCTCGGCCTCGGTATCCTGCGCGCCGCGCCCGCGGTCGGCGCGCTGCTGATGACGGCGTTCCTGGCTCACCACACCATCAACCACCGCGTCGGCATGCGGATGTTTCAGGCTGTCATCGTGTTCGGCGCGGCGACCGTGGTGTTCGCGCTGTCGCACTGGATGTGGCTGTCGGTGCTGTCGCTGGCGATTCTGGGCGCCGCCGACACCATCAGCGTGGTCATTCGCTTCTCGCTGGTACAGCTCGCGACACCCGACGAAATGCGCGGCCGGGTCGGCGCGGTGAATTTCCTGTTCATCAACGCCTCGAACCAGCTCGGCCAGTTCGAGAGCGGCATCACCGCGGCGCTGTTCGGCGCCGTCCCGGCCGCCGTACTCGGCGGCGTCGGCACCATCGCCATTGCATTGCTATGGATGAAGCTGTTCCCGACGCTGCGGGATGTGGAACGGCTGGAGTAGGGAGCACATCGCGAACCTCATCCTGAGGAGCGCGAAGCGCGTCTCGAAGGATGAGGCCACGGGCGGGGCCGCATGGTTCGAGACGGCGCCAAGAGGCGCCTCCTCACCATGAGGGTTTGAGAGCGCGCGAGACTCGCAGCGAGATCAGCCCCGTCCCACGAACGGCATCTTGCTCGCCATGACCGTCATGAACAGCACGTTGGCGTCGAGCGGCAGGCTCGCCATGTAGGCCACGGCATCGCCGACCGCCTTGGCGTCCATGCGCGGCTCCTGCTTCATCGTGCCATCGGGCTGCATCACGCCGGGGCCGGCGACCATGCGATCGGTCATCGGCGTTGCGGCATTGCCGATGTCGACCTGGCCGACCGCGATGTCGTACTTGCGGCCATCGAGGTTACTGGCCTTGGTCAGGCCGGTAATGGCGTGCTTGGTCGAGGTATAGGCCGCGGAGTACGGCCGCGGCGCATGCGCCGAGATCGAACCGTTGTTGATGATGCGGCCGCCGCGCGGGTTCTGGTCCTTCATGATGCGGAAGGCGTGCTGGGTGCACAGGAACGGTCCGGTGAGGTTGGTGTTCACCACCGCCTGCCACTGCTCGAGCGTGAGATCCTCGAAATTGACGGGCGGCGCGCCCATGCCGGCATTGTTGAAGAGCACGTCGAGCCGGCCGTAGGTCTCCATCACCTTGGCAAACAGCGCCGCGATCGAGGCGGGGCTGGTCATGTCGGCGGACACGCTCAGGCTCTTGCCGATGTTGTCGCCGAGCTTCCTGGTTTCTTCCAGCATCTCCAGGCGGCGCCCGGCGAGCACCACGGTGAAGCCGGCATTCATCAGCGCCAGCGATGCCGCGCGTCCGACTCCGGTGCCTGCACCGGTGACGACTGCGATCTTGTTTGCTGCCTCGGCCATTGTTTCCTCGCCTTCAGTTTTTTGTTTCTGTTTCGGTCTTGTAGGGTGGTCTTGGAATATTCTGGTGCGCCGCGCGCAGCGCCGCCGACCAGCGCGAGCGCAGGTCGTGGAAATAGGGTTCGCCGGCCTCGATACGGTGGTTGAGATCGGCCTCGCAGGCGTCGGTGCGCACCACCAGCACGTCGATCGGAAGGCCGACGCCGAGGTTGGAGCGCATCGTCGAGTCCATCGAGATCAGGCTGGTCTTCAGCGCCTCATACAGTTCGACGTCGTAATGCATGGCGCGGTCGAGCACCGGCTTGCCGTATTTGTGCTCGCCGATCTGCAGATACGGCGTGTCGGTGGTGCATTCGATGAAATTGCCGGCGGTGTAGACCATGAACAGCCGCATCTTGGAGCCCTTGATCTGGCCGCCGAACAGAAACGACACGTCGAAGGAGACGTCTTCCGACTTCAATGCCTCGCCTTCGGTGGCGTGCACGTTGCGGATGGCGCGGCCGATGCGCTGCGCCGCCTGGAACATGGTGGGCGCGTTCATCAGGGTCTCGATCTCGCCGGTGTGCGGGTCTTCCAGCCCTTCCGTCAGCGTCGAGAGCACGGACTGGCTGATCGCCAGATTCCCGGCGCTGGCGATCGCCATGATGCGCTCGCCGGGCTTACTGAAGATATGGAGCTTGCGAAACGTCGAGACGTTGTCGAGGCCGGCATTGGTGCGGGTATCCGCGATCATCACCAGACCGTCCCGTACCAGCACTCCGCAGCAATAGGTCATTCCAGATCCCCGAACCGTCCGAATTACCGGCGGGCAACTAGTAGCCAATTTCGACCCACCGTCCAACCCCAATTCCCTGTGGCGAGGCAGGCTTCCGGCGAGTAAAAAAGGCAACCTGAATCCTGAGCGAGGCAGTCATGCGGACATGGGATGTAATCGGTGGCGGTGTCGTGGCAGCCTGTCTTTTCGTCGCGTCTAGCGCCGTGGCCGGTCCCTTGGAAGACGGCATGGTGGCGTATAACCGCGGCGACTACATGCCGGCGATCCGGCTGTTTCGCCCGCTCGCGGAAGCGGGCAACCCCAAGGCGCAGGGCGTGATGGGGGTGATGTACCGCAGGGGTGAGGGAGTGCCGCGCAACCTGGCCCGCGCCTTCATGTGGTTCAGCTTTGCCGCCAAGCGCGGCGACACCGCCGCCAAGGCGGAGCTGCACGAGGTCTCCGCGGCCATGACGCCGGCGGAGATGTCGCAGGCCGAAGCGATGATGCAGAGCTGCGAAGCCTCGGACTATCGCAACTGCGAATATTGATCCGGAGCGGCCGATCAGACCTTGGCCTGAATGACGTGGGCCTGGATCTTGGCGGCGACTTCGCCTGAACCATGTCGTTGCGCGATCGCGGCCGCGGCATGGTCGGTGGCAGCCTGCAGGCGATCCGGGCCTCTGGCCTCGATCTCGTTGCGCAATGGCGTGCCCTGGCAATAGGCCGTCGCGGCATGCAGTGGCGATGCCGCGCGGCTCACGGCCTCCCGTGTCTCGATCGTGACGTTGGAAAAACCGGCTTTGGCGAGGTCGCTGCGGATCAAGGTGATGTCGTGGTAACCATGCGGCGTCCTCGCCATGAAGCGGGGCGGGTCGTCGGGAAAGAACGTCGCCAGCGCGTTGGTGACGTCATCGGCGAAGATGTTTTCCTCGATGCGATCCCAGACATTGAAGAGAAAATTTCCGCCCGGTTTCAGCACCCGCCGGGCCTCCCGGTAGCCCGAGGGGCGATCGGGGAGGAACATCATGCCGAACTGGCAACAGACGAGATCGAAAGCACCGTCCTCGAACGGCAGCGCCTGCGCGTCCGCCTGTCGCCAACTGATCCGGCTGTCGGCGTTTTGCCGCGTGGCGGCATAATCGAGCATCGACTGATTGAGATCGGTCGCGACATAGCGGGCATCGGCTGAAAGTGTCGCCGCAAGCGCGCGCGTCACCACGCCGCTGCCGGCGGCGGTTTCCAGCACGGCTTTGGGTGCAAGCGCGGCGGCCCTTTGCGCCATATCCTGCGCATAGCTCTCGAAGATCAGGGGAACCATGTAGCGATCGTAGTTTTCAGGGATCGAACCGGTGAATGCCTTGTCGCTTTCCGACATCGTCGCGCTCCCGAATTGCCTTCGATAGACAGCAGTTCTATACAAAAAGAAAACAATCGGGGAGGTTATCGTGCGCGCCACGAAGTTGCCGGGCCAATTCGTCGTCGCGCCGATCGCGCTGTTGTGCATCGCACTGAGCGCTGCAAGTCCCGCCGCCGCGCAAAAAAAGGGCGGCACGCTGCGGCTCTATCACAACGACAACCCGCCCTCGACCTCGTTGCTCGAGGAATCGACCATCGCCTCGGTGATGCCGTTCGCGGCGATCTTCAACAATCTGGTCGTGTTCGATCCGGCGAAGACGCACGAGAATATCGACACGGTGATCCCGGATCTGGCGGAAAGCTGGTCCTGGGATCCGACCAACACCAAATTGACCTTCAAACTCCGGCAGGGCGTGAAGTGGCATGACGGCCAGCCCTTCACCGCCAAGGACGTGCAGTGCACCTGGCGGATGCTGATCGGCAAGGGCGCTGCGTCCGACTTCCATCGCAACCCGCGAAAAGTCTGGTACACGAAGTTGCAGGATGTCAGCGTCAACGGCGATTACGAGGCAACCTTCGAATTGAGCGAGCCGCAGCCGAGCCTGCCGGTGTTGCTCGCCAGCGCTTTCTCGGCGGTTTACCCCTGCCACGTTCCGCAGCAGGTGATGCGCACCAAGCCTGTTGGCACCGGTCCGTTCAAGTTCGTCGAATTCAAGCGTGGCGATTCGATCCGGCTGGTGCGCAACCCCGATTACTTCAAGAAGGACCGCCCCTATCTCGACGAGATCAGCGTGCGGACCATCGACAACCGCGCCACGCGGATGCTGGCTTTCGCGACCGGCGACTACGACATCACGTTTCCGTCCGACGTCAGTATTCCCCTGATGAAGGACATGAAGGCCCGCGCGCCGAATGCGATCTGCGAGAGCATCACGACGGGAACGCAGATCAACCTGATGGTCAATCGCGTCAATCCGCCGTTCGACAATCCGGACATTCGCAAGGCGATGTCGCTGGCACTGGACCGCAAGGCCTTCAATTCGATTTTGATGGAAGGGACGGCGCGGCTCGGCGGCGCCATGCTGGCGAAGCCGGAGGGCGAGTGGGGCATGCCGCCGGAAATGGTGTCGACGCTGACCGGATACGGTCCCGACACCGACAAGAACATCGCCGAGGCGCAGGCGATCATGCAGAAGCTCGGCTATAGCGACACCAAGCCGCTATCGATCAAGATCCAGACGCGCAACCTGCCGACCTATCGCGATCCCGCGGTCATCGTCGCCGACCAGCTCAAGAAGATCTACATCGTCGGCGAACTCGACATCCTCGACACCCCGCGATGGTATGCGCGGCTCGCGAAGAAGGACTATACGATCGGCCTCAACGTCACCGGCGTCAGCGTCGACGATCCCGACGGCAACATCGTCGAGAACTATTCGTGCAAGTCCGAGCGGAACTATACCCAGTACTGCAATGCCGACATCGATCGGCTTTTGGCCGAGCAATCACGCGAGCTCGACAGGGCCAAGCGCACCAAGCTGGTCTGGGAGGTCGAGCGCATCCTCGTCGAGGACGCGGCGCGGCCGATCATCCTGCACAGCTCGGCCGGCAATTGCTGGCAGCCTTACGTGAAGAATTTCAAGCCGCACGACAACAGCCAGTACAATAATTTGCGCTTCGAGGATGTGTGGCTGGATCGATGAATGTATTCACCGTCATTCCGGGGCGATGCGCAGCATCGAACCTCAGATGCGCAATTGCGCATCGGGGAATCTCGAGATTCCGGGTCTGGTGCTTGCGCACCATCCCGGAATGACATTGGTGAAAATCCTACGACTGGCTCTGCCACTGTCCCGAGCGCCCGGCCTGGTCGACCTTGACCGCAACCGTCAGCGTCTCGGTGCCGCCGCCGTAGCGGGTGCCGCGCACCGGGGCGGCGCCGAGGTAGTCCAGCCCGATTGCGACGCGAGCGTGGGCGTCGGTGGTGCAGATGCCGTTGGCGGCATCGAAGCCGACCCAGCCGAGATCCGCGACATAGGCCTCCGCCCAGGCGTGGCCGGCCTGCTGGTTCACGGTGCCGTCGGAGCGGAGGAAATGGCCGGACACGAACCGCGCCGGCACGCCGCCGGAGCGGGCGCAGGCGATGAAGATATGCGCATAGTCCTGGCACACGCCGCGCTTGAGCGCGAAGGCTTCCGCCGCCGAGGTTCCGCTGTTGGTGGGATCCTCGTCGAACGTCATGTGCTCGTTGATCTGCACCATCAGCGCATGCAGGAAGCCGAGGATATCGCCGTCAGATTCCGAGCGCAGCTCGCGGGCGAAGGTCGCCATCGCCGGATTGACTTCCGTCAGCGCGGTCGAGCGCAGGAACAGGCCCGGCGGGAACCGCTCGTCGGTTCCGCGCAGCACGCCGCCGGTGTCGTGGGTCTCGATCAGGCCCTCGACGTGGATGGTGAGGTCCGAGATCGGCCCGTGCGTTAGCACATGGGTGACATTGCCGAACGCATCCTCATGGGTGTCGAGCCGGGAATCGGTCGAGACGTCGACGTTCCACTCGGCGACATACTGCCCGTCATGGCTGCCGGGCGTCAGGCGCAGGATCTGGATCACGCCGGTGGCCGGAGGCTCGTAGCGATAGCTGGTGGAATGGGCAATTCGCAGGCGCATGGCTGGACCAGGATGAGGTTGGGATCGTGATGTCCGGGCATTAGCGCGAAGCGTGTCTTCACGCCAGATGTCCCGGGCATCCACGCCCTTCTCAAAGCAGACGTGGGTGGCCGGGACAAGCCCGACCATGACGTAATTTAAGTGCGCGTAACTTAACCCGTCAGATCAAATATTGCCTGGTGATGATTTCGCCGAGCCGAGCGTTATCCGAGATGAATTCCTGGATGAATTCATGGACGCCGTGCTGGAAGATGTCGTCCATATGGCTGTGTTCCAGCCGGTTGCGGACGCCGCGGGCGTGGCGCTGGGAGGCGCCCTGGCGGCCATAGGCAACGCCGATCTGGTCGAGGTTGCGCACCAGGTTGCTGTAGCAGCTCGCCAGCGACCGCGGCAGCGTATCGTTCAGGATCAGCAAATCGGCAATCAGCCAGGGTTTCAGCGTCTCGCGGTAGACCCAGTGATAGGCCGTCAGTGCCGACACCGAGCGAAGGATCGAGGTCCACTGATAGTAATCCAGGGGGCCGCCGACATGCTCCTCCTCGGGCAACAGCACGTGATACTTGACGTCGAGAATGCGCGCGGTGTTGTCGGCGCGCTCCAGATGCAGGCCGAGCCGCGAGAACCAGTAGGCGTCGTTGCGCAGCATGGTCCGGTAGGCCGAACCGTCGAACCGCAGCGAGGTCTCCTGCACGAAGCGCAGGAACTTTGCCAGTTCCTCGCGGGTCGAGGTGCCTTTGCCCCAGACTTCCTGCAATTCGATCCAGGCCGAGTTGATGGTGTCCCACATCTCGCTGGTCAGCGCGGTGCGGACCGAGCGTGAATTGAGCCGGGCGGCCTCGATGCAGTTCTTGATCGAGGACGGGTTGGACGGCGAGAACGCCAGATATTCGACGACGTTCTGCTCGTTGGCCTCCTGATAGGCCTCATAGAAGCTGGCGCTGACGCCGGCCGTGAGGAGTGCGGAGTCCCACTCGTTGGTCTTGCCGATATAGGCGGCGGGCAGCGCGGTGACGCGCAAGGTCGCGTCGATCGTGCGCGCGAGATATTCCGCCCGCTCGACATAGCGGGCCAGCCAGTACAGGTTTTCGGCGGTGCGCGACAGCATCTCTATTCGTCCAGTATCCAGGTGTCCTTGGTGCCGCCGCCCTGGCTCGAATTGACCACCAGCGAGCCTTCCTTCAACGCGACCCGTGTCAGCCCGCCCGGCACGATGGTGACGTGATCGCGGCCGGTCAGCACGAACGGTCTGAGATCGACGTGGCGCGGCGCGAGGCCGGAGGCGGTGCAGGTCGGGCAGGTCGACAGCGCCAGCGTCGGCTGGGCGATAAAACCTTCCGGCTCGCGCTTGAGCTTGTCGCGGAACGCCTCGATCGTCGCCTTGGTGGCGGCGGGGCCGATCAGCATGCCGTAGCCGCCGGAGCCGTGCACTTCCTTGACGACAAGTTCGCCGAGGTTGTCGAGCACATAGGACAGGTCCTTCGGCTCACGGCAGCGCCAGGTCTGGACGTTCTTCAGGATCGGCTCTTCGGCGAGATAGAATTTCACGATCTCCGGCATGTAGGAATAGATCGCCTTGTCGTCGGCGATGCCGGTGCCGACCGCGTTCGCCAGCGTGATATTGCCGGCCGCATAGGCCGACATCAGCCCGGGGACGCCGAGCGCGGAGTCCGGCCGGAAGGTGAGGGGGTCGAGGAAGTCGTCGTCGACGCGGCGGTAGATCACGTCGACGCGCTTGAGGCCTTCGGTCGTGCGCATGAACACCTCGTCGCTCTTGACGACGAGGTCGCGGCCCTCGACCAGTTCGATGCCGAGCTTGTCGGCCAGGAACGAGTGCTCGTAATAGGCGGAGTTGTAGACGCCGGGCGTCATCAGCGCGACCGTGGGTTCCGCCGAGGCCGACAGCGGCGCCACCGAACGCAGCGCCGACAGCAGTTCGTCCGGATATTTTTCCACCGGCGCCACGCGGTGGCGGGCGAACAGGTCCGGAAACAGCCGCATCATGATTTCGCGGTTTTCCAGCATGTAGGAGACGCCGGACGGCGTCCGCGCATTGTCCTCCAGCACGATGAAATCGTTGGCGTCGACCCGGACGATGTCGATCCCGGCGATATGGACATAGACATCGTGCGGCACGTCCTGGCCGTTCATCTCGGGCCGGAACACCGGGTTCTGGAAGATCAGGTCGTCCGGAATGATGTTGGCGCGGAGAATGTCGCGGCCGTGATAGATGTCGCGCAGGAACATGTTGAGCGCGCGCACCCGCTGCTTCAGGCCCTTTTCGAGCAGGACCCATTCCTTGGCCGCGAAAATCCGCGGGATCACGTCGAAGGGGATCAACCGCTCCTGGGCCTCGGCGTCGCCGTAGACCGCGAAGGTGATGCCGATCCGGCGAAACAGCAGTTCCGCTTCCTGGCGGCGATACTCCAGGGCGTCGGGCGGCGTCTCCTTCAGCCAGCTGGAGAGCTCATGGTAGGCCGAGCGGAGGTCCCCGCCGGGGCCGTTCATTTCATCAAACGCGACTGCCATAAATCCTGACTATCTGTGGAAGCCATACGACACAGTGCATGACTTGACGGGGTGGTAGCAAGGGCCGGGCCAGCGCGATATGCATTGGCTGGCGGCATTTGATATGGGTAGTTCGCCGTGCTGCCCTAAAATCAGGCTGCCGGGTGCTTATTTCGGCAGCAAACCCCCGTGACTTCAATGCGTTGCTTGCGCAATGTCAGGGGACAGGGTGTGAGGAGAAGTCATGAGTGAGATCGTCACGGCGGGAATTCTGGTCATTGGTGACGAGATCCTGTCCGGCCGGACCAAGGACAAGAACATCGGCTTTATCGCCGAATACCTGACCAATATCGGTATCGACCTCAAGGAAGTGCGGGTTGTCGCCGACGACGAGGCCGACATCATCGCCGCCCTTGATGCGCTGCGGCATCGCTACAATTACGTCTTTACCACCGGCGGCATCGGCCCGACCCATGACGACATTACCGCCGACAGCGTTGCCAAGGCGTTCGGGGTCGGTATCGACCATCACCCCGAAGTGGTGGCGCGGTTTAAGGAGCGTTGGACCGAGCAGGACCTCAACGAGGCGCGGTTGCGCATGGCTCGCGTCCCCGATGGCGCCGAACTGATCCAGAGCGCGACCATCCTGGCGCCCGGCTTCAAGCTCGGCAATGTCATCGTGATGGCCGGCATCCCCACCATCATGCAGGCGATGATGGACATCGTCGCACCCAAGCTGAAATCGGGCGTGCGGATGCTGTCGGACTCGGTCCGCGCCGACGCGCGGGAAGGCGACATCGGTGGCCCGCTGCGGGCGATCGCCGCCGCCCATCCCGATACCATCATCGGCAGCTATCCGTTCCAGGACGAGGACAAGAAGCCGAACACCAATCTCGTCGTCCGCTCCCGCGATCCCGAAAAGCTCGCCGCCGCGATGACCGCGGTGAAGGAGATGCTGGCGGGCCTGAACATTACGCGTTAGCGGCTGCGGAAGCCGAATTCGAAAGCTACAGGAGAAGACAATGGCGGCAGATGCGCAGGCACTGAGCGCGCAGGAGCGGGCCGGCAAGGCCTTTCCGGTGTCGTGGGACCAGTTTCATCGGGATTGCCGGGCGCTGACCTGGCGGCTCAACGAGGTCGGGCCGTTTCATGCGGTCATCGCCATCACCCGCGGTGGCCTCGTGCCGGCCGCGATCGTCGCGCGCGAACTCGGCGTGCGCGTGATCGATACCGTCTGCATCGCGAGCTACGATCACGACAAGCAGGGCGAGCTTCAGGTTCTCAAGGGCGTTTCCGCCGACACCGCCAAACTCGGCGCCGGCACCGGCAAGGGACTGCTGATCGTCGACGACCTCGTCGACACCGGCAAGACCGGGCGGCTGGTCCGCGACATGATGCCGGACGCGCATTTCGCCACCGTCTACGCCAAGCCGAAGGGCCGTCCGCTGGTCGATACCTACATTACCGAAGTGTCGCAGGACACCTGGATCTTTTTTCCCTGGGATACTGCATTGTCGTTCCAGCCGCCGATCCGCGACGGGGCGGCTTAAACTTTCTTACCTCGCCCCGCTTGCGGGGAGAGGTCGAAGCCGAAGGCTTCGGGTGAGGGGGACTCTCCGCGGGTTCGGTGTGTGGGGAGAGAGCCCCTCATCCCGACCTTCTCCCCGTAAGAACGGGGAGAAGGAGAAGTAAGATGCCGCTGCAAAACCGCGTCACCCCCACCGGCGACATCGTCGCCGATCCCAATCGCGGCATCTTCACCGGCAATCGCGGCATCATCCACGATCCCGCGACCAAGACCCTGCTGAACAAGCGCTGGTCGAGCCCGGCCTGGATCACCTGCGTCTGCGAATTCCGCGGCTGGCGGCGCCAGGTGATGGCGCGCCGGAGCTGGACCGAGCTGTTCTTCCTCGACGAAGCGACCGCGTTCGCGGCCGGCCATCGGCCCTGCTTCTTCTGCCGCCGCGACGACGCCAATCGTTTTCGCGCGGCGTGGGAAAAGGGCAATGGCGTGACGAATGTGCGCGCGAAGGAGATGGATGCCGTGTTGCACCGAGAACGGCTGGAGCGCGGCAATAAGCGGCTGCATTCGCTGCCGATGCCGGTAACGGAATTACCTGACGGCGCGATGGTGCAGGCGGGCGTGGAAAGTTTTCTGGTTCTGCAGGGCAGAACGTTGTTGTGGTCGATGGCCGGCTATCGCACGGCCGACACCGCAATCGCCTATGCGATGTTGCTGACGCCGCCGTCGACCCTGCGGGCGATATCGGCGGGGTATCGGCCGGTGCTGCATGCGAGTGCGGTGGGGTAGATGCTTCGCCCGTCACTGCTTGCGACAAACGCAAAGCGTTTGCGCAAGGGAGCGTAAGCGACGAAGCAATCCATACTTTCTATCGCGGATAGATGGATTGCTTCGCTGCGCTCGCAATGACGGAGCTACCCCAACCGCTCCCGTGCCAGTTTCGCCCCTGCACCCAGCGCCATCAGTTTCGCCTCCGCGATATCCCGACGCATCGGCGCCATGCCGCAATTGGTGGTCGCGACGATGTTGCTCTTCGGCACGAATTTCGACACCGCTTCGATCACGGCAACCACATCCTCGGCAGTCTCGACCGTGTCGCTGGCGACGTCGATGACGCCGGCCTGGACGACCTTGCCGGTCAAGAGCCCCAGCAGATCCAGCGGCACCTTCGAATTGCGGCATTCGATCGCGACCTGCTGGATCGGGCTCTTGGCGATCGCCGGGAAAATATCCTCGTACTGCCGCCACTCCTTGCCGAGCGTCTGCTTCCAGTCGGTATTGGCCTTGATGCCGTAGCCGTAGCAGATGTGCACGGCGGTGGCGCAGGTGAGCCCTTGGGCCGCGCGTTCCAGCGCCTTGATGCCCCAGTCCGACACCTCGTCCATGTAGACGTTGAAGGCGGGTTCGTCGAACTGGATCACGTCGACGCCGTCGGCCTGCAACGCCTTGGCTTCCTCGTTCAAGAGTTCGGCAAAGGCGAACGCCATCTTGATCCGGTCGCCGTAATATTTGTCGGCGATAGTGTCGATGATGGTCATCGGGCCGGGCAGGGTGAACTTCAGCTTGTTCTTGGTGTGGGTGCGGGCGACGCGGGCCTCGTCGGCATGGACGCGCCCCTTCAGCGTCAGCGGCGCCACCACCTGCGGCACCATCGCCTTGTAGCGGTCCTTGCGGATGCCCATCTCGACCTTGTGGGCGAAATCGATGCCCTCGATCTTCTCCAGAAAGCCGTGGACGAAATGCTGGCGGGCCTGTTCACCCTCGGTGACGATATCGACGCCGGCGTCCTCCTGCAGCTTCACCGCCAGTAGGGTGGCGTCACGCTTGGCGCGCGCGAGTTCGTCTCCCTTGGATTTCCAGGGCGCCCACAGCGTGTTGGACTCGGCCAGCCATTCCGGCTTCGGCAGGGAGCCTGCGATCGTGGTTGGAAACAGCATAACGGCCTCCCGGCAGGTTCTGATTGTCTGATTGAGCGCCTGTCTGCCATGTCTTATGATCGCCGTACAGAACAACAAAAGTCGCCGCCACCGGGGAATAAACCCGAGGTGACGGCATCGAGGGAGCCATGATCGACCTGCACTACGCGCCGACGCCGAACGGCTGGAAAATCTCGATCATGCTGGAGGAACTCGGGCTTCCCTACACCGTCATTCCCGTCAACATCCGCGCCGGCGAGCAGTTTCGGCCGGAATTCCTCGCTATCAGCCCCAACAACCGGATTCCGGCGATCGTCGATCGCGCGCCGGCTGATGGCGGCGGGCCGTTTTCGGTGTTCGAGACCGGCGCGATCCTGATCTATCTAGCCGAGAAGACCGGCCTCTTTCTCCCCTCGGATATGCGCGGCCGTTCGCAGGCGATCCAGTGGGTGATGTGGCAGATGAGCGGGCTCGGCCCGATGCTCGGCCAGCACGGCCATTTCGCGCTCTATGCAAGTGAGAAAATTCCCTACGCGATCGAGCGCTACCGCGACGAAGCGGCGCGGCTCTACCGCGTGCTCGACACCCAACTGGGCAAGACCGGCGCGTACGTGGCAGGCCACGACTATTCGATCGCCGACATCGCTTGCTTTCCCTGGACCATGACCCACAAGGCGCAGGGCTTTACGCTCGACGACTACCCCAACGTCAAGCGCTGGTACGCCACCGTCCGCGCCCGGCCGCAGGTGCAGGCGGGATTGGCGATCGGCAAGTTCGTGAAAGAGCCGTTCGACGAGGAGGCGCGGAAGAACATGTTCGGGCAGGCGGCGAAGGAGATGGCGGGAAAACGCTAAGTTAGTTCCTCATGGTGAGGAGGCGCTTGCGCCGTCTCGAACCATGAGGCCACGATGGTGCCACCTCATTCATCCTTCGAGACGCGCGCAAGGGCGCGCTCCTCAGGATGAGGTCCGAGAAAATCAAAACAAAAAGGAAATCCCCATGATCGAATTCTTCTTCGACTGTTCCAGTCCCTGGACCTATCTCGCCTTCCACAACATCCAGCCGCTTGCGAAAGAGCTGGGCGTCGACATCAGCTGGCGGCCGATCCTGGTCGGCGGCATCTTCAATACCGTCAACCCCAGCGTCTATGCGCAGCGCGAGACGCCGGTGCCGTTGAAGGCGCGTTACATGAAGAAGGACCTCGCCGACTGGGCGCGCTCAGCGGGGCTCGCGATCAAGATGCCGCCGACGGTGTTTCCAGTGAACAGCGTCAAGGCGATGCGCGGCTGCATCTGGGTTGGCAAAGAATCGGGCCCGCAGATGGTGCCGTTCGCGCGCGCGGTGTTCGAGACCTATTGGGGCGGCGACAAGGACATCTCGCAGGATTCGGTACTGACGGAGGTCTGCAAGAAAGCCGGCGTCGATCATGTCAAATTTTTCGAAGGCATCGGCCAGCAAGCGGTCAAGGATCAGCTCAAGGCCAATACCGACGAAGTGATGGCGCGCGGCGGCTTCGGTTCGCCGACGATCTTCGTCGGCAAGACCGACATGTATTTCGGCAACGACCGGATGCCGCTGATCCGCGAAGCCGTGCTGCGCCTGCAAGAGAAAGCCGCCTGATGCCGAAAGCCGTCGTCTGCCGCGAACTCGGCCCGCCCGAGGGCCTGCGCCTGGAAACATTTGCCTCGGCGCCGTTGTCGCCCGGGCAGGTGCGCGTCGCTGTTCGCGCCGCCGGGATCAATTTCCCTGACGTGCTGATGGCGGCGGGCGAATATCAGCTCAAGCCGCCGCTGCCGTTCACACCGGGCGTGGAAGCCGCCGGTGACATCGTCGAGGTCAATGCGGCCGAGGGCGTCGCGGTCGGCGATAAGGTCATCGTCAAGATGCGGCACGGCGCCTATTGCGACGAGGCGATCGCCACGCCTGCGCAACTGGTGCGGCTGCCTTCGACTTTCGATTACGCCGAGGGCGCGACGTTTCTCGCCGGCCACGGCACGGCGTATCACGCGCTGATCGACCGCGGCCAGCTTCAGCCCGGGGAGGTGCTGCTGGTGCACGGCGCCGGCGGCGGCGTCGGCCTCGCTGCTGTCGAGATCGGCAAGATGCTCGGCGCCACCGTGATCGCGACCGCGTCCAGCGACGAGAAGCTCGAGATTGCCAAGGCGCGCGGCGCCGATCATCTGGTGCGCTACGACCGCGAGCCGTTCCGCGATGCCGTCAAGCGCATCACCGACGGGCGGGGCGCCGACGTAGTGTTCGATCCGGTCGGCGGCGAGGTGTTCGAGAACAGCATGCGCTGCATCAATTGGGGCGCACGGCTGTTGATCATCGGCTTCACCGGCGGCATCGGTCTTGCGAAGACCAACCTGCTGATGATCAAGGGCGCCAGCGTGCTTGGCGTGCGCGCCGGCGAAGCGGTGCGGAAAAATCCCGCGCTCGGCGAAGTCAGGATCAAGGCGCTGACCGAATGGGCGGAAGCCGGAAAAATCCGCCCCAACATCTCGCACCGCCTGCCGCTGGAAGACTACGCCCGCGCGATGCGGCTGTTGATCGACCGCAAGGCGATCGGGCGGGTGGCGCTGACGATGGGATGAACCCGTCATGCCCCGCGAAGGCGGAGGCATTCATCGTGATCGAGGCGCCGGTGTTTACTGGATCACCCGCTTTCGCGGGTGATGACAGATATGCCTGTGGCCGGCCTCGCTATTTATACCCGCGCTCGTCCCACCACGGGAAATAGTCGGGCATGTCAGCCGAAACCTTGTCTTTGAACTGCGCCGGGCGCTTTTCCAGGAACGAGACCACGCCTTCCTTGACATCTCCCGAACGTCCGCGGGCGTAGATGCCGCGGCTGTCGACCTTGTGGGCTTCCATCGGATCGTCGGCGCCCATCATGCGCCACATCATCTGCCGGATCAGCGCGACCGACACCGGCGCGGTCTTGGCCGCGAATTCCTTGGCCATCGCGCGCGCGGTCGGCAGCAGGTCGTCCGGCGGCACCACCTTACTGACGAGGCGGCCGGCCAGCGCTTCCTGCGCCGGGAACACGCGGCCCGAATAGCACCATTCCAGCGCCTGCGAGATGCCGACGATGCGCGGCAGGAACCAGGAGGAGGCGGCTTCCGGCACGATACCGCGCTGCGAGAACACGAAGCCGAAGCGCGCGGCCTCGGACGCAATGCGGATATCCATCGCCAGCTGCATGGTGACGCCGATGCCGACCGCCGGGCCGTTCACCGCCGCGATCACAGGCTTCAGGCACTTGAAGATGCGCAGCGTCACCTGGCCGCCGCCGTCGCGGACCTGCGGATCGCTGTAGTCGACGCTGCCATCGGCGAGCCGCTTCACCGGCCCGCGGCGGGCGTCGCGGTCAAACGTGTTGGCGCCGGAGGAGAGGTCGGCGCCGGCGCAGAAGCCGCGTCCCGCGCCGGTCACGATGATGGCGCGGACGTTGTCGTCCTTGTCGGCGGCGTCGAACGCGTCGATCAGTTCCTGCTGCATGGTGCCGTTGAAGGCGTTGAGCTTGTCGGGCCGGTTCAGCGTGATGGTGAGAATCTGATCCTCGACCTCGTACTTGATCGTCTCATACGCCATTGGGTGTTCCTCTACCGTTGTTCGTTTCTTGCGTCGTCGGGTTTCATACATCGTCATGCCCGGGCTTGTCCCGGGCATCCACGTCCTTTCCGCGTCACAGTAAGAACGTGGATGGCCGGGACAAGCCCGGCCATGACGGAGAGGGCTACACCGTCATTTCTTCGGCGGGTTCGGCCACGGCTTCTGCGGGCCGCGCAGGCCCTCGAACGCCTTGGCCATGCCGAGCACGCCGAGATCGTCGAAGCGTTTTCCGACGATCTGCACGCCGATCGGGAAACCCTTCTTGTCGTAGCCGCCGTTGATCGAGGCGGCGGGATTTTCCGACATGTTCCACGGCACGGTGTAGGCGATGTGTTCGAACGGCCTGAGCGGATCGTTGAGCGGTGCGGCGAATTCGGCCGGAAAATTCACCACCGGCGACACCGGCGAGATCACGTAATCGACCTCGCAGAACAGTTTTGCCGCGGCGGCGCGGATCGCCATGGTGGCGTTAAAACCCCTGACGACGTCGACGCCGCTGAGTTTCGCGCCGGTCTCGGCCCATTGGTAGATGTAGGGCAGCGCCTTGGCGCGCTGCTCGGGCGGCAGCAGTGAGAGATCCGACCACATCCGGGCACGCCAGAAATGGTCGAGCCCGTCGAGCATTTCGCGGGTCAGGATGCCGTCGACTTCGGTGAGGACGGCGCCGGCGGATTCAAACGCCTTCGCGGCCTTGACCGCGACGTCGCGGACCTCTTTCTCCAGCGCCTGGCCGGTACCGGCATCGAGCATCAACCCGATGCGCAGCTTGCGCGGCGATTTGTCCAGCGCCTTCCAGTTGATCTCGTGCGCCGGCAGGCTCATGCCGTCGCGCCGGTCGGGCCGCGACAATACGCTCATCATCAGCGCGGCATCGTCGACGATGCGGGTCATCGGCCCGGCGACGCGGCCGACATAGGGCGGATCGACGGGAACGCGACCGAGGCTTGGCTTCAGCGCGAACAGACCGTTCCAGCACGCCGGCAGCCGTACCGAGCCGCCGATGTCGGTACCGAGATGCAGCGGACCGTAACCGGCAGCACCGGCCGCGCCCGCGCCGGCCGACGAGCCGCCGGGATTCTTGCTGACGTCCCAGGGGTTGCGGGTGAGGGGATGGAAACTCGAGAGTCCCGAAGACAGCATGCCGTAATCCGGCATCGTGGTCTTGGAGAAGATGACGGCGCCGGCCTCGCGCAACCGCGCGGCGGGCGGCGCATCCTTCGGTGCGGGCGTCAGCGTCACGCTGGCGGCGCCGAGCGGCACCGGCTGGTCTTTGGTGGCGATGTTGTCCTTGATCGTGACCGGTACGCCGTCGAGCGTGCCCATTGGCTCGCCCTTGTTCCAGCGTTCGGTCGACGCCCTGGCCGTGGCGCGGGCGCCTTCGGGATCGAACAGATAGAGCGCATGGATGTGCGGTTCCCACACCGCGACATGCGCCAGCACTTCTTCCAGCACTTCGGAGGGCGAGAATTGCTTGGCGCGATAGCCGGCAATCAGGTCGACGGCGCTGAGGTCATGCAGCGACGTGACCGCTTCCTCAGGCGTCGGTTTATGCATGGGAACCTACCGGCAGGCGGGTTTCGATGATGCGCGCAAACATGCTGGCGCCGATGGGCAGGATCTTGTCATCGAGGACGTAGCCGGGATTGTGCACGGGCACCGAGCCCTCGTGGCCGACCCAGAAATAGGCGCCGGGCACCGCCTGCATCATATCGGCGAAATCCTCGCTGCCCATCTTCGGCTGCGAGCGGGTGATGACCTTGGACGGATCGACCACGGTCTTCGCTACTTGCTCGACCACATTGGACTGCTCAACCTCGTTGACCAGCACGCTGAAGGTGTCACGGATGTCGGCCGTGATCTCGCACTGGAAGGTCGCGGCGATGCCGGCGCAGATCGCGCGCATGCGCTCGCGGATCAGCGCGCGCACGCCGTCGTCGAACGCGCGCACGGTGCCGCAGAGCCTGGCGTCGCCGGGGATCACGTTATAGGCGGAGCCGGCATGGATCTGGGTGATCGAGAGCACCGCGGCCTTCAACGGATCGACGTTGCGGCTGACGATGGTCTGCAGCGCCTGCGCCAACGTCGTTGCGATCACCACCGCGTCCTTGGAGCGCTCCGGCATCGCGCCGTGGGCGCCATAGCCCTGGATGACGATGTCGAAGAAATCCGCGCCCGCCATCGCCGGTCCCGGCAGGATCGCGATCTCGCCATGATCGAGGTCCGGCGCATTGTGCAGGCCGTAGACCTCGTCGCAGGGAAACTTCTGGAACAGGCCGTCCTTGATCATGGCGCGCGCGCCGCCGAGGCCTTCTTCGGCAGGCTGGAAGATGAAGTGCACGGTACCGTCGAAATTCCTGGTCTCGGCCAGATAACGCGCGGTGCCGAGCAGCATGGTGGTGTGGCCGTCATGGCCGCAGCCGTGGAAGCGGCCGGGAATGGTCGAGCGCCATTTCAGGTTGGTGTTCTCTTCCATCGGCAGCGCGTCCATGTCGGCGCGCAGCCCGATCCGCTTGGTGCCGGTGCCCTTGCCCTTGAGCACGCCGATCACGCCGGTGCCGCCGAGCCCGCGATGCACCTCGATGCCCCATTGCGTCAGCTTGTCGGCGACGATGCCCGAGGTGCGCACCTCTTCGAAGCCGATCTCGGGATGGGCGTGCAGGTCGCGGCGGATCGCGGTGAGTTCCTCGGCATAGCCGTCGATGCGTTCGATGGTGGGCATGGTTGTTATCCCGTGATGGAAGTTGAACGTGCTTTGGCCGGCGGCGTGAAGGCAGGGCCGTTCGGCTTGATGCGGATGCCCGGACGCAGCCGGGTCCAGGGTAGCGTTGCGGTATCCGCCGGCATCGCGCCGGGGGCGGCGCAAATCAGCAGCTTTTCGGCGATCGGCTCAAAATCGGCGCGGAAGTGCACCGAACTCTTGTTGACAAGGATCGCCTGCTCGGTCGGCTCGATGCCAACATAACGATACATCGACTGATCCGCGAGCTGCGCCTTGTGCGAACTCACGACTACCCGGACATCGCCGATGCGCAACGCTGCCGAGGGGCCCATGTCCATGTCGCGGCCGCCATAATAGGGGCCGGGCGCCACGAATTTTCCGTCCGACAGCTTTTCGACGATGAACGTTTCTTGGAACGGCGCGTCGCCGGGAATGCCGGACTTGCCGCCGAGCGCGAGCGTGACTGACGCGCCGACCCCGGCCGCATGCGCGGCCTTGGCCGATTGCGGATCGTAGATCACGCCGGTGGCGGCGCGGGTGGCGTTGTTGCGGACCAGCGCGCGCAACATGCCTGTCGTGTCGGAATCGCCGCCGGCGCCGGGATTGTCCTGGGTGTCGGCGATGATGATCGGCCTCGATGCCGTCTTCGCCAGTTCCATGGCGTGACGCACGCCGTCATCGGGCGAGAATATCCGGCCGTCGAAATCGTCCTCATGGCCTTCGATCAGTGCGACGACCTTGTCCGCTGCGGCATCGGCATCGGCCTGGGTCTTGCCGTAGGCGAACACGCTCGGCCCGCAATCCCTGAAGTCCGCCGCCGGGAAGCCCGGCGCGAACGACAGCGTCGGCACGGCCTCGTTCTCAAGATCGGCGAGCTGCTGATAGATCCCTTTGGTCGGCTGGTCGTTGGTGCACTGCCAACTGATCGGAATCAGGAACGGCAGTTGACGGAACGCCTTGGCGAAGCGCGTCCTGGTCTTCAGCATCAGCGCGAGATGATTTGCGGCGGCCCGGCCGGTGTCGGCCATGTCGACATGGGGGTAGGTGCGATAGGCGATCAGCGCGTCGGCATGTTCGACCATTTCGGGCGTCACATTGGCGTGCAGGTCGAGACTGACGACCAGTGGCAGCTCCGGGCCGATTACCTGGCGCACGCGCCGCAGGATTTCGCCTTCGCCGTCGTCGAAATGCTCGGTTACCATCGCGCCATGCAGGTCGAGATAAACCGCATCCAGCGCGCCGGCATTGGCGATGCCGTCGACCATCTCCTTGACGATGCGCTCGAACGCATCCTCGGTGACATGGGCCGAGGGACTGGCGCCGCAGGAGATCGTCGGCACCAAGTCCCAGCCATTGACCTCCGCGGCTTCGACAAAGCCGGCGAGGCCGACATTGATCTTGCGCATCACTTTAAGGACGTCGGCGCCGTGCGCCATCGCCGGCCAGCCGCCGCCATGCACGAAATCGGCATAGGTCGCCTTTGTCGGCGCGAAGGTATTGGTCTCGTGCAGGAAGCCGCCGACGGCGATACGGGTCATCAGGTGTCTCGATTGAAATTCCGGCGCGACGTTAGACTCGTCATTGCAAGGAGCGCAAGCGACGAAGCAATCCAGATTTGCATGGGGCTTACGCCGTCACCAATACCGTCATTGCGAGCGAAGCGAAGCAATCCATATTGCGGCAGAACGGATGGATGGATTGCTTCGTCGCTTGCGCTCCTCGCAATGACGGCGAGAGAGCGTCACTCCGCGGCAATACCGGCCGAAACCGGCCGGAAATTGGCGAAATCCCAGCCGCGGCCGGGGGCGGCTTCGAGCAGCGCGCGGGTATAGGCCTGCTGCGGGTTGGTCAGCACCTGCGCGGCTGGTCCCTGTTCCACAACCCGGCCATGCTGCATCACGGCAACGTCGTCGCAGATTTGCGCGGCGACGCGAAGGTCGTGGGTGATGAAGAGCAGCGCGATGCCGAGCCGGCTCTGGATTTCATCGAGCAGTTCCAGCACCTGCGCCTGCACCGAAACATCAAGCGCCGAGACCGCTTCGTCCGCGACCAGCACGTCGGGGTCGAGGGCGAGCGCGCGCGCGATCGCGATGCGCTGGCGCTGGCCGCCGGAGAATTGGTGCGGATAGCGCGAGATCGCGTCGGGTGGCAGGTCGACCAGTTCGAGCAGTTCGCGCGCCTTCGCCAGCGCCTCGCTGCGCGGCATGCCGTAATTGATCGGACCTTCCGCGATGCTTTCGCCGACGGTGACGCGCGGATTGAGCGACCGGTACGGATCCTGGAAGATGATCTGGATGCGCTTGCGGTGCGGCTGCAGCAGCCGGCGCGACAGGTCGGAGATTTCGCGCCCCGCCAGGCGCACGCCGCCGGAAGTGGGGTCGATCAGGCGCACGATGCAGCGCGCCACCGTCGACTTGCCGGAGCCGCTTTCGCCGACGATGCCCAGCGTGCGGCCCTTGCGCAGGGTCAGCGTCACGTCCTTGGCGGCGGCGACTTCGCGGGCTTTGCCGAAGAAGGAACGTTCGCGATAGACCTTGCCGAGATCGTTGGCCTCCAGCACGATGGGTTCTTCGGTCTCCGCGCGCGGCGCCCGCGGCACCAGGCTCGGCACGGCCGACAGCAGGTTGCGGGTGTATTCCATGGTGGGCTGGCGCAGGATGGTGTCGAGCGCGCCGGTTTCGACCAGCCGGCCGTTGCGCATGACCGCGACGCGGTCGGCGATTTCGGCGACCACGCCCATGTCGTGGGTGATGAACAGCACCGCGGTGCCGTGATCGCGCTGCAGGTCGCGGATCAGGGTCAGGATTTGCTTTTGCGTGGTGACGTCGAGCGCCGTGGTCGGCTCATCCGCGATCAGGAGTTTGGGTTCGAGCACCAGCGCCATCGCGATCATGATGCGCTGGCGCTGGCCGCCGGAGAGCCGGTGCGGATAGGAAGCGAAGATGCGCTCGACCTCGGGCAGCCGCACCTGTTCCATCATCGCCAGGATCTTCGCGCGCCGCGCCCGGGCGTCGAGGTCGGTATGGACGCGCAGCACTTCGTCGATCTGGCGGCCGACCGGCACCACTGGGTTCAGCGCCGTCATCGGCTCCTGAAAAATCATCGCCATGGTGGTGGCGCGTAGCTGACGCAGGCGGCGGTCGCTGGCGTTCAAAAGTTCCTCGCCGACCAGCTTGACGCTGCCGGCGGACGGCACCAGCGCGCCTTTCTGCAACAGCCCCATCACCGTCAGTGACGTCACCGATTTGCCCGATCCGCTTTCGCCGACCACGCACAGCGTCTCGCCTTGGTGAACCTGCAGCGAGATGCCGTCGATGATGCGCTTGGCGGCCGGATCTCTGCCGAGGCCGACGATGAGGTTGTCGATGTCGAGAACGACGTTGGTCATATCAGGCTTTCCCCACCGTCATTCCGGCCACCGTCATTCCGGGGCGGACAGCGCCGAAATCTATCGTTTGTCATTCCGGGGCGCGTTGAAGACGCGAACCCGGAATCTCGAGATTCTCCGATGTGCAATTGCACATCGTAGTTCGCACTTCGTGCGCCCCGGAATGACTGCATCCTCGTCACTTCGCGCCCTCCCGCTGCTTCATCTTCGGATCGAGCGCGTCGCGGGCAGCGTCGCCGATCAGGTTGATGCTCAAAATCGCGATCGACAGCAGCAGGCCGGGCCAGAAGATCAGCGACGGCTTGATCTGGAAGTAGGCGCGCCCCTCGGCCATGATGTTGCCCCAGGTCGGCGTCTCCGGATTGATGCCGGCGCCGAGGAACGACAGGATCGCCTCGGTGAGGATGGCGGACGCGCAGACGTAGGTGCCTTGCACGATCAGCGGCGCGATCGTATTCGGCATCAGGTGCCGCCACATGATCTTGGGCAGGCTGGAGCCGACCGAGATCGCGGCCTCGACATAGGGCTCCTCGCGCGCCGACAGCACCACCGAGCGCACCAGACGCGCCACGCGCGGAATTTCCGGAATCGTGATCGCGATCAGCACCGTCATCAGGCTGGCGCCGGACAGCGACACCACGGCAATCGCGAGCAGGATGCTCGGGATCGCCATCAGCCCGTCCATCACCCGCATCATCACGGCGTCGACCCATTTGAAGAAGCCGGAGACGAGGCCGATCACAAGCCCGATGCCGATCGAGAAGATCGCGGCGCCGATGCCGATAACAAGGGAAATCCGTCCGCCATAGATGATGCGCGACAGCACGTCGCGGCCGTAGCCGTCAGTGCCGAGCCAGTGCAGGGCAGTCGATGGCTTCAGCCGCTGCGCCGGCGCCAGCAACAGCGGATCGTGCGGGGCGAGCAGCGGCGCCAGGATGGCCATTAAGACGATCAGCCCCAGCAGCACGGTCGCGACCGCGATGATCGGCGTCGACGTCAGGAATCCAAGTCTTGGCCGGAGCGGCGTGGTGACCGGTATCGACGGTTCGGGGAGGGTTTCGATGGCCATCAGTACCGAGCCTCAATAACGAATTCTGGGATCAAGAAGGGTATAGGCGACGTCGATCAGGAGATTGACGGCGACATAGATGCCCGACGTCAAAAGGATCATCGCCTGGATCACCGGATAGTCGCGCGCCAGCACCGCATCGACGGTGAGGCGGCCGATGCCGGGCAGGTTGAACACGCTCTCGGTAACGACGACGCCGGAAATCAGCAGCGCGAATCCAGTGCCGATCACGGTGATGACGGGGACCGCGGCGTTGCGCAGCGCGTGGTGCAGCAGCACGCCGGTCTCGGAGATGCCCTTGGCGCGCGCGGTGCGGACGTAGTCCTCGCCGAGCACGTCCAGCATTGCTGCCCGCGTCATCCGCGCGATCAGCGCGACATAGATAAAGGACAGCGTGCAGGTCGGCAGGATGATGCGCTCGAAGAACGGGCCGAAGCCGGCAAAAATGCTCTTGAAGCCCTGCACCGGCACCCAGCGCAGGTCGATCGCAAAAATCTGGATCAGGACATAGCCGATCACGAACACGGGGACCGAGAAGCCAACGACGGAGAGGCCCATCACGAAACGGTCGATCCAGGTGCCGTGCTTCCATGCCGCGATCACCCCGAGCGGGACCGCGACCAGGATGGAGAGGATGATGGTGCACAGCGCCACCGAGATCGACGGCTCGACGCGCTGGCTGATCATCTTCAGCACCGGCACGTTCGAGATCAGGGAGACGCCGAGATCGCCGTGCAGCAGCCGGCCGATCCAGGTGAAGAACTGGGTGTACAGCGGCTCGGTGAGGCCGAGCGAGGTGCGGATCTGTTCGAGTTTTTCCGGCGTGGCATTGTCGCCGGCCAGGATCGCGGCGGGATCGCCCGGCGTCAGCCGCAGCAACAGGAACACGAACAGCGCAACGACGCCCATCACGGGGATGGTGGCGAGGATGCGGCGAAGCAGATATCCGAACATTTTGATCCGTTACAAATGTGGCAACCGGTCATTCGGTCGGCACAGCCTCTATTCTCGGCCGGTAGCGTACCAGTTCAGCAAGTCCCGTGCCATTGGATGGGCACTCCGTCATTCCGGGGCGATGCGAAAGCATCGAACCCGGAATCTCGAGATTCCGGGTCTGGTCCTTCGGACCATCCCGGAATGACGGTGACCTCACCCTTACTCCAGTGTCGCCAATAACCCCGCCATCAACCGGCCGCGTTCGGCGAGGCTGTCGACTTCGATGTGTTCGTTGAGCGTATGGGCGTCGGCACCGCGGACGCCGAGGCCGTCGAGCGTCGGAATCCCCATGGCGCCGGTGAAATTGCCGTCGGAACCGCCGCCGGCGCTGGCGTGGGGAAGCTCATGGCCCATCGCCCTGGCGATGCCGCGCGCCTTCTCGTACAGCGCCAGGGTGCCGGTGTCGGGTTCCCAGACCGGGCGGGTCACGCCCCGGGTCACCGTGAACGAGACGTCATTGGCGCTGCCTGATAGCGCCAGCATGCGCTCGACGCCGCGGTCGAGATCGGCCTGGCGCTTGGCCATGCTCAGCGCCTCGCCGGAGCAGGTGGTGGCGACGCAGTTGACCCATTGGCCGCCATGCACGATGCCGACCGAGAAGGTGCAATCTTCAGTCGTCATGCTGTCGATGGCGATGATCTGGCGCGCCATCTCGCGGATCGCTGAACGTCCCGAGGACAGCGTGGCGCCGGCATGGCTCGGCTTGCCGACGGCTTCGAGGTTGAACCGCGCGATCGCGTAACGCCCGGTGACGACGCCGTTATTGAGCCGTCCCGGCTCCGGCACCAGCACGTATTTGTTGCGCGCGGCTTCCGCCTCGATGATGTCGCGGGTGGAGGGCGTGCCGACTTCCTCGTCCGGCGTAAACAGCACCGTGATCGGCAGCGGCGTCGTGAACGCGGCGCGGGCGAGTTGTCTTATCGCTTCCAGCGACAAATAGTTGCCGCCCTTCATGTCGAAGATCCCGGGGCCGAAGCATTTGTTGCCCTCGCGCCGCCACTTCAGCTTGTCGATGGTGCCGACCGGGTGGACGGTGTCGAGATGGCCGGCGATCAGGACGCCGGGCTGGCCTTGTTTCGGATGCGGAAACCGGGCGCGAACGCAGCCGGCAAATCCCTGCCGGCCGGCGATGCGTTCGATGGTCGCACCCATGACCGCCATGTCGCGCGCGGCGAGGTCGAGCATCCGCCCGACGGCGGACGTATCCCAGGTCGGGCTTTCGCATTCCACCCAGCCTCGCAGCCCCTGCAGCATGGTCTCGGAATCAAAGGGAAGATTGGCCGGGTTCATGAACTTTCTCTCAGCTTGAGCAGTATCGCGCCGGCTTACGAAAATCGCATGCGGTGGATTTGTAAAGTCAAATAGCTGCCGCTTCCTCATTTCATTTGTATACGTTCGATCTCGCCAAAACCGGATTGACGCGCCACGCGCTTGGTGCAAGTCTCAAATAGTCTGGATTTACAGCGTGTTAGTTCGCCCAAATATCGGACTTCATGCATAATGAATCATCGGGCTTTGACCAGTTTCACGTCAGGAGAGATCGAATGTTCCACATCACGCGTTGGAAGCGTCCAACGATAGCGTCCGCATTGTCGGCTCTCGCGCTTTCGGTGGCGCTGACGTCGCCGCTGGTGACGTCGCAAGCGATCGCCGCCGGCAAGACCATCACCGCGGTGATGCACGCCGATCTGCGTACGCCGGGCATGCAGACCACCGCCTATATCGTGCGCGATTTCGGTTACATGATCTACGACACGCTGCTGGCGCAGGATTCCAGCTTCAAGATCCAGCCGCAGATGGCGGAGTATAAGATCTCCGACGACAAGCTGACCTACACCTTCACGCTGCGCGATGGGTTGAAGTGGCATGACGGCACGCCGGTGACGGCGGAGGATTGCGTGGCGTCGCTGAAGCGCTGGGGCAAGGCCGACGGCATGGGCCAGAAGCTGATGGACTTCACCGCGAGCCTCGATGCCACCGACGCCAAGACCATCACGCTGAAGCTGAAGGAGCCCTACAGCCTGGTGCTGGAATCGCTCGGCAAGCCGTCATCGATCGTGCCGTTCATGATGCCGAAGCGCCTGGCGGAAACACCGGCCGGGACACCGATCCCGGAACTGATCGGATCCGGCCCCTTCAAGTTCGTGCAGGCCGAATTCCAGCCCGGCGTCAAAGCGGTGTTTGTGAAGAACACCGACTACGTGCCGCGCAAGGAGCCGCCGAGCTGGACCTCGGGCGGCAAGGTGGTGAAGGTCGACCGCGTCGAATGGATCACGATGGCGGACGCGCAGACCGCGGTGAACGCGCTGCAGTCCGGTGATATCGATTTCATGGAAATCCCGTCGTTCGACATTCTTCCGGTGCTGGCAGCCAACAAGGAGATCAAGATCGACACGCTCGACAAGGTCGGTTTCCAGACCGTCGGGCGCATGAACTTTCTTTTCCCGCCCTTCGACAACGTCAAGGTACGCCGCGCTGCCCTGCTGGCGATGAACCAGAAGGACGTGCTGGATGCGCTGATCGGCAACCCGGAATACTACAAGATCTGCGGCGCGGTCTTCGTCTGCGGCACGCCGCTTGCTACCGACGTCGGTTCGGAATCCGTCGTCAAGGGCAACGGCATGGCGGAAGCCAAGAAGCTGCTGGCCGAGTCCGGCTATGACGGCACGCCCGTCGTGATCATGGCGCCCGGCGACGTCGTCACGCTGAAGGCGCAGCCGATCGTCGCGGCCCAGTTGATGAAGGAAGCCGGCTTCAAGATCGATCTGCAGGCCACCGACTGGGGCACCGTCGTCTCCCGCCGCGCCAGCCAGAAGCCGATCAAGGAAGGCGGCTGGAACATGTTCTTCACCAACTGGAACGGCGCCGACCTGTCGAACCCGATCGTCAACTTCGCGATCGGCGGCAAGGGCAAGAACGGCGGCTGGTTCGGCTGGGCGGATGATCCGAAGATCGAATCGCTCAAGAACGATTTCGCGCGGGCCACCACGCTCGAGGACCAGAAGAAGATCGCCGCCGAGATCCAGAAGGAAGCCTACGATCAGGTGATCTACATTCCGCTCGGCCAGTACACCCAGCCGAGCGCATGGCGGAAGTCGCTGACCGGCGTGCTCGACGGCCCGGCGACGCCGATCTTCTGGAATATCGACAAAAGCGAGTAGGGGCACTCGCTCTACTCGTTATTACGAGGAGCGTGAGCGACGAAAAAGATCTCGTCATTCCGGGATGGTCCGAAGGACCAGACCCGGAATCTCGAGATTCCGGGTTCGATGCTTCGCATCGCCCCGGAATGACAAGCCGCTTCGCTCGCAATGACGCCGGCTATCAGCAGCGGCTGTCGCGCGCAGATTCCGGACAAAGAGGCCCCCCTCACACCGGATGCGCCGCCAGATGTTCCAGCATCAGCTCGCTCACCCGTGCCGGCGCCTGGTCCGCTGCAAAGTGTCCGACGCCGGGCAGCACCTCGAAGCGATAGGGTGCCGCGATGAAATCGACGGTGCCCTCGGCGGCGACGCGGCCGACGGTGTCGTCGGCGTCGCCCCAGATGTACAAGGTCGGCACCCTGATCGGGCCGAGCGGACCGCGGATCGCGCCGCGGGCGCGATACCAGGCCAGCGCCGCTTCCATCGCCGCCTTGTTGCCGAGCACGGCCAGATGCTGTTCGATCGCGCTTGAAGGAACGCCGTTGGCTTTGAGGCGATCGCGCAGCCATTTGCAGTCGTCGGCGAGCACGACATCGGCGGCGTCGGCTTCGAGAAACGCCTTGTGGTGGCGCGAGCGATCCGCCTGATCGCCGTCGACCATTTGCAGCGCGCGGTTGAAGGCGTTCGGATGCGGCCGTGACAGAATGGTAAGCGAGGCCAGCCGCGCTGGATGGCGGTCGGCGAGGCCCCAGGCGATGCTGCCGCCCCAGTCGTGACCGGCGAGATGAAACTGCGCGTCGCCATAGCCCGACGCCGCCGCGATCGCCATCGCGTCGTCCATCAGGCGGTCGATCAGGTAATGCGAGAATTCGCTGGCATCCGGCCGGGCGCCGGGCGAATAGCCGCGCTGGCTCGGGGCGATGGCACGATAGCCCATCTCGCCGAGGGCTGTGACCTGCGCGCGCCAGCAGTTCATCGATTCCGCAAAGCCGTGCAGCAGCAGCACCAGCGGCGCACCGGGCGCGCCGGCGACAAGCGCGTCGAAGGTCAGGTGCGGCGCGATCGTGATCTGCTCGAGAACCGGCATGTGGCCATCCTGGGCTGGGCTATCCCGGATAGGCTGGCCTATCCTGGATAGGCCGGCCTATCCGGGATAGCAATCCCGGCCGGTCGATGGCGAAGCGGATTTCACGCGACCGATTGCGGAATTGTGCAACGTCCGCAAAGTGCTGTATTGGGAAGCCGCGATACCGTCGAACGTCCGGAGGGAAACAAGCGTTGCACTATCTGAGATCGATCCTGTTCGCCGCGGCGGTGGTGATCCTGACGGTTGTCGTGTCGCTGACGGTGCCGCTCCTGTGGCTGTTCAACGCCGGTAGTCCGACCGTGCGCGCGGTGTCGCAGGTCTGGGTCAAGGGGATCATGCTGCTGTTCCGGATCGTGCTCGGGCTCGACTACAGGGAATACGGCCGCAACCACGTTCCCGACGGCGCCTGCATCATCGCCTGCAATCATCAGTCGCTGTGGGAAACGGCGGCGCTGAGCGCGAATTTCCCCGACGCCAGTATCGTCGCCAAGAAGGAACTGAGCAGGCTCCCGATCGTCGGCTGGTTTCTGCAGCGCTATCCGATGATCCTGGTCGATCGCGCGGCCGGCCGGCATGCGCTCAAGCAGATGGTCGAGGAGGCGAAACGCGCGGTCGCGGAAGGGCGCAAGGTGCTGCTGTTTCCGCAAGGCACACGGCAGGCGGTCGGCGAGCCCATGGTGTTCCAGGCTGCCGGCATCTCCGCCCTCTACACGACGCTCGATGTGCCGGTGGTGCCGGCGGCGTGCAATTCCGGTTTGTTCTGGGGCAAGAAAACGCTGATGATCCACAGCGGCACCGTCATGCTCTCCTATCTCCCGCCGATTGCGCCGGGCCTGCCGCGCAAGGAGTTTCAGGCGATGCTGGAGCAAGTGATTTCGGAGGAAAGCGAGAGATTGGTCGCGGAAGGCAAGGCGAAGGCGTCGCGGTAGGGGGCGTGGACGTTCCAAAAGATGCGCGCAGTCAGCTAGCCGGGCGCAGTGGCAATGAGCAGGAGATACGAACGGTGTCAGGCCGAGCAGGCCTTGAGAGACGCGATTGAATGGTTGACGTCTTTGACATCAGTTTTTCGCGGAGGCCAAATGGCAAAAGCGGTTCGATCTAGAAAAGGTGATTGGGGCATCTGTGAACTCACGAAGAAGCCGGGCAAGTTTGTGCAAGCTCATCTCATTCCAAAAGCGCTTACGAGACCAGAGTTTGCCGGCACTTCTTTCGTTGAGACTTCGGCCCGCGGGCAACGACCAAAACGCGCGTGGAGCAGTTGGTACGACAACGGGCTCGTCACGTCCGAGGGAGAGGCCATCCTCGCTGAATTCGATAACTGGGCGATACCGCAGCTAAGACGACAAAAGTTGGTGTGGAGCGGGTGGGGACCGTTTCGCGTGCTACCTCCCGATGTGGATCACAGTGTGATTGGTGATACCGGTTGGGGTCTTCGGAAGCTGAAGGATATCGACTTCAAGAAGCTGCGATTGTTTTTCCTAAGCTTATTATGGCGAGCTGCAGCCACAACGCATGCTGGATTTGTTGGGATGAACCTTTCACCAGAAGAACTGGATGAGCTTGGATCGCGGCTCGTCAATAGAGACCCGGGACCCCCCACTTATTTCTCAATTCACCTTAATCAGCTTTCAACGATGGGTGACAGCCATAATCTAACTCCGATTGCTCAAACAAAGCGCATTCCCTCGGTCGATGATATAAATGAGCATTCAGTACCGTTTTTCCGATTTTATTTCGATGGGTTGATCGCCCACGTGCATCCCAACGATGATGCATCCGATGATCCAAGTGGTCTTGGCCCGCTTGTTCTCGGACAAGAGGAGTTCACTGCTGTCGCGACGATAAAATACGAGACGTCATTTCAGCGAGAAAATTTATTGAATTTGATGGGAGAAGCCTGGCGGGGTTGGCCCGAATTGATGTTAAAATTGTAGATTGAACGGAGAAAAACTCTTTCTATGATCGCCAACCTGGCAGCGGTGGCGAATTATGCGGGCGGTGAGGCTCGAACCGACACAACGTCGCCATCGAGGGATTTGAGTTCCTTGGGTGAATCGCCTTGAAGTGCCTGAAATCCAGATCACCGCTCGGGACTTCTTCGTCGGCTCGAGCGTCGCTGACTTCCGCCTCGAAATCCGCAAGCTCGTTGGCATCTTGAAGATCGAGTTTGTTCTTGAGGACAGTTGTACCGGGATAGCAGTAATCGTCGGCAGCGGCGTCGTACATTGGGGCTACGCCTTGCGATAGGCCTTTATGATAGCCTTGCGACGTTCCTCAGGAGTAACGGCCTTGCTCTTGGAGGTCTCGGCGCCACCTTTCATATTTGGAGAATAATGAATTCCCTCCACCGCGCTTATTTTCCTGAACCGCGCACTGCCGATCACAAAGCCCGATGCTTTGACGTTTTTTGGTGGTGATTTTTTAGGAGCCATAGCCTGACAATAGCACAGATTGGACTGCCTCGTACGACGTACCGGCACCAATCCTAAGACATCAGTAGCAAGGTAAATGGTGCGGGCGGCCGGACTCGAACCGGCACAGTCCTTACGAACCGAGGGATTTTCTTACCAGCTACGGCTTTCGCCGCCTCGCTTGGTGCAGTGCTGCACGTGGGCGCGTTTGTGGTCTGGACTATACCTTCACCGTTGGTGCGTTCGCGCCTTTAGGTGCTGCCCGTCTAGTCTCTACACCTTCGCACCGACCTTTCGGTCTGAGCGCTTGGCTCGGGATTGCCATGTGAAAGGTTTCCCCGAATTTGAGCAGTTCTGCATCCCGGGTTTCCCCAGGAGCACTCAAACCTTCAAGTCCCTTGCGTCTACCATTTCGCCACGCCCGCTTTGACTACCAAATCAGGTACTTAGCGCGTTTACCGGCGAAGTGGAATTAGGATAATCTGCCCCAAACGCGCCCTTAAAGCTTTAGGCGAGGGCGGCTGCCAAAGCAAAGCCTCAATGCCGACATCCGGGGCTGCTTTAGGCAATCTCAACATTATCCACTTAACGAAGGTCCGATGCCCGCAACCTTGTCCGATCGCCAGCCGATTTCGCGCACAGCCTTGGCGCTGGCGCTGCTTGTGCTCGGGGCGGCGCTGTCCGGCTGCGCCGAGATGAACGACAGCATGACGTTGGCGTTCGCCGATCCCGCCAAATACGATCTCTACGAGTGCAAGCAGCTCGAGCCGGAGCGCAAGAACCTGGCGAACCGCCAAGCGGAATTGCAGGGCCTGATGGCGAAGGCGGAAACCGGCGTTGCCGGGCCTGTGGTGGCTGAGCTGGCCTATCGCAACGAATACATCGCGGTGCGCGGCCAGTCGAAACTGGCCGAGGAAGCCTGGCGAAAGAACCGATGCCAGGACGCGAAGCCGGAAGTGAAGGTCGAGCCGCCGGTGGTGGCGCCGGCGCCGGTGATCCGCGGCGGCCGTTCGTCGAAGTCCGGCAGCGCGGTTCACTAAAGCGCTTTCAAGCGAAGTGGACGCCGGCTCGCGTCAAGAAAACGCGTCAAATCAAAAATCTAGAGCTCCGTTCCGATTCTAACGGAACGGAAACGGCTCTAGGGGCGTGCGGACAGACACAACTTCCGCGCTTACCCGACGGGCAAATCACACCAGATGTTGGTCCAGCCCTTGGCACAAAAATATTCCGCTGGCGCCGTCGGGCAAATCAGTCGTTCAACTCCCGCCATCCTGTCCCACCAAGGGGCGTCGGCCATCGTCGCAAACGAGGGGCAGGGAGCGGTGGACGCGAAGGCTGCGACTGACGAGCGCGGCAAGAGCGTACGGCGAAATCGTTTGGGTCCGACGCCCCGGTGCTGGCGTCAAGTTGGCGGAAGCGAAAGCCGACGTCGATGATGGTGGCAAGAAAGCCGGTCACCAGGACGAAATCGTATAAGCCGTAAAGCCATTGCGCAGGGAAGGCCGGGTGTTCTCCGCTGAACCTGTATGCTCGTGTGCAGCATTTTTACTACGCATCGCACATGAGACCGCGGGTGCAGCGCGCATCCGGTCTTCCCTGCGCCCTCTGATTTCAGAGGAGCAAGGTTTTCTTGCAAAACTCCGGGCAGATCATGCCGCGAGAACGTGAAGTCATGTTCAGCTTCGTAGCCCGGATGAGCGCAGCGCATCCGGGACCACTCTTACACCGCCCCGGAATTCGCGGAGCCTGTCATCGGGCGCGCATTCGCGCGACCCGTTGGCTCATCCGGGCTACATGGACAATATGCGCCTCTCACACCCGCCAGTCGTAGATCCAGTCCTGGCGCGCCAGCATGCGTTGCGGGCCCATGGTCTTGATGGCGATGTCGCGGGCCAGCGCCAGCGGTCCGGCGAGATGATAGATGCGCCCCTGTTGCCGCGCGGCGCGAGCGACCCGCAGCACGCGGGCGCGCCGCGACTTGCCGTAGCGCTTCAGGGCAGCGGGGATGCCGGCGATGTTGTCGCCGGTGCTGTCGCCGAGAACCTTGGCCAGCACCGCGGCATCCTCGATCGCCATGCCGGCGCCTTGGGCGGCAAACGGCAGCATCGCGTGCGCGGCGTCGCCGAGCAGCGCGATCGCGCCCGCGCTCCATTCGCCGAAATCCGGCACCGTGAACAGCGCCCATCGCCGCCATTCGTCGACCGCATTGACCAGCATCCGCGCGGTCGGAGGCCAGCGCGACGCGAACGCCGACTTGATTTCGTTGACCTCGCCGGGTGCGCTCCAGCCCGGCCGGTTCCAGGTGCCCGGCACCACCGCGACGACATTGATCTGACGCCCGCCGGAGATCGGGTAGGCGACGAGATGCGCATTCGATCCCATCCAGAGCTGCACCCGCGCCGAGGTATATTCGCGCGGCAGCGCCGTCGCATCGAGCGTGCCGCGCCAGGCGATCAGCCCGGCGAATTGCGGCTGCACGTCCGGGAACAGATGGTGCCGCACCGCCGACCAGATGCCGTCGGCCCCGATCAGCGCCACCGCCAGTTCCTGCTGCCGGGCATTGCCGCGGCGCTGCACCACCGTCAGCCCCTTGGCATGCGAGGTCACGTCGTCGAACTGGCAGCCGAGCCGCAAATCGATGTCGGGGTGGTCGTTGACCGCGGCCTGGAGTGCGGCCTGCAAATCGGCGCGGTGGATCACCCAATAAGGCGCGCCGGCGCGAAACGAGGCGGCTTCGCCGAGCGGCAGGCGGGCGATTTCGCCGCCGGCCCGCGCGCTCATGACGTTGATGGAACCTGGGATCACGGCGCGGCCTGCGAGCCGCGGCTGCAGGCCGAGGTCGACCAGGATGCGGCTGGCGTTGGGCGAAACCTGCAGGCCGGCGCCGGCTTCTTCCAGCCGCTCGGCCTTCTCCATCACGACAACGCGAAAGCCCTTGGCGGCGAGCGCCAGCGCCGCGGTCAGTCCCCCGATCCCGGCACCCGCGACGACGATGGTGCGGGTCGCTGCCACTCGCAAAGCCCCTTGGAAATCAGGCGACCTTGTCCTTCAGGACGCACTCGGGAGGACGCGCCTCGCCCGCGCCGAGGTCGGTGGCAAAGCGGTACAGCGTCGAGCAATACGGGCAGATGATCTCATTGTCGTTGCCGAGATCGAGAAACACATGCGGATGGTCGAACGGCGGGTTGGCGCCGACGCACATGAATTCCTGCGAGCCGATCTCGATCACCGAGACGCCGGCGTCGTTGTGAAAGTGCGGGACGACATGATCGGACATCAGCTTCACCTTGAATAGCAACCACGGACGGACACAATCGACACGACGCGGCGGCACGAAACGCCGCGCACCATAATGGCGGGTGCAGATGATTCCTAGAGCCAGAGTTCTTGAAGACGGATTTCTTGGAGCCCCGATTCCAGAAGGTCTCGACGGCTCATTTTCTCATGCAAATTCGACACAATCTTGTCGTCCCAGAGAAGCCCTTCTTTCGTCGGGGCCGTTGTGTCGTAAAAGCGGCATACCATTTTGAGGGAAGCGAAAACATTGGGCTTTTCGGGATGAGACGGTCGCGGATCGGTCTGGCTCTGGCAGGTATGGCGGTGTGCATGGCGGCGCTTGCACAGCTAATGCCGCATGCCCGCGACGCCTTTGCGATTCTCGCCGCGCAGGACGACCCGGCTGCGCTGGCCGATCTCCAGGTCAATTCTGCTATGCGGAATAACCCCGTGCTGGTCGCCGACAACATCGAGGCGGCGCTGACGCAAGGCGACGCCGATCTGGCGGCAAGCTTCGTCGAACTGGCGGGCGCGCGGAACATCGCCGTCAGCGACGAGCTGTCGAAGCGCGTCAGCGATGCCGTCACGGAAACCAATTCCGGATCGCATTTCGCCAAACGCTTCGCCACCGGGCTGGTAACCGGAAATGCCGACGATATCGCCAGCCTGTCGGGCACAGTGGCCGGCGATCTCTTCGTGTTCGGCGATATCAGGGACATCGTCCGCGAAGGCAAGCATCTGGCGATGGGCGAGGAGACCGACCGGCTGGTGCTCGGCCTTGCAGCCGCGGGCCTCGCGGTGACCGCCGCAACCTATGTCTCGGTCGGAGGTGCCGCGCCGGTACGCGCCGGGCTCACCATGGTCAAGGACGCCCGCAAGGTCGGGCGGCTCGGCGAGGGGCTGACGGAATGGGCCGGCCGCTCGGCGCGCGAAGTCGTCGATACGCCTGTCCTGCAGCAGGCGGTGGCCACGGGTTCCGTGCTGCGGCCAGGCGAGACCGTCAGCGCGATAAGAGCAGCGTTCCGCGCCGAGAAGGCCGGCGCGCTGGTGCGGCTCGCCAAAGACGTCGGCCGCGTCGGCGAAAAGGCCGGCAGCCGCGGCGCGCTCGATACGCTGCGCATCGCCGAAGGCCCGAAGGATGTCGCCCGCGCCGCGCGGCTGGCGGAATCCAAGGGCGGGCAAACTCGCGCGCTCCTGAAAATTCTCGGCCGCGGTGCGCTGCTGCTGGCCGCCGGCGCGTTCGATCTGTCGACGTGGGTATTCGGCGCGCTGCTGGCGCTGTTCGGCTTCCTGTCGTCGATCAAGGCGACCACCGAGCGCGCGACCGAGTCGTGGTTGCGACGAAAAAAAGCGCGCCGCCTCAGCAAGCAACGCGCGGCCGCGCGCTTGCCGCAAGGCCCGGCTCTGGCGGGTGCGCCGGCGCACGGCTAGACTTGTGGTTATCCAGAAATCGCCAATTCTGATCCCCAAAAACGGAATGAATGATGCCGAGCTTTCACAACGGCGCTGTTGAAATTGCCTATCTCGACGAAGGCGAGGGCGATCCGATTATCCTCGTGCACGGCTTTGCCTCGAGCAAGAACGTGAACTGGGTCTATCCGACCTGGGTCTCCGACCTGAAGAAGGACGGCCGCCGCGTCATCGCGCTCGATAATCGCGGCCATGGCGATTCGACAAAACTCTACGACGCTGCGCAGTACGAGATATCAGTCATGGCGGATGACGTCATCGCGCTGATGGATCATCTTGCCATCGCGCGCGCCGATATCATGGGCTATTCGCTGGGCTCGCGGATGACGGCGGTGCTGGCGCGGAAGACGCCGCAGCGGCTGCGCTCGGCGATCCTCGGCGGCATCGGCATCGGGCTGATCGAGGGCGGTGGCCCCGGCGAGAACGTGGCGGCAGCACTGGAAGCGCCGTCGCTGGAGGACGTCACCGATCCGGTCGGGCGCACATTCCGCGCCTTCGCCGACCAGACCCGTTCCGACCGCCGCGCGCTCGCCGCCTGCCTGCGCGGCTCGCGGCGATTGATGACGCGCGAGGAAGCCGCCGGGATCACCGGCGTGCCGGTGTTGATCGCGGTCGGCACGGCGGACGAGATCGCGGGCTCGGCGCACGCGCTCGGCGACATCATCCCGGGCTCGCAAGTGCTCGACATTCCCCAGCGCGATCATATGCGCGCGGTCGGCGACAAGGTCTACAAATCGGGCGTCACGGACTTCCTGTCACGCCGGCAATGACGGTTCGTCCCTGCCGGCGAACTGCCGGAACGCGGCGACCAGCACCACCAGTGTCGCGAGCCACGCCATCCGCGCGCCATAGCGGTCGTGCGGGCCGGAGATCACGGCGCAAATGACGGCGTTGCCGAGCAGCGCGAGCGAGACCGTGCCGGCGAGCAGCGTGAGATCGTCGAACGGCCGCCGCCGCAGCCCGTGGCCGAACAGGATCGCCGCAAGCAGCATCGAAGCCAGTGCGGTGGGCACGTGGATATAGTTGATCGCGGTGAAGTCGAGATGCCCGCGCTGCTGGCGCGCCGCGCGCATTGCCTCCAGTTGACCTGGAAGAAAGTGCGCGAAAATGCCGTAGGTGTGGCCGAGCCAGACATTGTTGCCTTCACCGGTGGCGACATAGCCCAGTTGCTGTGCGGTGCCGGCAAGCGCGGCCCCGGCCTGCCAGACCGGGTATTCGGCGAGCGAATGCAGCACGATGAAGCCCATCTCGTCGTTCAGTCCCTGAAAGCGGCCGAGCGTGTTGAACATGCTGTTGCCCCACAGGAACTGGTCGGCGGTGGCCGGCAACCGGTCGCGATAGGGGCAGAGCTTCAGTTTCTGCTGCGGGCAATGGTCGTCGAGGTAGCGCGCGACGATGCCGTCCTGCATCATCCGTCCGAACGCCACGCCATAGCCGCCGGGCGTCCAGGCCAACTGTCCCGACAACGCGAAATTCGTCGACAGCAACAACGCAGCACCTGCGACGACGGTGAAGCTGCCCTGCGTCAGTCCGGCAACGGAAATCCGCCCGCGCAAGAATGGCCGCGCGATCCACCCCACGGCGCATAATCCAAGCAGCACCGCGAGCGTGGCGCTGTGGGTCGCGGCGGCAAAAGCCGTCAGGCCGAACAACAGGCATTTCTCCGGCGTCGAGGTCCGCTCGCCATGCACGGTCAGGATGAAGAGCGACAGCACCGACAGCCCTGCGAAAATATCGGTCAAGAGCATGCTGGCAAGCCAGGGCAATGCGGTGGTCAGGACCAGCGCCAGGCTTATCGCCAGAAGCCGCAATGGCTGGGCCATGCCGAGCACGCGCAGCGTCAGTTGCAGGATCCACAGCGTGGCCAGCGCCTGGATCGCGATGTTGATCCAGAAGCCGGAATCCTCGCCGAAATGCAGATAGAGGCCGAACGCTGTCGAACGGCTGGGCACCAGGTAGCCTTCGTACCACCGTGCCAGGTAGCCACCGGTGTCCCACTGCAGCAACGGATAACCGTTCCACAGGGCGGGGGCGAGCAACATCAGGGGGATGGCGGCGGCCGCAATCCAGACCGCCGGCGAATAGGCGATCCGCGCGCGTAAAATCTGCGTGTTGATGTCACGTCCCCCAGTTTCGGTCAGCATGCCGGGAATACCGGAGAGCTCGAAATTCACCAATAGTCGGACGCTGCCCGGCTTGATTTCCGGAAATTGCCAACCACCTTGAACTAACCCCGGGACCGATTCCGGGCGTTCGGCGGGGTTCACTCTGTCGAAGCCTCCCCGGGACAGAAGTCCGCCAGCCGTGCTATAATATTCCGATCAACAAGCGAATTTGCGCGATAAGCCCGCGAGAGACGCCGAGAGAAACCCAAATGGCAATGCATCAGGTCAATCCGCAGGGTTCGAAGCTGGCCGCGCTAGATCCGATCTGGGATCGGGTACGGGGCGAGGCGGAAGATATCGTTCGCCGCGAGCCGGAGCTTGCTTCGTTTATTTATTCGACCGTGCTGCATCACGAGCGTCTGGAAGACGCGGTGATCCATCGCCTGGCCGAGCGGCTCGATCATTCGTCGCTGTCGGGTGACCTGATCCGCGGGACCTATGACGAGGCGCTGCGTGACGAGCCCGATCTCGGCAACGCCTTCCGCGCGGATCTGGTCGCGGTGTTTGACCGCGATCCGGCGACATCGCGCTTCATCGATCCGTTGCTCTACTTCAAGGGTTTCCACGCCCTGCAGACCCATCGTCTGGCGCACTGGCTCTATCAAAAGGGCCGCAAGGATTTCGCCTATTATCTGCAGAGCCGCTCGTCGGCGGTGTTCCAGACCGACATCAATCCGGCCGCCAGAATCGGCCGCGGCATTTTCCTCGATCACGCCACCGGCTTCGTCTGCGGCGAGACCGCCGTGATCGAAGACGACGTTTCGATCCTGCACGGCGTCACGCTCGGCGGCACCGGCAAGGAGAACGAGGATCGTCACCCCAAGATTCGCCATGGCGTGATGATCGGGGCGGGCGCGAAGATTCTCGGCAATATCGAGATCGGCCATTGCGCGCGCATCGCCGCCGGTTCGGTGGTGGTCAAGCCCGTGCCGCACAACGTCACGGTGGCCGGCGTTCCCGCCAAGATCGTGGGCGAGGCCGGCTGCGCCGAGCCGTCACGCACGATGGATCAGATGATCAACGCCACCGGGCTTTGATTCATAAGGCTTTCTGGCCGCGATCTTTGTGAAGATACGGCTAGCGGTCTGCGTCGTCTCGTCCTAAAAACCTCCCGGAAAACCTCAGAATCCGATTGGAGACGACCCGTGGACGTTCAGGAAGTCAGGAAGCTCGACGCCTATCTCAAGCGTGTGTTCGGCAATCCGAAGATCCGCGTCGTGCCGCGGCCGAAAAAGGACGATTCCGCCGAGGTCTATATCGGTGAGGAGTTCATCGGCGTGCTGTTCGTCGATGACGAGGACGACGATCGCTCGTTCCAGTTCCAGATGGCGATTCTCGAGGAAGACCTGGCCGATCTCGGCTGAGGCGCGGGGTGCGCCGCTACCCCTTCTGACCGTGCATCTGCACGGTCAAACGCTCCATCGCGTTCGCCACGTCGCGCCATCGCGCAAGCCAGCTTCTCGGAAAGCGGAACGTCAGGTCGGCGCCGTCGACGCGGCGCTCGCTCAGGCACATGCCAGGCGTCATGCCATCGCGCGTGCAGCGGGCATTGAGGGCAGGCGCACCGGACGAGAACAGATCCTCATTGGCGTAGGGCGAGCCGTCGCGGAACGCGCGCATCGTCAACCCGTCGTCGATCGGCGTTGAGACCTGGTCGAGGTAGCGCGGATAGATGGTGCGGACGCGGGTATCGGGGGCCAGCGTGTCGTGGTGGGCGGCGATCGACACGAAGATCCGGTCGATCGGCTGCGGCGTGCCTTCCTCGATCATATCGGCGCTGACGTGCCTGGGCGCCTCGGGGGCCTCGAGCGACGGGAACACGAAGCTGAGATCGACGCGCTCCTGCGGACCGGAGTGGCGCTGGATTTTCCGGCGGACCGCCGACGTCGGCACGTTGAACAGGGTGGTGCCGACGCTGACCGGCAATCGCTCCGGACCGGTCGCGGGACCGGCGCCCCAGGTCGGCCATAGCAAATAAGCGACCAGTGCGATGGCGCCCACGCTGAGCGTTGCCGCAATCACGATCAGGACCATGTGGCCGCGCGGGTCCTTGCGCGTGTCGCGGGCAATGTGCTGGGCGGTCGAAAGCAGGGTCATGAACGGGGCAATGAATGGGGCAGGGGTTGGGCAAGGGTTGGGTTCGAATCACCTGGCGAATATGCCATGCGTCCGGACATTTCCGCATGATTTCGCCGGAGTCGTGGCGACCCGAGCCATGCGCCATCGATGTTGCACCGGCGGCTGTTAACCCTTCCTTAAGGATGAGGTGGCGGCGGCCCGCCGATTTTGCGAAAGCAAGCGCGGTCCTGTCGAGTAGCGGAAGTGTCCATGTCGCCCGATGCGTTGAATTCCCTGTTCTCTCTCTGCATCGGCTTTGCGCTCGCAGGCGCATTGGCCAGCGGCTATCAGGCGATGGCGGAGCGGCCGGCGGGTTTCGCATTGCTCGGCGAGGGCGTGGCGCCGAAGACCTTCGCCGCGGTTCCGTTCCTGGTGTTTGCCGCACCCTTCATCATCATGCGCAACACGCTGCGCGGCGCCAAGATCGAGCGCCGGCGCTTCGAGTTCGTGATGATGGCCACCGTGCTCGCGGGCTTCTGGAGCCTGATGTCCGGCACGTTCTTCCTGATGACGCTGCGCGTCGCAGGGCTGCTCGTCTGAGGCCAGGGATCTGGCTCGCTTGATCCCGCGACAGCGGCTATGCCAAGGTCTCCGTGAACGGAGACCTTTTTGTTATGGCGATCTACGAACTCGACGGCCAGGGCCCGGACCTTCCGGCAAGCGGCAACTATTTCATCGCGGACACCGCCGACGTCATCGGCAAGGTGCGGCTTCTCGAGCAGGCCAGCGTCTGGTTCGGCGCAGTGTTGCGCGGCGACAATGAGTGGATCGAGATCGGCGAAGGCTCCAATGTGCAGGACAATTCGACCTGCCATACCGACCGCGGCTTTCCGCTCACGATCGGCAAGAACTGCACCGTCGGCCACAACGTCATCCTGCACGGCTGTACTCTGGAAGACGGCGCGCTGGTCGGGATGGGCTCGATCGTGATGAACGGCGCCAGGATCGGCCGCGGCAGCATCGTCGGTGCAGGATCGGTCATCACCGAGGGCAAGGAATTTCCCGAACATTCGCTGATCATCGGTTCGCCCGCGCGCGTCATTCGCACGCTGACGCCCGAGCAGGTAACCGCGATGGGAAGTGCAGCGAAATTCTACGCCCTCAATGGCCCGCGGTTCAAAAAAGGCCTGAAGAAGGTCGGCTAGGTCGCGCCCGCGGCTTTCCCTGACCTGTTCGATGTGCCCTTCACCGCCGCTGCGGTGGTCGGGCTTGGGCTGCTCCCAACCGCAGGCCCCGAGATCGATCGGATCCCGTGCTTCCTGAGCACGCCCGCGAACGCTTCATTGGCCAATTCCTGAATCGTCGCGATCCGGTCGCGTCCCGGCCGAGAAAGCCGGGCGAAGGTGTTTTCGTCAAAGGCGATCTGTTTCCGCATCTATGCTCTCCGGGGCGGGGCCGGCCGAACCACCTATGCGCGGCGCAGCCGATCGTTCCAGGAACAAGCCGGGCGCGCTGCCGTTAAGCCGTAAAAGGGAGATTTCCGATGATACGGACATCCGCAATTGTCGCGATGGCGGTCAGCGCGATTCTGATTTTCCCTGCCATATCCCTGGCCCAGAGCGCCGGCAGCGGTGGCGCTGCAAGCCCGTCGGGCGTGGCGACCGCGCCCGGCACCAACGGCGCCGGCACCGCGCAATCGTCCGGAGCGAACACGGCGCCGGGGGTAACGACGGGGTCGTCAGGACCGCTCGGAACGGGGACGGCGGCAACGCCGCAGACGAGCACCGACGCTGCCATCGACGCGGAAAACAAGACGATCGATCGCAAGCTGAACAGCATCTGCCGCGGCTGCTAGCGGCGTAGGGCGGTCGCGCAGAAGTGAGCAGATTGTTCAGGCGATCGGCGGCAAGTCGCCATAGATTGATAGCGTGATCCGTACGGGTCTGACGCCGAAAGCGTCGATTGGTTGAACGCGAATGAGCACGGAGGATGGGACATGTTACGTAAAGCGATGATCGCGTTATTTGCGATGGCGTCAATTGCGGTGCTTGTGCCAGGAACGGCGTCAGCTCGCGGCGGATTTGGCGGCGGAGGGTTCCACGGCGGCGGCGGTGGCTTCCATGGCGGTGGTGGCTTCCATGGCGGTGGCTTTGGCGGCGGCGGCTTCCGAGCCGCGGGCGTCCCAATGGGTGGTGGCGGCTTCCGCGCCGCGGCCATTGGCGGTGGCGGATTCCGTTCAGCCGCGATTGGTGGTGGCGGATGGCGCGGTGGCGGTTGGAACGGCGGCGGTTGGCACGGTGGATTTCGGCATCGCGGATTTCCGTTCGTCGCCGCCGCGGTTGGGGCCGGTCTCGGCTACGGCCTCTACGATTACGGCTACGGTTACAACGACTATGATTACGGCTACTACGGCGCTTACCCAGCCGCCTACGACGACTCGTATTATTACGGTGACGATGGCGGCTGCTATGTCGTTCGGCAGCGCGTGATGACACCCTATGGCTGGCGCATCCGTCCGGTGCAGGTATGTAATTGAAGTCTCTGCTTTCCAACGGGTTTCGCCGAATTGAGTTCTCGGCGGAAGCCTTGGGTCAGCGGAAGTCTTGGATCAGCGGAAGCCTTGGAGACGAACGGGATGAAATCTGCGGCCCCGGTGTTTTCAACACCGAGGCCGTTGTCTGTTGCGTAGCTGGTACGCCGTTTGCATCGCATCAGGGGATGTTGAACATGCTCACGACCCCGGCTTTGACGTTTGTCTTCCTGGGCATCGTTGTCGGTTTGGGCACTGCGTTCGTGTGGGTGCTCTGGGAGTTCGAACAAACGTCGAGGCATGGCCTGTCGAAAGCGCATCGTCCCCGCGATCGCGTGAGATAGGCCGTATCAAACAGCCAGCGCGCAGCCTTGGCTGTGCGCCCGTTCGGCTGTCCGCTTGCGAGGATTTGGCCGGCTGCAGGCGAAGGGCATGCCCGGAAAGGACGATTGCAGGGCACAAAAAACAAGGCCGTCGACGCAGTATACCGTCAACGACCTTGCCAGCCCCGGACATTGAAATCGGCTCACGCCATCCGGTGAATTGCAGGATGACTCGGATTCTTATGGCCGAATGTGAACCAGTTCACACTCGGCATAGAAAAGTTCCGAAAGCCCGCGTTGCCCGGGATGGGCCGGAAATTCCACCGTCGGGGTTGACCGGGCCATGAACGTGCGGCTTTGGGCGGGCGACTGATGGATATCCTCGCCCGGGAGCCGCCGTCGCAGCCATGAAGACGCTGATTTTGCTGGTGGCCATGCTGGGTGCCGGGTTTGCCGGATGGGTCATCTGGCGGCGCCGCCGGCAGCACAAGCACGATCCGGTCGAGTATTTCAGCGGGTGGGATGGATACGGACTTCCGATCCGCCTGACCGGCCGGATTTCGAAGGACGAGGCGGATGCCATCGCCGCCCGGGGCAATGCCTACCTGATCGGCTATTTCGACGGCGACAACAGGTTGGTCCGCAACGTCAAGATGCTCCGGGGCGAGGTCTTCTTCGAGCACGTCTACGATTACTGTCCGAACGGCCGGCTCAGGCGCGTCAAGGCCATCAACCCAAAGGGCGTGGAGACCGTGCGGGAATATCGGCCATCCGAACGTGCGGGGTTTTTCTGGTAGCGCGCTGGGGGCCCCGGATCGCGTCCGGGGCGTTATGCCGTCAGCCTTGATGCCCTCCGTCAGCCTTGCGTCTTGCCGCGCTTGCGGTTCGCGCTCCTAGTCGCGTGAGGCCTGGCCTTGGCCGATCCGCCGGCCGACCGCTTGCGGGTCGCGGTGGCCGGCTCGCTGGCCTGCGCGCTGGCAAAGGACTGTCGCAGCCCGTCGATCGCTTCCGTCAGCGTTCCGACCTGTTCGGAGAGTTTTCGCGTGTCGGCCTGCTGTGCGGCAAGCAGCCGGCGCACGGTCAGCAACTGGTCCTGAACCACCTGGAGCTGGTCGATCGATTCCTGCTGGGTCGCTTCCAGGCCCTTGGTCTTCTCGACCAGTTGCTCGGATACCTGCGCGGTGCGCGCCTGCAATTGTCGGGTCGCGACAACGCGATCGGTTTCGGGCGCGGTGCCGCTATAGGCGCGCCAGAGCGTGATGGAGCCTATTCCCAACAGGACGATGGCGAGGGCCACAGCGCCGATCGCGATCGGCTGTCCGCCGATGCGTGTGAAGGGGCTGGCATTCCGGGAGGCGAGTTCGTGCATGAGACTCCAAAGCCGGACGTGATTTGCAATGCCCTCAATTACCACAGGCACGGGGGCGCTAAAACCTGGGATTTGCCGGTCTCGTGCGGGATTCCGGGTAAAAACCCCGTAGAATCAGGCTTTTCCGGGGCAGGCTGGCGCGCGCAACCCAACTGGCGGTAACCGCCGCCGTCAAACGACATCAGGGTGCGGGATAGATCAGGGTGCGGGACGGATCGCTAGCGCCAGTTCAGCGGCTGCCATGCCACGGTGCATTCGCTGTCACAGCTATTGCAGTGAACCGGCTGGTCGAAGGTGTTGGCCAGTTCCCATTGCTGCGATCTGTTGCTCCACTGCGCGATGGCATGACAGACGAGATCGTCCGACTGACAATGCGAACACACCGGCGTGAATCGTGTGTCACGCTGATTGGCATTGGGACTGGTAGTGGGTCTTGGACCTGAGTTCAGGTTGAACGGATTGACAAGTAGCGCATGCCGCATCGCGGACCCCCGTCCGTCAGAGCTTCGCTCCGGGAAGAGTCGTCAGCATAGGCGCGGAGTGACGTGAATGTCTCCAGCTCATAGGCGCGCTCTTGTGGATTTCGCCGAGAAAACCCTCGCGCGTTGCGGATGTTCCACACCCGCGATGACCGCGGCACAAAAAGATGCGGCCAGCTTTTGGGGGAAAGCTGGCCGCGCGCGAACCGGTCTGGGACGGGGAGGGGTGGGGATGTGACCGGGTCGCGGGTTGGTAAATCCTTGTTTGTTAGCGATCGCGCGAAGAGGCGGTTGCGAGCGCCGGGCGGTTGTCACCGAGCGAGACCCACAGATTGGGATCGCTCTGCGATTGACGCTTGACGAAGCGGTAGCCGGTCTCGGTCCACGCCACGACGTTTTCGTTCTGGTTGTCGAGAACGAACTCGCCCTTGTCTGTTTTCACGGTCAGCACCGCGTGGCCTTCACCCTTCTTGTCGCGCACTACCGTGATCAGCAGCGCTTCGCGCGGCCATCCGGCATCGATCAGCATCTTGCGCTTCAGAAGCACATAGTCCTCGCAGTCACCGTAACCGTCCGTCGGCAACGACCACTTTTCGATCACACCCCAATGATCCATATCGGTGATCGGCTTGATGGTTTCGTTGACCCACTTGTTGACCCGCAGCAAATCCCGCCATGCCGTCTGCGACATCACGATGTCGCGCGGCTGAGATGCACCGCCGCGGCACTCGCCGGGATTCTCGGCGCAGAATTCGACCCAGCCGATCGGCGAACGCGTGGTGTCGCCAAGGCTGGCATAGAGTGCGTCGGCGGCTTTCGCCGGGACGCTCATTGAAGCGCTCATTCCCAACAGGATGGCGACGACCGCCAGTCCTTTCCCCTGTCCCCTGAACAACATTGTGGCCCCCGTTTCTTGTTGGGACCACGTTTCGCACAGAGGCTTTGCATCGCGCCTAAGTCAGGCAAGTACATTTGACGCGAATACAAGTAAAAGCCGCCGAAAATTCGATCTATACTTGAATTGAATTAGATTAAAATTTTAAACAACTGCAATTGATTCAAATTTTATGCATTAACGCGCCGGGCGCTGCGGCAGTAACGGATCGCGGCGGAAAAGCTGCCGGCATTAACCGCGTCTTGTGGGCACCGGACCGCGCAAAAGCAGCCTCGATCCGGGCGGAGGGGGCCTTCGGACGGTGCAAAACTGCGGATTTGGGGCGTCTGGCGCTTTACCGCGTGGTAACCGCGTCTACGAGCATCGTGCCGGATGGGTCACGGACGCGCTTGTCCCAGGCCTTGCTTGGGATTCCGGCGCGTGCGGTCTTGCCCTTGTCGCGGCTGACCGGCGGCGGATAGGGCCGCCGGGACCGAAACCCCGGCGGTGCGTCGTTCGAACCGTCGTCTCTATTTGAGAGCCGCCTGACCGGCCAGCGACACCACGTTGTCCTGCGAGCCGGAGCCGCCGCTGACGCCGATGGCGCCGACCACCTTGCCGCCGGACATCAGCGGATTTCCGCCGCGCGACGCGATGACGTCATCGAGGGTCGTCAAATAGGCGAAGTAGGGTCCCTTGCCGATCAACGTTTCGAACACCAGTGTCGGACGGCGATAGCGGGTCGACGTGCGGGCCTTGTGCTGCGAGACCCCGATGGACGCGTATTGGCAGTTGTCCTGCTTTTCGAAGTAAACAAGATCGCCGCTCGGGTTCACGATCGCGACGCAGAACGCGTTCCAGTTTCGCTTGGTCGCTTCCGCGACGGCGGCGGCGGCCACCATCTTGGCGGTCGCGAGGTTGATCGGCTCGCCATAGGGCGGCGGCGTCAACGCGTCCGGGACCGCATCATTGGGATTGTCGGGGTTGGGCGGCACCTGGGCAAAGGCTCCCGTGCCCATCAAGAGCGCAACGCATACGATGCTTGCCAGCGTAATCAGACGACGCATTCAATCCTCCCATGGGTTTGTTTTTTTTCGCCCCGGTCCTGAGCAGTTCCGGGGCGCGGTGACGATAGCGCGTTTTCCGGTTCATTCCGACGCAAGAATTGAACGGTCGCGGTATCCGACGGGATATCTCGCGTTGCGGTGCGAGCTCCCCCTGGCCGGCGGCCCATTCAGTGCTTGGCAAAGTGCGGTGCCCGTGCATCCATGCGTAAAAACAGGGAGGCGCAAATGAAACGGTCCGTCTGGATTTTGCCGGCATGGCTGTGTCTGACCGTCGGGGCGCAGGCGCAAGGGAAGATCAATCCCACCGATCCGCAACCGACCTGCCAGATGTGCCCGGGCACCTACATCCCTGTCAGCGAACTCGAGGCCTATACGAAAAAGGCGCTCGACGAAAAGCTGCTCGACCAGCAGGTGCGGGATATCGATATCGGCAAAGCCAATATCGGCATCGGGATGGTCCATCGCGGCAGGCTCGACAAGCCCAATCCGGATTCGGTCGCCGAACATGACCAGATCAGCGAAGTCTATCATGTGCTGTCGGGGTCGGCGACGCTGGTGCTGGGCCCTGATATCGTCAACCGGCAGCGGCGGCCGGCGACCATGCGGACCGTCGTCGAGTTCAACGGACCCGGCAACAACGGCTCCGAAGTTCGTGGCGGCATCGCCTACGAGATCAAGGCCGGCGACGTCGTCGTAATTCCGGCCGGCACCGGACACTGGTTCACGAAGATCGAGGACCACATCGATTATCTGATGGTGCGGATCGACCCGGACAAAGTCACGCCGCTGAAGAGCGAGGCGCAGTCAAAGGATTATCTGTCGAAGCCGGCCAGGAAGGGGGAATAAGCGTTTTCAGGCGAAGCGGGTACCGGTTCGCGTGAAGAAAACGCGTCTAAAAGGAAACCCGGTCGGGCTTTACCTTGCAGTGACCCCGTCTTCGAGCGTGTCGCTGTTCTGCTCGTGGACGAACTCGAGCGCGAAACCTTCTTCCAGGTTTCGCACCACCCGCGACTGAACCCTGCCGAGCATGACCAGCGATTTCAGCGGCGGGCGGTTTTCGGCGGCGATCGCCGCACCGGACAGCGACAGGTCGATGATCCGGCAAGTCATCTTGCTGCCGTCCTCGAGGGTGAGCAGTGCGATCGGGTTGCGCGGCACGATACGGTCGTGACGGCGGTCTTCCGGGAGGTTGAGGATATCGCGGTTGGCGAGCCAGGTAAGCTGGGCGGCGAGCTTGTCGCGCTTGCGGGCGGTGGCGCCGACCGTCATCGCAAAACCGTTGTCGATGATGCGGGTGATGCGGCCCTCGACCCGACCGATATGGTCGAGATAGGCGATCACGCGATCGCCGACATTGCCGATGCCGGGCGCCAGCAAAGCGAGGCCCCCCGGCGACATATTGATGATCTGGCAGGGAAATTCGCGGCGATCGGGCAGCATGTAGCGGCCGAGCAGGTGGACCTTGACGCGCTGAAAGCGCCGTCGCTCCTGGGCGGCCGGTACCGTGGATTTCTTTTGCGCAAACGACATCTGGCCACCCGACAGCCGGTCCTTCGGCGTCCAAATGACCCTAAGGCCGACAGGGTTAACGAGAAGTTATCAGCGGTTGCATGAAGGGTGGGCATTCACGCGAGGTGCGGTCGCGGCGCCACAATCCTGTTGAACCAGCAGCCAGCAGCAATGACGGTGCATCGGCGAGCGGTTGCGGACGCGATGGCGATGAAGATGGTGAAGTCGACCATCGTGCCGTGGCCGGAACTGGCGGTTGCGCTGCGCACCGCGCGAAGCCGTCCAGTGCGGCGTATTGGCGCTGGCTGGGCCATTTGTCGCGCAACGCGCTGCGCAACTTGCGTTGAGGCGCTGAAATTGAGATCGGCCATTGTGCCGCGGTCGAAACTGGTGAGAAGATGAGGCGGCGTCGACAAGCGGCATAACAACAAGAAGCGGCCCAACAATAAGAACAGGGAGACAAACTCATGAAGTGGCAAGCGGTCATCGCTGCGGCAGTCATCTCGGCAACTTCCATCGCGGTCACATCGGCGGCAGTTGCCGCGGACAAGAAATATGGTCCGGGCGTGTCAGAAATCAAGCTCGGGCAGACCTCTCCCTATAGCGGACCGGCCTCGGCCTACAGCGTCATCGCCAAGACCCAGCTCGCCTACTTCAAGATGATCAACGATCAGGGCGGCATCAACGGACGCAAGATCAACCTGATCAGCATCGACGATGCCTACAGTCCGGCCAAGACCGTCGAGCAGACGCGCAAGCTGGTCGAGCAGGAAGAGGTGGCGGCGATCCTCAATCCGCTGGGCACGCCGACCGGGCTCGCGGTGCGGAAATATCTCAACGACAAGAAGGTGCCGCAACTGTTCGTCGGCGCCGGCGCCACGCTGTGGGGCGACCACGAGCATTTCCCTTACTCGATCGGCTTCCAGGCTTCGTACCAGGCCGAGACCGCGGTCTACGCGAAATATGTTCTGACCAAGAAGCCGGACGCGAAGATCGCGCTGTTCTACCAGAACGACGATGCCGGCAAGGACTACGGCAACGGCTTCAAGAAGGGGCTGGGGCCGGACAACGTCAAGAAGATGGTGGTGGCGGAAGCGACCTATGAGTCGACCGATCCGACCATCGACAGCCAGATCGTCAAGCTGAAAGCATCCGGCGCCGACGTGCTGTTCATGCACGCGATCCCGAAACAGGCGGCGCAGGCGATCCGCAAGATCGGCGAGATCGGATGGAAGCCGGACATGTTCTTCCTGGCGGCGACCTCGACATCGATCACGTCGGTGCTGAAGCCGGCCGGCTTTGACCATTCCAAGGGGATCATCTCGTCCTATTCGTTCAAGGACCCGAACGATCCGCAGTGGCAGAAGGACAAGGACGTGCAGGACTGGGCCGAGTTCATGAAGAAGTATTTTCCAGACGGCAATATCCAGGACCAGCTCATCGTCTATGGCTACGTCGTGGCCGAAGCCACCGTGCAGGTGCTCAGGCAGTGCGGCGACACCCTGACCGGCGAGAACATCATGAAGCAGGCGGCCAGTCTCGACATCGCGTTGCCGATGATGCTGCCGGGCATCAGGTTGAAGACGTCACCGACCGATTATTTCCCGGTCGAGGCGATGCGCCTGGAACGTTTCAACGGCGAGGCCTGGGAGTTGTTCGGCGACGTGATCGGCGCGGATTAGTACGTCGTCTCGTGATGTGGAGGAGAGATTCCCGATGCGACGCTACTTCTGGACCAGCTGGTTCAGATCCTGCTTGATCGAGGCCAGCAGTTGCTCCAGCCGCTCCGGTCGAAACGCCGGTTGCGCGGCGGCTTGAACGGGCCGCGCGGGCAAAGCAACGCGCTCGGCCAAAACCGGTCGCTGGGGAAGCGAGGGGCGTTCCGGAAATACAGGTCGCTCCGCGAACGCAGGTCGTTCCGGCGGCTCGGGGATGACCGCCTGGGCCGGCTCGCCGGACTGGGCTTCGCCGTCGACGAATTCACCGTGCAAAACGTCCTCGCGACGGCCCATTAGCCAGAGGACCGCCCAATAGGAAATCGCCAGAAAAATGACGCAGAAAATACCGATCTCAAACATCGCTCACTTCCAATAGGTCCAAGTATCTCTGGGAACGGCGATTTTGGTCAAGTCCGCGCAAGGCGATTGTTCATCGGTGCGTTGTTTCGGTACCATTAGGGTTATTGCTGCGCCCGGCCGGGCCGGCCCAGAGAAAATGCCAGAGGGCGGAGGAACGAGATGCCGGGAGTGAAGCGGGAGCGCCATGATACCGTTGGCGTACTGACATTGGATGAGCCGGCGACGCTGAACGCGATGACGCCGGATCTCCTGGGGGATCTTGCGATCGCCATTGGCGAGATGACTGACGATCCGACGGTGCGGGCGCTGGTGCTGACCGGCGCCGGTCGGGGCTTTTGCTCGGGCCAAAATCTCAAGGCGGCGCAGATCCTGGGCGACGACATCGTCGCGGGCGTGATGCGTTACTACTGGCCGACATTCAAAGCGCTGCGCGAATGCCGTGTGCCGATCGTGGTGGCCGTCAATGGCGTGGCGGCAGGCGGCGGGTTCAGCCTTGCGATGGCCGGCGACATGATCGTCGCGGCGCGTTCGGCGAGCTTCATTCAGGTGTTCAGCCGGATTGCGCTGGTCCCCGATCTCGGTTCGACCTGGCTGTTGCCGCGCCTCGTCGGCCGGCAGCGTGCGCTTGAACTGATGCTGAGCAACGAACCGCTGTCGGCGGAGCTTGCCCGGGAATGGGGACTGGTCCGCGAGGTCTTCGACGATACAGCGCTTCTGGAAGGCGCGCTGGCGCTGGCGCGCAGGCTTGCGAACGGCCCGACGCGTGCGCTGGTGGCGACACGTCGCCTGCTCGACGAGAGCGAACATGCCACCTACGCCGAGCAGTTCCGGCGCGAAATCGAGACGCAGGCGGAAATTCGCACCAGTGCCGATGCGGTCGAGGGGCGCAATGCGTTTCTCGAGAAGCGCGCGGCGCAGTTCAGCGGACGCTGAACGCGCTCGACTTCGTTACTTGCACGATCGCATCGCTATGAACATCATGCGCCTGCCGGGAAATTATCGAAAGGGCAGGCGCCATGCGGATCGACAATGTCGCGGACCTCATTGCCGAGACGCTCGCCCAGGCTGGCGTCAAGCGCATCTTCGGCGTCGTCGGCGACAGCCTCAACGGCCTGACCGACGCGCTGCGCAAACGCAAAGCCATCGCATGGATTCACGTCCGGCATGAGGAGGTCGCGGCCTTCGCTGCGGCGGCTGAAGCACAGATCACGGGCGAGCTTGCGGTATGTGCGGGGTCATGCGGTCCCGGCAATCTCCATCTCATCAACGGCCTGTTCGATGCGCACCGCAGTCGCACGCCGGTGCTGGCGATCGCGGCGCAGATTCCGTCCGGCGAGATCGGCGGCGGCTATTTTCAGGAGACGCATCCGCAGGATTTGTTTCGGGAGTGCAGTCATTACTGCGAACTGATTTCCGACACCGCACAGCTTCCCTACGTTCTTGAAAACGCCATTCGTGCCGCGGTCGGCCGGCGCGGTGTTGCCGTTATCGTGCTTCCCGGCGACGTCGCATTGCGGCCGGCGCCAAAACGCGGCATCTCGCCGAACGCCGGTCTGTTGCCGGTCGCGCCCATCGTTCGGCCGACGGAAACCGAATTGACGGCGTCGGCCGAACTCCTGAATGGCGCCAGGCGTGTCACGTTGTTCTGCGGGCGCGGCTGCGCCGGTGCCCATGACGTCCTGATGAAGCTTGCCGAGACGCTCAAGAGCCCGATCGTGCATTCGCTCGGCGGCAAGGAATATGTCGAGTTCGACAATCCCTACGATGTCGGCATGACCGGGTTCATCGGCTTCTCGTCCGGCTATGCCGCGATGCATGCCTGCGACGTATTGCTGATGCTGGGCACGGATTTTCCCTACAAGCAGTTCTTCCCGACGGACGCCAAGATCGCGCAGGTCGACATCCGCCCCGAAAATCTCGGTCGCCGCTGCAAACTCGACCTCGGCATCGTCGGCGATGTCGCCGCCACCATCGGTGCGCTGCTGTCGAAGCTGACGACGAAGCGCGACCGCAAGCATCTCGACGACAGCCTGACCCATTACAGGAAAGCGCGCGCCGGACTGGACGAACTCGCCCGCGGCACGCCCGGTCAGAAGCCGATTCACCCGCAATATCTGGCGCGTCTGTTGAGCGAGCAGACGTCGGAAGACGCTGTATTCACCGCCGACGTCGGCACGCCCACGATCTGGGCCGCGCGCTATCTGAAAATGAACGGGCGCCGGCGCCTCATCGGCTCCTGGGTCCACGGCTCGATGGCCAATGCGATGGCGCATGCGATCGGCGTTCAGGCCTCGCAGAAGGGGCGGCAGGTGGTCTCGATGTCGGGCGATGGCGGGTTTGCCATGCTGATGGGGGACCTGATCACGCTGACGCAGATGAAGCTGCCGGTGAAGGTGGTGATCTTCAACAACGGCGTGCTCGGGTTCGTGGCGCTGGAGATGAAGGCTGCCGGTTTCATCGAAACCGGCGTCGATCTGCAGAATCCCGATTTCGCGGCGATGGCCCGCGCCATGGGCATTCATGCGGTGCGGGTCGAGGACCCCGGCGATCTGCCGGGCGCGATCCGCGACGTGCTGGCCCATGACGGTCCCGCCGTGCTCGACGTCGTGACCGCGACGCAGGAATTGTCGATGCCGCCGACCATCACGGTGGAGCAGGTCAAGGGCTTCAGCCTGTGGGTGCTCCGCGCCGTGATGAGCGGGCGCGGCGACGAGGTTCTCGATCTGGCAAAGACCAACCTGCTGCCCCGGTGAAGCGCTAGCGCAGCCCCTCATACACCATGAAGCCGCGCGTGATCGCGAGCTACAGGCAAAACGCCTTCGCCGCCTTCAGCGCCCTTGATCGCCTTCAATTTGTACGCCGCCTGATACTGACGGCTCTTTGCTTTTGCTGCCACAGGTCATCCTCGAAATGAGCCTGTCACTGAAATTATCGTGTCTCATTCAAGGGGGCAGTCCAACATTTTGACCGCAATTCGGACTATTGCGCCCGTGCTGACGACAACGGAGGTCAACTATCCCGATACACAATTGTGCTGTATATTGGAGAGGCGACCCATGAATTATGTTTTGCATCAAAATCCAATACAGCTTCCACTTCAAACTCGCCTTCTACATACAGAAGCACGTGAGCACCTGAGGCTATTTTCTCTTTCGAGTTCTCGATGTCAGTTTTTGAACGCGCAAGATTCAACCGAACTCTATGGAGTTCATCTTTATTACTGAAATCGCTATATATTTTGGGAAGCATTGCTTGGTTCTTTATCTCGGCACCCGGAAGGGGTTGTCTTGTTGTCTAAAAATTGCGTTACGGTGACAGCCCGTAGGATGGGTTGAGCGTAGCGAAACCCATCGCTTTCGTCGATGCAAGAAAGATGGGTTTCGCGAGGAGCTCAACCCATCCTACGAGCTGCAACGAATGCAGCGGTGCGGTGTCACTCATCCTGCCCCCTAATCTGTCTGGATTGCCGCATTTACCGCCTCAAAAAGCTTCTCAGCACGGTCCAACGATTCGTTCACTGGCTGTGTCATTGCGTCAAGCGTGGGCAAGTTAAGGATCAACCAAGCCGAGGCGGTGAAGTGGTCGAACGTTGGCAAGGGTTCGGGGAGAACCTTAAACGCCGCCTCAGCTTTTTTTACGAGCCGCACCGTATTAGTGTCGGCTTCGTCTAGGATCGGACCCGTAAGTCGGTGCTTTGCAGGCAGTCCGTATGCCTCGTTCACGATCTCCGCGAACAAGCCGATTTCGAACAAATCTTCGATGTCGGATTCAGTCTTGCCAGTAAAGTCGGCGATGGTGAAAACCTTGCCAGCCCGCAATATTTCGCTCTTGCGGAGTTCTTCTATTTTCTTGGTGTCTTGTTTCGTCTGGTCCGCGAGGACAGCAATATCGAGCTTGTTACCGCCGAACAGCGAGACGAAGGCACGAACATTCCCGATGCCGCCGGTAGGACACATCGTCCACTTAGGATCGAGTCCGGTACGCTTGCGTGCCTGGAGCGCGGAGGAGAGAGCTTGCAAGTAAAGGATATCCGACGCGCCCTCGACTAGAAGCGTGTGTTTGCCGATGAAGAGCGACTGGGTGATCTCGTAACCCAAGGCTCCCTGTAGGGGAAACAGCGTATCGGGGTCGCGCGTCAGAATATCTTCGCGAACCTTGGTTCCAAGTGGCATGCGCCGTGTGCCTTTCAGCTCCACTTGGTCTTCAACCACGCGCGCGGAAGTCAGCTTGTCCGGCGCGACCATGAACGGCGAATGGGTCGAATAAGCGATTTGATGGAACGGGGCCAACTTGTCCTCAAAGTACCGAAGCAGATCACCCTGTGCCTTACCGTGCAGCGTCAAACCCGGTTCATCGAGCAGGAGCACCACAGGTGTTGCGTCATCTTTCACCTGCGCGAACTTCACTAGAAATGAGAAGAACCAGACGAATCCGGCGCTACGCTCGGAAAAGGGCGTGTCTACGCGATGCAGCGCATTGTAGATACGCGCGCGCCCAATGATGTTTTCGTTCAGTGGTGGCTTGTCCTGCGGCCGTGCCGGGTCAATTGTTACGATCACTGATAGGTCAGGATTTTGCGTCCAGAACTCGAGTATCTGGTCGGTGATGTTGTTCGAAGCAGCCTGCAGTTTAGCGGTGAATGTCTCGTATGTGCCGATGGTCAGGATCTCATCGAGGGAAACTCCGGCATACTCCAGAAATTCCATGAACAGGCGCGCGCCGCTGTTTTCCTCTTTCAGAATTTCACCGTTGCTCTTCCACGTTTTCAAGTGGTCCAGACGGACAGCGCCATCCATGCGGTCATAATTCGAGAAGTACATGAATTTCGGGAAGTACGGTTTTAGGACCGAGTACACCAGCGTGTGGAATGACGCGTGTGGTTTAAGCCAGTTCAGAAGAGCGGTCTGATTTTCGGTCAGCTCGGGAATAGTCCCAATCTTTGCGGCAAGATCGGCAATATCTTCTGCTCCCTTCAGTCCGGCAAGTTGTTCCTGATTAAAGCCGCGATCATTGAGCAGGTGTGCAACAGCCCGTTTGGTGTCGATTTCGAATTTCCATTCGGGGTCCGAATTGTATCGACGGCTAATCTCAATCACCGGCGACTTGAGCGCCTTATCGCCGAGGACTTGGCGCACGTCCCCGATCTCCTCATCTGCCAGCTTCCACTTTGTCTGGATCGCTACGGCTTCTTCGCCCTTGTGTCTTTGCGAGTATGCAGTGAGGTGACGGCGGGGATAATCCCGTTCTCTGTCGAACACGACCGGCGTGCTCGGGTGCGGATTAAGCGCGGCGAGCGCGAGTAGGATAGCACTCTTACCGGCTTCGTTTTTGCCGACCAAACAGGTGATGTTTTCGAGCGAAAAGGGTTCGGAATCTTCGGCTGACCGGAAATTCGTGACGTGAGCCTCAATTAACTTCATTCAATACACTCCCCTGCGAATCACGGTGTCCACCGTGGCACAATGCAGGGTAGTAATACGGGGATTGGGACCGTCGTCCCGACTATTCACAGGCACCGCCGCAATGATCGAGGCGTGAAGGCTAGAAAATTATAAAATTTATCAGGTGACAGGGTCCGCAGCGGATCGGGACACAAACACGGACACGGCGTCGGTATCGCATTGATTTATTTTCATTTTTTACATCCATAGTCTCCCTTGCGCAGGGAAGGCCGGATGCCTCCGCCAAACCTGTATGCTCGTGTGCACCATCTTGTTGCAACTATCGCACACGAGACCGCGGGTGCGGCGCGCACCCGGTCTTCCCTGCGCCCTCTATCTTTTAGGGGCGAAACGATCCCAATCCAGCTCGGGCGCATCGCGCCGCGAGAACGCGGAGCCATGTGGTGCTTCATTGTTTGAAACGTGATAGCCCGCGCCGCCGTCTTGGCCGCCGGCTAGCGCAGGCCCTCATACACCATGAAGCCGCGCGCGATCGCGAGCTTACGCAACGCGCGGGGCACCAGCCGCTCCGGGCGGTGCAGATAACGCCACGACGTCATCCTGAAATCGCGAAGCGCGCCCAGATTGTCTTCGAACGGCGCCAGCGAGCCGGTCAGGCTGACCGGTGCGTGCGCCCGGTGGTTGAACGGCAGCAGCAGCAATTCCAGATGCGCGGTGCGGCCGTCTTGCGTCGTCGCGGTGATGCCGGCGATTGCGGCCAGCATCTCCTCGGTGACGTAGCTGATGAGGTCCTCGATTTCGCGGCGAGCGTCGGGTGCGAACAGCGCCGGGAGGCTGACATTCTTGAGATCGCGGCCGAGCAGGGCGTTGATGCGGGTTCCGGCAACGCGGAACGGGTACCCGGCCTCGTTGTCACAGGACAGGACGAAGATGTCGCCGAGCAGTTCGCGCACCGCGCCGGGTTCGATGTCGATGCGGTCCGGTGCGCGCGCGTCGCCGCGTTTCGCGTCCCAATAGGCGAAGAAACCGCGGCTCGATGGATGTTTCATTGTAAGGCCTTGCCTCTGCGCCTGCCTTTGGCGGGACAGATATGTCCCACTTTCGTGCACGCGCTTTCCCTTGGTTGTTGTGCAGGACCTGCTTTGCAGCGTCCATGCCGCCGACGCGTTTTGGCCGACTTGGGCACGGCTTTGCGGCGTTAACGTTAAATTAACTACGAGGTTGGCGATCGCGCCGCGGCCTGCGTAGGGTGGAACACATCAGGCAGCGCCGGATTATCCAGGTAACCGGCGCGGTTGGTACACAGGTGGCGTTGAACAAGTTTGGTCGTCGCGCGGGGAGGGGTGGGGATGTAATCCCGGCTCCGGGGCGCGAAAAGACCGACAAGACAAGGGAGAGCGTTCTCAGCGCTCTCCCTTTTTCTTTTTCTGCCGGAAACGCGCCCTTTCGGTGTCCGGGAAGCGGGCAGCGCTTCTTGATGGTGCGCCGCAAACCGGGACTCCTGAACTTCATCGCGTTCCCGGTTTTGTGCACTTGCACAGGGCGGGCAAAGCCGCCTATCTGGACTGATAACGCCCCAAAACCGCGTCGTAAGGTCCCGGACCCTTGGACTCCCCGCACGAATCCCACCTGGAACTGCCGCCGGATACGCCGCGCGAGCCGGTCCTGACGCTGCCGGCTGCGCTGACGGCCTATGTCGCGCTGATCGCGCTCATTCATTTGCGGGTGCTGCTGCCGCCCGAGGCGGAAAACTGGACCATCGACGTCTTCGGCTTCATCCCGAAGCGCTACGATTCCACGCTGCTCGACATCACCTTTCCCGGCGGCGCCGGCGCCAAGGTCTGGACCTTCGTCACCTACTCGCTGCTGCACGCCAATCTCAGCCATATCGGGTTCAACGTGCTGTGGCTGCTGCCGTTCGGCAGTGCGCTGGCGCGCCGGTTCGGCGCTGTCAGGTTCTTCGTGTTCATGGCGGTGACGGCGGCAGCCGGCGCGCTGGCGCATCTGCTCACCCATGAGCACGCGATTGCGCCGATGATCGGCGCCTCGGCATCGGTATCCGGCACCATGGCGGCGGCGATCCGGTTTGCCTTCGTGCAGGGCAGTTTCCTTTCGTTCAGCCGGGGCGACGCGGCAGCTGCCGCACGGGTTCCCGCGTTGTCGCTGGCCGATGCACTGCGCAACGGGCGCGTGCTCGGATTTCTCGGCGTCTGGTTCGGCGTCAACATCATCTTTGGCGTCGGTTCGATAGCGATTGGCGCCGATGGCGCCAGCGTCGCCTGGCAGGCGCATATCGGCGGATTTCTTGCCGGGCTGATGTTGTTCTCGCTGTTTGATCCGGTGCCGCGGGCGGCGGCACATGCTGCGGATGCGTCGTCGCCGGACGGATCAGGCCGCGTCTGATCGCCGCTTGCAGCGCACGGCGATTTCATCCATCATCTTGCAAGTCGCAACACAAGCCAACGGCTGCCGCCAGGCAAGACAGCCTGCTTGTGGACCGCGCCTGAAACCTATCCGGCGCGAAACTGTTGATTGAAGACTCGCGAACATGTCGGGCCCCTCGTGGGGCGCGAAAGGATTCAGGGAGACGACAATGACGGTACGAGCAATTCTCGACGCCAAGGGCCATCAGATCCTGAGCGTGGAGCCGGAGGTCAAGCTGTCGGCGGCAATCAAGTTGCTGGGCGAACGCAAGATCGGCGCGGTGCTGGTGATGAACCAGGGGCGCCTTGAGGGCATCCTGTCGGAGCGCGACATCGTGCGCGTGCTCGGTGAGCGCGGCGCCAGGGTGCTCGATGAGCCCGTCAGCAACGTCATGACGCGCAAGGTCGTCAGTTGCCGGCAGGCGGACACGGTGAGCGGCATCATGGAAATGATGACGCTCGGCAAGTTCAGGCATCTGCCCGTCGTCGAGGACGGTAAGGTGGTCGGCCTGATTTCAATCGGCGACATCGTCAAGCGCCGTCTCCACGAATATGAGGCCGAGCAGGAAGCGCTCCGCGATTACATCAAGACGGCCTGAGGCGTTCGAACGCGTCAAAACAAGAAGCTGGCGCTATTCCTGCTCCGTCGCCTTGCCGGCGGTCGTGCCTTTCCCCGCCGCCGAGGGAGCCAGGATTTCGATGGCCTCCTGGATCGAGTCGATCGCGCGTTCGGCTGCGCGCGCGCCGTGCGCGATCAAGTCGCCGGCGCGGTGAAAATCGAACAAACCGATCTGCCCGACCCGGGGCGAAATCAACAGATCCGGCGGATCGCCGGCCAGACGCGCGCGGGTGATGCGGTCCTGCATGATGTTGAAGGCGTCGACCATGACGGTGGAGATGCCGGGCCGTCCATCACCGCCAAAGAATTCGCGTTTCATGGTGCGCTCGGCGGAGAAGAATTTGCCGAGCCCGCGTTTCGGCGGCTCGGGAACCGTCTCCGCTGTGACCGGTACCGAGGGGTCGGCCGCGGCCCCATGCGAATAGATCGTCGTGGAATGGGTAAAGACGTCGCTGGAGAGATTGGCGGCGATCACGATCTCCGCGCCGAGCGCGCGCGCCGCCGATACCGGCACCGGATTGACCAGCGCGCCGTCGACCAGCCAGCGGTCGCCGATCAGGACCGGCGAAAATATTCCGGGCAACGCGTAGGAGGCGCGCATCGCATCCACCATGCGGCCATGGGTCAGCCAGATCTCGTGGCCAGTACGAACCTCCGTCGCGACGGTGGCAAACTTCACCGGCAGATCCTCGATCAGGCTCTGGCCCAGCGTGCTTTCGATCTCGGCGGCGAGTTTGGCGCCGCCGATCAGGCCGGAGCCGTTGAGGCGGATATCGAGGTAGGCGAGGATATTTCGCCGCTGCAGACCGCGGGCCCATTCCTCCAGCCTGTCGAGATGTCCGGACGCGTAGGCGCCACCGACAACCCCGCCCATGGAGGTCCCCACCACGACATTGGGAACGATGCCATGCGCGGCCAGCGTCTTGATGATGCCGATATGGGCGAAGCCGCGGGCCGCACCGCCGCCCAGTGCCAAGCCGATCACCGGCCGACGGACCGTGCCTAGCCCTACCTTGTCGCGGCCGTCGGAGCCCTTTTGGCCGCGCCCCATCCAATTATCCAACACTAAAACTCTCCTGCGCCCTGAAGATATTCGCCGCGGCGCGGCCCTGCCAGAATCGCCTGCAGCATTCGCCATGCATGGTTTATGCCCAGCGAAAGCGGCCTAGGCAGCGATTGTGACTGGACCACGACCGCCGGGTTAACATCGGGTGTTCCCACGGGTTCCTCCACGGGCCGGGCTCGGTGGCAATGCTGGAGGCTTGAATTTGCCGCGTTTTCAGTGAAAAGCATGCCTGATGACTTCGAGGGGTAACGGGATCAGTGGATACGGGTGGGCCGGGCGGTCTTTCCCGGTGCTCGCGCTTGCGGTTACGCTTGCGCTCGGGCTGATTTCGTTGCTTCCGGTCCCGGCCTCGGCCCAGATGTTCTCGGATCGGCCGCCGCCGGTTCCGCCAAGCGCGATTCCGGACGCCCCAGGCGCCCCCGCCTTGAATCTGGCGCCGCCCTCCGGCCCGGCATCGATTCCGCCGAGCCTTCCCGGGCCACTGACCCAGCCCACCATCGTGCCGCCGTCGATCGCCACGGTGCCGCCGTCCACGCCGCCGCAAGGCGCCTCGACCGCAGGCCAGGCGGTGCTGTCGCTGACGGCGCGCTACGGCAAGGATCTGCCGGTCATCAATAACGGGCTGGTGTGGCGGGTGTTCTCGGACAAGCCCGACGATACCGGCACCTTCAAGCTGATCCGCGAGGATCGCGGCGCGACCCCGAACATCGTGCTGCCGCCGGGCAATTACGTCGTCCACGTCGCCCTCGGCCTCGTCAGCGCGGTCCGCGCCGTGAGTTTGAAATCCGAAACCGACCGCGAGTCCTTCGTGCTGCCGGCCGGCGGCCTGCGTATCGAAGGCCGCGTCGGCACTTCAAAGATTCCGCAGAACCAGATTTCGTTCGCGATCTACAAGGGCAGCCAGTTCGAGACGTCCGAGCGCGGCGCGCTGGTACCCAACGTTTCCGCCGGCGACGTCGCGCTGCTGCCGGAGGGCACCTACTACATCATCTCCAACTATGGCGACGCCAATTCGGTGGTGCGCTCCGACATCCGCGTCCAGGCCGGCAAGCTGACCGACGTGATCGTGACCCACCGCGCCGCCGTCATCACGCTCAAGCTCGTCAGCGACAAGGGCGGCGAGGCGCTCGCCAACACCGCATGGTCGGTGATTACGCCGGGCGGCGACGTGATCAAGGAATCGATCGGCGCGTTTCCGCGCGTGGTGCTGTCCGAGGGCGAATACCGCGCCATCGCCAAGAACGAAGGCAAGGTGTTCGAGCGCCCCTTCAACGTCGTCAACGGCGTCGATGGCGAGGTCGAAGTCGTCGCGCGCTAATTCGTTGCATCCGGCTGTGCCGGAAAATCATTTTCACCACTGTCATAGTCGCTAATTCGCACTAACCATCGCGCGACTTTAAACTGTCATAATCGCCATATCGGCGTACCGCCTCCGCAATTTTTACACGGCTTTAAACCCGGCTGCATTGGATGCCACGTGTTGAGCGTTGGCGTAGCGGGGCAGGTCATGGTGGTGGCGAAGAAGTCGTCAGGGGCTGAGAAATCCAACAACGATGTGTTTGGCGATGTCGCGATCCTGCAGCGCAAATGGCAGGCGGCGTTGCGTCCGGGCGATACGCTGCCACGCTATGAAGACGTTATGCTCGGCAGTCTGGGCCGGCTCGCAGATCACATCGTTCTGCTCAGGGACAACCGTGGCGTACTCGCCGTCTCCCACACCGGCCGCTACATCCAGCAATGGCTCAGCGACGAGCGCTGGGATATTCCGCTGACCGCGCTGCCGCCGGATTGTGCGACTGCGCTCGGCGAAGCGGCATCGAGTGCGCTTGCCAACGGCCGTCCCTATCTGGCGTCGGCGCATTGCGTGCGCGACGGACTGGTGCGGACCTACGACGTACTGGCGCTGCCGACGTCGTCGCGCTGGGGCGGCACGCTGATCGGCGCTTATGTCAACGAGCGCGATAGCCAGTACAATCTGCTCGACACGATTTTCTCCGCAACCGACGACGGCGTGCTGTCGCTGGCGGCGATCCGCGATGCCGGCGGGCAGCCGTGCGATTTCCAGATCGTCCATCTCAACCAGGGCGCGGCCCGGCTGCTGCGGCAGCCATCGACCGCGCTGCTCTGGCACCGGCTCGGCGCCGGTGGAAACCTCTTGTGCGCGCCGGAGGTGATCCAGCGATTGCGCGACATCATTCGCGACGGCAATGGCGGTCAGATCGAAATCGACCGCGCCGATCGTTGTCTCCGGTTGGGTGTGACGGCATTCGGCGACATGCTGTCGCTGACGGTCTCGGACGTCACGGCGCTGAAACGCAGCGAGGTTTCGTTCCGTCTCCTGTTCGATAACAATCCGATGCCGATGTGGGTATTCGACGCTGAAACCACGCAGTTCCTGAGCGTCAACGACGCCGCCGTGCAGCATTACGGCTACAGCCGCGAAACCTTTCTCGGCATGCAGCTTCGCCAGATCTGGCCGGAAGACGAGTGGGCAACCCATAGCCAGGCGTTGCAGCAGGTCGGCGACGTCTACAATTCGAGCCACGACTGGCGGCATCTCAAGGCCGATGGCAGCGAGATCCATGTGCTGACATTCGGGCGGCGGGTCGCCTTCGACGGCCGCGACGGCTATCTGGTGGCCGTGGTCGATATCACCGAGCGCCGCAAGGCCGAGGCCCGCATCGCCCACATGGCTCACCATGACGGCCTGACCAATCTGCCGAACCGGGAATACTATCAGGACCGGCTTCGCCAGGCGCTGGACCGCGGCAACCCGAGCAGCCGACGCGTCGCGGTGATGTGCGTCGATCTCGACCTGTTCAAGAACGTCAACGATTCCTTCGGTCATCCCATGGGCGACCGCCTGCTGAAGGCGGTGGCCGAGCGGCTGAGATCCGAGGTGCGCGGCGACAACCTCGTCGCCCGCCTTGGCGGCGACGAATTCGCCATCGTGCTGACCTCGGACGTCTCGCCGAACGAAGTCAGCGATTTTGCCGACCGGCTGATCGTCGCGTTGAGCGCGCGTTATGACCTCGATGGTCTCGAGGTCGTCGTCGGCGCCAGCATCGGCATCGCGCTGTCGCCTGGCGACGGCGCCACCAGCGAGGAACTGATGCGCAACGCCGACATGGCGCTCTATCGGGCCAAATCGGACGGCGGCGGCGTCCACCGTTTCTTCGAACGCGAGATGGACCGGCAGGCGCAGAAGCGCCGCGACATGGAACGCGACCTGCGCCGGGCCTTCGCCAATGGCGAGTTCGAACTGCATTACCAGCCGCTGGTGGATATCGCCGCCAACCGGATCAGCGGGTTTGAATCGCTGCTGCGCTGGCGCAATCCCGAAAAGGGCATGGTGTCGCCGGCCGAATTCATTCCGGTCGCCGAGGACATCGGATTGATCGTTCAACTCGGCGAATGGGTGCTGCGCGAGGCCTGTACGGAAGCGATGAACTGGCCGAAGGACGTCAAGGTCGCGGTCAACCTGTCGCCGGTGCAGTTCCGCAGCCGCAACCTGGTTCAGGTGGTGATCTCGGCGCTGGGGCGTTCCGGATTATCGCCGCGGCGGCTCGAGCTCGAAATCACCGAATCGGTGTTCCTCGCCGAGACCGAAGCCAATCTCGCGATCCTGCATCAGCTCCGAGAACTCGGCGTCAGCATCTCGATGGACGATTTCGGCACCGGCTATTCCAGCCTGAGCTACCTGCGCAGTTTTCCGTTCGACAAGATCAAGATCGACCGCTCGTTCGTCAAGGATCTGGCTGAGCGCGAGGATTGCGTCGCGATCGTGCGCGCGATCTCCGGCCTCGGCCGCAGCCTGAACATCACCACCACAGCCGAAGGGGTCGAAACCACCGACCAGCTCGACTGGCTGCGTGCCGAAGGCTGCAACGAGGTGCAGGGCTTTCTGTTCAGCGCGGCAAGGCCGGCCGCCGAAATCGCGGCCCTGTTGGCAGGCTTCAAATCGCGCGCCTCGAAGGCGGCGTGAGGATCAGAACCGCGTCACGATATCCGACAGCGCCGGGCGAGGGCGGTCTTCGGCGGCCTTCGACGGGGTGCCGATATGGATGAAGCCGGCGAGCTTTTCGTCCGGCTTCAGTCCGAGGCCATCCAGCACGTCGCGGTCGAACGCGAACCAGCCGGTGAGCCAGCTGGCGCCGTAGCCGAGCGCGGCTGCCGCGGTGACGATGTTCATCGCGCTGGCGCCGGCCGACAGTTCCTGCTCCCATGCCGGCACCTTGGGGTGCGGCCTGGTGAAGCTCACCACCGCGATCACCAGCGGCGCGTCCATCAACCGGCGTTTCTCGATCTCGATCTCGGCCGCGGGGGCGGCGGGATTCTTCTTGGCAAATACCCGGGCAATGACGTCGCCGGCACGGGCACGGGCGTCGCCCTCGAACACGATGAAGCGCCAGGGCGTCAGCTTGCCGTGATCCGGCACCCGCGCGCCGATGGTCAGGATGGTGTCGAGTTCGCTCGCAGAGGGGCCGGGGCCGCTCATTTCGCGGGGCTTTACCGAGCGGCGGAGTTTCAGGAGTTCAAGGGCGTCGGGCACGAAGGTCTCTTTCGTTTAATTTTGGACGGCTAACATGGAAATAGGGGTGTGCCGATGCTTATGGAAGCCAATTCAGACCGATTATTATAGGGTGGATTGGACACAGGACGCTTGAGGTACCAGCCGTGCATGCCGAACCGATCAAATCAGATCGCGACTACCGCCGCGCGCTCAAGGAGGTCGAGATATTGATGAGTGCTTCGCGCGGCTCCCGTGACGGCAAAAGGCTCAATGTGCTCGTGACACTGGTGGAAGCGTGGGAGCGCAAGCATTATCCGCTTCGCAAATCGTCTAAACCAGCCTAGCTGCGTTCATGTCGGGCGGCGTCAGGTCCTGTCCGACTTCAGCGGCATCTTCGCCGCCCGCTCCAGCAGGTCCTTGCCGAGGTCTTCCAGGATAGTCCTGGTCGCCAGGAACAGGCTGTGGCCCTGATCGGTCTCGATCGCCAGCGCCACGACTGCCGGCTGGTTTGGATCCGGGATGAGCTGGTACGCCCGGATCGGATAGGCCGGCAGTTCCTGTTCTTCCTTGGTCGTGCCTTCGGCCATCAGGACTCCAGCCTTGCCCGCTTCACGTCGGGCGGGGTTGCTTCCTCGACCAGCGCGGCAATCGCGTCGGCGGTCGGCAAGACCGTTTGCCCTTCGCTGCCGAGGCGACGGATCGATACCGAATGCGCCTCGGCTTCCTTCTTGCCGACGACGAGCAACGCCGGGATCTTCGCCAGCGAATGCTCGCGGACCTTGTAGTTGATCTTCTCGTTGCGCAAGTCGAGTTCGACGCGCAGGCCCGCGCGGCGTGCGGCGGCGGCGACCACCTTGGCGTATTCGTCGCCTTCGGAGGTGATGGTGGTAACGACGGCCTGCACTGGCGCCAGCCAGAGCGGGAAGTTGCCGGCGAAATGTTCGATCAGGATGCCGATGAAGCGTTCCATCGAGCCGCAGATCGCGCGATGCACCATCACCGGCGCCTTCTTGGAGCCGTCGGCGTCGATATAGAACGCGCCGAAGCGCTCCGGCAGGTTGAAGTCGACCTGCGTGGTGCCGCATTGCCAGTCACGGCCGATGGCGTCGCGCAGCACGTATTCGAACTTCGGGCCGTAGAACGCGCCTTCGCCGGGATTGATCTCGGTCTTGATGCGGTTGTGGCCCTGCGTCTTGATCTCCTGCAGCACCGTCGCCATCACGCGCTCGGCGTGGTCCCACATCTCGTCGGTGCCGACGCGCTTCTCGGGCCGGGTCGACAGCTTGACCGTGAGTTCGCCCTCGAAACCGAAATCGGCATAGGTCGACATGATCAGGTCGTTGATCTTGAGGCATTCCTCGGCGAGCTGCGCTTCGGTGCAGAACACATGCGCGTCGTCCTGCGTGAAGCCGCGCACGCGCATCAGGCCATGCATGGCGCCCGACGGCTCATAGCGGTGCACGACGCCGAATTCGGCCAGCCGCAACGGCAGGTCGCGATAGCTCTTCAGCCCGTGCTTGAAGATCTGCACGTGGCCGGGACAGTTCATCGGCTTCAGCGCGAACCAGCGCTTGTCCTCGGCCTCGTCGCCGGCCGATTGCGCCGCGAACATGTTCTCGCGGTACCAGTCCCAGTGGCCCGAGGTCTCCCACAGCACCTTGTCGAGGATCTGCGGCGCGTTGACCTCGCTGTAATCGCCGGTCAGGCGCCGCCGCATATAGGCGATCAGCGCCTGGAAGATGGTCCAGCCCTTGGCGTGCCAGAACACCACGCCGGGGCCTTCTTCCTGGAAGTGAAACAGATCGAGCTCGCGGCCTAGCCGGCGGTGGTCGCGCTTCTCGGCTTCCTCGATCTGCTTCAGATAGGCGTCGAGTTCTTCCTGCTTGGCGAACGCCGTGCCGTAGATGCGCGTCAGCATCGGGTTGTTGCTGTCGCCGCGCCAATAGGCGCCCGCGACCTTCATCAGCTTGAAAGCGTTGCCGACCTTGCCGGTCGAACTCATATGCGGGCCGCGGCACAGGTCGAACCAGTCGCCCTGGAAATAGATCTTGATCGGCTCGTCGCCGGGAATGGCGTCGACCAGCTCGACCTTGAAGGCCTCGCCCTTGTCGCGGAATACCTGTTTTGTCTTCTCGCGCGACCAGACCTCTTTCGTGAACGGCTTGTCGCGCGCGATGATCTCGCGCATCTTTTTTTCGATCGCGGCGAAGTCTTCCGGCGTGAACGGCTCGTTGCGGAAGAAGTCGTAGTAGAAGCCGTTCTCGATCACCGGGCCGATCGTGACCTGGGTGCCCGGCCACAGCGCCTGCACGGCTTCGGCCAGCACATGCGCCGCATCATGCCGGATCAGTTCCAGCGCGCGCGGATCGTCGCGGTTGATCAGCTCGATCTTGGCATCGTGCGAAACCGGATCGTTGAGGTCGGCGACCACGCCATCCAGCGCCATCGCCACCGTACGCTTGGCGAGCGACGGCGAGATGCCCTTGGCGATCTCCAGTCCGGTAATGTCCTTGGGATATTCGCGGGTGGCGCCATCGGGAAAGGTGACGGCGATTTTCATCTGGGGTTCGGCCGGCTTCAAATTCGCAAGGCCATACTGGAATCCCGGGGCAGGCGTATTCTGGTCAGGCATTTTGGTCTCCTTGAGCTCACTCCTGCGAACGAGCGCAGGTAAGCGGGAACGAGCCGGTATAGCAGGGGATTCGGCTCCTGCAATCGGGCAAAATCGAGAAAGTCGCGCCTGATCGGGTCGAACAGCTGCGACCGAACGCGTCGGATATTACGTGCAGCGCTGTCCCCGACCTGTATGCGCGGGATTTTCTGCACGCGACCGGTTACGTCGCAACAGCGTCTATCGCGCTGGCGCTGATGATCTCGACCAAACCGAAGAAGACTTTCCCGAGACCGTTATCGGAGCCGCTAGTCCGATATCCGCGTCAGGATCGCCCTGAAGTGGACGCCGGGCAATTGCAGCGCGGTGCCTTCGAAGTCCACCATGTTGCCATTGTCCGATCCCTTCAGCGTCAGTGTGATCATGTCGGTTCCGAACAGCGGCTTGAACGCCTGATCGGCGTTGTGGCGTTGCGTCGTCACCCTGACCTGAATGCCGTCGGCCTTGTCGACGTAGCTTCCGATGAAGGCGAAAGCCGAATTGCCGCCCCTGAGCTTGCCGTTGATGGCGTAAATCACGCCGGTGCCAGTTCCATGAACAGTATGAAATTCAACCTTGTATAGGCCTTCCTGCAAATCCATCCCCGGAAGTTGTGTCCCGCTAATAGCGGCACCCTTTGGCGCGACTGTGCGCCGAACAATGCGTGACACAAATCACGCGACGGTCAACACCACATTTTCATACGAAACCTGTTCGCGCGAATCCGTGCGCGACCTCAGCGGTATGATGGGAAGGTGAGGGCGATTGTGACAGCGCTGACGGCGCCGATTACCGGTTCGCAGGCGACGGCGCGCTGGCCATCCTGGTGAACGCCGGTGACTCGGCCATCTTCACCAGAACTTCTCTGACCGGATTTTCCGTCCAGGCTTGCGTCACGTAATCGCGATGCGTGACGCCGGCGGGCGTCTGCACGAACACAACGCTGCCGGGCCGCAGCGGCCCATCCATGTTCTCGGTGACGGTGATGCCCTTGTCGCGCAGCATCTCGATCAGTTCCCGGTCACGTGGCTTGGTGTAACGGGTGTAGGAACTGACGAAGAAGCCGGAGCGGTTTTTCTCGATCCACGACGCGAACTTGTCCAGTTCGCCATAGACGGCATCGAGCAGGAACACGCCGCGGACGCGGTTGGGGATGCCGCCGACCTCAAGGCTCCAGGCGGTCGGCAGGAAACCGCCGCTGTAGCCGACGATCACGATCGGCATGTTCGCGAACGTCTGCGCCGATTTCGGATCGCCGTAGAGGCGGGCGAGGTGACTGGCCGATTCATCGATGAAGCGTTTGAAGCCGCCGGGCTCCCAGAATTTGCCGGCGCTGGAATCCGCGGCGTTTACCGCGAGCTGCGGCGCGAGCAACACGGCGTTGACGCCTGAATCCGAAATCTGCTGCGGAACCAGTTGGCGGTCGCGAACGTCGCGTTCGAGCGTCGCGCCGTTGCCGTGGAAGAACACCACGATCACGCCGGGCTTGCGGGCGTCGAACGTCTCGGGGACATGCACCAGCACGCGGCTGTCGTTGTAGGTCTCATTTTGCCAGTAGACCCGGCCGCCATAGCTGCGATGGCCCTTGCGTTCACCGTTCGAGATATTGAGGAACGGCGCATCGGAGCGCGGGTTGTTGCCGAAATAAGGGAAGGCGGAGGATTTCATGCTGACCAGCGTGGTCAGTTCTTCGCGCTCGGTCGGCTTGGGAAGGGGCAGGATTGGGTTCAGCGACGCCACCCGGACCGGCTCGGTGCGAACCGTTCGCGGGGCTGGCGCCAGCGCGACCTGCTTCTGGACCTGGACCAGGCTTTCGCTCGCGGTCGGGAAACGGTCGTTGAATTGCGGTTTGGGGAACCGTTCTTCGAAGCTGTCGCCGGTGCCTTGGGTGTTCGCCGCCAGCATTCCGGCGCTCGGCGCCTTGCCGCATTGAACCAGAACGAAAGACAGCGGCACAAACAATGCGGCCAGCGCAAGCCAATGCCGTCGAACGGGCAGGGCATGACGGCGCGTGCCCGGGAAAGTTACCGGGTCGGCACGATCAACCTTCTGGAATTTCGGATTGGCTCCGACCATCCACCCCTTGCCCCAAGAACCACCCAAGTGATCCACCGTTGACCGGTGTATGCTCGCACGTGTTCAGGCGACGTTAAGCTTCCGGAAAAACTCCCCACATCCGGAAGCCAAAAGGAGAGCACCAAATCGTGTCGCGATTGTGGGCCGCCACGCGCTTTTGGCAAAGCCGCACCGCGCCGGCTGCGGCGGCAATGTGGCAGAAGGTATTCAGGCACCTAAATCTGAGCGCGGTTTAAATCATTGTTAACGCTGCTTGAATTGGGAGGCTCCAGCCTGCACCATGAAGGGATTCAGGCGTGCGGCACTGAAGGTACGGTCCGATATGGCGGCATCAGAGACGGGAAGCGCGGCTTTGACCGGACCGCTCCCCGGAAGCGGCTCGACCGTTTCGGTCCTGGTAGCGATCGCGATCGTCGTCGCCGACATGATCGGCGTCGGCGTCTTCACCAGCCTCGGCTTTCAGGTCAAGGACCTTCCCTCCGGCTTTTCGATCCTGTTGCTGTGGACCGTCGGCGGCGTGGTCGCGCTATGCGGGGTGTTTTCCTACAGCGAACTTGGCGCGATGTTTCCGCGCTCGAGCGGCGAATACAATTTTCTCGGCCGGGCCTATCACCCGGCCTTCGGTTTTGTGGCCGGCTGGGTGTCGGCCACCGTCGGTTTCGCGGCGCCCGTGGCGCTCGCCGCGATGGCGTTCGGCGAATACGGCAAATCGGTATTTCCGAACGCGCCGCCGCTGGCGCTTGCCATCGGCGTGGTCTGGCTGGTGTCGCTGGTGCAGCTCACCGGCGTCCGGCACTCCTCGACCTTTCAGTTGATCGCGACCATCCTCAAGGTGTTGCTGATCGTAGGCTTCCTGGTGAGCGGATTTGTGATCGGCACGCCGCAGCCGGTCAGCTTCGCGCCGTCTTCGTCCGATTTAACGTATATCGCCAGCGCGCCGTTCGCGATCAGTCTCGTTTTCGTGATGTATTCATTCTCCGGCTGGAACGCCGCGACCTACATCATCGGCGAGGTGCGCCAGCCGGAGCGCAACGTGCCGCGCGCGATGCTCACGGGGACGTTGATCGTGATGGTGCTGTATATCGCGCTCAACGCCGTGTTTCTGCACACCGCGCCGATCGGAGAACTGGCGGGACAACTCGATGTTGCCCGCATTTCAGGCAGTCACATCTTCGGCGAGTTCGGCGGCCGTATCGTCGGCGCGATGATCTGCTTCGGGCTGATCTCCTCGATCAGCGCGATGATGTGGATCGGGCCGCGCGTGATGATGACGATGGGCGAGGACATTCCGGTATTGCGGCTGTTCGCCGGCAGGTCGGCCGGCGGCGCGCCGGCCTTGGCCATCCTGTTTCAGCTGGTGGTGGCGAGCCTGATGCTGTTGACGCGCAGCTTCGAGGCGGTGCTCGACTTCATCCAGTTCGCGCTGCTGTTCTGTTCGTTCTTCACCGTGCTCGGCGTCATCAAGCTGCGGATTACGCGGCCCGATCTGCCGCGGCCCTATCGCACCTGGGGATACCCGGTTACGCCAGTGGTTTTCCTGCTCATGACCGGCTTCATGATGTACTATCTGTTGACGGAGCGACCACTGCAGTCGGCCCTTGGCATTTTGATGATGTTTTCCGGACTTTTGATTTACGCTGTTTTCCGCCAGCGGGCAGGTGATGCCGTGACTTCAGTGCCGGGCCGTGAATGAACATGATGCCGTTTGTAAGGGTTGCAACGCTTGTGGCCGCCGTCTTGTTCGCGGCCGTATCCGCCGTCCGGGCCGCCGAGACCGTGACCGCGGACGACACCGCAAAATTTCTCGCCGGTATGATGCCGTCGGCTGACTCGCCGCTGATGCCATTGACCAGGGATTCGGGCTGGCAGCGGCACGCAAAGTTCTTCGATTCCGCCTTCGCCCAGCTCGAGCAGCGCCAGATATCGAAAATTCGCGCCTGGTCCGACATCAATCTGGCGGCGCCGCGGCCGACCATGTTCTACATGTTCTCCGGTCCGGATTTTCTCTACGCCGATGCGTTCTACCCCAAGGCGACGACCTACGTGCTGAGTGCGCTCGAGCCTCCGGGCTCGGTACCCGATCTGGCGAGATTGCCTCGCGGCGGAGTCGGTGCGGCACTGTCCAATGTCGAACACTCGATGAGTTCAATCCTGAACTTCAGCTTCTTCATCACCAAGCATATGAAGGTCGATCTGCACGCCGGCCAGATCAGCGGTACCTTGCCGGTGCTCTATGTGTTTTTGGCGCGCTCGGGCAAGACCATCAAGGAAGCCACTCCGATCGTGCTCGACAATCAGGGCGTAGCGCATTCCGGAAGCGAAAACGCGGGACCGAACGCCGTGCGCGGTGCGCGGATCACCTTCAAGGGGGCGGATGGCGTCGAGAAGACGCTGTATTATTTCTCGACCGATCTTTCCAATCCCGGCGTGAAGGCGAGCGGCTTCCTGAAATTCTGCGCGACGCTGGCGCCCGGCAACAGCCTGATCAAGAGCGCGTCTTATCTGCTGCATTCCGGCAACTTCACCACGGTGCGCAACTTCATGCTCGCCAACAGCTCAACCATCATCCAGGACGATTCCGGAATTCCGCTCACCTACTACAGCTCGAAGAAATGGCGGTTCTTCCCGTTCGGCCGTTACGCCGGACCGATCAAGGAATTCCCAGGGCGTTTTCAGGAATCCTACGCCGAGCTGTTCGAACGGGCCCAGCCGATTGATTTCGGCATCGGTTATCGATGGCGGCCGCACGAATCGAATTTGCTGCTGTCGGTCAAGCTACCGGATGACGGCACCGCCGGTCCCGAGGCGACCTCGTCGACCGAACCGCCGCCGCCACCGCCGCCACGCCCGCGGAAACCGCGGCCGCCCGCGCCGGTTCCACCGCCACCCCGGAACGGCTTCTTCTGGTTCGGCCGCTAATGCCGGTGATTTGCTGCGATCACCATCGCACGTTTTGGCTGGGTACGATGAAGCCTGTTGTATTGTGCGGCTCGGTTCTTTCGCCGAAGTAATGCCAGGCAGTGGCGATCACGATGAGCAGGGCCAGGATCGCAAGCAGGTCGATCTGCCTGGGGTCGTGACCGTGATGGCTGATTTTCCAGCGCATTATTGTTTCCTCCGGTCGGAGCAACCAATCAACGCGCACCGGGAACCTAAAGTTCCATGCGTGGCAGCAATGCGAATTGCTCAGGAGTTGACGCCGCGCCAGCGTCCGTAGCGCCATGGCAGATACCACCGTGCGTTCGGCGGTCTCGTCTGCGGCACGTTATCGATGCCCGAGGTTCCCCATGGCTGGCAGCGCAATATCCGCGCCAGCGTCATCCAGCCGCCGCCCCATAATCCGAAACGTTCGATCGCCTCGTCGCCGTAGACCGAACATGTCGGCAGGTGCCGGCAGTTGTAGCCGACCAGCGGCGACAGCGTATGCCGGTAGATCCAGATCAGCGCGCGCCCGGCGTTGCGCGGCAGCCGCCGCATTGGGCTGGCACATTCCGTGCATCGTTCGCGAGGTGACGAAGAATGATCTGCGGGCGACATGTTGAACTATGTACGTAGTTTTCCGGTGGTTCCCAAGCATGGAACCAGGTCCGCGCAGATATTTGCGCCACAGTTTGCATTTATCGCACGGCGCGAGCGGCGCTGCAGCAAAGGTCGTATGGACGGTGCAGGTCAGTACGGTTACCGTTTTGATAACGCTTCGATGACAGAATCAAGAAGCGTTGGGACCGTTGCCGCTGCTCATGTACCGGGCTTGGGGGAAGGAACCAAATTGAGGTTTGTGAGGTCGCAAGGAATTCGCGGCTGGGCGCTTCTCGGTGCCACTGCCATCTGTCTCGCATTGCCGGGCGTGGTCACGACGCTGGGCAATTCGGCGCTGGCCGGCACCACCCTCGAAGAACGCAAATTGCCGATGCACTTCAACTGGGTCGCATGCCAGCCCGACTGCAGGGGCTGGGTCTCGGCCGTCGGCATCGTCACATCTGACAGCCCCAAGGAATTCGACGAATTCGCGCGCGACCGTCAACTCCATGGCGCCACCATCGTGCTGGATTCCAGTGGCGGTTCGGTCAACGATTCCATCGCGCTCGGGCGGCGCTTCCGCGGCCTCGGCGCGATGACGACGGTGGGCGCCACGGTGCGGACCCAGACCGCGCAGGGCGAACGCCCCAGCATCGTGCCGCAAGCCTGGTGCGAGTCGATGTGCGTGTTCCTGCTGTTGTCGGGCAAGACCCGTTACGTGCCCGAGGCGGCCCACGTCCGCGTCCACCAGATCTGGATGGGCGATCGCGCCGACGATGCCAAGGCGGCGAGCTACACGGCGCAGGACCTGATGATCGTGGAGCGGGACATCGGTCGTCTCGCCAAATACACTTTTGATATGGGCGGCGGCGGCGACCTGTTGTCGCTCGCGCTGAGCGTGCCGCCATGGGAAGACCTGCACGAATTGTCGGCGGCCGAGTTGCGGCTGACCAATCTCGTGACGACCGATGCCGTTGCCGACGTGCTGCCGCATGACGGCGCGTCGATCCCGGTGGCCGAGCTGAAGCCCAGCGAGCTGAAGTCCAAGCCAACCCAGGACCGCTTTGTCAGTTCCGCGGTCGAAGGCGATGCGTCGCCGCAAGCAGCGAAATCGACCAAGACGGCCGAGGCGGTCGTCCCGACCGGCAGCGCTGCGACCGCGCCGGCGCAGGCCGGGAAGTAAGCCGCATCTCAGCAAACACCGTCATCATCCGCGAAAGCGGATGATCCAGTCCGCCGTGGCGTTGGTGATCAATCGGGAATTCCCGGCGTACTGGATGCCCGCCTTCGCGGGCATGACGACTTACGCCGATGCCGGCTGCTTGGCCTTGGCTTCGATCTGGCCGATGGCGTCGACCACGGCGTCAAAGGTCAGCATGGTCGAGGCGTGGCGCGCCTTGTAGTCGCGCACCGGCTCGAGCAAGCCGATATCGGCCCATTTGCCTTGCGGGGGGCTGCCGTTCTCCTTCAGCATCTTGCGCACGGTCTCGCGCAATTCGCGCAGCTCGCTCGCGGTCGAGCCTATGACATGGCTTGCCATGATCGAGGAGGAGGCCTGGCCGAGCGCGCAGGCCTTCACGTCGTGGGCGAAATCGGTGACCACGGGGCCGTCCATCTTGAGGTCGATCTTGACGGTCGAGCCGCACAGCTTGGAATGGGCGGTAGCGCTGGCGTCGGGGTCGGGGAGGCGGCCGAGACGGGGGATATTGCCCGCCAATTCGATGATCCGCTTGTTGTAGATGTCGTTCAGCATGGATCGGGGTCCCGGACAGGCCTGCGTAAGCGCCCTTGCAACCGCCCTTGGCGGCAAGGTTTCACCGTCCTATATATGGACGGGAACGGCGGAAAAATAGCCCGGCCGTTTCGCAGGTGGCGCCCGAAACCGAGACCAATTCGGCTGCCATGGTATAATATGATGGGACTCAGGCGCCCGGCGGCCAAACCGCCCCGTCTGCCCGGTGACACTCCGGTCCCCAGGACCGGTCGAACGGAGAAGACATGGACGCGCTGATCAAATCCCTCCGCCCCGGCAAGGGTTCCGAAATCAAGGCGCCCGATGTGGCGCCGGAAACCCGCCCCGCCGAGCTCGATCCTTCCGAATTCCTGGCCGCCGCCGTCCGCGCCGACCAGCCGCGACCGTCGCGTGCCGAGGCCGAACAGGCCGTGCACACGCTGCTGAGCTATATCGGCGAGAATCCCCGACGCGAGGGGTTGCTGGATACCCCGCGCCGGGTGGTCGAGGCCTACGACGAGCTCTATCAGGGCTACCACCAGTGCCCGGCCGAAGTGCTCGACCGCACCTTTGGCGAGACCGCGGGCTATGACGATTTCGTCCTGATCCGCGATATCGAATTCACCTCGCAATGCGAGCATCACATGATGCCGTTCTACGGCAAGGCGCATATCGCCTATACGCCGGTCGAACGGGTGGTGGGCTTGTCGAAACTGGCGCGGCTGACCGACATCTTCGCGCGGCGCCTGCAGACCCAGGAACATCTCACCGCGCAGATCGCGGCCGCGGTCGACGAAATTCTCAAGCCGCGCGGCGTTGCGGTCGTGATCGAGGCGGAGCATACCTGCATGTCGGTGCGCGGCGTTGCCAAGCACGGTGCGACGACGTTCACCAGCCGCTATACCGGCATGTTCCGCGACAATCCGGCGGAGCAGGCCCGTTTCCTGTCCATGGTGCGAGGGCTGCGCTGACCCTCGCTTCGATTTCCGCGAGGGCTGCCTGTGTCCACTTCTGCCGATCCGCATGACCGTGAGGAAGGGCTGGCGTTCCAGCCCAAGTTCGACGCGTCGGGTCTTCTGACCTGCGTGGCGACCGATGCGGCGACCGGCGAGGTGCTGATGGTCGCACACATGAACGACGAAGCGCTGCGCAAGACGATCGCGAGCGGCGAGGCCTGGTACTACAGCCGTTCGCGCCAGGCGCTGTGGCGCAAGGGCGAAAGCTCCGGACACACCCAGCACGTGGTCGAGATGCGGATGGATTGCGATCAGGACGCGATCTGGATTCGCGTCGAGCAGCACGGCGCCGCCTGCCACACCGGACGGCACTCCTGCTTCTATCGCCAGATTGTCGCAGCCGACGGCGACACACGGCTGTCATTTGTCGATGCCGACAGACATTTCGATCCAACGAAGGTCTATCGCAAATAGATTCAACGGCTCCATGCACGAATGACGCAGCTTCGGCGCGTGAGCCGCGTTGCCACCATTGATGTGATATGCAAGAGTTCCATCTCGTCGTCGAGATGAGGCAATGCCGGTGACGCTTCGACTCCTGCCGATATTTTCGCTGCTTGCTTCGATTGCGATTCCGCTCGGCCCAGCGCAGGCGCAATCCCCAGTACAGGTCCCGGCCACCGAGCGTGCGCCCGACACCATGGCCGCGCGCGTGCTCGCCTGCGCGTCGTGTCACGGCGCCGAGGGCGAGGGCACCAGCGACGTGTATTTCCCGCGGTTGGCGGGCAAGCCCGCGGGCTATCTCTACAACCAGCTGGTGGCGTTCCGGGACGGGCGGCGCAAATACCCGCCGATGAACTATCTGCTGGAATTTCTGCCCGACGATTATCTCAAGAAGATCGCCGAGCATTTTGCCTCGCTGCGGCCGCCGTTTCCGCCGCCTGCCGTTCCCACCGTCAGCAAGGAAGTCCTGGCGCGCGGCGAATCGATCGTGACAAGCGGCGATCCGCAGCGCGGCGTGCCCGCCTGTGCGAGTTGCCACGGCGCGACCTTCGGCGGGATGGAGCCGGCCATACCGGGTCTGCTCGGCCTGCGCGCCAGCTACATCAGTGCGCAGCTCGGCGGCTGGCGCTACGGCACGCGGACCGCAGCAGCGCCGGACTGCATGCAAATCGTCGCCGGCCTCCTGACCGAAGACGATGTCAAGGCGGTGGCTGCGTATCTGTCATCGCGCCCGGCGCCGACGGACCCGTCGTTCGCCAAGCAAGGCAGCCTGCCGATGCCGCTGTCGTGCGGCAGCGAGCCGAACTAGGGGGAGATCGCGCAACATGCCGAGAACCTTGAAAGCGCTGCTCCCGGCCTTTGCCGCCATGTTGCTGCTGATCGGCGCGACGCAGGCAAACGCGCAGGATGCGGCGCTCCTGAAAAAGGGCGAATACCTCGCCCGTGCCGGCGACTGCATCGCCTGCCACACCGCGCGCGAAGGCAAGCTTTTTGCCGGTGGCCTGGCGATGAAGACACCTTTCGGCACGCTCTACACCTCGAACATCACGCCCGACCCGCAAACCGGCATCGGCATGTGGACGTCCGACCAGTTCTTCCAGATGATGCACAACGGGCGCTTCCCCGATGGCGGGCTGGTCTATCCGGCGATGCCGTTTGCCTCCTACACCAAGGTGACGCGCGACGACAGCGACGCGATCTACGCTTACTTGCGCTCGATTCCGCCGGTGAAGCAGCGCAATCGCGAACACGACCTGAAGTTTCCCTTCAACAACCGCTCGCTGATCCTTGGATGGCGCACGCTGTTCTTCAGGGAGGGCGAGTTCAAGTCCGATCCGACCAAATCGGCGGACTGGAATCGGGGCGCTTACCTGGTCGAAGGGCTCGGCCATTGCGGCATGTGCCACACCGCGATCAACGCGCTCGGCGGCAGTTCGGAATCGCAGGCCTTCGAGGGCGGGTTGATTCCAATGCAGAACTGGTACGCGCCCTCGCTGACCTCGAACAAGGAAGCCGGGCTCGGCGACTGGACCCTCGAGGAGATCTCGGACTATCTGCGCAAGGGTGTCTCGACCCGCGGCGCGGTCTACGGGCCGATGGCGGAAGTCGTCTACAACAGCCTGCAATATCTCGACGACGACGACACCCGCGCGATGGCGGTCTATCTGAAGAGCCTCGCGCAGGGGACATCGCCGGAGAAGCCGTCGACGCCGCTGCCGTCGGCGGAGAGTAGCCTGCTGCTCTCGCTCGGCAAGCAGATCTACGACCGCGAATGCGCCAGTTGCCACGGCGCGGTGGGGCTCGGCATGCCGCCGCATTACCCGCCGCTGGCCGGCAACCAGTCGATCCAGATGGTTTCCGCCGTCAACGCGATCCGGATGGTGCTCAATGGCGGCTATCCGCCGGGCACGTCGGGCAATCCGATGCCCTACGGCATGCCGCCGTTTGCACACCGGCTGTCCGACGACGAGGTCGCGGCTGTCGTGACCTATATTCGCACGTCCTGGGGTAATCGCGGCGAGGCGGTCTCGGCGCGGCAGGCCAATGAACTTCGCGCGGCAACGCTGAACTGAGGCGCGTCATGATCAATTCATCCCCGCCGCAGGCGACGACACTCGGCTCCGAGGAAGAGCGCGTCGACGCCATCGTTCGTTCCGGCCCCGGCGGCGCCGTTGCGGTCGCCGGCGTCGCGACCGCAGTCGTGATCGCGCTGTGGTTTGCGTTCTACCTCCTGGTCTTCCTGCCCAGGAGCGTGTGAGCATGACATCAGAGACGGACCATGGCATCGGTGAAGCGGTCGCCGCCCGCATCGAGCGGCGATGGGCGACGCTATCGATCGTGATCGTAGGCCTGCTGGTCGGCATGGCGGCCTTTATCGGCATCGATCAGGCCACCATGCCGCAGGGCCATGTCGAAACCGCGGACCCGAAGACGCTGCATCTTTCCGGCGAATTCGTCGAAAGCAATCTCGGCAGCTCGGTCGAGGCCGATGGGTCCGTCACCGTGCGCGCGATTGGGCAGCAATATTCCTTCACGCCGCAATGCGTCGTGGTGCCTTCCGAAACACCGATCAAGTTCCGCGCCACCAGCGCCGACGTGGTGCACGGCCTTTTGATCGAGGGCACCAACATCAACATCATGCTGGTGCCGGGCTACGTCTCCGAACTGCCGATCCGCTTCAAGGCGCCGGGCGATCACGTGATGCCGTGCCAGGAATTCTGCGGCATCGGCCATCAGGGCATGTGGGGCAAGGTCAAGGTGGTCGACAAGACCGCCTTCCTCAACCTGATGGCGGCGAAGCGGAGGCTGACCTGTGTTGACTAACAAACGGCTCATCCTTTCCCATTTCTGGCTCGCCTTCATCGTGTTCGGCGCGGCGCTGGTGCTTGGCGCCTGGCAGATGTTCGTGCGCAGCCCGCTGAATGCCTGGCACTTCAATCCGGAATTCTACTATCGCTCGGTCACCGCGCACGGTTCGGCGATGGGCTACGTGTTTCCGACCCTGGTCGCGATGGGGTTCGGCTATGCGATCACGGAATCGGCGCTGGAAAAGCCGCTGGTTGGCCGCCGCTGGGCATGGGCCGGGTTTTTCCTGGTCGCCATCGGCGCCGTCGTGGCGATGGTCCCGGTCTCGCTCGGGCTGGCCTCGGTGCTGTACACGTTCTACCCGCCGATGGTCGGCAATCCCTTCTACTACATCGGCGTCGTGATGGTCGTGGTCGGCTCATGGATATGGGTCGCGCTGATGTCGATCAACATGGCGATCTGGAAGCGCGAAAATCCGGACAAGCCGGTACCGCTCGCGATGTTCGCCAATGTCGCAGGCTCCTATCTCTGGGGCTGGACGGCGGTCGGCGCGGCGCTCGAAATCATCTTCCAGATTCTTCCCGTGGCGCTCGGCCTGAGAACCACCATCGATGCCGGGCTGGCGCGTGTATTCTTCTCCTGGACCCTGCACGCGATCGTCTATTTCTGGCTGATCCCGACCTATATCGCCTATTACACGATCTTTCCGCGCGCGATCGGCGGTCGACTCTACAGCGACGCCATGGCGCGGATTTCCTTCATCCTGTTCGTCGTCGTCGCAATGCCGATCGGCGTGCATCACCTGTTTGCCGATCCGCAGGTCGGCGCCGGTTTCAAGTTCATGCATTCGGTGTTCACCGGCCTCGTTGCGCTGCCGACGCTGTTGACGGTGTTCACGATCTGCGCCTCGGCCGAGATCGCCAGCCGCATGCGCGGCGGCCGCGGCGCGTTCGGATGGGTAACGGCGCTGCCCTGGCAAAACCCGATCATGCTGGCGACCGCGCTGTCGCTGGTGATGCTCGGCTTCGGCGGCGCCGGCGGGCTGATCAACATGAGCTATCAGCTCGATGCCAGCGTTCACAATACGCAGTGGATCACCGGCCACTTCCACCTGATCTTCGGCGGCGCCATCGTCATCATGTATTTCGCGATCGCCTATGACCTGTGGCCGCATCTCACCGGCCGCGCGCTGGAAAGCTTCGGCATGATGCGCGCGCAGCTCTGGCTCTGGTTCATCGGCATGATCGTCACCACGTTCCCGTGGCACTATGTCGGCATTCTCGGCATGCCGCGCCGGATGGCGTTTTACGACTACGCCAACCCCGCAATCTCGCCGCAGGCGTTTTCGGTGGCGATGTCGGCGGTCGGCGGCCTCATTCTGCTGATTTCAGGCGTCTTGTTCCTCACCGTGCTGATCCGCGGCCAGTGGGCCGGAAGCAGCGAGGCCGGCGCCTACCGCTTCAGCGTGCCGCTGCACATGCCGGCGCGGATCCCGGCGGCGCTGAACAGTTTTGGGCTCTGGCTCGCGCTGATGATCGGGCTTACCGTCGTCAATTACGGCTATCCGATCGCGCAACTGATGGTGCTGAAGGAAACCAACGTGCCCGCGGTCTATGTCGGAGCCAGCCGATGAGCGATCAGCCGCTGTTCTCGCCCCGCAATCCCTGGTTCAGCGCCAGCGTCGGCGTGACCGCTGCCATCGCGGTGCTGGCGGCGATCGCAGGCCTGATCTGGCTGCCGCTGGCGCAGCCGGATTTGAAACTGAGCGGTATCTGGGACGCGATCTGCAGCGCCGCCGGGGTGCCGCGCGTGTCCTCGCAAGGCAACTCCATTCAACCCGACTTCAAGACTTCGAATGTCGTGATGACTTCGGAGATGCTCACAAAACCCAATCAGGTCTCGATCGGTCGCGGCGCGACGCTGGCGCAGCGCTGCGCGATCTGCCACGGACCGCAGGGCGTCAGCGACGCCAATTCGCCGAACCTTGCCGGTCAGTTCGCCGCCGTGACCTACAAGGAGCTGAACGACTTCAAGACCGGCGCGCGGGTCAACGTGGTGATGAGCCCGTTCGCGGCCACCATGAGCAACCAGGACATGCTCGACGTCGCGGCCTACTACTCTTATCTGCCGCGGGTGCCGTCGAGCAATCTGGACCCGGGGATGGCAGCTCCTCAGATCGTCACGACCGGCGCGCCGATGCGCAATATCGCGCCGTGCGGCTCCTGCCATGGCGACATCGACAACAAGGCCGGCAGCCCCTGGCTCGGCGGCCAATCGGCCGTCTATATCAAGGCGCAGTTGCAGGCGTTCGCGTCCGGAGCCCGGCGCAACGACATCAGCCAGCAGATGCGCAATATTGCCCGCCAGATGACGGCGGAAGAGATCGACCAGGTCGCCCGCTATTACGAGGCCCAGCCCTAAGGCGTTTTCGAGTGAAGTGGGTACCGGTTCACATTGCAATCAAGCTTGCGCAGACTGCGTAGACTTATCTGCGGTAGAAAACGCGTCAGATAAAAACGCCAACGGCAGGGAGAGACATTTCTTAACCCTCCATTAACCATAATTGCCGCACGGTGACGGTGGCCTTTGCGATCGGGAGCTCGTGCAGGCCGAGAGAGGGGTCGTTTCGCGGGGAGCGGGGCACCGGGCATATGTCGGTCGACACAATAAACGCCACGGCTGCGGCAGGTGTTGATCCCACGCGCGTGAAGGTCGCGGGCTCGATCAAGCAGGCCGCCTCGAGCACCGGCGCCAGCTTCGAATACCTGCTCGCCACCGCGAAGATGGAATCCAACTTCAATCCGAAGGCATCCGCCACGACCTCGTCGGCGCGGGGGCTATTTCAGTTCATCGACCAGACCTGGCTCGGGACCGTGAAGGAAGCGGGCAGCCAGCTCGGTTACGGCAAATTTGCCGATGCCATCACCAGGAACCCTTCCGGCAGCTATTCGGTGAGCGATCCCGCGGATCGGGCCGCCGTCATGAAGCTGCGCGACGATCCCGATGCGGCCTCGTCGATGGCGGGCGTGCTGACCCAGTCCAACAGCTTCAAGCTGACCGGCAAGATCGGCCGTCGCCCGACCGACGCCGAACTCTATATGGCGCATTTCATGGGCGTCGGCGGCGCCGGCAAACTGATATCGAGCGCCGAGGACAGTCCGAACGCCAACGCCGCGCAGATCTTTCCGAACGCGGCTGCGGCCAACCGTTCGATCTTCTACGATCGTTCCGGCTCCGCCCGCAGCGTTTCCCAGGTCTATTCGGTGCTGAGTTCGCGCTACGCCAGTGCCGCTAATTCGTCGGCGACGCGGACTGCGATGGCGGCGGTCGGCGGTGACGTTCAGCGGAGCGTGGCGGTTGCGAGCGCGGCTCCGTCAATGTCGATAGACACGGCCGCTTATCTCTCGAGTTTTCCGGATTCGCGCACCGTGGCGCCGGTGTCCGCGACATCGTCGGCCGATTTCAAGACCGCCTCGGCGCAGCCGCAGCCGATCTTCCGCTCGCTGTTCCAGGCGGGCGAACGCGCTGAGCCGATCTCGCCGGCGGTTCAGGAATTGTGGGGCAGCGGTTCTTCGCTGACGTCGGTATCGGTTGCGTCAAACGCGGCGACGACATCGCTATCAGGACAAACCCCCGAGGTCCGCGCGCCGGGCCGGCTCGATCTCTTCAGCGATCGCAACGGCACGTTCAGCTGACACCGCCTTCATCCTGAGGAGCGGCCTCTTGGCCGCGTCTCGAAGGATGGGCCACGGGCCACATGGTTCGAGACGGCGCTGGCGCGCCTCCTCACCATGAGGGTGAGATAACCCCATCCCGCACCCCTTAACAAAACGTCAATAAAACCAGCCGTTTATGGTGAACCCTTTGTTAAGCGTCATGGTTTATTTTCTATGACAGTGGCACCGCGTCATGGTGTCGTCTCGGGTTGCGTAAGCCGGCAGGACCATGATCGTTCGGCAGTTCATCAGTTGGATACGTACCGCTCCGGCAGGCGAGCGGGCAGAGGCGACGCGGTCTTTGGCGCGGGCCTGGTTGATTTCAGATCTTTCCGAGGACGATCGCACCGCCGCCGAAGGCGCGCTGTTGATGCTGCTCGACGATCCGTCGCCGCTGGTCCGCCAGGCGATGGCCGAAGTGTTCGCCCGCAGTTCGGAAGCGCCGGCCGCCATCGTGCAGGCGCTGTCGCTCGACCAGACCTCGATCGCGCTGCCGATCCTCGAACATTCTCCGCTTCTGATCGACGCCGACCTCGTCGACATCGTCGCGACCGGCAACGGCGAGATGCAATGCGCCATCGCCCGCCGGATCAATCTGCCAACGTCGGTATCGGCGGCGATTGCCGAAGTCGGCTCCGCGGCCGCGGCGCTCGAGCTGATCGAAAACGCCTATGCGGAATTGGCGCCGTTCTCATGGGACCGCATCGTCGAGCGTCACGGCCATCTCGCCGCGATCCGGGAATCGATGCTGGTGCTGGAAGGCCTGCCCGCCGCCACGCGGCTGGCGCTGGTCGCAAAACTCTCCGACACGCTGGCGCAATTCGTCGTTTCGCGTAACTGGCTCAGTCCTGACCGGGCAGGGCGGATGGCGAGCGAGGCGCGCGAGCGCTCGACCGTCAACATCGCGGCGCGTTCGGGTGGCGAGGACATGCAGGGGCTGGTGCGGCATCTGCGCGCCACCGGGCAACTGACCGCCGGCCTGATCCTGCGCGCGCTGCTGTCGGGCAATCTCGAACTGTTCGATTCAGCACTGGCCGAATTGTCCGGTCTGCCGCTGGCCCGGGTCTCGGCGTTGCTGCACGACCGCGGCAGCGCCAGCCTGCAGGCGCTATTGATCCGCGCCGGTTTTCCGGAATCGACCTTCGCCGCCTTCCGTGTTGCGCTCGAAGTCAGCCACGAAACCGGATATGTCGATACGCTGGGCGGCGCCGCGCGATTGCGTCGAAGCATGGTCGAACGCGTGTTGACCCATTGCGAGACCGATCGCGAGGCCGCCGAACCCTTGTTGATCCTGCTCCGGCGCTTTGCTACCGAGTCGGCGCGCGAGGAAGCCCGCATGTTCTGCGACGAACTGGTTGCCGAAGACATGATCGGGCATGACCTGATCGCGGCGTAATTCGCTCGTTTCACGCATCAGCGAATTCGTAGGGTGGGCAAAGGCGCGTTTGCGCCGTGCCCACCATTCGCTACTCCGAAAATATATGGAAGATGGTGGGCACGCTTCGCTTTGCCCACCCTACGGGTTTGACGCTCTCACTCCGCCGGAATGATGCTCGGCGCCAGGATGGCTTCGAGATGTTCGGGACGGTCGCGGTTGGCGTAGGTGAGGAATTCGTCGGCGATGCCGCGCAACTGCCGGCTCAGCGCCGGAGCCATGACGGCGGTGTCGAGCTTGGTGCGCTCGCGCACGATCGCCTGAATGGCGTCGATGTGATGGACGATCAGGTTCGACGGCACTTTTTCGAGGTCGGGCGCGTGTTCGATGATGCGGCACAGGCTCTCGGCGGCGACGCCGGCGGAAGCGAAGCCGAAGGTCGCGGCGTCGCCCTTGATGTCGTGGGCGGCGCGAAACAGCTCTTCGCGATTTTCGTCGGTGAAACCATCGCGCAGGATCGCGGCGTGCGCGGCGGAAAGACGATCCGCCTCGATGGTCATCCAGTTCTTGAATTCGCCCGACAGTCCCGCCAGTGCCTTTTCCGCACGGGCGACGGGGTCGTCGAGATCGGATTCCGGAACCCGCAGCAAAACCCTGCGCAGGGGATTGGGCTGCGTGATGACGTGATGATCGGCGAAGGACTGGACTTCCAGTCTGCCCGGCTTTTCTTTCGCCATGATGCGTTCCTTCAAACCTGCGCTAGACGCTGGATCGCGCCTTGTCGAGCAACGACGGCTGCTGCATGACCTCGACCTCGCCGCCGACGCGCCGCTCGGGGCCGATATAGGCATTGTTGATATTGCGCCGGCGGTCCGGGCCGAAATAGGTCTTGGTTTTGATGAACGGGCGCGGATTGGCGACGACGTTGAGAATGCGCTGGTACAGTCCCTTGGCCGAGATCGGCTTGGCCAGAAACTCGGTGACGCCGGCGTCGCGCGCCACCGTCACGCGGCGCTTTTCCGAATGGCCGGTCAGCATGATGATCGGCGCGTAGGGGTTGCCCTTGGATTCCGGCTGCCGGATCATCTGCGCCAGTTCGAGGCCGTCGAAGATCGGCATCGACCAGTCGGTGATGACGATGTCGGGAACGTAGTGGCTGTACATTTCGAGTGCGGTGGCGCCGTCCTCGGCCTCATAGGCCTCGCGCGCGCCGAACGAATGCAGCAGCGTGCGCAGGATGCGGCGCATGTGCGGATTGTCGTCGCAGATCAGAAATCGCAGCTTGTTGAAGTCGATGCGATACATGGTTCGGCCCTAAGCGCATACCGCGGCCAAAACGGTATACCTGGCGTTAACCATATCGCGTCGGCGGTTAACGAATGGTTGCAAAACCGGGGCCTGGGGAGGGGTGGGCGCAGGGAAATTACGTAGCGTTTTCGAGTGAAGTGGGTCCGGTTCGCATTAAGAAAACGTGTCAAAACGAAAGCATTAGAGCCGACAGGCTCTAATGCCCGAACTGCTCGCGCAGGATGCGTTCCTCGAGGCTGTGGCCGGGGTCGAACAGCATCCGCATCGAGATCGTCTTGTCGGACAGCACCTCGACGCGGCGGACGTCGCGTACCTCGTCATGGTCGGCCACCGCCGCCACCGGCCGCTTGTCGCCCTCGAGCACCTCGATCACCACGAAGGCGGAGTTGGGGAGCAGGGCGCCGCGCCAGCGCCGTGGCCGGAACGCGCTGATCGGGGTCAGCGCCAGCAGCGCCGCGTTGATCGGCAGGATCGGTCCCTGGGCGGAGAGATTGTAGGCGGTGGAGCCCGCCGGCGTCGCGACCAGGATTCCGTCGGCGATCAACTCCGCCATGCGTTCGTGCTCGTCGATCAGGATGCGCAGGCGCGCCGCCTGATAGGTCTGGCGAAACATCGCGACTTCGTTGATGGCATGATGCAGGTGTACCACGCCGTTGACGTCGGTGGCCCGCATCAAGAGCGGGTTGATCAGGGATTCGCGGGCCGCCGCCAGTCGCGTGTGCAGATCGTGCGTCGTGAATTCGTTCATCAGGAAGCCGACGGTGCCGCGATGCATGCCGTAGATCGGCTTGCCGGAGCGCATGTGGGCGTGCAGCGTCTGCAGCATCAACCCGTCGCCGCCGAGCGCGACCACGACGTCGGCGTCGTCGGCATTGTGGTTGCCGTAGAGCGTCGTCAGCTGCTCCAGCGCCGCCTGTGCTTCCGCGCTTGCGCTGGCAACGAACGCAATCCGGTCATATCGCTTCGGGCGGGTCATCAGATGGCGGGCTCACATTGGCGCCTGGTGCGCGGTGGTCGTCTATACAGCTTGCCGGGCCTTGTCGAGGGACCCGAGACTATCCTGCGCTTGCGCGTGCCGCCAAGCTGTCGCAGTTTCGAGTTACGATCCGCGCGCGAACGTCGTTAACGCTGCCGGATCGCAACAAGCGCCGGAAACGACCGATACCGGAAACAAAAGTGCAGGGAGCAGACAAAATGGCCATCCGTTTCATGGCGCGGCGTCATGCCGGCATTGCCGTTGCGCTGCTCGCGCTTTCGCTTGCCACGACCGCCCGCGCCGAGGAAGCGCCCCAGCCTTCACAGCAGCAGCCCGCCGCGACGACGCCGGAGCCGGCGCCCGCGGGCCAGAAAGGTGGGGGCCGCCGCGGTGGCAGCGGTGGCGATGCCAATGCGCCGGCCGCTGCCGAACAGCATCGCCTGCCGCCGGACGCAACGACCAAACAGACGCTGGCGCTGCCGGGGCGGACGCTCAATTTCACCGCCACCGCCGGCTCGATCCGCATTTTCGACGACAAGGGCGAGCCGCAGGCCGATATCGCCTACACCTCCTACCAGATTGACGGCGCCGACCGCGCCAGCCGGCCGGTGACGTTTCTGTTCAACGGCGGGCCGGGCGCGTCCTCGGCCTGGCTGCAACTCGGCGACGCCGGGCCGTGGCGGTTGTCGATCGGCGGCGACGGTGCGGTGTCTTCCGCTTCCCCCGACCTGTTGCCCAATGCCGAGACCTGGCTCGACTTTACCGATCTCGTCTTCATCGATCCGGTCGGTACCGGCTACAGCCGCTTCGTCGCCTCGGGCGATGACGTGCGCAAGCGGTTCTTCTCGGTCGACGGCGACGTCAGTTCGATTGCGCTGGTGATCCGGCGATGGCTTGAAAAATACGACCGCCTGCTGTCGCCGAAATTCGTGGCCGGCGAAAGCTATGGCGGCATCCGCGGACCCAAGGTGGTACACAACCTGCAGACCCAGCAAGGCGTCGGCGTGCGGGGGCTGATCCTGGTTTCGCCGCTCATCGACTTCCGCGATTATTCCGGCTCCAGCCTGCTGCAATTTGTCTACAGCCTGCCGACCATGGCGGCGGTGGCGCGCGAGGCCAAAGACGCAGGGAAGGGCGCGGTGACGCACAGCGATCTCGCCGAGGTCGAACGTTACGCGCAGGGCGAATTCCTGACGGACCTGATCAAAGGGCAGGCCGACAAGGAGGCAACGACGCGGCTTGCCGACAAGGTGGCGCAACTGACCGGCATCGATCAAGCGGTGAGCCGCCGGCTTGCCGGGCGCTTCGACATCAGCGAATTCCGCCGGGAGTTCGACCGCCGCAACGGCCGGGTGACCGGCCGCTACGACGCCTCGGTTTCAGGCTTCGATCCCTATCCGGATTCCAGTTACTACCAGTTCGGAGATCCCTCCGGTGATCCGCTGGTGGCGCCCTTGACCAGCGCCGCGGTCGATCTCATCACGCGAAAATTGAATTGGCGGCCAGACGGTTCGTATCAATTGCTCAGCGATAGTGTGATCAAGGCGTGGGATTACGGCCGAGGACGAAACCCGCCCGAGTCGGTGACGCAGCTACGTCAGGTTCTCGCGTTCGATCCCAAACTGAAATTGCTGGTCGGGCACGGGATGTTCGATCTGGCGACGCCCTATTTCGCCTCGAAGATCATCCTTGACCAGTTGCCGGCCTATGCCGGTCCGAGCCGGGTGAAGCTGGTCGTCTATCCCGGCGGGCACATGTTCTATTCACGCGATGGGGCGCGTCAGGCGTTCCGTGCGGAAGTTGAGGCGCTGATGAAGTGAAGTTGGAACAACAAAAAGCCGGCGCAGCTTGTTGCTGCGCCGGCCGAATTCTCGTTAGCTAACTCAGTAAACCAGTCCGGTGCCGGGCGGTTTCTCCATCGCGTCGGCGAGCGAGCGGTATTCTTCGCTTGCCGTGCCGGTGAGCTGGGCGATCCGGTTCAGGTGATACTGCGCCTGGTCGCGGTTGCCCTGTTCGACTTGCCACAGGCCGTAATACTGCCAGGTCTTGACGTGGTTCGGATCGGCCTTGAGCGCGCGTTCGTACCAGACCTGCGAGACCTTGTAGTCGCCGAGCTTGCGGTAGGAGTAGCCGATCAGGTTGGCGACGGCGGCGCTGTCGTCACGACCGAGCGCTTTGAGCTGCGTGATCGCCGAGGCGTAGTCGTGGCGGTCGTAGATGGTGGCATAGGCGGCGCGATAGCCGTCTGCAAAAGCGGTCTGCTCGATGCCCGGGCGCGCTTCGCTGGATTTCTTCTTCTTGCCCTTGTCCGGCGGCGGCGGATCGTTGTCGGGCGCGGCGTAGACCGCGGTGACGACGGGCGCTGCCGCGAGCGTCAGCGACAGCAATGCGAGCGTCAAAAGCCTGATGGCAAGTTTGTTCATGCATCTCTCCTGATGGCCGGTTCGGTAATCCTACTCCGATGCCTGGTGAATTGAACCCCCGGCGGTTGCAAACATTCCCGGCTGTCCGCCCCGATTTACGCAAAATTTGCGCGAGCGGACGGCGGCCCGCGAAAACCCGGAACCCGCAACATGACCAAGATGTCATCCAGATGAACGAAGTCTATCACCGCGCTTCAGAAGGGGTTCAGCGCGCGGTCGCTAAGGTCACCTCCACGATCAGCGAGCCCCGGTCATCCGGCCGGAGATGCCAGCGATCCCCTGAAAGAGGAGACAACCATGTTCAAGACCATTTCCGCAGCGCTCGTTGCCGTTTCCGTTCTCGCCGCGCCCGTGCTTGCCGCCGCCCCCAGCAAGGCGACCCAGAACACGGCTACCAAAGCCCCGGCGACCAAGACGGTGCAGGCCCCGGTGATCAAGGCCGAAACGGCGAAGTCGAAATCTCTGAACGCCAATGCCGGCATGGGCCGCCATCATCGCCACCACAAGCACATGAGCGCGCTGAAGACCCACTCGGCGCCGAAGCTTGCGGTCAAGCACGTGAAGCCGGCGCCCAAGCGCGGCTGAAACCAGCGGCTGAAACTGATCCGCGGGCGCGTTTCGATCGCCCCCATTGCCCACCGCGCCCGCGGATAACCGGCCCAGCCCACGCGCCATGCCCCCATGGCCGTGGGTTGGTGTGCTTTTCGATAACCGAGATGCGAATTCCAATTCAGCGCCGGGCAGTCTAAGAGTTGCCCGGGGCCGGATAGAAGAGTTTCGCGTGGGGACATCAGCAAAGTTTGCGGCGATCCTGGTGCTGCCGATCGCGCTTTCGGCCTGCGCCGGCAGCGACGAAGGCAGGCCGATCACGTATACCGACGATCGCGGCGTCGCCAACCAGCCCTTTCCGAGCAACTACCGCACCGAAGTGCTGGCGTTCATGCGGAGCTATCTCAACAATCCGGCCGGCGTGCATGATGCCGCGATTGCCGAGCCGGTCCAGCGCATCGTCGGCGGGCGGCTCCGCTATATTACTTGCCTGCGCTACAGCCCGCGTGAATCCGACGGCAGCTATCGCGAGCCCCGTGAGCGCGGGATTCTCTTTGTCGATGGCCGGCTCGACCGGCTCGTCGAAAACGCCAGCGAGCCCTGCGCTGGCGCGGTCTATGCGCCATTTCCCGACATGGAAAAGATGACGCGGTAGGCGCTCGGCTGCGGCAAACGCGGGTCCAGTTCCGGACAGCTCCCTGGAAGCGGTAGCGAGATCCTTGGGCCGAAAAGATGAACGAAATCCGATCACTTTTCAGCGAGGCTTGAACCTTGCCTTAGTTGTTTTCGACATCAACAAAGCGGGGAAGCCACCTGATTAACCCAGGGAAAAACCTTATATGCGAGGGAACTAAAGCGCTTTGTTACGATGCCGTCACAGTTGCGCACCATCGGTGCTCCGGCATTGCCCCAAAGCAACCTAAATGAGGTCACGTTGTTTGGATTGATATCGCAACGTAAGTCATGGGGAATGAAGATGAAGAAGATTTTGCTCGGCGCGGTCGCGCTGGCCGCCTTGTCGGTATCCCTGGGGGCATCTGCTTTTGCGGCTGACATGCCGCCCCGCACCTATTCCAAGGCGCCGGTCTATACCGCGCCGGCGCTCGTCTACAACTGGACCGGGTTCTATATCGGCGGCCATCTCGGCGGCGCCTTTGCAGGCGATAACTCCCTGCAGGGCAGCAACGCCCGCTTCCTTGGCGGCGTGCAGGGCGGCTTCGACTATCAGTTCGCGCCCAACTGGGTGATGGGCGTCGAGGCCCAATACAGCTGGCTGCCCAACAGCAACAATAACGGGGTGCTATTCCCGGGCGGTACGCTGGTGACCTCCAATACCGACCAGCTAGGCTCGGTGACCGGTCGGCTCGGTTACACTTGGGGGCCGGCGCTGCTGTACGCCAAGGGCGGCTACGCCTGGCGCGACGGCAACAACATCGGCGTGACGGCGGCCGGCCTGGCGCAGCCCTTCACCACCAATGGCAGCCACAAGGACGGCTACACCGTCGGCGGCGGTCTCGAATACATGTTCGCGCCGAACTGGTCGGCCAAGGCCGAGTACCAGTATTACAATTTCGGCAACACCACCTTCGCGACCGGCCCCGCCGACATCGCCGGCAGGTCGTTCCGGAACGACGAGCACACCGTCAAGGTCGGCGTGAACTACCGGTTTGGCTGGGGTGGCCCGGTCGCCGCCAAATATTGATCGCCACTGACTTGAGACGCGAAAAGGCCGGCTTTACGCCGGCCTTTTTGTTGGCGGGCGGGCTGGACGGTGCGGGCGTCGCATGTTTCTGACGCCGAAAAATAATTTTTGCAGCGCACGAAACTTTTTCGTCATGTTGGGTTATTATGGTTCGGCCGGCTGGTTGGACAACGAACATGCGTGCTTTTGCGTTAGGGCTGATTTTCTCCACGGCAGCGTTGCCATGTGTTGCCCAGACAGTCCTGAAATCCGAACCCTTGATCATGGCACCCTATGAAATCGTCTTTGTGCAGGACACCTCGTGTCCGGCAGGCAAGGTGCTCAAGGTCACCGGCGCGATCAGGGGACTGCACCGACGCAAGGCTTGCGTCTCGCTGGCTTCAGAGCAGGCCTCGCTGGTGACGGCGACGCCGTAAAGCGCACTTCCATATTCCGTCCTGCCGGCGAAAGCCGGCATTCCGCTTGTCGTGACCTGCAGCTTGTCGTGACCTGCGGCCGGACGCGGTTGTCATGCAAGTCCGGATCGTCCGATTTCGGGGATGATGACCGGCGGAACGACCCTCACGAACCCAGGTGCGGTTCTGACCCGGCCTCACGTTCGGCTTCGGCCTTGTTTTGCACGGGGTCTTCCTGCGGATCGGGCCGGCAGGACCGGATCTCGTAGTCATTGTCCAGTACCGGGCGCGGCGCCACTTTGGCGTCCTCTGAGACCACGTCGACCACGAGGCCGCTCTTCAGGGCCACCCTCCAGACGTCGGCCTCGGTCGGGTAGGCCTTGCTCAGCTTGGCGTCGTTACAGAACAGCGCGTAGGGCATGGTTGGCTCCGGTAAAGGCCGTCAACGCGGAAGCCGCATCCGGGTTTCAGGCCGGGCTGCCATGCGAGCACTTTTCGAGGCCGTGATGGTCAAATCCGCCCGTTTCGGCCGTTTCCACCGAACTTCCCGGCTGCTCCTGAGTCCCTAACGAGAGGTAAACCCGGCGAAAAAGAATCCCCGAGACTCGTCCGCCAGAATCGCCGGATGTTTCCGGCCATGAGAGCGATCCACCCGACCTCCTGCGAGCGTGTCCAGCTCACGCTCACCGTAGCCCTACTGGCCGCCTGCGCGGCCAACGTGGCGCTGGTATGCGCCTGGCTCTGATTTCGCGCGATTGACGCCGCGCCCGTTCCACCCATCATGCGGGTCAATCAAGAGGAGCGGGCCGCGTTGAGCGGCCCGACGTATGCGAGGGGGACCAGATGATCGAAACGCTGCCTGAGCGGGTCAATGGCGACGAGGCGCTGGTCCGGCGTGGCCGGTATCTGACGACGAATTTCCTGCTGGAGGTCGGGCAGACCCCCTGGCTGATCCAGATCTTCGAGGGCCGCATCGTGTCGGTAACGCGGGGACCGTTCGTGATGCCGTCCTCGTCCTTTGCGCTGCGCGCGCCCGAGGAGGAATGGCAAAAATTCTGGAGCCAGCGGCCGCCGCCGGGCTCGAACGACCTGCTGGCGCTGATCAAGCGGCGTGTGCTCAAGGCCGAAGGCAATTTGCAGATATTCATGTCCCATCTGCGCTACTTCAAGGAGGCGCTCGCCAAGCTGCGCGCGCAGGGAGCGGCGGCATGAACGCGCGATTCGAGCCGATCACCGGCCGCTACATGCATCTCGACCTGTTCGGCCGGCCGCACCGCGTCTATGTCGAGGAGGCGGGCGAGGGCACGCCGCTGTTGTGCCTGCACACGGCCGGAAGCGACGGGCGGCAATATCGCGGGCTGATGAACGACACAAGCGTGACCGCGAAACATCGCGTCATCGCCTTCGACATGCCCTGGCACGGCAAATCGTCGCCGCCGTCGGGCTGGCACGAGGAGGAGTATCAGCTCACCTCGGCGCAATACACCACGATGATCCTTGAGATCTCGGCCGCGCTCGAACTCGACAGGCCGATCCTGATCGGCTGTTCGATCGGCGGTCGTATCGCGCTGCATCTGGCGCTCGAACATCCCGAGAGCTTTCGCGCCATCATCGGCCTGCAGGCCGGCGCGCATGTCGATCCCTATTACGATCTCAACTTCCTGCACCGGGCGGACGTCCATGGCGGCGAGGTCTGCGGCGCGGTCGTCTCCGGGCTGGTCGGCCCGGACGCGCCGGACAGCGAGCGCTGGGAGACGCTGTGGCACTACATGCAGGGCGGCCCCGGCGTCTTCAAGGGCGATCTGTACTTCTACAAGCTCGACGGCGACATCCGCGGCCGGGTGGCGCAGATCGACACCAGGCGCTGCCCGCTGTTTCTGCTGTCCGGCGAATACGACTATTCCTGCACGCCGGAGGAGACGCTGGCGGTGGCGAACAGGATCCCGGGTTCCGAGGTCACCATCATGAAGGGCCTCGGCCATTTTCCGATGAGCGAAGATCCGCAGGCGTTTCTGACGCACCTTCTCCCTGTGCTGGAGAAGATCGGCAAGAGCTGAAGGTCGCGAAGCGGCTCACATCCCGAACCCCGCACCAAGGTGCGGGGGTGAACCGGTCGGCGTGAACGCGTCAGAAGGGAAGTTATGGGAGAGCTACTTGCCCACCCGCGGCGACGACGGCATCTCCCGCAGCGTGGCGTGGACCTTGGCCATGGTGGCGCTGCAATAGGCCTCGCGCTCCTGGCTGAACCGCGCCTGGTGGGCGCGGAAATCGGCGACCCGCGCCTTGATCTCGGATATTTCCGACTGGAAGCCGTTGCGCAGGTCGGCCCGTGCGATCGTCTGCACCGGCGTCGACGCCTCTCGTGGCGGCTCGGCGGCGGCAATGGTCTCAGCCATCAAAGCTTCGATGTCGGGCATCGGCGCCGCGGTGACCGCGGTCTGAGATGTCTCGACCGCGAGGAAACTCGCCGCAACTGTCATATCGGCCTCCGGCTTCTTGCCGGTCACCGACTGAACAAACGCCATCGTTTGCGCGATCAGAAGATCGCGTTCTCTCATCCATTTCATGAGACACCTCGGCCGACTAACACCAGCAAATGGCTTTTCTGGAATCAAGGGCATCTGGCAATTTGGAAGGGGACAGCGTCGGTTTTACCTGCGAGGTGACAAAAGTGTGACACCTGGTGCACACCAGCGTGCACATGGGCTGGGTCGGACGGTTCCGCCGCCGCCACGGTGCAGGCGAGGCGTCTACAAGAAGAAGTCTATCGTTCGCGCGGATTGGTGTTCGGCACGAACGGCGCGCCGACCACACGAACCGCGGGATGATCGGTGACGGGGACGATCGGCTTGTCGGCCGCCGGCACCTGCTCGGCGCGCGCGGCGATCCGGACCGGGGCCTTGTCGGCCGGCGCCACCAGACTGGCACTGGCCGCGATGATCACGGTGAACACCGTGACGATCGCGAGCAGGAACATGTTGCAGTTTTCTTCACGGATTTTCATGCGGAGAAAACGTGGCAGGTGAGGGTTGGTTCCGAATTCGCGATAAGGGAATGCTGCCGGTTGAGAGGATTGAACTCCCGACCTTCGGTTTACAAAACCGATGGCTTGTTCAAATCCGGCGCGGCATTGGGAATTCTAGCTAAGTCGCTACTCTTTTGACAAATAAAAGGTTTTGGTGGGGCTACGGCAATTTGCCCTTGCGCTGCGTGGAGATTGAACCGCGAGGGAACAAACCGCAATCACGGCTGCTCCCTCACGATTCGTGCTGATGTCGCGGCTGCCGATCACGAGGCTGATCAGGCCCTCAGCAACGTTGCTGCCTTCTCCAGTGAGATCGGAGCGTCATCGAGCAACAGGTCAATGGCGTCTTCTTCCCACTTCATTGAAGTGATGCTGAAAGGAGCATTGCGCTGCAAGCGATGCTCCAGCACGAAACGCGCCAGCAACAACCGCCTTGCATCACCGCCTGGAGCGCCGAGGCGCGCCCCCTCAGCAGCCATGAGGACCATGGTCGCGGCGTGATAGAGCATACCCGCAGCTACGCGACAGAATCGCTCGTTCTCCGGTTCGGTTGCGACCTCGTCAGCAAAGCTGAATGCCTGTGTCACGCTGTGTTCGAGCCTGGTGCGGAACTGTCCCGGAATACCCGCCGCCGCAGCGAGGCGTTCGTTGAGATCCTTCTTGAGATCCACATGCGCTTGCTCTTTTTTCATCGAACGGTGGATCGCATCGAGCGCGTTGATATTGCTGGTGCCGTCCCAGAGCACGCCGAGATGCGCATCCCGGATTAGCTTGGCGTTCGGCCAATCCTCGATGTAGCCATTGCCTCCGCGCGCTTCCATCGAACCTGTTGCGACGGTCACGTTGTCCCGGCACGCACGATACTTGCTGACCGGCGTCATGATGCGCAGGACCCTCTGCGCAGCGGGATCAGCCTCGCTCGCAGACATCATGCCGGTATACATGAGTGCGGAAAGCGCCTGCTCCGTCGGCACCATCAGCTTCATGAGCTGCCGACGCATCAGCGGATGATCTATCACAGCCTTTCCGAACGCGTTGCGGTTGCGTGTCGCAACCAGCGCTTCGTTAAGGCAGCGACGCATCATGCCCGCGGCACGCGCCAGATGTGACACGCGGCTTGAATTGACCATTTCAAGCATCTGCTTGAGCCCACGGCCGAGATCGCCGAGTTGATACGCAACGGCGCCTTCAAGGCGCACCTCGCCGCTGGCCATGGATTTGCTGCCCAGCTTGTCTTTGATCCGCACAACGCGGTACGAGTTTCGCGTGCCGTCCTCGAGCGTCCTCGGCATCGCGAAAAGCCCGAGGCCTTTTCCGCCCCCTACAGCACCCTCGGGACGCGCGAGCACCACCACCACTTCAGCACTGACGTTGGAGCAGAACCATTTCTCGCCCCAGAGCCGCCAATGATCGCCGTCACGGACTGCAACCAGTTCAGCGGCGCCGACATCCGATCCGCCCGCCTTTTCAGTCATGAACTGTGCGGCCCGGTTCAGCTCGCCCATATCCTGCGACAGCATCGGGCCGAGGAACCGTGCACGCAGCTCGTCATTGCCGTAGCGCCGAATCAGTTCGGATGAGCTGCCCGCGATATTGACCGGGCACATCAGGCCGAATTCGGTCTGCGAGAACAGATACTGGAACACGAATTTGACAATCGGCGGCAAGGTCGTCGGCCAGTCGAGCACGCCGGGTCGATAGGACATGGCGTGAATGCCGTAACGGGAATAGGCGATCTCTTCCATTGCCTGATAGGCCGGATGATATTCAACCAGTTCATCATCACGCCCGAACCGGTCGCGCTGACGCAGCACAGGAGGATTGCGTTCCGACGTATCGGCAAGCTCAAGGAGCTTGCCGCCACACAGTTCACCGAGACTGTCGAGATGCGGGAGAATATGTGCCAGCAATGCATCATCGATATAGTGTGGCATCACCGACTTTGCGTTGTGGTCAATCGCAAAGAAGTTGAGCCCCGCGCAATCCGGCGCCAATTTGGTGGACCGTTGAGCCGTTGCTTGCCGGCCGGCCTGCTGTTCCGGGGCGACTGTCGCACTGAAGTTACGAGCCTGATAGTTCATCTTCCGACCTCGATCGTTCGGGGAAAGTTACTGTTGTTCGAAGCCAACCTGCTTCAGCACATCTCGCCAGCGCGGAATTTCGCTCGCCATGAACTGGGCAAGATACTCCGGCGTCGACGAAGCAGCCGGGATAATACCCTGCTGGTCTATAGCGGCCTTGATGTTCGGTTCCTTCAGCGCTTCAACCAATGCCGCGTTGAGCTTGGCGACCACTTCCTTTGGCGTTCCCTTGGGAACCACCACACCAAAGAAGACACTGACGTCGAATCCCTTCAATCCCAGTTCATCGAACGTCGGAACGTCCGGCAGGATCGAGGTGCGCTCAATCGTCGTCACAGCGATCGGGCGAAGCGCTCCCGTCTTGATGTGTGGCGCTGATGTAAACACGTCCGAAAAGCTCAGTTGAACCTGACCGCCCAGCAAGTCCGTCATCGCCGGCGCGGCGCCACGATAAGGAACGTGCAACAGATCCGTTCCGGTCATCGAGTTAAACAAAATCCCGGCCAGATGCGTCGATGCGCCCGTTCCCGATGATGAATAGCTGAGCTTGTTGCCGGCCTTCGCATAGGCCACGAGTTCCTTCAGGTCCTTGATCGGCAAGGATGGATGAACGGAAAGAACATTCGGCAGCTTGCCGATCATGATGACCGGATCAAAGCTCTTCACCGGGTCATAGTTCAGCTTCTTGAACAAACTCGTATTGATCGCGAGCGGCCCCGAGGTTCCGAACAGGAGCGTGTAACCGTCAGCTGGGGAGTTGGCCACGGCCTCCGCGCCGATATTGGCGCCCGCGCCACCCTTGTTCTCGATCACCACGGTCTGGTTCAAATGCTGCCGCAACCCTTCCGCCAGATTGCGCGCCAGCGCATCGGTCGGGCCGCCCGCGGTGAATGGCACCACGATCTTGATCGGTCGATCCGGAAAGTCCGCGTGAGCCGGCGCAACCGTTCCGAGCACGCCAGCGATCGCGGCGGTTCTGAGTGCGAGCCCCATACCCCTAAACTTCATGTTTCCTCCCGGCAGAAATTTCTTGCTTGTCGCGCTACTTTGATGGCTTGCAATCAATACAGTCCAATATCTTTTGACGCAGATTGATATATTATGGGTATCGATCATGAGGCGGCTGCGACTGGAGAGTGACGGTGGATCTGCGGCAATTGCGATATTTTTCCGTGTTGGCGGAGGAGCGTCACTTTCGGCGCGCAGCGCAGCGATTGTCGCTGTCACAGCCGCCGCTGAGCCTTGCGATACGACAGCTTGAGCGCAGCCTGGGCACCAAGCTGTTTCACCGGAACAGCCGCAACGTCGAACTGACCGCCGCAGGACTGGCACTCCAGCGCGAAGCCAATCACCTGTTGCGAAGGCTGGATGAGGCGCGCGATCTCGTGATGGCCGTCGATCAGGGGCATGGCGGCGTCTTGCGCATCGGCTTTGGCGGCTCGACGATCTATCGCGCGCTTCCCAGACTGATCCGTCAGTTCAAGATGGCGCAACCTTCGATCGAGGTCAGGCTGCAGGAGCTGAATTCAGTCGAACAGGTCCTCGCGCTTAAGCGTGAAGACATCGATTTCGGCTTCATCAACGGACACGAACTACCAAGCGGCCTCGACGGATTTCGCTACTGGTCGGAACCATTCTATGCCTGCCTTCCGGAGGGCCATACCTGCGCGAAGGGGCGCACGGTCAAACTGGAAGATCTTGCCGGCGAGGAATTTGTGATGTTCGGACGATCAGCATCGCCGGAATGCTTTGCGATCATTATGGACCTGTGCAGGTCTGCAGGCATCGAACCAACCGGCAATCATGAAGTTCGGCACTGGATGAGCGTCATCGCATCGGTTGCACATGGGCTCGGTGTTGCCCTGGTTCCACGTGCGCTCAAGTCATCCGATGTTGCAGGTGTTGTGTTTCTTCCGCTAACGAAAGCCAAAGGTGTTTCTGAAACATGGTGCGTGTGGAAGATCGACCGCGAGCTATCTAGCGGGACCAACGCATTTTTGTCTGCCGCGCGTCAGAATATCTCGCTGATCAAGGAATAAAGCGTCAATCGGGGCTCAAATTTGCGACGCCGATTCACACGCCCGTGCTCGATTGCTCCCGTCGCGGCAGACTTGGAAAGCCGAAGAAGCGATCGATTCCCTGGGGCAGCTTCCGCTGGCAAGTTCGGGTGCGGGATTTATCCCCCCGTCGCCCCGGGCAGGCCTCCCCATCGCCGGGGCTCCATCACGGGGCTACGAATTCGACCAAGTGTTTGATTAGATTGGTGCCGGTTGAGAGGATTGAACTCCCGACCTTCGGTTTACAAAACCGCTGCTCTACCGCTGAGCTAAACCGGCGAATGGAGTGGTCGGAGTGCCCAAAGTTGCCGGGCTAGGTTTGACCAGTCTTCGGCGGCTCGAATACCAGACTTGTCCGGAAAGGGCCAGAACCCAACAACCTGCTTCGGCAGCGTACGCGCATGAAAAAGGCGGCCTTTCGACCGCCTTTTCCGCATCACTGAGCAATTGCCCTACTGGCAGAGATGTTGCCGCCCGTCCTCGCCGCGGAACCAGGTGCCGGGGGTGCAGACAAAGCCGTTGCGGCGGGCATATTCATCGCCGCCGATCGGGGCGGTGGCAATGGCGGCTGCGGTGCCGACGGCTCCGCCGACCACGCCGGCTGCGACGGCGCCCGGCCAGAAGGCGCGGTCGTTGTCATAACGGTTGTAGCTGTCGCGCCAGCGGCGGTCTTGCCGGTAGCCCTGATCCTGCCAGTCCTGATCCCGGTAGACCTGACGCTGGTAGTAGCCGCGGGTAACGGGATTGCCCGGTCCCTTGTTCTGGCAATTGGCGTTTGGATAGAACTGCGCGCAATAGCCGGGATTGGAGACGACTTCCTGCGCCATCGCGGGGCTTGCGAGCGCGGATGCGACCAGCGCGGCGGCGCCCAAAATTCCGAATCTTGTCATGTGGGTTCTCCCAGAGAGGTACAGCCGGGGCAACCGGGGGCGAGCACGCATGTTCCGCCTTCAAGGATTGTGCGATCTTCAAACCGGTGTGAAGTTCCCGCTTCGGCAGAGCGGATTGCGACCCTGGCCGGCGGTCTGCGCGGTGAGATGAAGTGTTTGACCTGACAACGGCTTCGACTTGGTATTTGATGTATCGGCAGAGAGCAGGGGGCGCATGTTCGGAATTCTGGGGCTGGGCTTTTTACTCGGCATGCAGCATGCGCTCGAGGCGGATCATATCGCCGCCGTATCCAGCATCGCCGCGCGCCGCAGCCAGGTCGGGGACATCGTCAGGCACGGCCTGACCTGGGGGCTCGGGCATACCCTGACCCTGTTCAGCTTTGCCGGTGCCGCGCTGCTGCTCGGCCACGCCATCCCCGAGAGCCTGGCCCGGCCGATCGAGACCGCCGTCGGCATCATGCTGGTAGGCCTCGGCGGCCACGTGTTGTGGCGGCTGTGGCGCGACCGCGTGCATTTTCACCGGCATGGCCACGGCGACGGCACGGTGCATTTCCATGCCCACAGCCATGCCGGCGAAATCGCCCCGCATGCCCGCGCCGCCCACGCCCATGAACATGGCTTCCGCTGGCGCACGCTACTGGTCGGCCTGATGCACGGCATGGCCGGCTCCGCCGCGCTGCTGGTGCTGACGGTATCGCAGGCGTCCAGCCCCGCGGTCGGACTTGGCTATGTCGCGCTGTTCGGGATCGGCTCGATGATCGGAATGGGCGCATTGTCGACGTTGATCGCGGTGCCGCTGGCGGTCACGGCGCGCTGGCTCACCTTTGCCAATCACGGCCTGCAGGCCGCGGTGGGAGCCGCTACGATTGCGATCGGCATCAGGACCATCGTCGAGACGGCCTTGGCCTAATGCCGGGTTGCTGCCCGTGCCGCGGGCTGATGTAGTGGGAAAAATAGTTCGGGAGGACGGGGATGAAGCGCCGGGATTTTCTGGCCGGAAGTGCGGCGTGCACGCTGGCGGCGATCGCGGGCGAAGCAGGCGCCCAATCGGGACCGCTGACCAAAATCATCTTTCCGTTCGCGGCCGGCGGCGGCGGCGACGCGCTGTGCCGGGTGCTGGCGCAGAATATGAGCCTGACACTCGATCGTAACATCATTGTCGAGAACCGCACCGGCGGCGACGGGCTGATCGGAATCAAGGCGGCAAAGGCGGCCAATCCTGACGGCACGACCATCCTCGTGACCACAGGTCCGACAATGTACCTGCTGCCGATGGTCGAGACGCAGCCGACATTCGATACGGCCAGGGACTTCGTTCCGGTTTCACAACTGGCGCGTTTCGAGTTCTGTATCGTCGTCGGTCCGGCCGTGGATGCGAAGGATTTCACGCAATTCGTGGCCTGGCTGAAGGCCAATCCGGACAAGGCGACGTTTGGCGTGCCGAGCAACGGCACCATTCCGCATTTCACCGGATCGCGGCTCGAGGAGGTGCTGGGCGTCAAGATGACGCGCGTGGCCTGTCGTGGCGGGGCGCCGATCATGAACGATCTCCTCGGCGGTCACCTGCCGTTCGCAATTGTCACCCTGACCGACGCGATCCCGCAGCACCGCGCGGGCGGCGTCAAAGTTCTTGCGGTGACCAGCGCCGAGCGATCGCCGTTCCTGGAGGTGCCGACCCTCAAGGAGTGCGGCATCGATCTGGTGGCGGACGCCTGGTACGGCATGTGGCTGCCGGCGGGCGCGTCACCCGCCTTCGCCAAACAGGTGAGCGAGGCGGCGGCCACCACGCTTGCCAAGCCCGAGGCCCGGGAAAAGCTGCTGGCGATCGGCCTGATCCCGGTCGGCTCGACACCGGAAGGTCTCACGCGGGAACTTGCCGCCAACACCGCTTTCTGGGCGCCGATCGTGAGGGCGACCGGATACAAGATCACGAACTAGGCAGGCTCGAAATCTCCCGGGGAGTTGCTGATGTCTGACGCCGGAACTTCGCGACGCGGCCGTTTCGTGATCGTCTTCGCGCTTGTCACCGTGATGTTCGCCGCCGTGGCCCCGGGCACAAGCAGGGCGGGATCAGCTCCTCCTCAGGCACCTACTCTTTCACGCGCTGCGCTCGACCGTCTTGGCGACCTCATCCGCAAAGAGATCGCTGCCAACAAGATTCCCGGCGGCGTCCTGCTGATCCAGCAGCACGGCAAGCTGGTCTGTCTCGAAAGTTTCGGCGTGCGGGACCCTGCAACCAAAGCGCCAATGACGCCGGATACCATTTTTCAGGTCTATTCGATGACCAAGGCGATCACCTCGGTGGCCGCGATGATGCTGGTGGAGGAGGGCAAGCTGTCGCTCGACGATCCCGTCTCGAAATACATTCCGGCCTTTGCCGATGCGAAAGTGGGCGTCGACGATTCCGACGAAGCCGGCCAGCGGCCGCTCAGGCTGGTGCCGCTGAAGCGCCCGATCACGATCAGGGACCTGCTGCGGCACACATCGGGTATCACCTACGGCTTCTACGGCGAAGGCGTGGTGCGCAGGCTCTACGGCAATCCGAAACTGTTCGACGGCGATTTCGACAACGCCGAATTCGCCGACCGCATCGCGAAACTGCCGCTCGCCGACCAGCCCGCCACGCGCTGGGACTATGGCCATTCGGTCGATGTGCTCGGCCGCGTCATCGAGGTGGTGTCGGGGCAGTCGCTGTTCCAGTTCGAAAAGCAGAGGCTGTTCGATCCGCTCGGCATGTCCGAGACCAATTACTTTGTCGCGGACGAGAAGAAGTGGCCGCGCATTGCGCGGCCGTTGCCCGCCGATCTCTTTGACCGTCCGCTGGCGGGAATCAAGGACCCGACGTTGCCGCGGCGCTTTGAATCCGGCGGCGCGGGCCTGAACACGACGATCGGGGATTACGCCCGCTTCCTGCAGATGCTGCTGAACAAGGGCGAACTGGACGGCAAACGCTACCTCAAGCCCGAGACGGTGGCGTTGATGACGAAGGACCAGATCGGCCCGGAGACCGGAATTCTCCATGATCCCTTCTATTTTCCGAGCCCGAACAGCGGTTTCGGTCTCGGCTTTGCGGTGCGCACGTCGCCGCCGGCGGGCACCACGTGGCCGCTCGGCGAATATCGCTGGGACGGCGCCGGCGGCGCGTTCTATTTTGTCGACCCCGTCGACGATCTGTTCGCGATCTTCATGGTACATTCGCCGACGCAGGGCGGGCGGATTCAACTGGCGCTGAAGACGCTGATGTACGAAGCGCTGGGCAAGGGACTGCGGAAGGGTGACTAGAGTCTTTCCGATTTAGACGGAAGCATATCCAGCGTTGCGCAGATAGTTTGCGCATTCTTGCGGTGTGAAGTGTTGGAGAAGGCTGCCAATTTGGCGCCACACGCCTTCGATGGTGCGCTCTTCGGCTTTGCGGAACAGGGTTTTGAGCTTTGCGAAGACCTGCTCGATCGGATTGAGGTCCGGGCTATAGGGCGGAAGGAAGACGAGCCGTGCGCCGGCAGCTCGGATAGCTCTTCGGATAGCGGGACCCTTGTGGGAGCCGAGATTGTCCATGACGACAATGTCGCCAGGTTGGAGCGTTGGCACCAGCAACTGCTCGACATAGGCACGGAAGCTCTCGCCGTTGATCGGCCCGTCGATGACGCAGGGCGCAGCGATGCGGTCGTGCCGGAGTGCTGCGAGGAAGGTCATCGTCCGCCAATGGCCGTGCGGGACCTGAGCCTTGAGCGGGATGCCCCGTCGCCACCAACCATGGGTACGGGTCATGTTGGTCTTGGCCCAGGTCTCATCAATGAAGACGAGACGGGTAGGTTCGATTTTCGATTGGTGCCGTCTCCACCAGGCGCGGCGGCGCGCGATATCAGGACGATCCTGCTCAGCCGCGAACACGGTTTTTTTTGAAGCTGATGCCCTGGCGCTTGAGGAACCGCCAGAGCGTGTCGCAGGACACCGCGACACCGCGTTCGCCAAGTTCTGCCAGCAGCGCGTGCAAGGTCAGATCAGGTTTCTCGGCCAGCCGAGCCAGCAGCCAGTCGCGCTCGCCTTCCAGCAGGTAAGGCCGCCTGCCGCCCATCGGCTTGGCCGCCGCACTGCCCGTCGCGCGCGCCCGCTGCGACCACTTCACGACGCTCGCAACGCTGACGTCATACAGTTCTGCCACCGCTCGGCACGTCTCACCACTCGCAACCAACCCGACAACACGCTCACGCAGATCCAGTGAGTATGCTCGCGCCATCCTTGCTGGCCTCCGTCCCAGCAGGAAAATTGAATCAGAGCCCACCTGATTTGGGAATCCCCGATTCAGAAAAAGTCGGAAACACTCTAGCTAGCTAGGGCGCGGAGTCATAAGCGCGCAGCCCAGGCATCAATCATCTGCACCGCCGCGTCATGACCGGCGGCCAGCGCGTCCGTAATCCGGTCCTAGTGTTTGCCCGGTTGAATCACTTTCTGACCGATGCCTTCAACCGTCAAAACCGGACAATCGGCACTTCCGAGATTACCTAATAACCGGACATGTTGCGGACATGCCAAAATCGACGCGAATGACCCAACTGCGACATTGGCTGTGCAGTGCGGCAATGGCTTTCATGGCTATCAATGTGCCCGACTGACCCGCTACGATGCCGTCACCTGACCTTGGGAGCGGACATGAGGCGGCGCGAGTTCATAACACTTTTCGGCGGTGCGGCCAGTCTCCCGCTTGCCGCGCACGCGCAACAACCGGCGGGACGGCTCTACAGGATCGGGTACCTCTCGGCCGGGTTCCGAGAGCCAACGCTCAACTTCACTGAAGCGTTCGAAGGAGGCTTGCGGAGCCTCGGCTATCGCGTTGGCGAGAATGTCGTCATCGAATACCGTTTCGCCAACGCCGACGTCGAACGGCTGCCCGCGCTTGCGGCAGACTTGGTCCGGCTCGGCGTGGACATCATCGTCACCAGCGGGGGGAATCCGATCACGGTTGCTGCCATGAAGGCGACCGCAGCCATCCCGATCGTCATGATCAGCGGTGTCGATCCGGTCAGCACCGGACTCGTCGCCAGTCTGGCGCGCCCCGGCGGGAACGTCACCGGGCTCATCGCGGATGCGGGTGGCGAGATTTTGGGCAAGCGGTTTGAATTGCTGAAAGAGATTCTTCCGAACCTCTCGCGTTTGGGTATTCTGTGGAATCCGGACGTTGCGATCCTTCGGAATCGCCAGACGGCGATGACGGAGACCGCCCGGACACTAGGGTTGACGACTATTCCGGTCGAAGCCCGTGGGCTGGACGAACTTGAACAAGCGTTTGCGACAATGGTGAGGGAGCGCGCGCAGGCCTTCGTCATGCAGGGAGATAGTGTGCTGTTCAACTATCGCGGCCAGATTGCAGAAATGGCTTTAAGGAACCGTTTGCCAGCCGCCTCGCTCCAGAGAGAGTTGGCGGAGGCGGGATTCCTTCTGATCTACGGGGCCGATCTTGGAGATCTTTATCGCCGGTCCGCCGGCTTTATCGACAAGATTTTCAAGGGGGCGAAGCCAGCCGACCTGCCAGTCGAGCAGCCGACCAAGTACGAGCTGGTGATCAATTTGAAGACCGCGAAGGCGCTTGGCATCATCGTGCCACCGACAATGCTCGCCCGCGCCGATGAGGTGATCGAATAGCGATGCCTTGCTGCAGTGCATGAGTCTCTTGTTGGCAACTTTTCGGACATGGCGCGATGTCCGACTTAAGTCCGTTATGCGCACCAAAGCAGACGTCCGCCGACTCCAAATTATGAGTTCACGCCCTAATCACACCACCGCGTTGCGCGCGATCGTTTCGCGATAGAACGAGGCGCTGAGCTTGGGCGTTCGGGCTTGCGTATCGAAGTCGACCCGGTAGAGGCCGAAGCGTTTTTCGAATCCGTCCGACCACTCGAAATTGTCCAGCAGGCTCCACAGAAAATACCCTTGCACCGGCACGCCTTCGGAGGTCGCGCGCTGCAACTGCGTCAGGTAGTTGCGCAGATACATCACGCGGTCGAGATCTGAGATGCTGCCGTCGGCGGCTACCTGGTCAGTCCCCGAGGTGCCGTTCTCGGTGATGTAGATCGACTTCACGTTCCACAGCTTCGCGACATGGCGCGGCACCCAGTACATCGTCTCGGGGCCGAATTTGAGCCAGGGCGCGTCCATATGCGGAAACGAGGCGGGAAACGGCGCCAGCGTGAAGCCGCGTGGGTTGTCGGCGGCGACAACGTAATGGTCGGGCATGTAGACATTCAGTCCGACGAAATCGACCGGCGATGAAATGATGCGCAGATCCTCCGCCGTGAATTTCGGCGCATCCTTTCCGGCTTGCGCCAAATATGCGTCGGTGTACTTTCCCTCCATCATCACGGTCAGATAGCCGGCATTGAGTTCGCGCGTCGCGGTCTCGGCCGCGCGGATGTTGGCGGGTGTTACGATCGCGGGGATACAGCTCACGGCATTTTCCGCCGGGCCAACCCGGGTCCCGGCGCGGGCAGAGGCGCGGATCGCCTGCACCGCAAGACCGTGACCGAGTGCGATGTGGTGACGGACCTGGTTTAATTCCGCCCGCGGCAATTTGAGGCCGGGCGCGTCGGAGCCGAATTCGTGGCCGAGCGAAACCGTTCTGGAGCATTCATTGATCGTGAAGAAGTGTTTTACCCGGTCGCTCACGCGGCCTGCGACGTAGGCCGTGTAGTCGGCGAACGCCTTTGAAGTGTCGCGGGAAGTCCAGCCGCCGAACCGGGTCTGGAGCGCCTGCGGCAGGTCCCAGTGATACAGCGTCGCAAACGGCTCGATGCCGTTGGCGGAGAGTTCGTCGAGCAGGCGGTCGTAGAAGTCGAGACCTTTCGGATTCGGCGTGCCGGTGCCGTCAGGGAAAACGCGCGGCCACGCGATCGAAAACCGATAGGTTTTTGCGCCCAGCGATTTCATCAACTGAACATCCTGCTTGTACAGATGGTAATGGTCGTCGGCGATATCGCCCGTGCTGCGATCCGAGATCGTGCCGGGTCTGTGCGCGAACAGATCCCAGATCGACGGGCCGCGGCCGTCTTCATTGATGGCGCCTTCGATCTGATAGGAGGACGTGGCCGTGCCCCACAGAAAGCCGTTCGGAAAGCCGGGTGGGGCGCCTCGGTTTTCTCTGGGCAAATCAGCCTGCGCGTCGGCGCCGAGAGCCCCGGTGGCGTCAGACATTCCGAGCGTGGCCCAGCCCAAGATTTTGGAGAATTGGATTTTGGCGAACTGGCGCCGGGAAGGTTTTAGGAAAGACATTGCTTCAAGGACTCGGCTTCACGTGCTCGGATCGAGGCAAATATGCGGCAAAAGCGGAGCTCACCCTTTGTCGCCGACCTTGATGCCGGTCGAATTGACATGTTACGAGGTCAGGCGAAGTCGCGCAAACGGCGTGAACACCCATCGGTAAGCACGTCTGAGGACAGGATCGACAGCCTTGCGCACGCCACTGGCGCTCTTCTTCGTTTCGATCGGATTCATTGCGGCGGCGTGGTGGTGGCTGGCCTCGCCGGTCACCCTGGTGCGTGCGCCGATCGATCCCGAGGCCAAACTGGAATGCGTGTCCTACGCGCCGTTCCGCGGCGAGCAGACGCCGCACAATCCAAAGCTGATCGTCAGTCCGGAGCAGATCGCGGAAGATCTCGGCGAGCTTGCCAAGGTCACCAAATGTATCCGCACCTATTCCATCGATAACGGATTGGACAAGGTGCCCGAGCTTGCGTCCAAAGCCGGGCTGAAGGTTCTGCTTGGCATCTGGATCGGGCGCGATCGCGCCAAGAACCTGCTGCTGATCAATCACGCGGTCGCGCTGGCCAACGATCACCCCGGCGTGGTCACGTCGGTCATCGTCGGCAGCGAGGTGCTGTTGCGCGGCGAGATGACCGTGTCCGATCTGCGTGAATTCATCCGCTCGGCCAGATCGCGCCTCCATGTTCCCGTGACCTACGCCGATGTCTGGGAGTTCTGGCTGCGCTACCGGGAAATCGCGGCCGATGTCGATTTCGTCACCGTGCATTTCCTGCCCTATTGGGAAGACGTTCCGCCCCGCGCCGAAGACGCGGCCGCGCATGTCGATGAAGTCCGCAAGCAGTTGACGGTCGCCTTTCCCGGCAAGGAGATCCTGATCGGCGAGACCGGCTGGCCGAGCCAGGGGCGGATGCGCGAGGTCGCGGTGGCGTCCCGCATCAATCAGGCGCGTTTTATTGCCGAGATTCTCGAACGGGCGAGAGTCGAGAAGTTTCGCGTCAATCTGTTCGAGGCTTATGACGAGCCGTGGAAGCGCCGGTGGGAAGGCACTGTGGGCGGCTATTGGGGCGTGTTCAATGCGGGAGATCGCCGGCTGAAATATCCGGCCGGCGTTGCGATCGGCAACTACCCGCGCTGGAAGTGGCAGATGGCGGGCGGGCTCGCGCTCTGCATCCTCGTGTTCGCCACCGCAGGCTTGACGCTGCGGCGCCGGCCGTCGTCGCCGGGACTGGCCGCGTGGATCGCGGTCGCGATATCAGCGACAACAAGCGGGGTTCTGCTTGGCGTCAGCATCGACAAGCTGCTCTATGAAAGTTTCGGCTTCGATGGCTGGCTGCGCCAGGGCACGCTGCTGACAGTAGCCATCGCCGCTCCACTGCTGTCGGCGCAAGCCTTGATGTCGGGACGCCCGGTTCCGGCGTTTCTCGATATCCTGGGGCCGTCCGAACGCCGAACCCAGACCTTGATGATGACGCTCCTTGGCATCACCCTGATCGCGATCACGCTGACCTCGGTGGAAACCGCGCTGGGTCTGGTGTTCGACGGACGCTGGCGCGATTTTCCGTTCGCGGCCCTGACCATGGCCGTCGTGCCGTTTGCGACACTGGCGCTGCTCAATCATCCGCGATCGGGTGTGCGCCCGATTGCCGAAGTCGTGTTCGCAGGCGTGCTCGCGTTGACGGCCGTTTATATCGGCTTCAATGAAGGTTCCGCCAACTGGCAATCATTGTGGACCTGCGCGATGTATCTCCTGCTTGGCGTCACACTGTTGCAGGCGCGCGACGGCAAGTCTTCTGACGGCAGGCCTTCTGAAGGCAAATCGTCCGAACAAGCCTTCCGAGGGTAGACCTTCTGAGAGCAGGTCTCCTGCGCCGCCGTCCGAGCGCTGGTCGAATGTGGCCTCCGGTCAGCTGCATTGATGCGGGCGTCTCGCGCTCAAGGCTTCATCCCGATCTTCTCTCTGATGGCGCCGAGCTCGGTCTCGTCCCAAATGCCGATCAGCACGCCGTTTTTCACCTGCAGTTGCTGGCTGGCATAGTTGGCGATCTTCTCGTTCGACGTGGTGATGTGTCCCTTCGGATGCAGCGCCCAGTCGAACAACTCGGCCTGAAGCCGGGCGACGACGTCGGCGCATGACGGGTCGGTGCCGCGATCCAAAAATTCCTCCGGATCGTTTTCGAGGTCGTAGAGCATCGGCCGAAAACCCGACGCGTGGATCAATTTCCAGCGGCCGTCGAACACCATGAACAGCCGGCAGCGCTCGATCGGTTGTCCCAGCATCACGCGGACGTCCTGCATGGCGTAGTCGTATTCGGAGAATACGATCCTGCGCCAGTCGGCAGGCCGCTTGCCGTGCAGCAGCGGCAGCAGCGAGCGCCCCTCCAGAATATGGTCCGGCGGCTTGCTGCCGAAATAGTCAATGAAGGTCGGCGCCAGGTCGATGCCCTCGACCAGTGCGTCACACACCGTGCCACGCGTGCTGTCGGCGGCCGCCGATGGATCGATCACGATCAGCGGGATTTTGGCGGACTGTTCGTGGAACAGATCCTTCTCGCCCATCCAGTGATCGCCGAGATAGTCGCCATGGTCCGAGGTGAACACGATCATGGTGGTGTCGAGCAGGCCGCGCGTCTCGAGGAACTGCATCAGCACGCCCATCTGGTCGTCGATCTGCTTGATCAGGCCCATATAGGTCGGAATGACCTTTTCACGGGCCTCGTCGCGCGACATGTTCTTCGAGTAGCGCATGTTCATGTAGGCGGCGAACACCGGATGCGCGTTGTCGCGTTCGATCTCCGACCGGATCGCAGGCTGCACGTCCGCGGCAGCGTACATGCTGGCATAAGGCTCCGGCGCGATATAGGGCCAGTGCGGCTTGATGTAGGACAGATGCAGGCACCACGGGCGGCCGTCGTCCTCGGCCTCCGCGATGAAATCCATCGCGCGCCGCGTCATGTAGGGCGTCTCCGAATGCTCCTCGGGCACGCGCGCGGCCTTGTCGGCATGAACCAATAGCCAGCCGTTCTGCAAGGTCCCGTCGGCGTCGGCGCCGGAATTGGCCCAGTGCTCCCACGGGTTGTCGGCGTTGTAGCCCTGCCGGCGCAAATAGTCGTCGTAGGCCGGGCGAGGGCGTCCTGTCGGATGCAGGCCGTCGTCGCGCTCATAGGGCTCGAAGCCGCATTCCGATACGTGCACGCCGATGATCGAGTCGGGCGCGATGCCGAGATTCTTCAGGCCTTCGAGGTCGGGCGCCATATGGGTCTTGCCGACCAGCACGTTGCGGACGCCGATCTTCTTCAGGTGATCGCCGAGCGTCGGCTCGCCGACGCGCAGCGGCCAGCCGTTCCAGTGCGAGCCGTGCGAGCGCATGTAGCGGCCGGTATAGAACGACATCCGCGACGGGCCGCAGATCGGCGACTGCACATAGGCGTTGGAGAACAACACGCCGCGTTTGGCCATCGCATCGATGTTCGGCGTCTTCAGCACCGGATGGCCGGTACAGCCGAGATAGTCGTAGCGAAGCTGATCGCACATGATCCAGAGCACGTTTTTAGGCCTCTGCTTCGCAGGCGTTTGGGAGGGCGGCATGTCCGGGCACTTCCAGCGGTTCGGGAGCGGCGATGGTGCGATATTGCCGGTCAAATGACAATAAAGCCGGCCGCCCCGCCGGGCCGGGGCCGCGACGTTAACGTTTGGCTATCGCGACTTCTCGGAATTGAACCGGCATCGAGGCCGGCGCGTTAGGCTTACCGGCAGTTTGGCCCGCCGCCTTAACCCCTGAGGTTGTGCATTGGATTAGATTGTACATCGAGGTAGGCGGGGATCCCGAGCAATGCGCGTTCGCGTAACACTGGCAATCTTGATCGCGATGACGTCGACGGCGTTTGCCGGCGGCGGCTTTGACATCGTTATTCCCGGTCGCGCCGGCGTGCCCATCATCATTAACGGCGTCGATGCATCCTATGCGGTGGTCGAGGGCGATTGGGGTCTCGCGAGGCGCAACCATGTGCAGCCGACCATTTACGGTGGCCGCTACATCGATCCGGTTCCGAACGTCGGCCATTACTATCCGAGCGCAGGCCATTTGCCCGGTTACGGGCGCCTGGAAGTCGAACCGCCGGCCAACCGCCGCTTGCCGCAGCCGGCCGAGAGTTATCATCAATCATGGTCGGCGCAGTCGGCGCCGCTGCCGGCGCAGTCCAGCGTGCCGGTCGAACCGCCGGCAATTATCTACGCGCCGCAACAGCAGGACGGTCACGATTTCAGGCCGCGCATTCCGCGGAACGTTCCACGCTGAGAAAACAGTTCAAGAAACTACGACAACGAAAACACCTACAGGAGAGAGTAATGCGTCAATTATTTACTGGATTGGTTGCGGCGGTTGCCGTCATGGCCGCGGCGCCCGCCTTTGCGTGCGGTTACACCCCTTGCGGAGCACCGGTCTACGTCGCGCCGGCGCCGGTCGTCGATTACGGCTGCAACCCCTGCGGCGGTGGCGGCTGGGCCTATGAGCGGCTCGCCGCTCCGGAGCAGCAGTACTATTACGTCAACCAGGGCCCGACCTATACCGGTCCGGGCGACTTCGCGCCGGCTCGGGTCTATGAAGAAGGTTCGGTCTCCGGTTACGGCTATGCCCGTCCGTATAACTATGGCTACCGGCAGGGTTACGGCTACGGCGCTCGTTACGGCTACCGCCACTATCGCCCGTGGGCTCCGCGAGTCGGCTACTATCATGCGTCGCGCATGGGCTACCACCACGGCTACTCGCCGTATTACGGCCGCCACGTGCTGCGCCGCTACTACTGATCGATTGATCGGTTGAAGATTTCAGCGCCCGTTCGCTTCAAGCGAGCGGGCGTCGTTTTTTTACCGGCCCATCAGCCCGAGCCGGCTCGCGCCGATATAGAGCGCCAGCACCGCGGCGTTCGACACGTTGAGGCTCTTGATCTCGCCGGGCATGTCGAGGCGCGCCACCACGCTGCAGGTCTCGCGCGTCAATTGCCGCAGGCCCTTGCCCTCGGCGCCGAGCACCAGCGCCAGCGGCTGCCGCAGTTCGACCGCGGCGAGGTCGGTAGAGCCCTCGCTGTCGAGACCGACCGTCAGGAAGCCCAAATCGTTCAGCTCGTTCAGCGCGCGGGCGAGGTTTTGCACCGTCACCAGCGGCACCATTTCCAGCGCGCCGGAGGCCGACTTCGCCAGCACGCCGGTCGCCTCCGGACTGTGCCTGTTGGTGGTGACGATCGCCTTGACCGCAAACGCCGCGGCCGAGCGCAGGATGGCGCCGACATTGTGCGGATCGGTGATCTGGTCGAGCACCAGGACGATGCCTTCCTGGGGCAGCGTCTCGAGGTCAGGCGAGGGCAAGGGATCGGCCTCCGCCAGCAGGCCCTGGTGGACGGCGTCCGGCCCGAGCCGCGCGTCGATAACGCTGGGCCGGACGATTTCCGGGGGTACCCTGGTGTCGATATTTTCGTCACTGAGCCGGCGGGCGGCGTTCTCGGTCAGCAACAGCTTGCGGATCCCGCGCGCCGGGTTGGCCAAGGCGGCCGAAACCGTGTGCCAGCCATAGAGAATCACCGGACCGTCGGAGCCGGCCTCCCGGTCCCGCCAGACCGGCCGGCCGCCCGGTTTTCGGCCCTTTTCGAAGGGTTTGCCGCCGCCACGGCGGAACGGCGGTTTTCGATCGCGATCACTCATAAGGAAGCTTCTGTCACGGGTTCCGGATTATGGCAATTTGGGCCTTCCATAGCGTTTTCGAGCGAAGTGGGCACCGGTTCGCGTCAAGAAAACGCATCAAACAAGAGGCTGGAGCCCGGTCGGAACCGACGGGGCTCCAGACGGCGGATTTGATGGCTTGCCTTGGTTGACTTTGCTACCCCCCTTCGCCCATAAACGCGCCCGACCGGGAGTTCGCCATCGGCTCCCGGATTTAACGTCATCCATGGCCTGATCCGCCGCCTCTTAGCGGTCAGACTTGCGATGCTGTTGGACGGGGGAGTGTCCCGAGTGGCAAAGGGAGCTGACTGTAAATCAGCCGTCTTATGACTTCGAAGGTTCGAGTCCTTCTTCCCCCACCACGCTTCGCCCTGACGGGCTACGCGTGGCGCAGCCACGCTAGACCATCAGGACGAAGCGTGTCCGGCGTAGCTTGAGCGCAGCGAAAGCGTAAACGGACCAGCGCCTTTTCAGCGGTCTCTTCCCCATTTGCATCGGCCGACATCCCGTAGCAGGATACCTGCACCCTAATTCTCTGATCTCGATCGAGAACCGCCACAGGCCTCCCGCGTGCCCGCACCAGCCAACGCGCTTCACAATGCCAACAAGCTCAAGCTTGGCCTGTTTTCCCTCAACGCCGATGGCGGCATTGCCATTACCAAAGTGCCGGAGCGCTGGCGGGCGGACTGGGCTGACATTGCCGAGGTCGCCAAAATGGTCGACCGCGCCGGCTTCGAATTCATCCTGCCGATCGCGCGCTGGAAGGGATTTGGCGGCGAACTCGATGTCCGCACGCTGTGCTTCGAGACGTTTACGTTTGCCTCCGCGCTGAGCGCGATGACCGAACAGATCACGATCTTTTCCACGGTGCATGTACCGGTGGTGCATCCGGTGTTCGCGGCGAAGGCGCTGGTGACGGTCGACCATGTCAGCGGCGGCCGCGCCGGGCTCAACATCGTGGCTGGATGGAATCAGGGCGAGTTCGACATGTTCGGGCATGCGCTGGCTGAGCACGATCGCCGCTACGAGCAGGGGCTCGAATGGTTCGAGGTGATGAACCGGATCTTCACCTCGAAGGAGCGATTCGATCACGACGGCGAGTTCTACAGATTGACCGGCGTGATCGGAAAACCGCAGCCGGTGCAGCGCCCGCGTCCGCTGACGATGTCGGCGGCGTCCTCGCCGGCGGGGCGGGCGTTCGCGATGAAGACCAGCGACCTCCTGGTCACCGTGCTCGGCGTCGCCGGCGAGGGGCTGGCGCCGGTGCGGGCACTGGCCGCCCAGCGCGACGCCGAAGGCCGTCCCTTGCAGATCATCACCACGACGCATGTGGTTTGCCGCGAGACCGATCGCGAGGCGGAAGACTATTACCAGCATTATGCAGTTGCGAATGCCGACACAGAAGCGGTCGACTATCACATGAACATGTCGCGCAGGAATCGCCAGCTCGACACCAACGAGATCTTCAACGAGCGCAAGCGCTATGCCGGAGGGTTAAGTTCGCATCCGCTGATCGGCCGGCCCGAGAAAATCGTCGACGAATTGCTGTGGCTGAACGCCGCGGGGATCGACGGCGTGACGCTGTCCTTCGTCAATTTCAGGGACGAGTTGCCGTTCTTCATCGACCGCGTGCTGCCGCTGCTGCGGCAGGCCGGCTTGCGGCAGTAGTGGTGGGCTGCCCTACATGAACGGGTTAAACGCGTAGGCGATGCCAATCCGGCCAGCCTGCATCGATTGATCGTACTGTGTGCCCCGCTTGTATGACTGAGTCGTTGCAAAATTTGTTTGAAAAAGGAAATTGTCTGCTGTGTGTTGGGCGCCGAAGTGAGTGTATCTATATTCCGCCCTTACACTCCAATGTGAATCTAGCTTCCGCTCAATGCCTGCGCCTGCGGCCCATCCGTTAGCCATGAATGTCTCTTGGGGCTGATAGAACGGGTTGTCGGTTACGTTATGATTTTCAAATTGAGCTAAGGTCCATCCACCAAGGCCGTAGAAAAGCGTGCGCTCATCCACCAGAAAACCGGCACGAATTAAAGCTGAAGCCATCCACCGTGACGTGACCTGCGGTCTAAAGTCACCAGTCGCAGTCGCTCCGGTCGGTCCATTTCCATCGAAATAGGTATAGCTCTTGGTTCCCGACGAACTAAAATTCAGATTGGATGCTGTGACCTCAAGTTGACCACCGACGACGAATGATTTTGATAGTTCTGTATTCCACCCGACAAACAGATCAAGCATTGCTCCACCGCCACGGGCAGGGCCAGACGTGCTTGCAGAGTCGAAGCCACTGAAATTCGGGGGGAAGGTATTCACGATATGCTCGCCCGACCCGACGCGTGATTGAGTTGCTGCGCCACCAGCCGAGCCTCCCCATACCAATCCCGACCAAGTGACGGGCGCTGCATTGGTCAGTGGACTTGAGATATTGCCGCTGGCCGGGAGCGGAATTGCAGCATTCGATAGTCGAACAGCTTTTTCGGTGGCATGTCTCGCGAGCGCGTGCACCTCCTCCACCTCCCGCTTGTATTCGCGATTCTTTGTTTCAAGAGCAGCAATACGAGCTTCCAAGGCTGCCAATTTTTCGAGAACAGCGTCACTTGCAGATGACTCGGCTATCGCCGCTCCGTTCCAAGCTATACTTGCCGCTGCAGCGCAAATGAAAATTCCCGATTTAAAGGCCCCAAGACCAAACATTTACCCACCCCCAGATTGTATAGTAGAAACGTTACAATCGGGTGGAGAAGGACACAAGATGCTTCCTTGAGTTCTAGGTCATTAAGAAGCTACCTGATCCTCCCAATCTGTACCGCGCCTCACGACTGCGGAAGCCTCCTTCAGCTCTCACTATCCCCACTCGCAGTTTCCGGGATCTCCGCGCCAGGGATGTAAAGCGAGATCGGGCGGATCTCGTAGACCGCCGACGGATTGACCCGGTGCAAGTCGCGCGCGACGTCGAGTGCTGCGTCCTCACTGGTGCAGTCGACCACGTATAGTCCCAGCAACTGCTCCTTGGTCTCGGCAAACGGCCCGTCGAGGACCATGCCGGCGCCCGGGCCGCGCAGGGTGCGGGCCTTGGCGGTAGCGCCCAGCCGCGCCGACGGGCCGAGCAGTTTCTGCGTGTTGAGCCGGTCATGGACGGCGAGCAGATTGACCATCAGCGCCGCGTCCTCCTCCGGCGTCCAGGACATGACCTCGGCTTCGACGTGATAGGCCAGAATGGCGTAAAGCATGGGTTCTCCTCGTTTGCTTGCGGGATAGGCTGCCGCTCAAGGACGTCTGGACAGGGCCTATCCCGACAGGCCGGATTTTGAAACGTGGCACCATGCCGCCATGTGCCGGTTGCAGGAGGCCGAAGAAACACTCCGGAAACACGATATATTGCCGACGCCGTGAACGCACCGCAGGAAGGGCGCGACCGATGAGCAGAACGCAGGAACTGCGCACCACTCATGGAGACGGTCATGCCCCGCGAACCAGCCTCGATCATCTGCGATGCCGCCAGATCTTCAGCGCGGCCATCCGCGTCGTCGCAAGTCGGCGACTGGCATGACGTCACCGGCCATCACCGCTACTACGGCAGCTCGGCCATCAACGGTGGCGAGCGAATCGTCGAGAACCGCCGCGGCCCGCGACCGCGTTCGGTCAATCTCTGCGGCTTCTGACCGCAAGCTCCGCCCTGATCGCAAGCCTTCCAGGAACGAAATTCCCGCACATGACCGCCGGCGAGCCCCGGAATGACATCATCAAAATAAAAGGCGCGGCGGGATTGCTCCCGTCGCGCCCTACTATTTGTGCTCGCTGGTCCAGGGCTGAGAGCGCCCCGATGCCAGGTCTTCAAAACCTACAAGCCTTCAAAGCCTGTTGGCCTCGCAGAGCCTAGCGGGCGATCCCAGCGAGGTGACAGCGCTTGGTAAGAGACACTGGATCACCTCCTTTCATTGGTTGTGGAAACATCAATATAAGCGGCGATTCTGCCGCTGTTAAGCCCTGAACCGGCGCGGAAGCCGGGGAACAAGCGCCGTTTGCCGGGCACGGACGGCGCCCGCAAGGCGGGTTGAGGCGGCCTGCGCGGCGTGTTAGGGGATGCCCCGTGCGCGGGTGTAGCTCAATGGTAGAGCAGCAGCCTTCCAAGCTGAATACGAGGGTTCGATTCCCTTCACCCGCTCCAAGCGTTTCAATGACTTAGCCAGGGATTTTAATTTCCGTCCTGGCGCCATTCTGACAATTTTGACATGTCGCGGCTGAAGGCTGATGCAAGTTCGCGAGTGTTTTCAGACACTACTTGAAGTGGCTCTCATTCACGATAAACATCCGCGATAAGCGTGACCCGTGGTCGGCATGGCGACGGCTGCCGATGTTCGCCGTTGGGCTTGTGATCTCTAAAACATCGGGTCGCGGTAACAGCGATCTGGTTCATCGGTTCAGACCTGCGTCGCCTAGCGGGGAGTTGCGCCTTGCTTACCGGCTCTGGGCGGTTCGAGCATGACTTCCTTCAAGTGATCATTACTGGCGACGACGACGACGAAGTTGAGTTTGCCGTCCTGCTTCACCAGCCCTCCGGCAACAGCGCTTCCTGCTGCAGCTTTCTCGGCGATGCGTACGGCGTCCGACAGTTCCTGCTTGACGGACTTCAGGGCAACGATGTTGCTCAGATCCTCGCGGTCGAGCTCCCTCAGCGATGATGAAATTTCCTTTTCCGTGACGCTTCCGGTATCCGCATCTATGACATTTTCCCAGATTCGCTCATTTCCTACCGTCCGCACGCGATAACTGGCCGGACCAGATATCTCAAAGCTAACGTCCGCGGTCCTTGAACCGTCATGTAAACGTTCGGCGATCGCCAACGCCTTGCTGAGCGGTATTTTTATCGCGCGAAATTGCTCGAGCACGCGATGAATGACTAGCTGCTCGTCATCGCGCTGCACTGCTACGCCCCGATTTGCGGCGTCCAACGGTGTATGGGTGACATCGGCCATCGCGCCCGTAGCAGCAAGGGTGGCGGACCAAACGATAGTGGCTAACAATTTCTTCTTGGACATGAGGTGCATCCAGTGGCTCGCGATCAAAAACTGGCCGGTGGGGTTATTAATGTGTGGGCAATGCGCCATCGGCTGGCGCGCACGGTGCGCTATTCGGGCGGGTAAAGCTGGACGCCTCTGCGCGCCAGCTCCGCCTCGATGATGTTGAAGACACATTCGACGGGCAGGAGCCACACGTTGACCGAATAGATGATGCAATCGCGACTGAAAAGAAGGGCCGGGGTCATGGGGTGGCCCTCAGCTCGACTCGCCATCCGATCGGCATCGCCTCTGGGTCGACCAGCGCGTGCAGCCAAGCGAGCAAAGAAATCGCAATGGCCAGCAGCACGCTCAGGCTCACGAGGAAGAGCGCCGCGACCAGGTTCACGGATGCGACGGCAAGCCCCGGCCATGGATTTTCACTTGCGAACAACAACAGGGTTGACATTTCAGAGCTCCAAAGTAAACTAAACCGTATAGTTCATATAAACCTACGTCCGGGAATGTGTCAAGGGCGAGGGCTCACAAACGCCCTTCGGCCCGTTCGGTCGGACGGACATCGGAGCATGACGCTGCGCGTCCCGTTCGGAACGCTGATGCGTCAGCCGGAGAAAGGACTCGATATGTTCAAATACAGATTGGTCGTCGTGCTGGCGGCCTTGTTCGCCAACGGGACGGTCCTTGCGGAGGAGAACCGCGGCACGGCCGAGCAGAGGGCCGCATGCGCGCCCGACGCCTTCCGGCTGTGCGCGAGCTACATCCCCGACGCCACGAGCGTGGAAGCCTGTCTCAGGCAAAGACGGTCAGAACTCGGCGATGCCTGCCGCGCCGTCTTCGAGCACGCTGCGCCCACTGCTTCGGTCAGGACCATGGGATCGCCCCGGGTCGGCCGGGTCGCAAGAGATGAGGAATGATCGGATGAACACTATGTATGCTCCCGCTTTCGCCGCGTTCGGAGGCTCGGCCTTCGGAGCGATCTCCACGATCGTAACCGGATGGGTGACCCGGCGCCGCAGGCTTCACCAGCGTCACTATGCCCGGTCGATTTCCAAGCGCGAGCGGCTCTATCGAAGCTTCATCGAGGAAGCCTCCCGGGTCTACGCCGATGCGCTCGTCAGCGACAAATCCGAGATTCCGCAACTGGTCAATCTGTATGCGCTCATAGGGCGGATGAGGATTCTGTCCAACGATCAAGTGGTTCAAGCCGCGGAGCGGGCAGGTCGCCTGATCATCGAAACCTACCTGTCACCAAACCGCGAATTTGGCGATCTGCCTGAGTTCTTGGAGGAAATGGATCCCTTGCGTGGCTTCGGGGAAGCCTGCCGACGCGAATTGCATTCGATCCCATCTCACTGAGGTCCCAAGCGATGCAGGAACGCGTACCTCTGGCCGGATCGCGGTGCGTTCGTCAGCGGATCGTGCAAGCAGCGACCCGATTGCACCGCCAAATCGGGTTCAAGAAGACTACCGTCGCCGATATCGCTCGCGGCGCGTCGATGTCGCCCGCCAACGTCTACCGCTTCTTCGCTTCCAAGCAGGCGATCGAAGAGGCGGTCGTGGCGGATCTGTTCGAACAGGTCTCCGCGGCCGCAACGCTTGCGGCTCTCTTGAGCGGTTCGGCTCTGGAGCGTCTAACGGCCACTTTGAGCGCAATCTCGCAGCTGCACGAACATCGGCTGGAGAACGACAGCAAACTACACGAATTGGTCGCTACGGCGGTGCGCGAGAACTGGGCAGTCGCACAGTCTTACGCAGACCGTATCCGGGGGCTTGTGCGCACGATCATTGCTGGCGGACAGGCGAGCGGTGAACTGCGACCGGGAAGTCCGATGGCGATGACTTGTTGCCTGCTTGAAGCAATGGACGGATATCTCAATCCATCGCGGATCAACGCGGCCAACGTTCGGCCCGCGTTTGACGAGATGATGGATTTCTGCGCAGGCGGCCTGCATCACGTACCGTGGGTTCAGTCGATCGACCTGGCCGCCGACTTACGTCCCAAAGCCGTGGCGCAAGGATAGCGAGCGGAGTGGCTGATTCACGGCCTCCAGTCTGCCTCGCAAGCCGCAAGAAAGAAATTGACCCGTTCGTGCAGGAACGTCGGTAGCTCTTTTCTGAGGTCCTTCAGGTCCTCACCCATCAGAGATCTCATAAGCATTGGAAGCAGAATGAGATCCATGAACATCTGCGCGGTCGCTACGCTCCGCTTTGGGCTGAATGGTCCTTTAGGTGAGCGCGCGCTCCTCTGCGTTGCCTCGTTCAAGAGCTGCGATACTGCCCCAGCCGCACGGTCGCGCGCCGCGTCGTGAACATTTCGGCTCAACTCGGGAAATCGCCGCGCCTCGGCGATCGTCGCACGCGTGAGGTCCAACGTGTCCTCGACGAATCGCTCCACGATCTCGATTCCGAGATTGGCGAGCTTTTCCTGGATGGTGCGGCCTGCCGGCGTGAACCCCTCGAAATCTGTCAATCCGTTGATCGTCCGCGCCACCACAGCCACGAACAGCGCCTCCTTGCCGGGGAAATGCGCATAGATGGTCGGTTTGCTCGCGGGGGCCAACGCGGAGATGTCGTCGATGCTGGCACTCCGAAACCCTTTCTCGAGAAAGAGCTGCTGGGCTGCATCGAGAATCCGCGCCTGGACGTCGCCGGCAAGGTCCTTGGGCGGTCTGCCGCGTTTCGGGCTTTTGTTCTTTGCCATCACCGTCTCCTAATCACGAGTTTGTGCGCGTCCAGATCCCACTTGACACGCCCGGGAGAGAAATGCAATGAAAAGAAAATATACGGTATAGTTTAATTTATCTTCGACGCAGGCTGGCCTTGATTGTTTGGCCTGCGCCAGCTCATCCGGATAACCGGCTGACCGCCAACATGCGCGTTCGGCCGGCCACCCATCCGGACAACCCGAGGAGATCGTCGTGACTGTGTGCAGCCCGGATTCGCCGATTGTGGAGCAGGGCCTTCTGCTGCGCGAATTGAATCACCGGATCAATAGCGGGCTCGCCTCGGCGATCAGCCTTGTTGCGGCCGCGGCGGTCCGGGTCGAGGGGGCCGAGGCCAAGCACGCCCTAAGCGACGTGGTCGAACTGTTGCATGGTTATGCCGATGTGCAACAGGCGCTCGTAATGCCCAGGGGCAAGGCGCTGATCGACGCCGCGATATATGTCCGCATGATGGGCTCCGCCCTGCGCCGATCGTTGCTGGACCGGATGAATATCCGGCTTTCAGTCGCAACCGAATCGCTTCCACTCGAACCGGAGCGATGCCGGCGGCTCGGATTGATCGTCCATGGACTGGTAACCGAGGCCGCGAAGCACGCGTGCTTCGAGGCGCGGACCGGAGAAATCAGGGTCAAGCTGACACGAATCGGGGCGGTAGCGAATTGCGTCGTCTTGGACAACGGGTCGCGGCCGGCATGGGGCGCCACGGGGCGGGGACTGCGGATCAGCAATGATCTCGCCAGGGGTCTCGGCGGCCGCGTCGAGCACGGCTCCGGCGATGAATTCACGTCCGTCGTTCTCTCGTTTCCGCTGTCAGAGCGTGAGCGGCCGGCGAACGGTGCAATAGCGAAGCGTCGCATCATACGGTCACCTCGCCGGCAGAGTGTCAGCCCATCCGATACCGCGGCACGCCGCACAGGTGCAAGCTCCCCGGATCGGGACAGCCGCCCCGTTGCAACACGACCGGATCAACTTCCGGCTCGCGGAGCCCAACTGGTCTCTGCCGGTCCAGCGGCGGATGCGCTGGGCGAGTTGTTGTCACCCGCTAACCGGATGGACTTGCTATGAAACATCATGCTGCGAACCACGCCGAAATCGATCAAGCGGCCCGCAAACGTGGGCTGAGGGGTGCCGGTGGCCTGGCGGTCGCGCTCGTTGCAATCGCGCTGAGTGGTTGCGATGACCATGCAGCTGCTCCCGTCACGCGCGCTGCGATCGTGCATACGGAGATCGTGCAGCCGCGCGACCGACAAGCCTCCGTCACCCTGACCGGCGAAATCCAGGCCCGGTTTCGCACAGATATCTCGTTCCGCGTCAGCGGACGTGTGCTCGCGCGCTATATCGATGTCGGCGCTCACGTCGAGGCCGGCGAAGTGCTGGCTCTGCTCGATCCGGCCGAGCAGCAGGCCGATGTCGATGCCGCGACCACAGCGGTCATAGCCGCAGAATCCCAGTTGCGCGTGGCCAGGGCGACCTTCGAACGGCAAAAGGCGCTGATCGCCAGCGGTTTCACCACGCGGACGGTCTACGATCAGGCGCAGGAAGGATTGCGAACCGCAGAAGGTGCGCTTGAGGCAGCAAAAGCTGCGCTCGGAACGTCGAAAGACGCCCTCGGCCATACCGCGTTGAGCGCCGAAGCGGCCGGCGTGGTCACCGCGCGCAATCTCGAAGTCGGTCAGGTCGTTCAGGCCGCGCAGCCGGTTTTCTCGCTGGCGCAGGACGGTGAGCGGGATGCCGTCTTCGACGTCTACGAATCCCTCTTCTTTGGCGATCTCGACGACAGCCGCGTATCGTTGGCGCTTGTCTCCGACGCAGGCGCGACGGCGAACGGGCATGTCAGGGAAGTCTCGCCCGCGATCGATGCGAAGAGCGCGACCATCCGCGTCAAGATTGCGATCCAGGATCCGCCGGCAGCGATGACGCTTGGAAGCGCCGTTGCGGGAACCGTCAAGGCGAAAGCCCAGCAGCAAATCGCATTGCCCTGGAGTGCATTGGCGGCGGCGGGATCGAAGCCCGCGGTTTGGACCGTCGATCCGGCGACCAAAACGGCTGCGCTCAAGCCGGTAACGATCGGCGGTTATGAAGCCCGCGAAGTGCTGATCAGAGCCGGCCTCGAACCTGGCGAGCGCGTCGTGATCGATGGCGGCAAGCTGCTGAGCGTTGGCCAGGCCGTGACATATGAAGGAGACCGGTCATGAAGAGACGCGCCATGATTGCAACCGGCACGCTCGTATCCGCGCTGGTGCTGGCTGGATGTCAGCAGGAGGCGAAAGCGCCGGAACCCGTCCGGCCCGTGCTCTCGATGGTCCTTGAGCCGAGCCGCACGGACGGCATGGTCGCCGTGGGCGTTGTCGAGCCGCAGTACAAGACCAATCTCGCGTTCCGCGTCTTGGGACGTCTGACCGGGCGTCCCGTCTCCGTTGGTGACCTCGTCAGCAAAGGACAAACTGTCGGTGTCATCGATCCCACGGCGCTGGAGCTTGCGGTACGCTCGGCCAAGGCTGAGCTTACGAAGGCCGAGGCGCAGCTGGCGACCGCTACGGCGACGGAAGAGCGGCAGCGAATCCTCATCACAACCGACGCCACCACAAAACAGACGCTCGACAATGCCGAGCAGGCGCGGGCCGGCGCCGCCGCGTCGGTGGCGCACGCACAGGCGAACCTGATCAAGGCCATCGAGCAACGGAGCTATGTCCAGCTCAAGGCCGATTTCGCCGGCGTGGTCACTGCGGTGGGCGCAGAAGTCGGGCAGGTGGTCTCTCCCGGCCAAAATGTCGTGACGGTTGCGAGGCCCGACGTCAGGGAGACGGTGGTCGATATCGGGGAGGATTTCCCAGTGCCGCTTGAAATTGAGTTGCCATTCACAGTCGGCTTGCAGTTGCTCCCGGCCGTTCAGGTCGAAGGCAGGGTTCGCGAGATCGCCCCGCAGGCAGACCCTGTAACGCGGCTGCGGCGAGTCCGCATCGCCCTGAACGATCCCCCTGAAAGCTTCCGCTTGGGCACGACCGTGACGGCGAAGCTCGACAAAGCGCAAAGCCCGACGTTGCGCGTCCCCGCCTCAGCGGTGCTCGCCAAGGATGGCGCGAATTTCGTCTGGGTCGTCGATCAGCCTGCGAGCACCGTGTCGCTGCACAAGGTCGATCTCGCGGGGGACCCCGTCGGTGCCCGCGTTACCGACGGACTTTATCCCGGCGCGCGCATTGTGACCGCTGGAATCCACAGCCTCAAACAAGGACAACAAGTCCGTATCGAACAGGATCAGAAGCCATGAAGTCGTTCAACCTTTCCGACTGGGCACTCCGACATCGTTCGCTCGTCTGGTATTTCATGTTCGCCTTCATGGCGGCCGGCCTCTTTGCCTACCTTCAGCTGGGCCGTCAGGAGGATCCCGACTTCACCATCAAGACCATGGTGATCCAGGCGCAGTGGCCGGGCGCATCGCCCGAAGAGATGACGCGCCAGGTCACCGACAGGATCGAAAAGAAGCTCGAGGAACTGGAATCGCTCGACTATACCAAGAGCGTGACGGTCGCGGGCCAGACCACCGTATTCGTCTATCTGCGAGACACCACAAAGGCTGCCGACGTCAAGCCGACCTGGGTCCGCGTCCGCAACATGATCGCGGATATCAGGGGCGAATTCCCGCAAGGGGTCATCGGGCCGGGCTTCAACGATCGCTTCGGCGACGTATTCGGTAACATCTATGCCTTCACCAGCGACGGGTTGACGCAGCGTCAGTTGCGTGACGAGGTCGAAGCTGTCCGCGCCAAGGTATTGACCGTGCCTGATGTCGGCAAGGTCGACGTTCTCGGCGCGCAGGACGAAGTGATTTATCTCGAATTCTCCACCCGGAAGATCGCGGCCCTTGGCCTCGACGTCCACTCGATCATGGCCTCTCTGCAGGGACAAAACGCGGTCGCGCCGTCCGGGGTGTTCCAGGAGGGGCTTGAGCGGATCAGCGTGCGGGTGAACGGCCGGTTCACGTCGGAGGCAAGCCTGAACGCGGTCAATCTCCGGATCAACGACCGCTTCTTTCCCCTGACTGACGTCGCGACCATCACGCGCGGTTATGCCGATCCGGCCAAGACCTTGTTCAGGTACAACGGCCAGCCCGCGATCGGGCTTGCCATCGGCATGAAGTCCGGCGCAAACCTGCTTCACTTCGGCGAGGCGCTGAAGGAGGAAATGTCAAAGGTCATTGCCGACCTGCCGATCGGCGTCGGCGTTCATCTGGTCGCCGATCAGCCTGTTGTCGTCGAGCATGCCGTCTCGGGATTCACCGAAGCGCTGTTCGAGGCCGTGGTCATCGTTCTCGCCATCAGCTTTCTCAGCTTAGGCATGCGCGCCGGGCTCGTCGTCGCAATTGCGATCCCGCTGGTTCTCGCCATCACCTTCGTGGTGATGGCCTATGCCGGCATTTCATTGCAGAGAATTTCGCTTGGTGCATTGATTATCGCCCTCGGCCTGCTGGTCGATGACGCCATGATCGCCGTCGAAATGATGGTGGCCCGACTGGAGGTCGGCGATCCCCTGGAAAAGGCGGCGACCCACGTCTATACGTCGACCGCTTTTCCGATGCTGACGGGCACGCTGGTCACCGTCGCGGGCTTCATCCCGATCGGACTGAACAGCAGCAATGCCGGCGAATTTACCTTCACCCTGTTCGTGGTGATTGCGGTCTCCCTAATCGTGTCGTGGATCGTCGCGGTGCTGTTCACCCCGCTGCTCGGCGTCACCATCCTGCCGGCCAAGATAAAGGGCCACCATGAGGAGAAGGGCCGGCTGGCGCAGATGTTCGGCCGCCTGCTGCTCGTCTGCATGCATCGCCGTTGGATCACCGTCAGCGTGACGGTTGCAGCCTTCCTCGTCGCGTTGTTCGGCATGAATTTCGTGCAGCAGCAGTTCTTTCCGTCATCGGACCGCGACGAACTGGTGATCGACTGGAATCTCCCGCAGAACGCTTCGATCGCCGACACCAATGCGCAGATGGCGCGCTTTGAGCGCGAACAGCTGCAGGGCAATGGCTCGGTGGAACAATGGTCGTCTTACGTCGGTATTGGCGCGCCGCGTTTCGTGCTGTCATTCGACGTGCAGACCGCCAATACATGGTTTGGCCAGCAAGTGGTCGTGACCAAGGGTGGTATCAAGGCGCGCGACCTGGTGAAGGCGCAATTTGAGGAATATCTGAGGAAGACGTTTCCGGGCACCGACACCTACGTCAAGTTGCTCGAGGTCGGTCCGCCGGTGGGACGTCCCGTGCAATACCGCGTCAGCGGACCAGACGTCGCCAAGGTCAGGGATCTCTCGCAGAAACTCGCCGGCATCGTCCGCAGCAACCCCGATCTCGGCAACGTCGTGTTCGACTGGATGGAGCCTTCGCGCGTCGTCAAGGTCGACGTTCTCCAGGACAAGGCGCGCCAGCTCGGCGTGACCTCGGAAGACATCGCCACGACCCTGAACTCGGTGCTCGAGGGCAGCCCGATCACACAGGTTCGCGACAGCATCTATCTGGTCAATGTCACCGGACGCGCCACCAAGGCAGAGCGCGCCTCGATCGACACGCTGCGCGATCTGCAGTTAACCGGGCTCGGCGGGCAGTCGGTGCCGCTCGGGGCCGTGGCCAACCTGCGCTACGAAATCGAACAGCCGACGATCTGGCGCCGCGCGCGGATTCCCACGATCACGCTGAAGGTTGGCGTCGTCACCAACGTCCAGCCGAAGACAATCATGGATCAGTTGGCGCCGAGGGTGGCGGAGTTCGGCAAAGAACTGCCGGCGGGTTATTCGGTGGCAATCGGCGGCTCCGTCGAGGAGAGCGCCAAGAGCCAGGCGCCGATCGTGGCGGTCGTTCCGCTCATGCTCTTCGTCATGGCCACCGTCCTGATGATTCAGCTGCAGAGCTTCCACCGCCTGTTCCTGGTGTTTGCGGTCGCGCCGCTCGCCGTGATCGGCGTCGTCATGGCTCTGCTACCGAGCGGCGCACCTCTCGGCTTCGTTGCCATCCTTGGCGTGCTGGCGCTGATCGGCATCCTGGTCCGAAACTCGGTGATCCTGATCGTGCAGATCGAGGATTTGAGGAAGGAGGGGCGCCCGGCCTGGGACGCCGTTGTGGAAGCGACCGAGCATCGCATGCGGCCGATCCTGCTGACCGCGGCCGCCGCAAGTCTCGCGCTGATTCCGATCGCGCGCGAGATTTTCTGGGGCCCGATGGCCTACGCGATGATGGGCGGCATCATTATCGGCACGCTGCTGACGCTGTTGTTCCTGCCGGCACTCTATGTGGCGTGGTTCCGGATCTACCCTGTTCACGACGATAGCCAGCCGACGCGGGAGGTTGTGGACTTGACGCAACACCCCCCGTCGTCGGAGCGGGTATCCGCGCAGAACGAGCCGGCGCCGGTTCTCGAGACGCAATTCTAGAAGAAGGAAAACACCATGGCCCGAAAGGCACTCTTGACGCTGCCCGTCAGCGCGACGCTCGCAACCGGTATTCTGACGACGAGAAATTCTGTAAGGATCTCAATGGGCCAAAACGCCGAAAATTGTCAGAACGGCCGTTGAAAACGCTACAGGATTTCCCGACTTCCAAGCTGAATACGAGGGTTCGATTCCCTTCACCCGCTCCAGCCTTTTCATAGACTTAGCGAGAGGGTCGGCTCTTTTTTTGATGATCTCATTCTGACAAAGGCAGCTTTACATTTTCTGTTGCTCGCTTTTCGACCGACTGTTTTTCGTATCTCGCATATTCCCCCACCGCTGTTTTCAGACAGGTGCGAGCTCATCAAAACCGAAGATTTTGGTTTGGGGAAGAGGTGTTGAACGCGCGTGCGGCGATCGGCGGCGATGGCGTAAAATTAGGATAGACGGAATATGACGCGCGCGAAGTTTACGCAGATGAAATAGCTAAACGATTAGCCAGTAGTGACGCTTGCGAGAGTGAGCAGGACCTTAGTTCCAAAGGTTTCGAGATTGAAGTCGTGCAGCGACTTGAATGCCATCACCGAAAAGGTTTCGTTCTTCGGTTTCGACGAACAGGTTCGCGTCCCTTCGGATTATCTCGACGCCGCTCCGCCCGTTGCGAAGGAGACCCCCAGGGCGCGAATGAGGGCACCCTCGTCACAGGCATCGCCCTCGAACGTCGCGGTTCAAGCCGTCACGGCCTTCTGGGCCGCCGCGAAGACGTCGCGTGCGGACGTCGTACCCGCTACGTGCTCCGTACCCTCGACTCCAAGGTCCATCCATCCTGCATTAACGGCCTCAAACATTTCTTCGGCAGGTCCGGTGTGGCCCTCCGGGATGCCGAATTGCTCGAACGCTCTCGCCCACCCTGCACGCGGGATTGCAAAGGCTTTCACGTCGAGATTCAGGACTTCACCCAATTGCTCCGCGACTTCATCGGCGGTGACCATCGAACCGAGCTCGACGGCGCGCTGCCCTGACCAAGCTGGCCCGGTCAAAAGGGTTGCGACCTCTGTGCCGATGTCGTTGGTCGCGACCATGGTCGATTTCCGGTTTGTCGGATTGTAGTAGACCGGTAGCGTTCCGCCCTGGGCGACCTGCAAGCCGTAGAGGAAGTTTTCGAAGAATCCACCTGCGCGCACAAATGCGATTGGCGATATCAGGTCGCGAAAACCTTGCTCCAGAAGCGACAACGCCGTGATCATCCCAAGCCCGCTGGTCCTGTTCGCACCCATCGACGAAAGCGCTACCACCCGCGGCGGCGCTGCCTTGGTGAGCGCTTCGACATAGTTCGCAATCACGCCCTTGGCTTCTTTGTAATCGGGCGAGGGGGCCCAGACAGCGGGCAAGATGACAAACGCGCCTTCGACGCCTTTGAGCGCCCGCTCGATGGCTGCCGAATCATTCCAATCACCGTCAACCAGTTCCACGCCCTGGTTCGCCCAGCTTGACGCCTTCTCGCGATTGCGGACTAACGCGCGTACTTCCTTGCCGTGCGCCAACAGATGTTCTGCGGTTGCGCCGCCGACTTTTCCCGTGATTCCCATTACTAAAAACATGCGTCTTCTCCTGATCTTGAGGGACAGAGCACTGCCCCCGTTGGTTCAACGGATGAGCGGCAGAATGGCCCGGATTCGGGGATCGCGCGCGTAGAGGCCGCCCCATGTCGTCGCGCCGAGAAGCAGGGAAATGATTTCCGGCGGCGACCCCAACTCACCAATGCGGACATGGGCGCAAATGGCACCTCCCAAAAAGCCCGTCATTAGGATCGCGCCGAGGACGGCGGTGGCCGGGATGGCGTAAAGGATGGCGCAGGCGAGTATGATCGGACCCACGACACGGGTCAGGTCCATCGCGAACCCGGTTTCCCGCAACATGCTCGCGATCTGTGCCGGCGCGAAAAGCTGAATAGTGCCGTCTGCCACCAGAGCGATGACAACAAACGCGCTCATTATCCGGCCGGCCCACAGAGCGCGATGCAAGGTCATAGTTTCGGGCACCTGATGCAGGTTCATCGTTTCGGACACTTGTCATTCTCCGATGGGGGGATCCCATATTCAGAGCTTATTGTGTCTCTCAGGTATGATAAACATAGAGGAAATGAACTCACTGTTCTCTCTATGGTGAACAATACCGAGGCACGAAAATGCAGAATCTCGAACCCATCCTCATTTTCATAACGGTAGCGGAAATGGGGAGCTTCACCCGCGCAGCCGACAGCCTGGGCATTCAGAAGGGAAGGGCCTCAACGGCGGTCCGGAAGCTGGAAGAAGATGTCGGTGTCAGGCTTCTGCACCGGACGACGCGCAGCGTGCAGTTGACGGAGGACGGACGGGTATTTCATGCACGTGCCCGCGATCTGCTTGCTGAAGTCGATGATCTACACTCGATGTTCGCAGGCGATCGCGTGGCGCTTCGCGGGCGTTTGCGGGTTGATCTGCCGAGCGAGGTGGCGCGCACGACGATCGTGCCGGCCTTGCCGGATTTCATGGCGACTTATCCCGAGTTGGAGCTGGAGGTGTCGAGTACGGATCGGCAAGTCGATCTGGTTCAAGAGGGGTTCGACTGTGTATTGCGGCTTGGACCCATAAGGGACGAGACGCTGATCGCCCGCCCGCTCGGCAAGTTACGCATGGTCAACGCTGCCAGTCCCGCCTATCTGGCGCGCTATGGCGTCCCTCGATCGCTAGAGTCTTTCCGATTTAGACGGAAGCATATCCAGCGTTGCGCAGATAGTTTGCGCATTCTTGCGGTGTGAAGTGTTGGAGAAGGCTGCCAATTTGGCGCCACACGCCTTCGATGGTGCGCTCTTCGGCTTTGCGGAGCAGGGTTTTGAGCTTTGCGAAGACCTGCTCGATCGGATTGAGGTCCGGGCTATAGGGCGGAAGGAAGACGAGCCGTGCGCCGGCAGCTCGGATAGCTCTTCGGATAGCGGGACCCTTGTGGGAGCCGAGATTGTCCATGACGACAATGTCGCCAGGTTGGAGCGTTGGCACCAGCAACTGCTCGACATAGGCACGGAAGCTCTCGCCGTTGATCGGCCCGTCGATGACGCAGGGCGCAGCGATGCGGTCGTGCCGGAGTGCTGCGAGGAAGGTCATCGTCCGCCAATGGCCGTGCGGGACCTGAGCCTTGAGCGGGATGCCCCGTCGCCACCAACCATGGGTACGGGTCATGTTGGTCTTGGCCCAGGTCTCATCAATGAAGACGAGACGGGTAGGTTCGATTTTCGATTGGTGCCGTCTCCACCAGGCGCGGCGGCGCGCGATATCAGGACGATCCTGCTCAGCCGCGAACACGGTTTTTTTTGAAGCTGATGCCCTGGCGCTTGAGGAACCGCCAGAGCGTGTCGCAGGACACCGCGACACCGCGTTCGCCAAGTTCTGCCAGCAGCGCGTGCAAGGTCAGATCAGGTTTCTCGGCCAGCCGAGCCAGCAGCCAGTCGCGCTCGCCTTCCAGCAGGTAAGGCCGCCTGCCGCCCATCGGCTTGGCCGCCGCACTGCCCGTCGCGCGCGCCCGCTGCGACCACTTCACGACGCTCGCAACGCTGACGTCATACAGTTCTGCCACCGCTCGGCACGTCTCACCACTCGCAACCAACCCGACAACACGCTCACGCAGATCCAGTGAGTATGCTCGCGCCATCCTTGCTGGCCTCCGTCCCAGCAGGAAAATTGAATCAGAGCCCACCTGATTTGGGAATCCCCGATTCAGAAAAAATCGGAAACACTCTAGAAGATCTCCAGCGTCAGGAACATCGGACAATTCATTTTTCGACGATACTGGGCGCAAGACCCTACGGATGGGAATATCCGGACGGCGACAGCTACGCGACGCTGCAGTTGCCGGGTGCGCTACACGTCAACAGCGCGCAGACCTACGAAGCCGCTGCCCTCGCCGGCCTTGGCCTGATTCAGGCGCCACTCTTGGGGATTGGCCGATACCTAGAGAGTGGAGCGCTTGTGGAGATCATCCCCGATTTTCGTCGCCGGGCGCTCGCCGTGTCCCTCGTCGTAGCACATCGGAGCAATCTGTCGCGCCGAGTCCGCGCATTCATGAAATGGATCGAAAATGTGCTCGCGCCCAACCTAGAATAGCGAAACGAGCCGCTTCGTGTTCTGATTAACTGTACCGGAATTCTCAAAGGCGGATTTTGGCGCAAAGCGGACTTACATGCCTTGTATGAGTGGTCGAGTGGGCCGCGCGTCAGCCGGCGTTTCCTCCGCTGACGGTACCACATCATTATTGCCGCAACGGCGCAGCATCATGGACTGACAATCCTGTCGCGCAATCTAAGGCATCTCGAACCATTGGGCGTCGCAGTGGTCGATCCGTTCGTAAAACTGCCGCCGGCGTGAATGACCTCTCCTTGTGGTCGATCCGCCAATCACCAGCCCCTTCACGGCAAAGTGCTGCAGATGCCGCCGCCCGTGTTTTGCAAAGCCAAAATCCGCCATCTTGCGACCTCAAACCCTCCCGCTAGCCCGCCTCGACACGACGCAAAGGAGAATTTCATGGACGGCAACAACGATTCCCCGCTGATGCATCCCATGAACCGGCGTGCATTCGTGAGCGTCGCAGCCGCGGCGGCCGCGGGCACGCTGTTCCAGCGCGCCGCTATTGCGCAGTCCGTGCCGAAGGCGCGGAACGTCGTCCTCGTCCATGGGCTCTTTGCCGACGGGTCATGCTGGTCCGAGGTGATCGCGCGCTTGCAGGCGGCGGGGCTCAACGCCACTGCCGTGCAAAACCCGCTGACGACATTGCCCGACGCGGTGGCGGCGGCAGAGCGGGTGCTGGCGCGGCAGGACGGGCCGACCGTGTTGGTCGGGCATTCGTTTTCCGGAATGATCGTCACCGAGGCGGGTGTGCATCCGATTGTTTCGGCGCTGGTCTATGTGGCGGCGCGGGCGCCGGATGCCGGCGAGGATTACACGGCGTTGGCCAAGACCTATCCGACGCCCCCCGCGACGGCGGGGATCGTGTTCGACGGCGATGAAGGACGCCTGAGCGAGGCGGCGTTCTTGCGCGATTTCGCCGGCGATCTGCCGGAAGCGAAGGCGAAGGTGCTTTACGCGGTCCAGCAGCCGTTTCAAAAGGCGCTGCTCGCGGGCAAGACCACGCAGGCGGCCTGGCGATCGAAGCCAAGCTGGTATGCCGTCTCCACCGAAGACCGCACCATCAATCCGGATCTCGAGCGGTTCATGGCCAAGCGCATGGGCGCGACCACGATCGAGGTGAAGGCCAGCCACCTTTCGTTGATCTCGCAGCCCGAGACGATTGCGAATTTGATCCTCAATGCCGCGGGGCAGGGGTGACCCGCGATCGGGGATGTGCGGAGCGCCGAACGCTCACGCCCCGCCGCGCACCGCGGCCTCGATCTTGGCGACGTCGATCTTCCGCATCGTCATCATTGCGGCGAATGCGCGCTTCGCCACGTCGCCGCCTTTGGCCATCGCGTCGGTCAGCACGCGCGGGGTGATCTGCCACGACAGCCCCCACTTGTCTTTGCACCAGCCGCACGCGCTTTCCGTGCCGCCGTTGCCGACGATCGCGTTCCAGTAACGGTCGGTCTCGGCCTGGTCGTCGGTGGCGATCTGGAAGGAGAACGCCTCGTTGTGTTTGAACATGTCGCCGCCGTTGAGGCCCAGACATGCCACGCCGCACACCGTGAACTCGACCGTCAGGACGCTGCCCGCCTTGCCGCCCGGAAAGTCGGATGGCGCCCGGAACACCGCGCCGACGGTGCTGTCGGGGAAGGTTTTGGCGTAAAACTGCGCGGCCTCTTCGGCGTCATGGTCGTACCACAGGCAGATTGTGTTCTTGTTCATCGTTGCTCTCCTTTGTTTTGGCGCCGGTGTTGTTCAGTCTGCTGCGGCAAAATGCGCCAGCTGGTCGGCGTGCGCCTTCACAAAGGACGAACGGGCGGTGGCGCGCCCGACACGTCAGCGCATTTTCATCCCGCGTGTTCGCTTGTCATCCATGCGGCTTCGGGTTTTGCTGGTCGCGCCCGTGCGGCCCTTCACGTGGTCGATGAAGGCTCGCAGTTTCGGCATCGTTTGATGACGGCTGGGATAGTAGAGAAACACCCCCGGCGCCATCGATGCGAACGGCTCCAGCACGTGCACGAGTTTGCCGGCTTTCACGAGCTCGGCAGCGATCGGCTCCGGCACTTGCGCAAGTCCCATACCTTCCACGGCCGCGCCGAGAATGGTGGGAAAATCGGAGGCGATCAGCGGTCCCGAGACGATCGCCTCGATCGGCTTGTTGCCGTTGAGAAAAGACCAGGGCGCGATCACCCCGTTCGAGCGGCGCATGCGCAAGCAGGCATGCTGACGCAGATCGTCGATACGTTCGGGCTTTCCCCGCCGGCGTAGATATTCGGGGCTGCCGACGACCACGAAGGGGAAGGCCGGCGAGAGCCGGACCGCGACCATGTCCGCGGCGATGAACTGGCCCAGCCGGACGCCGGCATCGAACCCGCCGGCGGCGAGGTCGACCAGTTCCGCGCTTGCGGCGATCTCCACCTCGACCTCGGGATAGGCCAGGCAGAAGGATGCGATCAGCGGCTCCAGCAGGATCGGCACCGCCGCCCGCGGCACCGTGAGGCGCAGCAGTCCGGCCGGCCGCTGCCCAAGGTCGCGCGCGACTTCGCTTGCGGCGACAAGCTCCTCGAAAGCGGGTTTTGCGCGCGAACGAAATCGTTCGCCGGCTTCGCTCAGGCCGACACTGCGCGTCGTGCGGATGAAAAGTGCTGCGCCGACGCGCGCCTCAAGCGTGCGTACCGCCTGGCTGATCGCCGACGGTGTTACCCCGAGTTCCGCGGCCGCTTTGCGAAAGCTGCGGTGCTGGGCAACGCTCAGGAACGCCTCTACGCCGTCGAGCGCGCCTTTTCTGACTGTGAAGTTCTGCTTCATAACCCGTCGACATTATCGCGAATAGTCGATCGCGGGAAGCCGCCTTACATCTGGATTGCAGAACAGGGGTCAGGCCGTTGTCGGGGCCCAAGATCCGCAGCTGCAGCCTGAAGGCCAAAAGGAACCTTGCCATGACCGATGTCCTTGATGACGTGCGCGACCACTATCGCGCGACCGGCCTGACCGAACGGTTGAAAACGGCGCTCATGGCCCTCGGGCCGGAGGACCAGCGGCTCACGCCTGAGCAACTGGGCGCGCTCGACCAGTTTCACACCCGTGGGCTCGCAGCAACCACCGAGCTTGCCAGGTTGGCCGGGATCACCGTCGACATGTCGGTGCTTGATGTCGGCTCGGGCGTCGGCGGACCGGCGCGCTTTCTGGCGGCGACCTATGGCTGCCGGGTAACGGGCGTCGATCTCAGCGAGCCATTCGTGGATGCCGCACGCTATCTGACCGCGCGCGCGGGCCTGAGCGGGGAGGTGTCGTTCCAGACCGCCAGCGCGCTGGAGCTTCCATTTGACGACGGCCGCTTTGACGCCGTGTTGCTACAGCATGTGGCGATGAACATCTTCGACCGGGCGCGGCTCTACCGCGAGATCCGCCGCGTGCTGAAGACAGGTGGCAGGTTCGCGACTTATGACGTCGTGTCGAACGGCACTGAGCCGCATTATCCCGTGCCGTGGGCGCGGACGCCCGCAACGAGCTTTCTTCTGACCGCCGCCGCGACACGCGCGGCAATCGAGCCGGCCGGTTTCCGCGCGCTGGCATGGCAGGACGACTCGGAGGCAGCCAAGGCCTGGATCGTCCAGCTGCGCGCATCGGGGCCGCCGCCTGCGCCAAATCTCGGCGTGGTGATGGGGCCGGACTTCGCACAGCTTTCCGCCAACCTGGGGCGAAGTCTTATGGAAGGCCGGATTGGCATCCTGACCGCGGTATTCGAGGCCGCGTCAACGAACCCACGATAGGAGCTCACATGTCCCCGGAAATCCTGTTCCAAACCCATCTCATCTTCGGATATGTCGCGTGGCTGCTTTGCTTCGGCGCATACGTCTGGCCCCGGCTGAAAGCGATGGACCATTTCGAAGCACAGCGTGCGATCGCGACCCTGCACAGCTTCCGCTTTTTCGGACTCGTCTTCTTGCTTCCAGGCGTGGTCGGCCCCGATCTGCCGGCCAGCTTCGCCGTGTTCGCCGCCACCTGGGATTTTGCAACGGGCGTGCTGGCCATGCTGGCGCTTCTCACGGTCAGGATCCGTCCGCTGTTCTGGCTGTTCGTCGTCGCCTTCAATCTCGTGGGGTTCGTCGACCTGATCCTCGACTATTACCACGCGGTCCAGGTCGGCCTCCCTGCGAAGGCCGGGGAGTTGGGCGGCGCCTACGCAATCCCGATCATCTTTGTGCCGCTGCTGATGATCACGCATGTCACCGCGTTCTATCTGTTGATGCGTTCTCGGCCCAGGGTGGGGCAAGTCCTCGCGGGCGATGCGGCGGCGTCTTAAGACGCCACCTCCAGCTCACCCCCGCGACGCCTTCTCAAACCGCTTGATCAACCGCTCGCGCTTCAAGCGGGAGAGGCGCCTGATCCAGAACATCCCATTCAGTTGATCGATCTCATGCTGATGGCAGACCGCGCGCAGGCCTTGCGACTCCTCGGTGTGAAAATTGCCGTCGACATCCTGATAGCTGATCCGGACGCGGGCGTGACGCGTGATGTCGTCGTTGACGCCGGGCATCGAGACGCTGCCTTCCTGATGCGTGATCATCTCCGGCGAGGCCCATACCATTTCCGGATTGACGTAGGTCTGCGCGCCGCTGACGGGATCGAGGTCGAGCACCACGACCCGCAGCGAAATGCCGATATGCGGCGCAGTGATGCCGATGCCGGGCGCGGCGTGCATGGTCTCGATCAGGTCGGCCGCGAGCTCGCGCAGCGCGCCGTCGAACGCGGTCACGGGTTGCGCCGGGAGGGCGAGCCGCGGGTCGGGGTATCGGACGATGGGGCGGATGGTCATGATTTTTGTCGCAGCTCGGTGAATGGCTCCGGCGACTATTGCAGATATCCGACCACGAGGCGCGTGGCCTCGTCGACAAGTGTCCCAACCGCTTGATCCGAGAGCATTTCAGAGTGGTGCAAAACCGCCGTATGGGTCAGCGCTTCGATCGATGTCACGCATACAAATGTGCGAGGGACCGACGTGATCGTTGTCTCAAGAGGCCCCGCTAACATGGTTCGGACGGACCGAACCGCGTTACGAAAACTAATCCCGCTCGCCAAATAGTCATCCCCGTTGCCCCACCTCGACGGGCACGAGTTTCCTGGAGGCTTTCCAAAGCTGGCGATTGATGAAATCGGGGGCGACGCGGCGCATCAATGCGAGCTGCCTGGATTGGCCCGGATGGATTTCGAGAGCCCCTGTCCTGAGGGACGCAAAGGAGAGCTTCACCAACTCGTCGGTAGTGATTTGGGTGATGCCATCGCCTTCGGAAAGGCCTGCCGTCATGTCGGTCTTCACCGCGGGCGGCATGATCTCGATGATCTCCACACCGGAATCCTCAGACTGGAACCGGAGTGACTGGGTGTAGGAGTGGATCGCAGCCTTGGTCGCGCAGTAGATGGGCAAGCACGGCAGCGGCACAAAGGCGAGGCCTGAGGAAATGTTGATCAGGGTACCCCTATTGGCGGTCAGGATGTCGATGAACGCCGAGGTCATGCGAAGCACACCGCCGACGTTGATATCCATCTCGACCATCAGTTCGGAGAGGTCGGCAGTGGAGGTCTTGAGGTTCCTGTAACGGCTGATGCCGGCGTTGTTCACCAGCACGTCGAGCCTGGGAAATTCCGACTTCACCCTCGCAGCGAGGGCGGCAATCTGCGCGGAGTCCGCGACATCACTCCGGATCGTATGGAGCTTTGGGTGCTTTGCCTTCACCTGGTCGAGCACAATTTGGCGCCGGCCAGTCACGATGACTTCGTTTCCGAGTTCGACGAACTTGAGAGCGAAGGCGAGGCCGATGCCCGCGGAACCGCCTGTTATGAGGACGGTACGGTCAGTGAGTTTCATAGGACTTCCTTTGTTATGGGCCTGCCTTGCTTGGCGGATCTGATCCACGAGGCATCTGCAATCAGGACGTTCGAGGCTCGCGAAAGGAGTCGCGTCCGGGCGTGAAAAATCGGGGGTAAGGCGCCACACCCGGCGCGAACCTTTGCTGCCGGGTGGGCACGTTGGACGGAGCCTGTGCGAGAGGCGGGGAATAACGTCGCGGCAGCACCGTCAGTGGGCGCGATTTTCTTGGTCCGGGTGCGACTCTTTTCAGAGCCCTCAAACGTCATAACTACGAATGGATCATGGAGTGCGATCATGGATTTGCAGAATCAAACCGCTATCGTGACCGGTGGCAGCCGCGGATTGGGCCTTGGGATCGTCGAAGCCCTTGTCGACCGCGGTGCCAAGGTAACCGTCGTCGCGCGCACCGCCGGCGATCTTGAAAGCGTCGCGAGACGCCTTGGGGTCGGAACCATTGCCACCGACGTCACCGATCGTGGGGAAGCGGGGCGGATCCTCGCCGAGCTGCGGCCGACGATCCTGGTTCTCAACGCCGGAGCGCCGCCAAGGATGGCTTCTCTCGACAAGCTGTCATGGGAGACGTTCAGCGAAACCTGGAACACTGACGTCAAGGCCGGCCTCCATTGGCTGCAGGCTGCACTGGCGACACCACTCCCTCCGGGAAGCCGTGTTTTGGTCGGATCGAGCGGCGCGGCAGTTTTGGGCTCGCCGTTGTCGGGCAGCTATGCGGGCGCGAAACGTATGCTGTGGCTGATGGCGAACTACGCAAACGGCGTGTCGGCCGAGAAAAAGCTCGGCATCCGCTTCCAGACGATCGTTCCGCGCCAGATAATAGCCGGCACGGGCGTGGGGGACGCGGCGGCGGCGGCGTATAGCGCGAAGCTGAACGTCACGCTTGAACAGTATTTCACCCGCTTTGGCGCGCCGATGCCGCCGCGCCAGTTCGGCGAGCACGTCGTCACGCTGTTGACGAATCCCCTGTATGAGGGCGACTTCGCCTTCGGCCTCAAGGGTGACACCGGCATCACGATCCTTGATGGGGCCGCTGTTTGAGGTACGCCCAGGAGCACAAATTGAGTGCAGACAAGTCCGGTATGTCTATCTCGCCCGGTGACGGTCGGGCGCGGCTTCAGGCGATCATGGCCGAGGTGCGCCCCGAGCTTCACCGCTATTGCGCACGGCTTGCAGGCTCGGTCTTCGATGGCGACGACATCGTGCAGGATGTTCTTGTCCGCGCTCTTGTCGCTGCCGATGGCTTGGACGCCGAGACGCCACTAAAGCCGTGGCTGTTTCGGATCGCTCATAACCGCGCGCTCGACCACCTCAGGAGCCAAGCCGTGAGACGGAGCGAACCGATCGAAGCAGCGGTCCAGATCGCGGACGACCTGACAGTGGATCCGGCCGAAGCCCTTATGCGTCGGGAGGCCATTGACACCGCGCTCTCCCGCTTCACCCAGCTGCCGATCGTCCAGCGCAGCGCGGTGATCCTGAAGGATGTGCTGGGTCATTCGCTTGAGGAAATTTCTGAACTTCTCGATCTCAGCGTTAATGCGGTGAAGGCGGCACTCAGTCGTGGCAGGACCCGACTGACGGAAATCAACGCTGCGCCGGGTAAGCCGCGCCTGAGGAAGCCCGCATCAGCGGGCTCCGCGCAGTTTTCCTCGCTGTTCAATCAGCGCGACTGGGACGGCTTGCGCGCCCTGTTGGCCGAAGACGTGCATCTGACGCAGGCCACGCATCCCGATCGCAAGGGGCGGTCCGACGTGGGTATGTTCTTCACAATTTACGCGGAAATACCGGAATTTCATCTCGTCCCGGCCTACCTTGATGGCGGACACGGCGGCGAGGTGATCGCGTTTTTCGCGCGGGCTGACGATGCGCAGCCCAGCTACCTGATGAAGGTGGAATGGCGCGGCTCTCGCATTGTTCGGATTCGCGACTTCCGTTATGCGGGTTACATTCTGGAGGGCGCGGATTTGGTCCTTGCCGCGTCCCGTGCCTGAAAATCGACCAATCGTTGTCGATAGTCGCTGTAGCCGGGGAAAATCCCCAGGCCCATAAAACAAAGCCACCCCGTTCGTAAAAAAAAGTGAGCTACGCGGCCCTCGACCTGTCGGTTCCATAAGACCCCGTTCGTCTTGCATCCAGAAGAGTGCATGGGAGACCTGGAATGACCAACGCTCGCTATCGCTGGGTGATCGTCGCGGCCGGGGGCTTGCTCGGCTGTGTCGCGATCGGCGGCATGTTCTCGCTGCCGGTGTTCTTGCAGCCGATTGCGCGGGACACCGGCTGGTCCGTCACCGGCGTGTCCAGCGCCATGACGATCGGCTTTCTGGCGATGGCTTTCACCAGCATGATCTGGGGCACGTTGTCCGACCGGTTCGGGCCGCTGCCGGTGGTGCTGACAGGCTCGGTGGCGCTCGCGGCGAGCCTCGGGCTCGCAAGTGTGGCGACCTCGCTGGTCGCGTTTCAGTTCATCTTCGGGCTGATGGTCGGCGCTTCCTGCGCCGCGATCTTCGCGCCGATGATGGCGACCGTCACCGGCTGGTTCGACACCCACCGCAGTCTCGCAGTGTCGCTGGTCTCGGCCGGCATGGGCATGGCGCCCATGACGATGGCGCCGTTCGCAGCGTGGCTGGTCTCGCAGCATGACTGGCGCACCTCGATGCAGCTCGTGGCGCTGGTCGTCGCCGTCATCATGATCCCGGTCTCGCTCCTGGTGCGCCGCGCGCCGGCGCTTGCGAATCCGGCGTCCGCGCCATCGGGCGACCCGGCGGAATCGGAAATGACGCTTCCGCAGGCGCTGCGCTCGCCGCAATTCGTCATCCTGCTGCTGACCAACTTCTTCTGCTGCGCTACGCATTCGGGCCCGATCATCCACACCGTCAGCTACGCCATCAGCTGCGGCATTCCGCTGGTCGCGGCCGTGACCATCTACAGTCTGGAGGGTTTTGCCGGGCTGGGAGGCCGCATCGCGTTCGGTCTGTTAGGGGATCGCTTCGGCGCCAAGCGCGTGCTCGTGCTCGGACTGCTGGCGCAGGCGTTCGGCGCGCTCGGTTACGTCTTCGTCCGCGAACTCGCCGCGTTCTACGCGGTGGCGGCGCTGTTCGGCTTCATCTATGCCGGCACCATGCCGCTCTATGCCGCGCTCGCCCGCGAAAACTTTCCGCTGCGGATGATGGGTACCGTGATCGGCGGCACCGCGATGGCCGGCAGCCTTGGTATGGCGACGGGGCCGCTCGCCGGCGGTCTGATCTACGACACGTTTGCGAGCTACACGTGGCTCTATGTTGGTTCCTGGATCATGGGCCTCGGCGCGTTCTTCATCGCCATGACATTCCGTCCGGTGCCGAAAATGCAGACCGCGCCGGTGCCGGCGTGACGCCGTCACTTCACCAACGTCAGCGCCGGCTTGCCTTTCTCGAGGACATAGGTCGCAAGCTCGCTTGCCTGGACGCTGCCGACGTTCTTCGCCGCATGGATCGTTCCCGCAGGGATGAAAAGAACGTCGCCGGCCTTGAGCGTTACCGGCGGCTTTCCTTCGATCTCATACGCCAGCGAGCCCTCGAGGACGTAAATGATCTCTTCGCCGGGATGGGTGTGCCGGCCGAAGGCCGCGCCCGGCGCAAAGTCAACGCGCACCTGGAATGCCTCGCGGCCGGGAACGCTGAGATCGTGACGCTGCAGATCGGTTCGCGTGATCCCAGCCGGCTGGGACGCCGCGCCGTCGAGCGCCGAAGCGCTTCCCAGCATCAGCGCCGCGATCGCCAAAACCCGCGCTGTCTTCACCAACATGTCGCTCATGTCGACTCCCTTCGGTTTCCGGTCCTCGCGTTGTGTCGCGGCTCATTGCGGCAATGGCTCGCCAGCCTGCTCCTTGACGATGTAGTCGGCGTACCAGTCCGGCCAGTTCTCGTCGTGCACGCCACCATTGCGCTTCTCGTGCTCGCCATGCGCGGCTGCGGCGCGGCGGAGCGCACCAGCAAGATCGGTCGACGAACCAAAGGTCGTGTCCGCCTCGACGCGGCCGGGCAATCGCGCCGTGATTTCTTGGAACAGCCAGCCATTGCCGTCGGGATCGCTGAACGAGGCGAACGAACGGTAGCTGCCATGTTCCGGATCGGCGCCGCTGACCCGGACGCGGCCGGAAATATAGGGCGCGTCGGTGCCCGCGTGCACGTCGCCCGCGCCATGAAACACCTCGCTCACATCCACCCCGCGCGCAATCAGCGCAGCGCGGGCGGCCTCGATATCGGATACGATCAGGTACAGGCCCTGCGCGGAGCCGGGTGCCGCTGGCGTGACGTTGCTGCCGAAGATGACGGAAGCATTGGAGCCGGGCGGCGTGAACTGAATCACGCGCCAGCCGTCGCCGGAGGCAAAGTCGGCGTCCAGCCGCCAGCCGAGGTTGGCGTAGAACGCCTTGGCGCGATCGACGTCGGAGACGGGGATGACGACGATCTCGAGTTTCATATCGATCCTCGCCGTCGTCTTCGGGGTAGCGGTTGCGGTTCGTTCCTTGAGGTCATTCATGGTTCTCTCCTTGATGACTGTCTTAATGTCTGTGCCGGGGCGGCGCCTTCAAGCGCCGCGCTGCCGGATCGAGTGACGCAGAGCCAGATTGCTTCGACCGGCGGGCGAATATCCGTCGTTCGTCAGACGCTCTTTCGCTTTGCGAGCGGATGCGGCGGCGAGGGCGTGGCCACGAAGTCGTGATATGAATTAGCGTTGACTAATGGATTAGCGCAGGCTAATTGATCCTTATGATTGAAGCCGCCCCCATCAATGCCGTCATGCGCGCGCTGGCCGATCCCACCCGGCGCGCGCTGTTCGAGCGCGTCGTCGGTGCACATGAAATCACGGTGGCGGAGCTGACAAAGGGCAGTGGGGTGACGCAGGGCGCGATCTCGCAGCACCTCAAATCTTTGAAGCAGGCCGGCCTGGTCGCCGAACGACCCGAGGGCCGAAACGTTTATTACCGCGCCGCGCCGGAGGGGCTGGCCCCGCTGGCCGACTGGATGAGCCACTACGCGCTGTTCTGGCATGACCGGTTCGCCAACCTGCGCACACTTCTGAAGGAGATCGATCCATGAATGACGCCGCGTTGCAGTCCGACACCCAAGAGCAAGAGATCGTGGTCGAGGCGAACCTCCCGCATGCGCCGGAGGCGATCTGGAAAGCGCTGACGACCGGCGAACTGATCGGCCGCTGGCTGCAGATGACGCCGACCGGGTTCGAGGCGGTGAAGGGCAAGCATTTCACCTATCAGACCACGGCGGCCGGCGCCTGGGACGGCGTCATTCATTGCCAGGTGCTCGAAGCCGTTCCGCACCAACGCCTCGTTTACTCCTGGAAGGGCGGGCACGAATCCAACATCGGATACGGCTCACTGCTCGACACCGTCGTGACCTGGACGTTGTCGAAGCTTGAACGCGGCACGCGCCTTCGCATGGTCCATTCCGGCTTCGTGCTGCCGAGGAACGAGGGCGCTTACAAGAACATGAGCGGTGGCTGGAAGAAGGTTGTCCCCCGCGTCGGCGAGATCGCCGGCGAGCAGGACTGACGCGAATTTCGAACCGGCGCCGGAGACTGAGGCCATTTCAAGCGGGCAGGGGCGAACGCGTAATGCCGGGTCGGCAAATGCCTATCCGTGTCTGTCATCAACTCGATAACGAAGAGGTTAGCCATGAAGCTGAATGTCGTATCTGCGCAAGCATGGGAAGCTGCCCGCGAGCAGTTGCTTGTGAAGGAAAAAGCCCTGACCCGTGCCCGTGACGCCATGGCCGCCGAGCGCCGGCGGATGCCGTGGATGGCTGTCGAAAAAAGTTACGCGTTCGATGGGCCGCAGGGCAAAGCGAGCCTCACCGATCTGTTCGAAGGCCGCCGTCAGTTGATCGTCTACCGCGCTTTCTTCGAGCCCGGCGTGCACGGCTGGCCCGAGCAGGCCTGCCGTGGCTGCTCGATGGTGGCCGACCAGGTGGCCCACCTCGCGCATCTGAACGCGCGCGACACCACGCTCGCCTTCGTCTCGCGCGCGCCGCAGGCGGACATCGCCCGCCTCAAGGCGCGGATGGGTTGGGAGATGCCGTGGTACACCATCACCGACAGTTTTGACGCCGACTTCGGCGTCGGCGAGTGGCACGGCACCAACGCGTTCATCCGCGACGGCGACCGCGTCTTCCGCACCTACTTCATCAAGAGCCGCGGCGACGAAGCGATGGGGAGCACCTGGAGCTATCTCGACATGACCGCGCTCGGCCGCCAGGAAGTGTGGGAGGACTCGCCCGCAGGTTACCCGCAGACCCCGCCTTACAAGTGGTGGAACTGGCACGACAGCTACGTCCCCAATGCCGCGCCCGACCAGAGATGGGTCGAGGTCTCCGATGCCGGCGAAGCCGCGATGCGGAAACAGGCCAGCTAGTGAGACGCGGCGCGGCCATGAGTCTCGAACAGAACTCGGTTGACGCAGGGCCGCGTCGGTCATGGCCCAAGAGGAATGCGGAGGCAAGTGCGGACCGCTGGCTGTCGCTGGCGGCCGCGCCGACCTTCGCCCTCATGGCGCTGCTGACCGCGATTGGCGGAGGCGGGGCGCCGGACATTTTCTGTTCCGCCGCGGGCGCATCGCCGCTCGGTGGAATGATCCCGATGTATCTCTTGATGAGCGCCTTTCATTCGGCGCCGTGGCTGAGGCTGATCGCCAGAGCGTGGCGAAATTTCTCGAAGGAAACGATCCATGACTAAAGCCTATACCGGCGGCTGCGCCTGCGGCGCGATCCGTTACGCTATTCCTTCCGAACCTGTTTTCATGAATCACTGCCAGTGCCGGGACTGCCAGCGCAACAGCGGCACCGGCCACGGATCCTATCTGACCTTCGCCCAGCGCAACGAGGTGAAACTCAGCGGCGACGCGAAGCAGTGGGACATCGTCGGCGACAGCGGCAACGTCAAGACGCACGCCTTCTGTCCCACCTGCGGGTCGCCGGTCTATCTGACGTTCACTGCGATGCCCGATCTGTTCACCGTGCATGCCGCAAGCCTCGACGACCCCGATCGATACCTGCCGCAAGTGGTGACCTACGCCACGCGCGGCCACGCCTGGGACCCCATTGATGCGGGCTTGCCGAAATTCGACAGGATGCCACCCGCGGCGTGATCCGGAGGTTGAGCGGAGCGAAACCCATCCGACGGTTCCAGCGCTCGCAATCATGGTTGGGCGCATCCTTCGAGACGCCGCGCTGGCGCGGCTCCTCAGGATGAGGTCAGAGACCCTCATGGTGAGGAGCGCGGCGGAGCCGCGCGTCTCGAACCACGAGGCCGTGCCGATGTTCAGCGTTACCGCGCCGCCACCTTGCCCGGCGCCTTCTTCGCCGGCGCTTCGCTTCCCGCCAGCGCTATCACCGAGACCGAGACCACGCGGTCGATAATCCCGGCGACATCGTTGAGGTCGCATTGGCCTTCTGACAATTTGGTCAGCCGCTCTTTTTCCCGGATGGTGTGGTGCGACATCGCCAGCGCGAAGTTCAGGCCCCAGTAGAGGTCGACGTCGTCGCGCCCGGGCATCGCGCGGCGCATCGCGGCGATGAATTTCCGCAGGTGGTCGACCTCGCGATTCCTGATGCGGCGGATCGGCGGCACCGACTCGATCGAGGCGCGGATCATGAACCGCGCCGCGGTCGAGCCTTCGCGGTCGGGGCCGAGGCAGCCGCGCAGGGTCGGCCCGACCAGTGCGCGGAAAATCTGCTCGATCGGCGCGCGGCCGCCGCCGTTTTCCTCGGCGGCCCTCAATTCGTTGAGGCGCTCGCGGTTGGTGGCAAGGCTGCGGGTGACGAACAGTTCCGCGATCAGTTCGTCCTTGGAGCCGAAATGATAGTTCACCGCCGCGAGGTTGACGTTGGCCTCGGCAACGATGTCGCGCAGCGTCACGTCGCCGAAGCCGCGATCGGCGTAAAGCCGTTCGGCGGCGGCGAGGATCGCGGATCGGGTCTGATCGCTTGCCATATCTGGCCCCGTTTGGGGAGTTGCATTTCAAACGTGTGTATGAAACTATCGTTTGAAGGGCCGGGAAAGTCAATGCACGTTTGCGAGCGTGTCGCATTTCCGGCTCAGCCCGTGACGTCCTGTCAGTCGCGCATCCCGCAAAACATCTTGCCGGGCCTGCGCGGCGGGCAGACAGTGCGGCCCGACAATTTCAGAAGCTGAAGGTGAGGAGCGTTCCATGGACTTCAATATGTCAGACCGCCAGAAAGAATGGCTCGAGCGCGTGCAGGCGTTCATGAAGACGCATGTCCGTCCCGCGGTGCCGATCTACGACAAGCAGGACGCGGAGGGGCCGCGCTGGAAGGTGATCCCGATCCTCGAAGACCTGAAAAAGAAGGCGAAGGCCGAAGGCCTCTGGAACATGTTCATGCCGCCGTCCTCGCATGAGGACGATGAATTCCACGGCGCGGGATTGACCAACCTCGAATATGCGCTGCTGTCGGAAGAGATGGGGCGTATCGCCTGGGCCTCGGAAGTCTTCAACTGCTCCGCACCCGATACCGGCAACATGGAAGTCTTCATCCGCTACGGCACCAAGGAGCAAAAGAAGAAATGGCTGCGTCCGCTGATGGACGGCGAGATCCGCTCCGCCTTCCTGATGACGGAACCTGCCGTGGCCTCGTCGGACGCGACCAACATCGAGACGCGGATCGAGAAGGACGGCGACCATTACGTCATCAACGGCCGCAAGTGGTGGTCGTCGGGCGTCGGCGACCCCCGTTGCAAGATCGCGATCCTGATGGGCAAGACCGATCCGAAGGCGGCCAAGCACCAGGCGCAGTCGCAGATCCTGGTTCCGCTCGACACCCCCGGCATCAAGGTCGAAAAGATGTTGCCGGTGTTCGGCTATGACGATGCGCCGCACGGCCATGCCCAGGTACTGCTGGAAAACGTCCGCGTTCCCAAGGAAAACATCCTGCTCGGCGAGGGCCGCGGCTTCGAGATCGCACAGGGCCGTCTCGGTCCGGGCCGCATCCATCACTGCATGCGCACCATCGGCAAGGCCGAGGAGGCGCTGGAGAAGATGGTGAAGCGGCTGGCGTCGCGTACCGCCTTCGGCAAGCGGATCATCGAGCATTCGATCTGGGAACAACGGATCGGCGAAGCGCGCGCCGATATCGAGATGAACCGCCTGCTGTGCCTCAAGGCCGCCGACATGATGGACAAGGTCGGCAACAAGACCGCGCAGGCCGAGATCGCGATGATCAAGGTCACAGCCCCCAACATGGCGCTGAAGATCATCGACAACGCCATCCAGGCCTATGGCGGCGGCGGCGTTTCCGACGAAGCCGGGCTGGCAAAGGACTATGCCCATATCCGCACGCTCCGGTTGGCGGATGGTCCGGACGAGGTGCACAATCGCGCCATTGCCAGACTTGAACTTCGGAAGTATGCAAACTGACGTCACAGTAACGAACGGGAGCAGCCATGCCTGCTCCCGGCCGTCATTCCGGGGCACGCGAAGCGTGAACCCGGAATCTCGAGATTCCGGGTCTGGTCCTTCGGACCATCCCGGAATGACGGAATAAAAAGATGTAAGGGAGCGTCATCGTGGCCGACGGCGTCAGGAAAGACGAAGAGTTTTCAGGCACCAAGGAAGTCGAGGAGCGTCATCGCATCGATGAAAAGCGCCTCGACGCCTGGATGAAGGAAAATGTCGAAGGCTATCAGGGGCCGCTGACCGTCCTGCAATTCAAGGGCGGCCAGTCCAATCCGACCTACAAGATCGAGACGCCATCGCGTTCCTACGTGATGCGCCGCAAGCCGTTCGGCAAACTGCTGCCGTCGGCGCACGCGGTCGATCGCGAGTTCCGCGTCATCGCCGCGCTCGGCAAGCAGGGCTTTCCGGTCGCGAAGGCCTATGCGCTGTGCACCGATGACGGCGTGATCGGCGCCGCCTTCTACATCATGTCGATGGAAGAGGGCCGGGTGTTCTGGGATCCGTCGCTGCCGAGCCAGACGCCGGAAAACCGCCGCAAGATATTTACCAGCAAGATCGAGACGCTCGCCAAACTCCACGTCTACGATCCCGAGAAAATCGGGCTCGGCGATTTCGGCAAGCCCGGCAATTATTTCGCGCGCCAGGTCGATCGCTGGACCAAGCAATACCGCGCCTCCGAGACCCAGCACATTCCGGAATTCGAAAAACTCGCCGAGTGGCTGCCGAAGACCGTGCCGGCGCAGGCGCGCGCCTCGGTGGTCCACGGCGACTACCGCCTCGACAATATGATTTTCCACGCCACGGAACCGCGCGTGCAGGCGGTGCTTGATTGGGAGCTGTCGACGCTCGGCGATCCCATGGCCGACTTCACCTATCTGTTGATGCAGTGGACCATGCCGGGCCTGGCCAATTCCGATCTCAAGGCGCTCAACATTCCGAGCCTGGAAGAGGCCGCGCAGATCTACTGCAACGTCACCGGCAGCGCCGTTCCCGACCTGAACTGGTACTTCGCCTACAACCTGTTCCGTCTGGCCGGCATCACCCAGGGCATTGCCGGGCGCGTTCGCGACGGCACCGCGGCCAACGCCAAGGCGCTGGAGTCGGCGGCGCGCACCGTGCCGCTGTCGAAGGACGCCTGGAAATACGCGCAGATGGCCGGCGCGACATGAGACGGATATCGCGTCTCGGACGCGATACGGCGCTCACCGCGCCACGATCGTAGGGTGGGCAAAGGCGCTCTTCGCGCCATGCCCACCATCTCTCCTGATCGTTGCAGTGAATGGTGGGCACGCTGTCGCTTTGCCCACCCTGCGATCCACCGGAAGCTGAATTGCCGCTCTCTCCGAATCTGCGCGGAAGCCTGTTGATGGCGGTTGCCATGGCCGGCTTCACCATGAACGACTCCATCACCAAGCTGACGTCGTCGCAGATGAACTTCGGCCAGGTAATGCTGGTGCGCGGCCTATTCGCGATCGTGCTGATCGGCGCACTCGCGATCCATCAGGGCGCCATCCGTCCGCTGCGAACGCTGTTCGTCAAATCGGTGGCGCTGCGCATCGTCGGCGAGGTCGGCGGCACCGTATCGTTCCTGGCGGCGATCACGCATCTTCCGCTCGCCAACACGTCGGCGATCCTGCAAGCGTTGCCGCTGACCATCACGCTGGGTGCTGCGGTTGCGTTCGGTGAGCCGGTCGGCTGGCGGCGCTGGTCGGCGATCACGGCCGGCTTCGTCGGCGTCCTCATCATCGTCCGGCCGGGCGTCGCCGGCTTCAACCAGTTCACGCTGCTGGCGCTAGTGTCGGTGTTGTTCTGTTCGTTGCGCGACCTCGCCACCAAGCGTATTCCTTCGCACATCCCGTCGCTGTTCATCACGCTGTTGACGACGGTGACGGTGACGACCGCGGGCGCCGTCATTCTCGTTCCGCTAGGCGGCTGGACACCGCCCTCGGCGCACTCGGTCGGCCTGCTGGCGCTCGCCGCGGTGCTGGTGCTGGTCGGCTATCAATGCGTCATCATGGCGCTGCGGTCGGGCGATATCTCGGCGATCGCGCCGTTTCGATATACCGCGCTGCTATGGGCCCTGCTGCTCGGCTATCTCGTGTTCGGCGACGTGCCCGACACCATGATGGCAACGGGCGCGTCGATCATCGTCGCGTCTGGCCTCTACGCCTTCTACCGCGAGCGCATCCGTCACCGCGAAGTGGCGGCCAGCGCCTCCGGCCTGCCGCCGGATGGGCTGTGAGCGCGGTCGCTTCTTGAAGTCCCTTGCTTCGGCGGCTGCTAGGCCGTGAACAAATAAATCTGCCGGGCGGACGGCTTGCCAGGGTCCGCTAAGCCCGATAGCGGACCAAATTCGCAGCGCCGCGAAGCGACGCGATGTACCACTAACGGACATCGCTCTTATTCAATCACCTCGTCGGCGCTGGCGAGAAGCGTGACAGGGACGGTAAGGCCGAGCGCGTTGGCGGTTTTAAGGTTGATGGATAGATAGAATTTAGTCGAACCCAACTCTACATGTCGGGTGAAGTCCATATCTTCAACATTCTGCTTCAACCCGCTGCCCTCAACCGCCTAGTCGGCATCGATATGACGTCGCTCGTCAACGAAGGCATCGCGGCCCCCGACGTTCTTGGCAAACGCGCGTTGTTGCTAAGTGACGCCGTACGTTCGGCTGCGGACTTTGCCACGCGCGTAGCCGCGGCAGAACGTTGGTTCGGCATGATGCTGGATAACAGTTCAGCGCAGGATGGGATCGGCCACACGTCCCGCCTGATGCTGGCAACGCGGGGGCGTGTTCGTATCGACGCCCTTGTGAAGCAATCCGGCCTTAGCGCACGCCATTTTCAACGCCGTTTTACGTCACAAGTGGGCCTTTCTCCCAAACTTTATGCGCGAACGATCAGGTTCGACGCGGCCTTGACGGCCCATCGCATCGAACCGATGAAGTCGTGGACCCGGATTGTCCACGAGGCCGGATATTTTGATCAGGCGCATTTCGATCGCGAATGCCACACTTTGGTTGGCGTTGGACCAAGCCAGTTTGTCGGCGAATGGGAAAACATTCTTTCCCCGGATGGCTGAAATATACAAGCGCACCAGCCAGCGACGGTTGTTTGCTGTTGGCAAACAAGACGGCCGGTGATGGCCCGCATTGGGCCCATCCGGCGATTGCGACCCACGGAAATGACAAAGGAATTGACGTATGGTGGCAGATGGCGCGACGGCGACGCGGCGGTGCATTTTGGCGGGTATCGCGGCAACTTTGGCGCTGGCCTATTCGATCTATGGCAGCGCGGCGGCTGAAGAAAAGCCGGCGGTCTCCAACGATGTCATTGTGACGCTGCTCGGTACGGGTGGCCCCGAACCGACCCCCGCGCGTTTCGGGCCAGCAACGCTCGTTCAAGCCGGCGGACTAAATCTGCTATTCGACGCCGGCCGCGGAGTGACGGTGCGCCTCTATCAATTGGGGATATCGTCCGGCAAAGGCATCGATGCCGTTTTTCTCACCCATTATCATTCAGACCATGTCGCAGGACTGCCTGATCTATGGATGACCGGGTATATGTTCGGGCCGTTTGGATCGCGTGCCAAACCGATGAGACTGTGGGGTCCATCGGACGGGACAACCGCGCCAAGCGGCGTGGCGAGGATTGCCAAAGGCCTTGCTGAGGCATTCTCCGAAGACACCCGCATCCGTCATGCCGACGAACACATCACGACCGCCGCCACACAAATCGAGGTGCACGATTTCCAGGGCGACCGCGTGGTATTCGACGAGGCGGGCGTCAAGGTCAGCGCCTTTGCTGTTAATCACGGCGACCTGATCAAGCCATCGGTGGGCTATCGGATCGACTACGGTCCGCGATCGGTAACGGTTTCCGGCAACACGAAGCTTGACGAAAACCTGATCAAGCATGCGGCCGGAAGCGATCTCTTGATCCACGAAGTTTTTGCGATGTCGGCGCAACTGGCAAAGTTGCCGCAGATGAAGCCGGTCGCCGACCATCATACCTCGCCCGAGGAAGCCGGCATGGTTTTTTCGCGCGTAAAGCCAAAACTCGCCGCCTATTCGCACATCTTGCTTCTTGCAACGGAGGTACGCGAGCTCGTATCGCGGACACAAAGCACCTATCAGGGCCCGTTGGAGATCGGGGAAGACCTCATGCGCTTCACGATCGGTGAGAGCGTGGTCGCAAAAAAATGGCACCCGGAACTTCGAAAGTATTTGGACTAGCTCATGTCTGTTGGGGGTCAAAGTGAGAAATCGGGGCGTTCGACCGGCAGGTCGGCTTTACCCCAACTTCGGACATGTCTTTGCAGCGCAGTAACTGACGCTATGTGCCAACAGCAGACAATACGAAGACATGCCCCACCGTTCAAATGCGCCCTGACGAAAGCAGTGGCTTTCGCGCGTCTCCGTCGAAGCGCGTAGCGACCTCTCGTGCAGGGTACCAAACCTGGCATCACCTTGTTCTTGTCAGGTATTCGAGCACGGTGTTGCAGGCTTCCTCAGCCTTATCGAAAGTATTGAATGGCGAGCCGCCGATCCTCGTCGGGCCCCTGCTCCGATGAAGCGGGCGCCATGAGGCGACATAGCCAGGTTGTCCGTGAAACCCTCACCGGTGGAGTTCTCATACGTGATCACGAACGAAAAGCGCTCGCTGCTCGCGCTAGATATTTCCATGTCCTCGACGGCACGGTGGAATTGTAGCGACAATGGTCATTCACCTAAGCGGTGGCCATCGTCTTGGCCGCATGTTGCCAGCATTAACCTGCGACAGGCCCAGACCTACTATCAAAATTACCGGTCTGCCCACAGGTCTGCCGGTAAAGGTCACTCCATCTGTGCGGGTATACCTCGCTGGCTCAGTGAGCATTCTCGGACCGGCTCGTCCGCCTCCGATATGATGCGTAGATTTTCCGAGCGTGGTAGGCAGTCCAGATCGGTAGAGAGAGCGATTTGATATCGATTTGCCCCTGCGCACGGACGTGACTGACATCAAAACCGTGGGGCTCGAAACGATACTCCACCAGCCCGACCTCCTTGATGCCGATCCGTTCCTGCCTCACGTCGGGAATGATGAAGCCCGTCGGCGGCGCCCAGATATGCCTGACGTGACCACGGGTGAAGTCGCGGCGCTGGTGGATGTGGCCGCTGGCGACGAGGCGCAGATCGACGGCATCCAACAGCTCGATCAGACGTCGTCGCGCAGGCTTTGGAACGTAGCGAAACGAGGTCGCCGCCAACTCCAGATCGTCAGGCGTATTCAGATAAAGCGGCTTGTGCAGAAACAACGCGACCGGCTTGCTGCCGGTCGCGGCCAGTTGGGAGGTGAGCCAATCGAATTGCTCGGCCTCGCAAGCAAGGCCTGAATTCATCACCATCGAATTCAGCCCGATAAACCGCCATCCAGCGGCATCGAAGCTCCAGCGGTCTTCGCCGATCACGGAAACAAAGTACTGCCGGTTCTCTTCGGTGACTGGCGGCTCCGAAGGTGGTCCAAACTCGGTTGGATTGTCGCCGATATCGTGGTTGCCAGGCAAATAGCGGCAGGCAACGGGCAGCTCATCGTGCAGCGCCTTGGCGAATGCGAGGTCATCGCGATTGGTCGGGGCGTCGAAGGCCAGATCGCCGGTGTTGACGATGATATCGGGGCGCGTCGCATCGATGCGTTCACTCACGCGCTGAAAATTCTCGGTTAGTTTTCGCAAGCAACGGGTAAGATGGGTATCGGAAATCTGGCTCACGCGAAATTCGGGCATCGTCCAACCACACGCTTACTGGCCTGCCGTGGTTATACAACGCGCAAATGCGCAGTTAGTGGCACAGCGTCTTAATCTGGCAGCCGGGCTTGCCTACGGTAACGAGATGCAGCTTCGCACTGATCGGACCAGCGTGACACCGCATGCCAGGCCAGAGAACGCTTGGCAGCTTCGTCGTGCCGTGGCCGTATCGTGCCATTATCCGAGCCATGGCCCGCGAGGTCCGATAAGGGTCATTCACGACCGGGTCGGGCTAGCAGCAAGCCCGGCCATGTCCGTTGTTCTGCCGAAAGCAGAAGTAAATTCAGAGCCCGAGGGGAGTTCCAGCGGCGCCTGGAAGAAATGCCGATAGGCATGCGAGAGAAAGCCGATCCCGATGGGCACGATGAGCAGGTAGTAGACGCTGAACACGGTGCCGGCGGCGGTCATGCCCGCCACGAAATTCGCGAAAATTCGCAGGGTTTGGGAACCCTATCAGCATCACGAAGCCGATTTGTGCGACGATCAACGGTGGCGCGGTGGTTACAACGACGCCCCAGATCAGCCGCCATGTGTTGCCGCGGGTACGGCGCCACGTCTGTTTGATCGTCAAGCTCAAATCGCCGATCGCGCGCGCCGGCAACAACAAACTCAATCGAAACGAGACGGCGGTGCCGATTGCGAAGAGTACAAGGATCAGTGAGCGAAAGCGGAAGCAATGCATCTCACAGCGAGGGCGCCATGCACTGCTTCGCTTGCGCGCGCAACGACAAATGCCTGCGACAAAGTAACCCGACGGGCAAATCAGTGCCGCCACGCAAAAACCTGTCCAGCCCTCACGCAAAAAATATTTCGCTGGCGCCGTCGGGCAAATCAGGAGTTCAACTTCGCTCGTCTACCGCGACAAGAGGGGCGATCGCGATCGTCACGACCGTGCGGTGGGATGCGATGGACGCTGATGCTGCGACTGACGAGCGTGGCAAGAGCGTACGGTGAAATCGTTCGGGTCCGACGCCCCGGTGCTGGCGTCAAGTCGGCGGAGGCGAAAGCTTCCAATGATGATGGTGGCAAGAAAGCCGGTCACCAGGACGAAATCGTATAAGCCGTAAAGCCATTGCGTAGGGGAGGCCGGGTGTTCTCCGCTGAACCTGTATGCTCATGTGCAGCATTTCTTTATGCACATCGCACATGAGACCGCGGGTGCAGCGCGCACCCGGTCTTCCCTGCGCCCTCTGTTTTCAGAGGAGCAAGGTTACTTGCAAAACTTCGGGCGCATCGCGCCGCGAGAACGCTCTCCGCTGTCATCGTCCGCGATAGCGGACGATCCAGTATTCCAGAGACGTCAATGATTGAACCGATAAGCCGCAGCGTACTGGATACCCCGCATGCGCGGGGTATGACGGGAGTTTGGAGCTTCGCTCTTTCCTCCGTCATTGCGAGGAGCGAAGCGACGCGGCAATCCATTCTTTCTTGTTGTGGCGCGATGGATTGCTTCGCTTCGCTCGCAATGACGGCTCCTGACCGATCAGATCGGCTTCCCCGCATACGGCATCGAGGCGGTGAGGCCGCCGTCGACAGGGATCGCCTGGCCGTTGACGTAGGAGGCGTCGTCGCTCGCCAGGAACAGGCCCATCGCCGCGAGTTCATGCGGCTGGCCGGGCCGCTTCAGCGGATTGAGCTGACCGATCTTGTCCTGCGTGCCGCGTTCCTTGGCGCGGTCGAACACCGGCTTGGTCATGCCGGTCTCGATCAGGCCCGGGCACACCGCGTTGATGCGCACGCCGGTGCCGGACAGCGAATAGGCGGTGGTCTGCACCAGGCTGATGACGCCGGCCTTGCTGGCGCCGTAGGGGTGTCCGCTGGCGCCGGCCTTGAGGCCCGCGACGGAAGCGGTGCAGACGATCGAGCCGGACTTCTGCTTGATCATGTGCGGCATCGAATGCTTGATCGCGAGGAACGGTCCGATCAGGTTGATGCGCAGCACTTCCTGCCAGTGCTCGACGGTCTGTTCGGGGATCGGCACCAGCCCGCCGGAGACGCCGGCATTGGCCCAGATCGCATCGAGCCTGCCGTATTTCGACACCGCCTTGTCGATGAAGGCCTTCACGTCGGCTTCCGAACCCGCATCCGCCATCACGGCCTCGACGGTGCCGCCGGCATCGCCGACCAGCTTGGCGGTTTCCTTCACGCCTTCGGCGCGATCGACGATAACGAGCCTGGCGCCTTCCTTGGCGAACAATACCGAGGCCGCGCGCCCGATGCCGCTTCCAGCGCCGGTGATGATGACGGATTTGCCTTCGAGGCGGCCCATGAATCTCTCCCTGTCAGTTCATGATTGTCGGAGCTTCCGCCATGCGGAATTCAAACAAGATTTCAAACGATGAAGTCACTTGAGACGGTGCGTGCTCTGACGTACAGCGACAGCGAACACTATTGAAGGGCCTTGGCGATGTCCAATACCGACAAATCAGTTGCGGCTCCGAAATCAGGGGTGGTCACGACGCGATGGTGGTGGGTCCGCCATGCGCCGGTCCGCGAGGACAACGGCTGCATCTACGGCCAGAAGGATCTCGGTTGCGACACCAGCGATCGCGTGGTGTTCGACGCGGTCGGCAAGATCCTGCCGCGCAATGCGGTCTGGTATGCAAGCACGCTGAAGCGCACGCATCAAACCGCCGACGCGATCTGGGCCGCGGGTTTCCCCAAGCCGTCCGAGATGCCGCAGGTGAAAGACTTCGCCGAGCAGCATCTCGGCGAGTGGCAGGGCATGAACCGCGCCGCGTTCCTGGCGAGCCGCCCGGCCGGCAGCCACTGGTTTGCCGCGATCGACGAAGCCGCACCCGGCGGCGAGAGTTTCATGGATCTCTATAACCGCACCTGCGGCGCGATCGACCGCATCAATGCCGAGCAGGCGGGCAGGGACGTCATCGTCGTTGCGCATGGCGGAACGATCAAGGCCGCGGTCGGTCTTGCGCTCGGCGGTCAGCCTGAAAAGGGTCTCGTGTTCGACATCGATAATTGTTCGGTGACGCGGCTCGATCATATCGCGAGCGCCGGCCACGATGGCTGGCGGCTGCCGATGGTCAACCAGCAGCCATGGATCGCGGACGCCTCGCACAACGCCATGCACCAGCCGGCGGGACCGGAGATCGCGCCGACCAAGCTCGCCTGAGTTCGGCGGGCTGCGGTTGTCGAAGGCCGCAAAGGCTGCTTAGCTCGCAAAGCCTGCTCATTTAAGAAGCTAAAAACCAAAACCGGCGCTGAGCTGGATCAACATCTGGGAGAGAGACATGACCTTGTTCGATATGTCGGGAAAAGTTGCCGTCATCACCGGCTCGACCCGCGGCATCGGCCGCGCCATCGCCGAGCGGATGGCCGAGCACGGCGCCAAGGTCGTGATCTCCTCGCGCAAGCAGGACGTCTGCGATCAGGTCGCCAAGGAGATCAACGACAAGTTCGGCAAGGGAACGGCGGTCGCGATCGCGGCCAATATTTCCAGCAAGGAAAACCTGCAAAACCTCGTCAACGAATCCAAGCGTGCCTTCGGCAAGATCGACGTGCTGGTCTGCAATGCGGCGTCCAATCCTTACTACGGACCGCTCGGCGGCATTTCGGACGATCAGTTCCGCAAGATTCTCGACAACAACATCGTTGCCAACAACTGGCTCATCAGCATGGTCGTGCCTGACATGATCGAGCGCAAGGACGGCTCGATCGTGATCGTGTCCTCGATCGGAGGCCTCAAGGGCTCGACCGTGCTCGGCGCCTACGCGATTTCGAAGGCGGCTGACATGCAGCTCGCGCGCAACCTCGCTTGCGAATACGGCAAGCACAATATCCGCGTGAACTGCATCGCGCCGGGCCTGATCAAGACCGATTTCGCCAAGGCGCTGTGGGACAATCCGGATACCCTGAAGGCGTCGACGGCGCGTTCGCCGCTGCTCCGCATCGGCGTTCCCGACGAGATCGCGGGTGCGGCGGTGTTGATGGGATCGAAGGCCGGCGACTTCATGACCGGCCAGACCATCGTGATCGATGGTGGGGCGACGATTAGCTGAGGGGCGCTAGGCAGCGGCGACTTCAAGGTGTCATCACCCGCCTTGTGCGCAATTGCGCACTGGGGCGGGTGATCCAGTAATCACCAGCGTCGCCTTAGCGATTGAAGTCACGGCGTACTGGATGCCCCGCCTTCGCGGGGCATGACAGTCTTGGTGGGGGCGCTACGCCCGCATCAATGCGTCACTCCACCGCCGCATACACCAGGTCCCGCAGCACCGCGCGGAGGTACTCGCGTTGGCCGGGGCCCTGCATCATGAACACGCAAAACAGCTGTTCGGCGGGATCGATGAAGAAGAACGTTCCGGCCATCCCGCTCCAGAAGAACTGACCGCGCGAGCCGGAGAACGGCGCCATGCCTTCGTCGGTACGAACGGCGAAGCCGAGGCCGAAGCCGTGACCGGCCGGCATCAACGGCGAGTCGACCTTGACGTGGGGGCCGAGATGGTTCGACGCCATCAGTTCCAGCGTCTTGCGGCCGACGATCCTGATACCGTCGAGCGAGCCGCCGTTGAGCAGCATCTGGCTGAAGCGCGCATAGTCCATCGTGGTCGAGACCAGCCCGCCGCCGCCGGATTCCATTACCGGCTTCTCAAGCATGTTGAAGAGCTGCACCTTCTCGCCGGTCCAGGGATCGGTCGGGAACGGTTCGGCGAGGCGGCCGGCGTTGGCTTCAGGCGTGTGGAACGCGGTCTCGGCCATCTGCAACGGCGCCAGGATGCGCTCGGTCAGGAATGCGCTGAGCGATTTGCCGGAGACGACCTCGATGATGCGGCCGAGCACATCGGTGGAGCGGCTGTAGTTCCAGGCCTCGCCGGGTTGGCAGACCAGCGGCATGCCGGCGATCATGGTGGCGTGCTCGGTATTGCTGATCTTGCGGCTGCGCAGCCGCGACTGCTGGTAGAGTTGCTGGACCAGGCCGTTGCCGGTGTGGTCGTAAGTGAGACCCGAGGTGTGCCGCAGCAGGTCCTGGACCGTCATCTGCCGCTTCACCGGCACGAGGTCGAGCTTGCCGTTGTTCTCGACGCCGACCTTCTGGTCGGCGAATTCCGGAATGAACTTGGCGACGGGGTCGCCCAGGATGAAGTGGCCGTCCTCGACCAGCATCATGATGCCGATCGAGACGATCGGCTTGGTCATCGAGAAGATGCGGAACAGGCTGTGATGCGCCATCGGCGCCGAGGTCGCCGGATTCTGCCGGCCGATCGCATCGAACCAGCCGATCTGGCCGCGCCGCGCCACCATGACCGTCGCGCCGGGCAGGGTTCCCTTGTCGACCTCGCGCTTGAAGGCGTCCGACATCCGCTGCAGGCGCGTGGCCGAGAGCCCGAGCGTTTCCGGCTTGGCGTGGGGCAGGGAGGGGGTCTGCGGGGCGGATGTTGGCCGGGCGGCGGTCTGCGCGTTCATGGTCTCTCCCGTTGCTCTTCTTGCTTATGAGGGAGGAAGTTTGGCGCAGAAGCCGTGACTTGGATAGGGTTCTGGACGCGGGGTCAGCGCTTCACCCTTGCAATCGGGGCATGGCCTATGCTTGAAACGGCGCGAACCGGCGATAGATTACGGTTCACTGTAGGGGTGTAGCTCAGTTGGTAGAGTACCGGTCTCCAAAACCGGTTGTCGCAGGTTCGAGCCCTGCCGCCCCTGCCAGCTAAATCCAAGGGCTAATCAACGGGTTAATCAAAGGCTTGGCCCGATTTCGTAACCCGATCCTTGGCGCTGTTACGACATTAGCTGAAGAACGCCGCAACAACGGCCATGTCGGATGCCGCGGCCTCCTGGCCACGCAGATTCGCATCGATCACCCGCCGGCACGCATCGACCGTGAGGGTGTCGCCGAGGTCGTTGGCCGCGTCGAGAACGGTCCAGACGGTATCGGCCGGAGATGCTTCCTGAGCAGGTTGGGCTTGGCTGAGCGCCATGGTCGTCTCATGTCCCGTCAATATCTTGAGCAAAGACGCGCGTCGCGCCTTCGTCGGAGCGCATAATCTGCCCGCAAATTTTTAAGAACGCCCATGCGCGCTCGTTCGGATTTGAACCACCGCGTTACCCGGCATTAACCAATCGGGTTCGCATCGGGACCGGCGCGCGTGATGTCCTAGTCCTCGTCGTCCTGTGGTGGCGGCGGTGGAACGCGTTTGCGCGAGCCCCTCGGCAATGGTGGGGCCGCGGCTTGCTGCGGCGGAAAGAAGACATCGTAACAGGGCGGGCTCAACCGCGGCCCGCTGGCCCGAAGGCAGGCCTCCACGCTCCTTGGATCGAGCAGATAGGCGCCGCAGAGCCGCATCGCGTCCGGCGTGCAGGCTTCACGCTGTTCGGGAGTTCCCCGATCTTCCTGAGCGAAAGAGGCCGTCGGGATCACGAGGAAAAATGTAGCCGCAGCCAGTCTGCAGCGAGTTCGAAACGACGGCATTATGATTTCCTGCTCCGTTGCGGGATCCCCGGCCGGATCAGGCGATAAATCTGCGTCAACAAGTTGGCAGTTCGACCGCGATGGAAACCGCAAAAGGAGTGGACGGTTGCCTCCAAATTAGGCTGCAACCGTTTGGATTCTTCCGGCGTCGCGTGCCCCGAAGCCGCCGCCGACAGTTCTGGGGTCGGCTTCCGCTCTAAGGCGTTGATATCCTTTGGGCCCGCGATGCGATGCGACGCCCCGGGACCTTGACCTTTTGCCCGACTGGCAGTAGATACCCGCCACCTGCTGCCGGCCCGTTCTACGGATATCCGGCGCGGCTTTGAATTCCCCCGAACAATCGAGCCCGCTTTGCGGCTCATCCTTCGAGAGAGGGCTGGGCGCTAGAGGGCTGTTCGGATTCACTTAAATCAAACATCGTCTCGTTGGGACGCGGATTACCAAACGATGGCTTTCAGCCCGTTCAAATTCCTGCAGGAAGTACGCTCGGAGACCGCCAAGGTCACCTGGCCGACGCGCCGCGAGACCACGATCACCACGATCATGGTGTTCGTGATGGTGGCGCTGGCTTCGATCTTCTTCTTCGCCTCGGATCAGATCATTCGTTATGTCGTCACCTTGCTGCTGGGCGTCCACTGATGAGCACCGGAACCCAAACCATGGACAAGCGCTGGTATATCGTTCACGCCTATTCGAACTTCGAAAAGAAGGTCTCGGAATCGATCCGCGAGCAGGCCAAGCAGCGCGGGCTCGAGGAGCTGTTCGAGCAGGTGCTGGTGCCGACCGAGAAGGTCACCGAGGTGCGCCGCGGTCGCAAGATCGATGCCGAGCGCAAGTTCTTCCCGGGCTACGTGCTAGTGAAGATGAAACTGACCGACGAGGCGTTTCATCTCATCAAGAACACCCCGAAGGTGACCGGCTTCCTCGGCGCCGAAAACAAGCCGATGCCGATCTCGGAAGCCGAAGCGATGCGGATCCTGCACCAGGTGCAGGAAGGCGTCGAGCGTCCGAAGGCGTCGGTGTCGTTCGAAATCGGCGAGAACGTCCGCGTGGCCGATGGCCCGTTCGCGTCGTTCTCCGGCGTGGTTGAGGAAATTGACGAGGCGCGTTCGCGCGTGAAGGTCGCGGTGTCGATCTTCGGCCGTGCCACCCCCGTCGAACTGGAATTCGGTCAGGTCGAGAAGGTCTGATCGAATGCGCGAAGCGCGTCTTCGCGTATCGAAAGCGCGGAGTACGTCTCTGCGTAAACTAGGACGTGGGAGGAAGAGGGCGGTTGCCAACTGCTCTTGAACCGAACCACGAAACCTGAAACCGCCGGCCCCGGCCGGCACAACAGGAGTGATTAAATGGCAAAGAAAGTGACCGGATACCTGAAATTGCAGGTGCCGGCCGGTGCGGCGAATCCTTCGCCCCCGATCGGTCCCGCGCTTGGTCAGCGCGGTCTCAACATCATGGAATTCTGCAAGGCGTTCAACGCCCAGACGCAGAAGGAAGAGAAGAACACCCCGATTCCGGTGGTGATCACGATCTACGCCGATCGTTCGTTCACCTTCGAGATGAAGACCCCCCCGATGTCGTTCTTCCTCAAGCAGGCCGCCAAGATCCAGTCCGGTTCGAAAGCGCCGGGCCGCGACAAGGCCGGCGCGGTGACCAAGGCGCAGGTGCGCGAGATCGCCGAGAAGAAGATGAAGGATCTCAATTGCGATTCCATCGAGTCGGCCATGAAGATGGTCGAGGGCTCTGCCCGTTCGATGGGTCTGGAAGTGGCGGGGTAACGGGTCATGGCAATCGGAAAACGTTTGAGCAAGGCCCGCGAGGGCGTCGACCGCGAGCACCTCTATCCGCTCGCGGAGGCCATCAAGATGGTCAAGGAACGCGCCAAGTCGAAGTTCGACGAGACGATCGAGATCGCGATCAATCTCGGCGTCGACCCGCGTCACGCCGACCAGATGGTTCGTGGCGTCGTCAATCTGCCGAACGGCACCGGCCGCACGCTGCGCGTCGGCGTGTTCGCCCGTGGCGCCAAGGCCGACGAAGCCAGGGCTGCAGGCGCTGACGTCGTCGGCGCCGAAGACCTGGTCGAGAAGGTGCAGGGCGGTGCGATCGACTTCGATCGTTGTATCGCAACCCCCGACATGATGCCGCTGGTCGGCCGCCTCGGTAAGGTGCTCGGCCCGCGCGGCATGATGCCGAACCCGAAGATCGGCACCGTGACGATGGACGTCGCCACCGCCGTGAAGGGCGCCAAGGGCGGTTCGGTCGAGTTCCGCGTCGAGAAGGCTGGCATCGTGCAGGCCGGTATCGGCAAGGCCTCGTTCTCGGAAGAGAAGCTGGTCCAGAACGTCAAGGCGCTCGCGGATGCGGTCTCCAAGGCGAAGCCGGCCGGTTCCAAGGGCACCTACATCCAGCGCGTGGCGGTCTCCTCCACCATGGGCCCGGGCGTCAAGGTCGAGCCGGGTACGATCCTCGGCTAACGCTCTTGCGCTACGCATAAAATAGAGAGGGCGGAATCGGGAAACCGGTTCCGCCCTTTGCGTTTGCCGGTGCCTTGCGTAATCGTCGCGGTGCCGGACTTAGGAAGAAAGAACAACAATGCCCGACAAGGTGCTGATCTATTCGCGTTTCCCCAAAGCCCAGATGGTGCGGTTCGGCGAACGCTTCGAACTTCTGGATACCGCGGGCAAGCGGCCGAATGACGTGTTCTCCGCCGAGCAACTGTCCGGCATTCGCGCGGTCCTCACCGCGGGCGGAACGCCGTTCGGCGCTGACGCGATGGACCTGATGCCGAAACTCGGGGCCATCGTCTGCTACGGCACCGGCTATGACGGCGTCGATCTGTCGGCGGCGGCAAAACGCGGGATTGCGGTGGGCCACAGCCCGGGGGCGAACGCGGCGTCGGTCGCCGACATCGCCGTCACTCTGATGCTGGCGACCACGCGGCGTTTGCTGGTTGCCGACAGTTATGTCCGTGACGGGAGCTGGGCCGGCGCCAAGCCTTCGCCGATGATGCGGCCGCAGGCCGGCATGCTCGGCCGCAAGGTCGGCGTCTACGGCATGGGGGAGATCGGCCGCAAGATCGCCGCGCGGGTCGCCGCCTTCGAGACCGAAGTGGGCTATTTCAGCCGCAGCCGGCACGACGTGCCGTACCAGTATTTTCCGAGCCTGGAGGCGCTGGCCGAATGGTGCAGCGTGCTGATGATCGCGGTTCGCGCCGGCTCCGACACCAACCACGCCGTCGATGCCGGGATCCTGAAGAAGCTCGGCAAGGATGGTTTCGTCGTCAATATCTCGCGCGGCTCGGTCATCGATGAGCCGGCGCTGATTGCGGCGTTGACCGACCAGGCCATCGCCGGCGCCGGCCTTGATGTCTACGCCAGGGAACCGCATGCGCCGGACGCGCTGACCGCGCTGCCGAATGTGGTGCTGAGCCCGCATATCGGCGGCCACACGCTGGAATCGCACGTGGCGATGCAGAACTGCGTGATCGCAAACCTCGAGGCGTATTTCGCCGGCAAGGCGCTTCCATATGAGGTGAGGGGCGCCTGACGGGTGATTTCAGCCGGAAATTTGAAGTACGCAGGTACCGTTTGGCCGTTTGGTGTGAATTTTGCTCGTCAGGCCGGATAAGACTTGGCAAGCCGGGCAAGAATCGTTAGATAACGGCTTCCGGGCGTGCTGGCCGTTGCTGGCACGTCTGTGCTCGCATTCCGAAAACCCGATACGGTAGGAGATCATTCCTTTCAAGACATCCGCTTGGATTGCTCGAAAGGAAGGGGATCCGTCGTCCCGGTGGAATGAGAGCAGGGACCTTCGGCTTGCCGAATGGTCTCGATCCTGTCCAAGACTGCAGGCGCCCGCGCGAAACGAAAGTTTTTCAACGGCTTAATCGTATGGCCTGCATAGACGGGTGAAGATCGAATTTCGCTTTGCGTCGCTTTCGGCGGCGTCTGCGTTGATTTGGTTCGAACCTCGACACCCCGCGCCATCTGGTTCGGGAGGGCAGGCTTTTCAAATGTCGTCTTGCCCGACGTGTCCCGTGGACTGTGTCCAGAGGTCAGGTTTTGGGTGAGACGATGGGTGCAACCCGGCGGTCTCGCTCACGTAGCGAGGGCCGCCAACCGGAGAGAGCTTGCTGTGGAAAGAGCGGCAAAAAAGGACGCGGTTGAGGCGCTGAACGGGGTCTTCAAGGCCACGAGCGTCGCAGTCGTCGCCCACTATTCCGGCCTCACCGTGGTCCAAATGCAGAAGCTGCGCATGCAGATGAAGCAGGCGGGCGCGTCGGTTAAGGTCTCGAAGAACCGTCTCGCCAAAATTGCTCTTGAAGGCACGGATGTCGTTGCCATCGGTTCCCTGCTGAAGGGACCGACCGTGATCGCCACTTCTGACGATCCGGTAGCGGCGCCGAAGGTTGCCGTCGAATTCGCCAAGACGAACGAACAGTTCGTCATTCTCGGCGGCTCGATGGGTAAAACCGTCCTGGATGTGAACGGTGTGAAGGCGCTCGCCTCGCTGCCGTCACTCGATGAACTGCGCGCAAAGATTGTCGGCCTCCTGGTGGCGCCGGCGACCAAGATCGCTCAGCTCACGACAGCGCCCGCGGCCAAGCTCGCGCGCGTCGTTCAGGCCTATGCCTCAAAGAGCGAAGCGGCCTGACCCTTCGCAAATCAAACCTGGTTCGAACCAATACGTTTAAGGAAACAGATCAATGGCTGACTTACAGAAAATCGTCGACGACCTCTCGAGCCTCACCGTGCTCGAAGCTGCCGAGCTCGCAAAGCTCCTCGAAGAAAAGTGGGGCGTGTCCGCCGCCGCCGCCGTTGCGGTAGCCGGTCCGGCTGCTGCTGCCGCTGCTCCCGCTGAAGAAAAGACCGAGTTCACGGTCATGCTGGCTGCGGCCGGCGACAAGAAGATCGAAGTCATCAAGGAAGTCCGCGCCATCACCGGCCTGGGCCTCAAGGAAGCCAAGGACCTCGTCGAAGGCGCGCCCAAGGCTGTCAAGGAAGGCGTGAACAAGGACGAAGCCGAGAAGCTCAAGGCCCAGCTCGAAAAGGCTGGCGCCAAGGTGGAACTGAAGTAAGCGAAGCTTGCTTCAATTCCGTCCCCGGACAAGCGAGGCCTAGGCCGCGCGCGGCCCGGGGATCTGTCCAAAGTCGGTGCGCTGGGGTAACCCGGAGCACAGCGTACACAAAAAAGTGTGGGGATTCGCGGGGTTAGCCCCTCGAATCTCCACGATTACCGCCCCATATCGGGGCGGCAGCAGGAAAACGCGGTAGGCGGTGGGGACGGCAGGGTCCTTGGCGTAAGCCGTTGGGAGACAGTCAAATTTCGGGCTTTTTCAGTCCGTGAAGCGGCAACTTGAGACGGGCGGGTGCAGGCATGCGCCCCGCGCGTCGTTTTGCGTTTTGAAGGTCTAGAGAACGGATTCAGGAGTTAATTCCTGAAATTGGGCTTTGTTCCTTTTGAGCGATTCGAAATTCAACCCGGGGGCGGCGGCAGTCGCGCTTCGGATGGTTCGCCCAACAGGGCGGCGAAAATGAGAGGCCACGATGGCGCAGCAGACATTCACCGGTCGCAAACGCATTCGCAAGTTCTTCGGACACATCAAGGAAGTCGCCGAGATGCCGAACCTCATCGAGGTTCAGAAGGCGTCCTACGATCAGTTCCTGATGGTTGACGAACCCCCCGGCGGGCGGCTGGACGAGGGCCTGCAGGCGGTGTTCCGCTCGGTGTTCCCGATTTCGGATTTCTCCGGCACCTCGATGCTGGAATTCGTCCGCTACGAATTCGAGCCGCCGAAGTATGACGTCGACGAGTGCCGCCAGCGCGGCATGACCTATGCTGCGCCGCTGAAGGTGACGCTGCGCCTGATCGTGTTCGATATCGACGAGGAAACCGGCGCCAAGTCGGTCAAGGACATCAAGGAGCAGGACGTCTACATGGGCGATATCCCGCTCATGACCATGAACGGCACCTTCGTCGTCAACGGCACCGAGCGCGTCATCGTCTCGCAGATGCACCGTTCGCCCGGCGTGTTCTTCGACCACGACAAGGGCAAGACCCATTCGTCCGGCAAGCTGCTATTTGCCGCGCGCGTGATTCCGTATCGCGGTTCCTGGCTCGACATCGAGTTCGACGCCAAGGACATCGTGTTTGCGCGCATCGATCGCCGCCGCAAGATTCCCGTGACCTCGCTGATGTACGCGCTCGGTCTCGACGGCGAGACGATCCTGTCCACCTTCTACAAGAAGATCAACTACAAGCGCGGCAAGGATGGCTGGCGCGTGCCGTTCGACGCCAACCGTTTCCGCGGCTATTCGACCGTCAACGACCTGATCGACGCCGATACCGGCAAGGTCGTGCTCGAGGCCGGCAAGAAGCTCACCGTGCGCGGTGCGCGTCAGATGCAGGAAAAGGGCCTCAAGGCGCTGCGCATGACCGACGAAGAGTTGGTCGGCAACTACCTGGCCGAGGACCTCGTCAATCCGAAGACCGGTGAAATCTACGCCGAAGCCGGCGAAGAACTCACCGAGAAGTCGCTGAAGGCGCTCAACGAGCAGGGCTACAAGGAATTGCCGCTGCTCGACATCGACCACGTCAATGTCGGCGCCTACATCCGCAACACGCTGCATGCCGACAAGAACATGACGCGTGAAGACGCGCTGTTCGACATCTACCGCGTGATGCGTCCCGGCGAGCCGCCGACCATCGACTCGGCCCAGACCATGTTCCAGTCGCTGTTCTTCGACAGCGAGCGCTACGACCTGTCCGCGGTCGGCCGCGTCAAGATGAACATGCGCCTCGAACTCGACGCGCCCGACACCCATCGCACGCTGCGCAAGGAAGACATCCTGGCCGTCATCAAGACGCTGGTTGACCTGCGCGACGGCAAGGGCGAGATCGACGACATCGACCATCTCGGCAACCGCCGTGTGCGTTCGGTCGGCGAACTGATGGAAAACCAGTACCGCATCGGCCTCTTGCGCATGGAGCGCGCGATCAAGGAGCGCATGTCCAGTGTCGATATCGACACCGTGATGCCGCAGGACCTGATCAACGCCAAGCCGGCGGCCGCCGCGGTGCGCGAATTCTTCGGCTCGTCGCAGCTGTCGCAGTTCATGGACCAGACCAACCCGCTGTCGGAGATCACCCACAAGCGCCGTCTCTCGGCGCTTGGACCGGGCGGTCTGACCCGCGAGCGCGCCGGCTTCGAGGTGCGCGACGTGCATCCGACGCATTACGGCCGTATCTGCCCGATCGAGACGCCGGAAGGCCCGAACATCGGCCTGATCAACTCGCTGGCGACGTTCGCGCGTGTCAACAAGTACGGCTTCGTCGAAACGCCCTACCGCAAGGTCAAGGACGGCCGCGTTACCGACGAGGTCGTGTACCTCTCGGCGATGGAAGAGGGCCGGTATCGCGTGGCGCAGGCCAACGTGCCGCTCGATGCCAAGGGCCGTTTCACCGAAGACCTGATCGTCTGCCGTCACGCCGGCGAAGTGCTGCCGATCACGCCGGACAAGGTCGACTACATGGACGTGTCGCCGAAGCAGCTGGTTTCGGTCGCCGCAGCCCTGATCCCGTTCCTCGAGAACGACGACGCCAACCGCGCGCTGATGGGCTCGAACATGCAGCGCCAGGCGGTGCCGCTGGTTCGCGCCGAGGCGCCGTTCGTCGGCACCGGCATGGAAGGCGTAGTTGCCCGTGACTCGGGTGCCGCGATCGCGGCGCGCCGTTCCGGCGTGATCGACCAGATCGACGCCACCCGCGTCGTCATCCGCGCCACCGAGGATCTCGATCCCACCAAGTCGGGCGTCGATATCTACCGACTGATGAAGTACCAGCGTTCCAACCAGTCGACCTGCATCAACCAGCGTCCGCTGGTGAAGGTCGGCGACGTCGTCAAGAAGGGCGACATCATCGCCGACGGCCCCTCGACCGATCTCGGCGAACTCGCGCTCGGCCGCAACGTGCTGGTCGCGTTCATGCCGTGGAATGGCTACAACTTCGAAGACTCGATCCTGCTCTCGGAGCGGATCGTGAAGGACGACGTCTTCACCTCGATCCACATCGAGGAGTTCGAGGTGATGGCCCGCGATACCAAGCTCGGGCCCGAGGAAATCACCCGCGACATTCCGAACGTTTCGGAAGAAGCGCTGAAGAACCTCGACGAAGCCGGCATCGTCTACATCGGCGCGGAAGTCCGCGCCGGCGACATCCTGGTCGGCAAGATCACGCCAAAGGGCGAAAGCCCGATGACGCCGGAAGAAAAACTCTTGCGCGCCATCTTCGGCGAAAAGGCTTCCGACGTCCGCGATACCTCGCTCCGCGTGCCCCCGGGCGTGCAGGGCACGATCGTCGAAGTGCGCGTGTTCAACCGGCACGGCGTCGACAAGGACGAGCGTGCGCTGGCGATCGAGCGGGAAGAGATCGAGCGTCTGGCCAAGGACCGCGACGACGAACAGGCGATCCTCGACCGCAACGTCTACGGCCGTCTCGCGGAGCTGCTGGAAAATCGCCAGGGCATCGCGGGTCCCAAGGGCTTCAAGAAGGACACCAAGATCACGCGCGCCGTGCTCGACGAGCATCCGCGGTCGCAGTGGTGGATGTTTGCATCCCCCAACGACAAGCTGATGTCCGAAATCGAGGCGATGCGGAAGCAGTACGACGAATCGAAGAAGGGCCTTGAACAGCGCTTCCTCGACAAGGTCGAAAAGCTGCAGCGTGGCGACGAACTGCCGCCCGGCGTGATGAAGATGGTCAAGGTCTTCGTCGCGGTGAAGCGCAAGATCCAGCCCGGCGACAAGATGGCCGGCCGTCACGGCAACAAGGGCGTGGTGTCCAAGATCGTTCCGATCGAGGACATGCCGTTCCTCGAGGACGGCACCCATGCCGACATCGTGCTCAATCCGCTCGGCGTGCCCTCGCGCATGAACGTCGGCCAGATTCTGGAGACGCATCTTGGCTGGGCCTGCGCAGGCATGGGCAAGAAGATCGGCCAGACCATCGACGCCTACTATCAGAGGCAGGATCTCAAGCCGTTGCGCGAGACCCTGAAGAAGATCTACGGCGACGACGAAACCATCAAGACGATGAACGACAGCGAGTTGATGGAGCTGGGCCGCAACCTGAGCCACGGCGTGCCGATCGCGACGCCGGTGTTCGACGGCGCCAAGGAAGCCGACATCGAGGAGATGCTGAAGCTCGCGGGCTTCGACGCCTCCGGCCAGTCGACCGTCTTTGACGGCCGCACCGGCGACACCTTCGACCGCAAGGTGACGGTGGGCTACATCTACATGCTGAAGCTGCACCATCTGGTCGACGACAAGATCCATGCGCGTTCGATCGGTCCGTACTCGCTCGTTACCCAGCAGCCGCTGGGCGGCAAGGCGCAGTTCGGCGGACAGCGTTTCGGCGAAATGGAGGTGTGGGCGCTGGAAGCTTACGGCGCGGCCTACACGCTGCAGGAAATGCTGACCGTGAAGTCGGACGACGTCGCCGGCCGTACCAAGGTGTACGAGGCGATCGTTCGCGGCGACGACACGTTCGAAGCGGGTATCCCCGAATCGTTCAACGTGCTGGTCAAGGAAATGCGCTCGCTCGGCCTCAACGTCGACCTGCACAATTCCAAGGTCGGCCCGACCCCGACGTCAGAGGCTGCCGAGTAACGCTTGAGGATTTCATGTCCGGCGCAAACCGCGAATTCTTTCGCGAATTTGTGCCGGGCATTTCGCGCTTCGCTCGGACGTTGAGAGAAGCGCGCGCGACATAAGAATTTCGAATTTGCTGCCGGTGACGATCGGCACGCGAGGAGAAGACGATGAACCAAGAAATTATGAATCTCTTCAATCCGACGACGCCGGCCCAGGTCTTCGACCAGATCCGGATCTCGATTGCGTCCCCGGAAAAGATTCTGTCCTGGTCCTACGGCGAGATCAAGAAGCCGGAGACCATCAACTACCGCACCTTCAAGCCGGAGCGCGACGGCCTGTTCTGCGCCCGCATCTTCGGGCCGATCAAGGACTACGAGTGCCTGTGCGGCAAGTACAAGCGGATGAAGTACAAGGGCATCATCTGCGAAAAGTGCTCGGTCGAAGTGACGCTGTCGCGGGTCCGGCGCGAGCGCATGGGCCATATCGAACTGGCGGCGCCGGTTGCGCACATCTGGTTCCTGAAGTCGCTGCCGTCCCGCATCGGCCTGCTGCTCGACATGACGCTGAAGGATCTCGAGCGGATCCTGTACTTTGAATATTACGTCGTGCTGGAGCCGGGTCTGACCGCGCTCAAGGACCGTCAGCTCTTGTCGGAAGACGAGTATCTGAAGGCGCAGGACGAATACGGCCAGGACAGCTTCACCGCCATGATCGGCGCCGAGGCGATCCGCGAACTGCTGAAGGGACTGGAGCTCGAAAAGCTCGAGGCGACGCTGCGCGCCGAGATGCACGAGACCGAGTCCGACATCAAGCACAAGAAGCTCGCCAAGCGCCTGAAGATCGTCGAGGCCTTCCGCTATTCCGGCAACAAGCCGGAGTGGATGATCCTGACCGTGGTGCCCGTGATTCCGCCGGACCTGCGTCCGCTGGTGCCGCTCGACGGCGGCCGCTTTGCGACCTCCGACCTCAACGACCTCTATCGCCGCGTCATCAACCGCAACAACCGCCTGAAGCGGCTGATGGAGCTGCGCGCGCCCGACATCATCATCCGCAACGAAAAGCGCATGCTGCAGGAGGCCGTCGACGCACTGTTCGACAACGGCCGCCGCGGCCGCGTCATCACCGGCGCCAACAAGCGTCCGCTGAAGTCGCTGGCCGACATGCTCAAGGGCAAGCAGGGCCGCTTCCGGCAGAACCTGCTCGGCAAGCGCGTCGACTATTCCGGCCGTTCGGTGATCGTGGTCGGTCCCGAGCTGCGGCTGCATCAGTGCGGCCTGCCGAAGAAGATGGCGCTCGAACTGTTCAAGCCGTTCATCTATTCGCGGCTCGACGCCAAGGGCCTGTCGACCACGGTGAAGCAGGCGAAGAAGCTCGTTGAAAAAGAGCGTCCCGAGGTCTGGGACATTCTCGACGAGGTGATCCGCGAGCATCCCGTGCTGCTGAACCGCGCGCCGACGCTGCATCGCCTCGGCATCCAGGCGTTCGAGCCGGTGCTGATCGAGGGCAAGGCGATCCAGCTGCATCCGCTGGTCTGCGCCGCGTTCAACGCCGACTTCGACGGCGACCAGATGGCCGTGCACGTTCCGCTGTCGCTGGAAGCGCAGTTGGAAGCGCGCGTCCTGATGATGTCGACCAACAACATCCTGCATCCGGCGAACGGCCAGCCGATCATCGTGCCGTCGCAGGACATCGTGCTCGGTCTCTACTACGTGTCGATCATGCGCGAAGGCCTGCCCGGCGAGGGCAAGATCTTCGGCGAAATGGCCGAACTCGAGCATGCCCTGCATTCGAAGGTCATCCACCTCCACACCAAGATCAAGTACCGGTGGAACGGAATGGACGAGACCGGCAAGGTCTCGCGGCGCTGGATCGAGACCACCGCCGGCCGCGTCATGCTCGGCAACCTGCTCCCGAGCTCGCCGAAGATTTCGTACGACATCATCAACAAGCTGATGACCAAGCGCGAAATCTCGGGCGTAATCGACCAGGTCTACCGTCACTGCGGTCAGAAGGAGACGGTGATCTTCTGCGACCGCATCATGGCGCTCGGCTTCTACAACGCGTTCAAGGCCGGCATCTCGTTCGGCAAGGACGACATGGTCGTGCCGCACTCGAAGTGGAAGATCGTCGAAACCACCCGTACGCTGGCGAAGGACTTCGAGCAGCAGTACAACGACGGCCTGATCACCCATGGCGAGAAGTACAACAAGGTGGTCGACGCCTGGTCGAAGGCGACCGAAGAAATCGCCAAGGAGATGATGAAGGAAATCTCCTCGACCAAGAAGACGCCGAAGGGCGCCGACGCCGACATCAACTCGATCTACATGATGGCGCATTCCGGTGCGCGCGGTTCGCCGGCGCAGATGCGTCAGCTCGCCGGCATGCGCGGCCTGATGGCCAAGCCGTCGGGTGAGATCATCGAAACGCCGATCATTTCCAACTTCAAGGAAGGTCTGTCGGTGCTCGAATACTTCAACTCGACCCACGGCGCCCGCAAGGGCCTCGCGGACACCGCGTTGAAGACCGCGAACTCGGGCTACCTGACCCGCCGTCTGGTCGACGTGGCGCAGGACTGCATCATCACGCAGGACGATTGCGGCACCAAGCTCGGCATCAAGATGCGCGCCATCATCGATGCCGGCACGGTCGTTGCGTCGCTGGCGTCGCGTATTCTCGGCCGCACCGCGGGCGAGGATCTGCGCGATCCGGTGACAAACAAGGTCGTGGTCAAGCGCGGCACGCTGATGGAAGAGACGCATGTCGACGCCATCCAGCAGGCCGGCATCCAGGAAGTGAAGATCCGTTCGGCCCTGACCTGCGAACTCGTCAACGGCATCTGCGGCAAGTGCTACGGCCGCGATCTGGCCCGCGGCACGCCGGTCAACCACGGTGAAGCGGTCGGCGTCATCGCCGCCCAGTCGATCGGTGAGCCCGGCACGCAGTTGACGATGCGTACGTTCCACATCGGTGGTGCGGCGCAGATCAACGAGCAGTCGTTCATCGAGTCGAACTTCGACGGCAAGGTGATCATCCGCAACAAGGCCATCGCCAAGAACAGCGAAGGCCATATGGTTGCGATGGTCCGCAACATGGTCGTTGCGATCAGCGATGCCGACGGCACCGAGCGTGCGACCCACCGCATTCAGTACGGCGCGCGCATGCACGTCGACGAAGGCGATATGGTCAAGCGCGGCCAGCGCATCGCGGAATGGGATCCGTACAGCCGTCCGGTGCTGACCGAAGTCGAAGGCACCATCGGGTTCGAGGACCTGGTGGAAGGGCAGTCGATCTCGGAAACGCTCGACGAATCCACCGGTATCGCCAAGCGCGTCGTCATCGACTGGCGCGCGTCGCGCGGTGGTGCGGACCTGCGTCCCGCGATCGTGATCAAGGGCAAGGATGGCAAGGTGCTGAAGCTCGCCCGTGGCGGCGATGCCCGCTACATGCTGTCGGTCGACGCCATCCTGTCGGTTGATACCGGCGCGAAGGTGAAGTCCGGCGACATCCTGGCGCGTATTTCCACCGAAAGCGCCAAGACCCGCGACATCACCGGCGGTCTGCCGCGCGTTGCCGAACTGTTCGAGGCCCGCAAGCCAAAGGACGCGGCGATCATCGCGGAAATCGCGGGTACCATCCGCTTCGGCCGCGACTACAAGAACAAGCGCCGCATCTCGATCGAGCCGATGGACAAGACCGAGGAGACCAGGGAGTACCTGATCCCGAAGGGCAAGCACATCCATCTGCAGGACGGCGACATCGTCGAAAAGGGCGACTTCATCGTCGAAGGCAATCCGGCGCCGCACGACATCCTGGCGATCAAGGGCATCGAGGAACTCGCTGCCTATCTGGTCAATGAAATCCAGGAAGTTTACCGGTTGCAGGGCGTGCTCATCAACGACAAGCACATCGAGGTGATTGTCCGTCAGATGCTGCAGAAGGTCGAAGTCACCGACCAGGGCGACACCGACATGATCTCGGGCGAGCAGGTCGACAAGATCGAGTTCGACCAGATCAACGCCAAGGCGAAGGAAGAGGGCAAGAAGCCCGCCACGGGAACGCCGGTTCTGCTCGGCATCACCAAGGCGAGCCTGCAGACCCGCTCGTTCTTCTCGGCGGCGTCGTTCCAGGAGACCACCCGCGTGCTCACCGAAGCCGCCGTCAACGGCAAGGTGGACCCGCTGGAAGGCCTCAAGGAGAACGTCATTGTCGGCCGGCTGATCCCGGCGGGAACCGGTGCCTCGATGGCGAAGATCCGCGAAGTCGCGGTCAAGCGCGACAAGCTGATTCTCGACGAGCGCGAGAAGCAGGCGACGATCGTGCCGACCGCTCCGGAAGCGGAGCCGCTGGCGCTGCCGCCTGCGGAATAGGCATTCGTCGAACCTGTGCGACGAAAGAAAAAGGCCGGCGAAAGCCGGCCTTTTTGCTGCTTTGTTTTATTGCTGCGATGCAGGGACCTGCTTTGTTCATCTTCCCTTCAGAGTGAAAAGCGCTTTTGCTGGGGTGACTTGGACCGGGCGCTTCGCGGCGCGGCCGAACCACCTACGGAACACATATGCTCGACCTTGCAATCGTTGGCGGCGGCCCCGGGGGGCTGATGAGCGCCTGGTATCTGAAGAAGAAGCTCGGCGACCTCTGCCGCATCACGATCTACGAGGCGTCCGACCGCGTCGGCGGCAAGATCGTGACGCGCAAGTTCGATTCGGCGCCGGCGATGTACGAGGCCGGCGTCGCCGAGATCTACGATTACTCGATGACCGGTCCCGATCCGCTGCGCGAGCTGATTCAGCATTTCGGGCTGCAGACGATCCCGATGGACGCCGAGCAGGTTCACCTCGACGGCGAACTCCTCAACGACGTCCCCGGCATGCGCCGCAAATACGGTGCGAAGACCGCGGCCGCGATCGAGGCGTTCCGCAAGCGCTGCGCCGACATGGTGTCGCCGATCGAATATTATGAAGGCGTCGGCGCCCACGACAACGAGCATCCCTGGGCCTACCTGACCTCCGAGCAGGTGCTCGACAAGGAGGTCACCGATCCCACGGCCAAGCGTTTCTTCAAGGTGATGGCGCGCTCGGACATCGCGACCGAGAGCCACAACACCAACGGGCTCAACGCGCTGAAGAACTTCGTGATGGACGTCGACGGCTATATTGGCCTGTACTCGATCCAGAACGGCAACGAGCAGCTGATCGAAGGCCTGCGTTCCGAGGTCGACGCGGATATCCAGCTCAATCACCGGGTGCTCAAGGTCGGCAAGACCGCCGCCGGCCGCTATCAGCTCAACATGATGAACGGCAAGGGGCCGGAGACGCGCGACTTCGACCTGGTGCTGATGTGCCTGCCGCACTCCTGGCTCGCCACCATGCGCTGGGACGGCGAAGAGCTGCGCAAGTCGATGGTCAAGCACGTCGCCTATTTCGACCGGCCGGCGCATTACCTGCGGGTCTCGATCCTGTTTGACGAACCGTTCTGGGGCGAGCAGATCCCCGGCGCCTGGTTCATGTCGGAGGCGTTCGGCGGCTGCTGCGTCTACAACGAGGGCGCGCGTCACGACGTCGGCAAGCACGGCGTCCTGAACTGGCTGATCGCCGGCTCCGACGCGCTGGCGTTCGCCAATCTCAGCGATCAGGAACTGATCGACGCCGCGCTGAAGTCGCTGCCGGCTTCACTCGGCGATGCCCGCGACCATTTCATGGAAGGCAAGATCCACCGCTGGCTGTCGTCGGTGAACGCGCTGCCGGGCGGCATGCCGGTGCGGGACGTCATGACCAATCACCGTCCCGAGCCGAAAGAGCATCCGGGGATCGTCGTGGTCGGCGACTACCTGTTCGATTCCACGCTGAACGGACTGCTCGACTCCTCCGACGCCGCTACCGATATCGTTCTCACCGAGACGATGCGGCTGCGCCGCGCACGCGCGCAGCAGGACACGGCGTTGTCCGACAAGATCGACCGCAACTATTTCGAGAATTACCGCGGCGTCGGACCCTACAGCGAAGTCTGGAGCCAGTTTACCGACCCGGCTTACCTGACGGACCTGATCAAGATCGTCTGGAACAGGGCCAAGGGCTACAGGCTGCTGGTGGCAGGCTCCGCCAGCGGCGAACTGGTCGGCGCGCTGCGCGAACGCGGGATCGATGCCTGGGGTATCGAAAACAACCGCGCGATCCATGCCAGGACGCCGAGCGCGCTGAAGAAGTACAACAAGCTCGGCTCGATCGTCGATATGCCGTTCAAGAACGGCGAATTCGACTTCGTGTTCGAGACCAGCCTGTGTCATCTCGCGGATAAGCAGGTGCTGCAGGCGGTCCGCGAACTGAACCGCGTGGCGAAGAGGGGCCTCGTGTTCGGATCGGTGACCTCGGATATGGCGCCGGGCCTGATCGACCGTTACGACCTGCTGCGCGGGGTAAAAAAGCTCGGCACCTGGTGGGAATGGTCGGAATTGTTCTTCAGTAACGGATTCGACCTCTCGATGCATCGCCGCGATTGCACCGATGCGCTGTGGGCGGCGACGCTGGCGGCTCACAAGGGGCCGGGCCAGTGGTACGCCGACGCCGACAGCCTGCGCTACTCGTTCTTTGACAAGGTGGAATCGGACGATTGACCGGCCGGCATCGGCCAGGTTGGCCGTTACAAATGCCTTGCCAATTGTTTTGCCGAATTGATCCCGATCGCATAGGATCGGCGCGATAGCGTCCAAGGTAACGTCCAAGATAACATTTTGGGCTATCGCGTTCGATTTGCGGTCAGGCCGGCCGTGCAGCATCGGTTGGTTTCATGGCGCCAAAACCTCCTTCTCCGGATGACCGGAATCCCGCGTCGGCGGACGATCCTGAGCTCGAGAAGAAGCTCGCGGTCGAGCCCGGTGCGGCGAGCCCGATTGCCGGCGGCAAGGCAGCCGCTGCGCCGCCCGACGATGACGAAGATGATGATGACGAACTGGAGCTCGACGACGATGATGACGACGAGGACCTCGTCGTCTTTACCGCCAAGGAAGCCGCCGGCGCGCTCTCGACGATCTACGGCTTCGTCAAGCCGATCCTGATCAATTACAAGAAGCTGCTGGCCTTCGTCACTTTCGGCGTTCTGGTCGAGACGCTGTTCAACGTCTTCATGCCGTTGAGCCTGAAGTTCCTGATCGACGATGCGCTCGGGGAGGAAGACTTCCAGGCGCTGTACAAGATCCTCGGCGTGCTCGCGGCCGCCGGCATCGTCACCTCGATCATCGCGGTCTGGTACGAGCGCTGGGATGCGCGACTGGCAGCGAGCGTGATTTCGGACGTGCGAACGCGGCTGTTCGAGCACGTCCAGAACCTGCCGTCCGCCTATTTTGCCCGCACCAAGCGCGGCGAAATTCTCTCGCGGTTCTCCATCGACCTCTCGGCCTTCGAGGGCTCGATCAAGAGCTTCGCCAACAGCGCGGCGCTGCCGTTCTTCGAGTTGATCGCCGGCATCGTCCTGATGCTGTTCCTGAACTGGCAGCTCGCGGCGGTGGCGCTATTGGTGTTTCCGATCACCCTGATCGGTCCGCGGATCCTGACGCCAAAGGCGGTGCAGGCGAACTACGAGCAGAAGCTGAACGAGTCGGCGCTGCTCGGCATGGTCCAGGAGAACGTGGCGGCGCAGGCGGTGGTCAAGGCGTTCAGCCTGCAGCGCCGTACGCTCGGCTGGTTCACCATGCGCAACCAGGATGTGCGCATCAAGACGGCGTCCGCCGTGTTCCTGTCGACCATGGTGGAGCGCACCGTCACGATCTCGGTCCTGTTGCTGCACCTCGTGGTGCTCGCGATCGGCGCCTATCTCGCCACCAAGGGCCAGATCACCATCGGTACCTTCGTCACCTTCGAGAGCGCGTTCTGGGAGGTGTCCTACAACATCGCCCATCTGATGCATTTCATTCCGGTGTCGATCCAGTCGGCGGCGGCGGTGCGTCATATCCAGGAACTGCTCGACGAGCCGACGCGCGGCGCCGATCGTCCGGGCGCGCCGGATCTGCCGCGGATCATCAACGACATCAGCTTCGATCGCGTGACCTTCGCCTACGAAGGCAGCCCGACCCCGGTGCTCGACAATTTCAGTCTCAAGCTCAATGCCGGCAAGCGTATCGCGATCGTCGGCCCCTCGGGCTCCGGCAAGAGCACGTTGCTCAACCTGATCCTGCGCCTCTACGTGCCCGACGAAGGTCGCGTGACCATCGACGGCGTCGATATTCGCCGGGTGACCCGCGAATCGCTGCGCCGGGGGATGGCCGTCGTGTTTCAGGAGAACATGCTGTTCAACATGTCGATCCGCGAAAACATCCGGCTCGGCAAGGAGGGCGCCAGCGACGAAGAAGTCACGGAAGCCGCGCGCAAGGCCGAGATCCACCGCTACATCATGAGCCTGCCGCAGAAATATGACACGCTGGTCGGCGAGCGCGGCGACACGCTGTCGGGCGGCCAGCGCCAGCGCATCGCGATCGCGCGCGCGATCATCCGCAATCCGTCGGTGCTGCTGCTCGACGAGGCCACGTCCGCGCTCGACCAGACCACCGAAGCGGCGATCAACCGCACGCTGCTGAACGTCGCGGAGGGGCGGACCATGATCTGGTCGACCCACCGCCTGACGTCGGTGGTCGAGATGGACGAGATCATCGTGATCTCGGGTGGCAAGGCGATCGAACGCGGCTCGCATGCGAAGCTGCTCGCCGCCAATGGCGTTTATCGCAAGCTCTGGGACGACCAGGGCCATACGCCACACAACGCGGCCGCTCTCGCCGATGATGATGACGACGAGGACGATGATGAAGACGACGATGAGGACGACGAGGAGGAGTGAGCGCTGTCGTCGTTTCGGCCGAGACGCTTGCTCATAATCGCGGTCGGCCAGACCTACTCAATGACCTTGTCGGCCGTGGCAAGCAAAGAGGCGGGGACCGTGAGGCCGAGGGCATCGGCGGCCTTCTTGTTGAGCCAAAGCTCGATCTGGGTCGGCTGCTCCACCGGCAGATCGGCGGGCGCAGACCCTTCCAGAATCCGCTTCACATAATATCCCACTCTGACCAGGAGCATGCGTCTGGGAGGGCCATAGGCAAGCAGGCACCCGAATTCGACCATAGGCGGATAGGTTGAAAAGAGCGGAATCCGCTGTGCATTGGCGAATGCGGAGAGGCGGTCGCCAAGATCGACGTTGGCAGCATCGCCGATCAGGTGAAGCGCATCTGGTTTGGCGGCCGCGAGGGATGCAAATGTGGCGTCGATTTCTCCCGGCAGGCTCAAGGAGACTGAACGGACTGTCATCCCCATTGCGCTTGCATGCGCCCGGAAGTTGTCGACCATGATGGGATTCGACGGATTGGCCGGATTGGAGATGATGCCGAGCACCTTCGCCTCGGGCACCAGCATACGCTGATACTCGAGCATTTTGGGCGTGAGATCTTCGATCAGGGTCGCCACACCGGTGGTATGGCCTCCAGGTCGCGCAAGGCTTGCTATCAGACCGGTCCCCACGGGGTCGTTGATGGCCACCAGCACCACGGGAAGCGGCGGCGATAGGGCTTGCGCGGCCCGCGCGGCTGCGATCGTGTTCGGAAGCACGATCCTGGCGCCGGCCAGAGCCAGCTCTGCGGCTAAAGCCGGAAACCGCGCGTAATCTCCGGCGGCAAACCGCTTTTCGAAGACATAGTCCCGACCTTCGTTCAAACCGAGGTTGCGCAAACCTTCGCTGATTTCGGCGATAAACCCGTTGGAGGTGGCAGATCCCTCAGACCCGGCGAAGAGAATTCCGACGCGAGGTACCGCACTCTGTGCGATCGCCGAAAACGGCCACGTTATCGCCGCACTGGCCAGCCCGGCTACCAGATCTCGTCGCCTCATCAAATCGCCTTTGTCGACCAGGATGTATTGATTCACTTCGGGGCAGACATGAAAGCACGGCGGCGCGTTGGCCGACTAGTGTCAATGTCTGCTTCAGTCGACGGATTCAGCGAATCGCCTGGACCCGATCTCCCGGCGGGTCAAGCCAGCCGGCCGTGTCGCGGCTGTCCGCTTGGCTCGGCACCGCGTTCGGTCGATCCCGCCGAAAGTCCCTTCCGGACCGATCGCAGGGTGCCTTGAGCCAGTCTTGCCAGGAAACGGGCCCAGCGCTGGGCCCGCCATGACAGTCCGTTGTCGGTCGACAGCGAGCGCAGATGGTAGGCCTTCGCACGGCTTTGGGCCTCGCAGGCCTGCCTCTCGGGGTCATCGTAGAACTGCGCGATCTTTTGCGCGTCCATGCCTTCGGTCGCAAGCCATTGCGGAACGTAGACATTGCACAGGCGTCCGACGTCGGTGAACACCTTCGTCGTGCCGGTTCCGGCGGCGGGGCAGGAGGTCGAGAAGGCGTCGCCGACCAGCACGACGCCCGGCTGCAGATAGCCGCTGTTGGTGCACAGGTCCGCCGGCCGGATCTTGACCGGGCCGCTCACCTTGAAGTCGCCCATCATGCGCAGAAGTCGCGGCATCAAGGCGCGCATCGCTGCCTCGGGCGCCTTCCGAAACTGCGGCAACCACGGGTCGGTCATGTCGCGATAGACCATCAGATTGACGCGCATCGTGCCGCCGATCGGAAAGATCGTCATGTAGGCCATGCGAGAGCTCGATCGCTTCGGCCAGTAGGTCAGCGCCGGGAAATCGAAAGCCGCGCGGCCGACCGGTGCGACATCGAAGCCGAGCGTAATCGAATGGCAGGAGCTGATGACCTGGCGCTCGATGCCCAGCATGGTACGCAGGCCGATATTGAGCCCGTTGGCGAGCACGACCAGCCGCGCCGAGATCTGTTCGCCGTTCGAAAGCATGAGCTGCTGTCGCTCGCTGCTGTTGGAAATGCCGGAGACCTTGGCGAAGATGGTTTCCGCACCGGGCGGGATCTGCGCGCGCATGGTGTTGACCAGCGTGTCGTACATGATGCCGTGCTGGTCGCTGGGCTTTTTCGCGACGACGTAACCGAAGCGCGCTTCCCAGACCTCGCCGTCGAGCGTGGTTGCCCGCAGGGTCGGCTCGGCGAGCCCGGTCTTGCGCAGGAGATCGAGCTGGTCGCCGCCAAGCTTCTCGCAGCGCAGCTCCGGCGGATAGGTTGGATGCGGGTCGATCAGTAGCGCCGGAACGCCGGCACGTCCCAGCATGGCTGCGGCGGTCGAGCCGGCCAGACCTCCGCCGACGATGGCAACGTCCGTATAGCGCATGCCCTTGCCCAGGATCGTGAAGCCATATCAATGACCCCCAATGGCAAAGAAATGCTGAAAGAACCCGTCGAGATCAGGCTTATCGCAAACGAGTCAGCTATGGTCGCGCTTAACCGAAAAGCAAGCGGGCGCGATCACCATCGCCACCGCCGGGCGCCCGGTCGAGGCATTTGTTTCCAATGATTTCTGTAACGATTGATTCACCAAACCTGGACGTCGCTCCGCAATGGGACGACTTCGTTTTGCGTGCGTCATCGAACGTCTTCATGAATCCGGCTGCGTTGAAAGCCGCCTGTGATACCGGCTTCGCCAGGATCGTGACGCTGCTGGCCTGGGAGCAGGGCGCCGAGCCACGCAAGCTCGTCGGCGTCTGGGCGCTGCAATTGCGCAAGGCGGCACCATTCCTGCCTGCGGTGCTGGAAGCGCTGCCCTACAACTATGCATTCCTCTCCAGTCCCGTCGTCGACCCGACATTCGCCGACGAGGTGATCCCGGCGTTTTTCGCGGCGATCGAACGCAGCGCGGAGCTGCCGAACGTCGTCTGCCTGAAATCGTTCGATGCCGAATCCCCAAGCCATTCCTCGATGCTGAAAGTGTTTTCGTTGCGCGGAATCGAACCGCTGATGCTCTCCGAAACCGCGCGGCCGTTCGTGACGCGCGAGTTCGGCGTCAAGCGATCCGGATCGACGCGCAAGAAGTTGCGCCAGGACTGGAACAGGCTGTCGTCGCTCGGCGCTGTTGACGTCGTGAATGATCGCAGCGCCGCCGGCGTCGAGCAGGCGTTTGAAATTTTCCTGGCGATGGAGAAGGCGAGTTGGAAGGGCGAGCAGGGCACCGCGTTGCTCTCCGATTCCAGCGACGCCGGCTTTGTCAGGCGCCTGCTGCACGACCTGGCTGCGCGGCGCGACGCGTCGGTGGCGCTGCTGCGGGTCGACGGCGCGGCGATCGCGGCGCAGGTGCTGATGTATTGCGGGTCGACGGCCTATACCTGGAAAACCGCTTTCGACGCGAAATTCAGCAAATACTCGCCGGGCGCGCTGCTGGTGGACCGCGTAACCGAAGAACTGTTCGCCGGATCGGATATCCAGGCAATCAATTCCTGCGCGGCGGAAGACAGTTTCATGGGCCAGTTGTGGGCCGGCCGCCGAGACATGGTCGATATGCTGATCGATATCGGGCCGGGCAAGTCGCTGGGCTATCGAATCGAAGCCGGCCGGCTGCTCGGCTATGAACGCCTGCGGCAACTGCGCAATCGCTTTCGCCACCGGCTCTCGCCGCCGCGCACAAAGCCCGCACTGACCGCGACGCCGTGATCGCGGTCAGGCCGACATTGAAGATGTTGCCGCCGAGCGGGCGCGCATCGCGCCGCCGACCGGAAACAGCGTCAGATAGGGGATACGGTCGCTGGTCCGCTCGGAAAAGTAGGTCATCGCCGGAAAGTCGAACGCGGATCGTCCGACCGGTACCAGGTCGAAGCCGATCGAGATCGCGTGACAGGGGCCGATGATCCGGCGTTCGATGCCGAGATTGCGGCGCAGCGCGACATTCAGCCCGAATCGCGCTGATGAGATGCTCATAGCTGATGCCGAATTGGCGGCTCGGCCGCTTGTCCAGGAGATAGCCGAATCGGGCGATCCAGTTTTCGCCGTCATGCGTCGCCGAACGGAGCACCGAATCGGCGGTGCCGGTCCTGAAAAACCGCTCAAGCTGCGCATCATCGCTCAATTTTTCGACGCGGAAGTCGAACGGATAGGTCTCGTGCGGATCGATCAGGAAGGTTGCAATCCCGGCGCGTCCCAGCATGGCGGCTGCGGTCGAACCCGCCAGACCGCCGCCGATGATCGCGATATCGGTGTGCTTCATCGAACATCCCGATCCGAAACCACCACCTTCGCGCCCGGAAAGGGTAAAAAAGGCTTAGTTTGGGGGAGGGAGCTGATCCGGGAACCCGAGAAGGTCGCCATTTTATATATTACCCGGATATAATTAGGCCGAGAATCGGGCGACTCGGTCAAATCGCGGACCGGCTGCATCTTGCGGTTTGGCGACTTCGCGGGCTCGCGCGAAACGTCGAAACTGCAGACGCCATAGGCATTTCTTGCGGTGTCGTTTCGCTTGACTTAGCTACCCGCCGCTTATAGAAGACCCCCACTTCACGACAGGCGGTGAGCGTCGCCAGCGTCGGAACGGAACACCCTTTCAAATCCTTGCGGACTGATACGGGCACCAACCTCGACGAATGCCGCTCAAACGCTGTCGATTATATAGCTAGGCAATGCCAGTGCGATTTTAGGTCTCTTGAGCCTGTCTCTTGAGAGTTAATCGGATGCATGACCTCGGTAGCGGACCGAACAGCGAACGCTGATCGGTCTTAACTCGCGGTCCTCTGTGGCGTCGAAGCGCTTTCCGCTCAGCAATGGGTGGTTGGCGTGATTTCGTTTTGCGTGGATCTTCTCACGCCGAGCGGCCGAACGGAACGGCTAGTTCCGAGAAGAATTTGCGAGGCCATTCCAGGTCTTCGCGCGAACTAAAGGGTGAAGGCTGACATGCCGACGATCAACCAGCTGATCGCAAAACCGCGTACGGTGCAGAAGTCGCGCAAGAAGGTGCCGGCGCTGCAGCAGTCGCCGCAGAAGCGCGGCGTTTGCACGCGCGTCTACACCACGACCCCGAAGAAGCCGAACTCGGCGCTTCGTAAGGTCGCCAAGGTGCGTCTGACCAACGGCTTCGAAGTGATCGGTTACATCCCGGGTGAAGGCCATAACCTTCAGGAGCACTCGGTGGTGATGATCCGCGGCGGCCGCGTCAAGGATTTGCCCGGCGTGCGCTACCACATCCTCCGCGGCGTCCTCGATACCCAGGGCGTCAAGAACCGTAAGCAGCGTCGTTCGAAGTACGGCGCGAAGCGTCCGAAGTAAGCGGGAACAGATCAGATGTCTCGTCGCCATTCAGCTGAAAAGCGTGAAGTGAACCCGGACCCGAAGTTCGGGAACGTCATCATTACGAAGTTCATGAACTCGATCATGTACGACGGCAAGAAGTCCGCCGCCGAAACCATCGTCTACGGCGCGCTGTCGATGATCGAAGCCAAGACCAAGCAGGGCCCGCTGACGGTTTTCGAGCAGGCGCTGGAAAACGTCATGCCGACCATCGAAGTGCGTTCGCGCCGCGTCGGTGGTGCCACCTACCAGGTGCCGGTCGAAGTACGTTCGGTTCGCCGTCAGGCGCTGGGCATTCGCTGGATCATCACCGCGGCTCGCGATCGCAACGAAAAGACGATGACGGAGCGGCTCTCGGCCGAGCTGCTCGACGCGTCGAACAACCGGGGTAACGCCGTCAAGAAGCGTGAAGATGTGCATCGGATGGCGGAAGCCAACCGCGCCTTCTCGCACTATCGCTGGTAACGGCGAAACACGGATTTTAAGGAACAGCCCATGCCCCGCGTTCATGCCATAGAGAACTACCGTAACTTCGGTATCATGGCGCATATCGATGCCGGCAAGACCACGACCACCGAGCGCATCCTGTATTACACCGGCAAGAGCCACAAGATCGGCGAAGTGCACGAAGGTGCCGCGACGATGGACTGGATGGAGCAGGAGCAGGAGCGCGGCATTACGATTACGTCGGCAGCGACCACCGCGTTCTGGGAAGGCAAGCGTCTCAACATCATCGACACTCCCGGCCACGTCGACTTCACCATCGAAGTCGAGCGTTCGCTGCGCGTGCTCGACGGTGCCGTGTGCGTGCTCGATTCGAACCAGGGCGTTGAGCCGCAGACCGAGACCGTCTGGCGTCAGGGCGACAAGTACAAGGTTCCGCGCATCGTCTTCGCCAACAAGATGGATAAGACCGGCGCCGACTTCTACAAATGCATGCAGGATATTGTCGATCGCCTCGGTGCCAAGCCGATTGCGATCCAGCTTCCGATCGGCTCCGAGAATAATTTCAAGGGCCTGGTCGATCTCGTCCGCATGAAGGGCGTGATCTGGGAAGAAGAGAAGCTCGACGCCAAGTTCGTGGACATCGATATTCCCGAGGACATGCGCGAGAAGGCCAAGGAATATCGCGAGAAGCTGCTGGAAGCCGCCGTCGAACTCGATGACGAAGTGCTCGCCGCTTACCTCGACGGCAAGGAGCCGGATGAGGCGACGTTGAAGCGCATGATCCGCAAGGCGGTGCTGACCGGCGCTTTCTTCCCGGTGCTGTGCGGTTCGGCGTTCAAGAACAAGGGCGTGCAGCCGCTGCTCGATGCTGTCGTGGACTACCTGCCGTCGCCGGTCGACGTGCCCGCCATCAAGGGCATCGATGAAGACGGCAACGAAGTCGTTCGCCTTCCGAACGACAAGGAGCCGCTGGCTCTGCTCGCGTTCAAGATCATGGACGACCCGTTCGTCGGCACCATCACCTTCTGCCGTATTTATTCCGGCACCCTCATGTCGGGCACCGGCGTCATCAATTCGACGCGGGACCGCAAGGAGCGTATCGGCCGCATGCTGCTGATGCATGCGAACAACCGCGAAGACATCAAGGAAGCCTATGCCGGCGACATCGTCGCCCTGGCTGGCCTGAAGGAAGCGCGCACCGGTGACACGCTGTGCGATCCCGACAAGCCGGTGATCCTGGAAAAGATGGAATTCCCGGAGCCGGTGATCGAAATCGCGATCGAGCCGAAGTCGAAGGCCGACCAGGAAAAGCTCGGCGTGGCACTTGCGAAGCTCGCTGCGGAAGATCCGTCGTTCCGCGTGTCGACCGACCAGGAGTCCGGCCAGACCATCCTCAAGGGCATGGGCGAACTCCATCTCGACATCAAGGTCGACATCCTCCGCCGTACCTACAAGGTCGACGCCAACATCGGTGCGCCGCAGGTGGCGTTCCGCGAGCGGGTCACCAAGCGCGCTGAAGTCAAGTACACGCACAAGAAGCAGACCGGTGGTACCGGTCAGTTCGCCGAAGTGTCGATCATCGTGGAGCCGAACGAGCCCGGCAAGGGCTACGAGTTCGAATCCAAGATCGTCGGCGGCGCGGTGCCGAAGGAATACATCCCCGGCGTCGAAAAGGGCCTCAACAGCGTGATGGGGTCGGGCGTCGTCGCCGGCTTCCCGGTGGTGGACGTCAAGGTGCAGCTGGTCGACGGCAAGTATCACGATGTCGACTCGTCGGCGCTGGCCTTCGAAATCGCATCGCGCGCGGCATTCCGCGAAGCGCTGCAGAAGGGCAAGTCTGTTCTGCTCGAGCCGATCATGAAGGTCGAAGTGGTGACCCCGGAAGACTATACCGGTTCCGTCATCGGCGACCTGAATTCGCGGCGCGGCCAGATCCAGGGCCAGGACATGCGCGGCAACGCCAACGTCATCAACGCGATGGTGCCGCTCATGAACATGTTCGGGTACGTGAATAACCTGCGCTCGATGAGCCAGGGACGCGCGACCTTTACGATGCAATTCGATCACTACGCTGAAGCGCCGGCTAACGTGTCGGCTGAAGTCCAAAAGAAGTTTGCCTGATTGTCGTTGGTTCAAAGCTAACGACTGAACGGAGAGTCAAATGGCCAAAGCAAAGTTTGAACGTAATAAACCGCACTGCAACATCGGAACCATCGGTCACGTCGACCATGGCAAGACATCGCTGACCGCAGCGATCACCAAGGTGCTGGCTGAAACCGGCGGTGCGACGTTCACGGCGTACGACCAGATCGACAAGGCGCCGGAAGAAAAGGCGCGCGGCATCACGATCTCGACCGCCCACGTCGAATATGAAACCAAGAACCGGCACTACGCCCACGTCGACTGCCCGGGCCACGCCGACTATGTGAAGAACATGATCACGGGCGCCGCGCAGATGGACGGCGCGATCCTGGTCGTGTCGGCCGCCGACGGCCCGATGCCGCAGACCCGCGAGCACATCCTGCTCGCCCGTCAGGTCGGCGTTCCCGCCCTCGTCGTGTTCCTGAACAAGTGCGACATGGTCGACGATCCGGAACTGCTCGAGCTGGTCGAGATGGAAGTCCGCGAACTTCTCTCGAAGTACGATTTCCCCGGCGACGACATTCCGATCATCAAGGGTTCGGCTCTCGCCGCCCTCGAAGACAAGGACAAGAAGCTCGGTCACGACGCCATCCTCGAGTTGATGGCGAAAGTCGACGAGTACATTCCGCAGCCGGAGCGTCCGGTTGACCAGCCGTTCCTGATGCCGGTGGAAGACGTGTTCTCGATCTCGGGCCGCGGCACCGTCGTCACCGGCCGTGTCGAGCGCGGCATCGTCAAGGTCGGCGAGGAAATCGAAATCGTCGGTCTGCGCGATACCCAGAAGACCATCGTCACCGGCGTCGAAATGTTCCGCAAGCTGCTCGATCAGGGCCAGGCCGGCGACAACATCGGTGCGTTGCTCCGTGGTACCAAGCGCGAGGAAGTCGAGCGTGGCCAGGTGCTGTGCAAGCCGGGTTCGGTCAAGCCGCACACCAAGTTCAAGGCTGAGGCTTACATCCTGACCAAGGAAGAGGGCGGTCGTCACACCCCGTTCTTCACCAACTACCGGCCCCAGTTCTACTTCCGCACCACCGACGTGACTGGCGTCGTGCATCTGCCCGAAGGCACCGAAATGGTGATGCCGGGCGACAACATCGCGATGGAAGTGCACCTGATCGTGCCGATCGCGATGGAAGAAAAGCTGCGTTTCGCGATCCGTGAAGGTGGCCGCACCGTCGGCGCCGGCGTCGTCGCCAGCATCATCGAGTAACAAGCGAATAGGGAATGGCGAGTAGCAAGTGGACCAAATCCATTCGCTATTCGCTACTCGCCACTCACTAAGAAAGACAAACGGCAATGAACGGCCAAAATATTCGCATCCGTCTCAAGGCGTTCGACCATCGTATCCTCGATACGTCGACCCGCGAGATCGTGAACACGGCGAAACGTACCGGTGCCCAGGTTCGCGGACCCATTCCGCTGCCGACCCGCATCGAGAAGTTCACCGTCAACCGTTCGCCGCACGTGGACAAGAAGAGCCGTGAGCAATTCGAGATGCGCACCCACAAGCGCCTTCTCGACATTGTCGACCCGACCCCGCAGACCGTCGACGCTTTGATGAAGCTCGACCTGGCCGCTGGTGTCGACGTCGAGATCAAGCTCTAAATTTTCAGATCGTCCGAAGTTAGCGGACAGAAAGAACAGGAAGCACGCCGATGCGCTCCGGAGTGATCGCACAAAAGGTCGGGATGACGCGGGTCTTTACGGAGACCGGCGAACATATCCCTGTGACCGTGCTGAAGCTGGGCAATTGCCAGGTTCTGGGCCACCGCACGACCGAGAAGAACGGTTACGTTGCGTTGCAGCTCGGTTCCGGTACCCGCAAGACCGTCTATCTGCCCAAGGCAGAGCGCGGCCAGTTCGCGGTGTCCAAGGTCGAGCCCAAGCGGAAGGTCACCGAGTTCCGCGTGTCGCAGGACGCGCTGATCCCGGTTGGCGCCGAGATCCAGGCAGACCATTTCGTCGTCGGCCAGTTCGTCGACGTCACCGGCACCTCGGTCGGTAAGGGTTTTGCCGGCGGCATGAAGCGCTGGAATTTCGGCGGTCTGCGCGCCACCCACGGCGTGTCGGTTTCGCATCGTTCGATCGGTTCGACCGGCGGACGTCAGGATCCTGGCAAGACCTTCAAGAACAAGAAGATGCCCGGTCACATGGGTGTCGACCGCATCACCACGCTCAATCTGCGTGTGGTGAAGACCGACGTCGAGCGCGGCCTGATCCTCGTCGAAGGCGCCGTTCCCGGCTCCAAGGGCGGATGGATCGCGGTGCGCGACGCCGTCAAGAAGCCGCTGCCGAAGGAAGCGCCGAAGCCCGGCAAGTTCAGGGTTGTCGGTGGTGAGCAGGCCCAGGCGCCGGCCGAGCAGGAGGGCGCGTGAGATGGAACTGAAAGTCACCACCCTTGAAGGCAAGGAAGCCGGCTCGGTCCAGCTTTCCGACGCTATTTTCGGTCTCGAGCCGCGCAAGGACATCATTCAGCGCTGCGTCAACTGGCAGCTCGCCAAGCGCCAGGCCGGCACCCACAAGGTGCAGGGCCGTGCGGACGTCTGGCGCACCGGCAAGAAGATGTACAAGCAGAAGGGCACCGGCGGTGCTCGTCACGGTTCGGCCCGCGTCCCGCAGTTCCGCGGCGGTGGCCGTGCGTTCGGTCCGGTCGTGCGTTCGCATGCGTTCGCGCTGCCGAAGAAGGTTCGTGCGCTCGCTCTGCGCCATGCGCTCTCGGCGAAAGCCAAGGACGGCGGTCTGATCGTGATCGATTCCGCGACGCTGGAAGCGGCCAAGACCAAGGCGCTGATCGGGCATTTCTCGGGTCTCGGCCTGACCAATGCGCTGATCATCGACGGCGCCGAGCTGCACGCCGGTTTCGCGACCGCTGCGCGCAACATTCCGAACATCGACGTGCTGCCGATCCAGGGCATCAACGTCTATGACATCCTGCGCCGTCAGAAGCTGGTGCTGACCAAGTCGGCCGTCGATGCGCTGGAGGCGCGCTTCAAATGAAGAATATCGATCCGCGCCATTACGACGTGATCGTCGCACCGGTCGTCACCGAAAAGGCGACGGTTGCGTCCGAGCACAACAAGGTCGTGTTCAGGGTCGCCGCCAAGGCGACCAAGCCGCAAATCAAGGAAGCCGTCGAAAAGCTGTTCGACGTCAAGGTGAAGAGCGTGAACACGCTGGTGCGCAAGGGCAAGACCAAGGTGTTCCGCGGCAATTTCGGTTCGCAGTCGGACGTGAAGCGAGCGATCGTGACCCTCGAAGAGGGCCACCGCATCGACGTCACGACCGGGCTATAAGGCGATATAGCGATGGCATTGAAAAAATTTAATCCGACGACGCCGGGCCAGCGCCAGCTGGTGATGGTCGACCGTTCGGCGCTCTACAAGGGCAAGCCGGTCAAGTCGTTGACCGAAGGCAAGATCAGCAATGGCGGCCGCAACAACACCGGCCGTATCACTGTTCGCTTTCGTGGCGGTGGCCACAAGAAGGCGTACCGCATGGTCGACTTCAAGCGGAACAAGGTCGACGTGCCTGCCGTGGTCGAGCGGCTGGAATACGATCCGAACCGCACCGCGTTCATCGCGCTGATCAAGTATCAGGACGGTGAGCAGGCCTATATCCTGGCGCCGCAGCGGCTGGCCGTTGGCGACACGATCGTTGCCGGCAACTACGTCGACGTGAAGCCGGGCAATGTCATGCCGCTCGGCAACATGCCGATCGGCACCATCGTCCACAACATCGAGATGAAGATCGGCAAGGGTGGCCAGATCGCACGTTCGGCTGGTACTTACGCCCAGCTTGTCGGCCGCGATCAGGACTACGTCATTATGCGCCTGAACTCGGGCGAGCAGCGCCTGGTGCACGGCCGTTGCCGCGGCACCATCGGCGCGGTGTCGAACCCCGACCACATGAACATCTCGATCGGCAAGGCCGGCCGTACCCGCTGGCTGGGCTGGCGTCCGCATAACCGCGGCGTCGTCATGAACCCGATCGACCATCCGCACGGCGGCGGCGAAGGCCGCACCTCGGGCGGCCGCCACCCGGTTACGCCGTGGGGCAAGCCGACCAAGGGCAAGAAGACCCGTTCGAACAAGTCGACCAACAGATTCATTCTCCTAAGCCGCCACAAGCGGAAGAAGTAAGGAACGCCGGACATGGTTCGTTCAGTCTGGAAAGGCCCGTTCGTCGAGGGTTCTCTGCTCAAGAAGGCAGATGCCGCGCGCGCGTCCGGTCGCCACGACGTCATCAAAATCTGGAGCCGCCGCTCGACCATCCTGCCGCAGTTCGTCGGTTTGGTCTTCGGCGTCTACAACGGCCAGAAGCATGTGCCGGTGTCGGTCAACGAGGAAATGGTGGGTCACAAGTTCGGCGAGTTCTCGCCGACCCGTACCTTCCATGGCCATTCTGGCGACAAGAAAGCCAAGAAGGCTTGAGGAATAGACGATGAGCAAACCAAAGCGCGAACGTAGCCTCGCGGACAACGAGGCCAAGGCGGTGGCCCGGATGCTGCGCGTCAGCCCGCAGAAGCTCAATCTTGTCGCGCAGCTGATCCGCGGCCGGAAGGCTTCGGCCGCACTCGCCGACCTGCAGTTCTCGCGCAAGCGGATCGCGGTCGACGTCAAGAAGTGCCTGGAATCGGCGATCGCCAACGCCGAGAACAACCACGACCTCGAGGTCGACGATCTCGTCGTCGCCGAGGCGCATGTCGGCAACGGCATCGTGATGAAGCGTTTTGCACCGCGCGGCCGTGGCCGTTCGGGCCGTGTGTTTAAACCGTTCTCGCACCTGACCATCGTGGTTCGTCAGGTCGAGGCCGAGGCTGGCGCTTAAGGGCGCGGGAGAAGACGATGGGTCAAAAGATCAATCCAATCGGACTGCGTCTCGGCATCAACCGTACGTGGGATTCCCGTTGGTTCGCCGGCAAGAACGAATACGGCAAGCTGTTGCATGAGGACGTCAAGATCCGCGAGATCCTGCACAAGGAGCTCAAGCAGGCGGCTGTCGCCCGCATCGTGATCGAGCGTCCGCACAAGAAGTGCCGCGTGACGATCCACTCGGCGCGTCCGGGCGTCGTGATCGGCAAGAAGGGCGCCGACATCGACAAGCTGCGCAAGCGGGTTGCCGACATCACGGACTCCGACGTCGTCATCAACATCGTCGAAATCCGCAAGCCCGAGCTCGACGCCACCCTGGTCGCCGAATCGATCGCGCAGCAGCTTGAGCGCCGCGTCGCGTTCCGCCGCGCCATGAAGCGGGCGGTGCAGTCGGCGATGCGTCTCGGCGCCGAAGGCATTCGTATCAACTGCTCGGGCCGTCTCGGCGGCGCCGAAATCGCGCGCATGGAATGGTATCGCGAAGGCCGCGTGCCGCTGCACACGCTGCGCGCCGACATCGATTACGGCGTAGCGACCGCGTTCACCACGTTCGGCACCTGCGGCGTCAAGGTCTGGATCTTCAAGGGCGAAATCCTCGAGCACGATCCGATGGCCCAGGACAAGAAGATGGCCGAAGGCGACAATTCACGGCCGCGCCGCGACGCGGCGTGAGACACAGAAAAGGTTTGAGGGCGTAAGCCATGATGCAACCAAAGAAAACGAAGTTCCGGAAGGCGCATAAGGGCCGTATCCACGGCGTTGCGACTTCGGGCGCGACGTTGTCGTTCGGTCAGTTCGGCCTGAAGGCGATGGCGCCAGAGCGCATCACCGCCCGTCAGATCGAGGCCGCACGCCGCGCGCTGACCCGTCACATGAAGCGCGCCGGCCGCGTCTGGATCCGGATTTTTCCGGACCTGCCGGTGTCGAAGAAGCCCGCTGAAGTCCGCATGGGTTCCGGCAAGGGTACGCCGGAATTGTGGGTGGCGCGGGTCAAGCCCGGCCGCGTGATTTTCGAGATCGACGGCGTCACGGTGCAGACCGCGAAGGAAGCGCTCTCGCTCGCCGCCGCCAAGCTGCCGATCAAGACGCGCTTCGTCGCGCGCATTGCGGAGTAACTGTCATGGCCGAGATGAAAACCGCCGACATTCGCGCGATGAGCGACGATCAGAGGGACGACGCCGTCCTCAATCTGAAGAAAGAGCGCTTCAACCTGCGTTTCCAGCGCGCCACCGGGCAGCTGGAAAACACCTCGCGGCTGCGTGAAGCCCGTCGCGATATCGCCCGCATCAAGACCATCGCCGCGCAAACGCGCGCGAAGAAGAAGTAAGAGGCCTGATATGCCGAAACGTACCCTTCAGGGCGTGGTCGTGAGCGACAAGCAAGCCAAGACGGTGGTGGTGCGCGTCGATCGCCGCTTCACCCATCCGATCTACAAGAAGACGATCCGTCGCTCCAAGAACTATCACGCGCACGACGAGAACAACGAGTTCAAGCCGGGCGACATGGTGTGGATCGAGGAAAGCAAGCCGATCTCGAAGTTGAAGCGTTGGACGGTTGTCCGGGGCGAGCAGAAGAAAACGGCCTGAGGCAGCCCGGCTTTCGCCGGACTGGTTTTGGGAAAATTTTAGGCGCGATCTAGCGCATCAGAAAGAGGACGAGGTGCATCAATGATTCAGATGCAGACCAACCTCGACGTGGCCGATAATTCAGGCGCACGCCGTGTCATGTGCATCAAGGTGCTCGGGGGCTCCAAGCGCCGCTATGCAACCGTGGGCGACGTTATCGTCGTGTCGATCAAGGAAGCGATTCCGCGCGGCAAGGTGAAGAAGGGCGACGTGATGAAGGCCGTCGTGGTGCGAGTCCGCAAGGACATCCGCCGCGCTGACGGTTCCGTCATCCGCTTCGACCGCAACGCCGCCGTGCTGATCAACAACCAGTCGGAGCCCGTCGGCACCCGTATCTTCGGGCCGGTGCCGCGCGAGCTGCGTGCCAAGAACCACATGAAAATCATTTCGCTTGCGCCGGAGGTGCTGTGATGGCTGCCAAGATCCGGAAGGGTGACAAGGTCATCGTGCTGAACGGCCGCGACAAGGGCCGCACCGGCGAAGTATTCGAGGTCCGCCCCGCCGACAACAAGGCGTTGGTGCGCGGCGTCAACCTGGTGAAGCGTCACCAGAAGCAGACCCAGGCTCAGGAAGGCGGCATCGTCTCCAAGGAGGCGCCGATCCACCTGTCGAACATCGCGTATGTCGGCAAGGACGGCAAACCGACCCGCGTGGGCTTCAAGATTCAGGCTGATGGCAAGAAGGTACGCATTGCCAAGAGCTCGGGAGCAGAGATCGATGGCTGATACCGCTTACGTTCCGCGCCTGCGCGCGGAGTATGACCAGAGCATTCGCAGCAAGCTGACCGAACAGTTCGGCTATGCCAACGTCATGCAGGTGCCGCGCCTGGACAAGGTCGTGCTCAACATGGGCGTCGGCGAGGCCGTCAACGACCGCAAAAAGGCCGAAACCGCCGCCAACGACCTGTCGTTGATCGCGGGCCAGAAGGCGGTCGTGACCTATTCGCGGGTCGCTATCGCAACCTTCAAGCTGCGTGAAAACCAGCCGATCGGCTGCAAGGTCACGCTGCGCAAGGCCAAAATGTACGAGTTCATCGATCGCCTGGTGAACGTCGCGCTGCCGCGCGTGCGCGACTTCCGCGGCCTCAACCCGAAGAGCTTCGACGGCCGCGGCAACTATTCGCTCGGCATCAAGGAGCACATCATTTTCCCCGAAATCGACTTCGACAAGGCCGGGGAATCATGGGGCATGGACATCACCGTTTGCACCACGGCGACGACCGACGACGAGGCGCGTGCCTTGTTGACCGCATTCAATTTCCCGTTCCGGCAGTGAGACGCAGTTAAAGCCTCTCAAACGCGGAAACCCAGGAGCCAAGCATGGCAAAGAAGAGTTCGATCGAGAAGAACAACCGGCGCAAGCGGATGACCAAGAACGCCGCTCCGGCGCGCGCGCGGCTGAAGGCGATCATCGCCGACAAGACCAAGCCGATGGAAGAGCGGTTCGCCGCGACCCTGAAGCTGTCCGAGATGCCGCGCAATTCGTCGGCAACCCGGATCCGCAACCGCTGCGAACTGACCGGCCGTCCGCGTTCGGTCTATCGCAAGAACAAGCTCAGCCGCATCGCGCTGCGTGAACTCGGCTCCAAGGGCCTGGTTCCCGGGCTCGTGAAGTCGAGCTGGTAAAGGGGGGCGTCAGATGTCAACGCACGATCCGATCAGCGATCTCATCACCCGCATCCGCAACGCGCAGATGCGTGCCAAGTCCAAGGTCTCGACCCCGGGCTCGAAGATGCGCGCCAGCGTGCTCGAAGTGCTGAAGAGCGAAGGCTACATCCGTGGCTACGCCAGCGTCGAACATTCGTCCGGCCGCAGCGAGCTCGAGATCGAGCTGAAGTATTTCGACGGCGAGCCCGTCATTCGCGAGATCGAGCGCGTCTCCAAGCCGGGCCGTCGGGTTTACGCCTCGGTGAAGAACCTGCCGCGCGTCAACAACGGTCTCGGTATTTCGGTTTTGTCGACACCAAAGGGAATCATGGCTGACCACGAAGCGCGTGACGCGAACGTGGGCGGCGAAGTTCTCTTCACGGTGTTCTGAGGAAGGATTTGAGCCATGTCACGTGTTGGCAAACGGCCTGTGGCGATCCCGTCCGGTGTGACGGCGAACGTCGAAGGGCAGACGGTCAAGATGAAGGGGCCGAAGGGCCAGCTTCAGTTCGTCGTGCATGACGACGTTGAGGTGAAGTTCGAGGACGGCGCGGTCAAGGTCGCGCCGCGGCTGAAGACCAACCGCGCCCAGGCCATGTACGGCACTGCGCGCGCGCAGGTCGCCAACCTGGTCGAAGGCGTCACCAAGGGCTTCGAGAAGAAGCTCGAGATCACCGGCGTCGGTTACCGCGCCGCGCTGCAGGGCAAGAACCTGCAGCTCGCGCTCGGCTACAGCCACGATGTCGTCTACGCGATCCCGGAAGGCATCACCATTGTGGTGCCGAAGCCGACCGAAATCACGATCACGGGCACCGACTCGCAGCGTGTCGGCCAGGTCGCCGCCGAGATCCGCGCCTACCGTCCGCCGGAGCCCTACAAGGGCAAGGGCGTGAAGTACGCCAACGAATTCATCTTCCGCAAGGAAGGCAAGAAGAAGTAACGGAGCCGGTCATGTCACTCAAGGTAACGAATGCCCGGCGCAAGCAGCGAGTGCGCAACTCGCTACGCCGGTCCGCCAACGGGCGCCCGCGTCTGTCCGTGTTCCGTTCGTCGAAGCACATCTATGCGCAGGTCATCGACGACCTGAAGGGCGAGACGCTGGCTTCAGCGTCGTCGCTGGAAAAGGCGATGCGCGAAACCGGCAACACCGGCGCCAACATCGATGCGGCCAAGGCCGTCGGCAAGCTGCTGGCGGAACGCGCCGTGAAGAACGGTGTCAAGGAAGTGATTTTCGATCGCGGCGGCTACCTCTATCACGGGCGCGTCAAGGCGCTCGCGGATGCGGCCCGCGAGAGCGGATTGAGCTTCTAAGGTTTTGGAATTGAACGGACACAACGACAAAGACGCAAGTCTTTCAAGGATTGGAAAACACCATGGCAGGTGAACGCGAACGCGGCGGTGGCGGCCACAGGGGCGGTCGGGAAGAGCGCGATAGCGAGTTCGTCGACAAGCTCGTCCACATCAATCGTGTGGCGAAGGTCGTCAAGGGCGGCAAGCGCTTCGGCTTTGCGGCGCTGGTCGTGATCGGCGACCAGAAGGGCCGGGTCGGTTTCGGCCACGGCAAGGCGCGCGAAGTGCCGGAAGCGATCCGCAAGGCGACCGAGTCGGCCAAGCGCAACCTGACGCGCGTTGCTCTGCGCGAAGGCCGCACGCTGCATCACGATATCGCCGGCCGCCACGGTGCGGGCCGCGTCTATCTGCGTGCAGCTCCGGCCGGTACCGGCATCATCGCCGGCGGCCCGATGCGCGCGGTGTTCGAAACGCTCGGTATCCAGGACGTGGTGGCGAAGTCGATCGGCTCGTCGAATCCCTACAACATGGTTCGCGCAACCTTCGACGCGCTGAAGCATCAGGATTCGCCGCGTTCGGTGGCGGCACGCCGCAACATCAAGGTGTCCACGCTGCAGTCGCGCCGCATCGGCGGCGATGCCGAAGTGGTGGCGGAATAACTGGCGCGATTTTAGCGCTTTTTGGAGTTACGACGATGGCCAAGGCCGTAAAGATGATCAAGGTCGAGCAGACCGGCAGCGCAATCCGCCGCCATCACTCGCAGCGTGCGACGCTGATCGGCCTCAAGCTCAACAAGATCGGTCGTGTGACCGAGTTGCAGGACACCCCTGCAATTCGCGGCATGATCGCCAAGGTTCAACATCTCGTTCGCGTCGTCGACGAGAAATAAGCTGGGGGCGTGATCCCGAAAATGGGACCGGTTTTCGGTCAAGATCATGCTCCAAGGATAAAGGAACGAAACGATGAAGCTCAGCGATATCGCCGACAACGCCGGCTCGCGCAAAAAGCGTATGCGCGTCGGCCGTGGCATCGGTTCAGGCAAGGGCAAGACTGCGGGCCGCGGCGGCAAGGGCCAGACCGCGCGTTCGGGCGTGCGCATCAAGGGCTTCGAGGGCGGCCAGATGCCGCTGCATCGTCGTCTGCCGAAGCGCGGCTTTACCAACATCTTCAAGCTCGATTTCGCCGAGATCAACCTGGACCGACTGCAGGAAGCCGTCGATGCCAAGCTGATCGACGCCAAGGACACCATCACCATTGAGTCTCTGGTGAAGGCCGGCGTGATGCGCCGCGCCAAGGACGGCCTGCGGCTGCTCGGCCGTGGCGAGCTCAAGTCCAAGCTGACCATCGAAGCCCATGGCGCCTCGAAGCCCGCGATCGCGGCGGTCGAGAAGGCCGGCGGTTCCGTGAAGATCCTCGCGCCGGCCAAGAAGGAAGACGGCGAGGCGGCGTAACATCTACGTCATCGCCCGCTTGCCGCGGGCGATCTGTCCAAGAGAACAATGGACTTATCGAGGCCGCGCACCAAATAATGTCCGGCGTCTGCCGATTGTCCCCGCTGGGGACAGCGGCCTTAAGGGGCGGCGGGAGAAAGTCTGAAAATGGTCTCAGCAGCAGAACAGCTTGCGGCAAACCTCAATTTCTCTGCGCTCGGCAAGGCCGACGAACTGAAGAAGCGCATCTGGTTCACACTGGGTGCGCTGCTTGTTTATCGGCTCGGCACCTACATCCCGCTGCCCGGCATCGATCCCGCGATCTGGGAACAGGTGTTCCGCTCGCAGGCCGGCGGCATCCTCGGCATGTTCAACATGTTCGCCGGCGGCGGCATCCACCGCATGGCGATCTTCGCGCTGAACATCATGCCGTACATCTCGGCATCGATCATCATCCAGCTCTTGACCACGGTTTCACCGCAGCTCGAGGCGCTGAAGAAGGAAGGCGAGTCCGGCCGCAAGACGCTGAACCAGTACACCCGCTATCTCACGGTGATTCTCGCCGCGTTCCAGTCCTACGGCATCGCGGTCGGCCTCGAAGGCGCCGGCAACGTCGTCAGCGATCCCGGGCTGTTCTTCCGTCTCTCGACCGCGGTCACGCTGACCGGCGGCACCATGTTCCTGATGTGGCTCGGCGAGCAGATCACCTCGCGCGGCATCGGCAACGGCATCTCACTGATCATTCTGTCCGGCATCGTCGCCGAGTTGCCCTCGGCGCTCGCCAACATGCTCGAACTGGGCCGCCAGGGCGCGCTGTCGACCGGGCTCATTCTCGTCGTGATCGTGATGGCGGTCGCCGTGATCGCCTTCATCGTCTTCATGGAACGCGCCCAGCGCCGCCTCCTGATCCAGTATCCGAAGCGCCAGGTCGGCAACAAGATGTTCGAGGGCCAGTCCTCGCATCTGCCGCTCAAGCTCAACACCTCGGGCGTGATCCCGCCGATCTTCGCCTCGTCGCTGCTGCTGCTGCCGACCACGGTCGCCAACTTCAACGCCGGCAAGGGTCCGGAATGGTTCCAGTGGATCACGACCCAGCTCGGCCACGGCCGTCCGCTGTTCCTGTTCCTCTACCTGGCGTTGATCGTGTTCTTCGCGTTCTTCTATACCGCGATCGTGTTCAATCCGACCGAGACCGCGGACAACCTGAAGAAGCATGGCGGTTTCATTCCCGGCATCCGTCCGGGCGAGCGCACCGCCGAATATATCGACTACGTGCTGTCGCGCGTCACGGTATTGGGTGCGATCTATCTGGCGATCGTCTGCCTGATTCCCGAAATTCTGATTTCCTACGCCTCGGTGCCGTTCTACTTTGGCGGAACCTCGCTTCTGATCGTCGTCAGCGTGACGATGGATACGGTGGCGCAGGTGCAGGGCTATCTGCTCGCCCATCAGTATGAAGGGCTGATCAGGAAGTCCAAGCTCAGGGGCCGCCGCCGCTGAGCGGCGGCATCCAGGACCGGCCTGAAGATCGGTCTGACATTCAATTCGAGGTGTGCGGGGGTTCGCTCACCAAGCCGGGGGGCGAATAGTCATGAGATTGATCCTTTTGGGACCGCCGGGCGCGGGCAAGGGGACCCAGGCGCAACGGCTGGTCCAGAAGTACGGTATCGTCCAGCTTTCGACCGGCGAGATGTTGCGCGCGGCGGTTGCAGCCGAGACGCCGATCGGCCTGCAGGCCAAGGACATCATGGCCAGCGGCGCGCTGGTGCCGGACGAGGTCGTGGTCGGGATTATTTCCGACCGTCTCGACCAGCCGGACATGAAGAACGGCTTCATCCTCGACGGCTTTCCGCGCACGGTGCCGCAGGCGGCCGCGCTCGATGACCTCCTGAAGCACAAGCACATCAAGCTCGACGCCGTGGTCGAGCTGCGCGTCAACGAGAGCGCGCTGCTCAGCCGCGTCGAGACGCGCGTCGCCGAAATGCGCGCCCGCGGCGAGGAAGTGCGAATCGATGACACCCCGGAAGTGCTGTCGAAGCGGCTGGCGAGCTATCGCTCGCAGACCGAGCCGCTGATTCACTATTATTCGGAGCGGCGGAAGCTGTTGACGGTCGACGGCATGATGACCATCGAGCACGTCACTCGCGAGATCAACCGGATACTGTCCGCGATCGGGGCGGTGGAACTCAAGGCGGCCGCAGCGAAGGCCGCCAGGCCGGCGGCCAAAAAGGCAGCCAAAACCGCCAAGAAGGTCGCCAAAACGGCTCCGAGGGCCGGGAAGGTGGCCTCCAAGGGCACCAAAAAGGCTACCAAGAAGACCGGCCGCAAGGCCGCTCCAGCCGCCAAGTCGAAGGCGGCGAAGAAACCCAGCGCGGCCAAGAAGCCCAAAAAAGCGGCAAAGAAGGTAGCCAAAAGCACCGTCCGGAACCTTGCGAAAAAGGTCACGAAAAAGCGAGCTAAACGCTAGGGACGGTTGACGAAACCGAGTTGAATCCTTTAATAAGCCTCGCATCCAAGTCGGATAGTTATTTGACGATGCCGGGCCCCGAAGAAGTTGAGGGGAAGGGCGTCGTGTTCGCGTTTGCGGATACCTGCCCGAGTTAGCACAGAACAAAAGCCGCTCCGCGAGGGATCGGCGACAGGAGAGAAGTCCGTGGCCCGTATTGCCGGCGTGAATATCCCGACCAACAAGCGCGTTCTGATCGCGCTTCAGTACATCCATGGTATCGGCCAGAAGAACGCTGCCGAGATCATCGAGAAGGTGAAGATCCCCGAGGATCGTCGTGTCAGCCAGCTGAGCGACCAGGAAGTCCTGCAGATCCGCGAAGTGATCGACCGCGACTATCTGGTCGAGGGCGACCTTCGCCGCGAAGTCGGCATCAACATCAAGCGTCTGATGGACCTCGGCTGCTATCGCGGCCTGCGCCATCGTCGTGGTCTGCCGGTGCGCGGTCAGCGTACCCACACCAACGCGCGCACGCGCAAGGGCCCGGCCAAGTCGATCGCCGGCAAGAAGAAGTAAGTTTGCGAATAGCGAATAGGGAGTGGCGAATAGTTTTCATTCGCTACTCGCCATTCGCTACTCGCGTTTTTAGGTGTAGCCGCTGGCATTACGGCGGCGTTTGAGATCACAGGAAAGGTTTTGGAATGGGCAAGGAAGCCACCCGCGTACGCCGCCGCGAACGCAAGAACATCGCATCCGGCATCGCGCACGTGAATTCGTCGTTCAACAACACGACCATCACCATCACCGACGCGCAGGGCAACACCATTGCCTGGTCGTCGGCCGGCACGATGGGCTTCAAGGGCTCGCGCAAGTCGACCCCTTATGCCGCGCAGGTCGCGGCCGAAGACGTTTCCAAGAAGGCGCAGGAACACGGCATGCGCACGCTGGAAGTGGAAGTTGCCGGTCCGGGTTCGGGCCGTGAGTCGGCGCTTCGCGCGCTGCAGGCGGCGGGTTTCACCGTCACTTCGATCCGTGACGTGACGACGATCCCGCACAATGGCTGCCGTCCGCGCAAGCGCCGGCGCGTTTGATATTCGATCGCGGGCGGGGACGTTCCGTCCGCTGATTGCTTTTGGAATTTTGACTGCCGCGGACTGATCCGCGATCTCCAACGCCAGTGATCTGGACGCAGATTGATTGGCCCATGGGTGACAAAGTGACGATCCAGAAAAATTGGCAAGAACTGATTCGACCGAACAAGCTGCAGGTAACGCCTGGCACCGACGCGACCCGTTTTGCAACCGTCGTCGCCGAACCGCTCGAGCGCGGCTTCGGCCAGACGCTCGGCAACGCGCTGCGCCGCATCCTTCTCTCGTCGTTGCAGGGTGCCGCGGTGCAGTCGGTCCACATCGACGGCGTGCTGCACGAGTTCTCCTCGATCGCTGGCGTTCGTGAAGACGTCACCGACATCGTGCTCAACATCAAGGACATCTCGATCAAGATGCAGGGCGAAGGCCCCAAGCGCATGGTCGTCAAGAAGTCCGGTCCGGGCGTGGTCACCGCCGGTGACATCCAGACCGTCGGCGACGTTGTGGTGCTCAATCCCGACCTGCAGATCTGCACGCTCGACGAGGGCGCGGAAATCCGCATGGAATTCACCGTTGCGTCCGGCAAGGGCTATGTCGCCGCCGAGCGTAACCGTCCGGAAGACGCGCCGATCGGCCTGATCCCGGTCGACAGCCTGTTCTCGCCCGTGCGCAAGGTCTCCTACAAGGTCGAGAACACCCGCGAGGGCCAGATCCTCGACTACGACAAGCTGACCATGACGATCGAGACCAACGGCGCGATCACGCCGGAAGACTCGGTGGCCTATGCCGCCCGCATCCTGCAGGACCAGCTCAACGTGTTCGTTAACTTCGAAGAGCCGCGCAAGGAAGTGGCGCAGGAGATCATTCCCGATCTCGCGTTCAACCCGGCGTTCCTCAAGAAGGTCGACGAACTCGAACTGTCGGTGCGTTCGGCAAACTGCCTGAAGAACGACAACATCGTCTACATCGGCGACCTCGTGCAGAAGTCGGAAGCGGAAATGCTCCGCACCCCGAACTTCGGCCGCAAGTCGCTGAACGAGATCAAGGAAGTGCTGGCCCAGATGGGTCTGCATCTCGGCATGGAAGTGCCCGGTTGGCCGCCGGAGAATATCGACGAGTTGGCCAAGCGTTTCGAAGACCACTATTGATTATTGTCATTCCGGGGCGATGCGCGAGCATCGAACCCGGAATCTCGAGATTCCGGGTCTGGTGCTAACGCACCATCCCGGAATGACTGGGGCGAACGCAGGCAGCCCACCTGAGCAACATGTCCGACGAACCGTCGCGACGAAGAGAAATCAAGGAATAGTCCAATGCGTCACGGCAAGGTTCATCGCAAGCTCAACCGCACCGCGGAACATCGCAAGGCGATGTTCGCCAACATGTGCGCCGCGCTGATCAAGCACGAACAGATCGTCACCACGCTGCCGAAGGCCAAGGAATTGCGCCCGATCGTGGAGAAGCTGGTCACCCTCGGCAAGAAGGGCGGCCTCTCGATGCGCCGCCAGGCGATCAGCGAAATGCGCGACCTCGATCAGGTCCGCAAGCTGTTCGACGTGCTGGCGACCCGCTACAAGGACCGCCAGGGCGGCTACACCCGCATCATCAAGGCCGGCTTCCGCTACGGCGACAACGCGCCGATGGCCGTGATCGAATTCGTCGACCGCGACGTCGACGCCAAGGGCCTCGATTCCGGCCCGGTGCAGGAAAAGGCCTCTGAAGTGGCGTAAGCCTTTCGCAGGATCAAGGTTTCAAAAGCGGCGCCTCCGGGCGCCGCTTTTTTGTTGGGGGCATTGGGGATGGTCAGCGTTGCCGTCATTGCGAGCCAACGGGTCGCGCGAATGCGCGCCCGATGACAGGCTCCGCGAAGCAATCCATGTTCACCGCGCAGGGATAGAATGGATTGCTTCCGCCTTCGCTCGTTGAGCTACGGCGGACAAGTCGTCGCTTGCGCTCCTCGCAATGACCGCGCCTACCACCCCTCCAGCACGATCTTGCCGCGCGACTTGCCGCTTTCCAGCAGCGCATGCGCGCGCTTGAGATTGGCGGCGTTGATGGTGCCGAACGTCTGGTCCAGCGTGGTGCGCAGCACACCCTTGTCGATGAGGTCGGCGACGTCGTTGAGCAGGTTATGCTGGGCGATCATGTCCGGCGTCTGGAACGACGAGCGCGTAAACATCGATTCCCAGTGCACTGAAATGGCCTTGCCCTTGAAGGCGCTCAAGGTGAATTCCGGGGGATCGTCGATCAGTCCGAACTTGCCCTGCGGCGCCATGAAATCGGCGATCGCCTTGTAGTGCTGTTCGGTGAAGGTGAGGCTGGCGACCAGCGCTACCGGCGGCAGTTTCAGCTTCTCGATCTGCTCCTTCATCGGCTTGCCGTGATCGATCACGGCATGCGCGCCGAGATCGAGGCACCATTTCTGCGATTCCGGCCGCGTCGCGGTCGCGACCACCGTGAGCCCGGTGAGGCGGCGCGCAAGCTGGATCAGGATCGAGCCGACGCCGCCGGCACCGCCGGTGATCAACAGCGTGCGCGGATCGACGCTCTTGCCGGGCACGGCGCCGAGGCGATCGAACAGCAATTCCCAGGCGGTGATCGAGGTCAGCGGCAGGGCTGCGGCCTGAGCGAACGACAGCGACTTCGGCTTGGCGCCGACGATACGCTCGTCGACCAGATGGAATTCCGAATTGGTGCCCTGGCGCAGGATCGAGCCGGCGTAGAACACTTCGTCGCCCGGCTTGAACAGCGTGACGTCGGGGCCGACGACATCGACGACGCCGGCGGCGTCGTAACCGAGAATCTTGGTTTGGCCCTCGGGCGGGGCGGCGCGCTTGCGGACCTTGTAGTCGACCGGGTTGGCCGAGATCGCCTTGACGGCGACCCTGATGTCGCGCCCCTTCGGTTCCGGGTTGGCAGTCTCGAAATCGATCAGTGAATCCGCATCCTCAATGGGGAGCGATTTTTTGTATCCGACGGCCTTCATGCCCTGTCTCCATCTGCTCGCGACTGCGCCCGCCTCGTAATTGTCGAGGTAGCGCCAAATTGGCAAGTACTGTAAATTCAGGGAACTAGTCCCTGTTCGTATACTATTGAGAAAATCTCGATGAAACGGAAGAATTTTGCCCATCGGCCCGGTTGCGCGGTCGAGGCAACGCTCGATCTGATCGATGGCAAGTGGAAGGGCGTGATTCTGTTTCACCTGCAGGCCGGCACCCAGCGCTTCGGGGAGCTGCGGCGGCGGATGCCGGGGATTACCCAGCGCATGCTGACCAAGCAGCTTCGCGCGCTCGAGGATGACAAGCTTGTGATCCGCAAGGTCTATGCCGAGGTCCCGCCGCGGGTCGAATACACGTTGTCCGACATCGGCGAGAGCCTGCGTCCGGTGATCGACACGCTGCGCGCCTGGGGCGAGGGGCACCAGGAAAGATTATCCTGCGCGCCAGCGCCGGATCCGATCAAAACGCCGAGCCAGGCGGCCTGAAAGAAAGCCGGGAGCAGCTGGTGCCGCTCCCGGACCTCCCTTTTATTGGCGCGGCTAAAAGTCTATATTCCACCGGTCTTTAGCCGAGGATTTGCATGTTACGATTCCCGCCTCTCGCCGCTGCGATCATTGGCCTTTTCCTCGCCTTTTCCGGCGGCAGCGCAAGCGCCCAGGACCGCCGCGTTCCGGCGTCGGCGGCCGAACTGCGGCTGTCCTACGCCCCGATCGTGCAGCGCGTGCAGCCGGCGGTGGTGAACGTCTACGCCGCCAAGACCGTGCAGAACCGCAACCCGCTGCTCGACGATCCGATCTTCCGCCGTTTCTTCGGCGTCCCCGGCCAGCAGCCCGAGCAGATGCAGCGTTCGCTCGGATCGGGCGTGATGGTCGATGCCTCCGGCCTCGTCGTCACCAACAACCACGTCATCGAAGGCGCCGACCAGGTCAAGGTCTCGCTCGCCGACAAGCGCGAGTTCGAGGCCGAGATCGTGCTGAAGGACAGCCGCACCGATCTCGCCGTGCTGCGCCTGAAAGACACCAAGGAGAAGTTCGCGACGCTCGACTTCGCCAATTCGGATGAGTTGCTGGTCGGCGACGTCGTGCTGGCGATCGGCAACCCGTTCGGCGTCGGCCAGACCGTGACGCATGGCATCATCTCGGCGCTGGCGCGCACGCAGGTCGGTATCACCGACTACCAGTTCTTCATCCAGACCGATGCCGCGATCAATCCCGGCAATTCCGGCGGCGCGCTGGTCGACATGACCGGCAAGCTCGCCGGCATCAACACCGCGATCTTCTCGCGTTCCGGCGGCTCGCAGGGCATCGGCTTCGCCATTCCGGCCAACATGGTGCGCGTCGTCGTCGCCTCCGCCAAGGGTGGCGGCAAGGCGGTGAAGCGGCCGTGGCTGGGCGCCCGGCTGCAGGCGGTGACGCCTGAAATCGCCGAGACGCTGGGGCTGAAGCTGCCGAATGGCGCCCTGGTCGCCAATGTCGCGCCGAACAGCCCGGCGGCGCGTGCTGGCCTGAAACTGTCCGACCTGATCGTCGGGATCGAAGGGCAGGCGATCGACGATCCCAACGCGTTCGACTATCGCTTCGCCACCCGCCCGCTGGGCGGTAACGCGCAGATCGACGTGCAGCGCGCCGGCAAGACCGTGAAACTGACGGTGCCGCTGGAAACCGCGCCCGATACCAACCGTGACGAAATCACGCTCTCTGCGCGCTCGCCGTTCCAGGGCGCCAAGGTAGCCAACATTTCGCCGGCAGTCGCCGATGAGCTGCACCTGGATTCGCAGACCGAAGGTGTCGTGGTGATCGATCTCGAGGATGGCGGCACCGCCGCCAGCGTCGGATTCCAGAAGGGCGACATCATTCTCGCGGTCAACAACCAGAAGATCACCAAGACCAGCGATCTCGACAAGGCGTCGAAAGTGGCGTCCAGGCTCTGGCGCATCACCGTGGTACGCGGCGGCCAGCAGATCAACGTGACGCTGGGCGGATGAGCCCGAAACAGCCCCGCGAGGCGGTCAATCTCTTCGCCGCGGCGGGGATGGAGCAGGACGCGCCGCGGCCGTTGCCGGACCGGTTGCGCCCGCAGGCGCTGTCCGACGTCGTCGGTCAGGACCACATCCTCGGCCCGGACGGCGCGCTGACGCGGATGCTGGAGACGCGCACGCTGGGCTCGCTGGTGTTCTGGGGACCGCCCGGCACCGGCAAGACCACGGTGGCGCGGCTGCTGGCGGATGCCACCGAACTGCATTTCGAGCAGATCTCGGCGGTGTTTTCCGGCGTCGCCGACCTGAAAAAGGTGTTCGACGCCGCCCGTGCCCGCCGCGAGATGGGCAAGGGCACATTGTTGTTTGTCGACGAGGTGCATCGTTTCAACCGCGCGCAGCAGGATTCGTTTCTGCCCGTGATGGAAGACGGCACCGTGGTGCTGGTCGGCGCCACCACCGAAAACCCGTCGTTCGAGCTCAACGCCGCCTTGCTGTCGCGGGCGCGCGTGCTGGTGTTTCATTCGCTCGATCCGCTCGCGGTCGAACAGCTCTACGCCCACGCCGAAAAGGTCGAGGGCAAAAAACTGCCGCTCGATGCCGAAGCGCGCGCCGTGCTGGTGCGGATGGCCGACGGCGACGGCCGCGCCGCCTTGACGCTCGCCGAAGAAGTCTGGCGTGCCGCGCGCAAGGACGAAGTGTTCAACGCCGAGCAGTTGCAGGACATCCTGCAGCGCCGGGCGCCGATCTACGACAAGTCCGCCGACGGACATTACAACCTGATCTCGGCATTGCATAAATCGGTGCGCGGCTCCGATCCCGATGCGGCGCTGTACTATCTCGCGCGCATGATGGATGCCGGCGAGGACCCGCTGTTCCTGGCGCGCCGCGTGGTGCGGATGGCGGTCGAGGACATCGGTCTCGCCGATCCGCAGGCGCTGGTGATCTGCAACGCCGCCAAGGACGCCTATGATTTTCTCGGCCATCCCGAAGGCGAACTTGCGATCGCGCAGGCCGTGATCTATCTCGCTACCGCGCCGAAATCCAACGCCGCCTACAAGGCGTTTGGGGCGGCGATGCGCGCGGCCAAGGAGGGCGGTTCGCTGCTGCCGCCGAAACACATTCTGAACTCGCCGACCAAGCTGATGAAGCAGGAAGGCTATGGCGGCGGCTACGAATACGACCACGACGCGCCGGACGCGTTCTCCGGCCAGGATTACTTCCCGGAAGCGCTGGGGCGACAGACCTTTTACGACCCGCCCGACCGCGGTTTCGAGCGTGAGATCCGCAAAAGGCTGGATTATTGGGCGAAGTTGCGAAGAGAGCGGGGCGGTTAGCTGCTGTCATCCACTCCGTCATGCCCGGCCTCGAAGGCCGCTACTTCCCCGTCTTCACAAACGCCAATATCTCATCCGTCAACCGCGTATCCGAAGTGTTGATCGCATACGCTTCCGACATGTGGCTGTGCTGCGGCAGCATCGTCGCGTGCGCGCAACCGCTCGGCCGTTTGCAACTCGCCTGCTTCAAGAGCTCGAACTCTTCGACAAAGCGGGGCGGGTCGAGTTCGGCGGACGCGATCATCAGCGGCGTTTTCGTCGCAAGCAGGCCGGCCAACGCGGAACGTTCGGCATAGCGCGAGGGGTCGGAGCCGTAGTAGGCGATCTCGCCAGCGCCGAGCGGCGCCTTACCCAGCTCATAGAGACCCGACACCATCACCGCGCCGGCGAGGCCGCCATCTTTCACTTTGTAGAATTCGGGATGCGAGACGTAATTGGCGACATGGATCGCGCCGGCCGAATGCCCCATCAGATAGATACGCGCAGGATCGCCGCCGCGCGCGCCGATCTGGCCGGCGACCCAGGCGACGACGGCGGCGACGTCTTCGGAGCCCGCCGGCCAGGGCGACTGCGGCGCCAGCCGGTAGGTGGCGTTGACGCCGACAAAGCCGGTCTTCACCGCCCACAGCATGACGTTGTCGTAGAACGGGCTGCCGGGCCCGCGCTTGTTGCCGGCGAGGAAGCCGCCGCCATGGATGAAAATCAGCACCGGCCGCGCGGCTGAATTCGCCTCCGGCGTGAAGACGTCGAGCAAGTGTCGATCGTCCGGGCCGTATTTGACGTCCCGCTCGGTCTTGACGCCCTGATACGGCTCCTGCTGCTGCATCGGCACATAAAGTGCGGCGGTCTTGGGCGGGTCGATGACGCGGCCGATTTCCAGCAGTTTCCAGGCCACATCCTCCGGCATCGGGGGCTGCTGCGCCCACGCGGAGCCTGCCACCAGCGCCGCCATCACCGCCAAGCCCGATTTTACCAGCGCCATCTCCAGCCCCCCGTGTTTTCTGTCTGTTTGGCCCAGCATGACCGATCCCGAGGCTGATCCCAAGGCTGAATTGTACTGATTTCACCGTGACGATTCGCGACATTTGGGCTACCCAACGGCTTAGATCCTTTAGTTTTGACGCGTTTTCTTCATGCGAACCGCTGCACATTTCGCTCGAAAACGCTTTGGCCGGAGCCGCACCCACCATGAGCCGTCGCGTCAAGAGACCTCTCCGCCCGGCGGGCGATCGCCCCAAGGGCGCTCGTCCGTATCGGGGCTCGCAGGCCGAGCGGCCCCCGCACCGGGCCGGCGGCAAGGCGCCGCCGCGGTCCCCGCCTGCTGCGCCCCGCGCGCCGAAGCCGTTTGTGGCGGAGCCCGAGAAGGTCGTCGTCGAGCCGCCGCCGCTGCCGACAAAGGTCCAGACCGTCGTCGTGACGGCGGACGAGAACAACATGCGGGTCGATCGCTTTCTCGAAGCGCGTTTTCCCGGCCTGTCGTTCTCCCATATCCAGCGCATCGTCCGTAAAGGCGAGTTGCGCGTCAACGGCAAGCGCGCCGACAGCAAGGACCGGATCGAGGAGGGGCAGAGCATTCGCATTCCGCCGCTCAAGCTCGACACGCCGAAGGCCGCCGGCCAGCTCTCGGAAGCCGGCACCAAGACGCTGCAGGCGCTCAAGGACATGATCCTGTTCGAGGACGCCGACGTCATGGTGCTGAACAAGCCCGCAGGGCTGGCGGTGCAGGGCGGCTCCGGCATCACGCGCAACGTCGACGACATGCTGGAAGTGATGCGCGATGCCAAGGGGCAAAAACCGCGTTTGGTGCACCGGCTCGACAAGGAAACCGCGGGCTGTCTCCTGATCGCCAAGACGCGCTTCGCCGCAACGGCCTTGACCGGCTCGTTCCGTCACCGCTCGGCGCGAAAAATCTACTGGGCGCTGGTCGCCGGCGTGCCGAAGCCGAAGCAGGGCCGCATCTCGACCTACCTCGCAAAGGAAGAGAGCGAAGACGACACCATCATGCGGATCGCCAAGCACGGCGACGAGGGGGCGAGCCACGCGGTGACCTATTACGCTGTCGTCGAAACCTCGGCGCAGAAACTCGCCTGGGTGTCGCTGAAGCCGGTGACCGGGCGAACCCATCAACTGCGCGCGCATATGGCGCATATCGATCATGCCATTATCGGTGATCCCAAATATTTCAACAAGGAGAACTGGGATTTGCCGGGCGGCCTGCAGAAGCGCCTGCATCTGCTGGCGCGCCGGATCGTGATCCCGCATCCGCGCGGCGGCGTGATCGACGCGACCGCGCCGTTGCCGCCGCACATGCTGCAATCCTGGAACCTGCTCGGGCTGGAAGCCGACCGGTTCGATCCGATCGAGAACGCGCCGGAGGAATAGCGCGGACGCAACAGCTTCTCGTCCGTCAGCGCCGGAACTGGTCGAGGAACAGCCGCAGGGAGTCATGCGGGCTTTCGACGTCCGAGATCACCCAGCCGTCGGGGCCGTTGACGACGATGAAATTCAGCGTGATGGCCCGGCCGTGGTTGTCGAAGCTGACGGCGACATAGGTCTTGTCGAATTGCTTGCGCAGGATCGCGGTCGAAACCGGACCCAGCTTCCAGGTCGGGCTTTGAACCAGAAAATCATAGGGCGGATCGCGCGGGGCGGTCCACGCATCGCGCAGGCCTGGGTCGAAGAACTGGCGTGCGGTCTCGGGGTCGCGCGGCAGGCCCTTGGAGAGTTCCGAGGCGCCGTTGCCGTAATAAGCATAGACGTTGCGGACCAGCGATTCCGGCGACCGGAACCCGGCCTCGGCCCGCGCGCCGCCAAGGCAGGCCAGCAGGCCAAGAATCACAAAACGCTTCAACGGCCTCATCAGCTTTCTTTGCACCGACCGATATCGTATTGTGAGGGCTAGATTATCACCTTCCTCCGGAAGCCGAAAACCCATGCGTGAACTATTCGACGAGGTCGCCGGACAGTCTCAGCTCGATCCGGAGGAGGCGGTGCGGCGCGCCACACGTAACCCGCAGCGCAAGCGTTTTTACAAGACCGCAGGCGTTGCCGAGGCGGAGGGCGGCTTTGCCGTGACGCTCGACGGCAAGCGGATCCGCTCGCCTTCCGGACGCCATGTCGTTGCGCCCAGCCGCGAGATTGCCGAGGCGATCGCGGCGGAATGGGAGGCGCAGAGCGAGACCATCGATCCCCTGACCATGCCGCTGACGCGCTTCGCCAATAGCGTCGCCGAAGTCGGCGACCGCGTCGATGCGGTGGCCGAGGACGCCGCGAAATACCTCGGCACCGATCTGCTGTTCTACCGCGCCGGCCATCCCGAGGCGCTGGTGGCAAGGGAGGCCGCGCGGTGGGACCCGGTGCTGTCCTGGGCTGCGACCCAGCTTGGCGCCCATTTCATCCTCTCTGAAGGCATCGTGCATGTCACCCAACCGGAGCAGGCGATCAAGGCGACGCGGGCGGTGTTTCCGGCCGACCCCTGGCAGGTCGCAGCACTCCATGTGGTGACGACCTTGACCGGTTCGGCGCTGCTGGCGCTGGCACTGCTGCGCGGGGTGCTGGACGCGGAGCAGGTCTGGACCGCGGCCCATGTCGATGAGGACTGGAATATCGAAAAATGGGGCCTGGACGAGGAAGTCGCGGCCCGCCGCGCCGCTCGCCTGGTGGATTTCAGGGCCGCCGCGACCATTCTGAAGGCGCTCAAAGGCTGATCGGCTCGCCCGGTTAACGAGAGGTTTACGCCGCCGGGCTAGGTTTCGGGCCTGGCCGAGACCTCAAGACATGGCGATTTCGATCAATCCCGTGAGTCCCGTAGCTGCCGCCCAACAGGTTGGCGGCGTGGCGCCCGAGCTCGTGCTGCAGCCGGGAACCGTGGTCAACGCCCAGGTGCTGCAGGTTCTCTCCGCCGATCTGGTGCGGATCGCGATCGCCAGCCTCTCGATCGACGTCGGCACGCAAATTCCGCTGCAGCAGGGGCAGGCCCTGCAGTTGGCCGTCTCGCAGACCAGCGACGGCATCCGCCTCGCGCTGGTCGGACAGGGCGGCGACGCGGCCGGCGTATCGCCGGATGTCGTGACGCTGTCATCAGGCGCGCAGGTCGGTGTCGCCAGCCGTCCGACCATTGTCGCGCCAAAGAGCGTGTTGACGCCGATCGAGCGCGCGGCGGTGTCGGCGGCGGTGCAGACCGCGGCCACCGAGCAGGACAGCCTGGCGCCGTTGTTTGCCAATCTCGGCGCCGCCGCATCGTCGGGTAATCTGCCGGCGAAGCTGCAGCAGGCCATTGCGCAGGTGCTGGCGCAGCAGACCAGCCTCGACCACAATCTCGACGGCAGCGATATCAAGACCGCGTTTCAGAAATCCGGCATTTTGCTGGAAGCCTCGCTGGCATCCGGTTCGGTGCCGCCGTCCGGCGCGCCTGATCTGAAGGCCGCGCTGATCGTGCTACGCCAGACGCTGCAAACCGCGCTCGGCACCAGCGCGACGGTCACAACGCCGACTGCGTCGGTTGCGACGCAAGCGGCAACGCAAAACGCTTCGGCGGCGCCAAGTCTTGCACCGTCAAGTCTTGCACCGTCAAGTCTTGCGCCGTCCTCGCAGGAGCTCGTTGTCCAGGAAATATTGCTGCCGCAGGCGCGCGTCGCCGTGGCCGAGGACCTCGTGCAAACCGTTGCCGCCGGCCGCACTACGCTGGCGTCGGCCCTGCACGCCGGACCGACCGCGGGCGCGACCTTGAACCTGTTGCAGGAAGCGCTGCAGGAGCTCGGCAACCCGGCGCGGGCAGCAGTTACGCTGAAGGACATGCGCGGCGGCGACGTGACCTTCCATACCAATACCCCGCCGCCGCCGTTCCGCGGGTCGGCGCCGACGCCGCAGCCGATCGCTTCGCCTTCGATCGCGCCGGATGCGCCGCTCGCCACCACCGCGCACCATCTGCTCGACAACACCGATGCGGCGATCGCGCGGCAAACCCTGTTGCAGGTCGCCTCGCTGCCGGACCGTATCGACGCCGCGGGGCCGCGCATCGATACCACGGCGCCAAACTGGAATTTCGAGATTCCGTTTGTGACGCCGCAGGGCACGGCGATGGCGCAGTTCGAGATCTCCCGCGACGGCGGCGGCCAAGAGGTCGAAGCCGCCAAGCGGGTATGGCGGGCGCGTTTCTCGATCGACGTCGAACCGTCAGGTCCGATCCATGCGCAGGTTTCGCTGACCGGCGACAAGACCTCGGTGCGGATGTGGGCGGAACGGCCTGCGACCGCGGTGCAACTGCGCGCCGGCGTCTCGCAACTGAGCCAGGCGCTTAGCCGTGCCGAGCTGCAAACCGGCGACATCGTGATCCGTGACGGCAACCCGCCGCAGGCCACGCCGGCGCGCGCCGGGCATTTCCTGGATCGCGCGCTATGAGCGTCGATGTCAGGAACCAGCTTGCGGTCGCGCTGCACTATGACAAGACCGGCGCGCCGCGGGTCGTTGCCAAGGGCAAGGGCGTCATCGGCGCCAAGATCATCGAAGTCGCCAAACAGCACGACATCCCGATCGAGGAGAACGAGGTGCTGGCCGGCGCCTTGTCCAATGTCGAGCTCGGCGACGAAATCCCGGCGGAGCTGTATAAGGCGGTTGCCGAAGTCTTGATTTTCGTGCTTCGGCTGTCGGGCAGAATCCGCTAGAAACCCGTTAAGCTAAGCCCTCGCTGTCATCGTTTTACCACGATGCCGACAGCATCGTTCCCATGGCCCTCAACCATTTTCGGATGCAAACCGTGATCCATCGTCGCCATGCGCTCGGTCTTTTTGCCGCCGCGAGCCTGTTGCCGTCGCGCGCCTTTGCCAACGTCTCCTACCAGCGCAGCGAATTTCGCGAGGATCTCGCCAAGCGGTTTTTCGATCTCGGCACCGAAGGCACCTTCGTCGGCTACAAGGTCGACGACTACCTGATCATCGCCAGCGACAAGGTGCGCTCGGGCGAGGCCAAGCTGCCGGCCTCGACCTTCAAGATTCCGAATTCGATCATTGCGCTGGAGACCGGCGTGGTCGCCGATCCCGACAAGGACGTCTTCAAGTGGGACGGCGTGACGCGCAGCATCGAAGCCTGGAACAAGGACCACACGCTGCGCTCGGCGATCGCGGCCTCCGCCGTGCCGGTCTATCAGGAGATCGCGCGCCGCATCGGCCCCGAGCGCATGCAGAAATATGTCGACCTGCTCGACTACGGCAACCGCGATATCGGCGGCGGCATCGACCAGTTCTGGCTGACGGGCAAGATGCGCATCGACCCGATCCAGCAGGTCGATTTCGTCGATCGTCTGCGGCGCGGCGTGCTGCCGGTTTCCAAGCGCAGCCAGGAGCTGGTGCGGGATATTTTGCCGGTGACGAAAGTCGGCGACGCCACCATCCACGCCAAGAGCGGCCTGCTGGGCGCGGAGGTCGGCAAGGCGTCGCTGGGCTGGATGGTCGGCTGGGCCGAGAAGGGCAACCAGCAGACGGTGTTTGCGATGAATATGGACGTGCGCGACCCGAGCCAGATCCCGGCGCGCATGACGGTGACGCAGCAGTGCCTCACCGATATCGTGGCGATCTGACGGGCTGACCTGCGCCGGTCTCACTGGTGGGCGGGATCAAGCTGAATTAGCATTTCCTCACAAAACCAAAACGGAGGAAATCATGCCCGCAGCTTCGGTCTGGATGTCGTCTCTCGTGGTCGCGGCCGCCGGCGGCTGGTTCGCTGCCACGATGTTGGCTGCCCCCGCCACCAGCAAGGAGCCCCGCTTCCCGCAGCTCACCATGGATCAGCTCGACGAGAAGCAGAAGCCGCTCGGCGAGCAGATCATGAAGGTCTCCAGCGTCGGCCTCGGCGGGCCGTATAATCCGATGATCCGCAGTCCGGTGTTGGGCCAGCGCCTCTACGACCTGTTCTATTACCTGCGCTGGCAGACGTCGGTGCCGACCAAGCTCAACGAGTTCGCGATCCTGGTGATCGGCCGGCAATGGCGCTCGCAGGTGGAGTGGTTTGCGCATGCGCCGCTGGCAGCCAAGGCCGGGCTGTCGGCCGAGATCATCGCTGACCTCAAGGCCGGCAAGCGTCCGTCCGGCATGGCCGAGGACGAAGCGCTGGTCTACGATTTCGTCACCGAACTGACGACCACGCAAAAGGTCTCCGACGAGACCTATGCGCGGGCCAAGAAGGTGTTCAACGACCAGCAGATCGTCGATCTCACCGCGGTCGCCGGCAACTACGTCATGGTGGCGATGCTGCTGGCGATGGCGGAAGAAACCGTGCCATCAGGCAAGGAGCCGCCGTTCAAGGTCGGGGAGAAGTAGGAAACGCTCCATCCGTCATTGCGAGCGAAGCGAAGCAATCCATGGCGTCGTGACAAGCCAGCATGGATTGCTTCGCCGGTTCGGCGAGCGCACTCAAGGCGTTAGTGGCGGTGCCGGCGGCCGGACGAGGCGGCCGGGCGGTTCGGCACGGCAGCCCGTATTTTTCGCGGTCGCGCTTTTCAGTCATCCTTAATTAATTTGTCCGCAGAGTTCGGCCGTGGGTGAGGCAGGCCGATGAGCTTCAAATTCGTACCGCATTGGTCGGTGAAGTCGCCCAGCCAGCTGGCGTTGCTGACCTATTGGGACGAGCTTGCCGCCGGCCGCCGTTTCCCCGCCATTGCCGAGCTGAAGCCCGATCCCGGCATGCACGACCCCAAGCAACTGCTGCTCTGGAATGTCGAAGGCAGTGGCCGCCTGCAGAAATACCGGGCGGTCTTTCAGGGCGACAACGTCGCCGAAGCGTTCAAGCAGGCCTGGGCCGGCAAGACCATGGAGCAGGTCGTGCCGATGTCGCTGCGGCGCGTCACGCTGGATGCGGCCAGGGAATGCGCGACCGGCGGCTGCCCGGTCTATGCGATCTATTCCACCATCGATGCCAACGATACGCGGGTCGATTGCCACCGGCTGCTGCTGCCCTTCGGCAATGACGACACCAGGGTCGAGCAGATCCTCGCCTCGCTGCAGTTGACCATGGTGAACACCCGCACCCGGGTGCTCAATCACTTCCAGATCCAGACCGACGTGCTGGTGTCGGGCAGGATCCAATCGGGCTTCAGCCAGCCGAAGGCCGAGACGGCGGTAGCCGATAAACGCGCGGCCAGGTCCGACAAGCGGCGGGCGTCCCGCCGCGCCATCAAGCGCTCGGCCAGGATCAGCTTCGCCAAGCAGAATTTGACCTGCACGGTCCGCAATGTCTCGGCGACCGGCGCCTCGATCGAGGCGGCCAACCCAACCGCCATTCCCGACAGCTTCCGCATGGTGATGGAAATGGAAACTACCGCGCGACGCTGCGCCGTGGTCTGGCGCAAGCCGACCTCGATCGGCGTCAAGTTCACCTAGCCCTCATTGCGAGCCCGCGGGTCGCGCGAATGCGCGCCCGATAACAGGCTCCGCGCAATGACGGTGGCGCGGGCCTGCGCTAACCTTGGACATCAGCCGTCGGATTTTTCCCGATCCGCCCCAAATGGGTGAACCCGAAACCCCTGACGTATTTCAGGCCGTAGCCGAGCATGCGGTCGAAGCCGATATGGGCCAGCCAGATCATCGCGATCGAGAGCACCAGCGGCGAGGAGGAGGCAAATCCGAACGTCATCATCGCCATCGGCGCCAGATAGCTGTGGGCGGCGTTATAGACCAATGCGCCGGTCCGCGGCCCGCCCAGATAGCCCAGGAAGCTGATATCGGGCACCAGGAACAGGATGGCGTAGACCCACCACGAGCCGTCCCAGACCCCGTAGAGCAGGGTCATCCCCACAAACAGCGCCAGCCCCTCGAGCCGGAGCATCGTGCGCACCCCGCCGGTGACGGCGGTTGCGGGTTCTGCGCTTGCGGTATCGGTCATGCCGTCTCCTCGGGGTGAGGCAGCGGATATAGGGCGCGCCGGGCGACGGTACCAGATGCCGGGGAGGGGTGTTTCCGGTTCGGAAAAGGCCGTGTTAGAAGGCCCTCAAATCGATAGCCAAGACGGGCGGAAGCAGATGAAAGATATCCTGGACACCCTCGAAGAACGGCGCGCCGGCGCCAAGCTCGGCGGCGGCGAAAAGCGCATCGAGGCGCAGCACGCCCGCGGCAAGCTGACCGCGCGGGAGCGCATCGAACTGCTGCTCGACAAGGGCTCGTTCGAGGAATTCGACATGTTCGTCGAGCACCGCTCGACCGAATTCGGCATGGAAAAGACCAAGGTTCCCGGCGACGGTGTCGTCACCGGCTGGGGCACGGTCAACGGCCGCAAGACTTTTGTGTTCGCCAAGGACTTTACGGTTTTCGGCGGCTCGCTGTCCGAAACCCATGCGCTGAAAATCACCAAACTGCAGGACATGGCGATGAAGGCGCGGGCGCCGATCATCGGGCTCTATGACGCCGGCGGCGCGCGCATCCAGGAAGGCGTCGCGGCGCTGGCGGGCTATTCCTATGTGTTCCGCCGCAACGTCATTGCGTCCGGCGTGATCCCGCAGATCTCCGTCATCATGGGTCCCTGTGCCGGCGGCGACGTCTATTCGCCCGCGATGACCGACTTCATCTTCATGGTGAAGAACACCTCCTACATGTTCGTCACCGGCCCCGACGTGGTGAAGACCGTGACGAACGAAGTGGTGACGGCCGAAGAGCTCGGCGGCGCCTCGGTGCATGCGACGCGGTCCTCGATCGCCGACGGCGCCTTCGAGAATGACGTCGAGACGCTGTTGCAGATGCGCCGGCTGATCGACTTCCTGCCCTCCAACAACACCGACGGCGTGCCGGAATGGCCGAGTTTTGACGACATCGAACGCGTCGACATGTCCCTGGATACGCTGATCCCCGATAATCCGAACAAGCCCTACGACATGAAGGAGCTGATCCTCAAGGTCGTCGACGAGGGCGACTTCTTCGAGATTTCCGAGACATTCGCCAAGAACATCGTCACCGGCTTCGGCCGCATCGCCGGCCGCACGGTGGGCTTCGTCGCCAACCAGCCGATGGTGCTGGCGGGCGTGCTTGACAGCGATGCTTCGCGCAAGGCGGCGCGGTTCGTGCGGTTCTGCGACGCCTTCAACATTCCGATCGTGACGTTCGTCGACGTGCCGGGCTTCCTGCCGGGCACCGCCCAGGAATATGGCGGCCTGATCAAGCACGGCGCCAAACTGCTGTTCGCTTATTCGCAATGCACGGTGCCGCTCGTCACCATCATCACCCGCAAGGCCTATGGCGGCGCGTTCGACGTGATGGCGTCGAAGGAAATCGGCGCCGACATGAACTACGCCTGGCCGACCGCGCAGATCGCCGTGATGGGCGCCAAGGGCGCGGTGGAAATCATCTTCCGCGGCGATATCGGCGACTCTGAGGCGATCACCGCGCGCACCAAGGAATACGAAGACCGTTTCCTGTCACCGTTCATCGCCGCCGAACGCGGTTATCTCGACGACGTCATCATGCCGCACTCGACCCGCAGGCGCATCGCCCGGGCGCTGGCAATGCTGAAAGACAAGCACGTCGAGATCCCGATGAAGAAGCACGACAATTTGCCGTTGTGAGATTTTCGACGCTCCATTCGACCGTCGGGATAACAGACAGCAGCCCGACCAAAATGAACGGGCAGGTGCCGGAGGTCAGCGCGAAGCAGCTGCGGCTGGTCACGGCTGTCATTCATGGCGAGCTGTTTGCGATGGTCATCATCCTGCTCTGCGCCGCGATCGTGGCGCGGGGCGGCTGGGTGTGAACCACGGGCTGCTTCGCTTTCCGTGCAAGCGAAATCTTCAGGCGCAGGTGCGACAAATCAACCCGACGGGCAAATCATCTGAAATCGCGTCAAGGCCTCGTCACTAAAATATTTCCGTTGCGCCGTCGGGCAAATCAGAAGTTTAACTCCGCCCGTCTCCCGCGATGAGAGGGGCGCTCGCGATCGTCACGACGTGCGGTGAGATGCGGTGGACGCGAGGTCACGACTGACGAGCGTGGCTTTTGCGTACGGTGAAGTCGTGTGGGCCTGACGCCCCGGTGCTGGCGTCAAGTCGTGTGAGGGCGAAAGCCTCCGCCGATCATGGTGGCAAGAAAGCCGGTCACCACGGCGAACTCGTATAAGCCGTAAAGCCATTGCGCAGGGAAGGCCGGAGGCTCTCCGCTGAACCTGTATGCTCGTGTGCAGCATTTTCTGGTGCATCATGCATGCGAGACCGCGGGTGCAGCGCGCATCCGGTCTTCCCTGCGCCCTCTATTTTCGAGGGCAAGGTTTTCTTGCAAAACTCCGGGCGCACCGCGCCGCGAGAATGCTTCTTGCCGTCATCACCCGCGAAAGCGGGTGATCCAGTATTCCAGAGACGCCGATGATTAGAACGATAAGCCGCGGCGTACTGGATCGCCCGGTCAAGCCGGGCGACGACAGCAACGTCGCGTCATGGCGTGGGGCACTTGCGACGACCTGAATCAGAGAACAAACAGGGTCAATTGATAGAGCGCATAGGCGACTTCGAAACCGACCAGAACCAGCGCTGCGATCATCAGATAAAAGCTAAAATGCATGAGAGACTTGAAACCAGATATTTCCGCGGCCTGCGCCGATCTCGCGCCAAGGACGCCAACCAGACTCACTGCGTGTTGGGATGCACGAGCGTCCGGCTATTCTATTGTATGCGACTGGAACAGAAGGCCTCCGCCGCCGCGGAAGTGCTGCCTTAGTCGCGAGCCCCTTCTTGATTGGAGGTCTCTGGATCGACGCCGGCTTCCTGTCTGTTCACGTACCGTGGAAAATCTTGAGTCCCCACAGCACGACGACGATGACCGATACCAGCGTGGCCGCCGTCAATACACTCTCTAAGGAAGCGACTCTCATTTTACTCTCCGCTTCCCAGCCCCGTCAGCGGTGTAGTCGATTCGTTGATTCCGCGGCAATCGCGCGGTCGCCATCTTCACAATGTCGTTGGCGGTTGTGGTTTGCAGGCCACATATCTCCGTAAGTTCCCGGGTCAAATCCATGATAAGCAGGCTGGAAGACGGATACCCTGTTCAAAAAACAACAAAAGGAAACTCCATGGCACGCGTGCGCTGTATCACCGAAATGGGCATGGGCGTCGACGTTCACGGCAAGGACGCCACCAAGGCCGCCAAGCGCGCTGTCTCCGATGCCATTCGCCACTCCAGCCTCGGCTTCTTCCGGATGCTGGGCAAGACCGCCAAGGACATGTTCGTCGACGTCACCGTCGCCGTGCCCGATCCGAGCCTGGTCGATACAGCTGCGGTCGCCAAGGAACTGCCTTACGGCACCATCACCATCACGGCCGTGAAGGGCGGGCTCGAAATTCCCGCGGAAACCGGCGGCGACTCCATCCTCATCGCTAACGCCGCCGTGATTGTGAGTCTTGATGATGGCGCGTCCGGCTAGACACCGTTCTGTCCGTCGTCCAAGCTGCCGTTCTCAGCTAGCCCGCGTGCGGCGACAAGATCAGCACCCGGCCAACACGGGAGTGTCATAGCCATGAAGCACTTCGCCAAGGCGTTCCTTGCCTCCGCCGCGCTCTGCGCAGCAACCCTGTCGCCTGCGCATGCGGAGATGGACGTTGCCGGTCTCACGGCAGCGATCGAGAAATCGGTCGAGGCCAATTATGCCAAGCTCGATGCGCTCTACAAGGATATCCACGCGCACCCGGAACTCGCTTTCGAGGAGGTCAAGACCGCGGCGAAGCTCGCCGCCGAAATGCGAGCACTCGGCTTCGAGGTCACCGAGAAGGTCGGCAAGACCGGGCTTGTCGCCATTTACAAGAACGGCGACGGCCCCACCATCATGGTGCGCACCGAACTCGACGCGCTGCCGATGGAAGAGAAAACCGGCCTTGACTATGCTAGCCGCGACAAGACCGTCTGGAACGGCGTCGAGACGTTCGTGGCGCATAGCTGCGGCCACGACATCCACATGGCGAGCTGGGTCGGAACGGCGAGAACGCTGGTCGGCCTCAAGGATCAGTGGCACGGCACGCTGATGTTTATCGCCCAGCCGGCCGAAGAAATCGTCTCGGGCGCCAAGGCCATGCTGGTCGATGGTCTGTTCACGCGGTTCAAGAAACCGGATTTCGCCTTCGCGCTGCACGACGCGCCGATCCCATATGGCACGCTGCTCTATCGCGTCGGCATCGGCTCATCCAATTCCGATAGCCTCTACATCAAATTCCGCGGTCGCGGCGGCCATGGCGCGACGCCGCAGGCGACCATCGATCCCGTGATGATCGCGGCGCGCTTCATCGTCGACGTGCAAAGCGTGATCAGCCGCGAAAAGGACCCGACCGAATTCGGCGTGGTCAGCATCGGCGCAATCCACGCCGGCACCGCCGAGAATATCATTCCGGATGAGGCGCTGGTGCTTGGAACCATCCGTACCTTCAAACCGGAGGTGCGCGCCAAAATGCTGGCCGGGATCGAGCGGACGGCGAAGGCCGCTGCCGCGATGTCGGATGCGCCGGCACCCGATGTCAGGATCACCGAGGGCGCCAAGGCGGTGGTAAATGATCCCGCGGTGGTTGCGACTGCCGAGAAGGCGCTGAAGGCCGCGTTCGGCGACAAGCTGAGAGTGTCGCCGCCGGGAACGCCGAGCGAGGATTTTTCCGAATTCGCCGGTGCCGGGGTGCCGTCGATGATGTTCAATATCGGCGTTTACGAACCGGAGCGGTGGGCCGCCGCGAAAAATAGCGGCACTCCTTTGCCGGCCAATCATTCGCCGCTGTTTGCGCCGGTGCCGAAGCCGACCATCGAAACCGGTGTCAAGGCAATGACGCTCGCCGTTCTCAGCGCATTCGATCAGCATGCAAGGGGTAAATGAGACATGTCCGTTTCCAGTTCGACGCGTCCGATTGATGCGCCAATCCTGAGCATGCCATGATGGAGGACAGCAGCCTTTATTGGAAAAAGTCGCGGGTCGAACTGCGCGCCGCAGGCTTCGATCCGGACCGCGCCGAGAAGACCAGCGCTGTGGTGACGATCGCGAGCGCCTGGACCAACGCCCATCGCTGCAACAACCGCGTCCGCACCATCAGCGATCTCCTGGTGGAAATCCTGGCCGAGCGCGGCGGGCAGGGCCTGGTCGTGGGCGCACCGGCCGTGTCTGACGCGCTGACCCAGGGCACGCCGACGGCGGGCTATAGTCTCGCCTCCCGTGACGTTGTCGCCGATTGCTTCGAGATCGGCCACTACGCGCACCATGGCGACGCCATGATCGTGATTTCCGGCTGCGACAAAACCGGCGCCGCCGCATTGATGCCGCTGGCGCGGACCAATGCGTTCGGCCTCGTCCTCTATCCCGGCACCAGTTCGCCGGGCCGGGTGTCCTTCGGTGCCTGGGCCAGCAAAGGCAATAATCTGACCATTATGGACTATGCCGAGGCCCGGGCTGCCAGCGAGTCCGGCCGCATTCCCGAGGCGGAGTTACTCGAAGTCGAGCGCAACGTGATGCCCGGCAGCGGCACCTGCGGCGCGATGTTCACGGCCAACACCATGAGCACTATTGCGGAAGCGATCGGCATGATGCTGCCGCGCGGCGCCTCGCATCCGGCCGATTACAACGCCGGCAGCGATATCCATGCCGATGTCCGCGCGCAGGCGCGCGCCTCGGTCGATGCGCTGTACCGGCTGATGGAGGCCGGCATCCGGCCGCGCGACATCATGACCGAACGCGCCTTCGAGAACGCGATCACGACCGTCTACGCGATGGGCGGCTCGACCAACATGTACCTCCACCTGCTGGCGATCGCTCGCGAGGCGCAAGTGCCGATCGGAATCGAACGCATTCAGCAAATCGGCGAGCGCGTGCCGTTGCTGGCCAACCTGCAGCCGCACGGCCCGTTCGCGATGGGAAGCCTGCATGCGATCGGCGGCGTACCCGTTGTCATGAAGGAATTGCTGCGTGCCGGCCTGCTGCACGGTGACGTCATGACGGTGACCGGCAAGACGCTGGCGGAAAATCTCGCCGCGGTTCCCACCCTGGACCAGATGGCGCCGCAGCAGATCGTGCTCCCGGTGGAAAAACCGATCGCGTCGCCGAACAATCACATCAGCGTATTGAAGGGCAACCTCGCGCCGGAGAGCTGTCTCTTGAAGCTGTCGGGCAAGGTGCTCGAGAAGGGGCAGTTCCGCGGCACCGCGCGCGTGTTCGAGTCCGAGGCCGAGACGATGGCTGCGATCCGCGCCGGCGCGATCGTGCCGGGCAATGTGATCGTGGTCCGCAATGTCGGCCCGGTCGGCGGGCCCGGCATGCCCGAGATGGTGATGCTGACGATCCAGTTGCAGGGGCGGGGCCTCGGCGAGGACGTCGCGCTGATCACCGACAGCCGCTTCTCCGGCGTCTCGCACGGCATCCTGATCGGCCACGTCTCGCCGGAAGCGGCGCGGGGAGGTCCGATCGCCGCGGTGCGTGACGGCGATATCATCGTGATCGATCCCGGCGCCCGCACCGTGAACCTCGAAGTCCCGGCAGAAGAAATCGCCCGACGGATGGCCGATTGGCGCGAGCCTAATTCCGTCAAGCAGGTGCGGAAAGGATCGGTGCACGACAAATACATCCGTCTGGTGTCGTCGGCGCATTACGGCTGCGTGCTGTGAGCGGGCGGGCGTAGATTTCGATGCCGCATCCGCTCGATCATCCGATCTGGACCGCGTTGACGACGCGGCACCAGGCGTTGGCGGAAGGTGGCGACCATGCGCGGCGGTATCCCACCGCCATCACGCCATTCGCCGATATGGCGGAGATTTCGCCGCGCGGGTTCGCGAGCCTCGGCGCGATGATGTTGGGATCCGAGATCGCGGTGCTGTTCACGCCGGACGCCGTGACGGCGCCGGCGGAATTCAAGGTTGTGCTGGCCGAGACCGGCGAGCAGATGATCGGAACGCCGGCCGAAGTCGCGGCAGGCGATGTCGACATTCTCACGCTCGGCGTTGCCGACGTTCCCGACATGATGGCGCTGACCGCACTGACAAAACCCGGTCCGTTCAGCCCACGCACGCACGAACTCGGGACCTTTCTCGGTATCCGTGTCGGCGGCGAACTGGTCGCGATGGCCGGCGAACGGATGAAGCCCGCCGATTACACAGAGATTACCGCGGTCTGCGTCCACCCCTCGCACCGCGGCCACGGCTACGGACAGATCCTGCTCTCCGCGATCTCTCGCCAGATCGTGGCGCGCGGCGAAATCCCGTTCCTGCACGTCTTCACCAGCAACACCTCCGCCATCGCGCTCTATCGCCGGCAGGGCATGGAAATCCGGCGCCGCCTTCATGTGACAGTGTTGCAGAAGCAGGTGTGATCGCATGGGCATGCATTCTGGTCCAGTCGTGTTGCAATGCTTAGCGAGCAGAGGCTATCGCCGCTGCGATGTCGGCGATCGACCTCAACAGAACCAGCGGATCATCCTTCGAAGGAATGAACCCGCGGCGGCTCCAGAAATTCGCGGCCTCGATATCGACGGCATTGACGATCAGCGCGCGACCGCCGATCAGAGCGGATGCCGTCACGCAACGCTGCAGCGCATGTTTCAGAAGTCCGGTACCAACCCCTTTGCCAATCCAGTTCTGATCCGTTGCAAGTTGCCCCAGAAGCAAGCACGGGACGGGATCTGGCGGCTGACCGGTGCGGATGGAACGTGGAAGTGTGGAAGGCAAGATCGCGGTCGGCGCAAGACCGTAATAGCCGACAACCCGATAGGATTCATAGACGACAAGGACGGCCGTGAACCCCTTCTCCTGATTGGAGAGCGCGCGCGTTTTCAGCCATCGATCGAGGGAGGCTTTGCCACAAGAAAATTCAGAGACATCGTGCGCGGCCGTAAGCAGCTCAGGTTCGGAGATTGCCACCGATTACTTCCCGGCTTTTTTGTCCTTGGATTCCCACGGAGCCGCGCGTTGAAACAGCTCGACCATTTCGGGTACCTGGCGGGCTGGCGCCGACACGGCCTCCATGAAAGCCTTGAAGCCTGCCGGGCTCATCCGGATGGGCGCCGTTTCCATCAATACATCCTCGGCAGCACGCACAGCGGCTTCGCGAACAAAGTCCGTGCGCGATCGGCCACGCAAGGAAGCCGCCCGATCTATGATGGCGATGTCAGTTTCGGGTAGCCGCATCGACAGCGGGTGTTCCTTCCGTTTGACGACGCGCGGCATTTCAGAGTCTCCAAGGGTACAAGCCATATATCGAATTGTAGTGCAGTTTACAATACAGAAGCGTAACGCATCTTTTAGTTGATCTCGCAACAATGTTCATGTTATGTTCTAATTCGTCATGAGTAAAATTGCAAGCAGCAATGATGCCCGGTTGTTTCTCGCAGCCATTCCCGACGCGGCCACCGCGGCTCGAATCCACCGGCTGGCCGGCGTTCTCAAGCGCGCTCACCGATTCAGCGGCAAACTGATCGAACCCGAGCGCCTGCACGTTTCGTTGTTCTTTCTAAGCGGTTTGCCGCAGCAGGAAATCCGGGAGGCATGCGCGGCTGCTGCGGACGTGAGGATGGCGCCGTTCGAGGTTTCGTTCGACCGCACCGCGAGCTTTCGCGGCAAGCGTGACAGTCGCCCGTTTGTGCTGGTCGGAGATAATGGATTACGGCGGCTGATATCGTTTCGCCGAATGCTCGGCGGTGTGATGATGCGAAAAGGTCTGCGGAAGGTGGCAAACACGAATTTCGCGCCGCATGTGACGCTGCTCTACGACGCGCGTGCCGTGGAAGAGTATCCGATCGAGCCGATCTGCTGGACCGTGAACGAGTTCGTGCTCATTCGCAGCCTGAGAGGCCATGATTGCCTGGCGCGGTGGCCGTTGGATGCGCGATCCGTTGCGTGATATCTGCCATCGAGTTGAACAGATACTTCGGCTCCGCTGCGAGGCGGTAGCGGGGCATGTGAAACCGGCGGTGCTACTTATCGTCGCCGCCGAAATAGGCCGGCTTGCCCGTGGTCCAGGTCTCGCCCCAGAGCTGGCCGCCGCCATCCACCGTCAGCATTTCGCCGGTGACGAATTTGCCGGACGGCGCGGCGAAATAGACGCAGGCCTCGGCCACGTCAAATGTCGTTCCGTTGCGCATCATCGGGTTCGAGCGCGGGTAGGCGGCGCGGGCTTCTGGCGAGTAGACGTTCCAGCCCTCGGTCTCGATCACCCCGGGCGCCACGCAGTTCACCCTGATGTTCAGCGGCGCCCATTCGACGGCGACCGCCCGCGACAACCCGATCACGCCGCTTCGCGCGGCGATCGTGTGCGCGATGCCATAGAGGCCGTGTGTCGTCACGACCACGATGTTGACGATGCTGCCGGGGTGCTTGTGGTCGCGCCAGCGCTGCGCCGCGGCCTGCATCATGTACCAGGTGCCGTTCAGATTGGTGTTGATAACGGCGTTCCAGCCCTTCACCGAAAAATCGATCGCGGCTTGCGGAAATTGTCCGCCGGCGCTGTTGATCAGGTGGTCGATGCGCCCATGCGCGCTCCAGACGGCGTCGAACAGCGCATTGACCGCGTCGGGCTCCCGGATATCGGTGACGTAGGCGGATGCCTTGAGATCGCGGCCGGCCATCTCAGCGACCAGCGCATCGAGCTTGGCTTGATTGCGGCCGACGAGGGCGACATGCGCGCCCAGCCGGGCGAACAGCCAGGCGATCGCCCGCCCGATGCCGCCGGCGCCGCCGGACACCACGACAACCCGGTCTTTCAGCGCGTCGCTTGCGAAGACCGTTGGATGGACCGCGAGCTCTGCGTCGGTCAGACCAAGTTTTGCCGGCGGGGGATCGTCGTTCATGGACTTGGGCGGCCCTTGTCTGGTGCGGTAGCGACCGTACATTAGCCATCCAACAACAACCACACAAAGAACGAGTGTTGATGCCCGATCTCTCCGCTTTCCCGATCACCAAACGCTGGCCCGCCAAACATCCCAACCGTCTTCAGCTCTATTCGTTGCCGACCCCGAACGGCGTCAAGATCTCGATCATGCTGGAAGAGATCGGGCTGCCCTACGAGGTGCATCTGGTCGACTTTGGCAAGGACGACCAGAAGACGCCGGAGTTTCTCTCGCTGAACCCGAACGGCAAGATCCCCGCGATCCTCGATCCCAACGGACCGGACGGCAGGCCGCTTGGGCTGTTCGAGTCGGGTGCGATCCTGCAATATCTCGCCGAGAAGACCGGCAAGCTTTTGCCGGCAGACCCCGCGCGGCGATACCAGGCCCTCCAGTGGCTGCACTTCCAGATGGGCGGGATCGGGCCGATGTTCGGCCAGGTCGGCTTCTTCCACAAATTCGCCGGCAAGGAATATGCCGACAAGCGGCCGCTCGAGCGTTATGTCGCTGAGTCGAAGCGGCTGCTCGGCGTGCTGGAGACGTGGCTTGCCGGCCGGCAGTGGGTCATGGACGACGAATACACCATCGCCGATATTTCGATGCTGGGCTGGGTACGGAATCTGATCGGGTTCTACGGCGCGCGCGAACTGGTCGCGTTCGATACGCTCAATCACGTGCCTGTATGGCTCGAACACGGCTTGGCGCGGCCCGCTGTGCAGCGCGGGCTCGAGATTCCGAAACGTCCCTAGAGCGTTTTCGAGCGAAGTGGACCCCGGTTCGCGTTAAGAAAACGCGTCAAATCAAAAATCTAGCCAGCGTGCTTGAGCAGTTCGTAGACAACAGGGTTATCGGCGCAGGCGCCAAAGCCGCATTCCAGCAACGTCATCGCCACGTTGGCCGCCGTCAGCGCGATCACGAGCCAGACCGCGACTTGCGCGAAGGCGCCGCCGTCGGCCGGCAGCGCGGCGCCGTCGTCGGCAAACTGGCGGTCGAACAGCAGGATTGCCGCCAGCAGCACAATGGCGGCGACGAAGCCGATCAGCGCCCAGCTATAATAGTGGTAACCCAGCAGCGCCGAACCGTAGCCGGCGTCACCAGGCAGGATGTGCAGCAGCACCTGCCGTGTCGATGCGACCGCGCCGACCACCGCGGCCAGCAGCGATATAGCATAATGGCTCGGACGAGGTCCGAAGCGGATGTTCAGGATCGGCCCTATGGCGAGCGTCGCAAACAGCAGGCGCTGCAGCAGACACAGCGGGCAGGGCAGTTCGTGCAGAATGAATTGCGCCGCAAAGGCCGCTGCCAGCACCAGCGCGACCGCGTAAAGGCTGAGCGCGTTGAGGGTGACGGCGCGCGTCTGGGTCATGTGTTCCTCAGAACGACAGTTTCAGCGTGTCGGTTGCGTGATGCAGATAGGTTGCGACGCAGGCGATCAGGACGGCGGCGAACAGGCCAAGGGCCAGCGGCCGCGGCCCGCGCCAGGCGGCCAGCATCACGACGGCGGTGGCCAGAAACAGCAGGGTGAATTCCATGTTCGGTCCGGCAGCGAAGGATGCCGCAGTGTACGACAGATTCGCCGATTGGCCGGGAATAAAGCCGGCCACGATAAGGCGTTGCCACACAAATTTGATTGTTCTGCCGCGGCGCTCTATCTGATGATGATCAGATTCCCCGCCGGGAGCTTGTCATGGCCGCCGAAACCACCCGTCCAGCCGTGCATCATCAGCCGTGGTACAGGATCCTCTACATTCAGGTTCTGATCGCGATCGGGCTTGGCGTCCTGGTCGGCCGGTTCTATCCGGACTTGGGCAAAGAGCTGAAGCCGCTCGGTGACGGTTTCATCGCCCTGATCAAGATGATGATTGCGCCGGTGATCTTCTGCACCGTCGTGCATGGCATTTCCTCGATGGGCGACCTGAAGCGGGTCGGCCGGGTCGGGCTCAAGGCCCTGATCTATTTCGAGGTCGTCTCGACGGTGGCGCTCGCGGTCGGCCTGATCGTCGGCGAAGTCCTGCAGCCCGGTCACGGCTTCAACATCGATCCGGCCACCATCGACCCCAAATCCGTGGCCACCTATGTCACCAAGGCGAAGGAGGAGGGGATCGTCGCCCACCTGCTCGGGATCATTCCCGACAGCTATTTCGGCGCGCTGGCCCGCGGCGATCTGCTGCAGGTCCTGCTGGTTTCGATCCTCTCGGGCTTCGCCGTGGCGTTCCTCGGCAAGGCCGGCGAACCGATTTCCCGTGCCGTCGACCAGGCCGCCAAGATGTTCTTCGGCATCATCCGCATGATCGTTCGTCTCGCGCCGATCGGTGCTTTCGGCGCGATGGCGTTCACCGTCGGCGCCTATGGTCTCACCTCGCTGTGGAACCTGATTGCGCTGATCGCAACCTTCTATCTCACCAGCATTCTGTTCGTGCTGGTCGTGCTGGGTTCGATTGCGAGGTTTTCGGGCTTCTCGATTATTCGCTTCATCCTCTACATCAAGGATGAACTCCTGATCGTGCTCGGAACGTCGTCGTCGGAGACCGTGCTGCCGCAGATGATTCAGAAGATGGAGCATCTCGGCGCGTCGCGGCCGGTGGTTGGCCTCGTCATTCCCACCGGCTACAGCTTCAATCTCGACGGCACCAACATCTATATGACGCTGGCGACGCTGTTCCTGGCGCAGGCGACCAACACCCATCTGACGATCTGGCACGAGCTCGGCATTCTCGGCATTGCCATCATCACCTCGAAGGGTGCGTCCGGCGTCACGGGAGCGGGCTTCATCACGCTGGCAGCGACGCTTTCGATCGTCCCTGACATCCCGATCCAGTCGATTGCCATTCTGGTCGGTATCGACAAGTTCATGAGCGAATGCCGGGCGCTGACCAATCTGATCGGCAACGGCGTTGCCTGCATCGTGATCAGCCGCTCGGAGGGCGAACTGGACAAGGACAAGCTGCACGAGGCCATGGCGCATCCGATCGAATTGGGCGAAGCGCTCGAGCCGGGTGCGGCGTAGACGGCGCAAGAGATAACCTGGAAGGAAACGTCGTCCGATGACGATCACGATCTACGGCATCAAGAACTGTGACACCATGAAGAAGGCCCGCGCCTGGCTCGACGGCCGTGGCATCGCCTACGACTTTCACGACTACAAGACCGCCGGCATTGCCAAGGACACACTGAAGCGATGGTCCGACGAACTCGGCTGGGAAACATTGCTCAACCGCGCCGGAACGACATTCCGCAAACTGCCCGATAGCGACAAGGAAGGTCTCAACGAGCGCAAGGCGCTGGCGTTGATGGTGGCGCAGCCGTCGATGATCAAGCGTCCGGTGCTCGATATCGGCGGCAGATTGCTGGCCGGGTTCAAGCCGGAGATTTATGCAAAGGAAGTGCCGTCGAAGTCGGGCGGGCGAAAAGCCTAATCGAGTTCGACGACTTCGTCGGAAACGCCCGGGTTCGCCTGGGTCGGGGCGACGTCGCGATCGATCACCGCTCTCACCATGACCACCGGCAACGCCGTGGGCCGCAGGCCCATCAGGTTGTTGATCTTGAAGCCGCCGTCGATGCTGATGCTCTTGTAGGAGCCGACGATCTGCTCGACGGTCTCGCCGCGGCCGAACGGCAGCAACAGCCGCTCATAGGATACGTTCTTGTCGTCGGCGTCGTCGTCACCCTGGCCCACGACGTCGAACCCCATCATGTCGGCGAGTTCGTCGGCGACGCGGTCCGGTTGGAAATCATGGAGGAGGGGCAGCGGGCGATGCCTGGCCGTCGCGCGCAGCCACGTATTCAGCAGATAGCGCTGCCGGATCGATCGGACGACCGAGGGATCGGAACTGGCGAATTCCATCGCAGCTTAACCAAATTCGAGTACGTCGCCCACCGGAATGCGGCCGGGCGCGCGATGGGAGAGATCGCGGTCGATGATGGTGCAGAGCTCGGGCACCGGCAGTTGGTCGCTTCCGCGCATCAGGTTCTTGATCTCGAACCCGCCATCCTCGCTGATGGTCTTCAGCGAAGCGATGATGTGGGTGACATCGCCATCCTTCGAGAACGGCAGCAACAGCCGCTCATAGGCAACGATTCGTCCGTAGATGTCATCGAAATTGGTGATGGTATAGGCGGGCAGGCGGCGCACGATGCATTCGTAATACACCGGCATCACGATCGGAGTGAACCTTGCGCCTAGATATTCGTCGAGGTGGCGGCCCTTGCCGGTGTTGCCGTAGGCGCTCGACATCCGCGTGCCGTCGCTCTGGATCGTCAGGCGCGGCGGCTGCTCGCGCGTGTCGACGGTGTACAAGACGAGGTCGGGCCGTTCGTCCTCGATCCGATCCGGCTGATATTCATCGATGCGCGGCAGCGACTGGCTGCGGGCATAAAGCCGCAGCCATGTGTTAAGCAGGTCGCGCTGCTTGATCGATTTGACGACCGACGGTTGGGCGCTTTCAAATTCCAAGGCCGCGATCCCTGCCAATGTAAATCGAGCCATGATCCGCCCGAGGCGGAAATATTCTATGAAAATGACCGATCGCAGCAAAACACCGTTAACGGTGACTTGTCGGCGTGCCCCGGATAGCCGAAAGCCGCTGGCGGATCGACCAAACGGGCGGGTGGCGCAATTCGACTTTGGGCGGGCTCGGAACCGGTGGGCGGCGCCCCGCTTGCCCAGCTTTCCACCTTGCCTAATCCCCGCCGTTGACGGCATATTCCGGCCCGGAGGCGGCAGGCCCGGGACGGTTTCCAAGAACGTCCAGGAGAGCCTGCGCGACAGGGAAAATTGGCCACGCGCGATGGGACGTCGCGGCTGGGCTAATGGGGGAAATTTGTTTGGCTGATGAGTTCATTCTCGAAACCCACGGATTGACCAAGGAATTCGCGGGTTTCTTTGCCGTTCGCGACGTTGCCCTCAAGGTACGTCGCGGCAGCATTCATGCGTTGATCGGGCCCAACGGCGCCGGCAAGACGACGTGCTTCAACCTCCTGACCAAGTTCCTGAGGCCCTCGGCAGGCCAGATCCTGTACAAGGGCAAGGACATCACTGCGATGGCGCCAGCGGATGTGGCCAGGCTCGGCCTGGTTCGTTCGTTCCAGATTTCGGCGGTGTTTCCGCATCTCACGGCGCTCGAAAATGTGCGGGTCGCGTTGCAGCGCCAGCACGGCGCTTCGTTCGATTTCTGGCGCTCCAAGACCGTGCTCGACCGTTTCAACGGCCGTGCGCTTGAACTCCTGAACGATGTCGGTCTGAGCGAATTTGCCAACACGCCGGCCGTCGAGATGGCCTATGGGCGCAAGCGTGCGCTTGAAATTGCGACGACGCTGGCGCTCGACCCCGAGATGATGCTGCTCGACGAGCCGATGGCCGGCATGGGTCACGAAGACATCGACAAGGTCGCGGCGCTGATCAAGCGCATTTCGGCCAAGTACACCATCCTGATGGTCGAGCATAATCTGAACGTTGTGGCCAACCTGTCGGATACCATCACCGTGCTGACGCGCGGCCAGGTCCTGGCGGAAGGCAATTACGCCGCCCTGTCCAAGGACGAGCGCGTCAAGGAAGCCTATCTGGGGGCTGGTCATGACTGATTTGAAAATGGCCGAAGCCACAACCAAGCCTGCCGGAACGCAGGTTCTCGCCGTCGGGGATCTCCAGGCCTGGTACGGCGAATCTCACATCCTTCACGGCATCAATTTCAACGTGAATGCCGGCGAGGTGGTCACGCTGCTCGGACGCAACGGCGCCGGCAAGACCACGACGCTGAAATCGATCATGGGGATCATCGGCAAGCGCACCGGCTCGATCCGCTTCGACAACCAGGAGATCATCCGCACCTCGTCCGACAGGATTGCACGGATGGGAATTGCCTTCTGCCCGGAGGAGCGGGGCATTTTTGCCAGCCTCGACGTGCGTGAAAACCTTCTGTTGCCGCCGATCGTGCGCCCCGGCGGCCTGTCGCTCGATCAGATCTTCGACCTGTTTCCGAACCTGAAGGAGCGCCTCTACAGCCAGGGCACCAAACTCTCGGGTGGCGAACAGCAGATGCTGGCGATCGCCAGAATCCTGCGCACCGGCGCGCGCTTCCTGATGCTGGACGAGCCGACCGAGGGGCTCGCGCCCGTCATCATCCAGCAGATTGGCCACACCATCGCGCGGCTGAAGTCGGAAGGCTTCACGATCCTGCTGGTTGAACAGAATTTCCGCTTCGCCTCGACCGTTGCCGATCGCTACTACATCGTCGAGCACGGCAAGGTTATCGACGGATTTGCCAATTCCGAGCTGTCAGCCAACATGGACAAGCTTCATACCTATCTCGGCGTCTGAAGCCGCACTGCGCCCGCAAGCAGGTTTTACGGAGAAAAATATGAAACATCGTATTTCAACTCTCATCCTCGGCACCGCCCTGGCATTGGCCGCGAACGGCAGCGCTCTGGCGCAGGACAAGACCGTCAAGGTCGGTGTCCTCACCGACAATTCCGGGCTTTACTCCGATCTCGGCGGCGCCGGCTCGACGCTGGCGGCCCAGATGGCGATTGAGGATTCCGGGCTTGCCGCAAAGGGCTGGAAGATCGACCTGATCTCCGCCGACCACCAGAATAAGCCCGACATCGCCACCACCATCGCGCGGCAATGGATCGATGTCGAAAAGGTCGACATCCTGATGGACGTGCTCAATTCCGGTGTCGCGCTCGCGGTCAATAACGTCGTGAAGGAGAAGAACTCCATCATGATCAATACCGGCGCCGCGACGTCGGATCTCACCAACGCACAATGTTCGCCGAATACGGTGCACTGGGTTTACGACACCTACATGCTGGCCAACAGCACCGGGCAGGCGCTGGTCAAGGCCGGCGCCGACACCTGGTTCTTCCTGACGGCCGACTACGCCTTCGGCGCGGCGCTGGAGCGCGACACCACCGCCGTGATCGTGAAGTCGGGTGGCAAGGTGCTCGGCACGGTCAAGCATCCGCTCAATTCGTCGGACTTCTCCTCGTTCTTGCTGCAGGCGCAGGCCTCGAAGGCCAAGATCGTCGGGCTTGCGAATGCGGGCGGCGATACCACCAATTCGATCAAGCAGGCGTCCGAATTCGGCATTGTTGCGGGCGGCCAGAAACTCGCCGGGCTGCTGCTGTTCATTACCGACGTGCATTCGCTCGGCCTGAACGTGGCGCAGGGCCTGAACTTCACCGAAACCTTCTACTGGGATCTCAACGACGGGACCCGCGCGTTCTCCAAGCGCTTCTCCGATCGCATGAAGAACAAGGCGCAGCCCTCGATGGTGCAGGCCGGCGTCTATTCGGGCCTGCTGCATTACTTCAAGTCGCTGGAGGCGATGGGCGGCAATCCGCATGATGGCATCAAGGTCGTCGACAAGATGAAATCGCTGCCGACCGACGATGCGCTGTTCGGCAAGGGCTCGATCCGCGTCGATGGCCGCAAGATCCACCCGGCCTATCTGTTCGAGGTCAAGAAGCCTTCCGAATCCAAAGGCCCGTGGGACTATTACAAGCTGATCGGGACCACCCCGGGCGACCAGGCCTTCCGGCCGCTTTCGGAAAGCGCCTGTCCGCTGGTAGAACGAACGGCCCGCCGGGATCGTGCCGGCGGGTTCCCTTCCGCGTCACAACGAGATTGAGTACTAAACCGATGCAAGCTCTTTACGCACAGCTTTTGGTAGGACTGATCAACGGATCGTTCTACGCGCTGCTCAGTCTCGGGCTCGCGGTGATCTTCGGCATGCTCAACATCATCAATTTCGCCCATGGCGCGGTTTACATGATGGGCGCGTTTGTCGCGTTCTTTCTGCTGAACGGCATCGACCCTCCGACACTCGGTTCATTTTTTACCAACATCTGGATGACCCTGCTGAACCTTGTGCAGTGGCCGTTCGTGGGATGGAAATCGCTGCCGGCCACACAAACGTTCCACGTCGACATTGGCCTCAATTACTGGTGGGCGCTGTTGTTGGCCCCCGTCATTGTGGGCCTGTTTGGCATGGTGCTCGAGCGAACCATGTTGAAATGGATTACCGGCCTCGACCATCTCTATGGGCTGCTGCTGACGTTCGGCATGGCGCTGATCATTCAGGGCGTGTTCCAGAATTATTTCGGATCCTCGGGTCTGCCTTACGCGATCCCCGATGAACTGAAGGGCGGCATGAATCTGGGATTCATGTTCCTGCCGATTTATCGCGGCTGGGTAGTGATCTTCTCGCTCGTGGTCTGCATTGGGACCTGGTACCTGATCGAGCGGACCCGACTTGGCGCCTATCTGCGCGCGGCGACCGAAAACCCGACTTTGGTGCGCGCGTTCGGCGTCAACGTGCCCCGGATGATCACGCTGACCTACGGGCTCGGCGTCGGCCTCGCGGCACTCGCCGGCGTGTTGTCGGCGCCGATCAACCAGGTCCGGCCGCTGATGGGCGCCGATCTGATCATCGTCGTGTTCGCGGTGGTGGTGATCGGCGGCATGGGGTCCATCATGGGCTCGATCATCACGGGCTTTGCGCTCGGCGTGATCGAAGGACTGACCAAATACTTTTATCCCGAGGCTTCCAACACCGTGGTCTTCGTCCTGATGGTGCTGGTGTTGCTGGTGAAGCCAACGGGACTGACCGGACGGGCGGCCTGACATGAGCGCATTGACTGACGACACTCTTCCGGTAACGCCGCGCGCGCTGCGCGACGAGATGATCGTGTTCGCCTTGATGGCGGTGCTGCTGGCTGTCGTGCCCTGGACCGGTATCTACCCGTTCTTCGTGATGCAGGCGTTGTGCTTTGCGCTGCTGGCCTGCGCCTTCAACTTGCTGATCGGCTATGGCGGTCTGCTTTCATTCGGCCACGCGATGTTTCTGGGCACCGCGGGCTACATCTCCGCGCATGCGCTGAAGGTCTGGGGGCTGTCCCCCGAACTCGGCATCCTGGCGGGCACCGCCGGTGCGGCCGCGCTCGGCGTCATCACCGGGCTGGTCGCGATCCGTCGCCAGGGCATCTACTTCTCGATGATCACGCTGGCGCTGTCGCAGCTTCTGTATTTCATCTACCTGCAGACGCCGTTCACCCATGGCGAGGACGGCATCCAGGGCATCCCGCAGGGTCATCTGTTCGGGATTTTCGACCTCTCCAAGCCGACGGTGCTCTACTACGTCGTGCTTGCCGGCTTCCTCATCGGCTTCCTGCTGATCTACCGCACCATCAACTCGCCGTTCGGCGAGGTGCTGAAGGCGATCCGCGAGAACGAGCCGCGCGCGGTCTCGTTGGGCTACAAGACCGACCAGTACAAGCTGGTGGCCTATATCCTGTCCGGTACCATCGCCGGCTTCGCCGGTTCGCTGAAGGTGTTCGTGGCGCAGAACGCCTCGCTCACCGACGTGCACTGGTCGATGTCCGGTGAAATCGTGCTGATGACCCTGGTCGGCGGTCTCGGGACGGTATTCGGTCCGGTGGTCGGCGCCTTCGTCATCATCGCCATGCAGCAATATCTGGCAGGTTTCGGCCAGTGGGTGACGGTGATCCAGGGCGTGATCTTCGTGGCCTGCGTGCTGACGTTCCGCCGCGGCGTGATCGGCGAGATCGCGCATTATTTCCGGCGATCGCTCTAAACCAGCCGGTTTTGGCCGCATTTTCGGCTCCACAAAGCGGTGGATGACCGGGTTCCCGGGACCTGCCGTCGCGCGCTTTGCGCTCGAATGGTCTATGACAGTTTTGTGACGGGCCGCCCGGCGGCCCTGCCAGAACGATGGATTCTTGCCGATGCTGATGCGCTGGTTTCGTGCTTTCTTGCCCAAGGAAGAGCGGTTTTTCGAGCTGTTTGACCGGCATGCCCAGACGGTCGTGCAGGGGGCAACGGCGTTGCAGGACATGCTGCGCGGCGGCGACGAGACGCCGGTGTTCTGCCAGCGCGTCAACCAGTTCGAGAACGAGGCCGACGGCATCACCCGCGAAGTGCTGACCGCCGTTCGCCGCACCTTCATCACGCCGTTCGACCGCGTCGACATCAAGAACCTGATCGCCGCGATGGACGATGCCATCGACCAGATGCAGCAGACCGCGAAGGCCGTCGTGTTGTTCGAGGTGCGCACCTTCGAGCCGCCGATGCGCGAGATCGGAACGTTGCTCGTCGAGTGCGCCAATCTGGTCGGCCGCGCCTTGCCGCTGATGCAGTCGATCGGCGAAAACGTCGCGATGCTGACCGCGATCACCGAGGAACTCGGCAAGCTGGAAGGCCGCGTCGACGACCTCCACGATATCGGGCTGAAGGAACTGTTCCTCAAGCATCGCACTGCCAACGCCATGGATTTCGTGGTCGGCGCCGAGATCTACAAGCATCTCGAAAAGGTTGCGGACCGCTTCGACGACGTCGCCAATGAGATCAATAGTATCGTGATCGAACAGGTATAGGGCAGGGCCGCGCAGTGGACGCCACGCTTGGTCTTCCGATTCTGACCGGATTAATCGCGGTCGCGCTGCTGTTCGACTTCCTCAACGGATTGCACGACGCCGCCAATTCGATCGCGACGATCGTGTCGACCCGGGTGCTGCGTCCGCAATATGCGGTGGTCTGGGCCGCGTTCTTCAACTTCGTCGCCTTCGCGGTGTTCGGGCTCCACGTCGCCAATACCATCGGCACCGGAATCATCGAACCGAGCATCGTCGATGCGCAGGTGATCTTCGGCGCGCTGGTGGGCGCGATCGTCTGGAACCTGATCACCTGGGCGCTGGGTATTCCCTCCAGCAGTTCGCACGCCTTGATCGGTGGACTGGTCGGCGCCGGCATGGCGAAGGCGGGTTTCTCGGCCGCCGTCTGGAGCGGACTCACCAAGACGCTGCTGGCGATCGTGCTGTCGCCGCTGGTCGGCTTCCTGCTGGCGCTGGTGCTGGTCGCGATCGTGTCCTGGCTGTCGGTGCGTTCGACGCCGTTTGCGGTCGACCGCGCCTTTCGCATTTTGCAATTCGTCTCAGCCTCGCTCTATTCGCTCGGCCATGGCGGCAACGACGCGCAAAAGACCATGGGCATCATCGCGGTGCTGTTGTATTCGCAGGGCCACCTCGGCGACCATTTCGAGATTCCGTTCTGGGTGGTGATGGCGTGCCAGACCGCGATGGCGCTGGGCACCCTGATGGGCGGCTGGCGGATCGTTCGCACCATGGGATTGCGGATCACCAAGCTGACGCCGATGCAGGGCTTTTGTGCGGAAACCGGCGGTGCGGCGACCCTGTTCATGGCCACCTATCTCGGGGTTCCCGTATCCACTACCCACACCATTACCGGCGCCATCGTCGGCGTCGGCGCGGCGCGGCGGGTTTCGGCGGTGCGCTGGAACGTGGCGAGTTCGATCGTCTATGCCTGGGTGATCACCATTCCGGCCTCCGCCATCGTGGCGGCGCTGGCCTATTGGGCGGTGACGCTGCTGCGCTGATCAGGTGACCAGTTTGAGCCCGACGATGCCGGCCACGATCAGGCCGATGCTGGCCAAGCGAAGCACGGAAGCCGGTTCGCCGAATAGGAAGATCCCGAGGATCGCTGTTCCCACGGCGCCGATCCCGGTCCATACGGCGTAGGCGGTTCCGATCGGCAATGTCTTCAGCGCCAGTCCGAGCAGGAGGACGCTTCCGGCCATGGCCGCGAGCGTCAGGACAGACGGGGTGAGCCGCGTAAAGCCTTCGGTATATTTGAGGCCGATGGCCCAGACGATTTCCAGCAGGCCGGCAGCCAACAACACAGCCCAAGCCATGACAAACCCTCCATGTACAGGCAGGGTCGTCCCCGCGGATGTTGTGCTGATCGGAAGGCCGTCCTCCCCACCGGATATGGGGGTTGCACCGGCATGGCGCAATTGCCAAATCACCCTTGATTGCGCCGGTTTTCCCTGCCAAACGCTCGCTTCATGTCCGACATCGTTGTTCCCACCGAATCGCCGTCCCGGTCGCTGCTATCAGATGAAGTGGCGCGGCGGCGGACTTTTGCCATCATTTCCCACCCGGACGCCGGCAAGACCACGCTGACCGAAAAGCTGCTGCTGTTCGGCGGCGCCATCAACCTGGCCGGTCAGGTCAAGGCCAAGGGCGAGCGGCGCAATACCCGCTCCGACTGGATGAAGATCGAGCGCGAGCGCGGTATCTCGGTCGTGACCTCGGTGATGACGTTCGAATTCCAGGACCTCGTCTTCAACCTCTTGGACACGCCGGGCCATGAGGACTTTTCGGAAGACACCTATCGCACGCTGACCGCGGTCGACAGCGCGGTCATGGTGATCGACGCCGCCAAGGGCATCGAGGCGCGCACCCGGAAGCTGTTCGAGGTCTGCCGGCTGCGCGATATCCCGATCATCACCTTCATCAACAAGATGGACCGCGAGAGCCGCGACACGTTCGACCTGCTGGATGAGATCGAAAAGACGCTGGCGCTCGACACCACGCCGATGACGTGGCCGGTCGGCCGCGGCCGCGACTTCCTCGGCACCTATGACGTCATCAATGGCGGCGTGCGGCTGCTTGAAGGCGGCGGCGCCAAGACCGGCGCGGCGCAACAGATCGACATCGCCGAACTCGCCGGCCGCAACGCCAATCTCGACGTCGCCGAGATCAAGGACGAACTCGCGCTGGTGTCGGAAGCCTGCAAGCCGTTCGAACTGGCGGCGTTTCGCGAAGGCCATCTGACGCCGGTCTATTTCGGCAGCGCGCTGCGCAATTTCGGCGTCGGCGATCTCTTGGAAGGCCTCGGCAAGTTCGCGCCGCCGCCGCGCGCGCAAGATTCGAATCTGCGCAAGGTCGAGGCGGCCGAGCCGCGCATGAGCGCCTTCGTGTTCAAGATCCAGGCCAATATGGATCCGAACCATCGCGATCGCATCGCGTTCGCGCGGCTGTGCTCCGGCAAGCTCAGCCGCGGCATGAAGGCGAAGCTGGTGCGCACCGGCAAGAACATGTCGCTGTCGTCACCGCAATTCTTCTTCGCCCAGGACCGCTCGGTGGCGGATGAGGCGTTCGCCGGCGACGTCGTCGGCATTCCCAATCACGGCACCTTGCGGATCGGCGACACGCTGACCGAGGGCGAGGACATCACCTTCGTCGGCGTTCCCAGTTTTGCGCCGGAAATCGTCCGCCGCGTCCGCCTGACGGATGCGATGAAGGCCAAGAAGCTGAAAGAGGCGCTGCAGCAGATGTCGGAAGAGGGCGTGGTGCAGGTGTTCCGGCCGCGCGACGGCGCGCCGGCGCTGGTCGGCGTCGTCGGTCCGCTGCAGCTCGACGTGCTCAAGGCCCGGCTCGACGCCGAATATTCGCTGCCCGTGGAATTCGAAGTTTCGGAATTCCAGCTGGCGCGCTGGATTTCCTCCGACGATCGCAAGAAGCTCGACGCGTTCGTTGCCGCCAACAATTCCGGCATCGCCGACGACGTCGACGGCGACCCGGTGTTCATGGCCAAGAACGAATTCTATCTCGGCTATACCCGCGAGCGCGCCGAAGGCATCAATTTTTCGAACGTCAAGGACGTGAAGAAAAAGGCGTAGGCGGGAAGGGCGCTGCCCACCCTAACTCCCGTGGCAGTCCTCCGCGAGAGTAGCCGTTCCGCGGCTCCGCCCCGTCGTCGTCACCCGCGAAGGCGGGTGACCCAGTACGCCGCAGCTTCTCCTTACATCACCGCTGTCGCTGGAATACCGGATCGCCCGGTCCCGGCTACGTCAAGGCTTCGCCGCGGCACTGCCATGCTGGCTCGCCGAAGCTTAGCGGAGGCGGCAAGCCGGCGCCACCAGGCTAGATCAACGCCGACGTATGCATCCGGTGGATGCCTCCATGCAATGACGGTCGAAGCAGAACCCTTGCGCGACCCCTTCGCATCCGAAAGTATCCATTGGATGTTTTAACAAAAAGGGAGGCTACCATGACTGCGACTTATTCCCGTTCCGGCCCGATCGGCACCATCGTGATGGATGACGGCAAGGCCAATGTGATGTCGGTTGCGATGCTGAATGCGCTGCATGCGGCGTTCGACCAGGCGGAAAAGGACAAGACCGTCGTGATCCTGAAAGCGCGGGGAAAGCATTTTTCCGGCGGGTTCGACCTCGGCGTATTCGCCAAGGGGAGTGCCGAGGATCAATATCTGATGGTGAAGGCGGGCGCCGAACTGGCGCTGCGCATGCTGTCGTTTCCGACCCCGGTGGTGGCAGCCTGCCAGGGCAATGCCTATCCGATGGGCGCCTTCCTGATCATGTCCAGCGACCACCGCATTGCCGCCGAAGGCAATTACCGGATCGGCATGAACGAGGTGGCGATCGGGCTGACGGTGCCGCGGTTTGCGATCGAGGTCGCGCGGCAGCGGCTGACGCCGGCCTATTTCTCCAGGGTGGTAATGACGGCGGAGATGTTCGGCCCGGTGGAAGCCGTCACCGCCGGGTTCTTCGACCGGGTGGTGCCGGCGGAGGCGCTGGATCGAAGCGCCGAAGAGGCAGCCCAGGCACTTGCCACGCTCGATATGGCGGCCCATGCCGCTACCAAGGCGCGGGCGCGGGGCGCGGTCATCAAGATGATCCGCGCCATGATCGATCAGGACATCACCCCGCAATATGGTGAGAGCCGCGTTGCCAGCCGGGCCTCGGCCTGAGGAGAACGGCGATCATAGGCGCGGTGGCATTACGGCTTCAGCCTTTGTATGAAGGGGCATGACCGTAAAGCCGCGCCGGGCGACCTATCGCCATGGCAATCTGAAATCCGCCGCGCTGAAGGCCGCCACCCGTCTGGTGGCGGCCGCCGGCCATGAACGGCTGAGCCTGCGCGAGGTCGCGGACGCCGTCGGCGTCGCGCATCGCTCGCTGTACAATCATTTCGCCGACCGCGAGGCGCTGCTCGACGCGGTCGCGACCGATGCCTACACGAAGCTTGCGGCCGTCCTGGTCAAGGCGAACACGCCGGATGATTACACCGCGAAATATGTGCGTTTTGCGCTGGCCAATCGCGCGCTCTATGCGCTGATGACGAGCCGCCCGCATGCGACCATGAAGCACAATCCGCCGCTGCAGCAGGCCGTCCACAAGGTCATCACCGAGGCGATGCGGATCTTCTGCCAGGACATCAAGACCCCGGCCGAACGGCGCCGCGCCGTGATGAAGGTCTATATCACGCTGTATGGCGGCATCTCGCTCTATGCCACCGGGGTACTCGACCAGCCGAGCGAAAAGGCGCTGATTGCGGAACTCTCCGCCATGAACGCCCGGCCATGAACCCGAGGATATGAACGCGAGGATGTGAACGCCGCCAGCCTTGATGCCGACGTTTGCACGGATCAAGTTCAGCAACGACAAGGCTCTGGACCCGCCAACGAGGGACCATCGCATGTTCCGGCGCGTCATCATCTGCCTGATCGCCCTGCTTGCCGGGGTGAGCGCGGCCGACGCCCGGCCGCGGCGCCAGATCGATGCGACGCCGTTTTCGCACGCACCCTGCAGCGTGCTCGATAACCGGCCGTGCACGCCGTATTATTGCAGCGTGTTCAACCATGGGCCGTGCATTCCCGAGATCGATTATCCCTATGGTGAAAACCTGCAACTCACGATCGAAGCCGTGCCGCCGCAGGACCAGGCCGCGAAATATCAAAAGCCCGACCACGACCTCGACACCATCGGCGACCTCTTTGCGGCGCTACGGTCGTGCTGGTCGCCACCACCGGCCGATAGCGCGCGCGAGGGTATGCAGATGTCGGTGCGTTTCAGCTTCCGGCGATCGGGCGAGATCATCGCCACGCCGCGCCTGACCTATTCCACCGCCGGGGTCTCCGCGGATACCCGCGCCGCCTATCTGAAGGCCATCAACGCCTCGCTGGACGCCTGCATGCCCCTGAAATTCACCGGCGGCCTCGGCGGCGCCCTGGCCGGGCGGCCGATCGCGATCCGCTATGTCGACAATCGCGAACTGGGTAAGCCGTCCGGCACCCCCTGACGGGCGCGATTCCTGCGCCAAATCCGCCGCCATTTCGCGGCGGACCAAGTAAGCCTTCTTCAAGGGACGGCAATGGGGTGCCGTGCATTTTCGCGCATTGCAGGCCAAGCCCCTAAGATGATACGCGGTTAGCTCGAAGCCGGCCGCACACGGAGAGGACGTCATGGGACTGCTGGTGATGATCCTGGGCCTGATCCTTTTTCTGGGCGTCCATACGCTCACCACGCAGCGCGATCTGCGTGCGCGGTTTGTCGCCTCGATGGGCGAGGGCGGCTACAAGATTTTCTACGCCCTGGTCTCGATTGCCGGCCTGGCGCTGATCGTGTGGGGCTTTGCCGAGTATCGCGCGACCGGCTGGATCGATGTCTGGAATCCGCCGAAGGCGTTCAAGCATATCACCGTCGCGCTGATGCTGCCGGCGGTCATCCTTGTGGTCGCCTCCTATATCCGCGGCCGCATCTACACGACGCTGAAACATCCGATGCTGACGGGCGTCAAGCTGTGGGCGGCGGCGCATCTGCTCGCCAATGGCGATCTCGGCTCGATCATCCTGTTCGGCTCGTTTCTGGCGTGGGCGGTGTTTGACCGCATCTCGCTCAAACACCGTCCCGACGCCGGCGCACCACCGATTCCGGTCGGCGGTCCCGGCAATGACCTGATCGCGATCGCGGTCGGGGTCGTCGCTTATCTGGCGCTTGCCTTCGCGTTCCATCCGGTCGTGATCGGCGTCCCCGTGTTCGGAGCCTAGCATGTCGGTTCAATCGGTCATCAAGCGCAAAACGGCGCCGGATATTCGCGCCCGCAAGAATGGCGAGCCGATCGTGATGCTGACCTCGTACCACGCGCATACCGCGTCGCTGGTCGATCGCTATTGCGACGTCATCCTGGTCGGCGATTCCCTCGGCAACGTCATGCACGGCTTCGAGACCACCGTACCGGTGACGCTCGACATGATGATCCTGCAGGGCCATGCGGTCATGCGCGGCTCGCAGCATGCGCTGGTCGTGGTCGACATGCCGTTCGGCTCCTATGAGGCGTCGAAAGAGCAGGCGTTTCATTCCGCGGTGCGGATACTGAAGGAGACCCATTGCGGCGCGGTAAAGCTCGAAGGCGGGGCGCGGATGGCGGAAACCGTCGCGTTCCTGTCCGAGCGCGGCGTGCCCGTGATGGGCCACATCGGATTGACGCCGCAATCGATCAACACGCTAGGCTCGTTTCGCGCGCAGGGCCGCGACGAAGCGAGTTGGGAACCGATCCTGAACGACGCGCGCGCGATCTCGGAAGCCGGTGCTTTTTCGGTCGTGATCGAGGCGGTCGCGGAGCCGCTCGCGCGCAAGATTACGGAGCAGATCGCGATTCCGACCATCGGCATCGGAGCCAGTGCCGCCTGCGACGGCCAGGTGCTGGTGCTGGAAGACATGCTGGGGCTGTCGCCGCGGACGCCGAAATTCGTCCGCCGCTACGGCAATCTCGGACCCGCGATCGAAGCGGCCATCGAGGGCTACGCCACCGACGTCCGCTCGCGGGCTTTCCCCGGGCCCGAGCATGTCTACGAGATGAAAGCCAACAAGAGCTGAAGAGCCCCGCCATGGACTGGTCGCAGCATTCCATTCCTCCGATGCGGCTCGAGGCGCGCTTCGGCGATCGGGTGGTGCCGGCGTTTTGCGAACGGCCCAAGAGCATCTGGGGAATGGTTGCTGATGCCGCGTCCCGTAATCCCGACGGTGAGGCGCTGGTCTGCGGTAACAACCGGATGGACTGGCGCGAGGTCGCGCAGCGATCCGCTGACATCGCGGCCGGATTCGGGAAACTCGGATTGCAGCGCGGCGACCGGGTCGCGGTGCTGCTCGGCAACCGCATCGAATTCGTGCTGACGATGTTCGCCGCAGCCCATGCGGGTCTGGTCACGGTGCTGCTGTCCACCCGCCAGCAAAAGCCCGAGATCGCCTATGTGCTGACCGATTGCGGCGCAAAACTCCTGATCCACGAGGCCGCATTGGCCGGGCGCGTGCCCGATGCGCAGGACATTCCCGATCTCGCATTTCGTATCGCGGTCGATGACGATCCCAAGCTCTCGCGGTTTTCCGAGCTCGCGGACAATGCACCGGCGGCAGCGCCGGTCGAAGTCGGCGAAGAAGACACGGCGATGATCCTCTACACCTCGGGCACAACCGGCAAGCCCAAGGGCGCAATGCTCGCGCATTGCACCATCATTCATTCGTCGATGGTATTTGTATCGTGCCTCAAGCTGACCGCCGCCGATCGCTCGATCGCCGCCGTGCCGCTCGGGCATGTCACCGGCGTGGTTGCCAATATCACGACCATGCTGCGCTGCGCCGGCGCGCTGATCATCATGCCTGAGTTCAAGGCTGCGGAATATCTGAAGGTCGCCGCGCGCGAGCGCGTCACCTACACCGTGATGGTGCCGGCGATGTACAATCTCTGCCTGCTGCAGCCGGATTTCGACAGTTACGATTTGTCGAGCTGGCGGATCGGCGGCTTCGGCGGCGCGCCGATGCCGATCGCCACCATCGAACGCCTGGCCACCAAGATCCCGGGCCTCAAGCTGATAAATTGCTACGGCGCGACCGAGACCACGTCCCCCTCGACCATGATGCCCGGCGAATTGACCGCAAGCCATATCGATAGCGTCGGACTGCCCTGTCCGGGTGCGGAGATCATCGTCATGGGACCGGACGGGCATGAGTTGCCGCCCGGCGAAATCGGCGAAATATGGATTCGCAGTGGTTCGGTCATCAAAGGCTACTGGAATAATCCGACGGCGACGGCGGAGAGTTTTACGGCAGGGTTCTGGCATTCCGGCGATCTCGGTTCGGTGGATGCCGAGAGTTTTGTTCGCGTGTTCGATCGCCAGAAGGACATGATCAACCGCGGCGGCCTCAAGATCTATTCCGCCGAGGTCGAGTCGGTGCTTTCAGGCCACCCCGCGGTGGTCGAGAGCGCGATCATCGCCAAACCCTGCCCGGTACTGGGCGAGCGCGTGCATGCCGTGGTGGTGACCCGCAGCCCGGTGGGCGCCGAGGTGCTGCGCGCGTGGTGCGCCGAACGGTTGTCGGACTACAAGGTGCCGGAGACCATCGATCTCACCTCGGATCCGTTGCCGCGCAATGTCAACGGCAAGGTGATGAAACGGCAGTTGCGGGAAGCGTGGGCGGCGGCGCAGGCTTGAGATAGCGTTTTCGAGCGAAGTGGGAACCGGTTCGCGTAAAGAAAACGCGTCAAAACAAAAGACGAGCGAGGACGCTAAAGCTTCGGCGCGCTGCCCTTGGGCATCGTCTTGTCGTTGTGGTCGGCCGCGATCGCCTCGTTGTCGATTGCGGTGGCGCTGACGACGAGCTTGGTATCCAGCAGCGTGAATTGCGCGATGCCGACCCGGTCCGGCGGCGTGCCCGGTATCAGTTGCACGCTCAATACGCCGTCGCAGTTGGCGCCCTTGGCCTCGTCAAACATCGCGCTCAGCATTTTCGCCTTGGTCTGGGCCCGCTTGATGACGGCCACGCAACTGCCGCGGACGGTCTCGCCGTTGAGCTTGACCGCAGCTCGCGGGTCGAGCGGCTTGTCGATCGCTTCAAGCGCGCTCGCCTCCTTGTACCTGGTGCCGGAGGAGATCACCGAGCCCGACCGGTAGATGTAATAGAGGTGCTGATCGCCGACGATGGTGGGGGTGCCGTATTTTCCCATGATCTCCTTGATCATGTCGGCCTTGGCCGGCTGCTGGTCCGGCGCGAAGGTCAGATTGCGGGCGATGAAATAGGCGCGGTTGCCGCTCGCCGGTGAGGAGAAGCTGCCCGACAGCAACTCGCCGGTCTGCCTGGCGCTGGTGGGGAGGTTGAAGTTCAGCGCGGCGACGAAACTTGTGCCGGTGTCGCCGAGCTTCTGTTGCTGGATGTCGGTCTGGGCATCGGCATGTCCCTTGAAGCGCGTCTCGAACACGGCGCGCGCGGATTCGGCCGTCGCGTCCGTGGAGACGCCGAGGATGTCCGGTCGCAGTTTCCCGGAGAACGCCGTCTCGGGTGGCTTCGGTTTGGCGTCGGAGGCCAGCGACGCCGCGGGCAGGGCGGCCGGCCCGATGGCGACGATGAGAAACAGAGCATGGCGAAGCATGAACCACCCTCAAAAGCAGAACGAAACCAAGGGACAAGCGGGCGTGATTACGTCAAGTTTTGAACGGCGATGTCAATATTGCTAGCCGCGTGTTGCGGCGGCGGCATGACACAGGCCTTGAGCCGCACCGTTAACGCTTTGATCCGGCTCACTTTGCCTTGCCACCGCCATATCGTTAAGGTAACGCCGCCGCCATGCGGGGATTGGGAGCGTGGCGCCGCTGCCTTGATCGCGTTTCCCCAGGGGATGGGATAGCCTTAAGTGTCTGAATTATTTGATGAAGTAGACGAGGACGTCCGCCGCGACCAGCTCAAGAAGCTGTGGGAGCAATATTCGATCTATATCGTCGCGGGCGCGCTCCTGATCATCGCGTCCGTCGGTGGCTGGCGTGGCTACCAGTATGTGGAAGCCAGGAAGGCAGCCGAGGCCGGGGCGGCCTTCGACAAGGCCGTGGAACTCTCGGACGCCAGCAAGCACACGGAAGCCGAAGCGGCGTTTGCCGATCTGGCCGCCAAGGGGCCGTCCGGATACCGCGTGCTGGCACGGCTGCGCATGGCGACCGAGGTCGCGAACCGCGACACGGCGGCGGCGGCGAAGCTGTTTGACGAAATTACCGCCGACCGCAGCGTCGACGTTGCTGTGCAGGATCTGGCGCGGATTCGCGCGGCGCAGTTGCTGCTGGAAACCACGACCTATCCCAACATGAAAGAGCGCCTCGAGGCCGCCGCGGCACCGGGCGCGACGTTTCGCCATACCGCGCGCGAATTGCTGGCGCTGTCGGCCTGGCGCGCCAACGACGCCGCGGCGACGCGGCAATGGCTCGACCTGATTGCCAACGACGGCGAGACGCCGCCGAGCCTGCGCTCTCGCGCCGAAGCGCTGCAGGCCCTGCTTCCGCCGGTTGCCAAAAGCTAACCAGAGCTGACGAGACTGAACGAGAACCAACCATGCGCCGCCCGCAACGTCTGATCGCAGCCACCGTCCTCGTCGCGCTCTCCAGCGCGCTGGCGGGTTGCGGCAGCATGGGCAATTTCGATCCGTCCGATTTGCTCGACTTCCTCGACACCAAGAAGAAGCTGCCGGGCGACCGTAAGCCGGTTTTCCCCGAGGGTGTGCCGGGCCTCGAGCAGGGCGTGCCGAAGGATCTCTACAAGGGCAGCCGCCAGATCGACGATCAGAATCCGCAGGTGGCTGCCGCTCCGGCCGCCCCGCCGCCGGAGGAGCCGAAATCGAAGCGTGGCGCCAAATCGAAGGGCAAGCCGACGCCGGCCGCCGCCAGCCCGGCGCCAGCGGCTGAGCCTGCCGCGGCTGCCGACCCCGATGCCGCGCCTGAGGAAGAGGGCAGCACCGCCGCCGCCCCGCCAGCGCCCAAGCCCAAGAAGATCGCGCGCAAGCGCACCACCGCGCCGCCGGCGGATGCGCCCGCCGCGCAGTCGACGGCGCCCGCGTCAGCCACGCAACAATCCGCCGCACCGTTCCCGGCCCCAATGCCGAGCGGCACTTTCACGCGCTGAGTTTTCATTTTCATTCGATTGACACGTCCTTCAAAAGAGGGCGTTTGGAACACTTATGTCTTTCACGATTGCCATCATCGGCCGGCCCAATGTCGGAAAGTCGACGCTGTTCAACCGGCTGGTCGGGCAGAAGCTCGCGCTGGTCGATGACGAACCGGGCGTGACCCGCGACCGCCGCGAGGGCGAAGGCCGCCTCGGCGATCTCGAATTCACATTGATCGACACCGCCGGGCTCGACGAGGGCGCCAAGGGATCGCTCACCGCGCGGATGCAGGAGCAGACCGAAATCGCGATCGGGCTCGCCGACGCGCTGATGTTCGTGTTCGACGCGCGTGCCGGCCTGACGCCAAACGATCGTGCTTTCGCCGATTTCGCCCGCCGCGCCAACAAGCCGGTGGTACTGGTCGCCAACAAGAGCGAGGGCAAGCACGGCGAGCTCGGCGCCATGGAATCCTACGCGCTGGGCTTGGGCGATCCGATCCAGATTTCGGCCGAGCATGGCGAAGGCCTGAGCGATCTCTACGACGCGCTGCGGGTGTTGATGCCCGAACCGGTCGAGGAAGAGGAGGAGTTCGACGACGACGACGACATCATCGAAACCGATGAGGAAATCGCGCAACGTCCGATCCGCGTCGCCATCGTCGGCCGGCCCAATGCCGGCAAGTCGACGCTGATCAATCATCTGCTCGGCGAGGAGCGGCTTTTGACCAGCCCCGAGGCCGGCACCACGCGCGATTCCATTTCGGTGGAGATCACATGGCAGGGCCGCGAATTCCGCGTGTTCGACACCGCTGGCTTGCGGCGGCGTTCGCGGATCGAGGAGAAGCTGGAGAAACTGTCGGTCGCCGATGCGCTGCGCGCGGTGCGCTTCGCCGAAGTCGTCGTGCTGATGATGGACTCGCAGAACCGGTTCGAGGAACAGGACCTGCGGATCGCCGACCTGATCGAGCGCGAGGGCCGCGCGCTGGTGCTGGCGGTCAACAAATGGGATTTGATGGAGAAGAAGGGCAGCCTGATTTCGGCGCTGCGTACCGACGCCGATCACTGGTTGCCGCAGGTCAAGGGTGTGCCGATCGTCGCCGTTTCCGGCCTGATGGGCGAGGGCATCGATCGGCTGATGACCGCCATCGAACAGGCCTATGCGGTGTGGAACAAGCGCGTGCCGACGGCCACCCTCAATCGCTGGTTCGAGCAGGCGGTCGATGCCAATCCGCCGCCCGCCGTGTCGGGCCGGCGGCTGAAGCTCAACTACATCACCCAGGCCAAGGCGCGGCCGCCGAGCTTCATCCTGTTCTGTTCGCGCGCCGATGCGGTGCCGACCTCCTACCTGCGCTATCTCACCAACAGCATGCGTGAGGCGTTCGATCTGCCGGGCACGCCTGTGCGGATTTCGCTGCGGGAGAAGGCCAATCCGTTCGCCCACAAGCGCAAACGGCCGTCATGAGCGAACAGGCGTCCGTGCCTGCCGCCGACATGCCGCCGGTGCGCAACGCCGCGGCGGCTTTCATTTTCGTCACCATCCTGCTCGACATGCTGGCGCTGGGCCTGATCATTCCGGTGCTGCCGAAGCTGGTGGAGAGCTTTGTCGACAACGATACCGCGAGTGCGGCGCGGATCTTCGGATTGTTCGGCACCGCCTGGGCGCTGATGCAGTTCCTGTTCTCGCCGATCCTCGGCGCGCTGTCGGACCGATTCGGTCGCAGGCCGGTGGTGCTGCTGTCGAATTTCGGGCTGGCGCTGGATTACGTGCTGATGGCGCTGGCGCCGTCGCTGACCTGGCTGTTCGTCGGCCGGGTGATTTCCGGCATCACCTCGGCCAGCATCTCGACCGCCTTCGCCTATATCGCCGACGTCACGCCGCCGGAACGGCGCGCCGCGGTGTTCGGCAAGATCGGCGCGGCGTTCGGCGCCGGGTTCATCCTGGGGCCGGCGCTCGGCGGTCTGCTCGGCGGCATGGATCCGCGGCTGCCGTTCTGGATCGCCGCGGGCCTGAGTTTTGCCAACACGCTGTACGGCTGGCTGATCCTGCCGGAATCACTGCCCGCCGAGCGGCGCTCGCCGTTTCGCTGGAAGAGCGCCAATCCGCTCGGGGCGCTGCATTTGCTGCGCTCGAACCGGATTCTAGCCGGGCTGTCGCTGGCGAACTTCTTCGGCCAGGTCGCCCATGTGGTGCTGCCCTCGACCTTCGTGCTCTACGCCACCTATCGCTATGGCTGGGGCACCACGACCGTTGGGCTGACGCTGGCGCTGGTCGGCGTCTGCTCCATGGTGGTGCAGGGCGCGGGCGTCGGCCCGATCGTCAAACGCTTCGGCGAGCGGCGGGCGCTGCTCGTCGGGCTCGCTTGCGGCGCGCTCGGATTTCTGATCTACGGCGCGGCCCCGACCGGAGAGTTGTTCTGGCTCGGCATTCCCGTGATGTCGTTGTGGGGCATTGCGGGGGCGGCGATCCAGGCGCTGACCACGCAAATGGTGGCGCCGGACCAGCAGGGCCAGTTGCAGGGCGCCACCAACAGCGTGCAGAGCGTATCCCAGCTGGTGGGACCGTTTCTGTTCACGCTGACCTTTGCTTACTTCATCAGCGACAGCGCGCCGCTGAAATTGCCGGGCGCGCCGTTCCTGCTGGCGTCGGCCTTGCTGCTGCTGGCGCTGCTGATCGCGTGGCGGACGCTGGCTGCGCAGAAGCCGTAGGGTGGGTTAGCCGCAAGGCGTAACCCACCATCTTTTTTGCTGCGACGAAGGCGGTGGGTTACGCTTCGCTAACCCACCCTACGGCAGTGCGTTTTTACGTCGCTCACTTCTTGACCAGCGGACACTCGCTGGCCTCGAGCGGCTTGGCGGCGTCTTCCGGTGAAATCGTGGCGATCAGCTTGTAATAATCCCACGGATACTTCGATTCATCCGGCTTCTTCACTTCGAACAGGTAGGCCGGGATGATGCGGCGGCCGTCGGCGCGCAGCGGACCCTTGCCGAACAAGGGATCGTCGGTCGGCAGTTCCTTCATCTTGGCGACGACCTTGGCGCCGTCATGCGGATTGCCGCCGAGCGCTTCCATCGCCTTCAGGTAATGCAGCACCATGGCGTAGTTGCCGGCCTGGGTCATCGACGGCATCGCGTTCTTGCTGGCGAGCGCCGAGAACCGCTTCGAGAAGGCGCGGGTCTGGTCGTTCATGTCCCAGTAGAAGGATTCCGTGAACGTCAGTCCCTGAGCAGTCTTCAGTCCGAGCGAATGCACGTCGTTGATGAACAGCAGCAGCGCGGCGAGCTTCTGGCCGCCGGCCACGATACCGAATTCGGAGGCCTGCTTGATCGCGTTGGTGGTGTCGCCGCCGGCGTTGGCGAGGCCGACGACCTTGGCCTTGGACGACTGCGCCTGCAGCAGGAACGACGAGAAGTCCGACGAGTTGATCGGGTGCTTGACGCTGCCGAGCACCTTACCGCCATTGGCGGTCACGACCGCCGCGGTATCGCGCTCGAGCGCATGGCCGAAAGCGTAGTCGGCGGTCAGGAAGAACCAGGTGTCGCCGCCGGCCTTGGTCAGCGCTTTGCCGGTGCCGGTCGCCAGCATGTAGGTGTCGTAGGTGTAGGATATGGTGTTCGGCGTGCAGGCCTTGCCGGTGAGGTCGGCGGTAGCCGCCCCCGAGTTGAGCAGGGTGATATTCTTCTCTTTGACCAGGTTGTTGACGGCGAGCGCGACGCCGGAATTCGGCGTGTCGGCGATCGCATCGACCTTCTCGGTGTCAATCCACTGCCGGGCGAGGTTGACGCCGACGTCCGGCTTGTTCTGGTGATCGCCGCTGATGACGTCGATCTTCCAGCCCTTCTTGAGCAGGCCGGAATCCTCGACCGCCATCTTGATCGCGACCACCGAATTGGGACCGCCGATGTCGGCGTAGAGGCTCGACATGTCGTTGAGCACGCCGATCTTGACGGTCTTGTCCTGGGCCCAGGCGGGCGCGGCAAGGCTGACGCCGGCAACGGTGATCAGCGCGGCAAGGCGCCGCGCGGTAATTGTGATCATGTATTCCCTCCATCTATGGTGGCCGGGCGGCCCTCTTGTCGGAGCCGACCCGGCATTGAACTGGAGGCTGTCTAGTGAATCCCGGCGCCCCCGGCAATCCGCCTATCGTAGCGCGTCCGAGGTCAGCTTGAACTTCTGGATGCGTTTGCCGGTATCGACTTCGCCGGTATAGACGTTGCCTTTGGCATCCACCGCCATGGTGTGAACCCAGTGGAATTGCCCGGCGCTGCGGCCGTTGCTCCCGAAATGGCCGGCCACGGTGCCGTCGTCGCGTTTCAGCACCCGGATTTCGTTGTTGGCGCCGTCGGCGCTCAACAGCCAGGTCTGCTTCGGATCGGGCCAGATCACGACGTCCCAGACCGCGCCGTTGGCGAGCGTATTCTTCTCGTAGAACCACTCTTTGACGAAGGTGCCGTCCTTCTTGAAGACCTGGATACGGTTGTTGGTGCGGTCGCAGACATAGACCAGTCCGTCATTGGCAACCTTCACGCAATGCACGGGATTGCCGAACTGCTGCGCCACCGGCGCCTTCGGATCGTAAGGCGGCTGCTTGTCGTCGTTCGGCGGCTTGCCGTAGGCGCCCCAGTGCCGCTTGTAGGCGCCCGTGGTGGCATCGAATACGATGACGCGCCGGTTGCCGTAGCCGTCGGCGATGTAGACTTCGTTGGCGTCCTTGTCGACGGTCACCTCGGCGGGCCTGCCGAGCTGCGTGGTGTCGTTGCTGCCCTTGGCCGGCGCGATCTTGCCGATCTGCAGCACGAACTTGCCGTCGGGCGTGAACTTCAGAACCTGGCTGTCGTCGTTCGCGTTGCCGGTCAGCCAGACAAATCCGCCGCTGACTTCGATACCGTGTTCGTTGCCGAACCACTGATAGCCTTCACCGGGGCCGCCCCACGAGCGCAGCAGATTGCCGTCGGCATCGAACTCCAGCACCGGCGGCGCCGGGACGCAGCACTTGGTGCGCGGCGGGACGAGCGCTGCGGCCTTCTCATCGTCGGTCAGCGAGCGCGGACGTTGAAACACCCAGATGTGTCCCTCCGCGTCTGATGTGATGCCGCCGACCTGTCCCATGATCCAGTTGTTCGGCAGCGGTTTTGGCCATGATGCGTCGACCGCGAACGTCGGGACGTCGCCGGCCTGCGCGCTGCGCATCGACAGCGGCGTGCCGATCAGCACGGCGGCGGCCACACAGGCGGCAATGGTTTTGGCGAAATGCTGGACGGCAGGTATCGAGCGCGCGCGATGGTGCATCGGCATGATGGCTTCCTCCCCTGATTTTATTGACGGGTTTTTCCCGCTTGGCGGGCAGTCAATCGTGGGGAGGGACGCAAGTCAACGGTTTGCCTGTCATACCCCGCGCAGGCGGGGTATCCAGTACGCCGCGGCTTATCGGATCAATCATTGACGCCTCTGGAATACTGGGTCGCCCGGTCAAGCCGGGCGATGACAACTGAATACGCATTTACGTTCTCGCGGCATCAACTGCCCGAAGTTTTGCAATCAACCTTGCCCTCCGAAACATAGAGGGCGCAGGGAAGACCGAGTGCGCGCCGCACCCGCGGTCTTGCGTGCGATAGTTGCAACAAAATGGTGCACGCAAGCATACAGGTTTGGCGGAGGCATCCGGCCTTCCCTGCGCAATGGCTTTACGGCTTATACGAGATCGTCCTGGTGACCCTGCTTTTTGTGACACCATCGCTCTCGGGCAGCGTTGGCCGCCCTCGAACTTGACGCCTGCATCGGGGCGTCGGACCCAAACGATTTCACCGTACGCTCACGCCACACTCGTCTTTGCGACATCAGCGTCCACCGCATCCCACCGCACGTTCGTGACGATCGCGAGCGCCCCTCTCATCGCGGGAGACGGGCGGAGTTAAACTTCTGATTTGCCCGACGCTGCAACGGAAATATTTTTGCGCGAAGGGCTGGACAGACTTTTGCTGATTTGCCCGTCGGGTTGATTTGTCGCAGGGATTGCAGAAAGATTTCGCTTGCGCGGGACGCGACGCAGAGCCCGTCGGGCCGTCCCTCGTTAGAAAAGATTTGCCTGCTCTGTCGTACGTCGGGAGATCGGGGATGAGCAATCTATAACACCCGGAATTTGATCAATTGCTTCCATCGTTCTGAGGGCACCTCGCTGAGTGCTCTGGAAGTACACGGTAAGTAATTCAGCAGATGTCCTAGAAATAGAGGCGCGTGGGATAAACGAAAGAATCTTGCTAGCGATCTGACCGGACTCTTCCTCACTCAACCCTTTATGTAACATTACCTTGAAGAAGAACGGATGAGTGACCACACCCGCGAGTTGATTACCCTTTCCGTCCTCTAACGCGCTTATCCTTGTTGTTAAACTTTGGAGCTGGTCGGCCACCACTTTCATTTCTGACGAAGCCGTCTGTTCGAAATGCTGTTGGCCCAGAGCGCGGGTCACCGGGTTATCAGGTTTGAACCCCTCAACAATTGCTTCTCGGACCTGCTTCGAGAGGCCGTCCGTTGCAAATCGCATGGCCGCCGGATTCACGAACGAGAACGGCACCGTTTTATAGAGGCTGAGGTCGAATGGAATACGCTGATCTTCCAACTGCATATGAACAATTGGTTTTGCGACCATGTGTCGAATGCCAATTTCATAGAAAGCATTGGGGTTAAGATGCGACAAATCAGCGATAACCAGGTCAGCATCACGCAATGAGACGATAATCTGGGAATCGATCATTCCCGGTTTAGAGTCTTCATCCTGGCGCTTGACGTGAAATTGAGGGAATTCCGCCATAGCAGGCCGGATGATGAGTTCCAGAAGCAAGTCTGCGTGATTGCGAGTGTCAGATCCTGCCGAGCCGATCGGACCTACGACGAAACAGAGCCTCTTATCTCCTGCCATTGAGCACCGCCTAAAACGTGATAATAGCCCCTCGAGGGGCTGTACCAAAGCGTGTACTATTTCAGGCCTTCGCCTTCCAGGCTATGGTAATTTTGCCCGTCGCTATAACTCGACTGAGAGCTTTGGAGCATGTTCAAGCGCGGGATCGTCAGCACCTTCCACAACGCTAGCACGACTTTACGTTGCAGAGTTCCAGTTCTGATACAATAATCGGTTTAACGACGACATTTTAGGAACGGCTATTGAGGGCGCATGAAGTTTCGGCCGCCTGACGTTTTCTTAGGAGTACTTTTAACGATTGCCGTTTTTGCGGCGGGGCTTGTTTTTTCGGCATCATACTATCACAGCCCACCCAAGCAGAATCCAACAGAGCACCCCGTACACAACGAAGGCGGGGGAAAATCTGCCGCCGTAAATGGCCCCGAGGCCAGTAGGCATCATGAGCAACAAGAGGGTAAGAGCGAATTTTGGTCCGCTAAACTCTCCGATTGGGCGCTCGTAGCTTTCACCGGGCTGCTGGTCCTGTTCACTTACCGGCTTTGGAAGTCGACTGATAAGCTCTGGGCCGCTGGTGAAAAACAAATAGCGGCCGCAGAGCGATCCGCGTTGGTTGCTGAGCGAGCACTTGCTGATATTGAGCGCCCTTACCTTTTCGTATTCAACGTCGGGCGTCTTACAATTGAGGATTTCTATGAATTCGACGAAGACGAAGTAGGCCACACTCTGAAGGTCACTTACGAGGTCGCAAACCACGGAAAGATACCCGCAATCATCGAAAGCCTGCGTGCTAATCTCAGCGTATTTACTGATCCGCTCGACCCCCTAGCTGCCGATTTCGATCACCCACTCATAATCGCGCCGGTCTTGGCGGCAGGAGAAAAGCGAGTGGACATTCAGACAGATGTCGGATGGAACGACATCGAGACGAACGAGTTCGGAAACACCGTGCCCAATTTCGGGGACAACACACTGTTCTTGCGAGTGGTCATTTGCTATCGGGGTCCATTTACCAGGAACCACGAAACCAGTATTGGCTTGCGATACGACGAACGAACTCACCGTTTCGTTGAATTCTACACCGGCGAAAAGTACAACTTTCAAACGTAATAAATGCTGCCTGTCTTACCCAGGATAGAGCGTGTGCTCTACGTCTGTTAAGTCCGGGTACGTCGCCCTTGCGAGTATCACTTGCGATAACCGGCCCGCCGTAGCTCAATGAGCGAAGGCGGAAGCAATCCATGCCTGTCTTGCGGAGCAATGGATTGCTGCGCTTCGCTCGCAATGACGAGGAGGGGCTACGCCGGCGCGCGAAAGCTCATCAGCGTGCGGGTCTTGAAATCATAGAATTTGCCGGTCGCGTCCCAGCTAGGCTCACACATCGGCACGATGAATTCGGCGGCTTGCTCGGGCGTGTCCAGCGTCGCCGGATCTTCGCCGGGAAACATGGTGGCGCGCATGCGGGTGCGGATCGGGCCGGGGTTGAACAGATTGACGCGCATCTTCGTGCTGGCGGTTTCCTCCGCCCAGACCCGCACCAGGGCTTCGAGCGCGGCCTTCGAGGCGGCGTAGGGACCGATATAGGCGGGCGCCTTGTTGGCGGCGCCTGAGGTGACGAATACCGCGCGGCCGGCATCGGACTGCTTCAGCAACGGCTCCATGCAGCGGATCAATTGAAAATTCGCGGTCACGTTGATCGCCATGACATCGTTCCACGGCTTCACCTCGATATGGCCGAGCGGTGACGACGGACCGGCGACGCCGGCATTGCCGACGAGAACGTCGATCTTGCCGTGGCGCTCATGCAACGCCGCGCCGAGCCGCGCGATGCCGTCGAAATCGGTGAGGTTGAGCGGCACCAGTGTGGCGGCGCCGCCGTCTTTGCGGATCTCGTCGTCGAGCTCTTCCAGGCCGCCTTGCGTGCGCGCCACGGCGACGACATGCGCGCCGGCCTTGGCGAGCGCCACGGCGGTGGCACGGCCGATGCCGCGCGAGGCGCCGGTGACGACGGCGATACGGGAAGCGAGGGGTTGGGTCATGGTTTCAACTCATCAACGTCTGTGCGGCGGGGTATTACAGACGTGGATGGCCGGGACAAGCCCGGCCATGACGAAAATGGCACCGTCGTTCCGGGATGCGCCGCAAGGCGCAGACCCGGAAGGTCGAGCTGATGGAGGGTGCAAAACAACCTCTGGATTCCCCGATGTGCAATTGCACATCTGAGGTTCGCGTCTTCGACGCGCCCGGAATGACAGCTGCGCTGTCAGCTCGCTTCCGCCAGCAGCGACAATTGCCGGGGCTGCGGTTCGACCTGGGTCTGGTCGGTGAGGTGGGTCGGATAGGCGCCGGTGAAGCAGTGATCCGAGAATTTCGGGTTGGCGGGATCGCGGCCGGGCTCGCCCATCGCGCGGTACATGCCGTCGATCGACAGGAACGCCAGCGAATCCGCGCCGATGATCTCGCGCATTTCCTCCAGCGAATGGGTCGCGGCGAGCAGGCCGCCGCGGTCCGGCAGGTCGATGCCGTAATAGTCGGGGTACAGGATCGGCGGCGAGGCGAGGCGGAAATGCACTTCGCGGGCGCCGGCGTCGCGCATCATGCGTACGATCTTCTTCGACGTGGTGCCGCGCACCAGGGAGTCGTCGATCAGGATGATGCGCTTGCCTTCGATCGCGGCGCGGTTGGCCGAATGCTTCATGCGGACGCCGAGTTCGCGCACGCTCTGGGTCGGCTGAATGAAGGTACGGCCGACATAATGGTTTCTGATAATGCCGAGTTCGAACGGCACGCCGGAATGCTGGCTGTAACCGAGGGCGGCGGGCACGCCGGAATCCGGCACCGGCACCACGACGTCGACCTCGACATGGCTCTCGCGCGCGAGCTGTGCGCCAAAGGCCTTGCGGACCTCGTACACCGAGCGGCCGCCGACGATCGAATCCGGCCGCGAGAAGTAGATATATTCGAAGATGCAGGGCCGCGGCGGCTTCGGCGGGAACGGCTTGTGGCTGTGCGCACCGTCCTCGTCGAAAACGACGATCTCGCCGGGTTCGACGTCGCGGACATATTTGGCACCGATCATATCGAGCGCGCAGGTTTCCGAGGTCAGGATCGGGCGGCCGTCGAGGTCGCCGAGCACCAGCGGGCGGATGCCGAGCGGGTCGCGTGAGCCGATCAGTTTCTTGTTGGTCAGCGAGACCAGCGAATAGGCGCCCTCGATGGCGCGCAGCGCCTCGATGTAGCGATCGATGAAGCGGCCGCGCTTGGATTGCGCCACCAGATGCAGGATCACTTCGGTGTCGGTGGTCGACTGCATCATGGCGCCGTTCTTCACCAGTTCGCGGCGCAGCGAGAGCCCGTTGGTGAGATTGCCGTTATGGCCGACCGCGAAGCCGCCGGCATTGAGCTCGGCGAACAGCGGCTGCACGTTGCGCAGGATGGTGGCGCCGGTGGTGGAGTAGCGGACATGGCCGACGGCGGCGTTGCCGGGCAGGCGCTCGATCACTTCGCGGCGGGAGAAGGTGTCGCCGACGAGACCGAGGCGGCGTTCCGAGTGGAAGCGGGCGCCGTCGAAGGAAACGATGCCGGCGGCCTCCTGGCCACGGTGCTGGAGGGCGTGGAGGCCGAGCGCCGTGATGGCGGCGGCCTCGGGGTGGCCGTAGATGCCGAACACGCCGCATTCCTCGCGGAGCGTGTCGCCTTTGAGGTCAGGATCTTGGAGGTCGTCCTGCAATTCGATGCCGAGATTTAGATCAGGATTTGAGTCAAACTGGTGGGCGGGATCGGAAGTGTTTTGCATCTCGTCCATCGCGCCTCTCTTTTGGCCAGAATTATTTGCCCGCGGGTTTCTCGATCAGCTTTTTAAGGCTGTCACGGGCAGGTTTACTGTAGCCATCACCGGACCCAGGGGCTGCCTGGTCGGTGTCAGTTTGATCGTCGTCGGGTTTATTCTTCTTGAATCTCTTTAAGATGGTGTTCTCAGGGTCGTCCGGCAAGAGTGACATCAGCCAATCGCCGGTTCCCTGCAGCACCAGCCGGGACTTCGCCCCGGTGATCCAGTCGGGCCGCTGCTTGTCCGGAACCAGCCAGACGAAGAACTGGTAGGCCACCACCACGATCAGCAGGCCGCGGCCGAGCCCGAACAGGAACCCGAGCGTGCGGTCCAGGGCGCCGATCCGGGAATCCAGGATCATGTCCGAAATTCGCACGGTGATGATGGACACCACGATCAGGGTACCGATGAAGGTGCCGGCCACCACCACCACGGAGGCGACCGTGTCGTTGTTGAAGTAGGTTTTTGCGGTCGGCAGCAGCTTGGCGAAAGCATAAAGCGTGACGAGGGCGGCAGCACCCCAGGCCGCGATCGACAGGATTTCGCGCATGAAGCCGCGCACCAGGGCAAGCAGCCCCGAAATCAGCATCACCCCAAGCAGGACGAGATCGAGTATCGTTATCGGCATCGGCTGGTCAGGTCCGCTCGTAGGTTCTCAAGCAGCGAATCGGGGGCGTCATCGACACCCTAGGTGAGGGGCATATGGCATATCCCGCAAGGCCGGATATCGCGCCATCCCGCTCGCCCTTCGCGCGCGTTGTATAGCGGCGAGGGCGGGGCGCGTCACGCCGCTTTAGCCGTTCTCGCGCCGGAATCGCGCCGGTGTGGCATTTTTCTCAGCCGCGCCCTCGCGATTGGCTTCCTTATTTCCCTCTTTATTCCCTCTGGGCGTCCCGCGCGCCGCAATGTCCGCGACCAGGCTGGTCAGTCCGCCGACGGTGTTCAGCACCAGACCGGCATCGCTACCGACGTCGCCGCGCGTCGATTCGGGCAGCACGGCGCGGCCAAAGCCGAGTTTGGCGGCCTCTTTCAGCCGGGCCGAGGTTTGCGCCACCGGCCGGACTGCGCCGGACAGCGAAATCTCGCCGAAATAGACCGCATCCGTCGGCAGCGGCGCGTTGACCAGCGAGGATACCAGGGCCGCGGCGGCCGCGAGATCGGCGGCCGGTTCCTGGATCCGCAGGCCGCCGGCCACGTTCAGATAGACGTCGTAGCCGGACAGCTTGACCCCGCAATGGGCCTCCAGCACCGCCAGCACCATCGACAGCCGGCTCGGATCCCAGCCCACCACGGCGCGGCGCGGGGTGCCGAGGGTGGTCGGCGCCACCAGGGCCTGCAATTCCACCAGCACCGGGCGAGTGCCTTCGATCCCGGCAAAGACCGCGGTCCCCGGGCTGCCGAGATCGCGCTCGGACAGGAACAATTCGGACGGGTTGGAGACCTCGCGCAGGCCGAGACCAGTCATCTCGAACACGCCGATCTCGTCGGTCGGGCCGAAACGGTTCTTCATCGCGCGCAGAATCCGGAAATGCTGCGAGCCTTCGCCCTCGAACGACAGCACCGCGTCGACCATGTGCTCGACCACGCGGGGGCCTGCGATCTGGCCGTCCTTGGTGACGTGGCCGACCAGAATGATCGCGGCCCCCGACTTCTTGGCGAAACGAATCAGCGCCTGCGCCGAGGCGCGGACCTGCGTCACCGTGCCGGGGGCTGATTCCACCGTGTCGGTCCACATGGTCTGGATCGAGTCGATCACGATCAGGCGCGGCACCGCGCCTTCCGACAGGGTCGAGACGATGTCCTCGACCGAGGTTTCTGCCGCAAGCTGCACTGGCGCGTCGGCCAGTCCGAGCCGCTCGGCGCGCAGCCGCACCTGGGCCACGGCCTCTTCGCCGGAGATGTAGACCACGCGATGCCCGGCGCGCGCCATCATGCTGGTGGCTTGTGTGAGAAGCGTCGATTTGCCGATGCCGGGATCGCCGCCGACCAGCAGCACCGAGCCGCGGACAAAGCCACCGCCGGTGACGCGATCGAGTTCGCCCATGCCGGACGAAAGGCGCGGCGCGTCGGTGCTCTTGCCGGTCAGGCTTTCCAGCGCAAACGTCCGCCCCTTGCGCTTGGAGCGGATCGAGACCGGCATCGAGGTGGCGCCGGTGGTGTCCTCTTCGGCCAGCGTATTCCACTCGCCGCAGGACTCGCACTTGCCCTGCCAGCGGTTATACGCTGCGCCGCAGTTCTGGCAGACGAAGGAGAGGGTGGATTTGGCCATGAAGGGAGTGAGTCGCCGTTGAAGAGTAACGCGTTGATAGCATGGAAAATCTCAAATTGTTCCTAATTTGTTCTTGGTCGCCGTCGGGTACTGGCCTGTTTTAACCCCTAGTGGCCCACTTTGATTTTGGCAGTGGCCTAGTTTGCCTTAGCGATGTTCAAGCTGATCGCCATTGAAGATGTGCAACATGCCGGAGAAGGCAGGGTGGTCTGCCTCCACTACATACCGAACGGCCCCGGCTCGGTTTGTAAATACCGACACGATGAAGCCCGGATATTCGTAACCTGAGCGCTTCTTTACTCGGTCGCCTACTTTGAACGGTACATCTGTCATTTTATCCCCTGTAGGCCGCCTCAGTTGGCGGCCTCTTTCATTTTGACATCCCGCAGTGGAAATCCCACCTCGATACACGCTTTGGGGCGCGTTATCGCTTCCTCGTAATCCCTTGTCGCGCAACAATACGCCACGCCGCGCTCCACACGCACCAGCGTTAGGGAAAAACCACGAATTTGAGAGTGGCCTGTTTTGAATCTGCGAGTGGCCTATTTCGGCCAGTACCCGCCGTCGATCCATTGCCGTTGGGACTGCTAGCCGCTTCGGTTGGCGGTCTCTTGGTCAGCGCGAAAACACGCGCGTTCCGGACGGCCATCTTCGCTTGTCCCCCACGGGGCTCGCGCCAATTTCCCACCCCGCGCCTCCCCAAATCGCGTCTACGACGCCAAGCTCACCCGCGATATCTCGGACAAAAAAGATGTTCGGGTTGGAGCTGGTTTGCAGCGCGCCACTGTCACCACCGGGCTGCTGTCGCAACAGGCACCAGACATCGACCAGGCCGCTCTCATGGCCTTGGCCGAGTTCCGCCAAAATCTCCTGGTCGCTGGCGGTTGAGTTCAGGACGTAAGTTGGAAACGATGTGCCGCCCGCATCGTCCTCGACCTTGCCCGTGAACCGGCGCGCGAATGTCGCGCCGAGCCAGGAAATCCTGACGGTGGCGCCTGACGAGATGTCTTCCTTGAAATGTTCCCGAGCGACGAATTTTTCGACGTGAGGGATGGCCGAGGTCGACGACGGATCGGAAGGTTCCTCAGCTTTGGGGTGCAGGGAACACCCAACGCGATCAGTTGCGACAACCGAATTCGGTCGGCCTGTTTTGGTATCATCGGCAGCTACGGTGAGGGCCGGTGCGGCCAGAAAAAAAACCAGCGAGAGGTTGAGGCTTAACCGGCGCATTTTGTTGTTGTCCCTGATTCCGCTTTGGTCGCGGAGGCAAGGTAAACCGCATCCTGCAGATGTAAATCAAAGAACAGGTTTCTGGTTAAGGATAAAAAGTAACATCAACTGCAATCCAGATTTGAATCAAATGCAGTTGCTTCTTTGGATGCTCAACTGATCCGGACTGCCGTCGGATGTGCTGCTGTCTACGGGTCCGACGGAGCCGAGCGACCAGGTGAGGCGATCGGCAAGCGCATCTAAACTCGTATCTCGCGCTTTGACAGCAGCAAAGGCGGATTGTCCCGCGGCACGGAACCGGTCGGCAATGCCCGGCAACATCGCGCTTCCGCCCGAAGTGGATCGCTCAAACTCCAGCGAACGCGCCAGGACGGATTGTTCGCATAAGCCGGAATTCGCCATACCCAGATCGTCTCGTAGACGCTGTCTCCGAAACGTTCGACATCGGGCTTTGCTGTCGGCCAGAAAGCCGAGCCGACGAGCGCGACGGTTAACATCATCGTGGAGGTGATAATCACTTTGCGCATCACGCGCCTGCCTTTCCTGCCTGTCGGGGCCTTGATGACCCGCGACTCCCATTGCTCCGACTGCGACACGTCGAAGGCTTCAGCTCCAGGGCAACATCGACTACGACGGCCGCCTACTTGCGGCACCAATTGCATGCGGCGCCGTTGAAGCAAGATGTGTCGCCTGGGTTCTCGAAGCTTGCGTCCGGGTCGCTGATCGACCCTGTGATGCTTCCTTGAACAAAGTCCTTTTTCCGCAAACGTCGAATTCAAGTAATACGATTGTCATAGTCGTAATGATGGGGTGTAGGCAATCCGCCTAACAACCAAAAGTGAGTGCGCGACAAAACTCTTTCGTGTTTTTCAACACGCAAAGCCCCGTAAATTTACGTCGTTCACGAGGATTATCGGAGCCGCCAGCCAGGAAATAGCAAGGCCGCCTCGGCATCCAATTCGAACCGCGTAAACCGCGCGAGCTGATCAGAAAGCGGCAATGCCCGGGATTGCGATCCCGGGCATCATCGCTTGCGGATGAATTCGATCCCTATTTCACCGACACGAACGGCACCGACGAGCCCGGCACCATCGTGGTCGGCAGCACGCCGTTCCAGCGTTCGGCCTGCACCAGGGTGACGAGGTTCGGATTGGTGCCGAGCGCCTTGGCGCGTGCTTCGATGGCGGCGGCTTCGGCTTCGCCTGTTATCCTGATGTTCGAGGCCTTGGCTTCGCCGTTCAGCCGCGTCGCTTCGGCGTTGGCCTGCGCCTCGGCGCGGACCGCGTTGGCCTTGGCGGTGGCCTGCGTCACCGTGATCTGCGCCTGGACTTTTTCGCGCTCGGCGTTCTGCTGCAGCTTCTGGACTTCCACCTCGGCCAGCATGCGCTGCTCGATCGAGTGCAGATAGTTGGCGCTGAACTCGATGTTTTCGAGCTGGACGCTCTCGATGATGATCATCGGGTCGTCCTTCAGCGTCGCGGTGATGGCATCCTTGATGGCGCTGTTCAGCGGCCCGCGCTCCTGGATCGCCTTGACCGCGGTGTAGCGGCCGAACACGACCTTGACCTGCTGGTTCACGACCGGGCTGACAACCTGATTGACCGCCGTCTGCAGCAATCCGAATTTCGCATAGAGATCCGCCACCTTTTCCGGCGCCGCGCGCAGGGTGACGCTGATCTTCAGGTCGGCCGGTTGCTGATCGTAGGAGTAGGAGTTCATCTTGTCCCAGGTAAAGGTCGTGGTCTTGACGCTGACCTTCTCCACGGTGTCCATCAGCGGGACCTTGAAGCCGAGGCCCGGCTGGGCGGTGCCGATCACCGCGCCATAGCGCAGCAGCACGCCGCGCTCGGTCTGATCGACGGTGTACCAGCTACCCGCGGCAATAATGACAGCGATAACGAGGGCGACAATGGCGCCAATAATTCCCCTGCTCATTTGGTCTCTCCAGGCTTGGACGGTCTTTTGGGCAGTCGAACCCACGCCAAGCCAATATCTGGGGTCACTTACCGAAATGATCTGACACGCGTCACTTGGTCGGACGTTCGCCGGGATTGGTTCAGATCGATCGGCCGGGTTCGGCCGAAATTTTATGAAAACGCCGCCGACCAGAGCAGGGACAACCCGGCTGCGATCATGATGCCGTCCATCAGCAGGCGGAACACGTTGGGATCGAGATGCAGCACAAAGCGCTTGGCGATGAAGGCGCCCGACATCAGCGAGGCGCCGGCGATCAGGCCTTTCAGCGCGACATCCGGGGTCAGCGCGCCGAAGCGTTCGAAGGTCACGGACTTGCTTAAGTAGAGCCCAAGCGAGCTTGCGGCTTCGGTCGCCAGGAACGCGCCCTTGGTCAACCCGTAAAACAGAAACAAGGGAACGCTGAGCGGGCCGGTCGAGACCACGATGCCGGTGATGTAGCCGATCACGGCGCCGCCCACGGCCAGGTGCCAGAGCCGCGTCCTGAGCTGGTGCCGGGCCAGCCAGTGCCGCACCGGGACCATCGCAATCAGAAACAGGCCGATCGCCAGATCGACGGTGTGCGACGGCAGCGCCAGCAGCGTCCGCGCGCCGAGTGCCGCGGCCGGGATCCCCGTGACCGAATAGGCGAAGCAGGCGCGCCAGTCGACCTCGCGCCACCAGGCGAGAATCCGCGACAGGTTCGCCATCACGGCCGCGACCGCCATGATCGGCACCGCTTCCTTTGGGCCGTATTGATAGATCAATACCGGCATCAGCATGATCGACGAGCCGGTGCCGACGATGCCCGAGATGGTGCCGGCAACAAGCCCGACGATGAGGACGAACAGGAAGCCCAAGAAACGTGATCTCCGCGACTCGTTCGGCGGGAACGGAAAGCCTAGCAATTTCCGCAAAGCAGCGGCAACGCAATCGCGGGGAATCGCCGGCGTCAGCAGGCCACCGCCGGCGGCCTGCTGCTGACACCATGCTGTCAGCAGGCCCCGGTTATGACGTCGGCCATATCGGGTCATGGGGAAGGAACGGATCGTGCCAATCAAGGGAAGCTGCCATTGCGGCCAGACGCAATTCGAGGTGAGCGAGGCGCCGGCCGGCGTGACCCGCTGCACCTGTTCGCTGTGCGCCAAGCGTGGCGCGCTGTGGGCCTATTACACGCCGGCGCAATTTCGCCTGACGTCGCCCTCTGAAAACGTCGCGACCTATCAGTGGGGCAGCCGCACCGTCAAACATCATTTCTGCGCGAATTGCGGCTGCGGCACCTATTCGGAATCGCCGGACTGGTCGACTGGCAAGCCGGACTTCGACAATCCGAAGGTCGGCATCAATGCGCGGCTCTTCGATGAATTCGAACTCGACGCCGTGCCGGTGACGGTGATTGACGGCAAGAACCTGTGGTGATGACGCGATGATCCGTCATGATCGCCGTGTTTCGCTGCAATGCGGTCATGACCGGGTCCAGGTTCGCGCGCGGTTCGGCTGACGTCTGCGGCCAAAGCTGCTAGCATCGCCGCAAAATACAGCGGAGGGGGATTGCCATGGACGCCGTGACGCCGACGGGCGCGACCGCCAACAACCATTCTCATCTGGTTCGTCCCGACAGCATGGAATGGCAGAAGACGCGCTTTCCCGGCTGCGAAGCCAAGACGCTGCTGTTCGATCGCAAGACCGGGCTGATGACCGCGCTGATGCGTTTTGCGCCGGGCGCTGTCTTGCCCGACCACGAGCATGTCAACATCGAGCAGACCTACGTCCTCGAGGGCTCGCTCGTCGACAAGGAAGGGCCAGCCCAAGGCATCGAATGCAAGGCCGGCGAATTCATCTGGCGCGAGGAAGGTAGCCGCCACGTGGCCTGGTGTCCGGAGGGCGGGCTGATGCTCGCGATCTTCCAGGTCCCGAACAAGTTCTTCGAGGCCGACGGACGCGTCATCGACGCCGCGGGCGAGGATTGGGATGCCGCCTGGGGTCACACCGGCAGGGGCTAACATCCTTGGTGTGATGCTCTCCGCGTGATGCTGCGCCGGAAATTCGGCGGCCAGGGCGACGCGGCCGCCGTGGCTGCGATCATTGTTGCGGAATTTTTGCGGCGCCGATCACCTGCTTCCAGCGCCCGATCTCGGAGGCGATCATGGTCCGCATCTTCTCGGGCGAGGTGCCGCGGACCTCGTTGCCCATGGCCTCCAGCTTGCCTTTGACTTCCGGCATCTCGAGCACCGCCCGTACTTCGCGGTTGAGCCTCTCGACCACAGGCGCGGGCACGCCTTTGCTGGTGGCGATGCCGAGCCATGACCGGACCTCGTAATCCGCAACGGTCGCGGCGACCGGCGGCACGTCGGGAATGGAGAACCAGGGCTTTGCGCTGGTCACGCCGAGGCCGCGGATCGTGCCGGCCGCAAGCTGCGGCGCGGCGATCGTCAGCGTGTCGATCAAAATATCGATCTGGCCGCCGAGCAGGTCGTTGATCGGGCCGCCACCGCCCTTGTAGGGCACGTGGATCATCTTGATGCCGGCCATCGATGACAGCAGCTCGCCGACCAGATGCTGGGTCGACCCGACGCCGACCGAGCTGTAGGTCAGCGTATCAGGCTTCGCCTTCGCTTCCGCGATCACATCCGCCAGGGTCTGAAAGCGCGACCCCGCCTTGACCGCGACGACGAAGGGAAAGAACACCGTCGTCGAGATCATCTGAAAATCGTCGACGGGATCGAACGGCAACGTCTTGTACATCGCGGCCGACACCGCGTGGCCGCCGGTCAGCATGATCAAGGTGTAGCCGTCGGACGCGGCTTTGGCGACGCGGTCGGAAGCGATGTTGCCGCCGGCGCCGGGACGGGCCTCGACGATGACGGGTTTGCCAAGCCGGCGGGAAAGGCCATCGGCAATGATGCGGGCGATCGCATCGGCGTTGCCGCCCGCGGCAAATCCATGCATCAGCGTGATGGGGCGGGAAGGGAAGTCGTCGTCGGCGCGGGCGGCAAAGGTCGCAACGGCACAAAGCAGTGCTGCGAACGCAGCGATCGTTGTGAAAAATCTCACGCGCATTCCTCCGCCCGACGCCTTTTGAAGTTTCCATAGCAGACGTTGGTCCGCAGTGCGAAACAATCCGGCTGTTGCTGCGGCATTTTGCGCGTGCAGGATGTTTCGTCCCGTGCTTCATATTGCGCAAGAGCGATGGCAGTCGCCGACACGCTTGCAGGGAGATCGACCATGCCAAGGGCCAGGATAGGGGCCGAGATCGACCGTCGTCGCGCGCTCGCTTTGCTTGGCGCAGCGCCTTTATTTCCCCACATCGCACGTGCGGAGCAGACCTGGCCCACGCGCGCGGTGCGCTATGTGCTCGGCTTCGCCGCGGGAGGCGCCACCGACAGCCTTTCGCGCGTGTTCTGCCAGAAGATGAGCGCCCTGACCGGGCAGCAATTCGTGGTCGAGAATCGTGTCGGCGCCGGCGGCGTGATCGCCAACGATGCCGTCGCCAAGTCCACGCCGGACGGTTACACGGTCGGCATGGGTGGGATCGCCAACAACGTGATCGCGATCGGCACCTATGCGAAGCTGCCCTATAAACCGGCCGATGATTTTACGTTCATCAGCGGCCTGTGGCAGTTGCCGAACATTCTGGTGGCCGCCAAGGACTTTCCCGCATCGAACGCCAAGGATCTGCTCGCGCTGCTCAAGCAGAATCCGGGCAAATATAACTACGCCTCGGCCGGCATCGGCACCACGCTGCATCTTTCCGGCGAGATGATGAAGAGCATGGCCGGCGTCGACGTGCAGCATATTCCCTACAAGGGCGGCAATCCCGCGCTGATGGACCTTTTGGCCGGACGAGTGAACATGCTGTTCGACAATCTGCCGGGCTCGCTTTCGGCCGTGCGCGAAGGCTCGGTCAAGCCGATCGCGGTGACGGGGAGAACGCGGAGCCCGGCGCTGCCGGATACGCCGGCGATGGCCGAGCTGCTGCCGGGTTACGAGATGACGTCATGGGCCGCTTTGTGCGGCCCGGCCGGCATGCCCCAGGACACGATCGCGCAGATCAACGAACAGACGCTGAAGGCGTTAGGCGATCCGGACCTGAAGCGACGCTTCGAGGAACTCGGCGCCACTGCCTGGCCGACGTCGCCCGCCGAGCTCATCGCGTTCCGCGCCAGCGAAGAGGCGCGTTTGCTGCCGCTCATTCGGGCGGCGGGCATTGTCCCGCAATAGCTTCACTTCAACAGCTTCACTTCAACACGATCCAGGCCGGCGCGTGGTCGCTGGCGCCTTCCTCGCCGCGCACCTTGCGGTCGACGCCGGCCTTGGTCAGGCGCGGCGCCAGCACCGGGCTCAACAAGAGATGATCGAGCCGCAATCCTGCGTCGCGCGGCCAGCGGTTACGCTTGTAGTCCCAGAACGTGAACATCGGCTTGGACGGATGCAGGGTGCGGATCGCATCGGTCCAGCCTTGTTCCACCAATGTCTTGAAGGCGGCGCGGCTCTTCGGCTGGATCAGCGCGTCCTTGTCCCACGACCTGGTCGGATAGATATCCATCTCCGTCGGCGCGACGTTGTAGTCGCCGGCCAGCACCACGGGGATATCCTGCTTCAGGAGCTTGCCGGCATGCGACCGCAGCCGCCTGAACCAGTCGAGCTTGTAGTCGAATTTGGGGCCCGGCTGCGGATTGCCGTTCGGCAGATAGAGGCTGGTGAGGATAATGCCATTGACGGCAGCTTCGATATAGCGGGCCTCGTGGTCGTCGCGGTCACCGGGTAGCACAGTGCGGGTCAGCACCGGTTCGGCGTTCCGCGCCAGAATGGCGACGCCGTTCCAGGTCTTCTGACCCTGCCATACCGCGCCGTAGCCGGCCTTCTCGAATGCTGCGACTGGAAAGTCCGCGTCGGTCGACTTCAATTCCTGCAAGCTTACCGCATCGGGCTTCGCCGCGCGCAGCCAGGCCAGCAGGTTCGGCAGGCGCCGGTTGACGTTGTTGATGTTGAAGGTGGCGATCTTCATGCGCGCATGTGACAGCAGACCTCGTTATCTTGCTAGGCCGTGAATGCTGGGCGGACGGTCCCCCAAGGTACGCGAAGTTCCGATAGCGGACCAAATTCCGCATCGCAGCGAAATGACGCGATGTGCCAGTAGCGGTCATTCCGGCTCTGGACTAGCGGGTGGTGCTATTGCCGCGCGGCAGACTCACAATGAACTCAGTAAACGCGCCCTGCTCGGTCTCAACGTCGATCTTGCCCCCGTGCTGCTTGACGATGATATCATGGGTCATCGACAGCCCGAGGCCGGTCCCTTCCCCCGTCGGTTTGGTGGTGAAGAAGGGATTGAACATCCTCTCCCTCGCCTCAGGCGGAATACCCGTACCGTTGTCTCGAATCCGAATTTCAATCGTATCTCCGAGCTTTTTAGTGACTGCGCTCAGCACCGGCTCGAAGTCTCCATCGGCCTCTGCCTTGCGCCTCGTCGCCGCATAAAAGCCGTTGGAAATCAGATTAAGTAATGCTCGGGTCATCTCCTGCGGATAAACGTCAAGTGCACCCACCTCCGGGTCAAGGTCGTGCTTAAGCGTGATGCTGAATCCCGGCTTCTCCGCTCGGGCGCCATGATACGCGAGGTTTAAGCTCTCCTCGACTAGGCGGTTGATCTCGGTGGACCGGCGTTCGCCGGAGCCCTCACGAGAATGCAACAGCATGTTCTTGACGATGGAGTCGGCCCGCTTGCCGTGTTGAACCACCTTTTCGAGATTGCCTTTCAAAAGCTTTCGAATTTCATCTAGTTCCTCCCGCCTGTCCCGTTCGTCAAGCGCGGTATTTTCAAACAGTTCGGTCATTTCGTCGATGAGCTCGGTCGAGAGCGCTGCGAAATTATTGACGAAATTAAGTGGGTTTTTGATCTCATGGGCGATGCCGGCCGTGAGCTGGCCAAGGGAGGCGAGCTTTTCTGTTTGGACGAGACGGTCCTGGGCCGCCTGCAAATCCCGCAACGCCTTTTCGGCAGCATCGCGCGCAATCCGTATTGTCTCTTCGGCGCGCTTGCGTTCAGTTATGTCGGCATAGATAAGTACGAATCCGCCGTCCGGCACCGGATTACGCCGCACTTCGATGACCCGTCCGTCCGGACGAGTGCGCTCGTAACGCATCTCCCGTCCGGTATCATCAAGACTGCGACTTAGTTCTGCCTTGAGATCAGTCGAATCGAACTCGCCTCGTGCCGCCAAATAGCGGAAGAGTTCGGCAAAGCTCGGACGGCTGATTAAAAATGGGTCAGCTAAATCCAACATCTTCTGCCAGTTACGGTTCCAGGAGGCGAGCCGCTTGTCGGCGCCGAACATGGCGACGCCGTCACCCATATTGTCGAAGGTGACCCGAAGCTCGGCCTGCCGTTCGCGTAGCTCCTGAAAAAGACGAGCATTCTCGATGGCGATCACCGCCTGATCGGCGAAGGTAGAGGCGAGTTCGATTTCTTTGTTCGTGAAAGGATCGACGCGGGTGCGTACGATGCTGAACACGCCTATGAGCGTGTTCTCCCGAAACAACGGAACGCCAAGGGTCGATCGATAGCCGGCGATCGCCTGACCTTCACTGAGAGTGTATTCCGGATCATGCAAGACATCAGTGATTGAAACGGCGCGACCTTCCATCGCTGCCCGGCCAGACGTAGAGCCCCGACCAGGCGTGAACGGGTGAGTCTGAAAAAATGCTCTTGCTTCTGCCGACAGTCCGTAATCCGCGATCAGGTGCCATAGGTCATGACGAAGGTGGAACATATACACCTGATCAGCCCGGCAGAGGCGGGCCACCGCCTGAACAAGAGTGTCGAGTACCATCTCGAGCTCGATAGATGAGCGGCTGATGATCTTGAGCACATCGCTAGTAGCGGTCTGCCGCTCCAGCGCCTCCTTAGTTTCATTGAATAGCCGTGCGTTCTCGATGGCGATCACCGCCTGATTGGCAAAAGCCTCGACCAAGGCGATGCGCTCTGGCGCGAAAAAGCCTTTGCTTGGACGACCAACAAAAAGGCATCCGATACTTCGTCCATCAGCGAGCAGCGGTGCAAAAATGGCAGAACCCATACCCAGCGCGCGGCATCCGTCGCGGGCCATCGGCGGCACTCCAGGAGCATCGATATCTTCCACGACAAGGGTTCGGCGCTCGAGGATCGCGACCCCGCTGGCACTATTGCGCGTAAGCGGCGCGGGGTACATTGCCTGGATCAGTTCGCTACGTTGCCCTCCGTAAGCACCAACATCAAGCTGACCATCACGCACGGTCATCAGCCCTACACTTGAGCTTTCAAACAAACGTTCGCAGCTCTGAACAATCACCTCGAACACTGGTTTGGCGTCGGCCATAGAGCCGGAGATAGCGGTGAGGACCTCCGTTGTCGCACGTTGCCGTTCGAGAGCCTCTTTAGTTTCGTTGAAAAGCCTGGTGTTCTCGATTGCGATCACTGCCTGGTCGGCAAAAGTGGTGACGAGTTCAACCTGTCGAGCGGTGAATGGCCGAACCGCCCGGCGAGCCATGCCGAAAACGCCTATAGCTTTGTCTTCACGCATCAGCGGCACGCCAAGCATAGTGTGACAGTCCTCTATGCCGCGAGCGGTCTGCTGGTCGTAATCCGGATCAGTCTGGGCATCCAGGATGTGTACCGTGGCTCGCGTGAGAGCCGTGCGGCCAATCACACTGCCTTTTCCCTTAAGCGGCTGTCGGGTCAACTCTTCATTGAGCGCCAACGATTGGCCAAAACTCGCCTCGATCCGGTAGCAATCGTCGTCAGTCGGCCGAGCAATATTGCCCATGTCGGCTTCGCATAACCGGCACGCAGATTCGACCAGACTGTGCAGCACGGTCTTCAGGTCGAACTTCGAGCGGCCGATGACTTTGATAAGATCGGCGGTCGCCAGTTCCCGCTCCCGGGCCTCCTGCAACTGACGCCTGGCTTCTTCGAGTTGCTCTTGTAGTCCAATATCAGTCGAAGGGGCACGTCGAGCGGTTGCTGGCGCCAAACCGCGTTCAGCGCCCTTTGGCCCTGGCTTTTTTGCCTCGCCGCCTGTCTTGGCACGCCTTGCCATAAAGCCGCCATCGGTTGGGAGGTTCCCACCCTACCAGCCTAAGGGAATGCTTAGGAAGGGGGCCTGAAATCCGCTTCGCTACTGCAATATGAAACACTGGCTAATGTCGCAGTTGGGTCAAACGCTACCGAGTCGGATCGGCAGCAAGTCCGGCCATGTCCGTTATTGCGCCGAGACCGGAAGTAATAAATTCAGAGCATTAACGACTCTGGCGTTCATCAAGCTGGCGTCAAGCCGAATCCCCGCCCAAGTCTAGTCCGATGCAGCGACAGGATCTGCGGGCGCCGCGGCGGCGGGCTCCTTCGCCGGTGCGTCACCGCCCTTGTAGACCCGCGCATAGCGCTTGCCGAGACTGGTCAGCACCTCGTAGCCGATGGTGCCGAAATGATGGGCGAGTTCGTCGACCGTGATGCCTTCGCCGATCAGCGTCACCATATGACCGCGGCGCGCCGCGTTCTTCTCGATATCGGTGATATCGACCGCGATCAGGTCCATCGAAATCCGTCCCGCGATCGGGCAGCGCTTGCCGGCGACCACGACCTCGGCGCCGCGGGTGCCGTCATTGGCGCTGGCCGCGCGGAAATATCCGTCGGCATAGCCCGCCGATACGAGCGCGATTCGGGTCGGCCGCCGCGCGGTCCAGGTGCCGCCATAGCCGACGGTCTCGCCGCGCTCGACATTGCGAACCTGCACGATGCGCGCCTTCAATTCGACGACCGGCTGCATCGGATTGTCGGCTTCGGGCGTCGGATTGATGCCGTAAAGCGCGGCTCCCGGCCGGACCAGGTCGAACTGGAACTGGGCCCCGAGAAACACACCCGAGGAATTCGCCAGCGACGCCGGTACGCCCGCGAACAGGCTCGCGATTTCACGGAAGGCCGTGAGCTGCCTGGCATTGAGCGGATTGTTGAGCAATTCGGCGGAGGCGAGGTGGCTCATCACGAGCGTAATGCCGTGATCGCCGGCATTGATGCGGGGGATGATGCCCTGCGCCTCGGCAACCGTCAGGCCAAGCCGGTTCATGCCGGTGTCGATGTGAATGGCGGCGCCGCCCGACCAGCCGGAGCGGCGGCAGAACACGTCCCATTCCGCGAGCTCGTTGAGGTCTCCGATGACGGGTCTGCAGTCGATCGCGGCGTAGCTGTCGCCGGTGTTCTGGAAGAAGCCGTCGAGCGTGTAGATCGAAGCCGCAGGCACCGCGGCACGGACCACGCGCGCCTCACCGAGGGTGGCTACGAAAAACGTCTTGCAGCCGGCATTGGCGAGCGCACGGGCGACCTGTTCGGCGCCGCAGCCATAAGCATCCGCCTTTACCACGCCGGCGCATTCGGCCGGAACCGCCGTCTTCTCGAGCTTGCGCCAGTTGGCGACGATGGCGTCGAGATCGACCGTCAGTACGCCGGTCGTGCTCGCGAGCGCGGCGGCCTGGTTTGCCTCGGGGGAGAGCAGGCTACTTGGCGGGATGGATTTGGGGTCAGAGGCGATGTTCATGCCGCATTTTACGCAGGCCTTCGCGGCGGTTCAACCGCGGAAGCCGCGTCAATAGAGGTTGCGGTCGGGCAACGTGCCGTCATGCGCGAGGTCGCTGAACCGGGTGAACTGGCCCTCGAAATGGACTTCCACCGTGCCGGTGGGGCCATGGCGCTGCTTGCCGATGATGATTTCGGCCTTGCCCAACGCGCGCTCCATGTCCAACTGCCAGGTCGCGTGCTCCGGGGTTCCCGCGCGTGGCTCCTTGTTGGCGAGGTAATATTCCTCGCGGTACACGAAGATCACGACGTCCGCGTCCTGTTCGATCGAACCGGATTCACGCAGGTCGGCCAGTTGCGGGCGCTTGTCGTCGCGGTTTTCGACCTGACGCGAGAGCTGCGACAGCGCGATGATCGGGACGTTGAGCTCCTTGGCCAGCGCCTTGAGATTGGTGGTGATCTCGGTGACTTCCTGCACGCGATTGTCGGAACGTTTGCCGGATCCCTGCAGCAGCTGGATATAGTCGATCACCAGAAGATCGAGACCCTTCTGTCGTTTCAGCCGGCGCGCGCGCGCCGTTAGTTGCGAAATCGACAAGCCGCCGGTTTCGTCCACGAAGAGCGGTAGATGCTCCAGCTGGATCGTGTAGTCGCGAATCTTGTCGAACTCGTTTTGGGTAATGCCGCCACGACGGATCATGCTGGAGGCGATGCTGGTCTGCTCGGCGAGAATACGGGTGGCGAGCTGTTCGGCCGACATTTCGCAGGAGAAAAAGCCGACGATGCCGCCATTGACGGTTTTCGTGGTGCCGTCGGGCTGCAGCTCAGCTTCATGGGCCCTTGCAATATTGTAGGCGATGTTGGTCGCAAGCGCCGTCTTGCCCATGCCGGGGCGGCCGGCGACGATGACCAAATCGGACCGCTGCAGACCGCCCATCTTGGTATCGAGGTCGCGCAAGCCAGTGGCGATGCCTGAGAGTTTACCGTCTCGCTGGAAGGCATTCGCCGCCATGTCGAGTGCGGTTGTCATCGCTTGCGAAAAGCGCTGAAAACCGCCCTCATAGCGCCCTGACTCCGCCAGTGCATAGAGCTGGCGTTCGGCTTCTTCGATCTGTGCACGGGGAGCAAAATCGACCGGTGCGTCGAAAGCGACGTTGACCATGTCCTCGCCGACCCGGATCAGGTCACGGCGCAGTGCCATGTCGTAAATGGTCCGGCCGTAGTCCTGGGCGTTGATGATCGTGGTCGCCTCGGCCGCCACGCGGGCGAGGTACTGGCTTGGCGTCAGTCCGAAGATGTCGGCGTCGACGGGGAAGAAGCTCTTGAGCGTGACAGGGGTCGCAACCTTGCCCATCCGGATTAGACTACCGGCTGTCTCGAAGATGGATTGGTGAATTTGCTCGAAGAAGTGCTTCGGCTCCAGAAAGTCCGAAACCCGGTAGAACGCGTCGTTATTGACCAGGATCGCGCCCAGCAGGCTCTGCTCCGCCTCGATATTGTGCGGTGCGCTCCGATAGGCGGGAGTTCCCACGTCGGGGGCGAGCTTGAGGACGTTCGAATCAGTCATGGCCATAGCGTGTGATGTTCTTCGGATTTTTGGCTTTTGTCAGGATTCCCTGCGGGGCGCGATAAAGCGCTCCCTCTGTGCAATCCGAAAGTCCGCGTAGGCCTTATGCCCGATTCACACAATGCGATTTGTGAATCCTGACGGTGCTTGCGCATTCCGCTTGACGGGAGTTGGCCGGCAACGGGAGCCGCGGCCGAAGCGCATTCGATAAAATGCCGCACAAAATTGAGGGGCGGCCTGAACCTTATCGCCAGATGGATGGACTTAATCGAAGGGCGAGGGCGTGTTCCGGCCGGGGTCTTAAGCGTTGATCAAATCAGGATGAGATAGATCAAGGCGATCAGGGCAGCGCCTACGCCAGTTGCGATCAAGGCGTAGTCGGTCCTGAGGTCGGCTTTCGGATCGAACGATGCTGGGTAGGGTTTCTGGGCCATGTCCGGAGATCTACGCCAGACCGGCAGGGGACTCTGTGAACTGGATCACATCAGCCCGTATTTCTTCGGGGCAGGTAGTGGCCCAAGAAACCGGCAAGAAACCGGCAGGGAGCCAGGCGGAAATTTGGAACGGGCCGACGGTTTTTGGGTTGGTAACGGCGACGGACTTGAACGGTCAGGAAACTTGGACAGTCAGGGAACACGATGGGTCAGGCACTCCAGACGTGGCGATCGGGAAGCGAACAGCGCGCATGGCTGTCGATGCTGATCGATACCTTTGAAGAGGTGTCGCGCCCTGAAATGCGTGCCGTTCCCTGTGACGCCCAAGTGCTTGCCGCCCTGCGCGCGCAGCTTGCCCGTCCGGCAAGTGTTTACGGGCCGTACGCGTCACCTTACGGCCTGCGTCACTAGGGTATCCGCCGTTATTCGCCGGCCAGTTGCAGCCGTGGTTGCCTGCGGCCCTCAATCTCGCGCAGCTTGGCTTCTTCACGCGCGATGTAATCGCGGGTGATCGGCACAATGCCCTGGCGCCGGGTGAGCTGGATCTGGAAATTCATCAGATTTTGCTTGCGGAACGACATCTCCGAACCCGCCAGATAGAACTCCCACATCCGTGCAAAGCGCTCGTCATATAGCCGCACGGCCTCTTCCCGCCGCGCCATGAACCGTTCGCGCCAGGCTTTCAGCGTTTCGGCGTAATGCAGCCTGAGAATCTCGATGTCGCACATCAACAGGCCGGCGCGCTCGATCGCGGGCACGACCTCGGAGACGGCGGGGATATAGCCGCCCGGAAAAATGTACTTCGTGATCCAGGGGCTGGTCACGTCGGGGCCGGTCGAGCGGCCGATCGAATGCAGCACCATCACGCCGTCATCGCTGAGAAGCTCGGCGCATCGCCGAAAAAATTTCTCGTAGAAGCCGACGCCGACATGTTCGAACATGCCGACCGACACGATCCGGTCGAACCGGCCCGGAACGTCGCGATAGTCGGCAAGGAGAAATCTCGCCGAATCCGTCAGGCGCTTCTCTGCCGCGCGGGCGTTCGCAGCCTGCAACTGTTCGGTCGAGAGCGTGATACCGGTAACCTCGGCACCGGTCGTTTCCGCAAGATAAAGGGCAAGACCGCCCCAGCCGGAGCCTATGTCGAGTACGCGGTTGCCGGGCTCGATCAAAAGCTTGGCGGCGAGGTGCCGCTTCTTGGCGAGTTGGGCATCATCGAGCGTGGTGTCCGGCGTTTCGAAATAGGCGCAACTATATTGCTTGTCGGCGTCGAGAAAGAGGGAATAGAGCCGCCCGTCGAGATCATAATGATGGGCGACATTGTCTTTCGAGCGGCCGCGCCAGTTGAGTTGCCCGATGTGCCTGCCGAAGTAGCGTAGCCACCATTGCAGCTGGGCCCAGCGCGGCACCATTCCGGGCTGATCGAGCAGGATTTCGAGTGCATCCGCGATCGAGCCGTTCTCGACCACAAACGTGCCATCCATATAGGCTTCGCCGAGCGCCAGTTCTGGATTGAGCAGGATCCGGCGTTGGGTCCGTTCGCTCAGGAACCGTACCGAGATCGGTCGGCCGCTGCCGTCGCCGCAGGTAAAGCTGGCCCCGCTCACGGCCGTGAAGGTCATCGTGCCGCGGCGAATGAACTGACCCAGGAAATAACGCAATAAACGGTCCATCGAAGCACCAATGGAACGACAATGACATTACACCTGACGCACTGTGGAACGGAAGGTTCCAATCTGCGTCAACGAGATCATAACTGTGACGATGATGGCGGGCTAGTGCTTTGTAGTCAAAGCGGATATTCCCGGTTCGAGCGATCACGCAGTTGCGTCATAAGTGCGCTTCCATTCGCGGGATAATCGGCTAAAAGGTGACCGCCGCCGGCCGCGCCGTGTGATGCCGGCCGCGATTCCGTATCTGGAGAAGCAGGGATGTTGAGCCGAGCGCTCAGTTTAGCGACGGTGACGCTTGTGATCGGCTGTTTTGCGGCGGGATCTGCCCATGCGCAGTTGACCAACCTCGAAGCCGGCAAGAGCCCCTCCCAGATTTTCGCCGGTACCTGCACTGCGTGCCATAAGAGCCCGCGCGGCCTGCTGAAAACCGTCCCGGCGTCGTCGCTGCCGGGCTTCCTGCGCCAGCACTACACGACCTCCAGCGACATGGCCTCGGTACTGGCTTCCTTCCTGGTTTCGAATGGTGCCACCGATACGCGCTACCAGGCCAAGGATGCGCCGAAGCAGGATCCGTCCAAAAAGGATGGCAAGCAGGAGGCGAAGCAGGACGGCAGGCCCGAAGGCAAACCTGACGGCAAACCGGAGCAGCTCGACCGCTTCGGCCGCAGGTTGCATCCGTCCGCGCCGGCCCAAGAGGCCTCAAAACCCGACGCCGACGGAATGGCGCCGCAAGGCGAGGGCGGCCGGACGGGCCGCGACGCCAGGCGACTGGCGCGTCCGGGCCAGGCGCCAGATGGCGCCAAGCCCGAGGACGGCCAGGTGCCGGCACAGGCCGCGACCGACAGCAAGCCGCGCGGCAAGCAGAAGCTAGGCAAGCGCGTCAAGCCCGGCGCCGAAGAGCCGAAGGTTGAAGAGGCCATAGGCAACGCCGCAAAGGACGATGCCGGCAAGACGGATCCCGCCAAGACCGAGATCGGCAAGACCGAGACCGGCAAGACCGACACGACGAAGACGGAAACCGGCAAGACTGAAACCGGCAAGACCGAAGCCAACAAGAGCGATGCCGACAAGAGCGAGGACAAGCCCGAGGCCACCAAGCCTGCCGGCGAGGGCAAGTCCGAGACGGCCAAATCTGAAACGGCGAAGGTCGACGCGCCCAAGGAAAGTAGCGGTAGCGAGGCGAAGCCGCCGCGGCCCGACCCGGTTCCGGCGGTGACACCGGCGCCGGCGGGATCCGCGACGACCGCCAGCGGCACGCCGGAGCCTGCGGCCAGCCCGTCTTCTGCCGCAGCCCCTGCCGCGGCACCACCGGCTGCGCCCGCCGTGACGGCGTCAGCGCCTCCGTCACCGCCGGAGGCTCCTGCGGGCCCGCCTGTGCCGCCGATCTCCCAATAAATTCAGTGATCGCAACGACGGTCCACGGCCTCGCTTGACCGCTTCTAGAGTGTTGCTCTAGAGTAATCGTCCAGTGAGAATTCGAGGGCGGATGCGGTGACAACGGCGCGCGAGGATTTGCTGGCGGCGGGATTGGCGGTGTTCGATCGCGACGGCTTTGAGGGCGCAACGGTTGCGGCCATCCGAACCCGTGCGCGGGCATCCAACGGCAGCTTCTTTCATTTCTTCGGATCGAAGAAGGAACTCGCCGGCACCCTGTTTCTGGAAATCCTCGGCCGCTATCACGCCTCGGTCCTCGCCGCGATCGGCGAACCCTGCGGCGCGCAGGAGGGGGTGAGGCGGCTGATCCGTGCGCATCTCGGCTGGGTCGTGAACAACAGGCGCGAAGCACGTTATCTGTTTGAGATTTCCCGCAGCGAATGGACCGAAGAGGTCCGGGGTGCGCAACGTGAGCAGAATTCGCGGCTGGCGGAAGCCGTCGAGCGATGGCGGACACCGCTGCTCGCGCGCGGCGAATTGCTGCCGATGACGGCAACGCTGTTCTTCAGCCAGATCATCGGGCCGGCGCAGATTTTCTGCCGCGCCTGGCTGTCGGGCCGCGACCGTGCCGATCCGAGAGACCAGATCGACGTCCTGATCGCCTGCGCCATCCGTGCGGTGGTCGCGCCGGATACAGGCAACAAGCCGGGAGAAAACCCATGACGGCAGATAGCGACCCTGATTTCGCGCCCATCGAAACGCAGATCCGCGACAACGTCGGACGGCAGGGTTTTATGAGCCACATTGGCGCGGAGCTATCCGAGCTGGCGCGCGGGTCGTGCACGCTTGAGGTCGACCGCCGGCCGGAACTGTTGCAGCAGCACGGGCTGTTTCACGGCGGCGTCACCGCTTTCCTGGTCGACAATGCGACCACGATCGCGGCGGCGACATCGCGGGGACAGTCGGCGCTGACCGCGGAATATAAATTGAATCTGTTGTCGCCGGCGGTGGGCGAACGCCTGATCTGCCGGGCGCGCGTGATCAAGCCTGGGCGTCAGGTCGCCGTCGTCGCGGCCGACGTGTTTTGCATCACCGATGGTGTCGAGAAGCACACCGCGACCGCGCTTGCCTCGATCGCCATGCTCGACGAGAAGGCGGCCGCCAGGATAGCAGGCTAAAAGTTCGAGCCCGGCCTGAGGGCCGGGCTCGAGGTTCTTCCTATCGCTTCGAATGAAGCGTTTTACTTCTCGGTCTCGGCCGCCGGCGCTTCGTCGTCGTGCTGGGCTTCCGGATCGAAGAACTCGCCGGCGGCGGCGAGCGCCTCGGCGGCGGCGTCCTGGTCTTCCTGGCGGGTCGAGATGTCTTCGCCGCGGTTGATGCGCTCGGCTTCATCGGCGCTGCGCGCCACGGTGACGCTGACGCTGACTTCGACTTCCGGATGCACCGCGATCGCGATCGCGTGCTTGCCGATGGTCTTGATCGGCGCGTCGAGCAGAACCTGGCTGCGGCTGATGGTGACGCCATCGGCCTCGAACGACGCAATGATGTCGCGCACGCTGACCGAACCGAACAGCTGGCCGGTTTCGGAAGCCTGACGCAGCACGACGACGTTGCGGCCGTTGATCTTCTCGGCGACCTTGCTCGCTTCGCCCTTGGCCTTGATGTTGTTGGCCTCGAGTTCGGCCTTCATGCCGTCGAACTTGGAGCGGTTGTCGGCGGTGGCGCGCAGCGCCTTGCCGCGCTTGAGCAAAAAGTTGCGGGCAAACCCGTCCTTGACGCGGACGACTTCGCCCATCTGGCCGAGCTTGGCGACGCGTTCCAGCAAAATGACTTCCATTTTCGTTCTCCTTTTGAAGTGATCAGTGTTTGGTTTGAGTGGATCGGTGGAATCTTAAGAAACGGGCAGAGGCGGCGGTTGCTTGCCGCGCAGATAACGCTGGCGAAATCCGAACACGGCGTCGGCAAGGCCGAGTACGATCATCGCCAGCACCGGCCAGCCGAACACCACGACGATGGCGTAGGTGCAGGACAGCCAGATTGCGCGGCTCTTCATCGTCAGCGTCAGCGTGTGCAGCACGGCAAAGCCGGTAAAGGCGTAGGCCATCATCAGCGCCGCGGTGGCGATCTGCGCGAACAGGGCGGCAAGTCCGCCGACGAAGCAAAGGGCCATCGCGACCGACAGCACCACCAGCGTCATCGGCGGCAGTTCCGCGGTTTTGAGATCCGGCCAGGGCCGGTGCAGCCGGCCAGAGGTCGCCGCGATCTTGCCGGCAAGCCAGAGATTGAGCGTCAACGTCATCATTGCGACGATCGCCGCCGCCGGCGGTGCGATGAGAGAAAGCGCGGCAACCCAGCGTTCGACGTCGCCCGCCGAGGCGGCATCGCGCGGCCCGAGTATCCGCAATAGCCCGCGACGCAGCGTGCCGGTGATGGTTTCGGCATCGGTGCCGAGCGTCAGCATGGCCGCGATGGTCGTGAGCGCGGCAAAGCCCGCGATCCAGAGCAGGATGCGGCCGACCGGATACCATTCGAGCGTGGGTGCAGCCGGCGCGGCATCGGCGGTGGGCGCGGCGCTCTGCATCGGCCGGCCGAGCAGCGCGAGATGGCCGAGCCACCAGGCAGGCAACGCGACAGTGAGGGCAAAGGCCGCGCAATAGGGCAGGCCGAACATCGCGCCGAGGCCGGACGCGGCGGCAATGCCGCCGATCGTGGCCGCGAGCGGTCCCCATCCGATCGCCGTCACCATCAACGGCAGCGGCGACAGATAGAACAGCACGAGCGAGATCAGTGCGCCCGAGATGATCGAGGCGAACATCAGCGCCGACGCAGAGCCGGCCGCAAGCGCAATGAGTGTAATCGCGATCATCAGCTGTCCCGCTCCTTTCGAGCGGTTAGAGGTCTTCTCGACCCCAACCATCGGCGACCGGACGACCCGGAAGCCTTATGAAGAGTGCGGTCCGCGGCGCTGATGCCGCGGACCGGAATGGTTTAGCGAATAACGTAGGGCAAGAGGCCGAGGAACCGCGAGCGCTTGATGGCGCGGGCGAGTTCACGCTGCTTCTTGGCGGAGACGGCGGTGATGCGGCTCGGCACGATCTTGCCGCGCTCGGAGACGTAACGCATCAGCAGCTTGGAATCCTTGTAGTCGATCTTCGGCGCATTCGGACCCGTGAACGGGCAGGTCTTGCGGCGACGGAAAAACGGACGGCGTGCACCAGCTTCAGCCATGATTCTTACTCCTCAACCGCTGCGGTTGCTTCGTCCTCACGCGGCCGACGCGGGCCACGGTCGCCGCGGAATCCACCGCCTTCGCGATCGCCACGGAATCCGCCTTCGCGGTCGCCGCGGAAGCCGCCGCCACGATCGTCACGTTCGCGATCGCGATCAGCCTTGCGCATCATCGCCGAGGGACCTTCCTCGTGCTCTTCGACGCGGACGGTGAGATAACGGATCACGTCTTCGCTGATCCGCTCCTGACGTTCGATCTCCGTGACCGCAGCCGAGGGAGCATCGAGATTCATCAGCACGAAATGCGCTTTGCGATTCTTGTTCATGCGATAGGTGAGCGAGCGCACGCCCCAGTTTTCCATCTTCACGACCTTGCCGCCGAGACCTTCGACGATGCCGGTCATCTGGGTGGTCAGTTCTTCAACCTGCTGGGTGCTCGCATCCTGACGCGCGAGAAATACATGCTCGTAAAGAGGCATGGGTGTCCTTTCCTGTGTTGGCGCGGTTCCCGGCGGCAAGCCCTTCGAGACCTCCGGAAAGGACTCGATAATGCTCAGAAGGCGGAAGCACGGGACGACGGGCCGACTGGCCCTGCCACATCAACATCGCCAAAAGGTGAGATTGCTGAGACCGTCCGTTCAGCTCCCGGCCGGGATCCACGGATGCGCGGGTTATAAGGATTTTGCGCCTGCTGGCAAGCGTTGATGCCAGGTTTGGCTGGTTTCTGGCCGGATTCCTGACCGGGCGGGACCGCGCAGGGGATAGCACAGGCTCTCCGTTGACATGTTTGTTTGTATATCATACAAATAAGTATCGAGAGGGCAAAATGGCTCCCAAATCCGTCCAATCGGCTCCCGAAGCGCCCAGCGGCGATCCCAAGCACGCCGCCCGCGCGACCCGCTCGGCGGGGCGCGAGATGCGTTCGCGGCTGCTGGACGGCGCCAGCCGCCTGTTCCGCGAGCGCGGCCTGGCCGGCACGTCGATCTCCGATATCGCAGCCGCCGCCGACGCTTTCCCCAGCCAGATCACCTATTACTTCCGCACCAAGGAAGCGTTGTTCGTCGAAGCCGCCTGCCGCGACATGCTGTATGTGGCGCGGGCGGCCGAGCAGGCGGCGCTGCAGGTGCATACGCCGCGGGATTACACGCGCGCGCTGGTCGAGAGCGTGACGGCGACCGATTCGGTGGCGTTCTTCGCCGAGGCGCTGACCTTGACGCGGCGCCGCCAGGATCTGGCGCCGCTGGTCGAGCGCACTATCGAGCGGCTGCACGGCGAGGGGCTGCGCGCCTATTCGAACCAGATCGAACGGCACGGCTGGAATACCTTGCGCGATCCCGACGCGACCTCGCGGCGGTTCTGGGCGGTCGCGATCGGCGTGATGGTCGAGGGCTATGCCATGGGCCGCTCGGCGGAAGAACTGTGCGCCGAGATGCTGCGCGTGTTGGGCGAGCAGGCGACTCCAAAACCGGCCGGCGACCGTACGCGCCTGCGCGTCGTCGATGACCGCGATGCATCCGTTTCAGATTCACCCGACGGGGAGACTTCATCATGACCGCGCTTCGCATGCGGGCCCGCGATTTCCTGACCGAAGATCAACTGATCGCCGTGCGCGAGCGCTCGACGTGGAAGGGCGCGGCCATGATCGTGCACGCCTGGGCACTGATATTGGGCGCGATCGCGCTGGTGGCGTGGTGGCCCAACCCGCTGACATTCATTCTGGCGGTCGGCATCATCGGCTCGCGTCAACTCGGGCTTGCGATTCTGATGCATGACGGCGCCCATGGCTGTCTCTCGGCCGACGAGAAGACCAACCTGACCCTGAGCCAGTGGTTCTGCGCCTATCCGATTTTCGGCGAGACGCGCGCCTATCGCCGCTATCATTTGCAGCATCATGCCAGGACGCAGCAGGACGACGATCCCGACCTGGTGCTGTCGGCGCCGTTCCCGATCACGGGGATAAGCTACCGTCGCAAATTCGTGCGCGATATCACCGGGCAGACCGGCTATCAGCAGCGCAAGGCGCAACTGCTCAACGCGCTCGGGCCGAAGGAATGGCCGCTTTCGCAGCGCGCCGCGCATTTCTGGGAGAAGCTCGGCCCGCAATGCATCGTCAATGCGGTGATGTTCGCAGGGCTCGCCGCCGCCGGCGTCTGGTGGGCCTATCCGCTGCTATGGCTGTTGCCGCTGGTCACCTGGCAGATGGTGATCACCCGCATCCGCAACATCGCCGAGCATGCGGTGGTGCCCGACAGCGCCGATCCGCTGCGCAATACCCGCACCACCCACGCCAATTTCCTCGAGCGGCTGTTCATCGCGCCGTACTACGTCAACTACCACCTCGAGCATCATCTGCTGTTCTACGTGCCCTGCTACAACCTGCCGCGGGTGCACCGCATCTTAAGCCAAAGCCGGCATGCGGCCCGCATGGAAGTGCAGCCGAATTACGCGACCGTGCTGCGGCTGGCGACGGCGAAGCCGAACCAGCAGGATCGCCCCGGACAGTTGGCGAGCAGCGTGCGCCGCGCGCGGGCCGGTGCCGAGGTAGGCAGCGATCAGGCGGCCGGCGGCTTCTAGGGTGGGATGGGATTAGGCCAGGTCGCGATGCGAGGCCGTTTTTCGCGTTCCGTTCTACTTTGCATGGGGTTGTTTTCGCGATTTTCTATCCCGCAACGCGGCTTGACATCCCGGCCCCCGTCAGTGTCTTACGGCCTCTTGTTTTAGAGGGAGCGCCGATGACGGCTGCATTTACATTTCCGGGGCAGGGTTCGCAGGCGGTTGGCATGGGCAAGGCCCTGGCGGAGGCCTTTCCGGCCGCGCGGGCCGTGTTTGACGAGGTCGACGCGGCGCTCGGCGAGAAGCTGACCGCGATCATCTGGGATGGCCCGGCCGAAACCCTCCAGCTCACCGAAAACGCCCAGCCGGCCCTGATGGCGGTCTCGCTCGCCACGTTGCGCGTGCTGGAGACCGAAGCGGGCTTCTCGGTCGGGCGGGATGCCGCTTACGTCGCCGGGCACTCGCTTGGCGAATATTCGGCGCTGGCCGCGGCCGGCAGCCTCAGCATCAGCGACACCGCGCGCCTGCTGCGCATCCGCGGTTTGGCCATGCAGAAGGCGGTGCCGGTCGGCGTCGGCGCGATGGCCGCGCTGCTCGGGCTCGACTATGAGGCGGCCACCGCGGTTGCCGCCGAAGCCGCGCAGGGGCAGGTCTGTCAGGCCGCCAACGACAATGGCGGCGGGCAGGTGGTGGTGTCCGGCGACAAGGCCGCGGTCGAACGCGCACTCGACATCGCCAAGACCAAGGGCGCCAAGCGGGCGATGCTGCTGCCGGTATCCGCGCCGTTCCACTGCAAGCTGATGCAGCCCGCCGCCGACGCGATGGCGAAGGCCCTGGCAGACGTGACGATCAACGCGCCGGCCTCGCCGCTGGTGTCGAACGTGCTGGCTTCAGCCATCACCGACCCCGACGAGATCCGCCGCCGGCTGATCGAACAGGTCACCGGCACCGTGCGCTGGCGCGAGTCGGTCGCTTACATGGCGGCCCACGGCGTTAACAGGTTCTTTGAGATCGGCGCCGGCAAGGTGTTGAGCGGGTTGGTCAAGCGCATTGCCGACGGCGCGGTCGGCGTGTCCGTCAGCGGGCCCGGCGACATTGCCGCCGCCAAGGACGCATTGGCTGCGTCGGCGTAACGCTGCGGTTAAGGAGAATACAATGTTCGATTTGACGGGCAGGACGGCGCTGGTGACCGGCGCGACCGGTGGCATCGGCGGGGCGATCGCGCAGGCGTTGCACAGACAGGGTGCGACGGTGGCGATTTCCGGGACCCGCCGCGAGGTGCTGGATTCGTTCGCCGGCCAGTTGGGCGAACGCGTCCATGTATTGCCGTGCAACCTCTCCGACAGTGCCGAGGTCGAGGCGCTGGTGCCCGCGGCGGAAGCCGCGATGGGACAGGTCGATATCCTGATCGCCAACGCCGGCATCACCCGCGACAACCTGTTCGTGCAGTTGCGCGACGAGGACTGGGACGACGTCATCAAGGTCAACCTGACCGCGACCTTCCGGTTGGCCCGCGCCGCGACCAAACTGATGATGCGCAAGCGCTTCGGCCGCATCATCGCGATCACCTCGATCGTCGGCGTCACCGGCAACCCCGGCCAGGCCAACTACACCGCCTCGAAGGCCGGAATCATCGGCCTGATCAAGACGCTGGGCGCGGAATATGCCAAGCGCAACGTGACCGCCAATTGCATCGCGCCGGGATTCATCAAGACGCCGATGACCGACGCGCTCAACGACAAGCAGCGCGAGACCATCCTGACCAAGGTTCCTGCCGCACGGTTGGGGACGCCGGAGGACATTGCTGCAGCAGCGGTCTATCTGGCTTCGAACGAGGCCGGCTACGTCACCGGCCAGACGATTCACGTCAACGGCGGAATGGCCATGATTTGAGCGATTTACCGGCCCGGCCGATGCGGCGAAAGGCCGTTTCGGGCGGTTGGGCGAGGCTTGTAGTCAAGGCTTGGGAAGTATGATAACCGAACCCCCGACGGATGGGCAAAGAAGGCCATTGCAGGATTTTGAAACCCTGTATATTGGCGTGGCGTCGCCTGCCGTTCGCCGGGCTTTGTCGGCTACCACCGGGCCGAATCAAGACTATGCGCGATAGCGAAGGAAGTTTAACGACCACGATGGCTCGTAGCGTCTCTGTAGCGTCGCTGTAGCTTCTTGGGGTCGGGTCCAATGGAACAAGCACGAGGTTGAACGATGAGTGAGATTGGCGAGCGGGTTAAGAAGATTGTTGTCGAGCATCTCGGTGTCGAGCCGGACAAGGTGGTCGACGCTGCGAGTTTCATCGACGACCTCGGCGCCGACAGCCTCGACACCGTCGAGCTTGTGATGGCATTTGAAGAAGAGTTCGGTTGCGAAATTCCCGATGACGCCGCCGAGACGATTTTGACCGTCGGCGACGCGACCAAGTTTCTCGAAAAGAACGCGAAAAGCTGACGTCCCGGGCGCGGTACGACAGAGCCGGACGGACCGTTGTTGAACGGTCCCCCGGTTTCTTGTTTTGGGCCGTCAGTTTCGGGCTGGAGTTTTTGACATGAGACGGGTTGTCGTCACGGGGCTGGGCATGGTTACGCCGCTCGGCTGCGGCGTTGACACAACGTGGGCGCGTATCCTCAACGGCGAAAGCGGCGCCAGGAAGATCGAGACATTTGAAGTCGCCGATCTCTCCAGCCAGATCGCCTGCGTAATTCCGCGCGGCGACGGCTCCGAAGGCAGCTTCAATCCCGACCAGTGGATGGAGCCGAAGGACCAGCGCAAGGTCGACGACTTCATTATCTTTGCGATGGCCGCGGCGCGCCAGGCGCTCGACGATGCCAACTGGCATCCCGAGTCCGAGGCTGACAAATGCGCGACCGGCACTCTGATCGGCTCGGGCATCGGCGGCCTGTCCGGCATTGCCGACACCGCGCTGCTGCTGAAGGAACGCGGTCCGCGCAAGGTATCGCCGTTCTTCATTCCGGGCCGGCTGATCAATCTGGCTTCCGGCTATGTCTCGATCGAGCACGGTCTCAAGGGACCCAATCATTCCGTCGTGACGGCCTGTTCGACCGGCGCGCATGCGATCGGCGACGCCTCGCGGCTGATCATGCTCGGCGATGCCGACGTCATGGTCGCGGGCGGAACCGAATCGCCGATCTGCCGGCTGGCGATGGCGGGCTTCTGCGCCGCGCGCGCGCTCTCGACCGGCTTCAACGAAACGCCGGAAAAGGCCTCGCGCCCCTATGACAAGGATCGCGACGGCTTCGTGATGGGTGAGGGCGCCGGCATCGTGGTGCTCGAGGAATACGAGCACGCGAAAAACCGCGGCGCGAAAATCTACGCCGAAGTGGTCGGCTACGGCCTGTCGGGCGACGCCTACCACATTACGTCGCCGGCGCCGGACGGCGACGGCGGCTTCCGCAGCATGAGCGCGGCGCTGAAGCGCGCCGGCATTTCCGCATCCGATCTCGACTACATCAACGCGCACGGCACTTCGACGCAGATCGGCGACGAGATCGAGCTCGGCGCGGTGGAACGGTTGCTCGGCAACGCCGCTTCGAAGGTGTCGATGTCGTCGACCAAATCGTCGACCGGGCACTTGCTGGGCGCGGCCGGCGCCATCGAGGCGATTTTCAGCATCCTCGCGATTCGCGACAACATCGTTCCGCCCACCATCAATCTCGAAAATCCGTCGGTGCAAACCGCGATCGATCTGGTGCCGCAAACGGCGCGCAAGCGTGAGATCGATGTCGCACTCTCCAATTCCTTCGGTTTCGGGGGTACCAACGCCTCCGTGATCGTGCGGCGCGTGATTGATTAGCAAGTGTTTAGGACGACTCCACCGTTTTGCCGTATTCAGCGATGACTTCTAAGTGTGGGCGTATGCTATTGGCAGGGCAGGGGTTTGCTAGGCCACGATTGAACCGGCAGGATTCAGGTTGCATCGATGAGTGAGAGGCCGCCCATTTCACCACGGAGCCCGCGGGCTGCGCTGGAGCCCGAGCAGGTGCCGCCGCCGCCGAAGCGGTCGGAGCGCGCCCGCAATCCATTCGTCGTGATCGGCAATGCCATCATCACCATCCTGATCATCCTGATGATCGGCGCGGGGACTGCATATTATTACGGCAGGCAATTGCTGGAAACGCCGGGCCCGTTGCAGGAAGACAAGGTCGTCAACATTCCCGCGCGTGCCGGCAAACGCGACATCGCCGACGCGCTGCAGCGCGAGGGCGTGATCAACGTCAATCCGTGGCTGTTCATCGGCAGCGTGTTTGCGCTGAAAGCGAGTTCCGATCTCAAGCCGGGCGAATATGAATTCAGGAAGAGCGCCAGCCTGCGCGACGTCATTGCCACCATCGTCGAGGGCAAGGTGGTGCAGCACTCCGTCACCATCCCCGAAGGCCTGACCTCGGAACAGATCGTGGCGCGGCTCACCGACAACGACATCTTCGCAGGCAGCGTGCGGGAAGTGCCGCGTGAGGGCACGCTGCTGCCCGAGACCTACAAGTTCCCGCGCGGCACCACGCGCGATCAGGTGATCCAGCGCATGCAGCAGACCCAGAAGCGGGTGCTTGCGGAAATCTGGGAGCGCCGCAACCCGGACGTTCCGATCAAGTCGCCGGAGGCGCTGGTCACGCTGGCCTCGATCATCGAGAAGGAAACCGGCAAGGCCGACGAGCGCAGCCGCGTCGCCGCGGTATTCGTCAATCGCTTGCGTCAGAAGATCAAGCTGCAGTCCGATCCGACCATCATCTACGGCCTGGTCGGCGGCAAAGGCACGCTGGGTCGACCGATCAAGCGCTCGGAGATCACGCAGCCGTCGCCCTACAACACCTATGTGATCGACGGTCTGCCGCCGGGCCCGATCGCCAATCCCGGTCGCGCCTCGCTGGAAGCGGCCGCCAACCCGGCGCGCACGCGCGACCTGTTCTTTGTCGCCGACGGGACCGGCGGGCATACCTTCACTGAAACCTACGACCAGCATCAGAAGAACGTCGCCAAGCTGCGGGCCATGGAAAAGCAGATTCAGAACGACACCGTCGAACCGGCCGACGAACCGCCGCCGGCGGCCGCGGCCGGTGCCGCCGCCGATACCAATCCGACCGCAACGACGACCAAGCCAGCGGCGCCGAAGAAGCCCGCGCGTCCGGCGGCGCCAGCCGCTGCACCTGCCCGCCAGGGCGCCGCGCAATCGACCACAACGCCGCCGGTGATTCAGCGTTGACGCCTACGTTGCGGATTGGAAGCTAATTCCACTTTGGCGGAAATCGTTTTAAGGTCGCGGTGTTCCCAGCGAGTCCCGCAACCCGCCTTTCGGAGAGATTGACGCCATGGCGCTATCGAGCATGACCGGTTTTGCCCGGAGCCACGGCGCCAGCGGTCCCTACACGTTCGAATGGGAATTGAAATCGGTCAACGCCAAGGGCTTTGACCTGCGGCTGCGGCTGCCGCCGGGATGGGACGAACTCGAGGCCACGGCCAAGAAGCGTGCCGGCGAGGTTCTCTCGCGCGGCACGGTATACGCCAACCTCAACGTCAAGCGCACCGATGCGGTCTCGACGGTGCGCATCAACGAGAATGTGCTGGCCTCGATCATCAAGGTGGCCGGCGAACTCGGCGGCAAGATCGACGCGGTGGCGCCGAGCATCGACGGTCTGCTGAGCCTCAAGGGCGTCATCGAGGTCGTCGAACCCGAGAGCGACGAGGCGGAAGAGAAGGCGGCAAAGGCCGCGGCGGCCGCGGCGTTCGAGCAGGCGCTCACCAATCTGGTCGAGATGCGACGCCGCGAGGGCACGACGCTCGGGCAAATTCTGCTCCAGCGCATGGACGAGATTGAGAAGCTGGCGAAGAAGGCCGAGGCCGCACCCGGCCGCAAGCCCGAGGCGATCAAGGCGCGCCTGGCCGAGCAGATCGCAGCGCTGCTCGAAACTTCCGAGCGCTTCGATTCCGACCGCCTCAATCAAGAAGCGATCCTGATCGCGAGCAGGGCCGACATCCGCGAAGAACTCGATCGCATTGCCTCGCATGTTGCCCAGGCGCGCGAAATGATCCGCAAGGGCGGACCGGTCGGGCGGCGGCTCGATTTCCTCGCCCAGGAATTCAACCGCGAGGTCAACACCTGTTGCTCCAAGTCGAACGATCTGGAATTGACCCAGACCGGGCTCGAGATGAAAAACGTGGTCGAGCAGTTTCGCGAACAGGTCCAGAATCTGGAGTGAACGATGACGACTGTTGGCTTCGACGGGGTGGAACGGCGCGGACTGATGTTCGTGCTGTCGTCGCCGTCGGGCGCGGGCAAGACCACGCTGTCGCGCATGTTGATCGAGCAGACGCCGGGCCTGAAAATGTCGGTCTCGGCGACCACACGGTCGATGCGCCCGGGTGAGGTCGACGGCCGCGATTATTTCTTCGTCGACAAACCCAAATTCGAGGCGATGGCAGGCCAGGGCGAATTGCTCGAATGGGCCACCGTGTTCGACAACCGCTACGGGACGCCGCGCGCGCCGGTCGAGACCGCGCTGTCGGCCGGGCAGGACGTGCTGTTCGACATCGACTGGCAGGGCACGCAGCAACTGCGGGAAAAGGCCTCTACCGACGTCGTCAGCGTGTTCATCCTGCCGCCGTCGGCTGCCGATCTCGAGAAGCGGCTTCATACCCGCGCGCAGGATTCGGACGAAGTCATTCGCGGACGCATGGACCGTGCCAGCCACGAACTCAGCCATTGGGCCGAATACGACTACATCGTCGTCAACCAGGACGTCGACGAGGCCTTTGCCGAAGTGCAGTCGATCCTCAAGGCCGAGCGGCTCAAACGTGTCCGCCGCAGCGGCCTGACCGAGTTCGTCCGCGGCCTGCAGCGCCAGCTGGAAAAATAGTCATAGCGTTTTCAAGCGAGAGCCTGCCCCGGAGTCGATCCGGGGTGGCCGCCGGTTCGCGTCAAGAAAACGCGTCAAGACATAGAGCGCATCAGTTTTGCGCGCTGCGCGCCAGCCGCGACAGCATTTCCGTCACGCGCCGCTCCGGATCGTCGGGCGCGCGCGGATCGTGGGAATCGTCACGACGCCACATCGGAACGCCCTCATCGGGCAGCATCGACGGCGAAGAACGTTCGCTGTGGGAAGAGCGCTCGCTATCGACCGAATCCCAGATCGCGCGACGGTTGTTGCGAATCTCGGGCCGGCGGGCCCGCGCGCGGCCGAACCGGTAGATCAGGCTCGCGGTGATGCCCGCCAGCGCCAGCGCACCGGCCATCACCAAAAACAGCATCTGCATCGACGCCGACTGCTTTGCCATCGATGAGTCGGCGGCGGCAAGTGCGACCGGTGCCGGTGCGGGCGGTGTCGCCGCCTGGTTACTTTCCGGCGGCGCGGCCTGCGGTTCGGCGGCGGCGGTACGGAAAGCGTTGGACGCGCTCACCTCGGAGCTATCCGGCCAGCGCGTGGCGACCGTCGACGACGGCGTCGTTGTATCCGGGGCGCTTGCGGCCGGACTATTTTGAAAACTGGGCGCGGGTGCCATGCTTTGAAAATTGGGCGCAGGCGCCATGCCGACCGTCCGCGATTCGGGAACGGCGACCGGTTCCTGCTCGACGCGCTGCTGTGCGGAGGTCAGTTCGGCGTGCGCGTTCGCGACCGATTTTCGCACCGTCGGGCGCGCTGGCGCAGGGGCCGGATCGGCCGCCGCGGTATCCGGCGCAGCGTCAGTGGATGAGTCCTGCGGCGCGGCGCGTGCGCTCTTGTCGTTCTCGTCGCGCAGATACCAGCATTGGCGCTTGGTGCCGCGTTCAAGCCGATAGTACCAATGGCCGCCCGCGGGTGTTTTGTCTTTCGGTGCCGTCAGGCAGTTGTCTGCGGCGGCTTGCGCGTGGATATCCGTCACAGAGGTGAGATTGGCCCCCGCCAGAATACTGGCGAACAGGGCCGCGACGAATTTCGCTGAGCGGTTTGACATCTAGATCCCCGGTAATGACGCAACGTTTGACGCCCCAAATCTCGTTAAAAACTTGGGTGGCAATGAGCCGCAATTCCGGAGCGGGCAGGGCTTAATTGGGGCTCGCAAGCCGCACCTCTAAGGCGGGCCGCAGCCTAAAAAAAGGCAGGTGAAATCCGTTGTCCGGTTGAAGTCCGGTGACTGGCACAACCATCGGATCGTCGTTCGATAATTTCTTTGGCGCGAACTCGGTAGCATAGCGAACATGGGCAGATTTGCCGCTGGTTCGCCCCTGTAGCGAATGACCCAAACCTGATGTCGCTACATCGTCCGGCCCCTGTCCAAGTGCTCACTTAAGGCGATACTATGCCTTGTCCGGCTAGGGGCGAACATGAGACGACGCAAGTTCTTGACACTTCTCGGCGGTACGGCTGCTTCTGTCGCAGCGCCGCAGCAGCTCGGTGCGCAGGTTCCGGGTCGGGTTTATCGGCTTGGCGTTCTGATCCCCAGTACACGACAAACGCCTCCCGTTGTTGCATTCTTCGACGAACTGCGGCTGAACGGCTTTATCGAAGGCCAAAACCTTGAAGTCATACCGGGCGGCCTGGATATTCGTAACGAGCAAGTGGCCGAACAGGTGGCGACCATCCTCAAGGCCGCTCCTGATGCGATTGTAAGCGGCGGCCTGTTCGGCAACCGCGCCGTCCAGGCGGCTAATCGAGCGTTTCCGCACGTGGCAATATCCGAAGACATGGTCGGCGATGGATTAGTCGCCTCGCTCGCGCGTCCAGGTGGCAACACCACGGGCATCAGCATTCTCTCGCCAGAACTCGACGGAAAACGCCAGGAATTGCTGATTGAGGCAACGCCTGGCGTGCGAAACGTCGCGGTATTGGTCGATTCCAATACTACCGCACCACAGCACCTAGAACAGCTTCAGGACGCAGCACGAGCGCGCAATATCGCGCTTTCTATTTTGGCCGTTGCCAAGCCCGAGGAAATTGGCCCAGCCATGGATAAGGCGAAGGCCTCCGGCGCGCAGGCTTTAAATGTGCTGGCTTCGCCCTTATTAGGTAACTACTCCAACGGCCTTTTTGTCATCGAGCGCGCGGCCGCATTGCGCTTACTGACTATCCATCAATGGCCGGATATGGCGGAGGACGGTGGATTTGCCGCCTATGGTCCGCGTATGACGGAAATCTTTCGCCAAGAGGCGCGGATGATCGTCAAGGTGCTGCGCGGCGCGAAGCCAATTGACATTCCGGTCGAGCAGCCGACCCGGTTTGAGTTGGTGATCAACCTCAGGACTGCGAAAGCTATTGGACACGAAGTCCCAGCTAACCTCATGCTACGAGCCGATAAGGTGATCGAATGATGTGGCCACTTCCGGTCATGGGCACTTAGCAGACATGCCGAACGCCAGCGCGAATGTTAGCTTAGCAGACCTCGCAAGTCGCCCGGCAGAGTTGTGGGTTCACGGCCTAATTGCTCTCGGGCACGCTAGTTGCTCTCGATCACGTCGCTGAACAGCACGTAGCGCTCGCCGTTGAAGCGGACCAGCCGCATCTGCTTGATCGGCCGCAGATCGGTCGGGGTGGTCTTCAGCCGGATGCCCGGCAGCAGCAATGGCAGTTCCATGTCGAGATGCGACGCCTGCTTCATGATGTTCTCGCGGGTCAGATCGTCGCCGCACTGCTTGAGCAAAGCGACTACCGCGAAGCCGATATTGTAGCCGTAGGGCGCGTAGTAGTCGCTCTTGTTGATGCGCGGATTGTACTTGTCCATCCAGACGTTCCAGGCCTTCATCGCGGGATCATCGGCCCATTGCGGATCGGCCGGGTCTTTCTGATAGGCGGCGGAGATGATGCCCTTGGCGGCGTCGAAGCCGGCCGGCCTGATCGCGCCTGCAATCGACGAGCCGACGCTGGAGACGAATTCCTGCGGGTGCCAGTCGATATCGTAGGCCTTGCGAATGGCCTGCGCTGCGAATTTCGGCACCGAGATGATGAAGAAGACGTCGGCGCCGGAAGACTTCAGCGTCACCACCTGGGAGTCGACGGTGGGGTCGCTGGTGTTGTAGGTCTGCGACGAGATGATCATCGTCGACGCCTTGTCGCCGAGCCCGCGCTTGAATCCCATCAGGTAATCGCGGCCGAGATCGTCGTTCTGCGAGAGGATGCCGATCCTGGCATTGGGCATGGTCGACAGAATGTAGCGGGCATAGATCTCGCCCTCGGACGCGTAATGCGGCGTCCAGCTCATCGTCCACGGATAATGCTCGGGATCGTTGAAGACGGTCGCGCCGGTGCCGATGAAGAGGTGCGGGACGTGCTTCTGGTTGATGTACTTGTACACCGCCATGTTGGTCGCGGTGCCGACCGGATTGACCAGGAACGACACTTCGTCGCTCTCGATCAGGCGCCGGATCTGTTCGACCGTCTTTGGCGGGCTGTAGGCATCGTCGAGGCTGATGAAGTTGATCTTGCGTCCGTTGACGCCGCCTTGTTCGTTGATCATCTCGAAATAGGCGGTGGCGGAGATCGCGCCGGCGGCATAGGCGGAGGCGGGGCCGCTATAGGGCGTCGTGGTGCCGATCTTGATCTCGGTGTCGCTGACCCCCGGGCCGTAGCGCTTCTGCGCCAGCGCAGGCGCCGTCAGGATCGCGAGCACCACCGCCATGCAAGCGGCAAGCTTCGCAGGTGCCGCGTAAGCGGCCAGCTTCGCAGGTGCCGCGCAAGCGGCGAGCTTCGAATGAGTCCCGGAAGCCATCAGCGTCTCCCTCTGTCAATCGCGAAGCGTTGAGCTTTCCCGGCTCCGATCGTGCCGGAGCCGGGGGCTCTATTTTTTTGAAGCTTTCCTTTCTCGAAACGTTCGAGAACCTGAAACATTCGGGAATGTCGTGTTCAGAGGGCTCCGCGTCAGTTCTTCAACACGATACGTCCAACCACCTTGCCGGCCCGCAGCTCTTCGATCCATTTCTGGACGTCGGCCATTGGCTCTTCCTTCATCGGCGTCGGTTTGATCTTACCGGCGCGTGCCAGCGACATCAACTCCTTGGCCTCTTCGAGCGTGCCAACCATGAAGCCTTCGATGGTCATGCGCTTGTAGACCCATTGCACCATCGGCAGGCTGAAATTGCCGCCCATCAGGCCGGAGACCACGATCTTGCCGCCGCGCGCCACGACCGCCACCGCAAAGGCCATCGATTTCTCGTTGCCGGCAAAATCGACGATCTCGTCGAAGCCGCCATCGGTCTCCTTGATCATCCGCTTGACGACGTCAGGCTCGGACGGGTCGTAGGCCACGGCCGCGCCGTTCTGCAACGCGGACTCGCGCGCGGCGGGGCTGAGATCCGCCACCGCGATCTTCTGCTTGAACATCGCTTGCGCGAACGAAAGCCCCATCATGCCGACGCCGCCTAAACCGATCAGCAGCAAATTGCGCTGCCGCGGACGATCGACCAGCCGCTTCAACGCGCCATAGGCGGTGACGCCGGAACACATCAGCGTTGCCGCCTGGTTGACCGGCAGCGGATCGTAATCCAGCAGGTATTTGGCGTCAGGCACCAGCACGTGGCTGGCGAAACCGCCGTCGATCGAGACGCCGAGGAAGCGCTGCTTGACGCAAAGGTTTTCATCACCGTTGGCGCAGTCGCGGCACTGGCCGCAGCCGATCCAGGGGAAGACCGCCTGCTTCTTTCCGATCAGGTCCTTCGAGGCGTCCGGCCCGACTTCCTCGACGACACCGGCGATCTCGTGGCCGAGCGTGAACGGCAACGTCATGCCTCGCGTGGTGTCGAGCTTCTTGCCGCCGCCGAGGTCGGCATAGCCATCCTGGATGTGAAGGTCGGAATGGCACAAGCCGCAGCGCTCGATGCGGACGAGAACTTCGCGTCCTTGCGGCTTCGGTGTGTCGACAATGGTTTCGCACAACGGTGCGTCGAATTTGACCAGCGACTGGCGACGCATCAGCGCCATGGCATGTTCTCCTTGCAGGATAGCTTTTTGGAAAGCGGATGTTCAGGAAGGCTGCGGTTTTGTCTTGCGTATATCGGTCAATTCGCGGGCCATGGCAACAAAACCGGAGACCGGGATCGTCTCGGCGCGGCGGGTGGGATCGACGCCCGCGGCGGCGGCCAGCGGCGCCGGATCGACCGACAGCGATTTGAGGCTCTGCCGCAGCATTTTTCGGCGCTGGCCGAAGGCCGCGGCCGCCACCTGCTCGAGTGCGCGGCGGTCGCATGGCTCGGGTGTGGCGCGCGGCACCAGCCGCACCACCGAGGAGGTGACCTTGGGCTGCGGCACGAAGGCCGCAGGCGAAATGTCGAACAGGATCTTGGTCTCGGCGCGCCAGTTGGCGAGCACCGCGAGCCGGCCATAGGCCTCGTCATGCTCGCTGGCGACGATCCGCTCGGCGACCTCGCGCTGGAACATCAGCACCATGATGTCGTACCAGGGCGGCCACGGCTCGATCGAGAGCCAGTCCACCAGCAAAGCGGTAGCGATGTTGTAGGGCAGGTTGGCGACGATCTTGGCCCGCTCGCCGCCGAGCATCGGACGCGGATCGAAATGCTGCGCGTCGGCGTGCACGATCTCGAGCCGGCCGGGATAGCGTTTGGCGATATAGTCGAGCGGCGCCAGCGCCCGTTCGTCGCGCTCGACCGCGATGACGCGCTTGGCGCCGAGCGCCAGCAGCGCCCGCGTCAGTCCGCCGGGGCCGGGGCCGACCTCGATCACGGTGGCGCCTTCGAGCGGACCGGCGGCGCGGGCGATCCTTGCCGTCAGGTTGAGGTCGAGCAGGAAATTCTGGCCGAGCGATTTGCGCGCAGATAGCTGGTGTTCGCGGATGACGTCGCGCAGCGGCGGCAGATCGTCGATCGCGCTCATGCCGATCCAGCGGCGGCCATCCGCGCGGCGAGCCGCAACGCCGCGACCAGGCTCGACGGATTGGCCTTGCCGGTGCCGGCAATGTCGAAGGCCGTGCCGTGATCCGGCGAGGTGCGGATGAAAGGCAATCCCAGCGTGACGTTGACGGCGTCCTCGAACGCAATCGTCTTGATCGGGATCAGTGCCTGATCGTGATACATGCAGATCGCGCAGTCATAGGTTTGGCGCGCGGCCGGATGGAACATCGTATCCGCCGGCAGCGGTCCCCGTGCATCGATGCCGTCGCGGCGCAGGATCTCGATCGCGGGCGCGACGATGGTGATGTCTTCGGTGCCGAGCGAGCCGTCTTCGCCGGCATGCGGGTTGAGGCCGGAGACGGCCAGCCGCGGCGCGGCAAGGCCGAAGCGGGCCTTGAGGTCCGCAACCGCGATGCGGGCCGTCGTCACGATCAGTTCGGTCGTGAGCTGCGTCAGCGCCTCGCGCAGCGAAACATGGATCGTTACCGGGACAACGGCGAGCGTCGGCGACCACAGCATCATCACCGGCTGCGGAACAGGGCCGCCATTGGCGGCAAGCTCGGCGAGAAATTCGGTGTGGCCGGGATGGTTGAACCCGGCGCGGTACAGCACACTCTTGGCGATCGGGTTGGTGACGACCGCGCTCGCTTGTCCGGTCCGGACATGGTCGACCGCCTGCCGGATCGAGGCGAGCGCCGCGTTGGCGCTGGTGGCGTCCGGCAGGCCGGGTCGCGCCGTGGCGTGTTCGCCGGTTGCGACCACGGGCAGGGCGCTCGCAAAGGTTACGCTCGCATCCCCGGGTCCGACATCGGCGAGTTCGACCGTCAGTCCGAGGATCTTTGCGCGCTCGGCGAAGAAGGCGCGATCGCCGAGCAGATAGAATGGCGGGAGGTCCAGTTCACGGCGCCGCAGCCAGGCTTCGAGGGCGATATCGGGGCCGATGCCCGCCGGCTCTCCGGATGTCAGCGCCAGGGGCTTTGCCATCAGCGATATTCGATCATCGCGGCCTTGCGGATGTCGTCCAGATATTCCTTCGATTTCTTCTCGTATTTCTGCTGGAACATCTTGTCGCGGATTTCCCGCTTTTTCGGCGAATCGATCTTGGTCGGCTTCCTGTCGCACAAGGCCACCATCTCCACGCCCTGCTTGGTGATCTCAGGCGGGGTCAGATGGCCGATCGGCGTCTTGTCGAGCAATTCGCGAAGCGGTACCGGAAGATCAGCCGAGGTTTTGGTGACGGAGTCCCGGATCGCCGCATTCTGCATCGACTTGAAGTAGGCATTGGCCTGCTCGCAGGTCTGGACGCGTTCGCGCAGGCTCTCCGCTTCCTTCTTTCGCAATTCGATCGCCGTCGGCGCCGAACCGCGCGGCACGATCAGGACGATCGGCCGCAGCTTGTATTCGAACGCCTCGGTCTGGATCGCCTCGCCGCCTTCCTGGGCTACGGCGGCGACGTCCTTCTCGCCGACCTGCAGGCTCTCTTTGTAGCGGCCGCGCACCAGGCTGGTCCAAACCATTTCGGCCCTGAGGCGGGCCTTCAGGGTGTCGGGCCGGATGCCCTGGGCCTCCAGCGTCTTCGTCAGTTGGTCGGGCGAAATTCGCATCCGCGAGCTCATCCCCGCATAGGCCTCATCGATGTCGCTCGAAGTCGGGTCGACGCCGAATTTCTTGGCTTCCTTGATCTTGACCTTTTCATTGATCAGTTCGTTGATCACGTCCTGCCGCGGCATTTGCTGGCGGGTGGTCAGGGCATTCAGCTTGGTGCGCTGCTCGATATCGTAGTTGGTGATGGGTTCGCCGTTGACCATCACGGCTACGGTCTGCGCGTGCAGCGGCGAGGCGCCAGACGTCAGGAGGCCGAGCACGATCGCGCAACCGGCGACCAGCGACCACAGGCGATGATGGGGGGGATTTGGGGTCGTCATGGTCATGTCAGCCGTATCAACCAATTCGATTCCTGCGGTGCCACGGACGCTCACGCGCACGGGGCCGGCCACGCGCTATTGAAGGCCGCCGCCCGCGGCCGTTGAGGACGATGTCGCAATGGTCCGCAGGCCGATTTGGAACATGAACGCGTGGGCGAGCACAGGGGCGGTAACGCCGGTGGAATAGTTGTAGGACGTCACGTAGTTCGCAGCCAGCACGAAACAGTCGTCCACGTAACCGGCGCCGACGATGTACTGGTTGATCTTGTTGGCTTCAAGGTCCCAGCGCGCCGAGCCCGACACCACCCAGTTCGCCGCCACCTTGACCGAAGCGGAACCGAGCAGGCCTTCGCGCCGGGTCAGGTATCCGAGTTCTGGCTGTGCGGCATAATTGCCGTACATCAGGCTGACCGACCAGCGGTCGAACGCCGCGCGGCCCTCGGCCTCGAAGCGGTTGACGTTGAGCGTCGCTTCATCCATGCGCGAACGCACGCTGAACGTATAGGTTCGGTTCGGCGAGTAATTGACGCGGGCGACGTAGTCGGATCGCGCGTTCTGCAGGCCGGAGTCGAGGCCGGTATTGGTCATATCCGCGACCGCAAACGAATTCAGGCCGAACAACTGGTAGGACTGTCCGAACAGCATGTTGATGCTGCCGCCGCGGTCGAATTGCGTGGTCGCCTGCACGCCGACATTGGCGCGGCCGCCGCCTTCGACGCGGTCATAGCCCGAGAATTTATCGACCGAGAACAGGTTGCTGGCATCGAACACCAGGCTCTGTGCGTCTTCGTTCGGGATCTTGCCGGCGTAAGTTTCATTGGGACGAATGATGATCTGCGCGATCGGCTCGATCGTGGTGGTGCCCCAGGGCTGAACGTTGATGAAGGGATAGCGATATTCGAGGCCGATGGTCGGCATCAGGCGCAGCGCGTTGGTATCGCCGACCGGGAGGAAGTTCGAGACGCCGGGCTGGTTGGAGATCGAGGCGTTGATGGCGTCGGCGCGCAGGATCGCAAACGGCGTCCAGATCTCGCCCGCGGAATCGGTGAATGACCGCCGCCATTGCGCTTCGGCCGTCAGCCGCGTGTAGGTGCCGGGCATGCCGCGGAGCAGGCACTGCGAAGGTGTCCGCGCCATCGGATCGGCCGACGTCGTCAGGCACAGGCCACTGGTGTTGGCCAGTGTCGTGATCGGATCGAATACCGCGGTCGAGCGCGTCAGGCTGGTGAAGTTGGTCTTGTAGCTGAATTCGCCACCGAAGATCGGGCTGTTGATCACGTTGCTGTAGTCGACCACCGGATGAACGACAGGAACGGAGCTCTGGTTACCGGAGTAGCTGAGATAGTAGATCGTGCGCGCGTCGAAGAAGCTGCGACTGCCGACGCCGGTCAGATAAAGTTGCGAGATCGCTTCGGTCGGCAGATTGAGGAACGATTGCAGTGGATCGCGATATTGCGCGAGCCGGTAATCGGTCATGAAGGCGTAATCGGACAGCGCCACGCCTTCCCAGCCCCAGGTCCATTTGTCGTTCAGTGCGAACTGGCCCTTGGTATCGATGCCGCCGCGGAATTGGCGATCACCGGGCAGGCCGGCATAGGCCGACGGGTTGAGCTGGTCGATGCCATAGGCACGGATCTGGTAGGCGCCGTCGATCAGGCGCTGGCGGAACTCGCCCTGGAACAGCACGCCTTGGCGGCTGGTGATGCGCGGGCTGAAGGTCGCGTCATAGTCCGGCGCGATCGCCCAGTAGAACGGAGTTTCGATACCGACGCCGTAGGCCGTAACGGTGCTGAAGCCGGGCATCAGGAAGCCGGTCTTGCGCTTCACGGTGGGATCGGGCGTCGAGAAATACGGCAGGTAGGCCATCGGCACGCCGAAGAACTCGAGCTGCGCGTTCTCGAAGTAAAGCATCTTGTCGGTCTGGTCGTGGATGATGCGCGCACCCTTGACCTGCCACAATGGCGGCTTCTTCGGATCATCCTTGCACGCAGCGCAGGCGGTATAGACGCCGTTTTCGAACACGGTGTAATTGCCGCTGGAACGGTCGGCGCGGGTCGCCGCCATCCGCGTCGCGTCCGCCGAGTCGACGCGCAGCGAATCGACGAAACCGTCACGGTAATCGTCGCTCAGATCCATGATGTTGGCGTAGGTGACCTTGCCCTCGGCGTCGGTCAGGCGAATGTTGCCCTCGGCGTGCAGGCGCTTGGTCTTCTGGTCGTAGATGACCTTGTCGGCCTCGATGCTGGTGCCGTTGTAGAACATCTGCACGTTGCCGACCGCCGACACGCGCTGGTTGTTGTAGTCGTAGTCCACCTCGGTCGCCTGCACGAGCATCTGCCCGTCATTCTTGGCGGGCCGTGGCGGCGGCTTGGGCGGTCGCGGATTGTAGGTGAAGCTCTGCGCCGAGGCCGGCACTGTCAGGGCAAGATCGATCGCTCCGGCGAAAACCAGGCCGGCAAGCAGGGCGATCACGGGGGCGCCGACGGCGGCCATGCGGGTTCGATGGCGGCGCAGCAGGGTGCGCCGCCCGAACGCGGGCGACCTCAACTGGAGGGCGGCGACAACGGCCACTACCCGTCCTCCTGGTACAGCAAGGCCAAAAAGCCGGTGAGGCCACCCACACAGACGGGTAGCCACGCGGCAGCGATGGGATGCATCAACTCAGCCTTGCTCAAATCCTCAGTAACTTTCGACAGAACGTAGAGCAGAAAGCCCGCACCCACGCCACTCAAAACCATCTTTTGCACGCCGCCCATCCGGAAGAAGCGCAGGCTGACGGAAGCCGCCAACATGACCATTGCAGCCAGCAAAAACGGCTGTGCGATGAGCTTATGGTACTGCAGCCGGTAGCCTGCGGTCGCGAAGCCCGAGCTCTCGGATGATCGGATGTAAGTCGGTAGTTGCCAAAAAGACACGGTCTCCGGGGTCGAGAAGCTGTTTCGGACCTGGGCCGGGGTCAGGGTGGTCGTGAGATAGTAGGTGTCCTGGTCGATCGGCGGCTTGTCGAGGGAGTATCTACGTACCGATTTGAAGGCCCAGCGTCCTTCCTCGAGGGAGGCTTCGCGGGCTTCGATTCGCTCCTTGAACTGGAGGTCGGTATCGAAGCGGAACACGGTCAGCCCGGTCAGCCGGACGCCCTGCTGCTCGCTGCGGGCGGCGTTGATGATCGACTGGCCGTCGCTGTTGATCTGGTTGAGCCAGAATCCCGATGCGTCCTGGATACCGCCGCCCGGCGCCGAGCCGAACAGCTCGGCCTCCATCCGCTTGGAGAGTTCGCGCAGATTCGCCGACATCGGATTGTAGGCGGTGGTCGCGATGATCCCGAGCAGGATCGAGCTGCCGAGCGCCGGTGCGATGAACTGCCAGGCGGAAACGCCGGCCGCGCGCGCCACCACCAGTTCCAGCCGCCGCGACAGCGCGAGGTAGCAGGTCATGGCGCCGATCAGGACGCAGAACGGCATCAGCTTTTCGAGCAGTTGCGGCACACGAAACAGCGACGTCTCCGCCACCGTGATCGCGGACGCCGACGCGAGCCCTGAGGTCTTGCGGACCATTTCGATGTAATCGACCAGCACCAGCAGCACGAAAATGCTCGCAAAAACGCCCACCGCCGCGATCAGGAAGCGGCCGGCGAAGTAGCGCCCGAGCGTATTGGTCATCATGCTCATGCGGCGACCGGCCGTCCGAACAACCGCGCGATGCGCGCGTTCGATCTGTTGATGGCCTCGATCAGCGCGGCCGGCGGTTCAACTACGATGCCGCCGAGAATCATCCACAGCCCGGCGGCAATGGCGGCGATCAGCATCGAATACTGGACGAGGGCGGCGGCAGGCGTCTTGACCGTCATGACCGAACAGGCGAATCCCGCCATCCGCAGGCCGAACACCGCGAAAATCGATCCGCCGATCGAAAAATTGCGACTCTGGCGCGTGGTGCGCGGCGTGCCCAGGAACGCGAAGGTCAGCACCGCGAATGCAAAGGGATAGACCGGCGACAGCAGCCGGTCATGCAGTTCGGCGCTGAACTGCCCGGACAATTTCTCGAAAATCGGATCGTCGGCCGGGGGAGAAAAAAGCTCCCAGAGATAGCGTTCGCGAATTCCGAGCGTGACGTCGCGGCCTTGATTCGAGAATTTCGACATGTCGAACGCATAGCGGCCGAAGGCCACCAGCGCCGGGTCGCGTTTTCCCGCCTCGAAACGTTCGAGATTGCCGTCTTCGAGCACCAGATAGGAACCGCTCTCGTTTTTCAGCACCGTGCCGTGATCGGCAATGATGGTGACGCGCTCCTTGGGATCTCTGCGGTCGTCGACGAAGATGCCCGCGAGCACGCCGCCGGGCAGGCGTTCGCGGATGCGAATCGTCAGGTTCTGGTCAAGCTGGGCGAAGCGTCCCGGCTGCAGGATGTTGGTCAGGATGTCGGCGGTGATTTCGGCATCCCATTGCTTGATCCGGCGCATGCCGTCGGGGGCGAGATAGGCGCCGATGAAGGCGACCATCAACGCCACCACGCAGGTGGCATAGAAGAACGGGCGGAACAGCCGGAACGGCGAGAAGCCGGCGGCATTCATCACGATGATTTCCGAATCGGTCGCGAGCTTGTTCAGCGTGTGCGAGATCGCGATCATCAGCGCGATCGGCGCGATGATCAGCACCAGCGCCGGGATCACCAGGCTGGTGATGCCGAGAAAGGTAATGATGGTCTGGCCCTGGCTGGTCATCAGGTCGATGCCGCGCAACGCCTGCGTAATCCAGATCACGCCGGTGAGGCTGACCAGAACCAGCGCAAACGACGCAAGCGTCGTGCGGAAAATGTACTTGTCGATCGACCCCATCGCTACCGTACGGTCCCACCTTGCGCGCCCAAAGAGCGGCTTCCGACCAACCCCTCTTTGAGGGGTCCCCTTGGTCGCGCCGCCCGCCGTCCAGTCGTCTAGCTTCTCACTACCATCCCTTTGATCCGTCAACAAAATGGCCGGGCCGTGGCACCCTTAGGATATGGTTAATAATTCACTTGATGTGGCCTTCCGGCCACGCCGGCGCTTGGCAGTGTGCCGCCTCACAGGCCATAGTGCCGGAAACCTGCGGTCTCGAAGCGATTTTGGGCCGTTGCCGATACGAGTGTTCAATTTGACCCGGGCCGCGCCCGGGGCGATTCCCTGCTCTGCACACAGCCCTGAATTTTGGAGGATTTGCCCATGTCCGACGCCGTCAAGGTCGGCTTTGTTCCGTTTTCCGCAGCGTCGCGCGGTGTTCTCGTGGTGTTTTGCGATGACGCGCTGAAATTCGGGCCGGCAACGCGGAAGGCGCTTGGATCGGCGGCCAATACTGTCAAGCGCGCGGCGGCGGCCAACCAGTTCAAGGGCAAGAGCGCGTCGACACTCGACATCCCGGCGCCGGAGGGAATCAAGGCAGATCGCCTGATCGTCGTCGGCACCGGCAAGCCGGCCGACATCAAGGCAAAGGACTTTCTCAAATTCGGTGGCGTGACGGTCGGCAAGCTCAACGCCGCCAGCGAGGCCGTCACCGTCATCGCCGAATTGCCTGACGGCGCGATGGACGCCGATGCCGCGGCGGCGATCGCGTCGGGTATCCGGCTGCGCGCCTATAAATTCGATCGCTACAAGACCAAGAAGAAAGACGAGAACGGGGTTTTGCGCGCCGACATTTCGATTGCCGTCGGCGATGTCGCCGGCGCGCGGAAGGCCTTTGCGCCGGCGTCGCATGTCGTCGACGGCGTGATCATCGCGCGCGAACTCGTCAACGAACCGCCGAACGTGCTTTATCCGATCGAATTCGCGCGCCGCGCCAGCCAGCTCAAGAAGCTCGGCGTCGATATCGAGGTGCTCGACGTCAAGGCGATGACCAAACTCGGCATGGGCGCCTTGCTCGGCGTGGCCCAGGGCTCCACGCAGCCCGGCCGCATGGTGATCATGCGCTGGAACGGCGGCAAGAAGGGCGATCAGCCGGTCGCGTTCGTCGGCAAGGGCGTCTGCTTCGATACCGGCGGCATTTCCATCAAGGGCGCCGCCGGCATGGAAGATATGAAGGGCGACATGGGCGGAGCGGCCTGCGTGGTCGGGCTGATGCACGCGCTGGCCGCGCGCAAAGCCAAGGTCAACGCGGTCGGCGCAATCGGCCTGGTCGAGAACATGCCCGACGGCAACGCCCAGCGGCCGGGCGACATCGTCACCTCGATGTCGGGGCAGACGATCGAGATCATCAACACCGACGCCGAGGGCCGCCTGGTGCTGGCGGACGTGCTCTGGTACGTGGCGAAAAAGTTCAAACCCAAGTTCATGATCGATCTCGCGACGCTTACCGGGGCCATCTTGGTCGCACTCGGCACCCAGCATGCCGGGCTGTTTTCCAACAATGACGAACTGGCGGAGCGGCTGACCAAAATCGGCCTCGATACCGACGAACGGGTCTGGCGCATGCCGCTCGGTCCCGATTACGATAAGATGATCGACTCGCAATTCGCCGACGTGAAGAACGCCGGCGTGCGCAATGGCGGTTCGATTACCGCCGCGCAGTTCCTGCAGCGGTTCGTCGACAACACGCCGTGGGCCCATCTCGACATTGCCGGGACCGCGATGGGCGCGCCGAAAACCGAAATCAATCACAGCTGGGGTTCGGGCTACGGCGTTCGCCTGCTGGATCGGCTGGTTTCGGAATATTACGAAGCCAAAAAATAACCATAGCGTTTTCGAGCGAAGTGGACACCGGTTCTCGTAAAGAAAACGCGTCAAAACAAAAGAGCAGAGCCCGGTTCTGATTCAATCAGAGTCGATAAGGCTCTGGCGCAACAGCTTGAGCAACAGCGTGATAAATCTGGTTGAGGTCGGATGACGGAAGTCCTGTTCTACCATCTGCAGAACATGTCGCTTGAAAGCGTGCTGCCGCCCTTGCTGGAAAAATCGCTCGAGCGCGGCTGGCGCGTGGTCGTGCAATCGACCTCGCAGGAGCGCACCGAGGCGCTCGACGCCCACTTGTGGACCTACAGCGACGATTCGTTCCTGCCGCACGCCACCTGGCGCGCCGGCGACGCGCAGGATCATCCCGTCATCCTCTCGATCGAGGAGGGCAATCCGAACCGCGCCAATGTCAGGTTCCTGATCGACAATGCGGCGCTGCCGGCGGACGCCGACAGCTACGAGCGGGTGGTGCTGGTTTTCAACGGCGACGACACCGAGGCGCTGAGCGCGGCCCGCGGTGCCTGGACCGATTGCAAGGCGCGGGGATTTGAGGTGACCTACTGGCAGACCGACGACCGCGGCCGGTGGCAGCGGCGGCAATAGCGATATCTGGCAATTAATGATAATCTGCGGTTTCTGCCCTGGACCTTGCGGGCAGCCACGGTCGTGCCGCAAAGTGGTGTTGGGACAAATAGTTACAGTACAGGGTTACGGTAGGGCGGGAGCCAGGGTCTAGCGTGCGAGACGGAACCATCGGTCGAAAACCATTGCTGACGTTGATGTTGCTCGGGCCGGTGCTCGCGGGCTGCTCGGGTACGCCCGATTGGCTGAGCAAGGATGCCGACTGGTTCTCGCGTTCCGGCCGGGTGTTCATCCGCAACGTTTCGATCGAAACCCCGCCGCTGTCTCCGAACAAGGCGGTGACGCCGGATGAGTTGGTCAGTGCCGATGGTGCATGTCCGGGAATGGCAGGCCCCGGCACGGACGCCAATGCGCTTGCTGACGGTGCGGCAGGCAGTCCGCCGCCGCCTTCGACGACCGGAACGGTAGCACTCGGCCACACCGAATGCGACGTGGTGCGCGGCATTGGCGCGCCCGACAGCGTCAATCTTTCAAATAACGCGCGCGGCGATCGTGTGGCCGTCGTCAACTACTCGCACGGCCAGCGCGCCGGCATTTACACCTTTACCGCGGGACGCCTGACCTCGATCGAACGCGGCGCCGAGCCGGTGGTGCAGCCCAAGGCCGCCAAGCCGAAGACCAAGAAGAAACCCGCGGCGACGTAAGCTTCGTCGTACCCGAAGCTCGCAGACCCGTTATCCCGCCGCCTGGTCGTATTGCGAACTCGCCTCGAGCCAGGCTTCTTCGGCGCGTTGCAACGCGCTTGCGGCGCCGGCGCGCGCCTTGCTGAGCTGGGCGGCCTGCTTGGGATCGCGACTGAACAGATCCGGCAGCGCCAACGCGGCGTCGATCTTGGCGATGATGCCGTTGATGCGTTCGATCTCGGCCTCGGCCTCGGCGATCTTCTGCTTTAGCGGCGTCCGCTTTTCGCTTTTTCCGCGTTCCGGCTTCGTCGTTTCCTTCGCGTTGTCGCGCTCATTGCCGCGGTCGCGCGAGTTCGTGCGCATGCCGCGCGCCGACAGGACCATGCGCCGGTAATCGTCGAGGTCGCCGTCATAGGTCGTAACTTTCTGATCGGCGACGACCCACAATTGATCGGCGCAGGCTTCGATCAGATAGCGGTCGTGCGAGACCATGATGACGGCGCCCGGATAATCATTGATCGCTTCGGCCAACGCTGCGCGACTGTCGATATCGAGATGGTTGGTTGGCTCGTCGAGGATGATCATGTTGGGCGCTGCGAATGTGGCGAGGCCGAGCAGCAGCCGCGCTTTCTCGCCGCCGGAAAGGCTCCTGACCAGGGTATCGCCGGCCTTGCCGGAGAAACCGATCGCGCCGACGCGCGCGCGCACCTTGCTCTCGGGCGTGTCGGGCATCAGCTTGCGGACGTGATCGTAGGGCGAGCCGTCCAGATTGAGCTCGTCGACCTGATGCTGCGCGAAATAGCCGACCGACAATTTTTCCGCGCGCGTGACCCGGCCGGAGAACGGCGGCAGCTTGTTGGCCAGAAGCTTGACCAGCGTCGACTTGCCGTTGCCGTTGGAGCCGAGCAGGGCGATGCGGTCATCGGTGTCGATACGCAACGTGACGCGGTTGAGCACGGGCTTCTTCGGATCGTAGCCGACCGAGACCTCATCGACCGCGATGATCGGCGGCGACAGCATTTTTTCCGGCGCCGGAAATGAAATCTCGCGCACGTCCTGCGTGACCAGCGCGGTGACCGGCTTCATCCGTTCCAGCATCTTGACGCGCGACTGCGCCTGGCGGGCCTTGGAGGCCTTGGCCTTGAAGCGGTCGACGAAGGCCTGCAGTCGCTTGCGCTCGTCGGCCTGGCGCTTGGCGTGCTTGGCATCCAGCATCTCGCGGGTGGCACGCTGTTCCTCGAACGAGGAATAGGTTCCCTTGTAGAGGGTCAGCTTGCCGCGATCGAGATGCAGGATCTGGTCGACGGAGGTATCGAGCAGGTCGCGATCATGGCTGATGACGATGACCGTGCGCGGATAGTTCGCCAGATGATCTTCCAGCCAGAGCGTGCCTTCGAGATCGAGATAGTTGGTGGGTTCGTCGAGCAGCAACAGATCGGGCGCCGAGAACAGCGTTGCGGCGAGCGCCACGCGCATGCGCCAGCCGCCGGAGAACTCCGAACAGGGCCGCGCCTGATCCGCGGTTGAAAATCCGAGACCGCTCAGGATCGCGGCGGCGCGCGCCGGCGCGGAATGCGCGTCGATGTCGACCAGCCGGGTCTGGATTTCGGCAATCCGGTGCGGATCGTGGGCGGTTTCCGCTTCCTGCAGCAGCGCGTCGCGCTCCAGATCGGCCTTCAGCACCACGTTGACGAGGCTTTCCGGGCCGTCGGGCGCTTCCTGCGCGAGGCTGCCGATGCGCCAGCGGGGCGGCAAGGTGATGCTTCCGGATTCAAGCGGCAGGTCGCCGCGAATCGCGTGAAACAGCGTCGATTTGCCGACCCCGTTGCGGCCGACAAAGCCGACGCGCGCGCCGGGAACGATCTGTACCGAGCTGTCGTCGATCAGGAGCCGTCCGGCAATCCGGATCGAAATATCAGTGATTGAAAGCATGCGGCCTTGTCACCGCTGCCGCCCGCAAACGCAACCCATTTATTGGTGAAATCGGCCGTCTCGATGGCCCTTAACTCGATAGCCCTTAATGCAGCTCGCCGTCGCGCCGGCGCAGTTGATCCACGAGCTGCCGTAATGGCTGCGACAGTTCGGCTTCCGGGCGCAGGCTTTGCTGCAGCCGTTCGCCGATCGCGTCGCAGATCGAGCGGGAGGTCTTGTGGTCGATTTGTTCGAGATTGCTGTTGTCTTGAGCATTCATGGCTGATCTCTCGAAGCGTTCCATCCCGCAATTTTCGCAAGAATCGATGATCCGTTGCTGGACCAAGTCGCCGAGGGCCATTTTGTTTCCGCGTTGCATGGTCACATCCATTCGCGTGCAGATAACCGGGCCGCTCATGAGCGATTGGTTCCGGCGAAACAAAAAAAGCCCCGGCGCGGTGGCCGGGGCGTCCAGTCAGGGGGAGCTCGAAATCAGGTCAGTAGCAGCGATTGACCAGCCTCCAGCGCGGACCCCAGGGGGTTCCCACCAAGCGCCGCACATAGCAGCCGCCGCCATAACCGTAACCGCCGCCGTAATAGGCCGGGCCGCCGACGACGAAGCGGGGTCCACCCCAGCCCCAGCCGTGATGCCAGCCACCACCGTGCCAACCGCCATGCCAGCCGCCCCAGGCCGAGGCGGAGGTCGGCGCCAACGCGGCCGCACCGAGTGAAGCCGCGGCCACTGCAACAAGCGCGAGTTTGCGTAACATGATCGTCTCCTCAAGGTTTCGGCGCTGCCAGGCGCCATCGGTGAAATCGCCTCCCGTGACGCCTCTTGGCGAGCCCAGGGGCTGTTGGAGGCGTCCGATCGTGGGTGATCCTGGACCCGCGAAGCTGAATGGAGCCGGGACGGCGGTTTCAGAGAGGGTTCACCTTCGTGAAATTGTTGTAATTTGCCGGTTGGCGACGCTTCGGGGCGGCGGTTCGTGTCATGAAAACGCGGCAAAACCGACGGGTTAACGCGGCATCGGGTCGCTTGCCGTCGTGAGGTGGCGTCGATATAAGCCCGGCAACTCTCACCCAGCGTTTTGCAAGGACGAAAACATGGCGATTGAACGCACTTTCTCGATTATCAAGCCCGACGCGACCGAGCGTAATCTGACCGGCGCGGTCAACGCGATCATCGAGAAGGCGGGCTTGCGGATTGTGGCCCAGAAGCGGATTCGCATGACCCGCGAACAGGCCGAAACCTTTTATGCCGTGCACAAGGCGCGTCCGTTCTTCGGCGAGCTGGTCGACTTCATGACCTCGGGTCCGGTCGTGGTTCAGGTGCTGCAGGGAGAGGGCGCCGTGCTCAAATATCGTGACGTGATGGGCGCCACCGATCCGTCGAAGGCGGCCGACGGCACCATCCGCAAGGTTCACGCCAAGTCGATCGGCGAAAACTCGGTGCATGGTTCGGATGCGACCGAGACCGCCGCGATCGAAATCGCGCAGTTCTTCTCCGGCAACGAAATCGTCGGTTAAACAGCATGGGCGGCGCGCAATCGCCGCCCAGTCCGGCCGCAAGGCCCAACTGAAGATGGCCGCAAGGCCGAAACAAAGCGGCCTGCGAGGCCGAAGTAAGGAAGCGCCGTGAACTGGCTGTGGCAGATCTTCGATCCGGCGAACATCGGAGCGTTCGTCACCCAGTTTCAGACTGAAATGACCCAGCCGACGTTCTGGGTCGCGGTCGGCAAGATCATCTGGATCAACGTGCTGCTGTCCGGCGACAACGCGCTGGTGATCGCGCTAGCGTGCCGCGGACTTGAGCCGCGGCATCGGCTGTGGGGCATGATCCTCGGCGCCGGCGCCGCGGTCATCCTGCGCATCATCTTCACTGGCATTGTCGCAACCCTGATGGCGCTGCCGTACCTCAAGCTGGTCGGCGGGCTGGCGCTGATCGTGATCGCGGCGAAGCTTTTGGTGCCCGAGCAGGAAGATGAGGAGGGCGTCGAATCCGCCTCCCATCTGTGGGCGGCGGTGCAGATCGTCGTCGTCGCCGATATCGTGATGAGCCTCGACAATGTGATCGCGGTTGCCGCCGCCGCCAATGGCAGCGTGCCGCTCCTGGTGCTGGGCCTTGCGATCAGCGTTCCCCTGATCGTCGCAGGCGCGGCGTTGATTATGGCGCTGCTGACGCGGCTGCCGATCCTGGTATGGGCGGGTGCCGCACTGCTCGGCTGGATCGCCGGCGATGTCATCGCCACCGATCCTGCTATTCATCCGAAACTCGACGCGCTGTTCTCGGCGCCGCTCGGCGCCAGGCTCGATTCGATGCTGGCGTCGTTTGGCGCAACGCCGCACTTTGCCAATCACGGCAATGGCGGCGAATTGGTTTGCGCCGTGCTCGGCGTCATCGTGGTGCTGGCCGTCGGCGCGATCTGGCGCAAGCGCGCGCTGCAAAAGCACGTCGCGGATTCCGCCGCGGCGTAAGCGAGCAATGCAATTGGCCCGGCCGAAACGCCGCCTTCGCCTTTCGCCGCGCATACCTGAACTCGCCAGCCCGTGTTAGCATCGATGCGTTCTGCGGTGGTGGAGGTGCACGAATGCCGTTCAAACCGCCCGTTGTGACGGAGATGGACTTGATGCGCGCGCGCAAGATTGTCTGCGCATTGGCGCCTCTCAAGGGGCTCTCGGACGACGATGCCGAGATCGTTGCGAGAACGATTGCCCAATGCTTCGCGGAGGGGCGCCAGCGCGGTTTGGACATCGCCAAGGCCGAGCTGGAAGGTGGCCTCGCAAGACCCAGCGTCTGAGGCGCCGCTATTTCGACGCGATCAGTCTCACTTCCGCACGATCGACCCTGATCGCCCGAGCAACCGCGCCAGTTGCTTGAAGCGGCTGCCGACGCGGTCGGCGACGAGATCGACCATGCGATGTTCGAACACCAGCATCAGCTTGCGGCCGCGGGTACGGAAATGCGTCGCCGGCAGCACGCCGGTGCGCGCCGCCGAGATCAGGTGCGCGACGCGGAACGCGGCGCCGAGAACCCGGGCGCGTTCGACCATCGCCGGCGGCACCAGTTCGCGGATCTGCGCCGGCGGCTCGTTTTCCTCGCTCAGGCCGGCGTAACGGTAGAACACCGATAGCGCGACAAAGGCGCGGCCCTGGTGGCTGATCGAGCCGAAATTGCCGTTGGTGATCAGGCTCAGGGTTTCCTCGCCGCGATGGTCGGGATGCACCCGCCAGCCGACATCCGACAGCAGGCAGGCGGCATGGCGCAGGCGGCGGTCTTCCTCGGTCTCGCGCAGCTTCACCACCCTGACCAGCCGGTCGGTCCAGGCGACCAGTTCCTCGGCATGGCGCGCGGACCGCGACAGCAGCCTGTTCAGGGTCTGCGCGGCGCAGATGAAACCGTCCTTGGCGCGCTCCTGCTGCGGCAGCATCTCGTAGAGCAGGCCCTCGCGCACGCCGAAGGTCGAGAACACGATCGTCTTCGGCTTCGCGACGCGGATGATGTATTCGAGCACCAGCGCCGCATAGGTCAAAAGCGGCCGCCTGGCGTCGGCGATGATTTCGATATTGGCCAGCATGTTGGTCGCCGCGAGCCGGCGCAGGCGTCGCGCGAAATCCAGCGCTTCCGAAGCGGGAATCGAATAGCCGTGCATCACCCGCAGCGGATAGCCGCTCTGCAGGATGTGGATCCGCGCCAGTGCGCGCCAGGTGCCGCCGACCGCATAAAAGGTGCGTCCGCGACCGGCCTTGAGCTGGGCGACGTCGGCGAGCTCGGTCCTGACGATGCGCTCGGCGCGCTTCAGCGATTTGTCGGCGAGATCCTGCAGCGCGAGGCTTCCGAGCGGCAAGGTCACGCCGCTGCGGACGCGGTTGCCGTGCACGTCGATCAGTTCGAGCGAGCCGCCGCCGAGGTCGCCGACGATGCCGTCGGGATTGTGAATGCCGGAGATGACGCCGAGCGCGGACAGTTTTGCTTCGCGCGGGCCTGACAGAATCTCGATCTTCGCGCCGCAGATCCGCTCGGCCTTGGCGATGAAGTCGGGACCGTTGTCGGCGTCGCGACAGGCCGCAGTGGCGATCGCGTAGACGTGGCCGACCTGCTGTATCCTGCATAGCGCCCGAAACCGGCGCAGCGCCGTCAACGCCTTGGCGACGGCGTCGGTAGCCAGCAGGCCGGTGCTCTGGACCTCGCGGCCGAGCCCGCACAGTGCCTTCTCGTTGAAGATCGTGACGAGGCTGCGCGCCATCTGCTCATAGACAACGAGACGAACCGAGTTCGAACCGATGTCGATGACGGCGACGCTGGAATGGCGCTTGCGCGGCCGCTTCACCGCCGCGCTCCGTTATGTCGATTGCTGACGCTCGTTCCGACGGGTGAGGCGGCGCGGCGAAGATTCCTTGAGAGACTTTCCACGGCCTGACAGACTCGGATTCGTCATGAAGTAGTTGTGCAGATTGAACGGCTCTTCGCCCTTCGCGGCCTTCATACGCGTTGAAGACCCGTCGGGCAACAATTGCCAGCTCTGCTCGGTATCCTTCAGGTTCGCGACCATGATCTGTTCGAGAACCTGCTGATGCACCGTGGGATTTTGCAGCGGGCAGAGGATTTCGACGCGGCGGTCGAGGTTCCTCGGCATCATGTCGGCGGACGAGATATACACAGCCGCTTTGGTGCTCGGCAGGCCCTGGCCCATACCAAAGCAGTAGATTCGGCCGTGTTCGAGGAAGCGGCCGATGATCGATTTGACCCGGATGTTGTCCGACAGTCCGGGAATGCCGGGACGCAGGCAGCAGATGCCGCGTACCACCAGCTCGATCGACACGCCGCCCTGCGAGGCCTCGTACAGCGCGTCGATGACGTCGGGGTCGACCAGCGAGTTCATCTTCATCCAGATCGCGCCCGGCCTGCCGTGCTTGGCGTGGTTGGTCTCGCCCTTGATGTGTTCGATGATGCGCTTGCGCAGCGTCAGCGGCGACACCGCCATGCGCTCGATGTCGCTCGGTTCGGCATAGCCGGTGATGTAGTTGAATACCCGCGCCGCATCGCGGCCGATGATCGGGTCCGAGGTGAAGTAGGACAGATCGGTGTAAATGCGCGCCGTCACCGGGTGATAGTTGCCGGTGCCGGTGTGGACATAGGTGGCGAGATTGCCGCCCTCGCGGCGCACCACCATCGACAGCTTGGCATGGGTCTTCAGTTCGATGAAGCCGTACACCACCTGCACGCCGGCGCGTTCGAGGTCGCGCGCCCAGCGGATATTGGCTTCCTCGTCGAAGCGGGCCTTGAGTTCGATCAGCGCGGTCACGGACTTGCCGGCTTCGGCGGCTTCCGCCAGCGCGCGCACGATCGGCGAGTTGTTGGAGGTACGGTACAGCGTCTGCTTGATGGCGACGACATCGGGGTCGCGCGCCGCCTGCTGCAGGAACTGGACGACGACGTCGAAGGATTCGTAGGGGTGATGGACGATCAGGTCCTTCTGCCGGATCGCTGCAAAAATGTCGCCGCCGTGATCGCGGACGCGTTCGGGATGGCGCGGCACATAAGGCACGAATTCCAGATCCGGGCGGTCGATGCGGGTCAGTTGCGACAGCTCGTTCATCGCCAGCACGCCGTCGACCAGGAAAATCTCATCGTCGGCGGTGGACAGAGCGCGCTGCACGAAGGCGCGCAGCTCTTCCGGCATCTTGGCCTCGATCTCGAGCCGGATCACCGATCCGCGGCGGCGGCGCTTCAGCGCGGTCTCGAACAGGCGGACCAGATCTTCGGCCTCTTCCTCGATTTCCAGTTCGGAATCGCGGATCACCCGGAACGCCCCTTGGCCCTTGACGGTGTAGCCGGGGAACAGCCGGCCGATGAACAGGCCAGTGGCCTGTTCCAGCGTGATCAGCCGCACCGCGCCGTCCTTGGCCGCGGGCATGCGGATGAAGCGGTCGATCTTGCCGGGCATGCGGATCAGCGCGTTCATCGGCTTGCCGTCGGAGACGCGCGCCAGATGCAGCGCGATCGTGAAACCGAGGCTCGGGATGAACGGGAACGGGTGCGCCGGATCGATCGCCAGCGGCGTCAGCAACGGGAAGATGTTGCGGAGGAAGTGATCCTCGACCCAGGCCCGCTCCGCCTTGGTGACGTCATGGCCGTCGACGAGCGTGATGCCGGTTTCGGACAGGATGCTGCGCAGATTGCTCCAGATCGCCTGCTGGTCGCTGGCGAGTTCGGAAACCGTCTTGTTGATGAGCACGAGCTGCTCGGCCGGTGTCAGCCCGTCGGGGCTGCGTTCGGCGATGCCTTCACGGACCTGCGCCTTGATGCCGGCGACGCGGACCATGAAGAACTCATCAAGGTTATTGGCGGAAATCGACAGGAACCGCACCCGCTCCAGCACGGGATGGCCGGGATTGACGGCTTCCTCGAGCACCCGGCGGTTGAAATGCAGCCAGGACAGTTCGCGGTTGATGAATCGCTCGGGGCTGGTAGCGATCGCGGGAGGAGCCTCGGAGCCAGCTTCTTTTTCTTTGATTTCAATAACTTGTGCCAATTCCATGAAGCTTCGATCCATCTCAGCCGGGGGCGAAAAAGGCCTTTAGCGCGGGTTCAGCGCGAACCATGTGATACGCCGATGACGTTTCAATGACATTGATGTTCCGCCGGCCGGCGCCGTCAAGGCGGCAGCCGCCCCCGGATCAGGCGTTGCGCAACAATTCGGCAGCCAGCGCCCGGGTCACCGGCCGGCCGAGCCGCAGCGCTTCGGTGTCCAGCAGGTCGATGGCCTGGCGCACGGCGGCATAGGACCGCTCGATTCGCGTGGTCAGATAGCTCACGACGGTCTCGTCGATGCTCAACTGGCGGTCGGCGCAGAATTTGACGATCAGGCCGCGAAACAGGAGATCGTCGGGCGGCAGCAGGGACACCACGGGAATGGCGCGCAGGCGCGAGCGGAGATCGCGCAGTTCGACCTCCAAGGCCACGGGCGGAACGCGCGCGGTGATCAGCACCGAGGCCCCGTCCTCGCGCGCGAGATTCAGCAGATGGAACATCGCGCGCTCGTCGAAATCCGACGGTCTCAGGTCCTCCACCACAAGCGCGCCGGTCGCCAGCGCCCCGGGGACAGCGGCGGCGTTGAGCGCATGCGCCGAGGTAGAGCGCGCGCCGGCTTGCTCGGCCCAGATCGCGGCGAGATGGCTTTTGCCGGAACCCTCCGGTCCGACCAGCAGCATGACGCGGTTTGGCCAGTCCGGCCAGCTATCGATCAGCGCCAGGCCAGCCTCGTTGGCCGGGCCTTCCAGAAAGTTGTCGCGCGTCAGGCTCTCCGCATGCGGCAGGGCAAAGGCCAACTGACGGGGTTGAACGCGTACTGCCACGCAAGTCTCCAGGAAGCGTCATTTATAGCGTTTTCGAGCGAAGTGGACACCGGTTCGCGTCAAGAAAACGCATCAACTATCTCGCGTCGATCGTGCTCATGTGCCGTACCCACTCGACGAGATAGAGCGAGACCGAAACCAAAGTAAAGACCGTAACAAAACCCATCAGGATCAGGTCGTACGGCGTCGGCTTGAAGTTGAAGCCGAGCGAAGCCAGCACCAGTGCGGCGAACGCCACCTGCGCCACGGTATTGAGCTTCGACACCATCAGCGGTTTCATCGGCACCGGCTTGTCGAACAGCCACGACACGATCACGGCTGACACGATCATGATATCGCGCGACACCACCAGGATGACGATCCAGCGCGGCACCGCGCCCCAGATTCCGAGCGCGACAAAGATCGACACCAGCAGCGCCTTGTCGGCCAGCGGATCGAGCAGGGCGCCGAGCTCGCTCGCCATGTTGAACCGCTTGGCGAGAAAGCCGTCGACGGCGTCGCTGACGCCGGCGATGACAAAAATCGCGAACGCAATTTCCATCTGGCTGGAGACGATCGCCCAGACGATGATTGGGACCAGGATGATGCGTCCCAGCGTGATGATGTTCGGAATACTCAACTCGGTCGCTTCCCGGCTCCCCGACTGACCTGGTCCGGCCCTTGGCGGGGCCGGTCGGCTGTTATCTACATAGTATATGCGGGCAGGGCTTGCGAGCCATTGCAGGAACGCGGAATTCCTCGTAACCAGCCGTCATCTTACTGGAATTTGGGCATGAACGACCGCAAAAACGGCCTCACTTACGCGGATTCGGGCGTCGATATCGATGCGGGCAATCGCCTGGTCGATCTGATCAAGCCGATGGTTCGCGCTACCGCTCGACCGGGCGCGGACGCCGAGATCGGCGGCTTCGGCGGTCTGTTCGACCTCAAGGCCGCGGGTTTCAAGGACCCGATCCTGGTGGCCGCGACCGACGGTGTCGGCACCAAGGTCAAGATCGCCATCGAGACCGGCCTGCACGGCGGCATCGGCATCGATCTGGTGGCGATGTCGGTCAACGACCTCGTGGTCCAGGGCGCCGAGCCCCTGTTCTTCCTCGACTATTTTGCCTGCGGCAAGCTCGACCCCGAAGCGACGGCGTCGATCGTGGCCGGTATCGCCGAAGGCTGCCGGGAATCCGGCTGTGCCCTGATCGGCGGCGAGACCGCGGAAATGCCAGGGCTCTACAAGGACGGCGATTACGATCTCGGCGGCTTTGCGGTCGGCGCCGCCGAACGCGGCACGCTGTTGCCGACGGCGGATATCGCCGCGGGCGACGCGGTGATCGGCCTCGCCTCGTCGGGCGTTCATTCCAACGGCTTCTCTTTGGTACGCAAGATCGTGGAAAACTCCGGTCTCAGCTTCGATGCGCCGGCACCGTTTTCGCCGGTCATGACGCTGGGCGGCGCGCTGCTGGCACCGACGCGGCTCTATGTGAAATCCTGCCTGCGCGCGATCCGCGAGACCGGCGCGGTCAAGGGGCTCGCCCACATCACCGGCGGCGGCTTCACCGACAACATTCCGCGCGTGCTGCCGAAACATCTCGGCGTCGGCATCGATCTGGCGCGGCTGCCGGTATTGCCCGTCTTCAAATGGCTGGCGGCGCAAGGCAGTATCGCCGAACTCGAGTTGCTGCGCACCTTCAACTGCGGCATCGGCATGATCGCCATAGTCAAGCCGGACGCTGTCGATCAGGTCACCAAGATTTTCACGGAAGCCGGCGAGACCGTCGCGCTGCTCGGCGAGGTGATTCTGGCCCAAAACGATCATTCGGGCGAGCACCGCGTGGTCTATAATGGCCACCTCGACCTCTCGCAGTGACATGATGAAGCGCCGCGTCGCCATCCTGATTTCCGGGCGCGGCTCGAACATGGCCGCGTTGATCGACGCGGCCAGGCTTGCGGATTTTCCGGCCGAGATCGTCGCCGTCATTTCCAACCGGGCCGATGCGCCCGGGCTGGAAAAGGCCGCAGCGAGTGGCATTCCGACCGACGTGATCGAGAGCAAGCCGTTCGGCAGGGACCGCGCAGGTTTTGAAGCCGTGCTGCAGGGCAAGCTCGATGCGCACAAGGTCGAGCTGATTTGTCTTGGCGGCTTCATGCGGCTGTTCACCGCCGAATTCGTCCAGCGCTGGTACGGGAAAATGCTCAACATTCACCCGTCGCTTCTGCCGTCATTTCCGGGGCTCGATCCCCATGGTCAAGCGCTCAAGACCGGAGTGAAGATTTCGGGCGCGACCGTGCATTTCGTGATCCCGGAAACCGATGCCGGGCCGATCGTGATGCAGGGCGCAGTGGGGGTGGCCGACGACGACACGGCGGAGACGCTGTCGCAGCGTATTCTCGGCGTCGAGCACCGCATCTATCCGGAGGCGCTGCGGCTGCTCGCCAGTGGCAAGGTTCGGCTCGAAGGCGATGTCTGCAAGGTCTCTGATGGCACTGCGCCGGGCATGCTGATCTCGCCGGCCGCGAAATAGCTCCCGCTCGCCGGGCGGACCTGGGCATGGTCGCTGCCGCTGTGGCCGACGAACCACAATGCGGTTTATTCAACTAGCGGCTGCGCTTGCAACCGATTGACGCTGCAGGCCAAACAAGCGCAAATCGGCGGCCTGCCGATCGGTTTTCTGCGCATTTTTCAAGCGGGCGCCTATTTCGGGAATTGGACCCTATGCGCTGCCCGTGGCGGCCTTTGCGAGCAGGTAACACCCGCAACGGCCGCTGGCTGGCGCGGGCGGTTTTCCTTGGCCTCGTCCTCGGTCCGCTGCTTGGGATCGTCGCTGCGTTGCCGGCCCATGCGCAATTCGCGGCGGTGGCTCCCCCGCCGGTCGCGCATCCTGCGCCCACCCCGACGCCGCTGATGATCGATTCGACGGTGTCATCGGCCGCGACGGTCGCTAACCTCGGCAGCAATTTCCTGGAGCGGCTCGGCACCACCAACGGTTTCAGCCGCATGCTGCGGACCAACCCGGGCGGCGGCGGCGCCTCGGAAGCTGCGGAAGCGCCGCGCTACCGGACCTGGTTCGAAGGGTACGGGATTACAGCCAACAACGGCCCGCTCGGCCTGTTTGTCGGCGACAACCGCAAGACCTGGGGCGGCGTCGCCGGAATCGGCGCGCGCGTCGCGCCCGGCATCAATGTCGGCTTCTCGGTCGACCAGAGCCGCACCTCGATCGACGTGCCGCTGGCGCTGCAGTCGGCGACGATCGACCTGACCCAGCTCGGCTTCAACGCCTCGGTCGACAGCGGGCCGTGGACCTGGGCAAGTGCCGTCGTGCACGGCTTCGGCAATATCAATTCGCGTCGCGACACCGGTCTCGGCCTTGCGACCGCGGGTTACAACGCGAGGCTGGACGGCGTGCTGAGCGAGATCAGCTATTACTGGCCCAAGGACCAGTTTCGTATCGTGCCCAAGGCCGCGTTCGAATACGTCCACGCGCGAACCGGATCGCTGCAGGAGTTCGGCGGCCTCGATCCTGTGATGGCGACGGCGGCGACCGTGCAGCGGGTCCGCGTGCTTGTCGGCGCCGAGGTCGGGCACTACTGGATCCTGGACCAGAAGATTTTCGACGTGTCGGCCTACGGCAAGTTCGTCGACAACCTGGTGCAGAATTTCTCCGACATCACCGTCAGCCTCGGCAGCCAGAGCGTCACGTTCCAGGGTATCGGCGAAAGCCGCTACGGCGCCGATGCCGGCGCTTCGGCATCGCTGAGCCTGACCAACACCGCCCGCGTCTACGTCAATTACGACGGCAAATTCCGCGCCGCGATGCAGTCGCATCAGGGCACGGTGGGGCTGGAGTTGAAGTGGTGATCTGAGAGCCTGCATGGCCTTCATCCTTCGAGACGCATCGCTTTGCGATGCTCCTCAGGATGAGGTCTGACTGCCGAGGATGGGAATCTTAGACCCTCATGGTGAGGAGCACGGCAACGCCGTGCGTCTCGAACCATAAGGCCGTGCTAGCGGCAGGCGTTATTCGCCTCGGTCGACCTTGACGACGCGGCCTTTTTCCATCGCCAGCGCCAGCCTGCCGTGTTTCAGCGCGATCGCGGCTTCGCCGAACAATTCGCGGCGCCAGCCGTGCAGGGCGGCGACGTCGGCGTTGTCGTCGGCGGCGATCTGGTCGAGATCGTCGACGGTCGCGATCACCTTGCTGGCGACGGCGTGGCGCTCCGACGTCATCCGCAGCAGCACCTTCAAGAGTTCGACGGTCGCCGCACCGTTCGAATTGCCGCGCGGCTTCTCGATCTTCGGCAGCGACGCCGGATCGCGGGCAAGCCCGCGCTGCACGGCGGCCACGATATCGCCGCCCCATTTGGAACGGTCAAAGCCCTTCGGCAGCGAGCGCAGGCTGGCGAGGCGCTCCAGGCTGATCGGCGCATGGGTGGCGATGTCGCCGACCGCGTCGTCCTTCAGTACCCGGCTGCGCGGCACGTCGCGGCTTTGCGCTTCCTGTTCGCGCCAGGCCGCGACTTCCATCAGGACCGCGAGCTCCTTCGGCTTGCGCACGCGCGTCTTCAGCCGTTCCCAGGCGCGCTCGGGATGGAAATCATAGGTCTTTGGCGAGGTCAGGACTTCCATTTCCTCGCTGACCCAGTCGCTGCGGCCGCGCTTCTTGAGGTCGGCGTCGAGAGCCGCGAACACGTCGCGCAGATGGGTGACGTCGGAGACCGCGTAATGCATCTGCTCCTCTGTCAGCGGCCGGCGCGACCAGTCCGTGAAGCGATGGGTCTTGTCCGGCCGGTGGCCGGTGATGCGCTCGACCAGTTGGTCGTAGGCGATGCTGTCGCCATACCCCAGCACCATCGCGGCGACTTGGGTGTCGAAGATCGGGTGCGGAATGGTGCCGGACTGGTGCCAGACGATCTCGATGTCCTGGCGGGCGGCGTGGAATACCTTCAGCACCGCCTCGTTGCCCATCAGTTCGAAGAACGGCTTGAGGTCGATGCCCTCAGCCAGCGTGTCGACCACGACGGCTTCGTCCGCGCTCGCCATCTGCACGACGCAGAGCAGGGGGTAGTAGGTCGTCTCCCGGAGAAATTCGGTGTCGACGGTGATGACCTTGTGCTGGGCCAGCCGGGTACAGGCGGCCGCGAGGTCGGCAGTGGTGGTAATCAGATCCATGAACAATCCAGTGCGCTCGGCTACAGGCGTTCTGCCGAAAGCGCTGATATGTCAAGGGTCTTGGGGAAATTTGAGGCCTGCATTTCAGGCCAGAGCGTTTTCCAGCGAAGTGGAAACCGGTTCGCGTCAAGAAAACGCGTCAAATCAAAAATCTAGAGCCCCGTTCCGATTCCATCGGAACGGGGCTCTAGGCGCGGCTTTCTGCCAGTCGCCGGCCTCCGGGCGCAGTCTTGCCCGTCCGCGATCCGATCGGCCTGACGGAACTTATTCGTAGCGGATGTTGCGCGGCGGGCGCCGTCCGGAGGGCAGAGCCAGCACGACGAGACACAGCGCGATCATCGCCAGTCCCATGAATTCAAAAGCAAACGCGTCCACGGCAATTCTCCCCCAACAGATCGTTAGATTTGTCGGGAGGGTGTTGAGGGGTTGTTAAGCGATGTGGTTAAGGCGGGAACCGCTCCGGCAATGGTGGATGCGCGCTTAAGGATTGCGGTTAACGGGCCTCGCGCTGACTGCAACCATCGAGCGAAAGCGATTGTATGGTGGGCCGCCTCAGCAGCGCGCAGCCGATCTTCGCCCTCTGATTTTAGGGGCGAACGATTCAAAACTCGGGTGCAGTGAGCCGCGAGAAAGTGATGCTGTGTCTCTTCCGTCATTCCGGGGCGATGCGAAGCATCGAACCCGGAATCTCGAGATTCCCCGATGCGCAATTGCGCATCTGAGGTCTGGTCCTGCGGACCATCCCGGAATGACAGCAGACGTATCTCACGTCCCGCAGAACGTCTGCAGCACGCGCTGCTCCGGTTGCGGCGGGTCGGCGTAGTCGGCGAAATCAGGCTGGTCCTCGTAGGGCTTCGCCAGCACCGCGATCAGTTCCTCGAACGGCGCATAATCGTCGTTGTTCATCGCGGCCTGGATCACGGCTTCGACGCGGTGGTTGCGCGGAATGAAAGCCGGGTTGACCGATCGCATCAGGGCCTGCCGTTCGGTCGCCGCCTGCGGCTCGCCCGCGATGCGTGCGTGCCAGCGCGCCGCCCATTCGTCGAAGGCTGTGGGATCGGCAAACAGGCGCCGCACGCCGTCATTGCCGGAATCAAGCGCCACATTGCCGAGACCGCGGAAGGTCAGCGTGAAGTCGGCCTCATTCTTCGCCATGGAGTCGAGCAGGTCCTGCACCAGCGCCTCGTCGCCGTCGCGCGCGGTGAACAGGCCAACCTTCCGGCGCAGGCCGGCCTGATAGGCAGCTGTAAATTTCTCCGCGAATTCACCGAGGATCAATTGCGCCTGTTCGATCGCCTGATCCTTGTCGTCGGTGAACAGCGGCAGCAGGCATTCGGCCAGCCGAGTCAGGTTCCAGAGCGCGATCCGTGGCTGGTTGGCATAGGCATAGCGGCCCTGTTCGTCGATCGAGGAGAACACGGTCGCGGGATTGTAGTCGTCCATGAAGGCGCACGGGCCGTAATCGATGGTCTCGCCCGAGATCGAGCAATTGTCGGTGTTCATGACGCCGTGGATGAAGCCGACCAGCAGCCAGCGCGCCACCAGTTCGGCCTGCCGCGCCACGACGCCGGCGAGCAGAGCGTGATAGGGACGCTCGGCGTTGGTGATATCAGGATAGTGCCGCGCGATGACATGATCAGCGAGCTGCCGCACGCCGTCGGTATCGCCGCGGGCGGCAAAGAACTGGAAGGTGCCGACGCGGATATGGCTCGCCGCCACCCGGGTCAGTACGGCGCCGGGCAGCATGGTCTCGCGCTGAACCCGCTCGCCGGTGATCACGGCGGCGAGCGAGCGGGTGGTCGGAATGCCCAGGGCAAACATCGCCTCGCTGACAATGTATTCCCGCAGCACCGGACCCAAAGCCGCGCGGCCGTCGCCCCGGCGCGAAAATGGCGTCGGGCCGGAACCCTTGAGCTGGATGTCGCGCCTGATGCCATCGGCGTCGATGACCTCGCCGAGCAGGATGGCGCGGCCGTCGCCGAGCTGGGGCACGAAATGGCCGAACTGGTGGCCCGCATAGGCCATCGCAATCGGGTCGGCGCCGTCGGGCAGGCGCTTTCCGGCGAGGATTTCGGCGCCTTCCGGGCTCTCCAGCAGGTCGGGATCGAGGCCGAGCTGGAGCGCCAGCGGCCGGTTCAGCTTGATCAGCCGCGGGGAGGCCACCGGGGTCGGCGCTACCCGAGCGAAAAAGTTCGCAGGCAGCGCCGCATAGGTGTTCTGGAACGGGAAATGGACGGTCATGACCCAAAGATAGGCGCCGCCCCGGAATTGGCAAACGGTTCGGGGCTCAGATCCGCGAAATGGCGGTTTTTGAGCCCAAAACAGCGCCGGGCTTGGTTGCCGCCCCGCGCCGGCTCGGGTAAACCCTGCCGCACTTCGTGCGGGCTTTGGCCCCCGATTCCTGTCCTCCGACATCCGATTTTGGGAATTCAATGCATCGCTACCGGTCACATACATGCGGCGCGCTCCGCGACAGCGACATCGGCCAAACCGTCCGTCTTTCCGGCTGGTGCCATCGTATCCGCGACCATGGCGGCGTGCTGTTCATCGACCTGCGCGACCATTACGGCCTGACCCAATGCGTCGCCGACCCGGATTCGCCGGCGTTCAAGGACGCCGAAAAGCTGCGCTCGGAATGGGTGGTGCGGATCGACGGCAAGGTCCGCCGCCGGCCCGAGGGCACCGACAACCCGGAACTGCCGACCGGCATGGTCGAGGTTTACATCAGCGAGATCGAGGTGCTGGGGCCGGCCGGGGAATTGCCGCTGCCGGTGTTCGGCGAGCAGGAATATCCTGAAGACATAAGGCTTAAGTACCGGTTCCTCGACCTCCGTCGCGAGAAGCTGCACCAGAACATCATGACCCGCGGCGCGATCGTGGACTCCATGCGCAAGCGGATGAAGGAGCAAGGCTTCTTCGAGTTCCAGACCCCGATCCTGACGGCGTCGTCGCCGGAGGGCGCGCGCGACTTCCTTGTGCCGTCGCGGATCCATCCCGGCAAGTTCTACGCGCTGCCGCAGGCGCCGCAGCAGTACAAACAGCTCCTGATGATGTCGGGCTTCGACCGATACTTCCAGATCGCGCCGTGTTTCCGCGACGAGGATCCGCGCGCCGACCGGCTGCCGGGCGAGTTCTACCAACTCGACCTCGAAATGAGCTTTGTCGAGCAGGACGACGTGTTTGCGGCCGTCGAGCCGGTCATCACCGGCGTGTTCGAGGAGTTCGCCAAGGGCAAGCCCGTCACCAAGACCTGGCCTCGGATTCCCTTCGCCGAAGCCTTGAAGAAATACGGCAGCGACAAGCCCGATTTGCGTAATCCGCTGATCATGCAGGACGTCTCCGAGCACTTCCGCGGTTCCGGCTTCAAGGTGTTCGCGCGGATGCTCGAAGACCCCAAGAACCAGGTCTGGGCGATCCCCGGGCCGACCGGCGGGTCGCGCGCATTCTGCGATCGCATGAACTCGTGGGCGCAGGGCGAGGGCCAGCCCGGGCTCGGCTACATCATGTGGCGCGAGGGCGGCGAGGGCGCTGGTCCGCTGGCGAACAACATCGGCGCGGAACGGACCGCGGCGATCCGCACCCAGCTCGGCCTGAAAGAGGGCGACGCGGCATTCTTCGTCGCTGGCGACCCCGACAAGTTCTGGAAGTTCTCTGGCTTGGCCCGTACCCGGCTCGGCGAGGAGCTGAACCTGATCGACAAGGACCGGTTCGAACTCGCCTGGATCGTCGACTTCCCGATGTACGAGTACAACGAGGAAGACAAGAAGGTCGACTTCTCGCACAACCCGTTCTCGATGCCGCAAGGAGGCCTCGATGCGCTCAACGGGCAAGACCCGCTGACCATCAAGGCGTTCCAGTACGACATTACCTGCAACGGCTATGAGATCGCATCCGGCGGTATCCGCAACCACCGTCCCGAGGCGATGGTGAAGGCGTTCGAGATCGCCGGTTACGGCGAGAAGGACGTCGTCGAGCGTTTTGGCGGCATGTATCGTGCGTTCCAGTACGGCGCCCCGCCGCATGGTGGCATGGCGGCGGGTGTCGACCGCATCGTGATGCTGCTCTGCGGCACGACCAACCTGCGCGAAATCTCGCTTTTCCCAATGAACCAGCGGGCCGAAGACCTGTTGATGGGCGCGCCGTCGGAAGTCGCGCCGAAGCAGTTGCGCGAGCTTCACATCCGTCTCAATCTGCCGCAAAGCTAGAGCCGGGATAGCCCGAACGAAGACCGGTCACCGAAGGTAATTTCGGGGCCGGGAGCATGATCCGGAAAAGTGGACACCGGTTTTCCGAAAGATCATGCTCAAACAAGAAGACGGCCGACGGGCATGATTCAACTTCGTTGAATCATGCGCTAGGTGAATACGTGGGGGAAATGCATGTCGTCCTATTCTGATGACCTTCGCGACGCGGCGCTGGCCTATCACCGGCTGCCTAAGCCGGGCAAACTCGAGATCCAGGCGACCAAGCCGCTCGCGAACCAGCGCGATCTCGCGCTGGCCTATTCGCCCGGCGTGGCGGCGGCCTGCACCGAAATCGCCAATAACCCCGCGGAAGCCGCTTCTCTCACCGCCCGTGCCAATCTGGTCGCAGTGGTCTCCAACGGTACCGCGGTGCTCGGGCTCGGCAATATCGGTCCGCTGGCGTCGAAGCCCGTCATGGAGGGCAAGGCGGTCCTGTTCAAGAAATTCGCCGGGATCGACGTGTTCGACATCGAGATCTCCGCGGACACCATCGAGCGCGTGGTCGAGACGGTCGCGGCGCTGGAGCCGACCTTCGGCGGCATCAACCTCGAGGACATCAAGGGACCGGAGTGCTTCGAGATCGAGGCGCAGCTCAAGGAGCGCATGAAGATCCCGGTGTTCCACGACGACCAGCATGGCACCGCCATCATCGTCGGCGCCGCGATCACCAACGCGCTGCTGCTGAACGGCAAGAAACTTCCCGACGTCAAGATCGTCTGCTCCGGTGCGGGTGCCGCCGCGATCGCATGCCTCAACCTGCTGGTCTCGCTGGGCGCGCAGCGCAAGAACATCTGGGTCTGCGACATCGACGGCGTGGTACATGAGGGCCGCAACACCCTGATGGACCGCTGGAAGGCGGTCTACGCGCAGAAGACCAGCGCCCGCGTACTCGGCGACGTCATCGGCGGCGCCGATATTTTCTTAGGCGTGTCCGCGCCCAACGTGCTGAAGCCCGAAATGGTCAAGGCGATGGCCGACCAGCCGCTGGTGCTGGCGCTGGCCAATCCGGTCCCGGAGATCATGCCGGACGAGGCGCGGAAAGCGCGCCCGGACGCCATGATCTGCACCGGGCGGTCCGACTTCCCGAACCAGGTCAACAACGTCCTGTGCTTTCCGTTCATCTTCCGCGGCGCGCTCGATGTCGGCGCCACCGCGATCAACGAGGAAATGAAGCACGCGGCGGTCGACGCCATCGCGCAGCTCGCGCGCGATCCGCCGTCGGATGCGGTGGCGCGGGGCTTCGACAGCGGCGAGACCCAGGGCTTTGGGCCGGGCTCGCTGATCCCGAGCCCGTTTGATCCGCGGCTGATCCTGCGGATCGCGCCGGCGGTCGCCAAGGCGGCGATGGATTCCGGCGTGGCGACGCGGCCGATCAAGAATTTCGACGAATACTGCGCGCTGCTCGAGCGCTTCGCATTCCGCTCCGGCCTCGTCATGAAGCCGGTATTCGCCAAGGCCAAGACCCAGCCGGTACGGGTGATCTATGCTGAGGGCGAGGACGAGCGCGTGCTGCGTGCGACGCAGGTCGTGCTCGAGGAGAAACTGGCGCGGCCGATCCTGGTCGGGCGCCCCTCGGTCGTGGAAGCGCGGCTCAAGCGGTTCGGGCTCGCGATCAAGGCCGGGCAGGATTTCGACCTCGTCAATCCCGAGGACGATCCGCGCTACCGCTCCTATGTGCAGACCTATATCGACGTCGCCGGCCGGCATGGCGTGACACCCGATGCCGCGCGCACGGTCGTTCGGACCAACAACACCGTGATCGCAGCACTTGCGGTGGTCCGCGGCGAGGCCGACGCCATGATCTGCGGCGTCGAAGGTCGTTACATGAGCCATCTGCGCCATGTCCGCGAAATCGTCGGCTTCCTGCCCGGGATCAGGGATTTTGCCGCGCTGGCGATGATGATCACCAGCAAGGGCACCCATTTCATCGCCGACACCCAGGTGCGGCCGAATCCGAGCGCCGAGGAACTTGCGGAAGTGGCGGCGCTGGCCGCGATCCATGTCCAGCGCTTCAACATGAAGCCCCGCGTCGCCTTCGTGTCACATTCGGACTTCGGCAGTTACGATACCGATTCTTCCCGCAAGATGCGCCATGCCACCGCGCTCCTGAAGGAACGGCATCCCGAGATCGAGGCCGACGGCGAAATGCAGGGCGATACCGCGCTGTCGAAGACCGCGCGAAAGCTGGTGCTGCCGCATTCCAAGCTGGAAGGTGAGGCCAATATTCTGATCATGCCGAACCTCGACACCGCCAACGTTGCCTATCAGATGATCAAGGTGCTGGCGGATGCGTTGCCGGTGGGGCCGATCCTGATCGGGCCGGCGCGTCCGGCGCATATTCTCACCCCCTCGGTGACGGCGCGCGGCATCCTGAACATGACGGCGGTCGCCGCCGTCGAAGCCCAGGAGCGCGCCGTCCGCACCCAGCCGACCCTGTTTGGATAGGGTCTCTAGCGTTTTCGAGTGAAGCATGCGCTCGGATTTGATCCGTGGATGGATGCCGGTTCGCGCCGGAAAACGCGTCAAAACAAAAGAGTAGAGCCCGTTCTGATTCAATCAGCCGGGCTCCGGGTCGCGCAGGTTCCTGCGCGGACGGTTTCGATTTTGTTCGTTTGAAAAGCGGAAGCGAAACGCCCATAATCGTTCCGCTTTCGCGCGCGACCTTTGCATTGCCATTCAGTGAGGCCGACCCATGCCAGCGTTGTTCACTTTCGGGCGAGTTCTGTTCGCTGTGCTCTTCATCTACTCCGGGGCGACCAAGCTGTTCGCCATTTCGGCGACCGCGGACTTCATCGCAGCCAAGGTGGCTATTCCAGCGCTGCTGGCACCCTATACGTCGCAACTGGAGACCATGACCGGCATGCCGATGCCGCAATTGCTGGCGATCGGCATCGGCGGCTTCGAGATCCTGGCGGGCCTGATGATCGCGGTGAATTTCCTGGCGCGGTTTTTCGCGATCCTGATGATCTTCTTCGTGCTCGCCGCCACGTTCTACTTCCACGATTTCTGGAATCAGTCGCCGCCCGACAACGCCAAGACATTGATCGAGGCCTTGAAAAACCTCTCGATCATCGGCGCGCTGTTCATGATCGCGGGCTACGGCCGCGGGCCGCGAAACTCCGAACCGGCCTACGGCGACGTCTGAAGCCAAGCCACTAGCTCAAGCCCGCGTCAGGCGCTGCGCCGCCATGGCGTGACGCTGACGTCATGGGCCATGTCCAGCACCTGCGGTTCGCCGGCGCGCAGTCCGTGCGCGGCCAATATTTGCTGCGGCGAACGATGGGGCACACCCGGGAAGCAAGGCTCGCCACCCGGCAAGCGCACGTGCGGCGCCAGCGACAGCCAGAACGTGTCGTAGCGGTCCATGAACATTCCGAACACGTAGGGTCCGCCGATGACGGCGACCGTGCCGGAGCGCACGCCGGCCCGCTCGCAGGCCGCCTCAAAGGAGGCGCCGGCGGGGTTCCACAACGTGGATTTCGGATTGGATGGATCGGGTGCGAGCGTTTCGACGTTGCGGGTCAGGACGACTCGCCTGCGCTTCGGCGAATTCGTCTGGCCTTCGAACGAGTTGCGCCCGTGCACGATCAGGTCGGCATGGTCGAGGGCGTCGGTGAAGAACTTCTTGTCGCCCTCGAACTTCAGTCCCTCCGGCATGACGCGATCGGCGTTCGCCAGCATGCCGTCGCCGGACACGATGACGTAACCTTCGATGCGCAGTGCCGGCACGACCTTCTGCCGCCGACTATTCCGAAATCGTCTGGACGACGCTGGAAACCGGACGCGAGCTCACGGTCGGCAGCTTGGCGTCCTTGATGACCTCTTCGTCGTATTTGGCGATGGTCTGCGCCGGGGCCTTGGCCTTCATTGCCACGACCTTGTATCCACCGGCCTTCAGCTTCTTCAGCAGGTCGGGCAGGGCTTCGGCGGTGTGCTTGTGGAAGTCGTGCATCAGGATGATGCCCTTGCCGAGCTTGTCGAGCTTCTTCATCGTGACGTCGATGACGGCCTGCGCGTTGCGCGCCTTGAAGTCGAACGAGTCGAGATCGCAGGAGAACATCGCGATGTTGCGATCGCCGAGATAGGTGACCATCTCCGGCGGGTGCTGCAGGGCCGGGAAACGGAAGAACGGCGACGGCGAGACGCCGCCCAGCGCCCACTTCACCGCGCTGAGGCCCTTCTCGATCTCTTCCTTGCGCTGGTCCTCGGTCAGCTTCTTGTTGGTCAGCGTCGCATGCGACCAGGTGTGGGTGCCGACGGTGTGGCCGGCGGCGTAAACCTGCTTGAGGATCTCCGGATAGTAGGTGGCGTGCTTGCCGATCGAGAAGAAGATGCCGGTCGTGCATTCATCCGCCAGCGCCTTCAGCACGGCGGGCGTATTCAGCGGCCACGGGCCATCGTCGAAGGTCAGCACGACTTCTTTGTCGCGCAGGAAATCGAGTTGCTTGAAGTGCTCGAAGCCGAAGCCGGGCCCGCCAGTGGTATCGATCTCGACGGTCCGTCCAACGCCGAGCGCGCCGGGGGTGTTGCATGCGGCCCTTGCCGGTTGTGCCGAGGCGGGCGCTGCTGCCGCGGCCAGCGCGGCGGCGGCCGCCTGCGGAGCAGGAGCCGCCGCAGGAGGAGAAGCAGCACCCTTGGCCGGGGGCGTTTGCGCCCACGCCGCACCCGACGCCAGCAACGAAACCGTGCTCGCAAAGATCAACCCTGCCACGATGCGCATCTTGTTTTCCCTAAAATTCTGATCCCGCTCCCGGCGCCGGCATTTTGCCGTCGTCCGGCCGCTTCCTGCCCCAACGCATCGTACCCTAGTTGCAGCCGCCTCGCCAAGGCAACGGCTGTCGTCCGGGCCTGTTGATTTGTCGCTCAACCGGTTAATTCAGGGGACAGGTCCGCTATTTTGCGGCGTGTCCTCAAGCCTAGCCGCTGCGTTCGGAGACGTTCTGGCTCAGTGCCCGGGCAATCGCCGTCTTGACGCGGGTATCGGCGGGTTCGACGGATTCCGGGAATACGTCGGCGATATAGCCGTCGCGGCCAATCAGGTATTTGTGGAAGTTCCAGCGTGGAACATCCTTCGGCCGCGCCTCAGCCGCCCATTTGTAGAACGGATGCGCGTTCGATCCCTTCACGACGGCCTTGGCTGCTATCGGGAACGTAACTCCATATTGGTGCTGCGCGGTCTCGGCGATCTCGGTCGCGCCGCCCGGTTCCTGGCCGCCGAAATCGTTGGACGGAACGCCGACGATCATCAGGCCGCGGTCGCGGAACTCGGTCCACAATTCCTGCAGGCCGCCATATTGCGGCGTGAAGCCACAGAGCGAGGCGGTGTTGACGATCAGGATCGGATGGCCGGCATAGTCGGCGAGCCGGATATCGGGGCCAGCCAATCCCGGAAACGAAAATGCGTAGGCCGTGATCCGGCTCATACCGGCTTGCGCAAATACCGGTCGGCCCGAGGCCGTGCCGGCAATTGCTGCGAGCGCCGCCGTCATCATGGTCCTGCGGTCAATCATGGAGCGTCTCGCACGGAGGTCTGGCTGCGGTTCGACGAACGACAGCATAGCGCAATGCGCGCCACGTCGCCGCTCAACATGCCGTTATGCCGGGACGGTGTGCCTGGTTAGCGCAGCGAAACGATGAAATCGGTGCCTTCGCCGGTTTCACCCTGATTGATACCCTGGTCGGATACGATGATCGAACTGCCGGTGGTCAGCGCTTCGGTGATGCGCGCCATCGCATCCTGCGGGATGGTGATGCGGTCCAGCGCCTCGGCCGGGCTATCCGGCGCAGGCAGGGGTCTGGCCTCCGCAGCTGCTCCACCCGCGATCTTGCGGCGCCGGGCGCGGCGGTCATCATCGTCGTCATTGCGGGCCGCGTTGCGCGCCGTCACCGGCAGCGAGACCACCGACCAGCGCAACAGGTTCGGGTCGTTCTTGTCGGCTTCGGCGGTGAAGACATGCGTGCCCAGCGGCCGGTCGCTCGGCGCGATGGTCACGGGCACGTCGAACAGCGGGGCAAAATTCTGGCGAACGTAGAGCTTGGAGTCCTTGCGGCTCACGAATACCGCGATCTGGCCAGTACGCTTGGGCTCGGCTTTCGCGGCAGCAGCCTTGTCGATGCCGGGCAGGCGAGCCGTATCTTTCTTCGCATCGGGCGCCGCCGGCGCGTCGGCGATTGCCTCGGCCGGCTTGTCGGGAGCCTTGGTCTCGGTGGTCTTGGTCACTTCGGGCTTGGCAGCTTCAACCTTGGCTTCGGCGGGCTTGTCTTCAGCTGTTTCCTGAACCTTCGCGCTGTCGCTTGCGGTCTCGGCCTTGGCAGCGTCGGCCGCGGTCGGCGCGTCGGCCTTCTCGACCGAACCAGTCTGGTCGGATATTGCGTCGGCCCTCGAAGCTTCCGCCGATTTGTCGTCGGACGAAGCGGTATCGGCGCTGTTGGCGGGAGTTGATTCCGCATCCGGCCTGGATTCGGATTTCGGTGCTTCGGGTTTTGCTTCAGCGCTCGCGGCTTCGCTGGAAGACGGCCTGCCACCCGTTGCATCCGACATGGTGGCCGCCGTATTCGCCGGCATCGGGCTGCTGGCATCCGCGGTGCGTGTCTGCTCGCGGAGCGGAGAGGCGTGCCCGACGGTCGATCGGAGTTCGAGGCTCGTCACTGAATTCTCGGACCTGATGGCCGACCCGGCGTCCGCGCCCTTGTCGCTCTTGACCGCCGGCATGTCCGCCTTGGGAAGATCGTTCTTGAGCAAATCGTTCTTGAGCAAATCGTTCTTGGGCTCATCGGCAACGACAGGCTGCGGCGTGACCTTTTGGGCCACCAGCAGAGGATGCGAGAAACTGGCGGGTGTCATATCGCCCGGCGTCACGACCACGCGCGCGCCCATCTTGGTCCAGTTCCACATCTTCACAGCAAACGCCATCGGCATGCGGATACAGCCGTGTGACGCCGGATAGCCCGGCAGCACGCCGGCATGCATCGCAACACCCGACCAGGTGATGCGTTGCATATAGGGCATCGGCGCGCCGCTATAGATGTTGGAGTGGTGGAACTTGTGCTTCTGGATGATGCTGAACACGCCCATCGGGGTCGAATGACCCTTCATGCCCGTGGACACCGGACTTTCAGCGAACAGCCCGTTGGCGTCGTAGACCCGGACCTTTTGCCTGTCGATCGAGATCGCGATAACCAGCGGCCCCTGCGGCTTGGCGCCGGTTTCCTTTTGCACCGCGTCGGATTTCGCGGCCGAATTCTTCCGCGTGTTCCGCTGGCGTCGCGGCTGCGCCGACGGCGCGGGCCGGTAATAGCCGGGATCGGAATCCTGCCAGTAGAACAGCGCCGCATCTGCCTGGGCGGCGGCACCCAGGGTGCCTGCCGCCGTCAACACTGCCATCTGCCAAAACCCGACGCGTTTGGACCACTGGTCCGCAACTTTCACGCCCGCACTACCCGCACTCAAGATCGGATGCCCGCTCACGCGCATAATCCTCGAATTCCAGAATTTCGGATCCAGTGGCTCAATATTCATTTGTTGTCGCAGACGCGAAAAGCGTTCACCAGCGTAAGCCTTCTAATGTCAGCGCTTTTCGCCCTGAGCGTATCAAAAAAGCCTCACATTCCGTTAAACGAGTGGGCTCGCTGACGCGCGCAGGCACTTCTAGTGCGGCATTCCGCCATTACTTAGATGGCGAGGCATTCAGCGGCTTTGCAACGGAGATATCAATGGCATCCAAGGCCATCATGAAGTGTGACGGGAAGTGGAGAATTCTGGCCTTGGCGGTGCTGGCGATGACGCTGTCGCAGGCCTGCCCCGTTTCGGCCGCCGACGAACCGGATCTGATCTTCCGCCGCTCGACCGTGTTCAAATTGATGAGTCCTAACGACAAACTGGCGACCTATGGCGTCGACGACCCCGAGGTCGAGGGTGTCGCCTGCCATTTCACGGTGCCGGAAAAGGGTGGATTCAAGGGCTGGCTGGGCCTCGCCGAGGAGGTTTCGGATATTTCGCTGGCCTGCCGCCAGATCGGACCGATCCGGTTCAAGGACAAGTTGGCGCAGGGCGACGACATGTTCCGCCGGCGCCGCTCGCTGTTCTTCAAAAAAATGCAGATCGTTCGCGGCTGTGACGCCAAGCGCAACGTCCTCGTTTACATGGTGTATTCGGATAAACTGATCGAGGGTTCACCCAAAAATTCGACCTCCTCGGTACCGGTCATGCCGTGGGGGGCCGCCGATGCCGTGGTCCAGAAGTGCGGTGATTTCGTTCAGTAGTTTCTGCGGTAGTTCGGGTCCCGGGTGAGCAGCCCGGGCATTACCGCTTGGTAAGCCCAAGTTTACCGCTTGGCCGGATTGGAATATGGGCGAACCTCGGAGCCCGGCCTGACCTTGGGTTCGTGGCATCCGACCAGATGAACAAATTTCTGCGGCGCCGATTGATTGCCGCGGAATTCGGCCCCTTGTTGCGACATCGCGCCACAAGGGGACTCCGTCTTCAGGAAACTGTCGATCCGCTGTTCGGAAGAGCCGTTACGCCCTGACTTCAGTTCAACTGCCGGCTGGCCGGGTTTGCGGGTCGGGGTTTGATTGCCAACTTCAACGTTGCCATTGCCCACGACTGCTATCCTTTGTTGAGGAGATTTTACAACGCGCCTTCACGCGGAAAGTTGCACATTGTTCGACTGGGTCGTTCGTACCGGGGCTTCGGTTCACGACCGGCCGCAGTTTGCGAGCGGCCTCTTTTGCAGAAAAACCTTAAGAACTCGCCTTGCCGGGTCGAACCCGCTCGGTTCAGCGGGCGTCTCATCTCCAGATGGTACTTAAAGCGGTACTTGGAGACGTCAGATGCGAGCCCTTAGCTACATGATCGTCGTGGTTTTCGTCCTGACCGGCCCGTCGCTGGCCGGCAGTGCCGATCGCGACATGCCGGGTGTTGGAACGTTCACCTATTGCGGGTCGCCCGTCGTGACGCCTGCGCCGGAAATTCTGGCGGCGATCAGCCAGTAAACCAGGCCAGCGCCGGCCATTGGGCTGACGGCCGGGTCGAACGTCACTCTGCTGAAACCATTGAGTTTTTCTTGCCAATGTTTCGTCCCATCTGGCCGACGAAACAAATCTCGGCCGCGACGAAACCATTTTCCGCTTTTGGCGCAGATATCCGGAAACAGCTCACGGCTATCAGATTGCCAACGAAGCGGCGGGGCCCGGCGGCGCCGAAATCGGAGACAGTCAGATGCGGACGATCAGCTTCATCCTCGCCTTCGCCTTCATCCTCGCTGGTCCCTCGATGGCGGGCTCTTCCGACAACGGCTTGCCGGGCATCGGCACCTTCTCCTACAACGGTTCCCCGGCAACGACCTCGGCGCCCCAATTGATGATGGTCGCGGCCAAGTAAGCACAGCGGACAATTCCTAAGAAACTCGCCGGTAAAGGCTCTACATGTTTGTTCGTATCTGTTCTGCCGCGATCCTGGCCTTCGTGCTGGTCGGCGGCTCGGCGCAAGCCCAAGTTAAAGGCCAGGTGCAGGCCCAGCTTCAGCCGATGCCGCTTCGCTCCCTGTTCAGGGTTCCCGATCCGCGCGGCGAGTTCGTCCGGCTGTGCGCGCCCCATATGGTCGGGCGCTGGGCGCATCCCGAAACCGTCTGCGGCTGTCTGCACGACTATGCGGCGGCGACCGTGGAAGATAGCGACCTGCGCGAAGCTCTGCTGCGCGGCATCAGCGAGACCGGTGTGCCGACCATCGAGACCGATTGGGTGCCGCCGTCGAAACAATCCGAGATTGGCCCGACCTTCACCAAGATCGCCAAGCCGACGCTGCAATGCATGTTCGAGCCGTCGACGAACCCGTAAGCACGCGCGTCGGGCACAACATCCTCACCGCTATGATCTGCCCCTGCGTCGAGGCCCTTTGCGGGCTCGACATGCAAGTCGCTGCCGATGTAAGCAGTGACCCGTCGATGATCCCTTTGCGTGAGCCATCCAATGCAGCCGGGGCGAATCCTGCTTTCATGCGCGGTGCTTGTCGCGCTGACCTTTCCGGCCCGCGCAGCGCCTGACGAGGATTTGCTGGGCAAGGCGGCCGGCTATCCGATCGGCAAACCTGCCAACTGGTTCTACGACGAAAGCGTGGGGGTCGGATCGTTCAGCCGTCTCGACAGCTTCCTGCCGTATTACACCTTGCGGAAGGCGGCCTCGTCGCTGCCGCTTCCCAAGGCCGCAAGCGAAGCGAAACTCACCTATCGCTTCGACAAGCAGACGTATTCGCTCGACGATTTCCTGGCGCATCAGCGCGTGACTGGCCTGCTGGTGATCAAGGACGGCCAGATCCTGGCCGAACGCTATCAATACGACCGGACCGCGACGGATCGTTTCGTGTCGCACTCGATGGCGAAGTCCATCGTCAGCCTCGCCGTCGGGATGGCGCTGACCGAGAACAAGATCGCGTCGCTCGACGACACCGTCGCCAAATATGTCCCGGATCTCGCCGGCAATCCCTATGGCGAGACGACGATACGCAACATCCTGCGCATGGCCTCCGGCGTGCCGTTCAAGGAGGTCTATGACGGCAACGACGATAATTCGAAGTTCAACAGGATCCGCCTGACGCGCGACTCCGTCACGGCGCTGCGCGCATTCCCGACGCGCGAGGTGGAGCAGGGCACGCAATTTCACTACGCGTCCAACCAGACGGTGGTGTTGACGCTGTTGCTGCGCGCGGTGACCAGTACCACGCTGAGCGAATATCTGACGCCGCGGCTGTGGCAGCCGATGGGCGCGGAGGCCGACGCGACATGGATCAAGACCAGGGACGGCACCGAAAGCGGGGCGGGAAATTTCAACGCCATCCTGCGCGACTATGGCCGGCTTGGTATTCTGCTCGCCAATGACGGCGCCGCCGGCGACCGGCAGATCGTGCCGAAGGACTATCTGCTCGATGCGACCGACTGGCACCGCCAGCCCGACGCGTTCACGCCGTACAAGGCGACGCCTTATTTCGGCTACGGCTATCAGTTCTGGCTGTTTCCGGGCGAAAAGCGAAGGTTCGCGCTACTCGGCGTCTACGGCCAGTCGATCTTTGTCGACCCCGAACTGAAGCTGGTGCTGGTGATTACGGCGGCGGCGAAGAACGCCAGCGTCGGCAAGGAGCCATTCGCTCGCGAGCGCGACGCGCTCTGGCGCGGTATCGTCGGCCGATACGGAAGCTGGTAGCTTGCTGTGTTTCGAAACTTGCCTTTCTCACGGCGGGTCGCGCCGAATTGCGCTACCTATCGCTTCTTGGGCCCCAGCCGCGGAATGCATTTGCGGGTACGTGAGACGCCGGTCGCGGTCATCTGCGCGCCCGCGACCTCCTTGATCTGCCCGGGAGGGCACGATCCGTCGTCGACGAGGATGCGTTGGCCGAGCCGCAATTCGACGATGTCCTGCTCGCGCGAAACCTGCTGGGCGAGCACAGGTGTCACGATCAGCGCCATGACGAGGCCCACGGGCAGGGCGATCCAGCCGGTCGTTGCCATCTTCTCGATCGTCAAATTGGGCTTCCTCACTTGCTCTCGATTTTCAGTCCATTGGGGCCGACATTGATCTGCAGGCCCTCCGGCTGCTTCTTCGACTGGTAGAGATTGTAGCCGAGCACGCCGACTGCGACGATCAGCGCACCGATGATGAGATACAGGACGTTGCGATTTCCGGGCATCCGGTGTCTCCGTTGGGGCGTCGGTCTGGTAGGCCACGACTGTATGGGCGGCGTGCCGATTCTGAAAGCGATCAAGGCATGCTGGAGTTCCTGAGACACTTTTGCGTTGATGCGTTTTCTTTGGCGAACCGGTATCCACTTCGCTCGAAAACGCTGTAGCTTATGCTTTGATCGCGCTTCAGGAAGCGCCGAGCAGGGGAATACGAACGTAATGAACGCCAGCGATAACAAGCAAAAAATTCTCGATGCCGTCGACGCCGGCTTTGATGCGCAGCTCGCGACGACGCGGGATTTCGTCGCGATCCCTTCGACCCGCGGCGCCGAGGGGCCGTGCCAGGACATGATCGGCGATCTCTTGCGCCAGCGCGGCTATGAGGTCGATGACTGGCATATCGATGTCGAGGATTTGAAGGATTTGCGCGGCTTTGGCCCGATCGAACATGATTTTTCCAGGGCCCGCACCGTGGTCGGTACCTACCGTCCGCCGAACAATGCCGGCAAATCGCTGATCCTGCAGGGCCACTGCGACGTGGTTCCCGTCGGTCCGCTGGACATGTGGGAGACGCCGCCATTCTCGCCCGTCATCAAGGACGGCAGGATGTATGGCCGCGGCGCCTGCGACATGAAGTCCGGTACCATCGGTGCGCTCTACGCGCTGGATGCGATCACCGCCGCGGGGCTGCGGCCGACCGGGCGGATTCATTTTCAATCCGTGATCGAGGAGGAGAGCACCGGCGTCGGCGCGCTCTCGACCCTGCAGCGCGGCTACCGCGCCGATGCCTGCTTCATCCCCGAACCGACCAACGGCAAGATGATACGCTCGCAGGTCGGCGTGATCTGGTTTCGTCTGAAAGTGCGCGGTTTTCCCGTCCACGTGTTCGAGGCCGGCTCCGGCGCCAACGCGATCATGGCGGCCTACCATCTGATCCATTCGCTGCAGAGACTGGAAGCGGAATGGAACGAGCGCGCCAAACGCGATCATCATTTCGGGACGGTCGACCATCCCATCAACTTCAATCCCGGCATCATCAAGGGCGGCGACTGGGCCTCCAGCGTGCCGGCCTGGTGCGACGTCGATTGTCGCATCGCTGTCTTGCCGGGCTGGTCGGTCGCCGACGCGCAATCCGAAATCATGGCTTGCGTCTCGGCCGCTGCGCGCGATCATCGCTTCTTGTCCAACAATCCGCCGCAGGTAGAGTGGTCGGGTTTCCTGTCGGAGGGTTATGAGCTGAAGGATTCGGCAGCACCTGAAGCCGCCTTCGGCAAAGCCTTCGCGGCCGTTTACGGCGGCGGCGGCGTGGTGCCGGAGCAAGCCTTCACCGCGCTGACCGACACGCGGTTCTACGGGCTGAACTACAACATCCCGAGCCTGTGCTTCGGCGCCAGCGGCGAGGCAATGCACGGCTTCAACGAATATGTCGATCTGGAGTCGTTGCGGAAATCGACCAAGGCGACCGCGCTGTTCATCGCGGAGTGGTGCGGGGTGGAGAAGGTCTAACCCCTCTTGGTGAGGAGCGCGTAGCGCGTCTCGAACCATGCGGCGTGGCCAATGGCTGCATCCTTCGAGACGCCGCTTCGCGGTTGCTCACGATGAGGGTTGTTGGTCCCACAGCGCCGCGACGATCGCATCGAGAGCGGCGCCTTGTCACGGCAACCATTACCTGTGAGGTCATTGCCTGATTTACCAGCGCCATCCATTCTCCTAAGAAAGCTTGGAAGAAAAACGGGAGGACCAATGACGCCGCTTGAAAAAATCCAGTCGATGAAAATGCCGTTCGCGGAATTGAAGGGCGTGACGTTCATCGCGGCCGACAAGGACCGCGTGGTGGCGCAGATGGTGGTTCGTCCGGAGCTCTGCACGCTGCGCAATACGATTCACGGCGGCGCCATCATGGCGCTCGCGGACTCGGTCGGCGCGGCGGCGACCGTCATCAACCTGCCGGAGGATGCCAAGGGCACCACCACGCTCGAGAGCAAGACCAATTTCATCGGCGGCGCCAAGGAGGGTTCTACCGTGACGGCTACCGCCACCCCGGTGCATCGGGGACGGCGTACCCAGGTCTGGCAGACGCGGCTGGAAACCGAGGACGGCAAGCTGGTCGCGGTGGTGACGCAAACCCAGCTGGTGCTCTGATACAGACGGAACTGCCTAACAATTAGTTAACGGAATATGACATTAGATGAAGTATTCCAAGGGGTTGAAATTCATGCTGCGATGCACAATATAGGTGGTCTAGGGATTCGACGCCTCCTCAGAGGGCTCTCTCAGAGGAGATTAGACTATGTACCTCACCGTTATCGCAGCCGCGCTTGCCGACAGCAGTGTCCGAACGCTGAGCCAGCAGGAAGAGTTGCCGCTATTGCGCGATCATCTGCTGCGGCTCGACCGCAACAGCCGGCACGACCGCTTCCATGGCTTCATGGACGACAGTTTCATCGAGCGCTACGCCGAAAAATGCGCCAATGACGGCACGATTGTGATCGCCTTCTTTGAAAACGGCGTGGTTCGCGGCGCAGCCGAGCTGCATCCGCCGGATCAATCGCCGGATTCGCTGCCCGAGATCGCGTTCAGCGTCGAAGCGTCGGTACGCCGGCGCGGCGTCGGCAGCATCCTGTTCCGCAAGCTGATCGCGGAGGCGCGTGCGAAGGGTTACCAGAGCCTGCGGATCACGACCGGCGCGCAGAATGAAGCGATGCGGGCGCTCGCCAACAAGTTCGGCGCACACCTGACGTTCCGTTACGGCGAATCCACCGGCACGATCGACCTGACCCAGCAGGATGACACGGCACTGGCGCCGTCCGCTGTCACGACGGCGGTCGATGCCGTCGTGAACTTCAATCGCGCTTATTGGAAGATGTTGATGAATATGACCCGGTGGGGTCGGGCGGCCTGACGAAGGGCGCATTATCCCCAAATTGCCTGGAGCCTTACCGGCTCTGATTGAATCAGAATCGGTAAGGCTCCGGTTGTTTGTCTTGATGCGTTTTCTTTACGTGAACCGGTACCCGCGTCACTCGAAGACGCTTTGAGCCGTAGCGGCTCTCAGGTGCCGGTACGCTTGTCGTTGCCGAATCGACGGACAATCTTGCGCTCGACCACGACGGAGCGCTGCGCGCCTTGCTCACCCGCGATCACGCGGGTGGCCGATCGCGCCATCGCGCGCCCGGTCTTTTTCACTTCAGCCAGCACGTCTTCGTACGGCAGTCCCATCAGTGCGGCGGCGATTTCGGCCTGCTGCTGCGGGTCTTCGGTAATGCCGACGGCGGCGAATATTGCCTCTTCGAGCGTCGGCGGATCGCGCCGGACGCGCCGTGTGCCGTATTTCGTGTTCCAATCTTCGCTCATCGGGGCCTCGCATCTGTTGTGGAGATACCTAGGTGCCCTTATGTTGCATTGCAATATGAAATTCGCATGGCAATACAGCCATGCGTCTACAACTTCTCCAGCCTGGTAGCGTCGTACAGCTCGATCGTGGTGGCGGCGGCCGCCAATGACTGCAGCGCGCGGACGAAATCTCTGGAGGCGGGGACCGTGAAATGCGCCAGCAGCGCGGCGCGATCGGCCCATTGCTCGAAAAACACCAGCCGCAGCGGGTTTTCGCAATCGACCTGCACGGTATGCGAGATGCAGCCGGGCTCAGTGCGCGAACGGCGGACGTGTTCGAGGCTGAGTTTGCGGACTTCGTCAAAACTGTCCGCCCGGGCGGTGACGCTGCCGGTGACCACGATCATTCGATCCTCCCGTTTTCTTCGTTGTCGTCAGGGCGCTGAATTGCTGGCGGCGCCGAGGTCCATCGGTTGCTGCGGCCAGCGTTTCAGCGCGGCACGCCCGGCATCGGTCAGCACGTAGACGCCGCGCTCGGCGCGATCGAACCAGCCATAGACATTGTGCAGCAGAATTTTCCCCGCGTCGGGAATTTCAGGCCGCAGATCCTTCACGCGCCGCGGCCCGCTCGACAGCGCGGATGCGCAAGCCAGCGCCTGTTGCCGATAGGCGGTCATGATCGGCGCGCGGGTGCTTCCTCCCATCGCCGGATCGCCCTTGCGCCGCCGATGCTCAGCGACCAGCCGCGAGCGCTTCTTGGGATTGCGGCGAGGGGCGGTGTCGGGCGGCTTGACGATCACCTCGACGTCGCCGGTATTGGTGACGGCCAGCATGCCGAAGCCGAGCCGGCGGCAGAGATTGCGATAACGCGCGTCGCTCTCGCGCCCTTTGCCGCGGGCCGACAATCTCGCCGCGAGCCAGACTTCGTCGGCGGCGGCGGCGCGGTCGACCGCCTGCAGGATCAGTTCCAGGTTGAAGGTCAATTTCAATTCGCCGATCACCACGATCGGCGGATCGTCGCCGCTGAGCGCCACGAGATCGCAACCGCCGACCTCGCCCTTGACGGTGAAGCCGAGCTTTTCGAGGAAGCGTTTGACGGGAAGATAAAGCGCGGTTTCCAACGATAGACTCCGGCGGCGGAAAGCGACCGCGACTCAATGTCCGGACTCTAGAGCCTTATCGGTCCTGATTGAATCAGAACCGGGCTCTACTCTTTTGTTTTGACGCATTTTCTTTACGCGAACCGGTGGCCACTTCGCTCGAAAACACTATAGCGGAATTTCGGCAAAGCGTTTGATCCGGCAACGCCGAAGTGGCTAAACTCCCTTCGGGACAAGGCAAAACACCACTTACGGGAACCTGCGGATCGCCGATTCGCGGGGGCCCAGGCATTTCCGATCCGGGGCGACGCAACCGTGCTGCAGGGACTGTATAAATTCCGGTTTGAGACCCCGCGCGGCAGCGGTAGCGGGGTGATGTTCGCGACCGCCGGCGGGAAGCTCTATGGCGGTAATTCCGGTTCGTCCTATGTCGGCAGCTACACGGAGAAGGACGGCGTCTATTCTTCGGAATTGATGATGCGCCGTCACAACCACGATCCGAGCTATGTCCCGAATTATCCGATCGACAACGTCGCCTTGGCGTTCAAAGGCGTGCTTCGCGGCAACGAGCTGCATTCCGAAGGCAGCGCAGCGGCGCTTCCGGGCGCCGTTTTCAGGGCGGTCATGACGCCGATCAACGACGCCGACGCGCCGCCGGCCGGCAAGGTCGGGCCGGACGGTATCGGCAACGGGCTTTACTCGATCCACATCAGGATGCTCGACGGCATCGACGGCGGCAACACCGGCGTGATGCTGCTGCATGACGGCAACATCCGGGGCGGCGACGCCTTCTTCGACTACATCGGCGCTTACACGGCAGCGAATGGCCGCTGGAAAGGCGAGATCGTCAACCGCGAGCACACCTTGAGCCAGGGCGAGCGTCCGCTGTTCGGCGGCTACGAGGTCGGCATCGGCTTTTCCGGCACTTACGATGGGGACAGCGCGGAAGGCGAAGCTACCGCGCTCGCCGGCAAGCGGAGTATCCGTTTCAAGGCAGTGCTGCGGAAGCTGGTGTCGGTCGAGGACTAGTTGATCAGCCGGTCGTAATCGGCATGAGAGCCGATCCAGAACCAAAGCAACGCGTCATCGGCCAGCTTTTGAACGGGCGAGGGTAGTGCCTGATAAGCAGTCCAAAACTTTGGCGAGGCAGCGTGTTTCACAAGTCCCGGGATTGCCCGGCGCGATGCGCTGCGATGGCTTCCTCTGCAAATGCATCAAGCTTGCCGTCACGCGCATCACGTTCGATGGCCGCGTCGAACCGACCGGCGTCAAACGCTTCAAACCAGGCGCGAAGTCGCGCCAGTTCCCGCGGAGGCAATTGCTCGATCGCCTTTTCAATGTCTTCGGCTGACGTCATCCAAGTAATATAGCATCCAGGACGGATACCGAAAAGCCGCGCGTCGGTGGCTTAGGTCGAGCTAAACCCGCCCGGCGACCGGTAGCAGCGCTCCGGTAACCGCGCTGGCGGCGTCGCTGGCGAGAAACAGGATCACGTCGGCCAATTCCTTCGGGTTCACCCATTTCGTGAAATCGGCTTTCGGCATGCTGGCGCGGTTCGCCGCGGTGTCGATGGTCGACGGCAGCACCGCATTGACGGTGATCTTGCCCTTCTGCTCGGCGGCCAGCGCTTCGGTGAGACGGTGCACGCCGGCCTTGGAGGCGGCGTAGGGGCCCATGCCGGCGCCGGCCTGCAGGGCACCCATCGCGCCGACATTGACGATCCGCCCCGCGTTCGATTTGGCAAGATGCGGGAGAGCCGCGCGCGAGGCATTGAGCGCTGTCATCACGTTGAGCGCGTACATGCGCTGCCAGGTCTTGGGGTCGCCGTCGGCGACTGTCTCGAATGCGAAGCCGCCGGCGATGTTGATCAGCGCGTCGAGCCTGCCGAAATGCGCCGCAGCGGCGTCGATCGCCTTTTTGGCTTGGGCCGCGTCGGTGAGATCGACGCCGCCGAGTTCAAGCCGGTCCGGCGTCGCCGGTACCTGCGTGGGGGCATGGTCGACGCTCGCAATCCTGGCGCCACGGGCCAGCGCCTCGTCGGCGACGACGCTGCCGAGCGCGCCGAGGGCGCCGGTGATCACAATGACTTTTCCGTCCATGATTTGTCCTCCAGGCAGCCTTCAATGTTCGGATGAAAACCGGTTGCCTTGCTCGGGAAAATTGCGTCAATTACGCCTAACCGATGTTCGCTCCCACAACAGGGCAGGCATATGGCAGAAACTTCCACGCCTGGCGATACGCTGCAGAATATCGTGGGCTTCAAACGTCCGCTTCCGAATTTGGCGCGAAGCCTGCAGCAGCGGAATACCAAAATCGTCGCCTTTGGATCCTCGTCAACCGCGGGTACGCGCCTGGTCGTGCCTTATCCGGCCTGGCTTGAGCTGATGTTGCGAAACGAGTTTGGCGTCCAGATGATCGATGGGTTTGGCAAACGGATGATCAACGTCGTCAACCGGGGAATAGGTGGCGAGGAAGCTTCAACGGAGCTGCCGCGCATGCAATCCGACGTCATCGACGAGAAGCCCGCGCTGGTGATCTGGCAGGTCGGTACCAATGCGGTCTTTCGCAACACGGAGCCCGACTTCGCGTTCGAGAAGGTCGTTGCCGCCATTGCGGAAGGGCTGGATCGTCTGGCCAGGATCCCCACCGATGTCGTGCTGATGGACTCGCAGTACACCACCGCCGTCGTGACGCCCGAGAAGAAGCCACTCTCGGACACGATGGTGAAGCGCATATCCGAACTGGCTGAGGCCGCCGGGGTCGATGTATTTCATCGCTACGCCCTGATGGAGCATTGGCAGAAGACCATCGCGATGCGGGAATTGATCGATCCGGCCGATGACCTCGTCCTGCATTTGAGCGACTTGGCAACGAGAAACGTGACCGAGGCGCTGTTCAATCAGATCAAGCAGGCGGTAAACGCGGTAGGCACTACGTAAGACTACGGGATAAGGCCGGATCGATAAAATTTGTCGGACTTGCGTAAGTCGATTGCAGAACCCTGCCGCTACAAGAGACCTCAATCTAGGCAGGGGGTTTGCGATGGGAAGTCTTCCGGATCACGGTTTACCGCTTGTTCAGCTTAAGGAGCAGCGGCGGGATTTGATCGTTGCGCTGCAAAATCGAAGCGGTCCGGTCGGTAGCTTGGAATTGATGCAGATCGCGGCAATCCAGACGGCGATTTTGGCCTTCGAGGAGGTCATTGCCGATCTCGATGCCGAACTGGAAATGGAAGCCGCGGCCTGACCGGCCGAAGCTCAGGCTTGTAAGTTCAGGCTTGCCGATTCAGCTCTGCAGGTAGCGTGCCTCGAGGCTGGCGCGCTCGGCGTAGCCGAGACCGAGCCCGTCGCGAAGATAGGTTTCGAGATCGCCATAGTCGGCGTCGATGGCTTCGAACGCGGCGCCGAGAAACGATGCCTGCACCGTCCCCAGCACGTTCTTGACGTCGTCAGGCAAGTCGCTGCCGTTATTCGGGTCGCGGCGGTAGTAGCGGTTGGTCAACAGATAGTCTTCCGCGATCACGTCGTCGGACACGCCGAGCGTATGCAGGATCAGCGCGCAGGCAAAGCCGGTACGGTCCTTGCCGGCGGTACAGTGGATTACCAGCGGCGCGCGATCTTCCAGGAGATGCGCAAACAGCGCGCGGAACCGCGGCGTGTTTTGCTGCACGTAGCTGCGGTAGGAATCGCGCATGACTTCGGTGGCGTGCTCCGTCGACAGTTGCGTGCCGGTGGCGGCGATGGCGCGCAGCGCCGCGACCACCGTGGGCTCGACCGGCAGCGAATGCACGGAGACCTCGGGCATACCGCACAGTGCGGCCTGGCGCTCTTCGGCGCCGCGAAAATCAAATGCGCTCCTGACGCCGAGCGCCCGGACCACCGCGATATCGCCCTCAGTGAGATGGCCGAGATGGTTGGAGCGGAAAATCTGTCGCCAGCGCACGATGTGGCCGTTGCGCGCGGGATAGCCGCCGAGATCGCGGAAATTGCTGGCACCGGCAAGATTGAGGTGGCGGGCAGGGGCTTCTGACATAGCGGGTCTTGAGGTCTTCTTGCAGAAATGGCCGGGAGGGCATGTTGCTCACCCCCGTCTCGTCTATACTGGAGTTCTCAGGGGGCGAAACATGAATTGTCGGCATATCGCGGTTTTCGGTGCGGCGTTGTTCGCCGTTTGGGTTGCAGCGGCGCCGTCGCAGGCTCTGGCCCAGACGAGTTTTCAGAACTATCGCTGCGCCGACGGGACGCAATTCATCGTCGGGTTCTTCCAGTACGATTCGCGGGCTCATCTGCAACTCGACGGCAAGGCTGTGACGCTGGCCAAGCGGCTGGCGCTGTCGGGGTCGCGCTATACGGGTAGCGGCGTCACCCTCAAGATGACCAAGGCCGGTGCAACGACGCTCAAGCACGCCAAACGGCCGGTCACGGCATGCGAGCTGATCTGAGACGTTCTGACAAGAAAAAGGGCCGCAACGATTTCGTTCCGACCCTTTGCTACTTCACCGACGGCGCCTGAACTCTTGGGGCCGTCGTTCCCCGGTATTTGGCAAGCATCAGTGGTCACGCTCAGGCTTGGTTTCCAGGATGGCGGCCGCGTGGTACCAGCTGCCGCTGCAGTCAGCGAGGTTGGCCGTCGAAGCGGCAAATTCGGAAACGGCAGTGCTGGTCTCGCCATAGCGACGTCCTCCGAGAGCCGCGCGGCCCCCGGCAGGGAATTGATAGATCTTGGCAGACCCCTCATTCACCCTTGTAGTCAGCATCTCAGTCTCTCCTTGAGATCGTACGAACCATCATGGTGCGCCCGACTCGTTCTCTAGTGGTTACCGAAACCGCGATATCGTTCTTGCCTTTCCCGAATGCAAGTTGATCAAAAAAAGTCAGGGAATGTACATTTCATAGGCATTTCTGGTTTTGCTTCGTGTGAGGCAATGGGCAGATGGCTAACGCTTGAGCCGACACGAAGGTTGCCTGCGGTTTCCGAACTTCCCGACGAATGCGCCGGGGACGTGCCGCAGCTTTAATCGGCAAGCGGGGCGGGCTTGGGAACTGCCGGAGAATCGGGCTCTAATCGGTCTCGGAGTTGCAATTTGGCTGCTCGGGGCGCATGTCAGCCGCGCTCCTATGTCGCATCAAAAAAAGTGCCAGACGGGCTGGACATTCCTGGGGATGACGGGTGCTGCGCTGCAGCGATTGGCACCTAAATTGCTTGGTAAGAAATGGCCTGACGTGGCCGGGTACACGTGTGTGGGCGGCTCCAAGGCTTCAGTTGCCCACATTTAACAGCATTAAACTCAATGAGAGGCTCAATGACCAAATACAAGCTCGAGTACATCTGGCTCGACGGGTATACGCCGACACCGAATCTGCGCGGCAAGACACAGATCAAGGAATTCGCGTCTTTCCCGACGCTGGAGCAGCTTCCGCTGTGGGGTTTTGACGGCTCGTCGACCAACCAGGCCGAAGGCAGAAGCTCGGACTGCGTGCTCAAGCCGGTCGCGGTCTATCCCGACGGCGCGCGCACCAACGGCGTCCTGGTGATGTGCGAAGTCATGATGCCGGATGGCGTCACCCCGCACGCGACCAACCGCCGCGCCAGCATTCTTGACGACGAGGGCGCGTGGTTCGGCTTCGAGCAGGAATACTTCATGTACAAGGACGGCCGGCCGCTCGGCTTCCCGACGGCGGGTTATCCTGCGCCGCAGGGTCCGTATTACACTGGCGTCGGCTACAGCAATGTCGGCGCGGTCGCGCGCGAGATCGTCGAGAAGCATCTCGACCTCTGCCTCGCTGCCGGCATCAACCACGAAGGCATCAACGCCGAAGTCGCGAAGGGCCAGTGGGAATTCCAGATCTTCGGCAAGGGCTCCAAAAAGGCCGCCGACGAAATGTGGATGGCTCGCTACCTGTTGCAGCGGCTGACCGAACCCTACGGCATCGACATCGAGTATCACTGCAAACCGCTCGGCGACACCGACTGGAACGGCTCGGGCATGCACGCCAACTTCTCGACCAAATTCCTGCGCGAGACCGGCGGCAAGGCCTACTTCGAGGCGCTGATGGCGGCCTTTGAGAAGAATCTCATGGACCACATTGCCGTCTACGGGCCGGACAACGACAAGCGCCTGACCGGCAAGCACGAGACCGCTCCGTGGAACAAGTTCAGCTACGGCGTGGCTGACCGCGGCGCCTCGATCCGCGTGCCGCACTCGTTCATGAAGAACGACTACAAGGGCTATCTCGAGGACCGCCGCCCGAACTCGCAGGGCGACCCCTACGCCATCGCCTCGCAGATCCTCAAGACCATCGCTGAAGTTCCGACCGCCGCCAAGTCGGCAGCCGCCTGATCGACATAGCATACCCGGGTGGGGGCGCCCGGGTTGCCACTCTGATCCGCCAAAGCGATACCGCTTTGGCGGATCATTGCGTTTGGATGACATCTCTCTCTGGCGACATTGATTCAAATGCGCCGGCTCAAAGCCGTTCCCCTGCGTTATGAACCGGGCTAGATAGCAGGCCGTACGCTTGCCGGGGACGCGGCTATTGTTTGAAGGTTTTTACAAGGTCAGGTTTCAACTCGGCGAGGCGGTCGGCCGCAGCGTGATGTATGCACGCGACGGCCGGATGCTGGGCGGCAATTCGGCGTTTGCCCATATCGGCACCTATCAGAAGAGCGCCGACGGCATCGCCATCGAGATCAAGACTGTCCGCCACAACCCGGACCCGAACTACCGCGCGATGGCCGGAACCGACGACGCCACCTTGCTGGCGCGAGGCCGGGCCGACGGTGTTCTCTACCGCTTCGAAGGCGGGTTGAAGGAACTGCCGGGCGTCAAGTTTCAGTCCGTCATGACGCCGATCGAGGAGGAGGCGGTCCCGATCGCCGGCGGCGTCGGCGTGGGCGGCGTCACCAACGGGCTCTATTCCATTCATTTGCGCATGCTCGACGGTATCGAGGGCGGCCTGACCGGCGTCATGCTGCTCAATGACGGCCGCATCCTCGGCGGCGACGCCTCGTTCTACTACATCGGCAGCTACACCTCGGAGAAAGGCCGCTGGAAGGGCCAGATCCTCAATCAGGAGCACACGCCGGCCGTGGGGGAGAACCCCGTGTTCGGTGGCCACGAGGTCGGCATCGGCTTTTCCGGTACCTGCGACGACGAGGGGGCGCTGCTCGACGCCACCGCGCTCGCCGGCAAGCGCAGTCTCCGGTTGAGCGCGGTTCTGAAACTGATGCGGCGGCTGTAGCAACCGGTGGGCGAACCCGTGCGCGTGCTCTCGACGCTGGCCCTCAAGGGCGCGATTTCCACTCTGGCCGGACAATATGTGGCGGCCGGTGGCGCGCGCATCGACGCCGATTTCGCGCCGACATTGGCGCTGCTGGAACGCCTGCGCGCCGGCGAGGCCGCCGATGTCGTCATCCTGACCCGCGAGGGGCTCAATGAGGTCGTACGCGAGGGGCGCGTGACGGCGGCGAGTTGCGTCGACCTGGCGCGGTCCTATGTCGGCCTTGCGGTGAGGGCAGGCGAACCTCATCCGGATATTTCAAGCGAGCCTGCGCTTCGCGCCGCGCTGCTCGGTGCCCGTGCGGTCGCATATTCGCGGCTCGGCGCCAGCGGCATCCTGTTTGCAAAACTGATCGAGCGCATGGGAATTGCGTCCGAGATCAACGCCCGGGCGGTCGTCATCCCGCAGGGCTTTACCGCCGAGCGGCTCGTCGCCGGCGAGGCCGATCTTGCCGTTCAGCAGATCAGCGAATTGAAGCAGGTCGGCGGCATCGAGGTGATCGGACCCATTCCGCACCAGTTGCAGACGCCTGCGGTGTTTTCCGCCGGGCGCATGGCGGCATCGCAAAATGCCGAGCAATCCGAACGGCTGTTGCGGTATCTGGCTTCCGCCGAGGTCGCACCGGCACTGCGCGCGAGCGGACTCGAACCCTGAATTTGCAGCCTTGCATTTGCGGTCTTGAATTTGAGTTGCCTCCGACGCAACCTGCTGATCATGAGGAGCCGGTTTCTCAGCGTAGCAGTTAGGGCGGTCGTCGCTATCGCGCCGGGTTTGCTGCCGGCTGTGGCGCACGCGCAATCGGCTGATCTCGTGCTGTGCGACCGCGTCGCCGCCGATCCTGCCGATCCCGACAAGCCGGCCGATGTGAAGGGCGTGCCCGACATTGCGGCGTCCGACATCGCCACCGCCATCAAATATTGCAAGGTCGCCGCCAACGGCTCGCGGCGGGCGATGTACCAGCTCGGGCGCGCCTATGCTGCCAACCGGCAGACGCCAGAGGCCATCGCGGCCTGGCGCAAGGCCGCTGACAAGGGATCCTCCTCGGCGATGGTCGAACTCGGCGTGGTCTATGGGACCGGCGTGGGTGTTGCGAGAGACGAGGCGCAGGCGCGAAAACTGTTCGAGCGTGCCGCCGAGGCCGGCAATCCGCGCGGCGTCAGCAACCTGGCAGCGCTGGGCGGCGGCGCCGGCGCAGCGGCCAACCCGGCGCACGCGCGCGAATTGCTGTCGAAGGCAGCGGAGACCAACGCCGAGGCGCAGTACCAGCTCGGGATGATGCTGGCGGAAGGCAATGGCGGCAACAAGGACGACGTTGCGGCCCGCGCGCTGTTTGAGAAGGCCGCGGCGCAAAATCATCCCGGTGCGCTGGAGCGAATGGGGGCGTTTGCACAAGAGGGCCGCGGCGGACCGAGGGATGCCGACGCCGCCAAAGCCTATTACCAGCGCGCCGCGGCACTCGGTGACGAAGATGCCAAGAAGGCGCTGGAACGGGCGCGGTGTCCCTACGCGATCAAGGACAAGCGCGGCAACGTGGTGACGAATTTGTGCTTCTGAAGCGCGGCTCGACGGCGCCCTATTTCATGTAACGGGCGACGTCGTTGCGTGCGAGTTGATAGGCGCTTTCGAGATAGCCGGGACTTTCTTGGGCCGCCAGCGCAACCGCGCGCACGCAGCGCTGCCAGTAATCCGTGCCGCCTTGCGCTGGGAACAATGTGCCTTTGCCACGGTTGGAGGAAAATGGGGGTATCGAAGAGGCCTGTCCCATGATCCGAAAGCTGCAGTCGGGCGAATACCGGCTCTATTCCCGAAAATTGAACCCGAAGACCGGCAAGCGCCGCAATCTCGGCACCTTCAAATCGCGCGCGGCCGCAGAGAAGCACGAGCGCGCCGTGCAATATTTCAAGCGGCATTGAGGCTGCGCCAGAAGCCTCGCGACGGGTCCTTGCGATGGCTGGGAAGAGGTTCGGGCCAATGCGCGGCTTAAACCCGGAATAGGGCCGGAACAGGCTTCCACCCGGGCGCCACATGGAATAAAGCGGCCGCAACCAATTCCTCTTTTCAGGCCCCCATGATCCGCCTCGATAACGTCAGCAAGCAAGTCGGCCACCAGATTCTTTTCATCGAAGCCTCCGCGGCGCTCCAAAAGGGCGAGAAGATCGGCCTCGTCGGCCCCAACGGGGCCGGCAAGACCACGCTTTTCCGGATGATTTCGGGCCAGGAACCGCCGGACGAGGGCCAGGTCTCGCTCGATCGCGGCATAACCATCGGCTATTTCAGCCAGGACGTCGGCGAGATGTCGGGCCGCAGCGCCGTGGCCGAGGTCATGGACGGCGCCGGCCCGGTCAGCATCGTGGCGGCCGAGTTGAAAGAGCTCGAAACCGCGATGGCCGATCCGGATCGCATCGATGAGATGGACGAGATCATCGCGCGCTACGGCGAGGTGCAGGGCCGCTTCGAGGAACTCGACGGCTATGCCCTCGACGGTCGTGCCCGCGAGGCGCTGTCGGGCCTTGGCTTCAGCCAGGAGATGATGGAGGGCGATGTCGGCGCGCTCTCGGGCGGCTGGAAGATGCGCGTCGCGCTGGCGCGCATTCTCCTGATGCGTCCCGATGTGATGCTGCTGGACGAACCGAGCAACCATCTCGATCTCGAAAGCCTGATCTGGCTCGAGCAGTTCCTTAGAGGTTATGAAGGTGCGTTGCTGATGACCTCGCATGACCGCGAGTTCATCAACCGCATCATCAACAAGGTCGTCGAGATCGACGGCGGCACGCTGACGACATTTTCCGGCAATTATGAATTCTACGAGCAGCAGCGCGCGCTGAACGAGAAGCAGCAGCAGGCGCAATTCGAGCGCCAGCAGGCGATGCTCGCCAAGGAGATCAAGTTCATCGAGCGCTTCAAGGCGCGTGCGTCGCATGCGGCGCAGGTGCAGAGCCGGGTCAAGAAACTTGACAAGATCGAGCGGGTCGAGCCGCCGAAGCGTCGCCAGACGGTCGCCTTCGAATTCCTGCCGGCGCCGCGCTCGGGCGAGGACGTCGTCAGCCTGAAGAACGTCCACAAGGGCTACGGCAGCCGCAGCATCTATGAGGGGCTCGACTTCATGATCCGCCGCCGGGAGCGGTGGTGCGTGATGGGGATCAACGGCGCCGGCAAGTCGACGCTGTTGAAGCTGGTGGCGGGCTCGACCGACCCCGACGACGGCACGGTCGCGATCGGCGGCAGCGTCAAGATGGGCTACTTCGCCCAGCACGCGATGGATCTGCTCGACGGCGAACGCACAGTGTTCCAGTGGCTGGAGGATTCGTTTCCGCAAGCGGGCCAGGGCTCATTGCGTGCGCTGGCCGGCTGCTTCGGTTTTTCCGGCGACGACGTCGAGAAGAAATGCCGGGTGCTCTCGGGCGGCGAGAAGGCGCGGCTGGTGATGGCGCACATGCTGTTCGACCCGCCGAACTTCCTGGTGCTGGACGAGCCGACCAACCATCTGGATCTGGCGACCAAGGAAATGCTGATCAACGCGCTGTCCGAATTCGAGGGTACCATGCTGTTCGTCTCGCATGACCGGCATTTTCTCGCCGCGCTCTCCAATCGCGTGCTGGAGCTGACGCCCGAAGGCATTCACCAGTTCGGCGGCGGCTATTCCGAATACGTCGCGCGCACCGGTCAGGAAGCGCCGGGCCTTCGAAGCTGATCTCGGTCGCTGATCGCGATCGCCGATTTTGCATTGCTGCCCTCGGCTTGAACCTGTTCGTGCCGCCCGATACGCTCCGGCAAAAATGCGGGAGCGAAGCAGTAATGAAGCAACTTCGGATCGGCGATATCACCATCGACGCGGTGATCGAGCGCGAGGGGCCGTGGCGGCGGCCGCAGGATTTCTTCCCGGCCTATGACGACGCGGTATTCAAGCATCATCTCGCCGGCATGGAGCCGGAGATGTTCGACCTCGCTACCGGCAAGATGTTCATCACCTACCAGACCTTTGTGGTTCGCACCCCGCGTTACACCATCCTGGTCGATACCTGCACCGGCGAGGACAAGGGGCATCCGGCGCCGTTCGATTTCCCGGGCAAGGAGCGCTGGCGCAACGAGTTGTTCGCGCTCGGTATCAGCTTTGAGCAGGTCGACTACGTCTTCTGCACCCATCTGCACATCGACCACACCGGCTGGAACACGACGCTGCGCGACGGCCGCTGGGTGCCGACATTTCCCAACGCGAAATACATATTCCACAAGCGGGAATATGCCGCGTGGGAGGCGGAAAATGCCAAGGGCGCGAACCCGCCGGGCACGGTGTTCCGCGACAATTGCCTGCCGATCGTGGAAGCGGGGCAGGCGGTGCTGGTCGACGACGACTATGCGCTCGACGATACCGTTACGCTGACGCGGACACCGGGGCATTCGCCTTGCCATTGCTGCATCAACATCTTCTCGAAGGGAAAGCGCGCGGTGGTGGCCGGCGATCTCATGCATCACGCAATCCAGTGCCGCGAGCCGGACTGGTCGGCGAAGCCCGACTGGGATCCCGGGCAATCGGCGGTTTCGCGCCGGAAATTCTTTGCCTCCGTTGCCGGCACCGACACGCTGATCCTGCCGATTCACTTTCCGGCGCCGACGGTCGGCCTGATCACCGCGGATGGCGATGGTTTCGACTACCGTTTCAAGCGTGACTAGCAGGCGAGGTGCGCACCCCTTGCCATCGCGTCCGCGCGCTGGTTTCCTGCCGCGATCGAAATCCCGCCGTCAACAAGAGGATGACCGTGCCATGCCTGATAACGCCGCCTATGACTATATCGTGGTCGGCGCGGGTTCGGCCGGCGCGGTGGTCGCAAGCCGGCTGAGCGAGAGCGGCGCCTATCGCGTGCTGCTGCTGGAAGCGGGCACCAGGGGATCGAACCATTTCTGGTCGCGGGTACCGGTCGGCACCTCCAAGATGATCGACGATCCCGCGGTGAACTGGTGCTACAAGTCCGAACCCGACGAGGGTTCGGGCGGACGCCGCATCGACGTGCCGCGTGGCAAGATGATGGGCGGATCGAGCTCGATCAACGGCATGGTCTATATGCGCGGCCAGGCGCAGGATTACGACCACTGGGCCCAGCTCGGCAATCGCGGCTGGAGCTATCAGGACGTGTTGCCGATCTTCCGGAAGATGGAACGTTACGAGGGCGGCTCGGACAAGTATCGCGGCCGCAACGGGCTGCTGCGGGTGACCGATACGCCGCGCAACGAGGTGCCGTTGCTGGAGAAGATCATCGAGGCCGCCGGCCGCATCGGCCTGCCGTTCAATCCGGACCTGAATGGGGAGAGCCAGGAAGGCGTCGGCATGTCGCAGGTCACGATCGCGGGCGGCAAGCGCCAGAGCACGGCGGTCTGCTATCTCGATCCCGTGCGCGGAAGGCCGAACCTGATCATCGAGCAGGGTGCGATGGCGGAAGCGCTGGTCCTCGAAGGCAAGCGTTGCGCCGGCGTGCGCTATTCGGTGAACGGTGTTTCCCGGCAGGCGCTGGCGGAGCGCGAGGTGATCGTCTGCGGTGGCTCGATCAACTCGCCGAAATTGCTGGAGCTCTCCGGCATCGGGCAGGGCGAATTGCTGCGCGCGCGCGGGATCACGCCGGTACATGAGTTGCCGGGCGTCGGCGAGAATCTGCGCGATCATTATTCGCCGCGGCTCAAGTTCGCCATCAAAGAGCGCAACCTCACCTTCAACGACAATGCGCGGGGCTGGCGGCTGGCGCGCGAGGCGCTGAAATACGCGTTGTTCGGCACCGGATTTCTGGCCTCGACGGCTGTGCCGATCCGGATGTATTTCCGGACCCGCGAGGGACTGGAGACGCCGGACGCCACGATATCGATCCTGCCGTTCCTGTATGAGATGGTCGGCCGCCAGCGTCGCATCGCCAGGCGGCAGGGCATTGCCATGAACGCCAACGTGCTGCGCTCGGAGAGCACCGGGTCGATCCATGTCACATCGGCGGACCCCGCCGAGCCACCGGCGATCCGCTTCAACTTCCTCTCCACCGAGCATGACCGCGCCGGCATCGTCGCCGTGATCCGCAAGGGTCGCGAACTGATGGCGACGTCGCCGCTCAAGGAGGTCACCGGCGAGGAGATTGCGCCCGGCGTCAAGCTCCAGAGCGATGATGAATTGCTTGACTGGGTTCGCAACAACGCCGAGACCACCTACCATCCCGTCGGCACCTGCAAGATGGGCTCCGACCCGATGGCCGTGGTCAACAGCGAACTGCGGGTGCACGGGATCGAGGGCCTGCGCGTGGCTGATGCCTCGATCATGCCGACATTGACCAGCGGCAACACCAACGCGCCGGCCATCATGATCGGCGAAAAATGCGCTGAGATGGTGCTGGCGCAGGCAGCGGCCCGCAAGGCCGCCGCGTAACAACGGCGATGGGAGAGAGACTTGGGATTGCGGGAAGCTTCGCAGATGCAACGAATGGATTTCGAAACGCTGGTGCAGACGCGCAAGAGCGTGCGCGGCTTCAAGAAGCAGCCGGTGGCCCGTGCCGTCATCGAGGAGGTGATCGAGGTCGCCAAGCGCGCACCGTCGTCGATGAACACCCAGCCCTGGCATATCCACGTGCTGACCGGCGATCCGCTTGAGGAGGTCCGCCGCCGCAACATGGAAGAGATGATGGCCGGCGCCAAGCCGAAGCGCGACATCATCAGCCACGGCGAGTATCAGGGCGTTCATCGCGGCAGGCAGGTGGACGTTGCCAAGAAGCTTTTCGCCGTGATGGGGATCGCGCGCGACGACAAGCCGATGCGGCAGGACTGGGTGCTGCGCGGCTTCCGCCAGTTCGACGCGCCGGTCTCGCTGGTGCTGACCTACGACCGCATCCTGGATCCTGGCGCGGTGTGCCACTTCGATCTCGGCGCGCTCTGCTATGGCCTGGTGCTGGCCGCGTGGGACCGCGGACTCGGCAGCGTCATCAACGGGCAGGGCATCACCCGCTCGGATATCGTGCGCGAGGTCGCCGGCATTCCCGAGGAAGAGGTCATCATGACCTGCGTCGCGATGGGCTATCCCGACGACAGTTTTCCCGCCAATTCCGTTCGCTCCGACCGCGAGCCGAACGGCGATTTCGTGCGCTATGTCGGGTTTGCGGACTGAGAGGCCGATCGGATGACCACCCATGAAGAGACCGCCATGATCCGCGACACGGTCGCAAGATTCGTGGATCGCGAACTCATTCCTCTCGAACCGCATTACCTGAAGTCCAAATTGCCGGGCGGCGGTCACGAGGGACTGACGGACGCGCATTGGCAGCGGTTGCGCACGGTCTCGAAGGAGCTGGGATTGTGGGGCCTGGATGCGCCCGAGGACCTCGGCGGCCACGACCTGCCGGCCCGCACCATGGCGGCGGTCCACGAGGAGTTGGGCCGGACCTGCGTGCCGTTCATTCTGCCGCCGGACTCGCCGAACCTGCGCATGCTGCAGGCGGTCGGCACCGCGGCGCAGAAGCAGCGCTACATGCAGCCCTATATCGAAGGGCGCATGGTGTCGGCGATCGCGATTTCCGAGCCGGGCGCCGGCGGCGATCCGGCCGCGATGAAGACGCGCGCGGTGCGCGACGGCGATCAGTGGGTCTTGAACGGCCGCAAGATATGGATCAGCAACGCCCGCGCCGCTGATTTCATCATCGTCATGGCCCGCGTCGGCAACGACGCACGGCAGGGCGGCATTACCTCCTTCATCGTCGAGAAGGAGACGCCCGGGTTCATCATCGAGCGTGAGATCCCGATGATCGGCGGCGGCTCGACCTACGAGATCGTGTTCGAGGATTGCCGGATCCCGGTCGATTCCGTGCTCGGCGAAATCGGCAAGGGCTATGCGCCGATGCAGTTGAGGCTGCGCACGCGGCGGCTCGAAATGGGATCGACCTGCATCGGCATTGCGCGGCGGGCCTGCGACATGCTGTGCGAGCACGCCAAGCAACGCGAGACGTTCGGCATCAAGCTCGCCGATCGCCAGGCGATCCAGTGGTGGGTCGCGGATATCTCGACCCGCATGCACGCCTGCCGGCTGATGGTGCAGGACGCCGCCGACAAGACCGATCGCGGCGAGGAGGTCAAGCAGGAGGCCTCGATGATTAAGGTGTTCGCGACCGAGATGGCCTATGAGGCCTGCGATCACGCCATGCAGACGCTCGGCGCGCTCGGCATGACGCTGGAATTGCCGCTCAGCGCGCTATGGCAGAAGGCGCGGGTGATGCGGATGTACGAGGGGCCGAGCGAGGTCCATCGCCAGTCGATTGCGCGCCGGGTGCTCGGACTGCGCGGATAGCGCTGCCCGAACCGCACCGTCAACCTAGGCGGCGCGGACCTCCGACAGGAACCGGTTGACCTGTCCGGCCAATTCCTTGGACTGCGACGACAATTGCTCGGCTGCTCCCAGCACCTGCTGGGCCGCCGAGCCGGTCTCGTCGGCCGCCTTCTGCACGCCCGCGATGTTGGAATTGACCTCGCTGGTGCCGCGCGCGGCTTCCTGGACGCTGCGGGAGATTTCCTTGGTCGCCGAGCCCTGTTCCTCGATTGCAGCCGCAATCGCGGTGCCGATCTGGTCGATCTCGCCGATCACATTGGCGACGTTCTGAATCGCCGTCACCGTCTCGTCGCTCGCCGACTGAATAGCTGCGATCTGCTCCGAGATTTCGGTGGTCGCCTTCGCGGTCTGGCCGGCCAGCGATTTGACTTCGGACGCCACCACCGCAAAGCCGCGCCCGGCTTCGCCGGCGCGCGCGGCCTCGATGGTCGCATTCAGCGCCAGCAGGTTGGTCTGCGCCGCGATGCTCTGGATCAGCGTCACGACGTCGCCGATCTTCTGCGCACCTTCGGCGAGCGAGCGCGCGGTATCGCCGGTACGGCGGGCATTCTCGACCGCGCGCGCAGCGATCTCGGTGGACTGCGCGACCTGGCGGCCGATCTCGGAGATCGAGGAGGTGAGTTCCTCGGTGGCGCTCGCCACCGTCTGGACGTTGGTCGAGGTCTGGGTCGAGGCCGCGGCGACGACGGCCGCCTGGCGGTTGGTCGCGGTCGCGGTCGTCGACATCGACTGCGCGGTGTCTTCCATCACGGAGGAGGCGGCCGACAGCCCGCCGACGAGTTCGGTCACCTTGGCTTCGAACGCGCGGGTCAGTTGGTCGAGCACCTGCGCGCGCCGCATCTTGCCGTCGCTCTCGGCGGCCTTCTCGGCGGCGAGACGTTCGGCCTCGATCATGTTGTCCTTGAAGACCTTGACGGCCGCGGCCATCGCACCGATTTCGTCGCCGCGGTCGGCGCCCGAAATCTCGTCGGAGACGTTGCCGCTGGCGAGTCGCGTCATGGTGCCGGTGAGGTCGACGATCGGCTTGCAGACGCGGCGGCGGACCATCACGATCATGCCGGCGCTTGCAGCGATGACGGCAATCAGGCCTGCCAGCGCGATCATGAAACTGAAGCGCGCGGAGGACCAGGCCGCGCCGAGGATCTGTTCGGCATTGTCGTAGAAGGCGTCGCGCACCGTGATGATGGCGGCGAGGCCGAGCTGCGTTTCCGCGAAATAGGTGTCGAGATCGTGTTCGTATTTGCCGCTGATCGCGCCTTCCTTGGCGAGCCTCAGTTCCTTGCCGAAGCGTTCGACATAGTCCTCGTTCAGCTTGACGAGCGCTGCCGCCACATTGACCGGGGTGGCGGGATTGCCGCGCAGCTCCTGTAGCGACATCAGGATCTGGTCGTTGCGGCCCTGCGACCGGCTCAAATCCAGCTTTTCGGCTTCGGTTGCCGCGCGCTTGGCGCCGACCAGGTTCTTGTGCAGGCTGGCATTGTAGCCGCCGACGTCGCGCAGCGTCCATGCGATGTTGGCGTAGCTTGCCTGCCGGTAGGCGTCGCCGTCGAGCTGGGCGATCTTGCGGACCTGCGCGTCGAGCAGTTTGGTCACGGCGGTGTTGAAGACGGCATTGTCGGCGACGATCTTTTTCGAGGCATCCTTGCGCGGCTCGGCCGGGCCATCGAGGGCCTTGTCGATGGCGCTGCGCAGCGCCGCAAACTGGGCGTTCAGCGCGTCGATCGCGCCGCCGATGGCCGCGCTGTCGTCGAGCGCGCCAGGCAGGGTGCTGCGGATCTGGTTCATCTTCGCCAGCGCGCCGTCGGTATCCCTGCGATACTTGTCGTTCAGCTCGGTGCGCAGCTTTTGATCGATCGTCGCGGGTCCGAGCAGGATGTTGGTGGCAAAGCCGCGCTCGGGGTTCATGTAGCGCGGGATCTCGCCGACCGCCCGTACCACCGCGAGCCGGCTCTGCGCGACCGAGACCTTGTCCATCGTCTGGTACTTGGTGACCGCCACGTAGACGGCGAGGCCGCCGCCGACGGCGGAAAGCGAAACGATGGCGGCGGTGAGGAGCGTGCCGATTTTCATGGGATTTGGGCCATTTGCGATAGTGGGGAAGCGCGGATGGCCATCATAGGTGGTGTGAATTAATCCGGGGTTTACGATCAGCGGCGGGGTTGGTGTCTGTCATTGCAATGACGTTGGGTTGTCATTTCGGGATGGTCCGAAGGACCAGACCTCAGATGCGCAATTGCGCATCGGGGAATCCCGAGATTCTCCGGGGTGTGTTTCCCGCGCTTCAGTGCGTCTCTTCGTCAGCGCTCTTCGGCGCGGATTTGTGCTGCGTCTGGCCTGTGGAACCCGTCTCCTGGCAGGGCACGGTTGTCCACTGCCCATCGGCAGCCATCTGATAGGCGTGACACGACGACGACGCCGGCTGCTCGGCGGTTTTTTGCGCATCGGTATTCCGGGCCAGCGTCGGAGCCGCCAGCGTGAGAAGGCCGGCCGTTGCCGCGATGAAGAGGGCGTGACCAAACCGCATGGAAGTTCTCCTTGTTGAATGATGCGAACTTCTCTTCCTAGAAAAAATTGTGGAATTTGTTTGATGGCAGGCGCGTCGCGCCGAGATTTGCTTAACGATCTGCGAACGCGCGCCGGTTCCAACCTGCCTCATCGCCGCGTGCGCGCAATCGCGCCGGCGACGGTCTGCATGACGACGCCGACGCACCATCCGGCCATGATCATCCAGGTCCAGGCGACATGCGGATCGTGGCGAAGCACGATCACGCCGACGGAAGCGAAGGCCGAGAACGCCGCGAGGAAGGTGCCGACCGCGCTGAGGAATTCCGGGGTGTCGATCTTGCCGATCCAATGGCCGTCCGCGGGCTGGGCGCTCGTGGCGTTGAAGCGCAGCGGCGGGGTGTCGATACCGAGATAGAATCCGACGGCGCCGCCGAGCATCATCAGGAGCAGGAAGGCTTGGGACGTGAACAGCGCGATGCTCGTTCCCACCAGCGCCGACACAAACAACCCGCTTGCCGCTCCGGCCATGGCAAGGCCAAGGCGTTCCAGAACGTGGGCAAACTTTCGAACGCGGGTTCGCATGGGATAGCCCCGCCGGTTGCAGGCACGACAATAGGCCGATTTCCTGCCGGGCGAAAGCAACCTGTCGATGCGGGCGTTGCGCCGTATTGATCCAGCGCAAGGGCGATGCGGGGGCGGTCGGTCAAACCGGTGATCGGCTACCGGACCTTCAGGAACGGAAACGTCTGGTGGATCCATGTCACGGGATCGCCGATCAGGCCTAGCGTGTGCAACAGCACGGCCGCGGCAAAACAGGCGAAGGCGCCTTTGGCGAACATGATGAGGTAAAATCCGCCGGGATTTTCCTTGGCATCGATGGTCATGCCGCGGTTGGTCGTGCTGCCGGCCCTGATATCGGTGACCATCGTCCAGAGGGCGACGGCACCGAGGGCTTCGAAGAGCGCGGTATAGAGCAAGGAGGGCATCGGACTGTCTGTTGATCGAAATCGTCCATGGTTGGTCGCACCCACAGGCGGTAGGGTTCAGGGCCATAACGAGATACCCGAGGAGCTTGCCACCATGAGCCTTTTCGACATGCCCTTCGATCCCGCGCGCGAGGCGGCGCTGGTTACCGGCGCCGGCAACGGCATCGGTCGCGCGATCGCACAGGCGCTGATCGGCGAGGGCGTGCGAACCGTATTCGCCGACGTCAACGAGGATACGGTGACGGCGGCGGTGAAATCCACGCCGCGGCCTGAACTTGCAGCCGCATGGGTCGGCGACCTCGCCAATGCCGCGGCCCGCGATGCGCTGCTGGCGCATGCTGAAGCCTCGGTCGGACGGGTGACGCATTTCGTGCACTCAGCCTCGCCGCCGCGGCGCGAGGCCGATCATGCGATGGCGGTCACGACCGAAACCTGGGCGCAGATGCATGCGGTCAATCTCGAGGCGGGCTTTCACCTCGCCCGTGGGCTGGCGCGGAAACTGATCGCGGATCAGGCGGGCGGATCGTTCCTGTTGCTGACCTCGCTGCATGCCGGCACGCCGCGCAACCTGCCGCATTATTCCACCGCGAAAGCCGGGCTTGCGATGCTGGTGCGAGAACTGGCCAAGACATTCGGCCGCTACGGCATCCGCGTCAACGCGCTGGTACCCGGCGCCATCGCAGCCGGCGGCTTCGTCGCCGATCCCAAGCTCGCCCGGCACATTCCGCTCGGCCGTCTTGGAGCTGCCGAAGACCTGGCGCCGATGGCGCTCGCGGTGCTGTCGAACCGGATCTCGGCCTACGTCACCGGCGCCGCGATCGTGGTCGACGGCGGGCTGTCGCTGACGAACTGGTTCGAGCCGTCGGAAATAGATAATTTGTAGCCGCTCGCCGTTTACTGCCCCGCCTGCTCGAACGCGAGGCCGTTGCGGCGCGCGCAGGCGCGCAGCCACGGGATGACGCTGGCCTGCACCGGAAATTCGAAATTGTCGCTGACCTTCGACTTGAAGGTGACGCGGATGCCTTTCTCGAGCACGGCGGCCAGCGCCGCGGCATGCTGCGGGAAGATTCCGATTTCGTCATTGCCCTGCACCTGGGCGGAGAAGCCGGTGAACGGATCGTCGCCGACCTTCAGCGTCGCTTCGACCGGCGTGCCCTCGGGCTGATTGATATTGCTGTCCTTGAGCATGAGGGTGAAGCCGCGCTTGCGGCTTACCATCAGGAACGTTGCCATCCGGCGCGAGGAGGGCTCCGATCCCATCACATAGTGGCGGCGAATGAAGCAGACGACGATACTGCCTTCGCTGTTGCGCAGCTCGGAGGCATCCCAGCCCTCGATCTTCTGCTTGTCCGACATGCCGGGAGGACCGGGCGGCAAGGTCGAAATGTCGACGATTTTCGGCGAGCGCGGCCGCGGCGCCGGCATGTCGGGCGCGTTGGGGTCGGTCGGTCTGTCGATCGCGATGTTGAATATCCGGCTGCATTCGTTGAGCCATTTGAGTGCATCGGAGGGAAGATTGACGGCGATGGCGCCGGAATCGACGCCGGCGCCATCCGAACGCAGCGTGATGCGGCTGGCTTTGGCGAGCGCCGCGAGCGCGCCGGCGGCATCGCCGGGATGGAAGATGAAGGCGGTGCCGGCGACCGGGAAGCCCACGGAGGGAAAGGCGCGGTTGTCGATCAGGATTTCGGCCTGGTCGTCCAATACCTCTTCGGTCGGCACGCGGTCATCCTGAATCACGGCCGTGAACCCGCTGCCCCGGCTGATGGTGAACGAAAGCCGCGTCGTCACCGTGCCATCCCCGGTCGCGCGATCGCGCGCCGCCACCAGCACGCATTGCCGCACCTTGCCGTCCGGCCCGAGCTGCGGCAGCGCGCTCCAGACCCCTTGCGGAAAATGCACCACCTTGCCGGCGACCGGCTTCTCGGCCGGTGCGGCGAAGGCGAGGGAGCAAGCCGCAGCAAGCGACGCCAGCGCGAGACCGGGGCGGCGGCACCAACGGGAAGCGTGGACGAACATGGGTCGTGCCCGCGGAATGAATTTTGGCGAAATCGATTGAGATCAAAGGCTGATTTGAAGTGTTGGACGCCAGTGGCCGGGCGAAGGTTCAATGGGAGGTTGGCCCGGGTGGGAATGACGCGGGAACCGGCCTGGAATTGCGCGTGGATGTCCCGGGAACGAGACCTAGGCTTCGGGCGTTTTCAGGCACGGGAAGCGCCGCGGCGGTCGTTGCGCGCGGTTAAGCCATCGGGGAGAGAGCGATATGATGTCCCATTCGCAAATTCACACCATCGCGCGCCAGATGATGGAGCAGCACGGTCTATCGGCCATCGCCGAGGCCGCGCAGAATGCGCAGGCCTGCGAGCACAAGGGCGAGGCCGAGGAGGCCAAGGAGTGGCGCCACATCGAGGACGCCATGAAGATGATGCGCGGGCCGCATCAGAGCTGACCCGCCTTCGCCCCCTACCGCAGCGGCATCGGCGGGCGCACCACGGGGCCGCCGTCGGCGGCCTCTGCGGCTTGGGCCTGCGGTGCGAGCGGCGCGGGAGCCGCGGCGGTTTGTGGCTGCGGCGCCACCGGCGCGGGCGCGATCGGCGCGTAGGGGAATACTTGTTTCGGCCTGCGCACGGGCGCGGTGGACGCGTGAACCGGAGGCGGCGGCGCGACCCGGGGCCGCGGGGCAGGTTCGGCGAGACGGGCTTCGGTCGTCCTCGCCGGTGCACCTGCCATCTGCGCCTGGCCGGCCTTGATCTGCTCGATACTCGCCTTGAGTTCGTTGATCTGCTGGCCCATCGCGGCGAGGTCGCGCGCCATCGACTGGATCACCTGCGTCTGGTCGGGCGCGGCGGCTGTCACCGGTGCGGCGCTTGCCGTCACCAGTGCGGCGCTGGCCGTCGCCGGCGCGGCGGTCTCGGCGGGCTGGCTTTCCGCCGCCTGAACCGCCGCAGCGGCCGGTTGCTCTGACGTCGCGGGCTTTTCGACCGAAGCCGAGGAAGCCAGCGAGAACGGCGGCGTATATTGCGCGAACATCGCCTTGGCGTCATCGCCATAGTGCTGCCATGCGGCGGCAGCGACGGCGCTGCCTATCGCGAACAGGCTCATGACAGCGCCTCGGGCGAACTTGCTGGTTGCGGGCTGGTGCGCGCTGATTTCGGTGTCGCCAAGCCTGATATCGTTAAACCTGGTATCGTCGACCGGGATATCATCTGCGACGGTCCCGCGAGCGGCGGCATCGACTGATGGCACCGCGGCGCTGGCGGAGAAGTCCGGCGCGACGCGGAGTTCGGGATCGGGTCTGACGTGCGACGGAGCGCGATCCGACGGACGCGGCACCGATGGATGACTCAGTACGTCGTACAACTGATCCAGCGGCGCCTTGTCGGCGCGCGCGGCGAGCGAGACGTTTGGTTCGATCACGAACACGTCGTGCGGATCGGCGTCGCGCAGGTTTGGCGTGGATTGCATTGGTGTCCCTCTATCAGTCCAATGTCATCAACAGAAACGCCCGAGCGGATTCGTGGCGGTGAAGGCCGCGGGGCCGGTCCAGACGGCCAGCCGGGTTTGACCAAAGCAAGGCGCTGAGGTGGAGAGGTTGGGGCCGTCCCGGGGCCGGGAACCCCCGGCCGGGTCCTGCGTCCGCGCCCCCGGTGAACCCGTTGGCCATGCCCCGCGACCAATGGTCGGAGGTAGCGGCATGGACAGCATTTTTCACTGGATCGGTGTGGCGGGCGCCTTCGGCTTCGTCGCCGTTTGCCTGCTCGGCTTCATCAGAGGCCTCGCGCTGCCGCCGAACTCCCCCGAACATCGTTCGAACGACAAAGCCGACCTTTGGCGCTATTGGCGCTGAGGCCTGTTTTTTTGACGCGTTTTCGTTGTGCGAACCGGTTTCCGCTTCGTTCTAAAACGCTCTGGCTGTGATAGCCTGTCCCCATCATGAGCAACCGCATTCTCGTTCTCTACGGCTCCTACCGCTCCGACCGCATGGGCATCCGGCTCGCGCAATTCGTCATTGAAGGACTGCGGGCCAGGGGCGACGATGTCGAACTGATCGACGCCAGGGCGATCGGTCTGCCGATGCTCGACCGGATGTACAAGGAATATCCGAGGGGGCAGGCGCCCGAGCGGCTGGAGAAACTCGCCGGGCAGATTCGCGGCGCCGACGGTTTTGTGTTCGTCACCGGCGAGTACAACTGGGGCATTCAGCCGGGGTTGAAAAATCTCACCGATCATTTCCTCGAGGAATGGTTCTGGCGCCCCGCCGCCATCGCCAGCTATTCGGCCGGCCGCTTTGCCGGCGCCCGCGCCGCGCTGGCCTGGCATGGCACGCTGTCCGAGATGGGCATGGTGGTGATTTCGAGCACGCTTGCGGTCGGCCCGATTTCGCAGACGCTGTCCGCCGAGGGGCAGCCGCTCGGCGAGGGCGGCAAGGCGCTGACGCACGCGTTTCCGCGGTTCGCGGATGACCTGGCGTGGTGGATCGAGGCGGCGAAGATGCAGCGGGAGCGGAAGAAGCCGCCGTTTTGAGAGGGCGCAGCTACCTTCGGTCGTCTCGTATTTGAGTTTCAAACAGCCCAACCTGCAATTCACGTCATCAGCTCTTTCGGCGTCATTCCGGGGCGATGCGAAGCATCGAACTAAGATGTGCAATTGCACATCTGAGAATCTCGAGATTCCCCGATGCGCAATTGCGCATCTGAGGTCTGGTCCTTCGGACCATCCCGGAATGACGGCGGATAGATACAACTTCGCGTTCTCGCGGCGCGATACGCCCGAGGTTTTGCATTTCGTTTGTCCCTCTTCGGTGAAGAGGGCGCGGGGAAGACCGGGTGCGCGCTGCACCCGCGGTCTCGCGTGCGATGGCACTAAATAAAGCTGCACACGAGCATACAGGTTCAGCGGAAACACTCCGGCCTCCCCCACGCAACGGCTTTACGGCTTACTTCGTGCTCACCCCGGTGAACGGGCTTGGTTGTCACCGTCATCCGCAAGAAGCGTTAGCTCCCCACGAACTTGACGCCAGCGTCGCGGCATCAGGTCCACACGACTTCACCGTACGCCTTTGCCGCGCTCGTCAGTCGCAGCATCGGCGTCCATCGCATCCCACCGCACGTTCGTGACGATCGCGATCGCCCCTCTTGTCGCGGGAGACGGGCGGAGTTAGACGGCTGATTTGCCCGACGGCGCAATGGAAATATTTTTGCGCCAAGCACTAGACAGACTTTGGTGATTTGCCCGTCGGGTCGTTTTGTCGCACGCTGAAATGACGGTGAGCCGTCATTCCGGGGCGATGCGAAGCATCGAACCTCAGATGTGCACTTGCACATCGGGGAATCTCGAGATTCCCCGATGCGCAATTGCGCATCTGAGGTCTGGTCCATCGGACCATCCCGGAATGACAGTCGATAGACACGACTTCGCCTTCGTCGCTATGCTCCTCGCAATGACGGTGCTAGCCGATCGCGGTGGCGTCGAACCGGCGCGTCGGGTGGACCAGCTGTTCGGCGCTCTCGACGATACGCATTTCCGCGGTGCCTGCAGCCGCGGTGCGCTCCAGCACGGCGTAGATCGCGGAAGCGGCGTGGCCGAGTGCTTGCGGCGTGTCCTTGCCCTGAACGCGCGCGGCAGCGAATAGCGCGGCAAAGAGATCGCCGGTGCCGGACGGGCTGATCGGCAGCTTTGGCGTGCGCACGCGCCAGCTTTGCGCTTTCTCGACAGCAAGGGTTTCGATCTCGCCGTCGGGCGTATCCGATAATTCGGCGCTGGTAATGACGATGGTCGATGGACCGCGCGCCAGCAACGTTTGCGCCTGCGCGATCATGTCAGCCCTTGTGCCGGCTCGCGCGCCGACGAGGGTTTCGAACTCGAAATGATTGGGCGTGATGATATCGGCCAGCGGACAGAGCCGGTCACGCACCAGCTGTGGGATGTCGGACTGGACGAACAGGCCGCGGTCGCGATCCCCGAGCACGGGATCGCAGCAATAGAGCAGGGTAGGGTTGCGCGCTTTGGCACGGATGACGAAGTCCGCGACCACGGCCGCGATGTCGGCCGAGCCGAGATAGCCCGACAGGATCATGCGCGATGTCTCGACCGCGCCGCGCTCCTCGATCCCGAGCAGCAGATCCGCGACCAGTTGCGCCTCCAGCACCCGGCCGCGGAGGGTCGGGTAACCCGGCCGGTTGCTCAACAGCGTGGTCGGCACCGCTGTCACGTCGATGCCGTGCATCTGCAGCGGAAACACCGCGGCGCTGTTGCCGACATGGCCGAAAGCGACCTGCGACTGGATCGAAATCACGTTCATGTGGATGGGATCGCGGAGTGTCGGGTTCCTGGGGCTAATGCCGTCGAGGTTAACACATTGGTGATTTCTTTGCGGTCATTTTCACGACCTCACCAACCAAGAGGCACCATGTCAGACATCACCATTCCCGGCGGCAAGATCCGTTCTTTTGTGGAGCGGGTCGAGAACATCGACAGCGAATTGCAGGAACTGAACGAGCAGAAGAAGGAAGTTTTCGCAGAGGCCAAGGGCGAGGGCTTCGATGTGAAGATCCTCAAGGAGATCATCAAGCTGCGCAAGCAGGACAAGAACGAGCGCGACGAACGCGAAGGCCTGCTCGATCTCTACATGCGCGCGATGGAAACCGCGCCGCCGGAAAAGACAGCGAAGGCGGCCTGAGTATCTCAAGTAGGGTGGGTTAGGCGGAAGCCGTAACCCACCGCCTTGTTGCGACGGCGGATTACGCTGACGCTAATCCGCCCTACGAAGTGCATGTCACCGACGTCGCTCTCAGCGCAAGCGAGCGCATCGCACGCGCTGAGCGCGCCGGTCCGCTGACTACGGTGCCCGCAAAAAATTTCCAACGAATCTTCACGACTGAATTGACGCTGCGATCACGTTATTGTGCGTCGCAACAATGAGCTATTGCAATGCAATAAGCGACGTATAAGTCTGTATTTCAAGCCATTAAGGAGAACTGACGTGAAGAAGATTTCCCTGTCCGTCGCTGCCGCCGCTGTCCTCGCGATGACGGCTGTGACCGGCGCTGTCGCGGGCGAGTTGCCGGCTTACGAAAAGGCGGGCCTGCCGGTTTCTGCCGTGCAGCTTCAGGTGCTGGGCGCTGAAAACGTCAGCGAACAGGCGCCGGTCGCCATGTCGGCGACGCCGGTTCAGCTCAGCGTCCTGACGCCGCGGCATAAGACCAAGACCGCGGAAGGCCCGAACGAGACTACCAGTCGCGCGATTCATTGACAGTACGTAGGGTGGGTGGAGCGAAGCGATACCCATCACCTCACGGGCGGTATTGATGGGTATCGCTTCGCTCCACCCATCCTACAAATAACAGAAGCCCGCGATGCGTCGCGGGCTTTTGTCGTGATGCGCGCGCTGGGCGGAATATGCTAGCATCGTTCCCGCCGGCTCACGGAGATGAGCCGCATCCAGGGAGCGAGGCCATGAACAAGCCCGAAAAAACCTCAACGACAACGTCAAGGCCCGTCAACCCGCCGAACCTTCGCTCGACCATCGTCGCTGCCTCCAGCATGCCCTGGCAGCCGACGCAGTTCGCCGGGATCGAGATGAAAATTCTCTACAGCGATGACGAAGGGCGCTCCACCATCCTGTTCAAGATGGCGCCCGGTGCCGTGGTGCCGCTGCACGAGCACACCGCGCTCGAACAGACCTTCATGCTCGAAGGGTCGCTGGAAGACGCCGAGGGAAGCTGCGGGCCGGGCGACTTCGTGTGGCGGCCGGGCGGCAACATCCATGTCGCGCATGCACCCAACGGTGCGATGTTTCTATCGGTGTTCACCCGTCCGAACAGATTCTTCGACGGCACCAAGTTTTTCACGGCCGAGAAGTAGCCCGCATGAGCGAAAGCGATATGCGGGATGGTGTGAGAGAGGCCCCGGATATCGCTTTCGCTCATCCGGGCTACGAAGCAAACCTGTTGTTAAGACTTCGCCCGCGCTGATTTGAGCGACTCCGATTCGTTCTTTGCGAACAGAACCGAGTCGAATGAAGAACAAAACTGCGTCTGCTTCGTAGCCCGGATGAGCGAAGCGATATCCGGGGCGGTGTGAGAGATGTCCCGGATATCGCTTCGCTCATCCGGGCTATATATTATTCCTCTTCCGTATCCGCCGTCCGCCGCAGCATGAAATGTCCGAACGCCGTGGCGATCGGTTTGGCGCGGTCGTCCTGCCACGCCTGGGCTTCGAAGGCGACGATGCGCAGCCCCTGCTTGACGATCGAGACGCTGGCAAAACTGTCCCGCGCCCGGCCGGAGCGGAGATAATTGACCGTGAGGCCGATCGGCTTCGGCGTCGCTGATGCGCCGAGTTCGCGCGTCACGCCGACGATCGCGGTGGTTTCGAGGAAGGCGCCAGTCATGCCGCCGTGGATCGCGGGCAGGATCGGATTGCCGATGATTTTTGGCGAGAACGGCATCACCAGCGTGCCTTGTTCAGTTCCTTGGTCATGGTCGCGAATGCCGAGCCAGCGCGCGAACGGGCTGTTGGCGAACAGGCCGGTCGTATCTTGGGGCGCATCGAGCGCCGGCAGCGCCTGATGCTCGGTCGGCCGCTCCAGCATGTTGGTGCGGTTGGCGCCGACCATGAAGCAGGCGGTCGCGGTGGCGACCGGTTCGTCCTCGGTCTCCTGGTAGGCGGTGGCGCGCACGAACGCGATCGAGCGGGTGACGCGATAGCAGACCGAATGCGCGCGGATGTCGAGCCCCGGCGTCGCCGGCTTCTGGTAGTCGATCCGCAGGTCCAGCGTCGCGATCGCGCCGGTGCCGTCGAGCGCGAGCTGCACCGCCATGCCGCAGGTCTCGTCCAGCATCGCCGTGACCACGCCGCCGTGGATCACGCCGGTCTCGGTGTCGCCGACGAACACCGGCCGGTACGGCAGGCTGGTCCAGGCCTCGCTGGGCGCAGCGCGGTCGAGCGCAAGCCCGCTGATATAGCCATAGGCCGAACGGCGGCGGCCGACGGCGTGGAGCAGTTGGTCGAACGGGAGGGGCGAGGAGGGGGGCGAGGTGCTGGACATGGCGGCGTTCTAGCCCACGTTGCCGAGGCAGGCAAAGGTGGTGCGGCAGCCCACATTTTGCCACTGGCACGCGCCAGATTGCGTTTCGCCTCTGCTGTCGCTGATGCAAGCGGCGGTGGGCAGGTCTCTCATCCGTTCAGCCACCGGCCAAAATTGATGTCGTCAACGAAAACGGGCTGCGGTCTTGTTGTTTTTACCGTTTTGGCTGCGTTGGGCGGCTCGGCGGCCGTCGCGCAGAATCTCGATCAGGACAAGCCGGCGCCAAAAATGTTTGCCGAGAGCTGCGCGACTTGCCATCGCAGCGCGCGCGGGCTCGCCAAGGGCCGGTTCAGCCTCAGGCTTTATCTGTTCCTGCAAGACCACTACACCAGCAATTCCAGCTCGGCCTGGGCGCTCACGAGCTATCTGGAATCCGTCGACAGTGCGAAGCGCAGCCCATCGCGCGCCGCGGCAAGGCCGCCAGCCGCCACCGCTGGTACGTCACGGTCATCGCTGCGTCCGCCGATGCCGGTGCCGACGCGATAGGCCGCAAGCACGCAGGATGGGTTTCCCCATCCTGCGTGCTGCGCCGGGCGCTTAGTGCAGGCCGCCCGTCACGTGCAATGTTTCGCCGGTGACGTACGAAGCATCATCCGAAGCAAAGAACGCCACCGCCGCCGCGATCTCCTCGACCTTGCCGATCCGGCCCAGTGGCGTGACGGATTCGATCCACTTGCGCATGTCACCTTCGTCCAACCCTGCGGAAACCACGCCTTCGGTGGCGATCATGCCGGGGTTGACGGTGTTGACGCGGATCTTTCGCGGCGCCAGTTCCTTTGACAGCACCGAGGAGATGGCGTCCACCGAGGCCTTGGTCGCGGTGTAGACGGCGGTGTTCGGCGGCGCCATCGTCGACACGCCGGAACTGATGTTGACGATGCTGCCGCCGGCCTCGTTGAAGTGCCGCGCGGCTTCCTGCGAGACTTGCAGCAGGCCAAGCACGTTGAGATCGAAATGCTTGTGGAAGTGCTCGGCGGTAATGCCATCCAGCGGCGCGAACTCGTAGAGCCCGGCATTGTTGACGAGGATGTCGATCGGGCCAAATGCCTTCACGGTCTCGGCCACCACCGATTTCACATGGCCGGCGTCGGTGAGATTGCCGTGCACGGCCACGGCTTTGCCGCCCTTGCCGGTGATCGCAGCGACCACGCGCTCGGCCGCCTGCTTGCTGGCGCTGTAGTTCACGGCGACCGCCGCACCCTCGGCGGCGAGGCGAACCGCGATCTCGGCGCCGATACCCTTTGATGCGCCGGTTACCAGCGCCACTTTGCCTTCAAGTCTCTTGGTCATCTTGCTCTCCATCTCCGCACACGTGCGAATTGTTCAGTAGTTCAGTAATAATGAACTATTGAATGTGTTCAAGGGGAGCGCTATATATTTAGGCATGGTGCAATTCGTTCACCCGCAGCGTGAGGACATCACATTGGCCGGAGTGCTGGCAGCACTGGCGGACCCGATGCGGCTGCGTATCGTCAAAAGCCTGCTGGATGAGAATGATTGCATGTCCTGCACGGCCGCAGCGCCGTGCCCCGGCATGGCCAAGTCGACCCTGTCGAACCATTTCCGCATTCTGCGCGAAGCCGGATTGATCCAGACCTCGAAAAAAGGCGTCGAGCACCGCAATGTCGTCCGCGAAGCGGATATCAATGCGCGCTTTCCGAAATTGCTGAAGACGATTTTGGGATTTTCGGAGCAGGGGTAGGCTAGGGTAAGCGAACGGATCGCGCGAATGCGCGCTATGCCGCGTGCTCCGGCGAATGCGTCACGTCTCCGCGGCCGGCCAATAAGCCGGCGACTGAAATATCCTCGTCGATCGCTTCCCAGTGCAGGCCCACACGGCTCAATTCGACCTGCTGGCGTTCGGCAGGTGTTGCGTGCAAAAGCCGCGGAAACCACGCGAGCGGCACGCCGAGCGTCCGGCCATCGGACAGCTCGACCCACATCGTGTGTTCGTCAAACCGAACGCTAGTTGCCGAAGTGGTCATGCCACGCTCTCAGAATAAGGTCGCGGTTCTCTGCGGCCACCTGAATAATATTCGAAAGTTCTCTTGGATTAAAGCCGTAACTGTCTGCTGGCGCGTAGGAAGGGTGGAGCTTAGCGATACCCATCAATTGAATGGCAGGTTGCGATAGTGATGGGTTTCGCAAGAGTTCAACCCATTCTACGCGCTGTTCCTGCAAGACCACTACACCAGCAATTCCAGCTCGGCCTGGGCGCTCACGAGCTATCTGGAATCCGTCGACAGTGCGAAGCCCAGCCCATCGCGCGCCGCGGCGAAGCCGCCAGCCGCCAACGCGGGTACGTCACGGTCATCCCTACGTCCGCCGATGTCGGTGCCGACGCGGTAGCAGACCGAATGCGCGCCGATGGCGAACCGGGCGTCAACGGCTTCTAGTAATCGATGCGCCGGACTAGCGTCGCGACTACGCTGTAGGTTCTTTGAAACGGAAAGGGCGTATAGGCGAGCTAGGAGAGAGCCAGTCTTCTTTCCTCACATGGCCAACGCTACTGCCATTGCCAAATGTTTTGATTTTCGACCGAAAGGTCAATTGTGAAGGCCATCGTTGCGGCTTTCGCGACAACAATTCCGTGTGGGTGAGGTTAGCTGTCTCCAGTTCATCGGATTCTGCGACTCGGAAGGTTTGGACGTCTTGATCTTCGCTATCCAAGATTAGCATCGTATTCCGGAAAGTAGGCATTTGTCGTTCGCTCTTGGAAGCGCGAAGCAGTTCGCCAATCTTGTCTGATGCGCTTGGTTGAGAAAAATAGAGGTTCTCGGTCGCGGATAAAACCTGCAGCTCATTCAGAGCCGAGACGTCAGCGTCTTTTCTTACCTCCACGAAGCCAGAGGAGTTAGCTATCGTATAGGCGGCCCGATCGTAAGCGATGAATGAAAGCTTGGGGCTGAGTGGCAATGAGAATATAGCCCCTGAATTGGAGACCCCAAAATTTCGATTATTCCATCGCTGCAGGTGCAATCGGTTGGTCAGAACCGATGGATTGTCGGAGATCACGAAATCGGTTGAAGATCTGTTTAAGAAGATCGATACTTTCAAATCCAAAGTGTATTTGAGCATATCGACACCCATCCTCATCGACATCACGACGATTTCGTTGTGAGTCAAGTCGAGTTCGTGACGTTGCTCTTGGTGTCCCGCTAGGACTTTGTCTTTGAAATCCTCCTGCTGCAGCTTCATCTCCTCGATTGTCGCCGCAGTGCGCCTCCACTGGACGAGGGAAAAAAGCAGGAGCTGACGTTTTTCATCGTCGTTTGGCATATCGCCTTGCTGCAACTTCTTTAGAGTTGCTGCAAACTCTCCTTCGAGTGAAGCTAAGATGGATTCAATTTTTCTGTCATGGCCGTAAAAATAATCGCGAGAACATTGGCTCTTGACCGAGGCGTTCCAAATGGGTCGGTCGCGCGCAATATTGAAGACGTTTATTGCGGTACCGGCGCCGGCCAGTGTGAACGGTCGGAGAAGGCATCGCGGAACGAAGTGCTGATTCTTGTTGTTTGGCACACGGAAAGTTCCTGAGAGCAGTCTCGCTATGTCTTCGAATTGGATCAGGGATCGCGTTCGTAAGGCGGCAATCTTTCTTAACTGACGCGTTGGGACCGAATTCCCTTCTCATATCGAAAGGGCGACCGTTTGGCCGCCCTTTCCATTTGCTCGCGATTTCGATGATTGCGATATTCTCAGCTGCACCCCGTCGTGCTGCCACACGTATCGCACTTCATGCAGGTGCCATTCCGCACCAGCGTGAAGTTGCCGCACTCCGAGCACATCTCGCCTTCGTAGCCTTTGGCTTTCGCTTCGGCGCGGCGCTCGGCCTTGGAGGGCGCAGCGGCTTGCGCGGTGCCCGCCTTGCTCCACTGCATGGCTTCCAGCTTTTCGGTCGGCGACAGGTCGTGCTGGACTTCCTGCTTCAGCGCGACCGCGCCTTCCAACGTGTCGGCGAGGCGGGCGCTGGGGCCGTGGCCGGCGATCGCGGTGACGTTGCTGGCGCCGCGGGCGTCGGTATCGCTGGGGGTCGAGCGCATGACGACGAGCTTGTCGGTGCGCGAGCGGGTCAGGCCCTTCGACACATATTTGGTCGAGTGCGACGGATCCGGCTCCTTGCCTTCCTCGACGCCGCGGCCGAGCGCGTCGAAGTTCGACTCGCTGGGATCGACATGGGCGAGATCGAAGCGCGACATGTAGCTGACCGCGAGTTCGCGGAACACATAGTCGAGGATCGAGGTCGCGTACTTGATCGAGTCGTTGCCCTGCACGGGGCCCGCCGGCTCGAAGCGGGTGAAGGTGAAGGCGTCGACATATTCCTCCAGCGGCACGCCGTATTGCAGGCCGAGCGACACCGCGATGGCGAAGTTGTTGATGAAGGAGCGCAGTGCGGCGCCTTCCTTGTGCATGTCGATGAAGATCTCACCGATCCGGCCGTCGTCATATTCGCCGGTACGCAGATAGACCTTGTGCCCGCCGACCACCGCCTTCTGGGTATAACCCTTGCGGCGATCCGGCATCTTCTCGCGCTCGCGCATCACCACGATGCGCTCGACCAGCTTCTCGACGATCTTTTCCGAGACCTGGGCGGTACGCGCCGCCATCGGCTTGTCGTAATAGGCGTCGGTCGCATCCTCCTCGTCGTCATCGTCGGCGATGAGCTGCGAATTCAGCGGCTGCGACAGCTTTGAGCCGTCGCGATAGAGCGCGTTGGCCTTCAGCGCCAGTTTCCAGGACAGCAGGTAGGCGGACTTGCAATCCTCGACGGTGGCGTCGTTCGGCATGTTGATGGTTTTGGAGATCGCGCCCGAGATGAACGGCTGCGAGGCCGCCATCATCCGGATGTGGCTCTCGACCGACAGATAGCGCTTGCCGATCTTGCCGCAGGGGTTGGCGCAGTCGAACACCGCATAATGTTCGGCTTTGAGGTGGGGAGCTCCCTCCACCGTCATCGCACCGCAGATGTGAACGTTGGCGGCCTCGATCTCGCGCTTGGTGAAGCCGACGGCGGCGAGCAGGTCGAAGCCGGGGGCCGCGATCGCTTCCGGCGCGAGGTTCAGCACCTCACGCAGAAAATCTTCGCCAAAGGTCCACTTGTTGAAGGCGAACTTGATGTCGAACGCGGTCGGCAGCGCCTTTTCCACCTTGGCCAGCGCTTCGTCGGTGAAGCCCTTGGCCTTCAGCGTCGAGACGTTGATGCCGGGCGCGTTGGAGAGCGAGCCGTGGCCGACGGCGTAGGCCTCGATCTCGGCAATATCGGCCTCGGAGTAGCCGAGCGTGCGCAGGGCGACCGGGACGGCCTGGTTGATGATCTTCCAGTAGCCGCCGCCGGCGAGCTTCTTGAATTTTACCAGCGCGAAGTCAGGCTCGATGCCGGTGGTGTCGCAATCCATCACCAGACCGATGGTGCCGGTCGGCGCCACCACGGTGGTCTGCGCGTTGCGATAGCCGTGCTTCTCGCCGAGCGCCAGCGCGTCGTCCCAGGCAGCAATAGCATGGGTGACGATGTCGGCCTGCGGGCACGAGGCGTGGTCGAGCGGGACTGGGCTCACGGCGAGCGCCTCATAGCCGCGCGATTCGCCGTGCGCGGCGCGGCGGTGGTTGCGGATCACGCGCAGCATGTGCTGGGCGTTCTTCTTGTAGCCGGGGAAGGTGCCGAGTTCGGCGGCCATCTCGGCGGAGGTCTTGTAGGAGATGCCGGTCATGATCGCGGTCAGCGCGCCGCAAAGCGCGCGGCCTTCCTTCGAGTCATACGACAGACCCATGGTCATCAGCAGACCGCCGATGTTCGCAAAACCGAGGCCGAGCGTGCGGAACTCGTAGGAGAGTTCGGCGATCGCCTTTGAGGGGAACTGCGCCATCATGACGGAGATTTCCAGCACGACGGTCCAGAGCCGGCACAGATGCTCGTAGGATTCGACGTCGAACCGCTTGGTCGTGGTCGAATAGAACGTGATCAGGTTGGCGGAGGCCAGGTTGCAGGCGGTGTCGTCCAGGAACATGTATTCCGAGCACGGATTGGAGGCGCGGATGTCGCCGGACGCCTTGCAGGTGTGCCAGTCGTTCATGGTGGTGTTGAAGTGCAGGCCGGGATCGGCCGAGGCCCAGGCGGCGTGGCCGATCTTTTCCCAGAGGTCGCGCGCCTTGAGCGTCTTCGTCACCTTCTTGTTGGTGCGGCCGATCAGGTTCCAGTCGCCGTCGGTTTCCACGGCGCGGAGGAAATCGTCCTTCAGCGAGACCGAGTTGTTGGAGTTCTGGCCGGACACGGTGAGGTAGGCTTCCGAATCCCAGTCGGTGTCGTAGGTCGGAAAGTCGATGTCCTTGTAGCCCTGCTTGGCGAACTGGATCACCCGCTTGATGACGTTGTCGGACACCAGCGAACGGCGCGCGAGCTTGATCTCGCGGCGCAGGGCAGGGTTCTTCTCGGGGTCGAAGCAGTCGTCGCCCGAACCTTCGCAATTGACGCAGGCCTTCAGCACGGCCTTCAGATGCTTCTGGTTGATCTTGGAGCCGGTGACCAGCGCCGCAACCTTCTGCTCCTCCTTCACCTTCCAGTCGATATAGGTCTCGATATCCGGGTGATCAGCGTCGACCACGACCATCTTGGCCGCGCGGCGGGTGGTACCGCCGGACTTGATCGCGCCGGCGGCGCGGTCGCCGATCTTGAGGAAGCTCATCAGGCCGGAGGAGCGGCCGCCGCCGGACAGCTTTTCGCCTTCGCCGCGCAGGCGCGAGAAGTTCGAGCCGGTGCCGGAGCCATATTTGAACAGGCGCGCCTCGCGGACCCAGAGGTCCATGATGCCGCCCTCGTTGACGAGGTCGTCACCGACGCCCTGGATGAAGCAGGCATGCGGCTGCGGATGCTCGTAAGCCGACTTGGATTTGGTCAGTTTGCCGGTGAAGGGATCGACGTAATAGTGGCCCTGGCCGGGACCATCGACGCCGTAGGCCCAGTGCAGGCCGGTGTTGAACCACTGCGGCGAGTTCGGCGCGACCATCTGCTTGGCCAGCATGAAGCGCAACTCGTCGAAGAACGCGCTCGCGTCTTCTTCCGACGAGAAGTAGTTGCCCTTCCAGCCCCAATAGGTCCAGCAGCCGGCGAGGCGGTCGAACACCTGTTTGGCGCTGAGTTCGCTGACGAAGCGCTCGTTCTCGGGAAGGAGCGCCAGGGCCTCGGTGTCGGGCACCGAGCGCCACAGCCAGGACGGCACGGTCTCTTCCTCGACCTTCTTCAGGCGCGCGGCGACGCCCGCTTTACGGAAATACTTCTGCGCCAAGACGTCGGAGGCGACCTGCGACCAGAACTGGGGCACCTCGACGTTTTCCAGGCGGAACACGATCGAACCGTCGGGGTTGCGGATCTCAGATGTCGTCAATCTGAAATCAATCCCTGCGTAGGGTGACTGGCCGGAAGTGGTGTTGCGCCGTTCGATTCGCATGGTCGTGCCCCGTCTCTTCTTTGACCGGCCCGCTTTCCGCGAGAACCGGATGTTATTCCTTGAGCGGACTCCCTGACCATGGCCGTCCAAAACAACTGTTTTGGACAACCCTGACCGCGCCATCCGCAGCTCAACCGGTGAAACCCGGCCTGTTCTCTGGCACTCCCAGGGCAACCCGAAGGGTTTCCGAGGTCATGCAATTCAACGCCCCAACGCTTCTACCGACGCATCTTCTGGGCCTATTCCGGCCCGTTTCTGGCGCCCCGAAGAACCCTGGGAATTCTCAGAAGAATTCCCGAGAACCGAGGGCAGACAAGCCCTCATCCGCTGCCTCAACCGGCCGTCGGAGTGGTCGTTTCGGAACCCATTTGGGATGACCGGCGGGGACCCAAAACACACTCGCGCCGAACGGGTTGAAAACTAGGCCAACTCCGTCTCGTCCGTCAAGGACTAGTACGAGTTCCTGAATCAAATACTAAATATGGTGGACAAGGGGGGATAACAGGGGGCAATGCCGCGTCTGTGATGGGTCCAAGTATCAGTGAGTCCTCACAGATTCCCAAGCGTAAAAAATTGTTTGGCGGGGTCAAAATCCCGACTGCTCCCGCTGTTCACAGGGCAACTATTTATTCGGCGCAAAGGATTGCGCTGGCGAGACTCACGTAGGCCTACGGAGGGTTCCGCCCTGACATGCGCGCCAACCGATAGTCTCGGGTCCAAATACGCGGCAGGGTGCCCGCCTGATTCTTGCCGGTACCCTCATGACCAACCCGTCCCCCACCAATGCGCCTGCGCGCCTCGCCCCCGCAGGCCTGATGTTCCTCGCCATCACGTCGGTGGGCTGGGGCTTCAATTGGCCGGTCACCAAATACCTGCTCAGCGAGCTGCCGGTGCTGACCTTCCGGGGCCTCACCGGCGTGATCGGCGCGGCGCTGCTGGCCGCCTTCGCGCTAGTGATGGGACAGAGCCTGCGGGTCGAGCGCCGGTTGTGGCCGCGGCTGATGCTGGCGGCACTGCTCAACGTCACCGGCTGGATGGTGCTGATGGGGCTGGCGCTGCTCTGGCTGCCGGCCAGCGAAGCCGCGCTGATCGCCTACACCATGCCGGTCTGGGCCTCGCTGCTGGCCTGGCCGGTGCTCGGCGAGCGGCCGACCTTGCTGCGCAGCTTCGCGCTGGTGATGGCGTTCGCGGGCCTTGCCGCGATCATGGGCGGCAACGGCTTCACCGCGAGCGCAGCCAAACTGCCGGGTATCTTGATGGCGCTGACGGCTGCCATTGGTTTCGCGCTCGGCACCGTGCTCGCCAAAAAACTGCCGCTGCAACTGCCGCCGATCCCGGCGGCGGCCTGGCAGATCGGGCTCGGCTGCTTTCCGGTGGCGGTGGCGGGTCTGCTGATCGAGACCACGCATATCGAGAAGGTCAGCCAGCTCGGCTGGTGGCTATTGTCCTATTCGATCGTGATCCAGTTCTGCATCGCCTATGTCAGCTGGTTTGCGGCGCTGGCGCGGCTGCCGGCGTCGGTAGCGGCGATCGGCACCATGGCGGTGCCCGTGATCGGCGTGGTGGCATCGGCGCTCGCGCTGCACGAGCCGCTGGGGTTGACACAGATCGTGGCGCTGGCCTTTACGCTGGCGGGCGTGGTGCTGGCGACGCGCTCATAAGCTGTTCAGGCGAAGCCGCTCCCGGATTGCCCGCCTTCAGCGCACGGCGGACCATGTCGGCCAACCCCGACTTGCGATAGGGCTTGCTCAAGAGCAGCACGCCGGGATCGAGCCGGCCCTGATGCACGATCGCGTTGTCGGTATAGCCGGAGGTATAGAGCACCTTCGTGCCCGGGCGGCGTAGCGCCACTTCATCGGCCAGTTGCCGGCCTGTCATGCCGCCGGGCAGGATGACGTCGGTGAACAGCAGGTCGAACGGCTGGCCGCTGTCGACGATGGCGAGCGTGGCCGGGCCGTCGGCGGCGGTCACCGTTTCATAGCCGAGCGACTTCAATTGCGCGGCGACGAAGTTGCGCACCAGGGCGTCGTCTTCGACCACGAGGATGGTCTCGTCGCCATGCAACGGCGGCGCCGCCGCGGCGGCCGGAGCCTCGACCTGGCCGCGGGCCGGCGGCAGATACAGCCTGATCGTGGTGCCGTGGCCGAGTTCGCTGTAGATCTTGATGTGACCGCCGGATTGCTTGACGAAGCCGTAGACCATGCTCAGGCCGAGCCCGGTTCCCTTGCCGACCTCCTTGGTGGTGAAGAACGGCTCGAACACCTTGTCCTGCACCTCCCTGGACATGCCGGTGCCGGTGTCGCTGACGGCGAGCATCACATAGGCGCCGGGCCGCGCGTCCGGATTGGCCTGGGCATAGGCTTCGTCGAGCACGACGTTGCGGGTCTCCAGCAACAGCTTGCCGCCATCGGGCATCGCATCGCGGGCGTTGATCGCCATGTTGAGCAGCGAGTTCGCGAGCTGCGAGGCGTCGATATGCGAGGTCGCCACCTCCTGCTCCAGGATCGAGTCGATCTCGATCTGTTCGCCGAGCGTCGGGCGGAGCAGTTTGGCGATATCGAGCACGGTGCCGTTGACGTCGATATTGCGCGGATGCAGCGGCTGGCGGCGGGCGAAGGCGAGCAGGTGCTGGATCAGTTCGCTGCAGCGCTCCGCCGCCTGGTCGATCATCGCCGCGGTCTTCTGCAGCGTCGGCATATGCTCCAGACCCGCGACCAGCGTTTCGGTGGTGCCGGTGATGACCGTCAGCATGTTGTTGAAGTCGTGCGCGACGCCGCCGGTAAGCTTGCCGATGGCGTCGAGCTTTTGCGATTGTTGCAGCTTGTGCTCGGTTTCGCGCCATTGCGAAATGTCGTGATAGACCAGCGCCGCGCCGCTGATCCCGCCCGAGGCGTCGCGCAGCGGGCGGCCGCTGACCACGAGATGCAGCGGATCGCGGCCGTCGGCGGGACGGATGACGATTTCCTGCTCGTCGAATGGTTCGCCGCGCAGCACCTGCGCGGAGGGCATTTCATCGGACGACAGCCGGGTCACCCCGTCGGCGTGATAGGCGACGCTTTGTCGCCGCAGTTCCCGGACGTTCATGCCCGGCTCGTAATTCAACAATTTCCCGGCCGCCTGGTTGGCGAGGATAATCTCGCCCCCGGCGTTGAGGACGATCACCGCTTCCGCAACGCTGTTGAAGGTGTTCTGCAGCACCTCGGTCGAATGCCGCAGCTCTTCATGGGCGGCGACCAGATGCTCGGTGCGCTCGGCCACCGCGGCCTCCAGGGATTCGTTGGCAGCTTGCGTCGCGTCCAGTGAGTGCTGAAGCTCGCGTCTTGATCGCCGCGACGTCTGGATCAGGGTTGTCGCCAGGATCAGGATCAGCACGACCCCGGCGAGATCGATGGCCAGCAGGAAGGCCCGGGTGGTGCTGGAAGCGGCGTAGCGATCGGCGAGGCGCGTTCTCACCTGGACAATGATTTTCTCAAGACCGATGTCGATCTTTTCCATGGTCGTGCGGCCTTCGGCCGTCGCCATCTGCGCGGCAGCTCCGGCGCTATCGCCGGCCGCCTGTAGCCTGATCAATTCGGCGCTGATAGCCATGCGTCTGATGGCAAGGGCCTTGGCTTGCTCGATCACGAGCTTCTCGTCGGGACGATCCGCAAACTCGGCAATCAGGTTGTCGAAAGCCGCCGGGACACCCTCACTGGCGTTGCGATATTCCCGGACGAAGTAGTCGTCCTTGCTGAGGGCGAAACCGCGCGCGGCGCTTTCGGATCGCCGGAGCAACAACTGGATATCGGCGAATTTCCGCAGCATACCCAGCGTCTCGCCAACCGCGACCGCGTCGATGCGCGACTTGACGTCCAAACCGATTGACGCGGCGCTGATCGCGAGCAGAATGGCAAGGCCAATTCCAATAATAACGCGCTGCGACGGCATGAACGGCTTTATTTCGCTAGTTTGAGAAACGCGCGGAGACTGTCGGCTTGTTGAGGCATTCATTTATCGTGGTCAACAGTGCGTTCGGCGTGAACGGCTTGCGCAGGCAGCATGCCGCGCCGAGTTCGATGGTCATCCGCAGGAAATCCGGCGCGCGCTCGGTGTTGGCGAAGGCATAACCTGACATCGCGACGATCGGCACCTCAGGCATGCGCTCGTGAAACATCCGGATCGATTCGAAGCCGCGCATATGCGGCATGAAGACGTCGATCAGCATGACGTCGAAGCGGCATGCTTCGATAGCGCGCATTCCCGCCTCACCACCGTCGGCGACGGTGACCTCGAAACCCTGGCGCGTCAGACAGAGCTCGATGGCGACGGATACCATCGGGTCGTCATCCACCACGAGAACGCGCGGCACAATGATTCCTTCTCCTTCGGGCTGCGGTCCGGCGACTCGCTTGGCCCCACGCGAAGATTAAGACGGAATGCCGACAAATCGTCTGTATGGTAGAGTGCATATAGAATTTGCGTGAAGCGAGTTCCCTTTCGTTGTGTCAGAACAAGAACAAAGACGCCTCCCGCCCGGATCCGGTTCCATCATGTCTGTCAATCGCCAAGCGGGTCGCGCCCGAATGTCTCCGCTCGGGCTCGGCTTCCTCGTCGTCGCATCGGTGGGGTGGGGGCTCAACTTCCCGATCATGAAACATCTCCTGACGGAGTGGCCGCCGCTGTCCTCGCGCGGCCTGTGCGGCATCGTCGGCGCCGCTGCGCTCGCCCTGATCGCGGTCGCGCGGCGGCAACAACTGAGCGTGCCGCGGCCGATGTGGCTGCGGCTTTTCCTGGTATCGACGCTGGCGATCGGCGGTTGGACCGCGTTTATGGGGCTGGCACTGCTTTGGCTCAGCGCCAGCGAGGCCGCCGTGCTCGGGATATCGATCCCGGTCTGGGTCGCATTCCTGGCGTGGCCCGTTCTCGGCGAACGGCTGTCGCTGCTACGCGCGATCTCGCTGTTGGTCGCGCTCGCCGGTATCGTCGTGCTGATCGGCGGCAACGGCCTCGAGGCCGGCGTTGAAAAGCTGCCAGGCATCCTGTGTGCGCTGGCGGGCGCGGTGTGCGTCGCGCTCGGGACCGTGCTGACCAAACATTTCCCGCTGGCGATGCCGCCTTTGTCACTAGCGGCCTGGCAGGTCGGCCTCGGCTGCCTCCCGATCGCGATCGTTGGCCTCGCTGTCGAGCATCCGCAGCTTGCGGCGCTCTCAACCACCGGCTGGGCGTCGATGGTCTATATGACGCTGATCCAGTTCTGCCTGAGTTATGTCTGCTGGTTCGCAGCACTGGAGCGGCTGCCGGCGGCAACGGCGTCGATCGGCACGCTGCTGGTGCCGGTGGTCGGCGTGCTCGCGGCGGCCGCGATGCTGCACGAGCCGCTGGGCTTGCGCGAGATCGGCGCGCTCGTGGTTACGCTCGGCGGCGTCGCCATGGCGCTGCGTTTCTGACGCGAGCCTGATCGATTCCGGTTGAAAACGAAAAAGGCGGCGCAGGGAATGCGCCGCCTTTTCAATTCAAGAAGCGATGCCGTTACGGGCAGGGATGCCGGTAGCCGTCATTGCCGAGATAGGTGCCTGAGTTCGGGTCGTAGGAACGATAGCGCTGCATGCAATAACCAACGGAATCGTCACTGCCGGGGGCTGGCGCCACTGCCACCGCACCATCGTCATAATAGCCGTCGTCGTAGTAGCCAGGCGCGTAGGCCGGGCCACCATAATAGCCGCCCGAGGCAAGGGCGCCGCCGATCACGGCACCCGCGACCGCGCCGGGAATGAAGCCGCCGCCACCGCCATGGCGGTAGTAACCACCTCCACCGCCGCCGCGGTAATAGCCGCCACCGCCGCCGCCGCCCCCGCTAAAGTGCGGACCACCGCCGCCACCGGCTTGCGGAATGGCGCCGCCACCAGCTTGCCGAATGCCGCCGCCACCACCACCAACAGGGCCTTTGGCGCCACCGCCGCCGCCACCACCACCTTTGTAGTCGTGGACGGCCTGGGCAAAGCTCGTGCTCGGCAACACGGCCGGCAACACAAGCGCCAATATTGCGGCGGTACTCAAAACCTTCAGATTGATCATTCCTGGCTCCATCTGCGGGACATTGCCTAACCCGTTCAGGGAGCGGGCGTTCCCGAGCCCGCGCACCGATCGTGCGCCATGCTCACCGTGTCAGATGGGAACTGTATGCGCGATGAACAGATTGCACCGGTTCCGCGACAATGCGCCGCTGACGCGCGGTGCAGCCAAAACCCGAGTCCAGACAGCCCAAACAGGGCAGGGATACCGGCACCCATCTGGACAATTCGGCCGGCCGATGGCATCAGAGCGGCTCGTCCTCTCCAACCGGCCGAGTCCTCATGAAGCTGTTTCTGCTCAAATTTTTCACATGGTGGAGCGGCCAGACCTTTGGCACGCAATTGTGGACGTGGCGGTTCGGCGAACTGGTCGGCCAGGACGAGCAGGGCAACACCTACTATCGCACCAAGGGCCGCAAGATCGATCCGACGCTCGGCTTCGAGCGGCGCTGGGTGGTCTATAACGGCTATGCCGAGGCAACCAAGATCCCGCCGGAGTGGCACGGTTGGATACATCACACCGTCGACGTCGCGCCGACCGAAGAGAGCTACACGCCGCGCGAATGGGAAAAGCCGCATCTGGCGAACCAGACCGGCACGCCGCAGGCCTATCGCCCGTCCGGCTCGACGCTGGCCAGCGGCCGCCGTCCCAAGGCCACCGGCGACTATCACGCCTGGACGCCCGGCAAGTAAGCCCGTCATCATTGTTACGGCTGCATCATCCGTGACGTCGGCGGCGTGGGCGTACGCCAACGATCTCCGACCCCTGTGAACAGCGGGATCAGCGGGGACATCTATCGCCGTCGTCTTGTGCTTTGCGCGTCGCCGCGGCTCAATGGGACATCTTACGGAGATGGGAGACCATCGCGTCGGTGTCGGGCTCCAGTTCGCGACTGCCCCGACTTGCAGCGGCCACCGAGTAGGACACGGCCGGGAGATAGGCCCCCGGTGCAGAGGTTCTGAAATCGCCCGCTAATGTGTGGCTGCCGTAGGACAGGAAAGGCCGTCTGGGAAACCAGGCGGCCTTTTTCTTTGCGCGCGCGGCTGCGTTACGCCAGCCTGGCCGCGGCGCGGTCGATCATTTCGCCGCGGCGGATTTGCGCCTGCGCAATCCTGTCCTTCATGAAGGCGAGCACTTCCGGCGGCGCGGTGTCGGGCGAACCGGAATTGAACGGCGGCGCCGGGTTGTATTCGAGCCGGAGCTGGATCGCTTCCGCGGTACGGCGGTCATGCAGCAGCGAGACCAATGTCAGCGCAAAATCGATTCCGGCGGTGACGCCGCCGCCGGTGACGCGGTTGCGGTCGATGCAGACGCGGCTTTTGGTCGGGATTGCTCCGAATGCGGACAGAAAATCCATCGCGGTCCAGTGTGTGGCCGCGCGATAGCCTTTCAGCAGGCCGGCGGCGCCCAGCACCAGCGATCCCGTGCAGACCGAGGTGATGTATTTTGCACCCGCGGCCTGCTGGCGCAGGAAGGCCAGCATCTCCTCGTCATTGACCATGTCGTCGGTGCCGACCCCGCCGGGCACGCAGATCACGTCGAGTTGCGGGCAATCCGCGAAGGTGATGGTTGGCGTCAGCGCCAATACGGAATCGGTTGCGACCGGCTCGATCCGCTTCCAGATCAGATGGACGTTGGCGCCGGGCAGGCTGGAGAACACCTGCAACGGTCCGGTGAAGTCGAGTTGGGTCACCCTCGGAAACAGCACGAGACCAATCTGAAGCGGCGTGGACATCCGGATACCCTCCCTTGTCGGCTTGACGTCGGCATCCTGTCATGGTCGTCTGTTGTCCGAAATGCCATATTTCCCTCATTTACAGACATGGCCTGCAGCATGATCGGCATCCTCGTCTTTCCGGATTTCCAGTTGCTCGACGCGGCGGGGCCGATTTCGGTGTTCGAGATCGCGGCGCGCTATGCCACCGGCCGGCCGTCAATCAAGGTGGTGGCGGCGACGCCGGGACCGGTGCGCAGCACGTCCGGCGTCGAGATGCTGGCGCGAAGCCTGCGGCCTTCCGGCGCGATCACCACCCTGGTCATCGCGGGCGGCGAGGGCGTCGAGGCGGCGGCGCGATGCGCGCGGACGCTTGGCTTCGTGCGCGGGCTCGCCAAACGCGGCGTCCGCATCGCCAGCGTCTGCTCCGGCGCCATTGTGCTGGCCGAGGCCGGGCTGCTCGACGGCCGCCGCGCCACCACGCATTGGCAACGGACGCGGCAATTTCTCAAAACCTATCCGCAGGTGAAGCTGGAGCCCGACCGGATTTTCACCCGCGACGGCAATATATGGACGTCGGCCGGAATCACCGCCGGCATCGATCTTTCGCTGGCGATGGTGGCGGAAGATTTCGGCGACGAGATCGCGCAGCAGACCGCGAAGCAACTCGTGCTCTATCACCGACGCAGCGGCGGCCAGTCGCAATTCTCCTCGCTCTTGGAATTGAAGGCGCCGAACGGCCGGTTCGGGCCGCTATTGGCCTGGGCGCGCGAGCATCTCGATGCGCCGCTCACGGTCGAGGATCTGGCCGAGCAGGCTGGCATGAGCTCACGGCATTTCACCCGCGCCTTCATCGCGGAGACCGGCACCACGCCGTCGAAGGCGGTCGAGCGGTTGCGGATCGAGGTGGCGCGGCAGCGCGTGCAGTCTTCCAGCGAGGCGATCGAACGCGTCGCCGAAACCACCGGCTTTCGCGATCCGGAGCGGATGCGCCGCGCCTTCATCCGCGCCTTCGGCCAGCCCCCGCAATCGCTGCGGCGCGCGGCGCGGGCGGGCTAAGGCTTTTCCATCAGCCCCAGCCGGCGGCCGAGCCATTCGGTGGTCGGCGCCTGGATCAGGATCGTCATCAGGATCGCGATGAAGGTGACGGACGCGATCATCTGCGCGCCCGGTGCTTTCATGCCGAGCAGGAGGCCCGCGAGTGCGGCGGGGATGACGCCGGTCTCGCGGGTCCAGCACATGAACAGCAGTTCGGCAAAGCTCCAGCGCGCGCGGCGGTCGGGACCTGCGCACAGGAAGACCGTCGCCGGTCGCGCCACCAGCATCAGCACCGCGACGACGGCTGCGCCGTCGAGCCAGTATTGTTGCATCAGCGCGAAATCGACCTGCGCGCCGAGCAGGATGAAGATGAACAGGCGCATGATGAACGCGGTCGTCAGCACGAATTCCTCGAGCCGTTGGGTCTCATCGGCTTCCATCCGGAAGCCGAACGTTTCCTTGTTGCCGAGCACGATGCCGAACACGAACACCGCCATGAAGCCGGAAGCATGCAGGCCGTCGGCGGCGAAGTAGGCGCCGATCACCGCGATCAGCGTCACGACCGGCGCGTATTCGGCGAGGAAATCGAGTTTCTCATGCGCGATGAGGAGCGCAGCGAGATAGCCGAGCATGATACCGGCGACGATGCCGATGGCGGATTCCTTGGCAAGGTTGAACAGGGAGCCGGCCAAGGAGAACTCGCCGCTTCCGGTCGCCACCGCCAGCACGCCGAAGGTGACGATCGCGCCCATGGCGTCGTTGAATGCGGACTCGCTCATCACGGTCTGGGCGACGCGATCCCTGATCCGGACCTGGCGAAAGATCGGCACCAGCGTCGCCGGATCGGTCGAGGCCAGCGTTGATGCCAGCAGCAGCGCCGTGATCAGGGGGATACCGAGGATGTAATGCGCGGCAACGCCGGTGATCGCGGTCGTGATCAGCAAGCCGATGGTGGCGATAACGACGATGGTGATCCAGACCCGTTTCAGCACCTCGAGCCGCAGCGACGCGCCGCCGTCGAACAGGATGTAGCTCGCGCCGAACAGCAGGATGATCTGGTTCAACGCCGAATCCGCCCTGATGTCGACGAACCCCAGCGCCTGTGGACCGATCGCAATCCCCGTGACCAGGAACACCGCGACGTCGGGGATCCTAATCTTTTGCGCGAGGAAGCCCGCGACGGTACCGATCGCAAGGATCAGCCCGCACGACAGCAACGTGTGCTTGGCGACCTCGATAGAGGTGGAGGCTTCCAAAATTATTCCCTTCGATCGAGCGCAGGCGAACTTACCGCTATTTCAGCGTCTTGAGCCAGCCGGCGATTTCGCTGAGGGCGACGTTGGCCTGCGGCAGCAGCTTGCCCATGGTGAAGAAGCCGTGGAACTGGCCGGGAAAATGCCGGTAGGTCATGCCCACGCCGGCTTGCTTCAGCCGGGCGGCATATTCGTCGCCTTCGTCGCGCAGCGGATCGGCGCCCGCGGTCATGACATAGGACGGCGGCAATCCGGCGAGCGTCTTCGCGCGGGCGGGCGAGGCCTTCCAGTTGTCGATATCGGCGGCGCCGTTGAGATATTGATTGCAGAACCATTTGACGACGGAATGGGTCAAGAGAACGTTGGTCTCGGGCTCGCGGTGCGAGGGATGCGTCATCGCAAAATCGGTAGCGGGATAGATCAGCACCTGCCCCGCAAGTTTCGGGCCGTCGCCGTCGCGCGCGGCCAGCGCCACGACCGCTGCGAGATTGCCGCCGGCGCTGTCGCCGCCGACCAAAATCTGCGCGGCGTCGACGCCGAGCGTTTTCGCGTTGGCGGCGACCCATCTGGTTGCCGCGATGGCGTCATCGGCGGCGGCGGGGAATTTGTGCTCGGGCGCGAGACGGTAGTCGACCGAGATGACGATCAGCTCGCCTTCATGCGCGAGCTTGCGGCAGACCACGTCATGCGAGTCGAGATCGCCGATCACCCAACCGCCGCCGTGGAAGAACACCAGGCAGGGCGCGAGGCCGTTCGTCTTGCGCAATTGCTTCGGCGTATAGATGCGCGCCGGCATCGCGCCTTGCGGGGCCGGGATCGACAGCGGCTTGGCCGACTCCAGTTCGGGCGGCTCGGGATTGGAGACGACGCGGCCTGCCAGATAGAGCTCGCGCGCCGTGACATGGCCCACGGTTTCGTAAGGCGGGCGGCCGGCTTCCTGGAATGCTTTGTAGACGGCGGCGGCATCGGAATCGAGAACGACGGGCATCAAAGACCTCTCATTTGGAACTGTCATTCCGGGATGGTCCGAAGGACCAGACCGCAGATGCGCAATTGCGCATCGGGGAAGTTCGAGATTCTCAGATGTGCAATTGCACATCATAGTTCGACGCTTTGCGTCGCCCCGGAATGACAACATCATGCGGCGGTCCTTCCGCCATCCACGGTGTAGGCCGAGCCGGAGACGTAGCTGGCCTCGTCGGAGGCCAGGAACGCCACGATGGAAGCGACCTCCGAGGCCTGGCCGAGCCGGCGCGCCGGAATGCGGTCGACGATCCGATCGTTCGGCGGCGGCTCGTTGCCGGGATTGCGGCCCTGCAGGATCGCGGAGAGCATCCGGCTGTCGATCAGGCCGGGACAGACGCAATTGACCCGCACGCCGGTGCCGGTGCATTCCCACGCCGCACTTTTGGTGAGGCCGATCACCGCGTGCTTGCTGGCGCTGTAGACCGCGATCATCGGCGATCCCATCAGGCCGGCAATGGAAGCGGTGTTGATGATGCTGCCCTTGTTCTGCTTGAGCATGACCGGCAGCACATGCTTCATCCCGAGGAAGACACCGACCACATTGACGTCGAGCACGCGGCGAAAACTTTCCAGCGAATATTCCGGGATCGGCTTGGTGTCGCCCTCGATGCCGGCGTTGTTGTAGAAGGCGTCGATGGTGCCGAACTTGTCGACCGTCGCGCGGACATATTCGGCGACCTCGTCTTCTTTGGTGACGTCGGCGGTGAGCGCCAGCGCCTCGGCGGATGCCGGCAGGCCGTTGATGGCGTCCGCGAGGTCCTGCGCCTTGCGGTCGACGGCGACGATACGGGCGCCGCGCTCGGCTAGCAGGCGCATGGTGGCGGTTCCGATGACGCCGGCCGCACCGGTGACGACGGCAACCCGGCCATCCAGGCGAATTCGATCGGTCATTTCAGGGATTTCCTCTGGCTCGTCCGGTTATCCCGGATTTTGGTGGTTTTCGCGCCAAGTGGGCCGGTGCGAACGGCCACGACTATTTCATTTGTGGCCAACCCTGACTAGTGAGGCCGACGCGTGGGCCGGGCGACAGGCCGGGAAGGGCGGGGGAGCCGCCCTTTCCCCGCCGTATTCGGCGTGTTAACCGGTGGGTACGCGAGCGGCGGATATTGTTTGTACTATGTCGCGAGCCCGATTCGCCTTTAAAGCCGCGCGAGAATGTTTCGAACCATTGCCCTGACCGGTTTTGCGGCCCTGGTGGCCGCCTCGACCATCTCGCTTGCGCCGCCGGCGCGGGCGCAGATCGGCAATATTTTTTCCGATCCCGCACCGCGCCCGCCTGGCGCCATTCCCCGCGGCAATCAGCCTCCGCAGCAAACGCCCGACGACGACGAGGAAGTGCCGGAGCTGCCGCGCGGCCGCCTGTTGCCGACCCCGAACCGGCCGCCGCCCGGGCAGGGCGTTCCTGCGCCCGGAAGCGTGCAATCGCAGCCGCTGGCGCCGCCGCCCGGCACCACGGTGATTCCGCCGAATACAGCGCCGGGTATCGCGGTCGCGCCGCCGCAGCCGGGCGCTCCGGCCGTTGCCAATGCGCCCCCATCCGCCAATCCGTTGCCGGGGCCCGGACAGCGCCAGCCCAAGAGCGTGCCCGGCGCACCCGCGACCTTGCAGCCGGGCGACGAAGTCGTGTCCGAGCCGCCGGCGACCAAGATCACCAACAAGAAGGCGAGCTTCTCGGGTCTCGACAAGATCACCGGGCGCATTATCAATTTCGACGAGGATATCGGCGAGACCGTGCAATTCGGCGCACTGCGCGTGAAGACCGATGCCTGCTACACCCGCCCGTCGACCGAAGCCGCCAACACCGACGCCTTTGTCGAGGTCGACGAGATCACGCTGCAGGGCGAGGTGAAGCGGATTTTCTCCGGCTGGATGTATGCCGCAAGCCCGGGCCTGCATGGCGTCGAGCATCCGATCTACGATATCTGGCTGACCGACTGCAAAGGCCCGGACCAGACCATCGTCAGTGCGCAACCCGATCTGCCGAAGCCGCCGCCCCCGCCGCCGGTTGCACAGAAGCGTCCGGCGCCGCCGAAGCAGGCCGCGCCGCGCCCGTCAGCGCCTCCGCAGCCGCAATTCCAGCAGCAGCCGCCGCCACCCCCGCCGCAACAGCGGCCGGGCGGGCTGTTCGGCGGCCTGTTCGGGAACAACTAGGAGCGGCGCTGCGGGCGCATCCGGCTTCAGGCTCGCTCGGCAACGATCGCCAGCGCCTCGGCACCGCTGATGCTGGCCGGCAATCGCATGAAATCCGCCGGCTCGCCCGTGATCGCTCGGTCGAGCATCGCCCGATAACGCCGTCGCGGGATTTCGACCGCGCCGAAGCTGCGCAGATGCTCGGTGACATATTGGGTGTCGAGCAATTCGAAACCGCCGGCGCCTAGCCGCGCCACCAGGTGCACCAAGGCCACCTTGGAAGCGTCGCGGGCGTGATGGAACATGCTCTCGCCGAAGAAGGCGCGGCCCAGGCTGACGCCATAGAGCCCGCCGACCAGCGCGTCATTCTGCCACACCTCGACGCTGTGGCAGTGCCCGAGCTCGTACAGCCCGACATAGAGATCGCGGATGCGCTTGTTGATCCAGGTGTCGTCGCGGCCCGGCTGCGGTGCGGCGCAGCCGGCGATGACGGCCTTGAACGCGGTGTCGACGGTGACGGTGAAAGCGTCGGAACGCACCGTACGGGCCAGCCGCGAGGCGATTCGAAAACCGTCGAGCGGGATCACCCCGCGCAGTTCCGGCTCGACCCAGAACAGCGTCGGATCGTCGGCGCTCTCGGCCATCGGGAAGATGCCGCAGGCATAGGCGCGCAGCAGCACCTCGGGCGTGATTTCGGAAGCGGCGGAGTCGCGCGATGTCATGCGCGCGAGGATAGCAGGACGCCGCGGGCCTATGCTACGTTTCCAAAAAAATGGCGGCGTGTTCCGGACATCGGGGCCGCGCGAACGCCGTCGGGGAAACAGAAGGGGCATTCGTGAAAATTACCTGGAAGACCATTGCGCCGCTGGCGATCTGGCTCGCGATCTACCTGGTGCCGGTGCCGGCCGGCCTCAACGCCAGTCAGTGGCACTATTTCGCGATATTCGCGGCCGTGATCGCCGGCCTGATCCTGGAATCGATGCCGGTCGGCGCGGTCGGCATCATCGGCCTGACCGCGGCCGGCGTCATGGGCTATGTCGAACACGATCCCAACAAGTCGCTGCGCTGGATGCTGGGAGGGTTTTCCGAGAGCACGGTGTGGCTGATCGTCGGCGCCTTCGTGTTCTCGATCGGCTACCGCAAGAGCGGCCTCGGCCGCCGGCTGGCGCTGTTGCTGGTCCACAAGCTCGGCCGCAGCACCATCGGGCTCGGCTACGCCGTGGCATTTTCCGATCTGGTGCTGGCGCCGGCGACACCGTCCAACACCGCGCGCAGCGGTGGCACGATCTATCCGATCGTCAGCAACATTCCGCGGATCTACGGTTCGGAACCCGGGCCGACCGCCGGCAAAATCGGCACCTATGTGATGTGGACGGCGTTCGCGACCACAGCGGTGACGAGTTCGCTGTTCCTGACGGCGCTGGCGCCCAATGCGGCGGCACTCTCGATCGCCAAGAAGATCGTCAATGTCGATGTCGGCTGGTCGCAATGGTTCATCGGCTTCGCGCCGCTCGGCATCCTGCTGCTGATCCTGGTGCCGCTGCTGAGCTACCTGGTGTGCCGGCCGGAGGTGAAGGAAAGTCCTGAAATCGTCGAATGGAGCGCCAACGAACTCAAGACGATGGGGCCGATGTCGCGCAACGAGCGGATCATGGCCGTGCTGGTGCTGCTGGCGATGTTCCTGTGGATCTGCGGCTCCAATCCGACCATCAGCCTGCCGTTTCTCGGATCCAACTTCATCAACGCGACCATGGTGGTGTTTGTCGTGATCTCGCTGATGCTGTTGACCGGCGTCATCGACTTCGACGACATCGTGCGCGAAAAGGCCGCGTGGGAGGTGTTCTTCTATTTCACCTCGCTGCTCACACTGTCGTCCGGCCTGAACGAAATCGGCTTCATCAAATGGGTGGCGGAGGGTTTCGCCAAACCGCTGGCAACCATGAGCCCGCTCACCGGCATGATCCTGCTGGTCTCGTTCTTCTTCTGGGTGCACTACTTCTTTTCCAGCATCACCTCGCATACCGCCGCCGTATTGCCGGTCGTGCTCGCGGTCGGCACCAGCATTCCCGGCCTGTCGGTTCCGACGCTGACGCTGCTGTGCGTCTATTCGCTGGGCCTGATGGGGGTGATCTCGCCCTACGCCACCGGACCGGCGCCGATGTATTACGGCAGCGGTTACATCGGGAAGGGCGATTTCTGGAAGTTCGGCCTGATCTTCGGCGTGATCTATTTTGCAGGCCTGTTGCTGATCGTGCTGCCGTGGCTGCAGGTCATCGGCTGACGCACCGCGGCCGCGGCGTCGTCACGGGTGGATAGCGGCGGCGCGGCCGTCCACAGCCGGTCGTAACGATCGGCGGGAGAAACGAAGAACTGGCCGTTCGATCAGCCACCAAGAGGCCGCGCCAGCAGCGATCGCGCCGGCAAGGACGACTAGGATCAGCCAGTGGCTGCGATCGGCCGGGGCGATATTCAAGAGCGCCGTCACGATCAGCATGTGCCAGAGATAGATGCCGTAGGAGGCGTCGTGGCTGGCGAGAAATCGGCTTTTGAGCAGCGGGCTGGTGCCGATCCACACGGCCAGCCAGCAAAGCGCGATTGTTTGCGCCACGGCATCCCGCGTCGGCGCAAGCTTCCATTCGAACCAAGCATAATGTCGATGATTGGCAAAATAGAAGAGGGTAAGGAGCAGCACCGGCACGCCGACTTTCCACCAACTCGCCGGCGGCTGCCAAAGCCGGAACAGCATGCCGATGCCGAACATCCAGAAATAGGGGATCACGCTAATGCTGAAAGGCCAGTATCGCATGCCCCCGAGCCCGTCACCGGCGTTAATTTGATAGACGAAAGATCCTTGGCACATGGCCGCTACGATGGCCGTCATCACGATTCGGTTCTTCGTAACGGACAGCCCCAGGATAGCGACGTAAAACGTCAGTTCTACGGTCAATGTCCAAAGTACGCCGCTCGGGTAGATTTTGAAGAAGCCGGCGAAGGTATGAACCTCCCAATCGATGCCAGCGGCTAGCACGCCCATCGGCTCGTTCGCCGTCAATCCGTAGAACTCGAAATACTGCGCGATCTGATAGGCGGCGGCGCGCTTAAAATCGGTCTGGCCGGTGAAATAGAGCAGCGCCTCGATCACCGCAATGTTGAGCAGCAACGCTGGGTAAATCCGGGCCGCGCGGTGCAGGATGAAATCGCCCACCGGTAGCCGTAGCAGGCTATCGAGCACCAGGTAGCCCGAAACAGCGAAAAAGATAGGGACGCCGGGAAACTGCGCGATCACCTCCCAGCCCGGCAGTGGAGCCAGCCCGAGGGTCGCCGTGGCGTGGATATAGACAACTTGCAGCGCGGCCAGCAGACGCACGGCGTTGAACGAGTTTTCGGTGGGTTTGGTTGCGGGTTGCACACTTAAAAATGTAGCATTGCAACCCGAGCGCGATCAACCTGTGGTCACGAATGAATATACGAAACCCTTAACTAGAAGTTTCGGCCTGATCTTCGGCGTGATCTATTTTGCAGGCCTGTTGCTGATCGTGCTGCCGTGGCTGCAGGTCATCGGCTGACGCGCCGGAGAACCTAGCCCGCCGTTGCGTCGGCCGGTTTCGGCGCCGCCGCGGGGACGCGGCGGAAGCGCAGCACGATCCTGGTGCCGCTGTGGGCGGGATCGCGCTCGACATTGGCTTCGAGCTTCGCGGCCATGGCGCTGACGATGCGCTGGCCCATGCCGGTGGAGCGCGGGTCGGTCTTGACGTTGAGGCCGACGCCGTCGTCGGCGATCGCCAGAACGATGTCGTCCCCCTCCGATGCGAGCGCGACATGGATCGGGCCGGCGCCGTCGGGATAGGCATATTTCACGGCGTTCATCACCAGCTCGTTGACGATGATGCCGATCGCGACCGCGCGATCCGGGTCGATCTCGATCGGCTCGGCGTTGAGTGTCAGCCGCGACATCTTGTTGCCCTCGGCCGAGCGCCTGAGATCTTCCAGCAGGGCTTCGAGATAGGCGTTCAGCAGCACGCTCTTGAGGTCGTGCGAGGTGTAGAGCCGGCGGTGCACCTGCGCCACCGCGGCGACGCGTCCCATCGCGTTGCTCAGCGCGGCCTTGACGTCGTCCTGGGTCGAGGAATTGGCCTGCAGGTGCAACAGCGACGCGATGATCTGCAGGCTGTTGCCGACACGGTGATTGACCTCGCGCAGCAGCACCTCGCGCTCGGCCGCCAGCGCCGCATAGCGGTCGCGGGAGGCGTGGACCTCGGCCTCGGCCTCGTCGCGGGCCCGCTGCAGCGCGGCCTGCCTGAGCGCGCCGTTGACGGCGACCTGCAGCAGCGGAATGAAATCGCCTTGCATATCCTTGACCAGATAGTCGGCCGCGCCCGCCTTCAGCGCGGTGACCGCGATCGCGGAATCCTGCGACGCCGTGACGAACACCACCGGCGGCGCGCCGGGGATTGCGAGAATCCGCTCCAGCGTCTCCAGACCGTCGAGGCCGGGCATGTATTGGTCGAGCGCGACGGCGTCGATACCGCCTTGCGCCAGCCGCGCCAGCCCTTGCTCGCCGTCCGCTGCATGCACGACCTTGAAGCCGACCCGCGTCAGCCCGCGGTCGACCAGCCGGGCCAGGCCTGCATCGTCCTCGATATACAGCAGTGTCGGCGTCGCTGAGGTCATGTGGCTGTCGGCGGTACCTGGATGACGGAAAAGAACAACCCGAGCTGGCGAATGGCGTTGGCAAAGCTTTCGTAGTTCACGGGTTTGGTGATGTAGACGTTACAACCGAGTTCGTAGCAACGTTTGATTTCCTGGGAATCGTCGGTCGTGGTCAGCACCACGACCGGGGTCGTCTTCAGATATTTGTTCTCTTTGACCCGTTTCAGAATATCGATGCCTGACGTGTCTGGCAGATTGAGATCGAGCAGGATCAGGAGCGCGCTGCCTTTGTGATCGAGGCCGGTTCCGTCCTTGCCGAACAGGTAGTTGAGCGCGTCTGTACCGTTGCTGAACGCCACAATCTCATTGTTGACACCGGATCGCCGGATATTGCGCTCGATCAGCCGGGCATGGCCCTCGTCGTCCTCGATCATGATGATGGTGACTGGATTACTCATGTCGCTGGGTTCCGGTGGTTGGCTGTCCAATTGATCGGCAGCGTGATCGTAAACGTGCTGCCCTGATGCAGTTCCGATGCAACCGACATGGTCCCGCCGAGCCGCCGCACCAGCGCGCGGACGTGGGCGAGGCCGATGCCCTGGCCGGGGCGGTCCTGGGTTCCGGCGCGGCGGAACAGATCGAAAATGCGTTGGTGGTCCTTGGGATCGATGCCGCGGCCGTTATCGGCGATGTCGTAAATCGCGAAGCCGAGCTTGGTCCGGCCGCGGATATGGATGTCGCCGGGGACGCCGCTCTTCAGGTATTTCAGCCCATTGTCGATCAGATTGGAGAAGACCTGCTCCAATGCCAGCCGGTCGCTGACGATATTGGGCAGCGGGTCGATCCGTATCTGCGCCCGGGCTTCCGCCGCCTGATGCGCGACCGTCGAAACGATGCCTTCGATCAGTTCGTTTGTATCGATGCGCTCCGGCTTGAATTCGCGCCGTCCTTCGCGGGTCAGGTTGAGGATGGCCGAGATCAGCCGGTCCATCTTGCCGATCGATGATTTGATGAAGCCCAGCGCCTCGGAGAAGTCGTCGGAGAGCTGCTTGTCGCTGCCTTCGAGCACGGGGTCGGCAGTATCGGCCGCGTTGCTGGGCGGCGGAGGCTCTGCGGCCTGCGTGCGGGCGAGCGCTGCGATCCGCTTGAAGATGTCGCCGCGCAACTCCTCGAGTTCGCTGGTGAAGCCCATGATGTTCACCAGCGGCGAGCGCAGATCGTGACTGACGATATAGGCGAAGCGCTGGATTTCCTCATTGGCCTCGCGCAGGTCGGCGGTGCGTTCATCGACCGTGGTCTCGAGGTTGAGATTGTTGTCGCGCAACCTGGCTTCGGCCGCGTCGCGGGCGCGTGACGAGCGCCGTACCAGCAGGATGGAGATGCCGGCCAGCAGGATCACGAGGCCCGAACCCGCCACCGTCACGATCGAGGCCAGTTGCTGGGTGCGATCGGCGGTCGCCGTGCGCATCGCGAACAGGCGGTCTTCCTCGGCCCGCATCGCGCCGGTGATCTCGGTGATTTTCCGGACGGCGTCGCCGGCGCCGGCCTCGCGCAGCATGGCGATGCCGCCAGCGATATCGTTGCGTTTGACGAACCCGATAGCCTGGGCGAATTCCGTCAACCGGTCCTCGACCGGCGACCGCAGCCGCTTGACGTTCTCGCCCTGAACCGAATTGTCGCCGATCAGTTGCGTCAGCTTGTCGATGTCGCGAAGGATGGTCGCAGCGGCGACTTCGTGCTCCATCAGAAAACGCGGCTCGGAAGTCAGCAGATAGCCGCGCGCGGCGCTCTCGGCCCGGCGAATCTGCAGCAGCAGGGTGGAGAGCTGGTTTTCCACCTCGACCGTGTGCACGACCGAGCCGTTGTCCTCCCGCGATTTGTCGACCAGCAGGACCGAGGACGCGCTGATGGCGACCAATACCAGTAAGGCCGCCGTAAGCAGCGCAATCTGTCCCATGGCGCGGCGGCGCTGGGCATCAGCCGTCACAATGGCCTCGCGTCATGAACGAATGGAACGAGCTGTTCCTGGCGGCGGAACGGACCCCAATTGCGCCCCTAACGCGCGGGGTAAGCGATTGGTTCCATGCGCCGCCGACCGTTTCAGGAGGTCTTTTTCGGGAGGTCTTATTTCAGGAAGTCTTGCCGTCCGCCGCCTGGCCGGCGAGGTACTGCTCGAGCCAGTGGATATGGTAGTCGCCGTCGATGATGCCAGGCTCGCGGACCAGGGCCCTGAACAGCGGCAGGGTGGTCTCGATACCGTCAACCACCATCTCGTCGAGCGCCCGGCGCAGCCGCATCAGGCATTCGGCTCGGGTCTTGCCGTGGACGATCAGCTTGCCGACGAGGGAGTCGTAATAGGGCGGGATGACATAGCCCTGATAGACGGCGGAATCGATCCGCACGCCGAGACCGCCGGGCGGATGAAACTGGGTGATCCTGCCGGGTGAGGGGCGGAAGGTCTGCGGGTTTTCCGCGTTGACGCGGCATTCGATGGCGTGGCCGATGATGGCGATCTCATCCTGCGTCGCCGGCAGGTCGCCGCCGGCGGCGATACGGATCTGCTCCAGCACCAGGTCGATGTCGGTGATCATCTCGGTCACGGGATGCTCGACCTGGATGCGGGTGTTCATTTCGATGAAATAGAACTCGCCGTCCTCGTACAGGAATTCGATGGTGCCGACGCCGAGATACTTCATGTCCTGCATCGCCTTGGCGCAGGTCGCGCCGATCTTGGCGCGGGCGGCAGCCGACAGAACCGGCGAGGGACCTTCTTCCCACACCTTCTGATGCCGGCGCTGCAACGAGCAATCGCGCTCGCCAAGATGGATGGCGCCGCCACGGCCGTCACCCAGCACCTGGATTTCGATGTGGCGCGGCTTCTGCAGGTATTTCTCGAGATAGACCGAAGCGTCGCCGAACGCCGACTTGGCCTCGTTGGAGGCGGTCGACAGCGCCATCATCAATTCGTCGGCGGTGCGCGCGACCTTCATCCCGCGTCCGCCGCCGCCGGCCGCCGCCTTTACCAGCACCGGAAAGCCGATCGCTTCGGCAATCGCCATTGCGTCGTCGTCCGGGCCGACCCCGCCGTCGGAGCCGGGCACTACCGGGATGCCGAGCCGCTTGGCGGTCTTCTTGGCTTCGATCTTGTCGCCCATCAGGCGGATGTGTTCGGCCTTCGGGCCGATGAAATGCAGATTGTGTTCGGCCAGGATTTCGGCAAACCGGGCGTTCTCGGACAGGAAGCCGTAGCCGGGATGCACGGCGTCGGCGCCGGTGATCTCGCAGGCCGCCAGCAGCGCCGGGATGTTGAGATAGCTGTCCTTCGACGGCGGCGGTCCGATACAGACGCTCTCGTCGGCGAGCCGCACATGCATGGCATCGGCGTCCGCCGTGGAATGCACGGCAACGGTCGAGATGCCGAGCTCCTTGCACGCGCGCAAGACACGCAGGGCGATTTCGCCGCGATTGGCTATCAGTATCTTGTCGAACATCGCAGCGCCTGAGGTTGCCGAACGTTATTCAATGATGACCAGCGGCTCGCCGAATTCGACCGGCTGGCCGTCCTCGACGAGAATCTGCGTCACGGTGCCCGCGCGCGGCGAGGGAATCTGGTTCATCGTCTTCATCGCTTCGATGATCAGCAGCGTCTGGCCGGCCGATACCTTGCTGCCGACTTCAATGAACGGCTTGGCGCCGGGCTCCGGCGACCAGTACGCGGTACCGACCATCGGCGAGGGCACCACGCCCGGGTGCTTTGCCAGATCGGCGACGGCGGCGGGGGTCACGGAGGCGCCGGCGCCAACGGAAGCCGGGGCCTGGAAATTCGCCGGCATCGAGGCCGTCATGGTGATGTTGCGCGCCACGCGCACCCGCAGGCCGGCGCGCTCGATCTCGATTTCGGTGAGGCTGGTCTCGTCCAGCAGCAAAGCCAGCTCACGAATGAGCGCACTGTCGTTGCTGCTTACGGAAGTTGCGGATGACTTGTCCGCTGCTTTGTTCTCGGGCTGGCGCGCCATGCTCTTGATCCGGAATTCTCGATGTGGGTGACGGCTGAAGCGTCAGGCTTTGGTGTCGGTGGTCTGATGTCAGGTCTTCGAAGTCACGTTTTGGCTTTGGCGCCGATTTTGGCGGCAAGGCCGTTGATGGCGAGCCGGTAGCCATCGATCCCGAAGCCGCACAGCGACGCGAACGCGGCCCTGGCGGTGAAGGAATGATGCCGAAAATCCTCGCGGGCGTGAATGTTGCTGACGTGCACTTCAACGGTCGGAATTTTGACTCCGACGATCGCGTCGTGCAGCGCGATCGAGGTGTGCGAATAACCGCCGGCGTTGATGATGATGCCGGCCGCCTTCTTCTCGCGCGCCTCGTGGATGAAATCGATCAATTCGCCTTCGCGGTTCGACTGCCGGCAATCGGCCTTGAGGCCGAAATGCGCGGCCGTTTCCGCGCACAGCTTTTCAACATCCGCGAGCGTGGCGTGTCCATAGGTCTCGGGCTCCCGCGTCCCCAGCAGATTGAGGTTCGGGCCGTTGAGCACATAGATCGTCGTGGCAGAGGCTTGGGCCATCCGGATTCCAGCAAGTGGGGGCGGGTAGGTCGCGGGGTTATAGGTAACAACGGGGCTAAGGGGAAGCCTTCTGGGGGTTCTGAACAGCCCCCAAATGCCTCATCTGGTTCGTAAAAAGGCCTATGGAACCTACGGAAATCACTCATTAACCACGGTAAGAGACCGGCAGCCGGCAGGCCGGCATCCCCTCACCAGCGGTTCTGGAGCCGCAGGCTTTCCGCGAGGTCGCCGCCAAAATTGTGCTGCCCGAGATGCAGCAGCTTGCAATTACGATCGACCCAGATCTTGCCGCCGATGTCGCGCCAGCGGCGGCAGAACGCGTAATCCTCCGACAAATAGCGGCCGGAATCCGGATCGACCATGCAGTCGAAGAACAACCAGTGCAGGTGCGCCTGCGGATGGCCCGGCGGCCCGTCTGGCGTGTATTTCAGCTCGGGGTATTTCTGTATCATCCGCGTGAAGACATCGCGCTTGATGCACATGAAGCCGGTCGGCAAACGCAACCCCATGGGCGGTGGTCTTTTCTGCTTCAGGGGAAAGCGCGGCGATCTTTTGAAGGTCATTTGGCACGATGGCCAGGGGGCATGCCTGTTTACAAAAAGACTGGAGAGAGGAAGGTTCATCTCGCCTTCGGTTGCAGGTGAAGCAGTGACGATCTCTCCGGCGCTGTTGAGCTATTTCTTGTCGCCTGCAACGACGTTGATCGTCTCATCCCAGCGGTTGTTTCCGGGATTTGCTTCAGCGTTTTCGAAGCCGGGATTGAGGACGCAGCTTACCGGCGTCCTGCCCGCGGCGGTCGGCGTCCAGATCTGGCGGGCCTCGTGCTGCCCGGCATGGGGGTCGCCTTGGAATTCCAAGGTCTGGGGTCCTGGCCCGCCAATACGGATACTGCCCCGCCAAGGCTGGATTTTGAAACCAAGCGGACTCGCCACTTCATCGACGGCGTAAGTACATGAGATCGCGACGGGTGTTCCGACGATCGGTTGGGTGACTTGCTGGCCACCCACCGCATAGCTGATGCGGCCGATGACCAGGTCACTCGGCTTTTGCACGGGGGGTGGGGGTGAGTTTTGCGCGGAGGATGAGTTTTTCGCGGAGGTTGTGCGATCCGCGGGTGCCGTGACCGGAGCGGGAGGAAGCTTCGCCGCCAGGTAGGCGTTGCACTGGCGTTCAAGCTCCGGCGCGGCGGGCGAATTGCGCGCGCGCGCCGACTTGGCAGCGTCGCAAAGGCTCGAGGACGGCGCAGATGCTCCGCTGTTTTGGATTCGACCCAGCGCCAAGGCCGGCTTTTCCGGCGGCGTCGGCGGGGTCTGCGCGGCAGCCGAGCAGGTGGCCACGCGGTTGCTGTGCCACTGGGCGGTTGTCCGGGGATCGTTCTTGTCGAAGGTCGTGCCGACGATCAGCCCCTGAGGACCGATCCGGCCTGTATAGACTCCGATAGCATTGTTATCCCAATAGATGCTGAGATCAAAGGCGTCGCCGTTTACCGTTCCGACGGCCGAACCTTGGGATCCAACATATTCCTTACCGCACGACCCAATATGACACAAAAAGAAGTTGTCATTTACATAATGCCCGAATTTCGCAGATCCCGAGAGCCCGGTCTTTGTTTCCTGCAGGGTAAGGGACACCGCCGTGTCGTTCGTCTGTATCAGTGTCCAGCCGCCACTTACGTCCCAATGCGCGCAGCCGGACTCGGCCGCGAAGGCGGGCGCGGCGGCAAGGATGGTCAGCGCCAACAATGCACGGAGCGCGGAGGAGGCCCTGCGGATACCGAACATGTGCTTCACTCCGTTTGTCTGGCTCAGAGCCTGGTCTTGGCGGTATCGAACAACGAGCGCCCTGTTCGTCGCACTGACACTCTGGGCGTTGGCCGCAGGAGCGAACGCGAGCAGGGCGGCTGCACCGGCTAGGAGTATTGCAACTTTGCTCAAATTGCGCTCCGTTTGGGTTTGCAATGACGCCACCCTATGGCGCCCGTGATCTCGCCGCATCTGACATACGTCATACGACGAAAGACTGGGCTGCTGGTCGAACACATCTGCCCTGGCCGCGCGCCGCGCCGACGAGGATCACCATGCAAAACTCCAAGACGTGCCCAAAGTGCCGATCCACCGACGTCGTTCGAATCCCGGGCGAGGCTCGTGCCTTTGGCGCCGGAAACAACATCAGCGTCGGATCGACCGTCTTTAGCGCAGTTAAGGTAACGCGGTATCTCTGCGCCGCTTGCGGCTTTAGCGAAGAATGGATCGATTCCGCCGACGATATTGCCAGTATCAAGGAGAGATATCCTTCCTGACAGTTCCGGCAACATTCGCCTATGATTCAGGCTTGAACCCTGCGCATGAGCGCTGTTAGCTTGCGCCGGACGTTTGGATTAAAGGCCGCCAGGAATAATAAGCCGCCAAGATTTGACTATCCAAGATTTGACCATCCCCGAGTCTCTCATTTTTAGAGGCAAGCATCGTGTCAGGCGGCGAACGTTTGGGCGAGGACGGGGTGCTGAACCTTGTCGCCGCGATCTACGACACCGCGCTTGACGCACGCCTCTGGCCCGAACTCCTGAACAGAATCAGCGACGCTGTTGGTTCGCCGCAAGTCATGTTTGGCTTTTACGACGCGGCAACGGGGCTCACGGAAATCCACGCCCCGCGGGTCGACCCGGACGTCGCGCGTAGCTGCGCCGAGTGGGGAGCAGACAATCCGCTTCCCGGTCTGAGCGCAGCCGAACATCCCGGCAAGGTGTTCAGCATTTCGGATTTCCTCACGCCGGACGAGTTCAAGAACACTGCGTTTTATCGGGAATGGTGGCGGCCCAACGGTTGGGGCCTCGAACCCATCACCACCAACTTGTTGGTGGATGGCAATGCTGCTGCGATCATGTCAGTTGCCAAAGCGCAGGACCGGCCTGCATTCAACAGCGACGACAAGCGCCTGTTCGCCACGCTGGCAAAACATCTCGTTCGCGCGGTCGAACTGCAGCGGCGGATGTATCCCCTGACGCTTGCAAGCGAGAACGCGCTGACCGGCCTTGGCCGGTCGCCCCAGGGGTTGATGCTTGTCGATGCGGCGGCGCGGCTGGTGTTCGCCAACGGCACGGCCCGCGCGCTGCTCGATGCCGGCGAGGCGTTACACCTGGAAAAGGGCGCGGTGGTGTCCGCACACGATCCCGATTCCGCACAGACGATGCGCGGGCTGATAGCTGCTTGCGCTGCCAAACCCGGCGCCGCGTCCTTTTCCGGCGGCGAGGTCGCGCTTCGACGGGGCACGGGGCGGTTGCCGCTCGGCGTTCTCGTGATGCCGATCAGACCGGAAACGGCGATCGTCTACATGCCCTGGTCTCACTTGCGCCGCCCCGCCGCGGTTCTGATCGTCTCCGACCCGGAGACGGAAATGCGCGCCCGCGTCCAGCGCCTGCGCGAACGCTTCGCTTTCACGCCGGCCGAGGCCGCGTTCGCGCTGGAGATCGTCAAGGGCGATGGCAGGCAAGCCGCCGCCGACAGGCTCGGCATCACCGTTGGAACGGCGCGCAGTCACTTGTCGAGCATCTTCGACAAGACCGGTTCACGACGCCAAGCCGAACTGGTGCGCTTGCTTCTGGATATTTAGAACGTGGGGTGGGCATTTCTGCCCACCCCCAAAGTGCCGCCAACTCAAAAGCCGTTAGCCTTCGATGATGTAGACGATCTCATGCGTCTGCGGGCGGACGATGATGTAGCGGCCGTGCACGAAGATCACGTCGTAACCACGCCACTCCGGATAGATCTCGACGATGCGGGCCGGCAGCGGATGGAAACGGACCGTGGCCGGCACGGTGGCGCCAACCGCAACATTGAAGTTGACGTTGGTGGTCTCTTCGATCTTCTCCGACTTGATGGCGGAGACGATCTGGGTGCGCTTCTCGGCCGGCGGCGCCGCGGTCGCCGTGGTGGCGGCGTTGCCCGTCGTGGTCTGCGACTTGCTGTCCGTTCCGGTCCTGGTCTGCGCATTCATGTTGCTGTTGGCCTTGGAACCTTCGGCGTTCATGCTGCCTGTGGCCTTGGTGCCTTCAGTCTTTGTGCCATCAGCCTTCAAGCCGCCCTTGGCCGAGTCGTTCTCGGAGCTCATGCTCTTCGACTTCTCACCCTTGGCGTCCGGCCGGGTATCCTGGGCACTCTTGGCGGCCGGCATCTTCTCCTTGGATTCCGCCTTCACGCCGGAATTCTCAGAGCCCTTCACGCCGGACGATTCCGCACCCTTCACGCCGCTCGCGTCATGGTTCACAGCGCCGGACGGAGCAGCGCGCTCCGACGAGGGCGCATTCTGCTGCGTGGCCGCGCCACCTGCTGTTCCGCCTTCACGGTTCATGCCCTGCGCATTGGCAAAACCGGTTCCGGCGATCAGCGCCGCCGCAGCGACCGAAATCAAAAAGCGATTAGTCATTCGAAGTTCTCCTCACGTGTCTGCATTGCCCGCCCGACAACGAAGGGAGGTGGTCGATGTTCCCTGCTATTTGCTGTTCCATCGATTTTGTTTTGTACAAGCGCGTTTCATACAAGTTTGATTTTATGCAAGCTCGCTTTATGAACGCGTGATGAACCGCTATTCCGCAGATTTGCCGCAAACAAAAAGGCCGGCTTGAGAGCCGGCCTTTTCGACACTTGATTGGACAGGCGAGGGTGTCAGCAGGTCGCCTTGCCGCAGCGGGCGACGCCGATCTTTTCCTTGAGGCTGTCGACGCCGACCGCACCGATCACGACCTGCTTGCCGATCACGTAGCTCGGGGTCCCGTTCATGCCCATGGCTTCGGCCAGCTTGAAGTTTTCCTCGATCGTGCTCTTCACCTCGGGGCTTGCCAGATCCTTCTCCAGCTTACCCATGTCGAGGCCGACCTCCTTGGCAACGGCCATCGCGCGAGCCTTGTCGGCCGCGCCGCGGCCGCCGAGCAGCTTCTGGTGGAAGTCGAGATACTTCTTGCCGGTCGGATCCTGCATGCGCACGGCAACCGCGACCTGGGCGGCTTCAACCGAGCCGGCGCTCAGCACCGGAAACTCCTTGAGGACGACCTTCAGCTTCGGATCGGCCTTCATCAGTTCCATCATGTCGGCCATCGCGCGTTTGCAGTAGCCGCAATTGTAGTCGAAGAACTCGACGAAGGTGACGTCGCCGTCCTTGTTGCCGAGCGTGACGCCGCGCGGCGAGTTGAAAATCGCATCGGCGTTCTTGGCGACGCTGGCTTCATGCTTTTCGGCTTCCGCCGCCGACTGGCGCTTTGACAGTTCGGTCATCGCCTCTTCGAGCACTTCAGGGTGCGCAATCAGATAATTCCGGACGATGGTCTCGATGTCGCCGCGCTGGGTGTCGGAGAAGCTCTGTGCGGAGGCGGGCAGCGGGGCGCCGCCAAGCGCGAGCGCGAGCAGTGCGGGAGCGAGGAAACGGAACGAGGGCATCAGCAAATCCTTTTACGGCGAGTTCCCGGCGGTGTCGTGAAGCCGGCTCTTGGAATACGTTTCAATTTCGGTTCGGTTCTAGCTTGATCTATCTTAACGCGGTTTATTTCTAGTTGCTTCTCTGCCCCGGCAGCGGCTTGGCGCTCACAATGTCGTCAGCCTTGACCCATCCCGGCGTCCCGACCGCGAAGCGGGTCTTTGCCCTTGAAGCGAGGTCGCGCGCGGTCTTGCTGTCGCCGCGAAGGTAGGCGGCTTGCGCCGATGCGAGATCGGCCTGCGCGTAGTCTCCCTTGCGGCCATAGGCCATTGCGAGCTGCATGTAACCGAGCGGCGCTTCGGACTCACGGGCCACCGCCGCCCGCAGAATCGAGATCGCCTCGTCCGTGTTGGCGGTATTATTAGCGGCTACCAGCGCCTGCCCAAGTAACATCTCGATGAGCGGGGCGTTATTGGAGAGCTGCACCGCCTTGCGGAGCGGCGCAATGGCCTCGACCGGCTTGCCGCCCTCCAGTAGCGCCTGGCCACGCACCTCATAGAAATACGGGTTGCCGGGCTGCAGCGCGATCAGGCCGTCGATCTGGGCGATCGCGCTGTGCAGGTCGCCGTGCAAATAGGTGGTGATGGCATGCGCATAGCGGGCGGGCAGGCTGGTGTTGGACATCGGATAGCGCCGGTACACGGTCTCCTGCCGCTCCATGAAGGCCGACATCTTGGCGCGCACCATGTCGTGGCGCATCTGCAGGGCAGGGTCGTCCTTCTTGTCCCAATACGGGCTGGAGCGCGCCAGCTCTTCCAGCGCGCGCACGCGCTCGGCCGGCATCGGGTGCGACTGCACGTAGGGGTCGGCGCCGCGCGCCGCGAACAGGCTCTCGTCGGTGAACCGCTTGAAGGTCTCGTACATGCCCTTGGCCGATTGACCGGTCGCGGTCAGAAACTTCACGCCGGCCTTGTCGGCGTTTTCTTCCTGCTGGCGCACGTAAGAGAGCAGGTTGCGCTTGATCATTTCGCCCGGTGCGGAAAACGCCGCCGCGCCGGCATTGGTCAGGCCGCTGCCGGCGCCGCCACGCGCGCCCGCCACCATCGCGCCGGCGCCGAGCAGCATGGCGATGATCATCTGGGTTTGCGCTTGCGCGAGCTGCTCGCGCATCTTGGCGAGATGGCCGCCGGCGAGATGGCCGGTCTCGTGGGCCAGCACGCCGATGATCTGGTTCGGCGTCTCCGATTTCATCATCGCGCCGTAGTTCACGAAGATGCGGCGGCCGTCGGCGACGAACGCGTTGAACTGGCTGTCGTTGATGATCACCATCTGGATGTTCTGCTTTTCCAGACCGGCGGTGCGCAGGATCGGCCGCGTATATTCGCGCAGCAACTGCTCTGACTCGGTGTCGCGCAGGAACGACGGACCCTTGCCCTCCTGCGCCAGTGCTGCCATCGGCGTGACGGTGAGCGCGACCGCGACCGTCAGGGCGGTCAACTTCAGCGTTTTCTTGGCAAAGGCGATACGAAGCAGCATGAGCGGTCTTTTGTCGGGGCGGTCGGAGATGGGGCGGCGCCTGGATTGTGCGGGATCCGGTTCGGTTCTGATTAGATCAGAACCAGGCTTCAGTCTCTGTTGTTTCAAAGCCTGTTGTTTCAAAGCCTGTTGTTTCAAGCGTTTTCTTGTCGCGGACCGGTATCACTGCGCCGGAAAACGCTATATCAAGCCACCGAATGCGGCCAGTCTGGGGCGGTAACCGGTTCGGGAACCTGAAATCGGCGATAGCCCCCGCAAATAGCAGAAATCGATGCACGAAGCGACAGTTAGAGACCGTGTGAAAGCCCTGCTGACCCCGTCGGGACGGAGCGATGTTCCGCCGTTCATGGTGATGGATGTGATGGCGGCGGCCGCGCGCATCGAAGCGGCGGGCGGGCATGTGATTCACATGGAAGTAGGCCAGCCGGCGGCCTCCGCCCCGAAGGTCGCGATCGCAGCGGCGCATGCGGCGCTCGACGAGACCCGGATCGACTATACGTCGGCGCTCGGCATTCCCTCGCTGCGGACGCGCATCAGCAGGCACTACCGCGATACTTATGGTTGTTCGGTCGATCCTGACCGGATCGTGGTCACCACCGGCTCGTCGGGCGGGTTCATTCTGGCGTTTCTGTCGATGTTCGAACCCGGCGACCGGGTTGCCGTGACCGTGCCCGGTTACCCGCCGTACCGCCATATCCTCACGGCGCTCGGCTGCGAACCGGTGCTGATCGAGACGTCGAACGAGACGCGCCATGCGCTGACCGGCGAAATGCTGCTGGCGGCGCATCGCAAGACGCCGCTGAAGGGCGTGCTGGTCGGCAGTCCGGCCAATCCGACGGGAACGATGATGTCGCGCGAGGCGCTCACCGGCCTGATCGGCGCGGCCGAGGGCGCGGGCATCCGTTTCATTTCCGACGAAATCTATCACGGCCTCGATTACGCGTTTCCAGCCGTCACCGCGGCCGAGCTCTCGCCGCAGGCGCTGGTGATCAACTCGTTCTCGAAATATTTCTGCATGACCGGCTGGCGGGTCGGCTGGATGGTGGTGCCGGAGCCGATGGTGCGGCCGATCGAACGGCTGCAGCAGAACCTGTCGATCTCGGTGCCGACGCTGTCGCAGATCGCCGCCGAAGCCGCTTTCGAGGGCCGAGAGGAGATGGAAGCGATCAAGCGCGGTTATCAGGAGAACCGCCGCATCCTGATCGACGGCCTGCCGAAGGCCGGCCTGACCAAATTTCTGCCGGCCGACGGCGCGTTCTACCTCTATGCGGATGTTTCCGACTTCACGTCGGACAGTTTTGAATTCGCCAGCCGCATGCTGGAAAAGGCCCATGTCGCGGCCACGCCGGGCGTCGACTTCGATCCGATCCACGGCCGGGCCTTCGTGCGTTTCTCCTACGCGCGCTCGGCCGACGAGATGCGCGAAGCGGTGACGCGCATCGCGCGTTGGCTCGGCTAAAGCCCGGCCGTCATCGATCCAACCTGCCGTCCATCCAGTTCGTCCACCAATTCAAACCGGAGCGCCGTCCTTGCCCGCCAGAACCATGTCCGAGCCCGCCGCCGTCAGGCATTTTCCACTTGCCGAACTGCTGTGGCCGCGCCGCGAAGACCGAGCATTCCGCGCCTTGCGCGGCGCCATCCTGATGGCGCTGGGAACCGCGCTGCTGACCCTGTCGGCGAAGGTCAATCTGCCGTTGCCCTATGTGCCGATGACGCTGCAGACGCTGGTCGTGCTGATGATTGGCGCCGCCTATGGCTGGCGACTCGGCAGCGCTACCGTGATCGCCTATCTGGCCGAGGGCGCGATCGGGCTGCCGGTATTTGCAGGTCCCGTCGGCGGTCTCGCGCCGCTGGTCGGCCCGACCGCGGGATACCTCTATGGTTTCGTGCTGGCGGCGTTGGCCACGGGCTGGCTGAGCCAGCGCGGCTGGGACCGGTCGGTGCCGTGGCTGTTCGTCGCAATGGGAATTGGGCACGCCCTGATTCTCGGTACCGGGTTCGCCTGGCTGGCATTCGGCATGAAGCTCGGCGTCGACAAGGCGTGGCTGGTCGGCATCGTGCCGTTTATCGCGGCATCGCTGGTCAAGAACGCGCTCGGCGCCACACTGGTGCCGGCGATCCGACGGCTGTTCGCGCCGCGCGCCTAAACCACAACGTTTAGAGCCCTGACGTTTAGAACCCGTGGCCGGCGGAGCAATGCCATTGACTCCGCTGGCCCAAATGTTTTGGCTATAGCCCAGCGGGAGCGCATGTATATGCGCGTAAAATCCGCAACTTCTGAGGGGGAGTGAAATTCATGGCGGCAACGATTGCGACCGAAGCGCCGGTGAGTACGGCGAAGCCGTGGTACCGGGTTCTCTATGTTCAGGTGCTGATTGCCATCGTGCTCGGCGCGCTGGTGGGCTGGCTGTGGCCCGCTTTCGCGACCAATGACTGGATCAAGGCGCTCGGCGACGGCTTTATCAAGCTGATCAAGATGGTGATCGCGCCGATCATCTTCTGCACCGTGGTCTCCGGCATCTCGCACATCCAGGACGCCAAGAAGGTCGGCCGCATCGGCGTCAAGGCGCTGGTCTATTTCGAGATCGTCTCGACCTTCGCGTTGCTGATCGGGCTGGTCGTCGGCAACGTGATCAAGCCGGGTGCGGGGTTCGGCGGCGCCATGGCCGATGCGGGCAAGGTCGCAGGTTTCGCCAAGCAGGCGGAGGCGCAGAAGAGCGTCGACTTCTTCCTGCACATCATTCCCGATACCGTGGTCGGCGCCTTCGCGCAGGGCGAAATCCTCCAGGTGCTGCTGTTCTCGATCCTGTTCGGCTTTGCCATCATGGGGCTTGGCGAGCGCGGCCATACCATTCGATCGTTCATCGACGACGCCGCCCACGCCGTGTTCGGCGTCATTTCGATCGTGATGAAGGCCGCCCCGATCGGTGCGTTCGGCGCCATGGCGTTCACGATCGGCAAGTTCGGAACTGGTGCGATCCTGAACCTGATGGGGCTGATCGCGACGTTCTATCTTACCGCCGCGCTGTTCGTGTTCGTCGTGCTCGGCATCATCGCTCGCATGGTCGGCTTCTCGATCTTCAAGTTCCTGGCCTACATCAAGGACGAACTCTTGATCGTGCTCGGCACGTCGTCCTCGGAAAGCGCGCTGCCGTCCTTGATGGAAAAGCTCGAGCGGCTCGGCTGTTCCAAGTCAGTGGTCGGTCTCGTGGTGCCGACCGGTTACTCGTTCAACCTTGACGGCACCAACATCTACATGACGCTGGCGACCCTGTTCATTGCGCAGGCGCTCGGCTTCGATCTGACGCTGGGCCAGCAGATCACCATTCTGTTGGTCGCGATGCTGACCTCGAAGGGCGCGTCCGGCATCACCGGCGCCGGCTTCATCACGCTGGCGGCGACGCTGGCCGTGGTCGATCCGCGGCTGGTGCCGGGTATGGCGATCGTGCTCGGTATCGACAAGTTCATGAGCGAATGCCGGGCGCTGACCAACCTGTGCGGCAACGGTGTCGCCTGCGTGGTGGTGTCGTGGTGGGAGGGCGAGCTCGATCAGGACAAGCTGCGCGTCAGTCTCGCCAAGCAGGTCGATCCGGCCGACATGGAGACCGCGATCACCACCGGCTAGAGCGTTTTCCAGCGAAGCATGCCCTCGGACTTGATCCGTGGGTGGGGCCGGTTCGCGTAAAACGCGTCAAAATAAAAAGGATTGGCGGCTCAAAACGCGCCGGCAGGTCAATCTGCCGGCGCCAATAAAAAAACGGGAGAGGGCAATTGATCGGATTTCGAATTCTGCAGCGAACCCGCAAGGTCGACGCCGATACGGTGTCGAAATTCAGCGCGCTGCCGGTCGCCAATATCAGCGATTCGATGTCGCGGATGACGGCGGGCGGCGCGTCGCTGCGTCCGATGCACGGCGGCGGCGTGCTGGCCGGGCCGGCATTTACCGTCAAGACGCGGCCGGGCGACAATCTGATGCTGCACAAGGCGATCGATATCGCCGAGCCCGGCGACGTGATCGTGGTCGACGGCGGCGGCGACCTGACCAATTCCCTGATCGGCGAAATGATGTCGGCCCATGCGGAGCAGCGTGGGATCGCCGGCATGGTGATCTACGGTTCGATCCGGGACTACGACTCGATCCATGCCGGCAAGTTTCCGATTTTCGCCGCCGGTGTCACCCACCGCGGCCCCTACAAGGACGGCCCCGGCGAGATCAACGTTCCGATCGCGATCGACGGCATGGTGATCGAGCCTGGTGACCTCATTGTCGGCGACGGCGACGGGATCGTCTGCGTCCCCTTCGCAAGCACCGCCGAAGTCCTGAAAGCCACGACCGCGAAGCACGAGGCGGAAACCAAGCAGCTCGCGGCGATCAAGGCCGGCAAAAGCGACCGCAGCTGGGTCGATGCGAGCCTGAAGAAGCTCGGTGTGGTTAGCTAACCGAACGGTACCGACGGCTGTCGGCAAGGCTCGACGCCTGAGCGTTTTCGCAAGGCGAGTGAACAAAAGAAAACCGCCCGGTTTTGCCGGGCGGTTTTTGTTTTCTGGATTTTGGCGTTACTCGCCGCTGCCGAAGCGCCGTGACCACCAGCCGGCTTTGCGCGGCGCGGCAGCTTCGCTGCTGGCGGCAGGCGCGGGCTCTGACGGCGCCGGCGAAGCGACCGGCTCTGGCGCGCTGTGGCTGACGGCAGGCGCCGGTTCGGCTGGCGCGCTGGTCATGAAGCTGACCTTTTCGCGCACCGTCGAACGGCGCCGCGCGGCGGCCCGGTCGGCTTCCTGCGTGGTTTCTTCAACCGCGGGCGCACTAAAGGTGGGCGCACTCGCGACCGGCTCAGGCTGAGCATAGGCCGCGGGTTCATACTGCGGTGGTTGCGAGACCGGTTCGGGCTGGGTGAGCGTCGGGGCTGGCTCGTACGAACCGCCATCGAAATCGGCCACGGCATTGGCAGCTTCCGGAGCCGATGTCGGCCCGAGTTCATCCGCGATCGATCCAACGAGACCATCTTCCGGCCCGTTGCCGCGCCGACGGCGTCCACCACGGCGGCCGCGGCGGCGCGGGCGCCGCTCGCCATTCGCCGGCTGATCGCCGCGAACCACGCCGGGCTGGTCGTCGCCTTCGTCCTCGTCGGCTTCACCGTCGTCGCCGGCCACAGGACCTTCCATCGCTTCGGCCACGACGCGCATGGCGTCGTGTTCCTCGCGTGGGTGACCATTGTCCTCGCGGGGCGCGCCGCCTTCACGGGGTTCGCCGGAACGGCCGCGCCGACGCCGACGCCGCTTGCGGCGGGGACCGTCGCCTTCGCCTTCGCCGCTGGCTTCTTCGCCGCCAACGGAATCTTCCGCGAGACCCTCGGTCTCGTCGGTTTCGATTTCGCTTTCGGTCTCGATATCGAACGCCTCTTCGTCGTCATAGGGCTCGTCGACCTGCGGCGGGGCGGCGGCGGCCTGCGCTGCGAGCAGCGCCTTGGCGGCCTCCAGCGTGTGCACCTGTTCGCCGCGGTCGATGACGAACGACTGCTGGCCGCTCACGCTGGGATCGGCGACGATGGCAAGCGAGACCTTGAAGGAATCTTCGAGATCGCGCAGATGGCCGCGCTTGTGGTTGAGGACGTAGAGCGCGACGTCGGTCCTGGTCCGCGCCACCAGATTGTGGGTGGCGCCCTTCATCAGGATTTCTTCGATGCCGCGCAGCAGTTGCAGCGCCACCGACGATACCGAGCGAACGTGACCGCTGCCACCGCACTGCTGGCAGGGCTCGGTCGAGCTTTCCAGCACGCTGGCGCGAATGCGCTGGCGCGACATTTCCAGCAGGCCGAAATGCGAGATGCGTCCGACCTGGATGCGCGCGCGATCCTGCCGCAGGCAGTCACTGAGCTTGCGCTCGACCGCCCGGTTGTTGCGCTTCTCGTCCATGTCGATGAAGTCGATGACGATGAGGCCCGCGAGGTCGCGCAACCGTAGCTGACGCGCGACTTCCTCGGCCGCCTCCAGATTGGTCTTGAGCGCCGTATCCTCGATGTGGTGTTCGCGGGTCGAGCGGCCGGAGTTGACGTCGATCGAGACCAGCGCCTCGGTCTGGTTGATGACGATGTAGCCGCCGGAGCGCAATTGCACCGTGGGCGAGAACATCGCGTCCAACTGGCTCTCGACGCCCATCCGCGAGAACAGCGGCTGGCCGTCGCCGTATTTGCGGACCGCCCGCACGTTGGAGGGCATCAGCATCTTCATGAAGTCGCGCGCTTCCTGGTAGCCGGCTTCGCCCGCGACCAGGATTTCGTCGATTTCCTTGTTGTAGAGGTCGCGCAGCGAGCGCTTGATCAGCGAGCCTTCCTCGTAGACGAGGGTGGGGGCCTGCGACTTCAGCGTCATGTCGCGCACGGTTTCCCACATGCGGATCAGGTATTCGAAGTCGCGCTTGATTTCGGGCTTGGTCCGCGAGGCACCGGCGGTGCGCAGGATGATTCCCATGCCCTCGGGCACGTCGAGATCCTGCACCACTTCCTTCAGCCGCGAGCGGTCCTGGGCCGAGGTGATCTTGCGGCTGATGCCGCCGCCGCGGGCGGTATTGGGCATCAACACCGCATAGCGGCCGGCCAGCGACAGGTAGGTGGTCAGCGCGGCGCCCTTGTTGCCGCGTTCTTCCTTGACCACCTGAACCAGCATCACCTGGCGACGCTTGATGACTTCCTGGATCTTGTACTGGCGGCGCGGACGGAAGGCGCGCTCTGGAACTTCTTCCAGAACGTCGTCGCCGCCGACGGATTCGACGACTTCTTCCTCGGCGTCGTCGCCATCGTCTTCTTCGTCGTCCTGATGCTCGTCGCCATGATGTTCGTCACCACGGGCAACGGCATGCTCATCATGCGGGTGAGCTTCGTGTTCGCCGCCGTGCTCGCCATGCGGCGCGTCGTCGGCATGGGCGGCGTTTTCGAGCGCGTGCTCTTCGCTATGCTCGTGCGCATGATCGTCGTGGACGTGTTCGTGTGCCTCAGTGTCGGGCAACGCCTGCGCGATCGCATCGGCCGGCGTGGCCGTCTGCGTCTCGGAGCCTGATTCGACGGCCGGCGTTTCGGCGGCCATATGCGCATGGTCATGATCATGCGCGTGGTGATCTTCATCATGGTGATCGTGATCATGCGAATGATCGTGCGCGTGCTCATGTCCCTCATGGTCATGCGCGTGGTCGTGATGGTCGGTGTCGGTGTGCGGATGCTCGCCGTGGGCTTCGCCGGCGTGGAAGCCTTCCGAATATTCTTGCGGATGTTCCTGCGAAGACTCCAGCGCCGGATAGGGCTGCGGCGCCTGCGCGGCGTCGACGGCGGCATTCTCGACGACGTCACTCTGGACGCGGTCGCCATGGCCGCGCCGGCGCGCGTTGCGATGACGCGAGCGGCCGCCGCTGCGGCGGTGGCTGGAGCGGTTCTCGGTCTCTTCCTCGGCTTCGCGATGAGCGCGTTCGTCGGCCTCGATCAGCGCCTGACGGTCGGCAACCGGGATCTGGTAGTAGTCGGGGTGGATTTCGCTGAAGGCCAGGAAGCCGTGGCGGTTGCCGCCATATTCGATGAAGGCGGCCTGCAGCGACGGCTCTACGCGCGTGACCTTGGCGAGATAGATATTGCCGCGCAGTTGTTTGCGCTGGGCGGTCTCGAAATCAAATTCTTCGACGCGATTGCCGCGGACCACGACGACCCGGGTCTCTTCCGGGTGGGTGGCATCGATCAACATCTTGTTGGGCATTTTGGAACTCTTGACGGCGGCGGGCGCGGTGCATGGCACGCGCAAATTGCGCGGCCCGGTGACGCGACGGTCCACCTGATTCGGGGGTGAGGGGAAGGCCAAAACGCAAACCTTGGCGCCGCACCGAACGGTGTCCCGCCGGAACAAGACGACGCGCAAAGCTTTCACTTCGCGTCGGCGCGATCGTTCCGTGGATCTTGGTCGGCAACACAGTCTGGCGCATCAAGCGTCGGCCCGTCTGAACATGTTGGCGGCAAAAAGATACCGCCTTGTCTCTTTGCCAAAAGCCCCGGCGCGGCGCAGAAGCGCCCGCCGGCCATCGCATATCGGACCGTTTTGGGTCCGGATAATCAGTTCTGCCGTGTCTCAAACCGTCCCTGGAGCAGAAAGGTACACAAAAAGGTACCTTGGGACCGGACGCCGCTCGGGCTCGAAACCGCCACTCCGTCAGCCGCGCGCGGCGCTGGCCGTGGAGAGATCGGGAAAGACGCTGGACACTTCTACTTCGAAGGATCCGGCGCTGCACCGGGAGGCTGAACGCGACACAACCGGGAGTATTAGCCTTCAGCACCCCGTACATACGTCGATCGGGGCGTCCGTGCAAGGGAACCATCCGGGAAGCGTCGCTGCGCGGCAACACTCGGTCCTTTTCGCGGCCGCAGGCTTAAGGTCCGATTAACCCTGTGGTTTTAATGCGGTACTGAGGGGTCTCCGGAGGCGCCGAATCGTTGGCTAACCGCGCAAATCACCGTGTTTTGCTGGGATGCGGCCTGTTGTGCGCCGCAGCATTGCTGTGCGCCAAAGCCATCGGCCCGAGCGCGGCCGAGGGACCTGCCACCGGTTCCGCCGTCCCGAACGCCGCTTTACCGTCGGCGGGAGTGAATTTCCCGACCGCCTCTGACGCCCGCCTGGCCGGTGATACAAGGCAGACCCGTTTTGTCCTCGATCTCGACCGGACCATCCCGTTTCGCGCCTTCGCGCTGGCCGATCCCTATCGCGTCATCCTCGATCTTCCCCAGGTCAGCTTCAAGCTTGCCGCTGGGACCGGCGCCGCGGGGCGGGGGCTGATCAAGGCGTTCCGCTACGGCCTTGTCATGCCCGGCGGTTCGCGAATCGTGTTCGATCTGACGGGGCCTGCGAAGATCGCCAAATCCTATGTGCTGGAGGCGGCCAACGACCAGCCGCCGCGGCTGGTGATTGAGCTTGAAGAGATCGACCGCACCGCCTTCGTCCAGTCGCTGTCGCCGGAGAATCGCCCCGAACTGCGGCCGGCGATTGCCGATGCCAATGCGGCCGTGGCGCCGGTGGACGCGCCGGCTGTGGCCAAGCCTGCTCAAGTGACCGACACGAGGCCGCTGATCGTGATCGATCCCGGCCATGGCGGCCTCGATAACGGCACCCAGGCCGGCGGCGACGTCATGGAAAAGAACCTGGTGCTGGGATTTGGCCTCGCCCTGCGCGACCGGATCGAGAAAACAGGCAAATACCGCGTGGTCATGACCCGAACCGACGACACGTTCATTCCGCTGAATGACCGCGTGAAGGTGGCGCGTACCCAGTCGGCGGCGCTGTTCGTCTCGATCCATGCCGACGCCCTGCCGCGTCGCGAGGGCGACGCCCAGGGCGCCACCATCTACACGCTTTCCGACAAGGCCTCCGACGCCGAGGCCGAGCGGCTGGCGGAGAACGAAAACAAGTCCGACGCGATCGGCGGGGTGAACCTCACCGACGAACCGACCGAGGTCGCCGACATCCTGATCGACCTGGCGCAGCGCGAGACGCGAACGTTTTCAAACCGGTTCGCCCGCCTGTTGATGGGCGAGATGAAGAACGCGGCGCGGATGCACAAGCATCCGCTGAAATCGGCCGGTTTCCGGGTCCTGAAGGCCCCCGACGTGCCGTCGGTCCTGGTCGAGCTCGGCTACGTCTCCAACAAGGGCGATCTCGAACATCTGGTATCGGAGAACTGGCGGACCAAGACCGTCGGATCGATGGCGCAGGCGATTGATGCATTTTTCGCCAAACGGCTGGCAACTACCGGAGCAGCCAAGTGAATAGTCGAGTGAAAAGCCTGCCGCCGCTTGCTCCAAGCCCTAGTTTGGCCACAGCGGCAAAGGTATAAAAAACCACCGCAGGGTCTTTGGAATCGGCCAGTATTGTCCGTCGGCCCGATTGCCCGATTGATTGACAAACCGCGCAACGGCGGCCCGTTGCGCATGGATTTTAGCTGCTGGACTGCCGCCGCGGATCACGGCGCAAGGTTGGAACGGAACTTCGATAATGCGCTTGCTGGTGCGATTCTTGGGCTTCTTGTTCGCCGCCGGAACCGTTGTGTTCCTGGTGGGCGTAGCCGGCGCTGCGGGCGCGATCTGGCATTTCTCCAAGGATTTGCCGGACTATTCGCAGCTTCAGGATTATGAGCCGCCGGTGATGACGCGGGTGCACGCTTCCGACGGCGCGCTGCTCGGCGAATACTCCAAGGAGCGCCGCCTTTATCTGCCGATCCAGGCGGTTCCAAAACTCGTCATCAACGCCTTCCTCGCGGCCGAAGACAAGAATTTCTACGAGCACGGCGGCATCGACTTCTCCGGCATGGCCCGCGCCGCGGTGCTGTACGCCCAGAACTACGGCTCCAATCGCCGGCCGCAGGGCGCCTCGACGATCACCCAGCAGGTTGCCAAGAACTTCCTGCTCACCAACGAGGTTTCGTTCGCCCGCAAGATCAAGGAAGCCTTGCTGGCGATGCGCATCGAGCGCGCCTATTCGAAGGACCGCATCCTCGAACTCTACCTCAATGAAATCTATCTCGGGCTTGGCGCCTACGGGATCGCGGCGGCCTCGCTGGTCTATTTCGACAAGTCGGTGAACGAACTCACCGTCGCGGAAGCGGCCTATCTGGCGGCGATGCCGAAAGCCCCGGGCGCGCTGCATCCGGTGCGCAACCGCGAGCGCGCGATCGAGCGCCGCAACTACGTGATCGACCGCCTGCTGGAAAACGGCTGGATCAAACAGGCCGATGCCGACAAGGCCCGCAAGGATCCGCTGATCGTCACCAACCGCGGCAACGGCGCGCATATCTTCGCCGGCGAATATTTTGCCGAGGAAGTCCGTCGCGACATCTTCGAGCGTTACGGCGAAAAGAAACTTTACGAAGGCGGATTGTCGGTCCGCGCCACACTCGATCCGAAGATCCAGGTGATGGCGCGCAAGACCATGGTGGCAGGCCTGGTCAATTTCGACGAGGCGACCGGCTGGCGTGGTGCGCCTTCGAAGCTGGACATATCCGGCGACTGGGGCGTCAAACTCGCCGACATCAAATCGCTGAGCGACATCTCGCCCTGGCGCATGGCGGTAGTGCTTGAGACCTCCGACCAATCCGCACGGATCGGTTTTCAGCCGGCCCGCGAACTCGGCGGTGCGGTCTCCAAGCAGCGGCAGACCGGCATCATCGCCATCGACGGCGTGAGATGGGCCAAGGCAGCTTCCGGACCCGCGAAGGGCCGGACGCCGACGTCGGTGGCACAAGTGCTGGCGCCGGGCGACGTGATCTATGCCGATCCGCTGTTCGGCAAGGATGGCAATGCCGTCGAAGGTCAGTACCGCCTGCGTCAGCTGCCGGAAGTGTCGGGCGCGATGGTCGCCATGGACCCGTGGACCGGGCGCGTGCTGGCGATGGTCGGCGGCTTCTCGTTCGACCAGAGCCAGTTCAACCGCGCCACCCAGGCCTACCGGCAGCCCGGTTCGTCGTTCAAGCCGCTGGTCTATTCGGCGGCGATGGACAACGGCTATACCCCGTCGACCGTCGTGGTCGACGCTCCCATCGAAATCGACCAGGGGCAGGGCGCCGGCGTCTGGCGTCCGGAAAACTACTCGTCCGGCAAATACCAGGGACCGGTCACGCTGCGTAACGCGCTCCGGCAGTCGCTGAACACGGTGACGGTGCGGCTGGCGCAGGACATCGGTATGCCCCTGATCGGTGAGTATGCCAGACGGTTCGGCGTCTACGACGAACTGCCGAATTTCCTGTCCTATGCGCTGGGCGCCGGCGAAACCACCGTGATGCGGATGGTCACGGCGTATTCGATGTTCGCCAATGGCGGCCGTCGCGTGAAGCCGACGCTGATCGACCGTATCCAGGACCGCTACGGGCATACGATCTTCAAGCATGACGCGCGCGAATGCCGTGGTTGCGACGCGCCTGGGGGCTGGAAGAACCAGCCCGAGCCGCAACTGGTCGATCGCCGCGAGCAGGTGCTGGATCCGATGACGGCCTACCAGATCACCTCGATGATGGAAGGCGTGGTGCAGGCCGGCACCGCGACCGTGGTCAAGGAAGTCGGCAAACCGATTGCCGGCAAGACCGGCACCACCAACGACGAAAAGGACGCGTGGTTCGTCGGCTTCTCGCCGGACCTCGTGGTCGGCATTTATGTCGGCTACGACAAGCCGCGCAATCTGGGCCGTGGCGCCACCGGCGGTCATCTGGCGGCGCCGATCGCCCGTGACTTCCTCAAGCTCGCGCTGGCCGACAAGCCGCCGATTCCGTTCAAGGTGCCTGCCGGCATCAAGCTGGTTCGCGTCGATGCCAAGTCCGGCATGCGCGCCGGTCCGGGCGACGGCGGCCGCACCATCCTGGAAGCGTTCAAGCCGGGTACGGCGCCGCCGGATAACTACTCGGTCATCGGCGTGGCCGATGCGGATGGGCAGCGCACGATCATTCCGCAGGGCACCACACCCGACGCCGGCAACATCATGCGCCCCGGAACCGGCGGGCTGTATTAGAGCTTAGTGCCAACTAAACCCCGGCTCACAAGCTTGAAGCGATTGCGCTTTGCGGCGTCCGCCGCTACATCCCTCGCAACCTGTCCATTCGCGGTTTAGCCGCAGATCAGAGAGACCATGCGCGCCGAAGTCCAACGCCTCGTTGAAGAGATCGAGCAGTCAGTCGGGCTGCTGAGGAGGCATCTTTGACGTCGATCAATCGACGGCACGCCTCGCGGAGCTGAACAAGCTCGCTGAAGATCCCAATCTCTGGAACGATCCCCAGAAGGCCCAGAAGCTGATGCAGGAGCGCACCTCGCTGGTGGACGCGCTGGAAGGCATCGGCAAGGTCGAGCGCGAGCTCAGCGACAATGTCGAAATGATCGCGCTCGGCGAAGCCGAGAACGACGAGGGCGTGGTCATCGAGGCCGAGAACGCGCTGAAGGCGCTCAAGAAGGAAGTCGCCCGCCGCGAGCTCGAAGCGCTGTTGTCGGGCGAGGCCGACCGGTTCGATTCCTATCTCGAAGTCCATGCCGGCGCCGGCGGCACCGAAAGCCAGGACTGGGCCTCGATGCTGCTGCGCATGTACACGCGCTGGGCCGAGAAGCACGGCTTCAAGATCGAATATCTGGAAGAGACCCCGGGCGAAGAAGCCGGCATCAAGTCCGCCACCATCCAGATCTCAGGGCACAATGCCTATGGCTGGCTGAAGACCGAGGGCGGCGTGCACCGGCTGGTGCGCATATCGCCGTTCGATTCCAACGCGCGCCGGCACACCTCGTTCTCGTCAGTGGCGATCTTTCCCGTCGTCGACAACTCAATCAAGATCGACATCGCTGAGTCAGACGTTCGCACCGACACCATGCGTTCGGGCGGTGCCGGCGGTCAGCACGTCAACAAGACCGAGTCCGCGGTCCGCCTCACGCATATTCCGACCGGCGTCGCGGTGGTCTGTCAGGCCGGCCGCTCGCAGCACAAGAACAAGGCGCAGGCCTGGGACATGCTGCGCGCCCGGCTCTACGAAATCGAGTTGAAGAAGCGCGAAGAACAGGCCGCCGCCGATCAGGCCGCCAAGACCGATATCGGCTGGGGCCACCAGATCCGCTCCTACGTGCTGCAGCCCTATCAGATGGTGAAGGATCTGCGCACCGGCGTGCAGACGTCGGATACATCAGGCGTGCTCGACGGCGATCTCGATGAATTCATGGCGGCGACGCTGGCGCAACGCGCGTTCGGCACTTCGCCGGGCGCGGTCGAGGATGTGGATTAAACGTATCGCGTAAGAACGCGCGTCAAAACCAAAGAGTCTAATCATGACCAAAGTCGCTTTCATCGGCCTTGGCCGCATGGGCCACGGCATGGCCGGCCGCTATCTCGATGCCGGCTTTGACGTCGCGGTATGGAATCGCAGCAAGGCGAAGGCGGAAGACCTGATCGCGCGCGGCGCGCGCTTTGCACAGTCTCCGGCCGATGCCGCCGACGGCGCCGATGCGGTCGTGACCATGGTCGCCGACGACGAGGCGTCGCGCAGCGTCTGGCTCGGCCAGGACGGCGCGGCCACCAACATGAAGGCAGGCAGCCTCGCGATCGAATGCTCGACCGTGTCGCACCAGCACGCGCTCGACATGGCGCGCGACTTACGCGGGCGCGGACTGGTCTATATCGATTGCCCCGTCACCGGCCTGCCGGAAGCGGCCGCCGCCGGCAACCTGACGCTGCTGGTCGGCGCCGACGTGGCCGATCTCGAAAAGGCGGGGCCCTATCTCTTGCCGCTCAGCACCACCGTGCGCCATTTCGGCGCGGTTGGCAGCGGAACGGTTTTCAAGCTGATCAACAACCTGATCGGGGCGGTGCAGATCGCAAGCCTCGCCGAAGGCGTGGCAATCGCCGAACAGGCCGGACTCGACATGAAGCTGGTGGCCGAAGCGCTGGCGACAGGTGCTGTGGCGAGCCCGCAGGTGATCCGTCACTCCAAACGCATGATCGCGCGCGATTTCTCCGGCGCCTCGTTCACCGCAGCGCTGCGCCACAAGGATGCGGCCTATGCCGTGGCGCTGGCCGAGAGCCTGCTGCCGGGCGTGCCGGTCAGCCGCGCGGCGCTTGCCGCTTACGACAAGGCCAAGGCTCACGCGCCCGACGACGACGAGGGCAGCATGATCGCGATCGTCTCACAGCCGAAATAGCGGCGACCACAATTTCCCGGAATCGGGTGGGAAAGCCCGCAGGCCGGGAATAAATCGGCTCGATCGCCGATAAGAGCCCAATGACCGCAAATGACACTTCAATGGACGGCCGTGACTGGTCGCTGCTCGGCCTGCTCTCGATTCTCTGGGGCGGTTCGTTTTTCTTCAACGGCGTGGTCTTAAGGGAATTGCCGCCGCTGACGCTGGTTTTCCTGCGCGTGGCGATCGCGACCCTGTTGCTGTTGCCGCTGCTCTGGCTCTACCGGATCCGCTTTCCCAAGGGCTTGTCCGGCTGGAAACCGTTTTTCGCGATCGGGCTTCTCAACAACGTGCTGCCGTTCTCGCTGATCGTGATCGGCCAGACCTACATCTCGGGCGGGTTGGCTTCGATCCTGAATGCGACGACGCCATTGTTCACCGTCGTGGTGATGGCCACCGCCGGTGAGGAGAAATTGCAGGCGCATCGGATCGCGGGCCTCGTCGCGGGCCTGATCGGCGTGATGATTCTGCACGGTGACGGCCTCGGGTTCGAGAGCAGTCAGGGTCTCGGGATTCTGCTCTGCCTTGCGGCGGCCCTCAGTTACGGTCTGTCGGCGCTGCTGGCGCAACGGCTGCCGGCGAACTCGCCGCCGCTCGGCACCGCAACCTTCCAGATGCTTGCCTCCACCGTCATGATGACGCCGGTCGCCGCGCTGGTCGAGCGTCCCTGGCAACTGCCGATGCCGGGGCCAACAACCTGGCTCTCGGTGATCGGTCTCGCGGCATTGTCTACCGCGCTGGCCTATATCGTGTTCTTCCAGATCCTGCGGCGCTCCGGCGCCACCAACGTCATGCTGGTGACGCTGCTGATCCCGGTGACGGCCGTCCTGCTCGGATATCTGGTGCTGGGCGAGAAGATTTCCGCGCAGGAGATTACGGGCGCGCTGGTGATCGGCAGCGCGCTGCTGTTAATCGACGGGCGGGTGTTGAAGTTCTTTCAGCGCCAGGGAAAGGCCTGATGGCAGTCCACTCGAAGTCCGTGAGTTCGTATCTCATGATTCGAGGCCCCGGTTCGGGAGCTTGAATCACGCCGATCTCGGTGTTCGCAACGCCGAATTGCAGGTCCGAGATGGGTCGGATAGCGGACATGCTGCAGATATGTCGAATTCGACGCGAATGACCCACAGCGGACCTCGGTGACTGGCAGATCAGAGACGACCCGCGAGTAGCAATACGACGAGGATGATCAGGATGATACCAATTATACCGATCCCACCGTGACCGTATCCGTAGCCGTAGCCGCCGAAGCGACCACTGAAGCCGCCGAGCAGGAATATGACGAGGATAATGATGAGTATAAGTCCGAGCGACATTGATCTGACTCCTGTAGCGGACGCGCCTAGCGCGAGAATCCTGAAGGCGCTCGATCAAAAGAAAGCTGATTCTTGAAGTGGGTTTTCCGGAAGAACCGGCCTCAGCACGGGGGTACATGCTGAGGCCGTCATTCATCGGATGCTGGGGGGCGCCGTGCATCCGGCAGCCCATCACTAAGTTACCATGGCGAAAATGGTTCCCGAAAGTTCGCGCCTTCGGTCGACTACTTGCAAGTCTTGTCAGCCGTCAAAGCGGTCTCAGCCGATCCCTTTGTGGGATGAGCCGTACCGACTACCTTCAAGCTGCCGCCTGCAGCAGGTTGGCTCTCGACGATTTGACACTTCATCGTCGCGGTATCTTGAGCCAGGTAGAATGCGGAAGCGCTTGATGGCGGCGCTTGACCGACAGTCTTGGCCGGTTCAGCGGCGAAGGAGGGTGTAGCGAATGCGAGAATAACGATCGTCGCTAAGAGAACTTTCTTCATGGCGTTTACCAGTTGTCGTGCGGCCAGTATTGGACAGAGAGCAAATAGTGTCAGCCGACTAAGGTTCCCGGGCATGGCTCGCAATAATTATAATTGCATGAAAGTGAGCTATATTGACCGGTGACTCCGAACTCGCGGGAGCATACTGGCTCCATCGCCGTCCGAATAGGCAATATCGGCGACAGAGAGATCGGTAATGCTCCCGCCTAACAGGGGAAGCACGATGTCATCTATCCAACGAAATCCATTGTACAGCCGCGCGGAGATCGGAATTCTTCCGTGCACCAAGTGTGGCAAGCCCATGCGGTTGGCTTGCATCGAGCCTGCTGAACCCGGTCGTGAAGTCCGCACCTTCGAGTGCCCGGAATGCAAAACGACTGGAAGTTTTCCAGCTGCGATCTAGTCGCTAAAATCAGTTTTTGCGGCTGTTGGGTGGCGTCTCTGGCTTTGTAAAAGCCTTCATCGTGCGGCTTTTTATTTCGGATGTCGGCGGCTTGAATGGCTGAGGTAGCCGTCCCACGCGCGCGGGGACCAAACCGGACATGCCTGCCGAACCTGAATACTTCCGCTGTTTGACCACAGGACATCGGCCAAAGAACAACCGCCCGGGCATTACTCCGTTCGGTTTTCATATGCGACTGCCGGTTTCCCGGTCGTGATCCGACGACCGAGATATTCTGCGATCGAACGAATGTCGGCTCGGTAGAACTCGATCGGCGGGAGTTTAGTCGCATTGTTCGCCATGCATCTCCCCAACCCACGGATTGACGCGGAACCATAAGTTGCCGGGGCCGTTCCTCTCTATGGCCGACATTCGTCGGCGCATAGATTCAAATGTGAATTGGAAAAATCAAATGAGAAGAACGTTGATGGTATCTGTCGCTGTTGCGGCCTTGTTTGCCGCGACCGGGATCGCGACGGCTCAAGGTGTTAATCAGGGCGCAGCCAAAAGTTCGGAGTCGCCGGCTGCCGCTTCGCCCAAAGGTGATACTGCGGCGCCGATGAATGCACCCGCGGCAAAGGGCGCCGAGACCGCAACACCCGGCGCTCCGTCAAAAGATGGTGTGCGTCAACATGCGCAGGGCAAGCCGGACGCAAAAACGACCGGCGATATGAAAGCCGATGGCAAGTCGGATTCGACCACCACCTCGAAGGACATGAAGACTCCCACAGCCGAAACCAAGCCTTCGACCTCGGACAGCAAAACGACAGGCAATGCCGCAACTTCGGCAACAGTCGCACCCTCCGCCGAAAAGCGCACCCAGATGACCTCGGCGATCAAGCAGGAGAAGGTCGAGGAAGTTACGAACGTGACCTTCAATCTCTCAATCGGGGCGTCGGTCCCGGCCGGTGTCCGCTATCATGCGCTGCCGTCTCGTGTCGTGGAAATCTATCCGGAATGGCGTGGATACGATTTTATCCTTGTGCACGGCAGGTACTTCATTCTTCGCCCGCACACCCACGAGATCGTTTACATCATCGAAGGTTAAGCGAATTTATCGGGCAATCCCGAATTACAGACAAACTGGAAGGGCGGCTCTTGAGCCGCCTTTTTCTGAGCCAATTGCTGCGAGACCCCTTAATTGTCATCGCTTAATTTTTGAAAGGTGAGCAATATTGATCAGGGTGTATAGAATCCAAAGAGTATGCTGGTGCGATCATCGCCCCACTTGGCATCTATCGGTGACTGAGAGTGTTGCGCTCCCGCCGTTATAAGGAGGGCCAATATGTCTCACACCCAAACCAGCCATCCCCAACTGCCGTTAAAGGATCGCTTGGCGCTACATGCCTTACGATTGAAAGAAGAGGCACAAGCGCTGCGGCCCGGAACCGAGCGCGATGCCATGATAAGAAGGGCGCGTCAGGCTGAAACCGCCTCGCATGTGGATGAGTGGCTCTTGTCGTTCGGGCTGCAAGCGCCGAAATAGGTCCCGATGGAGCCGCTCGCGGCATTCATCGGTGACTGAGAGTTTTGAGACTTCCGCCTGATAGGGCAAGATGATCATCGAAAGCGATCATCGGCTCACATTCAGAGGGGAAACCGATGGTTGCTGCCTTACCGCCATCACCGCCATCACCGCGTCCCTCTTTGCCGTCGATGCTGGATGTTGATCTGCCGGGATCACATGCGGCGGCGACGGAGGCCGCCGACGAGACGGAGATGCCGCTGCCGACCAATCCGCAGACGTTCTTTCTCTGTGGTTTGTTTGCGCTCAGTGTCTTGGCGGCACTCTATGTGGCAAGCGCGATCATCCTACCCGTTGTGCTCGCGATCGTGCTGAATCTCCTTCTTCAACCCGCAGTCCGGCTCTTGGGGCGGTTGCACTTTCGCCGCGCTGTCGGAGCGCTCTTGGCTGTCGTCTTGGTCATTGGAGCCCTTGTTGGCCTCGTGGCGGCGTTGTCGGTGCCGGCCGCGACTTGGGCCGAGCGGTTGCCCGAGGGGATCCCGCGGCTGGAGGCACACCTTGAGGTCATAAAAGGGCCGATCCAAGCGTTGCAAAAGGTTATCCAACAGGCCGAGCAGGCTGCGGACGCTCCCCCTGGTCGGGGTTCAATCGTTTCGGTTCGCCGCGATCTCGGCATAACGGGTGCGCTGTTCGCAGGGACGCGCTCCGTGCTCGATGGCTTGTTTACGACTGTCCTGGTGCTCTATTTTCTTTTGGTAGCGGGCGACATATTCCTTCGGCGCATCGTCGAAATTCTGCCGACGTTCAGCAACAAGCGACAAGCCGTCGATATCTCTCAGCAGATCCAGGAGGACATATCGGCCTATCTGCTGACAATTACGGCCATGAATGCCGCGGTGGGTGTCGCGACGGCGGCCGCGATGTATCTTTGCGGCTTGGGAGACCCCTTGTTGTGGGGTGCTACGGCCTTCCTGCTCAACTACATTCCAATCTTAGGGCCGCTTTTCGGGATATTCATCTTCGTGCTGGTCGGAATGTTGAGCTTCGACAGCTTATGGTGGGCGTTGTTGCCGCCAGCCCTCTACCTTGCCATTCACCTCATCGAGGGCGAAACCTTGACGCCCATGCTGCTCGCGCGACGCTTCACGCTGAATCCAGTGTTGATTATTCTGTCGCTGGTGTTTTGGTTCTGGATGTGGGGCGTCCTTGGCGCGATCCTGGCCGTTCCGATGCTGGCTATCCTGAAGATCGTTTCCGACAGGTTGCGCCCGCTCAAGGCCTTGGGGCACTTCCTCGAGGGGGAATAGCGGTATCGCCGCTCCGCATGTCTTGTAGCAAGGGAACCGCGTGGCGATCGATTGAACGAACTCTGTAGCGACTGGTTGTCCCTGATTACGGAAGCAGCGCCTTGCGCAAACGCACCAATCCGGCAGGCACAAATGCTTGTTCACTGTCTGCAAAAGCGGACCCAGGAGCCTTGATGCCGGCGTCCTATCGCAAACCAAAAAACGAAAGGATTACGCCGATGACGACGAGACCGCGTTATAGATAATTCCGTTCATAACCTGTTCCTTGCTTAGCGCGACAAGTAGGCCGCAGATTTTCTCTACGGCCTACTTCATCAGATCACGAGGTCATAGCCTTACCAGCGCGGACCGGCTCCAAAGCCAATTCCTACGCCGCCCGGACCAACGCCGATTCCGACGCTCGGAGCATTGTTATAGTATCCACCATCGTAGTATCCGCGCCGTTCGATGTAGCGTTCGCGCGGAGCGTAGTTGTACGAATCCTCAACTATAATGCGGCGCTGACCACGTTCCCGCCAACAGCGCCCGGATTCGTTACAGACCATGCGGACGTTTTCGATGCCGTTGTCTGGAATAACCGCGAGACTATGTGTGAGCGGAGCTGCCGAAGCGGCGGTGGCGAACAACGCGCCAGCGCCGAGCGCAAGCGAGATAATAGTCTTGTTCATAGCGTACTCCTCTGAGGGTTCCTGTCGACGTGAGTGGAAGATTTGCGGGATGATCAGAGACAACTATCGGCTCTCGACATAGTTCCCGCGAGGTGAATTCCGACTCCGGCTCTGTCTCCACCGCAACATAGCGGTGACACTCGTTAATCGCCTGAGGATGTAGTTGAGTTCGAGGAGTGTCCTAGTTCGCCAACAATGCGATAATTTCCGTGGATTGTGAGCAATATTGACCGGCGAGTCGGTATTTCGACGCGGCATGCTGGTTGCATAACCGCAGACCGGAGGGGTCCAACAGATGACAGCGGCTCAGGAGTTCGTTGGACATGAGCCCGTAGAGACCAAACGCCGCACGATGGCGCAGCTTTACGGGCTGCGCCTGACAATCCTTAGGTACCCACGCTCGACCCCGTCGGGACCCGCCCGAGATGAGCACCGACAGGCAGCGAGCTCGACACAGTTCCTCTCGACGGACAAGCGATGGTTGGCCATCCATACCGTGGACGGCATCAAGTAAGGTCGCCTCGACGGCAGCCTATTCGAGACAACTGTGGTCAATATGGCTAAGATAGATTTCCCGCGCGCGGGGACTAGACCGGACATGGCGAGCATGGCCAATCAGGCTGCATTTGATCCCAAGACGTTTCTTGCCATCGTGGGCGAGGGTAAGACCATCCTTGAATTTCGCAAGGACGAGGTCGTGTTCGCCCAGGGAGATGCGGCAGACGCGGTCTTTTACATTCAAAAAGGTCGGGTCAAGGTTGTTGTCATATCCGAGCAAGGCAAGGAGGCGGTGGTCGGGATTTTTGGACCGGGCCAGTTCTTTGGCGAAGGCTGCATGAACGGCCATTCGGTGCGCATTGCGACCACGACCGCGATGGAAGATTGCCTGGTCACCGCTATCAAGAAGACGGCGATGCTCGCGGTACTTCATGAGCAACCGAAGTTTTCCGAGGTATTCATCGCTTATTTACTGACCCGCAATAGCCGGATTGAGGAAGACCTGATCGACCAACTCTTCAACTCAAGCGAAAAACGGTTGGCGCGGCTTCTGCTTCTGCTGGCGAATTTTGGCAAGGAAGGCAGTCCTCAACCGATTACTCCTAATATCAGCCAGGAAACCCTGGCCGAGATGATCGGCACAACCCGGTCTCGTGTCAGCTTCTTCATGAACAAATTCCGCAAACTTGGCTTCATCAGCTACAACGGAAAAATTGAAGTCAACAGTTCATTGTTGAACGCTGTCTTGTACGACAAGCCCGAGATCAAGAGCGAATTGTAAACAGACCTCCGCCCAGACCAGCCGCACTATTTTCCTGAAAGCGGTCGGAGAGGCGTTGCTGTCCCATGTCGCTTTTTGGGCACTTTTCGGACCTGAGGCGATGTCCGATTTGAGTCTGCAATACGCCGGATGGCGGACATGAATCGAGTTCGCTCACGAACCTCAATTTATGAATACACGCCCTCGCTGGCGCGACTGGACTTCCACGCCGCCAACCAGCCGGTAAATCGCCCGCTGTCGCGCTCACCGCCATGCCACGCCGCAAATACCGCGCCGTCGCCGGCCACCAGCAGCACAACGTCGAGGCCCTTGGAGCGGCGCAGCGTGTCGATCGCCTGTTGCGGCGTCTGGGCGATGGGTCCGGCGACATTGAATGACGTGTTGACCGAAACTTCCACACCGATGTGACGCCCGAGCGCTTTCAGGTAGGCGTGGGTGAGGGGATCGTCCTCGGCGCGCACGATCTGGATGCGGCCGGTACCGTCGGCATGGATCACCGCCGGAATCTTGTCGCGCGCATGCGGCTTCGATTGCGCTGTCAGCACCATGTAATTGTAGGCGTTGTAATCGGCGTCCGATGCGCCGGGCAGCAGTTCAAAGTATTCCTGAGCCGCTTTCAGCGTCGCCATCGGCGCCAGCGGTCTTATTGCTTCGCGGTATTTGACGCGCTCGTTGAGCCGCTCGCGCACTTGCGCGTCACAGGGATTGGCGAGGATCGAGCGGTGGCCGAGCGCGCGCGGGCCGGTTTCGGCAGCACCCTGATAGAGCGCGATCACGCCACCCTGGGCAACCATGAACGCCATCAGGTCGGCGATATCATCGCGGCCTTGCGGCGTCGAGACGTCGCCGATGCGCTTTGAGGCAATGTCGTCGGCCGTCAGCGCGGCGGCGATGTCGTCGGGCGACGGCGGCAAACCGCAATGAAACGCGTGCGTCATCGGCGCGCCGCGCGGGCTGCCTGCCAGATGCGCGAACAGCCAGGCGGCGCCGATGGTGACGCCGGGATCGCCGGGCACCGGCGGCACCCATAGATGCAGACGCGTGTTGCGTTGCTGTGCCTTGTGCTGTTCCTTGGCGAACCACGCTTCGTCGAAATGCTCCAGCAGCCGCATATTGCCGATTGCGTTCAGCGCCACGCCGCCGGTCAGCACCAGCCGGTTCGCGCCGGTGACGCGCAGCAGATGGTCCGTGACATGGATCATCGCATCCTCGAACACCAGTTGGGTCGCGGCGGCCTTGTCGAGGCGATCCTTTGTATCGGGACGGTGATGGATATCCTCGACGCGCAATACCGCATCGGGATTCCAGAGCTGATCAGGCCTGAGCGGTTCGCCGAGGATGGCGGACAAAGCGGGCTTGTAGGGGTGATCAAAGGGATCGCAATACCAGTTGGCCATCGCGCGGTTGATCCTGACATCACCGCCGTCGCCGAACTGCAGGACGTCGCGGAGCCGCGCGTAATACGGATTGCTGGCGCGGCTCATGTCGCCCCAGGCGGCGGCGCCCATATAGCGGCCTTCGCTGGACAGCCAGGTCCAGCCGCCCTGCGTCGACGAGATCACGCTGTAGAACGCGCCGAGTGAATCGAACATGCTGTCGTTGCAATAGAGTTTTCGCATCGCGCCGTGCTCGACGACGTAGAGCGAGACAGACCCCTGGTCACCGGTGCCGTCGAGCACCGCAACCGCAACCGGTTTGCCGTCGTCGGCGAACGGCGAGGCGGCCCAGGAAAACCAGGCGTGGTTGTCGTGGTGCGGCAGGCAGATCAGCGGCACGCGTTCTCGCAGGCCAAGCTGGCGCGCGAGGAGCTTTGGCGTCCGGGTCATCTGCTCAAGACGGCGGCTCTCGAAGCCGGCGGCCTGCGTGGTGCGCAGCAGTTTCAGGCTCTGCGGCAATTCCTCGAGCACCGAACGCGCCAGCGTGCCCGCCAGCGTCGGATAATCCCAACTGGTCAGCCAGGCGTCGATGTCGCCGATGTCGCGGCCGATACTGCGCAACGCGGTCACCATCGCGTCGATCGATGCCCGCGGATATTCGGTCGTGTGCTTGTTGCCGGAAAAGCGCTCTTCCTCGTTGTTGACGATCAGGCGAGGCCCGCGCGCCTGCGTCACCTCGACCAGCGCCACGCCGGAATTATGGGTGCCGGGCGCGCCGAGGCCCACGAGGTAGACCGTGTCGCCGCGCGCAAGTTTTTCGCGCACGGCGGCAATTCGCGCATCGGCAAATTCCGAGCCCAGTTGATGAAAGCCCGCAGCCCCCATCGTCTTCGCCGCCAGCCAGCGCGCGGCGCGGAATCCCGCGGCGGCGAGCTTTGGATGTCGCGGACCAATTCGTCTGTTCAGTTCCAACCGCGGGCCTTGCAATCAAAAGGAGGTGACGGCGCGACCCTGCATCAATCACAATTCACGTCAGGCAACAATGCCGTTTCATTGGGCGGAATAACCCGGTGCTTGCCATCACGGCTGTGACTTGCGAGAGTTGGGCAAAATAAAACATGCGGGAGAAGACGATGCCGGTTCGCTCAAGAAACCTGTTGGCCCTGACGGCGTTCGCCGTCGCCGCGGTGGTCGCAACCGCGGCCAGTGCGCAGAAGAAATACGATGCCGGCGCCACCGATACCGAAATCAAGATCGGCAACATCATGCCCTATAGCGGTCCGGCGTCGTCGTATGGCGTGATCGGCAAGACCGAAGAAGCCTTTTTCAAGATGATCAATGCCGAGGGCGGTATCGGCGGCCGCAAGATCAATTTTATCTCCTACGACGATGCCTACAGCCCGCCGAAGGCGATCGAGCAGGCGCGCAAGCTGGTCGAGAGCGACGAGGTGTTGCTGATCTTCCAGCCGCTCGGGACGCCGTCGAATTCCGCGATCATGAAATACATGAATGCCAAGAAGGTGCCGCAGCTGTTCGTGGCCTCGGGCGGCACCAAGTTCGGCGATCCCAAGAATTTCCCCTGGACCATGGGGTTCCAGCCCAACTACCAGAGCGAGGGCCGGATCTATGCCAAATACATCCGGGACAATTTCCCCAACAGCAAGATTGCGGTGCTCTGGCAGAACGACGACGCCGGCAAGGACCAGTTCAAGGGCCTGAAGGACGGCCTCGGTGATAAGGTCAGCATGATCATCGCCGACAAGTCCTACGAAGTCAGCGACCCCAGCATCGATTCGCAGATCGTGGCGCTGCATGATTCCGGCGCCGACATCTTCTTCTCCTGGGCGGCGCCCAAGGGTTCGGCACAGGCGATCCGCAAGGTCGGTGAGCTCAACTGGAAGCCAAAATTCTTCCTCGCTAATACCGCGACATCGGTGGCCGCGGTGCTCAAGCCCGCCGGTCTTCAATATGCGAAAGACATCATCTCGACGGCCTATCTGAAGGACCCGACCGATCCGGCTTGGGACAAGGACCCCGCCGTGATCAAGTGGCGCGCTTTCATGGACAAGTACTATCCCGATGGCGACAAGAACAACGCCAACAACATCTATGGCTATGTGCAGGCTGAAGCGATGATGCAGGTTCTCAAGCAGTGCGGCGACAACCTGACGCGCGAGAACGTCATGAAGCAGGCGACCAGCCTGAAGAATTTCCACTCGGATCTGATGCTGCCGGGCATCATGGTCAACACGTCAGCCGACGACTACTTCCCGATCGAGCAGATGCAGCTGATGAGGTTCAACGGCGAGGCCTGGGAACTGTTCGGCGACGTGATCACAGGCGAAGTCGGTCACGAGATGACCCGATAAAGCGTTTTCCAGCGAAGTGGAAACCGGTTCGCGTCAAGAAAACGCGTCAAGTCAAGAATCTAGAGTCCCGTTCCGATTCTATCGGAACGGGACTCTAGAGCGGGATCAGATCAGGTCGGGGTGCGACGCGGGCTTTTTTCGCGTACCATTCTACTTTGCATGGGGTTGTTTTCGCGATTTTGCGTTTTCAGCCCGCGCTAAGCCGCACGCCGGCGCGCAAAAACTTCTGCGGATCGACCGCGTCGCCGTCGATCCGCGTTTCGTAATGCAGATGCGGCCCGGTGGAGCGGCCGGTCGAACCGACCGCGCCGATCACCTGTCCGATCTTGATGATATCGCCGACCTTGACGCCGATTTCCGACAGATGGCCGTAGCGGGTCGAGAGCCCGTTGCCATGATCGATCTCGACCATCCGGCCATAGCCGCCGGCCCATCCCGATGACACCACCTTGCCGTTCGCGGTCGCGCGCACGGGATCGCCCATTTGGGCGCGGAAATCGAGGCCGGTGTGCATCGCCGGGCGGCCGAGGAAGGGGTCACTGCGGACGCCGAAGCCGGAGGTGAACTCGACCTCGCCGATAACGGGCTTGCGATACGGCACCAGCGCCAGTGTCCGGTTGAGACGTTCGACCTGGGCGCGGGTGGTGTTGATCCGATAGAGCTGACGTTCGAACGGGCCGGCGTCGGCCGACAGTTTTACCGGCACGAATGGGCCGCCGACGGCGGCGCGCGGCGTAGCGCCTTCCAGTTGCGCCATGTCGAGGCCGAGATCGGTGAAGACGCCGCGCATCCGGCGAACACGCGATTCCATGCCGTCCTCGACCGCGCTCAGCGCGGCCATCTGACGTCGCTCGACCGAATCGAGCGAGGTCTGCAGGCGGACCAGGACGTTGTCGACGCCCTGGACCTTGGCGAACTGGTTCGGCTGCGCCTTGGCGATGACGGGCGCGCGCGATTCGAGGCGGGCTTCGCGATCCGGCGGCGCCACGAAGATCACGGTGTCGCTGATCGGGGAGGGTTTTGGCGTGCCGGAGGCGGGCTGCTGATCTGCCGCGCCGGTACGGGCCTGCGGCCGGATCGAGCCGGTCGCCGTGGTATCCGGCATCGCTCCGAGTGCGGTAGCGCGGGATTCCAGTGCGGTCTGGCGCCGCATGATCTGATCGAGCTTCTGGTCGAACTGCTCCTGATCCAGCAACTGCCGGCTCGTGGTGCGATCGACCTTGGACCGCAATTCGGCGATGCGGTCTTCATAGGCGTATTGCATCTCGGCCTGGCGGGCGATCAGCCGGGTCAGGACGTCGTCGCGAAACGCAAAATAAGTCGCGGTCGCGGCCGACCACATGCCGAGCACGACGATGGTGCCGACCACGATCCAGAACACCACCGGCCCGAATCGGACCTGCTTGCCGGCGTGGACGATGGCATAACCGTTACTCGCCGCCGTGGCCTGATTCGCGACCGCAGCCTGCGCCACCGGCCGGCGGGTTTGCGCCCGGCCGTGGTCATGAGGGTGATGATGGTCGGAATAATGACCCGTACGGTACGACATCGGCACTCCCGCGCCGATCGGAGATGATTCCGGACGGCCTCATTTGTGGTGCCGATTTGACCCTTTCATGGTTAATATTTGGGAAATGGAACCATGAATGCAGGGCGCTAGCTCGTCAGCTCACGGGCGGCGGCGAGGACCTCGTCGGCGTGGCCGTCGACGCGGACGTGGCGCCAGATTTTGGCGATCCGGCCGTTGGCGCCGATCAGAACCGTCGTCCGAATGATTCCCATGAAGCTCCTGCCGTACATGGATTTTTCGCCCCAGGCGCCATAGGCCTCCAGCATCTCATGCTGCTCATCAGAAATCAGGGGAATGGCGAGCTGATGCTTGTTCCGGAAGGACTCCTGGGCCTTCACGGTGTCGGCCGAGATGCCGAGCACCGCGGTTTCCGCGGCGGTGAAGACGTCCTTCAGGCGGGTGAAGTCGATTGCCTCCCGGGTACAGCCGGGGGTGTCAGCCCGGGGGTAGAAAAACAGCACGAGCTTCTGTCCGGCATAGTCGGCCAGCGAGACGCTGTCGCCGCCGTCGCGGGGCAGCCGGAAGCCGGGCGCCTTGGCGCCTTCGATCGCGGCCGCAGCCGGTTCCGGCTTTGGCGCGGCGGGCTTTTGAGCGGGCGATGGGTTGGATTTTAACGGTTTCGAGGCCGGCTTGTGCGATTCTTTAACCGCCGCCGCTTTGCCTTTGGCTGCGGCCGTTTTGGCGGGTTTGGGAGATTTTTTGGCGACCGCTTTGCTGGCTTTGGCCTTTGCCTTGGCCGTTGTGCTGGCCTTGGTTTTGACCGCGGCCTTGGCGGAGGCGCGGACAGGCTTCGTTGCGGCGGGCTTTCCGGCGGATGTCTTGCTCGATTGCGGGAGGGATTTCTTGGAGGATTTCTTGCGCGTTTTCTTGGACATACGCCTTCCTTTCGTCGCTTTCCGGAGCTCAATCATTAGGCTATTGCGGGTGTCGTCCCGGGCCGTCGGATTCGCTCCGACTGCTGGGCAAGTTTGATGACCTCGGAGTATGGTTACAAGAAATTCGACGCACCACCCGTCCGCTCGGTGAAGCGGCATCCCAAAGAATCCTTGGGCCCGATCACGAGTAACAGTATTAATCGAGGATTGGCAGCGATGCCGGCACAGGAGCGCTCGATACCTATCGAAGAGTGCGCCCTTGGCAGCGATCAACCTCAGCGCCGGCACCGAGAGGCAATGGCTAGGAAAATTTCGCCCCAAGGATCTGCTGGAGGGTCGAATCCGCGTGCTGAGGCTCAAATCTCGCAATGGGATGATGAGACCGGCTGGGATCCGGAGAACGACGAGGCGGCGGGGCACCGCGCGCGGCGGCTGCTGTCCCGTTCCAATTCCGGCTTTCACCGGATCGGCGACAATTTCACGGCCATCAATCGGTGGGTTTCGGGCGGGCGCTGGGTCAAGCGCATCGCGGTCGTCGTTGCAGTACTGGCGGTGATCTTCGCCAGCTGTTTCGGCGGGCTGTGGTGGCGGCTCGGCGCCGGCCCAATCAACCTCGACATGGCGACGCCGTGGCTTGCGGCTGCGATCGAGGACAATATCGGCAACGGCAATACGGTCGAGGTCGGCGGTACACAGATCGAGCGCGCCGGCCGAATCCGGATCGCGGTCCGCATCCGCGACATCGTGGTGCGCGACCGTGATCACGCCGTCGTCGCCACGGCGCCGAAGGCCGAGGTGAGACTGTCCGGCACCGCGCTTCTGATGGGGCGGCTCCGTGCCGAGAGCCTCAATCTGGTGGATGCCGAACTCGCGGTACGCATTACGCCCGACGGCCAGGTGTCGGTGTCGGCCGGCGACACGGCCAAGCCGCTCGCCACCGGCGTTACCTCGAAGCGCGATGCCGGCATCGCGCCCACATTCCCCCGCCAGAGCGCGGCGCCCGCCGCCGGCGCTGCGCCGCCCGATAGCGCGCCGAATGGATTGCTGGCCGGGCTCGACTGGCTCGACAGCCTGAGCCTGACCGGTCTCGACGGACAGAACCTCAACGAGATCGGTTTGAAGAACGGCAATCTGGTCGTCGACGACCAGCAGCGCGGCAACAAGTGGACCTTCGAGAACATCAGCCTCAGCATGCGCCGCCCAAGCGGCGGCGGGGTCGCGCTGAGCCTTGGCGAGGAGGGCGCCCGCCCATGGTCGCTGCGGGTGGTGATCGGTCCGCAGCAGAACGGCGTTCGATCGGTCGATCTTCGCGCCGACAAGGTGCCGGCCGCCAACATCCTGCTGGCGATGCGGGTCAAGGATCTCACCTACACCACCGACCTGCCGCTATCCGGCGAACTGAAGGGCGAACTCGGCCGCGACGGCCTGCCGACCTATTTCCGCGGCAAGATCCTCGCCGGCGCAGGCCACATCATCGATACCGACACGCCCGATTATCCGATGGCGATCGATTCGGCCGAGATGAACGTCGAATGGGATTCCGGCCGGCGCGTGCTGGTGGCGCCGTTCAAGATCGTTTCCGGCGCGAACCGGGTCACGCTGCTCGCCCATCTCGAACCGCCGAACGGCAATGTCACGGACTGGCAGGCCGGCCTGAGCGGCGGCACCATCGTGCTGGCCGGCAACGACAACGAACAACCGCTGATCTTCAACCGCATCGCGATCGGGCTACGGTTCGACACCGACAAGAAGCGTGTGCTGCTGACCCAGGCCGATATCAGCAATGGCGAGATCGGTATCGCCGGTACCGGCAGCATCGACTATTCCGCAGAAGCGCGCCTTCAACTCGGCTTCGCGGGAACGCCGATGTCGGCGTCGGCGCTGAAGCGGATCTGGCCGATCCTGATCGTGCCCGAAGTACGCGAATGGGTGATTGAGCGGATCGAGCGCGGCACGCTCCAGCGCATCGAGGTCGGCGTCAATTCGCCGGTGCGCAACCTGTCGCGCAAGGGCCCGCCGATTCCGGATGACGGCCTGTCCGTCAACATCGTCGCCTCCGGCGTCACCGTGCGTCCGGTCGACGAAATGCCGTCGGTTCGCGATGCCGATTTGAAAGCGCGGGTGACCGGACGAACTGCTACGGTGACGATCGGGCAGGGCATCGCCGACACCCCCGGTGGTCGCAAGATCAATATTTCGGATTTCACCTTCGAGGTGCCGGACATGGCGCCGAAGCCGTCGCCCTCGCGGGTCAAGTTCAAGGTCGATTGTCCGGTGCCCGCCGCCGCCGAGATTCTCGCCTCCGACCGCATCAGCGACCTTTCCGGTACCCTGGTCGACCCGAACAGCAGCAAGGGAACGGTGGCCGCCACGATCACGCTGGCGATGCCGGTCAAGGGGGCGCTGACCAAGGCCGATACCACCTATACCGTCACGGCCGACGTCGGCGGATTTGCCGCCGACAAGCTGGTGATGAACCAGAAGATGGAAGCCAGCACGCTGAAGGTGGTCGCCAACAACGCCGGCTATCAGGTCAAGGGTGACGTCAAGATCAACGGTCAGGCGGCCTCGCTGGATTACCGCAAGGCCAACGAGGGCGACGCCGATGTCAAATTGCAGGCGACGCTCGATGACGCCAGTCGCGCACGCCTTGGGCTCGACCTTGGATCCGCCGTCTCCGGGGCCATCCCGATCAAGCTGATCGGCAAGATCGGCGATCACGACAGCAAGGTCGGCATCGAGGCCGATCTGACCTCGTTGAGGCTCGACAACATCCTGCCGGGCTGGGTCAAGGTACCCGGCAAGTCCGGCAAGGCGACCTTCACGGTGGTGAAGAAGGAGCAGTCGACCCTGTTCCAGGACATTGTCGTCGACGGCGGCGGCGTCTCGATCAAGGGATCGCTTGAAATCGATCAGAACGGCGACTTGTTGAATGCGAACTTCCCGACTTACGCGCCATCGGAAGGCGACAAGACGACGCTGAAGGCCGAACGCGGCGCCGACGGCGTCGTCAAGGTCACCATGCGCGGCGACGTGTTCGACGGCCGCGGCTTCCTCAAATCGGCGATCTCCGGCAAGGAGGCCGATGCCAAGAGCAAGATCAAGAACATCGACTTTGATGTCGATCTCAAGCTCGGCGCGGTCGCAGGTTTCAACGGCGAGGCCTTGCGCAGCGTCGATGCCAAATTCTCCCGGCGCAACGGCATCATCAAGGCCTTTGCAATCACCGGCAAGGTCGGGCGCGATACGCCACTGACGGCGGATTTGCGCGGTCGTGGGCAAGGGCAGGGCCGCGACGTGATTGTCCTGCAAACCAATGACGCCGGCGCGTTCTTCCGCTTCAACGACTTCTATTCGAAGATCGTCGGCGGTCAGCTCACGCTGGCGATGGAGCCGCCGACGCCGGAAGCCAACCCCAAAGAAGGCCTGATCAATGTTCGCGACTTCTCCATCAAGGGGGAGGCTTCGCTCGAGCGCGTGGCCGCGGGCGGAACGCCGGGCAGCCAGGGCAGCGTGTCGTTTTCGGCCTTGCGCGCCGAGTTCACCCGGCAGAGCGGTCAGCTGACGATCCGGGACGGCGTTGTGAAAGGTCCGGCCATCGGTGCGACCATCGAAGGCAGTATTGATAGCGTCAGCAACCAGGTCCGGATGAGCGGCACCTTCGTTCCGATGTACGGGCTGAACAACATGTTCGGCCAGATTCCGGTGCTTGGACTTTTCCTCGGCGGCGGCAGCAATGAAGGCCTGATCGGCGTGACCTATGAAGTCGTTGGCACGCCGGCCCAACCGGTGATGCGCGTCAACCCGATCTCGGCGATGGCCCCCGGCGTGCTGCGCAAGATCTTCGAGTTCAACACCGGCAAGCAGAACAACCCGATCGAGTTGCCGCCGAATAATTAGTGGTGTCGCTTGCGCTTCTCGCAACTGTCATTCCGGGGCGATGCGAAGCATCGAACTACGATGTGCAATTGCACATCTGAGAATCTCGAGATTCCCCGGGGTGCAGTTGCACCCCTGAGGTCTGGTCCTGCGGACCATCCCGGAATGACGGCGGATAAATGCCACCTCGCATTTTAGCTGCGTGAACGCGCATTTCCCCCTTGAAAGAGACGCAAATGACCAGGTTCGGAATGACATTGTTGTGCGCACTCCCGGTGCTGATCGTTTCAGCCGAAGCATCCGACTTGGCGATCGAACCCGGGCAATGGAAAGTTACGTCAACTACGGTGATGAACGGTGCAACCACGCCGTCTGGGGTGAAAGCGCGTTGTCTCAGTCCCGAACAAGCCGGCGACGTCGCCAAAACCTTTGGCCCGGTGAGCGGCACCGTCAATTCGACATGTGAACCGGCAGAAAGCGAAATCGCGGGAAGAACTCTGAAGTGGCATTTGCAATGCAAGGGACAGCTGGATCTCGATGTCCTGGGCAGTTTCAACTTCGATAGTCCGTCCCACTACACGGCTACGGTCAGCAGCAAGGGCCGGATGGCCGGGCAGTTGATCAGCGACGTAAAAACGGAAATAGAAGGCGAGCGTGTGGGCGAATGCCAGCAGTGACGCGTGGATAGCGTGTTGTTAGGCCCGCTTGGAAAGGTGACGCTAACAACGGAAGCCGACCGCGCTACTCGATCACCTCGTCGGCGCGGGCCAAGAGCGTGGGCGGGATTTCGAGGCCAAGCGCCTTTGCTGTCTTGAGGTTGATCACAAGCTCGAATTTGGTCGGCTGTTGAACCGGAAGATCGCCCGCCGCCGAGCCTTTGAGGATGCGATCGATATAGCCCGCCCCGCGGCGCCAGACATCGGCGAGGTCAATCCCATAGGATATGAGGCCGCCATCCTCCGGGAAATACCGGAACGGATAGATCGCCGGCAGATGATATCGCTCGGCTAGCGACACGATCAATTTCCGATGGATAAGCGTAATGCTGTCAGGCATGATCATGAGGCCGCCATTCTTCTCGCTGCCGATCTCAGCGATGGATCGTTCGATATCGGCAGCATTCTCCACGCCCGCGGGAGTTATTTGTATTCCGAACGAGGGAGCAACTGCTTCGACGGCCTGCAACTGGCCGGACCACGTCGGGCTTTTCTCATTTTGCATGACCGCGACCCGCGCAAGTTTCGGGAAAATTCCCTTCAACAGGTCGAGCCACTTGGTACCCATCGAAAATTCAAACGTCGTAAATCCCGTAACATTGGCGCCGGGATGCGCAAGGTTAGCCACAAGACCGGCGCCGACCGGGTCCGTAATCTGGACAAAAACGATTGGAATTGATTGCGTCGCCTTGCTCAATGCCGACGTCGCGGGGGGCGAGTGAGACAGAATCGCTTCCGGCGCCAACATGACAAGTTCCGACACGCAGCGTTGGGTACGCTCCGGGTCGTTACCGGTCCAACGATACTCGATTTGAAGATTTCCGCCCTCGATCCATCCAAGATCGTTCAACCCCTGTCGAAATGCAGCGACGCGCGATCGGACCAGAGGTTCGTCCGCTTCACTCGCAATTAGCATCCCGATCCGGCGCGGCTGCCCGGACCGCTGCGCCCGTGCAGCCAGCGGCCAAGCCGCAACCGCCCCGCCAGAAAGTGCGATGAACTCGCGTCGCCGCATTTCCGATCACGCTCCCCGACATCCTCAAGGGACCTTATGCAAGTTTTCGGCACAGGTCCAAGCGATCCGATTTCAGCTCTGGGTCCTGCGCGTCATTTTGACGGTCTGCCAATAACTTCCGGTCCCTCCGGAATCCGAATTTGGTTACGCGCTCATAAGTCAGCACCCGAGGCCTATTCACGGGATCGGCTATCGCCGCAGTGCGGGGACGACCAAAAATGGAATCAACCCCAGCACCACATTGACCAGCGCGAAGGCAAACAGCGCGTTGTAGCTGTGGGTCCAGTCGTGGATCAGGCCGCCGCTCCACGAACCCAGTCCCGATCCGAGACCGCTGCCGATCGAGATGGTGCCGTAGATGGTGCCGACCCGTTCGCCGCGAAAGATGTTCAGCGCGGTCGCCGTGATCAGCGGACCGCGCGAGCCGATCATGCTGCCGAAGCAGACGACGAAGCCGGTCAAGAGCCAGTAGTTCGGGTAATATTGCAGGAGCCAGAGCAGGCCGATCCCGACGATGGAGACGCCGTAGCTGAACAACACCGACGGTCGCCGGCCGATCAGGCCGTCGAGCGTGGAAATGCCGAGCATGCCGAACAGCAGCACGATGCCGGAAAAGCCCCAGGCGGTCGCGGCCTGCAGCGGCGGGAATCCGGCATCGATCAGGTAGGCGACGATCTGCGCGGTGATCGCGTACATCGCGACCGCTGTGAAGAAGAAGGTGGCAAACAGCGCCCAGAATGCGTGGTGGCGCACCGCGCTGACGAGCGTCCAGCCGGCGTCGACGAAGTCCGGATCGGCTTTCTTGGCGATGTGCGGCGAGCCGCTGGCAAACAGCCGCCACGGCATCAGCAGCAGCGGCACCAGCAGGCACAGCGCCACCGCGCCGAACAGTTGATAGGCGTCGCGCCAGCCGATCCGGTCGATCAGCATCTGCGACGCCGGCAGCAGCACCAGAATGCCGGCGCCGGTCGCCGAATAGAGGATCGCCATCGCGGTCGGCAGCCGCGGGCCGAACCAGCGACCGAGCAGGATCGAGTTCGGGACGTTGCCGATGAACGCAATGCCGAGGCCGACACAGAGGCCGACGCTGAGCTGGAACTGCCAGAGCGTTTGCGCGTGGGAAGCGACCAGGAAGGATCCGCCGAGCAGGGCCAGGCCCAGCGCGTAGACCATGCGGGGGCCGGAGCGGTCGAACAGCCGGCCGACCAGCGGCGCCATCAGGCCGCCGGCCAGCCAGGTCAGCGAATAGACCGACACTACCTGGGCGCGGTCCCAGCCGAAATCTTCCGAGATCGGCTTGAGGAAAACCGTAAAGCTCTCGCCGAGACCGCGGCCGAGCACGGACAGCATGAAGCACAACGCCAGCACATTGAGCGCCACGCGCCCCGGCTTGAGCGGCTTCGCCGTGAGTTCCTCCGCTGGCGTATTCTTGTCCATCGACCTGCTTTTTTAAGCGCGATCGGACGCAAAACCGGAAGTCCACTTTTGCTGATCGCGCTTGTAGGGAGCGCGTTTCCGCATGTCCCGACAAGGGTCAAAAACGAATACGCCTATGCAGCCTTGAGCAGGATGTGCTTCTTCTTGCCCATCGACAGCTTGATGACGCCTTCCGGCGTCAGCTGTGACGGCGTCAGCATCATCTTCTCGTCCGCGACGACGGCGTCGTTGACGCGCAGGCCGCCGCCCTTGATCTGCCGGCGCGCCTCGCCGTTCGACGCGACGAGGCCGGCCTTGACGAAGGCCGCGAGAACGCCAATCCCGGCTTCGAGTTCGCCGCGCGGAATATCCACCGTGGGGAGGGATTCCGAGATTGCGCCTTGCTCAAAGGTTTGCCGCGCGGTTTCGGATGCGGTGTTGGCGGCGTCGCGGCCGTGCAGCAGCGCGGTCGCTTCCGTCGCCAAAATCTTCTTGGCCTCGTTGATCTCGCCGCCTTGAAGTGCCGCCAACTTCGCGATCTCGCTCATCGGCAGGATCGTGAACAGCTTGAGGAATTTCACGACGTCGGCGTCCTCGGCGTTGCGCCAGTACTGCCAGAAGTCATAGGGCGAGAACTGGTCGGCGTTGAGCCAGACCGCGCCTTGCGCGGTCTTGCCCATCTTGGCGCCGGAGGCGGTGGTCAAGAGCGGGGTCGTCAGCGCGAACAGTTGTGGCGTGCCCATGCGGCGGCCGAGATCGACGCCGTTGACGATGTTGCCCCATTGATCGGAGCCGCCCATCTGCAGGCGGCAGCCGGTGCGCCGCGACAGCTCGACGAAGTCGTAGGCCTGGCAGACCATGTAGTTGAACTCGATGAAGCTCATCTCCTGCTCGCGTTCGAGCCGCAGGCGCACCGAGTCCATCGTCAGCATGCGGTTGACGGAGAAATGCCGGCCGATGTCGCGCAGCATCTCGATCCAGTTCAGCTTGGTCAGCCACTCGGCATTATCCAGCATGATCGCGTCGCTGTGGCCGGTGCCGTAGCGCAGCACCTTGGAAAACACGCCGCGGATCGAAGCCTTGTTGGCCTCGATTTCCGCAATGGTGCGGATCGCGCGCGATTCATCCTTGCCGGAGGGGTCGCCGACCATGGTGGTGCCGCCGCCCATCAGCGTGATCGGCTTGTTGCCGCTCTCCTGCAGCCAGTGCAGCATCATCATGGTGAGGTAGTTGCCGATGTGCAGCGACGGCGCGGTGCAGTCGTAGCCGACATAGGCGATGGCCTCGCCCTTGGCGGCCAGCGCGTCGAGGCCGTCGAAGTCGGAACATTGATGGATGAAACCGCGTTCCTGGAGGATGTTCAGGAAATCTGATTTAAATGCCGTCATTGGTGTGCGACTCTGATCATTCTATTTTCACGGTAATTGTAGCAATCCGGGGAACCATAGCGGAACGAGCTGCCGTAATCGCGCCGCTGTGGCATTATAAGATGTGTGTGTTTGGCACAAGCTGGTCGTCGTCGGCGGGACGAATCGAGCAGGGCGCTGCGAAGGCACGACGACGATGATGTTGACGGCAATTGGTCTGATGAGCGGCACCTCCCTCGACGGGGTGGACGTCGCCTTGATCGAAACCGACGGCCGCCGGGTGACCGCCTTCGGACCGTCCGGATACCGGCCCTACACCGAATCCGAGCGCAGCCTGCTGCGCCAGGCGCTGTATGAGGCGGTCGACCTGCCGGAGCGCAATGCCCGGCCGGGTTGCCTGCGGCAGGCCGAGCTCGCCGTCACGACGGCCCATGCCGAGGCGGTGGTGGCCTTTGTCGCGCAGCACCGCATCGCCTTTTCCGATATCGATATCGTCGGCTTTCACGGCCAGACCGTGCTGCACCGGCCCGAGCGCCGGCTGACCGTGCAGATCGGCGACGCGCTGGCGCTTGCCAAGGCGATCCATATCCCGGTCATGCACGATTTCCGCGCCGCCGACGTCGAAGCCGGCGGGCAGGGCGCACCGTTTGTGCCGGTCTATCACCGGGCGCTGGCGCAGTCGCTGCAGCGTGAGGGGCCGATCGTCGTGGTTAATATCGGCGGCGTCTCCAACATCACCTATATCGACGGCGACACGCTGATCGCCTGCGATACCGGGCCCGGCAATGCGCTGCTGGACGACCACATGTTCCGCACCCTGAACCAGGGCTTCGATTGCGAGGGCCGGATCGGCGCCCAGGGCAGGGTCGATGTGGCCTGGATCAAGCGGGCGCTGGACATGCCGTTCTTCAGGCTGCCGCCGCCGAAATCGCTCGACCGCAACGACTTTGCCTCGCTCAAGCTCGGCGACATGCCGCCTGCCGACGGCGCTGCGACCCTGACCGCGTTCACCGCGGAAGCGATCGCCCGGATTGTGCCGCTGCTGCCCAAGGAGCCGAAGAGCTGGATCGTGGCCGGCGGCGGCGCCCGCAACCTGACCATGCTGCGGATGCTGCGCGAGCGGCTGCAGCCCGCGACCGTCGAGGCCGCCGACACGCTGGGCTGGGCCTCGGACGCGATCGAGGCGCAGGCGTTCGGTTTCCTCGCCGCGCGCGGCCTGAAGGGCCTGCCGCTGAGCTACCCCGCCACCACAGGGGTGCCGATTCCCATGACCGGCGGGGTCATCGCGCGACCGTGAAGCAGATGCCATTGCATCGATCTTGACTGTTCAATGCAGGTGCATCTAATTTGATGCGTCTGCATTGAATGCGAGGAGCGGTCATGGTCGCGGCGCTGAAACTGATCAGCCACAAGCTTTGTCCTTATGTGCAGCGCGCGGTGATCGCGCTCACCGAAAAGGGCGTCGAATTCGAGCGGATCGATATCGATCTCGCCAACAAGCCGGACTGGTTCCTGGCGCTGTCGCCGCTCGGCAAGACGCCGGTGCTGCAGGTCGGCGACATCGCGATCTTCGAGTCCGCCGTCATCCTCGAATATCTGGAAGAGACCCAGCCCAGGCCGCTACATCCCGCCAACGCGCTGACCCGCGCGGAGCATCGCGGCTGGATCGAGTTCGGTTCGGCCGTGCTCAATGACATCGCAAGTTTCTATTCGGCCGTCGACGAAGCCACCTTCACGACGAAGGCAACTCAACTGGAACAGAAGTTTGCGCGACTCGAAGCCCGCGTCGCTGCGTCGCCGTGGTTCGACGGCGAGGAATTTTCGCTGGTCGACGCGGTGTTCGGGCCGGTGTTTCGCTATTTCGATGTGTTCGACACCATCGCCGACTTCGGCATTCTCGCCGGCAAACCGAAGCTGGCGCGCTGGCGCAAGAACCTGGCCGAGCGACCGTCGGTGCGATCGGCGGTGAGGGCGGATTATCCGGTGCTGCTGCGCGACTTCATCGAGCGGCGGAAGTCATGGCTGTCGGGGTTGCAGGCGCGCGCGGCGGCGTGAACGCTACAATTCGCCGGCGATCTTGGCGAGCGCGGCAACGGTGTTCATGTTGCGCGCGGTTCCGGCCTTTGCGGCGGGGACGACCAGTTTCGATTGTCCCATGCCGTCGCCGTAATGGATGTAGATCTCGCGGCGGCCGAGGCCGATCTCTTCGTCCTTGCGGCCTTTGACGGCTTTGAGCGTGTCGGCGGGCGGCGGGGAATCAAGAAACACCGCGACGGTGCGGTTGGCGGGCGCCTTCGGAAATGGATTGTCCGCCAGCACGGCCTGCATCTCGCTGACTGAGCGGACCATGACGCCGACCGGCTTGCCGGCGTAGCTTTCAAGTTGCGCTTCCAGCGCCTTCTTCACGGCGGCTTCGGATTTGCGGCTGGTGAAGACCACATTGCCGCTGGCGATATAGGTGCGGACGCCGGCAAAGCCGAGCGCTTCGCACATCGCCTTCAACTCGGTCATCGGCAGCTTGCCGGTGCCGCCGACATTCACCGCACGAAGCAAGGCAATGAAGGCGGCCACGGCAAACCCAGTCGCTAGCGGACGTTGGCGAGCCGCATGTCGAGATAGCCGGTGACCGTTTCCATCAGCGGCTGCAGCTTGCCGTCGAAGAAATGGTTGGCGCCGGGGATGATCTGCTGGTCGATGACGATGCCCTTCTGGGTCTTCAGCTTCTCGACCAGCGTGTTGACGTCCTTCGGCGGCACCACCGCGTCCTTTTCGCCATGCACGATCAGGCCGGACGACGGGCAGGGCGCGAGGAAGGAGAAGTCATAGAGGTTGGCGGGCGGCGCGATCGAAATAAAACCCTCGACCTCGGGCCGGCGCATCAGGAGCTGCATGCCGATCCAGGCGCCAAACGAAAAGCCCGCGACCCAGCAGGCGCGCGCTTCGGGGTTGATGGTCTGCGCCCAGTCGAGCGCCGAGGCCGCATCCGACAACTCGCCGGTGCCGTGATCGAACGAGCCCTGGCTGCGGCCGACGCCGCGGAAATTGAAACGCAGCACCGAGAAGCCGCGATGCGCGAACGCGTAGTAGCACTGGTAGACGATCTGGTGATTCATCGTGCCGTGAAACTGCGGATGCGGATGCAGGATCATCGCGATCGGCGCGTTCTTCTGCTTGGCCGGGTGATAACGACCCTCGAGGCGGCCTGCGGGGCCGGTGAAAATAACTTCAGGCATTGATGATCCCTAGGCAACGGACGCGATCTGGCGGAGAACGATGATCGGGCGTCGTTGGGCGATGCGCGAGCGGCGCTTCCCGTGAACTGGTGGCCGCCTTCTAGCATGAGGCGAGGGGCAAAAAGCAAGCATCTTGAACATCTCGAAGCGGGTTCAAGACGTTAGCTCGGGATTGCGGAAGACGGCGCGCTCCCCAATTGCGATGGTGCGAATGACGGGTGCGGGCGAACGGTGACGGGTCCCGCGGCTCGCAATAAAGGTAATATTGTACGGAAATGCCTGACCGGGTCTATCTCGACTGGAATGCGACCACACCGCTGCGCCCCGAGGCGAAGCAGGCGATGACGGCCGCGTGGGAGTTCAGCGGCAATCCGTCCTCGGTCCATACCGAAGGCCGTCAGGCCCGACGGCTGGTCGAGGACGCCCGGGCCGCCATTGCCGCGGCGGTCGGGGCCAGACCGCAGGACGTGGTGTTTGCCTCCGGCGGCACCGAAGCCAATGCGCTGGCGCTGACCCCAGGCTTGCGCCGGGGGACCGGGCAAGGCGTGCAGCGGCTGCTGGTCTCCGCCATCGAGCACACCTCGGTTTTGGCAGGCGGGCGGTTTCCGGCGGCGTCGATCGGCACCATCGAGGTCACCGGCTCCGGGCTCGTCGACCTCGACCACCTGCGCGCCGCGCTGGCCGGAAAACCTCCGGCGCTGGCGTCGGTGATGCTCGCCAACAACGAGACCGGGGCCGTTCAGCCGGTTTCTGAAATTGCTGACCTGGTGCATGAAGCCGGCGGCCTGCTGCACGTCGATGCGATCCAGGCCTTTGGAAAGATACCCATTGATATCAATCGATTGAAAGCCGATCTGATCACGCTTTCCGCGCACAAGATCGGCGGCCCGAAGGGCGTCGGCGCGGTGGTTCTGGCCGGGGACGTGCAGGGCCTGGAGCCGCTGCTGCGCGGCGGCGGGCAGGAATTGGGGCGCCGGGCCGGCACCGAGAACGTGGCCGGCATTGCCGCCTTCGGCGCAGCGACCAGGGCCGCGATCGCAGCCCTGCCTGACGATTCGATCCGGCTGGGCGCCCTAAGGGAACGCCTCGAGCGGGGTTTGAAGCAGACCCCCGGGATGATCGTATTTTCGGACGGCGCGCCGCGGCTGCCCAATACCACGCTGTTCACGGTTCCCGGGCTTAAGGCCGAAACGGCCGTGATCGGCTTCGACCTTGCCGGTATTGCGGTATCGTCGGGTTCCGCCTGCTCCTCCGGCAAGGTCCAGCCCTCGCACGTTCTGGCGGCCATGGGGTTCGGCAAGGAGTTGGCGCAGGGAGCGGTGCGGCTCAGTCTGGGCTGGTCTACCTCCAAAACAGACATCGATCTGACCCTGGAGGCTTGGCGAAAGCTCGCCGATGCCTTACTTAGAGGGGGACGACGAAACACGGCTTGAATCGTTCTAAGCGCGTTTCGTCAGGACTTCGTTTTCGACCTTGAGATTGATCCACCGCGGTCCTTGAAACCGCGAGCGGAGGATAGAATGGCTGCCGTACAAGAGACGGTCGAGCGCGTCAGGCGTATCGACGTCGATCAGTATCGATATGGGTTTGAGACCAATATCGAGTCCGACAAGGCCCCCAAGGGGCTATCGGAAGACACCGTCCGCTTCATTTCCGCGAAAAAGAACGAGCCGGCCTGGATGCTGGAATGGCGTCTGGAGGCCTATCGCCGCTGGCTGACCATGACCGAGCCGACCTGGGCCCGCGTCGACTATCCCAAGATCGACTACCAGGATCTCTATTACTATTCGGCGCCGAAGCCGAAGAAGCAGATCGGCTCGCTGGACGAGATCGATCCGGAAATCCTGAAGACCTATGAGAAGCTCGGCATCCCCCTGCGCGAGGTCGAGGTGCTGGAAGGCGTCGTACGGCCGGAAGGCGAGCGCAGAATCGCCGTCGACGCCGTGTTCGACTCGGTTTCGGTCGCGACCACGTTCCAGAAGGAGCTGAAGGCGGCCGGTGTGATCTTCATGCCGATCTCGGAGGCGATCCGCGAGCATCCCGAACTGGTGCAGAAGTATCTGGGTTCCGTGGTGCCGACCTCGGACAACTATTTCGCGACGTTGAACTCGGCGGTGTTCTCCGACGGCTCGTTCGTCTACGTGCCGCCGGGCGTGCGCTGCCCGATGGAACTGTCGACCTATTTCCGCATCAACGAGCGCAACACCGGCCAGTTCGAGCGCACGCTGATCATCGCCGACAAGGGCGCTTACGTCAGCTACCTCGAAGGCTGCACCGCACCGCAGCGCGACGAGAACCAGTTGCATGCCGCCGTGGTCGAGCTCGTCACGCACGATGACGCCGAGATCAAGTATTCGACGGTGCAGAACTGGTACCCCGGCAATTCCGAAGGCAAGGGCGGCATCTACAATTTCGTCACCAAGCGCGGCGACTGCCGCGGCAAAAATTCCAAGATCTCGTGGACCCAGGTCGAGACCGGGTCGGCGATCACCTGGAAATATCCGAGCTGCATCCTGCGCGGCGACAATTCACGCGGCGAGTTCTACTCGATCGCGATCTCAAACGGTCACCAGCAGGTCGACAGCGGCACCAAGATGATCCATCTCGGCAAGAACACGACCTCGAGGATCATCTCCAAGGGCATCGCCGCCGGCGTGTCGCAGAACACCTATCGCGGCCTCGTCACCGCGCACCGCAAGGCGACCGGCGCGCGCAACTTCACCGCCTGCGACTCGCTCCTGATCGGCGACAAGTGCGGCGCACACACCGTGCCCTACATCGAGGCCAAGAATTCCTCGGCGCTGTTCGAGCATGAAGCCACCACCTCGAAGATTTCCGAGGACGTGCTGTTCTATTGCGTGCAGCGGGGCTTGAGCCAGGAAGAAGCCGTCGGCCTCGTGGTCAACGGGTTCGTCAAGGACGTGCTGCAGCAGCTGCCGATGGAATTCGCGGTCGAGGCACAGAAGCTGATTTCGATCTCGCTGGAGGGAAGCGTCGGTTGATGGCGCTTGATGCCGTCATTGCGAGAGCAGCGAAGCAATCCATTGGACGAAAACAAGACTGGATTGCTTCGTCGCAAGTGCTCCTCGCAATGACGAGATTCCAAATCTTAAGGACAAATTGAATGTCACTACTTGAAGTCAAAAACCTGCAGGTCCGTGTCGAGGAACGTGAGATTCTCCACGGGCTGTCGCTGACCGTAAACCGCGGCGAGGTGCACGCGATCATGGGGCCGAACGGCTCCGGCAAATCGACGCTCTCGCATGTCATCGCCGGCAAGCCGGGCTACGAAGTGACCGGCGGCGAAATCCTGTTCAATGGCGAGAACCTCTTGGAAATGGCGCCGGACGAGCGCGCCGCCAAGGGCGTTTTCCTGGCGTTCCAGTATCCGGTCGAAATTCCCGGCGTCGCCACCATGAACTTCCTGCGCACCGCGCTCAACGCGCAGCGCAAGGCGCGCGGCGAAAGCGAGTTCTCCACGCCGGACTTCCTGAAGAAGGTGCGCGAGGTCGCAGCCTCCCTCAACATCCCGCAGGACATGCTCCGGCGCGGCGTCAATGTCGGCTTCTCCGGCGGCGAGAAGAAGCGCAACGAAGTGCTGCAGATGGCGCTGTTCCAGCCCAGCCTGTGCATTCTGGATGAAATGGATTCCGGCCTCGACATCGACGCGCTCAGGGTCGCCGCCGACGGCGTCAACGCGCTGCGGTCGCCCGATCGCGCCATGGTCGTCATCACCCATTACCAGCGGCTGCTCAACTACATCGTGCCTGATTTCGTCCACGTGATGTCGAAGGGCCGTGTCGTGAAGAGCGGCGGCAAGGAACTGGCGCTGGAGCTCGAGGCTTCCGGCTACGCCCAGTTCGAAGACGCAGCCTGAGCATCTCCATGAACGTAGCTGTGGCAAAAAACGAGACCGGACGCGCGCTGAGCGACAGCTTTGCGCTGGTGCACGACCGGTTGCCGGGCACCGGCAAGGCGGTCGAGGCGAGACGCGTGGCCTTCGAGGCCTATGAACGCGTGGGCCTGCCGAACCGCCGGATCGAAGACTGGAAATACACCGACCTGCGCGCGTTGATGCGCGAGGTGCTGCCGCTGGCGCCTGCGCCGGATGCGGCGGCGCTGACGCGGGCTTCCGCGGCGGTCGAGCTGCAGGCGATCGAGGGCGCGCGCCGGCTGGTGCTGGTCGACGGCGTGTTCGCGCCGAAGCTTTCCGATCTGGGTGACCTCGATAAGGGCCTCAGCATCCGCACCTTGCGCGAGGTGCTGGAGGCCGGCGACGCTGCGCTGCAGGCGCAATTGTTTTCGCCGGACAGTGCCAATCCGATGGTCGCGCTCAACAGCGCCATGATGACCGACGGCGTGGTGATCGAGATCGCCAATGGCGTGGTGCTGACGCGTCCGCTGCAGATCGTCCACGTCGCCAGCGGCGCGGCACCTGCCGCCATGTTCACGCGCTCGATGCTCCGGCTCGGCAAGGATGCCGCAGCTACGCTGGTTGAAAGCTATATCGCAGCCGATGCCGCCAAAACCTATCAGGCCCATGATTCCCTGGTCATTGCGATCGGCGACAATTCCAGGCTCGATCATGTCCGTCTGGTCGAGGATAGCCGCGACGCTTTCAACATTTGCTCCGCCGTGGTGACGCTGGGCGCGCATGCGCACTTCAACACCTTCGGCATGGTGTCGGGCGCCGGCGTCAGCCGCTACCAGGCGACCATCGCATTTGCCGGCGAGGGCTCGACAGTCGAGACCAACGGCGTCAACCTGCTCAACGGCCGCCAGCACGCCGACACCACGCTGTTCATGGATCACGCGGTGCCGCATTGTTCCAGCCGTGAAGTCTTCCGTGCCGTCGTCGATGACAGCGGCCATTCCGTGTTCCAGGGCCGCATTATCGTGCAGCCCCACGCCCAGAAGACCGACGCCAAGATGATGACGCGGGCGCTGTTGCTGTCCGACGAGGCCGAGGCCGTCAACAAGCCGGAACTCGAAATTTTCGCCGACGACGTCACCTGCGGCCATGGCGCGACCACCGGCGCGCTCGACGAGAGCCTGCTGTTCTATCTGCGCGCCCGCGGCCTTTCCGAAAAGGAAGCCCAGGCGCTGCTGATCCAGGCGTTTGTGGGCGAGGCGATTGAATCGGTCGTCAACGACGACTTGCGCGAACTTGCGATCGCAGCGGCGCAGCGCTGGCTGGAGGCACGGGGATGACCCAGCATCCGGCGGTCAGGAACGGAGCTTACGATGTGGCGCGGGTGCGGGAGGATTTCCCCGCGCTGGCGATGAAGGTCTATGGCAAGCCGCTGGTCTATCTCGACAACGCGGCCTCCGCCCAGAAGCCGACCGCCGTGCTCGACCGCATGACGGAAGCTTACAAAAGCGAATACGCCAACGTGCATCGCGGCCTGCATTATCTCGCCAATACCGCAACGGAGGCCTATGAGGGCGGCCGCACCAAGGTCGCAAAATTCCTCAACGCCGGGCGCACCGAAGAGATCATTTTCACCCGCAACGCCACCGAGGCCATCAACCTCGTGGCGTCGTCCTGGGGCGAGCCCAATATCAAGGCCGGCGATGAAATCGTGATCTCCATCATGGAGCATCACTCCAACATCGTGCCCTGGCACTTTCTGCGCGAGCGCCATGGCGCGGTCATCAAATGGGCGCCGGTCGATGACGAAGGCAACTTCCTGATCGAGGAATTCGAAAAGCTGCTGACCGATCGCACCAAGCTGGTTGCGATCACGCAGATGTCGAACGCGCTCGGCACCGTCGTGCCGGTCAAGGAAGTGGTGAAGCTGGCGCATGCCCGCGGCATTCCGGTGCTGGTCGACGGCAGTCAGGCGGCGGTGCACATGGCGATCGACGTGCAGGACATCGACGCCGACTTCTACGTCTTTACCGGGCACAAGCTGTACGGTCCGACCGGCATCGGCGTGCTCTATGCAAAGTACGATCATTTGGTCGCGATGCGCCCCTATAACGGCGGCGGCGAGATGATCCGCGAAGTTACCAGGGATTGGGTCACCTATGGCGATCCGCCGCACAAGTTCGAGGCGGGTACGCCGGCGATCGTGGAATCGATCGGGCTGGGAGCTGCGATCGACTACGTCAATTCGATCGGCAAGGAACGCATCGCCGCCCACGAGCACGATCTTCTGACCTATGCCGAGGGCCGCCTACGCGAAATCAATTCGCTGCGCCTGATCGGCACGGCGAAGGGCAAGGGACCGGTGATCTCGTTCGAGATGAAGGGCGCCCATCCGCACGATGTCGCCACCGTGATCGACCGCCAGGGCATCGCGGTGCGCGCCGGAACCCATTGCGTGATGCCGCTTTTAGAGCGGTTCAATGTCACGGCCACCTGCCGGGCGTCGTTTGGGATGTATAATACCCGTGAAGAAGTCGACCATCTGGCACAGGCGCTGATCAAGGCGCGGGAATTGTTCTCATGAGTGACACTGCCGAAGTCAAAACCGCCAACATGGAAACCGTCTCGGCGCTGCCGCCGGAGGAGACCGAACGGCTGGGGAACGAGATCGTTGCCGCGCTGAAGACGGTATTCGACCCGGAAATTCCGGCCGACATCTACGAACTCGGCCTGATCTACAAGGTCGACCTCAAGGACGATCGCGCCGTCGATGTGATGATGACGCTGACCACGCCGAACTGTCCGGCAGCCGGCGAACTGCCGACCATGGTGGAGAACGCGATCGCCAGCGTTCCCGGTGTCGGCGTCGTCAATGTCAATCTGGTGTGGGACCCGGCCTGGACGCCGGATCGCATGTCCGACGAGGCCCGCCTCGTCCTCAATATGTGGTGAGCTGGGCTTAACCGATCTACGGGAAGATGATGACGGCATTGATTTGCCGCTGGGAATGATCACATGACTGACATGACACCCGCTTCACCCACGCCATCAGCCAAGCCGAAGCCGCGTCCGCGCCCGCAGGTCATGCGCCTGACCGAGGCTGCCGCCCAACGCATCACGGAACTGACCCAGCGCGCCGATTCCGAGATCGTGGGCCTGCGCGTCGGCATCAAGAATGGCGGCTGCGCCGGACAGTCCTACACCGTCGAATATGCCCATGAAGTGAAGCCCTCCGACGAGGTGGTCGAGGACAGGGGCGTCAAGATCCTGGTCGATCCCAAGGCAGTGCTGTTCCTGCTCGGGACCGAGATGGACTACAAGGCCGACAAGATGCAGGCCCAGTTCATCTTCAACAATCCCAACCAGGTTTCGGCCTGCGGCTGCGGCGAATCGGTGCAGCTGACGCCCGCGAAGATTTAAGCTCTTTCGATCACACCCACGGGCCTCATCCTGAGGAGCCGCATCCTTGTGCGGCGTCTCGAAGGATGGTTGCGAAAAAGATCACGGGCCTTATGGTTCGAGACGCCGCTTCGCGGCTCCTCACCATGAGGAATTGGCAACTACGTTGGGGCCAAGATGGACCGCGATTTCCTCACCGATCTGTTTGCCGATTTCGGGCCGGTCACCATCCGCAAAATGTTTTCCGGCTTCGGCATTTCCGCCGACGGCACCAACTTCGCGCTGGCGCTGCGCTCCGGCCTCTATTTCCGTGCCGACGAGGCGTCCATTCCGCAATTCGAGGCGGAAGGCTCAAAGCCGTTTCAATATCAGACGCGGGCCAAGACGGTCACCGTGAACTCGTACTGGGAATTGCCGGCACGGCTGTTCGACGATTCCGAGGAGCTCAGCGTGTGGGCGAGGGCGGCGCTGGCGGCGGCGCAACGCGCGGCCATGAAGAAGCGCCCGAAGGGGCGGAAGGCGGCGAAGGGCACCACCAAGAGGGCGGTCGCGACGAAGGCCGCCGGGAAGACGGCGGCCAAACGGCGAGTTGCCAAGAAGGTGGCGAAGAAGAAGCGGAAGGCTTAAGCGACCTGGCTGCGGGTCTCGGCGGCGTATTCGGGGTCGACTTCGCAGATCACGCGGTTGCGGCCGTTGCGCTTGGCGGCATAGAGGCAGGCGTCGGCGCGCTCGATCAGCGAATCGGTGTCGTCGCCCGGCTTCAGCATCGACACGCCGACCGAGATGGTGACGCGGCCGAGAATTTCTCCGGTGGATTTCTTCTTCAATTCCTTGGCCATCACGGCGCGGCGGATGTGGTCGGCCACCGTCAGCGCCTGGCGCAGCGCAGTGTTGGGCAGCACGACCGCGAATTCCTCGCCGCCATAGCGGGCCGTGATGTCCTGGCCCTTGATGGTCTGCTTCAACGACATGCCGACCAGCCGCAACACCTGATCGCCGGTGAGATGGCCGTAGGAGTCGTTGAACGACTTGAAGTGGTCGATGTCGAACATCAGCAGCGACAGCGGCTCGCCGCTGGCGAGCGCCGTCTGCACCGCCATGTCGATCGAGCGGTCGAAATATTTGCGGTTGCCCAATCCGGTCAGCGGATCGGTCAGGCTTTCGGCGCGGATCGCCTCGAGGCTGTGCTGGAGATTGCTGATCTCGGTCTTCGACAGCAACAGCCGGGATTCCAGCGCCTTGGTGGTCTCGCGCATTTCGTGAGTGGATTTCACCAGTTGCTCGACCACCGCCTTGATCTGGTCCGGCTTCTGCGCGACCGACAGCATCCGGCTGGCGCCGCTTAGGCTGGCGTCGTAGCTCGCCGACATGCCGAGCGCTTCGGTGATCAGCGTCATCACATCGTCGATTTCACCGATCACGCGCGCGCCGACCTTGTCGATGCGGTCGGAGGTCTTGATGTGCGAGAGATAGGTTTCGTAGATCTGCTCGAGATCGGACTCGCTCAGTCTGCCGTTGCGCGCCAGCGTCTCGTTGATGATCTTGTTGAGTGGAGCGTTGTATCCGGTCGCATAGACGTACCAGATTTCGTAATTGCGCGGGACCGCGGTTTGCCGAAGCGACTTGATCTGGCCCAACGCAACTTCGGCGAAAGCCATTGTGCGTTCGTGTTCGTCCAGCAGCTTGACCACTGATCCGTCCCCAATATCGAGCAGCGCCGCTCGTTGCCTTGCAGCAATGACTAAAATTATTGCGGCAAGTTAACTGGGGAGAATGAATACCGGGTAAACACGGGTTCCCTTGCCGGGAGCCCGCAAAAACCTGATCGATGACGCCTCAGACGCGGGCGCGAACCGGCCGCAACAGGAACGCCGGAAGATGCGAGTGATCGGCTGGTTCCGATTCGACCTCGCGCTGCGCGCGCCGCGGTTCGGGGCGGCCGATCGAGGGCACGCGGGAAGCCTGCGCGGGGGCCGGTGGCGCGAACGAGTCGGAACCAGCCTGTGGTTGCGGGCTTCGATTGCGGCCACCCCTGGGATGCCTCGGTTCCGAATGCCGCGGCTCCGAATGGTTTGGTTCGGAAGTTCTCGGCTCTGAATGTCTTGGTTCGGAAGTTCTCGTCTCGGAAGCTCTCGTCTCGGAATGTCTCGGCTCGCGGTCGGCGCCCTTGCCGTGACGCGGCTCGCGTTCGCCGTGACGCGGCTCGCGTTCACCGCGCCGCGGCTTGCGGCCGCCGCGTGAACCCTCGCGGGAGCGGTGCTCGCGCGGCTGATCGCTGTCGCCGGAGGCTTCCGGGCTGACCGAATAGTCGCCCTCGGCGCGGGGGATCGGTTGCCCGATCAGTCGCTCGATCGCCGCGATCGACTTGGTATCGAGCGAGGTGACGATCGAGATCGCGGTGCCGGCACGGCCGGCGCGTCCGGTACGGCCGATACGATGCACGTAGTCGTCGGCATGATGCGGCACGTCGAAATTGAAGACGTGGCTCACGATCGGAATGTCGAGGCCGCGGGCGGCGACGTCGGAGGCCACCAGCAACGGGATTTCACCCTTGCGGAACTGATCGAGCGCCGCGGTGCGGGCCGACTGGTCCATGTCGCCATGCAGGGCGCCGACACTGAAGCCGTGCTTTTGCAGCGACTTGTACACGACGGCGACTTCACGCTTGCGATTGCAGAAGATGATCGCGTTCTGGAGGTCCTTGGCGTCGCGCAGCAGGCGGCGAAGGATATCGCGCTTGTCGTGCGCCTCGCGGCCGCCGGGGACCTGGAACTGCGCCACGCCGACCGCCGCGGTGGCCGGCTTTGAGACTTCGATCCGCTCGGGATTGTGCAAGAAGGATTCGGTGATGCGGCTGATTTCGGGCGGCATCGTCGCGGTGAAGAACAGCGTCTGGCGCGTGAACGGCACCAGCTTGCAGATGCGTTCGATGTCGGGAATGAAGCCCATGTCCAGCATGCGGTCGGCTTCGTCGATGACGAGCAGTTCGACGCCGGTGAGCAGGAGGCCGCCGCGCTCGGTGTGGTCGAGCAGCCGGCCCGGGGTCGCGATCAGCACGTCGACGCCGCGCGTCAGTTTGGTGTCCTGGTCGCCGAACGAGACGCCGCCGATCAGGAGCGCCACGTTGAGTTTCTGGCCGACGCCGTATTTGTCGAAATTCTCTTTGACCTGTGCGGCAAGTTCGCGGGTCGGCTCCAGGATCAGGGTGCGCGGCATTCGTGCCCGGGCGCGGCCCTTTTCCAAAAGCGTGAGCATGGGCAGGACGAAGGCCGCGGTCTTGCCGGTGCCGGTCTGGGCGATGCCGAGCACGTCGCGGCGGGCCAGAACGTGGGGGATCGCCTGTTCCTGAATGGGGGTAGGGGTGGTGTAACCTGTGGCCGCAACAGCGGCGAGGACCTTATCGGAAAGGCCGAGATGGGAAAAAGACATTGAGCCTCTAGTCGACACCGCCGTTCGGAATCGAAGGTAAAAAGGCTGTCGCGTTTTGCCCCGAAACGGCGCGCTTTCTGGAAGCTGGGGGCTCTGACTGACGCAGACGAGCGGCAAACCAGGGAATCGCGTTTCGATCCAAGGCCGCGTTGAAGCGAAACATAGGGGCGAAATGGCTAAAGTCAATCTTGCAACCGTTGATATGGCCGAAAAAGCTTAATGTTTTCGAACAAATAACCGCCAAACCGTCATTTGGCGGTCAAATGACGTCACCCTTCCCGCAACCGTTGAACCCTGGGACAGGGCCTGCCGACTATGCCTTGTGGCGGTTTGACGGGTCCAAACGATGGGGCCGCGGACCACGAGGCTTTAAGAGTACTTTGCGCAGACGGGGAACTTGATGACCGGTTGGCTTTGCAGATTCATTTCCGCTGTTGCCGTCGTGGCGGCCCTGCTTGTGCTGGCCGCGCCGGCACATGCCGAGAAGCGCGTCGCCCTGGTGGTCGGCAACAACGATTACAAGAACGTGCCGAAGCTGCAGAAGGCGGTCAACGACGCCCGCACCATGGGCGATACGCTCAAGCAACTCGGCTTCACCGTGATGGTGGCGGAGAACCAGAACCGGCAGGCGTTTTCCGAAACGCTGCTGGCGTTCGACCGCGCGGTGGGGCCGGGCGATACCGCGTTCTTCTTCTATGCCGGCCACGGCTTCGAGATCGCGGGCCAGAATTTTCTGCTGCCGACCGACGTGCCGGCCGCGACCGAGGGCCAGGAAGAACTGGTGCGCGACGCTTCCGTTCTCGCCGACCGCGTCATCGAGCGGTTGCAGAACAAGAAGGTGCGGACCGCTATTCTGGTGTTCGATGCCTGCCGCAACAATCCGTTCGAGCGCTCCGGCACCCGCGCGGTGGCCGGCGGCGGCGGGCTGGCGCCGATGACGCAATTGCCGGAAGGCGTGTTCTCGGTGTTCTCGGCAGGTCCCCGGCAGACCGCGCTCGACCGGCTTTCCAACGATGACGGCAATCCCAATTCGGTGTTCACGCGGACCTTTGCCAAGGAACTGACGGAGCCCGGCGTGAACCTGGTCCAGGTCGCGCAGCGCACGCGGCGCCTCGTCAGCGAGATGGCGGAGACCGTCCATCACAAGCAGATTCCGGTCTATTTCGACCAGATGGTCGACGACGTGTTTCTCAACGGCGCTTCGAAGGGGCCTGCGGCTGCCGCGGACGCCGTGAAGCCGGCCGCGCCGCCACAGCAGCTTGCGGCGCTGCCGCCGGTGCAGCGGCTGGCGCCGCAGAACGATTCCGTCAATGCGCCGATCGCCTCGTTCTCGCGCCATAATGGCGGCTGGAGCGTGGTGTTCTCGATCGCCGATCCGACGCTCGGCATTTCCTGGCGGATGGGGGAGGCCGGCGACTTCCGCGAAACCGGCTTCATCGACACGCTCGATCCGCGCACCCGCAAGCGGATGCCGAATTCGTCGATCGAGCTTCCGGCCGATGCGCCGGCGGCTACCATCCAGGTGCGCTATGTCGACACCAATGGCGAGACCCAGGGGCCGTTCCCGATCAGGTTCGATCCGGAGGCCGCCCTCATTCGCGACCAGCGCAAGATCCTCGACATGACCGCGACCAGCTGGCTGTCGTTTCGCGAGTTCAACGGGCTTCTGGTCTATTACAGTCAGTTGATGTCGTTTCGCTGCGCGATCCGCGAAGCACGGATCGGCATCGATAGCTCAGTGCCTGACAAGGTTCTGAAAATGCCGCCCTGCGATCCCAGAGACCCCAGCGCCATTCCGCACGACGCGCTGCCGTACCTCAAGCTGGCGCCGTCGACCAAATCGGTCTCGGTGGAATTGACCTACCGCGACGGCAGCGTGTCGGAGATCAAGACGTTCCGGCGCTAGGTTTCGCGTGCCGGTCCGCTGCTGTGCCTCACGCTACGATTAACCCGTACTTTTCCATAACCGCTTTCACCTTCGCCATGTCCGGCGGGCCGCCCGCGTTCACGACAGCCGCGATGTCCTCGAAATATCGCTTCCCTGCGACCGCCGGCGTCAGCGTTATGAGCGCGCGGGCTTCCCCTGCATCAAGGTTGTCGAAGCGGTGCACAACTCCGCGCGGCACGAACAAGGCGTCGCCCGGTTTTAATCGGTGCGCCACCCCATCGAGCGTAACGGTCAGCGTACCGCCAAGGCCATACCAAACCTCCTCGAAATCGCGACGATAATGTGCCGCCGGTACCTTGGCCTGCTCCGGCACAGCCATGTCGAACATCGTAAGCTTGCCACCATTGTCGGCATCGTCGATCAGGAACTTCAGTCGCAGCGAACCTATCCGCACCTCGTCAGACATCGACACAAGCTCCGAGCATCATTTTGAAAATATTTGCGTATTCTTCTTGTTCTGGCAAGAGAGGGTACCAAGCGGGTGATTGACGTCGCCGCCGTCAGATAGATGAAATTCGCCGTTGAATCGCCGACGAGCCGTGACAGGCTTGTTAGCAAGATAACCGGTTGGCCCAAAATCGCACATGTCACCATTCGTCAATCATGTCCCTTGAGGGATTGGTGGCGAACTCGGGCGAAGTTGCTCTCGGGGCTTTTTTTGTGAATTGGGCTTGTCTAACGGGCGTATTATCGCCCGGTTAGACTGGCGCCGTATTTGAACGAGGTGAACCATGAAGGTGCGTTGCTGCATCGTTGGTGGCGGACCGGCCGGCATGATGCTCGGCTATCTGCTCGGACGCGCCGGCATCGACGTCGTGGTGCTGGAAAAGCACGCGGATTTCTTCCGCGATTTTCGTGGCGACACCGTGCATCCATCGACCCTGCAGGTGATGGATGAGCTCGGGCTGATCGACGGGTTCCTGAAGCTGCCGCACCAGCGACTGCAGACGATGGACGGCATGTTCGGCGGCACCTCGGTGCGGATCGCCGATCTCGGCCGGCTCGACGTGAAATACCCCTTCATCGCCTTCATGCCGCAGTGGGATTTTCTCAATTTTCTGCGCGAGAGCGGCAAGCGGTTTGCTTCGCTGAAGGTGATGATGAGCGCGGAGGCGGTCGATCTGATCCATGACGGCAATCGCATCGCGGGCGTCAAGGTCAAGACGCCGGAAGGCGTCATCGACATCGAGGCCGATCTGACCGTCGCCTGCGATGGCCGCCATTCGCTGGTGCGCGAACGCGCTGGCCTGGCGATCGAGGAGATCGGCGCACCGATGGACGTGTTGTGGTTTCGCGCCGGCAAGCGCGAGCACGAAAACGAAAGCCTGTTTGCCCGTGTCGATCCCGGCAAGATGATGGTGACGTTCGACCGCGGCAACTATTGGCAGTGCGCCTATGTGATCGCCAAGGGCCAGTACGACGCGGTAAAGGCGAGGGGGCTGCCGGCGCTGCTCGACGACATCGCGCGCATGGCGCCGATCCTCGCATCGGGGCTGTCGGACATAAAGAGCTGGGACGACGTCAAGCTGTTGACGGTTACGATCAACCGGCTGCCGCGCTGGACGCGACCTGGGTTGTTGTGTATCGGCGACGCCGCGCATGCGATGTCGCCGGTCGGTGGCGTCGGCGTCAATCTTGCGGTTCAGGATGCCGTGGCGACCGCCAATCTTCTGGCGTCGAAGCTCGTGAGCGGCTGCCCGTCGGAGGAGGAACTGGACGCGGTGCGCAAGCGTCGCGCGTTTCCAGTGTGGATGACGCAGCGAATGCAGGTCATCGTTCAGAACAACATCATCAATGCCGCGTTGAAGCCAGGTGGCCAGCTGCTCAAGCCTCCGCTCGTGATGCGTCTGGTCACCGCGATCCCCTGGCTGCAGGGCATTACCGCGCGTTTCGTCGGCGTCGGCGTTCGTCCCGAACATGTGCGGTCGCCGGCCGTCGCCGAGGCCTGACGTCGGCGTCAACCCATGATCGAGTAGCCGCCGTCGACGGGAATGGCGGTGCCGGTGACGAAGTCGGAGGCGGGCGAGGCGAGAAACACCGCGATCCCGGCGAAGTCCGATATCGCGCCCCAGCGCGCCGCCGGCGTACGCGTCAGCACCCGGTCGTGCAGGCCGTCGATCTCCTGGCGGGCGCGCTGGGTGAGATCGGTGTCGATCCAGCCCGGCAGCACCGCATTGGCCTGGATGTTGTCGGCAGCCCAGGCCACCGCGCAGGAGCGCGTGAACTGAACGATGCCGCCCTTGCTCGCGGCATAGGCTGGCGCGAAGCTGGCGCCGAAGATCGACATCATCGATCCGATGTTGATGATCTTGCCGCCGCCCGCAGCCTTCATCGCAGGATGCACGGCCTGCGAGCACAGGAAGGCGCTGGTGAGGTTGGTCGCGATCACGCTGTTCCACTCGACGATGTCGAGCGCATGCGGCGGCTTGCGGATGTTGATGCCGGCATTGTTGACGAGGATGTCGATGCGCCCGAGTTCGCCGGCCACGCGCGCGGTCATGGCCGCGACCGCCTCCCTGTCGGTGACGTCGGCGACCACGGAAATCGCTTTGGCGCCGCCTTGCGTGAGCTCGGCGACCGCCGCCACCGACTTGGCCTCGTTGCGGCCGACGATCGCCACCGCGGCCCCGGCCGCGGCCAATCCCCTGGCCATGCCGAGCCCGATGCCGCCATTGCCGCCGGTGACGATCGCCACCTTGCCGGTGAGGTCGAATAGTTCTGTCTTCATGGGTGGTGTCCGTTGCTTGCCGTCGGTCGTTAAGGCTCTGCGGTCAGCGGCGTGTTCAGCGGTTGCCCTGCCAGATCAGGATCAGGCCGATGGCGCCGAGCAGCGCGCCATATCCGGCCCATTGCAGCTGGTTGATCATGAAACTTGATTTCGGCCAGGCGATCGCGCCGGTGCCCTGACCGATCCAGAGCAGTCCGATGGCGAGCGCGACGAAGCCGATGATCGAAAGCGACCTGGCCATGGATTTTCCCCCTGTTGCCGCTTCCGGTCTGTCTGTTGGGACAATGCAGCTTGAATGGCACCCCAGGAGCCGTTGCCCCGGGGATGGCGGTCGCCATCGATCGAATACAATGCGGAAGCGCCGGGCAAGGACAGAATGATCACGGCGCTGTTTCGGCAGACTGGATCAGGGGGGCGTTTCGGCCCTTTGGTCCGAAAACCGCTGGGGCGCGTTCCGACCGTGGCCGCATCCAGGCACAAAAAAGCCCCGGACGATGCCGGGGCTTTTGAGGTGCTGATTTAGCTAAATCTCAGTACTTGGCGACGATCGGCCCAGTCCAGTTGAAGCGGTAGACCAGCGAGGTGCTGATGGTCTGCACGAAAGGCCTGAAGGTGATGTCGGTACCATTTGAGATGTTCGTGATGTTGGACAGCTCAGAGATATTCTTTTGGTTGTAGTAGGCCGCACGGTACTCGGTCTTCATGAACCAGCCAGGAGCGCTGATACCAAAGATGTTCAGGTTGTTCTCGACGCCGCCGCCGACGAACCAGCCGCCGCGATTAAAGCCATCGGTGTGGAGAGCGCTGGGCAACGCAGTGGCCGTGTTGAACAGCGTCGTGCCCTTCCAGTGCGAGTCGGAATAGCCACCGTTCACGTAAGAAAGTACGTTCGGCGCGATCAGGTAACCGAGGCGCCCGCCAACGGCCCAGGAATAGTCGTTCTTGATATTGCCAGCAAGGAACGGACCCTGGTCCTGAATCGTACCCTTGAGGCTGCCGAACTGGCCATCGGCGAAAATACCGGCGACCCAGTTGCTGTTGAACTGCCAGTCATAGCCAGCGCCGACGGTGCCGAACCAGCCGTCACCACCCTGCTTCTGGTTGAAGCCGAGGATGGGCGCACCGGTGAGGGTCGACTGGGTGCCAGTGTTCGCATCCCAGATGCCGCCGCCGCCGCCGCCGAAGATGTAGAAGCCGGTCCAGCTCGGAGCCACTGCCATCGGCGCGGGAGCCTTGGTGTAACGGGGAGCCAAGTCAGCCGCGACGGCAGATCCGGTGAATGCCGCCATGGCGGTCAAAGCGATCACAATCTTTTTCATGTCCAAACCCTCAATATAGAAGCGCCGAATTCGACCGCTCTGCTGGTGCGCCTGCACCGATTCCCGAAACCCAGTGCGACGACTATACGCAGATCCCGCCAAAATGCTGTTGCGGGGGGAGCACACCCGTCCGAAAACGGACCGCCCGGAAAAGCCGAAAGAACGAGCAGAATCCGGGCATATTTGAGCTCGAATCGACGAAATGACCCGAAAAAGTCGATCAAAACCCGATTCTCGGCGGGATTAGACGTCCAGCAGGTCGTCGCTGGCGAATTCGGCCTTGTCGGAGATGAAGGCGAATCGCGCTTCGGCCTTGGTGCCCATCAGCCGTTCGACCGAATCCGCGGTGCCTTCGCGGTCGTCGGCCAGCAGCACCACGCGCAGCATGGTGCGCCGGGCCGGATCCATGGTGGTTTCCTTGAGCTGTGCCGGCATCATCTCGCCAAGACCTTTGAAGCGGCCGACATCGACCTTGGCATTGGCGTTGAACTCGCTCTTCAGCAGCGCGTCCTTGTGGGCATCGTCGCGGGCGTAAACCGTCTTGCTGCCATGGGTGAGCCGATAGAGCGGCGGCACCGCGAGATAGAGATGGCCTTCGTCGATCAGCCGTGGCGTCTGGCGGTAGAAGAACGTGATCAACAGCGAAGCGATATGCGCGCCGTCGACGTCGGCGTCGGTCATGATGATGATGCGCGAGTAGCGCAGGTCTTCTTCGCGGTATTGCGCGCCGGTGCCGCAGCCGAGCGCCTGCATCAGGTCGGCGAGCTGGGCGTTGGCGGTGAGCTTGTCCTTGGTGGCGGAGGCGACGTTGAGGATCTTGCCGCGCAACGGCAGGATCGCCTGGGTCTTGCGGTCGCGCGCCTGCTTGGCGCTGCCGCCGGCCGAGTCACCCTCGACGATGAACAGTTCGGAGCCTTCGGTTGCGGTGTTGGTGCAATCCGAAAGCTTGCCGGGCAGGCGCAGCTTCTTCACCGCGGTCTTGCGCGAGGTTTCCTTTTCGGCGCGGCGGCGCAACCGTTCGTCGGCGCGCTCGATGACGAAATCCAGCAGCTTGTTGGCCTGCAGCGGATTGCCGGACAGCCAGTGGTCGAACGGGTCCTTGATTGCCTGTTCCACGATGCGCTGGGCCTCCGCGGTGGCAAGCCGATCCTTGGTCTGGCCCTGAAACTCCGGTTCGCGCACGAACACCGAGAGCATCACGGCAGCTCCCACCATCACGTCTTCGGAGGTGATGGAGGAGGCGCGCTTGCCCTGGCCGAGACGCTCGGCATGGTCCTTCAGGCCGCGCAGCATGGCGCTGCGCATGCCGGACTCATGGGTGCCGCCGTCCGGCGTCGGCACCGTGTTGCAGTAGGAAGAGAGGAAGCCGTCGGCATCCGCCGTCCATGCGACCGCCCATTCGCAGGCGCCGTGCGAGCCGTTGCGGCCGGATTTTCCGGAGAAGATATCCGGATGCACCAGCGTGTCGGCGTGAATGGCGGCGGCGAGATAGTCCTTGAGGCCGCCCGGGAAGTGGAAGCTGTCCTCGGCCGGCACATCCTCGATGCCCTTCAGAAGCTCGGGATCGCAACGCCAGCGGATTTCGACGCCGCCGAACAGGTAGGCTTTCGAGCGCGTCATCTTGAACAGGCGCTGCGGCCTGAACGCCGCCTTGGCGCCGAAAATATCGGTGTCCGGCTTGAACCGGATGCGCGTGCCGCGGCGGTTGTTGATCTTGCCGAGGTCTTCGAGCTTGCCCTTGGGGTGGCCGCGCTCAAAACTCATCCGGTAGAGTTTTTGGCTGCGCGCGACCTCGACTTCGAGCCGCGAGGAGAGGGCGTTGACCACGGAGACGCCGACGCCGTGCAGGCCGCCCGAGGTCTCGTAAACCTTGGAGTCGAACTTGCCGCCGGAATGCAGCGTGCACATGATGACTTCGAGCGCCGACTTCTTCGGAAATTTCGGATGCGGATCGACGGGAATGCCGCGGCCGTTGTCGGTGACGGTGAGGAACCCGTCGGCGCCGAGTTCGACCTCGATGAAGGACGCGTGTCCCGCCAAGGCCTCGTCCATGGCGTTGTCGATGACTTCGGCGAACAGGTGGTGCAGCGCCTTTTCGTCGGTTCCACCGATATACATGCCGGGGCGGCGGCGCACCGGCTCGAGCCCTTCGAGCACCTCGATGTCGGCGGCGGTGTAGGCGTCTTCAGCGCTGCCTGAACGGGCTGCAGCCTTCATGGGTGTGCGGCCCTTGGATTCCGGCGCCCCAAACAGGTCGCTGGGTGCCTTGGCTTTGGCGTTCGATTTCAATGCTTTGGACATGGTTCTTTATGTGTTGCGCGCGAAATCGCGCAGCGAATCGGTTGCTCTCACTATGCCATGGTTGGGCCAAGAAAGTGACGGCAGGCGGCAGCGGCGTCCGTTGCAACCGCCGATCGGCGCCCTCTATCAGGTCCTGGGTGCCCAAAACAAGGCAATCACGCGCCGTGTCCGCCTTTGTGACTTGAAGTCACGCAATGGGCTGGCGTACCTCTCGTTGGCTGCGGACCCCCCGGGGTTCAGCGGGGGCATACGGGGCGGGGAAGGCATTCAAGGAATGGAAGATTTTGCGCGCGCCCTGACCGATTTCGTGCGCGACCACCAGGGCTGGGCCGCCCCGATCGTGCTTGCGCTGGCGTTCGGCGAGTCACTGGCCTTCATCTCGTTGCTGATACCGGCCTGGGGCGCGCTGGTGGCGATCGGCGCCTTGATCGGTGTGACCGGCATCAGCTTCTGGCCGGTCTGGATCGCTGGCGGCATTGGCGCCGCGCTGGGCGACTGGCTCTCCTACTGGTTCGGTTTCAAATACAAGGAACAGGTCGCCCAGATATGGCCGCTGTCGCGCTTTCCCGAGATACTGCCGCGCGGCGAGGCCTTCGTCAGGAAATGGGGCGTGCCCTCGATTTTCATCGGCCGGTTCTTCGGACCGCTGCGGGCTTCGGTGCCGCTCGCGGCCGGGATTTTCGAGATGTCGTACTGGCAATTCCAGATCGCCAATTTCATCTCGGCGCTGATCTGGTCGGCGGCGCTTTTGCTGTTCGGCGACGTGATCGGCAAGCTCGCCGAATGGCTGTTGCGGGTGGTCTGAAGGGACGAGGGCAGGCGCCGCACCTATGCGGCGTGTTGTACCCCACGGGACGGTGGCTCGGTATCACGCTTCAGCACCTCATATTCTTCCACCATCCGGCGCTGAAAGTGTTCACGTTCAGCCTCAGATCCCGCGGTGTCGTAATGCCAGCGGTAGTGGTCAACGACCTTCTGATGGCCCTCTATGATGAACGTATCCAACTGAAACATGGCCGTCCTCTTCGGCCGCACTCTGATGAGCGGGATCAACTGCGGACAGTGTGAAGGGAAATGTCTCAGCCGTGAGGGCATCGATCGATGCTTGCTCTTGCTGAAGGCGCCGTTCGACATAGCTGCGCTCGAACTCGCTCAGCACGGTTGCAAGCAACCGGCGGTAGCGATGGATATTGTTGCGGTGAGAACGCAGGCGAGCGAGGTTTTCGTCGATCATCGTCGACTCCATGACGGTCTCTTATTTTTCCTTGTCGGGTTGGAAGGGAAGGCCCATGTCGCGCCAGGGCCCGCCCGGTATTGACGGTCATCTCTGGTCAGGCGGCCGCGCATCGCGCCGTTGAGCGCAGTCGCATCGGCTTGCCGCCCGGTGGGTTGCGTGGGCCGCTGCCATCCAGCGCGCAAAGCGCTTCGAGGATGTGGTCGATGTGGACCGGAGCCCTGAGACCGTCAGGCGCGCGCAATGCGGGGCAGGATGCGATGGCGGAAGCGTCGGAAGCCCAGGAAGCGAGAATGGCTCGCTTTTCCGACAGGCTGAGCGCTGGATCGGCAACGACATCGCGGGGATGCTCGAATACCGTGCCGGGATGCAAAAGGGCGTTGAAATCGAAAACGTTGTCGTAAGCGGGCGTCGTCCGCATGGGTGCCTCCATTCATTGACGCGTGGGGAGCGCCGCGCGGGAAGTTCCCGCGCGGCGCAGGCCGGTCCAGACCGCCGGTAAGTTACGCGGCCTTGGATTACGCGGCCTTGGATTCGATTTGGGCGACCTTGGCAGGCGCAGTCCCGTTGATGGCGATGCGGCGCGGCTTCATGGCCTCTGGAATCTCGCGCTGCAATTCGACCAGCAGCAGTCCGTTTTCGAACCGTGCGCCCTTGACCTCGACGTGGTCGGCAAGGGTGAATTGGCGCTTGAAGCTGCGGGTGGAGATGCCGCGATGCAGGAAGGTCTTTTCTTCCTTCTCGGCCTTCTTCCCTTCAAGGGTCAGCACGTTCTGCTCGGCGGTCAGCGTCACCTCGTCCGGCGTATAGCCGGCAAGCGCTACCGAAATCTGGAAACGGTTCTCGTCGAGCTGTTCGATATTATACGGCGGGAAGCTCTCTTCCGCGGTCCGCTGGACCTCGTCGAGAACGTTGAACAGGCGGTCGAAGCCGATGGTCGACCTCCACAGGGGAGTCCAATCATATCTCATAGCCAAATCCTCCTCAGAGCAAGATGGGTACGAGCCGGCGCCGGACACCTGCCGGCGCCCGCCTCAACTACGGGGCCCAAAGGCGCCCCGGCCACACCGGGTGCGGCGAACAAAATAATTGGCAGGCCCGAAAAAAGTTCAAGAGGGGTTCTGAAAAAATTTAGGCCGCCGCCCAAACTGATTAACAGTTGCTTGCCGGCTGACGCTTGCGGCCGGAATAACCCCGCCATACAGGGGTTAGCCGACAAGACAGCGTCATCGCCTTGACGGCGAAACGCTGCTAAAAATGACGCCGCCAACGAGATCAAAAAAAAGCGGGAAAAGCCGCTGATAGCATCGTCTCACAGGGAGGACACCCCATGGAATTGACACGACGTCACATGCTGGCCGGCGCTGCCGGCATCGTCAGCGCGCCGCTGCTACCAGCTCTTTCCGCCCACGCGACCGCCCCGATGGCCGACAAGCAGGCGCCGAGCTTCTATCGCTACAAAGTTGGCGACATCGAGGTGAATCCCATTTTCGACGGCTCGACGACGTTTGCGCTTGCCGAAAGCTTTATCCCCAACGCCAAACTGGACGATGTCAAAGCCGCGCTCGACAAGGCCTTCCTGCCTCAGGACAAGATGACGCTCTTGTTCACGCCGCTTGCCATCAAGATGGGCGGCAAGGTGATTATACTCGACACCGGCATGGGTCCCGACGGACTTGCCGCCAGCAAGGGCACGAACGGCCAGTTCCAGACCAATCTGATCGCTTCAGGGATACCGCTCGAAGCAGTCGATACTGTCGTGATCTCGCATTTCCATGGCGATCACATCAACGGGCTGCTGAACGCGGACGGCAAGCTCGCGTTCCCGAACGCGGAAGTGCTGGTGCCGGCGGTGGAATGGAAATTTTTCATGGACGACGGCGAGATGAGCCGTGCGCCGGAAGGCCGGATGCAGACTGTTTTCAAGAACGCGCGGCGCGTGCTCGAAGCGGGGCTGAAAAAGAAGGCGACGCCTTACGAGTGGGGCAAGGAAGTCGTGCCGGGATTGCTCGCAATGGAAACTCCCGGTCATACGCCCGGACATACTTCGTATGTGCTGTCTTCCGGTGCCGACAAGGTCTTCATCCAGTCCGACGTCACCAATCATCCGGCGCTGTTCGTCGCCAATCCGGGCTGGCGCGCGTTCTTTGACCAGGATGCCGCAATGGCCGAAGCCACCCGCCGCCGGGTCTATGACATGCTGGCCGCCGACAAAATGCGGGTTCAGGGCTTCCACTACCCATTCCCCGGCCTCGGCAACATCGTCAAGGAAGGCAGCGGTTACCGCCTGGTGCCCGCCCAATGGAGCCCGGTGATCTGAGGCCTTGGTGTCATTCCGGGGCGATGCGTAAGCATCGAACCCGGAATCTCGAACTTCCGGGTCTGGTCCTGCGGACCATCCCGGAACGACGGGGGACACCTTGACGAAAATCGGGCGCGGCCTTATAGCCCCGCCCATGATCAACGCCTTGACCATTCTGACCGCCCGCCGCCGCCGCATTCTCGCGGTATGGGCGGACGTCTGCGTTTAGATTGTCGCCCCTGCCGCCGGATCCAGTCCCGCGGCTTTTCCTCTTCCAAAAACGCGGTCTGATCTGGCGGCTCCTACGTTAAGCAGGAGTTCCAAATGTATACGCCTCCGATGTTCAAGTCCGATCGCGCCGCAAGCCTTGCGTTTGCGGAAGCGCGCGGCTTTGGCCTGGCCTGCGCGTGGGATGGCATCAAGCCGATTGCCTCGTCGCTGCCGTTCTATCTTTCCTTTGCCGACGACGGCACGCCGCGGGCGGCGTTTCATGTTGCCCGTAACAATCCGCTGATAAAACTGGCCGACGGGACCACGTCCTGGCTGCTGGCCGTCAGCGGCGCGGATGCCTATGTGTCGCCGGACTGGTATGTCTCGCCGGACCAGGTGCCGACCTGGCTTTATCAAGCGGTGCATCTGACGGGCACGGTACGGCGACTGTCCGACGACGAACTTGCCGAGCAGATCGAGACGCTCAGCGCCAAGTTCGAGGGCCGACTGTTGCCGAAGAAGCCCTGGGTGTCGTCGAAGATGACGGCCGGGCGGCTTGAGGCGATGAAGAAGGCGATCGTGGGTATGGTGATGACGGTGGAGGAGATCGAAGGCAGCTTCAAACTGAACCAGCACAAGTCGGACGCGGATTACACCGCGCTGACCGAAGCGTTGGCCGCGCAGCCCGACGCCGATGCGCGTGTGATCGCCGGCCTGATGCGCGAGGCGCGCCCGCTGGCGTTCCCGGCCAATGCACCACAAACCGATTCAACGATTTCCTCCGAAAGGAATGCGACATGACCGTTTCCGACACCAAGCTGCCGAAAGGCCAGGCCCAGACCGGCGGCACCGCGAAGAAGCCCGTCGTGTTCGTTGACGGCGGCTCCGGGACGACCGGCCTCGGCATTGCCGAGCGGCTCAGCGCGCAGAACGACGTGGCGGTGGCAAGCATCGCCGACGACAAGCGCAAGGATCCGGAAGCGAAGAAGGCGCTGATGAAGGACGTCGACCTCGTGATCCTCTGCCTGCCGGATGACGCCGCGAAGGAGACGGTCAAGCTGATCGACAGCATGGGTACTGCTGCGCCCAAGGTGCTGGATGCCTCGACTGCCTTCCGCGTCGCGCCTGACTGGGCCTACGGCTTTCCGGAACTTGCACCTGACCAGGTCGACAAGATCCGCAACGCGCGCAAAGTCTCGAATCCGGGCTGCTATCCGACTGGTGCGATCGCGCTTTTGCGGCCGCTGGTCGACGCCGGTCTGGTGCCCGCGGACTATCCGGTCACCATCAATGCGGTGAGCGGCTATTCCGGTGGCGGCAAGACGATGATCGCCAGTTTCGAAGACGGCTCGGCGCCGGCTTTCGAACTCTACGGTCTCGGCTTCGAGCACAAGCACCTGCCGGAGACGCAGCTTTACTCGCATCTGACGCGACGGCCGATCTTCGTGCCGTCGGTCGGCAACTACCGGCAGGGCATGCTGGTGTCGGTGCCGCTGCATCTCGACACGCTGCCGGGCAAGCCTGATGGCGCAGCCTTGCAGGCGGCGCTGTCGAAGCGTTACGCCGGGAGCAAATACGTCTCGGTCAAGCCGCTCGACGACGCGACCAGGAACGGAAAGCTCGAGCCGGAGGCACTCAACGAGACCAATATGCTCGAGCTCTACGTGTTCGCCAGCGAGAAGCATCGGCAAGCGGTTTTGGTCGCGCGGCTGGACAATCTCGGCAAGGGCGCGTCGGGGGCGGCGGTGCAGAACATGCGGCTGATGCTGGGGCTTGCGGACGCATAGGGAAGCCGGCCGGTGGACGACGACACGCTGCAATTCTACCGGCGCAATGCCGAGGCTTATGCGCAGCGCGAGATTACCTCGCGCCACGCGCGGATGGCGCGTTTTCTCGCGCAGCTCGCCCCGGGTGCCGCCATCCTCGAACTCGGATGCGGCGCCGGTGGCGATTCCGCGGAAATGCTGGCACGGGGGTTCGATGTTCGGGCGACCGACGGGTCACCGGAATTGGCCGACATCGCCGCCAAGCGTCTCGGCCGTCCGGTCGAGACGCTGCTGTTCGGGGATATCAATGAAGTCGAGGCGTACGACGCGGTCTGGGCCAATGCCTGCCTATTGCACGTTCCCCGCGATCAACTTGCCGACGTTCTGGCGCTGATCTGGCGGGCGCTCAAGCCCGGAGGCTTCTTCTACGCGAGTTACAAGGCTGGCGACGTCGACGGGCGCGATACGCTTAATCGCTACTACAATTATCCGTCGCCGGACTGGCTGCGCGCCACTTACGCCCAGGCGGGGAAGTGGAGTTCACTGGAGATCGAGAGCGGCGAGGTCAGGGGCTTCGACGACAAACAGGCTTCGATGCTGTTTGTCGTCGCAAGGAAGAGCGCCTGAACGCTCGGCCGCTTAGACGATCTTGAAGATCGCCAGCGCCAGCACGGCCTGGGCGATGAAGCCGACGGTGAAGGCCAGCGTGCGAAACACCGGCAGGCCGAGCGTATAGACGATCAGGTGCGCGACGCGGGACCAGAAGTAGACCGCGCAGGCGAGCACGGTCCATTTGGTCGAATAGTCGATCGCGTTGAGGATCAGGACCAGCGGCGCGAAGATGATGAGGTTCTCGATCGCATTGTCATGCGCGAACATCAGCCGGTTGGCCCATTCCGCATGCGGCTTGTCGTTGCGCGACGGGTTGGCCATGGCGCCGCCGAGGCCGCGCACCTGACAGCGATTGAGCACGTAGGGGACCCACAGCAGGCCGGTCAAAATCACGGTCAGAGCCAGCCAGAACAATTCGCGCGTCATGAGTTCCCCCTCAACTGATTTCGAATCCCGGGCTGATGCCCGTTTCCGAAGTTCGTAAACCCTTGCTGCGCCCCCGATACGAACTTCGGAAATAAGAGGGGCATCAACCATCATATACGATTCTAGTGCTGCTCATCGATTTGAAGTTCCTGAGGAGAGCTTGCGGCAACGGTGCAGGAACTTCAAATCGGCAGCACTAGTGGACAATTGTTTATAACCAAGTCTGCGCGTCAGTGCTACGCGCGAACCCGGACGTAGCTGCCGGGTGCGTCCTCGATCGGCGGCATCGCCTCGGAGCCGACCGCGCGCGCCGGCACCCGCTCGGCGTCGAGCCCCTCGAGCCATTGCTGCCAGTCCGGCCACCACGATCCCTTGTGCTCGGTGGCACCCTTGATCCAGTCGGCGAGCTTGATGTTCGTGATGTTGTCGTTGGTCCAGTACTGGTACTTGCCGCCGGCCGGCGGGTTGATCACACCCGCGATATGGCCCGATCCCGACAGCACGTATTTGACCGGGCCGCCGAAGAACTGCGAGCCGTAGAGCACCGAGTCCGCCGGCGCGATGTGATCCTCGCGCGTTGCCAGGTTGTAGACGGGCACCTTGACCTTCGAGAGATCGAGCAGCGTGTTGTCGAGCACCATGCTGCCGGTCGACAGCCGGTTCTCGAGATAGCAGTTGCGCAGGTAATAGGAATGGTTGGCGGCCGGCATCCGCGTCGCGTCGGAATTCCAGTGCAGCAGGTCGAAGGCGGAGGGCGGCTGCCCCTTCAGATAGTTGCTGACGACATAGGACCAGATCAGGTCGTTCGATCGCAGCATGTTGAAGGCCATCGCCATCTTGCCGCCGTCGAGCACGCCGGACGCCTGCATGTCGCGTTCGAGCGCCGAGATCTGGTCTTCGTCGACGAACACGAGCAAATCGCCGGCATGGGTGAAGTCGACCTGGGCGGCGAAGAACGTCGCCGAGGTCACGCGCTGGCGCCGCTTTTCGGCGAGCCATGCCAGTGTCGAGGCGAGCAGGGTGCCGCCGACGCAATAACCGGCGGTGTGGACCTTCAGTTCGCCCGTCACCTTTTCGATCACGTCCATCGCCGTGAGCGGGCCTTCCTTCATGTAGTCGTCGAAGGTCTTCTTGCCGAGTTCCTTGTCCGGGTTGACCCAGGAGATCACGAACACCGTGATGCCCTGATCGACGCACCACTTGATGTAGGATTTTTCCGGCTTGAGATCGAGAATGTAGAACTTGTTGATCCATGGCGGCACGATCAAAAGCGGCGTGCGCAGCACGGTCTCCGTGGCCGGCGTGTACTGGATCAGTTGCATCAGTTCGTTCTGGAAGATCACCTTGCCCGGTGTCGTCGCCATGTTGACGCCGACGACGAGGTTCGACGGATCGGACTGGCGGATGCGCAGCGTGCCGTGTCCGGCCTCGATGTCTTCCGCCAGCATCTTCATGCCGCGAACGAGGTTGCCGCCGTTCGAGGCCAGCGTCTCGCGCAGCACTTCGGGATTGGTGAACACGAAATTCGACGGCGCGATCGCGTTGGTGATCTGCTGGACGTAGAACTCGGCCTTCTTGCGGGTGTGCGGATCGACGCCTTCGGCGTTCTTCACCAACTCCTGCGCCCATTGCGTGGTGAGCAGATAAAGCTGCAGCACGAAGTCGAAGAACTGGTTCGACCGCCACTCCGGATCCTTGAAGCGCTTGTCGCGCGGCGACGGCTCGATCGCGGGCTTCGCCTCCTCGCCGGCCATGCGGCGCACCGCCGAACCCCAGAGATCTAGATAGGCCTTGGCCATCCTGCTCTGCAGATCCGAAGCGCGGTTCTGATCGGACAGCCAGTATTCGGCGACCGTCGAGAAGGTCTTGATGACCTCGCTGATTTCGTTCGGCGGCTTGTCCTTCAACTCGCCGTTCTCGCGCGGCTTGAGGTAGGCCGCGAGCGCTTGTCCGCTGGTCTCCATCGCCTTGGCGATGTTCATGGCGAAGGCTTCGGCGTTGAATGCTTTCGGAGCCTGAGTTTCGGTGTTAACGTCGGTCATGTCAGGGACACTATAACTTCATTTCGGGTTCGTCACCGCGTCGATTGGCGCCAGCGGCGGCCCTTGGGGTTACTTGTGGGCTTCTTGGGTTAATCCTGTTGCACTGCGATATGTTTTCGTCGTTCTGACACATTGAAGCCGCACCGGTCGGATTTGCTGTTCGGGCTTTAATCGTTTCGGACGACAATTGTTTGAACGATTGGTTGGTTGCGTCCGGATGGATGCAGCCACACAAATTCTGCTCTGCAAGGCGCGTACCAGTGCGACCCAAACGTCCGCGGTACACAGTCGGCAAGATGCAGGCGACGGGACAGAGAGCAGGGGACTTCGGGACGGATGCCGGTGGCGCGGACGACGATAAGGTTGTGGTCGATGGCGGCGCTGTTTGCATCGGCGCTGGCGGTAAGCGGCTGCTCGACCCAGATCGCCGATATGCCCGGCGTCGGCGTGCCGTCGGATGCGCCGCAGCGTCCGAAGGAAGCCGGCGGTTACCTGCCGGTCCACGACCTGCCGCCGGACCGCGAGGAGGCGGCGATGAAGCCCGCCGAGCTGGCCAAAATTCAGGCAGAACTGGTAGCGGCGCGTGACCGGCAGGCGTCCACCGGCGCCGGGTCAAAAACCGGCACAAAATGAGCTAAGCGCTGGCGCTGTCCGGCTCCCGTGATAAAAAGAACTCCAATTCAACCGCATAGCGGGTCCAGCGCCGGGACCTTGCGCCTGAATTCGCTCTAAATCATTGATTAAGCGCGACTTCTGGACGAAGCCGAATTCGGCTTCGAAACGCCAAGGGTTCCGCGATTCTGTCCGTAGGGTTGTCGGAGCAAGGTCCCATGGAAGATTTCTATCGTATCCGCCGTCTGCCGCCTTACGTGTTCGAACAGGTCAACCGGGCCAAGGCGGCCGCGCGGAACGCCGGGGCCGACATCATCGACCTCGGCATGGGCAACCCGGACCTGCCGACCCCGCCCCACGTGATCGAGAAACTGAAGGAGACGCTGGGCAAGCCGCGGACCGACCGCTATTCGGCCTCGCGCGGCATCACCGGTCTGCGCAAGGCACAGGCTGCCTATTACGCGCGGCGGTTCGGCGTAAAACTCAATCCCGAAACCCAGGTCGTGGCGACGCTGGGCTCCAAAGAAGGCTTTGCCAACGTGGCGCAGGCGATTACCGCGCCCGGCGACGTCGTGCTGTGCCCCAATCCGAGCTATCCGATCCACGCCTTCGGCTTCCTGATGGCCGGCGGCGTGATCCGCTCGGTGCCGTCGGAGCCGACGCCGCAGTTCTTCGAAGCGGTCGAGCGTGCGATTGCCTACTCGATTCCGAAGCCGATCGCGCTGATCGTCTGCTATCCCTCCAATCCGACCGCCTATGTCGCCGATCTCGATTTCTACCGGGACCTGGTGGCATTCGCGAAGAAGCACGAGATCTTCATCCTGTCGGATCTCGCTTACGCCGAAGTCTATTTCGACGACAAGAACCCGCCGCCCTCGGTGCTCGAGGTTCCCGGCGCGATCGACGTCACCGTCGAGTTCACCTCGATGTCGAAGACATTCTCGATGGCGGGCTGGCGCATGGGATTTGCGGTCGGCAACGAACGGATCATCGCCGCCCTGGCACGGGTGAAATCCTACCTCGATTACGGCGCGTTCACGCCGGTCCAGGTGGCGGCCACCGCCGCGCTGAACGGGCCGGATGATTGTATCAAGGAAATGCGCGATACCTACCGCAAGCGCCGCGACGCGCTGGTGGAGTCGTTTGGCCGGGCAGGGTGGGATATTCCGCCGCCCCAGGCCTCGATGTTCGCCTGGGCGCCGCTGCCGAAGGACTTCCAGAGCGTCGGCAGCATGCAGTTCGCGACCCTGATGGTGGAGAAATCCGGCGTCGTGGTTTCGCCCGGCGTCGCCTTCGGCGAGCACGGCGAGGGCTTTGTTCGCATCGCCATGGTGGAAAACGAGCAGCGAATCCGCCAAGCCGCGCGCGGCGTGCGCCGCTTCCTTGAAAGCGGCATTGAAACGTTGCACAACGTGGTTCCTCTCGCCAACCGGCGCTAATTCCTTTGCAGGTTCTTTAAGTCATGGTCGCACCCCTTAGAGTGGGCATTGCGGGGCTCGGCACTGTCGGCGCCGCGGTCGTCCGTCTTATCGAAGAGCAGGCACGAACGCTGTCGGCGCGCAGCGGGCGCGGCGTCCGCGTGGTGGCCGTCACCGCGCGCTCGAAGGCGAAAAAGCGCTCGCTCCACCTTGATGGCATCGACTGGGTCAAGGGCCCGCTGGCGCTGGCCAACGATCCCCGCATCGATTGCTTCGTCGAACTGATGGGCGGTTCCGGCGAACCGGCGCTGTCGGCGATCGAAGCCGCGCTGAAGAACGGCAAGTCGGTGGTCACCGCCAACAAGGCGCTGATCGCCAAGCACGGCCTGCGGCTGGCCAGGGCGGCCGAGAAGCACGGCGGTGCCCTGAATTTCGAGGCGGCGGTCGGCGCGGCCATCCCCGTCGTCAAGACGCTTCGCGAAGGGTTGGCCGGCACCGGCGTCAATCGCGTCTATGGCATCCTCAACGGCACCTGCAATTACATCCTGACCCGGATGGAGCAGGAGGGCCTGTCGTTCGCCGAATGTCTGAAGGACGCCCAGCGCCTCGGCTATGCCGAAGCCAATCCGTCGTTCGATGTCGACGGCCACGACACAGCGCAGAAGCTGGCGATCCTGGCGAGCCTGGCCTTCGGCACCAAGGTGGCGCAGAGCGCGGTCTATGTCGAAGGCATCTCCTCAATCGCGCCGGAAGATCTGCGCGCCGCGGAGGAACTCGGTTACCGGGTCAAGCTGCTCGGCGTGGCGGTGCGGACCGCCAAGGGCATCGAGCAGCGCGTGCATCCGACCATGGTGCCGAAATCGTCCTCGATCGCGCAGGTGATGGGCGTCACCAATGCCGTGACCATCGACGGTGAAGGCATCCCGCCGATCACGCTGGTCGGTCCCGGCGCCGGCGGTGCGGCAACCGCCTCGGCCGTCGTTGCCGATATCGCCGACGTGGCGCGCGGTATCCGCGCCAAACCGTTCGGGCGTCCGGTGGATCGCCTGCGTGACACCAAAAAGGCGCCGATGGAACGCCACGAGGGCGGCTACTACATTCGCCTGATGGCGCGCGATCTGCCCGGCACGGTTGCCAAGATTGCCACGCGTCTGGCGAAAGAGAAGATTTCGCTGGAGTCGGTCGTCCAGCGCCATCCGGAAGGCGTTGATGCGACGGACGCGGCCAAGAAGGCGTCACCGGTACCGGTGATTTTGATTACCTACGCGACCTCCGAGGACGCGATCCATCGCGCTTTGGAAGCGGTGCAGCGCGACAAGGTAATCAGCGGCCGGCCGCAGGTGATTAGGATCGAAAAGAACTAGCGCGCGTTTTCACACCGGGAAGCGCGAACCAAAAATCGATTGCGGCCCGAGGGGGCTGCCACGAAGCTCTAAGGGAGTTGCAGAGATGTCGACCCATATTTCGGTTCCGCCGCAGCTATTGCTCGAGCGCATTCTGACGCTCGAGATCGTGCGCGTGACGGAACGCGCGGCGGTGTCGGCGGCGCGGCTGCGCGGCCATGGTCAGGAAAAGGCGGCCGACCAGGCCGCGGTGGACGCGATGCGCCGCGAGCTCAACAAGCTGCCGATCGAAGGCACCGTCGTGATCGGCGAGGGTGAGCGCGACGAAGCGCCGATGCTCTATATCGGCGAGAAGGTCGGCCTCAACGCCGGCCCGCAGGTCGATATCGCGGTCGATCCGCTCGAAGGCACGACGCTGTGCGCCAAGAACATGCCGGGCGCGATCGCGACCATGGCGGTGGCCGACGGCGGCACGCTGTTGCACGCGCCCGACGTCTACATGCAGAAGATCGCGGTCGGTCCGGGCTACAAGAAGGGCGTGGTCGAACTCGACGCTTCGCCCGCCGACAACGTCCGCCGGCTCGCCAAGGCCAAGGGCGTCGACGCTTCCGCGATCACGGTGCTGGTGCTCGATCGTCCGCGCCACGCCGACATCATCTCGGGCGTCCGCGGCACCGGCGCGGCGGTGCGCCTGATCACCGACGGCGACGTTGCCGGCGTCATTCACTGCGCCGATCCTGATAATACGGGCGTCGACATGTATATCGGCACCGGCGGCGCGCCCGAGGGCGTGCTGGCGGCGGCCGCATTGCGCTGCATCGGTGGCCAGATGCAGTGCCGGCTGATCCTCGACAGCGAGGAGAAGCGCGAGCGCGCCCACAAGATGGGAGTGAAGGACCCGAAGTTCATCTACGGCATCGAGGACATGGTGAGGGGCGACTGCCTGTTTGCCGCTACTGGCGTCACCACCGGTTCGCTGCTCTCGGGCGTCAAGTTCCGCAAGCACGTGATTGAGACCGACACCGTCGTGATGCGTTCGGTCACCGGCACCGTGCGCTACATCAGGGCCGAGCACCGTCAGCTCGACAAGTTCCACCTGGATTGAGGGGTGCCATGTCCAACGTCGTCATTCGCCCCGTCGGCAACGACGAGCGGGCGGCCTGGGAGCCACTGTGGAACGGCTATCTCGCGTTCTACAAGGCAACGCTGGCGCCCGGCGCCAGTGACGTCGCATGGCAGCGGTTTCACGATCCCGACGAGCCGATGTTCCTGCTCGGCGCCTATGTCGACGGCAAGCTGACCGGCATCGTGCAATACCTGTTTCACCGGTCGAGCTGGACGGTCGGCAATTACTGCTATCTGCAGGACCTGTTCGTCGCCGACACCGCGCGGGGGCTCGGCCTTGGCCGGGCTTTGATTGAAGCCGTGTATGCGAAGGCGAAAGCGGCCGGCGCCAGCCGCGTGCACTGGCTGACGCAGACCACCAACGCCCAGGCGCGGATTCTCTACGACCAGGTCGCCGACGATTCCGGGTTTATGCAGTATCGCAAGCTGTTCTAGTTTTGGTCGTTCCGGGGCGCGCGAAGCGCGAACCCGGAACCTCGAGATTCCGGGTTCGCTTCGCGCCCCGGAATGACAACAAGAACAAAAACGGGAGTGAACATGTCTGAGATTTCCGGGGTGAAGGCGCTGGTGTTCGATGTGTTCGGCACCTGCGTCGACTGGCGCACCAGCCTGATCAACGATTTCACCAAATGGTCGGAGACGTCAGGCATCAAGGCCGACTGGACCGCGTTGGTCGACGGCTGGCGGGCGGTCTATGCCGCCTCGATGGACGAGGTGCGCAAGCATCCCGAGCGCGGCTACATGATCCTGGATACGCTGCACCGGCAGTCGCTGGAAAAGCTGGTCGCGCAGTTTTCGATTCCGGGCTTGAAGGAAGCCGACCTGCATCACCTGACGATGGGCTGGCACCGGCTGCACGCCTGGCCGGACACGGTGGCGGGCCTGACCCGGCTGAAGACCAAATACATCATCTCGCCGCTCTCCAACGGCAACGTCGCGCTCTTGACCAACATGGCGAAATTCGCCGGTCTGCCGTGGGACCTGGTGATGTCGGCGGAATTGTTCGAGCATTACAAGCCCGATCCGGAAACCTATCTCGGCGCCGCAAAGCTGCTGTGCCTGAAGCCGGAGCAGGTGATGATGGTCGCCGCCCACAACAACGACCTCAAGGCCGCGCAGAAACTCGGCCTCAAGACCGCTTTCATCCCGCGTCCGACCGAATACGGCCCGCACCAGAAATATGATTTCGAGGCAAAGGGCGACTGGGACGTCGTCGCCAAGGATTTTGGCGGCATCGCCGACAAGATGGGGTGCTGAGGCGGCAGGCGTCCTGGACGCAGCGCGCATGCGCAGTGTCCGAATTGGGATTGAGTAATGTCCTACAGGTCGAACGATGAGTTCTTTGAGGCACTGAAGGCCCTCGTCAACGGTTGGTGCGACAAGCGTTCTCTTTCGCCCCTTTCACGCGTCCTTGGCCCTTACTTAAGCTTCAACGGATTGACGGATGGATGGGCTGAACTTGCGCTAGGCCTGAAAAGCGTCCGCGCTGAGGATCGTGACAAACTTACCGCCGAAGAGATGGCGGTCGTTAACGACCTCATTCCAGGGGTGCAGTCCAGTGCACTCAATTAATTGATCTTGCGTTTGCGCGCATCCTCGCGGAGGCCGCCCTCGAACAGGGGTGGGAACGAAAGCGCCAAACGGAGAATTAAGTGCACTGAAGATCATCTAGCCGGCCTTCGCGACCAAGAAGGCGGTGGAGCTAAGGTGAATTCGCAATCAACGAATCACTTTTGGCGACGAGGAGGCGAAGATGATGTATAGCGGAATTGATCTGCATTCGAACAACAGCGTCGTCGCGATTATCGACGATGCTGATCGGGTTGTGGCGCAGAAGCGCCTGCCCAACGACATCGCGAAGATCGTAGGCTTTCTGGCTCGATGGCAAGACGAATTGGCCGGCGTGGTGGTCGAGTCGACCTACAACTGGTATTGGCTGGTCGACGGTTTGCGGGATGCGGACTTCCACGTGCATCTCGCCAACACGGCGGCGATCAAGCAGTACGAAGGACTGAAGCACAGCGGCGATGAGACCGATGCGCAGCACCTTGCGCACCTGCTGCGATTGGGAATCCTGCCGACGGGTACGATCCTGCCGAGGGAGCATCGCGTCGTGCGCGATCTGGCGCGCAAGCGCATGCAGCTGGTGCAGTCATGCACGGCACATGTCCTGGCGGTGGAAAACATCATGGCCAGGCAGCTCGGTGGGCGGATGACCAGCAATCAGATCAAGCGGCTGACCGACGATACGATCGACAGCCTGCCACTGGCGGCGGATGTAGGCTTGGCAATCAAGGCCAACGTTGCCGTCATCGCGACACTGCAGTCACAGGTCGAGGTTCTGGAGAAGCGCCTACAAGAACGCGTCAAGCCCCGACCGCAATACGGCTTGTTAACTAGCGTGCCGGGCATCGGCCAGACGCTCGCCACCGTCATTCTTCTGGAAACCGGTCCGATCGATCGGTTTGCCGACGTCAGCAACTTTGCGTCCTATGCGCGCTGTGTCGACAGCGTGCACACCAGCAATCGCAAGAAGAAGGGCGAAGGCAACGTCAAGAACGGCAACAGATATCTTGCCTGGGCCTTCGTCGAGGCGGCGAACTTCGCCAGGCGCTTTTGCCCCGAGGCCAGGCGTTTCCACGAGCGCAAGAAGGCCAAGACCAACAACGTTGTCGCCACCAAGGCGTTGGCGCACAAGCTGGCGCGCGCCAGCTATCACATTCTGAAGGAGGGCAAGCCGTTCGACGTAACGCGTTGCTTTGCCTGAGAGACGACGGCGATCCGGCAAGCCACGTACGGTGACTGGGGCTGCAACCAGCTGCACTGAATTGGACGCCGGATCGCCGTCACCAGCTGTTGTGACAGCGGATCGCCCGCACCGTAAGCCATCCGGAGATTGGCACCGGCCTGCCGGCAACCACGGTTCTGTGAAACTCTATTGGATACGGGCGGTACCAACGTTCTTCTGGGGCGGCCATGCCGCCAGGGCGCAGGCCTCACTCGGGCCGATGCTTGATCCTGATGGGTGTCTGGCGCGATCCGCGATGCGGACTCAGCCATTAAACGAAGAAACGGGCGCGGTACGCGCACAGTAACTGAAAGCGACCAATCAAAGCCGTTGGCAGCTAGCGCTGCCAAAAAAATTTGCTCTGTATCTTGACGACCGGCCGGCTAATGGGTGTCACCGTAACGCCAAAGTGATCTCGCCAGACTTTCCAGTTTTGCGGACTGACGAGTTTTGGTCCATTGGCAGCCCCTGACTGAACCGCAATGGCGTGAACCGGCTGATCCGCCAGCTCCCAACTTGCCGAAACTGCATAGCATGGGCCTAGCGATCTGCGAGATTGGTGATGCCGCCTAGAACGGTGGTTGACGTTTAGCGACGCATCGCCGTCTCCGTCTAAAGTTTGCTCTCAGATGACGGTCAATGGAGGATTGGAACATGAAGCTCCGTCTACTGATATCGAGTGCGCTGGCTTCCAGCATAGTCCTGGCGGGCGCATTCTTGCCAGCTTCCGCGCAACAGCCACAAAAGCCCAACATCGTTGTCATCATGGGCGACGATATCGGGATGTGGAATATCGGAGCCTATCACCAGGGCCTGATGGCCGGCCGAACTCCCAACCTCGACAAGATCGCCAAGGAGGGCATGAGGTTTACCGACTACTATGCCGAGGCAAGTTGCACCGCCGGTCGCGCGAACTTCATTACCGGGGAGCTACCGATCCGCACCGGCATGACCACGGTCGGTCAAGCTGGCGCGTCGGTCGGCTTGCCGGCTGAGGCGGTGACCATTGCGACCGTGTTGAAATCGATGGGTTACGCCACCGGCCAGTTCGGCAAGAATCACCTTGGCGACAAGAACGAATTCCTGCCGACCGTCCACGGCTTCGACGAGTTCTTCGGCTACTTATATCACCTCGATGCGATGGAAGATCCGGCACATCCCAACTATCCGCAGAACCTGCTGAATGTCGTCGGACCGCGCAACATGGTCCACAGCTACGCCACCGACAAGGACGATCCCACCGAGATGCCGCGTTGGGGCAAGATCGGCATGCAAAGGATCGAGGATGCCGGCACGCTCTATCCCAAGCGCATGGAAACGGTGGATGACGAGATTCGCGACTTTGCCATCAATTTCATGGACAAGGCCAAGAAGGACAACAAGCCTTTCTTCGTCTGGCTCAATCCGACGCGCATGCACATCGTTACGCATCTCTCCCCAAAATATGAAGCGATGCGCAACGCGGAGAACGGCTGGTCGGAAGAGGAAGCCGGCATGGCCCAGCTCGATGACGACATCGGCTTGGTGATGAAGAAGCTCAAGGATATGGGCGTCGACGACAACACCATCGTCGTCTTCACCACCGACAACGGCACGGAAGTCTTTACCTGGCCCGATGGCGGTCAGACGCCGTTCGCGCAATCCAAGGGAACCGTCCTTGAGGGCGGCTTCCGCGTGCCGGCTATCATTCGCTGGCCAGGCAAGGTACCGGCGGACACGGTGCAGAACGGAATCTTCTCCGGACTGGACTGGTTGCCGACTTTCGTGGCCGCGGCAGGCAATCCGAACATCACCGATGAATTACTGAAGGGCAAGGAGATCGGCGGCCGGACCTACAAGAACCATCTGGATGGCTACAACCAGATGGCCGCCATCACCGGCAAAGGACCATCAGCGCGTCACGAAATTTTCTACCTCGGTGAGAGTACCGTCGGCGCGGTGCGTATAGACGACTATAAGTTCCGCTTCATAGATCAGCCCGCCGGCTGGTTGGGCGAAAAAACCAAGCCGGACGTGCCCTACATCACCAACCTTCGGCTGGACCCGTTCGAGCGCACGGGTTGGCCAAACAAGGGGACGAAAGAAGGCGCGCAGCAATACTTCGATTGGTTCAAATTCCAATTCTGGCGATTCGTGTTTGTTCAGGAGGTGATGGGCAAGGCACTCCAAACCTTCATCGAGTACCCGCCAATGCAGCGTGGCGCGAGCTTCAATCTTGACGCGATCAAAGCGGAAATGGCGAAGAAGATGGAGCAGGCGCAAGCGGCCGCGAAAGGCCCTAGCCAGTAATGGAGACGACCTGACGGAAGAGGTGGGCGGCTTGTGCATACAGGTCGCCTGCCTGTAACCGCGAACCCCGCTTCAATTGCGTTTTGGCTGATGAAAGGTGCCGTTTCCGCAGCAGTGGCTCAAGATCGTCAGTGGGGTCAACGAATTACGACACAATGAACTTCAGTGCCCGAGTGATTTCGCCAGACTTTCCAGGAATTGCGGTGCCAGTGCACTCAATTAATTGATCTTGCGTTTGCGCGCATCCTCGCGGAGTTCGAACTCGAACAGAGGCTGAGAATGGAAAGCGCCAAACGGAGAATCAAGTGCACTGGACTGCACCCCTTGAATGAGACACGCTAATTTCTGTGACAGGCTCATTTCGTCGTGTTGTCCGTATTCGCACTCCAGGCAACGACTGTCATTTCCGCTGAGTGATTTCAACTGAGGCTTCATCTCATGGAAGAGAACGCTTTTCAGCCGCCGCCGAAAGCATATGAAGCCATCCTGGCTGACACACGAAAGATCGGCTTTCAGTCATGGTGCTGGCCGCAGGTGGGGGCCTTGCTTCGCGTCATGGCCGCCACAAAGCCGGGCGGGCGGATGCTGGAGGTCGGCACCGGAACGGGCATCGGGACCTGCTGGTTGCTGGACGGCATGGACGCCGAGGCTCGGCTGACCACGGTCGATGTCAGCCCCAAGGTTCAGGCCATTGCGCAAACGCATCTCGGGATGGACCCGAGGTTGACGATACTGTGCGACGATGGCGCTGCAACGATCGGGCGCCAGACGCCGAATTCCTTCGATCTGATTTTTGCCGATGGTGGGGCCGGCAAGCACACTCATCTCGACGAGGCGCTTGCCTTGCTACGTCCCGGCGGCATCTACATCTGCGACGATACCAAGCCGCATCCGCTGTGGCCGCCCGAGCACGCTGCGAAAATTCCGCCGCTGATGGAGAAGCTCGCCGCGCGACAGGATTTTCGTCGGCTCTACATCGACTGGTCGAGCGGCGCGGTGGTCATGGTGAAGGCGTGCAACTGAGCGCGCAGAATTACGGTGACAGCGTCACCGTAATTTCGGCGCTTGTCCGGACGCGGTGCAGCGCCTTGCGCTGCTCGGGGTCGGAACGCAAAGCGGCTCACCGCCCCGCATCGCCTTCGGTACGACAAAGGCAGGCCTACTCCGGCAGACCCGCAGAAGCGAGCGCCTCCATCAATTCTGCTCTAAGTTTCGCCGATCTAAACCATTGTGGAACAACGGCAGTCGAACGCCGCCACTGCGGTACCAGGCGAAGACACTCTGCCATCAATTTTCGAGCGTCTTCCATTCGTCCTGCCGCCACGTAGCACAGGATACCTTGCGTCATTCCCACAAAAAAGGCTGGCGGAAACGCTCGAAGGGATTTGTCGACCCACTCAGCCGCTTCTCGGTGCCTGCCGCCGTTATGATACGCAACGGCAAGTCCCATCATCGCATTGTAGTTGGCCGGATCGCGTGGACTAAGGCGCATTGCCAGCTCAAAGTCAGCAACCGCCGTGTCGGACGCGCCATGCCAGGCGCGCAAAAGTCCCCTGTAATTGTATGCCAGTGCACAGTTTGGGTTCGACTGAATCGCTTGCTCCACCATTTCAAGCCCGCGATCGAAGTCCAGCAGAATCCAGAAAAGATTGAATCCCAGAATACTCAGGGCGAAGGCATCGTCTGTACCCAATTCCTTTACGCGCTCGGCCAGGCGCAAGAGTTCGGCATTGTCTTTCGCGTAGTCGCCGCGCCATCTGTTGGCCCGCCGCCATGCAAGACATCCCGCGGCGCCCGCATAGGCTGGCACAAAGCTCGGATCGAGAGCGATTGCGTCATTGAAACTCCTCAAGGCCACGTCGTTATTGTCTGAGGTGGTGGGGTATAGGATATGGGGGAGGCCACGGTAATATGCAGTCACCGCGTCGATACTGCCCACCGATTTTCGGCGTGCTCGCTCGATCTCGGCGCGGTCGACTTCCGGTGCAATCGCGCCGACGACCTCCTGGGTGACTTTGTCCTGAAGATCAAAAATATCATCCAGGGTGCCATCAAACCGATCGGCCCAGAGGTGGGCACCTGTCGTGATATCTATGAGCTGCCCATTGATCCTCAGGCGCGTACCGGCCTTTCGTACACTTCCTTCCAGCACGTAGCGCACGCCGAGTTCGTTTCCGACCTGCTTGATATCGACGGCCCTTCCTTTGTAAGTGAACGACGAAGTGCGGGCGATCACGAACAGTGCCCTGAATCGCGAAAGAGCCGTGATAATATCGTCGACCAAGCCGTCGCCGAAATATTCCTGCTGCGGATCGCCTGACAAGTTTTCGAACGGCAGTACTGCGATCGAGGGCCTGTCGGAGGTTTCCTGCCGTTGAGCTGGTCCGCTCGCGTCGGTGGCATCGTCGGCTTTAGGGACCTCCAGCACCGTTCCAACGAAACGAAAGCCCTTGCGTTGCAGCGTTTTAATAAGGCGCTGTTCCTCGCCGCTGTCGCCGATGGCGACACGCGCTGCGTTAAGGCGCGTGGCAAGCGCCGCGTCCGTGATTACGCGCGCTCCCCAGATTGCCGAGATCAGGTCGTCCTTGCTGATCACGCGCTCTCGGTTGCGGATCAGGCAAACAAGAAGATCCAGTGCCTGCGGCGTAATCGAAATCGCAGCGGCTCCCCGAAATAGCTCCCGCTTGTCGACGTCGAGCGCGAAGTCTTCGAACAAATAGCGCAAATTAGGAAACCCTTCCTGTCGGGTCGGATCGGAGCACAACCGAGCTGGCCTCAAGGCCTAAAGTCAGTCGGCAGTAAAGCAAATGTAAGCGGCCAGTAAAGTGCCGCAACTCCGCCTCGTGCATCGTCTCCCGGAGCCGAAATTATCGAGACGGGGGTCCTGGCAATGAAGGCGATCTTTTCGACAAACGAGGTTCGCCAGCCAATGACAGCCCCACGGCTCTTTGGGGCGCTATGTCGGGCGTTGCAACCATGGCGCACGGTCTCGTCGGGTGCGGCGTCATCCTTGCGCCGCCACGACAGGCGCGCAGCGCACTTCGCCGCGCTCAGCGACTTCGAGCTTCACGACATTGGCCTCCGCGACCAGGACATCAAGGCGTGGCCGTCCGCGATCACGCGCAGCCCGGGAGATGCAGATGCTGCAAGATAGGCACGGCGTTATTGACTATGGCGAAGAAGGGGCAGGGCCGACAATCGTGTTCGTACCCGGTTCGTGGGCTTCCATGTCGGCCTGGCGCGGTGTGATCGCGGCGCTGAACGGTCGTTTCCGGACGGTAACGACGAGCCTCCCTGGTTATGGCGGCACTCGGGAATGCCGGACGCGAACCGATACGTCATCGGAGCGGCAGGCAGAGATGGTCGAAGCTGTGATTCGTCGCGCCGGCGGTCCCGTGCATCTCGTCGGACATTCCTATGGAGCGCTGGCTTGTCTGGACGTCGCATTGTGCGGACTCGTCCCGCTTATGAGTCTGACCTTGATTGAGCCGGTGGCGTTCGGCCTTTTGCGCCAGGAGGGTGAGGTCACGCTCCATGAGGAGTTCATCGCGATGCGCGAGGACTATGTCCGGTCATTCGAAAATGGTGACAGGGAAGCGGCACGCCGGGTGGTCGATTATCTCGATGGCCAGGGAAGTTTCGATGCTCTCCCGCCGCGAATGCAGGAGTACATTGTTGAAGCCACGCCGACCCATATTCGGGACATTCGCTCAGGCTCCGATACGCCCCTTTCGGCCTTCGCCAATATTTTGCTTCCGAGCCTCGTTATCCGGGGCGAACGTAGCGCTCAATCCTTGCGGAGAAGCGCAGAGATATTGAGCGCGGCATTAGGGAATGCTTCGTTGCGCACGATTTCCGGGGCCGGTCATTTCATGACGGCTACCCACGCTGCAGAAGTGGCCGAATTTGTCGGCGGTCATGTCGCGCAAGCTGAAAGCCTGGCTTGGACGGGTCTGTGCATCGCCTCTCCCTTCCTGTTCGGCCCCCCTGATTGCACAGACTCATCAGATTGAGTTCGTCGCGGCTCATGGGGGAAGATAGCTAGCCGCGCGACAGGACTTTCCGGTCGAGCGGCGTTGTGGCGATGGTGAAGGCCGGCAACCGAGCGCACTGGGCGGAACGTGCCAGCCGCCGGCGCCATGCACTGCTTTGCTTGCGCTCACAACGAAAAATCGGCTTTACGCCTGCGACAAAGTAACCCGACGAGACTGGGCAAGAATTCGGCTTGATGTACGATTCGGGTATGACGAATCGCCCATTCAAGACCGGCGAGAGCCGGTACCAAGCCAGCCTGCTTCCACCTCGGATGGAAGACTATGTTGGTCCCAACAATCCGGTGCGCGCGATCGAGAGCTATGTTTGCGCGCTGGACCTTGCCAAGCTTGGTTTCCGCCATGCGGATCGCGGCTTGGAGCAGGGACAGCCGCCCTACGATCCAGCTGATCTGTTGAAGCTCTACCTTTACGGATACATCAACCAGGTCAGGTCGTCGCGGCGGCTGGAGCGGGAAGCCTGTCGCAATCTGGAACTGATCTGGCTGCTCAGGAATCTGCGACCTGGCTATCGAACGATCGCCAACTTCCGCAAGGAGAACTGGGCGGCGTTGAAGGCGGTGAACCGCGGCTTCGTGCTGCTGGTTCGCGAGCTTGGCCTTGTCGGCGGGGCGGTAGTTGCGATCGACGGCTCGTTTTTTCATGGCGATGCCAGCAAGGCGAGCATCTTTACGCGCAAGAGGCTTGCCGATCAGATCGCCAGGCTGGACCTGGAGATCGAAGCTTATGGCAGATCAATCGAAGACAACGATGCGGCGGAAGCCAACGCGCCAGGGAAGGATCGCGCCGACGGTCCGGGTGCTGGCGGCGGAGGAGACGGCAGCGATATCGGTGCCAAAGTATCGGCGCTGATGGCAAAGCGCTTGCGCGCCGAAGCCGATCTGGCTCGGTTGGAAGCGAGCGGCGAGACGCAGATGTCGCTGACCGATCCGGACGCCCGGCTTCTAGTCAAGAACGGTCAGGGCGTCGCAGGCTACAATGTGCAGAGCGTCGTCGACGACAAGCACAATCTCATTGTCGCAAGCGAAGTGGTGAACGACAGCAGCGATGTCGGCCAACTCCACGCCATGGCAAAAACTGCCAAGGAAGCTCTCGATGCGGAGGCACTCCAGGTGCTGGCCGATGAGGGGTATTACAGCAGCCTCGAACTGAAGGCATGCGAGGACGACGGCATCACGGCCTATGTGCCTGTGCCGGAGATCAATGGGCGCCTTGAGAAGAAAGGCCGCTTCAGCCTCAAGGACTTTGCTTACGATGCTTCAGCCGATGCTTACCGTTGCCCGGCCGGCGAACTACTGCGTCGGATGGAGGGGCGCTGGGAGAACACAAGTGGCCGGACTGAGATCCGATATGCGAGTAGCACGAAGGCCTGCAAGGCGTGCCCGTTAAGGACACGTTGTCTGAGCCTGAAGGCAACTCGACGGACCATCGGCCGCTGGGAGCACGAGGATGTCCTCGAGCGTCACCGCGCGAGGATGCAAGGCGCAGGCGACCTGATGCGCCGCCGTTCCGCCATCGTCGAACATCCCTTCGGCACGCTCAAATGCCGCGCCGGTTATCGTCACTTCCTCGTTCGCGGCTTCAACAAGGTCCGCGGCGAATGGAGCCTGATGGCGCTCTGCTACAACTTTACCCGCGTGCTCAACATCCTCGGCATCGAGCGTTTCATTGCAGCCGTCGCAGCGGCGCTCCTTTGGCATCTCCACGCTCTCGCAGGCGCCCTAAAACGCTTCCTGTTCGCTCCAAAGACGCTCTGGATCAAATTTGAGCAACAGGTCGTCGCTGCGCAAGGCCGACTGGTTCTCCTCGGCTGACCCACCGTTCTTGCCCAGCCTCGACGGGCAAATCACCAAAGGTCTGTCCAGACCCTCCCACAAAAATATTTCCGTTGCGCCGTCGGGCAAATCAGACGTCTAACTCCGGCCGTCTACCGCGACAAGAGGGGCGAGCGCGATCGTCACGACCGTGCGGTGGGATGCGATGGACGCGAAGGCTGCGACTGACGAGCGCGGCAGATGCGTACGGCGAAGTCGTATGGGCCTGACGCCCCGGTGCTGGCGTCAAGTGAGCGGAGCAATCTGCGAGCGATGGTGGCAAGAAAGCCGGTCACCAGGGCGATCACGTATAAGCCGTAAAGCCATTGCGTGGGGGAGGCCGGGTGTTCTCCGCTGAACCTGTATGCTCGTGTGCACATCTTGTTGCATCTATCGCACGCGAGACCGCGGGTGCAGCGCGCACCCGGTCTTCCCCGCGCCCTCTGATTTTCGGGGGGCAAGGTATCTTTCAAATCCTCGGGCGTATTGGCGCCGCGGGTGGCAAAACTGCGTCCGCTTTGCTTTGACATTGATTTCGGAAATGCGCAGATAGGGCGTGGGGCTGGCCCCAGACTGAAAGCATCATGACCCCTCCCGTGACCGCCATTCCCGTTGAACTGCCGCCGGCGTTTCTCGGCGTGTCGCATTCCGCGACGGGAAAATTGTGGCGCGACCGGCTCGATGCCAGGGGCGGGGCCCGGGCGCTGGCGATTTCGCAGCGCTACCAGCTGCCGGAGATGCTGGCGCGCGTGCTGGCGGGCCGCGATGTCGGGATCGACGAGGTCGAGGATTTTCTCGATCCGACCATCCGCAAGCTGATGCCCGATCCCTACACCGTGACGCAGATGGAGGCCGCCGCCAAACGTATCGCGGACGCGGCGATGCGCGGTGAAAAGGTCGCAATCTTCGGCGACTACGACGTCGACGGCGCGACCTCGGCGGCGCTGCTTGCCTGGCACCTCAGGCATTGCGGGCTCGATCCGTTGATCCACATCCCCGATCGCATTTTCGAGGGCTACGGGCCCAATGTGGAGGCGGTGCGCGGGTTAGCGGCTAAGGGCGCCACGCTGCTCGTGACCGTCGATTGCGGCACCACCAGCATCGAACCGCTGGCGGAAGCGCGCAAGCTCGGCATGTCCGTCGTCGTCATCGATCATCACCAGACCGCCGATGAATTGCCCGAGGTCGATGCGCTGGTGAACCCCAACCGGTCGGACGATCTCTCCGGTCTCGGCTATCTCGCCGCGGTCGGCCTGGTGCTGATCACGCTGGTGGCTGTCAATCGCGAGTTGCGCGCCCGTGGCTTCTGGACATCGGAACGGCCGGAGCCGGATCTGCTGGGCATGCTGCACCACGTGGCGCTGGGCACGGTTGCCGACGTCGCACCCTTGACCGGGCTCAACCGCGCCTTTGTCGCCAAGGGCCTGATCGCGTTGCGCCGTCGCGACCATGTCGGGCACACCGCGCTGATGGACGTGTCGCGGCTGAATGGTCCGCCCGAGGCCTGGCATCTCGGCTTCATGCTCGGACCGCGCATCAATGCCGGCGGCCGCATCGGGCGCGCCGATCTCGGGGTGCGGCTGCTGCTGGAAGGCGATATCTCCGAAGCCGCGCGGATCGCCGCCGAACTCGATCGCCTCAACGGCGAACGCCGCCTGATCGAGCAGGCCGCCGAAGCACAGGCCGAGGCCGAGGCGCTGGCGTCGCTCGGGCTCGAAGACAAGGGCGCTGTCATCGTCACGGCGGCCGAAGGCTGGCATCCCGGCGTGGTCGGGCTGGTGGCCTCGCGGCTGAAGGAAAAATTCGCGCGGCCGGCCTTTGCCATTGCGCTGGAGCCGGGCGGCATCGGCACCGGTTCGGGCCGCTCGATTTCCGGCGTCGATCTCGGCAAAGCCGTTCGGCAGGCGGTGAAGGACAAATTGCTGATGAAGGGCGGCGGCCACGCCATGGCCGCGGGCGTGACGCTGCGTAAGGAGAAGCTCGCGGAGTTTCGCGCCTTCATGGAAAGCACGTTGGCCGCCGATGTTGCCAGTTCCCGTCACGAGAACGAGCTGTTCATCGACGGCGCGGTCAGCGCGCGCGGCGTGACGACGGAGTTCGCGGCAACGCTCAATCGCGCCGGACCGTTCGGAGCTGGTAATCCGGAGCCGGTGATCGCGCTGCCGTCGCATCAATTGGTCTATGCGGATGAAGTCGGCCAGGCGCATCTGCGCCTGCGGTTCAAGTCCGGCGACGGCGCCATCGTCAACGGCATCGCGTTTCGCTCGATCGGGCAGAAATTGGGAAACGCGCTGCTGCAAAATCGTGGCCAGCCGCTGCATGTTGCGGGATCGCTCGCGGTCGATCGCTGGCAGGGATCGGAGCGGGTGCAAATGCGCGTGATCGACGTCGCGGTGCCGGATCCGGGACCGGCGCTGATCAGGTAGTTCAAGTCAGGACAAGACCAACAACAAGCAATGGGAGTGAAAATGGCAGGGCAGGTTCAAGGCAAGGTCGCATTGGTGACGGGCGGGGCGTCCGGTATTGGTGCCGCGGTATCGGAATTGCTGGCGCGCGAAGGCGCTTCCGTCGCGGTGACCGATGTCGACGATCTGAACGGACCTGAAGTGGTCGCACGGATCAAGAAAGCCGGCGGCGAGGCCAGCTTTTGGCATCAGGATGTGACCAGCGAGGCGCAATGGATCGATGTCGTGGCGGAGGTGATGAAGCGCTATGGCCGGCTCGACGTGCTGGTTTCCAATGCCGGCATCGGCATATCGGTGCCGTCGATCACGCAGATGTCGCTGGAAGACTGGCGGCGGCAGACCGCGATCAACCTCGACGGCGTGTTCCTGTCGGTGAAGCATGGCCTGCCGGCGATGCGAAAGACCGGCGGCGGCTCCGTGATCATGATGTCTTCGCTGGCCGGCCTGCGCGGTGCGGCCGGTCTCTCCGGCTATTGCGCGACCAAGGGCGGCGTCCGGTTGTTCGCCAAGGCGATCGCGATGGAATGCGCGACCTTCGGCGACGGCATCCGCGTCAACTCGGTGCATCCCGGGATCATCGACACCCCGATCTGGGGCAAGATACCGACGGAAGCCGCGGGCAGCGGACAGAACGCGCCGATCGATCCGGAGGAACGCGCCAAGATGGCAACCCCGCTCGGCCGCGCCGGCGAGGCCGTCGAGATCGCGCAGGGCGTTTTGTACCTGGCCTCCGATGCATCGCGCTATGTGACGGGGACGGAGCTCGTCATCGACGGCGGCATGAACGCCGGCGGGGTGGTGCGGAGGGTGTGACGTCATTCCGGGATGGTCCGAAGGACCAGACCCGGAATCTCGAGATTCCGGGTTCGATGCTTCGCATCGCCCCGGAATGACGACATGGGGTGACGAGACCTAACTTCCCTGTCGCAACCGCGCCAACACCTTCAGCCCGCCGTAGCCATCGGCGGGCAGCAGGCCCATTCTGGTCTGGTAATCCTTCACGGCCTTCATGGTGTCGTTGCCGACACGGCCGTCATTGCCGCCGGTGTCGAAGCCGGCTTTGGTGAGACGAGTCTGCATCTCCTGGACTTCGGCGAGCGTCAGTGCGCGCTCGGAGCCGGGGAAGGGTTGGATGAAGGGCGGCGCGCCGAGGATGCGGTCGCCGAGATGGCAGATCGCCAGCGCGTAATTCATCGACGGGTTGTAGCTCTTCACCGCATAGAAATTCGGGCCCAGCAGAAACGCCGGACCGCCTTCGACCGGCACCCACATCTGCGCCGAGGCATTGGGCTGCGCAAACAGCTGGCCGTCGGCGCGGGTGACGCCGGCGCTGGTCCAGGCCGCATAGGTGCGGCTGCCGCTCGCGGCAGCGCCGGGCGCGCGCACCTCGTAGCCCCAGTGTTCGCCGCGGTGATATTTGCCGCGGTTGACCAGAAAGCGCGCGCTGGAGCCGAGCGCATCGTCGGGCTTGCCGAACGGCGAGACGCGGCCGTCCTTGTCGTAGTCCATTCCGACATTGAGCCAGACTTCCGGCATCCACTGCGTATGCCCCATCGCGCCGGCCCACGAGCCGCGCATTTCCTCCGGCGTTCCCCAGCCGCGGTCGACGATTTTCAGCGCGTTGATCAGTTCGGTTTCCCAGTAGGCGCGGCGGCGCGGCTCGTTCCAGGCCAATGCGGCCAACGACGGAAACACCGGCGTCATGTGGTTCTGCTGTACCAGCGGATCGCCATAGGCGGACTCGACGCCCCACAGCGCCAGCAGCGTGCCGCGCTCGACGCCGAAATCCTGTTCGATCCGGGCGAACAGCGCCTCGTTTTTCTTCAGCGCCTCGCGGCCGTTGATGATGCGCCAGTCCGAGACCCGGCGATTGATGTACTGCCAGATCTGCTCGTGAAACTCCGGCTGCTTCTGCATCTGCTTGAACACGGACATGTCGGGCTCGATGCGGCCCATCACCCGCGTCCAGGTCGCCTGCGAAATGCCCTTGGCCAGCGCGCGCGCCCGAAAGCCGTCGCGCCACGCATCGAAGCCGGGTGGGGCGGCGGCGAATGCCGCGAGCGGCGTGGCGAGCAGCGTCCCGACGCCGATGCCGGCTTGCAGCACGGTGCGGCGGGAAGGGGAGTTCCGAGAATCAGCTTGTTTCATGTGGCCAGTCTACCGGCGCCACCGGCGCGCACCAAAAGCCAAGACGCCGCGGGAGCTGAAAGTTCCGTCACAAAGCCTTGGCCGTGCTGGCCTTGGCGATCCTGGCGAGCCAGCGCCGCACCGTGGCTTGCGCCCGGGCCGAAAGCCCGTCGTGAGGGGTTAGTTCTCGCCGCCTTCGTGCAGATCGTGATGGACCACGTCCTCCGGCAACGCGTGCGCCACGGCGGCGGGGGCCGGAGGCTCGGTGCCGATCTCGCGGCCGCGCGCGCCGGTCAGCCGCTCATAGGCCGAGATCAGCGTGGTGTAGGGGCTGACCCAGATCCAGCCGTCGCGCGTGAACACCTGCACGTCGAAATGCAGGTGCAGCGATGTGCCGTTGGGGCGGTCGAGGTAGTTCGACACGACGCCGATCTTTTCGCCCTCGGTGACCTGTCGCCCGTTGAGAACGCCGTCCGCGTCCATGCTCGACGGGTTCATGTGCATATAGCGGAAGCGGATGTGCTCCTTGGCGGTGTTTACCTGCAGCGTCGCCGCCTCCTGTTTCGGCGAGCGGATCACGACGCCATCGCGGACCGCGACGACCCCTTGCTGCTTCCGATCGCAACTCGGCGTGCCCTCGGTCGGCGTCGGACAGGACCCCGGACGGATGTCCTCGCCCTGGTGCCCGAAGCCGCTGGCGCACTGTCCGACGTTGAAACTGCGGGCTTCGCAGAAATTGTCCCGCCACAGATAGCCGCTGGAAGGCTGCTCCGATTTGGCGCGCCGGGCGAATGATTGCGAGCCGACGAAGGCCGGCGCTTTTTCCACGGGAAAGCGGATCTGGGAATAGGCTGTCCAGTCGACACGGCCGCCTTGCTTGCGGGAGCCGCTGCTGGCGATGATGTCGCCGCTCGGACGATAGGTGAAGTCAGGTGACACTGCCGCCGGCCGCTCGGCGAGGTCGGACGAAATATCCCAACGCGGCCGCGAGGGCAGGCCGCCGGTGATGCGCAGCGCCTTCAGGAATCGCTCCGCGACCGGATAGGCTTCGCGGCAGGCCAGCCGTCGCGGGCGCGGTGTGGAATCGAGACACTGGATCGACACCACATAGGGCACGCCGAACCGCGTGAACGCATAGCGCACATAGCCTTCGCGGATGAAGCGGCGCAGGTCGGGGAATTGCGCCGCCAGTGCCTTGACGGGTTCGCCTTTGCCGCCCTGGGGGTCGGCCAGATCGTAGGTGAGGATCGAGCCGGTGATCTGCACCTCGACCGGCTTCGCAAAGGTTCGCTGCGGCATGCCGTCGCCCGCGCCCGGCTCGAGCGAAAACTGCGCGTCGTAGCCGGAAGGGCCGGCGTAAAACAGATCGGCGGGTCGGAAGTCGGCCTGATGGCGCGCCACCGACAGGCTGTCCGCGGCGCCGCTGGTGCGCGCCTCGAGATAGCCCGCGGTATCGAACGGCAGCAGCACCGGCACCTGGCTGCGCCCGATTCCGGCGAAAGCCTGTGACGTGATGGCGTTCAATTGCACCAGCGCCGGCATCGAACGCGGATCCCAGGCCGGCACCCGCCGCTGGCCGGAGAACGTGAAGGCAGAGGCGATCGCCGGCTGGGTGTTGATCTCGGAGCGGAGCTGGTCGAGCACCGCGCGCCATTCGACACGCACGGTCGAGATCGAAGGGGTCCTGAACTCGTCGACGGACGCGCCGACCGCCCCGGCCGGGAGCAAACAAAAGGCTGCCAGCCAACCCGTGAGCAAGCGGACAGCCTTTGTGCTCAATGCATCGCCCCCCGGCGCGCCCGTTACAACTGCGAGGACTCAGTCCTTGGCGCGCTCGACGTAGGAGCCGTCCTCGGTCATGACTACGATTCGCGTTCCAGTTCCGATATGCGGCGGCACCGCAGTGCGGACGCCGTTGGAGAGGATAGCAGGCTTGTAGGAGGAGGAGGCGGTCTGGCCCTTGGTGACCGGCTCGGTTTCCACGACTTCCAGCGTGGCGCGCTGCGGCAGCGTGATCGAGACCGGATTGAGGTCGTGCAGCGAAAGCTTCACGGTCATGTTTTCCTGCAGGTACGGCGCGGCCGAGCCGACGATCTCCTTGGAGACCTGGACCTGATCGTAATTCTCGTTGTTCATGAAGTGGAAGCCGTCGGCGTCTTCATACAGATAGTTGAAGTTGTGATCCTCGACGGTCGCCTTCTCGACCTGGTCGGTGGTCTTGTAGCGTTCCGAAATCTTCACGCCGTCGCCGATCCGGCGCATTTCGATCTGGCTGACCGGGGTTCCCTTGCCGGGATGGATGTTTTCGGCGGTCAGCACGACATATAGCTTGCCGTCCTGCTCGATGATGTTGCCCTTGCGGATAGAGCTGGCGATGACTTTCAAAGCGATTTTTCCCGAATTTCTGGCCTCCGCCCAATCCGGACATGGTGTCCGTGGGGCCAAGGAGGCGGTTTCGGGCTGCAACATACTCATTTTGTCCGTCGATGCCAGTGTTTTACCGGCATTTTGGGCAACCTGGATTGCGCCGGAAACGGCCAGATTTGGCGGCGCTTATTTCCGCTTGGGAGCGGGGTAGTTGACCGTTTTGGCGTTGGCGTCGGCCAAATCCGCGGGAATCGAGAACCGGTCGGTTTTGGTGTCGAATACGCATTGCCAGTCCTCGACCCAGGGCCGCGGATGGTCTTCACCCTGCGCGTCGAACGACAGGCTCAGCACCAAGTAGCGGCTGTCCGGCCAATGCCTTCCCTGCGAAGCGTAGTTGTCGTCTGCTCCCTTTACCAGATGGACCTGAGGGTGGTCGATCGAGTCGCGATCCCCAGATTTCCGATGGATCTGGCGGGAAATCGGCTGGCTGTAGAAATAGTCCCAGGCCATGTCGCCGAGCGGCTTCGGCGTCGCCTCTGAGAACTGGGACCCATTGCGCCGGTACAGGAACAGCGTGTGGGTGCCTGAGCCGAGCTTCTGCATACGCACCACCCACTGGCTGTTGGGGCTGAAGCGAAATCCGGCGGGATAGCGTGCATCATCGGTGTTTTCGTCGCGGTTCAGCAGCACGCCGTGCTCATGCTTCGCGTCGAAGGCCCAGAACTCGTACACAAGGTCGTCTTCGCCCTTTTTCTTCGAATATTGTTCGACGCTGACCTGGCCATCGGGGGAGGTGAACGTGCGATCCGGGTCGGTCAGCCGCGTCAGTTCGTTGCCAGGACTGGCGGCGCTGGCCGGCGCCGCGGTGGCGAGGCCCAACAACACGACAAGTGCCGTTCTTCGTAACCAGCTCGCCGCCATGACCGTATCCTGTTGCCAAATCTGGTCATTGGACTAGCGAGGAGTCTTTGAGGTTCATCGCGTCATCGATCGAAGGCGCGGTTGGTGGAATGGACAAGGCTGCGGTCTTTCGACAGATAAAGGCGAGCCCGCTGCGGGGATCATCCCTCGATTGTGTAAATTCATGAAAAGCGACGTAATATCAATGTTATATTCCAATTTCCTGAACATGTGGGTGGGCGACCTGAAGCGGTCTGTTAGGGACGCGTGCTGATGGCCGGGACCGACCAGCCCTCGCCGTGGTGGTCGGCGTCGCGGCACGCCGACCGAAAGCCGTTCCTGATGGCGAGGGCTGCGATCACCAGGGCGTTGCGCGGCTGGTTTGACGAGCAGGGTTTTGCCGAGGTCGAGACCGCCATCCTGCAGGTCTCGCCCGGCAACGAGACCCATCTGCATGCCCCCCGCACCGAGTTGATCCGCAGTGACGGTTCGCGCGCCCAGCGCTACTTGCGGACGTCGCCGGAATTCGCCGCGAAGAAACTGCTCGCCGCCGGCGAGACGAAAATATTCGAGTTCGCCCGCGTGTTCCGCGATCGCGAGCGCGGCGATCTGCATCTGCCTGAGTTCACCATGCTCGAATGGTACCGCGCCGATGCGAGCTACGACGCCATCATGGCCGACACCATCGTCGTGATCGCACATGCGGCGCAGGCGACCGGTATCGGACGGTTCGCGTTTCGCGGCAAAACCGCCGATCCGTTCGCTGAACCGGAACTGCTGACGGTCGCGGCCGCGTTCGAGCAATTTGCCGGGATCGACCTGCTGGCCACGATAGCGGACGGCGAGGGTGATCGGGCCGCTCTCGCGGAGGCAGCGGGCCAAAGGGTGCGAATTGCCGACGACGACACCTGGTCGGACATCTTCAGCAAGGTGCTGGTCGAGCATGTCGAGCCCCGTCTCGGGCAGGGACGTTTAACGGTCCTGTTCGAATATCCGGCGCCGGAAGCCGCCCTGGCGCGGGCGAAGGCGTCCGATCCGCGCGTTGCCGAACGCTTCGAGGTCTATGCCTGCGGCGTCGAACTTGCCAACGGGTTCGGCGAATTGACCGATGCGGCCGAGCAGCGCCGCCGCTTTGCGTCGGCCATGGACGAGAAGGCGCGGCGTTACGGTGAGCGTTATCCGCTCGACGAGGAGTTCCTCGACGCGGTCGCCGCGATGCCGGAGGCCAGCGGCGTCGCCCTCGGTTTCGACCGCCTGGTCATGCTGGCCGGCGGGGCGCTGCGGGTCGATCAGGTGGTATGGACGCCGCCCGCTGGAGAGACGTAAACAGAACCATGAACAGGATCGATCCGAAGCTGGCAGCGACGTTGCGGCAACCCGCCGAGCTGATCGAACGCGGGCTCGCGCCGGCGGGCGATCTGGCCGACCTCGAACGGGTCGCGGCGCGCTACGCGATTGCGGTCACGCCTGACATCGCCGATCTGATCGATACCGAAAATCCGGATGATCCGATCGCGCGGCAATTCATTCCGAGCCCACAGGAACTGGTGAGCGCGCCCGGCGAAAATGCCGACCCGATCGGCGACGACGCCCATTCGCCCGTTGCCGGCATCGTGCACCGCTATCCCGACCGGGTGTTGTTCAAGCTGGTGCACGTCTGCGCGGTCTATTGCCGGTTCTGCTTTCGCCGCGAGATGGTCGGGCCGGGCAAGGCGACTGCGCTGTCGGAGGCTGCCTATCGGGACGCGCTCGCTTATATCCGCGGCCACGCGGAAATCTGGGAGGTGATCCTGACCGGCGGCGATCCCTTGATGCTGTCGCCGCGGCGGCTTGCCGAGATCATGACGGACCTGGCGGCAATCGACCACGTCAAGATCATCCGCATCCACACCCGCGTACCCGTGGCAGCACCTGCGCGGATCGACCGCGACATGGTCGCCGCGCTGCGGGTCGAAGGTGCTGCGACCTGGATCGCCGTTCACGCCAACCATCCGCGGGAGCTTGCCGCCGAGGCCCGCGCCGCCTGCGCGCGCCTGACGGACGCCGGCATTCCGCTGGTGAGCCAGTCGGTGCTGCTGCGCGGCGTCAATGACGATGCCGCTGTCCTGGAGGCCTTGATGCGGACCTTCGTCGAGTGCCGGATCAAGCCCTATTACCTGCACCATGGCGATCTCGCGCCCGGCACGGCCCATCTGCGGACCACGATCGCCCACGGGCAGGAACTGATGCGGAGCTTGCGGGGGCGCGTCTCCGGCCTGTGCCAGCCGGATTACGTGCTCGATATCCCCGGCGGCCATGGCAAGGCGCCGATCGGCCCGAATTATTTGTCGCATGCGAATTCCGCAGGTGGTGAACTATCTTCGGAAAAGAAGTATCGTATCGTCGACTATTGCGGCGACGTTCATCTTTATCCTCCCGCGCTGTGACCTGAAGCGATGGCCGAGAGCGAAGAGGGAAAACGGGCGCCGCCGGAAGACGAGGGCAATCGCAACGTCGAGAACGCTGTGATGCTCGGATTTTTCGCGGTGCTGATGGTCGCCGGAATCTGGCTGCTCGGCACCATGGCCGATCTACGAAAGGTACAGGATTGTGCCGCCCAGGGGCGTCGCAATTGCGCAACGATCGACGCTCCTGCGCGATAGAAAAAACGAAGACGACAGAAACGAAGACGACAGAAACCAAAACGGGAGAACCAAGATGCAAAAAACGATCCTGTCGCTGGCGCTCATGGTTCTGACCGGATCGGCCGCGTTCGCGCAAGGCGGGGCCTCGTCGGTTCCGAAGAACGCGGACAAGTCGACGATCCAGGCCCCGGTCGGTCACCGCCAGCCGCGCGCGGGCGACGTCCCGAACGAGAAGAACCTCAACGATCCGAACGACCCGCTGAGCAAGGAAAACGCCGCCCTCGACAAGAAGATCAAGAGTATCTGCCGCGGCTGCTAGCGCCTTTTCCGTTCCGATGGAATCGGAACGGGGCTCTAGATTTTTGATTTGACGCGTTTTCTAGACGCGAACCGGTTTCCACTTCGCTGGAAAACGCTTTGGTGCGGAGCAGGGCACGGCGAACCACGCCGCGCCCCGCTTCCCGATGTTCGGCCTGCCGGATCAGGCCGAACGCTCCCTGACTTTGACTTTGCGCGACGACGCATTCCGTCGCGCCTCGACCGCTTCCGCCAGCAGGTTCAGCGCCGACACCGTCGTCTCCCAGTCGATACAGCCGTCGGTGATGCTCTGACCATAGGTCAGTGTCTTGCCGGGCACGACATCCTGGCGGCCGGCCACCAGGTTGCTCTCGATCATGGCGCCGATGATGCGCTGCTCGCCGCCGCTGATCTGCCTGGCGATATCGGCCACGACCAGCGGCTGGTTCTCGGGCTTCTTGCCGCTGTTGGCATGGCTGGTGTCGATCATGATCCGCGGCGCGACGCCGGCGCGCGCGAGTTCGACGCCCGCGGCATCGACGCTGGCGCGGTCGTAGTTCGGGGTGTGGCCGCCACGCAGGATGAGGTGGCAGTCCTCATTGCCGGTGGTTGCCGCAATCGCCGAGCGTCCGCCCTTGGTCACCGCCATGAAATGGTGCGGATGCGACGCCGACTTCACCGCTTCGGCGGCGATCCGCACATTGCCGTCGGTCCCGTTCTTGAAGCCGACCGGGCACGACAGTCCCGAAGCGAGCTCGCGATGGATCTGGCTCTCGGTCGTTCGCGCGCCGATCGCCGCCCACGCCACCAGATCGGCGATGTATTGCGGCGTCGTCATGTCGAGGAATTCCGCACCGGCCGGCAGGCCGAGATTGTTCACCGCCGACAAGACGTTGCGGGCGAGACTGAGGCCCCGGTTGATGTTGAAGCTGCCGTCGAGGTCCGGATCGTTGATCAACCCCTTCCATCCAACCGTCGTGCGCGGCTTCTCGAAATAGACGCGCATCACGATCTCGAGGTGGCCGGCGAGCTTTTCGCGCATGGCGGCGAGGCGCTCGGCGTAGTCCACGGCTGCCGCGGGGTCATGGATGGAGCAGGGGCCGACGACGACCAGCAGGCGGTCGTCGGTCCCGTTCAGGATGGCGTGGATGGCATTGCGGGCCGCCATCACAATTCGCGTTGCGGTCAGGGTACGCGGAATCTCGCGCATCACCTCCTGCGGCGTGCTCAGTTCTTTCAGTTCGCTAATTCGAAGATCGTCTGTCGTGCTCAACACGGCTGTGGCTCCTGTTTCTTGGAGACCTGCCGGCAATAAAAAAGCCGCCAGGTCTGGCGGCTGTTCGGACTTCCTGCTGCAATTTGTCAGATTGAGCGCGATCCTCCCACCGCCAGCGAGCTGTCGTAGCTAAAGTACCAATAGCTGTTGGCGGCGAGGTTGATCATGCGGCCTATATAGGGCACGCATCGCGCCTTGTCATCCCTTAATCGTCGGCAGGGCTGTCCGTTGATTACGCTCAGGATTTGCGCGCGGCGAGCGCCATGCCGATCAGGGATGCGCCGCCGAACACCAGATTGATCCCGACCAGCAGGCCGATGGCCCATTCCGCCGAGCCGGGAAGGCCGGTGATGATCAGGAACGAGATCAGGATGTCCACCAGTCCGGCAACCAGCAGCCAGGACCAGCGCTCCGACAATTCGCGGCGGTGTTCCAGCGCGTACATGATGGTGGTGACGCCTTCAGCCAGGAAATAGGCGCCGACGACGATGGTAAGCGTGAGGACTCCCTGCGCTGGCCGCGCTAGCAGGACGAGGCCGGCGAGAACGGCAAGCGCTGCCGAAATCAGCGACCACCAGAAGCCCGGCATCTGCCGCGCCCAGAACGTGACGATCAATCCGGCGATGCCGCTGATCAGGAACATCCAGCCGAGGAAGATGGTGACGGCGAGGCTCGCCAGCGGCGGTACGATCATCGCCGCGAAGCCAAGGACCGCCAGCACGATGCCTTCGAACAGGAAGGCTTTCCAATGCGATTTCACGGTGGCGCTGACCTGTGACTGAAGTTTTTCGATGTCCTTGCCGAAATCCTGGGGAACGGTCATGGAGCTCTCCCGATGTGTGCCGCGCGGACTGACGTCCACTATAGCTCGCACGGCGCTGACGGGTCAAAATCGTTGTTCGATCTTTTGAGCCGAATCAACGTCCGCCACAAGACTTCAGCCGGCTCCGGGCGCCGACGAAAAGCCCTCGGACGACGTGCGGATCCGGTTGCGGCCGAAAATATAGATCGCCGTGGTGGCGGCCAGCAACGCCAGTCCGATCAGGATGGAGGTAAGGCCGAGCGGGATCAGCACCAACGAGACGTTGCGCTCCGGATTGACGAACCAGTGGTGGATCGAGGTCAGGAGAAAGGCCACGCCGGCAAAGCCCGCGCCACCGCCCGCGACCAGCAGCGCCCACATTCGCCGCAACTGGCTCAACCGTTCACGCGCGATGTCGGTGCGCGGCGCGTGGTGCCGGCCGACGCGGCGCACCAGCCGCACCGCAAATCCGATTGCGCTGAAACCGATCACGACGCTTGCGGTTCCCAGCAGCAGCCGGGTCGTGGAATCGAGGTCCGGATTCCGCTGCAGCGTCAGCAGTGGAAAATCGAACGCCGCGTGCAGCGCGACCGGCGCGAACAGGACCAGGCTCCAACTCGAGATGCGGGCCCAGTCGCGATGATGCCGATGTGCGCCGAGCGCGGTACCGGCGCGCGCGATCGCGATATAGGCGCCGGCGATGATGCCGAGCGCACCGTGGAACGGCACGGTCAGCACGCTGCGCAGGGCGGCCAGCGATCGCCACATGTCGGTATGCTGCACCAGATAAGCGAGGTTTTCGTAAGCGGCGAAGCCGAGGCCCGCAGCGGCGCCATAGACCACGGTGTCCATCGGATCGGCGAAGGTGCGCCGCCGCGCCAGCGCCGACACCACAACGATCACGAGCACTTTCACTATTTCTTCCGGCGCGGCGACCCCGAACACCGAGCGCAGCGCCTGCGTCATCCAAGGATTTCCGGGGACGGCGAGAATCGCCGCAAACGGCGCCCGTGCGATTCCCAGCAGCGAAATGCTGGCGGCCCCGAGCACAAAAGCCAGCCATACCCGTGCGGGCGGACCGGGGCGCTCGTCCGCGGCAATGACGAGCCATAGCACCAGCAATGCCGGCGCGATGGCGGCGGCGCCGATCGAGGTGGGGAGGGCCTGAAGCAGCAGCATGTTAGGGGGCTTTGCCTTGCATGATACAAAAATGGTCGCAAATTCAGCGGTTTGCAAGAAAATCTGGCGCGACGCCTTGTCGCCGGGAGGTCTCGCAATTGCCGACGCCGGATGGCGGTGAAGCGCCTCCTGCACCTGCAAATATTGGGGGCCGAAGGCCAGCTTCGCGAACAGCGCGGCTGAATGTTCTGTGCGACTGTGTCCGCCACGCAACAGCATCTTCGATGCCCGCGTCCCCCCCGATTGGCACGCAATATACGTCGACCCGCACCCGCGATCTCTACACCGTCACCGGCCGCATCGGTCACTCTTCGCTCCGCGGGTTCTTGCTTACGTCAAGGGGCGGCGCCGCCTCGACCGATACCTGCAACAACCAGGCTGACTTCGAATGCAGCGATGTCGCCTGCACCCAAGGTCCGCACACGCCACTCAGCAGCCGCGGCAGATGCTTCGCATCTTGGCGCTGAGAACAGCGTCTTCGTCGCCGGGCTGATCGATCCTTTTGGAGCTGTCGGCGGCGGCAGCGGCAGATCGCGCGACGCCCGGGGGCCTGGCCGTCGCGGAGCGTGCAACCTTGCGGGGCGTCTCATTGTTGTAACAGGCGAGCTGCGCAGCGGCATCGGCGATCGCGCTGCAGTCGCCGATCTCGGCAGAAGCGGCTTGGGTCAGCGCGCAGATCGCCCCGAGTACAACAGCCAGTCGCATGTCAACTCCATGTCCGATCCAGAGGTTGCCCCGTTATCGGCGCAGATCGCGCTCGCCGCGTTGCAGGCATATCAGAGACGCGTTCGCCCGTCCAAGAAGTGCCCGCTCGGGATGGTAGCTTGGCCGCCCGAGAGTGTCTGGAGGGAAAGTCGGCGCGGAACCGAGGATCATGAAACAGTCCGGTGCGTCGGCGTGTTAGATTCGGCGGGACGCCATACAGGAGGCATTGCCGGGTGCTGTTTCGTGGAGCGGAGACACATACGAGATCGGTTCTGAAGGCTATCAGTTGGCGGACGCTCGGAACGCTCGACACGTTTGCCATCAGCTGGTTCATGACCGGCAAGGTCGAGATCGCCGGTTCGATCGCAGGCCTCGAGGTCATCACCAAGATCGCCTGGTATTACCTGCACGAACGGGTCTGGAGCGCGATTTCCTGGGGGCGGCGTCGGTTACCGTGATCTCAGCTCCTGGCCCGGCACTCAGCTATCCGGCGTTCCTGCCGGTGACCCTGCCTTGCCCCGCGAGCAGGCCCGCCAGTGCGACGACGGCGAAACCCGCGCCGGCCAGGAAGGTGCCTCGGGGGCCGGCGATATCCCAAAGGCCTCCGGCGATGACGCTCGCTGCGAGCATCGCCAGTCCGCCCAGCAGGTTGAAGAACCCATAGGCGGTGCCGCGCAACTCGGCCGGCGCGGTATCCGCGACGAGCGCGGCCAGCAGCCCCTGCGTAAACCCCATATGCAGCCCCCACAGCACGACGCCAAGGGCGACGCCGCCGAGCGACGGCAGCAGCGCCAATGCGACATCGGCGGCAATCAGCAACAGAATGCCGGTCGCGAGCAGGGGGACGCGGTTGATGCGGTCCGAAAGGGCGCCGGCCGGATAGGCCGCGATGGCGTAGATGACGTTCATGACCACCAGCACGGCCGGCAGCAGCGTGATCGGCAGTCCGACATCCCGGGCACGCAGAATCAGGAAGGCTTCGCTGAAGCGCGCCAGCGTGAAGACGGTCGCGACAGCCACCACCCACCAGTAGGTAGCGCCGAGTTTCCTGATTTCGGTCAGGCTGACCGGATTGCGCACGCTGCGCCGATCCTGCGGCCGATCCGGCTCGCGCACGGCCAAACTGATCAGCGCCAGCGACAGAAATCCGGGAATGACGGCGAACCAGAATACCGCCTTGAAATTGTCTGATGTCCACCACATCAGCCCGATAGCGATGAGCGGGCCGACGAACGCGCCGACCGTATCGAGCGACTGGCGCAGACCAAAGCTTGCGCCGCGCAGGTCCGCCGGCGCGAGGTCGGCGACCAGCGCGTCACGGGGCGCGCCGCGAATGCCTTTGCCGATGCGATCGACGAAGCGCGCCGCCACCAGCCAGCCGACTTCAGGTGCGAGAGGAAAGACCGGCTTGGTCAACGCGGCGAGGCCGTAGCCAAACGCTGCGAGCCATTTGCGCCGGCCAAGCCAATCCGAAAGCGCGCCGGAAAAAATCTTGGTGATCGATGCCGTCGCCTCGGCGATGCCTTCGATGGCGCCGACCGTCACCATCGATGTGCCGAACACCGTCACCAGATAGACCGGCAGCAAGGCGTGAATCATCTCCGACGAGATGTCCATCAGCATCGAGACGAAGCCCAGCGTCCAGATGCTGACCGGAATGTCCCTGATCGCGCGGGTCGGCCCGCTGTCGGCTGCCATCTTGCCCTCGCATTCCGTCCAATGCCGCCGCCGCGATCTCCGAGGCGGGCGCGGCATCAGGCGCAAGGGGACATGCCCCGGCGCTTCAACCTTTCAGCAGGCGCCGGCACGCGTCAACAAAGACCTCGGCGCCGGTGACGATGTCCGCGTCATCAGTGTTTTCGGTCCAGTGATGGCTGATGCCGCCGATCGAAGGCACGAACAGCATGGCTGACGGCATGACGGTCGCGAGAACCTGGGCGTCGTGACCGGCGCCGCTCGGCATGCGGATGGATTTGCCGCCGGCAAAGGCCACGCTCGCCGCCTCGATGGCATTCTGGAACGAGGCATCCATCAGCGCCGGCGCGCCGGTGCGGATACGCTCCACCGCGACCGTGCAGCGGCCACGGGCGCTGACGTCGGCGGCCATGCTCCGCAATAGATCCTCCAGGCGGGCGATGACGTCGGCGTCGTCGTCGCGGATCTGGAACAGCATTTCGGCGGCTCCCGGGATGATGCTCGGCGCGCCGGGATCGAGGGTGATGCGGCCGGTGGTCCAGACCGTGCGCGGTCCGCAGTGCGCCGGGAAGCGATCGTCGATATCGACGCAGAACCTCGCCAGCGCCAGCCCGGCATCCCGGCGAACAGCCATCCGAGTCGTGCCGGCGTGATTTTGTTCGCCGGTGAAGGTGATCCGGTATTGCCAGATGCCGACGATGGAGGTGACGACGCCAATCTTGAGACCGCTGCCTTCAAGCGTCTCGCCTTGCTCGATATGCGCCTCCAGATAGCCGATGTGGCGCCCGCGTTGGCAGGCTGCCCGCGCCCGGCCGGCGAGCCCCGCTTCGCGGAGGGCATCGCGCATGGATTTGCCGCTGCTGCGGTCGCGCGCGGCGTCGATTTCGGCGTCGGTGATGCCGCCGGTGTAGGACCGGCTGCCGAGGAAGCTGCCGAAATGACCTTCCTCGTCGCACCAGGACGCGACTTCGACCGTGCCGTGGGCGTTCGGATCGGAATTGACGACGCGGGCGGCTTCAAGCGCGTAGACGACGCCGAGCGGCCCATCGAGCCAGCCCGCATAATTCTGGCTTTCGAGATGCGATCCGGCGAGCAATTTCGGCCCCGGTTTGTCGCTGGTGCCGAGCACGTTGCCGATGCCGTCGATCTCAGCCGTCAGCCCGGCTTCAGGCAGCCGCAGCGCCAGCCACTGCAGCGAGCGGATGTGCGGCTCGGAGAAGGTAGGCTTGTGCACGCCGGACTTGTAGGCGCCGATGGCACGGAGCGCCGTGAGATCCGCGAGCACGCGGGCACCGTCAACCTGTGAACGATTGTCAGGCATGGACCGCCACCTTCAAGGCCTCGGCACGGATCTCCTCGACGAGGCGTTCCTTCAGCCTGACGAATTCAGGCGTGGTCTTGATCTTGTACGATCGCGGATGCGGAAGGTCGACCGGGATCTCGGCCTTGATGCGGCCGGGCCGCGCGCTCATGACGATGACGCGGCTGCCCAGGAAGATGGCCTCTTCGATGTCGTGGGTCACGAACAACACGGTCTTCTGATCGCGCTCCCAGATGCCGAGCAGCATTTCCTGCATCAGCGCACGGGTCTGATTGTCCAATGCGCCGAACGGCTCGTCCAGCAACAGAATCTTGGGGTCGTTGGCGAGCGCGCGGGCAATGGCCGTGCGCTGCTGCATGCCGCCGGAAAGCTGTTTCGGCCAGTGGTTTTCAAAACCGGACAAGCCGACCCGTTCAATGAACCCGTTCGCGATCCCGTTGCGCTCCGCCTCGGAAACCCCGCGTTCGCGCAGGCCGAATGCGATGTTTTCGCGCACCGTCAGCCACGGGAACAAGGTGTACGACTGAAACACCATGCCGCGATCGGCGCCCGGTCCCGCGACCTCTTGCCCGTCGAGAATGACGCGGCCGCTGGTCGGCCGGTCGAGCCCGGCGATGATACGAAGCAGGGTGGATTTTCCGCAGCCCGACGGGCCGAGGATCGTGACGAAGTCATTGTCGCCGACGCTGAGGTCGGTCGGCTCCAGCGCGCGCGTCGGCGTATGCCCCTGGCGGGCAGGGAAGGTGCGGGAGACTTGATCGATCTTCAGCTTGGTCATGCGAATTTCCAGGGAAACAGCCAGGCGTTGAAGGCCTTGAACAGGAAGTCCGATGCGAGGCCGATCAGTCCGATCACGATGATGCCGAAGATGATCTGGCCGGTGTTGAGCAGGGCCTGGCTGTCGGTGATCATGTGTCCGATGCCAGAGGATGAACCGATCAGCTCGGCGACAATGACGTAGGTCCACGCCCAGCCCAGCACGAGCCGCAGGATTTCCGCGATTTCGGGCGCGGACGAGGGCAGCAGCACGCGGCGGATGACGCCGCGGTCGCCGGCGCCGAGCGTATAGGCTGCTTCGACGAGGTCGCGCCTTGTGTTTCCAACGGTGACGGCAATCATCAGGACGATCTGGAATACCGAGCCGATGAAAATGACCAGCAGCTTCTGCAACTCGCCGATACCCGCCCACAGGATCAGCAGCGGGATGAAGGCCGAAGCCGGCAGATAACGGGCAAACGAAACGAACGGCTCGAGGAATGCCTCGATCGGCTTGTAGGCGCCCATCAGGACGCCGAGCGGCACCGCGATGATCGCCGCCAGCACAAAGCCGCCGACCACGCGCCAGATCGTCATGCCGATGTCGAACAGGAAGCCGTGCTTGACGAGCAGTTCCCAGCCTTCCTGCAGCATGGTCAGCGGGTTGGCGAGAAACGTCTTGGAGACGTGACCGCCGAAGGTGGCCCACGCCCACAGGGCGACGAACAGGACGAAGAACGCCAGGCCATAGGCCACGCGTTGCGTGGATGTCACGGGATCGAGAGGGCGTATCAAAGGGCTGTCCTCAAAGCGGGGGGCCGACCGCGGCAGTCCCGCTCCCAGTCGGGAAGCGGGACTGCCGCGGCGCCGGTCGTGTCTACTTGATGAAGCTCGCGTCAAAGAGGTCTTCGGTCTTCGGGATCGCTTTGATGATACCGATCTCGAGCAAGAGGTCGGCGGCTTCCTTGGTGAAAGCCTGGAATTCGCCTGCGAAGAATTTCTGGTTCGCGGCCTTGTCCTGCCAGCGCAGGTATTTTGCCGAATTGCCGAACTGCTCGCCGGACTGCTTCACATCGGCGCCCATGATCTCGTAGGACTTGGCCTGGTCCTTTTCGATCATCGCGACCGCCTCGAAATAGCTGTCGGCCAGCGCCTTGGCGGCTTTCGGATTCTCGGTCAGGAACTTTGGCGTGCAGCCGAAGGTGTCCATGATCATCGGATAGTCGAGGGTAGTGGCGATGATTTTGCCCTTGTCGGGGGCAGTGCGCACCGTCGAGAGATAAGGCTCGTAGGTCAGCGCGGCATCGTTCTGGCCGGACACGAAGGCCTGCGCCGCCGCTGCCGGCTCCAGGTTCACCACGGTGACGTCCTTGAGCGAAAGCCCGTTCTTCTTGAGCATCCAGGCCAGCGTGAAGTAGGGCGCGGTGCCGGGCGCGGACGCTGCGACCGTCTTGCCCTTCAGGTCCTTGATCGATGCGATATCGTTGCGCGTGACCATGCCGTCGGCACCGTAGCTCTTGTCGAGCTGGAAGATCTGCTTGGTGGCAACGCCGTTGGCGTTCCAGGAGATCCAGGTTTCGACCGTGGTCGCCGCGCACTGGATGTCGCCCGACGCAACAGCCAGATGCCGATCCTTCTGCGGGATCTTCTTGATCGTCACATCAAGGCCGTTCTTCTTGAAGATACCGGCCTGATTGGCGAGCGTGAGCGGCGCAAAGCCGGTCCATCCCGAGAGTCCGATGCCGACCTTCACGTCGTCGGCGACGGCTGGTGCGGACACCAGCAAGGCGGCGGCTGCCGCAAACATTCCAAGACTTCGCATGACTGTCTCCCTTTTCCGGTTCATAGATTGCGTCCAGTTTGCCTTTTTGCACCCGTGCGGGCCGCACTTGCGTGTGGTGTTGCGTTCAAGCGCATTGATATCTCTCCCTCAGCCGCCTTTGAAGCGGGCAACCAGTTTGTGAGATTCGCCGGGATAGACGAGGCGCACCGCGGTCAGTGTCCGTTCGCTGCGCCAGGTGTGCCGCTCGATCACGAGGCAGGGCGCGCCAACTGCGATGTCCAGCGCGGATGCCGAATCCTCGTCAGCCGCGATGGCGCTGATCGCGTGCTCGGCTTCCGTCCAGGGGACATGATGCAGCAGCCACGAGCCGGGCGGTTCGATCGCAAAATCGGCCGTCGCCGCCTCGGGCACCGCGTCGAGATCGATCAGCCGGTCCTCGATCGCGAACGGCACGCCATCGGCGCTGTGACGGCTGGTGATTGCGACCACCTTGCCGGTTTTGCGCACGCCGAGACGGGCCCTATCAGTGGCGTTCGCGGCGCGGCGGGAACATTGAATCAACTGATAGCCGTAGCTGCGGCCGAGGGCGGTAATCTCGGCGCGGATGTCGGCAATCTTCAACACTGCCGACAGCAACGTGGGACGGCGGACAAAGGTGCCGGCCCGCCTTCGCCGCTCGATTAGATCGGCTTGGGCCAGTTCCGATAGCGCCTTGCTTACCGTCATTCGCGCGCAGCCATAGCGCTCCATCAGCTCGTGTTCGAACGGAATGCGGTGCCCCGGCGGCCATTCGCCGGTCAGGATACGGCGCTCGATGTCGCGCCGGATCTGCTTGTAGAGCGTCGGTTTGTCGTCGGATTGGGAATTGACGCGACGCGCGGGGAGGCTCATGCCGCGAGCCTCCGCACCGTCGCGTTGAAGATTTCGCGCGCCTGCTGGCGGAGCCGGTGACGTCCGCCTTCAACCACCTTGCTGCCGCCGGCCCAGACGCAATCGACGACCCCCGGACCTGCCGCGAAAATCCAGCCGTCGAGCACCGCATCGCCGTGGCGCCCGGCCAGCGACGGATGACCGGCGTCGAGGGTCACGATGTCGGCGCGCGCGCCGGCCTGCAGTCCGGCCACCGGCTGAGCCAACGCTTGAGCGCCGCCGGCGAGCGCGGCGTCGAGCAGCGCGCGACCGGTCGAGACGCCGGGACCGCCGGACAGTACGTTGCGCTCGCGGTGCTTCAGCCGCTGGCCGTATTCGAGCTGGCGTAGCTCGTCGGCGACGCCGACCAGGACATTGGAATCCGTGCCGACGCCGAACCGGCCGCCCGCGTCGAGGAATTCGCGGCCCGGAAAAATACCGTCGCCGAGGCTTGCCTCGGTCACCGGGCAGAGCCCGGCAACCGCGCCGCTCCTGGCAAGCGCGGCGGTCTCCGCCGCCGTCATGTGGGTCGCATGGATGAGGCACCAGCGCTGATCGAGCGGCGCATGGTCAAGCAGCCATTCAACCGGGCGTCGGCCCGACCAGGCGATGCATTCCTCAACTTCCTTGACCTGTTCGGCGGCATGGATATGCACCGGTCCATTTTCCGCCAAGGGCACGATGGCCGTCAATTCGTCGGGTGTCACAGCCCGCAGACTGTGCGGCGCAATGCCGACATTGGCGCCGGGCAGCGCCCGGACGGCAGCGCGTGTCGCGGCAACCAGGTCGGCGAACTGATCGATCGAGGAAATGAACCGGCGCTGGCCGGGATGCGGCATGGCTCCGCCAAATGAGCTGTGCGCGTAGAAACTCGGCAACAGCGTGAGTCCAATACCGGTGATCTCGGCGGCGCGCGCGATGCGTGTCGCCATCTCGGCCGGATTGGCATAGCGCGCGCCGTCGCGGTCGTGATGGAGATAGTGGAATTCCCCGACGCGCGTGAAGCCTTGCTCCAGCATTTCGGTATAGAGCCAGGTTGCGACGGCTTCGGTATCGTCCGGCGTCATTGCCAATGCAAACCGATACATCACCTCGCGCCAGGTCCAGAACGTATCGGCAGCCGTACCGCGCGTTTCAGCGAGTCCGGCCATGCCGCGCTGGAACGCATGGCTGTGCAGGCTCGCTATTCCGGGGATTGCCAACGCGTGGCGTTCATTCTGGGTGCCCGGCGCAACGCCGGCGGTGACCTTCGTGATGGTTCCGTCGGTCACAACCAGCTGCACGTCATCGGCCCACCCCGAAGGGAGCAGCGCGGATTCGAAATGCAGAGTTAACATGTTTCCAAACCGGCTGGACAGAACACCAACACAATTATATGTCTAGACATATCGAGAGTTGCCGTCAAGCTTCCACCGTGAAGGGAAATGCCACATGGCCGAGCGCTTCGATCGAATCTGGCACAACGCCCGGCTCGCCACGGTGCGGGCGGATATACCCGACCTTGGTGTGATCGAGCACGGCGTGGTCGCGGCGCGCGACGGCCGCATCATCTTCGCAGGCGCGCGCTCTGATTTTCCTGTGGATGTCGACGCAGTGGAGCGGATCGATTGCGCGGGGCGGTGGATCACGCCCGGTCTGGTCGATTGTCATACCCACCTGGTGTTCGGCGGAAACCGCGCGCACGAATTCGAACTGCGGCTGCAGGGGGCAAGCTACGAAGAGATCGCGCGGGCGGGCGGCGGCATTGTCTCGACGGTCGCCGCGACCCGGGCTGCGAGCGAGGCCGACCTTGTCGCCGGCGCACTGCCCAGGCTCGACGCCCTGATTGGCGAGGGCGTGACGACGCTGGAAATCAAGTCCGGCTATGGGCTCAATACGGAAACCGAAATGCGCCAGCTGTCCGCGGTGCGCGCGGTCGGCCGCAGCCGGCCGGTGACGATCCGGACCACGTTTCTCGGTGCGCATGCGCTGCCTCCGGAAGCCGGAGGCGACAAGGACCGCTACATCGACCTTGTTTGCCGGGAGATGTTGCCGGCCGTGGCGCGTGCCGGACTGGCCGATGCCGTCGACGCCTTCATGGAAGGCATTGCATTCTCGGCAGAGCAGACGGCGCGCGTGTTCCGCGCGGCGAAGGCCCTTGGATTGCCGGTCAAGCTGCATGCGGATCAATTGTCGAACCTCGGCGGTGCGGTGCTTGCTTCGGAATTTTCCGCGCTATCCGCCGATCATCTCGAGCACACCGATGAGGCCGGCGCAGCGGCCATGGCGCGGGCGGGAACGGTGGCCGTGCTGCTGCCGGGCGCGTTCTACTTCATTCGCGAGACGACGAAACCTCCGGTAGAGCTGTTCCGGGCTCACGGCGTCAGCATGGCGCTGGCCACCGACTGCAACCCCGGCAGTTCGCCGCTGACGTCGCTGCTGCTGGTCATGAACATGGCTGCAACGCTGTTCCGGATGACCGTTGCCGAATGTCTCGCCGGCGTGACGCGCGAAGGCGCGCGCGCGCTGGGTCTTCTCGGCGAAACCGGCACGCTCGAAGCGGGCAAATGGTGCGATCTCGCGATCTGGGACATCGACCGGCCGGCCGAGCTCGCTTACCGGATCGGCTTCAACCCGCTGCACTGCCGGGTCTGGAGGGGGCAATGAGCGGCGCGGCAACATCGATTGTCGTTTCGCCCGGAAGGGTTGGTCTCGACGATCTGGCGCAGGTGCTGGCGGGCGCGAGCGTTGTGCTCGATCCGTCATTCTGGCCGCGCGTGGAGGCCGCTTGCGTCATTGTTTCGAAAGCCGCGCGCGCGGATACGCCCGCGTACGGAATCAATACCGGATTCGGCAAGTTGGCGTCGAAGCGCATCGCCCCGGATCAGACCGAGCTGCTGCAGCGCAACCTTATCGTGTCGCATTGCTGCGGGGTGGGACGGCCGACGCCGGAGGCCATCGTTCGTCTGATGATGGCGCTGAAGATCGTCTCGCTGGGACGCGGCGCTTCCGGTGTGCGGCGGCAGGTGATCGAGCAACTCCAGGCCATGCTGGCGCGAGGCGTTTATCCGCTGGTGCCGCAGCAGGGGTCGGTAGGCGCATCCGGCGACCTGGCGCCGCTGGCGCATATGACCGCGGTCATGATCGGCGAAGGTCAGGCCACGATCGACGGCAGGCTTGTCCCGGGTCGAGAGGCACTCGCCGCCGCTGGACTTGCGCCGTTGACGCTCGGGCCCAAGGAAGGTCTTGCCTTGATTAACGGGACGCAGTTTTCGACGGCCTATGCCATTTCCGGTCTGTTGCGCGCTCACGGCCTGCTCTGCGCGGCGCTGGTGACCGGCGCGTTGTCGGTCGATGCGGCTATGGCTTCCACGGCGCCGTTTCGTTCCGAGATCCAGCAATTGCGGGGACATGCCGGGCAGATCGCGGCCGGCGCGGCCCTGACCGCGTTGCTGGAGGGTAGCGACATTCGCAAATCGCATCTCGAAGGTGACGAGCGAGTGCAGGATCCCTACTGCCTGCGGTGCCAGCCGCAGGTCGCCGGCGCCGCGCTGGACCTGTTGATACAAGCTGCCCGCACGCTGACCATCGAGGCCAACGCCGTTACGGATAATCCGCTGGTGCTGGTCGAGAGCGGAGAAATCGTCTCGGGTGGAAATTTTCACGCCGAACCGGTCGCGTTCGCCGCCGACCAGATGGCGCTAGCATTGTCCGAGATCGGCGCCATCAGCGAGCGGCGGATTGCCACGCTGGTCGATCCCGCACTGAATTTCGGCCTGCCGCCGTTCCTGACGCCTGAGCCGGGCGTCAACTCCGGATTCATGATCGCCGAAGTGACGGCCGCCGCGCTCTATGCCGAGAACAAGCAGCGCGCGGCGGCCTGTTCGATCGATTCGACGCCGACCAGTGCCAACCAGGAAGATCACGTGTCGATGGCCGCGCACGCGGCGCGACGGTTGTCGGACATGGCCGACAATCTCGCCAACATTGTCGGCATCGAACTGCTGGCTGCCGCGCAGGGCATCGGGCTGCGCGCCCCGCACACGACCAGTCCCGCGCTGGCGGCGGTTGTCGCCGTGCTGCGTGAACTGGTGCCCGCGCTCGGCCACGACCGCTACATGGCCGACGATCTCGCGAAGGCAACGGCGCTGGTGGAAGCCGGCGCCTTGCCTGCGGCCGCGCTGTCGGTGCTTCCAACAAATCCGTTTCCAACGCTTGCCGAGAAAGGTCTGTCATGAACGCCCGATTGGACAACGACCGCACGATCCGCGCGCCCCGCGGGTCCGAGATCAGCGCCAAGAGCTGGCTCACGGAAGCGCCGTTGCGCATGCTGATGAACAATCTCGATCCTGACGTGGCGGAAAAGCCTAGCGAACTCGTCGTCTACGGCGGCATCGGCCGCGCTGCCCGTGACTGGAACAGCTTTGACCGGATCGTTTCGGCTTTGCGAAAGCTCGATGCCGACCAGACGCTGGTCGTGCAGTCCGGCAAGCCTGTCGGAATCTTCCGTACCCATCCCGACGCACCGCGTGTGCTGATCGCGAATTCGAACCTGGTGCCGCACTGGGCGACGCTCGATCACTTCAACCATCTGGACAAGCTCGGACTAATGATGTTCGGGCAGATGACGGCCGGGTCCTGGATCTACATCGGCAGCCAGGGCATCGTGCAGGGCACGTATGAAACATTCGTCGAAGTGGGCCGGCGCCACTATGGCGGCAGCCTTGCGGGCAAGTGGATATTGACGGCGGGTCTCGGCGGCATGGGCGGCGCCCAGCCGTTGGCTGCGACCATGGCCGGGGCATCGATGCTGGCGGTCGAATGCCAGCCGAGCCGCATCGAGATGCGGTTGCGCACCGGCTATCTCGACCGGCGGGCCGAAACGCTGGATCAAGCGCTCGCGATCATGGCGGAGGCGGCACAGACCGGGAAGCCGATCTCGGTCGGCCTGCTTGGCAATGCCGCCGATATTTTCCCGGAGCTGGTCCGGCGTGGCGTGCGGCCCGACATCGTCACCGACCAGACCAGCGCGCACGATCCGATCAACGGCTATCTGCCCAAGGGATGGACGCTGGCGGAGTGGGAGTCGAGGCGCGAGGCCGACCCGAAAGCGGTTGAAGCGGCGGCCAAGACCTCCATGGTCGGCCATGTCCAGGCCATGCTGGATTTCCACGCCCGGGGTATCCCCACGCTCGACTATGGCAACAACATCCGCCAGATGGCGCAGGACATGGGGCTGAAGAACGCGTTCGATTTCCCGGGCTTCGTTCCGGCCTACATCCGCCCGCTGTTCTGTCGCGGGATCGGGCCGTTCCGGTGGGCGGCGCTCTCGGGCGATCCCGAAGACATTTTCCGGACCGACGCCAAGGTCAAGGAGCTGATTCCGGACAACAAGCACCTTCACAACTGGCTCGACATGGCGAAGGCGCGGATCAAGTTCCAGGGGCTGCCGGCGCGGATCTGCTGGGTAGGCCTCGGCGATCGCGATCGGCTCGGCCTGGCGTTCAACGAAATGGTGGCGCGGGGGGAGTTGAAGGCGCCGATCGTCATCGGCCGCGATCATCTCGACAGCGGCTCGGTTGCGAGCCCGAACCGGGAAACCGAAGCCATGCGCGACGGCTCGGATGCGGTGTCCGACTGGCCGCTGCTCAACGCGCTGCTCAACTGCGCGAGCGGGGCGACGTGGGTCTCGCTGCATCACGGCGGCGGCGTTGGCATCGGTTATTCCCAGCACGCCGGCATGGTGATCGTGGCCGACGGTACGCCGGAGGCCGCGCGCCGGATCGCGCGGGTACTGTGGAACGACCCGGCAACGGGGGTCATGCGCCACGCCGATGCGGGCTATGAAACCGCGATTGCCTGTGCCCGGGAGCATGGGCTCGATCTGCCCGGTCTGACTTGAGAGCGCCGTGACGAACGAAGGCCGGCTGAAGCTGTTGCGTGCGCATGAGCATCGGCGCATGCCGTGGAAGAATGGCGGCGGCGTAACGACCGAGATTGCCGTGGCTCCGCCGGATGCGTCGCTGGCATCGTTCGACTGGCGCGTCAGCACGGCTGAAGTGGCAAGCGATGGCGCGTTCTCGCTGTTTCCAGGCATCGACCGCACGCTGCTGCTGCTCGAAGGCCAGGGGATGAGGCTGCAGGTTGGCGATCGATCGCCGCTGACCCTGGTCGTCGGCGGCGAGCCAGCGATCTTCCCCGGCGACAGTCCGGCGTCGGCGTCATTGGTCGATGGCCCGATCCGCGACCTCAATGTGATGACCCGCCGCGGCCACTTCTCGCACAGCGTAAGCGTGGTCGATTTCGCCGGAAGCACAAGCCTGCGGGCCGCGGCCGATATTTCCCTGCTGTTGCTGAGGCATGGCCGGATCAGCCTTCATTCGCCGCATGGCGCGGCAGAACTGGAGCCGGGCGATGCCGTCATCGACGAAGCCGCACGGGCAGGGGATCCGCTGAGGTGCGAAGGCGCGGGCGTGCTGTATCACGTGTCGATCCTGCGAGCGTGAGCTGTCGGCTGCCGGATTCGAGCCCACCAACGTGCGCGCGCTCGTTGCAACTTTCAGGTCAGGACGCGATCGGCTTGCGATAGACGTCCTTCGGCCTGTGGCAAACCCCCGGGGCTTCCTTTGCTTACACAGGCACGGGTAGCTGAGGCTAGAATCCGCCCCCCGACACCAGCAGAACTGCCCCGATCGCCATAAGAAGAATGCCCGGCCAGTTCGTTCCGATCCCCAAGAATCCAAGGCCGCGCCGTGGCGGCTCCAGAGTGTCTCGAACCGGCTGGGAGGAATCACGGCCGCTAAGCTGTCCCCGCCAAATAGTAGCGCGTGCCATGTACAACAGTCCGACAAAAAACAGCAGCGCGCCGAGCCCTATGAGGAACAATCTCGCCTCCTCAAATCGCTGCCCGCATAACGAACCAAGCGCCATGTCTTGCGGTTGGTTCCGGCGCCTGGCGCGGTCAATCTGAATGGAGGGTTATGGCGAGCCCGCGCAGGCGTCGCCGACGGATCCCGCAATCTCTAATGGTGGGCTCGGCCGGCATTCCATTCCCGATTAGAATGAATTGGCAAACCTGCAAGAAAACCCGTGAAATCAGCCTCGTCTGAAAGCTTTGGCGGTCCCTAGCGAAGGGAGATATGCGAACGAAATCAACCGGTTTGCCGCTTTTCTGAGGGCAAATTCGCGCATTGATACACGCGGTCTATTTTGGCTGTTGGCAAACTTTTCCTGCAGCAAGGACCCCTCGGGCAGCAGTGTGTCGCGACGTCCGCTTTGACCGCATAAAGGAGGCCCTCCGGCGCAGTAGGGTGGTCACAATCCTCGCGTGGGAACCTTTCACAACGTCAGACGTTCTTTGCGCCAATGAGCAGCGCCGTCGCCCCGGCGCAGCGAGCGCTGAGGCGTTAGCTTGCGCGGGTGGGAGAGATGCGCATGAGACTCACTCTTTCAGTTATCAAGGCTGACGTTGGCTCCGTTGGCGGGCATACGAAACCGTCCTCACGCATGATGGCAACTGTCGAGGGCGAGGTCGCGAAGGCGATCTGCAATGGTCTACTGATCGACGGTTTCATCTGCCACACCGGCGACGACATTGCGATCATCATGACGCACACACGGGGCGAGGGGAGCTCCGAGGTACATCAACTCGCCTGGAAGACGTTTCTCGCAGCCACGTCGGTTGCGAAAACCTCCGGCCTCTACGGCGCCGGACAGGATCTTCTCGTCGACGCACCTTCGGGAAACATTCGCGGCGCCGGACCGGCCGTCGCCGAGCTCAGCTTCGACCACAGCCTTTCGGGTTCGAGGCCAGCGGAGTCCTTCATGGTATTCGCCGCCGACAAATGCGGCCCCGGCGCCTACAACCTGCCGCTCTACCTCGCCTTCGCCGATCCCATGTATTGCGCCGGGCTGATGCTGCCCCCGATGATCAAGGGTTTCCGTTTCCATGTCATCGACATGGATAATACGGCCGGCGACAGCGTGATCGAACTTGACGCGCCCGCGGACGGCTACCACATTGCCGCGCTGCTCCGCGACAACGAGCGCTTTGGCATCGATCGCATCGTTTCTCGAACGTTTGACGAGGTTGTCGTCGCTGTTTCGGCGCAGCGTCTTCACTCGATCGCAGGCAAGTACACCGGCAAGGACGATCCAGTCGCGATCGTCAGAAACCAGGGGATTTTCCCGGCGCCCGAAGAAATCGTCTCGCCGTTCGCCAAGGCGCACTTCGTAGGCGGGGATGCGCGCGGTTCGCACGTGATGCCGCTCATGCCCGTGCCACTTAACACGCCGGTGACAGGCCTGTACTGCCTGCCGATCGTTTCCTGCGCCGGTTTTTCGATCGACAAGGACGGCCGCTTTTCGGAGTCCTTTACCGATTTCTTCGACAACCCGGCGTGGGACGAGGTCCGCCGGCGTGCCCAGCGCAAGGCAATCGAGATGCGCAGCCAGGGCTGGTCTGGCGCCGCGATGCTGCCCTATTCCGAGCTGGAGTATGGCGGCTTCCGAGACACTGTGTCCGCACTGGTGAAGCGTTTTCGTCTGCGCGAGGAGCGCAAGCCGGAAGCGGCCGAGTAGAGAGCGCTGCGCTAGACCGGCTACTGAGAAGCTTGGAGTTACGGTGACCGTGCAGCATGGCGAGAAAACGCATTGGCATTCTCACGGGCGGCGGCGACGTCCCCGGCCTCAACGCAATCATCAAGACCGTGACTTATCGCGGCAGTGAGAACGACATCGAGGTCGTTGGTTTTCGCCGTGGTTGGGAGGCCCTCACGCACCTGAACCTCGATGACCCGACCAGCAGGTCCCACTACCTCATCCCGCTGGACCGTGAAAACACTCGCACCATCGATCGGCGCGGCGGCACCGTGCTGCACTCGAGCCGCACCAATCCGTCAAAAATGCAAAAGCTGCCCGATCATCTCGTCGGCAAGGACTTTCCAGTCTCCCTGAGCACCAAAGGCGGCATCGCAGCCAAGACGTGGGACCTCACCAGCCAAGTGCTCGCGAACCTCTCGGGGCTCGGCATCGAACATCTGATCGCCATCGGCGGCGACGACACGCTCAGTTATGCGGCCAGACTCAACGAACTCGGCGTCAAGATCATCGCCATCCCCAAGACGATGGACAACGACGTCCGCAACACCGAATACTGCATCGGTTTCTCGACCGCGATCACCCGCGCCAGCGATGCCATCCAGCGGCAGCGTACCACTGTCGGCTCGCACGAGCGAATTGGCATTTTCCGGGTCTTTGGCCGCGATGCCGGATTCACCGCGCTATACACTGCGTACGCGACCTCGATACGATGCGTCATACCGGAGTACAAGGTCAATCTCGACAAACTTGTCCAGTTGCTCATCGAGGAGAAGCGCGCCAACCCAAGCAACTACGCGCTGATCGTGCTCAGCGAGGGCGCCGAGTGGGAGGGCTACAAGCTCCAGGAATACGGCGAGCCCGACGCCTACGGTCACCGCAAGAAGGCCAGCGTGGCCGAAGCGCTTGCCGATGAGATCAAGCGGCGCGCCGGCGAGGAGACGATCACCTCTGACCTCACCTACGACCTGAGATCGGGCGATCCGGACTTCATCGACAAGCTTGTAGCCCTGACTTTCGGTAACATGGCCTACGATGCCATCCTGGAAGGCAAGACCGGCCTCATGTCGGCGCTGGTAGAGGGCCGCTACGACCTCGTGCCCATCCCTGACGCCAGGCTTGGGCCGCGCACATTGGACGTCGCCAGCGCGTACAACACAGAGCGCTACCGTCCCATCTACGCCAACAAGCTGGGGTTGCCGATCTTTCTCAACCGCGCGTCATAGGATGGCGGGCGGTATTTTGGCGCTCCCCAGCGAAGGGCGATATTCGAGCAATATCAAGCGGTTTTCCATTTTTTGGAAGCCGAAAACGTGCATTGATACACATAGTCTATTTCGGCTGTTGGCAAACCGAGCCTTCGGTCCATGCTAGGTCCCGAACCCATTGATATGCGCTTAGTCTCACTCTGGCATTGCGATTGCGAGGTTCGAACGAAGATAGTTGGTCATTGATGTCGTGTTTTGACCTGGGAGAGGGCCGTAAATGGAGATTATCCGAATCAAGCCCCATCCCGCACTTGGCGGCATCGTGCGCTCGTTCGAAGAACGGCGTTCAAATCTCGGAACAACAGTACTCACGTGGCCCTTACCAGCGCGGCCTCACCAGATAATCGATATATATCTGGCGGAACCGTTCAAGCTGCGGGTCGATGGCGGCCCTATGACCCAGGCACCAGAGACGGTCGTCGTTGGGCCGCAAAGTTCTCGCCACACCCAGCTTTATTTGTCTGGTGAAATCCATGTGTTCAACATTTTGTTTCAACCGACTGGTCTCAACCGGTTGGTCGGGATCGACATGACCTCACTCGTCAATGAAGGTATCGCGGCCAGGGATGTCTTCGGCAACCGCGCTTCAGTCCTTAGCGATCTCGTGCGCTCGGCACCGGACTTTCCGGCGCGTGTGGCCGCCGCTGAACGCTATATTGGCGCGATGCTGGATACGCTTGCGCCCGCAGATGCAATCGAAAAAGCTTCACGTTCGATGTTGGCCACGTGTGGTCGCATCCGGATCGAGGATTTGGCTGCGCGATCCGGCCTCAGCGCGCGGCAGTTTCAGCGCCGCTTCACGAGGCAGGTAGGGCTTTCACCGAAACTTTACGCGCGGACCATCCGGTTCGACACAGCTTTGATGATGCACCGCAAGACTCCGGCAAAACCTTGGACGGAGATTGCCCATGCGACCGGATATTTCGACCAAGCGCATTTCGTTCGCGAGTGCCATGCATTGGCCGGTGCCGTACCAAGTCAGTTTATTGGCGATTGGGAGAACATCCTTTCGCCCATACATGACTGAAAAATACAAGCGTCGGATCAAACCAGGAGCAATATTGTTCGAACTTCCTCGCGGACTCTGGGACGGCTGTCGCGATCATCCTTTTTGCGGAGCAAAAGCCATGGTGGTAGGCGAGAAGACAATCCGGCGCTTATTGCTCGTAGCCGCGGCGGCGCTGTTGGCCGCCGCGGCTGGTTCGATCTCTGGCAATGCTGGTGCGGCGGAGAACTTCCCGGCACCGGACGAAATCATCGTGACGTTACTTGGCACCGGCTCTCCAGTACCGAGCACCACTCGATTCGGACCGGCTACGCTGGTTCAAGCCGGAGGGCTTAATCTCCTGTTCGATGCCGGCCGTGGGGTCACCGTAAGGCTCTACCAACTGGGTATGTCGTTCGGCAAAGGCATCGACGCCGTTTTTCTCACGCATTATCATTCGGATCACGTCGAGGGTTTGCCGGATCTCTGGATGACCGGCTACATGTTCGGCCCGTTCGGGTCACGTGCTAAGCCCTTGAGACTGTGGGGACCATCCGACGACACCGCCGGGTTAAACGGCGTGGTAAAGATTGCGAAGGGACTGACCGAAGCGTTTTCGGACGACGTGCGCATTCGGCAGGCCGACGAGCACGTCACCGCAGCGGCAACCGGAATCGAGCCGCACAACTTCGCCCAGGATGGTGTTGTGTTTGAAGAGGGTGGCGTGAAAGTCACCGCGTTTGCGGTCAATCACGGGGACCTTATCAAGCCCTCGGTTGGGTATCGGGTTGATTACGCTTCAAGGTCGGTTACGATTTCAGGCGACACCCAACCCGATGAGAATTTAATTCGGCACGCTGCTGGGACTGATCTTCTGATCCACGAGGTGTTCGCTATCTCGCCTCAACTGGCCGCGGTCCCCGCACTAAAGCCGGTCGCGGATCATCACACCTCACCCGAGCAAGCTGGCACAGTGTTTTCGCAAGTAAAACCGAAGCTCGCCGTGTATACGCATTTCGTCCTGATCGGAACGGCCGGTGAGGAAATCGTCACGCGGACACGGACCACCTATCAAGGTCCGCTGGCGTCGGGCGAAGACCTGATGAGGCTCACAATCGGCAGCAGCGTGTCCCTAAAGAGATGGGACCCCAATCTCGGCGCGTATCCGAAATGAGTAGGGTCTGATGATCTTCCCGTCAGATTCCGGTTTGCCAAATCGGACAAAAACCAAAATCAATTCAAAGCCAATTTTGGAGATTTGGCGCTCCCTAGCGGAATTCCGCTGAAATTGCAAAAACCCTTGTAGATTGGGCATAACCTTAATTTTATTGACTTTCCGGCCTGCTGTAGCGGACATTGTGTCCAACAAAACGTCCAACAGCCGGGGCAAGATGACGGAGCGTCTGACGAAGCGGAACGGGGTCTGGCATTTCGTGCGCCGGGTGCCGGAACCGTATGCGGCGGTGGATCCGCGGGGCATCGTCAAGCTGTCGACCAAGATCAAGGTGGCCGATGATCGCGCCGGCGTCAGGGCCGGTCGCGTCGCCAAGCAGATGGACCTCGATCTGCAGGCCTCCTGGCGGGCGCTGGCCGCCGGAACGGTGCAGCAGGCCAGCATCAACGTCGAGCAGGCCCGCGCGCTCGCACGGGCGCTGGGACTGCACTACAAGCCCGTGGAAGCGGTGGTGCAGGAAGGGCTGGCGGATATCCTCGCGCGGGTCGATCAGCTCGCCCTGGGCGCGCGCCGCGACGATGCGGCCACGACGGCGGCGGTGCTCGGCGGCGTGCCGCTGCCCGAGATCATGCTGTCGACTCTGTGCGACGAATTCTTTGCCGCCAAGCGCACCGCGTCGGCAAAAAAATCGCCGGGCCAGCTCAAGAAATGGATGAACGGCAAGCGCAACGCCGCGGCGCTGCTGATCTCGGTCGTCGGCGACAAGGCCATCCATGCGCTGACACGCGACAATGCCCTGAAATTCGCCGAACATTGGGAACAGCGCGTGCTCGATGACGAGGTCAAGGCCGGCACGGCAAACCGTAACCTGACGCATATCACCGGCATGCTGCGCGCCGTCTCCAAGCGGCACCAGCTGCGACTCGAGCCAGTGTTCGCCGGCACCCGCCTTGAAGGCGACAAGGCGCGATCGCGGCCGCCGTTCACGGCGCCGTTTATCGTCAGCGTCATGCTGGCGCCGGGCGCGCTCGACGCCATGAACGTCGAGGAGCGGGCCGCGGTCCACGTGATCATCAACACCGGGGCACGGCCGTCGGAAATCGTCAACCTGCGCCGGCCGCATATCATCCTCGACAGCAATATCCCGTTTATCCGGATCCGGCCCGACGACCGCGAGCTCAAGACCGACCAGTCCGAGCGCGACATCCCGCTGGTCGGCATTGCGCTCGAGGCGATGCGCGCGTTTCCCGATGGGTTTCCGCGCTACCGCGATAACGGCGATTCGTTCTCGGCGGCGGTCAACAAGTTCTTTGCCGAGCATAGCATGAAGCCGACTGAGCTGCACACGCTGTACTCGCTGCGGCACGGCTTCAAGGATCGGCTGCGCGATGCGCGGGCCCCTGACGAATTGACCAATGAACTGATGGGGCACGCGACCGGCAAGCCGAAATATGGCGACGGCCACGGCCTGGAAGTGAAGCTGCACTATCTCAGCGAAATTGCGCTGGCGCCGGGGATGGTGCTGCGGCCGCAGCTGGTGCGCGTGCCAGGTCTGCACGTGCCAGGTGCCGCCTCGCGCGGCTGACTGGATCGTCGACGTTCCGTAAATCCGCCAGCTCGCGCTCGAGGCGATCGAGCAGGGGCGCATATTTGGTGCCGTGCTTGACGATCACTTCCGATACGATGACGATCGCGCCGAGCAGCCGTTGCTCTGTGATCGGCGTCGGGGTCATTTCCCGCCGTTCCTCCCGTCATAGCCGGCGAGCCATGCGGCCTCGATCTCGTCGCGCAGCTCGGGGTCGGTCGATCGTGGCGCCGGCGGCACCTGGCGCGGCTGATGGGCGGCGCGAGCGGCCTGGCCGCGCAGCCGCCAGAGATCCAGCCGGTGCGCACGGCCGCGCTCGGCAGCGCCGCGGGGCGGTTGGTGTAGGACCGCAGCGGAGGGTGAGCGCATGTTCATCAGGCGGCCTTCTTGGCGGCGAGGATGGAAAGGATCAGCGTTCGGCCTGGTTCGGTTAGGCGGAAGAACGGTCCCTGGAGCGCGCGCTCGGTCGGCGAGCGCCGCCACCAGATTTCGACCAGGCTGCGACGCCACAACGGCGTCATCGCCTCGCGTTGGTCGCGGGTCAGTCGGACCGGATCGCCGCGCGCGCCGCAGACCGCCATCAGTTTCATGGTGGCGATCTGCCGGTTGCTGAGGCGTTCGGGCGCCTTGCTCATGTACGGACTGCCTCGGCATAGACTTTCGGGGCGATGCCGTAGCTCGCCGCCACCACTTCCGCCGGCGTCTCGCCGCGCATGGCGCCGAGGTGGAATTTGCGCCGCGAGCCGTCCGGCTCCAGCGAGCCGTTGGTGGCCTCGATGATGCGGATCTTCTCGCCCTTGACGTTGACTTCCAGCAGCCGGCGCGGAAAGCCGTGCGAGATATCTTCGGCGATCAGTCTGGCCTTGCGCTGTTCGGCATAGAGCTCGAAGCCGCTGCGGCCGTCATATTCGCGCTCGAGCAGGACGCGGCGGAATTCGGCGTTGCTCTCGCTTTCGATCGCGGCGGCGTCGAACTCTTTGGTCTCGATGATCCGCGGCGGCACCCGCAGGCCGTGCCAGGCATGAACACCCCAGCCGTCGCGGAAGCGAACCGCCATGCCGGCCGACGAGTGCAGGCGGCGCTGGGCGTCGAAATGGATCTGCTCCGGGCGGTCGCTGACGAAGGCGATCTCCTTGAACGGATACATCCAGCCGCAGTTGAGCGCGTAGCCCTTGTACGCTTCAAATAATTCCTTGGTGCGCGCGCCATAGCGCGCGCCGATTTTTTCGCCGAACTCGTAGAACGAGAGCCAGTAGGCGTCCTGGCCGCCGATGAAATAGGGATCGACGAAAAGCTGGTCCCGAAGCTGGTCCCGAAGCTGGTCCCGAAGCTGGTCCCGAAGCTGGTCCCGAAGCTGGCCCCAAAGCTGGTCCCGAAGCTGGTCCCGAAGCTGGTCCCGAAGCTGGCCCCAAAGCTGGCCCCGAAGCTGGTCCCGAAGCTGGCCCCAAAGCTGGCCCCGAAGCTGGCCCCGAAGCTGGTCCCGAAGCTGGCCCCGAAGCTGGTCCCGAAGCTGGCCCCGAAGCTGGTCCCGAAGCTGGCCCCAAAGCTGGTCCCAAAGCTGGCCCCAAAGCTGGCCCCGAAGCTGGTCCCAAAGCTGGTCCCGAAGCTGGCCCCAAAGCTGGCCCCGAAGCTTTGCTTCCAGCACCTTGCGCTGGTTTTCGCCGAGCTGCTGCGACATCAGTTTTTCGCAGATCGCGCGGGCGATCAGGCATGCCATCGGCGACGCCAGCACGATCACGGCTTTGGGCGCCGGGCATTCGCCCGCCGCGTACAAAGTTCGGACTGCGCTGCGCGCAGCCTCTTCGTGGATGGGTGCGGTCGCCAAGCCGACCGCACGCCATCGCTCGCGAAGCGCCGGCAACTCGGCATGCTGCTCGGGTGTCATCGTCTCAATCTTCTTCATGGTCGCCTCCGAAAATAAGGTTGCAAATCGCCGTCCCCAGCCAGGCGCCGGCAGCTTCGCCAACCGCCCACCATTGATCGAACCAGACGAGGCCGATCAGGCAGGAGGCGGCGAGGGCAGCGGCATCCATCGAATTCATCTCAGTCGGCGACGACGCGTTCTTCGGCGCCGGCGCTTTCGACCTGGCGGCCGATCAGGTAACTCCCCGGCGGCAGGCGGATGCCGTCGTGCTCCTCGTGGGTGAGGGCCATCGGCGCGCCTGATACCACCAGGCAGCCGACGGCGAGATCGGCGCGGGTGAGAATGCCGCGGCGGACCATTTCCGAAACCGCGACATCGTCGCGGTACAGATGCGCGGTGCCGGTCACCTGCTCGACGTTTTTCTTGGTCATGCCGCCGAACGCCTTGCGCAGTCGCGGCGACTTCGTCGCCAGCAACGGATCGCCGGTCTCGCGCGGCTGTGCCTGGAAGTGACGCTGGTGCAGGTCGATCGCGTGGTGATGGCCGGAGACTTCGCCTTCCTGCAGGATCAGCCGTCCTTTGACCGGGCTGATTTCCTGCGAGGTGGCGATGGTGATGTCGACCGGGATCGGGATGATCGAGACGTCGCCCTGAAAGGCCTGCCCCTTGCTCGGATCGTAGTCGCGGATATTCATCGTGAACTTCTCCTGCCCCTGTGAATCGCCGGGGCGCACGTACACGCGATACAAAAAATGTTTCAGGTTTTCCCCTCCGGCCGCTGACAGGCGATCAGCTGCACGCGATCGCCGACGCGCTCGGCGCGGCCGGCGTTGACGAGGCGGGTGACGACGCTGTCGGCAATCGAGCGGGTGCCGAACCGCCAGCGATCGCCGTGGCGTTCGAACGCGGCGAATTTCAACAGCCGCAGCATGGTGTAGTCGGCGGAATACAGCGGCATCATCCGGCTCCGCCCTGCGGGCTACACCGGACATGGCGGCAACCCGTCATGCGCGGGCTCATGCCAGCACTGCCTTGCGATCGGCGACGGCGCGGGCATCGTCGGCATGGGCCTTCAGCTGGTCCGCGCGCCAGCCCATCTGGATCAGGTCGAGAAACTGGACGTGGCCGGCGCTGGCGAAGCGGGTGAGGAAATCATCGGCGAGCTGGGCGATCGCTGCCGTTCCCTTGAGGTCGGCGCGGCACGGCGAGACAACGTGCGGGGCGATCTTGCCGGCGATCGCCTGGCGTCGCGCGTGCGCCTGTCGGATCATCGCGCGGGCGGCCTCGGCCTGGTCGCGCGCAGCCAGCAGGGCCGCGAGCGTCTGCCGGCGGAGGATCCGGCCGCTGCGATCCCTAACCGGGTCGAGATAGCGGCCGACCTGCCGCTCGCGGATATCGACATAGCGGCCGATCGGCGTGAGGTAGGCAAAGCCGTGGTCGACCAGGGCGTCGCGGAATTCTTTCGGGGAAAGGTCGAGGTGGGCGCGGCGAGGGGCCAAGGGTGATTCTCCCGTGCTGAAGCGGGGGATTTATCTGAATTTACACGAATAATGTCAACATGATTTATGTTGATATAGACGGGCATTCTCCCTGAAATACTTTTTCCGTTTCAGGGGGCTGCAAATGTTGATTTCCCGTATCTTGAGTTGCCTTGCCGCGGCCTGCCTTGTGGTGCTGGCCAATGCTGCGATGGCCCAGGCTATGAGGGAGGTCACGCTCCCGATCGACGGGACAATCCACTTGCAGATGGGAGAAACCCGCTTTTTCAGGTTTGAGAACCCAATCGATCGGATTGACATCCCGGTACAAAATCTTGTCGAGATCACACCCCGAAGCGACAGCACGATCGCGTTCAAGGCCATCACCGAGGGGGTGTCTACCGTCGAGCTCAGCCGGGCTGACGGGAAGGGCATTCAGCGCCTGCAGGTGATTGTTGGACCGCATCAGGTGAAGATTTACGGCCTTCCCGGAGAGGCCGATTACGTCGGCTTCTTGTGTGACCCTTACGGCTGCGGTGCCGGCCAGGGCTCAAACCGGAACAAGCCGAGCTCGGAAGCGGTGACCACGCGAATCCCGACCGGCAATGGCGGCTTCTTCGAACGCACCCGCAGTTTCCAGTGATACCTAGGCCGGCTTTGCTTTCTTGATCTGCTGCTGCAGCTGTTTTGCCTTTTTGGAATTGGACAAGGCCCGCCAGCTGCCGCGGCGGACCACGGCGTGAACGCCCGCCACCGATTGAAGCCTCACATTGTGCATCGGTGGCGCATTGTGGCTCATCAGGTCGTAATGGTCCTTCCGTGAGCCCTCCACAATCCGCTTCAGATACCTACTGCCGTCGGCCGTCGTGACCAGCGCCTCGGGAACGTTGAGCATCTCGCTGATGGCGTAGGGCCTTGTGAACACGACGATGACGTCGCCGTCATCGTAGCGCGGCCACATGGAATCGCCGTTGATCCGGTATGCGATCGCCTCTTCCGGAAGTGAAAACGGCAGTTCGATTTCGTCGAGCCCCTCATGACCAAGATTTTCGACACTGGTGTCGATCGTTCCGCCGGCACCGACCAGGCCCGCGACCTTAACCATGTTGGAGCGGTTGACCTCGCCCTCCCTGGCCAGCAGCCAGCCGGCCGAGACCTTGAATGTCCGGGCATAGATTTTGACGGTATCCACAGGAATAAGATTTTGGCCGTTTTCATGCGCGGCGTAGGTCGACGTAGGCCAGCCGAACCGCTTCGCCGCAGCCATTGCTGAAGGAAAACCGGCCTTTTCGCGCGCATACCGGAGGCGCTCACCCATCGTATCCATGGGCACATGATCACAAATTGTGTTGACACAAGTCATGTTGACGCGATCAACACGAATCATGTAGGTCCGAGCCATGCCCGAGATTGATTCGCCCAAAACCGTTGACGATGTCTTCGAGGCCTTCGGGGGGCCCAGCGCGTTCTCGCGTGTGCTGGAGTTGAAGGGGTCGTCGACAGGATCGGAAATGAAGCGCCGCGGCCGCATCTCAGTCGGGTTGTGGCCGCGCATCATCCAACTCGCCTCCGAACGCAACATCGACTGGCTCACCTATGAATGTCTCGCGCTGATGCACGCGCGGAAAGCGCAGTCCGCCGACGGTCAGCGGGTGACATCATGACAGGCGCCACCACCACCACCAGCCCTTCAATCGACTGCGCCAGCGCGCTGCCTTTGCGGCCAACACCTCGGCGCGCCATTCGCGCAGCACGCGCGAGATCCTGTCCTCAATCTCCGTTGCGTCCTGGTTGCGTTCGCCGCGTCTCGCCTCGTCGTGATCGGAGATCCCTGCCATGCCGCAAACTCCCACAACGCATTTCTACCTGGCGCTGTCCGGCGCCGTCGTTTTCGCGGGCCTGATCCTGATCCGGCTCGCGCACTGATCTCCGCTTTCCTGTTCCAAAAGGGGAACTCATGCTGCGACCGCTAGCGCGAAAGGCGAAGCCAGCCAAATCGGGGCGTTTCCGGATCCGGAAACCGAATTGCACAGCGGGGAATCAGATTTCGCCGCTGATGCAGACCATCAAGGACCTGCTGCCGGCGCAGAAAGCCGCGTGGGCGCTGCATATTTTGACCCAGGCCGGGTTATCCACATGCCAGAAAATGCTGTCCGGCCATCGCCCCGAAAATCTCGATCTGGTGCTGGCGCTGCTGCGGTCCGAGCACGGCCTCGCGGTGCTGCGGGCGATCATGGCCGAGACCCCGCAGCCCTGGTTCGACGAGCTGCTCGACCTCGCCGACATCGCCCAGCTCAAGCGCGACCAGCTGCGCATGAAGCGCGACCTTGACCGCCGCGAGCAGCGGATCCTCGAGGCGAGGGGGCCGCGATGATGAATTTCCTCGATCACGTCTGCGATGCGGCGCCGCTGTATTTCCTCGGCGGCTCGATCTGCCTGCTGGCGCTGCTGCTGGCCGTGCTGATTGCGGTGATCGCCTGGCCGTTCAACTCGCCGGTGCGTCTCTCTGACGAGGCCGCGCTGCCGCCACGGCGGCCCTATCCGCCGCGGCCGGTGTTCGGCCAGCGCCAGATGGACGAGCCGGGCGATTTCGATCCCTCGCGGCTGCCGCGCAGGTGGCAGCCATGACGGGCGCGGGAACGGTCGATCGCCGGCAGTCCGGCGCCCTCCGGGGCACTGGCGGCACCGTTCCCGCCGTTCGCGCGGTGCGCGCCAGGCTGACCGGGTTTGACCATGCCGAGCTCGCGATCGTGCGGCTGGTGATTGCCGACAGCGCGCCGCTCTTGATCATGTTCGAGGGCGAGCCGTTTCTGCATGAGGGTTTCGCCGGCGACCTGTTGGTCTACGCCAAGGCGCGGCCGTACCGCGTCGACCTCGGCATGGTCGAGGTGATCCGATGATCGTGGTGCGCATCGAACTGCATAGCGCCATCACCAAAAAGGTCACCGAGATCGGCCGTATGACGATCTGCAATGTCGGCGGCTCGGTCGAGCATGGCGATTATCGCGCCGAAACCTTGCGCGGCCGTGACCGCGAGCAGCTGGATCGGCGCGTCACCAACCGCGTCGGCGAAGTGAAGCGCTATCCGCGGCAATCCATTCACGTCTGGCACCTGGTCGCCCGCGCGCTGCTGGCGATGGGCTATGCGGGCAAGGCGCTGCAGGCCGAGCCGGCGGATCTGTTTGAGGCGACACCATCATGACCGGAAAATCCGCGATCGAGTGGACCGAGGCGACCTGGAATCCGATCGTCGGCTGCTCGATCGTTTCGCCCGGCTGTTCCAATTGCTACGCGATGAAGATGGCGGCGCGGATCGAGGCGATGGGCGGGCAATCGCACTACGCCGGCACCACCAAAAGGGTCAACGGCAACGCAGTCTGGACCGGCAAGGTCGCACTGGCGGCCAAGGCGCTGATGGCGCCGCTCAAGCGCAACAAGTCAACGACCTATTTCGTCAACTCGATGGGCGACCTGTTTCATGAGGACGTGCCCGACGCATGGATTGACAGCGTCTTTGCGGTGATGGCCGCTTGTCCCGAGCACACGTTCCAGGTGCTGACCAAGCGCGCAGCGCGGATGCGCGATTATTTTCTGCGGCCGCCGGCGAAACGTGACGGCATCGTTGAAATTGCGCGTGCCGACATAATCGCTGATCTGGTCGGCGACTTTTGGGGCGGCGCAGACTGCCATCCACTCGAATGGCCGCTGCCCAACGTCTGGCTCGGCGTGTCGACCGAGCGGCAGCAGGAGGCCGATCAGCGGATCCCGCTGCTGCTGCAGACGCCGGCGGCGATCCGCTTCATTTCCGCCGAGCCGCTGCTCGGGCCGATCGACCTGCTTCGACTTGTCGTCAGCCCGAACGAACGGCGCGATTGCCTCAAGGGCGAACTGCGCGGAGTGATCGACGGCCACACCGCTTGGCTCAAGAGAACACCTCCTGGAATCGATTGGGTGATCGCCGGCGGCGAGTCGGGCCACGGCGCGCGGCCGATGAGCATCCAATGGGTACGCGAGCTGCGCGATCAGTGCGCCGGCGCCGCCGTGCCGTTCTTTTTCAAGCAGTGGGGCGAATGGCATCCCGCCGCCGCGCACGCTGCTGGCGATCCCGGCCGTTTTGCGTTCGGCGACTATGAGCACGATCGCGAAACGATGCTCCAGGTCGACGGCTATCCGCGCCAGTTCACGAAATTCGGCGCCAGGTCGACGTTGGTTCGTGTCGGCAAGACCCGCGCCGGCCGGCTGCTCGACGGCGTGACGCATGACGCATTTCCAGTGAGGGCACCAGCATGAACGTGATCGACACCAAAATGTCGGAAGCACTGGCGCGCGAGGGGCGGGGGTTTGGTCCTGGCGGATCTGGCGCACCCAAGCCGACACCAAGGCCCGAGCCGCGAAAGATCCGCGACGGCGACATCTTGCTGGGGAGCTCGTCGAACGGCGACCAGGTCGGAATCAGCCTCGGCAAGCTGATCGAGGGCCGCATGCTGATCCAGGGCAATAGCGGCGCCGGCAAGTCGATGTTGCTGCGGCGGCTGTTCGAACAGGCGTTCGGCAAGGTGCAGCAGGTCGTGGTCGATCCCGACGGCGAATTCCTGACGCTCGCTGAAAAATTCGACGTCGCCGTGCTGGCCTCGGCCGAGATCCTGCGCGTCGGCGGCCGCGCGCTGGCGCGTCATATCCGTGCGCATCGCTATAGCGCGATCCTCGACCTGTCGGATGCCACCTCGGAACAGCGGCTCGAGACCGCGGCGGAATTCGCCGCCGGCCTGATCGAGGCGCCGGCCGAGCACTGGCATCCGCTGCTGGTGCTGATTGACGAGGCGCAGACCTTTGCGCCGCATTACGACACCGGCGACGTCGAGACCGAAACCCGCAAGCGGGCGATCTCGGCGATCGCCGACATGATGGGCCGTGGCCGCAAGCGCGGCGTCGCCGGCGTGATCGCAACCCAGCGTCTCGCCGAGACGTCGAAGGCGGTCGCGTTCAAGACCACCAATGTGATCGTCGGCCGCACCATCTTTGATCGCGACCTCGAGCGCGCCGGCGACGTGCTTGGCTTTACGGCCGGTCACAGCCGCGCGCTGCGCACGCTCGCCGACGGCGAGTTCATTGGTATCGGGCCCGCCTTCAACATCGCCGGACGTTCGCGGTTCAAGGCTGGCGGCGTCGAAACCCGCCACAAGGGCGAGGCGCCGCGGGTCGAGGCGCCGCCGCCGATCGCGGCCAGCGCAGCCATGGCGTTGCTCAGCCAGGTCGAGGGCCTCGATGCCGACGACGGCGACGACCGCCCGAGGGGCAATCATCGGCCGGCATCCGGCCGCCGCGGCCGCGACTGGCGCGCCGACGAGGACCAGATCATCCGTGACGGCTACCGCGACGGAATGTCGATCGCCGACATCGGCCAGGCGCTCGCCGGAATCGGGTTCTCGACCTCGACCAGCAACATCTCGATGCGGGCGCATGCGCTCGGCCTGGTCAGCGCCAAGGCTGCGGTCGGCTGGTCGGCGGACGAGGACGAGATCGTGCGGCAGGCCTATGCGCGCGAGGTCAAGATTATGGACATCGTCGGCTTGCTGGCCGAGGGCGGTTTCACCCGGGGCAGGGTCGCGATCCAGATGCGCGCGATCGCACTCGGCATCACGCGCGACCGCGTCAATTACTGGACCGAGCCGGAAAAGGCGATTGCGCTGGCTGGCCTCGAGAACGGCAAGCCCTATCGCGAGATCATCGCCGAGTTGAAAGAAGCCGGTTTCGACCGCGGCATGACGTCGATCTTCAAGTTTGCGCAGAAGCACAATTTCGATCGTTCCGGCGAGGCCTGGACCACCGAGCAGATCGAGGAGCTGAAAAAGCTTTACGCCGAGAAGATGCCGGCGAAACAAATCGCCGAGCGGCTCGGGAAGCTGGTCGGCGCGATCAGAACTAAGGCGAGCAATCTCGGCCTGAAACAGCGCGTCGCCTGGTCGGATGCGGATTACATCGCGCTACAGAAGGCCTGGACCGACGGCAAGACGCTGACGGAAGCGGTCGAACTGATCGGCCGGCCTTACGCCAACGTCGCGCGCGTCGCCGCCAACATCAAATTGAATTTCTCGATCAAGCCGGGTGAGCGCGGCAAGGCGGCGTCCGCTGCGGCCAAATCGAAGCCCGCCAAAACCTCGAAGGCGGCGCGATGAAGTCCGAAACCGTCGCCGCGCTAAAATCTTATCTCGAAAAGGTCGAGCGGCTCGAGGACGAGCGCGCCGATCTCGCCGACGACATCCGCGCGATCTATGCCGATGCCAAGGCCGAGGGTTTTTCCAGCAAGGCGATCCGCGGCATGGTGAAGCGCAAGCGGGCGAAAAACCCGGCGCAGCTCGACGACGACGAGACCCTGCTCGAGACCTACATGCACGCCGTCGGCATGCTGCCGGAAAGCCCGCTGGCGGCGGCGATCGCCGCGCTGTCGGTCGACACGTTGGCGCGCGACCAGGTGGTCGACGCTTTCAGCAAGATGGTGCCGCGCAACGGCGAGATCATCGCGCGCGTCGGCGGCGATCCGTTGCGGATCTGGCGCGACGATGACGGCCAGTCGCATGTCGAGCCCTATGTCGAGCCGAAACCGACCGGGCCGAAACCCGGCAGGGGCGCGGCTAAGCGCTCGGCGACCGTGCTCGCGATGGTGCGGAAAGATCCCGCCGCGACGTCGGCCGTCAAGGAAGCCGCCGACAAGGCCGAGGCTCGCGCCAGGCGCAAGCCCGCGACCGACGAGATCGACGGCGGCGCGCTGTCGCAGGCCGAGCAGGATCTGGCGGCGTTCAAGGCCGGGCAGGGCGCAGCGCCGGCTGACAGCGAAACCGACGAGCCGGTCGAATGATGCGGGCCAATCTGATCGAGGCGCGCCAGCTCGCCGAATTCCAGGCTTCGGAACTGGTCGACCTGACCGGCACGCCATGGCGCCGCATCATGCTGTCGGCGCGCGACAACATCTGGACCTTGGTCGACGCCAGCGACCATGCCTGGCTGTCGCAACACATCTGGAACGTGTGGCACGCCGGCGCGCGCCGCGGCCTCGAGTGGCAGCTCTATGCCAAGCGCAACGAGGGGCCGGGGCGGTCGACCGTGCGCATGTCGCGCGAGATCATGATCGAGGCCGAGCCGCCGCCGGATGACGCATTCCTGGCGGCGCATTTCGCCGACCACATCAACGGCCAGACGCTGGATAACCGCCGCGCCAACCTGCGCTGGCTGACCAAGGCCGAGAACAATCTCAACCGCCGCAGCCGCGGCACCGCGCCATCGCTCGATGCCATCGTGCTGCAGCTGATGGCCGAGCTCGGCGGCGGCCTCCAATTGCAGGAGGTGCCGTTTTGATCGACCGCCAGCGCGGCAATATCCTGGTCGAGTGTGACTCGTGCGACCAGGTGCTCGAGACCGAGACCGATGATTTCGCGGAAGCCCGCGAGGTGATGAAGCGCGAGCGCTGGCGGATCCGCAAGATCGCCGACGTCTGGCTGCACGGCTGCCCGAAATGCGGGGTGCCGACATGAGCGGCGTGCAAATCGTTCCCTATTCGGTCGCGTGTGCAGCGCTAGCGCAGGCGAAATCCGTTGATGATGTCAAAGACATTGCCGACAAGGCCGAGGCGATGCGGGTCTATGCCAAGCGCGCAAAGAACCGCGACCTTGAACTAGACGCTGCTGAGATCCGCATTCGCGCCGAGCGGCGCCTCGGCGAAATGCTCGCCGACTTGAAGCGTGTCGGCGTATTGAGCAACGGCGGGCAGCCTCTGCAGTCGCGGGGGCAACCGCCGCTAGACGGATCGCGGGTAACGCTGCGCGCGTTGGGCGTTGATCATAAGCTGTCAATGAAGGCGCAGCACCTCGCTCGAATCGAACCTGATCGTTTCGAGACGCAGCTGCACGATCTGAGAGTCCGCTCGGAGAGAGGAACGGGGCGAGCGCCCGTTACGCTTCGGCCCTCAAGCCATCGCAACGATCACTCGCCGTATGAGTTTCGCGTCAATGGCCGCCGGCTTGGCTCTGTTGCTGTGGGTGAGATCGATGGATTGGTCGCCAGCATCGCCTCGCAATCGTTGTTGTTGCGCTCGATCAAAAAGCATTGCCGGCCAGCCGACAGCCTGACAACCGTCGAGGATTTACTGACGCCTTCGGATTTGAGCCGGCTCTTGGCTGCAGCGAAAGGCGAAGCATGACCGAGCTCGCCAAATACGAGGCCGCCGAGCGGGCGCTTTCCGAGGCGGACTCGGTCGACGAGGTGCTCGAGATCCGCAGCCAGGCCGAGGCCTGGCGCGCCTATGCCAAGCAGGCCAAAAACCGCGACCTCGAGATCAAGGCGGCGCGGATCCGGTTTCGCGCCGAGCGGCGCCTGGGCGAAATGCTGCTGGCGCAAAAGGAAACGGTCGGCCTCAACCAGGGCAGGGCCGGCGCCGGGCGGCCGCGTTTAGGCGATTCCGATACGGAACAGCCTAAAACAGACGACCGACCGACGCTGGCCGAGGCCGGGATCGACCGCAAACTGTCATCGCGGGCCCAGCGGGTCGCGGAAATGGACCGCGCCGAATTCGAGGCGGCGCTCGCGCGTCACGCCGAGGAAATGCGCGGCGGGCAGGGCCGGGTCGCGATGGACCTGCTCAAGGTCGGCGCCGAGGAAAAGGGCCGCGAGCGGCGCCGCGACCTGGCGCGGGTGCTGTCGGACGCCTCGGCCGAGCTGCCGAGCGGCCGGCAATTCGCCGCCGCCTATATCGATTGCCCCTGGTCGCGCAAGGCCGGGATCGGCGACCGCGCCTATGAAAACCACTATCCGACCATGACCTGGCCGGAAATCCTCAAATTCCTGCGCAGCGCCCGCGAGCTGCTGCTGCCGGATTCCTGGGCGTTTTTCTGGATCCCTCGCGCGCACCTGTTGGCGCCGGTCGAGACCGAGATCGAGGTCACGGTGTCGGCGACCGGCGAGGTGGTGTTGGCCCGGGTCGAGGTGCCGCTGTCCTTTGCCTGCCAGCTCGCGCTCGGGATGGATTCCTATTCGACCTGTTTCGTCTGGACCAAGACCGACGCCGACATGCCCGACGATCGCGGCCTCGGCCTGATCGCCTGGGACCAGGACGAGCTCTTGCTGCTGTTCAAGCGCGGCGCCGGCCTGCCGAAACCGGCCGGATCCGAAAAATTCGGATCGAACCATCGCGAGCGGCCGCGCGAGCATTCGCGCAAGCCCGATTTCTACCGCCACATGATCGCAACCATGACCGGCGGGCTGCCGGTGTTGGAACTGTTCGCTCGCGTCGACGCCGAGCACCCGCTGCCGGAAGGCTGGGAGGCTTGCGGAAACCAGGCCGGGGCCGCCGAGCCCGCGCAGCTCGAGGGCCGGGTCGCTGCCGAGCCGTTCGTTCAACATGGAATGCCGGAAACGCAAGGGCCGATCGACGACCGTTGCGTGCTCGACCAGGTCGATCCGTACATCGGGCGATGCGTCCGCGGTTCGTCGTCACACTGCGACAGTCCCGACGAATGCGCGGCTCGCGGAGACTGCAAGATTTTTCCATTCGCGCCGGCGCGACCTGTCGAGCTCGACGAATTCACCGCGTTGCGGGCGATCTCGAATTTTGCTTTTCCCAACCGCGCCGAGATCCTGCCGGCGATAGCGCCGGCCTATATCGCGCAGGGCCTGGCGTTTCGGATCGAGCATCGCAACGACTGGATCTTGAGCGAGCCGGGTTGGTCCCGATTTCGCGCGCTTGAGGCCGAGCGTCGTGAGCTGGCCAAGAACGGCGCCGCCGCTGGCGACGCCTATGCAACGGAACGCGCGCCGCCGCCGGCCGCGGATCACCCAGCCCTGACCGATGCGGCAACGCATGCGCCGGGGGAAGTCATTCAGCAGGTCGACGTATCCTCCGAAACCGCTGATCCCGCCGTGCCGTCCGCGGGGCGACCTGGGTCCAATTTCGTCGAGGTGTTCAAGGCGACGCTGACCGATGACGAGTTCATCGAGTGGCAGGGCCTGGTCGCGGTGCGCGATGGTGATGCCGTCGAGCCCGAGCTCGCGCGCGGCCTGATCGGTTGCGGCTACGCGGTGGTGCTGCTCGAGGCCAAGCTGGCGCTGACCGAGGCCGGACAGAAATGGCTGCGCTCGATCGAGCAGTTCGTCGAGCGCTCGGCCCGCCTCAACGGTGACAGCGTCGGCGTCGAGCTCGTCCGAGAGGCGCGCCAGGTCGACCTCGAGGAAGTCATCGCGGAAGCGCCGGCGGCCGGGCCGCTGCCGCTCGATCTGCCGCTGTTTCTGGCTGCAAGGGAGAATGCTCAATGACACCGGCATCACAGACCACGCTGACCTGCGCCGATGGTCGCAATTTCGATCTGCTTAACCCTGATGTCGATGACGTTTCGTTTCGCGTGATCTGCGAGCACCTCGCCAAGGCCACCTGCCGCAACCACGGCATTTTCAACGGAACTGCTGTCTATCTGACGACGACCGGCGCGCTGCCGACCCCGCTGACGGCGAGCACGATCTATTATGCCATCAACGTCAACCGGGCTGCCGAGACCTTCCAGCTTGCGGCGACGCCGGGCGGGGCGGCGATCAATACCTCCGGTTCACAGTCCGGCGTGCACACCGCCAATCTGCAGATGACGCAGGCGGAAGTCATATCGCTGTCCCGTAACGTCAAGCTTCGCAGCACCTCCGCCACGGCGATGACATTTGTCAACGTCTATGCCGGGGCCGCAGTCGATGTCGACTGGACCGAGTTCTACTTCATCGGCAATGGATCGGGTAAGCGCGGCGTCGAATTGGTGATTCAGAACAGCGCGTCGCTGATCAACATGTCGATCAAGTATTCGTCGTTCCACGACGGCGAGGCGCAGCCGATCTACATCAATCAGGCGTCCCAGAACATCACGACGCTGGAGATTTGCTACAACACCTTCTGGAATTTTGCGTTCGGGCTGGACTTGGAAAGGCAGACTGCAAACAATTGGACTGTCGATCATAACATATTCATGCGCACCACAGGCGGCGGCAGTGCGCACTGCTATGTCATCAACGACTTGGGGGGGGCGTTTACCAACAACACATCCGTCGGGGGCGGCGGGAACGGTGTCAACGTAAACCCTAGCGGCCTTGAAGTTTTCGGCACATGGGGTGGCAACGTCTCTCACGCCAACGGCGGTGCGCTTAATATTGGTTCGGAACTGTCCGGCGACATGGGCTCGTTCTATGGGTGGCTGAACAATTTCGGTGTGTCTATTTCGTCGTTCGTGCACGACTTCTCCATGGCTCCGACTTTGATTGGAAACGCTACCCGCAACATAGACCTGAGTGGTACGGCCGCCGTGGATATGACGCTCAGTAACGCCGTGCTTGGGGGCCATAGTTCGTTCTCGGTTGCGGAAGGAATCCGTTCCGGGCCTTCGTCCGTCGACATTACGATCAATACTGGCGAGTTCTCGACCGTGTCCGGCATTCTCACCGCCCACACCACTTCGGATATCAACTTCAACAGCAATCCGTCGCGCAACCGCGTCATCGGCAGGAACGTGAAGTTCGGGGCGGCGACCTTTTTCGCTAACCCGACGAACCTGACGGCGGGCAGCTACCTGTCGTTCGACAAATACGGTCAGGTGGCGGGGGTCAACAAGACCATCAATCCGTATGGCACGGTCGAGCGCGATGCCGCCGCCTACAACACGGCGGCGCCTTCAGTTCTGATGACCCCGAGCAGTGCGACGTTCAAGCTGGAGAGTTCGTCGTGCGGCCGCGGCCCGAAATGCGAGATCGATAGCGGCACCAGCGTGACCGCCGCCGTTTATATTCGCAAGACCGCGGCCTATAATGGCAATCAGCCGCGCCTCGGCGTCCGCGCTAACCCGGCCGTCGGCATCATGGTGGATACCATTCTCGCCACCTATAGCGCGGGTACTGGCGCGTGGAACCAGATCAGCGGCGCGACGCCGACCGCGACCGCCGATGGCGTGGTGGAATTTTTCATCGACTGCGACGGCACCGCTGGCGCGATCAACTATGACGACGTGACGGTCGCATGACGATCGTCACGCCGACCGGCGGCCAGAAATACTGGTATAACGGCGTTGCGTTCGAGGGCCTGAAGAAATCCGGCGCGACCAGTGGCGACTCCAAATACTGGTACGGCGGCGTGGCGTCGCCGTTCCTGTTCGGAGTGTCGACGCAGAACCTGACGCTGGCCGGGTTCGCCTCGGTCAACGGCTTCGGCGCGCCGGTACTGACCGCGGGCGCGGTGACGTTGTCGCTGGCGGGCTTTGCCGACAGCAACGGCTTCGGTGGCCCGAGCCTGTCTCCGGGTGCGGTGACGTTGTCGCTGGCGGGCTTTGCCGACAGCAATGCCTTCGGCGCGCCGGCGCTATCCTTGAACCTGGCGCTGACCGGCATCGCTTCCGGTGACGCGTTCGGCAGCGCGACGCTGTCGCCGGGGGCGGTGACGCTGGCGCTGGCGGGGTTTGCCGACAGCAATGCCTTCGGCACGCCGGCACTGGCGGGTGGCGCGGTGACGTTGTCGCTGTCCGGCTTTGCCGCGGTCAATGGCTTTGGCGCGTTGCAGTTGTCGGTCGGCACGGTTGATCTTTCCTTGTCCGGCGTTGCCGCCGTCAATGCGTTTGGCGTACCAACGCTGACCCCGCGCTACACGCTGACGCTGGCGGCCGGTATCGCCAACAGTAACGGCTTCGGCGCGCCGAGGCTGACGCCCGCGGCCGTTACGCTGACGCTCGCCGGTATGGCTGCCGTCAACCGCTTCGGCGCGCCGCAATTGATCCCGGGACCGGTGACGGTCGCCCTGACCGCGCTGGCCGATCTCGACCGCTTTGGCGTGCCGGTGCTGCAGCTCAAGAAAAAGACCGGCCAGGGCGGCGGCACCAAGCCGGGCGGGGTCGGCGCCGCGCAGAAATACGCCACCCGGCTGACCCTGAGCGAGGCCGGGCTGATCGTGGCGCTCGAGGCGCAGTCGAGTGTCGCCAAAAACGTCAACACCCGGATGGCGCTCTACGCCGACGTCGCCGGCCTGCCGGGGGCGCTGCTGGCGCAGAGCGCGGTCAAGACGCAGGTCGCGATCGGCAGCAACTCCTATCCGTTGCTGGTGCCGCGCGCCGTGCCGGCGAACACCTCGCTGTGGGCGGCGCTGCATTCGGACGGCAATTTCAACTGGTTCCTGTCGGCCGGGCCGAATTCGCGCTTCAATGCCGATGCGTTCGCCGACGGGCCGTCCGATCCGTTCGGTGCCTCGACCTTGCAGAACAGCAAGGCGCCGGTGTTCGTGGTGTTCCTCGAGGCGATCACGCTGCAGCTGACCGCAACCGGCTTTGCCAGCGCCAATGCGTTCGGCGCGCCGACGCTGTTTCCGCCGTTTGCGCAGACGTTGGCGCTGTCGGGTTTTGCCGATACCGACGGCTTTGGGACACCGACGTTGGTCCCGGACCAGGCGCTGCAGCTGAGCGGCGTTGCCGCCGTCAACGGGTTCGGCGCGCCGCAGCTCAAGCCGGTGTCGACCACGCTGACGCTGTCCGGTTTGAGTAATGCAAGCGGGTTCGGTGCGCCTGAATTGAAGGTGGCCGCGGCGCTGGTGCTGTCCGGATTTGCCGATCCGGATGGGTTCGGCACGCTGAGCCTGGAACGGGCGATCGAGCCCTCGATCGACGAGGCGCTGCTGCTGCGCAGCCGGCACCAGCGCACGCGCGAGCTCGCCAACGAGACGCCGCGCGTTCGCATCTTGTCCAATCCGATCGGCGGCCTGCGCCCGCGTGGGCGCCGGTTGCTCGAAAATGCCGGGAGCTAGCGCAGATGTATGTTGGCCGTGACTTCCCGCCTGCCGATGCGGTCGAGAGCGAGACCTATACGTTCGATTTCGTGCGCGATCTCGCCGACGGCGAGCTGATCATTTCGGCCACCTGGTACTGCACGGTTGCCGCCGGCAGCGAGGCTGCGGACGCCAACGCCGCCGATCATGTCGCGATCGCGGCCGAGTATCAGGGCACCAAGACCATGCAGCACATTTCCGGGTTGGTCGCCGACGTCAAATACGTGTTGCAGGCCGTGGTCGGAACCGATCGCGGCAACACGGTGTCGCTGTGGTCGCATGTGGTTTGTAGGACGCCGTCATGAGTCAGATCGATTACGACGCGGACCTGATCGACCCACATTATGAAATCGACGGGCTGCCGGCGCAGTTTCTGTCGCGCGAGGGCGTGCGCGCCGATCTCACCGTGCTCGACAAGACCGCTGGCGTCGAGATCCCGCAGGGGCCGGTGATGTTGCAGACTTCGCGGCCGGCGGCCTGCGTCCGGGTCAGAGAGCTGATCGAGAACAGTCTCGATCGCGGCAAGATGAAGGATGGCCGGCTGACCTTCAACGGTGCGTCATGGAACGTCGAGTCGACGTTGCCGAAACCGGTGCCGGGCGGCCAGGGCGAACTCTATCTGATCCTGCAGGAGCGCTCCGATGACTGATTCTGTCGACAAGCGCGAAGCTGTGATGGTGCGGCTCGAAGCGATCGCCCGCGACATCGAGGACATCGATATCGCCGCGCGCAATGCGACGCTGATGGATAGCGTCGATCAGCGGCGGATCTCCGTGCTCGAGGGCGCCGAGGAAGTAACCGAGGATTTCGGCAGTCGCCATGCCTCGGACAAGGGTATGGTGATCATGGTGCCGCAGCTGTTGATCGCCTGCGGTGCACGCACGCGCGATGTCGGCAGTGACCTCAACATGATCCGCGCCCGCCTGATCAAGGCGGTCATGACCGATACCGAGCTGCTGGCGTTGACCGTGAACCGGCGCTCGATCCGCTATGCCGGCATGGACAGCGATCTTGCGTTTGCGATGCTGATGGAAGGACGGATGGCGGTCCGCTTTCGGATCGCCGTGATGCTCGATCCCAAAGCGCTCTGAAAAAGGCTCTCTGAAGAAAGGCGCTGTGAACCGCGCGCCTCGAAATCCCCGACTGTAACCGCCCGCGTTATTCGAGACGCTTCATTGCGAATGCGTCGCAACCCTGCCGCCTGCGCGCGGCTCACACTGGAGCATGACCAATGGCAACGTCCCCAAATGACAAAAACTATTCGATCCCGACCGGCACCGGATTCTTTACGCCGTCGATCGGCACCGGCGCCGGCGCGCGACGCTCGCTGGGCAACATCGTCAACTTCACGATCTCGTCCGCCGTAACCACCAAGGAGCACACCAAAAACTCCGGCGGCAAGCGTACCGTCGACAAGAAGATCATCACCCAGGTCGGTGCGACCGCCAAGTTCGCCCTCGACGAGATCACGGCGGCAAACCTCGAATATTTCGCGCTCGGGCTGCGCCAGGAGCAATCGGATGGCAGCTTTATCATCAAGGGGTTGTCGCAGACCCGGTTCGAGGGGTTCCTCGAGGTGATCGGCGACAACGACACCGGCAACCAGGTCGACTGGTCGGGCGATGTCTCGTTCATTCCGTCCGGCGATTTCAGCATCATCAAGGACAATGACGACTGGAGCACCATCGCCATCGAGGCGACCGTGCAGGCAGATTCCGACGGCGATTTCGGTACCTGGGCGATTCGCGAAGAGGCCTGAGCCAGCCTCCTGGCGCAATGGGGCGACGGCCTTAGCAGCGATTCGGGCCGTCGCTTCCCTCTTAGTTGAAGGCTCCCGCAAACAAGGCAGGAAACAAAGGAAATGGCTCAATGAACGACCTGTTGCATTTTGTGCCCTTAACGGAATCCGTCACCATCCGCGGCAATAAGATCAAGCTGCGCGGCGTCGATATCGAGGATCTCGGGCAAATCATCTATCGGTTCCCAGAACTGCTGCCGGTCTTTAAGCAAATGATCCAGACCCGCAGCTTCGACATCTCCAGCGCCGGCATTTCGAACCAGGCGATGGTCGCGATGATAGTCGCCGGCGCCGGCGAATCCGGCAATGAGGCGATGGAAAAGTCGTTTGCCAATCTGTCGCTCGGCGAGCGCGTCGATCTGTTCAAGTCGGTGTTCCGCATCACCGCGCCAGGCGGCATTGGCCCTTTCGCCGACCTCCTGCGCGCCGCGATCGGGCCGGACGCAGGGGCGATCGAGCAAGAGGCGGTCGCGCCGAAAAAGAAGCGAGCGGGCATCAAGGTCCAGGTGCGGCCCTAGCGGCCCTAGTCGACGCCGCCGATTTCCTGATCGGCTCGGGCTATTCGCGCGCCGACGTGCTCGCAATGACGCCGCGCGAGATCATGTTCGCGGTGCAGCCGGCGATGGAGCGCGAGAACCGAAGACGGGCCGACGCGCTGGCGATCGCAACCCTCGCCACGCACGATCCGAAACAGGCTAGCGAAGAAATCGAGGCTCTGGGCTGATGGCGAATTTCCGTTTTAAGAGCGGCGATTTCAAAAAGGCGCTTTCGTCCGACCTCGACAAGATGGCCATCGCGGCCACGGCCGCGATGGCCGAGACGGCAAACGCGGCCAAGACGGCCGGCCGCGCCAGCATCGCGCAGGCCGGCTTTTCCGCGAAATGGCAGAACGCGCTGCGCGCCAACCTCTATCCGTCGAGCGGCAACTCGCTGTCGCCGGCGGCGCTAATCTTCGATCGGATCGGTTATTCGGAAATTTTCCAGACCGGCGGCGACATCGCCGGCCATCCGCTGCTGTGGTTGCCGATCGAGGCCAATCTGCCGGGATCGGCGACCAAATGGACGCCGGCGCGCTATGCGCAAAGCGTCGGTCCGTTGCTGTCGGTCAATCTGCCGGGGCGGCGGCCGATGCTGTTTGCCGCCAAGAAGCGCGGGCCGCCGCTGTTTGTCGGTGTCGACCAGGTGACCTTGCGCAAGCGGTTCAATGTCGACGAGGCGGTCGCCAGCGAGGCGGCCAAGCTGCCGGCGCGCTACGCCGCCAAATTGAAAGAGTAATCTTAAGATGGCTACGGCCAATATTTCCAACCGGATCTCGCTCGACGGCGGCGACGACATTCGCAAGCAGGTGCTGGCGATCGCCGACGAGGCCGACCGGCTGTTCAAAGGCATCCAGAATCTGGCCGACCAGTTCGGCCGGATCGATGCCTCGAAGCTATCGGCGACCAGCTCGCAGATCGCCGGCACGGCACAGGCCGCCGGCCAGGCCTCAGGTCAGGTGCAGGGCTTCGGCGACGGCCTGCTGGCGTTTGCCGGCAAGACCGCGCTCGGCATCGGCGCGCTGGCGCTTGCCGCCGGCGGCATCATCGCCTCGATCGCGAGTTCGGCGGCAACCACGACCTCGGCGCTGCAGGAATCGGCCGCTAAGCTCGGGCTGACGGTGCAGACCTATCAGGCGCTGAAGAAGGGCGCCGATGACGCCAATATTTCCGTCGATAGTTTGAACCGGATGCTCGGCAATATCGATCGCGCCGCGACCGCCGCCGGCGGCAGCATCGCACGCGTGATTCCGACCGATACCGCCGGCCGGTTCGAGGCGACCGGGGCCTCGCTGCGGCAGGTCGCCGGCGGGCTCGCCGTGGCGCAGCAATCGACCGATGCGTTCGGCCGCTCGGCGGGGCAGTCGATCGACCTGGTGCAGAAGTTCGGCGACACCACCGTCAAGATTTTCAACGGCGTGTCGCAGTCGTCGTTCGATCTCGCCAAGTCCAGCGACAGCGTTCGGCAGGGCGCCAAGGCGGCGGCCGGCGCGCTTTCCGAGCTCGGCATCAGCGCGCAGCTGCTGTCGACGCTGACGCCGGACCAGCGCCTGCAGCTGATCGCGATCCAGCTCGACAAGCTGCCGGACGGTGCGGCCAAAGCCGCGGTGGCGGCCAAGCTGTTCGGCGAGGAGTGGCGCAACGCGCTCGACTTCATCAAGGCGCTGCCGTCCACACTGGCCGACAGCGATGGCTCCTTGCGCGCCTTTTCCGATTCCGAAATTGCCTCGGGCAAGAAGCTCAAGGACGCCTTGAGCGAGCTCGGCGCAGCTTTCAGCTTCCTCAAGGACAAGATCGGACTGTTGTTTGCGCCGGGGCAGACTACGCGCGCCGAATGGCTGACCAGCCTGATCGACGATGCGCGCAAGCTGTTGTTCGGGTTCATCGAAGCCGACGACGCCAAGAAGAAATTGCTGGAGACCGGCAAGTTCGATTTCTTCAAGGATCTCGACCTGGAAAAATTCCAGGCGTTCTTGAACCAGTCCGGCGAGAGCGGGTTGGCGAAGGCGATCGGCGTCATCAACGACGTCTCGAAGGACCTGGCGCTGGTCTGGAGCAATGTGCTGATCCCGGCAGGCACCGTGATCATCGCCGCCTTCAACGGCATCGCGGAGGCCATCAATTCGGCATTCGGCACCGACATCTCCGGGCGCTTCGTCGCAATCGTGGCGGCGATCGGGCTGGTGACCGGCGCGTTCGGCGGATTGCGCGCGGTGTTTTCCCCGGTGGTGGCGCTGTTCGGCTTCCTGTTGTCCTCGATCGGCGCGATCGGGCCGCTGCTGCTGGCCGGCGGCCTGGCGGTGCGGGCGTTCTGGACCGAATTCCGCGCCGGCGGAACCGTGGCCGTCAACGCAGTGCGGGCCGAAAGCGCAGGCTTTCTGGCGGCGTTCGCGCAACTGGCGCGCGGCAATTTCGCCGGCGCATGGATGCTGTTCAAGAGCGCGGCGCTCGATGCGTTCGATGTCGTCACCGGCGCGCTCGGCAAGATCTTCGGTGGCCCGGGCTCGGAGGTTTTTGCCAACGTCACGCGGCTGATCTCCGGCGTGTCGCTGGCGGCGGCAGGGCTGGCTGCGATCTTCAATGCGATCTTCGGCACCAACATCAACTCCCAGGGGCTGTTGCTGGTCGCGATCCTGGCGCAGCTGACCGGCGCGTTCGGATTATTGCGCGCGGCGGGTCTGGTGCTGGCGACGGTCCTGACCCCGATCGGGGCGGCGTTTGCCGCGGTCGCGGCGAGCGCGATCATCCTGGCGCGCCAGTTTCCCGATCTCGGCAAGTCGTGGGAGCTAGTGACGCAGTCGTTTTCCAACCTGCTCGCCGGCGATTTCGACAAGGCGTTCAAGCAGCTCGGCGAGGCATTTTCGGGCGTGTGGGACAACCTCAAAAATGAGGGCGTCCTGACCTGGGCCATTCTCGGCGCCGGCGCGATCGCGGTTTCCTCGGCGGTCGGCGGCCTGATCGGACAGGTACGGACGCTTGCTGCGCTGCTGCTGTCGGTGACGCCGGTGCTGGCGGCGCTGGCTTCGGCCGGCCTGATCGCCAATGATTTCACCAAGGGCATCGGGCCGCTGGAGGAGTTCGAGAACAAGGTTAAGGATCTCAACGCCCAGTTTCGCGACGGCAGGATCGATGCCGCCGAATATAACAAGCAGATGCAGGCGCTGCACGCCTCGAGCGATGCGGCCAAGGACAGCAACGCAGGCACCACCAGGAGTTTTGCCGACAACTGGAAATCGGCGCTCGACCAGATCAACGCCGCGCTCGGCACGGCCGCCTCGACCGGCAAGCAGGTGGCCGATGGCATCGCGCCGCCATTCAATGCGGCCGCCGAGAACATTGCGAGCGGCTTCAACAAGGCGGCGACCCGCTCCTTCAACGGCTTCCGCGAGATCGGCACCGGCGCCTGGCAGAAGATCCAGGCCGACGGCGCCACGGCCTCGGACGCCGTTTCGAACGGCTTCAAGAAGGCCGCCGACGGATCGTTCAACGGCTTTCGCGAAATCGCCAAGGGCGTCTGGCAGCAGATCCCGCAGGACGCGAAGGCCTCCGGCGATGCGGTCAAGCAGGTCACCGACGAGCAATGGAAGGCCATCAACGACACCATCACCTCCTCGCTGGAGGGCGCCAAGAAGGCGCTGGATTCCTTCAGCGTCGGCGGTCAGGTCACGCAGGACCTGTCGACTCTCAGCCAGGGCTTTGCCGCGGTCGGCCAGAGCACTCAGGACCTCGGCCCGCGCATCAACGCGGCGTTGACGGCGCTGCAATCCGACGTTTCCGCGGCGGCGAGCCAGTTCCAGACGCTCACCGGCAGCGTGGAGGCGGTCGGACCTGCGATCGACACTACGGCCAAGGGCGCCGGCGGCCTCGGCCATGCCTTCGCCGGCATCACGTTCGACGGCTCCAGCATCACCAGCTCGCTCGATGGCCTGATCAGCAAGCTGTCGGATGCGGCCAACGCGGCGCAGGCCACGGCTACCGCGATCGCCTCGCTCGGGATCGCCAACAATGGCGGATTGCCGGCGGTGCCGTTCGCCGCCGGCGGCTTCACCGGCGCCGGCGGCACCTTCGAGCCGGCCGGCATCGTGCATAGGGGCGAGTATGTGCAGCCCGCCCATGTGGTGCGGCAATCCGGCGTACTGGCGTTCATGGAAATTCTGCGCATGGTCGGCGGCGATCTGCACAAGGCCTTCGCCAGCTTCGGGATGATGCCGCGCGGCTTCTCGATGGGCGGGCTCGTCGATTCGATGTCGCGCCAGATCGCCTTCGCGCCGCCGCGGCTGAGTTATGCCGGCGGCGGCCTGGTCAATCCACTGGCCGCCGGCCTGCATCCGATCACGCTGCAATTCGGCTCCGGCGATGGCGCGCGCACCGTCAGCGGATTGCACGCCACGCCGGCGCGCGCGCGCGAGCTGGAAAAAGAGGCGCTGTTCGACCGGATGCGATCGAGCCGGGCGCCAGCGCGCGGATCGAAGGGTTAGCCATGGCACTGTCGGATTCCACGCTGCTCGGGCTGACCCGCGCCGGCGGCGGCTTTTCGCTCGGCGAGTTTTCCGCGCGCGGCATCTCGATGCAGATGGGGCCGATCGAAGCCGCCGCCGATCTGGTGCGCGACGTCAACGGCAACATGATCAACCTCAAGGCCGGGATGACCGCGTTCCGCAAGTACAAATTCACGCTGTCTTGCGAGGACATGGCGGCGCCCGGCTTTTCCGTGGTGTCGGGCGGCCGGACGGCTTTGTGGCCCGGCGACGAGGTGACGCTGGTTTGCATTCCCGAACTAGGTGCGACCGAGCAGCAGACCTTTACCGCGATGGTGCTTGGCTGGTCGGTGACATCCAACGAATGGGATACGGTCACCTCCTGGTCGCTCGATCTGGAGCAGAAATAACATGCCGGTCGCACCTGAACACGCCGGCGGCGGTCCGACCTATTTCGCATGGGCGGGTCCGGGCGAGACCACGTTCGGCAGCGGGCACATCCGCTACGACGAATACATCCTGAAACTCGAGATCGACCTCGAGGAGGGCAAGATCCCGGTCGCGACGCTGGACATGATCAATCCGGGGCCGGCGTGGTGGTTTGCGAGCGATCGCCCCGGCTGGGCCTGGATCGCGTTCGATACCGATGGCGACGTGACGGCAAAATTCTTCGGCCGCATCCTGGCGGTGCCGTCGGACCTGTTGGGCGAGATCGTCACCGTCAAGTTCTACGCCAAGCCGCTTGACTATCTGGCGCGCAAGCAGGCGGCCGCGGACGCGCTCAAGGTGCTGCCCAATTACGACAAGGTGTTCATCGATCCGGCCTATGTCGACGATCCCGACACCGTGCTGGAGGGCTATTCCGCCAACTGGCATTTCGATCCGGTCAGCCACGCCATCACCATCAGCGACTACATCTATGGCGAGGCGGGAGAAGAGGAGTTCGCCGGCTCCGAAATCATCTATGATTCGCTGTCGTTTACGCTGGGCGATCCGCCGCCGCGCGCGGTCAAGGTCGACGCGACAGTCACCTATACGCAAAAGGCTTCAGGCGCGATCGACATCGGCGCCAATGCGTTTTCCTCGCTGACCGGACAGGGGCTCTACCAGGGTTGGCCGAAGCCCGGCGCCTCGCCCGGTGGCGGCTGGACCGTGTTGGATTCCAGCGCCGACGATGGCGGCGTCTCGAACCTGACCGGCGCCGAATCCAAATTCGAGTTCAAGAACCATGACGAGGATCATTCCAATGGCGACGCGATGTCGGTCTCTGAATCGGTGTCGGGCTGGGTCGCGCCCGGGTTGGCCACGATGGTGGATTACAAGGCGTCGGTGTCCATGACGGTCGGCGACCCGGAAACCGGGCGCGCCGCCGCGCTCAGCGTGCAGGAGAGCGGCGTCAATGTGCTGAGCTGGAATATCAAAACCACGCTGCAGCTGGGATATGCCGCGGCGCGCGATCGGACCGAGCATCTCAGCTTTACGCTGGCGCTGGATTCGCAAGCGATGCTGTCGGACGATGAAGGCACCTCCGACATCGAGACGCTGACATTTTCGGGCGCCGATGTCGGCCAGCCGCTGCCGGGCGAGAGCACGCCGCCGATCGGCGATGTCGGCCGCCGCAGTTACTTTCCGACCGATCGCGGACTTTTGAGCGCAGCCGGACGGGTCGCGGTCGCCCGCGCGCATCTGCTGTCCAAGGCGCGGCCGTGCGAAGTCGGCTTTTCGCCAATCTCGTTTTCCCGCGCGCTTGTCCTGAGTTGCCGGCATACCGCGCGCGTGCACGATTCGCGGCGGCTGCCCGCAGGCCAGGCGTCCGGCAAGGTCGTCAATGTCAAGATCACGGCCGACGGCGCCGGCGGGCAATATCTCGCCCTGGTGACGATCAAGGGCGCGATCGGGCATGGCGGCGTCTCCGTAGTCGTCGAGGGCACGCCGACCATCGTCGACGCCGACGTCATGGGCCCCGAGCTGCAGCTGTTCGCCGGCCGCAAGCTGGTGCTCGACAGCGCCGACTGCCTCTATTCTCTGCCGGTCGACGGCGTCAACGACGACGGGCTGGTGTTTCCATTGACCAGGGATCAGGTCGTGGTGCGCAGCGAGACGCTGACCTCGGACGGCCCTTCGCAAGAGGAAGTCCTGGCGCGCAGCAGCGGCCTTAGCGGCGCCGGCTTTGGCGCCTCGGACGGCCGCGGCGTGGCGATCGGCGCCGGGCTTAATGACGGCTCGGCGTTCACGGGCGCGAGCCAGGCCCAGGCCTCGACTCAAACCGCGGTGACGGCGCTAGGCGCCGCGCAGAAATGGTACGAGCTGGAATTGAAGCCGGTCGCTGATCTGTCGTTTGAATATTCGTTCGATATCGCCGCCGGCCCGGTCCTGGTGCCGGCGCAGGTCGCGCTCGGCGGCTAACAGGAAAATAACCGAACATGGGTTTTGAGAACATCGTGCGGCCGTTCCAGTCGGTCGACGTCAGCTATCCGCGCCGCATCATCAAGGCCGACGCCACCCCGCCGGCCAACGTCGTGCTCAAGGTCGGCGACAATGGCGGGGTCAAGACCATCAACTTTTCGCGGTCGTATTCGCTGACGACCTACATGGAAAAAAAGCACAAGGAAGTCCAGAGCCGCGGCAAGTCGGAGTTCACTGGAACCTGGGCCGACGTCATCGGCCAGCCGTTCGGCGAGTCGGTGAGCGATTGATCTGGAATCGTTTTTTTAGGGAAAGAAGCACAACGCTATGCCGCCAGTCCTGACCCGCCGCCGCGATCTCGCCCGTCCGCTCAGTGCCGACGAGTTCGACGCCGATATCGACAATCTCGACGGGCGCATCACCACGCTGGAGGGCGACCCGCCGGCAGCGGTGTCGATCGCCAGCATCACGGCAGTCGGCGACCAGATGACGATCACGCTGACGGATGCCACCACCTTTACCGTGACGATGCCGTACCGGCGGCTCAACCCGGTGATCTATACCGGCGGGTTGTCGCTTAGCGTCGACGACGTGTTTCCCTATAACGGGTCGCTCTATGTTGTGATCTGGCCGCATGTGGCGCCGGACGTGTTCGACCTGGGCGCCAATGACGGGCTCGGCCACAGCTATTATTTCAACCTGCTGCCGAACCCCGGCAATGCGCTGCCCGATGGCGGCGAGCTCGGCCAGGTGCTGCAGAAGCTGTCCGACCTCAGCTATCACCGCGGCTGGCGCTTCCTCGACGCGATCTATGTGACGTTTGAGCCCTCCAGCGACAGCGATCTGCCGGCCGGCAGCGTTGCTGAAACGCTGGAGGCGCTGGAGGTGCGGATCGCCAGCGCCGTCGCCGCCGTCAGTTTCGATGCCGTCGCGATCAGCTATACGCCGTCGAGCGCCAGCGCCCTGGTCTCGACCAATGTCGGCGATGCGCTCGACGAACTCGGCGAGCGTGTCATTGGTTTTGCCGACGTTTCCGGCACCATCAGCGCGTTGCAGTCGCGCGATCCGACCGTCACGGCGCTCGGCACCGCCGGCACCGTCGACCTCGATCCCGATCTCGGCGATGTTTTCACGGTGACACCGACCGGCAACATCACGCTCAACTGCGACGGTCCTGCCAATGCGAAGATCACGCTGATCGTGCTCACCTCGGGCACCTCGAGCTACAACATCACGCCGAGTGCCAATTTCAAGTCGGCCGGAGCATTGGCGACCGGTACGGTGAGCGGCAAGACCTTCACGATTTCCTTTGTTGGCGACGGCACCAATCTGGTCGAGACCTGCCGCACCGGCGCGATGTGAGGCGTTAGCCGATGGTTGATAAGCCGGAGACCCGCAAAACCCACGTCTACCGCTATATCGGCAAGACGATCGACGAGAGCGGCCGCGTGGTCGACGTGCCTGACGCCTATCTCGACTTCGAGCGGATCGACATCCTGGTCACCGAGACCGGCGCGGGCTTCGATTTCCAGCGCACAGCCACGGAGCTGCACTGGTACAAGAAAGAGACCGGCGACAGCGGCCCGCGGCGCGAGCCCAATCCGGCGCGCAGGACCGGCAAGCTTAAGGTGTTCCTGGCGGACGACGATCCGCAAAATCCGTCGTTGTGGTGGGAGGTGGATGTCGCCGACGAGATCGTCATCCGTGACGACGACCAGCGGATCATCCGCGGTTTCCGCAACAAGGAGGTGTGGCGGCAGCGCGCCATCCGGCGGGTGACGCATTATGATACGCCGTTCGACGGCGACCCACTCTACGAAAAAGGCGGGGTGCTGAAGAACTACCAGAAGATCAAGGACAGCGAGGATCAGGACCAGTTTCTCGACATCGCGATCCCGCGGTTGTTCACCATCCGCGACTTCGACCAGAAGTTCACGACGCAGCTGGAAAACCGGTATCTGGTGGAGCAGACGCGCGCGCCGAAGATCGCCTATAATGCGGACGATCTCAACCCGCCCTGGCAGTTCGATCCGCTGCAGTGCCTGGTCAACGTCAATTATCCCGGCGTCGTCGAATTTCAGGATAACAGCGACATCGAACTGTCGACCGATGTCCCCGACACCAAGCGTGGGTTGCTTGTCATCTGGTTTCGCGTGCCGCAGAAAAGCGTCGACGCCGCGAAAAAAGAATACCAGGACTGGATCGATCACGGCGATGGCCCGTTGCCGAAGCTGCTCGGCGTTGTGCCGATCCATACCTGGGGCGTCACCTCGAAGCGCAGGAAGTATGAATTCCGGCAGCATGCAATTGGCACATTTCCGAGACAATGCGACCGGATCCTGACCAATGGTCACGCTTTCCACGATAGCACCACCGACCACCCGGCGTTCGCGTGGACCGCGGGGGACTGGTTTCTGACCGGCGAAACCGCGGAGGATATCGACCCTTCCTATATCGGCATCGATTGCACCGGGGCGGAGCCGCGGCTTTCGATCAACATCCGGATGCCGAACGGCAACCTCGCGGAGTTCGAGGGTTCGTCGCCGCGCACCATTTCAGCATCTGTCGCCGAGGATCGGATTGGATTTAATCTGGACTTCTCCACCGACGGCTCGTGGCCGCACGAGCCTGATACGCATCCGGCGCATGTCGGTTTGTTTCCGCTGGTTCCCGCGTTCACGATTACGACGAGCTACGACCAGACGGGCACCAATGCGCCGGTCGTATTGGGCAGCTTCCCGGAAACCTTCCGCACGCTGCCGGTGCGCCTTGTTGGCGATGGCCTTAAGGGCGCGTTCGATCTATCGGAAGTCAACGGCGAATATAGCGATGGCCAGGTGGTGGAGACCAATCACTGGCACTGCCTGGCGCTGTCCTATGACTTTACCAAGGAGTGCAACACCAAGGGCACCACTGGCGGCCGGCGCGATCCTGCGGTTCCGCCCCGTACACAAGGCAGTCGCACCACCTCGGCGCCGCGCATTTTTGTCATGTTCGACGATGTCAACCTGACCGGGAAGAAGCTCTCGGCCTACTACCCTGACGGCTATGCCGACAAGAACGCGGTGCTGTCAGTCAATGGTTTCTATGTCGCATCCGAGCCGACATTCACCGTCACCGACGTTAGCAACGATGACTTCGGCAACACCGTCACGGTCACAACGAACCAGGCGTTGCCGATCTACCGCTTCAAGCCGAATCCGATCGCGTTAGACAAGGCGAAGTTCGGCTTTCCCGCCACCGATGCGCACCGCTCCGCCATCAAGCGCGTCGAGCTCGGCGAGTGCCAGTTCTATACCGACACGGTGATGGATTTCGCCAGCCTCGAGGCGCGCCGTGCCATCGTCACCGAGGCGGGCAAGCCGACCGGGATGCGCAAGCTCGCCGATCGCGTCGGCAAGGACCCGGAAGTAAAGCTGCAGGGCTCCGGCAACTGGAAGCGCGGCCGCAACACCGGGACGCTGGCGATCAAGCCGCCAAATGGTCCCAAGGACGGGACGGCCGTCGGCACCATCAAGGCTTACACCCCCAATCCAAGCCTGCGCGGGCCGCAGGGAAGACCTGAATGATCTAACGGGTCGCCACGGCACCAATTCAAAAATCAAAATCGACAGGAGGTCGGCATGGCCATGACGCCGCGCGTGATCGATATCTCGCACCACAACACGGTCAAGGATTTCCGCGCCACGGCCAACGCCGGGGTCTGGGGCGTGATCCACAAGTCGTCGCAGGGTCCCGGCTACCGCGACCCCGACTACGCGGCGCGGCGCAGGCAGGCGTTGGCCGCCGGCATGCTGTGGGGCGCCTATCATTTCAACGACGGGTCCGACGTCGCGGCACAGGTCGACTGGTTCATCAAATGCGCGGCGCCGGACAGCTCGACCCTGATGGTGCTGGATTTCGAGGACAATCCGAAGTCGAACATGACCGCGAAACAGGCGGTCGCCTTCCTGCGGCTGCTCGAGCAGAAACTTGGGCGCAAGGGCGCGATCTATTCCGGCAACCGGCTCAAGGAAACGATCGGAACGCTCAATGCGGCGGATCGGAAATATCTGCTGTCGCATCGGCTGTGGCTGTGCCAGTACGGCCCGCGCGCGGTGCTGCCGACGGGTTTTGCGAAATATTGGCTGTGGCAATATACCGGCGACGGTGTCGGCCAGCCGCCGCATAACGTGCCAGGCGTGGTCGCCGGAAACCGCGGCCTCGACCTCAACGTCTATGATCGCGATCGCGCCAGTCTCGCCGCCGAATGGGCCGGCGCCGGCAGCGCGATCGCGTCGATCATGTCGGTGGTGGCCGGCGACGACGGCGCCTCGTCGCACGCCAGTCAGGCCGCAGCCGACCAGGCCGATGACGCGGCAGACGATGCCGGCGACGCCGCAACGTCTGCGACGGAGGACGCGCCGACGCCTGCGGCGGATGATGTCGCTGCCGAGGCTGACCTCTATGCGGTCAAGCGGCGGCTCAAGGCGATGAACTACAATCCCGGCGTGCTCAACGCCGAGTGGGGCGGCATGACCGCCGGCGCGATCGCCGGGTTCATCAACGATCGCGGCGGGAGCATCGCGCCGCCGGCGTCGTTTGCCGCCTTCATTGAGGTCAAGGACGATCTGCGCAGCGAGCTCGCGCGCGCCGAGGACGAGGTGCCGCCATTCGTGCGGCCGGTCTCGGAGGCGCGCGCCAGCGGCGACGCCTCGACGGTGGCGACCGTGGCGCCGGAAGCGGTGCCGGCCAAGCGCAGCTTCCTGAAAGCGGCGTGGGCGGCGGTCGCGACCTTCTTCACTGCGGTCTGGACCGCGCTTTCCGACAAAATCTCGGCGGCCTGGGATTTCTTCACCGACCACAAGGACGATCTCGGCGATTCGTCCTCCTGGCTGTCGACCGTTGGAGGCTATCTCGCCGAGGTGCCGGTGTCGCTGTGGATCCTGCTCGGCGCCGCGGGCCTGGCCTGGATCGCTTACGACGCCCGCGACAGCGTCAACAAGATCACCGAGCAGGTCAAAACGGGAGCGCGACAATGATCATGACGTACATCCGAGCAGGGCTGGCGCTGCTCGAGGCCGGCGGCATCGTCGCCAAGCTGATCGCGGCCGGTGCGCTCGTTGCGGCGCTCGCGATCGCCTATGGCGTCTGGCATCACAAGGTCTACCACGCCGGCTATGCGCGCGCGCTAAGCGATATCGCGGCCGAGGACGCCGGCGCCATCAAGCGGGCGACCGACATGCGGAAGACCTGGCGGTCCTGCCGCGATCGCAACGGCGTTTGGGATCAGGCGACCGGGCGGTGCGGGTCATGACTCGGCTTCGCTCTGCGAGCTACGCCGGACACGTCCGGCTTATGGTGCTGCTGGCGCTGGCGCCGCTGCTCGGCGGCTGCATGCAGACGCTGACTGGCTCGGTCGCCGGCGGCGAGTGCAAGATCTTCGAACGGCCGACCTATGCCGTGCTCGGCAAGCGGCCCTATGACCAGGATTGGATCGACAGCCAGGTCGAGGGCGGCGTCGGCGGCTGCAACTGGCCGCGTCCGGCGCCGCGTCCGGCCTCGCTCGACGCGGCGCCTGTCAAGCCCAGCATCGTTTCTGCCAAGCCGAAGCCGGGTTTTGTCAAGCGGGTGACGGCGCGTGTCAGGCGGGCCTGGCCGAAGGGCGCCGTCGCGCCGATCGACGTGCCGATCGTTCCGGTGCCCGCGGCCTCGGTCGCGCCGGCATCACCGTCAGAGCCGCCGGAAAAACCGCGCTCGGCGATCGACGAGCTGCTGCAACCCAGCCGCTAGCGAGGCGCCACGATGATCGATGCAAAGCTCAATGCCTGGCTGCGGCGGCTGCTCGGCCATTTCGAGAACCGGCTTTCCGAGGTCGGCACGGCGCTGATGATGCTCGGCCTGTCGCTCGAGCTCTCGCTCTGGCCCGACGCGATCGGCGCCAGCGCCTTTCATCGGCTGCTCGAGGTGCTGCCACCGGCCTGGCTCGGCTGGGGATTTTTCATCGCTGGCACGGCGCGCCTGGCTGCGCTGCTCGCCAATGGCAGCTGGCCCTTCTGGGGTCCGCTGCTGCGCGCTGCCGGGGCGCTGTCGGGCGCGATGATCTGGTTTCAAATGTGCATCGCGCTATCCGTCCTGATCCCGGAAACGGGCAGGCCGCCATCACCAGGCATTCCGGTCTATTTCGTCCTGACCATCGTCGAGCTGTTGTCGATGTACCGGGCGCTGGTGCTGGTGAATCGCGATGAAGCTGCTTGAGCGGATCTATGACGGCCTGACCTCGAACACGCTGCAGACGGTCGGTGCGCTGATCATCTTCCTGCTGGCGCTGCCGCTGATCCGCGCCGGCCTGCGCGAAAAGCCGCAGGCGCCGCCGCCACCGCAACCGTCGCCGATCGAGGTCGAAAGTCCGTGGTTCGTGCAGAATTTCCTGCAGATGCAGACCGACGTCGAGCGGATGAAAGACCAGCTCGGCGGGATCTCGAGCCAGCTTGCCGGCGTCGTCAAGCTGCTGCGCCGCCGCCACGACCGGGCGACCAAGCCGAAGAAGTAGCGCGCGTTTTTTGTTTGGCGCCGTTCGCCTTTCGCGCTTGCCGGCTGCGGCATTCGCGCAGGCTTTGCGGCGTCGCTTTCGCATCGCCTGCTCGGGCGCGCCGTTCACCACCAAACGAGGAATCCCCATGCTGCGAATTGCTTTCGCCGGCGCGCTCGCGCTGTGCCTGGTTGCGTTGAATGCCGGAACGGCCGAGGCGCGCCGTCATCGCCCGCAGGTCTCGACCTGTAGCAACCTCGATCCGATGCGGCCTTGCGGTGTCGGATTTTTGCCGCCGGGTGACTCAGTGCGGGCCGCCCAGGCGTTAAAACGGAGTAGCGGCATACGGATGACCCGCGCCGATCGGGCGCGTCCTGGGCCGTCCTACGGGCCCGGCGGTTTAGCTGCCGGCCTGGTGGCGCCGCTGGCGGCGAAGGTCGCCGAGATCCGCGGCGCCTGCCGGTCGAGCCTGATCTCGGGCATGCGCCATACGCTGATTGCCGGCACCAGGATGATCAGCCTGCATGCCTCGGGGCGGGCGGCCGACCTGGCCGGTGATCCCTCCTGCATCTATGCCCACCTCGCCGGCTGGCCCGGCGGCTACTCGGTCGACTACGCCCGGATGCGGCATGTCCATATTTCCTATGACGAGGGCGGCCGCGAGTGGGGGCTGCATTTCCGGCACGGCGGCGGCGCCCGCCACGCCCGTCGGCATCATCCTCATATTCGGCTCGTCGTGGCGCGAACGCCGCAAGCGGCGCGCGCGCGTCTGGCCCACCGATGACCGGGGCCGGCGACTACCAGTGCGAGCTGAACGAACGGCTCGCGGCCGAGCAGCGTGATTTCGTGCGGTTCTGGCTTTTCATCGGGCTGTCGGTGGCGGCCTTCCTGGCCGTCGCACTGTGGCCGGCCGCGGCGGGCGCGGCGGAATCTTCCGGCGCTGCGTTTTCCGGTTTGGCCTCCTATTACGGCACCGAAAGCGGCAGCCGGACCGCGTCGGGACAGCGCTTCAACCAGAACGCCATGACGGCCGCGCACCGTTCGCTGCCGTTCGGCACCAGGCTGCGCGTCACCTATCGCGGGCAAAGCGTGGTCGTGACGGTCAACGATCGCGGACCGTTTCTGCGTAGCAGGATTCTGGATCTGTCGACCGGCGCGGCACGCGCGATCGGCCTGACCGGCGCCGGCGTCGGTCGCGTGCGGGCCGAGGTCTTGCCATGAACAAGGAGATCCTGACTGCGATCGTGGTCGTGGTGTTCTTGGCCCTGGCCTGGTCGATCGAAACCGCGATCGACCGATGGCGGCCGGCGACGCCGGATCTGCAGCGCTGCCTGGCGCTGGTCGCCGCCGCGATCGCCGTCGGCGCCGCTGCGATCTGGTTTCTCTAATTCCGCCTTCGCCCTTCCGCCTTCGCCCTTCGCGCTCCGGCGGACATGTCGGGCTCCGGCGAGACAAGCCGCGCCAGCGGTCTTCTGCCTTCGCCAAGGCTTCGGCGGACATGCTGGCCAACTGATTTCCCGCGCCGGCGGTCTCCGGCATCGACGAGCATCAATCATGAAACGCAAACCCAATGCCTGGTACGGCTGCCGGCGTGACACCAAGGATCCGCGCGACCACATGATGGCGCCGCGGGCGATGCGGATTCCGGCCGCGGTCGACCTACGGCCGCATTGCCCGGCGGTGATGGACCAGGGCGAGCTCGGTTCTTGCACCGCGCACGGCATCACCGGCGCGCTGCGCTATGAAATGATCGCCGCCGGCCGCAGCGACATCGCGCTGTCGCGGCTGCAGCTCTATTTCGACGAGCGCACGATCGAGGGCACGGTGGCCTCCGACGCCGGCGCCGAGATCCGTGACGGCATCAAGTCGGCCAACAAGCGCGGCGTCGGCCATGAGACGCTGTGGCCGTACCGGATCAGGAAATACCGCGATCGGCCGTCGGACGCCGTCTATGCCGACGCCAGAAAGTTCAAGGCCTTGAGCTACCAGCGGGTCGAGGTCAACGCCGCGGCGCTGCGTCAGGCGATCGCGATGGGCCACACGCCGGTGATCGGCGTCACGCTGTTTGAGAGTTTCGAAAGCGACGATGTCGCCAAGTCCGGCATGGTGCCGATGCCGGCCAAGCACGAAGCGACGGTCGGCGGCCATTGCATGTATGTGGTCGGCTACGGCCAGCGGCCCGGCACCTTCACCGTGCGCAACTCCTGGGCGGCCGACTGGGGCGACAAGGGCGACTGCTACTTTCCGGCGGCCTATCTCGGCTCGACGCTGTACGGATCCGACTACTGGATTGTGACCGGCGAGGGCTGAAACGAATCCGCGCCGGGCGGTTTCCCGGCAAAAAAAGGAGAGACTGAAATGTCCGCAACCATGCGCGCGAAAATGCAGGTCAACAAGGTCGAGCGGTTTCCCGGTCAGGACCGCATCACCTGCAACGCCGTCGCGGCCAAGGCCTATCCGGCCGACGGCTCCGACGAGGACAATACCTATGCGAAATTTTCGCCCTCGGGCGAGCTGACGCTGACGATAGCCAACCCGGCGCTGCTTGGCATCATCGAGCCCGGCCAGAAATTCTACCTGGACTTCACGCCGGCGGCCGAGTGATCGCGCCTAGGATAGGGGCATCGCGCAATCGGTGCCACTGCCCTCTCGACGGGCGTTTCCTCCCATGACTGGCCCGCGGTCGGATGTCCCCGACCGCGGGCTTTTTCGTTTTGCCGCCGGCCAGGGCAGCAGTGGCGCTGGTGGGTATACGTCGATCCGATGCACCAAAGTGAAATGCCAGTAGCTGGCGATCGGATATTCCGTTCTAGCGGATAACCTTGAACTTCTTCGCCGCCTTGCGCCGCGGCGCCGGCGGCGGATCCGGCTCGTTTCGTTTCAGCGCCTTCAGCACTCCGATGCGCGCGAGCATGGTGTCGGCCCCTTCGCTGCACAGCATCAGGGCATGGATCGCCGCCTGCCACACCGGCAGCGCGGATTCCTTCTTCGGCAGTTTCGTGATGTAGTCGCCGGCATCCTTCAGGGTCACCAGTGATCGGCCGTCAGGGAGGTCGATCGGGCCGTCGCGGAATTTGCGCTGCCAGCCCTCCGCCATCACGCGAACATGTCGGCGCCGGCTTGCGTGAACGTCACGAACGTTCCGGATTCGTGAAGCTTCAGCCAGCCGTTCTCGATCGCGCGTTTGAGGCCGGCGCCGTATTCCGCCGGCGTGCCCTTGTCGCGAAACAGGAACGGTCCATTGATCTTCTCGATGTGGATCCGGCCCTGCACCGGTTCGACCTGGTTGGCGATCTCGAGGAGGTGACGTGCGGCCTTGTCGGGATCCGCGAAGGGTCGCTCGTCGACGTATTTCATTGGTTCGTGCCCATGCTTGGCGGCGGAAAGTTTGGCCTGACGTCGGCGCCGCGTTTGCCGCAGGCCCGGCAGACGAAGCGGTCCTCGATGTCGGAAAGCCTCAGATCGTTCGGCCACGGGGCGGCGTCGCGTTCGATCGAATGGCTGCATTTGTGGTCCGCGCAATAGATCAGGACGCGGTCGACACCGGACGCGCGCATCTCGCCGAAGGTGATTTTTTGCTGGCGGGGCATGGCCCAATATCGCGCGACAAATCACGCTGGACAAGACAAGAACAAAGCGCGGTTTCGCGCGTCCAACAAACCGTCCAACACGATTATCGCTATTCTGATATCAATCTGATTTTGTTTAGGTATTTTCGGGATTTGCGCGCTATGGCGCTCCCTAGCGGAATCGAACCGCTCTCTCCACCGTGAAAGGGTGGCGTCCTAACCGATAGACGAAGGGAGCAAAACAACCGGAAAATCAAAGCTTTATAGGCTCGATGCGCCGTGTTGGTCGCCGACCGAAACATTCGATCAAGGCGGCGACGGGCGAACGTATAGTGGCGTTTCGCCGGGCGGGCAAGCCGCCCGAAAACCCCTTTTTTAGGCCCATTTTTCCGCCCGCTGCCGCGGCCTGCGAGACTGCTGAAAACAGCAGGTATTCCGCAACGGCTTTTTAAGCCGCGTGGCGTAGGTCTTTGATCGGGGGGAACTTCCGACATGGCCTTTGGCACCAAACAGCGCGAGTTGCGCAAATCGCTGCATCAGGCAGGCTGGATCACGCTCGAGGGTGGCTTTGCTGCGCGGCCGTGCGTGGTGCACGACATGTCCAGCACCGGTGCGAAGATCACGATCGAGGATCCCAACTCGCTACCGGCCAAATTGCGGCTGGCGTTTTCGCGCGATGCCCGAACCGGGCGGCCCTGCGAGGTGGTCTGGCGTCGCGGCAAATCCGTCGGTGTCAGGTTCGTCCGCTAGCCCTGCGGCGCGGCAGGCGATAAAAGGCGGGATGCGCAAATTCCTGCTTGCGATCGTTGTCACGACATTGCCAGCCCTGATCGCACGGGCCGAACAGCCGGCTTTTCCAAAATCCGGACACACGGCCAAGCCGAGCAGGCTGCTGCCGGTGAAGGGCGCGACGTCGTCCCATTCCTGCGCGGCGTTCGGCGCCGGCTTCGTCAAGGTCGAAGGCACCGATACCTGCGTGAAGATCGGTGGCGCGGTCAGCGCAGGGGCGAGCGCCTCTATGGGCGCGCGCTGACCGTCGAAAGCTCAGCTTATGTCATCGGCGGCGCGATGAACTGGACGAAACCGGGTCGGCCCACGAACTGTGCGAACCAGCGCTCCAGGTTCGGCAGCCTGGGCTTGATGATGCCTTCGACGCCGAGCCAGCGCCGCGCATAAGCGCCGAGCGCGATATCGGCGATCGTGAACTGATCGCCTTCGATGAAGCGCCGTGTCGCCAGTTGCGCCTCGACGACCCGCCACACCACGGCTTCGGCGTCGGCATCCTTCTGGATCGCGACCATGTCGCGCTTTTCCGGCGGGGTGCGCACCAGCGCCCAAAACACCGGCCGATCGACCGGCTGCAGCGTCGACAGCGTCCAGTCGAGCCATCGGTCGACACTGGCACGCACTTTCGGCTCTTTCGGATAGATCGGTGAACCGCTGCCCGAGTCTTTGCCATAGGCCATGCACAGATAGCGCATCACCGAATTGGATTCCCACAGCACGAAGTCGCCGTCGACCAGCGTCGGCACCCGGCCGTTCGGATTCATCGCCAGGTAGGGCGGCTCGTTGTTCTTGCCGAAATGCAGACCGGCATCGATCCGGTCATAGCCGAGATCGAGTTCGCGCAGGCACCACAGCACTTTTTGAACGTTGACCGAATTGGCCCGGCCCCAGATGGTCAGTTGTTGTTTGTTGTTGTCAGCCACGCGTTGCTCCCTTTGATCTTCTTGAGGCGTTGATAGCTGAAGATCAGTGAAAAAGCGCGCTTTCAGGTGAGGCAGCCCAACAAAAAATCAGGCCCGTCGTTATCGCGGAGCCTGATCTCTCGTAAAATGCAGTTGGCTAGGGTGCTCAGTGGCCGAAGAACAACCACAGCAGGATGATCACCGGGATCGGCACACCCAACAACCAAAGCAGGATTCCTTTTCCCATTATCGCCTCCTCAAAATGCAATCGGGAGGAGAACGCGCGAAGCCGTAACCAGTTCCTGCGCGGAAACCGGAATCCCTGCGTGGCTCGCGCGTTTTACGGCTTCGGAATTTCCGCGAGCGACAATCCGATCCGAAACAGCGAATAGCCGTCGCGATCGACGGCGTCGCGCACTTCCGCAGTAACGTCGTCGGAATGGCGGCTGCGTGTCAGCGGCCATTCGCTTTCATCGGTGGCGGGAGGAAATGGCGCGTCTGCCTTGATCACCAGCCGGTAGTCCGGATGGCGGACGTGCACGAAGAATTTGTACAAGGTCTACCAGTGACCGGTGTTCGGCATCGACGCCCACGGCTCGGCCGGCGGCTTCGGCTCGCCCTTCTGCAACAGCTCGATGGAATGAAGATCCGGCGAGCGGACGAATGCCATGTTGCCGTCGCGCGGCGGCCGGTTGATGGTGACGCCGGCCTTCATCAGTCGGTCGCAGGTTGCATAGATGTCGTCGACCTCATAGGCGAGGTGACCGAAATGGCGGTCCTCGCCGTATTTCTCCTCGTCCCAGTTGTAGGTGAGTTCAACCAGCGGCGCGCCGCGGTTCTGCGGAGCGGCCTTGAACAGGCCCTCGTCCTCGGCGGCGCACAGAAACACCAAAGTGAAGCGGCCCTTGTCGTTGTCGACCCGGCGCACTTCCTTCAGCCCCAGCGCGTCGCGGTAGAACTTCATCGCGACATCGAGATTGCGGACGCGCAGCATGGTGTGGAGATAACGCATGTTTCTTGGCTCCCTGGGAACGTTACAAGGTTGTTGGCCATTTCGGCGTGACGGGGGCGATGAATAGCAGCAAATTGCGCGAGGGGGCAGGGGTTTGCGTGCCGTCTTGGCCCCGTGGGTTGCTCAGCGATTCAACACTTCGGGAGTCCGGAGCTGCCAACGCCAAGCTGGAATAACACGGGGTATTGTGACCTAATCCGGCGATTGGAATCTCACGTCGGACACGGGGGAGCATTACATGAATTTTGCAGAGGCGATTTCTTCGTGCTTTAGCAAGTACGTTCAATTTGGCGGCCGCGCGAGCCGGTCCGAATATTGGTACTGGACGCTCTTTGTCATTATCGCGACCGTTGTCGCGAATGTCATTGATACGACGCTCGGCTTTGGGATTGTTGGTACTGTTGTTGGACTGGGACTGTTTCTACCGGGCCTCGCCGTCAGCGCTCGCCGCCTCCACGATATCGACCGGACGTTCTGGTGGGTGCTGCTCGCGTTCACGATCATCGGTACGCTCGTGCTAATCTACTGGGCTTGCCAGCGCGGTACCGCCGGTCCCAATCGGTTCGGCGCTGATCCGCTCTGAAGCGGGGGCGAGCGCTTAGCCAATGGACAACTCCGGCGCCCAACCGGGGGATGGGCGCGTGGTAACGGCTCCAAAGCAGGGCCGTCAGAACGAGTTTGCCAGTTCGATTTCCTGCCGGAGGGCGTCGATCCGTCTGGCGGCTTCCTCGGCCGTCAGATCCTCCGAAAACTGCTTGGGCTGATAAGCCTCGATCGAAAGGGACCGAAGGGTAGAGGCCTGGCCGCGGCTCATCGGGCCCTGCAGGCGATCGGGATAGCGGTCGTACGTCATCGGAATCTCCGTTGGGGTCCAAATGGCCACTTGCAATTATGTTCTATATTTGTTCTCTATGGTGGGCAACCGCAAGGGGTCTCGCCATGGACAACAGAGTTAATAAAATCCGTAAGAAAATCAGCGCCTTGAGATTGGAAATGCGGGAGACCGAAGGCGCCATGCGCAAGGAAGTCGCCCACGATCTGGATTGCACCGGCAGCTCCACCAGGTTGATGGCCATGCGGACCGAACTGGCTGACTTGGTGAGGGAACGGAGGACGCTGGGAGACCTGACACCGATCGGCCTGCCGGATCCCCGAAAACCTCGCTTCGCGCGGCGCTAAACATTGCCCAACCGAACGGACGCGCGCCGCAGCATCGCTTCGGCAGCGTGATCCCGAACACGGATGAAATTATCCGTCGTGAGCTGCTTTGGCGCGCAGCTCGCGGTATCAATAGTCGTGCCACGCCTAACGCACTAACAGTCGTCGCGCGTTTTGATGGTCTGTTTTTGATAGTCTGTGCCGTCGTGCGCGGTGGCCGGCGCGCGAGCAGGGGGCATCGACATGATTCTGGTTACCGGAAGTATTGTGGCGCGCGAGGATTCTTTCGACGAGGTGCTTCGTTCCTGCATCGAGCACGTCGAGCGCTCGTGCAAGGAGCCCGGCTGCATCTCGCATGACGTGCATGTCGACTGCCAGAACCCGATGCGATTGTTCTTCTACGAGCAATGGGCCGATGAGGCCGCGTTGCGCAGCCATTTCGCGGTCGAGGGATCGAAGGCGTTCGTGAAATCCCTCAAGGGCCGGATCGTCGAAACGTCGGGGACGAAGATCTATCGCACCGAAGAGATTGCAAGATAACCGGTCCCGCAGCGCTATCGCTGTCCGGCGGGCGGGTTTCAACGACACGTGGTGAACGGAAGCTTAAACCCCCGTTGCGAAGCCGGCGACGCCGGGAAGGGGCGCCAGTACAAGCTGTTTGTCCAAGTTGTCCGTGCGCGGCGTCAGTGCGTCTGTTCCAGGCGCTCGGCGTAGAGGCGGAATTCCTCGGCCATCTCGATCAGCTTCTGGGAAGCTTCAGGATCCTTGACGGCTTTCGCCAGGCGCTTGGCTCGGTTGGACTGGTCTCGGTAGTGATCCGCTTGGGTCATGGCAGCACCTTTCACAGAATAAGTACCGGATTCCTCCAAAAGGTTCGAACGGACCGTGCCGGTCTCGAATTCGTGTTCAGGTCGTATCGGGCCTTTGAATCTCCGGCGCCCCGGCGCGTTCGAAGGCAACAGGGTGGCTTTCGGTCAACGCCGCCGTTGCCATCACGACGGAGCCGCAGGAAGCGTACAAGCGTAACGGTCTGTTAAGCGGGCAGAGGGGCCAGAAAACGCGTCCCCTGTTCGTTCCAAGAGAACAAAGGGAGTCTGGAGGGCCGTCTCAGCCGAGGTTGCGGCAAATCGCTTCACGCGGGACATCAGCATTTTCATCGATCTGGCCTGTTGCCTTGCGCTAAACTCGGCTGCGGCCGAGGAAGCGTGCGCAATGAAGAACGGGCTCTATTCGATCCACATGCATATGCTCGACGGGGTGAAGGGGCGCGACAGCGGCGTCCTGATCCTGCGTGACGGCGTGCTGCTCGGCGGAGGGCCGCACTTCTGGTCGACCGGCTCCTACACGGTCGGCAACGGCACCTGGAAGGGTCAGTTGAGCACCGATCAGCACACGGGTTTTGCCGACCCCTTCGTTCGTCCGCTGTTCGCCGGCGAGGCGGTCGCCAGCGGTTTTTCGGGGACCTTCACCGAAGGTGCGGCGGAGGTGTTCGGCACGGTTCTGGTCGGGCGTCGCAGCCTCAGTTTCCGCGCAACCTTGAAGCGCCTTGCCGATGCCTGAGAAGCAGCGGCGGAGGTGTCTGTGAATGCTGTGGATTGCTGCGCAGCAAGGGCAGGCGGCGACGCAGGAATTCGCGATACCTATGCTGTGTCCGCCCTGTGGATTTGCTGCGGATAACCCAAGCGCGGCGGCGATAGCCGAAAGCCTGGATCGGTTAGGTCAACGCTTCCTTTCGGCAGCCCGAATAACCCTATTCAGTTAGGTTAAAACCCAATTCGCGTTGTGCGTGTCTGCGATTGGCGTAGGGATGGGCTTGAGGAAAACAGCCATGGTCCCTTCGTTCCACAATGCCGATCAACCGACCCACCGACGCGTGATGGTGGTCGGCGTGCTGTTTTGCCTGACCTTCGTCGTCATCAGCTTCTCGCTCCGGCCGCAACCGGAAAGCGGGCACGTGTTGGTCAAGGCCGACCGGCTGGTACGCACCGCCGGTGAGCCGCACAAAGCGAACTAGCGCCGGTCCGCGCTGCGCTTAGCGCTTCGGCGCATTTTCGTCTGAAGGTTTGTGATATTTCGCGACGCCGATGAATCCGGCAAAGGCGATCACATTCAGCAAAACTTCCATCCATGGCGGCATGGGCTACCTCCTGGAGGAGAGAATCCCGAAGGTCGTCATTCGTTCCGCGCTGCCGCAGCGGTAGTTCGCTTGGCCACGTCTCCGCCAACGTCGTGAAATGAAAAACGTGAAATGAAAAACCCCGCCGGAATCCGAAGATGCCGACGGGGTCTTTCATGCTTTCACCTCTCGCAAGGTTGCCGCACTTGCGAGGAAAACGCCGAAGTCGCGTTTACGTTCCAGCCGTTTCAAGATTTCTCGAGATTTTTTTGCCCACCATCCGCTGCCGGTTCCCTGCATCTTTTGGGGGCGTGCAACCATCGCAAAGCACCGGCGTTATCGCGTCGGAACAATGCAAGGAGGTGCATATGAAAAAGGCACTTGCCATCGTGGCGACGGTCGCCACCGTTGGTGCCACGACCATCACTGCGCCGGCACAGGCGCGCGGCATCGGTCCCGGCCTGGCGTTCGGTCTGGCTGCCGGCGCCATTGCGGCGGGCGTCGCCGGCGCTTACGGCCAGTATTATTATGGACCCGGCTACGGCTACTACGGTCCCCGCTATTACGGACCGGCCTATTATGGCCCGGCCTATTACGGACCGGGGCCCTACGCCTACTATGGCGGGCCGTATTACCGGCATCGCTACTATCGCCACTGGTAATCGGAAAAGCCCGGAGCAGTGCTCCGGGCTTTTTGCCGTGGCGCGCGCCGCTCAGGTCCAGAACGAGGGACGGTTGAATCCGCTCCACGCTTTGCCAAGGGTGGTCGCGTAATATTCCTGGCGCTCCCGCTCGAATTTCTGCTGGGTTTCCTTGAAGCTTGCCACGCGTGCCGCAATTTCCGCCCGCTCGCGCGCGAGCCGTTCTTCCTGTTCCGTCATCGCCATCCCGTTTTTGTTGATTCGCGTCCCGTCCTCATTGGCGGTCGCGAATGGGGCGCGAATTGGGAAACCGCGTTGCAGGATTGTGATCGCGCGCCTTTGCACAATGAAGCCGGTGGATAAGGCCGGCCGCATTCTTGTGACAGGCATGCCTTCCCGATAGCCAACAGCAAACGGGAGGTTCCAATGGCCAAGATCGATCTGGACTCGCTGAGCATTGAAGAACTCGCTGGCTTGCGCGAGCACGCCACCGACAAGCTCTTCGAGAAGGTCGCCGCGCGCCGCGCCGAGCTTGAGGCGGAGCTGGAAAAGCTTGCCCAGTACGGCAAGCCGGTGAAGAAGGCGGAAGGCGCCCCCGTCGCCAAGGTCAAGAAGACAGAAGAAGCGCGCGAACCGAAGGAGCCCGTCGCGAAGGCGGCGTGACCGGATCGGCTTGATAAGACGCCGACATTCGGCGCCGACGGGCCGTTGCATCCGATCCGAACGGGCGTGCTACGGTCATGCTATACTCGGCCCACTCAACAAGTTCGGGTGTCTCAGTGATCGCTCCGGATCTACGCAGCGGCGTCGAAGCGCTCGGCAACATGATTGCCGAAGCGTCATCGATCGTCCCGTTCACCGGCGCCGGCATCTCGACCGAATGCGGTATCCCCGATTTCCGCTCGCCGGGCGGGTTGTGGACCCGTAACCGCCCGATCGCGTTCGATGAATTCGTTTCAAGCCCGGATGCGCGTGACGAGTCGTGGCGACGGCGCTTTGCGATGGAGCCGACCTTTGCGGCGGCGCGGCCCGGGCGCGGTCACCGCGCGCTGGCGTCGCTCTACAAGGCCGGCAAGATCCCGGCGATCATCACCCAGAACATCGACAATCTGCATCAGATGTCGGGCTTCAAGGCCGACGACGTCGTGGAACTGCATGGCAACACCACCTATGCCCGCTGCATCGGTTGCGGGCAGGCCTTTGATCTTCCTTGGGTTAAAGCGCGTTTCGAGGAAACCGGCAGTGCGCCGGATTGCACGGTCTGCGACGACCCGGTGAAGACCGCGACGATCTCGTTCGGTCAGGCGATGCCGGAAGATCAGATGCGCCGCGCCACGGAACTCGCGCAGCACTGCGACCTGTTCCTGGCGATCGGATCGTCGCTGGTGGTATGGCCGGCCGCGGGCTTTCCGATGATGGCCAAGAACTGCGGCGCGAAGCTCGTCATCATCAACAACGAGCCGACCGAACAGGACGATGTTGCCGACCTAGTGATCCGCCACGACATCGGCGAGACGCTCGGACCGTTCGTAGGCAATTGATCTGAAATTGATTCGTGTCTGTGCAAGCCTGTTCATAGTTCCCGGCGAATTTGTTTTTTAGCTATGCGCCGCAGGCGGGAGTGTTATCTTTTGAGTCAAGAGATTCGCGCGGCGTTGTCATGAGTGGTCATGGATGGGCGCGTGTTCAGGTCCGTTACGGCGGTAACGGACTTTAATCGATGTGTGGGGTCCGGGGTCATGGGGTCGGACGGATTTGAGTCCAAGAAGCTCGGGGGGCCGCCGTCAGGCGGGACAGGGCAAAACAGGCTTGGACCAGTTGAATACTCTGCCGGCGCGGAGCGCGATGCGGCGATAGACGCGTTGACTGGGCTCGGCGATGCCGCGGCCAATCTCGTCGAAATCTCGGGCGTCATCAAATGGTTCGACGCCTCGAAGGGCTACGGCTTCATCGTGCCCGACAACGGCTGGCCCGATGTGCTTCTGCATGTCACCGTGCTCCGGCGCGACGGTTATCAGACCGCCTATGAAGGTGCGCGGCTGGTGGTCGAATGCGTGCAGCGCCAGAAGGGCTACCAGGCGTTCCGGATCGTTTCGATGGATGAATCCACCGCGATCCACCCGGCGCAGATGCTGCCGCCGCGGACCCATGTCAGCGTCACCCCGACCAGCGGTCTCGAGCGGGCGCAGGTCAAGTGGTTCAACCGGCTGCGGGGGTTTGGCTTCCTGACCTGCGGCGAGGGCACGCCCGACATCTTCGTGCATATGGAAACGCTGCGCCGCTTCGGCATGACCGAGCTACGTCCGGGCCAGTATGTGCTGGTGCGGTTCGGGCCGGGGTCGAAGGGTATGATGGCGGCCGAGATCCATCCCGAGTCCGGGTCGTCGGCGCTGTCCTCGCACTGATCCGTCAGCGCACCCATCTCAGCCACATCGCCTGACGGAAATGTGAGGCGGAAGGCGTGCGCGCTGGCCGCTGCCTCTGGTATTTGCCGCGATCATCAGGTTAGGATTTGCGGGATAATCCCCTGAGATGTCTCGGCGTGAGTGCTTTCATGAATTTCGCTTCAATTGTTGGGCGCGGGTCTGGGTGTGGCCGGTTGCTGACTTCGCTGGTCGCTGCGATCGGTGTGCTCGTTACGCTTGGCGCAAGTCCCGCGGCGCAAGCGGCCAGCATTCAGCCGCTCGAGATCGTCACCAAGTCGGGCGTGCAGGTGTTTTCGGTCGAGATGGCGACAACCGAGGAAGAGAAGACCACCGGGCTGATGTACCGCAAGGAACTGGCCGACGGTAAAGGCATGCTGTTCGACTTCTCGCCGGAGCAGCAGGTCTCGATGTGGATGAAGAACACCTACATCTCGCTGGACATGATCTTCATCCGCGCCGATGGCCGGATTCTGCGGATCGCCGAGAATACCGAGCCGCTTTCGACCAAAATCATCTCCTCGGGCGGGCTCGCCAAGGGCGTGCTGGAGGTGATCGCGGGTACAGCGCAGAAATACGGCATCCAGCCCGGCGACCGGGTGGCGCACCCGCTGTTTGCCAAGCACTGACGAAGCCATTGCATCTATCGCGCTAACCGACATCGCCGGCGGTCTGACGATGTCTGCTGTTGAGGACGCAGCGGACCTCGCTCGGTGACGGTGCGAGGTCCGAGTTCGACCGACCCGACTCGGCCATTCGATGAGCTTGCCGTTTTTGCATAGTGCGAGGCGAGGTTTTGCATCAAAATCACCCGCAGCACACCGACTACGATTCCCAGCTGAAGCAGCTTGTCGGCGAGTCGTCGTATGCGGTCACGGTTGAGAAAGGGCAACTCCCGCCGTGAAGGGCCTCTGGTCGTTGACGACGTACGAGCCAGAACTCTTCTTTGCTCCAAACAAGTTGAAGCGCTGCGCGCTCGGCCCGAACAACAAGACGCTGAAGTACAACGCCGATAGTGGCCTGGATCATCTATCACCTGCGCGGAATACGACGGCGCAGCCTTACACGGAGTGCCAGCAGTGGATTCTTCATTCGGTGCGTTGGATGCGTTCGCGTTTGTCGTGTTCGCTGTTTTGATCTTTGTTGGCGTCATCATCGTCGTCAATCTGGGCAAACTTCCAGGTCAGCTCGCGCACAAATGGAATCATCCGCAGGCCGCCGCGATCAATGCCATGAGCTGGATCGGCATCGCGACCGGTGGGTTGCTATGGCCGGTGGCGTTCATATGGGCCTTCACAAAGCCGTTCGGAGTGAGATCAGCAATGAACGATCTTCAGCCGCATGGCGTCGAACCCGACACGGGTGACAGCGTGACGGCGTTGCGTCAGCTCTCAGGGGACAAGGAGATGCGCCCGTGATCGCAATCCTGATCATCGTCTACGTTGCGATTGTTCTCGTGCTGTTCAAGGTCCTGCGCATCAAGCCCACGGCCAATATAATCGCGGCCATGATCGTCGCAGGCGTATTCATGATCGGCGGCGTCGTGGTGGTCTGGACACAGTCGGCTCCGATTACCGACAAGATGGTGACCAGCCAATACGTCGTACAGCTCGTCCCTTACGTCAAAGGGCAGGTCAAGACGATCCACGCCGAGGCGAATCGGCGCGTGAAGAAAGGTGACCTGCTACTGGAGATTGATCCGGCGCCGTACCAGTACACGGTAAATCAGGTCGAGGCGCAATTGGCTGCGTCGAAGGCCAACGTCAAACAAGCCGAAGCCGCGCTGACAACGGCAAACGCCGCTATCCCGAACGCGCAGGCCAATCTCGTCAAAGTCAACGCGGCCGACCAGTTAGCGAAGACCCAGGAGCAAATCGCCCTCAACATTCAACGTCAGGACAAAGCCGCTATCAGCGTGCTCAACGTGGCCAAAGCGACGCAGGAACGCGAACAGGCGGACGCCGCCGTTCAACAGGCCGAAGCCGGGCTGGCACAAGCACAGGCTTCTGCGCAACAGGCCGAAGCTGCTGTGCGAACGGCCCAAAGCAACGTTCCGGCCGTTGAAGCACAACTGGATGATGCGCGGTTCAACCTGGCGCAGTGCAAGATGACTGCGCCAGGTGATGGATACGTTACGAATTGGCAGGTGCAGATCGGCACCATGCTTGTGCCGATGCCGCTTGCCGCGGCTGGAACATTCGTCAACGTGTCCGATACCGCCGTCGCCGCCGTGTTTCCGCAGAACTGGCTCTCGAATGTCGAGCCGGGCGATGATGTGGAAATGGTGCTCAATCCGTACCCGGGCCGCCTGTTCCTGGGAAAAGTTGACTACGTGATCCCGGCATCGGGGGGAGGTCAATTCACAACGAGCGGCACAATCCCGAACGCGGCCCGGATCGGATCTGACGGGCTTTTTGCAGTGCGGATCAATTTCAGCGACGCTGCCGTAGCCCGCAAGCTGTCTCTCGGGTCAGGTGGATCGGCGGCGATCTACACGCAGAAGGGCAAGGCCACGCACGTCATTTCGAAGGTCACGATCCGGATGAAGAAGTGGCTGTTGTACGTAATGCCCTCTGTGGAAAAGCCGCCATCGTAACCTGCAACCTGACAATGAATGGGTATACACAAGTTAGGTCCGCGCGTGGGGGAGAAAGTCTTGGAGGCGCAGTATCCGGCATCGTTTGGGCGGCGCAATATCGGCGCCGTTCTTGGCTTGTCGATTCATTGGTTGCTTGTGGCTGCGATTCTCCTGCCAACCGTGGCATGTACGATTGGACCAGATTTTACGGCGCCTGTCGCTCCGCTTGCCGAAAAATTTCGTGGCGCAGGCAATCGCTCGGTCAAATCCGGCCCACTTGAGTACGAACACTGGTGGGAAGGCTTTCGTGATCCGACCCTCAACAAGCTGATCCAGATTGCGTACAACCAAAACCTGACGCTGGAGAGCGCAGGGACGCGGGTGCTGCAAGCACGTGCGGTGCTCGGAATAGCCATCGGCATAACCTATCCGCAGGTGCAGCAAGGGGTGGGGTCGGTAATTTACAATCGGACCAGCGCGGCGACGCCGCTGGCAGGGCCAAACGCGACGCCTTCATATTTCTGGACCGATGCTCTTGCTGCGCAGGCAGCCTGGGAGCTGGACTTCTGGGGCAAGTTTCGCCGCGGAGTTGAATCCGCCGATGGCGTGTACTTGGCGTCGATTGCGACTTATGACGGCGTTCTGGTGTCGCTTCTGGCCGATGTTACCGCAACTTATATCGGTATCCGCACAACAGAGCAGTTGATCGGAATTGCACGGGCTAATGTCCGCAAGCAGGAGCAGGCGCTCAGCATCGCGAAGGCGAAGTTCACCGGCGGCGGGACTTCGGAGCTTGATGTCTTCCAGGCGACAAACGTCCTCGAACAGACTCGTGCGGCAATACCCCAATTGACGATACAATTGCAGCAGGGGGAAAACGCGCTCTGCGTCCTGCTCGGCGTTCCGCCGCAGTCGCTCGGCATGATGCTTTCACGATCGGCCGGCAAGATACCGTTGCCGCCCGCCTCCGTCGTCGTCGGCATACCTGCCGATCTGTTGCGACGGAGGCCAGACGTTCGCGCCGCCGAACTCGCTGCGTTGGCGCAGAGTGCGCAGATTGGAATCGCCACGACGCAACTTCTTCCGGCAATCAGCATTACAGGCACGTTCGGCGGCTCGGCCAGTACCGCCAACGGGCATAACCTTGGTCAAGTCGTCAGTTGGAAGGGCGTGGCGTATGCTGCGGGTCCGTCGTTTCAATGGAATATCCTGAACTACGGGCAGATCACCAACAACATTCGTTTGCAGGATGCCAAGCTCCAGCAATTGCTGATCAACTATCAGAACACCGTTTTGAGTGCCCAGCAGGAAGTGGACAACGGTCTTGCGACGTATTTGCAATCGCGGAACCAGGCAGCATACCTGCGTCGCAGCGTTGAAGCGGCAAACGGCGCCCTCAGGATCGGATTGGAGCAGTATGAGCAGGGCGCGACGTCATTTACCACCGTATTGACCGCGGAACAGAATCTCTTTCAGGCGCAGAACAGCCTGGCCGGCGCCTCGGCCAACGTTCCGCTCGGCCTCACTGCGGTGTTTCGGGCGCTCGGGGGCGGATGGCAGATACGTGAGGGGGGCAACTTCGTCAGCCCGGCAACAGTTGACCAGATGCGTGCGCGAACGGACTGGGGCAACCTGCTTCCGCCTGCGAACGAACCGCAACCGTCGAATCCGGGCCTGCCAGGTCCTGGGGACATCGGGCCGACGATTCGGCCTCCGGAGTGGTAATTGTCGTGGGTCAAAAACTTGTCCGTCGTCTTCGACCAAACGGGAATTGAGTCATGAAATGTACCAAGCCGTCGTTTGCGGTCATCTGCACACTATTAGCAGTGCCTCCGTATTAGCAGTGCCTCTGTCCTTGAGTTTTGGAAGACTCAACCGCGCAATGCCGATCTCGCCTCTGGTACTTTAGCAGCCGCTCAGACCGCAGTACTGGTTTAGGACCAGGATGACCGGCGTGCTTTTTGCTGCCGTCAGCGGCAACGCTAGCGCCCGACCTCTCCGTCCGCTCCAGGCGCTGACCGCGTCGAAGATCTGACCGAATGATGCGTCGGGTCACCTTGAGTCGAGTTCACGAAAGTGTTGTCGCTGCAAGGGATAGCGGACGATTGAGGTGGCCCGCGGTCTGCTCCGTGGGGCGCCGCAAAGTTTCCGAAGGCGACTCCCCGAACAGCGCGCGGTAGGCGATCGAAAAACGTCCGAGCTCCCAAAAGCCGTGGTCGGTAACGATCCGCGTGACAGTTACCTTGGACGGATCGGCACGGAGCAGCGCCCGCCGCACCAAGTTCATTCGGCGCAATGTGAGATAACGGATCGGCCCCATGCCAAGATGCTCCTCGCAGCAGGCGCGAAGCGTTCGCTCCGCGACGCCGATCGCGGCGCAAATCTCGGCGAGATAAAGCGGCCGGTCAGGATTTGCCTCCAAGAATTCCTCAAACCGCGCGACGATGGTGTCGTGACGACGGCTGCCGGCGGCCGGCTCGGCGGCGCCATCGACAAGGCACTTCACCATGATATGAATGAGTTCATTTTCTAACGCCCGAAGCACCGGCGGCAACTTCAGAATATCCGGGCTGTCGTGGGCAAGCTGACCGACGCTCTTGTGCAGTTTTAGCAGCCGGCGCATCAGTGCGGAATTCGGGCGAATAATTCGCTTGTACGGCGGTTTCGGAAGCTCGCGACCGATTATTGCATCAGCAGCAGCATCCAGATCGTCAATCGGGAGAGACATCGTGCCATAACAAAAGTTGGCGTCAGATCGTTGATGTGTAACGTCGAACCCGTTCACGACGATGTCGCCAGGCAAGACTTCCAGGCCACAGTGCAGGAGTGGCGACGAATTAGGTTCGATAAGGAAGCCAATCGCTCTACGACCGGGCTTGACCGCGACAGTATTGACCTGTGGCAAGGATACCCGAATTCGGTGCATCCAAAGGCTGTTCATGCCGATTTGTGTAAGCTCGGCACGAAAACGTCCTTTCGCGGTGGGAAATAGCTCGCAATCGGCAGACCAAATAGCCGCCCGGCACGCCAACGGATCGCTAAATCTGAAAACTCTACCCCACGGCATTTTCCAATCCCCTGTTTGGCTCGCGTGCCACGGGTGAAAATGGTGCGCCTATCCTCGGGAACAAAATCGGCAAGGACTATGCAAAAACGGCAGCAATGAAAATTTGGCACAGTCTGCTAGCTTCAGATGACATAAGTGTGACAGACTGTCCCTGCGGGACAACAAGCCATCCGGGAACGCCTCGGGCCAGTAATTGGTTGGGAATTGACCAAATCGATTGCCTGGGGGACGAGATGCAAGAGCAGCATTTGACCGTGGACGAGTGCGACGAATTAGCGAAAGCACTGCGTGAAGATGCTGCTGGTTTACCGCACGGGCCGGAGAGGGAGTACCTCTTGCAGCTGGCGCAGGACTACCGAGTCCTTGCGGACATGAAAAGGATGGTTCTTCGTAAAGTGAATTGACCGTGTCGGTGCCGGTAGGAGGCCGGCGATTGCGGTGTCAACTGGCGGATCAATCCGAATTACGGAAACGAGGCGAGGACGCACTCAGCCGCTCGGATCCGTGACGACGAGCAAGGAGCATCTTCATGAAGACGATGAGAGAAGGCGCCAGACGTGAGGGAAACGATTTCGATCAACGACGTCCTGAAGCGGATCCCGGCCAGCCGATCTACCATCGAGCGCAAAGTGAGCGATGGTACATTTCCAAAGATGCAGTCAATACTGCCGCACTAAGCATCAATAAAATCAAAGCAGATTTTGATTTTATTGATGTTTTGGTCGGGGCAGCTGGATTCGAACCAACGACCTGCAGTACCCAAAACAGGTCGCGGCAGTGGACAACCCGGCCATGAGCGGCCAACGGGATTCACATAGCCCCGCAAATCACTTAGATTCCTAGCAGACCAGCAGTCAACGCGGTCACGCGATGACAACGCCGGCCAGTCTGTATCTTCCCATGATCTTCCCAGCTCGAAAAAGGGGCGGCCAATGAAGCTGACGGCGAAAGGGATTCGAGGAGCGGAACTTTCCGCGGGCAAGACCGATCAGCTTTTCTGGGACGATGATATTCCCGGTTTTGGCCTGCGCATTCGCGCCGGTGGCTCGCGGAGCTGGGTCTTTCAATACGCGCTCGGCGAGAAGCAGCGCCGGCTGTCGCTCGGCGCCGCGACCCTGGAGAGCTTCAGCACCGTCAAAGATGGCGGCGGCAAGATCGTCAAGCTTGGCATCCGTGACCAGGCCGCCCAGCTCCATGCAAAGGTGAAGCTCGGTCAGGATCCCGCCGGCGACAAGACGGAAAACCGCCAGCGTGCCAGCGACACCTTCGAGGCGCTGGCCAGAAGGTATCTTGCAGCGAAAAAGGAAAGCACCCGACCCGGCTCCTACACCGAAACCGAACGGCACATCCTCAAACATGCGAAGCCCCTCAATGGCCTGCAGGCCGCAAAAATCAGCCGCCGCGACATTTCCAGCCTCGTCGGGACGATCAAGGAGAATAGCGGTCCAGTGGCGGCCAACCGCGTTCGCTCCACCCTCTCTGACTTTTTCAGCTGGGCCATGTCGGAAGGCGTCGATGGTATCGAGAGCAATCCTGTCCTCAACACAAACAAATATGAGGAGTTCTCCCGGGAGCGCGTGCTCGACGACCGTGAATTGCGAGTGATTTGGAAGAATTCCGGTGACGATCACTATGGATCGATCGTCAAGCTATTGATGCTCACAGGCCAGCGCGCTGACGAGATGGCAAGCCTGCAGATGCACGAGATGGGTAAGATAGCTGTGCCCAAAAAGCGTATCCCCGAACTCTCGATTGAGTTGCCAACTTTTGAGATCAACGCGATCGACCTCCCTGGTGAGCGTACCAAGAACAAACGGCCGCACATCGTGCCCCTATCCGAGGCTGCGGGAGCCGTTCTTGCGAAGCAGCCGCAGCGGGCAAATAGCGATGGCAGCCGCCGCGAATTCGTATTCGGGATTGGTCAGCGGGGATTTTCCGGCTGGTCGCGATGTAAGGAACGGCTCGACAAACGAGTGTTCAAGGAGCTTCGCGAGATCGCCGAGCAGCAGAACGATCAAAAACTGCTCGCCCGCCTTTTGAAGGTTGAAGTTCTGAGAGATCAACTCGCAAAGGCCAAAGGAGCCGAGAAGAAGGCCCTGCGCAAGCAACTCGATGCCATCTGGTGGAAACATCACGATTTGCGGCGCTCGATGGACACGATCATGAATGATCACCTGGGCGTCTTGCCGCACGTCGTGGAAGCCATCTGCAACCGTGTATCTAGCCAAGCAAGCGGCAAGCGCGGCGTCGCCGGCGTCTACAACAAAGCCTTGTATCTGCGTGAAAGGGTCGACGCGCTGAAGCTGTGGGCTGACCACCTCATGACCGTGGTGGGGGACAACGTCATTCCGCTGAAGCAGGCGGCCGAGTGACGTCATGGCAAACAGCGATTGGCTCACTTTTGCGGAAGCGGTCGAGATTGTCAGGGTGCGGCTCGGTGCGAGCCCTGGCCGATCTGAAGCTGTGACGAATGCCGCGCGCGCCTCGGGTGAGGTTCGCTTCCAGAACCCCGCCGATCCGATCCTGCTGATGGCCGATGACGGCGTTGTCGGCATGGACATGCGACCCGGCGCGCAGAATAAGGGCGGCGTGACGGCAGATGGCAAGCCGATCATTCATAGCACAGCCTCGACCAACCCGTTTCAGATCAGCAGGGAGGATCTGCTCGACTGGCTCGATCGCAATTTTCCGCAAGCGAAGTCCGCCGCGGCGCCAAATGGCCGCAAACGCGGAGCGCGGCCGAAGGCCGATTGGGATGTATTCGAATTAGCTCTTCGCCAACGCATCGAGCAGCGAGGATTTCCGGATGAGGACAACGACTGTTCGGACTGGCGCTTCAAGGCCGATGTAGAGCGTTGGGGGGCTGAATTTTTGGAAGCTCGGAAAGAGCCGATCAAGGAAGCGAGGCTCCGCGAAAAAGTCACCCTCCTACTCGATCACATCAAGGCCGGTAATTAATTCCCGGCCTTTGTCGGCCTTTACCGTCCGACCTTTTCCGGCAATTGCGTCACTTTGCGGTCACCCAAACCCTTTGGAGCCGCACAATGCGCCGTTTGTCCGAAAACGAAATTGCCATCCTGGAACGATTCGAGCGCCTGCCAGATAGCGCCGCTACCCCGATCAAGATTTGCGCCCTGGTATCCGGGATTTCCGAGCGGACCTGGCGCCGCAACCCGCCCATTCCGACCTTCCCGCTCAGCGCAGGAAAGAAGGGCGTCAACGTCGGACTCCTCCGCAAGCTGACCCGCGGCGAGCTCGCTGCAGCCTCCTAAAATGACACGACCCGCGCGCGAGGTCTTCGCACACGAGTCGTGGGAACGCAGTTTGCCGACCACCACATCAGCGATTCTGTCCTAATCGTTCCCGCTGCCGTTCGCAAGGCCCGCCCGCCGAAAGGCATTCCCATGGGCGCGACCCTTCGTTCTCACCAGACCCGCATCATCGAGCAGGTCAATCAGGCCATTGATGCCGGCGAGCGCCGGATCATGGTGCAGTTGCCGACCGGCGGCGGCAAGACCATCGTCGGCGCCGCCATCGTCGGCGACATCATGGACAACATGAAGCGGGCGATCTTCACGGTCCCGGCTCTGTCTCTCATCGATCAGACCGTCGAGAAGTTTTATGCCGAGGGCGTTCGCGACGTCGGCGTGATCCAGGCGGATCACATTCTCACGAATTATGCGCGGCGCATCCAGGTCGCCAGCGTGCAGACGCTGCAGCGTCGCATCGTCCCGCAAGCCGACCTTGTCATGATCGACGAGGCGCACCGTTGGTATGATTTTTACGGCGACTGGATGAACCGGCCCGAGTGGGCTGATGTTCCCTTTATCGGCCTCTCGGCGACGCCTTGGACGCGTGGGCTCGGCAAGTATTTCGACAAGCTGATCATCGGCTCGACGACCACCGACCTGATCGATGCACGATATCTGTCGCGGTTCCGCGTGTTCGCGCCGGCGTCGCCGGACCTCAGCGGCGTCCGCACCATCGCTGGCGATTATCATGAAGGCGATTTGTCGAAGGCGATGGACAAGACGGCACTGGTCGCCGACGTCGTCGATACGTGGATGGAGCGCGGCCATGGCCGTCCTACGCTGTGTTTTGCCGTCGACCGTGTTCACGCCAAGAACCTGCAGCAGAAGTTCATCGCCGCCGGGGTCGCCGCCGAATACATCGATGCCTATACGCCGGCAATCGAGCGCACCGCGATCGCGAAGCGGTTTCATGCCGGTGAAGTCGAGATCGTCTGCAACGTCGGATGCCTGACCACCGGGATCGACTGGGATGTTCGCTGCATCATCCTTGCCCGGCCGACTAAATCCGAGATGCTGTTCGTGCAGATGATCGGTCGCGGCCTTCGCACCGCCGACGGCAAGGATGACTGCCTGATCCTGGATCACAGCGACAATCACTTGCGGCTCGGCTTTGTCACCGACATCCACCATGACAAGCTCGATAGCGGGCGCGAGCGCCAGAAGCAGGAAGCCAAGGCGAAAGAGGCCCTGCCGAAGAAGTGTCAGAAGTGCACGTTCCTGAAGCCGCCGAAGATGCCGGAATGCCCGGCGTGCGGGTTCAAGCCGGAGCCGAAGTGCGACGTCGTCAACAAGGACGGCGAGCTCGTCGAATTCAGGGCGCAACAAAAGGCGGCCGCCGCGGAGGCCGAATTCTTCCGCGAGCTGAAGTTCATCGCCAACCGCCGCAATTACAAACCCGGTTGGGCCGCGTACAAGTTCAAGGAGAAGTTTGGGCGCTGGCCGTCCGGCCTTGACTACCTCGCACCGCGTGCGCCGTCGCCGGAGACCCTGGGCTGGATCCGCTCTAAGCAGATCGCCTTCGCCAAAGCGCGCGGTGTAGCACGATGACCGCCCCGCTGCAGGAAAGGGCGCGCGGTCGCTGGAAATCGATCCTGCCGGCCATCGGCATCAACTCTAAATTTCTCGTCCGCAAAAATGGCCCTTGCCCAATGTGCGGGGGAAAAGATCGCTGGCGCTTCACCGATATCGAGGGCAAAGGCACCTGGTACTGCAACAAATGCCGCGGCGGCGCCGGCGTCGACCTCGCCATCAAGTTTACCGGACGGCCATTTAGGGAAGTCGCCGAACGCATCGAGCGGATTATCGGCGAAGCGCCTCTCGATCCGATTCCGGCCCAGCCGTCGGCGGCGTCCACGCGCGCGGCGCTAAATAGGCTCTGGCAGGCCGGTGGGCCGGTGTTGCTGGGCGATCCCGTCGACCTGTGGATAACCGGGCGCGGCATCCGCCTCGACGCCTTCCCGAAGGCGCTGCGCACCGCTCCGAGCACCCGCCACAGCGGGCCGCCGGTGTCGTGGCATCCCGCCATGCTCGCCATGGTGTCGGACCCGTCCGGGAAGCCCGCCACCATCCACAAGACCTACATCACCGCCGACGGCAAGAAGGCCGCGGTCGACAAGGTGCGCATGTTCTGCGCGGGCGCGGTGCCCGCCGGCGGTGCCGTGCGCCTGACGCCGCCAGCAGACGTACTCGGGATCGCCGAAGGCATCGAGACCGCCTTCGCGGCCGCGGTGATGTTCGGCGTCCCAACCTGGGCCGCGCTGAACGACGGACAGCTCGCTAAGTTCGAGCCGCCGGCCGAGGCCAGCTACCGCGCCCGCGCGGCTCAATGCTCGATCGGGAGTTTAAGGCTAAGTTCGACGAACTCGACGAGAGCGGCTGTCAATTCATCAGCGGCTATATGCGGGCCCTGCTCGATCAGCGGGGGCTGCAATGAGGGAAGATCAAAAGAAGGCGCGGGCAAATTTTAAAGACGAAATGAGACGGCGGATCGACATGATCGCGGCCGACTGCGGCGTACCCGAATCGGAAGTCTCAAAGGTGAGAGGGCGGCTCAAGCACTATGATTTGCTGTGCTTCGCGGAAAAGTACCGCATCAGCCTCGACTGGCTGATCTGCGGCGACCTGAAGGGGCTTGTCCGAACGATCGTCGCGAGGCGAACATGAAGCGCCGGCGCCGATCGATGAGGAAGCGCAACCGGCAGCGGCTGGCGGCTCACTCGAGACGAGGGCGGTAACGACAAGGGGCGCGGGGCTACGGTCCCGCGCCTCACTTCTTGGGCGGTGTCCAAACGCACACCACGCGCCGAACCACCAGAACAGGCGACCTCTTTCCCTCCAGGATGGCCGCGTCGGCCGCGTCCCATGTTTCCCGATGCAGTGCCAGCGGTCCCGGCAAACGCTGTTTCAGCGCGACAAAATCGGTTTCGTTCTCGCGCGCCCACCAGTCCATGTCGGCGCCTTGGAGATTCTTCCACTCATTTATGCGGAGCCTAACATCGACGTCGCTATCGGGGCGGTGATCGCCGCGCACTCGGCTGCCGAAAAGGTAGATTGACGAGAGGTTCGGCGCCGGCTCAATCCAGTCCGCCAAGATGCCAGCTAGCGCGGGAAGATCGGGATGCAAACCGGACTAGGCGGCTTGGCCGTACATCGCTCTGCAGAGGTTGGTGAGGCCAGCGAGGGCGGCCTGCATGCCGGGCATGTCACCGGCCACGCGGGCGGCTTCCAAGTCGGCTTCGAATTTTGCACGGTGGACGACGTAATAGGTCGGGCTCATCTCGAATCCCTCCGGTCTTCGTCGCGAGAATATAGCTGATTCCCTCTCAAGGTGTCGGCTCCGCCGCGGCGAACGCCTTCGTCAGCGCCTCCCAAGCGGCACCATGAAACGCCGTGTTGTCGTCACCATCATACTCTAGCTGCCGCAGCGCGACCTTGCAGGCGTCCAGCAGGATCTTTTCGAGCTCGGACAGTTCACGCGTCACGCCCCCCCCCAACAGGTGAGCGCGAATCCTCCGGCCGATCGGGGCTGCATGTCCCTGAGTCAAATTGACTCACCGCTTTGCTGCGACATTGCGTCGCTTCCCATAGTCTTCCCAATTGGATTTTTTGGGAAGATTTGGCGTCAGATAAGTGAGCTAAGTCATTTATGTTGTTGGTCGGGGCAGCTGGATTCGAACCAACGACCTGCAGTACCCAAAACTGCCGCGCTACCAGGCTGCGCTATACCCCGATCCCGTTGGGAAGTGCGTCGATACACGCATAAATCGCCACCAGCAAGGCATCGACGGAATTCAGGCTGATGCAAATGGGCTTGAATATTTGTTCTTGATATGTTCTTTTTGGTCATTCTTACGGAGATGGCCAATGGATGTCGAGAAACAGCGGGAAGTCGTGCGGCTCTGGAATCGTATGCGTCGGGTCGAAGGCCCGCTCGCTGAGGAAATCCGGATTCAGATACTTCAGTGTTTTGCGGAGAGCGAGCGGGTCGTCGACACGCGCCTCGATGAGCGCCGGGCGGTGATGGAGCGCGTGTCGGTTCAGCCCGGACGCCGGCCCGCGCATATCAGGCTCGTCGCCTGACGCGGTAGGCCGCCTCGACCCGATTGATCGATTCGGCGTCCGTCAAGATTGACGGAATCGCGGGGCGGTGCATGCTGCACGCATGTTGTCGCGCGTGCGCAATCATTTCAGGGATGCGAAGTTCGCCCGCATGAGTAGCGGGACGTACTGCATCATCCGCGATCTCGGACTGGTCAAGGGCGGCAAGGGCATGCGGCATCATGAGGTGCTCGTTACCTTCAGCCTCGGTGCGCTCGGCCGCTCGATCGGGCTGGTGCGCGGCGATCTTGCAGGTGTGAGCAAGCGGCGGCTTGCGTGGCTGCGACGCGTGCCGGAGCGGCTGGGAGTGGACGTCAATTCGGCTTCGGTGCCGGAAAGGGCGTCACAGCCCTGATCCTGTGCGGCGCGCGCAGTTGCGCCGCCAGCCTAACGCGCTGCCGCTCTCAGTGGATATAAAATGCCCCGCCGCGCGCAGCCTGTAACGACCGGCGAGAACGGGGCAGTCTAGGAGAAAACGGCGAGATCGCCGGAACGATGCGGAACGTCTCCGCCCCGCATCATACCGCATCAGATTCAATTTTTCGGATGGCGGCAGCATTGACGTGGATCAAACGGCGCGCCCCTCGTTGAATCAGCGCTGCGAAGCCTGCCACGCCAGCAGTCGGTGCTCGGCGAGCGACATCGCCATCGACGTCACATAGCCGGTCACGCCGAGCAGGATGACGCCGGCGAACAGGTCGGCCGAGCGAAAGGCCCGCGCCGAGAGCAGCACCCAGTGGCCGAGCCCGTCGAGGCCGGCCAGGATTTCGCAGACCACGGCCAGGATCAGCGCCACCGTCAGGCTGAGGCGCATGCCGGCGAGAATGTCCGGGCTGGCGGAGGGGAGCGCAATTTTGACGATCACCGCGAGCGTCGACATTTGCAGCGACCGCGCCACCTCATAGAGGCGGGGCTCGACCGCGGCGAAGCCATGGACGGTCGCCAGCATGATCGGCCAGATCGCACCGAACGAGATCACGAACAGCGCCATCGCCTGCGTCAGCCCGAGCATCGCGATCGCGACCGGAATGATCGCCGAAACTGGCAGTGGCCGCAAAAATTCCAGCGACGGCGCCACATAGGTCCGCATCTTCGGCGACGATCCGATGACGGCGCCGAGCGCGATGCCGGCAATGGAAGCCGCGAGCCAGCCATAGGCCATGTGCTCGATCGTGCCCGCGAGCTTGGTTGCGAGGTCGCCGGTGGAAAATCCGCGTACCAGCGAGGCCCAGGCGCGGTCGGGCCCGGGCAGGAACACCGGCGACACCAGTTTCAGGTTGGCGATCAATTGCCAGAGCGCAATGAAGCCGGCGGCAACCGCAAAACTCGCCAGGCGCCAGAGGATGGTCGATTTCACGGGCTGTCTCCGCTCAACGCAGCGCGGCCGAACAGGCGGCGCTGTGCCACCACCAGCAGAATGTTTAGCGCGTAGCCGATGGCGCCGATCCAGACCAGATAGGCCAGCATCAGGTCGGCGCGCAGCGCCTGCTGCGCCAGCATGATGCCGGCGCCGAGACCGATCGGATTGATCGCGATTTCGACGGTCACGGCGACGATCAGCGCGATGCCGGCGGCCAGCCGAAACGCCACGAAGATGCGCGGCAGTGCTGCGGGGATGATGATCTTCCAGACCCGCTGGGCGGCAGGCAATCGCAGCGCGCGCGCGACCTCCATCAGCCGCGGCTCGATGCTGCGCACGGCGGCCCGGCTCAGGATCAGGATCGGCCAGACGCAGGCAAAGGCGACGATGACGATTTCCATGCGGTAGCCGAAGCCGAGCGCGATCAGTGCGATCGGCAACAGTGCAATCGAAGGGATCGGCCGGATCGCCTCGACGGTCACTTCCATCAGGCGGTTGAGGGTGTTGGAGAGCCCGAAGGCGATACCGAGGGCAAGGCCGATGATGCTGCCGATCGCGAGACCCGCGAACGCCGCGAACAGCGTGTCACGGGTGGCGGTCAGGATCGAGAAATCGGCGATGGCGCCTGCGAGCGCCAGGATGATCTCGCTCGGCGGCGCGAGGCTGTCGCTTTGCAGATGCGTGGCGCGCGCCCAGACCTCGAACGCCACGAGCACCGCGACCGGCAGCACCAGCGCTTTGGCGGAATTGCCGCTCACTGTTCGGTCGCCTTGATGAAGTCGAACAATTGCCGCCGCAGCCGTAAAAATTCCGGATGCTCGCGGGTCGACAACTGGTCGCGCGGGCGCGGCAGGTTGACCGGCAGTTCGATGCCGATCCGCCCCGGATGCGGCAGCAGCCCGATGACGCGATCGCCGAGATAGATCGCCTCGTCGAGGTCATGCGTCACGAAGATCACGGTGGCGCCGCTCGCCGCCACCAGCGACAGCACCTCGTCCTGCAGTCCCTGCCGCGTCATCGCGTCGAGCGCGCCGAACGGCTCGTCCATCAATAGCGTCTTCGGTTCCTGCGCCAGGCAGCGGGCGATCTGCAGGCGCTGCTGCATGCCGCCGGACATCTCGGCCGGGTATTTGCCGGCGTGGCCCGGCAGGCCGACCGTGCGCAGCAATTCCTCGATGCGGGCAGGGCGCTCGGCGGCGGGCATGCCGCCGGCTTCGAGCGCCAGCGAGACGTTGCCCGCAGCTGTCCGCCACGGCAGCAGCGCCTTGCCGTAATCCTGGAACACGATCGCGATCTCGCGGCGCGGCTCGCGCATCGGCTGGCCGTCGAACGTCACCTTGCCGCGGGTCGGCTGATAGAGCCCCGCCGCGAGGCGCAGTGCCGTGGTCTTGCCGCAACCGGAGGCGCCGACGATGCAGAGGAACTCGCCCGGCCGGACGCCGAGGCTCAGGTTCTCGATGATGGTCTTGCCGCCAAGTTCGAGGGTCGTCTCGGCAAACGCGATCTGCGGTGCGGGAGCGCCGGGGACGGGATCGAGGCGCATCTGGGCATTTGCCGTCACTTGGGCTTTCATGGCTGGGCTTTCATGGCGTCAGCTCTCGTTGCCGCTGGGGTAGACGATGTCCATGGTCGAGCGCAGATGCGCTTCCAGCATCGCCTGCGAGCCCTGAACGTCACGCCCGATCACGCGTTCGGCCAGCAACTGGTGCGCGCGGACGAATTTCTTGCCGCTGTCGAACGAGCGCATCATCACGCGGCGGTAACGATAGGCCTGGTCGTAGAGATCGGAATGCGCGGCGAGCAGGCGCTTTGAGCCGCAGGCCGCCAGCAGGGCGGTATGAAAGCCCTTGTGCAGCCGGTCGAAATCCTCCGCGCCCTCACGGAATTCGTCGCCGGTCCGCTCGATGTGGCGGCGCATCTGGTGCAGAGCGCTGACGATGCCGGCCTCCCAGGCGTCGTCGCCGTTGCTGATCGCAAGCCTGATCGCCTCGATCTCGATCGCCGTGCGCATCAAGGTGATGTCGAGCAGATCCTCGCGGCTGATATCGGCGACGCGAAAGCCGCGTTGTCCGGTGCCGACGATCAGCCCGCGCGACATCAGCCGCGACAGGCCCTCGCGCAATGGCGTCGCGCCGATGTCGTAGCGCTGCACCAGATCGACGATGCCGAGCCGGGATCCCGGCGCGAGCAGGCCGGCGAGAATGTCCTGCTCGACGAGCGTTGCCGCGCGCTCGCTCAACGTTGCGGCTTCGATCACCGGTTGGCTCGCAGTGCGTTCTTGAGCCGGCATGGCGCGACCCTCATTTCAGGATGAGCTTGTTGGGTTCGAGTTTGGACTGCAACATCTTCTGCGACGACATCACATCGATCCACCAGGCGAGCTGCTCGGGCCTCAACGCCGGTTCGGAGCGGTTCGGCGGCGTCATCTTGACCAGATCGATCGGCTGCTTGGTAAACCTGGAAATCGAGGCGGAGGCCTTTTCGCGATCGTTGTTGACGATCTCGGCGGCCTCGGTGATCGCGTCGCGGAATTTCTTGATGGCAGCCGCGTTCTTGTCGGCCCATTCGCGCGAGCTGGCATAGAAGATGATCGGATCGGTACGCGCCAGCTCGACTGCGTAGCGCGCGCCGACCGAGCCCAAGCCCGCATTGGTCATGCGAGTCACGAACGGCTCCGCCGTCAACACCGCGTCGACGCCACCAGACTTGATGATGTCGGACATGGTCGGGAAGGTGACCTCGACGAAATTGACGCTTCTGGGATCGACGCCCTTTTCGACCAGCCATTTCACGAACAGCACGTGCAGGAAGGCATTGAGGCCGGGCGCGCCGACCTTCTTGCCGACGAAATCCTTGGGCTCGTTGATGGTGATGCCGTTGCGGACGAAAGCGGTGATGTTGCCGTTCGACACCGGGTTCATAACGGTGGCGCCGGCGATGCCGACGAGGTCCAGCCCGCCGTCGGCGGCCTGCAGGAACACGGTCGAGGTTGGCCCGCCGATCTGGATCGAGTTCGACAGGATCGCCGCCGGAATGTTCGAGTTGATGCCAATCGGCGTCATCTCGACCTCAAGTCCGTGCTTTTTGAAGATGCCTTCGTCGACCGCCACCATGGCGGAGGCGCAATCCGACGTCGCGGTGCAGCCGACCTGGATCTTGGCTTGTGCCAAGGCGGTGCCTGTCAGCGCCATGCTGATGGCAAACGTCGCGATGATCTTCTTCACTGCGGTTTCCCCATTTACATTTTTAATGCTTGATTATCGATATTTTCTTTGAACATATATTACATCCGAAGGCAAGGGGTGGTCACATGAAACTCGCAACGTTCAAATCCGGCGGTCAGGACAAGGTCGCCATCGTACATTCCGGCGACAGCCGCCTGTTCGATCTGGCTGCGGCAGCCATCCGCGACGGCGGCAATCCGGCTTTCGCTTCGATGCTTGCCCTGATCGATGCCGGCGACGCCGCCCTCGAGCAGGCCGCCAAAGTGTTCGACAGGCACGGCAAGGATGAGTCCCTGTCGGCGCCGGTTGAAGGTGCCGACATCCTCGCGCCGATCCCGGAGCCGCGGCAGATGCGGGACGGCATGTCGTTCCCGCTGCACATCCTGCAGGCCCCGCGTGGACAGTTGAAGCTCGCCGCGCGCGCCAACAACGACATGGCCGAACTGGCGCGGATCGATGCCGAACCGCTCGGCGAATTGCCGGAGGTCTATCGCAAGCAACCGATCTACTACATCACCAACCGGTTTAGCGTGCGCGGCACCAACACGACCGTTAGGTGGCCGCGTTACAGTCAGGTGATGGACTACGAATGCGAATACGGCGTCATCACCAAGAACAAGGGCGCCAATATTTCCGCGGCCAAGGCCAAAGATCACATCTTCGGCTACACCATCTTCAACGATTTCTCGGCCCGCGATGCCCAGCGGATCGAAATGGAAGGCCGGCTCGGACCCGCCAAGGGCAAGAGCTTTGACGGCGGCAATGTGATGGGACCCTGGATCGTCACGCCGGACGAGATCGGCGATCCCTACAAATTGAAGATGGAAGTCCGCGTCAACGGCAAGATGCGGTCGCAAGGCGTATCCGACGGCATGCTGTTTCCGTTCGAGGAGATCATCGCGCATGTCACCAAGGATGAAACGTTGATGCCGGGCGAGTTCATCGGCTCGGGCACCGTCGGCAATGGCTGCGGACTGGAGCTCGGCTGGTACCTCGAACATGGCGACAGCATCGAACTTGAAGTCGAAAAAATCGGTATCCTGAAGAACCGGGTCGAACGGCAAGACACGAAGGCGGCTTAGGCCCCCAACAAAAACAGAGTGAGGAAAACGCCATGGCGCGCAAATTGATCGACATCTCCGTTCCCCTGCAAAACGACGTGCCCGCCGATCCGCCGGGCGGCCACCCGACTATCCAGTACATCGATCACCAGCAGGGCCTGCCGCGGATGCTGCAGTTCTTCGACGGGCTGAAAGCCGAGGATCTGCCGGACGGGCAGGGCTGGGCGGTCGAACAGGTGCAGCTCTCCACCCACAACGGCACGCACCTGGATGCGCCCTGGCACTTCCATCCCACCATGAACCGCGGCGAGCGTTCCTGGACGATCGACGAAGTGCCGCTGGAGTGGTGCCTGCAGCCCGGCGTGAAACTCGACTTCCGGCATTTTCCCGACGGCTATGTCGCCACCGCCAAGGACGTCGAAGCCGAGTTCAAGCGCATCGGCCATACGCTGTCGCCGCTGGAGATCGTGGTGGTCAATACCAGCGCCGGCGTCAAATACGGCCGGCAGGATTACGTCACGTCGGGCTGCGGCATGGGCTACGAGGCGACCATGTACCTCTTGGAACGCGGCGTGCGGCTGACCGGCATCGACGGCTGGAGCTGGGACGCGCCGTTCGTCTATACCGCGAAGAAATATGCCGAAACCCATGACGCCAGCCTGATCTGGGAAGGCCACAAGGCCGGCCGTCATATCGGTTACTGCCATATCGAAAAGTTGCATAATCTCGAGCAACTACCGTCGACCGGGTTTATGGTGTCGTGCTTCCCGGTCAAGATCGAGCGCGCCTCGGCGGGCTGGACCCGGGCGGTGGCCATTCTCGACGGCTGATACCGATAGCGTTTTCGAGCGAAGTGGACGCCGGTTCGCGTGAAGAAAAGCGTCAAAATTCAAAATAATGGCTCCGCGTTTAAAGGAAAAACAAAATCTAGGGGAGAACGACGTGACGGAATTGCGTATGCCCGCGTTGCGCGGGTGCTTTTGCTGCGGCCAGGACAATCCGTCATCGTCCGCACCGTCCAGGCGCGGCTTCATGCTCGGTGCCGGCGCGCTGGCGCTGGCGACCGCTACGGGAGGCGGTCGCGCCGTGGCGCAGGCCACTGCCGAGACCAAGCCGTTCCGCATCGACGTCCATCATCATCTGTCGCCGCCGAGTTACGTCACGGCGTCGAACGAGCTCGGGTTCGGCGAAGGCCTGATGCGGAGCTGGACTATCGAGAAGTCGCTCGCCGACATGGACAAGACCGGCACCGCTACCGCAATGCTGTCGGTCACCACCCCCGGCATCAATCCGGTGAAGCCCGATGCGGCGCGGCGGCTTTGCCGCGAGTCCAATGAATATGCCGCCAAGCTGGTCGCGGACTATCCCGGGCGGTTCGGCAATTTCGCGATGCTGCCGCTCAGGGATGCCGACGGCAGCCTGCGCGAGATCGAATACGCTTTCGATACGCTGAAGGCCGACGGCATCGCGTTGATGACGAGCTATGGCGACAAATGGCTCGGCGATCCGCTGTTTTTGCCTGTCATGGAGGAACTCAACCGCCGCAAGGCGCTGGTCTACACCCATCCGACCGCGGCCAATTGCTGCGTCAATCTCGTTCCCACGCAACAACCGGTCATGATCGAGTTCGGCACCGACACGACGCGTACCATCGCCGACATCGTCTTCTCGGGCAACGCGCAGAAGTTTCGCGACATCCGCTGGATCTTCTCGCATGCCGGCGGAACCATGCCGTTCCTGATCGAGCGCTTTGTCCGCAACCCGTTGCTGGAACCGAATGTGAAGCCGACCGTGCCGGACGGAACGTTGGCCGAGCTCAGGCGCTTCCATTACGACACCGCCCAGACCTCGAACAAAAGCGCGATGTCGGCGCTGGCAGCGATCATCCCGCCGTCACAGATCGTGTTCGGAACCGATTTTCCATACCGCACCGGAGTGGATCACGTGAAGGGACTGCGCGAGGCCGGCGTTTTCACGGACGAACAAATCGCGTCGATCGAACGCGGCAACGCGCTCAAGTTGATCCCGCGGCTGGCAAGCTGACCGGCAGGCTGGTTGCGGCAGGGCCGCGTTTGTGGCGCGGCGGACGTTAGAATTCGTTCAAAGACAGATCCGCGCACATCGGCAAAGAAAAAGGCGCGCCGTTTGTGCGGCACGCCTGAAACTTGTGGTCGATCGCGCAGTGGCGATCAGGTCTCGGTTACCACCTGCAAACGCGGGCGCCGTAGGCATTCCACCAGCAGCGCGGACCGGGGCGAACGATCACGCCGCCACCGTAGTAGCCATAGCCGCGACCGTAACCATAACCATAACCACGGCCATAGCCGCGGCCCCAGCCACCGCCGCGTCCCCAGCCGCCGCCGCGACCGCCACCGCGCCAAGCCTGCGCCGGCGAGGTCGTTGCACCAACCAGAATCGCAGACGTGCTGGCGACATAGACGAACAACAAGGCCAACGCTGCGAGGCAGCGCGTCAGGATATTGTAGCGTTTAGTCATTCGAGGATCTCCCGGTCACTTCCAAAACCACCGAACTTCGGCACTGTCCCACTTAGACGCCTGAGAATGCTTTCGGTTCAGATGGGCTAAGACAATATTTTTACTAAGGTTCTTGCGGGCTTTAGGGACTTTATTGAGAAGGGAATATAAGGTCAAGTTACAGTCCGGTTGCGGCAGATTTGCGGATTTTGCCGTTCATCTTTCTGAACGTCGTTGGTTGTGCGCTGCAGAATTTGGGTGAAGACTCCGGCAAGGCGCCGCCAGCAATCCAAAGGCCGCGCCAGCAATTTAAGGCCACGCCAGCAACTTGATGTCGACACGATTCCCATCTCTCAGCGCACGGCGATCCCCGCCTTAACGAGTCCCCATGCCCAAACAACAGACCTATGTCCTCGGCCTGAACACCTATGACCATGACGTGAGCGCCTGCCTGTTGCGCGACGGCGCCATCGCGTTCGCGATCGCCAAGGAGCGGATCACGCGAAACAAGCATGCTTCCGGCTTCTACAAGGAAGTGATCGATTATTGCCTGCAGGCCGAAGGCATCACGCTCGATGACGTCGATCTGATCGTGCGCAATTGCTACATCCTGCCGGTTCCGGAAATGGAAGAGCGGCTGGTGTATTTTGACGCGCCGGGCTTTCTTCCGGAGTTCGAGCGGGGTGAGGCGGCGAAGCACCCGCTCTATCGGTCGGGGCAGGACAAGGTGGTCACGATCTCTCACCACCTGGCGCACGCCTACAGTGCGTTCGCGGTGTCGCCGTTCGAGGAAGGCGTCGTGATGATCGTCGACGGCGTCGGCAGCTACCAGTCCGACGTCATGGAGTCCTATCCTGCGACCGATACGGCGACGCCGCTCGCACGCGAGTCCGAGAGCTACTACAAGTTCAAGGGGACCGAGCTCGAATGCCTGAAGAAGGTCTGGATGGAGCCGGACCGCGGCTTCCTGAGCGACGAATTTTACAACATGCCCGGTCTCGGCGCGCTCTACAGCCGGGCCTCGACCTACATCTTCGGCGACTGGAACAAGTGCGGCGAACTGATGGGGCTCGCGCCCTATGGCCGGCACGACCAGGTCAAGCACCTGCTGGAGCTCGCCGACGGCAGGTTGCAGGTGCCGCGCTGGACCGGCGATTTCAAGCAGCCCCACATCTTTGACGGCAGCAGCTGGGAGAAAAGTCCCGCGATGCGGCACTGGGAAGATTTGGCCTGGCGGGTGCAGGACGACACCGAAAACGTGCTGCTCGCCCGCGCGCGCTGGCTGCGCGAGACATCAGGGGCGAAGAACCTGTGCATGGCCGGCGGCGTCGCGCTCAATTGCGTGGCGAACGGACGGGTGGCCCGCGAAGCCGGATTCGACAATGTCTGGATCCAGCCGGCGGCGGGCGATGACGGCATCGCGATCGGCTGCGCCTATTACGGCTGGCTGGAAATCCTGAAGCAGCGGCGCAGCTTCGTCATGGACCATTCCTATGTCGGCAAGCCCTATAGCGAACAGGAGGCCGCCAGCGCGCTGCGGAAGTTCCTGGTCCGGATTCAGGTCGACGCCAAAAGAAGTGACAATGTCTGTCGTGACACCGCAAAGCTGCTCGCCGATCAGCGCGTGATCGGCTGGTTCCAGGACCGCTCGGAGTTCGGGCCGCGGGCGCTCGGCAATCGCAGCCTGCTGGCGGATCCGCGCAAGCCGGAGATGAAGGACATCCTCAACAGCCGCGTCAAGCACCGGCAGGCGTTCCGGCCGTTCGCGCCGATCGTGCTCGCCGAACGGATGAAGGAAGTCTTCGAGGGTGAGGAGGACTCGCCCTTCATGCTGATCGCAAAACCGGTCCGCCCTGAATGGCGCGACAAGATTCCGGCGATCGTGCATGTCGACGGCACCGCGCGGGTGCAGACCGTGCGCGAGGCGACCAATCCGATGCTCTATCGTCTGCTGAAGGAGTTCGAGGCGCTGACCGGCGTTCCCGTGCTGATCAACACCTCGTTCAACATTAAGGGCGAGCCGATCGTGGAAACGCCCGAGGATGCCGTGGCCTGCTTCCTGAATACGGGGATCGACAACTTGATTCTGCACGACACGGTGGTCGCAAAGACCGCGATGCACAGGGTGGTGGCGCCGCTCGTCAATACCTTCACCGATGTCGCGACACTGGTAGCATCGACCCAGCCGGCCGGAGCGGGGACCGGCTGAGAACGCGGGCCGCCTCAGTCCGCGCTCAGGCGGGCTTCGGTACGGGCGGTTTCGGCAGCGGCTTGTCCTGCCGCTTCGACCAGGAAATGTAGTAGGCCACGATCGTCATGATCGCGATCCCGGTGACGCTGACGAAGATTTGCGCGAACAGCGAGCCCGAGCTCATCGACAGCTCGAAATGCCCGACAAAGGACAGGAACACGCCGACGCAGAACACAGCAAGCGACTGCTGACCACAGACGATCAGCGGGTCGAACACCTTCCACTCCAGGCCCGGCCAGTCTTTGGGCACGAAGCGGATCACCATGATCACGATGACGACGAAGTGGAGGAAACGGTACGGTGCCAGGTTGGTCTTGTCGTTCGGGTTGAACGTCGAATACAGCCAGTGCGGGAACATCGCCCCGAAATCCGGGAACTTGCCGGCCATGGTCATGACCAGCCCGAGGATCAGGTAGCCGATGCAGAACCAGAGCGTGACCGGGTGATTGATCAGCGCCATCGACCTTCGGGCGCCGCCAAGCGCGCACCATGAGCCGAACACGAACAGCACCTGCCAGCAGAACGGATTGAAGTACCAGGTACCGGCCGGGTAGGCCGGCAGGTTCCAGCCGGTTTGCCGCGACACCAGCCACAGCGCGATCGCGGCCACCATGGTCCAGTTGGGTTGGCGCAGCATCATCCACAGCACCGGCGGAAACAGTCCCATCAGCACGATGTAGAGCGGCAGCACGTCGAGATTGACCGGCTTGAACTTCAGGAACAGCCCCTGCCGCAGCGTTTCGGTCGCATTATCGACCAAGCCGACGACGTTGAACTCGTTGACCAGTTCGGAATCGCCGAACCGCAGCGCCAGATAGCTGATCGAGGCGATATAGATCACGAACAGGATGATATGGGCGACGTAGAGCTGCCAGACGCGCTTGGTCAGCCGCGTGGCGCCGACGATGAAGCCGCGGTCGAGCATCATCCGGGCGTAGACAAACGAGGCGGTATAGCCGGAGATGAAAACGAACAGGTCGGCGGCGTCGCTGAAACCGTAATTGCGGGTCGTGATCCAGTTCACGACGTTGTCGGGGATGTGATCCAGAAAAATCGCCCAGTTCGCGACCCCGCGAAACAGGTCGAGCCGGAGGTCGCGTCCTTTTTCGGGCAGGGTGGCGTTGATTTTCATGGGTGCCGTTTCGACGTGATGCTTTCGGGAGGATCGGGCCGCCAGATCAGGTTCGAGATTAGCCTTGAGATCGTCCCTGGGCCGCCGGGAGGCCCAAGATTGTCACAGTGCAGCATAATGACTATACCGGTTCAGAACTGGTACATTCGGGGTTACGGAATCACCGTCGAGTCCCCGAAATGTGTCTGTATACTATCCCTGATGTTTCCGCCAAACGGTTCCATGTCGCATATCTCTGAAGGTCCTACCATCCATGACCGCACGCATTTTTAAGCCCGCCAAAAACGCGATGCAATCGGGGAGGGCCAAAACCAGGGAATGGCAGCTCGATTACGAGCCCGAGCAGCCCCGGGCGATCGAACCCCTGATGGGCTGGACCTCGTCCGGCGACATGAAACAGCAGCTCACCCTGCGCTTCGATACCAAGGAAGAGGCTGTGGCCTATTGCGAGCGCAAGGGCATCGCCTACCAGGTGATTGAGCCCAAGAATTCGGTTGAGCGCCAGGTTGCCTATGCCGACAATTTCGCCTTCCGGCGCGGTGAGCCTTGGACGCATTAGGCTGGACCCATTGGGCTGGACCCACGATAGCGTTTTCGAGCGAAGTGGACGCCGGTTCGCGTAAAGAGAACGCGTCAAAACAAAAGAGGGCCGGCGCTATTCCACCGGGACGGATGCGACCGGCAGACCCGGTATCGGCAATGGCTCATCCTTTGCGACGCCGAGCACCGGCAAGCTCCTGATATTGCGGACACTTGGCATCGCCGCAAACTGCAGCAGCTGCTGGTGCATTCCCTCGACGCTGAGCGCGACACATTTCAGCAAAAAATCGGCTTCTCCCGAAAGCCGCCAGCATTGCTGGACGAGGGGTATGGCCGCAATCGAACTTTCGAACGCCTGTACCGTCGCCTGGGCCTGGCTCTGCAACTGGATCGACACGAAGGATGTCACCTCGTAGCCGAGCAGCCTTTCGTCGAGCGACGCGCGGATCGTCTTGACCACGCCGCGCTCGCGTAACGCGCGAACGCGCCGGCGACAGGAAGGAGGCGAGAGGCCGACCCTGTCAGCCAGCTCATTGTTGCGGATGCGCCCGTCGTTCTGCAGTTCGGACAATATCCGCAGGTCGATATCGTCGAGCTGTTGATGTTCTGTCATGTGCGCCTCGATCAATCGCGCTGCTGGCCGGGCGCAACGTTCCTGGAAGACCTGCTTGTCTTTCGAACCGGACTTGTCCGAGCAGGACTTGTTCGGACGGGACTTGTTCGGACGGGATTTGCCCTCCCGCCGGGGGTAACGCTCGACAGAACCAGCTTCTCGTGGGCGGCGACGATGTCCTCGCGGGTCAGTCGTCCGCCCGGCCGGTACCACGTGCAGATGCCGGTAAGAAGCGCCAGGATCGCAAACGTCGCCACCTGGATATCGACGACCTCGAATGCGCCTTCCGATACGCCTTCCGCGAGAATTTCCGTCAACCGTCGCTCGTATGCGCCGCGCAACTTCACGATCGCGTCGTAGTTCTTCGGTTCGAGGCTTCGCAGTTCGGAATTGGCGATGAAGACCTCGCGCTTCTTCGTCATGTGGTAGGTGACGTGGAACGCGACGAAGGCTGAGAGCTTCTCGGCCGGCCGCTGTTTCCCCTGCAGGGCAAGATCGAGCTGACGAAGCAGTTCGTTGATGTGGTCCTGCACGAGGTCGAACAGCAGTTCCTGCTTGGTGCTGATATGATTGTAGAGCGACCCGGCCTGGATCCCGACCGCGGCGGCGAGCTGCCGCAGGCTCATTGCCGCATAGCCATGTTCGAAGATGAGGCGCAGCCCCGCTTTGCGGATCGCCTCCATCGTTTTCGGGCCGTATGAGCCGATCGTGCGCGCCATGAATTTTCTGGAAGCCGTCCTCTGGGAGTCCGTATTTGCTCGATATGGACCTGAAACAAGCAAACGATTGTATGTTTATTACACGAAATTACAGCAATTTCAATGATCTGGGTGCGCCGCCTGGCGATTTGCCAATGCTGCTTGCGATCCATTTAAAAAAACGTATGATCGTTTAATTAGATGGCGCTTCCGACGTGTCGAATTCAAAGATCCATGCAGGCTGAAAGAAAGATCCATGCAGGCTGAAAGGGAGGCATCCATGAGAACGCCAGCAGGCCTGACCGCCCGGCGCCGGTATTGCCGGGCCCGCACTCACCCTTCAGAATGATCCGATTCCCATCGCCGGGACACGTTGCCGCAAAGATGGTACAGCCAGTTCGCATCCTCGCGAGAGGCCCGCGAGTTGCCATCCTGAAGCAATCTCAACGGCTCGCCAGCATTCAAAGAAGACGCCGATCATGCCGCTTCATTCCACGATCGATCCCATATCCCCCGAGTTTGCCCGCAATGCCGAAGTCATGCGCGGCCTCGTCGCAGACCTTCGCGAAAAGCTCAAAGTGGTGGCCGGCGGCGGCGGCAAGGTCTCGCGCGCCCGGCATACCTCGCGCGGCAAGATGCTGGCGCGCGAACGCGTCGACCTGCTGATCGATCCCGGCACCGCGTTTCTTGAATTGTCGCCGCTGGCCGCGCACGGGCTCTATGGCGGCGACGTCCATTCCGCCAGCGTCATCACCGGGGTGGGGCGCATTTCGGGCCGCGAATGCGTCATCGTCGCCAACGACGCCACCATCAAGGGCGGCACCTATTACCCGATGACGGTGAAGAAGCATCTGCGCGCGCAGGATATTGCGCGGCAGAACAATCTGCCCTGCGTTTACATGGTCGATTCCGGCGGCGCCTTCCTGCCGATGCAGGACGAGATATTTCCGGACGAGCGGCATTTCGGCCGCATCTTTTACAACCAGGCGCAGATGTCCTCGCAGGGCATTCCGCAGATCGCCATTGTCATGGGCTCCTGCACGGCGGGCGGCGCCTATGTGCCGGCCATGTCGGACGAGAGCATCATCGTGCGGAATCAGGGCACGATCTTCCTCGGCGGGCCGCCGCTGGTGAAGGCCGCGACCGGCGAGGTCGTGACCGCCGAGGAACTCGGCGGCGCCGACGTGCATTCCCGGCAATCCGGCGTCACCGATCACTATGCGCAGAACGACGCCCATGCGATCGGGATTGCCCGGCGCATCGTCGCCACGCTGAAATCGCCGACGCGCGCCAACCTGAACATGCGCGAGCCGCGGGAGCCGCTGTTTCCGGCCGAGGAAATCTACGGCGTGGTCTCCGCCGACGGCCGCAAGCCGTTCGACGTCCACGACATCATCGCCCGGCTGGTCGACGGCTCGGAATTCGACGAGTTCAAGAAACTGTACGGCACGACGCTGATCTGCGGCTTTGCCCATATCTGGGGCTACCCGGTCGGCATTATCGCCAATAACGGCATCCTGTTCAGCGAAAGCTCGCTGAAGGGCGCGCACTTCATCGAACTGTGCTGCCAGCGCAATATCCCGCTGGTGTTCCTGCAGAACATCACCGGCTTCATGGTCGGCAAGAAGTACGAGGCCGGCGGCATCGCCCGCGACGGCGCCAAGCTGGTAACGGCGGTGGCTACAGCCGGCGTGCCAAAATTCACCGTGGTGATCGGCGGCTCCTACGGCGCCGGCAACTACGGTATGAGCGGCCGGGCCTACAGTCCGCGCTTCCTCTGGATGTGGCCGAACGCGCGCATCTCCGTGATGGGCGGCGAGCAGGCGTCGATGGTGTTGGCGCAGGTGCGGCGCGACGGTATCGAGGCCAAGGGCGACACCTGGTCGGCCGAAGAGGACGAGAAATTCCGTGCACCGATTCGCGCCCAGTACGAGCACCAGGGCAGTCCCTATTACGCCACCGCCCGGCTGTGGGATGACGGCGTGATCGATCCCGCCGATACGCGGCTGGTGCTCGGCCTCGGACTATCCGCATCGGCGAATGCGCCGATCGAGCCGACGAAGTTCGGCCTGTTCAGGATGTGATGCAGGAACTGATGCAGGAACTGATGATGGACCGCTCGAAACTCTACCGGCGTTTTCGCACGCTTCTGATCGCCAACCGGGGCGAGATCGCCTGCCGCGTGATCCGCTCCGCCCGCGCCATGGGGCTGCGCACGGTCGCGGTCTATTCCGAGGCCGACCGCGACGCCATGCATGTCGCGATGGCCGATGAAGCCGTACTGCTCGGGCCGGCGCGGGCGCGCGACAGCTATCTCAGCATCGAGCGCGTGATCGAGGCGGCGCGAAAGACCGGCGCCGAGGCCATTCATCCCGGTTACGGTTTTCTGTCGGAGAATGCCGAATTCGCGCAAGCTTGCCTTGATGCCGGGCTGGTGTTCGTCGGTCCGACCGCCGCGATGATGACCGCGATGGGCTCGAAGTCCGGTTCCAAGGCGCTGATGGAAAAGGCCGGCGTGCCGCTGGTGCCCGGCTATCACGGCGAGGCCCAGGATGAGGCGATTCTGGCAGACGCCGCCGACAGGATCGGCTTCCCGGTGCTGGTGAAGGCGTCGGCCGGCGGCGGCGGGCGCGGCATGCGGGTGGTGAAATCGGCCGGCGAGCTGTCGGCTGCGATCGTCAGCGCCAAGCGCGAGGCCAAGGCGGCGTTCGGCGACGACCGCATGCTGATCGAAAAATTCGTCCAGAACCCGCGCCATATCGAAGTGCAGATCATCGGCGACAGCCACGGCAATCTGCTGTCGCTGTTCGAGCGCGAATGCACGCTGCAGCGGCGGCATCAGAAGGTGATCGAGGAAGCGCCGTCGCCGACGCTCAATGCCGCGCAGCGCGACGCCGTCTGCGCCGCGGCGCGCAAGGCCGCAGGCGCAGTCAGTTACGTCGGCGCCGGCACCATCGAATTCGTCTCCGACGGCAAGGAGGTGTTCTTCATCGAGATGAACACCCGTCTGCAGGTCGAACATCCCGTGACCGAACTGATCACCGGCATCGACCTTGTCGAATGGCAGTTGCGGGTCGCCTTCGGGGAAAAGCTGCCGCTGGCGCAGGACGAGATCAGACTGAACGGCCACGCCATCGAGGCCCGGGTCTACGCGGAAAATCCGCAGAAGAACTTCATGCCTTCAGTGGGCCGGATCAAGACCTGGCGTACGCCGGATGCTGTGGACGGCCTGCGCATCGACGCCGGCTATCGCGGCGGCGATGCGGTGTCGCCCTATTACGACGCCATGCTCGCCAAGGTGATCGCCTGGGCGCCGACCCGCGAGGCCGCGATCGAGCGGCTCAACCGCGGTCTGGAAGCGACCGACGTGCGCGGCATCGTCACCAATATTCCGTTCCTGTCGGCGCTGGTGACGCATCCCGACGTTCGCGCCAACACCATCGACACCGGCTTCATCGAACGCGAATTGAAGCGCCTGACCGAGACGTCGCCCCCCGCCGGTGAACTCGAGCTCTGCGCCGCGGTGGCGGCCATCATCGTCGAAGAACAACAGGCGGCGCGCAACGAAGCGCATTCGCCGTGGCGGACCTATGGCTGGCAGCCGGTCGGCCGGCGTCAGCGGGTATTCGCGTTCCGGCAGGTGCCGGGCGCCGAGCAGAAGGTGACGCTGCAATATGGCGATGGCCAGTTCACCGTGTCGCTTACTGATCGCCACGCTCCCTTTGTCATTTCGATGGCGCCTTATGGAGGTGGTGGTTTCGACATCACCATCGATGGGGTGAAGTCGAATGTCGTGTCCGTAATCGAAGGCCACGAGCTCTATCTGCGCACCCGCAACGGCCGCTTCGACCTGCATTGGATCGATCCGTTCGGCGGCGAGACCGAGGAGCAAGTCGGCGAGGACAAGATCGTGGCCCCTCTGCCCGGCACCGTGGTGGCGCTGCTGGCCGAGGAGGGGGCGATGCTGGAGAAGGGGGCTGCGATCCTCACGCTCGAAGTCATGAAGATGGAGCAGACCCTGCGCGCGCCCTTTGCGGGCGTTTTGAAGAAGATCAAGTGCAAGGTCGGCGACATCGTCGGCGAGGGCGTCGAACTGGCCGAAATCGAACCGGCGGCGGCCTGATGAGCGACGCCGTCCGCATCGTCGAGGTCGGGCCGCGCGACGGCCTGCAGAACGAGAAGACTCCGGTCAGCGTTGCCGACCGCATTGCCTTCATCGAGGCGCTGATCGGTGCGGGGCTCCGGGAGGTCGAGGTCGGCGCGTTCGTGTCGCCCAAAGCCATCCCGCAGATGGTCGGTTCGGACGCCGTGCTGCGCGGCGTCAGCCATCATACCGATTGCGAACTGCCGGTGCTGGTGCCGAACGAGAAGGGCTACGAGGCCTCGCAGGCCGCGGGCGCCAGGCTGATCGCGGTGTTCGCCGCTGCGTCCGAGAGTTTTTCGCGCGCCAACATCAATTGTTCGATCGCTGAATCGATCGAACGCTTCAAGCCGGTGGTTGCCCGCGCCAAGGCCGATGGCGTGCGGGTGCGCGGTTATATCTCCACGGTGCTCGGCTGCCCCTATGAGGGCGAGATCAGGCCGCAGGCGGTCGTCGACGTCGCCAGGGTGCTGTGGGATCTCGGCTGCTACGAAATCTCGCTCGGCGACACCATCGGCGTCGGGACGCCTTTGAAGGCGCGACAATTGCTGCGCGCGGTGGCGGGCGATGTCCCGATGGCGAACCTCGCGATGCATTTCCACGACACCTACGGCCAGGCGCTGGCCAATCTCTATGCCGGGATGGAAGAAGGTTGCCGCGTGCTCGATTCTGCCGCCGGCGGCCTCGGCGGCTGTCCCTACGCCCCAGGTGCTACCGGCAATGTCGCGACCGAGGACGTGGTCTACATGCTCGAAGGCATGGGGATTAAAACCGGCGTCGACATGCCGAAGCTGCTCGCCGCGATCAACGTCGTGAGCGGGTTGATTGGCCGCCCGCCGGTCAGCCGCGTGGCCAGTGCGTTGAATGCGAAAGCGCGCGCGGCAAAGTAACCGTCACCTACCCCCGTCCGGGCCCATCACGAGATCGGGCAGGGCGGTCGAGATGCCCGGGAAGAAGCACAGCAGCAGCACCGCGACCATCATCAAGAGCACGAACGGCAGCGTGCCCCAGATCACTTCGCTGAGCGGAATATCGGGAGCGACGTTGCGGATGACGAAGATGTTGAGCCCGACCGGGGGATGGATCAGCCCCATCTCCATCACGATGGTCATCACGATGCCGAACCAGATGATGTCGAAATTGGCGGCGCGCAGCGGCGGCAGGATGATCGGTGCGGTCATCAGGATGATCGACACCGGCGGCAGGAAAAAGCCGAGCACGACCACCATGACCAGGATCGCCGCCAGCAATTCCCAGCGCGGCAGCTGCATGGCGACGATCGCTTCCGCCGCCGATTGCGAGATGTGCAGATAGCTCATCACGTAGGAATAGAGCAGCGACATGCCGATGATCATCATCAGCATGGTGGATTCGCGGATGGTGGATTTCAGGATCGGCGCCAGGTCGCTCGGCCGCCACACGCTGTAGATCAACGCGATCAGCACCAGCGCCAATAGCCCGCCGAGGCCCGCGGTTTCCGACGGCGTGGCGTAGCCGCCATAGAGCGCGATCATCACGCCGGTGAGCAACAGCACGAAGGGCAGCACCCGCGGCAGCGCGCTGAAGCGCTGCGCCATGGTGAAGTCGTCGTGCTGCAGGATCGCCGCTTCCGTGCCGGTCGCGGTGTAGAGCGCGTGCGCGGCGGCATATTCCTTGCGGAACCGGAATACCGCGTAGATGCCGAACAATGTCACCAGCAGCAGTCCCGGCCCGATGCCGGCGAGGAACAGCCGGCCCAGCGATTTCTCCGCGGCGACCGCAAACAGGATCATGGTGATCGAGGGCGGCAGCAGAATGCCCAGCGTGCCGCCGGCGGCGATGATGCCGGCCGCGAAGCCGCCGGAATAGCCGCGCTTGCGCATCTCGGGAATGCCGGCCGATCCGATCGCCGAACACGTGGCCGGCGAGGAGCCCGCCATCGCCGCAAACAGCGCGCAGGCGAACACGTTGGCGACGCCGAGCCCGCCGGGGACGCGATGCAGCCAGGCATGCAGCGCCGAATAGAGGTCCTGACCGGCGCGGGATTTGCCGATCGCGGCGCCTTTCAGGATGAACAGCGGAATCGACAGCAACGTGATCGAGGCCATTTCCTCGTAGACGTTCTGCGTCACGGTATCGAGCGAGGCCGCCGGCATGTAGATCGCCATGAAGACGACCGCGACGGCGCCGAGCGCGAAGGCGATCGGCATGCCCGAGAACATCGCAAACAGGGTGGCAAAACCGTAACTGAGGCCAATTCCGAGAACGCTCATCAGCGCGAAGTACCCACCAAAGGAATAATGATCTGCAGCAGGAGCTGCAGGCAAAGCAAGGTCATGCCCAGCGCCATCAGCGCGTAGGGTATCGCCAGCGGCGGCGACCACATTGAGTTCGATACCTGGCCGTCGACCCAGGCCTCATGCGCCAGCGTCCAGGATTTCCAGGCGAAGAAGCTGCAGAACAGCAGGCTTGCGACATCGACCAACCAAAGTCGGATCCGGTTGGCACGCGCTGACATCAGGCCGATAAAGGCCTCGATGCCGATATGGCCGCGCTGGCCTTGCACATAGGCCGCGGTCATGAAGGTGGCGCCGACCAGGAGGAACACCGCCGCCTCGTCCTGCCAGTAATTGGCGCTGTGGAACAAGGCGCGGCCGAGCACGCTGTAGCTGAGGATCGCGCAGGCCGCGATCAGCGCCAGCGCAGCAACGAAGACGATGACGTTGTTGCAAAGCGCCAGCGCCCGTCCGAGCGCCGCCACGAGCGGGTTGCTGGTGGCGGCGCCGGGAAGGTCTTTTTGATCCGGAAGCGGACCATGCATCATGCGGAGACGTCGCTCGCGAGCTTCAGCAAGGTCGCTGAGGTCGCTGTCTTAGCACTATAATCCTTCCAGGCGGTATCGCGCGCAATGTCGCGCCACTTGCCAACGGTCGCCACGTCGAGCGCGGAGACCTTGGCGCCCGCCTTCTCGTAGACCTTGGCGACTTCGACGTCGTCGTCCTGCGCGCCCTTGCGGCCGAAGACTTCCATTTCGCTGCCGACCGCCAACAGGATGTCCTGCTGGTTCTTGGGCAGCTTGTCGAATATCGCTTTCGACATCATCAACGGCTCCAGCATGAACCAGTAGGAGGCGCCGGCGCCAGAGGTCAGCGCCTTCGCGACCTCCTCGAGACGGAACGAGATCAGGCTGGTGGAGGAGGTGATGCCGGCGTCGCAGGCGCCGGTCTGCATCGCCGCATAGATTTCGTTCGACGGCACCGACAGCACGGCGGCGCCCGCGGTCTGCAGCACCATGTCCATTTCGCGCGAGCCGCCGCGGACCTTCAGTCCCTTGGCGTCTTCGGGGGCCACGATGGGGCGGGAGCGGCTGGCGACACCGCCGGCCTGCCAGACCCAGGAGAGCAGGATGATACCCTTGTCGGCGAGGAAGTCGGTCAGCGCCTTGCCGACCGGCTCCTTTTTCCAGCGCATGCCCTGATCGTAGGTCGCGACCAGGCCGGGCATCAGGCCGATATTGGTTTCCGGCAATTCGCCGCCGGCATAGGGCATCGGGTAGAGGCTGATATCGAGCGCGCCCTTGCGCATCGCCGAGAACTGCGCGTTGGTCTTGATCAGCGAGGAGTTCGGATAGATCTCGCCGACGATTTCGCCGCCGCTGCGCTTGGTGACTTCCTGGGCGAACATCCGGCACAGCCGGTCGCGGAAATCGCCCTTGTCGATGCTGCCGCCCGGAAACTGGTGCGAGATCTTCAGCGTGGTCGCGGCGTGGGCGGTACCGGTACCGAGACGCAGGATGGCGGGCGCGGCAAGCGCGGATGCGAGGATATGGCGGCGCGTGATCATGGTGTCTCCCCTGATGCTGTTCTTGGTCGGCGTTTCCAGGCCGGCGTTGAGCCCATCTTAGCCGGTCTTGGCCCGAGATTTCTCTAGTCTGATAGTTCGAGGCTGCTTGATAGGTCAGAGGCGGCGCGCGACGGCAAGTCCTGATTCAAGTCCTGATTCAAGTGCCGTTTCCTGGCCCCGGAGAGAGGCCGGGCATGCTGCAGCGCACACGCTAAAACGAGGATTTGCAAAAGACTCCGTCAACAATGCGTCCAAGCTTGGGCGGCAGCTTGTCGAGTGCCGCCTTCAGGCCGCTTGTTTCAACAATCCGTGACACCAGCAAAAGCGTTGGGCCCAATCCGTAACAAACCCGGCCGTCGCAGCGTCGAGGGTAGAGCGGCAGACGTCGCTTTAGAAACGACCAACTTAAGGAATGACCACCCATGACGACCACGACCCGTATCGGCCTCGGCCTCTCTGCCGCTGTTCTCTCGATCAGCCTCGCGCTCGCGCCTGCCGCCTTCGCGCAGGACAAGATAGGCGACGGGATGAAGAAGGATTCCATGTCCAAGGATTCCATGTCGAAGGACGCGATGTCCAAGGACGGCATGAAGAAGGACGATGGAATGAAGAAGGATGGGATGATGAAGGACGGCATGAAAAAAGACGACGGCATGAAGAAGAACTAGGCCGGTCGGTCATTCCGGGATGGTGCGTTAGCACCGGACCTCAGGGGTACAATTGCACATCTGAGGTTCGATGCTTTGCATCGCCCCGGAATGACGGCCTGAGTTGGTTCGTCGATCCGTGATACTCGGCAACCCAGCGCCGCCGCAGCCTGCTTACTTCTTCTTGCCCTTGCCGCCCTTGCGCGCGGCGTAACGGGCGTCGCGCTTGGCCTTCTGTTCGGCCTCCAGGGCCGCCTGGCGAGCGGCTTCCTCTTCCTTTTCGCGCGCAAGCCGGGCGGCTTCCTCGGCGGCGGCCGCGGCCTCCCGCGCCTTCTGTTCGGCCTTGGCGGCCTCACGGATCTCCTTGGCCTTGGCGCGGGCGGCGGCCTGGGCCTCGCGCTCGGCCTGGCGGCGCTTCACCTCGGGATCGTCAGGTCCCGGCTGGGCCTTGAACTTGTTCAGGATGTCCTGCTTGGCCCGCAGCGCGGCCTTCTGGCGGTCGGCGAAGCTCGGTTCCTTGAATCCACTCATAAAAGGGGCCTTGTCGATTTCATTTTAGGGGCGGGCGCGTGGCGGCGCGGTTTCGGGCCTTGGTTAAGTGAACCCACGGCAAAATGCCAGCGTCCAATGGCGAAATCAGGGGAGATTTGCATGAACAGCAAATGGCCGAAAATCATGCTGATGAGCGGGCTGACGTCGGTGTGGCTGCTCTACGACATCGCTACCGCGACCGAAGCGCCGCGGCAGGCGGTCACAATCCTGCAATATGCCCTGCTGGCCTGTGCGCTGATCGGACTGGTCGGTTCGATCGTGATGGCCGCCTCGGAGAAGTAGGGTGAGGGCAACGCCCGTCGATCGCGCCGGATCCGGTTCCGGCGCGGGGTGGGCCGGTTTGCCCAGGCCGAGCTACTTGACCCCGAAATTATCGCGACGCGCGGTCGGGCCGAGAATCCTGGCGACCGTCACCGCCGTCATTGCCACCCGGTCCGATGTCCGCTGGGCTTCCAGCCGGTCGCGGGCCTTTTCCTCGATCAATTGCTCGATCAGTTCGAGCCGCTTGGTCTCGTCGACCGCTTCCGCCAGCAATTTCCGGTAACGATGGTAATCGTAGCCCGCTTCCTGCTTACTCATGGCACGCCCCCGCGCACGCTCGGTCCCAAGCAGGCACTGTCGATCAAGGCATGCCCGCGCGCAACGGATTTGCGACAGTTATACCCGACGCGTGTATCTTCTCCTGGAGCTGTTGCCCGAATTGATCGGGCGCCTTGCCGGCCCCGGTCAAGACAGGCGCGAACTGTTGTCGGCGCGCCCTGGAGACAATGACACCATGACGGATCCGGAGGAGGGCGGTAGCCGCCGCGGCGCGATCGCCGGACTCTTGATCGCTGCGGCGATGTTGGCCGTTGGGCTGTGGCTGGCCCACGACCTGACCGCCGCCAGCAAGATGCAGGATTGCCTGATGTCCGGCCGCACCAACTGCAACGTGATCCAGCCGGCCCAGTGAAGCCGGGCGAGGCCTGAAGCCTGGCGGGGCCTGAAGCCTGCGGGGCGTGCCGAAATCACGAAACCGGGAGACCGAACGGACTGTGATGCGGTTCACACCGGGACGGCCGACCCGATCCTATGTTGGCGGCGTCCGAACAGGAGGACGCCATGCCCCACGATTGGTGGACTCGCAAACACCTCGTTTACGTCTTGGCTTTCGTCTCGCTGACCTGCGTCGTCGCCCTCGTCGCAGCCGGACTGACGTTTTCGGAACCGTTGCCGGGCGCCGCGATCGGTCCGGACTGGCAGTGCAGCCGGCTGGCGCTCGTATTCACGGTCTGCAGCCGGGTGCCGCCGGCCGATCGCGCGCTCGCTGGCGCGGCGCGGGAGCCGGCGTGCCGCCGGCCGCGGGCGTAAGCTTTCCGATTTGATTTTCAATCAGCCCGTCGTCACTGCGAGCGAAGCGACCCGTCTCTATCCCCGTCATCCCCCGGATGAACGCCTTTCGCTCACCGAGGGAGCGCGAAAGGCGTCTCGAAGGACGACGGCCACCATGCGCTACTCGGCAGCCTCACTTGCCGCGGGCGGTGCACGATCTGTCGCGGTTTGAGGTAACCCCGCGAAGCGGCGCAGCGCCTCGGCCATTCGCACGCGCGCGCTGACGCCGGTGATGACCACGTCGACCATCGTCAGCGACGAGTGGAAGTGGCCGCGCGCCTGCAGTTGCTCGACCTGGACGCCTGCGGAAGCCATCGCTTCGGCATAGGCGATGCCTTCGTCACGCAGCGGATCGAACTCACAGGTCGCGACGAACGCCGGCGGCAGGCCAGTCAGCTTGCCACGCAACGGCGAAACCCGCGGATCGGTGCGGTCGGCGGGCGAGCAGTAGATGTCCCAGAACCAGAACATCAGCCCGCGCGTCAGGAAATAGCCGGTGGCATTTTCCGTGTAGGACGGGCGGTCGAAGGTGCAATCGGTGACCGGGCATACCAGAAGCTGGCCGGCGATCGCTGGGCCGCCACGGTCGCGGGCCAGTTGGCTGGTGACGGCCGCGATGTTGGCGCCCGCGCTCCAGCCCGCGACGGTGACCGGTCCGGGAATGCCGCCGAGATCAGCCGCATGCTCGGCGATCCACCTGGTCGCGGCATAGCCGTCCTCCGCCGCCGCCGGAAAACGGTGTTCGGGCGCATGGCGGTAGCCGACGCTGACGACGATCATCCCGCTGCGGCGGCAGAGGTCGCGGCAGAACGGATCGTCGGATTGCTCGTCACCCAGCACCCAGCCGCCGCCGTGGAAATAGACCACGATCGGATGCGGGCCGGGCGTTGCCGGCCGGTACAGACGGTAAGGCAGCGGACCATCGGCCCCTTGCACCGCGCCGTTGCCGATCTCACCGACCGGCCGGCCCGGCGGCCGGCTCTTGTTGAACTCGGCGACGAAGTCGCGGGCGCCTTGCGCGCCGAGCGTCTCGATCGGCGGCAGGTTCATCTCCGCCAGCATGTTCAGCACCAGCCGCACGTCCGGCTGCAGGCGAACGATCTCGCCGTCGTTGCATTGTTCGGTACCGTTGGGGCCGCTCAGCCTGAAGCCCAGCATGCCGCGATTGACGACGTCCCCGCAGATGCTGCGATAGGGGCCGACGCCACCTGTATAGGGCATTACGCCCTGTGGTTTGCCGGGGACGTTGGCGCCGGTGTACCAGGTGTTGGCGAGCCGGTGCAGCGTCAATGTCGCGCAATCCGCCATGTGCCTCGCCCAACCCGCCTGTGCCGTTTCGGTCGGTTCGATCGCAGTGAATCCGGCTTCGCGCATCGCCACCAGGCGATCGACCACCCAGTCCGCATGCTGCTCGATCGAGACCGCCATGTTCGACAGCACCGACGGGCTGCCCGGACCGGTGATCAGGAACAGGTTGGGGAAGCCTGCGACGGCGAGGCCGAGATAGGTTTGCGGGCCGTGCGCCCAGACGTCGGTCAGCGACTTGCCGCCGCGGCCCGTGATCGGATGGATCGCCTTGATGGCGCCGGTCATGGCGTCGAACCCGGTCGCGAACACGATGACGTCGATGTCGAAGCTGCGGTTCTCGGTGGCGATGCTGGAGGCCGTGATCGATTTGATCGGCTCCTTGCGCAGGTTCACCAGCGTCACGTTGGGGCGGTTGAAGGTGGCGTAGTAGTTGGTGTCGAGGCAGGGGCGTTTGGCCCCGAACGGGTGATCGAACGGGCTCAGCGCCTCCGCCGTCTCGGGATCCTTCACGATCGCGCGAATTTTTTCGCGGAACAGGTCGGCGAGCAGGGTATTGCCGTCGACGTCGACGCCCTGATCGGCCCAAAGCTGCGTCAGCATGCCGACGAGATCGCCGGTGGCCCACAGTTTTTCGAAGCGTTCGCGGCGCTCGGCGTCGCTGAGTTGCCAGCTGAATTCCGTCGCCGGAGGCAACGGCACGCCGGCCATCGACCAGCGGGCCTGCTCGCGGAAGGTGGCGCGGTCGCTCTGCAATAACGCCGCGCGATCCGCTGGAACCGGACCATTTTGGGCGGGCAGGGCGAAGTTCGGGGTGCGCTGGAACACTGTGAGGTGCGCGGCCTGTTCGGCGATCATCGGGATCGTCTGGATTCCCGACGAACCGGTGCCGATCACCGCGACGCGCTTGCCGGCGAGATTGACGCCCTGATGCGGCCAACGGCTGGTGAAATAGATCTCGCCCTTGAAATCCTTGACGCCATCGATCTCCGGCGGTTTTGGCGCCGAGAGACAACCGGTCGCCATGATGTAGCTTTGGCACGAGACCGGCGCGCCGTTACTGGTCGTGAGCAGCCAACGTTCCGAGCTCTCGTCCCATTTCGCCGATGTGACCTTGGTGCCGAAACGGATGTCGCGCCGCAGATCGTAGCGATCGGCAACGAAACCGAGGTAGCGCAGGATCTCGGGCTGGGTCGCGTATTTCTCCGACCAGGTCCAGTCGCGCTCGAGCTCCGGATCGAACGTGTAGCTGTAGTCGATGGTCTGGATGTCGCAGCGCGCGCCGGGATAACGGTTCCAGTACCAGGTGCCGCCGACATCGCCGGCCTCGTCCAGGGCTACCGCGTTGAAGCCAGCCTTGCGCAGGCGATGCAGGATATAGAGGCCGGCGAAGCCGGCGCCGACGACCGCGACGTCGACCGTTTGCGCCGTAGCGTCGTTCGCCGTGGAAGCACGCGCTGCGACCTGTGCGTCTGCCATGCCACTCCTCCCTGATTTGTATTTTGTCTGATTTTATTTTTCGACAGGCTATCGTAGCATGCAAAGGTTGTCATCAAGGCAAAATCAAACCTTGCGCGCGCTGGTCAGGCGAGCACATCGCGGGCGTTACGCCTGCGATGGAACCGGATGTGGCTACTCGTAACCGGCGCGCCGGACGTTGACGCGGCACAGGCCGTCGCAGCCGATCTCGCGCGCCGCGCCGAGCGAGAAATCGAGCACCCGGCCGCGGGCATAAGGACCGCGATCCTGCACCGGGCACTTGATCGTCTTGCCGTTGTCGAGATTGGTAACGACGAAGATGGTGCCGAACGCCTCGGTGCGATGTGCGCAGGAGACCTCGTTGGCCTTGAAGCGTTTGCCGCGCGCGTCCCAGGTGTCTTCCCAGTACACCGAGGCTTCCTCATTGTCGGCGGGCGGCCGGGCGACGCGGCCCATCCACATCTCCTGAAAGGTGCCGGCGCAGACCGGGGAAGAGGTCAACGCCAGTGCCAGTGCGGCAAGCCGCAGCTTCGAAACGCCGTTGCCTTCGCCGTGGTGATACCCTGCCATCGCTCCCAACATTCTGTTGCAGGACCCGACGGGCCCCTAGGAGGTTGGCCGAAGCTCCCTGTCGACCTTGGCGATGGCGTGGCGGCGTTTGGGCAGCATTGCGCCAACCTGGAAGGAAGTTTCAAAACGTGGCGCGGGAGCAACACTGCGGGGAGTCAGTCGGACATTACGAGGAGTTTCAATCATGCGTCTCGCGCCGCGCGCCAGCGCCGATCGCGCCAAAAACAAAACTCCCGGTGTCCCGTTCGCCCGCTTCGTCGTCGCGGCGGAAGAAAGCGCAGTCAGCCATGCCGGCGTTGTGGTAGGTTCGGCGCATAGACAGGAGGCCCAATGTCCGAGCAGGCTATCGAAACATTGATTACGAACGCCATTCATAGTGCCTTTATCAAATATCCCGAGGGCGACGGCGGTCCGAACCTCGACTACGAATGGATCGCGCCGGACCAGAGCGCGCATATCACCAAGGCGATCCTGCAGGACCTGGCAGCCAGCGGATATCAGATCGTGAAGAAAGGTGGCTGAGCGCGTGCCGTGCGCTTGCGGCCACTAGCCTGACCCGCGTTGTCGCCGGCGATCGTGCAAACCAAGACTCCCGGCATGCTGCCGGGCGCGTTCGGAAAGATCGGGTGGAGCCGGCGTTAGCCAGGTGTCGTTCCAATCTTAATGGGTCCTGCACCGGCAAGGTGCGCAGCGTCAGCCGTCGACCGCAATTCGTTAACGGCCATTATCGAATGAGAATCCAAGCCGTTAAGAACGGGCTAACGGTGGCAAACGGCCGGACTGGAAAACATCCGCGATGCTCCGCATAATCGCACCATGGCAAGCGGCATCTGGACCACCGAATATTTTAGCTGTCCCAATTGCGGACTGCCCTATACCGCGACGCGGGAGCATCACCCCGACAAGCATTCCGGCAACTTCGCTTGCGAGGTGTGCGGGAGCAGGGTCCACGCGTGGTCGGGCCATTACGACTTTTTCGACTGGAAAGTCGATCAGGTGAATTCCCCCGTCTTCGGGAAAAGGTGGGGGACGACCGGCCAGGGCTGACGGATGGCGCCGAAAGCCGGAGCGATCGCTCGTCAGGTGCAACCGGCGATCCCGGCAGAAGCGCCAGAGCTATTGCGCTTCAATAGGTCAGGGTGACGAGCGCCTCATCCTGCCTTCCGACGCGACCTCTGTTGCACAATCGCCATGAGCCGTGCCAGGCGCTTCACACGACGCAAGCTCTCCGCAAAACGCGCGGCAGGAGTCCGGTGGCGAATGTCGAAAACCAACTTCCGAAGACGGCTCAGCATAGTTATTTCCCCTTCGCCTTCGGCCCTGTCTCTCTAGGCGATACTGAATGTGACCACACCTGCAATCGCTCACTCTGTAGGAAGGGTCTGAGACTTATTCGGAGGATGTAGGCACGCGACCTGATTGACGCCTTTGAACCGCCAACTGCCTCCGATATTGCAGAGAGGAGTGCCTGCGATTCCTGCGTTTCGCAGCGCATCGTCTGCCTCGTGTCCAGGGTTTACCGTTACGAGGCACGCCATCGTGGTACGCTCATCTACCCTTTATAAAACCCCGGAAATGCACAACGCCGCACCAGCCGAATATGATGGCTGGGCGGCGCCGTGTATCAAACTGGGCCCTGCAATCCCCAGCACAAATTGCTGAGCACAAATCATGCCAAGGTTTGATGACATGGATCAAAAACCCTGTCCGGAGGGCCGGACGGCGAATGGCAGAGTTTACGTCCACTCAGAATAGCGCTGGGCAGGCAGCACAAGCGCCATCTCGGTTTCCCAAATCGGAACAGCTAGTTTCGGGAGAACTTCGCAATTTAGCCGATAGTCGGCGCCCCCGGGAGTCTCCGTTATTGTTCGGAGAGCTGCGGACACAATGTTCGCCAAAACCGGTACATTTTCCGCCAGATCACGGTATGCCCCGACGGGGGGATCAATCCCAAAACAAAGCGGGGACACGGCTGCGCGGCGGTACCCATGCGGGCCGGTGTGGTGTCGGTCTGACGGGCTTTTCGCGTTCCATGTTGCGATTGTCAGCGGCTCAGTTCGAACCGCCGCATCTCGTTCAGGCGAGCCAGGCAATATTCGCGGTAGAGAATGTTGATGAAATCCCACATGGCCGCACCCCGTTGTTTGGCGAAGCCATCAGAGCATCGGTTCATTTCAGGGAGGTGTCGTCGGGCCGATAAATCGGCTTCGTCGTATCGGTGGAATTGTTTCGTCGCAGATCCGGCCACGAAACCACTTCACCGAGCCCGAGAGCACCGAAACGGTTAGGACCGACCGGCAGCTACGACTGATCGGCATTCGGCGTTTCGGACGAAAAGACCGGACGGTCGGAGTTGGCGGCATTCCGAAGCTAGCCAGCCCTCTTGAGCGCCTCGGTGCGTTCTGCACCGGCCGGCAAGCTTCAGTACCCAACAACGATGATTTTCTGGATCGAGGTCGAATATCCGGGCTCGTCGGGATCGCCGGTCTCGTCGTTCGCCACGGCGACGAAACCCAGCGTCCTCGCCAGCAATTCGGCGCTGTCAAGCGATAGCTCGAGCTGGGGCGGCAGTACGACGGCGTTCATGGTCAGCGTGACGGTAACACCGCAGGCGAAAGGATTTATCACCGCTGCAACATCCGGTAGCGTCGGCGATCTCCAGAAGCTAGCGCGGCCTTCTCAGGATAGGCGAGCTTCAGCTCGCGCAACGACTCGCCGGGCAGGGATTTTTATACCCTTTGACTTTGCCGGAAGGCCGCTGACATCGCTCAGCGGCGCTTTTCCGTTCTTATCGCTCTGACCCGGTGCCCTTGCTTTGAAACTGCAGGTCAACGGTCGTCAGCCTATTTGAGGTTCTGGGTCGGTCGTCTTCGTATCTCGATACCAGGTCCAACAGGCGCGCCTTGATGAAGGGATCATTCGCCTTCTCGGCCAGGTCGCGCACGGCGCGGGCGCGCTCCTTCTTAAATTGCTCATCCAACATGACTAAAACCCCAACAACACTGAGTGAAAGGTGGATGCTAGATCAAAAAGAATGCGAGAAAAATAGGTAAATACGGCTCAGCGGGAAGTCCGGGAACTTGTCCATCTTGTGCCGTTATGGTCAGGTGTCCAGGGAGGATTGGCTATGGTTCGTCTGCTGTCAATTATCGCCCTTGGTGCGCTTTGCGTCCTTCCGGATCGAGCATCGGCGGATCGGCTGAAACCCTATGAAAGTCCGGCATCGGAGTTCAGCTCCCGTCAGCGGTGCGTGTGCAGCCCATCGCGTCTCTCTACCCGCGTCGTTCGCCACAGACATTATCGGATCAGAACCGCGTACCTGATCGGCTATGATCCGCTGCCATACCGCTTCGGTTCGACATTCGTGTGGGAGCGGCCGTATCGGTATTATCGGCATTAGCCCAGCGCGCCCTTCTCGGGATCTGGTTATATTTAGCCGGGCGGCACATAGTGATTGATGGAAAAACGGAGTGCCGAAAAGTTTCCGATTCCACATTTCAAGCACCTTGTGCTTTCGATATGTTTGACTGCCAATCCAGCAAACGCAGAGGATCTTGGCACCATCATCCAGGCTCAACAGGCGCCGGCCGCCAAAACTAGCGGGCGCGGGGCCACTTTATGTCACCGCTGCTGGCGGTCGCAATCGCCGACCCGCTGCGCCACGACGGTTTCTTTCGTCGATATCTTTCCGATGCTACCCTGATTGATCTCTGTGTAAGCGCTGTCATCCTGCACATCGATCTGGGTTTCGATTGGTGCGCCACTTTCACAGGCCCTCTGCAAAACATAACCACCATCTGTCTTCCGAACGTCTTTGGTTTTGCAGGCTCCAAAGTGGGACGGTGTGAATTCCGCTTTCAGCGCGGAAGTTGGATCGACGCAACGAGTCACTTCTCGATCGATTGATAATCCGCTGGTGGGTAGCCGATTGGTGGGCTTGCCGTCAGTCTCCAGCGTTCGTTCAAACTTCCAAAGCCCACTTCGAAAAGTCGGACCGTCATAGGCGAGACTTACCGGCATTGCCGTAAACAGCGCGATTGCAGCCGTGACTGCTAGCAATTCCGGGCGTCGTATCGAGTTTGAGCTGTTTTCACGCCCTGCCAATTCCGTCATCGTGCTCTCCATATCTCGAAAGCCCCAATGACGATTATGTGGTGGCCTCACTCGGACCATCAAGATTGACAATTCCGCGGCAGATTACTTACCCTGACAGTGTCGGTCGGCCGGACGACATCCGTGACATTTCCTGTGTTGAAACCGGGTGAGATAGGTTCCATTTTTGCTTCTAGGTGCCAATATTGGAAGGGGCCACAGCTATGTCCAAGCTGCATGCGTCAACATTTCTAGCCGTCGCAGCCGTTGCTTTCAGTCCAGCAGCTCGGGCACAACAAGCAACAGGAACGGCGGTCGCAGCCGAAACACTACAATCTCTGCTGGCGGTGGCAATCCGCGCGGAAGGTTTCACTTGCGACAAGCCGCTGCGTGCGGCGAGGGATGCTAAACGCTCCCGGCCAGATCGAGGGGTTTGGGTGCTTAAGTGCAGCAACGCGGTGTACCGGATCGCCCGCTCTCCTGACTTGCCGGCGAAGGTTGAGCCGCTTCAATGACGGTCGCCACAGTGAGCCAGTTCGTCATCTTTGCGCAGCGAGCTCGCCGGCTATCCTGACTGAGATGCCTTGGCATCATTGGCATTGAAACGACGATGACGCCGCCCCTATGAAGAAACCTGCAATGGGCGTTTCGTTTGCTAACGTATGTCGCTTCCAGCAACGAGCGCCCCGGCCATGTTGGTCGCGGTGAAGCCACGGCGGTTCCACCCGGGAACTCGTTCTATCCCGGAGAATATAGCGTGCGGCTTCGTCAATGCTGCGACAAATAGGCCAAGGAAAGAAATTGAGAAAATCCTTTAACACAACCTAAAGAAGCCACGGCTAGGGTAATTTTGTTCAACCTTAAAGCGGCATCATTAGATATGGCAATCTTAAGGAGATTTTTGAACGATGGATCCGGTGCAACTGCCATTAAATACCGTCTGATCGCCGCTGGTATCGCAATTGCCATCATCTCTGCCGTGGCACGATCAGCACTTCGCTGAAGTAAACGCGCTCGCTATCGTAGCTTCCGTGGCTGGTCGCTTAGAAGGCTGAGCTCAGGGCTCCGACTTAGGTCGGAGCCCTTTCCTTTTCAAAACAGGACACTGCCGTGGGAAGGGCGTGGAGATTGTTGGCGAGTCGCGCCGGTCGCGGTGGCGATTGAAAGAGGGGTAGTGTCTCAGTTTGATTTCTGTCCCTAGGGTTGGGCTTGGCAGCCACTCGCTGATTACGTCGGCAGGCACCATCATGCATGGCGTATTTCCAGGCGGTGAAGGCGCGTTGGCGGCGATGCTCGATGAAGTCGGTTTCGGTGCATCGCGGGAGGTAGTCCTTCCACGCGGCTTCGAACTCGGCTCGTACCTTGTCGAAGCTTGACGCGTAACCGGTCCCGGATCGGCCGCGATGGGACGGCGGGTAGAAGCTTCCCACCTCCATTGCGGAGCGCTGACCGGCAGGCTCGGCTGGACCGCGATCATGCCAACCTGAACGTCACCGTAGTAGACCCACCAACAGTCGGAGCGTTCGGGATGAGGACGGCGGTTGTCCGGGGTACCGCACCACCGAAACGTCGGTGTACCATCCGTGTACCACTGACTAAGCGGGACTAAATGGGAAAGCCTGATATCAAAGGGGTTTCTTCAATACGCGACGGTACACCGATTTTCTAAGAACAGATCGCGCATCACATTGAAACCATTGGCGATCCCAGCAGGATTCGAACCTGCAACCCACGGAGTAGAAATCCGTTACTCTATCCAGTTGAGCTATGGGACCGTCTGGGCGGTGTTCCGCTTTAGGCCTTTCTAGCACTGCCATTATGAAAAATCCGCTGCCCCGCCAAGGGCGTCGAACCGATTTCCTCACCTTTGCGACAAAGCCAGACGGCGGGCCATTGCTTATGGCGCGCCGGTGACCCAAAGCTGGCGCCGGCTGACTGCCGCCGGCGCGGCCCCGCGCCCTTTTTGGACTGCCAACGCCATGTCTGCTGCGACCTTTTCGCAAGCCAACCTTTTCGCAAGGCTTGTCCTTCGCCATCAGGCCGTCACCTTTGCGCGCATTTTTGACCGTACCGCGGCGTTTGCCCGCGCCAGGAGATCCGTCATGATCGGTTTCGTCCGCGCCACACTGGTTTGCGCCACGCTGGCGCTTGGGCTGTTTCCGGCGCTGGCGGCCGACAAGGCCTTCAAGCGCGACGATCTGGCCGATTCCGCGATCAAGCTGGAGGCCCAGATCAAGAGCGAGGCGGGGCCGGTCACCCGGTCGGCGGCGACGCTCCGCAACGACGCTGACGTGGCCTTCAAGCGGGCCGACTTCCGCACCGGGCTGCAGATCCTCGGCCAGATCGCCGCCACCACGCCGGAGGACGGCGCCAACTGGCTGAAACTCGCCAAAACCATCTTCCAGATCCGCTCCAACTCGTCGAGCGAGCAGACCTTCCTGCTCGAGCGCGCCTCGACCTCGGCCTATATCGCCTATCAGCGCGCCGCCAACGCGGGCGAGGAGGCCGATGCGCTGGCGGTGCTCGGCCGTTCGCTGTCCGACCGCAAGCTGTGGCGGCCGGCGCTGGATAGCTTGCGGCTGTCGCTCGACCTGCGCGAGGTCGCAGACGTGCGCGGCCAGTACGAGAAGATGCGCGACGAGCACGGCTTCCGGCTGCTCGACTACACCGTCGATTCCGATGGCGCCTCGCCGCGGGCCTGTTTCCAGTTCTCCGAGGACCTCGCCAAGCGGGTCGATTTCGCGCCGTTTCTGGCGCTGGCCGGCACCGACAAGCCGGCGCTGTCGGCCGAGGGCAAGCAGCTCTGCGTCGACGGCCTGAAGCATGGCGAGCGCTACAACATCAACCTGCGCGCCGGCCTGCCGTCGACGGTCAAGGAGAGCCTGCCGAAATCGGCCGAGTTCAACATCTATGTCCGCGACCGCAAGCCGTTCGTGCGCTTCACCGGCCGCGCCTATGTGCTGCCGCGCACCGGCCAGCGCGGCATTCCGCTGGTCAGCGTCAATACGCCTGCGGTGAACGTCAACGTGTTCCGGATCGGCGACCGCAACCTGATCAACACGGTGATCGACAGCGACTTCCAGAAGACGCTGAGCCGCTACCAGCTCTCGGATCTCGGCGACGAGCGCGGCGTCAAGGTCTGGACCGGCGAACTCGCCACCGCCACCACGCTGAACCAGGACGTTGTGACCGCATTCCCGGTCGACGAGGCCTTGGGCAACCTGCAGCCCGGCGTCTACGTCATGACCGCGGCCCCCAAGAGCCCCGGCAGCGACGATGACGGCACGCTGGCGACCCAATGGTTCATCGTCTCCGACATGGGCGTGACGGCGTTTTCCGGCAATGACGGCATCCATGTTTTCGTCAACTCGCTGGCCTCCACCGAGGCGGTCGGCAAGGCCGAAGTAAAGCTGGTCGCGCGCAACAACGAGATTTTGGCGACCCGCAAGACCGACGATGCCGGCCACGTGCTGTTCGAGGCGGGGCTGGCGCGCGGCGAGGGCGGGTTGTCGCCGGCCCTGCTGACGGTCACTAGCGAAAAGGCTGACTACGCCTTCCTCAGCCTCAAGACCAGCGCCTTCGACCTCACCGACCGCGGCGTCGCTGGCCGGGAGACGCCCGTTGGCGCGGACGCCTTCGTCTATGCCGAGCGCGGGGTCTACCGGTCCAATGAGACGGTTTATCTCACCGCGCTGCTGCGCGACGGGCAGGGCAACGCCATGACCGGCGGGCCGCTGACGCTGGTGATCGAGCGGCCCGATGGCGTCGAGTACCGCCGGGCGCAGCTTCCGGATCAGGGGGCAGGCGGCCGCTCCATGGCGGTGCCGCTCAATTCCGCGGTTCCGACCGGGACCTGGCGGGCGCGGGCCTATACCGACCCCAAGGGCGCGTCGGTCGGCGAGACCACCTTCATGGTCGAGGATTACATCCCCGAGCGGATCGAATTCGACCTGACGGCGAAGGAGAAGCTGATCAAGGCTGAGGTTCCAGTTGAACTGAAAGTCGACGGCCATTTCCTGTACGGCGCCCCGGCTTCCGGGCTTTCGCTCGAAGGCGACATGCTGGTCGCCCCGGCCGCGTCCGGCCGGCCGGGCTATCCCGGCTATCAATTCGGCGTCGCCGACGAGGAGACCGCCAGCAACGAGCGGACCCCGATCGAGAACCTGCCCGAAGCCGACGCCAACGGCGTGGCGACCTTCCCGGTGTCGCTGGCAAAACCACCGTCCTCGACCCGGCCGCAGCAGGCCCAGATCTTCATCCGCATGGCGGAAACCGGTGGCCGCGCCGTCGAACGCAAGTTGGTGCTACCGGTGGCCCCCAGCACCAACCTGATCGGCATCAAGCCGCTGTTCGGCGACAAGAACGTTGCTGAAGGCGACAAGGCCGAGTTCGACGTGGTGTTCGTTGCCCCCGACGGCAAGCAGCTCGCCCGCGACGGCCTGCGTTATGAGCTGCTGAAGATGGAGTCGCGTTACCAGTGGTATCGCCAGAACTCGTCCTGGGAATATGAGCCGGTCAAGTCGACCAGCCGCGTCGCCGACGGCGACCTCGCCTTGACCGCCGACAAGGCCGCGCGGGTCAGCCTCGCGCCGCAGCCCGGCCGCTATCGGCTCGACGTCAAATCGTCCGAGGTGGACGGGCCGATCACGTCGGTGCAGTTCGATGTCGGCTGGTACTCCGACGGCAGCGCCGATACGCCGGACCTGCTGGAGACCTCGATCGACAAGCAGGAATACGCTTCCGGTGACACCATGGTGGTATCGGTCAACGCCCGCTCGGCGGGCAAACTCACCATCAACGTGCTCGGCGACCGCCTGCTGACGACCCAGACCGTGGACGTCAAGGAAGGCACCCGGCAGGTCCAAATCCCGGTCGCCAAGGACTGGGGCACCGGCGCGTATGTGCTGGCGACCCTGCGCCGTCCGCTGGATGCGGCGGCCCAGCGGATGCCCGGACGAGCGATCGGGCTAAAATGGTTCGGCATCGACAAGAAGACCCGCACGCTGCAGGTCGCGCTGTCGCCGCCAGCCTTGGTGCGGCCGGGAACGGCCTTGAAGATTCCGGTCAAGCTTGGCGGGCTAAACCCCGGTGAAGACGCCAAGATCGTGATGGCCGCGGTCGATGTCGGCATCCTTAATCTGACCAATTACAAGCCGCCGGCGCCGGATGAATACTACCTTGGCCAGCGCCGCCTGACCGCCGAGGTCCGCGACCTCTATGGGCAACTGATCGACGGAATGCAGGGCACCCGCGGCCAGCTCAAGACCGGCGGCGATTCCGCCGGCGCCGAACTGCAGGGCGCGCCGCCCACCCAAAAACCTTTGGCGCTGTATTCCGGCATTGTCACGGTCGGGCCTGACGGCTCCGCCGAAGTGTCGTTCGACATTCCCGAATTCGCCGGCACCGCGCGGGTGATGGCGGTGGCGTGGAGCGCTACCAAGGTCGGCCGCGCGACAACAGACGTCACCGTGCGCGATCCCGTGGTGCTGACGGCAACGCTGCCGCGTTTCCTGCTCAACGGCGACAAGGGCACCATGAGTTTCGACCTCGACAACGTCGAAGGCGCGCCCGGCGACTACACGATCGCCGTGAAGACGACGGGCCCGGTGAAGGTCACGGGTAGTCCCACCACCACGGTAAAACTCGCCGCCAAACAGCGCACCTCGATGGCGCTGGCGCTCGATGCCGGCGGCGCGGGGACGGCCAATCTCGACGTCGACATCAAGGGCCCGAACGGTCTCGCGCTGGCGCGGCACTATGCGCTCGACGTCAAGGCGGCGACCCAGATCCTGGCGCGGCGGTCGATCCGGACGCTCGCCAAGGGCGAAAGCCTGACGCTGACGCAGGACATGTTCTCCGACCTGGTGTCGGGCACTGGCAGCGTCTCGCTGTCGGCGAGCCTGTCGACGGCGCTCGATGCCGCGACCATCCTGAAAGCGCTGGATCGCTATCCGCACGGTTGTTCCGAGCAGATCACCAGCCGGGCGATGCCGCTGCTCTATGTCAACGATCTCGCAGCCGGTGCGCATCTGGCGATGGACACCGAGGTCGATCAACGCATCAAGGACGCGATCGACCGGCTGCTGGCCCGGCAAGGCTCCAACGGCTCGTTCGGCCTGTGGTCGGCGGGCGGCGACGACGTCTGGCTCGATGCCTATGTGACGGATTTCCTGACCCGCGCCCGCGAAAAGGGATTTGCGGTGCCGGATATCCTGTTCAAGAGCGCGCTCGATCGGATCCGCAACTCGGTGGTCAACGCCAACGAGCCGGAAAAGGACGGCGGCCGCGATCTGGCCTACGGCCTATACGTGCTCGCCCGCAACGGCGCGGCCCCGATCGGCGATCTGCGTTATCTCGCCGATACCAAGCTCAGCAATCTCGCTACCCCGATTGCAAAATCGCAACTGGCGGCGGCGCTGGCGCTGGTCGGTGACAAGGCGCGGGCGGAGCGGGTCTATGGCGCGGCGCTCGATGCGCTGGCGCCAAAGCCCGTGATCGAGTTCGGCCGCGTCGATTATGGTTCGGCGCTGCGCGATGCGGCAGCCCTGGTGTCGCTGGCGAGCGAAGGCAACGCGCCGCGGGCGACGCTGACGCAGGCCGTGCAGCGGGTCGAAGTGGCGCGCGGGCTCACCCCCTACACCTCGACGCAGGAGAACGCCTGGCTGGTGCTGGCCTCGCGCGCACTGGCCAAGGAAACGCTGGCGCTCGATATCGATGGCGTGCCGGCCAAGACGGCGGTCTATCGCAGCTACAAAGCCGAGGCGATGGCGGGCAAGCCGATCAAAATCACCAACACCGGCGATGCACCGGTGCAGGCGGTGGTCTCGGTATCCGGTTCGCCGATCACGCCGGAGCCGGCGGCGTCCAACGGCTTCAAGATCGAGCGTAGTTACTTCACGCTCGACGGCAAGCCGGCGGATATCTCCAAGGCCAAGCAGAACGACCGATTTGCAGTGGTGCTGAAGGTCACCGAAGCCAAACCGGAATTCGGGCACATCATGGTGTCCGATTATCTGCCGGCCGGGCTCGAGATCGACAATCCAAAACTGGTGTCGTCGGGCGACAGCGGCACGCTGGACTGGATCGAGGACGGCGAGGAGCCGGAAAACACCGAGTTCCGTGACGATCGCTTCACGGCCGCGATCGATCGCGCCGCCGATGACACGGCGGTGTTCACGGTGGCTTACGTCGTGCGCGCGGTTTCCCCCGGCAAATACGTGCTGCCGCAGGCCTATGTCGAGGACATGTACAACCCCTCGCGCTACGGCCGCTCCGGCACCGGCACGGTCGAGGTGCGTCCGGCGAAATGAGTGAGGCGGGCAACAGGAACTCTCCGTCGTCATGCCCGGGCTTGACCCGGGCATCCACGACTGCTGTTGCCGCAGAAAGGCAAGACGTGGATGGCCGGGACAAGCCCGGCCATGACGGCGTGTTAAAACGTCGGGGTGTGCGCATCGCATCTGCTATCACCGTCGCGCTAGTCATATTCGTCGCCGCCTTCGCAACCTGGGTCGTCTCGCTCGGACCGCTACCCCTTGAGCAGGCGCAAAAAGTCTCGACCTCGATCGTCGACCGCAACGGCAAGCTGCTGCGCGCTTATGCGATGGCCGACGGCCGCTGGCGGCTGCCGGTCGATGCGAAGACGGCGGTCGATCCCGGCTATCTGAAATTACTGCTGGCCTATGAAGACCGCCGCTTCCGCGCGCATGGCGGTATCGATCCGTTGGCGCTCGGACGCGCGGCGTGGCAGCTTGTGACAAGCGGCCACATCGTCTCCGGCGGCTCGACGATCACGATGCAACTGGCGCGGCTGATGGAGCCGCGGCGCGAGCGCTCGGTCTACGCCAAACTGCGCCAGATGGTGCGCGCGGTGCAGATCGAGCGGCAACTCAGCAAGGATGAGATTCTCGATCTCTATCTGACGCTGGCGCCGTTCGGCGGCAATCTTGAAGGCATCCGCGCCGCGTCGATCGCCTATTTCGGCAAGGAGCCGAAGCGGCTGTCGCTGGCGGAAGCTGCACTGCTGGTGGCGTTGCCGCAGTCGCCGGAACGGCGGCGGCTGGACCGCTATCCGCAAGCGGCCCACGCCGCGCGCGACCGCGTGCTCGACCGCATGGTCGAAGACGGCGTCGTCAGCCGGGAGGATGCGATCCAGGCGAGGGCGGTCACGGTGCCGCGGCTGCGCAAGCCGATGCCGATATTGGCACCGCATTCCTCCGATGCGGCGATTGCAATCGTGAAGGATGCGCCGGTCATCAAGTTGACGCTGGATGCCACCTTGCAGAAGACGCTGGAAGCGCTGGCGCGCGACCGCGCCATTGCGCAGGGGCCGAATATTTCGATCGGCATGATTGCGGTCGACAATGAAAGCGGCGACGTGCTGGCTCGTGTCGGCTCGTCCGATTATTTCGACGAGCGCCGCGCCGGGCAGGTCGACATGACCCGCGCGGTGCGCTCGCCCGGATCGACGCTAAAACCGTTCATCTACGGGCTCGCCTTCGAGGACGGCTTTGTTCATCCCGACAGCCTGATCGACGACCGCCCGATTCGTTTCGGCTCCTACGCGCCGGAAAATTTCGATATGACGTTCCAGGGTACGGTGCCGATCCGTAAGGCGCTGCAACTGTCGCTGAACGTCCCGGCGATTGCGTTGCTGGACCGGGTCGGCGCCAGCCGGCTGTCGTCACGGCTGAAGCAGGCCGGCGGCAGTCTGGTGCTGCCGAAGGACGAAGCGCCGGGGCTGGCGATGGGGCTCGGCGGCGTCGGCGTTACGCTACAGGATCTGGCGCAGCTCTATACGGGATTTCCGCGGCTCGGCACCACGCGGCCGCTGCGCGAGATCATGGGCGATCAGGACCACAGCGAGCCGATGCGGCTGATGGACCAGGCCGCGGCCTGGCAGGTCGGCAATGTCCTGATCGGCACGCCGCCGCCGGAAAACGGCGTGCACGGCAAAATCGCGTTCAAGACCGGCACCAGCTATGGCTACCGCGACGCCTGGTCGGTTGGCTTCGACGGCCGCATCACCATCGGGGTCTGGGTCGGCCGGCCCGACGGCGCGCCGGTGCCGGGACTGGTCGGCCGCACCGCCGCAGCCCCGATCCTGTTCGATGCCTTCGCTCGCACCGGAAAGATCCCGGCGGCGCTGCCGAAGCCGCCGAAGGGCGTCCTGCTCGCCAGCAATGCCAAGCTGCCGCTGCCGTTGCGACGGTTTCGCCCGGTGGGCGAACTGATCCGGACCGGCGCCGACCAGGCGCCGCACATCCAGTTTCCCCTGAACGGGTCGCGGATCGACGTCGATCGTTCCGGAGATGGGCAATCCGCCGCGATGCCCGTCAAGGTCGCGGGCGGAGTGCTGCCGCTGACCATGATGATCAACGGTATTTCGGTCGGCGAGATCGACAGCCGGCGCCAGCGGCTGGTCGACCCGCCAGGACCCGGTTTTGCCCGGTTGACGGTAATCGATGCCACCGGCGCGGCCGATACCGTGGTGATCCGGGTGCAGTAGGGGATCGTTACCGCCGGGCTGGGAACAACGAGTTGTTCCCGGGCACAACGAGTTGTTGCCGGGAACTGCGGGTTGTTTGCAGTGCGGTTTCATCGTATGCGAACTGGATGGTTGAAACCTCGCATGTCAGGCGCTTTGGAGCAGGCCAACAGCCTGCAAAACCTGCGAATTCCAGCCGCAGGCTGGTCGCCGCGTTCGACTTCGCCACGGCCAATCATTTCCGCGCCATCGTGTTTTTGCTGCTGTGTGGGCTGGTGCTCTTCCTGCCCGGTTTCTTCAACATTCCGGCGATCGACCGCGACGAGGCCCGGTTCGCCCAGGCGACCAAGCAGATGGTCGAAACCGGCGATTTCGTCGATATCCGGTTCCAGGACGACGTCCGCTACAAGAAGCCGGTCGGCATCTACTGGCTGCAGTCCGCGGTCGTTGAAACCGCCTCAGCGCTCGGCCTGCCGCGGGCGCAACTGCGGATATGGATTTACCGGATTCCGTCCCTGATCGGCGCCATCGGTGCGGTGCTTTTGACCTACTGGACAGCGCTCGCTTTCGTGACGCGGCGCGGGGCCGCGCTGGCCGGACTGATGATGGCGAGTTGCGTCCTGCTCGGCGCCGAGGCGCGGCTCGCCAAGACCGACGCCATGCTGCTGCTCACCGTGGTCGCCGCGATGGGTGCGATGGCGCGGGTGTACCTGTCCTGGCAGCGCGGCGAGGATCCGGTGCATCCGTCGTGGACGTCGCCGGCGATCTTCTGGACCGCGCTCGCCGCCGGCATTCTGCTCAAGGGACCGCTGATCCTGATGTTCGTCGGATTGACGATCCTGACCTTGGCGATCCTCGACCGCTCGGCAGCCTGGCTATGGCGCATGCGTCCGGTCTGGGGGCTGATGTGGATGCTGGTGCTGGTGCTGCCGTGGTTCGTTGCGATCTTCTGGCGCGCGGGCGACGCGTTCTTCGCCAATTCGATCGGCGGCGACATGCTGAGCAAGCTGGCCGCGCAGGAGTCCCATGGCGCGCCACCCGGCCTTTATTTCCTGCTGTTCTGGGTGACGTTCTGGCCCGGTGCGGCGCTGGCCGGAATGGCGGCGCCGGCAGTGTGGCGCGCGCGGCGGGAGCCCGGCGCGCAATATCTGCTGGCATGGCTGATCCCGTCCTGGATCGTATTCGAACTGGTGCTGACCAAGCTGCCGCATTACGTGCTGCCGCTCTATCCGGCGATCGCGATCCTCACCGTCGGCGCGCTGGAACGCCGCGTGCTGTCGCGCTCGTGGCTGGTCCGTGGCGCGGCCTGGTGGTTTGCGGTGCCGGCACTCGCCGCTGTTATTGCCATCGTCGGTGCGATCAAGCTGACGCATCAGCCGGTATTCCCGGCCTGGCCCGTTCTGGCGGCGGCCATGATCTTCGGCCTGATCGCCTGGTGGATGTTCGAGGATAGCCGCGCCGAGCGTTCGCTGTTGAATGGCGTGATTGCCGCCATGTTTCTGTCGATCGGAATCTACGGCATCGTGATGCCGTCGCTGACGACGGTGTTCCCGAGCGCCGAGGTCGCGCGCGCGTTGCGTAACGTCGTTTGCGTCGGGCCGAAAGCCGCGGCTGCGGGCTTTCACGAACCCAGCCTGGTGTTCATGACCGGCACCGACACGCTGCTGACCGACGGATCGGGTGCGGCGGATTTCCTGGGCCAGGGCACCTGCCGTTTTGCCCTGGTGGAGGCGCGCTCCGAGCGCGGCTTTGTCCAGCGCGCCGAGGCCATCGGGCTGCGCTACAACGTGGCCACCAGGATCGACGGCTACAACATCTCGCAAGGCAGGGCGATCTCGATCGCGATCTTCCGCTCGGAAGGCACCGAATAGGATGTCCGTGCCCGCAGGCATCGCCGAAGCCCGGAACTACCCTTCGCGCCTGATGACGCTGGCCTGGCTGTCGCTGGCCCAACTGGCGCGCGCGCCGTCACATTCGCGGCGTGCCGAGGCCGGGCGCCGGGCGGCGCGCCATGTCCTGCTGCTCGCAGCCGGCACCGGGCTTGCGATCATCGTGCTGATGTACGCGATCGACGCCTGGGAGATAGCCCAGATGCCGGCGCGGGGCACGCCAGCGCTGTGGTGGCTCCGCATCCTCACCGATTTCGGCAAGGACGAATTTGTACTGGGGACGCTGGCTGCATTGTTGATCGTGATTGCGATCGCAGCACCCGCGATGCGCGGCATGCAGCGATCGCTGCTGCTGGGTCTCGGCACGCGCCTGCAATTCATGTTCTTCGCCGTGCTCTTTCCGGTACTCGTCGGCGAAGTGATCAAATGGGTGGTTGGCCGCGGCCGGCCGTTTGTCGGCGGCGCCGAGGTCAATGTCTTCAACTTCGCGCACTTTGCGGGAACCCAGGCCTATTCGAGCTTCCCTTCCGGACATTCCATCACCGCCGTTGCGCTGGCCTTTGCCGTGGCGGCGGTGTGGCCGAGGGCGAGGGGAGCGATGATCGTCTACGCCGTCATCATCGTGGCGACGCGCCTGGTGCTGCTCGCCCATCATCCAAGCGATGTGGTCGCTGGCGCGCTGGTCGGCGTCATCGGCGCGATGTGCGTGCGATACTGGTTCGCGGCCCGGCGGCTGGGATTTGCGATCCACCGCGGCGGCACGATTGTGCCGCTGGTGGGACCCTCGTCCGGACGCCTCAAAAGGGTTGCCCGGGGCGCTTTCGCCCCATAAAAGCGGTCGCCCAAGCGTCTGATCGAGCCGGTTCCGGCCTTGTTCCAGCCCTTATGCTCTTTCAATCCAACCCAGCCGATGAGTGCCGATTTGCCTCCCTCCGACAGAGAACCGGTCGCCGTTTCCATCGTTGTGCCGGTGCGCAACGAAGCGGACAATGTCGCGCCGCTGATCGCGGAGATCATCGGCGCGCTCGACGGCCGCTGGGCGTACGAAATCATCTACGTCAATGACGGCTCGACGGATGCGACCGCCGAGCGGCTCGGTGCGCTGATGCAACAGCACGGGCAAATCCGGCAGCTCAAGCATGTCAACTCCTCAGGCCAGTCGGCGGCGGTGCGCAGCGGCGTGCGGGCGGCGCGCGGCAAGATCGTGGCGACGCTCGACGGCGACGGACAGAACAATCCGGCGTTCCTGCCGGACCTGATTGCGGCGGTGGAAAGCGGCGGCGGCCGGGTCGGTCTCGCGGCCGGCCAGCGGGTCGGGCGCAAGGATACCGGCTTCAAGCGGATGCAGTCGAAGATCGCCAACGCCGTGCGCAATGGAATCCTGAAAGACGGCACCCGCGACACCGGTTGCGGGCTGAAGGCGTTTCCGCGCGACGTATTCCTGTCGATGCCCTATTTCGACGGGCTGCATCGCTTCCTGCCGGCGCTGGTGCGCCGCGAGGGTTTCGACATCGCCTATGTCGACGTGATTGATCGCCCGCGCCATTCCGGCGTGTCCAATTACGGCTTCTTTGACCGGCTATGGATCGGGATCATGGATCTTGCCGGCGTGTGGTGGCTGATCCGCCGCAAGAAGCCGACGCCCGTAGCGACAGAGGTTCACTGATGCTGATTCAATACGGCCAGGCGCTTGGCGACTATCTGTACGACGTCTTCGTCGCCAAGTTCGATTTTTGGCTGGCGTTCGGCCTGATCGCACAACTGCTGTTCACGGCGCGCTTCCTGGTGCAGTGGATCTCCAGCGAGCGCGCCGGACAGAGCGTGGTGCCGATGGCGTTCTGGTTCTTCTCGATGGGCGGCGGGCTGATGACGCTGGTCTATGGTATCGCCAAGCGCGAACCGGTGATCATCCTCGGCCAGGCGATGGCGACCGTGATCTACATCCGCAATATCATGCTGATCGTGAAGAACCGCGGCAGGGCGTCGAAAACGCTCGATCGTTGATCACCCGCGGCCCGGCGCCGGCGACGGCAGCGCGGCCATGTCGGCTTCCGTGGAGCGATAGGCGGCGAGCTCGCCGGCGGCATCCAGCACGGGGTAGGCGACAGAGCAGATGTGCGAGTGAATCCGCCTGAGGTCGCGCAGCACGTCGAGATGCAGCGAGGTGGTCTCGATGCTCTCGGGCCGGCCCTCACGTAAACGATCCAGGTGCCGCTCGGTGGCGGCAAGCTCGGCATTGCGCAGCGCGGTTTTCTCGGCGAGCAGCTTGCGCGCCTCGTTGACGTCGCCCGACATGAAGATGCCGAACGCGATCCGCAGCGAATCCATCGTGCGCTTGTGGAAGGCCGACAGTTCCTCGGCGCCTTCGGGCGAGAACTGGAAGCGGCGCTTGATCTTCTTGGTCGCCAGCTCGCTCAAATTCTTGTCGATGATGTCGCCGATGTGCTCGAGGTTGATGGCAAAGGAGACAATCTCCATCGCGCGCTGGCCCTCGCGCTCGTCGAGACTGCCGCGGGTGAGTTTGGTGACATAGAGCTTGATGGCCTCGTCGAGGCTGTCGACGCTGTTGTCCATCTGCGAGACTTGGTCGACCAGTGCGCGGTCGTTGGTCATCATCGCCGCCATCACCTTGCGCAGCATGATCTCGACATGATCGCCCATGTGCAGTGTCTCGCGCGCGGCATCCGCCAGCGCGAGTGAGGGGGTCTCGAGCGCGCTGTCGTCGAGATAGCGCGGGCGCGACGGGTCGGCTTCCTGGACCCGCGTCGGCAGCAGCGCCTTCAGAAGCCGCGCCATGCCGTCGAGCAGGCCGATGAAGATGACGGCAGTCGCGACGTTGAAGGCGATGTGGAACAGCGCCGTCGCCTTGGCCAGATCCGGCTGCCAGGACGCCAGCAACTCCGAGATCGGATTGAGGAACGGCGCCACCAAGGCGATGCCGACCAACCGGTTGACGAGATTGCCGAGCGGAAGCCGGTAGCTCGCCGGGTTGTCGCGGCGGGCGCCTTCGAAAATCGGGTTGATGGCGCTGCCGAGATTGGCGCCGAGCACCAGCGCCAGCGCCGCCGGCGGCGAGATGAAATGCGCATAGGCCAGCGACATCACCAGCAGCACGCTGGCGACGGAGGAATGCACCACCCAGGTCACGACCGCGCCGAAGATGATGCAGAGCACGGGATCGCCGGTGATGGCGCTCATGAACACGCGCACGCCGGGTGCATTCTCGGCAGGCGCCAGCGTGTCGAGCAGGATGTGCAGCGCCAGCAGCATCAGGCCGAGGCCGATCGAGACGCGACCGATGTCCTTGATGCGCGAACGGGGACCGCTGCGGAACGCGACCAGGCCGATGATGAACAGCACCGGGGCTATGGCGGCGATGTTGAACGACAGGACCTGCACGATCAGCGTGGTGCCCACATTGGCGCCGAGCATGATGGCGAGCGCCGGCACCAGGCTGACCAGTCCCTCCGACGTGAACGAACTTGTGATCAGGGCGGTGGCGGTACTGCTCTGCAGCAGCGCGGTCAGGCCGAGGCCGGCGGTAAAGGCGGTGAAGCGGTTGCTCAACCCCTTCGCCAGCAGCAGGCGCAGGTCAGGCCCGAACGCGCGCAGGATGCCGCTGTGGACCATGTGCAGGCCCCAGAGCAGTAGCGCCACGCCGCCCATCAGGTCGAGAAGAACCATGGTTCCCATGCTCGTTTGCTTTCCCGGCAATTCGAGTCGAGGGGTCAGGCTACCGCCAATCGAGGGCGGATCAACCCTTTAATTTGCCGAAAATTGCGCGTGCGGGCGCGATGATGGGCGCGTCTGGTGGCGTGCGATGCGCCGTCGTTCGGTAAACGGATATGAAAAACAACCGTTACATTGCGAGGTTTTCCGCTAGTCAAATTCCAACAATTTATCTGTAAACCGGAAGCTCTATCGGGTGTCTCACAACGAGCAGGGCCAGGGATTCAAATGTTTGCAGCAGCAGCAGCCAATCGCCGAAAGAGCGAACGTCGTGCGTGCAGGAGTTTTGCCAAGATCCAGTTCGCGACGGGCGGACTGCCGCGGGATTGCATGATCTCGGACATCTCGGATGGCGGCGTGAAGATCATCGCTGAATATCCGGAGATTCCGACCGAGTTCACCGTGATCTTTTCGGAAGGTCGGCCGCGCGTATGCAAGCTCGCATGGCGGATTGGTTTCGAGCTGGGCGCTCAGTTCGTCGATTGAGCCGGATCGCCTCGCCGAAAAGGCGGGGGCCGACAAGGCGAGTTCATAGGGCCGGGGGCATGATGCCCCCGGAGGTGATTGCTTACCGTAAAATCCTGACCGCTTAACCTGAATTTAGGGTTAAGCTGTGAGCGTGCTTGGACAGTCGCCGACCGCGAGTCCAGTACATGTTCCAGAAATCGCTCCAATCCCCCCGCTTCGCACGGCGTCTCGCGTGCACGGTTTCCGCCATCGTACTGGCGGCGGGGCTCGCTAGCTGCCAGACCTCAGGTGACATTTCGGACGTCACCGGGTCGCTTGGCGAGAAGGCCGAAGGCAAGCGCTCGGCCGACCCGCGGCGCGACGTCGAACTCGCCCATGAGCGCTTTAAGGCCAACCCGAAGGACGCCGAGGCGGCGCTGCAATACGGCAAGGCGTTGCGCGCTTCGGGACAGCGCGCCCAGGCGGTCGCGGTGCTCGAACAGGCGACGATCGCCCATTCCGGCAACAAGGCGCTGCTCGCCGGCTACGGCCGCGCGCTGGCGGACAATGGTAATTTCCAGCAGGCCTTTGACGTGCTCGGCCGCGCTCACAGCCCCGACGATCCGGACTGGCGGATCCTGTCGGCACAGGGCGCGACGCTGGATCAGCTCGGCCGGTTTGAGGAGGCGCGGCAGTATTACGCCAGTGCCCTGAAGATCGTGCCCGATGAGCCGTCGGTGCTGTCCAACCTCGGACTGTCCTACGTACTTTCGAAAGACCTTCCGAAGGCCGAGGAGACGATGCGGCGCGCTTATGATCGTGCGCCGGCCGATCAGCGCGTACGCGCCAACCTGGCGCTCACGGTGGGCCTGCAGGGGCATCTCGCCGAAGCTGAAAAGATCGTGCGGGCAGACCTGCCGCCGGATGAAGCGGCGGCGAATGTCACGCAACTGAAGCGACTGTTGGCGCGCAAGGAAGGCGCCCGCGCGGAGGTCGAGAAAATGTCGATCGCCGGGGCCGGCCGCGGCAACTAAAGCGCCAGCAGTTCTGAGCTATGCCCGCTTGCGAACTGTCGCGCCCTGCAACTTCTTGAGGATCGGCGTCAGGAACGAAGCCTTCTTGGTCACGGCATGGCCAGTCATGCGCTGGGCCATCTGCAGGAACATCGTGGTGGTCTTATGCGTGGCGGAAACCTGCGCGATCATCTGGCCGTTATTGGCGGCGGTCCCGAACATCTTTGAATCGAACGGAATGGCAGCGATCGGCTGGCTCTCGATCGCCTTGGCGAATTCGCGCACGGTGATTTCCGGGCGCCTGTGCATGCCGACCTGATTGAGACAGTACAGCGGCGGACGGTCGTTGGGCCGGGCCGCCTTCAGCACGTTCAGCATGTTCTTGGCGTTGCGCATGTTGGCAAGATCGGGCTCGGCGACGACCAGGATGTCGTCGGCGCCGATCAGCGCGCGCTTGGTCCATGCCGACCACTGATGTGGCACGTCGAGCACGATGCAGGGCGTCGTCATCCGCAGCGTATCGAAGATCGCATCGAACGCGTCGGCGCCGAAATCGTAGACCTGGTCCAGCGTCGCCGGCGCGGCCAGCAGGCTGAGGCGATCGGTGCATTTGGCGAGCAGGCGTTCCATGAACGCGGTATCGGGCCGTTCCTGCTGAGAGATCGCGTTGGCAATGCCCTGCACCGGATCCTGGTTGAAATCGAGGCTGGCGGTCCCGAAAGCGAGATCGAGGTCGATGACGACAGAATCGATTGCCAGATCGCGCGCGATCGCCCAGGCGACGTTGTGCGCGACAGTGGAGGCGCCGACCCCGCCCTTGGCACCGACCACGGCGATGACGCGGCCGACAGCGACTTCCTCGGACGAGGCGTAGAGGCCGCAGATGGCGCGGACGACGTCGAGCGGCTGGACCGGTCCGACCACGTAGTCGCTGACACCGCGCCGCACCAGTTCGCGATAGGGCGCGACATCGCTGGCGCTGCCGATCACGACGACGCGGGTTCCGGCATCGCAGACGGCCGCGAGTTCGTCGAGGCCTTCGAGAATGTCATGCTCGACTTCGGTTTCGAGCATGATCACGTTCGGCGTCGGCGCCTTTTGATAGGCTTCGATAGCGGCGGCGACGCCGCCCATATGAACCGAAAGGTGAGCCTTGCCGAGCCGGCGGTCTTCGCTCGCTGCGCGTACCGTGGTGGCGACCGCGACGCTGGCGCAATAGGCCTGTACCGAGACGCGCGGCGCCGGCGAGATATACTCGTCGTTGTGCGGCGGCGTGACGTCCATGTGTTCGTCCGAATCCTGCAGGGCGCGCTTGATCATTTGCCTGTATCGCTCAGCTTGGCTTTTTCGACTTCGGGATAAGTGGTCGTGGTCGGTTGACCCTTGCGGTACTTTTCAAAGGCGGCGGTGCGCCGCGGCGTGTACGCCGGAGTTTCCGGACGCGGCTGTTCGAGGTCCGCCGGATTGTCGACCATGGCGGCGAGGTTGCGCTGGGTGGCGCAGCCGAAATTGTGGTAGGGGCGGTTCTCGCCGTAGCTGGAGTTGTCGATGTTCGGTCCGAGGTCTTCCGGCCACAGGCCGCAGGGGCCGGCGACCGCCTTGATCTTCGGATAGCTCAGCTTGATGGTCGGAAGCGTGCCGGCATATTCCGCCTGGTACGGACGCTCTGTGATGGCGTTGGACGGCACGCCGCGTGCCATCAGGATCGAACGGATTTCACGATAGGACGCCGCCGCCGCGCGTCCATAAACCGGATCGGCCGGCACATCGGCGACAATGGCGCCGGTGCCCTCGCGAACCCAGTTCTGCGCCAGGCCGGCGACGTCGGTGCGCTGCGGCGCGGAGAGGCCGCCGCGCGCGTGGCCGACGAAGACGACGATCGATTGGTTGGCTTCGGTCACCGCGATCGGGTGACGCAGCCTGTAGTCGTTGCTGGGAACGCTCGCGGTCACGATCTCCGTGGTCTGGTTGCACGCGCCCAGGGCGCATGACAGGCCGAGCAGGGCGCCGAGCAGGCGCCAGCTCTGAAGGCGATGCGGTGTTTGGCTGGTCATCGTTCTGTCCTCGTCCCGGATCGGTGGCGCGCTGCCGTCTCAGTCAATGATGAAGCCGAAATTGCCCTGGGTGGTCCCGACCGCGTCGGCGCGGGCGGCAAGGCCGTAGATCCGGTTGATGCGTGCCAGCAGCGCCGATTGGGAATCCGACGCCGGCGCAAACCCGTCATCTGGACGCGACAGCTCCTTCTGTGCCACCGCGCGAACGACATAGGGCGTCACGATAACCATCAACTCGGTCTCGTGGTTGACGAAGTCCTGGCTCCTGAACAGTCCCCCAAGAATCGGGATCTGGTCCACACCAGGCATTCCGTTGACGGCCTGCTTGGTTTGCTCCGAAATCAGGCCCGCCATCGCTATCGAGCCGCCGGACGCGATTTCCAGCGTCGTTTCCGCGCGACGCGTCTTGATCGAGGGAATCGTCGTTCCATTGGTTCCGCCGGTCAACGCGTTTTCAGTCGAGACTTCCGACACTTCAGTCATCACCCGCAGGCTGATCCGTCCCTCACTCAGCACCACCGGCGTGAAGTTGAGCGAGATGCCGAATTTCTTGAAACTGACCGTCTGGACGCATTGTCCGATAACGCCCGACGTCGTCGTTTGGCAGGTTACGCCGGTCGGAATTGGAAATTCGCCGCCTGAAATAAATGTCGCTGACTCGCCTGAGATGGCCGTCAGATTTGGCTCCGCCAGCGTCCGCACCACGCCCGCGGTCTCCATCGCGCGCAGGGTGGCGGTGACCGACGGCAGACCAGCTTTGGTCAAGGCCGCCGCGGTCAGGTTGTTGCTGGGGACGAGCGGTCCACTGTTTGCGGTGAACGGGTTGGAATTGTTGAAAACCACAGCCGCGGTGCCGTAATTCATGCTGGCGCTGAGATCGACGCCCAACTGCTTGATGATGTCGCGCCGCACTTCCGCGACGGTGACCTTGAGCATCACTTGGTCGCGGCCGCGAACGACGATCGAGTTGACAACCTTATCGGCTCCGCCGACCAGTCGCGCCGCGATATCGCCCGCCTGCTGGGCTTCGACCGGGCTCGCCACCGAGCCGGTCAGGATGACGCCGTCGCCGACGCCTTCGATCTGGACTCCCGGCAACGTCTGCCTGAGCGCGGAGCGCACGCCATTGAGATCGCGCTTGATGGCGATGTCATAGGAGGCAACCTGCTGACCATCGGCATCGAAGAACACGACGTTGGTCTGGCCGACCGCGGCGCCGATGATATAGGCGCGCTGGGCCGAACGGACGACGGCGTTGGCGATCTTCGGATCGGCGACCAGCACATCCTTGACGTCGCGCGGCAGGTCGACGATCACGGACTTGCCGACGCCAAGCGACAGAAACTTGCTCCGCACCGATCCGCCGATGGCGGAGGTGATCTCTGGGTCCTTCTCCTTGGAGAGCTGCCTGGCGAGTTCCTTGTCGGGCTCGGCGGCGATGACCCGCGCGACCTGACCCAGCGTCAGCGCGGCAACTGCCGCTAACAACGCAACACGGCCGGCACGGCCTGTCACGCTGCGGATCACCGACTGCTTTTCCCCAAACTTCATGTCTCGCGTCCTTTCGGTCACTTCTGTGCCGTCGATTGGCTGGCGACGCCGTAGCGAACCACGTTGACGCTATCGCCTTGCTTGCGGGCCAGATCCTGTGCCCCGTTGTCGACTTTGTTGGCGTCGGTAATGCTGCGCAGCGCCAGCGACAGCGTGCCGCTCTGGCGGGCGCGTGCGAGCGTCTCGGCCTGCTCGGGCTTTAGCTCGAGTGTGGCCGTCCTGCCGACGAGTGAGTTGCTGCCCTCTTTTTCCTTCGGCGCCTGGTCGATGGCAAGGACACGGATATTGGTCAGGATGATTTCCGAACTGACGATGTCCGACGCCTTGCTGTCCGGATTCTTTTCGCGCTTGGAGAGCAGGACGTCGACGCGGTCGTTGGGCAGGATGAAGCCGCCGGCGCCGGTCTCCGGCGATATCTCGGTCGAGACGCCCCGCATGCCGGTCGGCAGGATCGCCGCCATGAAGCCCGAGCCGTTGGCCTTGACCAGCTTCTGTTCGCGGATCGGCTCGCCGGCGATGAAAGGCGCGCGCACGATCGAGCCGGCGATGTCTGTGATGGCGTCGGCCCTGCCGGCGCGGGTGATGAGACTGCCGCTGGTGCTCGATGCCGGCCAGCTCTGCCATTGCATATCTTCCGGCTTGACCAACTGGCCGAGCCCGAGGTCGGATTTCGCGACCAGAATTTCTGTGGTCGGCAACTGCGCAACCGGCTCGACCGGGCGCGACGTGTTGTCCGTTCCGCGGGCGAGATAGGCTGCAACGCCACCGGCGCTGAGCGCGATGGTCAGGACGACGATACGTGCGATGTTCATACGCTTCGATCTACTCTTACGATGGAATGCCCCAACTACGCGGTGACGAAGGCCTTCCCCTCAGGGATGACTAGGCACCAAAGGTATAAGGGAACTTGAGGGGTGAATTTTTTGCGTGAAATGCCGCCGGGATTCATCGGCATGGTGAACGGGTGGTTATCGCGCCACCCCCCGCAAAATCCGGGGCGCGCGGCATCAGCCGGCGCGGGGGCGGGTCGCGCCGTCGACGAACGAGGCTTCCGATGCCGACGGATCAGGCCTGTCGCTGCGGGGAGGCATGAGCTTCCGCGTGAGACTCGGTCTCCGCGAACCCGGCCTGCAGGACTTCTTCGCGCTTGTGGCGCAGATGCGCGCGCAGGATATGCGACAGGCCGGCGCCGTCGCGGCGCTGCAGCGCGTTGAGGATCGCCTCGTGCTCCCGCAACGCCAGCGCCCAGCGCGGCGGCGTCATTGGAGTGACATAGCGGGCGCGGCGAATGCGCGCCGTCACGGTCTCATAGAGGCCTGACAGCACGGGGTTGCCGGTCGCGGCGATGATCGCTTCGTGAATGTAGCGGTTGCAACGGTAGTACTGCAGCAGATCGTTATCGCTGTAATGCCGCGCCATCGCCGCGTGCGCGGCGGCGATGTCGGCGATCTCGGCGTCGGTGATGCGTTCGCAGGCGAGTTCGCCGGCCAGCGCCTCAAGTCCCTGGCACACTTCGAACAGGTCGCGCATGTCCCGGTCGGTCAGTCTCGCCGCGCGCGAGCCGCGGTTCGGCAGCAATTGCACCAGACCTTCGGCCGCGAGCACCTTGAGGGCTTCGCGTAGCGGGGTGCGCGAAATCTCCAGTTTCTCGCAGAGGTCGCGCTCGGGAATCCGCGCGCCCGGCGGAATATCGCCGTCGAGCAGCATGGCGCGGACGCGGCCCACGACTTCTTCATGCAGCATCGCTGATGGTCCAAATTGAATGCAAAAATGGCTATATCACCAAAATTATGTCAGTTCCAGCTTGATAAATCCTAATTTTGCATTCAGATTAGTAAAAATCACGAAAACAGGGTGCGGAAACATGGATCAGGACGTGGCGGCGCGGGAGGAGGACCTCCTCTTCACGCTCGAGGACGGCATCGGCCGGATCATCTTTAATCGCCCGCAGGCGAGGAACGCCTTCACCTTCGCGATGTACGAGCGGCTGGCCGAAGTCTGCGAGCGCGCCAATACCGACCGCAGCATCAAGGTGCTGTTGTTGCGGGGAGCCGGCGACAAGGCATTTGCCGCCGGGACCGACATCAACCAGTTTCGCGCCTTCAAGACGCCGCAGGACGCGATCGACTACGAGAACCGCATCGACCGCGTGCTCGGCACGCTCGAACGGTGCCGGGTGCCGACGATTGCGGCGATCACCGGCGCCTGCACGGGCGGCGGGGCGGGCATCGCCGCGAGCTGCGATCTGCGGATTGGTACCAGAACCACGCGGATCGGCTTTCCGATCGCACGTACGCTCGGCAATTGCCTGTCGATGTCGAACATCAGCCGTATCACGGCGCTGATCGGTCCGGCCCGGGTCAAGGACCTGATTTATACCGCGCGCCTGGTCGAGGCCGAGGAGGCCGCGTCCGCCGGCCTCCTGACCGAAATCGTCGACGACCTCGCCGCGCTCGACAAGCGCGCCGATGAAGTGGCGCGGCTGGTCGCCGGCAATGCGCCGCTGACGCTGAGTGCGACCAAGCAGGCGGTGGCGCGGTTGCAGAAACGGCTGACCCCCGACGAGGGCGAGGACCTCATCCTGATGTGCTACCAGAGCCAGGACTTTCGCGAAGGGCTCGATGCGTTTCTCAGCAAGCGCGCGCCGCATTGGCGCGGTGAATAGGAGCCCCCATGCCGCTGAACAACACGCCACGCCCGGGCCCGCTCGCCGGCCTCAAGGTCGTCGATCTCACCCATGTGATGGCAGGCCCGACCTGCACCCTGATGCTGGCCGACATGGGCGCCGACGTCATCAAGATCGAGAAGTCGCCGAACGGCGACGACACTCGGCATTCGGTGCCGCCGACGATCGGCGACGAGGCGGCCTCGTTCCTGATGATGAACCGCAACAAGCGCGGCATCGTGCTGGATTTGAAGACCGCGGGCGGCAAGCAGGTGCTGCGGCGGCTGATCGCCGACGCCGACGTGCTGGTCGAGAACTTTGCACCGGGCGCGATGGAGCGGCTCGGCTTTGGCTATCAGGACCTGCACCGGGAGTTTCCGGAGCTGATCTACTGCTCGCTGTCGGGCTTCGGCCGTACTGGCCCGTACAAGGATCGCCGCGGCTTCGATCTGGTGGCGCAGGCGATGAGCGGCATCATGAGCTTTACCGGCGAGCGGCCGGACGGCCCGCCCGTGAAATGCGGCCCGCCATTGTCCGACATCACCGCGGGCCTGCTCGCTTGCATGGGGATCCTTGCCGCCTATTCGCACCGGCTCAAGACCGGCGAAGGGCAGTGGGTGGAAACCTCGCTCTACGAGGCGGCGCTGGTGCAGACTTACTGGCAGTCGACGATTGCACTCGCTACCGACGTGGCGCCGCGCGCGATGGGCTCGGCGCATCCGCTCAATGCGCCGTACCAGGCCTTCGAGGCTTCCGACGGCTGGCTGGTGGTGGGCGGCGCCAACAAGAAGCACTGGCTGTTGATGCTGGAGGCACTCGGCGCGTCCGAACTCGCGGCCGACCCGCGCTTCGTCAACGGCTCCGACCGGATGGCGAACCTGAAGCAACTGGAAGCCGAGTTGAGCGCGCGCTTTCGCACCGAGAGCCGGGCGCATTGGTTGGCCGCGCTCGACGACAAGGGCGTGCCCTGCGGTCCCGTCCATGACATGCTGGAAGCGCTGAACGATCCGCAGACCCTGGCGCGCGAGATGGTGGTCGAGGTCGAGCATTCGACGGTGGGGCCGGTGAAAACCATCGGGCTTCCGATCAAGTTCTCGGCGACGCCAGGCAAGGTGAACTCGGGCGCGCCGGTCTATGGCGAGCACACGCGCGAAGTGTTGCGCGAGTATGGTTTCGAGCCCGCGCAGATCGAGGCGTTCGAACGCGAAGGCGCGATCGTCTCGGCTTCGCTGCCCCGCAAGGAACAGGTCGCCTGACGATTTATCGACACCAACGACAACAAAAATAGCGACCGGGAGGAAATGATGAGAATCACTTCGAGACTATTGCTGGCCACGGCGGCGATCATGCTCGCCGGCGCAATTCCGGCGCACGCCGCATGGCAACCGCAGAAGCCGATCGAGTTCGTCGCAACCGCTGGGCCGGGCGGCGGTACCGACAATCTGGCGCGCGCCGTCCAGAGCATTGTCACCAAGTACAAGCTGATCGACCAGCCGGTCGTGGTCGTCAACAAGGGCGGCGGCAGCGGGGCGGAAGGGTACGTCTACGGCAAAGCTTCCGCCGGCGATCCCTACAAGCTGATCTTCGGCACCTCGAACGCCTGGCAGCAGCCGCTCGTCTCCAAGGTTGCCTTCAACTACACCGACCTGACGCCGATCGCGGCGATGGCGCAGGACGAATTCCTGCTCTGGGTGAAACAGGACGCGCCCTACAAGACCGCGGGCGATTTCCTCAAGGCGGCAGCCGCCACCGAATTCAAGATGGGCGGCGCGCAGTCCAAGGACACCGATGAGGTGCTGACCCGCATGATCGAGAAGGCGGCGAAGGTCAAATTCACCTACATCCCGTTCAAGAGCGGCGCCGAGGCCGCGGTGCAACTGGCCGGCGGCCACATCGATTCCCACGTCAACAATCCCTCCGAGAGCCTCGGACAATGGCGCGGCTCCACCCAGCGTCCGCTCTGCGCCTTCAGTCCGAAGCGGCTGCCGCAGGGGCCGAAAGTGACGGCGACCGAGGGCTGGAGCGACGTGCCGACCTGCGCCGAGCAGGGGCTGGCGATCACCCAATATGAGCAGCCCCGCACCGTGTGGCTGCCCGGCAAGGTCAGTGCCGAGCAGGCGGCCTATTATGTCGACCTGATGAAGAAGGTGCAGGCGACGCCGGAGTGGAAGGACTACATCGAGAAGACCTCGCAGGTCGATACGTTCCTGACCGGCGCTGCCTTCGACGCCTTCATCAAGCAGGACCTCGAGCATTTGAAGCAGGTCGCGGGCGAACAGGGCTGGCTCGTCAAGTAAGTCGAGGCGCTGACGGATGAGGCATCGATGATATCGCGACGTGCACTTGAGATAGTCACGGCGGCCCTGACCGGAATCTTCGGTGTCGCGGTCGTCGTATCGAGTATCGACAACGGCATCGGATGGTCGAGCGCGGGCGTCGATGCCGGCACGTTTCCGTTCCTGACCGGAACCATCGTCGTGCTCGGCAGCCTCTACAATCTGGCGCAGGGCGCGCTCGGACGGAGCACGCTCGCCAGCGTAACGGTAGCGGTCACGCGATCCGAACTCGGCCGCCTTGCCGGGCTGTTCGTCCCGGCTGCGATTTTCGTCGCCGCGATTCCAATCCTTGGAATGTATGTCGCTTCGGCCGGCTATGTTTTCGCCGTGCTGGCACTGCCGAAACGGCAGTCGGTTCTTCATGCGATCGTCATCGCCGTGGTGACGCCGGTCGCGCTCTATGTCGTCTTCGAGCGCCTGTTCCAGGTGTCCCTGCCGCACGGCGCGCTCGCCGGCGCGCTCGGCTACTGAGTGGGGGCGACGAATGGAAAATCTCGAATCGCTGCTGCACGGGTTCACCATCGCGGTCACCGTGCCGCATCTGGCGCTGATGGTGGTCGGCGTGCTGCTCGGTATTCTCGTCGGCGTGCTGCCGGGGCTGGGCGCGCCGAACGGAGTATCGCTGTTGTTGCCGCTGACCTTCGGCATGCAGCCGGTCTCGGCGATCATCCTGCTGTCGAGCATGTATTGGGGCGCGCTGTTCGGCGGCTCGGTGACCTCGATCCTGTTCAACATCCCGGGCGAGCCGTCGTCGGTCGCGACGACGTTCGACGGCTATCCGATGGCGCGCGACGGCAGGCCGACGACGGCGTTGGCCACGGCGTTCGGCTCGGCGGCCTTCGGCGCGTTGGTCGGGGTGATCCTGATTACCTTTCTCGCCTCTTGGGTCGCTCAGGTGGCGCTCGCCTTCGGACCGGCCGAATATTTCGCGGTCTATTTCCTCGCCTTCGCCAGCTTCGTCGGCATGGGCGGTTCGGCGCCGATCAAGACCGTGGTTGCGCTGGCAATCGGCTTTGCCATCGCCGCCATCGGCATCGATACGGTGTCGGGCAGCGTGCGGCTGACCATGGGCGTCGACGAACTGGTCAAGGGCGTCAGCTTCGTCGTCGCCGTGATGGGATTGTTCGGCATCGGCGAACTGCTGATCGCCGTCGAGGAGGAGTTCCAGGCGCGCGCGGTCTCCTCGAAGGTTGAGTGGCGGGAAGTATTCCGGGCGCTGGGCCAATTGCCGCGGCACAGCGTAGCCTTGCTGCGCAGCGCCGCGATCGGCTGCTGGATGGGGATCACGCCGGGCGGGCCGACCGCCGCGTCCTTCATGAGCTACGGGATCGCCAAGCGTTTCTCGCGCAACGGTCATCGCTTCGGCACCGGCGAGGTCGAAGGCATCATCGCGCCGGAAACCGCCGACCATGCCGCCGGCACCAGTGCGCTGCTGCCGATGCTGTCACTGGGCATTCCCGGTTCGGCGACCGCCGCCGTGATGATGGGCGGGCTGATGATCTGGGGCCTGAACCCCGGGCCGATGCTGTTCGTCGATCAGAAGGACTTCGTCTGGGGGCTGATCGCCTCGATGTATGTCGGCAACATCGTCGCCGTCGTGCTCGTGCTGCTCACCGTTCCGGTATTCGCTGCCTTGATGCGGATACCCTTCGTGGTCATCGCGCCCCTGATCGTCATCATCTGTGCGGTTGGCGCCTATTCGGTCTCGAACTCCTATCTCGACGTGGTCCTGATGCTCGGATTTGGCATCGTCGGCTATCTCTTCAAGAAGCTTTACTACCCGTTGGCGCCGTTGGTGCTTGCGATCGTGATCGGCGACAAGGCCGAGGACGCGTTTCGGCAATCGATGCTGATGTCGAAGGGATCGCTCGGAATATTTTTTGAGAACCGGCTGGTGACGAGTCTCGTCGTGGCTGGAATGGCGCTGTTGCTGCTTCCGCTCGCCTTGCAGATATTGCGTCTGTGGCGAGGACCCGGCGAAGCCGCGCAGGAGAAAGCGAGGATCATATGACCGTTCAGACCCCTCATAAGCCAGTGATCGCACTGGCGATGGGAGACCCGGCCGGCATCAGCCCGGAGCTGACGGCAAAGCTCGCCTGCCTCGACGAGGTCCGTGCCTGCGCGCGCCTCATCGTGATCGGCGACCGCCGGGTTTTCGACGCGGGCGCGCGGGTCGCCGGCGTCACGCCGGACCTGCCGAGCGTGACGGCTGCCGTCGATCCGCGGTCGATCGGCGATGCCGCCTTCATGGATCTGGCGCATCTCGATCCCGCCACGATCGAACGGGGCGTCGCTTGCCAGGCCGGCGGCGCGTTTGCACTCGAAAATTATCGCCGCGCGCTCACGCTGGCGCGGGACGGGCAGGCCGATGCGGTCTGCTTTACCCCGTTCAACAAGCAGGCGATGCGGCTAGCGCGTCCGCAATACGACGACGAGATCGCGTTTTCCGCCGAGATCGCCGGGCTGAAAACACCGGCCAGCGAATTCAACGTGCTCGACAAGCTGTGGAACGCGCGGGTCACCTCGCATATCGCGCTCAAGGACGTGGCCTCGCGGCTGTCGGTCGAACGCATTCATCGCGCGCTGACGCTGACGAACGCCTGCATGCGGCGCGCCGGTTTTACCGAGCCGCGCATCGCGGTGGCCGGGCTCAACCCGCATGCCGGCGACGGCGGCAATTTCGGCCGCGAGGAGATCGACATCATCGAGCCCGCAGTCCAGGCAGGCCGGGCAGAAGGCATCGTCGCGGAAGGGCCGTTTCCGGCCGATACGGTTTTCCTTCGCGCCAAGGGCGGCGCCTTCGATGCGGTGCTCACGATGTATCACGACCAGGGGCAGATCGCGATGAAGCTGATGGGGTTCGATCGCGGCGTGACGATCCTAGGCGGCTTCCCGTTTCCGATCTGCACGCCCGCGCATGGCACGGCGTATGATATCGCGGGCCAGGGCATCGCCTCGGTCGGTGCCAGCCGCGCCGCCTTGTTGCTGGCGGCCGAGATGGCGGGGGCTGCCCGGATTGGCAATCGCGTGGCGTAAGCCCGGGCGGAACCGGCGAAAGCCGCAGGACCGACCAGGCCCTTCCGGGCTTCGGTATCGCGTCGCCGCGGTCGCCGGCCGGGTTTCGCGCATTTTGCTGTACGGACGATCCGCCGCTTGAAAATTCAGGCGTTCGCGGCCGCCAAGACGTTATGCCGCAGCCGCCATGGTCTGCGGAAAACACCGCCGGGCGACGCAGTTGGCGGCGGATAAGTTAACGGCAGGGCCCAGAAGACCGCCGTCAACCCCTTGACCGGGCGAGCCAGTCGTTCTGTGATGCATCACAACTATCCAGTCGCCGCATGTTGAGGGGCCTGCCGCGATCTTCGATCCATCGCCTGACCGAACTGCACGTCAAACTGCTGGTCGGATTGACGCATTTGCGCGAGGGATCATCGGGTTGGCCCAATAACTGCAGGCGCTGTCAAACAAATGTTCCGGACGACTCTCTGAAAGGCCTTGCCCATGAAACGCGTATCCCTGGTTCTTACCGTTGCCGTTGCCGCCGCTCTTTCGGCCCAGGCGGCTTCGGCGCAAACCCTCAAGACGGTCAAGGACCGTGGCCTGCTGTCCTGCGGCGTCAGCCAGGGCCTGCCGGGGTTCTCGTCGCCCGACGACAAGGGTAACTGGACCGGTCTCGACGTCGACGTCTGCCGCGCGGTCGCGGCCGCCATTTTCAATGACGCCACCAAGGTCAAGTTCGTGCCGCTGTCGGCCAAGGACCGCTTCACCGCGCTGCAGTCCGGCGAAATCGACGTGCTGTCGCGCAACACCACCTGGACCCTTTCGCGCGACACCTCGCTCGGCGCCAACTTCACCGGCGTCACCTATTATGACGGCCAGGGCTTTCTGGTGAAGAAGTCGCTGAAGGTGAATTCGGCGCTGGAGCTGAACAGCGCCTCGGTCTGCGTGCAGACGGGAACCACGACCGAGCAGAACCTCGCCGACTACTTCAAGGGCAACAACATGAAGTACGAGGTGATCGCGTTCGCCTCCGCCGACGAAACGGTCAAGGCCTATGAATCCGGTCGCTGCGATGTCTTCACGTCCGACGTGTCGCAGCTCTACGCCGAGCGCCTGAAGCTCGCCAACCCCGCCGATCACGCCGTGCTGCCCGAGGTGATCTCCAAGGAGCCGCTCGGCCCGATGGTCCGCCATGGCGACGACCAGTGGTTCGACCTCGTCAAGTGGACGCTGTTTGCGATGCTCGACGCCGAAGAGCTCGGCGTTACCCAGAAGAACGTCGACGAAATGGCCAAGTCCGACAAGCCCGAACTCAAGCGCGCCTTCGGCACCGACGGCAATCTCGGCGAACAGCTTGGCCTGACCAAGGACTGGGTGTCGCGGATCGTGAAAGCGGTCGGCAACTACGGCGAGTCCTTCGATCGCAATGTCGGCGCCGGTTCCAAGCTCGGCATTGCCCGCGGCCTCAACCAGCTCTGGAACAAGGGCGGTATCCAATACGCGCCGCCGATCCGCTGATCGCCGGCGGGGGGTTGCGGTGATGGCCATCGAACCTCGAGAACCGCCGTCGCAGCTGTTGCCCAGGCTGCAGCGCGCACTTGGCGGCCGGGCAGGCTGGAGCGGCTTCGTTATCCAGCTCCTGTTCGTCGCCGTGCTCGCCTGGATCGCTTACGAGATCGTCGCCAATGCCCGCGCCAATCTGCAGGCGCAGCGGATCACCGCCGGCTTTGGCTTCCTCGCCAACACCGCAGGTTTTGACGTCAGCCAGAACCTGATTTCCTATTCGGGGTCCGACACTTATACGCGGGTGTTCCTGGTCGGTCTGCTCAATACGCTTCTGGTGTCGGTGATCGGCATCTTCTTCGCCACGCTGATCGGGTTCACCGTGGCGCTCGGTCGGTTGTCGCCGAACTGGCTGCTGTCGAAAATTGCCGGCGGCTATGTAGAACTGGTGCGCAATCTGCCGCCGCTGTTCCAGATCCTGTTCTGGTACCTCGCAGTGCTCGCCGCACTTCCTAATCCGCGGCAGAGCATCTCGATCTTCGACCGCTTCTTTCTCAATAACCGCGGCCTCGTAATTCCAAAGCCGATCGGCGAACCCGGTTTCGAGCCGTTTGTCATCGCGCTGCTGGTCGCCATCGTCGCCGCGATCGGGCTCTGGCGTTATTCCCGGCGGGCGCTGTTCGACAGCGGCAGGGTGATCAAGGTCTGGCCTTATGCGCTCGGTCTGTTGATCGGCTTGCCGCTCGTCAGCACGCTGGTTTTCGGCGCACCGGTCATGTTCGAAGTGCCGGTGCTGAAGGGCTTTAATTTCTCCGGCGGCTCCCGCGTCATTCCGGAGTTCGTCGCACTCACGCTGGCGCTGTCGACGTATACAGCGGCTTTCATCGCCGAGATCGTGCGCGCGGGCATTCTGTCCGTGCACAAGGGCCAGATGGAAGCCGGCTCGTCGCTCGGGCTGCCGCGCGGCTCGGTGCTGCGGCTGATCGTGATCCCGCAGGCGATGCGCGTGATCCTGCCGCCGCTCACCAACCAGTATCTCAACCTGACCAAGAATTCCTCGCTGGCGGTCGCGATCGGCTATCCCGACCTGGTCTCGGTGTTCGCCGGCACCACGCTGAGCCAGACTGGCCAGGCGATTGAAATCATCGGCATCACCATGGGCGTCTATCTCCTGATCTCGCTGATCACGAGCGCGGTGATGAGTTTCTACGGATGGCGGCTTGGCCGGAGCCTGGGCAACTCATGACCGACATCCTCACCCCTCAGCCGTTCGTCAGCGACACGTTGATCGCCGAGCGCCCGGCGCCGATCAAGACCACGGGCTTCATCGGCTTCCTGCGGACGCGATTGTTCAATTCGCCGACCAACATCCTGATCACGATCGTGAGTGCGCTGGCGCTGTGGTTCATCGTCGTTCCCGCGCTGAAATTCGTGCTCGTCGATGCGGTCTGGACCGGCACGGATCGTAACGCCTGCCTGCCTAAAAATGCGGGGGATGTGGTTGGTGCCTGCTGGCCGTTCGTGCAGGCCAAGTTCAGCCAGTTCATCTACGGATTTTATCCGGAGCCGGAGCGCTGGCGGGTCAATCTCACTTTCATTCTTGCCGCTATCCTGCTGCTGCCGCTGCTGATTCCGCGGCTGCCGGCCAAGGGTCCGAACGCGATTCTGTTTTTCCTGGCATTTCCGGTCGTGGCCTTCTTCCTGTTGTACGGCGGCGGACTTGGCGGGCTCGGCGTCAGCTGGACCGTGGGGATCTTGTCAGGGTTCAACGACAGTATCGGAGAGGGCGGCCGGAAGGTCGTGGCGGCCGGCGATACCGCGGCCGTGATCGGGCCGCTGCTGTGGGGCCTCGGCAAGCTGATCGTGCTGATCAGCGCGCTGATTTCCTGGGTATTGCTGCCGCTGACCTGGCTGCGCGATCAGATCCAAGCGTTTGGTCGTCCGGTGTGGGCGGACTTCGTGGCCACCGCCGCGATCGTGTCGGGTCTGTTGTTCTGGTTGGGCGGGGGCACGCGCACCGGCTGGCGTCCGCTGATCACGTGCCTCGGGATCTTCGCCGGCATCGGCCTCGTGATCGCGGGGATGGGCCTCGACCGCGGCGGATTGCCGGTGGTCGATACCAGGCTCTGGGGCGGCCTCCTGGTCACGCTGGTGGTGTCGGTGGTCGGCATCGTCGCCTCTATGCCGGTCGGCATTGCGCTGGCGCTCGGCCGGCGCGCCAGCATTCCCCTGATTCGAATATTCTCGATCACCTTCATCGAGTTCTGGCGCGGGGTTCCGCTGATCACGGTGCTGTTCTTCGCCACCTACATGCTGCCGTTGTTCGTTCCGACCGGTTTTACCATCGACGGCCTGATGCGCGCGCTGATCGGCATTGCGCTGTTCGCCGGCGCCTATCAGGCCGAGGTCATTCGCGGCGGCCTGCAGGCGATCCCGCGCGGGCAGGCCGAGGCGGCGAGCGCGCTCGGGTTGTCCTGGGCCAAGACCACGGCGCTGATCGTGATGCCGCAGGCGCTGCGCCACGTCATCCCGGGCCTCGTCAACTCCTTCATCGCGCTGTTCAAGGACACTTCGCTGGTCTCGATCGTCGCGCTGTTCGATCTGCTCGGGCAGTTGCGGGCCTCGTTCTCCGATCCGGTCTGGTCGACGCCGACGACGCTGTTCACCGGCTTTGCCTTCACCGGCATCATCTACTTCGTCTTCTGCTTTGGCATGTCGCGTTACTCGCTGTTCGTCGAGAACAGGCTGAACGCGCATCGCCGCAATTGAGTGTATGATCATGGCAACAGACTCGATCGTCGGCATCAACGGCCTCAACAAATGGTACGGCGACTTTCATGTCCTGCGTGACATCAATCTCGACGTCGCCAAGGGCGAGCGCATCGTGATTTGCGGGCCGTCAGGCTCCGGCAAATCGACGCTGATCCGCTGCATCAATGCGCTGGAGGAATTCCAGGAAGGCCATATCGTCGTCGACGGCACCGAACTCGGGCCGAACCTGAAGCGGGTCGACGAAGTCCGCCGCGACGTCGGCATGGTGTTCCAGAGCTTCAACCTGTTTCCGCATTTGACCGTGCTGGAGAACTGCACGCTGGCGCCGATCTGGGTGCGCAACGTCCCGAAAAAGGATGCCGAGGCGGCGGCGATGAAATACCTCGAACGGGTCAAGATCCCGCATCAGGCCAACAAATATCCGGGCCAGATGTCGGGTGGACAGCAGCAGCGCGTCGCGATCGCGCGTGCGCTGACGATGAATCCGAAGGTGATGCTGTTCGACGAACCGACTTCGGCGCTCGACCCTGAAATGGTAAAGGAAGTGCTCGACACCATGGTCGATCTCGCCAGGGAAGGCATGACCATGCTGGTCGTTACCCACGAAATGGGATTTGCCCGCGAGGTCGCCAACCGGGTTGTCTTCATGGACGCCGGCCAGGTAATCGAATCCAACACGCCGGAGAATTTCTTCGCCAACCCGCAGCACGCGCGGACCAAGCTGTTTTTAAGCCAGATTTTGCGGCATTAGGCCAAGCCCACCGACCTCATCCTGAAGAGCGGCCTCTTGGCCGGGTCTCGAAGGATGGGCCACGGGTCTCATGGTTCGAGACGCGCGAAGACGCGCTCCTCTCCATGAGGGTGCTCGCGTGGTCGCCTCTACACCTTCACGAGCGGCAATTCGATCTTGCTGCGCTTCTCCAGCCATTCCGGCACCGGCAGGTTCTTGGAGCGCATGAACGCCGGGTTGAACAGCTTCGACTGATAGCGATTACCGGAGTCGCAGAGAATCGTGACGATGGTCTTGCCGGGGCCGAGCTGCTTGGCGAGCTGGATCGCGCCCGCGATGTTGATGCCGGTCGAGCCGCCCAGGCACAGGCCTTCGTGCTCCAGCAGCTCATAGATGATCGTCACGGCTTCCTCATCGGAGATCAGGAACGCGTCATCGACGTTCGCGGTCTCGATGACCGACGTCTTGCGTCCGAGCCCGATGCCTTCTGTGATCGAGTCGCCTGGGGTCGATTTGACCTGGCCATGCTTGAACAGCTCGTACATTGCGAAGCCGTGCGGATCGGCGCAGGCGGTGACGATGTCTTTGTTCTTTTCCTTCAGGTACCGGCTGATGCCGGCGAGCGTGCCTCCGGTGCCGACCGAGCAGATGAAGCCGTCGACCTTGCCGTTGGTCTGGGCCCAGATTTCCGGTCCGGTCGAGTCGTAATGCGCCTTGGGATTGTCGAGGTTGTTCCACTGGTCGGCGAACAGCACGCCGTTCGGTTCGGTCTTGCGGAGCTGCTCGGCGAGACGCCTGCCGAGATGCTGATAGTTGTTCGGATTGGCGAAGGGAAGCGCCGGCGCTTCGACGAGCTCGGCGCCGCACAGCCGCAGCATGTCCTTCTTTTCCTGGCTCTGCGTCTCCGGAATCACGATCAGGGTCCGGTAGCCTCGCGCGCTGGCGACGACGGCGAGACCGATGCCGGTATTGCCGGCGGTCGATTCCACCACGAGGCCGCCGGGCTTGAGCTCGCCGCGCTTCTCGGCTTCGAGGATCATCCATTTGCCGGCGCGGTCCTTGACCGACTGGCCGGGATTCATGAATTCGGCCTTGCCGAGAATGGTGCAGCCGGTCAATTCGGATGCGTGCTTCAATTTGATCAGCGGCGTGTTGCCGATCGCCGCCACGACGTCTTTGTTGAAGGTCATGTCTTTGAAATCGCCGGTTTGCGTGCCCAATTGGTGGGCGACCCTAAAGGACCGCAGCAGGGCAGACAAGCCAGCGATATGGCGCAGCGTCAGCCGAATTTGGCGAACGGTCGTCATCGAAACCGATGTGCCGGTGTCGCAAGATATCGTCGTCGCAGCCGGGAAAAGGCGATGGGCGCCACCGCGCAGAAGTTGCTTCGCCGCTTCGCCCGGGTGTTGGTGAAATCTTCCACAAACGATGCGTGAGCGGAGGATAGGAGTGCCGTGACCTGCAACGCGTTGCGGCGGCGGACCGTTGCCATCGACGATGGGACACCGCGCCACTCGAATCGACCGTCGTCTTTCGTCACCGCGCGAATTCTTTTGACAGAGCGCAGGCGGTCGCGCTGCCGGCTACGCGTTGCTCCGACGACCACAACCCGCATTCACCGCCTCGCGAGCGCCTTTTCGGGATGCCTTGGGTTGCCCCGAAAAGGGTCGAATCGGCCGCTGGCGCTGCTGAATGCGTCGGGAGCAGATTCGCGACCTCGGAATAGGGGGAAAACCCCATGAAATCTTGGTAAGATTTCGGCTGTTCCGGACCCTCTCGAGCGTGTTCCAAGGCCTGTAAAATAAGGGAAACCGAGCGTTCCGCCGGTCGCCGGGCGCGCTTGTGCAGAGTATGGCCGGAGATGGCTCAGGGCTGTCCGCGCGGAGAACGCAGGGCTAGTATGACGGCCAGGTTCGAACGGAAGCATCACCCCAGTGAACGTGTCGCAGGCCATCTTGAGAAGCGTTCGTCGCGCCCCGCGCCGGGAATTGTCCGGTGGAGAACGGGTGTGACCCAGCGTTTTCCAGCGACCGCGGCTCCGGGCCGTCAGTGCAGCCCCGACCAGAATTGGCTTGCAGGCTGGCTGGCGCGCATGCCCGCCGGCGGGCGCCTGGCGCGATCGCTCGCGGTGATCGGTTTGGTCGCTGGTTCCGGGGGCTGCGTGCTGACCCAGGACCTGCCCGATCCGGCGTTGGAGGTTCCCGCTGGCTACAAGGCAGCGCGACAGGCGACGGCGACGGATGCGACACCGACGCTCGACTGGTGGCGCGGTTTTCGTTCGCGGGAACTGACCCAGTTGATGGAGGAAGCGCAGACCGTCAATCTCGACATCGCCGCCGCCACCGCGCGCTTCGTGCAGGCGGACGCGCAGGCGCGGATCGCCGGAGCGCCGCTGTTGCCGAGCCTGAACGGCGCAGGTTCGGAGACCTATTCGCGCACGTCAGGCTCGAGCTCCAGCGGCCTCACCAATGGCGGCCGCGAGGTCGTCAACTATTCGGCCTCGCTCAGCGCCAGTTACGAGCTCGATTTCTGGGGCAAGAATCGCGACGCCGCCCAGGCGGCGGAAGAGACCGCGGTCGCCAACCGTTTCGACCGCGACGTCGTCGCGCTGACCACCCTGACCACCGTCGCCAATGCCTATTTCCAGGTGCTTGCCTCGCAGGACCGGATTCGCACCGCGCAACAAAACATCGCGAGCGCCACGCGCATCCTTGAGGCGATCAAGCAGCGGTTCAAGGCCGGCACCGGCACCGACCTCGATGTAGCGCAGCAGGAAGGCGTTCTCGCCAACCAGCGCGCATCGGTGCCGCCATTGAAGCAAACGCTCGACCAGAACGTCAATGCGCTGGCGACGCTGGTGGCGCGGCCGCCGGAAGCCGTGCGCGTCATCGGCGGGTCGCTCAATCAGATCGCCCCGCCGCGGGTGACGCCGGGCCTGCCGTCGGAATTGCTGACACAGCGTCCCGATATCAGGCGCCAGGAGGCGCAGTTGGCTTCCGCGACGGCCAATGTCGGCAACGCCCGCGCGCAGTTCTTTCCGAGCATTCAGTTGACCGGGCAGGGCGGCTATCAGAGCTCGGCGCTGGTGTCGCTGTTCCAGCCGCATGCCGCGTTCTTCAGTATGGTCGGCAGCCTGACCCAGCCGATCTTCGACGGCGGCAGGATCCTCGGCAATTTCGAATACACCAAAGCCAAGCAGGACGAGTTGCTGCAGACCTATCGCAAGACGGTGGTGCAGGCGTTTGCCGACACGGACACCGCGTTGTTCGCGATCCGCCAGACCACCGAGAAGCTGCGGCTGCAGCGCGAAGTGGTGGCGGCCACACGGAGGGCCTTCCAGTTGTCCGAGCAGCAGTTGCAGGCCGGAACCGCTGACATCGTAACTGTGCTAAATACGCAATTGAGTTTATTCCAGGCGGAAGATTCGCTGTGGCAGGCCCAACTGGCCCGGCTGCTCGCGATCGTCAGCCTGTATCAGGCGCTAGGGGGCGGCTGGGAGCCTAGGATGGAGAGGCCGGTCGATGCTCTTTAAGCCGGACAAGAAGGACAACGCGAAGATCGTGGACGGGCGCAAGCCGAGCCTCGTCTCGCGGATCCTCAGGCGCATGGTGTCGCTGACCGTTCTGCTCGTGATCCTCGGTGGTCTCGGTTACATCGGTTGGTACGCATTTCAAGCGAAGCAGGGCGGCGCGAACCGCAGTGGGCCCGGCGCGCGCCTCGACTTGCCGGTGCCGGTGCTGGCGGCAATGCCACGCACGCTGGACGTCCCGGTTTATCTCGACGGCGTGGGCTCGGTTCGGGCATTGAACAATGTCATCGTGCGTGCGCAGGTCGACGGCAAATTGATCGCGGTGAATTTCACCGAAGGTCAGGATGTCAAGAAGGGCGACGTGCTCGGCGAAATCGATCCTGTGATCTACAAGGCGCAGTACGATCAGGCCGTCGCCAAGAAGGCGCAGGATGAAGCACTGCTCGCCAACCAGCGCATCGATCTCGCCCGTTACCAGCAACTGGCCGCATCCAATGCCGGATCGAAGCAGCAGGCCGATACCCAGCGCGCCGTGGTCGCCCAGCAGGAAGCGGTCGTCAACTCCGATCAGGCCGCGATCGATAACGCGCAGGCGACGCTCGGCTACACCAAGATCATTGCGCCGCTGTCCGGGCGCGCCGGCCTGCGCCAGGTCGATCAGGGCAACATCATCCACGCGGCCGATGTGACCGGGCTCGTCATCATCACCCAGTTGCAGCCGATCGCGGTGCAGTTCAGCCTGCCGCAGCAGCAGATCGTGCGGGTCAACGCCGCCTCGGCCACGGGCGTGCTGGCCGTCGATGTGTTCGGCAATGACGGTGTGACCGTCGTCGATACCGGCAAGCTGACGGGCATCGACAACCAGGTCGATCCAACCACGGGCACGCTGAAGCTGAAGGCTGAATTCCCGAACGGCAAATTCCAGCTCTGGCCGGGCCAGTTCGTCAATGTGCGCCTGAAGGTCGAAACGCTGGCGAAGGCGCTCGTGATACCGACCTCAGCGGTGCAGCGCGGCCCTGCCGGGACGTTCAGCTATGTGATCGGCGAGGGCGATATCGCGACGGCCAAGCCGGTTGTGGTGACGCAGCAGAACGAGACCGATGCCGTGATCGCGAGCGGGCTCACCACCTCGGATCGCGTCGTAACGACCGGTTTCGCCAATCTGTCCGACGGCGCCAAGGTGCTGATCGGCAAGAACGAACAGGCGCCGACCGCCGACCTCGCGCCCAAAGCCAAGCGCAGCCGCACGCCCGACGCCAAGGGCGGCCAAAAGGACGGCCAAGCCAAGGATAGTCAGGTCAAGGATGGCGCCGCCGCCGGGGATGGGCAGAAGAACGACCGGCAGGGCAAGCGCGGCGAGGGCGATCAGAAGGGATCAGCTTCGGGGAACGAACAGTCGGGCGGCGCCGCGAAGTCGCAGCCATGACCGAGATGTCTGTTGCCTGAATATCCGACTTCGCGTGCCTGAATACGCAACCATGAGCAGCACGCCACCATGAGCGTCTCCGAACCATTCATCCGCCGGCCGATCGCGACCTCGCTGCTGGGGATCGCGCTGTTGATCGGCGGCGCGCTCGGCTATTGGGCGCTGCCGGTATCGGCGCTGCCGCAGGTCGATTTCCCGACCGTGCAGGTAACCACGCAACTGCCGGGCGCCAGCCCCGACGTGATCGCCTCGCTGATCACAGCACCCCTGGAGCGCCAGCTCGGGCAAATCCCGTCGCTGTCCTCGATGCAGTCGACCAGTTCGTTCGGCGTCAGCCAGATTTCGCTGCAGTTCGATCTCAACCGCGATATCGACGGCGCCACCCAGGACGTGCAGGCCGCGATCAACGCCGCCGCCGGCATTCTGCCGAAGACGCTGCCGTATCCGCCAACCTACGCCAAGGTTAACCCGGCCGACGCCCCGGTGCTGACGCTGGCACTGACGTCGGACACGATTTCGTTGCGCGCCATGAGCGATATCGCCGATACGATTCTGGGCCAGCGGCTCAGCCAGATTTCCGGCGTCGGCCGTGTCGCTATCCTCGGCGGGCTGAAACCCGCGGTGCGCGTGCAGGCCGATCTGGCGCGGCTCGCTGCCTACGGCATCTCGATGGAGGATTTGCGCAACGCCATTGCCGGCGCCAACGTCTCCGGGCCAAAGGGATCGCTGGACGGCGCGCAGCAGGCCTACACCATCGCCGCCAACGACCAGATCGCGGCGGCCGAAGCCTACAAGCCGATCATCATCGCCTATCGTAATGGTGCGCCCGTCACCATCGGCGACGTTGCCATCATCATCGACGGGCTGGAGAACGACCGTACCGGCGGCTGGTATCAGGGCACACCGGCCGTCATCATCGACATCCAGCGGCAGCCCGGCGCCAATGTGATCGAGGTGGTCCGGCAAATCCTCGCCGAAATCCCGAAGGTGCAGCGGGCGATTCCGGCCGGCGTCAATCTGACCGTGGTCTCCGACCGCACCGTCACTATTCGGGCCTCCGTTCACGACGTGCAGTTCACGCTGATCCTGAGCGTGGTGCTGGTGACGCTGGTGGTGCTGCTGTTCCTGCGTTCGCTGCGCGCGACGCTGATTGCGGGCGTGGCGCTGCCGTTGTCGCTGATCACGAGTTTCGGCATCATGTATTTCTCGGGCTTCAGCCTCGACAACCTGTCGCTGATGGCCCTGACGATCGGCACCGGTTTCGTGGTCGACGACGCCATCGTGATGATCGAGAACATCGTCCGTCATATGGAGGACGGCGAGTCGGTGATGGAGGCCTCGCTGAAGGGCGCCAGCGAAATCGGCTTTACCGTGATCTCGCTGACGGTGTCGCTGATCGCGGTGTTCATCCCGCTGCTGTTCATGTCCGGGCTGGTCGGACGCATGTTCCGCGAATTCGCGCTCACGCTCACCATCGCGGTCGTGACGTCGGCGATCGTCTCGCTGACGCTGACGCCGATGATGTGTTCCCGGCTGCTGAAGCACACCGGGGAGGAGATGGCGGTTCCGGGGCTGGCGGCGGTCAGCCGCTTCATCGACGGCATGGTTGCGTTCTACCATCGCACGCTGCTCGTGGTGCTGCAGCATCGTACCATGACTATGGTGGTGACCTTCGCCACCATTGTCTTGACCCTGGTCATGTATGTGATGGCGCCGAAAGGCTTCTTGCCACTGCAAGACACGAGCTCGATTACGGCCGTGACAGAAGCTGGTGCCGACGTTTCCTTTGCTGAAATGCAGAGCCGGCAGGCGGCCGCCGCAGCGGCGATCCAGGCTGACCCCGATGTCATCGGCGTGGTCTCGGTGATCGGCGCGGGCTCGGTCAATCCGACCACCAATGTCGGGCGTCTGGTGATGACGCTGAAGCCGCGCGGCGAGCGGCGCGGCGACGTCTCTGTCGTGATCGACCGGTTGAAGGCGCGCACGGCACAGATCCCCGGCATGACCATCTATTTCCAGCCGGTGCAGGACGTGCAGATCTCGACCCAGTCGAGCCGCTCGCAATACCAGTACACGCTGACCGCCACCGATGCCGCCGAGGTGACCTTGTGGGCCAACAAGCTGGTCGCCGAGATGCGCCGCGATCCGATGTTCCGCGACGTCTCCTCGGAGGCGCAGGATGGCGGCTTGCGCGCCGCGCTCGACATCGATCGCCAGCGCGCAGGCCAGCTCGGTGTCAGCATCCAGGGCGTCAACGACACGCTCAACGATGCGTTCGCGCAGCGGCAGATTTCGACCATCTACGGCCAGGCCAACCAGTACCGCGTGGTGTTGGAGGCGCTGCCGATGTACCAGCGCGATCCGTCGATCCTGTCGAAACTTTACCTGCCCGGGGTGGCGGGCGCCCAGGTGCCCCTGTCGGCGGTGGCGAAATTGACGCGCACCACCGCGCCACTGGCGATTTCGCATCAGGCGCAGTTTCCGGCGGTGTCGCTCAGCTTCAACCTGGCGCCGGGCGAGGCCTTGGGCGACGCGGTCGAGGCGGTCAAAACCATCGAAACCCGGATCGGCATGCCCGGCAGCATCGTCGGCGTGTTCGGCGGGGATGCTGCCGAATTCTCGAAATCGCTGGCCGGCCAGCCATGGCTGATCCTGGCCGCGATCGTCACCATCTACATCGTGCTCGGTGTGCTCTATGAGAGCTACATCCACCCCATTACCATTCTCTCGACGCTGCCGTCGGCCGGCGTCGGCGCGATTCTGGCGCTGATACTGTTCGGGCAGGATCTTTCCGTGATCGGCCTGATCGGCATCATCCTCTTGATGGGTATCGTCAAGAAGAACGCGATCATGATGATCGACTTCGCGCTGGAGGCGGAGCGGCATCAGGGCATGTCGGCGGACGAGGCGATCGTGCAGGCCTGCCTGCTGCGCTTTCGCCCGATCATGATGACGACCCTGGCGGCCTTGTTTGGCGCGTTGCCGTTGGCCGTCGAGAGCGGTACCGGCGCCGAATTAAGGTTTCCGCTCGGCATATCCATTATCGGCGGCCTGCTGCTGAGCCAGATGCTGACGCTCTACACGACGCCCGTGATCTACCTGGCGCTCGACCGGCTCAACCGCAAGATCGAGAAGGCGGTGCCTGAGCCGGGACCGACCGGCCCGCCGGTCGCAGGTGCGACCGAGGGGATGCAGTAATGGCATCGATCTCGGAGCCCTTCATCCGCCGGCCGGTAGGCACCACGCTGCTGGCGATCGGGCTCTTTCTGGTCGGTATCGTCGCCTACATATTTCTGCCGGTCTCGGCCGTGCCCAACGTCGATTTTCCGATGATCCGGGTGTCCGCCACGCGGCCCGGCGCGGACCCCGCAATCATGGCCGCGACGGTGGCCGCGCCGCTCGAGCGCAAGCTCGGCACCATCGCCGGCATCGACCAGATCACCTCGACCAGTTCGCTCGGTAACACCAGCATCCAGTTGCAATTCTCGATTGGCCGGAACATCGACCGCGCCGCGCGCGACGTGCAGGCCGCCATCAATGCGTCGCTGGCGGACCTGCCGAGCGACCTGCCGTCGTTGCCGAAATTCCGCAAGGCCAACCCGGCGGCGGCGCCGGTGTTCGTGCTGGCGCTGACCTCGAAGACGCTGACGACGAGTGCGATGTACGACGCGGCCGATACCGTGATCGCGCAGCGCATCTCGCAGGTGCCTGGCGTCGGCGAAGTCACCGTCAGCGGCGCCGACCAGCCCGCGGTACGCATCTCCCTCAACCCGGTCTCGCTGGCGAATGCGGGGATCGCGACCGATGACGTTCGCCTCGCGATCATCAACGCTAATCCGCTGGGGCCGGTCGGGATCTTCAACGGCAGCCGCCAGAGCGAAACGCTCTCGATCAACAAGCAAATGCGTACCGCGGCCGAGTTTCGCGACATCATCGTCAAGAGTTCCGGCGGCAACTACGTCCGGCTTTCGGACGTGGCCGAAGTGGAAGATTCCGTCCGCAACAGCCGCTCGATCGCCTGGTTCAACAAGCAGCCGGCCGTGCTGATCCAGATCACCAAGCAGGGCGACGCCAACGTCATCGACACCGTCGACCGGGTGAGGGCACTGATCCCCGAATTGAAGGAATGGCTGCCCGGCGGCGTCGAGATTTCGACGCTGGTCGACCGCACCGGCACCATCCGCGCCAGCGTTCGGGACATGCAGTTGACGCTGCTGGCAACCGCCTTCCTGGTCATGTTGGTCGTGTTCGCCTTCCTGCGCCGGCTGACGCCGACCATTGCGGCCGGCGTCTCGGTGCCGCTGGCGCTGGCCGGCACCTGCGCGGGCATGTGGCTCGCCGGCTTCTCGATCGACAATCTGTCGCTGATGGCGCTGGCGATCTCGGTCGGCTTCGTGGTCGACGACGCCATCGTCATGATCGAGAACATGTACCGCAACCTCGAACATGGCATGGCGCCGTTCGCGGCGGCGCTGGAGGGCGCCAAGCAGATCGGGTTTACCGTGCTGTCGATCAGCCTGTCGCTGATCGCAGCCTTCACGCCGCTGATCTTCATGGACGGGATCGTAGGTCGGCTGTTGCGCGAATTCTCGCTGACGCTGACCTTCGCCATCGTGGTGTCGACCGTGGTATCGCTCACGATCACGCCGATGATCTGCGCGCATTATATCAAGGAAGCGACCTCGGCTCGCGCCACCCTGTTCGATCGCATCGTCGAGGGCACATTGTCGCGCATCGTTTCGTTCTACGAGCGGACGCTGCGGGTGGTGCTGGGATTTCCGTTCCTGACCCTGATCGTGTTCTTTGCGACCATCGCGCTGACGGTGGTGCTGTATATCAAGACCCCGAAGGGTTATTTCCCGACCGACGACTCCGGGTTCGTGATCGGCGCCACGCGCGCATCGCCCGACATCTCGTTCCAGGCCATGCTCGGGCTGCAGCAGCAACTGGCCGACATCGTCATGGCCGATCCCGCCGTCGCCGGCGTCGGTTCGTCGCTCGGCAGCGGCGGTGGTCCGGGCGGAGGCGGATCCAACCGCGGCGTCATGTTCATCAGTCTAAAACCGCCGGAGGAGCGGGAGGGCCTGTCGACCGCGCAGGTGATCGATCGGCTGCGCAAGAATCTGTATCGGGTCGCCGGCATCCGGCTGTTCATGTTCGCGGCGCAGGATATACGCGCCGGCGGACGGCAGAGCGATTCCGATTATCAGTATACGCTGTCGAGCACCGACCTCGATCTGCTGCAGAAGTGGGCTCCGCTGGTGAGCAAGCGGATGGAGACCGTCGAAGGCATCACCGATATCTCCAGCGACCGCGATCCCGGTGGGCTGCAGCTCAACCTGGTGATCGACCGCAAGACCGCCTCCAGCCTCGGCGTTCGCGTCCAGGACATCGACAACGCCCTCAACAACGCGTTCTCGCAGCGGCAGATTTCGATCGTCTACACCCAACGCAACCAGTACATGGTGGTGCTGGAGATCGACCCGAAATTCCAGTCCGATCCGTCCAACCTGGAGCGCATCTACGTCGCCGGCGCCAATGGCGTGCAGGTGCCGCTGTCGGCGCTGGTGCACTACCAGCGCGGTCTGTCGGCGCTCGCGGTATTTCACTCGCAATCGTTCCCCTCGACCACGGTGTCGTTCAACCTCTTGCCCGACGTGCCGCTGGAAGTCGCGACGTCGAACATCCAGCGCGCGGTCGACGAATTGCACATGCCGGAGGGAATCCGCGGCAGTTTCGACGGCAACGCCGGCGATTTCAACAAGACCAGCGGGCGGCAGCCGCTGTTGATCCTCGGCGCGCTGGTGGCGATGTATATCGTCCTCGGCGTGCTCTACGAGAGCCTCGCGCATCCGATCACCATCATTTCGACGCTGCCGTCCGCAGGCCTCGGCGCGCTGCTGGCGCTGCAGGTGACCAATACGCCGCTCACCGTGATCGCCTTCATCGGCATCATTCTGCTGATCGGCATCGTCAAGAAGAACGGCATCATGATGGTCGACTTCGCGCTCGACGCCGAACGCCACCGCGGCCTGTCGTCGGCGGAAGCGATTTTCGAGGCCTGCAGCGTCCGGTTCAGGCCGATCCTGATGACGACGATGGCGGCGGCGTTTGCCGGCATTCCGCTGGTGATCGCCACCGGTCCCGGCACCGAACTGCGCCGGCCGCTCGGCATCACCATCATCGGCGGCTTGTTGGTCTCGCAGATCCTGACGCTCTATACGACGCCGGTGATCTATCTCCTGATGGCGATGCCGTGGCGGGAGAGGTTAAGGATACTGATGCGGGTGTTTGGGTGGCTTGGCCGTTTACAGACTATTGTCGGCCGCTGATCCGGGGACAGATGCGGCTTTGAGCCTGCGATGTTGCTGGCGACCGTCGCGGAGCGTATAGCGGGCGGATGTCAGACCAGTCAGACGCGACCAGCACCATTCCCGAGGAAATTCCGGACTGCCCGCATTGCGGCAAGCCGCTGCCGCTCTGCATCTGCGAAACCATCGAGCCGATCGAGAACAAGGTCCAGCTCCTGATCCTGCAGCACCCGCAGGAGCAGGACAGGGCGCTCGGCACGGCGCGGCTGGCAGCACTGCATTTCCCGGATGCGGTCGTCAAAATCGGCCTGTCCTGGCCAAGCCTGTCCAAGGCACTGGGCCGCACCGTCCATGACCCGTCGCGCTGGGCGATCCTCTATCTCGGTTCGGCCAAGGTCGCCGACCTCGATACCGACAAGGAAATCGTCGCGATCAACCGCAAGGGCGAACTGGAGCCGCACCAGCGCGCCATCCTCGAGGACATCGAAGGCATCGTGCTGCTCGATGGAACCTGGAGCCAGGCCAAGGCGCTGTGGTGGCGCAATGCCTGGATGCTGAAGTGCCAGCGGGTCATTCTCGGCCCCAAGCGGGCGTCGCGTTACGGGGGGCTGCGCAAGGAGCCGCGACAGGACGGCCTCTCCACGATCGAGGCCGCAGGCCTGCTGCTGGCGGGGCTCGAGAAGCGGCCGGATATTGCCGAGACGCTCAACAGCAGTTTCGACCGGATGCTGGCGCGCTACCGGGAGGTGCAGGACGAGATGCCGGAACTCGCGCCCAAGCCGAAGAAAAAGGATTATCGCGGCTACAAGGGCCGGAAAGGCGCCAGGAAGGGTGTCAAGAAAGGTGTCAAGAAAAGCGTCAAGAAAGGTGCGAAAAAGGCTGCAAAACCGCGCGCCAAATAAGGCTGACGATCGGCAGGAATGCAGCTACCTCGCGGGATTACCCTCCAACCGAAGGGCGCGAGACACCACCGGGCCGCAAACCGCCGACGAGCGGCCGGTGCGGCATCTTGACGCCAAGCCTATCCCGCCTGATGCGCCATAGGCTCCTATTTGCCTCTCGCGGGCTGGATGTATATTCGGATGCCAGACCCGTCGCCCTTGGACAAGCTTGCTACGGCCACGATGAAAAAAACGCCGACGATTCCGATCCGGGACTGCGCGCCTGTCGCGGTGAAAGCCAACGCCGACGATCGCGGTTGCCTGTTCGAGATTTTCCGGGAGGAATGGGTCGGGGCTTTCAAGACCGTGCAGTGGAACGCCTGCAGCTCGCGGGCCGGCGTCATGCGCGGCGTCCATGTCCATGTGGACTATGACGAGTTCTACACCCTGCCGATGGGCCGGGTTTTCATCGCGCTCCGGGATATCCGAAAGGCGTCGCCGACATTCGGCAACAGCATCGGCCTCGAATGGTCGGCCGCCGACGGCTTCGCCATTCCGGTGCCCGCGGGCGTTGCCCACGCGGTATTTTTCCTCGACGACTCCGTTCTCGCCTTTGGTCTAAGCGGGTACTGGAAGGCCGAACTCGATGTGCTGGGCTGCCGCTGGGATGATCTCGACCCGTCGTTGAAATGGCCGGTGGAGAGCGCACGGCTTTCATCCCGGGATACGGAGTCGGGATCATTTGCCGATATGGTGACCCAATATGAGGCGATGTCGTTTATTGCCTGAGCAGACGAGAATCCTTATGCCTGGTCCGTGGCGAGTTGTGCATCGTGGACAATGACCCCGCCGCATCGGCCGCGGCGCCGGCGGTTTCCGTCGTCATAGCAACCTACAACAGGACCCACACGCTCCGGCACGCCGTGCAGAGCGTCTGCGATTCGTCGTTCGGCGACTGGGAGCTCATTGTCGTCGGCGATGCCTGCACCGACGATACCGCCGAATGCGTTGCATCCTTTGGCGACCCGCGGATCCGCTTTGTCAATTTGCCTGAACGCAGCGGCGACCAGTCCGCTCCCAACAATCACGGCGTGGCCCTGTCGCGCGGAAAATATCTCGCGTTCCTGAACCACGACGACATCTATCTTCCCGACCATCTCGCCACCTGCGTGGCTGAGCTGGAGCAAAGCGGCGCCGACCTCGTCTGGGTGCCGTGCGCCGTCGCCCGCCCCAAGGCCGCGGCCGATAGCGGCCGTCCGTTCTCATTCGCCCTTATCGGCGTCCCCCAGACCGCTTCCGGTTTTTCTCCCTTTGCCACCTGTCTGGCCTCGTCGTGGGTGTTTCGGCGAGGTCTCGCCGATCGCGTCGGGCCGTGGCAGCCGGCGGACAGGCTGCACGTGACGCCGTCGATGGACTGGCTGTTTCGGGCGTGGCGTTCCGGGGCCGTGCTGCGATTCCTGCCCGCTGTAACGGTGATCGTCGTACTCGCAGGGCCGCGGCCCGGCAGCTATGCGCGTACAACCAGCCCGGAGCATGATCTGATCACCAGATCGCTTCGGGAGGATCCGAGATACCGGGAGCGAATTCTGCAGGAAGCGGCTGTGAACGAAGCGATGGATCGATTTCGCAACGAGCGGTATCCGCAAGTCAGGCTGCTGCGGCCGCTGTTACTACGGCCGATCTACTGGCTGCTGATTCGGGCGGGAATTCATCCGCTGACACTGCCGCACGCCATCGTGTATGGCCGCCGGGGCGGGCTTGTTCGAAAGCATCGAGCGATCACCGGCGCGGAATGACCGCGGCGGCAGTTCCCGCGATCTCTCACACAATTAGGCTAAGCCATTGATTTTATGGATGGAGGCCACGTCCGGAATTGAACCGGAGTACACGGTTTTGCAGACCGTTGCGTAACCACTCCGCCACGTGGCCCCATCGGCGGACTAGCTACAATCTCCCCGGGATTTAAGCAATCCCGGTGTCTTGTCAGCAGGCGGCGTACCAGCCTTCAGGAAACGGAACCAGCGGCCAGGGCGCGCGGTTATCGTTGGCGGCGCGCGGCGGTTGATAACGGGGCAGGGACTGGGCCAAGAAATCATCCTCCGGTTCGGGCGCAATTGCCGTCTGCACGGCATCCAGCAACAGGTCGAATTCAACTTCACTCATCGCGCTCTCCAACGTTCGAGAGCTCACGATGCCAAAAGGGTTTTGTTTCCAGATTGAACGGATCGCTCGCATTTTAATGAATGCGCGATCGCGGCAAGTTTGGTTACTAAAGAGTTTCCCCGGATCGACGCTATCCCCGCTTGTGCGGGGTCACTTGTGAGAAAAATCACATTCGCGAAAATTAATTCGCGTTGGCCGGGATGACGCTTGCCTTGTCAAGGCGCGGTCGGATCAGGGAGACGCGGTCGGTGGTGGGCGACAGGGCGGTCTCACGCACAGATTCCCCCGGGGCTGCATTGAATGGCCCAAGGGAATCAGGTTGCGGGAATCTGGTTGCGCATCAGCTCTCTCCAGTTGCGCTTAGTCTGAGGGAGTTCGCGGAGAGGCTGCGCGCCGTTTGGGAACGCGGCTCAAGCTGGCGCGCTACCAGCCTCGGCCAACACCGACGCTGAACCCCGGTCCATAAACGCCAATGCCGGGCTCACGGTAGTAGTCGCGATCGTAGCCATAGTAGCGCTGCCGGGGAACATAATAGTCGTCTCTGGTGATTACCCGACGGTCACCGCGGGTATGCCAGCATTGGCCGGCGTCGTTACAAACGAGTCTCGCCTGATGAAGCAGAGGCGAACTCTCTCCGACCTGGATCTCGTCAGCCGCATAGACGCTCGACGCCATGAGGGCGCCAGCGCCCGCGAGAAACGTGACTATCAGTCTTCTCATGTTCATTTCTCCTCTGAGTGGGACCTCCCTAAAGAAACGTCTTGCTCGGAGCACCGTTCCAATAAAGCACCGCTCCAATAAATTGAGCCCGTCCACCAGGATGGTGAGGAAGTATGCCGGTTGCCGCTGGAAATCATTCATTGGTGCCGCGGCCTCGTTGCCAAGGAATCGTCAACAATTTGCCGCAGCAGCCAAAAGTTTGCGCAGCTTCGTGATGTCAGAAATGGGAATGCGCCGGCCTTCGAATAGTTTCTCAGCCATGTCGGGCTGCAGTCATGTCGTGCTGCAGTGAAGTACGACAGGATGGAATCGAGCAGGAGTATCCGATGCGAAAATACATCATGCCAATCGTCGCGGTCGTGGCGCTGGGAATGGCAACACCGGCCATAACACCGGCCATGGCGTATGACGCGGGCGGTATTCTTTCGATGCAGGAAGCGCTGGAAGTTGCGGCCAATACTGGTTTGACCACGGTATCCCATACTCAATTTGCCGGCGACAAATGGGAAATCCAGGGGCGGGACAGGGCGGGCCGCTACATCGAGGTGGCAGTCGAAGCCTCTACCGGTGATGTGCTCTGGGTCAACCGGTAGTCCGACGGTGCCGGTAAGGAAGAGACTCCATTGCGCGGCTGAACGCAGAGAAAGGCGGACACTGTGAACGGTGAGCCGGGAGCAACAACTCGGTAGCATTGCCTTGCGAATGACCGGGAAAAATCGGCAGTTCGTTCTGGTCATTCTGGAACCTGGAGCGCCGTCGAAAGTTTCTCGGCGGTGGGTGGAAAGAGAAAAAGGCTCCTGGAATGGCGCTCCCTATGAAGCGCTTCTGCATCGGCGTCGCGCTCTCGCTGATGGCGAATTCGGTGTCGGCCGCCGAGATGAAGCCGGACGTGATCGACACCGCCGAACCATCGGTGAAGGCTCTGTCCAGCGAGAAAGCGACGCCGTTTGGCATTCGTCTGCAGGTGCTTCTGGATCGTGCACACTTCTCTCCGAGTGAGATCGACGGCAAGTTCGGAGAGAACGCCAGGAAGGCGCTGCGCGCGTACGCTGAGTCGCAGCAATTGCCGGGTTCAGACACCGTGACCGACGAGACCTGGAGAAAACTGGTCCAGGACGATCGGCCCGTGCTCACCGACTACACCATCGTGAACAAGGACGTCTCCGGACCTTTCCTGCCGAAGCTGCCCTCCAGAATGGAGGACATGAAGGACATTCCGAGGCTGGACTTTACCAGCCCGCGAGAGGGGCTTGCCGAGAAATTCCATATGAGCGAACAGCTCCTCTCAGCCTTGAACCCGGCCCAGCATTTCGATCGCGCCGGAGACAAGATCATTGTCGTCGATACGCGCGCCGGACAGGCTACGGTCCCCATCAAGGCCGACAGGGTCGAGGTCGACAAGGGAAGGCAAGCCGTCAAGCTGTTCGACAAGACGAATACCTTGATCGGCTTTTACCCCGCGACGGTTGGCAGCGAAGAGAAACCATCGCCCTCCGGTACCTTGAAGGTGACCGAGATCAGTCGAAATCCAGTCTACCGCTACAATCCCGACTATCATTTCAAGGGGGTCCACTCGCGGAAGGCCTTTACGATCCGACCCGGTCCGAACAACCCGGTCGGCACGGTATGGATCAACCTCTCGGCCGAGGGTTACGGCATCCATGGCACGCCTTTTCCGGGGCAGATTTCCAAGGCCGAGTCGCATGGCTGCATCCGGCTGACGAATTGGGACGCTGAACGCGTTGCCGAACGCGTAGCCAAAGGCATCCAGGTTACCTTCGTGGAGGGCGCGCGGGTAAAGTAGCGGTTGCCATTGCTGGTCGCAAAACGGCAGCGTCTGGCTGCTTTGCCTTCGTGCTTCGCAACGTCGCAGGGCACGGCGACGCGTCCACGGCGACACGCAGCGGGGGCAGCAGGATCGGGGGATAAGGATAGGAACAGGCCGTCTGGCTCCCCGGGCTGGATTCGAACCAGCGACCATTCGATTAACAGTCGAATGCTCTACCGCTGAGCTACCGAGGAACAGGCGAACAATCGTTCGCGAGCCGGGAGCGTATAACAAAGCCTTTCGGGCTTGCAAAGGACCAAATGGCGGCTCGGAGCCTGGTATCGCACGGAAGCGTAAAGGCGCTGTCCTGCAAGGGTTTGCGGCCGGTTTTTCGCCTTTGTCGGACACGATCTGTAACGTAACCGCGCAATGCCGCCATCCCCTGATGTCATGGGCTGGCCGCCAAATCGACTCAATCCGGCCTGAGCCTCCGCGGATTGTCTGGTTCACGGGAGCTGATTCCATGCCCATCATTGCGACCGACCTGATACGAGCGGTACCCTCGATTGTCCCAAGCGACGTCCCGGCCCTGAGCGACGACGAGTGCCTGCTTCGGCTGGCGCGCGCCGTTGACCACCACGATTCCGAAGATCTGGACGAGGTTGCGCGGCTGATCGGCCGGCTGATCGTGACCATCGAATAGCGGGTATTCGGAAGGCGCGACCGGTGTGTTGCGTTTTGCCGGAGCTTGTACCAAAGATGACCCGGTTTTAGCTCTCGGTTCCAACTCTCTTGCGGCAACGCCGCATGCTTTCAGGGTCTCAGCCTATGTCCGGTTTTTCGACCGCGCGCCAGAACATGGTCGATGGTCAGGTGCGCCCGAGCGACGTCACCGATGCCAGAATTATCGATGCCATGCTGGCGGTGCCGCGCGAGGCCTTCGCGCCCGAAAACAAGCGCGCACTGGCCTATCTGGACCTCGATCTCGATGTCAGCGAAGGCGGGCAGGGGCAAGCCAAGCGGTTCCTGATCAAGCCGGCGGTGCTGGCGAAGCTGCTGCAGGCGGCCGAAATCAAGGAGACCGATCGCGTGCTGGTGGTGGGCTGCGCGACCGGATACGCCGCCGCCGTGATCGCTCAATTCGCGGGGCAGGTGACGGCGACCGAGAGCGATTCGGCGCTTGCGGCGAAAGCCACGGCGATCCTCGCCCAGAATGGCTGTGGAAATGTCGCGGTCCGGACGTCGGCTGCGGTGGACGGAGACCCGGCGAACGCGCCCTACGACGTCATCCTGCTCAACGGCGCGACCGAGATCGTGCCGGAGCGGCTTTATGGCCAACTGCGGAACGGCGGCCGGCTGGCTGGCGTTTTCGCGATGTCACAGCCGCCGCTGGCCACGCTGGTGACCCGCTCCCCCGGGGATTTCGGGCACCGGACACTGTTCGACGCCTTCGCGCCGGTGCTGCCGGGCATGGAACGGCTTCCCGCCTTCGTTTTCTAGTCTTTCCGGCCCGCTTTGGGCGCCCGGCTGCTGCGAACGCCGTTAAAATCCCGTTCTGAATCAGAAGTGTGGCCGGATTGCCCCACGTTAAGAGTTTCGTCTGCGTTCGCTCGCGGGGAGGTTCCGTCCGGCTCAGCGGCGGAATAAGGTGAGCCGGGACTCACTTCGACCGAAGCGAAGCTGCTCCACGTTCATGGGTCTGTTCATGGGTGTGGCGCGGCGAAACGAAATGAATGGATTTCCAGGGATGCATGGGGTGAAGGCTTTCACTGGAGCTGCGGCTTCGGTCCTTCTGTTAGCTTGTATGGGCCCGGTGCCTGCCCTGGCGGACACGATCGAGGCGGCGTTGGTACGCGCCTATCAGAACAATCCGCAGCTCAACGCGCAGCGCGCGCAGGTGCGCTTCACCGATGAAAACGTGCCGCAGGCGTTGTCGGGCTATCGCCCGAAGGTCGGCGTCACGGCCAGCGCCGGTTATCAATATACCGACACGCTCGCCACCGCCGGCGGCGACGCGAACCATCTTTTACGCACCCAAGTTCACGGCGCCAATCCGCCGCGCAGCGTCGGCGCCACCGTCACGCAGACCCTGTTCAACGGCCTGCAGACCGCCAACAAGACCCGCGCAGCGGAGAGCCAGGTCTCGGGCGCGCGCGAAGCGTTGCGGGTGCTCGAACAGACCGTGCTGCTGTCGGCGGCCACGATCTACATGGACTATCTGCGCGACTCCGCCATCGTCGAGGTTCAGCGCAGCAACGTGCGCGTGCTCGAGCAGACGCTGAAACAGACGCGCGACCGCTTCAATGTCGGCGAAGTGACCCGCACCGACGTCGCGCAGTCGGAGGCGCAGCTCGCCGCCGGCAAGACCCAGCTTCTGACCGCGGATGCCAATCTCGTCACCACGAAATCGAACTTCCGCCGCATCATCGGCAACGATCCGGTGGCGCTGGCGCCGGGCTCGCCCGTCGATCGCTTCCTGCCGGGAACGCTGCCCAGCGCCGTCGATCTCGGCCTGACGGAAAACCCCAACGTCACCGCGGCGATGTTCGGCATCGACGTCAGCTATCTCCAGGTCAAGGTCAACGAAGGCGCGCTGTTGCCGACCGTGACCCTGCAGGCCGCCGTCCAGCAGACCTATGAAACCACCATGACGCTGCAACGGTCGTTCGGCGCGTCCGCGACCGCGCAGTTGACGGTTCCGATCTATCAGGGCGGCGCCGAATACTCGCTGATCCGCCAGTCCAAGGAAACGCTGGCGCAGCAGCGCCTCGTGCTCGAACAGACTCGCGATCAGACCCGCGCCAACGTCGCCACCGCTTGGGGACAACTGGTGGCCGGCAAGGCGCAGGTGCAGTCCGCGCAATCGCAGGTCACGGCGTCCGAAATCGCACTGAACGGCGTCCGCGAGGAAGCCAAGGCCGGACAGCGCACCACGCTCGACGTGTTGAACGCGCAGCAGGCGCTGGTCAACGCACGCGTTGCGCTGGTCACGGCACAGCATGACCGTGTCGTTGCATCCTACTCGGTGCTGAGCACGGTGGGCCGGCTGTCGCCGCAGGTGCTTAATCTGCCGACAACGGTTTACGATCCGAGCGTGCACTATCAGCAGGTGCGCGATAGCTGGGCCGGCGTACGCACGCCGGACGGCCGCTGATATCAGCGGCGTCTACGCTCGCTGCGGCGTTTACGCTCGCTGCGGCGTTCGCCCTCATAGCAGCTTCGTCGATGCTCTCCGCTGTATCGTTACTCCCGTAGCATTACCGTGCACGCGGAATGAATCGTTGTCTGGCGGCATGTGCCCGGCGCGTTTGCTTGCAAATATTTATCGGCATGACGTACCGTTCTCGGGGTGAGCTGAGCGATTCGCGCCGCGTCTTTTACATCTCACGGCCGCACGCCGGGTAGCCTGGGGGTAACCTTGGGGGAGCAGGACGCCTGTGCGATGCATCGGGTGGGCCTGATCTGGGGACAAGTCAGGCTGCGCGATGAAAATCCCGGCCTGCACATCCGGAACCGGAAAATCCTTCCTGGCTTGGTGTAAATTGGTTTCGATGTGGAGTCGGAGATGACGCAACCTGCAAAGGTCCAAGAGCCCTCGATGGAGGAGATTCTGGCGTCGATCCGTCGCATCATTGCCGACGACGAGGCCAAGCCTGCTTCTGCCGAAAAGCCTGCGTCCGCCGAGAAGCCGGCAGAAAAGGCAGTGAGCCGGGCCGCGGCAGCCAGGCCGGAGACACCGGCCAAGCCCGCGATGAAGGATATCCCGCCGTCGGCCTTTGCTCCGGCGCCAAAGCCCGCCGCCGTTGCCAAGCCCGCGCCACCGCCTGCGCCCGAGCCAGCCGTCAGCAACAACCAGGATGACATCGATGCGATGCTGGCAAGCCTCGACGCGGCAACGCCCGAGGCAGACATAAGGCCGTCACAGCCCGAAGCTCAACCCGAAGCCGACGTGTTCGAGCTCACCGACGACATGGCGTTGCCGGATCCGACGCCAGCCGCTCCCCAAGCCGCTTCATTCCACAAGATCGATCCGCAGGACGACCTCGAATTTTCCGAGAGCGCGGGCGCCAGGGCGCTGCACCGGCAGCCGGCCTACGAGCCGCCGCCGTTTGAAAGCGCACCCGCACCACCACTGCAGCAGATGCTGTCGCACTCGACGGTGTCAGCGGTCGAATCCGCCTTCAATTCGTTGGCCAACACCGTGCTGAGCAACAACGCGCGGACGCTGGAAGACCTGGTCAAGGAAATGCTGCGGCCGATGCTGAAATCCTGGCTCGACGACAATCTGCCGGGATTGGTGGAGCGCATCGTCAAGGCCGAGATCGAACGGGTGTCGCGCGGACGCTAGAGCGTTTTCCAGCGAAGCACGCCCTCGGACTTGATCCGTGGGTGGAAACTGGTTCGCGTCAAGAAAACGCGTCAAATAAAAACTTGGAGCCCCGTTCCGATTCCATCGGAACGGGGCTCCAGCACCCGGCGAACCCGCGTCCGGCCCTGATTCAGCCACCCCGACCGGCTTTATTGCGGCTTCTTGCGGCCGGTCAGGTTGACTTGCGGCTTCCCAGTGGCTTTCTAGGGACCTGTCCGGTTCCGTCCACATCCAAATCGGGCGCTAGCTCATTGTTTTGACACGTTTTCTAGCCCGCTAGCCGGGTCAGGTGGCGGTCCAAAACGCCCTCCAGATTCAACAGCGTTGTCATGATCGAGAAAAACTACCAGCCCGCCGATATCGAAAGCCGCATGTCCGCCATATGGGAGGCGAGCGGCGCCTTCAAGGCCGGCCGGCCCGAACGGAAGGACGCGGCACCGTTCACCATCGTGATCCCGCCGCCGAACGTCACCGGCTCGCTGCACATGGGCCACGCGCTCAATAACACGCTGCAGGACATCCTGTGCCGCTTCGAGCGGATGCGCGGCCGTGACGTGCTGTGGCAGCCCGGCACCGATCACGCCGGGATCGCGACCCAGATGGTGGTCGAGCGGCAGTTGCTGGAACGGCAGGAGCCGGGCCGGCGCGACATGGGGCGCGCCAAATTCCTCGAACGCGTCTGGCAGTGGAAGGCGGAGAGCGGCGGCGTCATCGTCAACCAGCTCAAGCGGCTCGGTGCGTCCTGCGACTGGTCGCGTGAACGCTTCACCATGGACGAAGGGCTGTCGCGCGCGGTCGTGAAGGTGTTCGTCGAACTGCACCGCGAAGGCCTGATCTACAAAGACAAGCGGCTGGTCAACTGGGATCCGAAACTGCTCACCGCGATCTCCGATCTCGAGGTAGTACAGACCGAGGTCAAAGGAAATCTCTGGTATCTGCGCTATCCGATCGAGGGCAAGACCTTCAATCCCGACGACGCCTCGACCTTTATCGTGGTCGCGACCACGCGTCCCGAAACGATGCTGGGCGATACCGCCGTGGCGGTGCATCCGGAGAATGAGAGTCTCGGGCATCTGATCGGCCAGCATGTGATCCTGCCGCTGGTCGGCCGCCGGATTCCGATCGTCGGTGACGACTATGCCGATCCCGAGAAGGGATCGGGCGCGGTCAAGATCACGCCGGCACACGACTTCAACGACTTCGAGGTCGGCAAGCGGCATGGGCTGCCGCAGATCAGCGTGCTCGATCGCGAAGGCCGTCTCGCGCTCGTCGATAACGAGGATTATCTGCGCGGCCTGCCGGAAGGCGCCGCCCAGCTCGCCGAAGAGCTGAACCATGTCGATCGTTTTGCGGCGCGAAAACAGATCGTGGCGCGGCTGGAGGATTTCGGTTTCCTGGAGCGGATCGAGCCGAACACGCACATGGTGCCGCACGGCGATCGTTCCGGCGCTGTCATCGAGCCCTATCTGACCGACCAGTGGTACGTCGACGCCAAGACCATGGCGCAGCCGGCCATTGCCGCCGTGCGCTCCGGCGCAACGGCGTTCGTGCCGAAGAACTGGGAAAAGACCTATTTCGAATGGATGGAAAACATCCAGCCCTGGTGCATTTCGCGTCAGCTCTGGTGGGGCCATCAGATCCCGGCCTGGTACGGGCCCGACGGCAAGGTGTTCGTCGCCGAGACCGAGGAGGAAGCCGTCGGCAACGCGCTCGGCTATTACGTCGAGCAGGAAGTCATCACGCCGGAGCAGGGCGAGGAGATGGCGCAGGACCCTGCCAAGCGCGAGGGCTTCATCGTCCGCGACGAGGACGTGCTCGACACCTGGTTCTCCTCAGGGCTGTGGCCGTTCTCGACGCTGGGCTGGCCCGACGATACGGCGGAAGTGAAGCGCTATTACCCGACCAACGTGCTGGTCACCGGCTGGGACATCATCTTCTTCTGGGTCGCCCGCATGATGATGATGGGCCTCCATTTCATGAAGGAGGCGCCGTTCTCGACGGTCTATATCCACCGTCTCGTCCGTGACGAGAAGGGCGCCAAGATGTCGAAGTCGAAAGGCAACGTCATCGATCCCCTGGGCGTCATCGATGACTTCGGCGCCGACGCGCTGCGCTTTGCGCTGGCGCGTGGGGCTGCCCACAGCCACGACATCAAGCTCTCGCCGCAGCTCGTCGAAACCAATCGCAACTTTGCAACCAAGCTGTGGAACGCCTGCCGCTTTGCCGAGATGAACGGCTGCGACAAGCCGGCCGGTTTCGATGCGCACGACGCAAAGGAAACCCTGAACCGCTGGATCGCGCACGAGACGTCGCGCGCCACGCGCGAGGTCACCGAGGCGATCGAGGCCTATCGCTTCAACGATGCCGCCGGTGCGATCTACCGTTTCGTCTGGAATGTCTATTGCGACTGGTATCTGGAGCTGGCGAAGCCGGTACTGATGGGCGAGGAGGGCGCCGCCAAGGCCGAGACCCGCGCCATGGTCGCCTGGGCGCGCGACGAGATTCTCAAGTTGCTGCATCCGTTCATGCCCTTCATCACCGAGGAACTCTGGGCGGTGACGGCCAAACGCGATGGGCTGCTGGTGCTGGCCGAATGGCCGCGCAAGGGCTTGTCCGCCGAGCAACTGGCCTCGATCGCGATCGCGAGCCCCAGCGACGCGATCATTCCGCCGGTCATCCGCGCGCTCGACGCCGGGGATTTCAGCGATCCGGCAGCGGAAGCCGAAATCGGCTGGGTGGTCGATCTCGTCACCGCCATTCGCTCGGTGCGTTCGGAAATGAACATTCCGCCCGCGACCCTGATCCCGCTGGTGCTGCCGGGCGCATCGTCCGAGACCAGGGAGCGCGCGCAGCGCTGGAACGACATCGTCAAGCGCCTGGCGCGCCTGGCCGAGATTTCCATCGCCGATCGCGCGCCGGAAGGCGCCGTGCAACTCCTGGTGCGCGGCGAAGTGGTGGCGCTGCCGCTGAAGGGCGTGATCGATCTAGCCGCCGAGAAGGCCCGGCTCGACAAGGAAATCGTCAAGGCCGACGCCGACATCAAGCGCGTTGACGCCAAGCTCGGCAACGAGAAATTCGTGGCGAATGCGCCAGACGAGATCGTGGAAGAGGAAAAGGAAAAACGCGAGGCTGCGGTCGCGCGTAAAGCGAAGATTCTTGAGGCGCTGGAGCGGCTGAAGAAAGCGTCTTGAACGGGGTCTCCGTCATGGCCGGGCTTCGTCCCGGCCATCCACGTCTTTCTTGTTGCTGTGGGCCGAAGACGTGGATGCCCGGCGCAAGGCCGGGCATGACGAAGTCGGACGAAGGAGCTGAATCCTTTAGCGGAGCCAACAATGCTCGACCACGTCTCCATCACCGTATCCGACATCGCCGCGGCCGAGCGGTTCTATGACGCCATCATGAAGACGCTCGATGTCGTCAAGGTCGGCCGCCGCGACGACTGGCTCGGCTATGGCGAGCGGGCACGTTCGGCCTATCCCGACCGCGTTTATCTCACGATCCGCAAGGGCCCAAAGCCGGAGGACGCCCTCGGCCGTCATTGGTGCTTCAAGGCGAAGTGGCGGACCCAGGTCGACGCGTTCTGGGACGCCGGCATCGCCGCCGGCGGCAAGGATGACGGCGTGCCGGGCCTGCGCGACTACCACGCTTCCTACTACGCCGCGTTCCTGCGCGATCCCGACGGCAACCGGATCGAGGCGGTCTGCCATCACGCGGTGTAAGAGGGGGCTCACTGCGCTTGGCTTGACGCACGTATTCTCGTCGGTTTCGGCGGGTGGCCGCATGCACTGCTTCGCTTGCGCGCGCAATGACGAATTCATTTCCCGCTCTGCGACAAATCAACCCGTCGGGCAAATCACCCAAAGTCTGTCCAGCCCTCTTCGAAAAAATATTCCCGTTGCTCCGTCGGGCAAATCAGGAGTTCAACTCCGCCCGTCTACCGCGACAAGAGGGGCGATCGCGATCGTCACGACCGTGCGGTGGGATGCGATGGACGCGAAGGCTGCGACTGACGAGCGCGGCAAAAGCGTACGGCGAAGTCGTATGGGCCTGACGTCCCGGTGCTGGCGTCAAGTCGGCGGAAGCGAAAGTTTCCAATGATGATGGTGGCAAGCAAGCCGGTCACCAGGGCGATCACGTATAAGCCGTAAAGCCATTGCGTGGGGGAGGCCGGGTGTTCTCCGCTGAACCTGTATGCTCGTGTGCACATCTTGTTGCATCTATCGCACGCGAGACCGCGGGTGCAGCGCGCACCCGGTCTTCCCCGCGCCCTCTATCTTCTGAGAGGGCAAACGAAATGAAAAACTTCGGGCAGATCATGCCGCGAGATTGCGAAGTCGTATGTTTGCATCCCCCGTCATTCCGGGGCGCCGCAACGCGGCGAACCCGGAATCTCGAAGTTCCGGGTTCGTGCTTCGCACGCCCCGGAACGACAGTCTCTCACCGTGACAGCTTCGATGCGCCCATTGTCAAAATCGCTTGCTCAGAAACCGCGAGTCCTTCAGCCCATACCGCCATGGCAGATCGACGGCCTTGGTAATCCCGATCCGCACGCCGGCGACGATCTCGGGCTTCCCCATGCGCGCATGCAGCGCGAACGGCGAGGCATCGAGCGGCAGTTCGCTGTGCGCGATGGTAATGCCGAGCGCTTCGCAGAGTTTTCCGGGGCCGGAACACAGCGCCCGCTCGTCGTGCAGGCCGCGACGGCGGCGCATCGCTGGAATGCCGTGGGTCGGCTCCAGTGCGCGGATCAGCACCGCGCTGGCCGAGCCTTCCTTTTCGCAGACGAAGTTGACGCACCAGTGGATGCCGTAGGAGCGGTAGACGTAGGAAAAGCCGGGAGGGCCGAACATCACCATGTTGCGGGGCGTCGGCCCGTTGAAGGAGTGCGCGGCGGGTTCGGTATGGTGATAGGCCTCGACCTCGACAATGATGCCGCCGACGCCGTCGACCAGCAGCGTCGCCCCGATCAGGTCGGGTGCGACCTCGTGCACGCTGCGGGCAAAAAACGAGCGTTTCAGCGGCTTGCCGAGGCTGCGGGCGGCGGCAACGGCCGGCTTGGGACTTCGAACCATTTCAGGTGAGAATCGCTGTGGAACAGGTGAAAACTGTCAATATCTTGCACGTTTCTGCTAGCTTCGGCGATGCCGGATTGCGGACTTCCGCAATCGGATGGCGGTATTCCGCAATCGGGTTGCGGCCGTCGGCGACACGGACTAGCTAGGTGTTTCAGCAACTGCCGGACTTAACATGGTCGTCCTTGTCGATACCGTCTCCACCAACCAGGTACGCCCGCGTCACCCCGAAAAGGTGAACCGGCCGGACGCGCTGTCGCCGCCAAAGCCGGACTGGATCCGGGTGCGGGCGCCGAACACCCGCGGCTACGCCGACACGCGGAAAATCGTCAAGGAGAACGGTCTCGTCACGGTGTGCGAGGAGGCCGGCTGCCCGAACATCGGCGAGTGCTGGGACAAGAAGCACGCCACCTTCATGATCATGGGCGACACCTGCACCCGTGCCTGCGCGTTCTGCAACGTCAAGACCGGCATGCCCGGCGCGCTCGATGCGTCGGAGCCGGAACATGTCGCGGAAGCGACCTTCAAGCTCGGGCTTGCCCATATCGTCATCACCTCGGTCGATCGCGACGATCTCGGCGATGGCGGCGCCGAACATTTCGCAGAGACCATCCGCGCGATCCGCGCCCGCTGCCCGACCACCACGATCGAAATTCTGACCCCGGATTTCCTGCGCAAGGAAGGCGCGCTCGAAGTGGTCGCCAAGGCCAAGCCCGACGTGTTCAACCACAATCTGGAAACCGTGCCATCGCGTTATCTCACGGTCCGCCCGGGCGCGCGCTACTTCCATTCGATCCGGCTGTTGCAGCGGGTCAAGGAAATCGATCCCACCATCTTCACCAAGTCCGGCATCATGGTCGGCCTCGGCGAGGAGCGGCACGAGGTGCTGCAGGTGATGGACGACTTGCGTTCGGCGGACGTCGATTTCCTCACCATCGGGCAATACCTGCAGCCGACCCGCAAGCATCACGCCGTGATGCGTTATGTGACCCCGGACGAATTCGCGGGCTACGAGAAGGTCGCCTATACCAAGGGTTTCCTGATGGTGTCGGCGAGCCCGCTGACCCGCTCGTCGCACCACGCCGGCGACGATTTCGCCAAACTGCAAGCGGCCCGGGCTGCACTGTCGCGTTGAGCCGATGCCGAGATTTTCCAGCAAACGCCGGGTTCATCACACCGCGGCCCAAATGTTCGATCTGGTCGCCGACGTCGAGCGCTATCCGGAATTCGTGCCGCTGTGCCATTCGCTGAAGATCCGCCAGCGCACGCCAAAGCCCGACGGTACCGAGATCGTCGTCGCCGACATGACGGTGTCGTTCAAGCTGGTGCGGGAATCCTTCACCAGCCGGGTGACGCTGGACCGGCCGAACCTCAAGATCCTGGTCGAGTACCTGAAGGGGCCGTTCAGCAATCTCGAAAACCGCTGGACCTTTGAGCCTCGGTCCGAAACCGACTGCGACGTCGGGTTTTTCCTCAGCTACGAATTCAAGAGCCGGATGCTGGCGATGTTGATGGGCACGATGTTCGACGCGGCGTTCCAGCGCTTTGCGGCAGCGTTCGAGAAGCGCGCCGATGCGGTGTACGGCAAGGGCTAGCGCGGTGCTGGCGGCCGCCGGCGTTTGACGGCGCCGCCGCGGGGCGTCCGGGCGACGCGGGGGCGCAGCCGGCTCGCGGCAGCGCGGCGTGGCTTCGCCGGCGCCTGCGGTCCGCGCGCCAGTTCCATCAGCATGCGCAGGGCCTCGACCACGGAGCGCTGGCGCACGGTGGTGCGGCCGATGGCGCCGAACCGGCATTCGCGGTGCAGGATGCGGCCGTCGCGGGCGGCGACGGCGAAATGCACCAGGCCGACCGGCTTGCCCGGCGTCGCACCTCCGGGACCGGCGATACCGGTAATGGATACCGCGAGATCGACGCCGGCGCGTTCCAACGCGCCGATCGCCATCGCGGTGGCGGTTTCCTTGCTGACGGCGCCGAAGGTCGCCAGCGTGGTCGCCTTGACGCCGAGCATCGCGCGCTTGGCGTCGTTGGAATAGGTGACGAAGCCGCGATCGATCACGTCGGAGGAACCGGGAATGTCAGTCAGCGCGCCGGCGACGAGGCCGCCGGTACAGGATTCAGCGGTCGCAACCGTCAGCTTGCGCATCCGGCACAGGTCGAGCAGCGAGCGGGAGAGGGCGCGGGCGTCGCTGCCGCTCATGCTATTCGCTCCAGGGCAAACGGATGGTGGCGCTGGCGGTCGCGGCGATGCCTTCCTCGCGGCCGGTAAAGCCGAGCCGCTCGCTGGTGGTCGCCTTGACGGCGACGCGCGAGACGTTGACGCCGGTGATCTCGGCAATGCGTGCGCGCATGGCGTCGCGAAGGGGACCGATCTTCGGACGCTCGCAGATCAGCGTGACCTCGAGATTGGCGATCCGGCCGCCGCGCGCGGTGACGCGCTCGATGGCGTATTTGAGGAATTTGTCGGACGCGGCACCCTTCCACTTGATGTCGCTGGGCGGAAAATGCGAGCCGATGTCGCCGTCCGCCAGCGCGCCGAGGATGGCGTCGACCAGAGCATGCAGGCCGACATCGCCGTCGGAATGGGCGAGAAAGCCGCGTGTGTGCGGCACGCGGACGCCGCAGATCATCAGGTGATCACCATCGCCGAAGGCATGTACGTCATAGCCGGTGCCGGTCCTGATGTCGCCGAACTGGCTGGCGAGGCGGGCTTCCTCGCGGACGAAGTCTTCGGGGGTGGTCAGTTTCATGTTCGCAGGATCGCCTTCAAAGGTCGCCACCGTCAATCCCGCCCACTCGGCGAGCGCCGCATCGTCGGTGAAATCGCCGCGGCCGTCGCGCGCAGCGCGGCGATGAGCCTCGAGGATGACGTCGAAGCGAAACGCTTGCGGCGTTTGCGCGATCCGCAGCCGCGCGCGTTCAGGCGTCGCCTCGACATCGCCGGTATCACCGACCTGCTTGATGGTATCGGTGACGGCGATCGCCGGAACCGCGGCGCCGGTGCGCTCCGCGGCGGCGATCGCGCGCGAAATCACCGCCGGCGTCACGAAGGGACGGGCGGCGTCGTGGATCAAAACGATGTCGGGCTTCTCGGCGGCCAGCGCCTCAAGACCGGCATGCACCGAGGCCTGGCGCGTCGCACCGCCGTTGGTCGGAGGCTGATGGCGCAGCCCCGCTACGGCCTCGTTGAAGATCGCGGCGTCATCGGGGTTGACCACGGGCTGCACGGCGAACACGTCCGGGTGCTCGCAAAACGCCTCCATGGCGCGGAAGATGACGGTCTGGCCGCCGATAGTGCGGTATTGCTTGGGCCCGCCGGCGCCGGCGCGAAGGCCGCGCCCGGCTGCGACGAGGATGGCGGCTGTACGCTTGGATTTGGGCATCAGACTCAATGACGGACGAATTGGGGTTGAGGGACGGCGTTGCGGCGTTCGCTGGCGCACAGCCCTTACCATGCCGAATGCGCAAAAACAGAGCGATTCCCAATAGCTGTGGGAAAAGCAGATTTTGTTGCAGTGCACTTGCACAAATGATAGAACTGTCTAAAGTGTAGGCATGAAGCTTGACTGCACAAGATTTGTGCTCACAATATGCGTCGACGGTTGCAATGACGCTGCCGCGCCAACCATGAGAACTCCGTGACCGGCCTGGAAAGTTCACGCCATAAGCCGTTGAAAATACGCGAGATTGCCGTCGCCAATCGGGTTCTCCTGGCGCCGATGTCTGGTGTCACTGACGCTCCCTTTCGACGACTCGCCGCCGCCCTCGGCGCCGGGTTGGTGGTGTCAGAGATGACCGCGAGCGACGACCTCGTGAACGGCAGGCCGATGTCGCGGCTGCGCTGCGAGGCGACCGGCATCGGAACCCATGTGGTTCAACTCGCCGGCTGCGAAACGCACTGGATGGCGGAAGGGGCGAGGGTCGCGGAAGCCGCGGGCGCCGACATCATCGACATCAACATGGGCTGTCCCGCGCGCCACGTGACTGGCGGCCAGTCCGGATCGGCGCTGATGCGCGATCTCGATCACGCGCTGAAACTCATCGAAGCGACGATATCGGCAGTGAAGGTGCCGGTGACGCTGAAGATGCGGCTCGGCTGGGACGATCGTTCGCAGAACGCGCCCGAACTGGCACGTCGCGCCGAAGCCGCCGGCGTGCAGATGATCACGGTGCACGGGCGCACGCGTTGCCAGTTCTACAAGGGCGAGGCGGATTGGGGCGCGGTGCGCGCCGTCAAGGACGCGGTCTCGGTTCCGCTCGTCGTCAACGGCGACATCACCTCGTTCGAAAAGGCGGTGCGCGCGCTCGATATGTCGGGCGCCGATGCCGTGATGATCGGCCGCGGCGCACAGGGCCAGCCGTGGTTGCCGGGCCAGATCGGACGCCGGCTTGAAACCGGAAAAGCCGAATCCTCACCTGATCTCGCCGAACAGCTCGCGCATATTCGCGCCCTCTATGACGAGGTCTGCCGACTATATGGATTGCGCATCGGCTTGAAGCACGCGCGCAAGCATCTCGGCTGGGCGCTGGAGGTCGCAGCGCAGTGCAGCCGAGCCCCGGCCGAAAAACTCAAGACCTGGCGTCAGAACATTCTGACGTCGGAGGATCCGCACCGGGTGCATCGATCGCTCCAGGACGCGTTCGACGATTTTGCTTGGAGTGCAGCTGCATGACGTCCGTCGCAGAACATCGCCGGCACCTGCCCACCGACGGTGAGGCGATCCTCAACGCATTGCCCAATCCCGTGCTGCTGGTGGCGCCGGACGGCCGCATTGTCGACGCCAACATCGCCGCCGAATCCTTCTTCGAGATTTCGACCCAGTTCCTGCGGCGGCAATCGCTGAAGGAGCTGGTGCCGTTCGGCAGTCCGCTGCTGGCGCTGATCGATCAGGTGCGATCGAGCGGCTCGCCGGTCAATGAATACAAGGTCGATCTCGGCACGCCGCGGATCGGCGGCGATCGGCAGGTCGATCTTCACGTGGCTCCGCTGACGGAGCGGCCTGGCCATATCGTTGTCATGCTGCAGGAGCGCACCATCGCCGACAAGATGGACCGGCAACTGACGCATCGCAGCGCGGCGCGTTCGGTGATCGCCTTGGCGGCGATGCTGGCCCATGAAATCAAGAACCCGCTGTCGGGGATCCGAGGCGCTGCGCAATTGCTCGAGCAGGCGGCCTCGTCCGAAGACCGCATGCTGACCCGGCTGATTTGCGACGAGGCCGACCGTATCGTGACGCTGGTCGACCGCATGGAAGTGTTCGGCGACGATCGCCCGGTGGCGCGCGGCCCGGTTAACATCCATTCCGTGCTCGACCACGTCAAACGGCTGGCGCAATCCGGCTTTGCCCGAAACATCCGCTTCGTCGAGGACTACGACCCGTCACTGCCGCCGGTGCTGGCCAATCAGGACCAGTTGATCCAGGTGTTCCTCAACCTGGTGAAGAACGCCGCCGAAGCGGTCGCCGATCTCGGCAGCGATGCGGAAATCCAGCTTACCACCGCGTTTCGGCCCGGCGTCCGGCTGTCGGTGCCGGGCAAGAAATCGCGGGTGTCGCTGCCGCTCGAATTCTGCGTCAAGGACAACGGCTCCGGCGTGCCGGAAGATCTGCTGCCGAACCTGTTCGACCCCTTTGTCACGACCAAGCAGACCGGCAGCGGGCTCGGGCTGGCGCTGGTGGCCAAGATCGTCGGCGATCACGGCGGCATCATCGAATGCGAATCCCAGCCGCGGAAGACCACGTTCCGCGTGCTGCTACCGATGTTCAACTCCACCAAACATTTCGACCAAAGCAATCGCGATGACGTTTCGGGTACGCCGTCGCCTGCCTCAGACAATGCAAGATGAGGAATAACAATGCCCGCAGGTAGTATTCTAGTTGCTGATGACGACACCGCCATCCGCACGGTTCTGAACCAGGCTCTCTCGCGCGCCGGCTATGAGGTGCGCCTGACCGGAAACGCAGCGACGCTGTGGCGGTGGGTCAGCCAGGGCGAAGGCGATCTCGTCATCACCGACGTGGTGATGCCCGACGAAAACGCGTTCGACCTGCTGCCGCGGATCAAGAAGATGCGGCCGAACCTGCCCGTCATCGTCATGAGTGCGCAGAATACCTTCATGACGGCGATCCGGGCCTCGGAGCGCGGCGCCTATGAATATCTGCCGAAGCCGTTCGATCTGAAGGAGCTGATCACCATCGTCGGCCGCGCTTTGGCGGAGCCGAAGGAGCGGGTGGCACACGCACCCGACGAGGGTGAATTCGATTCGATCCCGCTGGTCGGCCGCTCGCCGGCGATGCAGGAAATCTACCGGGTGCTGGCGCGGCTGATGCAGACCGACCTCACCGTGATGATCTCCGGCGAATCCGGCACCGGCAAGGAACTGGTCGCCCGCGCGCTGCACGACTACGGCAAGCGCCGTAACGGCCCGTTCGTCGCGGTCAACATGGCGGCGATCCCGCGCGACCTCATTGAATCGGAATTGTTCGGCCATGAGCGCGGCGCGTTCACCGGCGCGAATACCCGCGCTTCCGGCCGGTTCGAGCAGGCCGAAGGCGGCACGCTGTTCCTCGACGAAATCGGCGACATGCCGATGGAAGCGCAGACGCGACTGCTGCGGGTGCTGCAGCAGGGCGAGTACACCACCGTCGGCGGCCGGACCCCGATCAAGACCGATGTGCGGATCGTTGCCGCGAGCAACAAGGACTTGCGCATCCTGATTCAGCAGGGCCTGTTCCGGGAAGATCTGTTCTTCCGCCTCAACGTGGTGCCGCTGCGGCTGCCGCCGTTGCGCGAACGGATCGAGGATCTGCCCGACCTGATCCGGCATTTCTTCTCGCTGGCGGAAAAGGACGGACTGCCGCCGAAGAAGCTGGACACGCTGGCGCTGGAACGGCTCAAGCAGCATCGCTGGCCGGGCAACGTGCGCGAGCTGGAAAACCTCGCGCGGCGGCTGGCTGCACTCTACCCGCAGGACGTGATCACGGGCTCGGTGATCGATGGCGAGCTGGCGCCGCCGGCCGTCGCATCGGGTGGCAATGCCCCGCTGGGGGTGGAAAATCTCGGCGGCGCGGTCGAGGCCTATCTGTCCTCGCACTTCTCCGGCTTTCCGAACGGCGTACCGCCGCCCGGCCTCTACCATCGCATCCTGAAAGAGATCGAGGTACCGCTGCTGACGGCGGCGCTGGCGGCTACCCGCGGCAACCAGATCCGCGCGGCCGACCTGCTCGGGCTGAACCGCAATACCCTGCGCAAGAAGATCCGTGACCTCGATATTCAGGTCTACCGGAGCGGCGGCTGACACCATTCCATTGCGCGGGGGGCCAACCGCCGCGCAATGGGGCCGATAGCCGCTGGGGATCGATTGGTTTCGCGGCCGGATGCGCCGCGGAATTGTCGTAATTTGGCAACATTGTGGTATGAATGCATCAGTCCGCAGCCAGCGGACCTCAAGTCTTTCATCACACCGATTGCCGGAATGACCACCGCAGAGACCTCGGCGCCATCGTTCGACCCGTCGCTTACCGAATCCACGGGAGGAATCCTGCGGAAGTGGGTGGCGCCGTTTGCGGTCGGAATCGCACTGCTGTCGGCGTTCCTGACCTTCATGGTGCTGAGCGGCCTGACGCCGATCGAGCCGACCCGCCATGTCGTCTATTCCTTCCTGCTGATCAATGCGGCGACCATTCTGCTGCTGATCGGCATCATCGTCCGCGAAGTCTGGCTGGTGATTCAGGCCCGGCGCCGCGGCCGGGCGGCGGCGCGGCTGCACGTCCAGATTGTCAGCCTGTTCTCTGTCATCGCAGTGTTGCCGGCGGTGCTGGTGGCGGTCGTCGCCAACGTCACCATCGACCGTGGTCTCGACCGGCTGTTCTCGGGTCCGACCAAGGAGGTCATGCAGAATTCGCTGATCGTGGCGCGCGCCTATACCTATGAGCATGCCCAGCTCATTCGCGGTGACATCCTGGGAATGGCCAACGATCTCGGAAACCCGGCGCAACGAACCCTGTTCGACCAGGACCGCAGGTCGTTCAGGGAGTTGCTGACGGCCAACGCGGCGTCTCGCAATTTGCCGGGCGCCATGTTGCTCGACAAGGACGGGCACGTTCTGGAGACGGCGCAGACGGGTATCCGGGAGGAGTTTACGACGCCCGCACCGGACTTCCTCAGCAATGTCGATGAAAACGAGCCTCAGATCGCGGTATTTCCGGAGGCTAACTACGTCGCAGCGGTGATCAGGCTGCGGACGTTCAGCAATACCTTCCTCTATGTGGCGCGCCTGCTCGATCCCCACGTGGTGGCGCAGCTCAAGCAAACCGAGGCCAGCGTCGCCGAATACGCCCAGATCGAATCGCGCCGGCTCGGCATTCAGGTCGCCTTCGCGCTGATGTTCGCGGTGATTGCACTGACCATCCTGATGGCGTCAGTGCTGATCGGCCTGAATTTCGCCAACTGGCTGGTGGCGCCGATCCGTAACCTGATGAGCGCCGCCAATATCGTGTCGACCGGCGACCTGCACGTGCAGGTGCCGGTCCACAAATCCGAGGGCGATCTCGCCCAGCTCGGCCAGACCTTCAACAAGATGACGCAGGAATTGCGCACCCAGCGCGACGAACTGGTGAGCGCCTCGGACCTGATCGACAGCCGCCGCCGCTTCATCGAGGCAGTGCTGTCGTCGGCCAGCGCCGGCATCATCGGCGTCGATGCCTCCGGCAGCGTCGGTATTCTGAACCGCTCGGCCGAAAAGCTGATCGGCCACGCCGAATCGGAAACGCTGGACCACCCGCTGTCGGACGTGCTGCCCGAGCTCGATGACATGATGAAAACCGCGCGCGAGGGCACCCAGCGCCTGGTCCAGGGCCAGATCACCATCACGCGCGACGGCCAGGAGCGCAATCTGTCGGTTCGCGTCAGCGCCGAACAGACCAGCCATTCGCGCGACAGCTACATCATCACGCTCGACGACATCACCGATCTCGTCTCCGCGCAGCGCACCTCGGCCTGGGGCGACGTCGCCCGCCGCATCGCCCATGAAATCAAGAATCCGCTGACGCCGATCCAGCTTTCGGCCGAACGTATCCGCCGCAAATTCGGCAAGGTCATCGTCGAGGACAAAGGCATCTTCGAGCAGTGTACCGACACCATCGTGCGACAGGTCGACGACATCAGGCGGATGGTAGACGAATTCTCCCGCTTCGCGCGGATGCCGAAGCCGGTGATGGAGGGCGAGGACGTCGCCGATACCGTGCGCCAGGCGGTGTTCCTGATGAAGGTCGGACATCCCGATCTCGATATCGTGGCCGACATCAAGCAGGATCCGATGCGGGCGCAGTTCGACCGCCGACTGATTTCGCAGGCGCTGACCAACATCATCAAGAATGCGACCGAAGCGATCGAACAGGTTCCGCCGGAAGAACTCGGCAAGGGGCGCATCGATGTCATCGCGACGCGCGAGAACGACGACATCCTGATCGACGTGATCGACAACGGCATCGGTCTGCCCAAGGTGAGCCGCGCCCGCTTGCTGGAGCCTTATGTCACGACGCGCCAGAAGGGCACCGGGCTGGGCCTCGCGATCGTCGGCCGCGTGCTCGAAGACCATGGCGGTCGCATCGAACTCAAGGACGCCTCCGATTTCCGTCCCGGTCAGCGCGGCGCCTGGATGCGGCTACGGTTTTCCGTAACCGGGCAGGCAGCGAAGGGCGAGGCGAAAGAGCAGGCTCGGCAAACGAGCGAGCCGGGCAGCGAAACAAAGGTGCCTGCCTCCGAAACCAACGAGGCTGGTACTGCGACCAATGATGACACAAAAATCCAAGCCGCAACCGGCAACTGACAAGACAGGTGTAACCCATGGCCAGTGACATTCTGATTGTCGACGACGAGGCAGATATCCGCGATCTCGTTGCGGGTATTCTGGAGGATGAGGGCTTCCAGACCAGGACGGCGCGCGACAGCGATTCGGCGCTCGCGGAGATTACCAACCGGCGGCCGCACCTGGTGTTTCTCGATATCTGGCTGCAGGGCTCCAAGCTCGACGGCCTTCAGTTGCTCGAGCAGATCAAGAAGGATCACGCCGACGTGCCCGTGGTGATGATCTCCGGCCACGGCAACATCGAAACCGCGGTCGCGGCGATCAAGCGCGGCGCCTATGACTTCATTGAAAAGCCTTTCAAGTCGGACCGGCTGATCCTGGTCGCGACACGGGCCCTGGAAACCTCGCGGCTCAAGCGCGAGGTGAAGGAACTGAAACAACTGGCGCCCGCCGCCAGCGTTCTGACCGGGCGTTCGGCGTGCATGAACCAACTGCGCCAGACCATCGACCGGGCCGCCAAGGCCAACAGCCGCATCCTGATCGTCGGCCCCTCCGGTTCAGGCAAGGAACTGGCGGCGCGCACGCTGCATCATGCCTCAAGTCGAGCCGAAGGACCGTTCGTCGTGATCAATGCTGCCGCGATCACGCCGGAGCGGATGGAAGTCGAACTGTTCGGGATCGAGGAGTCGAACGGCGAGCAGGCGCGCAAGCCCGGCGCGCTGGAAGAGGCCCATAGCGGCACGCTGTTCATCGACGAAATCGCCGACATGCCGCGCGAGACCCAGAACAAGATTCTTCGCGTGCTGGTCGATCAGACTTTTCAGCGTTCCGGCGGCACCGCCAAGGTGCATGTCGACGTCCGGATCGTTTCCTCGACCGCGCGTAATCTGGAGGAAGAAATCGCGGAAGGGCGGTTCCGGGAGGATCTTTATCACCGGCTCTCGGTGGTGCCGATTAGGGTACCGCCGCTGTCGGAGCGCCGCGAGGACATTCCCGAGCTGATCGACTATTTCATGGACCAGATTTCGGCGGCCAGCGGCCTGCCGAAACGCCAGATCGGCCAGGACGCGATGGCGGTGCTGCAGTCACATGTCTGGCCCGGCAACGTGCGCCAGCTCCGCAACAACGTCGAGCGCGTGATGATTCTCGCCGGCGGCGGTCCGGAAGCGATCATCACCGCCGACATGCTGCCGCAGGACGTCGGTTCGATGGTGCCGGCGATGCCGACCAGCAACAACGGCGAACATATCATGGGGCTGCCGCTCCGCGAGGCACGGGAAGTCTTTGAACGCGATTATCTGATTGCCCAGATCAGCCGATTCTCCGGCAATATTTCGCGAACGGCGGAATTCGTCGGCATGGAGCGCTCGGCCCTGCACCGCAAGCTCAAGGCACTGGGAGTGGGGTAGGGCTCGACCTGCCGCACTCCTGCGCGGACGGCGATCCATGCAAATGCTTGGGAATATTCATCTCTTTCCGTACTTTTGCGGAGAATGAAAAGCAGGTTCCTCGTGGGTGACGCGCGAACCGGCTTGCCTAAAAACCGCGCGTGCCCTCTAATCGTACCGCCGAGCCGACCGGAGGGGGATCTCAGGGGTGGACGGCGATCGGGGGAGGCTCCGTGAGAGAGCAACAACCGGTTTAATAAAAAGAAACACAAGACGGCGGGATAAAAACAATGGCGGCAGACCGCGCACAAAATCTACAAGACACCTTCCTCAACCACGTTCGTAAAACCAAAACGCCACTCACGATCTTCCTGGTCAACGGAGTGAAGCTGCAAGGGATTGTCACCTGGTTCGACAATTTCTGCCTGTTGCTGCGGCGCGACGGTCATTCGCAGCTTGTCTACAAGCATGCGATCTCGACCATCATGCCCGGCGCTCCGATCCAGTTGTTCGAGGGCGGCGAGGATGCTCCGGCTTGAGAGTGATCTGATTGGAACCCCTGGACCGTGAGGCGGCCGCCGATCGACCGAGGTCGGCAGGGGGCGGCGAAACCGGGCGGGTGATTGTCATCGGCCCGTATTTGCGGATGCGCCGCGGCGATGCCGAGGCGCAGACGAACGATGGCGTGCGCGATTCCGAAGCGCGCATCGACGAGGCCGCCGGGCTCGCGCGCGCCATCGACCTTGCCGTCGTGGAAGCGCTGATCGCGCCGATCAGCCAGATCCGCCCTGCAACCTATCTCGGCAAGGGCAAGGTCGAGGAGATCACGGGTCTCATCGCCGGCCACAACATCGAACTGGTGGTGATGGATTGCGCGCTGTCGCCGATCCAGCAGCGCAACCTCGAGAAGGCCTGGAACACCAAGGTGCTGGATCGCACCGGACTGATCCTGGAAATTTTCGGCCGCCGCGCCAAGACCAAGGAAGGCTCGCTTCAGGTCGAGCTTGCGCATCTGAATTATCAGCGCAGCCGGCTGGTGCGGTCCTGGACCCATCTGGAGCGTCAGCGTGGCGGTTTCGGCTTCATGGGCGGTCCCGGCGAGACCCAGATCGAAGCCGACCGCCGCCTGATCGGTGATCGCATCACGCGGCTGGAAAACGAAATCAAGAAGGTGCAGGCGACGCGGCGGCTGCACCGCGCCGGGCGGCAGCGCGTGCCGTACCGCGTGGTGGCGCTGGTCGGCTACACCAATGCCGGCAAGTCGACGCTGTTCAATCGGCTCACGCGCGCCGAGGTGCAGGCCGCCGACATGCTGTTTGCCACCCTCGATCCGACCCTGCGCGCACTGAGCCTGCCGCACGGCGGCAAGGCGATGCTGTCGGACACCGTCGGTTTCATCTCCAATCTGCCTACGCAACTCGTCGCCGCATTTCGCGCCACGCTGGAAGAGGTGCTGGAGGCCGATATCATCCTGCATGTCCGCGACATCTCGCATGAGGATGCGGAGGCGCAGGAGCGCGACGTCGAAGCCGTGCTGCGTCAGCTCGGCATCGATCCCGATGCCGGCGCACGCCTCCTCGAGGTCTGGAACAAGATCGATCGTTTCGATCCCGAGGAACGCGAAAACCTGCGCAACATCGCCGCCCGTAGTCCGCCGGAGCGGCCGTGCTACCTGGTCTCCGCCGAAACCGGCGAAGGGATCGATGCGCTCCTGACGGCGATCGAGGACCGGCTGGCGGCCAGCCGGATTACGCTCGATCTGTCGATCGAGGCATCGGATGGCGCGGGCATCAGTTGGCTGCATCGCAACGCCGAGGTTCTGGCCAAGGAATTGCACGACGACCGCTTCGACATGACGGTGCGCGTCGATGAGACCAAGCGGGATATTGTGGTCTCGCGGTTCGACGCGGTGCCGCACGTGGCGTGACGCCGGCGCATCCGGGAGCCGCCCCTGTTCACGACACCGATTGTAACAGCAGTATGACCAGGGCGGGGCTCACGAGGCTGCGGCCTTGATGTCTTGCGTCCGAACCTCGCCAATCCACTTTGTGTTTGAGTTTTTCACGGGCTTGGTCCATTCCGCTCTGGGCGAAGAGCGAGGTCCGTGATGCCAAATTCCTCCGAGACGACCGCTGCTGCCGATAAGGCCGCGCATGAGGCAGGCGGCCTCGCGCTCGAAAGGGCGCCCGATATCATTGTGGCGCTCAACGCCCGCCCACCGGAAGCTGCCGCCGAGATCCTTCAGCATTTGTCTTCGGAAAAGGCTGTCGAGGTTCTTGATCAGCCCGGAATTGACGATGTCTGCGAGATCATCGCGGCACTCCCCACCGCGACGGCCGTTGCCTTGTTGTCGGCGGTGTCGGCGGACCGCACCGCCGATATTTTCAGGGAGCTGATCGAGCCGCTCCGGAGCACGCTGTTAAATGGCCTGAACCAGGAAACCCGGAAGACCATCTCGGAACTGCTGGCCTATCCCGAGCGCAGCGCCGGAAGCATCATGACGACCGAGTTCGTCAGCGTGCCCTCGAACTGGACGATCGCGGAGGTGCTGTATCACATCCGGATGGTCGAGCGCACCCGCGAAACCGTCTATTCCATCTTCGTCGTCGACCCCATCAAAAAGACCCTGATCCAGGCGGTCCCGCTGCGCCGTCTGATCTCCGGCGATCCGCATGCCAACGTCCTTACCGCGGCGCCCGCCCGCAAGCCACTGACGGTCGGGCCGCAATCCGACCGCATGGACGCCGCGCGTCTGATATCGAAATATGACCTGCTCGCCGTGGCCGTTGTGGACGGGCTGGGCCATGTGCTGGGCATCGTCACCGTCGATGACGTCATCGACGCCATCATCCAGGAGTCCACCGAAGACGTTCAGAAGTTCGGCGGCATGGAGGCGCTGGACGAACCTTATCTGCGGATCAGTTTTCCCGAGATGATCAAGAAGCGGGGCGGCTGGCTCTGCGCGCTCTTCCTGTCCGAAATGCTGACGGCCAGCGCGATGCAGACATTCCAGGGCGAACTCGAGAAGGCCATCGTGCTGACGTTGTTCATTCCCCTGATCATGAGTTCGGGCGGCAATTCGGGATCGCAGGCGACGTCGCTGTTGATTCGCGCCTTGGCGTTGCACGAACTTAGGCTGCGGGACTGGTGGCGGGTCGCGTTGCGCGAACTGCCGACCGGCCTGATGCTGGGGGCCATTCTCGGCTTGATCGGAATAGCCAGGATAACGCTCTGGCAGACGCTGGGCATTTTCGACTACGGCGAACACTGGATTTTGGTCGCGATTACGGTCGGCTCCGCACTGGTCGGCATCGTGACGTTCGGATCGCTGGCGGGCTCGATGCTGCCGTTTATCCTGCAGCGCGTCGGCTTCGACCCGGCGAGTGCGTCGGCTCCATTTGTCGCAACGCTGGTCGACGTCACCGGTCTGGTCATTTACTTTGGCGTCGCCGCGCTCATTCTCAGGGGCACGTTGTTATGAGCGGCGGCTGCCCTGAATTTTCGGTGATGCCGGCTGCGCCTGATGTTCCGCACCCTTGGCCTCGTTCCACAATGCATCCATCTCGGTGAGCGTTGCGCCTTCGAGCGAACGGCCTTTGGCTTCCAGGGCGCGTTCGATATAGCCGAAGCGGCGTTCGAATTTGGCGTTGGTGGCGCGTAGCGCGGTTTCCGGATCGGCGCCGACATGGCGCGCCAGGTTGACCAGCGCGAACAGGAGATCGCCGGTTTCGGCCGCGAGTTCCTCGGCATTGCCGCCATCGAGCGCGGCCTCGATCTCGTCGGCCTCCTCGCGGATCTTGTGCAGCACCGCGCGCGGGTCGTTCCAGTCGAAGCCAACGGTTGATGCCTTCCGCTGCAATTCCATCGCGCGCGTCAGCGCCGGCTGGCCGGCCTTGACGCCTGACAGCAGCGACTTGTGTTCGGCGGGCGGCTGCGGTCGGCGCGCGGCGCGCTCGGCCTTTTCCTCGGCCTTGATGCGGTCCCAGGCTTCCTTGACATGGGAGGGTGTCAAACGCCCGTTCTCGTCGGCGAAGACATGCGGATGCCGCCGGATCATCTTTCGCGAAATGGCTTCGACGACGTCGCCGAAAGCAAACGCGTTCTGTTCCTCCGCCATCCGGGCGTGGAACACCACCTGCAGCAGGAGATCGCCGAGTTCATCCTTGAGATCGTCGAGGTCGCCGCGCGCGATGGCATCGACCACCTCATAGGCTTCCTCGATGGTGTAGGGCGCGATCGTCGCGGAATCCTGTTCGAGGTCCCACGGGCAGCCGGTCACCGGCGTGCGCAGCGCCGCCATGATTTCGAGCAGTCTTGAAATATCGCGGGAAGGGGTCATGTGGCACCGAACGTTCGAGGTTCAGGCTTTATGCCGCAAGCGGTCCGCCGATCCCAGCAAAACGAGCCGGAACGGCCGCGATTTCCACCGATTGGCCCCGAGATCGATGGGTGCTAATGGGGCGTCCATGAACGATCAGTTTCCATCCGAAACCGCACTGGTGCTGTTTTCCGGCGGCCAGGATTCCACCACCTGCCTTGCCTGGGCGTTGCAGCGCTTTGCGCGCGTCGAGATGATCGGCTTCAGCTACGGTCAGCGCCACGCGATCGAATTGGCGTGCCGCGATCGGCTGCTGTCGGGCATCAAGTCGTTGCGGCCGGATTGGGCGACGAAACTCGGCGAGAGCCATACGCTGGAGATTCCAACGCTGGCCGAAATTTCCGACACCGCGCTGACCCGTGATGTCGCAATCACGATGGGCGCGGATGGCCTGCCCAATACGTTCGTGCCCGGCCGCAATCTGGTGTTTCTGACCTTTGCCGCGGCGCTGGCCTACCGGCGCGGCATCCGTCACATCATCGGCGGCATGTGCGAGACCGATTACTCCGGCTATCCGGATTGCCGCGACGAGACCATCAAGGCATTGCAGTCCGCGCTCAACCTCGGCATGGCCAGAAACTTCGAACTGCACACGCCGCTGATGTGGCTGGACAAGGCCGCGACCTGGAAACTCGCGCATGATCTCGGCGGGGCAGGGCTGGTTGATCTGATCCGCGAGCACTCCCACACCTGTTACCTCGGCGAGCGCGGCGCGCAGCATGACTGGGGCTATGGGTGCGGCGAATGCCCGGCCTGCGCGCTGCGCGCAAAGGGCTGGCGGGAATATGCGGGGCGATAGCGTTTTCGAGCGAAGTGGGAACCGGTTCGCGAGAAGAAAACGCGTCAAACAAGGACCAGAGCCAGTTTCTGATTTAATCAGAACCTGGCTCTAGCCTAAGTTCCGAAATCCTGCGGCATCAGCTCGATCGGCGCGCCATGCGGCGTGCGGTCGGCGGCGTGGTCCCAGGCGTCGCGATAGCGATTTAGGGTTTCGGAGGTCGTGACGCCCTTTTCCGCCACCAGGTTTTCCAGCGTCGCCAGCCAATGCCGGTAGTAGGTCTCACCGGTGTCCGGATCGCCATTGGCCTGCGCGCGCTTGATCTCGGTCGCGAGCGCGCTGGCCCACTCGGTCCAGGTGAAGACGCCGCGGTCATGCAGGGTCAGCGCCATGGCAAAGGCGTGCGCTTCCCAGGGCTCGCGGAACACCGGGCCGTCCTCGTCGCGGGGAATACCCGGCACGGCGGCGGCCGCGCGCGCAACCGTGGCGTCCATCAGGCCGGCTCCAGATACGGCTCGAACGCATCGATGGATATCTTGAGCGTCGGGTCAGCGTCCGGGCCCCACAATTCGGCGCTGTCGAACACGACCGTGTAGAGCCATTGCGGGTTCTCGCCGGATTCGGTGGCGGCGGTATCCGGGAATACATGACAGCCGTGGTCGCGCTCGATCACGCCGACGTGGCCGCGGACGTAGCGCGGCAGCCTCGTATGGGTCGTGGGGTGAATGTTCCGGGCGCGTACCCGATCGCCGGGCTTGAACTTCGCCGGGGCTGGTGCGGCGCGGCCGAATTTTCCGCGCACCATCACGCGCTCGACATCGTCGATCCCGAATTTTCCGCGCTTGAGCGGCTTCGCCGGTTGGACCGCATGCCCGGCCGCGACGTCTTCGGTGGAGATAAAACCCTTGTCGACCAGCAGGTCTTGCAGACCGAGCAGCCATTTCCTGTAATAGGAACTGCCGAGATAGACGTCCGGCCGCAACATCTCCCGGTAAAAGCGCGACGTATCGATGTTGAAGGCGCCGGCCGCGCCCATCGCGCGTACCATCGCCAGCACGCGCGCTTCCCATACGCTGTGAAACATCGGCTCGTTCGGCTCCGGCTCGACCTTGCCGAAGCCGTCCATGCCGCCCATGTCGTGTACGCCGTTCATGACGGCGCTCCCGGCGTTTTTGCAAAGCCGGTGCCGATCATCGAATCGCGCGTCACGAGCTCGGTCAACTGAGCCTCGCTCCAGCCCTCGGTGCCCGGCGGGCGCATCGGCAGCACCAGGAAACGCGTCTCGGCGGTTGAATCCCAGACCCGTATCTCGATCTCCCTTGGCAGGCTGACGCCAAAGTCGGCCAGTACGCCACGCGGGTCCTTGACCGCGCGAGACCGATAGGGAGCCGCTTTGTACCAGACGGGGGGCAGTCCCAGCATTTCCCAAGGGTAACAGGAGCACAGCGTGCACACGACCATGTTGTGGCGTTGTGGCGTGTTCTCGACAGCGACGAGATGGTCGCCGACCCGGCTGACATGACCGAGCGTGCTCACCGCCTTGGTGGCGTCGTCCAGCAGCGCCTGTTTGAAGGCGGGATCGGTCCAGGCCTTGGCGACGACGCGCGCGCCATTGTGGGGGCCGATTTTCGTCTCATAGGCCTGGATGATGGCGTCGAGCGCCGCCGGCTCGACGTAACCTTTCTCGGTCAGGATCGTCTCCAGCGCGCGGACGCGCAGCTCGGTCTCCGACAGTTCCGAATGGTCGTGATCGTGGTGGTGATGGTCGTGATCATGCTGGCTCATGCCGCAAGGATAGTCGCAAAATCCGGGCTATGTCGAGGCGCAGACTCTGCTAGGAGTCCCCGATGGCTGCTGGGGCAGGGCGCATCGGAATCGCGGTGATAGCGGTCGTTTTGGCCGGGCTTCCGGCCGGACAGGCGCGGGCGGCCAACGGCGCCTATGCGGTGGATGCCGCCGACATTTCCGAGACCGGATCCTGCAAGGTCGAGAGCTGGATGCAGGCCGCGACCAACACCGATGTCTCGATGGTCGCCAACCCGTCCTGCGTGGTCGATCCGTTCAAACTCAAGCCGGTCGAACTGAGCATGCTCAGCAACGAAGCGCGCAGCGGCGGCGACTGGAGCACGACATTCGCGCCGAAGGCCAAGATGAACTTGGTGCCGACAGGGGTCGGCAAGTTCGGCTTCGCGTTTTCTGCCGGCGGACAGTTCGACGCCTTGGCCGGACAAAACCAGACTGTCTTTGCGACGATCCCGGCAACGTTCCGGTTGTCCGAGGTCACCCGCATCAATCTCAACGGTGGCTGGCTGTGGGACCGCACCGTTGACCGGCACTATTTCACCTACGGGATCGGCTTCGACTGGAAATTCACCGACACCTTGCAGTGGACCATCGAGGCCTACGGCCAGGCCGGCCAGTCGGATATTCCAAGCGTGGTGCGGCCGCGGTTCCAGACCGGGGTGCGCTACCGGCCCAACGAGATTTTCTCGGTCGATCTCATTTACGGCCACAACATCAACGGCGAGAATGCCAACTGGATCACGCTAGGCACCACGATCCGTTTTCCGGTACCCGAGGGCAGGCCCGCACGCGAGCGCAGCGGCCATTTGTGAGCGCGAAACGACCTTACAAGAACAAGGGCAGGGAGACGCGGCTTGACGAAGTTTGTGACCATCGAGAAGGGCCTCGGGCCCGACGGCCGTATCGCGGTCGTGCGTTTCGACCGTGGCGACGGCATCAATGCGCTGTCGCCGGAGGCGTTGCGCCAGTTGACCGATGCCGCCCGCAGCTTTGAGGATGACGGCGACACCTCGGTCGTGGTGCTGACCGGCGGCGCCAAATCGTTCAGCGCCGGCTTCGATCTGAAGGATCCAGAGGGACGGTCGCGCCAGAGCATGGACCTCGGCACGTTGCGCCGGCATCTCAAGCTCGGACCGCGGCTGACGCGGGCGTGGCAGGAGATGGAGCAGATCACCATCGGCGCTATCGAAGGCTTTTGCGTCGGCGGCGGCGTGGCGCTGGCGGTGGCGCTGGACTTCCGCGTCATGGCGCGTGACGCCCACCTGCGCGTGCCCGAGATCGGGCTCGGCATGAACATGAGCTGGCAGAGCGTGCCGCGCATGCTGCACCTGATCGGACCGGCCCGCACCAAGCAGGCCGTGATCCTGGCCGACCAGCGCATCTCGGCGGCGGAAGCCTACGAATGGGGCTTGGTGGAAGAGGTGGCCGATCCCGGCAAGGCGTTCGACACCGCGATGGTGCTCGCCGGCAAGGTCGCCGCCCAACCGCCGCTGTCGGTCGCGATGACCAAGCTCACCGTCAATCGGCTGGCACATGCACTCGACGATCTCGCCAGCCATATGGACCTCGACCAGTTCGCGCTGGCCAGCATGTCCGAGGATCACAAGGAAGGCGTCAGCGCGTTTCTCGACCGGCGCAAGCCGCGGTTTAGGGGACGCTGATTAGGCGCGCGAGCCCGGCAGCATGCGACGCAGCGTGCGGTCGCCGAACACCCAGTGATGGACTAGCGCGGCGGCTGCATGCAGGCCGGCGAGCGCTACCAACCCATGTGCTGCCAGTTCGTGGATTTCCTTCAGATTTCGCGCGAAGGCTCGGTCGGCGGGCCACGGCGACGCAATTTCGAACAATCCAAACACAGGTAGGCCCTTGCCGCGTGCAAATTGCACGGCAATGCCGAGGAGGGGGACGGCGATCAGCAACAGGTATAGTCCGAGGTGCGCCAGTTTGGCCCCCAAGCCCATCCAGCCGGCAAACGCCCATTCGCCATATTCGGTCTTCTCGGCTTGCGGTGATTTGTCCGCAACGCGCCAGAACAGGCGCAGCACCGTCAGGAGGACCACCAGCAGCCCAGCGGAGATGTGTATAAACAAGGCCGCGGCTTCGGTAGCGCCGTTTGGAAGCTCGTCGCCGACAAGGCCCAGAACCCACGTCAACGCGACGAGCAAAACGACACTCCAATGGAGCGACTGCGAAATCGCGCCATAGCGCGTCGAGGAATTGAAAAGCTGCATCAAAAAAAGATAGCGGAGTTCTCAACTTGTGCCATTGATCAAGATCAATGACGATCCAAGCTCACAGTTTGTGCTTCCGCAATTGCGAATAGTTTACTAGAGCGGTTTCGTGTTGCGCGGCTGCGATTGACACAGGGAGGGAGCCCCAATGAAGACGGTTCAAACGATGCTGGCGGAAGCCGAAGCCCAGGTGCCGCGGATCAGCCCGGATGAAGCTAAGGGAATGCTGGGCAGGGCTGACGTCCTGTTCCTCGATGTTCGCGAGCCGGCAGAGGTCGCAACGTCGGGAAAGGTTCCGGGCGCCCTCGCCGTACCGCGGGGGCTCGTCGAGTTTCGGGCTGATACAGCTTCGCCCATGCATGACGCGGCCTTCGACCGCGCGAAGACGGTGATAGCCTATTGTGCGTCCGGTGGCCGCTCGGCGCTGGTCGGCAAAACTTTGAAGGAGATGGGCTACACCAACGTGCGCAATCTCGGCGGCTTCAAGGGCTGGCTGGATGCGGGCGGAGAGGTGGAGAAGGGCTGAGCTTCGGCTGTTGTGCTCGCCATGATGTGACGCAAAGGCGAGCCCCTCATTGTCGCAGGTTTTCAAAATGCCGCTTGCGGGGCAGGCGGCGGATATGGATCGAACATGAGTCGGCTGCATCGTGAAAATCATCTTGTCGAGCGTATCGGGTAGCTGCGGGCGGCCGTGCTCGGCGCAAACGACGGCATCATCTCGACTGCCAGCCTAATCGTTGGCGTTGCGTTCGCCGCGGCGTCCAGAAGCGACATCCTGCTGACCGGCCTGGCGCGATGTCGATGGCGGCCGGCGAATATGTCTCGGTCAGTTCGCAGTCCGACACGGAGCATGCCGACCTCGCCCGCGAAAAACAGGAACTGGCGGACAACCCGGATTTCGAACGGGAAGAGCTGGCCCAGGTCTATGTGGCGAGGGGAGTCGAACCCGGTCTTGCCCGCGAGGTTGCCCCGGAATTGATGTCCAGGGACGGTGCCCATGCGCGCGACGAATTCGGCATCTCCGAGGCTACGACCGCGCGACCGGTCCAGGCCGCATTGGCTTCGGCAGCAACCTTCACCGGCGGCGCCGCCGCACCGCTATTGCTGGTGCTGATTGCGCCTCCGCAGGTGTTGACCAGGGGCTGGAGATAGTGGGAGTGGGCTTGGCTCGGCCTATGCCATGAATCCCGAAAGCCATATCTGTGTCGCCGCCAATTAGGGAAGTCACGATTTGAGCCAGTTAGAAATGTCACTCGGGTGGGGGTAGGTTAGCCGCCTTTCCTTTGGTTGGGGTTGAGTTTTGTTGGCTCGAGAGGGCGCGCGTGAAGCCTTCAGATAGCGTAGCGCGCCGCCCGGGCGCTATCTATCCGACCTTGAACATGTGGTTCTTTTGACCTCGTCGCCGCGGCGCCTTGGCGGAACGGGACATGTCGAGTTCCTTCTGCTGCTCGGCGATATAGGCCAGGATCGGCCCTAGTCGTTTGTTCTCGACGAGGGCGGCCTGGTTGACCTGCGGGCGCTTGTCGAAAGTGCGGTAGGGTAGATCGACGCCGTTGTAGCGGATCGCCAGCCGCCCATCAGGGTAGTCAATCACGGTGACCCGCTTGCGCGCCAGCGACCGTGCGATCTTGGTTGGCTCGAGAATGAAGAGCACCTGGTCATACTGCAGCGTCAGGTTCACCGAGACCGAGCGCTCTTCCTTCCAGGCGAAAGCATCATCGATATCTTCATGACTGGCGAGCGGCCGATGCAGGTCGCGATCCTCTAACGGCGCTTTGCCAAAGCGCGCATTGTACTTCTCCATGAACGCCGGCAGGAATGCGTTGCCGGCCTCAATCGTATCGATGCCGCTTAATCGCATCTCCTTGACCAACCGGTCCTGCAGCGTGCCATTGGCCCGTTCGACACGGCCCTTGGCCTGCGAGGAGTTGGCGCAGATGATGTCGATATTGAGCGCATGCAAAGCCCGTCCGAACTGGGTCATGCCATCGCCGCGGACCGCATCCTTCTTGTTGACCCGGAACACGCCGTGCTTGTCCGAATAGAACGCCACCGGCTTGCCGTAACGTTCTAGATAGGCTCGGGTCGCCGCAAAATAGTCGAAGGTGTTCTCGCTCTCGACAAACTGCAGATGCATCAGTCGGCTGGTGGCGTCGTCAATGTAGACGAGCAGGGTGCATTGCGGTCCGCGGCCCTCGAACCACCAGTGCTCCGACCCGTCAATCTGGATCAGCTCGCCACAACAATCCCGCCGGTACCGCGGCTGGTGAACAGCCTTCAATCGCGCTCGGCGGTCCTTCCACAGGCCCGCCGCGATCATCCATTGCCGCAGCGTCTCGCGCCCAAGGTGAATGCCGTGCAGCTCCGCCAGCTTCTCGGCCGCCAGCGTCGGACCGAAGTCCGGGTAACGCTCCCGGATGATGCCAAGCACTTTGGCGCGCCAGCCGCTCGGATAGCTGCGGTTGCTCGGCCGGCCTCGCCGGCGCGACACCAGGGCCTCCGGACCGTGCCGCGCAAAGGCCTTGCCAAGCCGGAACACCTGACGCCGGCCAACACCCATCAGCGTCGCGGCGTCCGCAACCTTGATCCTGCTTGCAGCCAGATCCTGCAACACGCTCATCCGGTCGATCTCCGTCCGGCTCATCGCAATCACCGTCATCGGCCAAATACTCCCCAACGGAAACCGTGGAGAGTGACATCTCAATCTGGGCCAATGGTGACTTCTCTATCCGGCGTCTACATCTGGAATTCGCATAAGGTATATTATGGAATATAAATATGTATAATTACATCAGATATTTAGGTGGATTTGCTTCCACGTCCCTTCAGGTTCGCCACGGCTTCTGCCCGGCAGACGCATGCCGAAAGCGTCGCGCCTTCGCATGCGTCACCCGGTCCGAAAGCCGATATTGCCGTGGCTTGTGTCCGCTGCAATAAGCCACGCGAACGCGAGATCGCTGATGACCTGTTGGCATCAGGTCCGTATAGAATTGCATCTCAAGAACAAAAAGTCTCAAGGGAGATACAGATGAGCTTTTCACGACGCACGCTTCTAAAGGCATCCGCTGCGTCAGCGGTTTTGGGCGGCATTGGCGCACCGATGGTAGCGCGGGCCCAGACGGCCGAATTTACCTACAAGTACGCCAACAATCTGCCTGACGGCCATCCCATGAACGCCCGGGCCAAGGAGATGGCGGCGGCGATCAAGGCCGAGACCAATGGCAAGGTCGACCTGCAGATTTTCCCGAACAACCAGCTTGGTTCCGATACCGACATGCTGAGCCAGATTCGTTCCGGCGGCATCGAATTCTTCACGCTGTCGGGCCTGATCCTGGCGACCCTGGTGCCGGCGGCCTCGATCAGCGGCATCGGTTTCGCTTTCCCGGACTACGACACGGTCTGGAAGGCCATGGACGGCGGGCTGGGCGCTTATATTCGCGGCGAGATCTCCAAGGCGGGTCTCGTGGTCATGGACAAGATCTGGGACAACGGCTTCCGCCAGACCACGTCGTCGTCGAAGCCGATCACTGGCCCGGACGATTTCAAGGGTTTCAAAATCCGCGTGCCGGTGTCGCCGCTGTGGACCTCGATGTTCAAGGCGTTCGATGCAGCCCCCGCCTCGATCAATTTCAGCGAAGTCTATTCGGCGCTGCAGACCAAGATCGTCGAAGGCCAGGAAAATCCACTGGCGATCATCTCGACTGCAAAACTGTACGAAGTCCAAAAGTTCTGCTCGCTGACCAACCACATGTGGGACGGCTTCTGGTTCCTCGCCAACCGCCGCGCCTGGGAGAAGATGCCCGAGGACGTGCGCGCCATCGTCGCCAAGAACATCAACGCCGCCGGCGTCAAGGAGCGCGAGGACGTTGCCAAGCTGAATGCCGGCTTGCAGCAGGACCTGGCCGGCAAGGGCCTCACGTTCAACCAGCCCACCGTGGCGCCGTTCCGCGACAAACTCCGTTCCGCCGGCTTCTATGCCGAATGGAAGGGCAAGTACGGCGAGCAGGCTTGGGATCTGCTGGAAAAGTCGGTCGGCAAGCTGTCCTAGGCGCCCAGCGTTTTCGAGCGAAGTGGGTACCGGTTCGCGTAAAGAAAACGCGTCAGGCAAAAACACTCTTGTGCGGGGGCCGTCATGGCTCATGTAGAACTCGTCCAAGCGGCGGCCGGAGAGGTGGCACAGCCCCCTCGCCGCCGTTCGCTTGCGGCGTCGTTCGAACACTTCCTGGGAATGCTGGTCGAGATACCGGCCGCCATTCTGGTCGTCGCAGAGATCGTCATCCTGTTTGCCGGCGTGGTGGCGCGCTATGGGCTGCACCGACCGCTGATCTGGTCGGACGAACTGGCGTCGATCCTGTTCCTGTGGCTGGCGATGCTGGGCGCTGCGGTTGCGTTCCACCGCGCCGAGCACATGCGGATGACGGCAGTCGTCGCCAGCGCCAGGCCGGCGATGCGCGCCTATCTCGACCTGGTCGCGACATCGGCCGCGCTGGCGTTCCTGCTGCTGATCGCCTGGCCGGCCTATGAATACGCCTACGAGGAAAGCTTCATCACCACGCCGGCGCTGCAGATCCCGAACATCTGGCGCGCCGCGGCGCTGCCGGTCGGCATCGTCCTTATGGCGCTGTTTGCCTTCTTGCGGCTGGCGCGCTCGGGCGATTTCTGGATGGTGCTGCGGGCAATCCTGTCGGTCGCGCTTGTGATCGCGGTGTTCTGGCTGCTGAAGGGCTCGCTCAAGCCGCTCGGCAATCTCAACCTGATTATCTTCTTTGTCGGCGTTGCCGGCTTCTGCGTGTTCGCCGGCGTGCCGATCGCGTTCGGGTTCGGGCTCGCAACCTATGGCTATCTGGCGCTGACCACCAACACGCCGCTGATGGTGCTGGTCGGCCGTATGGACGAGGGCATGAGCCACCTCATCCTGCTGTCGGTGCCGCTGTTCGTGTTCCTGGGGCTTCTGATCGAGATGACCGGCATGGCGCGCGCCATGGTGGCCTTCCTGGCGAGCCTGCTCGGCCATGTCCGCGGCGGACTGCATTACGTGCTGGTCGGCGCCATGTATCTGGTGTCGGGTATTTCGGGCTCCAAGGCCGCCGACATGGCTGCCGTGGCGCCCGTGCTGTTTCCGGAAATGAAGGCGCGCGGCGCCAAGCCGGGCGATCTGGTCGCCCTGCTCGCCGCCACCGGCGCCCAGACCGAAACCATTCCGCCGAGCCTGGTGCTGATCACGATCGGCTCGGTCACGGGTGTCTCGATCGCGGCGCTGTTCACCGGCGGATTGCTGCCGGGCGTGGTGCTGGCGATCACGCTGTCGGCGCTGGTGTGGTGGCGCTATCGCGGGGAAGACCTGCAGCATGTCACCCGTGCCAGCGGGAGCGAAATCGCCCGCGCGCTGATCATCGCCCTGCCCGCCATCGCGCTGCCGTTCGTGATCCGTTATGCCGTGGTCGAGGGCATTGCGACCGCGACCGAAGTCTCGACCATCGGCATCGTCTATGCCTTCATTGTCGGCTTCCTGATTTACGGCCTTTTGATCTACCGCAACTTCGACTGGCGGCGGATCGTGCCAATGTTGATGGAGACCGCGTGCCTGTCGGGCGCGATCCTGTTGATTATCGGTTGCGCCACCGGCATGGCCTGGGGGCTCACGCAGTCCGGCTTCTCGCGGGCGCTGGCGGCTGCCATGACCGGCCTGCCCGGTGGTTCGGCGACCTTCATCGCGGTGTCGATCGTGGCGTTCACGATCCTCGGCAGCGTGCTGGAGGGCATTCCGGCGATCGTGCTGTTCGGGCCGCTGTTGTTTCCGATCGCGCGCGCCGTCGGCGTGCATGAGGTTCATTATGCGATGATCATTATTCTCGCGATGGGAATCGGATTATTCGCGCCGCCGTTCGGCGTCGGCTACTATGCGGCCTGCGCCATCGGAAAGGTCGATCCGGCCGAGGGGATTCGGCCGATCTGGGGCTATCTGCTGGCGCTGATGGTCGGCCTGGCGATCGTGGCGATCTTCCCGTGGATTTCGATCGGGTTCCTGTAACTTCAACTTTGCAAATGGGACGGAGCCGATGAGCGCAGCCCAAAACCAGTACGCAATCGGATTGGACAAGACGCCGGCAAACTACGTGCCGCTGACGCCGCTGAGCTTCCTTGCCCGCAGCGCGGCGGTCTATCCGGACCACATCAGCACCGTCTATGAAGGCCGCAGCTTTACCTGGGCGCAGACCCATGAGCGCTGCCGGCGCTTCGCGTCCTGGCTCGCCGGCCGCGACATCGGTCATGGCGACACGGTGGCGGCGATGCTGCCGAATATCCCGGCGATGAACGAACTGCATTTCGCGGTACCGATGGCGGGCGCCGTGCTGAACGCGCTCAACATCCGGCTCGATGCCGCCTCGATCGCCTTCCAGCTCGACCACGGCGGCGCCAGGATCATTCTGGTCGACCCGGAATTTGGCGGCGTGATCGCGGAAGCGCTGACGCTAATGAAAGGCGCCAAACCATTCGTCGTCGATGTCGATGACGCCGCCTTCGAGGGTGGCAAGCGCATTGGCGAAATCGAATATGAGGCCGTCGTAGCCCAGGGTGATCCCACCTTCATCGCAAGGCCGCCCGCCGACGAATGGGACGCGATCGCGCTGAGCTATACCTCGGGCACCACGGGCAATCCGAAGGGCGTCGTGACCCATCACCGCGGCGCTTACCTGAACGCGGTCAGCAACATCCTGGCCGGCAATCTCGGCCAGCACCCGGTCTATCTCTGGACGTTGCCGATGTTCCACTGCAACGGCTGGTGCTTTCCGTGGACGGTCGCGGCGTCCGCCGGCATCAATGTCTGCCTGCGCAAGGTTGATCCGGCGAAGATCTTCGAACTGATCCCGCAGCACGGCGTCACCCACATGTGCGGCGCGCCAATCGTTTACAACACGCTGATCAATGCGCCTGGCGCGCCCAAATCTTCGAGCGTGGAGGGCAAAGCCGCGCGTCCCGTGGTTGGCCTGATCGCGGGCGCTGCACCGCCGGTCGCCGTGCTCGAAGGCGCCGAAAGCATCGGCATCAAGCTGACGCATGTCTACGGGCTGACCGAGGTTTATGGCCCGGCTTCGGTCTGTGCTGAGCAGCCGGGCTGGGACGAACTGCCGGCTGACCAGCGCGCCCAGCTCAAGCGGCGGCAGGGCGTGCCCTACCCGCTGCAGGAAGGCGTCACCGTGATCGATCCCGAAACCATGCGGGAAGTGCCGCATGACGGCGAGACCATCGGCGAGGTGATGTTCCGCGGCAATATCGTGATGAAGGGCTATCTGAAGAACGAGAAGGCGACCGAGGAAGCCTTTGCCGGCGGCTGGTTTCACACCGGCGATCTCGGCGTGCTCGACGAGCACGGCTATGTCATTATCAAGGACCGCTCCAAGGACATCATCATTTCCGGCGGCGAGAATATCTCCTCCGTCGAGGTCGAGGACATCCTCTACAAGCATCCCGCGGTGCTGTTCGCCGCCGTCGTCGCCAAGCCGGATTCCAAATGGGGCGAAGTGCCCTGCGCCTTCGTCGAATTGAAGGAAGGCGCAAAAGCCACCGAGGCCGAGATCATCGCGTTCTGCCGCAGCCACATGTCGGGCTTCAAGACGCCGAAGGCCGTGGTGTTCGGCGTGATTCCGAAGACGTCGACCGGAAAAATCCAGAAGTTCCTGCTGCGCAACCAGGTGGATTCGGCGAAGGCGATTTCGGCCTGACTGTCATTCCGGGGCGATGCGAAAGCATCGCACCCGGAATCTCGAGATTCCGGGTCTGGTGCTAACGCACCATCCCGGAATGACGGTTGCAGCGTCGTCCCGCGTCATTAGCCTTCCCTCACCACCGGCGGATAATATTGCGGCGCCTCGGTTCGATCGTACATGCCGTAGTCGCGCATCACTTCGACGATGCGGAAATACTCCGTTGTCGGATCCGCCAGCAGGCGGCGGCCCAGTTCGAGGCCGGACTGTTGATCCGGCACATCGATCAGGTGTGCGAAATAGCCGTCGCGATAGACGCTCTTGAATGAATCATGGCGCCATTCGGTCTCCACGGGAAGTTCGGCGCGCTTCGATTCCGCGACAAGGACAAAGGTTGATGGACGCCTCGCCGGGTCATTGTACGGCGTGCGCCGCTCGGGCTGCCAGATCGGTTGACCCGGCCTTTCCTCGTGGATCACCTGTGCGATGCGAATGCGATAGTCCGAAAATACCTTTTCGCGGCCGATGGTCTGGACCTCGTGATGATAGCCGTGGACCCGCCACGCCGTCATCGCCCCTTCGTCCTGCCAGATCTGATACGACAGCAGCAGGTTTTCACGGGTCAAGCTGCTGAAGCGGTCGATGAAAAGGCAGCCGCCCACCGCATCGAGCTGGGGCCGCAGCGACGCGGCAAGCTCGAGATATTGATCCCGATGCCCCGGCCTGGTCTGGACTTCAAAGAACAGCGCAATCATCGAAGCCCTCCTCTGCCGTCCGCGGTCGGTCCCAAGAAGCCAGGGCCAGCCTCAGCCCGCGCGCTCCAGCGTCAGCCGCATCCCGTCATAGGCCGGTATCACGCTCGCCGGCAGCGACTTCCGCAACACCTCGTAGTCGAGGTCGGAGTGCATGTTGGTGATGACGGCACGTTTCGGCTTGAAGCGTTCGATCCAGGACAGCGCGTCGTTGACGCTGAAATGGCTGGGATGGCCGGCATAGCGCAGCCCGTCAATGATCCAGAGTTCGAGGTTTGCGAGCTGCGGCCAGCTTTCGGCCGGGATGTCGTTGACATCGGGCGTGTAGGCGGCGTCGCCGATGCGGTAGCCGAGCGCCGGGATGTTGCCGTGCTGTAGGATGAAGGCGGACAGAGTCACCGGCCCGCCCTTCGCGTCGATGCTGCGGCTCTCGCCTGCCTCGATCGAATGCCGGTTCAGGATCGGCGGATAATCGCTGCCTTCAGGCGAGATGAAGCAATAGGAAAATCGTGCCATGATATCCTTGGCGGTCGACTGGTTGAAATAGACCGGAATGCGCCGGCGTTGATGCAGCACGACCGAACGCAGATCGTCCATGCCGTGGGTCTGGTCGGCATGTTCATGGGTGAGGAACACCGCGTCGATGTGATCGACCTCGGCGTCGATCAACTGTTCGCGCAGGTCGGGCGAGGTGTCGATCACGATCCGCGTGGTGCCCTTCTCCGAGGCACGTTCGACGAGCAGCGAGCAGCGGCGGCGGCGGTTTTTGGGGTTGTTGGGATCGCAGGCGCCCCAGCCCAGCGCCGGACGCGGCACGCCGGCTGAGGAACCGCAGCCGAGGATCGTCAGTGTCAACGTCATGCGGTCGCCTTCGGCGCGGGAACCTTGGAGAACAGGCCGAAGAAGTTTTCAGTCGTCTGCCGCGAAATCTCTTCCAGTGACACCCCGCGCGCTTCCGCCAGCACCTTGGCTACCTCGACGACATAGGACGGCTCGTTGCGCTTGCCGCGGAACTTGCCGGGCGCCAGATATGGCGCGTCGGTCTCGACCATGATGCGATCCGCCGGCAATTCGGCCGCGAGCTCGCGCAACGCCTCGGACTTCTTGAACGTCAGGATGCCCGTGAAGGAGATCGACAGGCCGAGCGAAATCGCCTTCATCGCCAGATCGCGCCCGCCGGTGTAGCAATGCAGCACGGCCTTGAACGGTCCCTTGGCGATCTCCTCTTCGAGGATGCGGCCGCAATCCTCGTCGGCTTCGCGGGTGTGAATGACGAGCGGCAGGCCGGTGGCGCGGGCCGCCGCGATATGCGCGCGAAAGCCGCGCTCCTGCGCCCCGCTTGAGCCGTGCTCATAGAAATTGTCCAGCCCCGCCTCGCCGAGCGCCACGACCTTCGGGTGCTTTGCCAGTTCGATCAGTTCGCTTGCCGGAATGCCGTCTTCCTCATCGGCATGATGCGGATGGGTTCCGACCGAGCAATAGACATTGGGAAACCGCTCGGCGATCGCAAGCAGCCCGCCGAGCCGCCTCACCCGCGTCGAGATGGTGACGATGCGGCCGATGCCGGCGGTCTCGGCGCGCGCCACGATGGCGTCGAGGTCTTCGGCAAAATCCGGAAAGTCGAGATGGCAGTGGCTGTCGATGAGCATGGCTTATCCAGCTAATCCGTCTTCGGCTCGACATAGCGCGGGAACACCCCGACCGGCGCCGGCAACGGCGTGCCAGCCCTGATCCGCGTGCCCAGCGCCTTGAAGTCGCGCGCACCCGCAGGCACGCCGAGGCTGTCGAGCAGCTTGGCCGAGGCGTCCGGCATGACGGGTTGTGTCAGGATCGCGACCTGACGCACCACTTCCGCGGTCACGTACAACACGGTTTTCTGCCGTGCCGGATCGGTCTTGGCGAGCGCCCACGGCGCCTCGCCTGCGAAATAACGGTTGGCTTCCGCGACCACGGTCCATACCGCGTTCAGCCACTGGTGGATCTGCTGGGTCGCCATCGCGGTCCGCGACGCTTCCAGCATGCCATCCGCCATTGCCAGCATCGCCTTGTCGTTGTCAGTGAATTCGCCGGGCTCGGGCAATACGCCGCCGAGTTGTTTGGCGATCATCGACAGTGAGCGCTGCGCCAGGTTGCCGAGATCGTTGGCGAGATCGGCATTGATGCGCGCGACGATGGCGTCGTGGTTGTAGTTGCCGTCCTGCCCGAACGGCACCTCGCGCAGGAAGAAATAGCGCATCTGGTCGACGCCATACTGGTCGGCCAGGTTGAAGGGGTCGACGACGTTGCCGACCGATTTCGACATCTTCTCGCCCCTGTTGAACAGGAAGCCGTGCGCATAAACCCGCTTCTGTACGGGAATGCCTGCCGACATCAGGAACGCCGGCCAGTACACCGCATGGAAGCGGATGATGTCCTTGCCGATGATGTGCACGTCGGCCGGCCAGTAGCGCCAGTTCGGATCGCTCTCGTCGGGAAAGCCGACGCCGGTGATGTAGTTGGTCAGCGCATCGACCCAGACATACATCACATGTTCGGGGTCGTTGGGGACCTTGACGCCCCAGTCGAAGGTCGTGCGCGAGATCGACAGGTCCTTCAAGCCGCCCTTGACGAAGCTGATGACCTCGTTGCGGCGCGAGTCCGGGCCAATGAAGTCGGGCTGGTTTTCGTAAAGCGCCAGCAGCCGGTCCTGATAGGCGGAGAGCTTGAAGAAGTAGCTCTTCTCCTCGACCCACTCCACCGGCGAACCCTGCGGCCCGCGACGCACATTGTCCTCGCCGAGGACGGTTTCTTCCTCGGCGTAATAGGCCTCGTCGCGCACCGAATACCAGCCGGAATAGGCATCGATATAGATGTCGCCGTTCTGCTGCATCCGGTTCCAGACCACCTGCACCGAATGATGATGCGCGGGCTCGGTGGTGCGGATGAAGCGGTCAAAAGAAACATTGAGACGCTGGTCCATGTCGCGGAACCGGCCGGCGTTGCGGGTGGCGAGGTCGGCCGATGTCATGCCCTCGGCTGCCGCGGTCTGGATCATCTTCTGGCCGTGCTCGTCAGTGCCGGTCAGAAAAAACACATCCTTGCCGTCGAGCCGCTGAAAGCGCGCCAGCGCGTCGGTCGCGATCGCTTCGTAGGCGTGCCCGATATGCGGATTGCCGTTGGGATAGGCGATCGCTGTGGTGATGAAGTAGGTGTTGCGTTCGGTTGCCGGTGCGGGCTTGGGCGCCGGAGCGGCCTTCACGACCCGCGGCGCAACGGTTCGCGGCGCAATGATCTTCGGGCTTTTTTCAACGGAAGGAGTCCGGTCGACGGTGCCGGCTTTCTTCGGCGCGGCAACGACCTTCCTGACTACCGTCTTCCTTGCAGCTTTCTTCGCGACCTTTTTGGCAACCTTCCTGGCGGATTTCTTCGCCGTCTTTTTGGGCGTCTTCTTCGCGACCTTCCCGGGCGCCTTTTTGGCAGCTCGCTTCGGGGTCTTGCCGGCCTTCTTCACGCCGCGCGTGCTCTTCGCTGCGCGCTTCTTCGTCGCCTTCTTGCTGGCGCGGGCGGGTGCGGCCTTGCGAGCCTTCTTCGCCTTGCGTTTTTTGGGAGCTTTTTTCTTAGACGTCGCCACCGCGAATTCCTTAATTGTCAGTCAAATGAAAGATGATCTGGATGGATGTCGGGCGGAGCACTACCGCGTCGCTTCCGCGAGCATCCCGAAAACCGAAAAAACCAGCGGTTTTCGTTCCAGATTGTACGATTCGGTGTCGCGCGCGGCGCGGACGATCTTTTCCCATACCTCCGCCAGCCGTGCAAGGCGCGCCAGATTCGCGTTGGCATCGCCGGCGCGCAGCTTTTCACCGATCCAGCGGTCGATACCGTCGATGAAGGCCGCGAGCGCGACGCGGTCGCTGGTGCCGAGCGCATCGCCCAGCGCGTGGAGTTCGCGCGGATCGACCCTGGGCAGGGTCGCCAGCAGTGCCGCGGTCCGCTGCTGCAGCTTCAGCGCGTCGCCGCCGAGCAGCGTCAGCGCGCGCGATACGCTGCCCTCGGATGCCTCGGCGGCCTCCGTGAGCGCTGGATCGTTTGCATGCTTGTCAGTCGCCAGGGCAGCAGCCCGGACCACGTCCCCGGTCGAGAGCGGCCGCAACGGCAATTTGCGGCAGCGGGACAGGATCGTCGGCAACGCCCGCGCCGGCGAATGGCTGACGAGCAGAAACAGCGAGCGCTGCGGCGGCTCCTCCAGGATTTTCAGCAGCGCGTTGGCGGCGTTCGGATTGAGCTCGTCGACGGTATCGACGATGCAGACGCGCCAGCCGTCCACGGCCGCGGTGGAGCCGAAAAACGAAATCGTCTCCCGCGTCTCATCGACTGTGATCACGGTGCGCAGCACGCCGCGGTCGTTGAGGCCGCGCTCGAGTACCAGGAGCCCGCCATGGGCCTCGGCCGTGATCTGGCGCGCCACGTGATCGGCGGGGTCCACGGCAAGCGTCTCGGCGCGCTGCACCGACGGCGCCAATGGATTGGCGTTGGCGAGCACGAACCGCGCCATGCGATAAGCCAGCGTCGCCTTGCCGATGCCCTGCGGGCCGCCGATCAGCCAGGCATGCGGAATTCTCCCGCTGCGATAGGCATTGAGCAATGCCGCCTCGGCCTCGCGATGGCCGAACAGTTCCGACGTTTCGCGCGGGTGCCGGACGGCAATCTCCTGCTCGGTCTTGCGGGCGCTCATGCGGTGGTCGCCGCCGGGACGGTGAACAGATGATCGCGCAAGGCCTTCCAGACTTGGGCAGCGACCGCGTCGGCATCGGTGTTCGCGTCGATCAGCACGCAGCGCTGCGGATCCTCCGCGGCAATCTGCTTGTAGGCCTCGCGCAGGTCCTGGTGGAATTGGAGATCTTCCGCCTCGAAGCGATCGGGCACGCCCTTGCCGCGCCGCGCCGCGGCGCGCTGCATGCCGACTTCGACCGGAACGTCCAGAATGATGGTCAGGTCCGGCTTCAGATCGCCGATCGTGACCCGCTGCATGGCGTTGAGCACGCCGGGCGCGACCTGCCCCAGCCTGCCCTGATAGGCACGGGTCGAGTCGAAGAAGCGGTCGCACAGCACCCAGGTTCCCTGATTGAGCGCGGGTTCGATCACCGTGTGGACATGGTCGTCACGCGCCGCCGCAAACAGCAGCGTCTCCGCATCGGGTCCGAGCAGCTTGCCCATCCCCGATAGCACCAGATGCCGAATGATCTCGGCTCCGGGCGATCCGCCGGGCTCGCGCGTGACGATGGCGCGCAACTTCGCGGTCGCCAGACGCTCGGCGAGCTTCTTGATCTGCGTGGACTTTCCCGAGCCCTCGCCGCCCTCAAACGAAATGAACTTTCCGCGTCCGGAAGGTTGGTTCAGCGCTACTTCGGCCATGGTCAGAGCTTCTCTGCGCTCGCGCGAAACATGCCGATCACGAGCTCGCTGGCCCCGTCGATCGCGCGGCGCATGGTGGAACCGGTGCCGATGGATTCGGCCGCATAGACCGGCGCTTCCATCGCGATGTTGGCGCCGCGCCAGACCCTGACGATGCCGACCGGCTGGCCAGACTTCACCGGCGCGCGCACCGGGCCGTTATAGATGATGCGGGCGATCAATTTTTCGCTGCCGTTCTTCGGAACCATCAGCTTGATCGGCTCGGGGCTTGCGAGCTTGACCGAACGGCTGTCGCCGCCGAACACTTTTGCGTAGCCGACCGGCTGATCCGCCGCGAACAGCGTCCGGGTTTCAAAGTTGCGAAACCCCCATTCCAGCATCTTCTTGGCTTCGGTGGCGCGATCGTCCGGATCTTCCAGGCCGTTGATCACGACGATCAGCCGGGTGTCGTTCTGAACGGCCGAGCCGACCATGCCGTAGCCGCCATCCTTGGTGTAGCCGGTCTTCAGGCCATCGGCGCCGTTGAGCGAGTTCAACAGCGGATTGCGGTTCGGCTGGCGAATTTTGTTCCAGGTGAATTCCTTCTCCCCGAACAGTTTGTACATGTCGGGATAGGTCTGGATCACATAACGCGCGAGTTTGGACAGTTCCCGCACCGTCATCTTGTTGGCGGGGTCGGGCAGCCCGTTGGAATTGCCGAAGGTCGACCGGGTCAGGCCGAGCTCGCGGGCGCGCTTGGTCATGAAATCCGCGGCGAAGATGCGTTCGTTGCCGGCCATGCCCTCGGCGAGCGCAATACAGGCATCGTTGCCGCTCTGGATGATCGCGCCATGCAGGAGATCGTCCACCGAGATCTTGCTGTTGAGGATCGCAAACATCGTCGAGCCGCCCGCCGGCGCACCGCCCCTGCGCCAGGCGTTCTCGCTGATGCGATATTCGTCGGTCAGCTTGACGTCGCCTTTCTTGATGGCGTTGAACACCACCTCGGCGGTCATCAGCTTCATCATGCTGGAAGGCGCGCGCAACTCGTCGGCGTTCTTCTCGAACAGCACGCTGCCGCTGGCGGCCTCGATCAGGATCGCGGTCGGGGCGTCGCCGTCAAAGCCGTTTTCGACTTCCTTCTTGGCGCCCTGCACACTGTTGTTGGCGGCGTAGACGATCCCGCCCCAGCCGATCGCAAGCGCCAACGCGGCCGCCACGAGGCTGCGCCACGGGAACGCGGCCGCGGCTCTCAATTTGCGGAAAACGGGGGTCTCGACGGCCATTTGCGATGTCCTGAATCCGTGCGTTCTAACAGGTGGAAGTATCGCAAACAACACGGCTTTTGGGACTCGCCGCCGTGTCGATCCGATTGCAGCGCCGGTTGGACGACCGTATCGTGCGGATACTCCAATTTCCCGACAAAATACGAAAATCAGGGCGGAAACGCGATGCCATCCACACGCACCATTTCCGCCAACGGGATCGAGCAGTTTCTCCTTGAGCAGGGCCAGGGTCCGCTGGTCGTGCTCTGCCATGGCTGGCCCGAACTGTCCTATTCGTGGCGGCACCAGATCGCTGCGATCGCCGACGCCGGCTTTCATGTCGTGGCCCCCGACATGCGCGGGTTTGGCGGGACCAGCGCGCCCGACGACATCAGCGCCTACAGTATCTTCGACATGGTCGGCGACATGGTCGGCCTGGTCACGGCGCTTGGCGAAACGCAGGCCGTCATCGTCGGCCACGACTGGGGTGCGCCGGTCGCCTGGCATGCGGCGCTGTTCCGCCCGGACATGTTCACCAAGGTCGCGGGTCTCAGCGTTCCCCCGCCCTTTCGCGGTCGCGCCCGGCCGCTCGACAGCCTCAGCGCCGGTGGCGTCACCAATTTCTACTGGCAGTATTTCCAGACGCCCGGGGTCGCCGAGGCCGAATTCGAGCGCGACGTCGCCGCCACCATGCGCAAGATCCTCGGGCGCGGCGTCTCCGATCCCGCCGCGCTGTTCGTCAGCGAGGACAAGGGCTTTCTCGGCAACATCCCGCCTGTCCTGACCCTGCCGGACTGGCTCAGCGAAGCCGACATCGCTACCTTCGCCGACGCCTACCAAAAGTCCGGCTTCCGCGGTGGGTTGAACTGGTACCGCAATCTCGACCGCAACTGGGACCTGACCGCCCCCTGGCAGGGCGCGCAAATCCATCAGCCGTCATTGTTCATCGCAGGATCGAGGGATTCGGTCATTACCGGGCTGATCGGCGCCAAGCGCGTCACGGAACTGGACCGGGCGCTGCCGAATCTGCAGCACAAGCTAATCATCGAGGGCGCAGGTCACTGGGTGCAGCAGGAGCGCCCGGACGAGGTCAACGCAGCGTTGATCGCCTTCTTGAAGGGCTAAAGCGTTTTCGAGCGAAGTGGGAACCGGTTCGCGTGAAGAAAACGCGTCAAACTAACGACTCTAGTAAAGGCCGCGGCCGCTGAGCACTTCGCTCGGACCGCGTGGGTCGACCGGCAGATAGGCTGCGGTCGGGGCCGCATAATTCGCGTCGTTCTCATAGGAAACGGCGCGCGGGTTTTCGAGCGCCCGACCACGGGAACGGCTGGACGCCGACATTTCCGAGGTCGCATTGATCGAGGCGTAGTCGGCCGAACTGTTGCCGAGGCTATAGGGGCGGCCTTCCGGCATTGGAACCTCGCCCCGGATCCGGCCTGAGGAGGACGGCAGCTCGGGCACGAACGGCCGTGCTGAGGCGATTCGGACCGTCGACGGCGACGGCGCGGGAACGCCGGTCCGCAAGGTTGCGATCAACTGGCGGTCGTCGGAGCCCTCGAGGGGGGCCCGTCCGACATATTCAACCCGAACCTTGGCGACGCCATTTCCTTTGAAATCAAGGAGTTCGGCGGCCTTGTTCGAGACGTCTATGAGGCGGTTGCCGTGGTACGGGCCGCGATCGTTGACACGAACGATCAGGGATTTGCCGTTCCGAAGGTTGGTCACCCGCGCATAGCTCGGCATCGGCAGGGTCGGATGGGCCGCCGTCAGCGAGCCCATGTCGAACACTTCGCCATTGGCGGTCAGCCGGCCGTGGAAATCATCGCCATACCAGGAGGCCATGCCCTCAGCGCGATACTCGGTATCTTCCTCGGGGACGTAAACCCGGCCCCCGACGGTGTAGGGCTTGCCGACGCGATAGGTACCGCCACCCTTCGGCACGGGGTCGCCCAGCGCCACCACGCGGGGGCTGGAGGAGACGCCGTATTTGGGATCGACACGGCTGGCGAATTTGTTCGACGAGGCGCAGTTGGCGAGGACGAGGCACGCTGCCACCGCCGCAGCGCCACGCGCCAGCACAATCGATTTTGACCGCCGAATCCCCATTCGCCCCAATTACCATTCCAGCGGCCGGACACCTGCGTTGAGGTAGCCACGACCTTGAATCACGATACGGCCCACCTCCGCATCAAGTCATAAAGATATCGCAACCCGAACGCGGCGGAAATGGGGTCAGCGCCTGCGTGGTGAATGAATGGTTGCCGTGCGGATCCGTCGAAATACCGAAGCTGCCGCCCGTAAAATGCGCCCGGCCCGCCCCCGCCTGTCCTAGTTTCAGACGACTGTTGCAGCAAATCATCACTCGGGTGCGATCTTGGATTCCGCCCTGTGAATCTTTTTGACTGTGCAACGGCGCGGTCGTTTGGTGCGTGCGGGGCGCAAAAGGACTTTGCGATGATTGAGACGGTAACTGCTGTGATGGGCCTGGTGAGCGCCGGGATTTTCCTCGCCCATGCTTTCGAAGGTTTTCGTTCCAGGGCCTGATTTTCGGCTGCTTTAAGGCTAGGTGGATCGCTGAAAAGCGCGCCACCAGCCCCTTTGGGAAGTTACGAAAGCTTTAATCAATTCGGACGAGCATCGTGAGCGTGAGGTGTATCATGCGCAACCACGACTATGTCTCCAACGGATTCCTCGCATTGACCACAGCCAGCCTCGTGCTGCTGTGTTCGAGTTTGCTGGCCTTTGCGTTCGGCTAGAACCACGGCGTCGACCGGGGGCTGTTCCCTCGCCCGAATTGCCGCTTTCCCCGGTCGCACGCCCTGTACATAAAGAACCTCGAATAGGCGCCTGCCGTCGCTCAGATCGCACCAACGGTCCACGCGATCATGTCTTTCGCGATCCGGCCGAACACGTCGCTGAACGCGGCGACGGCCGGCGCCGGCGCAACTGAATCGATTTTCTCGCTATCTTCAAACAGGCGGGAGACGACAACCTTGCCGTTCTTGTCGACAATCCGCGCTGACAATCCGATCTCGACCGCCGGCTGCTGGTCGAGCGCAATCCGGAACCGTCTGACATCGATCAGCAACTGAAACTCGGGTTGGCCCAGATCCGCCACGCGCAGCGGAGCGTGCGCGAGGTCGTAATTCTCGAAACTCTCGATCAGCCGCGCCTGGATCAGTTTTGGCAGCGCATCAGCCCACATCGCCTCGGCAAAACCCGGAACTTCCTGGGGCGGCGAAAACAGAAAACGCTGCGTCTCCAGCATCACCACCGCGGTGGGTTCGGGAATGGCCCATGGCACGTTGATGGTCTTGCCGGCGGCGCCGGCGCTTGGCACCGCGCGCAGATCGTAGGTGATTTTCGGCGGCGGCGCGGTGACGCCGGTCATGCGTTCGAGGCCGGCGACGATGCCGTCGAGCTTGCCGGTGTTGCGCGCCAGGCCTTCCGAAAAAATCTTGAAATTGCCGATGGTGTCCTTCAGCGCGTCGGAATTCTCCGTCAGCACCGAATCCACCTTGCGCAGCGCGTCGCGCGCGGCCTGGGTCATGCCCTGTCCGGCGCCGGGTTCGGCGATCAGCGTCGGCACTTCGCCGTTGTTCGCCAGCATCCTGCCGCCTTCCATCGCGATGACGGGAACGCCGGTCAGGCCCTGGAACTCGAGGCCGACCTTGGTGTCGGCGCGCACCGGCGTCGTCGTCGTCACCGAGATGGTAGCATTGACGCGGCGCGGATTGTCCGGCGCGAGGCCGAGATCCGTCACCTCGCCGACACGGATACCGTTGAACAGCACGCCGGCGCCGATCAACAGGCCAGGCACCGGGCCATCGAACTGGATGTGATAGGCGATGCGCGGACCGAGCCCGCCGGTGTTGTGGAGCCAGTAGACGAAGCCGAACACGGCGACGATGGCCGCCAGGACGAAAGCGCCGACAACAGCGAAGGGAGCGCGGGTTTCCATCTGTGTTAACTCGCTTTGGGTTGCAGCATCTGGGAGCGCTTGCCGTGAAAATAGGCCCGCACCCAGGGATGCCCGGATTGAAGCAGTTCGCGCATCGCTCCGACGGCGACGATCTTGCCATCCGCCAGTGCCGCGACGCGGTCGCAGACCACATTGAGGCTGGCAAGGTCATGGGTGACCATGAACACCGTTAGTCCCAGCGTTTTCTGCAATGTCTTGATCAGCGTATCGAATTCGCCGGCCGCGATCGGGTCGAGCCCCGAGGTCGGCTCGTCGAGGAATACGATCGCCGGATCAAGCGCGAGCGCCCGCGCCAGCGCCACACGCTTGGTCATGCCGCCGGACAGTTCGGACGGAAACCTGTCGCCATCCTCCGGCCTGAGTCCGACCATTTCCAGTTTCGCGGTGGCGATCTCGTCCATCAGCGGCTGCGACATCACAAGGTTTTCACGCAGCGGAAACTGAACGTTCTGCCGCACCGTGAGCGACGAGAACAGCGCGCCCTGCTGGAACAGCACGCCCCATCGGCCGGCCGCACTCTGCGTGACCAGTTGATTGGCGCCGCCGATCATGGCGCCCATCACCTCGATGTCTCCGCTCCGCCGCGGAATCAGGCCGATGATGGTTCGCATCAGCACCGACTTGCCGCCGCCGGAAGCGCCGACCAGACCGAGGATTTCACCGCGGCGGACATCCAGCGTCAGATGGTCGATCACGACTTGCCGGCCAAAACCGACCACAAGGTCATGCACACGAATGGCAAACTCGGGGAGCTGCTCCTGCATCGTTACATTCCGATCGATGCAAAGAAGATCGCAAACAGGCCGTCGAGCACGATCACCAGGAAGATCGACTTCACCACCGACGTCGTGGTCTGCTTGCCGAGCGACTCCGCACTTCCCTTCACCCGCAGGCCTTCGCTGCAGGCGACGATGCCGATCACCAGCGCCATGAACGGCGCCTTGAGGATGCCGACCTCGAAATGGGTGACGGAAACCGCGTCGTGCAGCCGCGCGAGGTAGATTGGCGGCCCCATGCCGCCATAGAACTGCGCCACCAGGCCGCCCCCATAGAGCGCGGCGAGCGAGCCGATGAAGCTGAGGATCGGCAGCGCACAGACCAACGCGATGACGCGCGGCAGGATCAGCACTTCGACCGGATCGAGGCCCATGGTGGACAGGGCGTCGATTTCCTCGCGCATCTTCATCGCGCCAAGCTCGGCGGTATAGGCGCTTCCCGAACGGCCGGCGACCATGATGGCAACGATCAGGACGCCGAGTTCGCGCAGCACCAGAATGCCGACCATGTCGACGACATAGGAATCCGCGCCGAATTTCCGAAAATGGAAAAAGCCCTGCTGGGCGATGATGGCGCCGATCAGGAAGGTGATCAGCACCACAATCGGGATCGCCTGCCAGCCGACCCGGTAGAGCTGATAGACCAATGACGTGATCCGCAGCGATCGAGGTCGGCGCAGCACGCCGATTAGGGCCATGAACAGCGAGCCCAGCATCTGCAGGAACGCACTCACATCACCCGTCGCGCTGATGGCGGAGCGGCCGACGTCGTTGAGTTTGACCACGACCGGGTTGAGGGGCCGGACCGGCGCCGGGTTGTGGCGGTTGACCTGATGGACTTCCTCGATCAGGCCGGCGTAATTGTCAGCCACACCGACGACCTCGGCGCGATGGCCGGCCGACGCCACCCGACGCGACATCTTCTCCAGCATCCAGGCGCCGAGCGTGTCGAGCTCGCGCAAATCAGTCATGTCGACCTTGACGCTGGGGGCCTGGTCGAGCTGCGGCGTCACGTCGCTGGAGAGGCTTTCCAGCACAGCGGCATTGACCGCGGTCCAGGATCCGCCCGGCCGAAGCTCAAGCGTGTCTCCAGACGGGGTGGCCGTAAGCACAGGTGCGGACGTCAAGATGATGTTCCCCCAACTGGATAGCACCCTCTTCTAGGTGGCGGCGCGACACCGATGTTGACCTGCCTCAAGGCACTCATGCCTTCCCGGCACGCCGCCTGTTGACTCAAATCAATGGCAAATATGCCGGCGCCCGTAGAGTTCGCCTCGTCAAGCAATGCGAGTGGACGCGATGTTCAGATCGAGCGAACTGGGTGACGAGCTGCAAGCGCTCGAAAGCGAGGTATCGCGCCTTTTGAATCCGAGTGGCGACGATATTTTCGACGCCGCGAAGAGCCGCGCGGGCGCGCTGGCCGACCAGATCAAGGCCGCACTGGCCGAGCTCGGCGAGACCTTGTGTGAGGAAGAAGGGCACGTCGAACGGTTGATCGCCGAACGCCCGATCGCGACCATGGCTTCGGCTTTCGCGCTCGGCGTCGTCATCGGCTTCATGCTGAGGAGAAACTGACGTGAACAGCGACAACGTCGTCAAGAACCTGCGCGCGCTGTGGCGGACCGATCGTATCATCGCCGAACTGCGGATGCGGCACATGCTGGTCGGACTTGGCCTGCGGGCATTTGCCGCGCTGATCGCAGCTTTCGGCCTGCTGATGCTGGAACTGGCGGCCTATTTCGCGCTGGTGCAGATCTGGAGCGCAATTTCAGCGGCCGCGGTCCTCGGGGCGGTCAATTTCGTGATTGCAGCGGTCCTGTTCGTGATCGCGGGTAGGCCGCCTGCGGGGCGTGAACTCGAACTCGCAAACGAAATTCACGGATCGGCGGTCGAAGCGCTGCAGACCGAGGCGCGGGGCATGCAACAGCAATTCGCCGGCATGGTCCATCATCCCCTCAACAGCGCGCTGCCGCTCATTCTGCTGCCGCTGATCACGATCATCGTCAAAAGCCTGAAAAAATCCAGGGCGGCCCCTGTGGCTGCCGCCACACCCGAACAGAGCTGATCGCCGCGGAGGCACGCGCCTCACGCCCGCCATACCAGGGAGCCCCCACCGACATGTCCGAGACCCATCGCCAACCGATCCTGAACGCATCCCTGCCGGCGCAGTTCCGGCAGATCCGCATCGCGCTTGCCCGCGAACCCGGCCATCCCGACGGCGATGCCGAAGTGGCGTATATCCTGGTGGCGCCGCTCGACGCCGGGGACCGCATCGATGCCAAGCTGTGGAAGGCCCATCGCGAGGCCTGCCGTGTGGCGCGTGAGCGCCCATACGAGCAGGAAAGGCTCGGCCACCTCGTTCACCGACAAGGCGGCGGCTGGGCATTCCATTATGATGGCGAACATGCGCCGGCCGACGACTTCGGATATCACTTCAAGGATGAGCGCTTCATCGTCGGCGAATATGTCTCGATCAACGAGCAGGGCAAGATGCACACCTATCGCGTGACGACAGTGTCGTATCTCTGACGACGGGTATACGCCACGGAAGCGGACTAACAGCCGCGAGAACATGGTCGTGGTCTCGCGGCGCGCCTTGCAAGAATGATCAGAGCGTGAGCCTGACGTCGCAGATGTCGTGCTCGACCGGATCCGTCTTGACCTCGAAGCCGAGGCTGCGGCACATCGCCAGCATCACCGTGTTGTCGGCCAGCACGTCGCCCGAGATGGTCTTCAGCCCTTCGGCGCGCGCATATTCGATAATCATCTGCATCAGGGCCCAGCCAAGTCCCCTGCCCTTGAGATCGGATCGCAGCAGGATCGCGTATTCGCCGCTCTCATAGATCGAGTCCGAATGAATCCGGACCACGCCGACCAGTTCGTTGGTGGCTTCGTCGAATGCGACAAAGGCCATCGCGCGGGCGTAATCGAGCTGGGTCATGCGCGCGATGAATTCGTGGGAAAAATGCTTCATCGGCGCGAAGAACCGCAGCCGCAAATCCTGCAGGGTGACATGCTGCAACAGCTCATGGATCAGCGGTTCATCCTCGGGACGGATCGGGCGGACGAATACCCGCCATCCCTCCTTGATCGTGAGATGGCGCTGCCATTGCGACGGATAGGGCCGCACGGCGAAATTCGCCGGCCCGGAGCCTCGGAACTTGCGCTCCACGCGACCGACTGCGACGCGGGCATCGATCGCAAGCACGCCGTTCTCATCGGCCAGCAGCGGATTGATGTCGAGTTCGCGGATTTCCGGAATGTCGGCCGCCATCTGCGCCAGTTTGACCAGAACCATCGCGACCGAGTCCTGCTTCACCGCCGGCACGTCGCGATAGGCGCGCAACAGCCGCGACACGCGGGTGCGCTCGATCAGGCTGCGCGCCAGTTGCAGATCGAGCGGCGGCAGCGCCAGCGCCTTGTCGTTGATGATTTCGACGGCAATCCCGCCGTGGCCGAACACGACGACGGTGCCGAAGGTCGGATCGTCGGCGAGGCCGAGAATGAGCTCGCGGGCCTTCGCCCGCACCACCATCGCCTGCACCATCACGCCTGAAATCCGGGCGTCCGGCCGCATCGATCGCGCCCGCGCCAGGATCTCGGTTGCCGCCCGCCGTACCGCGTCGGCGCCGGTGAGGTTGAGCACGACGCCGCCGACGTCGGATTTGTGCGTGATATCGCGCGACATGATCTTGAGCACGACGGTCGAGCCTTGCGCGAAGATTGCCTCGGCATGGGCCACGGCCTCCTCGGCATCGGCAGCGGCAAAGATCGGCACCATGGCGATGTCGTAGGCATCGAACAGCCGCTTGATCTCGATCGGGTCGAGCCAGTGGCGGCCGTCGGCCAGCGCTGCCTCGACAATTCTCCGGGCCGCGTCGATGTCGGGCGCGAACTCGCTCGGCATCGCCGGCGGCACCTGCGCCAGCGCCTCCACCGCCTCGCGGTGCCGTATCAGGTGCATGAAGCCACGCACCGCGTCGTCTTCGGTCGGATAGCTGGGGATCCCCGCGCCGCTCAGGAGATCACCGATCGCCGGCTCCGAGCCGACCCAGGCCGCCAGCACCGGTTTCGGCGACATCCGATGCGAAGTGCGGTAATTCCGGACCACGTCAGTCACGGCCGCGGCAATCTCGTCGGCGCGAGCGATCGCGGTCTGCACGTTCATGACCAGCACAGCGTCGTTGCCGGGATCGGCCAGCAATATTTCGAGCGCCGCCGCGTAGCGCGCGGCGTCCGCATCGCCGACGATATCGACCGGGTTCGAGCCCGACCAGGTCGGCGGCAATACCGCGTCGAGCTTGGCCTTGATTTCCGGAGCGATGGTGGCGGGAATTCCGCCGAGGTCAACCAGACGATCGACCGCGAGCACGCCGATGCCGCCGCCGTTGGTCAGGATCGCCAGCCGCTTGCCCGGCGGCGCTTTGAGCCGCCCGAGCGTTTCGGCGCAGTCGAACAGTTCGCGCAGATCGGAAACGCGGAGGATGCCCGCGCGGAGGAATGCGGCGTCGTAGACCGCGTCCGATCCGGCCAGCGCGCCGGTATGGGTCGCGGCCGCTTTGGCACCCTGCGCCATGCGGCCGGATTTGACCACGACGACGGGCTTGATCCGGGCGGCGGCACGCGCCGCCGACATGAACTTGCGCGCATCCTTGATCGCTTCGATGTAGAGCAGGATGGCGTTGGTCTTTTCGTCCATCGCGAAATAATCGAGCAGGTCGGCGATGTCGACGTCGAGCTGATCGCCGATCGACACAATGCCGGAAAAGCCGACCGCGCGCTGCGCCGCCCAATCCACCATGGCCGCGGCAATAGCGCCGGACTGCGAGATCAGCGCCAGGCTTCCCTTTTCCGGCATATGCGCGGAAAAGCTCGCATTGAGGCCGGCGTTGGGCATCATGATGCCGAGGCAGTTCGGTCCGATCAGCCGCATGCCGTATTTCTGCGCCGCTTTTTCAGACTCGTCCGCCAACGAACCCGGACCATGGCCGAGCCCGGCGCTGACAATGACCGCGCCCGCGGCACCGCAACGGCCTGCCTCGTCGATCAAGCCGGGAATCGATTTTGCCGGCGTGGTGATGACAACCAGTTCCGGCGCAAAACCTAGCTTTTCGAGGCTATCGGCCGCGGTGACGCCGTCGATCTCGGGATAGCGCGGGTTTACCAGGGCGAATTCGCCCTTGAACTGCGCCTTGCGAATATTGCTGAGAATGGCGCGGCCGACCGAGCCCTGGCGCGGACTGGCGCCGACGAGCGCGACCGATCGGGGCGACAGCAGATGTTTCAGGCGATAGGTCGACATCGGTGTTTGTTATCCGGCCGGTGCCGGCCTTTGTGAACCAGTCGCGTGGCGTGTGCAACGAGTCGCTGGAGCGGGAAGAGCTCGCCTCGGATCGCCGTCCCGTTCGCTGGTTTTGTTGGAGTCCAGTCTTGTCGAAAGACCGGCACTCGGTGTCGCCTAACCCGCGCCGGCGCGATGGTGTAACCCGGCACGATCTCGGCCAGATGACAGATCCGCGCCTGTCTTCTCTACGAGTTGTGGGCCAGTCGGCGTTGCGACAGATCAAGGCCCAGTCCGGCGGCGTATGCGACAGTTGTGTGGCGTTCATTCATCCGAGGAGACGTACCATGCCGGTAAATGTCGGAACGATCGATCAGTATGTGCGCATCGTGGTCGGGTTGGCCTTGGTTGCCTATGCTCTCCAGGACGGGCTTTCGATTCAGGGATGGCACTGGGCCGGCCTGATCGGGCTGGTGCTGTTGGTGACCGCGTTCTTCAAGAGCTGCCCGCTCTATACCGTGCTGGGCTTTTCGAGCCGCTCCGCGCGTCAGTAGACCGGCGGCTTCGCCAGATACGATACGACGAGCTTATTGGCGAACATAGTCACCGGGCGCGTCGGGCAGGCCTTGCCCGTCCGCGAGCCTGATACCCATCGGCGGCGGCGCGACCGGTTCTCCTGATTGTGCCGCCAGCCATCGCGTCCATTCCGGCCACCACGATCCCTCGACCGGCTGCACCGTCTTCAGCCAATCGTCAGGACCGGTATAGGCATCGTGGGCGGCCTTGGTCTTGATCCGGTAGGTGTGCCCCTGCTCGCCGGGCGGCGCCACGATGCCCGCATTGTGGCCGCCGCTGGTCAGAACGAAAGTGATGTCGGCATCGGCCTGGTGGTTGATCTTGTAGACCGACTTCCACGGCGCGACGTGATCGCGAACCGTGCCGACCACGAACATCGGCATGTGAATATCGGACAGCGACACCGGCTTGTCCTCGACCAGATAGCGGCCCTCGGCGAGGTCATTGTTGAGGAACAGCTTGCGCAGATATTCCGAATGCATCCGGTACGGCAGCCGGGTGGCGTCCGCATTCCACGCCATCAAATCGTTCGGCGTCGCCCGCTCGCCCATCAGGTAGTCACGGGTCAACCGCGACCAGATCAGATCGTTGGAACGCAGCAACTGGAACGCGCCGGCCATCTGCGTGGTGTCAAGCACGCCGCGCTCCCACATCATGTCTTCGAGGAACGCGATCTGGCTTTCGTTGATGAACAAGGTCAGTTCGCCTGCCTCGGTAAAATCGGTTTGCGCCGCCAGCAGGGTCACCGACTTCAGGCGGTCGTCGCCGTCGCGCGCCATGGTGGCTGCGGCGATCGACAGCAACGTGCCGCCAAGGCAATAGCCCAGCGCGTGGACCCGATGGCCGGGCGTGATAGCTCCGATCATGTCGAGAGCCGCCTCAACGCCGAGCCTGCGATAATCGTCGAAGGCAATGTCGCGGTCCTCGGCGCCGGGGTTGCGCCATGAGATCATGAACACGGTGAAGCCTTCACCGGTCAGGTATTTCACCAGCGAGTTCTGCGGCGACAGATCCAGAATGTAATACTTCATGATCCAGGCCGGCACGATCAGCACCGGTTCCGGATGCGTCTTGGCGGTGGTCGGATCATACTGGATCAGTTCGATCAGCGCGTTGCGAAACACCACCTTGCCGCGCGACGTCGCCACGGTTTCGCCGACGACGAAATCGCCGGCCTTGACCGGATCCTTGCCCGCCGACAACAGCCGCATCCAGTCGCTGCAGAGATTCTGCCAACCGGACACGAAGTTCGCGCCGCCGCTCAGCAGCGCCTTGTTCAGGACCTCCGGATTGGTCGCGGCAAAGTTCGACGGCGACAGCACGTCCAGCATCTGCCGTACCGAAAACTCGACGATCGCTTCGTTCTGTTTCGAAACACCGCGCACGCCCCTGGTGGCGTCGTGCCACCATTGCTCGCCGAGCAAAAACGCCTGCGCCATCAGATTGAAGGGCGGCTTTTCCCATTCCGGCCGGGCAAAACGCCGGTCCTGCGGCTGCGGTTCGATCAGGGCCCAGGGCCGCTGTCCCGGCGAAAAGGCGCGTTGCGCGGCGCCAACCAGCTTGTTCGCATTCGCCGCCGCTTCTTGGAAAATCTCGATCTGCCGCTGCGGCGATATTGCCAGATGCGAAAGCCAGTCGGTATAGGCCAACAGCAACGCCACCGGCGAAATGCCGCCGCTCAGCCGCGCCAGCATCGCGTGAAACGCTCGATCTGCCTGATAGGTCTCTGTCTCCTGCTGCGCCGGTGCGGTCCGCGGCTCGGGCAGCGCCGCCGGTTGCCGGTCATCGCCCCCGCCCGGGACCTGGGTACGAAACGGCAGGACGGTGGCTTCCGCCGTCGGCAGGGTCGGTTGTGGCTGCATGCTGTCTATCGCTGGTCTGTTTCAACGGATGCCGGATAGCCGCCCGTCAATTCAAGGGATCGCCGCTGATCAGGTGGGACGTCGTCGCGATGATCCGCTCGCCATGCCTGAACAGCCGCTCGGAGTCACGACGCAGGAAGTCGAGCTGGTGCTGGCCGCATTCCCGGCACATCGTGTTGACGTCCTTGACGGAATGTGCGCCCGCCATCTTTGCAGCGAATTCGGTGAAAAGCTTCATCTCGGTCCGTGTCCGCTCCAGCATCTCGTCGGTGTAGAACACGAATTCCTCGAACATCAGCTTTTGAGCGCCGATCATGAATTCCACAGCATTCCGGTTCAACTGCGAGGCTTGCACCTCGCCGTTGGCAGCCGATTCTTGCGAACCGGAAACAACCTGTTCAGACAGTTCGGTCATGGCGATCTCCGATTTCAGGGGTCTCGGGAAAGGATAGCGGCGGGCATCCATCGGGACATTGAGATGCATCAAACCGGTCGCCCAGCAAGACTGCGACGGGAACGTCGGTTCCATGACACCTCGCGCCACGGCAAGGCGCATTTGCCGCGCTCCGCAGACTGTTGCGGCATGTCGGCCGATCAGTGCGACATCAGCACCGGGACCGTCATCGAGGCGAACATGTCCCGCGTGACGCCGCCCAGAATTCGCTCCTGCATCCGCGAATGGCCGAACCCGCCCATCACCAGCAGGCCGATATCGCTTTCAGCGGCGATCGACAGAATAGCGCCCTGGATATTGCCGCGGTCGACCCTCAACCGCTGGGCACGCGCCGCAATGCCGCGTCGGCCGAGATGGCCGACCAGATCGTTCGACGAAGCCGCACTTGCGTCCTCATTGACCGCGATCACGGTGACCGCCTTGGCTCCCATCAGGAATGGCATCGCATCGCGCACCGCGCGGGCGGCCAGCCGGCTGCCGTCCCAGGCAATGCCGACGTGACGGGTTTCGAGCGGTCCCTTGTGGGTGTGCGGAACCATCAGCATCGGTCCACCGGAATTGAACAGAATTCCCTGCGGAATGATGTTGTCATAACTGGCATTGCCGGCTTCCGGCTGCAGCACGATGGTCATGTCGTAAAGCCGCGACAGCGCGCCGATGTCCTGCTCGGCATCGGCAGGGATTGCCGTGAATGTCCGCGTGCCGTAATCGATCCCGGCAAGCTTGGCCTCGACCTCGAACACCGAGATCGCGGCATTTGCGCGCTCCTGGGCCCGCGCCTCCTCGAAACCCATGACCGCGGTAACAGCGGCGCTGCCGCCTTCTACCACCATCCCGACCGCGCTCATGGATTCGTAGCCGATCGCAACCGCATCGAGATGCGACCGACGCGCGGCCGCAAGCGCGATGGCAACGTCGATGACCGGCCTGACCGATCGCTCCGTCGGAACGTGGACCAACATATTTCTGAACATGGCCGTTCTCCCCGATATTGATGGGATCGCGCTGTGCGCGCGCTCCGAACGATGATAGAAAGACTAGCCGAGGCATCCGCGGCGGGCGTTGACGCACATCAAGCCCGGCGTCCGACGCTGGTCACAGGAGGCGTCAGCATGCTCCGGCCCGCTTCAGCTCGCGCCAGGCCTTGACCGCCGCGCTTCCGAGCTTTTCCTGCTGGCGACGATAGCCCGGCGGGCGGCCCTTGTCGCGCTTGGCAGCCGATGAGGGCGACAGTCCGGCAAAACGCTTGAGGTCGCGCAAATCGCCCAACGTGCGCTGCAGCCGTTTCGCCGCACTGTGCATGCGACGAATCTCGGCACGGCTGCGCGTCGTGAATATATTCGTCAATGCTTCCAGCATATAGCGGAAACGCTTGGCCCTGATCCGGAGACGGTGACGGCGCGCCGCGCCCAAGGTCGAAAGATGCCGCCCCTTGCGGATCAACCGCCGGCGCCAGCGGTTGAGTTCGCGCGCGCAATAGGCTTGCAGCGACTCCGCGTCACCGCGGCGGACGGTCGCTTCCCAGCGCGCCAGCCATGCCCCCTGCCTTGTCCAGACCGATAGCGCGTCGATCAGCCGCCGGGCGCGGGCCGACCGCAGGCAGCGCACCAGCTGCCGGTGATCCTGCGTCCGTCGCCGATGGAGATCCGCGCCGATCACGCGAACGGCCCAGGCCTGATAGCGCCTGCGGCTTGCATACTCCGTCATCACATCGCTGTCGCGCGCGGCCCCGAGCGCGGTGTTGAGCCAGGCGATTTCCTGCTTCAAACGAAGCCATTCCGCGTCGACCGCAATCGGCGCAAAGAACGCTACAGCGGCACGCAACCGGGTGATGGCGACCCGGATCCGGTGCACGGCCTCGGCATCGCCGGCACAAGCACTGCCGTGTTGCGCCTTGATGCCGGCAACGCAATCCTGTGCCATCTTGCGAAAGGCGCTCGCGCAATCGAGGCGGGCCATCCGGACGGCGTTCCGGCCGGAGGCTCTGGCTCGGCCGGCCAGCATCATCGCCCCACGGCCGGTGCGAGACCGGGCACGCCGGCACAGGCGCGGCGCAGCGTGTCGCCGGGCGCTCCGGAAGCATCGACCATTTGCCATTCCACATGGCCGGTCGCGAACGTCTCCTGCATCACGGCAACCTCGCGTGTGGCGTCCGACGCATCGCCCTGACGCCGTTCGATCCGGGCCATCCGGGTCGCAAGATCAGCCGTCAGGAACAGTCCGGAGAATGCAGCATTCTGTTTGCGTGCGATATCCGGGACGGCTGTCCGCTCCATCTCCTGGATGAAGGCCGCATCGAGCACGACCGAACAACCCTGGGCGAGAATTCGCTCCGCGGTCGACGACAGAAGATCATAGACGCGCTTGGTGGTCGCGGCTCGATAGGCAGTTTCCGGCAACGTCATGGTTTCGCTGACGCCAAACAGGCGCTTGCGAACCACATCCGAGCGGATCATAACGGCCCCCGGCGGCGGCCCGATCAGACCCGCCAGCTCGCGCGCGAGCACCGACTTGCCGGTTCCCGACAGGCCGCCGATCGCAATCAGGCGCGGCGGCTCCGGCTTGATGAGCCGCCCGGCCAGGTCGAAATAGCGCTTCGCTTCCTGCCAGGCTGCTTCGCCGTGTGCGGCCTGCTCGCTTCGAGTGAACAGCACGTGGGCGCGGATCGCCGCCCGCATCGACAGGAACAGCGGCAACAGGCCGAGGCCGTCGAGATCATCTTCCGCGCCGGAGAGATAGCGGTTGAAAAGCGCGTTGGCGGCGTGCAGCGCGCCGAAATGAACCAGATCCATCAGCGTGAAGGCGAGATCGTAGAGAATATCCGTAGTGGCGATCGACGGGTCGAATTCGATGGCGTCGAACAGCAGCGGCCGGCCGTTCACCAGCGCGATGTTGGCGAGATGGAGATCGCCGTGGCACCGCCGCACGAAGCCTTGTTTGACACGACGGCTGAGCAGGGTTTGCAGACGCTTGACGTAATCGTGGCTGGTCGCGTCGAGCCGGTCGATGGCGGCCGCATCGAGACCGCGCACCGCGTGGAACTTATCGGTGTTGCGGTCGATAATCTCCGGAATGGAATCAAGCCAGGTTTCGCCGCCGGCGCGTGGCGCCTTGTCGTGCGCTAGCAGGATCGTATCGGCCATCGCCAGCGCGAGCGGCTGATCGATAGCGTTCGCAGCCGCGATATGGTCGAGCGTCTGTGTCTCGTCGAAGCGCGCCATTTCGACCGCCCATTCGACCGGCACCCCGGCGCCGCCGATTGCAAGACCGCCGTCGCCGCCGCGCGTGATCGCGACCACGCCCCGGTAGATTTCCGGAGCGTTGCCGGCGTTGACCATCAGCTCCTCCTCGCAGGCAAGCCGGCGTTTTTCCAGCGTCGAGTAATCCAGGAAGGGCAGCTTCACGGCGCGCTTGATCTTCAGCACGCGGTTGCCGCCCAGGAACACCACGGAGGCGTGGGTGTCTATCCGCTTGAAACCGGAGGCATCGAGGAAACCGAGCACGTGCGCCTGGGTCGCGGCCTCGGAATCTTTCGCCAGCGCGGCTGCTGTCGGCGCCGTCATGGCTGCAGCACCGCGGCGCCGGTAATCTGTCCCGCGCGCAATTTCGCCAGCGCCTCGTTCGCCTGCTTCAGTGGGAAGACAGTGGTATGCGTCTTGATACCGGCTCGAGCCGCAACATTGAAAAATTCCACGCCGTCGCGGCGCGTCAAATTGGCGACCGAAACAAGTTGCCGCTCTTCCCACAGGATGTTGTAGGGGAACGAAGGAATATCCGACATGTGAATCCCGGCGCAAACCACGCGGCCACCCTTGCGCACGGCGCGCAACGCGATCGGCACCAGCGCGCCGACCGGCGCGTAAATGACGGCGGCGTCCAGAGGGACCGGCGGCTGCTCGTCCGATCCTCCCGCCCAATCCACTCCCAGCGATCGCGCCAGGCGCTGCGCTTCGATATCGCCAGCGCGCGTAAACGCATAGATCGAGCGTCCCTGCGAGCGAGCCACCTGGGCGATGATATGTCCGGCGGCACCAAAGCCATAAATTCCAAGATGCTTTCCCTCGCCCGCCATCACCAGGGAGCGCCAACCGATCAGGCCGGCACACAGCAAGGGCGCAATGGCAACGTCGTCGTCTGCCTCGCCGAGCGGAAAGCAATAGCGGGCGTCAGCGACCAGGTGGGAGGCAAAGCCTCCGTCGCACGTGTAGCCGGTAAATTGCGGACGATCGCACAAGTTCTCGCGGCCGTTCCTGCAATAGTCACATTGACCGCAGGTATACCCAAGCCAGGGAACGCCCACGCGCGTGCCGATTTCAAGGGCGGTTACCCCGTCACCGAGCGCCTCGACCCGGCCGACAACCTCGTGGCCGGGGATGATGGGAAAGGTTGGGACCGGCAAGTCTCCATCCACAACATGCAGATCGGTCCGGCACACGCCGCAAGCGCTGACCCTGATACGTACCGCGCCGGGCCCCGGCACCGGATCATCTCGTTCCTGAAACTGGAGCTGCAAACCGGGCGCCGTCAGAACCATTGCGCGCATGTCGTGGCAGTCCTCACATCAACGCGTGCACCGTACCCAACGTTACGAGATCGATTTTGATCCTGCTCAACGGGCTCAGCGCCACGCTCGCTAATATACTCCCGCCAGGACGGCTTGTCGGTTTTGAGAGCACCCCGAGCGCATCGGCGATGACCCGGCGGTCGATCTCCGGACCTACGCCAAGCGGAAACGGACCTGGGCCCCGATGCCAACCCGGCTGACGCAATCGACAAATTCGCGGCCGGTTTGCTCGATCGTTCCCAGGATTGGCCCCTAGATTGCCCCAAAACGACTTGTTCACAGACCGTTCTTGATCTCCCGCCCCCTAAGTGCTTGATGTCGCTGCAACGGAAGGGTGGCCGAGTGGTTTAAGGCACCGGTCTTGAAAACCGGCGTGCCTGCAAGGGTACCGTGGGTTCGAATCCCACCCCTTCCGCCAGTATACTGTCCTCCCTTGTTCGCCATTGTTCGAAATCCACAGTAATTTCAGTGCTTTGAGTTAGAACGCTGTACTTGGATGTTCTCCAGTGTTCTCCCTAATCAAAGCGTCGACCGTGGTTTTCCACCGTGAGTTTGGCGGACGCTTTTCGGAGGAACAGCGATGGCTGGAAAACTTACGCCTTTGGAAGTCGCTCGCCAGATCACGCCGGGGAAATATCCAGACGGCGACGGCCTTTACCTCGTCGTCGCCAGTGCAACGGCTCGAAACCGGTCATATCGCTACTGGTTCGCTGGCAAGGAACGTTGGCACGGCTTGGGCCCGTTGAAGGACGTCTCGCTACGCGACGCCCGGATCAAGCGAGACGCTGCCCGCCAGGAGGTCCGCGCTGGCATTGACATCGTTCAGGTCAAACGGATCGAGCGGGAGGCGAAAGCCGCCGAAGCACGCTCCGGCTGCCGACCGTATTGCTCATAAACGACTGACGTTTTCTAATCTTGATGGTCGAGACCGTGGAGCGGGCCTCGGCCATCTTAGCATGAGCGGTGATCACCAATCCTCCCTACCCGCTCTTCGATATCATTGAAAACATTCAACATTGACCTCGGTGCTCGGCCGAGCGGTTGTGAACCTACGGTCGAAAGCCACGAAGCGGTATGCTTTTTGGCTATCTTCAATATTATTTTTGAAGGCACAATTTGGTGGAAGACCGCTTTGCGCCAGAAGTGGTCGGTCGCGAATTCTTTTTGGGGAGAGCCAGACTGCTCAGTCGTCATAAATAATACGCTCGCGATAGAGCGACGCGGAGGGCGGGGTGGCGGAGGAGCCCCCATGCTTGTACGTCCTGTCGGCAGAGACCAACGACCTTGGAATAAGGGATTGCTCATCGGCCAGAAAAAACCTCTCGAACCGAAGCACGTCTGGTCCATTCGCGTTCGCCTGGAAATCTCACGATCGTGGCGCGACCTTGTCATCTTTAACTTGGCGATCGACAGCAAGCTTCGCGCCTGCGACCTGGTCAAACTTCGATTAAACGACATTTGTTCAGGAGCAAAGGTGCGGCACCGAGCAACGATCGTGCAAAAGAAGACAGGTCGACCAGTCCAGTTCGAGATCACGGAGCAGTCGAGGAGCTCCGTTGAAGCCTGGTTACCGATGCTCGGGACCACTGGCTCCCGATATCTCTTCCCAAGTCGACTTCATGCAAGACCCCACATATCCACTCGCCAATATGCCCGGCTGGTGCATCGCTGGGTTGAAAGCATCGGCTTAGAGTCGACCTTTTATGGCACGCACTCGATCCGGCGCACGAAGGCTGCCCAGATCTATCGTAAGACTGGCAACCTGCGCGCTGTGCAACTCCTCCTGGGCCATTCGAAGCTGGAGAGCACCGTCCGATATCTCGGGATCGAGGTGGATGACGCTCTAAATATCGCCGAGCAGATCGAGCTCTGATCGTCGACGACCGGCGTCATGCCGGTGATCGCTTACGCGCCAGGAGCGGACCAGGCGCTCCTGCCGCTCCCACGTGACAATGTGATCTCCCAGGACAGAAGCCAGCAGCCCAGATGAGCGCTGCGAAATCAGCCTCGGGCGCGGTGAAATCAGTTCCGGATGTTGCTACGCTGATACTGGCAACGTTGACTGGAGCCGTTGGATGCCGTCGCATCCACCGTTCCTGACCGCATCGTCATTGCGGAAGACCCCAACGCAGGGCAACGTTCCGAATCAAGACAGCGAGGCAGGCCATGGTGAAACCGTTTCCGTCGAAGACCCACATCGGCAACCACATGCTGCATCCCGAAACGCTCATGCTGAACTACGGCTACGATCCGCAACTGTCGGAAGGAGCCGCCAAACCACCGGTCTTTCTGACCTCGACCTTCGTCTTCAGGACCGCCGAAGACGGACAGGACTTCTTCGATTTCGTCTCGGGTCGGCGCGAGCCTCCCGAGGGGATGAGTGCGGGCCTGGTTTATTCGCGGTTCAATCATCCCAACAGCGAGATCGTCGAGGACAGGCTCTCTGTCTACGAGCGCACCGAGAAATGCGCGCTGTTCTCGTCCGGCATGGCGGCGATTGCGACCACGATTCTCGCGTTCGCCCGCCCTAGCGACGTCATTCTGCACTCTCAACCGCTCTATGGCGGGACGGAAACTCTGCTTGCGAAGACGCTTGCGGGCCTCTCCATCGGCGCCGTGGGCTTTGCCGACGGCATCGACGAATCTGCCGTAAGGCTGGCGGCGGAGGATGCCATGCGAAAGGGCCGGGTGGTGGTGATCTTCATCGAAACCCCCGCAACTCCGACCAACGGCCTGGTCGATATCGCGATGGTCCGCCGCGTCGCCGAGATGATCGGCCAGGCTCAGGGGCACACGCCGATCGTCGCCTGCGACAATACGCTGCTGGGGCCAGTGTTTCAGCGGCCGATCGAACACGGCGCGGATCTTTCGTTGTACTCGCTAACCAAATATATCGGCGGTCATTCCGACCTGATCGCGGGCGCTGCGCTCGGCTCAAGAGCCCTCATGAAAGACATCAAAGCGTTGCGAGGCGCCATCGGCACCCAACTGGACCCCCATTCCTGCTGGATGATCAGCCGGTCGCTCGAAACACTGAGCATCCGCATGGAAAAAGCTGACAGAAACGCGCGGCTCGTGGCGGATTACCTGCGCGACCACACCAAGGTCGCGAAGGTCCATTATCTTGCTCACCACGAAGAGGCCTCCCCCGCCGGCCGTCTGTTTGCGAGGCAATGCACCGGCGCGGGCTCCACGTTCTCGTTCAACATTGTCGGAGGCCAAGCCGCCGCATTCAAATTCTTGAACGCGCTGCAACTCTTCAAGCTGGCGGTGAGCCTGGGCGGCACCGAGTCGCTTGCCAGCCTGCCCGCAAGCATGACCCACTCCGGCGTTCCGGCTGACATCCGCCAAAAGATAGGCGTTCTCGACTCCACGATCCGGCTGTCGATCGGCATCGAACACCCGTCCGATCTGATCGCGGACATCGCGCAGGCTTTGAACGAGGCATAGCTGCACTCCTTGCGTGAGAGCCAGCGCAAGAACCGACAACGGCCTTTGACAGCAGACGCACGGGTCTGCCTTGCGCCACCGGCAGACGTCAAGCTTCTGCACAGGTCGCGAGGGCTCACACGGTCTATCTATCCGCGTTTCTCCACGATGTGCATTGGTCAGCAGAACTGACCGATAGAATATCCGGTTGGTCGGACTTGATGAGTGGAAAAAATCAGCGCAGGGTCAGCCGGTGACGATCTGGCTGAGGATCGCGTAAAATGACGGCCACATCGATGAGCCGAACAGTTGTGCCGTCTCTCGCGCTTGTTGCAGCATGTGGTGCAGCACTTGTCTTCGGCATCACGCACATACGGCGCGAGCCGCCGGTTGAAACGGGCGCCGCAACCGCGGCGCCAACGGTTTCGTCACCTGCATCGAGCGCTCGAGATGAGAGTTCGGCGGCGCTCGCAACAGCGCAAGCTGACGCAAACGCCGTGGCAGCTGAACTTGCCGTTTCGCCACCCCCGCCGGTCACCGACGGGTCTGTGCCCGTTTTCGACATCGCCCGCATTGAGCGAACGGGCGACGCAGTCATCGCTGGCAGGGCAGCGCCAGGCGCGATTGTGGAACTGTTGCGAAACGGCGAGCGCCTTGATGGAGCGACAGCAGATCAATCTGGACAATTCGTTATGGTCCCTCCCCGCCTGCCGCTTGGGGATTACGAGCTGAGGTTGAGGTCCAGATTGCCCGACGGCACGATGGCAACATCCAAACAAGGCGTCGTGGTCGACGTGAACCGATCGCGCGCTGACGTGCCGTTCAATGTTCCAGAGACGGCGGCGACAAATCGATTATCCCTGGATCGCGCCACTAGGTCGTCTCAAGCGCGCCTGCTCTCCCAGCCTCCTCTGCATATTGCGAAGCGGCAGGACGTTGCTGTTTCAGAGCTGCCGCGCGCAACTGCTGCCGCCCGTCTGTCAGATGGAGGCTCATCGTCCCCCGTGGTCGGGCCCAAGATTGCGACCACGGTCGTATCTCGTGGCGACAGCCTGTGGCGCATCAGCCATGTCACCTACGGCGTGGGCACGCGATACGCGGTCATTTACAAAGCGAACCGAGACCGGATCCGAGATCCAAATCGTATATATCCCGGCCAGATCTTTGTCCTTCCCTTGAAAGCGCGCTGAAACGCGGCAATCCGATGTCGCAACGCGGGCCCACCGCCCTAACACAGTGCACGCAAAGACCGGTTCTGGCACTCCGCACACCGGCGAACGTCGGCTTTGCGCCGATATTGTTGCAGAAGTCTATTTGGGGTGGCGAACAAAAATTCTTAGAGCCACTGAGGCGTTTTACCCGCCGCGGCGTGAGGGACCATATCGTTTCATCCAGAATCGATCACGGGTCTCAGTAGTGGCGCTGAAAAACGATGCAGCAGCAGAGAAGTCCGAAGATCAGCTCTTGCGAGATTTTTGCGGTCATTCGATTTTCGACTTTTGCAACAAAATCCGCCAAAAGCGGCCATCCAATAACCGACAAACCTCCGATTACTTGCTTTCAGTCAGCCGCCGCAAAACCTGGATGGATCAACGTATGCATGGCCCCCTTGCTTGCAATCAGAGGAATGCGATCTATCCCGCAAACTTCGAAAAGTCAGGCTTGCGGCGCTCGGCAAACGCCGCGAATGCCTCGCGGGCTTCGCTAGTCTGTAGACGCTCGCGAAACAACGCGCCTTCCCGGCTGATTTGAGCGGCGATCTTGTCCATGTCGCGCATTAACGCCTTGGTGTGGTTCAGTGAGCCGGCCGGCCGCTGGGTCAGGGCTTCGGCCGCGGCCCGGGCCTTCGCGCGCAGATCGGCGACCGGCACCACGGCGTTGGCCAGACCGCAGGCCAACGCACTGGCGGCGTCGAGCGGTTCTCCCAGCGCAAACATCGCATAGGCACGGACGTACCCGATCCGCGCCGGCATCAGCCAGCTCGATGCGGCTTCCGGAACCAGCGCCAGGTTGACGAACGGCGTCATCAGCTTTGCGGTGTCGGCCAGGAATACCAAATCGCAATGGAGTAGCATCGTGGTGCCGACACCCACCGCGTTGCCTTGCACAGCGGCGACGAGCGGACGGGTGGCCTTGCCGAGATTGCTGACGAACCGATGCGCCTGCGGCTCGCCAGTGTCCTTGCCATTGGCCTGGGCGCTGAAATCGGCAACATCATTTCCGGCCGTAAAACTGTCGCCGTCGCCCTGGAACAGGACCACACGGATAGCCGGATCCTTCTCCGCGCGCTCCAGCCCATCCGACAGCGCGCTATACATGGCGTTACTCAGGGCATTCTTCTTGTCGGCACGGGCCAGCGTCAATGTCATGATGCCAGCGTCGATCTCGGTTTTCACATGTTCAGTCATGATCGCTCGTCTCCTTACGGGTTTTGTTCGGTCGTCGAACATTCGATGCCGTCGGTGATTTTCGTCTCGCGGATCTGCCGCTCAGGGCCCGGCGGCCGGCGCCAAGAATCTCGTCCGATAGCCTGTCGTTGCCGGCCGCACGCGCGAGGGCGATCGAGCCCATCATGGTTGCAAGCGCGGCGGTCGCGATCTGGCGCGCCTGCTTCGGTGGTTCTCCCGGGAAGAACCCGGCGACCACGTCGATCATTTCGTCGAGCTTCCGCGCAAATATGCGCCGCGCCTGCTTGCTTGAACGGGCGATGTCGGCTCCGAGCGCCGGCAGCACGCAACCCTGTGCGCGATCATCCCGATGCTTCGGGGTCAGATAAGCCTCAACGAAGACCTCAAACCGTTGCTCGACCGGCATTGCTTTCGTAAGGCTCATCCATTGAGCGACCGTTCGGTCCATCGCCAGGGTAAATGCGTCGATGACCAACGCTTCGCGTGATTCAAAATGAGAATAGAAGCCGCCATGCGTGAGACCCGCGAGCTTCATCAAGTCGGCCACGCTCATGCCCTCGGCACCGCTTTGCCGAAGCGCACGGGAAGCATTTTCGACGATCCGGTTCCGGGTCTGCAGGCCGTGGCCTTTCACGTAGCGCATGGCGGGCTCTCACATATGCTCATGCTCACCATTTTTCCCCGAATGGGCGAATCTCGCTGAGGAAGGACCATGCCGAGCGGTCCTGCTTGTAGAGATGCCACAGTTCGTCGGCGATTGCGGACGGCTTGATAAAGAACTCGTCCGGCGCGGCTGGCAGACGTTCGCGCATTCGCGGCACATCGATCACCGCGTCGATAAGGACGTAGGCGACGTGGATACCGCGTGGCCCGAGATCACGCGCGATCGATTCCGAAAGAATGCGCTGGGCTGCCTTGGTCGGGGCAAAGCCGGCAAAATTCGCCTTGCCTCGAATGGCGGATGTGTTGCCGGTGACGAGGATGGCGCCGTTGCCTGCCTTGATCATGTCCGGCGCCACCTCGCGCGCCAGATACAACAGTCCCATCACGTTCACCTGGAAATTCCGATCGAGCATTTTCGGCTCGATCTCAAGAAATGTTCCCCACCCGCCTCCCACCGCGTTGTGGATGAGGACACTCGGGGAGCCGTATGATTTGCGGATGCCGGCAACGACTTCCGCGACCTGGCTCTCGCTGGAGACATCGCAGATCATCGCGTGGGTATCGGGGAGTTCCTGTTCCAGCGCGCGGATGCGATCCGGCGAGCGCGCCAGCGCAATGACACGAAATCCCTCTGCGGCGAAGCGCCGAACAATCGCGGAGCCGGTGCCCGGACCGACGCCTGTGACTATGGCAATCGGCTTGTCAGGCATCGGCGCCTCCAAAAGACTTGCATCGCCGTGACAGGGTTTTCAACAGCATTGGGCACCGAACGCTCGGTCTTGAATTCATTATGTTAGATGACATTCATAATATAACACAATCAAATTCGGCGTGAGCTAACGGGCCAGACGGCTCTAATGGCCTGCGAACGCAGGCTTGCGCTTGTCGATGAAGGCGCGCACCGCCTCCTTGTGATCGGCCGTGCGCGACGACCGCACCATGTTTTCCGCTTCCTGATCCATTGAATCCAGAAAATCCGACTTCAGGGCGTGGTCGAGGTTGTCCTTGATGTGGGCCAGCGCGATCGACGGCCCCTCGGCCAGCGATTTCGCGAGCGCAAAGGCGGCCTCGCGAAGCTCGGTATCGGGCACCACGCGATTGACGAGACCGAGTGTCTCGCAGCGGCGGGCATCGATCCTTTCCGACAGGAACATCAGTTCCCTCGCGCGCGAGGTTCCGACCAACCGGGTCAGTAACCACGCGACACCGTAATCGCCCGTCAACCCGATGCGGGCGTATCCGGTGGACATGATCGCGGATTCGCCGACAACGCGAATATCGCAGGCAAGCGCGAGCGCCATCCCCGCGCCCGCCGCGGGACCTGGAAGTGCTGCAATCGTCGGTTTCCTCACCGCTACCAGCGCGCCGGTCAAGGTGCGCTGCTTGGTCCGCAAGTCGGCGACGCGTTCTTCGAACGGCATTTCGGCTTTGTTGGAATTGCCACCCATGCCCTTGACATCGCCGCCGGCGCAAAAGGCATTGCCGGCACCCGTGATCAGCAGCGCACCGACGGCAGGGTCATCGCCGCATCGCTTGATCATCCGTCGCAGGGCCGGCGTCAGATGGTCGGAGAGCGCGTTGCGCGCCTCGGGGCGGTTGAGCGTGATGACCGCGACGCGGTCGCGGATTTCGCACAACAACTCGCCGGTTCCGGTGTCGATTTCGATCCGATCGTTTGCCATCTCAACCGCTCCTGTTTCGACTGCCGAAGCCGGGATATCTCGTTGTCTCCTAAATGACCACCACCTGGCCACACGGCTCGGACGAATAGACAAGTTCCATCTGCGCCGCCCGATTGATCAGGACGGCGCGTTGATTGACGTAGGCTTTGTCCGTGATCTCGCCGGCCGCCAGCGAAGGCGGCTCTTCGAGCAGCGTCAGGGCGCAGATGCGCTCGCTGCTTCCGACACCGGCATTGTAAAGCCGAAGGCTCTGCTGGAGAACTGCGATCACGCCCGGGTCGCAGTTGAGATTGCCATCGGGATTGGCAGCGTGCTTCCTGGCCATGACTGGATTTAGCCAGCCCAGCACGGCGCATGAGTGACGATTTTCGCCGGCAATGACGATGTCCTGCAAGACGCCGTGCGTGGCCGCCAGCAGTGCGGCTCGCAGACTGCCGACGGCCACCCATGTCCCGTTGGCGAGCTTGAAATTTTCGGAAACCCGGCCGGTGAAGCGAAGTCCGCGACCTGGGTTGGCAGGATCGATAAAGGATATGGTGTCGCCGACCCGATAGAAACCCTCATCGTCAAACGCCGCCAACGTCAGATCCGGCCGGCCGAGGTAACCTGGCGTCACATTCGGGCCACGCACGCGGGCCTCATAAGTGTCGCCGGCGGGGATGAGCTTCAATTCCACCCCCGGAGCCGGAAGTCCCAACTCGCCCGGCGTGTCGGTCGCCCAGTGCGTGGTGCTGATCGTGGGAGCCGTTTCGGTGGCACCGTACCCGGACATCACCGGAATCGGCCTGCCTGTTTCGGCCTTCGCCAACTGATAGAGCTTGTCGAGCGTGGTCCGCGATATCGCCGCGCCGGCGTAACTCATCCGGTCGAGTTGCCGGAAAAAACTGGTCCGCAAATCCGGATCGGTTTCGAGGGCTTCGCACAGCAGCGTGTATCCCGCCGGCACGTTGAACATGGCGGTCGGCGATACGTCCTTCAGATTGGCAATCGTCTTGTGAAACAATTGCGGGACCGGACGCCCCTCGTCGATATAGAGCGTGCCGCCATGTTTCAGAATGCCGTTCAGGATGACGTTGCTTCCCATCGTGTGATGCCACGGAAGCCACTCGACCTGCACCGGTGCCTCGCGGGGCGATACCAGCAACGCACCCATCTGCAGCGAACTTGCCATCATTTTGTGCGTGTTGATCACACCCTTCGGCAGCCCCGTCGAACCCGAGGTGAACAGGATTTTTGCGGCGGCCTCCTTGTCGATCGAACGAACGGCCTGCTCGAACTCCGCGCCGGGGGTCGTCGAGTAGAGCGACTGGATTGAAACGGTTCCGGGCTTTTGATCGGCCGCAATCCAGATCGCGGACGCAAGCTCCGGAATCTTGCGTGCGCCCGAAAAGACCTCACTGTCCTGCACGAAGGCGAGAGAAGGCTGCAGCAGCGTTGCGATATCCTGCAGGCGAGCCAGTCCGCCTGGCATCAGTGAATAGTTCGGTGATATCGAAGCGGCGACGACCCCGACCGACATCGCCGCGAACATCACGATCGCATGCTCGATCGAATTGCCGGAGAGGATCGCCAATCTGTCGCCGCGCCTGGCGCCGAGATCGATCATGGCCTGCCCGACCGATTGCACGCGTTGCCATAGTTCGGCGTAGGTGATCTCCTGCCACTCGCCGTCGCGGCCGCGCTGGGCAAGGAATACCCGTTGCGGCGCCCTCTCCGCCCATTCCGGAATGAAATCCAGGATCGACCATTGCGGGTCCTCGAACGCGATCGGGGACCGCAGGACGAGCGTCCCGTCGGGGCGTTTCTCGATCCGGATTTCACGTGGCGCGAATTTGGGGCCTTCAGAGAGGGCATCTGGAGATTGGTGAAGGGTCATGCGGCCGTTGCTCCTGTCTGACGATCGATGCTTCGCGCTGAATGCGCCTCTATGCAGCAAGCCTGAGAATCTCGACGATATCTTCCGGACCCTTGATGGTCCTCGGGTTCGCTCGGGCGAATACCGACAGCATCGCGTTGCGGCCGATCAGTTCAAACTTGTCCTTGGTCACGCCGACCTCCGAAAGATGGCCGGGCAGTTCCAGTCGACCGATGAACCGGGCGAAGGTATCGCTGGCCCTGGCGTCCGGCGCGCGCCATGCCTCGGCGATTCGCTTTTGCGCTTCGTCCGTTACCGGTTGATTGTATTTCAGCACGCTCGGCATCATGACGGCTGTACAAAGATAGTGCGGAACATCGCAAGTACCGCCCAGCACGTGTCCGATCGCATGGCTTGCGCCCATCGGAACGCGGCATTGCAAGCCGAAGGCGGACATCCAGGAGCCAAGCTGGCAAAATTGCCGGGCTTCCAGATCGTCCGGGTTTTCCTTCGTGGCCAACAGGCCATCATGCAGGTACCGCAGACCTCGCAGGCACACACTTTCCACCAGCGGGTTGCCTCCCGGCGAGCAAATTGCTTCGATCCCGTGGTCCATCGCGCGCGTCCCGGATCCGAGCCACAGCGTCTGCGGGGTATGCCGCGTGATCTGGGGATCCAGGATGATCGACAGCGGCATCATCATGGGATGACTGAATATCTGCTTCAGCTTCCTGCGCGAGTCCGTCACCAGCGTTCCGGAGTTATACTCTCCACCCGACAGCGTGCTGGGGATCGCGATCATCCTTATCTTCGGCACGCGAAATGGTCCGGGCCGCGGCCCCTCCGGCGTCGAGACCAACTCGAATCCATCGAGGCCGGATTCGTCGGTGATATTGTGTTCAAGGCACATCAGGACGATCTTGGCCGCATCGACGACGGATCCGCCTCCCACGGCGACGATCAAATCCGCTTTCGCCGCGGCAGCCGCCGCCGTCGCCGTAACGGCCGACGCACGCGTCGTATGCTGCGGAACGCCGTCAAAGGTACCGGCATATCTGCCGCCGAGCGCGCTGCGGATCTTCTCGATCTCGTCGGTCTGCGTGTTCAGCGTTTTGCTGACGATGAGGAACACGCGCTTGGCATCGCGCCGCTCGGCCTCCTCGCGCAAGGCCTGGCCCGCAGGCTTTCCGAAGATCACTTGGTCCATCGGCGGATATTGATGAAACCCGACTTTAGTCATGCTGCTTCTCCATTCATGCCATTAATCCGCGAGATGGGGGCTCGGCCGTGCTTCACGGCTCCCCATCCTCTCCTGCATCACTCGGAGCTTGCGTCCAAAATCCCGCCGAACGGTTCCCAGATGCTGCCGCTCCAGCGCTGCAACTGCATCTGGCTCCAGATCATGTTGCTGGTTTCGCTGGTGTTCACTTCGATTCCCGGAAAGGCGGTGGGAAGCACGACGTGACTGAGCGATTTGGCCTGCTTGACGATGTTCTTTCGGGAAAGGTCGTCGCCGCACTGCCGGAGTACCGCTTCAAGGATCATGCCCTGCATGTAACCGGTGAGATAACTGGTGTTCTCGAAATCCGCGCCCGGCAGGTACTTGGCAAAGAACGCCTTGTAAGCCTGGATGCCTTCGTCGCCGCTCCACTTCGCATCGGTGGGATCCTTGTTGATGGTTCCGACGATGACGCCGGTGGAATTCTCAAGGCCGGCCGGCTTCAACGTGCCGCCGATCGAACCCGACGGAAAGTTGACGATGACCTTGGCTTTCCAGCCGATCTCGGCAACCTTGCGGATTGCCTGCGCGGCGAATTTCGGTGTCCCGGCGATGAACAGCGCCTCCGCACCCGAGCTCTTGAGGTTGACGACCTGGGAGTCCACGGTCGGCTCGGTCACCTCATAGGCCGCGGTGACGACACGCTTGTCGAACTCTCCCTTCAGGAACGATTTGAAGGCGCTGACGTAGTCCTTGCCGAGATCGTCGTTTTGAAAAAGAATCGCATATTTTGCGCCGGGCAAGGCCTTGTCGAGGAATTTGGCGTAAATTCTTCCTTCGGTCTGGTAGCTGACGAGACCGGTCGTGGTCAGCGGATAATCTGCGATCTCGGTGAATTTGCTGGAGCCACTGACGATCGCGATCGAGGGAACGCCTTTACCCTTGAGATATTTCGCCGTCGCCGAATTGCCGGGTGTGCCGAGTTGTCCGAAGATGAACGATACCTCGTCGCTTTCGACCAGCTTGCGGGCGTGCTCTACCGCTTTCGGCGGACTATAGGCATCGTCCATCGCGATGTAGTTGATCTTGCGGCCGTTGATGCCGCCGCCATCGTTGATCAACTGCACATAGGCCACCACGCCCTTGCCAACCAGGCCGATCGACGACGCCGGACCGCTGAACGGGAATATCCCGCCGATCTTGATCTCCGTCGCGGTGACGCCGGGTTCGTCGGCGGCCAGAGCTGACGACGCGAGCAGCGATGCGGCCACAGATGCGGCCGCGAAACCCAGTCTGATACTCATGTCTCTCTCCCTTTGCGCCGGTTCGAGCCGTGCGCTTTGCTTCTCAGGCCGTCAGGTTCGGATGGTCACGGCTCACGTCATGCGACCTTCATCGCCTTTGCCGGTTCAACGCCGTCGAGGAACCCGACCAGACGTTGGCGGATGATCTGCTCGGCATCGGCCATGATGCGATCGATCAGTTCCTTCACCGTCGGGATGTCGTGGATCAGCCCGACCACCATGCCGCAGCTCCAGGCGCCGGCATCCATTTCGCCGTCGAGCATCACCTTCGGATACACGCCCGCGACCTGCTCGTGGATATCAGCGATCTTCAGGCTGGCGCCCTTCTCGCGCTCGATCTCGAGGAGGTGATCGACGCCCTTGTTCTTCAGCACGCGCTCGGTGTTGCGCAGGGCGCGCATCACCAGCGCGGTGTCGAGCTCGCTGGCCTCGACCAGCGCCTTCTTCACATTGGGATGAACAGGTGCTTCCTTGGTGGCGATGAAGCGCGTGCCCATGTTCATGCCGGCGGCACCCATGGACAGCGCGGCGACCAGGCTGCGGGCATCCGCCATGCCGCCCGAGGCGACGAACGGGATCTTCAGTTCATCCGCGGCACGCGGCAACAGGATCATGTTCGGAATGTCGTCCTCGCCGGGATGGCCACCGCACTCGAAGCCATCGACGCTGACGGCGTCGCAGCCGATCTTCTCGGCTTTCAGCGAGTGCCGCACCGAGGTGCATTTGTGGATCACCTTGATGCCGGCCGCTTTCAATGCCGGCATGTATTGCTCGGGACTGCGGCCGGCGGTTTCGACCGCCTTGACGCCACCTTCCCTGGTCGCGGCGATATATTCCGGATAGGGCGGCGCGGTGAAGCTCGGCAGGAAGGTCAGGTTCACGCCGAACGGCTTGTCGGTCATGTCTCGGCAGCGGGCGATTTCCTTGGCGAGCAGTTCCGGCGTCTTCTGGGTCAGGCCGGTGATGATGCCAAGACCGCCGGCATTCGACACCGCTGCGGCCATTTCGGCAAAGCCGACATAGTGCATGCCGCCCTGGATGATCGGATGCTGGATGCCGAACAGTTCAGTGATTGCTGTCTTCACGTGAAAACTCCATTTTTCCGATCAGTGGACGATTTCGAACAGGCCCGCTGCGCCCATGCCGCCGCCGATGCACATGGTCACCACGCCGTATTTCGCCTTGCGCCGCCGGCCCTCGATCAGGAGGTGGCCGGTCAGCCGCGATCCCGTCATGCCATAGGGGTGCCCGATCGCGATCGAGCCGCCATTGACGTTGAGCTTTTCCGGGTCGATGCCGAGCTTGTCGCGGCAATAGATCACCTGCACCGCATAGGCCTCGTTCAGCTCCCAGAGATCGATGTCGTCGATCTTCAGGCCGTGCCGCTTCAAGAGCCGCGGGATCGCGACCACCGGGCCGACCCCCATCTCATCCGGCTCGACGCCAGCGGCGACGAAGCCGCGGAAGATGCCGAGCGGCTTCAGGCCCTTTTGCGCTGCGATCTTGTCGCTCATGATCACGCAGGCCGAGGCGCCGTCGGAGAGCTGGCTGGCGTTGCCGGCGCTGATGGTCTTGCCCTCGAACACCGGCTTGATCTTCGCAAGACCTTCGGCCGTCGTGTCGGGGCGCGGGCCTTCATCCTTGGTCAGCGTCACCTGCTGATAGGTAATCTCCTTGGTGTCCTTGTTGACGACGGCCATTTTGGTCGTGAACGGCACGATCTCGTCATTGAAACGGCCACCCTGCAGCGCCGCACCGACACGGCGCTGGCATTCGAGCGAGTACTCGTCCTGCCGATCGCGGCCGATGTTGTAGCGCGAGGCGACGACCTCGGCGGTCTCCAGCATCGACATGTACATTTCCGGCTTCATCGCCATCAACTCGTCGTCGACGGCATGGAAGCGGTTCATGTGCTCGTTCTGCACCAGGCTAATCGACTCGATGCCACCACCGATCACGATCTCAACGCCATCATGAATCACCGAACGCGCGGCGACCGCAATCGCCTGCAGGCCGGAGGCGCACTGCCGGTCGATGGTGGTGCCGGCGACCGTCACCGGCAGGCCGGCGCGGATCGCGCCCTTGCGCGCGACGTTCATCACCATGGTGCCCTGCTGCATGGCGCAGCCCATCACCACGTCCTCGACCTCGCCGAGAGCGATGCCGGCGCGCTTCACGGCTTCGGCGATCACATGGCCGGCCAGGGTCGGGCCTTCGGTGTTGTTGAGTGCGCCGCGATAGGCCTTGCCGACGCCGGTGCGGGCGGTGGAAACGATAACTGCTCCTGTGGTCATGCTTGCCTCTCTGCTTAGGCGGCCGCATCGAGCTGCGCGTAGCGCAACACATGGAACGCGGGATCGCCGAACTGGATGTTGATGGAAGAAATCCGCTTGAAGTAATGGCCGACATTCAGTTCGTCGGTCATGCCCATGCCGCCATGCAACTGAACCGCCTGGTCGGCAACGAACCTGCCGGCATAACCGATCTTCGACTTGGCACCGGAAGCGAGCCGCGAGATATCGGTCTCGCCGGCGTTCAGGCTGAGACTGAGGTGCTGCATCAGCGAAAGCGCTTCCTGGTGCGCGATGAACATGTCGACCATCCGGTGCTGCAACACCTGAAAGGAGCCGATCGTCGCGCCGAACTGTTTTCGGGTCTTGGCGTATTCCAGCGTCGCCGAGTTCAGTTCGGCCATCGCGCCGACCGCTTCCGCACAGAGCGCGCCGATTACGCGGTCACGACCGGCTTCCAGCGCGGCCACGCCCTCGCCTTCGCTGCCGAGCAATTGTCCCCTGACGTCGCGCAGGCCGATCTCGGCGGCGCGGCGGCCGTCGATGGTCTTGAAGCTCTGCAGGTCGAGATTGGCGGCACGGCGATCGACCACGAACAGGCTGACGCCGCCGCGATCGTGGTGATGGCCGGAGGTGCGGGCGGAGACGATCAGATAGTCCGCCCAGGGTGCGGCGATGACGACGGTCTTTTCGCCGCTCAGCACAAAATCTTTGCCGTCGCGGCGCGCCGTGGTCGCAACATTGGCGAGGTCGAAACGCGCGCCCTTTTCGGTCCAGGCCAGCGCCCAGGTCTTCTCGCCGGCGATGATGCCGGGGATGAGGCCCTGTTTCTGTTCGCTGGAGCCGAGCCGTTCGATCAGGCCACCCGCGAGCACGACCGTTTCGACAAATGGCTCGACCACCAGATGACGGCCGAACTCCTGCATGATGATCATGGTCGATAGCGGTCCGCCGCCAAGCCCGCCGGCGTCTTCGGAGAACGGCGCAGCAAGCAGGCCGAGTTCGGCGATCGCCTGCCATCGCTGGCGGCTCCAGCCTTCTTCGCTCGCGACGATCTTGCGGCGCGCGTTGAAGTCATACTGGTCGCGCAACAGGCGCTGGACGCTGGATCGCAGCAGTTCCTGCTCTTCCGTGAACTGGATATCCATCCGATTCCCCTGTTTGCCGGTCTATCTTTTGTTCGAGCATGACCTTTTCGGAAAACCGGTACCCGCTTTTCCGGATCGTGCTCTAGAGGCCGAGTACCGCCTTGGCGATGATGTTGCGTTGGATCTCGTTCGATCCGCCGTAGATGCTGAGCTTGCGCGAGTTCAGGTATTTTTCCGACGCGGTGTGGCCGTAGTCCGGTCCCGGCATGAAGTGATTGGCGCTGACCGGATGCTCGCGGATCGCCAGGCCGTAATTGCCGATCGCGCGATGGGTCAGTTCGGTGATGTTCTGGAAGATTTCGGTGCCACGGATCTTGAACAGCGATGCCGCCGGCCCTGGATCGATACCGCGTGCCATCTGCGCCACGACGCGCAGCTCGGTCGCCTCCAGCGCCAACACGTCGAGTTCGACGCGGGCGATTTCTTTGACGAATTCGAGATGCGCGGGGTCGTCGACCGGAATCTCAGCCTTCACGATCTTCTTCAGTCTGTCGATGTAGCGGGTCGAACGGCCAATGCCGGCCATGCTGGTACGTTCGTTGCCGAGCAGGAATTTCGCGTAGGTCCAGCCCTTGTTCTCCTCACCGATCAGGTTCGCGACGGGAACCCGGACATCTTCCAGGAACACGTCATTGACCTCGTGCGAGCCGTCGATGGTGATGATCGGGCGCACGGTGACGCCCGGCGACTTCATGTCGATCAGGAGGAACGAAATACCGGATTGCGGTTTTGCAGTCGGATCGGTCCGGACCAGACAAAAGATCCAGTCGGCGTGCTGCGCCAGCGTGGTCCAGGTCTTGTGACCGTTGACGATATAGTGGTCGCCGTCACGCACCGCCTTGGTGCGGACGGTGGCGAGGTCGGAGCCCGATCCCGGCTCGGAATAGCCCTGGCACCACCAGTCCTCGCCCGACAATATGCGGGGCAGAAACTTCTTTTTCTGCGCCTCATTGCCAAAGGTGTAGATGACGGGTCCGACCATGGTGACGCTAAAGGCCAATGGCGGCATCGTGCCGGCGCGCGTCGTCTCCTGTTCGAAGATGAAACGCCTGGTTATCGGCCAGCCGGGTCCGCCATATTCCTTCGGCCAGAGCGGAGCGATCCAGCCCTTCCTGTGCAGGATGCGATGCCACAGCAGCATCTGCTCCTTGCTCAAATCGGTCTCTGGATTGGCAACCCGCATCTCCGCCGGATAATTGTCCGCGATGAAGGCACGGACCTCGTCGCGGAACGCGGCATCTTCAGGCGAAAGCGCGAGCTCCATCGCAGATGCTCCCTACCACTTCTCGCCGAATGGGCGGATTTCCAGTTCGAACGTCCAGGCGCTTTTCGGCTGCTGGTAGAGCTGCCAGTAGGATGTCGCGACCGACGACGGCGGCATCAGCAGGTCGGGATTGTCGAGCGCGTTCGGTCCCAGCGCTTCGATGCGGCGCTGGCGAACCCATTCGGTATCGACGCCGGAATCGATGATGAGATGCGCGACATGGATGTTTTTCGGACCCAATTCACGTGCCATCGCCTGGGCCACGGCGCGCAGGCCGAACTTGGCGCTGGCAAAGGCGGCATAGCCGCTCCCGCCGCGCAAGGACGCGGTGGCGCCGGTGAAGAAGATCTTGCCGCCCTCGCGCGGCAGCATCAGCCGCGCCGCCTCGCGACCCGCCAGGAAGCCGGAGTAGCACGCCATCTCCCAGACCTTTCGAAACACGCGCTCGGTGGTGTCGAGGATTGGATAATTGACGTTGGCGCCGATGTTGAAGATGCAGACCTCCATCGGTGCATGCTTGTCGGCATCGTTGAGAAAGGAGATGATCTCCTCTTCCTTGCGCGCGTCGAGCGAACGGGCATGGATCTCGCCGCCGGCGGCCTCGATATCCTTGACGAGCGGTGCGAGCTTGTCGCCGTTACGGCGACCGGCGAACACCGTAAAGCCTTCGGAGGCGAACTTCTTGGCAATCTCGCCGCCGATAAAATCGCCAGCGCCGATGACCGCGACTGTTCTGTTTCTCTTCTGCAAGGATATTCTCCGCATTTGCTAAGGGTGAAGCGATCTCGCCCGCTTCATTTGCGCAGCGACTCCGCCAATTTGTGTTTCAGGAGCTTGCCCGTCGATGTAGCGGGCAGCGCGTCCATCAGGATGATCTCGGATGGCCGCTTGTAGGAAGTGAGCTGCGGCGCGACATGAGCCATCAGGTCCTGCGCGGTAGCTCCGGTGCCTTTCAGCAGCTGAACGAAGGCTACGATCTCTTCATTGCCCTCGACCGGCCGTCCGACCACGGCGCATTGCACCACGTCGGAATGGGTGCTCAGAACCGCCTCGATCTCGGCCGGATAGACGTTGAAGCCGGAACGGATGATCATCTCTTTGGTGCGGCCGACGATGAACAGCGCATCGCCTTCGAAGCGCGCGAGGTCACCGGTGTTGAACCAGCCGCCCGGATCGATCGCTTTCGCCGTGAGATCAGGCGCGCGGTAGTAGCCGCGCATCACGTTGGGCCCGCGGACATGCAGCTCGCCGATCTCGCCGTTCGCCACCGCGGCGCCGTCGTGCCCGACGATTCGGGCCTCGATGCCCGAAATCAGGGGACCGACCGAGTTGTCGTTGCGCGGCGCCTCCGGCCGAACGCTGGAAATCCCGGGCGAGCATTCGGTGATGCCGAACGCGTTGAAGAGGGGAAGTCCGAGTTCCTTCTCGACGCGCACCTTGAGTTCGAGATCGAGCGGCGCCCCCGCGACGCCCATCAGCCGCAGCGCGCCACGCTCCAGTTTCGGCAAGCCTGCCGTCTGCTTGTATTCCAGCAGTCGTTGATAGGTGGCCGGCACGCCGTTGAGAATCGTGACGCCTTCCTCGGCCAGCGCCTTGGCGAGTCCGGCCGGGCTGTACTTGCTGACCAGCCGGGTCACCGCGCCGACCATCAGCGTCATCGTCAACAGCGAGATGCCGACAATGTGCGAGATCGGCAGGACGCAATACTGTACGTCCTCCGCCGTCATGTTGCGCAAGCTCGCGGTACTCCTGGCCGAGAACAGCAGGTTCCGGTGCGTAAGCATGACGCCCTTGGGCGCTCCGGTGGTGCCGGAGGTGTAGATCAGGACCGCGACCTGTTGTGCGCCGTCGGCTTCGACCGGCTCGGGCTGCGTCGCCTTGTTCAGCGCGGAAACGCCGATGCCGCGCAGCGTCCCGACATCCTGCACCGGCGCGTCGTAGCGCGCGGCGTGCGCGGCCGCCTCTTCCGAGACGCCAGCCGTGAAGAACATGCGCCGGGCGCCGCTGTGGTCCCTGATCTGGTCGAGTTCGCGGGGCGAAAGGCGCGGATTGGCAACAATCGCCCAGGCATCGAGGCGGCTGGCGGCGAACAGCAGACAGGCGAGCGGAATCGAATTCTCGCTGACGAGCATCACGCGATCGCCGGCGCGGATGCCGAGCGCCCGCAGCGCGTCCACGGTGCCCTCAACCGCACGATCGAGCTCGCGATAGGTCAGCGTGCCGTTGTCATCGATCAGCGCCGTCCGATCCGGCGAGGCGGCAACATGCGGATCCATCACCTCATGGATACGGTGCGGCAACATGTTCACGATCTCGACTGTACGCTGCTGCCTACCCACCGATGACACCTCCCGTTGCAAGGCCCTTTTCGGGCTCAATTCGCTCTGGAGCCTGAAGTATGTTCACGCGGTCTTGCGCTGCGTCGTGCCCAACTGCGCCAGGATTTCGTCCTCGACCTCGCGCAGACTGTCCTTGCCGAAATAGATCTCGTTGCCGACGAAGAAGGTCGGGGAACCGAACGTGCCGCGCGTCACCGCGCTGTTGGTATTCTCGATCAGCTTCTTCTTGACGTCGTCCTGCTGGGCACGGGCGACGATGCGATCGATGTCGAGCCCGGAAGCCAGGAATGCTTCGCGAAACACCTGGGGATCGTCCATCTTCTTGGGCTCGACCCACATGTGGTGATAGGCGGCGCGGAAATAGGGTTCAAACAGCCCCTCGAACTCGGCTGCGACGGCGCCGCGCATCAGCGTCAGGGTGTTCACCGGAAAGAACGGGTTCGACTTGAACTTCGCGATGTTGTGACGGCGCAGAAAACGCTCGGTTTCAAGCGCATTGTATTCAGGCTTGTTCTTGATCCCGCGCAGCGACTCGGCGGGCGACATGTTGCCGGTCGCCTTGTAGACGCCGCCGAGCAGCACCGGAACGTAATCAAATTTGACGCCCGTACGCTGCTCGATCGCCGACAGCGCCAGTTCGGCGAGATAGGCGTTGGGACTGCCGAAATCGAAGTGAAACTCGACCTTGAGCGGAGCAGCCATGGAACGCCCTTCCCTTCGATGGGCGAAGAATTGCTCGCCGCCCGGTTGACCTTGTCGCCACCGATAGAGTTCTATTTTAGAACTGTCAATATGATGTTTATCATTCCATCTTCCGCTGATCGGCTGGTAATGCGATATCCCATTGAAATGGCGTGAGTTCTAATTTAGAATTTATTTGTTTGCCGCTGCAGATTTGCTGGAGACGTTGATGAAATGGGATGCCCTCGAAGAGGAGCCGTGCTCGCTGGCGCGCACCGTGGCGGTGATCGGTGACCGCTGGAGCCTGCTCATCCTGCGCGAATGTTTTCTTCGGATCCGCAGGTTCGACGAGTTTCAGTCGTCGCTCGGGATAACCCGGCACCTGCTCGCCGACCGGCTGAAAAAGCTCGTCCGTTTTGGCGTACTTCGCAAAATCCCCTATCAGGAAGCGCCCAAGCGCTACGAGTATATCCTGACGCAGAAGGGTCTCGACCTCTATCCGATCATCATGTCAATCGTGCACTGGGGCAACATCCACATGGTCGACTCGCGCGGTCGGCCGCTGCTGCACGAACACAAGAGCTGCAAGAAGATGTTCGATCCCGTCATGGTCTGCTCGGAATGCGGTGAACCGCTGACCGCCAAGGCCGTTCATGTGCATCCGGGTCCCGGTGTGCGACGATCCTCGCCGGAGCGCGCTAAGGCCCAAGGTCGCAACAAGACGACGGCTTGAGCAGCGCCAGAAACGGACGATGGCACGAAACGGACCAGCCGCTCCGCTGATGTCCGAACATCAGACGAGCGTTCTCTCCATCATACGGCCATTCTTTGAACAAGACTAAACGCGGCGTTGGCGGCTGTTCGACCCGACGAACAGTCGACCTCAACCTTGGGATGACGTTGGACGGAAAAGGAAACGCCAATGAACTCCATACCCACTTCGAAGGCAAATCAGCCCCCCGATGCTCCGGTCCCGCGCGCCGATGAACGACTCGCCCACGCCTACGGACAGATCACACGCGCGGGTGAAGAGCTTGCGCGTGTGAGCACGCGATCTCGCGAATCTGGAGCGAAGCATCGAAGAGCTCAAGGCGAACCAACAACAACTGGTCCGCGACAGTTCAAAGGCCATTGAGGAGCTAAAGGCGAACCAGGAAGAGATGAAACGCGTACTAGCGAGGGTCTCCGAGCAGAATCCGCTCAAGAAGTCACCGCCTCCTGCGCAGCCGACTCCGACCTTGCGCAAGCCCGAGCGGACACTTCAGTCGCCGCACGCAAGAGCGCCGCCTCGATTCCGAGGAGAGTGGATCTACGACGATGACTGGTAGCCGGCCTTGCAGCGTCCATCAAAGGCTCGGCTCGGAAAAGCGCACGACGCGCTTAGCCTTGGCTGATTTCGGGTTTGCTGACGTCGGAACTTTGTCGAACGGCCGCTTTGCGCCAGGAGCGGTCGTTCGACAGCCTTCATGACGGTCTAATTCTATCAACGTCGCGTTCTGCCCGGCTATGCCGGATCGCCGTTGTTTGATAAAATCTGAGCAGCGCCGCCGATGCCGCGTCGGAAAGCTTCATCAAACGTGACTCCGCGAACCTGCCATCGGTGTGTCCGGCTCTGCCAGTCCATCTGCCACTGCGTGGCCCATCCGAGCTCCCGATCGACCCAGACCAATCGCCCGACCAGAGCGATTTCCCCACCCTGCTGGGCCGCGACCGAAGCCAATGTCGAGGAAGTCATCGTCCTGAGCCCCACGCCATTGATGCTCAATTTCGCCAATGCTGCCACGCCGGGCAACGCAATAGTCATCCCCCGCTTGCCGGCTGCTGCGAGCAGTGATTCACGTTGTAATTCGGACTGGTCTGCATCAGCTGTGACCATGTACTTTTTCAGGTCTTGTTGCATCTCGACAAAGACCCCAAGGACCGGACGGCGTGAAAGCCACGGCTTGAGGCCAAGTGCCTTGAGAACGTCGTCGATTTTCTTTTCATCAAAGTCGACGATCAGATCGTATGGTCGATCGCGGGTGCCCTGCTCGTCGCGAGTTGGAGTGCCCGACATTTGGTCGTGATAGCTAAATGCCCTGACGAAACCTTTCGCCTTCGGTTTGTATGCTGCCAATCGACGGTCGCCCGCAAGCTTCTGCGCACCGGATACTTTTATGAGAACGTCCTCCAAACAAGAGGCGAAGCCGATGATGCGGTTTGCCTCGCCTTGGCCCGTGACGATTGCCTGCGCTCGATATAGGTCAGCCGCTTCGGTCGCCATTGTGCCGGTGCAACACATCAACACAGCTGTAAGCGATATCTTGATTATGGCGCGTACCGCACTAAGACATATCAAGTGCCGCTGGCGTTTTGTCGCATGCCGAGTAACCACGATTATCTCCTGCTTCTACTCCGACGCCAGAGTCGCAACTGAGGGAGCTGAACGAGGCTCGCTACCGCAATGACCATCTCGTGAGATTCCGTTTACCGCAATTCGCCCTGCGAGCACCTACTCTCCCGCCACACCAACTCAAGCCGTTCATCACTCGCTACTGAGTGTTAATTTGGTAGTTCTCAAAGATACCATGGGCTTGCGATGGATTCAGGGAGCACGAATGACCGTTTCGCGCCATAAGCTGCCCTTGGTGGGCTCGAAATCCAACTTCCGCATTACCCCCGAAAGCAGACTCAACTCGGACATCGCACCATGTCCGAAAAGTGCCGATATTGTTGCAAAAGTCTTTTTGGGGTGGCGAACAAAAATTCTTAGAGCCACTGAGGCGTTTTACCCGCCGCGGCGTGAGGGACCATATCGCTTCATCCAGAATCGATCACGGGTCTCAGTAGTGGCGCTGAAGAACGATGCAGCAGCAGAGAAGTCCAAAGATCAGCTTTTGCGAGATTTTTGCGGTCATTCGATTTTCGACTTTTGCAACAAAATCCCCTCAGGAGCGGACATGGTCAGAAGGTCAAACGCCAAAGGGCGTTTTCCGCCCGACCGGTTAGTCCGAAAACCGAACTGATAACCAATGCCTAATCCGGTGGCACACGCTTCTCGCCTCTGTAACCGAGCCGAGGAGTATGGCCATGCAGGATCAAGTGAAAGCTGCCCCCTCGCCCAAGCGAGTGCCGTGGAACAAGGGAAAGCTGACCGGGGCAAAGCCGCCGCTGCGACCCAAACACGTCTGGTCGATCCGGACAAAGCTCCAGATCGATGGCCGCGTTCGGGATCTGGCAATGTTCAATCTGGCAATCGACAGTAAGCTTCTTCGTGGCTGTGATGTCGTCGCAATCCGAGTCGAGGATATCGCCGCAGGCGGACATACGGCCGATCGCGCAACTGTCCGGCAAAAGAAAACCGGGCGGCCTGTCAGATTTGAATTGAGCGAACAGACCCGCCGCGCGGTCGATGACTATCTACAGGCCACAGGTAAACGGCCTGGCGACCGGCCGTCGCGGTCCTGAGCGCAGTTTGACAACCCGCCAATACGCCCGCCTCGTCTCGGAGTGGATCGGCAGCGTCGGACTGGACCCGAGACTGTTTGGGACGCATTCATTGCGCCGCACAAAAGCTACCTTGATCTATCGCCGGACAGGCAACCTAAGGGCCGTCCAACTGTTGCTCGGACATACTAAGATCGAAAGTACGGTTCGGTATCTCGGCATCGAGGTTGATGATGCGCTGGCGATTGCGGAACAAGTTGATGTCTGAGTTGCTTGGGCAGAGCGGAAATGCATGTCCGGCGTCCGACCGCCGGGTTCGGTTTAACTATTCTGATTTCGGCGACCTGCGTGACTGTCAATGCCGTAGGCGAGACCGTGGGTTTGGCTATTTTGACCTCGGAAAAACAAGCAAAATCAATGTGGTTGACAGGACACCCCTTCCGCCATATACATCATAACATATTGATATTGCTATATAATGCTAAATTAGCGCAGTTCTACGCGCGTTTCAGCGTACACTTACACTTCATCCGGTGCGTTGCCGATTTTTTCGATCTGCCACGAATGGGAAGCCTCGAAGAATCGGAGGCCACCATGTTCACCGGACCCAACACGATCGCCATCAAGCTCGGAGACTACTTGCAAGGCTCGCGGCCGAAGGCCCGCTTGGTATAGGTGCACTGCTGATAATTCTGTTTTGTATCGCCGCGCTCGTCGTGTTGGCCCGCCGGGCGTGAACCGGCGGGCGGCCCTCACGATTGCCCGGGTGTTCAGGCAAATTGGCCCAGTAGCTCCCTCGCCGGCTCACCGCCCACAAACTCGATCATCAGCTTTCGGGCCAGCTCAATCTCCCAGTCCGCGTCTTCATCGACCACAGTCCATTTGTCTCCCATGACGCAAACGAGCAGGACTAACAGCTTCGAGCGCCGCCCCTCCGGCGTACTCGCGGGTGTCGTCCACATCTGCTTGATCAGCGCATCCATCTTCTGCCCATGCCGTTCAGTGAGTGCGACAAGGCGGGACTGCTCCTTGGCTTCTGGCATAGCTTTAACGGTTTCCCAGTTTTCCTTTGCGGTTGAGTAGACGCCTCCGGTCCACCGAAGATCCTCGAGCCGATGAAGTTCGCCCACCCAGGCGGCTTGGAGCCGACATATTTCCTCGTCATGCTCATGGTACAATTCATTGAGCTCGAAGATCTCCTCCTCCAGCGCACTCAGTTGAGCGTCTCCGGCTTCGTTTGCGCGCTTCGAATGGTGCGCAAGCGTGCAAATCATCCCCCCGGGATTGCCGCCATGGATCCAGTCAAGGCTCTGACCGTGCGAACTGAAGAATTCTAACGCCTGATAGTATGCAGCCGTGTCCTCATCTTCATCCTTGAAGGCAGGCCCATAGACGTGCCGCTTGAAATAATCCAAAGCGCGCGCCGCACTGCCCTCATCCATCTTCCACCCCTCGCAGATATATCGCGTGCGGAGCAGATCGACGATTTGCTCGACGCGAGCCAGGATGGCTTTGTGATCGACCGAGGGCGGCTCATGGGCGGCCGAGTTCATGGCAACAGCTGGCGCAGCGGCAACCGCCGCGGACGAGACGAACATATTCATTAGGAGCCTCCTGCTGAGAGTTGGTGACCCAGTCCCGGGCGAACAATCCGGAGACCGCGGAGTCGGTTCCAGAATTAACCTGTGGAGTCTCCATCAAGCTTAATACCGGAGTTTTGTTGTCAACTCATTCGTAAGCGTTACTCTTAAACATCGGACAATTTCCCCCAAGGGTCCGAGCCCACACTGACAAAGCCGTCAGGCGATTATATTCCGCATGGCGGCTTTGTTCTTCGCAACAAGGAACGCTACCCGGTGGAGTTGAACCCAGCTACCAAGGCCAGCCCGGCAAGCGAAGCGCCGGAACCTACACAGCCGCCGCCCATCCCGACGGCGCCCGACCGTGCTTTTTTTCCTCCCATGACGTCGGCCAAAGAAAGGAAAACTGCCGATGAGCTGGCAGCCATGATCGCTGCTGACTTGAGAGAGGTCGAAGGCTGCCCGAGCCGCGGATTGAAAGTCACGGTTTACGGATCGAACCCGTGGAATGCGTGGCTGTCATTTGGCGCCGAAGCTGGCCCCGTCCCCAATAAAACCGAATTGCAGGATTTTCTGGACATCATCACCGAGCGCCTGAAACGACTTTACGACGTAACGCTCTGAAGTCTTGCAGCGACCCTGCGCTTAAGGCGCACCTCAAGCAAATCTGGACGATAAATCGCACTTCTCTGAAAGTCCTCGGCGACATCGACGTGCATGTGTTGCAGCCTCGATCGGGAACCATAGAGAAAAAGACAATGCGAATTCTACGAACGACGGTTTTGAGTATTTTGTTGCTAACAGGCTGCGAAAATAGACAAGTCAAGAATTCCTCAGTTCGAGAAGTTCAACCGATAGAATCGCCTCTACAAAATACGGCAGAGGGAATGGCAAAAGCGAAGGCTCTCGATCCGGAGCGAGGTCTCAGTAATCTGGCTAATGCCCAACCATCGAGGTAGCAATTCCCGCTAACGGCCATCAGCTTGCGCACTGTGCTCCCAGCCCTCAGCTTCTCCATAAATTGAATCGCGATCTAGGGCGGATTCCGGACGGCTTGCCTCTCCATTTCAGTTCGGCGGCCCGGTGTTTGTCGGCCTGCGATTGGCCGAGCGGTAAGCGTTCGATCTCCATGGCCCCGCTCCATCAGCTGGGGATTGCGCCAAGGCAGATTGCGAAATCGTTAAAATCCAAAGCGTTGTGTAAAAATCAGAGGGTCAAAGGCGCCTGGGCGATGGTCAACTACGTCCGAATCGTTGAGGATCACTGGTTAAGAAGTTCAAATATTCATTTGAGCTTCGGGAAACGGGAATCATGTTCATTGCAGGCATCGTTGATTGGTTCGACGAGCGGCGAAACAGCGTGAATCTTTTTGCAATCGGCTTTTTGATCCTGTTCCTCGAATTGGCGTGCATACGTTGGTTCTCGGCCACCGTCGTTTTCCTTACGTTCTTTACCAATATCGTTCTGATCGCCTGCTTTCTGGGTATGTCCTGCGGTTGCCTGGCCGCGCGGCAGCGCTGGAACTGGCTTGCCTGGTTTCCGCTGCTGGCCCTCGGAACCTTCACCGCGGCGCGCGTGATCATGACGTTATATTCCCACTGGGGCGGGCTCGCAGTCGACGTGGGACATCAGGCATTGCCGCAGGAGGTTTTTTTCGGCACCGAGTACCGCAACCCGGATCTGGCTCAATTCGTGGTGCCGATTGAATTGATTGCCGCGCTGTTTTTCGTCCTGATCGCGTTGATGTTCGTCGGGCTCGGCCAAGTGCTTGGTCGGGCCTTCGACGCTCATCCCAATCGCGTCATCGCCTATTCGTTGAACATTGCCGGAAGCCTGGCGGGGATTGTAGGATTCTCAGCGCTTTCGTTTACGCAAGCGCCGCCAACGATTTGGTTCCTGATAGGCTGCGTTGGAATTGTCTACCTTCTCCATCAAGACAAGGCCTTGTCGCCCCCGCGACTTCTCGCGCTCGCGGCCATCGTGATATTTCCCGCGATACCCGCAGAGCGTTCGAACGTTCACGAAACGCGCTGGTCTCCCTATTATGCTGTCGACCGAAACAAGGCGAACGGCGAGATCACCGTCAACAATATCGGCCATCAAATGATGGTGCCTTTCGAGAGTGGCGGCTCCAACTATTCACTAATTCATTTGCTGCAACGGCAAAGCGGCGGCCCGCCATTCCAGGACGTCATGATCATCGGCGCCGGATCCGGCAACGACATCACGCATGCGCTGCGCTTTGGCGTGAACCGCGTCGATGCGGTCGAGATTGATCCGGTGATCCAGGAAATTGGCATCTGTTGTCACCCTGACCGGCCCTATCAGGACAAAAGGGTGGTCCGCCATCTCGATGATGGGCGTCACTTCCTGCGCACGACCGAGCGGAAATACGATTTGGTCGTGTACGCCCTCGTCGATTCCCTGATCCTGCACAGCGGCTATGCCAACATCCGTCTCGAAAGCTACCTGTTCACCGAACAGGCCTTTGCGGACGTCCGGCGCGTGTTGAAAGCTAACGGCACTTTCGTGATGTACAATTTCTACCGTCAGGGATGGATCGTCCAACGCGTCGCCGCGATGGCGAAGGAGGTGTTCGGTTGCGATCCGATTGTGCTCCCTCTGCCTTACGCCGAAACGATAAAATCATCAGAACAGGCCGGGTTCTCGACCATCATTGCCGGCTGTAATCCGCGTATCCCCGCGGCCTTTCAGCAGCATGGCAAGTTCTGGCTGAATAGCCAGCCGCCCGAAAATCTGTCGATAAATGGGTTCGACACGCCGCTTTGGTCGGCAGCCGTCCAGCACGATGACTGGGCGGCGATTGCGCCGGCAAGACTAGTCTATGACAACGACGCGTCCAAACAATCGACCACCGATGACTGGCCCTTTCTGTATCTGAGCGGAAAGTTGATCCCCGATTTAACGATCCGCTCGATAATCCTGCTTGGCGCCCTCGGGATCGGCATGGTCTTCCTTTTTAAGCCAAAGGGTCGCTGGCGGCCGAACAACCGGATGTTCTTCCTTGGAGCAGCGTTCATGTTGCTCGAAACCAAAGCGGTTGTGCAAATGGCCCTGCTGTTCGGCAGCACCTGGATCGTCAATTCAGCGGTTTTCTTCACCGCACTGGTGTTGATCCTCGCCGCCAATCTGTATGTGATCAAAGTACCATCGCTCCGGCTAGGACTACATTACGCCGGGCTGTTGGTCATGCTGTCGGCCTCGGTGCTGGTGCCATTCGATGCTTTCCTGAGCGGGGGAATAGCCTGGCGTTACGTCTTGCCTTGTGTGCTGGCGCTTGGACCGATGTTCTTCGCCGGCGTGATCTTCGCCCGCTCCTTCCGCAACGAAGCCAATCCCGATCAGGCTTTTGGATCCAATATCGCGGGATCGGTGATCGGGGGTCTGGCCGAATCATTCTCGACTGTCCTTGGCTTCCGCCACCTGCTGATCTTGGCGATCTGTTTTTATGTCCTCTCCGCATGGATGCCTTCGCGCGGCAAGCCAGGCTAACGGCAACGGGTGCGCGCACTCTAGAGAAAGATCAGTCACACGACGAATTTGGTGAATGGTATCGTGCCCAGCCCGCTTGGCCTATTGTGGGACGAGAATGACGGTTTGAGATTCGCCCCGCCCAAGGGCTGTGGTTGGTAAACGGCCATGAAGTACCAGAAACGAACTGATCTCGGCTGCCTACCGCGCGCAGGCCGATGCCCTTAAGATTGAAGCGCAGGCAGGGCGCCGACTAGCCGAAGAGCCAAGCAAGGCCAAGGTGCGACGAGCCGCCCTCGAAACCCACGACCCGCGTTTCTAGAATTACGCGACCAGCAATTTCTCATCCTAGTATGGCGTCTTTTGACCCACTACGAGCCGATGATGCCAGATGAACCGCCGCCGCCAGCCGGGCCAGTAATTGTGATGCCGCTGTTATTGCCAAGGTTTTGCGAGTTGGTCGCCGTGAACGTGCCGCCGCCCGCACAGGCGATATCTCTGAGGCCGACATAAGTGATGGACTGATTGCTCGAACTGCTAATGCCCGCCTGTACGCCGACAGAGTTGGACGCGATTCGTTCTAACGCCGGGAAACACCAAATGATCGCCTCCCTGCTGCCAAGCCACAAAACTCCTTTTCGTGGACTTCACGTCCGTGATTTTGGCAAAATCAAAAGTGTCTGCCGGACAATCCCTTCCCGCAATCGGATTGCTCTCTCCCGTTACGGCCCACCATCCACAACCGCTTGTGCTACCCGACGGGCAAATCACGCATGGTCTCGGTCGAGTCCTTCGCGCAAAAATATTCCGCTTCGCGATTCCCCCAAATCACGCCTAGAACTCCGCCATCCCGTCCCACACAAGGGGCGTATCCGGATCGTCAGAAACGCGGGGCGGGGTGCGGTGGACGCGGCGGTGTCGGCGTGAACGGGGATTGCAGGGCGGGCTTTGCCTGTGAGCGATACCCCTCATGCAGACGAACGGCGCCAACGCCCAGTTGAAGCTTGCGGTTTGAGTCGGGCGTGCCCGGCGAAGCCTTTAGGCGAAGACGGGGCTGCTGCGTACGGCAAAACCGTGTGGGCCTGGCATCCGTTGCTGATGTCAAGCTGGCGGAGGCGAAGTCGGCCCGACCGGGCTTTGATGGATCGCTAATTCGCCAGCGACGGTGACAAAAACGAATTCGTCGCCGGGGCGAGCACGGCATAAGCCGTCAAACCATTGCGCAGGGAAAGTCGGAGTGCCTCCGCTGAACCTGTATGCTCGTGTGCGTTTTTGCTTGTGCATCTTGCACGCGAGACCGCGGGTACAGCGTGTACCCGGCTTTCCCTGCGCCCTCTGATTTCTGGGCGAATGGTTCTTGCAAAACCTCGGGCGAATCGCGCCGCGAGATTGCGCCGCGACGTCTCCGCTCCGCGTTGAAAATTGCATCAAGAAAATCAGTGCTGGTCGTGTGTTGCGCGCGATGAAATACTGACTTTGGTTCGCTACGCAATTATGTCAGTATTGCTGTCGTTTCCGTCACTCTCTTTGGTTTCCCGAACAAACCGGGGTTTCCCGAACACAAGGATACAGCGATGCGCGTCGTCACCTGCACCGTCCTGATTCTATGCGGGTTCTGTCTGCCTGCGGGCGCGCAAACCAAACAGGAGCCGCCGGCGGTCCCCGTGGGCGTCGTCACCGCAGAAAAGAAGCCGGTGACCCAGGCGCTCGACTTTGTCGGACGCGTCCAGGCCGTCAACCGGGTCGAGATCAGGGCGCGCGTCACGGGTTACCTGGAAGATGTCCGCTTCAAAGAAGGCGATCTCATCAAGGAAGGCGCGCCGCTCTACAGTATCGAAAAGGGTCTGTTCGAGGCGGCGGTCGGCCAGGCGGAGGGCGCGCTGGAGCGCAGCAAGTCCAACAAGACGTTGACGGAAGTCCAGCTGCAGCGGGCCGAGGATTTGCTGGCGAAGAGCGCCGGCACCGCGGTCGCACGGGACCAGGCGCTTGCCGCCGACGAATCCGCCAAAGGCCAGATCATGATCGACGAGGCCAACCTGCAGACCGCCAAGATCAATCTCGGCTACACCTCGATCACTGCACCCGTCGCCGGCAAGGTCGGCAAGACCAACATCACCAAGGGCAATGTCGTCGGCCCGGACAGCGGCGCCCTCACCGTGATCGTCAGCCAGGCTCCGATGTACGTTTCGTTCCCGGTCAGCCAGCGCGAATTCCTGCGCGCGCAGCAGGCCCGACAGAAGGTCGATATCACCGGCATCAAGGTAGGGCTCCGCTTCGCCGATGGCAGTTCGTACCAGCAAACCGGCCAGATCAATTTCGTCGATGTCAGCGTCGATCGTTCCACCGATACGGTCTCGGTCCGCGCCAGCTTTCCGAATCCGGACTTTGTCCTGATCGACGGTCAACTGGTGCGGGTTGGCCTCGAAGCCGGCAAGCCGGAAGAGAAGATCGTGATCCCGCAGGCCGCGCTGATCGCCGATCAGGAGGGCGTCTACGTCTTCGTCGCCAGCGACGGCAAGGCCGCGATCCGAAGGGTCAAGCCGGCCGGCGAGAGCGGCGGCGGCGTCATCATCGACCAGGGATTGAACGGCGGCGAACTGGTGATCGTCGAAGGCACCCAGAGCCTGCGGCCAGGTGCACCGGTTCGCCCAACGCCGCTGCCGCCAGCTCCCGGCAGGAGCTGAAGCCATGTTGTCAGCCATTTTCGTCGACCGTCCGCGGCTAGCGATCGTCATCGCCATCGTCACGACCATTGCCGGCGCCCTCGCATTCCTGGCGATGCCGGTCGCGCAATATCCGGATATCGTGCCGCCGCAGGTTTCGGTTACCACCTTCTATCCCGGCGCGAACTCCGCCGTCGTCGACGCCACCGTCGCCCAGCCGATCGAGGCGCAGGCCGTCGGCGTCGACAAGATGATGTACATGAAGAGCACGAGCGGCGATGACGGCAGTTACACGCTGACCGCCTCGTTTGAACTCGGCACCGATCCGGATATCAATACGGTCAACGTCAACAACCGCGTGCAGACCGCGCTGTCGTCGTTGCCATCGGAAGTTCAGCGCCAGGGTATCGTGGTCAAGAAAAAATCGACCGCGATCCTCGCGACCATCGCGCTTTACTCGCCAAAGCACACCCACGATCCGTTGTTCCTGTCGAACTATATCACCATCAACATGCTCGATTCGATCAAGAGCACACCTGGTGTCGGCGACGCCTCCCTGTTCGCCGCCCAGGACTACGCGATGCGGGCGTGGGTAAGGACCGATCGGCTGACCGGCCTCAACCTGACCACCGGCGACATCATCAACGCGATCCAGTCGCAGAACATCCAGGCCGCGGTGGGGCGCGTCGGCGCGCGGCCAATTTCCGACGATCAGCAGCTACAGCTCAACATCCAGACCAAGGGCCGGCTGACCTCCGTTGCGGAATTCGAGAACATCGTCATTCGGACCAATCCGGACGGATCGCTGCTGCGGCTGCGCGACGTCGCCAGCGTGGAACTCGGCGCCGCCAACGTCGACCGCGAGACGCGGTTCAACGGGCAGGATGCCGCCGCGCTGGTGATCTACCAATCGCCGGGCGGCAATGCCATCGCCACCGTCACCGCCATCCGCGCCAAGCTGGCCGAACTGCAAACCCGCTTCCCGGACGATCTGGCCTGGAAGATCACCTACGACCCAACGGTGTTCGTCACCGACACCATGCACGAGGTGCAGAAGACCCTGATCGAGGCGTTTGTCCTTGTCGTCATCGTCGTGTTCCTGTTTCTCGGCAGCGTTCGCGCCACCCTGATCCCGACGCTTGCGGTCCCAGTCAGCCTGATCGGCGCATTCATCGCGCTCAAGGCGGTCGGGTATTCCGCCAACACCGTCTCGCTGCTGGCAATCGTGCTGGCGATCGGCATCGTCGTCGACGATGCCATCGTTGTCGTCGAAAACGTCGAGCGGGTCATGGAGGAACACCCCGAGTTGACGCCGGCGGAAGCCACCAAGCGCGCGATGGCTGAGATCACCGCGCCGATCATTGCGATCACGCTGGTGCTGCTGTCGGTCTTCGTGCCGATCGCATTCATTCCCGGCATTTCCGGCGAGCTGTTTCGACAGTTTGCGGTCACCGTTTCGGTGGCGATGCTGCTTTCGGCCATCAACGCGCTGACGCTTTCCCCGGCCCTCTGCGGCGTCCTGCTGCGCCCCCATCATGGTCCGAGGCGCGGGATCATCGGGACCATCATGCGGTCGATTGACCGGGTGGCCAATGGCTATGGCTCGGTCATTGGACGGATCGTCCGTTTTTCCGTGATCGGCATTGCGATGGTGGTTGTCGCCGGCGCCGGCGTCGTTGGACTGGCAACGGTCACGCCGACCGGCTTTCTCCCCGAAGACGATCAGGGCGCCATTTTTGTCGTCGCGCAGCTGCCCGGCGGGGCGTCGGTGGCTCGTACCTCCGAGGTGATGCGTGCGGCCGAGGCCATCGTCAAGGAAGATCCTGCGGTCGATGAATACACCTCGATCATCGGATTGAACTTCATCGACAGCTACTCGCAGCCCAATGCCGGCTTCATGATCGTGACCTTCAAACCATTTGAAGAGCGCAAGGCCAAGGGCATGGGCGCGAAGGACGTCATCGCAAGGCTCGGCCCGAAATTCCGTCAGATCCAGGGCGGCACGGTCGTACCATTGGCGCCTCCACCGATCGTTGGTCTCGGCACCGGCGGCGGCTTCAGCTATGTGCTGGAGGATCTGCGCGGCGGCGACCCCAAGGAGCTCGCACAGGCTGTCCGAGGCCTCACTGTAGCGGCCAACCAGGATCCGAGGCTACAACGGGTGTTCAGCACGTTCTCGGCGAGCAATCCCTCGATCTACCTCGATATCGACCGCGACAAGGTTCAAATCCTCGGTGTTCAGCTCAAGGACATGTTCCAGGCTCTGCAGGCCTCGCTCGGCGGATACTTCGTCAACAACATGAACATGTTCGGCCGCACCTGGCAGGTGCAGGTCCAGGCCGAAGCGGCCGACAGGTCGAGTATCGACGACATCTTTCGGATCAACGTGCGCAACGCAGAGGGGAAGATGATTCCGATCCGAAGCCTCGCGGAAGTCCGCATCGTGGTCGGCCCCCCGGCCCTGATCCGCTACAACAACCTGCGTGCGGTCACGATCCAGGGCGGCCCGGCGGCTGGCGTGTCGTCCGGCCAGGCGCTCGCCGCCATGGAGGAAGTCGCGGCCAAGACGCTGCCGCAGGGGTTCAAGGGTGAATGGACCGATACGGCGTTCCAGGAAAAGCGCGCCGAAGGCAAGACGGCGATCATCCTCGGCTTCGCGGTCCTGTTCGCCTACCTTTTCCTGGTGGCGCTGTATGAAAGTTGGACCATTCCCGTTCCGGTGTTGCTGTCGGTCGCGATCGGCATTCTCGGATCGTTTGGTGCGATCGTGTTGTCCGGGCTGACGCTCGATCTCTACGCCCAGATCGGTATGGTCGTGCTGATCGGCCTCGCCGCCAAGAACGGCATCCTGATCGTCGAGTTTGCCAAGGAGAAGCGCGAACAGGGTATCCCGCTGCTCGAGGCCGCGACCGAAGGCGCACGCCTGCGCTTCCGCCCGGTGATGATGACGTCGTTCGCCTTCATTCTCGGCCTCTATCCGCTGGTCGTTGCCAAGGGCGCTTCGGAGCTGGCGCGGCAAGGCGTCGGCACGCCCGTGTTCGGCGGAATGATCCTGGCGTCCTTTGTCGGCATCTTCGCGATCCCGCCCCTCTACGTCATGTTCCAGGCTATTCGTGAGCGCCTGCGACCGGGCGCTCGTCCGGCCGTCGAGCGGCCTGCGAAGGGAGAAGCAGGAGATGCGTCTTCAATACATCCCTAGAGCTCGTGCAGGCGTTTGCCGATCGCGGCGAGATTGGAACGTTTTGGCCCGTAGCAAGTAGTTGCAGTGGCAATCGATCTCAGTTTCGCTGGATCGAACATGGACAAAGCTGCCGCCTATGCGATCTCAGCCTTAATCGCCGGCTTCGGTGTTTGGATCCTTATTGCCGGCCTAAGTTCCAGCGCACCCGCTTTTTGGATTTGCGTCGCTCTCATCCCCATAGTGATCGGCCTCTGGAGCGCTTTCTGCGACACTTAGAATCCATCCCCTTTCGGTACTGGCCAAGGTTCAAGAGAGAATCATCGGGATTGTTGGAACCATTCGTGACTTAGCAAGTTGACCTAACTCACCCGAGTGCAAGAACCTCGGCTGGCAGACCACCCCGGGAGCCCCCTCCCCAGTCGGGAGTTCCGACCCAAGCGGCCTCAGTGACGTCCGCGCTGGGGCCATTTCAGTTTGAATGTGGCGGGGATGATGTCCGATGATCGGTACCCATCGAACTTGTAAGTGCGGCGCGGTTTATGACCGCAGCGAACACATTGCAGAGGCACGCGAGATCAGCAGCTTTGAATGCGCCGTGTGCGGTGAAACTATCGAGAATTGGAACTCCGGTTGGGTTCCTCGATATCGATTCATCGCCTGCCCAGCTAGGGATGCCGAATGACTGACCACCCCGCCGCCGATCCGGCGGGGTCTCAGTCGGCGGCGAAAGGCCCATCACACGTCGGCGGTCTCATACCGAGCTGCAGGTTGGGGCACCTGAGGCTTCTCCTCGATCGGGCTTGCAGGCAATTGTAGTACCGTAGCCCTTTGCCCGACAGTGAGGTCGGTGACTAGAACGATTGCACCGTTTGAGAATTCTAGCGCGTCATGATGTCGGTATGGCTTGTCGAGGGCTATTTGGCGAAACCGCGCCAATCGATCGCCGACGCTCTTGCGAAACATCATGCCGCCAGTTTCAACCTCATTCTCGAATGCGATCTCGGTCCCGGGACGAAGGCAGACCGCGACTTTCGGATCGTCAGGGCTCGCAAAGCCGTGAGTCCCTGTAGAAAAGTTGGTCGAAACCAACGTTTCCGCGACCTCAGCGGGACGTGTCGCAACCGCATGTAAGCTATAATCGCACATGGATGCGCCTCCTATAAATCGTCACCTCCGAATCACGAACCTTCGCAAACCTATTTGGTTGCGATACCGCCCCAAAAAAAACCCGCCGGCGTGAACCAGCGCCTCACCGCTCCTCGTCCGGATGCACCCAGATGACGCCGGGTGGCATGGTGTGCCCAACGCCAACGCCTCCTGAGACCAGCAGCCGACAAAACTCTAGGCAAATTGCGCCCTGGCGGGTGGAACGAATCTTCTCAGGCTAGTTTGAGTCGATAACTCAGGGACCGCGCTCCGTGAAGCCGCCCGGCCGTTACAGCCCCGTCTCATCCAGCCGGGAAATGCTTTCGGGCAAAGAAAGATGTTGCGATGACCGGCAAATGGGCTCCGCCGGCAGTTACGATCCGGAGTTATCCGGATTCTCCGATCTGTGACGTCGTGGTTGTCGTTCGGGACCAGGAAATGATTCTCCGCTGCCGTGACTATCGCCAGGCGACGCAATGGGCGCGCCTGGAACGTAAGACATACAAAATCCCCGAACCCGATACGGGCTTTCCGGCCAATGAAGAGGCCGACGACCTGCCACTCTTTTTGCGTTCAGATAGAAATTGACCACCTTCCGCCCGGGATGAATGCTCGGATTGCAAGGGCAGCGGTTATCAGCTCGTAAGCGTCTGACACTTTTGGAGCAAAGACAATGACAGTTTGGGTCTACGTCGACACCAGAAAGCAGGTTGGCGACAAGGATCATCTGAAAGTCTTCGCGAGCGAGGACGCCGCCGAGACATGGCTCGAGCAAAACGACCCGGAAGGCATTGCGTTCGAATATGAGGTTCTGGAGTGAACCGCATCGGCCGGCGCACAATTCTTGCCATACGATCCTTGTGGGGCGGGACGTGAATATCGGAATCGGACCACTAGTCCCCGGCCGGCTGATCCGTCAGCTCGTGCGCTTTGCCCCGATGGTCTTGAATTGAGCCTTTTGCTCGTCGCTCAGCGTTGCCAAGAAATCGTCGAGGGCCGGCCGCAACAGTTTGACCGCGTCCAGCATGGCGTCGAGCCTTGTATCGGCTGTCGCAAGCCGGTCGGGCGGATTGAGGTTCTCATCCGGCCGGCAATTGAAATTCAGCGTGTTCCTGGCGAGCGCGCTCATCCGCTGAAGCGCGTCCAGCCCCTCACGCTGTAAGTCGTTCAGATGCAGCCTCGCCTCGATCTCGCTGCCGGGCCATTGTAGCACCTCGGGCGGCGTGCAGCTCTGAGTGGCCGGAACCTTGGGCGCAAATGGTGCGCGCTGACCGGACAACTCGGCGAGCTTCCCCTTCTGGTCGTCGTCCAACAGCTCGTAGAATGTCTCGAATGGCGTCGTTACACGTGCGATCGCGGATTTCATCACCTCCAGGCGCTGTTGCATCACGGCGAGTCTGCCAGACGGCGTTAACGCGACCTCGGCCGGGCAGGCCGCGCGGATGATCTGGGCGGCCTCGACTGACGCGTTAGCAAGGTCGTCTAGCGCCGCGCTCCGCTCCTCGCTCAGTACGATAGCCTGCCTGATCTCTTTGATCGGCAGACCGGCAAACTCGCTTGCGTCATCGCCACAGATTTGTGCGAGCGAAGGGAGCCCGCCATGCCGCCGGCTGCGCGGGGACACCATGTAGCGGGTGAGGTCCTCGTCGCCATAGGGCGTGAATATCGCGGCGTAGATATCGCGGTAGCCATAGCCCCAGAAGCCGATGCCGTCGCCCCAGAGCGTGTAGTCGTAGATGTCGTAATAGGCGAACGGCCAGAACAACGGACCCACCCATCCATACCCACCATCACCATGCTGCCACCATCCGCTCGCGCCACGGCGGCCGTGCCAGCCCGCCAGCGCGGCGGTGGCTCCGACCTGCACCCGCGCCACCGGCTTCGTGACCCAGTCGGCGCTGCGGGTGAAATCGGCGCGCGACAACACGCCGGTGGCCTCGTCATGGAGGTTTGCCATTCTGACGCGCTCGCCGCGCCGGCCATGCAGGCCTCGGAAAGCCAGCGAGGCAACGGATCTCACAATGCCGATGGGGCCGCCGCCAATCCGAATGTGCAGGCCTCTCGCCTGAGCGGTGCTCGACGGCGCGGTGGCCAGAAACAGGCAGGACACTCCCAGAATGATGATTCCAACAGGGAATTTCGACATGGCACGAGAACGCCCGATGGAACCAAAAGTTCCGGAGGGGACCAACCAAGGTCGAACGCCAGTTCTACAAGATGGCTACAAGCACAAAACTTCGGGCGCATCGCGCCGCGAGAATGCGAAACCGTATTCAATTTCGTAGCCCGGATGAGCGTAGCGAAATCCGGGACCACTCTAACACCGCCCCGGATATCGCTTCGCTCATCCGGGCTACAGACTCGCAATGACGGAATGTGCTCGCCTACCTCTTTCCCTCGAAGCCACCCAGGAACGCCGTGAGGTTGTCGCCAAGGACATCGGAGAGATAGCCGCCCTCCTGAACGAGGACGGTCGGCAGGCCGATCCGCGCGATGGCGGCGCCGATCTGGCTGAAACCGTTGGTGGTGATCGAAAGACCCTTGAGCGGATCATGTTCGGATGCGTCGAGACCGAGGGCCACGACCAGCGCGCCGGGCGCGAACGCATCGATGGTCTTCTTCGCGTCCGCCAGCGCCGTCAGATAGGTGTCGTCGCCAGTCCCGATCGGCAGCGGGATATTGAAATTGGCGCCGAGGCCGGCGCCCTCGCCCCGTTCATGCGCGTAACCCCACACGAACGGATAGAAATGCGCCGGCTCGGCATGGATGGAAACCGTCAGCACGTCGGGTCTCGCATAGAAAATGCCCTGCGTGCCATTGCCGTGATGGACGTCGACATCGAGGATTGCCACGCGCTCGTGCCCGAGCCGCAGGTGTGCTGCGGCAATCGCCGTGTTGTTGAGGAAGCAGAAGCCGCCGGCCATGTCGGCATAGGCGTGATGGCCGGGCGGACGGCACAGCGCGTAGCTGGCATCTTCGCCGTCCAGCACGAGCTGTGCCGCGGTGACCGCGACATCGGTGGCCGCGCAGGCGCTGGTCCAGGTGCCCGGGCCGATCGGGCAGGCCGTGTCGGCCGTGTGCCAGCCGAGCTTGCCGACGATGCTGGTCGGATAGGTCGCGGCCTGGCGCACCGGATGGATATTGGCAATCATCTCCGGACCGGCATCGCCAAGTGCCAACCATTGGTCCCAGGCTTCCGCCAGAAAGCGGAGATATTCGGCGCTATGCACCCTCGCCCGCGGTCCCTTACCGAACGCGGTCGGTTCGATGATGTCGTGCGATCCGGCCGCAAGACCCTTCAGCAGCCGGTCGGCGCGCTCGGGCTGTTCGGTGGTGCGCCTGATAACGCCGCGCACCAGAAAGAACTGCGGATCATGGCTTCGATGCCGTTCGGTATAGACCGCCTTCACTTCAACACCTCAAGAATAGCTTCTGAAGCCAAACCAGACAGTTTGCCTTTCACGGAGTCGGGACGAACACGACAAACATCGTTCGGATTGTCAAGGAGGTGAGAGTCATGCGGTCAGCGGCAGCGCGCGAACCGCTCGCGGCCGTGCCGCGGCAGGTTCGCCGGCCGCCGCCGCGCGCACCGCAAATGCGCGAGAGGCGCGCCCTGGCTGGCGCGGCTCTCCTGGCATCAAGCTGGCTTACGCCAGCAGGAAGTTGGAGCTATGCAGCGTTCCCGTGAGATTGGTGAGATTGACGACCATATCGGCTGCGGTCATCACGCCGTCGCCGTCGATATCGATATTCAGCATGTCGTTGCCTGGTCCGACATTCTGCAGGGTCGCCGACGCGTGACCTGCACCTTCGAAACTGCCGGCTCCGACATAATCGATCTGGCCGTTGGCGACGGTGATCCCTGCGAAGGTGAAGGTGTCTTGGCTGGCGTCGAAGTTCGCGATCGTGTCGTTTTGGCCGTTGATGGTGGAATCCGCCACGCTGACGAAGCGGAAGTTGTCCTGTCCGGCGCTGGCGATGATGTTGTCGGCGCCCGCACCCGCCGTGATGGTCGTGCTGCCCGCAACAGCGTTGCTGATCGTGATGTTGTCGAAATTGGCACTGCCGTTGATCGTTTCGACATTGGCCACGACCAGTCCGTTCGATCCGCCGTTGAGATTGAGCGTGTCGTTTCCGTTGCCGAGGTCGATTGCAGCACCGGTACCATTGCCTTGTATCGTCAAGCTATCGTTCGACAACGTGCCGTTGACGTGATCGATGTTCCAGAGATTGTCGAACGTGTTGCTGCCCGCCGCAAGGTTGAGGGTATTGGATCCCTGCTGAAGATTGACGGTCAAACCGCCATTGACGTTGCCGAGCAAGGTCAGCGTGTCGTTGGAAGCTGCCCCGGTCCAGTCGGATGCGCTGACATTTTCGACGTTGGCAACGCTCAGAGAGTTGGTGCCGTTGGCGAGATTGAGTTGATCGGCACCACCACCCAAATCAACGGCGACGCCGCTGACGTCATTGTTGAACGTTATGAAATTGTTCGACCCGTCGCCGATGAGGTGTTGAACGTTCAGAATCGTCAGGGTTCCTCCACCGAAATTGAGCGTGTTGTTTCCGGCGCCAAGATCGACGATCGGATTATTGCCGGGTTCGAAGAGCCCGGTTCCTATCGTCAACGTATCGTCGGACGCAGTGCCATTGATGTGTTGGACATTGAAGATCGAGGTAAACGAATTGATGCCGGCCGCCAGATTGAGCGTGTTGTCGCCCTGCTGGAGATTGACGGATAGACCGCTGACATCGTTGGAGAGCGTCAGCGTGTCGTTTGAGGCAGCACCGGAGAAGTCCGAGGAATTTACATTCTCGACGTTGGTCACGCTCAACGTATTCGCGCCATTGGCGAGGTTGAGGTTGTCGTTGGTCCCCGCGCCGAGATCGACGACCAGGCCCGCCGCATCGTTGACGAGGCTGACGAAATCGTCGCCGCTGCTGCCGATCAGGTTTTCGACATGAAGCAGGTTCAGCGTGTAGCCGCCAGCGTTGGCGAGGATGACGGTGTCGTTCCCTGCCCCCAGATCGATCTGGTGACCGAAGATGTTACCTCCGACCATCAGGTAGTCGTCGTTGCCGGTTCCGGTCAACGGGGTGTTGAAGTTCAGGTTGAAGGCCGAGATATCGATCGGGCTTCCCGCACCTCCCGACGACAACAGCATCGCCGCGTCGCTGAACTGCAAGACCTCGACGTTGGTGAGGATGTCGGTTCCGTCTCGCGTGGATACAGAGTCAGCGACCTGGGTCTGCCCTGCCCCTGGCGTCGTGATGGTGTAGGCGGACATCGGACCGGTGTAGAACGCTATGTCGGTACCGGCGCCACCATCGATAGTGTCGTTGCCGGCCTGACCGGTAATCTGGTCGTTGCCGCCACCGGTGCTGATGCTGTCGTTGCCGCCTCCGCCGAAAAACAGTTCGTTGCCCGCACCGCCGATCAGGGTGTCGTTGAAATTCGATCCCTGAACGCTGTTGACACCGCCGGTAATGGTGTCGGTTCCAACCGCGGCGACGTCGCCACCGGCCGTACCGTGCGCAGTGCCGGTCGCCCCGGACAGATCGACCGTGACGGCGGCGGCGGCCTGCGTATAGGCAATGCGGGTATTGCCGTTGCCGGTGATGGTGTCGTTTCCGGCGAGACCTTCGAACAGGTTGAACCCGCCGACGAAACCGGCGGCGTTGTAGGTATCCGCAAACGACGACCCGGTGGCGCTGTTGACACCGGTAAAGGTATCGGTCCCGACCGAGGCGTCGCCTGTGGCTGTCCCGGCCTGCATGTTGATGGTCACGCCTCCGGTCGCGTTGGAGTAGATGACGCGGGTGTTGCCATTGCCGGTAATGGTATCGTTGCCCCCAAGACCTTCAAACTGGTTGAAGGTACCGTTGTTCCCGATATTGAACGCGCCTGCAGTACCGAACGTGCTGGCATTGTATACGTCGTTGAAGTTGGTGCCCTGGATCGCCTCGATCGAGCGCAGCGTGTCGGAGCCGATCGATGCATCACCGGTTGCGGTACCCGCCCCCATATTCACGGTCACGGGCCCGGTGGAAAAATAGATATTGTTGTAGGTCGCAAGATCGAAGCCGCCGCGGCCGTCGATAAAGTCATTGCCTCCGAGGCCGGCGATGGTGTCGTTGGTTGCAGCGCCAAGCAAGGTGTCGTTGTACATCGACGCCTGGATGGCATTGACGCCGCTGAAGGTGTCGTTGCCGGTCGATGCGTCGCCCGAGTCGGTTCCCGCAGCCAGGTCGACCGTGACAGCACCCGTTGCGTTGACAAAGGAGAGCCGGGTGTTGCCGTTGCCAATGATGGTGTCGTTGCCGCCCATCCCGTTGAATTCATTGAAGCTACCGTTCGAGCCCTGATTGGCACCGCTGGTGCCATTGAATCCACTTGCAGTGTAACTATCCGCGAAATTCGTGCCGCGAACGGATTCAATGGAAATCAGCGTATCGCTACCAATCGTCGTGTCACCGAGCGTTTGCCGGTCGCCGACGACGGTTCCGGCCGCCATGTTCACCGTGATGCCGGAAATTGTCGCGGGGTCGAGGGCATAGTCGGCGCGATCGAAGCCGCCCCTGCCGTTGAGCGTGTCGTTACCTCCCCGGCCGTCGAAGATCTCGACGGTGCCGGCAGCATTGTTGGTGCCGAGCAAGGTATCGTCATAGGCCGACCCGATGACGGTCGAGAATCCGGAACCGACAAGGGTGTCGGTGCCGACCTGGGCAACATCGCCGGCCGCAGTGCCTTGCGCGGTACCGGCGGCGAGGTCGACAGTGACGGCCGCCGCCGCACTGACATAGGAAACCCGCGTCAGCAGTGCGCCCTGGCTGTTGACGTCGCTGGTGATGGTATCGTTGCCGCCGCGGCCCTCAATCTCGTTGAGGCCGAGCGGGTTCCCAGCGATGCCGCTATCGCCGGTAAAGCCGGCGGTGTTGATGGTATCGGCGAAATCGCTGCCGACGATGCCCTCGACGTTAACAAGCGTATCCGAGCCGGATCCACCGGTGACGGTCCCCGCCGCAAGGTTGACGGTGATACCGGATGTCGCGTCGGTATAGATCGCGCGATCGAAGCCCTGACCGCCGTCGAGCGTATCATTGCCCGCCATGCCCTGCAGCTTGTCGTTGCCGCCCAGACCCTGGATGAGGTCATCACCGGCTGTGCCGACCAGAATGTTGTTACCCGCGTCGCCGACGATCGTAGCACCGGTGCTCACGTTGATCGTGAGGGTCTTGTCGAAGGTCAAGCCGCCCGAGTCGGTGTCGCGCACGACAATCTGCTGCGCTCCGGCCGTCAGCGATCCCGCGACCACGAGATTGTTGCCGCTGAGCGTGAACTGGCCGCCGGCGTCGTTGATCAGCGAGAACGTCGCAGTATCGCCGGCGTCGGGATCGACGGCCGAGAGGACGCCGATGACGGTACCGTTGGCAGTGCTTTGTCCGATCGCATTTGCGGACAGCAATATGTCGGTCGGCGCTTCGTTGACGTTGGTGATAGCGAGATGGAAATTCTGCGACGCGTCGGGTGCGACATGATTGCTGGCGGTGACGTCGTTGACGTTCACCGTCACGTCGTAGGACGTCTTGGCCTCGAAATTCGCCCCGCCGTTGAAATGCAGTTCCGCGCCGCCGGCGCCGGTCACGATCGAGAACGCGGCCGCATCGGCTCCGGACAGCGAAAGTACGTTGCTGCCGAGCGCGTCGTCGGTGACGGCGATATCGGCGACCTTGATGTCGCCGCCGTTCTCCGTCGTGGAAGTCACCTGCCCCGACAGCACGACCGCCGTCGGCGCCTCGTTGACGTCGATGATGCTGACGGTCACGGCCTTGCTGTCGAACAGAGCTCCGCCGTCGGTTGCGATGACGTTGATGCTGTAGGAGTTCTTCGCCTCGTAGTTCGCCGGACTGTTCAACGTGACGCTACCGCTGGCATTGATGTTGAAGGCTGCCGCGTCGGCGCCGGTCAGACTCCAGGTGATGGTATTGTTCGGCGCGGTTGTATCGGGATCGCTGGCAACAGCCTGGTACACGACCGTATTGGTCGGCGCGTTCTCCGCGACGCTTGCGGCCGTGCCGGAGGTGATCGTCGGCGCCTCATTGAGGTCGGCGATGGTGAGATGGAAACTCTGCGATGCGTCCGGTGCGGCATGGTTGCTGGCCGTGGTATCGTTGGCGTTGACGGTTACGTCATATGCAGCCTTTGCCTCGAAATTGGCGCCACCGTTGAAGTGCAGTTCCGGTCCATTGATGCCGGTCACGATCGAGAAGAAGGCTGCGTCGGCTCCAGACAGCGACAGGGTGTTGGTACCGAGCGCGTCGTCGGTGATGGCGATGTCGGCAACCTTGACGTCGCCGCCGTTTTCCGGCGTTGACGTGAGCTGGTTCGACAGCACCACGGCAGTCGGCGCTTCGTTGACGTCGATGACGCCAATCGTGAAGATCTTGTCGTAGCTCAATCCGCCGGAGTCGGTCACCCGGACCGTCACCTGCAGCGATTGGGTGGTCTCGTAGTCGATCGGACCATTGACGACGAGGTTGCTGCCGCTGATCGCAAACCGGCCGCCTGCGCTGTCGGTCAGGCTGAAGGTTGCGGTATCGCCGACGTCCGGGTCGGTCGCCGACAGCGTACCCACCACCAGGCCGTTGCTGCTGTTTTCGGCCACCGTCGCCGCCGAAAGCTGGATATCCGTCGGCCGGTGATCGACACCGACGGTGACGAAGTTGGCATCGGTCAACGTACCATTGATGCCGTTGATATAGACTTCCATGTCGCCGGCACCGATTTGTCCGTCGCCGTTGACGTCGATCTGCAGCAGATTTCCGTTCAGGATCGCTTCGGATTGCGGATTGGCCGCCGTCCCATCCAACGTGCCGCTGCTGACGAAATGAATGGCGGTGGCAAGCCCGCCAACGTGGTCGAACACGAAGGCATCGTTCGCGACATCGAAGTTCGCGACGGTGTCGGCGCCCCCGCCGGCCGCCGAGTCTGCGACCTTGGTGAATCGGACATTATCCTGGGACCCACCCAGACTGATGAAGTCGTTGCCAAGGCCGCCGGTGACGGTAACCGTCCCGCTCAGGTCCGCGATGTTGATGTTGTCGTTGCCATTGCCGCCGATCACATTCTCGATGTTCTTGACGGTGACGTTATTGAAGCCGTCCGCCAGCGTCAGCGTATCGTTGCCGGCGCCAAGATCGATCGAGACATTGTAATTCGAGTTCTGCAGGGTGAGCGAATCGTCCGAGGCGCTCCCGTTGATGGTCTGGACGTTGTAGGTCGTCAGCGAGTTGGTGCCCGCGGCGAGATTGAGCGTGTTGCTGCCCTGCTGCAGGTTGACCGTCAGTCCGGAAACGTCGTTGAGAAGCGTCAACACGTCGTTGGACGCCGGGTTGCTGATGATGCCGTCCTGCGTGTCGATGTACTCGACGTTGGTCACGCTGACGGAGTTCGTTCCGCTCGCGAGGTTGACCGTATCGTTGCCTGCGCCGAGATCGACCGCGAGGCCGCTGACGTCGCTGTTCAGAACAAAGTAATTGTCTTGCGCATTGCCCACCAAATGCTCGGTGTTGAGCAGGGTAAAGCTGGCGTAATTTGCGCTGAGGGTCAGCGTGTCGTTGCCGTCGCCGAGGTCGACGACCATATCGTTGTTCGGTGAACCAAATCCCACCGACGTGTCAGTCAGCGTATCGTCGGTCGAGCTGCCGTGGATGGTGTCGACATTGTAGATATTGGCGAACGAGTTCGTACCGGCTGCCAAATTCAGCGTATTGATGCCCTGGCCGAGGTTCACGTTGATACCGCTGACATTGTTCAGAATCGTCAGCGTGTCGTTTGACGCCGGGCCCGAGAAGTCGCTCGCGCCGAGGTTCTCGACGTTGGTGACGCTGACCGAGTTGACGCCATTGGCAAGATTTACGTTGTCGTTGCCGCCGCCCCCGAGATCGATGGTCAAGCCGTTGACGTTGTGCACCAGGCTGACAAAGTCGTCGTTGCCGCTGCCGACCAGGTGCTGCACGTTGGTCAGGTTGAGGTTGCCGCCGCCGACGCCGATGGTGACCGTGTTGTTGCCCGCCCCTAGATCGATCGCGCGGTTGAACATCGAGAAGCCGATGGTCAGGTAGTCGTCGCCAGAGGTGCCCGTCAGCGGACCGGCACTGAAGAACATTCCGGAGACGTCGACCGGATTGGCGGCCGACCCGGACGCGCCGAGCACGAGCTGGTCGCTGAATTGCAGGACTTCGACGTTGGTCAGGGTGTCGGTGCCGTCAGGGGTCAGCGACGCCGTCGCCGTCCGGGTGTCGGTTACGGTCACCGTTCCGGTACCCGAGATAGTGTAAGCGGAGCGCGGGCCGCCAAACACGGCCACGTCGGTTCCGGCGCCGCCGTCGATGGTATCGTTGCCGGCACCGCCCGTGATGTTGTCGTTGCCGCCGCCGCCATTGATCGTGTCGTTACCGGCTCCGCCGAACAAGGTCTCAGCCGCCGAGCCGCCGATGATCAGATCGGCGAAGTTGGAGCCCAGAACGCTGTTCACCCCGCCGATGATGGTGTCGATACCGACATTGGCGACGTCTCCAGCGGCTGTTCCGTGCGCCGTGCCCGTCGCGCCCGACAGATCGACGGTAACGCCCGCCGCCGCCTGCGAGTACGCGATCCGGGTGCTGCCGTTGCCGGTAATGGTGTCGTTGCCGCCCAGGCCTTCGAACAGGTTGAAGGTGCCGAACGAACCCGCCGAGGTGATCCCGGTAAAGCCGGCGGCATTGTAGGTATCATTGAAATTGCTGCCGGTGGCGCTGTTGACGCCGACATACGTGTCGGTTCCGACCGAGGCATCGCCGCTGGCCGTACCGGCCTGCAGGTTGATCGTCACCCCGCCGGCCGCGCTGGAATAAATGATGCGGGTGTTGCCGTTGCCGGTGATGCTGTCGTTGCCCGCCAGACCTTCGAACTGGTTGAAGGTGCCGTTGTTTCCGACGTTGTTGGTGGACGTGTTCAGGAAGCCGGTGGCGCCGAAGTTGGTTGCCACATAGGTGTCGTTGAAGATCGTGCCCTGGACGCCCTCGATCGACCTCAGGGTGTCCGTGCCGATGGAGGCATCACCGGTCACGGTCCCCGAGGCCATGTCGACGCTGATCGCGCCGGTCGTATAGGTCAGGTTGCTGTACTGCACGACGTCGAAGCCACCGCGGCCGTCGATGTAATCGTTGCCGGCCAGGCCCATGAAGTTTTCATTGCCGTTGCTTCCCAGCAGGGTGTCGTCGAACATCGAGCCCATAACGGCGTTGACACCCGAGAAGGTGTCGGTGCCGACCTGGGCAACGTCGCCCGCCGCCGTTCCGTGCGCGGTACCGGCGGCGATATCGACCGTTACGGCAGCAGCGGAATTCGAATATTGAATCCGGGTGTTGCCGTTGCCAATGATGGTGTCGTTACCACCCTGCCCGTCGAAGTTATTGAAGGTATTGAAAGAGCCCGCGTTGGTGCTGGTCGCGCTGAAGCCAGTTGCGTCATAGACGTCGGCGAAATTGGTGCCGCGTACGGCCTCGACCGAACGTAGCGTATCGGTGCCTACCGTCGCATCGCCGGTAACGGTGCCCGCCGCGAGATGGACGGTAATCCCCGACGTCGTGTTCGGATCGTTGTTGTAGGTCGCGAAATCGTAACCTCCCCGGCCGTCGATCAGATCGTTGCCGGCGCGGCCGTCAAACTGTTCATACGTGCCGTTCGGATTGTTGCTGCCGAGCAGCGTGTCGTCATACGCCGATCCAACGATAGCGTTGACATTGGTGAAGGTGTCGTTGCCGACATTGGCGGCATCGCCTGCCGCGGTTCCGTGCGCCGTACCGGCGGCAATGTCCACCGTCACGGCCGCAGCTGCGCTGACATATGAAATTCGAGTGAGGATTTCTCCGGACGCATTGACCATGCCGATGATGGTGTCGTCGCCGCCGCCGCCCTCGAATTCGTTGAACCCGACCGGCCTGCCGGGCAGACCCGTCGATCCGGTAAATCCCGCTGCGTTGTAGCTGTCGGCAAAGGCGCTGCCGGTCACCGCTTCGATCGACACCAGGGTGTCGTTGCCGACGTTGGCGACGTCATTTGCCGCGGTGCCGTGCACTGTTCCTGCCGTCAGGTCAATAGTGACACCGGCAGCCGCGTCCGCGTAGCTTGCGCGGTCAAAGCCTGCGCCGCCATCGATGCGATCGTCGCCGGCGCCACCGGTCAGGGTGTCGTTCCCGATGCCGCCATAGAGTTGATCGTTGCCGCCACCGCCGCTGATCGTATCGTTACCGTCCAGGCCGTCGATGGCATCGTTGCCGGCCCCGCCGGTCAGGACATCGGCCCCCAGCGTGCCCACGAGCGCGAGGCCGGTGACGCCGACAACCGCATTGGATACCTGTGTACCGAGATCGGTGACATAATTCTGCTGCAGCGCCGCAACCTGGGCCGTATCGGTGAAGTCGGTGTTGGCCAACTGCGTTGTCGCGGCGCCCTGGGCCACGACGGCGGCCTGCGCCAGTGCGGTCACGTCGGCGCCCGCGGACTGGATGCTTCCGTTCGCGGCGGAAACGACGGCCTCTACCGCCGAGGCCGCGTCTGCGCTGACGCCCGAATTCGAAACGATGTCATGGACCGTGGACGACGCGCTGAGATCGACGGTGGTGGAACTGCTCGCACTGGTCGTGACGGTGTTGGCTATCGCGGTGAAGACCGAGGCTGCCGAGCCTCCCACCGCGGAGACCTGAGCGACCGTGCTCTGAACCTGGATTCCCGCCGAGAGGATAGCGCTTGCTGCGGCGGCGTCCGTGCCGCCCGAAACGGCTGCGGATACCGGATCAAACGTCGTGAGATCCTTGGTAGGATCGAGGCCGAACGCTGCCGACACCTGAATTGCGGCATCGGCAGACGAAACCGTGTGATCGGCCGTGGTTATCGCCACGATCAGCGTCGTCAACGGCGTGACGACAGTCGATCCCTCGGGCGCCTTCAACACGCCATTGAAACTCAGGTTGGTGGAAATATCGGTGCCGCCGAACATGACGAGCGGGCCGCTTCCTCCATTGAGGGTAAAGCTGCCATCGGCATTGGTGGTCGTGTGCGCCTCGCCGAGATCGAGAATGCCGTTATTGTTGGCATCAGCGAAGACCGTGGCGCCGGCGATATAGCCGTCCAGCGCGAGGCCGTTGAACTCGTTCGGATTTGCAGTAACGGTGACAGCGATGTCCGCGCTGGTCGAGGCCGTGTGCGTGCCGTCGCCCGAGGATGCAACGATGTGGAGGCTGAAGTTTCCCGGCTTGGCGATGCCACCAACGGGTTGGAGGGCCAATCCCGTGAGATCTGCCTTTGTCAGGAGCCAGGTCGACCCATCATCCGATACCGTACCATGGTTCAACGTGAAGCCCGACGGCACATTCTGGATGGCGATTGTCAGCGCGTTGCTGGTATCGATCAGACCGGCCGACACGGTCAGGGAAATATTGGCGTTGTCCATGCCGGACGCCGACGTTCCGACGGTCAAGGTCGGAGCATCCTGCGCGCCGTGGATGTTAAAACTCACCTGCTTGGTCGTGCCGTCCGTCGCCGTCACCGCAAAGGTGTCGGTCTTGGTATCGTTGGCGCCGAGATACTGCGTGAGGCTGTCGGCGAGCGTATAGGTGTAGGTGCCGTTGGCGGCGAACGCGAGCGCCCCGAGATTTCCAGCCGCTCCGGTTGCGCCGGCCTGGAACGTAGCCGCACTATCGACATCGGAGATCGAAATCGATCCTGATGCGGTCAGGTTTCCGGAACTGTCGACCGAGACATCTTCGGTCACGTCGGCCAGCGACGGCTGGCCAATCACGGCCGCATCATTGGTGCCGAGGATGTTGACCGTGATGACCTGCGGGGTGCCGTCCGCAGTCGTCACCGTGAGGCTGTCGGTATAGGTGATGCCGCCGACAAACGCGTCGTGCGCGGTGTCGGTGCTGTAGGTCCAGGCGCCGTCGGCGCCAATGCTGAAGTGACCGTAATTGTTGCTGCCGGCGATATTGGTCTGCGCGACAAACGTATTGGGGCTATCCACATCGGTGGCGCTCAGCGCGCCGCTCGCGGTCAGCACCGCATTGGTTTCGGTCAGATTTGCCGTGCTGGTGCCGGTGATGACGGCGGCATCGTTGGTGCCGTGGATCGTGAAGGAGATCAGCTTGGTCGTGCCGTCTACTGACGTGACGGTGAAGGTATCGACCTTGGTATCGCTTGTTCCGAGATACTGCACGGCACTGTTGGCGACCGTATAGGTGTAGTTGCCGTTGCTGGCGAGCGCGAGCGCGCCAAGATTCCCGGCGGTGGCTGTCGTCGTCGTCTGGAAAGCGGCCTGCCCCGCGTCGGGATCCGAAATCGAAATGCTGCCGACGGCCGCCAGGTTTCCGGAGCTGTCAATGGACGTATCTTCCGTCACATCGTGGACGGTCGGATCACCGATGGTCGCCGGGTGATTGGTCGTGCCCGGGCCATGGATCGTGAAGGTGACCTGTTTGGTCGTGCCGTCGAACGAGGTGACCGTAAACGTGTCGACCTTGGTGCCGCCGGTGCCCAGTTGCGCCGCGGCGCTTTCCGCCACGGTATAGGAATAGCTGCCATTGCTCGCGAGCGTGAGTTGGCCGAGATTGCCGGCCGCCGATATCACCGACGTCTTGAAGGAGGCCTGCCCCTGATCGACATCGGTGATCGAGATCGAGCCGGTCGCCGTCAGCGTCACCAGACTGGGATCGGCGGTGACGTCATGGACCGTCGGCGTGCCGATGACAGCGGCGTCGTTGACGCCATGAATCGTGAAGGTCACCTGTTTGGTGGTGCCGTCGACCGAGGCAATGGTGAATGTATCCGTCTTGGTGTCGGTGGCGCCGAGATATTGGGTAAGGCTGTTGGCGACCGAATAGCTGTAGCTGCCGTTCGCGGCCAGCGTCAGCGTTCCCAAATTGCCGACGGCCGAAACGACTGCGGCCTGGAACGCGGCTTGCCCCTGATCGACGTCCGAGATCGAGATCGTGCCGTTTGCAGTCAAAAACGGCTGGGTGGCGTCTTCGGTCACGTCATGCACGGTCGGCGTGCCGATCACGGCCGCATCGTTGACGCCGTGGATGGTAAAACTGATCTGTTTGGTTGTGCCGTCGAGCGACGTCACCGTGAAGGTGTCGATTTTGGTGTCGCCGGCGCCGAGATATTGCACGGCGCGATTGGCGACCGAATAGCTGTACGAGCCGTTGGTTGCGAGCGTCAGTATTCCGAGATTGCCAGCGGCCGAAATCACGGATGTCTTGAACGAGGCTTGACCCTGATCGACGTCCGAAATCGAGATGGAGCCGCTCGCAGTGAGGGAAGGCTTGGTCGCATCCTCGGTCACATCGTGCACGGTCGGCGTGCCGATCACGGCCGCATCGTTAACGCCGTGGATCGTGAAACTTACCTTTTTAGTTGTACCGTCGAGCGACGTCACCGTGAAGGTGTCGATCTTGGTATCGCCGGCCCCCAAATATTGCACGGCGCTATTAGCCACCGAGTAGGTGTAGGATCCATTGGCCGCAATCGTCAGGCTCCCGAGATCGCCGGCGGCTGAAATCACCGAAGTCTGAAACGCGGCCTGGCCCTGATCCGCATCCGTGATCGAGATCGTGCCGATTGCAGTCAAAAACGGCTGGGTGGCATCTTCGATCACGTCGTGCACGGTCGGCGTGCCGATCACGGCCGCATCGTTGACGCCGTGGATGGTAAAACTGATCTGTTTGGTTGTGCCGTCGAGCGACGTCACCGTGAAGGTGTCGATTTTGGTGTCGCCGGCGCCGAGATATTGCATGGCGCTATTGGCGACCGAATAGCTGTACGATCCGTTGGCCGCGAGCGTCAGGGTTCCGAGATTGCCAGCGGCCGGAATCACCGACGTCTTGAACGAGGCCTCCCCCTGATCGACGTCCGAAATCGAGATGGAACCGCTCGCGGTGAGGAAAGGCTTGGTCGCATCCTCGGTGACGTCGTGCACCGTCGGCGTGCCGATCACGGCCGCATCGTTAACGCCGTGGATCGTAAAACTTATCTTTTTAGTTGTACCGTCGAGCGACGTCACCGTGAAGGTGTCGATTTTGGTATCGCCGGCGCCCAAATATTGCACGGCGCTGTCGGCAACCGAGTAGGTGTAGGATCCATTTGCGGCGATCGTTAATGAGCCGAGATTGCCGGATGCCGAGTTGACCGTCGTCCTGAATGCGGCCTGGCCCGCGTTGGCATCGGTGATGGAAATCACCCCAGCAGCGATCAAAACCTGCAAATTCGTGTCTTCGGTGACGTCGCTGACCGTCGGTGTGCCGATGATTGCCGCCGAATTTGCCATGTTTTTTTTCTCCCGAAATGAGTTCCTGAATTCAGATACGGGAGTGAGTCTGCTGACGCGGCGTTATAGGAGCGCAAAAAAAACGTGAAATTACTAACCATCTGTTAAATATAAGCTTGCTCCGGAAGGTACACTTCGTAGGATCAGGCCGAAAATTACAGGCGGTCCGTCGAAAGCGGCGAAGCAGCCTAAAAATAATTGATCATTTCGATCCGTAGCCGCCTTTGATGCTCCGAAGCCACCTTGATGCAAAGTCACCAATGACATTGCCTGTAATGCGTCTGCGTTTGCTCGGCCGGTTCGGCGTCGCCGCTTCGGATGACGAGTCCAAGCCAATCCAGCTCGCGACGAAAAAGACCCGGGCTCTGCTGGCCTATCTCGGGATGAGCAGCGATTATGCGGCAAGCCGCGAGGAACTCGCGGCGTTGCTGTGGGGCGGTTGCTCCGATCGGCAAGCGCGGCAGAGCCTGCGGCAGGCGCTGACCTTGTTACGCAAGGAACTTCCGACGTCCGCTTTCATGACCGACACCAAGATCGTGCGGCTCGATCCGGCATCGTGGTCGATCGATGCCCGGGAGTTTGCATCGTTTGCTGGCTCGCAGAATGCGGAAGACCTCGAGCGTGCGGCCCGGTTGCTCACCGGCGACTTTCTCTCCGGATTCATCCTTGAAGAAGAGTCTTTCGAAGAGTGGGTCAGCGCGCAGCGAACGCGCCTGCAGCACGCGGCCGCGCAGCTCTGCGAAACCTTCGTGCGGCGCCCGGATCTGGCGATTGAACCGAACCAGGCGCTGGCGGCCATCGACCAGTTGATAGCGCTCGATCCGCTGCGAGAAGATTGGCATCGGCTCGCGATCGCCTTGTACGCCCGCTACCGTGGCAAGAACGAAGCGTTGTCGCGGGCTGGTAGTTTTGCAGGTATGCTTCAGCGCGAACTCGGGGTCGCGCCCGAACGAGAAACCCGGGCCATGCTCGAGAGTCTCCGGAGCAGCGATGCGCCTGTGGTCCAACGACCGTTGCAAGATGTTCAACATGACCGCCGCCGGCCGCTTACCGACGGCAGTACCGCTATCGGGCCGGTGATTTTGCCTGTCGCGCCACGATGGAACTTTCTGACGCGACGCCCTGACGGGATGACCTTGGCAGGGTTAGCCCTAGCCGGGATTCTGGGAGCTGCGGCAACTTTCGCTTCGGAGCCCTTGCACACCATTTTGAGACTCGGCCCGTGGACTTCGTTCCAATCATCCACGGCGCTCGGCGCCCCGCATGACCCCTGGCGCTCGCCGGCGCTCGCTCATGAAACACAACTGCGGAAGGGCATTATCCCGATTGTGGTGTTGCCGTTCGCAAGCCCGGGCGGCGCCGATGAGCCGGGTCAGTTGATCGCCGACATGCTGACGGACGATCTGACCAATACGTTGTCGCGTGTTCCCTCGTTCCGGGTCATCTCGCGCCAGACGGCGCGCAGCTACCAGGGTCAGGTCATCGACGTGGCCAAGCTCGGCACCGAACTGCAGGTAAGATATGTGCTGGAAGGCAGCGTCCGGATTCAGGATGACAATCTTCGGGTCAACGTCGAACTGATCAACCCGGCCACCCGCCTCTCGGTGTGGAGCGGCCGTGTCGAGCGTCACGGGGCCGACCGGCAGGGCGTCCGGGACGAAATCGTCAGCCGGTTGGCGCGTGAGCTTCAGTTTGAAGTTCTTCCGATCGAAAGCCAGCGGCTGTCGAATGATTTCGACGCCGATGCGTTCGCCTATCGCGGCTGGGCTGCGCTGTCGCAGGTCAATCTCGAAGGGTACAAGGAGGCGCTCGCACTGTTCAACAAGGCGCTGGAGCACGATCCGAAAAATCTTTCCGCTCAACTTGGCATCGGCGCCTATCACGCCCGGATGGGGGCTCAGGTTCTCGATACCGATCCGGGCGGCCATCGCAGCAAGGCGGAGGAAATCCTGCGTCAGGTGCTGGTACGCGACCCCGAGTCGAGCCAGGCCCATTTCTATCTGGCCCTCGCACTCAATCGGCTGCCCGCATTGCCGGAAGCGCTGGAACATCTGGAGCGAGCGATCAGGATCGATCCCAGCGACGCCAGTGCGCACGCCCAGATCGGCAACGGCCTGATCCGTTCCGGGAAAGTCTCCGAGGGGCTCGAACACGTCCGCTATGCGATGCTGCTAAGTCCGCGCGACCCGATCATGCCGGTCTGGCTTGAGTTCGCAGGCAATGCGGAACTCGAGCTCGGCAAGTATCGCGAGGCGATCACGACGTTCGAGCGCTCGATCGCGATCAACCCCCACTATCCGCGAAGCTGGGCGGGCCTCGTGGCGGCATACGCGCTGGCCAACCAACCCACTGAGGCCCGGCGCTTCGCCGCGAAGCTCAGGGCGTTTGCGCCGAGCCTCGAAAACGAAGACCTGCCCAAGCATTTCGGCCGCAGCGAGAACTCCAAGCTGCACGAAGGCCTGATGCTGGCCTTCGGCTCGCCGGACCGATAGCGACGACGACGCCTGGTTTTGCCTTCCCCTGGTTTTTGCCTTCGCGCATCGAAGAAGCTAAACTATTGCTGCGGGGAATGTTGGACGCATCGACCCGCCAATGTCGTCCGGAGCCTCCGTTGACCGTTCGCCGCCGCACCGTTGTTGCCATTCTCCTCGCTTTCGCGGCCACGTCCTGTACCGGCTCGGCCATGGCGCAAAGCGCAATTGCCGCGGCCGTCGCCAAGCCGGTATCGCTGCCCGACATCGTCATCGGGTCGGCCAAGGCGCCGGTGACCATCACCGAATACGCTTCGATGAGCTGCCCGCATTGCGCGGCCTTCGGCGAGAATGTCTTTCCGATGCTCCGGTCCAGATTTATCGACACCGGCAAGGTGCGGTTCGTGTTCCGCGAATTCCCGCTCGATCCCAAGGCGGCCGCGGCCTCGATGCTGGCACGCTGCATCGCCAAGGACGATTCCGAAAAATACCTCGGTGCAGTCGAGACCCTGTTCAAGCTGCAGGACCGGCTGGTTGCGCAGACAAAGGACACGCTGTTCTTTGTCGGCAAGCTGAACGGCATGAGCGAACAGGAAGTCGAGGGTTGCGCGAAGGATCAGGCTCAGCTCGACAGGCTCGCCGCCGACCAGCAATATGCGCTGCACGAGTTGAAGGTCGTTTCGACGCCGACCTTCTTCCTGAACGGCGTGAAGCTTCAGGGCTCGATGTCATTTGAGGAGCTCGAAGAGCGGCTCAAGCCGCTGCTGCGGAAATAACCAGGGCCGGGCCCGCGCGGTTTCCCCCTTGTCCGGCACGGCGCCCTCGCCGATGATGGCGCCAACAACAAACACATCAGGGGGAACGCCATGGGCGCCGTCTTACGCGTATTGCTCGCAGCCGTGTGGCTGGCGTCCGGTGTCGCGGCGACGTTGGCGCAGGGCTATCCCAACAAGCCGGTCCGCATCGTGGTCGGGTTTACAGCGGGCGGACCGACCGATGCCATTGCGCGGATCGTGGCGCAGAAGCTTTCCGACAGTCTCGGTCACCAGTTCGTCGTCGAGAATATCGGCGGCGCCGGCGGCAATACCGCGGCCGGCCAGGTCGCGCACGCGCCCGCCGACGGCTACACGATCATGGCGATCTCTACCGGCTTCGTCGTCAACCCCAGCCTCTACGCCAAGGTACCGTACGACGCTGTCAAGGACTTTGTACCGGTGACGCTGGTCGCGGTCTCGCCGAATGTCGTGGTGGTCAATCCATCGGTACCGGCCAAAACGCTGCCCGAACTGGTGCAGCTCATTCGCGACAATCCCGGCAAGTACAGCTTTGCCGGTCCCGGTGTCGGCTCGACGCCGCATCTCGGCGGCGAGTTGTTCCGGCTGGCGTTCAAGCTCGACCTCGTGCACGTGCCGTTTGCCGGCGCCGGGCCGGCGATCCAGGCGACCGTCGGCGGCCACACCCCGATTGCGTTCACCGCGCTGCCGCCGGCGCTCTCGGCGGTACAGGCCGGCCAACTCCGTGCGCTCGGCATTGCTGCCACCGAACGCGCCGCGGGTATGCCCGACGTGCCGACCTTCGCCGAACAGGGCATCAAGGACCAGGACGCCGACACACTGACCGGCATCGTCGCGCCGGCGGGAACACCGAAGGAGATCGTCGACCTGCTCTATCGTGAGATCGCAAAAGCGGTTTCCCAGCCGGATGTAAAGGAACGCCTCACCGCACTCGGCTTCAAGCCGGTCGCGAATACCCCGGATGAGTTCGGCACCCGCATCAGATTGGAGATGGACAAATGGGGCAAGGTGGTGCGGGACGCCAACCTGCGGGTCGAGTGAGCGTCCGGGCGCCCTGAGATCCCGCGCGCCCTGAAATACGGCTCCGAAGGATCATTCCGCGTCGATGAAAGTCAGGCCGATCCGGTTTTTCTGGATCCAGGCAATCTGGCACTTATGAACGATCGACGAATCGTTCGCCATCACCAGAAGGAAGCGTTGCGGAACAAAGGCCGGGTTTTCGACGTCGATCGCCGCCCCCTCGAGCGAAACATTCCGCACCACGCAGCGCATCACCGAGCCTCCTGACGACACAAAGGCCGGCTCGTCGGTGTCGGTTCGCGGATGCCTTCGTTTCTCTTCCATCCCGCCTGGTCCCGGATGATGCTCAATCGATGACGATATCGCCAAAACATTAAACAATGGCGCGCGTGCGCTGCAGCAGTTGCCGGCTGGCGGCAACACGGAAACACCGGCTGGATGGTTGCACCCGATTCAGGCGGCTTGCGCAATTGCTTTTGTGCAGAGCAGTACGAGGTCCCCATTGTTCGCATGCAGATGTGCCCCGCGTCAGCACAGGCTTGCCGATCGCGCCGGTAGCAGGATAGCCTTTGAACACATGCGGTGCGCAGGCGCGACGTCCGCTGAGATATAAAAATGAACAGGCGCCGGGGGAACGCCATGTTCGAAATACTCGACCGCCGGACGAGTCTGACCGGCAATCAGATCAAGATCCTTGCTGCGGCCATCATTGGCGACGCGCTCGAATTCTTCGATTATTTCCTGATCGGTTTCGTGCTCGCCTTCCTGATCGGCCCCTGGAAGCTCACCTTTGGTCAATCGGCCACCGTGCTGATGAGTTCCGGCATCGGCGCCATCATCGGCGCCTATGTCTGGGGCTGGCTCGCCGATCGTATCGGCCGCCGCGTGGTATTCATCGGGACCGTGCTGAATTTCTCGATCGCGACCGGCCTGCTCTATTTCACGCCGGACAACGGCTGGGTCTATCTTGCGATCATGCGCTTCTTCGTCGGAACCGGTGTCGGCGGCCTGTATTGCGTGGACCTGCCGCTGGTGCAGGAATTCATGCCCTCCTCCAAGCGTGGCTGGGTCGGCGGCCTCGTGACCTGCGTTATCCCGCTCGGTGTCGGCCTCGGCGCCGTCATGGGCGCCCTGATCGGCAGCGGCGAATGGCGATTGCTGTTCGCGATCGGCGTGTTGCCGGCCTTTCTTGTCTTGCTCGTGCGTCTCTGGGTTCCGGAGTCGCCGCGCTGGCTGTGCCGCCAGGGCCGATACGAGGACGCGCGCAAGTCGCTCGCCTGGGCCTTGCAGATGGAACCGTCGGCGCTACCGATGCCGACGGCAGCCGATGCCGGTCCGGTCATCAAGTCGAGCTGGTTCGATCTGTTCAAATATCCGCGCAGCCTGCTGGTTTCGTGGCTCGGCAATGCCGGCGCCCAGACCGGCGTCTACGGCATCACGCTGTGGGCGCCGTCGCTGTTTGTCTTGCTGTTGAAGGTGTCGCCACAGGAGGCCGCCAAGATGATGATCCTGCTCAGCGTCTCCGGTTTCATCGGCCGCCTCTCGTTCTCCTATTTCTCCGAAGCCCTGGGGCGCCGTACGGCCGGCGGGCTGCTTGGCCTTGGCGCCGGCATCCTGACCATCGTCGCCGGATACAATTACGATACGACGCTGTTCGGCCTGTCGGCGTTCTGGCTGATCCTGGCCGTGGCCTTCTTCTTCGCCGACGGCGGCTTTGCCATCGTCGGGCCCTACGCGGCCGAGGTCTGGCCATCCCATCTTCGAACCACCGGCATGGGATCGGCCTATGGTTTTGGCGGCATCGGCAAGATCATCGGCCCGGTCGGGCTTGCCCTGATCGTCGGCTCCAACAACTACCTCAAACCCGACGTGCCGCTGACCCAGATTCCGACGGCCTTTATCTATCTCGGTTGCTGGTTTCTGATGGCCGGCATCGTGTATTATTTCATCGGCTTTGAAACCAGGGGCAAGTCGATCGAGCAGATCGACAAGGAACTGGCCGATGGGCTCGATCTTTCGACCGCTCAAGTTCGTCAGGCCTAGTCTTGAATACACAAGTCTTGGATACAGCGATCGCAACGACTGCCGATCTTGCGGGCGACCCGACGGTGATCGCCCTAGCCGAAGCCGTGCGTCCTCACGTCGCGGCGGCTTCGAACGCCATCGAGACGACGCGCCGGCTGCCGCGGGTGCTGCTGGACAGGCTGCACGAGGCGCAGCTGTTCCGGCTGCTGTTGCCGCGCTCGTCCCGCGGGATCGAAACCGATCCCGTCACCTTCTTCCACGTCATCGAAACCATCGCCAAGGCCGATGCCTCCACGGCCTGGTGCCTGAGCCAGGCCGGCGGCTGCGCCATGTCGGCGGCCTATCTCGACCTACCGGTGGCGCAGGCCATCTTCGGCGACCCCCGAGCGGTGCTGGCCTGGGGGCCCGGCCCCAGGGTGAAAGCGGTCGAATGCGAGGGCGGCTATCGCGTCACCGGCGTGTGGGCGTTTGCCTCCGGCGGCCGTCACGCGACCTGGCTCGGCGCGCATTGTCCGATCTATGCGGCCGACGGTTCGCCAAGATACGAAGCCAACGGCTCGCCGCTGGAGCGCACCATGCTGGTGCGCACCGAGGACGTCGAATGGACCGACATCTGGAACACCGTCGGCCTGCGCGGCACCGCCAGCGACCAGTTCGCGCTGAACGACCATTTTGTCCGGTCCGATCACTCGATGACCCGCGAATTCGACCGCGAGTGCCGTGAAAGCGGCCCGCTCTACCGCATGGGCGCGGGCACCTGTTACCAGGTGGGCTTTGCCGGCGTCGCCTGCGGCATCGCCCGGAGCGCGCTCGATACCTTTGTCGAAACGATGCGCAACAAGGTGCCGCGCGGCGCCAAAGGCCTGTTGCGCGACAACGCGGTGGTCCAGTGCAATCTCGCCCAGGCGGAGGTCAATCTCCGCGCGGCGCGCGGCTATGTGCTGCAGTCGATGGCCGACACTTGGAAAGATCTTACCGCGGGCGGGACCATCACCGTTGCACAGCGCATCAACATGCGGATGGCCTCAACCAATGCCATTCACAAGGCGCGCGAGGCGGTCGATTTCGCCTACAACGCCGCCGGCGCCACCGCGATCTTCGAGGATCATCCGCTCGAGCGCCGCTTCCGTGACATGCACACCGTGACTCAGCAGCTTCAGGGCCAGATCAGGCATTTTGAAACCGTCGGCGCCTGGATGCTGGGCGCCGAAACCGACCTCACTTTCGTTTAAACCCATCTGCGTTTGACCCCCTCAGCGTCCAACAAATAAGGAGAACAACCATGGGACTAGGCGGACTACAGCACTACACCATCGAACCCTCTGACCTCGAGCGCACCAAGGATTTCTATTGCGACGTGCTCGGTCTGGAAAACGGTGACCGGCCGCCGCTCGACTTCCCCGGCTACTGGCTCTACTCGGGTGGCACCGCCACGGTGCACCTGATGGGCACGCGCAAGCCACGCGAAGGCATCGTGGTGCGCGGGACCGAGAAGAAATTCGAGGACACCGGGCGGCTCGACCATATCGCCTTTGCGGCGGATGACGTCGACGGCATGCGCAAGCGCCTGCAGGCCAAGGGCGTGAAATTCCGCGAGAGCATCGTGCCGCGGACCGGCGACACGCAGTTCTTTCTCTACGATCCCGACGGTGTCGGCGTGGAATTGAATTTCCCCAAGCCCTGACTTTAGAAGTCGGGCGTGACGCCGCAGTCCTGCCCGGCGTTCGACCTCAATTCGGACAGCCCCCGCTGGCCGAATTCGTTTTCGCAATGTTATCGCGCCCGTGCGCCGGGTGATGTGGCGGCGCAACACTCGGCCGCGAACGACCAGGTTCCCGACAAGGCCACGAGTCAGCCATCACTAAGGCGCGAGTTGGTCAGGGTTTCCACATCATTGCATGACGATTGGGAAGGCCGCGCCGCTGCGGCAGGATAGCCGGGTGCCGCGCCTTCAACCCTACCCCAGGGCATGCGTGCCCGGCTATTCGTCCGGCGCGCGCTCAAATCGACCAGCGCGTGGGCACCATTGGACGCATGGCCAAATCCCGGTTGGCGTCAAGCAACCGGCTTGGGCCAGCAGGCGTCAGTCCAGCCCGCGCTCGTGGCTGAGATTGACCATCTCCTGAATGAACGTCGCCTTTTGCTTGTCGTCCAGCGCTGCAAACAGCGGCTCGGCCGCGTCGGCCACATTGCGCTGATCGACGGCACGGTCGTTGAGGAACTGGGCTTCGTTGCGCATCTGCTCGATGATATCGTCGGGCGGGTCGCGCTTGGCGCGTGCGATACGCAGGTTCAGCCGATCGGCGCCGTTGTGCCCGAGATAGTGCATTGCGCTGTTGAAGCCTGCCCAATGCTTCTCCTGCTCGGGAGTGAGGTTCAATTCCTTCTTGATCCGCTCGATATTGGCGTCGCTGTTGATGACGATCTGTTCGGCGGTCAGCGTCGGCGCGCCATCCTGAGTGAGGACGGCTTGCTGTTGCTGCTTTGCGGACTTCGTGCCCTTCGCAGCCTTTGCCGGCTTCGCGGTGTCGCCTTGCTTTGCGGTGTCGCCTTGTTTGGGCGGCTCACTCGGCTTGCCCTCTTTCGCTGCCGGGGCCTGTCCGCCCTTCGAACCGCCGGTCAAGACGCCGGTGACGCCAGTCACCACGCCGACGACGCCGCCGATAGCGCCGCCCAGCACGCCGCCGACGGGGCCGGCCGCCTTGTTACCCTCTCGCGCCCCTTTCTCGACCCCTTGGACCACCTGCGCGTCCACGCTTGCGGATGCACCGAGTGCAAGCAGAGCCACGGCGCCAAGTGCGACACGCAACCGCGACCACGGACGCGCAAGCTTAGTAAGACTGATCATTATTTAGGCTCCATGGTCGATCGGCGAGGACAGCGTGTAGGGGGAGGTGAATCCTGCGATGTCTAAACTATCGTTTTCGCCCCGAGCCCGTCCACCGTCGCGGTGCGCTGTCCACGACAGGGAAATACCTTCCGCGCGAAAGAGTTACACACGCGCCATATTGACTGTGGCACAATCGTATCCGGTTGCGGCGAGATCGGAACGCGTAGTGTGCAGCGCAATACGATCGATCCGATTATTGACGATCCTCTCGGCGTCGAAACGACGCCGGTGATGCCGGGAATTCATACACAACGTTAGTTCAATGCATGCGATCGTCGTGTTTTCTCGACAGACGCAAACAATTCTGCTCTGATCTCATTACAAAATATCCGCTGGCACGTCGTTCTCATCCGGCGTGGCAACTGACGGAGAATAAAAACAAGAAGCACAATCTGGCTCAGCAAAGAGGAAACGCCATGTCACGCAAGAAGCTTTCTCGCCGACAATTTGTTGCTGCTACTGCGCTATCTTCCGCCGCATTGATCACCGCGCCCTACATTCGCGGCGCCCACGCTGCCGGCAAGCTCGCGATCGGCTTCTGGGATCATTGGGTGCCCGGCGCCAACAAGGCCTCGACCGATCTGGTCAATGAGTGGGCCGAAAAGGCCAAGGTCGAGGTGACGATCGACTACATCCCGAGCCAGGGCAACAAGAACCTTCTGACCATCGCGGCCGAAGGGCAGGCGAAGTCCGGCCACGATATCATCGCGATGCCGACCTGGTGGGCTCACGCCAATTCAGAACAGCTCGAGCCCGTCAACGACATCATGGGGCCGATCATCGCCGAGAATGGCGAAGTCAACGGCACGGCCAAGTATCTTGGCCAGCTCGACGGCAAGTGGCTCGGTGTTCCCGCCTGCGTCGGCAGCCAGATCAAGGGGCCCTGCTCGCGCATCGACCTGATGAAGAAGTACGCCGGCATCGACGTGCAGGCCATGTACCCGGCCGGTTCGGAACCGAAGGCCGACAATTGGACGCTCGATACGTTCCTGAAAGCGGCCGAGGCCTGCCACAAGGGAGGATTCCCGTTCGGCATCGGTCTCGGCGAGACCACCGACAATGTCGATACCGCGGGCGCGATCTTCTTGTCGTACGGCGCCCAACTCGTCGACGCCAAGGGCAATCTCACCGTCAAGACCGACGCCGTCCGCCAGGCGCTTGAGTACTACAAGAAACTGATCGCCTTCCTGCCGCCGGATGCCGCGGCTTGGGATGACGCGTCCAACAATAAATGGCTCGTCTCCGGCAGGGGCGCGCTGATCATGAATCCGCCGAGCGCCTGGGCGGTTGCCAAGCGTGACGCGCCGCAAGTTGCCGAACAGTGCTGGACCCACGGCTTCCCGGCCGGGCCGAAGGGCCGCTTTGCGCCCTACCTGCCCTATTTCTGGAGCATCTGGAACTTCTCCAAGAACAAGGAAGCCGCGAAGAGCCTGCTGGTGCAGCTATCGAAACCGGCTGCGATCGAGAAGATGGTGACGGCGAGCGGCGGCTACGACCTGCCGGCCTACGAGAAGCTGACGACGTTGAAGGTTTGGCAGGAGGAAGGGCCGCCGAAGGGCACGCTCTATCACTATCCGAACCCCTACAAGCATCAGATCCTGTCGATCGCGGCGTCGCCGGCGCCGCCCAAGATCGCACAGCAGATCTACGCCCAGGCGACGCTGACCAAGATGTGCCTGCGCTACTACCAGGGCGAAGCAATGGAAAAGACACTCGCCTGGGCCGAAGGCGAGTGCGAAGGCTTCATGCGGAGCTAGGATGTGAGATATCCCGCGGCGGCCTGCCGGATGGCGGGTCGCTGCGGCGTATTCGCCGCCAGACCGCCTCGTCGGAAATCGGCTTTCTGATCGCCGGTTCCAGTCTCGGCTCACGACAAGAGCTCGCTTCAAGAGCCGTTATCTTTAGCCTTTGAGATGAATCGCGCGGAGAAGATCCATCATGGTTGATGTCGCATTTCAGCCGAACAGCGTCGGCACCACGCAGCCGGCGCGCAAGCGTTCGAGTTTGCGAAAGGCGCTCAAACGCAAATCGACGGCCGCCTTCCTGATGACGCTGCCGCTGATCGTTCTCATCGCGCTCCTGGTGCTCTATCCGGCGTTCTATTCCATCCATCTGGCGACGCTGAACAAGTCGATGCAGAGATTCATCGGCCTCGGCAATTTCGAGTTCCTGTTCAAGCGCGATACGTTCTGGCTGGTCGTCAAGCAGTCCTGCATCTTCGCGATCTCTGCCGTCATCTTCAAAGCGCTGATCGGATTCATCGTCGCGCACTTCGTTCACAACATTCCCGCCAAAGGGCAGCGCAAATGGCGCGGCATGCTGCTGGTGCCGTGGGTGATCCCGCCGGCGATGAGCACATTGGCCTGGCTGTGGCTGTTCGACCCCTCCTACAGCGCCTTCAACTATACGCTGTCGTTTTTCGGCATCGGCCCGATCCCATGGACCGGCGATGCCGACTGGGCGCGCTTCTCCGTCATCCTGGTCAACGTCTGGTACGGCGCGCCGTTCTTCATGATCATGTACCTGGCTTCGCTGAAGTCGGTGCCGGACCAGCTCTATGAAGCCGCCGCCATCGACGGCGCCAACTGGTGGCAGCGGATCTGGTACATAACGCTGCCGATGATGCGCAACATCATCGCGATCACGACGCTGTTTTCGCTGATCGTCACCTTCGCCAATTTCGACATCGTGCGAATCCTGACCACCGGCGGCCCGCTGGATCACACCCACATCTTCGCGACCTGGGCCTTCAGGATCGGCATTGAAGGCAGCGATATTCCGCTCGGCGCCAGCGTCTCGCTGTTCATGGTGCCAATCCTGGCGGTCGCAGCGATCTTCATCCTGCGGGATGTCAACAAGCGCGGGAATGAGTCCTGATGAGTACAGTTGCAATCGACAAGGCCGCCCCGACACGCAGCGTCAAATATGGCAGCATGAGTCGCGACCGGACATGGGCGCTGCGCTGGTCGTATTTCTTCCTAACGCTGTTTGCGATCTTCTCGCTGGTGCCGCCGATCTACATGCTGATTACCTCGCTCAAGAGCAGCGCGGAGATTTCGGCGGCGACCAACCCTTGGTGGGTCTTTCATCCCACCCTTGAAAACTACGTCGGCCTGCTGACGTCGAACCAGTTCCTGCGATTTTTCCTGAACTCCGCGATGGTCTCGATCTTCGTGGTCACGATCACGATGCTGATCTCTGTGCCGGCGGCGTTCGCGCTGGCACGAATGCGGTTCTGGGGCTCGGCGACGCTCGCGACCGGCGTGTTCCTGACCTATTTGATCCCGGACAGCCTGCTTTTCATTCCCCTGTTCAAGGTGTTTGCGCAGTTCGGCGAATGGACCGGCATCCAGTTGATCAATCGCTGGTACGTGCTGCTGTTCATCTACCCGACGCTGACGGTGCCGTTCTGCACCTGGATCATGATCGGCTATTTTGCCTCGATTCCGAAGGAGCTTGACGAAGCCGCCATCATCGACGGAGCCTCCTGGTTCCAGACCCTGACGCGGATCTTCATTCCGGTGGCGCTGCCCGGCCTGATCGCCGCGACCATCTTCGCCTTTACCGTCTCGTGGGCGCAGTTTCTTTATCCGCTGGTGTTCACCACCTCGACCGACCAGTTGGTGCTGCCGGTCGGCATCATCACCACTCTGATCAAGGGCGACGTGTTCAACTGGGGCCAGATCATGACCGGCGCTCTGCTCGGAGCAGCACCGCCGCTGATCATCTACGCCTTCCTGATGGACTACTACATTGCCGGCCTGACCGCCGGCGCGACAAAGGGTTGAACTCATGGCTGACGTGACGTTGCGTAAGGTTGTTAAGCGTTATGACGACGTCGAGGCGGTGCGCGGCATCGATCTCGACATCGCCGACCATGAGTTTGTCGTGCTGGTGGGACCGTCAGGCTGCGGCAAGTCGACCACGCTGCGGATGATCGCAGGCCTGGAGGACATCTCCGATGGCGACATCATGATCGGCGGCGACGTCGTCAACGACGTGCCGCCCAAGGACCGCGACATCGCGATGGTGTTCCAGAACTACGCGCTCTATCCGCACATGACCGTCGCAGAAAACATGTCGTTCGGACTGCGGCTGAAGCGCTATCCGAAGGCCGAGATCAAGAGCCGGATCGACGAGGCGGCGCGCATGCTCGACATCGTCGAACTGGTCGACCGCAAGCCGAAGCAGTTATCGGGCGGCCAGCGACAGCGCGTCGCCATGGGCCGGGCCATCGTACGTAACCCGAAGGTGTTTCTGTTCGACGAGCCGCTGTCGAACCTCGACGCCAAGCTGCGCGTCCAGATGCGGATCGAGATCAAGAAGGTGCACCAGAAGGTCCGCACCACCACGGTCTACGTGACCCACGACCAGGTCGAGGCGATGACGCTTGCTGACAGAGTCGTGGTGATGAACCACGGTCGCATCGAGCAGATCGGGACCCCGAATGAACTCTACCACAAGCCGGCAACGAAATTCGTCGCAAGCTTCATCGGCTCGCCGGCCATGAATTTCATCCCCTGCCGGCTCGAGGACGTCGGCGGCAAGCTGCAGATTCGCCTGACCGACCGTATCGCCTTCCCGCTACCGCCGGCACGCGCCGCGCGATACAAGGATATTTCGCGCGCAGACAAATTGCTGCTGGGCATCCGGCCCGAGCATATCACCGAAGCCAAGGCGCATCCTGAGCCCGGCATCGAGAACTTCGACGCCGCGCTCGACGTCACCGAGCCGATGGGGATGGAGACGCTGATCTATTTCGCGATGGAGGGCGCGCAGGTCTGCGGCCGGGTCAATCCCAACGCCGGGGCGCAGGATGGCGCCCCGCTCCGATTGGCAGTGGACCTCAACAATATGCACCTGCTAAACGAGGTGACCGGCGTCGTCCTTTGACGGCGTAAAAAAACAGCACCAAGGGCAGGAAATGGCTACCAACAAGAAGAAAATCTTCGCCACGGAATCGATGTCAAACCAGGGCCGTGCATTGCTCCACGCGCGGGACGACATCGAACTCGTCGAATTTCCCAACATGATCTCCGCCAGGGATTTCGAAGCCAAGCTGAAAGAGCACGCGCCGGTTCACGGCGTTGCCCTCGGCGGCACGCGTTTTGGCGAGACCGAGCTCGAGGCGTCCAAGGACATGCAGGTGGTGACGCGGATCGGTGTCGGCTTTGATGCCGTCGACGTCCCCGCGCTGAGCCGCCGCAAGGTTCCGCTGATGGTGGCGGGTACGGCGAATTCCCCGTCAGTCGCCGAGCAGGCGCTGTTCATGATGCTGACGCTGGCCAAGCGTGCGGTGGAAATGCATTCGATCGTCCGGGACGACAAGTGGCCGAGCCGGCTCGGGATGCTGCCCTACGATCTCTTCGGCAAGACGGTGCTGATCGTAGGCTTCGGCCGCATCGGCACCCGAACCGCCAAGCGCTGCCAGGCGATGGAAATGAACGTTCTGATTTTCGATCCCTACAAGCCTGCTGCTGACATCAAGGCCGCCGGTTGCGAGCCGGTTTCCGACCTCGACGCGGCGCTGCCGCGCGCCGATTTCGTCAGCATCCACTGCCCGAAGAACCCCGAGACCGTCGGCATGTTCAATGCCGCGCGGCTGAAGCTGATGAAGCCGAGCGCCTATCTGATCAATACCGCGCGCGGCGGCATCGTCGACGAGGCGGCGCTGCATGACGCGCTGGTGTCCGGCAGGCTAGCCGGTGCCGGCCTTGATGTGTTCGAGCAGGAACCGCCGCCGGCCGGGCACAAACTGTTCGCACTTCCCAACGTCATCATGGCGCCACACGTCGCCGGCGTGACGCGAGAAGCCGTCGATCGCATGAGCGAGCAGACCGCGCGCAATATCCTGAGCGTCCTGGACGGCGAACCCCTGCGCCAGAATGTGATCAACCAGGACGTCCTCGGCTGAGAAGCCTGAAACGATGACCCAATGATTCCGGACTGACGGGCGGATCGTCGATCGACCCTCAACGAGGTGACGCATATGGCCTTCAAGGAATACGGCAATTACGACGCGGTCGGTTTGGCCGAACTGGTGCGGAAGAAGCAGGTCACGCCGCGTGAACTGCTCGACGAGGCGATTGCCCGTACGGCAAAGGTCGACCCGCAAATCAACGCGGTCGTGGTCAAGCACTACGACCATGCCGAGCGCCAGATCGATCGCGGTCTTCCGGACGGTCCTTTCACCGGTGTGCCGTTCCTCCTGAAGGACCTCGATCTGCTGGAGGGGACCCGCACGACATCGGGCGCGACGATCCTGAAGGATTTCGTCGCCGACCACACCGGCACGCTGGCGCAACGTTTCCTCGATACCGGTGTCTCGATCTTCGGAAAGAGCGCCAGCCCAGAATTCGGCCTGATGCCGACGACGGAATCCCGCCTTCACGGGCCGACCCGCAATCCCTGGAATCTCGCGCACTCTTCCGGCGGATCGTCCGGCGGTGCGGCGGCGGCGGTTGCCGCCCGGATTCTTCCCGTCGCGCATGCCAGCGACGGCGGCGGCTCGATCCGGATCCCGGCTTCGGCCTCCGGCGTGTTCGGCCTGAAACCGACCCGGGCGCGCAATCCGCTCGGTCCCGACCGCGGCGAAGGCTGGGGCGGGTATTCCTGCGGCCATGTCGTCAGCATCAGCGTGCGCGACAGCGCCGTGATGATGGACGCGATCCATGGGCCCGAACCGTCGAGCCCCTATGTCGCGCCGGCCCCGGAGCGGCCGTTTTCGCAGGAGGTCGGCCGTGACCCCGGCAAGCTTCGCATTGCGTTCACCGACCGGTCGCCTTATGGCGACGCCATCGATCCGGAGATTGCTGCGGCGGTACGCGAAATCGCCGGCCTGCTGGCCGGGCTCGGCCATCATGTCGAGGAACGGGCCCCCGAACTTGCCGCCGACCCGGCAGCCGTCATGGCAACGATCGTGGGCGGCAACACCGCGCTGACGGTGCGGCTGATCGAGCAGAAAATCGGCCGCGAGATGACCGATAGCGATCTCGAGATCCTGACGCTGGCCAGCGCCCACAACGCCCAGAAGACCACCGCGACCGATTATGTCGCCGCCCAGCTCGCGGCTTTCCAGATTTCGCGCGCGCTGGCGACCTTCTTCGAGACCTGCGACCTTTTCCTGTGTCCCACGCTGTGCTCGCCGCCGCTACGGATCGGTGAGCTCGACACGATGTCGAGCGATTTGTCGCATATCGCGCCGATCCTGCGCCGCTACATGCCCGCGACCGCGATGTTCAACATGTCCGGCCAACCAGCCATGTCGGTGCCGCTGGCATGGAACAAGGCCGGCTTGCCGCTCGGCATGATGTTTTCGGCCAAACTCGGCGATGAGGGCGTTTTGTTCCGGATTGCGGGCCAACTGGAGCAGGCGCGGCCCTGGCGGGGCAAATTGCCGCCGGTATCTGCTTGACGTCGGGCTCGAAAACGCTAGGCACGGACAAAACTCAGCCTTATTCGGAAGTGAGGACAGCAATCCGGGCGGCAGCGGGGACACCGATTCCGCAGACGGAGTTCGATCCGGAGGCTAAATTGTGAGCCACAGCGACCCGACCGACAACGCGCTGGCGGCGATTGCCAGCATTCTCGATCAGCCGGATATCCATCGCGAGCCGGTTCGGCCGGCGGTTGACGAAAGGCCGGTCAGCCCTCCTCCGCTGCCTACCTCCGTGGAGGCACAAGCCCCGATCCAGCCCCACGCGCCTGTCGATATCCATGCGCCCATCGAGGCTCATGGCTACTCCAGGGTCGGGCCCGGTCCGATGGCTGCGCTCCGCTTCAGGTGGACGGTCCGTGCCGACAACGGCGAATACTATGTAGATGAGACCATCGGCGAGAATTCAAATCCCGTCGTCAGCGGCCCGATGAGCCGGGATGCCGCAGTCCAGATGGTTCATGACCGCGAGGCCGAAGCGCACCGCCGCTTCGAGCAGTTGAAGAGCGAGATGAGCGGGCGCGGCGCCGCCGCCAATCTGGTGCGCAAGGACAGCGGCGAGGCATAGTCCTCCTCCGACGTTTTCGCCTAACGTGGCGGCCCGAGAAAATCCTTCTTGGCGAGTTCGACGCCGGCGTGACGCAGGATGTCGTAGGCCGTCGTGATGTGAAAGAAGAACTGCGGCACGCTGAACGTCAGCAGCAGTGACTTCCCGGTAAATGTTCGCATCGCACCGCTCTTGAAGGTGAAAACGACCTCTTTGTCGCCCGCGGCATCGACCGTCGCGCGCGGCAAGCCCTGCACAAAATCGATCGCCGCCGCTATCCGCGACTTGAGCTCGGCGATGTCGGGCTCGGCATCCCCGAATGTGTAAGGGGTGCTGCCGGCAAGCAGCGCGCCGGCAACGACCGCATGACGATTGGCCTCGGCCACCTGCTGCTTCAGGCTGTACATGTTGGGATAGAGCCGCATGTTGAGCAGCACCGCGGGATCGATGTTGCGGGCCTTCGCATCCGCCGCGGCGTGGTCGAGAAGCGCGGACAGGTTGCCGAGAAAGGGCACGAAGACGCCGACCGAGGCGTCGTAGAGCGAGATGGTCACGATTTCGATTTCTCCGGCTGGCCCCGCGCGGGCATCTGGTCTAAATCCATCGCCATCGCACCAAAGTGCAATAGAAATCGCTCGGGGAGAAGTCGTGATGTTTCGAATGCTGGCCAGCGTCATGGTTGTTCTGTGGACGGTATCCGCGTCAGCCCAGCAGCCAGCGGCCTCCTCGCGCCTCGACGACATCATCAAGCGCGGAACGTTGCGTGTCGGCATGACCGGCGACTATCTGCCGTTCACCTATTTCGACAAGGCGACCGCCAAATTCCGCGGTTTCGACGTCGACATGGCCGAGGCGCTTGGCAAGGCGCTCGGCGTCAGGGTCGAGTTCGTCCAGACCGCTTGGCCGCAGATGATGAAGGATTTCGAGGCCGACAATTTCGACGTCGCGATGGGCGGCGTCTCGATCACGCTCGACCGGCAGAAAAAGGGAATGTTCTCCACGCCGATCATGCGCGAGGGCAAGACTCCGATCGCCCGCTGCGCCGACAAGGGCAAATTTGAAACCATCGCCGATATCGACAAGGCCGGTACGCGCGTGATCGTCAATCCCGGCGGTACCAACGAGCGCTTTGCCAAGGCCAATATCAAGAACGCCGAGATCAAAACCTGGAACGACAACGTCACCATCTTTGACGAAATCGCCAAGGGCAATGCCGACCTGATGATGACGGACGCTGCCGAGACCCGCTACCAGCAGAAGCAACACGCCGGCGTGCTCTGCGCGGTGCATCCGGAAAAGCCGTTCGACTTCGCCGAGAAGGCCTACTGGCTGCAACGCGATGTCGCGCTCAAGGCGTTCGTCGATCAATGGCTGCATATCGCCACCGAGGACGGCAGCTATCGAAAAATCTACGCCGCCTGGTTCGATTGATCCGCAACCAGATCGGTTTTCGCAGAAAATTGACCGCTTATCGGCCGCAAATTAGACTGGCCGGACCATCTTTGAACCAAAGCCGCTAGGATACGACTCATCATTTGAAAGTGATCTGGATCACGTTGCGTGAGGCTGCAAATGCGTAGCTTCGGGGATTGGAATTCCCCGTTCAGGAGGTCGTTATGAAGAAGCTTCTGGCTATCGCCGCCCTGTTGCTCGCAAGCACCGCGGCGCAAGCCCAGTACACCTTCGAATATGGCGGCCGCACCATTCGCGTCGATCCCGATCGCGGAACCGTCTCGATTCCCGGCGTTTACGACAATAGCGGCCGCAAGGCCAAGCGTTCGCGCAACGAGGACACCGACCGTTCGCGCAAGTCACCTCAACAGGCCAAGACCGACTCGCAGCAATCCGCGCCCGACGCTGCGGCGCCGGCTCCATCCGAGCAGGCCGCGGCGCCCGCAGCGACGGCTCCCGTTCCCGCGGCCCCTGCACCGGTAGCGCCTGCTACGGCCTCAACGACTGAACCATCGACCGCAACGGCAGCCGCCACGCCCGCGGATACCGTGACGACATCACCGCCCGCCCCGCCTGCCCCGCCGGTTCAGCAAGAAGCAGTTCCGGTAGCCAAGCCCGCTGATGCGCCCGCACCACTCGTCGCCGCCGTGCCGCCCACGGCACCCGCCCCGGCCCCGGCAGCGGTTCAGGCCGCGAACTCGCCGCTTGGCCTGTGGCTGACGGAAGAGAAGGAAGGCAAGGTCAGGATCGAGCAATGCGGCGCCAATCTCTGCGGCTATTCGGTCGACAAGAAATCCAACCAGAACGGCGAACAGGTTCTGATCAACATGAAGCCCGCTAAGGACGCCAAATGGAGCGGCCGGATCCTCGATCCGAACACCGGCAGCACCTATGATTCGACCATCGCGTTGAAAGGCTCCGACAGCCTGCGCGTCCAGGGTTGCGCCTTCGGCGGCGTGTTCTGCGGCGGCCAGACCTGGACCCGCGTCAACTGACAAACCCGCCATCGCACAGGCAACAAAAGCCTCGCCCGGTCGGCGGGGCATTTTGTTGGGCGCTTGCCGGTTCTGTGCGCGGGTACCTGGATCGCCGAGCGGATCTAGCTAGCCGACCTTGGCGGAATACTCCGCGTCCGTGACCTTTTCCATCCAGGTCGCGGTGTTGCCGTCGAGCGCTTCCTGCATCGCGAGGTGGGTCATGCCATTGGTCGGCGAAGCGCCATGCCAGTGTTTCTCGCCCGGCGGAATCCAGATCACGTCGCCGGGGCGGATTTCCCGGATCGGTCCGCCCTTGGTTTGTATTCGGCCAAGCCCTGCCAGCACATAGAGCGCCTGACCGAGCGGATGCGAGTGCCATGCGGTGCGTGCGCCGGGCTCGAAGGAAACGGAATTCGCGACCAGCCGTGCCGGGGATGCGGTCGCGATAATCGGGTCCTGCAGCACGGTGCCGGTGAAATATTCAGGCGGTGCGGTGCGCGTCGGCCGGGAGCCCGCGGGATGAAAGTCCATGGGGGGTTACCTCTCCTTGTTGGTGTTATTTCTTGCTGGCGGCGTAGCGCGCCTTGGTCTCGGCGTTCATCGGATAAAGGCCCGGCAACGCCGCGCCGTTATTCACTTCGTTGACGATCCAGGCCTCCATCCGTTCCTGCTCCGGCCCCTCGGCCAGCACGTGGTCGAGCAGTGCCTGCGGGATCAGCACCGCGCCGTCCTGGTCGGCGACCACGATGTCGTTGGGAAATACCGCAACACCGCCGCAGCCGATCGGCTCACCCCAGCCGACGAAGGTCAGCCCGGCGACCGACGGCGGCGCGGCAAAGCCGTCGCACCAGACCGGCAGGTTGGTGCCGAGCACGCCTTCGACGTCGCGAACCACGCCATCGGTGATCAGCGCGGCCACCCCGCGCTTGACCATGCGGGCGCAGAGAATATCGCCGAAAATGCCGGCATCGGTGATGCCCATGGCGTCGGTGACACAGATGCAGCCTGCCGGCATCGCTTCAATCGCGGTGCGGGTCGAAATCGGTGACGACCAGGATTCAGGCGTGGCGAGGTCTTCGCGCGCGGGGACAAAGCGCAGCGTAAAGGCCGGTCCGACCAGCCGCGGCAATCCCGGACGCAGCGGTTTAGCGCCGCGCATCCAGACGTTCCGCAGGCCCTTCTTGAGCAGAACGGTGGTGATGGTGCCGGTGGAGACACGGGACAGGGTTGCGACGGCTTCGGGGGACAGGGACATCTGGAATGCAGGCTCCGGGAGGGAATTGAAAGCTCCCGCATCTTGCGGGGCGCGGGCATCGCGTCAAGGGCTGACCGGATATGCGCGATCACAACATCTTATCAGCGCGATGCAGATTAATTTATTGAACTTGCAGGCTGATTTCGCACGAAGCGAATTCCACTTCGCCACCAAACACGCTACAGATTAGCTCTCGCCCAGAAGCTATGAGGCATTCCGAGGCCATGGCCGCGCCGCTATCCCCGCCCCGCCTTTTGCCCAGTGGCGACAGCGCCATCACGGTGGAATTCAGCCGCAACATCGACGATGCCGCCAACCGGCGGGTGCTGGCGCTCGACCGCGCGCTGGCGGCCGAGCCGATCGCCGGCGTGACCGAGGCCGTGCCGACCTACCGTTCGCTGCTGGTGCATTACGATCCCCTGCAGGTCGGTTTCGACGATCTCGGCGAGAAGCTGTTGGCGCTCGCTCAGCGGCCTGTTCCGGAGACAATGCCGGCCCGGCGCTGGCGTATTCCCGTCGTTTATGGCGGCGAGCATGGCATCGACCTCGAGGACGTTGCCAAGACCCTCGACACCACACCCGAGGATATCGTGGCACGGCACACGGCCGGCGATTATCGCGTCGCCATGATCGGCTTTACGCCGGGCTGGTCCTATCTCAGCGGGCTTGCGGATTTCCTGCATCTGCCGCGGCGTCAGAACCCGCGGCTGCTGACACCGGCCGGCACGATTTCGATCGGCGGCGTGCAAACCGGCGTGCAGTGCCTCGCCGGCCCGAGCGGCTGGCATCTGCTCGGACGGACGGCGGTCCGCACCTATCAGCTCCACCGCGATCCGATCTTTCTTTTGGAGCCGGGCGACCAAATAACCTTTGCGGCCGTCGATGCAAAAACCTTCGCGGAGCAGGATCGCGCCGCTGAAGCCGGCGAGTTCATTGCCGAGTTGCTGGCCTCATGAGCAAACTCGTCATCGCATCGATTGGCCCGGCAAGTTCGATCCAGGACGGCGGACGTCCCGGCTCGCAGCGCTATGGCCTGGTGCCAAGCGGTGCGATGGATCGCCTGGCGCTGGCGACGGCGAATACGCTGGTCGGAAACGACCCCTTTGCCGCATGCGTCGAAATCGGCCCGTTCGGGGCGACGTTCACGGCGCGCGGCGGTGCGGTTCGGATCGCACTCGCCGGCGCATCACGGAATGCCGATATCGCCGGGCGCCCGGTTGCACCGGATACTTCCGCGACGCTGGCCGACGGCGAGACACTGACGCTCGGCTTTGCCCGCAGCGGTTCGTTCAGCTATCTCGCCATCGAAGGCAGTATTGCCGGCGAGCCGATGTTCGGCAGTCTTGCCGTCAACGCCCGGGCCGGCCTCGGCAGTCCCTATCCCCGTCCCCTGCAGGCCGGAGACGAATTGCAGACCAAGGCGGCCAGCGGCGCGACGGAGCGGCGGATCGACCTGCCGCCGGCATCGGACGCGCCGATCCGGGTGGTGTGGGGACCGCAGGACGACGAATTCGCCGACGACACCAAGAAGCTGTTTGTCGACAGCGAGTGGAAGGTATCGGCGACCAGTGACCGCATGGGTTACCGGCTCGAAGGCCCCGCGCTTGCGCATCTGCACGGCCACAACATCGTCTCCGACGGCACCGTGAACGGCAGCCTGCAGGTGCCCGGCAATGGCCAGCCGATCGTGCTGATGCCGGACCGCGGCACCAGCGGCGGCTATCCCAAGATCGCGACCGTGATATCAGCCGATTTCGGCCGGTTTGCGCAGACCCCGGCCGGGCGGCCGTTTCGTTTCCAGGCGGTCAGCATGGCCGAGGCGCAGGCCGAGGCGCGTAGGTTTGCCGAGCTGCTGCGCTCCCTGCCCGAGCGGTTGCGCGCGCTCGAAAGCGTTGATCTCAACCTCGACGCGCTGCACGATGCCAATGTCGCAGGCCAGGCCGTCAGCGCGGTCGATGCCGTGACCTGGCAGGTCGCGCCGCAGGCCGACCCATCGGGGCCGGACTAACCGCCCACAAGATCCACAGAGTAGAAGCGGACCAACATCATGACAACCATCGACCTCAATTGCGATCTCGGCGAAAGCTTTGGCCCGTGGGAAATGGGCAATGATGCCGCCATGATCGAACTCGCGACATCGGTCAACGTCGCCTGCGGTTTTCATGCCGGCGATGCCGACATCATGCGCCACACGGTCGAACTCGCGAAGGCGCGCGGCGTCAGCGTCGGCGCCCATCCTGGATATCGCGATCTGCACGGTTTTGGCCGTCGGCCGATGCCAGGGTTGAAGTCGTCGGAGATCGAAAACCTGATCGCCTACCAGATCGGCGCCTTGCAGGCGATTGCAACCGCCGCCGGCCACAAGGTGACGCACGTCAAGGCGCATGGCGCGATTTCCAACGTCGCCTGCGAGGACGACATGACGGCAAGGGCCATCGCCAACGCCATCAAGGCGGTCGATCCCAACCTCATCTTCGTGGTGCTGGCCAATTCAAAGCTGGTGACCGCGGGCGAAGCGGCCAATCTGCCGATGGTGCATGAGGTATTCGCCGACCGCGCCTATGAGGACAATGGCTCGCTGGTCTCGCGCAAAAAGCCCGGCGCCGTGCTGCACGACGCCAAAGAGATCGCCGAGCGGGTAGTGCGGATGGTGCAGGACGGTGCGGTGGTCTCGGTCACGGGCAAGGTCATCAAGATGCGCACCGATACGGTCTGCATCCACGGCGACACGCCGGGCGCGGTCGAAATCGCGCGCGGGGTCCGTCAAGCCTTGAAGACTGCCGGGATTGCGGTCGCGCCGTTTAAGACGGCTGGTTAATTCCTAGAATGGGTGAACCGACAGCGTGCCGAAAACGACGGCCGCTATGATCGCGAGCGCGCCATAGAGCGCCGCGGTATGGAACCCGGCTCCCGTCCGCCGGGACAGCGAGCGCGCATATAGGTGCAGGCGGGCTTCCGCCGATAGTTCGCGCATGGTCGACCTCCAACGCTGCATGGGCTGCATATGGAATATCGGTTGCGCCCGGATTCAAGCCGGCGGGAAAAAAAGTGATGCCGACGCTTCGCCGGAACAGGTTTTCAGCTGGAAATTCTCCGGCCGGGATTCTCGTGAGAATTTTATTCGCGCCGATTTGAGCTAACCGGAACCCGAATATCCGGAAAACGCACGGCGCCAGACACAAAATCGCGAAAACAACCCCATGCAAAGTAGAAAGGAGCGGGAAAAAGGCCCGGCGTCCCGACCCAATCTGACCTCGTCCCGCCCCTAGACTAGTACACGTCCTGCTGGAACCGGCCCTTTTTCTTGAGATCCGCAACAAAGAGGATGGCCTCGTCGGTCGAGCGTGCACCGAACTGGGCGACGATGTCGACCATCGCCCGCTCGACGTCCTTTGCCATGCGCTTGGCATCGCCGCAGATGTAGACGTGAGCGCCCTCGGCGAGCCACGTCCACATCTCACGGCCGACCTCGCGCATGCGGTCCTGGACATAGAACTTCTTGTCGCCGTCGCGCGACCACGCCAGCGACAACCGGGTCAGCAGACCCGAGGTCTTCATCGCGTTGAGTTCGTCGGCATAGAAGAAATCGCAGTCGCTGCGCTGATGGCCGAAGAACAACCAGTTCTTGCCGGGCGCCCCGGTGGCGCGGCGGTCCTGCAGGAAGGCGCGGAATGGCGCGATGCCGGTCCCCGGACCGACCATGATGATCGGCGTTTTCGCATCCTCAGGCAGCGCGAAGCCATGGGCCTTCTGGACATAGACCTTGAGTTCGTCGCCCGGATTGATCCGCTCCGACAGGAACGTCGATGCAAGTCCCAGACGCCGGCGCTTATTGATCACGTAACGCACGCAATCCACCGTCAGCGACAGCTTTCCCGGCGTCGCGTTGTGTGACGACGAGATCGAGTACAGCCGTGGCTGCAGCGGTTCCAGCGCCTCGACGAAGGCCTCGGGGTGCGGACGGACCCGCGAAAACTTCTGCAATACCGCCATCACGTCAAGCGTGGCGGCGTCGCCATCGGGATCCTCCCCTTGCGCCAGCGCACGGGCCTTCTCCCGCAGCGCGCCGCCGGTCAGGTACGAGATCAGCTCGAACAGCGAATCCGGCGCCGGAGACAACGAGACATCGTCGAGCAAGACCTCGCGCAACGTCTTGCCCCTCACCTCCGTCGTATGCGACGCGCCGAGCAGCGCGATGATCTGGTCCACCAGGCCGAGATCGTTGCGGGCGAAGATGCCGAAGGAATCGCCGACGACGTAATCGAGCCCGCAGCCGGACAGATCGAATTCGATATGCCAGGTTTCCTTTTCCGAGCCCTTGCCGTTCAGCAGCCGGCGCGAGAGGAATTTTGCCGGCACCGGATTGTCGCGCGAACGCCCGGCCTCCGATACGACGGCGGGCGTCGCGGGCGCGGCAGCCGGTGCCGATGACGGCGCGGCGGCGGGCGCCTTGTCGATCTCCTCATAGAGTGACTTCAGCATCCGCGCGGTTTCCTTGCCGCCGGGGACGCAGAGATTGAGGCGCGCTTCGCTCTTGGTCGCGATCGCTTCGGAATAGTTATGGCAGTCGTAGCCGCACTGGCCGCAATCCTGCTGTGCCATCGCCGCCATGAATCGCCGTCGCAGCGGGCGGCCTTCGGCGAGCTTCATCCGATCGGCGATCGGCATGGTCTGGTCGTGCCAGGGCGCTTCACCGTCGTCGCCATCGCCGCCACCCATGACGGCGGCGCCCTGCTCGGCCGACAATGGGGTCGGTGCGTCCGACAACAGGCCGGCAAAGAAGCCGTTCAGCCATGACCGCTGCGCTTCCGAAAACGGTGCGCTGCCGGGAATGATCTCGATCTTCGGCGGGGGCGTGATCTGGTTCATGAGGACACCTCGGCATCGGCGAGCTTGCGCAGCGTCTCGCCGTCATGGCGGCGCGCAAACGAAAGGAAGGTTTCATCGGATGAGGCGCGGTGCGCGAGATACGCCTTCAGCAGCCGCTCGACCGTCTGCGGCGCATCTTCGGCCTTGAGGTCGTGATAGACCTCCTGCCCGACATCGGCGTTGGGACCAAAGCCGCCGCCGGCGAACAGGTGATAGCCCTCGACGGTGTCGTCGTCCTCGCCAACCGGCACTTTGGCGGCAATCAGCCCGATATCGCTGATGTAGTGCTGCGCGCAGGAATGGTGGCAGCCGGTGAGATGAATGTTGAGCGGGGTCTCGATATTGACCCGCGGCTCGCACCAGTCGCCGATCTCGGCCGCGTGCAGCTTGGTATTTGACGCCGCGAACTTGCAACCGGCATTGCCGGTGCAGGCGATCAGGCCGGCGCGGATCTGCGAGGCCTCGACGGCGAGCCCAATCGCCTTGATCGCCGCGATCGCGAGTTCGACATTTTCGTCACGCACGCCCGATATCAGCAGGTTCTGCCAGACGGTCAGGCGGATATCGCCGTCGCCGAGGTCGTGCGCGATCCTGGCCAGCCCACGCATGTGCTCGCAGGTGACCTTGCCGAGCGGCAGCGACACGCCGATCCAGTTCAGGCCTTGCTGCTTCTGCTTGTGAACGCCGATATGGGCCATGCGGTCGAACGCCGGACGTGGCGCAAACGCCTCCGCCGGCACGCGGGTGAAGGGCTGGCCGAGCCGCTCTTCCACGACGTTGAGGAATTTATCGTGTCCCATCGCGTCGAGCACGTATTTCAGCCGTGCCTTGAGACGGTTGGTGCGGTCGCCGAGATCGATGAAGGCGCGCACGATCGCGTCCGATACCTTGGTGGCGTCCGCGGGCTTGACGATGATGTCGCCGTATCTGGCAAAATCCCGGTGACCGGTGATGCCGCCGAGCCCGAGGCGAAACCAGACGCCGGGCTCGACGCCAAAACCGTCCTTCACCTCGACCGCCGAAAACGCGATGTCGTTGGTGTCTTCCAGCACGGCGATCTTGCCGGCGCCATCGAACGCGACGTTGAATTTGCGCGGCAGTCCCGTCAACGAGCGATCGTTGAGGATGTGATAGTGCCACTCGCGGGCATATTCGCGGGTGTCGATCAGTTCCTGCGGATCGATCCCCGCCGTCGGCGTGCCCGTGACGTTGCGGATGTTGTCGGCGCCCGAGCCGCGCGAGCACAGGCCGAGATCCTGAATGCCTTCGATCAGCGCCACCGAATTCCTGAAGGGAATTTCGCGCACCTGCAAATTCGCCCGCGTGGTGACGTGGCAGAACGGCCCGCAAAGCTGCTCGGCAAGATCGGCCATGCCGGCGAGCTGCCAGTGCTTCATGATCCCGTTCGGGATCCGCAACCGGCACATGTAAGAGTCCTGCGCCGGCGCCACGTAGAACAGGCCGTAATAGCGCCAGCGAAAATTGTCCGCCGGCGACGGCGGCGCATCGTCCAGCGCCTGCTGCTTCAGCCGCGGATAGGCGTCGAACGGATGTTCCTCGCGTTTGAATTTTTCCTGATCCGCGAGTTTCTTGCCGGAGGCGATGACCTTGTCCTGCGCCTTGATATGGGCGGCTTCCGGTCCGGCCGGCTCGGCGTTTGCCTTGCCCGCGCTGCCGCCGCCAAGGCCGCGCCCGACCCGGCTGATCTGCAACCCCGTGGTGAAGCCTTCGAGGTAGCGTTTCTGCTCGTCGGTAAAGTCGATGGTAAGAGTCTCGATTTTCATGATGGGCGACGAAGCTCCTGCGGGCCACGACAGGTGGCATGACGAATTGGTGGGCGACCGCCAGAGACCCATCCAGCCGTGTGCTGAGCGATCTCGGGAGACGGTCCGACCAGCTTCGTTGCTGCGGAAATCCATCTTGGACGTAGGCCAGCAGGCATCTGCGACGGCTGGCCGCACTGCAACATACAAGTTGCGTGCCACACTGAGTCGCGCAGAATACTTCGTTATTTCAATAGATTATGAGATGGGATTGAAACTCTGAAGCAGGCTTCACCGTTGCTTCGAAGGCAGGCTGCCTAAAAACTAGCCTGCATGGAATAGGTGCCCAACTTGCACTCATCAAGCGTCAGGGCTTCCAATGGCCAATTTCGAACGCCGCCAGATGCCCGGCGATGTCGGCCGGGTCGAAGGCGGGCCCGGCAAACGCGCCGATGGCGTCAGAGGGGCCGGCAGCCTTCCCGTGTTGCCCCAGGGCGGCGTCATAGAGGTCTGGGCGAAAGACCCCCATCGCCGTTTTGAGCGCCTCCGGCCGCATCGCGGTCTGTCCCCAACGCACCATCTGGGCATAGAGCCAGGCAGCCTGTGCCGGATCCGGCCGCGCCGCGCCCTCGCGACCGACCAGAAGATAGCGGCTGCTCTCGCGCCTTGCTCCGTCAGGCGAAATCTTCAGGCGGCCATCGAGGGTACGCTGGATCACTTCCGCATCGACGCCGATCCGTTCCGGCTGCGCCAGGATGCGCGCGGCCTCGGCGCGGTTTTCGGGCCGCTCGATGAATTCAGCGGCACGCGAGGCCGCCCGGATCAACGCCGCAAGCACCTCCGGATTCTTCTCCGACCAGCTCTCCCGGACCGCCAGCACCTTCTCCGCCGCACGCACCAGGATATCCGAGACGAAATGCAGGATGTGACCGACCCCGAGATCGACGGCGACCGAGTTCCAGGGCGCGCCGACGCAGAACGCGTCGACGTGTCCGTTGGCGAGGCTGTCCACCATGTAGGGCGGCGGCAACACCACGAGATGAACATCCTCGTCGGGATCGACACCACCTGCGGCCATCCAGAACCGCAGCTGGTAGTTATGGGTGGAGAACGGGAACGTCATGCCGAATGTCAGTGGTTCCGCACCAACAGCGCGCCGTTTGGCGACGACGCGGGACAGCGCCAATGCGGTTGCCATGGGGTCGGTGGCATCGCCGTCGATTTCGCCCATGATAGCGGCATGCAGTGTCGGCGACACCGTGATCGCGTTGCCGTTCAGACCGAGATTGAACGGCGCCACGATCGGCACCTTGACATGCCCAAGTCCGAGGCTTGAGGCGATTGCAACCGGCGCCAAAAGATGGGCGGCGTCGAACCGGCCGATGTTGAGCTTGTCGCGGACGTTGGACCACGACACTTCCCGTACCAGCGTGACGTCGAGCCCCTCGGCCGCCGCAAAGCCCTTGTCGACGGCGACAATCAGCGCCGAAGCGTCGACCAGCGGAATGAAGCCGATATGCAGCGGTGTGGTCATTTCAGCAACTCCGACGCGGTCAGGATCGACTGCGCGATCTCGCCGATCTTCTTTTTCTCACGCATGGCGGTGGAGCGCATCAGCACATAGGCCTCGTCCTCGGTGAGGCCTTTCACCTTCATCAGGATTCCCTTGGCGCGATCGATCACCTTGCGTTCCTCGAGCGCGGATTTGGTGCGGTCGAGCTCATCCTGCAGCTTCGAGAAGGCATTGAAGCGGGAGATGCAGAGGTCGAGGATCGGCTTGATCCGCTCCTTCTTGAGACCATCGACGATATAGGCGGAGACGCCGGCATCGACGGAGGCCTGGATCGAGGCCGCATCGCTCTGGTCGACGAACATCGCGATCGGCCGCCGCACCGCGCGGCTGACCTGGAACATCTGTTCCAGAACGTCGCGGCTGGGATTTTCGAGGTCGATCAGGATGACGTCGGGGTCCAGCGCATAGATCCGCGCCAAAAGGCTCTGCATTTCACTGATATGGACCACGCCGGTAAAGCCCGCCTCCCGCAGCCCTTCTTCCAGAATGGCCGCGCGGATCGGGCTTTCGTCGACTATGACGATTTTCGGAGACGACTCAGCGCTCATCGATCAACTCTTAAACCCGGCAGGGGCATGCATAGCACGTCGGCGGGCGTCGCAAAGCCTTGTAATTGTAGGCAAATGGGACTAGCTCGTGCGTATCAATCAGGCAGATGTGACATGCAACAGGCCGCCGCGCCCAAAGTCAGCTTTGTATCGCTGGGATGCCCCAAGGCGTTGGTGGATTCCGAGCGCATCATCACGCGGCTGCGCGCCGAAGGCTATGAGCTGGCACGCAAGCACGACGGCGCCGACATCGTCATCGTCAACACCTGCGGCTTCCTCGACAGCGCCAAACAGGAATCGCTCGGCGCCATCGGCGAGGCCATGGCCGAGAACGGCAAGGTCATCGTCACCGGCTGCATGGGCGCCGAACCCGAGCAGATCGAGGCGGCCTATCCCGGCGTGCTCTCGATCACGGGTCCGCAGCAATATGAGAGCGTGCTGGAGGCCGTGCATCGCGCGCTGCCGCCGGTCCACAACCCGCATCTCGATCTGGTGCCGCCGCAAGGCGTCAGGCTGACGCCCAGGCATTACGCTTATTTGAAGATTTCCGAGGGCTGCAACAACCGCTGCAGCTTCTGCATCATTCCAAAACTGCGCGGCGACCTAGTGTCGCGTCAGGCCAACGACGTGCTGCGCGAAGCGGAAAAACTGGTCGCCGCCGGCGTCAAGGAACTGCTCGTCATCTCGCAGGACACTTCGGCCTACGGCGTCGATATCAAATACGCCGAGAGCCCGTGGAAGGACCGCCAGGTCCGCGCCAGATTCTTCGATCTCGCCAAGGAACTCGGCGAGCTCGGCGCCTGGGTACGGCTGCAATATGTCTATCCCTACCCGCATGTCGACGAGGTCATCGGCCTGATGACCGAAGGCAAGGTTCTGCCGTATCTCGACATTCCCTTTCAGCATGCGAGCCCGGAGGTTCTCAAGGCGATGAAGCGTCCGGCCGCGCAGGAAAAGACGCTGGCGCGGATCAAGAAGTGGCGTGAGGAATGTCCTGACCTGACGCTGCGCTCGACCTTCATCGTCGGTTTTCCCGGCGAGACCGATTCCGATTTTGCGTATCTGCTGGACTGGCTCGAAGAGGCCGAGATCGATCGTCTCGGTTGCTTCAAGTATGAGCCGGTCGCAGGCGCGCCGTCGAATGCGATCGGCAATGTTGTGCCCGACGAGATCAAGCAGGAGCGCTGGAATGCGCTGATGGCCCGGCAGCAGAAAATCTCCGCGCGGCGCCTCAAACGCAAGGTCGGCACGCGGCAGCAGGTCATCATCGACGAGGTCGGTCCGACCGTCTCGAAAGGTCGCTCAAAAGCCGACGCGCCGCAGATCGACGGCGCGGTCTATGTGTCGAGCCGCCGTCCGCTCAAGGTCGGTGAAATCGTCACCGCGAAGATCGAGCGCGCCGACCAGTACGATCTCCACGGCAGCGTCGCGGGATTCTGACCCGCTTGACACGACCTGCCGTCAGGCTGTATGGCCCTCGCCCATGAACCTCAACCGGACCAACCGCCGCGCAGACTTCCGTCGTCGCTCCAGCGACGATGATGGGTTGCGCCGTGTCCGACGACAAAGCTGATCAACTAGTTCAGCAACGTTTTCGAGAAGGCCGCACCCAAAAAGTGCGGCCTTCTTGCGTTCAGGCCCACCGCTTCACCAGAACCCGACAGGAGACCGACATGACCGACGCTACCCATCCCTATGACGCGCTGATGAACATCACCGCGCGTCCGCCGACCGTGTTCGTCAAGGGCGACGGCGCCTATCTGTGGGACGATAGCGGCAAGCGTTATCTCGACTTCATGCAGGGCTGGGCCGTCAACTGCCTCGGCCACTCGCCTGCGATCGTCGCCGACGCGCTTGCCGCGCAGGCCAAGCAACTGCTCACGCCGAGTCCGGCTTTCTTCAACGGGCCCAGCCTGAAGCTCGCCCAGGCGCTCGTCGCCAACAGCTGCTTCGACCAGGTGTTCTTTGCCAATTCCGGCGCCGAAGCCAATGAAGGCGCGATCAAGCTGGCGCGCAAATTTGGCACGCTCTACAAGAACGGCGCGCATGAAATCATCACCTTCGTCGGCGGCTTCCATGGCCGTACGCTCGCGACCATGTCGGCATCGGGCAAGAAGGCCTTCGAGCCACTGTTCGAGCCCAAGGTGTCAGGCTTTCCCAAGGCACAGCTCAACGACATCGAGTCCGTGAAGCGGCTGATCTCGAACAAGACCGTTGCGGTCATGCTGGAGCCGATCCAGGGCGAAGCCGGCGTCTGGCCGGCGACCGATCAATTCCTGCAGGAGCTGCGCGCGCTGACCCAGGAGCGCGGGCTGCTCTTGATCGTGGACGAGATCCAGACCGGCATGGGCCGGACCGGAAAACTGTTCCACTACGAGCATGCCGGCATCGAACCCGACATCATGACGCTCGGCAAAGGCATCGGCGGCGGCGTGCCGCTGGCGGCGTTGCTGGCAACCGAGTATGCGTCCTGTTTCGAGCATGGCGACCAGGGCGGCACCTTCAACGGCAACCCGCTGATGTGCGCGGCGGGCCTCGCCGTACTCGAACATGTCGTCACGCCGGCGTTCCTGAAATCGACCACCGATGCCGGGCTGTTTCTGGAAAGCGAACTGCAAAAGCTGTCGGCGCGGCATGGCCTCGGCGAGGTCCGTGGCCGGGGTCTGCTGCTGGCGCTCGATCTCAAGCTGCCGATCGGCGCATCGATCGTGGCCCAGGCATTCGTGGAAGGCGTGCTGCTGAATTCGCCGCAGCCGGATGCCTTGCGCTTCATGCCGGCGCTTAACGTGTCCAAAGACGAGATCGCAGAAATGATCTGCTGTCTCGATACGATCCTGACCAAAGCAGGTGCTGCGCGAATGGTGGCGTAAGCCTTCAGCATTCGTCATGGCCGGGCTCGTCCCGGCCATCCACGTCTTTCTTTTCTCGGCGGCAAAGACGTGGATGCCCGGCACAAGGCCGGGCATGACGGTGGGTGAGGCAATTTCGCGTTAGGTCAGGGCCGCAAAATCGCGGCCCCCGTCGTCGCCCGGCTCTCGAGTTCGATATGCGCTTTCGCCGCATCCTTCAGCGCATAGGCCTGATTGATCGGCACGTGGAGCTTGCCGTTGATGACAGCGGCGAACAGCGTGTCGGCGCCTTCCAGCAATTCCTTGCGGGTGCCGACATAGTCGTTGAGCTTCGGCCGTGTCGCAAACAGCGAACCGTGGTTGTTGAGTTCGGCGAGCGCGAACGGCGGCACCGGGCCGGACGCGTTGCCGAAGCTTACGAACAGGCCGCGTGGCCGGAGGCAGGACAGCGAGCCCGGAAACGTGGTCTTGCCGACGCCGTCATAGACGACGTCGCAGAGTTCGTTACGGCTGATCTGCTTGACCCGCTCGACAAAATTTTCCTCGTTGTAGAGGATGACGTGGTCGCAGCCATTGGCGAGCGCGAGATCGGCCTTGGCCCTGGAGCCGACGGTCCCGATCACATGCGCCCCCATCGCGCGCGCCCATTGGCAGGCGAGCAAGCCGATGCCACCGGCCGCCGCGTGGATCAACACGCGATGGCCGGGCTCGACCTTGAAGGTCTTGTGCAGGAGGTACCAGACTGTCAGCCCCTTGAGCATCAGGACAGCGCCCTGCTCGTAGGTGATGTGGTCGGGCAACTTGACCAGCTTGTCGGCCGGGATGACCCGTTCGGAGGCATAGCCGCCGAGATTGAAATAGTAGGCGACGCGATCGCCGGGATGAAAATTGGTCACGCCGGGTCCAACCGCCACCACCTCGCCGGCGGCTTCATTGCCGGCGATGAAAGGCAGGCACGGCGCCTTGTAGAGGCCGGTGCGAAAATAGACGTCGATGAAGTTGAGGCCGACGGCGTGCTGGCGGATCCGAACCTCGCCCGGTCCCGGCGCGGCGACTTCCACGTCCTCGTACACCAGCGCTTCCGGGCCCCCTACCTTGTGCACGCGCACGGCCTTGGTCATGAACGGTCTCCCTCGGTATTTCCTTCAACGCCGACAATCGAAGCGAAAGCCATCGCCGCCGCGTTGTCAACTCGCGGGCTGAATCCGGCTACTGAACGGCCTACCTGCGGTTGCGCTTGGCGAGCACATTGAACATTTCGACGGCCGCTGAGAACACGATGGCGAAGTAGATGTAGCCGCGCGGAATGTGGAACTTGAATCCATCAGCGACCAGCGCCACGCCGATCAGCACCAGAAACGCCAGCGCCAGCATCTTGGTGGTCGGATGTTCAGCCACGAACCGCGCTACCGGGCCGGACGAAACATACATTATGACGCAGGCGATCACGACGGCGGCGATCATGATTTCGAGATCCTGCGCCATGCCGATCGCGGTGATGATCGAGTCCAGCGAGAACACCATATCGATGACGATGATCTGGACGATCACCCAGAAGAAGGCGCTGGCTCTCGGCGCCGCGTCGGCTTCGGCGTCGCGCGCCTCGACCTCGGCATGAATTTCATGCGTCGCCTTCGCGATCAGGAACAGTCCGCCGCCGACCAGGATGATGTCGCGCCACGACAGCGCGACGTTCTTCACGGTCAGAACCGGCTGGGTCAGCCCGATCAGCCAGACCAGCAGGCTGAGCAGGATGATGCGGAACACCAGCGCCAGCAGCAGGCCGATCTGCCGGGCGCGCTTGGCCTGCGTGGGCGGAATCCGCGAGACGATTACCGACAGGAAGATGACGTTGTCGATGCCGAGCACGATTTCCAGCGCCGTCAAGGTCAGCAACGCCGCCCACGCTTCCGCGCTGGTCAGTAATTCCATCATGCCTTGAATGCCTTTATTCGCCGGATGACGGCGTCGCTGCCGACGATATAGGCGGCGATGAAACAGAGCCCGGCGACGATGGGAACGCCGACATTGAAATCGCAGGCAAGCGTGTAGATCGCGAGCCCAGCCCACACCGCCAGCAGCCACAGCGTCAGCCAGCGCAGCCGCACGACACGGACCGGATGCAACACGTGAAACGGCGCAAACGTCAGCACGATCAGCACCGCGATGCCGAGGCTGGAGAGCGCCGGCGGCCAATGCAGCAGGAACAGATAGAACGCCGCCGCGTTCCACAGCGCCGGAAAGCCGCGAAAATGATTGTCGGATACCTTCATGCGCTTGTCCGCGAAATACAGCGCGCCCGACACCACGATGCCGATACCGAGCAGCGGCGCCGCCAGCGGAAGCAGCAATCCGCTCGCCGTAATCGCATAGGCCGGAACGAAGACGTAGGTGACGAAATCGACGACGAGGTCGAGCACCTCGCCCGACCAGTTCGGCTGCAATCGCTCGACATCGAGCTTCCGCGCGATCGGCCCGTCGATGGCGTCGACGATCAGCGCCACGCCGAGCCAGCCGAACATGTTGGCCCAGTGCTCCCGCACGGCTTCCAGCATCGCGATCAGCGCCAGGCCGGCGCCGATCGCCGTCAAGATATGCACCCCAAATGCGGCGAGACGCATCCGGGCCGATCCCGGGGCTGAGAGTGGCTGGGTTGTCTGGTCCATTATCCCGGCAGTGCTATCAGGAATCGCCATGATTTGCATATCCGCGCTTGCGGCCATCCGCCGCGCAATGCGGTGGAAACTTTTCGGCCCGTTGATGGCTTGAAAACGCGGCCGGGAACGTCAATTGTCGCGGGATGAACGATACATCGCAGATTTATGACACCGTTGTGATCGGCGGAGGCCCGGCGGGATTGACCGCGGCCATTGCGCTGGCCGGGACCGGCGCCAAAACGGCCCTGCTCGCCCGCCGCGCGCCCTATGCCGACAATCGCACCACGGCGCTGCTCGGCGCGTCCGCCGACCTGCTCGAACGCCTCGCGGTCTGGCCGCGCTGCCGCGACAAGGCCGCCGCCCTGCAGACCATGCGTCTCGTCGACGATACCGGCCGGCTGATCCGTGCGCCGGAGGTGCGGTTTTCCTCCGATGAAATCGGGCTCGAGCAGTTCGGCTACAACATCGACAACCGCTCGCTGATATCGGCACTCGAGGAACGCGCCGCCGAATTGGCCAACCTGACGCGCTACGACGACGAGGCCGTCACCATCGAGCCGCACCATGCAGAAGTGTCGATCCGGACCAGCCGGGGTCAGGCTCTGACAGCACGGCTGGTGGTCGGCGCCGACGGGCGGCAGTCGCCTTCCCGCGCCGCCGCCGGGATCGAGATCAAGCGGCGCGATCTGCATCAATCGGCGCTGACCTTCAACATCGCCCATTCGCATCCCCACAAGAACATCTCCACCGAGTTCCACACGCCACAGGGCCCGTGCGTGTTCGTGCCCCTGCCCGGCAACCGCTGCAGCGTGGTGTGGGTTTCGGCTACGAAGGAAGCCGAACGGCTGATGTCGCTTGGCGACGACGAACTGTCGGACGCCGCCGAGAAGCAATCGCACTCGATTCTCGGCCGCGTCCAGGTCGAGGCCGGGCGGAATGTCTTCCCGCTGGCGATCGAGAGCCCGAGGCAATTCGCCAGCCATCGGGTCGCACTGGTCGGTGAATCCGCCCATGTGGTGCCGCCGATCGGCGCACAAGGCCTCAACATGGGACTGCGCGACGCCGCCGATATTGCCGACATCGCAGGAAACGCGATGTCGCGGGGCGAAGACCCCGGTTCGCCGCAGGTTTTGGCGCGCTACCAATCAGCCCGGCGCGCCGACGTCGCCAGCCGCACGATCGCGATCGACATCGCCAACCGCTCGCTGCTCAGCGATTTCCTGGCCGTGCAGTCGCTGCGCGCGGCTGGCATGCATTTGCTCGGCGCGTTCGGCCCGCTGCGGCGGCTTGCGATGCGCGAAGGGCTTGCGCCCTCCTGGAAGCGCGTAAGCTAGCCTGTTTAAGGAAACACCAGCCGTCCGGTCTGGATGAACCACATCACGCTGGTCAGCGTCACCACGGATGCAAACGTTCCAATCAGGACGGCAACGGACGCGGGCTCGATCCAGGTGTTGTTTTGCCGGGCGATCACGAACACGTTCAACGCCGGCGGCAGTGAGGCCATCAGCACCGCGGTTGCCGCCCATGGCTGCGCGAAAGGCCCGAACAACAGCATCAATCCGAACACGAGAAGCGGATGAACCAGCAGCTTGATCGCGATCACCCAGGGGACTTCCCAGGGCACGCGGTCGAACGGGCGTAGCGCCACCGTCACCCCCAATACGAACAGCGCCGTCGGCGCTGCGGCGTTTTGCAAGAACTGCAGCGTCCTGTCGATCGAGACCGGCAATTCAAGGTGCAGCGCCGCCGCCAGCGCGCCCGCGGCGGCCGACATGATCAACGGGTTGAGCACGATCTGACGCGCCGCGACGCCGATGGCGTGCCACGGCGACGGATGATCGCGATCGGTGAGCGCAATCAACAGCGGCACGATCGAAAACAGGAAGATGCTGTCGCAGCAGAAGATCAGCGCGGTCGGCGCCGCCGCCTTGGCTCCGAGCACCGCGAGCGCGAGACCCGGTCCCATGTAGCCGATATTGCCATAGGCGCCGGCTAATCCGGCCATGGTGGCTTTGCGCAGCGAGAGATCGCCGATGATCCGGCCGGCCACCATGGCCAGCGCGAAGGCGGTCACGGTGCCGAGCGTGGTCGCAATCAGGAATGGCGGATTGTTCAGTTCCGAAAACGGCGTCCTCGACGTGATGCCGAACAACAGTGCCGGCAACGACACATAGAGCAGAAAGAAGTTCATCCAGGCGAGGCCGGCTTCCGGCAACCCCTTACCTTTGCCGCAGGCAAAACCGATGAAGATCAGGCCGAAATAGGGAATCGCGAGGTTGAGAATATCGGCCATCTCGTAAACGTCTTTTCGTCAGTCATTTCGGGACCATGGCGCCTGGTCTGGCCACCATGCCTGAGGGTTAAATCGTCCTTTTGCCCCTAGCATCGGCCACAATCATGGTCTATTCGACGAGACATGATCAAAGCGCGCACCGCCAAATTTCAGATCGGGCAGATCGTCCGCCACCGGGTGTTCTCGTTCCGCGGCGTGATTTTCGACATCGATCCGGAATTCAACAATACCGAGGAATGGTGGTTGTCGATCCCCGAAGAGGTTCGGCCTCACAAGGATCAGCCGTTCTATCACCTGCTCGCCGAGAATTCGGAGTCCGAATACGTTGCCTATGTCTCCGAGCAGAATTTGCTGCCCGACGATTCCGGCGAACCGATCCGGCATTCGCAGGTCGCCGAGATTTTCGTGAAGGACAAATCCGGCGGCTACCGCCCGCGCAATCCGTCACTCAACTGATCGCCCTGCCCGTCAGTCGTTCGGCAAAACCAATTCGGCCAAACTAAAAAGGCGCCCCACCGGGCGCCTTTTTGTTTGTCTCGCAACCAGCGTTACTTCGAGGCCGGATTTGCAGCAGCCCCAGCCGCCGGCGGGTTGGCTTCCAGCTTCTTGCGGGCTTCTTCAGCCCGCTTCTGCAGCTCTTCCTGCAGCTTCTTCTGGTTTTCCTCGAACACCTTCGGATCGGTCGGGGGACCGTCATAGGCCTTGGCGAACTCGCCGGCCAGCGGCAGCGGCAGCGTCAGCGGCGCGCCGTTGGAATTGATCGCCTGGACCACGAGGTTCTGGCCCTTCTTCAGGTTGGCGATCAACTCAGGCGTTGCTTCGTAATCAGACATGCAACCGTTCTGGAAGCAGATGACATAGGGGCTCTGCTGCGGCGCATTGGCGTCGATGATGATCCGGGTTCCGTGCACGAGCTGCATGCCGAGCGGCAGCGTCACGCGCAGGATCTTCTTCGGCTCGCCTTCGGGCTCGATGATGACGGCGGCAATGACCGGCTGGCCGGACTCGATACGGCCGTCCTTGCCGGTAAAGCAAACCTGCTTGGCGCCGGCGTCCTGGCCCTTGAGGCAGAACTTGGTCCAGGGGGCGTAAATCAGCTGGACCTGCTGGTCCGCTGGCTGTGCGCCAGCGGCAGGAGCGCCGGCGGCCGGCGGCGCGGCCTGCTGGGCAGTCGGCGCTGGTGCCGCGGCGGGCGCCTTGGGAGCGGCTTTCGGGGCAGCCTTGGCCTTGGGGGCAGCCGCGGGCGCGCCAGGCGCGGGGGCCGGCGTCTGAGCCTGCGCGGCGGAGGCGACCAGCGTCGCGGACAGTGCCGTCGCCGCCAACAAGGCAAAAACCCGCCCATGCGGCCGGATCGACGCGGCCAAGATACGGAAATTCATTGCGGAAAACCCTTTCTGAACGGGAGCGCCCGAAACCGCTGCAGGCACCGACACCTAGCCGTTTGGGCGGCTGTCTCCTAGTCAATTGAGGCGGATACGTGACAGGCGCTGCCGCCGTCGCCAATTGCACGCCTTCAATACAGCGACCGACGAAAAGATCAATGCCGACAGGCATCTTTGGCGTCCGTCACGGTCGGAGGCCGGCGCCTATGGTAAAGCTTGGCGGTGTGCATTTCCGAATCAAATCCGCGCGTGCCGATGACCGCCTTTGGACCGATCCGCTCGGCTTTTCTGGCATGCGTGGCGCTGGCGTTCGTCCTGTCACCGGTCGCGACGGTCCCTGCGGCAACGGCCGGCGAAGCCTTCGGGATCGCCATGCATGGCGCGCCTGCGCTGCCCGTCGGGTTCACGCATATGCCCTACGCCAATCCTGATGCGCCGAAGGGCGGCCGCTTGGTCTGGGGCCTGTCGGGCACCTTCGACAGCCTCAACCCGCTGATCGTCCGCGGTCTCGCGCTTCAGCAGATCCGGGGTTTTGTGGTCGAGAGCCTGATGGCGCGCGGCAACGACGAGGCCTTCACCCTCTACGGCCTGCTGGCCAAGAGCGTCGAGACCGACGACGCGCGAAGCTATGTCACTTTCCATCTCGACCCGCGCGCGCGCTTCTCGGACGGTAAGCCAGTCACGGCAGGCGATGTGCTGTTTTCATGGGCGCTGCTGCGCGACAAGGGCCGCCCCAACCACCGCCAATATTATTCCAAGGTGACAAAGGCCGAAGCGCCCGACCCGCTCACCGTGCGGTTCGACCTCGGCGGCGCCAATGACCGCGAACTGCCGCTGATCCTGGGCCTGATGCCGGTTCTGCCGCGACACGCCGTCGATCCCGCGACCTTTGAAGAGACCACGATGGCCGGTCCGGTCGGCTCCGGCCCCTATCGCGTCAGTGCGGTGAAGCCCGGCGCGAGCGTCACGCTGACCCGCAATCCCGATTATTGGGGCCGCGACCTGCCGGTCAATCGGGGCTTGTGGAATTTCGACGAGATCAGGTTCGATTTCTATCGCGAGTCCAACGGCCAGTTCGAGGCATTCAAGCGCGGTCTGTACGATTTTCGTGTCGAAACCGAGCCGCTGCGCTGGCACGAGGGCTATGATTTCCCCGCGGCCCGAACCGGCGATTTGATCCGCGATACCATCAAGACCGGCATGCCGCAGCCGTCGGAATTTTTGGTGTTCAACACGCGGCGTCCGGTATTTTCCGACATCCGGGTGCGGCAGGCGCTGACGCTGCTGTTCGACTTCGAATGGATCAACCGCAACTACTTCTTCGGCCTCTATACGCGGTCGGCCGGCTTCTTTGCCGGCTCTGAACTATCCGCCTATGGCCGCAGTCCCGACGATCGCGAGCGTGAGCTTCTCAAGCCGTTCGCCGCGCACCTCCAGCCGGACATTCTCGACGGCAGCTACCGCCTGCCCGTCACCGACGGCTCGGGCCGCGATCGCGCGACCCTACGTAGCGCTCTGACGCTGCTGTCGCAGGCCGGCTACGATCTCGACGGCACCGTGCTGCGGCAACGTTCGACCAGGGCGCCCCTTAGCTTCGAGATCCTGGTCACCACGCGCGATCAGGAGCGCATCGCGCTGGCCTATACCCGCGACCTCAAGCGCGCCGGCATCGAGGCCGGCGTTCGCGCGGTCGATCCGGTTCAATTCGACCAGCGGCGGCTCGGTTACGAATTCGACATGCTGCAGAACCGCTGGGACCAGTCGCTGTCTCCCGGCAACGAGCAATCGTTCTATTGGGGCAGCCAGGCTGCCGACATCCCGGGCACGCGAAACTACATGGGCGCCAAGGACCCCGCCATCGACGCCCTGATCGCCGCCCTTCTGGAGGCGCGCGAACGGCCGGCGTTCATCTCCGCGGTGCGGGCACTGGACCGGACCTTGATGTCGGGCTTCTACGCTATCCCGCTGTTTAACGCCGGCGAGCAATGGATCGCGCGATGGAATCGGATAGAAAGGCCTGAGAAGACCTCGTTGACCGGCTATCTTCCGGAAACATGGTGGCAGAAGCCGGACCCGCAACCGAAATGATTGCATTGAAGTGACGCCGTGACCCAGCCTACCGCATCGCCAACCCTCGATACGCTGTTCAAGCGCGTTCTGTCGCGGCGGCCGGATGCGCTGGCGCTGGTGGATCCCGCCAACAAGGCGCGGGTCACCGGCGAAGCGCCCAGGTCCCTTACCTTTGCGCAGGCGGATCGGATGATCTCGTCGCTGGCGGCGCATTTCATCGAATCCGGTCTGCCCGCGAATTCCGTGATCGCGGTCCAACTGCCGAACACAGTCGAGTTCGCGCTCACGGTGCTGGCCGCCTACCGCGCCGGCCTCGTTGTTGCCGTGCTGCCGCTGCTGTGGCGGCAGGCCGAGTTGACCATGGCGCTCAATCGCACCGCGGCCCGCGCCATCGTCACGACAAGCAGGGTCGACGGCATCCTCTATTCCGATCTGGCCATGAACGCCGCGGCCGAGGCGTTCTCGATCCGCCACGTCTGCGGCTTCGGCACCGATCTGCCCGAGGGCATGTTCTCGCTCGACGATGCGATGACCCGACAATCCACCACCACGCGGGCCGTCATCCAGGACGGCCGCAAGGCGGCGCTGATCAGCTTCGATGTGACCGCCGACGGTTTCCGTCCGGTGCCGCGGGCGCATCTCAGCCTGATTGCGGGCGGCCTTGCGATGTCGCTTGAGAGCGACGTGCCGCAGGGCGCCACCGTGCTATCGGCGTTCGCGCCGATGTCGTTTGCCGGCCTCGCCTCCTCGCTGGTGGTGTGGCTGCTGTCAGGCGGAACGCTGGTGCTGCATCACCCGTTCGACGAGGAGGTGCTGGAGCAGGAAATCAACGAGCATGCCTGCGACACCCTGATCGCGCCGGCGCAACTGGCGCTGCGGCTGGACGAACTCGATCTCGGCGCGCGCATGCCGAGCCTGCGCAATGTCATCGGCCTCTGGCGTGCCCCGGAACAGGTCGCCGCCAGCGCGAACTGGGCCGCGCAACAGGCCACGCTGACGGACGTCTACCTGTTCGGCGAGGCCGGATTGTTCGGCGCACGCCGCATGGCCGAGGACGGCTCGCCGGCCCGGATCAAGCCCGGCCCGCACGGCGCGCCGCGCGAACTGCCGGGCACCTCGATCGCCGGCGATATCCTGCTGACGCCGCGGGGCACGCTCGGATTGCGCGGACCGATGGTGCCGGTCGCCGCCTATGCGCCGCCACCGCCGCCGAGTGACTCGCTGATCGCGCCGCCGCCGCGCGATTTCGTCGATACCGATTATGCCGCACGGCTCGATCGCGCGACCGGCACGATCAACATCACGGCGCCGCCGTCGGGCATCATGGCCGTCGGCGGCTACCGCTTCCTCGCGCAGGACCTGCAGGAGTGGGCCCGAAGGCTTGGACAAGGCGCGCTGCTGACGGCACTTCCCGATCGCCTCAGTGGCCATCGGCTTGCCGGCCGCGCCCACGATAACGGCCGCGCCCGTGATGCGCTTGCGGAACTCGGGCTTAACCCGTTGATGGTCGAAGCATTTCGCGATCGCACCAATAGCGCATGAGGACCGCCGAAGGGCACGTGTTGACGCGCCATTAAGCCCGGCAAACTAGGATTGCGCGTTCCTGCGTCATCCGAGTTGTCAGAATGTCCCAGCAAGGCCCGATCCTCCTCGTATCGACCGCAAAGCGGCCGTCCTTTGCCGACGCACTTGACGTTGCCAGGCTGTTTCCGGTCATCGAGGCCGATTGGGCGGAGGCCGCCCGCGCGGTCGACCAGGTACAGCCGGCCGCCATCGTGGCCGCGTCGTCTGAAACCGATGAAGCGGGTCTGGCGGCGCTGGCGCGGCGCGTGGCCGGGCGGCAGCCCTATCTGCCGCTGATCGCGATCGATCCGCAGATCGCGCTTCCCGACAACGCCATTCCGTTCTTTCAGATCCAGGGGCACTCCGATCGCCTGATCGCGCGTTTGCGCGCAGCGCTTCGGATCCGCTCATTGCACGCAACCGTGATGCGCCGGCAGGTTCCAGCGGCGCCGATCGCATTGTCAGATATCGATTTGGCGCGCGAGGCGACCGTGCTGTTGATCGGTCGCGGCGGCGCCTATCCCGCGCTATCCGTCACGCTCGGCGAACGCGTCGGCGTCGTCGGTGCGCTCTCGATCGAGGCCGCGGCGAACCATCTCAACACCAGAGACATCGACGGCATCGTGCTCGGCGAAGGTTTTAGCGCGCGCGTCGTCGACGCCTTTCTCACCGTGTTGACCGAGGACGCCCGCTTCCGGCATCTGCCGGTGGCGGTGACATCAGGCGACCCGGCGCCAGCCTATGATCTGCCAAACCTCGAAATCATCTCCGGTGATGCCGCCCAGGTGGCGGCGGCCGTGTTGCCGCTGATCCGCCAGCACGCCTTCGAAGCCAGTTTGAGCCGGACGCTGAAGTCGATCGACGCCGACGGTCTCATCGACGCCCAGACCGGCCTTTTGACATCACCAGCTTTCGACCGCGATTTCGCCAGCGCCGTCTATCAGACCCAGGAACGCGGCGGCGGATTATCCGTGGCTCGCTTTGCCTTCGATCCCGCGCATCCCCGCGCCCAGATCGACGGCGCGCGGATCATCAGCCGCCTGATGCGGCAGATGGACTTTGGCGTCGTGGGGGAAGACGGATCGGTCGTCGTCGCCTTTGCCGAGACCGACCTGAAGACCGCGCACGCCATCGCCCGGCGGCTGTCGAGCGTGATGCGCCACACCAGCCACGGCCCGCGCGACACGCGATCGGAACCCGACGTGACGGTCGCGACCTTGATGCCGAAGGATTCGGCGAAGTCACTGTTGTCACGGCTTGACGAAGAAGCGCAGCGCGCCGCGTCGTAAGCGGCTGCGCCACGTGAGAACGGCCGTCGATGGCAACGTCGGCGGCCGCTTCGCGTTTTTCATCATTGCGAGGAGCGAAGCGACCGAAGCAATCCATACTTGTCTTGTCGCTAGCATGGATTGCTTCGCTTCGCTCGCAATGACGAGAATGGGTCGTGCGCCTACGCCGCCTTCTTGTTCTCCGCGAGATTGGCGAGCTGGCGCAAAATCTCGGTGGTGCCCATCAGGCGCTCTTCCGGGGTCTTCCACACCTGCAGGAAGACCACCTTCATGTCCGGGCGTACTTTCGCGGCCTGGCCATGCTGGCGGATGAAGAACACCAATCTGTCCGGCTGGGCGAACTTGTTGTCACGGAAGGTGATGACGGCGCCCTTCGGCCCGGCATCGACCTTCTCGACATTGGCCCTGCGGCAATAGGCCTTGATCGCGGCGACCTTGAACAGATAGCGCACCTCGTCCGGCAACACGCCGAACCGGTCGCGCATTTCGGCGGCGAAATTGTCGATCTCGTCGTCGGTCTCGAGATCGGCGAGCCGACGGTACAGCGACAGCCGTACCGCGAGGTCGGCGACATACTCCTCGGGGATCAGCACTGGCATGCCGATGGTGATCTGCGGCGACCAGCGGTCGGCGGCAGGCTCGGCCACGCCGGCCTTGAGGTTGAGGATCGCCTCCTCCAGCATCGATTGATAGAGCTCGAAGCCGACCTCCTTGATGTGGCCGGACTGTTCCTCGCCCAACAAATTGCCGGCGCCGCGGATATCGAGGTCGTGCGACGCAAGTTGGAAGCCCGCGCCCAACGTTTCCAGCGACTGCAGCACTTTGAGCCGCCGTTCGGCCTGTGCGGTGATCTTCTGCTGCGCCGGCAGCGTGAACAGCGCATAGGCCCGTAGCTTCGAGCGCCCGACCCGGCCGCGCAACTGGTAGAGCTGCGCCAGCCCGAACATATCGGCGCGGTGCACGATCAGCGTATTGGCGGTCGGGATATCGAGCCCGGATTCGATGATCGTGGTCGACAGCAGGATGTCGTATTTGCCGTCGTAGAACGCCGACATGATGTCCTCGATCACGGTCGGCGGCATCTGGCCGTGGGCGACCGCGACCTTCATTTCCGGCACGTTCTTGTCGAGGAAATCCTTGACGCTGGCGAGATCCTCGATCCTCGGCACCACATAGAACGCCTGGCCGCCGCGATAGCGTTCGCGCAACAGCGCCTCGCGTATCATCAAGGGATCATGCGGCGCCACGAAGGTGCGCACCGCGAGCCGGTCGACCGGCGGCGAAGCAATGATCGAGAGATCGCGCACGCCGGTCAGCGCCAGTTGCAGTGTGCGTGGAATCGGCGTGGCGCTCAGCGTCAGCACGTGGACCTGCGCACGCAACTGCTTCAGCCGCTCCTTGTGGCTGACACCGAAGTGCTGTTCCTCGTCGACGATCAGCAGGCCCAGATCCCTGAACTTGATCGCCTTGCCGAGCAGCGCATGGGTGCCGACGACGATGTCGACATTGCCATCGGTCAGCCCCTTCTTGACCAGCGTCAGCTCCTTGGGCGGGATCAGGCGGGAAGCCTGCGCGACATTGACCGGAAAGCCGCGGAAGCGCTCGGCAAAATTCTTGCTGTGCTGCCGCGCCAAGAGCGTGGTCGGCACCACTACGGCGACCTGCTTGCCGTCGAGCGCGACCGCAAACGCCGCGCGCAGCGCCACCTCGGTCTTGCCGAAGCCGACGTCGCCGCAGATCAGGCGGTCCATCGGCCGGCCGCTTTCGAGGTCCTTCAGCGTCGAGGTGATCGCGCCGAGCTGGTCCTCGGTTTCTTCATAGGGGAAGCGCGCGCAGAATTCGTCATAGACATGCGGCTGCACCGGCATTTTCGGCGCTTCGTGCAGATGCCGTTCGGCCGCGATCTTGATCAGTTCGCCGGCGATCTCGCGGATGCGGTTCTTCAGCTTGGCCTTGCGCGCCTGCCAACCGCCGCCGCCCAGCCGGTCGAGTTCGACATTGGCGTGGTCGGAGCCGTAGCGCGACAGCAGTTCGATGTTTTCGACCGGCAGGAACAGCTTGGTTTCGGAGGCGTAATGCAGCTCGAGGCAGTCATGCGGCGCGCCGCCGACCTCGATGGTCTGCAAGCCGACAAAGCGCCCGATACCATGCTCGACATGCACCACGAGGTCACCGGTCGCGAGACTCGTCACCTCGGAAATGAAGTTGTCGAGCTTGCGGCTGGATTTGCGCGGCCGCACCAGGCGGTCGCCGAGAATATCCTGTTCGCTAATGACGGCGACGTCGTCGGTCTCAAAGCCGCTTTCCATGCCGACCACGGCCAGCATGGCCTCGTTGCGCGGAGTTGCCTGCACCGTGCGCCAGGCGTTGACGCTGGTGAGGTTGAGCAGCTTGTGGTCCCGCAGCATGCTGCCCATGCGATCGCGCGAGCCTTCGCTCCACAGCGCGATCACCACCTTCTTGCGCTGCGCCTGCAACGCCTGCACATGCGCCACGACAGCTTCGAACACGTTGACCGCCGTATCCGCCCGCTCCGGCGCAAAGCTGCGGCCGGCGCGCGCCCCGGCGTCGATCACATCGGCGCCGTCGTCGGGCACCGCAAACGGCGTCAGCCGCGCCAGTGCGGCCTCGCCCAGCCGCGTCGTCCATTCCGCGTCGGTCAGGTAGAGCCGGTCGGGCGGCAACGGCTTGTAGATCGCGCCGCCGCCGGGATGGTCCAGCGCCTCGCGCCGGGCCTCATAATAGTCCGCGATCTGCTTGAACCGCTCGCGCGCGGCATCCTCGGCCTGCGGCTCGATCGCGACGACGGCGCCATCGAGATAGTCGAACAACGTATCCATCCGTTCCTGGAACAGCGGCAGCCAATGCTCCATGCCCGGGTGGCGGCGGCCTTCGCTGACGGCTTCGTAGAGCAGATCGTCGCGCTGCGGCGCGCCGAACGTTGCGACATAGCCCATGCGAAAGCGGCGGATGGTTTCGGTGACGAGCTGGAATTCCGAGATCGGAACCAGATCGAGCGCGCGCATGTCGAGCAGCGTGCGCTGGGTTTCCGCATCGAAAGTGCGGATCGATTCCAGGCTGTCGCCGAAGAAGTCGAACCGCACGGGCTGTTCGAGCCCGGCCGGAAACAGGTCGAGGATACCGCCGCGCACGGCATATTCGCCAGGTTCGCGCACGGTCGAGGAGCGGTTGTAGCCGTTGTGCTCGAGCCATGCGACGATCGAGTCCATCGGCACGACATGGCCGGGGGCGACCGACAGCGCCTGCGCCGCGACGACCTCGCGGGCCGGCACCCGCTGGACGACGGCATTGACCGTCGTCAGCACGATCAGCGGCTTGTCGCTACCCTTGAGGCGCGCCAGCCGCGCCAACGTGGTGAGGCGCTGCGCCAGGATGCCGCCATGCGGCGACACCCGGTCATAGGGCTGGCAGTCCCAGGCCGGAAACTGCATCACCGGCAGGTCGGGCGCGAAGAATTCCAGCGCGCGGGCCAGTTGCTGCATACGGGGACCGTCGCGGCAGACCACCGCGAGGCTGACCGCCGACGGTTTTGGTTTTGCCGCGACCGCGCGCGCGAGATCGGCGACGACAAGCCCTTCGGCGCCCTCGGCAACGTTGGCAAAGGTCAGCGCGTGGCCGGGGACGAGCAGCGCGGCGGGCGATTTGGCAGGTGATTTCATGCGTCGTGGTCCACCGCGCGAAACGCCTTGATGCGGTCGAACAGCGCACTGGCATATTCCGGAACCAGCGGCTTGTCGCCGGTCAGTGCGGCATAGAGATCGGGATCGGGCGCCTCGATCAGGTGCTCCAATTGTGTCAGCTCGCCATCCGTCAGGCCGGCGATCTCGATGTCGGCAAAGCGGCCCAGGATCAGGTCCATCTCGCGGGTACCGCGATGCCAGCAGCGAAACAGCAGCCGCTTGCGGCGGTCGTCGAGGCCGCTGCTTGATCGTGTCGATCCCGTCATTTCTTAGATCCCATCCGAACGCCAAAAGCCCGGACGTGCCGGGCGGGCTTGATATAGCGACCGGGACCGACGATGTCAGCCCTACTATTCCCCGATTTATCACCGGTATCGTCACTGCTGGGCTTGACCCGGCAATCCATCCTCTTGAAGAGGGATGTATGCGCCCCAGTCTGCTCAATCCCTTGTTTGCGCCGGTCACGACCCTGGCCGGCGTCGGGCCGAAACAGGACAAGTTGCTGCGTTATCTGCTGAGCCGCACCGAGACCCCGCGGCTGGTCGATTTGCTGCTGCATCTGCCGGCCAGCGTGATCGACCGCCGGGCCCGGCCGAAGATTCGCGACGCCGTGCAGGGAACCGTGGTGACGCTGGAGGTCACCGTCGATCGGCATCGCCCGCCTCCGCCGCGCAATGCACGCGCCCCCTTCCTGGTCTATGCCAGCGACGACACCGGCGACGTGGTGCTGACGTTTTTCCGCGCCAAGCCGGGCTATGTCGAGAAGCTGTTGCCGGTCGGCGAGAAGCGCTACGTTTCCGGCACGCTGCAGATGTACGACGGCATCCCGCAGATCGTGCATCCCGACCGCGTCATCGACGAGGCCGGCTTTGCCAAACTCACGGGCATCGATCCGGTCTATCCCCTGACCGAGGGCCTGGCGCTCGGTTCGCTGCGGCGGGCGATCGCGCAGGCGCTGACCAAGCTGCCCGAACTGCCGGAATGGATCAGCCCGGACGTGCTGCGCCGCTGCAAGTTTCCGCCGATCCGGGAAGCGCTGAACCGCGTCCACGTCCCGGTCGAATTGACAGATATCCTGCCCGACGGCCCGTTCTGGTCGCGACTGGCCTTTGACGAACTGCTCGCTGGCCAACTGGCGCTGGCACTGGTCCGCGCCCAGTTGCGGCGGCCGGCCGGCGACCGTCACGCCGGCGACGGCCATCTGCGCAGCAGGATCATCGACGCACTGCCCTACGCACTGACGACGTCGCAACGCGATGCGGTGGCCGCCATCACCGAGGATCTGCGCCAGCCGGTACGGATGCTGCGGCTGCTGCAGGGCGACGTCGGATCGGGCAAGACGGTGGTGGCACTCTTGGCCGCCGCCGCCGTCATCGAAGCCGGCAAGCAGGCGGCGCTGATGGCGCCGACCGAAATTTTGGCGCGCCAGCACATCAAGACCATCACGCCGCTCGCCGAGCGCGCGGGGCTCAGGGTCGCCATCCTGACCGGCCGCGAAAAGGGCAAGGAGCGCCGCGAGATTCTGGAGCGGCTGGAGGGCGGCGAGATTGATTTTCTGGTCGGCACCCATGCGCTGATCCAGGACGATGTGGTGTTCAAGGCGTTGGCGCTGGCGGTGGTCGACGAGCAGCACCGTTTCGGCGTCCGCGAGCGCCTCGCGCTCACCAACAAGGGCGAAGCGGTCGACGTTCTCGTGCTCAGCGCGACGCCGATCCCTCGCACGCTGGTGCTGACATATTTTGGCGACATGGACGTCTCCGAACTGCGCGAGAAGCCGACCGGCCGCCAGCCGATCGACACCCGCACGGTTCCGAACAGCCGGCTCGAGGAAGTCGTCGACGGCGTCGGCCGCGCGCTGAAGGCCGGCAAGCTCGTCTACTGGATCTGCCCGCTGGTCGAGGAATCCGAGGCCGAGGGCACCGAGCATCTCACCAATGCCACCGAGCGCTTTGAACGCCTGCGCGAACGGTTCGGCGACCGTGTTGGGTTGGTGCATGGCCAGATGAAGGGCACCGACAAGGACCGCGTGATGGCGCAGTTCGCCGCGCACGAGATCGGCCTTCTGGTCGCAACCACCGTGGTCGAGGTCGGCGTCGACGTGCCCGCCGCCTCGATCATGGTGATCGAGAACGCCGAACGGTTCGGGCTGGCGCAATTGCACCAGTTGCGTGGCCGGATCGGCCGCGGTTCCGAAGCCTCGACCTGCCTCTTGCTCTACAAGGAGCCGCTCGGCGAGATGTCCACCGCTCGTCTGAAAGTGATCCGCGAGACCACCGACGGCTTTCGGATCGCCGAGGAGGACCTGAAGCTGCGCGGCGAAGGCGACGTGCTCGGCATCCGCCAGAGCGGCCTGCCCGGCTATCGCATCGCGCGGTCGGAGGTCCACGGCCAGCTCGTCACGCAGGCGCGCGACGAGGCGCTGCGGATACTCAAGGACGATCCGAAGCTCCGCGGCGAGCGAGGCGAAGCGCTGCGCTGTCTGCTGTATCTGTACGAGCGCGACGAGGCTGTGCCGTTGATTGGGGCTGGGTGATTTTCTCGCTGTCATTCCGGGGCGCATCGAAGATGCGAACCCGGAATCTCGAGATTCCGGGTCTGCGCTTCGCGCATCCCGGAATGACAGTGAGACTACTCCACCTTCGCAGGCTGCAGCGAGGCCGAGTTCGCCACGCGCGCGGCGTTCGCCATGCCGGCCAGCGCCGCCACTTTCTTCTGCTGATCGGAGCCGGGCTGCACCACGCCGGCCGACATGATCAGGGTCGCGGCATCTTCGGCGCTCATGTCGACTTCGATGATCTTGCTTCTTGGAACGTAGAAAAAGAATCCCGTGGTCGGGTTCGGCGCGCAGGGCAGGAACACCGATATCTGTTCCTCGCCGCCGGGCAGCTTGTTGGCGATCTCGACGCTTGGCGGCTGCGAGATCAGCACGATCGACCACATCCCCGGCGACGGGAATTCGACCAGGCCGACGCGACGAAAGCTCGATCCCGAACCCGAGAACAGCGTCTCGAACACCTGCTTCAGGCCGCGATAGATCGCCCGCACCACCGGCATCCGCCCCAGCAGCCGTTCGCCGAGATCGACCAGCGTGCGTCCAATCAGGTTGGCCGTGAGGAAGCCCAGCAGCGTCAGCGCGATCACGGCGACGATCAGGCCGGAACCCGGCAGGCCGAACGGCAGGTAGGTTTCCGGCCGGTAGGCCGTGGGTACGAAGGGGCGGACCAGGTTGTCGACCCAGTTCACGAACCACCAGGTCAGGTAAAACGTAATGGCGATGGGCCCGGCGACGATCAGCCCGGTCAGGAAATAGTTGCGGAACCGGGCCATTAGCCCCCGCGGGTGATCGGGCAGGATGTCTTCGGGGGGAGCGTTCAGGGGCAGTTCTTCGCGGTTCATTGCGGTTCCAGATAGTCGGACGGCCATTATCGCCACATCAGGGCGCGGGACGCCCTCACGGCAGCTAAGTCATCCTAGCAGCTTTTTGAAGGGCCAGCGTGACAGCCGGACGGCCATGCGACTATTCGACCGTGACCGACTTGGCGAGATTTCGCGGCTGGTCGACGTCGGTGCCCATCACCACGGCGGTATGATAGGCCAAGAGCTGCACCGGGACGGCGTAGACCATCGGCGTAAATGTCGCGGCCATGTCGGGCAGGATGATCGTGACCAGGGATTCGACGGTCGCTTCCGCCGCCCCCTTGGCGTCGGTCATCAGGATGATGTTGCCGCCGCGGGCGGCGACTTCCTGCATGTTGGAGACGGTCTTCTCGAACACCCGGTCGAACGGCGCGATCACCACGACCGGCATGTTCTCGTCGATCAGCGCGATCGGCCCGTGCTTGAGCTCGCCCGCCGCATAGCCTTCGGCGTGGATATAGGAAATTTCCTTCAGCTTCAGCGCCCCTTCCAGCGCCAGCGGATAGCTGGTGCCGCGGCCGAGATAGAGCACGTCCTTGGATTTCGAAATCTCGCGCGCGAGCTTTTCGATCTGCGGCTCGATGGTGAGCGCCGCCGCCATCAGGCGCGGAATTTCAATGAGGCCCTGGACGAGCTTGGCTTCGTCGGCATCCGACAATTCGCCCCTCGCCTTGCCGGCGGCAACCGCCAGCGAAGCCAGCACCATCAACTGGCAGGTGAAGGCCTTGGTCGAGGCAACGCCGATTTCGGGACCAGCCAGCGTCTGCAGCACGGTCTCGCTTTCGCGCGCGATCGTCGAGGTCGGGACGTTGACCACCGAAAGCGTGTGGACGCCCGCCGCCTTGGCATAGCGCAGCGCCGCCAGCGTGTCGGCGGTCTCGCCGGACTGCGAAATGCAGATCGTGAGATCGCCCTTGCGCAGCGGCGCCTCGCGATAGCGGAATTCGGAAGCGACATCGATTTCGACCGGCACGCGGCCGAGCCGCTCGAACCAGTATTTGGCGACGTAGCCCGCATAGCTCGCGGTGCCGCAGGCGACGATCGATATGCGCTGGATGTCCTTGAAGTCGAACGGCAGCTTCGGCAGCACGACGCGCTCGCTCGCCATGTCGACATATCTGGCAAGGGTATGCCCGACCACTTCCGGCTGCTCGTGGATTTCCTTGGCCATGAAGTGACGATAGTTCGCCTTGTCGACCAGGAACGACGACGCGCCCGACTTCAGCACCTCGCGATTGGCGACGACGCCCTGCTCGTCGTAGATCACGCTGACTTCGCGGGACAGCACCACCCAGTCGCCGTCCTCGAGATAGCTGATGGTGTCGGTGAACGGCGCCAGCGCGATCGCGTCCGAACCCAGATACATTTCGCCATCGCCATGGCCGACCGCGAGCGGCGAGCCCTTGCGGGCGCCGATCATCAGATCGTTATGGCCCTTGAACACGAACGCCAGCGCGAACGCACCGCGCAGTTGCGGCAGCGATTTCCTCACCGCCTCTTGCGGCGAATCGCCGTTGAGCAAATAGGAATTGACGAGATGCGCGACCACTTCGGTGTCGGTCTCGCTGGAGAACTTGGCGCCCTGCTTCTCGAGCATGGTGCGCAGTTCGCGAAAATTCTCGATGATGCCGTTGTGCACGACCGCGACGTTTTCGGTCGCATGCGGATGCGCATTGCTTTCGGTCGGCTTGCCGTGGGTGGCCCAGCGGGTGTGGCCGATGCCGGTATGGCCGGTGAGCGGTTCGGACTGCAGCCGCTTTTCCAGATTCTTGAGTTTGCCCTCGGCGCGGCGCCGCTCCAGGTGGTCGCCTTCCAGCGTGGCGACGCCCGCGGAATCGTAACCGCGATATTCCAGGCGTTTGAGCGAATCCACCAGCAGCTCCGCGACCGGGCTGCGTCCGAGAATGCCGACAATGCCGCACATGCGGTTGAATATCCCCAAATCGTCGAAAATTCGCCAAATCAGCGCCCGGTTCTCTTAACGAAAAACGGCGCCGTCCAGATACTCAATAATTATTGCGGATTGAGACAGCGTTAAACGGAAAGCTTAACAAGCCGCCCAACCCGGCTAGGTCGTCATTCCGGGGCGCGAAGCGAACCCGGAATCTCGAGATTCCGGGTTCGATGCTTCGCATCGCCCCGGAATGACGATGGATAGATACAGTTTCGCGATCTCGCGGCATGAACTGCCCGAGGTTTACCAGAAACGCTGCCCTCTGAAAACAGAGGGCGCAGGGAAGACCGGGCGCGCGCTGCACCCGCGGTCTCGCGTGCGATTGTGCAAAACAAAGCTGCACACGAGCATACAGGTTCAGCGGAGAACACCCGGCCTTCCCTGCGCAATGGCTTTACGGCTTATACGTGATCGCCCTGGTGACCGGCTTGCTTGCCACCATCACCGGCGAGAACTTTCGTTCCCGCACGACTTGACGCCAGCACCGGGGCGTCAGGCCCATACGACTTCACCGTACGCAAATGCCGCGCTCGTCAGTCGCAGCCTTCGCGTCCACCGCATCCCACCGCACGGTCGTGACGATCGCGATCGCCCCTCTTGTCGCGGTAGACGGGCGGAGTTGAACCACTGATTTGCCCGACGGCCAAAGCGAAATATTTTTTCGCGAGGGGCTGGACAGACTTTTGGTGATTTGACCGACGGGTTGATTTGTCGCAGAGCGAGAAATGAATTCGTCCTTGCAGCATAGCTGCTGGCTGATGACCGTGCCCCGAGAATGGTCGCGCTCGGAGGCGGTTACCGCGAATCGCCGGGCTATACGGACGCACGGCGATTGAGTAACATTGGCTTGATTTAGTGGCTTTCCGGCTGGGGGGCGCTGTTTCATGGCCAAGCGCGAGCGAGCGGTTCATAAACTTGCGGCCAGGCCTAAGCGGGCGCACAAACCTGCGACCGCTGGAGCCGCCAATCCTGAAAAAATCATCGCAACCCTTCGGCGTGAACTGACGCAAGCGCTGGAGCGGCAGAAAGCGACCAGCGGCATTCTCGATGTCATTAATCGATCCGCTTTCGAACTTCAGCCTGTCCTCGACAGCATTGTGCAGACCGCTAGCCGGCTTTGCGACGCCGAATATGCCTTGATCTACAAGCGCGATGGTGACGAGTACCATGTCGCCGCCACGACCAATACTGCGCCTGATTTTGTCAACTACGCGTCCAGCCATCCCATCCGTCCCGGGCGCGGCACGCTGATCGGCCGCACCGCGCTGGAGCAGACCACCATTCATATCCCGGACTGCCTGACCGATCCCGAGTATTCGGCGATCGAGTACCAGAGCAAAGGCAAATACCGCACCATGCTCGGCATTCCTCTTCAACGAGAAAGCGTGCCCATCGGTGTTATTGCGCTGATGCGCAGCGTTGTTAAGCCGTTCACCGGAGAGCAGATCGAGCTTGTTTCGACCTTTGCGGCGCAAGCCGTGATCGCTATCGAGAACGTACGGCTGTTCGATGAAGTTCAGGCGCGCACAGAGGACTTGCGCGAATCGCTGCAACAGCAGACCGCGACGGCCGACGTGTTGAAAGTCATCAGCCGCTCGACCTTCGACTTGCAGACGGTCCTGCAAACGCTGGTTGAATCGGCGGCGCGGCTCTGCGAAGCCGACAATGGGACGATCACGCGGCAGGACCAGGGAGTGTTCTATCGGGCGGAGGCCTTTGGCTTCTCGCGCAAATTCCTGGACGTTGTCAGGCGCATTCCGGTCGAACCAAGCAGAGGTTCTGTGGCCGGCCGCGCGCTTCTTGAAGGCAAGCTGGTTCACATTCCGGACGTGTCGGACGATCCGGAATACACCTTCACGTCGGAAATCGGCCTGGATCAATTCCGCACCGCTCTCGGCATTCCGATGCTGCGCGAGGGTGTGCCGATTGGCGTCCTTACCCTGTCACGCTCCGAAGCGCGCCCATTCACCGACAAACAGATCGAATTGGTCACGACATTTGCCGACCAGGCAGCGATTGCTATCGAGAACGTAAGGCTGTTCGACGAGGTACAGGCGAAGACCCGCGATCTCACGGAGGCGCTGACCTACCAGACCGGAAGCGCCAATATTCTGAAGGTCATCGCTTCCTCGCCGACCGATGTTGGGCCGGTCCTCAGGGCTATTGTGGAAAATGCCTGCGAGCTTTGCGATGCCTATGACTCCGTCGTACTGCTAAGGGATGGCGATCAGTTGCGTATCAGCGCGCACCATGGTCCGATACCGATGAGTATCGACAAATGGCCGATCAACCGAGGATGGACCGCCGGCCGCGCCTTTGTCGACCAGAAGCCGGTGCACGTGCACGACCTCCTCGCCGAAGGCGACGAATTTCCCGACGGCCGCGAACTGTCGCAACGCATGGGTCACCGCACTATCCTCAGCGTGCCGATGTTGCGTGAGGGCGATAGCATCGGAGCGATCGTTCTCCGCCGCACCGAAGTCCATCCGTTCAGCGATAAACAGATTGCTCTGCTGCAGACTTTCGCCGATCAGGCGGTGATCGCGATCGGCAATGTCCGCATGTTCGAACAGGTGCAGCAACGCACCAAGGAGTTGTCGCAGTCGCTCAACGACTTGCGCACCGCGCAGGATCGCCTCATTCAAACCGAGAAACTGGCGTCGCTCGGCCAGCTCACCGCGGGCATTGCACACGAGATCAAGAACCCGCTCAATTTCGTCAATAATTTCTCCGCTCTGTCAGCGGAACTCGTCGAGGAACTTGACGACGTGCTCAAGCCCGCGTCGCTCGACGACAAGACGCGCGCGGAGACGGACGAACTTACCCACATGCTGAAAGGGAATCTCGAAAAAGTGGTGCAACACGGCAAGCGCGCCGACCTGATCGTCAAGAACATGCTGCTGCATTCCCGCGAGGGTTCCACCGAGCGTCGGCAGGTCAATCTCAACGGCCTTGTGGAGGAATGCCTCAACCTTGCCTATCACGGTGCCCGAGCCGAAAATCAGGAATTCAAGATGAACCTGGAGCGGTCTTTTGATCCAACCATCGGCAGGGTCGATCTGTTTCCGCAGGAGATGACGCGGGTCCTTCTCAACCTGATTTCGAACGGTTTCTATGCGGCAACGAAGCGCAAGACGGAAACGAAACTTAATGGCTACGAGCCTACCCTGGCGGCTGCGACCAAGAACCTTGGCGACCGCGTTGAGATCAGGATTCGGGACAACGGCGGCGGCATTCCCGCCGACGTGATCGATAAGATATTCAACCCGTTCTTTACGACCAAGCCACCCGGCGAAGGAACCGGTCTTGGTCTCTCGCTGAGCCACGACATTGTCGTCAAGCAGCACACCGGGTCGATTGAGGTCGATACCCGGCCCGGCGAATACACCGAATTCAAGATCACCCTGCCGCGCAACCCAACCACAAGCGGCACCGGAGCAAGCACGTGAGCCTTCTCATTCTCGTCGGTGACGACGGGCCTTGAAGGTGCCGGTCCCGATGATGACCGGCGGCGCCTAGTTTTTGCCGAACCACTCATCGTAGATCTTTTGGTATCTGCCGTTTTCGCGCAATGCCAGGAGCGCTTCATTCACCTGCTTGCGCAACGGACTGTCGGTTGGGAAGACGATACCGTAGTCTTCCTTGTGGAATACACCGCCGACGACTTGCGCCAATCCCTTACCGTCATGCGCTACGTAATAGAGGATCGCCGGCCCATCAAACACGACGGCGTCGACCTGCTTTTCCAGCAGTGCGTCGTAGACGGCATCAAGGCTCTCGAACTCACGGACCTGAGCTTTGTTCTCACTCAGATAGGCGGCGGCCGTGCTGGCTCGCGTCGTGCCGACATTCCGGCCAACCAGATCCTGCGGCCCATTGATCGATCCCCTGATTTTTTGCACGGTCAGTGATGCCGTGAGCTGCGCGGTATAGAAGGCCACGAACACTACCGCCGTAAACATCCAAAGCACCGCAACAATCCGGGCCATCCAGTGCCGGGGCATCTGGTCGGCCTGTGTCGCGAGGGTGCCCGCGGCCCAGAACATCGCATGGAAAATTCCCGGAAAATAGTTTTTGCTTGGAACGATTCCGTTGCGATGGTGTCGCTCCACCACCCAGACCAGATGTGCGGGGATCATGATCAGAAGCAACGCGATGCCGAGCCAGATCAGGAGGGTGCGGGAGAAGAACAATCTCATCAGATGCACCGGACTTGGCTCGGCATTCTCGGCGGCGCCGCGCACCAGGATTTGCAGGCCGGCATTCAGGATCGGCTGGGAGAAATCGAACCGGCTCTCGCGTTCTGAGGTGATCGAAATAGCCGCAATGCCGAGATCAGCCCGACCGTTTCCCACGGCATCCAGCACCTCACCCACGTCGGACATGACAAGGTATTCCGTCTCACGATTTAGCCGTGCCGAAATGCTGTTCCAGAGATCAATGCTGAATCCTCGGAGGGCACCCTTGTCCTCGATGACCATGGGTGCCACCACTCGCGTGGCCACGCGGAGCTTCGAGGCACTTCCCTGCGCCGACGATCCCGGGACGCAGAAGGCAAGCAGTGCCAGGATTACGCAGATCCGCGCGAAGGCCGACGCAACTATGGCATCCAACGGGTGCAACCAGATCGAGAGAATCAGACGTAGCATCAGATCGCCCCTACTCTCGTAAATTCGATACATCCTGAACAGGGAAGCCAGACCGACGAGCCCAAAGGAATTGGCGGTGCGGGCATGACGGGTAGACTGCGTTTGGCAGACGACCACAATGACATCGTCTGCCTTGGGGCGCAGGAATATTTAGTCTTCCTTCGGTTTTTTCCCCCGCGTCTTCAGCTCGCGATACTTTGTCGCCCCGCCTTCGCGGATACTTTGCGGGCTGCGCTCGACCGCCATCGCATCATCAGAATTACGGAATTACGGTGCCAGTGGACTTATTTCCCCGTTTGGCGCTTTCCGTTCTCACCCCTGCTTGAGTTCGGCCTCTGCGAGGATGCACGCAAAGATTAGGGTCAGTTAATTAAATGCACCGAAATTCATGTCCGGTGACGGGGTTTCAAGTCGCCTATGGCGCTGACGAATTAGGTCAGCCCCGGCTCCCGCTCACTAACCCATCGCCACCGCGTCGCGGTTAGCCCCGTGCGTGCGCCGGTCGAGCCACATCGTGCCGAGCGCGAACGCGAGCCAGCCGAAATTGTAGACAAAGCCCACTATCAGGACCACCCAGCCGGGAATCGGGCCGACGGCGGCGCGATCGACAAATTCTGCCAAGGTCGCCGCAGGCGTCGGATGGATTGCTATTTTGCCGTAATAGGCAACTGCCTGAACGACGAGAATCCAGACGTAGTTGCGACGTAACCGCCGCCCTGCAGCGCGGAGAAACGAAATGTGATGGCGAGGCGCGGTGTAGTCGTGCGCGAGAACCACCTGCCAGCTGTTGTCGCGCGCTTCACCGGTCAATATTGGCGCGTAGAAATTCGTCTCTAGCCAGCGAGTTCGGGCGCGCCAGACATTGAAGTAGCGATAACGCCGCGCTTCCATACCGAGAAACACCGCAATCAGCAGCCCTACGAGCAGGAGTGGCAGCGGCGAAGCCTCCGGGCTGGAAAAGGTCGTCGACAGCGCGATGCCCATCGTGACAATCGACCAATTGGTCGTGTTGTCGAGCCGCGTTCGCCAGATCGTCGAGCGATAGACTTCTCCACGGTAGAGATGAGCGATGGCGCCCATTTCGGCGGGATCGAATGTGCGTCGGGGCTTTGCCTCGTTGGAATCGATATGAGACATGACGGGCCTCCGGTTGTCCGAGCAACATTTCCGCAAATGACCGGCGCTGACGGCGGACAGGCCACATCATCGACGACGGTGAATCTATCCGGAATTGTGACACCACGACTATGGTTGCTCTGAGCCAGATTTACCAGCATCAGGTCCAAGAATAGCGCGGCGCACCGCAGCATCCGCACAGCCTGCGCCTGTTCGCCAATATGCTGGCCGGCCACATCGCGCTAAAAGTGTTCGCGGGCTTTATCGCGATGCTCGGCGTCGCGTTCGGCGCCATCGGCTGGATCGGCGGTGTGCTGCCGCTGGGGCTCACCGTCGCGCTCACCGCGCTCGAACTGCTGGTCGCATTCCTGCAGGACTACGTGTTTGCCATCCTCGCCTGCATCCACCTCAACGGGGCCATCCATCCGGGCCATTGACGTCGGGGGCCTAGCCTTCCTTCGGTTTCTTGCCGCGCATCTTCAACTCGCGATAGCGCGTCGCCCCGCCTTCGCGGATGCTTTGCGGGCTGCGCTCGACCGCCATGGCGTCGTCGGGCACGTCGCGGGTGATCACCGAGCCGGAGCCGATATAGGCGCCGGTGCCGATCTTCACGGGGGCGACCAGCGAGGTGTTGGTGCCGATGAAGGCGCCGGCACCGATGATGGTCTTGTTCTTGGCAAAACCGTCATAGTTGCAGGTGATGGTGCCGGCGCCGAGATTGGCCTTGGCGCCGACATGGGCGTCGCCGACATAGGACAGGTGATTGACCTTGGCGCCGGCCTCGATGGTCGCGGCTTTGGTCTCGACGAAATTGCCGAGCTTGGAGCCATCGCCCATCGAAGTGCCGGGCCGCATCCGCGCATAGGGGCCGATCTGCACGTTCTTGCCGATCGATGACTGTACGATGTGGCTGAACGAATGGATCACGGTTCCGTCGCCGATGCTGACGCCGGGACCGATCACCACGAACGGCTCGATGGTGACATCGCTGCCGAACGTGGTGTCGGCTGAGAAAAACACCGTCTCGGGCGCGATCAGCGTCACGCCGGCGTCGAGGGCGGCCTGGCGCAGCCGCGCCTGCATCACAGCTTCCGCCTCTGCGAGCTGGGCCTTGTTGTTGATCCCGCGCACTTCATCCTCGTTGGTTTCGATCACGACGGCCTCCAATCCCATTTGCCTGACAATGGCTACCGCATCGACCAGATAATACTCGCGCTTGCTGTTGGCATTGCCGATCTTGTTGATGATCTCGAGCGCAAGGCGGCCGTCGAACGCCATTACCCCGGCGTTGCACAGCGTCACCTTGCGTTCCTCGGGCGTAGCATCGGCATGCTCGCGGATCGCCACCAGGTGGTCGCCTTCGAGCAGCAGGCGGCCATAGCCGGTCGGATCGGCGGCGCGGAAGCCGAGCACGGCGAGCGCCGCGCCGTTGGCGAGCGGCGCGCGCAGCCGTGCGAAGGTTTCGGCCGAGATCAAAGGCGTATCGCCGAACGCCACCAGCAAATCGTCGGCGCCGCGGGCAATCGCCTCGCGCGCCGCCAGCACTGCATGGGCGGTGCCGAGCCGTTCGGCCTGGATGAAGGTCGCCGCATCCGGGCGGACCCGCGCCACCTCGTCGGCGACCGCCTTGTGGTTCGGCCCGACCACGACCGCAAGCGCGGCCCCCGCGCCGTGCGGGGCCGCATCCAGCACATGGGCCAGCAGCGACTGGGAGGCGACGGGATGCAGCACCTTCGGCAGCGCCGATCGCATGCGCGTGCCCTCACCGGCCGCAAGCACTACCGTCAGGCTGGAACGAGCCGTCATTTTGATCCCTGGAGCCCCTTTTGGTTATGATTGAATCAGAACCGGGCTCCACTCTCTTGTTTTGACGCGTTTTCTTTACACGAACCGGCATCCACTTCGCTCGAAAACGCTATAGCGAACACGTCGGATGGCGCCGGCCTCTTTAATTGTTTTCCGTGGCAGATCAAACCGATTCGCCACCCCGCAAAGCTCCGGATTCAGGAACACGCCGGATTTCCTGTTAATGTTTGCCGTGTGATTCGGCAGGCCTGAGGGAGGGCCAGGAACGCTTGGCCAGGGATTCAGACCATCTCGCAGACGACTTCGACACCGATAACACCGGCGGCCTGCTGAGCGGCTTGTTGGCGGAGGAAGACGACCTCGACCGTCGCGCGCTGTGGCGGCTCGGCTCGTGGGGCGTCGGCGCGGTCGGCGCCGTGGTGGTGGCGGTGATGGCCAACCAGTCGTCGCTCGGCTTGAAGCGCGAGCAGATGGCGGCGGCCGAACTGTCCCGGCAGGCGCAGCAGATCCAGGTGACAGCGAAGGAAAACCAGAGCGAGACCCGGCGTCTCGCCAGCGCGGTCGATACTCTGAACGGCGACCGCGACCGGCTGTATTCCCGCGTTACCAGCCTGGAACAGGGGCTGGATTCCGTCACCGGCTCGTTCATCCGGCAGCTTCCCCCTACTGCAGCGGCGGCGGGTCCCGCGCCCGCACTCTCCGCACCATCAGCCGCAACGACGCCTGCGCCGGTCGTCGGACCGGTCGCCACCGCCGCACCCACGACCGAAAAACCGGCGACGAAGGCCACGGCTCCGGAGCCAAGCCCTGCCACCGTTGCCTCGGTGGCCAAGGACCCGCTCAAGACAGAGTCCGGCAAGGCCGAGAAGACCGACGCGGCCAAAGCAGAAGCCGCCAAATCCGACGTCGCGAAGCTCGAGCCGGCCAAACTCGAGCCGGCCAGGACCGACGCACCCAAGGTGGATGTTGCCAAAGCTGACATTGCCAAGGCGGATGCTGCTGCCAAAGCTGATGCTGGCAAGATCGATGCTGGCAAGGCAGACGTCGCCAAAGCCGATGCCGCCAAAACCGATCCCGGCAAGCCGGAAGCCGCCAAGGCTGCGGCCGCGACCCCGCTGGTGGCCGCGAAATCGTTCATGGCCCCGCCCGACCCCTCCGCCACAAAACTGATCGAGCCGAACAAGCCCGTCAGCCCGGTCACGGCCAGCCCTATCCCGGAAGTCGTGGCCTCGGCACCGCCTTCCAGCGACGAGGAAGCGGAAGACGCCGCCACGCCGAAAGTTGCCCTGCAGCGAACCGAGTTCGGGGTCGATCTCGGCGCCGCCAATTCGGTCAACGGGCTGCGAGCGCTGTGGCGCGGGTTGTTGAAGTCGCGGTCGAATGCGTCGCTGCAGGCGCTACGCCCGGTCATCATGATCAAGGAAGGCACCAACGGGCTCGGCATGCAGTTGCACCTGGTGGCAGGCCCGCTCAACGACGCCGGCGCCGCCGCCAAGATCTGCGCGGTCATGACCGAAAACAATCGCACCTGCGACACCACCGTCTTCGACGGCCAGCGGCTCTCGTTCAGGGACGATGTCACGCCGGCGCCGGCGCCGCCCTCCAAGCCCGCGTCTCACAAACGCGGCACGTCGAAGCGGGCGGCGGCCACAGCGCCCGTCGAGGAACCCAAGAAGCCGGAAACGACGTCGTCAATTTCGTCGTCGATTTCGACGATGTTCGGTCGAAAGAACTCGCAATAACCTTCGTCTACACAATGCGTTACGGCCGATCTTTCACCGTTTTTGACACCGACACCGCAAGCCGCGGCTTGTCCCCGGCGCCATTCCCGAGCATATTCCCGCGATGAAAAAAACTCCGTTCCGGCTGACGCCCTATCAGGTGCAATTTCTGTTGGTGATCGGCTTCGTGACCGTCGGTTACGCGCTGTATCTGCGCTATCTCGCGGTCGAACTCTCCACCACGGCGCTGGCCTGCGACGCCGGCCTCCAGACCATGCTGTGCAAGGCGCGGACGCTCGCCACCTCGCTGTTCAAGAATTCGGTGTTCGGCATCGTCGCGCTGGTGATTGCGACGCTTCACGTCATGCGGCCTTCGATCGTGCTGTTGACCGGCGGGCTGATCGCGGCTGGCCTCGGCATCGTGCTCTACAATATTGCGCTGTCGGGTCTTGCGATCGGGCTGCTTATTTTGGGATTTGCACGGCCCGCGCCCGCCACAGCGTAAGCGCCAGACCCAGGTAGACCGCGCAGGTCCACATCGACTGCCAGTTCTGCGCGCCCTCATTGAAACCCATAAAGAGCGCGGCTGCGACCAGCACGCCGGCAAAGGCGGATTCGGCAATCGGGCGTACGCCCTCCTTCGGCCGGTTGACCAGCATCAGCGCGGCGAACGGCACCACCGCCATGGTCAGCGAGGCGAACGGAAAATCCTTGTAACGGGGATCGAAAGCGAATCCGAGCGCGGTCTCGGCGGCGATCAGCGTGGTCACGATTAGGACCAAGCCCAGCAGCACCGTCAACGCCGATCGGGTGCGGCCATCGCGCGGGCCCAGCAATTCCAGGAAGGTCGGCAACGGCCGCCCCGACATCGCGGCGTAGGCGCACAATATCGGCGAGAGAATGCCTGCGGCGAGCAGCGCGCCCCATTGCAGCCAGCCGCCGATCCCGTAGCTCTCGTAGACCATCTTGTCGGCGGCGATCCCGAGCAGCATGCCGGCTGTCGTCGCCGAGGTTCCGACCGCGACCCATGACATGAAACGTGGCTGCCACGGCCGCCGGCGCAAGGTCAGCCAGCCCGTCAGGAACACGACGAAGCTGAGCGCCATGCCGCACCCCATGTCCCATTTCCAGAGCGGGTAATTGCTGATCGGCACGCCCGGCGGATATTTCACGGCGCGCTTGACCGCATCGAACAGGCCCCAATAGCCGCCGACGGTGCCTTCGAGCTGGCGTTTCCACGGCTGGTCATAGGCCTCGATCAGGTTGACGCGAAAGCCTTCGCGCTTGGCGAGGTCGAGAATTTCGGAGACCACGCGCGCCTGGTTGGTACGCGACGGCAGCGCGCCCTCGCGCATCCGCCCGGCACTCGGCCAGCCGGTTTCGCCGATCAGGATTTCCTTGCCCGGAAACGCCACCGCCATCCGCTTGCGGATGTCGTCAACGTGGCTGGCGGCGAACTTCGCCCGCACCGGCATGTCCTCCCAGTACGGCAGGATATGAATGGTGACGAAATCGACCGCCTCATAGACTTCGCGGTTGCGCAGCCAGAATTCCCAGACGTCGGCATAGGTCACAGGCACCGTGACCTGCGCCTTGACGCTGCGGATGTTGGCGGCGAGATCCGCCGTGGTCATCTCACCGCGCAGCAGCACCTCGTTGCCGACCACCAGCGCGGAAATGACACCGGGAAATTGCTTGGTCAGGCTGACCGCGGTCGAAATCTGGGAAAAGTTCTTCAGCCGGTTGCTCGAGAGCCAGATGCCCTGAATGACCTTCAGGCCGACCTTGGCGGCCTGCGCCGGAACCTGGTCGAGCCCGTTCTCGATCGAATAGGTGCGCACGCAGTCGGTGATCGCAGCAAGCTGCGCCAGGTCCTGCGCGATCTGTTCCGGCGCGATATGGGTGGCCGGAGCCAGCGGCGACTGCAGGTCGCGGAACGGCGCATAGGAAACGCATTGCAGCTTGGCATTGGGATCGATCGGCGCGCGCGACAACATGATCGGCGTGGCCGCCCACCACCACAGCGCCGCAATCATACCAAGGGATAAAACGAGAAGCGCCAGCGGCGTGCGAAGAGAAATCGGTTCCATCCTCCGGGCGGGGCCCCGTCGATTAGCCGTTCACCGGCGATCTGCCAAGATACACAATAGCGGGATTTGCGCTTCTTCCCTGCGGCGATTTTACCAAGAAGCGATAAAGTTGTGAGTTTGCTGGACAAAATCCGAAATAACCGGCATGGGAATCGTCAGGAGTCTCCGCCGCATTGGGGACCTATTTGGACGGCAACAAGCCAACCGTCACACGGAAACAATCGGGGTATGTATGCGTCGGGTGCTTGATCCAGGAAAGTCGGTTGTGCGCCACCTCGCCGCCGCCGGTCTCGTGTTTCTGATCGGATCGGGCGCTGCGTTCGCCCAGAGCGGTGGCCAGGCCGCCCAGGATCAGGGTAAGCCCCCGGCGGCCAGTGCCGCCGACGTCGCCAAGGACAACCAGCGCAAGACCGACGAGTTCGTCGAGGCGTCGCAGGCCATCAACGGCCCGGCCGGCAATCCCGAATGCGTCTGGCTCGGCCGCCGCGTGGTCAGCCTGATGTGGCGGGACGACCTCGACACCGCGTTCCGGCACCTCGACCTCTACGACCGGTTCGGCTGCCCCGGCGGCCACGTCCAGGCTGCCTTCCGTTGCCTGACCCGCTTTGGCGGCCAGATCGATCCCAAGGTGGCCGAAACCCTGTCCAGCCGGATCCATGCCTGCTGGATCAATCCGGGCGCGCAGCCCCAGGCTGCCGCCGCGGCAAGCCCGGCGCCGGCCGCTCCCGCCACCGCCGGAAGCGCGGCGCCGCCGGCGCCGGCCGCGACCCCTGCTCCGGCTCCCGCTGCCGCGCCCGCGGCTGCGACAAAATAACCGCCGCGGCGTTGGCCGGGAACGTACGGATTTTTCGGTTTTCGAACAATCCGCGCCCTTAAAACGCCATGCCGTCATACCAGTTGTGAATTCGCGCGGCAGGATTATCCTTACTCTTGCCGCCGTGTCGGTCGAACCTTGGGGACGGGTTCGCTTTCCCCCAATGCAGGCCCCCTATGGTTTAGCCGCCGATGCGCGCCGTCGTCGCCGTTCTGCTGTTTGTGACCGCAGCTCACGCTGCGCTGTGGGGCCTGTTTCAGGAAAAGCAGGCGGCCCCCGACTTCAAGGGCATCCTGCCGAGCGTCTCCTACACGCCGTTTGAACCCGGCCACGTCGTCGACCTCACGATCGACCCCGCGAGAATTCGCGCCGATCTGAAACGGCTCTCCACCGTGACGCGGGCGATCCGCTCCTACTCCTCGACCGAAGGCAACGAACTGGTGCCGCCGATCGCGGCCGAGTTCGGCCTCAAGGTCATGGTGGGCGCCTGGATCAGGAAGGATGACGACTACAACGCGGCCCAGATCGAGTCCGCGATCGCGCTCGCCAAGCGCAACAGCAACGTCAACGGCATCGTCGTCGGCAACGAAGTGATCTTCCGCGGCGAGCAGAAGGTCGAGGACCTGATCGAGCTGATCAAGCGGGTCAAGAAGTCGGTCAACGTTCCCGTCACGACCGGCGAAATTTGGAACAGCTGGCGCGACAATCCGGAACTGGCCTCGTCGGTCGATTTCATTGCTGCCCACATCCTGCCCTATTGGGAAAACTTCACGGCCAAGCAGGCGGTGGACCAGGCGGCCTACCTCTACGGCCTGCTGCGCGAGAAATTTCCGGGCAAGCGGATCGTGATCGCCGAATTCGGCTGGCCCAGCGCCGGCTACAACCTGCGGAACGCCGAGCCCGGCCCGTTCGAGCAGGCTTCGGTGCTGCGTAATTTCGTCGCCCGCGCCGAAGCGATGGGCATGGAATACAACATCGTCGAAGCGATGGACCGGCCGTGGAAATCCTTTGAGGGCGGCGTCGGTCCCTATTGGGGCATCCTCAACAACGACGGCGAAGCGAAGTTTTCGTGGACCGGCCCGATCGTCAACGAGAATTACTGGAAGCTTGCCGCCATCGCGCTGCTGGTCGGCGTCCTGATGTCGCTGCCGATCCTGCGGCTGGAACAGCCGACCGTCGCGCAGGCATTTGTGCTTTCGGCGGCGGCCAACGGCGTCGGCGCCTGGGCCGCCACCGTATTCGCCTTCTGGTCCGGGCATTACTTCGTATTCGGTTCGGCGTTCGCGCTGACGCTCGGCCTGATCCTGCTGGTGCCGCTGGTCTTGATTGCGATGGCGCGGATCGACGAGATCGCGGCGGTCGCCTTCGGCCACGGCCCGCGCCGGCTGATCGCCAAGAGCGCAGCCCTGGCGCCGGCCACGATCGGCGAAGGCGTCACCTTCCCAAAGGTGTCGATCCACATCCCGGCTTACTTCGAGCCGGTCGAGATGCTGAAGCAGACGCTCGATGCGGTCTCGCGGCTCGACTATCCAAATTTCGAGTGCGTCTGCATCATCAACAACACGCCGGATCCGGCGTTCTGGCAGCCGATCCAGGATCACTGCCGCGCGCTCGGCGAACGCTTCAAGTTCATCAACGCCGAGAAGGTGCAGGGTTTCAAGGCCGGCGCGCTGCGGATCGCGATGGACCGCACCGCTGCTGACGCCGAGATTATCGGCATCATCGACGCCGACTATGTCGTGCATCCGGACTGGCTGAAGGACCTGGTGCCGGTGTTCGCCGACCCGCGCGTCGGCCTGGTGCAGGCGCCGCAGGAACACCGCGACGGCGACCTGTCGCTGATGCACTACATCATGAACGGCGAGTATGCCGGCTTCTTCGACATCGGCATGGTCCAGCGCAACGAGTTCAACGCCATCATCGTGCACGGCACCATGTGCCTGATCCGCCGCTCCGCGATGGACATGGCCGGCGGCTGGTCCAGCGACACCATCTGCGAGGACACCGACCTCGGCCTGACCATTCAGCAACAGGGCTGGCTGACGCACTACACCAACGTCCGCTATGGCGAGGGCTTGCTACCCGACACCTATGAGGCGTTCAAGAAACAGCGACACCGGTGGGCCTATGGCGGCTTCCAGATCGTCAAAAAACACTGGCGGCGTTTCCTGCCCGGCGCCAGCCGGCTGTCGCCCGATCAGCGCCGCGAGTTCTCGCTGGGCTGGCTAAACTGGCTCGGCGCCGAAAGCCTCGGCGTGGTGGTGGCGATCCTCAACCTGATCTGGGTGCCGATCGTGGCGTTTGCCGACATCTCCATTCCCGACAAGATTTTGACGCTGCCGATCATCGCCTCTTTCATCGTCTCGCTGACGCACTTCATCGCGCTCTATCGCCTGCGGGTGAACATCAAGGCCGGCCAGATGCTGGGCGCCATGATCGCGGCGATGAGCGTGCAGTGGACGGTGTCGCGCGCGGTGGCGCAGGGCCTGATCACGGAGCATCTCGCCTTTGCCCGCACCTCCAAGGGCGGCCTGTCGCGGATGTCGATCGAATTTCAGGCGTTCTGGGAAGCCGTGATCGGCGTGCTGCTGCTGGTGGGCGCCACCGTGCTGGTGGTCATGAACGGCTACAAGCAGGTGCGCGAAATCTACATCTTCGCGGGCGTGCTGGTGCTGCAAAGCCTGCCGTTCCTGGCCGCGGTCGCGATCGCGCTCCTGGAAAACTCCCGCGCCAATTCCTTTGCCTTCTGGCGCAACAGCGCGGTGCGGACGGCGGAACTGATCGGGATCCGCCCGGTCCGCCTGCCGACGGTGGCCGCCCCGTCCCAGCCGGTGGCCTCGGAGATTCGCCGGGAAGCGAACTGATACATGGCGTTTTCAAGCGAAGTGGACCCCGGCTCGCGCCCGGAAAACGCGTCAGACAAAATACTGGGCCTCTACAGAGGCTCAGTGGTGGACGGATTGACCGGCCAAGCCTGAGGAGATTTCGCTAACCGTCAGCGGCATAAAGGGAATTCAGGCCCCAAGACCAGCGGTTTTGCCGCACAGCCGCTATTGACCCAAGGGGGCTCGCCCCCTACACAGCGCGGCAAGTGAGCGCGTAGCTCAGGCGGTAGAGCACGTGACTTTTAATCATGGGGTCGAGGGTTCGAGTCCCTCCGCGCTCACCATGAAATCAATCACATAGCAGGTGTCCAGCGTGTCATTCCGACACGGAGTCACTTGCTCATTCCGAAATTTGCGCACCTTTCGTTCTGGAGTTCAGTCTCATCCGCGCACCAGATTTTCGCTGTTGCGTGGTCGCTTGGGCGTACCTCAACAACGCCGCAGTGGTCTTGTGACCGCTGAGCGCGCGAAGCTGCGCGTCCGTCAGATTTGCGTCGGCGCCTTCGACGTTGCCACCGTGACGGAGGCCCATGAACTTGATTGCCGGATCGATGCCAGCGGCGGTTCTGATCTTCGCGACATGGCGCAGGAAGTGCCGTTTTTTCCATGGCAGCCGAATGCCCTTGAAGCGATCGGCGACGTCGCGGGTTACGATAAGCGAGCCGTGACGGTCGGCAGCATCAAGCCGCGCCATCAGTTCCGGCCAAAGCGGCGTTCCGTCGTCGTCGTAAAGCGGCAAGTCGACGATCGCGCCGGTCTTGTGGTGAATGATCTTCGCGGTTTGCGGCGCGTCTGACGGACGGTAGTTCGACCACGCCAGCCGGCCGATGATATCGATCTCACGCTGCAGCCAATAAAACGCAATCATCGCCGCGGTGCCGATCGACCGTTCTCCGAATTCGTCGGCCTTGGCGACGAATTTGATCAGGTCGTCGTGCTGGAATAAGCGCGTCGGCTTGCTCTTGTAGCTGAGCCCCATCTTCTGGAACGGGTTCTCAGACGGCACCAGGCGCGGTTCAGAGCGCCTTGCGACGCCCCACGCGCGTTGCGCCACCCTCATCGCCAAAACGGCTGTACGGGTCCGCGTGCGGCCCTTGGAATTGACCTTGAGCTTTTCAAAAAGCTTGTCGGCGGTCCCAGGCGTGATTGATGCCAGCGCGAGCGCACCGAAAAACCGCCCGTCCTTCAATATGTGCTTCGACACCAGCGCCAACATCCGATCATAGGACGATCGCGTGTCCTCACCTTTGCCGGTGTATTTCGGCGACGACTTATAGATGCCGACCATCCAATCCCATGTGCCGGACGGCGCACGCGGCAGCGAAAGGTCGGCCTCGCCATGGGTCAGCCACGCCTTGTAATGCGGGTTGAGAACGTCGTCGCACTTACGCTTGGCGATGGCGTAGTCGGTCCCCAGGGCCTCGGGCAGCACCGGGCAGCCAGATCGCTTTGCGCGCGTCGGCGGCGCCCAGTAGTACGCTGTGGCACCACTGGCGAGGTGCTTCGCGGTCATGAGGTCAGGCCATCCGGCAGGCTTGCGACGCGGCATCAGACAAGATCCTCCGCATTCTCTGCTAAGACCGGCCCATCACAGCGCAGGCCGTGTCGACGGGCGGCGTCATGATCAAGTTTCGTGCGGTGCCATTTCGGAAGCGCGCCCTTGGTCCGCGATGGCTGCGAATAGACGCCCCTCGCGACCTTTGCCAGAAACGCCTCTACCGACGGCTCGTCGACATAAGCCGCGGCCGTCTCACCGCGCATTTCGAGCGGCCATCCGCAACCGGGATTTGCAACAGGACGCGACATTTAGGCCGCCACCTCGCGCCGCTTATCGACCTCTCTGCGCAGGATTTCGAGGATCCGCCAGTCTTCGTGGTGTGGCAAGCTATCGATGAGGAAAGTCGAGCGTTCTTGACCAAGCCCATCTATGATCAACAATGCCGTTTGCCGGCGGCGTTCGTTTTCTTTCCGTTGCCCTTCGTCGTATCGTCGGCTCCCAGCCTCGCGACGGGCTAGCGTCTTTTTGGAGTCAACGCGCCGGTTGGCTTGCTTCTGCAGTCGCTCCGCTTCCTGCTTCTGGAATCTGGCTTCATCGAAAGCCGCGATCACGCTGCCGTCTGATACAACCTCGCCATTTGCGGCGCGATCGAGCACGGACTGGACAATCTCGGCTAGCGCGCTTTTAGCCGCCAGCCTGTAAACGATGCCGGGATTCAAAAGCGCAACGGTTGCGTTTCGCCCTTCAGCAAATTGAGCCGCCCGCATATAGTTTTCAGCGGTTCGTAGCTTTAAACCGCATTCGGCTTCCACCCAGTCCCGGAAATGCCCACGCTCTACCAGCGACTGCTTTACGGCAATCAGGTCGCAGCCGATCTCAATGATCGCCTTCGTTGCGCCGCTCACCGTCTTGCGGATCCGGGACGCCTGTGCGCGCAACGCCTTGGCGGTCACAGCCGGCACTGCGTCGTAGTCGAATCTGGCGGGCGCGGGCAGCATCATTGCGTTGCTGCGCTCCCAATCTGCCTTTGCCGCTGAACCCACGCCGTCGGGTCGCGAAGCCAGGCCTCGACCTCAGCACGGCGCCACGCGGGAGCCTTGGGCGACAGCAGGATTCGCTTCGGAAACAAGCCGGCGGCTTCGGCGCCCTCTAGCGTGCGGTCGGCAACTGGATTGACCCTCTTGATCTCTGGCCGCCGCATCCACGGTGTCTGTGGTTTTTCACTCATCGTCGAACCTTTCGCTTTCTAAAACATTGATTGTGACCAAGCCCCCAGGGACCGCAAGGGGGCGCGGATGAGCCGATATTTAAAGGAGAAACCAAATAAGCCTTGTTGGCCGTCAGGCATGGGGACCGCAAATCAGTTAGTGCCATAGCGAACAATGTAGGCCGATCTTGCTGCTGTGCGTGTAGTCACGTCGCTGTGAATGCAGGCGCATGAAGTGCCGAGTATGGTTTTCTCGCGGTAGAACCCCTGTTGGTCGTTGACCGTGAATCTATGCCGTCTGTGAAAGACTTTCTGTTGCGGCCCGCCGTCTGCTGTGAAGCGGCGGGCCGCCTCATTTACGCGCTCAGGTCCGGCTGTTGCCGCACCAGCGTCATGACCGACGCCTTGGCCGGCTCATCGTCGTGCAGGAACGTGACTACGATCTCTCTCACGCAATCAAGGACGGCTAGAGCGTCGTCCCGCCCGTCAAGGCAACTGGCTGGCGATCATCAGGGCGTGCGGCGGTGCCAGTGTTCAATTTTCATCAGACCGCCCCCGCCGGGTTTGGCAATCGCACATTCGGATGCATGTCGACCAAGGCGTCGATAACGGAGATTATGAGAGCGTTGGCCTGGTCGTCGTCAATGCGTGCGCGCTGCAGATCCGGGAATAAATACAGCAGCGCGAGAACGCCGGCTATCGTAGTTGGCGACGTCCGGCCGAGGGTGTCCAATGCCTCGGCTTCCGCGTCCATCGCGGCATTCATGACTTTTTCGCTATCACCTGCGATCGCCTTTTCTCGCTCAGTCTGAACATCTAGGGCGGTCTTCGCCTCCGCATTCGCCTTGCTGAAGCGGTCAGGCGGGAGGAGCCGATCAATATGTTCGTGAGAGTAAGCCAGAGTCGGTGTTGGCTTGCCGGGCTTGCTTGCATCAAGCACCGAAATGAACGGGTACGGACCGAGGCCCTGCTCGATCATCATTTCATCGCGGCGGTCGACCTCGGATGCCGCGGCGGCCACTGCCGCCGCTGCCGTCCGGTAGTCCTCGATCAGCGCGAAAATCGGATCAGGCTCTCCAGACGCCACGGCGGCCGTAGGAGCCGCGGTGTCCGCGGTGGCTGAAACTGTCGCCAGCGCCAGAACGGCGCCACCGACGGCCACGCCAGCGGATTGGGAGAGGAATTGACGGCGAGTCGGATCTGCGGGCGTGTTTGTGGGTGGCGTGCTATGCACGCAATCAGCTCGGGCCATGGAAGATATCCTTCGGCTTGGGTTAGGCTCGCCCGGAGTGCAGCAACACGCCCGGCGAGCCGACTTGCCTTGATAAGCAAGATAATATAAATGTAGTTACGCAACTTCAGTAAGTCAACTACATTTAATGGACAATATGGGCCGCCCGCCTTCCGCTGAACCCAAGAGCTTACCGGTGTCATTAAGACTGCCGGCGAAGGTCAAAGCTGCTGCAGAAGCCGCAGCAAAGGATGATACCCGTTCGCTTTCGTCCTTCATTGAGAAGGTCGTCACCGATCACCTCCGGAAGAGCGGCCACTTGAAAAAGTGATACTATACGCCGCGTCTAGTCCCAAAGCCCGCGGCTAACGGTGTCGCCCCTGGTCGTCGAACCATCGTCGAACATCACCTCGTCAAGCGAAACCAGTTTGGAATCGCCGAACTTCCTGTATTTCGGCGCAAACATTTTGTTCGCTTCGGCCATGTAGAACTTGATCCGTTGTCGCAACTGATCGCGCGCGATCTTGCCGGCCGATAGTTCGGCCATCACGTCGTTGACGACGTCGAACTTGTCCTGCTCTGGAAACCATCGCGGGATCATTGCGGCGATTTCGAAATAGTCTTTAGCGTCCTGCTCCCGCTGAACTCGCTCAGCACGAAACTTTTCGCGACGGTGTCTGATTTGCTGGGCGACGCTGTTGCTATTCTCGGTGTGCTCTCGAATGAAGCGATCGAAAGCAGGGTCGTTCGCGCGCGCATGGTAAAATGGTTTGGGGCAAACAACGGGCTTGACGCGTTGGCGTGAGCCGTCGCCCGGTATCCTACCATGCGTAAGAAAGCTAACTGTTACTGGCCGATTTGTGCTGAACAGCGCCTTTATCTGCTCCTTGTCAGCCTCGCTCAACGGTGTAGGCACGCGCTTATATTGAATCTGAGTGCATGCGACGCAGTAGCGCGTTCCACGATTGCGGAATTTGACGTTGTCCCCGGTCATCTCGTGGAGGCCGTTGCGACACATCGTTGCTTTTCGAAGAGGATTATTTTCGCTCTTGCGCCGATTCGTGGAGGCGTTGCTGAGACACTTCGCTTCCGCACCCCATGCGGGGTGCAGCGACATGTGTTGCAACAGTCGACCGAGTGTACATAGATAATGCTCGCCCTCTGCTGACCGGTAGTAGTCCGCCAGCGTTCGCTCGCCCGACCGCAGCCCAAGCATAATCGCTCCGGCCATTTCCGGCGGCAACCCGGGCGGCATTCCTCGCCATTTCAGTTCGGCGGCTCGATGTTTGTCAGCGAGCGATTGGCCAAGCGGTAATAGTGCGTTCTCCATGTCTCCGCTCCATCAGCGCGGAATGCGCCGACGGATTCCAGAACCTGAGTCGCGGCAGACCGGTGGCGACGGGCGCCATCAACTTTCCTCAGTCGAAGCGAATCGGTGCCGAGTCTCTCCCTCTCCCCTGTGAATAGCCGGGAGAAGCTGGTATTTGCCATCCAGCGCGCGCTGGGCGTGCCATCCTGACCCCGTTGCGAATCGTGCGGTAAGGAGATTTTACAAGTGGCAATTGAATGGTGGGTTGTTCTCGCGACCATCGCGGGGCCGGTGATCGCCGTGCAGACTCAAAAATGGATTGAGCGCGCGACTGAAAACAGAAATCGCAAGCGCCAGATATTCGACGTAATGATGGCAAACCGCGCCACTCGGTTGGCTGACGATCACGTCCGGGCCGTCAACATGATTGACCTTGCCTTTTTGCCGAAGGGCTTGAATGCGTCGAAAAATCGTGAGGTGCTCGCTGCATGGCGGTCATTGTTCGGCGAGCTTACTCGGGGGATACCCGAAGAGGAGACGGACCCCGGGAAGCTCCGAGCATGGACGGAGCGATGCAATGAATTTTACGTAAAACTACTGTCGAAAATTTCAATAGCTCTAGGCTACAACTTCACTGATGAGGAATTGCGCCGTGGAGTTTACTATCCGCGAGGGCATGGGGAACGCGAGCAAGCTCAACTTGCGATTTTGCATGGTTTAAGGCTGATCCTCGAGGGTAAGGAGTCCTTACAAATGCGACTTACTGCGGCTCCTGGCGCGGACGTCACAGCCGAATTGCAGAAAAAACTCACTGAGAGAATGGTCGACGCGTATGACGCAGATGGATCATTGAAAGTTAGAATTCAAAGTGACGAAGCCAAAGGCAGCACATAGGTGTCTTCTGTCGTTTTCCCCCTTTCGGGGCGCGCCAGTGGACGGTCTGTTTTCCCCAGCTACGACGCGCAGTAGCTTGCACTCGTTCCCTGCCCCAAGGGGTTGATAATTTGGGAATGCCGCGCTTCAATGGGCCATGCCCGCCCTCACCCGCCGTCGATATCCCGAGCGCCAGGACTGCTGGCACGTCTTCTACGCTGACGTGCACGTCGGTACGATCTCCAGGCGCGTCGGCCAGCCGCTCGACCTCGATCCATGGGAATGGTCCTGCGGCTTCTATCCGGGCTGTCATCCCGGCGAGCACACCAACGGCACGGCCGCCACGTTCGATCGGGCGCGCGCCGAATTTGAGTGTGCTTGGGAAGTATTCTTATCCCGCCGGACCGAGGAAGATTTTCGGGAGTGGCGCGATCACCGGGATCGGACGGCTTGGAAATACCGGATGCGCGCCTTCGGCCGGAAGATGCCGACAGAATTTCCGACTGGCCGGTCACACTGCTTTTGCGGTGCGCCGATCGAGATCGCCACCGCGGACCGGCACGTACTGGCAGAACACCGGACTTAAGGGCAGACCGCGATGTTGCGTAAACAGCTAGAGTTGCCGCCTGAGGTCGCCAAGGCGTTCGTTCGGGTTCAAGAAACTCACTGTCAACGTTGACAGTGAGCGCCGCAGTTTCGGTTTGTGACGTGATATGCGAGCGTATTTCAGGGCCGAGACGCAGAACAAGCGGGACGAGATCGCCGCCCGGCAGCGGTCAGCGCTCAGCGAATTCCAAGGCCCTCGCGACAAAAAGCTTCGGATTACCGACGTGATCAAGATGTTCCAAGAGATGAAGGACCAATCGTAGCCAAACGAATTCCAGAACAGAATTCGTTTCCGCCTGCCACCGCAGGCACGCCGTCGGTTTGGTGCCCGAAGGATGCAGAACTTGAGTCGCGGCAGACCGGTGGCGGTCTCTGCCATCGGCTTTCCATAGTTGAAGCGCACTGGATTTGAGTCGGTGCCTGCTTTGCCCGTAATTCACCGGGTTGGACGCGGTACGACGGCCCGGCGACTTCCAGTTCCAGAATTAACCTGCAGCGCCGACAATTCATCTTAACAAACGTGTCTCGTTGCTAAGCCCCTAAGACAGCGTAGGGTTGTGTTGCCTGGACATCCATACCGCTTGTCCCGGCGTCAGGTCGTGACAAGGCCGTCAGATGTTTTCATCATCAGGCGGCTTTGTTACAAAGGGCAGGCTCTGGAAACACGAGTCCGGGCACCTGTGTGCGGTTCACGCCGGCCGGCGCCGACCTGTTCGCATAGGCCATGCATGGAAGTAAGGTTTCTAAGTTAGCTTAATGATGAATGTTCGTTGCAACCGCCGAGGTGCGGACTAGCATCAATGTCCCGCGAGGGCTCGCGCGCTAACCCTGACAGTGTTTTTCGAGAGGTCCGACATGTCAGTTCATACCTTTCTTCAGTACGTTCCAAAAACCTCGTCTTGGGCTGGGGTTTGGCACGTCACACAAATCTTCTTCCCCCGGCGTTCGATAACCGGCCGGCTTGTTCGCGGCACGGTTCTGCGTCGATACGACGGTCGAAAATGGATTTACAAGAAGATGGTCCGATCAACCGACTAAATCGGTTTCAATTGCCCGCCTGGTCGCCGAGGCTAACGCCCGCCACACCATGGCTGTCGCTTCGGACAGGAAGTCCCGCTGCAAACGTAGGCGTGAGCAAGCCCCTCGCTGATCAGGACTTGTCCAACGAGCCCGTCCGCCGATCGTTAGCCCGCCCCCATAAAGATGACCATAGCGGGAAAACCGCAACGCAGATAGAGCAGCCCTTGCGCGCCCGCCATGGTTGCGGAAAGATGCTCCCTTTTGGGGCATTCATAATGAATAATCCCGTGGTGGCATGGTCGGTGTTTGGCTTCGTCGTCGCTTTAATTATTTTCATCGTTGCTGGACCTATGCGGACTTCCGAACGACGGACGGCAACGCCCGCTGCCCAGCAAGCCGGATTGACACCTCAGCCGACCCCAACGCCCTCACCTCAAACGACAACGGTGCGAGAAGCCTCGGCGCCGCCTCCTGAAACGTTCCCAGACGCGAGAAGGGCCTGCACGCTGAAGGCCGCGGAAAGGCTGCCACACATTCCCGGCCTAGAAATCAAGCAAACCCGCACGAGAGTCCTGCCAATTCCGACCAATTGGAAGCAAGAAGTACCCCCCGTCCGCGTCGAGGTCGACATCTTCGCGGCGGGACAGGCCGGAACCTATGCGTTCGTTTGTGCTACCTCACAATCCCTAACCGTTGTGCAGCCTTTGGCAAACTAATCGCCATTAACACCCGCGACCTGGGACGCGACGACTTTGATGGTTCGGCTGAACACCCCCGTCGCTGGTCTCACAATTGGAGCAGCCCCAAATGTCCCGCTCGGTTCAAGTCAAAGGCACCAGAGGAAGTTTAAAGTGGATACAAACGGCTATAAACCAGCCAGCGCCACGTTTAATTGACAAAGCAATTCTACAGTCGCTGAAAAACGCTTCCGAAATCTCATGGAGATCGCCGCTTGCGGCTGACGACTTTGCGGAATACCGCGACGGATCTTTCTTGGAAAAGATCGAGGCAACAAATCTAGCGAATGAATTATCGCGGTTTTGGCCGAATCGAGGTCCCCAGTGGGATGCACTCGCAGTATCAGATGTCGGTGACGTTCTGCTCGTTGAAGCCAAAGCGCACATCCAAGAAATGCTGTCCTCGCCAACGCAAGCCGGCCTGGCATCACGAAAGAAGATCGCGAGCTCACTTAAAGAGACTGCGCAATTTATGCGAGCGAAGCCGCTCGCGCCGTGGACAGATGCCTTTTATCAGTTAGCAAATCGCCTTGCCCATCTGTACTTTTTGCGTAAGCACAAGAAGCGGGCGTGGCTCGTATTGGTCAATTTCGTTGGTGACGGTGACATGGAGGGACCATCATCACCGGCAGAATGGCAAGTAGCATATAAAGTAGCATGGCATGTTTTAGGCATTCCTGATCAGAACCCTCTTCAAAAATATATCGTGCATGTATATCCGGATGTTGCAGCGTCACCTTGACACTTGGCTGCTGTCCCGAACGCAAGATGGCCGCATCCAAGTCGCGGCCCCTTGCGTGCTCGCTCTGGTTGCGGGACAATCGAGTTTTATTGATCTAATCATTTGAGGGTACTGATGCGCCGTCAGGGAATAGTTGCCGTCATCCTCTTGACCATCGCGTTGCCGTCGGCTGCCGTCGCTCGTGGAGGCTATTCCGGACATAGCTACTCACACAGTAGTGGTGTACGGCCGGCTCCGGTCTATCGATCCGTCCCGGCCTATCGCGCCCCTGTTTACAGAGCGGGCCCGGTTTATCGACAACCCGTTCAGTCGCGCGCGCCCAGTGTTACATATCACCGCGCCACCAGCAGCGTCATTCATGTTCCCTCCTCGATACAGCATAGTCGCCCTCTCACTGTTCTCCGCACTTCGCCCGTATGGCGCCCAGCAGTGCATCATGTGCGGTTGCACGGCGGATTGCTTGCATTGCCCGCGCTTGCAACAATAGGAATCCCTGTATTATTGGACGTGCCGGAGATCGGCGTGGTTAGTATCGATGAGGACGCTTACGCCGCAATTTTTCCCTTGCTAACATCGGAAAACGAGGCCGATCGAGAGCGGGCCTTCGTCCAGCTACGCGAACAAAGAGAGCGTGCGCCGGCTGCTAATGATCCCACCGTAGTAGACACGGCGGACGTGCCGCCTTCGGCCTATGAGAGGGGAAGGGCAGCGCTTGACCGTGGAGAGTTCGATGCAGCTATCGTCGAATTCACCGCTACGATTTCCAATGATCCGAAGGACCCCTTTTCGTACATAAGGCGCGGGACAGCCTACGAGAGAAAGGGTGATGCTGCGTCGGCCATCGGCGACTATCGCATGGTCCTGAAGCTTGTTGACGCCGATACCGGTGCCGAATACGCCGCCAAGATACGGAAACTGGAGAAAACAAAAAAATGAATACTGGCGAAGGACGGTCAGACGGCGCTCACGTTATGGCCTGAAAGTTGAAGGCCTTGATGACGTGCTGAGAAAGAAAAGGCCCCCCCCATTTGTAGGGAGGCCTCGACAATCGATTTCAGAAAATCATATTGCACATCGCTAACACCCGATGACGTAGCCACCGCCGCCACCTGACGGGGCGGTGAGCGAACCGAACCCGCTGTTATTTAGCAGATTGAAGCTGTTTGTGGCCGCAGGAGAGCCGGTAGCGGTAATACCGCGGAGGGCGCACCACTGCATCGTTGAACCGGCAGCGAACGCAATGGCTGTGGTGCCGTTGGTCGCGGATGGCACGAGGGTAATCTGGTTCGTAGAGTTACCCACCCAGTTTACGACTGTGTTGATCGTCTGCGTCTCGCCGCCCTGAATTTCCAGCCAAAGCGGCGCCGTCATCGTGATGCTAGTGAAGGTATTGGTCTGGGTGATCGTGCGGACACCGCCCGCGGCCGTAGCCCCGAAATTTACCGTTCCGAGCGTTTGGCCGCTGGTGGTGATCTGACTGCCGCCCGTTCCAGTGAACGAGATGGTGCTACCTGTATTCCCCGTGAACGTGAGGTTGCTGCCAGTTTGAATGGAGAACACGCCGCCGTTACCCGTAACGGTGTAGGTAGCGGTACCCAGTTTGTACGTTCTAGTCGCTGTTCCCGACCCACTAAATGCGCTGCTGGTAGATGACATCGAAATATTATTGTTGTTGACGCTGTTGTCGAACGTCCCGGTAAATGAACCCATGGCAATGGACTGGATCGTGATGGTCCCACCGAAATTGAGCGTGACCGTACCACCGCCAGAATTGCCGTCGATCCCAACGGCGTCTCCGGCGCCGGGAACAGACTGACCGCCAGCACCGCCAGAACTTGCGGCCCAATGTGTTGTTGTCGAACTGTCCCAAGTGCCGGTACCGCCAACCCAGTTGCGGTTCGCATTGTGAACGGTCAAGCCATCGACGATGTACGAATGGTCGCCGGAAATATCGAACCGATACCAGACAAGCGAAATGTCCTCGAACGGTTCTACGCTGGTGATCTGGAGAGGTCGGTCAGTGTCGTCATAAATTTCGTCACCGACCACGAGATTTTTAGCATGACAGACATTGGTGCCGTTGCGCCAGATGCTCTGTTCTCTGAACAGGACATAACTGTCGTTAATGCGATACCATGTGAACGGCGGAACATCGCCCTCAGTGGCCGACCACCAACTGCACCACGCGGCGTAATCGGCGTAATCGATGTTCTCGACGTGGTTGATGATCTGCGCGCCGTTCGTCACGTCGAACGCGCAAACATCGTCGCCGCTTGCTAGGTCTATTGGACTCTTGTAACCGGACGGAGTCAGGATCTGCATGGGTTAGTTTCCAATGACGTCATTGTCGCCTCTTTCGTTGGAAGGTGCGGGCCGGGTTATTGCCCCCGCCCCGCATTGGTGTCTTCCCAGCTTCCGAATCTCGGCCACGCGGTAGGAATCCGCCGCCGACTGTCGTCTGTTAATTGCCGGCACCTGACGACTGGCCGGCTTGCGCGCGATGAACGACGCAAACTCAATTATACCCTGGCGCACTGTTCCACTCGGACTCAAGGCGGGCGCGATCGATAACTGTCACCGTGCAACCCATCACCTTTCGCGCGCGAAGATCGACAACTTGACTTCGGCTGACCATCGGAATGCCTCCCATTTTGATCGAGCGTCGCAATAACCCTCGATGCCCTTTGAACGACGCGTTCATTTTCTCGCCATCTCGGATCAGGGACACGACTTCGCCGTCGTCGTGATGGACACGGCCTCGCCAGCCATCGCTCATTTGAACAACCGCGCCGGGCTTCAAGCGTGTCGCTAGCGGATCGCTGCTTTTGAGTGGAATAAGCTTGTGTCTTGCCATTTTACGCTGTCCCCACCAGCATCGCGACCGGCCCGCGCGTGCTCGCGTCGCCAACGCTGTGATTGATAATGTCACAACGCTGAACACCGCGAACCAAGACCTGGTCGGTGTCCAAGGCCCGATCGCGGCTAATTGCGATAATCGTCTGTTGCTGCCGCTCGACCAAAACGCTGGACATGGCCAAGTTGCCGAAGAACAACATTGCCTTGCCTGTCAAAGTGGTAGGCACGTCCTGAAGTTTTCCGCTGAAGCGCACGGGAAAGCCGAGATAGTTGGCGCTGATTGTGCCGTCTGATCGCTGCGTCGCGACCAAGCCGCCGGAAACGCCCGCAAGCCGGCAAAGGGTTTGTGCATAGCCGGTCGCAGAGACGTACCAGGCTGCCCCGGGGATTGCCGCCGCGAGAACCCCTGCCATCAAATTCGTGATGTCGGTATTGTCGATGGTTAGGAAGGTGTTGTGACCGGCCGCTGCCGCGACCGATGATTTTAGGCCGACGAGCTTGGTGGAAAGCCCGCTCATTCCAACGAAGGCCGAAGTGCCGTCGCCGTTGAACCCTCCATCGTCCTCCTTGGCCGCAAAGGCGTACCCAATTTCCGAGGTGATAAATTCGCCGAGATCGGCCGCGCTGTCCTCAAATAACTCGGAAGAGGCGCGCCCCATGATGGCAAACTTTTTTTGAGCACTCTCGACGGCATCGAGTTGGAGTTGTGATTCTGGGATGGCCGCGCCCTCTGTCACGAAGTTCGCGGTCAAGCCACCAATACGGCGCGGGCGAACTTGCCCGTCAGAGCGCGTTGGCCGGACCTCTGCACCCTGACGGAACGCTCCCATTGTCTCGCGTACATTGATGATGGCGTTGTCGAAATCCTGCGGCGCCAGAAAGCCGCCGACGGAGTTGGTCGTTCCACTGGTCGCCTTCGTCAGGCCGATGCCATGATCGATGCACCAGAGGCGGGCAGCGTCCTGCCCCATGACTGCTTTGGCCCAATAGCCGACACGCTCCGCCTTCTGCTCGGCATCCGGACCAGTAAATGCGCGCACGCGATTCGATTTAGGTAACATTTTGAGCTTTCTTGAGTTCGCTGTTGGTGACGATGCCCTCTTTCAGAGCACCTGTTCGCAGTTCCTGCAGCGGATCGCCAATTCCGAGGAGCGACAGTCCGGAACCGATGGTGCTGCCCATGGCGAGCCCCTTTACCCACCGGCCATCTATTGGCTTGAGGGTGTCGCGCGCGCGCTCTTCGAGCGCCTCCAACCTCACCCCGGCGAGCACGATTTCACGGCAGAGCGCCCGCCACTCGGTGGCATGATCGACAACCCATTGCTCCGTTTCGTGGTGTTGGGCATCTTCCAACTGCCTGCCAAGTTCGCGGTCCACGTAGGCGATGGCGTCGAGCTCGGCCCGGATTTGCTCATCACGCGATACAGCCGGCACCAGCAGATGCGACGGCGTTGACCCGTTCATCAGTTGTTGAATGTGGGCGTTGACGCGGCGATCGTGGTCGCTCAACGGTCGCGATGGTGGCGCGCCGGCCTGCATCGCCTTCCAGCTCGCGGCGCCCTCGTCCTGAAGGGCGCGTGAACGCTCGTAAAGCGCCAACCTTGTTTGCCTAATTTCGGCGACGGTCGTCGGGTGATGGGCGATAGGCCCGTTGGTTTGTTTGGTTGCCATGCTCTGGTCATAGCGCCATGAACTGCCTTCAAACGAATTCGATTCGTTTCTTTTTTCGGCGCAACCCACGAAAGCGTTGCGCTAACATTTCTTGCGTGTGCGGGTTATCCGACCGGCGCCTAGCAACTATCATCGCGGCGTCGCGAGAGTTGCCAAGCTGCTCCATCTCAGCTATCGCGCCCGCGTTCTCACGCCGATAACGCTCGGCGGGAAGTTCATCACCACCGCGGACGATCTTGGCAAGCCGCTCGAAAGCGCGCGCCTCGACCACAGCCGGAGTCATCCGCCGTCCCACGTCCGCGATAATCGCGCGCACGATGGGGGCGAGGTCGCGCCGGAGATGGTCGAGCGCCAGGGACATCAGTTATTGCGGCTCGCGAGGCGGTGCGGATCGGTAGCGGCTCGAATGAGGGCGACGGCTTCGGACATTTTACCAGCGCACGCCCAATTCTTTCTTGAACTCTCTTTGCAGGACCTCAACGGGAATGTTCAGCGCCTCGGCGATATCGATTACATCCTCATTGAGAGCAACCATGGCTGCCACAAAGCGCCTGGAGCGATCTGGTGTATGGTCGACGCTCCACATCGCAACTGCGAGGGCGCTGGCCAGACTTCCGAGGTCGTCCGGATGAGATCGCGTCGGCCTGCGTAGCATCCAATGGTTGGCGGCGGCGTGCGCAAGCAGATCGCCGTATCCGACGTCGAACTTGTTGCAGATCGCCTCGATGTCTTCGTTGCCGGTGTAGTAGGCGCGCCCTACCGCGTCCCAATCGACCGTTGAAACCCTAGGCCGCCGGCCGGCACCAGGCCGAACGCCGCCCCTACCCACACCCTTTGATTTCGTCATTAGTTTTTCGCCTTTCTCTTTGATTTGATATTCGTCAAAAGTGCCCGTGAATTGCGGGTTACTCGTCTTTTTCGTCCCTTTGATTTGCTAAAAAAGGACATCTTAAATTCCCCTGACGGGAAAAATTATCTGGATGAGAACCTGTGCGGTTCCGTTCCCTTTTGCTCCCGGAAAAACAGAAACCGGCATCCCCGTGGTGCTGCGCCGGCACGATGGGGATCTTGAATTCCGAGAAATCAAGAACACCGATATTCCAAGAGGTTGCCGAACTCCGGGCGACCTGAATGCGATGGGTCGACCCTGATTTTCGGTTTCGGTGCGAACGGACCGAACCGCCCGGTTCCTGCTCCTTACCGGCGCCAGCCAGAATCCCCTTGGCCGGCGGGGGCTTTGATTGACCAACGAGAACGTTAATTTGCAAAAGTGGAAGATTCTGAACCCGTCCGGTCCACGCCCTGGTCGGTTGGCGGGAAGAAACCGCCATGTCCCGAGAACAAAAAATGAGGGCGATTAGCACAGCGTCCCGAACGACGCGGTCGGTGGTGCTGGCCTGGATTGGGCGGAAACCGCCATGCCCTGCACGTTTGTCACCAGTGTCACCACTGTCACTAGTGACACCGGTGGGTCCCAAACCCTTATCCCGCGCGTGTATTACTAGAATTAAAACTAGTGACAGTGGTGACACTGGTGACAAGTGCTGTGCCGCAACGGCTTCTGATGTCACCACCACCAGGCTTGTCACCACTCGATCACTGGTGACGTTCGCTCTTTGTGTCCGGATTGAGTTCATTCCGACGCCTTCCGATAGCGCCATGCACGCTTGTCACCGGTGCGCACCTGTGTGCGGAGCAGCCCGCGCGCCGTTAGCACTCGCCCCGCCCGAATCATGTCGGCTGGGGTTTGGCGGCCGATCTCGATGTGCAGAACGTCGCGAAGTATCTCGGCAACGGAGACATCGGTGACGGTCTTCAGGTACTCGCCGATCGCATCGTCCCAAGGGTCGCCCTGGTAACGGGCTATTTGCTCGCCATCGGCGATGCGCTGGGCCTCCGGGTTGACGAGCCACCAGGCAGCACCGGCGCGATATAGATGGTCCGCCTCCGCCCAAAGCTGATCCCGTGCACTAGATAGGCCGTCAACGTCGATGCGGCCGGCCTTGATCGGCCAGAAGCGCCGGCCGCCCGTTTCATCCTTCAGGTAGGTTTCGCTGTTGGTAGTGCCCCAGAACACGCAGGAGCGCGGGCTTTCGATAACGCGCGCCCCATAAGGCGGCCGAAAGCGATCGGTGGCGCGGCTGATAAAGGCCTTGATTCGCGAAACTTCGCTACGGGTCATGGCGTCGAGTTCGGATATCTCGATCAGCCAAGCGCCCTGGGTCTGCATTGCAGCGTCTTTTCCGCCAAGGTCCGCCAATTCATCGGAGAACCACGGGTCGAAAAGGATCCGCGCAGCCGATGATTTGCCGAGACCCTGCTTGCCCTCGATTATCGGGACAGTGTCGACCTTGCACCCCGGGTTACGAACGCGCGCAACCGCGCCGATCAGCGCGGAACGGCCGATGCTTTGGGTGTACGGCGTTTCGTTTGCGCCTATGTACTTTGTGAGCCAGTCGTCCAGGCGCGGCTTGCCGTCCCATTTATTGCCGTCGAGATAGTCCAGCACCGGGTGATATGATTGCTCGCGCGCGACGACCTCAACAGCCTGCGCAGCAGTTTGCGGCTTGATCGGAATGCCAAGCCGCTGAAGATGCTCAGTGGCAAGCAGATCGTCATGCGGGCCCCATGGCCGTTGTTGGAAATGCAGAGGGTCCCAGGGCGGCGCGGCCACCGCCATCGTCTTCATCGCGAAGACGTCGTAGGCCAGCATCGATTTCAGTTCTGGCGAGCTTCGGAGGGCATGGCAGCCATTGGCGAGCGTTCCTTGCGGCGCACCGCTACCGAACCTCATCAGGCCGTTCGTCCACTCTGGCGGTGGCATGCTGACAACGTTGCTCACGCCGCCACCTCGCCGAAATGCAATCTGGCGATCGTCGCGGCGACGCTGGTGGACAGAAAAAAGCGCGACGCCAACCGGCGCGCTTGAAGCGCTTCGCGTTCCGTGGCATGAGATAACGGCGTTGCTAGCGCATCTTTGGAAATTTGGAGAACCGCCGGGTTGCCGCCCGCGCGGTTTTTCTTTTTAGGTGGTGGCAATCGTCACCCCCCTGGCGCCCACAAACTCTGCCAGCACCCTAGCCGCCGCAGCGGCGTGATCCTCCAACATCACAGGCAGCGATAGGAATTGAACGTCGCCGCCGCCCGAGATGTGACTGACGCGGAAGACGGGGTCTCCGCCACACCTGTCGCGGCTGGGGTGCACGCTGACGACACCGCCGAGTTGGCGGATATCAGATGCGTAAATGGGATTGCGGCGCGCCCGCATTTGAGGGGCTTTATCCCTCGTTTTGCATTCCGACAGCACGAAAAAGTCCTTTCCGGTCAGCGCCGGAACGAACGGGGAAAATGTCGGAATGCGAATTGATTTTGCTGACTTGTCGCCAGCCTTTTAATCATGGGGTCGAGGGTTCGAGTCCCTCCGCGCTCACCAATAAATCAATTACTTCGATGCGATCGTCTCGGAGATTGAAACGATTGTGTGGGCGTTGTGTTGGCAAATCCCTCGCCGACGGGCGGCGTGTTATTGGCAGTGGCGCCCAAGGTCTTTCCGTAGGAATTTCAGAGCAACGCGGTGCGCCATTCCACTCAGTCCAACAGGTTCACTCTGGTTAGTTTGGCTTTGGGTCCAGACTCGGGTCCGGCTGCCCCGCCGCCCGAAACGCCGGTTTTCCCGCGACGCCAGTTCATCCGAACGGTAGTTTCTCCTGGCCCTCGTGCCACTCGATGACGCTGAAAGGCATCCCGCGCCTGAGCATCTCGGCCTCGAGGTCGGCGGCGTGCTTCTTCCAATCCGGCGTATCGCGAACGCGGAACCTTGGATCCTCGCCCTGCTTTTCCTGCGCATCGTCGGACGCCAGCGCGCCGCGCGCGGCCTCGTACATCAGGGTGAGGCTATCGTTCGTGAATGCCTGATAATCCATCTTGGCCTCGTCACGAAAAAGCCGTCGCGGAATTCCCAACGACGGCCCTTACGCAATACCAGTGACCTCCAGAAGGTCGACTTCATACTGAGGCATACTGAGGCCGATCAGTTAATCTGCAGTTACGTGTGCGGAATCGGCCCCGAAGGCGTCAAGCGATCAACGCCGTTATCGCATGCCTCAGGAGGACGCCCCTGTTCCAGATGCAAACGCAATGAATCGCTGCATGTATTCGGTCGCGTTTTTGGGCGACCACAATCCCTGTTGGATCGATTGCCTCAAGGCGCTGCCGATTTTCCGGTGTTCGGTTTTCTGAAACAGTCCGACATAAGTCTCCAACAATTCGGACGAGACGTCGTCGACGCTGGCCGCCAATGCATCGAAACAATATGCGGATTCGGGCTTTCCGCTCTCATGTCCCGCATAGTGTGCGAAGGCCTCGAATTGCATCCTCAGGACTCTTCTGTCTTCGATTATATCTCGCATCTTAATTTCCTCCGCCAAAGTGTGGTGCGGGCGCCAGCATAGAAATTGGCGACGGCCTCTTTAGGGCGCGGGACCGAAGCCTCGCCACCGCCAGATAGCCCCCTCCACGACTCTGGGAAGGCCGCTGGTGAGTCCGAAATTTGCAGGGTGTCATGTGCCGGCCGCGGCGCCAGCGCATGGCTAGCCAGCGCTGCGAGCGCCGGGCGATCATTCGCGCCCTCTCTCCTCGTTACCGCTGCTGCAGGATTCTGGTTAATGAACCGGCAACGTTGCTGGCGTAAGATGCGGTTCACTCGCTGCCGGACGCTCGAAATGACCGAGTACGTCATCAGGGAAATTGGCCTTCATCAGTGGCTAGTGTTTGCCGATCGGGAAAGCATTGCTTTGCGCCGACGAAAATGAGGCGGTGAAAGTAATGACCGAGCATAGCGCGCGTCACCGTCGATCACCCGACTCAATGGATATCGCGCCAGGGCAAAGCCCGCCGGATTGAAGCGGCGGGCTTGAGGCCGTTACCGACGGTGTGAGCGCGGGACCGAAGCCCCGCGCCCTTGTCGTCATCACCGCCTTCGTCTGGCGTGAGCCGCGATCCACTGCCGGTTGCGCTTCCGGTAAGACCTTCGCCGCCGCTTCATGTTCGCCTCGCGACGATCGTTCGGACAAGCCCCTTCAGGTCGCCGCAGATCAGCCAGTCGAGGCTGATACGGTACTTTTTCGCGAAGCACAGCAAATCATAGTGCTTGAGCCGTCCTCTCACCTTTGCGATTTCCGCTTCCGGTACGCCGCAGTCGGCCGCGATCAAATCGGTCCGCCGTCTCATTTCGTCTTTGAAATTTGCCCGCGCCTTCTTTTGATTCTCCTCATCGCAGCCCCCGCTGACCGAGCAGGGCCTGCATATAGCCGTTGATGAATTGACGGCCGCTCTCGTCGAGTTCGTCGAGCTTGGCTGGTTGCCTTCAGCTTTGGGCTTTTACACGGGTTTGGCTTCGCCGGAGCGCTGGCCGAGGTAGGATTACCTCAACATGCGATCCCCGTTGCGCTGCTGTTTTTCAACCTCGGCGTGGAGATTGGGCAGTTGGCTTTCGTGGCTGCGGCCCTAACGGCGGGCGGCCTGTTTCGCACCGCAATGGCGCTTCGCCTCAAACCTGCCCTGATTGAGCGAGCAGTCAATCGGCTCGACGTCATCGCGGCGTACGCGATCGGCACGGTGGCGGCGTTTTGGCTGATCGAGAGGACCTGTGCCTTTTTTGTGTGAAGTCCGCAAAGTCGCTCGGGCATGCGGGACGTCGCTTTAACCTTTTGTAAACCAGAATCTCCCAACCTCCTGGCGTGCAACCGGTCCGCGGAGGACGAGATGTGGCTCGATTTCGCCATTTTCCTGGTCGCCTGCCAAGTTCTCACCTTCGGCATTATTCGCATCGTCGAGGCGATGTCGCTGATCTAGCAACGTTCGCTTCAGCACATCGTGCTTTGTGGCAGCCTATCCACGCTGTGGCGCGCCCGTCAGTCCTACCCTAGGGCCGGTCAAAATCCGCGGCTCTCGATCCCGTGAAGCCGCTTGGTGCCGCGCTGCCGACGAAACAGACGGCCGGGCCCGACGAAACCATTTCCCAAGTTCGACGGAGATACCCGGAAATGAACGGCTGCTTTGATCGTTTCCGGGAGGAACAACGGGGTGCGGCCATCGCGGCGCCGATATTCAGCCGCTATCTGAGCCGACGGGGCCCGTTCTGTTTCTCGAGTGCTGGTAACCAACATTTAACGGCAGCGGCGCACGATCGGGTCGTCATGCTCAGAGGTGTCACCATAGCCGCACTGGCGCTGACCTTTGCAAGTCAGATAGACCAGTATTTGTCCGACGGACGGTACACGGACGTTGCACTCGCGATGCTGCGTCAAATACGCCATAGTTTTATAGGCTAAGGCCGCGTCAGTTGGCCGCCTCTCATGAGAAAACCCGCTCCTGCGGATGCGTTGCAGGACGACCAATTCGACCTGCGTCCCGACCGCCGCTGCTGCTCTAGCAGCCGTCTGCCGCGCGCATCGCATAGAAAATATACCAACGATCAAGCCCGCTTTTGCGGGGCGGGCTTGATCGAGGTCTGTTACCAATTCCGATGGCGGCGCCCCGTGGGACCGCCGTAATTGGCGGGATGAGCAACCGTGTGTTCGCGAGTACCCAGATAAACCGGCGGGTCCTTGTAGGTCGTGTATGCAACGTGGGACGCCGGCGCATATCCGTCGTAGGTCGCCACGGGGGCGTAATCACGATAGTAGCCGAACGCGTATCCACCCCAATAGCCGTAGTCGGGACCATATGCATGCGCGGGCGATGCAAGGCCGCCAATTGCGACGGTGACCGTAGCCAACACGATGGCAACTGTTTTCATGAAGAATCTCCCTTTTCCGGAAGTTGTCTGGACCCTCAACCGGGTGCCTGGGCTATCGTTCCTTTGTCTGAACTGGCGGCCGGCAGGTTCACGCCTCAATGCTGCAACTCGATCCCTGAAATCCCGCTGAGATGAATGTCACGGAGCAGGCAATCCGCACTTAGGCTGGTGGAATCCTCCAGAAAGGACTCCGCCGACGTGAAAGTCTGCACACGAAAGCCGTGCGCCGACAAAAGCCGGGTGAGCCCTTGCAGCATGCTGCGATTGTCGTCGATGACAATTATAGTGCGCACGCGATTGCCCATCCGGATTTGCTTCAGGTCAGCCACCACATGGATTTGCTCGAGAAAATTGTCTGCGAGCTATCTATTTTGTACCGCGCCACGGAATTATTCGAACATTACTCGCCTCTACCAGTTACCCGATTGATCGCATCAATCAGCAATTTCGACAGGAACGGTTTCCTGAGGTAGGCGATACATCCGGCATCAAACGCCTCCTGCCGGGCCGCGTCAGTGTCGATCGCGGTCATGAAGATCACCGGAAGGTCGGTGCCGAACGAAGTCAGTTGACGCTGCAACTCGATCCCTGAAATCCCGCCGAGATGAATGTCGAGGAGCAAGCAATCCGCACTTAGGCGGGTGGCATCCTCCAGAAAGGACTCCGCCGACGTGAAAGTCTGCACACGAAAGCCGTGCGCCGACAAAAGCCGGCTGAGCCCTTGCAGCATGCTGGGATTGTCGTCGATGACAATTATAGTGCGCACGCGATTGCCCATCCGGATAGGCCAGCTGAAATTTTCCTTGGGCGACGGTCCTCGATCATGAGGTTTTTGCGAGTAGGCAGCTCCGTCAGTTCGTCATTGCGGCTTGAGCCACGTCATGGCTTCATTTCAATTCCGAGCTTCGCCCGCATATCCTTGAACACGACGGCGATCGCCTCGATGATGAGCTGTTCCGGATTGGCCTTGCAGTAGACGATCACTTCGTGCTCGGCTTCCTTGCTCTTGCTCACGTCCATGTAATGCTTGCGGGCAAGCCCGTTGTACCAGCCGCTGTACCAGGCAGTCAGCCGGTCGGCGTCGCCCTGCCAGGTCCCCGCCAACTGGGCACAGGTCAGCTTCTGAACGTTGATGAAACCATTGGCGTCGGCGTAGCTGCTGATATCCACCTGGGCACGCGCCTCGGAGATCGCCGTCGCGAACAGAAGCATTGCGGTGATAGCGAACCTGGACATTGCTTTTCTCCAGCGGAGGAGCCGGCGCCTGAAGCGCCGGCTGCTAGCGAATTACCGAGCCGCAAAGCCCTGCCTCCCGGCCTTCGGGTTCTTGTTCAATAGCAAGGCGGATACGGGTAGTAGCCGCAGGCCGGCCGGGCATACGGGTAGCCATAGGGCGCCGCATAGGCAGCCGCTCCATAAGCGGCCGCACCTACGGCGCCGGCATACATGGCGCCTCTAAACGCCGAACGGCGGGCCACGCCGGCAAACGACAGCGGTGTGAACGGCCGGCCGATGATGTCGATGAAGAGCGCGGCCGCGCCGTCGGCGCCGGCCAGGTCGCCTTCGAGGGTCTGCACGTTGAACGTCAGCTTGTCGCCTTCGAGTTTCGGGTTCTTCAGCACCACGACGGCATCCTTCACGGACCCGTCCTTGCCGAGCACCGAGAGGGTTGCATTCGGTGGATTCTTGACAAAGCTGTCGTCGCCGGATCCCCACTCCGCAATCACGTCGGCGGTCGGCTGGTGGCCCGCCGCCCGCACCGGACGATCGGCAAAGATAATCGAATTCGGCGTCACCCCGGTCAGGGTCAGCGTGTCCCCCTGCAACGTTGCGCCGCGCGAGTTGAGCACGAACAGCGACGGCACGATCTCGGGCCTGGCCTGCCCGGACGGTGTGCCGATCGTCTTCATGGCGGACGGCGCCGCGGGTGTCTGAGCGAGCGACGCTTCGGAAGCGAATGCCGCCGTCACGACGAGCAGTGCCGCGAACCGAACCAGTCTTGCAGGTTTCATGTTTCCCTCTCCCGTTGCGAATGCGGTGACCACCTCTCGAATGGGCCACGCCTGGACGCGACTATGAAAAGGCAGCAGCGCATCGGCTATGCAAAAACCGGCAGCGTTCAAAATTTAAGAAAACCATGAAGCGGTAGGAGAATTTCGGTGCGCCAAAATGCCGGCGTGATCGGACTGCTTGCTTCCATTCTGGTCTGGATCAGCTCCTACACCGCCTATCTCTAGCCTGCGTCAAGCCTGCGACAAAACGCCACAATGCGCGAGTGCGTTGGCACAAAATGTACGTCGCAATGGGTGGCTGCGCCTGACGGTTCGCATTGCCGTTCGTGCACGCCCCCGCTATTCTCACGACACCTGATTTTCCCAAAATGCAGCGGGCTTCTCGCGGATGCGAGATGTGCCCTGCGAAAAAGTGAAGAACAAGTATTGGAATGACGGGTGCGCCTGCGATTCACATCGTGGATGACGACGCTTCGTTTCGCAGTGCGGTTTCTCGCCTGCTCAAGGTGTCGGGCTATGATGTAGCCGAGTATGACTCTGCGGCCGGCTTCCTGCGGGCCGTTGCCGATGCCAGGCCAGGCTGCCTGCTGCTCGACGTGGAGATGCCATCGTTTACCGGATTGCAGTTGCAGGAAGAACTCACAAAATTAGCCCACGACTGGCCGATTATCTTCATGACCGGCCACGGCGATATTCCAACCAGCGTACGCGCCATCAAGGCCGGCGCTGACGATTTCCTGGCTAAACCCGTGTCCCGGAAAACGCTGCTGCAGGCAATCGAAGCTGCGATGGCCCGGTACGCAAAAATTTGGGAGAGCCGCGACCAGCTCAACACTTTCAGGGCACTGATCGCCTCGCTTACGCCGCGCGAAGCCGAAGTCTTTTTGCAAATGGTGCGCGGAAAGCTCAACAAGCAGATCGCCCATTCGTTGGGCACTTCTGAACGCACGATCAAGGCCCACCGCCACATGGTCATGCAGAAGCTGCAGGTTCAGTCGTTCGCGGAGGCTGTATCCATTGCCGAACGTCTCGGATTGACGGCACCGCCCTCGCCCCCGGCATAGTGCGGTGAGCACAACTCCAGGTCTTCCCCAAAGGACAATATCGCTCCACCGCTCCTCGTGATGTGTTGCGCCCAATCGAGCCATCCTGCCGAGCTCACGGGGCATCCAAATGACCGTCCATCACCAGGTCACCGCTACGGCAAAAAAGCCCGCGATATCGCCAACCAGAACTCATACCGATCTTGTCGGGAAAGCCGAAGCGCTTGCGCTCGATGGTCCAGGCCTGGGCAAGGGAGGAACCGGCGTTCTCTCGGTGGACGGCAAGGAGGTGGCGCGGAAATCCATGGAGCACTCCATGTCGGTTACCTTCCCCGAGGACGAAAGCTTCGACGTCGGCATGGACACCCGCAGCGGCGTGGCGATGTTGGAATATCGCTACGACCCGCCGTTCAAGTTCACCGGCAAAATCGACAAGCTGACGTTCAAACTCGAGCCGGAGCTCAAGGACCCGGCGCAAGCCAAGGCCGAACTCGGACCCACGGCGGCGCCGGAGCCCGATCCGATCGAACAACCAGCCGCCAAACAGCCCGCATCGAAGGCGCGGAAATGAGCGGGACCCCTCGGCCGCTCCTTTCAGCAATGGGCGCGGTCGAGGCGGCGACCGGCCTGGTGCTGGTGACGGCCCCCTCCTTGCTGGTGGAATTACTGCTGGGCGCGGCGCCCGGCACGGCTGCCGGCGTCACGGCCAGCCGCGTAGCCGGCGCGGCGATACTCGCGCTCGGTGTTGCGTGCTGGCTTGCGCGGGAAAACGCGGCCGGCGGTGCCGCGCGAGGATTGATCGTGGCCATGCTGCTCTACAATGCAGCTGTCGTCGCAATCCTGGTTCTGGCGTGGGCCAACCAGGGCATGTTCGGCATCGCGTTGTGGCCGGTGGTGCTGGCCCATGCGGCGCTGGCGGTGTGGTGTGTTGTGGCCGTGGCGGCGGGAAGCGAAGAAAAACGGTCTTAACGCTCCATGCATGATGACCAAGTAGCAAACGCGGTAGCTGCCCGTGCACAGCCGGCGCGCGCCGGCGCAATGATCAGCCGTCAGCGCGCTAATGGCCTGCCTGGTTTGCAGGCCCACTGGCGAGACGGCTCCTGCAATGGCTCATCAAATATTGGAGCCTGTGTGCGGCAAGACCGAGCGCTGCCATCTCGAAGCTGTCCGCGCCCTCGCCGCCGGCATTCCTGGCCAGTTCGGCCTTGAGGATATGGTCAATCCGTTTCTCGATTTCGTCCAACTCGGCTTCGCTCCTGGCGTTCCGGATGTCGTTGCCCAGTTCGTAGAGCGGCTGCAGCTTGCTCTCGGATCCGCTGTCGGACCGGGCAAAACGCCAGGCTGCCACGAGGACGGAGATCAGTGAACCCAACAGCAAGGAGCCGTAATACAGCTTGTCATCGTATTTATCGAGAAAGCTCTGTTGATTGCCGTTGTAATAAGTCGCAGCCCCCGGATGGATCGGAATCAGGGCATCGGTATCCGTGCTCGGCGCCGCCGCCTGCGCCAGAATCGGAAATTGTGACAGCAGGTCCCGTTTGGCGTCGACCAGCGACTGCGTGAGATCGGTAATGGCGTCGGCGTTGACTGATTTATTGGCGACGAGAAAATAGGAAACCCGCAGCGACGTCAGGTCATCGGAGGGAACCGGCGGCGCGCCGCGTAAGGTGCCCTTTGGAATATCATAGCTTTCGTAATACTGCGCGACGTTGACAACCGCGCCGGCCGACTCGATTTCGATCAGCTTTGGCGCCGCCCCTTTGACGCGTTCCTGCTGAAAGAATTGCCTGACTTTGGCGAGGTATTTTTCCGTCAGGGGAACAACGACCAGCAAAGCGTGAACTTTGCCCGACGCCAGCGCCCCCGCGGCGTCACTGATGGCGACATCCTGAAAGGTGACCTTGGCGCGGTCGAATTGATACACCTGCTTCAGCGCCTCCACTGCCGGCTGGTTGATCGCCCCGCCGACGACGCCGATCGTGGTATTGCGGAGATCGCCCAGACTATCGGCGCTCGCAGCCGACGGAGCCATGATCAAAACCACGCCATGGGTCAGGAGCAGTACGCTCCTTGCATCTGCAAGGCCGCTTGTGTCGCCGCGAACAATGGCGAGGTCCACCTTGTGTGCGGCCAACATCTCAGCGGCCTTCGCCGACGAGCCGCTATCGCTGACCTTCAATCGGACATGGGAATTCGACGTCGCCAGACGTGCCGATATCGCCGAAATCAGCGCCAGCGCGTCGCCATCGGCCGACCCGGCGGCCACCGTAAGCACGACAGGCTTTGCGAAATAGCGATAGACGAACCATCCGCCGCCAATTGTCGCGGCCGTGGCTGCGCCGACAATCAATATCCGGAGCCAGCGCGGCCAAGAGTTGATGGCGAGACCGCTCACGGCGTCACGGCGCGAATGCCAGCGTCAGGCCCGACACTCCGAGCGAAACGTTGACACCCGCCTGCCCTTCAACGGACAGCGGCTGCAGCGCAATCGTGCGGTTTGACCCGCCGAAAAGCACGTTGGCGCCGACACCGACACCCAGTGAAATGTCGCCGCTGGCGCCGACATATTCGCCGGCAAGCGCCCCCATCGGCGTCCCCTGGCTCGGCGCGAACACGCCCCACGCCATGACGCCGGCAGCGGTGACCCCAAGCTCGAGCCCAACGGTATTCATGACACCGTTATAATTCTCCGGCGGATATGGTCCGTTTGGCGTGTAGCGGCAACTCATCCGCTGGCTTTCGGCGACGATCAGCCCGATGCTCGGCGCGAGATTGCAGCTCAGCATGCCTGCCTGCACGCCCGGCGGCGGTTGTTGGGAAGACGCGAGCGTGGATCCAAACAGCACGAACGTGATCGTGCACGCCAATTTCCCAAAACGATTCATGGTCATGATGATCACTTTCTGGGGTCCTGCCCGGTCCTTTGAGGTGGCCTGACGAGCGGATACGATCGACCTTCTATACGGACCGGAGTGCTCGCTGCCTATGCAGATTCGGACGGCAGCAGCCGAGCAAGTGCTCACTGTGCGGCGAGGCCTGGGGAGGATTGGCTCCTCGTCACGGGCGGCGGAAACCCTTGCGGCAACAGATGGTTTGCGCGGTCTCGGGAAAGGGCGGATCGATCATTGTACGGGTTCGACCTTGGCAGCCATGTCGGGGGCGCGACTGATCCGGTAGATTGCGTTGCTGCACCTGAGGACCCAGACGTCGTGATCCGGCCTCGAGCGCTTTGTATTTTTCCTTGCACCGAGCGGCTTGTCACAGGCAAATCCCTGGATACGGATCTGCGCCGCAAGTACGTCCGCTACCGTTTCGGCTGCAACTCGCGTCGCCGTTGCCTGTTGCGCCCTCACCGTAGCGCTAGAAAATACAGCTGCGGCAGCCAGCAGTATTGAAAAGAGTGGTCTAGTCATGTCTTGTCCTTTGCTTCGATGCCGTTTCGATCATGGCTACAAACAGGCTCCGCCAGAACCGAATAAGGAAAGCGAGCCTCGGCCTCCTATGCGACCTTTACCAAAGGCAGTCTGAAAGAGAAAACCGCGCCCCGTTGCCGGTTCTCCGCCCAGATTTCACCGCCGTAGCTCTCGACGATAGTGCGGGCAATCGGCAATCCCAGGCCAGTTCCCTGTGGCTTGGTGGTGACGAACGCATCAAAAATATTCGCGAGGTCTTTCTCGGGAATACCGTTTCCTGAGTCTGATATCGCGACCTCCACAGCATCGGAATGCTCGCGCCTGCGGGTTCTGATCGTCAAATTCTGCCGGCTTGGCACGTCATCCATGGCGTCCATGCCATTCATCACAAGGTTCAGCATCACCTGCTGTAAATGGATTGGGTCTGATCGCACCAGCAGTGGTTCAGGTGCAAGCATCGTGCGCAAAACGACGCCGCGCCTCGTTGCTTCGGGGCTAATGATCCGGGCCACGTCTCGAACCGTGTCGTTCATATCGCACGGTTGCAGGTCAGAAATTGCCTTGTTGTTGAGAAGATTGCGCAGACCGACAATGATTTCGCCGGCGCGCTGATCGTCGCGGACGATATCGCCGAGGATTTCACCAATCTGGGTGAGGTCTGGCGGGTTGGCCTCTAGCAGCATTTGCGCGGCTTCGGCGTTGCTGAGGATCGCCCCAAGCGGCTGGTTGAGCTCGTGTGCGATGGAGGACGACAGCACGTTCGCGGTCGTCACCCGATTGAGACGGATCAATTCGCGACGCCGGTTGCCTGCTTCCTCCTCGGCTGTTGACCGGCGCCGCCGCTCAACAAGCAGCAATGAGATGATTCCGGTTTGCAGCAACAGTGCAGCGATACCGGCACTGACCTCGATGCGGTGGCGCTCCCACATCCCCGGCTCGCGAAAATAGACTTCGCTGCCCCGCGGCAGCCTGCTTTCGCTGATGTTCCAGCGCTGAAGTTCTCGCCAATCGAACTTCGGCGCACCGAATTCAGTTGATGAGAGCCTGTCCCCGGTTGGCGCCCGGCCGTCAAGCATGCCCAGAGCCACACCGGCTGTCAGCTCACCGATATCGCCAACTCGGGAAAGTGGTCCGCCGACCAGGCCTTGGCCAAAATACAAATCGATATAGCTGAAAATGGGAGCGTTGGCCGCGGCGCGGACGCGCGCGAACACCTCGCTCTCCTCATGCGAAACTCCTACGGCATCAATCGACATCAGCCCAAAAAAGATGGTCGACTCGGGTGGAAGCGCCGATATGTGCTTGAGCATATCTTCAAGCGACATGTCGTTGGTCCAGGTAAAGGCAACACGCTTTTCAAAAGGCTGAAATTCAACCTTCAACTGCTCTGTCCAGAATCTCTCGATAGGCGAATTGCCGAGGATCATCGTCACATTGGTGGTTTTGGGGAGTACCTCCAGGATGTTCTCTATAATTCTCGGATAGACATTATGTATCGCCACGGCGGCATCACGACCGGACAGGTGTTCGGGCGCAACTCTACGGCGTTCAAGGGCGCTAAACAGCGCCGGCACGGTGGTGAACAACTCTTGCCTGTGCCTCCGGATGAAATCCGCTGCGGGAGCTCCGGTGGTAATCACGAGGTCCAATCGGCGCTTGGAGAAGAGAGCCCGCAAGTATTCAACAAACGGCTGCTCCTCACTATCGGCATAGCGCGCAGTGACCAGCGACAGTTCGGAGAAATCGATCGGATTGGCCGATCGTTTCGTCAGTTCTTCGCGAATGGATTTTGCGATCGCATTCGATGCATCAAAATCGCGGGTGAAGGAATGCAGAAGCAATACGCGCTTGGGCTCGGAAAACGCCGCACCGGTGGTCGCCAGCAAGAGTGCAAGTGTGCTCAGGAATAATCGCAATGCCACGATCTTCGCGCCGTTTGCTTATGTTGCCACGGGACAAGTTCGCCGAAGGGCGGAAGCAACCAAATGTAACCGAACTGGTGGCGATCCGGCACAAGTTATGCCATTTCAGCGGGCCAGTGCTCCCTTCCGCGACAAGCATCATGGACAGAAGCTGATGTAAGCGTTAGCCAATGATATACACGTTTAGCGATAGTCCGACACTTTTGCATTTCATTCCACGGCGCGCAATTGCGGCCCGAGGCACCGGGCTCAGCTGTGATGCCTTGGAGCGGATTTTGCATAGTCGCCAAATCCGACGATGTGTATCATCGCGAGGTGGCGCGGCCGGCTTTCCTTGTGCCTTAATCTCACGCTGCGGATCCGATGTACCCAGATACACCCTCCATCAGTCAGCTCTCGCACGTCATCTCGCAATCGGCGGCGCCCGCCTTCCTTTTGGGCGCACTTGCAGCCTTTATCGCTATTTTGATTGCGCGGCTAAATCGAGTCATCGACAGGACCATTGTCCTGAACGCGATTTCCGACGGTGACGTGGACAAAGTTCGGCTTAAGGCCGATCTCCCGCGGCTGATGCGACGCACCGCGATGCTGAACAGGGCCATCTTCTGGGCTACGGTCAGCAGCATTATCATCACGGTTCTCGTGATCGTAGCTTTCGCAACCGCCCTCTTCGCGATTCAGCATGAACGCGGTGTCGCAATCCTCTTTATGGTGTCGCTCGCCGCCTTCACCGCGTCGCTGGTCGATTTCGCCAGGGAGGTGCGAATTGCGCTCAGCGAATTTGATCACTACGCCTGAGGGCGGGTTGTGCCGATTATCTGGCCCACTGCCCCATCTGAAGGCAGGTTTGCAAACTGACATAGCTCGGCGTCCCGCCAATGCTCTCCTGCGAGGTACAACTTGCCCGGCTCGGCGCAGGGAATTTGGACCACTGGCTTCCCAGTTGCTGCCGCGCCTTCTGCTCATCCCTGATGCAGCTCTTCCCCGATTGATCGACCGTTAGACCGGCGGTCGCGGCCATGTCGAGCTTGCAGCTCCGGGCGATGTCGAATTTCGGTACCCCGTCCGCCACCGGCATGACCAGCTGCGAACCCAGCACGATCATCGAAATTGTGAGAGGCATGGCGTTTCTCCTGTTCGTATTGGCCCAATGGAGTGGAAGTCAAAATTCAGCCTGCGCTACTTTGGGCCTGCTGCAGGGCCCTCGTCTATGCTAATCCGACATGCCGGCACATCCAGCCGCCGTATTGTGGACGCCGGTCTGGCCGATTTTGCATAGTCATGCGACTTGGTTTAGACCGCCCTCGCCGTTCGACGCGGCCATGTCGGTATTTTGATTGGGCAGCAGCGGTTCAGGAGCTGGAAGCAAAATGCGGTTGGCGACAACGCTCCTGCTTTGGCCCGCGCTGGCGCTGTGTCTCTCCTTCCCCGCCCTCGCGCAAGCTCCCGCCGATCCGGCGGCGTTGATTTCCGATTTTCGGGTTCAGCACCAGGAAGGGCGCGTCAAATCCGACGCCACGCTCAGGCGGATTGCGCAGGACCAGGCCAATGCCATGGCTTCCAAAGGCGTAATGGACCATGACGTCCTCGGACCGTTTGGCTCGCGCGTGGCGCCGGCCAATGCGGGACGGGCTGCCGAGAATATCGCATACGGCTACGACAGTTTCCCAAAGACTCTGGATCAGTGGATCAACTCCTCGAGCCATCGCAAGAATCTCTTGATGCACGATGCGGCGCGGGTGGGCGTTGCCAGCGCGAAGAGCAGCGCCAACGGCCGCACCTATTGGGCGATGGTGATTGCCGGCGGCTATGAGAAGCCGAAGCCCGCCGGCGCGAAGGCCGTGCCATCAGCGGCGAAACCAAAAGCCCGGGCGCCACAAGCCTGCCGATTAAAACTGCTGGGCCTCTGCCTGTAGACACGTGCGGCCAGAACAAGCGTCACGAACAGAAAGCGAACAGTCCTCAAAAACCTCTGGAAACGGTGGATTCCCGCGACGCGCAACCCATTCCCGCCTGCGCAAGCTGTTGCACATCACCGGGCCGACCCGTTACGCTCTCGCCTCGATGCTTCGGCCACGTACTCCGGCCCAATTGGAGATGGTGATCTGATCATGAACCCGCGGTGGGCAACGTTGGCCGTGGTGTGCCGGGAGGCCGCGATACCGGCTCTGGTACTTGCGTGGATCGGCACGTCCAGTTTTGCGGCCGTCTACAACACCCGTGCCGCGCCCATCGTTGAACGGCTCGCGCCTTCGCTGGCCGCGGACGCCAAGTTCACCGATATCAAGTTCGCCGACAACAAGTTCGCCGACAGAATGCCGCCGGTCGCATCCGGCACTCCCGATTTTCCCCCGCCTTCCGACCTGTCGATTGCTTCCGACCTGTCGCTCGCCAGCATTCCGGCGACGGTGGCGGTAACGCCCGACGCAACGCCAGCGCCGGCTGCGCGTGAGCCGGAACCGATCGTGACGGCCTCATTGACGGACCCGTCGGAGATGCTGCTGCCTGAAACACCGCCGGAGCCGGCCGCTAACACTAACGCTGTGAATCCCGGCGTTGCGAGCCGCGAGCCCGGCGACGTCAATCAGGGTAAAGCGGCCAATCAGGGTGCCGGTTCGATCGAAGTGTTCGATGAGTGTTTTGCCGTCGATGTCTGCGTCGACCGTTACCTTTGGGCGCTCTACCAGCGCACGCCCAAGGAGGACACCGTCAAGATCGAAGAACAGCGAAAAGTGACGATCAAGCGGAAGGGCAAACGGGTGACGGTCACGCGGACCTTCACGACACGCGCCGATCAGGATTTTGGGTGGAAGGACCCCAAGGCCGCCGAAAAGGCCGGGATGTCGATGGCGGACTATGTGATCGGAGGGATGGACCGGGATTTCAAGCTAAAACTGTTTCACATGCTTCACGTCGCCGAGGAGATCGGCATGTCGCCCGGGATCACCAGCGCCTTCCGCGACGACTATCGTCAATCGATTGCGAGCGGCCTCAAGGCGGCCAGCGACAGGTCCTATCACGGCGGCAGCCTCCGCGGTGGCTACGGCCACGGGCTTGCGGCCGACATCGTGAGCATCAATGGCGCCACGCGCGCGCAGCGATTGATGTCCTCTCAGGTCTTCTGGAAGTGGGTCGACGAACACGGCAAGGACTTTGGAGTCGGACGGCCCTATCTCGATCACGATCCTCCGCATGTCGGCCCGATCGACGGCAAGGAATATGCCGATAAGCATCCGAAGGCCCGGCAGGCGGAAACGGCCGCAAAGCCAGCCCACCGCGTGGTGAAGCGGGTCAGAACGGCAAGATCGTAGCGGGCGCGACCTGACCGACGTGGCCACTGTGCCCACGCCATCCCCACGCCTGGAGAATCGTGACAGGGCAGCCGTCGCCTTCGGCCTCACCCACGGCACCTCCTGCTCCTGGCCAAACGCCAAAGCCGATTGTCCCGAAGCCAAGGGCGGACAACTACTGCCAGCCGCTCCGCCGCCAGCACCCTCGGCGACCCGCAATGGAAGCGCAGGGACAAGGTGGGCCGCATCGGCAATACCTGCGTCTGCCGCCGCCGGCACGAACCACGGCCGCAAGCGACGGACGGTTCCTGCACAAAACAATTTGCTGCCATCCTGCAAGCTTAAGAAAGCGTTAATCGCGAGATGTATGATGGCCTGGAGTCCGCGAACGATTTGCGGTCGCAAGCTTGGAGAAAACATGATGGGAAAAATCGCATCCGCGATTGTGGTTGTCGCATTGGCTGCGGCTCCGCTTCTATTGCCGGCGTCTGCAAGAGCCGAGAATGGTCAGATCGCCGCCGGCGTCGTCGGCGGACTTATCGGCGGCGCGTTGCTCGGCGGCGCCCTGGCGTCACGGCCCGCTCCTCCGCCACCGGTTTATTATGCGCCAGCGCCGGTCTACGTCGAAGAACCGGTCTGCCGGTTTGTTCGCGAGCGCTATTGGGATGGATACGATTGGATGTACCGCCGAGTCCAGGTGTGTGATTGAGCCCGCCCTCCTCGGTGGATGTGGCTTGAACGACCTCAATTCGGCATTGTCCAAGCGAGCCTTCGACGTAGCTGGTATCCACCGGCAGGATTTCCGGCGGATACCTTGCGATTTTTCCAAAGCCTGCGTCATCCACAGGAGCTACTTTAAACGCCGCCGCCCCAGAAAGATATGAAGCGCAAATAATACGGGCATACACACCCCAACAACGATATGTATCCAGCTCATCCCGGGGCGCACTGTCTCCGACCCCAAATAGTACAGCCCGAAGGCCGTCACTATCAAAACCACATTGAGCGTGACCATCACCGATCCCGAGACGCGATTATTGCCGCTTCGCCATGAGCGCAGCAGGTGCACCGGTATCAGAGCGCCCAACAACAACAACGTCGCCATGGCGGCCCCGCCATGGACCATCAGCAGGTAAGCTGCGCTCTGCTGCCAGATATCGTCGCTGGAAAGGTTTTTTTCCCAATCCGCCACGAGCCAACCGGTTCCCGTCAGGAACAGGGCCGCGAAAGCGGCATAGATCGAATAGCGGAATGAAGATTTAAGCCGCAACATGTACTGCGTGATGCCAGTCAGGGGTGATGTGAACGTCGCCGTCCATCGAAATCAGTAGCGCGCTTGCGTTGTAGTGCTCAAGCAATCCAATTGCGTCAGTCCCTGAAATCATGACAATTTTCGTCAGGGCGTCGGCCACCATGCAGCTGGACGCGCGCACCGTAGCGCCATCGACGGTGTGGGCTGGCCTGCGGGTGCCCGGATCTATGATGGCCGAAGCTGCAGTTTCCGTCGACTGAATCAGATCGAAGCGGCGGGCCGTCGATGCCAGCGCCTCATCGGTGACCTCAACACGGGCGATCGAGCGGCCTGGATCGCGCGGATGGCGAATATGGATCGTTTGGGCGTACTGTCCGAACACGGCTAGATCGCCGCCAGCGTTGACGATGCCGGCCGGCATTTTGAAAAGGCGCAGCGTCTCCAGCGCGCGGTCGACCGCGAATCCCTTCGCAATTCCTCCGAGATCAATCCGGATATCGTGATGTCGAAACCAGACGGTTTGACCCGGGAGCAGTTCGATCGCGTTGGATGATCGTTGCCCGGCTGAGATTGGCATACCGTCGTCCGACGGTGGCAGCAATCCGATGGCCTGTAATGTCGGTGCGACGGCAATATCGAAAACACCGTTGGAGCGGCGGTGCATCTCAACCGCGGCTTTCAGAACCTCAAACGTCGCGGCGTTAACCCAGGTCGGTCGAAGACAGGCTTCGCGGTTGATGCGGCTTACGTCGCTGTCTGGCTCGTGAAAGCTCATCAACCGGTGAACACTCGCCACGGTCTCGAATGCCGCATCAACAGCGGCATCCATCTCGGATCTGGCCGCTCCCGCCACCTCGATTTCCACGAAGGTACCGAGCAGCGGTCGCGCGCGGCGAATTTTATCGGAGGCGGCTACCATAGACTGCGAGTACTCTCTTGACGCCCTCGGCGACATGCATCGAAGACAGGGTCGCGCCGGCGATATTGCGGATGTCGCTGTTGACCTTGAGCGCACTGCCGCTGGTCTTGCCAACGAACTGTGCCAGCCAGCTCGGACTCCTGATTTCGCCGCCGTAGGACTCCCGATATTGCAGAATTTCGACGCTGTGGACGGCCCCGCCGGGCGTCAACGCCACGGCATAGTCGATAAACAGGTGCTTGCCGATCACCCGGTCGAACACGAAAAAGCCGACAGTCCGTCCACCGGACTCGGCTTTCCAGACCCGGCCGGGCTGGACCTCGACAAATCGTGCCGACGGAAATGCCTGTTTCTGCGCCTCCTCGATCGAAAGGTATTGTACCGAGTAGGCAGGAGAAACGGTCGACATGATCGCCGCAGTTGGCAGTATATATCGAATCCATGCCGTCATAGTTCATCTGTCTCCCGTTGCCCTTCGTCAATCGCAGAGGGGCCGATCGCCAATGATTCCGCAGTACTCTCAGACATGTTTTGGCCGGGATCAGAAGAAAAACCCGACGCCTCCAAGAAACGAGTCCGACAGGGCGCCGGTAATGCTCTTGTCGATCACCCTTTGATAAGTTGCCTTTAGCACCAATTTGGGTGACGGGAAGATTGCAAGGCCCGCGGTGTGAAATTGGCGTTGGCCGAGCCCGGTTGGCGTATTTGCATCGGTTCCGGCGAACCCGCCAGTCTGCAGGTTCTCGTAAGTGTACCGATAGAACGGTACGGCCTCCCAGTCGCTGTTCAAAATGGTCCCGAGCGGCATGTGGTAAGCGATCTCGCCGGAATAGCCGTACATCGATTTGCCGACATTGTTGAAGGGGTCGGTGTCGTTGTTGGCGCGCAGGTTTTCCGGACGGCTGAAATTGACGTGAACGTACTCGCCACGCAGTTCAAGGCCGGTTTGGGGCACACGATAGCGAAACTCGGCGTCGAATATTCCAACGCTGGTAGGTCCGAGCAATTCACCCGTATCGGCGTAGGCTCCGCGCGGGGTCACGTTCGGACTGTAGTAGGCGCTCACGCTTCCTGCAAAGCCAGGCAGAAACGCCGGCGCAAAATCAAGTTTCCCTGCATAGGCAAGCGTATTATTGAGTTGTTGAAAGTCGCCGCGTACCGGCCGCGAGAGGGCCAGCCCGTCGAGGCCGCTGATACCCGCCGCATAACCGGTCGGGAATGGCGGAACGGTCTTCGCGTCGGTGCGCACGCCGAAGTCGCCGCCGAAGTCCTCGATACTGGAACTGACCTGAATCTGGTAGCTGAGACCGTCCGCAATTGTGCCGTAGACGCTGCTCGCTCCGGCCTTGAACGTCGAAGGAATGAGGCCGTTGTAGAGTTCTGGCCGATTGACGCTGTAGAATTGTGTCGGCTCATGGTGCTGGTTGATATAGCCGATCGGCACGAGATCGATACCGGGCGCGCGCCAGTTGAATTGATCGATAATCTTGAAATCAACCCAGATTTGCTCGATCTCCGCGGTGCCGTGCAGCTTGTCGTCCGAATCGAACCCCGAACCCGCGTGCTCAAACTCGATCTCGGCATTGAAGATAATGTTGGGAGTGATCGCATAGGTCGGCAACAGCACGAGCCGATGTGCATCGAAGCCGTTCTGCCACTGGCCGTTGGCTGCACTATTTTGCATGGCGCCGAACTTGATTTCGCCATACGCGCCGATGCTGAGACCGGCAACGGGTGAATCGGCAAGTCCGAGAATGCCGTTATTTGGCGGTGCTGTCGGGGTCGGAGATGGTGCCGCGTCAGACGGCTCCACTTTTGTGGTCCCCGCTCGTATTGCCGGTGGAGGGGACGATGCGGCGATCGAGGCTTCGGCTCTTGCCGCGCGCGGCGGTGCCGTCGACTTGACCTCGGGTGAGGCTTGAGGCCGCATTGCGGACGAAGCCTGAGCGATGGCGTCCTTCTCCTTGAGCTTCCCCTCAAGCATTTGAATCCGCCGCTCCATCCTTTCCAATTTATTCAAGAGCGCCTCGTTGGCGTCGCCGTCCGCCGCCCAGGCACTGCTACAACTTGAGATCGCTAATGCCGTTGAGACGAGCAGCACTTGACGCCGCGAGCGGTTATCCCATCGCAGTGTTGAAACCGGAAAATGTGAAAATCGTTGCGACGACATGGTCCCCCCAAATCCGCGGAGACTTGTCCCCTCCGCGACATGCGGACGCACCTAACATCGTTGCAAGATTTCTGGGCAGTCATAATCAAAGCGACTGTTTGGAATCGCTCCACATTAGAATTAGAATAAAAAGAAAGTGAGCCATCGGCAGCTAGAATGATTCCAGACAATCGCCCTCGCCCGGCACCCGCGCGATGCCGTAGGTAGCCAACCTCGCCACATAGACGAGCGCGAACATTCTGAGCGAAGTGGGGACTGCAATTCGTCGCGGTGTTTTTGATCACATCAGACGCAGTCGTGCGCCCGCTCCATCACCGCGCCAGGAGAATCCCGTGACGCCGCATTCGCTCGCCCGCCTTCTAGTCGCGCTTGGCGTGACCGCCCTGCTCGCGGTAAGCCCCGCCTCCGCCGCCGACATCCACGTCATGATCTCGGCCGGCTTCCACGGCGTCTATTCCGAACTTGCGCCTGCGTTCGAGCGCGGCAGCGGCCACCATCTGGTCACGACGCGCGGCCCGTCGATGGGAGACTCTCCGGAATCGATTCCGACGCGGCTGGCGCGCGGCGAAGCGGCCGACGTCGTGATCCTCGATGGCGGCGGCGCCGACGAACTCGGCAAGCGCGGATTGGTTCAGGCCTCCAGCAAGACCGAGCTGGCGCGCTCGCTGATCGGGATGGTGGTACAGGCGGGCGCCGCCAAGCCCGACATCGGCAGCGTCGAGGCGCTCAGGCGCACGCTACTGGCGGCCAAGTCGATTGCCTATTCGGACAGCGGCAGCGGCACCTATCTGTCGACCAAGCTTTTCGCCCAGCTCGGCATTGCCGAGGAGATCGCCGGCAAGAGCCGGAAGATACGCGGCCCGCCGTCCGGCGAGCCGGTAGCCGCGGTGGTGGCGCGTGGCGAGGCCGAGATCGGCTTCCAGCAGGTGGCCGAATTGATTCACGTTCCCGGCATCACCTTCGCCGGCGCGCTGCCGGCCGAGGTGCAGCCGGGGTTTTCCTTCGCGGGCGTCCTCACCCAGACGGTACAGCAACCCGAGGCGGCCTCAGCCCTGCTCCGCTTCCTCGCGTCCCCGGAGGCCGTCCCGGTGATCTCCAAGGCCGGGCTGATGCCGATCCCGGGACGATAGAGGCGCGCCATCGCATCGCGTCCGCCGATCCGTTTGAGCGACGTGCCGATCACCAACTTTCACCATCATCGTCACCAACCGGTGATCGGGTATTGATCGCGGGTGATCGGTTTGAAACTGGTTTGCAGCGCCGCGCATGCCTATCTCGCAAAAGCGAAGAGCGCAGGAAGCAAACGTGACCTCCAACGAATATCGGCCATCCATGGCCTGGCTGCCCGCCGCCATAACCGCGGCCCTGGCGGCGCTCGGCGTTGCCGGAATGATCTTCGTGTTCGTTTCGGCGGAGCAAATCCCTGACGGTAACGTTGGAGTGCGGTCCGTAGACGCGGTCTCCCGTGCCGGCGCGACGATCACGCCGACGCCGCCGGGTTCAGCCCGCCCGCCCGGCTCGATCATGGCGGTGCGCGATCTGCGCAAGGATCTCTGAGCGCATCGTCAGCATCGCTTCGCGCCAAGCGTTGCCGTGCCGGGATTTGAATAGTTGGCTCGCTTTGCAGTCCGGCCGTGACGAACGGCGGTTTGGACCTATAATGGTGTTCAGGGGCTGTTCCGAAGCTGAGCTGACACAATGCGGGGTCCTCATGCCGAAAAAGGGAATTACCGGCCACGACGAATGGGTCGTCACGGAAGCGTTGGCAACGGCGCTGGTCGCACTCGAGCAGCTTGAACCGACCCAGCAGTCCCGCCAGCAGATGGACGACATCCGAAAAATGCTGGCCGCCAAATGCCAGCCTGGAACCTTCAACCTGCATCTGGCCCAGGCCAAGTGCCGCCTGTTTCCGAACGGAGACCGGGGCGCCATCTACCGCGAATACGGGTTTGAGGACCGCGAAGTTTAGAGCCTTATCGGTTCTGATTGAATCAGAACCGGGCTCTACTCTTTTTGTTTTGACGCGTTTTCCTGACGCGAACCGGCGTCGCTCGAAAACGCTCTGCACGCCCACTTTTAAAGAACAGCCGAGCGCTGGTCGCCCTGGGGTAGGTGAAGGCGCCGCACCCGGCTGTCCGACCGCGCGGCGGAGCGGTCGCTTTGATAGAAACACCAGAGACTTAAAGAAGCGTCTTCATTTCATGCACGAGGTAGCTACAGCTGAATCGGAGCGCGACGCTCAGCAGCCCCGGCAAATCCCCGTAAAGCTACTGGTCTGCGCCCGCTCGCGGCGGCGGACAGGTGGCTTTCGGGACTCGACGTTTCGGGCACTGAACCGCGGTGAGTCACTCACATAGGGCGTCACGACGCGCGACCGCGAAAGCTGTGGCGGCGACGACGTGAGCGCGCCGTAGGAAGTCGGTGGGGCCGGCGCGTTGGTGCCGAGCGGCGGCATTCTTGCGGCGTTGCCGATGCCGCTGGGGTCGGAAAGCACGCTGGGATTGGCGGGGCCGAACGGCACGCCGGAGATCGCCGAATTGCCGGCACCCGCCGAGCCGGCGGGTGGGACCAACTGTGCGAAGGCGTTGGGCGCGATCGGAACGGCGAGCGCCAGCGAGACGGCGATGGCGCCGACAAGCGTCGAGGTGCGGGACATCCGGGCTCTCTCCATGGGCTCAAGGTGCAACAAGGATGTATGGCGCGCGTTCCCTCATCTGAAGGCCGGTCTCCGTCTTTTATCGGAGTAGGCGTTGGCGCGGGAATCAGACCTACTCGACGCACCATCACGCTTTGGGATTTTGGCGGAATGAACCAGCCCGAGATCTTCGATCGCGATATCCGAGATCGCGATATCAGAGCCTTGCAGGAATGGCTGCGCACCGCGTGGCGGCGGCTCGGCGATCCCTCCCTCACCGCTTTTGCCCGTCGCGAGCTGCGCAACCAGATGAAGCAGTGCAGCGCCGATCTCAAGGCGCACCTCGATAGGCTCCAGGCGCAGCGCACGTCGCCGGCTCGGGATTCCAACAAGGCCTTTGCCAGACCCGAGCTCCGCATCCTGGCCTGACACCATTGCGATGTGATCTCCTTTACGCTGGCGGAGCCCGTCTTGCTCGCTGGCAGCGCCTGCCCTGACACGTTCGTAGCCAAGGGATTGGGTCCGGCCAAATTCGGCGACCAGGACGGCTATGTCGCGCTGGCAAGCTGCGGCAGTGTCGAAGCCGCTCCCGACAAGCACAGCGAAACCGCGATTATCGTCGTCGTCAAAGGCAGCGCCGACTACTACACGCTGCAATGGGCCGAACGCACGCCTGCCTCCGGCAAGCCTGTCATCGACGAGGCGAAATGGCTGGAGCGGCTGCGCCAGCTGCAGCCGATCCGGCTCTGTCCGATCGTGCCCGGCGAGGCCGCGCCCTACCCGAGCTGCGTCAGCAAGGGCTAGCCGCGCCTGGGACGGCCCGCCGGCCCGTCCTGTTGATAACCCCGCGCGCCCCGGCCGTGCGGCGGGACAGGCGGCCGGGGTGTGCTATCCGCATATCGGCCTGACTAACGACGGACAGAACAGATGCTGATTACTCTTGTCGGTTCGCGCCACTTCGGCGTGACGACCTTCAACATGCTGCGCCAGCACGGGATCAATATCGTGCGTGTTGTCGTTCACGACCGTGACGACCGGCTGGTTGCCGCGGCCAAGACCGCCGGCATCGAGGTCGTCGTGCAGGCCGACCCGAAATTCGTGGTCGCCGCCGAAATTGCGCCCAATACCGATTTGATCGTCACCGCCCACAGCCACGCCCGCGTGACCCGGGAAGCGCTGGCGGCCGCCAGGCTCGGCGGCATCGGCTATCACCCCTCGCTGCTGCCGCGTCACCGCGGCCTCGCCGCGGTCGAGTGGACCATCAAGGAAGGCGATCCGATCGCCGGCGGTACCGTCTATCACCTCGCCGACCGCATGGATGCCGGCGCGATCGCCGCCCAGGAGTGGGTCTTCGTCAAGAAGGGCGAAACCGCGCGGGAGCTGTGGGAGCGTGCCTTGGCGCCGCTCGGCTACAAGCTGCTCGGCGACGTCATCGACCACGCCAAGACCCACAAAAGCCTGCCGGCGAAACCCCAGGACGAGCAATTCGCCACCAGGGCGCCGGCCCTGGTCGCCGCCAAGCACTGAAAAGCGGCGAACCGTCCGATTCGGACCCTGAATTGGGCTCAACAGGGTTAATTTCCCGGTTCCCGGCCGGAACCAAATTCACCTTGATGTGTTTGACTTCACAGGAACTTTCTGCCTTGTTGCGACGCACCAAAGTTTAAACACATTGTGCCCGGATAAGGCTCGCCATCACACACATATTTCGAGGACTTGAACCTATGCGCCCCAATCGCATTCGCGACCTAATTTTTGCTTCAGTCACTGCCTCCGCCGTTACCATTGCGGCCGCCCCCGTTTCCGCCCAGCAGCCCTATGACGGCCTTTGGCAGGTGACCGTTGTCACCAAAAGCGGAAGTTGCGATGCGCAGACCACTTCAACCGTGAACGTCAGCGACGGCAAAATCTCGGGCGGCCCGGTTTCCGGCAGCGTCGGCAGCGGAGGACTTGTGCGAGTCTCGATCAATGGTGCATATGCGAACGGTCAACTCAGTGGCAACTCCGGATCGGGGAAGTGGAATGGCGCATCAGCTGGCGTACCGTGCAGCGGTCGATGGGAAGCATCCCGTCAGTAAGAAAAACCGATCGGCGGGACTATTCGCCCAAACGCGGCGGCTGACATTCGCAGCCGTCGCTTTTTTTTTGGCGTCAGCGTCGGCGAGCTACGCCCAATCGGGTCCATTCGCGGGTCTTGCCGGTAACTGGTCCGGCGGCGGCACCGTCACCCTCGATGACGGTTCGCGCGAGCGCATCCGTTGCCGGGCGTCCTATCAGGTCGCGGGCGTCAGAATGGCCATGGGCCTCACCTGCGCCAGCGACGCCTACCGATTCAACCTGACGGCCGATGTCGTCGACGAGGGCGGCGCGGTCTCGGGCAGCTGGAGCGAGTCCGGCCGCGGCATCAGCGGCGTTCTCCAGGGCCGCGGCGGTGGCGGCAACTTCCAGGTTGTCGCCGTGACGGCTGGCTTCAATGCCAACATTTCGCTGCGGACCACCGGCAACAGGCAGGTGGTCACGATGCGGGCCGATAGCCAGTTCAGGGGCGCCGATATTACGCTGTCGAAATAGGCTGCCTTCGTTTCAAGCTGTAACCTCTCTGGAATACCGGATCGCCCGCTCCGGTGCGCAATTGCGCACAAGGCGGGCGATGACCGTTTTGGGTATGGCCTGAGCCTGGCGTCAGACTAGCGCTCGTGACTCCACGGGAAGAGTGAGGCCGGGAAATCTGCGGCATAGCGGTGACCTATCGGCGGTCGCGGCTGTTCTTCCGGGGGATTCGGGTCAGGCTCCACCAGCTTCCGATAAAGATGCCAGGTGGCATGACCGAGCACCGGCAGAACGACGCAGAGACCGACGAAGAACGGTAGCGAACCGATCGCCAGCAGTACCGCAACAACGAGACCCCACACGGCCATCGGAAATGGATTCTCCCTCACCGCCCGCAGCGACGTCCGGATTGCATCGATCGCGGTCGCATGCCGGTCGAGCATCAACGGAAACGAGACAACGCTGATGCACAGGGCCACTACCGCGAAGAGGAAACCGACGCCGCATCCGACGATGATGAGGGTCCAGCCTTCAGGCGTCGTCAGCACCCGCTCTGCGAAATCAGGGATGTTCGCAGCCGGAGCATAGCCGAAGGTTGCAATGTAGATCGCGTCCGCGGCGCCGATCCAGACCCCGAACAGAACGAGCAGGAGGATGCCAAGTTCGAGCATGGCGCCGAACGACGGCGCACGCAGCACCTGCATCGCATCCCAGGCTCCTGGCTCCTCTCCGCGCTCGCGGCGGCGGCTCAGTTCGTAGAGGCCGAGTCCGGCAAAAGGACCGATCAGGGCAAAGCCGGCAGCGAGCGGAAAGAGCAGCGGCAGTACCGAATAGCCAAGGACAAGTCTGAACAGGACAAGTCCGAGGACGGGATACATCACGCACAGGACGATTGCGTGGGTCGGGATGGCTTTGAAGTCTTCCCAGCCGAGGCGCAGTGCGTTGCCCAAGTCGGAAAGGCCGATCTTGCGAACGACAAAGGCGGTAGAAACGCCAAACACTTGCAGTTTGGGCCTTGCGAATACTGTGGTCATGGCTCCGGTCTCCTTGCTTCTGATCGCAGGGGAACGGAGCGCCCTCAAAACACGCACATCCGCCTCATGCGCGAAAATCGCGACTGAGTCCGGCAAATCAGGTTCAACATGAAGGAGCTTTGCCGGACGACACCTGTCGCGACCGGTACAGTGAAATTAGCGCGATATGCGATAGAAGCAAGATGGCGCTCACGGTTGGGTGAATTGTGCGCCTGCGCACATCGTTTGTTGCGTTGCATCACCAGGCGGCTGGTGTGGACGGATGCTCGTCGGATGGCGCACACTCCCACCGGACAGCGGCGTGACATAAGCTCCTTATGAGCTATTGACGCAAGGCGCGACGGGGACCATCTTAAAGTGGTGAACGCGCCCCTAGCTCCTGGAATGAACGGTCGTTACCTGTTCTCTAAGTCAAGCTTTGACGTCGCGACCGGTCGAATGGGCGAGGCGAGAGGCCCGACGTTGGCGAAAGTAAAGTCCGCCGTCGTAACCGACGCGAGCCCCGCCCTTTGATTCGTATCCGCAGCCTTTGATGGCAAGGATGAATGAGGGATGGCTGTAGCACTCATACTGCTTTTGGTTGCGGTCGCCTCGGTGCTGTTTCACATTTTCAGCCCGTGGTGGTGGACCCCGCTCGCCTCCAATTGGGGCTACATCGACGACACGATCACCCTGACATTCTGGATCACCGGGGCGGTTTTCTTCGCGGTCGTCGCATTCATGGCCTATTGCGTCTTCCGGTTTCGACACACGGAAGGAAGGCGGGCAGCCTACAATCCCGAAAACAAGAAGCTCGAATGGTGGCTCAGCGTCGGCACCGCAATCGGCGTCGCGGCCATGCTGGCGCCCGGTCTGGTTGTCTGGCACCAGTTCGTCACAGTTCCGGCCGATGCGACCGAGGTCGAGGTGATGGGACAGCAGTGGCAATGGAGCTATCGGCTTCCCGGAAAGGACGGCCGGCTCGGAACTTCCGATGCCCGCGATGTCAGTTCCGACAATCCCATGGGATTGAATCCCAACGATCCCGCCGGACAGGACGACATCGTCATTCAAAATGACGATCTGCACCTGCCGCTTGGAAAATCGGTGAAGGTGTTACTCCGCTCGATTGACGTCCTGCATGATTTCTACGTGCCCGAGTTTCGAGCGAAGATGGATATGATACCGGGCTCGGTCACATATTACTGGTTCACGCCGACGCGCACCGGAACATTCGACGTTCTCTGCGCGGAACTCTGCGGTGCCGCCCACGCGCAGATGCGGAGCAAGGTCGTCGTAGAGGAAGAGAAAGACTATCACGCGTGGCTGGAGAAGCAGCACACCTTCGCCGAGCTTTCCGGGCAGCGCAGCGTCGCGAAAGCGGCTTATAAGGCAAAGAGCGAATGAAAATATCGGCGAGGAGCGCCGCATAGCAGAGGGCGAACGCCTCGCTGACGAGAAAGACCGAAGAGAGACCAAGGAGGGTGTTCCGATGGTCGATGTCCCGTTTGACACAGTAACTGGCATTCCGCCGGCAGAAGTGGCTGAGGTCGACCTCTATCATCCGAGAAGCTGGTGGACGAGGTACGTCTTTTCGCAGGACGCCAAGGTTATCGCCATCCAGTACTCGATCACGGCGATGTCCATTGGAATGGTTGCGCTGGTGCTGTCATGGCTGATGCGGCTGCAACTCGGATTCCCCGGCACGTTTTCATTCATCGATCCGAACCAGTATCTCCAGTTTATCACCATGCACGGCATGATCATGGTGATCTACCTTCTCACCGCGCTGTTTCTGGGAGGTTTTGGCAACTACCTTATCCCGCTGATGGTCGGCGCCCGGGACATGGTATTCCCCTATGTGAACATGCTGAGCTACTGGGTCTACCTGCTCGCGGTCGTGGTGCTGGCCTCGACCTTTTTCGTGCCCGGCGGGCCCACCGGCGCCGGCTGGACGCTGTACCCGCCGCAGGCGATTCTCTCCGGTACGCCCGGGCAGGATTGGGGCATCATCCTCATGCTGGCCTCCCTGATCCTGTTCATCATCGGCTTCACCATGGGCGGGCTCAATTACGTGGTGACGGTGCTGCAGGCGCGCACCCGCGGCATGACGTTGATGCGCTTGCCCTTAACGGTGTGGGGCATCTTCACGGCTACCGTCATGGCGCTGCTGGCCTTCCCGGCACTGTTCGTCGCCTCGGTGATGCTGCTGCTCGACCGGCTTTTGGGAACCAGCTTCTTCATGCCCACGCTGGTCGAGATGGGCACGCTGACGAAATATGGCGGTGGCAGCCCGATCCTGTTCCAGCACCTGTTCTGGTTCTTCGGCCATCCCGAAGTCTACATCGTCGCCTTGCCGGCCTTCGGCATCATTTCCGACCTGATCAGCGTCCACGCGCGGAAGAACATCTTCGGCTATCGCATGATGGTCTGGGCCATCGTGGCAATCGGCGCGCTCAGCTTCGTCGTGTGGGCGCACCACATGTATGTGAGCGGCATGAACCCCTACTTCGGGTTCTTCTTCGCCACCACGACGCTCATCATCGCCATCCCGACCGCGATCAAGGTTTACAACTGGGTGCTGACCCTGTGGCGCGGCGATATTCATCTCACCATCCCGATGCTGTTCGCGCTGGCGTTCATCATCACCTTCGTCAACGGCGGCCTGACCGGCCTGTTTCTTGGCAACGTGGTCGTGGACGTTCCGCTGTCCGACACGATGTTCGTTGTCGCCCACTTTCATATGGTGATGGGCATTGCGCCGATCATGGCCGTGTTTGGCGGGATCTATCACTGGTATCCGAAAGTCACCGGACGGATGCTCAACGAGACGCTCGGACGATTCCACTTCTGGGTTTCGTTCCTTGGCGCCTATGCGGTCTTCTTCCCAATGCACTATCTGGGCCTGTTGGGCATGCCCCGCCGATATCACGACATCGGCGAAACGGCCTTCATCCCGGCATCCGCGCATGACCTCAATGCGTTCATGAGCATAGCGGCCTTGATTGTCGGCTTTGCCCAGCTCGTATTCCTGTTCAATCTGATCTGGAGCCTGTTCAAGGGAAAAGAGGCCGGCGGCAATCCCTGGGGAGCCGCGTCGCTGGAATGGCAAACTCCGGAGACCCCGCCGGGGCATGGCAACTGGGGCAAGGACCTCCCGATCGTCTATCGCTGGGCCTACGATTACAGCGTCCCCGGCGCCGCCACGGATTTTGTGCCGCAAAATGAACCGCCGGCTGGATTGTCGGCGCAGGGATCTCCCCCATGAGCGCCATCATCCTGTTCATGGCGGGAATAGCGGCAATCGCGGGCTGGTGGCTCTCGCAGCAACGGCTGACAGCCAAGCCCTGGCTGGAGGAAGGGCTGATCGCCGATTTTCGCGAACAGAGCCCGTCGTCCCTGCCGCCGGCGAAAATCGGATTGGGCGTGTTTCTCGCGGTCGTCGGTTCGTTGTTCGCGCTGTTCATCAGCGCTTACTCCATGCGCATGAACATGGTGGACTGGCGGGCGCTGCCGCTGCCGAGACTGCTGTGGTTCAACACGGCCGTGCTGGTCCTGAGCAGTGTGGCGCTGCAATGGGCGTACATGGCCGCGCGCCGGAGCGATATCGACGGCGTCATCATGGGTCTGTGCGCCGGCGGAGCATCTGCCATCATATTCCTGATTGGGCAGCTGCTGGCGTGGCGCGAGCTGAGCGTTGCCGGGTATTTTCTCGCGTCCAACCCCGCCAATTCGTTCTTCTACCTGATCACGGCGGTGCACGGGATGCACCTGATGGGCGGTCTGGTCGCGCTCGGCAGAACCACTGCCAAAGTATGGCGTGGCGTCGCGGTGACCCAACTGCGCCTGAGCGTGGAACTCTGTGCCATCTACTGGCATTTCCTGCTGCTGGTCTGGTTGGTCCTGCTCGGCCTGCTGACGGGCTGGACCGACAATTTCGTCGATATCTGTCGCCAGTTGCTCAGCTAGGGAGGGTCGGGACGCAATGGCAGAGACCACGTTGACGGACACCGCAACATCGATCGCGCGGCCTGCGGGCTGGCGAGGCATTGCCGCCGACTGGTCCTCGGATCAGCGCGCGTTCAAGAATGTCTCGTGGGGCAAGGCCATGATGTGGATCTTCCTCCTCAGCGACACCTTCATCTTTAGCTGTTTCCTGCTGTCGTACATGACGGCGCGGATGTCCACGACCGTGCCGTGGCCCAATCCTAGCGAAGTCTTCGCCCTCACGATCGGAGACAAGAAAATCCCGCTCATCCTGATCGCCATCATGACCTTCATCCTGATCAGCAGCAGCGGGACGATGGCGATGGCCGTCAATTTCGGTTACCGCCGCGATCGCGCCAAAACTGCCGCCTTGATGCTGGCGACCGCGGCATTCGGCGCAACCTTCGTCGGGATGCAGGCGTTCGAATGGACCAAGCTGATCATGGAGGGCGTCCGCCCCTGGGGCAACCCTTGGGGTGCCGCGCAGTTTGGATCAACCTTCTTCATGATCACCGGTTTCCACGGCACTCACGTGACGATCGGCGTGATCTTCCTGATCGCCATTGCGCGAAAGGTCTGGCGGGGAGACTTCGATGTCGAAAGGCGCGGTTTTTTCACGAGCCGGAAAGGGCAATACGAGATCGTCGAGATCACCGGCCTGTACTGGCATTTCGTCGATCTGGTGTGGGTATTCATCTTTGCGCTGTTCTATCTCTGGTGAGGTCGCCGCATGACAAACGCAGCGTTACATTTGGAAGGACACCATCTGCAGGCTCACGTGCATGACGCACTCGCACCGGGAACGACGCAGACAAAGGGCCAACAGCATCCGATCAAGCTTTATCTCGTGGTTTGGGGATGGTTGTTCGTTCTCAGCACCTGCTCCTATCTCGTCGATTACTTTGGCCTCCATGGCTATCTCAGATGGTCGCTGATCCTGCTGTTCATGGTGTTGAAGGCCGGCCTGATCGTTGCTGTCTTCATGCACATGGCCTGGGAGCGGCTGGCCCTGGCCTACGCGATCCTGCTACCGCCGGTACTGGTGTTGGTGTTCGTCGCGATCATGGTGTTCGAGTCCGAGTACACGCATCTGCTCCGGATCATATTTTTCGCGCCGACGACGTAGCTACCGTTGCCTCGAACTTAAAGGAGAGCAGCTATGACTACCTACGTCATGCTTGCAAACTGGACCGAGCAGGGCATCCTGAACGCGAAGGACTCGCCACGTCGTCTGGACGTTGCGAAGAAAGCCCTCAAAGATATGAGCGGCGAGATCAAATCCTTCTACCTGACCATGGGTGACTATGACATGGTCGTGATCTTCGAAGCTCCGGACGACGCTATTGCGGCACGTTTCAGCCTGCAGCTGGGAATGCTGGGAAACGTCCGGACGCGCACGCTGAAGGCGTTTCCCGAAGCCGCCTATCGGGAAATCATCAATTCGCTGGGCTAGCCGGCTAACTGGTCGTTAGCTGGTTTTGGGCTTCGCCAGCTTCGCCGCGGTCTCCTTGATGGTCTTCGCGATCAACAAGGCCTGCTCCTTGTTGAAGGCAAAATCCTGCACGCCCTTATGCGTGGTCAGCGAAAGCACCATGATCTCCGGCTGCGCTTCCGGCCAGCCCGTCGCGAAGGCCGTCACGAAGTCTGCGGATGTCGCACGATTGGTCATTGGCGGTCATTTCCTTTTGTCTTGTTCCGACGCGTCGAACCGACGCGAGTGTCCGGCGCCTTTTACGCCTTCTGCTATCCCTTGCTATCCCCTGCTATCCCTTGGGAACGTAGGCGGTAACCTCGATTTCGACCTTGGCGCGCTCGTCGACCAGCCCGCCGATATAGAGCAGCGTCGACGGCGGGAAATTCCGCCCCAGGGTCTCCTTCCAGGCCGCGCCGATGCCGGCGCCCGCGGCTTCATATTCACTGCGGCTGGTCAGATACCAGGTCAGGCGGACGATGTTTTCAGGGCCGGCGCCGGCCTCGGCGAGCAGCTTCATGATCCGCTTCAGCGCGGTGCCGACCTGGGCGGCCATGTCGGGCGCATACTCGCCCTTCTCGTCGCCGCCGGTCTGGCCGGCCAGCACGATCCATTTGCCGGGCCCGTCGATCTCGACGCCATGTGAAAAGCCGCGCGGTTTCGACCATTCCGCCGGTTGCAGGATACGCATCAGATTCTCCCCGTTTTTTCTCTTCCGTCATTCCGGGGCGCGAAGCGAACCCGGAATCTCGAGATTCCCAGGGGTGCAATTGCACCCCTGAGGTTCACGCTTCGCGTGACCCGGAATGACGAACAACGTTATGCGTCCCCCATAGCACCGATCGGCTGCTGTCTCCCACCGTGAAATGGTTGTCGGCAGCATCGCTGCGTCAGCAGATTTGCGCGTTGCAATTCGGCGCGCGCTCGCCGATACCGGCGTCCCCGCCGCCAACTAGGCCAATCGCCCTCCCCGCATGACCCGAACCCCCTCCAAACTGAAGGCTGCGATGTGGATGGCCTGCTGGCTGTCCCTGATGCTGGTCCTGACCGTCGCCGGCCGCGAGGCCATGCGTGAACTGAACGTGTTTCAGCTCATGGAGATGCGATCGGTGCTGGGACTGCTGATGCTCTGTCCGCTGATCCTTGCGCAAGGCGGTTTTGCCGTGGTGAAAACGGCGCGGTTTCCCCAGCATGCCGCGCGCAACCTCATTCACTACAGCGCGCAGCTCGGCTGGTTCTTCGCACTGACGCTGATTCCGATCGGCCAGGTGGTGGCGATCGAATTCACGATGCCGATCTGGACCGCGATCCTGGCCGCGAGTTTTCTCGGCGAGCGGATGACGGCCTGGAAGATTGCCGCGATCGTGCTCGGCGTGGTTGGCGTCGTCGTGATCGTCCGCCCCGCCATGGGCGCGATCAATCCCGGTCAGTTGATCGCGCTCGGCGCCGCCGTCGGGTTCGGGATTTCCATGGCCATGCTGAAGTCGCTCACCCGCACCGAAAGCGCACTGGCGGTGATCTTCTGGATGCTGGTGGTGCAGTCGGCCGCGGGATTGCTGCCGGCGCTCTACGTCTGGACCTGGCCGTCAGCCCACACCTGGGGCTACGTCGTCGTGATCGCCGTCTGCGGCACGTTTTCCCACTACTTCCTCGCCAGGGCGATGCAGTACGCCGATGCCACCGTCGTCGTGCCGATGGACTTCCTGCGGGTTCCGCTGACGGCTGCGGCGGGCTGGCTGATCTATTCGGAGCGGCTCGACATCTTCACCGTGCTCGGCGCCGCCCTGATCCTGACCGGCAACCTGTTGAACCTGAAACCGGCCCGTCCTGTTCCAGCTGCTGCCAGAACCTGATTGCGGTATTCCGGCGGCCGGCTGTAATCTGGATCACGCGCGGAGCCAGGCACGTGCGATAGCCTCCCCGCCGCGCGCACGTTGGCGGTAACGGATTGTTCCCTGGATTTGCGCGGCGTTTTTGCCGCGCGAAGTGCGGCTTTTTCGTGTAATCTCGGCGCAGCGTTGCCGCCAATTTTTTCGATTCTGCCTGGGGATTTCAGATGCGCTACCCGACCCTCATTTTTTCCCTGCTCTGCATGATGCTTTCCGCCGGTGCCGCGAACGCCGAACGGCGCGTCGCCTTCGTGGTCGGCAACGGCGCCTACAAGAACGTCGCCCAGCTTCCGAACCCGCCGGTCGATGCCAAGGCCATGGCCGGCGTGTTGCGCAATGTCGGCTTCGAGGTCGTCGAAGGCACCAACCTCACCCGCGACAAGATGACGGAGAAGCTTTTGGACTTCGGCAAGAAGGCGCAAGGCGCCGACGTCGCCGTCTTCTTCTATGCCGGTCATGGCATCGCCATCAGCGGCACCAATTATCTGCTGCCCATCGACGCCGACATCAAATCGGAAATGGACGTCAAGCTCGGCGCCGCCATCAACATCGACCTCACGCTCGACCAGACCATGAGCGATGCCAAGGTCAAGCTGGTGTTCCTCGATGCCTGCCGCGACAATCCGTTCGCCGCCAAGATCAAGTCGAATTCGGCCACCCGCAGCGTGTCGGTGCAGACCGGCCTTGCCGAGATGAAGTCCGGTGAAGGCACCCTGATCGCGTTCGCGACCGGTCCGGGCCAGACCGCCCTCGACGGCCAGGAAGGCACCAACAGCCCGTTCACGCGCGCGCTGATCGCCAACATTGCGACCCCGGGCGTCGAGATCCAGCAGGCGATGACCAAGGTCCGCGCCCAGGTCAATGAGGAGACCAACAAGGGCCAACTGCCCTGGGGTCACACCAACCTGATCGGCTCGGTCTATCTGAACGGCGCGCCCGCACCCGCCACTGCGAACGGGGCCGCGCCGGCAGCGACGCCGGTCGCCGTTGCTTCCGCGCCGGGATCCGATGTCGAGCTCGAGTTCTGGCGCTCGATCAAGGACTCCAACAAGGTGGAGGAACTCAACGCCTACCTTACCAACTATCCGAACGGTCAATTCAAGCCGCTGGCGCTGTCGCGAATTGCGGCGCTGGAGAACGGCGCGAGCACGACGACCCGCAACCTGACCACCGGCGTCGATCCCGCGACGTTCAGCGAAGCGTCCAACCAGGTCACCGAGGACCAGATCGGCCTCGACAAGGGACAGCGCCGCGACGTGCAGCGTCGCCTGACCGGGCTTGGCTTCGACACCAAGGTGACCGGCAAGTTCGACGAACAGACCCGCGCCGTGATCACGCGCTGGCAGGCCGCCCGCGGCTATCCCGCGTCCGGCTTCCTCAACAAGCTGCAGCACAAGGCCTTGCTGACGGAAATCGTCCCGACGACGCAGTCGGCAAGCTCCAGAGATGACGGCGATCGCCCCGCCCGTCGCCGTCCGAGCGGCGGAGGTGGTGGCGGCGGCGGTCATTATCGCAGCGGCGGCGGAGACCCTGCCGGAGCCGGACGCTTCATCGGCGGTGTGGTGGGCGGAATACTCCGCTAAGCCGCTGCACAGCACTGCAAAAAGCCCGGATCATTTTCCGGGCTTTTTCATTTCGGATTGAGAGAGATTTCAGTCAGCGGTATTTCGACCAGCCATTCGATCAGCCATGGCGCGTCGGTGCGGCGGCCTACTTTCCGGCAGCCTTGCGCAGCGCCTCGTTGATGCGATCTTGCCAGCCCGAACCGCCTTCCTGGAAGAACTCCAGCACATCCTGATCGATGCGCAGCGAAACCAGCTCCTTCACGCCGGGAAGCGCGGCAGGCTTCGCCGGCGCTTCAACCACCTTGGTCGTGGTGCGCTTGAACGCCGCTTCGGCTTCGCTCCGCGCGTCGTTCAGGGTTCTCGGTCGCCTCGGCTGGTCGGCCATCGCTAGATTCCTTCAAACAGTACTGTCGATAGATAGCGTTCCGAGAATGACGGCACGATGGCGAGGATGGTCTTGCCGGCGTTTTCCGGACGCTTGCCGATCTCAAGCGCGGCCGCGATCGCAGCGCCCGAGGAAATGCCGCCCGGGATGCCCTCGTTGCGCGCCAGCGCGCGCGAGGTCTCGATCGCGGTCACGCTGTTGATCTTGACGATCTCGTCGATCACGGAGCGATCCAGAATATCGGGAATGAAGCCGGCGCCGATGCCCTGGATCTTGTGCGGCGTATGCTGGCCGCCCGACAGCACCGGGCTTTCCTCCGGCTCGACCGCGACCACCCGAAGGCTCGGCTTGCGCGGTTTGAGCACCTGGCCAACGCCGGTGATGGTGCCGCCGGTGCCAACGCCGGCCACGAAGAAGTCGATGTTGCCGCCGGTGTCGTTCCATATCTCTTCCGCCGTGGTGCGGCGGTGCACTTCGGGATTGGCGAGGTTCTTGAACTGCTGCGGCATCACGGCGTTCGGCGTCGTCCGTACCAGTTCCTCGGCGGTCGCGATCGAGCCCTTCATGCCTTGCGCTGCCGGCGTCAGCACGATCTCGGCGCCGAGGAAGGCCAGCATCTTGCGCCGCTCGATCGACATCGATTCCGGCATCACCAGCTTCAACCGGTAGCCGCGCGAGGCCGCGACAAAGGCCAGCGCAATGCCGGTATTGCCGGAAGTCGGTTCGATCAGCACGGTGTCGGCGTTGATCACGCCGGCCTTTTCCATCGCGATCACCATCGCCGCCCCGATGCGGTCTTTGACGCTCGCGGCGGGATTGAAATATTCGAGCTTGGCCAGGATGGTTGCACTTACGCCGTGCGCCTGCGGCAGCTTGCGCAAGCGCACAATCGGCGTGTCGCCGACGGCGTCGACGATGGAGTCGAAAACCCGGCCCCGACCGGGACGGTGCACTGCACCAACGGCTAACGCTGCATCCATCACAGACTCCTTTGGCGATGTTTTGCCAACAACTGGCGGCGGTTCCCTACTTAGGAGGTGCCCGCACCCCGACGCAAGCGCGAAACGGCGCCATCAAAAATTCGCTGCGTTGCAAAACAAACCGTGAGCTAAATATCGTAAAACAAACGCATTTGTGTTGCGACATCGTCAAACTAATCGCAGTATGCTTTGGTCGTAAGTCCAATTGAGGTTCAGATCGCAAGGAGGTCACGATGCCAGCAGTTGCTGAAATCCTGTCGACCATCGCGACTCGGCCCGATCCGCGTGGGTGTGATTTACCGACCTGCCCTGTGTGCTGCGACTCCATGGTGGCCGCGGAGGCTTCCGCCTACCTCCAAGACTACATCATCAGCTATCTCTGGACCTGCGATACCTGCGGTTACGGTTTTGTGACCAAGCATTCGGTCAAGAGATTCGCCTGCAACTGAGACTTATCTCGCAGCGATATCACCGCGCGCCCAACCGGCGCGCGTTTGTTTTTTGAATTCCTCAAATGTACCGGCGGCAATCGCATCGCGCATGCCCAGCATCAGTTGCTGGTAGTACGCGACGTTGATGTCCGACAGCAGCATCGCGCCCAGCGTCTCGCCCGACCTGACCAGATGGTGCAGATAGGCGCGCGAATAATCGCGCGCGGACGGCCAGGCGCTCGCCTCGTCGAGCGGCCGCGGATCGTCGGCATGGCGCGCGTTGCGAAGGTTGATCTGGCCGAACCGCGTGAACGCCATACCGTGACGGCCGTTCCGTGTCGGCATCACGCAGTCGAACATGTCGATGCCGCGCGCCACCGCCTCCAGCAGGTCTTCCGGCGTGCCGACGCCCATCAGATAGCGCGGGCGGTCCTGCGGCAACACCGGCGCGGTCTCTTCGATCATCGCCAGCATCACCGCCTGGGGTTCACCGACCGCGAGCCCGCCGATCGCATAGCCATGGAAACCGATCTCGACCAGGCTGCGGGCGCTGGCGCGGCGCAATTCGGGAACGTCGCCGCCCTGCACGATTCCGAACAACATGTAGCCGTCAGGCGCACTTTCAAAGGCGCGCTTGCTGCGCTCGGCCCAGCGCAGCGACAACTGCATCGCGCGTTCGATGTCGGCGCGGTCGGCCGGCAGCCGTACGCATTCGTCCATCTGCATCGCAATATCCGAACCCAGCAGCCGCTGCACCTCGATCGAGCGCTCCGGCGACAATTCGACCTTGGCGCCGTCGATATGCGAACGGAAGGTCACGGCCTTTTCGCTGACCTTGCGCAACTCCGACAGCGACATCACCTGGAAGCCGCCGGAATCCGTCAGCATCGGTCCGTTCCAGCCGGTGAATTTCTGCAAGCCGCCGAGTGTTGCGATCCGCTCGGCGCCGGGCCGCAGCATCAGATGATAGGTATTGCCGAGCACGATATCGGCGCCGGCATCGCGCACCTCGCGCCAATGCAGGCCCTTCATCGCGCCCGCGGTGCCGACCGGCATGAAGGCCGGCGTCCGCACCACGCCATGCGGCGTGGTCAGCTTTCCGGTGCGAGCCGCACCATTAGTACCAAGAAGCTCAAAATGGTTGGGAACAGTCATGTGGGAGCTTATGGCGTGACAGGGCTGCCCTGTTCAACCTCGTTCGGGTAGATTTTCCGCCCAAAACCCGTTGACGGCGGCGCCGGCCTGCCGCATAAGTCCGCGCCATGACGTTTCAGACCAAAAGCACCCTGAAAACCAAAGCGCCCTCTGGGGCCTTCGGAGGCGTGCGCGCGTAGTCGAACGATCGCATCAACTGAACCGAAGCGCCCCGCCTGAAAAGGACCGGGGCTTTTTTATTGCCTGCAGCATGACATCAGAATGGAGACCAAAGTGACCCACGATCCCGTTGTTGCCATTGCCGGCGTGACCGGCGCCGTCGGTGCCGAATTCATCGCCACCATGGACAAGCGCGGATTCCGCGTCGGCAGGCTGAAGGCGCTGGCGAGCGCGCGCTCGGCCGGCAAGACCGTCGATTTCCGCGGCGAGAAGATCGTGATCGAGGAGCTCACCGAGCGCTCCTTCGACGGCGTCGATATCGCGCTGTTCTCGGCCGGCGGCGGTATCTCGCGCAAGTTCGCGCCGATCGCCGTCAAGGCCGGCGCCGTCGTGGTCGACAATTCCTCGGCGTTCCGGATGGACCCGAACGTGCCGCTTGTCATCCCCGAGGTGAATGGAAACCGCATCCGGGATCACAAGGGCATCATCGCCAATCCGAACTGCGCCGCGATTACCGCGCTGGTGCCGCTATGGCCGATCCACCAGAACAACCGCATCAAGCGCCTGATCATCTCGACCTACCAGGCCGCCAGCGGCGCCGGCGCCGCCGCCATGGAAGAGCTGGTGGAATCGACGCGGGCAAGCCTCAACGGACAGGTTTTTACGCCCAAGGTGATGCCGCACCCCTACGCCTTCAACCTGTTCAGCCACAACACCGCCATCGACCCCGAGACCGGCTACAACGACGAGGAGAGCAAGGTCATCAAGGAAACCCGGAAGATCTTCGAGGACGAGCGGATCGCCGTCGGCGTCACCTGCGTCCGCGTGCCGGTACTGCGCGCCCATTGCGAGGCGATCACCTTCGAATGCGAACGGCCGATCACCGAGGACGAGGTGCGCGCGATCCTGGCGCGTGCCCCCGGCGTCAAGATCGTCGATGATCGCGCCGGCAATTACTTCCCGATGCCGGTCGATGCTTCCGGCCAGGACGACGTCCTGGCCGGCCGCATCCGCAAGGACCTCAGCGATCCCTCAGGTCATTCGATCTCGATGTTCGTGTCGGCGGACCAGCTTCTGAAGGGAGCCGCGCTGAACGCGATCCAGATCGCGGAATTGCTGCCGCAGCGCGCGATGGCGTGAGGTAGATTTGTAGGGTGGATTAGGCCAACGGGTCCGCGCAACGCGCGGCCCGATGAGCTCCGCCGTAACCCACCACGACACGGCAAAGAAAGATGGTGGGTTGCCGAGGACGATGATGAACTGGAGGGCTCGACAGTCCTCGGGCGGATTGCGTATCTCAAATGCAGGTCGGCCCCAATTCCTCGGGACCGACCTGGAGACGAACGCTAGGCTGCGATCTTGATCAAGCCCAATTGCTCCAGAGCAGTGACGCCATCGTCGAGGCCGATCTCCTCGACAATCCTGCCATCCTTCAGCTTAAGGACCGTCGTGCCCGTAAACCGCATCGTACGACCGGTGTTCGCCGGCAGCGACCCGGCCAAGAAGTCGGAGAATGCAGGACCCGTGTGGGTTCCGCCTCCCGCCCAGCGGCCGACCACGTAATCGCCTTCCGCGATGAGGTCCGCGATGCCCCAGAAATTGAGATCCGGGAAAGCCTCGCGAAAATCCGTCATGAAGGCCTTGATGTCGTCGCGACCGCGACGTGGTTCATGCAATGAATATTGCAAGAGCATGTCCGGCGAGGCGAGTTCGTCAACGACGGCAAGATTGCATGTCTTGCCCCAGAACTCCGTGAACCAGCGACCCACAATCGCTTTATTGTCATCTACTGTCGGCATCTTTTGATCTCCTGAATTTCCTGTCTCGCGTCTTGTCGCGTGGATCAGGCAGGGATGACCTTCCAATAGCTGCGCAAGAACAACCACCCGATTTCCGAGCGCATGAATCCAAGTCGGCGCTCACCCTTCGGATCGCGCACGTCTCGTACCAGCGTGCCAGCCGCCTCCCGGAGGACGACCTATTGAGATTCCACCCACCCAAACTAGCTGCGAAACAGCAGGCAGGCGTCACCGTAGGAATAGAAGCGGTATCCATCCGCGATTGCATGGGCATAGGCCGCCTTCATGATCTCGAGCCCCGAGAAGGCCGATACCAGCATGAACAACGTCGAGCGCGGCAGGTGGAAGTTGGTGAGCAAAATATCGACCGCACGAAAGCGATAGCCGGGCGTGATGAAGATCGACGTCTCGGCGCTGAACGGCTGGATGGTGCCGTCCTCGGCGGCGGCGCTCTCCAATAGCCGCAGCGACGTGGTGCCGACCGCGACGATGCGGCCGCCCTTGTCGCGCGCCGTGTTCAGCGCCGCGGCGGTGGCGGCCGAGACCGAGCCCCATTCGGCGTGCATCCGGTGCTCGGAGGTCTCGTCGACCTTGACCGGCAGGAACGTCCCTGCCCCGACATGCAGGGTCAGCCGGTGCAATGCGACGCCACGGTCGCGCAGCGCGGCTTCCAGCGTCGGCGTGAAATGCAGTCCCGCCGTGGGGGCCGCGACCGCACCTTCATTGGCCGCGAACATGGTCTGGTAGTCGGCGACGTCGCGATCGTCAGGCGTGCGTTTGGAGGCGATGTAGGGCGGCAGCGGCGGGCTGCCGAGATCGGCAATGGCCTGATCGAGTGTCGGCCCGTGAAACGAGAATGACAGCGTGACTTCGCCCTCATCGCCCTTGGCCTCGACGGACGCATCGAGGTGGCCGAGCAGGCAGACCTTGCCCTCGTTACCGAAGCGGACCACGTCGCCGGCTGCGAGCTTTTTGGCCGGCTTGACCAGCGCCTGCCAGCGCGACCCGTCGAGCCGCTTGATCAGCGTCGCCTCGATCTTCGGCTCGGTCTCGCGGCCGATGCGCCGGCCCTTGAGTTGCGCCGAGATCACCTTGGTGTCGTTGACCACCAGTTGATCGCCCGGCTGCAGCCACTGCGGCAGATCGGCGATGGTGCGGTCATCCAGCTGACCGTCCGGCTGCACCACCAGCATGCGCGCGGAATCGCGCGGGCTCGCGGGCCGCAGCGCGATGCTCGAGGCAGGAAGTTCGAAATCGAAGAGATCGGTGCGCATGGCGCCCCAGGCTAGGGATCGTCATTCCGGGGCGATGCAAAGCATCGAACCTCACCCCGGGGAATCTCGAGATTCCGGGGTCGCATCTGCGATGCGCCCCGGAATGACAGCGTGTGGCGCTTAAGCCGCGTCCAAGGCCATCCGCGCCTTGACGATCTTGTCCGGATCCTTGACCGGCTCGCCGCGCTTGATCTTGTCGACGTTTTCCATGCCCGAGGTGACCTTGCCCCATACCGTGTACTGGTTGTTGAGGAAGGAGGCGTCATCGAAGCAGATGAAGAACTGGCTGTCACCGGAGTCCGGGCTTGCCGCGCGCGCCATCGAGGTGGTGCCGCGGACATGCGGTTCCTTGTTGAATTCGGCCTTCAGCTTCTTGCCGGAGCCGCCGGTTCCGGTGCCGTGCGGACAGCCGGTCTGAGCCATGAAACCTTCGATCACGCGGTGGAACACGATGCCGTCGTAAAATCCCTCACGCACCAGTTCCTTGATGCGGGCGACATGGCCCGGCGCCAGATCGGGGCGCATCTCGATGGTAACGGGGCCCTGCGTGGTTTCAAGGATCAAAGTATTTTCTGTATCAGCCATGCTCGTTTCTCTTCAGGTTTGGGTGGACGTTTGCGGGTTCTGAAAGGGATCGCCAAAGGCCGGCCGGCAACGGCACCGCCCAGTCCCTCGGTAAATGGCAACGGCGTGCAGCGTTGCAATGTCTCCATCACGGCGATCCGGTACCGTAGCCGGTCGTTGTCGCTGGCCTGCTCCGATTCATAGGTGATCCGGGGATGGCCGAGAATGACGCCCTCGCGGTTGAAGCTGACGATCACCGTGATGTCGATGGGATTGGCAGCTGAGAGCGGCGGCGGCTTCCAGCAGGAATGCAGTCGGGCGAAGATATCCTTGAGGCTATCGAGCGGCGGTGGCTCAGCCCACCCCTCGCCGGACCACAGGAGCCACAGCAAGACCGCGGCAAAACACCAAAATGGCTTGCTACGCGTCGCTGCCATCGCCTCACTTGATGTCGGATGCGACTTGCACCTTCACCATCTTGTCGGGGTCGGTGACTTGGCCGCCCGACGATCCCGGAGGCGCCTTCTTCAGCTTGTCGACCACGTCCATGCCGGACACGACCTCGCCGATCACGGTGTACTGGTTGTTCAGGCTCGATCCGTCCGCGAACATGATGAAGAACTGCGAGTTCGCGGTGTCGACGCTGTCGCCGCGCCGCGCCATGCCGACGATGCCGCGCTTGAACGGCACGCTGGAGAATTCCTGCTTGAGGTTCGGGTATTTCGAACCGCCGGTACCGTCGAAATTCTTGCCGTCGCCGGTCTGCGCCATGAAGCCGTCCATCACCCGGTGGAACGGCACGTTGTTGTAGAAGCCCTCGCGCGCGAGTTGCTTGATGCGCTCGGCATGCTGCGGCGCCAGATCGGTCCGCAGCTTGATCACGATGCGGCCCTTGGTGGTGTCGATCACGATCGCGTTCGCCTTGTCGAGATTGGCGGGCAGCGGCTGGGCGATCGCGGGAACTGCGCAGATCAGCGCGGCAACGAAAGCGAGAATACGGATCATGACAACTCCGGGATCAAGAGGTCGGGGTGCGCCGCGCGTCAGCGGGCAAATTTGGTCTTCAGGCTGGCAGCGACTGATGACGGCACGAACGCGGAAACGTCCCCGCCCATCTTGGCGATTTGGCGCACCAGTGTGGCGGTGATCGGGCGGACCGCGACCGAGGCCGGCACGAACACCGTATGCACCTCCGGCGCCATGGTCTCGTTCATGCCCGAAATCTGCATTTCGTAGTCGAGGTCGGTGCCGTCGCGCAGCCCCCGGACCATGATAGTCGCGCCGGCCTTCTGGGCCGCTGTAACCGTCAGATCGTCATAGGTGGTGGCGTCGAAGGCGCAGCCGGCCTTGGCGGCGATCGGGCCGAATACCGCCCGGACCATGTCCAGCCGCTCCTCAGTCGAAAACATCGGGGTTTTGCCCGGATGAACGCCGATGGCGACGATTAGCCGGTCGCAGAGGCCGACGGCGTGTTTGACCACGTCGAGGTGGCCGTTGGTGACGGGGTCGAAAGAGCCGGGATAGAGCGCGATGCGGGGCATAGGTCCCGTCTACCCCGCCCCGGGCGGCCGAGCAAGCCGGCCCGGTTCCCTCCATAGGTTCCTTGGCCGCCCGGCAATTTATTTGGCCTCGGCCAATGAACTAGTCCCGGGGTCAGGGCGTCTGCTTGGCAGCCGGCCTTTGTTTCGTCGGCCAGTGGGCGACGAAACAAAACTCGGCCGGGACGAAACCATTTCCTGGGGTGGTGAAGACACCCGGAAACTTGCGCTGGCTAGAAGTTCACGCAACGAAACGACGGGCCGCGAAGGCCCATGACAGGGGACCGTCATGATCAAGGCTCTTTCCGCAATCGTTGCTGCTGCGTTCGTCGCCACCGCGCTCACCGTGTTGCCCGGCTTTGCTCCGACGGTCGAAGCCAGCGTACCGCAGGCCCTCGCCAAGGCTGACCGGTTGGACGTCCGCGCGGTCGGAAGGGACTGCTCGCAGCAGGCCTGGCCGAACTTCGAGGCTTCCTGCCTGCGCGTTGCCGGTACCAAGGCGGCGCCGATCCGCGAAGCGCGTCTGGTTACCGCCGACCGCACCCCGTAGGCCAGACGGCTTTGTCACGTTGATCCCCATGGTAATTTGCGACGTCTCGTCGCAGACTGGCGGTTGACCGTGCTCCCCGGATGACCCGGCTAGCGCGGTGCCAATGGGGGCCGCGCCAGTGACCAGTACGCCAGTTGCAACCTCCGACCATTCCAGTTTACTGCCCACCGCCGCCACGATCGGCGCCCTCGGCGTCGTCTATGGCGACATCGGCACCAGCCCGCTCTATGCGCTGAAGGAAGCCGCCAAGGCCGCCAGCCATGGCGAGCCGCTGACGCATGCGGCCATCCTCGGTGTGGTATCGCTGATCCTGTGGGCGCTGATCCTGATCATTTCGATCAAATACGCGCTTCTGATTCTGCGCGCCGACAATCGCGGCGAAGGCGGCATCGTCGCATTGCTGGCGCTGCTTCACGCGCGCAATGCCCAGCCGGGGACATGGCGCGCGCACCTATTGGTGGTCGGGCTGATCGGCGCCGCCCTCCTTTACGGCGACGGCGCGATTACGCCGGCGATCTCGGTGCTGAGCGCCATCGAAGGCCTGAAGGTGGATGCGCCGTCGCTGGCGCCTGCTGTCGTACCGATCACGGTCGTGATCCTGATCGGCCTGTTCGTCATGCAGAAGCAGGGCACCCGGGTGATCGGCCAGATCTTCGGCCCGGTGATGGTCGGGTGGTTCGCCGTTCTGGCCGCGCTCGGCGTCCACGGCATCGTCAAGGCGCCGGCGGTGCTCGAAGCCCTCAGTCCGCTCTTTGCCTTCAATTTCCTGATCCACCAGGATTTCCATATCTCCTTCGCGATTCTCGGCGCCGCGTTTCTGGCCGTCACCGGCGGCGAGGCGATGTACGCCGACATGGGCCATTTCGGGCGCTTCCCGATTCGGCTGGCCTGGTTCGCCATCGCCTTGCCCGCGCTGGTGCTGAACTATTTCGGCCAAGCGGGCCTGCTGATTTCAGACCCCACCGCGATCGACAATCCGTTCTTTCAGCTCGCACCCGACTGGGCGCATTACCCGCTGGTCGCGTTCGCGGCGGTCGCTACCGTGATCGCGTCGCAGGCGATCATTTCGGGCGTATTTTCTCTGACCCAGCAATCGATCCAGCTCGGCTTCCTGCCGCGGATGCAGATCCGGCACACCACCAGCGACGCGATCGGGCAAATCTATGTGCCGCTGGTGAACTGGCTGCTGGCCGCCGCCACGCTCGGCGCCGTCCTGAGCTTCGGCACCTCGGACGCGCTGGCCGGCGCCTACGGCATCGCGGTGTCGCTCCTGATGGCGATCACGACGCTATTGGCAGCCCTGGTCGCGATCCAGTGGGGCTATTCGCCGTTCATCGTGATCGCGGTCAACGGCTTCTTCTTCATCATCGACTGCATCTTCTTCGCCGCGAACTCCGTGAAGCTGTTTGAGGGCGGCTGGTTTCCGCTGCTGCTCGCGGCGGCCGTCGCTTTCGTGATGCTGACCTGGCGCAGCGGCGTCAAGCTGGTCGAGGCGGCGCGCGGCAAGCTGCGCCAGCCCGAGGAAGACCTGATCGAGACCGCCGTCAACAAGTGCCATGCGCGGCTGTCGGGCACCGCCGTGTTCCTGGCGTCCTCGCCCAAGGGCGTGCCGCTGGCACTGACGGAGTTCGTCAAGCACAACCACGTATTGCACCAGCGCGTGGTGCTGGTCACCGTGCTGATCGAGGAATCCCCGCGCATCCCGGACGAGGATCGCGCCGAGGTGATCGAGGTTATCCCCGGCATCATGCGCGTCATCCTGCATTACGGCTTCATGCAGTATCCCACGATCTATGACGGCCTGATCCTCGCCTGCAAGCAAGGCAAATTACCCGGCATCGATCTCACCGACATCACCTACTACATCGGCCGCGAGACTATCATCCCGCGCGAGGATATTCCGGGCATGTGGGTGTGGCGGGAATCACTGTTCGCGTTCCTGCAGCGCAACGCCGAACGCACGGCCGCGTTCTTCGGCGTGCCGACCAAGCAGGTGGTCGAGTTCGGGACCGAGATCGAGATCTAGCCGCTCGTCATTCCGGGATGGTCCGAAGGACCAGACCCCCGATGCGCAATTGCGCATCGGGGAATCTCGAGATTCTCAGATGTGCAATTGCACATCGTAGCTCGATGCTTCGCATCGCCCCGGAATGACGTCAGTGGCCGTTCCCGTTGCCGTTCTCGCCATTTTCGCCGTCGTCGCCGATATGCTCGACCGACACCACGTGCTCATCCTCGGCGGTGTCGAACACGATCACGCCTTGGGTCGAGCGGCCGGCGATCCGGATGCCCTCGACCGGACAACGGATCAACTGACCCTTGTCGGTCACCAGCATGATCTGGTCGGAATCCTCGACCGGGAACGAGGCCACCAGCTTGCCGTTGCGGTTGTTGACCGACATCGCGACGATGCCTTTGCCGCCGCGTCCGGTGGTGCGGTACTCGTAGGACGAGGTGCGCTTGCCGTAGCCGTTGACGGACACCGTCAGCACGACCTGCTCCTCGGCCGACATCGCGGCATAGCGTTCGGTCGAAAGCTGCTGGATCGCGCCCGAGGTTTCCTCGCCCTCGGTATCCGCGGGCTCGTCGGCCGTGCCCTCGCCGGCCACCGCGCGGCGCATCTTCAAGTAAGCCGTCCGCTCGTCCGAGCTCGCCTCGACATGGCGCAGGATCGACAGCGAGATCAGCGTGTCGTTGGTGCCGAGCGCGATGCCGCGCACGCCCATCGAGGTGCGGCCGGTAAAGACGCGCACGTCGGTCACCGGGAAGCGGATACACTGGCCGCCGGCAGCCGTCAGCAGCACGTCGTCGCGCTCGGTGCATATCTGGACGTCGACGATCGCCTCGCCCTCATCGAGCTTCATGGCGATGATGCCGGAGCGGCGAACATCGACGAAGTCGGACAGCTTGTTGCGGCGGACGTTGCCGCCCGTCGTCGCGAACATGACGTCGAGATTGGCCCAGGAGGATTCATCCTCCGGCAGCGGCATGATGGTGGTGATGCGCTCGCCCTGCTCCAGCGGCAGGATGTTGATCAGCGCCTTGCCGCGCGCGTTCGGCGGTGCCACCGGCAACCGCCAGACCTTTTCCTTGTAAACCTGGCCGCGCGAGGAGAAGAACAGCACCGGCGTATGGGTCGAGGCCACGAACAGCCGTGAGACAAAATCCTCGTCGCGGGTCTGCATGCCCGCCCGGCCCTTGCCGCCGCGGCGCTGCGCCCGGTAGGCCGACAGCGGTACGCGCTTGACGTAGCCGGCATGCGAAACCGTCACCACCATGTCTTCGCGCTGGATCAGGTCTTCGTCCTCGACCTCACCTTCCTGCTCCATGATGACGGTCTTGCGCGGCGTCGCGAAGCCATCCTTGACCTCGGCGAGCTCGGTCTTGACGATGGCTTGAATGCGGGCACGCGAACGCAGGATATCGAGATAGTCGGCGATCTGCACCGCAAGCTTGTCGAGTTCCGTGGAGATTTCCTCGCGGCCGAGCGCTGTCAGCCGCTGCAGGCGCAGGTCGAGAATCGCCTTGGCCTGTTCGAACGACAGCCGCGTGGTGCCGTCCTCGTTGATGCGATGCCGGGGATCGTCGATCAGCGTAATCATCGCCTCGACATCGCGCGCCGGCCAGTCCCGCGACATCAAGATGTCGCGGGCGGTGGTGGGATCCGGCGAGGTCCGGATGACCCGGATCATCTCGTCGATATTGGCAACGGCAATCGCCAGCCCAACCAGGATATGGGCGCGGTCGCGGTCCTTGTTGAGCAGGTATTTGGTGCGGCGGGTGATCACCTGCTCGCGGAACGCAATGAACAGCGTCAGGAAGTCGCGCAGGTTCATGGTCTGCGGGCGACCGGAATCCAGCGCCAGCATATTGGCCGGGAAATTCGATTGCAGCGGCGTGAACCGGTAAAGCTGGTTCAGCACCACTTCGGGCACCGCGTCGCGCTTCAGTTCGACGACGACACGGAAACCGTCGCGATCGGATTCGTCGCGCAGGTCGGAAATGCCCTCGATCTTCTTTTCCTTCACCAGTTCGGCGATGCGCTCGACCATGGTGGCCTTGTTCACCTGGTAGGGAATTTCGCTGATGATGATCGCTTCGCGATCCTTGCGGATGGTGTCGATCGTCACCTTGCCGCGCATCACGATCGAGCCGCGGCCGAGGTGATAGGCCGAACGGATGCCCTGGCGGCCGAGGATGATGCCGCCGGTCGGGAAATCCGGTCCCGGAATGATGTTGATGAGTTCGTCGATGGTGAGCGCGGGATTGTCGATCAACGCCACGCAGGCGTCGATGACCTCGCCGAGATTGTGCGGCGGGATATTGGTCGCCATGCCGACCGCGATGCCGCCGGCGCCGTTGACCAGGAGGTTCGGGAACTTGGCCGGCAGAACCGCCGGTTCCTTCTCGGAGCTGTCGTAGTTCGGAACGAAATCGACGGTGTCCTTGTCGATGTCGCCGAGCACTTCCATCGCCACTTTGGTCAGGCGTGCTTCGGTATATCGGTAGGCGGCCGGTGGATCGCCATCGACGGAACCGAAATTGCCCTGGCCGTCGATGAGCGGCACGCGCATGGAGAAATCCTGCGCCATCCGGACCATCGCGTCGTAAATCGACTGGTCGCCATGCGGATGATATTTACCGATCACGTCGCCGACGACGCGCGCGGATTTGACGTATTTCTTATCGGGCGTGTGCCCCTGCTCGTACATCGAATACAGGATGCGCCGATGCACGGGTTTCAAACCGTCGCGCGCGTCCGGCAGCGCCCGCGCCACGATCACGCTCATGGCGTAATCGAGGTAGGACTTCTTCATCTCGTCGAGGATGGAAACGGGACGAATATCGGAAGGCGCCGGCGGCTCGCCGGGCTTGTTATCTTCAGGGTCAGACAAAGGGGAATCCGGTCAGTTCTCAGATCAGAATCATATAGCGCATCGAGGGTCGAATAACCACCCCGGAGCGCTCTGGCAGGGCTGTTTTTCCCTTCGTTTTTTCATGGACTTACCCGGTTCCGCGACGGGTCGCGCAGAGCGCTCCCGGCCGATCAATTTCGGACCCGGACACAGCCTCGTTTTCCCTCATCGCAAAGGTGCGATTCCAAGGCGCGGCGCGGCCCTCAATGGCCGAAGATCACCGCATGCATAATCCGTCCCGGCACCAACGTGAACAGGCCGGCGACCACCAGTCCGCCGCTGAAGATGCCGATCATGATTCGGCGGTGGCGGCCCACATGGTGCTGGTGCGCGCTGATGACGGCGATCGGCAGCAGCACCAGGATCGACAGCAGATGGATCGGGCTCCAGGGGCCGAACAGCCTGAGCTGGTGGACCCAGAACGAACTGGCGGCTACGGCGGCCATCAGGGCGACCCAGATCCAGCCGATGGTCCGATGCGGCAGCGTTCCCTTGGGGGCGGCAAACTGGACGATCCCCAGCGCCAGCGCGGCCATCGCCGCGAAGGCATGAACGGGTATCGCAGGCGCGGCATCGAGCAATGGCGCAAGGCTCATAACGCAAGGCTCATGGCGGGCTCATCGGGGGTCTGCGGGTGCGGTCAATGGTCGAGACGCAAAGCGACTTAGAGAAAACTCCTAATGTAAATATCATTAACATGACACCCCGTCAAAGCGCCTGCCGCCCCCGCTGAGCCCGAACTTGTTCATGTATCTGCCAGCCAATGCAGCCGTGTGTTACGGCTCTACTTGAGTCGTAAACAAGGCGTAAATTGCTGTTATTCCAAATGAATTTCTTTAGCAGTCAAACCCGCAGAGAGATGCCGAATCTGGAAGACTTCACGCCGCCGCGGGCGCTTGCGCGGGCGGCCTCCGCCAGCCGAACAAGGCCGGCCCGTAGCCGATGGCGAATCCGAGGAATGCCGCCGCCCAAGCGAACGCCGCGACATGCAGCAGTGTGACGCTGTGAGCCGGGTCCATGACCGCGCAGATGCGCGCCACGGCAGCGACGACAATCGAAGCATAGATGCCCTGAGTCGCGATCGACGCCGTCAGTTGCCGGCCGGTATGGCCCAGCGAAGCCCGGCTCATCACCGCCAGCGTCATAACGCCGGCGGCTCCCGCCATCCAGGCGTGGACGCCAGCCCCGGCGGGGACAATACCGAAGGCACTGCAGGCGTTCAGCACGAAGCCGATCGGCAGGAAGGCGTAGCCGACATGAAGGATGAGCAGCAGCCGCTCACGACCGGTCCGGTATCCGGCCCAACGCCCAAGACGAGTGAAGTGCAAAACACCAGCAATGGCGAGCACACAGCCGGTCGCGGTGACACCAGGTGAAACGATCCAGAACACCAACGCGACGGCGCCGACGGCGACGCTCAGCATGTCGAAGCGGGCGAACGGGACCGGCAGCCGGCCCGGATTTTCCCTAACCAGCCAGTTTCGCGTGAAACTCGGAATGATCCGGCCTCCAATCAGCGAGATCAGTAGCACCACGACGGCGATGCCGACACGGATGCCGTATTCAGCGGCGCCGTTGAAATGCGCCTCTAGATGGAACGCGACGTTACCCGCCAGCAAAACGAGGATCAGCGTCACCACGCTGAGGTTGTTCCACTTCTTGCCGGCAATGATTTCGCGGGCCGCGGCGGCTGCGATCAGCAGCAGGAAGCTGCAGTCGATCAGCATCGCCGGCAGCCATCCGGTCTCTGCCGAAAATGTTACGCACGCCCTGCCCGCGATCCAAAGCGCGACCAGAAACATCAGCGGGCGTCCACGCAGCGGCAGCCGCCCGGTCCAGTTCGGAATCGCGGTGAACAAGAATCCCGTGATCACGGCCGGCAGGAAGCCGTACAGCATTTCATGAACGTGCCAGTCACGCGGGATGAACGCAGAGACCAGGCTCAACTGCCCCATGAATACCGGCAGCCAGACCAGGATGGCGAGACCGGCGTAGATCGATCCCAGCAAAAAGAACGGCCGGAAGCCGTACGAGAACAGCACCGGCCCTTGATAGGTTCGTGCACTCATGACGGCTTCCTTGCGATATCGCTTCGGCTATTTCTGCGCGGTCTGGGCGGCAAGCTTGTCGAACAAACCCGCCATCACCTGCTTGGCCTTGCCGACCTGCGGAACGGCCTTGGCTTCGTCGAGATTTGCCGGTGTCCCGACAACGACCATCGCGACCATGCCCATGCCGTAGTGCGGCAGGCACTTCACGCCGTAGATTCCCGGCTTTTCGAAAGTGACAACGACATCCTCGCCACTTTTCCCAACGAAGGGCGCGGCATCCGCCGGCAGCATTCCCTTGATGGTTTCGGCGTTGTGACCCTTGTCGGTGGCGACGAACTTGACCGTGTCGCCCGGAGCCACCTTCACCAGCGCGGGCTCGAATACCATCGTGCCTTCCGCGCCCTTGTTCAGCATCTTCACCTCGATCTCCGCGGCGAAGGCGCCTCCGGCCACGGCCATCAGGGCCGCTGCGGTCGCCAGCAACAGCATCTTGCGCATTGTCGTTCCCCACGTTTTGCCGGCGCCCGCGGGCCGGTTCGGCCGTCGTTTACGGGAATGGCCCGGGGCACTTATTGCGCCAGCGCAAGTCCAGGATTGATCGTTGCGGTATTAACGTTCCCAGTTCCGGAACCGAGGGCCCCCTATGACCAAGGTCGATAGTTCGCTCGTTGCCCATCTGCCGCTATTTGCCGGCTTTTCCGCCGCGAACCTGGAATCGATTCTGGGCGAGGCCCGCTCGATGCGGTTCGCCAGGAACACCGCCATATTCCAGCAGGGCGAGGAAGCGCACTCCTTTTTCGTGTTGCTGCACGGGCATGTGCGGGCCAGCAAGACCACGCCAGCCGGCGAGCAGATCGTGGTGCGCTACGTCGCGACCGGCGAGACTTTCGGGGTCGCCAAGGCGATCGGCCTGCAGCACTACCCGGCGACCGCAACGGCCGTCGACGACAGCGTCGTGCTGGCGTGGCCATCAACAACATGGCCGAGGTTGTTGGAAAAGTTCCCAGCGCTGGCCACCAACACGTTGCAGACTGTCGGCGCTCGCCTTCAGGAGACGCACACCCGCGTCGTGGAGATGTCGACGCAGCAGGTCGAGCAGCGCATCGCGCACGCCCTGTTGCGGCTCGTGAAACAATCCGGACGCAAGGTCGAACATGGCGTGGAAATCGACTTTCCGATCAGCCGTCAGGACATCGCCCAGATGACCGGCACTACCCTGCACACGGTCAGCCGGACGTTGAGCGCCTGGGAAGGCAAAGGCCTGGTGGAGGGCAGCCGACAGAAGATCGTGGTCCGTGAACCGCACCAACTGTTCATACTGGCCCAGGAAAGCCCGGACACAGGCCCCCCGTTCAAGCCATGACCGCATCGGCCGCAACGCGCAGCGCCGCCAGGAACTTGTCGGGATCGATGCCGTGCTCCCTGCAGGCATCCTCCACCGAGTGAAACGACGAGATCGGGCAGCCGACGCATCCCATCCTGAAATCCAGGAACACACGGATCGTCGCCGGCCACGCCGTCATCACCTCGCCAACGATATCGTCAAAACCGATCGGCATGCGCGTCTCCATCTGGACGATATGCATCGGCCGATCGACGCCGGATTTCTTTGCTGCGGAACAAACACCGTAACGAATGATGAAACTCCCGATCGGTTTGCGCTGCCGCAAAGTGCCCACGCCGCATTCGGACCATATTCGGACATCGAAGGAGATCGAAGGAGATCGAATATGAAAATCATCAGAATCAATGCCGACGAAGCTCTCTGGCGCAACAACATGCTGCCGGAAGGCATCCTTGAGCGATGGCTCGTCGCCGACGGCGACACCGCGCACGAAGGGCACGCCGTCGCCCAGATCCGGATCGAAAGCGCGTTGCACGACGTCGTGGCGCCGGCCACTGGCCGGCTCGCCATCTCGGCTCCTACACTTGCCGTGATCGAGCCCGGCTTTCTGCTGGCGACGTTGGCCGTCGATACCGTCGTCGCCTCGGGAGTCTGAGATGCAGGTTCTCAGCTTCATTCTTGCGCTGCTGCTCGATGTGCGGGTGCACATTCCGAACCAGCCGAGCTTCGGGTCAGGTTCCGCACGTGCCGCCTACGGCACGCCGCTGATCCGCGGGATCACGGCTTCTTTCATCACCGCGGCATTGCTGTCGGCTGCGCTCTGGCTGGCTGTTCGCCTCACCATGGAATTGTTATGATGTCGAAGATCACGAAAAGGCTCGTCTGCGCGGTGCTGCTCTCCTGCTTGCTGGTGCCGGCGACACGCGCCGAAGAATCCAACATCGTGGTCACGCAGGCCTGGATCCGTGCCACGCCGGGCGGTTCCAGGGTCGCCGGCGGTTACCTTGCGATCGAGAACAAGGGACCGGCCGTGGACAGACTGCTGTCCGCTTCCACCGAAGCCGCCAGGAAGATCGAAATCCATGAAATGGCCGTTACCGACGGCGTGATGACGATGCGCCCGGTCGAGGGCGGTTTGCCGATCCAGGCCGGAAACACCGTCAAGTTCGCACCCGGTGGACTGCACTTGATGATCGTCGGCCTCTCCGCCCCGCTGCTGCGCGGCGACAAGGTGCCGGTCAATCTGAAGTTCGAGAAAGCCGGTGAAATCGCAGTGTCGTTCGACGTGCAGGCGATGGGCGCGTCGGCGCCCGGACCGCTGAGCCATGTTGCGGATCCCGCGGTCGATGCTGCCGCAAGAATGTAAGGAAAATACGATGACCAAGAAAACGCTTTATGCAACGTGCCTGGTGCTGATGGCGGCGTTGCCGTTGATGGCGGAAGCCGGTCCCAACCTGATTCCGCCGGACGAAAGTTTCTTCGTCCATCTGCACGATCAACGTGCGATGGCCAACGTGACGATCTCCGCGGTCCATGCCGGCGCGGTCGAAATCTCGATCCAGCTTGAGACCGTCGGGGAATTGCCGCTGAAGGCTCAATCGGTATCGGTGACACTGGGCAACCCGGACAAGGGCGTGGCACCGGTGACAACCCAGGCGCAGCAGACCGCTGACGACCAGTGGTCCGTGAAGATGGCCGCATCCGAAGCCGGACGATGGAATCTCGGTCTCGGCATCACGTTGGCGCCCGCCAACACGGTCAACATCGCGGCTCCGATCCTGATCTACTGAGTCCTTCCCGAAAATCTACCGATGAAACGCTGTCCCGGTGGGGCGGCGTTTTGCCGTTTTGCCGGACGGGCCATGAGTGAATTCAGACCCACACCACACCAACACCTCGCCGTCGAAGCCAAGCTCAACATGCTTCTCGGTGCTGCGACCTACGACCGGTTGTTGATCGGCTTCGAGGTTGTCTCGGTCAAGGACGGCGTTCTGCTGGTCCTCGTCGATCCGGACAAGCTTCCTGCCATCAGCCACAGCTATTCCATTCACCTGGCCGTCGCCGTGGAATCTGTGCTCAAGCGCGCCGTGAAATCCGTTGCGCTGAAACCGCGCCCTGAACGCTGAAAAGCCGGACTGATCCTGACTCAGGCGGGCCATTCCAAACAATTCCAAATTCGATGATCTGAACTTGCGCCAGCACAACAAGTTCCGTGCCGTTTCGGGCGATGGTCACGCATCGAACGACCGCCCATATGGGGATGATGTCATGATGAACCGCCGAAATCTGCTGCTTAGCGCAGCCCTTTTCACAGTCGCGATGGCCGCGCCCGCGATGGCAGCCGACGAACCCAAGCTGCCGCGTCAGCACGTCGACCTGGTCGCTCCCCCGTTCGTGCATCCGCATGAGCAGGCCACCAAGGCCGGCCCCAAGATCATCGAGTTCACGCTGCCTATCGAAGAGAAGAAGGTCGTCATCGACAACGAGGGAACGACGTTCCAGGCAATGACCTTCAACGGCTCGATGCCGGGACCGCTGATGGTCGTGCATGAAGGCGACTACGTCGAGGTGACGCTGGTCAATCCAGACACCAACTCGATGCCGCACAACATCGACTTCCATTCAGCGACGGGTGCGCTCGGCGGTGCCGAACTCACGCTCGTCAATCCGGGTGAGCAGGTCACGATCCGCTGGAAAGCAACCCGCACCGGCACCTTTGTCTATCACTGCGCACCGGGCGGCCCGATGATTCCCTGGCACGTCGTATCCGGCATGAACGGCGCAGTGATGGTGCTGCCGCGCGAAGGGCTCACCGACGGCAAGGGCAAGTCCCTGCATTACGACAAGGCGGTCTATATCGGCGAGCAGGACATCTACATCCCGAAGGACGAGAAGGGCAAATACAAGTCCTACGATTCTCCAGGCGAGGCCTACACCGACACCGTCGAAGTGATGCGCAAGCTGGTTCCGACCCACGTCGTGTTCAACGGCAAGGTCGGCGCACTGACAGGCAAGAACGCGTTGACCTCAAAGGTCGGCGAGACTGTGCTGATCGTGCATTCGGAGGCAAATCGCGACAGCCGCCCGCATCTGATCGGCGGCCATGGCGACTACGTCTGGGAAACCGGCAAGTTCAGCAATACGCCGCAGACCGGACTTGAGACCTGGTTCATCCGCGGCGGATCCGCCGGTGCCGCGATGTACACGTTCCTGGAGCCCGGCATCTACGCCTACGTCACCCACAACCTGATCGAGGCCGTAGAGCTGGGCGCCACCGCCCACTTCAAGGTCGAAGGCAAATGGAACGACGACCTGATGACCCAAGTGAAGGCGCCATCGGAAATTCCCGTGCCAAAGACGAACTGATCGAGACGAACTGACGAAGACCGGGTGCCGGCATTGTCCAGCACCCTCCTCCGAATCGAGCCGGCCATGCTGATCGCATTCAAAATCAAGTTGGCACTTGCCTGCGCAGCGGGCCTTGCAGGGCCGCTGGCCGTGGCGCCGCTGGTGATGGAGCGTGACGTTGCCGATGCCGGCCTGCGCGACCGCCAGGCCATCGTCGAACTGCATCCCGGCTCGGTCTCCTATCGCGTCAACGGCGACTTCACCCGTGCCGGCAAGCAAGCGGCGGCGCCTCTCGTTCAGGTCAGTCTTTCCAGACCGCTTGCGATCATACAGCACCAGGTGAGTTCATCCGACTACCAGCGTTGCGTCGATGACGGCGCCTGCCGCGCGCTCGACCGCGGCGTGGTCGTCGCCGCCGATCGCCCCGCCGTCCAGATCAGTTGGCATGACGCCAACGGCTATGCCGCGTGGCCGTCGGGCAAGACCGGCGAGACCTGGCGGCTGCCGACCGACGAGGAATGGGCGTTCGCCGCCGGCAGCAAGGTCAGGGACGACGGCAACGCGATCGACGACAACGATCCTTCAAAACGCTGGATCGCCCGCTACGAACGCGAGGCGGACCGCGCTCCGTCCGACCCCGGCACTCGGACGTTCGGGGCCTTCGGCGCCAACGAAAACGGCCTGCTGGATGTCGGCGGCAACGTCTGGGAATGGACCGCGACCTGCTTCGTCCGCCACGTGCTGGACGACACCGGTAACGTCGTCTCCAAAAGCCCGAACTGCGGCGTGCGCGTCGTCGAAGGACAGCATCGCGCCTATGTCACCGACTTCATTCGTGATGCGAAGGCCGGCGGTTGCGCGGTCGGCGTTCCCCCGGACAACCTCGGCTTTCGCCTGGTCATCGAGCGCGATCGGTGGCCCGGCGTGCAGGACCTTGTCAGCCGCGCGACATTCAAATTCAAAGCTTTGATCTGAACGGTCGAACATGGCGCTCACCATCGAGATCGATCACGCCCGCGCGCGCGCCAAGAAGGCGGCCGCGTCTGGCACGACCGCCAAGGTCGTCCCGCAATCCGTGAAAGGCCGCATCCGCCGGCTCAAATGGGTCATCCTGGTTCTGACCCTCGGCGTCTATTACACCGCACCGTTCCTGCGGTGGGACCGCGGTCCGGGCGAGCCGAGCCAGGCGATCCTGCTCGATTTCGAGCATGGCCGGCTCTACGGCTTCTTCATCGAGATCTGGCCACAGGAGCTCTATTACGTTACCGGGCTGATGATCCTGGCCGCCGCCATCTTGATCCTGGCGAATGCGTTGGCAGGCCGCGTTTGGTGCGGCTTCGCCTGTCCGCAGACGGTGTGGACCGACCTCTTCCTGCTGGTGGAACGGTTGATCGAAGGCGACCGGCGCGAGCGGCTGAAGAAGATCGGCGCGCCGCTTACGTTTCGCCGGATCGCAGAGATCGGCGCCAAGCATGCCGCCTGGCTCGCGATCTCATTCGCAACCGGGGGCGCGCTGGTTTTTTATTTTGCCGACGCTCCCCAGCTTATCCGCGCGATTGTGCATGGTGAGGCCTCCGCCTCGGTCTGGACCTGGATCACGGTGTTTGCCGGAACGAGCTATGGCCTGGCAGGCTTTGCGCGCGACCAGGTCTGCACGTTCATGTGCCCGTGGCCGCGACTGCAGGGCGCGATCTGGGATCCCGAAGCCTACACGGTCAACTATCGCGATTATCGCGGCGAACAGCGGACCTCGGCGAAGAAGGCCATCGAGCTGCGAAGTCGCGGCGAAAAGGCCGGGGACTGCGTCGCCTGCAACCTATGTGTCACGGTCTGTCCGATCGGCCTCGACATCCGCGAGGGACCGAACTTCGCCTGCATCAATTGCGGACTCTGCGTCGACGCCTGCGACAACGTGATGGCGTCGCTATCCCGCCCGCGCGGGCTGATCGACTACGAAAGCTGGAACAACATCGAGCGCGAACGTAAGGGCGAAGCCCGCGTTTCACGCCTCGTCCGTCCGAAGACGGTCGGGCTTGCCGGCGCCTGCGTGGCGTTGGCTGCGGGAATGGCCATCATGTTCGCCAACCGCACGACCGGTTCGATCACCGTCGAACATGACCGCAGCCCGCTGGCGGTAATGTTGTCGGACGGCTCAGTCCGCAACGGCTATACGATCAAGCTGCTCAACAAATCCGGTGTGCCGCACGCGTTCGAGTTGAAAGCGGAAGGCGCGGAGGCAAGCCTGACACTTATCGGGGGCGAGCCCGGTAAGCCCGTGACCGTACCGGCCGACGGCTCCGAGGCCGTCCGCGTCGCCGTCACCATGGTCCACCCCGTGAGCGGCAGCATCCGGTTCGTGGCAAGGGACCTTGCAGGAAAGCAGGTGCTTTCGGCGGTCGACCGCTTTGTCGTGCCATAGGCGACCGAACAACGGCTCGGTGCGATCAACCGGATGATCGCTCTAATACCTCGTCCTAGAACGGAATATCGTCGTCCATGTCGTTGTTGCGCGCGCCGGCGCCGGCCGCAACCGCGCGCCGCGGCGCCGAACTGACCGAGCGCTCGGCGCCGAAATCGCCGCCGGAATCGTCCGAGCCGAAGCTGCCGCCAGCGCCGCCGCTGCGGCCGTCGAGCATCGTCAGCGTCGAGTTGAAGCCCTGCAGCACGACTTCGGTCGAGTATTTCTCGACGCCGGCCTGGTCGGTCCATTTGCGGGTCTGCAGCGCGCCCTCGATGTAAACCTTGGCGCCCTTCTTCAGATACTGCTCGGCGACCTTGCAAAGCCCTTCATTGAAGATGACGACGCGGTGCCACTCGGTCTTTTCCTTGCGCTCGCCGGTGTTCTTGTCGCGCCATGTTTCGCTGGTCGCGATGCTCAGATTGGCGATCGGCCGCCCGTCCTGTGTCCGCCGGATTTCCGGATCCTTGCCGAGATTTCCGACCAGAATCACCTTGTTCACGCTTCCCGCCATCGCCGCTCTCCACTCAAAATCACTGTCAAGACATCGCCGGGCCTGCCGTCACACGCCGGCCGCCTGCAGCTTCAACCTGTCGCTTTGTCCGTCATCCTGTCCGACCAAAGGCCAAACCCAGGACCATCCGAAGCGACCCTATACGCTCGCCGGCGTTGCCGACTTAGCGTTCGATCGGCAATCCCCCGGTTATCCACATATAGCACGCCCGAAACCAATGTTCCAGTTTTGTTCCACGCAACCGCACGTCATCCAGTGCTCACTTTGCGCGAGCCCGAAGCGAACCGCCAAAGTGGAACCCGGTTCTTCTCAGCGCGGCCGAAATACCATAAACAAATCATTAACTTGCCGGACCGCATTTCGCCCCCGAGTGTTGCATTTCGGCGACGGCTTTTTCAATCGATCCGGCGTATGGATTGTTCCAACGATGCGGCGCTCGCGTCATCACGAAAACGCTTCGGGACCAACGAGAAGCGGCCAACAGCTGGAGAGTGGACCATGAAGAAGTTTCTGCTGGGCACGGTTGCCCTCGTCGCCTTCGCGGCTCCCGCCGCTGCTGCCGATCTCGCTGCGCGTCCCTACACCAAGGCGCCCGCCCCGATGATCGCTGCCGTCTATGACTGGAGCGGCTTCTACATCGGCGCCAACGGCGGCTGGGGTTCGAGCCGCAACTGCTACACCAACACCGCCATTGGCGGCATCGCCACTGCTCTGGTTGCCGAAGGTTGCCATGACGCGACCGGCGGCACCGCGGGCGGCCAGATCGGCTACCGCTGGCAGGCCGGCAACTGGGTGTTCGGCCTGGAAGCGCAAGGCAACTGGGCTGACTTCCGCGGCAGCAATGCCAGCCTCGCCACGCTCGGCGTCTCGACCAACCGCACCAAGATCGATGCCTTCGGCCTGTTCACCGGCCAGATCGGCTACGCCTGGAACAACGCCCTGCTCTATGTGAAGGGTGGCGCCGCGGTTACCGACAACCGTTATGAAGGCGTGTTGACCGCTACCAACCTCGTGATCGATCGCACCAGCGAAACCCGCTGGGGCGGCGCGGTCGGCGCCGGCGTCGAATTCGGCTTCGCGCCGAACTGGTCGGCCGCAGTCGAATACGACCATCTGTTTATGGGAACGAACGGCAACACCTTCACCAGCGTCAACCCGGTCGCAGGCCTGAACACCCGCACCGACAGCATCAAGCAGGACGCCGACCTCATTACCGTCCGCGTCAACTACCGCTGGGGTGGCCCGGTCATCGCGAAGTACTGATACAAGCAGCGTCAAACAGGATACTGAAAGGCTGGCCTCGCGCCGGCCTTTTTGTTTTTGGGGCCGCAAGTTCCCCCTGCTCCGGCCCGCAGGCTGCGTTATCTTCCGGAGTGTGTTCGCGCTGCTACAGCGTTCCAGGTTGTGACGGGGTAAACTCGTGGTTGAAGTTCAATCGTGAGAATCGGGGAGACTTTCATGAAGAAGCTCATTTCAGCCGCACTTGGCCTCGCTGCGCTCGGCTTGGCCGCGCCCGCCTCAGCCGCCGATCTGGCCGCCCGTCCCTACACCAAGGCGCCTCCGCCCATGGTTGCCGCAATCTACGACTGGAGCGGATTCTATATTGGTATCAACGGTGGCGGCGCATGGTCCCACAAATGCTGGGATACGGGTCCGTTCACCTTCGGTGTGATTGCCGTGTTTACGAGCCCCGGCGGACGTGAAGGTTGTCACGATGCGTCCGGCGGCGTGGTCGGTGGTCAGGCCGGCTACCGCTGGCAGGCCGGCGCCTGGGTGTTCGGATTGGAAGCCCAAGGCGACTGGGCTGATCTGACGGCATCCAATACCAGCTTGATTTTCGTGCCCGGGGGCAGGTTTGTGACTGGCGTCACCAACAACACCAAGATCGACGCGATCGGCGTGTTCACCGGTCAGATCGGTTACGCCTGGAACAACGTGCTGTTCTACGTGAAGGGCGGCGGCATGGTGGTCAACGACAAGTTCCAGGGAACCGCCACCGGTATCGGTACAGTGCTCGATAATGTCAGCGATACCCGCTGGGGCGGCGCAGTTGGAGCCGGCCTCGATTTCGGTATTACGCCGAACGTCGTTTTGGGCATCGACTACGTCCATGGCTTCATGGGCAACCGCAACCTGACCTTTGTTTCCACCACCGGTGCGTTTTCGCGCACCGAGACCATCCGTCAGGACATCGACATGGTCACCGCCCGCCTGAGCTACAAGTTCGGCGGCCCGGTTATCGCCAAGTATTGAGCTTACTGCGTCAACGGACTGCGAAAGGCCGGCCTCGCGCCGGCCTTTTTGTTTGCCTGCTTTCGCATGGCGAAATCGAACCGGTGCGACATTATGTCAAACTGTGACCAAGATGTAACAGCCATCGACTGCACGCCTTGGTAGCTTGGGAACAACGAAAGTCTCCAGAATAGATTCCCAAGGGGTACGAGATGAGAAAATTTCTGCTCGCCGCAGTCGGTGTCGGCGCGCTGGCCCTCACGCCCCCGGCCTCGGCGGCGGATCTCGCCGCCCGCCCCTACAACAAGGCGCCGGCGCCGATGATTGCCGCGGTCTATGACTGGAGCGGCTTCTATGTCGGTCTCAATGGCGGCGGCGGATCGAGCCACAACTGCTGGAACCTGACCAGCGACAATGGCGTCGCGCTTGCGAATACCCCGCGTGAGGGCTGCCACAACGCGACCGGCGGACTTGCCGGCGGTCAGTTCGGCTACCGCTGGCAGTCGGCCAACTGGGTGTTCGGTGTCGAAGCCCAGGGCGATTGGGCCAACCTGACGGGATCGAGTTCGAGTGCAACGGCGATCATTCCCTTCAGCAACCAGACCAAGATCGACGCCATCGGTCTCTTCACCGGCCAGGTCGGCTACGCCTGGAGCAACATCCTGCTCTACGTGAAGGGCGGCGCTGCGGTCACCGACAACAAATACAGCAACGTCTTCACCGCAACCGGCGTCGTGTTCAATTCGGCGAGCGGCACCCGTTGGGGTGGCACCGTGGGCGCCGGCTTCGAAGTCGGCTTTGCGCCGAACTGGTCCGTCGCCGTCGAATACGACCACCTGTTCATGGGCACTCCGAATATTGTCTTCCCGGCAACGGCCATCGCGGTTTCACGCGCCGACAACATTCGCCAGGACGTCGACATGGCAACCGTCCGCGTAAACTACCGCTGGGGCGGCCCGGTGATCGCGAAATACTGAGCTTCGCCGCCTCCCTCGAGCAGACTAAAGGCCGGCCTCGCGCCGGCCTTTTGTTTTGCGGCCGGAAATCTCTTCTGCGCCGGCCTCGCCGGCCCGGGTTCGGTTATCTCCCGGGATGTGCTTTCGCGGCTACAGCCTTCCTGGTTGTGACGGGGTAGATTTGTTCCCGAAGTTATATTGCGAACTTGGAGATTTTTACATGAAGAAGCTCGTTTCGACTGTACTGGGCCTCGCAGCGCTCGGCCTTGCCGCCCCCGCCTCGGCCGCCGATCTGGCCGCCCGTCCCTACACCAAGGCGCCGGCGCCGGTGATTGCCGCCGTCTATGACTGGAGCGGCTTCTATCTCGGTATCAACGGCGGCGGCGGCTGGAGCCACAAGTGCTGGGACCGTACCGCGGGACGGAGCACGATCTTCGTGACGTCGATTGCCGAGGGATGCCATGATGCGAGCGGCGGCACCATCGGCGGTCAGGTCGGCTATCGCTGGCAGAGCGCAGCCTGGGTGTTCGGCATCGAAGCGCAGGGCAACTGGGCCGACATCAAGGGCTCGAACGTCAGCGATATCTTCTTCCGCGCTCTGGGCGACTCCTCAAACCAGACCAAGATCGATTCCTTTGGCCTGTTCACCGGCCAGGTTGGCTATTCCTGGAACACGTTCCTGCTCTATGTGAAGGGCGGCGCAGCCGTCACCCACGACAAGTACAATGGCTTCATCACTAACGCGGCGATCCTGAATCCCAACGTCGACTCGGCGAGCGAAACCCGCTGGGGTGGCGTGGTCGGTGTTGGCGGCGAATTCGCCTTTTCCCGGAACTGGTCGTTCGCGCTCGAATACGATCATCTCTTCATGGGCGATCGTGACGTCACGTTCACGGGCACGGGCACGGCGCCTTTTATCGGCACCACCCGCACCGATCGCATCCGTCAGGACGTCGATCTGTTCACAGCCCGTTTGAACTACCGGTTCGGCGGCCCGGTGATTGCGAAGTACTGAGCTTGGCTTTCAGCCGACCAAATACCGAAAGGCCGGCCTCGCGCCGGCCTTTTTGTTTGTCGGCGGAACTTATGTTTGCCCGGAGCTGCTGACCGCTGCTGCCAAATCTCCGTCTGACGCGTTTTCTTCACGCGAACCGATACCCACTTCGCTTGAAAACGCCATGGACCAAAACAATCCGTTGATGGCTAGCCGCCAGCACTGGAAATCCTTCCCCGTTCTTCCTACGTTCCAGCTTTCACTCATCGGCGTCCCGGACCTCCCGGCGGTGCGCCCAACGTCGTGCGTCACACGCGCCTGGAAATACCGCTATGGATGAAATCCTGAGGGCGAAGCGCCAACAGAACGCCGGCTCGGCCTCGCGCGCGATCACGATCCGCGGCGCGCGCGAGCACAATCTCAAGAACATCGACGTCGAGATTCCCCGCGACAAGCTCGCGGTGTTCACCGGGCTGTCCGGCTCCGGAAAATCCTCGCTCGCGTTCGACACCATCTATGCCGAAGGCCAGCGGCGTTATGTCGAGTCGCTATCGGCCTATGCGCGCCAGTTCCTCGAGATGATGCAGAAGCCCGACGTCGACCAGATCGACGGGCTGTCGCCGGCGATCTCGATCGAGCAGAAGACCACCTCGAAGAATCCGCGCTCCACCGTCGGCACCGTCACCGAGATCTACGACTACATGCGGCTGTTGTGGGCCCGCGTCGGCGTGCCCTATTCGCCCGCCACCGGTCTGCCGATCGAAAGCCAGCTGGTATCGCAGATGGTCGACCGCGTGCTTGATCTGCCCGAGGGCACGCGGCTCTATCTGCTGGCGCCGGTCGCGCGCGGCCGCAAGGGCGAATACAAGAAGGAGCTCGCCGAATACCTCAAGAAGGGGTTTCAGCGCGTCAAGATCGACGGCACCTTCTACGAACTGTCAGAGGCGCCGGCTCTCGACAAGAAATTCCCGCACGACATCGACGTCGTGGTCGACCGTATCGTGGTGCGGCCGGATATCGGCCAGCGGCTTGCGGAAAGTTTCGAGACCGCGCTGAAGCTCGCCGAAGGCCTCGCCGTGATCGAATACGCCGACGCGCCCGCGGGTGCTGCGGAAGAAAAGAAATCCGACAAGAAGACCGCAAAGATCCACGACAAGAGCGGGCCGGAACGGATTCTGTTCTCGGAAAAGTTCGCCTGTCCGGTGTCCGGCTTCACCATTCCCGAAATCGAGCCCAGGCTCTTCTCTTTCAACAATCCCTATGGCGCCTGCCCGGCCTGCGGCGGCCTCGGCGTCGAGCAGCATATCGACGAAGACCTCGTCATTCCCGACAAGGAAATGACCCTGCGCAAGGGCGCGATCGCGCCCTGGGCCAAATCGTCGTCGCCCTATTACATCCAGACCCTGACGGCACTTGGAAAATTCTACAAGTTCACGCTCGACACCAAGTGGAAGGACCTGCCGAAGAAGACGCAGGCCGCGCTGCTGCACGGCTCCGGCGACGACGAGATCAAGTTCTCCTATGAGGACGGGGTGCGTTCCTACGACACCAAGAAGCCGTTCGAGGGTGTCGTCACCAACCTCGAGCGCCGCTTCCGCGAGACCGAGAGCGAGTGGGCGCGCGAGGAACTGGCAAAGTATTTCTCTGACGTCCCCTGCGCCGGCTGCAACGGCTATCGCCTCAAGCCCGAGGCTTTGTGCGTCAAGATCGGCGGCAAGCACATCGGCGAAATCTCCGAGCTTTCGGTCAAACGCGCCGGCGAATGGTTCGAGAGCGTGCCGGCGGCGCTGACCGCGCAGCAGAACGAGATCGCGGTGCGCGTGCTGAAGGAGATCCGCGAGCGGCTGTCGTTCCTGCTCGACGTCGGCCTCAACTACCTGACCCTGGCGCGCGCCTCCGGCACATTGTCGGGCGGCGAGAGCCAGCGCATCCGGCTGGCCTCGCAGATCGGCTCGGGCCTGACCGGCGTGCTCTATGTGCTGGACGAGCCTTCGATCGGCCTGCACCAGCGCGACAATGCGCGGCTGCTGGAGACGCTGAAGCGGCTGCGCGATCTCGGCAATACCGTGATCGTGGTCGAACATGACGAGGACGCCATTCGTCTCGCCGATTTCGTGCTCGACATCGGCCCCGGCGCCGGCATGCATGGCGGCCACATCGTGGCTCGCGGCACGCCCGCCGAGATCATGAACAATCCGAAGTCGCTGACCGGCAAGTATCTCACCGGCGAATTGTCGGTGCCGATCCCCGAGCGCAAGCCACCGAACCATCGCCGCACCATCAAGGTGATCAACGCCCGCGGCAACAATTTGAAAAACGTCTCGGCGGAAATTCCGCTGGGGCTGTTCACCGCCGTCACCGGCGTTTCCGGCGGCGGCAAGTCGACGCTGCTGATCGACACGCTCTACAAGGCCATCGCCCGCAAGCTCAACAACGCCAGCGAGGGCGCCGCCCCGCACGACCGCATCGAGGGGCTGGAGCATATCGACAAGATCATCGACATCGACCAGTCGCCGATCGGCCGCACCCCGCGCTCCAACCCCGCGACCTATACCGGCGCGTTCACGCCGATCCGCGAATGGTTCGCCGGCCTGCCCGAAGCCAAGGCGCGCGGCTACGAGCCGGGGCGGTTCTCGTTCAACGTCAAGGGCGGCCGCTGCGAGGCCTGTCAGGGCGACGGCGTCATCAAGATCGAGATGCACTTTCTGCCCGACGTCTACGTCACCTGCGACGCCTGCAAGGGCAAGCGCTACAACCGCGAGACGCTCGAAGTCCTGTTCAAGGGCAAGAGCATCGCCGACGTGCTCGACATGACCGTCGAGGAAGCCGCCGAGTTCTTCAAGGCGGTCCCCCGTGTTCGCGAAACCTTCAAGACGCTGCACCGCGTCGGCCTCGACTATATCCATGTCGGCCAGCAGGCCACGACGCTGTCCGGCGGCGAAGCCCAGCGCGTCAAGCTCGCCAAGGAATTGTCAAAGCGCGCCACCGGCCGCACGCTCTATATCCTCGACGAGCCGACCACCGGCCTGCATTTCCACGACGTCGCCAAGCTTCTCGAAGTGCTGCACGAGCTGGTGTCGCAGGGCAATACGGTTGTCGTGATCGAGCACAACCTCGAAGTCATCAAGACCGCCGACTGGGTGATCGACCTCGGCCCCGAAGGCGGTGACGGCGGCGGCGAAATCGTCGCCTGGGGCCCGCCGGAGGATATCGTCAAGGCGCCGCGCAGCTATACCGGAAAGTTTCTGGCGCCGGTGCTGGCGAAGGCGGACGCGCCGCGGAAGAAGCGGAGTGGCGGGGCGAGCGAGGCGGCGGAGTAGCGTCGTTCCTTAAATTGAGGCAGTCGATGAAGTGGAGACAACGCACCGTCGATGAGATTGCCGATATGGTCTGCGGTAACGGCGAGGCTGTGCCATTTATTTATCGCAGCAGCAGCCAAATCACCCGCTTCTTTCGTGACGCGGACACCGACTATGCTCATGACGGATCAACACGTGCTGCATGGGTTTCGAACGTATTAGAACAAATCCTGGCCGAACCACACCCAGACGCACAGACTCCTCCAACGACATTTTGCAACCTCATCGCAACGTTGATGGACGCTGGAGATGCTACCGATAGTGACCCCGGGCGCACCGCTGCGCTTACCAAATTGAACACTTCGCTTGCTCGTGAAGGTTTCGAGGCGTTCTATGCCGCGGATAAAAAATGCTATCTCCGACACATCGGTACGGGCGCGATCGCCTCAGCAACGGCCAATCCTCATCGTCCGTTTTCAAAAGACGAACTCGTGCGTCGCGAACTGCTGATCGCCTTTCTCGATAGGGCGTCAGAAGACCAACTAATCGAAGACGTGCTGCTGCCGCTATTTCGTCAACTCGGATTTCATCGCGTTACGGCTGCTGGTCATCGGGACAAGGCACTAGAATACGGCAAAGATATCTGGATGCGTTACACGCTCCCGACGCAGCATGTCCTTTACTTCGGCCTGCAGGCAAAGCGCGACAAACTCGACGCCGCTGGCATGCGCAAGGGTGACACAGCCAACGTCGCTGAAATCCTGAATTAAACTACGATGATGCTCGGGCATGAGATCTTTGATCCCGAAACTAGTCGCCGGGTCCTGGTTGATCACGCGTTCATTGTGGCTGGCGGCGAAATCACTAAGGCAGCGAAGAATTGGTTGGGTGAACGACTTGATGCCTCCAAGCGCAGCCAAGTTATGTTTATGGACCGTGAGGATATTTTGAACCTGTTCGTCGTGACCAATGTGCCTTTGCCGGCGGCCGCCCTGCCACCAACCCCAAAGGAACGCGTTTTGGACGATCAGATTCCGTTTTGAATCCACTTAAAGGACAGTCCGCGCAGGATCAGTTGAGCAAAGCGAAACCCATTGCTCTTCCGTTGGTTTTGCTCAACCCACCCTACGGCCTAACGTAGCCTTTGATCGTAACGCGGAACGGCGAAGCGCTCACGCCGCATCCGCCGGCCTGACGCGCTTGGCGATCTCGGCGCCCTTCTCCCGCTCGACGACTCCGATGTCGTATTGGCTCTGCAAATCCAGCCAAAACTGCGCGCCGTTGCCGAAATAGCGGCCGAGCCGGACCGCCGTGTCCGCGGTGATGGCACGTCGGAAGTTGAGAATATCGGTGATCCGGCCGGACGGCACGCCGATATCCCGCGACAGCCGGTTGGCAGCTTGCGGGCAGCCAATTCGCGTTTCAGCAGGCGGCCGGGATGTTCGACGGGAGCCATGGTGTTCACCCTCTGCGATGGTCCACGATGGTCGAGCAAAGCAATATCCATCACTCTTCTCTTGGTGGGTTTCGCTTTGCTCAACCCACCCTACGGTCTCACTCCTCGATCGCCGCCTGTACGAACCCGTCCGGGTCCGCGCAAAACTCGCGCATGACCTTGTAGTGGTCGGTCTCCCGCACCGTCACGGCTTCCAGCCCGTACTTCGACAACCGCAGCAATCGGGCTTGGGGATACGCCATCAGCATCGGTGAATGCGTGGCCATGATGACCTGGCAGATGCGGGACTCGTCCATGCGCCGGAGCAGTTTCAGAAATTCGATCTGCCGCGATGGCGACAGTGCCGATTCCGGCTCGTCGAAAATGAAGATGCCCTGCCGCTGACAGCGCTCTTCAAAGAAACGCAAAAATCCTTCACCGTGGGAATGGGACAGGAAATCCGGCGGAGGCCCTCCCCCCAGCGGGTATTTCTGAGCCATCTCGTCCAGATGTCGCGCAACTGAGAAGAAGCTTTCGGCGCGGAAAAACCAGCCATTGGTAATTTTGGGCAACCAACTGGCCCGCAATGCCTTCGACAGTTGGCCGCCCATTTTCTCCAACGCCCATGAATGATCGACCGTCACATAGCCTTTGCCACCGCCAGCTTCGTCGTATCCGGCAAGCACGGCAATCCCTTCCAACAGGGTGGATTTGCCGGTCCCGTTTTCGCCAACGATGATGGTAACGGCGCGGTCCAACTCCAGTTCGAACTCACCCTGCAGGAACGGCAGGCAAAACGGATACGCTGCGGGGTCAGAGACCTCCGCCGGATTGAGCCAGATCCGCCGCAGATACGGCGCCGGCAGGTTGATCGGGCGACTGCGTCGTGAGGCCATGCCCACTCCGTTCCGGCGATCACTCAGCGATCGCGCCCTCCACAAAGCCAGCCGGATCGGCACAGAACTCGCGCAAGACCCTATAATGGTCAGTCTGCTCGACGGTTACCGGCTCCAGCCCGTACTTCGATAGGCGCAACAGCCGCGCCTGCGGGTAGGCCATCAGCATCGGCGAATGCGTGGCCATGATGACCTGACAGTTGCCCGAAGTATCCATCCGCCGCATCAGTTTCAGGAATTCCATCTGACGCGCGGGTGACAGCGCCGATTCCGGCTCGTCGAAAATGAAGATGCCCTGGCGCTGACAACGCTCCTCGAAGAAGCGCATAAAACCCTCGCCGTGCGAGTAGGAGAGGAAGTCCGCAGAGGGGCTGCCGACCTCGTCGAGATATCTCGCGACGGAAAAGAAGCTCTCGGCCCGGAAGAACCAGCCGTAGGTGATCTTCGGCAGCCAACTCGCCCCGAGAGCCGACGACAGCTCCCCGCCCATCACCTCCCTGGCGTTGGAATGATCGACCGGCCGGTAGCCTTTGCCGCCACCGGCCTCGTCAAAGCCGGCGAGCACGGCAATCCCCTCGAGTAGCGTCGATTTGCCTGTCCCGTTCTCGCCGACGATGATGGTGATGGCCCGTTCAAATTCCAGATCGAAGCCGTCGACCAGGAACGGCAGGCAAAACGGATAGGCTGCGGGGTCAGAGACCTCCGCGGGATTGAGCCAGACCCGCCGAAGGTACGGCGCCGGCAGGTTGATGGTTCGATTGCGTCGTGAGGCCATGGCAAATTCCCGCTACAACCAGGGACTGTATCCGTCGGAATATGAATGGGGCAAGCCATACCGGCTGTGTACGAGACCGCGGGTGCGGCGCACATTCGGTCTTCCCTGCGCCCTCTGTCTATCGAGGGCACGGTTTCCAGCAAAACTTCGGGCGATCAGCGCCGCGGGAAGGCGAAACTGTATTCGCCGTCATTCCGGGGCGCCGCAACGCGGCGAACTACGATGCGCAATTGCGCATCTGAGAATCTCGAGATTCCGGGTTCGATGCTACGCACCGCCCCGGAATGACGGTGCCAATAGCTGTTTGAAATGTGAATCGCCTCAAGCTCTCGCTACGATCGTGCCTAGTCGTCGAGCACCTCGAGCACCAGCTCCATCGTCATCAGCACGGGATTGTCGCCGCGCATCAGGCGGCCCTCGGCGATACCGCCGAGATAATCGACCACTGCAACGTCGAGCGTAGCCTCCAGCGTGCCGTCGGCGCCGGGTCCGACGGTGCCGGAGGTAATCGCCAGTTCGGTCGCAAACGGCACGACATTGCGGCCATCGGTAAAGTGCGCGCCGATGGTGCTGCCAACGCCGCCGTGCAGGCGGGCGTGAAAGATGCCGCGCTGCCGGCAGAAATTTTCCAGGGCCACGGCGAAATCCTGGTTCGGCCGCAGCCGCAGGGCGAAGGCGCGGTGCCCGCCTTCGGCGTCCGTCGTGGCCCACGGAACTTCGTTCGAAAACGCTACCGGTCCGAACAATTTGAAGTTGGTCTCGGTGTCCGGCTCGGCCGTGAACACAGCGCCGTCGATCCCGAACGCCTCCACCGCAAACGGCTCGGCAACAAAACTCTCCTCGGGCAGGATGTGACCGCCATGCAGATGGCCGTCGGTCTCGGTCCACAGGCCGTGGCAGTGGAAGAACGGCGCGCCGTCGCGCTGGCCGAGCGTCATCGCCGCGCACTTCAGCCGGGTGATCCCCGAGGGGCGAAAGGTGTCGCTGTAGAACGCGGCATTGGCGGCGGTCTTCGACAGCGCCGGCATCACATAGGCGAGCGGGCCGAGCGCCCCTGCCCGCAGGCTCAGCACGCCACCGGCAAATCCGGCCTCGGCAAAACCGCGGCGGGCGGCTTCCAGCAGCGGCAGGCCGGCTTCAAGCGTGAACGAAAACGCCCGTCCCCGCGCCTCGACCCACTGGATGCGTTCGGGTACCGGCGCGCCCGGCTGGGCGATGCTGCGCATCGTCTCAGGTGCCTGTCTTGGAAACAAGGTCGAGCTGCCCGCGCGCCTCCAACTCGTCGCGAACCAGCCGCTTCGGAACCTTGCCGTAGCCGGACTTCGGCAACGCCTCCCAGAAGAAGAACCGCTTCGGCATCTTGTAGCGCGACACCTTTGGCAACAGGAACGCGGCCAGCTCCGCCTCGCTCACCGCAGCAGCGCCTTCGCGCGCGACACAGACGGCGACGCCGACCTCACCCCAGAACGGATCGGGTACGCCGAGCACCGCGACCTCGCCGATCGCCGGATGGGTCAAAATCTTCTCCTCTACCTCGCGCGGATAGATGTTCGATCCGCCCGAAATGTACATGTCGGAGGCGCGGCCGGTGATGTAGACGAAACCCTCCGCGTCCATGTGGCCGAGATCGCCGGTGCGGAACCAGCCGTCGCGGAACGCTTTCGCGTTGGCCTCGGGGTTGTCGTAGTAGCCGGCGAACACACCGGGGCCGATCACGCAGATCTCGCCGGTCTCGAACGGTTTGAGTTCGCTGCCGTCGTCACCCTGGATCGAGACCTGCATGCCGGTGCGCTCGAAGCCGCAGGTGCCGATCCGGGCTGTGGGGCTGTCCTCGGGGTCGTGCAGGTAGGTCGGCAGCACCGTGATGTTGCCGGTGACCTCGCCAAGGCCGAAATACTGCACCAGCACGGAGCCGAGCTTGTTCAGCGCGGCCTTCTGGTCCTCGCGGTACATCGGCGCGCCGGCATAGATGATGAAGCGCAGCGAGGAGTGATCGTATTTGTCGACCGCGGGGTGCTCGACCATCATCTTCAAAATCGTCGGCACCGTGAAGATGTTGCTGACCCGATGGACCTCGATCAGGCGGAACGCCTCGGCGATGTCGAATTTCTCCGACGGCAGCAGGATGGTCGGCACGCCGCGGGCGGTCTGCACCAGTTGATGGACGCCGGCGCCGTGCGACAGCGGCGCCACCACCAGCGAGGCGTCCCGTTCCGTGGTGCCCGGCATCAGGTCGGCGAGATGGTTGGTGACGACGAACGCCATCTGGCCGTGGGTCAGCACCGCCGCCTTGGAGCGTCCCGTCGTGCCCGAGGTGAAGAAGAACCAGCAGGGATCGTCGTAATCGACGGCGGCGTTGTCGACCTTCGTGCCGGCGTGCGCCGCGATCGCCTCGGCCACGGAGGTCTCGCCAAAGCCGCCCTCGCCGATCCGCCAGATGAATTCGAGCGCGGGATTGGCCGCGGCGCTGGCGTGATCGGGAAAATCGCCGTGGCACAGGAACGCCTTGGCGCCGGAAGCCGAGGCAAGATAAGCGACCTCGTCCGGCATCAGGCGAAAGTTTGTGGGCACCCAGACCGCGCCGAGGCGAAAGGCCGCGAACATCGACCAGAACATCTCGTCGCAATTCTTGGAATGAACGAGGATGCGGTCGCCCTTGACAACGCCGCGCGCGGCAAGGGCCGCCGTCAGCGCCGAGACGGCGGCATCGATCTCGCGCCAGGTCCAGGACTTGTCGCCCCAGATGAAGCCCGCCCGTTCGCCATGGCGCCGGGCGTTCTGGGTCACCAGATGCGCCAGGTTCATCACCCGGCGCGACATCCGCGCCAGTCCCCCGCGCGGGCTGGTTGCGGCGGATGAGCCGCTCATCGGCGTCCCATCCATACGCCGGCCGCCAGCAGCACCAGGCCGGCGACTCCGGCGACAATGCCATGCTTGGCGTGGATTTTCGCAACGCCCGCTTCATGCCCGGGGAAGAAGCCCGGCAATTGATCGGCCGGCATGACGAAATAGACCGCGGCGACGACGAGCAGGACGATGCCAAGCACGGTCAGGACGAGCTTCATGAGGTTTCCTCTTCAACGCAGGCGGGGGCTGTTGATCGCCCCGGGGCAGGCTTGGCCATGGTTTCTTGGCGATGGTTTATCGCCATCGCACAGGCTTCGGCAAGGGCCGCCGGATCGCCGTCAGATGGGCATTTTGAACGCGAACGGCGCCGCACGGCAACAACGTTCAGCGCACGCCGGTCCCCTTGCAGCGCTGGCATTTGACGACGTTGTCGCCCTTTTTCACCAAGCCCTTGCCCTCGCAGTTCTTGCACTTCTGCTTTTTCTTGATGTTCGGCCCTTTTTCATTCGACATGGTCTTCTCCCGGCATCTTGCCGGAATCACCATGATCCAGCCAAGCATCTCCGTCTATAAGCAGACTGATCTGATTTGAGGACTGCCATGGCGACCCGTCGGGCGTTGATAGTGTCAGGTGCGGCCGGCCTGCCGGCCATGGCTCTATCGCAACCGGTATGGGCCGCAGCGCCCTCGTCGGCCGATCGGGCCAGCGACGGCGAACCTTGGTCGATCCGCGATATGCTTACGGACTCTCTCAAGAACTAGCAGGTAGCAACATGAACGACGTCGTTGACAACAAGGCCGAGCACCGTTTCGAACTCGCGGTCGAAGGCCATATCGCCGCCACCTACTACAAGTTAGCTGACGGCGTCATCACCTTCGTCCACACCGAGGTGCCCCCTGAACTCGGCGGCAAAGGCGTAGGCTCGAAGCTCATCAAGGGCGCGCTCGACCAAGTGCGGGCCGACGGGCTGAAAGTGGTCGCGCAGTGCCCGTTCGTCAAAGCCTGGATCGACAAGCACGCCGACTATGCCGATCTGCTGAAGGCATGAGGCCGCGCCGAGCTGGAGACCGGCGGGCCCACGCACTGGTCGCTACTACTACGGATGGTTGGCCAGCTCATTGTCGCTGAGCCGCCAGTCCTGCCAGAGTTGAAGCCCACCCAGCAACACGACGATGACGCCGAGCGAGGCGTGCCAAATCTTCAGCATGTCGTCGCCGGAATAGCCGAAGATGAAGGGCGATGCGATCAGCCAGAGGCCGAGTGCGATTTCCGCTACCTCCTCCCACCGCTGCAAGGCGACGTATTCGAGCTGGCCAAGGCCGAACACGAGCATGCCGACCGCAAAGGTGTTGAGGATCATCGTGCTGCGCTCAGCGTCCATGGTCTCGTGGCTGGACTGGAACGGAAACCATGGCGACACCACAATCAGCCCGCCAAGCAGCATGCCGAACCAATCTTCCCATGGGCGATGCGTATTGAAGAAACGAGAGTCCGACATAGGTAACCTCCCTTGAAAAAAAGAGGCATACGTCAGCGGCCCACGATCAAACACATTCCGATATCGAACGAGATCCGGCCGCATCGGGGCGTATGTCTGCCCTAAAAGGTAGGCACGCCGGAATCGCTTGCAAGACGCGACCAGCAGGATTCCGTGCATGAAGGCGGCTGGCGGCAGGCCAACCCTACAGCGCCACCCCGAGCTGTTGCAGGCCGTCGCGTCCGGTGCGCAGGCTCGGGTTGATCTCGAGCGCCTTGCGGAAATCCGCGATCGCCCCCTTGACGTCGCCGAGCCGCATTTTGGCCTGGCCGCGATTATTCCAGGAATAAGCATCGGCCGGGTCGTATTGCAGCGCCTTGTCGTAATCGGCAAGGCCGCCTCTGTTGTCGCCCTGGTAGGGCCGGATCGTGCCGCGATTGCGGTTTGCAGCGCCGGGTTCACGCGCTTAAATGAACACGGTGAATCATTCGAACTGGGGAATTGCCCGCATGGCCGCCGTCCGTGACGATAAGGCTCAAAGCCGCTTCGAACTCGACGTCGAAGGCGCGGTGGCGTTCGCGAATTACCGCGTGACGCCGTCAGCCGTCATCATTACCCACACCGAGACACCGCGCTCGCTTCGCGGCCGCGGCATCGCATCCGAACTGGTCAAGGGTGCGCTGGAGCTGATCCGGGCGGACGGGCGGAAGGTGGTTGCGGGATGTTCGTTTGTTGTGGACTACCTCGCAAAGCACCCCGAGGCCGCGGATTTGACGGCATAGCCTTGTCCAGCTCCTCCGGGTCGCAGTCCTCGTCCGGTTCGGTGTCCGAAAGATCCTTCACCGGTATTCCAAGTGCGACGGACAATTCGTTGGCCAGATCGGTCGCTTCCTTCAGTGTTCTGAAGAATGCGATCATGGTCGCTTGGTGATCCCTGGGACGCACCAAATTGACATTAAATATGTCGCGGTCGGGACCGGTCGTGTTCTGCTCCAGGATGTCTTCCCAAGTGATCGTGATCAGCGAAACATGCGAAAGGTCGAAGCTCTTGGGTATGCCGAACAGCCTGAAGTCGTAGAACTTCGTCACCCTGCCCTGCGCCTTGTCGATCACCAGCGAGTTTCGAATCAGGAATCCCATCAGGCCGGGGACGCCGATGAGCAGGCCGAGGACGAGGCAAATGATCTGGCCAGCCAGCAACTCGCTCTCTTTCACGCCGCCGAGCACGTCGCCGATCGACAGAAAGAAAATCCGAAAAAGATAGCCGGCGCCCAACAGCAGCGGCAGCATCAGCAGCCGCGACAGCCACGGAACGTCCTGCTGGATGGTGAGAAGGTCGCCGGAACGCTCGATGCGGGTTGGCAAGGCCTGGATCCTCGGGATGTCAGAAATTTGCGCAGCGGATCGCGGACCATGCCTGACGCCAGGCATCGTCCGCGCCGCCGCGTGTCATCCCTTGGTCGCGCCTTGCAGCTCGCAAGTTCAGGAGCCGCCCGAGCGCCTTACACGATCCGGATCGACATATCCGGCAGGCCTTCCAGCTTGCAGAGCAGTACGTCGCCCTTGACCACCGGGCCGACATTTTCAGGGGTGCCGGAATAGATGATGTCGCCTGCTTTCAGCTCGAAGGCCTGGGACAATTTGGCGATCTGTTCGGCCACGCTCCAGATCATGTTCTGCAGGTCGGAGCTCTGCTTCACGGTGCCGTTGATCGCAAGCGAGATCGCGCCCTTGGCAAAATGGCCGGTCTTCGACGCCGGGTGAATCGGGCCGATCACGGCGGCATGGTCAAAGCTCTTGCCGATCTCCCACGGCTTCTTCTCCGCCGCCATGCCGTTCTGCAGGTCGCGGCGGGTCATGTCGAGGCCAAGCGCGTAGCCGTAGACGTGCTCGAGCGCCTTCTCGGCCGGGATGTCGGCGCCGCCCGATTTCAGTGCCGCGACCAGTTCGACCTCATGGTGATAGTTCTTGGTCAGCGACGGATAAGGATGGTCGGCGACGGTGCCGACCGCGACGTTCTGGATCGCATCGGTCGGCTTCTGGAAGAAGAACGGCGGCTCCCGGGTCGGGTCGGAGCCACGCTCGATCGCATGCGCGGCATAGTTGCGTCCGATGCAATAGATCCGTCGAACCTGAAATACCTCGGCCTCGCCGACGATCGGGATCGTCGTCGCCGGTACGGGAAACATCGCCTTCGGGCCGGCTTGCGCTTCGGCCGGACTGCCCTGCATGGCCGTGCCCGCCAGTGCCAGCGCACCGGACGCCAGGATAGTCCTGCGATCGATAATGTTCATGAGCGTTCTCCTTGTTGATTCTTGTTTGGCGGCGTCACGAAAAAGGCCCGCGATATCGCGGGCCTTTGCCGTGCCTGAAGCCGCAGATCAGTGCTTGATTTCCGGCGGCAGCTTGCCGCCATTGGCTGCCAGTTTGGTCATGACCTGCTTGTGTAGCCAGATGTTCATGCTGGCGGAGTCGTTGCTGTCGCCGGTGTAGCCGAGCTCCTTGGCCAGCTCCTTGCGCGCTGCAAAACTGGAGTCGATGTCGAGCGCCTTCATCAGGTCGACGATCGAGGTGCGCCACTCCAGCTTCTCGCCCTTGGCCGCCACCGCCTTGTCCAGGATCGGCGCGACGTCGACGGTCTGGGCCGGTGCCGCCCCGGGCGCCGCAGCTGACGAGGATCCACCCGCCGGCGCCGCTCCGCCACTCGCAGGCGCAGCATCCGCCTTGGTGCCGAAGATCGCGCTCATGATTTTTCCGAAAATACTCATCGTTAGCTCCCAATAAGCTTGAAGATGTGGTGGGGTCCGTCGGCACTTTCCGACCGGCAGCACCTAGCCGGTACCGAGGTCGAGTTTACCGAGACCGGCCTCGCTTGCCAATGCAACATTCACCGAAGCGTGAGTGCATCTGTCCCTCTTTGGGAGTACGTTATCGCTTCAGTTCGCGACAAGGCCAGTTCCTCTACCTGTCTGCGCGTCTGGTCTGTTCGTGATCATTTTTGGAAACGGCACGTTTGCGCCCCGGCAAGGCGCAAAACGCTGCCGCCAAAGGGAGGCGACGACCATGGCCACTCCAATGCAAGGCGCTCCAATTCAAGGCAATGTCACATCTCTGACGCAGAACGGACAAGATGCCGCAGCTGCGCCAGTCATTCGAACCATCGGCTTCTCCGATCTGCATCGGGCGTTGCAACTCGGCTGGGAAGACTTCAAGGCTGTCCCAAGCCACGCCATCATTCTCTGCGTGATCTATCCCGTGCTCGGACTGGTGCTGGCGCGCACCGTGCTCGGCTATTCCGTGTTGCCGTTGCTGTTTCCGCTCGCCGCCGGCTTTGCCCTGCTCGGCCCGTTCGCAGCACTCGGTCTCTATGAGCTGAGCCGCCGTCGAGAGAAAGGCGAACAGCAACCTTCGGCATGGGATGCGCTCGAAGTGCTGCGCTCACCATCATTCGGCGCGATGCTCGGCCTCGGCGTCCTGCTGCTGGCACTGTTCGTGACCTGGGTCGCCACCGCGCAGGCAATCTACATTGCGGCATTCGGCTATGAAGGCGCGACCGGTATTTCCGACTTCGCCACGCGCGTGCTGACGACGCCGCAAGGCTGGTGGCTGATCATCGTCGGCTGTGGCGTCGGCTTCCTGTTCGCGCTCGTCGCGCTTTGCGTCAGCGTGGTGTCGTTCCCGCTGATGCTCGATCGTCATGCCGGCGTTGGCGATGCGATGGTGACCTCGCTGCGCGCGGTCGCACGCAATCCGGTACCAATGGCAGCCTGGGGATTGATCGTCGCGGTACTGCTGGTGGCGGGATCGCTGCCGTTCTTCCTTGGCCTTACAGTCGTGATCCCGTTGCTCGGGCACGCCACCTGGCATCTCTATCGGGAAACGATCGAGCCCGAGCTCAACCCGCAGCCACTTCCGCCACGGCAGCCGCGCGAACGCCGTCCCGCCGCCGATTTCCCGGCCAATCTGTTTCCCTGGCGGCGCAAGGACAGCTAGGGCAGCGGCACCTGTCGCGACCAAGACCGCCGGTCGACGGCTGACCGGCGGTTCGGTGCGCCGGAGGATGATGGCCCCGACAATCCCGCAGCCCATGAATTGGGCGGCATAGCGCGCACTGCATGCGTAACGGCCATGCAGGTGGAAAAGCCTTGTTTTAGCCGCTGTTGCCCCGAACATTCGGTATGGTTTCGAAGCTGATGTCGATGATGAGTCGACCTTGGAGCGAATGACTGCATGAGCTCTTGTTTTTTGACCCCTCGCCGCTCCCTGCGCGCCGTTGCGTTGGCCGCACTCGTCTTGACGTCGGCCGCCGCATCCGCGATCGCCGCGCCCTGCGGCACCGGCACCTTCGAGGCGTGGCTGGAAGACTTCAAGAAGGAAGCCACCGCGAAAGGGATTTCACCCGCCGCCATCCAGGCAGGCCTGAGCGGCGTCACCCTCGACAAGAACGTGCTGACCCGCGACCAGTCGCAGAAAGTGTTCAGCCAGAGCTTTGAGGAATTTTCCGGCCGGATGGTCCCGCCCCGAATGGCCCGCGGCTCCAACATGCTCAAGCAGTATGGTTCGGTGCTGTCGCGGATCGAGCAGGCCTATGGCGTGCCGGGCGAAGTGATCGTCGCGATCTGGGGTCTGGAAACCGATTTCGGCGCCAATATCGGGAAATTCCCGACGATGCGCGCGCTGGCAACGCTGGCCTATGATTGCAGGCGCGCCGACACGTTCAAGGCCGAGTTGATGGACGCGCTGCGCATCATCGAGCGCGGCGATATCGCCCCGCAGGAAATGCGTGGCGCATGGGCCGGCGAAATCGGCCAGACCCAGTTCATGCCCTCGTCCTACATCAAATTCGCCGTGGATTTCGACGGCAACGGCCACCGCGATCTGCTGCGGAGCGTCCCGGACGTACTGGCATCGACCGCGAACTTTCTTGCCAGCTATGGCTGGCAGAAGGGCAAGGACTGGCAACCCGGCAGCCCGAATTTTGCGGTGATCCAGCAGTGGAACAAGAGCGAGGTCTATGCAAAGACCGTCGCTTATTTCGCCGCCCAGCTCGCGCGTGCGCCTTAGCGCGAAACAAAAGCCGCGAAGCAAATGACAAAATCGAAGGGCCGATCGCACGCGACCGGCCCTTCGTGTGAGAACGTGCGAATTTACTTCGCCATACCCGCATGCATGGCCTTGCTGAGATGCATGCCGCATGCACCCATCTTGCCGTTGAGCATCGAATCCTGGGCCATCGCAATTTCCTTCTGGGCCATGATCTTGCCTTCACCGTCAGCCATGGTCTCGACCATGGATTCGGTTTTGGTGAGGTTCGATCCACTGCAGCCGGCGCTGACATGGGCGGCATTGGCGGGGACGACGGCGTAAGCGATTGCAGCCATTGCGGCTGCTGCGAGTATCTTGTTGAGCATGGTAGTTTTCCATCTTCTGTTTTTTTGAACGAAAACCGGCGTCATTGCCGGAATCCGTGAAACGATTGTTCGCCGATCACACAAAAATTTCAGAATGAAATTCGCGCGATAGAGATTTGATCGGCGCCGCGCGCAAGGCCTTATGCGAAACAACGCTTTTTCATTACGACCGCGTAATGATGCGACGCACAGTGCGCGTCGATCGGCGGAGGCGCTCGAGCGATGCGACGATCATCGCGGGAGGACCGTCATCACCTCAGGCTGTGCGACTTCAATGCGTGACCGAGGATGCAAATGATCCTGCGCAATTTCGCTGACGCGACTGCTCCGCATCCACCTCGCCAGGGTCGCATCGTCGTAGTGGGCGACAACGTCCTCCGGTCAATGGCGGTCCACGCGCGGTCCGTGCCCGATGCCGCGTAGACGCCGTGCGTCCGCCTAGAAGGCGCTGGGCTTCCATCGCGACACAGCCGACGGAGCATTTAGCGCCCCAACAAAGAAATGATTATTAGTTCACTTTAAAGGCAAGAGCTGCATGCGAATCATGCATAAGAAAGTTCCAAGACTCGGCCCTTAGAGAGACATTTTCAGTCGCGGCGGGGCTCCACCCTTGAATCTCTGTTCCCCAATTTCCATTTATTCTGGCAGTAAGAGCTGTGACGGATTTGCGACATTTCCCCTATTTTATAGGCACGTTCGCTTCATTTCGGTGCCCGGGCCACCGCCTCGGATAACCGCTCCGGCAGCCATGCCGAAAGGTTAATCGTTTCTTACCCCCGCTATGCGTTTTTAGATTAGCTGCACCGCAACATCGGAACTTCTGCATTGCGGTATAGCGACCTATATTCATTTCAACGATGAGGCTTTCCTCCAAGAGCTGAATCGTAACTACAAGGAGACTACCATGCTTCTCTCGCTCATCCGCATGATCCAGGCGTTCCGGGACTATCAGCGCAATGTCAGCGAACTGTCCCAGCTCAGCGATCGCGAACTGGCCGATATCGGCCTTGATCGCTCGGACATTCCGCGCGTTGCAGCCGGGACTTTTAACGGCTGATTTGCCCGCCAGCCGCCTGATCTAACGAACGGATAACGCCCGCCTTGCTGCGGGCGTTGTCGTATCTGAACCAGACGCGTTTCCTCTCAAAACGCGCCGACGGCCTCGGACGCAGGTGCACTCGCTGCGAAAACGCGCTAACCCTGCGCGCATGATTTCCAACACTCCCCAAAGTGACACCGTCCATGTGGTTGGCGGCGGCCTTGCCGGCTCGGAAGCCGCTTGGCAGATCGCCAATGCCGGGATTCCCGTAATCCTGCACGAGATGCGTCCCTCGCGGATGACCGAGGCGCACCGCACCGAGAGCCTGGCCGAGCTGGTCTGCTCCAACTCGTTCCGCTCCGATGACGCCGCCAACAATGCCGTCGGCCTGCTGCACGCCGAGATGCGCCGGCTGGGCTCGCTGATCATGCGCGCGGCGGACGCCAATCAGGTGCCCGCCGGCGGCGCGCTGGCGGTCGACCGCGACGGCTTTTCGGCCGCCGTCACCAAGGCGCTGCACAACCATCCCCTGATCGAGATCGATCGGGCGGAGGTCGCCGGCCTGCCGCCAAAGGAATGGGGCAATGTCATCGTCGCCACCGGACCCCTCACCTCGGCACCGCTGGCGGAAGCTATCCGTGAGCTGACCGACGAGAACGCGCTGGCGTTCTTCGACGCCATCGCCCCGATCGTGCACAAGGATTCCATCGACATGTCGGTGGCGTGGTTTCAGTCGCGCTACGACAAGGTCGGGCCCGGCGGCACCGGCGCCGATTACATCAACTGTCCGATGACGAAGGACCAATACGATGCCTTCGTCGCGGCGCTGCTGGCCGGCGAGAAGGTCGACTTCAAGGATTGGGAGACCAACACGCCCTATTTCGACGGCTGCCTGCCGGTCGAGGTGATGGCGGAACGCGGCCCCGAGACCTTGCGACACGGACCGATGAAGCCGGTCGGGCTGACCAATCCGCATAATCCGACGGTGAAGGCCTACGCCATCGTGCAGCTGCGCCAGGACAACAAGCTCGGCACGCTCTACAATATCGTCGGTTTCCAGACCAAGCTGAAGCACGGCGCGCAGCTACAGGTGTTCCGCACCATTCCCGGACTCGAAGGCGCCGAATTCGCCCGGCTCGGCGGCCTCCACCGCAACACCTTCCTCAACTCGCCCAAACTGCTGGACGGCCAGTTGCGACTACGTGCCCAGCCGCGGCTGCGTTTTGCCGGTCAGATGACCGGCTGCGAGGGCTACGTGGAATCCGCCAGCATCGGCCTGATATCAGGACTTTACGCCGCGGCCGATGCACGCGCGCAGTCGCTGGCACCGCCGCCCGCGACCACCGCGCTGGGATCGCTGCTCGGCCATATCACCGGCGGCCACATCGAGACCATCGAACCCGGCGAGAAACTCGAGCCCGGCACGCGCTCGTTCCAGCCGATGAACATCAATTTCGGCCTGTTCCCGCCGCTTGCAGTCGCGCCGACCAAAAAACCCGACGGCACACGGCTGCGCGGCAACGAGAAGACGGTCGCCAAGAAGCAGGCGATGAGCGCCCGCGCGCTCGCCGACCTCGACGGCTGGATCGCCGACCACCTACGCGTTGCGGCGGCGGCGTAACATCATGGCCTTGCAAGGAGATGACGCCGCGGTTCTGTCGGCGCGATGGACCGAAGGCGTGCTGTTGAAGCGCGACGTGTTCTCGACCGTCGAACGCGGACGTTTTCGCGAAGATTCCGGAGACGTCGAGGCTGTGCTGCGCCGGCTCGACCAGGTGCCGCTGTGGTCCTATCCGCTGGCCCGCCATTTGTTCGCGCGCGAACGTCGCGCGCTGGCGCTGGCGCGGGATCTCGATGTCGGCCCAAAACTGTTGTGGGCCGGGCGGCAGGCGCTGGTGCGCGGCTTCATCGACGGTGTCGCGCTGCATCTGGCAAAACCCCATGGTGACCTCGCCTATTTCCGCTCCGCCAAGCTCGCCTTGCGCAAGCTGCATCGCGCCGGCATCTGCCATAACGACCTCGCCAAGGAACAGAACTGGCTGCGCGGCAGCGACGGCAACGCCTATCTCACCGATTTTCAGCTGGCCGGCTGCTTCAAGAGCCGCAGCCGACTGTTCCGGATCGCGGCCTATGAGGACCTGCGGCATCTGTTGAAGCACAAGCGCAGCTATGCGCCCGCGGCGCTGACCCCGATGGAGCGCAAGATCCTCGCGCGCAAATCCTTTGTCGCCAGCCTCTGGCTCAAGACCGGCAAGAAGGTCTACCAGGCGATCACCCGGGGGCTGTTCAATTTCACCGACCGTGAAGGCGGCGGCCGGCGCCTGGTCAATGACGCACCGGTGCTGATCGATCTGATCCGGAAAAACCCTGAAGTCCGCGACACCGCGATCGTCGCCTTTGCCGACCGGCGTGTCGGTGTCGGGCTGTATGCGTTTGTCGAGGCGGACAAGGTCGCGCTGGAAAAACAACTGCGCAGCGAACTCTCATCCGCCAAGGGCATCAAGCCGCCCGAACATATCCAGGTGGTGCATGCCCTGCCGCGCGACAGTGCCGGAAAACCGCGTACCGAGATCCTGCAACTGGTCGCGATGAATCAGATCGACCTGATCGGGCCGATGATGACCAGCGATGCCGACCGCGAATTCCTGAAAGACATTTTGGAACAGCGCAAGAACTTGCGCGATCGATTCAATTTCGAGTCGGCCGATATGGATCAACCGGCGCGCTAAGCTGTCGTCACCCGCGAAAGCGGGTGATTCAATCGGACGGCGCGGCGTACTGGATACCCCGCATTCGCGGGGTATGACGACCGCCTGAGCGGCGCAGCCTACGAAAACTCCTTCGACCGCGACGCCCGCCATAGTGTCCACAGCGTCCGCAACCGTGAGGTCGGATGCGGTACGAAGGGATCGACGTCGGCGCGCGACATCCGCTTCAGATCGCGGCGGACCAGCGCCAGCGGCAGGAATACCGGTCTCGCCTCCGGCGGTACGCCGGCCAGCAGCTCAAAGGCCGTCGCTAGATGCGCGCGCGCCTCACCGCTCAACTGATCGATCGCCGCACGCGCCTTCAGCGTCTGCTTGCCGGCATAGATTTCCTCCATGCCGCTGCCATGACTTTCCAGCAACTGCACCGGCACGAAGAGCTGCCGCCGCGCCGCATCGAGCGGCAACGCTGCGATCACCTGCGCAATGCCTTGCGCGAGACCCGCATGGCGCGCCAGATGATCGATCTGCTCCGACGGCCGCGCCACGATCCGCGCGCCCAGCGAAAACAGCGCCGACGAGGTATCGGTGACATAGCCTTCCAGCGCGGCCATCGACGGCATCGGGTCGTTGTAGAGATCGAACTGATGCTCCTCGATCAGGCGCAATAGCGGCTCGACCGGCAGACGAAAATCCCGGATCGCAAGCAGCAGTTCTGCGGCCACCGGATTGCCCTCACTGCCGCCGTGGCCCGATCCGGCCAACGTGTCGGTCCACCATTGCATCCGTATCTCGCCCGGCAGCGGCTGGCTGACCTGCTCGCGCACCCGCGAAATCTCGGCATTGAAGGCGTAGACGGCCAGCAGCGCACGACGCGGGATCGCCGGCATGAACAGCGTCGCGGCGTAGCGGGCAAAATCGTGACTGCGCACCAGATCGGCGCAGAAGCCGGCGGCGTCGATGGGAGCTTGCGTGGCGTTCATGGCACCGCGATCAGCGCCGCCGCGACGCGCCGGCGCTCGCCCAGCATGATGTTATAGGTGCGGATTGCCGGACCGGTCTGCATCGTATCCATGACCACCCGGACCGCACGCAGTGCCTCGCGCAGGCCGCGTGGCGGCAGCCAGACCTCGGTGCCGGTGCCCACGATCAGCGTGTCGATGGCGTTGGCGGCCTTGAACACGCGCTCCAGCGTGTATTGGTCGATCTCGGCAGGCTGCGTCACCGGCCATGCCCAGATCCCGTCCGGAAGGCACAACAGCGAGCCACGATGCGACATGGTGTCGAAGGCGAAGCCGCCCTTGCCGTAGGCCTCGATCGGCGCCGGCCTCGGAAGGTGCGGAACGTCCGAGGGGTTGGCCATGGCTATTTCTTTGCGGGAACGTCCGGCCCGTCGCGGTGGGTGCCGACACCGAGATAGATCAGGATCGGCGCGGCGATGAAGATCGAGGTGTAGGTGCCGACCAGCACCACGCCGAACATCATGACCGCGGTAAAGCTGTGGATGGCGTGGCCGCCGAACAGCAGCAGCGCCAGCAGCGCCAGCGTCACCGTGACGTGGGTGATGATCGAGCGCGACAGTGTCGAGTTGATGGATTCGTTGAGCAGTTGCGGCATCGGCATTTTCTTGTAGCGCCGCAGCATTTCCCGGATCCGGTCATAGATCACGACCGTGTCGTTCAGGGAGTAGCCGAGAATCGTCAACAGCGCCGCGATACTGGTGAGGTCGAAATCGACCTGCGAGATCGACATGAAGCCGATGGTCAGCACGATGTCGTGGACGTTGGCGATCATTGCGCCGAGCGCGAACTGCCATTCGAACCGGAACCAGAGATAGATCAGGATCGCGAAGATCGCGAGCATCAGGCCGAGCATGCCGTAGGCCAGCAGTTCGCCCGAAACGCGCGGCCCCACCACTTCGATGCGGCGATAGTCGACGGCATCGCCGAGCGCGCCGCGAACTTTCTGCACCGCCGCCTGCTGCGCGGCATCGCCGCCGGGCTGTTCGGCGACGCGGATCAGGACGTCGGCCGGACCGCCGAACTGCTGCAACTGGACGTCGCCGAGCCCGAGATTTCCCAACGTCGCGCGCATGGTGGCGATATCGGCCGCGCCCGACTTGGACTGGACCTCCATGAGCGTACCGCCCTTGAAGTCGATGCCGAAATTCAGCCCGTGGGTGAAAAACAGCGTGATCGCGACGATCGACAGCAGCGCCGAGATCGGAAAGCTGATGCGGCGAAAGCGCGTAAAATCGAAATGGGTGTCGTCGGGGACGATCCGCAGCGACGGCAACAGGCCGAGCGCGCTGACCACGGTCAGCACGACAATCAAAACGCCCAGCGCGATGAGAACGAAGTGAGTCACAGGCTGGATCCTTAGATCGGCACGGTTTGCGGCCGCTTCCACCGCACCCACCCCGCCACGATCAGGCGGGTCAGCGTGAAGGCGGTGAACACCGTGGTGATGATGCCGATGCCGAGCGTCACGGCAAAACCGCGCACCGGCCCAGTACCGATATAGAACAGCACGGCGGCGGCGATGAAAGTCGTGATGTTGGAATCGAGAATGGTCGAGAGCGCACGCTTGAAGCCGGCGTCGATCGCCGAAATCGCGGTGCGGCCACCGCGCAATTCCTCGCGGATACGCTCATAGATCAGGACGTTGGAGTCGACCGCGATACCGACGGTGAGGACGATGCCGGCGATACCGGGCAGCGTCAGCGTGGCGTTGAGCAGCGACAGCACGCCGAAGATCATCGCAACGTTGATGGCAACCGCGATGTTGGCGAACACGCCGAACAGCCGGTAGGTCACCAGCATGAACACGATGACCATGATCGAGCCGACGTAGGCCGCGAGTTCGCCCTTTTCGATCGAGTCCTGGCCGAGGCCGGGACCGACGGTGCGCTCCTCGATGATGGTCAGCGGCGCCGGCAGCGCGCCGGCGCGCAGCAGGATCGACAGATCGTTGGCGGCCTGCACGGTAAAGCTGCCGGAAATCTGGCCCGAGCCGCCGGTGATGGGCTCGCGGATCACGGGCGCCGAAATCACCTCGTTGTCGAGCACGATGGCGAAGGGCTGGCCGACATTTTCCGACGTCGCCTGCGCGAATTTGCGCGAGCCTGAGGTGTTGAAGCGGAAGCTGACGATCGGCTCGCCCGAGCGCTGGTCGAAGCCCGGCTGGGCGTCGGTCAGGTCGCCGCCGGAAACCAGCACCTGCTTCTTGATGACATAGGGCACCTTCGGCGCGGTCGAACTCATCAGGACTTCGGAGTCCGGCGGCACCCTGCCCTGTTGGGCCTGATCCGCCGGAACGGTGAGGTCGACCATGCGGAAGTCGAGCTTCGCGGTCTTGCCGAGCAATTCCTTCAGCCGGGTCGGATCCTGCAGACCCGGCACCTGCACCAGGATGCGGTCGACGCCCTGGCGCTGGATCAGGGGCTCGACAGTGCCGAGTTCGTTGACGCGGCGCTCGACGATCTGGATCGACTGTTCGACCGACTGACGGATGCGTTCGGTGATCGCGGCCTGCGGTACGGTGAGCCGGATCAGCCCGCCGCCGGCATCGGAGACTTCGAGGCTGCGCTGGCCACTGGAGCCAAGCAGGCCGCCGAGCGGCTGCGACAGCTCGCGCAATTTGGTCAGCGCGGTCGCAAGATCAGTGTCCTTGACCCGGACTTCGACCGAGTCGGCTTTGGCGGCCAAACCGGTATAGCCGATCTTGGCGTCGCGCAGCGTGCGGCGGACGTCGTCGCGAACCTGGTCGAGCTTGTCCTTCTTGACCGAGTTGGAGTCGACTTCGAGCAGGATGTGCGAGCCGCCCTGCAGATCGAGGCCGAGCACGAGATGGCGCTGCGCCCAGACCGGCCAGGTCTTGACCTGCGATTCCGGGAAGAAGTTCGGCACGGCGCACAGGCAGACCACAAGCGCGGTCAGAATGATCGCCAGCGCCTTCCACCGCGTGAAATACAACATCGAGTTGACCCGTCAGATCCAGGAAAATACGCCGCGAGAGCAGCGCGAAAAACTTTAGCTCGCGGACGTCTCGTCCTTGGCAGCTTCCGTCTTTTCCTTGGCCGGTTCGCCCTTGGCACGGACGCCCGAAATCATCTGCCGCATCTGCCGCACCCGGACGCCGTCCGAAATCTCGAACTCGATCTGGTCGTCGTCCACCACCTTGGTCACCTTGCCGACCAGGCCGCCGGAGGTGACGACGGTGTCGCCGCGGCGGATGTTCTTCACCAGTTCGGCATGGTCCTTCACCTTCTTCTGCTGCGGCCGCAGAATCAGGAAGTACATGATCACGAAGATCAGCGCGAACGGCAGCAGTGACATCAACATGCTGTTGGCATCGCCACCGGCTGCAGCCTGGGCGTACGCAGGGGTAATCAGCATTCGAACAATCCTCGTAAGTCGGGAAAGAACCGGTCCTGCCTGGGTATCAAGGCCTGGGCAACGCACCGGTCCGGGTAAATTCGCGCGGACTATAGCGGCGGCGGGCCTAATTGCAACGCTGCCAGGCCCCTCATTTAGGCCGCTTGCGGGACCTTCCAAGGCCCGTTATGGCTGCGCGGTCAGGAACCCCAAGAATGTCAAAAAGAGCCAAGAAAACAACGCCCCGCGCCGCCTCCAAGGCGGCCTCTCGGGCACCAGCAAAAACCGCGACAAAACGTCCGGCAAAGCCCTCGAACGACGCCAGTGCCGAGCGGATTGCCATGGCGCTGGAAGCTATCGCAGGCCACCTATCCGCGGCTTCGCCCGCGGCCGGGACCGCTGAGTCGTTCGGCGCAACCGACGCCTTTGTCTGGCACCCGGATGGACGGCTGGCGCCGGTCCCGCGCGTCAGCCGCGTCGACCTCGGCCTGCTCAAGGGGATCGACCGGATGCGCGACATCCTGATCGAGAACACCGAGCGGTTCGCCGACGGCCTGCCCGCCAACAACGCGCTGCTCTGGGGCGCGCGCGGCATGGGCAAATCGTCGCTGGTGAAGGCAACCCATGCCAATATCAATATCGACCGCAAGCCGGCCGACCGGCTCAAGCTGATCGAGATTCACCGCGAGGACATCGAGAGCCTGCCCGGCCTGATGGACCGCCTGCGCAACTCCTCGTTCCGTTTCATCGTGTTCTGCGACGACCTCTCCTTCGACGGCAACGACGCCTCCTACAAGTCGCTGAAGGCGGTGCTGGAAGGCGGCATCGAGGGCCGTCCCGACAATGTCATCCTCTACGCCACCTCGAACCGCCGCCACCTTTTGGCGCGCGACATGATCGAGAACGAGCGCTCGACCGCGATCAATCCGGGCGAAGCGGTCGAGGAAAAAGTGTCGCTGTCGGACCGCTTTGGTCTGTGGCTCGGCTTTCACCGCTGCAGCCAGGACGAATATCTCGCGATGGTGCGCGGCTATTGCAGCCATTTCGGCATCAAGATCGCCGACCACGAGCTGGAGCGCGAGGCGCTGGAGTGGTCGACCACGCGCGGTTCGCGTTCGGGCCGGGTCGCGTGGCAGTTCACGCAGGAACTGGCGGGCCGGCTCGGTGTAAGGCTGACGGGGAAGTAGAAGAATTTAGCTGGCTCGCTGCACGCCAAGCGCTCCACTCGTCATCCCCCGCGAAGGCGGGGGAACCAGTACGCCGCAGCTTCACAGCCCTATCGCAACTGCTCTGGAATACTGGGTCGCCCGGTCAAGCCGGGCGATGACAGTTGTAGGTGTGGCTGCGTTGGTTCGCTGCTCGACGCAGCGATCCCTTACGCGCCGTTCAGGAATTGAAGCGGGTCAACCGGTGAAGATCCCTTGCGGATCTCGAAGTGGAGTTGCGGCGACCCCACCTCACCCGATTGACCCGACTTGGCAATGATCTGACCGCGCTTGATCGTGTCCCCGCGCTTCACCATCAGTTCACTCGCATGGGCATATGCGGTGACGTAACCGTTGGAGTGCCGAACCAGAACCAGATTGCCGTAACCCTTCAGTTCGTTGCCGGAATAGGCAACGACACCGTCTTCGGCCGCCTTCACTGGCGTGCCTTCCGGCACCGCCAGATTGATACCGTCATTGGACTTGCCGTTGGTCTTGGCGCCGTAACTCGTGATCACCTTGCCGCGCACCGGCCAGCGGAAGGTCGGCAACGCACCGGTGGCTTCGCTCGGCTTGACCGCGGCCGGCGCATCAGCAACCGGCTTTTCTTCCACGACGTTCGTGGTCGCCTGCGCCAGACGCGCGCTTTGCGGCGGCACGGCGGCTGCAACCATCTTGGTGGCGGGAGCGGCAACGGCAGCGACCGGCTGAACCGGCGCAGCAGCAACCGGCTGCATCACCGGCGCGACAGCCGCGGATTTTGCGCCGGGCACAGTGAGTTTCATGCCGAGGCTGAGCTTGGCCGACGTGTCGAGATTATTGGCCCTGGCCAGCTCCGCCACCGGGACATGGTTACGGCGCGCGATGCTCATCAGGGTATCGCCGCGATTGACGACGTGAACGCCCGACGCTGCGGCGACGGGCTTGCTCATCGGCGGCGCGACGGCCGGCACAGGCGCGGCAACGGCCGCGGTCTGGCGCGGAATGATGAGTTGCTGGCCGGGCGAGAGCGCGCGCGGCCCCTTGTATCCATTGGCCTGCAGGATCGCCGCGGTCGAGACATTGTAGCGCTTCGACAAGAGGTCGAGCGTATCGCTGGTGCCGACGATGATCGTAGTCCCGCCGGCCGCCGGCGGATGCGCCGCCGCGACCGAGCGCGGCGCAACCGTGCCGGTGGTCTCGAGCTGCGGATGGGCGGGCGGCGGCGCGTAGGACGACAGTCCGCGCCCGCCACCGGACACGCCGCTGGATGCGACCGGATAGGAGTGAGGCGCAGCGACCGCGGGCGGCAGCGCTTGCTGCTGATACTGCGTCTGCGAATTCTGCGCCTGCGGCCTTGCATATTGCGGCAGTTCGCGGCGCTCGACGGCGGGCGTCGGCACCGAACCGGTGGCCTGAGGCTCCGACGCAAAGGGATTGGAATAATTCTGGGAAAGTCGCGTCGACATATCGGCGCTGCAGCCGGCAAACCCGACTGACATCAGCGCCAGCACCGCAAATTGCGGAGCGCTACGCGAGCGAAGTAACTCGGCGAGACGGGACATGGTTACTCACTGGTACGCAACAAAATACTGTTTTGAGTAAACACCTCCCGAGTAAACAAGCGCTTAACTGTCAAACGAGGCTTCGAATAAGGTATTGGCGGGAACCGCCAATCCCGGGTTCTACAGCTCGCGCGCGATTCCCGGCAGCGCCGGCACGAAGCGCACATCGACCAATTCCCTGCTGTCGAAACCGCTGTCGGTCCTGGTGACGCGGACCAGCGTCTGGGTCCCGTGATGCGGCCCGACCGGCGCGATCAGGATGCCACCGGGCTCCAGCCGCTGCAGCAGGCTGTCCGGAATTTTCTCCATCGCCGCCGTCACGATGATGCGGTCGAAGTCGCCGGCCCCTGGCGGAATATCGAAACCGTCGCCGAACATCACTTCGATGTTGTGATAGCCGAGCTTCTCCAGCCGGGCGCGCGCGCTGTCGGCCAGTGTCCGGTAGCGCTCGATGGTAAAGACGTGCCCGCAGAGCCGCGACAGCACGGCGGCCTGGTAACCGGAGCCGGTGCCGATCTCGAGCACCTTGTGATGCTTCCGGAGCTGCAACTGCTCGGTCATGTAGGCGACCACAAAGGGCTGGCTGATGGTCTGCCCGCAAGCGATGCCGAGGGCGCTGTCGCGATAGGCGTAGCCTCGGTCGGCGACCGCGACGAACACCTCGCGCGGCACCTCCTCCATGGTCCGCAGGACGGCCTGATCGCTGATCCCCCGCCGCCGCAGGGTGAGCTGGAACATCATCTTTTCGGGCGGTTCTTGGGACATGACATCTCTTGGGCGGGCCTGGCCGCCAATCCTGAGCTTCGGGCCGACCGGGATGCAATAGCGGCGGCGCCATTAAGGAACAATTTCCTGAAGAATCCGGTTCCATGACCTGGAACCGTTAATCCCACCACGGCGTTACCGCTCCGGAAAATCATTAGCCAACAATCGTGTTGTCGATGCAGGCCGGCGTTGCGCCGGGGGGTGTTTTTTGCGAACCTTGGCGCTCGGAAGGGCAAGGATTCCATCATGATGGCGACACGGCCGGCGGGCTGTTCTGTTTTCCTCGTCGAGGACGAGGTCATGATCCGGATGATGGTGGCCGACATGCTCGAAGAGCTCGGCTACAGCGTTGCGGCTGAAGCCGGCGAAATCAGCGAGGCGCTGAGGCTCACGCAATCGACCGAATTCGACCTCGCCATTCTCGACGTCAACGTCAACGGCAAGGTGATCACGCCGGTGGCCGAACTGATCAAGATGAAAGGCCGCCCGTTCATCTTCGCGACCGGTTACGGCTCCTCGGGCCTGCCTCCGGAATATCGCGATCGTCCCGCGTTGCAGAAGCCGTTCCAACTGGAAACGCTGGCCCAAATGATCGACAGCACGCTGAAGAGCGCGGCGGTTTAGGGGCCTTCTTTGTCATTGCGAGCGGAGCGAAGCAATCCACAGCCACGGAGCAAGTCTGGATTGCTTCGTCGCTTATGCTCCTCGCAATTGTGCGAGTTCACTAATTCGCTGATTGAGTGGCTTGAGTTTTGGTCGAAGCGAAGTCTTTCGGGGTCTGTCCGCCAAGGGCCTGATGAGGTCTGTGGTTGTTGTAGTAGATCAGATACTCGAAGAGCTCGTTGGCGAAGTGATCTAGGTTGTCGAAGGTCGCGCCGTCGATGACGTCGTCGTCGATGGTGCGCCAGAAGCGTTCGACCTTGCCGTTGGTCTGCGGCCGGTAGGGTCTTGTGTAACGGTGCTTGATGCCGAGTTCGAGCAGCATGGCCTCGAAGGGGTGCTCTTCAGGGTGATTGCGGGAGGCGAATTCGGAGCCGTTGTCGGACAGGATTTCAGCGAAGACCAGTCCGTAAGTGACGTTGAGCGTGTTGATCATCTTCAGCGTCCTGAACATGACCGGCAGCGCCTTCTTCGAGGTGATGACCTCGGCCCAGGCCAGCCGCGAGCAGCTATCGAGCAAGCTTACAATGTAGGCCGAGCTTGAGGGTGGCGCGAGGAACATGTCACGCGGTAGCTGATGCAGATCGACATGGCCCAATTCGCCGAGCTTGTCCTTGATAATGCGGCGCTTCTCCTCACGCATCGCCGGGGTGCGGCGGTTCAGCTGATAGCGTTTCAGGACCCGATAGATGGTCGATGGCGAAGGTAGCGTATCGCGCCGCTCGCGCAAGGCGGCATGGATCTCGTAACGGTTCATGCCACGGTGGCGGCAGGCGACGATCTCGGCCTCGATACCTTCCGGTTCGCGCCGCTCGCGCCACTTCGGCCCGCGGCGCTGCGGCAGTAGGTCAGCCTCCGCGCCGCTCCGTAGATATCGGTTGTAATATTTCCGGAAGGTCTGCGAGCACGTCCCGTGATGACGGTAAAAATCGCCGACCCGGCGAAATGTGCCCGATCGGCCAGCCTTCACCGCCTCATACTCCGGGATCAGAAACCGCCATTTCTGAAGGTAATTGCGCTCAATCGTCCGGTCATAGCTGTTGTCGCGCATCGAATCCTCCTCCTCTCAGGGGGTGATTCAATCAGCGAATTATTGAACATGCACAGCAATGACGAGCCTACTGCTGGGCGCGTAACGCTTCGCGTCACTTCAGCGTCGTCGTCAGCGCGTCCGAAAAAGCCTCGTCGGTGCGGTCGAGCCGCAGCGGCGTTACCGAGACATAGCGCGCGGCAAGCGCTGCGAGGTCGGTGCCTTCGGCCGGCGCTTCCATGGCCGCAGCGCGCTCGAAGCCGATCCAGAAATACGGATTGCCGCGGCCGTCGTGGCGCTTGTCGACTTTCAGGAAGCCGAGATTGCGCTTGCCCTGCCGCGTCACCCGGATGCCCTTGACCAGGTCGGGCGTGCAAGCCGGAAAATTGACATTGATCACGGTGTTCTTCGGCACACCGGCGTCGATCACCTTGCGCAAAATGTCCGGACCGAATTTCAGCGCGGTGTCCCACAGCGGCGCGTGCCGGGTCTCGATGGAAAATTCCTGGCTCAGCGCAAACGACGGAATTCCGAGGATGGTGCCTTCCAGCGCGCCGGCGATGGTGCCCGAATAGACCACGTCCTCGGCGACGTTGCGGCCCTTGTTGACGCCCGACAGCACGAGATCGGGTCCCTTGTCGCCGAGGATGTGGCGCGATCCCATGATCACGCAATCGGTCGGCGTGCCCCGCACCGCGAAGTGGCGTGGACCGACTTCGCGCAGGCGCAGCGGATCGTTCAGCGACAGCGAGTGCGAAACGCCGGATTGATCGAGCTCCGGCGCCACGATCCAGACGTCGTCGGACAGCGCACGCGCAATCTCCTCGACGACCTTCAGGCCGGGGGCATGGATGCCGTCGTCATTGGTACAGAGAATTCGCATCCGCCAAAGTGCCTTCTGGTTCGGGGTCGATTGGCTTTAGCGCCGGGCGTCGTCTTATCCGGCTATCGCCGCCGAGGCAAACCGGCCGGGCTTCCTCAAGTCTTCCGCCGCACCACCACGCGCCACGGACGAACGAATCTGGCGCGGCACTGATACCGCATCTGAAACAGCGACGGCGGCTGTAGCGGCTCGACGGAGGAAGCGTGCGTTGCGATTGCGGATGCCAGCGGCTCGGCCACCGCTCGCCCGGGTTCGACCGAACCCGGCTTGATGAGTGTCGGCACGACCGGCTTTGACGCCTCGCGTTCTATGGCAGGCGGGAGCGGTGCAACATGGACGGCCGGCGGAGGTGGCGCCGCTTGAGGCGGCGGCATTACAGCAGTCGGCGTTTCGACGGGACCGCGCCTTATGAGCGTCACCTTTACCGGCTCTGGAACTCCGAGCTTGAGGGGTCCTCGCTTCGGCTCCGCGGGCTTCACGACCGGTGAAAGCGACGCAGCCGGTTCGATCGCCGTCGGAGGCGCGGCTTGCCGGGGCGACGTTACTGCAGCAGGCGGCTCGAGAGGCGCACGCGTAGCGATCGCGGGTGTTTTCAACTCCTCCACCGTGCGCGGCTGTTCGACGGAAACGGGCTTTGGGAGGATCGGAGCTACCGGCTTCGGAATTTCGAGTTTCGGAGTTTCCGGCTTGCGCTCGATGGGCTTCACTGCCGGCTCAAGCGGCGTAACGGGTTGAATCGCCGCTACAGGCGCCGCCTGTCGAGGCGCTGGCTTCGCGCCGGGCGGTTGCGGGTGTCGCGCCCGCGCGATCGCGAGACCCTTGTCGAAATCAGCCGCATTCAGCCATTCCTTGGCGTGCATGCTTTCGATGAGACCGTCGTCCCATAATCTGGAAACCTCGATATCGAAGAAGCCCTGCAGCTTCTGGTCGATCAACTGCATCCCGTGGCCGGTGACTGCCCATTGCCTTCCAATCCAATGGATGTCGCGATGCAGGGGCATTTGTTACATTCGCTATTTGTCGCGCTCGATGATCTTGAGCCCGCCCATATAGGGCTGCAGCACGGCGGGCACCGCGATCGAGCCGTCTTCCTGCTGATAGGTTTCCATCACAGCGATCAAAGCGCGGCCGACCGCCGTGCCAGAGCCGTTCAGTGTATGGACGAAACGCGGCTTGCCGTCGGGACCGCGAGAGCGCGCATCCATGCGGCGCGCCTGGAAATCGCCGCACACCGAACAGCTCGAGATTTCGCGGTAGGCGCCGCCCTCACCTTGTCCTGGCATCCAGACCTCGATGTCGTAGGTCTTCTGCGCCGAGAAACCCATGTCGCCGGCGCACAGCGTCATCACCCGGTAATGCAGGTCGAGCCGTTTCAGCACCTCTTCGGCACAGGACAACATGCGCTCATGCTCGTCGAGGCTGGTTTCGGGCGTTGCGATCGAAACCAGCTCGACCTTGGTGAACTGATGCTGCCGGATCATGCCGCGGGTATCGCGCCCCGCAGCACCCGCCTCGGCGCGGAAGCACGGCGTCAGCGCGGTGAGGCGCATCGGCAGCTCTTTTTCGTCGATGATGGATTCGCGGACGAGATTTGTCAGCGACACTTCGGCCGTGGGGATCAGGCCAAGACGATCGGTCAGCAATCGACCATCGGGATCGGCGAGCAATTCGCCCTTGATGGCCCAGAACTGATCGTCCTCGAACTTCGGCAACTGCCCGGTGCCGAACATCACGTCGTTCCGCACCAACAGCGGCGGATTGATCTCGGAGTAGCCGTGCTCGTTGGTATGGAGATCAAGCATGAACTGGCCGATCGCGCGCTCCAGTCGCGCCAGGCCCTTCTTCAACACGACGAAGCGCGCGCCGCTCAGTTTGGCGGCGGCCTCGAAATCCATGTAGCCGAGCGCGCCGCCGAGATCGTCATGCGGCTTCGGCGTGAAAGCGTAGGTCCGGGCCTTGCCGTAGACATGGCGCTGCACGTTGCCATGCTCGTCGACCCCATCGGGCACCTCGTCGAGCGGCAGGTTGGGGATCGCGGACAATTCGCTCGCGAGATCTTCGTCGGCCGTCTTCGCCGTAAGCTCGAGCTCAGGCATGGTGGTCTTGAGCTCGGCGACTTCAGCCATCAACTTATTGGCGCGCGCGTCGTTCTTGGCTTTCTTGGCTTCGCCGATTTCCTTCGAAGCCGCATTGCGTCTTGCCTGTGCCTGCTCCGAGGCCAGGATCGCCGCACGGCGCCTTTCGTCGATCGCGAGCAGCGACGCCGACAACGGCGGCAGCCCGCGGCGCTTCAGTCCGGCGTCGAAGGCGGCGGGGTTGTCGCGGATCGATTTGATGTCGTGCATGGCCAATCCTGAGGCGAAATTTCGTCATGCCCGCGAAGGCGGGCATCCAGTAACCCGAATAAGCCGGTTTTGGAACACCGAACGTCGCACGGGCGCGGCTCGACCGCAGATATTCGGGGAGACCGTGGCGTACTGGATACCCGCCTTCGCGGGGTATGACGGCCAGTCTATTCCGCCGGATTGGCTTCCGGAGGCGGGCTTTCGGGCGGAGGTGTCGCGGCAGCCTGTGTGGCGGCGGCCTTCTTTTCGACCATGCGGACGGCGATGATCGAGCCTTCGTAAAGCAGCAGCAAAGGTAGCGCGAGCGAGGCTTGGCTCAGGACATCCGGCGGCGTCAGCACAGCGGCGATGATGAAGGCGACGACGATGAAATAGCGGCGCTTTTCCTTGAGCTGCTTCGAGGTGATGATCCCGATCCGGCCCAGCAGCGTCAGGATCACAGGCAACTGGAACGCGATGCCGAAGGCAAAGATCAGCGACATCGTCAGCGACAGGAATTCGCCGACCTTGGGCAATAGCTGAATTTGGGCGGTTTCCGCGCCGCCGGACTGCTGCATGCCGAGCGAGAACCGCACCAGCATCGGCAGCACGACGAAATAGACCAGCAGCGAGCCGAGCACGAAGAAGAACGGGGTTGCGATCAGGTACGGCAGGAACGCGCCGCGCTCATGCTTGTAGAGGCCGGGCGCCACGAACTTGTAGATCTGCGTCGCCACGATCGGGAACGAGATGAAGCCGGCGCCGAACAGCGCGAGCTTCAATTGCGTCAGGAAATATTCCAAGAGCGCGGTGTAGATGAATTTCGAATTCTCGGGTCCGGCGACCCAGACGAACGGCCAGACCAGCACGTTGTAGATCTGCTTGGCGAAGAAGAAGCAGAAGATGAAGGCAATGCCGAAACCGAGGAGCGCCTTGATCAGCCGCGAGCGCAGCTCGATCAGGTGATCCATCAGCGGCGCCTTGCTGGCCTCGATGTCTTCGGCGCTCATGACGCTTTGGCGTCCCGGGCGATGTCGGCTGCGATTTCCTGCGGCGCGGCCTGGACTTCACGGGTGATCGCGAGCGGCTCAGAGGCGTGCGTCTCGGCCTCGACGAAGGTTTCCGGGGTCGGCGCGGCCGGCGTGGTTGGCTCGACCGGTTCGCCGATCGCGGATGCAATCTGCGCATCTACCGGCTGAACCTCAAGTTTTTCTTTCGGCTTGTCGATATCGTCGATCTGCATGGCATCGCTGACGTCTTTTTGCAGCGAGGTCATGATGTTGCCGCTGGTGAAGCCGGTCGCGGCTTCCTTGACCTCGTCGAAGCTTTTCTTGAGGTCGGCCATTTCGGCCTCGCGCATCGCTTCGTTGAACTGGCCCTGGAATTCGGCCGCCATCTTGCGCGCCTTGCCCATCCATTGCCCGACCATGCGCAGCACACCCGGCAGCTCTTTCGGGCCGATGGCGATCAACGCGACGACCGCGATGACGACCAGTTCACTCCACCCGATATCGAACATGAATTTTTCCGCTCACGCGCGACGTCCGCGCCCATTTCCCTGCGACAAGACTTGCCTTGTAGCAAGATTTGGGGACGCCCGCGCCTTTCCTCAACCGGCCTCAATAAGCCGGCACCCTTCAACGAGGGGCTGGTTCAGACAGCCTTGCTGCCGACATCCGAACGCGCCGCGGAAGGAGCCCCGGCGTGATCGATGGTCTTGGCGGGCTCGGGCTTTTCCGCCGTCTTGTCATCGTCCTGCATACCCTTCTTGAAGGCCTTGATGCCCTGCGCGACGTCGCCCATCAGGTCCGAAATCTTGCCGCGACCGAACAACAGCAGGACCACTGCGATCACGACGATCCAGTGCCAAATGCTAAGCGAACCCATCCTGCAACCCTCCAAAGAGACGGCCGGAAACCGACCAAGCTTTGGCGGAAGGTAGGCCCGGGAGGTGTCAAAAACAAGGACTTAGGCCGCGGCAAATCGGTGCCGCGGCTACGTAATTTTGCTATTGTTAATCCCCAATCCGGGAATAAACGACGGCGCCTTGGAACTAGCTTTCGCTGCTACCTTCTGGGCCGCTTTCAGGCTCCGCAGCGGGTGCCAGCAGCAGGTCCAGCGTATCGCCTGCTTCCAGCGGATCTTCGTCCTCACGCAATGCCGCATCGTCAGACGGTGTCGGAACGCTGAAGCCGGAAGGCAACCGTGAGTCCAGGAGACCCGTTCCCTTCAGCTCTTCCAGGCCCGGCAGATCGCCCAGCGCCTCAAGGCTGAATTGCGTCAGGAACGCCTCGGTGGTGCCGAAGGTCAGCGGACGGCCCGGCGTCTTGCGACGGCCGCGGGGACGGATCCAGCCGGTCTCCAGCAACACGTCCAGGGTTCCCTTCGACGTGATCACGCCGCGGATTTCCTCGATCTCGGCGCGCGTCACCGGCTGGTGATAGGCGATGATTGCGAGCACCTCGATGGCCGCGCGCGACAGGCGGCGGGTTTCGGTGCTCTCGCGGGTCATCAGCCACGACAGATCGCCGGCGGTGCGGAACGACCACTTGTTGGCGACCCGCACCAGGTTGACGCCACGCGTGGCGTATTCAGCCTGCAGCCGCGCCAACGCTTCCTTGATGTCGACCCCGTCGGGCATCCGTTTCGCCAACGTTGCCTGATCGATCGGCTCGGCGGAGGCAAACAGCAGCGCTTCGAGTAGCCGCAATTCCTCGGGCCGCGCCACGGTATCGATTTCCGTGTTGGGGTCGACGGGACGCTCCTCGGCATCTTCCATGCGTTTTTCCGCCAGGCTTGCCATGGCTAGCTCTCCTTCCACTTACTCGACCGTCAGATCCGGCGCGGACATCGCTCCGGACGCTTGACGCTTACGAAAATAGATCGGCGCGAACGCCTCTTTCTGGTTTATTTCCATCTCGCCTTCGCGCACGAGCTCAAGGGCGGCGGCAAAGCTCGACGCGAACACCGTCGCCTTTTGCGAGGGATCGACGACATAGTTGAGAAGATATTCGTCGAGACAGCTCCACTCCTCGGCGATGCCGATCAGCCGCTCCAGCGAGGCGCGCGCTTCCGCCAGCGACCACACCGTGCGCTTGGCCAGATGAACGGTGGCGAGCACGCGCTGCTGGCGCTGCGTGGCGTAAGCCGACAGCAGGTCGTACAGCGTCGCGGTGAATTTCGGGTGGCGGATTTCGGCGATCGATTCCGGATTGCCGCGCGGAAAGATATCGCGCTGGAACTGCGGCCGGTTCATCAGCCGGTTGGCCGCCTCGCGGATCGCCTCCAGCCGGCGCAGCCGGTTGGCAAGCGCAGTCGCCATCTCCTCGGCGCTCGGTCCATCCGGCGTCGCCGGTTCAGGCAGCAGCAAGCGCGACTTCAGGAACGCGAGCCACGCCGCCATGACCAGGTAATCGGCCGCGAGTTCAAGGCGGATTTTTCGCGCCGCCTCGATGAAGACCAGATACTGGTCGGCCAGCGCCAGGATCGATATCTTGGAGAGATCGACCTTCTGCTGCCGCGCCAGCGTCAGCAGCAGATCGAGCGGGCCTTCATAGCCCTCGACGTCGACGACCAGCGAGTGCTCGCCGTCCGTTACTTCGGCGGGCCGTCCGGTTTCAAACGATAGAATCTCCGCGGTCATGCCGTCCCTACCCGATTAATCAGCGCGTCCAATTCAGCCCGTGCCGCCTGCCGGTCGAGCGGCTGCGGTTGATGTCGTGAGGCCAGCGCCCGTTTGGCGCGCTCAAGGGCCTCACCCGTCAGTTCCGGCGTCTCACGCGCTACGTCGCGCATCTCGTCGAGCTTGCCGTTGCAATGCAAAACCATGTCGCAGCCGGCGTTGACGATGGCGCGGGTCCGCTCGGCGATCGTTCCCGCCAACGCATTCATGGACACGTCATCACTCATCAACAAACCTTGGAACCCGATTACGCCGCGAATCACTTGGTTTATGATTGTCGCAGAAGTCGTCGCCGGATGGGCGGTGTCTAGCGCGCTAAACACAACATGTGCGGTCATGGCCATTGGCAGGTCTGCCAGCGGTTTAAAGGCCGCGAAATCGGTCGTTTCGAGCTCTTCCCGCGACGTATCGACCGTCGGCAGACGAAAATGGCTGTCTGCGGTGGCCCGGCCATGCCCGGGAATATGCTTGAGAACCGGCAGCACGCCGCCCTCGACCAGCCCGTCGGTGACGGCCCGGGCGATCGCGGCAACCTTGGCAGGTCCGGTTCCATAGGCCCGGTTGCCGATCACAGCGTCGGCGCCGGCCACCGGAACGTCCGCCAGTGGCAGACAGTCGACGGTAATCCCGAGGTCGATCAGGTCGGCCGCGATCAGCCGGGAGCTCAGGCGCGCCGCCTGAAAGCCCAGCCTGGGCTCGATGTCGTAGAGCGCACCGAAGACGGCGCCGGGCGGATAGACCGGCCAGTGCGGCGGTCCCAGCCGCTGAACCCGGCCGCCTTCCTGATCGATCAGGACCGGCGCATCCGGGCTGCCTGCGGCTTCACGCAATTCCCGAACGAGTGAAGACACTTGAGCCGGAGTATCGATATTGCGCTTGAATAGGATGAAGCCCCATGGGCGTTCGTCGCGGATAAACTTGCGCTCGTCAGCGCCCAGTTCCAGTCTCGATACGCCTGTGATGAATGCGCGGCTGCTCATAGGGGCCGATTAGGCCCCTCACGGCTCCCGGGTCAAGGAAACGGCCGTTAATTCCTTTGGACGACGCACTGTCCACCCGCGGTTTTCAAACTACCGCAGAACTGCGAGGCTTCGTCGGGTGACCCAAACGGCCCGACCATGGCCCGGTAGTAGACCCCCTTCTCGCCCAGATCGGCCCGCTTGATCAGGGGCGAACGGGAACCCAGCACCGCCGGGAATTTGCCCTGCAGGGCCCGGAACGACGCCTGCGCGTCCGCCTCGGACTTCTGCGAGGAGACCTGAACCACGTATCCACCGCCGGCGGAGGCGGCCGGAGCCGTCTGCACCGGATTGGTGGCGGCCATGCGGGTCGGCGCCGGATCGGGCTGTGCCCCACCCTGCGGCGCCAGTGACAGCGGCGCGCTGGCGTTGGCTGAGGAAGGGTTACGTGCGGCCGGGGCCGGTGCCGCCGGCGCGCTCGCCGTCCGTCCGGCCACCGGTTTTGTTGCAGGCGCGGCCACGGCAGCCGGAACCCCGCCGTTTTCAGCCGCATCGCCCTTGACGGCCAGCGTCTTGATCTTGCGCGGCTCGCTGTTCGGCATCGTGCCGTTCGCAGCCGTCGGCGGCGGCGGCGCCCCCGGCGAAACGCTGGCGACCGGCGGCGGGCTGCCGTTCTGGTTCAGCGGCGGAAACACCACACGCGGCGCGCCGGACCTGGAATTGACGTCGACCGGCGTCTCTTCGCGCGACACCAGCTTCTCGCCACCATCGCCCGGCACCATGCGGTCGGGCGTCTTTCCGGAGGCACTGTCGGCCGGCGCCGGAACGACCTTGGTCGGGCTGTTGTCGGCCTTGATGATCGGCGGCTCGCCGCTGCGGGGCGAACCGACATAAGTACGATAGGCGAAGGCTGCCCCCGTCCCTACCACGGCCAGCGCCAGCACGGCGGCGACCGTCACCAGGCCGCTGGAACGGCGCTTGGGCTCGGCAGGCTCCTCATATTCGCTCTGGTAGGCGTAGGGATCGTCCGGATAGGCCGGGTCGCGCTGATATTCCTGTTCCCCGGATTCGATTTGACCGTACAGCGCGTCGTCATAACGCGACGGGTCGGCCGGCGGCGCCTCGTCGGCGTAGTGCTGCTCTTCCTGATATTCCTGCTGGTAGTCTCGTTGGTATTCCTGCGCGGGCGCCGCCGGCTGCTGAGCCGCGTAGCGGTGCAAGGGATGCACAGGCGCGGGCTCGTAAGCCGGCTCTTCGTCTGCGTAATCCTCCGGTGGCGGGGCTTCCTGGCGGGCGCGCTGCATCCAGGGCGGCGGCATCGGGGCCGCGTTGTCGTCTTCGTCAGCCGGGGCATAGGTTTGCGGGCGCGGATTGGCGCGCGACTGCAACGGATGTGGTGGCGGCGCCTTGCCTGCTGCGGTACCGAAGGGATCGGTTTGGCCGATCAGCCTTGCCAGTTCCGCCAGCGGATCGCTCTCCGCACGGCGGAGGTCGTCGCCCCGGTCGTGGTCGGAGGCGGGAAAAGGTCGGTCCGGATATCGTTCAGCCATCGTGGTGGTGCATCCCATTCGGGACAGCGCCAACCCGCTATGTCAGCGAAACCTGACAACGAATTGGCCCCTGCCAGACCCCCCACAAATCCCCATTCGTGAGGGCCTTCGCCCCTGCCTACCGCATCTCGGTCGGAGCATGGACGCCGAGAACGGCTAAGCCCGATGCCAGAACCGAGACGACGCCCTGAACCATCGCCAGCCGCGCCTTCGTGATCTGTGCATCATTATTGATAATGAAGCGTAAATAGGGCAAATCGCGCCCCCTGGTCCAAAGCGCATGAAATTCGCTGGCCAAATCATACAGATAAAATGCGATTCGGTGCGGCTCGTGTGCGACCGCCGCCGCCTCGATCATCCGGGGATAGAGCGCCAGCAGCTTCAGCAGGCTGAGTTCCGCCGGGTCGGTCAGCCGCTCCAAGGCGGCGTCGCCCAGATAGGCCGCCCGGGCGGCGTCGGACTCGGGCAGGTCCGGAACCAGCTCGCGGGCGTTCTTGAAGATCGAATGGCCGCGGGCGTGGCCGTACTGGACGTAGAACACCGCGTTGTCCTTGGACTGCTCGATCACCTTGGCGAGGTCGAAATCCAGCACCGCGTCGTTCTTGCGGAACAGCATCATGAAGCGGACGGCGTCCGAGCCGACTTCGTCGACGACTTCGCGCAGAGTGACGAAATCGCCTGACCGCTTCGACATCTTCACCGGCTCGCCGTCGCGCAGCAGCCGAACGAGCTGCACGACCTTGATGTCCAGCGTGGCCTTGCCGGCGCTGACGCCCTTCACGGCGGCCTGCATGCGCTTGATGTAGCCGCCATGATCGGCGCCGAACACGTCGATCATATCGAGGAAGCCGCGATCGATCTTGTTCTTGTGATAGGCGATGTCGGAAGCGAAATAAGTGTAGGCGCCGTTGGACTTGATCAGGGGACGATCGACGTCGTCGCCATAGGCCGTCGCGCGGAACAAGGTCTGCTCGCGATCCTCGTAATCCTCGACCGGCTTGCCCTTCGGCGGCGGCAGGCGGCCCTCGTAGATATCGCCCTTGGAGCGCAGGAAATCGATGGTCTCGGTGACCTTGTTGTTGCCGGTCTCGACCAGCGACCGCTCCGAGAAGAACACATCATGCTTGATCTGGAGCGCGGCCAGGTCGCCCTTGATCATCTCCATCATGGCCGAGATCGCCTTGGCGCGAACGATCGGCAGCCAGGCGTCTTCCGGCATCGCCTTGAGCTTGTCGCCAAATTCGGCGGCGAGCGCCTGCCCGACCGGCACCAGATAGTCGCCGGGGTAAAGCCCTTCCGGAATTTCACCGATGTTGTCGCCGAGCGCTTCGAGGTAGCGGAGGTACGCCGAACGCGCGAGCACGTCGACCTGCGCGCCGGCATCGTTGATGTAATATTCGCGCGTGACGTCATAGCCCGCGAACTGCAACAGGCTGCTGAGCGCATCGCCGAACACGGCGCCGCGGCAATGCCCGACATGCATCGGTCCGGTCGGATTGGCCGAGACGTATTCGACATTGACCTTGCCGGCGTTGCCGATCGCGCTGTTGCCGTAGGAGGCGCCTTCGCGCAGCACCGTGCGCAGCGCATCCGCCCACACCTGAGGCTTCAGCGTGAGATTGATGAAACCGGGCCCAGCGACATCGACCGAGGCAATCAGCTCGTCGGCACGAAGTTTTTCGGCAAATTTATCGGCGAGTTCGCGCGGCTTGGCCTTGGCTTCCTTGGCCAGCACCATCGCGGCATTGGTTGCCATGTCGCCATGGCTGGCATCGCGCGGCGGCTCGACCACCACGCGGGAGAAATCGATGCCGTCGGGCCATCGGCCTTCGGTCGCAAGTGCTGCGCAGATCGCGTGCACGCGCGCGAGCACATCGGCAAAAAGGTGTTGTGAAGCAGGTTTGTCGGCCATGGCCGCCGCCTAACGCAAATCCGGGGTCGAGTCAAAAAGCCTTTGGTGCTCCATCAGGGCGAAACGGTCGGTCATCCCTGCGATGAAATTGCCGATCCGGCGCGCCCGCTCGCCCTCGCTTTCGCGCTCAGTGCCCTCGACCCATTCGGCCGGCAGATCGCCCGGCGACGCCTGGTAGCGCGCGAACAGGTCGAACAGGATCCCTTCCGCCTCGCCCATCACGCGCATCACCCGCGCGTGCCGGTACATCCGCTGCTTGAGGAACGCCTTGATGGCGGCCTCCTCCTGCGCCACCGGATCCGGAAACGCGACCATCGGCTGATGGTAAAGGTGGACGTCGTGGGCCGATTGCGGCTTGGCCGCCTCCAGGCGTTTTTGAGTCTCCGCGACCACCGCCCCGATCAGGTACGAGATCAGCTCGCGCACCAGTTCGGCGCCGCGCCTAACGTCGTCGAGAGCGGGATAATGGTTGCCGATATCGGCGATGATCGCCTCGGTGAGCGGCATCACCTTGAGGTCATCAACAGCAAAGAGACCGGCGCGCAGGCCATCGTCGATATCGTGGGCATCATAGGCGATGTCGTCGGCAAAGGCCGCGACCTGGGCCTCCAGCGAAGCAAAACTCCACAGCTCCAGATCGAATTTCCGGTTGAAGTCGACAATGCCGACGGGAATGCCGCCTTCGCCATGGTGACCGGCCGGCGCCCCGCTGCGCTCAGCCAGCGGGCCGTTGTGCTTGACGATGCCCTCGAGCGATTCCCAGGTCAGGTTGAGCCCGTCGAATTCGGGGTAGCGATGCTCCAGCGCGGTCACCACGCGCAGCGCCTGCGCGTTATGGTCGAAGCCGCCATGGGCGTGCAGGCATTTGTCGAGCGCCCGCTCGCCGGCATGGCCGAACGGGGGATGGCCGAGGTCGTGGGCCAGCGCCAGCGTCTCCGTCAGGTCCTCGTCGAGGCCAAGCTGCCGGGCCAAAGCCCGTGCGATCTGCGCCACTTCCAGCGAATGGGTCAGCCGGGTGCGGTAATGATCGCCCTCATGGAACACGAAAACCTGGGTTTTGTGCTTGAGACGGCGAAAAGCGGTGGAATGGATTACCCGGTCGCAATCCCTGCGGAACGGGCTGCGGGTCCTACTCGGGGGTTCCGCGAACAGCCGGCCGCGGCTCCGCTCAGGGTCGCAGGCATAAAGGGCGCGGGGGGCAGCCATTCCGACCGACACGTTTTTTTAGTCCTTATCCATTTGATTCCGCGACGTTACGCACTTAACTATGTATGAGGCGGCATACCAAATGAATTGGGTATGACGCCATCGACCGGAGAGCTGTCATGACCACTGCCATCACCGTCAGCGAGCGGGCTGCCCGCCGTATCGGGCAAATCCTCAAGACCGAAGGCGACGGCGCCATGCTGCGCATCTCCGTCGAGGGCGGCGGCTGCTCCGGCTTCCAGTACAAATTCGACGTCGATCATGCCAAGGCCGAAGACGATCTCGTGATCGCGCGCGAAGGCGCGGTGGTGCTAGTCGATCCGGCCTCGGTGCCGTTCCTGGCCGGATCGGAAGTCGACTTCGTCGATGACCTGATCGGCGCCTCGTTCCGCGTGGTCAACCCGAACGCCACCGCCTCCTGCGGCTGCGGCACCAGCTTCTCGATCTGACCCTGCTGTTCCCCGGCTAGCTCGCGGGCTGGACTTCGTGCTCCGCGGCAGCCTTGCCGCCCTGCTCCGCCGTGTCCGGCATGGCAGGCACCAGCGTTGGCGCCAGCTCCAGCGACACGTCCGATGGCTCGCGCGCCCGACCCAACGCCCGCAACACGGCATCGACCAGCATCTGCTTCCGCAGCGGCTTGGCGAGGAAGTCCGACATCCCGGCCTCGCGGCACAGTTTTGCGTCTTCGGGGAAGGCGTTGGCGGTCAGTGCTACGATCGGCAGCGACATGAAGTCGCCCGAGCGGATCGCCCGCGTCGCGGCGAGGCCGTCCATGACAGGCATCTGCACATCCATCAGCACCAGATCGTATTCGGCTTCCAGCACGGCCTCGATTGCCTGCGCGCCGTCGCTCACGATGCAGGTTTCGATGTCGAATTCCCGGAGCATCTTGCTGACCACCAAGCGGTTGGTCGCATCATCCTCGGCAATGAGGATCCGCAACGGACGGCCCTGCGCGGCAATCCGCGCCTTGAGATCGTCGGCGCCAGCCCGGTCCTTCGATGGTTCGGCGACGAAGGTATCGCTCCACGGCAATGTCAGTGAAAACCGGAATGTCGAGCCCTGTTCCGGGACCGAGGTGACACCGATCTTGCCGCCCATCTGTTCGATGATCCGCCGGGAAATCGCGAGCCCGAGGCCGGTGCCGCCAAAGCGGCGATTGATCGAGGCGTCGGCCTGCTCGTAGTCGGTAAACAGGCGGCCGACCCGGTCGGGAGCAATGCCGATACCGGTATCGGAGACACACCAGTCCACCCGGGCCAGCATGTCGCCGCGCGAGTGGCAGTGAGCTGCAATGGTTACCTTGCCGCGTTCGGTGAATTTCACCGCGTTAGACGCAAGATTGAGCAACACCTGCCGGATTCGGGCGACATCGCCGCGCAGGGATGCGGGCAGTGCCGGGTCGAGTTCGATCGTAACCGTCAGTCCCTTGTTGCCGGCAGTGCTGCGGATCACCGCGGCCACGGCCTCGACGAGCGCTATCGGCGAGAAGTCCGTGGCTTCGAACTGGAACCGCCCGGCCTCCAGTTTCGAAAGATCGAGAATGTCGTTGAGGATCCGCAGCAGGTTGTCGCCGGATTCGTGAATGGTGGCGACCGCCTGGCGCTGTTCCGGATCGAGCGCGGTTTCCAGCAGCATGGCGGCCAACCCCAGCACACCGTTCATGGGCGAGCGGATTTCGTGGCTCATCACGGCCAGGAAATCCGACTTCGCCCGGCTTTCGGCCTCGGCCCGCTCCGCCCGCCAGCGTTCGGTGACGTCGCGGCCGAAGCCGCGATAGCCGTGAAACTGCCCTTCGCTGTCGCCCATCGGCTTGGCCGTCAAGGACCACAACCGCGTCTCGCCGCCGGCGACGACACGCAGGCTGATCTCGTGGAACGGCGCATGCCGTTCCATCAAGGCTGCGATGTTCGATGCCGTGATCGTGTCGTCGGGACACAGCATTTCCAGCAATTCGGAAAAATGCGCGCCCTTCAGCAGCGGCAGCGGCACCTGCGCCACTTCGGCGAAACGTTCCGGTACGTCGATCAGCCGCCCCTGCGCATCGGTCTGCCACAGCCAGTCGCTGGCGTTTTCCTGGAATTCCTTGAGCAGCAGCGAGATGATCTCGGTCTGTCGCTCGAGCTGCAGTTGGGCACGCAGATTGTCAGCGAACAGATTGCCGTGAGAAACGACGTTGCGCGCCATGAAGCCGGCAAACAGCAACAGGAACGCCGCGGTGAAGAAATGGATTTTGTCACCGCACAGCAGCAGCGCGCCAGTCGATGCGAAAGCCATCGTCCAGATGTACATCAGGCTCGCCCGGGAAATCGTCGACAGCGTGAAGGCACCGCCCGCAATCATTCCGGCCACCAGGCAGACGATGATCATCTGCTCTGCCGGGCCTGATCTGGGGAGCAACGCCAGCGGCAACGCGCTCCAGATCGCCGCCAGAAAGATGGCCTGCAGCGTCGAGTTGCGCATCGCCCCCAAGGAGGCCTGCTGCGGGCGGGTGCGTTGAGACCGTATCCACGACCGCGCCGCCAGCAGGGCGACCGCCGCGATCAGCAGGGCCCACAGTCCCAGAAAGGCGTTCGAGCCGGTGTTCCAGAACAGCGCGAGCACGATCGAAACGGTGATCAGATTGACGGTCATGCTGACCGGCACGAGCCGCGTCACGGCGTCGATCTGCCTGGCGCGGATCCGGCTCATTTCGCGATCGGTGATTTCGCCAGCCTCGATGCCGGCCATCGAAGAAAATCCGCCGATCCAGGCGAACGGCTTCCCCAGCGGACCGCCGCGCACGACCGAACCGGTCAACAGATCAACAGTGGATTTCATGCTGGGCCAACCTTCCGCGCGATATCGGCAGATAGGACCAGCAAACGCTTCGGCGGCGTTAACTGCGTGCCGCGCCCGGCGACAGCGTTAACAATCCGTAGCCGAATTCATTCGGCTGCAACCACATGTGGCCGCTCGCCTTCGCCGGTCTCCTCGTGCTGCGGTTCGAGCCGGCGCTTCAGCAGACGATCGACACGATCGAGATAGATGTAGATGACAGGCGTGATGAACAGCGTCAGCAATTGCGACACGCAGAGACCGCCGACCACGGCGACGCCGAGCGGCTGGCGCAGTTCGGCGCCGGCGCCGGCGCCGATGGCGATCGGCAGCGTGCCGAAGATCGCGGCAAACGTCGTCATCATGATCGGACGGAAACGCAGCAGCGCCGCTTCGCGGATCGCATGCTCGGCGCTGAGACCGACGCGGCGGCGTTCCAGCGCGAAATCCACCATCATGATGGCGTTCTTCTTGACGATGCCAACCAGCATCACGATACCGATCATCGCGATCACCGACAGCTCCATGCCGAACAGCATCAGGGTCAGGATCGCGCCGATGCCGGCCGACGGCAGGCCGGAGATGATGGTGATCGGGTGGATGAAGCTCTCGTAGAGAATGCCGAGGATGACGAAGGCCGCGAAGATGGCCGCCAGGATCAGGACGCCCTGCCCACTCTTGGAGTCCTCGAAGACCTGCGCCGTGCCCGAGAAGCCGGAGAAGATCGTCGGCGGCAGGTTTGACGAACGCTCGAGTTCGCGGATGCTGTCGGTGGCATAGCCGAGCGAGTAGCCCGGCGCGAGATTGAAGGAAATCGTCACCGCCGGCTGCTGGCCCTGGTGGTTGATCTGCAGCGGCCCCACCGAAGGCACCAGTTTGGCAACTGCTGCAAGCGGAATGGTCACGTTGTTCTGGGTCTTCATGTAGAGCTTGGAGAGATCCGACGGATCGACACGGAACTGCGGCTGCACTTCCAGGATGATCTGGTAGTCGTTGGTCGGCATGTAGATGGTGCCGACCTGGCGCGCGCCATAGGCGTTGTAGAGCTGGTTGCGCACCTGATCGACGGTGATGCCGTAGACCGCGGCCTTTTCACGGTCGATGTCGACCGTCATCTGCGGATTCTTGATGTAGAGGTCGGTGGTGACGTCGAGCAGACCCGGCAGCTTCTCGATTTTGTCGCGCATCTCAGGCGCGAGCCGGTAGAGCGACTCGGTATCGCCGCTCTGCAGTACGTACTGGTACTGGCTTTTCGAAATCCGGCCACCGATATTGAGGTTCTGGATGCTCTGGAAGAACGCCTGCATGCCCGGAATCTGTCGCGCCTTGGTGCGCAAACGTCCGATCACGACGGCGGCGTTGTCACGCGTCTTCTGCGGCTTCAGCGCGATGAACAGGCGGCCGTAATTGGCGGTCGCATTGGGGCCACCCGAGCCGACGGTGGAGTTGATGTACTCAATCGCGGGATCGGATTTCAGCACTTCGACCAGCGCCTGCTGCCGCACCTTCATGGCCTCGAACGAGGTGTCGGTGGCGGCTTCGGTCACGCCGATCAAAAAGCCGGTGTCCTCCTGCGGGAAGAAGCCCTTCGGCACGATCATGTAGAGGTAGACCGTGCCACCCAGCGTCGCCAGCGTCACGACCAGCATCAACGCCTTGTGCGCCAGCACCCGGTCGAGCGCCCATTCGTAGGCGCGCAGCCAGGACTCGAACATCGCCTCGAACACGCGAAGCACGACATTCGGCTTCTTGGTCGCATCATGCGCCCGCAACACGCGTGCGCACAGCATCGGCGTCAGGGTCAGGGACACGAAGCCGGATACGATGATCGCCACCGATACCGTCACCGCGAACTCGCGGAACACCCGGCCGACAATGCCGCCCATCAAGAGCACGGGAATGAACACCGCGATCAGCGAGAAGGTGATCGAGATGATCGTAAAGCCGATCTCGCGCGCACCTTTCAGCGCAGCCTCATAGGGCCGCATGCCGTGTTCGATGTGACGAACGATGTTTTCCAGCATGACGATGGCATCGTCGACCACGAAGCCGACCGACAGCGTCAGCGCCAGCAGCGTCATGTTGTTGATCGAATAGTCCAGCGCGTACATGACCGCACAGGTGCCGAACAGCGAGATCGGAACCGCCAGCGCCGGAATGAAGGTCGCGGACGCCGAGCGCAGGAACAGGAAGATCACCAGAATCACGAGGGCCACGGCGATCAGCAGCGTTTCCTCGACATCGGCGACCGCCTGACGGACGGATATCGAACGATCCATCATCACATTGATCGAAACCGACGGTGGAATCTGCGCGCGCAGCGCCGGCAGCTTGGCCAGCACGGAATCGACCACAGCCACCGTATTGGCATCCGGCTGCTTCTGGATGGCCAGCACGATGGCCCGCTCGTCGTTCAGCCAGGTCGCGATCTTGTCGTTCTCGACGCTGTCATAGATCCGCGCGACTTCGTCGAGCTTGACCGGCGAGCCGTTGCGCCAGGCCACCACGACCTGCCGGTAGTCGATCGCCTTGTCCATCTGCCCGGAGGCCTGCAGCGCGACGTCCTGCTTCGGCCCGTTCAGGGTGCCGACCGGCGTCGACGAATTTGCCCGCGATACCGCGGTCCTGATGTCCTCAAGCGACAGCCCGCGCGCCGCCGCGGCTTCGGGATCGGCCTGGACGCGGATGGCGAATTTCTGCGCCCCGTAGATCAGCACCTGCGCGACGCCGGGAATTTGCGATAGCGCCTGCCCGATGGTGATGTCGCCGTATTCGTTGACCGCCGACAGCGGCAGCGTCGCCGAACCGAGCGAGACGAACAGCACCGGGAAGTCGGCCGGGTTCACTTTGCGGAAACTCGGCGGGATCGTCATTTCGATCGGCAGCCGGCGTTGCGCGATCGTCAATGCGGTCTGCACGTCCAGCGCCGCGGCATCGATGTTGCGGTTGAGGTCGAACTGAATGGTGATGACGCTGGTGCCCTGCGAGGAACTCGACGACATCGACGAGATGCCGGCAATGGTCGAGAGCTGCCGCTCGATGATGCCGGCGACCGAAGCCGCCATGGTATCCGCGCTCGCACCCGGCAAGGTCGCGCTGACCGCGATCGTCGGAAAATCGACCCGCGGCAGCGCCGACACCGGCAGCAGGCGGAAACCGAACACGCCGAAGGCGATGATCGACGCCGTGATCAGCGTCGTCATGACCGGGCGGCGAATGCAGAGCTCGGAGAGCGTCATCGGTTACGCCCCGGCCTTCTTGGCCCGCGGCTCGACCCGCGCCCCGTTCGACAGCAGCAATTGTCCGTCGACCACAACGCTTTCGTCGCCGGTCAGCCCTTCGGAAATCACCGAAACGCCCTGCGAGGTCCGATCGACCTTGACCGGCTGGACCTTGGCGGCGCCGTCCTTGACGACAAACACATAGTTGCCGTTCTGGCTGCGCTGCACGGCGACCGTGGGCACCACGATGGCGTCTTCATTGCGGATCACGAGCTTGGTCGCGACCAGGGTCCCCGGCCACAGCGTCTCGTTCTCGTTGTTCATGATGCCGCGCACGGTCACCATGCCCGTGGTGGCGTCCACGGTGTTCTCGACCATCGCGACCTTGCCGCTCTCGGAACGCTGGTGGCCCGGGATCGTCGCGGCGACCCCGGAATCGCCCTTGGCCATTGCCTCGCGCAGGTCGACCAGCACGCGCTGCGGAACGGCGAAGGTCACGTAAACAGGCGCCATCTGGTTGATCACGGCGAGCGCCGCGGTATCGGCCGGCCGCACGAAATTGCCGACCTTTACGTTGGCGGCGCTGATCCGGCCTGCAAACGGCGCACGGATCAGGGTGTAGCTTTTCTGGACCTTCAGATTGTCCAGCGCCGCCTGATCGGCCTTGATAGTGGCGGACAGGGTGTCGGACTGCGTCTTGGCGTTATCAACGTTGACCTGCGTGGTGGCGCCCTTGCCGACCAGGTCGGTGAAGCGGCGGAGATCGCGCTGGGCACCCTCGAGCTGCGCCTGATCCTTGGCCAGCGTCCCCTCGGCCTGCTCGATCTGGGCGTCGATCTGGCGGCTGTCGAGCGTGAACAACAGATCGCCTTCCGCGACCTTGGCGCCGTCCTCGAAATGCACCGAGACGATGGTGGTCTCGACCCGCGATTTCAGCGCCACGCTGGAGATTGGCGTCACGGTCCCGATCGCATCGACGTCGACGGGGACGGTTTTGCGCTCGGCCTTGGCCAGTTCGACCGAGACCATGCGCGGCCGCTGCGGCCCCTGCGCCGTGGCCCCGCCGCCCATCCAGGTCGAGCGGGTTGCATAGGCGGCCACCGCGGCAATGCCGATGACGCCGGCAAAAACGATCAAGTGATTTTTTTTCATAATTTTCACGTCCGCCGCCCGCAAAGGACGGGACGACGGTTTCCGACCCCTTGACGGCGACTTTTGCGCCTTATTTCTAGACGGTTACCACAGGCTTGCGGCGCATGGTATGCCAGCAAAGCGAAAATGTGTGGTTACGATCCGGGTCATTTGAATGCGTATTGCTACGTGGAACGTCAATTCGGTCCGGCAACGGATCGAGCATCTCGTCAGCTGGCTCAGGGACTGCTCGCCGGACATCGTCTGCCTGCAGGAGATCAAATGCGTCGATGACGCCTTTCCCAGGCTGGAGATCGAAGCGCTCGGGTACAACGTCGTCACCCATGGCCAGAAAACCTTCAACGGCGTCGCGCTGTTGTCGAAGCTGCCGTTCGAGGAAACCAAATCGGGCCTCGCCGGCGACGACGAGGACGCCCATGCGCGCTTTCTCGAAGGCGTGGTCACGTTGAAATCCGGCGTCCTGCGGATCGCCTGCCTCTATCTGCCCAACGGCAACCCACCGGACACCGATAAATATCCGTACAAACTCAAATGGATGTCGCGACTTCTTGAGTACTCCCGCGAGCGACTTAAAGCGGAAGAACCGTTCATTCTCGCCGGCGACTTCAACGTCATTCCGGCGGCCCAGGACGTCTATAACCCCGCCGCCTGGGCCAACGATGCGTTGTTCCGCCCCGAAACCCGCGAGGCGTTCCAGTCCCTGCTCGGCCTCGGGCTGACCGATGCGCTACGCGCGGTGACCGACGCACCCGGCCAGTACACGTTCTGGGATTACCAGGCCGGCGCCTGGCAGAAGAACTGGGGCATCCGGATCGACCATTTGCTGCTGTCGCCGCAGGCCAGCGACCGGCTCACCGATGTCGGCATCGACAGCTACGTGCGCGCTTGGGAGAAGCCGTCGGATCATGTGCCGGTGTGGGCGGATTTCGACCTGGAGACGGGCTGAGCGCCGGACAGGCGCAAGAGCGCCTCTGCCGGAGAATTGGTCTCTGCGGTCTCAGTCTTTTCGGCCCTGCACCCAGTGCTCGAGCATCTGCAGCGCCATGGCGCGGTCGTCGTCGGACGCTTTGGTGATCGCCCGGTTGTAGCTTTCCTTGATCCAGGCCTCGTCGGCCGTGGCGCTGTCACGGGCCAAGGTCAGCCACATCAGCCCCCGCGCGGCCTGACGCGGCAGCCGGTCGCCGTTGAACAGCATCTGGCCGAGCAGGGCCTGCGCCTGATGCTGGCCCTTCTGGGCGGCAAGACCGAGCCAGCGTGCGCCGTAGCGGAAATCATCCCGCGAAGCATCAGGGGTCTTCAGATAGAGCCGCGCCAGATCGTATTGCGCATCCGCATTGCCGAAATAGGACGCGGCGTAGGAGAACATCTCCCTCGCCCGCTCGGTGTCGGCCTTGATCTTCGAATTCGGAATGCCGTTGAGGTAGTAGCGGCCCAGCGCGACGAAGGCGTTGGCGACGATCGCCGCCTGCGGCGCCGACGGGCTGTCCTCGGCATGCGCATTGGCGATGCGGCTGAAATATTCGAACGCGCGTACGTCGTCCTGGATGACGCCGTCACCGTCGGCATACATCCGGCCGAGCTTCCACTGCGCGACGGGGTGACCACCTTCAGCGGCGTATTGCAGCGAATTGAGCGAGGGCGCGCTGGCAGGCGTCACCGCCGACGGCGCCACCTTCTTCAGGGCCTGGGCATTGAGGGCTGCAGCAGCCGGCTGGGACACGACAGGAAGCGCGGCATCCTGGGTGGTCGGCGCACCATCAAACGCGAATCCGGGAGCAGCCACCGGCGCGGCCCCCAACATCAACGCAAGAATGATACGCCTAGATGTCCGCATAACACTGTTTCTCGTGCGCACCGCCCGGATGGGTTACAGCCCCATCCACCGCCGGCCCAACCTGCTGGGCGTATTTCCACAGCGCACCCGACGTATGGTTGGTCGCGCGAGGCCGCCATTTGGTCTTACGTTCTGCGAGCTCGGCGTCGGTCAAATTTACGTTAAGAGTCCCGACGTCAGCATCGATCTCGATGATGTCACCATCCTGCAACAGGGCGATCGGGCCGCCCACCGCCGCTTCCGGTCCGACATGGCCGATACAGAACCCGCGGGTGGCGCCGGAGAACCGGCCGTCCGTGATCAGGGCGACCTTGCCGCCCATGCCCTGCCCGGTCAGGGCCGCGGTCGTGGACAGCATTTCCCGCATGCCGGGACCGCCACGCGGCCCCTCGTAGCGGATCACGATGACCTCGCCCTCTTTGTAGGTTTTCTTCTGCACCGACTCGAAGGCATCTTCTTCGCGATCGAAGCAGCGGGCGGGACCGGTAAATTTCAGCTTCGACATGCCCGCGACCTTCACGATCGCGCCCTCAGGCGCAAGATTTCCCTTCAGGCCGACCACACCGCCGGTGACGGTGATCGGCTTGTCGGCGGACCGCACCACATCCTGGTGCGGATTCCATTTTACGCTCTTGAGGTTTTCGGCGATCGTCCGGCCCGTGACGGTAATGCAGTCTCCGTGCAGATGGCCATTGTCGAGCAGCGTTTTCATCAGAAGCGGTATGCCACCAACTTCAAACATGTCTTTGGCAACATAACGGCCACCCGGCTTCAAATCGGCGACATACGGAGTCTTTTTGAAGATTTCGGCGACGTCGAATAAGTCAAACTTGATACCGCATTCGTGGGCAATGGCCGGCAGGTGCAGCGCAGCATTGGTCGACCCGCCCGACGCAGCGACCACGGCGGCGGCGTTCTCCAGCGCGCGGCGGGTAACGATGTCGCGCGGGCGGATATTGAGCGCGATCAGGTCCATGACCTTCTCGCCCGCGGCGGTGCAAAACGCATCGCGGATCTCGTAAGGAGCCGGGGCGCCCGCCGAGTAAGGCAGCGCCAGCCCGATCGCCTCCGACACCGTCGCCATGGTGTTGGCGGTGAATTGTGCGCCGCACGCGCCGGCTGACGGACAGGCCACGCGCTCGATTTCATCGAGGTCGGCGTCCGACATCTCACCGACCGAATGCTTGCCGACGGCCTCGAACATGTCCTGCACCGTGACCTGCTGGCCACGGAAATTGCCGGGTAAAATCGAGCCGCCATAGATGAAGATCGAGGGCACGTTGAGCCGGACCATCGCCATCATCATGCCCGGCAGCGACTTGTCGCAGCCGGCAAGGCCAACCAGCGCGTCATAGGAATGGCCGCGGACGGTCAGTTCGACCGAGTCGGCGATGCATTCGCGCGACGGCAGCGACGAGCGCATGCCGTCATGGCCCATGGCGATGCCGTCGGTGACGGTGATGGTGCAGAATTCGCGCGGGGTGCCGCCGGCTGAGGCAACGCCCTTCTTCACGGCCTGGGCCTGGCGCATCAGCGAAATGTTGCAGGGGGCGGCCTCGTTCCAGCACGATGCCACGCCGACGAAGGGCTGGTGAATCTGCTGGGTGGTCAGACCCATCGCGTACAGATAGGACCGATGGGGCGCGCGCTCGGGCCCCTCCGTCACGTGACGGCTCGGCAACCTGCTCTTGATGTTGGCCTTGGCGTCCATTGCGACCCCGTTCCCCCAAGTCAACATGATTTCATGGAGGGGTGTGGCTAAAAAGCGGCGCAAGCGCGAACTACCCGTGAGAACGGTTAAATGTCCCCATACTGTTGCGACAGCGCAACAATCGTGGCGCGCGGGCAACCATTGAGGCACCAATACACCCGCCCCTAACTGTCCAGGGAACCCGGTTCCACCGCCAATCGCTCAATGGCATTCAAGCCCGGCCGTTGTCGCCACCGGATTTCCGACTCATCAACCGCCAGCTTCAGGCCAGGCCAGCGCTGAAACAGGGATTTCAGCGCACATTTGGCTTCGAGGCGCGCGAGTTGATGGCCGAGGCAGAAATGAATGCCGGTGCCAAAGGCGATATGGCGGTTCGGCCTGCGTTGCAGGTCGAGACGCTCCGGATGGGCATTGGCCAAAGGATCCCAGTTGGCGGCCGCCAGCATCGCCATGACCTTGTCGCCCTTGCGCAACCGGATGCCATCGAGTTCGACATCGCGGCGGACGTAACGCGGCTTGGTGAATTGCACCGGGGTGACGAACCGCAAGAACTCTTCGACCGCCAGATCGAGACGGCTCCAATCCTGTTCGAGCCAGTTGCGGAGATCGGGATTTTTCAAAAGCTCGTACGCGGATCCACTGATCAGGTGCGACGTGGTTTCGTGGCCTGCAAACAGCAGCAGGAAAATCATCGCGACGATTTCATCGCGGCTGATCTGTCCGCCCTCTTTTTCGACGCGCACGATTTCGGCGATCAGCTCCTCGCCGCCGGATTGCCTGACGGTCTCGACATGCCGTTCCATGTAGCGCCGCATCGCAAGCATGTTCGGGATCGCGCCGAAAAATCCCAGCATGCCGGTGAAGCGGGTGAAACCGCCGGCCCAGGCAATGAATCTTGTCCGGTCGCCCGGCGGAAGCCCGAGCAGTTCGGAAATCACCGACAACGGCAGTTTGCGCGCATAGCGATCGACAAGGTCGCATGGGCTGCCCTCGGCGAACAATTCGTCGGCGAGCTTATCCCCAATGGCCTGAATGTGCGGCTCCATCCCGAGCACCGCGCGCCGGCGAAACGCCTCGTCGACGATGTCGCGCAATCGCTTGTGTCCGGGATCGTCCATCGACAGCATGCTGTTGGCCAGGGCCCGGATCACCTTCGGCATCCACCACTGCATTCCGGCGACCGTGCCGTCGTCCTTGCGGATGGTGAACGTTTCGGTGTCTTTCAGCACCCGGTCCGCCAGCGCCTGCGTCGTCGTGGCCCAGACCTTGCCGACGATCGGGAAATTCACCCGAACCACCGGCCCCTGCGCACGCGGTCTTTCAATCGCCGCCGCGGGATTGCGAAAGTAGTCCTGGCTCGCGAAGTTTTGGCTGGCGAAGTCTGCCTGAAAGTTCATGCGCGGTTCCCGTGCCGAAGAATGACAGCCTGTTGCGGGCGTTTCTGAAGTGTGTCGCAACAGCGGTGCATGCAAGAGCCCTCCTGTCAGACCCGTGTATGCGGGTATCCGGTACGCCGCGGCCGATCCACGTCATACATTCGCCTTCTCGCGGCATGATTTGCCCGAGTTTTGTATCAACCTTGCCCTCTCGAAAATACAGAGGGCGCAGGGAAGACCGGATGCGCGCTGCACCCGCGGTCTCGCGTGCGATGTGCATTAGAAATGCTGCACACGAGCATACAGGTCAGCGGAGAACACCCGGCCTTCCCTGCGCAATGGCTTTACGGCTTATACGATTTCGTCCTGGTGACCGGCTTTCTTGCCACCATCATCGACGTCGGCTTTCGCTTCCGCCAACTTGACGCCAGCACCGGGGCGTCGGACCCGAACGATTTCGCCGTACGCTTTTGCCACGCTCGTCAGTCGCAGCCTTCGCGTCCACCGCTCCCTGCCCCTCGTTTGCGACGATGGCCTACGCCCCTTTGGTGGGACAGGATGGCGGGAGTTGAACGACTGATTTGCCCGACGGCACCAGCGGAATATTTTTGCGCGAAGGGCTGGACAGACTTTTGGTGATTTGCCCGACGCGCCAATTTGTCGCAGCGTGAAGGGTGCGCGATCGGTCTCGCCTGGAGCTTCTCACCGTTTTGATCTTAGGAACTAAAGCGCCCTCGCCGTGATTGCCTTTGCATCAGACTCACAATCGACGCGAGACGACTCATGATTTTCCGAACAATACTTCTCGTTGCGGCCATCGCCCTGTCCGGCAGCCTCACCTTCGCCCAGACCGGCTCACGCGACATCCCCAAATCCGGCGCGCCCACCGTACAGGGCACCACTGGCAGTTCGGTGACGTCGGGCGAAGGAAGTACCACCGGAACTGGCATGGGTGGCGGCATCGGCGCCATCGAACCGTCTGCAGATGATGCCAACAACTCCGGCGCCCCCACCGCAGCCGGCGCAAACAGCGAAGGCCGCGCGACAGAGCCCGGAGCCGTGAAGAGCGGCGCGAACGGACGTTGAGCCCGCCGATCGGTCTCGTCCTGACCGCGAGTAGAATCTCTCGTCGAGTCCATTCGCGGTCGTCGGCAAACCATCATTCACCGCTGCATCTGCATGATCTGATCCGCCGGCGCCATGTTGTAGTTCAGGTTCGCCATGATCCATAGCGATCCGCCGATAACGAGCGAGAATGACGATCAAAGCGCCGGATGCCAGCGCTGCCCGTCGTGTCGTGACGGGAAAAGACGGAATACTTGCCTTTGAGCCTCGCTATTTGGCGAAGCGGCACTATATGTCCAGGTATCACCGCGCGCCCCCGGCTGTTATCGGTGACTGAGAGCATTGCGCTCCCGCCTCGGTCAGAAAGGCGGTCAGATGCCAAACACCCCCGAATTCGATCCCAGCAAACGACCGATGCCTTTTGGTCTCGATCGGAACTCCCGCTTATTCGCCGTGATAATCGGTCTCCATCGAAGCGACGCAATACGGCGCCCAATTCTATCGGGACCTCCTAATGGCAAATAAGACAGTCATCCGGGATGCGTATGGCGCGCCGGCCGTATTTGTCGGGTCGAAAACAGGCAGCGACGACGCCCCCTTTGTTTTTATCCGGGTGGGAGATGAGGAGCGTCGCATGCGATGGACGGAATGGGATGCGCTCCCCCCGTGGACCGGCCCTCGTCCGGCTTGGGTAACGAAGAGCTAGGCCCGTCAATCTGACTGCCTCTAGCAACAGGAAACCGATGCGACAGCCGCAAAACATGGCGTTTGAACTTTTCCGGCATTTGGCATGAGCGGGGCCGCGCATGATCCATTGAAACTTACCTTACCCGCATTGCTGTTTCAGAACGGGCTGCCGGACCTGCCGGCGTTATTGATCGAGCCGCATCGCAACCACGCGGGAGTCTGGCGCATCAAATTCAACTACGAAACCGTCGAGCCGCTGTCGATGTCTGCCGACCAGGCATCAACGATGATTCCCCTGCTCCATGAATTGGGTGAGGCCGAATTGGCCGACGAGATCGACATCGCCGTGAAAAGCGCGACGCGTTATGCGTCAATGTGACGAACCTTCGTTCAATCAAACACGCAAACCCAGGGAGACCGCGATGGCCAAAGGCGAGCAAAAGGGAAATCGAGAGTCGAAGAAGCCCAAAAAAGAGAAGATCAAGACCATTGCCGCAGCTCCGAGCCAGAAGACGGCGGGATGGCAGCCGACTTTCGGCGCCGGCAAAAAGAAATAGCCGCTGTCGGTGGGATGGCTGTACGCCGCTTAATCGAGTGGCCAAAGGAGCTAAGATGAAAAAGACGCTCGTCGTGTTGATACTTTGCGCATTTGCACAAAACGCGCATGCCAAAGAGCCGGTCTGCCGCGACATCGCAACATCCAGCGCGCGGCTGGCTTGTTACGATCTGGCATCACCTCCCAAGCCGGAGCAGCGCGCGGTCACTGAAGGCGACGCATCTCGGCCTCCCTACAACGATCCATTTATCGCTGAAGACGCCAGGACGACGGCCAAACTGAAGAACATCTGCCGTGGTTGTTAGAATTCAACATGGAGGCAGCCAACTCACGTGACAATCGAATTAGCGAGCGTGGAAATCAAACAAAAGCCGTGGGGAAGCACCAATCTGCTCCCGTGGAACGGTACGTCGACGGACGGCGCGCCGGTCGGCGAATTATGGTTTCAACGCGCCGACACCGCAGCGCCGGACACGGCATTGCTGCTCAAGCTGCTGTTCACGACGGAGCCGCTATCCATTCAGGTCCATCCCGACGATGCCTTCGCGCGGTCGATCGGGTTGGCCAACGGCAAGACCGAGGCGTGGTACATCCTTTCGGCCGGACCGGACGCTCGGATCGCCCTCGGCCTGAAGCGCACGCTTTCCCCGCTGGAGTTACGATCAGCCATCGCGGACGGTTCGATCGTCGATATGGTGCAATGGTATCCCGCGCGCGCGGGTGACGTTGTCTATGTTCCAGCAGGCACCATTCACGCGGTCGGCGCCGGTATCGTTCTTGCGGAAGTTCAGCAGCGAAGCGACGCAACCTTCCGGCTTTTTGACTATGGCCGGCAGCGGGAGTTGCATATCGACAACGCGGTTGTTGCAGCCATAGCCGGACCTGCCAAACGCCAGTCATCTCCGATTCAATTCGATGAAGCGAGGAAGGCCGTAGTGGTCGATGCGCATTTTGTTCTGGAGCAGATCGAATTTCTTCCCGGCTCTGTCTGGACGATCGAAGTTCAAAAGGAAGCCTGGCTTCTCGCCATCGGCGGATCTGCCCAAATTGGCTCGGTCAAGGTCGCTCCTGGCGAAGCCATCTTCGTGGAAGGTGATCGTGCCGACATCCAGGTTGGTGATCGAGGCCTGAAAGCGTTGCTGGCCTACATCGGCCCACATGTGGATCCGTGGGCGCTCAAACAACGATCCGACAACGTCGGACGTCATTCGTCTCCGGCGCCGTTGATCGCCGCCGTATCGGAAAATTTCCTGCCCAAAGCACCCGAGGTGCAAACGTGACGACTCCAAATCGCATAGCCTTCATCGGTAATTCGCTGCCGCGCCGGTGCGGTATCGCGACGTTCACCACCGATCTGCAGAACGCCGTAGCGGCCTCGCGCGGCGATCTGGAGGCGGTCATCGTGGCAATGACCGATCACGGCCAGATCTACGATTATCCATCCACCGTCGGATTCCAGATCAACGACAATCGTCCCGAGGACTATATCCGCGCGGCGGAGTTCCTGAATAACGGCCGGTTCGATGCCGTTTCGCTGCAGCACGAGTTCGGCATCTTCGGCGGCGAGGCCGGCGGTCACATTCTGGCGCTGCTGTCGCGCCTCACAATACCGGTGGTGACGACGCTTCACACCGTTCTGTCCGAACCAACCAAGGCGCAGCGCGATGTCCTCGTCCGCATCATCAATATTTCGTCGCGAGTGGTGGTAATGGCCGAAAAAGGCCGCGAGCTGCTGCGGGCCGTCTACCAAGTACCAGACGAAAAGATCGAGATCATTCCGCACGGGATTCCTGAATTTGCATTTGTCGAACCCGACGATGCCAAGGCCAAGCTCGGTTTCAGTGACAAGGCGGTCATTCTGACGTTCGGACTGCTGTCGCCGAACAAGGGAATAGAGGTCATGATCGACGCCATGCCGTCGATCTTGAAAACGCGGCCTGATGCGGTGTACGTGGTCCTTGGCGCGACCCATCCCAATCTGGTGCGGGATCAGGGCGAAGCCTATCGCGCCAGCCTGGTAGCGCATGCGCGCGCGGCAGGCGTCGAAAACCACGTGGTGTTCCTGGACCGGTTTGTCGACCAGAAGACGCTGCTCGAATTCATCTCCATGAGCGACGTCTATGTCACCCCGTATCTCAACGAAGCCCAGATGACCTCGGGTACGCTGGCCTACAGCTTCGGACTCGGGAAAGCCGTGGTTTCGACCCCCTACTGGCATGCGTGTGAACTGCTGGCCGACGGCCGCGGCATACTGGTGCCGTTCGGCGACGCCGCGGCGCTAAGTGTCGAGATATCCAAACTGCTGACGAACGATGTCCTGCGGCAGGCGATGCGCAAGCGCGCCTATTCAAGCAGTCGTTCGATGACGTGGGAGCGGACCGCTGAGCGCTATATGGCAGTGTTCGAGAATGCCGGGCGGAGACATCGGCTGAAGACGATTGCGAGGTCTGACACCAGCACGTTGCTGCGCGACAGAAGCGCTCCGCCGGAAATGCGGATCGACCATTTCCTGTCGATGTGCGACGACACCGGCCTGCTTCAACATGCCGTGCACAGCGTGCCGGATCGCTCGCACGGCTACTGCGTTGACGACAATGCCCGTGCGCTTCTGCTGGCATGCGCGCTCAACACTCCCGGCGAGCAACGACTGCCGGAAGTATTGACAGCCCGATTTGCCGCTTTCGTCCAGCACGCCTGGAATCCCGATACAAGGCGGTTTCGGAATTTCATGGGGTTCAATCGCTGCTGGCTGGAGGATTCCGGGTCAGAGGACAGTCACGGGCGGACTCTGTGGGCCTTGGGCGTCTGCGCCCTCACCGATGCCAATTTGTCTCGCCGGACGTGGGCCGCCTCGCTGTTCGCCGAGGCGATGGCAATCGCGGACCAGTTTCGTTCGCCGCGAGCGTGGGCATTTGTCCTGCTCGGACTTGACGCCTACTGCTCGGCCGTCACCGAAGATGCCCGCGCCGCCACCTTGCGCCTTCTCTTTGCGGACCGCTTGATCTCGGTGTTCGACGCGGTCGAAACCGGGGACTGGGTGTGGTTCGAGGAAGGGCTTGCCTACGACAACGCCCGCCTGCCGCAGGCGCTGATCTTGACCGGCATGGCCACCCGGAATCCGATCTATCTGGAGACCGGACTGAAGTCCTTGCGCTGGCTTGTGGGACAACAGACATCCGTGACCGGCCAATTTCGTCCGGTCGGCACCGAAGGCTTCGGCGAGACCCGGCGGCGGCCGCAGGCGTTCGATCAGCAGCCGCTGGAAGCGACGGCCACCATTGCGGCCTGCTTCGCGGCGTGGCGGGCCGATCATGATGTCGAGTGGAAAGCCGAAGCTGCACGCGTGTTCGCCTGGTTCCTTGGCAGCAACGACCTCTCGGTCTCCCTTGTCGATCTGGAAACGGGAAGTTGTCGCGATGGCCTGCATCCCGATCGTCCCAACGAGAACAGGGGCGGAGAATCGGTGGTGTCGTACCTTCTCGGCCTTTCCGAAATTAGACAGGTAGCCCGTCTCGGCGAAAGCCGCGCAAGGCCGACGCCTTTGGTCGCTTGACGGCCGCCCACATATCCCTTCCCCTGAACCAACCGAGGGCACCTTGTCGCAATTCCCGTTCCTGAACCGTCAGGCACTTTATCTGCGGCCTGATCCCACAAGGGTTATCGTTCGTCCGTTCAAACCGGCAACCGAACCGCGCGACCTCAATCCGACGGACAAGACCCGGGCCAATCATATTGTCGAACGGGTACTCTCACTGGATTCCGCGACCGCCGCCGCGCAACTGGCCGACGTGCTCGAGAATTTTCTGGGGCGCCATCGCAATCTGCTGCAGGCGTTCGAGTTGCGCGCCGGGGAGATGGAAGAGGCGCTTGCCGATCATGCCGCGTTCACCCAGGTGCAGCGGCAGTTGGTCGGGGCTTACTTTCTCAACGAGTATTCGTTTGAAGCCTCGGCCTTGTTCAATCCGAGCATCGTCGCCCATCCGGATCAGTCCGGTTTGCCCGACGGCAGTCTTCGCTTCGTCCTGAGCCTTCGCGCTGTCGGCGAAGGGCACGTATCCTCGCTGACATTTCGATCCGGGACAATCGCCTCGGACGGAACCGTGAAGGTTGATCCCACAGCTCGGCTTGCCTCTAGCCCCGATATCGTCAAGCACTCATCGGGTCCGGGCGGAGATGACGTCAAGGTAATCTTCAAAAACGCCGAAGAAATAAGCGAACGGGTCATCTTTCCCGTCACGGAGTCGCAGTCGAACGGAATCGAAGACGCCCGGTTCGTACAGTTCGACGACAATGGACGGCGCACCTATTACGCGACCTATACCGCCTACAGCGGAAGGGCGATCCGGTCGGAACTGATCGAGACATCCGACTTCGTATCGTTCCGGCTGTCGGCATTGAAAGGTAACGCGGCCCGCAACAAGGGCATGGCGCTATTCCCCAGGAAGATCGACGGCAAATACGCGATGATCGCCCGCCAGGACAACGAAAATCTATATCTAATCTACTCGGACGATCTCTATACCTGGGAAGGCGGCCATACGATCCTGAAGCCTGAATTCCCGTGGGAATTCGTCCAGATCGGCAACTGCGGATCGCCGATCGAACTGGACGAAGGATGGCTGTTGTTGACGCATGGCGTCGGCCCCGTGCGCAAATATTCGATTGGGGCCGCATTGCTCGACAAGAAGGATCCGTCGAAGGTAATCGGCCGTTTGCGCGAGCCGTTGCTGCGGCCCGATCCCTCCGAACGCGAAGGATACGTTCCGAACGTCGTTTATACCTGCGGTGCGATGCGGCACGGCGATAACATCATCTTTCCTTATGCCGTCTCCGATACGTTTTCCAATTTTGCCACGATCGAAATTGGCGCGTTGATGAGGGCCATGAAGTCCTGATGACGGGCTGATGCCCTCACCTCTTTGATCTGCCTTGCGTCTGCGACGGTCTTTGAACCTCGGCTTAAGCCGTGCGCGGCCACTTACATCACAGAGGACGCGATGACATTGCTCAAGCCAACGAGACAACAGCGGTCGGAGCGCGAGCGCCGGTCCCAACCAGGCTGATCCTGATCTCTACTTTTGCTGCTCGTCGCTGCGCAGCAGAATTTCGATCGTCGCGAATATCAGCAAGAACGCGAAAAACGCCAGGACGACGACAACGTGCGGCGTGCCGCCGGATTCGGGTTCGGCCGCGAGAACCGGCAACGTCATCGCGGGCTCGGATTGACGTTCGGTCTGGGCGCGCGGCACGACCTGGACGATATCGATCCAGCGATCCAGCCAGCTTGCGGACGCCGTGCCGCCCGCCCCGCCCCCGCGTGCGTCCAACGTCTGAGCAGGAACGTCATCGGGCAGCATTTCCGACATGGCCTGACGCCAATCGGAACGACGGCTTCCCCGTTGAACCTGTCGATCGATATCTGACTGATTTTTACGGACCTCGCGATGCCGGCCCGGCGTCGCGTCCCAGCAATGATCCGGTCCATGCCAATAGATGTGCACCGAGCCATAATGCTGGCGCGCTTCGCTCTTGCTCATGCAGGAACTCGAGGCCTGCGATGGCACCGTCAATGCTGATATCGACGCAACAATGAACGCCGCACCAAAGAACGCAACGCGCATGGAGTCGCTCCGTCCTGCACCCACACCAGACAGACGCCGCCGCGACTTGGAATCAATTCGCTAGAGTCTAGAAATCAATGAGCATCTAATTAAGGCACCAAGGACAGTCTTCATGTCCTATTTGCCGCAGGCGGCTGCGTCACAACAGGCTGTCGGCACGCCAGTGGACATGCGCGCCGGACCCGTTGAAAAAACTGCAGCGACTCGGGCCGCAATGTTATCCAAGTTTCTGACTAGCTCTCGCGTGTAACAAATTCGTCGGCCGATTCGGCTGTTCATTGCAAAGCACGAGGTGACTCCATGGCATTTTTCAAGCGCGAGCTTGGTCCGGTCGAGCGCTTCGAGAGCGTGTTGAAGGACAAGCTGGCGGCGCGGCAAAAACTGGCAGCACGGTTGAGCCTCTCCGAAAAGGAACTTGAAGAAAAGCGCACCGCGGCCGAACAGCTGGCAGTGGCCGGTGCCGCCAATGCCCGGCTTGATCGAGCGGAAGCCAATATGCGTACCGTCGAGGATCGCACCAAGATCATGCGTGCCGGCTTGGCGGAGTTTGACGAACAGGTGGCCTCGGCCGAGCGCGCTTTGGCGGATGCCAAGGCGCAGCACGACCGCAACATGATCGCTGACGAGATTGAGACAATGGCTGCGGCCATTGAACGGGCGGCACCGGGATTTCAAGCCAGTGCGGCCGCACTGATCGAAGCCGTCACAAAAAGCTCGGCGTCGATACCGGAAGCAACCAGGTTCTCGAGCAGCGTGGATGCCGTGCGTCGCGAGGTCCTTTCGGCGACCGACCTGATCTGCTGGGAGCTGCGGTCCGCCGCGGTACGCACCCGCGCCGGCAACGCGAACATGGCAAGCCCCGCCCCGTCCCTTTCAGAGCAACCGCCGCCGGCAGAGACCGAGCGGCAGATGATTTACACCCTGCATCCGCTGCTTTGGCGGGAGGACGGCGAGACGCGCCGGGTTCCGGCCTTTGCGATGGTCAGGCTGCCAAAGCACCTGCTCCCGGTAGCATTGCGGCATCACCATGTGGACTATCTCAATGCCCGGCGCGTGCAGACCTTGATGCACCTTCATGGCAGCGAAGAACCCCACGGCGAACCCGGGCACGACGACCCGCTGCTTGTCGATCTCGATGCTCTGCTTGCGGAGGAAAATCAGGGCGCACAGGCCGATGTTGCGCAGGCCGGGTGAACGGGATGAGGTCACCCCGCTGACGGCCGTCCCGGCGCGACGCGCGGCAGAATGATGCTGATTTTCGTGCCCTCGCCCGGCGCGCTGTCGAGCTGAAGCTCGCCGCCGAGCCGATTGGTCACGATGTTGTGGACGATATGCAGGCCGAGCCCGACGCGGCCGCCGTCGCGGCGCGTGGTGAAGAACGGATTGAAGGCCTGACGGCGCACGTCGAGGCTCATGCCGCAGCCGTCGTCGGCAAACATGATTTCAATATGGTCCACGCCCGAAGCCCGCAGCCCGACATTAATATTGCCGCCCTTGCCGTCCGGAAAGGCGTGCATCACCGAATTGAGAAAGAGATTGGTCAACGCCTGACCATAGGGGCCGGGATAGCTGTCCGCGGTCAGGCCGGGCTGGCAGTCGACGTGGAGCGTCACGTTGTTTTTCGGCAGTGCCGGCCGCAGGCCCGCCAGCACCTCGACCGTGAACTCGCCGGCATCGAAATGGCGCTGATCCAGATAGCTTCTATCCACCGTGACCTGCTTGAACGACTGCACCATCTCGGCCGCGCGATTGAGATTGGTGACCAGCAGCGCCGATGCGTCCCCGACGACTTCGATGAACTCGTTCAGGCTCGATCGCTTCAAGCCGCCGCGGGCGACTTCGGCCGCGAACGCCGCGCACTTGCGCTCCAGGACCGACGCCACCGTCAGGCTGGTGCCGACGGGGCTGTTGATCTCGTGGGCAACTCCCGCCACCAGCCGGCCTAACGCTGCGAGCTTCTCCGCCTCGATCAGCGACGCCTGGGTTTCCTGCAAATGGTGCAGCGCCGCCTCGGCGGCATCGCGCGCGCCGCGGATCTCGCGCTCGCTGCGCTTGCGCTCGGTGATCTCCTCGGCGGCGACATTGACGCCGACGATATTGCCGTTCGGCCCACGCTGCGGATGCCAGTAGGTGATCCAGCAGCGATCATCATTCTGGCCCGTGCGCTGGCCGTTGACCTCGATGCCGGTCACGGGGTCGCCGGTCTCCATGATCGAGCGCACGATGGCCTCGACCGCGTCTGCGAGCCCCGGCACGCAGTCGCGCACCGTGCGCCCGAGATGCCCCTCGACCGATATCCCGCAGATCTCGGTGAGGCGCTGGTTGATCTGCAGATAGCGGCAGTCTGGCGAGAGATAGGCAAGGCCGATCGGCGCGGTGTCATAGATCAACTGCAGCGCCGGCTGCTTTGGAAATTGCACTTCCTGGACAACCGACGATCTCATGTCATGCCCCCATACTCGCGCAGGTTAGCCGATTACGGCCACGTGCAATAGTCCCCCAATACCCCTCCACTTTGGCCGGATCGGCCGTGGCGGCCGACCCGGTCGCCAACGACCGGTCTCAGCGCTTGCGCGACGCCACCGGCTTCTGCTGCTTGCGCGATGCCGCGGCCGAGCGTCGCACAACCTCGGAAATCTGTAAGAGTTGGCTCGCGAGCGGGCTTGTCTTGCGCCAGATCATGCCGATGGTTCGCGATGGTTTTGGATTCTCGAACCGCGCGACGGAGACCGACGCCGAGCGCGTCTCCACCGTAACAGCCATTTCCGGGATCAAGGTGACGCCGATGCCGGCGCTGACCATTTGCACCAACGTCGACAGCGAGCTGCCATCGAGTAATTCCCGCGGCAGCGCCGAGTGCCGGTTGCAGAACGACAGCGCCTGATCGCGGAAACAGTGCCCCTCCTCCAGCAGCAGCAGCCGCATCTTGCTGAGTGTTTCACCGTTGGGGACCGGCTTGCCCTCGTCCTCTCCCGGACGGACCAGCACAAAATCCTCGGCAAACAGCGCCACCTCGGCGAACGAAGGCTCCGACACCGGCAGCGCGACGATCGCGGCGTCGATCCGCCCCTCCACCAATTCCCCGATCAGCTTTCCCGTCACGGTCTCGCGGACGTGAAGATCAAGGCCGGCATAGGTGCGCGTGAGGTTGCCGATGATGGCCGGCAGCAGATAGGGCGCAACCGTCGGGATCACGCCGATGCGCAGCCGCCCGACCAGCCCGTCCTGGGAGACACGGGCCAGGTCTTGCAGTTCATCGACCGAACGCAGAATGTCACGAACGCGCAGTGCGAAGGCTTCGCCGAAGCCGGTCAGGCGGACCTGTCGCGCGCCGCGTTCAAACAGCGGCGCGCCCAGTTCGCCTTCCAGTTCCTTGATCTGCATCGACAGCGCCGGCTGCGAGATCGCGCAGGCGTCCGCGGCGCGTCCAAAATGGCCGTGTCGCGCCAGCGCCTCGAAGTAACGCAGTTGCTTGAGGGTCAGGTTGTTCATAACGACAGCTTATCACGGCAATCAGTAAATCACACTTAAACTGATGAAATGACCGTGCTAGAACCCTTCAAATTGGGGACGGGTAAGCCGACGTCACCCCGGCGTCACGGGCACCGTCCACACAGCAGTTCAGTCAACGAAGCCACGATCGGAGAGATATATGGACGGAAATGATGGCAAGAACGCCGGCAAATGCCCGGTCATGCACGGGGCAAGCAGCCAACACACCAACCAGGACTGGTGGCCGAACCAGCTGAACCTCAGCGTTCTCCATCAGCACTCCGCCCTCTCCAATCCGATGGGCGAGACCTTCAACTACGCGGAAGAATTCAAGAAGCTCGATCTGGAGGCCTTGAGGAAGGACCTCCACGCGCTGATGACGGACTCGCAGGATTGGTGGCCGGCGGACTTCGGCCATTACGGGCCGCTGTTCATCCGCATGGCATGGCACAGCGCGGGCACCTACCGCATCGGTGACGGCCGCGGCGGCGCCGGCGCCGGACAGCAGCGTTTTGCGCCGCTCAACAGCTGGCCCGACAACGTCAACCTCGACAAAGCGCGCCGGTTGCTTTGGCCGATCAAGCAGAAGTACGGCAAGAAGATCTCGTGGGCCGACCTGATGATCCTCGCCGGCAACGTCGCGCTGGAGTCGATGGGCTTCAAGACGTTCGGTTTCGCCGGCGGACGCGCCGATGTCTGGGAGCCGGAAGACGACATCTTCTGGGGTCCCGAAGGCAAGTGGCTGGCGGACGAACGCTACAGCGGCGACCGCGATCTTGAGAACCCGCTCGGCGCCGTGCAGATGGGCCTGATCTACGTCAATCCGGAAGGCCCGAACGGCAAGCCCGATCCGCTCGCCGCGGCCCGCGACATCCGCGAGACGTTCGCGCGCATGGCGATGAACGACGAGGAAACCGTGGCCCTGATCGCCGGCGGACACTCCTTCGGCAAGACCCATGGCGCCGGCGACGCAACCCTGGTCGGCCCCGAGCCGGAAGCCGGAAGCATCGAGCAGCAGGGTCTTGGCTGGGCCAGCTCCTATCGCACGGGCATGGGCGCCGACGCCATCGGCAGCGGCATCGAGGTGACCTGGACCACGACGCCGACCAAGTGGAGCAACAACTTCTTCGACAACCTGTTCGGCTTCGAGTGGGAACTGACCAAGAGCCCGGCCGGTGCCCATCAGTGGACGCCGAAGAACGGCGGCGGCGCGGGTTCGATACCGGACGCGTACGATCCGTCGAAGCGTCACTCCCCGTCGATGCTGACCACCGACCTCTCGCTGCGGCTCGACCCGGCCTACGAAAAGATCTCGCGGCGTTTCCACGAGCATCCGGACCAGTTTGCCGACGCGTTCGCCCGCGCCTGGTACAAGCTGACCCACCGCGACATGGGTCCGATCGTGCGTTACCTCGGCCCGCTGGTGCCGAAGGAAGAACTGCTTTGGCAGGATCCGATTCCGGCGATCAATCATGAGCTGATCGGGGATCAGGACATTGCCGCGCTGAAGGCGAAGATCCTCGCCTCCGGCCTGTCGGTATCCCAGCTGGTCTCGACGGCCTGGGCTTCCGCCTCGACGTTCCGCGGCTCCGACAAGCGCGGCGGCGCGAACGGCGCCCGCATCCGCCTGGCGCCGCAGAAGGACTGGGAAGTCAACCAGCCGGCCGAGCTTGCCAAGGTGCTGGCGAAGCTCGAAGCGATCCAGAAGGAGTTCAACGCGGCACAGAAGGGCGGCAAGAAAGTCTCGCTGGCCGACCTGATCGTTCTCGGCGGCAGCGCCGCTATCGAGAAGGCCGCAAAGGACGGTGGCAACGACGTGAAGGTGCCGTTCACGCCGGGCCGGATGGACGCATCACAGGAGCAGACCGACGCACATTCGTTTGCGCCGCTCGAGCCCACCGCCGACGGCTTCCGCAACTACAGCCGCGGCAAGCAGCGCGTGTCCGCCGAAGAGCAGTTGGTCGACAAGGCGCAACTGCTGACGCTGACCGCGCCCGAGTTGACCGCCCTGCTCGGCGGCCTGCGCGTGCTCGATGTCAACGTTGGACAGTCCAAGCACGGCGTCTTCACCAAGAAGCCGGGGACGCTCAGCAACGACTTCTTCGTCAACCTGCTCGACATGAGCACGGTATGGAAGCCGGTCTCGGAAGCGCAGGATGTGTTCGAGGGACGCGATCGCAAAACCGGCGCCGTGAAGTGGACCGGCACCCGTGTCGATCTCATCTTCGGTTCGCACTCCCAGCTCCGGGCGTTTGCCGAAGTCTATGCCTCCGCCGACGCGCAAGCGTCGTTCGTGCGCGACTTCGTCGCCGCCTGGACCAAGGTGATGAACGCGGATCGCTTCGAACTCGTTGGCTGATCCGACAAAACGGCGTTCGAGCGCGGCTGAAACCAGCCGCGCTCGGGCGTCAGATCCGGACCGGCGAATTGTCCCGATATCCGCGATCCGCCGGCAAACGCCTAGTCAACCTTCACATTGGCGTCCCTGATCATCGGCCACCATTTTGCGATCTCGGCCTTCTGCCAGGCGCCGAGCGCCTCCGGCGTGAGCTGATTTTTGGGCGGCATCTGCAAGCCGAGATTTTCAAGCTGCTTGCGCACGGCCGGATCGCTGAGGGCATCGACCGCAGCCGCATTCAATTTCGCGACGATTTCCTTGGGTGTATCCTTGGGGACCCAGAGGCCGGACCACAGCGTCATGTGAAATCCCGGCAATCCCGCTTCGTCCACGGTCGGAATGTCGGCGGCGGACTCGACGCGCTTGTCGTCGGTGACGGCATAGGCGCGGATATTGCCGGCGCGGACCTGGCTGATTGAATTGGAGGTCTGGTCGACGATCAGGTCGATCTGGCCGGCGACGAGATCGTTCAGTGCTGGCGCGGTGCCGCGATACGGCACGTATTGCAGTTTGATGCCGGTGACGTTCTCGAAATACAGCCCGGCGATGTGGCTTCCGGAGCCTGCACCGGCGGTGCCCGCGGTCGGCGGCTTCGGCTGCGCCTTCAGCCAGGCCAGAAATTCCTTCAGCGACTTCGCCGGCACCGCGTTCTTGCTGACGATGATCATGGGATTGCTCGGCAGCAACGCCACCGGCTCGAGATCGGTGACGAGGTCGTAACCGAGCTTGTAGATCGCGCCATTGGCGACGTGGGTGCCGAGATGTCCGAAAGAGATGGTGTAGCCGTCCGGCGGCGAACGCACGGCACGGCCCACGCCGATCGAACCGCCCGCCCCGGTCACGTTCTCGACCAGCACGGTTTCACCGAGCGTGATCTTCATCCGCTCGGCGAGAATCCGCGTCATCGCATCCGACGGCCCGCCGGCGGCGAACGGCACGATGATGGTGATCGGGCGCGAGGGATAATTCTCGGCATCGGCGACACCGCTGAAAGCCAGGGCCGCAACAACCGCCAGAATGATCTTCCGCATGACGAACTCCCCAAACATCCTACCGCCGTCATTGCGAGGAGCACTTGCGACGAAGCAATCCATACTTCCGATGCCGCCAGATGGATTGCTTCGCTACGCTCGCAATGACGGTTACAATTTCGCGTAATCGATCGGCTGATGGCGATCGAGGGTACGCGTAACCGGCGGCAAGGGATACTTAAGCCCTGTCGCGCAGTTGAACAGCATCACGCGATCATTTTTAGTGACGCGTCCGTCGGCGAGGCTTTCCTTATATGCGGCGTAGGTCGCAGCGCCCTCCGGACACAGCAACAGCCCCTCCTCTCGCGCCACTTCGTTGAGCGCAGCAGAAATCTTCTCATCCGTCACCGCAATGGCGAAACCCTTGCTCTCGCGGACCGCGCGCAGGATCAGAAAATCTCCGACCGCCTGCGGCACACGAATGCCCGACGCGATGGTGTGCGCATCTTCCCAGCGCGGCGCGTGCTCGGTGCCTGCTTCAAAAGCGCGCACCATCGGCGCGCAGCCTGACGCCTGCACCGCGACCATGCGCGGCCGCTTCGAGCCGATGAAGCCGATCGCCTCGAGTTCGGCAAACGCCTTCCACATCCCGATCAGGCCGGTGCCGCCGCCGGTCGGATAGAAGATCACGTCAGGCACTTCCCAGCCGAGCTGTTCGGCGAGTTCCAGCCCCATCGTCTTCTTGCCTTCGATCCGGTACGGCTCCTTCAGGGTCGAGGTATCGAACCAGCCGGCCTTGGCTTTGCCCTCGCCGACGATCTTGCCGCAGTCGTCGATCAGGCCGTTGACGCGATAGACGGTCGCGCCCTGCAGTTCGATCTCGCTGACGTTCACCTCCGGCGTATCGGCCGGGCAGAAGATCGTGGTCTTGATCCCGCAGGACGTCGCATAGGCCGCCAGCGCCGCCCCCGCATTGCCGTTGGTCGGCATCGCCATGTGCTTGATGCCGAGCGCCTTGCCCATCGAGACCGCCATCACCAGTCCGCGGGCCTTGAACGACCCCGTCGGCAGACGGCCTTCGTCCTTGACGATGATCTCGCCGCCGCCGAGCTTCTTGCCCAGCTTCGGCAACCGGATCAGCGGCGTCGTGACTTCGCCGAGGCTGACGATGTCGGAGACCTTCCGCACCGGCAGCATCTCGCGATAGCGCCACATGTCGGCGGGCCGCTGCGCCAGCGCGTCTTTCGTCAACGCCTTCTTTACGCCGGCGAGGTCGTAGCGCACCAACAGCGGCTTGTTGGCTTTCGAAAGGTTATGGATCTGGTCAGCGGGATAATGATCGCCTTCCATCGCGCATTCGAGATGGGTCACGAACGTCGGGCGTTCGATCGTCAGATTGTCATTGTCTTTCACGGATTGATCTCTCGTTTGTCGTTGGGCGCAATCGAGCGATAGCGCCTTACATGTTCAACACGCGCCCATAGGCATCCAGCACCGCTTCCTTCATCATCTCGGACAAGGTCGGATGCGGGAAGATCGTGTGCATCAGTTCTTCTTCGGTCGTCTCCAGGTTCATCGCGACCACATAGCCCTGGATCAGTTCGGTGACCTCGGCACCGATCATGTGGGCGCCGAGCAGTTGTCCGGTCTTCTTGTCGAAGATCACCTTGATCAGGCCCTGGTCCTCGCCGAGCGCGATCGCCTTACCGTTGCCGACGAACGGGAAACGGCCGACCCGGATTTCGCGCCCGCCCTCTTTCGCCCTCGCCTCCGTCAGACCAACCGAGGCGACCTGCGGCTGGCAATAGGTGCAGCCCGGAATCAGGTTCTTGTCCATCGCGTGCGGATGCAGGCCCTTGATGGCCTCGACGCAGACCACGCCCTCATGCTCGGCCTTGTGCGCGAGCATCGGCGGTCCCGCGACGTCGCCGATGGCGTAGATGCCGGGCACGTTGGTCTTGCCGTAGCCGTCGATCACGACGCAGCCGCGGTCGGTCTTGACGCCGAGTTTTTCAAGCCCAAGGCCTTCGATATTGCCGACCACGCCGACCGCGGAGATCACCCGCTCGAACTCGACCGTCTGCGGCGCCTTGCCGTCGTCGATGGTGGCGACGACGCTGTCGACCTTCTTCTCGAGTTTTGTGACCTTGGTGTTGCTGAGAATCTTGATGCCCTGCTTCTCGAACTGCTTGCGCGCCAGGCCGGCGATCTCGGCGTCCTCAACGGGCAGGATCTGCGGCAGCACTTCGACCACGGTGACATCAGCACCCATGGTGTGGAAGAACGACGCGAACTCGATGCCAATCGCGCCGGAGCCGACCACCAGCAACGACTTCGGCATTTTGTCCGGCACCATCGCCTCGAAATAGGTCCAGACCAGTTTCTTGTCGGGCTCCAGTCCCGGCAGCACGCGCGGCCGCGCGCCGGTCGCGAGGATGATGTGCTTGGCCTGATAGGCGCCCTCGCCGAGCGCGCCCTTCGGCGCATCGACAGCGGATTTCTTCACGGTGACCTTGCCGGGCGCGTCGATCGAGGCGTCGCCCCAGATGACCGTCACCTTGTTCTTCTTCATCAGGAAGCCGACGCCGTCATTGAGGCGCTTCGACACGCCGCGCGAGCGTGCCACCACGGCTTTCGGATCGAATGACACGTTGTCGGCCGACAGTCCGTAATCCTTGGCGTGCTGCATGTAGTGGTAGATCTCGGCCGAGCGTAACAGCGCCTTGGTCGGAATGCAGCCCCAGTTCAGGCAGATGCCGCCGAGATAGGATTTCTCGATGATCGCGGTCTTGTAGCCGAGTTGGGCGGCGCGGATCGCGGTGACGTAACCGCCGGGGCCGGAGCCGATGATGATGATGTCGAAGGATGTGTCGGCCATGGCTATGCGCTCATTCTCATCGTTCAACCGGACTGTTCACTTCCCTCATTGCGAGGAGCACTTGCGACGACGCAATCCATGCTTCCGGTGGTGAATGGATTGCTTCGCTGCGCTCGCAATGACGGCTGTCACACCATCATCATGACGGGATTTTCGATCAGTCGCCTGAACGCTCCGATCAACTCGGCACCAAGTGCGCCGTCGATGGCGCGGTGATCGCACGACATCGTCACGCTCATGATGTGCGCGGCCTCGACCTTGCCATTACGCACCACCGCCCGCTCCTCGCTGGCTCCGACCGCGAGGATGGTCGACTGCGGCGGGTTGATGACGGCTGTGAAGTGGCTGATGCCGAACATGCCGAGGTTGGAAACCGACGACGTGCCGCCCTGGTATTCCTGCGGCTTGAGCTTTCGGGTGCGGGCGCGCGCCGCGAGATCTTTCATCTCGTTCGAGATCGTCGACAGCGACTTGCTCTCGGCATTGCGAATGATCGGGGTGATCAGACCGCCCGGCATCGCGACCGCAACGCCGACGTCGGAATGCTTGTGCTTGAGCATGCCGGCTTCGGTCCAGCTGACATTGCAGTTTGGCACCTGCTGCAACGCGACCGCGAGCGCCTTGATGACGAAGTCGTTGACCGAGAGCTTGTAGAGCGGCTTCTTTTCCTTGTCCTTCGGCGCGGCAGCATTGATCTGTTCGCGCGCGTCGAGCAGCCGGCCGATGTCGCAGTCGATGGTGAGATAGAAGGTCGGAATCGACTGCGTGGCCGCCGTCAGGCGCTGCGCGATGGTTCGGCGCATGCCGTCATGCGGCACGGTTTCGTAGGAGCCCGGCTCAAACAGCGAGAGGATCTGCTGGTCACTCATCGCCGGCGCAATCGCGGGCGCTCCACCCGCGGCCGGGGCTGCCGCCGGCGCCTTCAGGCCCTTGCCCGACTTGGCGTCCGCGACGTCGCGGGCGACGATGCGGCCATGCGGGCCGGAGCCGTTGATGCGGCCGATCTCGATGCCGGCTTCCTTGGCGAGACGCCGGGCCAGCGGTGACGAGAATACGCGGGCGTGGCCGTTGGCTTGCGCCGCCGGTGCGGCCTGCGGCGCGGGAGCCGGTGCAGCGGCAGCGGGCCTGGGCGCAGGAGCGGCAGCAGCAGGCGCTGCTGCGGGAGCCGGTTGCGCGGCCGGTGCAGCGGCGGCCTTCGGCGCCGACGCAGCAGCGGATCCCGCCGCCTTCACATCCTCGCCGTCGCCGGCCAGCACCGCGATGATATCGTTGACCGGAACATCCTGCGTGCCTTCAGGAACAAGTATTTTGGCGATCGTGCCTTCGTCGACCGCCTCGACTTCCATCGTCGCCTTGTCGGTCTCGATCTCCGCGATCACGTCGCCGGACTTGACCTTGTCGCCCTCTTTCTTGAGCCACTTGGCAAGGTTGCCCTTTTCCATGGTGGGCGACAGCGCAGGCATCAAAATGTTGATCGGCATTGTCAGTGACCTTGTTGCGACCGGGGCGTGGTCGTGCCCACGTCAGTCGGTCGATTGATTTCGGCTTCGAACATGTCGACGATGCGCCCCAGCGCCTCGTCTTCGGTGTATTCGGCCTCGCGCCCATAGGCGCGCGCGGCGTGGCGGGCGATATCGACCAGCAGCAGGCCCCACATATCCGGATTCTCAAACGCGCGCTGGAACGCGATCGAGAGCCCGCCATCGACCACGAACGCACGCAATATTTCGATCGCGTCCTCGCGGCCGATGACGTCGGGCGGCAGTGGCTGTTCGTTGGGACCAGCCATGAACGTTACCGATACGACACGGCTTTGGCGGCCGCGACCACGTCAGCTACCGTGGGCAATGCGAGCTTTTCGAGGTTCGCCGCATACGGCATCGGCACGTCCTTGCCCGACACCCGCGCCACCGGCGCATCCAGGTAGTCGAAGGCGTGTTCCATGATGCGGGCGGCGATCTCGGCGCCGACGCCGCTCTGCTGCCAGCCCTCTTCCACCGTCACCGCACGGCCGGTCTTCTTGACGGAAGCGACGATGGTCTCGGTGTCCATCGGGCGCAGCGTGCGCAGGTCGATCACCTCGGCTTCGATGCCTTCCTTGGCCAGCTCGTCGGCGGCCTTCAACGCGTAGCTCATGCCGTTCGACCACGAGATCAGCGTGACGTGTCCGCCAGAGCGAACGATGCGCGCCTTGCCGATCGGGATCACGTAATCGTCGAGCTTCGGTACCTCGCCGGTGTGGCCGTACAGCATTTCGTTTTCGAGGAAGATCACCGGATTGGGATCGCGGATCGCAGCCTTCAACAACCCCTTGTAGTCGGCGGCCGAGAACGGCGCGATCACCTTCAAGCCGGGCACTTGCGAATACCAGGCCGAGTAGTCCTGGCTGTGCTGGGCAGCGACACGGGACGCCGCACCATTTGGACCGCGGAATACGATCTGGCAGGTCATCTGGCCGCCGGACATGTACAGCGTCTTGGCCGCGGAATTGATGATCTGGTCGATCGCCTGCATGGCGAAATTAAAGGTCATGAATTCGACAACCGGCTTTAGTCCCGCCATCGCCGCACCGACCCCGATGCCGGCAAAGCCGTGCTCGGTGATCGGCGTGTCGATGACGCGCCTGTCGCCGAATTCCTGCAGCAGACCCTGCGTAACCTTGTAGGCACCTTGATATTCGGCGACCTCTTCGCCCATGACGAACACGTCAGGGTCGCGCCGCATTTCTTCGGCCATCGCGTCGCGCAGAGCCTCGCGGATGGTCATCGTCACCATCTCGGTGCCGGCGGGGACTTCCGGATCGGGCTCGGCGACGGCAGCGGCCGGTGCCTTTGGCGATGGCTCGGGCGCTTCCGCCCTGGCGGCGGCGGGAGCTGCGGATTCCGCGGCCTTCTCCTGCTTCGCAGGTGCTGCAGCCGGCGCTTTGGCGAGATCGGCGGCGGTCTCTCCATCAGCCAGAATGGTTGCGATCGGAGTGTTGACGGCAACATCGGCCGTCCCCTCGGGGATCAGGATCTTGCCGAGCGTGCCTTCATCGGTCGCCTCGACTTCCATCGTCGCCTTGTCGGTTTCGATCTCGGCGATGACATCGCCGGACTTGATGGTCTCGCCTTCCTTTTTCAGCCACTTGGCAAGGTTGCCCTTTTCCATGGTGGGCGACAGCGCAGGCATCAGCACTTGAATGGGCATATCGGCTCCCGAAGTCAGTCTCTCGTTTTGGTCTGCGCGGTAGAACTAGCGGTACACATCGGTCCAAAGCTCGGACGCATCCGGCTCAAGATCGCGCTGGGCGAAATCCGCCGAAGCGTTGACGATCTCGCGGACCTCGGCGTCGATGGCCTTCAACTCCTGCTCGGGGACCTTGGCCGCCAGCAGGCGATTGCGCACCTGCTCGATCGGGTCCTGGTCGTGGCGGACCTTCTCGACCTCTTCACGGGTCCGGTACTTGGCCGGATCCGACATCGAGTGACCACGGTAGCGATAGGTCTGCATTTCAAGGATGAACGGTCCCTTGCCGGCGCGGCACCAGGCCACCGCCTCGTCGCCCGCGGCCTTGACGGCGCGAACGTCCATGCCGTCGACCTGCTTGCCGGGGATGTTGAAGGAGACACCGCGCTTGGAGAAATCGGTCTGGGCCGAGGAGCGCGTCACCGAAGTGCCCATGGCGTAACGGTTGTTTTCGATCACGTAGATCACCGGGAGCTTCCACAGCTCCGCCATGTTGAAGCTTTCGTAGACCTGGCCCTGGTTGGAGGCGCCGTCGCCGAAATAAGCCAGGCTGACGGAATCATTGCCGCGATAGCGATTGGCGAAGGCCAGACCCGTGCCGAGCGAAACCTGGGCACCGACGATGCCGTGGCCGCCGTAAAAATTCTTCTCCTTGCTGAACATGTGCATGGAGCCGCCCTTGCCCTTGGAATAGCCGCCGCGCCGTCCGGTCAGTTCGGCCATCACGCCGTTGGCTTCCATTCCGCAGGCCAGCATGTGGCCGTGGTCGCGGTATCCGGTTATGACCTGATCGCCCTTTTTCAGGGCCATCTGCATCCCGACCACGATGGCTTCCTGGCCGATATAGAGATGGCAGAAGCCGCCGATCGCACCCATGCCGTAGAGTTGGCCGGCTTTTTCCTCAAAGCGGCGGATCAGCAGCATGTCCCGGAGCGCAGCTAAATCCTGCGCTTTGGTGAATTCCGGAGGGGACCCCTTTGCCTTCTCCTGCCCTGCTTCCTTCTCAACGCTTTTCTTGGGTGCGGCCATGGCAATTCCGGATGAGAGAGACGATCAGCCCTCTCTATCCCAACTCAAACCGCTGCGAAAGCATTGCGTGCGGCGGCGAAAATATTGCTATGCCGCACTGCAACGAGACGCGACATTTTTGAAATTGATTTTGCAGGTTTTTGAAATTTGCGGATGAGCCGTCAGCGCGTTCCCGACGTGCACGCCGTTGCATGCGTCAGCGTGGCGTGACGGTCCGCACGAGGTCGCGCGGATTGGCGTAGTCGAGCTGGAAGCGCGCGCGCTCGTCGAGCAGGTCGGGGTCGACCCGATCCGACCTCAGCAGCGAAACCCGCTGCTCGCCCTGCATCCGTTCCCGCTTCAGCCGCGCCAGTTCCGACGTCAGCGCGATGATCTCCTGATCGAGTTCCTGACGCGCGTTCAGCCCGTATTTGCCGGTATAGGCGTTGACACCGAAATAGCCGACCATCAGCGCCGCCATCGTGTAGAGGGCGAGCCCGGTAAGCAGCGATTTCAGTCGGGTGCGAGAGACCATAGGGCCAAGATGCGACGGTCTGGTTAAGAGTATCCTAAGACCGTCGCCACGGCCGAAAAACAAGCGCCGTCATTGCGAGGAGCGAAAGCGACGAAGCAATCCACATTTTCCCGAGCGGAAAGATGGATTGCTTCGCGGAGCCTGTCATCGGGCGCGCATTCGCGCGACCCGTTGGCTCGCAATGACGGGGGAGAGACCGCAGCCTTAGCGGTTATGCTTTTCGATGAAAGCGGCGAAGGCTTCGATGTACTGCTGCAGCACTTTCTGCAGCGCTTCCTTGGTGAGTTGGCCCTTGTCGTCGAAGGCATCGCCGATACCGGTCAGGTAGATTTCGGGCTGTCCCATGATCGCGCCGGAGATGCCCGGCAGGATGTTCTGCAGGTGCTTGGCCGCGCTGACGCCGCCGAGCGGGCCCGGAGAATTCGAGACGATGCCGACCGGCTTCCCGAGCAACGAGCTCTTGCCGTAGGGGCGTGAAGCGACGTCGATGGCGTTCTTCAACACGCCGGGGATCGAGCGGTTATATTCGGGCGTCACGAACAGGACGCCGTTCGACTTTTGCAGCTTTTCCCGGAACGCAGTCCAATCGGCCGGGGGAGCTGCTTCCTCGTCCTGGTTGAAGTTGGAAATCCCGTGCGGGGTCATGACTTCGAGCTTCAGGGACGCCGGCGCCAACTTGGCCAGTGCGTTGGCGATCTTGAGCGAGAAGCTCTCCTTGCGAAGACTGCCCGCGATGGTGACGATGGTATGGGTGGCCATTGGATTTTCCCTCTTGAAGCTGAAGTGCCCGGCGCGCAGTTAAGCCAGATCGGGAAGAAGGATGCAAGTGCATGCAATGACGTTTGTGACGGCCTGGGGGAGAATAATCTTGCTCCCCACAGCAAAACAGGCCGCCTTGTTCAGGCGGCCTGCAAAGTCGTCGGACCAGCCGGGAGCCGTCAGCCCTTGTTCGGATTGATCAGGAATTTCTCGCCGGTGGCGCGCTTGTTGTAGACGGCGATGTTGGACATCTGCAGCACCTCCGGCAACGACACCACCTGGGTGTAGTGGCTGGCAAAGGTCGTCTTCAACTCGGAAGCCACGCGCTGGCGCAGCCGGCCGATGTCGGCCGGACCGATCTTCTGCAGGAACGGCGTCAAGAGCCAGCCGCTGACCGACCAGGTCAGGCCGAACGCCCGGCTCAACTCGGTCGGACCGGTATTGAGGCTGCCGTAGATATAGACCTGCTTGAACACGCTCGAACCGTAACGGCTGTATTCCTTGGCAGTCTTGTTGGCGGCGATTTCCATCGCGGTCAGGATTTGGCTCGCGAGCTTGCCGCCGCCGATGGCGTCGAACGCGATGGTGGCGCCGGTCTCGACGAGGGCCGCAGTCAGATCATCCATGAAGGTCGGCGAGGTGGAATCGACGACGTACTTGGCGCCGATCTTGTGCAGGATATCCGCCTGCTCCTTGCTGCGGACGATGTTGACGAGGCCGATACCGTCCTTGATGCAGATCTTGTTGAGCATCTGCCCGAGGTTGGAGGCGGCGGCGGTATGCACCAGCGCCTTGTGGTTCTCGCGCCGCATGGTCTCGGTCATGCCGAGCGCGGTCAGCGGATTGACGAACCACGACGCGCCGTCGGCCGCGGTGGTGCCGGCCGGCAGTTCCATCACGTCCCGCACCTTCATGGTGCGATACTGCGAGTACATCGCGCCGCCGATGATCGAGACGGTTTTGCCCATCAGCGCCTTGGCGGCATCCGACGAGCCGGTCCGGACCACGGTGCCGGCGCCCTCGTTGCCGACCGGCAGGGATTGATCGAGCCGAGCGCCCATCATCTTCACCGCCGCATCCGGCATCTTCGCGGTAACCACCGGAGATTCCTTCGAGCCCGAAACGACCGCGGTGGACATGTCGGCCGGACCGATCAGGAGCCCGAGATCGGACGGGTTGATCGGCGTCGCCTCGACGCGGACCACGACTTCGTCGTCGGCGGGTTCGGGCGTCGGGATATTCACCAGCGACAGTTCGAGTTCGCCGCTCTTCTTGAGCAGCGAACGAAGTTGCAGCCCGGTCTTGCCATCACTCATCGCAAATCCTCCCGTTTGTGTTTGTTATATCTGGATGCGCCGGCGCGTTACGCCAGTGCCTTGAAGGCCGCCCGGCCGGCATATATCGCCTGGGTGCCGAGCTGCTCCTCGATGCGCAGCAGCTGGTTGTACTTGGCGGTGCGGTCGGAGCGCGCCAGCGAGCCGGTTTTGATCTGGCCGCAGTTGGTGGCGACCGCGAGGTCGGCGATGGTGGAATCCTCGGTCTCGCCGGAGCGGTGCGACATCACGGCGGTGTAGCCCGCCTTGTAGGCCATCTCGACCGCTGACAGGGTTTCGGTCAGCGTGCCGATCTGGTTGACCTTGATCAGGATCGAGTTGGCGCGGCCGTTCTTGATGCCGTCGGCAAGACGCGTCACGTTGGTGACGAACAGATCGTCACCGACCAACTGGCACTTGTCGCCGATCAGGTCGGTCAACTCCTTCCAGCCGTCCATGTCGTCTTCCGACATGCCATCCTCGATCGTGACGATCGGATAACGCGACACGAGATCGGCGAGATACTTCGCCTGCTCGGAGCGCGAGCGGGTCTTGTTCTCGCCGCCATAGACGTAATTGCCGTCCTTGAAGAACTCGGTGGCGGCGCAATCGAGCCCGAGCATGACGTCCTTGCCCGCGGTATAGCCGGCCTTGCCGATCGCGCTCACCACGAATTCGAGTGCCGCGTCCGCCGACGGCAGGTTCGGCGCAAAGCCGCCCTCGTCGCCGACATTGGTGTTGTGGCCGGCCTTCTTCAGTTCACCCTTCAGCGTGTGGAAGATTTCGGCTCCGCAGCGCAGCGCCTCGGCGAAACTCGCAGCCCCGACCGGCAGGATCATGAACTCCTGGAAATCGATCGGGTTGTCGGCGTGCATGCCGCCGTTGATGATGTTCATCATCGGCACCGGCAAGGTCCGCGCCGAGGTGCCGCCGACATAGCGATAGAGCGGCATGTCGAAGGATTCGGCCGCCGCCTTGGCGCAGGCGAGCGAGACGCCGAGGATGGCGTTGGCGCCGAGCCGGCTCTTGTTCGGCGTGCCGTCGAGGTCGATCATGATCTGGTCGATCTGGACCTGTTCCTCGACCGCCTGGTCGCTCAACGCATCGAAAATTTCGCCGTTGACGGCCTCGACCGCCTTCTGCACGCCCTTGCCGAGATAGCGCTGCTTGTCACCGTCCCTGAGTTCAACCGCCTCATGCGCGCCGGTCGAGGCGCCCGAGGGCACCGCCGCGCGGCCGACCGAGCCGTCTTCCAGTACCACATCGACTTCAACGGTGGGATTGCCACGGCTATCGAGAATTTCGCGGCCGATGATATCGACGATGGCGGTCATGGGAGCCTCTTGGGAATTGGAGAAAGGACGGTTGGCGCTGCTTCTACAGCAAGGCTTGGGGCCGGAAAAGGCCGCCCTCACCCGTGACGCTGGCGGCCGAATTGTCTAATAACGCGGCAATGGAGAATCCTTATGTCGAAAATGCCTCGTAAACCTGCGAAGTCGCCCGGCCTGCAACTCGGCCGTGCCGTGGAATGGCCCGATAGCCCCGAAAAGGCCAAACTCGACCGTGTTCCCAATCCGCAGGCCGACACCAATTACGTGGTCCGCTTCACCGCGCCGGAATTCACCTCGCTCTGCCCGGTCACCGGCCAGCCGGATTTCGCGCATCTGATGATCGACTACGTGCCCGGCCGCTGGCTGCTCGAATCCAAGTCTCTGAAACTTTATGTCGCGAGCTTCCGCAACCATGGCGCCTTCCACGAGGATTGTACCGTGATGATCGGCAAGCGCATCGCCGACGAAATCAAGCCGAAATATCTGCGCATCGGCGGCTACTGGTATCCGCGCGGCGGCATCCCGATCGACGTGTTCTGGCAGACCGGCAAACTGCCCAAGGGCATGTGGATGCCCGACCAGGGCGTTGCCCCCTACCGCGGGCGGGGTTGAACCGAACGGCCGGTCATTCCGACCACCGCACATGCGAAACTCAGTCTCTGCCGTCATCCGATTTGCCGCCGTGTCGTGTCTGCTCGGGATGCTTTCGAGCGTACATGCCGCGCCAATGCCGTCGGAGGATCGCTACATCGCGGCGCGCGACGTTGCGATCGCGAAAATCTCCAAACTGTATGACGGCAAAAAAGGCGATGAGGCCGAGAAGACCGAAAAGGCGGCCAACGCCGATCTTCTTGCGCAGATGAAGCTGATTTTGGCCGAACCCGATCGCAAGGGATTCGGGCCGGCCAAGCTCAACCTCGACGCCTACTCCAAAGGCGACGAGGGCTTTGGCCTGCTCGACGGCCTGCGGTTCGACTCCCTGGTCGGCGAAAACGGCGAGAAAGCCGACGCCAACGGCTCCGACGGCAAGTATATCGAACCGAAGGCGCACATCATCGTCACGACGCAGACGCTGCTCGAGCGCTGGCTGCGCGGACACAAGGATTGGTGGGGCAAGAAGATCAAGAACGTGCCGCAGCAGATGGCTGCAGCGTTCAAGGATGAATCCTTCTACACTCAGGCCATCCCGACGGACTCAGCGGTCGTGGGCTTTAACGAATTGCCGATCGTCAAGCCGGCCTCCGCTACATCAGCCGCTGCACTACTGGGCGGGCGAACCCAGGACTCCGCGCCTGACGCGGCGGACGAAGTGTTCGTTTCGGCGGTTTCCAACGGCAAGGTTTACGTCGCCTATGGTTCGATCAGCCCCAAGGTGGAAATCCCGGCCTGCCGTGCGATCAGGGCCGACTACAACAAGAAAGCCGAGAAGGCCGCCGAGGATTTCCAATCCCATCGCATCGACAAAAAAGCCTATGACAAGCTCGGCGACGTCAGGCAACAAGGCGAAGACGCCTACAAGAAGTGCTTTACCCAGCGCGGCCCGCAACAGCGGTCATTCGCTGAGGTGACAAAGCAGGCTCAGGCACTGCTGGCGGAGGCGATGGGAAAGTAATCTCCGGCCGCGATCAATACGCGCTCAGCAGATCGACCTTGGCATTGGCGAGGATCAGCCGCCGCGCCAGCAGCGTGGACAGATTGCGCATGATCTTCATCGCGATCTGCGGGTGGAGCTGGCGATAATCGGCAAAGCTGTCGAGCGGAAGTTCGAGGCATTTCACCGGCGTATCGGCCCAGACATCGGCGCTGCGCTTCTGCTCGATGATCGCCATCTCGCCGAATTCCATGCCGGGCCCGAGCGACGCCAACCGCACCCCGCTCGGCAATTTCACGCTCACCATGCCGCTTTGCAGGAAAAACAGCGAATTGGCGGGCTCGCCGGCGTGGACAATGCGCTGACCGGCCTCATAACGTCGCGTGGTCGATAGCTCCGCCAAAGCGGCGATTTCGTCGGGCGCCAGATCCGCCAGCAGCGCCTGTTCGCCGAGATGGCTGGTTTCCTTCGACAACATGAAGCCGCCATAGCGGTAGATGACCTGATCCTCGGCCCACTCGATGGCTTCGTCGAGCAGCGCGAAACGCCGCAGCCAGCGTGGGTCGGCAACGCGCGTCGAGATCGCCTGCCACACCGCCGATGTCGGCTCGAAACCGGTCAGGATCGCGGTGACCCCGCTCTGGCCGAGAATAGTGAGGTTCTCGCCGAGCAGTTGCGCACCCGCGGCCGTCACATCGGGCACCCGGCGAAAATCCAGGATCAGGAGCGGCGCGTTCGGCGGCTCGCCGGCCAGCCGCCGCGCCACATAGTCGACTGCCGCGAAATTCAGTGCGCCGACCAGCTCGACCACCCTGATGTCGCTGTGACGCTCGTCGAGGATCTGCTGTTCGTGCGGCTGACGGCTGCGGCGCGATGAAATGCCGTAGATGTCGTAATCGGCGATGATGCAGGTGCGGACGTCGGCGCTGCGATTGAGCATATGCAGATCGAAGCGCGACGACAGCGCCTCGCAGACTTTCAGCCCGCGCACGCTGTTGCCGTGGCTATCGAGGTTCGGCGAGAAGGTGCCGAGCCCCATCTGCGATGGCAGCGCTGCGACGATGCCGCCGCCGACGCCGCTCTTGGCGGGAATGCCGACGCGATAGATCCATTCGCCGGCGTAATCATACATGCCCGAACTGGTCATGACGGAAAGCGTGCGGGCAACGATGTGCGGCGTGATCACCTGCACCCCGGTCACCGGATTGACGCCACGATTGGCCAGCGTCGCCGCCATCACGGCGAGATCGCGCGCGGTGACGAGGATGGCGCATTGGCGGAAATACGTATCCAGCACCGCGTCGACATCGTCCCGCACCACGAGATAGTTGCGCAGCAACCAGGCGATGGCGCGATTGCGGTTGCCGGTCAGCGCTTCGGAGGCATGCACGGCATCGTCGACGCCGAGCTCGCGCCCGGCAAACTGGCTGAGCTTTTCGCGGATCCGCTCGAACGCCAACGCGCCATAGGCCTGATGGATCAACCCGGAACAGGCGATCGCGCCGGCATTGACCATCGGATTGAACGGCCGGTTGTCGTTGGTGAGCCGGATCGAATTGAACGCCTCACCGCTTGGCTCGACGCCGATCGCCGCCGACACCCGTTCCTCGCCGACCGCCTCCAGCGCCAGCGCAAACACGAAGGCCTTGGAGACCGACTGGATGGTGAACGGCGCCGCGCTGTCGCCGACCTCATAGACGTGGCCGTCGATGGTGACGAGCGCGACACCAAAATGCGCGGGGTTGGCGCGCTGTAGCTCGGGGATGTAGTCGGCGACCGCGCCCGAATTGTCCGATTTGAATTCCTCGTAGCAACCGGCCAGGAATCGCTGGAGCGGAGACTGGTTGGCATAGCCGGCATTTCTGGCGTTGATGTTGCCCCTGGCGGGGCGTGTAACTTGGGCGTCCACGTGCTCACCTTAAATGTCAGAAAACAAAGCAATCTCTGTGCCATGGACGGTATTCGCATCCTGCCCGCATCCCTCAGCCATGCGTCATCCTGACGCTAGCGCGCCATTTTCTGACAAAAGGCATCCAAACTGCGCCATGGTCACGGGGCCGGGGAAACCAGCGCTGCTAAGACGCAGCACTCGACCCGTGAGCGCTTCAATGCAAAAGGAATCGACGCCGCTGTGGGTATGGCTCTCGGTCGCGCTGCTGGCGATCGGCGCGGTTACCTACGCCACCACGGTCTATTTGCTCGAATACATCCTGACGCTGTTTTCATAACCGCAAAATACGCGCGAAGCGGGCAAACGTTCAGCTAGGGCTCGACGTCGGGTCGGGCGGCCGCATCCGTCGGCCGCGTCTGTCGCAGCAGCCGCGCGCAGACAAAGCCGAGCGCGATGATGACGGCGGCAGCGGCCAGCAAGGTCGGGGTCTTGCCGGCATGCAGAATGCCGAAGCCGTAGGCGATCGGCCCGATGGTCTGGCCCATGAAGAAGAAAAACGAATGCAACGACAGCGCGGTCGCGCGCGCCTCCACCGACAGCTCGCTGGCAAACACCTGCAGGCAGCCGTGGATCATGTAGAAGCCCCAGCCCATGAAGATCAGGCTCACGGTTTGCAGCTTCCATCCAGGCCCCATCGCGACCACGATGAGCTGCAGCCCGACCAGGGCCGCGCCCGCGATCATCATGCCGTTGACGCCGATTTTCGGGAGGAACCGCGAAACAGTCAGGGTGTAGACCAGTCCGCCGACGGCAAAGCCCGCGATCACGATACCGGCGATCGACAGCGAGGTTTCGCCGAGCTCGAACAGGAACGATGCGATGTAGGGAAACAGGCCGAGCACGCAGCAGCCCTCGATGAACACCGCCGCATAACAAAAGGCATTGGGATTGGCGAATATCGTGCGGTAGCCGTGCCGGAGCGCCGCAAGGTTCGTCCTGGGCGGCTTCGTCAGTTCAGCCCCTCGAAAGCCCATGAGAACCGCGACCGAGGCGACAATGACCAAGAGGCCAAGCAGGGCCAGCACGCCGCGCCAACCCAAGAAGTCACCGATCAGACCCGAGACCGTTGCCCCCAGCAGGTTGCCGGTCATCGACCCCATCAGCGTGCGGCCGATCGCGATCTGCCGTTTCTCCGGGCCGACCAGATCGCTGGTGAGACTGAGCGCCACCGGAAATACGCCGCCGGAGCCGATCCCGGCGAGAATCCGCGAGGCGAACAGCAGCCAGAACGACGTCGACATCGCGCCGAGGATGTTGGCAACGCCCAGCAGCATCAGGCACACCACCATCAGCCGCGCCTTGCCGAACAGATCGGCCGCCGCGCCCAGCACCGGCTGGATGATCGCAAAGGTGAAGGCGAAGACGGAAGCGAAAGCGGCGGCGGTCGCAATGCTCACGCCGAAATCGTCGGCGACATGCGGCAGCACCGGATCGAGTGCGCGCGCCGACAGGCTGGCCGCAAACGTCGCCAGCGTAATGATGTTCAACGCTGGCGGCAGGCGGCTGGACGCGGTCACCGCAATATCCGTGTCATCGACCGGTCGTTCCCTTGGCGAGCGCGTCGAACCCCATCAGGGTTTTGATCAGCGCCTCGAACTCCCGCAGCGGCACCATGTTGGGTCCGTCCGACGGCGCGCGATCAGGATCGGGATGGGTTTCGATGAAGACGCCGGCGACGCCGACCGCAACCGCCGCGCGCGCCAGCACCGGCACGAATTCACGCTCGCCGCCGGATGAGGCGCCCTTCCCGCCCGGCTGTTGCACCGAATGGGTGGCGTCGAAAATGACCGGCGCGCCGGTGGTGCGCGCCATGATCGGCAGCGCCCGCATATCCGACACCAGTGTGTTGTAGCCAAAGGACGCGCCTCGTTCGGTCACCAGCACGTTCGGATTGCCGCCGCCGGTAATTTTGCCGACGACATTCGCCATGTCCCACGGCGCCAGAAATTGCCCCTTCTTGACGTTGACGACCTTGCCGGTCGCAGCCGCCGCCAACAGCAGATCGGTCTGCCGGCACAGGAAGGCGGGGATCTGCAGCACATCCACGGCCTGTGCCACCTCGGCGCATTGCGTGGCCTCGTGCACGTCGGTGAGGACAGGCAATCCGAGCGAGGAGCGTATCTCGGCAAAGATCGGCAGCGCCTGGGCGAGCCCGATACCGCGCGCGGCCGTGCCGCTGGTGCGGTTGGCCTTGTCGAACGAGGTTTTATAGACAAGGCCGATTCCGAGCCGTGTCGCGATCTCTTTCAGCGCGCCAGCCACTTCCAGCGCATGCGCGCGGCTCTCGAGCTGGCATGGTCCGGCAATGATTGAAATCGGCAGATCGTTACCGAATTTGACCGGGCCAACGGTCACGACCGGAGCTGCTTTGAGGTTTGCGTTCAAGGGATTTTCCTTCGTTCGGCGCGGACCATGCCGGTCCGCGCAATCAGGATCAACCCCGGAAAGCCCCCGAATATCAGGGTTGCGCCACCAGTTACTTCACTGACGAGAACGCGGTCGGCACCAGCAACTGGTTGACGATATTGCCGACGATCTGGCCGTCTTCCTCGGTCTTGGCGCGCGCAGTGATCCAATCCGGATCGCTCTGGAACGCGGTCCATTTCTTTTCACGGTCGGCCAGCGATTCCCAGGCCAGCAGATAGGTCAGTTCCTGATGGGATTCGCCGACCAGCGTGGTGAAGAACCCGGCCTGCTTGATGCCGTGCTTTTCCCACAGCTTCAGCGTGGTGTTTTCGAAACGCTTGAGCAGCGCCGGCAGACGGCCCGGCAGGCAACGATAGACGCGCATCTCGTAGATCATCGAACGCACTCCCTTGATTTATTGTTCTTGCAGGTCACGGGAGCGGTTTGTCGCAACAATCGGCGCGTTCGTCAAAGACAACCGGTGGTGGGGATCAAACCAGCCGCGACTGCACCACCGCCGCCTGAATGAACGACGCGAACAGCGGATGCGGTTCAAAAGGCCGCGACTTCAATTCGGGATGGAATTGGACGCCGATGAACCAGGGATGGTCCTCGTATTCGACGATCTCCGGCAGCACGCCGTCGGGCGACAGCCCCGAGAAGCGCAGGCCGTGCTGTTCGAGCCGGTCCTTGTAGGCGGTGTTGACTTCGTAGCGGTGACGATGACGTTCCGAAATCTCGGTGGCGCCGCCATAGACTTCCGACACCCGGCTGCCGCGGTTCAGCGCCGCAGGATAGGCACCGAGCCGCATGGTGCCGCCGAGGTCGCCGGCCTTCGAGCGCTTCTCAAGCTCGTTGCCGCGCAGCCATTCCGTCATCAGGCCGACCAGAGGCTCTTTGGTCGGGCCGAACTCGGTGGAGTTGGCATCCTCGATGCCGACCAGATTACGCGCGGCTTCGATCACCGCCATCTGCATGCCGAAGCAAATGCCGAAATACGGCACGTTGCGCTCGCGGGCGAACTGTGCCGCGCGGATCTTGCCCTCGGCGCCGCGCTGGCCGAAGCCGCCGGGCACCAGGATGCCGTTGACATGTTCGAGGAACGGCGCCGGATCCTCGTGCTCGAACACCTCGCTCTCGATCCAGTCGAGGTTGACCTTGACCTTGTTGGCGATGCCGCCATGCGACAGCGCCTCGATCAGCGATTTGTAGGCATCCTTCATGCCGGTGTACTTGCCGACGATGGCGATGGTCACGGCGCCTTCGGGGTTGCGCACGCGTTCGTTGATGACGTTCCAGCTCTGCAGCGCCGGCGGAATCTTCGGCGCGATGCCGAACGCGGCCAGCACCTCGTCGTCGAGCCCGGCGGCGTGATAGGCCTCGGGCACGGCGTAGATGTTGTCGACATCCCTCGCCTCGATGACAGCACTTTCGCGCACGTTGCAGAACAGGCCGAGCTTGCGCCGTTCTTCCTTGGGAATTTCGCGGTCGGTGCGGCACAGCAGGATGTCCGGCTGGATGCCGATCGAGCGCAGCTCCTTGACCGAATGTTGCGTCGGCTTGGTCTTCAACTCGCCCGCGCTCGGGATGAACGGCAGCAGCGTCAGATGAATGTAGACGGCGTGCTCGCGCGGCAGCTCGTTCTTGAGTTGGCGGATCGCCTCGAAGAACGGCAGGCCCTCGATGTCGCCGACGGTGCCGCCGATTTCGACCAGCACGAAATCGTATTCTTCGTTGCCCGAAAGCACGAATTCCTTGATCGCGTTGGTGACGTGCGGCACCACCTGGATGGTCGCGCCGAGATAATCGCCGCGGCGCTCCTTGGTGATGATGTCCTGATAGATGCGCCCGGTGGTGATGTTGTCGGCCTTGGTAGCCGGACGCCCGGTGAAGCGCTCGTAATGGCCGAGATCGAGATCGGTCTCGGCGCCGTCATCGGTCACGAACACTTCGCCGTGCTGATACGGCGACATCGTTCCGGGATCGAGGTTGAGATAGGGGTCGAGCTTACGGAGACGGACCTTGTACCCGCGGGACTGCAGCAGGGCACCGAGTGCCGCTGAAGCCAGACCCTTTCCGAGCGAAGAAACCACGCCGCCGGTGATGAATATGTACCGCGCCATGGGACTCAACCTTTAAGGCCACTGCCCCGATTCGCCAAAACGAATCGCATACCAAGGCAAACATTCTGCCGGGCTGTGGGTGACGTGAAATTTAAAGCGATATCAGAGCATTGATGGGAAGTGCTGATGCGGGACGGTAGACGCCGCCCTGCATAGCCACCCTGCTTTATTGCGAACGCGGCGCCTGCGGGCCCGACGGTGCCGGCGGCTGGCCCGGCTGTTCGTCCGCCTTCTTCAGCGAATCCAGAAGGCCGCCAGAGGTCGGCGGGGTGATCGGTGAAGCGCCGCCGGGCTGCGATTGCGTCGCCGGCGCGGTACCGAGAATCGAGCTTGGCTTGCGATCGGCGCCGGCGATCCAGGCGAGAGCCATGCTGGTGAGAAAGAAGAGGCCCGCCAGAATAGCGGTCGTGCGCGACAACAGGTTCGCGGTGCCGCGACTCGACATGAAGCCGGCGCCGCCACCCATGCCGAGGCCGCCGCCTTCCGACTTCTGCAGCAGCACCGCGCCGATCAGCACGGAAACGATCATGAGGTGAACGACAATAATGACGGTCTGCATCTCTAACCTTCCGTCACAAGCCGACAGCGCCGGGCTTCGGCTGCTTGAGGGGCTTGCGGGTTTTCCTGAAGTTGCGCGGTGTTACACGATCGGCAGGGGCATTGTCACCCCCAACCGCTGCGCGGGAGATAATTGCCGCAGCCTTTGGGGACAAGGAATTCGGCCCCGCCCGATCCGTTCAATTCAGGCTTGAGGCAGCTCGAATTTCTCCTATAATAGACATATGGATACTATTATAGACGATCTAAGCAACCGCCTCGCCCACCGGCTGCGGCTTGAGCGCGACAGCCGCGGCTGGTCGCTGGCGGATCTCGCCGAGCGCTCCGGCGTCTCGAAGGCCACCATCAGCAAGATCGAGCGCGCCGAGGTCAGCCCGACCGCCGTCGTGCTGGTGCGGCTGGCGAGCGCCTTCGACCTGACGCTCGCGGGCCTGATGCTGCGCGCCGAGGGCCAGGGCGACCGCATTTCCCGGGCCGCCGACCAACAAGTGTGGCGCGATCCCGAGACCGGTTACCTGCGCCGGCAGGTGTTCAGCCGTCCCGACAACCCGATCGAGATCGTCAGGGTCGAAATGCCGGCGCGACAACAGGTGACGCTGCCGGCCTCGTCCTACGCCCACATCCGCCAAACCCTCTGGGTGCTGTCGGGCGCGCTGGTCATCACCGAAGCTGGCGAGCGCCATGAGCTGAGCGCCGGCGATTGCCTCGGCTTTGGGCCGCCCGCAGAAACCACCTTTGCCAATGAGAGCGCGGCACCCTGCGTCTACGTCGTTGCGCTGGCACGGAGCTGAGATGATGCCGCCGATCAGGATTGCACCCCTCACTGCTTCGCCGGACACGATTGCGGCATTGAGCGAAATGCTGGTGGAGACGGTCGCCCATGGCGGTTCGGTCAGCTTCATGCACCCGATGCCGGCGCCAGCAGCGAATGCGTTCTGGCAGGACTCACTCGGCGCGGCGGCCCGCGGCGAGCGGATCGTCCTCGGCGCCTTCGACGGCGAGAGCCTGATCGGAACCGTCACGCTGTTGCTGAATTTGCCGCCGAACCAGCCGCATCGCGCCGAGATCGCCAAGATGATGACGCGGCTCAGTCACCGCCATCGCGGCATAGCGACGGCCTTGCTGCGCGAAGCCGAGCGCATCGCGCTCGAACATGGACGCTGGCTGCTGGTGCTCGACACCGCCGAGGATGAAGGCGCGGCCGGATTGTACGAGCGGTTGGGGTTCCGGTTGACCGGCGTGATCCCCGACTACGCGCTGAAACCGCACGGCGGCCTCACGGGGACGCTGATCTACTGGAAGCGGTTGCAGGAGCGAGAGACGGCCTGAACTAGCACGCCGCCGCGATCGCCAGGAAATCCGAAGCCTTCAGGCTGGCGCCGCCGACCAGGGCGCCGTTGACGTTGGCCACCGCCATCAGCTCCGCGGCGTTCGAGGGCTTGACCGAGCCGCCATAGAGAATGCGGACCTTGCCGCCTTCCGCCTTAAATCGATCGGTGAGCACCTGCCGGATAAACCGATGAACTTGCTCGACATCTCCGGTCGTCGGCGTCAGTCCGGTCCCGATCGCCCAGACCGGCTCATAGGCCACCACCAGATTGGCCGAGGTCGCACCATCAGGTAGCGATCCCGCAAGCTGGCCGCCGCAGATGTCCAATGTCTGGCCGGCATCGCGCTGCTTTTGGGTCTCGCCGATGCAGACGATGGCGGTCAACCCGGCGCGCCAGGTGGCTTCGGCCTTCTGGCGCACCAGCGCATCGGTTTCGCCGTGGTCGGCGCGCCGCTCGGAATGGCCGACGATGATCGCGCTGGCGCCGGCATCGGCCAGCATTTCCGCCGAGAGATCGCCGGTATGGGCGCCGGAGGCTTTCGGGTGGCAATCCTGCGCGCCAACGGCGAGTTTGGAGCCCCTTGCTTTGTCGGCGAAGCCTGCGATCAGCGTCGCCGGCGGGCAGACCAGCAAATCGGCCTTGGCGGCCAGGGCGGCGGCGCCGGCGATCATGGCATCGAATTCGGCAAAAGCCGATTTCAGGCCGTTCATTTTCCAGTTGCCCGCGATCAGCGGCCGGATGGCGTCGGTCATGTCAAAATTCTCGCAATGTCAGCGTTAGAGATGCGCTAGCAGAGGCTTGCGGCCAGTTCCAGATGCAGCCAAGAGCCATCCCCTTGCGATCCCCGGCCGTTAACCGCTTCAATTGGCCCGCCCCGGTCGGGTTGCGACCGGGACGTTGCCACTTTATGATGCTTTATCAACTCGGTGACGCCCTTCTCGGTATCCGTTCGAGGATCTGGCCAAGGCGCGACCCGGTTCCCTCATAATCAGACAAGTTGGACCCATGCTTCGAGGAATACGCAAGGCCTCATCAAATTGGCTCGGCAAGGCGATCATGAGCGTCGTCATGGGCGTTTTGATCGTCAGTTTCGGAGTCTGGGGTATCGCCGACATCTTCAAGGGGTTCGGACAGTCCTCGCTGGCCAAGATCGGCAAGACCGAGATTTCGACCGAGCAGTTCCGCCAGATCTACACCGACAGGCTGCAGCAGCTTGGCCGCAGTTTCGGCCGTCCCCTGACCATGGACCAGGCCCGCGCCTTTGGGCTTGACCGCCAGGTGTTGCAGCAGACCATCGCCGAGGCCGCGCTCGACGAGGAAGCCCGGCGCATGGGGCTCGGCCAGTCCGAGGCCGAAACCATGCGAACGATCTACTCCGACCCCAATTTCAAGGGACTGGGCGGCACGTTCGAGCCCGCGCGCTTCCAGGCCGCGATCCGGCAGTTCGGCTACACCGAGCAGCGCTATCTCGCTGAACAGCGGCGCGTCGGGCTGCGGCGCCAGATCGCGGGCACCATTTCGGCAGGCCTGGAGCCGCCGAAGCTGATGGTGGACGCACTGACCCGCTTCCAGAACGAGCAGCGCTCGATCGACTATCTCAAGCTCGACGCCGCGCAGGCCGGCACCATCGAGACGCCCTCGCCCGAGACGCTCGCCGCCTATTTCGAGGACCACAAGACCCAGTTCCGCGCGCCCGAATATCGCAAGCTGGCCTTTGTCGTGATCAACCCCGAAGAGATCGGCAAATGGTCTGACGTCTCCGACGAGGATGCGAAAAAGGTCTTCGAGCAGCGCCGCGACAAGATCGGCACGCCGGAGAAGCGCGAAGTGACGCAGATCGTGTTTCCCAATGCCGAGGAAGCGCTGTCGGCGCGCAGCCGCGTCACCGGCGGACTGTCGTTCGACGACCTCGCCAAGGAGCGCAACCTCAATCTGTCCGACGTCGACCTCGGCCTGATCACGAAATCCGCGATCATCGATCCCGCCATCGCGGACGCGGCGTTCGCGCTGCCGTCCGGCGAGATCAGCCAGCCCGTGAAAGGCCAGTTCGGTGTGGCGCTGGTCAAGATCGGCAAGATCGAACCGGGCGTCACGCCCACCTATGAGAGCATGGCGGGCCAGGTGAAGAAGGAGCTCGCGACCGAGCGCGCGCGCGCCAAGGTCGCCGAAATCCAGAACAAGATGGAAGACGAGCGCAGCGGCGGCTCCAATGTGGTGGAAGCCGCGCAGAAGCTCGGTCTGACCGCCGTGACGATCGACGCCGTCGATCGCTCGGGCCGTCTGCCGAGCGGGCAGCCCGTGGCCAACATCCCGCAGGGTCTCGACCTGGTCTCGCAGGCCTTCAACAGCGACGTCGGCGTCGACAACGACCCGATCCAGTTCCGCGGCGGCTATGTCTGGTTCGACGTGCTCGGCGTCACGCCCTCGCGCGAGCGAAACCTCGACGAGGTCAAGGACCAGGTCGAGGCGAAATGGCGCGAAGACCAGATCTCGGACAGGCTACGGGCCAAAGCGACCGAGATGGTGCAAAAGCTCGAGCAAGGCGCCACACTCGCCGCGGAAGCCAGCGCGATCGGAACCAAGGTCGAGACCGTCAAGGATTTCCGCCGCGACGCCTCGCCGGCAGGCGTGCCCTCCTCGGTCGTCACCGCCGCCTTCCGCACGCCCAAGGACGGCGTCGGGCAGACCCCGGACGCCGGCGGCAGCGCCTGGATCGTGTTCCGCGTCACCGATGTCAGCGTGCCGCAGATCGATGCGGCATCCGACGAGATGAAGAAGCTCAAGGACACGTTGCAGCGCGGACTGACCGACGAACAGGTCGCGCAATACGTGACCAAGATCGAATCCGAGATCGGTACGTCAATCAATCAGGCCGCCTTCGCGCAGGTGACGGGCGCCAACAACTGAGCCTAATCCGAACGCAAGCGCGATCCTGAAAGCACGAGATGGACGACCTCAAATCTATTATCGGAAAAGTCGCCACCGGCGCGACGCTGTCGCGTGACGAAGCGGCATCCGCCTTCGACAGCATGATGTCCGGCGAGGCGACGCCCTCGCAGATGGGCGGGTTGCTGATGGCGCTCAGGGTGCGCGGCGAAACCGTCGACGAGATCACCGGCGCGGTATCGGCGATGCGCAGCAAGATGCTGCGGGTCACGGCGCCCGCCAACGCCGTCGACGTGGTCGGCACCGGCGGCGACGGCTCCGGCTCGGTCAACGTCTCGACCTGCGCTTCCTTCATCGTCGCGGGCGCGGGCGTGCCGGTCGCCAAGCACGGCAACCGCGCGCTGTCGTCGCGCTCGGGCGCCGCCGATGTGCTGGCTTCGCTCGGTGTCAAGCTCGACCTGACGCCGGAGCAGGTCGGCCGCTGCGTCCAGGAGGCCGGCATCGGTTTCATGTTCGCGCCCACGCATCATCCCGCCATGAAGAACGTGGGCCCGACCCGGGTCGAACTCGCCACCCGCACCATCTTCAACCTGCTCGGGCCGCTCTCCAATCCGGCTGGCGTCAAACGGCAGATGGTCGGCGTGTTCTCCCGGCACTGGGTGCAGCCGCTGGCGCAGGTGCTGAAGAACCTCGGCTCCGAATCCGCCTGGGTGGTGCACGGCTCCGACGGGCTGGACGAGATCACCCTCACCGGCCCGAGTTTCGTGGCGAGCCTTGAGAACGGCAACATCCGCACCTTCGAGGTGACGCCGGAGGACGCTGGCCTTGCCCGCGCCGGTGGCGACGGCCTCAAGGGCGGCGACGCCGATGCCAACGCGGTGGCGCTGCAAAGCGTGCTCGACGGCAAGCCGAGCGCCTATCGCGACGTCGCCCTCTTGAACGCAGCAGCCGCGCTGATCGTCGCCGGCCGCGCCAAGGATCTGAAGGAAGGCGTGGCGCTCGGCACTACGTCGCTCGACAGCGGTACCGCGGCGGCACGGCTCAAACACCTGATCGCGGTTTCCAACGGCTGACCGCGGGAGCGCCTGACATGTCCGACATCCTGACCAAGATCGAGACGTACAAGCGCGAGGAAATCGCCGCCGCCAAGCGGGCGCATCCGCCGGCCGAGGTCGAGGCGCGCGCCAAGACCGCCTCGCCGCCGCGCGGTTTCGTGCGCGCGATCCGCGAGAAGCTTGCGCGCGGCGACTATGCGCTGATCGCGGAAGTGAAGAAGGCCTCGCCCTCGAAGGGACTGATCCGCGCCGATTTCGATCCGCCGGTGCTCGCCCGGGCTTACGAGGCCGGCGGCGCGGCCTGCCTGTCGGTGCTGACTGACACGCCTTCGTTCCAGGGCCATCTCGATTTCATGGTGGCGGCACGCGCGGCGACCCATCTGCCGGTGCTGCGCAAGGATTTCGTGTTCGACACCTATCAGGTGGTGGAGGCCCGCGCCCATGGCGCCGACTGCATCCTGATCATCATGGCAGCACTCGACGATACCGCGGCAAAGGATATCGAGGACGCGACGATTGCGCTCGGCATGGACGTGCTGATCGAAATCCACGACCGCGCCGAACTCGATCGCGCCCTGAAACTTCGGTCGCCGATGATCGGCGTCAACAACCGCAATCTGCGCACTTTCGAGACCACGCTGTCGACCAGCGAGGCGCTGGCGCCGTTGATCCCGAAAGACCGGCTGATGGTCGGCGAGAGCGGTATCTTTGCCCCGGCCGACCTCGCGCGACTGGAACGCGTGGGGATGTCGACCTTCCTGGTCGGCGAAAGCCTGATGCGGCAGGCCGACGTGACGGCGGCAACCCGTGCGCTGCTGGCCCGCACCGACACGCCCCGCGCCACCGGAACCCGCTAGAAGATGGCCCGCAAGACTTACAGAGACAAGACTTCCAGAGGCAAGACTTCCAAAGGTAAGCCTTCCAAAGCCGGCGCCGCCCTCACCCATATCGACGCCGCGGGCGAAGCGCGCATGGTCGACGTGTCGGCCAAGCCGGCGACCGAACGCGTCGCGGTCGCCGAAGGCTGTGTCGTCATGCACAAGGCGACGCTGGAGCTGATCGTGTCCGGCAATGCCAAGAAGGGCGACGTGCTGGGCACCGCGCGCATTGCCGGCATCATGGCGGCGAAGCGCACCTCGGATCTGATCCCGCTGTGCCATCCGCTGGCGCTGTCGAAGGTAACGCTCGACATCACCCCCGACAACAAGCTTCCCGGCTGCATCATCCGCGCCACCGTGAAGGTCACCGGGCCTACCGGCGTCGAGATGGAGGCGCTGACGGCAGTGTCGGTGGCCTGTCTCACGATCTATGACATGATCAAGGCGGTCGAACGCGGCGTCCGCATCGAGGGCATTCACCTCGTCGAGAAGCAGGGCGGTAAGTCCGGACATTATCGTTCCGGGGACTGAGCAAGGGGACGCTGCGGCGGTAACGCCAGTGTGACCAGCGCAGCGAGGAATGCCGCATGCGCCGGCGGGGTTGTTTCCTGTGGGACCTTCACGAGGAGGAATCCAATGCCGACTTGCAGGCTTCTCAGCGCCGTCGCTGCGCTCGCCATGATCACCGGACCGGCAATGGCACAGCAGGTGATTGCCGAACCCGGTTACTGCGCATTTTTTTATCCGAACGCCAATTGCCAGAACAAGGGACCGGGCAATCCCTACACCGACAGCAACTATCAGCGAAGCGTTAACGCGGGCGCCACAGTTCCCGGCCAAACGATGGGCGTCGCAAGGAAGCGATCGCACACGTCGGCGACACGCATGCAGTGACGGCCCGCAGCGTTGCGCATTCCGGCCAACCCGGCGCCATCGACCGGCTGACGGGAAGCGGCAACTTCTGCAGTTGCGAAGGTCGCGGCCGCAACCGGGATAACGCTTCGTTAACCAGACTTACTAACGTCAACTCCATCTCGCCGCGTTACTGAGATGATGGGCCGGACGCTGAGAGAACTCTGCTTCCGGAGTTCTCTCCAGACAGCGACCCTTTCGATGGATTCGACCGGCATTAGTTCCCTCAACACTGCTCCAGGCTTCCGCGGTGGCCCGATCCGCTGGCTGATCCTTGGCGGCATATTGCTGATATCAGCGATTGCGATCGGCGCTACGCTGATGGCAGGCAATTTCCGCGAACGTGCGCTGCGCAACAGCGAGCGCGAACTGGAAAATACCGTGCTGTTGCTGGCCCGCCATTTCGACCAGCAGCTCGGGGATTTCGAGGTCGTCCAGAAGGACCTCATCAGCTTCATGCGGTCCAACGGCATCGCCACCGCAGAGAATTTCAAGCGCCGGATGTCGAGCCAGGAAATTCACCTGATGCTCAAGTCCAAGATGGATGCGCTGTCCTATGTCGGCGGCGTCAACGTCTTCGACGCCGACGGCAGACTGATCAACGCCTCGGCCGCCTGGCCGGTGCCCGCGGTCAGCGTCGGCGACCGCTCCTACTTCAAGACCTTCAAGTCCGATCCGCAATCGCCGGCCATGCTGATCGAGCCGGTCTACAGCCGCATCACCGGCGTCTGGACCACGGTGATCGCCCGCAAGGTCACCGGCCCCAACGGCGAGTTCCTCGGCGTCGTCGGGCGCGGCATCGAACCAGTCAATTTCGAGAAATTCTTCGCAACCGTGGCGCTCGGAAGCGGCGCGGCCATATCGATGCACCATCGCGACGGCACGCTGCTCGCCCGCTATCCCCATGTCGACGAGATGATCGGCAAGAACTTCAAGACCGGCGCGGCCAGCCAGCTGCAGGTGTTCAATCTGCCCCACAGCACGTCCCGCCTCACCAGTCCGGTCGACGGCGAGGACCGGCTGATTTCCTCGCGCGCGCTGACGAATTTCCCGATCGTGATCGTCGCGGCGACGACGACCTCCGCGGCGCTAGCGGACTGGCGCGAGCAGATCGCCATCCTGATCGTGGTGGCAGGCCTGTCGGTGCTGGCGATATCGGTGCTGCTGTTTCTAGTGGTGCGCAAGCTTTCGCAGCAACACCTTGCGTCGAAGCAGCGGCTGACGCTGGAGAAGCAGCGGCTTGACACCGCCGTCAACAACATGACCCAGGGCCTGCTGCTGTTCGATTCAACCCAGCGGCTCGTCATCTGCAACCAACGCTATATCGAGATGTACGGCCTGTCGGCCGAGGTCGTAAAACCGGGCTGCAGTTTCCACGACGTCATCGCCCACCGCGCACAGACCGGCTCCTTCGATGGCGACGTCGAGCGTTACGTCCGGCTGGTGCTGCGCGACGTCGCGCATCAGAACGTGATGGTCATCGCCACGCCCGACGGGCGCTCGATCCAGGTCGTCAACGAACCGCTGGCGGACGGCGGCTGGGTGGTGACCCATGAAGACGTCACCGAGCGCCGGCGCGCCGAGGAGCGCATCACCCACCTCGCCCATTACGACGCGCTGACCGATCTGCCGAACCGCGCTTTGTTCCACGAACGGCTCAAGCGCGAACTGCCTCACGCCGCATCCGGCCAGCAACTGGCGGTTCTCTATATCGACATCGACGAATTCAAGAGCGTCAACGACTCGCTCGGGCACATGATCGGCGACGAACTCTTGAAGTCGGTGGCGGTCAGTCTCGGCGGCTGCGTGCGCGAAACCGATTTCGTCGCGAGGCTCGGCGGCGACGAATTCGCCATCGTTCAGACCGGCGTCACGAGCGCCTCCGACGTCACCGAACTCGTCAACCGCATCTTCGAGGCGATCCGCGCGCCCTATGAATGCCTCGGCCATCAGGTGACCACCGACGCCTCGATCGGCATCGCGCTGGCGCCGCAGGACGGATCCGATCTCGACCAGATCCTGAAGAATGCCGATCTGGCGATGTACGCGGCCAAGGCCGCCGGCCGCCGCACCTCCCGGTTCTTCGAACCCGCGATGGAAGCCGAGGTCCGCGCCCGCCGCGTCCTGGAAATCGACCTGCGCCAGGCCATCACGGATGGCGGCTTCGAGGTCTACTACCAGCCCTGTCTCAGCCTGCAGAACAACCGCATTACCGGCTGCGAGGCGCTGCTGCGCTGGCGCCATCCGCAGCGTGGCATGATCTCGCCAGCCGACTTCATCCCGATCGCCGAGGAAACCGGCCTGATCAACCAGCTCGGCGAATGGGTGCTGACCACCGCCTGCACGGAGGCCGCGACCTGGCCCGACCATATCCGGCTCGCGGTCAACGTCTCGCCGGTTCAGTTCAAGAGCGGCACGCTGGCGCTGAAAGTCATTGGCGCACTGGCCGCATCGGGCCTTGCCGCCAGCCGTCTCGAACTCGAAATCACCGAAGCCGTGCTGATCCGCGACGATGACGCCGCGCTTGCCATCCTGCACCAGCTTCGCGACATCGGCGTTAGAATCGCGCTCGACGATTTCGGCACCGGCTACTCCTCGCTGAGCTATCTGCAACGCTTTCCGTTCGACAAGATCAAGATCGACCGTTGCTTCGTTACCGATCTCGCGTCGCCGGAAGGCTCGTCCTCTATCGTCCAGGCGGTGGTCAACATCGCCGCCGATCGCCACATGACGACGACGGCCGAAGGCGTCGAGACCGAGCAGCAGCGCGAATTGCTGCGGGGGCTTGGCTGTTCAGAAATGCAGGGCTACCTGTTCAGCGCGGCGAAGCCCGCGGCCGATATCAGGCCGTTACTGTCCACGCACCGGCAAGGCTCCGACGCGGCGCGCCCGGCCCGGGGCGGCAAACCCAAGCCGATCGCCCGTAGCGCTTGAGAATTGGGACGGAGCGCTGACGCCGGCTACCGTCATTGCGAGCGGAGCGAAGCAATCCATTCTTTCTTTGCGCCGCTAGATGGATTGTTTCGTCGCTTGCGCTCCTCGCAATGACGTGGAGAGTTTGGATTCCAACCGCCAAGGCATACAATTTCCGGCGTCATTCCGGGGCGCGAAGCGAACCCGGAATGACGGTATAAGACGCTCCAGCTTGCCCCGCTAGTTCGGCACCGGCCGCTTCACCGCCGACGGCGCGTTGGCATTCACGGTGACGCCGCGGAGTTGATTGAAGGCGGCGTTCAGCGCCTTGTCGTCCTTCTCCGACGGAGGGACGTAGGATTGCGAGCCGGTCTGCTCGGCGCCATCGGCGGCCAGATGGCCGCGCATCGACGCCTCACCCTGCAGTTCGGCGCGGCTCTTCAGCTCGTCCGGCACCACCTGAAGCACTTCGAGGTCGGGCGTCACGCCCTGGGCCTGGATCGAACGCCCGGACGGCGTGTAGTAGCGCGCAGTGGTCAGTGCCAGCGCGCCATTGCCTGAGCCCAGCGGAATGATGGTCTGCACCGAGCCCTTGCCGAACGAACGCGTGCCGATCAGCGTGGCACGCTTGTGGTCGTGCAAGGCGCCGGCCACGATCTCGGACGCGGAAGCCGATCCGCCGTTGATCAGCACGACGAGCGGCTTGCCCTTGGTGAGGTCGCCGCCGCGCGCGGTGAAGCGCTGGGTTTCCTCCGGCGTGCGCCCGCGGGTCGAGACCACCTCGCCCCGGTTCATGAAGGTGCTCGACACCGATACCGCCTGATCGAGCAGTCCGCCCGGATTGTTGCGGAGGTCGACGACGTAACCCGCGAGCTTGTCCTGCGGGATTTCCTTTGAAATTTCCGTGATCGCCTTGCGCAGGCCATCGGTGGTCTGCTCGTTGAAGCTGGTGATCCTGATATAGCCGATATCGCCGCCGTCGGTGTGGTAGCGCACCGGCTTCACGCGGATCACTTCGCGCACCAATGCGACGTCGATCGGCGCCTCGGCGTTCTTGCGAACGATCTTCAGCCTGATCTTGCTGTCGGCCGGTCCCTTCATCTTGGCCACGGCCTGGTCGAGCGTGAGGCCCTGAATGGTATCGTCGTCGATCTGGGTAATCACGTCGCCCGACATGATGCCAGCCTTGGCGGCCGGCGTATCGTCGATCGGCGTCACCACCTTGACGAAGCCGTCTTCCATCGTGACCTCGATGCCGAGCCCGCCGAACTCGCCATGCGTGGTCTCCTGCATGTCGCTCCAGCCCTTCGCGTTCATGTAACGCGAATGCGGATCGAGCGAGGAGATCATGCCGTTGATGGCGCCTTCCATCAGCTTGCTGTCGTCGGGCTTCTCGACATAGTCGGAGCGGACCCGCTCGAACACGTCGCCGAACAGATTGAGTTTCGAGTAGGTGCCGGACTCGACCGCAGCCCTGGCCGCGGTCGCCAGTTGCTGGGGTCCGGCAACCAGAAGGGTTAGGCAGACGCCCGTGGCCGTGCCCAGCAGAAAGGTAATGTTCTTGCGCATCACGAGCGGTCCTTTTTGATATCGACAGCCTGGATTCACGCGGTTCACGTGAATCGGCGTCCTGACCCGGCAGGCGGACCACACAACGTCATTTTGGTCGGATCAAGGCCATGACCTTACCGGGTCATTACGGTGGCTTTCGGTGGGCATTGTTCGGGAAGGCTTTTTTGGAATGCCTAGCCTCCAGAATGCATCTTTTCACGTCGCCTTGCCCGACTCCTGAAGCCCGCTCTGCCAGGTCGAGGGCTGGGTTCCAAAACCGCGCTTGGCCCGGGTTCCCAGCCAATAGCCGAACTGCGGCGGCACATGGCGGAAAGGCCCGTCGACGCCGAGCTTCAGGGCGGCATCCATCGGCCAGTTCGGATTGTTGAGGATTTCGCGCCCCACAGCGATCAGGTCGGCCTGCTTGTCGCGCAGTATCTGCTCAGCCTGATCGCCATGGATGATGAGGCCGACCGCCATGGTCATGATATCGGCGTGGCGCTTGACGTATTCCGACAATGGAACCTGGTAGCTGTACTTGATTTCCTTGCCCAGGATCGGGGCCATCTCGGTGATGCCGCCGGATGAGCAGTCGATCACGTCGACGCCCTTGGCCTTGAGGATTTTCGCCAGCCGCGCGCTCTGTTCCGGCCCCCAGCCGGCATTGTCCTCGACCGAGAGGCGGGCGAACAACGGCTTGTGATCGGGCCAGTGCGTCCGCACCGCTTCGGTGATTTCGGTGATGAAGCGCATCCGGTTGGCTTCGGAACCGCCATATTCGTCGCTGCGCTGGTTGGATCGCTCCGATAGGAACTGGTGCACGAGATAGCCGTGAGCGCCGTGCAGCTCCAGCACGTCGAAGCCGGCCTCATGGGCACGGCGCGCCGCGTGGCCCCAGGCCTGCACCAGATCCTTGACCTCGTGGCGTTCCAGCGCCTTCGGCACCGGCCATTTCTCGCTATGGGCGATCGCGCTCGGCGCCACCGGCGACCAGACGTCCCAATCCTCGATCTCAGGGGAACGCTGCAGCGGCCGGTCGCCTTCCCACGGGCGCGTCGCACGCGCCTTGCGGCCGGAATGGCCGAGCTGGATGCCGGCAACCGAGTTCTGCTGCTTGATGAACTTGGCGAGACGGCTGAGCGGCTCGACAAAGGCATCATCCCAGATGCCGAGGTCGCCGACGGTGCCGCAGCCGCGCCGCTCGACCTTGGTCGATTCCACCACCACGAGGCCAGCGCCGCCGGCGGCGAACTTGCCGGCGTTCATCAGGTGCCAGTCGGTCGGAAAGCCCTTCACCGCCGAATACTGGTGCATCGGCGGCACCACGATGCGGTTGCGCAACTCGACGCCGCGGATCGACATCGGGGAAAACAGCAGCGTGTCCGACATTTCGGCGTTTCCTCCTGGCCGGACCCTGATTGTCCGGGCATCGCGCCGGCGGGTCTCTTGGTGTTTCTATTGCTTGGCGGCGCTGTCGGTCTTGGTGTCGTTCTTCGTGTCGTTCTTGGCCTTCGGCTTCGGCGACGCGGTCTTGGTAGCGGCCTTCGGGGGGGAGTTGTCGCCACGCGCGATTCCCCAGGGGTCCGCGCTCTTTTGCTCCGGAATATTGCCCAGCGACCGTTCGTAGGCCTTCTGGGCTTCTTTTTCGGCTGCCTTTTCGCTTGGCGTCTTATCCTTGTCCGTCTCCCCGTATTTTGGAATGCTCTTGCTCTGCGCCGAGGCCGGCAAATCCATGGCGACTGCCAACAACGCGATCAACGCGACCAGGCCCAAAACCCGGCTGAAGACTCGGCTCAAGATTGTCATACGACCACTCCCAAAAACTTTCCCAACGCTTAGCACAGCTCGCGCACCGGCTTAAGCGCTGGATTGCATGACCGGACATTGTGACATAACGGCGAGCCATTGCCCGGACCTGTCCGGTTTTGTAAACGACGGCCATGACCACCCCGCTCACCCAGACCCGGCTTGCCCAAGGATCCGCCGACGTCCTGCTGTTCGATATCGGGCGCGTCGTACTCGACCTCGATTTCAGCAAGGTCATGACCAGCTGGGCCGGTCATGCCGGCTGCACGCCGGCCGAGCTCGCCAACCGCTTTGTCGTCGACGACAGTTTCAAGCACCATGAGGTCGGCAGGATCGACGACGCAGCGTTCTTCCACAACCTGCGCACGTCGCTCGGCATCGGCATCACCGACGACCAGTTTCTCGACGGCTGGAATGCGATCTTCGCCGGCGAGATGCCGGGCATCGCACCGCTGTTGGCAAACGCCGCCAAGCGGATGCCGCTTTACGCCTTCTCCAATACCAATCCGGCCCATGTCGCGCACTTCTTGCAGGCGTATTCCGACGTGCTCGGTCACTTCCGCGAGATATTTCTGTCCTCGACCATCGGCTTGAGAAAACCCGACGCCGCAGCCTATGATCATGTGGTAAAGGCGATCGGCGTGCCGGCGTCGCGAGTTCTGTTCTTCGACGACGTCGCCGCCAACATCGAGGGCGCGCGGGCGCGCGGCCTGGCTGCTGTCCACGTGACATCGACGGATGACGTGGCAAAGGCACTCACCGCACTCGGGATTACCGCACCCGGGACTTGAGTCTGGAATTTGAGGGAGTTTCGCCCGTGGCCTTGATGCCGGTTGCCGACGCGCTTGCCGCCATTCTCGCGGGCGCGGACCCGTTGCCGGAGGAAATGGCCGCGCTCGATACCGCCTGGCATCGCGTGCTGGCGCGCGACGTCGCCGCGCGCCGCACCCAGCCGCCGCAGGCAATGTCGGCGATGGACGGCTATGCGGTCCGCGCGGCCGACGCCGGTAACCTCACCGCGCGGCTGAAGGTGATCGGCGAGGTTGCGGCCGGGCGGCCGTTCGGGCGCAAGGTTGGCGCCGCCGAAGCGGTGCGGATCTTCACCGGCGGTGTCGTCCCCGACGGCGCCGATGCCGTCATCATCCAGGAAGACACCAACGTCCAGGGCGATCACATCACCATCACCGAGACCGCCGTCGCCGGGCGCCACATCCGCCCCGCCGGGGTAGATTTCCGCGAGGGCGACGTCTTGCTGGCGCGCGGCAGCCGCCTCACCGACCGCGATCTGTCGCTCGCCGCCGGCATGAACTATCCGGAGCTTTCGGTGCGCCGCCGCCCGAAGGTCGCGGTACTCGCCACCGGCGACGAGCTGGTGATGCCGGGTGCGACGCCTGGCCCGGGCCAGATCGTTTATTCCAACGGCTACGCCTTGCGCGCGCTGGCGCGGGCCGAGGGCGCCGAGACCATCGACCTCGGGATTGCCGCCGACACGGTGGCCGCTACCACGCAAGGCATCCGCCGCGCCCGCGATTCCGGCGCCGACATCCTGATCACCACGGGCGGGGCTTCGGTCGGCGACCACGACCTGGTCAAGCCGTCGCTGGAGGCCGAGGGCGTCACCATGGCGTTCTGGCGGATCGCGATGCGGCCCGGCAAGCCGATGATGCACGGACGGCTCGGCGGGATGCGGGTGATCGGCCTGCCCGGCAATCCGGTCTCGTCCTATGTCTGCGGGTTCCTGTTTCTGGTGCCGTTGATTCGGGCGCTCTCGGGCCGCAACAGCATCCATCACGCGCGCGAGACCGCCCTGCTCGGCCGCGATCTCGCCGCCAACGACCAGCGCGAAGACTATCTGCGCGCCCGGCTCGAGGAGCGCGCCGACGGCACGCTGACGGCGATGCCCGTCAATCATCAGGATTCCTCGCTGCTTGGAAATCTCGCTGCGGCACGGGCACTTTTGATACGTCCGCCGTTTGCCGCCGCCGCCCCGAAAGGGACGCCTTGCACGTTCTTGCGGCTGCCGGAGTGACGCCCCGAGCGACACCTGCTGCCAAAACCCTGATCGCATTCACCGGAAATTAAGTGGTTGCGGAACACATATCGAACATATAGTGTTCGTTCATGATTTGTTTCGAGAACTAGTGTCTACAAACGAGAGTTTCGGAACTCTCGGCGATCTGGGCCTGAGGTTTCGAAACCGGACGAATACCGCCAACCGGGGGAATGCTCGCGATGCTTACGCGCAAACAGTATGAACTTCTGCGTTTCATCAACGAACGGCTGAAGGAGGCCGGGGTGCCGCCCTCCTTCGACGAAATGAAGGACGCACTCGACCTGCGTTCGAAATCCGGCATCCACCGTCTCATCACCGCATTGGAAGAGCGCGGCTTCATCCGCCGCCTGCCCAACCGCGCCCGGGCCATCGAGGTCATCAAGCTTCCGGAGATTACCGGCGGTGGTAACAACGGCAACGGTCGCCGCGGCTTCACGCCGAGCGTCATCGAGGGCACGCTGGGCAAGGTCCGCGCCACCGGCGCCTCGGCCGCCGAGGATGACGGCAACCGCCCGGTCGCCGTCCCCGTGATGGGCCGGATCGCCGCCGGTACACCGATCGAGGCGCTGCAGACCCGCAGCCACACCATCAGCGTGCCGCCCGACATGCTCGGAAGCGGCGAACATTACGCGCTCGAAGTGCGCGGCGACTCGATGGTCGACGCCGGCATTCTCGACGGCGACATGGCGCTGATCCAGCGCAACGAGACCGCCGACACCGGCGACATCGTGGTGGCCCTGATCGACGAGGAGGAAGCAACCCTGAAGCGCTTCCGCCGCCGCGGCGCCTCGATCGCCCTCGAGCCCGCCAACGCTTCCTACGAGGTCCGCATCCTGCCGCCGAACCGGGTCCGGATTCAGGGCAAGCTGATCGGGCTGTACCGGAAGTACTGATCGGCTCCCGGCAGCCGCCAGCCGCGACATCGAACACAGCCCCGGCCGTCGGCCGGGGTTTTTTGTTGCGCATTTGGAACCAACGCGCGCTAGCGCGTTTGTGATAAAGGCACCGGCGCAGAGTCGCAGAATTGCCCCGAAAGCGGAGGAGACTCAGCGCCAATGTCCACTCTGATAGAGGCCTGTGCCTCCCACAGACACGGGTTAGCTATCTCAATCGAGGGAGCCATCCGATGTGTGACTACAGTCTGCACGCCGTGGCATCGCGCCCCGCCAAGGTCGGAGAGACGCTGATCACCACCACCTTCCGCGGCACGTCGACCCGCGGCTTTGCATCCGAAAACGAACCTGCGGTAGCGGTCTGCATGCTTCCCGGCACCGAGCTCGCCTTCGCGCAGGAGGTCAAATACGATAACCGCTGGATCTGGACGCGCACGCTCGACTGGCGGGTCTGCAAGTTCAACCAGATCGCGCCTGATGTGCCCGATCGTCATCACGACGCGATCGAATTTCCGGACGGAAGCCGTGTGCTGGTGACGCAGCTCTGCGAAGGCCAGCGCGTCAGCGTGCTACAATTGCCGGTGCAACAGCCGGCGGTAGAACGCGCGCCCGCTGCGAGCGAAGTGACATCACCTTCAGCGACATCGATCTTTACCGGCTGATTTCTCGGGACTAGGCTCCGCCGGCAACCGTCGGCGGAGCCCGGTATCGGGGCTGATCATGGTCAACAAGGTCACGTGGCAAAAGGCTGGTCGTGTCACCGAGCCCGGCCGCTACATGTTCCGGTTCGGCTGGCTCACGGTGAGCGCGGACGATCTCGCGATCTGGCAGCAGTTTCCCGATGCGGCGTTTACGCTGGTCAACCTGCCCTCGGAGCCGGATGCGCCGGAGGAATTTCATCTCGGCGCGTTTGAGTTGCCGGCCTCCCCCGTACTCGACGAGCATTGACTTAGCGCCTCACTCTTCCGCCTGCAGGTCGGCGTCCGCCGGCGTCGCATCGACGGCGCGCGGCGACGGCTTGCGCGGCGCCAGCACGGCGCTGTCGGTCTCGCCATCCTCGGCGATCGCCTTGGACCAGGGACGATCGATCCCTCCGGGTTTGACGGCATCGACGACAAATCCGTCGCGGCCGCGCCGCAGCGCCAGCGCGCCCTGCCGGCGCAGGCGCTCGGTGTCGATCGCCGACGCGGCGCAGGCGGCCGGCGACTGCCTTGTGGTCACGATCAGCGCCGCGCGCTCGCAATCATCCGCCAGCGCCTCGGGCCGCAGCGCCCATGCGACCAGCGCGCCACCGGGCGATGCCGTCACGCAGCCGTTGTCGTCGCAGGAGACGCCCTCGCCGAGCGTGGCGTCGTCGGCGGTTCGCGCATCCGCGTCCGCCGCCAGCCACTCCCTGACCAGGAAGGCGTCTTTGGAGCCCTTTGCGGCCTGCATCAAATGCAGCCGGCCGTCCTGGCCGCGCACCCCGACATGGCGGCCATCGGCGGAAATCAGGATGTCGGGTTGCGGCACGCGCGCCGCCCACACCGCCGCGAACAGCATCAGCGCCACGCCGGACCAGCGCAACGGGGTCCGCAACAGGCCAAGCAGGATGATGCCGGCGCTGGCCGCGATCAACGGACCGATGCCGAACGCCGACACCCGGCCGACCGCGCCGGGCAGGCCCGCGACCCATTGCGTGACCCAGATCATCCAGTCGATGCCGAGCCCCATCAGCCACCAGAAAAACCCGTCGAAGCCGAACGGCATCGCCGCGAGGCCGAGCAGCCCCGCCGGCATCACCACTGCCGAGACCACCGGCATCGCCGCAAGATTGGCCAGCACGCCGTAGGGCGTGATGCGGTGAAAGTGAAACGCCGCGTACGGCGTGGTCGCCAGCCCCGCCACCAGCGAGGCCAGCAACAGCACCATGATCTCACGTCCGCCCCACAGCGCCACGCGCGCGGTGGCGGAATGATCTGCCGTCGCGAACAGGCGCGGCATGCCGATCTGCACCAGCGCGACCAAACCTAAGGTCGCCGCAAACGACATCTGAAAACTCGGATGCACCAGGGCTTCCGGCGCGATCGCGAGCACGATCATGGCCGCGACCGCCAGCGTGCGGAAGGTGACGGCGCGGCGGTCGACCATGACCGCGATCAGCACCACCGCGGTCATGAAGAACGAGCGTTGCGTCGCGACCTCGGCGCCCGACAGCAGCAGATAGAAGGCGGCAGCCACCAGTGCCGCCGCCGCCGACCATTTCTTGATCGGATAGGCCGCGGTCAGTGCCGGAAACAGCGCCAGCAGCGCCCGCACCGCAAAGAACACCACGCCGGCGACAACCGCCATGTGGTAGCCCGAGATCGACAGCACGTGGCCGAGGCCGGAGATGAACATCGCATCGTTGACCGGCGTCGTGATCGCGTCGCGGCGCCCGGTCAGAAGCGCGGTCGCGATCGCGCGCCGGTCGCCGTCGAGCACGGTGCGGATCCGCGCATCGATCGCATCGCGTAGATTCTGCATCACCGCCGAATAGCGCAACGCCAGCCCGCCCGCCGCCGGCGGCTCCGCGGTCCTGATCGCTCCCATCGCGAAGCCGGAAGCGCCGATGCCGGAGAAGAACATGTCGCGGCCGAAATCGTAGGAGCCCGGCCGCAATGGCGCCAGCGGCGGCAACAGCCGCGCCTTCAGCGCGACAAAGCTGCCGACCGCGGGCGCGGTCCCCTTCTTTACCGACAGCCGCACGCGTTCCAGTTTGGTTTGCCCGCGCGCGCTTTCCATGGTGACGACCCGCAGCACGAAGCGGTCGGTGCGCTCGCGGATGTCGCGGGTCTCGACGAAGCCCGTCAGCGTCACCGAAAACATCGGCTGTGCCAGCACGCCATGCGCGATCCGCGCGGTCTTCCAGGTAGCTGTCGCAAAGCCTGCCGCCACGGCCGCGATCATCACCGCTGCGGCGAAGAATTTCTGTCGCCGCAACAGCAACGCCAGCGCGCACAGCGCCAGCGCCACGGTGACGGCCACCGGCAGCACCGGCTCGTGATCGGCGGCGAAATAAAACGCGATGCCGGTGCCGAACGCGACCGGCACCCACGGCAGGAGGCGCCCGGCGCCCGCTTCCGCGCGCACCCATTGGCGCAGGGTTTCGATGAACGGCGGCCAGGCGCCGAGAATGGACGGCGCAAATCCGCCAACCGGCGCCGCCGCACGCGGCGGCCACGTCCCGGCATAGCCGCGCCGCCCACCCGGCGTATTGCCCTGCTCCGCCATCCCGCTACCCGCGATGTCCTGCAGGGCGCAAAGCTACCGGAACGTGTCATGACAGCGATAGCAGAACGGATGCAGAAACCTGAGGAAACCAATCCCGACTATCGGTACAATCGGGCACATCGGATTCGGACCGGGATCAAGGGCGAGACATGAAACTTGCGGCCTGCTTTACATTTGCCTTTTCATTGGCCTTGTCATTTCCCTTGGCCATGACCGCCTGCGTTTCCGCAAACGCCGCGGCCGAGCAATGCCGTTTTGTCCAGGAGAAGGTCGAACGGGAGGCGTGCTATCAGCGCCAGGAAGCGGCCCGCGCCGACCGGCAAAAGGCGCAAGCGGCCCGCGAGGCCGAACAATCGAAGCCGCTTGAGCCGATGGCATCGGACGATGTAACGCTCGCCCGCGCCATGCGCGGCATTTGCCGGGGCTGCTAGACGGCCTTTCGGACAACCAGTTGCTAGATCAGCGCGCCCCTGGACGAGACGTGATGGCTGACGATCTTCCAGTCGCCGTCTTCGCGCACGATGACCCAGGTGATCTTGACCGACAGGTTGGTGGCGCCCTCGTCGATCACGAAGTTCGCAATGCCGGCGACGTTGATCACATCGTCCCCGGCGGGCACTACGACGAGATCGGTGAACGTCACCTCGCGCGAGCGCCACTTCTGCAGGCCGTTGAAATACGACGCCACGCCGTCCTGCCCGCGATAGAGCGTCGGCTTCGAGCCGAAGAACAGCGCGTTCTTCGAATAGAGCGAAGCCTGTGCGTCAGCGTCGAACTTGCTGAAATTGTCAGCCCATTTCGCCATGATGCCGGAGACGATGTCGTCGGTCGCGCTCATCGGATGATCCCGTCACACAGGCCTAGCTTTTGGCGACTTCCTTCGCAAAGGTGTCGCGCAGGCCGATGGTGCGGTTGAACACCGGTTTGCCCGGCGCGGAGTCCTTGTCGCGGACGAAATAGCCCTGGCGCTCGAACTGCATCACCTCGTTCGAATTGCTCTCGGCGACCGATGCCTCGACTCGCGCGTCCGACAGCACTTCCAGCGACTGCGGATTGATGTCGGCGGCGAAATTGCCGGCATCCGGGCTCGGCTTCGCGAACAGCTGGCTGTAGACGCGAATCTCGGCCGGCTTCGACTGTGCCGCCGACAGCCAGTGCATCGTGGCCTTGACCTTGCGTCCGTCCGGGGCGTTGCCGCCCTTGGTCGCGGGATCGTAGGTACAGCGCAGCTCGACCACTTCGCCGGCGGCGTTCTTGATCGCTTCCCGGCACCTGATGAAATAGGCGTAGCGCAGCCGCACCTCGTTGCCCGGCGACAGCCGGAAGAACTTCTTCGGCGGATTCTCCATGAAGTCGTCCTGCTCGATATAGAGCTCGCGGCCGAATGAGATTTTTCTGGTGCCCGCCGCCGGGTCGTCGGGATGGTTGATGGCTTCGAGTTCCTCGGTCTGCCCTTCCGGATAGTTCTCGATTACGACCTTGAGCGGCCGCAGCACCGCCATCCGGCGCTGCGAGGTCTTGTTGAGGTGTTCGCGGATGCAGAATTCCAGCATGCCGACGTCGACCACGCTGTTGGCCTTCGCCACGCCGATGCGCTTGATGAATTCGCGCACCGCCGCCGGCGGCACGCCGCGCCGCTTGAGGCCGGTAATCGTCGGCATCCGCGGATCGTCCCAGCCGGAGACGTGACCTTCGCGGACGAGCTGGGTCAGCACGCGCTTCGACAGCAGCGTGTAGGTCAGGTTCAGGCGGGCGAATTCGTACTGCCGCGGCTTCGACGGCACCGGCAGCTTGTCGAGCAGCCACTCATACAGCGGCCGGTGGTCCTCGAATTCCAGCGTGCAGATCGAATGCGTGATGCCTTCGATGGCGTCCGACTGGCCGTGGGCGTAGTCATAGCTCGGATAGATCGACCATTTGGTGCCGGTGCGCGGATGCTCGGCATGCAGGATGCGATAGAGCACGGGATCGCGCAGGTTGATGTTGCCGGACGCCATGTCGATCTTGGCGCGCAGCACCCGAGCGCCGTTCGGAAACTCGCCGGCCTTCATGCGGCGGAACAGATCGAGGTTCTCCTCGACCGTACGTTCGCGGAACGGGCTGTTCTTGCCCGGCTCGGTCAGCGTGCCGCGCGCAAGGCGGATATCCTCCTGCGACTGGTCGTCGACATAGGCATGGCCGGCCGCGATCAGGCCCTCCGCCCAGCCGTAGAGGCGCTCGAAATAGTCCGAGGCGTAGAACAGATCGGTTCCCCAGTCGTAGCCGAGCCAGTGCACGTCGGCCTGGATGGAATCGATGTATTCCTGCTCTTCCTTGGTCGGATTGGTGTCGTCGAAGCGCAAATGGCAACGCCCGGCAAATTCCTGCGCGATGCCGAAATTGAGCCCGATCGACTTGGCGTGGCCGATGTGCAAATAGCCGTTCGGCTCGGGCGGGAACCGGGTCACGATCAGGCTGTGTTTTTTGGAGTCGAGGTCGGCCTGGACGATGTCGCGGATGAAATCGCGCCCCGCCTCTGCCGCTACCGGTTCTGTGGTCATTATTAATTCCTGTTCGGGATCAGCGGCCCTTCTGCCAAATTCGCCCCCATCAGCCAAGCCCGCTTTGCCCAAACCTTGCCCATAGCGAGACTTTAGTTATGCACCGGTCCTGCTATACACCACCGCCTCTCATGCATATGGCCCGCCCCGATAATGACTGATTCCGTCGTCACCCGCTTCGCCCCGTCGCCCACCGGCTTCCTCCACATCGGAGGCGCCCGCACCGCGTTGTTCAACTGGCTCTACGCCAAGAAGCGCGGCGGCAAGATGCTGCTGCGGATCGAGGACACCGATCGCGAGCGTTCGACCGAACCGGCCATTGCCGCGATTCTCGACGGTTTGAAGTGGCTCGAGCTCGATTGGGACGGCGACGTCATCTACCAGTTCAGCCGCGCCATCAGGCACCGCGAGGTCGCCGAGCAACTGCTCGCCAGCGGCAAGGCCTATCGCTGCTATGCGACGGCAGAGGAACTGACCGCGATGCGCGAGAAGGCCCGCGCCGAGGGCCGCACCCGCCTCTATGACGGGCTGTGGCGCGACCGCGACCCGTCCGAGGCGCCTGATGGCATGAAGCCCACCATCCGCCTCAAGGCACCGCAGACCGGCGAGACCGTGATCGAGGACCAGGTGCAGGGCCGCGTGGTCTGGCAGAACGAGAATCTCGACGATCTCGTGCTGCTGCGCGGCGACGGCAACCCGACCTACATGCTGGCGGTGGTGGTCGACGACCACGACATGGGCGTGACCCATGTGATCCGGGGCGACGATCACCTGATCAACGCGGCCCGCCAGAAGCAGATCTACGACGCGCTGGGATGGGACCTGCCGAACATGTCGCATATCCCGCTGATCCACGGCCCCGACGGCGCAAAACTGTCGAAGCGCCACGGTGCGCTCGGCGTCGAGGCCTACCGCGCCATGGGTTACCTGCCGGCGGCGCTGCGCAATTACCTCGTCCGACTCGGCTGGAGCCATGGCGACCAGGAGATTTTCTCGACGCAGGAGATGATCGACGCGTTCGACCTGCCGGCGATCGGCCGGTCCGCCGCGCGGTTCGATTTCGCCAAGCTGGAAAACCTCAACGGCCATTACATCCGCCACGCCGACGACAAGGCGCTGGTGACCCAGTTCGAGAACGTGCTGGACTACGTCCCCGACGGCGCCGAGCTGAAGGCGAAGCTCAACGACACCACCCGCGCGCAATTGCTGCGGGCGATGCCGAGCCTGAAAGAGCGCGCCAAGACGCTGCTCGAACTGATCGCCGGCTCCTATTTCATCTTTGCCGACCGGCCGCTCGAGATCGAGCCGAAGGCCTTAGCCCTGCTGACGCCGGAGACCCGCGCCCTGATCAGCCAACTCCGCACCGCGCTGGAAGCGGTCACCGACTGGAGCGCGCAGACCACCGAAGCCGCCATGCGGAATTTCGCCGAGCAAAACAATCTCAAGCTGGGCGCCGTCGCCCAGCCACTTCGGGTGGCCTTGACCGGACGCACGACTTCACCGGGTATTTTCGATGTTCTGGCGGTGCTGGGACGGGATCAATGCCTGGCTCGGCTTGGCGATCAGGCGGCCGGATAAGCCCCTGCGAAGGACTGATGGCGGGCTGCCAGGGTCCATCTTGCAGTGCACAGGGCAATAAGCTACCCATTTCACGCCGCCTTCTAGACAATCCGGCTCGCCTTGTTATCTGCCTTGAGAATGGCACCCAAGTCGGCCCGGTTTTCGCAACGATTTCATCGGGGACTTCACGATGGACGCAAAATCCAGCAACAAGACTGCAACGCTAACGGTAGGTAACAAGACCTACGATTTTCCGATCCTCAGCGGCACGGTGGGGCCAGATGTCATCGACATCGCCAAGCTCTACAGCCAGGCCGGGATGTTCACCTACGACCCCGGCTTCACCTCGACTGGGAGCTGCCAGTCGAAGATCACCTATATCGACGGTGACGCAGGCATTCTGGAATACCGTGGCTATCCGATCGAGCAGCTCGCCGAAAAGGGCGACTTCCTCGAGACCTGCTACCTGTTGCTTTACGGGGAACTCCCGACCGCCGCCCAGAAGCAGGATTTCGACAGCCGCGTGATCCATCACACCATGGTTCACGAGCAGATGGCCCGCTTCTTCCAGGGCTTCCGCCGCGACGCCCATCCGATGGCGATCATGGTCGCCGCAGTCGGCGCACTGGCCGCGTTCTACCATGACTCCACCGACATCAACGATCCGAAGCAGCGCATGATCGCCTCGATGCGCATGATCGCGAAGGTGCCGACGCTGGCCGCGATGGCCTTCAAATACACCATCGGCCAGCCCTTCATGTACCCGAAGAACTCGCTCACCTTTGCCGAGAACTTCCTGCACATGTGCTTCGCGGTGCCTTGCGAGGACTACAAGATCAATCCGGTGCTGGCTGACGCGCTCGACAAGATCTTCATCCTGCACGCCGACCACGAACAAAACGCATCGACCTCGACGGTGCGGATCGCCGGCTCCTCCGGCGCCAACCCCTTCGCCTGCATCGCCGCCGGCATCGCCTGCCTGTGGGGCCCGGCGCATGGCGGCGCCAACGAAGCCGCTCTGGCAATGCTGGCCGACATCGGCACGGTCGACAATATCCCGGAATTCATCGCCAAGGTGAAGGACAAGAACAGCGAAGTCCGCCTGATGGGCTTCGGACATCGCGTCTACAAGAACTACGATCCGCGCGCCAAGATCATGCAGAAGATGTGTCACGCCGTGCTGGCCGAAACCGGCCATGGCGACGACCCGATGCTGAAGGTGGCGCTGGAACTGGAAAAGATCGCGCTGAGCGATCCCTACTTCATCGACCGCAAGCTCTACCCGAACGTCGACTTCTATTCGGGCATCACGCTGAAGGCGATGGGTTTCCCGACCTCGATGTTCACCGTGCTGTTCGCGGTCGCCCGCACCGTCGGCTGGATCAGCCAGTGGAGCGAGATGATCGAGGATCCGCAGCAGAAGATCGGCCGTCCGCGCCAGCTTTACACCGGCGTCGCTCGCCGCGATTACGTCGAGATCCCCAAGCGGAAGTAAGGGCGTCACGCAGACGAGATTTTGAAAGCCGGATGCGCTCGTCGCGTCCGGCTTTCGTGTTTGATCCGCTACGGCCGCGACCTCCGCATCGTCGCCAGCACAATGTCGGCGGCGCGCACGCTGGGCGGCGCGTTGCCGGTCGACATGATCCGGTCGATTTTGGCAAAAGCCTCGAGCTGCTTCCGCCGCAGCGCTGAATCGCCAAGCAAGTCGCGCACTGCCGCAGCGAGCTTTTCGGGCGTGCAGTCTTCCTGCAGGAATTCGGGCACGACGTTCTCGCCGACGACGAGATTGGCCAGGATCACCGAATTCACCTTGATCGCCCGCCGCAAAATCCAGGCCTCGATCGCGCCGGTCCGGTAGGCGGTGACCATCGGCACGCCCGATAGCGCCAGCTCGAGCGTCACCGTGCCGGACTTCGCCAGCGCCGCATGCGCGATCCGGAACGCCGCCCGCTTCTCCTGCTCGCCGACCACGACGCGGGGTTGCACCGGCCAGCCCTTGATGCCCTCGGCAACCGCCTCCTGCAGATGCGGCATGGTCGCCAGCACGGGTTCGAACGCCACGCCCTGCTCTACCAGCCGTCCGAGCGTCGCGCCGAAGTAGGCCATGTGGTGACGAATTTCGCTGCGGCGGCTTCCCGGCAACACCAGCAGCACCGGCGGTTGCTCGTCGCGCCGCTTCGCCTCCTCGGCATTCGGCCGCAGCGAGGCCAATTGCTCGGTCAGGGGATGCCCGACATAGCTGCAAGGCGGCCCCTGAAGCCTGCGATAGGCCTCGGGCTCGAACGGCAGCAGGGCCAGCACATGATCGATATAGGTCCGCATCGCCCGTGCCCGGCCCGGCCGCCAAGCCCAGACCGAAGGCGAGACGTAATCGACGATCGGGATCCTGGCATCGCGGGCGCGAACGCGCCGGGCGACGCGGTGGGTAAAGTCGGGACTATCGATGATGACGAGGATATCCGGCGCGGCCTCGGTCACGGCGGCGGCGGTTTGCCGGATCAGCCGCAGGATCTTCGGCAGTTGCTTGGCGACGGCGGCGAGCCCGATGATCGAGAGCTCCTCGATCGGAAACAGCGAATCCAGGCCTTCGCCCGCCATCGCGCGGCCGCCGACCCCCTCGAACCGCACCGCGCCGCCAAGCCGCTGGCGCAGGATCTTCATCAGGTGGGCGCCGAGACGGTCGCCGGATTCCTCCGTCGCGATCAGGAAGACCTTCCGCCCGGTCTCGGCGGTCGCGCGTCCCGGCGTCACGCGGGCAGGCCCTGGATGAAAAGGCCGGCCTTGTCGGCGACCGCGATCATTTCCTGCGATTCCGCGGCAATGGTATTGCCGGCGATGACGGCCATGCCGGCGAGACCCGCTTTGGCCACGCCTTCGACGGTTGTGGGACCCACCGTCGGCAAATCGAAGCGCAGATCCTGGCCGCTCTTGGGCGCCTTCACCAGCACGCCACGGCCACGGCTGGCGCGGATGCGTCCGGCTTCGCGCAGCCGCGCCACGCGCGCCAGCAGGCCATCCGTGCCTTCGATATCCTCGACCGCCACCACGTGCCCGTCGATTACAACGACGGCCTGGCCGATGTCGAAGGGACCGAGGGCGCGGAGCACCTCGCGTCCCCTTTCAATGTCGGCGGTGGCCGCCGGATCGGGCGTTGCGCGGGCAATGGCGCCCTCCGGCATCAGAATATCGGGGGCGACGTCCCTGATGCCGACCATCCGAAAACCATCCTGTTCGAAGATGCGGCCGATCCCCGACAACAGGTGATCGTCGCCGCCGCGAAACGCCGACATGATGTGGCCGATGCGGCGGACGGTGCCGAGGTCCAGCCTGATCTCCGACAGCGCCGGCCGCAGCAGCGAGCCGATGAAGATCAGGTCGCGGCAGCCCTCGCTGCGAAACAGTTTTATGGCGCGGCCGAGTTGTCCTACCGAAATCCAGTGATGCCGGAAGCGTTCCACGGCTACGGGATCGCAGGCGCCGCGCAAGGCAAACAAGACAGGCGCGATGCCGCGCTTTTGCAGCGAGTCCGCGACCGCGAACGGCATGGCGCCTCCGCCTGCAATGACGCCGACCGGCGAAGAAATTTCCGGGGCCGCTGACGTCATGGCTGCGGCGATCCCATCATCAATGCTTGTTGCCGTCGTCGGCCGGAAGACAGAGCGCGCGATGCTTGCCCTCGCCGATAAAGGCGAGGATTTCCGCGATCGCAGGATCCTCTGCGGCCTGCGGCTGCACCGAGGTCAGACGCTCGGCGAAGATACCGGGGCCGTGAAACAGCTTTTGATAGAACGACCGCACCTTGGCAAGGCGCTCCTTGGTGAACTTGCGGCGCTTCATGCCGATGATGTTGAGGCCTTCGAGGCTCGCATACTGGCCGTTGACGAGCCCGAACGGAATGATGTCGCCGCGCACGCCGCAGACGCCGCCGACCATCACCTGCGGCCCGATCCGCGTGAACTGATGCACCGCCGACAGCCCGCCGATGAAGACGAAGTCGCCGATCTCGCAGTGACCGCCCAACGTCGCCGAGGTCGCGAAGATCACGTCATTGCCGACCTGGCAATCATGCCCGACATGGCTGCAGTTCATGAAGTAGCCGCGCTCCCCGACCCGCGTCACGCCGCCGCCGGCCACCGTGCCCGCATTCATGGTGACGGATTCGCGGATGGTGCAGCCGGCACCGATCTCGAGCCGGGTCAGTTCGCCGCGATAGCCCAGGCTTTGCGGCGGGGTACCGAGCGAGGCGAACGGATAGATGATGCAGCCGTCGCCGATGGTGGTCTGCGCGGTGATATGAACATGCGCGATCAGCCGGCAGTTCGCGCCGATGACGACGTTGGGTCCGATGATGCAATAGGGACCGACCGAGGTGCCCTCGCCGATCACGGCGCCAGCTTCAATCCGCGCGGTGGGATCGATCATGCTCATTAACCAAAAGTCCGCTCAAGCGAGTAAGGGTCCGGGGAATATGCCGTATTTTCCGCTGGTTAGCGTGACATTCCGACGCTGTCCAGTGACGTATGGTTACGCCGTGTTGCGAAGCCGCCTTGAATGCGCACCGATCGGCATCAGCAGCCGAGAAGAAAAAGCACACCGCACCACCCTCGCCACCTCGGCAAAATCGATCGTCAACATCGAAGCCGAAGCAGCACTTCAGTAAGAGAATGTTAAGCGGGCATGGGAGCGTGAAAACACACCCCCTGTTCGTTCCAGGAGAACAAAATCAGATTTGACCGGAGTCCGGTGCTGATCGAATCGGAGTCAGGGCTCCTTTTTCGTTTTGACGCGTTTTGCTGACGCGGACCGGCACCGCTTCGCTCGAAAACGCGGTAGGCTGGCACGAAATTCGGTGTCGATATTCGCGCAGCATCATGATCCGGGCGGCAACGAGCTTTATCCTGCTTCTGTTAACCGCGCCGGTCGGCACGGAGGCGGTGGACGTGCGCGATAGCGGCCCGGTCGATCTCGCAACATTCGAGTGCCGCGATATCAACCGCAGCACCATCATCCAGCGCGTCTGCTACGATCGCGCGCAACGCGCCATGATCGTCGGCATCAAGGGCGGCTACGATCGATTTTGCGAACTTCCGCCTGAAACATTCGACGGCTTCATGACAGCTCCGTCGATGGGCCAGTTCTTCAATCAGAACTTGAGCGGATCGGCACCGGACCGACGTTATGACTGCCGGACAAAGCGGCCTCCGGGCCGCTAGCGTTCGCGCGCGCCTGTTTAGTCCGTCAGCATCGCGCCGACGTCGGCCTCGGCGACGACGGTGCCTTCCACCTTGGCATCGCCGTGAAACCACCACATGCTCTTGCGGCGGCCGATCGAGCGCATGTGGTACTCGACGGTGTCGCCTGGCATCACGGGCTTGCGAAACTTGCACTTGTCGATGGTGAGGAAATAAACCGCGCGCGGCTTCTCGGTGCCCTCGACCGATTTGATGCCGATGACGCCGGCGGTCTGCGCCATCGCCTCGATCATCATCACGCCGGGATAGACCGGCCGTTCCGGAAAATGCCCGAGAAACGGCGGCTCGTTGAAGGTGACGTTCTTGATGCCGATACCGCTGTAATCGGTCCGGATATTCTTCACCCGGTCGATCAGCAGCATCGGATAACGGTGCGGCAGCGTCTTGAGGATCTCGTTGATGTCCACGAGCTCAAACCTGACCGGTGCCTCCTCCATCATTCCCGTCCCTCGTCCTTCGTGTCGGCCGTGGCGTCGCGCACCAGCCGCTCCACCGCAATGATCTCCCTAAACCATTGTTTGGTCGGTTTGGCAAAGTGGCCGCCCCAGCGACCGTTGGGCGGGATGTCGTCCTTGACCGCGCTCATCGCGGTAACCTGGGCGCCGTCGCCGATCTTGAGGTGGTTGTTGATGCCCACCTTGGCACCGAGCGCGACGTTGTCGCCGATCGTCAGGCTGCCTGCGAGCCCGATCTGGGCCGCCAGCAGGCAGTGCCTGCCGATGGTGACATTGTGGCCGATCTGGACCTGATTGTCGATTTTGGTGCCCTCGCCGATCACGGTATCGCGCAGGCTGCCGCGGTCGATGCTGGTGCCGGCGCCGACCTCGACATTGTTCTGGATCAGGACGCGGCCGGTCTGCGGCACCTTCTGATGGCCGTCGGGACCGAAGAAAATGAAGCCGAAGCCGTCCTGTCCGATGTTGCAGCCAGGATGGATCAGGACGTTATTGCCGATCAGTGCAAACTGGATCGCGGTACGCGCGCCGACATTGCAATCCCGGCCGATTCTCACATCGGCGCCGATCACGGCGCCCGCGCCGATCACGGTGCCGGCGCCGATCTCGACCCGCGGGCCGATCACGGCCAGCGGATCGACAATCACGCCGTCTTCCAAATGGGCCGACGCGTCGATGATGGCTGACGGCGCGATGCCGTCATTGTCGAACCAGGTCTGCGGCCGCAGCGCGTCGGCGTGCCATTCGCGCGCGAGGTTGACGAAGGCGCGGAACGGTTGCGCGGCCCGCAGCACCGCGACATGGGCCGGCACCCTGGCTTCGAAACGCGGGCTGACCAGGCAGGCACCGGCCTTGGTGGCTGCGAGCTGATCGACATATTTGAGGTTGTCGAAGAACGCCAGATGCATGGGGCCGGCTTCGTCCAGCGAAGCCAGTCCCTTGATCTTCCGGTCGCCCAGCGCAGGGTCAACCAATACCGCCTTCGTCAGCGCGGCAATCTCGGCCAGCGTCGACGAAGGGGGTTGTTTGAAGAATATCGGCTGCGCCATTCCACCCGTCGCAGTCCGGCCGGTAATCGGAGTTAGAACGATGTTCCGCCGCCAAACTTGAATTGCTGCACGCGGTCAAACTGACCCTTGGTAAGCGGCACCGCGTAGTCGAAGCGCAGCGGACCGAACGGCGAGGCCCAGATCAGGCCGACGCCCACCGAGGTGCGGACCACGTTGCCGCTGTCATACTGGAGACCGAGACAGGTACCCGCGTCGGTCGGCGAGAGCGTCCGCGCCGGCCGGCAGCCCGGGGTATTGACTTCACCGGTCTGCGCCCACGCCGTCGGGCCCTTGTAGTCATACAGTCCGCCGGCGTCGGCATAGACCGAGCCTTTGAGCCCGACTTCCTTCGGCAGGAACCAGAACGGCATCTGCAACTCCGCCGACACGCCCCAGTATTTGGTGCCGCCGAGCGCATCACCCGTCCCGAAGGGATTGATATCGCGCGGACCGATACCGTTCGGGGCAAAGCCGCGGACGAGGTTCGGGCCCATCTGGAAGTGATCGAGCATCCGCAGTTCGGTGTTGCCGAACTGGTTGAGCATGCCGGCCTGGAGGTGGATCAAGCCGACGACGTCGGCAACCAGCGGCGTGTAGTACTTCGCGTCGATCGCCGACTTGATGTACTTCACGTCGCCGCCGAGGCCGGCAAAGTCCTGCTTCCAGTCGATCAACAGACCGTCGGTCGGGTTCTTGTTGTTGTCGAGCGTGTTGTAGTTCAGCGAGTAACCGACCGACGAGGTCAGGGTCTTGCCGCTCTGCAGTTCCTTGCGGACCGGCAGCGACGCTTCGCCATCGCTGTAGCACCACAGGCCCGCGCCCGAAGTGTCGGTGGCGGTCTGGCCCCCTGCTGATGCGGTGCCTCCGTTAGGAATTCCGTTCAAGTTCGCATAGGCCGGCGACGGATTGAAGGCGAGCAGGCCGTTGTTCGGATTGTTGTTACAGTTTGCGAGATTGCTCGGCAGCTGGATTTGCTGCGAGTAGATCGAATAGCGCAGTTGCAAAGCGAGATCTTCGCGCAGGCTGAAGCCGAGCCGCGGGCTGAAGCCCAGCGTCTTGGTGCCGTAGGCGATGTAGCTGTTGGCGAGTTGCTGGCGCTGGAACAGATCGAGGCCGAGGGCGACGCGGTAATCCAGCAGATAGGGGTCGACGAACGACAGCGCATAGCCGCGCGCATACTGGCCGTAGGTTACCGATGCCTTGGCAAACAGGCCGCGGCCGAGGAAGTTGCGTTCGGAAATACTGACTTCGGCGAGCGCACCGTCGGTCGTGGAATAGCCGCCCGATACCGAGAAGTCGCCGGTCGACTTTTCTTCCAGGTCGACGATCAGGATGATGCGATCGGTCGACGAGCCGGGCTCGGTCACGATCTTCACGCTCTTGAAGAAGTCGAGATTCTTCAGCCTGCGCTCGGCGCGATCGACCAGCGCGCGGTTGTAGGCGTCGCCTTCGGAAAGGTCGAATTCGCGGCGAATCACGTAGTCGCGGGTGCGGGTATTGCCGCGAATATTGATGCGCTCGATATAGGTACGCGGGCCTTCGTCGATGGAGAACACGATCGAGACGGTGTGCTGCTCGAAATTGCGGTCGCCGCGCGGGCGCACCACTGCGAACGCATAGCCGCGCCGCGAGGCTTCGATCTGCATCTCCTCGACCGATTTTTCCAGCGCTTCGGCGTTGTAAAGCGAGCCGACGCTAACGCGGCTGAAGCCGCGCATCGAGGTCGCATCGAGCGTACCGATGCTGGTCTGGAAATCGACGGAAGCGACGCGGTACTGCTGGCCTTCCTCGATCTTGAAGGTAACGAGGAAGCCCTTCCTTTCCGGATCGTATTCGGTCAGCGCGGCCACCACCTGCACGTCGGCAAAGCCGTGCTTGAGATAGAAGCGGCGAATCAGGTCGCGATCGGCCTCGACCCGGTCGGGATCGTAGACGTCGGCGCCGCCGAGGAAGCTCAGCAGGTTGGATTCGTGCGTCTTGATGATGTCCTTGAGGCGATAGGCCGAATAGGCCACGTTGCCGATGAATTCGATCGATTTGACGCCGGTCTTGCCGCCTTCGTTGATCGTGAAGATGAGATCGACGCGGTTATTGGGCTGCTCGATGATTTCAGGCGTGACGCGCACGTCATAGCGGCCCGAACGCCGGTAGATTTCGGCGATACGCTGGGCATCCGACTGAACCGTCGGCCGCGAAAACGTGCCGCGCGGCTTGGACTGGATTTCCGCCGAAAGCTGCTCGTCCTTGACCTTCTTGTTGCCTTCGAAAGCGATGCGCCCGATCACGGCGTTTTCGACCACGACCACCACGATCCGGCCGCCGGCCTGGTTGATCCTGACGTCCTGGAACAGGCCGGTCTCGATCAGCGCCTTCAGGCCATCGTCGATCTCGGCCTGGGTCAGCCGGCCACCGGGGCCCGGCTTGAAATAGGATCTGATAGTTTCGACCTCGACCCGCCGGTTCCCCTCGACGGTGATCGACGCCACGCTCTGGGCCGCAGCCGGCGCAGACACCAGCACGCCTGTCAGCGTCGCTGCCGCCGGCACGGCGAACATGATCAGGGTGGCCAACAAGGCCCCCCGCACTCGCATTCCAAACATCATGCGCAACGCGCCCTTGTCATTCCGTGCCGGCCCGCACCCCTACGAACCGGCAGATTCCCATTTGCTGCACTGCTTGTAGCTAATTTCACCGGAGCGGCAAACGGGGCATCGCCGTACGATTCCATTTTCATTCCAAGACGTTGCCGATGGGCAACGTCACAAAAAAGCCGCTTCACGATGCCGCCAGATGCAGGATGTCGTTATAGGTCGCAAACACCATCAACATCAGTACCAGCCCTAGTCCGATTCGGAAGCCCATCTCCTGGGCTCGTTCCGACAGCGGGCGCCCGCGGATGGCCTCCACCGCATAGAACAAAAGGTGACCTCCATCCAGCAAAGGCACCGGAAACAGGTTCAACAGGCCAATCGAGATCGACAGCACCGCGGCGAGGTGAATCAGAGCAGCGAGGCCGATGGTGGCGACCTGCCCCGAGATCTGGGCGATCCGCAACGGACCGCCGACCTGGTCGGCGGCTTCGCGGCCGGTGAAGACGCCGCCGATATAGGCCAGCGTGCGGTCGACCACGAACCAGGTCTCCTTGACGCCGAGCCACAGCGCGGTCGCGGGATCGACCCGCTCGGTCACGACGTCGCCGGGATTGGTCGCGCGGGTGATGCCCAAAACGCCGAGCCGATGCACGTTCCCGAACGAATCCTTCACTTCGCGCAGTTCCGGAGTGCCCAGCAATTGCAGCGAGGAATCGCCGCGCTTGATGGTGAAGTTCAGCTTGTCGCCGGCATGAATGCCGACGATGCGCTGCATGTCGGAGAAGCTGCCGATGATCTTGCCGTCGATTGCCGTGACGACGTCGCCGACCTGGAAGCCTGCCGCCGCAGCCGCGCTGCTGGCTTCGACCTTGTCGACGCGCGCGGTCGTGCTCGGCTTGCCGAAGAAGGTGAACAGGCAGGTGAAGATCACGATCGCAAGGATGAAATTCGCAATCGGACCGGCGGCGACGATCGCGGCGCGCGGGCCAACCTTCTTGTGATGGAATGAGCCCGCCCGCTCCTCTTCGGTCATGCTGGCGAGGGCCTCGGCCGAGGCCGGCGTCGAGGCTTCCGACTCGTCACCGAAGAACTTCACATAGCCGCCGAGCGGGATCGCCGAGATCTTCCAACGGGTACCGTGGCGGTCGTTGAAGCCTACGAGTTCCGGCCCGAAACCGAGCGAGAACGTCAACACCTTCACGCCCGCCCAACGGGCGACCAGGAAATGGCCAAGTTCATGGAAGAAAACGACGATGGTCAGGACGAACAGGAAGGGAATGATGTAGCCGATGAGCCCATGGCCCAACGTATTGAAACTATGCAGAAAAAACTCAGACATTCGATTCCCCTCGACGTGAGCCGGCAGCCCCGTCCTTAACCATCTAGGATGCCTTTAAGGCAATTTGAGGCAATAGGGAGGCAGCTTTATTTCTCGCGTTATGGTCAACGGAAATCGCGTCGTCCGCCGAGGTCAAAGGCGCAAGATTCCCGGAGCGAACCCAGTCGTTCATGGTGGCCTCGACGAGGCGGGCGATCGCCCCGAATTTGATCTGGCCGGCGATAAACGCCGCCACCGCAACTTCGTTCGCGGCGTTGAACACCGTGGTCGCGCCGCGGCCGGTGCGCAGCGCATCATATGCCAGCCGCAACCCCGGGAACCGCTCGAAATCCGGCGCCTCGAACGTCAGCTGTCCGATCTTGGCCAGATCCAGCCGCGCCGACGGACCGACGATTCGATCCGGCCATCCGAGGCAGTGCGCGATCGGAATCCGCATGTCGGGCGCGCCGAGCTGGGCGACCACCGAGCGGTCGGAGAATTCAACCATGCCGTGGATGATCGACTGCGGATGCACGAGAACGTCGATTTCATCGGCGCTCAGCGAGAACAGATACGAGGCTTCGATGACCTCGAGGCCCTTGTTCATCATCGAGGCCGAATCGATGGTGATCTTCTGGCCCATGCTCCAGTTCGGATGCTTCAGCGCCTGAGCCAGCGTCGCCTGCTCGATGTCGGCGGCGGCCCAGGTGCGGAACGGCCCACCGGACGCGGTGATGATCACGCGCACCAGCTCCTCGCGGTTGCCGGACGAAAGCGCCTGAAACAGCGCGTTATGCTCGGAATCCGCGGGCAGGATGCAGGCCCCTGCCTTGGCGGCGCGCTGCATGAAGAAATCGCCGGCGCAAACCAGGCATTCCTTGTTGGCGAGGGCGACCGAAGCCCCCCGATCGACCGCCGCCAGCGCGGGCTTCAACCCCGCGGCGCCGCTCACGGCCGCCATCACCCAGTCGGCGGGACGCGCGGCGGCCTCGATGATCGCGCTTTCGCCGGCGCCGCATTCGGTGCGGGTGCCGGCCAGTGCGGCCTTGAGTTCACCGAGCCGCGCCGGATCAGCCACCGCCGCAAACTTCGCCCCGAATTCCTTCGCGAGCTTGGCAAGCCCCTCGACGTTGGAATTCGCCGTCAGCGCCTCGACCTGATAGCGGTCGCGCGCTCCCCGCAGCAAATCCATGGTGCTGTCGCCGATGGAACCGGTAGCGCCCAGAACCGTGACGGTACGCACGGCGGAAGCCGCGGCCTTGTTGTTACGCAATGGAACTGCGCTCATCGTTTCACCAAACCATAAGACCGCGGCCGACGCCATCGGCGCCGCCGCGCAGGAACCCGAAAAGTGCCGCCAGGGCGACGGCTGCGACAAACCCATCCAGCCGGTCCATCAACCCGCCATGGCCGGGAATGATGTGGCTGGAATCCTTTACGCCGAAACGCCGCTTCACGGCGGATTCGAAGAGATCGCCGAGTTGCGAGGCGATCGAGAGAATAGCAGCCGAGAGCAGCAGCGGCGCGGTGCGGCCAAGATCGAACGCCGCAAATCCGCACGCCACGGCCAGGCTGGCGACGAAACCGCCAACCGCCCCCGCCCAGGTCTTTTTCGGGCTGACCCGCGGCCAGAGTTTGGGGCCGCCGATGCCGCGGCCGGCGAAATAACCGCCGCTGTCGGTTACCCACACGATAACCAGCACGAACATCAGCGCGGCAAAACCCTTGACGGGATCGAGACGCAGCAGCACCGAGGCGATCTCGGCCGCTGCTGCATAGATAAATCCGGCCGCCGCCCAATTTCGCCGCTCCGGCGCGATCGATCCGACCGCGATCAGGCCAGTACCAAGCACAATCAGCGCGGCATCGATCCGGCCGATCGCAAAACAGAGCCCGGCAACGACCAGCGCAACCACGCCGGACGCCACAACGCGGGTGACGCCCCCAAGGCCGACCACCGCCAGCCATTCCACGAACAGGCCGCACGCGGCGGCCGTGACCAGCGCGGTCCACAGCCAGCCGCCGGCGTAGGCGATTGCTACCGCAAGCGGGATCAGCACCGCGGCCACGAGAACCCGCATCAGGAGATTGCGCGAACTGGATTCGCTTGCTGCCTCGGGCGCGGCTTCCGCTGCCGCCGGCGCGGCGTCGCCCTCGGTCACGAGCCGGTTTTCGCGGCCAGACCGCCGAAACGGCGTTCCCGTCTGGCGTATTCGGCAATCGCGCTTTCAAGCGCGGCCTTGTCGAAGTCCGGCCAGTGGATCGGCACGAACACGAGTTCGCTGTAGGCCGCCTGCCACATCAAGAAGTTCGACAGCCGCTGTTCGCCGCTGGTGCGAATGATCAGGTCGGGATCCGGAATATCGGGCGCATCGAGATACTGGCCGAGCGCATCGGCGTCGATCGATGCGGGATCGCGCTTGCCCTCGGCGACTTCGCGCGCCAGCCGCTGGGCCGCCTTGGCGATCTCCTGGCGTGATCCGTAATTGAACGCGACCACCAGGTTGAGCTTGGTATTGGCCTTGGTCAGCTCTTCGGCTTCGTTGAGCAGCGCGCAGATATCGGAATCGAGCCCTTCGCGCTCGCCGATCACGCGCACGCGCACGCCGTCGCGATGCAGCGTCGCCAGATCGTTGCGGATGAAGCGGCGCAGCAAGCCGAACAGATCGCCGATTTCAGTCGCCGGCCGCGACCAGTTCTCCGAACTGAACGAAAAGATCGTCAGATAGAGCACGCCGAGTTCATGGGAGGCCCGGACCACGCGGCGCAAGGCTTCGACGCCGCGGCGGTGGCCTTCTGCACGCGGCAAGCCGCGCGCCGCCGCCCAGCGCCCGTTTCCATCCATGATGATCGCCACATGCAACGGAACGGTTCGATCCGATCCTTCTGTTGCTGGGGCCGCGGCGTTAGACATCATTCAATTCCAGGATCAGTCCCAAAGTCTTGATCTCAAAGCCTCGATGCGAAGTCTGGTTTCCAGTTATCAAACAGTCAGGATTTCCTTTTCCTTGGCCGCAAGCAACTGGTCGATTTCGGCGATCGAGCCGTCGGTCGCCTTCTGCACGTCGTTGGCGAGGCGCTCCTGATCGTCCTCGGAAATCTCGTGATTCTTCTCGAGCTTCTTGACGGTGTCGAGCCCGTCGCGACGGACATGGCGAACCGCGACCTTGGCCGCTTCGGCGTATTTATGCGCGACCTTCACCAGTTCCTTGCGGCGCTCCTCGTTGAGTTCCGGAATCCGCAGGCGCAGTACCTGCCCTTCGGTGGCCGGGCTCAGGCCGAGGTTGGAATCGACGATCGCCTTCTCCACGGCCTTGACCATCGACTTGTCCCAAACCTGTACCGACAGCAGCCGCGGCTCCGGCACGCTGACGGTCGCAAGCTGGTTGAGCGGCATATGCGAGCCGTACGCTTCCACCTGCACCGGCTCCAGCATGGATGCCGCCGCGCGGCCGGTACGCAAGCCGCCCAGTTCGTGCTTGAGCGACTGGGTGGCGCCTTGCATGCGGCGCTTCACTTCGTTGATGTCAAAACCTGGCGTGGGCATAACGCTCTCCCGTCCTCAAGAAAACCAGCCGCCGGCATCGCTGCGCCGGCGGGTAGAAGCAGTACCGGCACTTCAGCCGGCAACGACCGTGCCGCGGCCGGTACCGCACAGGATCGCATCGACCGAACCCGGCTCGGCGATCGAGAATACGATGATAGGCAGCGACGTCTCGCGGGCAAGCGCGAATGCGGTTGCATCCATCACCTTGTAGCCACCTTCGATTGCCTGGGAATGCGTCAGGCGGTCGAAACGCTTGGCCGACGGGTCTTTTTTGGGATCGGCGCTGTAAACGCCGTCGACATTGGTGGCCTTCAGCACCGCTTCGGCGCCGATTTCGGCCGCCCGCAGCACCGCCGTGGTGTCGGTGGTGAAGAATGGATTGCCGGTTCCGCCGCCGAGCAGCACGATTCGCCCCTCGGACAGGTATTTGTGCGCTGCACTGCGGGTGAACAGCTCGGAGATCTCCGGCATCACGAACGCCGACAGGGTGCGCGCCGGCGTCCCCTTGCGCTCGATGGCGGCCTCGAGGGCCAGGCAGTTCATCATGGTGGCGAGCATGCCCATGGTGTCGCCGGTGGGGCGCGACACGCCGCGGGCGGAGACTTCGACGCCGCGAAAGATGTTGCCGCCGCCGATCACGACGGCGATCTCGATACCGAGCTTTTGGGCCGCGATCAGGTCGTCGGCGATACGGTCGATGGTGGGCTGGTCGATGCCGAAGGACTGGCTGCCGGCGAGATACTCGCCCGAGAGCTTGATCACGACGCGACGATAGACCGGCTCAGCCATTGCTGCTCGCTTCCTTGTCCCGCGCAGACAACTCCCGGCGCGAAAGCGCCGGAAGCCTATTCTGACAGCGGTTACTTCTTGCCGCTGGCCGCCGCGACTTCGGCTGCGAAATCGGATTCCTGCTTTTCGATTCCCTCGCCGAGAGCATAGCGCACAAAGCCGGTAATCTTCACAGGTCCGCCGACTTTGCCTTCGGCTTCCTTGACCGCCTGCGCGACCGACTTGCCGGTGTCGTGGATGAAGGCCTGCTCGAGCAGGCAGACTTCCTTGTAATAGGTCTTCAGGCCGGACTCGACGATCTTCTCGATCACGTTGTCGGGCTTGCCCTGCTGGCGGTACTTGTCGGCCAGCACGTCCTTTTCGCGCTTCACGGTCGCGGGATCGAGCCCGGCCGGATCCAGCGCCTGCGGATTGGTGGCGGCGACATGCATGGCCAACTGGCGGCCGAGGACCGCGAGCTCATCGGCCTTGCCGGTGGACTCCAGCGCCACCAGCACGCCCATCTTGCCGGCGCCGTCGATGACCGCACCGTGGACGTAGCTCGACACCACGCCCTTGCCGACTTCGAGCAAGGCCGCGCGGCGCAGCGTCATGTTTTCGCCGATGGTCGCGATCGCGTCCGAAATCGCTCTTTCGACCGTGACGTCGCCGACCTTGGCGGCCTTGATCGCCTCGACGTCAGCGCCGGTCTTGAGCGCGACCTGGGCGACCATCTTGACGAGGCCCTGGAACTGCTCGTTGCGGGCAACGAAGTCGGTCTCGGAGTTGACTTCGACGACCACGCCCTTGGTGCCCGAGGTCACCGCGCCGATCAGGCCCTCAGCCGCAACACGGCCGGCCTTCTTGGCAGCCTTCGACAGGCCCTTCTTGCGAAGCCAATCCTGCGCCGCCGTCATGTCGCCGTCGGTTTCGGTGAGGGCTGCCTTGCAGTCCATCATGCCTGCGCCGGTCGACTCGCGCAGTTCCTTGACCATGCCAGCAGAGATCGTTGCCATCGTTGGAAATCCTTCTTGCCTGTTAGCCGCGGGCGCGGCGCACGCCTTGCGCCGTGCCGCCATCAGCTACCGGGATGCCGTATCGGGAAAATGAACCGGTGGCCGACGGAGCCGGCCACCCGGTGCTACCGTTATTCCGCTTCCGCGGTCAGCGTCTTGGCTTGGGCGACCCAGCCATCGGCGCGGCTCGGAAGTCCGACCTCTTCGCCGATCTTGTGCGCGGTGTCGTGATCGAGCTCGGCGAGCTGCCAGTAATGGAAGATGCCGAGATCGTTGAACTTCTTCTCGATCGCACCCGACACGCCGGTGAGCTTCTTGAGGTTGTCGGCGGTGCCGCGCGGGCCGGCCAGACCCTGGAAGCCGGTCGGCTGGGCTGCTGCCGCAACTTCTTCCTGCACCGGCTTGGTGAAGGCGCCGGTGTCAATCCCGGACTCGCCCTGGGCGCGCGAAATGCCATCGATGGCGGCGCGAGCCACCAGGTCGCAATACAGCGAGATGGCGCGGCCGGCGTCGTCATTGCCCGGCACCACATAGGTGATGCCCTTGGGATCGGAATTGGTGTCGACGATCGCGGCAACGGGAATGTTGAGCCGCTGCGCTTCCTGGATCGCGATGTCTTCCTTGTTGGTGTCGATCACGAAGATCATGTCGGGAAGTCCGCCCATGTCCTTGATGCCACCGAGCGAACGGTCGAGCTTGTCGCGTTCGCGCTGCAGCGTCAGCCGCTCCTTCTTGGTGTAGGAGTTGGCTTCGCCCGAGGAGAGCACCTCATCGAGGTGACGCAGGCGCTTGATCGAACCCGAAATCGTCTTCCAGTTGGTCAGCGTGCCGCCGAGCCAGCGCGAATTGACGAAGTACTGCGCCGAACGCTTCGCAGCCTCGGCTACGCCGTCCTGCGCCTGGCGCTTGGTGCCGACGAACAGGATACGGCCGCCCTTGGCGACGGTGTCCGAGACCGCCGTCAGCGCGCGATGCAGCATCGGCACGGTCTGGGCGAGATCGATGATGTGGATGTTGTTGCGGGCGCCGAAAATGAACTCTGCCATTTTCGGATTCCAGCGGTGGGATTGGTGGCCAAAGTGAACGCCGGCTTCAAGCAGCTGGCGCATAGAAAAATCGGGTACCGACATCGTTTCAATTCTCCGGTTGGTTCCTCCGGAAGCGTGTGAGCAGACGAGCCTTATGGCCCGGTTGCCACCGGACGGCCTGTGAGAGCCATGCTTCCGTGTGAGATGGCGCGGTATATAGCCGGATTCTGCCGATAAGCAAGGAAATACGGCCGCTTTTCCGGCCGATCGGCGGGGGTTCGGTAAGGCTGTGCCGGGACCATCCAAATATCGAAATCAACCCCATGCAAAGTAGCCGGGGGTGATGATGGGCTTTCTGCATCAAAATATCAGGATTGCGCTCCAAATCCATGAATCCAAAGGACTTGGGCATCCACTCGCCCGACATGAGGTATTAAATTACCTCACGAGCTCGGAGCTGACACTCATGCCCCGCCCTTCTCGTCGTCGAAGATCCGCAACGCCAGCAGCGAATGCCAGCGCGCGCTGCCGGTCTTGACGGCGACTGCCACAAGCGCGGCCTCCGCGATTTCCTCCCTGCTCGCGCCATGTACGCAGCCGTGCCTGGTGTGGGTATCGAATGCAGTAGGCGCAATGGGTGGTGAACGCCGTGCCAAGCGCGATCCCTGCGAGGCGACAAATGGATTCGCGCTTCTTCGATAAATTACTGCCGCTTATGCTGACACAAAGTGGCAGCATGCCGTGATAGTCTGGTCCTGCTTCAACGACTGATAGCTCCGATGTCCCGCGCGCAGCGTCTACTCGATCTCATTCAGGCCCTTCGCGGTTATCGCCGCCCGGTCAGCGGCGCGGTGCTGGCCGAGGCGCTCGGAATTTCCCTGCGAACGCTCTATCGCGACATCGAAACACTGAACGCGCAGGGTGCGCATATCGATGGCGAGCCCGGCGTCGGCTACGTGCTTCGTCCGGGCTTCATGCTACCGCCGCTGATGTTTTCCGAAGAGGAGATCGAGGCGATCGTGCTCGGCTCGCGATGGGTCGCGGACCGGGCCGACGCCGCCCTGAGCACGGCCGCGCGCAGCGCCTTGGCCAAGATCGCGGCCGTGCTGCCGCCGGATCTGAAGACCAACATCGATACGTCGAGCCTTTTGATCGGGCCCGGCCAGGCGACGGCCGCCGGCGATGCCGAGTTGCCGGTCATTCGCTCGGCCATCCGCTCCGAGCGCAAATTGCGCATCAGCTATCTCGACGGTAACGGGCGCGACACCAAGCGGACCGTCTGGCCGTTCGCGCTGGGATTCTTCGAGCGGGTGCGCGTGGTCGTGGCGTGGTGCGAGTTGCGCGATGGCTTTCGGCATTTCCGCACCGACCGCATCAGCAAGGTGCAGGTCGTCGACAAGCGCTATCCCCGTCGCCGCCAGGCGCTGCTCAGGGAATGGCGCGCAGCCGAAGGAATCCCGGAGCGCTAGAAGCGTTCGATCTGAAGCGCTCTTCTTGCAAGAATTCACTACTGACACTTTTTGGCAGTATCGTCACCTAGATTGAGCGCGTGCCGGACGCGCCCAGCGGCCCCGGCCACGGATGTTCAACCAAGGACCTGCCACATGCCGAACTTCAGTTTTGTCCTGCTCTATGTCGAGAGCCCGCCGGCCAGCGCCGGCTTCTATGCCGATCTGCTCGGCCACCCCGTCATCGAGACCTCGCCTACCTTTGCGATGCTGCCGTTGACAGACGGTGTGATGCTCGGACTGTGGTCGCGCCAAACCGTCGAGCCCGCCGCCACGTCGCAGGCCGGCGCCGGCGAGGTCGCTTTTACGGTTGCAGACGCCGCCGCGGTCGAGGCGACGTTTGCCGACTGGAAGCGGCGCGGCCTGACCATCATCCAGCAACCCCTGCACCTGGATTTCGGCCACACCTTCGTGGCCGTCGATCCCGATGGGCACCGGCTGCGCGTGTTTGCTCCGGAGGCCGCATGACCAGGAACTGGGTTGCGGTAGCTTCGGCCGAACACGTTCGTATCGGCCGGAGCAAGGGTTTCATGCAGGTCTGTCACGGCAAGGCAGCGCCGCTGCGGCGGATCCAGCCCGGCGACGGCGTGGTTTACTACTCGCCGACATCAGTGTTTCGCGGCAAGGATCAACTGCAGTCGTTTACGGCGATCGGCGTCGTGCGCGACGGCAGCCCTTACCAAGCGGAGATGGAAGGCTTCTCGCCGTTCCGCCGCGACATCGACTGGCGCCCGGGCGGGAAAGTCCCGATCAAACCCCTGCTCGGCCGGCTGCAATTCACCACCGCGAAACGCAATTGGGGCTATCAGTTGCGTTTCGGGCTGTTCGAAATTTCCGAACACGATATGGCGATGATCGCGGCCGCGATGGCGGCGTCGCTGTCACCGCCGTGACAGCGGGATCATTCCGGCCCCGCGATTTACAGCGTCTGGACGTCGACCACGTCGGCCACCGCCTTGATCGCGCCGGGGTTCAGCTCACCATGCGCTGGCGGTTTTCCCAGAACGGCTTGCGCAATTCGCGTTTGAGGATTTTTCCCGCACCGGACAGCGGCAGCGGCTCGTCGCGGATTTCGACCGAACGCGGGCATTTGTATCCGGCGATCCGCTCCTTGCAGAAGGCGATCAAGGTTGCGGCCTCGACATCGGCGCCCGGCTTCCTGACCACGACGGCATGAACCTGTTCGCCCCATTGCTCGCTCGGAATGCCGAACACCGCGCACTGCGCGACCGCGGCATGCTGCGCCAGCGCGTTCTCGACCTCGGTCGAATAGACATTCTCGCCGCCGGAAATGATCATGTCCTTGACGCGATCGACCACGAAGACAAAGCCGTGCTCGTCGATGTAACCGCCGTCACCGGTATGCATCCAGCCATCGACGACGGCGCGCGCAGTTTCCTCGGGGCGTTCCCAATAGCCCATCATGACATTGTCGCCGCGGACGATGATTTCGCCGACCGTCCCCGTGGCGACCTCCTTGTTCTCGGCATCGAAAATCCGCACCTCGCAACCGAGCGAGGCCCGGCCCGCCGAGCGATGACGGTTTTTGGCGCGGCCGTCGCCGATATGCTCGTTCCAGTGCAGCAGCGTGGCGATCGGCGACAGTTCGGTCATGCCATAGGCCTGGGTGAACTGGACGTTCGGAAAACCTTTCATCGCCCGGTCGAGCACGGCTTCGCTGATCGGCGATGCGCCATAGACGATGTTCTTCACGCTCGATGTGTCCCAGGAGCCGAGTGCGGGATGATCGGCCATGATCTGGATCATGGTCGGCACCAGCAGCACGTCGGTGACGCGCTCGTTCTGGAACGCCGCCATCACGCCCTCCGGCGTGAAGCCGGAGACGATGACGTTGGAGCCGCCGCTCAGCAGGATCGAATACATCGCGGCGCCATTGGCGAGATGAAACATCGGCGCGGCATGCAGATAGACCGCGCCTCCCCCAAACAGGCCCTCGGCCAGCGCGTTCATCGCATTGGCCATCAGGTTGCCGTGGCTGAGCATCACCCCCTTGGACCGGCCGGTGGTGCCGCCGGTGTAGAAAATCCCGGCGAGATCGGACGCACTGGCCATCGCATCCGGCACCGGATCGTGCTTCTCCAGCAGCGCTTCGTAATCGAGCATGCCCGCCGGCACGTCGCCATCGTCGGCATAGATCAGGGTCAGGCCGTCGATGGCTGTGGTCAGCGCTACGCCGATCGCCGCAAAAGCCTTGTCGACCAGCAGCACGTTGGCCCGGCAGTCGCGCATCGCGTCTTCATTCTCGAGCGGGCTCCAGCGGATGTTGAGCGGCACCACGACGGCGCCGGCCCAGCCGGTGGCGAGATAGACTTCGAGATAACGATCCGAATTCAGCGACAGGATCGCGACACGGTCGCCCGATTTGACGCCGAGCGCGTGAAAGCCCGACGCCAGCCGCGCCACGCGGTCGCCGATCTCGCGCCAGTTCCGGCGCCGGCCGCCAAAAACCGTCGCCAGTCCGTCGGGGTTGACCTGCAACGCCCGCCGCAGCCCGTGGGTAATGTTCATTTCGGCCCTCCCTTCGCCGGCCTGCTTTTTGCTGTCGCCGGGCTGCGCTTCCGCGCCGGCGATGCGGCGAGCCCTTTGGTCAACTGAGCCGTAAATTGGGTGGCGACGGCTTCTGCCGTCCAGGCCCCGTCCCGCTGGTACCAGTGACCGATCCAGTTCAGCGAACCTGCAATCGCAAAGGCCGCGAGCTTGGGGTCGCATGGCTTGATCGAACCGTCGGTGACGCCATCGGCGAGGTATCTGCGAAACGTGCGGTCGATCCGCTTCTTCGCGGCGCGGACGGTGTTGCGGTTTTCTTCGGTCAGGTCGCGCGGATCGAACCGCACCAGGCTGGCGCCGTAGTCCGTCGTCATCACCTCGGCATAGGCATGGATCAGCTTGCGCAATTTGACGAGCGCCGTGCCGCCGCCGCTGTTGATCTCGACGATCAATTTATCGACGCTCTCCTGCCCGAGCGCCCAGCATTCGAACAGGATCTCGTCCTTGCCGCGGAAGTAATTGTAGAGCGCGGGTTTGGTGATGTTCAGCCGCTCCGCGACATCGTTCAGCGTGACACGGTGATAGCCCTGCTCGAGGAACAGCTGCACGGCGGTCCGCAACACCGCCTCGCGTTTCTCGTCGCGCGCGCGACGCCTGTTCTCGAACGGCATCCACGGCGACGGGTCGGCTGAAGGTGACGGTGCATCCATATTGGTTGTCGCCTGCTCGATTGTCGCCTGCATTGCATTGACGGGCCGCATTGATCAATATATTACCCATGGGTAAGAAAAAGTCCAACGGGTAATTTACGGAGCGCGCCATGACCTCTCGCGTCTATGTTGCCGGCGTCGGCATGATCCCCTTTGTCAAACCCGGCGCCAACGCGCCCTACCCCGTGATGGGCGCGGAAGCGACCGCGCTGGCGCTCGCCGATGCCGGGATCGGCTACGACCTGATCCAGCAGGCCTATGCCGGTTACGTCTACGGCGACTCAACCTGCGGCCAGCGCGCGCTGTACCAGGTCGGCATGACCGGAATTCCCATCATCAACGTCAACAACAACTGCTCCACCGGCTCGACCGCGCTGTTCATGGCGCGGCAGGCGATCGAATCCGGCGCGCTCGATTGCGTGCTGGCGCTCGGTTTCGAACAGATGAAACCCGGCGCGCTCGGCGCCGTCTTCACCGACCGGCCGAGTGCGTTTGAGGAATTCGACGCGGTGACCGACGAACTGGTCGACGCCCGCAATATCCCGCTGGCACTGCGGTACTTCGGCGGCGCCGGTCTCAGCCATATGAAGAAATACGGAACGCCGCTGGCGGCATTCGCCAAGATCCGCGCCAAGGCGAGCCGGCACGCCAAGAACAATCCGCTGGCGCTGTTCCGCAAGGAGGTCAGCGCCGACGACGTCTTGAACGATCAGGTGATCTGGCCGGGCGTGATGACGCGGCTGATGGCCTGTCCGCCGACCTGCGGCGGTGCGGCCGCCGTGCTGGTCTCGGAGAAGTTCGCGATCAAGCACGGCTTGCGCAAGGACGTGCGGATCGCCGCCCAGGCCATGACCACCGATACCGCCTCGACCTTCAAGGCCGGCGACATGATGCAGGTGGTCGGCTTTGACATGACGCAGGCGGCGGCGAAGCGTGTTTACGCGGCGGCCGGCGTCGGCCCCGAAGATATCGATGTCGTCGAGCTGCACGACTGTTTCGCGCACAACGAACTGATCACCTATGAAGCGCTCGGCCTCTGTCCCGAGGGCGGCGCGGCGCGCTTCATCGACGATGGCGACAACACCTATGGCGGCAAGACGGTGACCAATCCCTCCGGCGGCCTGCTATCGAAGGGCCACCCGCTCGGGGCCACCGGCCTCGCGCAATGCTACGAGCTGACGCGTCAACTGCGCGGCAATGCCGCCGCGACCCAGGTCGACGGCGCGCGGCTGGGGCTGCAACACAATCTCGGCCTCGGCGGTGCCTGCGTGGTCACCTTGTACGAACGGGCGTGAGGCAGCAACATGGTCGATCGATCAGCCATCGGGCGCAGCTTTACGCCGGTTACCGCGCGCGTCGAGCCGGGACGACTGCGGTATTTCCTCAACACGCTCGGGGAACGGAACCCGGTCTATCGCGATGAGACGGTCGCGCGCGCCGCGGGCTATTCGGCGACGCCGGCGCCGCCGACCTATCTGTTCTGTCTCGAACTGATGGATGCCGAGCGACCGTTCGAGTTCCTGACCGAATTGAACATCGACCTTGCCCGCGTCCTGCACGGCGAACAGCGGTTCAGCTATCACGCCCCGGTGGTTGTGGGCGACACCCTGACCTTCCAGTCGCGTGTCACCGACGTCACCGACAAGAAGGGCGGCGCGATGACCATGGTGGTGGTGGAAACCGCTGTTACCAACCAGCATGGCGCGCATGTCGCCGATACCGCGCGCACCATTGTCGTGCGGAACTAGGACGGTGTCATGAGCGAGACAGCAAGCATGTTACCCGCGGTCGGCGACCGCATCGTCCACAAGACCTTCCCGCCGATCACGCGTCACACCCTGGCGCTCTATTGCGGCGCATCTGGCGACCACAATCCGATCCATGTCGACATCGATTTCGCCAAGGCGGCGGGCTTCCCGGACGTGTTCTCGCACGGCATGCTGGTGATGGCCTATCTCGGCCAGGCGCTGACCGATGCGGTCGCACCACAGCGCATCCGCTCGTTCGCCACGCGTTTTGCCGCCATCACCCAGCTCGGCGCCCGCCTCACCGGCGAAGGCCACGTCACCGAATTGTTCGCGGACAACGGCGAAAGCCGTGTCCGGCTGGCGCTGACGACCAAAGATGAACACGGCGAGATCAAGCTCGCCGGTGAAGCCATCATCACGCTCTAAGGGAAAACAAATGTCGAAGCTCAAGGGCAAGGTCGCGCTCATCACCGGATCGGGACGCGGCATCGGCCGCGCCATTGCGCTGAAACTCGCCAGCGAAGGCGCGAAGGTCGTGGTCAACGATCTCGATGCGGCGCCGGGCGACGCCGTCGCCGCCGAAATCGTGGCCGCGGGCGGCGAAGCGATCGCCGTCAACGGCAGCGTCACCGAGCCCGGTTTCTCCGACCGCTTCGTCGCCGCCGCCATGGAGACTTTTGGCGGCCTCGACATCATCGTCAACAACGCCGGCTACACTTGGGACTCCACGATCCAGAAGATGAGCGACGAGCAGTTTCAGGCCATGCTCGACGTGCATCTGGTGGCCCCGTTCCGCCTGTTGCGCGCGGCGTCCGAGCCGATCCGGATCATGGCGAAGAAGGAAGCCGAGGCCGGCCGCGAGGTCTTTCGCAAGGTCGTCAACATCTCCTCGATCGCCGGGCTCTACGGCAATGCCGGACAAGCCAGCTATTCGTCGGCCAAGGCTTCGCTGGTCGGCCTGACGCGAACGATGTGCAAGGAATGGGGACGCTACAAGGTCAACGTCAATTGCGTGGCCTTCGGCCTGATCAATACCCGCCTGACCCAGCCGATCGAAGCCCAGCAGAAGACCATCGACGTCGGCGGGCGCGACATCAAGGTCGGGGTGCAGCCGCAGATGCTCGACGCGATGGCGAGAATGATTCCGCTCGGACGTGGCGGCACACCGGAAGAAGCCGCCGACGCCGTTTATCTGTTCTGCAGCCCGGAATCGAACTATATCAGCGGACAAGTGATCGTCGCCGGCGGCGGTCTCATCATCTGACGCGAGGACACATGGCCTATCGCTCATCGTGGATGACGGAAGAACTCGACGTCTTTCGCGAGCAATTCCGAAAATTTCTCGCCAAGGATCTGGCGCCGCACGCGCAGAGCTGGCGCGACCAGAAGATGGTCGATCGATCGGGCTGGCGCGCGCTGGGTGAGATGGGCGCGCTGCTGCCCAGCGTGCCGGAAGCCTATGGCGGTCTCGGCGCCAGCTTCGCCTATGACGCTGCCGTGATCGAGGACATCGAGACCGTGGTACCGGAAGTCACCACCGGGGTTTCGGTGCATAGCTGCATCGTCGCGCACTACATTCTCAACTACGGCACGGAGGAGCAGAAGCTTCGCTGGCTGCCGAAGATGGCCTCGGGCGAGTTCGTCGGCGCCATCGCCATGACCGAGCCCGGTACGGGTTCCGACCTGCAGGCGGTGCGAACGACGGCGCGCAAGCAGGGTAATGGCTATGTCATCAACGGCCAGAAGACCTTCATCACCAACGGCCAGGCCGCCGATCTCGTGATCGTGGTGGCGAGAACCGGCGAGCCCGGCGCCAAGGGCCTTTCGTTGATCGTGGTCGAGACCGAAGGCAATGAAGGCTACCGCCGCGGACGCAACCTCGACAAGATCGGCCTGCACGCTTCCGACACCTCCGAACTGTTTTTCGACAATGCCTTCGCGCCGGCGGACAATTTGCTCGGAGCTGAGGAAGGCAACGGCTTCGTCCAGTTGATGCAGCAGTTGCCGCAGGAGCGGCTCTCGCTCGCCGTCGGCGCCGTGGCTTCGATGGAACGTGCGGTCAAGCTGACGGTCGATTACACCAAAGAGCGCAAGGCGTTCGGCAAGCCGCTGCTTGAGTTCCAGAACACGGCTTTCAAGCTTGCCGAGCGCAAGACCGAGGCCATGATCGCGCGCGTCTTCGTCGACTGGTGCGTGGAGCAGCTCGTCGCCGGCAATCTCGATACCGTCACCGCCTCGATGGCGAAATACTGGTGTTCGCAGAAGCAGGTGGAGACCGCCGACGAGTGCCTGCAGCTGCACGGCGGCTACGGCTACATGGAGGAATATCCGATCGCGCGGATGTTCGTCGATGCGCGCATCCAGAAGATCTACGGCGGGACCAACGAGATCATGAAGCTCCTGATCGCGCGGTCGCTGTAACCTTTATGAGCCGGGGCACCAGCCGAATAGTGCCCCCGCCAGCCGACCGTGGGTGAGCGCTCTTCCTCACAGCGTCTGCGCGTCCGCCACGCCCGACACCGCCTTGATCGCGCCGGCAATCTGCGGCGCGACCTTGAAGCGGCCGGGAAGCTTCGCGGCCCTTTCACGGACACCCTGTTCCGGTTCGGCACCCCTGCTCCGCTCCCGTCAGATCCGGCTCTGACCGACACCGCTTTGCCTCAGCACCGCGGAACGTTCGGCGGGCATTTTTTGGCTGCCGCTGCTGGCGGCGGCGCCGGACGCGGTGGCGGTGGCGCAGCCACCCGGGGCGGCGGCGGCGGCGGCGCTGCCATCCGAGGTGGTGGCGGCGGCGGCGCAGCTGCCCGCGGCGGCGGCGGCGGTGGCGCTGCCATCCGAGGTGGCGGAGGCGGCGGCGAAGCTACCCGCGGGGGCGGAGGCGGCGCTGCGATCCGTGGTGGCGGCGGCGGTGCGGGCTTCGCCATCTGCGGAGCCGGACGCGGCGGAGCCGGCGGCGGCGGCGGCCGGCGTGCTTCCGGCTGAATTGGAGGTTTCGGCGCCGCCTGGGTTGCCGGCTTCGGAGGGAGCGCTGTCGTGGGATTGGGTGACGGTTGAACGCCCGCCGGCTTGCTGGCGGATTCCGGCACCACCGTCGGCTTTGCGTTCGGCCCCGGAGCGGGCGCCAGGCTGCTCGGCTTCGATGGCGCTGCCATCCCTGCCGGTGCCTTCGGTGTGCCGGCGGCGGCAGCCGGTGCATTCGAAACCCCTGCCGGCGGCGCCGCTCCCGGTTGCTGCGGCGTGAGCTTCACACTGGGACTGGTCGCATTCGGGGGCGGAGCTGCGGCAGCCGGCGGTGGCACCGGCAGCGAATTGGCCTTCGGCAACGCCTTGCCTTGCGGCAGCGCATTCGGAGCCGCATTCGCGGGCTGCGGCGCATTCGCCGGCGCCATCTGGCCAACCGGTCCGCCCGGCGCGCCCGCCTTCGCGGCACGGTTCATCAATGCGCTCGGCGGCATTGGCAGTTTGCCTTGCTGGATCAGCGAGGCCTTCTGCGCGACCGCGAGAGGCAGCGCGGTCGTAGCGGCGGACCCGGGTATGGCCGCGGCCGATGACGGCGCGGCGCCCTTGGCGGTGGGTAGCGCACCGGCAGTGCCCGGCCCGGTCGGCACCGGCTGAGGCGGTTGGTTGATGACGTTGTTGATGACCGTCGTATTGTGGATGTTGGCGTAGATGATGTTGTTCGGCGGCGGCGTTACATAGATCGGCGCTACAACATAGACCGGAATCGGCACGAACAGCGGCTGCGGCAGGATGAATAGCCCGATCGGTGGCGGCGGCGGCTCCAACACGATGAAGTCCGGCGGCGGCGGCGGCAAATAGTAGAACGGCGGCGGTGGCGGTGGCACAAAATCAAACTCGGGATCGCTGAACACCAGCACGGGGCGATCGACATAGACGATCTCTTCGGGAGGCGGCGGCGGGACGTCGTAGTCCATGACCGCGAATGCCGGTGGCGGTTCCAGCGGTGCGGTGAGGATGGCAAGGCGGCGGCGCGCGTCGCCGGCGTGTGGCCCGCGCGGATAGCGCCGCAGATAGGACCAATAGGCATTGGGCGTGTCGGCCTGGTAGCTGCGGCGCCAGGTGATCGCTTCGCGCCGCGCGGCGACGATCGCGCGCACTCGCCTAGCCAGTGGATCGCCGGGATAGGCGATCAGGAAATCCTCATAGCCTTGCAGCGTGTCGCGCTCGAGCGCTGCGGTATAGGCGTCCTGCACGCCCATATCGCGGATCGGCTTGTTGCGGAGCGCGGCGACCTGATCCGGCGGCGCCTGCGCCGGCGCATCCGGCGCGCGCTCGAAGAACATGAACTGGGCGTCGAGCTTGTGGGTATCCCACGGCACCTGCGCGCCCTTGGTCGCTTCGTTGACGCGCAACCGCACGCGGTCGAAAACATCCTGCAGCGGCAATCCGCCGGCGCGGATCATCTCGGCGAGCGACTGGGCGTAGGCGCCGTAGGGTCCCTGCTCCGGCGGTGCGACCGTGCCCGGCGCCGCGTTATAGGCGATCAGCATATGCGGATCCGCCTCGACCAGCGCCAGGCCGCTTGCGATCTGCCCCTCGACGAAGGGTTGCTGCCGTGCCGCATCCAGCACGACGATGCTGGCCTTGAGTGGAAGCGATGCGAGCTGCCGGACATAGTCGCTGATCCGCAAGGCTTCGATCGGAATGTCGGTCTCGCGGTTGATCGCGGAGTCGACCGGCACGAAATAGTTCTCACCGGCAAGCTGCAGCCCGTAGCCCGCGAGATAAACCATCGCCACGGTGCCCGGCCCAGCACCTTGGGCCTTCTGGACGAAATCGCGGAAACTCTTGCGCAGGGTGTCGCCATCGAGATCGCGGGCGCCGATCACATCGAAACCCGCCGCCTGCAAGGTTTGCGCGATCAGGCCGGCGTCATTGGCCGCGGTGGCCAGCGGCGATTTCGCATACGCGCCGTCGCCGACCACGAGTGCGATGCGCTTTTCCGGCTGCTGGGCCAAGGCGGAATGCAGGAGCGCCGGAAACCCGGACGCCACAAGCAGACACACCGTAAAAATCGACACCCTTGCTGTCAGTCGCATGATCCTATGTCCCCGCCGCGATTCAACACCCGCACATGGAGCGCGCGCCCACCTGAACCGTTCTTGAATGAAATAGGGTACCAGAAGGACAACGCGCCCCTGGACCGTAATTGGGCCGACAGTCGAAAAGTTCCATTAAAGCGTCTGGACGTCCACCACGCCCGACACCGCCTTGATCGCGCCGGCGATCTGCGGCGAGACCTTGAAGCGGCCGGGCAGCTTCATCTCCACCTCGGTTTCGAGGTCGAGCATGATGACGAGCGAGACGTCGCCATCGGCTCCGCCTGACGGCGCCGGCGCAGGCTTCGCCGATGGAGTCTTCGACAGGCCGCCGGGCGGCGCCGCTTCCGGCATGTTCAGCCGCCGCGCGATCGAATCCAGCGGCTTGGTGTCGCGAACGAAAATCCGCAGGCCCTTTTGCGTCTTGGCCGCGGCATCATCGAGCGGTTCGGCATGCAGCACCCGCGCCCGCACGTCTTCGCCCTGCAGTTCGGCGCCAAGCTGCAGCAGCACCGCCGCTCCCGGTTCCAGCACGTCGCGATACTGCGCGAGGCCTTCGGAAAACAGCACGGCTTCGAAATGGCCGGTCGGGTCTGACAACCCCATGATGCCCATCTTGTTGCCGGTCTTGGTGCGCCGTTCCATGCGCGAGACCACCGTCGCTGCGACCTTGCCCGCGGTGGCGCCGGTTTTGACGGCGCGCGAGAATTCCGCCCAGGACTGCACCCGCAGCCGCTTCAGGACGGTCACGTAGTCGTCGAGCGGGTGGCCGGACAGGAAGAAGCCGACGGCGTCGTATTCGCGGCGCAGCTTCTCGGCCGGCAGCCACGGCTCGACCTGCGGCAACATGATGGTCGGCGCGTCGGACGCGCCGCCGAACATGTCGTTCTGGCCGAGCGTCGCGGCCGAGTGGCTGCGCTGGCAGGCGGCCAGGATCGCTTCCGCGCCGGCAAACACCCGCGCCCGATTGGCATCCAGCGTATCGAAGGCGCCGGCGGCGGCGAGGCTTTCGATCACCCGCTTGTTGATCGCGCGCGGGTTGGCGCGCGCGGCGAAATCCGCCAACGAGGTGAACGCGCCTTCCCGCCGGGTCTCGACAATGAGTTCGACTGCCGCCGGGCCAACGCCCTTCAGCGCGGCGAGCGCGTAATAGATCGTGTTGTCGCCGACCTCGAAGGTCGCGCCCGAGCGATTGATGTTGGGCGCCTCGACCTTGATGCCGAGCCGCTGCGCCTCGGCGCGAAATTCCGAGAGCTTGTCGGTGTTGTTGAGTTCGAGCGTCATCGACGCCGCCAAAAACTCCACCGGGTAATGCGCCTTCATATAGGCGGTGTGATAGGACACCAGCGCATAGGCCGCGGCATGGCTCTTGTTGAAGCCGTAGTCGGCGAATTTCGCCAGCAGCTCGAAGATCGTATCGGCCTGTCCCTTCGGCACGCCGTTCTTCACCGCGCCGGCGATGAAGATCGCGCGCTGCTTTTCCATCTCGGCGCGGATCTTCTTGCCCATCGCGCGCCGCAACAGGTCGGCGTCGCCGAGCGAATAGCCGGCCATCACCTGGGCGATCTGCATCACCTGTTCCTGGTAGATGATGACGCCGAAGGTTTCCTTCAGGATCGGCTCGAGCATCGGGTGCAGATATTCCGGCTCCTCGTCGCCATGCTTGCGCGCGCAATAGGTCGGAATGTTCGCCATCGGGCCGGGGCGATAGAGCGCCACCAGCGCGATGATGTCCTCGAAGCGGTCGGGGCGCATGTCGACCAGCGCCCGCCGCATGCCCTGGCTTTCCACCTGGAACACGCCGACCACATCGCCCTTGGCCAGCATCTGGTAACTCGCGGCATCGGTGATCGGCAACGTCGCGAGATCGATGTGGATGTCGCGCTGCTTGAGCAGTTTGACCGCGACGTCGAGCACGGTCAGCGTCTTCAGGCCGAGGAAGTCGAATTTGACGAGCCCCGCCGGCTCGACCCATTTCATGTTGAACTGGGTTACCGGCATGTCGGATTTGGGATCGCGGTAGAGCGGCACCAGTTCGCTCAGGGGGCGGTCGCCGATCACGATGCCGGCGGCGTGCGTCGAAGCATGCCGCGTCAGGCCCTCAAGGCGCTGGGCGATGTCGAAGGCGCGCGCCACCACCGCGTCCTCGTCGCGGAATGCCTGCAGCTTCGGTTCGCTGGCAATCGCCGCCGCCAATGTGACGGGTGCCGCGGGATTCTGCGGGACGAGTTTGGTCAGCTTGTCGACCTGCCCGTAGGGCATCTGCAGCACGCGGCCGACGTCGCGCAGCACACCGCGCGCCTGCAGCGTACCGAACGTGATGATCTGGGCCACCTGGTCGCGGCCATAGCGTTGCTGCACGTAGTCGATGACCTCGCCGCGGCGGTCCTGGCAGAAGTCGATGTCGAAGTCCGGCATCGAAACGCGTTCCGGATTGAGAAAGCGCTCGAACAGCAGGCCAAACTGGATCGGATCGAGGTCGGTAATGGTCAGCGCATAGGCGACCAGCGATCCGGCACCGGAGCCGCGGCCCGGCCCGACCGGAATGCCCTGGGCCTTGGCCCATTTGATGAAGTCGGAAACGATCAGGAAGTAGCCCGCATAGTTCATGCGGTTGATAACGTCGATCTCGAAGGCGAGACGCTTCTGATAATCCTCTTCCGTGGTGCCTTGCGACAGGCCATGGACCGCAAGCCGCCGTGCGAGCCCCTCCTCGGCCTGACGCTTCAGTTCGGCGGCCTCCTCGCTCACCGCGTCGGATCCCGAGCCGGCGCCGACGGTGAAGCGCGGCAAAATCGGCTTGCGCGTCATCGGCCGGAACGAGCAGCGTTCGGCGATCTCGACGGTGGAGGCCAGCGCCTCCGGAATGTCGGCAAACAGCACCGCCATCTCGGCGCGGGTCTTGAAGCGATGATCGGGCGTCAGCTGGTCGCGATCGGTCTCGGCGATCAGTTTCCCGCCGGCGATGCAGAGCAGTGCGTCGTGGGCTTCGTAATCGTCATTGCTGGCGAAGTAAGGCTCGTTGGTCGCGACCAGCGGCAGGCCCTTGGCATAAGCGAGGTCGATCAGGCCGCTTTCGACGCGGCGTTCCCTGTCGATGCCGTGGCGCTGCAATTCGACATAGAGGCGATCGCCGAACAGGTTCGCGAGCCGGTCGCAGCGCGTCGCGGCGAGACCGGCCTGATCGGCATGCAGCGCCAGCGAAATAGGCCCCTCGGGACCGCCGGTCAGGGCGATCAGGTCTTCCGAATCACCCTCGAGCCATTCGAGCTTGATATGCGGCGATTGATGGATTGGGGTCTCCAGGAACGCCCGCGAGTTCAGCCGCATCAGGCTGCGATAGCCGCGCTCGCGCGAGGCCAGCAACACGATGCGCGACGGCGCCGCCGACAGCACGTTGCGCGCATTGGGGTCCTGGTCGCCGAAATCGACCGCGAGTTCGAGGCCGACGATCGGCTGGATGCCGTAGCCCGCCATCTTGTCGGAGAATTCCAGCGCCCCGAACATGTTGTCGGTGTCGGTCAGCGCCAGCGCCGGCTGATGGTCCGCTTTGGCCAGTTCGCCGAGCTTGGCGATCTTGATCGAACCCTTCAGCAGCGAATAGGCCGAATGAACATGAAGATGGACGAATCCGGCGCTGGGCATGGCTGCTTAACGGGCTCTGGCAAGGTGGATGGCAGCGTTCGTCAGGCTCCCAGGAAAGCAACGGCCTTCCGCGAAATCCCGACTCGCAATCCCGCAATGGTGATGCCTTGGCCTTGCAGAGTCCACGCGGAACGCGACCTTCGCGCCCGCCATCCGGCTTTTCCCCAGCAGGCATTTCCAGACCGCAAAAGACCCGGTTCCCGCCACTTACGTCAGAGCTGGGGAATCACCTGCGCCCAGACCGCAATCATCCCGATAAACAATGAAATCGATGCCAGCGCCGCCGCTTCTTCCACGAACAACCTCAACATGAACCCGACTCCGATGTGAGAACATACGGGGAACATTGTTCCTTTTTTGTTCCAGGAGTCAAGGGTGGGTAGTGGGTCAGTTTGAAAAGTGACCCTGAAATAAATCGCTTGGTTAATTTTGGAGATCACTAATGGCTAGTTGCGTCAGGGTAGTTCCGCCCGTTGTATGCATCTTTGGGGGGAAGCTCCGATGGATGCATTATTACCACACCAAGTCCGGTATGACGTTGACGGATATATTCCTGTTTCTGTCATTGCGGAGAGTTTGGTGGCCAACGGGAAGTTGGTCGCAGAAGCCGCCTTCCTTCTTGAAGCGCTTATCCCGGGGTTGGTTATCGAGCGAGCGGAAGTTTCGGTCCGTCGCGTTGTGCACGAGTCCCCACTTCGCGAAGTTTTTGCCGTTGCGATTGTTGCCGCCTTCCAAGCTGGTTTGCAGACCGACATGCCAGCAATTGTAACCGACCTGACCGGCCTTGTTGTCCCGGATCGTTACCATAACCTGCTCACGGTCATTGTTATGATGATTGCCGTCTACGGGGTAAGCAAAACTATTGAGCGCCTGTTCCCAACCAAAAAGACAGATCAAATTGATGAAAGCTTCAAAAGTCTAACCCTAGTCGCCGGTGACTTGATCCAAATGCAGCCCGAGCAGATTGAGACGGCGGTACGAGCAAGGTTGGCAGACAAGAAGCAAGGGCAACTAACTTCCGCGATACGAAGTTTCTTTGCGCCGACCGCTGGGCATCCAGGTTCGACTATCGCTGGCGCCGGCACCACGATAGGCGCAAGCGCCATTGCTCAGATTCCCGACTTCAACACGGCCGAGGTGGTAGCGACAAAGAGCGCCACCGAGTCTCAAATGGAAAACGGCCAAAAAATTATCATCCACGCGATGGATCGCGACCGTGGCAAGTATGGTTGGGCGGGCCATATTCCGGAGTTTTTTGATGATCGGGTGCCAATGAAACTCGACAAGAAGATTAATCCAGAATCACTTTTCACAAAAACCGAAATTTGGGGAGATGTTTTGATCCTTTTTGATATCGATAGCGAAGGGGTCAGAACGCCTTCCGAATTTCACTTGCTGCGAATTGTAAATCCACCCAAGCCCAAGCAAAAGAAGATTGCTCCGAAATAGTCCGCTACTTATTCTCTAGAAGCCATGCCTGCGACTTCTCCCTGATCCACGCCAAAGCATCATTCTCACTTGCAAACCCAAAGACGCTATCCACTTCCCCGCCGCGCCACATGACGCTAACCGAATGGCCCTTGTCGATGGCATACTGCCGGACGACGAGCTGATATTCCGGCTTGAAGTTCGCAAGCTCCCATTGCTCAAGCATTTCGACGATATCGGACACTTCCCAGAGCTTATCGGACACGCCAGCGGCCATTGCGGGCGTTACCTTGAGCGTCTGATGAATGCGAACGAAGTTGTAGTACATCGTATGAAGCGCAATCGCGGCGGCGTGGTTCTCAACCTTCTTTGAGAATGCATTGGTCAACCGCGTGAACCGGCGCATATGCATGCGCATGGTCAGGTTGCTGCGCTCGACATATGACGTGCTGATATGCTTCGGGTCCGGGTTGCCCTCGATTGGCTTCTTCTTCGCACCGATGCACTTGGCCGGGCTGTATCGCTTCTCTGCCTGCGGGTCCGCACCGTACTGCTTAATTAGCATCGCGTAGTCGACTTGATCGCCAAACGCGCCGGGGACGGCGAGCAGATACGGCGCGTGGCCGTCGCTGGTTAGCTGCACGCGGTTCGCAAGACGGCTTTCCAAATCTTGGGTGAAGGCTACGGCGGCGTCTAGATCGCGAGCGCCGAGCAGCCAACTAACAATCAGCTTCGTGTCGGCGCAGATCGCGGTCCAAGTCCAAACGTCGCCAGCGGTCTCCGGAGCGGCTTTGGCACCCTTCACGTTGGCGGCCTTGGCGTAAACGAAGCTCCAGATTTCATCCATCTGGACGCGCCTGCAGGGCAGCTTGCGCAGCGTCTTGTCTTGATAGGCCGCGCAGGCGTGACCGGCGGAAACAAGCAGCTTGGCGACCGTGTTCTTGCTGCAGCCGGTCAGCCGGGTAATGGCACGGAGCGATTGCCCCTCACAAAGAAGGTGGAGGATTTGGGCGCGGGTCTTTCGGTCCAGCTTGTTCATGGGCATGTATATACACTCCCATACATGACCGGTCAAGCATAAAGGTCAATTAGATGGGCAATAGCCTATCGTTCGCATAAGTCTTTGAAGGGACTCGCGTTTTTAAGGATTTGACAATCTTTTCAAGGAGTTATATACAAACGGTGCAAGCCCCCGCTTTCGCGGGGGCCGCAACCATGGCAACTATATTGTCATGTTCCACCTCCTCCCCGACTTCACGGGGCAGTTCTACCAAGGCTCCGCGCGGTCCCTCGTCCAGGATTCACCGCCGGAGCCTTAATTGCTGTGCGCCTCCAACGTCAGGGGGTCTTTCCAGACGCTCCCGTCGGGCATTACCGTAATCCGCTCCTTAGCCTTGAGGCGGTGAATTGCGGTGTAGAAGTAGTTCGCGAGCCGTTCTGGCGCGAAGCCCTGTTCAGCCAGCGTCTTCTTGAGTTGCTTCTTTGAGATCGGCCTAGGAGCTTCGTTGGCGATCTTCTCTATGGCGGCGACCATGTTGTCGCCATCCCGACTGCTCGGCGGCGGCTCCGAAGTAATTGTATGCTGGAAGAAGGTGTCGTCGTTCGCGAGCAATGGCGGCTCAACGAATAGCTGCCGATCCCGCTCCGGAATTGGCTTGGGCCGGAAGATTTCAGCGGCCTTGAGCTTGGTCCGCAAATCCTCCAATCGCGCTTGCTGTTCCGCAATGATGCGGGCCGCGTCGGCGGATTCGCGCTCCCACTGATCAATTTGATCAGTCGTAAGAAGGACTTGAGTGGAGTTGTTCATATGGGCCTCGGCTGCGTTGCAGAGACCATATAGACCGAAGGATTGATATGTTCAAGTCTATAGTGAACAAAAGGTGACGGTGGGCTATTTCTTCCAGCGGGCCGCGGCCGCCTTCTTGGCGATATCTGCGCGCTGTTCCGGCGTAAGTGAGGCCGAACGCGCAGCGCCACCCTTTAAACCACCCTTGCGGCCCAACGCCACCGCAGCCGGGTCCTTGCCCTGCTCTTCTGGCGTGGGGTCGCGGTCAGGCTTCTGGCCGGTCGCTATGTCGATAATCGACTTGGCGAGCTGGTTGGGGTCCCTAGGGCGTTTGGGATGGCTAGTCATGCAGGCTTTCCGTCTGGACGCTTGACCAGTTCGAATGTGGCAACGTGAGTGTCTTCCGCCCAAGACTCTAATACCGCCCCGCAGACTTCACAGGATACGTGGCCGCTATGCGGCATTAAGCACATTGGTTCGACGCGCTTATATTCAGCGCCGCACCGGCACTGGACGACTGTTGTTTCCATTCTCGAAATATGCGCCCGCACTCGCCCATTTTCCAGCGCGCGCCACAACCAAACTGTTATCTATCATTCGCCTTCCGCAATTCTTTGCCTGCCAGCGTTCGTTAGTCGAAGCTCGCCCGGCAATTCCAGTATGTATCCTAGATGGATCAGTCGGTCTTTATGTTCGGGCGGGATTGTGCGGTGCATCGGACCCTTAGCGCAGTGCTGCAACGAGGCGAACTCCTCGCGGGTTAATGGTGGTGCAGACAAGCCTTGTGCCATCCAGTGAATATGCGCCTACGGCGAGCCGGTTCAAGCCAGTTCCGCTGCCACAATCAAACTGACCCACTACCCAAGGGTGCCGTTGAGCGGGTGCGGGGCGACAATTCCCGATGGTTAATGGCCACTCCGGCCCAACAAAAAAGCCCCGGGCAATGCCCGGGGCCTTCTGTCTCGATCGTGCGCCGAAGCGCGCGAAATCAGTACCTTGCGACGACCGGGCCGCCGAACTTGTAGTTCAGGCGAGCGGTGACGAGATCGACGTCCTGACGGACGCGATCGCTGCCGACCAACACGCCGGCACCGTTGGTGAAGTTGTAGGTCTTGTCCTGCATGAACAGATGGTCGTATTCGAGACCGAGCGACCAGTTCGGAGCGAAGGCGTACTCGGCGCCGACGCCGATCGTGCCACCCCAGCGGGTGTCATCGTTGGTGGTTCCAAACTGCGCGCCTGCCGCCGTATTGATGCGGTAGGTGTTCGAGGTCACAGCCGCACCGCCCTTGACGTAGAGCAGGAAGTTGTTGGCAGCGTAGCCAACCTGACCGGTGAACAGGCCGAACGCGTCGGTCTTCGAGTTGTTCACGAAACCGGGGCCGAAGAGCGTGCTGGCGTTGCTGCCCTTGAAGTCAGCCCAGTTGCCCTGCGCTTCCAAGCCGAACACCCAGGTGCCCGCCTGCCAGCGATAGCCGACCTGACCACCGATGGTGCCACCGGTTGCATCGTGGGAGCCCTCGGCGCCCACCGCGAACGGCGCGACCGAATTCCAGCTGTTGTGGCTCGAACCCCAACCACCGTTGGCACCGATGTAGAAACCGCTCCAGTCATACACAGCGGCGATCATCGCGGGCGCCTTGGTGTAAGGACGCGCAGCGAGATCCGCAGCGACTGCCGGCGCTGCCGCGCCGAGCGCGATCAGACTGGCCGTAACAAGCAAAACCTTCTTCATTCTTTTTATTCCCGTTCCAAGTTGTACAGCCCCCAAGGCCGTGCGCAGTCTGATAGCATTCTCAGACCAAATTGCTGTAACCTCACGGCAACAGCGAATGCGAAACGAGTTCGCTGAAGGTGTAAGTTAATGATGCGTTGCGGGCACTTTTCGAAATTTTGTGCCGCAACCTTGCCGCAAAAATTTCACATTTGAATTTCGGCGCGGTATTCCGCTGGAGAATGTGTTGACGAAAAGGCGAACGTGGCTGTTCTGTCGGCGTCATGGAACCGAAGATGCATCGATGGACTCGAGGAGATACAAATATGTGTAGAGCGATTCTTGTGTTGCTGGCCGCAAGCGGATTGGCCGCACTCGGCGCGGCCCCCGCTGCAGCCGTCGGCACCCGCTATCCGTTCTGCATCCAGGGCGACGACCAGCCGGGTCTCAGCAACTGCACCTTCACGAGCTACGAACAGTGCCAGGCGACGGCATCGGGGCGGCGGCTGTGGTGCATCGCCAATCCCTATTATGTCGGTACCAGCGACGCTCCAACAGCCGGCTATCGGCCCCTGCCCGGCCGCACGCTGCCGCCGGCCTACGGCTATCCACGTTACTGAGCGTCTCCGCGTAGATATTCCCGACACGCGATCACATTTTGCAGTGCGCGCGCCGAAATGCTTGCGCGCTAACGTGATTTGACGCGGACGCGGGCGGATTGTCTGCTGTCCATCAGAAATTCGACAAGCCGTGACGGAGGAAAGCATGCGGAGCGCATTGCGGACGTTGATGGCGTGCGGTGCCGTCGCGGCGGCCGTTGCGACGCCGGCTGCGGCGCGCGAGATGGCCTTCTGCATCAAGGGCTGCGATTTCGGCGGAGGTACCGGCGATTGCAGCTTCTCGTCGCTCGCGCAATGTCAGGCGACAGCCTCCGGCCGCGATGCGACCTGCGTCTCGAATCCCTATTTCGGCGCCAAGGCTGAATTGTCAAAGCTGCCAACCGCTGAACTGCCGACCAATCACAACCGCCTGTCACGAAGGAACTTCTGATGCGCATTGCAGCTTCGACCGTTCTCGCACTGGGAGCCATCTCGCTCGCCGCGCCGGCGCATGCTCAGACCTACGGTTCGAACTACCCGGTCTGTCTCCATGTTTACGGCCCGATCAATTATTATGAGTGCAGCTATACCTCGCTGCCTCAATGCAACATGTCGGCCTCTGGGCGTGCCGCGCAATGCATCGTCAACCCTTATCTCGCGAGCGCCACCGAATACCAACCGGTGCGCAGGCGGCATCGCAGCGTCTACTGAGACGCAACGCCGCGACGAAGCAGCGCCATGAGCCGGTCAGTCGAACTCGACGACCGGGTCAGTCGAAATTCGACGACCGGGTCAGTCGAGTTCGACGACCTGGCCGTCGACCAGCGACACCCGCCGGTCCATCCGGCCGGCCAGTTCCATATTGTGGGTTGCGATCAGCATCGCGACCCGCGTCGCCTTCACCAGTTGCATCAGCGCATTAAAGACGTGATCGGCCGTGTGCGGATCGAGGTTGCCGGTCGGCTCGTCCGCCAACAGCGCCCGCGGCGCATTGGCGACCGCGCGCGCGATCGCCACCCGCTGCTGCTCGCCGCCGGAAAGTTCGGCCGGCCGGTGCGTGATGCGGTCGCCGAGCCCCAGATAGGCCAGGATTTCCGTCGCGCGCGACACAGTCTCGGCGCGCTTGAGGCCGCGAATCATCTGCGGCAGCATGACATTTTCCAGCGCGGTGAATTCCGGCAGCAGCCGGTGTGACTGATAGACGAAGCCGATATCGCTGCGCCGGATATGGGTGCGGTCGATATCGGATAGTTGCGAGGTCGGCGCGCCCGCGACATAGACCTCGCCGTCATCGGGGGTCTCCAGCAGCCCCGCGATATGCAGCAGCGTCGATTTGCCCGAACCCGACGGCGCCACCAGCGCCACCGACTGCCCCGCCCACAGCGCCAGCTTGGCACCGTTGAGAATGGTCAGCGTCGCTTCGCCCTGCCTGTACTCGCGTTTTATCTCGTGGAGATAGATAACCGGTACGTCTTCCGCCCCCTCGGCCATCTCGTCCTCACTCGTACCTGAGCGCGTCGACGGGATCGAGCCGCGCCGCGCGCCAGGCGGGATAGAGCGTTGCCAGGAACGACAGCGTCAGCGCCATGATCACGACCGCGGCGGTCTCGCCGAAATCGATCTCCGCCGGCAGGCGGGAAAGGAAATACAGCGTCGGATCGAACAACGGCGTGTTGGTGAGCCACGACAGGAACTGCCGGATCGATTCGATATTGAGGCAGATCAGCAGTCCGACCATGAAGCCGACGAACGTCCCGACGACGCCGATCGAGGCGCCGGTGATCAGGAATATCCGCATGATCGAACCCTGCGAGGCGCCCATGGTGCGCAGGATCGCGATGTCCTGGCCCTTGTCTTTTACCAGCATGATCAGGCCGGAGACGATATTGAGGGCTGCGACCAGCACGATCATGGTCAGGATCAGGAACATCACGTTGCGCTCGACCTGCAGCGCGTTGAAGAAGGTCGAATTGCGCTGCCGCCAGTCGACCAGGAACACCGGCCGTCCCGCGGCCTCGGTCACGCTCTTGCGGTAGGCGTCGATCTTGTCGGGGTTGTCGGTGAACACCTCGATCGCGGTGACGTCGTCCTTGCGGTTGAAATAGGCCTGCGACTCCGGCAGCGGCATGAACACGAAGCTCGAATCGTATTCCGACATGCCGATCTCGAACACCGCCGCGATCTTGTAGGGCTTGATGCGCGGAGTCGTGCCCATCGGGGTCACGGCCCCCTTCGGGGCCACCAGCGTGATGCTGTCGCCGGCATGCAGCGACAATTGATCGGCGAGCCGCCGCCCGATGGCGACGCCCTGGCCCTCGTCGAAGCCTTCCAGCGTGCCCTGCTTGATGTTCGAGGCGATCGAGGTGAGATTGTTGAGGTCGTCGGCGCGCATGCCGCGCACCAGCACGCCGGAGGCGTTGAAGGCCGAGGATGCCAGCGCCTGGCCGTCGACGACCGGCGCCGCCAGCCGGATGCCCTGAACCCCGCTGATCCGCTCGGCGACGTCCTTCCAGTCGGTCAGCGGCGATTCCAAGGGCTGCACCAGCAAATGGCCGTTGAGGCCGAGGATCTTGTCCAAGAGTTCCTTGCGGAAGCCGTTCATGACGGCCATCACGATGATCAGCGTGGCGACGCCGAGCATGATGCCGAGGAACGAAAAGCCGGCGATGACGGAGATGAAGCCTTCCTTGCGACGCGCCCGCAAGTAACGCCCGGACAGCAGCCATTCGAAGGCCGCAAAGGGCGGGGTTCGGATTGTTTCGCTCATGGTCTCATCCATCTTTCGATAATCCCATGATTCGGGGCCAAATGTGGCCGGACTGGCCAACATTAACGGCCACTTCGTGGATAATCTTATTTACCCGTGTTTGCCCGTTATCTTGGCCACCACGTCCGCCGGGCTGAGATTCTCGCGCGACCCGTCGCTGCGCCGCTTGATCTCCAGTTTGCCCTCGGCAAGCCCCTTGGGACCGACCAGAATCTGCCAGGGAATGCCGATCAGGTCGGCGGCGGCGAATTTCGCGCCCGCGCGCTGGTCGGTGTCGTCGTACAGCACATCGACGCCCTTGGCCTCGAGTTCGCGGTAGAGCTTCTCGCAGGCCGCATCGGTATCTTCCGAGCCCTGCTTCAGGTTCAGGATCACGGCGGTGAACGGCGCCACGGCTTCCGGCCATTTGATGCCGGCATCGTCGTGGCAGGCCTCGATAATGGCACCGACCAGGCGCGACACGCCGACACCGTAGGAGCCGCCATGGATCGGCACGTCGATGCCGTCGGGGCCGGCGACCATGGCCTTCATGGCGTCGGAATACTTGGTGCCGAAATAGAAGATCTGGCCGACCTCGATACCGCGGGTGTGGACCTTCTTCTCGGCCGGCACTTCGCTGTCGAAGCGCGCGGCGTCATGAACGTCCTCGGTCGCGGCATAGACCGAGGTCCACTGCTTGATGATCGCCGTGAGATCGCCGTCATAGTCGACGTCGTCGCCCGGGATCAGCAGGTTGAGCACGTCGCTGTCGCAATAGACGCCTGACTCGCCGGTTTCGGCGAGCACGATGAACTCGTGGCTGAGATCGCCGCCGATTGGGCCGGTCTCGGCGCGCATCGGGATCGCCTTCAACCCCATCCGCGCGAAGGTTCTGAGATAAGCGACGAACATCCGGTTATAGGAACGCCGCGCCGCGGCTTCGTCGATGTCGAACGAATAGGCATCCTTCATCAGGAATTCGCGGCCGCGCATCACGCCGAAGCGCGGACGCTGCTCGTCGCGGAACTTCCACTGGATGTGGTAGAGGTTGAGCGGCAGGCTCTTGTAGGATTTGACATAGGCGCGGAAGATCTCGGTGATCATTTCCTCGTTGGTCGGCCCGTACAGCAATTCGCGCTTGTGGCGGTCGTTGATGCGCAGCATCTCCGGACCATAGGCGTCGTAACGGCCGCTCTCGCGCCAGAGGTCGGCGAGCTGCAGCGTCGGCATCAGAAGTTCAAGCGCGCCGGCGCGGTCCTGTTCCTCGCGGACGATCTGCTCGATCTTCTTCAGCACCCGAAATCCCAGCGGCAACCACGCATAGATGCCGGCCGCTTCCTGCCGCATCATGCCCGCGCGCAGCATCAGCCGGTGCGAGACGATCTCCGCTTCTTTCGGATTCTCTTTCAGGATGGGCAGGAAAAACCGCGACAATCGCATGGACAAACTCTGGGAATCAGTTGGGGACACGAGGGAGAAGCAGTGAAACCGGATCGGGTGTGAAAAGACAAGGCCGGAGGCTATGAAAAAGCCGCAGGAAATGCGGATTTCCGGCCGATTTCGCCGATGAATTAAGGCATTGGCATGAAGTGCCCCGCCGCCGCTCCGTCATTGCGAGCGGAGCGACGTGTCCGCCGAAGCTCAACGAGCGAAGGCGGAAGCAATCCATCTTGTAGCCCGGATGAGCGTAGCGATATCCGGGGCGGTGCGAGAGTTGTCCCGGACGTCGCTTCGCTCATCCGGGCTACGCAATGACGGAGGACTCCAATCACCGCACCTCGAAATCGTCTTCCAGCGTGACCTTCTCGAAATCGGACACCAGCGCATCGATCTGCATGTGCCAGCGGCCGGGCTGCGGCAACGGCACGCCGCGCACATGCCAATAACCGTCCGGCCCGCGCACGGCGTTGCGTTCGATCGGTTCGATGCCGCGCTCGGGCAGGCTCAGCGTCAACGTCGCTTCCTTGGCCGCGAGCTGGCTGCCGTCGCCCGTCATCAGTTGCAACACGAAATCGTCGGCGCCTACCTTGCCCGGCGATATCAGCACCTGGAACATCGCCGTCTCGGTATGGATGTGAACCGCAAGCGGCGCGTCGGCGGAATCGGCCAGCGCCCGCGGCGGCGTCGTGAAACGCCAGCCTGCGACCGCGATGAGAATGCCGACCACCAGCAGGAATTCCAGAAATACCGATCCGCCGAAGGTCCGCGTATTCTTTCCATCCAGCACGACCGCCGGCGTGAGAAAAAACCGGTTCAGCGCCGCCAGCGCAAGCAGCAGCACCACCAGCACGAGCTTGACCAAGAGGATGATGCCGTACCAAGTGTCGATCAGCGCGCGAAAACTCTCCAGTTGAATGATCGCGAGCACGAGGCCGGTCAACACCAACAGACCCACCAGCGGCACCGCCACGGTCGAGAATTGCCGGAGCACCCGCGGCAAGTCGTTGTGCCGCCGCCGCGCCATCACCACCAGCGGCGCCAGGGCGCCGACCCAATAGGCGACCGCGATGCCGTGAACGAACACCAGCGTCGGCGTCAACCACTCCGGCGGCGCGGTCGCGGCATGGCCGGAGGTCGCCAGCGAAAACCCGACGCCGATCATCGCCAGCGAGGTCAGCATCCAGGCCATCGTCATGGTCGGGCTTTGCCAAGCGAGCCGCGCGACGGCCATCGCGGCGATCGCTATCAGCATCGACGGTCCAAGGCTGGTGCCGAGCGCGCCCTTCCATGGCGCCAGGGTCACCAGTGCCAAGAGTGGAAGGTTGAGCAGGTCGAGGCCCTGCAGGCCCAGCGATGCCACCGCGCAGGCCAAGCCGATCGCGAGCGAACCAAGGATGGTCTTCGCGCCGTACGGCCCAAACCCGATCCAGGCGGCGAAGAACACGCCGCCGACACCAACAAACAATCCGAGATAGACGCCGATCCGCGCCAGCCAGATCAGGCTTGCTGTGGTGACAGAGATCGAACCGGCGTTGGCCGAAGCCGCATTGCCGGTCGCCGCGCCGATCGAAAACACCACCGCCCCCGCCACCGGATGCCCATCCTGCGACACCACGCGATAGCTCAGGACTTGCGTGCCGCGCGGCAACTTCTCGGGCAAGACGATCTCGACCGCCTGGTCGACGGCACGCATGGTGACGTCGTGCGCCTTGCCGTCAGCATCGATCAGGCTCGCTACCGCCGGCACCACGCTCTCATTGAAGCGCAGCTGCATGGCCTTCGGCGCCTCAGCCAGCACGCTGCCATCGGCCGGCTCCGCGGAGATCAACGACGCGTGCGCCGACGCTCCGGTCGCAAGACAGAGCGCCACCAGCAGCGCCGCAAGGCCGGCGATAAAGCGCGTCATCGGCGCGCTACGGTTTTGGCATCAGCTTGACGCCGGGCGCCGGCGACTTGCTGCCGTGACCGTGAGCCTCGCCTTCCTTGGGAATGTCGATCCAGCGGCTCACCCCCTGCTCGCATTCCTGCACCACCGGAAAATACAGTGTGGTGTTCGGCTTCAGGCCATCGGTGAGAAACGTCGAGACCACGAACTCATCGTATTGGTGATCCGGCAGTTTGCCGCCGCTCCACACCACTTCCTTGACGCCCTCGGACAGTTTGCTGCCGTGAAAGTCGTATTCGGCGGCATACTTGCCGTTGATCGCCTCGACGTTCCAGCCGGCTTTCGGCATCGGCTTCGCAGCAATCACCCCTTCCGGAATCTGCACGCGGATCTTTGTCGTCGCCGATCCCGCGCAGCCATGCGGCACCGCGAACACCGCCTTGTAGGACGATCCGATCGTCGCCTGTTTGCCTTCGAGCGAAACATGTGCACCGGCCGGCGACACGACCAGCGCTGCGACAATGCCTAAAACGGCCCTTCCCGTCCTCACTTTTTCATCTCCATGTGACCGCCGGAATGATCCATGCCGCCGGGTCCCTGGGCGCCGACGCCCTGCACGTCCAGCGTCAAATTCACGTTGCCGGCCTTTTCGAACTCGAGCGTCACCGGCACCTTCTCGCCCTGCTTGAGCGGGCCCTTCAGGTCGAACATCATCAGATGATAGCCGCCCGGCGCCAGCTTCACGGTCTTGCCCGGCTCAATCACCAGCCCCTTGTCGAGCGGACGCATGGTCATGACACCGTTGTTCATCGTCATCTCGTGGACTTCGACCTTGCCGGCGATGTCGCCTCTGCCCCCGATCAGCCGGTCCGGCGCGGCGCCCTTGTTCTCGATGGTGAGATAACCGCCGGCGATCTTGGCGCCGTTCGGCGTAGCGCGGCTCCAGACCTGCGAGATCACGAGGTCACCGGCCTTGACCTCTTCGGCACGGGCGGGAACGGCAAGCAGCGCCACCGCGAGTGCCGCGAAAGTGAAGGTGCGTGAGAATGCGTTCATCGAGTTTCCTTAGGTTTCTTGTTGGTGGCGTCGGACGGCAGATTAAATACTAGAACGTGTATTTCCCGGCGAGAACGAACGTCCTGCCCGGGAACGGGTGGAACAGGAAGTACTGCTGATTGAAGAGATTATCGATCCCGAAATCGAAGGCGAAATTCTTCGTCGCATTGTAGTGGACCTTCATGTCCACCACAAAGAAGTTGTCGAAGGCGCCGTAGACGTGGGGAATCCTGTCGGTGTTATCGAGCGTCGAATACTGCTTGCCGCTGTAGCGCGCCGCGACCGTATAGGCCCAGCTTTCATTCGGCCGGTAAGTCACCCCGAACTTGGACCGCCAGTCCGGAACGAACGGAACCCGTTTGCCGACCACCGTCGTCGGCTTGTTCGTCAGGGGATCGAGGCCGGCCCAGCTCGGGTCGGACAGGATCCGTGAATCGACATAGGTAACGCTGCCGAACAGTTGCAGTCCCTTGATCCCGACATTGTCCTTTTCGGCCGACAGTTCGACGCCCTGCATCCGGATCGCATCGACATTGCTGATTGTGGTGGTTGGCGTCTGCGCCTGCGTCATCGGATTGGTCACGAGGTTGGTCTGCGAGATGATCGCGTCGTAGGTTTTTTCCTTGAACAACGTCAGCCGGACCCGCCCGTCACTCCATTTGCGCTCGACGTTCAATTCGCCTGTGAAATCGTGCTCTGGTGCCAGAAACGGATTGGCGAAGGTCGCGACGCCGCCAACCGTGACGTTCTGATAGAGTTCGGTGACGGTCGGATAGCGATAGGCCTCGCCGAAGCTCGCGGTGACATTCCAATCCTTGTTCGGATCGAACGAGAGCGATGCCTTTGGCGAGAAGTTCGTCGAACTCAGTTCCGGTTGATTTTTGGGTACCAGCGTCAACTGGGGAATCGGCACAGCCGGCGTCCCGGTGCCCGCCGCGGTGTTGGGGTTGATGTTGAAACCATCGAGCGCCCGCCAGTCCTCCAGCCGCCCGCCCAATGTCAGTTTCAAATTGGGAGCGATTTTCCAGGCGTCCTGCACCCACAGTGCGCCGGTGCGAGTTTCGCCGACCCCGGTGGAGAATATTTGGCCGGTGCCGGTCGAGGATGTCGCGTACCAGACCGACGACAGGTAGACCGGATTTTCGAAACGATAGCGGTCACCATGGACGCCGAAGCTGACCTGGTGCGGACCATCGACGCCGAACGGCCGCCAGATGCCCTTGGCGTCGGCGTTCTGCCAGTTGGTGCCGTCGTTGCGCGTGATCTTGCCGTTCAGCGAATAGCCAACGCCCGCTGGGGCGACCGTGAACGGGTTGAGCATGATGTCTTGCAAATAATTGTAGGTCGACGCCGACAGGTCGAAATCGAACACACCCTTGGTGTCGCTCTTGAGCGAAACGGCGTTGCTGAGATGGGTCTGGTCCCAAGTGTATTTGCTGCCGGCAAAGCCCACGATGCCGGCAAAGGTCGGCGCACCCGTCGCCGTCGATCGCAGATAGGTCTGCGGGTCCGACGTCTGGTGGTTATTCCAGACCCCCAGCGAATACGTCGCCTGCACCAGCGGCGAGACATCGTAGGCCAGCCGCAGATTGGCTGAGGTCTGCTGGGAATGGGCGAGCGTGCCGGTGCCGACCACGTTTGCAGGGATCCCCTGTTTGTTCAGCGCCGGAAACGTTCCGCTGGTCCCTGCCGGAATCGTACCGTTGGTCGTGTAGGTCAACGGTTGCTGATAGGAATCGAGATAGTTGGCGCTGACGAGCCACGATAGCGGCCCCTTGCGGTCGCCCGCCGCCGCGCTGGTCTGGCTGGTCACATAGGTGTCCTTGGTGCCGTATTGGTTCCACGGCATGACCGACACCGTCTCCTTGGCGACCGCTAACGGCTTGTCCGGCATCTTCGAGGTGATCAGCAGCACCCCACCGATCGAATTGCCGGGATAGGCAGCCGCGAACGGCCCGTTGAGGAAATCGACGCGGCCGATCGCTTCCGGCGAGATCAGGTTCCACTTCGGCGAGGCGCCGGAATTGTTGTTGCCGATCAGCGCGGAAATCAGGAGATCATCGTAGTAGATCAGCGTGCGCGCACTCGAATTGAGGCCCCAGCTCCGGGTTGCCAGCACCGCCTGGTTGTCGCCGTCGTTGCGTTTCCGCACGAACAGGCTCGGCATGTATTTGACGGCATCCTCAGGGTCCTTGAGATTGATGGTTTCATCGATCTGCTTGGCGGTGACGCTGTAGGACTGTTGCGGAAGCTGAAACCGCGCGACCGCGGCCGGCGGCCCCAGCGACGCATTGGCGCCGGCGCCCGTGGTATCGACGACGACCACCGGCCGCTGCCGCTCCGGTGCCGCAACTGCCTGCGACGGCCGTCGGGTCGCAGCGCGCGTGGCGGGATTAACGACGGCGCGCCGGGCCTGCGTCCGCGGCGCGTCGACCGTGACGGGCGGCAACACTTTGGCGTCACCGCTTTGCGCACGTGCAACGCCGGCGGACGCCAGCAGCGCCGCCTGAATTGCAATCGCGCTCACACCGGCGAGGGCATGATAACGAAACATGGAATTGTCCTGACACCGGCGCAGTTAAGCCGGCCCACTCAATGGCATTGACCGGCGCGAAAGATCGCTCCGGTCGCGAGGTCGTCAGGAAACGATCGGGGGGGCGCGCGCCTGCGCATGCGAGCCGGCGCGGGAAGCAAACCGCGTGGGCGTGAACTCGGTCCAGACCACATGCGCGGCCGGGGGGGCAAAAGTGATCGCTGCCGCGATTTGCGGCACATCGACCGGCGCGCCGGTCTGCAGCACGCTGCAAACTGAACAGCACCCGTCGTGGGCGCGATGGCCGGTCTGGTCGGACTGCCCGTTCGGGGCAGCGCCATTGCCGTGGCAGATCACGGCGGCGGCAAGCGGATCGGACGCGGCGATGCTGGCAGCCCAGCAAGCGCCGATCGGTGCGAAAATCTGCACCACCAGCGCCAATAGAGCGATTGGCAGAAAATTCTTCAGCCGCTTGCGCATCACAAACCTATTCCGATCCCCACCCAATCACCGCGCAAGCTCCCAGTCCAGATCGAGGCCGAGCTATCTCTCTCATTCCTCAGCGCCAACAAATCTCAGTACCTACGAAGAATGGATTGCGGGATGCAGCGTACCCAGTACCCCGACAATCGTAAAAATCATCAACGCCAGAGCGATCTCGATCACGCTGTTGCGTGCAAGTTTGCGACGCGCATCGCCCTCGGTCGCAGGCGATAGCGGCAAGGCGAGCCGGGGCGTCCACCAAAACCGATTTACCGCCGCAACCGAAAGCATGGCAACAAACAGCGCGATCTTCAGCAACAGCAGCTTCCCGTAGCCGGTAGCGGTCAAGGCGTGAAGAGAGCCGACCAAAATCCACGAGTCGACGAAACCCGTCACGAATATCGCCAGGACAGCCGCGACGCCGAGGGTTGAAAAACGCCGGGTGGCCTCAGACGCAAACGAAGCGCTTGCGACCGTGCGGTCCTGCGTGCTCGCCGATAACAGCACCACCAGCGAAACAAGGCCCCCGATCCAGATGGCTGCGGCGCCCAGATGGAGGGTATCGGCTGCCAAATGCACAATCCCCATGGAGCCGGCGGTCGATCCCGCATGTCCGGTCCACGCGATGGCCGCAGTCAGGCATAGGGACATCGCCAACCCAAGCCAGCGCGCCGACGGAACCCGGTCATACCTCAGACAGCCGGCCAGAATGATCGCCAGTGCAAAGCGGATTTCCGCGACCTGCCCGAATTGCGTCTGGTTCAACACGGCCAGCATAACCTCGGAGGTCGCGGCGTCCTCAAGCGAAAGACCGCTCATGCTGGCCGCCACCAGCGGCAGCCAAATCAGGCCCGAGGCCACCGATAGCGCAAGACCGATCCGGGCCAGGCGCAGGAGTTGCACCCTGACCCTCGGCCCGGACGGCGTCTGCAGGCAAAAGGCCGTGTCGACTGCCATCGCGCGGAAAACCAAAATCCCCGTTGTCATCGCGGTCACCGCGAAGTGCAGCGCACGAATCACAACCAGGGGATCGTCGATCTCCGCGCCCAGCCCATCCATTGGTTTGCCCGCGGCTCTACTGGCCGACCCGGAACGAGTAACTGCCGTCGGTCCGGTGCGCGTCCACCGAGAGCACGCGCCAGATGACACGATAGGTCCCGGTGCCCCCCGCTGTCAGCGAAATCGACATCTGGTTGCCGCTGACGCGGGGCTTGCCGGTATCAACCCGTTTTCCCGCGGCGTTGGTCACGGTGACGGAACTGAATGAAGCCTCAAGTTTTTGGGTGAACCAGAGCGTCACCTCGCTCGGCGCCGTCGCAACGGTGTTACCAACGCGCGGTTCGGCGCGATCGAGAAGCGCATGTGCGGTGGCATTGTTCGTTGCCAGCAGAAGCAGCATTGGGGTGATCGCGGCGAGCATCGCGCGACGCGTTGTCGATTTTATGGGCATGGCGGGTTCCTGTTTCATCGTCAATTTCGAACCAAGGAAGGCGACACGGCGTTGCCGAATATCGGCCTGCCGATCCCGCGTGGATCGAGGTCATCGAGATAGAAGTGCAATTGGCCGATGACGCCTACATTGGTGCCGCTCTGCCGGTTGATGGGTATCAGCGCCTCGACACCGATCTGAAAACCGCTTCCGATCCAGAGGAAGCCCGGGTTGATGGTGCCCGTCGTCAACGTGCCGGACGTAAACGTATTCGAGACGGGGGTTTGCATGGTTGCTTCAACCAGCGGAATGAAGCGGTTGAGAAAATCCGGCAGGCCGAGATCGATCACGGCCGATTTCAGATAGGGCATGCTGTACTGGATCGTCCCACCCCAATTCAGCACGCGCGGATGAAATTCGGTATCTACGGTTGGATCCCCGCTGTCGGGGTCGATTCCAAAGGTCGTGGTCGAATTTCTGCCCGGAATCGCGTAGCCGACCTGACCGGTGACGGCTACCGGCCGTATCCACGACAGTGTGTCCGGAAGATCGCCGAACCCTTTGCCGAAATACAGGGTCGGCGTGTAGGTGTTGAACTGTTCCGCGCCCACGCGTTGCGCGCCGGTCCTGCCCCATTCGACGTTGAGGCCGACCGACATGACGAACTCGTGCACCGGGTCCTTGAACAGGCGGTATTTGAAGGTCGTCTCCAGATTTTGAAATCCGTCCGCTCCCATCCCGGTCGGCCCGCTTGGCGCGCTGAGATGGCTGTGCGTGACGCCGAACGAAACTGCGAACGCCTCGGTAATGCGCTTTGAGAACTCCCCCGAGATATCGCGTTGCCGGAAGGAAGGATCGTCGCCGGTCTTGAAAGACGAGACGGTGGGGATGGACAATTCGTCGTTGACGCCGGGATCGTCGATTTCAAGCGTCGCCGGAAAAAAACGATTGCCGACGATTTCGTGAGCAACACCTTCCCCAACTGGAACGAGTGCAACCACGAGCCCGGGCAGGCCCGCGCGCAGGAAGCGCATAAACATGAGAATTCTCCGCAATCTGAGGCGTGAACGCATCGGAACGGCCTATCGGCCGGCAGGTTCACGTCAACAGGGGGGCGCGCGCGCCTGCGCATGCGAGCCGGCCCGGGAAGCAAACCGCGCGGGCGTAAACTCGGTCCAGACCACATGCGCGGCCAGGGGAGCAAAAGTGATCGCTGCCGCGATTTGCGGCACATCGACCGGCGCCCCGGTCTGCAAGACACTGCAAACCGAACAGCACCCGTCGTGGGCGCGATGGCCGGTCTGGTCGGACTGCCCGCTCGGGGCAGCGCCATTGCCGTGGCAGATTACGGCGGCGGCAAGCGGATCGGACGCGGCGATGCTGGCAGCCCAGCAAGCACCGATCGGTGCGAAAATCTGCACCACCAGCGCCAATAGAACGATTGGCAGAAAATTCTTCAGCCGTGCGCGCATCACCAGCCCATCCGAAGCAGAACCTAATCACCTAGGGAGTCCGAAGTCGAGATCAGGTTCCCGGGTTTTTAATTCCTCCTCCCGGGATTAACCGGCCCGCTTTGGTGTCGGCGGCGCCCATGAAAACAGCCTACCGAATTACCGCCTTTTTGAAGTATCGCCGACGACCCGCAACCAATAGTGGTGAAATCTCAATCATTTCGCAGATTGCTGGAATTTTGAACAATCGTTGCTGAAAATGATGACAAGACGAACGAGATGGTCTAACAGTGCGGGCTCAGGCTGGCCGAGAGGTCTTAGTCTGGTGGTCCAAGTCTCGGGAGGAGCCCTGACGCGCACAAGCAGCGTCGCCTCGGTCATCAAGATCAAATCCAAATCTTCGAGGAAATTAAGGGTCGACACAATTTTTGAGCAGGGCTAGCGCCCTGCTCTTTTTTTTCGATAACGTTTTCGAGCGAAGACGACGCTTTAAAAAAATCGAGAGATGCTCCGAACAAGCATGCCTGCGTCGAATCCGATCGAGCGAAGTTTCGAGATTGCCGCCGAGCGCTGCGAGGACATCACGCCGCTGGTTTATGACCGTCTGCATCGCGAGCACCCGGAAACGCTGACCATGTTCCGGACCGAGGGCAGCGAACCCGTCAAGGGTTCGATGCTGGCGCTGACGATCGACGCGATCCTGGATTTCGCGGGCGCCCGCACCGGGCATTTCCGCATGATCGAATGCGAGATCTCCTCGCACGACGCCTACGGCACGCCGCGCGACCTGTTCATCGCCTTCTTCGGCATCGTCGCCCGGACGCTGCGCGAAATCCTGGGCGAGGATTGGTCGCCCGAGATCGATGCGGCGTGGCGTCGCCTGCTCGGCGAGATCGAGGCGCTGGTCGCCCAAACCGTACCGGCGTAATTACTCGACGCAGCTCTTCATGAAATCCTTGCGCTGCGGCCCGACGATATTCTGATCGATCGCCTGTTTGAGGCAATCGAGCCGCGCCTGCATCATGCAGAGCTGCATCTGGTCGTTCCTGGCCTGCCCCTTCACCGCCTGCGACGCGGTCTGGCAAGCGAGCTTTTTTCCGCCCGGCACAGGCGCCGCAGCGGTCGCCGGACTTGCAGGTGCTGCTGCGGCCGGCGGCATTGCCGCGGTGGAACCGGCGGGTGCCGGCGCGCCGGTGGTTTGGGCCAACGCAACCGTTGTGGCGACAGTCGCGAGCGCGAGCGAACCGGCGACGATGGCGGCGGCAAAAATTCTCATGGTCGGGATCCCCGGATGTTGAGCGGCGTTTTCTTAATGCCCCGGTCCTGAACGCGTTGTGAATGGAATGCGGCCGGCCGTCATCACACCACATTTCCCAACAGGTCATGTTTCCAGCAAGTTCTGCGTTTGATTTGCGATGCGACCATTCAGAATTTGTTCAGAAGGAACTCGCTCTACTGCCGCCCTGCCGTTACCGGGACAGTGACATGCGCCGAGCCGAACGATCATTCCGGATTGCCGTTTGCGGATGCGGTGCGGCGCTGGCGCTGTCGGCGGCATCCGCTGCCGCCGGCGAATTGAAGCCAGTCGATTTTGCCTTGATGGACCGGCTGACATGGGGCGTCACCACGACGGCAGCCGAACATCTTAGGGCTGTTGGAACCGACCGCTGGCTCGACGAGCAACTGCACCCGAAGGAACGGCCGGCGCTGCCGCCATCGGTGCAGTCGCAGATCGAGGCGATGCCTGACGTGCACCGGTTGCCGTTCGACGTCGCCAATGCCTTCGACAAGCAAAGCCGCACGGCCAATCAGCTCTCCGACCCCGAACAGAAGAAGGCGGCGCAGCAGGCTTTTCAGCAGGCCATGAACGATCGCGGTCGGCAGGCGGCGGCGCGCAGCATCCTGCGGGCGCTGTACGCACCGGACCAGTTGCGGGAACGGATGGTCTGGTTCTGGTTCAACCACTTCAATGTGCATCTCTACAAGGCCAACATCCGCGTCATGATCGGCGACTACGAGGATCGCGCGATCCGGCCGTTTGCGATGGGACGCTTCCGCGACCTGCTGTCGGCGACGCTGCGTCATCCGGCGATGCTGCGCTATCTCGACAATGCCGACAACGCCGCCGGCCATCTCAACGAGAACTATGCGCGCGAGATCATGGAACTGCACACCATGGGCGTCAGCTCCGGCTACACCCAAACCGACGTCGAGGAACTGGCGCGGATTCTGACCGGCGTCGGCATCGACCTCAAGGGCGAGGATCCGAAACTCAAGCCGGAGCTGCAGCCGCAATTGTTCCGCGAAGGCGCGTTCGAGTTCAACCCGGCGCGGCACGACTACGGCGACAAGATGTTTTTGGGTCACCCGATCAAGGGCCGCGGCCTCGCCGAGGTCGACGAGGCACTCGACATTCTGTGCCGGCAGCCGGCTACGGCAACCCGGATCGCGCAGAAGCTCGCGACCTATTTCGTCAGCGATACGCCCCCCGCCCCGCTGGTCCAGCGCATGGCACAGACCTTTCAGAAGACCGACGGCGACATCGCAGCCGTGCTGTCGACCATGGTCCACGCTCCCGAATTCACGACATCGCTGAAGTCAGGCACCAAGTTCAAGGACAGCGTCCAGTACGTGTTGTCGGCCGTGCGCATGGCCTATGACGACAAGGTCATTCTCAACACCAACCCGATCCAGAACTGGCTGAATCGTTTGGCCGAAGGCCTGTTCAACCGTCCGACGCCGGACGGCTATCCGCTGACCTCGGCGACCTGGAACGGACCGGGACAGATGATGGTGCGGTTCGAGATCGCCCGTCAGATCGGCTCGGGATCATCAGGGCTGTTCAAGCCCGATGTTCCCAATGCGACGGACCAGCCGGCGTTTCCGCTGATTCAGAACGCGCTGTTCTTCGGCAGCCTGCGGCAGACGCTGAGCGCCACCACGCAAGCCGCGCTGGACCAGGCGGTGTCGCCACAGGACTGGAATACGCTGTTCCTGTCGTCGCCGGAATTCATGCACTGAGAAGCACGCCGCGTTTGCGAAAAGGAGCCTGCTAATGAATCGTCGCGAACTGATCAAGGCCTTTGCCGCCACCGCCTCGCTGACGGTCGCCGGAAGAGTCTGGGCGGCGCCGTCCACCGACGCGCGGCTTTTGGTGGTGTTCCTGCGCGGCGCCTATGACGCCGCCAATGTCGTGGTGCCGACGGGAAGCGATTTCTATTATGCCTCGCGGCCGACGCTCGCGATCGCCCGGCCGGATGCGGGCAATCCCAACGCGGCGCTGGCGTTGAATTCGGACTGGGGGCTGCACCCGGCGCTGCGCGACAGCCTCTATCCGCTATGGGCCAAGCGCGAGATCGCGTTCATTCCGTTTGCCGGGCCGTCGGACGACGTCAGCCGCAGCCATTTCGAAACCCAGGACACGATCGAGCTCGGCCAGGCCGTCGGCGGCTCGCGCGACTACCGCTCCGGCTTCATGAGCCGGCTGGCGGCGGAGCTCACGCGGGTCAAGCCGATTGCCTTTACCGACCAGTTGCCGCTGACGTTCCGCGGCAAGGCGCAAATCCCCAATGTCGGCATCAACGCCGTCGGCAAACCCGCGATCGACGACCGCCAGGCCAAGCTCATCAAGCAGATGTATGCGCATAGTGATCTCGCATCCGCGGTCGAGGAAGGTTTCAAGGTGCGCGACGACGTCTACCGCTCGATCTCGGAGGAAATGACCGCCGCCAACCGCGGCGCGGTGTCGCCACGCGGCTTCGAGCTTTCCGCCCGCCGGATCGGCCGGCTGATGCGCGAGCAGTATAATCTCGGTTTCGTCGACGTCGGCGGCTGGGACACCCATGTCAACCAGGGCGCGGCGCAAGGCTACCTCGCCGACCGGCTCGGCGAGCTCGGGCGGGCGCTGGCGGGATTTGCCGAGGAAGTCGGCCCGGCCTGGCGCGACACCGTCGTCGTCACGATCTCGGAGTTCGGGCGCACGTTCCGGGAAAACGGCGATCGCGGCACCGACCACGGCCATGGCAGCGCCTATTGGGTGCTCGGCGGCGGCATCAATGGCGGCCGGATTTTGGGCGAGCAGGTCAAGGTCGAACAGCCAAACCTGTTCCAGAATCGCGATTACCCGGTGCTGACGGATTATCGAAGCCTGTTCGCCGGCCTGCTGCAGCGCATGTATGGCCTGCAGACGCCGAGCCTGGAGCGGATATTCGCCTCGATCCGGCCGGCCGATCTCGGAATCGTCTAAGCGCGCCGGAGCGGGGACGCGCCCTACTCCCGCTCCAGGAAATTCGATCCGATATCGGCCTTTTTCTTGATCGGGTCGTAGTCGCAATAGACGCTGTCGGCGACCAACGTATAGCTCGCGATCACCGTGTACTTGTCCGGCCTGACCGAATTCAGGCCGACCACGGTGGTCTGCTTGCCGCCATTCCATTTGAACGGGGTCGTGCTCGACGCCTTCTCGCAGGCCGCGACCGCGTCGGCAAACACCGCGCCCTCGACAAAGGCCTTGACCGTGCGGAGCTGACCCAGCGTCTTCCGGTTCATGTAGAACGATCCCGCAAGGCCGGCGACGATCAGGATCAAAAGTCCGACAACGCATCTTTGAAACGTCATTCCTGCTCTCCAAAACCACTCAAATCCCGAAAAAATTCCAGCGGACCGGAAGAAAACTTCCCCGTGGAAACCCGGAATATGACTATCGCATCTTGCGAACTTTGTCCGAACCGGATTTCCTGCCTGCGCCGGCCCGACATCGCGATTCATCCAGATTTTGGCCAGCCAAAGGGCATACCGGATCGATGACCGACAACGATCTTGAGACCATTGCGTTACGTCCCGCCGTCGTCGACGGCGTGCAGCGGGATGACGACTTTGAGGTGGTCTGGCGCGGTCTTCCGATCGGACGAATCATGAAGCAGCCCGACACCGCGCACTGGTGGTGGGGCTGCAACATCTATGGCCAGCCGGCGACCCCGGGTGACCGGGGCCCGGCCATCAATTTCAAGGACTGCCAGGTCCGGTTCAAACTCGCCTGGGCCAGGATCAGGCCGACACTGACCGAGGAAGCGATCGCGGTCGCCACGCGGCACGCCGAAACGCTGCAGTCCCAACAACCGGGCGCAGCGGGGCAAGCCGCCCAGGATTCTCTTCAGGTGCTGGAGACCAAGCGCGCGGCGCTGCGGCAACGGGTATTGAAATCGGCTTCGATCGAGTTCAATGGCGGCGTCATCGATTGCGTCATCCGGAATATCTCGGAGACCGGCGCAGCGCTTGAGGTCGCGAGCCCGCTCGGCATCCCCGAAACGTTCAACCTGGTGACCTCCGGCGACCACTCCCGCCGCCGCTGCCAGGTCGCCTGGCGCCGGGACAAGCGGATCGGCGTTGCCTTTACGTAAAAGCCGCCGGCGGTCGTGCGGCTATTCTTCGAGCGCCATCATAACGACTGAGATGCATAGTTGTATGATCGGTCCGTGACAGGCGCGCGAACACCCCTTGCGGTTGCAGCAACGATCGCGCTTGCCCTCGCGTTGAATTGGATGCACACTTCACTTGCGTACCTGCAATTCGGTACTTGCGGCGCTTGACGCGCGTCGTATGCCCGGCGGCACATTCCGCATGGGATCGGGCAATCACTCCCCCGAGGAAGCCCCCGTTCATCGCGTCACGGTCGACGGCTTCTGGATGGGGCACCACGCGCCCCCAGACGTTATCCGAGGACCGGTCTGAAGACCTTGCAAAGAAAAGAGAAGGCTTGGTGAAAAAACGAAAAGGGTAATGCGAGTGGAGCGACGCGTTTGAAATCAATCAAACTACCCATGTGGCTTCGCGTTGTGCTGCTCGTGACCGTCGCCGTTCTCGGGACGGGTGCAGGTGTGCTAGCCTATCACTACTACAAGCATCCCACAGCGCTGACCGTCGCCGTCGGTTCGATCGATGGTGAAGCCGCCAGGGCCATGACCGTCATTGCGAACCGGCTCGTTTCGGACAACGCCCCGGTGCGGTTGACGATTGTCGACACCGGCACTGTGGTCGAGGCCGCCAAAGCGTTTTCGGCCGGGAAAGCCGATCTCGCCGCCGTGCGGGGCGACGTCGGCGATCTGTCGCAAGCGCAAGCGGTCGTCATCCTGGCCCATTTGACCGCGCTGATCGTCGCGCCGCCGGGTTCATCCCTGGACAGCATCGACGCGCTGAAAAATCGTCGAGTTGGCGTGATAGGTGGCGAGGCGAACGCCCGGCTCGTCGATGTCTTGAGCAAGACCTATGGCCTGTCGAAGGCAAAGGTCTTCAAGGACGTCGCGATAGCGGATGTCAGGGCGGCGTTTCAATCAAAAGACATCAGCGCCTTGCTGGTCGCGATCCCTCTGACCGAGAAGTATTTGTCCCTGGTCAAGGGATTTTTCCAGCAAGGTCCCAAGACATCGCCGGTGCTGATTTCTATCGATTCCGCTGGCGCCATCGCCGAGACCGAACGGGCCTATGAAAGCTTCGACGTGCCCAAGGGAACACTGCGCGGAGTCCCGCCCGTGCCCGAGGATGATCTAACCACGCTTCGAACGTCGCTCTATCTGGTTGCGAACAAGAAGCTCAGCTCCAACACGATCGCGACACTGACGCAGACCATTATGGGGGTGCGGAGAGAGCTGCTCGGCGAACAGCCGATCTTTGCGCAAATCGCCGCCGCCAGCACCGACTCCGATGCCTTTATTCCCGTCCATCCCGGAGCAGCGGCGTTCTACAACGGCACGCAACAGAGCTTCATGGATCAATACTCAAACGAGATATTTCTGGCGCCAATGATATTGGGCGGCATCGCCTCGGTGCTCGCGGCGGCCTGGAAGTTCCTGGGGATCGGGAATCCGGAAACCATTCAAGGCCCGCTCGATTCACTCTACGCCCTGGCACGACGGATACGTAAAGCCGCTACCGACGCCGAACTCGAAACGATCGAAGATGAAATCGACGGCATTCTGAGGGCACAGCGCGCGCTGGCGGCGAGCGGCGACGAAAACGCGATCGATGCTTCCACATTGAATGTCGCAGCTCATCGGCTGGAGAACCTGATTCACGATCGGCGAATGTTGCTTGCGGCGAGACCGGGGATCGTGTCCGCCGCCTGAGAAGATGTGGGCGGATTTTGGGGAGCCCGAAGCCATGAGTTCTTTCAAGATGGCGGAGAATTCGCGGGTATGAAGGACCTATTGATCTCGCTCCTTGTGTTCGCGGTGATATTTGGCGGCGCGCTGGTTGGAATGGCTGTCCGGCCGCTATTGTCGGAACACCATCTGCACGCGGATTCCAAGGACGTCGTCAAGCTGACCGCGGGCCTGATTGGCACTCTGACCGCACTCGTCCTGGGTCTGTTGATCGCATCCGCCAAAAATACGTTCGACCAGAAAACCAACCAGGTCCGGCAGATGACCTCAACGGTCATCGTCCTGGACGATCTGCTTGCGCAGTACGGTCCGGAAGCAACATCTCTCCGAAAGCTCCTGCGGCAGAGCATACCACCGTTGGCCGATCGCATTTGGCACGAGCAGGCGAACCCGGCCGGCCAACCCGCTCGCTTCGAGTCCGGCGTGGAGGCACACGCATTCGACAATGAGCTCCAGCGGCTATCGCCGAACAACGATACGCAACGTTCCCTACAGTCTCGCGCCATTGCGGCTTTCACGGAAGGCGCGCAGATGCGACTGCAGTTGTTCACGCAGGCCGGCAGCTCAATTCCGACGCCTTTTCTGGTAATTGTGGTATTTTGGCTGAGCGCGATCTTTGTGAGCGTCACCCTGTTTGCGCGGGCAAACACGGTCGTCACGATCTCTCTGTTTGTATGTGCGCTGTCGTTTGCCGGCGCGATCTTTCTGGTCCTGGAGCTGGATGATCCCTTCACGGGACTCATGGGGATTTCAAGCGCGATACTGCGGGATGCGCTGTTGCCGCTGAGCTCGTGAGCTCCGGTGGTCAGGACATACGCAATGTAAGGAGGCGCTCGTTGGCCGGGAACCGCAAGCGTGACGCCGATCGGCCTGGCGGTTCTCTCCGCTGACTGCCGCTATCTGCAGATCAACCGACGGCTTACTGAAATATGTGGGTTCTCCATCGCGAACATCTCAGTCGCTCCGTTCGGGAGTGCGTGCCGGCTTTAGCCGATGCGGTGGAAGGCATCGTCTGCTCGATCACGACGACTGGTGAGCCGATGATTGGCGGAAGGACAAGCGGATCGGCGTTGCCTTCACGTGAAAGCCGCTTCCGGCCAGGAGGCGGTCCTGCCGACGACGCTTTTCAGCGTCCCTGGATCGGCCGGCGCGAGCTGACGAGCGCCTTGGTCTTCACCGACGACGCATGCGCGGCCACTGAATAGTTCCTTGGCGACGCAACGTGCGGGGTCGATGCGCAATGTTCCTGATTGGCGTCGCAGGCCATCAGGCAATTGGTCTCTTCCGTGGCGGATGGATCCATCGCGGACGCCGCGCCAGCCGATGCGCACAGCAGCAGAAAAACCAGGCCGAGACCGCGCAGTGTAACGTGCATGTGTCCCTCCTCCTGTCCGCGCGGGCCTAGAACGGCATTCCCATCAGCTTCGACAGCCGCTCGATGTTGAAATAACCCTGATAATAGGCCCACATCGCGACCGCGAAAATCACGCCCGAGATCAGCGTGGTCCAGATCAGCTTGCGTCCCATCCGCGCCAGCACCGGCGCGCCGGGATCGGTGCCGGGCGCCGCCTCGCCGTCCTCGTGCTGGCTGCGCACGCCGAACGGCAGCGTCAGGAACAGCACGATCCACCACAGCACGAAGTAAATCGCAAACGCGGTTGAGAGGCTGTAGACCATGGAGCTCTAAGCCTGTTCGATTTCGACGAGCGCGCCGGAAAAATCCTTGGGGTGGAAGAACAGCACCGGCTTGCCGTGGGCGCCGATCTTCGGCACGCCGTCACCGAGCACCCGCGCGCCCTGCGCAATCAGGGTATCGCGTGCCGCGATGATGTCGGGCACGTCATAGCAGATGTGATGAATGCCGCCGTCGGCATTGCGCTCGACGAATTTGGCGATCGGCGATGTCTCGCCGAGCGGCTGGATGAACTCGATCTTGGTGTTGGGCAGCGTCACGAACACGGTGATGACGCCGTGCTCCGGCAGCGGCACCGCGCCGGAGATCTCGGCGCCGAACGCGCCGCCATAGATCCTGGCGGCCTTTTCCGCATCCTTGACCGCGATCGCGACATGATTGAGCCGACCCAGCATGACACTCCTCCACTTATTGTTTTATCAAACCGTCAGGACGTGAACGAGGCAGATCGGTTTCTTGCCCCAGTGCTCGTTGATGACGGCCCGCACCGCGCGGCGCACCGACTCAGCCATCGCATCCGGATCGCGCCGGCGCGCACGCGGCAGGTTCTCGACCGTCGAAACCACCACATCGAACACGATCTCGTCGATGACCTCGCCGGCCGCATTCTTCTCGGGGATACCGACGAGATCAACCTCGGGATCGTCGGATAACTCGCCTTTTTCGGTGACCGCAATCGCCACAAAGGCGCAGCCGGCAAAGCCCATCCGCCGCCGCTCGACCACGGCGCGCGACTTGGAATCCTCCAGGATGTTGCCGTCCTTGTACAGCCGCCCCGACGGCAGTTGTTCGATGATGCCGGGGTCGCCGGGCCCGAGCTTGACCAGGTCGCCGTTGCGGCAGATCAGCACTTTCGGCACCCCGGCGGCACGCGCGAGTTTGGCGTGCTCGTGCAGATGCAGCGGCTCGCCGTGGACCGGGATCAGGAGCTGCGGCCGCACCCACGAAATCATGTCGCGCAACTCGTCGCGGCGCGGATGGCCGGAGACATGGACGAGGTCCGTGCGGTCGGTGATGACCTCGATGCCCTGGGTCACCAGGCCATTGATGATGGCGCCGACCGCCTTCTCGTTGCCGGGAATGGTGCGCGAGGAAAAGATCACGGTGTCGCCCTGGTTCAGGGTGACCTGCGGATGGTCGTCATTGGCGATCCGCGCCAGCGCCGCGCGGGCTTCGCCCTGGCTACCGGTGCACAGCGCCAGCACCTTGTCCGGCGGGAAGTGGCCGTAGAGATCGGCGCCGCGGAAGTTCTGCACGCCGTCGAGAAAACCGGTCTCGCGCGCCACCTGGACCACGCGCTCCATGGCGCGGCCGACCACAACCACCTCGCGATCGGCGGCCTTTGCGGCGTCTGCGACGGCCTTGAGGCGGGCGACATTGGAGGCAAAGGTGGTGACCGCGACGCGGCCCTTGGCAGCTTTCACGAGCTTGGTAATGGTGGCGGCGACCTCGGTTTCCGAGGGCGAGCGCCCTTCCCGCACCGCGTTGGTGGAATCGCCGATCAGCGCCAGCACGCCGGCATCGCCGAGCTCGCGCAGGCGCCGCTCGTCGGTCGGCAGCCCGATGATCGGCGTCGGATCGATCTTCCAATCGCCGGTATGCAGCACGGTGCCGACCGACGTATGGATCGCCAACGCGTGCGATTCCGGAATCGAGTGGGCAACCGGAATGAACTCGACATTGAACGGCCCGAGGTCGATGCGACCGCCCGACGGCACCACCGTGACCGGGATTTTCGGCGCGTTGCGCTCGGCGGCGCATTTGGCCTCGAACAAGGCGGCGCTGAATTTTGTGGCGTAGATCGGGCATTGCAGCTTCGGCCAGAGATCGATGATGGCCCCGAAATGATCCTCATGGGCGTGCGTCAGCACCAGGCCCATCAGGTTCTTGCGTTCCTTTTCCAGGAAGCGGATGTCGGGCATGATCAGGTCGATGCCCGGCAGATGCTCCTCGTCGCCAAAGGAGACGCCGAGATCGACCGCGAGCCACGACCGCTGGTGGCGGTTGCCGAGCCCGTAGATCGACAGGTTCATGCCGATCTCGCCGACGCCGCCAAGCGGCGCAAAGGTCAGTTCATCCGGCCGCGCCATCACGCCGCTCCCGCGGAAGCTGCCGCGCCGAAATAGACCTCACCCGCCGCGATCGGCATGCGCTTGCCCTCGGCCGTGCGGACGATCAGGCAGCCGGTCTCGTCGATGGTATCGAAGGTCCCCTCGACCGTCACGGTGCCGGTATTGATGGCGACCCGCTCGCCGAGCCCGGCGGCGCGCTCCAGCCACAGTCTTCGGATCTCGGCAAAGCCGCGGCCATTGTCCCAGATGCCGCGGAATTCGACCCAGGCGTCCGACAGCGCCGAAAACAGCTCTTCCGCGCCGACATGGACGCCGAGCGTGGCCAGCGAGGTCGCCGGCGTCGGCGTCCCCTCGGGCGCGCCCACCACATTGGTACCGATGCCGATCACGACGGCGAGGCGGTCGCCGGGCACGGCTTCGGCCTCCAGCAGGATACCGGAGAGTTTTTTCTGCCCGGCCAACACGTCGTTCGGCCACTTCAGGGAGTATTTCAATTGATCCGATCCGGCCAAACGCATGTTGGCCTCTATGCTGAGCTTCTGTAGCGCGCTTTCGAGCGAAAGGCCCGCGGCAAAGCCCAGCGTGGCCGCGACCGATGGCGATACGTCCAGGATTTCAAGCACGCTGCTGGCGAGGTTGCCGCGCGGCGCGATCCAGGCGCGCTGCCGGCGGCCCCGTCCCGCGGTCTGCTCCGAGGTGACGAACCAGGCCGGGCTGCGCTCGCCGTCGCGCGCACGCGACATGGCTTCCGCATTGGTTGAACCGGCCTTGTCGAAGGCAAACAGGCGGTAGCCCGCCGATGCGGCTCGGGGACCGAGCGCGAACGTCATCTCAGGGCTGATCCGGCTTAGCCAAAGCCGGCCTGGTGTTGATGTTTATTTTGGGCATGATCTTCTCCAAAAACCGGGATCCACTTTTTGGGATCATGCCCTAAAAAAGCGACTTCGCCGCGGCCGTGGCGACGCTGACCAGCGGCCCGGGAAGCACGGCAAAGAAGATGTTGAACAGGCCGGCTGCCGCCAGCACGAGGCGCAACTCCATTCGCATCGGATCGAGCACCGGCAGCGGTTCCTCGAAATACATCACCTTGATGATGGTGAGATAGTAGTAGGCGCCGACCACGCTGGAGAGCACGCCGATGACGGCGAGCGTGAACAGATGGGCGTTGATCGCGGCGACGAACACGTACCATTTGGCAAAGAAGCCCGCGAGCGGCGGAATGCCGGCCAGCGAGAACAGCAGCATCGCAAAGAAGAAGGCGAGCAGCGGATTGGTGCGCGAGAGGCCGGCAAAATCGCTGATCTGCTCCACCGCCTGGCCGTTGCGCTTCATGGTCAGGATCACCGAGAAGGAGCCCAAGGTCATCGCGACATAGATCGCGGCATAGACCAGTACGCCCTGCGCGCCCTCGACGGTGCCGGAGGCGAGGCCGACCAGTGCAAATCCCATATGGCCGATCGACGAATAGGCCATCAGGCGCTTGATGTTCTTCTGCCCGATCGCGGCAAACGAGCCCAGCACCATCGAGGCGATCGCCACGAACACGATGATCTGCTGCCATTGCGAGACGATGCCGGGGAACGCGGTCAGCGTCACACGGGTGAACACCGCCAGCGCCGCCACCTTCGGCGCCGAGGCAAAGAACGCCGTGACCGGCGTCGGCGCGCCCTCATAAACGTCGGGCGTCCACATGTGGAACGGCACGGCCGAGACCTTGAAGCAGAGGCCCGCCAGCAGGAACACGATGCCGAAAACGATACCGATGCTGCCTGACGTCGCGGCAGCGGCGATGCCGGCAAAGCTGACGGTGCCGGTAAAGCCGTAGATCAGCGAGGCGCCGTACAGCAGCATGCCCGAGGACAGCGCGCCGAGAACGAAATACTTCAGGCCGGCTTCGGTCGACTTGGCGTTGTCGCGGTTGCTGGACGCGACCACGTAGAGCGCAAGGCTCATCAGTTCGAGCCCGAGATAGAGCATGATCAGGTCGGCGGCCGAGATCAGCACCATCATGCCGAGCGTCGAGAGCAGCACCAGGATCGAAAATTCGAAGATCCGCCGCGACGGATCCGACAGGAATTCCGTCGCCAGGATCAGGGTCACGCCCGAGCCGATCAGGGCGAGGATCTTCAGGAAGCGGGCGAAGTCGTCGACGACGAAGCTGCCGCCGAAGGTTGTGAGCTTGCCGGCCGGCAGCATCAGCTCCAACGCGCCGGTGACGACCAGCAGGCATACCGCAAGGGTGGTGACGAGCCGGGTCGTCCCCTGCCCGCGATAGGCTCCGAGCATCAACAGAGCCATGGCGCCGAACGCCAGCACGAGCTCCGGCAGCACCGGCTGCAACTGATAACCTGCACTCGAAAAGCTCATGGCGAAGGCCTTATTGCACCAGCGCGGCTGCCTTCACGGCAGTCACGGCAGTTTGGTAATTGTTGACGAGTTGCTGAACCGAGGCCGCCGACATGTCGAGCACCGGCTTCGGATAGACGCCGAACAGGATGGTGAGCGCGACCAGCGGGAACATCAGAAGGCTCTCGCGGAAGGTGAGGTCCTTGATGCTCGCCAGCGACGGTTTCACCAACGCGCCGAACACCACCTTGCGGTAGAGCCACAGCGCGTAGGCCGCCGACAGGATCACGCCCAAGGTCGCGAAGGTCGCGGTCGGGATCGAGACCTTGAAGGTGCCGATCAGCGTCATGAATTCGCCGACGAAGCCGGACGTGCCGGGCAGACCGACATTGGCCATGGTGAAGACCATGAACACCAGCGCATACAGCGGCATCCGGTTCACCAGGCCGCCATAGGCCGCGATCTCGCGGGTGTGCATGCGGTCGTAGACGATGCCGACACAAAGGAACAGCGCGCCGGACACGATGCCGTGCGAGATCATCTGGAACACGCCGCCGGCCACGCCCTGCGTGGTGGCCGCAAAGATGCCCATGGTGACGAAGCCCATATGGGCGACCGACGAATAGGCAATCAGCTTCTTGATGTCTTCCTGCATCAGCGCCACCAGCGAGGTGTAGATGATCGCAATCGCCGACAGCGAGAAGATCAGCGGCGCGAATTCCTGCGACGCCAGCGGGAACATCGGCAGCGAGAAGCGCAGGAAGCCGTAGCCGCCCATCTTCAGCAGGATCGCGGCGAGAACCACCGAGCCCGCCGTGGGCGCCTCGACGTGGGCGTCCGGCAGCCAGGTGTGCACCGGCCACATCGGCATCTTCACCGCAAACGAGGCAAAGAACGCCAGCCAGGCCCATGTCTGCAAGGAGCGCGGCACGGCGGTGTGCATCAGGGTCGGAATATCAGTTGTCCCGGCGTTCCAGTACAGCGCCATGATCGCGAGCAGCATCAGCACCGAGCCGAGCAGCGTGTAGAGGAAGAACTTGAAGGAGGCGTAGACCCGACGCGGGCCGCCCCAGACGCCGATGATCAGGAACATCGGGATCAGGCCGCCTTCGAAGAACAGATAGAACAGCAGGAGATCGAGCGCCGAGAAGGTGCCGATCATCAGCGTTTCCAGAAGCAGGAACGCCATCATGTATTCGCGCACCCGCATCGTGACCGACTTCCAGCTCGCGATGATGCAGAACGGCATCAGCGCGGTGGTGAGAATCACGAACGGCAGCGAAATGCCGTCGACACCCATGTGATAGGTGATGCCGGACGCCAACCAGTTCGCCTTCTCGACGAACTGGAAGTCCGGCTGCGCCGGGTCGTACCGCCACACCAGAATCAGCGACACCGCGAAAGTGACGAGCGTGGTCCAGAGCGCGATCCAGCGCGCATTGCGCCGGGCGGCTTCATCGTCGCCGCGGCTGAGATAGATCAGCAACGCGCCGAACACCGGCAGGAACGTGACGATCGAAAGGATGGGCCAGGTTGTCATTACTGGCCTCCCAAGCCGAACATGAACCAGGTGATCAGGCCGGCCACGCCAATCAGCATCGCAAAGGCGTAGTGATAGAGATAGCCGGTCTGGATTTTGACGACGTTGCGGGTGATGTCGAGCACGCCGGCCGAGACGCCATCAGGCCCGAAGCCGTCGATGAGGAAGCCGTCGCCCTTCTTCCAGAGAAAGCGGCCGAGCCACTTGGTCGGACGGACGAAGATGAGATCGTACAGCTCGTCGAAATACCACTTGTTGAGCAGGAACTGGTAAAGCATCGGCTGCTGGTTGGCGAGCTCGACCGGCAGATAGGGCCTGCGGATATAGAACATGTACGAGACGAATAGGCCGAGCGCCATCATCACGGTGGGCAGCGGTGCGAGCCAGCTCGGCATGTGCTCCATGTCCTCGAGGATGTGCGGGTTCATCTTCACGGACTCGCGGAAGAATTCCTCCACGCCGTGATGGCTGACGAACAGCTCCTTGAACGGGAAGCCGGCCAGGATCGAGCCCGCGGCCAGCACGCCGATCGGGACCAGCATCCAGATGGGGCTTTCGTGCGCCGCCTCGTAGTGCTCCTGGTCGTGCGGCTCACCGAAGAAGGTCTTGAAGATCAGACGCCAGGAATAGAACGACGTGAGACCTGCGGCCGCGATCGTCAGGATGTAGGCATAGGTCGAGAACGGGTTATGCGCCGCATAGGCGGATTCGATGATCGCATCCTTGGAGAAATACCCTGCGAACAGCGGAAAGCCGGTCAGCGCCAGGGTGCCGATGCACATCACCGCAAAGGTGTACGGGATCTTGCGCCACAGCCCGCCCATGTTGCGGATGTCCTGTTCGTGGTGCATCGCGTAGATCACCGAGCCTGAGCCTAAGAACAGCAGCGCCTTGAAGAAGGCGTGGGTGAACAGGTGGAACATGCCGACCGAATAGGCCCCTGCCCCCATCGCCACGAACATGTAGCCGAGCTGCGAACAGGTCGAGTAGGCGACGATGCGCTTGATGTCGTTCTGCACGAGGCCGACGGTGGCCGCGAAGAAGGCGGTGGTGGCGCCGAAGAACATCACCACGGCCTGCGCATTCGGCGCGAGTTCAAACAACGGCGACAGCCGCGCCACCATGAAGACGCCGGCGGTGACCATGGTCGCGGCATGGATCAGCGCCGAGACCGGGGTCGGACCTTCCATCGCGTCCGGCAACCAGGTGTGCAGCAGGAACTGGGCGGACTTGCCCATCGCGCCCATGAACAGCAACAGGCAGGTCAGGGTCAGCGCATCGGCGTGCCAGCCGAAGAAATCGATGGTCTTGCCTGTTAGACCCGGCGCGCCCGCGAAGATGGTCTCGAAGTCGGTCGAGCCGACCAGCGCGAAGATCGCGAAAATGCCGAGCGCGAAGCCGAAGTCGCCGACGCGGTTGACCACGAAGGCCTTGATCGCCGCCGCATTCGCCGACGGCTTCTGGTACCAGAACCCGATCAGGAGATAGCTCGCCAGACCGACGCCTTCCCAGCCGAAGAACAGCTGGACCAGATTGTCCGCGGTCACCAGCATCAGCATCGCGAAGGTGAACAGGCTGAGATAGCCAAAGAACCGCGGCCGGTACGGATCCTCGTCCATGTAACCGATGGAATAGAGGTGAACCAGCGAGGACACGGTATTGACCACCACCAGCATCACGGCGGTCAGCGTGTCGACCCGCAGCGCCCAGGAGATCTGCAGGTCGCCGGAACTGATCCAGGGAAACAGCGCGATCCGCGCGTCGTGGTGCATGAAGCCGACATCGACCAGCGTCACCCAGGAGAGTGCGGCCGAAATCATCAAAAGACAGGTCGTGATCAGCTCGGCCGCGCGCGAACCCTGCGCCGCCGGTTCCGAGACATGATGGTCGTCGTGGCCGTGATCGTCGTGGCCATGGTCGTCATGGGCGGTGTCGTCATGGGCGGTCGCGGCATGCGCGTCGGCGCCATGCCCGTCGTCGTGATGCTCGACCACATCGCCGCTCGGGTTACGCGCATGCGCCCCGAACACGGCGATCAGGCCGGCCAGGATGGCGCCCAGCAGCGGCAGAAAGACAATTGCCTGAATCATAATTGCCCTTAGCCCTTCATCAGATTGACGTCTTCAACCGCGATCGAACCGCGGTTGCGGAAATAAACCACCAGCACCGCAAGACCGATCGCGGCTTCGGCCGCCGCCACCGTCAGCACCAGCAGCGCGAACACCTGGCCGACGATGTCGCCGAGGAAGGTCGAGAACGCCACCAGGTTGATGTTGACGGCCAGCAAGATCAGCTCGATCGACATCAGGATGACGATGATGTTCTTGCGGTTGAGGAAGATGCCGAGGATCCCGAGCGTGAACAGGATGGCGCCGACCGCGAGATAGTGTCCAAGACCGACCGTCATTGCACCCACTCCGCCGCGTCCGCGTCCTGCAGCCCCTGCCCCGACGCCACATTCGTGCGCACCGCCATCGCGAGTTCCGGCGTCCGCGCGTTCTGCACGTTGATGTCCTGCCGCTTGACGTTGGCCTTGTGGCGCAACGTCAGCACGATGGCGCCGATCATGGCGACCAGAAGCACCATGCCCGAGAGCTGGAAGTAGTGGATGTACTTGGTATAGAGCACCAGCCCGAGCGCCTCGGTGTTGCTGATATTGGTCGGGATCGCCGCCGTGATCGCCTTGGTCGTGGCGGGATTGATGACCCAGCCGCCGGCGACCAGCAGTAACTCGGCGAGGAAGATCGCGCCGATTACCAGACCGATCGGCAGATATTCCAGAAAGCCCTCGCGCAGCTCGGCGAAATCGACGTCGAGCATCATGATTACGAACAGGAACAGCACCGCGACCGCGCCGACGTAGACGACGACCAGGATCATCGCCAGGAACTCGGCACCCATCAGGATGAACAGGCCGGAGGCGTTGACGAAGGCGAGGATCAAAAACAGCACGGAGTGCACGGGATTGCGCGAGACAATCACCATCACCGCCGACGCCACGCAGACGCCCGCAAACAGATAGAAGAACAGCGCCGGAAGGATCATTTCCTCACCTCACCGGTACGGCGCGTCGAGTTCGATTGATTTCGCAATCTCGCGCTCCCAGCGGTCGCCATTGGCGAGCAGTTTCGCCTTGTCATAATAGAGTTCCTCGCGGGTCTCGGTCGCGAATTCGAAATTCGGTCCCTCGACGATGGCATCGACCGGACAGGCTTCCTGGCACAGGCCGCAGTAGATGCACTTCACCATGTCGATGTCGTAGCGCACGGTGCGGCGGGTGCCGTCGTTGCGGCGCGGGCCGGCCTCGATCGTGATCGCCTGCGCCGGGCAGATCGCCTCGCACAGCTTGCAGGCGATGCAGCGTTCCTCACCGTTCGGATAGCGGCGCAGCGCATGCTCGCCACGGAAGCGCGGCGAGATCGGCCCCTTCTCGAACGGATAGTTCAGCGTCGGCTTCGGCTTGAAGAAATAGCGCATGGCGAGAATGAACGCCGATACGAACTCGGACAGCAGAAGCGAGCGGGCGGTTGCGTTGATGTTGACACTCATAGCGACCTCACTTCGGCGCGATGCCGGCGAATTGCAGCACACCGGCCACAATCACCACCATCGCCAGCGACAGCGGCAGGAACACCTTCCAGCCGAGCCGCATCAGTTGATCGTAGCGGTAGCGCGGCACGATCGCCTTAGCCATCGCAAACATGAAGAACATGAAGAAGACTTTCAGCGCGAACCAGATCACGCCAGGGATCCAGTTGAACGGCGGCAGGTCCACCGGCGGCAACCAGCCGCCGAGGAACAGAATCGTCGCCATCGCGCACATCGTGGTGATCGCGACGTATTCGCCGAGCATGAACAGGAGATACGGCGTCGAGCCGTATTCGACCATGAAGCCCGCCACCAGTTCCGATTCCGCTTCGACCAGATCGAACGGCGGGCGGTTGGTTTCGGCCAGCGCCGAGACGTAGAACACCACGAACATCGGGAACAGCGGCCACACATACCAGTTCAGGATGGTGAGCTGCGGCAGCCCGATCAGGCCGCCGAAGCCGCGGGTATTCTGGGCCTCGACCACGGCCGAGAGATTGAGCGAGCCGACGCAGAGCAGCACCGTGATGATGACGAAGCCGATCGAGACTTCATAGGAGACCATCTGCGCCGCGGAGCGCAGCGCCGCCAGGAACGGGTATTTCGAGTTCGACGACCAGCCGGCCATGATGATGCCGTAGATCGACAGCGACGAGATCGCGAAGATATAGAGCACGCCGACATTGATGTCGGAGATCACCCAGCCGAGATCCATCGGGATCACGGCCCAGGCGGCCAGCGCCAGCACGCAGGACACCAGCGGCGCCAGCAGGAACACGCCCTTGTTGGAGCCCGACGGGATGATCGGTTCCTTCAGCACGAACTTTAGCAGGTCGGCGAAGGATTGCAGCAGGCCGAACGGGCCCACCACGTTGGGTCCGCGGCGGATCTGCACCGCCGCCCAGATCTTGCGGTCGGCGAGCAGGATGTAGGCGATCGCGATCAGGAGCACGACCAGCAGCAATACGCTCTCCGCGATCATGATGATCAGCGGCCAGAGGAAGCCGGTCCAGAACGCGCTTGCGAAGAATTCAGCCATCAGGTCACGCTCACTCCGCTGCCGTCAGCATTTGCCCGGACGCCAGCCGGGAACATTCCGCCATCACCGCCGAGGCCCGCGCGATCGGGTTGGTCAGGTAAAAGTCCTCGACCGCGGTCTTGAACGGGGTCTTGTCGACGTTGCCGCCCTTACCTGCCAGCGCCTTGACGTCGGAGGCCTTGCCGGCCTCGATCTGGTCGAGCCGCATCAGGTGCGGCACCGCCTTGAAGATCGCCTGGCGCACCGCGTGCAGCGAGTCATAGGGCAGCTTCTTGCCCAGCACGTCGGATAGCGCGCGGATGATCGCCCAGTCCTCGCGCGCCTCGCCGGGCGGGAACGCCGCGCGGTTGGCGATCTGCGCCCTGCCCTCGGTGTTGACGTAGATGCCGGACTTTTCGGTATAGGCCGCCCCCGGCAGGATGACGTCGGCGCGGTGCGCGCCGCGGTCGCCATGGGTGCCGATATAGACCACGAAGGTGCCGTCGGGCACCTTGACCTCGTCGGCGCCGAGCAGGAACAGCACGTCGAGCGTGCCGAAGGTCGTCATCTGCGCGAGACTGAGACCGCCGCTGCCGGCCGCAAAGCCGATATCGAGCGCGCCGGCGCGGGACGCGGTGTCCTGCAGCACGCCAAAGCCGTTCCAGCCGTCCTTGAGCGCGCCGAAATCGGCCGCGATTTTCGCCGCCAGCGCCAGCACCGCGGCGCCGTCGTGGCGCGCCAGCGAACCGGCGCCAACCAGCACGATCGGCTTCTTGGCGCCCTTCAGCACGTCGGCAAAGGAATGCTTGCCCGCGGCAAGATCGCTGAGGGTATCGGTGCCCGCACCGAGATAGTCGTGATCGTAGGTCAGGTCGACCCTGGCGCCGACCACGCCGATCTTGAGCTGGCCCGAGCGCCAGCGCTTGCGGATCCGCGCGTTGAGAACGGCGGCTTCCTTGCGCGGGTTGGAACCGATGATCAGGAGCGCGTCGGCCTGCTCGATGCCGGCGATGGTCGGGTTGAAGATGTAGGAACCGCGGCCAAGTTTGGGGTCGAAGGCGTCGCCGCCCTGTACCGCCAGATTGGACGAACCGCACTTCGCCAACAGTTCCTTCAGCGCGAACATCTCCTCGACCGCGGCAAGGTCGCCGGCGATCGCGCCAATACGCTTGCCGTCGATCCGGCCGGCCTTGGCGGCAATCGCCGCAAAGGCTTCCGCCCAGGAGGCGACGCGGAGCTGGCCGTTCTCGCGGATATAGGGCCGGTCGAGCCGCTGGGTGCGCAGGCCGTCGACGACGTGGCGGGTCTTGTCGGAAATCCATTCCTCGTTCACGGCCTCGTTGATGCGGGGCAGGATCCGCATCACTTCACGGCCGCGGGTATCGACGCGGATCGCCGAACCGACGCCGTCCATGACGTCGATCGACTGGGTCTTGCCGAGCTCCCACGGGCGCGCGGCGAACGCATAGGGCTTCGAGGTCAGCGCACCGACCGGGCAGATGTCGACCAGATTGCCCTGCAGTTCGGAGGTCAGCGCCGATTCCAGATAGGTCGTGATCTCCATGTCCTCGCCGCGGCCGGTCGCGCCCATTTCCGGCGCGCCGCAGACTTCGGCGGAGAAGCGGACGCAGCGCGTGCACTGGATGCAGCGGTTCATCGAGGTCTTGACCAGCGCGCCGAGATACTTGTCCTCGACCGCGCGCTTGTTCTCCATGAAGCGCGAGGTGTCGACGCCGTAGCCCATCGCCTGGTCCTGCAGGTCGCACTCGCCACCCTGGTCGCAGATCGGGCAATCCAGCGGGTGGTTGATCAGCAGGAATTCCATCACGCCTTCGCGCGCCTTCTTGACCATCGGCGAACGCGTCGAGATTTCCGGCGGCTCGCCCTTCGGACCCGGACGGCAATCGCGTACGCCCCAGGCGCAGCTTGCCACCGGCTTCGGGCCGCCCTTCACCTCGACGAGGCACATCCGGCAGTTGCCGGCGATCGACAGCCGCTCGTGGTAGCAGAAGCGCGGAATTTCGGCGCCAGCGGCCTCGCACGCCTGCAGCAGCGTGTATTCCGCGGGTACATCGATCTCTTTGCCATCGACGATGAGTTTGGTCATTGCGATCTCAGGTCTTTCCCAGCTTGCAGTCTGGCGGTGTAAGGCTGGCGGTCTTCAGGGACGTCTTCACCCATTGCTGGGTCTCGGTGCCGTAGGTGGCGAGATAGGCGGGCTGCGCCGTGTTCTTCTCGCACAGGAACGGCAGATGCGGCTTCAGGTCGTAATCGCAGGAGGCCTGCCATTCGCGCTTGTCGGCGAAGGCGGCAATCGTCTCCTCGCAGGCGTAGAGGAAATACGCGACGAAACTCTCGTACTGGACCTGCTCGTCGCGACCCGCCGCCTTGATCCTGTCGTAGTCAGGAGACGAGAATTTCGGATTCTTGAACGCGAGATCGGTGTAGCCCAGAAACGCCGTCCGCGCACTGGCGGCGCGGTTGTTGGTCCGGATCTCGTTGATCTGGAACAGGATCGCAACAAAGCCGAGCAGCGCCACGGTCGCCTGCGCCATCTGCGCAAGCGTCCCGTATCTCTGCCACCAGAAGCTCGGTTGCGACATCAACATTACTCTGCCGCGACCATGTTGACGGGATCGAGCACGCCGACATCGTCGATGTCCGCCTTGCGCGAATACTGGTCGATCCGCTCTTCGATCTCGTGCCGGAAATGCGCGATCAGACCCTGGATCGGCCACGCGGCGGCGTCGCCGAGCGCGCAGATGGTGTGGCCTTCGACCTGCTTGGTCACTTCCAGCAGCATGTCGATCTCGCGCTTGTGGGCGCGGCCTTCGGCCATCCGGGTCAAGACCCGCCACATCCACCCCGTGCCTTCGCGGCACGGCGTGCACTGGCCGCAGCTCTCGTGCTTGTAGAAATAGGAGATGCGCGCGATCGCCCGGATCAGGTCGGTCGACTTGTCCATCACGATCACGGCGGCGGTGCCGAGGCCCGAGCGCAGCTTGCTGAGGCTGTCGAAATCCATCGGCGTGTCGATGATCTGCTCGGCCGGCACCATGCGCACCGACGAACCGCCGGGGATCACCGCCTTGAGATTGTCCCAACCGCCGCGAATGCCGCCGCAATGGCGCTCGATCAGCTCGCGGAACGGAACTCCCATCGCCTCTTCGACATTGCAGGGCCGCTCGACATGGCCGGAAATACAAAACAGCTTGGTGCCGACATTGTTGGGCCGGCCGATCGCGGCAAACCACGCCGCGCCGCGCCGCAGGATATCCGGCGCCACCGCGATCGATTCGACGTTGTTGACGGTGGTCGGGCAGCCGTAGAGACCGACATTGGCCGGGAATGGCGGCTTCAGCCGCGGCTGGCCCTTCTTGCCCTCGAGGCTCTCCAGCAGCGCGGTCTCTTCGCCGCAGATATAGGCGCCGGCGCCGTGCGCGACATAGATGTCGAACGGCCAGCCGTTGATGTTGTCCTTGCCGACCAGCTTGGCGTCATAGGCCTGGTCGATCGCGGCCTGCAGACGTTCACGTTCCCTGATGAATTCGCCGCGCACATAGATGTAACAGGCGTGCGCGCCCATCGCGAAGCTCGCGAGCAGGCAGCCCTCGACCAGGAGATGCGGGTCGTGCCGCATGATCTCGCGGTCCTTGCAGGTGCCGGGCTCGGACTCGTCGGCATTGACCACGAGGTAGCTCGGCCTGCCGTCGGTGGACTCCTTGGGCATGAACGACCATTTCAGCCCGGTTGGAAAGCCGGCCCCGCCGCGTCCGCGCAGGCCCGAGGCCTTCATCTCGTTGATGATCCAGTCGCGGCCCTTGTCGATGATCCCCCTGGTGCCGTCCCAGGCACCACGGCGGCGCGCGCCCTCGAGGCCCCAGTCGTGGAGGCCGTAGAGGTTCTTGAAGATGCGATCCTTGTCGTCGAGCATGACTGAGAACTTCCTGGGATCAACGATTGGACTGTGAGTAAGCGAGACCCGCGGCGCAGCCGCCGAAGGTCAGCGCCCACAGCAGACTGGATTCCAGCGTCGCGCTCAACGCGTAACGCTGCAGCAGAAAAATGAACGTCGCCGCCGCCACCGCGTGCAGGCCGATATAGCGCCAGTTCTTCATCGCGCTGCCCTTCCGTGCGGACAATGTGCCGTCGCGCGTCATGTGGATTCTTTCAGCGTCGTCGGGCCGCCCACCGGCGCGGAGAACTGGCGGTCGATCTGCGGGCCCGGCTTCGGCGGATTACCGGAAGCGAAACCATCAAGCACCTTGCCAAAATTTTCCTTGGTCAGGTCCTCGTAGGTGTCCTTCCAGATCAGCACCATCGGCGCGTTCACGCAGGCGCCGAGGCACTCGACCTCTTCCCAGCTGAAATTGCCGTCCTTCGACAGTTCGAAGGGATCGTGGTGGATGCGGCTCTGGCACACCTCGATGATGTCGGCGGCGCCGCGCAGGCGGCACGGCGTGGTACCGCACACCTGGACGTGGGCTTTCTTGCCGACCGGCTGCAGCTGGAACATCGTGTAGAAGGTCGCCACTTCCAGCACACGGATGTGGGGCATGTCGAGCAGGTCGGCGACGGCGCGGATTGCCGCTTCCGAAACCCAGCCCTCGTGCTGTTCCTGCACCCGCCACAGGATCGCGATCACCGCCGAGGCCTGGCGCCCGGGCGGATATTTGGCGATCTGTGCTTTCGCCCAGGCGAGGTTCTCGTCCGAGAACGTGAAACTCGTGGGCTGCAATTCCTTCGGTGCGAGGCGGCGGACGGACATCGTTCAGTCTCTCATTGCGCGCGGCGCGCGGCTTTCGCATTGAGCGCATTGATCCGGTCGAGCCAGAATGCGCTTGCGGTGCCGAACACGTTATAGCCGACGTGGGATGAAACCTTGATGCGATCAAGGATCGAAAGATCGGTCACGGTTTCAAGGCGATTGCTGTGCGGATCGTAGACGATCAGCTTCAGCGGGGTCTGTTCGAGGATGTAGCGCGACACGGTATGCTGCGGATCGTTGCCATGCTCCTCGCACAACAGGACGCTGTCACCCTGCATCAGCCGGGCGCCGCCCTTCATGGCCTCGATCTCGACACCCTCGACGTCGAGCTTGATCAGGAATTTGCCGCCAACGGCGACCTTGCCGTCGTCCAGCAGGTTGTCGAGCGCGAGGACAGGCACTTCCTCGCCGTCCGACTGATCGCCGGCGATGCTGAACGCCTCATGCTTGGTGCCCGACAGACGCGCGGTGCCGCGCGCGGACCCGATCGCGCATTTCATGGCTTCGAAACGATTGCCGTTGATCCGGGCGTTGTTCGCGAGCTTCGGGAAATTCTGCCCCGACGGTTCGATCGCGATCGCCTTGCGCGAGCCGAACGGCTTGCTCGTGACCAAGACCGACCAGTAACCGTAATTGGCGCCGCAATCGAGCAGCGTGTAATCGATATCGGCGGAATCCCTGAACAGTAGTTCGAGTTCGTCCTCGTAGCTGAAGGTGCGGTTGAGCAGCTTGCTCCAGTAGCCGTCGCCGTAGGGAAACTCGAACACGGCATCGGGGTTGAGCCTGACCTGGATGCCGCGCTCGGTGAGCCCCTTGCGCAAGAGATTGGCGCAGAGATTGTAGCCGCGATGCGAGAAATTCGCGCCCACCTTCGAGCCCAGCGTCAGCGCGGCCGCGGCCAAACGCTCCCATGCGTTCGCGCCCTCGAGCACGCCCGAAGCCCGGTCAAACTGGATGGGCGCCTGCGCCGTCACCGATCGACCTCTCCGAACACGATATCGAGCGAGCCGAGGATGGCCGAAACGTCGGCCAGCAGATGGCCCCTGCAGATGAAATCCATCGCCTGCAGATGGGCAAAGCCCGGCGCGCGGATCTTGCACTTGTAGGGCTTGTTGGTGCCGTCGGCGACCAGATAGACGCCGAATTCGCCCTTCGGCGCCTCGACCGCGGCGTAGATTTCGCCGGCCGGCACGTGAACGCCTTCGGTGTAGAGCTTGAAGTGATGGATCAGCGCTTCCATCGAGCGCTTCATCTCGCCACGGCGCGGCGGCGCGACCTTGCTGTCCTCGACGACGACCGGCCCCTGCCCGTCCGGCGCGCGCAGTTTCTGGATGCACTGCTTCATGATCCGCACCGACTGCCGCATCTCTTCCATGCGGATGCAGTAGCGGTCGTAGCAATCGCCGTTCTTGCCGATCGGAATGTCGAAATCCATTTCGGCGTAGCATTCGTAGGGCTGCGACTTGCGCAGGTCCCAGGCCGCGCCCGAGCCGCGCACCATCACGCCGGAGAAGCCCCACTCCCACGCCTGTTTCAGCGACACCACGCCGATGTCGACGTTGCGCTGCTTGAAGATGCGGTTGCCGGTCAGCAGCGTTTCGAGGTCGGCGACGACCTGCAGGAACGGATCGCACCAGGCATCGATATCGTCGATCAGCTTCGGCGGCAGGTCCTGGTGCACGCCGCCGAGGCGGAAATAGGCCGCATGCATGCGCGAGCCCGAGGCGCGCTCGTAGAACACCATCAGCTTTTCGCGCTCTTCAAAGCCCCACAGCGGCGGGGTCAGCGCGCCGACGTCCATTGCCTGCGTGGTGACGTTGAGCAGATGCGACAGGATGCGGCCGATCTCGCAATAGAGCACGCGGATCAACTGGCCGCGGCGCGGCACGGTGATGCCGAGCAGCTTTTCCGCCGCGAGGCAGAACGCGTGCTCCTGGTTCATCGGCGCGACGTAATCGAGCCGGTCGAAATACGGGATCGCCTGCAGATAGGTCTTCTGCTCGATCAGCTTTTCGGTGCCACGGTGCAAGAGCCCGATATGCGGATCGACGCGCTCGACAACTTCGCCGTCCAGTTCAAGGACAAGCCGCAGAACGCCGTGAGCCGCCGGATGCTGCGGACCAAAGTTGATGGTAAAGTTGCGGAGATTTTGCTCGTTCATGGTCAGGCCTTCGGCTCAGCCTTCTCGTCGCCCGGCAGCGGATAGTCCGCGCCTTCCCATGGCGAGAGGAAATCGAATTTGCGGAATTCCTGGCTGAGGCGGACCGGCTCGTAGAGCACCCGCTTCTCCTGGTCGTCGTAGCGGACCTCGACGAAACCGGTGAGCGGAAAGTCCTTGCGCAGCGGATGGCCGTCGAAGCCGTAGTCGGTCAGCAGGCGCCGCATATCCGGATGGCCGGTGAAGATCACGCCGTAGAGGTCGTAGCACTCGCGCTCGAACCAGTCGGCGCCCGGGAATACCCCGATGATCGACGGCACCTGCGTGGTCTCGTCGGCTTCCGCACGCAGGCGGATGCGCGTGTTCAGCGTCGGCGACAGCAAATGATAGACCACGTCGAAGCGCTTTTCGCGACCGGGATAGTCGACCGCCGTGACGTCGGTGAAGTTGACGAAGCGGCAGTTCGGATCGTCACGCAGGAATTTCATCACGTCGACGATCTTGCCCGCATCCACCGTGACGGTGAGCTGGTTGAACGCGACCGAATGGGCACTGGCGGCACCCGGAAGCGCGCTAACAATCGTCTGCCCCAAGGCGTCGAGCTTGCCGTCGTCCATTAGCTTAAAACCTTAGCGTTCGATGGTCCCGATGCGCCGGATCTTCTTCTGCAGCAGCAATATGCCGTACAGCAGCGCTTCCGCCGTCGGCGGGCAGCCGGGCACGTAGATGTCGACCGGCACGATACGGTCGCAGCCGCGCACGACCGAATAGGAATAGTGATAGTAGCCGCCGCCATTGGCGCACGACCCCATCGAGATCACGTAGCGCGGCTCGGGCATCTGGTCGTAGACCTTGCGCAGCGCCGGCGCCATCTTGTTGGTCAGGGTGCCCGCGACGATCATCACGTCGGACTGCCGCGGCGAGGCGCGCGGCGCGAATCCGAAGCGCTCGACGTCGTAGCGCGGCATCGAGACCTGCATCATCTCGACCGCGCAACACGCGAGACCAAAGGTCATCCACATCAGCGAGCCGGTGCGCGCCCAGGTGATCAGGTCGTCGGCGGCCGCGACGAAGAAGCCCTTGTCCGAGAGCTCGTGGTTGACCTCGAGGAAATACGGATCGTTGGCGCCGACCGGCCGGCCGGTGGCGGGGTCGAGAATGCCCTTCGGCGCCGGCGCGAGCGCCGGCGAAGACGCTGAAGTTACTGTCGGGCTCAATCCCATTCGAGCGCGCCTTTCTTCCATTCATAGGCAAAGCCGACCGTCAGCACGGCCAAGAACACCATCATCGACCAGAATCCGGTGGCGCCGAGCTTGCCGAACGCCACCGCCCACGGGAACAGGAATGCCACTTCGAGGTCGAAGATGATGAAAAGAATCGCGACCAGGTAGAAGCGGACGTCGAACTTCATGCGGGCGTCGTCAAAAGCGTTGAATCCGCATTCATAGGCGGAAAGCTTTTCCGGATCCGGCTGCTGGAACGCGACGATGAACGGGGCAATCAGCAGTACCAGACCGATGATGGCCGCCACCCCGATAAACACCACAAGAGGAAGGTAATTCTGCAGGATGCCGTTCATCGGCGGTGCCTTTTCCTGCGGTTTCGGACGGCCGCAGATTCGCTGATTGGAATTATTCTTGAGGCTTAGCGCAGCGCAACAGAGGGCGCAAGACAAGCTATCTTGACGCTCTCATGGGCCGATCCGGCGCCGGGATGCCCTGAAAAAGTGGCATGTTCCGCCGCCACCAACCTGCACGCGGGAGCATCCTCAGGTGCACGGAATGCGGGCCCGGCGTCAGCTCAAATCCTTCTCGGCGGCGAGCATTTGGGCAGCGGTCGCGGTCAGGCGATCGATCTGCCCAAGCAACGCTTCCAGTTCCTCCTTGCTGAGCTGTTCCAGCAGCCGCCGGTTACGCTCCTGCGCGCCCGCCACGATGACATCATGGGCGGCGAGCCCGGCCTTGGTCAGGCAAACCAGCGTCTCCCTGAAGTCCCGGGGGTTGTCGGCCTTGGCGACCAGCTTGCGCGACACCAGCTCGGCCAATGCCCGGCTGATCTGGCCCTTGTCCATGCCGACGGCCTCGGCCAACCGGGCCACGCTCATCGGCGGATGCCGTCCGAGCGAGGCCACCAGGCCGAACTCGACCGAAGACAGCCCCGCCAGCCGCTTGTAGCGCAGGATCGCCCCGCGCTTGAGCAAATTGGCCAGCACCATCAGCCGCGACGACGTCATCGCGGTGATCGGCGCCAACGCCTCGGCGGTTTCAGCCGCGGGCGGCGGCATCTGTTTCATGGCTTTCTGGCTCATGACCCAATCTCTGCCAACAAAGCGAGCCCCTGCCAAGGAAACCGAAGCCTACCACGATATCGTTGACAATGTCATCGATCTCGATTTGACTTGGATCAGATTTGACGTGGATCAATCGTCACACGACCGCGGCACCAAAGCCGCGGCGGGAGGAAACGCATGAACATTACCCAGCGGGATCGCGATCTCGGGACCGGCTACGCCATGAAGCCGTCCACGACCCGGACCGAACTGACATCGGTCGGCCGCGGCACGCCGATGGGCGAACTGCTGCGGCGCTACTGGCACCCTGTCGGCCTCGTCACCGACGCCACCGACATCCCCAGAAAAGTGCGCGTCCTGGCTGAGGATCTGGTGCTTTTCCGCGACAAGCACGCCCGGGTCGGCCTGCTGCACGCCCGCTGCTGCCACCGCGGCACCACGCTCTATTACGGCAAGGTCGAGGAAGACGGCATCCGCTGCTGCTACCATGGCTGGAAATTCGACACCGAAGGCCATTGCCTCGAACAGCCCTGCGAACCCGAAGGCGGCCAGTTCAAGGACAAGGTGCGCCAGCCCTGGTACCCGGTTCAGGAGCGCTACGGCCTGATCTTCGCCTATCTCGGACCATCCGAGAAAAAACCGGTGCTGCCGCGCTACGAATGCCTGGAGAACATGGACGACGGCGAGTTCGTCGAGGCCGATGATTCCTCGATCGGCGGCGGCGGTCCGGCCGTCATTCCCTGCAACTGGCTGCAGCATTTCGAGAACGTGGTCGATCCCTACCATGTGCCTGTGCTGCACGGGTCGTTCTCGGGCCCGCAGTTCACCAACATGATGGCCTCGATGCCGGAGGTGAAGTTCGAGACCTCGCCGCGCGGCATCACCGTGCGGTCGATCCGGCATCAGGACGACGGCAAGGTTTTCTACCGGGTGACCGAAGCCGCCCTCCCCACGCTGCGCGTGGTGCCCAATCCGCGGGTGGCGCAATTTGCCCGCGTCGAATCGATCGGCTGGACCCTGCCGATCGACGACACCTCGTTTCGCATTTATGTCGCCGGCCGGGTCAAGCAGTCGGGCGAAATCGGCCGGATGCGCTCAAAGTTCAACGGCAAGTTCTGGTGGGACATGACCGAACAGGAACACCAGCAATTCCCCGGCGACTATGAGGCGCAGGTCGGCCAGGGGCCGGTGACGCTGCATTCGGAAGAGCATTTCGGCCAGAGCGACCGCGGCATCCTGATGATCCGCCGCATGCTGGGCGATCAGCTCGCGGCCATCGAAGCCGGCCGCGATCCCGTCGGGGTCACGTTCGATCCCGAGGCCGCCTTGGTTGAATTCGAGGCGGGAAATTTCATTCGCGAGGCGTGACGGGATCGAATCAGCCAAAAAAGATAGTCCAAGGGGGAAACCATGGTCGATTTCGCGCCGCGGGTAGCCGCAGAGGTCAATGCCGCCGCCAAACCCTCGATACGCCGGTACTACGTGCTTGGCATCCTGACGATCGTCTATGCGCTGAACTTCCTCGACCGAACCATCTTCAACGTCCTGATCGAGCCGATCAAAAAGGAGTTTGCGCTCAGCGACACCATGATGGGCCTGCTCGCGGGCTTCGGCTTCGTGCTGTTCTATTCGCTGGTCGGGATTCCGATCGCGCGCGTCGCCGATCGTGTCAACCGCCGCAACATCGTCGCCGCAGCGTTCGCGTTCTGGAGCGCGATGACGTTCCTGTGCGGCATGGCGACCAGCGTCACCAGCCTGGCACTGGCGAGAATTGGCGTCGGCATCGGCGAATCCGCCTCTAGTCCCGCCTCGCAGTCGCTGATCGCCGATCTCTTCGCCAAGAACGAGCGGCCGCGCGCGCTCGGTATCTTCGCCATCGGCACCTATCTCGGCATCTTCCTCGGCTATTTCATCGGCGGCTACGTCAACCAGTACTATGGCTGGCGCATGGCGTTCTTCACCGCCGGCCTGCCCGGCATCGCGCTCGCCGCCGTGCTGTGGCTGACGATATCAGAGCCGAAGCGCGGCGCGATGGCGGAGACCTTCACTCCGGAGCCGCTCGGGCCGACGCTTGGTTTCCTCGCCTCGCAGCAGAGTTTTGTGATCGTGCTGATCGGCTTCTGCCTCACCACCTACACCAACTACGCCACAGCAGCCTGGATCCCGCCGTTTCTGGCGCGGGTGCATCATCTGTCCAGCGCCGAGATCGGCACCTATGCCGGCACCTTCAAGGGGCTGGCCGGGATGGCCGGCACGCTGGTGGGCGGGCTGGTGGTAGCGCGGATCAGCCAGCACGACGATCGCTGGAAGTTGTGGGCGCCGGCGATCACATCGTTCCTGGCAGGCCCGGTCTTTGCCGTCTGCATGCTGACGCAGGATTTTACGACCATGGTCGCGGCGCTGTCGCTGACCTCGTTCCTGGTCGGCTTTCATCTCGGCCCGATCTTTGCGATCGCGCAGACCGTGGCGAGGCCGAGCATGCGGGCGCTGGCGTCCGCCATCATCGCCCTGACCGCGACCTGCTTCGGCCAAGGCGTCGGCCCCCTCGCCGTCGGCATCATCAATGACGCGTTGAAGAACGATTACGGCGCCAACGCCGTACGCTATTCGCTGCTGTCGGCCGCGATCACGACGTCAGTCGGCGCGCTGCTGTTCGTCTGGGCGGCACGGACGATCCGCGAAGACATCAGGCGGGCGAGCTGAACTTACCAAGAGTACCGCACCACGCCCTTGCCGGCATAGCTGGTGGTGACGCTGGAGAACTCGCCCTCGAAGGTGCCGGCGGCCGACCAGCCGTTCAGCCATTTCTTCTCGGCGGAAGCCGTCAGCAGCGCGGCATCGCTCGCCTGCCTGGCGCCGTTGACGACAAAGGACGCGCCCGGCAGCGTCTGGAAGGTGGCGCCGATGTTGCGGTCGGGGTTGTAGTCGTGCGCCCACGCGCGGCCGCGCAGCGTGAACACGCCGTCTTCCATCGCGAATGACTTGTCGGTGCGCAGGCCGAGTTCGCTGCGCGTCGCGGTCACGCTCTTGGCGCCATAGGCCAGCGCAAAGGTATTGGCGCCTGATATCGCCTGCTCGGCATAGGCCGGCAGGTCGAAGGTGGTGAACTGGCCGGCGGCATAGGGCGTCCAGCCTAGCCCCTGCGTCACGAACCGATAGCCGCCCTCGATCCGGCCCGACCAGGCGTTGGCGTTGAACTTCGCCTGCAACTGGTCGATGCCCGCGATCGTCAGCGTGCGGTTGGTGGTGATGTCCTGCCAGCCATAGGCCAGCGCGCCGGAGAGATAGGCCGCACCCATGTTGTGCCGGATGAACGCGCCGGCCTGGAATAAATCGGAACGTCCCGAGCCGAGCCCGTTGGCAACGCTGAAATTGGTGCCGCCGCCGGCGAGCGCGAAGCCGGCCAGCGTGTCCGGCGACAGCCGGTAGTCGGCGCCGACGGCTGTGCCATAGAGATTGCTGCTGCTGTTGCTGGAGCCCTGCACCGCGTTGCCGCTCGTGGTCTGCGACCCGCCATAGCCCGCCGCCCACACGCTCCAGCGCTGCGCAAACGGATCGGCCGCTACCGGCGCCTTGCGATAGATCGCGGCCAGCGCGTCGTTCGGATTGCGCTTGGCCGCATACGCAAGTGTCTGCTCGTCGGCGTATCCCGTCGTGCCGCCGCCGGCCGAAACCGGATCGCCGCGCCCGGCAACGAACGGATCGGTCATCAGGCCCAGGAACTGGTTCATCGCGTTGAAGGTCGACTGCTGCGAGCCGGTCGCATACTCGCCGTCCGACTGGGTGAGTTGTGCCGCCGTTAATGACGCAAACGCCGTTGGGATGCCGCCGGTGCGGTTGAAGAACCCGGTCAGGGCGTCGCCGACATTCTGCTGGTTCTGGCTCAGCGTGCCGCCGGGCAAGCCGAAGTTCAGTTTCAAATCGATATAGGCATTGTTGATATCATAGCTGAGCGACGAGTTCATGTTCGCCGGCTGGCCGGTGGTCACCAGCGCGCCGAACCGGCTGGTCACGCCGCTCGCCGTCGTGACGATGGTGTAGCGCTTGGAGATGTAGCTGCCGGCGGCGAAATTGGCGCTCACCGTGGCGCCGTTGAGCGAGGCCGCACCAGTGACGTTCGTGAACGACGCCGTCGTCGGGTTGACCTGCACCAGGTAGGTTGCCGCCGCCTGCATCACCAGGCTTCCGGTAACGGTCATCGAGGACCCTGCGGTGCCGTTGCCCGGCGCGAACGTCCCGCCATTGACGGTGAGGCTTTGGGTATTACCAATACCGCTCAGGGTGCCCGCCGCCATCGTGTAGGCGCCGGTGATGGTGCCGTCGTTCACGGTCGTGGTCGTCGTGATGGTTCCGGCATTGCTAATGGTGGCGCCGGCCGCGTTGGTCAGCGAGGTCGCGGTCAGTATGCCGCTGTTCTGGATGGTCGAGCCGCCGTTGTTGGCGATGGTGTTCGCGCTCAGCGTACGCGTCGCCGCAACCACGATGCCGGTGGCATTGTTCGAATTGTTGGCCAGCGTCGTGATGCCGGTGAAGTTGCCGCCAGTGACATTCAACCGGGCGGTGCCGCCGGTCACGAACACGCCGTCGGTCGTGACGTTGCCGCCGATATTGAAGTTGCCGCCATTGGCCGCGATGCCGCCGTTGATCGCGCCGCCATTGGCGTTGACGACGAGGCTACTGCTGCTGTTGGTGCTAAGGCCGCCGCTGGTGGTGCCGGCGGTCTGCGTGTAAGTGCCGGTGCTGCCTACGCCCACGCCAACGGTGACGATGCCGCTGTTGGTGACCGTGCCGCCTGACACCGACACGCCGGCGATCGTGCCGGTGTTGCCGAACGTACCGGCCGTGTTCAACAGGCCGCCATTCAGCGCGCCGCTGTTGGTGCCCGTTCCCGTGTTGCTCACCAGGCCCGACACGGTGCCAGGCGCATTGTTGTTGAAGGTACCGCCGGCACTGTTGCTGATCGTGCCGGTCCAGGTCAGGTTGTTGGTGACGACGCCGCTGTTGTTCAAACCACCACTGACGGTACCGTTGTTGATGATGGTCGCGCTGGAATTGTTGGTGAGGCCGCCGTTCGCGGTCAGCGTGGCGCCGACGGCGACCAGGATGCCGCCCGCCGCATTGGTGCCCGAGTTGGTGATGAGGCCGGTGACGGTGTAGGTGCCCGAATTGACCAGCAACCGCGCCCCCGCGGTGTTGTTGCCGAAAGTGCTGTTGCTGGTGACCGTGCCGCCGATATTGAACGTGCCATCGGTGCCATTCGAGTTGACGATCGCGCCGTTGAAAGCACCGGCATTGGCGTTGATCGTGGCGCCATTGGTAATACCGCCGTTGGTCGAGCCCGCCGTCTGCGTGTAGGTACCGGCGGAGTTGATCAGAAAGCCGTTTACCGTCCCGCTGTTGGTGAAGGTGGAAAAGTTGCCGACCGCGCCGTTGATCGTCCCGGCGTTCGTGAAGGTGCCCAAATTGGCGGTTCCAAAGACGGTCGTGACGGTACCATTGTTGACCATGGTTGCGCCGGCACCGTTGGTGATCGTGTTGCTCGTCGAAAGCGTGGCGCCGGCAGCCACCAGGATACCGCCGCCGGCGTTGGTGCCCGAGTTCGTGATCTGGCCGGCGACGGTATAGGTACCCGAATTGACCAGCAGGCGCGACGTCGCCGTAGCGTTGTTGAACGTGTTGTCGCTGGTGACCGTGCCGCCGATATTGAAGATGCCGTTGGCGTTATTGGAAATCGCGCCGTTGAAGGCGCCGCCGTTGGCGTTGATCGTGCCGTCGGCGTTGGTGGTGCCGCCGTTGGTCGTTCCCGCCGTCTGCGTGTAGGTACCGAAGCTGATGTTCAGACCGCCAGTCACCGTCCCCGTGTTGGTAGTGGTGCCGAAACCAGCAACAGCGGTGCCCCCATTCACCGTACCGTTGTTGGTAAAATTGCCGCCGTTACTCGCTCCGCCAAAGATGATTCCAGCGTTGGTTGCGGTTCCATTGCTAAACAACCCACCGGACACAATGCCGGCGCCATTGTTGTTGAAGGTGCCGCCGGCGTTGTTGTTCACCGTACCCGTGACCGTCAGGCTGTTGCTGAAGGTGCCGCCCGCGTTAATGCCGACCGTTGAGGTCAGCGTGCCGGTGTTGACGAGTGCGTCGTCGTAAACGCGTTGGTGCCGCTGACAGTAAGCGTGCTCGCCCCCGCCTGGGAAATCGCAGTGCCGGTCATGTTGTTGGCAATAGAAATCGCCTGGCCGGCGTTGGCGTTGTTGACCAGGTTGGGGCCCGCACCATTGAAATTCACGGCCTGGCCGCTGACCACGTAGCTCCGCGCGTTGGACGTGAACGTCCAAGAATCGGGCGTGATGGGACCGGCCGTCACGGTAACCGTTGCTAGACCCGTGTCGGAGAATTGCGCAGACTGGCCGGCATTCACAGGGGGAGCGCCTGGGGGCGGATTGCTCCAGTTCGTACCGAGATTGTAGTCAATGGTGGCCGTGGTGCTGAGGGCACCACCCCACACGTACGACTGGGCCTGGGCAAGCGAGGGAAACAACGCCGCCCCCGCCAACGCGGTTCCGGCCAGAAGCAGCTTGCGGGTGCGCGCACTGGTACCGGCCGCAAATCCACGATCGAAAATCATATTTCCTTCGCGGCGGAAATATCGCCGCGCCCCTTCCGACGCCAGCTCCGAGTCCGGAGCTTTCCCGATGCACGCTAGGGTCAAAGAACGGGCGATGAAACGCCTTGTAGCGGTGCAATTCGGACTTGGTTGCCGGCTGTGACAAACGAGGTACAGTCCTGCCCTGTCGGGAATGCCGTTTCCAATCTTGTTCCTACTGCGGTGAGCGAATGATCGACCGTCGGAGGGTCATCGTCTCGATTGGCGGCGCAGCTCTGGCTTGGCCGCTGCCGGCACGCACCGAGCCGTCACGCACGGTCGCTCGGATCGGAATTGTCAGTGTCGGCGGTCCGAGTGCCGACATGACGGGCGCGCTGCCAAGCAATCGCAGTGTGCGGGCGTTTCTGCGCGGAATGGCCGAATTGGGTTACGTTTACGGCCGCGATCTGGTGACCGAGCCACGCGGCACCGACACCATGTCTGCGGTTGTCGACCTGGTTGGTCTTCAGGTCGATGTTATTGTTGCAACCGGCGCCGGGACGGCGCTGTCCCTGCTCAAGCAAGCGACGACTACAATCCCCATCGTCATGACGGCTGCTCCCGATCCCGTGGGCGAAGGGTTTGTCCAGAACCTTGCCCGCCCGGGCGGAAACTTTACCGGGATGAGTTTGCAGAGTCTGGAACTCACAGGAAAGCGTCTGCAACTGCTCAAGGAACTCGTCCCGGGCGCGGGGACCGTGGGAATTTTATGGGATTCCACCAGCCCCAAGATATGGCCGGTCGCACAGGCCTTCGGTCAGACCCTCGGCTGGAAGCTGCTGTCAATCGAGATTCACGATCCTCGAGAAATTGCGGTGGCCTTCAATACCGCGGCCGATGCCGGCGCGGATGCGCTCCTCGTTTCGGCCTCGGCCCTTCTCTTCAGTCGTGCCCGCGAAATTGCCGAACTCGCCGCACTGCGTCGCCTACCGACAATGTACGAGCTGAGGCCGTTCGTCGATGGCGGCGGACTCGTCTCCTACGGTGCCAACATCGAGGACATCTGGCGGCGCGCGGCATCCTACGTCGACAAGATACTGCGGGGCGCCAGGCCGGCAGAATTGCCGATTGAGCAGCCGACGAAGTTCGAACTTGTGATTAACTCGCGCGCAGCGACTGCGCTCGGCCTGACGATCTCGCCCTCTATCCTGATCCGCGCCGACGAGGTGATCGACTGAATCAAAAGAAAACAGGCCGCACTTTGCGCGCACACGCCTCTAGGTCAGCTTGCCGGTATATTTCTCCAACTGCGCCCAGGCCTGCTCGCCATAGGTCTTCTGCCATTGCGTGTAGAAGCCGGCCTTCACCAGCGCCGCCCTGAACTGGACGGGATCGGGCGTGTTGAAGGTCATGCCCTTGGCGGTCAGTTCGGCTTGCAGCGAGCGGTCCATTTCAAGCAGATCGGCGCGCTCCTTGATACCGGCCGCATCGAAATTGCTGCTGACGATTTCCTGCAGATCCGCCGGCAGTCCGGTCAGCGCGCTGCGGTTGGCGACGATCCAGTAGCCGCTCCAGCAATGGTTCGACAGCGCGCAGTATTTCTGCACCTCGTACAGCTTGCCGGTCGACACCTGCGCCAGCGGGTTCTCCTGGCCCTCGACGATATGCGTCTGCAAGGCCGAGTAGAGTTCGTTGTAGCTGATGCTCGACGGCAAGGCGCCGAGCCCGGAGAACAGCGATGTCAGCAACGCGGTAACGGGCACGCGAATCTTAAAACCCTTGAGATCGTCGACGCTGTTGAGCTGCCGGCTCGACGACGACGTGATCTGCCGAAAACCGTTGTCCCAGACCTTCTTCATCGGAACGATGCCGGCCTTGCCGATGGCGTCGCGCACGACCTCACCGACGCCGCCGTCCATCGCCGCCCATACCTGGTCATAGGACTGGAAGGCGAAGCCGATGCTCGGCAAGCCCGACATCGGCACCAGGATCGACAGCGTCAGGCTCGGCACCGCCAGCAATTCGATGCCGCCGGCGCGGACCTGCGACAGCATCTCGGGATCGCCGCCGAGCTGGCTGTTGGAGAACACCGTGACGTTGAGCCGGCCGGCCGATTGCGCGCCGATCGCCTTTGCCGCCTCGGTCAGCCTGATCGTCAGCGGATGGGTTTCCGGCGTGTTGACGCCGAGCTTGAAGTCGAATTCGGCGGCTGCCTTGGCGGGTTGACGGAGGATCGTGGTGGCCCAAGTGGCGGAAGCCGCGCCGAGCAAGCCCCGGCGGGTCAGGTCAGTTGTTTTCATTATTGTTTTTCTCCCGAGCGCCGTTGCCGCGCCTGGCAGACATTTTCGGCCGATCCGCTGTTTTCCGCAAGCCGGGCAAGAAACCGGCCGAACAATCGGCCAAAAAGCCACAGATGAAACCATTTTGAGGAACCGGCGAAACGATCCTGAAACAGACCGGGCGTACGTCTCTACCCAACAGAGGGCGGCATTGGCGCCCCGGGAGGCTCAGATGAACCACTCAATTCACTCGGCGGATCGCAGTACCCACCTCAAGATCGTGGTTGTCGCGCTCGTCGCAGGCATCGCGGTGGCGGCTTTCGGTATCTCGGCACGCACCGGTTCGGATTTCACCCAGACCGCCCATGTCATGAAGGCGGGCAAGCCGGTGGTTGTCACCAGCTCGGACCAGTCGATGGTCCGCTAAACGATAACGAGTTGCCTGGCATAAAAACGGCCGCCCGATGGGCGGCCTTTTGTTTGCGCTAACGCTTGTTCTGTTCGCGTCAACGCCTGTCTGGTTTGGACCGGCGTTTGGGGATCACTGCTAAGCCATTGATCTTAAGGGGATCAATAATGGCGCGAGAGACGGGACTCGAACCCGCGGCCTCCGCCGTGACAGGGCGGCGCTCTAACCAACTGAGCTACTCCCGCGGATGCCGTAATCAACTCGTGATCCGCGCAGAACCGAGGGCATAAAGGCCTGCCCCACGTTAGTCAAGGACGTTGCGAATCCCCCCGCCAAATGGGCATTTCTGCGACGCGGATGCAAAAAACGGCTTGTTTTCAGGCAAATCAGCGTAGGCAGCCGCCACCCGAATCATTTAAGGCCTGATACGTCTAAGTTTCTTGAAACCTTCGTCATTCCGCTCGCGTCGGAATCCGGAGGTTCAGGTCTCTGACCGACGCGGTTTTCCGGCACGGACCGGTATCCGCCCCGCTATCGAAGCGAGGCAGGCTTCGCGCAAAACCGCAAGCCAAGCCATTTACCAACGAGGAGGGTCAAATATGGCGAAGAAAGCAGCGACTCCAGCCACCGTCACGCTGAAGCACCTGGCCGCGGCGCTCGCGGAAGAGCACGAATTGTCGAAGAAGACCGCTGAAGCGATTCTGACCGACATGGTCGGCAAGATCACAAAACACCTCAAGAAGGGCGAGCGCATCCGCATCGTCGGCCTCGGCATCCTCCAGGTGCGCAAGCGCGCCGCCCGCATGGGCCGCAACCCCGCCACCGGCGAAGCGATCCAGATCAAGGCCAGCAAGAAGGTCGCCTTCCGCGCCGCCAAGGAACTCAAGGAAGCCGTCTGATACGGCTCCCCTTCTGATCCGACTTAAAGCGCCATTCCGGCGGGGACCCGGAATGGCGCTTTTCTGTTATAGAGCCCTACTTGAAGGGGCTTACCGTCCCCTTGCCGTTCCTCTTGCTCCGGGTTGTCATGCTGGCTTCTCCCCTCGCCTTTACCCACACCGTGACCGAGCGCTTCCTGCGCTATGTCGTGATTGACACCCAGTCCGATCCGGAATCGCCGACCTGTCCTTCCACCGCGAAGCAGAAGAACCTCGGCCGGCTGCTCGCCGCCGAACTCAAGGCCATCGGGCTTGCCGACGCCCATCTCGACGAGCACGGCTATGTCTACGCGACCATTCCGGCCAACACCGACAAGCAGGTGCCGGTGATCTGCTTCTGCTCGCACATGGACACCTCGCCGGATTGTACCGGTGCGAACGTCAAGCCGCAGATCGTGAAGAACTATCGCGGCGGCGATATCGTGCTGCCGACCGATCCGACCCAGGTGATCCGATCAGTGGATCATCCCGCCCTCGCCGACCAGATCGGCCACGACATCATCACGACCGACGGCACCACGCTGCTGGGTGCCGACAACAAGGCCGGCCTCGCCGAAATCATGGACGCGGCGCAGTTCCTGATTGCGAATCCGCAGATCAAGCATGGCGCCATGAAGATCCTGTTCACGCCCGACGAGGAAATCGGCCGCGGCGTCGACAAGGTCGACCTGAAGAAGCTCGGCGCCGACTTCGCCTATACGATGGACGGCGAGACTGCCGGGAATATCGAGGATGAAACTTTCTCGGCGGACGGCGCCACCATCACCATCGAGGGCGTCTCGACCCATCCCGGTTTCGCCAAGGGCAAGATGGAGCACGCGATCAAGATCGCCGCCGCCATCGTCGACCGGCTGCCGAAAGATACCTGCTCGCCCGAGACGACGGAGGGCAAGGAAGGCTTTCTGCATCCGACCGGCATTTCCGGAGCGCTGGAGAAAGCAACCATCGGCTTCATCGTGCGCGATTTCAACGACGCGGGCCTCAGCCAAAAGGAAGCTTTGCTCGAGGGCATCGTCAAGGATGTGATGAAGGACTATCCGCGCTCGACCTACAAGATGGAGGTCAAGCCGCAATACCGGAACATGAAGCAGGTGATCGATCGCCACCCCGAGACCGTCGACTATGCGATCGAGGCGATCCGCCGCGCCGGCCTCAAACCGGTGCGAAGCTCGATCCGCGGCGGCACCGACGGCTCGCGGCTATCAGCCATGGGACTGCCCTGCCCCAACATTTTCGCCGGCGAACACGCCTTCCATTCCCGGCTGGAATGGGTCAGCCGCCAGGACATGGAAAAGGCCGCCGAGACCATCGTCCATCTGGCGATGGTCTGGGAAGAGAAGGCGTAGCGCGCTGTCCGCTTAGGTAGCCCGGATGAGCGAAGCGACATCCGGGGTGGCGTTAGAGGGGTCCCGGATATCGCTTCGCTCATCCGGGCTACATGCTACTGCCAGCGCATCCACGTGGGTCTTCGACCCGCTATGGGCGGTGAACCGCAGGCTGGACACAAAATCGCGAAAACAACCCCATGCAAAGTAGGGTTAGCCGGCCCGCGCCGTCACGATCCAGATCGAAGCCGGCAGCGGAACCGTGTCGCCCCTGACGAATTGCGCCAGCGCTTCACGCACCGAATTCGTGGCGGCGGCGCGGACCTCCGGCGGATGGCCCTCGAGCGCGCGGCTCGCGGGGCCGATTTCGAACGCGCTTTCCACGGCGGCTTCGAGACCGCGGCCGAGCGCGACGTCGAGCGCGAGATGGCACGGCTCCATCGCAATGCCGGTGAAGCCGGCTGAACCCAGGATACGTTGCACACGCGCCTCCGAGGCGAACGCAAACGGCCCGGGATCTTCCGGCCCCTGCGGCGGCAATTTCGGAACGTGCTTGTAGACCGCCTGCAGCGGCGCCATGAAGAACGGGTTTTCCTTTGGCTCGCGCCAGCACGCGAACGCCAACCGTCCCGACGGCCGCAGCGCCTTGCGCAGATTTTTGAACGACAGCGCGGGATCGGCGAAGAACATCACGCCGAACCGCGAGGCCAGCAAATCGAAACTTGCGGGATCGAACGGATAGACGGTGGCATCGGCCAGCGCGAAATCGACCGGCAGATCCTTCGGCGCACTCTGCCGCGCCCGTTCCAGCATCGGGCCGGAGACGTCGATGCCGAACACATGGCCTGACGGTGCGACCTTCTGCCCGAAGGCGATCGTGGTGGCGCCGCTGCCGCAACCGACATCGATGACGCGCTCGCCCGTCTTGGGCTCGGCGCGGTCGATCAAGAGATCGGCGATCGGCTTCAGCAGGATGTCCTGCGCCGCCTGACGATCGGCCCAGCGCTGGCCGCCGGGCCCGTTCCAATAGGCAATCTGGTCGGCGTTCTCTTCGTGGCCTTGGGGGGTGTCCATGTGGGGAAACTTTCTGTCGGCCCGCCTACGTTGCTTCGAGCTTCCGCTTTCGCTCGTTGAGCTACGGCGGACAAGCCGGCGAGACAGCCTTCGCGCTGTGCGCCGGGGCGGGCTGGCATGCCCAGCCGCAGCGCGCAGCGCGAAGGCTGGTAGGCGGCGACGGATTCGAACCGCCGACCCTCTCGGTGTAAACGAGATGCTCTAACCAGCTGAGCTAGCCGCCCTTGAGCCGTCTGTTTAGCCCTGCCCCACCCTGTGGCGCAAGCCGAACCATTCCAACAAAAAAGCGGCGCCTCGAGGGCGCCGCTTTCGTCACATTTGCATCACTCAGTGCGCCGTCAGGCCGCCTGCGGCTTCGTCGCCGGCTTCGGTCTTGACCGGCACCTTGGTGTCCTCTTCCCAGACGATCGCCACCGGGGGGCGCACCAGCGCCTTGTTGACGACGTCGTCGAGCCGGGCGACCGGAATGATGTCCATGCCGCCCTTGATCGCATCGGAAATCTCCGTGAGATCCTTGGCGTTGTCCTCGGGGATGAACACCGTCTTGATGCCGCCGCGTGCGGCCGCCAACAGCTTCTCCTTCAGGCCGCCGATCGGCAGAACCCTGCCGCGCAGCGTGATCTCGCCGGTCATGGCGACATCGTGCCGGACCGGAATGCCGGTCATGACCGAGATGATGGCGGTCGCCATCGCAACACCCGCCGACGGTCCGTCCTTCGGGGTCGCCCCTTCGGGAACGTGGACGTGGATGTCGCGTCGGTCGAACAGCGGCGGCTCGATGCCGTAGTTGATCGCCCGCGAGCGGACGTAAGACGCCGCCGCCGAGATCGACTCCTTCATCACGTCGCGCAGGTTGCCCGTGACCGTCATCTTGCCCTTGCCGGGCATCATGACGCCTTCGATGGTGAGCAACTCGCCGCCGACATCGGTCCAAGCCAGGCCGGTCACGATACCGACCTGAGGCTCGCTCTCGATCTCGCCGTAGCGGTACTTCGGCACGCCGAGGAACTCTTCCAGAGTCTTCTCGGTGACCTTGACCGACTTCTTCTTGGAGATCATCAGCTCCTTCACCGCCTTGCGGGCGAGTGTCGACAGCTCACGCTCCAGGTTACGCACGCCCGCTTCGCGGGTGTAACGGCGGATCATCAGCAACAAGGCATCGTCGTCGATCGACCATTCCTTGGAATCGAGGCCATGCTTGGCGATGGCGTTCGGGATCAGGTGCTTGCGCGCGATCTCGACCTTCTCGTTCTCGGTATAGCCGGCGATCCGGATGATCTCCATGCGGTCCATCAGCGGTCCGGGAATATTCAGCGTATTCGCGGTCGTGATGAACATGACGTTCGACAGATCGTAGTCGACCTCCAGATAGTGGTCGTTGAAGGTCGAGTTCTGTTCGGGGTCCAGAACCTCAAGCAGCGCCGAGGACGGATCGCCGCGGAAATCGGCGCCCATCTTGTCGATCTCGTCCAGCAGGAACAGCGGGTTCGAGGTCTTGGCCTTCCTCATCGACTGGATGATCTTGCCGGGCATCGAGCCGATATAGGTGCGGCGGTGACCGCGGATCTCGGCCTCGTCGCGCACGCCGCCGAGCGACACGCGCACGAACTCACGTCCGGTCGCCTTCGCGATCGACTTGCCGAGCGAGGTCTTGCCGACGCCGGGAGGCCCGACCAGACACAGGATCGGTCCGGTCAGCTTGTTGGCGCGGGTCTGCACCGCCAGATACTCGACGATGCGGTCCTTGACCTTCTCGAGCCCGTAGTGGTCGCTGTCCAACACGGCCTGCGCCGCCTCGAGGTCCTTCTTGACCTTGGACTTCTTGTTCCACGGGATCGACAGCAGCCAGTCGAGATAGTTGCGCACGACGGTCGCTTCCGCGGACATCGGCGACATCTGGCGCAGCTTCTTCAATTCATGCTGCGCCTTGTCCCGTGCTTCCTTGGAAAGCTTGGTCTTGGCAATCTTTTCTTCCAGATCGGCCAGCTCGTCGCGACCTTCGTCGTCGCCGAGCTCCTTCTGGATCGCTTTCATCTGCTCGTTCAGGTAATATTCGCGCTGGGTCTTCTCCATCTGGCGCTTGACGCGCGAGCGGATGCGCTTCTCGACCTGCAGCACCGAGATCTCGCTCTCCATCAGGCCCAGCACCTTCTCCAGGCGCTGCGTGACGGACAACGTTTCCAGGATGCCCTGGCGATCGGCGATCTTGACGGCGAGATGCTGGGCGACCTGATCGCTCAGCTTGGCGAAGTCAGTGATCGCCTGAACCACGCCGACGACTTCGGCGGAGATCTTCTTGTTCAGCTTCACATAGCTTTCGAAGTCGGACACGACCGAACGCGACAACGCTTCGGCTTCGACCGAAGTGGCGTCGGTGTCGGCGAGCGCAACCGCAGTCGCTTCATAATATTCGCTGCGGTCGGAATATTTCTCGACGCGCGCGCGCTCGAGCCCTTCGACCAGCACCTTCACGGTGCCGTCGGGCAGCTTGAGCAGTTGCAGCACGCTGGCGAGGGTGCCGACTTCGTAGATCGAATCCGGATTTGGATCGTCGTCGGAAGCGTTCTTCTGGGTCGCCAGCAGAATCAGCGCGTCGTTCTTCATCACCTCTTCGAGCGCGCGGATCGATTTCTCGCGGCCGACGAACAGGGGCACGATCATGTGCGGAAAAACGACGATGTCGCGGAGCGGCAACACCGGATAGGAGTGGCTTTCGCCGTGAACGATGGTTGGCCGGGTCTTCGGGGTCGTCATGGCCTGTTCCTTTTGTTGTGCCCCCTTGCACGCAGTCCGCTTCGCTTGCGCAACCGCCACAAGGTGCCGGGAGGTTCGGGTCGTTTGGCTGCTTGCGCGGCCTGCTTCCCGGATCGTTTCGGTGACGAATCTCTACTTCGAATCTAAAGCACGATTTGCGCCACCGACAGCATTAGGTGGCTATCGGGTACGGGGGTGTCAAGTCACGGAAAAATGCCCGTCAATCGGGGCTAAATGCGCGAAATACCTACGCCCTACTGGCCGCCGGAATGTCCGGCAGCCACGTCAGTGGAGGTACCCAATTTGCGCCAGGCGCAAGCGCGATTTACGCGCTGGCGCTGCTCTCGACCGCACGGTCTGAACGGTCCGCATAGATGTAGAGCGGACGAGCGGTTCCCTCGACGACTTCGCGCGAGATCACGACTTCCTCGACGCCTTCCAGACCCGGAAGATCGAACATGGTCTCGAGCAGAATGCTTTCGAGAATCGAACGCAGTCCGCGCGCGCCGGTCTTGCGCTCGATCGCCCTGCGGGCAACCGCGCCAAGCGCCTCGTCGGCGAAGGTGAGTTCGATGTTCTCCATCTCGAACAGCCGCTGGTACTGCTTGACCAGCGCATTCTTGGGATCGGTCAGGATCTTCTTCAGCGAAGCCTCGTCCAGATCTTCCAGGGTCGCGACCACCGGCAGGCGGCCGACGAATTCCGGGATCAGGCCGTACTTCAACAGATCTTCCGGCTCGACGTGGCGGAAGATTTCGCCGGTGCGGCGGTCTTCCGGCGCCAGAACCTGGGCCGCGAAACCGATCGAGGTCGAACGGCCGCGCGCGGAGATGATCTTCTCGAGGCCGGAGAAGGCGCCGCCGCAGATGAAGAGAATGTTGGTCGTGTCGACCTGCAGGAATTCCTGCTGCGGATGCTTGCGGCCGCCCTGCGGAGGCACGGAGGCAACGGTGCCTTCCATGATCTTCAACAGCGCCTGCTGCACGCCCTCGCCCGACACGTCGCGGGTGATCGACGGATTGTCCGACTTGCGGCTGATCTTGTCGATTTCGTCGATATAGACGATGCCGCGCTGTGCGCGCTCGACATTGTAGTCGGCCGACTGCAGCAGCTTCAGGATGATGTTCTCGACGTCCTCGCCGACGTAGCCGGCTTCGGTCAGCGTCGTCGCATCCGCCATCGTGAACGGCACGTCGAGAATGCGCGCCAGCGTCTGCGCCAACAACGTCTTGCCTGAACCGGTCGGACCGATCAGCAGGATGTTCGACTTCGCCAGTTCGACGTCGTTGTGCTTGGTCTGGTGATTGAGCCGCTTGTAGTGATTGTGGACGGCGACCGACAGCACCTTCTTGGCATGGCTCTGGCCGATCACGTAGTCGTCCAGGACCTTGCAGATTTCCTTCGGCGTCGGGATGCCGTCGCGCGACTTCACCAGCGAGGACTTGTTCTCCTCACGGATGATGTCCATGCAGAGCTCAACGCATTCGTCGCAGATGAATACGGTGGGACCCGCGATCAGTTTGCGGACTTCGTGCTGGCTCTTGCCACAGAACGAGCAATACAGCGTGTTCTTGGAGTCGCTCGTGCCGACCTTACTCATTCTTATCTCCGTCCGCCGTTCGATCCCGTTGCTCGATCGACCCATTCCGGTACGCGACCGGGTCTAATGTGTAGATAGAGCAAATTCCGTACCAGAAAAGACCCTTAACGCATTGCTCCCGTGCGAATCACGGCTTACTCGAATCTCCGCGATCTCATCTGATCCCTACAGCCAACCATGCTGACACCCGACTATCAAGAATTCGCTAACCGGGCGCGGATCGGACACCGTGACAATACCGTGATTTTCGGCTTGCGCACGGGTGAAAACCGAGAAATTCGTCAAAGCGTTGCGCGATTACCACGCCGCCAAACCAGCACGAAAGCGGAACTTTCTGCCTATGCCAGGGCATAGGCAGGCCGCGAGCGGCCAAATTTGCCGGGCCAGACTGCGCCAAGGTCAATGCGAATTGACGACCCCCGCAACCTTACGCGGTTTTCGCCGCCGCAGCTTCTTCGGGCCGCTTGTCGATCACTTTGTCGACGATCCCGAAGTCGCGGGCCATGTCGGCGGTCAGGAACTTGTCGCGCTCCAGCGCTTCCTCGATCGCCTTGTAGGTCTGGCCCGTGTGCTTCACGTAGATCTCGTTGAGCCGCTTCTTGAGATTCAGGATCTCCTGCGCGTGCAGCATGATGTCGGTGGCCTGGCCCTGGAAGCCGCCGGAGGGCTGGTGAACCATGATCCGCGAGTTCGGCAGCGAAAAGCGCATGTCCTTTGCGCCAGCCGCGAGCAACAGCGAGCCCATCGAAGCCGCCTGCCCCGTGCATAGCGTCGATACCGGCGGGCGAATGAATTGTATGGTGTCGTAGATCGCCAGACCCGAAGTCACCACGCCACCCGGCGAGTTGATGTACATCGAGATTTCCTTCTTCGGATTCTCGGCTTCGAGGAACAGAAGCTGCGCAACAACCAGCGTCGACATGCCGTCCTCGACCGGACCGGTCAAGAAGATGATGCGCTCTTTCAGCAGGCGCGAGAAAATGTCGTAGGCGCGTTCGCCGCGGTTGGTCTGCTCGACGACCATCGGCACAAGGTTCATGTAGGTTTCAACGGGATCGCGCATTAGTCACCCCAAGGGTTGGCGAGAGATTTGGCGGGATCGAACATCCCCCGGCAAGGAAGCCAACAAAGGCTGGCGCGGTTTGCCGGGCGCGGACGAACGTCCCGTGATGCAGGACTTCAAATTCAGAACTCGTCGAATTCAGATCTAACAGATAAGAGCCAATTCCCCGCCGACAAGACCGGGCAATCGCGAGCTGAATTAGGCGAGTTCAAGCTGATTCGCGGGCGGTCGCATAGCGACGCCGGGCGTCGCCATGCCGCTTTCGCGGTTCATCCTTAATGTACGCCTGACGGGAACGCGCCTGATTGAACCGATCAGGCGGCGCTCTTTTCGGCCTCGTCGTCCTTGAACAAGTCTTCGCGCGAGACCTTCTTTTCGGTCACGTTGGCGAGTTCGAGGATGAAATCGACCACCTTGTCTTCATAAATCGGCGCACGAAGCTGGGCCAGCGCGTTGGCATTGCTGCGATAGTAGTCCCAGACTTCCTTCTCGCGGCCGGGCATCTGGCGCGCCCGCTCGATCACCGCGCGGCTGACTTCGTCGTCGGTCACGGTGATCTTGTTCTTCTCGCCGATCTCCGACAGCACGAGGCCGAGCCGGACCCTGCGGTCGGCGATCTTCTGGTACTCTTCCTTGGCCGCCTCTTCGGTGGTGTTCTCGTCGGCAAAGGTCTTGCCGCTGGATTCCATCTCGGCCTTGATCGAGTTCCACATCAGGTTGAACTCTTCGCCGACCAGCGACGGCGGCGCCTCGAACTTGTGGCTCTCGTCGAGCCGGTCGAGCAGCGCCCGCTTGACGCGCTGGCGGGTCGCGCCGGCGAATTCGGCGACCAGACGCTCGCGCGCGGCTTCCTTCAGCTTGTCGAGCGATTCCAGCCCAAGCGTCTTGGCGAACTCGTCGTTGACCTCGGTCTCGCCGGGCGCCTCGATCAGGGTTGCCGTGGTTTCGAACTCGGCAGGCTGGCCGGCGAGCTTATCGCTGGCGTAGTTCTTGGGGAACGTGACCTTCAGGGTGCGGGTCTCGCCCGCGCCGATGCCAACAAGCTGCTCCTCAAAACCCGGAATGAACTGGCTGGCGCCGATCACGACCGGAATGCCCTCACCGGTACCGCCGTCGAACGGCACACCGTTGATCGAGCCCTTGAAGCTGATGGTGATGCGGTCGCCGTTCTCGGCCTTGGCGCCCTCGGCCTTCGCGGTATAGGGGCGGTTCTGTTCGGCGATGCGCTTGATGGCTTCGTCGATCTCGGCGTCGGTCACATCGACCACCGGCTTTTCGACGGAGAAGGACTTGAAGTCGGCGAGCTGGATCGTCGGCACCACCTCGATCGCGACCGTGTAGGTCAGGTCGGTCTTGCCGGCGAGAAGCTCCTCGACTTCTTTTTGCTCGGTCGGCATCGTGATCTTCGGTTCGGTCGCAAGCCGGAAGCCGCGATCGGTGAATATCTGCGTGTTGGTGTCGCGAATGGTCTGGTCGATGGTCTCGGCCATCACCGAGCGGCCATACACCTTCTTCAGGTGGCTCACCGGCACCTTGCCGGGACGGAAGCCGTTGAGCTTAACCTTGTCCTTGAGGTCGACCAGCTTGGCGTCCGCCTTGGCATCGAGGTCCGATGCGGGAACGCTGATCTTGAACTCGTGCTTCAATCCCTCGGCGAGGGTTTCGGTGACCTGCATGGTGTCAATCTTCTTCCGCTTGCGTCGGGCCAGATGGCCCTGACAGTGTTCAATCTGTTCGACGCGCAAGCCCTAGACAGCCTGCGCCGGTGGTGCGGCTGACCCCTCTCCCCGACGGGAAACAGGCCCTCCAGTATTCGTCATGCAAACGCTTGAATAGAGCGCTTGGTGCGGGCGGAGGGACTCGAACCCCCACAACTTTCGTCACTGGAACCTAAATCCAGCGCGTCTACCAATTCCGCCACGCCCGCGTGAAAGCATCCAATCCGGCCGCGATGCCGCGAGCGGCGGGCTTATAACATGTGCCCGACAGTACGCAGCAAAAAAATGGCCGTTTTTGTCCCCTCCGGGGCAAGGCGTCACAGCTGGACATATCTATCAGAAAATGGTCCGCATCGGTCCGATGGCAAGCCCCAAATCCCACCCAAAATCCGCTTTGGACCGACGCGAGCTGATCGCCGGGCTGGGTGCGGTGGCGCTCGCCCCACTCTTGCCCGTGGCAGGCCTGGCCCAGGGGCGATCCGCGCTGGCGCTCCAGGCCAAGCCGGACAGCCTCGCGTTACGCCCGGAGGCACCGGCGACGCCGATCTGGACCCTGCAAGGGCCTGAGCTCGGATTCGGGCGCGGCGAGACGGCCGAGATCGCCTTCGCCAACGAGCTGCCGGTGCCGGCCCTGCTCGACTGCCGCGGACTGGACGGCGTTCCCACCGCCGAGCCGCTGATCGCCCGCGCGCCGCTCGCAGCGGGGACGAAGGAAACCCTGCAACTGCCGCTGCGGCATGCCGGAACCTTCCTGTGCGGCCTCGCTTTGCCCGGCGATGGCCAGGGCCGGCCATCCCGGGCACGGGCGCTGGTGGTTCGCGAAAGCCAGCCGGTCGCGGTCGACCGCGACGAGGTGGTCTTGATTGAGGACTGGCGCATCCGCGCCGATGGAACTGCGGTCGCGGTAGGCGTTGAGCCCGCGGATTCGACGCCAGTGCAGACCATTAACGGCAAGCCTTCGCTCGATCTCTCAGGGCGAATCAACGAACGGCTCAGGCTCCGCCTCGTCAATGCCTGCCAACGATCTGTTATTGCAGTCAAACTGGACGGAATCGATGTTCGCGTCATGGCCCTCGACGGGCAGCCTGCCGAGCCGTTCCAGGCCAGGAACGGCGCGCTGGTGATCGCACCAGGCGGCAGGGTCGACGTTTTCGTCGATGTCACGGGTGCGGCAGGCACGAGCACTCCAATTCTGCTCCACGACGGCCGCAACGCCCGCACCATCGGCCAACTGACCGTCTCGAACGAACCGCCGTTCCGCCCCAGCCCGCTGCCGGCGGCGCCGCCGCTGCCCTCCAACGGCCTGCCGGCGCAGCTCGACCTCAAGAGCGCCGCGCGGGTCGATCTCGTGCTCGGCGGAGCGCCGGCCGAATGGGCCACGCCGTCCGCCTTCTCGAAAAACTCCCCGCCCGCCTTCCGGGCCAAGGCCGGACGCGCTGTGGTGCTGGCGCTGACCAACCGCGCCGCGATCGCCACCGTGGTTCACCTCCACGGCCATCATTTCCGGCTGCTGGACCGGCTCGACGACGGCTGGAAGCCGTTCTGGCTGGATACGTTGGCGGTCGAGCCCGGCCAGACCCAGCGTATCGCCTTCCTCGCCGAATATCCCGGGCGCTATTTGATCGAAGCGGTCGCGACCGACTGGGCCGCGCCACGGCTGGTGCGGTGGTACGATGTCGGGTGAGGAAACCCCCATGAGCAAATCCGTTCCCGCCATCCGCAATGTCAAAGCCCGTGGCCTCGTGGTGCCGATCGGCCGGCCGGTGAAGACTGCGTTTGCGACCATCGATGCCGCGCCGATGGTGCTGATCGATGTCGAGACCGATCAGGGCGTTACCGGCCGCTCCTATATTTTTGCCTACGCGCCCCTGACGCTGAAGCCGCTGGTGCATCTGATCGAGGAGATCGGCCGCGAACTGATCGGCCGGCCGGTGGCGCCGACCGATTTGATGGCGGCGATGAACGCCAAATTCCGCCTGCTCGGCTGGCAGGGCCTGGTCGGCATGGCGGTATCCGGCCTCGACATGGCCTATTGGGACGCGCTCGGGCAGATCGCAGGTCGGCCATTGGCCGAGTTGCTCGGCGGCGCGCCGCGGCCGATCAAGGCCTATGACAGCTATGGCGTGGTCGATCCCATCGCCGACGAAAAGGCGCTGCGGCGCTCGCTCGACCAGGGTTTTCGCGGCATCAAGATCAAGGGCGGCGACGGCGACGCCGCCAATGACGAGCGGGTGGTCAAGGGCGTGCGCGCTTTGCTCGGCCCCGATATCGCGCTGATGATCGACTTCAACCAGTCGCTCGATCCTGCGGAAGCCACCCGCCGCATCGCGCGGCTGGCGCCGTACGATCTGCACTGGATCGAAGAACCGGTGCCGCAAGAGAATCTGTCGGGGCATGCGAAGGTGCGCGAGACCTCGCCGACCCCGATTCAATCCGGCGAGAACTGGTGGTTTCCACGCGGCTTTGCCGAGGCCATCGCTGCCGGCGCCAGCGACTTCATCATGCCCGATCTGATGAAATGCGGCGGCGTCACCGGCTGGCTGCAGGTCGCGGCCCAAGCGGACGCCGCGAACATTCCGATGTCGAGCCACCTGTTTGCCGAAGCCAGTGCGCACATGCTGGCGGTGACGCCGACCGCACACTGGCTCGAATTCCTCGACTTTGCCGGCGCCATCCTCGCTCACCCGGCAAAGATCATCGATGGAACGCTGACGGCGCGCGGACCCGGATTAGGGCTGGAGTGGAACGAGAAAGCCGTCGCGGAATATCTGGTTTAGTACTCGATCCCGAACTCGTCGTAGAGCCGTCGCAACACCGCCGGCAGCACCTCCGTGAGGTCCTCCGCGATCAGGCCGGGTCCCGCTTCCCGCGCCCCCTCGCCGTGCATCCACACACCCATGCAGGCGGCCTCATAGGCCGGCACGCCTTGCGCCAAGAGCCCCGCGATCATGCCGGCCAGCACGTCGCCGGCGCCGGCGGTGGCAAGCCAGGGCGGCGCGTTGGCGGCGATGCTGGCGCGTCCATCCGGTGAAGCCACCACCGTATCCGGTCCCTTCAACAGCACCACCGCGCCGCAGCGTTCGGCGGCGGCCCGCACGCGTTCGAGTTTCGAACGGTTGGGATACTTGTTGCTGCTGTCGCTGAACAGCCGCGGAAACTCACCCTCATGCGGGGTCAGAACCACCTGCGGGTCTTCGCTGGCCTTGATCGATTCAAACAGACGGTCCGGCGCTTCGGCGAAACTCGTCAGCGCGTCGGCGTCGAGCACGAGGCCACGCTTGGCCGACAGCGCGCTGTGGACGAGATCGCGCGTCCGCGCACTGACGCCGGCGCCCGGCCCGATCACGATGGAATTGAGGCGCCTGTCGTTCAGCAGGTCGGCGAATTCGACCAACGTGTCGACCGCGCGCACCATCACCGCGGTCAGTGCCGCGGCGTTGACGATGAGCGCATCGCGCGGCGACGCCACCGTGACCAATCCGGCGCCTGCCCGCAGCGCGCCGCGCGCGGCGAGCCGCGCCGCGCCGGTTGACGCAATATCGCCGGAGACCACGACGGCATGGCCACGGGCATATTTGTGGCCGTCGATCCGCGGCACGGGAAAGGATGCTTGCCAGGCGCCGGGAACGTTTTCGAACGTCTGCGGCCGGATTTCCTCGAGCACCCCAGCATCGATCCCGATATCGGCGACGCGGACGCGGCCGCAATGCATCCGTCCCGGCATCAACAGATGCGCCGGCTTGCGGCGGAAGAAGGTCACGGTCTCGACGGCCTCGATCGCAGCGCCCATCACCGCGCCCGACGTGCCGTTGATTCCGCTCGGCAGGTCGACCGCGAGCACCGGCACGCCGTTGGCATTGATCGCCTCGATCATCTCAAGCGGCTCGCCCTTGATGGGCCGGTTCAGTCCGGCGCCGAACAGCGCATCGATGATCAGCGCCGGCTTGCCGATCGCCTGCGGGTTGAACGGCAGCACCGGAAATTTCCAGCCACGCGCCGCCAACGCCGCATCGCCCGAGAGGCTGTCGCGCTCGCATAACAAAATGACCGAGACCTCGCGGCCGCGCGCCGCCAGTTCGGCCGCCGCGACAAACCCGTCGCCGCCATTATTGCCGCCGCCGGCAACCACCACAATCGGCCCCTCCGCGACCAGATCCATCGCGGCTTCGGCGACGGCCTGCCCCGCGCTCATCATCAGCGCGAAGCCGGGCGTGCCGGCGGCGATCGTCAGCCGGTCGGCGCGCTCCATTTCCGTCGTGGTCAAAACTTCCATGCCGAATCCTCAATCCGATCGCCTTTTTCAGAGGCATACAACGTCGCAAAAAACGGCCTGTTTCATCGTGATTGCATACGAATTGACCGGTTTGCCTATTTGGTGAGCTTCGCTATCATGCCCCCTCGGCCCGGGGTCTTCCATTTGCCCGTTAAAAGTCTGATAACATTCCAAAATCAGGCGCCTTAACAACTTGGCATAGACCCTGCTTTTGGGGAAGTCGGTGAGAAAGTCGGTGACGGGACCGGCTTGGGATTGTTGAGGTTCACGACAATTCTGAAGTGTTTCCGGTCCTTTGCCAGACGGCGCCACGCGCGACATCGAAACTACCTGCACTCTGTAATTTTTAAATGCCCGGGAGGCGCTCAGTGAAGAAAATCGAAGCCATCATCAAGCCGTTCAAGCTCGACGAGGTGAAAGAAGCGCTTCAGGAAGTCGGACTCCAGGGTATCACCGTCACCGAAGCCAAGGGTTTCGGCCGGCAGAAGGGCCACGCTGAACTCTATCGCGGTGCGGAATACATCGTCGACTTCCTGCCGAAGGTAAAAATCGAGATCGTGATTTCGGACGAACTGGTCGAGAAAGCCATCGACGCGATCCGGCGCGCCGCCCAGACCGGCCGCATCGGCGACGGCAAAATCTTCGTCTCCAACATCGAAGAAGCGATCCGGATCAGAACCGGAGAATCCGGGCTGGACGCTATCTAAGCCGGATGCTATCCCGCATTTTGCGACTTAATAAGAAAAAAAGCCGCTTCGGCGGCCTAATTTCGTTTGTGAAACCTGACCGTTTCACTTGCGCAGCCTGATGTCCTGAATCCTGGAAACCGTATCCAAACGAGGTATTCATGAAGACCGCCAAAGACGTCCTCAAATCGATCAAGGACAATGACGTAAAATACGTCGACCTGCGCTTCACCGATCCGCGTGGCAAGTGGCAGCACGTGACTTTCGATATCGGCATGATCGACGAGGAAATCTTTGCCGAAGGCACGATGTTCGACGGCTCGTCGATTGCCGGCTGGAAGGCCATCAATGAATCCGACATGTGCCTGATGCCCGACCCGGTCACCGCGACGATCGATCCGTTCTTCGCCGAGACCACCATGGTCATCACCTGCGACGTGCTGGAGCCGACCACCGGCGAGCCCTACAACCGCGACCCGCGCGGCATGGCCAAGAAGGCCGAGGCGATGGTGAAGTCGATGGGCGTCGGCGACACCGTGTTCGTCGGACCGGAAGCCGAGTTCTTCGTGTTCGACGACGTGCGCTTCTCCTGCACGCCCTACAACACCGGCTTCAGGCTCGACTCCTCCGAACTGCCGACCAATTCGGACACCGAATATGAAGGCGGCAATCTCGGCCACCGCATCCGCACCAAGGGCGGCTACTTCCCGGTCCCGCCGCAGGACTCGGTGCAGGACATGCGCTCGGAAATGCTCGGCGCCATGGCCAAGATGGGCGTCAAGGTGGAGAAGCATCACCACGAAGTCGCTTCCGCCCAGCACGAGCTCGGCATGAAGTTCGACACCCTGACGCTGATGGCCGACCATATGCAGATCTACAAGTACTGCATCCATCAGGTCGCGCACATCTACGGCAAGACCGCCACCTTCATGCCGAAACCGGTCTACGGCGACAACGGCTCAGGCATGCATGTCCACCAGTCGATCTGGAAGGGCGGCAAGCCGGTATTCGCCGGCAACAAGTACGCCGACCTCTCGGAAACCTGCCTCCACTACATCGGCGGCATCATCAAGCACGCCAAGGCGATCAACGCCTTCACCAACCCGTCGACCAACTCCTACAAGCGTCTGGTCCCGGGTTATGAAGCCCCGGTGTTGCTGGCCTACTCCGCGCGCAACCGCTCGGCCTCCTGCCGCATTCCCTATACGGCGAACCCGAAGGCCAAGCGCGTCGAAGTGCGCTTCCCCGATCCGATGGCCAATCCCTATCTCGGCTTCGCCGCGATGCTGATGGCCGGCCTCGACGGCATCAAGAACAAGATCGATCCGGGCCCGGCGATGGACAAGGATCTCTACGACCTGCCGAAGGAAGAGCTGAAGCAGATTCCGACGGTGTGCGGCAGCTTGCGCGAGGCGCTGGAAAATCTCGACAAGGACCGCGCGTTCCTCAAGAACGGCGGCGTGTTCGACGACGACTTCATCGACGCCTACATCGAGCTGAAGATGACCGAAGTCGAACGCTTCGAAATGACCCCGCATCCGGTCGAATTCGACATGTACTATTCGCTGTAACGGCGAAACGCGTCACTGCGGAAAATGCCAAAGGCGCCCCTCGCGGGGCGCCTTTTTTCGGTTGTGGCTCTCACGTCGCTACTCTGCGCGGAACGACAAGCCTTACCTTGAGTATCTGAACGACGTCGCCGCGCTGGTTTATCGTTCGGCTGAGAAGGACTATCGTGCCGCGATCGGGTCGCGAGCGCGATGGCGTAATTTCAACGACTTCGCTCTCGACATGGAGCACATCTCCGGGGCGGGTTGGCGCTGGCCAGCTCAACTCTCCCCCGGCCCCGACGATGCCGCCGGCGAGTGGCGGACCACTCTCAACATTCAGGCGCATCGTAATCGCGGCGGTATGCCAACCGCTCGCCACCAAGCCATTGAAGAACGTTCGTTCCGCGGCTTGCTCGTCCGTGTGAAAGGGCTGCGGATCGAATTGAACCGCGAATTCCTTGATCTGCGCTTCGTCAAGCGTGTGTGGCTTGCTGGTAAAGCGCTGTCCGACATGAAGATCATCAAGATACAGGCGGTCTGACTGGGTCTTGGTTGCAGCTTCGCTGCCCACGTGAGTCATGGTCTACCTCCTCAGGTTTCACCGCGGTGATGGCCATTTCCGGCTGGTTTTACCACGGCCTGACCGCTCAGGCTGCAAGGCTGGAATTCCTCTTGACGAGGTGCTCAGCCGTGTTGTTCCGGGCTTCGATAGCCTTGACGGAGTTTTCGAATGCCCTTTCCAAAACACGCCTGCCGATGGTCCCGAGCACGAAGCCGAGCATCCATCCCTTGAGGTTCTTGCCGTCGCGCACGACGATCACGTCAATGTCGGTCGTGCCGTTGGGTTGAGGCGTGAAGGTATAGGTGTGACCGGACGCACCTCCCCATACGTTGGAGTCGGTCGTCGTGAGGACGACGCGGTTGGGATCGGACCAGTCGTAATGCAGGCGTTCCCAGATGCCGCCCGAGCCTTCCGTGACGTCGGCCTGCAAGCGGCCCAGGTGATGCACCTTGAGGTACTCGTCGGCGCTGTTGCCAAAGAGCTTCGAGCGGCCGGGCCCGAAGTCGGTAAGCCCGGCGACGTACTGCTGGGGCGTCGAGGTGGTTGTCTGGTGCAGGTGTATCGTGGACATGTGCGTGCTCCTTTGGTCTGCTGGATGCAGAATTGCCGAATTCAATGGGCGGCGCCGCCGGTGCCTTTTGCCCTGCGCGTCAGTGTGACGGCGATGGCGGCAAGGACGAGGACCACGCCGATCACCGCAAAGGTGTCGCTAAAACCCATCACCAGCGCCTGGTGCTTGACCGCCTTGCCTAGCGCGATGATGGCCTGCTGGCGGGCGGCCGCCGGATCGGGCACGCCGTGCGCAAGGAAGAAATTCGTCGTCTCGGCGATCCGGGTGCGCACTTCCTCGCGGCCCAGCGTGACCGACTGGCCGATGATGTTGGAATGGAACTGCTCGCGCTTGGTGACCAGGGTGGCCAGTACCGCGGTGCCGATGGCGCCTCCGAGATTGCGCAGCATGTTGCTGATGCCGGATGCCGCCGCGGCGTCCTGCGGGGCGGTGTTTCCCGTCGTCACCGAAGTCAGCGGGGTCAGCACCATGGCCTGGCCGATGGCGCGGACGATGTTGGGAATCCAGAGTTGGTCGCCGGCATAGTCGGGCGACATCGCCGTGTTCATGAAACAGCTATAGGCGAAGATCAGGAGGCCGGTGATCGCGATATAACGGGCGTCGAAGCGCTGCATCAGCCTCGGGACCAGCGGAATCAACAGCAGTTGTGGCAAGCCAGTCCAGGCCAGCACGGTGCCGATCTGCTCGGCATTGTAACCCTGCGCCTGGCCGAGATAAGCCGGCAGGATATAGACCGATCCGAACAGCGCGAAGCCGAGCAGCGTCACCGCGATGGTGCCGAAACCGAAATTGCGCTGCATCAGGAGCCGCAGCCGGATCAACGGCTTTTCCACCGCCAGTTCGATCCAGACGAACAGTGACAGGCTGACCAGTGCGACGACAGCCAGACGGAGGATGAAGGGGGATGCGAACCAATCGTCCTTGTTGCCTTCTTCGAGCACGGTCTGGAACGCCGCCAATCCGACTGCCATGGTAGCGATACCGGCCCAGTCGCCTTCCTTCAAAAGCTTGAGCTGCATCGGCTGCCGCTCCAGCGTCAGATAGAGCGCGGTCACCATGACGATGGTCGGCAGAACGTTGACATAGAAAATGGTCTGCCAGCCGTAATTCTCGGTGAGATAGCCGCCGATGGTGGGCCCGATCGCGGGCGCGAAAGTCACCGACAGCGCAAACGCTGCAAGGCCGATCGGTTGCTGCGGCTTCGGCAGCTTTGTCAGCACCAGCGTGAATGCCATCGGGATCAGGACGCCGCCGGCGAATCCCTGCAATCCGCGCATCGCGATCATCGATGGCAGATCGTGGGCAAAGGCGCAGGCGACCGAGAAAATCGCAAACAGGGTCGCGCTGGCGAGCATATAGCGGCGGAACGAGAACACCCTCGAGAGATAATCGGTCAGCGGAATGACCACGATCTCGCCAATCAAATACGAGGTCGATATCCACGAGCCATTGTCGACGCCGGTGCCGATGCCGCCTTCGATGTTGAGCAGGGAGGCGTTGGTGATCTGGATGTTCAGGATCGCCATGAACGAGCCGATCATGGCGGCGAGCACGGCGACCCAGACCGTCGCACTGGCGCGGTTGGGATCGGCGGTGGTGCGCTCCGGTCTTGCGGTTGAGGCAGGAATCGCCGGTATCGGGGCTGCGATTGCAGGACTTGTCATGACACTATCCTCCGGAAGCCCTGGCTGACGCCCGCAACGCGGCCGCCTGGCGAATGCGGGCTTGCGATTTGGTCTCAACTGTCGGGATCACCGACATGCCGGGACGCAATTCGACGGGAGAGTTCGTGTCGGTGTCGAGTGCGATCTTCACCGGAATTCGCTGCACTACTTTTGTAAAATTGCCGGTGGCGTTGTCCGGCGGCAGCAACGCGAATTCCTGGCCGCTGGCCGGCGCAATGCTGTCGACGCGTCCATGCACGATCTGGCCGGGGAAGGTGTCGACGGCGATCTCTACCCGCTGGCCCCTGCGGACGTCGGTCAACTGGGTTTCCTTGAAATTCGCCACCACATAGGCGCCGGCGACCGGCACCACCGACATCAGCTGGGTGCCGGCCTGAACGAACTGGCCGACGCGCAGACTCCGGTTGCCGACGACGCCGTCGATCGGTGCCACGATGGAGGTGTAGTCGAGATTAAGCTCGGCCTGGCTCTGCACGGCTTGCGCGCGCGCCAGCGCGGCATTGGCCTGAACGATCTCGGCCTCGAGCAGGTCGAGCTGCTTCACGGCGGAGGCGAGGTTGGCGGTGTCGCGCGCGATTGCGGCTTCGGCGCCCGCGTTGCGCGCCTGCGCCTGCTGCGCGTTCTGCACGCTGCCGAAACCGGTCGCCGCGAGGGTGGTGTAGCGCTTGTTCTCCTGCGCGGCAAAAGTGACGGCCGCTCCGTCGACGTCGAGGGTTGCCTTCGCAGCATCGATCGCCGCCCGTTGAACGCCGAGCTGGGCCTGCTTGCTGGCGATTGCCGCACGCGCCGCGGCGACGTCGGCCTTGGCCTGGTCGAGCGCGACGTTGAAATCGCGCGCGTCGATCCGCGCCAGCACTTGGCCGGCACTGACGCGCTCGTTGTCGCCGACCAGGACTTCGTGGAGGTAGCCCGAAATCTTGGGTGCCACGGTGGTGTTGTCGGCCTTCACATAAGCGTCATCGGTGGAAACGAGGTAGCGGCCAACGGTCCAGTAGTCGAAGCCGTACCAGCTCGCACTGGCCAGCGCCGCGACCGCCACCCCAGCCATTAATAGCTTGCGGAAATTGAACTTTTTGAAAGCCCCCGGAGCCCGGGTGGTCGGCAGCGTATCAGTAAGGGCCTCGGCGGCGGGAACTGGACGCTCGATTTCGAATGCGGTGGGATGCTGGGTCATGGCGACGCTCCTAATAAGGAAACTTGCTGTTTTCCAAATTAGCGACTACATTCGGACTGTCAATGGAATGACAGGCATCATGTAAAAGCATGACTCAGATCAAAACCACCCAAGACCCCACCGACGACCGGCGCTGCCGGGGTCGTCCGCAGGTCCGCCCCGACGACGAAACCCGGCAAATCATCTATGAGGCCGCGCGGCACGCGTTTGCCGCCGGTGGCTATGCGGCGACCGGCATGGAGACCGTGGCGCGTGGCGCCGGCGTCTCCACCAAAACGCTCTATCGATTGATCCCGACCAAGGCCGCGTTGTTCGAAGGCATGGTGTCGGATCGTCTCGATCGCTTCGCCGCGGAGGTCAGGCTGAACGTCGCGGATCATAACGATATCGAAGCGGCGCTATCTGCGGCGCTGATGGTCTGCGCAGACCTCACGCTTGACGAAGAAGTGATCGCACTCCAGCGTATCGTGCTGCAGGAGGCCGGCAATCATGCCGGCATCGCGGCGACATTCTATGAGAAGGCGATCCTGCGCACCGTGATGGCGCTGGCGGAGTGGCTACGACTGCAGAAAGAGCGTGGGCTGATCGCACTCGACGATGTCGATGAAGCCGCCGGCATGCTGCTGGGGATGCTGACCTCGGCGCCGCGGCGCGCCACGATGTTCGGCGGCCTGCCGCTGCCGTCGCGTTCGGAGATCGAAGCGCGGGTACGGCGCTGTGCTGCGCTGTTCCTGCGGGGATGCCAGGAAGATAAGCGGAATTCTCGCTTGCTGACGTAGAGTGTACAAGAGCTGACATCGGTCCGTCGGTTCTGCCCAACGGCCTTGGATGCGGAACAAGCAATGCAATTGCGACCGAACCTGGCTCATTCGGTTGAATAGAAATAGTCCCCCTTGCCATTCAGCAACGCGGCAGTTGTGCGCAGGCCCGCAGCGGCTCGCGCGCCAGGCGGTGCAAGCCGAATCCTCCCGATCGGGCGACCCGCCGTCGACAAACCGCGTCGCTGGGAAACCAGCAGCGCGGTCAAAATTGCACCGAGAACAATGTTTCTATTGTACCGAGCACATAGTCGGAGCATTGTAACTACATCAAACCATATTGCACCGATTGCACCGCGATCAACCCACGCCCAGACGCGCTGGACCCGCGGCCATCATGGAGATGAGCCATGGAACTGACAGTAGCCACGGTCCTGATCGCTTTCGCCGGCGTGTTCCTGATCTGCTTCATGAAGGGTGCGTTCGGCGGCGGGTTCTCCATTGTCGGCATTCCCTTGTTGTCGTTCGTGATGGACCCGGTGACGGCCGGCGGCCTCCTCGCGCCACTGTTCATCGCGATGGATCTGTACGCGCTCCGCTACTGGAAGCCGTCGACGTGGTCGAAGCCCGACCTTGCGCTGCTGTTGCCTGGGCTCGTGACCGGCATCGGGTTCGGCTATCTGCTGTTCCGCGTGCTGGACCACCGTGCCGTCGCGATCGTGATGGCGCTGACCACGTTGATGTTTGTCGGCCTGTGGCTTGCCGGAGGTTCGGAGGTAAAAATAGCTCCGCGGTCGTCCCCGAAGGCGGTCGCTGCCGGTCTCGCCTCGGGCGTGTCCACCATGGTGGCGCATTCCGGCGGGCCGCCGCTTGCGATGTATCTGCTGCCGCTCGGCCTCAGCAAGGAAGTCTATGCCGGAACGACGAGTCTGTTCTTCACCGTCGGCAATGCGACCAAGGCGGTGCCGTGGTTGCTGCTGGTGAGACCGGCGGGCAACGTCTGGATCGTGATGGCAGCCTGCCTGCTCGCCATCCCCGCCGGGGTATGGCTTGGTTGGCGGCTTCACGGAAGGCTGGACCAGCAACAGATTTATCGTGCCTGTTACGGATTGCTGGTCGTGACCGCGTTAAAATTGTTGTGGGACGGCGTTTCCGGCTATGTCGGGTAAATTCGAACTACGAATGCCTGCCCTGGTTCACGCGCTACGCTGACGGTTCACCGATCACCTCATCGGGAAAGCGCTGGTCTTGGCGATCGGATTCTGCCGGCGCGATGTGCCGAGCGCATCAGGACGGCGCCCGTTCGCGCGGATTGAACTCAGTGGCATGGAGTTTTACGAAGTTTCGCATGTTCGTCGGTGCCTCGCCGGTGATCTTGTACATGGCGTCCGTCATGCGGTCGTAACGTCCCTGCCTGTTCAACTCGGTCATAGCCGAGAGATGGCTGACGACATGCGCAGGAAACCCCGCCTTCCGCAGGCCTTCGCTCCATGGCGCGAGTGGGACGTCGCGATACCGGATGGGCCTGCCGAGTGCCTCGGAGAAAGCGCGCGCATAGTGATTCAGATCGGCGGTTTCCGGCCCCGTCAGATCGTAGATTTGTCCGATATGCGGTGCGGGGTCATCGAGGATAACAGCGACCGCACGCGCTACATCGACCGCCGAGATCGGCGAGGTTTTGCCGTCGCCCATCGGCAGCGCCAACTCGTCGGAGGTCCGCACGGCGGCGGCGGCGAGCATCAGAAAGAAGCCTTCGAGGAAGACGGTCGGCCGCACCGTGACGACCGGCAGTCCCGACCAGGACAGAGCCTGCTCAGCCAGCCAGTGCAGCTTGTGCTGCGGGCTGTCGGTGGTCTCGCTGATGCTCATCTGCGAGACCGTCATCTGCGACATGTTTACGAAGACCTCGACGCCGTGATGGCGCGCCACTGCGGCGGTGTTGATCGTGGCTTCCAGATATGCCGCCGAAACAGACATTCCGAAATAGATGCGCCCGCAGCCTTCGATGGCACGGTGCATCGAGGCGAGGTCCGTCAAATCGCCCTGTACGACCTCTGCGCCGAGCCGCCGGAGGGCGTCGGCGCGCTCGTCCTCACGCCGAACCAGGGCGCGCACCTTGTGTCCCCTTGCGAGCAGGAATTCGGTGAGGTTACGGCCGACGCCGCCCACAGCGCCGGCTGCTCCTGTCACGAGGATCGGTTTGTCGTATCTATGTTTCGTCGTCATGTTCCTGACCTCCGGTTATGTTCAAAAGAACTGGCGGCCCGGCTGACGCCGGGCATTTCATTGTGTGCGGCGACCTGACCTCAGCGCGCCGGCAATCCAGCCTGGCGCATGACGAAGCGCTGGATCCGCGGGACGACGATCACCAATACCGGCACGATCACGACGTAGCTGGTTGCCGCCGCCTTCAGCCACCGCATGGCGAAATCGGGCTGGAAGCCATAATTCAAGGCGAGACCGACGAACGACATGCCGGTCGAGGTGATCAGGCCGGTGATCGAGGAAATCGCGGGTCCGACCAGCTTCGGGGAAAGGGCCATTTGCTTACTCCGGGAATGAGGCTATTATTTAGACGACGTATAACTTATACAGCGTAAAAGCAATAGAGCCGATGCCGCGAACAGCCGATCCGGAGCTGCCTCACAGAATCTTGAAAGCGGCCGACGCCCTGTGGCAATCGGGCGGCGAGGAAGCCGTGACGATCCGCGGCGTTGCAGCGGAAGCGGCCACGACGACACCGACGGTCTATAGCTACTACGCCGACCGGGAGGCGCTGCTGACGGCGTTGCGCGCGCTGGCCTTTCAACGCTTCTCGGCCTACCTCGCAAAATCGCGCGACTTCCAGGACACCTGCGCACGACATCTTGAGTTCGGCACCAGCCACCCTCGCGACTATGAATTGCTCTATGGGCGCGGCTGGATGGAGCGTGTCTCAGCGGATGCGCAGAGAAGCGAGATCGAACGATACACCACCCATCTCGTGCGCGCCGGTGTCGATGAAAGCAGGGCCCCACACATCGCCTATCCCGTCATGATGATGCTGCACGGTGTGGTGATGCATCGGTTGTTGAACAAAAAGCAGAGTTCCCAAGGCCGGGCGATCGCCGCCGCCTGTCTCGAGGCCTGCATGACGTTGCTCGAAAGCGCACGGCGGGGGAACCAGAAAAATGGATGAGATCGAGATCGTTGATTGCGATCAGCGCTGGCCGATCCTGTTCGACGAAGAGGCCGAACGGTTGCGGGCCGTCCTCGATCCGTCTCTGATCGTGGGACTTGAGCATTTCGGAAGCACGGCTATTCCCGCGCTCTCGGCCAAGCCCATCGTCGACATCCTGATTGCGGTCCGATCGCTGGCGGATGCGCGAACCAGTTTTGTCGAAGCCCTTCGAACTCTCGACTATGTCTACTGGGCCGACAATCCCAGGCAGGATCGACTGTTCTTCGTAAAGGGCATGCCGCCCTTTGGACCAAGGCGCTCCCAGCCGGCCGCCGGCACTTTTGATCCGCCGGCCTACACGCCGAAGATCTTGCTGTAGCGCGCCTTGATCGCCTCGCTCTGCGCCTGCACCGCAGCCGGATCGGCCTTGAGCAGTTTCAGGTTGGCCAGCGGGACGTGCTCGCCCTTCTCCTTCACCTGCGCGTGGAACGAGCGATGCGCAAACCCGTCAACCAGCATCTGCTGGGTCTCGGCGCTGAAGAAGAAGCTCTGGAACAGCCTTGCGGCGTTCGGATTGGGCGCACCGCGGAAGACGCCGGAGGGGACGATGATCAGCGGTGATCCCTCGGCCGGATAGACCACTTCGACCGGTTTGCCCTGGTCCTTCAGCAGCACCAGATTGTAGTCGTTGCCGTCAGCCATCACCGCGCGCTCGCCGAGCAGGATCTTCTTCGGCGGATCGGCGGCCGACTGTACCTGCATGATCTTCTGCTTCGCCAGCTTCTCCAGATAGGGCCAGCCGAGGTCGCGCGCCAGCACGAAGGTCGCGGTCAGGATGGCGCCGCTGTAGCCGGGATGGGCCTTGACGATCTTGCCGTGCCATCTGGGATCGAGCAGATCGACATAACTCTTCGGCGCGTCTTCGCGCTTCACCAGATTGGTGTTGTAGCCGATCGTCTCCAGCCAGGCGCAGGACGTCGCATACATGCCGTCGGGATCGACCTGATCGACCGGAAAGTGCATTGCGACATCGTCCGGGATATAAGGCGCGAGCCAGTCGTTCTTCTTCCATTCAAGATAGTGCGCGGGGTCGGTCGAGTTGGCGACGTCGACGGCGTTGATGCCGCTGCCCTGCTCCTGCGCGATGCGCTGGAAAATCCGTTCCGCGCCGGAACGCTCGACGCGCACGGCGATGCCGGGATGTTTCGCTTCAAAAGTCCGTGCCAGACGTTCGGCGGTGGTGAGTTCGAGGGCGCTGTAGAACGACAGCTTGCCCTCCTTCTTCGCCGCCTCGATCAGGGCCGGCGTCACCACCGTGGCAGGCGGGGCCGCCGCCTTCGACGGTTCGGCGAACAGCACGCCGGCGGCTGCTGCCGTGGATACCCTGAGCAGGTCGCGTCTCGACCATTTGCGGTCTCGCATCGCATCCTCCCGTATTGGCGCGACCGGTTTCTCCGGCCGCCTAGCTCGCCCGCCGGTGCGCCTTAAGCGCCTCGCCGAACGCCTCGAACAGCGCACGGTTGATCGGATTGCGCTGCGGGTCGTACTCCGCATGCCACTGGACGCCGAGCGCAAAGCCCGACGCGTCGGCGATCCGGATCGCTTCGATGGTGCCGTCTTCGGCGACGCCTTCGATCACGACGCGCGCGCCGGGATCGAGGATGCCCTGCCCGTGCAGCGAATTCACCCGAATGGTCTCGCAGCCGAGGAGCGTGGCAAAGGCGCCACCGGGCGTCAGTCTGACGTCGTGCCGGTCGGCGAACACCACGGTCGGATCGGGATGGATTTCGCCGTTCTCGAGCCTGGGCATGCGATGGTTCATGCGTCCGGGAATTTCACGAATCTCCGGATGCAGCGAGCCGCCGAACGCAACGTTCATTTCCTGCAGGCCGCGGCAGATGCCGAAGATCGGCACCCCGCGGGCGACGCAGGCCTCCGCCAGCGCCAGCGCGACATCGTCACGATGTTCGTCGTAGGGTTCGTGCTTCTCGTGCGGTTCGGTCTTGAAACGCGTCGGATGGACGTTGGCGCGGGCGCCGGTCAGCACGATCCCGTCGACCACGTCGAGCAAGGCACCGACGTCGGTAATTTCGGGCGACCCGGCAAACATCAGCGGCAAAGCGCCCGACACGTCGGCCACCGCACGCAGGTTGCGTTCTCCGACCATCTGCGTCGCGAAACGATTTTCGACGCGATGGGCGTTCCCGATCACACCGACCACGGGCCGTCTCATCGCAAAAATTCCGCTGTCATCGTCCTGTGCAAGGATCTTCTAGGTTGGGCCACGATTCCAGCCGATCATGCCTGCGAGATCGTGCCGGATCAACATGATATGACCGCTACCGGCGCTTCACAGCTGCGCGAGAATGTAGGCCCTCCGCGGCCGTTCCGGCTACTTGCGCGTGAACGCCTCTTTGGCGTCAATCGCCTCGATGCCGGGCAAACCCGCCGCGCGCAGCGCCGTGGCGGCCGGATTGTCCGGTCCATTCAGCCACGGCAGTTTCGCGGCAATAGCGCGCGTAACCGGCTCGCCGAGCGCGCCGCCGAAGTCGACCGGCCAGAATCCGTTCGGCACCACTTCGGCGGTGATTTCCCCGAGCCGATAGCCGTTTCCGAGCACGGCCGCCAAATCATCGGGCAGAACCACCCGCGCGGTGGCGGGATTGGCCGGGTCGCCGAAGCTCACCAGCACCGGAATCAGCGCCCCCTTCACCGGAACAGAGCCGGTCAGCCGGTTCATCTCATTGAACGACACACGCTTGCCGCCGGCGGCGTTATAGGCGCGGAGCGCCAGATAATTGATGTCATCGAGATCGAGCTTCCCGTCTAGATGCGCCAGCAAAGCGACGAGGTTCTTGCCGCCGCCGAGATCGACGAAAACGGCGTCGCCCACGGTGCGCGTATGCCCGCCGCGGCTGTAGCCGCGGTCGGGATGCACCGCCAGCACACTGGATGCCGATTTGCGCCCCTGGGGGGTCTCGACCTCGACGGTCAGGCGATATTTGTGCCCGGGACGGTTGATCCTGATCTGGTCACCGATGAAGAGTGCTGCCAGCAGCACAACCGGCCCGACCCATTTGAAATTCATCGCGTCCTCGAGGCCCGCCGCATCAGATCGGTGCACGCTTGGCACAGAGAACCGGCCAGCGTCAAACCGGCGTGCTCACCCGGCTTGATCCCGGCGGCGTTTTGGCGAAAGACTGGCCGACCGATCATTCTGCGAAGGAATCAACGTGACAGGACTGGCTGACGATCGCCTTCAGGCCCGCAACGATCTGGCGTGGGCAATATCGGTCGGCGGCATCGGCGTCGTGTTGTTCGCCGCATTGCTGCTGTTCACCTGGACCTTCGCCGCGACCCTGTTCCTGATTTTTGCCGGCATGCTGCTCGGCGTCGCGCTGACCGCCATGACCAACCTGCTCGGGCGCGTCGTCCGGCTCGCGCATTCGCTGCGGCTCGCGATCGTCTGCCTTGTCCTTGCCGGGATGCTGTCGGGCATCGTCTTCCTCGGCGGCTCCACCATCGCCCAGCAGGCGACGGTATTGAGCAATACGATCAAATCGCAGCTGGTGACCGTCAAGGCGTTCCTCGAAAAGAACGGCATCGACACCAGTTACCTCGATTTCGGCAGCGCGCCGGCCGCACCGGCGTCGGATTCGACGACGACAACGCCAACGACGACAACGCCAACGACGACGCCGCCAGCGCCGACCCATAACCTACCGAGCGCCGGCGCACTCGCATCCTCTGGCGGCGCCATCGTCAGCCAGACCCTCAAGGTGCTGCTCGGCACCGTCAGCGCGGTCGGCAACTTCTTTATCGTACTGTTCCTGGGGTTGGCCTTCGCGGCCCAGCCCGCCGTCTATCGCGCGGGATTGTTGTTCATGGCGCCCGCCAAACATCGCGCGCGCGCCACGGTCATCATCGACCGCATCGGCGAGACGCTCGAGCGCTGGCTGATCGCACAGATCGTCACCATGGCCGCGGTGTTTCTGGTGACCTGGATCGGCCTTGCCGTCATCGGCATCCAGAGCTCGTTCATCCTGGGCATCCAGGCCGGACTGCTCGCGTTCATTCCGACCGTCGGCGCCATCCTCGCCGGGCTGATCGTGGTCCTCGCGAGCCTCGCCTCGGGCTGGGTCGCCGCGTTGAGCGCCTTCGTCCTGTTCCTTGGCGTGCACGCGATGGAAAGCTATGTGCTGACGCCGATCATCCAGCGGCAGGCGCTCGATATTCCGCCTGCCACGCTGTTTGCGTTCCAGATCCTGCTCGGCGTGGTGTTCGGCATCTGGGGGCTGGCGCTCGCCCTACCCCTGATGGCGATCGCCAAGGTCATGATCGACCATTTCAAGGCGGAAGGCGCCACGCTGCGGGCGGAGGCCACGCCGGCGTGATCTAGCCGGCGCTGGTCAGCGCGATTTCGGTGTGCTCGACCTCGGGCGGCGCCGCGAAATACTGCCCGACCAGGCCGCGCCAGGCGGTGAAATCTTCCGAGCCGCGGAAGTCCACCGTGTGGTTTTCCAGCGTTTCCCACTTCGCCATCAACCGGTAGCGCGAAGGCTTTTCGATCGACTTGTGCAGTTCAAACCCCTTGCCGCCCTTGGCGCGCAGGAATAGCGGGCGCGCCTTGGCGACGGCGGCTTCAAAGTCCTTTTCGGTGCCGGGCTTGACGTCGATTTGTGCGATTTCGAGGATCATCTGGGTTACGCCTTGTTTGGAGAATGGGCGTGTCTAACCCGGCCGGCCGAAAAGAAAAAGGCGCCTTGCGGCGCCCTGGCATCGGCTTGGCAGCAACTCAGCGAAACAGCAGCACGGTACCGACGATCATCATCGCACAGCCGGCGAACATGATGGCAGGCCAGTGCGTTCTGCGCTGATCGTAACGGCCCTGCGCACGGCGCTCGGTGATCAGCGCCATCTCGTATTCTTCCGAGGTCGAGAACATGCAGGCGAAGCCGCCGCGGGCCGTGACGGCCGCCGCTTCGAGCGACATCAAGGCAGCTTGCGGGTTTCGTGTACGAAGTGAGTCCATGACCGGAATAATATGGACGGAATGGTAAACGCGGAGTTACCGCGCTTCCATCATGTGGTTGCCGGCGCCTGTCGTACCGGCGACGAAAGCCCGGCGGTCTTGCGCCGCCAGTTCTCCAGCGACAGCGGCAATTCCTCCGCAGCCTCGACGCGATTGCGGCCGCTGCGCTTGGCCTGGTAGAGCGCGGTATCCGCCGCCGCCAGCAGCACTTCGAGCTCGGTGCCCGCCGGTCCGCCGGCCACACCGATGCTGACCGTGGTATCGACCGGACCTTCGTCGCAGACGATGCCCGATGTCTCGAACGCCTCGCGCACGCGCTCGGCTACCAGCACGCCCTCTTCCAGCGAGCACGGCAACAGCGCCGCGAACTCCTCGCCGCCGATGCGTCCCGACATATCGCTGATGCGCAGATTGTTGACGACCACTGTGGAGAACAGTTTCAGGATCTCGTCGCCGGCGGGATGGCCAAAGCGGTCGTTGATGCTCTTGAAATGGTCGATGTCGAAGATCATCACCGTCACCGGCCGGCCCGCGGCGGCTTCACGTTCGATCACCCGCGCACAGGCTTCCGCAAAGCCGCGACGGTTGAACATTCCGCTCAGGGGATCGACCGACGCCGCCGTCTTGTGCACGGTCACGGCGCGATCCGACACCAGCATGAAGATGACGAACACGGTGCCGATCGCATAGAGCACCAGTTCGATGGAGAATGCCGTCACCCAGACGCTGCTGAGAAAGGTTTCATCGTGGGGACGCAAGAGGTCGCCGAGCAGGACGGGCAGCATCAGCACGCCGCCATGCATGACAGGTACCGCGATCGCCGGCCAGCGCTTCTGCATCGACCGTCGCCGTTCGCTCCACAATTCGGAAGCGGTCAGCGCGGCATAAATCGCGACGATCGCCGCTCCGACGGTGAGGCGCATCGCCGCATCCGTCGACGGCAACATCACGGCCGCACCGACCCAGGCGATCGCCCCGAACACCAGCCCGGGCAGATTGGGCTTGCGGCCGAGAAACACCCGCGCCGCGTTCCACACCATGCCGCAGGCCACGAGGCCAATGGCGTTGAGCGCCATCGACAGCGGTTCGCCCAGTCGCGAACCGCCAACGGTCCAGATCGCCACCGATCCTGCGCCGAGCAGATAGGCGGTGCCCCACCATTTCAATGCCGGGATGTTCTCCTGCCTGCCGAAGAACATCAGCATGGCCCCGAGCATGCCTGCGACCAACGTGGAGAATAGATAAAGCGTGGAGTTATCGAACGACATGGGCTCTCCCGGACGCTTGTGATGCAACTTGTCGGCGCACTCCAAAAAATGCGATTTGCGCCGTCGTCACGCGGACCCTAGAAGGCGCCGGGTTCCAATCAGGTTTGTGCAGGCGACCAAGTTTTCGAGAAAACTGCGGTAATTGATAAGTAAATCGAAAGCAAAAAAGGGCGCCAAAAGGCGCCCTTTTCTTCGTCTCATGAATGCAGCATTCGCTGCAAATTTTAGCGACGCGATTAGCGCTTCGAGAACTGGAACGACTTGCGCGCTTTCGCACGGCCGTACTTCTTGCGCTCCACGGTACGGGAGTCGCGGGTCAGGAAGCCGCCCTTCTTCAACACGCCGCGCAGATCGGGCTCGAAGTTCGTCAAAGCCTTCGAGATGCCGTGACGCACGGCACCCGCCTGGCCCGACAGACCGCCGCCGGCGACCGTGCAGATGACATCGTACTGGCCGGCACGAGCGGCTGCGACCAGCGGCTGCTGGATCAGCATCCGCAGCACCGGACGGGCGAAATAGACTTCGACTTCACGGGTGTTGACCACGATCTTGCCGGCGCCCGGCTTGATCCAGACGCGGGCAACCGCGTCCTTGCGCTTGCCGGTGGCATAGGCGCGGCCGTACTTGTCGACCTTCTTGATGTACTTCGGCGCATCCGGTGCTGCGACCTTCAGCGAACCGAGCTGATCGAGAGACTGCATGGTATCGGACATCTTATGCGGCCCTCATGTTCTTGCGATTCATCGAAGCGATATCAACCGTCTCGGGCTGCTGGGCTTCATGCGGATGTTCGGCGCCGGGGTAAACGCGCAGATTGCCCATCTGCACGCGGCCGAGCGGACCGCGCGGGATCATGCGCTCGATGGCCTTCTCGACCACGCGCTCGGGGAAACGACCCTCGAGGATCGACTTCGCAGTGCGTTCCTTGATGCCGCCGATGAAACCGGTGTGCTTGTAGTAGACCTTGTTGTCGCGCTTGCGACCGGTCAGCACGACATGCGCCGCGTTGATGATGACGACGTGGTCGCCGCAATCGACGTGGGGCGTGTAGGTCGGGAGGTGTTTGCCGCGCAGCCGCATCGCGACGAGCGTGGCGAGACGACCGACGACCAGACCCTTGGCGTCGATCAGCACCCACTTCTTCGTCACCTCGGCCGGCTTTGCCGAAAAGGTTTTCATGTGAGGGAATCCGTAAAATGGAAATCGGCGCCAAGCGCGCCGAACTGCGCGGGTTTCTAGAGAACCTGATGGCGCGCGTCAATGGCAAAACGTATAAATTATGTAAGCAAACACAACAGCTTATAAATATGGTATTATATTACCGTGTAAAAGCCTATTTAGTTGGAATGGAATAGGTCGCCGTCACATGCGCGATCGGATCGGGCGACGACCCCGACAGCAGATTGACCTCACCGACCGCGAGCCGCTTGCCGAGCTTCAGCAGCTTCGCCGCCGCCAGCACGTCCTGGCCGGGCAGGCCCTTGCGCAGGAAATTGATGTTGAGGTTGGTCGTCACCGCGAGGCCGACGGGGCCGATTGCTGAAAGCAGCACCACATACATCGCGAAATCGGCCATCGCCATCAGCGTCGGCCCCGATACCGTACCGCCCGGCCGCAGCATGCGCTCGTCGAAGCGGCGGCGCAGCAGGCAGGTCTCGCCGTCGGCGCTCTCGATGGTGATATCGCCGTCGCTGAAGGCCTGGGGAAATTCCTCGCGGAGGAACTTCTCCAGTTCAGCCACGCTCATTTTCGCTGCCGCCATGCCGTCCCCTGCCCTCGCTTAAATAGGATTGCCTGTTACATTAAGTTGTCACCGAAGCCCTAGTGGAAAATATCATGTCCGCCCAGACCGCCCGCGCCCCTGCGCCACAACCGTCGATCCTGTTGCGTGAAAAGATTGGCAGCATCGCCGTACTGACCCTGAATCGGCCTGCGGCGCGCAACAGCCTGTCGGAAGGCCTGATCGCGGCGCTGCATGGTGCGCTGAACGACATTCGCGACGACACCAGCGTCCGCGCGGTGGTGATCGCTGCCAACGGGCCGGCGTTTTCCGCCGGCCACGACATGAAGGAATTGACCGCACGCCGCAGCGATGCCGACCGTGGCCGCGCTTACTTCGCCGAGATCATGAACGCCTGCAGCGCGATGATGCAGGCCATCGTGCACCTGCCGAAGCCCGTCGTCGCCGCCGTCCAGGGCATCGCGACCGCCGCCGGCTGCCAGTTGGTGGCAAGCTGCGATCTGGCGGTCGCCTCCGAGGCCGCCGGCTTCGCGACGCCCGGCGTCGACATCGGCCTGTTCTGTTCGACCCCGATGGTGGCGCTGTCGCGCAACGTCCCGCGCAAGCAGGCGATGGAGATGCTGCTGACCGGTGAACCGATCCCGGCGGCCACCGCGAAAGACATCGGCCTCATCAACCGTGTGGTCAAAGCCGGCACCGAACGCGATGCCGCGATTACGCTGGCGCAAAAGGTCGCGCTGAAATCCGCCTATACCGTCAAGCTCGGCAAGGAGGCGTTCTACCGTCAGGCCGAAATGAACCTTGCCGACGCCTATCGCTATGCGGCAGAGGTGATGACGGAAAACATGATGGCGCGCGACGCCGAGGAAGGCATCGGCGCCTTCATCGAGAAACGCGAGCCGAAGTGGCAGGATAAATAATCCTCATCCTGAGGAGCGGCCGCTTGGCCGCGTCTCGAAGGATAGAGGCCCGTCTGCGGCCTCATGGTTCGAGACGCGCTTCGCGCTCCTCACCATGAGGAGCTAAGGAATTGAAATGAACCACGACGCCTATGACGACAATTACATTCGCGGCATCCTCAACGGCGTGAAGACGATCGCGATGGTCGGCGCGTCGCCGGTCAACGTGCGGCCGAGCTATTTCGCCTTCAAGTATCTGGCGCAGCGCGGCTACGACATGATCCCGGTCAATCCCGGCCATGTCGGCAAGAACCTGCTCGACAAGCCGTTCGTCGCCTCGCTGGCGGATATCGGCCGCCCCATCGACATGATCGACATCTTCCGCAACTCCAGCCACATCATGCCGGTGGTCGAGGAAGCGCTGAAACTGTCGCCGTTGCCGAAGGTAATCTGGATGCAGCTCGGCGCGCGCGACGATGCGGCGGCGGAAAAGGCCGAAGCTGTCGGCATCAAGGTCGTGATGAACCGCTGCCCGAAGATCGAATATGGCCGGCTGTCGTCGGAAATCTCGTGGATGGGCGTCAATTCGCGCACGCTGAGCTCGAAGCGCGCGCCGGTCCCGACGCAGGGCATGCGGCTGTCGCTGAACCGGATGAGCGTCGGTGGCGGCGATACCGCGGCCTCCGACCGCGCCGCGAAGAACAGGAATGACCAGACCTGACGCGAGAGCGACATAATCGTTTCGACAACGCGGCATGACGAAGCAGGCGCGTTTCCAATCGGCGATATGTGCCCTCCTCGCCTTGACGGCGGACCGGGCTGCGATCAGCATGCCGCGCGTTTTCGAACTGGCCAAAACAGGATACCAAGAATGACCGATCGTCTCCCGGGATTTTCGACCCTCGCCGTACATGCCGGCGCGCAGCCCGATCCCACTACCGGCGCGCGGGTGACGCCGATCTATCAGACCACCTCGTTCGTGTTCAACGACGCCGACCATGCCGCCTCGCTGTTCGGGCTGCAGGCGTTCGGCAACATCTATACGCGCATCGGCAATCCGACCACCGCGGTGCTGGAAGAGCGAGTCGCGGCGCTGGAAGGCGGCACGGCGGCGCTCGCGGTGGCCTCCGGACACGCAGCCCAAGTGGTGGTGCTGCAACAGTTGCTGCGGCCCGGCGACGAATTCATCGCCGCGCGAAAGCTCTATGGTGGCTCGATCAACCAGTTCACCCATGCGTTCAAGAGTTTTGGCTGGAACGTGGCGTGGGCTGATCCGGATGACATTGCAAGCTTCGAGCGCGCGGTTACGCCGCACACCAAGGCGATCTTCATCGAGTCGATCGCCAATCCTGCCGGCAGCATCACCGATATCGAGGCGATCGCCGAAGTCGCCCGCAAGGCCGGCGTGCCGCTGATCGTCGACAACACGCTGGCGACGCCCTACCTGATCCGCCCGATCGATCACGGCGCCGATATCGTCGTGCATTCGCTGACGAAGTTTCTTGGCGGTCACGGCAACTCGCTCGGCGGCATCATCGTCGATGCCGGCACGTTCGACTGGTCGAAGGACAACAAATATCCGATGCTGAGCGAGCCGCGCCCGGAATATCACGGCATCCGGATTCAGGAGACGTTCGGCAATTTCGCCTTCGCCATCGCCTGCCGCGTGCTCGGCCTGCGCGACCTCGGACCGGCGATCTCGCCGTTCAACGCCTTCATGATCCTGACCGGCATCGAGACGCTGCCGCTGCGGATGCAGAAGCATTGCGAGAACGCCAAAGCGGTCGCGGAGTTTCTCGCCGGCCACCCGGCGGTGGCGGCGGTGAACTATTCGGGCCTCGCCACCGACAGGTACAACAACCTCGCGCGCAAATACGCCCCGAAGGGCGCCGGCGCGGTGTTCACCTTCAGCCTCAAGGGCGGCTACGACGCCGGCGTCAGCCTGGTGTCGAACCTCAAACTGTTCTCGCATCTGGCCAATGTCGGCGACACCCGCTCGCTGGTAATCCACCCGGCGTCCACCACCCACAGCCAGCTCGACGACGCCGCCAAGGTGAAGTCGGGCGCGGCCCCCGACGTGGTCCGCCTGTCAATCGGCATCGAGGACAAGGAAGATTTGATCGCGGATCTGGAGCAGGCGCTGACGGCCTGACGTTTCGATCCAACGACCGCCGTCATTCCGGGGCGATGCAAAGCATCGAACTATGATGTGCAATTGCACATCTGAGAATCTCGAGATTCCGGGTTCGCGCTAACGCGCGCCCCGGAATGACGGAATGAGAGGCTCCCCCCTCGTCGCCGGAAACCCATATTTCTGCGGGTTGGCCAGCACGGCGTCCGCGGTCTTCGCGGCCTGCTTTGCCGTCGCGGCGATCTGGCCTGACATCACAAGCCTCTCGTTAACGGTCATTCCGGCATAGAGTGGCATTGAATGGCTCCGGATGATTCGGGAGAAGAATGATGCTGCGCTGGACAATGCCACTTCTCGTCGCGGTGTTCGCGGTCGGAACCGCTGCCGCCGACGAGCCTGTCACCACCAAGCCGGCTGACGTGCCCGTCGCCACCAAGCCGGCTGACGTGCCCGTCGCCACCAAGCCGGCCAACTCGCCCGTCGCCACCAAGCGCGCCGCGGTTCGCGCCGCCAGCAAATTGCCGCCGGGACTTCCCCGCGCCCATTACAACTACCGGACCACCATAGCCGCGCCCCAGTACGTGCGCCGCGGCCGTCAACTGGTGGTGGTCGAGGAAGAGGATCCCGACGTGCTGTTCACGCCGGTCGGCGTCGTGCCCTACGCGCCGCGCGTCTTCGGCACGCCGGTGCTGCCGGGCTCGGCAACCCTGCCCGGCTACTACGGCACGGGACATTCCTACAGCTACGACGGCGCCTATTACGGCGGCCCGCAATACGGTCCTTATTGGTCGCGCCTGCCTTACGCCTGCGGCGTCTTCGGATATTGCTAGTCGCGTAACCGCCAACAACGGAGACGGACGTGGCAGCGGCACCGCGAAAAACCAGGGGATCGGCGCACGTCATCACCGCGGATCTGGTCGCCGTTCTCGTCGCCGTGACCGAGGGCGAGCCGAAGATCATGACGATCGCCAAGGCCGACGCGCTGCCGAGCGGTCCGTTCGAATTCACGCACCGCTCGCTGCAATCGGGTTTGCGGGCATGGGTCGAGGCGCAGACCGGCCATCCACTCGGCTATGTCGAACAGCTCTACACCTTCGCCGACCGCGGGCGGAACGGCGACGCCGGCTCGCCGCATACGATCTCGATCAGTTATCTCGGCCTGACCCGCGAGGACCAGGTCGGCGCGGGTTTTGAGGCCCATTGGTCCGGCTGGTACGATTATTTCCCGTGGGAGGACCACCGGGCGGGCGCCCCCGCGATGATCGCCAAACTGCTGGCACCGCGGCTGCGCGCCTGGGCGAAATCCGCGCCCTCCGCCAACCTGCAGCGCGACCGCTGGCAGCGCGCCGCCATCACCTTCGGCCTCGACGACCGCGAATGGAACGAGGAACTGGTGCTGCAGCGCTATGAGTTGCTTTACGAAGCCGCGCTGATCCCGGAGGCCGTGCGCGACGGCGGCAGTGCGGCCACGGTTGTCCCCGGCCGGGCGATGACCGGCGATCATCGTCGGATTCTCGCGACCGGAATCGCAAGGCTGCGCGCCAAGATCAAATATCGTCCCGTCGTGTTCGAACTGATGCCGGCGGAATTCACCCTGCTGCAACTGCAACGCAGTGTTGAAGCGCTTGCAGGTCGCCTGGTGCACAAGCAGAACTTCCGCCGTCTCATCGAGCAGCAGCAACTCGTTGAGGAAACTGGCGCAATCGCCGCCGATACCGTCGGACGGCCGGCCAAGCTGTTCCGGTTCCGCCACGCCGTATTGGCCGAACGCGCCGTCGTCGGCACGAAACTTCCGCTTTCGCGCACTTGACTTCGATTATGCTCAGGATAAGTATAAGCCATTATATGCTCATGGAGAGTATAAATGGCCGATCTTCACGCTGCCGCGTTAGCCCGCACCGATCAGCTCTATGAGCGGGTCAAACGGGTGATCTCGCCGCCCGAATGGGCCACCTTTGCGGGGGATGTCGACGCCATCCTCGAACTGAAGCGAAAGCACAACGCCGTCATCCTGGCCCACAACTACCAGACGCCGGAGATATTCCACGGCGTCGCCGATATCGTCGGCGACAGCCTGCTGCTGGCGCGCGAGGCCACCAAGGTCGATGCCGACGTCATCGTGCTCGCCGGCGTGCACTTCATGGCCGAGACGGCCAAGCTGCTGAACCCGAAAAAGACCGTGCTGGTGCCGGACCTTGCCGCCGGCTGTTCCCTCGCCGACTCCATCACCCCACAGGACGTGCGGCTGATGCGTCAGCGCTATCCCGGCGTACCTGTTGTCACCTATGTCAACACGTCGGCCGCGGTGAAGGCGGAATCCGACATCTGCTGCACGTCAGGCAACGCGCTCAAAGTCGTCGAGTCGTTCGGCGCCGAGCGCATCATCATGCTGCCGGATGAGTACCTGGCGCAGAACATTGCCGCCCAGACCGGCGTGAAGATCATCGCGTGGAAGGGCCATTGCGAAGTGCACGAGCTGTTCACGCCTGACGATATCAGGCAACTGCGCGAGAACCATCCCGGCGTCACCATTCTCGCCCATCCGGAATGCCCGCCCGAGGTGGTGGCGGAGGCCGATTTCTCCGGCTCGACGGCGGCGATGTCTGATTTCGTCGGCCAACAGCGCCCGCCCCGCGTCGTGCTACTGACGGAGTGCTCGATGAGCGACAACGTCGCCGTGCTGCACCCCGATGTCGAGTTCATCCGGCCCTGCAATCTGTGCCCGCACATGAAGCGGATCACGCTGAAGAACATCCGGCACGCGCTGGAAACGGGTCAGCACGCGGTGACGATCGATCCCGCCATCGCAGCCCCCGCCCGGCGCGCCGTCGAGAGGATGCTGGCGCTATGAGCACCGACATTTCAGCACTGAAGAACCGGCCGGTGATCATCGGCGGCGGCGCCGCAGGATTGATGACGGCGCTGCAGCTCGCCCCGGAGCCGGTGTTGCTGCTTTCGAAAGCGCCGCTCGGCGCGGAAGCCTCCAGCCTTTGGGCGCAAGGCGGCCTGGCGGCGGCGATGGGCGATGACGACGCCCCTGCCCTGCATCTGGCCGACACAATCGCGGCCGGCGCTGGGCTTTGCGATGAAGCCGTCACGCGGCGGATCGTCGATGCGGCGCCCGCGGCCGTCGAACACCTCGCCCGGCTTGGCGTCGCCTTCGACCGCCGGCCCGATGGCGGCTGGCGGCTCGGCCTCGAGGCCGCGCACGGCCGCAACCGGATCGTGCACGCCACCGGCGACGGCACCGGCCGCGAGATCATGCGCGCGTTGATCGCGGCGGTCCGTCGTTGCCCGTCGATCACATTGCTGGAGGGCGTCGAGGCACGGAGCCTGATCGTCGAGGACAACGCCATCCAGGGCGTGCTCGCCGCGAACGCGGACGGTCCGCTGGTGATCGATAGCGGGCGCGTCGTGCTCGCGACCGGCGGCATCGGCGGGCTGTTTCTGGACAGCACCAACCCGGCCGGCTGTTTCGGTCAGGGCCTCGCCCTGGCGGCGCGTGCGGGCGCACAGCTTTCCGATCTCGAATTCATCCAGTTCCATCCGACCGCCTTCGACGGCCCGTCGCGCCCGATGCCGCTGGTGACCGAGGCCGTGCGCGGCGATGGCGCCATCCTGATCGACGACACTGGATTGCGTTTCATGGCGGACCAGCCCGGCGCGGAACTGGCGCCCCGCGACATCGTCGCGCGCGCGGTCTGGCATCGCCGCGCCGAGGGACATCGCGTCTTCCTCGACGCGCGAACCCATCCGGGAGCGGAATTTGCAAAACGCTATCCGGTGATTTCGGCGTTCTGCAAAATGGCCGGGATCGATCCCGCGACCGATCCGATTCCGGTGCGGCCGGCGGCGCACTACCACATGGGCGGGATTGCCGTGGATACCGAAGGCCGCAGCACGGTGCATGGTCTCTGGGCCTGCGGCGAAGTCAGCCGCACCGGCCTGCATGGCGCCAACCGGCTCGCCAGCAATTCGCTGATGGAAGCCATCGTGTGCGCGTCTTGGGTTGCGCAAAGCGTCAAGGGCGCCGGCCGCGACGCATTGAAAGCGCGCACGACCCTGGCGCCTCCGCCCGCATCCGACGCTTCGGCGGTGCGGCCGATCCTGTCGCAGGGCCTCGGCGTGCTGCGCGACCGGCACGGCATCGAACGCGCCATTCGCGGCCTCTATCCGATCGCCAGCGGCAGCGGCGCGGCATCCGATCCCGCACGGGTTGGACTGATGATCGCGGTGGCAGCGTTCCGGCGCGAGGAAAGCCGCGGCGGGCATTTTCGAACGGATTTTCCGGACACCCTGCCCTCGGCCGTACCGTCATCCCTCACGCTTGCGGACGCGTTCGCCGCCGCCCGCGAGATCGTTGAAACCACATCCCTGTCTGTCGGGAGTACCCAGCCATGACGCTTACGCCTCTTCTGCCCGTTATGTACGAACCGCTGGTTCGGACCGCGCTGCTTGAAGATCTCGGCCGCGCCGGTGACATCACCGCGGATGCGATCGCGCCGGCCGACAGGCGGGCCTCACTGGTACTGCGCGCGCGCCAACCGGGCATCGTGGCCGGGCTCGATATCGCGCGTACCGCGTTTCAGCTCGTTTCCCCCGACATCCGGCTTACCGCCGAGCGGCCGGACGGCAGCGTCGTCGCACCGGGAGACGTCATCGCCGAAATCGATGGGCCCGCACGCGGTCTCCTGACCGGCGAACGGACGGCGCTGAATTTTCTCTGCCATCTGAGCGGCGTCGCAACCGCGACGGCGTCGCTGGTATCGGCCGCGCAAGGCACCAAGGCGCGCATCGTCTGCACCCGCAAGACCACGCCCGGACTGCGCGCGCTGGAAAAATACGCGGTCCGCGCCGGCGGCGGCAGCAATCACCGCTTCGGCCTCGACGACGCCATGCTGATCAAGGACAACCATATTGCGCTCGCCGGCGGCATCCGCACCGCGATCGAGCGCGCCAAAGCCCATGCCGGCCACCTCGTCAAGATCGAGGTCGAGGTCGACACGCTCGCGCAACTCGAACAGGTGCTGGCGCTCGGCGTCGACGCGGTCCTGCTCGACAACATGACCACCGATGAGCTGCGGCAAGCGGTCGCCATGACCGACGGCCGTGCTATCACGGAAGCCTCCGGCCGCATCACGGCTGCCACCGCCAAGGCGATCGCCGCCACCGGCGTCGACCTCATTTCGGCGGGCTGGCTGACGCACAGTTCCGCCGCGCTCGATATCGGGCTGGATTATCTGGAAGCCGGCTCAGCCGGGAATTCGCGCCACGCGGCGGCGTAGTATCGCGTGTTTCAGCCGGGCTGGCCGACCGGCAAAACCAGCTTCTCGCTGCGCTTCACGGCGCGGCGCGCGGCCAGCCGTTCGGCCTGAACAACCGCCAGCGTCAGCACCACGATCGCGATCGCCTGATGCATCAAAGCGAGATCGATCGGCACCTGATGCAGCAGCGTGAGGATGCCGAGCGTGGCCTGCAGAAGGATCGCCGCGGCCAGCCACCAGGCGCCGCCGATGGCGGCAGCACCGGCCCGCGACCTCACGGCATCGATGGCGTGCAGCACCGCGAGCGCCAGCAGCGCATAGGCGGTCATGCGATGCTCGAATTGCACGGTCAGCGTATTGTCGAACAAGTTGCGCCACCACGGCTGCTCGAACCACAGCCGCGCGGCCGACGGAATGAAGCTGCCGTCGATATCGGGCCAGGTGTTGTATACCCTGCCGGCGCGAAGGCCGGCGACCAGCGCTCCGAAATAGAGCTGCACGAAGGTCAGCACCAGCAGCGCCATGGCCGTGATCTTCAGCCGCGACGGCACGACGGGCCGCGGCCGCTCGGTCAATCGCCGCAGCGTCCAGATAACAGCGGCAAAGATCAGCAGCGCCAGCACCAGATGCGTCGCCAGGCGATATTGGGAGACCTCGACCCGCTGCGACAGCCCCGAGGCCACCATCCACCAGCCAACGGCTCCCTGCAGCGCACCGAGACCGAAGATCAGCCACAACCGCCGCTTCAACTCGCCACCGAGAACGCCGCGCCAGAGGAAGAACAGGAACGGCAGCAGGTAGACCGCACCGATGACGCGGCCGAGCAGCCGATGGCTCCATTCCCACCAGAAGATGGTCTTGAACTCGGCGAGATTCATGCCGGCGTTGAGTTCGCGATATTGCGGGATCGCCTTGTAGCCCTCGAACGCCTGCGCCCATTGCACCTCGTTGAGCGGCGGGAGCGTGCCGGTCACCGGTTTCCACTCCACGATCGACAATCCGGATTCCGTCAGCCGCGTGGCGCCGCCGACCAGCACCATGATCGCGATCAGGGCGGCGACCGAAACCAGCCACCATCTGACCGCGCCGAGCTTCGGCGCCTGCTGTGCGGAATTACCGTTGGTCATAAGAGCTGTCTTTGGGAGCCTGTTTTGGGACCTGTCTGGAAGCGCGCTTGATTGAATTGCCGCGCCCCTTATAGTCCGGCCCTTCCCGCGCGCAAGCCGCGCAAACCGCAGCGAGCTTCACATATCCGCCATGACGATACGCACCCGCAAACTGTTCGGAACCATCGCCTTGCTGGTGCTTGTCGTGGTGTGGTCGCTGATGGGAATGACGATCGCGCAGACGCCGTGGCTGGCCAATTCGGGCCTGCTGCAGGCGATCTTCTACGTCGTGGCCGGCCTTGGATGGGTACTGCCGGCCATGCCGATTATCAGCTGGATGTCGCGGCCGGATCGCCAAGCTTAGTTGAGCATGATCTCGGGGCAAACGCTTCGCGTTTGTCCCGAGGGAAAACCGGTGTCCACTTTTCCGGATCATGCTCTCTAAGCCCTGGCCGGCCTGACAGGCGGGAACATCATTCCGGACAGGATGACGCGCATCATGCGCAGCGAGCGCTGCCGCCCGTCCCAGGCGACGCGTGGCAGTGCGTGGAGGTTGGTGTATCCCTTCGCCTCGACGACACCTGGAATCGCCGATACCGCGCTGGCAAACCCTGCCTCCTGCGCCATCTCCAGATGCTGCCGGCGCCAGGATTCGCGGTCGCCGAACGGATAGGCGAAATGCCTGACGTCGCGGCGAAAGGCGGTCTCCGTGACCGCCTTGCCCATCGCGATTTCGCGCCTTGCATCGGCATCCCCAAGGTTCGACAGCACGGGGTAGTTCACCGTCGCACTGCCGATCGTCACCAGCGGATCGGCCGCGAGGCTTGCCAGATCGTCCCAGTCCATCGATGCATGGCGCGACAGCGCTGCGAGGTCGACCGAATAGCGTTTGCAGAGGTCGTTGATGGCGAATGAAAGGTCTGATGGCGGCAGCGCCCGCATCCAGCTCGACAGAAATTCGAACGCGTCATGCTTCTCCGAAACATGACGGGTGGCGAAGCGCCGTTCCTTGCGGTCGATCACCAGGCTGATGCGGTCTTCGCGCGCGATCAGCCCTTCCAGCGCCAACCACCACATTTCGCCAACCCCGTCGGGAAAGGCGGTCGGCAGGTAGACGGCGAAGGGAACGCCGTGCCTGGCAAGCACCGGATAGGCCGCCGTGATGACGTCCTTGTAGCCGCCGTCGAACGTCAGGCAGACAAACGGCCTCGGCTTCGGCAGCGTGACCGCGCGCCGGCATACCTCGTCGATCGGCACCAGATCGAATTTCCAGCGCTTCAGCGCCCGGATCGTCCGGTCGAGAAATTGCGGTGTGATTTCACCAGCCAGATGCGGCTGAAACCGCTGGGATCGGCGCGGGCGCACGCGCTCGAACCGCAGAATGACGCCGGCGCCGCCGGTCTGCCGCTGCTTCAATCGCGCGTAGCCGCTGAAATAAGCGAGCTCCATCCGGGCCCGCTGCAGAATCCCGATGTCCGACGCCAACGTCCGTCCTCACTCACGGCCGCGCGTGCCCCCGCCGCGGCCGCATTGTTATTACTCTTTGTTGACATTTCCCTGCGAAGGTCGGCCTAAGCCGCAAATTGTAAACAATTTCATATAACACGGGTTCCGCGATGACCATGGCTGCCGCGATTGACAACGGTACGGCGGATAGCAGTGCATGGTCGAAGGCCGTCCGCATCGCCGGCATCGATATCGTTCACGACCTCGCCTCCGCTGAAGCGATTTGGCGCGGCCTCGAAAACGAGCAGGCCTCCTTCACGCCCTATCAGCGCTTCGATTTCGTTGCCGCCTGGCAGCGGCAGGTCGGCGAACGCGAAGGCTTCGTTCCCTTCATCGTCATTGCCTACGACGCCGAACGCCGTCCGCTGCTGCTGCTGCCGCTCGCGCTCCGGCATACCTACGGCGCGCGCTGCGCCGGCTTCATGGGCGGCAAGCATTCGACCTTCAACATGGCGCTGTGGGACCGGGATTTCGCCGCGAGCGCGACGCGGACCGATCTCGAAGGCCTGATATCGGCGATAGCGCAGCGCGCCGAAGCCGACGTGTTCGCGCTGCACCAGCAGCCGCTGCGCTGGCGCGATCTGCCCAATCCGTTTGCGCTGTTGCCGTATCAGCCGTCGGCCAACGACTGCCCGCTGCTGAAGATGGAGCCGGGTGCGGCACCCGCGGCGCTGGTCAGCAATTCATTCCGGCGGCGCCTGAAGGGCAAGGAGCGCAAGCTGCAGGCCCTGCCCGGCTACCGCTATCATGTCGCGTCAGCCGAGGCCGACGTCACCCGGCTGCTCGACTGGTTCTTCCGCGTCAAGCCGCAGCGGATGGCCGAACAGAAACTGCCCAATGTCTTCGCCGATCCCGGCATCGAGGATTTCATTCGCCTGGCCTGCACCACGCCGCTCGCCAACGGCAACCACGTCATCGACATTCACGCGCTCGAATGCGACGAGGAAGTGATCGCGATTTTCGCCGGCGTGGCCGACGGTCATCGCTTCTCGATGATGTTCAACACCTACACGATGTCGCCGAACTCGAAATACAGCCCGGGCCTGATCCTGATGCGCGACATCATCGACCATTACGCCGGACAGGATTATCGCGCCCTCGATCTCGGGATCGGATCGGACGACTACAAGCGGCTGTTCTGCAAGGACGACGAGCCGATCTTCGACAGCTTCATTGCGCTCAGCCCGCGCGGCAGGCTCGCCGCCAGCGTCATGTCGGGGCTCAACCGCACCAAGCGTCTGGTGAAGCACAATCCGGCGCTGTTCGAGATGGCGCAAAAGCTGCGCAACGCGTTCAGCTAGAAAAATCTGAAAAGATTGCGGGGTGGGTAAAGGCGCAATAGCGCCGTGCCCACCATCTTTCCTGTCGACGCAAATGGTGGGCACGCTTGCGCTTTTCCCACCCTCAGAAGCTGTGAGATCGCAGGTTGGCTTACGCCGCCACCACGTGCGGGCCGGGTTCGCTGGCGTCCGCGGGCTGGTACGGCCCGCTCAGCATCGTCACCGCGGCGAAGCCGACCGCCCGGTACTGGTCGCACATGGCGGCGCGGGCATCCGCCGCCATCGCGGGGTCGGGCACCACCACCGCATGCGCCTGCGACGTCAGGAGTTCCGCCGGCAAGTCGGAGCCCGCGCCGACATCCAGCAGCACATGATCGTAAACCCGCAATAGCGCATCGATCGTCAAGGTGAGCCGCGGCGACTGAAGCTGTGCGCGGTCGAAGCCCGGACGCCCGGCGCTGACCAGGTGGACCCGCGACAGCCGGTCTTTGGTGATGATCTGCGTGAACGATGCCTGACCCTGCATCAACTCGGCGAGCCCGGGCGCGGCCGGATCGGCCGATGCCGCAGCAACCGTCGGCATCGCGCCGGCGAGATCGACGACCGCGATCTTCGCCTGCCGCGACATCAACCGCGCCAGCGTCAGTGCAGTCAACGTGATGCTCTCGCCCGGCGCCGTGCCGAGGAGCGTGAGCTTTCGGGCCGTCCCGGCGTTGCCGGCGAGATCGTCGGCCAGCTGCGCGATTTCGCCGCTTGCCGCTACGGCATCCGTGCGGGGGACATCCGCACGGGGAACGATCGACATCGGCGGAGGAATTTCGCTGCTTTCGACCGGCGAAGCCGGAACGATCGAAGGTGCACGTATCGATGCCGGCCAGGCAGCGAATGCCGCGGAAGCCCGCGGCGCGGTCATGCGCAGCAGTTCGCCGGTCACGATCGCACCACTGGTGAGCAGCAGGATCGCGAGCGTCGCAATCAGCACGATCGGCAGCTTCTTCGGATAGGCCGGGATGTTGGAAACGGTAGCGCGGGAAATGATGCGGCCGTCGGCAGGCGCCGCCTCGATGTTTTCGCGCGTGGTCGCCTCGCGGTATTTGGCGAGGTAGGATTCGAGCAGATCGCGCTGGGCCTTGGCTTCGCGTTCGAACGCGCGGAGCTGGACATCCTGGCCGTTGTTCGAGGAGGCCTGCTTCTTCAACTGATCGAGACTGTTGATCAGGCCATTGACCCGGCCATCGGCGATCAGCGAGTCATTTTCCAGCGAGCGCGAGACCTTGCCGGCTTCGTCGCGCAACTGCTTGTCGAGATCGGCGAGCTGGGCCTTCAATTCCTTGATGCGCGGATGCTGGTCGAGCAGCGTCGAGGACTGTTCGGCGAGCTGCGCGCGCAGCGTCACCCGCTGTTCGGACAGACGGCGGATCAGTTCGGAATTGAGCACCTCGGAAGCCTCGATCGGCTTGCCGCTCTGCAGCATGTTCTTGATCAGCCGCGCCTTGGATTCGGCATCCGACTTCAGAGCACGGGCGTTGTTCAACTGGGTGTTGATTTCGCCCATCTGCTGGTTGGAGAGCGTCGTGTTGTTGGTGCCGACGAACAGGCTCGACTTCGAACGAAAATCCTCAACGCGCGATTCGGCCTCGGCCACTTTCTTGCGCAGATTTTCGATTTCACCCGACAGCCATTGGCCGGCGGACTTGGCCTGCTCCTGCCGCGCGTTCTGCTGCAGCGCCAGGTAGCCTTCGGCGATCGAATTGGCGACACGCGCGGCAAGCTCCGGATCGCGCGACTGGAATTCGACGACGATGACGCGAGACTTGTCGACCGCGTAGGCCGTGAAGCGCTCGTAATAGGCGTCGAGCACACGCTCTTCCGGGCTCAACGCGAACGGATCGCGCCCGATGCCGAACAGGGCCAGCACCGACTTCAGCGGCGAAAATCCCTGCAGCACCGGATCGAATTCCGGGCGCTCGGCAAGCTTGTTCTTCCTGATGATCTCGCGGGCCAGATCGCGCGACTGCAGCAACTGGACCTGGCTCGTCACGGCTTCGGCATCCAGCGAGGTGCGTTCCTCGCTGCGTTCGCCATTCGGACGCAGGAACACGTTCTCGCGCCCATCGACCAGGATACGGGCTTCCGATTTGTACCGGGGGGTGATCAGATTGACGGCCGCGATCGACAGGATCGCCGCCAGCACCGTCGGGACGATGATCCAGCCCCGCTTGCGCGCCAACGCGTGACCGAGCACATGCAGGTCGAGATCGCCGGTTTCGGAGGCCGCGACCGGATTCGAGACCGCCGGTGCGGGCTTCGAGACGACCCGCTGCACCACCGTCTCGTCCTTGCCGGCACGCCAGAACGCTAAACGCATCGCACACTCCCGCGAACGCAACTGCTCACTTGAACGGGGCCGATTACACTCCATTAAGGTTGCTGCGGGGTTAATCCGCCCGTTTGCCGGGCCGGAAAGGGCTGGCCGTGGACGCCCGGTCATGTTTTGTTAACCATGGACACCCTTAATCGGGCAGATCGTATTTCAGGATTCTCGTGATGCGCGGCGCGCTCGCCCCAAACCCATTCCCGGTTGCTGCGCCCGCTTGCGCGGGCCGCATGGAACGCTGGCTCTGATCATGGCTGTCGTAGAAGGCCAGCCGCTTCGTATCCTGCACGCGACGCGTGCCCCGGTGGGAGGGATTTTTCGCCATATTCTCGACCTGGCTAATGGCCAGGCCGATCGCGGCCATCAGGTCGGCATTGTCGCCGACAGCCTGACCGGCGGCGAACGGGCCGACCAGGCATTCGCGGAAATCGCCCCTCGCCTCAAGCTTGGTGTTCACCGCCTCCCCATCCGCCGCGAGCCGCTCCCGACCGACGTCCTGGTATGGGCACGCTTTCACCGCCTGATCCGGCAATTGAAGCCAGACGTGCTGCATGGCCACGGCGCCAAGGCCGGCGCCTTTATTCGCTTGAGGACCGGTTCGAACCACACGATCAGGGTCTACACGCCGCATGGCGGCTCGCTGCATTTTCCGCTGACGACGCTGAAGGGAAATCTTTACGGCCGCGTCGAACGCGCGCTGATGGACAGGACCGACCTGTTCCTGTTCGAAAGTGCGTTCGCACGCGACACCTATCAGCGCACCATCGGCACGCCGAGAGGCCTGGTACGCTGCGTGTTCAACGGCGTCACCGCCAATGAGTTCGATCCGATCGTCAAGGCGGAGGACGCCACCGACGTGGTCTATGTCGGTGAGTTCCGGCACATCAAGGGCGCCGACCTGTTGATCGACGCGGTGGCGCGGCTGCGCGCCGACGGCCGGCCGATAACGCTGACGCTTGCCGGCGACGGCGAGGAAACGGCGAACCTGAAGGCGCAGGTGCAGCAGCACGGCCTCGGCGAGGCCGTGCGGTTCATCGGTCACGTCAAGGCGCGCTACGGCTTTTCCAAGGGCTCGCTGCTGGTGGTTCCCTCCCGCGGCGATTCCATGCCCTATGTGGTGATCGAGGCCGCGGCGGCGGGCATTCCGATGGTTGCCGCCAATGTCGGCGGCATCCCCGAGATCTTCGGTTCCCATACCGAGGCCCTGTTTGCGCCCGGCCTCGCTTCCGCGATGGCTGACGCCATCGAGAGCGCACTCGACGATCTGCACGCCGCGCAGGAGCGCGCAAGGTCGCTGCGCGAACGGATCTTCGTGCACTTCTCGCAAAAGGCGATGGTCGAGGGCGTCTTGGCCGGCTACCGCGACGCGTTTGCCAATCGTTAACTCCTCATTACCAACGTAACTGTTTCTTCCGATTTGTCCCTTATGCCGTGATGTGGGGAGTTCCGCATCGGCGGGCGCATTCCTATCTGCCGGCACAAGAACGGACGTGGACAAGTGGAACCGATCAGCGCTCGCTCGATGATGAATGCCGCCGCGACGGCCGCGATGGACGGCACCGCCGATCGCGCACCGGTCGAACGGCGCCGAAGGCTGTCTCCGGCAGCCCTTGCCGTCACCAATCAAAAGGTTGGAGGCGCCTACTCGCCGATCGTGATCGCAGGCGCGGTGCGGCTCGTCGATTTCGTCATGCTGAGCCTGATCGGCATCGCACTCTATTTCGGCTATGTCGTCCGCCTCGGCGGTTTTCACTGGGAATATGCCACCGCGATCGTCGCCATGACGGCAACCGCCGTGATCTGCTTCCAGGCCGCCGACATCTACGACGTCGACGTCTTCCGCGGTCAGCTCCGGCAGATGACCCGAATGGTTTCATCCTGGGCGTTCGTATTCCTGCTCTTCATCGGCGCTTCCTTCCTCGTCAAGCTCGGCAGCGAGATTTCGCGGCTCTGGCTGACGGCGTTTTTCTTCGTCGGCCTCGCCGCACTCGTGACCGAGCGCCTGGCGCTGCGCTCGCTGGTACGCAACTGGGCGCGCCAGGGCCGGCTCGATCGCCGCACCATCGTGGTGGGCGCCGACGAGAACGGCGAGACGCTCGTCAAGGCACTCAAGGTTCAGGAAGATTCCGACATCTGCATGCTCGGCGTCTTCGACGACCGCAACGATGACCGCGCGATGGACACCTGCGGCGGCAGCCCGAAGCTCGGCAAGGTCGATGACATCATCGAATTCGCCCGCCGCACCCGCGTCGATCTCGTGCTGTTCGCGCTGCCGATCTCCGCGGAGACGCGGATTCTGGAGATGCTGAAGAAGCTGTGGGTGCTACCGGTCGATATCCGGCTTTCGGCTCACACCAACAAACTGCGCTTCCGCCCGCGTTCCTATTCCTATCTCGGCGAGGTGCCGACGCTCGACGTGTTCGAGGCGCCGATCACCGACTGGGACCTGGTGATGAAGTGGCTGTTCGATCACGTGGTCGGCTTCCTGATCCTGCTCGCGGCGCTGCCGGTGATGGGGCTGGTCGCGCTCGCGATCAAGCTCGACAGCCCCGGCCCGGTGCTGTTCCGCCAGAAGCGGTTCGGCTTCAACAACGAGCGCATCGACGTCTTCAAGTTCCGCTCGCTCTACCACCATCAGGCCGATCCGACCGCGGCCAAGGTCGTGACCAAGGACGATCCGCGCGTCACCCGCGTCGGCCGCTTCATCCGCAAGACCAGCCTCGACGAATTGCCGCAACTGTTCAACGTCGTGTTCAAGAGCAACCTCTCGCTGGTCGGCCCGCGCCCGCACGCCGTGCAGGGCAAATTGCAGAGCCGGCTGTTCGACGAGGCCGTCGACGGCTACTTCGCGCGCCACCGCGTCAAGCCCGGCATCACCGGCTGGGCGCAGATCAACGGCTGGCGCGGTGAAGTCGATACCGACGAGAAGATCCAGAAGCGCGTCGAGTTCGACCTCTATTACATCGAGAACTGGTCGGTGCTGTTCGACGCCTTCATCCTGCTCAAGACGCCGTTGGCGCTGATGACGAAGAACGAGAATGCGTATTGAAAGACGGTCATTGCGAGCGACGCGAAGCAATCCATCTCGCCGGCTGAGAAAGAATGGATTGCTTCGTCGCTACTGCTCCTCGCAATGACGTCAGCAATAGTATGTTGTGACGTTGAGTTGCGTGTGTTTGTGAGTATGTGATGGCGTATGCGGCGGCGGCCGGGGGCTCCCTTCCATCGATGACGGCGGCACCCGGCGTGCTCGCGCTTCAGCGTGCGCTGGTGTGGCTGGTTGGCGCGTGCGGCGCCATCGTCTTCATCGAGCCGAGCCCTTACGAACTCTCTACGCTCGCCGCCTCGCTGATCTTCTTTGCCACGGGATTGCGGATGCGGCTCGTGTTCGTGCCGCTGCTGCTGGCCTTGTTCCTGCTCAATGTCGGCTACACCATCGGCGCCATTCCGTTCCTGGACAAGAGCGAGGTGGCGAACTGGATCGCGACGTCCTGGTACATGGCCGTCACCGTGATGTTTTTCGCGATGGTGATCTCCGAAGATACCGAGGCCCGGCTCAACATGCTGCGGCGTGGCCTGGTCGTGGGCGCAATGATCGCAGCACTCGCGGCGCTCGGCGGCTACTTCAACCTCGTCCCCGGCGGCCATGACCTGCTGACGCTGTATGAACGCGCCCGCGGTACCTTCAAGGATCCCAACGTGCTGGGCGCGTTCCTGATCCTGCCGGCGCTGTTCTGCCTGCAGAGCGTCGTTTCGGACAGGTTAGGCAAATCATTCCGCAACACGATCGCGTTCGGAATGATGTCGCTGGCGATCCTGCTGGCGTTTTCGCGCGCGGCCTGGGGCGGGCTGATCCTCACCTCGGGCTTCATGCTGGTGCTGATGGTGTTGACCAGCCGCTCGCAGGCGCAGCGCTCGCGCGTCATCGTGATGGCGCTGGTAGCCGTTATCCTGGCGGCGGCGCTGGTCGCGGTCCTGCTGTCGTTCGATTCGATCGCCGAGATGTTCAAGCAGCGCGCCAGCTTCGACCAGAGCTATGACGAGGGCCGCTTCGGCCGGTTCGGCCGCCATATCCTCGGCGCCGACATGGCGCTCGATCTGCCGTTCGGCATCGGGCCGCTGCAGTTCCACAAGTACTTTCCGGAAGACACTCACAACTCCTACCTGAATGCTTTCATGTCGGGTGGCTGGATCTCCGGCATCTGCTATCCGGCGCTGGTGTTCGTCACGGCGCTCACGGGATTCCGCTACATCTTCACCGCCGCGCCATGGCAGCGGACTTATCTCGCGATCTTCTCGGCCTATCTCGGCACGGTCGGCGAGAGCTTCATCATCGATACCGACCACTGGCGGCATTTCTGGATGATGCTGGGCACGATGTGGGGCATGTACGTCGCCGCCGAGCGCTGGAAGGCAAACCGCGATCCCGCGTCCACGGCGCCGGCTATCGCTTCCTAGGCCTGCCGGGTCCGGCTTTCGGCTGCGGATCGGACCCATCCACCATCGTCTTGAGCTCCTCGACCGCCGCCAGCATGGTCTCGTAGCCCTGCGTCATGAAACGCAGCAGCAGCTTCAACTCGGCGTCCGAATAGGAGCTCCAGAGCTCCAGCATGCCTCGCTGCAAGTGCTCATAAAACCGTCCAACCTTGGCGACGTTCTCCGGCACGATCGCAATGAAGACCTTGCGGCGATCGTTGTCGTCGCGCTCGCGGCGCACCAGGCCGGCCTTCTCCAGTCGGTCCACCACGCCGGTGATGGCGCCCGTCGTCAGCCCCGTCAGCTCCGCAAGGCGGCCTGCGGTCACGCGGCCTTCAATGTTGAGGAAGTCGAGGCATTCGAGGTCGGAACTGGAAATGCCGACCCGGTTCGCTACCGTCTGCCCGAAAATCACGCCGAGCGCAGACGAGCGCCGCACCGCGTGTTCGAGTTCCTGCATCAGCGCAGCCCGCGCTTTCGGTCTTGACAAAGCCCGCCTCTTATCTTAGTTCGAATATATCTTAGTTACTAAGATGATTAGCAACTATACGTTCCTATCACTTCACGGATGCACGGAGCAAGGCATGAGCAGACCACCCAAGGCCCTGATCATCGGCGGCGGCATCGCCGGTCCGGTCACCGCGATCTTCCTGAAAAAGGCCGGCATCGATGCCGAGGTGTTCGAGGCCTGGCCCTACTCCTGCGGCATCGGCGGCGGCCTGCAGATCGCGCCGAACGGCATGCACGTGCTGGCCGAGATCGGCCTGGCCGACGACATGATCCGGCACGGATCGATCGCTGAATCCTTCGATTTCCATTCGCAGTCCGGCGCCCGGCTCGGCTCGATCAATCACAACATGAAAGAGCGTTTCGGCCAGCCCGCGGTGAACATGTGCCGCGCCACGCTGAACGAGGCGCTGATCAACAGGGCCTGGTGCGAGAATGTCGAGCTGCGGTTCGAGAAGCGCCTGGTTGCGATCGAGGACCGCACCGACAAGCCGGTGGTCGTGCATTTCGCCGACGGCTCCAGCGCGGAGGGCGATTTCGTGATCGGCGCCGACGGCGTTCATTCGGCCGTGCGCTCGCATGTGATCCCCGATGGACCGAAACCGTTCGACACCGGCCTGATCGGCTTCGGCGGCTTTGTCGCCCGATCGGTGATCGCGGACGCGCCGATCGGCCAGCGCGTCGCAACGACGTTCGGACAAAGCGGGTTCTTCGGCTACGGCGTTTGCAGTTCCGATGCGAACGACGCCGTAATGTGGTGGAGCACGCAGCCGGCGCACGGCATTGACGCCACGGCGTATCGCGCCATGAGCCAGGATGCGATGCGGCGGCATCTGCTTGATTTCCACGCCGGCTGGCACGATCCGATCCCGCGGATTCTGGAGGCCGCCGAGAATATCGTGGTGACGGCGACGCTCGATGTCGCGACCCTGCCGACCTGGTCGCGCCAACGCACGCTGCTGATCGGTGACGCCGCGCACGCCACCAGCCCGCATGCCGGACAGGGCGCGTCGCTGGCTTTGGAAGACGCCATGCGGCTCGGCCGGTTGATGCAGGACCGGCAGGAGCTCGCCCTGACCTTCCAGAATTTCGAGCTCGACCGTCGACCGCGCGCGGAACGCATCGTGGCGCTGGCCCGCCGCAACGGCAACAGCAAGCGCGAATTCAGCGCCACCGGCGCCTGGATCCGCGACCGGATGCTGAAACTTCTGCTTCCGGTCTCGGCCAAGGGAATGGAATGGATGTACGCCTACGATCCCCGTGCGGCAGCGTAGCGCCGTCACGTCGCGCGGGGTGAGGCCTATTTCTCCACCCCAAATGTCAGGCCGGCATGGTCGACCAGCCGGTTGATGAGCTTGTGACCCATCGCGGCACCGGGCGTCCAGATGCCTGCGGGAACGTCCGGGGTGTCGCGCAGCAGGCAGATGGCGCATTCCGAGATCATCTTGGAAGTCGAGCCATAACCGGGATCGCGATCGCCCGTCACCGCGGCATGCACCTGGCGGCCGTCAGGCGCGATCGCGACGAACAGCAGATCGTAAGAGCCGGCTTCCCGCTCCTCCTTCGACGGTCCCTCACCCGGCTTCGGTCCGCTGGAGGTCATCTTCTCCGAGGTGTTGGCAGCCGTCATGCGCTTGGCCCTGGCTTCACCCTGTTCGCCTGGACCCGTGAGCACCATCTCGTCGTAGACGAAGTCCTTGCCGTAGGGAAAACCCATCAGAAGGTTGGAGCGGTGCACGTTACGGGTGTTGATGTTGGCCATGACGAACGGCGCAGTCCAGGAATCGAGATCCTGATCGAACGCCGGCCGGTTGCCCGGCGGCTGTTTTGGCCCGTCGAAGCCCGGCGTCAGCACAAACGGATTCCTCAACAGGGCGATCAGGCTTGGATCATTGGCGGCTGCGGTGAAGATCGCCTTCATGCTGGCGGCGGTGCCCCCCGAAAGCGTGCCGGTCATGGCGCGGACGCGGCCTTTGACCCTGGCCGCCGCGGCGCCGAATACTTTCTTCGCCTCCTCCTGCGCGCAGAACACGCCGAGCTCGAACGGCAACGAATCATATCCGCAGGAAAACAGGATTCGGGCGCCGGTCGATCTGGCGGTTGCCTCATGCGCATCGATCATCTGGCGCATCCACACCGGTTCGCCGCAGAGATCGAGATAATCGGTGCCCGATACCACGCAGGCGGCCAGCAAATCAGCGCCGTAGAGCTGATAGGGCCCGACCGTTGTAATCACCGACCTGGTCTGCGCCACCATGGCTTTCAGCGAAGCGGGATCGCTGGCGTCAGCCACGATCAGGGACGTGTCTGCCGGTGCGCCGATCGCATCGCGGACGGCGGCGAGCTTTTCCTTGCTGCGTCCGGCCATCGCCCATTTCAAACTGGCGTCGCCCTTGTAATGCGCGGCCAGATATTCGGCGACGAGCTGGCCGGTGAAACCGGTGGCGCCGTAGACGATGATGTCGAATTTCGACGAAGACATATGGAAGATTCCTCAGAGTATCGCCTATGCGGCCAGTAGATCATGCTCCGTCATTGCGAGGAGCGAAGCGACGAAGCAATCCATTCTTTCTTTATGCCGCGAGATGGATTGCTTCGCGGAGTTTATCATCGGGCGGCGCTTCGCGCCGACCCGTTGGCTCGCAATGACGATCGCAACTATTTCTTCGCGTAGGACACACCCATGCCGGCGCGCACGTCGGCCTGAATACCATAGGGCGCGATCGGATAGCGCAGGCCGTTCTTGGCGAGCTGCTTCATGCCGACGATGGCTTTGTTGAGATGCGCAGGCGACAGCGCCATCAGCATCTCCTCATCCGGCACGCCGCCGTAGCGGCGTTCGGCGAAGCATGGCAGCGAGAGCGAGGGCTCGCCGGTTTTCAGCGCCCTGCCCCATGAATCGGCGCAAGCGGTCTCGCCGACCACGCCCCATTCGAACTTCTTGTAGCCGGTATATTGCAGCCCGTTGATCAGGATGATCATCTGGCCGGGCGTGGCGTAGACCAGGCAGATATCCGGCGGATCGAGCCGACCGCTGGTGAGCGGGCTCACCGCCATGGCCTGATACTGGCCATACGGCACCACATCGAGCGCTTCCTGGCGCTTGCGTGCGTCTTCGGCAGTGCCGTGCCAGACGCCGACATAATTTTCCCCGGCGAGCCATTTGTCGTCCTGCGGCGCCAGGCCGATGACCGCGCGGCACTGCGCGCCGACCAGATCCTCGCCGGTGATGCCGACAGTCCAGCCGAGCCGCGAGGCCATGCTGACGATCTGATCGGTGGTGTGCACCGCCGACGGCCGCCGGATCTTCGGAATCGCCGTCATTTCCTCTTTGGTGGCGAACATCTTGATGCCGATCACGGTCGTCTTCAGCCGCAGCAGGCTGTTGAGATCGGCGACCATGCCGGCCAAATCCAGCGCTTCCGGCGGCGATTGCTGTTGCATGGCGTAGACTCCCAAATCGGCGCTGAACGCGCGCTTGTTGCGGCTATACAAGTGCTTTTAGTTCGGGACCGGCCCCGGAAGCAACTCGTCGGTCTTGCCGGTGGCCCGGTACGCGATCAGGCCCATCCATTCGCGCATTCCGGCGTCCGTTCGCCAGAATCCTTCGAGGGTCCGGCTCGAAAACGCGAACAGGCCGTCACGCCCGGCGACGCGCCAGTCGACCGGATAGGCCTCGACCGGAAATCCCGCCTTTCGAAACAAGCCAACCGATCGCGGCATGTGGAACGCCGACGTCACCAGCAGCCATCGTTCGCCGGGCTTGGGCGCGACCAGTGCTTTGGAGAACTCGGCATTTTCAAGCGTGTTGCGCGAACGCCGCTCCATTATCAGGCGCGATTTGGCGATGCCAAGACCCTCGAATACTTCTCCGGCAAAATCAGCTTCCCTGGCATCGTTCGAAAGCAAGTTGGCGCTGCCGCCCGAGAATACGACGCGTGCATTCGGATAGCGGCGCGCCAACGTCGCGGCGGCAATGATGCGGTCAGGCGCGCTGCGTACCACCGGCGTGCCGTGTGCGGCGGAAATATCTGCCTCGATCGATGCCCCGAGCACGATGATGCCGTCAGGCGCCCCGCGCGTCGGATCCCACGGCGGAAAGCGCGATTCCAGTGGATAAATCAGCAGGTTTCCCAGCGGCGACAGCCCGCAAATCACAAGCAGCAGCACCGCGGTCATGACCAACTTGCGGCCGAGCGACGCAAAGCGCGTCGCCTGCAGAATAACGCCGACGACACCGAGGCCGATCAGGAAATTCGTCGGCATCAGCACGAAGCCGATCGTCTTGGAGAGTACAAAAAACAAGGGAAGCCTCTGACAATGTCTGGTACAGCGTCATACGACGTCATCGCCGCAACCTAAAGCCTTCTCATGACCCATCATCACCTGCATTCCAGTCCCGAAACCTGCCACTGGGGATTCTTCGAAGCGAAATTGAAGCCGGTCATGACCATCGCCAGCGGCGACGAAGTGACCGTCGACACCGTGACCGGTGGCCCCGATGTGGTGCCGGACCGCAGCAAATTTCACGTGCCTGCGGAACTTGCCGATATTCACGCCCGCAATGAGCGGATGGTGCCGGGCCATATCCTGACCGGCCCGATCGCGGTCGAGGGCGCCGAGCCCGGCGACGTGCTGGAAGTCGATATTCTCGACGTCCAGCTCCGGCAGGACTGGGGCTACAATTTGATCCGCCCGCTCGCCGGTACCCTGCCCGACGATTTCCACGAGACCCGCCTGCTCAACATTCCGCTCGATCGCGAGCGGATGGTCGGCCGCATGCCATGGGGGCTCGATCTGCCGCTGGCCCCGTTCTTCGGCGTCATGGGCGTGTCGCCGCCACCGGCTTGGGGCCGCATCACCTCGCTGATCCCGCGCGCAATGGGCGGCAATCTCGACAACAAGGAGCTCGGCGCCGGCGCCAAACTGTATTTGCCGGTGTTCGTGCCGGGCGCGCTATTTTCCTGCGGCGACGGCCACGGCGTGCAAGGCGACGGCGGAGTCTGCGTCACCGCGATCGAAACCGCCTTGCAGGGCCGCTTCCGGCTGACGCTGCGCAAGGATCTGCGGCTGGACTATCCCCGTGCCGAGACGCCAACGCATTACCTGACGATGGCGATGGATCCCGATCTCGATCAATGCGTGGTGCGCGCGCTGCGCGACATGATCGTGCTGCTCGGGGAAAAGCGAAATCTGTCGCGCGAGGACGCCTACACGCTCTGCAGCCTCGCGGCCGACTTGCGCGTGACGCAAACCGTCAACGGCTCCAAGGGCATTCACTGCATGATCGCAAAGAGCGTCGTGCACGGGTAAGGCCCACCCTTGTGCTGCCCGGGCGCACCCTTGTCGGCGAATTGCTGACCCGGGGACCGCAGGTGTTTCCGGGCTATGTCGACGGCAAGCAAACCGAAGACGCCTTCCATCAGGGCTGGCTGCGCGCCGGCGACATCTGCCGCATCGACGCCGGCGGCTTTGTCTACATCATGGGCCGCGCCAAGGACGTCATCATCCGCGGCGGACACAATATCGATCCGCGCGCGATCGAGGACGCCGCCCTCGGCTTCCCCGGCGTCGCCCTCGCCGCCGCCGTCGTACGCCCCGACGCCTATGCCGGCGAGGTGCCGATGCTGTTCGTCTCGGCGCAGCCCGGCGTCCATGTCGATCCGCAAGCGCTTTCCGCCTTCGTGCTGGAGAAAATTCTCGAACCGCCGGCGCGGCCACGCGGTGTCCGTAATCCCTGAAATGCCGGTCACCCCGATCGGCAAGATCTTCAAGCCGAAGCTGCGCGAGATCGCGGCGGGCGAAGCCGCGCGCGAATTGCTGGCGGCGGAAGGCCTGGCGAAAGACGTCGGTGTCGAGGCGATCACCGATCCCTCGCGCGGGCTGTTCCTGCGCTTCAAGGTGCCGCCAGACAAGGTGGTCGCCGCGCAACGGCTGCTGCAAAAGTTTTCGGTCAAGATCGAGCTTGAGGCGTAGCGCCCTCATCACACCCTGCACGCCTTCCCCCAAAGGCTTTGTCGTCAGGGCATTATCGTCATTGCAAACTGACGCGAGGCAATCGGGAAATCGAGCCTTGGCTGTCGCGTTTGGCCGCGTGCGCGCGTGGGCTTGCGTGCAGGCCTCGGCCTGCCTCAAACCGGCGCCATTCGGCCTGCTACTGGATTTTTAAATATTTCCAATGGGATAGAAGAAAAGTCACGGGCTGGTTGACTCCGCCGGCCATAACTTAATAGAGTCTAAATAGATACTTTTCAGTACAGCGATTAAAAGTTAGCGTTCCTCATGGCTACGGAAAAAGCCGAAACCGACCGCGTTCCAGTCACGTTGGCGCTCTCGACCATCACCTATCTCGAAAAACTGGTGAGACAGGGCACCCACGGTACCAGCGTTCCCGGCGTCGCGAAGACCCTGATCGAGGAAGGCATTCGGCTCGCCATCAAGGACGGGCTGCTTGCGATCCGCGACAACGGCAGGCCTTCCTGACGGGAATTTGGGAAGCGGCGGTTCAACGCAATTTGGAACCGCCAACATGTTTGCCATTGGACCTACCTGGACCACCGAGCGCGTCGAACTCCTGAAAAGCCATTTTGAAGCCGGCCTCTCCTGCCGCGAGATCGCCGCCAGTATCGGCGTCAGCCGCAACGCCGTGATCGGCAAACTTTCCCGCCTCGGTCTGACGCGCGGCGAGTTCAGCACCGAAGCGCGCCCGGCCAAAAAGGAGCGCGCCTCCAGATCGATTCCGCGGCTGCAGTATCAGATGCTGCGAACGGTCTACGAGGACGGCGAACCCGTCTACGCCGCGCCTGTCGTGAGCGAGCGCCGCTGCTCGCTGTTGGAACTCAGCGAGCAACGCTGCCGTTGGCCAATCAGCACGCCCGGCGCCGACGACTTTTGCTTCTGCGGCAACACGCCACTCGAAGGCGCGCCCTATTGCGCCGGGCACACCCGCCTCGCCTACCGCTCCGGCTCACGCCAGCGCGTCGCGAGGGGATAATCCCCGCGCGCCGGCAATAGCGTTTTCGAGCGAAGCATGCCCTCGGACTTGATCCGTGGGTGGACACCGGTTCGCGTAAAGAAAACGCGTCAAAACATGAAGGTTTAGCCCAGCCGCCAGCCGACCTCCTCGGCAAAGCTCTGGTAGAACTCCGGCGTATAGGCCTTCTCCGGCGTCTGGCGCACGCGCTCGTCGAGCGTGTGGGCGTCGTCGCCGACCAGGATGCGCCATCGCTCGGCCTTGACGCCGTCGAGAATGATCTTTGCCGCGACCGCCGCCGTGGTCGGCGCCTCGTCGCGGAAACTGCGGGCGCGATCGAGCGCGATCTTCTGGATATCGTCGTCCGACATCGCACCGGTATCGACGCCCATGCCCTTCAGCCGCTGGCGCGCCGACAGGACCTCGTTCGGACTCAATTGATCGGACTCCGTGCCGCTGATGATCTTGCGCGAGTTGGAAACGATCGAGGTGCCGATATGGCCGGGCATCACCACCGAGCATTTGATGTGCGGGGCGTTGAGCCGCAGGTCGTTCATCAGCGCCTCGGTGAATCCCTTCACCGCAAACTTGGCGGAGGCGTAAGCCGTGTGCGACACGCCCGGGCCGACGGAGGCCCAGAAACCGTTGACGCTTGACGTGTTGACGATGTGGCCCTCGTCGGCCTTCATCATCAGCGGCAGGAAGGTGCGGACGCCAAGATAGACACCGCCCCAGCAGATGTTGAAGGTGCGTTCCCACGCCTCGCGGGTGTTGGTGAACAGGCTGCCGCCGCCGCCGATGCCGGCATTGTTGAACAGCAGATGGATCTTGTCGGTCGCCTGCTGCTCGATCATTTCGTCGCGAAACCGCGTCAGATGGTCCTCGATCGAGACGTCGGCGGCGTGGGTGGTGACGCGCAGCCCCTGCGGCAGCTTTTCCGCCTCGCACAACCGCTTGGTCTCGGCCATCGCCTCCATGGAGACGTCACACATCGCGACGTTGCAGCCCTCGGCAACAAGCTGGCGCGCCAGCTCGCGGCCCATGCCCGTGCCGCCTCCGGTGATAACGGCGAATTTTCCGGCAAAATCCTTCATGGAGTTTCCTGACAATTTTCTTGAGATTTTTGGGGAGCAGCGAATGGCGCAAGCGTGGCCCCATTCCCGGAGCGGGAACGTCGGCAATCTACGATCGATCCTCAGGGAGTTCAACGCGGCCAGGGATTGGCCCGAAACCGGGGAACTTTCATCGCGCGCCGTTGTTTGAACCTAATCGGTGCGACCGAGACCTAACCAACAGGAGCACTCGATTCCAGGAGGTTGGAATGACCCACTGGCATGACTCGATGGTCGATCAACCCGAGACCGCCGGCCCGGCCTACGCCGCCGGCTGGACCATCAGTGGACTGGCGGTACTCGGTGTCATCCTCGGCATCTGGGTTCTCGGAATCTAGCCCCCTTCACGCCGCTGAGAACCGAGCGTGACGCCGTCGCGGTCACGTGTCCAGCATCCGGCGCCCAACCTATTCCGCCGCCCGCACCTGCTTTCCACTCAACAGACCCAGCCCTTCCAGCGCCTTCCTGATCGCAGCCTGCTGCGCGGGCGAGGCCTCCGGCATCGGCGCGCGCGACCCTTGACGGCGTCCCAGAGTTCGACCGAAGCCATGCGCCGGAAGTGATCGACCATCGCCACACCGGGGCCAGCATGATGATTGCGGTTTCGCTGGCCTCGATGCAGCGTCGGCTATTGAACGTTACTACTGAACGCTAGCCTTGGCCCCGGCTGTGGCGGAACCTGTGACGCGTCCAGGTCGCTTTTTCAGGAATATGCTGACGGTACACTGCTTCTTCGGATCCTCGCACACGTAGTCGCATAGCGTGCTGCCACAAGCGCCGCTGCATTTGGTTTTGCCTTCGCACTGCTTCTTCACGTCACCCTGCGTGGTGGTGAGCACGGTAACGGCCGAAGCCTCGCTCGCCACGAAGCCGAAGGCGGCGAAGGCAACAATGAAGACTAACTTTCGCATCTCAGTTCTCCTCTTGAGAAAAACGACACGACCATTTGCCCCCGCTGAAATTTTATCATGGCAACCCTTGAGCTACCTGTGTGTCACTTCACTATCTGTAAGAGAAACCGCTTTCGCTTCCCAAAATGACCTGTCTCGGACTCAAAAGCCCGATCGACCGGCGCACAGCGTCCGGCATTTGCAATTCTGCAACCTGTAGGAAGGCACAGGGCCCCATGCCCCGGCGGCGGCTTGTCAGGCCTGAAAGGTTCCGCTTTGCCTGCTTGCGCCCCGGCCTGATCGAAGCTAATGGAACGGCATCGGAGCGTGGCGCAGCCCGGTTAGCGCACTAGTCTGGGAGACTAGGGGTCGGAGGTTCAAATCCTCTCGCTCCGACCATTATCTACCAATATCCCGAGCAAATACCTGCGGCACGAAGCGGTCCGGACGCCCGCCCCTCAGCCGTCCTTCAGCGCGTTGTCGAGCAGTTGCCGGCAGGCCAGCAGGTCCTGCAGCACGCGTTCAAGGCGCTCGCGGTCCCTGCCCTCAACCGGCCCGGGGACGGGCTTGCTCTTGACGAACGACGGCACCACGATGCCGTCCTCGTCGGTTTCGACGAAGCGATAATCGATCTCTTTGGATTCTTCCGTCTCGTAGTCGTCGTCATCGACACCGACGATCGGGATCTCGCTTTCATCGGGCTCCTGCAGGCTGAGGCCGATCGCCTCCTCAACCGCGCCGAATGAGACGGCCGAGGTCTGGTCGGCGAGGCCCTGCACCGATTTGATGCCATGCTCTTTCAGGATCCGCTGCACGCCGCGGATCGTATAGCCCTCGCCGTAGAGCAGGCGACGGATGCCCTTGAGCAGATCGACATCGTCGGGCCGGTAATAGCGCCGGCCACCGCTGCGCTTCATCGGCTTGATCTGGGCGAACCGCGTCTCCCAAAACCGCAGCACGTGCTGGGGAATGTCGAGTTCTTCAGCGACTTCGCTGATGGTTCGGAACGCATCCGGCGCCTTGTCCAAATGCTCGCTCCTCTCAGCTCACTCTATTCAAGGGTAAGGTTCTAGTCTTCCTTGCCGTCGCCATTGGCGACCGCATGACCATTGATCCGCTGCTTCAGTATCGCCGACGGCTTGAACACCATTACGCGACGTGGCGAGATCGGCACTTCAGTACCCGTCTTCGGATTACGTCCGATACGCTGACCCTTCTTGCGCACCATGAAGGAACCGAACGACGACAGCTTCACCGTCTCGCCCTTCTCGAGGCAATCAGTGATCTCTTTCAAAACAAGCTCGACAAACGCAGAGGATTCCGTTCGCGACAAGCCCACCTTCTGGTAGACTGCCTCGCACAAATCGACGCGTGTGACTGTTTTTCCGGTCCCGGTCATCGCCTGCCCCGCACTCTCGGCGAACAATTTATTCCCTGAAATTATGAGCTTAGCACGCAATGGTCAACAGCCACCATCATGCATGCGCATGAAAACACGCAACAAATTTGATCGATATTCTATGCCGCGCTCACCAGCGCAGGAGCGCGGAACCCCAGGTGAAGCCTCCGCCCATCGCTTCGAACAGCACCAGATCGCCTTTCTTCACGCGTCCGTCGTTCACGGCGACCGCCAGCGCCAGCGGGATCGAGGCCGCCGACGTGTTGCCGTGCAAGTCGACCGTCAGCACCACCTTCTGCGGCGCAATATGGAGCTTGTGCGCTGAAGCATCGATGATTCGCTTGTTGGCCTGGTGCGGCACGAACCAGTCGATGTCCTCGGCCGTGGTGCCGGTGGCGTTGAAGGCATCCACGATCACGTCGGTGATCATGCCGACCGCGTGCTTGAACACCTCGCGGCCTTCCATCCGAAGGTGACCCACGGTCTGGGTCGAGGACGGACCGCCATCGACAAACAACTTCGCCTTGTGCCGGCCGTCGGAGCGCAGATGCGTAGTCAATATGCCGCGGTCGGAGGATAGGCCCGGCTGTTCCTGGGCCTCGAGCACGACCGCTCCGGCACCGTCGCCGAACAGCACGCAGGTGCCGCGATCGCTCCAGTCGAGGATGCGCGAAAATGTCTCGGCGCCGATCACCAGCGCACGCTTGAAGGCGCCGGAGCGCAGGAAGTTGTCGGCGGTAGCGAGCGCAAACACGAAGCCGGAGCACACCGCCTGCAGGTCGAAGGCCGCGCCATGGTTGATGCCGAGTCCGTGCTGCACCGCGACGGCGGTCGCCGGAAAAGTGTTGTCCGGCGTCGAGGTCGCCAGCACGATCAGGTCGATCGCCTGCGCATCGATACCGGCATGCTCGAGCGCGGCGCGCGCCGCGTTGATCGCCAGATGCGAGGTGAACTCGCCGTCGGCGGCGATGTGGCGCTCCCGGATCCCGGTGCGCTGTACGATCCAGTCGTCGGAGGTATCGATGCGAGCCGCCAGCTCGGCATTGGTCAGTACTTTCTGCGGCAGGTAAGAGCCGCAGCCCAGCACGACCGAACGTTTGGAAATCACGAGACAGCCTCCTGCGCGGTCTGCGCCTGAGCCAGCGCACTTCCGTCGCGATTAAGCATCTGATTGATCTTGGTGAGGAGATCGCAGCGGACCATCTCATAGCCAACATCGACCGCAGAGGCAAAGCCTTCGGCGTTGATTCCGCCATGGCTCTTGACCACCACGCCCTTGAGCCCGAGCATCACTCCACCGTTGGACTTGTTGGGGTCGAGCTTGTCGCGCAGCGCCTTGAAGGCCTTGCGGGCGAACAGATAACCGATCCGGGACATCAGGCTGGCCGACATGGCCTGACGCAAGAAATCCGCCATCTGACGTGCAGTCCCTTCCGCGGCCTTCAGCGCGATGTTGCCGCTAAAACCTTCCGACACGATCACGTCGGCGGCGCCCATGCCGATCCCGTCGCCCTCGACAAAGCCGATATATTCGAGTTCCGGCAGGTTCATCGCGCGCAACTGTTCGGAAGCCTTGCGAATCTCCTCGCCGCCCTTGACCTCCTCGACCCCGATATTGAGCAGGCCGACGGTTGGGCGCGGCTTGCCGAACAGCACGCTCGCCATCGCGCCGCCCATGACAGCCAGCGCCACCAGGTGGTGATGGTCGCCGCCGATGCTGGCGCCGAGATCAAGCACGACCGACTCGCCGCGTGCCGTAGGCCACACGCCGGCAATGGCCGGACGATCGATCCCCGGCATTGTGTGCAGGTGGAAGCGCGCCATCGCCATCAGCGCGCCGGTATTGCCCGCGGAAACCGCGACATGGGCTTCGCCCTTCTTAACGGCGTCGATCGCAAGCCACATCGACGAACTCTTGCGCCCGCGGCGCAGCGCCTGGCTCGGCTTGTCGTGCATGGCGACGGTCACGTCGGTATGGACCACGCGCGAGGCTGCCTTGAGCGCCGGATATTTCGCGAGCTGCTCGTCGATCAGCTTGCTGTCGCCATAAAGCAGAAATTCGGCGTCGGGATGCCGACTCAACGAGATCGCGGCGCCGGGAATGACAACCGATGCGCCGACATCGCCACCCATGGCGTCAAGCGCGATTCGAACCTTTTGAGGCATGAACGTCCCAGAAACCTGATCTCTTGCGGCCCTCGTCGAGCCCGGCCGCGCACTGGAAAAGGCACCGCCGCAGCGGAGCTCGGCAAAGCGCTGTACAGCGCCTCCGCCGGGCCGCGACAATAGCGTGTCCCCGTCCCGACACAACCTCTTGACCACTGTCTTTTGGCAAACGGGACCAGCGTGACCCGGATTCGAGACTAGCTTATAAAGCCATACAATTCAACAGTTTATACCAAGTTCCTCGCAAAACAAGGCAACCACCTCAACCGGAATGCGACCCGACCGTCGCCTTAAACGGCGAGTCACGTTCCTTTGGGTTTCTTTTTGCCGGGCTTTTTCGGCTCGTCCTTGAGCGCCTTCAAGGCTGCAAACGGGTGATCCTCGGGATCCTCGGCCTCAACCAGGGGTTCGAAAACCGCGTCGGGTTTGCGCGGATAGGGATTCACCGCGAGATACAGCGCGTCGGTGGCGACCCTGCCGAGATCGATGAAGCCGTTCTCGATCGGCTCCGGCGGGTCCGGCGTATCCCCGTCGCTCTGCTCGGCGTCATCGACCAGTGCGGCCATTTCCGGGATCTGGTCCGGTGGCACGAAGGTCAGATCGACCGGCTCGTCGATATCGCTTTCCATCGGTTCGAGCGTCACCACGCAGGTCTGTCCGATCCGCGCCCGGACATGGCCCGCGACATGGTAGCGGCCGCCGCTCTTCGGCGTGACGTCGAACGAAGCCTGCGCCGAAAGCACCTCGCGCAAATCGCCGACATCGGCAATCGCATGGCGAACGGCCTCGTCGGCCTGGAGGTCGCGATGCAGGCCCGTGTCCGGGATTTGCGCGACCGCCAGGGGGACGCGCCAAGGATCTGGCTTCAGCGGATCTCGCTTCTCTGTCATGCCGCTGTTGCTCATTGCTCTCGGTCCACGTTGTCAGGCACGGGAAACTTCGCCGAACTACCCAGCAGCGTAGCGTCGTCGAGGCTGTCCAGGGCGGCCATAGCCGCCTCGGCATAAGCTGCGAGCCGGCCGGCCTTTTCGATGTGTTCGCCGTTCAGGATATTCTTGCACAGCGCCTGCGCCAACGCCTCGCGGCCCCCGGTCAGCGCGAGATCGTAGGCCGCGGTCCGGCCGTAAAAGGCCTCCCCAAAGGCCTGCATCTTCTTCGGCACGGTGAGGTCGCCGACCCCCATTTCGCGAAGATTATCGTCCATATCGTTGCAAAAATGGTCGAACAGGGCCTGCGACAGCGCCGCGCCACCGCTTGCCGACTTCAACCGCCGCAAAACCAGCCACAAATGCAGCAGCAGCAGGTCAAAACGGCCGTTAACCGTATCAGGCACCCCCATTGCCCGATAAAACGTCGGTTCTCGTGTCTGCGTCACGATCATGCCATAGATGGCTTCAATGGTGCCGCGCTGGGGCGACCGGGGTTTCCTGAAGTGATTGAACGGCCAAAGCATTGTGGGTCCCGGATGCGGACCCCCAAGGTTTCCTTGTTGGGAGCTCGCGCATGTTGCAATCCTGCGTGCTGCCCGGTACGTCAACGCCTCGCGCGATGCAAGAGGACGGGCTAGTTCCTGATATGACCGAAACGAGCCACAGACGCCGATGCGCGCCCTCGCCGCGCCGCCTGACCGCGCGCTGGCGCGGTTTCCGCGCGGTCGCCGCCATAGCCCTGATGTGCGCAGCACTCGGCGCCTGCACCGGCGAACAGTTCCAGAAGGGCTACATCCTGCCGCCCGGCGCGCTCGAGCAGATTCCGATCGGCGCCAGCCAGGATCAGGTGCTGATCGTGATGGGAACGCCCTCCACCGTCGCCACACTCAACGGCGAAGTGTTCTACTACATCTCGCAACGCTCCGAGCGCAAAGTCGCCTTCATGAACCAGCAGGTCGTCGACCAGCGGGTGATCGCGATCTATTTCGACAAGAACCGCCAGGTGCAGCGGCTCGCCAATTACGGGCTGCAGGACGGCAGAATCTTTGACTTCATCAGCCGCACCACGCCGACCTCCGGCCAGGAGCTCAGCTATCTGACGCCGCTGTTCAAGCTGCTCAGCTTCAACTAGACGCCCAACCGCCGCCTATTCGACACCCCGCGCGGCTCGACCTGCGCCAAGTCGCCCGCTTGCCCCATTGTCGCGGGGTCCCTACGCTCCCAGCGAAATAACATTTCAGCAGGGAGCGAACGTGTGACCAGCAAAGCTTTTTCTCGCCGCCGCGTCTTGACCGCGGCCACGGCCATTTCGGCCGCAGCTATTTTGCCGCGCGCGAGCGTTGGCGCCGACTGGCGGCCGACGGAAACCGTCCGCATCATCGTGCCGGCCGCGGCCGGCGGCACCACCGACGTGATGGGGCGGCTGCTGGCAGCGCACCTGCAGAGCGCCTGGGGCCAGTCCGCAGTGGTGGAAAACCGTTCCGGTGGCGGCGGCACCATCGGCACCGTCGAGGTGATCCGCCAGAAGGGCGACGGTCACACCATCCTGATCGGCAATCCCGGCCCCAACGCCATCGCCTACAGCATCTTCCGCAACCTGAACTACAAGGCGGACCAGTTGCAGGCCGTTTCCAACCTGATCCGGACACCGAATATCGTATCGGCGCATCCATCGACCGGCATCAAGTCGATCGCCGAACTGATCGCCTACATCAAGGTCAACCCCGACAAGCTGAACTACGCTTCCTCAGGCGTGGGCCAGAGCCCTCACCTCACCGGCGCCTGGTTCCTGCAACTGACCGGCCTGAAGATGGTGCATGTGCCGTTCCGCGGCGCAGGCCCGGCGCTGCAGGCCGCCCTCGCCGGCGACATCCAGATCCTGTTCGACAACCTGTTCCCGTCGCTTCCGCAAACACAGGAAGGCAAGCTGACCGCGCTCGCGGTCACCACGCCCGAGCGCAGTGCCGTGGCGCCGAACATTCCGACCATGCGCGAGAGCGCGCCAGAGTTGGCGAAATTCGATGTCTCCTCGTGGTTCGGCGTATTCCTGCCGAAGGCCGCACCCGCCCCTGTCGTCGATGCCCTCAACAAGGAAATCAAGACGATGCTCGAGCGCGAGGACGTCAAGAAGACCGTCGCGGCCATGGGGGCGCGCACCGACTGGGGTACGCCGCAGCAGTATTCTGATTTCGTGCAGGCCGAGACGGTGAAGTTCGCCGAGATCATCAAGCGCGAAGGCTTGCAGATGGACGTGAACTGAGTCTGCGCGACTAGAGCCTTTTCGGTTCTGATTGAATCAGAACCGGTCTCTAGTCTTTTTGTTTTGACGCGTTTTCTTGACGCGAACCGGCGTCCACTTCGCTCGAAAACGCTATGGCTACGACGACTTGTTGATCTTCTTGACCTTGGCGTCGGTGGCGTCGATCGCCATCGCCAGTTCCAGGATTGCCTTCGACAGCAGTTCGGTGGCCTCTTTCTGATCCTGCGACTTGGCGGCGCGGAGTGCGTAATTCCGGGCGGATGAGAGCGACATCAGTTGGTCTCCTTGTTGTCAGCGTGTGAGTCTCGGCGGATATCGTTTGAATTCAACGCAGCAAAAACCCCGCGGCTCGCGCCGCGGGGTTTTCGTTTGGATCAGTCCTCGCGGGCTTAGTGCGCGAGGATCGCCAGCAGCAGCAATGCCACGATGTTGGTGATCTTGATCATCGGGTTGACCGCGGGGCCGGCCGTATCCTTGTAGGGATCGCCGACGGTGTCGCCGGTCACAGCCGCCTTGTGGGCATCGGAGCCCTTGCCGCCGTAGTGGCCGTCCTCGATGTACTTCTTGGCGTTGTCCCAGGCGCCGCCGCCCGAGGTCATCGAGATCGCGACGAACAGACCGGTCACGATCACGCCGAGCAGCATGGCGCCGACGGACGAGAACGCCGCCGACTTGCCGGCCGGACCACCGCCCGCAATCGCATAGATCAGGAAGTAGACGACGATCGGCGACAGCACCGGCAGCAGCGACGGAATGATCATTTCCTTGATCGCCGCCTTGGTCAGCAGGTCGACCGCCCGACCGTAATCGGGCTTGTCGGTCCCCTGCATGATGCCGGGCTTCTCACGGAACTGACGCCGCACTTCCTCGACGATCGCGCCGGCCGCACGGCCGACCGCGGTCATGCCCATCGCGCCGAACAGATACGGCAGCAGGCCGCCGAACAGCAGGCCGACCACGACGTAGGGATTGTTCAGCGAGAAGTCGGGCAGCACGCCCTGGAAGTACGGATACTTCGTGGCGTTGGCGATGAAGAACTTGAGATCTTCATTGTAGGCCGCGAACAGCACCAGCGCGCCGAGACCGGCCGAGCCGATCGCGTAGCCCTTGGTAACCGCCTTGGTGGTGTTGCCGACCGCGTCGAGCGCGTCGGTGGCTTTACGCACTTCCTTCGGCAGCCCGGCCATTTCGGCAATGCCGCCGGCGTTGTCGGTGACGGGGCCGAAGGCGTCCAGCGCTACGATCATGCCGGCCAGTGCCAGCATCGTCGTGGTCGCAATCGCGATGCCGAACAGGCCGGCAAGGCTGTAGGTGACGAGGATGCCGGCGATGATCACGAGCGCCGGACCGGCGGTCGATTCCATCGAGATCGCCAGACCCTGGATCACGTTGGTGCCGTGGCCGGTGACCGACGACGCCGCGATCGACTTCACCGGACGATAGTCGGTGCCGGTGTAGTATTCGGTGATCCAGATGATCAGGCCGGTAACGACGAGACCGACGACGCCGCATTCGAACAGCGCCATGCCGGTATATTTCACGCCCGCCAGCGGACCGAAACCGATCAGCCAGTTGATGACGCCGCCAACGGCCAGCAGCGACAGGATGCCGGTCGCGATCAGGCCCTTGTACAGCGCGCCCATGATGGACTGGCTGGCGCCGAGCTTGACGAAGAAGGTGCCGATGATCGAGGTGATGATGCAGGCGCCGCCAATGGCCAGCGGCAGCGTCATCATGTTCACCAAGAGCGGCGAGGTCGCGAAGAAGATCGCGGCGAGCACCATGGTGGCGACCGCGGTCACCGCATAGGTCTCGAACAGGTCGGCGGCCATGCCGGCGCAATCGCCGACGTTGTCACCGACGTTGTCGGCGATCGTGGCCGGGTTGCGCGGATCGTCCTCGGGAATGCCGGCTTCGACCTTGCCGACGAGATCGCCGCCGACGTCAGCGCCCTTGGTGAAGATACCGCCGCCGAGACGGGCGAAGATCGAGATCAACGAGGCGCCAAAGCCGAGCGCGACCATCGCGTCGATCACGGTGCGGCTGTTGGCAGCAAGGCCCAACATCTGCGTCAGATAGGCGAAATAGATGGTGACGCCGAGCAGCGCCAGACCCGCCACCAGCATGCCGGTGATCGCGCCGGCCTTGAAGGCCAGCTCAAGTCCGCCGGCCAGCGAGATCGTCGCGGCCTGCGCGGTGCGCACGTTGGCGCGAACCGAGACGTTCATGCCGATGAAGCCGGCCGCACCCGACAGGATCGCGCCGATCAGGAAGCCGATCGCGACGAGCATGCCGAGGAAGTAGGCGAGTAGCGCGAAGATCACGATACCGACCATGCCGATCGTCATGTACTGGCGCTTGAGATAGGCCTGCGCGCCTTCGGCGACCGCGGCTGCGATCTCCTGCATGCGCGGATTGCCGGCGTCCGCTTTCAACACGGAAGCCGTCGCCCAAATGGCGTAAACGATCGAAAGCGCTCCGCAGAGCACAATCACCCATAATGCTGTCATTGACGTTTGCCTCAGATTTTCTTGAACGACCCCCACGCCTTCTCCGCGGGACGCGGCAGGCGCATAAAAAGGAGGCCAACCCTGCCCAAAAGGGCGGCCTCAAATTTGGCGGGACCATGCCAAAATCGTCTCCCCGGCGCAACGCCGGGAGGCGCAAAAAACGTCGATTTTGGAAAGGAATCAGGGGTAAAACCCCGACGAATTGCCGCCGTGGCCGAGGCTGGCCGCTTCCGTAGCGGCAAAACGCAAAAACCCGCCCAACCCCTTCTCGGGACGGGCGGGCTCACTGGCCATTTCAGTACATCCGCGAAACGACCGCTTCGAGGCCTTAGGCCAGCGACAGGTTTTCCGCGCTGACCTTGCCCCGCATCTTGTCGGTCTTCAGTTCGTACTGAACCTTCTGGCCTTCGGCCAGACCGCCGAGACCGGCGCGCTCGACGGCGGAGATGTGAACGAACACATCCTTGCTGCCATCGCTCGGCTCAATGAAACCGAAACCCTTTTGACCGTTGAACCACTTCACTGTTCCCGTAGCCATTTTCTCTTCTCCAAAGCACATAGGCTTTTTATTCCGCACGGCGATCGCACGGATTCAAAATCCAATCTCACGACGATGTCTCTGGAAGATGCCCTAACAGGCGCGTTCAAAAAGGCACGGCGGTAATCGAATGCGCCCACACGTATAGGTTTGCCCGGGAAATTACAATGGCCGCCGGGAAATAAAGGCTGAGAGGTTAATGCGCCAACCGTCAGAAATGGCTGTAGGACAGCCGTTCCAGCGCGAGTTCCCTGCCCTGTTTGTCGATGAACCTGGGCGCTGAGGTTCCCGCGACCACCGTTCCGATCGAACTCACCGCGACGCCGGCACGCTGCACGGCCTGCGCGAACGCCATCACGCGATCCTCGGGGATCGTGCACATGATTTCGTAATCGTCGCCACCGGCGATCAGCGTTTCCACCCCGACAACGCCGCGCGCGACCAGATCCCGCGCGGCGTCGGACAGCGGGATCGACGCGAGATCGATTGCTGCGGAGACACCGGACACGCCGCAGAGTTTTGCGAGATCGCCGGCGAGACCGTCCGACACATCCATCGCCGCACTGGCATGCTCGCGGACGATTTCGGCGAGCGCCACGCGCGGCTGCGGTATGCGATAGCGCCCGACCAGCATCGCGCGCGCGGCTGCATCGCTCGTAGCCGCGTGGACCTTGCCGCCTTTAAGCACGGCAAGCCCTAGCACGGCGTCACCGATGGTGCCCGTCACCATGATGCGCTCGCCGAGCCTGGCGCCGCTGCGGTGAACCATTTTGCCCGCCGGCACCCGACCGAACGCCGTCACCGAGATCATCAGCGGCCCCGGCGTGGAGACCGTATCGCCGCCGAGCAGCGGACAACCGAATTGCGTGGCATCCTCGCCGAGCGCGGTGGCAAAGGGCTGCAACCAGCCTTCGTCGGCGCTGCGCAGCGCCAGCGTCAGCACGAAACCGGCCGACGTGGCGCCCTTCGCCGCGAGATCGGACAGGTTCACCCGCAGCGCCTTACGCGCGATGGTGTCGGGCGGATCGTCGGGCAGGAAATGCACGCCTTCAACGATGGCGTCGGTCGTGACCACGATGTCGTCGCCATTGGCCTTCAACGCAGCCGCGTCGTCGTCGAGCCCGAAGGCGCCGGGGTCGGTCGCAAGCGGCCGGAAATAGCGCGCGATCAGCGAATCCTCGCCGGACGCGGGCTTGCCGCTAGCCACGCGCGAACTCGTCAGCGCGGAATTGCCGCGCGATCTGGTCGAGCACCGCGTTGACCATACCGGTCTCTTCGGGTTCGACAAAGGCGTGCGCGACGTCGACATATTCGGACACGACCACGCGGCCGGGCACGTCCTTGCGGTGCTCCAGTTCGTAGCTGCCCGCCCGCAGCACCGCGCGCAGAATCGCGTCGATCCGCTTCAAGGGCCAGCCTTTCGACAAGGCGTCGTCGATCAGAGGATCGAGCTTGGCCTGGTCGCGCACCACGCCGGACACGACGTCGCGGAAGAACGCGGCTTCCGCCGGCAGATATTTGTCGCCCTCGACCTCGTTGCCGAGCCAGTGGCTTTCGAACTCGGCGAAGATGTCGTTGATGCCGGCGCCGCCAATGTCCATCTGGTACAGCGCCTGCACGGCGGCGAGCCGCGCCGCGCCGCGACGGTTGGCTTTCTTGTCGGGATTCTTGGCCGGCTTTTTGTTGTCTGCCATCATCAGGCCTTTGCCAGCCGTCGCTTGATCCGCAGCATCGCCAGCGCCGCGCGCGCCGCGTCACCGCCCTTGTTGAGTTCGCTGGCCCGCGCCCGCGCCCAGGCCTGCGCCTCGGTATTGACGGTGATGATGCCGTTGCCGAGCGGGAATTTCCTTGCGACCGCAAGGTCCATCAGCGCGCGCGAGGATTCCATCGAGACGATCTCGAAGTGGATGGTATCGCCTCGCACCACGCAGCCGAGTGCAATGGCCGCATCATAGGGCTTGCCGTTCGCCTCAGCCGCGTCGATCGCAATCGCGATCGCGGCCGGGATTTCCAGCGAACCGGGAACGGTGATGACGTCATGAGTGACGCCGGCCGCCTTCAACTCGGTAACGGCGCCTTCCAGCAGCGCATCCTGAATGTCGTCATAAAACCGCGCCTCGACGATCAGCGCGCGCGCGCCTTTGATGTCGGTCTGGTCTTTCAGCGGTGCGCGCCGTGCGTCTGCCATTACGTTCTTTCGTCTCTGCGCCCTCTTATTGAGGGGCGTCCATTAGGATTGAGCGGGCGTTTTAAGCGCCGCATGTGACCCTGTCACTTCATTTCCGACAGCCGCGCCGCATAGCGGGCCATCAGGTCGACTTCGATATTGACCTCGCTGCCGGCGTGCCAGCCACCCAGCGTGGTGACGCTGAGCGTATGCGGGATGATCAGCACCGAAAACACGACGTCTTCGACCGTATTCACGGTGAGCGACACGCCGTCCAGCGTGATCGAGCCCTTGGTGGCGATGAAACGCGCGAGTTCCCTAGTGGTGCGTAGTTCGAACCGGGCCATATCGGGCAGATCGTCGCGCTTGACGATGGTAGCGATCCCATCGGCGTGACCGGCGACGATGTGGCCGCCGAGTTCGTCGCCGATCTTCAGGGCGCGCTCGAGATTGAGCTTTGTCCCCTTGGCCCAATGCTTGGCTGTAGTCATGCCGAGCGTCTCGGCGGCGGCATCGACCTCGAACCAGGTCTTCCCGCCGTCGACGCCGGAGCCGACCACCGTCAGGCAGACGCCGTTGCAGGCGATCGAGGCGCCGTCGGCGATCGTCTTCTGATCGTAGACGCAGGCGATCTGCATCCGGTGCAACTGGCCCTGCGCGGTCGGCGTGAGACGAGTGATCTCGCCAATGTCGGTGACAATTCCGGTGAACATGAGAGTCTCTTTAATGGACCATGATCTTATCGGAAAACCGGTTCCCACTTTTCCGGATCATGGTCTCTCGTAAATCGTAAGAGTGTCTTTATCCAGCGTTTCGCTAGCACGTGTCTTGAACGCGGGCGACCCGGTAATGGCCGACAGCGGCAATGCGTCCAGCGCGGGAATGCCGTCCGCGCCGATATTTTCCGGACCACGCAGCAGCCAGACTTCGTCGACGAGGCCTGCCGCAACAAAGGATGACGCCACCCGCGCCCCGCCTTCGATCATCAGCCGCGAAATGCCCTTCTCCGACAGCGTATGCAGCACGGCCGACAGGTCGAGCCCGCGCGGGTTGGCCGTGGCGGCGACATGGATCACCTGGGCCCCCGCCGCGCCGAGCTTGGCGGCAGCCGGGGCTTCGGCAAGGCCCGAAGTCATCACCCACAGCGGCGTCTGGCGCGCGGAATGAACGAGCTTGCTGGTCCCCGGGATCCGCAACGCACGATCCAGCACCACCCGGACCGGCGAGCGCGCCTCCATTCCCGGCAGGCGGCAGGTCAGCATGGGATCGTCGGCCCGCACGGTACCGATGCCGACAAGGATGGCATCGCATTGCGCGCGCAGCAGGTGCACGCGGGTTCTGGCCGCCTCGCCGGTGATCGCCACCGGCTTGTGGCCGGCGGCGGCGATCTTGTCGTCGGCGGAGACCGCGAGCTTCAGGATCACATGCGGGCGTTTGTCACGGATGCGCCTGAAGTGGCCGGCGTGATCGCGCGCGGCGTCCGCCGCACCGAGACCGACATCGACGACGATCCCGGCGGCGCGCAGTTTGGCGTGGCCCTGTCCTGCTACTTCCGGATTGGGATCCTCGATCGCCGACACCACGCGCGCAATGCCTGACGCGATCACGGCATCGACGCAGGGCGGCGATTTGCCGAAATGCGAACAGGGCTCCAGCGTCACATACAATGTGGCGCCGCGCGCAGCCTCGCCGGCGCGCTTCAAGGCTTCGGGCTCGGCATGCGGCCGTCCGCCCGGTTGGGTCCAGCCGCGGCCGACGATGACGCCATCCTTCACGACGACGGCGCCGACGGCAGGATTGGGCCAGGTACGGCCCTGCCCGCGCCGGCCGAGCGCCAGCGCAAGCTGCATGAAGCGCTGGTCGGCGGCTTTCGCTTCCTTGGATTTCTGGGCGTACTGATCTTCCAGAATGCGGAAGATCATTTGCGTAACGTGGCGACCCGCGCGTCGTCTTCGGCGGAGAGTTCGCCGAGCACGGCTTCAAAGTCCTTGGCTTCGCGGAAATTGCGATAGACCGAGGCGAAGCGGACATAGGCGACGTCGTCGAGCCCGCGCAGATGCTCCATCACGATCTCGCCGATGGCCTCGGATGATACTTCCGCCTCGCCGCCGCTTTCGAGTTCACGCACGATCGCCGAAACCATCTTCTCGACCCGTTCGGGATCGACCGGCCGCTTGCGCAGACTGATCTGCAGCGAGCGCACCAGCTTGTCGCGGTCGAACGGCACCCTTCGGCCGTTGCGCTTGATCACGGTGAGTTCGCGCAACTGCACCCGCTCGAAGGTGGTGAAGCGGAAATTGCAGGCGATGCACACCCGCCGCCGCCGGATCACAGCCGAATCCTCGGTCGGACGCGAGTCCTTCACCTGGGTATCGAGACTGTTGCAACTCGGACAGCGCATTCCGGACGACCTTTACCGCGAGACCTTATTGATAGATCGGAAACTTGTCGGTGAGCGCCTTGACGCGTTCCTTGATGGCGGCTTCGACCAGCGGCGCCTTGCCGTCGGGCGACTGCGCCAGCGCATTGAGCACCTCGGCGATCATGCCGCCGACCTGTTTGAACTCGGCGACGCCGAAGCCGCGCGTGGTAGCGGCCGGTGTGCCGAGACGCAGGCCCGAGGTCACGAACGGCTTTTCCGGATCGTAGGGAATGCCGTTCTTGTTGCAGGTGATCGCGGCGCGCACCAGCGCCTTTTCCGAAACATTGCCCTTCAGGCCCTTCGGCCTGAGGTCAACCAGCATCAGATGGTTGTCGGTGCCGCCGGAAACGATATCGAGGCCGTGGCCGCGCAGCGTCTCCGCCAGCGCCTTGGCGTTCTCGACCACGTTCTTGGCGTAGATCTTGAAGTCCGGACGCAGCGCTTCGCCGAACGCGACAGCCTTGGCGGCGATCACATGCATCAGCGGGCCGCCCTGCAGACCCGGGAAGATCGCCGAGTTCAGCTTCTTGGCGAGCGCCTCGTCGTTACAGAGGATCAGGCCGCCGCGCGGGCCGCGCAGCGACTTGTGCGTGGTTGTCGTGGTGACGTGCGCATGGGGCACCGGCGAGGCATGGACGCCGCCGGCAACGAGGCCGGCGAAATGCGCCATGTCGACCAGCAGGTAGGCGCCGACACTGTCGGCGATCTCGCGGAAGCGCTTGAAGTCCCAGGCCCGCGAATAGGCCGAACCGCCGGCGATGATCAGCTTCGGCCGCGCCTGCTCGGCCAGTTTCGCCACTTCATCCATGTCGATGATCTGGTCCTCGCGCCGCACCGTGTAGTGCGCGGCCTTGAACCACTTGCCGGACATGTTGACAGGCGAACCGTGGGTGAGATGGCCGCCGGCGGCGAGATCGAGACCCATGAAGGTATCGCCGGGCTGCAGCAGCGCCAGAAACACCGCCTGGTTCATCTGGCTGCCCGAATTGGGCTGGACGTTGGCAAAGCCGGCCCCGAACAGCTTCTTGGCGCGCTCGATCGCCAGCGTCTCGGCGACATCGACCCACTCGCAGCCGCCGTAATAGCGGTTGCCCGGATAGCCTTCCGCGTACTTGTTCGTCATCACCGAGCCCTGTGCTTCCAGCACCGCGCGGCTGACGATGTTCTCGGAGGCGATCAGCTCGATCTCGTGGCGCTGACGGCCGAGTTCGCCCTTGATGGCGGCGGCAATTTCCGGGTCAGCCTCGGCCAGCGTGGCCGAGAAGAACGAGTCGGGCGCGGAGGCGGTTTTTGCGCTGGAGGACGAGGAGGTCATGGGGCCAAATATCTCCACCGCCGCAAGCCCTTAGGGGCAAAGCGGTCGGTCACGTGTGGCGGTCGAAAGAAGCATTTGCGAGATACCACATCGCCCGGAATTGGCCAAGCACTTGCGGTATACCCCTGATATTTATGCAAGATATGGTGGATAGGACGGGTTCCAAGTCCCGTCGCCCAAGGGGGCGCGCCCGTCATTCCGGGATGGTCCGAAGGACCAGACCTCAGGGGTGCAATTCCACCCCGGGGAATCTCGAGATTCCCCAATGTGCAATTGCACATCTGAGGTTCGCTTCGCGCCCCGGAATGACAGCCACTTCCCCTACGCAAACCTATACGCCCCGCCCTTCTCGACCGAGCGCTGGAACGCCGGCCGCGCGTGCATCCGGGTCAGCCAGGCGGCGAGGTTCGGATACGGTCCGAGCTTGTCGAACGCTTTGGCCATTTCAGCCACGAAGCTCATCTGGATATCGGCGCCCGTCAGCGACGGGCCGACGAAGAACTCGCGGCCCTTCAGCGCGCTATCGACATAGCCGAGATGGTTGGCGATCTCGCTGTCGATGCGCGGATGCAGCGGCGCGCCCGCTTCCTTCAACCTGCCGACATAGAGGTTCAGCATCAGCGGCAGCATCGCCGAGCCTTCGGAGTAATGCAGCCACTCGTTATAGGCCTCATGGTCGGCGCTGCCGGCGGCCGGCATCATCGCCCCCTTGCCGTAGCGGCGAATGATGTAATCGACGATCGCGGCCGATTCCGCGATCCGCACATCGCCGTCGGTGATGACGGGCGACTTGCCGAGCGGATGAACCTTCGCGAGTTCCGGCGGCGCCAGCCGCGTCACCGCATCGCGCTGGTAGCACTTCATCTCATAGGGCGTGCCCAGTTCTTCGAGCAGCCACAGAATCCGCTGCGAGCGGGAGTCGTTGAGATGGTGAAGCGTGAGCATGGGGGTTTCCTCGGGGGTGTTGTTGTTGGACGCGAAAATCGACCTTAGGCCGATGACGTTGAGCTGTCATTCCGGGGCGATGCGAAGCATCGAACCTCAGATGTGCAATTGCACCCCTGAGGTCTGGTGCTACGCACCATCCCGGAATGACGAAGGATAGATACAAGTCCGCATTCTCGCCGCGCGATGCGCCCGGAGTTTTGCTGGAAACCTCGCCCTCTTCAACAGAGGGCGCGGGGAAGACCGGGTGCGCGCTGCACCCGCGGTCTCGCGTGCGATTGTGCAAAACAAAGCTGCACACGAGCATACAGGTTCAGCGGAGAACACCCGGCCTCCCCCACGCAATGGCTTTACGGCTTATACGAGTTCGCCTTGGTGACCGGCTTTCTTGCCACCATCATCAGTGAGAGGCTTTCGCTTCCACATGACTTGACGCCAGCACCGGGGCGTCAGGCCCACACGACTTCACCGTACGCTAGTGACCACGCTCGTCAGTCGCAGCCTTCGCGTCCATCGCATCCCACCGCACGGTCGTGACGATCGCGATCGCCCCTCTTGTCGCGGTAGACGGGCGAAGTTGAACTCCTGATTTGCCCGACGGCGCAAAGGAAATATTTTTGCCGGCGGCGCTTGACGCGAATTCAGGTGATTTGCCCGTCGGGTTACTTTGTCGCAGTTATTGCCGCAGAGTCCGCTTGCGTTGACAACGAAGCAGCGCGGCTCGGGCCGCTGGCGCCGTAGAGAAATCAGACGCTATGCAACGATTGCCCGGACCAGCAAGAACGCGCCCGCTGCGCACAACGCGACGCCGGCGGCGCGGCTGAGCGTGCGGCCGATCGGCAGCAACTTTTCGGCGCCGACATAGAGCGCGATGCCGGCAATCCAGCCAAGGTTCATGACCCCGCCCACGAACAACAGCGCCATCAGGAACCAGCAACAGCCGAGGCAGTAGCCTCCATGCCGCAGTCCCATGCGCAACGCACCCGCTGCACCGGGTTGCCAGTACTGGCTCAGGAACAGCACCGGGCTCTGGCAGTAACGCAGGCAGGCGGTCTTGAGCGGCGTGAACTGGTAAAGTCCTGCGGCCAGCAGCACGAGGCCGCCGAGCACGGCGCTGGTGCTGGCCATGGCCATCGACAACAGCCCGGCATGTTCGAGCGCCCGCTGCGCCAGCACCGCGACAAGGCTGAACCCCGCCCACATCAGCAGATAGCCGCTGCAAAAGATCCAGGCTTGCGCGGAGGGATGATCCGCGGACCCCTGCTTGCGCCGGATGGCCGCGAACAGCAGGATCGTCGGGGCGGCGCTCGGCACCATCATCGCGATCATCATGACCCACCACATGACGAACACAAGCGCGGCGTAGAACGGCGACCACGGCATCGGCATGTCCATCGCCATGTCGGCCATGTCGGTGTCCATGCCTGCCCCGGCGGCCAGATAGACCCAGGCCAACGCCACCACGACGGCGAGCCCCGCGGCAACGATCAGGCGGTCGCGCCGCAGCAGGTATTCCAGCGCCAACAGCTCAGCCATCGGGCCTCACTCCAGCGTCAAGGACTGCTCGTCAAGCACAGCTCCTTGCACGGCCTCACGCCGCAACCCCGTCGGGCGTCTGGACGACGTTGGCGAGCGAGCTGTGCGTGCCCTTGGTGTCGAATTTGAGCGCCCCGGTCGAGTGGATGTTGGCGGAGGCAACCTCGGCGGACCGGTGCTCGAAGCCCTCGGGCATCACCACCTGAATTCGATGCGCCGTACCCGTCACCGGGTTCTTGATCGGCTCGACATCGGTCTCCAGCACGCCCTTGGCGACGAGCCGCGCGACGCGTCCGTTCTTGTCGAACGAGAATTCGATCGGCACGAACAGTGGATCATGGATCTTGCTCACGATCAGGCTAAAGATCTGGAACAGGGTGCCTTCGGCCGAATTCTTGCCCGACATGATCGCGAAAAGGGCCTGGCGTTGTTCCGGCGTGGCGCGCTCGTCGATGATCGGCTGCATCTGGCCATTGCCCTCGTGCAGCGCTCCGGGAAAATCAACGGTGGCCGCGAACACGAGGCCATCGAGTTTGGTGCCTTCGAAGTGCCCTTTGGTGATTCTCATGGCGACCATGCCCTTGCAGGAGCCGTGAGTCGGCAGGGCATTGAAATCGCAGGGACAGCCGAATGCGCAATTGCAGTTCTTGATCCATTCGCCTTCAAGACGCCAGTCGGATGCAGCCATGACGCACCTCCCATCGCGTTAACAGCGGGACCATGCAGCTGCCTGAAAATGCCTTGCGTCGAAAAATCCGGATCGATGCGGGTCGGGACTTGATGTGAACGACCTGCATCGTCCCGGGAAGCCCTGTGACGGTTAAGCGGACCGGCGACCTGCTATCCCAATCAGGCAAGCATATCAGCCGGTATCCCGGGCGTACAGTTGCTTGCGATGCCCTTGTCGGGTCGGGGCCCATTGGCGTGACAGTCCCACCGGAAGTACTCGCGACAGCCAATCAAGTAATGGGGTGAATTGGTTCCCGGGGCGTTTGCCGTCAGCGACCCGGCGATGGGCCAATGGGGTGTACTGCGTTCTAGCGAGAAATTTGGTGCCCGTAATGATGTAAAATAGCGTACAAGCAGACTTGGAAACCCAACGACCATAGTCGGAGGGAAATGCAATGGACCGGCGCACTGTTTTAACAGGGGCCGCAGCGTCAGCCGCGGGGCTGGCGCTGACCCGGGGCGCATCGCACGCACAGCAAGTCGGCAAAATTTACCGGATTGGCGTGCTCCTGAACCGTAAAAGCCCCAGCCCGGAGACCGAAGCACTTCGCACCGGTTTGACACAACTCGGCTATATTGAGGGGACCAATGTCATCTATGAGATGCGTCCTGCTGAAGGACAGCTCGACCGTTTGCCCGGCTTCGCTGCTGAACTGGTCAGCAAAGGCGTAGATGTCATTGTCAGCTTCGGTGGTCCACCGACGAACGCCGCACGAAAGGCGACCACGACGATCCCAATCGTGTTTGCCCTTGTCGCCGATCCGGTCGCCATTGGCGCAGCGGCTACACTCGATCGGCCCGGCGGAAACCTCACAGGGGTCACCAACAACGATCCCGAACTTCCCATTCGTCAGATGACACTTCTTAAGGAGGCGTTTCCGAAACTCGCGCGGGTCGCGATATTCAGCGACGCAGATATTCCGGGCGCCGACGCCAGCGGTTTGGCGCCCATCGACCGCGCCAACACGGCCGCCGCCCGCGCGGCCGGCCTCACACCTCAAGTGCTGAAATTGCGCGGCCCGAAGCCGGATTTCGATGCTGCGTTCAAGGCCATGCTCAGCGAGGGCGCCGAGTCGCTGGTGGTGCTGGAGGTCCCCGCCGTTTTCGCCATTCCAAAAACCATTGCGGAATTGGCCACTGCGCGTCGCATACCGACGATGTTGTGGGGTGGACAGGGGGATGCGGGCGGCCTGATGTCCTACGGTACAAGTTACACGTCCACCTATCCGCGCGTTCCAGTGTATGTCGACAGGATTCTCAAGGGCGCCAAGCCTGCGGAAATGGCGATTGAAGTCTTCTCGAAGCACCAACTCGTGATCAACCTCAAGACCGCACGCGAACTCGGCTTGATCCTACCGGCCGAACTGCTGAAACGCGCCGACCGCGTCATTGAGTGAAAGCTCGACTTCCGCGCCGCACGGGCTCAGGCTGTGCCTACAGCCCGGTAAACCCGGCCTTGACCGGATCATTGCTGCCGTCGAGCTGGCGCAGATAGGTCAGCCCGCACACGGTCAGCCGGTGCGTGTCCTTTTCGCCTGCCTCGAACAGTGTCTTCACATAGTCCGTCACCTTGGCGCGCGCCTCCTCGCTGGCGGCGGTGCTGCGGTTCAGCAGCAGATCGTAGGTCTGCATGATGCGGTCGATCGCGGCTTCCATGGCGTTCTCCTGAGGTGATGCGGTCAGGCGGACAGGCTGGTGATGGGTCTGCTGGCTTCGGATTCTTCGGCTTCGAATTTGGCGATCGCCTTGTTGGCGAGCCGGATTCGGTTGAACTCGCCGCGCTGGAACAGATTGACGATGATTTCGAGCAGCCGCTCTTCGGTGGCAAACGTGTCCGGAATAGCGCCCGCCTTGCGGAGATAATTCGAGGCGATGGCATAGGCATCGCCAACCACTTCGACATTCATGACCTGCAATCCACGCTCAACCAGCATGCCCTCAGCCTTCCCGTGACAGGCTGATAATGCGCCGGCGGGCGAGAAGTTCCATTTCGGAAAAATCGGCTTTTCGGCTTCAAAAACAACGGCCGAACCGGCCGCCGAGACCACGCCCGCTCCAGCTTTTTGTTTGACGCGTTTTCTTGACGCGAACCGGTGCCCACCCTCGGATCAAGTCCGAAGGGATTAGCGCTATCCCCAAAAAACAAAAACGCACCGGACCCGGAAGAACCGGAGCCGATGCGCCTTGGGCAGGACTTGCTGCCTTGCCAGTTGGGTTGACCGCTTGTTGGGCCGCCGGTCTTCTAAGCGGCCGGCTTGGCCTTCAAAGTGGTCGAATTTTTTTGTTTTGACTCAGAGCCGATACAGGATCTGGTCGGTCCAGAACCGCTCGAGCCGGTGCAGCGACTTGTTCAACGTCGCGAACTCGTCGTTCGAGATGCCGCCGACCTGCTCCACGGTCTTGACGTGCTTCTGATAGAGCGCGTCGACGATCTTGCGGATTTCCTGGCCCTGCGGGGTGAGGCGGATGCGGACCGAGCGACGATCAACGCGGCTGCGCTGATGATCGAGGAAGCCGAGCTCGACGAGCTTCTTGAGATTATAGGAGACGTTGGAGCCGAGGTAGTAACCGCGCGTGCGCAGTTCGCCCGCGGTCAGTTCCTTGTCGCCGATGTTGTAGAGCAGGAGCGCCTGCACCGAATTGATGTCGGCGCGACCGCGGCGATCGAACTCGTCCTTGATGACGTCGAGCAGGCGGCGATGCAGCCGCTCCACCAGAGTCAATGCTTCGAGGTAGAGCGGCTGCACCGGAGCTTGACCGGCAGAGCGTTCAGCGGTTTCCACCGCCGTTGCAACGGCTTTGATCATGACACTTCCCCTGTTGTCGTTTTTATCGACTTATTTCGACGAAACTTGTGTCCCGCCTGATAGCCACAACTTAAGGGGAGCGTTTGAAGATCCGCTTAAATAAGACAATAAAGAGATCATGAATTTAAGACAGTGAATCGTGCATTAAGCCCATGGATAAAGGGCTTTTCGCAACTTTTCATTGACGGTGAAAGGCCGCTGTTCACGCTTCGTCTGCCTGCCCTGTCGCATTCCAAAACAGGTCCGTCTGAATTCGAAACGCCCGCGTAACAGGTGTGACGGAACCCTTTACGGTGACTGAAAGGTTACCGTCAAAATAATCGAAAATTGTACGGAATCGCGCCGCGATTTTCGCACGCGGGACAATGTAGCGTTTCGGGGCACGCGCGCTGCTCGGCCGTCCGACCGAAAAACGTATCAATAAATTCGAGCACCGACGTCGCGGTCTCGAAGAAAAAAGATGACCGGGACATCTGCGCGAAGACGCGCTGCTGCCCGGCCATGACGAAATCCAGAAATGAATCCCGATTGGGATGTGTCTATGGCGGGCGTTCGCGCGCGGCCATCCAGGCGAGCGCCAGATAAGCGGCGAGCATCACGGCTTCGAACGCCACCACCGTCAGGCTGCCGCCGTAGATGCCCGGGAACATCAGTTCGATCACCGCCATCGACACCACGGTCGTGAGCCACACCACCGCACCCCACGGCGTCGCCAGCCAGAGGCCGACGGCGGCGACGAGTTCGATCACCGCGAAATAGATCGTCGCGGTCTGCCAGGCCATCGACTGGTTTTCGAACGCCTCTTCCTCGCCGCCGATGAAGCCGGTGACCTGGGCCCAGTGGTAGAGACCCTTGACGATCGAGATGATCGCCATCACGCGCAGGAACAGCACCAGCCGGCGCGTCCAGCCATTGTCGTCGGGCTCGATCCGCTCCGACGAGATCGCCGCCACCGACATCGCGTTGTCGCGGTCCCTGGCGTTGTCGCGGGCCTGGTCGCGCAGGCTGTCGCGCGCTGACGTGTCAGACATGACGGTTCACCCGGCGGCTCATTCGGAAGTTGGCCTCGGAATCGGGGCGGATGGGAAGCGAAAATGTCGTCATCCGGGGAGTCTTGGCCCGCCGGGGCGGCAAAATCAATTGCTTATGATCGGGATCAAGGCCGCGGTGACGAGGCATGCGCAAGATGCTAGAACTGGAACAAGTCCAAATCAGCCTCCAAATTAGCCTTGCGGGAGTACCCTTCAGATGGCGATCAAATTCGGGCGTCCGATCGAAATGCGCGACACGCCCCGGCGGCCAACCGCCCTCTCCTCGCAGCCGCTCGACCTGGTCACGCGCCCCCGCCGCAACCGCAAGGCCGAATGGGCCAGGCGGCTGGTGCGCGAAAACGTGCTGACCACCGACGACCTGATCTGGCCGCTGTTCGTGGTCGACGGCCACAATACCCGCACCCCGGTCGCCTCCATGCCCGGCATCGACCGCATCACCGTCGACCAGACGGTGCGCGATGCCGAGCGCGCGGCGAAGCTGAACATCCCCTGCATCGCACTGTTCCCCTATACGGAAGCGTCGCTGCGCGACGAGCACGGTTCCGAGGCGCTCAACGCGGACAACCTGGTCTGCCAGTCGGTGCGCGCGATCAAGAAGGAATTTCCCGATATCGGCGTGCTCTGCGACGTGGCGCTGGATCCCTTCACCAGCCACGGCCATGACGGGCTGATCGAGGACGGCAGGATCCTCAACGACGAGACGGTCGCGGTGCTGGTGCGGCAGGCGCTGGTGCAGGCCGAAGCCGGCTGCGACATCATCGCTCCATCAGACATGATGGACGGCCGCGTCGGGGCCATCCGCGAGGCGCTGGACGAGGCCGGCTTCCTCGACGTGCAGATCATGGCCTATGCCGCGAAATACGCCTCGGCCTTTTACGGGCCGTTCCGCGACGCCATCGGCTCGGCGAAAACGCTGACCGGCGACAAGCGCACCTACCAGATGGACAGCGCCAATTCCGACGAGGCGCTGCGCGAGGTCGAACTCGACCTCGCCGAGGGCGCCGACATGGTGATGGTGAAGCCGGGCATGCCCTATCTCGACATCGTCCGCCGCGTGAAGGACACGTTCGCGGTGCCGACCTTCGTCTACCAGGTGTCCGGCGAATACGCGATGATCGCCGGTGCGGCCAACAACGGCTGGATCGACGGCGACCGCGCGATGATGGAAAGCCTGGTCGGCTTCAAGCGCGCCGGCGCCGACGGCATCCTGACGTATTTTGCGCCGAAGGCGGCGGAGAAGCTGAAGGCGGAGTCGTAGCGCGGCTCAACGCGCCGCCTCTGCGGCGGGATGCGGACCGCATAGCGGGCGAAGCGCCTCGCGCTCCTGCTGCGACAACACGGTGAGCGGATAGATTGCCTGGCCCTCGCCTTTCTCGAAGAACGGGTGCGGCCACGCTTTTCCGCGCAGGCGCCAGCCGAGCACCTTGCCGATGGCGCGCAGGATGAGCGACAGGTTGAGGCCGGTCGAGCCCGCCGGCGGCTCGCCGATCGCGTATTTCCCAAGGATCGCGCCGGTTGGCGGCCCGAACACGTCGTCGGCCCGCTGCGCCGCATTGTCGAAGGCCTGCGCAACGATTCCAACGAAGGGAATAGCCGGCGTGAGCGTGTTGCCGACCGGGGTGTTGCAGCAACTTGCGTACCATCGGAACAGGCCTTTCGGCGCCAGCCGTAGTCCGACGATCCGATGTTGTCCCTGCAGGAAAGCCAGTGAGGCCGGCGCGACCTGAACGATGTCGCTGCCGCCTTGCGAATTGAGCAGATCGGCGCGGCCGAGCCGGTGCGCAAAGGCCTGGCAGTCGTCGCAATAGCAGACCACCCGATTGACCGTCCGTGGCGATGCGCCCGTGACCCGTGCCCGGACTTCACCGCAGCGGCAACGCAATTCCACCTGAGCGCTCATTCGGACTGTCCTTCTTTGTCTTTCTCCGCCATTCCGGGATGGTCCGAAGGACCAGACCCGGAATCTCGAGATTCCGGGTTCGCGTCTTTCGACGCGCCCCGGAATGACAGGAGCGCCCCCAATTCGCCGGAATATTGCGGCGTGTTAATGTTCGACAGCCCTTGTGGCCGCGCGACCGGTTCCCATGTGACGTTGCGGGAATATGCGGTCTGGAGGACTGACCATGTCTTATAGCGGTTCGGGGTACGACGGCGGCGACTCACATGCTGGCGGCGCCCCGCCGCATGCGTTCGATCCTTATTTGCAGCCGGAACTGTTCCGCGGCGTGCTGACCCGGCGGGTTTTTGCGTTCCTGATCGACCTCGTCGTGTTGTCGGTGCCGGTCATCCTCGGCTACCTCTTCATCGCCGTGTTCGGCCTGATCACGCTCGGGCTCGGCTGGGCGCTGTTCTGGCTGGCATGGCCGGCTACCGTGGTCTGGGCCATCGTCTATTACGGCGCCTCGATCGGCGGGCCGCATTCGGCCACCATGGGCATGCGCGTGATGGATCTGGAGCTGCGCACCTGGTACGGCGAGCCCGGCTATTTCGTGCTCGGCGCCACCCACGCCGTGCTGTTCTGGGTCTCGGTCTCGTTCCTGTCGCCGCTGGCGCTGCTGGTCGGCCTGTTCAACGCCCGCCGCCGGCTGCTGCACGACGTCATCCTGGGAGCCGTGGTTATCAACAGCTCGATACGGACCCAGGTCGCACCTGCGGCGCGCAGCTATTGAGGTCGAGCATGGCCGGAAAACCGATCACCACTTTTCCGGATCATGCACGAGGTAAACCAATTGACCGTTAGCCTCCGGAGCGCGAAGCTGTGGTTTAACTGCTTCGGTACCTGCTTCGGAGGCCTGACGACCTGACGTGACCCAGCACTCCCGCGACACCCCGCAATTCTACCTGACGGCGCCCTCGCCCTGCCCGTATTTGCCGGGCCGGCACGAGCGCAAGGTGTTCACGCATCTGGTCGGCGACAAGGCCGGCGACCTCAACGACCTCCTGACCCATGGCGGCTTCCGCCGCAGCCAGTCGATCGCCTACCGCCCGGCCTGCGACCAGTGCCGCGCCTGCGTCTCGATCCGGGTCATCGCCAACGAGTTCCGCCCGTCGCGCAATTTCCGCAAAATCCTGGCGCGCAATGCCGACGTCATCGGCGAACAGCGCAGTGCGGTGCCAACGTCCGAGCAATATTCGGTGTTCCGCGCCTATCTCGACAAGCGCCACCGCCACGGCGGCATGGCCGACATGACCGTGCTCGACTACGCGATGATGGTGGAAGACAGCCATGTCGAAACCCGCATCATCGAATACCGCAAGCGCGGCGTCGATTCAGGCATCACCGGCCGCGGCGAGGAGCTGATCGCCGTAGCGCTGACCGACGTGCTCAGCGACGGGCTGTCGATGGTGTATTCGTTCTTCGAACCGTCGCAGCAGAGCCGCTCGCTCGGCACCTTCATGATCCTCGACCACATCACCCGCGCCCGCAGGCTTGGTCTGCCTTACGTCTATCTCGGCTACTGGATCGAAGGCTCCAAGAAGATGGACTACAAGGGCCGCTTCCTGCCGCAGCAGCGGCTGGCGCCGTCAGGATGGCTCCGCGTCGAGGCGACCGGCGAAGCGCTGTCGGAGCCGCAGGACTAGCCAAACAACATATCGAAGAGCAGCTTCACGTTCAGCGCCACGATAATGCCGGCGACGATCCAGGCCAGTATCGCGACCGAGCGCGAGATCGCGAACGGGCCCATCTTGTTCGGGTCGGACACGAACCGCACCAGCGGGATCACCGCGAACGGCAATTGCATCGACAGCACGACCTGGCTGAACACCAGAAGCTGGCTGGTTCCGCGCTCGCCGTAGAGCGCGGTAATGATCACGACCGGCACGATGGCGATGCCGCGGGTGACAAGCCGCCGTGCCCAGTTCGGCAGACGCAGGTGCAGAAAACCTTCCATGACGATCTGGCCCGCCAGGGTCGCCGTCACGGTCGAGTTGAGGCCGGAAGCCAGCAGCGCCACCGCAAACAGCGTCGAGGCGATACTGAGCCCGAGCAGCGGCGACAGCAACTCAAACGCCTGGCCGATTTCGGCGACGTCGGAATGGCCGCTGGAGTGGAAGGTGGCGGCGGCGACGATCAGGATCGCAGCGTTGATGAACAGCGCCAGCATCAGCGCGATGGTGGAATCCGCCGTCGCCCATTTGATAGCGTCGCGGCGGCCTTCGTCCGTGCGCTCATAGGCGCGGGTCTGCACGATCGAGGAATGCAGGTAGAGGTTATGCGGCATCACGGTGGCGCCGATGATGCCGATCGCGATGTAAAGCATCTCCGGATTGGTGACGATCTCCGGCGACGGTGCAAATCCGCGCAGCATCGCGGCCACCGGTGGCGCCGCCGCCGCGATCTGGATCGCAAAGCAGACCGCGATCACGACCAGCAGCGCAATGACGAAGGCTTCGAGAAAGCGGAAGCCCTTGTTCATCAACAGCAGCAGCAGGAAGGCGTCGAGCGCGGTAATCAGCGCGCCGCCGATCAGGGGAATGCCGAACAGCAGCTTCAGCGCGATCGCCGTGCCGATCACCTCGGCCAGATCGCAGGCGATGATCGCGGCTTCGCAGACGAACCAGAGCAACAGGTTCACCGGCTTCGAAAAACTGGCGCGGCAGGCCTGCGCCAGGTCGCGGTCTGTGGCGATGCCGAGCCGGGCCGCCAGCGCCTGCAGCAGGATCGCCATCAGGTTCGACAGCAGGATCACCGACAGCAGCGTGTAGCCAAACTTCGAACCGCCGGCGAGGTCGGTCGCCCAGTTGCCGGGGTCCATGTAGCCGACCGAGACCAGATAGCCCGGGCCGAGGAAGGCCAGCAGCCGGCGCGCCCAGTGGCCGCCGAAGACCGGGACCGCGACAGTCGCGTTGACCTCCGGCAGGCTGGGCTGGACATCGGCCGCCGCATCAGCCCGCCATCCGGCGGCGCTCGCGGGCGCGGTTTGAGGGCGCAATTCGGGGGTTCGGGCATCCATTTCAACAGGATGACCGAACTCCGGCCTTATTGCAACTCATTTGCAACTGCATCTAGGCCGGGTTGGCTAGCTGCATAGCTCGGTTGTCTGAGCAGACGGCTCTTAATCATGGGGTCCGAAGTTCGCGCCCTCGTGCGACAGTCCTTCCATCACGCTCAATCGCGACACAGCGAGAACGGCGCCTCTGGGTTGCGTCATATGGGGTCATTTTCGGATCTTCCCCCAAAAACGGACATCACTCGTCAGATTGGCCAGTTCCGAAAAGTGCCCATAACCGGACCTGCAAGACCGAAGCTATTCGAACGAAAAAATCTTCTTCCAGTCGTTCTTCATGCTGATCACGGTCCAACCGTCTTTTTTTGCCTCATTATAGAGCGCTTGCGTAAAGGTCCCGACTTTGGTGTTCGGCAATCCTTGGGCTGGGCCGTAGGCATATTCGCGTTTCGCATCGTCATGTAGCACCAGCATCATCAGCCGCGCACCAGCGCCAACCCCGGTGTATTCAAGCATTTCCCGGTCTCCGTCCGAATTGCCGAACGCTGCGTACGGCCGACGGCCGATCATCAGGTGAATCCCCTCAGGTTTGCCGGCCTTGTCGTCGTTCAGGAGTAGCTTCGGCTCTTTGGTCAGGAACGGCGTGCCGTCCTTATGGTAGCCGAACTTTGTACCGCCAGCGGTCCCGACTACCTGTTCGGGTGGAATGCCATATACCCGCTGGCTATAAGTACGCACGAAATCCTGGCCACCGCCGGTCACGATGTAGGTTTTGAACCCGTTCCCACGCAGATACTGCATGACTTCGAGCATTGGTTGATAGATCAGATCGGTATAGGGCCGTTTCCAGCGTGGGTCCTTGGCGGTTTCCAGCCATTTGCTTGCTTCGGCTTCGAAGTCTTCCACCGGCATGCCGGTCAGTGTCGCGATGAGGATTTTCTCGAGGTCATGTAGTGGGAGCTTGGCGATTGCCTCGCGGTTGCCCGACAGGACTGTTTTGAACGGCTCGACGTTCTTGAGTTTCGGGTCCGCCTCTACCACTGCGGGCACGCGGTCTAGGCAATAGACAACTTGCGAATAGATCGGATGCTCGACCCATAGCGTGCCGTCCTGGTCGAAAGTGGCGATGCGGTCCTCCGGAGGCACGAATTTCGGGCTGGCCTGCTCAGTGGTGGCTCGCACGAAGTCGAGGATCGCTTGTTTAGCAGGTCCTTCATTCCAAGAGGGCAATGTGCCGCTTGAAGTGGTCTGGGCCGACGCGGAGATCGACAAGAGCGGCGCGGACATGGCTGGAAGCAACGCCAACGTCGAGAGCAAGGTGCGACGGTCGATGCTGGCACGCGGAATATCCTCCTTCATGTTCATCTACTCCTGTGCATGACAACTCTGTTTGCTCGTGTCGCGGAGAGCGGGACGTGTTTGACCTAATTCAAATCGACGGGCCGCGAGTACGTTTGACGAAAATCGTAGCCACCGCCTATGCGTAAACGGCAGGCAGATCGAATGTCCGGTGCGGGTCAAACGCGCCGTTTTGACGATGCGCCGCTGAGTTCCGGTGTACCCCGATAAACAGACTTACTCGGCGGCGGCCGCCACTTCGCAAAAATGCCACAAGCAGTCATCCCCGATCATTGCGCCGACGCGCAACTTTTTCACCACGCGTGGAAGCGTTGGGCGTGTGGTCTGGAATTTCCAATTATCGGTCCCCTTGTTGTCGGGAATCGGGTGGGTTTGGCGCGCCGCGGACCGGACAGTGGCGGCCAACCGAATGCTTCAGGGAATCACGCCCATGTCCGCCGACACGCCCCACCTGCCCGCGACCTTCAACCGCCTGGCCTGGTCCAACCTCGCCGCCCAATCCGCCGAACAGATCGCGCTGGCCGCGGCGCCGATCGTCGCGGTGCTGCTGCTCGGCGTCGGCGAAGGCCGGACCGGGCTGCTGCAGACCGCGCTGACGCTGCCCTTCATCCTGTTCGCGATTCCCGCCGGCCTGCTCGCCGACCGGATTTCGCGGCGTTACCTGATGGCGGGCGCCGAGGCGCTGCGCGCGGCGGCGCTGGCCGCGACACTGCTGCTGATCTGGCTCGGCCTGATGACGCTGCCGCTGCTGGCGCTGCTCGGCTTCGTCGCGGTATGCGGCACTGTTGCCTACAGCGTCGCCGCGCCGGCATTGGTGCCGTCGCTGGTGACGCCGCCACAACTGCCGGCGGCGAATGCGCGGATCGAGCTCGCGCGCACCGTGGCGTTTGCGAGCGGGCCCGCGCTCGGCGGCGTGCTGGTCGGATGGGTGGGCGCGGCGCCCGCCTTCGGATGCGCCGCGATCCTGTCACTGGCCGCGGTGGTGCTGCTCTCCGGCATCTACGAGCCGGCACGGCAACCCGCGCCGCGGCGTCAGCCGCTGCAGGATATCAGGGAGGGAGCGGCGTTCGTGCTGCATCACCCGCTGCTGCGGCCGGTGTTCATCACGCAATTCATCTTCAACACGGCTTCGTTCCTGCTGCTCGCCGTGTTCGTGCCCTACGCGATCCGGCGTCTCGGACTATCGGCAACCGGTGTCGGTGTGACGCTGGGAATGTACGGCGTCGGCATGGTGGTCGGCGCGCTGCTGGCGACGCGGGTGATGAAACGTCTGGCCTTCGGCACCGTGGTCGGGCTCGGCCCGGTGACCGGCTTCGTCGCCGCCTGCGTGATGGCGCTGACCACGATCGTTCCGACGCCGCTGCTGGCGGGCTTGAGCTTCTTCCTGCTCGGCGTCGGCCCGATCCTGTGGGTGATCTCGACCACGACCTTGCGCCAGTCGGTGACGCCGCCGTCGCTGCTGGGCCGGGTGTCCGCGATCAACATCATGAGCTATGGCGCCAGGCCGCTCGGTTCCGCGCTCGGCGCCATCGTCGGCGGCCTTTACGGCGCCGAGGCCTGCCTCTATCTGGCCGCGGCCATCTTCGGCGCCCAGGCGCTGGTGATCCTGCTGTCGCCGGCAGTGTCGCTGGCGCGGCAGCCTGACATGGTCGGGGACGGACCCGCGCTGCGGGCGTGTTGACGAAAAGTCGTCATTCCGGGGCGACGCGAAGCATCGAACCTCAGATGTGCAATTGCACATCGGGGAATCTCGAGATTCCGGGTCTGGTGCTAACGCACCATCCCGGAATGACGGCCTCAATCCGCCATTGCCGCTTCCCTTGCCCGCTTAATATGATATTCATCATCTAAATATCAGCACAGCGGGAACCCTCCATGGCCGACCAGAGCATCGCAATCGACGCCGCCCCTCGTCCGGAGGCGTCCTCCACCTTCGTGCAGATCGCGGTGCTGGCAGGGCTTGCCGCCACCGGCACGCTCGCCACCAACATCCTGCTGCCGTCGCTGCCGCAGATGGCGGCGTCGCTGAATGTCACGAGTGCCGCGGTCACCTCGGCCATCACCATCTTCCTCGCGGTGTTCGCACTCGGCCAGCTCGTGGTCGGGCCGATCTCGGACCGCTACGGCCGCCGCTGGCCGGTGTTGATCGGATTCGCCGTGTTCTTTGCCGGCAGCGTCTGGTGCGGCCTCGCCACCGATCTGCCGGGTCTCCTGACCGGCCGTGTCATCCAGGCGGCCGGCGCCTGCGCCACCTCGGTGCTGTCGCGCGCCATTGCGCGTGACATGTTCTCCGGCGCGGCGCTGGCGCGCGCCATGGCGCTGATCATGATCGCGATGGCGGCAGCGCCCGGCTTCTCGCCGCTGCTCGGCGGCGCGCTCGATCATTACTTCGGCTGGCGTTCCGAATTTGCGCTGGTCGCCGCCTTTGCCGGCCTCGGTGCGCTCGCCTACGGCGCGGTGTTCGGCGAGACCCATCATGCGACGCGGACCCCGCTCGATCCGCTGGCGATTGCGAAAAACTATTTTGGCCTGGTCACCGACCGGCGTTTTGTGGTGCCGGCCACCACCGTCAGCCTGATCATGGGCGGGCTGTTCGCGATGTTCTCGGCCGCACCGCGCGTGCTGATCGAGGCGATGCAGTTCACGCCGATCCAGTTGGGTCTGTTCTTTGCCGGCACCGTGATGATCGTGTTCGCGGCCGGCATGCTCGCCACAAAACTGGCGCCGCGCTACGGGCTCGACCGCTCGATCCGGGGCGGACTGTGGGCAGCCGCCGCCGGCGGCATCGCGATCCTGCTGGTCGCGCTGTACTCGCCCTCCTTCCTGCCGTTCCTCGGTGCGATGTGCGTGTTCCTGCTCGGCATGGGTATCGTCAATCCACTCGGGACCGCGCAGGCCCTCTCGCCGTTCGGCGACCGGGCCGGCGCGGCGTCGGCGCTGGTCGGCTTCTTCCAGATGATGTCGGCCGCGATCGGCGTCTGGCTGGCGGCGACGATTTCGCACCAGGCGCTGTTTGCGCTCGGCGTGGTGCTGACGGTGTTTTCGCTGCTCGCGTTCGGCCTGTACGCGCTGCGGGCCAAGGCCGGCTAACGACGGGAGCCGGTCAGAACCTCTGCCACGATCCGCCATCGACCGACACCTCGCGGCCATTGCGGTCCTGCCCGCGGACGTTCAGCTTCCCGTCGTCGAAAGACAGCGTATACATTTGCTCGGACAAGCCCGCGCCCAGGATCAGGCGGCGAAGCACGAAGGTATGGTCGTTCGACCAGCTTCCCTTCGCCGCCGAAACGCCGGCGGGGGTCATATCGCCCTTTTGGTATAGCCCATCGAGCCCGATCGGACCGCCAACCTTGCGCGATGGCGCCGTTGGGTCGCGGTCGTAGAATTCCAGATCGACGCGCGGCTGTGAACCGGCCAGCGTCAGCGAGAGTGATTTCAGCCCCAGCGCGTTGCCGCGAAACGTGAAGACCTTTCCCGAGATCGCAGCTGCGGTATCGGGCGCTACGCCCACCTCGCTCGGCTTCTCGGTCGAAACCTCGCGGACGGCGCTGGCAAGCAGGTCTGCACCATCTGGCGACGGCGCCAAAGCGGTCTCGGATTTGACCGCGGCGGAGATGAAGTCAGTCACGGCGCCGAACGAATAAAAATCCCTGGCCGTCGTCACCGCCACGATATCCAGCGCCGGAAACACCATGATCACCTGGCAATGATATCCGACCGCCATGTAGACGTTTCGCTTGGGTAGCGCCCAGAAGAAGTTCGAATACCGGAAATCCGGTTCGAACTTCAGGTTCATGTCGATCGTCGCGTGACTCGCCTTTTCGGTCCAGCCAGGTGGAACCAGCGTTTTGCCTTCCCACTCGCCACGCCTGAGATAGAGATAGCCGATCTTCGCCATGTCGCGCGGCTTTAGCGCGAGGCCATTGCCACCGGTCGAGACGCCCTGCGGATCGCGCCGCCAACGCCATTCGTCGATCCCGAGCGGGCCGAACAGCCGGGCCTTGGCATAATCCTCGGCACTCATCCCCGTCAGCCTGGTGAGAATGGCCGAAAGAAGATGCGGATTGCCGCTGTTGTAATTGAAGATATCGCCGGGCGCGTCCGACATCGGAAGGTCGAGCACGAATTTGGTCCAGTCCGGGCTGCGCTCCATCTGGAAGAACGTCACCGGCTGACCGTCGGTCGGCTCGCGCCAGTCGATTCCTGAAGTCATGTCCAGCAGGTGCTGGACCGTGATGGCTTTCTTGCGGTCTTCCAAATTGGCGATGCTGCGGTCGGCAAAGAAGTCGAGCACCGGATGGTCCGTGCTGTCGAGCAGCCCGTCCTTCAACGCCATCGCCGCCAGGGTGCCGATGACGGCCTTGGTGGACGAATTGATGATGTGCGGAATGTCGGCGCTGTAAGGCGCATAATACGCATCGAGCACGATCTTGCCGTGGCGCGCGATCAGCAGGCTGTCAAAGCGGCGGCTGGTCCCGTACGCGACCAGCTTGGCCAGATCAGCCGAATCCATGCCCTGCTCTTCCGGCGAGGATGTTTGCCATCCCTTGGTCGGCCAGACTGGTTCCGCGCTGACTTGAGGCTTCTGTTCCGATTTTTCTTGAGATTTTTCTTGCGCGGCAGCGCCACAAATCGAAGCCGTCAGCATGATCGTGGCGAGCACGATCCCCAGACCGGAAACGCTTGGGCTTTTCATCGCCGCCTCGTCGAGAGGTTACGTCCGGCCCGATCGATCATCGGCCTGACCGCAGGTGATTCTCAGTCAATATGTCTGGCGCAATCCGGCCGTCAGTACATCGCACGGCCAGGGGGAAGTAAAATTACAAGTCCGCAACCTATCGCGGGTATCTCAAACCCGGGTGGACGACAAATCAAAGCTTCCTGAAAGTCTTCGGCCGGTGAAACCGCCATGTTGTCATCATCCTCGCTTCGGCGAGTCCATATCAGGATGACAAGCCATGACCATGATTAACAACATTCCCAGCTCTGCCGCGACCGTTCCCATAGGCCGCAAGTTCGCAGCCTATCTTGGCAACCGCGTCAACCACTGGCTGGCGGCCTGGATCGCCCGTCAGGAGCGCGAGGCCGCGCGAAAGATGCTGCTCAGCTTCGGCGACCGGCAACTGCGGGATATCGGGCTGTTCCGGTCGCAGATCGATGGCTCCTTGAGCAACCCGCACCAGCCAGATTGAGCGCTCGCCCACCGGCAACCAAAAGGGCCTGCCTCGCGGCAGGCCCTTCGCGTTTATCGTTTATTCCGCGCCGTCTGTTTGCCGCATCATCAGGCGGCCTTTGAGAGCCCCTCTACATCGGCCAGCGCCTGGTCGAGGTCGGCCAGGATGTCGTCGATATGCTCGATGCCGATCGACAGCCTGACATAACCCGGCGTGACGCCGGTCATGGCCTGCTCCTCGGGCGAGAGCTGGGAATGCGTCGTCGAAGCCGGGTGGATCGCAAGGCTGCGGGCGTCGCCGATATTGGCGACGTGATAGAACATCTTCAGCCCGTCGATGAACCGGCGGCCGGCTTCCATGCCGCCCTTCAATTCGAAGCCGAGCAGCGCGCCATAGCCACGCGACAACACCGCGTCCGCGCGCCGCCTCGCCTCCCCGGTCATCAGCGAGGGATGGATCACCTTGGTGATCCCCGGATGCCTGGCGAGATGCTTCGCCACGGCATTGGCATTCTCGCAATGAACCCGCATCCGCAGCGGCAGCGTCTCCAGTCCCTGGATGAACATGAAAGCGTTGAACGGCGACATCGGCGCACCGACATCGCGCAGCAAGGTGACGCGGGCCTTGATGATGTAGGCAATCGGTCCCAGCGGCTTCACGGCCTCGGTCCATACCACGCCGTGATAGCTCGGATCGGGCGTATTGAGCATCGGGAAGCGATCCCTGTGCTTGGCCCAGTCGAAATTGCCGCCGTCGATAATGATGCCGCCGATCGAGGTTCCGTGGCCGCCGATATATTTGGTGGTGGAGTGCACCACGATCGCAGCGCCATGATCGAGCGGCCGGCACAGTACCGGGGCAGCGGTGTTGTCCATGATCAGGGGCACGCCGAGTTCGCGCCCGATCTTCGCCACTTCGGCGATCGGAAATACGGTGAGCTTCGGGTTCGGAAGCGTCTCGGCATAGTAGCAGCGCGTGCGCGCGTCGGTCGCGCGGCGGAAATTCTCGGGGTCAGACGGATCGACAAAGCGACACTCGATCCCCATCGTCTTCAGCGTATTGGCGAACAGATTCCAGGTGCCGCCATAGAGATCGGTGGACGCGACGAAATTATCGCCGGCGTGACAGATGTTTTGCACCGCGAACAGCGAAGCGGCCTGTCCGGATCCGAGCGCCAGGCCGGCGACGCCGCCCTCAAGCGCGGCCAGCCGAGTCTCCAGCGCGTCGCAGGTGGGATTGCCGATCCGGCTGTAGATGTTGCCCAGCTCCGCCAGGGCGAACAGGTTGGAGGCGTGCGCGGTATCGCGGAATTCGAAGCTGGTGGTCTGGTAGATCGGAACCGCCACCGCGGTCGTGGTGGGATCGCTGCGATAGCCGGAGTGCAGGACGAGCGTTTCCGGATGCTTGCTGTTGGTCGGCATGTTGGTCCTCTCGGTTGTTACGAAATTCATGCAACGTCGTTGTCGTCAATCAGTCGTGTCAGGATTTTTCTTCCCCGACCCGGTCGGACAGCGCACGGCGCTCGAACCGAAGCGGCGGCTTCAGATCCTCGATCTGGCTAAGTCCGAGCGACAGCCCGGCGAGTTCATCGGCCCGCGCAATGTGCCTTGCGATCTCCGGATTGATCGCGGCGGCATGCGAAAGCGCCAGCATGTGGCCCGCGTCGGGCAAATGCCGTATCTCGGCTCCTTCCACGATCGCGGCAAGACGCCGGACGATGCGCTGGGTGAAATAAGGCGACGTCCCACCTGAAAACAGCAGCGTCGGCACGCGAAGCGAGGCGGCTGCGATGGTGACGTTTTCTTCCGACAGCGCGGCGGTGAAATCGAACGCCAGCTTGTCGGCGCGTTCGATCATGCGCAGGCGCGTGCTCGCCGGCAACGGGTCCTGCGGTCCGGATCCGTTCCAGAACTCGATGAACTTGTCGATCGCTTCCAGCACCGATCCGTTCCAGAGGTCTTCGGAAACGTCCCGCCCAAACTGCGCGAAGCGCGCGTGAAGCCGCCGATCCGCATCGCTCTCGCACAACAGCGTCGGCAGCACAGGCTCGATCAGGGTCAGGCTGCGCACCCGGTGCGCGAAGGCTGAGTCGGTGGCGATCTTGAAGGCGATGGCGCCGCCGTAGGAGTGGCCGACGAGATGGATCGGCCCGGCCGCGTCGTTGAGGTGACCGCTGACGCATTTGACCTCTTCGGCCAGCGTCAGCGGCAGGTCCAGCGCGCAGGTGCTGGCGCCGTAACCGGAAATATCCGGCGCGATGAATGGGTGGCTGCGCCCGAGTTCGTCGGCAAGCCTGGTCCATTGCCGCCCCGAACCGAGCGAGCAATGCAGCGCCACGACGGTGCTTTTGACGGGCTTCGCAAATGAGGCATGTATCACTGACGTCATCGGACTATTCCTGATCGTAGAGTTGGGTTGACTTGAGCTTGCGGCGCGACGCCGCTCCGACCCGGACCGCACCACGGTCCGGATCTGGAGTCGTCGGTGGCTATTCCCGCGATCAACGTTTGGTGATGACGACTTCGAGATATTCGCTCGGCACCACCATGGTGGCGTCGCCGGAGCGGTTCATGCGCACGATCAGCGCGTGCAGATCGTCGTGCAGTTCTTCCTGCTTTGCCGGTTCGAGGGCGGCAAACGCCTTCAACACCGGGCCATAGAAGGTCTTGAACACGTCGAGGAAGTGCGCCGGGGAACGATAGCGAAAATTGAACAGCCGTGATTCCGCCTTGATCGAGCGCGCGCCGGCGTCGAACATTTCGGTCATGCGCACGCGCGTGCCCCACAACGCCGGCGATTTGGTGCCGGCCGGCGGCGGCAAATACTTGCCCAGCGTCTTGAAGACTTGGCCGATGAAGCCATCCGGCGTCCAATTTGCGAGGCCAATCTGCCCCTTCGGCCGGCATACCCGCAGCAGCTCGGCCGCGGCGCGGTCCTGGTTCGGCGTGAACATGACGCCGAAGGTGGAGACCACCGTATCGAAGCTGTTGTCGTCGAACGGCAGGTTCTCGGCATCGGCTTCCTCGAAGGCGATCGTCATGCCTTCGGCGCTCGCACGCGCGCGGCCGCGATCGAGCAAGGCCGGCACGTAGTCGGTCGAGGTGACGTCGCACCAGCGCCGCGCCGCGGCCAGACTCATCATGCCGTTGCCGGCGGCGACGTCGAGCACCTTCGAGCCGGACTTGAGATCGAGTGCTTCGCAGAGCTGCTCGCCGACGATCTGCAGGGTCGAGCCGACGATGGCGTAGTTGCCCGAGGACCACGCGACCTGTTGTCGCGTCTTGAGCGCGACGAGATCGGGGGCAAGACTGGCGGCTTGGGTGGCGGATTGGGTCGGGTTCGTTGCTGCGGATGCGGGGCCGGCCATTGGAGTCTCCCTTCGAGATCGCCCGGCGGCTACGGAGGCAACCGCGGTGAACCGAACATGACCCTGCGCAGACCTAAAGACTCTGACGGCGGGCTGATTTTGCCTTGAGGGCACCGTGATTTTTCACTGAGATGCCGCTTTGTGTGAGATTTCGCACTGGCGGGGCGGTGCCGGCGGGGTAAATGCCGATTTACGGCTTCCAAAGCCGGTCAAAACAGGATTCGGGACCCAATTCGTGCAATTTCACTTTTCCAACCACGTGCTCGATGTCGATCTCCGCGAACTCACCCGCGCCGGCGAAGGCGTGCCGGTCGAGCCGCAGGTGTTCGACCTCCTGATCTATCTGGTCGAAAACCGCGAGCGGGTCGTCAGCAAGGACGATCTGATCGAGCGGATCTGGGACGGCCGTATCGTCTCCGAATCCACATTGACCAGCCGGATCAATGCCGCCCGCAAGGCGGTCGGTGACAGCGGCAAGGATCAGGCCGTGATCCGCACCATCGCGCGCAAGGGCTTTCGCTTTGTCGGCGACGTCCAGGTGCAGCGGGGCAGCGTGGAAGTCTCCGTCGAGCGGCTGCAGCCGCCCGACCAGGCGAGCGAACCGCCGCGCCATCAACTCCCGGCGCTGGATCGGCCAGCCATTGCGGTGCTGCCTTTCGTCAACATCAGCGGCGAGCCCGAGCAGGAATATTTTTCGGAAGGCATCTCCGAGGATATCATCACGGCGCTGTCGAAGCTGCGCTGGTTCTATGTCATCGCCCGCAACTCGTCCTTCATCTACAAGGGCAAGTCCGTCCATCACCGGCAGATCGGCGAAGAACTCGGCGTCGGTTACGTCGTGGAGGGCAGCGTGCGCAAGGACGGCGACCATGTGCGCATCACCGCCCAGCTGGTCGACGTCGCCACCGGCAGTCACCTGTGGGCGGAACGCTACGACCGCGGCCTCGCCGACGTCTTCGCCGTGCAGGACGAAATCACTCAGGCCGTGGTGGCGGCGATCGAACCGCAACTATATGCCGCCGAGGACTTTCACGCGCGCCGCAAGGCGCCCGACAACATGGACGCCTGGGATCTGGTGATGCGCGCACTGTCGCATTACTGGCGCGTGACGCGGCAGGACAACCTGGTGGCGCAGGCGCTGCTCGAAAAGGCCATCGCGGTCGATCCCGGCTACGGCCAGGCGCTCAGCCTGCTGGCGTCCTGCCATACGTTCTCCGCCCATATGGGGTGGGAAGAGATGCCGGACGCGGTCCCGATTGCGGAACGCGCGGCGCTGGCGGCCATCCGCGCCGACAGCGAGGACGCCTGGGCGCATTATGCGCTGGCAAGCGTCTATCTGTTCACGCGACGCTTCGACGATTGCATCGCCGAGTTCGAACTCGCGCTGCGGCTCAATCCCAATTTCTCGCCGGCCCGCGGCCTTTACGGCGTGGCGCTATCCTATCGCGGGCGCTGGGAGGATGGCGATCGCGCCGCGCGCGAGGCGCTGAGATTCAGCCCGCGCGATCCGTTCGCCGCGATCTATTGTGGCGTCGCCGCCTATTGCCAGTTTGTCGGCCGCAACTACGACGAAGCGATCCGCCTGGCGCGCGAAGGGCTGCGGCAACGAAACGATTTCTCCGGCGGCCACCGGGTGCTGACCGCAGCGGCGGGAATGGCAGGCCAGCGCGACGTCGCCAAGGCCGCATTGCAGGAGCTTCGCCGCGCGCAGCCGAATATTTCACTGACCTGGCTTGCAAGCCAGATGCCGTTCGAACATGCCGCCGAACGCGAGCATTATATCGAAGGTTTTCGGCGCGCCGGCCTGACCTAGCCGCTCGCCGACGGGCCGCAGAAAATGACGATCCGGGTCTAGCCCGCGAGGTAGCGCTCGTATTTCCCGGCCACGACCTCGTCTGCCGCAATATCCGGATCGAGCGTGTAGAGGTCCTGCGCGCGGCCGATCCCGCGCAGCGCGAAGCGGCCGGTCGATACCAGATAGTTGCGCCCCGCGGCATCCAGCCCGCTACGGAAGGCCGAGGACATCAGCAATTCCCGCTCCACCGAGCGGCACATCGAGGCGATGCGGCTGACCTCGTTGACGGCGGGCCCGACCACGGTGAAGTCGAGCCGGTCCTCGCTGCCGATATTGCCGTAAAACACCTCGCCGACATGCAGGCCGACATGGGCTGTCGTCACTGGCCGCTGGTCGGCCGCGCGGCGGACGTTGAGCGTACGCATGTTGCGGCGAAAGCGATATTCGGCGCGCAGCGCCGCGCGTTTGGCGACCGCGAGGTTTTCATGGGTGAACATCCCGAGTACGCCGTCGCCGATCAGCTTCAGCACCTCGCCGCCGGCCTCGTGGATGGCGTCGATCGAGGCCTGCGCGTAATCGTTGAGGAACGGGATGATCTCGGATGGCTCCATGCCCTCGCTGATCGCGGTCGAGCCGCGCAGGTCGGAGAACCACAACACCGCATTGATGCGCTCGGTGACGCCGCGCATGATCCTCCCGCGCAGCACCTGTTCGGAGGCGTCGCGTCCGAGATAGACCCGGCCCAGCGTCTTGGCGATGTCGGCCTGCGCTGCCGATTTGATCGCCAGCCCCAGCACCGGCACCAGATCGCGCAGCGCCGCCATGCCCTGCTCGCCGAAACCGTCGTCGCGCCGCGTCGTCCAGTAGGAATAGACGCAGTCCATCTGCCCCATGGTCCCGGCCTCGCCGAACTGGTGCACAAAGGACACGAAATGCTTGTGACCCTTGGCGGCGAGATCCTCGATCATGCCGAAATTCTGCGCAGCACCTTCGGCGAGATCGAGCGCCAGTTCCCCATGGCCGTTTTCGAGCATGTGGTAGAACACACTCCGCCGCCAGTTCTTCGCACTGTCGCCCTGATCGGTCGGTCCGTATTCGAACGCGTCGCTCTCGTTGGTCGCGGTGTCGTTCCAGCGGAAGCCGCGGCCTTCGAAGATCGGATGCAACGTGTCGATGAAGACAAGCGCGCGCGACAGCTCGAGGCCCTCGGCGCGACAGCGTTCGCAAAAGCCACGGATCAGATCGTTTTCGGGCAGACCTTCAAGGCCCTGGCTGACCAGCCAGTTCATCAATTGCAGGCGGGGAGTGAGTTCCATACGCCATTATGCCGCGCAATCGCGACGAGTAAAAGGCTGTGCCGAAACTCAGGACTTCGCGCGCGTGACGGCCTCGCCATCCTCCTTGACGAAGCTGGCGACGGGCCGGTCGAGCAGATCGAGCACCCGTTCCGACGGCCGGCACAGCCGCACGCCCTTCGCGGTCACGACCACGGGCCGGTTGATCAGGATCGGATGCGCGAGCATGAAATCGATCAGTTCGTCGTCGCTCCATTTCGGATCGGCAAGCCCGAGCTCCGCATAGGGCGTGCCCTTCTCGCGCAACAGCTCGCGGGCGGCGATGCCCATCGCCTTGATCAATTCGACCAGCCGGGCGCGGCTCGGCGGGCTCTTCAGGTATTCGATGACCTCGGGCTCCTCGCCGCTCTGCCGGATCATCGCCAGCGTATTGCGCGAGGTGCCGCAGGCGGGGTTGTGATAGATCGTGACGCTCATGAGTGAGCCTCCTTTGTGATGGCCTCGCCACCGCCATGCAGCAGCCAGCCCATGAAGACCAGGGCGACGACGGCGCCGCAGGTCTCGGCCGCGATGAAGCCGGGCAGATCCGCCGGCCGAATGCCGGAAAACGTATTGGTCATCGATCGCGCGATGGCAACGGCCGGATTGGCAAACGAGGTCGACGCGGTGAACCAATAGGCCGCCGTGATGTAGAGGCCCACCAGCCACGGCACGGCTGACCGGTTGAACCGGATGCCGGCCAGGATGGTCGCGACCAGACCGAACGCGGCGACGGCTTCCGCAAACCATTGCCCCCCACCGGTTCGCATTTTTAGGGAAGCATCGACCAGCGGCAGCGCGAACATCGCGTGCGCCATCATGGTTCCCGCGATGCCGCCGGCGACTTGCGCGGCGACGTAGAGCAGCGCGTCGCGCGGCGTCAATTCGCGCTTCAGCGCAAATACCAGCGACACGACCGGATTGAAATGCGCCCCCGAAATCGGACCGAGAATGGTGATGAGCACCACCAGGATCGCACCGGTCGGCAACGTATTGCCGAGCAGCGCCAGCGCCACGTCCTTGGTCAGGCTTTCGGCCATGATGCCGGAGCCGACCACGGTCGCCACCAATAGCGCCGTCCCGAGCGCTTCGGCCGCAAGGCGGCGTGATAGATCGAATTCAGACATGCGCGCGTTTCTTCCTGGCAGGCGGACAGCACAGCGTGAGGCTTTCGATGACCGGCGCGCAAACTTCCGGGCGCCCGTCGCAACAATCCCTGAGCATGAACAGCATGACTTGCTGAAAGCATGCGAGATCGGCGCGGTAGACGATCGAGCGGCTGAAGCGTTGCGCCGTCACCAGTCCCGCACGCGACAGCACCGCAAGATGCGACGACATCGTGTTCTGCGGCACGGCAAGCGCCTTGGCGATGTCGCCGGCCGCCAGCCCCTCCGGCTCGTGCTTCACCAACAGCCTGAAGACATCCAGACGGGTGGATTGGGCGAGCGCGGCGAGCGCGAGAATGGCGGCTTCCGATTCCATATATCGAGACTTATGGATATATGGAGCGCCCGTCAAGCTGCGCCGCAGCTACGGCTCCAAGCTTCGTTTCGATTGAGGCCGCCGAATATCGAGAATGTCCAGCACCGGACAATCCGGTGCCGTCCTGCCGGAACAGAGCGCCACGGTCCGGGACAGTAGTCGTTCCATCCTGGTCAAGTCATCGAGTTTGGCGCGGATGTCCGCAAGATGATGCGCGGCGATCTCGCGTACGTCGCGGCACGAGGCTTTTTCAGGCCCGCCAAGCCGCAGCAACGCGCGGATATCCTCGAGTGAAAACCCGAGTTCGCGCGAACGCCGGATGAAAGTCAGGATTCGGAGGTCTGTTGCGCCATATACCCGGCGGCCGTTCGCCGTTCGGGTTGGCGCCGGAAGCATCGCCACCCGCTCGTAGTAGCGGATGGTCTCGATCTTCACGCCACAGCGCTTCGACAGTTCCCCGATCGGCAGACTCTCGGCTCGCGAAGACGTGATGGCGCGCATGAAACAGTCCTTGATCCTGTAGTCGCTACAGGATGCATCCTATACCCCATGGCACGCGATCAAGACCATCACATTGGCGACATGCGGCATCGACCGGGGCTCGCGGCGGCGGGCGGCCTGCTTGGCGCGCTCGCGGCCTCGTCGTGCTGCATCTTGCCGCTCATCCTCTTTAGCCTGGGCGTCAGCGGCGCGTGGATCGGCAACTTCACGCGGCTTGCACCGTATCAGCCGTGGTTCATCGCGGCGACAATGGCGTTGCTGGGCTACGGTTACTGGCTGGTCTATCGATCCACGCGGGTTGCCTGTGTCGAGGGCCAATCCTGCGCGCGACCGCTGTCAAACCGGATCGTCAAGACCGGACTCATCCTGGCAACGATCCTCGTCTTCATCGCTCTGGGCTTCGATTTCATCGCCCCCCTGCTCCTCAATCCATGATCGGAAAATCCAAATGAACAGACTTCTCGCCTGCGCCGTATTCACGGTTGGCATCGTCGTTTCGTCGGCTGCAATTGCTGCGGAAAAGACCGTCACTCTGGCTGTGAAGAATATGGACTGCGCGGCCTGCCCTTCGATCGTCAAAGGAAGCCTCGAGGCGGTCCCGGGTGTTACCAAAGTTGGGGTGTCCTACAAGGACAAGACGGCAACGGTCATTTATGACGATACCAAAACCGAGGTGAACCGACTGACTTCGGCGACGACCAATGCCGGTTATCCTTCCGCTCCCAAGAGCTGATCCGATGATTCTTCAATCGACCATCACCTGTCCGATCTGCGCCACCGCCAAATCCGAGACGATGCCGACCGATGCCTGCCAGTTCTTTTACATATGCACCGGCTGCGGAACAAAGCTGAAGCCGAAGGCGGGCGATTGCTGCGTGTTCTGCTCCTACGGCTCGGTGCCGTGCCCGCCGATACAGGCGGCGCGCTCGGGCGAACCCGGCGCCGCCTCCTGCTGTGCATAACAAGCCATGGCCGGGGCGCTGGCCGACGGCATCGTGGCGTGCCCAATTCATTATTTCGATAATACTGGCAATACGGTTGACGACTCGAAATTCCCATGGTTGGATATCGCCATGAAACTCGATGACGCCGCCGCCCATCTCGAAGCGCTGGGGAACCCGACTCGGCTCAAGATCTACCGCATGCTGATCCGCGCCGGCGACGCCGGGATGGCTGTCGGGCGCTTGCAGGACAAGCTGAAAATCGCACCCTCCACCCTCTCCCATCACATCAAGGCGCTGGTGATCGTGGGCCTGGTGAACCAGGTGCGTGAGGCAACCACGCTGGTCTGCCACGCCAATTACGAGGTGATGCGGGATCTGGTTGGCTTTCTGGTCGCCGAATGCTGCGCCGGCGTTTCCAAAAGCAAGGATGAGAAGTCCGCGGCGTGATGTTGCGTTGCCGATAATTTCGATATTTCTAGTTTAACAGGACAACAGCATGCGTGAGGCAAAGACGGTTGCGATTATCGGCGCCGGCCCGGTCGGTCTTGCTGCCGCCGCGCACGTGCTGGAGCGAGGCCTGCGGCCGATCGTGCTTGAGGCCGGCGAAAATGTCGGTCACGCCGTTCGTGAGTGGGGCCACGTTCAGCTGTTCTCGCCCTGGGAATACAACATCGATCGCGCGGCCGAGCGACTGCTGTCGCCGACCGGCTGGAATTCTCCTGATCCGCATCAGTATCCGACCGGCGCCGAACTGGTGGAGCGCTACCTCGAGCCGCTGGCCAGCAAGACGGCCCTCGCCCACCACATTCAAACGCGCAGTCGCGTCACCGGTATCAGCCGCGCCAGCTTCGACAAGTTGAAGAGCAAAGGCCGCGAGACGGCGCCGTTCGAGATCCGCTACCAGAACGGACAAGGGCCGAAAATTATCAGCGCCGACGCCATCATCGACGCATCCGGTACCTGGCATTCGCCGAATCCGGCAGGCGCCAATGGCCTGCCTGCGATCGGTGAACCGCAAGCCGCCGCGCGGATCGCATATGGCATGCCTGACGTGTTCGGGAAGGAACGTTCGCGCTATGCCGGCAAGAGGGTTGCGGTGCTCGGCGCCGGACATTCGGCGATCGGCACCCTGATCGACCTCGCTTGGCTTGCCGAACAATCGTCCGAGACAAGGCCGATCTGGCTGCTGCGCGGCAAAGATCCCGCCAAGGCCTTCGGTGGTGGCGCCAACGACAAGCTTGTCGCGCGCGGTGAACTCGGCTCCGCCTTCGCAGCCCTCGTCGCTGAAGGCCGTATCAGGCTCGAAGCCGAATTTCGTGTTTCCGATATCGTTGCCGACGGACCGCGCTTGCTGCTCGGGTCCGGCTCGAACGGCAGCCGTCGTGAGGTTGCGGTCGACGAACTCGTCGTAGCGACCGGTTTCCGGCCCAATCTCGATTTCGTCCGCGAACTGCGCATCCAGATTGATCCTGCGATCGAGTGCCCGGTAGCGCTGGCGCCGCTGATCGATCCGAACGAGCATAGCTGCGGCACCGTCCGGCCGCATGGCGCGCGCGAACTGGTGCAACCCGAACCGGGTTTCTACTTCGCCGGCATGAAATCATACGGCCGCGCGCCGACATTCCTGATGCTGACGGGCTATGAGCAGGTCCGTTCCATCGCCGCCGACATCGCCGGAGACCGCGAGGCCGCCGCGCGCGTCGAACTGGTGTTGCCCGAAACCGGTGTCTGCAGTCGTTCGGCTGCGCCCAGCGCAAGTCAGTGCTGCGGTGGACCGGCGCCGTCGGCGGTTGACGCCTGTTGCGTCGCGGATGCAAATGCCAAACAACAAGGCGAGAGCGGATGCGGCTGCGGTTAGCGCGTCGCCAGGCGCGGGGGGACAGCGAGATTACCTTAGAGGGTCGTTCGGTTATCATCGCGATGTGCGTGGGACAGCTGGGCAGCCTGCTTCCCCACGTCGTCGTGCCGTCGATTCTTGCTGGTTTCCTGATTCCGGAATGGCACCTGACCGGCGCGCAAGCTGGCCTCCTCGCCGGTTCGGGCGCCGCCGGCTACATGTTGACGGTACCGGTGTTGGCAACGCTGACCGATCGCATCGATGCCCGTAAAATCCTGATCGCGGGATCGGCGGTAAGCAGCCTTGGCACGCTGTTGTTTGGTCTGTTTGCGAGCGGCCTCTGGTCCGGCGCCTTCTTCAACGCGATTGCCGGTATCGGCTTTGCGGGCGCCTATATGCCCGGCCTCAAAGCGCTGACGGATCGGCTGGCGCCGGGGGATTCATCCCGCGCCATCACGCTGTACACGTCGAGCTTCTCTTTCGGCGTCGGCCTCTCCTTCCTGGTATCGCAGCTGGTCGCCGAAGGCTGGGGATGGCGCGCCGCCTTTTTTGTCACCGCCGCCGGCCCGCTGGTGATGCTGACGACGTGCTGGCTGTTGCGGCCGGTCGCGCCGAAGCCAGCGACGGGCCGCCTGCTCGATTTTGCACCGGTGTTCCAGAACCGGAAGGCGATGGGATTTATACTCGGCTACGGCGCGCATTGCTTCGAGCTTTACGGCATCCGGACCTGGATCGTCGCGTTCTGGACCTTCGTCTCGATGCGCCATTCCAACGTCCCGCTGCTGACGCCGATCGTGGTCAGCGTGGTGTTCTCGCTGCTGGCCATGCCCGCCAGTATTCTCGGCAATGAATTCGCACTGCGCTTCGGCCGCCATCGCGCGATCACCGCGGTCATGCTGAGTTCCGCCGCCGTGGCGCTCATGATCGGCGTCTTCGCCGACCAATCGCCCTGGCTGCTGCTGCCCTTGATTCTGGCCTATGCCATCACGGTGCCTGCCGATTCCGGCGCGTTGACGTCGGGCATGTCGATGGCGGCGGATCCGAGTTTCCGCGGCGCGACCATGGCCATGCATTCGACCGTCGGCTTCAGCCTGTCGGCGCTCGGCGCCTGGGCAATCGGCGTGGCGCTGGATGCGACCGGCGGTCCGCTCAATGCATCGGCCTGGACGGCGGCCTTCGCGGTGTTGGCGGCCGGCATCCTGCTTGGGCCGCTGGCGCTCTATTGGTCCAGAAGTCAGGTATCCCGGCCATGAGCCCGCGCCCTCTTCCCATCATCCTGGCGCTCGGCACCACGCAGACGCTGGCCTGGGCCTCGAGCATGTACCTGCCGGCGATCCTGGCCGATCCGATGGCGCGCGATCTCGGGGTGTCCTCGAACTGGGTATTCGCCGCCTTCTCGGCGTCGCTGGTGCTGTCGGCCCTGCTCGGCCCGCGGATCGGACGCCAGATCGATCTGGTCGGCGGCCGGTCGGTGCTGTCGATATCCAATCTGGTGCTGGCGGCAGGACTGGTGCTGCTCGGATTCGCGACGTCGATCCCCATGCTCGTCGCGGCCTGGCTGGTGCTCGGCGTCGGCATGGGCGCCGGCCTGTACGACGCGGCGTTTGCCGCGCTGGGGCGCATCTATGGCGACGTGGCGCGCCGCTCGATCACCGGCATCACCCTGATCGCGGGCTTTGCCTCGACGATCGGATGGCCGTTGTCCGCCTGGGGGCTGGAAACCATCGGCTGGCGCAACACCTGCTTTGCCTGGGCCGCCGCGCATATCCTGATCGGCCTGCCGCTTAACTGGCTGACGCTGCCGGCGGTGACCGGCGCCAAGGCGGCGGTCGCCGCTGCCGTCAAGCCGCACATCGCGATCGATCGCACCATGATCGTGCTGGCGTTCGTGTTTGCGGCGGCCTGGGCTGTCACCGGCGCCATGGCGGCGCATCTGCCGCGCATTCTGGAGGCCGCGGGCGCGACCCCGGGCCAGGCGGTGTTCGCCGGCGCCCTGATCGGCCCGGCGCAAGTCGCGGCGCGGATTTTCGAGGCGAGCTTTCTCAGCCGTTTTCATCCGCTGGTCTCGACCCGGCTTGCCTGCATCACGCATCCGATCGGCGCCGCCATCCTGGCGCTGGCCGGCGGTGGCGCCGCCAGCCTGTTTGCGATCTTTCACGGCACCGGCAACGGCATCCTGACCATCGCGCGCGGCACGCTGCCCCTCGCGATCTTCGGGCCAAAGGATTACGGCTATCGCCTCGGCATCATCGGTGCGCCGGCACGGATGGCGCAGGCGGCCGCTCCCCTGGTGTTCGGCCTCCTGATCGACACGATGGGGAGCCGCGTTCTGATCGTGTCATCCACGCTCAGCCTGTTGGCGCTGCTGGCGCTGTTCCTGGTGCCCGCCAGCCCGCCCCGCTCCGGGACGTGACGCGGGCGTGCCCGTTTTACGCTTCCCTTCGCGGCAGGTTTCGCGCAAAACCACGACATGGAAAACGACAGCAAAAAACCAGCCGACGCCAAGAGCTTCCTGCAATGGGCGATCACGCCGCCGCAATCCTATGCGCTCTACCTTGGCGCCCTGATCCTGATCTTCGTGTCGTCCTTCTATATCGGCACCATGAAGCCGAAGAACGCCGTCGGCCTGACGCCGCCGGCGGCTGCCGTGCCGCACAAGTGAACCGGGCGCGAGCAGCATGACCGGCGAAACGATGCCATCGATCACCCGCCTCAACCCGCCCGAACTCGGTACGCCGCCCGGCTATTCGCAGATCGTCGAGGTGACGGCCCGCCGCATGATCTTCATCGCCGGCCAGACCGCACTCGATGCCGACGGCCATCTGATCGGCAAGAACGACTTCGCCGCGCAAGCCGGCCAGGTGTTTGAAAATCTCACCATCGCCCTGCGCGCCAGCGGATGCACGGCCGCCAATCTGGTGAAGCTTACGGTATTTCTCACCGATATCGAAAATCTCGCCCGCTATCGCGAGGCGCGAAACCGCTTCTTTAACTCGGTAACGCCGCCGGCGGCGCCCGCAGTCACGCTGGTCGAGGTGTCGAAGCTCTACGGCCCGGACTTCATGATCGAGATCGAGGCGATCGCGGCGGCGCGAGGTTAAGGCTTCCGGGCCTCCGAGGTCGCGAGCAGTCCCGCCGCCACCGGAGAGACGTCATGGCATTGGCCACGCGCGTCGGCGTCGCGCAATTGGAATAAAAAGTCTTCCTCAGTCGTAGAACTCAGGCGACATCTTCAGACCGTCGCGTTGGGCCTTGTCGTGATTGATCCACAACTGGGCTTTTTCCTTTGTCAGCGTCTCCGAAATTTTCTGCATCGAAGCCAGCGTCTGGTCCTTGTTGAAATTTATGGTGGGGACGGCGCGATTGTCCCAATTTCCCTTGAAGTGAACCGCATCGCCGGAAAGAACGACCGCGCCGGTCTTCGGCAACTTCACCAATAGGGATTGATGACCGGGTGTATGCCCGGGCGTCGACAGGATGGTGACGCTACCGTCGCCGAAGACGTCATGGTCGCCTTCGACCTTGGTCACGGGATGCTCGGGCTTGAACCGGGGCTGATTGTTGGGACCGGGCCAGTCATATTCGGCCTTCTGCACGAACAGCATGGTGGCGGGAAACAACTCGACATTGCCTACGTGATCGGGATGGGTATGGGATACCGCCATCCCCTTGAGGTCGGCAGGTTTCACGCCGAGCTGGTCAAGCTGAGCTACCAGCGTTTTTGGCCGGCGCCAGAACACCGCTTTGGGATCGGCAGGCGCAAGGCCATCCGGCATCGCGGCGACCGCATCCGTGATCCCCGTGTCCCACAGGAACCAGCCCTGTGAGTGCTTGATCAAATAGCAGCTGTCGACGAACTTCATCGACTTGCCTTCGTTCACACCGGGGGACCAGCGCGAGATATCGCCTGCGACGCCTTCACCGCAGTTGAGGATGTACAGCCTCTCGACGCCGGGTTTGCCCGTTTGCGCGTGGCTGACATCGACGGACAGTGCGGCGGACAACAGGATTGCGGCAAGACCGATTTTTCGCTTCACGTTGCTTCCTCCAGCATGGATAAGCCCGGCTCTTTGGTCCGGCGCGTGAAATCCTACCCCATGGCCGTCCGAAACCAACACCGGTTACGCTTTTTTGATCTCCGATGTCGCGATCCAGATGCCTGCAAATACCGCGATCAACCCCAACACGAGATTGGCCGTGATCGGTTCGCCGACCAACTGCGTCGCGAGCAGTCCCGCTGCGAGCGGGTTTACGGTCATGGTATTGGCTACGCGCGTCGGTGACGCGCGCGCCAGCGCCATGACCCACAGGATGAACGCCAGAGCGCCGCCGGCAATGCCGAGATAAAGGCCGGCGATCCATTGCGCGGTGCCGAACTGGCTCAGCGCGGCGATGCTGCCGGTGAATGATCCGACGAGGATCAGCGCCGCGGCGCCGGTTCCCATGCCGACGGTGAGGAATCCGAGCGCGCTGGAACGCTGGATCAACGGACGGGACCAGACATTGTAGAACGCCATGCAGAGCACGGCGCCGGTCATGATCAGTTCGCCCCGCCACGCCCCCGGCGGCGCCGCGGAAAGTCCCGATGCCAGCGCGGCGAACACGCCGAGCACGGCGATGCCGACGCCGATCGATTTCCTCGGCGTCAACGGCTCGATGCCGAGCAAGGCGCCGACCACCATGGTGTGCAGCGGCAATGTCGCCAGCGCGAGACTGGCCCGCGCCGCCGTCGTGAATGTCATCGCGATATTGTAGAAGACGAAAAATATGCCGAAGAAGCAGAAACCGAGTGCCGCGACCGCCGGCCAGTCGGTCAGCTGCGGCCAGCGTATCTTCAGCAGCAACGCCACCGGCAACAGGCAGATGAAGCCGATGCCCCAGCGCAGGATAGCCAGCGTGATCGGATCGGCATTGCCGACGAGATAACGCGTGATCGCCGCCGCCGTGCCGCCGAGACAACTTGAGACCAGGGCGATCGCGACGCCAACCCACTCGCCCAAGGTAGCCTCCCCCGTCGCGCCGCGCAGCTACCACGCGATCAGTTGCAGTACCAGAACGCAGCTCATCCGCGCGAAGCTGAACATGTGATCACGGCAGATCGCGCGCGCGAGCCGCGATTGCTCTTCGGCCGGGTCCCGAGCGCTTCCCAACCGGCGGGCGTTCGGGACCGTGCGGGTCATGGTAGGCACGAATCCGGAGCCCGCCAACAGCAGCGAGCCCCAGCCGACCCACCATGCGTATTCGCCTTGCACGATCTCCGCGCAGATGGCGGCAAGTGTCAGCAGCATGACCAGAGCGATCAGCCGGTTCATCGGATAGGCGTCCGTGGTAACGCGCCGGTAATAGTTCGAGATCGACGTCAATATTTCCGGCGGCAGCACATCGCCTGCGTGCTTGCGCGTCTGTACGTCGAACATCAGGTCGAACCACAACACGGCGAGAAGAAAGCCGGCCCCCGCGGCTGCGAAACTGTGCATGACACCCCCTTTGGCCTTTGCGCCAGTCTAGGCCATCGCGCGCATGATCGGGCATGGCTCATGTTGCATCTTGCGTCCCCCGCCCGCGCGGGCCTAGCCTGCCAGCGGGGAAATCGCAGCCTCCCCATGAAATGGCGATCCCATTCAAGCGCTGCTCGCTTTTCCTTGGAGCGGGCACATGGATGGATCTGCACTCGAACTTTCGCTGTTTCTCCTCGCGACCTTTGCCGGCGCGCTGATCGCCGGGCTCTCCGGCTTCGCGTTCGGCCTCGTCGCCTCCTCGATCTGGCTCTATATTCTGACGCCACTGCAGACCGCTACGCTGATCATCGCGTTCGGGCTGATCGTGCAGGGCTACGCGGTCTGGAAGCTTCGCCGCGCGCTCGACTGGCGCAAGCTCTGGCCTTTCCTGCTCGGCGCGGCGTTGGGCGTGCCTGTCGGCGTCAGTATCTTGAGCTGGGCCAACCTCGCTTATCTGCGCGGTGGCGTCGGTGCCTTCCTGGTTCTCTACTCGCTCTACGCGCTGCTGCGCCCCACGATCGCGCCGCAAGAGGCCGGCGGCGCTGTGGCCGATGCCGGTGTCGGCTTCCTCAACGGCGTGCTCGGCGGCATCACCGGGCTGGCCGGAATCCTGGTAACGATCTGGTGCGGGCTGCGCGGCTGGCCCAAGGACCTGCAGCGCACGGTGTTTCAGCCGGTCGCGGTCGCGATCTTCCTGATGAGCGCGCTGTGGATCGGCGCGAAGGGCGCGATCGCCCCGGATACGATCAAGCTGTTCCTGGTCGGGCTGCCGGCGCTGCTGGCCGGCACCTGGCTCGGGCTGAAATTGTTCGGCCGGCTCAACGAGGCCGGTTTCCGCAAAGTCGTCCTGGCGCTGCTGCTGATCTCGGGCGCCGTGCTGATGACCTAGTGCGGATGCGGATCGGGACAGGTCTCCACCTCGACCGTGACGTGGCTGAGGCCGCGCAGGCCGCCGAGGCGGCGCTTGTAGGTCGTCGGCGGCAGCGGATGGTCGGACACGACGGAGATCACCGCGGCACGATGGCCGGGGCCGACCTGCCACAGATGCAGATCGGTCACACGATCGCCCCTGGTCTCGATCCGGCTGCGTATGGTCCCCTCGAGGTCGCGGTCGGCATTGACGTCGAGCAGCACCGCGCCGGAGGAGCGGATCAGCCCATAGGCCCAACTGGCGATCACCAGACTGCCGACGATTCCAACCGCCGGATCGGCCCAGACCCAGTTCGAGACCATCGCGAGCACCAGCGCCGCGATCGCCAGCAGCGAGGTCGCGGCATCCGCGAGCACATGCACATAGGCCGCGCGAAGATTGTTGTCGTGGTGATGCCCGTGCGAATGGTCGTGCGCGTGATCGTGATGATGGCCATGGTGGTGGTCATGGTCGTCGCGCAGCAACCACGCGCTGACCAGGTTGACGCAAAGGCCGAGCATCGCAACCACGATCGCCTCGCCATAGATGATCGGCACCGGGTGAAACAGCCGGATCACACTTTCGTAAGCGATCTGCGCGGCGATCAGCGCCAGGATGATCGCGCTGGAAAAGGCGGCGAGATCGCCGAACTTGCCGGTGCCGAAGGTGAAGCTGGCATTGGCCGCCTGCCGCCGCGCGAACAGATAGGCCAGCGCCGCGATCCCGAGCGCCGCCGCGTGGGTTCCCATGTGCCAGCCGTCGGCGAGCAGCGCCATCGAGCCGAATGCCCATCCCGCCGTGATTTCCCCGACCATCATCACCGCCGTCAACACGACCACGAACCGGGTACGCCGCTCGTTACGGTCATGCTGGCTACCCAGGAACACGTGATCGTGGGTCCACCGGTCGATCGAATCTGAATGCATGGCAAGTCTCCGAACACTGCGTGCCGTTCCATACCCCAAATATAGGTCCCGAGGGCGAAAATTCCGACCTCGCCCGTAAGCGTTCAGCCCTGCTCTTCGGGCGGCCTGATGTGGCGGAACGAGAACAGCAGGGCGACGTCGTAGGCGATCTTGAGCGTGCCGCAGACCACCAGCGGCAGGCCGGAAAACGCCGTCACCAACAGCACGCCCGAGATCGCCGGGCTGATCGCGGAGGCCAGGCTTCGCGGCACGGCGGTCATGCTGGCGGCGGCGGGACGTTCGGCCGGGGTGACGACGGCCATGACATACGAGGTGCGCGTCGGCACGTCCATTTGCGACAGCGCCGAGCGCAACAGCAATAGTCCGAGCGCCAGATAGAGGTTGGGCGAAAACGCGGCGGCGATCAGGAACAGGCTGGAGGGAATATGCGTGAACACCATGGTGTTGACGAGGCCGACGCGCTTGGCGATCCACGCCGCGACCGGATAGGAAAACGCGCTCAGCGTGCTCGACCAGAAGAAAAACAATCCGGCCGCGGACAGCGAGAGGTCAAAGCGTTCGAACAGCCAGAGCACCAGCAGGGACTGGGCGACGAAGCCGCCGGCGAAGGCATCGATGCTGAACAGCGCCGCCAGTCTGTAGACGGTGCCCCGCGACGGCCCGAGCGGCGCCTGCGGGGCTTTTTGCTCGCCGCGTTCGTGCGGGACATGACGATAAAGCGCCGCGCAGACGACACCGAGCGCCGCATAGGCAAAAAACATCAGGCGGAATGCGCCGAGCTTGGTGCTTCCGTTTGCCGTCAGCACGTCCGGCAATGCCGCCGCCAGCGAGCCGGCGGCGGTACAGAGCGCGCCAATCAGACTGTAGCGCGCAAACACCTGGGTGCGCCGCGCATCCGTGGTGCTGTGCGCCAGCACCGCGTGCTCCAGCGGCACCAGAACGCCGAGATCGCCGCCGGAGGGGTTGATGGTACCGACAAACGCGACCAGCGCGATCAACAGGAAGTGCTCGACGCCGGGAAAGGCGACCCCGGTCGCCGCCATCAGGCCTGCGCCGAACATCAGCAGTGGGCGCAAATCATGGCGTGGCGCGATCCAGCCCACGATCAGCGTCAACAACGCGGTTCCGAGCAGCGATGCGGTCGCGACAATGCCGACAGCCACGGCATCGTACCCCAGCGCCGTCATGTAGGCCGGCAGGATGATGATGGCGAAGCCGTCGCCAAATCCGCGCAGCCCCCGCGCGACATAGAGCAGCGAGATCAGCGGGCTTGCCGAAGATGTCCTGGATTCAGTCACGCGATCGGTCATCCCAGGCATTCCCCTAAGGCAGAACGGTGATCGTCAACTGATCGAAGCGCGTCACGCTGTCGGACTTGGTCCACAGCGCCACGCCGCCGGCACCAGCGAAGGTAGCATCCGCGGTCGTGAACAATGGCTTGCCGTCATAGGAGACGGTGAAGCGTTTTCCTTCCGCGCGCAGGCCGAGCCGATGCCACTCATTTGCGATGACCTTGAGATTGACGCCGTCGAGTTGTTCCCGGCGCCCATCGACGACGCGATAGAAGCGGACGTTATCCTCCAGCGCATTGGCGCGGGCGACGTAATAATTGTCGGCATCCATCAGTCGTACCGCAACGCCTGCGGCCTGATCGGTCTTGCCGGCCACGGCCTTGAAGCGGATTTCGACGTCGACATTGGCAGCCGACAGGCTGTCGTGGATCGCGAGCGGAAACCGGTAATCCGCGCGGTCGGTGCTGGTCTGCTCGATCGCTTGTCCACCGCCGGCCGTGCGGTCGGCGGTGACGATCCATTCGCCCTCCTTGCCCCGGCCGGTCCGTGCAAAGGAAAATCCTGCCGGAGGTGACCCGGGCGTCATGCGGTCAATGGCAATCATGGCGGCTCCTGTCTGCGCGGACGCGGATGGTGCGAACGCGAGGGTGCACGCGACGAGAGCGGCGCGGAGATGTGGCCTGATAGAGCTGGAAAACACCGGCCGCTTTTTGTCCATGCGCAATCCTCGACACGTCGAGTGGTGCGCAGAGCTTGGACGGTGGGCCGTCTGACGGGGAGCCTGCTTTGTCCCCGAATAATCGGAAGCTAAGTCCGAACACCGCGTCGCGCAAGGGTTCCACGCGACGTCCGGTGTTCGCCGGCGAGCCGATGTACTTCGACCGGTTGACAGACGGAACGCCAATCGGCTAATTCCGGGGGATGGGGACTTTGCGATCTCCCCACGAGGCGACAAGCCCAAGCATCGCGTCCCGTTATCTCTTACGAGGGCGCAATTATGTCATCCCATACCTCTATATCCCTGGATAAGCTTTCCCGCCTGATCGGGACGGCGAAGACCCCTGTTCTGATCGATGTCCGCACCGAAGAGGATTTCGCCGCAGACCCCAGGCTTATTCCCGGCGCCGTCCGGCGCAGCCATCAGGACGCCGCCGACTGGAGCGAGGAATTTTCCGGTCATCCTGCCATCGTGGTCTGCCTGCGCGGTGCGAAACTGGCGCAGGGCACCGCGGCCTGGCTGCGCAACGCCGACGTCACGGCCGAAACGCTGGAAGGCGGCTTTGAAGGCTGGAAAGAGGCGAAACTACCACTGGTGGATGCCGCCAAGCTGCCGCCCCGCGACGCCAAGGGGCGCACGATCTGGGTGACGCGCGCGCGGCCAAAAATCGACCGCATCGCCTGCCCCTGGCTGATCCGCAGGTTCATCGACCCCAACGCGGTGTTCCTGTTCGTGGCGCCGTCCGAAGTGGTGGCGGTGGGCGAGCGCTTCAACGCCGTTCCCTTCGATATCGAGAACGTGTTCTGGAGCCACCGCGGCGAACTCTGCACCTTCGACGTCATGATCGAGGAATTCGGTCTGGCGACGCCGCCACTGCTGCGTCTGGCGACGATGGTTCGCGCTGCCGATACCGGGCGGCTCGATCTGTCGCCGGAAGCGCCGGGGTTGCTGGCCGCATCGCTCGGCCTGTCCAGGATGTTCGACGACGATCTCGAGCAGCTCGAAGCCGGCATGATGCTGTACGATGCGTTCTACCGTTGGTGCCGCGACGCCACCGGCGAAACGCATAACTGGCCGACCAACAAGGCAAAATCGTAATGAATGCGACCACGAACACCACTGCCGAAGCTGACGCCGGTCACGGCATCAGCTTCGGCGAAGCGTTCGGGGTCTGGCTGCGGGTCGCCGTATTGAGCTTCGGCGGCCCGGCTGGCCAGATCGCGGTGATGCATCGCATCCTGGTCGAGGAAAAGAACTGGATCTCGGAGAGCCGGTTCCTGCATGCGCTGAACTACTGCATGCTGCTGCCGGGGCCGGAGGCGCAGCAGCTCGCGACCTATATCGGCTGGCTGCTGCACCGCACCGCCGGCGGCATCATGGCCGGCGGCCTGTTCATCCTGCCCGGCATCATCGCCATCATGGGCCTGAGCTATATCTATGCGGCCTATGGCAATGTCGGCTTCATCGAGGCGCTGTTCTTCGGCCTGAAGGCCGCGGTGCTAGCGATCGTCGTCCAGGCGGTCGTGCGCGTCGGCAAGCGCGCGCTGCGCAACCGGGTGATGATCGCGCTCGCCGCGGTCGCGTTTGTCGGGATCTTCTTCTTCGACGTCCCCTTCCCCATCATCATCGTCGCGGCCGGCGTGATCGGCTATTTCGGCGCGCGCAGCGGACGGCCGGAATTCGCCGCGGTCGAGCATGGCGGCGGCGGCAAAAAGACGGCCGTGGTCGACAGCCTGCTCGGCGAGGAACTGCCCGACCATGTCCGCCCGAGTGTCGGGCGCGCGCTCAGGGTCAGTTCGATCTGGCTGCTGCTATGGGTGGTTCCGGTGGCAGCCCTTTTGATCGGGCTGGGCCAGGCTCATGTGTTCAGCCAGATCGCGCTGTTCTTCAGCAAGATGGCGCTGGTGACGTTCGGCGGCGCCTATGCGGTGCTGGCCTATGTCGCCCAGCAGGCAGTCGAGCACTATCACTGGCTCGGGCCGCGCGAGATGCTGGATGGCCTCGGCATGGCCGAGACCACGCCGGGCCCGCTGATCATGGTGCTGCAGTTCGTGGGCTTCATGGCCGCCTTCCGCGATCCCGGCACGCTGCCGCCGATGCTCGCCGCCACGCTCGGCGGATTGCTGGCGACCTGGGTCACCTTCATCCCCTGCTTCCTCTGGATCTTCCTCGGCGCGCCCTACATCGAGACGCTGCGCGGCAACAAGGGGCTGGCGGGGGCACTGACCGCGATCACCGCGGCCGTGGTCGGCGTGATCCTCAATCTGTCGATCTGGTTCGCGCTGCACACGCTGTTCCGGAAGACGACGCCGTTTCGGTCGTTCGGGCTGTCGTTCGACATGCCCGACTGGTCGAGCCTCGATATCGCGGCGTTCGTGCTGGCGGCGGCCGCGGCGACCGCGATCTTCCGGCTCAACATCGGCATGCTCTGGGTGCTGGCGGGGTCGTGCGCGGCCGGCGTGGCGTTGCGGTTGCTGGGAATCGTATGATCCCAAGGGAATCGCAGGGTGGGTTACACCACATGTTCCGGCGCCAGCCGGCAGACCTCGGCGCTGATCTCCACCTGCAGCGTGGCGTGGTGGATGTTGAAGCGGTGCGCGAGTTCCTCGCAGACGCGATGCAGGAATGAATCATCGTGGCCGCCGGGCCGCACCAGGTGCGCGGTCAAGGCGGTCTCGTTGGTGCTCATGGCCCAGACGTGCAGATCGTGCACTTCCGTGACGCCTTCGAGCCCGCCGAGATAGATCCTGACCTCCGCCAGCTCGATGCCGCGCGGTACGCCGTCGAGCGCGAGGTTGACGCTGTCGCGCGCCAGCGCCCATCCGCTCCAGAACACCACGGCCGCGATGACGAGGCTGGTCGCGGGATCAAGCCACAGCCAACCCGTCCACATGATCACAAGCGCTGCGACCACCACCCCGAGCGAGACGCCGGCATCGGCCGCCATGTGCAGATAGGCGCCGCGAATATTGAGGTCGCCGTGGCGGCCGCGCATGAACAGCAAGGCGGTGCCGCCATTGATGGCGACGCCAAGCGCTGCGACGGCCACAACCGTCCAGCCGGCCACGGCCGCGGGCGCGTAGAGGCGGTTGACCGCCTCGACGACGATGCCGCCGACCGCGACCAGCAACAATCCGGCATTGAACAGCGCCGCCAGGATCGAGGCCCGCCGATAACCGTAGGTGTGGCGCTCGGTCGGCTTCCTTTGCGCCAGCCACACCGCACCCCATGCCAGCAGCAGCGCCACCACGTCGGAAAGATTGTGAACGGCGTCCGAGATCAAAGCGAGCGAGTTGGCGGCATAGCCAAAGATCAGCTCGGCGATGACGAACGCGGTATTGAGCACGGCGCCGATGGCAAAGGCGGCGCCAAAATTGTCCGGCACGTGGCTGTGTTCGACGTGGCCGTGGGAGTGACCATGTGCGTGGTGATCGTGCGCCATTCCGCCTCGTCCTGAGCCCGGTTCTGATTGAGCCAGAACCAGGCTCTAGCTTTTTGTTTGACGCGTTTTCTTTGCGTGAAGCGGTGTCCACTTCACTCGAAAACGCTATGTTTTCGACGGCGACGTTATAGCGCGCGGAATTTCGAATACTATTACAGCGAAACCGCGATCAGCTCCTCCACCAGCGGACCGCCGCCGACCGAAAACACGATGAACTGCTTGCCGCCGGCCATGTAGGTCATCGGCGCGCCGGTCGCGTTCGCCGGCAGTTCCATCTCGGCCAGCATCGCGCCGGTGGTCTTGTCGTAAACCCATAGATGCGGATCGAGATTGTGCAGATCCCTGACCGGCAAATTGAGGCCCGGCACGAAGCGCGGCGCGCTCACGTAGCCCATTTGCACGACAATCATGACCGTCTTGGTCACCAGCGCCCAATTCCGGAACGGCAGTCCCAGTTGTTCGCGAATACCCAGCGCCAGGATCGGGGGTATTGCCATGCTGCGCCCCACCGGAATCCGCCAGCGGTGCTCGCCGGTATTCATGTCGATGGCCACGATGCTGCCGAACGGCGGCTTGAGCAGCGGCAACCCGCGCGGCCCGGCCGGATAACTCGGCAGCCCGATGAAATCGTAGGATCCCTGCCATGACTCCGGCTTCTGGATCTTCACGAGCGTCGGGATGCGATAGGTGCCGACATAGAGCGTACCGGTTTCCGGATCGATCGCAGCACCGGACCAGCTGGCGCCGCCGGCATTGCCGGGCACCTGGATAGTGCCGCGCTGCGATGGCGGCGTGAACAGCCCGCCGCGATCATAGGCCGAGGCGATCTCGACCGCCTCCTGGTGGATCTGCGGCGTCAGCGCGATCAGATCCTCGTCGCGCGCGCCCTGCAGGTCAAACGGCGCGGGCTTGGTCGGGACCGGCTGCGTCTTCGATGCGCGTTCGCCGGGAACGCTGGAGGCCGGTACCGGCTGCTCCTCGATCGGCCACACCGGCTTGCCGGTGACACGATCGAAGGCATAGACGTAGGCCTGCTTGGTAACCTGTGCGACCGCCTTGATGCGCTTGCCGTCGACCGTGATGTCGACCAGGTTCGGCGCCGCCGGTGGGTCGTAATCCCACAGGCCGTGATGGACAAGCTGGTAGTGCCAGACCTTCTTGCCTGTGGTCACGTCAAGGCACACCAGGCTCTCGCCGAACAGTCCATCGCCAGGACGCTGACCGCCATAGTAGTCGTTGGTCGGCGTGCTGACCGGCAGATAGACGTAGCCGAGCTCTTCGTCGGCGCTCATCGGCGCCCAGACATTGGCGTTGCCCATCTCCTTCCAGGAATCGTTCTCCCAGGTTTCGGTACCTGCCTCCTCGCCCTGCGCCACCGTATGGAAGGTCCAGAGCAGGCGCCCGGTGTTGGCGTCAAAGCCCCTGACGTCGCCGGGCGGCGACGGCCGCTTCGCCCACCAGTCGAATACTGAGGAGCCGACCACGATGACGCCGCGCACGATCACCGGCGGCGAGGTCATGGTGTAGTAGTTGCGGTCGACCGGACGGCGCAGGCCCTCTGTCAGATCGATCCGCCCGTCCTTGCCGAATGACGACACCGGCTTGCCGGTTTTGGCGTCGAGCACGATCATCTGCGCGAATGCGGTCAGCATGACGATGCGCTCGTCATCGCCATTGCGCCAATAGGCGACGCCGCGGTGCAGCCAGCCGAGGTTGGCGGGCAAGCCGAGGCCGTTTTGGTAGATCTTGGGATCGTAGACCCATTTGGTTTCGCCGGTCGCCGCGTCGATTGCGGCGACCTGCGACAGCGAGGTCGGGGTGTAGAGCACCCCGCCCACCATCAGCGGCGTCGATTCATTGGCGAAACTTGGTCCGATCGACGGATCGGCCTGCCTGACCGCCATGTCAGCCGATTTCCAGCGCCAGGCGACATGAAGGTTCTTGGCGTTGCTCGCATCGATCTGTGTCAGCGGCGAATAGCGCGAAGCCGCATAGCTTCCGGTATAGGCCGGCCATTCGCCCTGCGTGAGCGCCTTCACAGATTCGGGAAGCGCGCCGGGGATGGTTTGCGCGTGGGATGCGCAAGAAGCGCCCAGCAAGACAGCCGCAAGGCCGATCGTCAGCGTGCGAGGGATCATGTTGTCCTCCCTGCTTCCAGCCTACCCTACACGAGAGTATTGACCATAACGCTGGCATTGTCTAGTGTACTAGTTAATGCATACAGACTTGCTGAACACCCTCCGGCTCGAAAGCTCGGGCGTCCCGATCTACGTCCAGCTCAGGGAGCAGATTTTGCGGCAGCTTGGCGCCGGCGTGCTGGCGGCCGGCGACCAGATGCCGACCATGCGCGAGGTGGCGGTCGCACTGAAAATCGACCTCAATACGGTGCGGCACACCTACGACGAACTGGAGCGGATCGGCGCCATCACGCTGGTTCGCGGGCGCGGCAGCTTCGTCGCCAAGCCCCCGCCAGCCCTGGGCGCGCGCGCCCAGCAGGCCCAAACCGATGGTCTGGCAAAGCAGGTTCTCGCTACAGCGGCCACGATGGGGATCGACCCCGTTGCGCTGGCCGACCGAATAAAGGCCCTCGCGAAGCAGAAGGAATAGTCGTCATGAACAACTATTTTATGGCTAACGGAGCTAACAAGCCTGCAATCGTGTTGGCTGCCTTGTTCGCAGCCGCCGCGGCGCTCTGCGCGTGGTTCGGCGAAAGCACGGGCACGCGCAGCTACTACTGGATGGCCGGCGGCCTCGCCGTCATCGCGGCGCTGATCCCGCAATCCCTCATGGTCGCGGATCAATGGGAACGCGCCGTGGTGCTGCGGCTTGGCAAGCTCACGGCCATTCGCGGCCCGGGCGTGTTCGCGATTCTGCCATTCATCGACAGTGTCGCCTCCTGGCTCGACCAGCGCATCCAGACCACCGAAATCAATGCCGAGAAGGCGTTGAGCAAGGACACGGTGCCGGTGAACATTGATGCTGTCGTGTTCTGGCAGATCCACGATCCCGAACGCGCTGCGCTCGAAATCACCAACTACCGCCAGGCGATTACCCAGGTCGCCCAGACCTCGCTGCGCGAGATCGTTGGCTCCTCTTTGCTGTCGACGCTGCTATCGGAACGCAAGAGCGGCGACCAGCAATTGCGCGAGGAGATCGGCCGCAAGACCGCCGAATGGGGCGTCTCCGTGCTCTCGGTCGAGATCCGCGACATCGGGGTGCCGCCGGCTCTGCAGGACGCCATGAGCCGGCAGGCGCAGGCAGAGCGCGAAAAACTGGCCCGCGTGCTGCTCGGCCAAGCCGAACAGGAGATCGCGCAGAAATTCGTGGAAGCCGCTGATCTCTATGCCCGCAGCCCGGCCGCGCTGCAGCTCCGCGCCATGAACATCATCTATGAGACCACCAAGGAGCGCGGCGCCACGATCCTGATCCCGACCAGCATGGTCGACAGCATGAATCCGGGCGGCGCGCTCGGCCTGGTCGCCGCCGCCGGCGCGCTGCCGAAGGGCGCTTGACCGGCGCCCTACTCTACGCCGCGCAGGAACTTGTTCGACTTCGGCAGGCCGTGGGCGAGACGGCCGGCGTCGGCGCGGTTGCCGCGCCAGTCGGCCAGGTCCTTCCAGCTCATGTTCTGGTCGCGCCCGGCGGAATCCTTCCAGCTCAATCCCGCTTTGGATTCGAACACCGCGACGTCGGACAGTTTTGCACTGGAATATTTCTGCAAGCGCACGCCGCGGCCGCGCGCCATTTCCGGCACCTGGTCGAGCGGGAACAGCACCATCTTGTGGTTGGTGCCGATCACAGCCACCGTGTCGCCCGAGACAGTCGCAATCGCGCAGGCCTCGTTCGGCATCTCGACATTGAGCACCTGCTTGCCCTTGCGGGTGTTGCCGACGCAATCGTCCTCGCTGACCACAAAGCCCTGCCCTTCGAGGCTTGCGATCAGGAACTTGCGGCCGCCGGTGTTGACGAACAGCGACACGATCGCGGCGTCCTGCTCCATGTCGATGAACATGCGGATCGGCTCGCCATGGCCGCGGCCGCCCGGCAGTTTTGCCACATCGAGCGAATAGAACCGCCCGTTGGTGGCGAACACCAGAAGCTTCGAGGTGGTCTCGGCGAAGAAGGCATGGTCGAGCTTGTCGTCGGTCTTGAAGACGAGCGACGACAGGTCGGCGACATGGCCCTTCAGGGTGCGGACCCAGCCCTTCTCGGAAATCACCACCGTGCACGGCTCGCGTTCGACAAAGGCCTCCTCGATCGCGGCCAGATCGTGCTCGGGCGCGTCGGCGAATTGCGTGCGGCGCTTGCCGAGCGGCGTCTTCGGCCCAAAAATGTCGCGGACCTTGCGGACCTGGTCGCCGACCCTGGACCATTGCTCGGCCTCGGAGCCGAGCAGCGACTTGATGCCCTTCAACTCGTTGCGGAGGTCCTTGTCCTCGGTGCGGATCTCGAATTCCTCGAGCTTGCGCAAGCTACGCAGCCGCATGTTGAGGATGGCGTCGGCCTGGATTTCCGTCAGCTTGAACGCCTTGATCAGCGCCGGCTTCGGCTCATCCTCGGTGCGGATGATCTTGATCACCTTGTCGATGTTCAGATAGGCGATCAGATAGCCGCCGAGCACTTCGAGCCGGTTCTCGATCTGGGCCTTGCGGAAGTTCGAGCGGCGCAGCAGCACGTCGCGCAGATGGTCGAGCCATTCGCGCAGGCACTCGGCCAGCCCGATCACCTTCGGGATGCGGCCCTTCACCAGCACGTTGAGGTTCAGCGAAATCTTGCTCTCGAGCTCGGTGAGCCGGAACAGCGATTCCATCATCAGCGCAGGATCGACGGCACGAGACTTCGGCTCGATCACGAGGCGGACGTCTTCGGCGGACTCGTCACGGACGTCGCCGACCAGCGGCAATTTCTTCTCGTTGAGCAGCTCGGCGATCTTCTCGACCAGCCGCGACTTCTGTACCAGCCACGGAATCTCGGTGATGACCACGACCCAGGTGCCGCGCGCGCCCTCTTCCTGGTTCCATTTGGCGCGGGTGCGGAACGAGCCGCGCCCGGTGACATAGGCTTCGGCGATGCTTTCCTTGGAATCGACGATGATGCCGCCGGTCGGGAAATCCGGGCCCTTGACCCATTTCAGCAGCGCCTTCGACTTCGCCTCGGGCTTGTCGATCAGATGCAGCGCGGCGTCGCACAGCTCCGCCACGTTATGCGGCGGGATCGAGGTCGCCATGCCGACCGCGATGCCCTGCGCGCCGTTGGCGAGCAGGTTCGGGAAACCGCCGGGCATCACGACCGGTTCTTTGCTCTGGCCGTCGTAATTGGGACGGAACTCGACGCCGTCCTCGTCGATGCCGTCGATCAGGAGCCGCGCGACCTCGGTCATGCGCGCTTCGGTGTAGCGGTAGGCGGCGGGATTATCGCCGTCGATATTGCCGAAATTGCCCTGGCCGTCGACCAGCGGATAACGCGAGGCGAAATCCTGTGCCAGCCGCACCATGGCGTCGTAGATCGCCTGGTCGCCATGCGGGTGGAACGAGCCCATCACGTCGCCGACGATTTTTGCGGATTTCTTGAACGGCGTGCCGGGGTCGAGCCGCAGCAGGCGCATGCCATAGAGGATGCGCCGGTGAACCGGCTTCAGCCCGTCGCGGGCGTCCGGCAGCGCGCGGTGCATGATGGTCGAGAGCGCATAAGCGAGATAGCGCTCTTCCAGCGCATCGCGCAACATGACCTCGTGGATTTCCGCCGGCTCTTCCGGCGGTAGCTGTCGTTTTCCCATGGGCAGGCGTTAAACTTTTGCGGTGAATCGGGCAAGACGCGAATCGGGGCATCCGCCGTCCCTGCGTTCGCGGAACCCCATAACCACAGGTGTTTGTGGCGAAAAACGGCTGGCGCGAGGACTCCCATTGACGGGCCTCGGCGTATGCATCCCTGCGTGCGCTGAGACCACGAGTTTGGAGAGCCGGGTCAACCCGCCGAACTGATTCGCAACCTGTGCCGGGTCACCGCATTGATGAACCCGTCCCTGGCATCCGAGTGGCCCTGCCCGCGCGGTTCCAGCACGTGGCGGAGCAGAAACATACCGGTCAGCCGGAAACCATCCTGCAGGTCCTGGTCCGACCAGCCGTTCGAGCCGGCCTCCCCCTCGCGCAGGAATGGCGGCAGCCGCAGCAGACGCTCACGGTACGGCTCGCCGGCGCCCCGCGACACCGCGCCGCCGGATTTCGGCGAGACATAGACCAGGTCAACGGTGGCGCCGGTGGCGGCGCAATTTTCCAGATCGAGTCCGAAGCCGAGCTCGGCGAGCATCGCGAGCTCAAACCGGACCAGATGCACCGCGGCCTCGCCGACGTCGTCGAAATCGTCCAGCGTCCGCTCGAGCATCTCGTAGATGTCCTCGTGGGGATCGCGCTCCGGCAACAACCGCACCAGCGAGGCCAGATGGGTGATGCCATAGGTCGCGTGCGCCGACGCCAGCAGCGTCGCCGCGCGCAAGCGCGTGCCTTCGACGACGTAATAGCCGAGATGCTCGTCGAGCCGCGCCCGCCACACCGTGGTGACGCTGTTGCCGGGTTGCAGCAACGGCCGCATCCGCTTGCCCGCACCGCCGCGCACGAGGCCAAGGTGCCGGCCGTGGCTGCGCGTCAAAAGCTCGACAATGGCGGAGGATTCGCCATGCCTGCGCACCCCGAGCACGATGCCTTCGTCGGTCCATTCCATGGGCGGAAGCTTACAGGATTCCGGCGGTGGGCGCAGCTATAGCTGAGTTGTCATTCCGGGATGGTTCGAAGGACCAGACCCGGAAGTTCGAGATTCTCGGATGTGCAACCGCACATCCTAGTTCGATGCTTCGCATCGCCCCGGAATGACGACGATAATTTCACGCGTTGAACCAGCCCTTGGCATCGCCGGTGAACGAAAAATACAGCCCTGCCGCCGTCAGTGCGCAGGAGACGACCTCGATGGCGCTGTCGAGTTGCACGCCGGCCTCGCCGATCACCTGGATCAGCGAGATCACCGACAGGACCAATGCCGCGGCGAGCGCCCAGCGCGGCCAGTTTCTGCGGTGCTGCGCGGCGAGTCGGACGAAATAGACCAAGAGCAGGATCAAGCCGGCCGCCATCACGGTCGCCACATGGATCATCTGTTCGGTCATTGCTGATGTCGGCGTACGGTCCTGGAACGCTACCGACACCGCATCCAGCGTCAGCGACAGATACAGCAGAACCTCAAACCACAGCACGTTCCTCGGTACGTTCATCGGGGCGCCGGTTGTTCTTTCTTTTCCAGATGATTCCCGAATCATTCCCTTGGGAAATCCAGGCCCATTTCCCTGTAGCGGTCGGGGTCGTCGCCCCAGTTCTCGCGTACCTTGACGAACAGGAACAGGTGCACGGGGAAGCCGACTATCTCCGCGATCTCTTTCCGCGACTCCGCGCCGATCGACTTGATGGTGGCACCGCCCTTGCCGAGCACGATCTTGCGCTGGCTCTCGCGCTCGACAAAGATCGTCTGCTCGATGCGGACCGACTTGTCCTTGCGTTCGGTCCAGCTGTCGGTCTCGACGGTGGATTGATACGGCAGTTCCTGATGCAGGTGGCGATAGATCTTTTCGCGGGTGATTTCCGCCGCCAGATGCCGCAGCGGCGCGTCCGACATCTGGTCTTCGGGATAGTGAAACGGTCCCGGCGGCACCATCTTCGCCAGTGTCTTGCGCAAATCGTCGACGCCGTCGCCGGACAGCGCCGAGATCATGAAGGTGCTTTCGAATTTCATGCGATCGTTGGCGGCCTGCGCCAGCGCCAGCAATTTCTCGCGCGGGATCAGATCGATCTTGTTCAGGACCAGGATCTTCGGATGCTGGACCGTGGCGAGCTTGCTCAGGATCGCCTCGGCCTCCTCGTCGATGCCGGCCTTGGCATCGAGCAGCACACAGACCAGGTCGGCGTCATGAGCCCCGCTCCAGGCCGTCGACACCATGGCGCGGTCGAGGCGTCGTTTGGGCGAGAAGATGCCGGGCGTGTCGACCAGGATGATCTGGGCGTTATCCTCGATCACGATGCCGCGGATCAGCGCCCGCGTGGTCTGCACCTTGCGCGAGACGATCGTGACCTTGGAGCCGACCAGCGCGTTGACCAGCGTGGATTTGCCGACATTCGGCGCACCGATCAGCGCGACAAAGCCGCAGCGGGCGGCGGCGGGCGCACTATCGGTTGAAGATTCAATTGTCATTGCTTGCGCCACTAACGCCTTCGCGTTCGATCATTACGGAAGCCGCGACCTTTTCGGCCGCGCGCTTGGAGCCGCCGAGACCTTCGGCGGGCTCGAGGCCCGGCAGATCGACGGCAACGCGGAATTGCGGATCGTGATGCGGCCCGGTGCGCTCGATCTCGCGATAGACCGGCGTCGGCAGTCCCTTGCTCTGGGCCCACTCCTGCAGCACCGTCTTCGGATCGCGCAGCGGCCGGCGCGGCTTGCGCATCCGCTCCAGCCAGTTGCGCTCGACGAATTGCGCCGCCGCGGCATAACCGCCGTCGAGATAGATCGCGCCGATCACGGCTTCGCAGATGTCGCCGAGCACGGATTTTCTTAAGCGCGCGCCGGCGCCGGCGCCGACCGCGCCGAGCTTGATGTCGTCGAGCAGCCCCAGCGATTTGGCGACGTCGGCGCAGCTCTCCTTGCGCACGAGATCGGCGAGGCGTTTGGACAATTCGCCCTCGTCGGCCCGCGGATAGGCGCGATACAGCATGTCGGAGATGATCAGCCCGAGCACGTGGTCGCCGAGGAATTCGAGGCGCTGATAGCTGTCGGCACGGTGCCGGGTCGCGGGCTTCAGCGCGGAAACATGCGTGAAGGCGGTCGTCAGCAGCGCGCTATCGGCGAACTTGTAGCCGATCCGCGCCTCGATCGCCGCGGCCGCCGCCTTGGCGCCGGCCTTGCCGCGCTTCTTCTTGAGCACGGCTTCGCCGCCGGCTTCGGGCTTTGGGCTCGGCTCGCCTGCGTTCCCGGAATCGTGGATGACTGATGTTTCGTCGTTCATCGCACGATTGAGAATATACGATTCCAGCGCACCGCGGTCGGCCAGCGCCAGAACATCCAGGCATGTTCGCCCTCGGCAATCGAGAAGAAGATCATCTGGGCACGGCCGACGATGTTCTCGAACGGCACGTAGCCCACCGCCGACAGCACCCGGCTGTCGGTCGAGTTGTCCCGGTTGTCTCCCATCATGAAGAAATGGCCGGCCGGCACGGTGTAGACATTGGTGTTGTCGTAGAAACCATTGTCGACGCAATCGAGCGATTCATAGGTCACGCCGTTCGGCAGCGTTTCCTTCCAGCGCTTGACCCGGGCGGTGGCGTCTGAGCCGCAGGGATCCTCGCCGATGAAGTCCGACAGGCGCTCGCGCTTGACCGGGACGTCGTTGATGTGGAGCAGCCCCTCGCGCATCTGGATGCGGTCGCCCGGCAGGCCGATCACGCGCTTGATATAGTCGGTGGAGTCGTCCTTGGGCAGGCGGAACACGACGATATCGCCGCGGTTCGGCTCCGAGCCGAAGATGCGGCCCGAGAACAGCGGCGGCGACAGCGGTATCGAATAGTGGCTATAGCCGTAGGAATATTTCGACACGAACAGATAGTCGCCGACCAGGAGCGTCGCCTTCATCGAGCCTGAGGGGATGTTGAACGGCTGGAACAGGAAGGTGCGGATCACGAGCGCGATCAGGAGAGCATGGATGATGACGCGGATGGTTTCACCCAAGCCGCTTTCAGTTTTTGTGCCGGATGTCACGCTCATCGCTTTCCCAATTCCCGCAGGCCTTTGCCCGCACGGTGGCAGAACGTTTTCCTCACGCGAATCGCAGGTCCGTTCGCGTCAAGAAAATGGTCTCGATACTGATGTTGAAGGCCATTTCCGGCGAAAACCTGAATCGGCCCTGGCTCGATATTGAAGCTAGCGGCGTTTTAGACGGTTGTTCGCGGTGGCGCAATCAAGCGCCCGATAAAAACTTGCCAATCCATTGATAAATCAACGACTTTTTAGTTTTGACGCGATCTCCCGGCGCGAACGCCTGCAGCGTTCACGGTTTGCCGGGAACGACCGCCGAAATTATGACGAAGGCCTGCGCCAGCGGCCAGTCGTCGGTAATGGACAGATCGATCCGCGCCTCGAACCCGTCAGGGGTCATCGCCTGCAGCCGGGTCAGCGCCCCGCCTGTCAGTTTCATGGTCGGCCGGCCCCCGGGCAGGTTGACCACCCCCATGTCCTTCCACCAGACGCCCTGCCGGATGCCGGTGCCGAGCGCCTTGGAACAGGCCTCCTTGGCGGCGAACCGCTTGGCGTAGGTCGCCACCACCATTTTCTCGCTCTTGGCCCGCCGCGTCGCCCGGGCCCGTTCGGCATCGGTGAAAATGCGATCGAGAAAGCGGTCGCCGTGGCGCTCGATCACCTTGGCGACGCGGGTGATGTCGATCAGGTCGGAGCCGATGCCGAGGATCATCGCCCGCTCGCGATCTTGGCGCGTCCGCGGTTCATCGCGGCCCGCATCGCCCGGACGGTTTCGCCGAGGCCGACGAACAAGGCCTCCCCCATCATGAAGTAGCCTATGTTGAGTTCGGCGATCTCGGGCAGCGCGGAAATCGTCTCGGCGGTCTCGTAGTCGAGGCCGTGGCCGGCATGAACCTCAAGCCCCTCGGCGCGCGCCAGCGTGGCACCCCTGACGATGCGCTGCCATTCCGCTTCGGCCTTCGCGGCGTGGCCGTCGACCACGGCGTCGCACCAGCCGCCGGTGTGGATCTCGATCACGGGCGCGCGCAACTTCGCCGCCATTTCGATCTGGGCTGGATCGGCGGAGATGAACAGCGATACCCGGATGCCGGCATCGTTGAGCCGCGCGATGAAGGGCGCCAGCGCATTGTGCTGGCCGACCACGTCGAGCCCGCCTTCGGTGGTGAGTTCCTCGCGGCGCTCGGGCACCAGGCACACCGCATGCGGTTTGGTCGCCAGCGATATCCGCAGCATGTCGTCGGTCGCCGCCATTTCGAAATTCAGCGGCTTGGAAATTTCGGCCTTGAGGCGGGCCATGTCGCTGTCGCGGATGTGGCGGCGGTCCTCGCGCAGATGCGCGGTGATGCCGTCGGCGCCGGCCGCAATCGCGGCAAGGGCTGCGCGCACCGGATCCGGACGCTCGCCGCCCCGCGCATTGCGCAGGGTAGCGACGTGGTCGACATTGACTCCAAGGCGCAGCGGAGGAGCTTTCGGCATGACGGACTCACGAAACCTGGCGGGAGAATTCAACCATTGACGCGCTCGACCCGTGCGACGACGGCCTTGGCGCGCAACTGGGCGATGATAGCGCTGAGATGCTTCAGGTCATAGACCTCGAGGTCGATGGTCAGTTCGGTGAAGTCGGGCGAACGGCGCGACATGCTGATATTGTCGATGTTGCCGTCGTGCTCGGCGATCACGGTGGCGACCTGGGCGAGGCTGCCGGGCTCGTTGACGTTGTGCACCAGAATTCGCGCCGGAAAACGCTGCGGCATGGTTTCGTCGATGTCCCAGCGCACGTCGAGCCAGCGCTCCGGCTCTTCCTCGAAATCCTTCAGCGCCGGCGCCTGAATCGGGTAGATCGTGATCCCCTCACCCGGCGAAACGATGCCGACGATGCGGTCGCCCGGCACCGCGCCGCCGTTCGGCGCGAACTTGACCGGCAGATCGGAATTCAGGCCGCGCACCGGGATGACAGAGGCGCTGCGCGCCGGATGCGGCGCGGATTGCAGCTTCAGCTTGCTCGCGAGGCTCTTCTTGGCGCCGTAGCGCACCAGCCGTTCTTCCTTGTAGTCGGGATACATGGCGCGGGCGACGTCGGAGGCCTTCAGTTCGCCGCGGCCGACGGACGCCATCACGTCCTCGATCGAGGTGCGCGCCAGCCGGGGCAAGGCCCCCTTCAGCTTGTCGTCGGCATACTCGATCTTGGCGCGGGCAAACAGGCGGTCGACGATGCGGCGGCCGAGGCCTGCATATTGATCCCGCACCGCGGTACGGGTCGCGCGCCGGATCGCCGCCCGCGCCTTGCCGGTGACCGCGAGCGATTCCCAGGCCGACGGCGGCGCCGACTGCGCCTGCGAGGTCAAGACCTCGACCTCGTCGCCGTTCTGCAATTCGGACGACAGTGGCGCGAACTTGCCGTTGATCTTGCAGCCGACCGCGCTGTTGCCGACATCGGTGTGCACGGCATAGGCGAAGTCGATCACGTTGGCCTGGCGCGGCAGCGCGATCAGCTTGCCCTTCGGCGTGAAGCAGAACACCTGGTCGTGGAACAGCTCCAGCTTGGTATGTTCGAGAAACTCTTCCGGATTGGAGCTTTCCGAGAGGATGCCGACGGTGTGGCGCAGCCAGGCAAAGGCTGAGGATTCGTGCTTGAGCCGCTCGGTCGGCGACCCCATGCCTTCCTTGTAGAACGCGTGCGCCGCGATGCCGAATTCGGCGATCTGGTTCATTTCCTCGGTGCGGATCTGCAGTTCGACGCGCTGGTTGCCGGGACCGATCACGGTGGTGTGGATCGAGCGATAGTCGTTCTGCTTCGGCGTCGAGATGTAGTCCTTGAAGCGCCCGGGCACCACCGGCCAAGTGGTGTGGACGACGCCGAGCGCGCGGTAGCAGGCCTCGACATCCGGCATCACGACGCGGAAGCCGTAGATGTCGGACAACTGCTCGAAGCCGACCGACTTGCGCTCCATCTTGGTCCAGATCGAAAACGGCTGCTTGCGGCGGCCGTAGACCCGCGCGGTGATGCCGTTCTTCTGCAGGTTCTTGGAGAGCTGGCTTTCGATCTCGCCGATCAGGTTGCGGTTGCGGTCGGCCAGCGCGTCGAGCCGCTGCATCACCACCGCATAGGCTTCCGGATCCAGCGTATGGAACGACAGGTCTTCGAGCTCTTCCCGCATCTCCTGCATACCCATGCGGCCGGCGAGCGGGGCATAGATGTCCAGCGTCTCCTCGGCGATGCGGCGGCGCGAGGCGTGCGGCACGAATTCGAGCGTGCGCATGTTGTGCAGGCGATCGGCGAGCTTGACCAGCAGCACGCGGACATCGTCGGCGATGGCGAGCAACAGCTTGCGCAGGTTCTCGGCCTGCTTGGCTTCGCGCGAGACCAGCTCCAGCCGTTTCAGCTTGGTGAGCCCCTCCACCAGCGCGCCGATCTCGTGGCCGAAGATATGGTCGATCTCGGCGCGCGTCGCCTCGGTATCCTCGATGGTGTCGTGCAGCAGCGCGGCCACGATGGTGGCGTCATCGAGCTTCAGCCCGGTCAGGATCGCCGCGACCTCGAGCGGATGCGAGAAATAGGGATCGCCGGACGCGCGCGTTTGCGTGCCATGCGCCTTCATGGCGTAGACATAGGCGCGGTTCAGCAGGTCTTCGTTGGTGTCGGGGTTATACGACCTGACGCGATCGACGAGATCATATTGCCGCATCATGCGCGCGCGGGGCGTCTTCGGCTTCTCCGCCACAGGCGACGTCGGCGCCACCGCAACCTGCTCGGTTGCGGCCTGCATCTGCCGGGGGCTGCGGCGCCAAAACGCCATCGAATCACTGCCTTCTTCCGCGGACCGGATTGGCCCGCTTTTGGATATCTAATGCGCTTTCGAACGAAGCTGCACCCGTTCAAAGCCCAGAAACGTTCACTTTCGCATGGCTTCGGGCCATCCAACGCCCAACCCGTGGCCAGCTTGCGGCGAAAATCGATTCCGGCGATTTCGGCTGCCTCCGCCAAGGACGCACGGTAACCGCAAAAATGTCAACAAAAGCAAAGGCCCGGACGAATGTCCGGGCCTTTTGACAGATCGGGGAGTTCAGGACGTCCCGGTACGGAACTATTCGTCCTCTTCGGGCTGCTCTTCCGGCGGCGCGAGGCCTTCGAGACCCTTCAGGAGCTCTTCCTCGGTCATCCGCTCGACCGCGACTTCGGTATCGTCGGCATCGACGCTGGCGCCGGCTGAGCCGATCAAGGGCACGGTATCGGGCTCGGGCTCATCGACCTCGACGAATTTCTGCAGGGAATGAACCAGTTCCTCCCGCAGGTCTTCCGGGGAGATGGTGGAATCGGCGATTTCCCGCAGCGAAACCACGGGGTTTTTATCATTGTCGCGATCAACCGTGAGTTGTGAGCCCGACGAAATCATCCGGGCACGATGTGCTGCCAGCAGCACGAGGTCGAACCGGTTGTCGACCTTATCAATGCAATCTTCCACGGTGACGCGCGCCATAGACTGTCGCTCCGTTAAATGGGGCCCAATATGTTGGTTATGGGGGCTAGTTATAGCGGTGGGTGGGGTTTCGCAAGACTAAATTTGTGATTTGCGTTCCTAATGGGCTCTGCTAACCCACCCTGGGGCCAGAAGGCCGGAGCGTCCAGACGCGGCAGGGTTGCCGTACAGGACAAGTAAATCTCTTCATTGCAGCATCAAAAGACTAGGTTTTTCGCCCTCCCCTCACCATAATTACAGTGGTGACTGTGGGGGGGCCCGATTCACCGAACTTTAGGCAGCGAAACACAAAAAGTGCGCGCGGTCCGTCGCCGCTGCGCCAAAAACGCTAACAACCACGCGAGAAACACTTGATGTCACCAGTTTCCAACAAGATCGCGCTCTTCATCGATGGCGCCAACCTCTATGCAACCGCTAAAACGCTCGGCTTCGACATCGACTACAAGCGCCTTCTCAAGGAATTCCAGAGCCGCGGAACGTTGGTTCGCGCGTTCTACTACACCGCGATTATCGAGGATCAGGAATATTCGTCGATCCGTCCCCTGATCGACTGGCTCGACTACAACGGCTACACCGTCGTCACCAAGGCGACCAAGGAATTCATCGACGCCTCTGGCCGCCGCAAGGTGAAGGGCAATATGGACATCGAACTCGCGGTCGATGCCATGGAGCTCGCCGAACATGTCGACCAGATCGTGCTGTTCTCCGGTGACGGCGATTTCCGCTCGCTGGTCGAAGCCGTGCAGCGGCGCGGTGTTCGCGTCACCGTGGTTTCGACGATTTCGAGCCAGCCGCCGATGATCGCCGACGAGCTGCGCCGCCAGGCCGACGTCTTCACCGATCTCGTCGAACTGCAGTCCAAGCTCGGCCGCGATCCTTCCGAACGCCCTGCCCCGCGCGAGCCGCGTCATCACGCCCCGCAATTCCTGCAGCGCGCGACCACGATGGCGCCCCGCGGCGCCGACGACGAAGAATTCGACGATTGAGCGTCACGCCATCAACTGCTAGGCCTCGGCTCTCCAAGAGAACCGAGGCCTTTTTGTTTTGGCTAACGCCATCAGCACTTCCGCACAACCCGATCGCAATTGCCCGCTGTGCCCGCGGCTCGTCGACTTTCGCGCAGAAGCCAGAGCGCTTCACCCCGACTGGTTCAATTCGCCGGTGCCGGCATTCGGCGATGCCAAGGGCCGGCTGCTGATCGTCGGTCTGGCGCCGGGCATGCAGGGCGCCAATCGCACCGGACGACCCTTCACCGGCGATTACGCCGGCGACCTGCTCTATGCCACCTTGCTGGAATATGGCTTTGCCAAGGGCGTCTATCAGGCTCGGCCTGACGACGGGCTCAAGCTGGTCGACTGCCGGATCGGCAATGCCGTGCACTGCGTGCCGCCGCAGAACAAGCCGCTGCCGGTCGAGATCAACACCTGCCGGCCATTCCTGATCGCCACGATGGCTGGGATGCCGAAGCTTCGCGCCATCGTCGCGCTCGGCCGGATTGCCCATGATTCGACGTTGAAGGCGCTGGGCATTCGCAATGCCGCCGCGCCGTTCGCGCACGGCGCGGTGCACGAGGCCGGCCATCTCCGGCTCTACGATACCTATCATTGCTCGCGCTACAACACCAACACGCGGGTGCTAACACCGGAAATGTTTCGCAACGTATTCGCGAAGGTGCGCGCCGATTTGGATAACGCTAAACCGGATTTTTCTTCAGCCACGCCAGCACGTCGCCGGCGTTCCGGTCGGGCGGAAACACCGGATAGAACACGTGGCGGATGACGCCATCGTCGACGATCATCGCCAGCCGCTTGATCAGCGTCAGTCCCGCTACCTGCATGGTCGGCAAATCAAGGGCGCGGGTCAGCGCCAGTTTTTCATCCGACAGGACTGGAAACGGCAGATGCAGCCGCGACGCCATCTCGGTCTGATAGACATTGTCCTGCGTCGACAGTCCGAACACATGTCGGGCGCCGGCGGCCTTGAGCTCCGCGAACAGGTCGCGGAACGAACAGGTTTGCGGGGTGCAGCCGCGTGCGCCGGGGATCATGTCCCAGTCATCGACCAGACTGATCTTGCCGGGCTCGCCGGTTCGGGGATAGGCGAATACGACCGTGCGGCCGGGCAATTCCGACAACGTCACCGACGTGTCGTCGGTGGCCAGCAGGCCGAGCCGCGGGATCGCCATCCCGACCAGATGCTTCGCCGCGCCATCGTCCGATGGCGCCGGGATCTTGCTCCAGTCGACTTCGAGCAGGTTCTTCTGGTTCATGGCTGCCTGGGTCCTATCGATCGTTGCGATGCTTTTCCCCGCACCGATTATCCGCGCGCCCGCAACAAGCGGCCCTTTTCCCGGCCCCAGTCGCGCTTCTTTTCGCTCTCGCGCTTGTCGTGCAGCTTCTTGCCCTTGGCGACCGCCAGCAGCAGCTTGGCGCGCCCGCGTTCGTTGAAATAGAGCTTTAGCGGAATCAGCGTCATGCCGTCGCGATCGACCGCGCCCATCAGCTTGTTGATCTGCTTTCGGTGCAGCAGCAGCTTGCGCGGGCGTTTCGGCTCGTGGTTGAAGCGGTTGGCCTGCAGATATTCGGGAATATTGGCGTTGATCAGCCAGATCTCGCCATCCTTGGTATCGGCATAGGATTCCGCAATCGTGGTCTTGCCGTTGCGGATCGATTTCACTTCGGTGCCGGTCAGCGCGATGCCGGCCTCGATGGTGTCCTCGATCGCGTAGTTGAACCGCGCCTTGCGGTTTTCGGCGACGACCTTGATCGGGCGTTCGTTCTTTTCGGCCACATCAAGCCTTCTTGAGGAGATCGCGGATCTCGGTCAGCAGCACCACCTCGGCCGACGGCTTCGGCGGCTCGGCAGGTTTCGCTTCATCCTTCCGCTTCAACTTGTTCATGCCGCGAATGACCATGAACAGCGCAAAGGCGATGATGATGAAATTGATCGTCAGCGTGAGGAAATTGCCCCAAGCCAAGACGGCGCCCTGCTTTTTGGCCTCGGCCAGATTGGTTGCCGTGACCTTCGCGGAAAGCCCGGTGAAATAGTTCGAGAAATCGAGCCCGCCGGTGATCGCACCTATCACCGGCATGATGATATCGCCGACCAGCGAGGTCACGATCGCGCCGAAGGCCACGCCGATGATGACGCCGACCGCGAGGTCAACCACGTTGCCCTTCATCGCGAAGTCGCGGAACTCCTTCAGCATGATCGATTCCCTTTTTCGTTCAACGGGCGAAGCGAGCGGCCGCCTTAGTTGATCAGGCCGGCATGCACCATGGCGTCGCGGATCACCGCGCCGGTTGGCGGCGTCACCGTCATCAGCGGCAGGCGCACTTCTTCGTCCAGCCGCCCCAAGAGCTTGAGGCCATGCTTGGCCCCGGCAAGGCCCGGCTCCTTGAAGATCGCATCATGCAGCGGTACCAGCCGGTCCTGAATTTTCAGTCCGGTGGCGTAATCGCCCTTGAGGACCGCGGACATCAGATCGGCGCACAGCTTCGGCGCCACGTTGGCGACGACCGAGATGCAACCATGTCCACCGGCGGCCATATAGGCCAGCGCCGTCATGTCCTCGCCGGAAAGCTGGATGAAATCCGGCCCCATCGCGTGGCGCTGCTGCGAGACGCGGGCGAGATTGGCGGTGGCGTCCTTGACGCCGGCGATGTTCTTCAGTTCGAACAGCCGGGTCATGGTCTCCACGGACATGTCGACAACGGAGCGCGGCGGGATGTTGTAGATGATGATCGGGATGCCGATCGCGTCATTCACCGCCTTGAAGTGCTGATACATCCCTTCCTGGGTGGGCTTGTTGTAATACGGCGTCACCACCAGCACGGCATCGGCGCCGGCTTTCTCCGCGTGGACAGCCAGATCGACGGCTTCGCGGGTCGAGTTCGAGCCGGCGCCGGCGATCACGGGAACGCGACCCTTCGCCTCATCGATGCACATTTCGACCACCCTGTGATGCTCATCATGGCTGAGGGTCGGGCTCTCTCCGGTGGTGCCGACGGGAACGAGACCGTGCGACCCCTGCTCGATCTGCCAGCTCACCAGGCCGCGGAAGGCCGCCTCGTCGAGCGAGCCGTTCTTGAATGGCGTGACCAAGGCGGTGAAGGAGCCCCGGAAATTTGTCTTGGCTGCCATCGACTTCCTCCAAACGCTTCAGATACGGCGCGACCGATGATGGGATTTCAATTCATACCGGGTCCGGCGATCAGGCGAAAGGCCGTTCCGTAAAGTCGCCTGGCGCATCGTTTTGAGGTCCTTTCCCGACCTCAACCCGGGACCACTTCAGGCCGCAACGCCATGGCCGCGATTTTGCCGTGGTGATGGCGCAAACAGGCACCGCCGCGACGTTTTTATCATTTTGTCCACATATTCAATCAAATAGACCTAAGGCTTGAGCGATTGAATGATTCGCCGCCGCAGAGGAAAGCCGTGATCCCTTCCGCCCGCGCAGCCGCATTGCGATCGACCGCACTGGCGACAAGTCTGGCGCTGGCTGTCGGCCTGTCCGCGCTCTCGGTCGAGGCCTGGGCGAAGCCGAAAGTTCCCTTGCCGAAGCCGCGGCCGATCGCCCGCAGCGCCACTCCCAAGCAGCCGGGCGCGACGAATACCGCCGCCGCCCCTGCCCCGGCAGCCGCACCTTCAGCCACGCCTTCGTTGGCACCGGCGACGCGCCAGCATGCCGCCCTGCCGCCACCGCGAAAGCTGGTGACGCCGGCAGCGGTCGCCGCGACCTCGTCGACGCCGCAATCCGACAAGGACGCGCTGGAGAACGTCATCGAGCTCGTGCGCAAGCACAAGCCTTCGGATGCCGCGCAGGCGCAAGCCGTGATCTCGGATCCGGTCGCCCGCAAGCTCGCGGAATGGCTGATCCTGCGCAGCGACGACAACGGCGCTTCCGTCGAGCGCTATCGCGCCTTCGTATCAGCCAATCCGAGCTGGCCATCGCAGACATTCCTGCGACGGCGCATCGAGGCCGCACTTTGGGACGACCATCGCGACGACGCCACCGTCTGGTCCTGGTTTGAAAACGAATCGCCGGTATCGGCCAAGGGCCGCTTCGCGCTGGCGCGGGTGATGATCGGGCGCGGCGACCGCGCCAATGCCGAACGCCTGGTGCGCGAGGCCTGGCGCGGCGACGGCATGACGGAAGATACCGAGAGCACGGCGCTCGACCTGTTCGGCGCGCTGCTGACGGCGGGCGATCACAAGGCGCGGATGGACACCTTGCTCTACGGCACCGAGCAGGAAGCCGGCGGCATGCGCGCGGCGAAGCGGCTGGGTTCCGGCCATGTCGCGCTCGCCAAGGCACGCATCGCCTCGAACCGGAAGGCCTCCAACGCCAGGGCGCTGCTCGAGGCGGTGCCGAGCGAATTGCGCGGCGATACCGGCTACCTGTTCGCGAAAATCCAGCTGCTTCGCCGCGAGGAGAAATTCGCCGAGGCCGCGCAATTGATGCTGAGCGCGCCGAAGGATCCGAGCCGCCTGCACAATCTCGACGAATGGTGGATCGAACGAAGGCTGCTGTCGCGCAAGATGCTCGACGTCGGCGAGCACCGCACCGCCTATCTGATTGCGCGGGACGCAGCGCTGCCGTCGCGCGATATCTACAAGACCGAGCAGGAATTCACCGCCGGATGGATCGCGCTGCGCTTCCTGAACGATCCGTCGGTGGCCGCGCAGCATTTCGCCCGCATCGGCGTCGGCAGCGTCAACCCGACCGCGCTGGCACGCGCCGGCTATTGGCAAGGCCGCGCGGCGGAAGCCGCCGGCCGCGCACAGGAAGCCCGCGCCGCTTACGGCCGCGCCGCCGAGCAATCGACCAGCTATTATGGCCAGCTGGCGCGCGCCAAGCTCGGCCTGCCGCAGCTCGAATTGAACGGCGCCCCGACCGGCCGCGGCCGCGGCGTCGAACGGCTGGAGATCGTGCGCGCGGTGCAATTGCTCTATGAGCTCGACGAGCGCGAAATCGCGATCCCGATTTTCGCCGACATGGGCGAGAACGGCGATCCCGACGCCGTGGTGGGCCTGGCCGAACTCACCGCGCGCAACAACGACGCGCGCGGGATGCTGCTGCTCGGCAAGGCCGCGCTCAATCGCGGGCTGCCGTTCGACCACTACGCCTACCCCGTCAACGGGATTCCGGCGTTCCGGCAGATCGGTCCGGAAGTCGAACCCAGCGTCGTCTACGCGATCGCCCGGCAGGAAAGCGCCTTCAACCAGGCGGTGGTATCGCCGGCCCAGGCCTACGGCCTGATGCAGGTGACCCCGGATGCCGGACGCTACGTCTGCAAGCGCGCCGGCGTCAGCTTCGACCTCAGCCGGATGAAGACCGACCCGGTCTACAATGCCACGCTCGGCGCGGCCGAGCTCGGCGGCCTGCTCGAGGACTATCGCGGCTCCTACATCATGACTTTCGCCGGCTACAATGCCGGCCGCGGCAGCGTTAGAAAATGGGTCGAACGTTATGGCGATCCGCGCGATCCCAAGGTCGACGCCGTCGACTGGGTCGAACAGATCCCGTTCTCCGAGACGCGGAACTATGTGCAGCGGATCATGGAGAACCTGCAGGTCTACCGCGCACGGTTCGGCGGCGGGACGAGACTCCAGATTGAAGCCGACCTGCACCGCGGCAGCGTCGAATAGCGATCGCGCCACCGGGCCTCCCTGGCCCGCATCAGGCGCGGAGCGCCGACCATTTTATCCGGAAAACCCGATAGCCATGGTGACCCGATTGATCGCCGGGCTCCCGTTGAGCCGCTCTGGTTGGAGCTAAAGCGTTTTCGAGCGAAGCATGCCCTCGGACTTGATCCGTGGGTGGACGCCGGTTCGCGTAAAGAAAACGCGTCAAAACACGAAGTAGAGCCCGGTTCTGATTCAATCAGAACCGATAAGGCTCTTGGGCCAACCACGACGACGATTGGGCCGGATGGCCTGGCGATGCGATCAGGCCAAGAAAAAACCCAAGAAAAACCCCCGGCAGCTTCCTGCCGGGGGTTCTTTTAGAGGAGTATCAGACGATCGAGATCAGAAGTTACGCTGAGCGCGAACGTTGAAGGACACGGTGCTCTGGTCCTTGAACTCGTAGACCGCGACCGGCTTCGGAGCCGTCGGGCCCAAGACAGCAGCGCCCGTGAACTTCTGATCGAGGAAGAAGCCCATGACTTCAGCCGAGAACGTCAGGTTCTTGACGGGAGTCCAACGGGTAACCACGCCGACCTGCGCGACATTGTAGTTCGGATTACAGGTGTAATCCGCGCTCACGCCGCCTCTGGCAATCGCAGCGCCAGTGTAGGCCGCGCAAATGTTGGCCGCCGCAGTGCCGTCATAGCGAACCGCCGAGTAGCTGCCGAACAGGCTGGTCGACCAGTACGGATCCCAGTTGTGGTTGAACGCGCCACGAACACCGTAAGCGGTCGTCAGATGCAAGGATCCGTCACCACCGGCGAATGCCGGAAGGAAGACGGCGTCCGTCGTCGCACCGAAGCCAATGCTCTGATAAGCACCGGGACGGCCCGTGCCGCTGAACATCGTGAAGGTCGGCGAAGCTGCGCTGGTGGAGATCACGTTCTTCGTGTCACCCTTGGCCCAGCTTGCGTCGATCTTGAAGTCGTCGCCTGCACCGGTCGGGATGTTCTTGATCTGCAACGCAGCCATCACCGATCCGCCCCACTTGGTGTCGGGGTGGCCGTTGATTTCCGACAATGCCGTCGAAGTACCACCCGCTACGCCAACCTGGCCAGCAGCAGCAGGAGTGGTGTTCAGGACGTTGTAGGAACCGCTGACTTCATGCAGCGCGCCCGAAATCTGGAACAGACCCCAAGCCTGGTCGACGCGAATGTTACCAACGACGTCGGGAGCATGCGTGCCCGCGTAGGTGTTGGCGATACCACCGGTCGAGGTGAGGCCGAGAGTCAGGTTGCCAACAACGGTACGGTTGAACACGGTCGGATCATCGAGACCGATGGTGGCCGACACGCCGTTGCCGAACTGCGCGGTGTACTGGATGTTGTTCACGCCGGTGACGGTGTCATGACCGCCGAGGAGAAACGACGTGTTGTTGCCTGGATAACCATGCCAAGGAGTGGCATAGGCCGAAGCCGACTTACCGAAGGTGAAACCAGCGAACTGGATGAACGCCATTTCGACGGCGACATAACCTTCGCCGGGCTGATTCAGCAGGCTGGTGTTGGTGCCGGCAGCCGGAGAACCGGTGAACACGGCCGGGTTGACCGAGTTGTTGCCCTGGGTCGTGAACTGGAAGTCGGCCTGACCGAAGGTGCGGACAACGCCATATTCAGTCGCGGTGCGGGTATCAACCGTCAGCGCCATACGGGAACGAGCGGCGAAGTAATCGCGGAAGCGATTGCCCTGGCCGAGATCGCCCGACCACGCCGGCTGGTCGTAGATGCTGCCGTTGAACGTGGTGTCGACGCGCAGGTAACCACCCAGCTTGATGCAGGTGTCAGTGCCGGGAATGTAGAAGAAACCAGCACCGTACAGGGAGCAGATCCTCACGTACTCGACCGCTTTGGCCTTGACGGGAAGATCGGCAGCCTGAGCTCCACTCATGGCGATGAGACCCGCCGCTGAGCCGAGAATAAGGCTCTTAACCATCTTCATGTTAAACCTCCAAGTTGCTCTGTAGGGAAGGTTCCGGATCCGCCGGGTGTCAGACACCCTAAGGTTGGTTCCCTTAATCCCCTGAAACCCGCTTAGTCGCTTCGCGCCTTCGGACACTCCCGCATCACGCGAGGGACTTAAGCGAACCACCTAACGGGACGACCTCGGGATGCCCCCCTCCGTCGCGTCATCACAATTACCGAGGACTCCTGCACACGCAACAAAGGAACCGCTCTCAACACCCTGATGCCGCCCCTTTTCCGATGGGTGTTGCACAAATAACACGCAGTCGTGATCGAGCTTTCCTCGCAAGATATTGTTATTATTCGTTATTTTTTGATAGTTCCATTTGGCGCGTGAATAGCGGCCGCGGACAGCGATCAGGCGGCTTCTCCTTCTGGGGCGCTGATCGCGTCGAATCGAAGAGCTCCAAAACCCCGAATCTGACCCCCCAAATCATCACCCATTATAAAGGCGACGCGGTCGCTGAAGCTGGCGTGGTCGGGCTGGTCCCTCGTCCGGCCTGGGGCACCGGTACTAATGACGGCCGGCAGGCTGCCATTTCCTGCCCATTTCTTGCCCAATTCCGGCCAGCGATCGCGACGGTCGTCAATGATCCGGCGGACCGCCGGTAAAACGACAAGGCCGTCATCTTCGCTGGATCGAAATGCGGTTCGATGACCGTGCCGGGACCGCGCGAGATCGAATCGAAGGCACGATCGCCGAAGCGCCACGCAAACGGCGTCAACGCCACACCGAAATCACCGCTTACCCTATAAAAACAGGGCTTCGCGGTGTTCCGACGTTTCCACGGATGAAGCGTGCCCTGGATGAATGTCACTTCGCATCTGGCATTTCGCAGCTGTCATAAAAGATGCGTTTTGAGGGAACCGCATCCGGTCCAACTCCCCGGTATTGCGGCTCGTTGCGGAAGACATGCGGCCGTTTTCGTGGCGCGGGCATTCGGAACAAGCAATGCCGGGCTATCGCAACGTTCACGCCTCGGAACGGCGTTGCTTGCTGATGTTCGGGAGTGGCGGAGAGGAAGGGATTCGAACCCTTGATACAACTTTCGCCGTATGGCGCTTTAGCAAAGCGCTGCCTTCAGCCACTCGGCCACCTCTCCGGTGCCGGTCTTATGACTCGAATCGACTGGAAGGGTCAAACCGGAAGGCGGGCGCCAACTGATTTTGTTTACGAAATCGTTGGGAATGGCGGAAGGGAGCGATCCGGCGGCCAGCGACAAGGCCACCCGGGCAAAATTGCGCGCGAGCGGCCGTCTGCCACTGTCAGACGGCTGGTTTCGTCGAACCGGCGCCAGCTTTCTAGAGCCGTTTTCCGATCCGATGGAATCGGAACGGGGCTCCAGATTTTTGATTTGACGCGGTTTCTTGAAGCGAACCGGTTTCCACCCGCGGATCAAGTCCGAGGGCATGCTTCGCTGGAAAACGCTTTAGTGCGTGGTGATCCAGGCGCGCGCCTCGCGCTGAGCCGCGGCGATCTCGGCATCCGACATCATCTCGGCGACCTCGCGGCGCATGGAGATCGCATCAGGGCGCCCCTTCAGAGCTGCGAGATTGAACCATTTGTGGGCCGCAACGAGATTGACGACGCCGGAACGACCGCTCGCCCAGTAAAGGCCGCGCTCGAACAGCACGTCCGGGATAGCGGTGGCTTCCACCGGCGTTGCAGTCTCCAGATCAAAGTGCCCCTGAAACATCCCCGTCTCCTGTTTTTGTTGTTGGCCGCCCTCCCCCGAGCGCGGCCCCTGTCCACTGTCAAAACGTCCCGTTATTCCGGCGCATGATCTTGTCGTCGTGCGCTTGCCGTTTGCCGGCTTGTTGGGATCATCATGACCGATCAAATTTGAAGGGCAGTTTAAGTATCGCGATGAACGGGGTGTAAACGCGCGCGTCGCACGGCCGATCACGAAATCGCAGAAGTGCCTGTCCCGCAGCGATAAGTCGTAGATCGTGAAGTTCGGTTTACCCTGCCGCTTGGCACAACGATAACCATTGCGCCAACATCGTGCGGTTACTTGGCGGCACAGGCCGGCGACTCGGCGTTGTCGAGCAACAGCGATTCGAAACGCTGGTTGAAAGGCAATTCCATCGCGCCGTGACAAGCGCCGCCATTGATCGGCGGAGCCATCGGCCTGCGTCTTGCGAACGATCGAGGATGAGTCTGGAAGAGACAAAGCCAGGCGCCGGAAGCGCGGGCTTGAAGACGTTCCGGGAAACACGCGTTCCTGGAAACGAGACGTTCCGGGAAACCGAACGTTCGGGGAAACGAAGACGCTCCAGGGAACGGAGACGTCCCGGGGAACGAAGACGTTCCGGGGAACGAGGGCGTCGGCGAACACGTCAGGACCAGATTTCAGTCCGGGCTTTGGGCCCGGCGAAATTGCGGACCGGAAGATCCGCACCGAACGAAGAAAACCTGTTTCTTCTGCCGGACCGTTTTTGAGAGAGCGAACTCTTTCGAAATACGATCCAGCCGTTTGACCTGATGTCTCGCCGACACCCTCTTTCGTCGACCAGAGCCTTCGGATGTCGTCTCGGGATTTTGTCCCGCGATTAGTCCAGAGGGCTCGTGTGACGTGCCGGCATCAAGCCGCCGGCAATTTTTAGAAGCAGAAGTTACTTCTTCTTCTTGGCGACCTTGCGGGTCTTCTTCGCAGTCTTCTTCACTGCGCTCTTCGCCTTCTTCGCCTTCTTAGCTTTCTTGGCCATGTTGCCCTCCTAATGTCGTGAGATGGCTTAATCGCTGCGTGCACTCGGGAATCGAGATGCACTACATCCCGAATACACCAACACACTCAAAAAAACAGCGTCCCGCTTAAGGAAGTGTTGACGCAGCGATCCGGGAGCGCGCGAGGCATCACCAACGGCGACACCACAACACGTTCACATGTCGATGCAAAAAGTGCCGCAGCGGCCGACATCGGCATTTGTCAATATTGAAGGAAGCGCCTGTGCCGCAGATGTTTCTTGAATTCGTACCGACAACGATCGACGCATGTTCGATGTCGTCGCGACTCGGCGACGCTGCGAAAAAGCCGTCGGCGTGGACTCTGAGTCGCAATTTTTGGCAATAAAAAAATTTTTGTGGTCACGGCGCCGGCGTCTCACCCGCGCTCGCCAAAACCGAATTTTCGGACGAATCGCGACAACCGATTCGGAGACGCGTTTCCGGTCGCGACGATGGATTTTGGATCGTGCGAACGAACGACGCACGCTCGCGTGCATCGATCGCGACATTCGGCGACGACGAACTCGTACTCGGCGACGACCAAGTCGCGCCCGAGGTGACGACGAAGTCGCACCGAGTAACGACGAAGTCGTCCCGTTACGGGACGCTCAGATACCGAGCTTCGCTTTCAGTATATCGTTCACGGCCTGCGGGTTGGCCTTGCCGCCGGACGACTTCATCACCTGGCCGACGAACCAGCCGGCGAGCTGCGGCTTGGCTTTCGCCTGGGCAACCTTGTCCGGATTGGCCGCGATGATGTCGTCGACCACCTTTTCGATCGCGCTGAGGTCGGTGACCTGCTTCATGCCGCGCGTCTCGACCAGCTCGCGCGGGTCGCCGCCTTCCAGCCAGACGATCTCGAACAGGTCTTTCGCGATCTTTCCGGAGATCGTGCCTTCGCCGATCAAGCCGACGATGCTCCCAAGCTGTACTGCGGAGACCGGCGACCCCGTAATATCACGGCCTTCCTTGTTGAGACGGCCGAACAGCTCGTTGATCACCCAGTTGGCGGCAAGCTTGCCGTCGCGCGCCTTGTCAGCGAGCGCGGCCAGCACGGTTTCATAGAAGTCGGCGCTCTCGCGCTCGGCCACCAGCACGCCGGCGTCATAGGGCGACAGTCCGAAGGCTTCGATGAAACGCGCCTTCTTCTGGTCCGGCAGTTCCGGCAACTGCGACCTGAGTTCATCGACATAGGCCTGGCTGAATTCGAGCGGCAGCAGGTCGGGATCCGGGAAATAGCGATAGTCGTGCGCCTCTTCCTTGGAGCGCATCGACCGGGTCTCGTTCTTGTTGGGGTCGTACAGCCGGGTTTCCTGGTCGATCGTGCCGCCGTCCTCGATGATCTCGATCTGGCGCCGCGCTTCATACTCGATCGCCTGGCCGATGAAGGTGATCGAGTTCATGTTCTTGATCTCGCAACGGGTGCCGAGCGGCCCGCCGGGCTTGCGCACGGAGACGTTGACGTCGGCGCGCAGGCTACCCTTCTCCATGTCGCCGTCGCAGGTGCCGAGATAACGCAGGATCGAGCGCAGCTTGGTCACATAGGCCTTGGCCTGCTCGGCATCGCGGATGTCGGGCTTGGACACGATCTCCATCAGCGCCACGCCGGACCGGTTGAGATCGACATAGGACATGGTCGGCGACCGGTCGTGCAGCAATTTGCCGGCGTCCTGCTCCAGATGCAGCCGCTCAATGCCGATGGTGACGGTATGGCCGCCGTCGAGTTCGACCTCGACCACGCCCTCGCCGACAACCGGCGACTTGTACTGGCTGATCTGATAGCCCTGCGGCGAATCCGGATAGAAGTAGTTCTTGCGGTCGAACACCGAGCGCAGGTTGATCTGCGCGTTGAGGCCAAGCCCGGTGCGCACGGCCTGACGGATGCATTCCTCGTTGATCACGGGCAGCATGCCCGGCATCGCCGCATCGACCAGCGAGACATGGTCGTTCGGCTCGCCGCCGAATTCGGTCGAGGCGCCGGAAAACAGCTTTGAGTTCGAGGTGACCTGGGCGTGAATTTCCATCCCGATCACGACTTCCCAGTCGCCGGTCTGGCCCTTGATCAGTTTTGCCGGTTTAACCGATACGTTCATGGGATTCTGCTTCCGAACCTAATACCCTGCAAGCTTGGGCTTCGCGCAACGGACCGCACCAGTCAAGCCGGAGAAATTGGCATTCCGATGGTCAAAGCCCGCGGCGAAACGCCTGATAGGACTTGTTCTGGCGCAGCGCGTCGGCGCCGCTTTCGATCAGGATATCGACCTGCTCCGCCGGCAGCGCAAACCGTGTCGGGATGGCATTGAGAATGCCGGCGCGCGCCGGGCCAAGCTGGTCGAAGCTCACGCGGTCGATGGCAAAGCTGACATCGCCGCAGCGCCAGTTCTTGCCGACGCCGAGGCGCGAACGCTCCGCCGCCGACAGACCGCAACGCCAGCGCCTTACCTTGCCGGACCAGTCGGTGGCCAGGCTCGAGAACGCCGCATAGCTTGCCCGAACGCTGGCATCGATCGCGGTGTCCGCGGCCGCCGCGACCAGTTCGACGCCGTTCGGCCCTTCAATGCGTTGGGCGAAATCGCCGGAGACCCCGCGGCCGGCATCAACGACGAGGAACATGATCCGCCGCACCTTCACGGCTTGCTGTTCGGTCATCGGCTCGAACGGGCGCTGTGCCGCCAGGAGCCCGATGCTGAAGCCGGACAAGCCGTAATTGTCGACCAGACCGCCGTCGAGCAGTTTTACATAACGCATCGAGCCGTCGCGGTAGCGCGCATTGGCTTCGGCGAACGATTTCAACAACGGCTGCCCGTTCGGATCGCTGCGGGCGCGTTCGAGCCACGCCGGCAACGGCGCCGCGCAGCCACCCGGATAGGTTTCCAGCACGATCGGCGCGAAGGCCAGCGGCACCGCCGCGGAGGCCGCGACCGCCTCGGCAACCCGATAGGGTCTGATGTCGCTGCACAGCGCGTCGAAAGCGGTCTTTCCGAACACGAATGGCGTGCGATTGTAGATGTCGGAGGCGTTGATCCAGACCCGCGGCCGGCGGTCCTCGCGGAAGCTTTCGAAGCGCGCGCCATCGAACAGGTTGCTATCGAGCCAGCTGGTGAACTGGCTGTCATTGACGCCGCCACCGAGCGCGCGGCCGATATTGCCGAGCGATACCCGGGTATTGAGTGCTTCTTCGGCGTTACGCAGCAGGAAACGTTCGCGGAAGTCATCGAGTGCCGCGCGTTTCTTGAGACCGAAATACGCCGCCGTCACCGACCCGCCGGACACGCCGGAGACGAAGTCGACACGATCGAGCAGCGATTTGGACTGGCCGGATCCAATCCGGGAACGGTCGAGTTCGCTGAGCACCCCGAACGAAAACGCCGCGGCCCGCGTTCCGCCGCCTGAGAATGACAGCGCCAGCAGCACGTCATCGTCGTAGACTGGAAGTTCCCGGCCGAAATTGTTGTCCGCGAGCGCCGCACCGAGCGGCGCATTGCCCGGTAGATTGTAGACCGACGCGCATCCCGCGGCGAAGACTGCGAACGCTATGGCCACACCACTCAGAACCCACGCCCGCATATTCAAAGCTCAGACTTTCCGCCGCGGGCCCCCCGCCCGTGGACTAACCTATCATGATCAAAGGTGGCGGCGGCGTGACCCAGCGGTCCCGCTCAAACAGGGTTAATGCGTCAGCAGCGCGGACACGATCCGCTCCCATTCGGCTTCCAGAGAATCCTTCGCCACCGGCTGGCCGGCCTGGCGGTACCAGTAACCGGCATTGCCGAGATCGCCCTCGACCCGATGCAGATAGGCATGCACCCAGGCGGCCTCTGGCGTAGCTTCGTCCTGCACGATCTTGTGCGCTTCGTCCCATTGGCCCTTGGCGGCCCACCACAGCGCCGCCAGCGGCGGCTTCAGACCAGATGCCGGCGCCGAGGCCGACAGACTGGCACTGAAATCCGCTGCGATCGCCGTCATGCCTACCACCACCGCGGCGGCGTGAAGCGACCGGCTTCCCGCTCGATCACTTCGCCGAGCGAGAACAGCGTCTCTTCGTCGAACGGACGCCCAATCAGCTGCAGGCCGAGCGGCAGGCCCTGCGCATCCTTGCCGGCAGGCACGGCGATGCCCGGCAGTCCCGCCATGTTCACGGTCACCGTGAAGATGTCATTCAGATACATCTCGACCGGATCGGCGCCGCCCTTCTCGCCGACGCCGAAGGCCGCCGACGGTGTCGCCGGCGTCAGGATCGCGTTGACGCCCTTGGCGAAGCAATCCTCAAAGTCCTTCTTGATCAGCGTGCGAACTTTCTGCGCGCGCAAATAGTAAGCGTCGTAATAGCCGGCCGACAGCACATAGGTCCCGATCATGACGCGGCGGCGCACCTCGGCCCCGAAACCTTCGGCCCGGGTACTCTCGTACATTTCGCCGATCGAGCGGCCCGGTTCGCGAAGCCCATAACGCACGCCATCGTAGCGCGCGAGATTTGACGACGCTTCCGCCGGCGCCACGATGTAATAGGCCGGCAATGCATATTTGGTGTGCGGCAGCGATACCTCGACCAGTTCGGCGCCGGCCGCCTTCAGCCAGGCCGCGCCCTCGCTCCAGAGCTTTTCGATCTCGGCCGGCATGCCGTCGAGCCGGTACTCCTTCGGAATTCCGATCTTCATGCCCTTCACGGACTTGCCGATCGCGGCCTCGTAGTCCGGCACTGCGCGATTGACCGAGGTGGTGTCCTTCGGATCGTGCCCCGCCATCGAGCGCATCAGGATCGCGGCATCGCGCGTGGTGCGGGCGATCGGACCGGCCTGGTCGAGCGAGGACGCGAACGCCACGATGCCCCAGCGCGAACAGCGACCGTAGGTCGGCTTGACGCCGACGGTCGCCGTAAACGCCGCCGGCTGGCGGATCGAACCGCCGGTGTCGGTCGCTGTCGCGCCCATGCAGAGCTGGGCTGCGACGGCGGACGCCGATCCGCCGGAGGAGCCGCCCGGCACCAGCGTGGTGTTGGAGCCTTCGCGCCGCCACGGATTGACCACCGGGCCGAAGCACGAGGTCTCGTTCGACGAGCCCATGGCGAATTCGTCATTGTTGAGCTTGCCGAGCATCACGGCGCCATCGCGCCAGAGCTGCGAAGTCACGGTCGACTCGTAGGGCGGCACGAAATTGCCGAGGATTTTCGAACACGCGGTGGTGCGCACGTCCTTGGTCGCGAACAGGTCCTTGATCCCGAGCGGAATACCGGCCAGCGGACCGCCCTCGCCTTTGGCGATCCTGGCGTCGACCGCGCGCGCCATGGCGCGGGCCTGATCCGGCGTTTCCAATATGTACGCATTGAGCGCACGCGCGGCTTCGATCGCGGCCAGATGCGCGTCGGTCAGTTCAAGCGCGGTGAAAGACTTGCTCGCGAGGCCATTTCTAGCCTCGGCGATCGTCATCGAAGTTAAATCGGTCATTTATTGATCGGGCTGCAGAAGAACGGGGAAAGCGTCTTGTCGTTGGCGGGATTATTCGATTCCTGGGCCCGGGCCTTGTCGGCGGCCTCGAGTTGATCGAGCACGGCGTCCATCGCCTTGTCGGGGTCGGCGACCTTACCCTGCCGCTCCATCGCGTCGACATAGTTCATGTAGGCTTGATAGGCCTTTTCATCGTCGCAGAGCATGCACATCGGATTTCCGATCTCGAACTAAATAGAGTTGGTTACTCGACGACCTTTGGCACCAGGAAGAAGTGGTTCACGGTGTCAGGGGCATTCCGCACCACGGCGTCGGCGATCTCGCCGTCATTGACCACGTCGGGGCGCTTTTTCATTTCCATCGGGGTCACCGAGGTCATCGGTTCGACGCCGTCGACGTTCACCTCGGAAAGCTGCTCCACGAAGGCGAGCATGGCATTCAGTTCGCCCTGCAGATGGGGAACCTCGGCCTCGGTGACCGCAATTCGCGCCAGATGCGCGATGCGGCGAACGGTGGCGGCATCTACGGACATTAATATAGGCCTCAAACGGGGAAATCGCACCCGCCATATAGCAGAGGCCGCTTTTGCGCCGCAACACCGGGAATGCCGTCCAAGGCCTTTTCCGAACAGGGCTTTTTGCAAACAAGGCAATTCGGAGGTGCGGCCGGCCGCCCCAGGCGATCAAATTGCCCCCCAAGGCCGATCACAACATTTCGAGAGGATAGCCCGCCGACGAAACCATTTTGGGCTCCGGGCGTAGTCGTCTGGAAACAAACGGGGGCTGTACTCGCGCCAACCACATTGGAGCCCTCGTCATGTCGCCCCTCGAAAACGACAGCGCCCATTCAGAAGGTTGGGATCCCGCCCTCTGGACCATCGGCACCGTGATCGGCGCCGCTATCCTCTACGTCGCCTGCCTGGCCTGATGGAGAACCCCGTGTCGCGAGCCAAATTGCTCCAGGAAAAGGCGGAAATGTTCGAGCGCCGCGCCGAAAGTGCGGCCGACCCGATCTCGCGCCAGCATTACAAAGAGATGGCCGCGCATTATCGATCCCTCGCCGTCGAGCATCTCGACGTCAAGCGCGACGAGCCGGCGCACTAATCCCGCATGAAACGCGCTTTCGGGGGCGGGCCGGCATTCCGGCTCGCGGTCCCGCGTGTTCGATCAACGCCTGGCCTCCCCTGAGAAAGTTGCCCCACAACGCGCCCCGCTCCCGGACTTCGGGAGTTTGAGTTTCATGTCGTCTCCCGTATCGTAGGCGGGGGATCACCGGGCTAACTGGCCGATCGCGCGTGACCAACAACAAGATCAAACGGGAAGAAACCGGGGAGCGCAGGGATGGATTTCATTGAAGCCAACGGCGTTGGGCTGCGCTGCGAGCTGACTGGCGGGGGTGAACGCACGCTGGTGCTGGTTCACGAGATGGGCGGCTCGCTCGAAAGCTGGGACGACGTCGCGCCGCGGTTCGCCAACTCCCGCCGCGTCCTGCGCTATGACACCCGCGGCGCCGGCTTGTCGCAGAAGGTACGTGGCGAGCTTACCCTCGACACGATGGCCGACGATATCGCCGCGCTGCTGGATGCGTACGGCATTTCCGGCAAGGTTGCGCTGGCGGGCATCGCCGTCGGCGGAGCGATCGCCCTGCATTTTGCGGCCCGACATCCCAAGCGCACCAGCGCCGTCGTGGTCGGCAGCCCCGCCACCGGGATCGCAGCGGAGCGCCGCGCCCCTGCCCTCGAACGCCTCGCGAAAATCGAGGCCGCGGGCATGGCCTTCGCGGTCGAGGATTCCATGCACAACGGCTACGCCCCGGAGCTTCGCGACGACCTCAGGCGATTCGAACGATTCCGGACCCGCTGGCTCGGCAACGATCCCTCGAGCTACGCCACGATCTGGCGCATGCTGGCGAATGCGGACATGCAAAGCGAGCTGGCCGGCCTGAGCTGTCCCGTGCTGGTGATCGGCGGCAGCCTCGACCGCGTGCGCCCGCCGGCATTGGCGGAAGGCGTGGCCAAGGCCATTCCCGGCGCGCGCTACGTCGAACTCCGCACCGGTCATTACATGTCGGTGCAGACGCCGGACCTGATCTTCGACTGCATCGACGATTTCCTGAAATCGGTCGCGGCCTGAGGCCGCACCGCACTCCCGACTAAAATATCGAAAACAACCCCATGCAAAGTAGCCGATCGCCGCTGAAGGCCGGCCCCCCTCGACAATCCCCCTCCCCGCCAACCGAGGTCTCCCCGAAATGAACCCGCAACCGGCCCAGCAGATTCCCGGCGTCTATCACCGCAAGATCGGCGACATCGTCGTGTCAGCGATCAGCGACGGCTATCTCGACAGCACGTTAGAGGTGATGCGCAACGTCGATCTCGACAGGGCGCTGCAGATCCTGACCGACGCGTTCCGGCCGGCGCGTCGCACCAGCGTCAACACCTTCCTGATCCATTCCAAAGGCCGCACCGCGATCGTCGATACCGGCTCGGGGAACTATATGCAGCCCAGCGCCGGTCGGGTGCAGCAGAACCTCGCCGGCGCCGGGATCGATGCAAGGTCAATTGATACGGTGCTGCTGACGCACATGCATCCGGATCATTCCGCCGGACTGACCGACATGACGAACGGCAAGCTGCTGTTTCCGAACGCCGAACTGGTGATGCACGAAAACGAATTGCCGCATTGGTTCGACGACGGTGCGATGGCAAAGGCGAACGAGCGCGATAAGAAACTCTTCTTCCAGGCCGGCCGCGAACAGGTCGAGCCCTACAAGAAGCAAACGCGGCTGTTCACGCAGGGCGAAGTCTTCCCCGGCGTCACCGCAGTGCCGAGCCACGGCCATACGCCGGGCCATACTGCCTATCTGATCGCGTCCGGCGACGATCAGCTGATGATCTGGGGCGACACCGTGCATGTGCCGGAAGTCCAGACCGCGTATCCCGAGGCCGGCATGGCCTTCGACACCGATCTGGCGGCAGCGGCCGCTGCGCGCAAGCGTATGTTCGATCGCGTCTCCGCCGACGGCGTCCTGATCGCCGGGATGCATCTGCATTTCCCAGCCTTCTCGCGGCTCGCGCGGCGCGGCGACGCCTACGTACTCTACCCCGAGGCCTGGATCCACGATCTCGATGCGATCCCGCCGGTGAAATGATCTAGCCGCCGAGCGCACTCAGCCGCGTCAGCGCAACGGTCCTGACGGCCCTGAACTGCCACTACCGGTCCACCCCGATCAACGGGCATCATCCGACCGGCTCGGTTGATCGGTTTCGCGCCAACTCCGGACTCATGCATCGCACAAAAGCCGTCTATGTTCGATCGCCTCATGATGCCCACGAGCCCGGCTCATTCGGGCAACCCCGCCTTCCGGAGACCCTCGATCAAAAGCGTCGCGTTCGATTGCCCGCCCCGCGCGATAAACGCCGATATGGTAAAGGCGGGATCAAGCTCAAGCAAAAGCGCCGCCGCCTCGCGCATCTCAGCGTCACGTCCGAGATGGGCGAAAGCCGACGCAAGATTGCGGTAAGCTGGCGAATAGGAGGGGTTTTGACGCAGGGCTTTCTTCCCGGCGACGATGGCCTCGTCAAAGCGACGAAGCTCAACAAAGGTCGCCCCCATCCCAGAAAGCGAGCGGTGTAGCAGCGGGTCTACCGGGCTCATGCGAATGGCACGTTCAAAGCTCCGGATCGCTTCCTCCGGCAACCCAGCAATTTTGTAAACCCAGCCTCTGTAGTGCCATGCGTTAAATGAATTTGGGTTGAGCGCGACCGCCCGGTCAGCCATTTCGATCTCACTCTCACTATCGCCGACCATAAACGCGGAGATCATGCTAGCCCACGCTAAGGTGTCTGGATCACTATCGTCGAGGCTCAATGCTAGGTGAAGAAGCCGAACTGCTTCCTTGCGCTCGAATTGCGGATCGATCGCATAGCCCAAGAGGACGTTTAGCATGTGACACGCCCCTGCCAGAGCCGCGACCAAGCCCAACCGAGGGTCTAGTTCCAAGGCGCGATGCGCCAGCCTTATCGCCTCGGCCAACCCTTCGCGGGTCGTCAGGTAATACTGTTGCCTGGCTCGGAGATAAAAATCATATGCGGTGAGGTTCTCTGGTCGCCGCCGCGCAGCCATTGCAATTTCCGTTTGAAGCAATTTTGGCTCAATGGCTGAGACGACGGCAACCGTCACTTCGTCCTGGAGAGCAAAAACGTCTGTCAGGTCACGCTCGAACTTGTCGGCCCAGATGTGAGCACCAGTAACCGCATCAATCAACTGGCCTGTGATCCGAACTTTTCCCGATGCCTTGCGCACCGCCCCCTCAAGGACATAGCGTACTCCGAGCCTACGCCCAACTTCCTTGATATCGACCGCTCTGCCCTTGAACGTGAAGCTCGAGTTTCGGGCAATGACGAACAGCCATTTGAATCGCGAAAGCGCCGTCGTGATCTCCTCGACCATTCCGTCGGCAAAATATTGCTGCTCTGGATCGCCGCTCATATTCTCGAACGGCAATACCGCGATCGATGGTTTGTCCGGGAGCGCGAATGCGGGCTTTGACGATTCCACGCTGCTGTCTGAGACGGCCGCGCCACCAGAAGGCCTATCCTCCTCGCGAACTGTGGCGACGAAACGAAAACCCTTCCGCGGCAGTGTTTTGATAAGACGTTGTTCGTCGCCGGAATCGCCGATCAAGCTTCGGGCAGCGTTGAGGCGGGTCGTTAGCGCCGCGTCAGATACGATACGTCCTTTCCAAATTGCGCTCGCGAGATCGTCTTTACTGACGACGCGGTCCCTGTTGCGGATCAAATAATCGAGCAGATCAAAAACCTGCGGTGCGGTCCGGACCACATCATCGCCGCGATGCAGCTCGCGGCGGTCGGTGTCGAGAGCGTAATCCTCGAAGAGATAACGCAAGCTGCCAATCCCTCGGGTGGTCTCCGATCAATCGTCGGGACACTACTATGGCTTAGGGCGCAAAGAATAAGCCGCCGATAAGGAAAATGTAAGCCGAATGTCAAGCGCGGCCGCCCCTGTCTTGGCACACTGGGTAGAAACAAACACCCAGGAGATGCCGCGATGAGCACGACTTATGGGGCAACAGGATTGGGACAGACCGCCGCATCGACGCAGCGCGTCTCCAGTTTTTTCAAGAGATATTGGGTTGCGTTTCAAGAACGGCGCAAACGCCAGAGGTTACGAGCCACATTGTACGACCTAAGTGACAGGGAGCTCATGGATATCGGTACTACGCGCGGCGAGATCGACTATGTCGCCTCGAACCGAGGTATCGACCCGCGAGGCATCTGATCCGCCGGATGAACATCCGATATCTGGCAGCGGTGGATGGCCCGAAGTGCACACGGTTAGACGCACAGCAGAGGCCGACTGGGTCAAAGGGCGGCTTCGCCGAACGTCGCGAGACCTTTTGGCGACCGCGTGATCTAGTTCACAGCCTGTACGCCTACAGATGCCGTAGAAGGGGTGCTCACGGCGATGATCAAGCATGGAGTTCGATCATGCCCATTATATTTGACGTGCTTTACCGCGAATTTTGCCGTGCGCGCCTCGCTGAGATGCGGAAGCAGCTCCTGCTTTGGCCCGGTACCCCTGTAGTTCCCGAAGAGAATTGCGAGGCCGGCCACCCCGACGGCGCGGCTGGTAGGGGTATAGGTTTAGGGTCCTCGCAGGAGTGGGATAGTCACGCGGAAGGAAGTCATTCTTAAGCTTCGAGAACTGCAATTAAAAGTTGGCTCGTTTCCGGCGTGTCACCTGCGAATGTCTTCTCAATGTCCGTCGTGGGCCAAACCGAGACCTCGGCCCGACAGCTAGGCACGTCTGCAATCCGACCCACCTCGGACCCGCTACGCGCCTATGAATTCACGCCCTAACCGCCGAGCGCGCTCAGCCGCGCCAAAGCGCTGCCCGCGAGCGCGCGCGTCAGTTCGGCCGCCGGCATGTCGCGGCCCATTCGCACCGCCTGGCCGGCCCACAGATTGGTGAAATCGACCTTGCCGAGCTTTTCCGCGGCCGCCTTCAACGGTCCGAGCGCGGTTGCCGCGTGCGGAAACGCCGGCGCATCCGGCGAAATCGGGCCGACTTCGCGCATGACGCGGTTGGGGACACCGCGGGCGGGCCGTCCGGTCATGACATTGGTGATGACGGTGGAGTCATCCCACGCCTGGGCCAGCGCCACGCGCGCGGGCGCACTCACCCTGGATTCCGGACAGCGCAGATAGGCGGTGCCGATCTGCACGCCCGATGCACCGAGCGCAAACGCCGCCGCGATACCGCGCCCGTCGGCGATGCCGCCGGCCGCGATGACCGGCACCTTCACCGCGTCGACCACCTGCGGCACCAGTGCGAACGTCCCCGGCTGCTCGGCGATATTGTCGGTCAGGAACATGCCGCGATGGCCGCCGGCTTCGGCGCCCTGCGCGATGATGACGTCGGCGCCGTGCGCCTCCAGCCAGATCGCTTCCTTCACCGTCGTCGCCGACGACATCACGATGCAACCGGCCGCCTTGACGCGCTTCACCATCGCCGCGTCTGGCAGACCGAAATGGAAGCTGACCACTTCCGGCTTCAGTTCCTCCACCAGCGCGCACATCGTCTCATCGAACGGCGCGCGGTTGGCGGCGTTGACGGGGGCTGCGGGATCGAGACCCAGCTCCTGATAATAGGATTTCAGCCGCGCCTTCCATCCGGCCTCGCGCGCCGGGTCGGAATTGACGGGCGTGTGGCAGAAGAAGTTCATGTTGACCGGCGCCGCGACGCGCTGGCGGATGATGTTGACCTGTTCGCGCGCCTTCTCGGCCGAAATCATCGCACAGGGCAGCGAGCCCAGCGCGCCGCCCTGCGCCGCCGCGATCACGAGATCCGCATCCATGATGCCCGCCATCGGCGCGAGCACGATCGGAAATTCGGTCTTGAAGAGGTCGATAATCCGGCGATCTGGCCACATGGTTCTGCTCGCTTGGATGGACGGGGTTGACGCGGTCTATGCTCTCGACGCGGCGGAAGAGTTGCGCCTTCCGCTCAGGATCTGGTCGGCCTCGGTGACGATCCTGTCAACGATTTCGGCCGCCGGTGGAATGTCATGGATCAGCCCGACGGCTTCGCCGGCGATGACGGCGGCAATATCGAAGTTGCCGGCCGCCTTCGCCGCGGCATATTCGGCCGCCACCGCGCTGACGTTTTGCATCAGTTCGACCTCGCGTCCGATCCAGCGCCGCGCATGGTCGTTGACCAGGCAGCGGCCGTTAAACGGTGCCGGCCAGACATTGTTGCGCGACAGGTCGAAGATGATGCCCCTGAAGCTGCTGCCGCTGCTGGCGGCGCAGATGCGTTTCTTGGCCTCTTCGGCGCCGTCGCACTCCTGACTGGCGTAAAAGCGCGTACCGAGCAGCACGCCGGAAGCGCCGAGCATCATCATCGCCGCCAATCCGCGGCCGTCGCCGATGCCACCCGCGGCCACCACCGGCACCCGGCCGGCCGCCAGATCGACAATCGCCGGCACAATGTCGATGGTGGTGCGCGACGCGCCGTGGCCGCCGGCCTCGGTTCCCTGCGCGATGAGAATGTCGGCACCCGCCTCCAGCGCCTGCCGCGCCATCGCCTCGTCCTGGACCTGGCAGATCAGCAGCGCACCCGAGGACTTGATGCGCAGCGCAAACGGTTTGGGATCGCCGAACGACAGCATGATCGCGCGTGGGCGCGCCTTCAAGGCAATGTCCAGCAGGTCAGGTTGCTTGGCGAGGCTCCAGGTGATGAAGCCGATGCCGAACGGCGCGGACACGCCGGCGAGCTTGGCGGTCTCCTGCTCCAGCCACGCCCGTTCGCCATAGCCGCCGCCGAGAATGCCGAAGCCGCCGGCGGTGCTCACCGCCGCAGTCAGGCGCGCGCCCGCGATCCCGTCCATCGGCGCCGACAGGATCGGATGCCGGATACCCAAACGAAGGGTCAACGGCGTTGATATCGTCATGTCGATCCCGCTCCGTGCCCCGGCAATCTGGACAGACAATCTAGGCCGAACTATCATTCTCTAAAAATGAATACTAGAGAATGTAACCATCTCTAAAATGAAACGAAATTCGCCATGGAACTGAGCGATCTCCTGACCTTTTCCGTCGTGGCCCGGCTCGGCGGCATCACCCGCGCCGCCGACGAACTCAACACCGTGCAATCCAACGTCACCCAACGGGTGAAGGCGCTAGAGGCCGAGATCGGCACCGCTTTGTTCGAGCGGCACAGCCGCGGCATGACACTGACCGGCGCCGGTCGCCGCCTGCTGCCCTATGCCCAGCGCATGGCCGCACTCTCGCGCGAAGCGATGCTGGCCGCGCGCGATGACGGCGAGCCGAAGGGACCGCTCTCGATCGGCTCGATGGAGACGACGGCGGCCGTGCGCCTGCCGTCACTTCTGGCCGAATTCCATCGCCGCTTCCCGGCGGTACGGCTCAGCCTGCGGACGTCGACGACCGCGGACCTCGTTGCCGGCGTGCTCGACGGCAGCCTCGACGGCGCCTTTGTCGCCGGTCCGATCGAGCATGCCGAACTCGACAGTCGGATAGCGTTCCGGGAAGAACTGGTGCTGGTTTCCGCGCGCCGCTGGCAAAACCTCAAGGCGCTGCGCGCCGGCACGCCGGAATCCGGCCCCACCGCACTGGTGTTCCGCACCGGCTGCACCTACCGGCAGCGGCTCGAGCAGGTGTTTACGGAATTCGGCTGGCCGTCGGCCGCGCGCTTCGAGCTCGGCACGCTCGACGGCATGATCGGTTGCGTCGCCGCCGACATGGGCGTCACCATGCTGCCGCGCGCCGTGGTCGGGCGAAACGAAACCGTCACCGTCCACACGCTGAGCCCGGTTCAATCGCGGGTCGAGACCCTCTTCATCACGCGCCGCGCCGCCCACCAGTACAGCGCGCTGCAGGGATTTGTCGCCTGCCTGGAAAACAACGGCGCCGTCATCGCCGCCTGACGACCCAGCGCCGCAGCGCGACACCAGCCCAGATCGCCTCGACTAGCCCGAACGGCCAGGCGCCCTGGAGGAATCCGTAAATCGAGCCGAGCGCGCAGGAAACCGCAAAGCCGAGGATGAACCAGCGGCTGCGGTCCTCCAGCGCGTAGGTTACCAGCATCGCCGTGACCGCGAACAATCCAAATAGTGTCAGCGCATCCATTGCACTCTTTCCCGCCTTCCGCGCCGCGTGGTAAGCGGGCCCATGCCTGCCCTCATCCTACCCCTGATCGAAGCCGCAACGCACTGGCCCGAGCGCGGCGCCCTCGTCGGCCTCGATCTCGGCACCAAGACCATCGGCGTTGCCGTGTCCAATCCCGACCGCAGGCTCGCCACCGGCGTCGAGACCATCCAGCGCAAGGCCTTCAAGGCCGATGCGGCGCGGTTACTGGCTATCGCGGCTGAACGCAACGTGGTCGGCTTCGTGCTCGGCCTGCCCATCAACATGGACGGCAGCGAAGGGCCGCGCGCGCAATCGACCCGCGCCTTTGCGCGGAATTTTTCCAAACTCACTGAGCTAGCGCTGGCTTTGTGGGATGAGCGGCTCTCCACCGTCGCGGTCGAGCGCGAACTGATCGGCATGGACATGAGCCGCGCCCGCCGCGCCGAGGTGATCGACGAGCACGCCGCGATCTTCATCCTGCAGGGCGCGCTGGACCGGCTGGCCACCTTGCGCGGGGATCGCTGACGATGCCGGTGGTAATTGCGGCGCTGCTGCCGGTGTTCTTGCTGATCGTGCTCGGCTTCATCCTGAAGCGAAGCCTGATGCGGCTTGAGACGCAGTGGCACGGGCTGGAACGGCTGACCTATTACGTGTTGTTTCCGGTGCTCCTGGTCCAGACGCTGGTGAAGGCCGACCTGAGCAAGGTGCCGGTCGCCGGCGTCGGCGGCGCGCTGTTGCTGTCCGCACTGCTGATGTCGCTGCTGTGCCTGGCGCTGCGGCCCCTGCTCGCGCGTTTCGCCGTCGACGGCCCGGCCTTCACCTCGATCTTCCAGGGCGCCACGCGCTGGCAGACCTATGTGGCGCTCGCCGTCTCCGGCAATCTGTTCGGCGATGTCGGACTGGCGCTGGCCTCGGTGGCGATGGTGGCCATCATTCCGCTGGTCAATGTGTTCAGCGTCGCGGTGCTGGCGCATTACGCTTCGCCCGGAAAGCGCTCCGCCGGCTCGATCGCGATGACGGTGGTGCGCAATCCCCTGATCTGGGCCTGCGTGATCGGGCTCGCCCTCAACGTCACCCACATCCCGCTGCCAAAACTATGGCATGAGGTCGCCGACGCGCTCGGCCGTTCTTCGCTCGCGATCGGCCTGCTGGTCACCGGCGCCGGCCTGCATCTCGACGGCCTATTTCGCCCGAGCCTCGCCGCTTCGGTCGCGGTGTTTCTGAAACTGGTGCTTATGCCGGTCATGGGGGTCGCATTGGCGCTCTGGTTCGGGCTCTCCGGCTCCAACCTCGCCATCGTGACCGCCTGTTCGGCGGTGCCGGCCTCCTCCAGCGCCTATGTGCTGGCCCGCCAGATGGGCGGCGACGCGCCGCTGCTGGCGCAGATCATCACGTTGCAGACAATTCTGGCCGCGATCACGATGCCGGTCGCGATCGCGCTGGCGGCGTGGTTTTAGTTACCGGGCACACCAAGGCGCGTACTCATGGGCGAGTTTGATTGGCGCGGGCCATTTTCCGCTGGGCTTCGAAGCAAATCATTAGTAAGTCATGCTACCTTTGGTAGATCGAAAACTTATCTTACTTTAAGTGAAAAGCGATGACCACTATTTGGCAGTTCGTGAGGAGGTTCATCCAAACGTTCTTCTTGATTGATAATTCTCGAAGGATAAAATTTGGAAACGGTGCCATTTACTTTCAGATTTCGCCCACCAAGGTGAAACTGTTTGCCGGTCTAGCTGATACGGGGCTGAGCGCCGGAGTATCGCCCGCTCAGGCAAGAGAGATATTTGAAGCCATTCGGACAGCGCATAGTCACAAAGACATCCGGCAAGTGGAAGCTGGCGAAATCATTTGCACAGCGGATTGTCGAGTTGTGCCACGGGTTCCGGATCAAGTGAACATCAAGTTTGCAGGTGATTTTGGGTCGACGAGCATGAGGCTAACCCGCGCGGAAATAGCCAAAACTCTAGAAGACTTCGACACGAAGCTCGCCACCTAGCTGGAGGGTGCTTTGGGTCATTTGCGACACCATCAGGCGCCAGCAAGCCCGACCCACGCTCTAATTCCCCGCCAGCCAGAACGTCTGCACGGTCGCCGCAAAGTTGTTGAGGCCGTGAATGACGATGGTCAGCCAGGTCGAGCCGCTGCGGTAGCGGAGGTAGCCGAGCAGCAGGCCGATGCAGAACACCTCGCCGAAAAAGAACCAGTCGTACTGCAGATGCAGCGAGGTCCAGGCCAGCGAGGACAGCACGATGGCGCCGGGAACGCCGAGCCGCGATTCCGCCCAGCCGCGGTAGAGAAAGCCGCGCGCAAAGATCTCTTCCGACATCGGGGCGGCGATGCAGAACGCGATCGCCAATAGCCACAGCGCGCCGTCGGCCTGGGCCGATTTGAGCACGTCGCCCATGAAGCCCGGCGTCACCTCGCGGCCGAGCGCGCGCGACACCATATCCCAGCCGCCGACGAGAACGACGAGCGCGACGACGCCGAGCAGGAGGTTGCCCCACGTGGTCCAGCGCAGCGCGAGGTAGTCGGCAAACGGCGTGCGCGTCGGACGGATCGCGATCCAGGCGGCGATCATGACCGCCGGCAATCCCATGATGACCGACAGCGAGATCGTCAGTCCGCCGCCGACCACCTGGATCGCGGACGCAACATCCATCGCGCCACCTTGGCGCGCCCAGAAGTACACGATCACAGCGACCTGGCCGACGAACATCCCGGCAAAGATGAACAGGCCCCACAGCGCCGTGCCCCAGAATTTCCAGATGCGCGGTGCCCGTGCGAGCGCAACGATCGGCGGCGGACTTTCGGGATTGAGGGAATCCATCAAATGACTTCCGTTGTGTGTTCGGTCGGTGGCGTCATGGCAACGCCCGTTCCAGCAACGCGCTGACATCGCCGGCTGGAAGGTCGACGGCGCCGTACATGCTGGCGTGATTCCCGGCAAGGCGCGTCATGGCAAACAATTCCGCATGCCGGGGCGACACCGCGTTGAGCGCGGCGCAGGCGGCAAGCAGCGCCAACTTCTCGACGGCGAGCCGCGCGACGCGTTCGCTGTCGGCGCGGCCGAACGTCTTGCCGATGAAGGCTGCCGCCTCGGCCGCACCGGACAGGCCCTGCGTTTGCCCGGCGAGGTCGCGCAACACGGCGAGCGCCGCGTCGGCCTCGCGCGACAGCGCGCGGAGCACATCGAGGCACATCACATTGCCCGAGCCTTCCCAGATCGCGTTGACCGGGGACTCCCGGTAATGCCGCGCCAGAATGCCCTCCTCGACATAGCCGTTGCCGCCGAGGCACTCCATCGCCTCGTAGAGAAAGCCCGGCGCGCTCTTGCAGACCCAGTATTTGATCGCCGGCGTCAGCAGCCGCATATAGGCGGCCTCCCCGGCGTCGGCGGGCGCGCGGTCGAACGCACGGCACAGCCGCATCACCAGCGCAATCGAGGCCTCGACGTGCAGCGCCATGTCCGACAGCACCGCCTGCATCAGCGGCTGATCGGCCAGATGCTTCTGGAACACGCTGCGATGGCGCGCGTGATGCAGCGCATGCGCCAGTCCCGACCGCATCAGGCCGGCGGAGGCAATCGCGCAATCCTGCCGCGTCAGCTGCACCATCTGGATGATGGTGCGAATTCCCTTGCCCTCGGCGCCGACACGTTCGGCATAGGCGCCGGTGAATTCGACTTCGGAGGAGGCGTTGGAGCGGTTGCCGAGCTTGTCCTTCAGCCGCTGGAACCGGATCGCGTTGATCGACCCGTCAGGGGCAAAGCGCGGCATCAGGAAACAGCTCAGTCCATCGTCGGCCTGCGCCAGCACCAGAAAGGCGTCGCACATCGGCGCCGACATGAACCATTTATGCCCGGTGATGCGATAGGCGCTGCCGTCGCGCTCCGCCCGGGTCATGTTGGAGCGAACGTCGGTGCCGCCCTGCTTCTCGGTCATGCCCATGCCGAGCGTCATGCCGCGCTTGGTCCACCACGGCGCAAAAGAAGGATCGTAGGCGCGCGTTCCCAATACCGGCATCACCCTGGCCAGCAGATCCGGCTGCTCCGCCAGTGCCGCGACCGAGGCGCGCGTCATCGTGATCGGACAGAGGTGCCCGGTCTCGACCTGGGCGGCCATGTAGAACCTGGCGGCGCGGATGACTTCCAACGCACCACCGGCGGGCTGGCCCTCCGCGTTCCAGGTCGAATTATGCACGCCGGCGTGCGCCGAATGCGCCATCAGCTCGTGATAGGCCGGATGAAACTCGACCTCGTCGCGACGATTACCTCTGGCATCGAAGGTCCGAAGTTTCGGCGTGTTCTCGTTGGCGACGCGGCCCCGCTCGGCCATCGCGGCCGAACCCCAATGACGGCCGAAATCGGACAGTTCGGCTAGCGCCGACGCGCCGCCATTGGCGGCCACGGCGTCCACGAGCGGCCGGTCCACCCTAAACAGGTCGACGTTTTCGAACGGCGGCGACTGGTTGAAGACCTCGTGGGTCGCGAATGATGCCTGGCTCATGGCGGGTCCTGACGATCCGGAATCAATTGCGTCGCGGAATCGGGAAATCATAGGCCGGCCCGCCCGCGCCCGGCAGGGAAAAGTGCCACCACTCCTTCGAATAGTTCACAAAGCCTTGCTTCGACATCGCATTGACCAGTGTGTCTCGCCACCGGCGTTGTGCTGATGTGATGGAGCGCGCCGCCGTATGCGCTTTGGTATCGGAGCAATCATAGCCGGTCCCCATATCGACGCTGCCTTCCGGCGCGCGGGCGCTCACCGGCGCGGTGCAGTCGGCATAGGCCTTGGCCGGATCGAACGCGGCGGAATTATCCGCCGCCAGATCGACCAGCGTCAGGTCGAGCGCGGCGCCGTTCGAATGCTGGGAGCGCTCGGCGATATAGCCGAGCCGGAACAGTTCCTGCTTGCCGAAGCCGGGGTTATAGCGCCGCTCGGCCGGCGTCTCCCGGCCGTTCTGCGCCCACAGCACCATGTCGTGGGAGGCGCGCGCCGGGCGATAGCAATCGAACATCTTCAGCGACAGTTTCTGTCTGGCGAGTTCCTGCTGGATGGCTCTCAGGGCCAGCCCGACTTGGCGCTTCACGACGCACTCGGCTGCCCCGTAACCCGCCAGCGGGCGGCCCATGAAATTATTCGAGCCGGCGTAGCGGATGTCCTGGATGATGGTCGGATCGATGTCCCGGAGATATGCGAAGTCGCCTGGCAGGCCCTGCGCAAAGACCTGTGAGACCGAGGCAACGATCACAAGCGCGACAACAATTGCCTTCAAGATACGTCCCCTGCCGTCATGGCCGGCATAGCCGTCCGAAGGACGGCGTCGCTTCCGCTCGCCTATGTCCCGGCCATCCACGCCTTTTTTACGGTTAATTCTACAGAAGACGTGGATGCCCGCGCCAAGCGCGGGCATGACGAGGAATGGACAGACCGGGGGATAACTCCGAACCGCTTTATTCGCGCTTGCCCCGCCCACCATCCGCCCCTATAGCTCTCGTTTTAATGACCCCTGCATCGAAATCGACCTTCGTCCTCGGTCACCGGCATCTGCTGGGAATCGAGGGACTTTCCGCTGCCGATATTACCGGCCTGCTCGACCTTTCCGAGGAATATGTCGAGCTCAACCGCCAGGTGGACAAAAAGCGCACGTCGTTGCGCGGTCGCACCCAGGTGAACCTGTTCTTCGAGGCCTCGACCCGTACCCAATCCTCGTTCGAGCTGGCGGGCAAACGGCTGGGCGCCGACGTCATGAACATGTCGGTGTCATCGTCCTCGATCCGCAAGGGCGAGACCCTGATGGACACGGCGGTGACGCTCAACGCCATGCACCCGGATATCCTGGTGGTGCGGCACCACGCCTCCGGCGCGGTGGAACTCCTGGCGCGCAAGGTTGACGGTTCCGTGATCAATGCCGGCGACGGCAGCCACGAGCATCCGACCCAGGCGCTATTGGACGCGCTGACCATCCGCCGCAACAAAGGCCGGCTGGAAGGCCTCGTCATCGCGATCTGCGGCGACGTGATGCATTCCCGCGTCGCCCGCTCCAATATCCTGCTGCTCAACACCATGGGCGCCCGCGTCCGCGTGGTGGCGCCCTCCACGCTGCTGCCGCGCGGCATCGAGCGGATGGGCGTCGAGGTGGCGCGCGACATGCGCGAGGGCCTCAACGGCGCCGATATCGTCATGATGCTGCGGCTGCAGCGCGAGCGCATGAACGGGTCGTTCGTGCCGTCGAGCCAGGAATACTTCCATTATTTCGGCCTCGACCAGAAGAAGCTGGCTTATGCCAAGCCTGACGCGCTGGTGATGCATCCGGGTCCGATGAACCGCGGCGTCGAGATCGACTCGATCGTGGCGGACGGCGCGCAATCGCTGATCCGCGAACAGGTGGAAATGGGAGTGGCGGTGCGGATGGCGGTGCTCGAAGCGCTCGCCCGCAACCTGCCGAACGCTTGACATGCTGACAGACCGCCGCCCGATCCTGCTCGCCAATGCCCGCGTCGTCGATCCCTCCAGGGATTTCGACGGTCCCGGCGACGTCCTCATTGCCGACGGCATCATCCGCGACTCCAGGCGCGGCATCGGCGCCGCCGGCGTCCCCGAAGGTACCGACATCATCAATTGCGCCGGCATGATCGTGGCCCCAGGGCTGATCGACATGCGCGCCTTTGTCGGCGAGCCCGGCGCCAGCCACCGCGAAACCTTTGCGTCCGCGAGCCAGGCGGCCGCCGCGGGCGGCATCACCACGATCATCTGCCAGCCCGATACCTCGCCCGTCATCGACAATTCGGCCACCGTCGATTTCGTGCTGCGCCGCGCCCGCGATACCGCGATCGTCAACATCCACCCGATGGCGGCGCTCACCAAGGGCATGCGCGGCGAGGAAATGACCGAGATCGGCCTGTTGAAGGCCGCCGGTGCGGTGGCCTTCACCGATGGCGACCGCAGTGTCACCAACGCGCAGGTGATGCGCCGGGCGCTGACTTACGCGCGCGATTTCGATGCGCTGATCGTCCACCACACCGAAGACCCCGACCTGGTCGGCGAAGGCGTGATGAACGAGGGCGAATTCGCCGCGCGACTGGGGCTGGTCGGCATTCCCAATGCCGCCGAAGCCGTCATGCTGGAGCGCGATATGCGGCTCGTGGCGCTGACCGGCGGACGCTACCACGCGGCATCGCTGTCATCGATCGAGTCGCTGGAAATCCTCAAACGGGCCCGCGACGCCGGCCTCAACGTCAGTGCATCGGTGTCGATCAATCACGTTACCTTGAACGAAAACGACATCGGCCCCTACCGGACGTTCCTGAAACTGTCGCCGCCGCTACGCAGCGAGGAGGATCGCCTCGCGCTGGTGGCAGCGGTTGCCTCCGGGCTGATCGACGTCGTGATGTCCGACCACAACCCGCAGGACGTCGAGGTGAAACGGCTGCCGTTCGCGGAGGCGGCAAGCGGCGCGGTCGGCCTGCAGACCATGCTGCCGGCGGCGTTGCGGCTCATTCACAACGGCGAGATGGACTTCAAGACGCTGATCCGGGCGATGTCGACCCGTCCGGCCGAGCTGCTCGGCCTGCCCGGCGGTTCGCTCCGCGCCGGATCTCCGGCCGACCTCGTCGTGATCGATCCCGATACGCCTTGGGTGCTGGATCCCGCCGACCTCAAATCGCAATGCAAAAATACGCCGTTCGACGAAGCCCGCTTCTCGGGGCGCGTCGTGCGTACTATCGTGGGCGGACGGACGGTCTATGAGCATGTCTAGGGCCTATTCGAGCGATGCGCGGGAAATTTGCAGCGACGGGAGCAACGGCCATGACGTCTGACGCGTTTCTCGTCGTCGCGTTCGGGATCGGCTATCTGTTCGGCTCGATTCCGTTCGGACTGATCCTGACCAAACTCGCCGGTACCCAAGATCTGCGCTCGATCGGCTCCGGCAGTATCGGCGCCACCAACGTGTTGCGCACCGGCAGCAAGGGCCTCGCCGTGGGAACGCTGCTCGGCGATGCGCTCAAGGGCACGATCGCGGTCGTCATCATGGGCTACTACGCCGGCCCCAATGCGGCGATGCTGGCTGCACTCGGCGCGTTTCTCGGCCACCTGTTTCCGGTCTGGCTCAAATTCAAAGGCGGCAAAGGCGTCGCGACCTATATCGGCGTGCTGATCGGCCTGTTCTGGCCGGCCGCGATAGTGTTCTGCGTGATGTGGCTCGCCGTCGCTTTCGCCACCCGCTACTCGTCGCTGTCAGCGCTCGTCGCGGCGTTTATCACGCCGCTGTTCCTGTGGTGGTTCGGCCACCCGGCGCTGGCGTCGCTGGCTGTCGTGCTGACCTTGCTGCTGTTCTACGCGCATCGCGAAAACATCAAGCGGCTGCAGGCGGGTACGGAAAGCAAGATCGGGGCGAAGTAAGGGATCGTCATTCCGGGGCGATGCGAAGCATCGCACCCGGAATCTCGAGATTCTCAGATGCGCAATTGCGCATCGTAGTTCGTGCTTCGCACGCCCCGGAATGACATCATTTATTTCAACTTCAGCGCCTGTTCCACAAACCGGGCCGCCGCCAGCGCTTCTGCATCCGCGCCATATCGCGCAATGACCTGCACGCCCACCGGCAGTCCACCGTCCGCCATATAAGCGGGAACATTGACGCAAGGCACGCCCATCAGCGTCCACAGCCGGTTGTAACGGGCGTCGCCCGTCGAGCCCAATCCCTTTGGTGCTGCGCCCGGCGCGGACAGGGTCAGCAGCACGTCGACCTCTTCGAACACTTTTGCCAGCGCGTGCTGCGCGTGGCTCGCAATTCGCATGGCCTCGTCATAGGCGGCCGGCAGCGTGCCTTTGCTCTCGTCGAGTCGGCCGCGAAGCAGCGGCGCCATCGCGTCGTAATTTTCGAGATACTCCCAGGCCAGCGCCTGATGGGCCTCGAATTCCTGTATGACCGGATGCGCGCGCCACGCTTCGGCGACGATCTCCGGCAGTTCAAGCGCACGCACCGAGGCTCCGGCGCGCTCAGTGGCCTTGGTCGCGATCCGCAGCGCCTCGCCGCCCGACGCGTCCGGCGCACCGGCAAAATCCTGCGTCACGATGCCGATGCGCGGCGGCGGCACGGACGCCTGCGGCAGCAATTCGGGGCGCCCGGTCATCGCCGCCAGCCCGTGCGCGACGTCGCTGACCCCAGCCGCGAACAGGCCAACCGTGTCCAGTGTCCACGAATAGCATTTAACGCCGACCGTCGGCAGCAGACGATAGGACGGCTTGATCGCGGCGACGCCGCAGAACGACGCCGGGCGGATCACCGAGCCGCCGGTCTGCGTCCCCAGCGCCAGCGGGATCATGCCGGCCGCGACCGCCGCCGCCGAACCCGATGAGGATCCGCCGGGCGTGTGACCGTGGTTGTGGGGATTGAGCGTCGCGGTCGGATCGGTTGAGGCGAACGCCGTGGTCGTGGTCTTGCCGACGATGCTGGCACCCGCCCGCTTCAACATCATCACTACGGCTGCATCGCCGCGCGACCGATGTCCCCGGTAGATCGGCGAGCCCATCTCGGTCGGGAAGTTCGATGTATCCATGATGTCCTTGATGCCGACGGCAATGCCGCGCAGCGGCCCGGCGCTCGCCGCGCTCAAAAGGTCGGCGCGGCAGACGAAGGCACCGATGGTCTTGTCTTGCGCGCCGATCGCCTCCAGCGATTGGGCAAGCGCCGCATCGGCGGAAAGATCGCCGGACGCGATGCGGCGTTGAAGATCGGCGAGCGAGATCATGGGCGGTGTTTCCTGCGATGACGAAGCAGGGTTTTACGGAGCGGGCTGGAATGGGGCAAGCCGGCGCATGGCGCCGCTATCAAACAAGTTGATCGCAATCTCCGGTTGGGCAAAGCTGTGGCCGCATGCACGACCGGCCACAAACACCACGCCTCACCGACGCCGACCGGATCGACCGGCTGCGGCTGATCCGGTCCGACAATGTCGGCCCGCGGACGTTTCGCTCGCTGCTGAACCATTTCGGCGACGCGCGGACGGCGCTGGAGCGGCTGCCCGATCTGGCGCGGCGCGGAGGGGCGGCGCGCTCCGGGCGAATTTGCAGCGAGGATGAGGCGCGGACCGAACTCGCGGCGGCCAGGAAGATCGGCGTTTCGCTGGTCGCCCCCGATGAAGCCGGCTATCCGCCTCGGCTGGCGACGCTTGACGATGCGCCTCCCCTGCTCGGCGTGCGCGGTGCGCCCGATGTCCTGATGCGGCCGATGATCGCGATCGTCGGCTCTCGCAACGCCTCCGGTGCCGGGCTGAAATTCGCCAGCCAATTGGCGCGCGATCTCGGCGACGCCGGCTTCGTCGTCATTTCCGGGCTGGCGCGCGGCATTGATCAGGCCGCGCATCGATCCACGATCCCAACCGGCACGGTTGCGGTGCTGGCCGGCGGCCACGACCGGATCTATCCGCCCGAGCATGAGGATCTCTTGGCCACCTTGCTCACGCATGGCGGCGCGATCTCCGAAATGCCGCTCGGCCACGTGCCGCGCGCCCGCGACTTTCCACGCCGCAACCGGCTGATTTCCGGCGCGGCACTCGGTGTCGTCGTGGTCGAGGCGGCCCATCGCTCGGGTTCGCTGATCACGGCGCGGATGGCCGCCGAACAGGGCCGCGAGGTTTTTGCCGTACCCGGCTCGCCGCTCGATCCGCGCGCTGCCGGCACGAACGACCTGATCAAGCAGGGTGCGACGCTGACCACGGAAGCCGCCGACGTCATCAACGCGGTGACGCCGATCATGGAGCGGCCGATCGTCTTTGATGCGAGCGAACCGCTCGATTTCGACGCCGGCGCCAGCGAACGCACACGCATCATCGATCTGCTCGGGCCGAGCCCCGTCAGCCTCGACGACCTGATCCGGATGTCCGGCGCCTCGCCCACGATCGTGCGCACGGTGCTGCTCGAGCTCGAATTGGCCGGACGGCTGGAACGTCACGGCGGCGGGTTGGTGTCGCTGATCTAGGCAGCAAAAACAGCTCTATTCGATCACCTCGTCGGCTCGGGTGATGAGTGTGGACGGAACGTTGAGGCCGAGCGCCTTGGCAGTTTTGAGGTTGACGGCGAGCTCGAATTTGACCGGTTGCTCAATCGGAAGGTCGCTCGCCTTCGTTCCCTTCAAAATCTTCGCGACGTAGCCGGCGGCTTGCCGATACATGTCGGGGAAGCTCGGGCCATAGGAGAGCAACCCACCATCCCTGACATATCCGGAGGATTCCCAGATCGAAGGCAGGCGGTGCCGCATGGCCAGCTCACACAGATACCGGTGGTGAAAATTGAGGACCGCAGAGGCCATCGCCGCCAAGCCGTTTGCGCCCCGATCGACCGCTTCAGCGAAGATGGTATCGAACCGTGCGGGGTCAGAAGCCTCGAAGATCATGGCCTCAACCCCCAGAGTTCTCGCGCCGGATTGCACATCGGCGATAACGGCCGCCGAAGACGACGCGCTCGGGTCGTGCAGGACGGCCACGCGCTTGAGCGGTGAAAATGCTTCCTTCAACAGTTCAAGCCGCTTGCTCTCCAGATGCGAATTCGCCATTGACAGGCCGGTCAGATTCTTGCCCGGGCGCGCCAGGCTCTCGACAACACCATCGCCGACGGGATCGCCATAGATCGCGAATACGATCGGAGCCTTCAGCTGGGCCGCGATCAGCGCATGTACGGCCTGCCCGCCCGCAGTGATAATAAGGTCGAGATCGCGCCGCGCCAATTCGTCCGACAACGACTGTAGCCGATCCAACCTGCCTTCTGCCCACAGATATTCAATCGCAATGTTGCGTCCCTCAACCAACCCGTTGTCGGCGAGGCCCCGCCTGAACTGCTCGATCTGGCGCGGATCAATCGCGGAGGCGCTTGTTGCGCCGAGATAAATGATGCGCGCCATTCGATCGCCCGCGCGCTGTGCCCGGCTCAACTCCGGCCATACCGCCAAAGCACCGGCGGTCGCAATAAATTCGCGTCGTCTCATGAAGGGTTTCCATATTCAGGGCAAGATATAATAGCGGCCCAACTGGCAGGCTGAAAGCCGTGGGAGACCTGTTCAGGCGACATCTGTTGAATGATTGCCAAGTCGCTTTTGGGTCAAACTGAGAAGTCCGGGCTGGCAACCGGAATGTCGGCATTGCCCTCAATGACGCTGGCCGGACGGCTGGAACGTCACGGCGGCGGATTGGTGTCGCTGATCTAGTAGGGCGCGGACTCATTAGCACGTAGCCAAATCCGATTGATGCGAGCTTGATGAATGATAGTTGGCCGCGAGTTTGTCATGTCGGGTCGTTATGACCCATAGACTCTCGGCGGCGCGATCCTCGTCGCGTAGGCTATCCGCACCTGTAATCGGTCTCTTGCGAAGAAACGAGCCTTAAGCCTTCAGGTCCGCGATCCGCATGATTGCGACCGCATTCCCATCGTTGTGCGCCTGCTCCTTTGTGTCCTTGTTGCAGGTCCAGACAAAGTTCTTCTTGGCCGTAAAGGTCTTTCCCTCCTGCTCGATCCGAAGCTCCCCCTCGGGGATATGGCAGATCATGGCATTCATCATCGGGGGACCCATCGTCTTCGATCCCGGCTGCATGATCACATCACGCATTGAGACGGTCTTAAAACCGGGGATGAGGGATGGTGTCTCGCCATCATAAGCACGCACCACGACACCCGGCCACGGCGTCGTATCCTTGTAGCCCGTGGTTTGAGCGGCGGCGGGCTTCATCATAGCCGCCGAAGCCGCTGCCAACCCGATTCCCAGTGCTGACCTTCGATCGATCTTGTTCATCGCCTTTCTCCCGACGTTACGCAGCGAGCCGCCGCAGAAGCGGCGTGCACACTTCGTGGTGAATGGTGGCGCGAAACCGAAAAAAGGGTCGGTCTCTTAAGGGAACGTGCCTGCCGATGGCACCAGTGCTGCTCGTTCGCCCCGAACGGCGATTTCGGCACGTCCCGCTTCAAGGGCAACTACATTCTACGCCACCTGACGCGGTTGAGAAACAGGTGGCTTCGCCCGAAGGTCCGATTGGCATACTGCCCGGAGGCGGCGACTGCGGCTCCTGGGAATGTCCGGAGTTGGCCCATTGCGTCATTTAGCTGCGTTGCAGAATTTGGTCGCCATCGGTGCACAGCGGACTTTAGCAGGCCGTCCGCCAGGTAGATGCATGGGTTCACGGCCTAGTCGATTATTATTTGACGCGTTTTCTTAACGCGAACCGGTATCCACTTCGCTTGAAAACGCTTTGTCGTTGCGCCCGTCGAATTTCGTTCGCGCGCTTTCGATCTCGACCCGATGATCGAACGCCCATTTGCCGAGCGCCTCGACCGGTTTCGACAGACCGCGCCCGAGATCGGTGAGTTCGTAATCGACGCGCGGCGGGATGGTCGGGAATACGGTTCGCGTCACCAGGCCATCCCGCTCGAGGCCGCGCAGCGTCAGCGTCAACATTCGCTGCGAGATGCCGCCGATCATGCGCTTGATCTCGTTGAAGCGCTTCGGGCCGTCGCCGAGCATCATGATGACGAACACGCTCCATTTGTCGCCGACCCGGGCCAGGATCGAGGCGACGCCGCGGCAGTCGCTGTCGAGATGCGGACTGGGCGGCAGGACAGGCACATGGGTGTGCTCAGGTTTCAAGACTGTGCTCGGGTTTCAAAATTGTGCGTTCTTGCGGGAAATATAGGTGGTCACTCATATAGCGCCAGTTACAAACTTATACCAAGGGTGACACCTATGAAACTTCTCCACATCGACTCCAGCGTGCTGGGGCCCCACTCCGTCAGCCGCCAGGTTTCCGCCGCCATCGTCGATCGGCTGCGCAAGGCAACCCCTCACCTCGACGTCAGCTACCGCGACCTGACGCTGACGCCACTGGCACATCTCTCAGGATCTCATCTGGCCGCCGGTCAGGGCGCCGAGCCCGAGGCCGCGCTACAGTCGGACATCGCCGCCGGCCAGACCGTGCTGGAAGAGTTTCTCGCCGCCGACATCGTCGTGCTCGGCGCGCCCATGTACAATTTCACGATTCCGAGCCAGCTCAAGGCCTGGATCGACCGCATCCTGGTGGCGGGCAAGACGTTCAAATACAGCGCGCAGGGTGTTGAAGGCCTCGTCGGCAACAAGCGCGTCATCGTTGCGATCTCACGCGGCGGATTTTATGGCGCGGGCACGCCGGCTGCGGTCGGCGAACATCTGGAAACCTACCTGCGTTGGGTGTTCGGCTTTATAGGCGTGGCCAATCCCGAATTCATTTCCGCCGACGGTATCCAGGTCGGCCCCGAGCATCGCGAAAAAGCGGTGGCAGATGCCTTGAGAGCAGCGGGCAGCCTCAACGCTGCGTAGCAGGAAACTTCGTGCCGGCACCGCCTGCCGCCTGACGACTGCGGCAGGCGGGTGTCACATGATGACGGAGATTTTCAGTACCAGACGCCCTGTACGCCCAGGATGACGGCAACGAGCGAGATCAAAAGACCGATACCTGAAAACAACGCGATTGAAACCAGTTGGGTGATATCCGAATTCTCTGATGCGGACTCGGTGACAATCGGCTTAGCGATGCGGGCGGCTTTCGGCATGACTGCCTCCAATGAATTTCGTAGTCAAAAATCCCGGCCCTTGGGAATGTCTTGGCACCTGCCACGAAGGTTCAATGTTTTTGAGCGCGCCTCAAAAATACGTCCGCCAGACGAGGGAACCGGACAGCGCAACCGGTGAAAGAATTTTTCGCCCGATGGCACTGACCCGATTCGATAATTTGGAAGAAGTTTATCCGCGATAGATCGGTGCGCCGCTCGGTGACGCCGTCGCGCCGCCATCGACGAACAGTTCCTGGGCCTGAACGTGAGAGGCGTCATCGGAAGCGAGGAACAGCACCGTCTTGGCCACCTGATCGGTCTCGCCGAGCCGTCCGAGCGGGGTGGACAATGCAATCCGCTTTTCAAACGCCTTTTCGGCTTCCGGCGTTGCGACCGCAGCACCCCAGATCGCTGTGCGGATCGCGCCGGGTGACACGACATTGACGCGGATGCCGCGCGGCGACAGTTCCGACGCCATGGAGCGCGCCATCGCGCGGACGCCGGCCTTGGCCGCGGCATAGGCCGATTGGCCGGGAATGCCGAGCACGGAAATCACGGATCCGTTCAAAATGATCGAGGCGTTGTCGTTGAGGTGCGGCAGCGCCGACTGCACCGTGAAGAACACCGAGGTGAGATTGGTCCGGATCACATTGTCGAACGCCGCAAGCGTGGTGCTACCGAGTGGCGACGGTCCGGCGATGCCTGCATTGGCAAACACGATATCGAGCTTGCCGAACTTTGCCGCGGCCTGCTTGAGGGCGGCGTCGGTGGCGGCGATATCGGTCGCATCGGCGACGATCGCGAGCGCATTCGGCCCGAGTTCCTTTGCGGCGGCCTCCAGCGTCGCCTGGTTTCGTCCCGTGATCAGCACTTTCGCGCCCTCCGCAACGAACAGTTTCGCAGTCGCCAAGCCGATGCCGGCATTGCCGCCGGTGATCCACGCCGTCTTGTTTGCCAGCCTCATAACAGTCTCCGTTGGTTGCATTATTAAACTAGATTGCCTACGTAGGGCGTCTGGTTTTATAATGCAACCACACAAGACCGTGATCGGTCCTGCTGTCCCGGCGGAGATAGCCATGGTGAAACGGACGAGCTTTGAGCGCGACGACTGCCCGATCGCACGATCGCTGGATGCGATCGGCGACTGGTGGTCGATGCTGATTATTCGCGAGGCCTTGTTTGGCAGCCGTCGTTTCGGCGAATTCCAGAAGAAACTGGGGCTCGCCAAGAATATTCTGACGGTGCGGCTGCGGGCGCTGGTCGATCAGGGCATCCTGAAAACGGCGCCCGCCTCCGACGGCAGCGCCTATCAGGAATATCTGCTGACGCCGAAGGGCCGCGGCGTGTTTCCTGTTCTGGTCGCGCTACGCCAATGGAGCGAGGAATTCGACGAGCGGCCGGAGGAGATTGCCACCATCCTGGTCGACAAGGAGAACGGCCGGCCGGTGCGCAAACTCGAACTGCATTCCGAGGACGGAAGGCTGCTGACACAGGCGGATACGGCGTTGCAGCGACGACCTGCCGGAAAGCCTGGCCAGCGGGTTACGACATAGCGGCGCTCACGACAGCTTGCGCTTGCTGCGGGTCCGCATCCGCTCTTCCGCCTCGAGCTGTGCCATGCCGAGCAGGTGGCTGAGGACCTCAAGCCGGTGGTTCTTTGCGAGCTTGACCAATTCGGCCACGGTTTCCGCGATGAAGGCCACGGCCTCGTCGGGGCCGCCCTCCCCGTCGCGTTCATCCGTTGAAGATCGCCCGGCTCCACCCGAAGCCGTGCGCTTCCGGCCGCCCCGTGCCTTGCTCAATAAATCGGTATCCCAATCCAACACAATATAATTCAGAAATAGCCGGTTTATTGACACAACTCTAGGACGTATTCTGCAGCGCTATAAATACAAAGTCGCATCCCGCGCCTCCCTGCTCAATATCTGTCGATTTGACAGGGGGGCCTCACCACCCCATGTTCGGTCCGAAACGGCTGGCGCGAGTCTCGCGATACCGGCCTTTATCTTTTCCCGTAAGCTATTGGAATGACATGAATATCGTCATTGTGGAGTCGCCGGCGAAAGCCAAGACGATCAACAAATATTTGGGCGCCTCCTATGAGGTTCTGGCCTCGTTCGGCCATGTTCGCGACCTGCCTGCCAAGAACGGATCGGTCGATCCGGAAGCCAATTTTCAGATGATCTGGGAGGTCGACCCCAAGGCGGCCGGCCGGCTCAACGACATCGCCAAGGCCCTCAAGGGCGCCGACCGCCTGATCCTCGCAACCGACCCTGACCGCGAGGGCGAAGCGATTTCCTGGCACGTGCTGGAAGTGCTGAAAGAGAAGCGCGCGATCAAGGACCACAAGATCGAGCGCGTCGTGTTCAACGCGATCACCAAACAGGCGGTGACGGATGCCATGAAGGCGCCGCGCCAGATCGACGGCGCGCTGGTCGACGCCTATATGGCGCGCCGGGCGCTCGACTATCTAGTCGGCTTCACGCTCTCGCCGGTGTTGTGGCGCAAGTTGCCGGGCGCGCGCTCGGCCGGCCGCGTGCAGTCGGTGGCGCTGCGGCTGGTGTGCGACCGCGAACTCGAGATCGAGAAGTTCGTCGCGCGCGAATACTGGTCGCTGGTGGCAACGCTGACGACGCCGCGCGGCGACGCCTTCGAGGCCCGCCTGGTCGGCGCCGACGGCAAGAAGATCCAGCGGCTCGACATCGGATCGGGCGCGGAAGCCGAAGAGTTCAAGAAGGCGATCGAGGCCGCGAACTTCACGGTTTCGACGGTCGAAGCCAAACCGGCGCGCCGCAATCCGCAGGCGCCCTTCACCACCTCGACACTGCAGCAGGAAGCGAGCCGCAAGCTCGGCTTTGCGCCGGCGCATACGATGCGGATCGCACAGCGGCTCTATGAGGGCATCGATATCGGCGGCGAGACCACCGGTCTCATTACCTATATGCGAACCGACGGCGTGCAGATCGACGGCTCTGCGATCACGCAGGCGCGCAAGGTGATCGGCGAGGACTACGGCAACGCCTATGTGCCGGATGCGCCGCGCCAGTACCAGACCAAGGCCAAGAACGCGCAGGAAGCGCACGAAGCGATCCGCCCGACCGACCTGTCGCGCCGGCCCGCCGAAATGCGCCGCCGCCTCGATACCGATCAGGCCAAGCTCTATGAGCTGATCTGGATCCGCACCATCGCGAGCCAGATGGAATCGGCCGAACTCGAACGCACCACGGTGGATATCGCCGCGAAGGCCGGCTCCCGCGTGCTGGACCTGCGCGCCAGCGGTCAGGTCGTGAAGTTCGACGGCTTCCTCGCGCTCTACCAGGAAGGCCGCGACGACGACGCCGACGATGACGACAGTCGCCGCCTCCCCGCCATGAGCGAGGGCGAAGCGCTGAAGCGGCAGAACCTTGCGGTCACGCAGCACTTCACCGAACCGCCGCCGCGCTTCTCGGAAGCATCATTGGTCAAGCGGATGGAAGAGCTCGGCATCGGCCGTCCCTCGACCTACGCATCGATCCTGCAGGTGCTGAAGGACCGCGGTTACGTCAAGCTCGAGAAGAAGCGACTGCATGGCGAGGACAAGGGACGCGTCGTGGTCGCGTTCCTGGAGAACTTCTTCGCGCGCTATGTGGAATACGATTTCACCGCCAATCTGGAGGAGCAGCTCGACCGCATTTCCAACAACGAGATCTCCTGGCAGCAGGTGCTGAAGGAGTTCTGGGTCGGCTTTTCCGGCGCGGTCGCCGACATCAAGGACATTCGCGTCTCCGAAGTGCTCGACGTGCTCGACGACATGTTGGGACCGCACATCTATCCGCCGCGCGCGGATGGCGGCGATGTCAGGCAATGCCCGACCTGCGGCACCGGCAGGCTCAACCTGAAGGCCGGCAAGTTCGGCGCCTTTGTCGGCTGCTCGAACTATCCCGAATGTCGGCACACGCGTCCGCTGGCTGCCGACGGCGAAGCCGGCGCCGACCGCGTGCTCGGCAAGGATCCGGCGACCGATCTCGACGTCACGGTGAAAGCCGGACGCTTCGGTCCCTACATCCAGCTCGGCGAGCAAAAGGATTATGCCGAGGGCGAAAAACCCCGGCGCGCCGGCATTCCGAAGAACATGTCGCCCGGCGACATGGAGCTCGAACTGGCGCTGAAGCTATTGTCGCTCCCGCGCGAAATCGGCAAGCATCCGGAAACCGGCGAGCCGATCACCGCCGGCATCGGCCGCTTCGGCCCGTTCGTGCGCCACGAAAAAACCTATGCGAGCCTGGAGGCCGGCGACGAGGTGTTCGACATCGGCCTCAACCGCGCGGTGACGCTGATCGCCGAAAAAATTGCAAAAGGCCCGAGCGGACGTCGTTTCGGCGCCGATCCCGGCAAGCCGCTCGGCGAACACCCGAGCCTCGGCGGGGTTGCGGTTAAGAACGGCCGCTACGGTGCGTATGTCACGTCAGGTGGCGTCAATGCCACGATCCCGAGCGACAAGACGCCGGAGACGATTACGCTCGCGGAAGCCATCGCGCTGATCGACGAACGCGCCGCCAAGGGCGGCGGCAAGCCCAAGCGTGGCGCCAAGAAAGCCGCGCCGAAGAAGGCCGCCGCCAAACCTGCCGATCCCGACGCGCCAAAGCCTGCCAAGAAGGCCGCGGTGAAGAAGGCGGCAGCGAAACCGAAGGCGAATGCCGTGAGCAAGGCGCGCGCGCCGGTTGCCTCTGCAGCCAAGACGTCGGCGGCCAAGCCGGCAGCATCCAAACCGCCCGCGAAGAAGAGCGCGGGCAAGGCCCGGGGATAAGTGAACAAGAAGCACGACAGTGGTTTTCCGAGCCGGGACGCCATCGTCGCCTTCATCCGCGCGAATCCCGGCAAGATCGGCACGCGCGAGATCGCGCGCGAGTTCGGCCTGAAGAACGCCGACCGCGTCGCGCTGAAGCAGATCCTGCGCGAGCTCGCCGATGACGGCTCGGTCGCCAAGCGCGGCCGCAAAATTCTGGAGCCGGCAGCCCTTCCCCCGACCGTGATGGCCGATATCACCGGCCGCGACACCGACGGCGAACTGCTCGCGGTTCCCACCGAGTGGGATACCGAGCAGGACGGACCCGCCCCGAAAATCCACATCCACGTTCCGCGCCGACCGCAACCCGGCACCGCCGCCGGCGTCGGCGACCGCGCGCTGCTGCGCATCGAAAAGACCGGTGACAACGACGGCACGCCCTATCGCGGGCGCGTCATCAAGGTCATCGATCACGCCCGTACCCGCCTGCTCGGTATCTTCCGCGCTTTGCCCGCCGGCGGCGGCCGTCTCGTTCCCGTCGACAAGAAGCAGGCCGGCCGCGAACTGAATATCGCGAAAGACGACACCGGCGGCGCCGAGGACGGCGACCTTGTCAGCGTCGATCTCGTGCGCACGCGCGGCTATGGACTGGCGTCGGGCAAGGTGAAGGAGCGGCTCGGCTCGCTCGCGACCGAGAAAGCCGTCAGCCTGATCGCGATCCACGCCCATGAAATCCCGCAGGTGTTTTCACCGTCAGCGTTGCGCGAGGCCGAGGATGCGCAGCCCGCGACCTTGAAGGGCCGCGAGGACTGGCGCGACCTGCCGCTCGTGACCATCGATCCGCCCGACGCCAAGGATCACGACGACGCGGTGCATGCCGCGCCCGATCCGGATCCGAGCAACAAGGGCGGCTATATCGTCCATGTCGCCATCGCCGACGTTGCCTTCTACGTGCGGCCGGGCTCGGCGCTGGACCGCGATGCGCTGACGCGCGGCAATTCGGTGTATTTCCCCGATCGCGTGGTGCCGATGTTGCCCGAGCGCATCTCCAACGATCTCTGTTCGCTGGTGCCGGGCGAGCCGCGCGGCGCGCTCGCGGTGCGGATGGTGATCGGCAGTGACGGCCGCAAGCGATCGCACAGTTTTCATCGCGTGCTGATGCGCTCGGCCGCGAAGCTCAACTACGCGCAGGCACAGGCTGCCATCGACGGCCGGCCCGACGACACCACGGGCCCTCTGCTCGAGCCGATCCTCAAGCCGCTCTATGCGGCCTATGCGCTGGTCAAACTCGCCCGTGACGAACGCGATCCGCTCGATCTCGATCTGCCCGAACGCAAGATTTTGTTGAAAGCCGACGGCACCGTCGATCGCGTCGTCGTGCCGGAGCGGCTGGACGCACATAAGCTGATCGAAGAGTTCATGATCCTTGCCAACGTCGCCGCAGCCGAGATGCTTGAAAAGAAGGCGCTGCCGCTGATCTACCGGGTGCACGACGAACCGTCGCAGGAGAAGGTGCATAACCTCGCGGAATTCCTCAAGACGCTCGATCTGCCGTTCGCAAAGGCCGGCGCGCTGCGCCCTGCGCTGTTCAATCGCGTGCTGGGCCAAGTTCGCGGCGAGGACTACGAACCGCTGGTGAACGAAGTGGTGTTGCGCTCGCAGGCGCAGGCGGAATATTCGGCGGAGAATTACGGCCATTTCGGCCTCAACCTGCGCCGCTACGCGCATTTCACTTCGCCTATCAGGCGATACGCGGATCTGATCGTGCATCGCGCGCTGATCCGGGCGCTCGGCCTCGGCGAAGGCGCGCTGCCGGAAACCGAGACGCTGGAAACCCTTGGCGAAGTCGCAGCCCAAATTTCCGTGACAGAACGTCGCGCCATGAAGGCGGAACGCGAGACCGCGGACCGCCTGATCGCGCATTTCCTCGCCGATCGCATCGGCGCGAGCTTCCAGGGCCGCATTTCCGGCGTCACCCGCGCCGGGCTGTTCGTCAAACTCAGCGAAACCGGCGCAGACGGGCTGATCCCGATCCGCACGCTCGGCACCGAGTATTTCAACTACGACGAGACGCGCCATGCGCTCATCGGCACACGCAGCGGTGCCATGCATCGGCTGGGTGACGTTGTCGACGTGCGTCTGGTAGAAGCAGCACCAGTAGCCGGCGCGTTGCGGTTCGAGCTGTTGTCGGAAGGTAAGTCCATTCCGCGCGGCAGAAAACGTGACGGATCGCGAGCGTCGACAAAGCCGTCGAAAGCGCGTCCAGGCCGCAGCCCGAACGACAAGGCCGGCGCGCCCGGCAAAGGCAAGTTCGGCAAGGGCAAGTCTGGCAAAGGGAAGTCCGTAAAGTTCAAGCCGGGTAAATCCAAATCCGGCAAATCGAAGAGAGGCAAATCATGGTAACGGTGAGCACCGCGACGGCAGTCTGGAGCCAGGATTCCGTGAAGGGCGAAAAGCGCGACCTATGGACCGCGATGAAACGCGGCTTTCGCTGCCGGTGCCCGCGCTGCGGCGAAGGCAAGCTGTTTCGCGCCTTCCTGAAGGTGGACAACAACTGCTCGGTGTGCGGGCTCGACTACACGCCGCACCGCGCCGACGATTTGCCGGCCTATCTCGTGATCATCATTGTCGGCCACATCCTGGTACCGGTTATCCTATGGATCGAAACCGATTACGCGCCGCCGGTATGGCTGCAGCTTTCGATCTACCTGCCGGTCACATTGATTGCATCGCTGGCGCTGCTGCAACCGGTCAAGGGCGCCGTGGTCGGCTTCCAATGGGCGATGCGCATGCACGGGTTTGACGAGAATGCCCCTAGCGACGTTCCTCCCGTCTAGCTAAACCACCAATAACAAAAGCATGAACGGGGATGGAATGACCGAAGCTGCGACGGCGCCCAAGGAAGAAAAAGAAGCCGACCATCATCCCTATTTCCGGCCGAAAGACGCGGCGACACTGATCCTGATCGATCGTTCCGGGGAAAAGCCCAAGGTGCTGGTCGGCAAGCGCCACGACAATGTGGTGTTCATGCCGGGCAAGTTCGTGTTTCCCGGCGGCCGCGTCGACAAGTCAGACAACCGCGTCCCCGTCGCCGCCCCGATTACGCCGGAGCTTGAGTCCAACCTGCTCAAGGGCAGCCCCAAGATCGCAGCTTCGCGCGCACGCGCGCTCGCGGTCGCCGCGATTCGTGAAGCCTGCGAGGAAACCGGCCTCTGCCTCGGCCGCAAGGTCGACACGAAGGTGACGCTCGAAGGCGCCTGGAAGCCGTTCAGCGACGCGGGTCTGCTGCCCGATCCGTCCAGCCTGTTCCTGATTGCGCGTGCGATCACCCCGCCCGGCCGCGTCCGCCGCTTCGACACCCGCTTCTTCACCGCGGATGCATCCGCGATCGCCCATCGCGTCGAGGGCGTGATTCATCCCGATGCCGAGCTGGTGGAGCTGGTCTGGGTCGAGATCGGCTCCAAGCCGTTGGCCGATGCCCATGCCATGACCAAGAACGTGCTGGCCGAGCTCGACCGCCGCCTCGCCACCGGTCCGCTGCACCACGACGCGCCAGTGCCGTTCTTCCATTTCTACGGCGGCAAGATGCAGAAGGACGTGCTGGGGGCGTAAGCCTCCGACCGTCATTGCGAGGAGCGTGAGCGACGCAGCAATCCATTCTTGCTTCTGCCGCGCGATGGATTGCTTCGCTTCGCTCGCAATGACGCTGAAAACGTCCTGCGGACATCCCTCAAATTGCAATATTCTTTTCGGGCTATCCGGATAGCGCCGTCTTGTTCGCATCCCTATCTCTGTCCCAACAATAACAGTTCGGAATGGGGCAAATGGCGAAGCGGCAACTCAAGCTCGGCGCGTTCATGCGGCCGGTCTCTATCCACACCGGCGCGTGGCGTTATCCGGGCGCGTGGCCCGATGCCAATTTCAATTTCCCGCATATCAAGAAACTGATCCAGAAACTGGAGGCCGGAAAGTTCGACGCCTTCTTTATGGCCGACCATCTGGCCGTGCTGAACATGCCGGTCAATGCGCTGAAACGCAGCCACACCGTGACCTCGTTCGAGCCGTTCACGCTGCTGTCGGCGCTGGCCGGCGCCACCGAACATATCGGCCTGATCGCAACGGGATCGACGACGTTCGACGAGCCCTATCATGTCGCCCGCCGCTTTGCTTCCCTCGATCACATCTCTGGCGGCCGTGCCGGATGGAATATCGTCACCACCTCCAATCCGGACGCCGCGCTGAATTTCGGGCTCGACGACCATATGGAGCACGCCGAGCGCTACAAGCGGGCGCGTGAATTCTATGACGTCGTTACGGGCCTGTGGGATTCCTTCGCCGACGACGCCTTCGTGCGCGACGTCGAACAGGGCCTGTATTTCGATCCCGCCAAGATGCACGTGCTCAACCACAAGGGAAAATATCTTTCCGTCCGTGGCCCGCTCAACATCGCCCGCCCCGTTCAGGGCTGGCCGTTGATCGTGCAGGCCGGCGCATCCGAGGACGGCAAGCAGCTTGCGGCCGAAACCGCGGAAGCCGTGTTCACCGGCGGTGGCAGCCTTGCCGACAGCCAGAAGCTCTATGCCGACATCAAGGGGCGCATGGAAAAGATCGGCCGCGATCCCGAGCACCTGAAGATCCTGCCCGGCGCCTTCGTCGTGGTTGGCGACAGCGTCGAAGAGGCCAAGGAGAAGCGCGCGAAACTCGACAGCATGGTGCACTACGACAGCGCCATCGCCTCGTTGTCGGTCCAGCTCGGCACCGACGCCTCCGGCTTCGACCCCGATGGGCAGTTGCCGCCGATCCCCGAGACCAATGCCAGCAAGAGCGGTCGCCAGCGCCTCGTCGACGCCGCCGCCCGCGACAAGCTGACGGTGCGCCAGCTCGCGCAACGCGTCGGCGGCTATGGCGGGCTCTCCTTTGTCGGCACGCCCGTGACCATCGCCGACCAGATGGAGGAATGGCTAACCAGCCGCGGCAGCGACGGCTTCAACATCATGTTCCCGTTCCTGCCCGCGGGCCTGGATGATTTCGTCGACAAGGTTGTGCCGGAACTGCAGAAGCGCGGGATTTTCCGCAAAGAATATGAGGGCCGGACGTTGCGGGAGAATTTGGGGCTGCCGCGGCCGAAAAACCGGTTCTTTGAGGCCTAGCGCGCCTATTCCACAAAAGTGGGTACCGGTTTTGCGATCAGAATACGCGCAAAAGCATGGATTCCACCCGGAATCAGGCTGGTTTTTGCCCCGAAAACCTTGACTTTGGGCGGATCGACGGTAGGTTGCGCGGCAAATGCAGGCCGATTTGGCCGGCGCCTGACACCCCCATTTTTGAGGTTCCGAACATGGCCAAAGCGGTCACCATCAAGGTCAAGCTCGTTTCCACGGCGGATACCGGCTTCTATTACGTCGCCAAGAAGAATTCGCGCACCATGACCGACAAGCTGGTCAAGAAGAAGTACGATCCGGTCGCGCGCAAGCACGTCGAGTTCAAGGAATCGAAGATCAAGTAAGACCGCTGGCATGGTACTGAGTTCAACGGGGCCTTGCGGCCCCGTTTTCATTTTGCGGCCCGCCACCCGCAAGGTGGCACCAGGACCCGCGCACTGTTATCCTCGCTCGGGAACCGGTTTCCGAACACCGTGTTGAGTTAAGCGATTCCGCCGCGCCGACTTGTGCCTCTCTGGTAGGCCCTGGGCATCGGGTTCACATGAGCGCAACCCTGGACGAGCGAAATGCCGGTGGCTACTCGGTCGCCTATGTGCGCGAAGACATCTACTTTCCCGTCTACATCAGTGCTGCGCTGGCTGCGATATTCTGCACGGCCACCTGGATCACCGGCGCCATCTATTGGTCATTGCCTGCCGTGGCAGCGGCCAGCTTCACCTACTACAACATCCCCCTGCTGGAGACCGGGCGGCCGACCATCGGCGCCAATCAATATGGCATCTTCATCCAGGCCTTCGGATTGATACGCTGGCGGGCCATCGAGCGCATCGATGTCGTTCAGATCGCCGAGCGGGCGATGACGGTCCATGAGCTGCAGATTGTGCTCAACGCACCGCTCCGCAGCGCTCTCGTCGTCGATTGGCGCAAGCAGCCAATCTATCGCCTGCTGATGCGCCTACCTTGGCGCATGGACCACAATGGCGCCTTGCGGATCAGTCTGGAGCCGTTCGATCAGCCGCCGGATGTGATCCACCGAACATTCCTCAGGATGTGGCGCTTCTATCGGAGCTAGACTAGCCCGTCGCGATGTCTCGGGACAGGTTGGCACGGCGAAGAGCGCTCGGGCGTCCGTGGTATCGGCCCGATCCGCTTTGTAACGTAGGTCTTCATTCAGCCGCCGAAGGCCTCATCGCGCAAATGCGCATCAGAGATCCGCGCTTCGGGATTATGCGTGATGGTCATGAACCAAACGAGGCTGAAGAACAGCGACCAAGCTGTGTTCCAATAGAACCAGTTCATGTGATCTCCTCGCCGAGTGATCACCGCGAGCAGTAAAGTAGTTAGAACTGGCTGGACCCAACACCCCCATCGAGGTTTTGGCCGCCTCGATCGTTTCCAGCCCGGTTCAGGGGCAGCTTTTTTTCCACAACGGCCGGCGATGAACGCCGGCGCTGCAGGACGCTGCCTTGACTCTATATTATTGCACGACTTCTCCGTGCAGCGCGAGGTCCAGCCCTTCCCGCTCGATGTCTTGCGTCACGCGAAGACCGACGAACATCTTGACCACGAAAAGGATGATCAGGCTGACGACGGCGTCATAAACGAAAACGGTGGCCACCCCGATGCATTGGTTGAAGAACTGTCCAACGTTACCCTCCAGAGCGCCTGGGGTTCCACCGTATTGCTCGACCGCGAACACCCCGGTCAGAAGCGCCCCGACGATGCCGCCGATCGCATGAACGCCGAAACAATCCAGCGCGTCGTCATAGCTGAACAAGCGCTTCAAGCCGGTGCACCCCCAGTAGCAGAAGACGCCTGCCGCGATTCCGATGGCGAAGGCGCCGACCGGCCCGACGAAGCCGGAAGCCGGCGTAATCGCGACAAGGCCGGCGACCGCGCCCGAGCAGATGCCGACGACGGTCGGCTTGCCCTTCAGCGCCCATTCCACCAGCATCCAGGTAAAGCCGGCAACTGCGGTAGCAATCTGGGTTACCAGCATCGCCATTCCGGCTTGCATGCCCGCGGTCACGGCGGAGCCGGCGTTGAATCCGAACCAGCCAACCCACAACAGGGAGGCGCCGATGAAGGTGAGCACCATGTTGTGCGCCGGCCCGGTTTCTTTCCGTTTGCCAAGCATGATCGCGCACATCAGCCCAGCAACACCGGCGTTGATATGCACGACAGTGCCGCCGGCGAAATCCAGCACTTTCACCCACGCGGCGTCGTTGCCGGCGGAGAAGATGCCGTCGGGTCCCCAGACCCAGTGCGCAATCGGCGCATAGACGAAAATTGCCCACAGGCCGATGAACCAGAGCATGGCCGAGAACTTCATCCGCTCGGCAAACGCGCCGGCGATCAACGCTGGCGTAATGATGGCGAACGTCATCTGAAAGCAGATGTACACGCTCTCAGGAATGGTCGCGGCGAGCGGATTGGGATTGCCGATACCTCCCTTGCCGATGTCGCTCAGGATGTCCTTCAAGAACATCCTATCCAGGCCCCCGATGAACGGCGAGCCGGCGCGAAACGCCATACTGTAGGTAAAGAGCGCGAACAGAATGGTGACGAGGCAGGTGACGGCAAAGCTGGTCATCACCGTGTCGCCCACGTTCTTCTTGCGCACCATGCCACCATAGAACAGGCCGAGACCCGGAACGGTCATCATCAAGACGAGCGCGACCGACGTCAGCATCCATGCGGTATCGCCGGAGTTGGGTGTACACTTCTCGAGAATCTTGCCACCGCAGGCTGGCGGCCCCGCGTCTTCCGCGAGCGCGATGTCACCGAACAGCATGCAGAAAAGCGCAATCCCCAAGAGTGCAACCACGAAAGGCGCGAGTCTTTGGCACGTGTATTTCCAGTGTCCCATCGTCTCTCTCCTACGGATGTCGGTGAAGGTTTACCCAGCCACTTTGTCGATCTCTCCCATGCGAATGCGAACGGCGCGCCATCAGCACGATGCGAAAATTGGTGCGCCCTTTAGTTTGTTTCTGAGACTGTCTTGAATGGCGCGCATGAACCGTCCGGTGCCTAGAGCGGCGACGGCAGGATCAACGCCGATTTTGGGCAAAAGACTCGGGATGCTCGACGTCGCGGCAACGTCGAGTTGAAATGGCTGGGGATTGGCGGCTGCCAGCCTCATGAACTACCTGCCTTCCCCTGACGTTCAACCAAGGGCGGACGATGTCGATGACGTTTCCCGAACCCGATTCTTAACCTTGGTCAGACAAGATTCATGCCATCGAAGGCATTCGGTTAACCAAATGAATTATCATCGATTTTTGGCTTCCCGTGCGAAGGCGTTCTGGTTTTCTGCCGCTTTTAACGGCACAATTGCTTAAAACGCAGGCAGCACTTTCCACTGCCTCTTTTTAAGCTACCTCCGGGTCAGCCTTACGCCGTTCGCAACAGCGGCGGCCCGCTCGGCCGGATCAGCGCGAATGCGACCTGGATGATTCCACCGGCGAGACCCAGCGCGACGCCGATGCGCCAGGCCATGGTGTAGGAGCCCAGCTGGTCGTACAGCACCCCGCCGCCGAAGGCGCCGAGGAAGCTGCCGAGCTGATGGCTCATGAAGGCGAGCCCCTGGATCATCGCCTGCCATTTCAGGCCGAACATTTCGGCGACCGCACCCGCCACCAGCGGCCCAACGCCCATCCACAGGAAACCCATGATGGCGCCGAACAGCAATGTCGTGGCCGGCGTCGGCGGCAACGTGAAGTACCAGGCAAGCGCGATGGAACGGACGATGTAGATGCCGCCGAGCAGCGCCAGCTTGTTCCAGCGCTGGCCGGCCCAGCCGAAGAAGATACTGCCGAGCACGTTGAAGCCACCGATCATGCCGAGCGTCTGCGCGCTCAGCATCGGGTCCATGCCACAGATCGCCAGATAGGACGGCAGATGCGTGGTGAGGAAGACGAGCTGCATGCCGCAGACGAAATAGGCGCAGGTCATCACCACGAAGGACGGGTTGGAGAATGCGACCTTGACCGCGACGCTGGCCGAGGTGTTACCGATGTCGTCCGACGCCGGCTTCGGCAGCGGAATCCGGTCGACGCCGCCGGCAAACCAGGCCGCGGGAATCATCGCCAGCGCCAGCACCACGAACCCTGCAAGGCCCACGCGCCACCCATAGCCTTCATTCAGGATCTGCCCGAGCGGCGCCGACAACAGGGCGCCGAGCGATCCCGCCCCTGACACCAGGCCCATCACTGTGCTGCGCACCGTCGCCGGCACCGCGCGCGCTGCGACCGACATCGCAATCGCCGCCGCGGTGCAGGCCAGCGACATGCCGATCAGCACGCCGCCACCGATCATGACGCTGAGAAAGCCGTGCGCGCCCGCCATCAACGTCAGGCCAGCGATGTAAAACAACGAGCCGATCACCATGATGCTGCGAAAGCCATAACGCACCGTCATCGCGCCGGCGAGCGGCTGGAGAAAACCCCAGGCGAGGTTTTGCACGGCAATCGCCAGCGTGAAGTCGGAGACCGATATGCCGATGTCATGAGTCAGCGGCTGCATGAAGATGCCGAGCGATTGCCGCAGGCCCATGCTCAGCGTCAGCATCAGCGAGGCGCCGATCAGGATGGGCAGCGTGGGGCGCAGGACTTGCAGCAGGGGCATTGTTCTTATTCTCCCTTGGGGCCGCGGCACGAAAGGCGCGTCCTGCATTTGGCGTCTGAAATGGGTACACAGACCTGTGTAAATAGGATATAGAGTGGTCCTGCTGTCAAGGCCAACCGACCTCGCGGATTCGCATGCCACCCCCGCACACCAAAACCTCCACGCCAAAACCTTCGATGCAAAAGCCTGCAATGCAAAAGCCTGCCATGAAGGACCGGATCCTGGAAACCGCGGACAGGCTGTTCTACCTGCAGGGGATTCGCGCTGTCGGCGTCGACACCATCGCGGCCGAAATCGGCATCAGCAAGCGCACGCTCTACAATCATTTTCCGTCAAAGGACGCGCTGATCTCGGCCTATCTGGCGCGGCGCTTCGTGGCGCCGCGGCCATCGGAGAAACCGCCCGCCGAACAGATTCTCGGTACTTTCGATTCGCTGGAACGGCGATTCTCGGCCAAGGATTTTCGCGGCTGCCCGTTCGTCAACGCGGTCGCCGAACTCGGCAGCGAGGACCAATCGGTGCGCAAGATCGCGGTCGCCTTCAAGGAAAGCCGAAGGCTATGGTTCCGCGATCTGCTGCTAGAGCTCGGCGTCGCCGATGCCGAGGGATTGGCAACACAGCTCGCTTTGCTGGTTGACGGCTCGATCGCCCAGGACCTCGTCCGCAACGACCCCGCGATGGCGCGCGCGGCCAAGCAAGCCGCGGCGGTGCTGCTGGAGAATGCCGGGGTGAAGGTCGGCAGCGGTGCAGTCGCACCGAAGCCGCACCCTGCGACGAAAAGGCCTCGGCCATCCTCCCCGATTTGAACTCTTTACCCGTGACCCTCCAACCTTGGGCCGTGGCCATTCAGTGTGGCCATGTGGTAGGTACCTCAGCCACAAGAAAGCGGCAGCAGAGGAAACACCATGGAAGACCTGAAAGTGACCGCTGATGGTTACGACTTCAACCCGGCACGTGCGGCCATGCAGCGCTATATCGACGGCAACCTGCTGTCCGGCATTTCCTGGGCGGTGATGGTCGGCCGGGATCTGGTGGACGTGAACTGCGTCGGATGGGCCGACAAGGAAGCGCAGACGCCTCTTCGCACCGACCATATTTTCCGGGTTTTTTCCAACACCAAGCTGATCACCTCCTGCGCGGCGCTGCTGCTGTTCGAGGAAGGAAAATTCGGACTTGATGATCCCATCGAGAAGTATATTCCGCAGCTTGGAAATCGGAAGGTGTTACGCCCTGGCGCGACCTCGCTGGATGACACCGAACCGGCGAAGAGCTCGATCACGATCCGTCAGCTCCTGAGCCACAGCTCCGGTCTGAGCTACGGCTTTTTCGATCCCGGCACCATCATCTTCAAGGCGCTCAACGAGCGCGGCGTCCACAATCCCATGACCACGCTGGCGCAGATGGTAGACGTGCTGGCCGACCTGCCGCTGATCTATCAGCCGGGGACGTCATGGGAATACTCGCTCGCGATCGACGTGGTGGCACGGTTGGTCGAAGTCATCAGCGGCCAGAGTTTTGATACGTTCATCAAGGCCCGGATCCTCGATCCGCTGGGCATGGTCGATACCGGCTTCGTCGTTCCGGAGAAAGATCAGGGACGGCTGGTAGCGTATTACGCCGGCGCCGACCTGATGGAGCCGATGAAGCCGGGCCTCACCCGTACCGACAATGCGCCCTTCCCCGGCGCCTATCTGCACCCTGTCGCAAGGCTCAATGGCGGTGGTGGTCTGGTCTCGACAATGCCCGATATGGTCGCGTTGATCCGAAGCCTGTTGCCCGGCGGCCGTACCCTGCTCAAGCCGGAGACGATCGCGCAGATGATGACCAACCAGTTGCCCGATGGCCAGTGGATCCGCTTTGCCATGATGGGCGAACAGCCCGGCAAGGCGCATGGGTTGGCCGGCGGGCTCATCCTGAAGCCCTCGGCGTTCGATCATCCCGATGCGTCAGGCGAATTCTATTGGGGCGGCGTGGCCGGCACGCAATGGTGGATCTCGCCGAAGCGCAACATGGCCGGCGTGATGATGGCACAGCGCCAGATGGCGTTCGTCCATCCGTTCTCGTTCGAGTTCAAGCGGCTAGCGTATGAGGCCGTCAAACAAGGCGCCAGGGCCGTCGCCTGACGCAGCGACTTCCGTTGTCCTTGCATTCGCGGGGACAACGGCTACGCCGCCGCGGAAACCACCCGGTTGCGGCCGTCGTGCTTGGCACGGTACAGCGCGGTGTCGGCGCGTTTCAGCACGTCGGCGACCGGCTCGCCCTTGCGCTCCAGCGTCGTCAGCCCGATCGAGATCGTGACCTCGATGCGCTTGGCGCCCTTGTTGACGGCGAAAGTCTCGCCGGCGATCGAGCGGCGCAGCCGTTCCGCCACCATGCCGGCGACGTGAAGGTCGGTTTCCGGCATCACGATGACGAATTCCTCGCCGCCGTAGCGGCAAGCCAGATCGATGCCGCGAATCGACTTGCGGATCCGCACCGCAAATTCGCGCAGCACGTCGTCGCCGGCGTCGTGACCGTAATTGTCGTTGATGGCCTTGAAGAAATCGATGTCGATGATCATCAGCGCCAGAGGCTTGCCGCGGCTCGAGGCCTGCTCGGCCAGCGTCTGCAGATGGCTTTCCATGTAGCGGCGATTATGCAGCCCGGTCAGCGCGTCGGTGATCGCCATTTCGATCGAGTTCTGCACATTGTCGCGCAGATGGTCGGTGTAGCGCCGCTTGCGGATCTGGGTGCGCGCCCGCGCCAGCAGCTCGTTCTTGTCGACCGGGCGCAGCAGGTAATCGTTGACGCCGATTTCAAGCCCGCGCAGCAGCCGCGTGTTGTTGTCGGCATCGGAAATAGCAAGGATCGGCATCTGGCGGGTACGCTCCAGGGAGCGCGCCTGGCTGCACAGCCGCAGCCCGTCATAGTTCTCCAGGCTGAGCGAGACGATCAGCAGGTCGTAGTTGCCGTCGGCGGCATGAAACAGTGCTTCCGCCGGATTGGTCTCGACATCGACGGTGTGCTCGGCGGCAAGGATCGGCGCCAGCCGCTCGTAGGACGACGGCCGGTCGTCGACCAGCAGGATTCGTCCGCCGAGGCCCTTGTCGGCGACGGCGCTGCGCTCCGGTGCCTCCATGCCGATTTCCAGCGAGGTGATGGCGCGCATGCGCAGCTCGTCGGTCATCATCTTCAGCCGCGTCAATGAACGGACGCGCGCGATCAGCACAACGTCGGACACCGGCTTGGTCAGGAAATCGTCGGCGCCTGCCTCGAGCCCGCGGACGCGATCGGCCGCGCTGTCCAGCGCCGTGACGATCACCACCGGAATGTAATGCGTGGCCGGGTTGGACTTCAGCCGGCGGCAAACCTCGAAACCGTCCATGTCGGGCATCATGACGTCGAGCAGGATGATGTCGCATTCGGCGCGCGAACACACGTCCAGCGCCTGGGCACCGTTGGCAGCGGTCAGCACGTCGAAATATTCGGCCGACAGACGGGCTTCCAGCAGCTTGACGTTGGCGGGAACATCATCGACGACCAGGATACGCGCAGACATCCAAACTCACTCCTACCCGATAAAACGTCGCACCGTTTCAATAAACTTGCCGACCGAAATTGGTTTGGACAAATACGCCTCGCAGCCGCCCTCGCGGATGCGTTCCTCGTCGCCCTTCATCGCGAAGGCGGTCACCGCGACCACCGGAATGGCGCGCAGTTCCGGATCGTCCTTGATCCAGCGCGTCACTTCGAGGCCGGATACCTGCGGCAGCTGGATATCCATCAGGATCAGGTCGGGGCGAAGCTTGCGGACGAGATCGAGCGCCTCGAAACCATTGCTGGTGCCCGAGGTCTGATAGCCGTGCGCTTCCAACAGATCGCGAAAGAGCTTCATATTGAGCTCGTTGTCCTCGACGATCAGGACGGTTTTGGCCATCCCGTCCCTCCCTTGCCCCAGGAAACGTAACTACAACCGCAACGACCGGGCCTGGCCTTTCGGTGCGCCCTGCACCGCCGCCGCCCTTGTCGAAAAGTGAAATCAAACTAGCGTCAGATTCGCTCTAACCCGTTAAACCCACGTGCCTTCTTTCTGCAAAGCGGTTTTCACTTGCTTGAACACACTCCGCAGACTCGGGCATGATGGTTTCAAAGTAGAGCCCATAAGTTAACGGAAAGGCAAACCGCCTGTTGAAAAAGCCTGTTCACACCCCCCGCGAAGTAGCTGAAATCGTTGCGATTCAAGCGCTGACCTTCGTCGCCGGCGATCCCGAGCGGCTGGGGCTATTTCTGGCTGAAAGCGGCTTGGGCCCGGAGACGCTGCGAACCGCCGCCGCCAATCCGCAATTTTTGGCATCCGTGCTCGATTTCGTCATGCGCGATGACGCAACCGTGAAGGCCTTTGCCGACGCCTCGCAACTCCACCCGACCAACGTCGCCGCCGCCCGCCAGGTGCTGGGCGACCCGGACTGGGAGCGCGACGTGCCGTGAGCGCGCCGGCGCCGGCACTTGACGGTCCGCGCTGCTTTTGCCGGGATTGCTTCGGCGACCTCGACATCAAGGCCATCCGATGCGGCAAATGCGGCTCGCCCCGGCTGGTCCGCCACCGCGCTCTGCCCTCGTTGACGCTGGCCCATATCGACTGCGACGCGTTCTATGCCACCGTCGAAAAGCGCGACAACCCCGCTATCGCCGACAAACCCGTCATCATCGGCGGCGGCAAGCGCGGGGTGGTGTCGGCGGCCTGCTACATCTCCCGGACCTTCGGCGTGCGTTCGGCGATGCCGATGTTCAAGGCGCTGGCGCTTTGCCCCCAGGCGGTCGTGATCCGGCCCGACATGGCAAAATACGTCCGGGTCGGCCGCGAGGTGCGCCACGCCATGCAGACGCTGACGCCGCTGGTCGAACCGTTGTCGATCGACGAGGCGTTTCTCGACCTTTCCGGCACCCAGCGCGTCCACGGCATGATCCCGGCCAAGGTGCTGGCGCGCTTTGCCCGTGACGTCGAGCGCGACATCGGCATCACCGTGTCCGTCGGCCTGTCCTGCAACAAGTTCCTCGCCAAGATCGCCTCCGATCTCGACAAGCCGCGCGGCTTTGCAGCCCTCGACCAGGACGAGGCCCGCGAGATGCTGGCCGACAGACCGGTCGGCTTCATCTACGGCGTCGGGCCTGCCACGCAGGAAAAACTGCAGCAGCGGGGTTTTCGCACCATCGCCGATCTGCAGCGCGCCGACGAGGTCGAACTGATGAAGCAGTTCGGCACGGAAGGCCGCAGGCTGTGGCGGCTGGCGCGCGGTATCGACGAGCGCCTGGTGGTGGCCGATCGCGGCGCCAAGACCATCTCCAACGAAACCACCTTCGAGAAGGACATCAAGGACTTCGCCACGCTGGAAAAATTGCTGTGGCGGCTGTCGGAGAAAGTGTCCTCGCGGCTGAAAAGCAGCGAACTTTCAGGCCTCACCATCACGCTGAAACTGAAGACCGCCGATTTCCGCCAGCGCACCCGCTCGCAATCGATCCAGACACCGACCCAGCTCGCCGCGAAAATCTTTGCGGTGTCGCGAGAGATGCTGGCCAGGGAGATCGACGGCACGTCCTTTCGCCTGATGGGCACCGGAGTCAGCGCGCTGCGCCCGGGCGCCCAGGCCGAGGATTCAGACATGCTCGACCGCCGCTCGGCCCACGCCGAACGGGCGATGGATAATCTTCGGAAGAAGTTCGGCAATGCCGCCGTGATCCGGGGCATTGCGTATGAGGGGCCGGAGAAAGAAGAGGATGAAGAGGAGGAGTAAATCCATCCTTCGTCATGGCCGGGCTTGACCCGGCCATCCACGTCTTTCTTCGTGCAGCACCAAAGACGTGGATACGCGGGTCAAGCCCGCGCATGACGTTCAGGGCGCTTTGCGCCCTGAACGTCACTTACACGGCTTGGAATCCTTGACGTCGAATTTGCCCATCGCGCCCGAGATCACGAAGTCGTTGTAGTCGAGCACCAGTGCGCGGGAGACGCCATTCTCGAACAGCTCGAACGACATCGCATAGACCGGCGTTTGCTCGCCGTCCTTGGACTTGGCGTCGCGGTCGTAATAGCTGACGGTGACCGGCCAGCGCGTCAGCGTCTTCATCTGATCGTTGGCGGTGGAAGGATCGGGCGAGGCGATGTTGCGGGTGCCCGGGATCGGCTGTCCGATGACGGACAGCGTATTGTAGACCTTTTCGCCGTTGTCGGAGCCGTCATAGACTGTGAGCTCCAGCACCGACTTGCCTTCGCGGGCCGCGGCGATGATGTGTTGGATCTGCTCCGTCGGGAACACTACTTTGCCGTCGAGGTTGAATGTCTTCGTCACCGGCTGCTTCAGCTTGACCGTAATGTGATCGCCGACGCGCTCGGCCACGCCATCGACGGGCGTGGAATCGCTATCGTTCATCCTTGTATCGATCTTGAAGCGATAGCTCTTGCCGGCCGCGTCCTCCCAGGAGGACGAGCGCAAATCGCTCAGCGTCAGCTTGCCCTCGCCGCTGTCGAGTTCCGACACCTGACGGAATTCCGAGGTGTATCCCTCGCAGGAACTGCCGGAGAAATTGTAGAGGATCCGCCCGCGCGCGTTGCTGATGGCGTTGGAGCCGCGCGACTTCACGAGGCTCAATTCATACAGCGCCTGATGGGAGAGAAACGGCCCGCCGGCGGCGGCGACCGCCGGCACGTGGGTGAACGCGGCTCCGAAGGTGGCGGCAACCGAGAACACCAAAGCGCGGACCGGAATCGGGAGCGAGCTGGCCATGTTCTGTTTTTTCCTCGATGGGAGATTCGTTACATTAGTGACGGCTCTATTGCGTCGCAACTAGGGCGGCTTCACGAAAACGTAGTATTTTGACGCCGCCCTGCCACGTTTTTCAGCGATTTCGGCGTGATTATCGGCACGCGACGCCCTTTCGCCCTCGCTTGCAACAGACGGCGCGATGCGCGAAACAATGCGCCTGATCAGGCACAGAAACAGTCAAACCAATCGGGGACGGAAACATGGCGGGTACGGTCGAACAGAAGCTGGCGGCACAAGGCATCACCCTGCCGGAGCCCCGCGCCGCCATGGCCAATTACGTCGGCTTCGTCCGCACCGGAAATCTGCTGTTCGTTTCGGGCCAGGTTTGCGCCGACGGCGAAGGCAAGCTCATCGCCAAGGGCAAGCTCGGCGCCGGCGTCACGATCGAACAAGGCTACCACGCCGCAAAGGGTTGCGGCGTCAACCTGCTGGCGCAGGTCAAGGCGGCGCTGGGCGATCTCGACAAGGTGGTGCGGGTGGTACGGCTCGGCGGCTTCATCAACTCAGCGCCCGATTTCCTCGACGGTCCCAAGGTACTGAACGGCGCTTCCGACCTGATGGTTGAGGCCTTCGGCGACAAGGGCCGCCATGCCCGTACCACCGTCGGCGTCGCCTCCCTGCCCTCCGACGCCGCCGTCGAAGTCGACGGCATCTTCGAGGTATCCTAAAGCGGAGCGGTGGCGGTGCGCGCCCCGGATTGGCTGACGGCGCGGCCGGTCGCTCACCGCGGCCTGCATGATGTCGCGCGCGGCATCATCGAGAACATGCCGGCGGCCGCCCTGGCCGCCGTCAACGCGAATTTCGCGATCGAATGCGACATCCAGCTCAGCGCGGATGGCGAAGCGATGGTACATCACGACGACGCGCTCGGACGCCTCACCGAAGGTTCCGGCGCGTTGCGCGGCAAGACCGCGGCCGAACTCAAGGCGGTCAGGTTCAAGAACACGGACGAGCGGATGATCACGCTCGGCGACCTCTGCACACTGGTCGCCGGCCGCGTGCCGCTGGTGATCGAGGTGAAGAGCCATTTTGACGGCGACCGCAGACTGGTGAAGCGAATGGCGGAGGTGCTCGGCGGCTATTCGGGACCGGCGGTCGGCATGTCCTTTGATCCCGACCAAGTGATGGCGCTCCGGGAGCTCATGCCCCAGCTCGTCCGCGGCATCGTCGCCGAGCACGAATATACCGAGGCCGAATGGCCGGAAGCGTCAGCCGAGCAGCGCCGGGGCATGACGCATTTGCGCCATGCGTTCCGCACCCGGCCGCATTTCGTCGCCTATTGGGTCAACGAGCTGCCGGCGGTAGCGCCCTGGATCGCCCGCAACGTCTTCGGCCTGCCGCTGCTGAGCTGGACCGTGCGCACGCCGGAACAGCGCGCGCGCGCCGCCCGATATGCCGACCAGATGATCTTTGAAGGCTTTCTGCCGGGAACCTGATCCGCTCGCGGCGGACTTGAAGTCGTCGCTGCAATGCACGATCTTTCAGAGGGTTGGTCGCCATACGCGCCGGCTGATTGCACGACGGGACCGGTCTGAATTCTCGATGGCGTTATCCGAAATCACCCTCGAAGCCGTCCGCTCCGCCAGCGACATCAAGGCTGAGGATTGGGACGCCTGCGCCAATCCGCGTCCTGATCCCGCCAGCCTTGAAAATCTCGACACCCTGGCTTCACCTGGCGCGCAAGGCTGCTCGTCTGCCGATGCAAAGCCTGGCTATAACCCATTCGTTTCTCACGCTTTTTTCGCGGCCGCCGAAGCCTCCGGTTCGGCCTGCGCGCGCACCGGCTGGGGTCCGCGGCATCTTCTGGCAAGGCTCGATGGCGCCATCGTCGGTGTCGTGCCCTGCTATCTGAAATCGCATTCCCAAGGCGAATATGTCTTCGACCGCGGCTGGGCCGATGCCTATGAGCGCGCCGGCGGCCGCTATTACCCGAAACTGCAGGCTTCGGTGCCGTTCACGCCCGCCACCGGGCCGCGGCTGTTGATCCGCGGCGGTGTCGACCACGAGCGGATCGGCACGGCGCTGGCGAGCGGACTGATGGCACTGTGCAATGCCACCAACGCCTCCTCCGTCCATGTGACCTTTGCGCCCGAAGCCGAAGCGAAGTTTTTGGGCGAGCACGGCTTCCTGCAGCGCAACGACCAGCAGTTCCACTGGCGCAATGGCGGCTACGAGACGTTTGACGATTTCCTCGCCACGCTGAATTCGCGCCATCGCAAGGCGATCAAGCGCGAACGGCGCGAGGCGCTGGCCTCCGGCATCACGATCCACCGGCTGACCGGGGCTGATATCACCGAGGACGCGTGGGACGCGTTCTTCGAATTCTATATGGAGACCGGTTCGCGCAAATGGGGCCGGCCGTATCTCACCCGAAGCTTCTTCTCGCTGATCGGCGAGAGCATGAGCCGGGACGTGCTGCTGGTGATGGCCAAACGAAATGGCCGCTGGATTGCCGGCGCCATCAATTTCATCGGCTCGGACGCGCTGTTTGGCCGCAACTGGGGCGCGGTCGAGCACCACCCGTTCCTGCATTTCGAGGTCTGCTACTACCAGGCCATCGAGTTTGCGATCGAACGCGGCCTGAAAACGGTGGAAGCCGGCGCGCAAGGCGAGCACAAGCTGGCGCGCGGCTACCTGCCGCAAACCACCTACTCCGCGCATTACATCGCTGATCCCGACCTGCGGCGGGCCATTGCGGATTACCTGAAGCGCGAACGCGCCTATGTGGCCGAGGTCGGACGCGAACTGACCGAAGCCGGACCATTCCGCAAGGCCGTCGACGAGGCCTGACCCGTTCTGCTACCGAAATGAGATCGAGACGAAACGTGAAGGGAAGACGCCATGCCCGCCTATGACACCAACAACATCTTCGCAAAGATCCTGCGCGGCGAGTTTCCCTGCCACAAGGTCTATGAGGACGAGCACGTGCTGGCCTTCCTCGACATCATGCCGCGTTCGCCCGGCCACACGCTTGTCATCCCCAAGGCACTTGCCCGCAACATCCTCGACATCAAGCCGGACGACTATGCCCATGTCGCGCGCGGCGCCCACAAGATCGCTGCAGCGGCGATGAAGGCCTTCAATGCCGACGGCATTACCGTGCAGCAGTTCAACGAAGCCGCCGGCGGACAGGTGGTGTTCCACCTGCACATGCATGTGATGCCGCGCCATGACGGCGTCGCCCTGCTGCCGCCGGCCAGTCGCAAGGAAGACGTCAAGGTGCTGGAAGACAACGCAACCAAGCTGATCGCGGCGCTGGGGTAGAGTCGAGACCTCGTAGCCCGGATGAGCCAACGGGTCGCGCGAATGCGCGCCCGATGACAGGCTCCGCGAAATCCGGGACCCGTCTCACAATGGCCCCGGATGTCGCTTCGCTCATCCAGGCTACAAATCAATCACTCCGTCTCGAAATCTCCGGCCTGCGGGGGCGCCAGCGGCGTGAATTCGCAGCGATCGGGTTTCAGATCCAGTAGCGGCGTCTCGTCGAGGCAATCCAGGCCGCGCACCAGGACCACATTGCCCTCGATCCCGACCAGCTTGACGATCGAGGTGGCGATCGGATTGGGCCGCACCGGCGAGCGCAGCGAGAACGTGCCGCGCGTTTTCTGGTTGTTCTTCGGGCTCTGCAGCACCAGGTCGCGCCGCGACAGATGCAGCCAGTAGATCACTTCGAGATTGGAATAGAAATCGACACCCTTGATCGCGGGCACCCAGGGCTCGAAAATCTCGAGGCGACAGACCGGACCGTCGTGGCGACCCTGCCGTGGCGTCTCCAGGCGCGAGGTCCACGGCGTGCGGATGCGGCCGATGAAGACGAGGCCGGCATCGCGGGCCGGTGGCATATCGACGGTGAGTTCGCCGTCGCGGAGTTCACTTTCCCGAACCATGACTTGATGCTCTTGCGTTTTGACGCGTTTTCTACCGCAGATAAGTCTACGCTATCTGCGTAAACTTGATTGCTATGCGAACCGGTACCCACTTCGCTCGAAAACACTAATCCAGTGAGATGTTGAGGGCCTTGATCACGGCGGCCCACCGCGCGCGATCGGTTGTCACGAATTTGTCGATCTCGGCCTGGCTCTTCGGGCGCAGCGGCGTGAAGCCTACCTTGTCGAGCGCGGCGCGGAACGTGTCATCGCTCAAGGCGCGGTCGAGACTGGCCTTGAGTTTTTGCACGACATCGCCAGGCACTTTAGACGGCGCGGCGACGCCGTACCAGACGCTGACGGCATAATCGGGATAGCCGCTCTCGGCCATGGTCGGCACGTCGGGCAGCTCCGCGATGCGCTGCGCCGAACTGACCGCGAGCGGCCGCAGCAGTCCGGCCTTGACCGGCGGCAGCGCGGTGCCGAGCGTATCGAACATCAACTGGATATTGCCGGACAGCAAATCGGTCAGCGCCGGACCTGCGCCCTTGTAGGCGACATGAACCATGTCGACGCCGGCCATCTGCTTGAACATCTCGCCGGCAAGATGGGTGGTGCCGCCGGTGCCGGCCGATCCGAAATTGAGTTTGCCGGGATTTTGCCTGGCGTAGGCCACGAACTCCGCAACCGTCTTGGCCGGCACGGAGGGGTGAATCTCCATGAGAACCGGCAGATCGGTGATGACGGCCAGCATCCGGAAATCCTTGTCGGCATCATACGGCAGCTTCTTGTAGAGCTGCGGATTGAGCACGAACAGCGAAGCCGCCGTAAAGAACAGCGTGTAGCCGTCGGGTTCGGAGCGCGCCGCAGCTTCGGCGCCGATCGCGCCCTGCGCACCGGCCTTGTTCTCGACCACTACCGTCTGTTTGAGGTCGCGGCCGAGATAATCGCCGATCATGCGGCCGAGCACGTCGGTCGGTCCACCCGCGGCATAGGGCACGATCAGCTTGATCGCGCGCGTCGGATATTCCGCCGCGTGGCCTTGCGGCGCGGCCAGCGCCAGGCCGCAAGCCAGAGCCGATAAGGTGCGCCAATTCATGCCGTTCCCCCTGAATTTTCTTATGTCCGAGAGTACCGCATTATGTCGCCGCTGCAATCAACCGAGCCACCATTTGCCCGCCAGCATGACGATCTCGCCGGCAACCACGCCGGCAAAGATCGATTTCCGCGACAGCATGAACGCCGCAAAGCCCGCCACGACCGCGCTATAGCGCAGCCAGTCGGGCACACTCGCCAACGCGCCGGGCGGCTGCACCACGATTTGGGCGATGACACCGGCCAGAACGGCGGTCGCGACCGCCCTCACCCACACCAGCAATTCCGAACCCTCGTCGAGCCCGCCACCGAACCAGAGTCCGAGCATGCGCCATATCTGGTTGGGAAGGACGCCCGCGACCAGCAGGACCAACAGCGCGTGCCAATCGCCGATGAAGTCGCTCATGCGCGCGCCTTCCATCGGTGAACGCCATAGGCGACGGTGCCGGCGACCACGCCGCTGACGAGGATATCGACGCCGCTGTTCATCATCGACGCCACCGGATACAGCACCAGTCCGAGCACCAATGCCACGACGTCGGCCACTTCCCGGGAGTTGCGTGCGGTGGAAAACAGAAACGCCAGCGGCGTCAATAGCAGGATCGCGGCGGCAAACAGCTGCGACAGGTTGGCGGCCAGCAGATAGCCGATCGTCGTTGCCGTCAGGCCGATGCACACCAGGCCGGTGCCGAGCCCGTGCACGAAAGCAATTCGCCGTTCGCGTGGCACCTGCGGCAGAAAGCGATAGCATTCCACCCACATCGTGACGGCAATGAAATGCGCGACCAGAATGAGGTGTCGCCGCTTGGTGGTCGGCGTCCGCGTCATCGGCAGCACCGACACCACCATCGGAAACAGCCTGATCGCGGTGACGGTCACGGCGATGGCCGCCTGCACGACGGTCGCGCCGGAACCGAGCGTCGAGATCAGAATGATCTGCGCCGGCCCCGCCCATACCAGAAGCGTGGCCGTCAGCGCCCAGGCCAGGCTGAAATGCGTATCGTGGGACAGCGCGCCGATGCCGATATAGGTGACGAACAGCACCAGCGCGAGCACCGTCGAGCCGGTGCACCGCATGCCCCAGCCGAACGCGCGAAGCGAGCTTTGCCATCTCTGGGAGTCGAGTGGAGGTAGCGCCACGGGGACCGAATGAGGTGTGAGTCGTCGATGGCATAGGGCTGGGGAAAGCAGGTGGCGTCAAGCAAGTGGAGGATCAGGGCAGTTATGCAGGCGACGACAACTTCACAACGTCATTCCGGGGCGATGCGCAGTATCGAACCCGGAATCTCGAGATTCCGGGTCTGGTCCTTCGGACCATCCCGGAATGACGGGACAAATCACGCCCGGTTTCGCAGCACGAAGCACGCTCCGCCCGCGCGGCGGATGCGGTTGCAGAGGTCGTCGGCCGCGGGGCGCGTGTCGGCGCCGATCCGCACCTGGTAGAACAATCGCGTGCCGCGGTTGCGCATGACCGATGAGAGCAGGCTCGGATCCTGATCGCCGATCACGCCGCTGAGCCGATTCATCGCTCGCGCATACATCGCCAGCGCCTTGTCGCGACTGAAGCCGGCCGCGAGCTGCACGCCCCACAGTTTGGCGGCGGCCAACGTGATATGCTGTTCGAGCCCGGTCACGAACGGATTCGGCGCGCGCCGGAGCAGCGCCATCAGTTCGCGGCAGCTCGATGTCCCCGCGCGCTCGGGTATCTTGCCGCTGCGTCCTGCCTCTCGCCAGTCCTCCACCGTGGAGCCGGTGATGGCCGAAACGTAGTTGCGGGTTTCCTGCGGCATCGGGCCTGAGCCTGCGAGCCATTCCTGCACCCGCCGCGGCCCGGCATTGTAGGCCGCCGCCGCCAGCCCGAGATTGCCGAACTGGCTGCGCAACTCGCCGAGAAATTCGGCGGATTTCGGCAGCGCCTGCACGGGATCGAAGGGATCGAGCAGCCGGCGCTCGCTGGCGGTTCCCGGCATGAACTGCGCGATGCCCTGGGCGCGCGCGCCGCTCCGCGTCACCGGGCCCACCGCATCGGGCTGAAAGCGGCTCTCCTGCCAGATCACCCGCGCGAAAAATTCCAGCGGCAGGCTGGCCGCTCTCGCCGCCGATTCGATCATCAGGCACATCGCCTCGCGCGCTTCGCTTTCGCGCGCCGCCTCGGCCGGCTTTTGCAGCGGGATCGCCAATTCCTCGACACTCGGCCGGGCGATGCCGGCCAATGCGGGGGGCGTATCCTCCGCCAGCGCCTGCGACTGCCACAACACCATCCCGGCGAGGCACAGGATGGCGCGGATGGGATGGACTGATCGCATGTGGTCTATCTAGAGTACCGGATCGAGCTTGACACCTGAAGGCGCCGTCCAACTTTTAACGACAATAATGGCGCGCAGATGAGAGCGGAGGCCACGGGGTGAACCATGATCATCGAAAACCAGGCCGCGGTCACCGACGCCGTCATTGAAGCGTTTGGCCGCACCGAGGACCCGCGCCTGCGTGAAATCCTGCTGGCGCTGGTGCGGCACCTGCACGGCTTCGTGCGCGAGGTCCGCCTCAGCGAACGGGAGTTTCAGGAGGCTGTGCGGATCATCGCGGCGATGGGCCAGAAGACCACCCCTTCGCACAACGAGGTGGTGCTGATGGCGGGCTCGCTCGGCGTATCCGCGCTGGTTTGCCTGCTCAACAACGGCGATAACGGCCAGACCGAAACCCAGGCGAACCTGCTGGGTCCGTTCTGGCGCGACGACCAGCCGATGTGCGCCAGCGGCGATACGCTGATGCGTTCGCCCACGCCGGGACCCGGGCTCGCCGTGGACGTCCGCGTCACCGACCGGGAGGGCGTTCCGGTGGCGGGCGCCGAGGTCGACGTCTGGCACTCATCACCGGAAGGACTGTACGAGAACCAGGACCCGGCGCAGGCCGAGATGAACCTGCGCGGACGCTTCATGACCGACGCGTCCGGCCGCTTTCAGTTCCTGAGCGTGAAGCCGGCCGGATATCCGATCCCGATCGACGGGCCCGTCGGCGATCTGGTCCGGGCGACCCGCCGCCACCATTACCGGCCGGCCCACCTGCACTTCATGATCTACAAGCCCGGCTTCAAAACGATGATCTCGCAAATCTACTCGCCTGACGACGAGCATCTTGATTCCGACGTGCAGTTTGGCGTCACCCGCGCGCTGATCGGCGACTATCGGCGTCACGACGAGCCTTCCGGCGAAGGCCTTGCGGCCCCCTGGTATTCGCTCGACCAGCGCTTCGTCCTGGAGCCCGGCGAGGCGCGGCGTCCGGTGGCGCCGATCCACGCCAAGGTCACCGTGTGAGCCGGACCGCCCGCGGCGTACGCGCCCCAGCCGTCGCAAAATGCGCCCGATAACATCTGCCGTAAATTTACGTTAACGGCGCATTTTGCTTAGGTCGGCCTTACGCGGGGAACAAAGCCGCGTAAAAGTCTCCCCGATTGCTGGGAGATTAATCAATGCCGGACCGACGCCAGAGCGCGCGCAACAAGGTGATGTATGGCGGCGTCGCCGAAATCGGCGAGCGCGGCGCAACGCGCGACTGCATCGTCCGCAACATCTCCGACCACGGCGCGACCATCGAATTCAGCAATGCCGTCACGCTGCCGAAGGAGCAGATATCGCTGCGCATCGCGCGCAAGGGCCGCTCGTTCCTGGCCAAAGTGATCTGGTGGCGCGACAATTTTGTCGGCGTTGCCTTTCGGGCGGAAAGCCCCGCCGCCCCGGTCTCCGATCTCGAGGAGCGGCTGCGCAAGAGCGAAATCAAGAAGCGCCAGTTGCAGCGCCGTATCCAGGAACTGCTGAGCGATCGGTAGAGCCTTATTTGACGCGTTTTCTTAACGCGAACCGGTATCCACTTCGCTTGAAAACGCTATGGATTATTCCGCGGCAAGTTTCGCGGCCGGTGGCGGCGACCATGCTACGATCCGGTTCCGGCCCTGCTCCTTGGCCTGATAAAGCGCCTGGTCTGCCGCGTTCAGCAAAGCCTCAAATCCCGACATGCTGACGGTCGCGGCCGCAAAGCCGACACTGGCCGTGACGTTGAAGTGGACCGCGTGAGCCATCAACGATCGGCAGCGACGCGCTTGCGAATCCGTTCCGCCACGATCCTGGCCTGGTCGAGATCGGTCTCCGGCAACAGCATCGCAAATTCCTCGCCGCCTAGCCGGCCCACGATATCGGAGGTTCGCTTGCCTTCCGTACAGGCATTGGCGACCGCTATCAGCGCTTCGTCACCGACGGCGTGTCCGTAACGGTCGTTGACCGACTTGAAGTGGTCGACGGCGATCATCAGAACGGACAGCGGCCGGTAATAGCGTTGAAAGCGGCTCCACTCCGCGGCGGCCAGCGCCAGAAAATGCCGCCGGTTGCACAGACCCGTCATCGAATCGATGGTCGCAAGCGTCTCCATCTGCTGCGCGTTGTGAACCAGATCGGTCACATCGCAATAGGTCAGCATTCGGCCGCCGTTTTTCTGCACCGAACAGTGCGCGGATGTGGCGGCCGTCGGTGGTTTGCAGATCCCGTAACGATTCGCTGCCGTCGCGGACTGCGGCAACCCGGCTGTCGGAGAACGCATTCAGCTCAGCCGGCGTCATGCCGCGATCGTCCGAATGCGGCGAACTCCTGATCAGCGAGGAATAGGATGGATGCGCGGCGGCCTGCTCGTCCGTCACGCCCCAGAACCTTCGCATCCTCAAGTTCAGAAACTGGAGTCGCGCCTATTGCTAACAGACGGTTAACGAGGAACGACCGCGCGCCGGTCCGGGATCGGCGCCGGCCGCGCAGCAAAAAGCCGGCGGTCTTGCGACACGCCGGCCTTTCAATTCGCCAGATTTGCAATTCGCTAGATTGGCAGTTCGCTATCTCAGCCGATCAGACCTTGACCAGCGGGCCTCGGGAGGCCGGGCCCTTGGAACCGCCTCCGTTTGGTCCGCCCGACTTCGGCTTGCGCTTGCGCGTGCCGGGCAGCTTTTCCGGCTTCGGCGTGACCGGCCCTTCGACGAACTCGAAACCGATCTTGTCCTTCGCCTCATCCTTGGCCTCGGCGCTCGCCTCGTCCTTGACCAGGATGACCCGGACATGGCCACCGCCCTTGAGGTGACCGAACAGCACTTCATCCGCCAGCGGCTTCTTGATGTGCTCCTGGATCACGCGGGCCATCGGCCGTGCGCCCATCTGCTCGTCGTAGCCGCGCTCGATCAGCCAGGCCTTGGCAGGCTCCGACAGTTCGATGGTGACGTCGCGGTCGGCCAGTTGAGCCTCGAGCTGGAGGACGAACTTCTCGACCACCATGCCGATGACATCGACATTGAGATGGGCGAACGACACGATCGCATCCAGACGATTGCGGAACTCGGGCGCAAACTGCCGGTTGATGGCTTCGTGGTCGTCGCCTTCCCGCTTGCTGCGCGTGAAGCCGAAGGCCTGACGCGCGAGGTCGGCCGCGCCGGCGTTCGTCGTCATGATCAGGATCACGTTACGGAAGTTGACCTGCTTGCCGTTATGGTCGGTGAGCCGGCCGTGATCCATGATCTGCAGCAGCACGTTGTAGAGATCCGGATGCGCCTTCTCGATTTCGTCGAGCAGCACCACGCAATGCGGGTGCTGATCGACGCCGTCGGTCAACAGGCCTCCCTGGTCGAAGCCGACATAGCCGGGAGGCGCGCCGATCAGGCGCGACACGGTGTGCCGCTCCATATATTCGGACATGTCGAACCGGATCAGCTCGACGCCGAGCGACGCCGCGAGCTGTTTGGCGACTTCGGTCTTGCCGACGCCGGTCGGACCCGAGAACAGGTAGGAGCCGATCGGCTTTTCCGGTTCGCGCAAGCCCGCCCGCGACAGCTTGATCGACGCCGAAAGCGCTTCGATCGCCTTGTCCTGGCCGAACACCACGCGCTTCAGGGTCGTTTCGAGATGCTTCAGCACCTCGGCATCGTCCTTCGACACGGTCTTGGGCGGAATCCGCGCCATGGTCGCGATCGTGGTCTCGATTTCCTTGATGCCGATGGTCTTCTTGCGCTTGTTCTCGGCAACCAGCATCTGCGCCGCGCCTGACTCGTCGATCACGTCGATCGCCTTGTCGGGCAGCTTGCGATCATGGATGTAGCGCGACGATAACTGCACCGCGGCTTCGATCGCCTCGTTGGTGTATTTCAGCCGGTGGTAATCCTCGAAATAGGGTTTCAGGCCCTTGAGGATCGCGATGGCGTCTTCCACCGTCGGCTCGTTGACGTCGATCTTCTGGAACCGGCGCACCAGCGCGCGGTCCTTCTCGAAGTGCTGACGGTATTCCTTGTAGGTGGTCGACCCCATGCAGCGGATCGTGCCCGAAGCCAGCGCCGGCTTGAGCAGGTTCGATGCATCCATCGCGCCGCCGGAGGTGGCGCCGGCGCCGATCACGGTGTGGATTTCGTCGATGAACAGGATGGCGTTCGGATGCGCCTCCAGTTCCTTCAGCACCTGCTTCAGCCGTTCTTCGAAATCGCCGCGATAGCGCGTGCCTGCGAGCAGCGTGCCCATGTCGAGCGAGAACACGGTGGCCGCGGCCAGGACTTCCGGCACTTCGGAATCGACAATGCGCTTGGCAAGCCCTTCCGCGATCGCGGTCTTGCCGACGCCGGCTTCACCTACGAACAGCGGATTGTTCTTCTGCCGGCGGCACAATACCTGGATGGCGCGGTTGATCTCGGCATTGCGCCCGATCACCGGATCGATCTTGCCGTCGCGCGCCTTCTTGTTGAGGTTGACGCAATAGGTATCGAGCGCCTCCCCCTTCTTCTTGGAGTCGTCGTTGCCCTTGGTCTCGGTTTCCTCGTCGACGCCGCGAACCGGCCGCGCCTCGGAGACACCGGGCCGCTTGGCGATGCCGTGGCTGATGTAGTTGACCGCGTCGTACCGCGTCATGTCCTGCTCCTGCAGGAAATAGGCGGCATGGCTTTCGCGCTCCGCGAAGATCGCGATCAGCACGTTGGCGCCGGTCACTTCTTCGCGACCGGAGGACTGAACGTGAATCACGGCGCGCTGGATCACGCGCTGGAAGCCGGCAGTCGGCTTGGCGTCATCGGCGCCGTCAGTCACCAGATTTTCGAATTCGGTCTCGAGATAGTTGACGAGGCTGGTGCGCAGCTTGTCGAGATCGACGCTGCAGGCACGCATCACCGCCGCCGCATCCGAGTCATCGATCAACGACAGCAGAAGGTGTTCGAGCGTCGCATACTGATGATGACGCTCGTTTGCAATCGCCAGCGCACGATGCAGAGATTGTTCAAGGCTTTGGGAAAAAGTTGGCATTCGCGTCCTCTATGGCCCCCGGTCATCATGATCGCCATTACCCGGTTGGGCAACAACAACCTTCGTCATCCCCTGTCATATAGTTACGTCCGATCGTGGCGAAAGACCGGCTCCGCTAAAGTGGTTTTCCTCTAGATTCAGGCACCACCGGAACGGCGGACACCCCCGAGAAACTACTGGGAATGCCGCAGGCCTTCATCAACAAATCAATGCAAGACCCGTTCCTTTTTCGGCCGGGTCGGCGGTCATGCGCGGCTATTTCTTTTCCATCACGCATTGCAGCGGGTGCTGGTGCTTGCGCGCGAAATCCATCACCTGCGTCACTTTGGTCTCGGCAATCTCGTAGGTAAACACGCCACACTCGCCGATCCCGTGGTGATGGACGTGCAGCATGATCTTGGTGGCTGCTTCGGCGTCCTTCTGGAAGAACTTCTCCAGCACGTGGACCACGAACTCCATCGGCGTGTAGTCGTCGTTCAGAATCAGCACGCGATACAGGTTCGGACGCTTGGTCTTCGGCTTGACCTTGGTGATGACCGACGTCGACGGCCCATTGGTGCCGGGATTGCGGTTCTCGTCATTGCTCATTCGGGGAGCAAAAGCGGCTGGCATCGCCGGCGCGGACGAACGGGCTTTGAAAGTTAACTGCAACATGGCTCAGGCGTTCGAAATCCCCAGGGAAAACCAGTCCGCGTATCCCGGCACCCCGCCACAGGCCCATGCGGCCGTCGCAAGGTACCCGGCAGCGTCCCGGATCGCCGCTCCCGGTCCGACCCATTGACCGGATCGGCGGCCGGATCGGCTTCTGGAATATGGGTCCGGCACCGCGTCCCCGCAAGCGCATAAACGAAAGCCGTGGCGACCCGCGACCGGCCCGATTCTAAGGCCCGGCGATCCGCCCAAGGTTAATCGTTTCTGTCGGGTTTGACAAAGGAAGGTGCCTGCCCGTTTAGCCCCCATTGAGGATAGCAGGCGCTATCGGCGCCCGATTCGCCCATGCGCGGTCTTTGAAGCGTTTTTTTTGGAACCGGTTTACCTGCTGTTTAGCGACCCAAGCGGAAATGACCGCAGAAACCACATTGCGGTGAAAAGTAATGCTCGATACCACCATTTTCAGCCGCATTCGCGCGGCAACCTGCCGGTTCGCGGGTGCCAACCAGGGTAATTTCGCAGTGATGTTTGCGGTTGCCGCGGTGCCGCTCATCAGCTTCGTCGGGGCCGCGATCGACTATACCCGCGCCAACGCCGCCCGCTCGGCGATGCAGGCGGCGCTCGACTCCACCGCCCTGATGCTGGGCAAGGACCTGACCGACGGCACCATCACGACCTCGCAGATCAGCACGAAGGCAACGGCCTATTTCAATGCGCTCTACACCAATAAGGACGCCAAGTCGGTCGCGGTCAGCGCGACCTACACGGCCGCAGCCGGCAGTGGTTCGACGATCCTGTTGAGCGGCTCCGGCAGCGTGACGACCGACTTCATGAAGATCGCGGGCTTCCCGAGCCTCGGCTTCAGTACCAATTCGACCTCGGCCTGGGGCAACGTGCGCATGCGCGTGGCGATGGCGCTCGACAACACGGGATCGATGGCCCAGGACGGCAAGATCGGCGCGCTGCAGACCGCGGCCAAGAGCCTGATCGATCAGCTCAGCGCGCTCGCCAAAACGACCGGCGACGTCTACATTTCGATCATTCCCTTCGCCAAGGACGTCAACGTCGGCGCCAGCAATTACAATCAGTATTGGGTCGACTTCACAACCTGGGACACGATCAACGGCAAGTGCAGCAATAATACCTACAAAAAGCAGTCGACCTGCCAAGCTAACGGCAAAACCTGGACACCAGCCAACCACAATACTTGGAACGGCTGCGTTTGGGACCGCGACAAAGACTCGACCAATCCGGGTTTCGACACGCTCAATACCGCGCCGACGGCGTCGAACGTCAACACACTGTTCCCGGCGGAACAGTGGAGTGCGTGCCCAATTGCCTTGATGCCGCTCAGCTACAACTGGACCAATCTGAAGGCGCTGATCGACACCATGACCCCGAACGGCAACACCAACCAGGCCATCGGCATGGCGTGGGCCTGGCAGTCGCTGGCTCAGACGGCACCGCTCAACGCGCCGGCCAAGGATCCGGCATACACCTACAAGGACGCGATCATTCTGCTGTCGGACGGTCTGAACACGCAGGACCGCTGGTACACCGATGCGGCCTCGATTGATGTCCGCCAGAGTATCCTGTGCACCAACGCCAAGGCCGCCAGCGTTACGGTCTACACCATTCAGGTCAACACCAGCTCGCCGGCCGATCCGACCTCGACGGTACTGCAAAATTGCGCCAGTAGTCCTGACAAATTCTTCATGGTGACCAGCGCCAACCAGACGCTGTCCGTGTTCAATTCGATCGGCACGTCGCTCGCCAAGCTGCGCGTCGCGAAATAACCGCCGCAAGCATCGACGCCCACGAAAAAGCCCGGCCGTAACGGCCGGGCTTTTTGATTTGGGCGAACAGAGCGCTTGCGGAGATTACTGCGCAGCCGGAACCAACTTCGCGACCAGGCCCTCGTAGGGCTTGAAGGTCTGCTTGGCGAGATCGGTGTAGAGGCCGGCAATCTTCTGCGACTCGGCGACGAAGGTCTCGTAGGCCGAACGCGCGAACTCGGTCTGCACTTCCAGCACCTTGTCCACCGACTTCACGCCGGACAACTTTTCAACAAACGACTTGGTGTCTTCGAACGACTTCTTGGCGTAATCGCCATAGGCGGTTGCGATCGCCTGAACGCCGCTCTGCAGGTTGCTCGCGGAAGCGGCAACCGATTCGAGATGCTCTTTTCCGTAGTTCTGAATGTCTTCAACCTTGACCATCATGGAGTCCTTTTTCCCAGACTGAACGTGTGCAAAACCGATTGCCGGGAGGTCCCGGCTCCCTGACACGACTTCTATATGTGCAGTGCACAATGAAGTCAAGGAATTTTGTGCGCCGCACAAATACGGTCAATTTGCTGAGAACCCCGGGGTGTTACGCAACGGTTCGTTAAGCTTTTGGAAACTCGCTCCGCCTAACCTGATTCTTGGACTTGTTCGCCTTCCGACAGGCAGCATGAAAGCTGTTTGTGAACAGCACCTTAGCTAGAAGAGCGGCCTGATCGGCCGACCGGGCCTAGCGTTTTGGCCGGATCGGCACTTCGAGCAGGAAAACACCGGGGGTCGTCGGGCACAATTTTGCCTCACGAACCGGTGATCAAGATAGAAATGGGACGGGGAAGTAAATGCTTCGCACAACCTTGGCTTCCTCGCGCACCTTGCGAGTTTGCGTTCTCGGACTGGCTACCTTCACGACGGCGATCCTCATCACGAGCGACAGCGCCGAAGCGCGCCGCTACCGGCATCGCCACGTCGCCAGCCATCACCGCAGCCACGTTGCGAGCGAGAGCTACAGCCCGCAATTTTCGTCGATCATCGTCGACGGCAATTCCGGTGCGGTGCTGACCTCGAACAACCCCGACGGCAGCCGTCACCCGGCCTCGCTGACCAAGATCATGACGCTCTATTTGCTGTTCGAGCGTCTCGAAGCCAACAAGATGAACCTCGACACCGAAATGGACGTGTCCGAGCACGCTTCCGAACAGGCGCCGACCAAGCTCGGCCTGCGCCCGGGCCAGACCATCAAGGTCGAAGACGCCATCAAGGGTCTCGTCACGCGCTCGGCCAACGACGCAGCCGTCGTGATCGCCGAAGCGATCGGCGGCGATGAAGACGACTTCGCCAAGATGATGACGCGCAAGGCGCGCGCACTCGGCATGACCAAGACGACCTATCGCAACGCCTCGGGCCTGCCCAACGACGAACAGGTAACGACGGCGCGCGACCAGGCCACCCTCGGCCGCGCGATCCAGGATCGCTTCCCGCGCTACTACCGTTACTTCTCGACCTCGGTGTTCAACTATCACGGCCAGGCCATCCGCAACCACAATCGCCTGCTCGGCAATGTCGAAGGCGTCGATGGCATCAAGACCGGTTACACCCGAGCCTCGGGCTTCAACCTCGTGACCTCGATGCGCCGCGGCAACCGCCACCTGGTCGGCGTGGTGCTGGGCGGCCGCAGCGGCGGTTCGCGCGACGCCATCATGCGCAACCTGCTCGCCGAGAACCTCGAAAAGGGCGCGACCAGGCGCACCGTTGCCGCAATCACCGAGCGTAACCCCGCCGACGCCAATACCGACGTGGCCGAGGCCGAAGCCGCTTCCCGGCCGACTGAGATGGCTCAGGTCAATGGCGCGATCGCTGCCTCCGAGCCGGGAATGGCGGCGCAAGCCGCAGCACGCCCGGTTGCAAAGCCCTCACTGATGGCGGCGGCCGCCGCGGCCCTGCCCCCGCCGCCGGCCAAGCTCGAGCCGCAAGCCAAGCCCGAGCCCGCACAATTTACCAGCGGCGTGATCCAGACCCAGCAGATCGCGGCGATCCCCGGCTCCGCCGAGCCGATGAAGCCGGTCAAGGTCAAGACCGTGCAGGTCAAGGCAGGATCGATGAAGCTCGCATCCGCCGGCCCGTCGCAGCCGGCGCCGCCGATCACCAGCACCATTCCGGCCCGCTCCGAAATCGCCGAGACCTCCAGCGCCGTGGTGGCGAGAGCGACCGAGACCAACAAGGCCGAAATGGCCCGGGTCGAGATGCCGCCGCAGCCCGCCAATCACGGCACCGGGCAAGGCGTGCTCGGCGTCCTGCCCGCCTCCAGCGTGGCCTCCGCCCCGTCTCAGGCCGCCGCTTCGAAAGCCAGCTCTGCGCAGGCCAGTTCTTCCCAAGCCAATTCTTCTCAAGCTCTGGCCTATGCCGATCCGGCGCCCCGCGCCCAGAACGACGCGATCAAGCCGGTCGCTCCGGCCGTAACCCATACCGGCTGGATCATCCAGGTTGGCGCGCTGGAAAGCGAAGGCGAAGCCAAGCAGCGCATCGACCTCGCCCGCAGCAAGGCTTCGGCCCTGCTGAGCAAGGCCGACCCCTTCACCGAGCCTGTCGTCGCCAAGGACAACCGCAAACTGTTCCGTGCCCGTTTCGCCGGCCTCGAGCGCGATCAGGCCGAAGCAGTCTGCAAGACGCTGAAGCGCGCCGACATTTCCTGCATCACCGTCCGCAACTGATCGTTATTTCGCTCGAAATCGCAAAGCCGGCGCCGCAAGCGCCGGCTTTGTCGTTTTCCGGAGCGCCTTCACGCGAAAGCCTGCCCCGGAATTGATCGCGCCGACCGGCCGAATGCCGCAATTCGGCTCCGCGAAAACTTCTCGTCAAGACTTTACGGTTAAGTTTTGAAGAAGAGGATCGACCACGCCGGGCAACGGCGGGCGATATGGGGCGTCAATCAGAGAACTGGACGGAAGCAACTCTCGGTTTGTTGCGTTGGTAGCGTAAGCCGGAGTTAGCTGAGATGCGTGCGAAGCAAAGTATCCTTGGCCTCGTTTACACGGGCGGCGAGGTACGTAGAGCCCCCCTGGTCGGGATGCAGTTTCTTCATCAGGGCGCGATGCGCCCGGCTGATGTCGTCACGCCCCGCCCCCGGCTGCAGGCCAAGGATCTGGTAAGCCTCCTCGTCCGTCATTTTGCCGCCCGACGCCGCGCGGCGCTGCCCCCCTGCCGCGTCGCCCTGCGCGTTTTGACGCCAGGCGGGAAACCGGCGGTCAAGATAGCTTTCAAGTAAGGCGACGCTCTCGGCGTCGAAGCCCGGCATCATCGCGATCAGCCCGGCGAGGTCGAACTCGTCGAGCGAGCGGCCGGCATCCGGCCCGTCCACGATCCGGCCCGACAGTTCGCCGCTGTCGTGATCGAGGCTCATGTCGAGAAATTGCGAACGCACGCGCGAGCCCTGCCCCGACGAGCGCTGCGTTCCGCCGCCGAACATCCCGCCGATACTGCTGAAGCCACCGGGACCGAACGGCGACCAGCCGAGCAGCCCCGCGCCGAAAATGCCGAGCGGGATTGCCACCGCCAATTCGCCCCGCAACCCGGTAAAGGCCGCGACTGCCAGCGCCACGACGCCGCCCCCGATCTTGATGACGCGCGCAAGCACGACCGGATTGGCCGCACGGAACATCTGCAGCAGCGAGTAGAGAACGACAACGGCGACAACGCCGGCAATCAGGGTTGGCATCCGTCCAATATAGTAGCATCGGCGACAAAATGCATAACGGCGCGCATCACGACTTCATCTGCCCGATCAGCTTGGCCGCGCCGCTTGCGGTCTTCGACAGCGCCATCAGTGCTTCGCGCCCACCGGCGGCGTAGGCTGCGGCCGCGCGCAGCAATTCGCGCAATTGCGCCGCGGCGCCGGGATCGAACCGGCACCATGCGCCGCCGGTGAGCCGCGCGATCTCGCGGAACGCCTGTTCGGCCGCAGCGTCGTGACCTTCCTGAAACATGAATACCGGCACCTTGAGCAAGCCGAGCTCGCCGGCCTTGGTGCAGAGGTCGTCGACCTGTTCCTCCATGGCGTCGCCGACAAACACGACCGCGCGCACGGCGGATGCGACCGCCTCGCGCCGCGCTTCCGACAGCACCTTGCCGATCTGGGTGCTGCCGCCCTGGCAGTCGATCTTGCTCATCAATTTCGCGAGCTGCGTGGAGTCGGAAATCCACCCCGTGGCGCGGCATTCGTTGAGGCCGCGGTAATAGACGAGGCGGATGTCGAGGCTGCCGAGCGAAGCCGCCTCGCGGAACATGTCGGCTTGCAGTGCGCAGGCCATATCCCAGGTCGGCTGCCGGCTCATGGTGGCGTCGAGCGCAAACACCAGCCGTCCCCTGGCGCCGGCGCGGTGCGGCGACATCGCGCGTGCCTTGGCGACAAAGGCGGCGATATCCTCGGCCGCCGACGGCTTCGCTTCCGGCAATGGATTGCCTTTGCGCGCTTCCGGGGTCTTCGCCGACGCGACGTCGCCTGCCGATTTCGGTTTGATGGGTTCGCCGGCCATGGACTCTCGCTATCCGCAGTTCCCCTTATGTGGGACGGCGCCAGACAGCGGTCAATGTATCCGGTCTCGATTCAGCACCGATCAACCAGCTCCGGACGTTGGTTCGGGAGCCTAGTTGGCGACCGGTTTGTTGGACGGCGCCGAATTGCTCGCGAGCGGCACCGGTCCCGGGCTGATAGTCAGCACATCAGGCACTTTGGTCGGCACCGGCTTCAGCGCGCTGCTGTCGGTATCTTCCAGGAACTTGTCGAGCATGGTCTGGATCGAGGTCTTGGCCGCGTCCGGTCCGGTGTCGCGCATGTCGTTATGCTGGAAGGCGGTATTCACGACGGTGATGCCGGCCTTCTCGCACTCATCCTCATCGGGAATGACGCCCGGGTCCGGCTTGAACTCGGTATCATGCGAGCGGAACGACAGGATCTTGAACTTGCCCTCGGTCAGGAACGGCACGCGGAGATTATCCAGCGTCACGACCTTCTTGATTTCGTCGGGATATTGTTTGGCGAAATACATCGTGATGTCGCCGCCCATCGAATGTCCGACCATGGTCACCCGGCCGTAGTCGGCGTTGGGCTGGATCTTTTTCATTTCCCTGATGGCGAAATGGATGTTGGCGACGCCGCGCTCGATCTGCGGCAGGCGGCCGACATAGATTTCACCGACCTTGGTCACCATCGGCGGGTCGGTCGGCAGGTCATGCTGGGGGCTGATCACGAGATAGCCGCGCGCCGCAAAGACGTTGGCCAGGAACGAATACTCGGTGTGCTTGACGGTATTGCCGTGGTTGATGATTGTGACCGGCAAGGAGATCATGCCGGCATCGGCCTGCATTTCCTTGTCCCATCGAACCGCGATATCGACCGCCACCAGCCGGTTGTCGCGCGCCGGATCATGGAACGAAATCGTCTCATGTCGGATAGCCCACTTGCTCGCGGTAAAGTACGCAAGCGTGAGTAGCACGGAGAGTGAAAGCAGAACGGTAATTCCACGTTTCATATTCTTCCTCGGCGCCCCACCAGAGGGGTCACTTTACCTTTGAGACTCTTCGGTCCCTTGGAGATGATATATGTCACAGCGGCGTGACATAAAGTCCAAATGTTGTGAATTGACCGCCTGATCATTGTGCGGCGCACCCATTCATTGTGCACCTGCTCAGTTCTCCATTCCTCCCCTTACGACGGCCCCAACCAACGCTCGGTTCGGTCATCAGATAGAATTTTAATGAAAACGGCGTCCCGACCGACTTGTTCCGCAGCTGTTCGCGGTCCGTTGCCTCTGCCCCCGCAAGAATACGGATATTCAGACCGGGGTGTAGATGACGAGCTTCAGCGCCGGATCGTCGTTGGCCTGGAAACTCGCATATTCCAGCTTCAACCGCCCCTTCTTGGGATGGCTGATGGATTTGTGGCCGGCAGCAATACCGCTGATATCGTGCGTCTCCCACCAGCCCGTGAATTCAGGACAGCCGTCCCGCAAGCGCGCCAGCAGGTCACGGAAGGCGGGATCGCCGGCCCACAGATCATGGGTCGCCCGAAACTGGGCGACCATGCGCCTTGCCACGTCGGCCCATGATGCCCCGAACAACCGCCTTGATGCCGGCTTGGTCAGCACGGTCACCAGACTGTTGCGATCGGCATCGGCGATCTGGCTGAAGCCGAAGATTTCGTCGGCGGCCTCGTTCCAGGCCAGCACGTCCCAGCGCCGGCCGGTGATATAGGCCGGCTGGTTCAGGGCTTCGACGGTGCGCCGGACCGCCGGCGGAACGGTCTCGCGGACGAAGGCGCGCCGGTCGGTGGTTTCCGTCAACTCCTTCAAATGCCGGTGCTCGGCCCTGGAAAGCCGCAGCGCGCGGGCCAGCGCGTTGATCGTCGCCGCGGAGGGACTGACGGAACGTCCCTGCTCGAGCCGGATGTACCAGTCGACGCCGATGCCGGCGAGGTCGGCCACCTCCTCCCGACGCAAGCCCGGCGTTCGCCGTCGTCGCCCGTCCGGCAGACCGACCGCCTTCGGCGTCAGCTTGTCCCGCCGCGACCGCAGGAAGTCGCCGAGTTCGCCTTGCCTGGAATTCGTCATCACGTCGGTCATGGGCAGGCCTCGTCGGCAGGGTTTTATAATCCTAGGATAATACCAGGTCTTGCTGCCCGGGTGAAGCCTGCGAGAATGCGGCCTCCGCCAGAGAACGCAAAGCAGGAGTGCCCCATGAAGGCTGCCGTCTTGAAATCATTCGGATCGCCACTCGCCATCGAAACCGTGGCCGACCCGGAGCTCGGAAGCGGCGAGGTGATCGTCGATGTCGCGGCGAGCCGGGTTCTGTCCTACGCCAACGAGGTACTCAGCGGCGCGCGAAACTACCTGCTGGAACTGCCCGTCGTGTTCGGCCCCGGCGGCATCGGCCGCGTCCGCGCCACCGGTCCTGACGCGACCCGGCTTCGTCCCGGCGACTGGGTCTATTGCGATCCGACCGTGCGCTCGCGCGACAATGCGAGGGCGCCCGACATCATGTTGCAGGGGCTGACCGGCGGCAGCGAAGGCGGGCTCAAGCTGCACCGATATTTCCATGACGGCGCCTGGGCCGAACAGATGCGGCTGCCGACCGAGAACGTCGTCGCGATCGGCGAGATCGATGCCAAGGACGCCGGCCGCTGGTGCGCGCTCGGCACACTGCTGGTGCCCTATGGCGGCTTCCTCGCCGCCGGGCTGCAGCCGGGAGAAACCGTGCTCGTCAACGGCGCCACCGGCGGCTTCGGTTCCGCGGCTGTCGCCGTCGCGCTCGGGATGGGCGCGCAATGCGTCATCGCCACCGGCCGCAACGAAAAGGCGCTCGGCGACCTGGCGCGGCGGTTCGGCGCGCGCGTTCGAACCGTAACGATGCAGGGCCACGAGGACGACGATCGCGCGCGGATCATGCAGGCCTCGCCCGGTCCGATCGACTGCGTGCTCGACATCCTGCCGCCCGCCGCCACCGCCATCCAAGTGCGGACCGCCATCCTGGCGGTGCGGCCCCATGGACGCATCGCGCTGATGGGCGGCGTCGGCATGCAGGGCGGCGCCGGTCTCGACCTGCCCTACCCCTGGATGATGCGGAACTGCATCACCCTTCACGGCCAATGGATGTATCCGCCGCATGCAGCCGTGCTGATGACCGGCCTGATTCGCTCAGGTCTCGTGAACCTGGATCATTTCGAAGTCACCGCATTTGATCTGGACCACGCCAACGAAGCCGTGACGCACGCCGCCGCCAACAGCGGTCCGTTCAAGATGACGGTTATCCAGCCCTGATGGCGCACGCTGCCTGGACGTGTTTTCTTGCGAAAACGCTAGGCGCTGATGATGTCGTGGATTTCGAGCGGCTTGTCGACCTGGGTGAACCATTCGGCGCGGTTGGCGGCGCGGCGACGGCCGCGCTCGTCGAGCGGCAGCTTGAGCTGGCGCAGCAGGCTCGTGACTTCCTCGCGCGCCGTGACGTGGCCAAGGCTCGGCCGCGTGCCGAGCGTCGCCTCGTCGAGGTCGTCGAGCGCGGTGAGCCCGCGCGGGAAGAACTCGCGGTAGACCACCCGTTCGGCGAAGCCATCGATCGAGCGGAACCCGAGCCGCAGCGAAAGATCCTTCAGGCTGTCGGCGACGAGTTGCTTGTTGCGCGACCCGATCATCGACAGGCGGTTGCGCACCACGATCCAGTCGGTGGTGGCGCCGTCGAGTTGGCGACGCTTGCGCCTGGCGTCACGCACCATCTCGGCGTAATGGCTCTCGCCGGTCACGGAATAGGTGGCGGGATCGACGGTGCCGAGCACGTCGAAGTCGAGGAAACTGTCGTTGATCGGCGTCACCAGCGTGTCGGCCATCGAATGCGCAAGCCGCATCAGATAGGAGTCCGATCCCGGCGTATCGATGACGATGAAATCGAAGGCGCGCTCGACGGTGCTGACCGCCTCCATGAACTGCTGGAACTCGGAATTTTCGTTGTCGGCGATCTGCATCGTCTCGCCGAGCTTGATGCAGTAGTGCACGGGAATTTCGAGATCGAGCCCGGTGCGACGCGCCCAGGCGCCGCGGTTGCCGATATAGCGGGTGAAACTCTGCTGGCGACAGTCGAGATCTATGGTGGCGACGCGCTGTCCGGCCTTCATCAGCGCGACAGCAATGTGCAGGGCGGTGGTGGACTTTCCCGAACCGCCCTTCTCGTTGCCCAGCACCACGACGTGTGCCGAACCGGACTGACTCTGACTCGCTTGTAGCAACATCGCTTGATCCCCGCGCGATATCTTCAAATCACGCGCGGCTGCGGTCAAGTGAAATGCGCGGTGACGCTTCCAAATCGCACTCCGCCCGCCTTAATGATGAATCCGTAAGGCGCGCAACGCGCGCTTCCCCTCGCAACCGCTTGGTTGGCGCGCACCAACCAGGACGGCCACCTCACCTGCCGCAGACCAGCCGTCCCTGAATACGATTCGAGTTACCTTGCGAGTTACCTTGGCGGCAATGGCTGGGCCTTATATGGTCGGCAGGCCGCAAGAACACTCCCAAGCACACCCCTGAGTACACTCCCCCAGGAATACCGCAGAGAGATCGAGCCCAGATGTCGCGAAGTCCCATGGTTGTCCGCACCGTTCCCGCATTGCGCCGCGCGCTTGAAGCCTTACGCGCCAGAAAGGCCGCGATTGCGCTGGTGCCAACCATGGGAGCGCTCCATGATGGCCATGTGTCGCTGGTTCACCTCGCCAAACGTCGTGCCCAGAAAGTCGTCGTCTCGATCTTCGTGAACCCGACCCAGTTCGCGCCGACGGAGGATTTTGGTTCCTACCCGCGCACCTGGAAGGCCGACGTTGCCAGGCTCGCCGCCGAGAAGGTCGACCTGATCTGGAACCCCGACGTCAAGGCGATGTATCCGGAAGGCTTCGCGACCCGGATCGTGCCGGAGGGACCGGCCGTCGCTGGCCTCGAGGATCGCTTCCGCCCGCACTTCTTCGGCGGCGTCGCCACCGTGGTCGGCAAGCTGTTCACCCAGTGCCGGCCGGATGTTGCGATCTTCGGCGAGAAGGATTTCCAGCAGTTGCGGGTCGTGACGCAAATGGCCGGGGATCTCGACCTCGGCGTCCGGGTGGTCGGCTCACGCACCGTGCGGGAACGCGATGGGCTCGCGATGTCGTCGCGCAACGTCTACCTGTCGCCGGAGGAACGGCAGACCGCACCTGTGCTCTATCGCGCCATGAAGGAAGCCGCCAAGCGGGTGAAGGCCGGCGAGGCGTGTGAGATCGCGATGGCCACCGGCCGGGAACTGGTCACCCAGGCGGGCTTCGTGCTGGACTATTTCGAAGCCCGGCATGCCGAGACGCTGGCGCCGATCGCCTCGGCAAAAGACGGACCGGTGCGGATCCTGGTCGCGGCGAGGCTCGGCAAGACCCGGCTGATCGACAATATCGGAATCTAGAAATTGCAGGTGTCCCGCTTGCCCGGCGCAATCCTTGGACGGAATATCCTCGGATAGGGATTTATCAGGAGCGGCGAGCATGGGCGCGTGGTCCCTAACTGCGATTATCTTCGGCGGACTAATGGCCTTCGCCGGCATCGCCCAGGCGCAAGACCCGCACCGGCCGGCAGTCGGCGGTATCGGTTCGCCGATCGATGCCATGATCTTTTATGTCGCGCATGGACCTGAGGGCGCCTGCGGACCGGGCTGCTCGGAATGGATCGCCGCCGAAGGCACCGTCCAGTGGGATACCCACAAGCGACTGATTGCGATCCTCGACCGTCAGGCCGGGCGCAAGCTTCCGGTGATCATCCATAGTCGGGGCGAGTCCAATCTCAACGTCGCCATCAGCCTTGGCCGGATCCTGCGCGCCCGAGGCGTCGACACCACGGCCGGTTCGACCGAGGTCGAAGCCTGCCATGGAAAAAGCGAGGAGGATTGCTTTGCGCTGAAGCGTCCGGGCGGGCCGCTGGATGCGAAACTGAAGGCGCCGGACGCGCCCTGCGACCTCGCCTGCGTGCTGACGCTGGCCGGCGGGGTCCATCGTAGCCTGCCGCCCGGCACCAAGATGATCTTGAGCGGCATGGAAATTCACAACCGGCTGGCGCCCAATGTCAGCGAGGAACGGCGACAGGGCCTGTCGGTGCGATTTGGCGAACTCTATCGGATCTACCTGCGCGACATGGGCGTCGACACCGAACTGCTCGACATCGTCGACCGCAATTCGGAATCCCACCGTCAGACCGAACTGCCGGCGTCGGAATGGCTTCGGCTGCGGATCGTGACCTCGGCGTCGCTGTAGCAACTAATCCCGCTACAGCAGTCCGAGATCACGCAATTCCCGGCGCATCGGTTCCGGCATCGCGGCGACGCCGGCGGCGGCGGATTTGGTCAGGTCGGGAGGCGCGGCATCCTCTTTCAGATAGCGCCAGCCCTGGAACGGCCGCATCGGCCGCGGCGAGACGGCGATGACCTTCGGCTGCATCACCAGGCGGCAACGTCCGATGCCATCCTTGTCGCGGAAAGGCTCGATTGCGATGATCTTTTCGCGCGCGGCAATTTCGCCCTTGATCACCCAGTAGAGCGAGCCGCCCGCCAGGATTTCCTCGTCGCGCTTCGGCGTCATCCGCGTGACGTGGACGTGCCGAAGCGGCAGGCCCTTTTTCTTGGCCGTCGCCATCCGTTCGGCGACCCAGCCCCGGAGTTCCTTGACCGACTCGCACCCGACCGCAAGCTTGAGAATATGAAGCGCCATTACGCTAACGGTTTAGCGGCCTGCGTTAACTTTGCAAATGATCATTCATTCGAAGGCGCATTGGCGGGCGCGGGCGCTGGCGCAGCCGGAGCGGCTGGCGCGATCTGTACCGGCGCCGCAGCGGCAGGGGCTCGCTTCGCCGCCGCCTGCTTCTTGGGGGCCGCGGGTGCTGTCGCAGCCGCCGGACGCGGTGCCGGCGCGGGTACTCCGGCGGCGGTTGCCGCTGCAGGCTTGGCCGCGCCGGGCCCAGGCTCCGGCGCCATGATGCTGACCGCAGGCGTCGAAGCCGCGGTCGGAAATTCAGCGTTGGTGGGCTTGCCGGTGGGCATCGACGGCGGCAACGCCGCCACCAGCCCCGCCCCGGCCTGGACCGGCGCGTTCCACGACGGCGCGTAACGCGTGATCAGGTTTTCATAGACGCGCTCGTCCATGTTGCCCGCGACCTGCCGGCTATCGGCCAGCGAACGAAACGCCGGACAGGCCTGCGGCGTGCAATGGTCGCGCGCCATCAGCACATAGGCCATCAGCCCATAACGATCGCGCTCGACCGCGCGGCGCAGCGTCAGAAATTCGGAACTTGGATTCTTGCCGTCGGCGGCGGCATCGCTGGTCTCGACCAGTTGCGTAATCAGGGAGGCCGCATAGGCAACGGCCGCGGCGGAGGATTCAGCGGAACCGAACAATGCCTTCTCGCAGGCGTTCAGCACGGCATCGCCGGCGAGGTCGTCGATGCAGGAAAGCTGCGGCAACCCCGCGCGCACCGGCGAGACGTTGCGGGCTTGGGCGGAAGCGGTCTGCCCGTCCGGCCCGAAGCCCCGGATGGTCGCGGCCACCGCAACGCCGATCGCCAGCAGCGTGATGACCGTCAGCGCCCCGTTGGCCACGGATTTCTCCGCCCGCAACAGCGTGATCAGAACGATGATGCCGAAAAATCCCGCCGCAGCCAGTGTCAGCCACATCGGAAACGTCGGTGAGCGCCAGATTTGATCCAGCGACGAAGCCCAGGCCCAGTTCATGCGCGGTGTCCCTCAACGCAGCATAAAACACGATCGTCGAAGGCGAATGCGCATTCGGCGGCATTCAACCTTCGCCAGAATTTTTCTGCGAACGGGGCCTTTTGACGGCGGTCGAAAGTGGAACCGTCAGCCGGCTGCCAGCCCATGATAGTCTCAGGAAATCGCGAGCTGGCTTTCCTTGGCGACCCGTTCGAAAGCTTCGGTCGAGCTTTTGATGCGATACTGACAATCGTCGCCATCGGTCGGAAGCAGCCGGATCACCTCATAGGTGCCGGTGGCGGCCGGACGGGCAACGTTGCTGGCAGTAAAATAGACAGTCTCTCCAACGGAGTACTTATGCTTCAACGCCCTCTCCATCACGCAAGAACGCCGGCCGCGCTCACGGTCCCGCTAGCTTTCGGCCGACTTGAGAACCCCGCGTCAACCTAGCACACCGAAGGCGCCAAAAGCCAGCAACATCGGGACCCGGAACACACGCAGATTTCCAAGCGTTTTCAGAAGGATATAAGACAATCCGGGGGGCCGTTGGAATCCGCATGGCCCCCATCCAGACCGCGATTTCGCGGTCAGGCGGTGTGCGGCAGCCTGCCGTCCGGGCTGGCATGGTCGACGGCGGTCGGGAGCTGCTGCGCCAGCACCTTGGCGAGCTGGTCGACCGGAATGTTGAAGCGCGCCGCGAGCTGCTTGACGGTGTCGCTACCGAGCACCTGCTGCAGTTGCTCGGCCGTTATCGGCAGGTTCTGGCCGTTGCCGAGCCAGGATTTGACCTGATCGCCGAGGCCGGCCTGCTGGAGCTTGGCGACGATCGCCGACAATCCGCCCTGGCCGCCATTGCCGAGCACCTCGCCCAGCACCACCGGAACCACGGCAGCTTCGAGCTGACCGAGCATGCCCTTGAACGCATCCGAATTTTCCAGTGAATCGAGAATTCCCATGGTCGCGTCCTTTCGTCCGGCAAACGCCGGTGACGGATTCAGACTGCTTTACCGGCGCTCCGTCAAGCGGTGATGACGTCACAAAGCGGGTCTCAGACCGTCTCGAATCGCTCGATCCGGATTGTCTCGGCCAGCCCCTCGCGGGTCCATTGCTGAAAGGCCGCGTTCGCCGTCATCGCCTCGAAATAGTGCCGCGCATCGCCCTTCACCTCGATCGCATAGGTGCGAAACCGGTGCACGACAGGCGCGAACATAGCGTCTGCGCCGCCGAAGGCGCCGAACAGGAACGAGCCCTCGTTGCCGTAACGCCGATGGCAATCTGCCCAGATCTCCTGAACCCGCGTCACATTGGCCAGCGCGTCCTCCGATAGTTTGACGGCGCCGACCGGTCGATGCAGGTTCATGCCGCATTCGTTACGCAGCGGCATGAAGCCCGAATGCATCTCCGCCGAGATCGAGCGCGCATGCGCACGCCGGGCGCGGTCTGCCGGCCACAGTTTCGCTTGCGGGAATTTCTCGGCAAGGTACTCGATGATCGCCAGCGAATCCCACACCGTGACGTCGCCGTCGATCAGCGCCGGCACCTTGCCCGAATGCGAAACGCTCAGGATTCGGTCCTTGTCGGCCTTACCGGTGTAGAGCGGGATGAAAACTTCCTCGAACGGGATGTTGTTGGCGCGCAGCGCCAGCCACGGCCGCATCGACCATGACGAATAGTTCTTGTTACCGATGACGAGTTTCAACATTTCAAGGAAAATCCTGTTGGGAGGCCATCTTGCCATAGTGCGCCGCAGGCGTTCAACCTGTACATCGGCATAACATCGACAAGACTCGGCGATCGATAAGGAAGGCAACATGCGCGGATATTGGCTCGATATCGCCGCCGTCGGCTTCTTCGTCATGGAGTGGACGGTGTATGCCTTCACGCTGGAGCGGACCGCCTACGGGCGCGACAGCCTGTCCGCCCGCATGCACATCTATCGCGAGGTCTGGATCCGGAATCTGCTGCATCGCGAGACGCGCATGGTCGACATGCAGATCATGGCCTCGCTGCAAAACGGCACGGCCTTCTTCGCCTCCTCTAGCCTGATTGCGATCGGCGGCGGCCTGGCGCTGCTGCGCGCCACCAACGATGCCTTGGCTGTGCTTGGCACGCTGCCGATCGATCTCAGCCCCTCGCCCGCCCTGTGGGAAGTCAAATGCGTCGGGCTGATCCTGATCTTCATCTACGCCTTCTTCAAATTCTCCTGGGCCTATCGCCTGTTCAACTATGTCGCGATCCTGCTCGGAGCGATGCCGCCGGCCTCGCAAAGCGATACGCCGGAAGCGGAAGCACATGTGATGCGCACTACCCGGCTGTTCGAATCCGCCGGCCAGCACTTCAACCGCGGCCAGCGCTCGTTCTTCTTTGCGCTCGGCTATCTCGGCTGGTTCGTCAGTCCGTGGGTGCTGTTCGTGACCACGGCCATGGTTGTCATCGTGACCTGGCGCAGGCAATTTGCGTCGAACGCCTGGAAGGCGATGGAAAAATAGAGTGAGCAATCAAGAAGAAAAAAGGGAGAGAACATGATTATCGACCACGCCAGGCTGCGCACGTTTGCAAACCGCATCGTCGCCGCCGGCGGCAGTACGCCTGCGGAAGCGGCCATCGTTGCCGAACATCTGGTTGAGGCAAACCTGCGCGGCCATGACAGCCATGGCGTCGGGATGCTGGTTGCCTATGTGCGCGATTTCGAGGCCGGTACGCTCAAGGTCAACCAGGCGCCGGAAATCGTCTCGGACACCGGGACGATCTCGGTATGGGATGCGCATGCCGGCTACGGCCAGGTAGTCGCCCGCCAGGCGGTCGAGTGGGCGATCGGGGCCGCCAAACAGCATGGCGTCGCGGTCAATGGATTGCGCAACGCGCACCACATCGGTCGCGTCGGCACCTATGGCGAGATTGCCGCCCGCGCGGGCATGGTGGCGCTGCACTTCGTCAACGTCGCATCGGGCCCGCCACCGGTTGCCCCCTTCCGCGGACGCGAGGGGCGTTTCCTGACCAATCCGGTCTGCATCGCTATTCCCGGCACAGCCAGCAACGAGCCGATTTTGCTCGATTTCGCCACCAGCCGCGTCGCGCTCGGAAAGGTGCGCGTGGCGCACAATGCCGGCAAGCCGATGCTTGACGGCGCACTGCTCGATCATGCCGGCCAGCCGACGAGCGATCCCGCCGTCATGTACACCGAGCCACGCGGCGTCGTGCTGCCGTTTGGCGAACACAAGGGCTCCGGTCTGGCGCTGGTGTGCGAACTGTTGGCCGGTGCCATTGTCGGCTCGGCAAGCGTGACAACCAACACACCGCCCGAGCGCGGCATCATCAACGGCATGCTGAGCATCGTCATCGACCCTGCCCGGCTTTCCACGCGCGACAGCATGCTGGCCGAGATCGACGCCATGATCGGCTGGGTGAAATCGGCCAGGCCTTCCGATCCGGACCTCCCGGTCCTGGTGGCCGGCGAGCCCGAACGTATCGCGCGCGCCGAGCGCATCAAAAACGGCATCGAGGTTGAGGAAGAAACCTGGAACCAGTTGATGGCGATCGCCGAACGCTATCAGATTTCGCTCGACCGCTAGAGAACGGTCATCGCGCTCTACGACGCGCCGCCGAAATCCTGCGGCGTGAAGCTGAGATCGAGTATCTTCCATTCGCCGTAACGGTCTGCCGGCAGCATCGAATAGGGCTGGCAGGCCTCCAGTGCTTTGACAGCGCCCTGCATCAGCAGCGGCCCTTTCATTGAAGCGCTGGCCTCGATCAGGATCGGATCGGCGGCCAGCCTTCCCTGCTGCGTCATCATCACGCGCAGCTTGACCCTGACGTCGTCGGACGCCGCCAGCGAAGGCGGCAATTTCAGGCAGGTCCTGAGATGACGCCGGAATGCGGCGACGGCGCTGGAAGCGACGTCGGCATCCTGCGTCGCCGCGGCGTCGAAATTGTCATCGCCCTTGGCGCTGGCCTGCGGCGCTGATGGCGCGGCAGGCAGGGTCGGCGAGAGATCCGGCGGCAAGCCCAGCATCACCTGATATTTGAGCGTCAGGTCAGGCTCGAGCTGTTTGTAGGCCGGCGCGGCCTGTTGCGGCGGCTGGGCTGCCGACTGCGGTTGAGCGGCGGGCAGCGGTTGGGCCGCGGGCGGCGCAGCCAGCGCGGCCTGCTTCTGCTGCCGCTCGGCCGCCCCTGGCTTTGCCGCCGGCTGAGCCGGGCTCGGCGTTTCAGGCTTGCTATCGAGCAGGGAAAAATCAGGCAGCGGCGTTGGCGTCGGAACCGGCTCCGGCTGTTTCTCTGTCGCCGGCGTTTGCGGAATGTCCTGAGGCGCGACGATATTGACCTCGATCGGCTCGGCGGTCACCGAGCCGAATTGATGCACCTCGGAAAACAGCAACAGCAATGCCAACAGCGACAGATGAACGATCGCCGATACCGTGATGTCGGTGGGTATGATCCGCCGCAGGTTCATCGTACCCGAACAAGTTTCGATGTTTCCCCAGACCGCCAGCATAGCGCCCGGCGCGGCCGTCACTCAATCCCCTTTGGCTTTTTGCCTTTTTGGCTTTTTGCCTCAATCCCATTTCGGCGCGAAACCGAAATTGGTGAGCCGGCCGTCGGCGCGTCCCATGGCGGAAATCGCTTTCATGTCGTCCTCGAACAGTTCGAAATCGAAGATCTCGATGTTCTCCGACAGCCGTTCCAGTTTCGACGTTCGCGGGATCGCCACGACATTCTGCTGCACCAGCCAGCGCAGGCAAACCTGCGCCGCGGTCTTGCGGTAGCGATCGCCGATCCGCAACAGCGCGCGGTCGTTCTTGATGCGGCCCTTGGCGACCGGGCTATAGGCCACGACAGCCATGCCGTGCTGCGCGCAGGCCTCCCTGACCTTGGTCTGGTCGAGATAGGGATGATACTCGACCTGGTCGCACACCAGCGGCTCCGGACATACCGCGACCGCCTCCTCGATCAGCGCCACCGTGAAATTGGACACGCCGATATGGCGCGCCAAGCCTTGGCTCTTGACCCGCGCCAGCGCGCCCAGCGTGTCGGCGAGCGGCACCTGCGGGTTCGGCCAATGCAGCAGCAGCAGGTCGACCTCGGTCAGGCGCAGCCTTGCCAGGCTCTCCTTGGCGGATCGCTCAAGATCGTTCGGCTTGAAGTGGGTGGTCCAGATCTTGGTGGTGAGGAATATCTCGTCCCGCTTCACGCCGGAGGCGCGCAGGCCGTCTCCTACCTCGCGCTCGTTGTCGTAGGCCTGCGCGGTATCGACATGGCGATAGCCGAGCCGCAGCGCCTGCTCGACGAGGCGCGCGCAGGTCCGCCCGCGCAATTCCCAGGTGCCCAGCCCGATCGCCGGAATTTTCGCGCCATTGGCCTCGACAAAATTCATACGGGTACTCTCACATCGAGCGCCCATTATGAGCCGCCGCGGCAGCGGTGCCAACTCGCGGCGTCTTCGGGCGCAGCGGAAGAATTAGGCGGGCGACGGCTCGCTGGCCAAAGCCGCGAACACGGTGTCCGGCGAATGGGCGATCACGGCGAGCAATGCCCGTGCCGGTCCACGCGGGGCGCGCTTGCCCTGCTCCCAGTTCCGGATGGTTTCGACGGGTACGCCGAGCCGGCTGGCGAATTCGGTTTGGGTGAGACGCGCGCGGCGGCGCAAATCGCGCACCGCAGGTAACGCGGCGGCTTCGCAGGGCCCGGCGGTCAAAGCCTCGGCGGGCATCGCTGACGCGAGCCCGGGCATCGCTGACGCGAGCCCGGACGTCGCCGGCGCAAGCGGAAACTCCTGCCCGTCGCGCAATTCGACGATCCGTCCGTCCGCTTTCAATCGCAGGCGCTGCATGTTCGACCTCGTAGGCCCGACATGATCGGCGATGCGCCTTAAGGCCCACTTAACGATGATGGGTCTTTCGGTTTGGCGCGTATCCCTATTGCAACCCGAACCACAGCGTGGCGATGCCGAGAAACGAGAAGAAGCCGACCACGTCGGTGATGGTGGTGACGAAGGTGCCCGATGCCACCGCCGGATCGGCGCGAACCCGCTCCAGCACCATCGGGATCAGGATGCCACCAAGCGCGCCGGCGACCAGGTTGCAGATGATGGCAAGGCCGATCACGATGCCGAGGCCGGGGATCTTGAACCAGGCCACGGCGGCAACGCCCGTGATCACGGCAAACGCGAGCCCGTTGACGAGGCCGACCATCGCCTCGCGCATCACCACCCGCATGGCATTCTTGGATCCGAGTTCGCGGGTCGCCAGCGCCCGCACCGCCACCGTCATGGTCTGGGTTGCGGCGTTGCCGCCCTGGCTCGCCACGATCGGCGCCAGCACCGCGAGCGCCACCATCTTCTCGAGCTGGCCCTCGAACAGGCCGAGCACGGAGGATGCCAGAAAGGCCGTCGCAAGATTGACCAGCAGCCAGTTGAACCGTGCCCGCGCGATGGTCCAGACGCTGTCGGACAGTTCTTCGTCGCTGGTGACGCCGCCGAGCGCCTTGAGGTCTTCGTCGGCCTCTTCCTCGATGACGTCGACGACGTCGTCGATGGTGATGACGCCGACCAGACGGTCGGTGGTATCGACCACGGGGGCTGCGACCAGATTGTATTTGCCGAACATCCGGGCGACCTCTTCCTGGTCGTCCAGCACCGAAACGCGACGGCGGTCCTCGTCAATGAGATCGCTGATCATGACCGGGCGGCGCGCGCGCAACAGCGCGTCAAGCGACACCGCGCCCTGCCAGTGCTTATCGGAATCGACCACGTAGATTTCATAAAAGCGGTCGGGCAGATCGGGCGTGTCGCGCATGTAGTCGATCGCCTGCCCCACGGTCCAGTCCGGCGGCACCGCGATGAATTCGGACTGCATACGGCGGCCGGCGGAGTTTTCCGGATACAGCAGGCTGCGCTCCAGCGCGTCGCGCTCGGACGGCGGCAGCTTTTCCAGGATCTCTTCCTGGTCCTCCTCGTCGAGGCCCTCGAGCAGTTCGACGGCGTCGTCGGATTCCAGTTCGCGAACGCCTTCGGCGACCGTTTGCGGTTCGAGTTCCTCGAGGATTTCCTCGCGGACGGCGTCATCGACCTCGTTCAGCGCCGAGAAGTCGAAATCCGTGCCGGTCAATTCGACCAGATTGACGCGGTCCTCGGGTTCAAGCGCACCGATCAGGTCGCCGAGATCGGCCTCGTGCAGTTCCGCGACGACTTCACGCAGCTGTGGCGCTTCGCCGGCCCGGATGGCACGCGTAATCTCTTCGACAAATTCCTGACGGATTTGGCCGTCTTGATCCCGCATCTGGAGATGGTCGAGCACGGCGGCGTCGCCGGCGCGCGCCTTGGCGGGTTGGGCCACGTCGATATTCTCGGCCATGCCGCGCCTCGCCGGTTTGACAGAATGAGAGAACTCGTCTGAGCTATCGCAGCACGCATTACCCAATCGGCAATGCCCAGCGCAATGACAAATATGTAGAACTTGGAATGACCGGGAAGTCGATCAAGACGCTGTGCGTGGCCGTCGCCGCCTTATTCGCCACGATCGTGGCAGCGCAGGCAACCGACTGCGCGCGCAAGGACGCGCTCGGCACCTCACGCATTCTTGCGGTCGACCCCGCGACCTCGCCCCGCGTGGGCCTGAAGAGCTTTCCGCAGACATTGCCGCTCGGAGATCACGAGGTGGTGCTGACCTTCGACGACGGGCCGTGGCCGGCGACGACCTCGAAGATTTTGAAGGCGCTGGCGGACGAATGCGTGCACGCGACGTTCTTCCTGATCGGAAGATCAGCCTCGGAACATCCCGAACTGGTGCGAACGATGGCGGCCCAGGGCCATACCATCGGGCATCACACCTGGACCCATCGCAATCTCAAACACACCAAGCCCGAAATTGCCGACGCCGAGATCGACAAGGGCATCGCGGCGGTGGAGACGGCCCTTCACGGCGCCGCGACTACGACCCCGACGACGCCGTTCTTTCGCTTCCCCTACTTCGAAATGACGCCCCGGACGCTCGACAATCTGGAAAAACGCGCCATTGCGGTGTTCGGCGCCGACCTCTGGGCCAGCGACTGGAACAAGATGACGCCGCAGCAGGAGCTGAAGCTGCTCACCGAACGGCTCAATATCGCCCGCAAGGGCATCATCCTGCTGCACGACCCCAAGGCACAGACCGCGGCAATGCTGCCGGCCTTCTTGCGCTACCTCCGCGACAATCACTACCGCGTGGTCCATCTGGTCGCAGCCCCGCCGAAAACCGTCGCTGACAAGGCGCGCTAGATCATGATGCAATGGATCGGATCATGATCTGATCTCATTGTTTGGGCATCATCTTTCCGGCAACCCGGACTCCACCTGTTGCTGTCGCGCCCCGTTGGGTCCGGATCGTCACCAGCGGTCAAATTAGGGGTGGAATTCGGACGGTTAAGGCGTCATTCATGGCGCTACAGGTAGAAATTTGCGTCCACTTTGGAATGAAGCCGGGGTTCTATGATTGCGAGCGTAGGTGTGGGGCGCAGGGGCCGGATATCGGCCGCGCTGTGCCTGGGCGTGCTGGCTTCGATCCCGGCACGGCCTGCTTTGGCTGCCGATTGCCCCGGCCATCCCGATGCGCTCGGCACGTCGCGCACACTGGTGGTCGATCCGCGCGAATATCCCATCATCGGCACCATGCAATACGCCAAGACGCTGCCGCTCAGAGATCATGAGGTGGTGCTGACCTTCGACGATGGCCCGCTGCCGAAGAACAGCAACCAGATTCTGCAAATTCTCGCCGACCAATGCGCGAAGGCGACGTTCTTCCTGGTCGGACAACAGGCCAGGGCCAATCCGGAAGGCGTGCGCAAAGTCCGGGACGCCGGCCACACCGTCGCCACCCACACCCAAAGCCATCCGTCGAACATGCAGCGGATGCCGATCGACCGCGCGCAAAAGGAAATCGAGGATGGCATTGCCTCCGTAACGGCGGCACTCGCCGACGGAACCGCGCCCGCGCCGTTCTTCCGCATTCCCGGCCTCGGCCGCAATGACGCCATCGAGGCCTACGCGGAATCCAAGGGGATTCAGGTCTGGAGCGCGGATTTTCCGGCCGACGATTGGCGGCGCGTCTCCCCGCAGCGCGTCTACGATCTCGCGATCCAGCGGCTGGAGGCCAAGGGAAAAGGCATTCTGCTGCTGCACGACATCCAGGCGCGCACGGTGGCCGCCCTGCCCAAGATCCTGCAAACCCTGAAAGCGCGCGGCTATCGCATCGTTCACGTGGTGCCGGCGACGCCGGAACGGCCGGCAACCCCGACCGAGCCGCAGCAATGGCAGTTGCATCCGACCTCGGAGACGGTGGCGATTTCGCGCTGGCCGAAAATTCCGAATTTCGTTTATGCCGCCACGGCAGCGCTCCCCACCCCTGCCTGGTTCGATTTCGACTGGCGCGACGCCGAGCTCGGCATCTTGACCCGCCGTATGCGTGGCGTCCCGCTGGCGCAGAGGACGCAGTGGCCGCGGGACATGATTCTCGCACAAAATGGGGCCGCTGCGGCGTTGCCGGTTCCGGCCGCGAGCCTGTTCAATATTCCGGAATCGACTGGGGTGACGATGCTGGGAACCCTGCGCCGCACCGAACAAGCCGCGCAGGCGGCGCTTGAAGCCGAAGCCTCAGCCAAGCTGGCTCCGGTGCAGCCCGGCAAGTTCCATCGACAGGCGCGCGGCGCTCTGGCGCGGCAGGCGCATGGCGGGCAGATGGCCGTCAAGCCCGCCGCACAGCAGGCCCCACACGCCGCACAGGCCGGCCCCAAGCAGGCGGTGCAAGGCAAAAAGAAGCCACGCTCGGTCAGGGTTGCCGGCCTGAAGAAGCGCTAGCGCAACAGCAAGGCGTCCCGGCTCAATTCGTCACGATCTTGGTGATGCAGAGCAGGATGACGAGAGCGAGAAACAGCAAGTCGATATACGACTTCATCTCGCCGGCATGGCGCAGCGCGCTGACATCCGTGACGATCTGCTTGCGCGCGGAGGTCGACGTGGGCCCCTCGCCCAAGGCAGCCACCAGGCGGCGCGCCTCAATCTCCAGCCGCTCGATGCGCTGAAAGAAATGGAACGAACGCAGCGCCGATGCGGCGTGCATGCCGGCATAGACCAGCACGAGAACCGCGACGACGACACGATGCTGGTACTTTTCCAGGAAATTCAGAGCGAGATAGACCAGCGCCAGGAACACGAAATTGGACAGGAATCGGTAGGCGTAGCTCAGAAACAGCATGCAAGTGCTCCGGGATGGTCTTGGAAGTGCCGAACTGCGGTGAGCGGGCTGGAATCACCAGCAGGCGGGTCCGGTCAGGTTACGCGAACGGTGTTACAGTAAGGTTTCGACATCCCCTTGCCCCCAAGGAATCGCGACGCCGCGGACAAGCCCGTGAGCTCGCCGAATCGATTGGGTTAGACCCAAACTGCATGATTTTGTGGTGCGCTCGGAGGGACTCGAACCCCCACGATTTTACTCACTGCCACCTCAAGGCAGCGCGTCTACCAATTCCGCCACGAGCGCTTGGGATACCGGCTGGAAGGATGAAGGCCTGCCGGATCAACGGCGCCGATGTAACAAATCAGAGATGGGGGGACAAGGCGGTTTTGCGACTGAAATAACTACCTAACACCCGGCAATTTCGGCAGCATTTGCTTGACTTCGACCGCGATACGGTTGCGATCGACCAGCACGACGCCGGAAGCCACCGGCAGGTTGTTGGCGAGGATCTTGACCTCGTCCGCCTCGGTGGCGTCCAGTTCGATGATGGCGCCGCGGGACAGCCGCATGACCTGGTGGACGGGCATTGTCGTGGTGCCGAGCACCACCATGAGATCGACGCTGACTTTATCGAGGGTCGCCACTTCTGAACCACCAAACCGAGAACTAGATCTGTTGGGTTCCAACTGACCACGTTATGGTTAGCCAATGGTTAATGACCGCCAAAGCCTTGATTTGACGACCTTCGCGCGGCCCCCGGGCGGCGCGGACGTCGAATGGCGGATTGAGGCTGATCCCGTGCCCTACCCCGAGGCCGTCGCCGCGATGGAAACCCGCGCCGCCGATATCGCCGATCAAAAGGCGTCCGAGCTGGTGTGGCTGCTCGAGCATCCGCCGCTCTACACCTCCGGGACCAGCGGCAGGCAGGACGACCTGCTCGATCCGCGATTCCCCCTGTTCACCAGCGGACGCGGCGGCCAGCTCACCTATCACGGTCCCGGCCAGCGGGTGGCCTATGTGATGCTCGACCTGAAGCAGCGGCGGCCGGACGTGCGCGCCTATGTCGCTGGCCTCGAAGAATGGATCATCCGTACGCTGGATGCCTTCAACGTTCGTGGCGAGCGCCGCGAGGATCGTGTCGGCGTCTGGGTCCGCCGGCCCGACAAGGGCGCCGGACATGAAGACAAGATCGCCGCGATCGGCGTACGCCTGCGGCGCTGGGTGTCGTTCCACGGCATCGCCATCAATGTCGAGCCGGACCTGTCGCATTTCCAGGCGATCGTGCCCTGCGGCGTCACCGACGTCAGATACGGCGTCACCTCGCTGGTCGATCTCGGCCTTCCCGTGACCATGCATGACGTCGACGTCGCGCTCCGGCAGGCCTTTGCGGACGTGTTCGGCGCGACGAGCGCGCGCCTGCCGGAAGCGACGGTCTAGCGTGGGGTCTTACGCCACGGCCTTCTGCGGCGCGACTTCCAGCTTGCCGGCGATGTAGCGACGCTCCTGGGTGAGGCCGCCGAAGCCGTAGGCATCGCCTTTGACCTCGTCGACATGCGCGTAGCTCTCTTCATGCAGCGGCCCGAGCAGTTCGCCCATGCGCTTGAAGACGGCGGCAAGATAGGCCGCCTTCTCGTCCTTGGTGTTGGTGCCTTCGCTGACATGGACGTCGAGCCAGAAGCTGGCGAGGCTCTGTTCCCCGAGCGACCTGCCGCCGGCGAACCAGTCAGCGGCGTCGACCGACTTGACGATAACCGCCGTGACCCTGGGATCCTTGTGCAGGATGTCAGCGGTCAGATCGCTGACGGCGGACGCAATCTCGGCCTTCAGCGACGGCGCTTTCCGAAAGCTCGAATAGGTGACGGTAATGAGCGGCATGATCGTTCTCCGTGGGCTTGCTTCGCGCGTTATCGACCGCGCCACCTCCAACTAGACCTGCCAGCGTCATTTTGGTATCTTATCTCTCTTCATAACAGTGATAACTATTATTCATGATGACATGAGCACCCTCGACATCGATACCGTGCAGGCCTTCTTGCTGGTCGCCGAACTGCAGAGCTTCACCCGCACGGCCGAAGCGCTCGGCACCACCCAGGCCTCGGTCAGCCTGAAACTGCAGCGGCTCGAGGCCGTGGTCGGCAAGCGGCTGGTCGAACGCTCGCCGCGGTCGGTGGGACTGACCGCCGACGGCGAGGCATTCCTGCATCACGCCCGCACGCTGATGGAGGCGCACGACCGCGCATTGTCCGGCGAGAAGCCAGCGCGGCAGATTTTGTCGCTCGGGATCAGCGACCACGCCGGCGGACCGGAGCTGGTGCCGCTGCTCGAGCGGCTGCACGCGATGTCATCGCAACTGGCGCTTAACGTCACGATCGGCTTTTCGCGCGCGATCGTCGATGCCTACGATGCCGGCGAACTCGACGCGATCGTGGTACGGCAGGAAGGCAGCCGGCGCGGCGGCGAGAAGCTGACGGTCGATGAATTCGGCTGGTTCGCCGCCAAGCGTTTCGCCCGGCGCCGGGGCGAGCCGTTGCGGCTGGCAACGCTGGCGCCGCCCTGCGGCGTGCGCGCGATCGCCGTCCGCGCGCTCGACAAGGCCGGCATCGCCTGGAACGAGACGTTTGTCGGCGGCGGTGTCACGGCCGTAGCCGCCGCGGCCCTGGCGGGACTGGCGGTTGCCCCGCTCGCCCGCCGGATTGCGCCTGCCGGCCTCATCGATATCGGATCGGCCGAGCGGCTGCCGCGACTTGGAACCTCGAAAGTGATGCTGCATTCCAGGGTCAGCGACCCCGCCAAGCTGGCGGCATTGCGGATACTGGCGGCGACGTTTCGAAGCGCGGCAACGGGGTAGCCGCGTCTTCGGCAGAACAAATTGCCAGGCGGTCGGAACGAATCCACGCGCTGTGCGTTTCGGCACCTTAGACAGGGGCGCAGATGTCCGGAAAAGACAAACAGCAGCAACGGGATCTGTTCGAGAGCGAACGTAGTTTCCGACTCTTGGTCGAAGGTGTTGCCGACTATGCGCTTTACATGCTGGATCCGACTGGCATCGTCACCAGTTGGAACAGCGGCGGCCAGCGGATCAAGGGTTATTCGCCCGCGGAGATTCTGGGCCGTCATTTCTCGTGCTTTTATACCGAAGCCGACCGCGCCAATGGCAAGCCGAAGCGCGCTTTGCGGATTGCCGCGGAACAGGGCCGCTATGAAGAGGACGGCTGGCGCGTCCGCAAGGACGGCTCCTTCTTCTGGGCCAGCGTCGTCATCGACCCCATCCGCGAGCAAGGCCGGCTCGTCGGCTTCGCCAAGATCACCCGCGACATCACCGAGCGCCGCGAGGCCCAGATCAAGCTCGAACGGATGCAACAGCAACTGGCGGAGTCGCAGAAGCTCGAGGCGCTAGGCCAGCTCACCGGCGGCGTGGCGCACGATTTCAACAATCTTCTCATGGTCATCAGCGGCAGTCTTCATACGCTGAAGAAGGGCAACGACAACGAAGCCGGACGTCTGCGCGCGCTGACGGCGATCGAGACGGCCGCCAAGCGCGGCGCCGTTCTCACCAGCCAGCTACTGACCTTCGCGCGGCGGCAAAGCGTCAATCCCGAGGCCATCGACGTCGCCGCCCGGATCAATGCCGTGCACGAGATTCTCAATACCGGCGTCGGCGGCACCGTGACGCTGCAATTCGACCTCGCGCGGGACATCTGGCCGGTTGTCGTCGACGTCACGGAGTTCGAGACGGCACTGGTCAACCTCACCGTCAACGCACGCGACGCGATGCCCGGCGGCGGCGTCATTGCGATCTCGGCGCACAACCTTACGCTCGACGAGCAAGCCTGCGCCGGCGACTACGTCGCCATCTCCGTCGCGGACACCGGAATAGGCATCGCACCGGATGTGTTGAGCCGGATATTTGATCCCTTCTTCACGACCAAGCCGATCGGCAAGGGGACGGGGCTTGGACTTTCGCAGGTCCACGGTTTCGCGCACCAGGCCGGCGGGACGGTCAGGGTCGCAAGTGAAATCGGCAAGGGCACGAAGATGACGATCCTGCTGCCGCGCAAGGATGTCAGTGCGGCGGTCGACCAAAGCCATGGCGTCGAGACCGGCGGCAGCGGCACCGTGCTTCTCGTCGAAGACAATCCGGAGGTTGCGACCGTCAGCGCCAATCTGCTCGAGCAGCTCGGTTATACCGTCCACCGCGTGGACGATGCCGAAGCAGCCCTCCGCGCGATCGAGCACAACGGAGTCGACCTCGTGTTCTCCGACGTCGTGATGCCGGGCAAAATAGACGGGCTTGACCTGGCGCGCCGCCTGAGGGCGATCCGGCCCGACCTTCCGATCCTGCTGGCAACCGGCTACAGCAACGCCGCCGCGAGCGTGCGCGGCGATTTTCCCATTCTCCGCAAGCCCTATGAAATTCACCAGTTGAGCCAGGCGATCGCGAAATTGCCGCGGGCGGGCGAAGACTGATCGATCCCGATCGCGGATCGGCCCCTCATCCGAAGTGTTCCAGTTCCGCGCGGAGGAACAACGCCGGCCCTTCCTCCGTTGTTTTCCTGATTGACCTGTTAACCTCATTGGCACCTCTCGGCCGTTAGATTCCGGCGCGCGTTTAGCCACCGGTTGGAATGGCCGGCCACGGCCGACAAGGCGAGAGATGAGCGATCGAGGTCAGTCCGGTTCCGGCGGGCCGCTGCGGCGGGTTACGCCGGGAGCGGTCGTGATCATTTTCGCGCTTGTGATGACCGCCTGCATCGTCGGCATCGTGGTCTGGAAGGCGCTCGAAGCCAAGACGGCCACCCTGGCACGCGGCAATACCGACATTCAAAACCTCGCCCACTCGCTGGCCGAGCACGCCGCCCATACCATTCAGGCGGCGGACATCGCGTTGACCGCCATGGTCAGCCTGCTGAGGTATCAGGACCCGTTGCCGGAACGGTTCAACAAATACCTGGCGGAAACGGTCGCCACGCTGCCGCAATTGCGCGAGATCGGCGTGCTCGACGCCAACGGCGAGTGGCGGTATTCGTCGCTGCCGCAGACGCCGCATCACAACAATGCCGACCGCAAATACTTCATCTTCCATCGCGACACGTCCGGCCAGGCGCTGCGCATCAGCGAGCCACTGCAGTCGCGCCTGACCGGGCGGCCGACGATCCTGCTTTCCAAACGCATCGAGCACCAGGACGGCAGTTTTGCCGGCGTGCTCACCGCCGCCATCGACAGCGACTATTTCAACGGCTTCTACCGGTTGTTCCAGCTCGGTCCCGATGGCGGCATCACCCTGATCCGGAGCGACGGGACCGTTCTGATTCGCTGGCCGCACTCGGATGCGACCGCGGATCTGTCGAAAACGGACCTGTTCACAAAGCATCTCCGGCTGAGTTCCGTCGGCGCCTACAAGATTATCTCGCCCTTCGACGGCATCGTGAAATATTTCAGCTACGAGGAAACGCCGCAATATCCCGTAGTCGTCACGGTAGCGATGTCCGAGGACTGGCTGCTTTCCGGATGGCTGACGACGTTACGCACCGACGCGCTGGTCGCGGGCGTGCTGTTGTGTATCATCGTCCTGCTCGCCGCCGTGCTCTCGTCCCAGTTCCGCTTTCGTATCCGGACCGAGCGGAGGCTTCGGGAGAGCGAGGCCCGCTATCGCTTGCTTGCCAACCACATCGCCGACGTCATCATCCTGATCGATGCCCGCGGCATTCTTCGCTTCGTCTCCCATTCGGTCGAACCCGTGCTCGGGCTGCGCGCACAGGACCTGGTCGGCAAATCATGCTTCGATCTGATCCATCCCGACGACAAGGAGAGCTCCAGGACTGCAAGCGCACGGCTGGCCGAACCGGGACGCGTCAGCACGGTGATGTTCCGGATGTTCCGCCTCAATGGCTCAATCGCGTGGGTCGAGATCAACTTCAAGATGGCATCGCAAAGTGACGATCCGACTGAAGCGGAGTTTGTCGGCGTGCTCCGCGACGTCACGGAACGCAAGCGGATGGAGGATGAGGTCAACCTGCTCAACCGCCGCCTGACCCAGCTGGCGGCGACCGACGGCCTGACCGGGCTGACCAACCGGCGAAGCTTCGATAGTTTCCTGCGCCGGGAATATGAAGCTTGCGACCAGATCGCCGTGCTGCTGTTCGATATCGACAATTTCAAGGGATACAATGACACCTATGGACACCAGGCCGGCGACCGCTGCCTGCAGGCCGTCGCCAAGGTGATCGGCGACGCGATGGCGGCCGTTTCGGGCCTGTCGGCCCGCTACGGCGGCGAGGAATTCGCGGTCGTGCTGCCGAACACGTCGGAGGACGCCGCGCTAAGGGTCGCCGAGTCCATCCGGCTGACCGTCCGGGCGCTGGGGATTACCAACGCCGCCGCCAACCGCGGCTATGTCACCATCAGCGCCGGCATTGCCGCCAGGACATCAGCCACGCTCGACCAATCCGTGCTGGTCGGGGAAGCCGACGCCGCGCTCTACGAAGCCAAGCGCCTCGGCCGTAACCGCAGCGTGGTCTATTCCGCGCTTGACCTGCGATACGTCGCTGCCGCATCGATCCAGCCCGATCCGCAAGGCCCCGCAGGCGAACAGAATGAGCCGCGCCAACGCATCGACCTCGCCCGCACGTAAACGGCTTCAGCCGTCTGATTTTTATGACAGGTGAGCCAGCTCACATTCGGCCGCCGCGATCTGCGCTAGCTTCGAATTCGCCACTGCCGGGCGCAGGAGCATGGAGGTCGCATATGACTGCTATCGCACGCCCGCTGTCACGCGCCTTTGCCAGCGTCAGCGAGGTCGAAACCCTCAAGCAGCTTCTGCTGTTTTGCCTCGCGGGACTGTTCGTCTCCGTGCTGCTGATGACCTACGGCGTCGACCTCAGTCCGGGATTGTTCTAGCGCTTTCCCTTGGCAGCTAGTGCGCTCCGGGCCGCCACGACAGGTCATCCGAAAGCACGTAGATCGTGATCGCCGCCAGGCACATTACCACCCCGACCCAGAATATCGGTGAGTGATGGATTCGCCTCCAGTCGCGTCGCGGAGCCCTCGTTTTCATTCGATCACCCTCTAGATTGTCGGCAGCACCGAAAAGCGCTCCCCTGCCCTTCGCAGATTCAGCGCGTCGGAATTGCCGGCCTCTTCCTGCATCGCATCGACTCGCGCAGGCGATGGCCCGCGCCGGCATGCCGCGATCATGGCCGCAACCACGTCCGCAGGCCCTGCGAACAGCGCCTCGACGCTGCCATCCCTAAGGTTGCGCACCCAGCCTTCGAGATTGCGCGCCCGCGCCTCATGATCGACGAAGGCGCGGTAACCGACGCCCTGCACGCGGCCGCGAACCATGACGTGGCGAACCACGGCACTCATGTTACTTCAGTCCGAGAAATGCGTTCGCGCGCGACTTGGTGTCGGCTTCGCGCATCGCCCGGTTGATCAGTTCCGCCGACGGCAACCCCTTCAAGTTCTTTGGCGATGCGCCCTCGCGCAGCGCCTTCAGCGTCTCGTAGACCGCCTGCGTGGCCGCTGCGAACGGCGCGTGGCCCTGCAACGCGATTCTTACCCGCAGGCCTGCGAGATAATCGAGCTCGCTCATCGATTCGGGCGCGCCACCGAGCACGATCGGCAATCGGGTCGCGGCCGAGACCGCCTCCAGTTCGCCGCGATCCTTGATGCCGGTGAAGAACAGCGCGTCGACGCCGGTGGCTTCATAGGCCTTCGCCCGCGCGATCGCGTCATCAAGGCCCGTGATCGACACCGCACCGGTGCGCCCGATGATGACCAGCGAGGGATCGCTGCGCCCGTCGAGCGCGGCCTTCATCTTGCCGACGCCCTCCTCGCGCGAGATCAACTGCGTCTCGGCCTGCCCGAACGCCTGCGGCAGCAGCGTGTCCTCGATGGTCAGGCCGGCAGCACCGGCGGCTTCGAGTTCCTGTACGGTACGGCGGACATTGAGCGCATTGCCATAACCGTGGTCGGCATCGACCAGCACCGGCAAGGCTGCCCCGCGCGACATCCGGCGCATCTGCTCGCAAAGTTCGGTGAGCGTAATCAGCGCAATGTCGGGATCGCCGAGCACCGCCAGTGAAGCGACCGAGCCGCCGAACATGCCGACCTCGAAGCCGAGGTCTTCGGCAATGCGGATCGAGGTCGCGTCGTAGACGGAGCCCGGCCGGATGCAGCCGGAACCGTTGAGGATCGAACGCAGCGCCTCGCGGCGTTTCCGGAAGGCCATGGCTTACCTCTTGTTGTTCTTCGTCATTCCGGGATGGTCCGAAGGACCAGACCCGGAATCTCGAGATTCTCGGATGTGCAATTGCACATCCTAGTTCGATGCTTCGCATCGCCCCGGAATGACGGTCTCACCACCGTTCGCTCTAAGCAAACTCCAGGATCAGCGCGTCGACCGCCAGCGTCGCGCCGGCGGCAGCGTGGATCTTCTTCACCGTGCCGTCGCGCTCGGCGCGCAGCACGTTCTGCATCTTCATCGCCTCGACCACCGCGAGCGTCTCGCCGGCCTTGACCTCCTGGCCTTCGTTGACGGCGATCGAGACCACGAGGCCGGGCATCGGGCACAGTAGCTTCTTGCCCGTGTCCGCAGCCGACGTTACCGGCATCAGCCGCGCGGACGCCGCCTCGCCCTCGGTGAAGACGTTGACCGGGACTTCAAAGCCCTGATGCGCGAGGCGGATGCCGTTGGGAATCGCGCGCACCTGCATCGCGACAAACTGGCCGTCGATCCTGCCCTGCCAGACCGGCTCGCCCGGCCTCCAAGTCGAGACCAGTTGATGCGGGTTGCCGGGCAGACCATCGGCGCCGATGAAGCGCACCGCGATGCCGTCGGCCTCACGCGCCACGTCAAGCGCGATCTCCTCGCGGCCCAGCCACACCGCGCGGCGGCGCTCGCGCTGCACCACCCGGCCGCTCATCTGGCCGGAAATCTGTCGCTTGCGCTCGCCGAGCACGTGATCGATCGCAGCGCCCACGGCGGCCAGCCGCCGCGCGATCTCGCCCTCCGGCGCACGCGCGGCAAACCCTTTCGGGAATTCCTCGGCGATGAATCCGGTCGAGAGCTTGCCCTCGCGCCAGCGCGGATGGCTCATCAGCGCCGACAGGAACGGAATGTTGTGGCGGATGCCGTCGATATAGAAGGCATCCAGCGCGGTCGATTGCGCCTCGATCGCGGCTGCGCGTGACGGCGCGTGGGTGACCAGCTTCGCAATCATCGGATCGTAATAGATCGAGATTTCGCCGCCTTCCTGCACGCCGGTGTCGTTGCGGACGGTGATGCCATCGAGGCGGGCTTCCGCCGGCGGACGGTATTTCACCAGCCGGCCGATCGAGGGCAGGAAATTGCGGAACGGGTCTTCGGCATAGACGCGCGATTCCACCGCCCAGCCGGTCAGCGTGACGTCCTTCTGCGCCAGCGAGAGCTTTTCGCCGGCGGCGGAGCGGATCATCTGCTCGACGAGGTCGATGCCGGTGATCAGTTCGGTGACGGGATGCTCGACCTGCAGACGGGTGTTCATCTCCAGGAAGTAGAAGCTTTTGTCCTGGCCGGCGACGAACTCGACGGTGCCCGCGGAATCGTAATTGACCGCTTTCGCCAGCGACACCGCCTGCTCGCCCATCTTGCGGCGGGTGGTCTCATCCAGCAGCGGCGACGGCGCTTCCTCGATGACCTTCTGGTTGCGGCGCTGGATCGAACATTCGCGCTCGCCGAGATAGATCACGTTGCCATGCTTGTCGCCGAGCACCTGGATTTCGATGTGGCGGGGATCGACGATGAATTTTTCAATGAAGACGCGGTCGTCGCCGAACGACGACTTGGCTTCGGCCTTGGCGAGGTTGAAGCCTTCGGCGACTTCGGACGTCGAATGCGCGATCCGCATCCCCTTGCCGCCGCCGCCGGCGGAGGCCTTGATCATCACGGGATAGCCGATCTCGTCGGCGATCTTCACCGCATGCTTTTCGTCCTCGATCACTCCGAGATGTCCGGGCACCGTCGAGACATTGGCCTTTGCGGCGGCCTTCTTGGATTCGATCTTGTCGCCCATCGCGGCGATGGCGCCGGGATTGGGACCGATGAAGACGACACCGGCCGCTTCCAGCGCCCGCGGAAAGGATTCGCGCTCGGACAGGAAGCCGTAGCCGGGATGCACGGCCTGGGCGCCGGTCTTGCGGCAAGCCTCGACGATCTTGTCGATCAACAGATAACTCTCGGCCGCGGCCGGCGGGCCGATCAGCACCGCCTCGTCGGCCATTTCGACATGGAGCGCATCGCGGTCGGCCTCGGAATACACGGCTACCGTCTCGATCCCCATACGGCGCGCAGTCTTGATGACCCGGCAGGCGATCTCGCCGCGATTTGCGATCAGAATTCGTTTGAACATGTGCTTCTTGCTTGAGCTTCGGGCAGGATCCTCACCCGCAATGTGACATGCGGGGATGCGGGTAACAAACCCGTCGTACAGCAAAAATCGACCGAGGCAACTCTCTCGTGCCGACCCGCCGGGCCGGGGCCCTGGCGCCCGTTTGCGTCAAGGCGCTATTTCAGCCGGAATAGCTGTTAAACCGGCCGCGCGCATAGGCGTGGCTCACCGCCTTCATCAGCTCACCCACCTCGGTCTCCAGATAATCGTTGGCCACGATCAACGCCCGAATGGTCGCCCGCATATCACCGCCGCAGGCGGTAATGGCCTGATCCACGGCGGCTTCCAGCCCGTCATCTGGCTGGGGCGACGGCTGGGGGGTGAACGACATGGCGGTATCTCGGCGGTATCTCAAGGAGAGCGGAGGAAAGATATGTTCTTCTTTTGTTCTTACGAAGTCAATGGGCTCGCTCCGTCTCGCCTTTCATAGAGGGGCAAATTTCGAGAGCAGTTGAATGGACTGGCATGCGATCATCCGACGAGCCGTCGAAATCGGTGGCCGACACGGCTTCATCACATTTGACCAGATTAACGAGCTCATACCGCATTTGCCCACAGGCTTGAACCCGAGCTTATCGAAGCTCTCCTTGAAGCTTTAAATCTCCACGGCATAAACGTGACAGATACATAAGACCCGAGACCCGTGCGCTTGGTTTCCCCGATGGCGGCATGTGCTAGAACGCGCGCGCAGGTACACAAAACATTTTGAAATGAAACAAATGCAGTCACGCGTTTCCTTGGTTGCGGCTCTGTCGCTGGCCGTTCTCTCCGCGAGCCCGACCTGGGCAGCCTCTCCCACCATCCGCGACGGCAGCACGCTGCAGCTCGGCAATGTGACCTACCGCCTCGACGGCATCGACGCCCCCGCCTTCGACCAGCTCTGCATCGACGATCATGCCGATAGCTGGACCTGCGGCGTCGAGGCGCGCGACCAACTGACCAAATTGATCGGCGGCCGTGCCGTGCGCTGTGACGATCTGGGCGTGGACCCCACGTACAGAAAGCGGCATCTTGGCGTCTGCAAGGTCGAGGGCGAGACGACCGGCCTCGGCGAGTTACTGGTCCGCCAGGGTTTTGCCCTGAATGTCGAATCCTCGGCAACGGGACGTTTCAAGGAGGACGAGGCCAGGGCCAGGGACGACAAGCTCGGCCTGTGGAAAGGCTGCTTCGTGGCGCCGCGCGAGTTCCGCGTCGGGCGCAAGGACGGCGCCCTGCTCGGCGGCTCATGCCGCGCCGACCGCGACCGCGAAATCCGCGAAGCCTTGTTCCCCGAGGACATCGCCCAGCCGCCCGGCTGCAGCATCAAGGGCAAGTATGCTGTCCGCGCCCGCGTCACCGGCAATCTCGGCATCTATCATCTACAGGCCTGCCGCTCCTATCCGGGCCTGACCAACCCGGATCGCTGGTTTTGTTCCGAGGAGGACGCGCAAGGCGCCGGATTCCGCAAGGCCTACAATTGCCGGTCGCCCGGCAAGAGCAAATGACGCTGGCAAAATTGCCGCCTGGTGTGTGAGAGTGTCGGCAGAGGTTGCCGTCGCGTATGACCCCTTCCGAACCTTCGAATGTCCTGCCCGAAGTTGAAGCTGCCGAACGGCTGCGGCAGCATCTGGAGGAGATTGCGCGCGAACGCGACAAGGCGCATCGCGCGCTGCAGGAACGCGAAGCCGAACTGGCCCGGATCCAGCGCATCGCGCGCGTCGGCGGACTCGAAATCGACTTCCGCGACGGCGTCAAGAACCGCCGCTCCCCCGAATATCTTCTCGTTCACGGGCTGCCGCCGGAGGCCGAGAACGAGACCTATGGGGATTGGGTCGGTCGCATCCACCCGGAAGATCGCGAGCGGACGGTCAAACACCTGTTCGGAACACTGCGGAGCGCGAGCGCGGACTATTCGGACGAATACCGCATCATCCGGCCCAATGACGGCGAGATCAGATGGATCCGCGTGGTTGCCCGGATCGAGCGCTCGCCCAACGGCCGCGCGCAGCGCCTGATCGGCGCCGACCTCGACGTGACAGATCAAATGCTGGCGCAAGCTACCCTGCGCGAGAGCGAGGAACGCTTCCGGCTGATCGCCGACAGCGCGCCGGTGCCGATCTGGGTTACCAAGCTCGACCGCACGCGATCGTTCGCCAACCAGGCCTATGTCGATTTTCTGGGATTGCCGTTCGAGCAAGCCGTCGCGTTCGACTGGCGCAAGGTGCTGCATCCGGACGATTTGCAGCGCATCCTGCAGGAATCGGTGGCGGGCGAGGCCTCGCTGAAGCCGTTCGTGCTGGAGGCCCGCTACCGGAATGCCCACGGCGAATGGCGCTGGCTGCGATCGGAATCCCAGCCGCGCTGGGATCCGACCGGCAATCATATCGGCTTCATCGGCGTCGCCCACGACATCACCGCATCGAAGCAGGCCGAAAGCGATTTGCGCCGGCTGAACGAAACCCTCGAGCAGCGGATTGCGGAGCGAACCGCGCAGCTCGAATCCAACGAAGCGCAGATGCGCGCGATCTTCGAGACCAGCCATCAGTATCAGGGACTGCTCAATTCCGAAGGCGACCTGCTCTACGCCAACCGGACGTCGCTCGACGGCATCCACGCCAAGGCCATCGACGTGATCGGCACGCCGTACTGGACGACGCCGTGGTTTTCCGAAACCGAGGGCATGCGCGACATTGTCCGTGACGCCTTCTTCGCCGTGATCAAGGGCGAAGAAGTCCGGACCGAGATGCGGCTTAACCTGCCGATCGGCGAGCGCTATTTCGACTTCGCGATGCGCCCGATGCGCGACCGGCACGGCACCATCATCGGCGCGGTGCCGGAAGCCGTGGATGTTACCGAGCGCCGCCAGGCCGAGGAAGTGCTGCGGCAGTCGCAGAAGATGGAAGCGGTCGGCCAGTTGACCGGCGGCGTGGCCCACGATTTCAACAATCTCCTGACCATCATTCGCTCGGCAACCGACTTCCTGCGCCGCCGCGAATTGCCGGAGGAGCGCCGGCGGCGCTACGTCGATGCGATTTCCGAGACGGTGGAACGGGCGTCCAAGCTGACCGCGCAGTTGCTGGCGTTTGCCCGCCGCCAGCCGCTGAAGCCGCAGATCTTCAACGTCGGCAGCCAGGTCGACGCCGTGGCGCGGCTTATTCGTCCCCTCGTCGGCGCCCGGATCAGGATCGAGGTCGACCTGACAAGCACCGATTGTTTTGCGATCGCCGACATCGCGCAGTTCGAGACCGCCCTGATCAACCTCGCCGTCAATGCCCGCGATGCCATGGACGGCGAAGGCCAGCTCACGATCAGCGTCCGCAAGCTGCGCGCCATCCCCCCGCTCCGGGCCCAGTCCGCCCGCAGCGGCGACTTCGTCGCCATCGCCATAGCCGACACCGGCACCGGCATCGCCGCCGACCAGCTCGATGCGATCTTCGAGCCGTTCTTCACCACCAAGGAAGTCGGCAAGGGAACCGGATTAGGCCTCAGCCAGGCCTTCGGCTTTGCCAAACAGTCCGGCGGCGACATCGAGGTAAAAAGCCTGCCCGGCCAGGGTGCGACCTTCACGATCTATCTGCCGCAGGCCGAGATGCCGACGGATGCGATCGAAGCGGCCGCAGCCGCCAGCGAGCCCGCCACGCGGGGCCGCGGCTATCGCGTGCTGGTGGTCGAAGACAACGACGACGTCGGCCGCTTTTCCACCGAACTGCTGGAGGATCTCGGCTACACCGTCCGCCGCGCCGCCAACGCCAGTAGCGCGCTCGCCATGCTGGCCGCAGACGAGTTTTCCGCCGATCTGGTGTTCTCCGACGTCATCATGCCCGGCATGAACGGCGTCGAACTCGCCAATATCATCCGCGAGCGCTACCCCGGCCTGCCGGTGGTGCTGACCAGCGGCTACAGCAACGTGCTGGCGGAAAATGCCCACCACGGCTTCGAGCTGATCCAGAAGCCCTATTCGGTCGAGTTGCTGTCGCGGATTCTGCGAAAAGCGATTTCGGCGCAAAAGCCTGATAGCGCGTAGCGACCGGCCGGCAACCGCAGCCCGCTATTCGATCGAGACCTTGATGACGCCGGCTTTCATCATTCCCAGCGCTCTCGCCGCGCCAATCGAGACATCGATAATGCGGCCGCGAACGAAGGGCCCGCGGTCGTTGACGCGACATTGAATGCTGTGATTGCCGGAGGAGACCCGGACCATGCTGCCGAACGGCCGGCTGCGATGGGCGCAGGTCATTTCACCGCGCTTGCCTATGCCGTGATAATAGGAGGCCTTCCCGGTCTCCGCACGCGCGAGCGAACTGCCAAGCAGCAGCAGGGCCGCCGCGACCATCGAAATTCGCATTTACGTCCTGCATCGGTCGGCCCCGGCAGCAGAACGCGTTGCTATGGCGAGAGTTCCGGCCCTTAGGCCGCGTTTTCGACCGCTTCGGCGCTTGCCGCCAGCAGCCCGCGGATTTCATGCGCCGGACGCGCGGCGCTGAACAGATATCCCTGCATCTGCGTGCAGCCGAGATTCTGCACGGTTTCGCGCTGCCGCAAGGTCTCGACGCCTTCCGCTGTCGTGATCATGTCGCGGTCGGCGGCGATGCTGACCACCGCCCGGATGATCGAGGCCGACGAGGAATTGCGAACGACCTCCTTGACGAAGCTGCGGTCGATCTTGATCTTGTCGAACGGGAAGCGTTGCAGGTATTGCAGCGACGAATAGCCCGTTCCGAAATCGTCGAGCGCAATCTTGACCCCGAGCGCGCGAAGCTGGCTCAGCGTCGCCAGCGCCGCGTCGTCGTCGGCGATCAGCACCGCCTCGGTGATCTCGAGCTCGAGCCGGCGCGGGTCGAGCCCGGTTTCGGCGAGTGCGGCAGCGACCTTCAGCGACAGCGTTTCCGACTTGAACTGGATCGGCGAGACGTTGACGGCGATCCGCAGATGGGCCGGCCAGGTGGCCGCTTCGGCGCAGGCGGTGCGCAACACCCATTGCCCGATCTGCTCGATCAGGCCGGTTTCCTCGGCGACCGGAATGAAGTCAGCGGGCGAGACCATGCCGCGCACCGGATGCCGCCAGCGCAGCAGCGCCTCGCAGCCGGTGACCTCGTCGCTGCGCAGATCGACCAGCGGCTGGTAGTGGATTTCAAATTCGTCTTCCGCCAGCGCCGCGCGCAAATCGCGCTCGATCTCGCGGCGATGGTTGGCTTCGGCTTCCATCGCCGGCGCGAAGAAACGATACGTCCGGCGGCCGGCGGCTTTCGCGGCATACATCGCCAGGTCGGCGCTCTTCAGCAGGCCGAACAGGTCGGTGCCGTGGCGCGGGGCGATCGCGACGCCGATCGAGGCGTCGCTGGCAAGCTGATGGCCGTTGCAGTCGAACGGCGTGCGCAGCGCCTGATAAATCCGCTCGACCAGCGCGCTGACATCGCGGTCGTCCCCGACGTCGTGCTGAAGGATCGCGAACTCGTCGCCGCCGAGGCGGGCGATGAAGTCGCTCGGCCCGACCGACTGGCGCAGCCGTTCCGCGACGCCCTTGAGGAATTCGTCGCCGATCAGATGGCCCAGTGAATCGTTGATCGCCTTGAACTCGTCGATGTCGATATAGAGGATCGCGAACTGGACGCTTGCAGTCTCGAGCAACAACCCTTCCGCGTGGCGCTGGAACAGCGTCCGGTTCGGCAGGCCGGTCAGGGGATCGTAATGGGCGAGATGCTCGATCTGGGCCTGGACGCGCCGGTTTTCGGTGACGTCTTCCAGCGTCGTGGCCCAGCCGCCGTCCGGCGAGCGCTTGTAGATCAGCCGGATCGTGCGCCCGTCGGGCGTCGAGGTCACGGTATCGTTGATGCCGCCCTTGGGATCGAGAAACTTGGCGCAATAGCTGTCGACGTCGCCGACAAAGGAACCGAGCTGCTGGCGGTGCAGGATCAGGTCGCGCAGATAGCAGCCGGGTTTGACGACGTCCGGCGAGACCCCGAACATGTCGATATATTGCTGGTTGCAGATCACGAGATGGCCCGTTTTGTCGAACAGCAGCAACCCCTGCGTCATGTTGTTGATGGCGGTGTCGAGATGCTGAGTCTTTTCCGACAGCTTGTGCTGGGCGGCGGCATGCTGGCGCTGCAGTTGGCGCACGATCAGGAAGATCATGACGACGACGACGACGACGGCCAGTACCGCGGCGAAAAACTGCAGCTTGGTCTGCGCCCGCCAATCGGCCAGCGCGGTGGCGGTGTCGGCTGCCGAGACGATGACGATCGGGAAATGTGTCAGCGGCCTGACGGAGCCGATCAGGTCTTCGCCGAGGCTGCTCTTGAACCGACCCGAAATGTTGCCGTTGAGCTCCATGGCGCGGCGAAACTGCGGCAACCCCGACACGTTACGGCCGACATACTTGTCATTCCGCGGGTAGCGCGCGATGATGGTGCCGTCGCGATGGATGACCGAAATTCCGGTGTCGCGGTCCAGCGCCAACGACGCGACGAAGCCCTCAAAATGCGAAGGCCGCAGCGCCCTGCTGGCGAAACCGACGATCTCGCCGCGGCGGTTGACGATCTTGCGCGCGAACACCGTGGTCCAGAGCCCGGTCACCTTGCTCTTGACGGGCTCGACGATGACATCCGGCGTCGGTTTTCCCGATATGAAATCCTGGAAGTAACGCCGGTCCGCGATCGTGACGTCGGGCACCGGCCAGACCTCGGTCGCGTTGATCAGTTTTCCCGCCGCATTGTAGAGATGCAGGCCGTTGGGCTGCGGCAGCGCCTCCAGCTTGGTGCGCAGCATTTCGTGCGCCGATAATGTCGACATCGACGTTTCGAATTCGTCGGCGGTCTCGCCGGCGCTCGCCTGCATGTAGGCGATGACCTCGTTGTGGACGTGCTGGAGATCGCCGAGTTGCTGATCGAAGTGGCGCGACAGCAGCAGCGCCGTGTTGTTCTGCTCGCGCTCGGCGACCTCGAGGGCGCGCTGGCGGAATTGCAGGGCGAAGTAGGCGGTACCGAGCGCAATCGCGATCACGAGCGCGATGCCGCACAGCACGAGCCATTGAATCGCGCCTACTCTGAACCGGGACAGCATGCCGCCGATCGATCCGCGCGAACTCCCCGTCATGATGCCTTGAGACGAACCGTCCAGCATTCTTGCTGCCCCCACAGGCGCGTGTTGTAGGGGGACACCACCCAAGGGGGCGTTAGCAAAGTGAGTTATCGCGAAGTTAAATAGGCCAAGCGTTTTCAAGCGAAGCATGCCCTCGGACTTGATCCGTGGGTGGATGCCGGTTCGCGTAGCAATCAAGTTTACGCAGATTGCGTAGACTTATCTGCGGTAGAAAACGCGCGAAAACAAGAACAGCAAATCAGGCCATTGCCTTCGCCATCTCGTCCACCTCGGCGGTCTCCGCTTCCCTCATGCTGCATTCGATCAGGGACCCGTCGATCGTGAACTTCGAGAACGGCGACAGCGCGGATTCAATGCGCAGGGCTGTGAAAAACTGGGCGTCGCCCGGGCTCTTCAGGAAGAAGCGGATGTGGTTCCCCGACAGCGTATCCCGCGACAGCCATACGATGCCGGAGAACAGCGCGACCATGATCTGGGCGTATTGGGCGAGGCCGACAATGCCGAGTTCGTAGACCGGCGACAGGGTGGTGAAGCGCGCGCGCAGCGTCGGCGCGGGATATTTGCTCATCATGATGCGGCTGACCTGGCAGACCGCATGCGACCGGTCCCCTTCGGAAAGGCAGAAGAGGCTCGGGTTTTTCTCGTCCCTGATCAGGCCGTCAATGACGGCGTAGCTGCCGATCGCGAGGGTGGAATAGTCCTCCCCGACGGCTTCAGCGTCCTTCTTCCACTGGCTCTTGATCGAGCGCCAGGCCTTGTCCGGCTCTTTCATCGGCAGCAAGCGCATGACTAACCGGGGGTTAATGCAGGAAGTGATAACGGGTACTTTACAGCCTGCCTCTAAACGTTTGCTTACGCGGGTACCGGGCAAAGCCGGTATTTGTGCGGACCTGCGACTTTACCATCTCTGAGAAATCTATGGTCACACCACACCCTTAACGTGCCGGGATGGACAACCGCCCGGATGCGGTCGACGCGGTATCGGGGAGACCGGTTTTTTGCTATGGTTTGCGCATTAACGACCCGCATTTCGATATTTCATCGTTGGAGTTTTTCATGAAGCATTTTGTGGCGGTAGCGCTGGTTTCGATGGCGATCGCTTCGCCATTGTCGGCGCAGCGACTGGTCGATCCGACCAAGGTGGCTCCGGAATACCGGGAGGCGGCGGAGAAGCGCCGCGCCGAACAGATCAGGCAGCAGGAGTGCGCGCACAAGGCGGATACGGAAAAGGTGATACCGCGCGAACGCACCGCTTTTCTCATTCAGTGCCTTGAAGCGAACGCGGGGAAATAGCTGCATAGCGTTTTCAAGCGAAGCATGCCCTCGGACTTGATCCGTGGGTGGAGCGGTTCGCGTCAACAAAACGCGTCAAAACTTAACGCCTCAGGCCTGAATTTCTGCTTCATTGCGCGGATGAACGATTTCACCCAATCCATCGCCGCGGCGCTGGCACTGATCGGCCGTCTCGATTCCGAACTGGTCGCCATCGTCTGGCTGTCGCTGCGCGTCAGCCTTTCGGCCAGCCTGATCGCTCTAATGATCGGCGCGCCGCTCGGCATCTGGCTTGCGATCAGCCGGTTTCGCGGACGACAGGTCCTGATCGTGCTGGCCAACGCCCTGCTCGGCCTGCCGCCGGTCGTGGTGGGGCTCGGGCTCTATCTGCTGCTGTCCCGGTCGGGCGCCTTCGGCTTTGCCGGATTGCTGTTCACGCCGCCGGCCATGATCATCGCGCAGGTGATGCTGGCTACCCCGATCGTCATTTCGCTGGTCCATCGGCCTGTGACGCTGCTGTGGGCCGAATATGCCGACCTCGCTCACACCGACGGCCTGTCGCATCTTCGCTGCATGGCGCTGATGTTGTCGCTCGGACGCGCCTCCCTGCTCACGGCCTTTCTCGCCGCCTTCGGGCGCGCGATCGCCGAGGTCGGCGCCATCATCATCGTTGGCGGCAATATTCGTGGCTACACCCGCACCATGACGACGGCGATTGCGCTGGAAACCAGCAAGGGCGAACTATCGCTGGCGTTAGGGCTCGGGCTCATCCTGGTGTCGCTGAGCGTAACCGTCAGTACGGTGGCGTTCCTGCTACTCGGACGCATTGGGGAAAAATAGCTGTTCACCGCCGACCTTGTAGTCGGCGATGGTTTTTTGTCCCTCGACCGAGACCAGCCAGTCGATGAAGGCCTGGCCGTCCCTGGCTTTCACGCCGGCATGTTTGACCGGATTGACCAGCATCACGCCATACTGGTTGAACAGCCGCCGGTCGCCTTCCGTCAGGACCGCGAGCTCGCCACGGTTCTTGAAGGAAAGCCAGGTGCCGCGGTCCGCCAGCAGATAGGCGTTCGACGACGACGCCATGTTCAACGCGGCGCCCATGCCTTGGCCGATTTCGCGATACCAGTCGCCCTTGGCCGCGGCGAGATCGACGCCCGCTTCTTTCCAGAGCCGCAGCTCCGCCTCATGGGTGCCGGAGCGGTCGCCGCGCGAGACGAAGATGGCTTTCGCCGCGGCAATCTTTCGCAAGGCATCGGCAACGTCCTTGTCGCCGGCAATGTGCGCCGGATCGGCCTTCGGCCCGATCACCACGAAATCATTGTACATGACCTCGTAGCGCTTCACGCCGAACCCGTCCGCGAGGAACTTCTGTTCCGCCACCTTGTCGTGGACGAACACCACGTCGGCGTCGCCGCGGCGGCCGATGTCGAGCGCCTGCCCGGTGCCGACGGCAACGACCTTGACGGCGATGCCGCTCGCAGAGGTAAAACGCGGCAGCAGGTAGCCGAACAACCCCGATTGCTCCGTCGAAGTCGTCGAGGCGACGGTGATCGTTCGCCCCTGCGCGGATGCGCCGCCGACGGGTGCGAACATGACCAAGCCGGCAATCAGAATTCGCTTGAGCATGCTTCTCTTCCCTGAAGGTCAACCTGACTGTCATCAGCCTCGGCGACACGTCATTGTAACGAACAAGTATTGTAAGGAACAAGCCGGCCCGCCGGCAAGAACGACAGCCGTTTCCGGCTGCCGTCCCGCATCCGGCTCACCGCGCCTCTTCACTCACCAGAATTGCTCGCTTATGTGGAGTTGCATCAGTCGGCATCGACAAGGATCGTTCCAGATCAGGAACTGAAACCTCACATCCGTTTGAAGTGAACCCGGCGCAGTGAGTGAACGACACGATTGAGGAAGGCGGCTATGATGGCCGCCTTCTTTTTTTCAAAGCTGTCGTCGCGGGATCAGTCTAGGCCTTTTGCCCGGGCGGATCGCCACCACGGTCGACCCGGCTCACCGGTTGCGCCCGGTCCTTGTCCCGGGGCTGCTCTTGCCCGCGTTCATCGCGGACGATGCCCTGACCCTTGCCGCCCGCGGGCGACGTTCTTTCTGCTGTCTGTTCGAGCTGTTCCCGGCCCTCCCGGACCAGCAGTTCGTCACCAAGCATTTGCCCGATGATCTGTTTGGTCTGGGCCTCGGCTTTGTCGTGGAATTTGCTCATGATGGCCTCCTTCGAGGGAAAACGGGGATCGACCGCCGATGTTTCCCGCCAAATCCTGCAAAACCGACGTTTCCGTGATTGCCCTGGCAGGCTCCCTGCTCTTGAGGCCGGTTCCTGCGCATGTAACAAATCTGTCGCAGAGCAAATCTAAACGGAGACAACGGCAGACCGCCGCAATTGCTTCTGATGGGGGAGAACCTGATGCGCCGCACGACCGTGTTGCTGACCGCCAGCTTGATCGCGCTCACCGCAACCGCCGCATCGGCGCAGAACGCCGCGCCGCGCAACCTGATCCTGTTCGTGCCGGACGGCCTGCGCGGACGCATCGTGACGCCGCAGACCGCACCCGCGATGGCCGAGGTTCGCGACAAGGGCGTCCACTTCAGGAATTCGCACTCGCTGTTTCCGACCTTCACCATGGCGAACGGTTCGGCGATGGCAACCGGCCATTACCTCGGCGATACCGGCGTGTTCTCAAACACGATCTTTACCGGCTATACCTCGGCGCCCGCCGGCGACACCGTCGTTCCCTTCATCGAGAATGACGCCGTGCTCGGCGACATCGACGAGCATTTCAGCGGTGACTATCTGAACGAGGAAACCCTGCTGAAGATGGCGCGGGCGCAAGGCTTTTCCACAGCCGCGATCGGCAAGCTCGGCCCTACCCTGCAGTTCGACCATAACGACCGCGGCAAGGCCTCCATCGTGATCGACGACGCCACCGGCGGCAAGAACGGCGTGCCGCTGTCCGACGAAATGAAGGACGCGCTGACCAAGGCCAATCTGCCGGTGGCGACGCCCTCGCGTGGCGACAACGGCAAGGCCGGCGATGCCAAGACGCCGGGCACCACGTCAGCCAACGTCGCGCAGCAGGCCTACATGGCCGACGTCGCGGCCAAGGTCGTGCTGCCGATGTTCAAGGCGCGCAACAAGCCGTTCGTGCTGGTGTTCTGGTCGCGCGATCCCGACGGCAGCCAGCACAACACCGGCGACAGCCTCAACACCACGACGCCCGGGATCAACGGCCCGACCTCGATGGCCGGCATCAAGAACGCCGACAACAACCTCGCGCAATTGCGCAAGGCGCTGGACGATCTCGGGCTCAGCGCCTCGACCAATATCATGATCTCTTCCGATCACGGCTTCTCGACGATTTCGAAGGAGAGCAAGACCAGCCCGTCGGCGAAGGTTACTTACGCGGATACACCGAAGGATTTCCTGCCCATGGGATTCCTCGCCATCGACCTCGCCAAGGCGCTGAATCTGCCGCTGTACGATCCCAACGACAAGAACGCGGCGGTCGCCGACAACGCGCATCCCAAGGCCGGCAACGGCGTGCTCGGCAAGGATCCGACCAAGCCGGATCTGGTGGTCGCCACCAACGGCGGATCCGACCTGATCTACATTCCCAGTAACGAACGAAAGCTGGCGGACCGCACCATCAAGGCGCTGCTGGAGCAGGACTATGTCAGCGGCATTTTCGTCAACGACGATCTCGGGCGTTTTCCCGGCACGTTGCCGATGTCGCAACTCGGCCTGATCGGCAAGGCGGTGACGCCGCAGCCGTCGATCGTGGTCAATTTCCGTTCCTGGTCGTCGGGCTGCGAGGAGCCGACCAACTGCTCGGTGCAGGTGGCGGATACCGTGCTGCGCCAGGGCCAGGGCATGCACGGCAGCTTCAGCCGCGGCGATACGCTGAACTTCACCGCCGCGATCGGGCCCGATTTTAAGTCGGGCTATGTCGATGCCCTCCCCGTCAGCAATGCCGATGTCGGGGCGACCGCCGCGAAAGTCATGGGGCTGACGCAAAAGCCCAAGGGGCCCCTGGTCGGCCGCGTCATGACTGAAGCGATGCCGAACGGCGCGACGCCGCAGGCCTATGCCGGCACCGTGAAGTCGAGGCCCGCGGCGAACGGCCTGCGCACCGTGCTGAATTTCCAGCGCATCGGCACCCAGCGCTATTTTGACACCGCAGGATTCCCGGGCCGCACGCTCGGGCTCGAGGCGGAAGAGAACAAGAAAACGGCGGGGAAGTAACCGCGACCCCAAGGGAGCGCTAGTCGTATGGTGGGTTGGCCGCACGGTCGGCATAACCCGCCGCCGCAATCCAACCAGCGCCAAACAGGCCCCGCGGCGGCGATACCATCACGCCGCGAAGGCTGGCCGGGATACCGCGAACGCTGTTGAACTCGCTTCCGCTTTCGGCAGAGCAACCGACATGGCGGGATTTGCCTCCGGTTAGCCCCGGAATGACCCCGATTCGGACATCCGGGGCAACGATTTTGCTTCGAACACCCGAGATCAACTGTCTTCCGGAAGAATCTCTTCTTTAAGAATTACAAAACTGCCGGAACTTTTCGCCCCGGCGCGAATATGCCTTAGCCCGGATAGGGCTCGGAGCGGCTCCCTTGGCCGTATTGCCCGGGAAGAAGAGCATCGATAGCCGCGGTTCTCGCGCAATCGATCAGCTAAGGGCGGGAGCCACTGGGGAGACGCCGTGTTCAATAGAAACGACGAGACGGCGCGGATTGGCGCGCTGCAGAGCGCGATCTTCAACAGCGCCAACTTCTCCAGCATCGCCACCGATGCCAAGGGTGTCATCCAGATCTTCAACGTCGGCGCCGAGCGCATGCTCGGCTATGCCGCCGCCGAGGTCATGAACAAGATCACGCCGGCCGATATTTCCGATCCGCAGGAGCTGATCGCGCGCGCCAAGGCGCTCAGCGTCGAACTCGGAACCCCGATCACGCCGGGCTTCGAAGCCCTGGTGTTCAAGGCCTCGCGCGGGATCGAGGACATCTACGAACTGACCTACATCCGCAAGGATGGCAGCCGGTTTCCGGCGGTGGTGTCGGTCACGGCGCTGCGCGATGCGCAGGACGTCATCATCGGCTACCTCCTGATCGGCACCGACAACACCGCGCGCAAACTTGCGGAAGAAGCCCTGCTCCAGGCGGGGGCCCTGCAGAGCGCGATTTTCAACAGCGCCAACTTCTCCAGCATCGCCACCGACGCCAAGGGCGTCATTCAGATCTTCAACGTCGGCGCCGAGCGGATGCTCGGCTATGCCGCCGCCGAGGTGATGAACAAGATCACGCCCGCCGACATTTCCGATCCGCGGGAACTGATCGCCCGCGCCAAGGCGCTCAGCGTCGAACTCGGAACCCCGATCACGCCGGGCTTCGAGGCTCTGGTGTTCAAGGCCTCGCGCGGGATCGAGGACATCTACGAACTGACCTACATCCGCAAGGATGGCAGTCGGTTCCCGGCGGTGGTGTCCGTCACAGCGCTGCGCGACGCCAAGGACGTCATCATCGGTTACCTCCTGATCGGCACCGAACTCAAGGCGGGAGCCCTGCAGAGCGCCATCTTCAACAGCGCCAACTTCTCTAGCATCGCCACCGACGCCAAGGGCGTCATTCAGATCTTCAACGTCGGCGCCGAGCGGATGCTGGGCTTCGCGGCAGCCGACGTGATGAACAGGATCACGCCGGCCGACATTTCCGATCCGCAGGAACTGATCGCGCGCGCCAAGGCGCTCAGCGTCGAGCTGGCAACCCCGATCACGCCGGGCTTCGAGGCCCTGGTGTTCAAGGCCTCGCGCGGGATCGAGGACATCTACGAATTGACCTATATCCGTAAGGATGGAAGCCGATTCCCGGCGGTGGTGTCAGTCACGGCGCTGCGCGACGCGCAGGACGTGATCATCGGCTATCTGCTCATTGGCACCGACAACACCGCACGCAAGCTGGTCGAAGAAGAGCAAAAGAAGTCAGATCAACGCCTGCGTGACCAGCAATTCTACACCCGCTCACTGATCGAATCCAACATCGACGCGATCATGACCACCGATCCGTCCGGCATCATCACCGACGTCAACAAGCAGATGGAGGCGCTGACCGGATGTACGCGCGACGAGTTGATTGGCGCGCCGTTCAAGGGTTATTTCACCGATCCGGAGCGGGCCGAGGCTGCAATCAAGCGCGTGCTGAGTGAAAAGTCGGTCACGGACTACGAGCTGACGGCGCGGACCCGGGACGGCAAGCAGACGGTGGTGTCCTACAATGCGACCACCTTTTACGACCGGAACCGGACACTGCAGGGCGTCTTCGCCGCAGCGCGCGATGTCACCGAGCGCAAGCGGGTGGAGGCGGAATTGCAGCAGGCCAAGGCCGCCGCCGAGAGCGCGAGCCGGACCAAATCGGATTTTCTGGCGAGCATGAGTCATGAGATCCGGACACCGATGAATGCGATCATGGGCATCGCGGACCTGCTGGCCAAGACCTCGCTCTCGCCGGAGCAGGACAAATATGTACAAATCTTTCGCCGCGCCGGCGACAATTTGCTGAATCTCATCAACGACATCCTCGATCTCTCCAAGGTCGAAGCCTCGCAGCTCGAGCTGGAGCGGACCGGCTTCTCCCTGAACGATCTGCTGGAGAAGGTGACGGAGATGGTGGCGCTCCGGGCCAGCGAAAAGGGATTGGCCATGGTGTACGAGATCGCGCCTGGCGTGCCCAACGACCTGGTCGGCGACCCGACACGGCTTCGCCAGGTGCTGCTTAATTTGCTTGGCAACGCCGTCAAGTTCACCCAAACGGGCGAAGTAACCCTGCGGGTTGCACCGGATGCGGATCCTTCCGTCCCGACCGCATTGCGTTTCACTGTATCGGACACCGGTATCGGCATCGCGCACGAGAAATTGGGCCAGGTGTTTGAACGCTTCACACAAGCCGATTCATCGACCACGCGCAGGTTCGGCGGCTCGGGGCTGGGGCTGACGATTTCGAGACGCCTGGTGGAGCTGATGGGCGGGCGCATCTGGGTCGAAAGCGAAGTCGGAAAAGGCAGCGTGTTTGCATTCGCGGCGCCCTTCGAAATATCCGCTTCGGACAATCGTCCGGCAGCCGATCCGGTCGGAGCGGATCCTGAACTGCCGCTGCCGGCGCTGCGAATTCTGCTGGCGGAAGATTCTCCCGACAATTGCATCATCACGATCGCCTATCTGGAGGACACGCCGTACCAGGTGCAAATCGCCGAGACCGGGGCCATCGCTTGTAAAATGTTTGAAGCCGGACGCTACGACCTCGTCCTGATGGACCGTCAAATGCCTGTCATGGATGGCCTGACCGCGACGCGAACGATTCGAGCGTGGGAGCAGGCGAACCATCGGCCGCCCACGCCGATCATTGCACTGACGGCCTCTGCCCTGAAGGGCGACCGGGAAATGTGTTTGGCGGCAGGATGCACGGCTTTCCTGACGAAGCCCATCAAACAGGAAGTACTGCTGCAGGCGATCAGGGAGAACTCACTGGTCGCTCCTTCGTTAGCGAACGAGGACAGCAACCCAATAGACCTGATCCGGTTGAGCGCCAAATCGCGATCCGCAATCCGGATCCCCGCCTATCTGCGGAACTGCAAGCAGAATGTCATCGTGATGCTGGATGCCCTAGATCGCGTTGACTTCGAGACGGTGACGAGTCTGGGACACCAGATGATGGGTTCCGGGGGCATGTTTGGATTCCAGACCATTACCGACATCGGCAGATCCATTGAACAGGCAGCCGAGAGCGCCGATTCGGATGCGTCGCGCAAGTGGGTGGGTGCATTGTCCATCTATCTCGATGGTGTCGAAACCATTTCCAACTAACCTGCACTCAATCCCAAAGCTCAATCTGGCCTATCCAAAAAAATTGAGAGATACCGACGGCCTGGACTGAAGCCGCCCACCTATCGCTCAGCTGATATAGGAAACGATCTCTGACCACTTGCACGGCGCCCTGCTTCGCTTCCCGCGCAAGAAAAATTTCGCGCGGCACCTGCGACAAATCAACCCGACGGGCAAATCACCAAAAGTCTGTCCAGCCCCTCGCGTAAAAATATTCCTTTTGCGCCGTCGGGCAAATCAGTCGTCTAACTCCGCCCGTCTACCGCGACAAGAGGGGCGATCGCGATCGTCACGAACGTGCGGTGGGATGCGATGGACGCGAAGGCTGCGACTGACGAGCGTGGCCACTAGCGTACGGTGAAATCGTTTGGGTTCGACGCCCCGGTGCTGGCGTCAAGCGAGCGGAGCAATCTGCAAGCGATGGTGGCAAGAAAGCCGGTCACCAGGACGAAATCGTATAAGCCGTAAAGCCATTGCGCAGGGAAGGCCGGTGTGTTTCCGCCAAACCTGTATGCTCGTGCGCGTGTTTGATGCACAGTTTTGCGCGCGAGACCGCGGGTGCGGCGTGCACCCGGTCTTCCCTGCGCCCTCTGTTCTCAAAGAGGGACATCGAAATGCAAACCTTCGGGCGCATCGCGCCGCGAGAAGGCGAACGCGTATCTATCCACCGTCATTCCGGGGCGCCGCAACGCGGCGAACCTCAGGGGTGCAATTGCACCCCGGGGAATCTCGAACTTCCGGGTTCGATGCTTCGCATCGCCCCGGAATGACGGCTCGGTTGAGACAAAAACAAAAAACGGCGGGGAATGCCCGCCGTTTCGAAATCCGGAAACTCAGGATGCCTGACCTAGAGCAATCCCAGGTCCAGCACGTTCGGCAACTGCGCGAGCGGCAGGGCGGCGGCGCCGACCACGGTTGCGACCATCGCGGCCAGCGTGCGGTTGGCCCGGCGCTTGCCGCGCATCTGGCCGGCCAGCCATTCCAGCACCTTGGTGTCGATCTTGTTGGCCTGTGCCGGAGCCCAGCTCTCGATGTCGGTGTCGGGCGACAGCGCCACCGTGCGCGGCGGCACCGGCAGGCCGGATTCGGACGCGGTGTGATGGGCGACCGCCTTGGCGAGCAGATCGTCGAAACGGCCATCGTCGCTGCGCTCGGCCGCAGCGTCGGAGATTTCAAACAGCGCCTCGACTTCGGCGCGGCTCACCGGCTGATGCTCGACTTCGGTCACGGTCAGGATGCGCGCGCACCAGGCGGCGTCGTCGGCATCGAGCGAGCGGGAAAAATGGATGCGGCCCTTGGTGGTGGGCCCCTCGCCGGTGATCACGCCATCGCGCACGATGGTGAGCGCATGGGCTGCGGTCTTGCGGCAGGACGGTTGAAGCACACCGGACTTTTCGGTGGCCTTGTCGGTGGCTTTGGCACTAGAGGCGGACATAGCTTGCACTTCTCAATTTCTTTTTCTGATCCCAGCATTTCCATGCGGGCGTAAACGAGCGGTTAACGATTCGAAACTTGCATTCCGAGATTTTTAGATGGTTGCCAATTGGTCGCTGTGAAGTCAGTCTCGGTTCGAGCCGGCAATCCGGCCGGGGGTGATGCGGGTGATAAAAGGCAATATCGGGGCGGACAGGGCTTTTATTCCCGAAGTGTTGCTTTCGCCGCAGGGGCGCGGACGGCAAGAAGATGCTAGGAGTTCCAAGTCACGGAGAAGGATTTCACCTTTTACGTGAACGGGTTCACATACCCCCCGCTAGCTCGTATACTTTCCAAGGCAAATTCTTCTGCAAACTGAATGAGATGAGGTCAAACCATGGCACTCCAGATTGGCGCCACCGCCCCTGATTTCGAAGCCCAGACCACCGAGGGCAAAATTAAATTCCACGACTGGATCGGCAACAGCTGGGCGCTGTTGTTCTCGCATCCGAAGGACTTCACCCCGGTCTGCACCACCGAACTCGGCGCTCTCGCGAAGTTGAAGCCGGAATTCGACAAGCGCGGCGTCAAGCTGATGGGCTTGAGCGTCGATCCCGTCGACAAGCACTCGAAATGGTCCGAGGACATCAAGGAGACCCAGGGTGCTGCGCCGAACTACCCGATGATCGGCGATACCGACTACAACGTGTCGAAGCTCTACGACATGCTGCCTGCCTCGACCTCGGGCGATCCGGCGACGCGCACCGCTGCCGACAACATGACCGTCCGCAACGTCTTCATCATCGGACCCGACAAGAAGATCAAGCTGGTGCTGGTCTATCCGATGACGACGGGCCGCAATTTCCAGGAAATCCTGCGCGTGATCGATTCCCTGCAGATGACGGCCAAGCATCGTGTGGCGACGCCCGCCGACTGGAAACAGGGCGAGGACGTCATCATCGCCGGTTCCGTCAGCGACGACGAGGCCAAGACGATCTATCCGGCCGGCTGGAAATCGCCGAAGCCATACCTGCGGATCGTACCGCAGCCGAAATAGCGGCTTCGGTCGTCATTCCGGGGCGACGCAAGGCGTCGACCCCGGAAGGACGGGCTTAAGGCATCGCACCCTGTTGGCTCGTCGCGATGACGCGTCAAGCTGGCGTACGGCGGTTGACCAGAAACACCGCCGCAGCGCAGGCCGTCATGCCTGTTATCGCGATCGCGTCGAGCTTTTCGCCGAACAGCACATAGGCCATCAGCGACGTCACCGCCGGCACCAGATAGAACAGGCTTGCCACCGAGGTCGCAGCCGAGCGGCGGATCAGCCAGTACAACAGCCCGATCGATCCGATCGACAGCACCACCGCAAGCCAGCTCAGCGCCAGCATGAATTCGGTGGTCCAGTGCACCACGTTGTTCTCGAACAGCCACGCGCCGAGGCCGAAGAAAATCGTCACCGCGATGTACTGCACGAGGTTGCCGGCGCGCCAGTCGATCGCATTGCAGTAGCGCCGCTGATAGAGCGTGCCGAGGGTGATGCTGACCAGCGAGACGCCGGAGGCGAGCCAGCCCCAGCCGGCCTCCCCGCTCATCGGCCGGTTGTGCAGGATCAGCACGACGCCGACGAGGCCAAGCAGCAGCCCGGTCCACTGCAGCGGCGTGACGCGTTCGCCGAGCCAGCGGTTGGCGAGCGTCGAGGTCAGGATCGGCTGCAGGCCCGGAATGAGCGCCGAGAGTCCGGCCGGAATCGAATGCGAGATCGCCACCGCCGTCCCGCCGAGATAAAATCCGTGCACCAAAAGGCCGGCGACGATGCTGTGTCCGATGCCGGCGTGATCAGGCCATTTCGGCCGCGCGATCGCGGCAATGATCGTCATCAATCCGACCACGCATGCCATGCGGATCGAAAGATAGGTCAACGGCTCGGCGCTGTTGAGCACGTACTTGGTCGCAACGAAGCCGGTGCTCCAGAGCACCACGAAAATCGCCGGCGCCGCACGCGCGGCGAATTGCTCGAATTCCCGATTCATTTACGGCACGTGTTGCCCGATCATATGCTATGCGGCAAGGCCGAACCATGCGGGTCCACTCGCGTGCAATCACATACCCAAGACCTGAAATTCAACGACCTGAAATTCAACGACCTGCAATTCAACCACCTGCAATGAGGAAATGCCATGGACGTTCGCGCCGCCGTTGCCGTCGCTGCCGGAAAGCCGCTGGAAGTCACCACCGTCCAGCTTGACGGGCCGCGCGAGGGCGAAGTGCTGGTCGAGATCAAGGCCACCGGCGTCTGTCATACCGATGAGTTCACGCTGTCCGGCGCCGACCCGGAGGGGCTGTTCCCCGCTATTCTCGGCCATGAAGGCGCGGGCGTCGTGGTCGACATCGGCAAGGGCGTCACCAGCGTCAAAAAGGGCGACCACGTCATTCCCCTGTACACGCCGGAATGCCGGCAATGCCCATCCTGCCTGTCGCGCAAAACCAATCTCTGCACCGCGATCCGCGCCACGCAGGGCCAGGGCCTGATGCCCGACGGCACCTCGCGGTTCTCGATCGGCGGCAAGCCCGTCCATCACTACATGGGCACCTCGACATTTGCGAACTACACCGTGCTGCCGGAGATCGCGGTGGCAAAAATCCGTGAGGACGCGCCGTTCGACAAGGTCTGTTACATCGGCTGCGGCGTCACCACGGGCATCGGCGCCGTGATCAACACCGCCAAAGTCGAGCAAGGCGCCAAGGCGATCGTGTTCGGACTTGGCGGCATCGGCCTCAACGTTCTGCAGGGCTTGCGGCTTGCCGGCGCCGACATGATCATCGGTGTCGACATCAACAACGACCGCAAGGCATGGGGCGAGCGTTTCGGCATGACGCATTTCGTCAATCCGAAGGAGCTCGGCAAGGAACTCGTCCCTCACCTCGTCGACATGACGAAATCGGGCGCGGACCAGATCGGCGGCGCCGATTACACCTTCGACTGCACCGGCAACTCACCGTGATGCGGCAGGCGCTGGAAGCCTGTCATCGCGGCTGGGGCCAGTCGATCGTGATCGGCGTGGCACCCGCGGGTGCCGAGATTTCGACGCGGCCATTTCAGTTGGTCACCGGCCGGGTCTGGAAAGGCACGGCGTTCGGCGGCGCCAGGGGCCGCACCGACGTGCCGAAGATCGTCGACTGGTACATGCAGGGCAAGATCCAGATCGACCCGATGATCACGCATGTGATGCCGCTTGCCGAAATCAACAACGCGTTCGAACTGATGAAGCGCGGTGAATCGATCCGTGGCGTGGTGACGTTCTAGGAGCTGGCGCGGAGTGACAAATCAGGCATTGCGCGATGCCGTCGCGCTACCACTCTTCCGGGCAGGGATCGACGATCTTCCAGAGGTCGTCGCCGTTCTTGATCTTCTTCATCTCGGTGGTGAGCCCGCCGTTGCGGCGGATCCAGTCCTTCACGGTATCGGGATAATACGACATCAGGTCCGATGTCCCTTCCGAGCTCGTGACCTTGATGCCGAAGGTGAAGGCCTTGTCGTAGTAGGCCTGGTGGAAGCCGAGGCTCGCCTTCGGCGTCACGCAAATCTTGTTCATCGGCACGATGCCGAACACCAGCGTGCAGGCCGAATTGCAGATGCCGTCGATGATGACGCGTTCCTTGCGGTCGCGGATGCGCGCGTACTTGGCCTTGTATTCCTCGACATAGCCGCCGTGGTCGCGCGTAATATGCAGGTCGGCGCGCGCTGGCGCAGCTACCAGGACCGAGAGCACCAGAAGGATGAGGGGCGTGATGCGCATGGATCGATCGGAAACCGGGGTGACGCGGGAAGGTTCGGGCCTCAAGGCTTTGACCTGACCGCAGGACTCTGGCCGGACTGTGTTGGTAATTCGTTAAGCATCCGTTGCGGCCAAAAATTGGCGCCCTGTGGCCGTTTTCCCGCAGATTTTCCCCCCATTTCGCGCTAAATGGAACCCCGATCGGCCGAAACTGTGTAATTTCCAGCAGGACTTCCGGAGAATCGCAATGACCAAAGCCAAGTTTCTGATTGCCGCCGCCCTGCTCTCTGCGTCGGCCCTGGCGCCGAATCTCGCCGAAGCGCGCCATTACCGGCACCATCACTACCGCCACCACTGGCCGCTGCCGTACCCGATCAGCTACCTCCACAATTACGGCCCCGGACCCCAGCCCGGCACCTTTGCCTATTATGACGGCCCCTCGACCAACCACTGCGACCGGGGCGCTGCCGCCTATCTCGGCCAGGACCGCCAGCGGCATCCGTGCTTTTGACCGCCGGCTGCTGGCCCTGCCGGGCCAAGTCTGATAATCGACCGGACCACAGGCGCTCGTAGCTCAGCTGGATAGAGCATCGGATTTCGATTCCGAGGGTCGGGAGTTCGAATCTCTCCGAGCGCGCCATTTCGGTGGGGACCGATCGGCCGAAACCACACATTCGAGAGCGAATTGATATGAGAAAGATAATCCTGACGCTGGCGATCCTGTATCCGGCCGCGGCGTTTGCGCAAGGCTCCACTGACCCGGCCACAACGGCCAGCCCTCCTCCGACGGTCGCCGGCAAGCCGCTGGTTCAGGTCGGGGCCAAGAAGCCTCCGGCCGGCAAGAAAGAGGCCGCAGGCAAGAAGGAGGCGCCCAAATCCGTCGCCCAGAAGCTGCAGGCGTGTCAGGATATTGACGACGCCACCAAGGAACGCCTGCAGTGCTACGATACCATCTTCACGCCGCAGCCCAAGCCGAAGGCGCCGGCCGCCAAGGGCGTCAATGAGTGCCGTTTCCTCAAAGAGGAAGACGAGCGGCTGACCTGCTATAACGGTTTTGCCGACAAAATCCCGAAACTGCCAAGGTAGCTCACGCGGGGCACCCTACCAGGTGCTGTTCCAGGTGTTGCTCGGGCTGCCGAAGAAGCCGAAATGCGACTGCTGCTGCGCCAAGCGGATCGGCGGGTTGGCGCGGCTCTTGGCAACGTTCCTGGCTACCTTGCGTTTGCGCTGGACCTGCGGGTCGGGCTTCTTCACGTCCGCCGCTGCGACCTGGGCAGCCGGGATGAACTGGGCAAAGGTGTCGCGGACGCGGGCCTGCGCCGTAGTGACATCACTGGCAACGGGCGGCTGCGGAGCGGCGGCAACCCGGACCTTCGAGGCGGGCGGAACGATGGTCGGAAGGCTGGTGTCGTAGACCACCCGTTCCGGTAACTTCTGGTCGGAATGAATTCGAACGACGTTCCGGTCGATCGAGGGGGCGGCATGGTTCGCGACGACCGCCTGCGACGGCACAAAGGCGTCGATCAAGAACAGCAGCGCCAGCAGCGTCCCGCCGACGAACATGAAATAACGCGCTACGGGCATTTCACTCACTCCCCCCACGCCGATGCGCGGTTCAGTCGCCTAACAGGCGACATAGCGATTAGTTCCTAACCGACCTGCTAGGTTCAACGGCGGCGGTCACTTTTTCGAGTGCAGAGTGTTAGGTCCGGCTGGCCGTCACCAGGGAACATTTCGCCTTATTTGCGTAGACATTGACGAACCCGACCAGCATGCCGGAATACCGCTTCCGGCTCTTCATATTCACGGTATCGGGAATCACCCGCTTGCGATCGGTCAGGTGGCTGCCGTCGCGGCGGGCGAAGGCGCAGGCGATCTCGATATCCTTCACCGCATAGTCATTGCCGTTGCGGAGCGTGAACGTCATCAGTGCCTTCGAGCCGAGCCCGCCCCTTCGCCACGACTGCGAGGAAATCTTGAGGCCATCGACCGGCGGCTTCGCCGGCGCAGTCGTTTCCGGCACAGAAATTTCCGGGGGAGCTACTGTCGTCGCCGTGGGGCTGCTGTCGGTGGCGCCGGCGGGCAGCTCCGGGCTCGCGAGGGTGGCCCTGGTCGGCGTCACCGGATCGTTCGACCCGGAGCTATCCTGCACGACGTGGAAGACCACGGTTGATGCCGCCCCGGATTGGCTCTCGGCATCGCTCGGCCAGGGGAGCAACATCCAGGCGGTGCATCCGGCAATCGCAATCGCCGGCAGCACCATGAGCCGTACATCGGCACGTTCGAATGACCGTCCGGCGATCCTCATTGCCGCACCCTCATCCGGCGGCGCCGGCGATTGCCGTGCCGCACATGAAAAAAGCCCTACGGGCGTTACACCATACGGCTCCTGTCACGACTGCCGCTGGACGGTTCCGCCGCGTAGTCTTCAATCACTCACAGTAACAAAGGTTGCATGTCACCCCGACAATATTGCGGCAGCCATGCAATGCTTCCGGGGATGGAATTGCGAAAGTCCCGCCGCTAGATTGACGCCGAAGCCGGGCTTCAGCACGGCAACGACAATCACCGAGGGGGAGACCAAGATGCCGACCGTCGGGCCAAAAGTTACCTGGGACCACGTCCACTTGCGCAGTCCCGACCCCGAAGCGACCGCGACCTGGCTGCACGACATTCTGGGCGGCGAAATCATTCGCGGCCCCGGGCGCATCGACGTCAAGCTCGGCGGCGCCAACGTGTTTATCGCACCGGTCGGCTCCGGCGACGGCGTCAACTCACCGCCGGTGACGCCCTATCAGGGCCTCGATCACTTCGGCCTGACGGTAAAGGACATCGACGCGGTCGCCGCCGAGATCAAGGCAAAGGGTGTCGAGTTCACGCGTGAACCAACCACCATCCGGCCGGGCGTGCGCATCTGCTTCATCCGCGGACCGCAGGGCATTTCGATCGAGCTTTTGGAGCGCGACAAGAAATATGCGTGACGCGCCGCGCGGTCGCCCCATGCCGCGTTGATAGCCGCCATCGGTCAACACAACGCGCCGTCGATGGCGGAGCATGACAGTTCCCGCGATCGCCGCCGCTACGTCATGCTGCCCGGCATGAAGCAGCGGATCGTCAGGCCACCGTAGCCACGGATCGGCCAGACCATGGTTCGGCCGACTCGATTAGGCTCGGTGATCACGGCCTCATCGGGCACGTCGACCCAGTCGCCTTCGATCCGTACGCGGTAATGCCCGTTACCGGACTCCCAATCGACATCGCTGACTGCCGTGCCGTCGGCGTCGGAGCAACAGGGCCCCTTGCCGCTTTTCAGACTGTCGAACCATTGCTTCAGCGGCGAGTTGGCGTAGCGGCCGTCGGGATCGCGGGCATGGCCGGGATACGTGGCCAGAGGCAACATCAGCACCGCAAAACCGATCAGCAGCGGCTTTTTGAAACGGCCCGCGCGATCGCGGCCCGTAGTTTCACGGAAGTAGTTGTCAGTGCATCGGCGCGCCGCGTGGCCGCCGGATTTCATCCAGTTGGTCACCTGTTCTCTTGCTCCAGCACCCACCGGCCGGTGCCGCAGAAAGCCATGCATTTCACGGGCCAACCTGAGTCGCCCTCAACCGTCTGTCATGTCAGTGTCACACGACGCCTGCGTGCTGAATCTTGCCCCAGAATCGAGCCTCTCCCAGCAACCTGCCGCGTTGACGTTGAGGCCCGCGCTTTGGCATAACTGATGACCGGTTTCCGTGGGCGCGGCAGCCGGCATTGGGACGTCATGAAGAACGGGCTGTATTCGATCCACGTCAACCTGCTAGACGGACGCTCCGGCAAGGGCAGCGGCGTGATTCTGTTCCGCGACGGCCAGATCCTCGGCGGCGACGCCTATCTGTTTTACACCGGCAGCTACACCGTGAAGGGCGACACCTTCAGGGGCGAGGTGCTGGTGCAGCGCCACACCTCCCCGCGCGACAACGACAACCCGCTGTTCGGCGGACCCAACCCCGTTGGCATCGGCGTATCCGGCACCTTCACCGACACACGCGGCACCATGAACGGGACAGCGCTGGTCGGCAAGAACAGCCAGATCTTCGGCGCGACGCTGCATTGGCTCGCGGATACCAACTAGGCTTGCTCCTTCCACGCCTCGCGCTTGACCGCCTATTCCGCCGCCTGCTCGATCGGGGCTGTGCGCGGCAGGATCATCTGGATCCGCGTGCCGCCACCCGGCTGGGAGTCGAGATCGAGGCGGCCGCCGAGACGGTTGGTCACGATGCTGTAGACGATGTGGAGCCCGAGCCCGGTGCCGCCCTGATCGCGCCTCGTGGTGAAGAACGGATCGAACGCGCGGCGGCGGACGTCGAGGCTCATGCCGATGCCGTCATCGGAAAACAGGACCTCGACATTGTCCTTGCCGCACTCCCGCACCTGGATATCGACCGTGCCGGGCTTGCCGTCCGGAAATGCATGCGCCACGGCGTTGAGGAACAGGTTGGTGAGCACCTGTCCATAGGGGCCGGGATAGCTGTTCATCGTCAGGTTAGGCTGGCAATCCACGTTGAGCGTCAGATTGTGTTTGCGCAGGCCGGGCCGCAACGACATCACCACCTGCTCGGTGAGATCGCCAAGGTCGAAGCTGCGCTGGTCGGAGTAGTTGCGATCGGCGGCGACCTGCTTGAACGACTGGATCAGTTCAGCGGCGCGGTTGAGATTGGCCACGAGCTGCGATGACGCATCGCGGCTGGTTTCCAGAAAATCGTTCAGGCTGGAACGCCGCAATTCGCCGCGCGCGACCTCGGCGGTGAACATCGCGGTCTTGCGCTCCAGCGCCGAGGCGACCGTCAGGCTGATGCCGACGGGATTGTTGACCTCATGGGCGACGCCCGCCACCAGCCGGCCAAGCGCGGCGAGTTTCTCCGCCTCGATCAGCGAATTCTGGGTCTCCCGTAAATTGCGCAACGCCGCTTCGGCGGAATCCTTGGCCTTGCTCATCTCGAATTCGACGCGCTTGCGTTCGCCGATGTCGAGCGCGACGGTGACGATGTTTTCGATTTCGCCCGAGGTGTCCAGGATCGGCAGCTTGTTGACCAGCCATTGCCGCATGTTGCCGGAGGAATCCTGGTATTCCTCCTCGTAGAAACCGAGCTCCCTGCCGCCCGCCAGCACCCGCTTGTCGTTCTCGGCGGTCTTTGCCGCCCCATAGCGCGACATCAGGTCCTGCGTGGTGCGGCCGATCGCATCCTGGGGCTCGATGCCGAAAATGCCGGCCATATAGCGGTTCATCAGAACATACTGCAGCTGCTTGTCCTTGACGTTGATGACCGCGGGCACGGTGTCGATCACCATCTGCAGCAACCGGCGGCCTTCGGCAATGGCGTCTTCGGCGCGCTTCTGGTCGGTGATGTCGCGCACCGTACCTTCGTAGCGAACGATCTCGCCGGTCTCGTTGCGCACGGCACTGGCGCTGTCGGAGAGCCAGAGCACCTCGCCTTCGCGCGCGCGAACCTGGTATTCGAACTCGCGAACGATGCCGTCGCGCTGCATCAGCCGCTCAAATTCCGCCCGCGCTTCGCGGTGAACGTAGATCGTGTCGGCAATATTGCCGATGCCGCCGATCAGGTCCTGCGGCGTGGCGTAACCCATCATCCGGGCCAGCGCCGGGTTGGCGTTGAGCAGCGCGCCGCCCGGCGTCGTGACATAGATTCCGTCCACCGATGCCTCGAACAGCTTGCGATAGCTTTCCTCGGCAAGCCGCTGTTCGGCAAGCGCCCGCACCGCGGCCTCGCGCGCCGCATCGGCGTCGACCAGCGTCTGCCGGAACACTTCGGCGGCGCGGGCGATGTCGCCGATCTCGTTGTCCAGGTCGGTCGCCGGGATCGAGGTGTTCTGGCCGCCGCCGGCCACCGCGCGGATCGAGGTCGCGATCGATGCCAGCGGACGCACGGTGCGGCGGACGACCAAAAGTGCCGCGAACAGTCCGATCAGCACGCCGGCGCTACCGAGCACGATACTCTGCCACTTCGCTTCCGTCAGCGTCCTAGCAAAATCGCGCGACAGAATGTGGCCGCGACGCGCGCTGACCTCGCGCAACAGTTCGGTGACACGCTGGATCAGGCGTCCCTCGGTGCCCAGCACCTCCTTGTCGATATCGGATATCTGCCGTTCGCGAATCGATATGCCGATAATGGCCTGGGCATAGCCAGCGACAGCCATGCGCAGCTTCGGATCCGGAATCGTCATCGTGCGCATGGTCTGGGCCGCGGCTTCGGCGGCGGACGGATTATGCGCCAGCAGCGCCGAGGCGATCCGGCTCTGGGTCTGCGACAGCGTCGAGGCGATCACCGGATCCGGGCTCGCGGCGATCGCAGCGTCGAATGCGTCGCGCAAGGGCGGCAGCGCCACGATCATTTCGGCACGGCGATTGATCAGCGCGGAGATGCGTTCAATCCCGCTGCGATAGGTCGAGAGCCGCTCCGTAACACCGTCGATCATGTCCTGTTGTTCGGGCGCAAGCTCCAGCCGGGTCTTCTTCAGGACCTCGCCCAGCGCGGTCGCGGCTTCGCCAACCTGGACCGATTGGGTGCCGGGGTCGGTGACGAAATCGCGCGCCGCGAGCCGCAACTCGTTCATGCGCCGGTCGATGTCCTCGGCGAGATCGCCGACGCTCTGCAGCCGCTGCAACTCGGCAAACGTCGTGTCGATGTGGCGGATGGCGATGACGCTGGCGGCGGAGGTAATGATGATCACCGCCAACACCAGCATGAAACTGCCGAATGTCAGTTGGCCGATCGAAAGCGAGAACGATCGCGTCGTTGGCGAATTCGGCGGCGATTCATCGGTCATGTCAGTGAGGCCGGGCTCCTATCGGTCGTAATATACGATGTATTTCGGGCCATGGGGAACATGCTCAAAACGACAGGAAACGGGCCAGATTGCCCGGTTGGAAGCTGTTTTTCGTCCCTTGATATCGGCTTCCGGGACGATTCCGTGCGCAGCCCCGCTGCCATTCCGCGCGCCGACCATGCTTGAGTCGCCTGGATGAGGCCTTTGGCTGACCAATTGAGTCGGATGGCTCAATCGACGGTTATGCCGGCCTCCTTGACCACCTTGGCCCAGACCGCGACGTCGGCCTTGATGATGTCGGCGAAAGCCTGCCGTGGCGCGCTTTTGGCCTCGCAGCCGGCCACGTCCAGCCTCTGCGGCACGTCTGCCGTAGCCAGAGCGGCCTCCAGGGCCTTGCTGATACGTTCCACGATCGGTTCGGGCGTCCCCTTCGGCACCACGACCCCGAACCATGGCGTTACCTGCGCCTCGGCAAAGCCCTGTTCGGCCATGGTCGGCACGTCGGGGAAATATTTCGAGCGGCCGTCGTTGATGGCGCCGATGATCCGGATCGAACCGGACTGCACCTGCGCCAGCGCCTGGTTGGCAGACAGGAAGCTCGACGAAATCAGGCCGCTGGCGATATCCGGCACCATCTGCGGATAGCCGCGATAGCCGATCCCGGTGACGTCGATCCCGGCCAGCCGCTTGAACAGCTCAAACCCGAGATGCCCGGTCGAGCCCTTGCCGAGATGGCTGTAATTCAGCGTGCCGGGCTTTTCCTTGGCAAGCGCGACATATTCGGCAACCGTCTTTACCGGCAGCGCCGTCGGCACGATGAAGAAATTGGGAGCGCGGCACACCTGCCCGATCGGAATGAAATCGCGCACCGGGTCCCAGCGCAGCGAGGCGTTCAACGACGGGCTCGCGGTGAAAAACGTCGTTACCAGCAGCCACGTGTAGCCGTCGGGCGCCGAGCGCGCGACTTCCTCGGCCGCGATCGAGCCGTTGGCGCCGGACTTGGACTCGACGACGATGGTGCCCTTCCACTGCTCCTGCATGTTTTGCGCGATGATACGCGCGAACACGTCGGTGACGCTGCCCGGCGAGTACGGAATGACGATGCGGATCGGCCGGTTCGGAAAATTCTCCTGCGCCTGCCCCACGCTCGGGCTTGCGAAAAACCCGAGCAACGCGGCGATCACGGCGCCGATGGGTCGAAATCTCATCGCAAGTTCCCTGCCCATCTCTTTTTTTGCGGCGCTGAATGTGCGCCCGGATTTGCAGGGAAGATGCCGGTAATCGCCGATCACAGCAAGGCCACGGGTTTTTCGTCACGCGAAACGCCCGTGACAGGACGCATCAGGGCGAAACGCGGGCCGGCAGCTTCCGTGGCGGGATCGTCATCGCGGCGACGCCGACGACGACGCAGGCAAGCCCGATCCATGCGGTCGCGCTCGGCCGCTCGCCGAGGAACACGACGCCGAGCCCGACGCCGATCGGAACGCGCAGATAGGCCTGCGCGGTGGTGCCGACCGAGCCCAGCGTCTGGATCAGGCGGAAATAAATCACGAAGGCGAGCGCGGTCGAGAACACCGCGAGAGCCAGCAGCGCCAGCATTGAATTGGTCGACGGCGTCAGCGTCCAGGGTTGCTCGACCACCAGGCTCAACGGGATCAGGATCGCCGCGCCTGATATCAGCGAACCTGCCGCCGGCGCCATCGGATCGAGGCCCTTGAAGCCCCGGCCGAAGATCGCAGCCCCGGCGTAGCAAACCGCGGCCAATAGCGTGACGACCTGCGCGGTCAGTTGCTCGCCGAATCCGGACAGCGCCTGCACGCCGACGATCAGGCAGATGCCGGCCATCCCGGCGAGAACGCCGATCAGCTTTCGTGATGTCAGCGCTTCGTGACGTGTGACCAGCGTCAGGAAAAACGTGAAGATCGGCGCGGTGGAATTGAAGATGGTGGCCAGCCCCGCATCCAGCGCCCGCTCGCCCCATGCGACCATGGTCCAGGGGATGACGCTGTTCATGCAGGCCTGAAACAGGAATCGCCGCCAGGTAGCCAGATCGGTCGGCATGGTCACGCCGCGCCAGCGCATGATGGCGAGCAACAGCAGTCCGGCAATCGCGGTGCGGCCCGCGATGAAGGTGATCGGCGGGATGGTGGCGACGCCGATCCGGATGAAGGTGTAGGACGCGCCCCACAGCGTCGCCAGCGCCACCAGCAGTGCGAGCTCGGCGGCGAGGTTGGGAGGTTGCGGATTGGTCTCCGTCATGCTTTCGAACTTACACGGCGAGAGGACCAAAATACTTCGCCGTGTGTCGAAGTGTGTTCGTCATGGCCGGGCTTGTCCCGGCCATCCACGTCTTTCTTGCTGCACCCCCGTTAAGGCGTGGATGCCCGGGACAAGCCCGGGCATGACGGTGGATGGATTGCGAGCGACCTACCCGAGCGCGCCGACCTCGAATACGTCGCCGTCGTAGCCGGCCTCGAGCGGAATCCGGAGCTGGCGGCCGCCGTTGTTTTTGGTCATGACCGGCATCACGGTGACCACCGATTTCCCTCTGGAATCATCCAGCGCCGCCTTCACGCTGCCCTGCTTGCCCAGCTTGATCAGGTTGCGCGTGGTCGGGAATGGCAGCTTGAAGCGCCCGGTTTCGCCGCCTTCCAGCGCCTCGCGCGGCGAGACCCAGATCGAGTCGGTGGATTCCTTGCCGTCGTGGGCGCCGACCTGTTCGGGCGGCGCGGCAGCGAGGAAGAACCAGGTGTCGAAACGCTTGGGCATGCCTTCCGGCGTGATCCAGTGCGCATAGGGCACGAGCTCGTCGAGCGCCAGCACCATGCCGTTATCGGTCAGCACCTTGAGGAAGGTGATCTTGCTGTCGCAAAGGTCGGCGCGGTGCGCGGCCTCGATCGCACTGGCCGTTTTGGCATCGACCAGCGCCTTCGATCCCTTCGGCCGCGCCAGCAGGATTCCGCTCTCCTCGAAAGTTTCGCGGATCGCGGCGATGCGGAAGCTCAGCGTCGCCTCATCGAGCCCCTCACCACCTGAATAGAGCTGGGGGTTGGCAATGATTTCCTTGTCGCCCTTGTCGACACTGCCGCCGGGAAACACCAGCGCGCCGGAATTGAAATCGATCTCGTAATGGCGAACCATCATGAAGACTTCGACTTCCTTTTTTGCCGCCGCGTCGCGCAGCAGCAGGATGGTCGATGCGGGACGCGGGGCGACAATCTCGGCCATAAACGAGTTCCTTTGGTCCTAGCCTGCCGCGCTGGATTGCGGCTGCAGGTTGGCGCGGCGATCGACACGCGCCACCCGCGACAGCAGGTAGTCGACTTCGGCTTTCGCCGTGGCTGATATGACGGCGCCCGGCTTGCGCTGCGCGCTGGAGGCGATAACGCCACGCTTCTGCAGCACGTATTTGCGTACCGCGAGACCCGCGCCGGGCTGCTGCTCGTAGCGGATCAGCGGCAGATGGGCGTCGAACAGGTCGTGCGCGGCGTCGCGCTTGCCGGCCTTCGACAGTTTGACGATGTCGATCAGGAGTTCCGGGAAGGCGTAGCCGGTCATGGCGCCGTCGGCGCCGCGCTCCATTTCGAAGTCGAGGAACAATCCACCGTTACCGACCAGGATCGACATCGGCTTCAGCGAACCATCCTTCTGGTAACCCCGCAGCGTCGAAATTTTTTCCAGGCCCGGCCAGTCCTCGTGCTTGAGCATCACGCAGGACGGCGAATCCATCACGATCTTGCGGATCACCGCCGGCGTGAACACCACGGACAAGGTCAGCGGGTAATCCTGCAGCACCCACGGAATGTCGTCACCGACCGCTTCCTGGGCCTGCTTGAAGTACGAGACGATCTGGTCGTCGGTGCGCAGATGCGGCGGCGGTGCGATCATCACGCCGGCGGCACCGGCATCCATCGAGGCCTTGGCCAGCGACCGCATGGTGGCAAATCCCGGCGCCGAGACGCCGACGATGATCTGCATGTTCTTGGCGCGCTTGACGAAGCGCACCGCCACCTGCTCGGCCTCGGCGGCATCGAGCTTCGGCGCTTCGCCGAGAATGCCGAGCACCGTGACGCCATCGCAGCCGACTTCGGCATAGAAGTCGGTCAGCCGGTCGATCGATTTTTCGTCGATGCGGCCGTCATCGTGGAACGGCGTCGGCGCGATCGCAAAGGTGCCTGCGGCCTGGGCGGTGAGCTTCATAGGTATTTCTCCTGATCCGTCATTCCGGGATGGTGCGTTAGCACCAGACCCGGAATCTCGAGGTTCCGGGTTCGCGCTTTGCGCGCCCCGGAACGACTGATAGCGTCAAAACCGTCGCGCGCCCATCTTGATCTGCTCCTCGGAGAAGAATATCTCCTTGGCGTGCGCGACGACGTCCTGCGCCTTCCACCCCTCATGCGGGGGCTTCCAGCCTTCCATTTCCATCATCCGCATCTCGCGGACGCCGCGGGGACCAGAAACTCCAAGAGTCTTGCCGGTCTGGTCGCCCGACAGATCGCTGACCATGTATAGCACGGCAGGCGCGATACCGTCCGGGCCGAGCGCGGCCTTGGGATTCTCGATATAGCGCGGCAGGTCCGCGGTCATGCGGGTCAGCGCGCCCGGGGCCAGGGTCCAGATCCGGATGTTGTACTTGCGGCCTTCGATGGCCAGCACATTCGACAGTCCCCAGATACCGCCCTTGGCGGCGCCGTAATTGGTCTGGCCGAAATTGCCGATCAGGCCCGAGGTCGAGGAGGTGTTGACGATGACGCCGCCGCCGTTCTCGCGCATCCACTTGAACACCGGCATGGTGCAGCAATAGGTTCCCTTCAAGTGAACCCGGATCACCTTGTCCCAGTTGGCTTCATTCGACTTGGCGAAGGTCTCGTCGAGCAGGATGCCGGCGTTGTTCACCAGGATATCGGCGCGGCCGAAATTCTTGATGGCGTCGTCGAACACCGACTGGCCGCCGGCGATGGTCGAGATGTCGGCGCCGTTGGCAACCGCCCGGCCGCCCTCCGCCTTGATCGCATCGACCACCTTCTGCGCCATCGACTTGTCGCCGCCCGAACCGTCGCGCGGTCCGCCGAGATCGTTGACCACGATTGCCGCACCTTCGCGTGCGAACAATTTGGCGTAGGCTTCACCAAGCCCGCCGCCCGCACCGGTGATGATCGCAACCTTGCCGTCGAGTAATCCCATGGTGTTTTTCTCCCTGTTAGCTGCCGTCATTCCGGGGCGCGAAGCGAACCCGGAATCTCGAGATTCCGGGTCTGGTCCTTCGGACCATCCCGGAATGACGGGCGTATTATCCCAGCACCGTCCTGCCGCTCTTGATCACGGTGACATTGCGCGATTTCACTTTGGCTTCGAACGAAACGACGTTGCCGTCCTTCCACAATTCCATCGTCACGGTCTCGCCGGGATAGACCGGCGAGGAGAACCGCGCCGCGTGCTGCTTGAAGGCGGACGAATCGTAATCGGCATAGGTTTGCAGCACGCCGCGGCAGGTGATGCCGTAGGTGCACATGCCGTGCAGGATCGGGGCGGGAAAGCCGGCCTTCTTGGCAAAGCCGGGATCTGAGTGAAGCGGGTTGCGGTCGCCGCAGAGGCGATAGACCAGCGCCTGGTCCGGACGCGTCGTGATGTCGACGATCTTGTCGGGCGCCCGGGTCGGCACCTTGTGCGGTTCGGGCTGGCCTTCGGAGGGACCGCCGAAGCCACCATCGCCGCGGGCGAAACGCGAGGCCACCAACGTGGCGAGCTTCTCGCCCTTCTCGTCCTTCAGCACGGTCTGATGCCGGATCACGGCGCCCTTGTCCTTGCCCTTGTCGAACACGTCGAGCACGGTGGAATCGGCGGTGATGTGGGCAGCGGTTGCAAACGGCTTGTGGAAGGTGATGTCGCGCTCGCCGTCCACCACCATCACGCGGTTGAGATTCATTTCGCCGGGTCCGGCGCCCCAGGCGGCCACCGACGCAAATGTCGGCACCACCTTCAAGGGCCGCGGCGTGGCGACGGCCTCGTTGACGAAGGCGAGTTCCTTCTCGTCCAGGGGATCGGCGCCCATGCCGATGCCGTAGGCATAGAGCATCACGTCGCGATCGGTATAGGCGTATTTCTGGCCGAGACTCTTCAGGGCCATTAGCTCATCGTACTTGATCGGCATTGTTGTTTCTCTCCCGAATTTTTTCTCGTCCGTCATGCCCGCCACCCGGTCCGGCCCTGGCCAGCCGGATGACAGGCTCCTGCGGGCATCCAGTAATCGCCGGCGTTTACTGGATCCCCGCTTTCGCGGGGATGACCATCTTGTGCCTGGCGCGCAGCGCGCGCGTCCGTCAGGCCGGCGTGAAGAACGGCAGCGGCGCGCCGTCGGTCGGCTTGAACACCACCTTCACCTTCTGGCCGACCTTGAGCTTGTCCATGTCGCAGTCGACGATATTGGTCTGCAGCGACGGGCCTTCCTTCAAGGTGACGTAGGCGATCGCGAACGGCCCGGTGGCGGATTTGCGCATCAGGCTGAAGGTGTAGATCGTGGCTTCGCCCGAACTCTCTTCCCACACCGTCTTGTCGGAGAAGCAGAACGGGCAGATCGAGCGCGGGAAGTAATGCGGCTCGCCGCAGGCGGTGCAGCGCTTGATCAGGAACTTGCCCTGCTTGGCGGCTTCCCAGAACGGCACGGTTTCGGGATTGGTGACAGGCGTCGGGTATTTCTTGGCGTCGGCCATTATGCGCGCTCCAGAATGCAGGTTGAGGCGGCATGGCGCACGCCGAGAAGTCCGCCGGTGCCGTGGGCAACGGCGAGATCGCAGTTCGGCACCTGCACCTTGGGATGCGCTTCGCCGCGAAGCTGGCGCACCGCCTCGATGATCTTGGTCATGCCGCCGCGGTTGACCGGGTGGTTGCTGCAGAGGCCGCCGCCGTCGGTGTTGAACGGCAATTTGCCGACGCCCGAGATCAGGTTGCCGTCGGCGACGAACTTGCCGCCCTCGCCTTTCTTGCAGAAGCCGAGATCCTCGAGCTGCATCAGCACCGTGATGGTGAAGCTGTCGTAGATCGAGGCGTACTTGATGTCCTTTGGCGTGACGCCCGCTTCCTCGAACGCGCGCGGACCGGACCAGACGCCGGCCGAGTACGTCAGGTCGAGATCCTTGCCGCCGCGCGGACCCTTCATGGCCTCGCCATGGCCGATCAGGCGCACCAGCGGCTTCTTCAGGCTCTTGGCGATTTCCGGCGTGGTCACGATCAGCGCGCCGCCGCCGTCGGTGACGACGCAGCAATCCATGCGATGCAAGGGATCGGAGATCATCGGCGAGTTCAGCACGTCCTCGACGGTGACGACTTCCTTCAGCATCGCATGCGGGTTGTACTGCGCGTGATGCGAGGCGGCGACCTTGATCCAGGCCAGCTGTTCGCTGGTGGTGCCGTAGTCGTGCATATGGCGCATGGCACACATGCCGTAGGCATTGTGCGTGGTAGCCCCGTAGGCCGCCTCGAAATCGACCTCGGCGCCGGCCGCGCGCGGCGGCATCGGACCGGTGCGCGGCTTGCCCGCCAGCGTGATCAGCGCGATCGAACACTTGCCCGCGGCGATCGCCTCGGCCGCATGGCCGAGATGGATCAAATAGGAACAGCCGCCGGTATCGGTGGAATCCATATGGCGGACCTTGAGGCCGAGGTAATCAACCATCGGCCAGAGGCCGCCGGGGGCGTCGCCGGCGCAGAAATAGCCATCAATGTCGGCTTTGGTCAGCCCGGCGTCCTCGATCGCGCCCTTGGCGACTTCGGCGTGCAGCTGTGCTGTGGATTTATCGGGTGCGTGCCGGGTTGGATGTTCATAGATCCCCGCAATGTAGGCTTTGCCCTTGATGGTCAAATGGTTCTCCGCTGGCGTTTCTTGTCCCCAGCGGTTTTTCTGGCCTGTCGGAGCGGCCTTGGCAAGCGCGGAAATATTCCGTCAGGCGAGACTGGCACGGATGCGCGATCTCGCGGCGCCGAGCGCCCGGAGTTTTGAAAGGAAACCTTGCCCTCGAAATCAGAGGGCGCAGGGAAGGCCGGGTGCGCGCCGCACCCGCGGTCTCATGTGCGATGTGCATCAAAAATGCTGCACATGAGCATACAGGTTTGGCGGAGGCATCCGGCCTTCCCTGCGCAATGGCTTTACGGCTTATACGAGTTCGCCCCGGTGACCGGCTTTCTTGCCACCGTCATTTGCGGATTGCTCCGCGAAACTTGACGCCAGCACCGGGGCGTCAGGCCCACACGACTTCACCGTACGCTTTTGCCACGCTCGTCAGTCGCAGCCTTCGCGTCCACCGCATCCCACCGCACGTTCGTGACGATCGCGATCGCCCCTCAATTGGGTGAGACGGGCGGAGTTAAACTTCTGATTTGCCCGACGGAGCAACGGAAATATTTTTGGCGGGAAGGCTGGACAGACTTTTGCTGATTTGCCCGTCGGGTTGTTTTGTCGCACGCGTGGCCTGCAATTAGCCATTGCCAGCGAACCCGACTCGCGCGCTGTGGCTCTGGCGACGTGGCGCTCCCGATCCACTCCGATACGAGGCCCGCATACTGGGTCGAGAGCATGTGCCATTTGCCGGACCCTAGGCGTTTGGTGTGACGATGTCCGTCCCGAGGTCGAGCGGACGACGCGACCTAATTACGGCGGCGCCGATGTACGGGTGGCGGCGGCGGGCCCATATCGCGCACCCAGATCGTTCCGTTGTCGAACTGGACGGCCATACCATCAGGCGAATAGACGGCGCCCTCGTTCCAGGCGTCTACCCAAATCCGCGTCGCCGGCGCGGTCAAGTCGGGCCATGCCCGGGCGGCCTGACCGGCTTCGTTGAGAAGATTGAGGTCGGGTCCGTTCTGGGTGATAAAAGCGGGCCTGCCGACGAGACCCGCCCGGCATGCTTCGACGCATTTATACGCGCCGGTCAGATTGATCGATTGTGCCGATGCTTCGGTCGCAAATAGCGCGGCCAGTACAACAATGGCGGATGATATCGTTCGCATGAGAAGTTACTCCGGTTCGTTTGTGTGAACCTAATCGCGTAGATGAGACGTGGAGGCCCGCTGGCAGAATCCGCCGACGGCTTGAAGTTGAGGGACCAGCTTGCCGCTCAATAACTATTGGTCCAGCCAGTGGCAGAAAGGTTTGTTTCACGATGCGGTGAACCTTGGCTCGCTTCCTGGGCGGCGCGGGCAACGGAAGCGCCCCAGGGGAGGATTAGTGCCGAAGGCAGTCTTCTCAGCATCAAGTGAGTGTGACGGGTGATACGATGGCCCGCCGGGGGATCGACGTGCAGCGGCGGGAATTTCTTGGTGACTTGGCTGGTGCGGCGGTCGCGCGGCCGCACGCCAAGCAGGCACAGGAGGGCCTAGAATGAAGAAGACATTTGTTGCCTTTGTCGCGGTCGCAACGATTGCCGGTTCGCTCGCCGCGACGCCCGCAAGCGCACAGCGTGGCGTCGCCGCAGGCGTCGCGGCTCCGGGCCGCTACTATGAGCCCGCCCCTTACGGAGCAGGTCGCGGGCCATACGACGATTTTGGCAGTTGCGAATGGGTGACGCAGCGTTTCTGGGACGGCCATGGCTGGCGAGTCCGCCGGGTGCGAGTCTGCGGCTGATCCGCGATCACGGCGAGATTGAACGGCTCATAGCAACCATCGACGTCGAGCGGAGGCCGTTGAAATGACCGGGCCGCAAAGCGCAAGGCCGAAGAAGACTGCAGCGATGAGCGATCCATCCCGGCGAACTCGATTTGAAGGACGACAAGCCGATACTGCGGCGCATGAGTCCGTTTGTGGCAGCACGAAACGAACATGCGGAAGTGGTCGCTGGATGTCCGCTCTTGGGGTGCGGAGTCAAACGGACATCAGGCAGCCAGGTCGCGATGTCCGAGTCTGCCCCATCTCAGACATCGGCGAAATGAGGCCGTGACCGTTCCTAACCGGCACCGTGTGCTGCGAACCGGCTGATCTTTCGATGTCCTAACCAGCCCAAATTGCATAGCGCGAGCCCAGCGGCCCTTATAATGTTCTGCCTGTCCAAGGCGCGTGCCTGTCCAAGGCGCGGTTTGATCTGCGTCAATGTCGACGCGCTCAAGGCAGTCATGCCTCAAACTTCGCTGGTGCCTTTATAATATGGCCACGGGAGCTTTCCATGAAAATCAGCCGCAGCGTGCTTGCGGGTGCGAGTCTTCTCGCCCTAAGTTGTGTCTCGGCATTGGCGCAGCAGGCCACAGGTGTTCCAGGTTCGCCCGGCGCAACGACGACAATCGACGGCAGGCAGCTTCCGCCGCCTGATCCCGCGTTCGGCGGGGTAATCAAGGAGAAGGCCTCGGAGTCGACGGCGTGGTGGGCGCCGCGCGTCGTGCCGCCGAAGGGCGCGCCCAACGTGTTGCTCATTATGACTGATGATTGCGGCTTCGGTGCGCCCGGCACATTCGGCGGTGTCGTTCCGACGCCGGCGCTGGATCGCATCGCGGCGCAGGGGCTGCGCTATACCAATTTCCACTCCACGGCGCTCTGCTCACCGACGCGGGCAGCGATCATCACGGGCCGCAACCATCACTCGGTTGGCTTCGGCGTGGTGGGTGAGGTCTCAACAGGTTTTCCGGGTTACGACTCAATCATCCCGATTGAAAAAGGCACCATCGGCACGATCCTGAAGGCGAATGGATATGCGACGTCGTGGTTCGGCAAGGATCACAACACGCCATCGTACCAGTCGAGCCAAGCCGGGCCGTTCAATCAGTGGCCGACCGGCATGGGCTTCGATTATTTCTATGGCTTCGTCGGCGGCGACGCCAGCCAGTGGCAGCCAAATCTGTTCCGCAACACCACGGCCATCTATCCGTTCCAGGATAATCCCAAGTGGAATCTGGAGACGGCGATGGCCGACGACGCCATCCAGTACATGAAGCAACTCAAGGAGCTTGCACCCGACAAGCCGTTCTTCGTCTACTACGTACCGGGCGGCACCCACGCGCCGCATCATCCGACGCCAGAGTGGATCAAGAAGATCGGCGACATGCACTTGTTCGACCAGGGCTGGAACAAGGTGCGGGAGACGATCTTCGCCAACCAGAAACGGTTGGGCATCATGCCTGAGAACGCCAAGCTGACCGCTTGGCCCAAGGAACTTCCGGAATGGAGTTCCCTCGGCGAGATTGAAAAGAAGCTCTTCATCAAGCAGGCCGATGTCTACGGGGCCTACCTCGCATATACCGACAACGAGATCGGTCGCGTGATCCAGGCCGTCGAAGACATGGGCCAGCTCGACAACACGCTGATCATCTACATCAGCGGCGATAATGGCGCGAGCGCGGAAGGCATGCTCAACGGCACGCCGAATGAGTTCACCACGTTCAATGGCGTCCCCGTGCCGGTGAAGGCCCAGTATCTCTGGTACCCATTCTGGGGATCAGACAAGACGTTCCCGCACTTTGCGGCGCCTTGGGCGTGGGCGATGAGCACGCCTTTCAAATGGGTGAAGCAGGTGGCCTCGCACTTCGGCGGGACCGCGCAGGGCATGGCTATCTCTTGGCCCGGCCACATCAACGACGTGGGCGGCATCCGCCGCCAGTTCCACCACGTCATCGACATCGTGCCGACCATTCTGGAGGCGACGGACATTCCGCAACCCGAAACGGTCAACGGCATCAAGCAAATCCCCATTGAGGGAGTAAGCATGAAGTACACGTGGGACAAGACGAATGCCAACGCGCCGACCCAGCATTCGACGCAGTACTTCGAGATGCTCGGCAATCGCGCGATCTATCAGGACGGGTGGGTAGCGGCCACGACACCGGCTACGCTGCCGTGGGAGCTGAGCACCGCGCCGCCGCCGGACGTGATCACCGGTTACAAGTGGGAGCTTTACAACGTTGGCGAGGACCCCACCCAGTCCAACGATCTGGCCGCCAACATGCCGGACAGGCTCAAGCAGATGCAAGCTGTCTTCTATTCGGAGGCCGCCAAATATAACGTGCTGCCGCTCGACAACTCCTCGCTCGCGCGCTGGAATACGCCACGTCCGAGCCTGACTGCCGGGCAAACGGTTTTCACGTATTCGGGCGAGCTGTCCGGCGTGCCGGCCAGCGCTGCGCCGAGCATTCTGAACAAGTCCTACACGATCACCGCTGAAGTCGAGATTCCCAGTGGCGGTGCGGAAGGCATGATCGTCACCGAAGGCGGGCGCTTCGGCGGCTACGGCCTGTTCCTGAGCAAGGGCGTGGCGGGCATCCGCAGCGGCAAGCCCGTGTTCCTCTACAACCTGCTCAACCTCAAGCGCACGATCTGGTCAGGACCGGAGTTGAGCGCGGGCAAGCACACCATCGTCTTCGACTTCAAGTCGGATGGTCCGGGCCTAGCCAAGGGCGGAACAGGCGTGCTCACCGTGGACGGCAAGGAGGTGGACAAGAAATCCATGAAGCAGACCACGCCGATCACCTTCCCGGAGGACGAAACTTTCGACGTCGGCCTGGATACCCGCAGCGGAGTGGCAATGCTGGAGTATCGCTACGACCCGCCGTTCAAGTTCACAGGCAAGATCAACAAGCTGACGTTCAAGCTCGAACCGGAGCTCAAGGAACCGGCGCAAGCCAGGGCAGAACTGGGACCTACGCCGGCGCCGGAGCCGGATCCCATTGAAGAGTCGAAGCCTCAAAAGCCAGCCGCGAACGTCGGTAAAAAATGAAAAGCGCACTGGCGTTCGCCGCCATCGGGGAAGCTGCGACGGGATTGGCGCTGCTGATCGCTCCGTCACTGGTTGGCCAGTTGTTGCTGGGTGAGCAGCTTTCCGGCGTCGCAACGCCGGTCGCGCGTGTGGCCGGCATGGCGCTGATTGCGCTGGGGATCGCCTGCTGGCCAGGGTGGCCGCCAATCCTGAGCATGCTGATTTACAGCGCTCTGGTTACGCTATATTTTGCAAACGGATACAGGGTGATGTCCGACCTAAGTCCGTCATCTAAACGACAGCGGACCTGACGATCTGCTACGAGCCCCCATGAGGGTCAGCCGCCCTACTCCGCTGCGATCTGGCGCGGCGCCGGCGGCGGGTTGACGAGGTCGGCGGCCAGTTGCGCGTAGCGCACTTTCGCCTCCTGCACCGCCTTCTCCTTCACCGGGCCATAGCCGCGGATGCGATCCGGCAGCGACAGCAGTTCGATGGCGGTGTCCAGATTGACCGGCGACAGCAGGCCCAGCACGGTCGCGACATCCTTCTCGTAGCCTGCGATCAGGTCGCGCTCCAGCCTGCGGTCGGGGCTGTAGGCGAACACGTCGAACGGCGTGCCGCGCAGCACCTTCAGCTTCGCGAGTATCTTGAACAGCGGCATCATCCAGGAAGCGCCGAAGGCGCGCTTGCCCGGCCGCCCCTGCGCGTCGGGTTTGCCGGCAAGCATCGGCGCCGCGAGATTGAAGGAGAGCTTGAAGTCGCCTTCGAACTGGTCGCGGAGCTGCTTTTCGAACCGGCCGTCGGTGAACAGCCGCGCCACTTCGTACTCGTCCTTGTAGGCGAGCAGTTTGGCGTAGTTGATCGCGACCGCCCTCGGCAGTTCGTCGCCGAAGCCGCCGTTTGAGGCGGCATTGCGCACCTGCGTCACCGCGTTGCGGTAGCGGTCGGCGAGTTTCGCGTCCTGATACTCGGTCAAGAGCGCGCTGCGGTGCGCGATGATCTCGTCGAGCGACATCGCGTCCAGCGTCTTTGGCGCAACGGTCTCGTCCTGGTCTTTCATCATGGCGACGAGTCGCGCCGGATCGTGCGCGGCGAGACGGCCGAGCTGGAACGCCTGCGTGTTCATCTTGATCGCCACGCCGTTGACTTCAATCGCCTGCTCGATCGCCTTTGCCGACAGCGGCAGCAGCCCCTTCTGATAGGCAAACCCCATCATCATCATGTTGGTGGCGATGGAGTCGCCGAGCAGCACTTCAGCGGGCTTGGTGAAATCGAAGAAGGACGAATCCTTGCGCAACGCGGTCTCGAGGACGTTGTTGACGTTGCGAGCCTGGAAGTTGAAATCGCGATTGAGGATGAAGTCCGCGATCGGAATCAAATGGGTGTTGATGATCCCGGTGGTGCGGCTGGATTCGCAGAGCGTGATGGTTTCCTTGGCGACCGCCACCACTTCATCGGCGGCCAGCACCAGATCAGCGGTACCGGTGACGATGCGCGAACAGGTGACGTCGGCGGTATGTTCGGAGAGGCGGACGTGACTCAGCACCGCGCCGCCTTTCTGGGCGAGGCCAGACATATCGAGGATCATGCTGGCCTTGCCTTCGATATGGGCGGCCATGCCGAGCAGCGCGCCGATCGTCAGCACGCCGGTGCCGCCGACGCCGCCGACAGCAACGTTGTAGGGCCGCTCCAGGGTCGGTCGGGAGGCCGGCTCCGGCAATTCACCGATATCCCCGAGCCCGGCCGGCACGCGGCGGCGCATCTTGCCGCCGTCGATGGTGACGAAGGACGGGCAAAAACCCTTTACGCAGGAATAGTCCTTGTTGCAGGTCGACTGGTTGATGGTGCGCTTGCGGCCCATCTCGGTTTCCAGCGGTTCGACCGAGATGCAGTTCGATTGCACCGAGCAATCGCCGCAGCCTTCGCACACCGCCGGATTGATCATGACGCGCCGCGCCGGATCTTCCAGCAGGCCGCGCTTGCGGCGGCGGCGCTTTTCGGCGGCGCAGGTCTGCACGAACACGATCGCGGACGCGCCCTTGACCTTGCGCAGCGTCTTCTGGACGGTGTCGAGTTCGTCGCGATGCGCGACCTTGACGCCCGGCGCGATATCGGAAGCCGGATAGGCGTCAGGAGTTTCCGAGACCAGATAGATTTCGCGGATGCCTTCGGAGTGAAGCTGGAAGGTGACCTGCTGCGGCGACAATTCGCCGTCGACATGCTGGCCGCCGGTCATCGCGGTGGCGTCGTTGTAGAGGATTTTGTAGGTGATGTTGGCGCCCGACGAGACCGCCTGACGGATCGCGAGGCTGCCGGAGTGGAAGTAGGTGCCGTCGCCGAGGTTGGCGAACACATGCTCTTCCTTGGTGAACGGCGCTACGCCGACCCACGGTACGCCCTCGCCGCCCATATGGGTGAAGGTCTCGGTCGAGCGGTCCATCCACAGCGCCATGAAGTGGCAACCGATGCCGGCGAAGGCGCGGCTGCCTTCAGGCACTTTTGTCGAGGTGTTGTGCGGGCAGCCCGAGCAGAAATACGGCGTGCGCGTAATCGGCGCCACCGCCTGCATTTGCGTGGCCTCCCGGCCGTTGAACCAGTCGGCCTTGGCGCGCAGCATCGCCGCGATTTCGGGGTTGAGATTCAGTCGAAGCAGGCGCTCCGTGAGCGAGCTCGCCAGCGACGCCACGCTCAACTCTGCCGCAAAGGGCAGGAAGCGCTTGTCGTGATCGTCCATCTTGCCGATGATGCGCGGACGAACGTCGTCGCGCCAGTTGAACAGCTCCTGCTTGACCTGATTTTCGACGATCTCGCGGCGTTCTTCGATGATGAAGATCTCTTCAAGCCCGACGGCGAATTCACGTACACCCTGCGGCTCCAGCGGCCAGGGCATGCCGATCTTGTAAAGCCGCAGACCGATCTTGGCGGCGACCTCCGGCGTGACGCCGAGTTCGCGCAGCGCCTGGCGGATGTCCTCATAGCTCTTGCCTGACGCCATGATGCCGTAACGGGCATTCGGCGAATCCATGGTGATGCGGTTGACCTTGTTGGCGCGGGCAAAGGCGATCGCGGCAAAGCCCTTGTAGTCCTGCAGGCGGCGGTCCTGTTCAAAGCGGTCGTCGGGCCAGCGCAGGTTGAGGCCGCCCAGCGGCATTTCGAAATCGGTCGGAATGACGAAGGGCGTCATCTCGTCGGTCAGGTCGATCTCGGCGGTGGTTTCCACCGTCTCGGTGATCACCTTCATGCCGACCCAGCAGCCGGAGTAGCGCGACATCGCGATACCCAAGAGGCCCATCTCGATCATTTCATGAATGCTGGAGGGGTAGAGATAGGGCATCAGCGCCGACATGAAGGCGTGGTCGGACTGATGCGGCACCGTGGAGGATTTGGCGCCGTGGTCGTCGCCGGCCAGAACCAACACGCCGCCGTTTTTTGCCGAACCTGCCGTATTGCCGTGGCGAAAGACGTCGCCGCAGCGGTCGACGCCGGGGCCCTTGCCGTACCAGATGCCGACCACGCCATCATACTTGGCGCCGGGCGAGAGGTTGAGCTGCTGCGAGCCCCAGACCGCGGTTGCCGCGAGGTCTTCGTTCACGCCGGGCTGGAACTTGATGTTGTACTGTTCGAGATGCTTGCGGGCGGCGAAAAGCTGCTGGTCGTAGCCGCCGAGCGGCGAACCGCGGTACCCGGAGATAAAGCCTGCCGTGTTCAGCCCCGCGGCACGGTCGCGCCGGATTTGCGCCATCGGCAGGCGGACCAGCGCCTGAATGCCGGTCAGGAAGACGTGGCCGGAGCCTTGGGTGTACTTTTGATCGAGACTGATCGGACCCTGGTTGATTCCCATTTTGCCCTCTTTGCCACCCTCTAAATCTTGATCACGACGACAAGTCTTGATCGCGACGACCACTTTTTTAGCTAGTCATCTGAATTCGTTAGAACCAGTCTATGTCGGATTTTCCGCGTCCTGCACTACAAATCTGGGCAACAAGGCCCCGCTTTCAAAGATCGCAATTTCGTGCCGGGAATAATGGTGTCCATTTTCGGTTTGTGTCGTTCGGGAGCCCCGGCGCGAAATGGCGTGGCGTCCCCGCCCCGCTCGCTTTCCCGCTATAACGCCCGAAGAGGTCCATTGGTGCAGGCACGACATCGGAAAATGCGCGCGATTCTCCTGAAGTCTGTTTTGGGGCTTCTGTTGTGCAGTGCGTTCGCGTCCGGCGAATGCTTCGCGAACGCCCAGGCCGACATCGCCGCCGAACAGGTCGCGCGCGGCAAGGCGCTGACCGATGCCGGCGACTGCGCGAGCTGCCATACCGCTGACGCCGCCAAACCGTTTGCGGGGGGAAAACGGATCGACACGCCGTTCGGCGGCATTTATTCGCCCAACCTGACGCCGGACCGCGATACTGGCCTCGGTGGATGGAGTGACGACGACTTCTATCGCGCGCTCCGCTTCGGCGTGGCGCCCGATGGCTCGCGCTATTACCCGGCCTTCCCCTATCCGAATTTTACCAGGCTCACCCGCCAGGACATCGGTGCGATCCGGGCCTATCTGGCGACGCTGACGCCGGTGAAGAACTCCCCACCGCCGCCGGAACTGCGCTGGCCGCTGAATTATCGCGTCCTGATGCGCGGCTGGAACTGGCTGTTCTTCAAGCCCGGCATCGTGATGCCCGATCAGCAGAAGAGCGCTGAATGGAATCGCGGCCGCTACCTGGTCGAAGGCGCCGGCCATTGCGGCGCCTGCCACACTCCGAAGAACATATTTGGGGCCGACAAACGCGGGCAGGCTTTTGGCGGCGGGGTTGTGCAAGGCATGTTCGCGCCGCGGCTCGATGCCGCCGAGCGCAGCGGGCTGAAATCCTGGAGCGTCGACGACATCGCCGAATATCTGCAGAGCGGACGCAACGGCCGCAGCCATGCCGGCGAACTGATGTCGGAGGTCGTGGTCAATTCGACCTCGAAAATGAGCGACGCCGACGTCCGATCGATTGCCGTCTATCTGAAGGATTTGCCGGCCGGCGTGCCGGAGCCCGCGGTGAGCGCGCCGCCGCCGGCCGCGATGGCCAACGGCGAGAAACTTTACAAGGGTGCCTGCATCGCCTGCCACGAGGCCGATGGCTCGGGCGCGCCGCGAATCTATCCGCCGCTGCCCGACAACGCCAACCTGCAATCATCCGACGCCGCGAGCGCGCTGCGTGTCATTCTCGACGGCGCCCAGACCGTGACCACGCCGCGCGCGCCCAACAAGGGATCGATGCCGGCCTATGCCGCCAAGATGACCGATCAGGAGATCGCCGACGTCACCACCTATATCCGCAACGCCTGGGGCAACGCCGCGCCGGCGGTGACGGCGGAGCAGGTCGCGAAGGCGCGCAAGACCAGATAGCGTGGCGCTCAGCGCTGGTCGCCGCCAAAGACGAATTTCGGCATTTCCCATTTGTAGCGGATTGCCAATAGCCGCAGCGTCAGGCCAAACGCGAAGGTCAGCGCTGTCCAGAGTTCGTCATTCAGCTTGAATCCGAAGGCGGTGGCGTAGAACAGTCCGGTGACAACCGAGACACTGGCGTAGAGCTCCGAGCGAAACAGCAGCGGCACGTCGTTGCAGAGGATGTCGCGCAGCACACCGCCGGCGCAGCCGGTGATCATGCCCGCCACGATCACAATCGGCAGCGATGCGTTGACCTGCCAGGCGACATCGCAGCCGGCCATCGTGAACACGACAAGCCCGATCGCATCCAGCACCAGAAACGCAAGGTTCAACCGGTGCACGATGCGGGCGACCAGGATGGTCACGAACGCGGCGATCGCCGTCAGCGCGAGGTAGGACGGGTTTTGCACCCAGACCAGCGGATAGTGGCCAAGCAGCACGTCGCGAATGGTGCCGCCGCCGAGCGCCGTAATGCAGCCCAGCATGCAGACGCCGGCCCAGTCCATGCTGCGTCGCCCCGCCGCCAGCGCGGCCGTCATCGCCTGCGCGGTCAAGGCCACATAGGACAGCAGATGCAGAACGGTATCGCTGGGCGGCAGGTTCCACATGACAACCTCATGGAGACGGGACTGGAACCCGGGAATCACCGGTTCCATTATCAACGGGTTGCAAGATAGGCGCGGAACATCCGCGCGCGCCAGCCATTGTCCTCGCGCTTAGCTTTGGGACGCTAACGGAGGACATCTTCATGGCATACCAACCCAACCTGAACGATCCCTACCGCGCCGGCCTGAGCGACGACGAATTCCGCCGTCAGGCCCGCCTGAACAGTCTCGACAACGAGTTGCCGCCCGATCTGGAACTCACCGACGGCCGCGCCAGCGGCGGCAAGGTCGCGGCATTCGCGATTGCGATCGCGGTGGTGCTGGGCGCGGTGTTCTATGGCTTGAACAATACCAGCGTGAACAACGCCGGTACTTCGGAAACCACCAAGACCGCGCAGACGAAGCCGGCACCATCCACCGCGCCTCCGGGCATGCGTGACGTGACGCCGAAGGCCAACAGCGAATCCGGCATGACCACCGGTGCGGCGCCGTCCCGTCCGTCGACGCCCGTTCCGGCCAATCCGGACATGAACAAGACGGCCTCTCCCCCGGCCGATAGCACGCCTTCGGCCAAGTAACGGCCGGGGCGCCGACGGATAGCGCAGCGGGCACCTGCCCGCTGCGTTTTTTTATGTGGCGCGGCGCTTTCCACTCAGGGCTTCGGCAGTTTGCCGATCCACGTTACGATCGCATCGGTGACAGCGGCCGGTTGCTCCGGTATCAGCGCGTGACTGGCATTCGGGATCACCACGATCTCCGCGCGCTCGCCAAACTCTTCCCTGATCTCGTTCATCATGCGGCGTGGCTTGAACGGATCGAGTTCGGCCTGCACGTCGAGCAGCGGCGCCTTGCCGGCGGGCCACCACTCCGACTGTGTGGTGGCGCGGCCGGCCGCGAACTGCGATTCGTCGACTTCGGGATGCCAGCCCGTCAACCACACACGTGCGTCATGGCCCGGTGCAAAGAACGCCATGCGCAGCGCCTCCAGCCGCTCGGCTTCGGGTCGCGACAGGTCGCCGGCCTTCCTGACCGCGTCGGACAATTCCTTGGCGCCGGCAAATCCGGCCGGATAGGCTTTTGCGGCCGCGGCGACGATCACCACCCCGCGCACCAATTCGGGATAGTCGGTCGCCGTCATGCGTCCGACCCAATTGCCGAAGGCGTGCCCGACGATGACCGCAGGCGCATTGCCTTCGTGCCGGATCACGGCGGCGATATCGCCCGCGAAATCGTGCAGTGTGAGATTCCGCATCGGACCATGGCTGTCGCCCGCCCCGCGTGGCTGCGGCCGCAACACGCGAAAGCCAGCTTTCGCGATTCCGGCGGCGAGGTCGTCGAAATCGAAGGAGTCACGGCCGCGCCCGGGCAACAGCACCACCAGCAGACCGCTGCCCTCGGCAATGACATCGATGCGCACGTCATCATGGGTCACGATTTCCCGCGCGCGCTCGGCCTGTGCGGCCGGAGCCGACAGCATCACCAGACAGAGGCTGGCGAGAACCCGTTTGCGCAACCGCATCACTGGCCGGAGAACATCTTGTTGAGTTCGCCGCCGGGATAGCCGTTGGCGAGCTCCGTGAACGTGCCCTTGTCCGCCATCTCGCGTGCCGCCTTCATGAAGCCGCCCCAGGCCGAGCGCGCCAGCGAACCGCCGACGCTGATGCGGCGAACGCCGAGATCGCCGGCTTCCTTCAGCGACAGGCCGGACGCGCCGATCAGCAAATTGACCGGTTTTGGCGCGACAGCCTTCACGATCGCGGCGATGTCTTCCCTGGTCTTGATGCCCGGCGCATAAAGGCAATCGGCGCCGGCCTCGGAATAGGCGTTGAGCCGTTCGATCACGAAGCCAAGGTCCGGCTTTCCGACCAGATAGGCCTCGCAGCGGCCGGTCAGCATCACATTGCTTTTGTCGGCGTCGATTGCCTCGCGCGCCGCCTTGATGCGCTCGACGGCCAGCGCAAAATCATACAGCGGCTTGACGGCATCGCCGGTGGAATCCTCGATCGACAATCCCGCGACGCCGGTCTTGACGCCGCCGATGACATTGACGCCGACTTTGTCGGGCTCGTGGGCAAAGCCGCCCTCGAAATCGGCGTTGACGGGAAGGTCGACCGCGGCGCACAGCGCGGTGAGATGATCGCAGACCTCGTCAACGGTGACGCGGTTGTCGGCTTTCGCAATGGTCCAGGCAAAGCCGGCGCTGGTCGACGCCAGCGCCTTGAAACCGAGATGCTGCAGCGCGCGGGCGCTGCCGACATCGAACGGGTTCGGGATGATGAAGCATCCGCTTTCGTGCAGCTTGCGGAACGCGGCGCGCTTGTCCGCTGTCGTGACCGGCATGGTTTCTCTCCCTGTCTTGTTCGTCTGTGAGGATAGCGGCGCGCAGCGTTAAACGCCAGCGCCAGGCCTCAGGCCGTCACCTGCCGCAAAAATGTCCGCTCTTCGGCGAGAATGAATTTGTTTTCCTCGGCGAAATTGAAATTCGCCATGCCTTCCTTGTCGGCGCGCAGCCGCGCCCGGTAACTCTCATAGGCAGCCAGACTGTCGAACGAGATCAGCGCAAACGCGATGTTGTTGGTGCCTTCATGCGGCATCCAGTAGCCCTGGAGATCGCCGCCGCATTTCGGGATAATGCTGAGCCAGCTCTTCGAATACTGTTCGAACATCGCCCGCTTGAACGGATCGATCTGGTAACGGATGAAAACGGTGACGGCCATTGGGTAGCTCCTGTGCCTGTTCGCCGTCATTGCGAGCGCAGCGACCTGTCCGCCGTAGCTCAACGAGCGAAGGCGGAAGCAATCCATGCTGCCGCGAAGCAAGTAAGGATTGCTTCGTCGCTGCGCTCCTCGCAATGACGAACTCGACACCAACATACCCGCTTGATCGTCGTCGATGCTTCGGCTAACATCGAACTATGAAAGCAGGTCCCGATATCGCCATGGTCGCCTCGCTGGTCGGCGACCCCGCGCGCTCCAACATGCTGACCGCGCTGATGACCGGCCGCGCGCTGACGGCGAGCGAGCTGGCGCATCAGGCCGGCATCACGCCGCAGACCGCGAGTTCGCATCTCGCCAAGCTCGAGGCCGGCGGCCTGATCGAGCCGGAGAAACAGGGGCGTCACCGCTACTACCGCCTCACCGGCCCCGATGTCGCCAGCGTGCTGGAAGGGCTGGCGGGCCTCGCCGAGCGCGCCGGCCACACCCGCGTCCGCACCGGGCCGACGGAGCCGGCGCTGCGCCGCGCGCGGATCTGCTACGACCACCTCGCCGGCGACCTCGGCGTGCAGATGCTCGACAGCATGCGAAAGCAGAAACTGGTGCGGCAGAGCAAGCAGGCGATCGAACTCACCGGCGAAGGCAAGCGCTTCATGGCGAAGGCGCTGCAGATCGACGCCGACATGCTGGCCCACCCGCGCCGTCCGGTGTGCAAGGCCTGCCTCGACTGGAGCGAGCGCCGTCATCACCTCGCCGGCACGCTCGGCGCCGCCGTCATGAACCGCTTCACCGAACTGAACTGGGCCGCGCGCGATCCCGCGCCCGGCAGCCGCGTGGTCAATTTCACCCGCACCGGCGAAAAGCGATTCGCGGCGCTGTTCGGGGCAAGCGCGGAATAAGCGTTTTCAGAATACAACCGTCGGCCTCGTCCGGTTATTTTAACGCTTTTTCGTGACGCAAACGCGTATCCGTTGCGCAGTGACAATTCGCTCGTTGCCGGGCGAATTGGAATCGCCAACATTCATTTTCCATTCAGGGTTCCATTACTAGGTTTCGATCAGTGCCGCGCCGCGGTCAAAAACGGGAGAAAACATGAAGTACCTTTTCGCAGCAGTTTTGGTCGCCAGCTCGTTCGCCGGCTTCAGCGCCGCGAATGCCGCGGGCGGATGCGGCCCCGGCTGGCATCGCGGTCCCTATGGCGGATGCCAACCCAATCGCGGCGGTGTGGTCGTCGTCGGGCGGCCCGCCCCGGTCGTGGTGGTACGGCCCGTCGGCCGCGTCTGCCCCTTTGGTTTCGTCTGGGCCTATGGACGCTGCCGTCCGATCTGAGCCCGTCCGCGTCACCTACGAAAAGCCCCGCTCGCGCGGGGCTTTTTTGTGCGTTGCGTGTTGTGGACGCGCGTTACCAGTAACGACGGCGCCAGCGACGGTGCCAGCGGCGGCGATGCCAGCCCCAGTGCCTTCGGCGCCAGCCCCAGTGCCTGCGACGCCAACCCCAGTGGCGACGGCGCCAACCCCAATGACGGCGGTGGCCCCAGTGCCGGCCCCAACGTACTTCCTCCGGCTGCAAGCGATCGACTTCATCGGCTGAGGTGACGGCGGGATGGGCATCCGGATTGGCGGGAAGTTGTCCGCCTTCGGTCAGCGGATGCGGCGTCAAGGGTGCTGCTTGCGCGCTGGCCGCGAGCGCCACCGCTCCAGCCGTGAATCCAATGGCGAGTTTCAGAAAGTGCCGGCGTTCCATGACAATCTCCTCCTCTGCAATCGGGTGATGTGAGAAGGAGAGTTTCGACGCAGCGAAATGAATGTTCGCTGAATTGCGCGTTCAGGTTTGTGGCGCGCGACCTATGCACCGTTTCCTCTAGGATCGTTTCTCGGATGGCACGTCGGCCTTGCCGGCCACCACGCGACCGTCACATGCTCCATGATATAGTGGCCGCACGCCATGCGTCACCGGAGGTTCCACCCATGCCGATCCGCCCTCGCTCCGTTCTGTTGTCCGCGTTCTGGCTCCTGAGCGCGATGCTTCCCACGACGGCACAGACGATCGCGCTGCCGCGCGAGGCGCAGATCGGGCCGCGGCCGTTTTATCTCGTCGACAAGATGAAGGACGGGCCGCTGAAGCAGAAACTCAGCCAGTGCACCGGGCCGTTTCACCGGACCGGTTTCTCCGTCGGCCATCGCGGCGCGGCGCTGCAATTCCCCGAGCACAGCCGGGAGAGCTACCTGGCCGCGGCCCGCATGGGCGCCGGGGTGATTGAATGCGACGTGACGTTTACGAAAGATCGCCAGCTGGTCTGCCGGCATTCGCAATGCGACCTGCACACCACGACCAACATTCTCTCCGTCCCCGCGCTGTCAGCAAAATGCTCGCAAGGTTTCAGCCCGGCCGATCCGGCGACGGGCAAGAAGGCCTCGGCGAAGTGCTGCACCAGCGACATCACGCTCGCCGAATTCAAGTCGCTGACGGCGAAGATGGACGGCTTCAACCCGGACGCCAAAACGCCAGAGGAATACCAGAACGGCACGCCGCGCTGGCGCACCGATCTCTACGCCAACTCCGGCACGCTGATGACCCATGACGAGAGCATCGCGCTGATCAAGAGCCTCGGCGCCAAATTTACACCCGAACTGAAGGCGGCCGAGGTGCCGATGCCGTTCGACGGCGACTACACCCAGGAGAAGTACGCGACGCAGATGCTGCAGGCCTACAAGACATCAGGCATTCCGGCGAGCGACGTGTTTGCCCAGAGTTTCAGCCTGGCCGACATCCTGTTCTGGGTGAAGACCGCACCCGAATTCGCGGCGCAAGCGGTGTATCTCGAGCATCGCTACGAGAAGCGCGGCCTCGATCCCGCCAGGCCTGAGACCTGGAAGCCCTCGATGACGGAACTGAAGGCGCAAGGCGTCAAGATCCTGGGGCCGCCGATCTACGCCATGCTGGCGCTCGACGCCAACGGCGAGATCGTTCCGTCCGAATATGCCAAGGCCGCGAAGGCCGCCGGCCTCGACCTGATCGGCTGGTCGCTGGAGCGCGACGGCCCGCTTAACAAGGGCGGCGGCTTCTATCACTCGTCGGTCAGGTCGGCGATTGACCGCGACGGTGATACGTTGACGGTGCTCGACGTGCTCGCCAAACAGGTCGGCGTCCGCGCCATGTTCTCCGACTGGCCGGCGACGACGACGTTCTATGCGAGTTGCATGGGGATGAAGTGAGGGTGGAATCGCGGCGCTTGGGTCCGCCACGCCTGATGTCCGCTTGCCCGCCCAAAATCAGAAGTCCGGGCGGGCAATCGGGAAGTCCGCTTTGCCCCACACGAACGGACATCGTCAGTCCGTCCGGTCAAGTCCGAAAATGCCAATTTCGGGCTAGGCGGATCGGGATCGCACCGCATTGCCAGCTAAACTGTCGTACAGAAACTGAACCCGCTGCCACCAATCAAATATGGGGCCGTCCGCCGGGAGTAAGCTAAAGCGACTAACACAACTCGGCCACATCAAAGCGGCGGCGACAACGTGGTCGGCATAGCTTGGCTTAGCCCCGCCTAGCCAAAGTTGATTGGATAGCGTTGCGCGGAGCGGGGAAAGCATGACGTTGAATGAGGGAAGACGTAACTCCCTGTCAGCTTGCGCAGCCTCAAGGGTCTTACCAAGGCGCGCCTCTCGGTTCGCACGAAAATAGGGCTGGTCTTCAGAATCGACCGACTGAAAAAGATCGACCACAATCATGGGCAGGATACTCGGTAGAAGAACCGCCTCCGTCCACTCATTGACAAAACGCGCGTGAGCGCGACCTCCGGAACCCGCAAACAGGCTGGGAAGATCGGGGTAGGCGTCTTCTAAATATTCAGCGATAGTCCAACTGTCATGAACGACCTGTTCGCCGTCACAAATCACCGGGACGCGGCCTTGGTTCGGTTGCGGCAAATTTGCCGCTTCGCGGAAACGCCAGGGGACTGTCTCTGCATCTAGTCCCTTATGAGCAAGGGCGAACTTTGTGCGCCAACAACGTGGCGAAAAGCGTAGCGCCGGATCAACCCCAGCGAGGTCATATAACGTGATTGGCATGTTCAACCCCTGACGATGGAAGCTGCCAGTCTAAAAGTCGCGGGCGATTGTAAGGAGCCTAGCACGCAGCGTGCCGCCATTCTGCGGAAGAAATTGACTACCCCGAGCCGTTTTTACAATGTCGGACTTAGCTGACGGGGTCGATGTCCCGGTTGGGTCGATCGCGTCGCTTTGACCGTCGGCCAGCCACTTCCGGTGAAATTTGCGATCAACACCGAATTCGGTCTATATTCCTCTCTCTTGATAATCTTCATATTATAGAACTTTTCGAGAGAACTGCCCTCAAAACGAGAATGTGCCGAACTTCTCGTTTCTATTAATTGGCAGCCTTGATGCCGCCGGCAGGCACGATCCGCACGCAAAAACGACCAATATTGTTGCATTTGCTCGTCCGTCGGGGACGCACAAGCCGCTTCATCGTAGCATTCGGAGAGGGCCGTGATGACACTTCCGCGTCGTCAAGTTCTTGGTTTGGCGGTCAGCGCTATTGGGTTCTCGGCCGTTCCGCGTATCGCACGCGCGCAAGCTTATCCAACTCGGCCGGTCCGGTTGATAGTCGGCGCTCCGCCCGGCGGCCCGAACGATGTCCATGCTCGTCTCATCGGGCAATGGTTGTCGGAGCGTCTCGGCCAACCGTTCATTATTGAGAACCGGGCCGGTGCAGGAACCAACCTGGGTACTGAAGTGGTCGTGCGTGCCCCCGCGGACGGCTATACGCTTCTTTTTGCCAGTTCACCGAACGCAATCAACGCAACGCTCTACAACAATCTCAACTTTGATTTCCTGCGCGACATTGCACCGGTCGCAGGCATGTCGCGTGGACGGCTTGTCATGGCGGTCAATCCGTCGTTTCCGGCCAAGACCGTTCCCGAGTTTATTAGCTATGCCAAAGCAAATCCGAACAAGATCAGCATGGCATCGGCTGGCAATGGGACTCCTCAGCACGTGGCCGGCGAACTGTTCAAGATGATGACCGGGGTGGAGTTGATCCATGTGCCCTATCGCGGAGAGGCTCCTGCCCTCACCGATCTGATTGGCGGCCAGGTCCAGATCATGTTCGGCACCATAGTCGGATTACTCGGATACGTCAGAGCCGGCAAATTGCATCCGCTGGCGGTGACCTCCGCGACGCGCTCGGATGCGCTACCGGACGTGCCAACCGTGGGTGATTTCATATCCGGTTACGAGGTTACCACGTGGGGCGGGATCGGTGCCCCCAAGGGCACGCCGACCGAGATCATCGAAAAGCTGAATGAGGCAATCAATGCAGGGCTGGCAAGCCCCGGCATCAAGGCGCGGTACGCCGACCTCGCCGTTACCGCGTCTCCTGGCACGCCCGCCGAGTTCGGGAGGTACATGGCCGAAGACACCGAAAAGTGGGCCAAGGTTGTAAAGTTCTCGGGCGCCAAGGTGGATTGATCCGAGATACGTTGGCAAACTTGGTCGACGCCTATTACGTCCGCTTTGCCCCTGATATTGTTGCAAAAGTCTTTTTGGGGTGGCGAACAAAAATTCTTAGAGCCACTGAGGCGTTTTACCCGCGGCGGCGTGAGGGACCATATCGTTTCATCCAGGATCGATCACGGGTCTCAGTAGTGGCGCTGAAGAACGACGCAGCAGCAGAGAAGTCCAAAGATCAGCTCTTGCGAGATTTTTGCGGTCATTCGATTTTCGACTTTTGCAACAAAATCTGCCACAGGCAGACATCGTCTCACTCGATCACTTTGTCGGCCCTTGCAAGAAGATTCGGCGGCAAATTGAGGCCGAGCGCTGCTAACACAACTCGGCCACATGAAAACTAGCGAACGCAACGGCTAGTCTAGCCGATGTGCACTCTAGCTGAGCCCGAAGAGCGTCTTCAGAAACTCTATCACCGCTTGTTTGGCGGCAGCCGTTGCTTGAGGATCATATCCGATGTGCGGGTTCAACTCCACGCATGCGTCGTTGTATGTGAATACCTCATTGCTGGACGCATTAACGATAACTCCTGCTGACTCCTCACGAAGTTTGCAATTCCGGACTGTTTGGTTGTCTTTCGCAACGACGGACGATCCAGCTATCAGAGGAACATCAAACGCGTGGTTTGCATTTGGGTATTCTGCAAGAACGATATCTTTGCCGGCCGCCTTGAGTCTTTCGACGAACAACTTGCAGCTCGCGACTGGATTGTAGTCATCCGGCGTGCCGTGGAAGATGCGAACCGGGCGACTGGCTATGTCGGCATCATTTGCATATGTCGTCGAGCAATCTGGATAGAAGGGGATGTAGGCTGCAAGATCGACTCCGGACTTGTTCCACAATTTATGAAAGCGCAGTTCGCTCGCATAGAGAGTTCCTTGGCCCCCACGCGAAAAGCCCATGACAGCGATGCGAGTGGGATCGACACGAGGATGCTTGCCGAGAATTTCAAGCGAGCGATAGACATCGAGCACAGAATTCAATCGTCCTAGCTGCGCCTGGTTTGTGCATGTGGTGGTGATGCCGCGTCCTGTAAACCCATCAATGGCGAAAGTTGAAATGCCTGACGCATTCAGCTCCCTCGACCAAAATTCTATGTTCGAGCCTATTCCCCCACAGCCATGCAGCAATATGACTACAGGCAATCGACCGCTTCCTTGCGCAATTCGGAGTTGCCCGACGAACTGGGTTGCTTTGCCGTTCTCGTCGCCCGTCAGGAATTGTTGATCCGAGATCGTGAGGGAATTGATAGGATGAAATTCAACGCGAGCGGCCAGATACTTGGTTTCTTGTGCGACGGCGGTACTTGTCAGCCCAGCCATCGCGCCCACGAGCGCAACAATCAATTTCCACATGTGGTCCTCCCCAATAGATTTACTATGCGCTAAAATGGCCGACGGCTAATGTTATGGACTGCTTCAGCTTGGTTGCAGCCCCGGCATATCCGCGATGGTAGTCGTAGCCATCATGGGCTTGGCAGGGCTGATGCACAAGCGGCTTGGGCGAGCCAGCCTTGGGATTTGCGTTTCCTGGTAGCACGCTTCGTTCGTGCGCCATCTCTGGAAACCGTTGATAATCGCCAGATGCAAAGCGCGCCTCAAGCAGATCGTGTCGGCCCGGTATCAAGCCATTGTCGTTCAATCCCTGCCTGCCTCGCGATGTCCGACTTGGATCATAAGCGCCGTTTTGAACGACTGCCGATTGCTTCCGGTTTCCAGCCGCCAGTCGCGGCGCACTAGCAGACGTCGTCGCAGGTCGCGGAAGGACCACAAGCGGACCTGCGGTCCATCATTTTTGTTTCGCCATCGGCTTTGCGAGCTCACGGGCGCTATTGATCAGGAGCTGCGCGACCGGGCTGAGTGCGCGATCCCTAAGAGTCACAATTCCGTTTGGCCGACGGGCTACCGGCAATTCCACGGCCAGAATCTTGAGTGCCGGGCCGCTGCTGAGAAATCTCAGCGCTGACGCCGGAAAGAAGGTGATGAAGCGCCCTGTCTCCAACAGACTAACGCGCATATGAGGGGAATCGGTCACCACGGTGGCGCGAGGATAGTCGAGCCCGCTGGCGCGAAAGGTTTTCATTATGATTGATCCGATCACGCTTTCAGCAGGTGGCAGCACCCAACACTCACCCGCCAGCTCGGAAATCTGTATCTTGCGCCGTCGAGCCCACGGGTTCTTCGCGCCGGCCACGACGACGTAGCGATCTTCAAAGAGAAATTCGAAGTCCAGCCGTTCGTCGGTATTGGGGCCCGGGCTTCGCACGATCAGCAGATCAACTCTGCGTTCGGTCAGTTCTCGATGCAGTGGCTCTACATAGCCGGTAACGAGATGGAATGCGATCCGCGGATGGCGCCGCGAGAGCCGATCTATCAGGGCGGAAACGAAGCTTGCCGCCAAAAACTGGGTGGTGCCAATCCGCACTTCCCCGGCGGTAGGATCGGCCAGAAATTCGATGCGCTTCACGCCCTGCCGGAGATCATCGAAGACGGCCACCCCGCAACTCAGCAGGGCGCGACCGCACTCGGTCGGTTCAACTCCTTGCCGGTGGCGATCGAGCAGCCGGACGCCGAGCGCATGCTCAAGATCACCGATCGCTCTCGAAACGTTCGGCTGGGTGGTGTTCAGGATTCGCGCCGCCTTGCCCATGCTGCCCGCCTGCGCCACCGTCATGAGCACGTGCAGATCCTGCAGCTTCATCCGGCTTCCGATGCGATCGCTCATCAGCATGGGCCACCCATTTCCGGTTTGAGATGATCTCATCAGACAATAGCCTTATGCAGGTATGGCGGCATCAACTATGTTGACACTTCAGGAGCGGCCGCACAGGCGGCACGGGAGGCGCAGGCTGGTGACACATTCCCGACGCCAACTTCTCCACCTTGCTGCGGGTGCTGCTGCGCTCCCTGCGCTCTCATCGGTCGCTTGGGCGTATCCTTATCCCTCGAGGCCGGTGCGTATCATTGTCGGCTTTGCCGCTGGCGGCCCGAATGACATCCTTGCGCGTCTGATCGGACAGTGGTTGTCGGAGCGGCTCGGCCAGCCATTCGTCATCGAAAACCGGCCCGGCGCCGGCAGCAATATCGCGACCGAGGCGGTCGTGCGCGCAGTTCCGGATGGAAATACGCTGCTCCTCGTCGGCACGCCAAACGCGATCAACACCACGCTGTACGAAAAGCTCCAGTTCGATTTCATTCGGGACATTGCGCCCGTGGCCGGGTTGATCCGCGGCGCCCTCGTCATGGTGGTCCATCCCTCGGTACCGGCCAAGACGCTTCCCGAGTTCATCGACTATGCCAAGGCGCATCCGGGCAAGCTGTTCTACGGGTCAGGCGGCGTCGGCGGGATCACCCACATCACCGCCGAGCTATTCAAGCAAGAGGCCGGCCTCGATATACAGCATGTGCCCTATCGCGGCGTGGCGCCCGCGCTCACCGATCTGCTTGGTGGTCAGGTGCAGGTCCTCTTTACCAACCTCGCCATCTTGATCGGGTATATCGGGGCCGGCAAGCTGCGCGCGCTCGCGATAACTACGGCGACGCGGTCAGACGCGCTGCCGGACATCCCGACGATAGCCGAGTCCGTCCCCGGATATGAGGCGAGCTCGGTCTTTGGTCTCGGAGCGCCCAGGAACACGCCCACCGAGATCATCAACAAGCTCAACAAGGAGATCAACGCCGCACTCGTCGATCCCGATTTCAAGGCGCGGCTTGCCCACCTGGATGGCACCACGCTTGGCGGCTCGCCCGCCGATTTCGGCAAGCTTATTGCCGACGAAACCGTGAAGTGGGGCAAGGTGATCCAGCTGGCCAATATCAAGCCGGAATGAAGTCGACCGCCAAATGTGGCGCAGAATTGGAGAGAGTTCACGTGCAGCCGCCAAAACCCGAAGGCCGGACGTATGAGGTTGAAAGTCGCGCCTATCACGCCGCTCGGCCCGGTTTCCGCATCGCCGAGATGCAGATCGGTCCGACCCAAACGATACCCTGGCATTATCACACGCAAGTGCAGGACACGTTCTACGTCATAAACGGAACGATACGTCTGTTGGCGCGCGAGCCGGAAGAAGAGGTGTGCCTGACGGTCGGCATGACCTATTCTGTTCGTCCGGGACGCCCTCACCTCGTCGCTAATGCCGGTGACATCTCAGCCGTATTTCTGGTCTTGCAAGGAATGGGCGAACACGATTTTGTCCCGCTCACCTGAAGACGGGCGGCTCGCCGCGCCGCCGCGTGCCTCGACATGCGGCCCGGACGCCCTTAACGTTCGCCACCAGATATGGGAGGCGCGACGTGGCCAAGAAGACCGTGAAGAAGACCGTGAAGAAGAAAACAAAGAGCGTCGCGAAGAAAACGGCGTCCTGGAAAGCCACGAAGAAAACCGCGCCGCGCCCCTCCGCCAAGCCGCGCCCGCCCAAGGGGCCGGTCTGGCAATGGTCCGCCGTGGAGACGGCCGCGGCGATCCGCTCCGGCGCGGTTTCCTCGGTCGAGGTCGTCGAGGCGCATCTCGCGCGGATGCGCGCGGTCAATCCACAACTCAACGCCGTTGTCGTCGATTTGTCCGAAGAAGCGCTCACGGCGGCGAAAGCCGCCGACAGTGCGGCAGCGAGGCGGAACCCCGGCCTGCTGCACGGCGTACCTGTTACCATCAAGGAAAACGTCGACTATGAGGGGCGACCCAACCCCAACGGCGTGCCGGCGCAAATGAGCATCATCGCGCCCTCCGACGCGCCGGTGGTGCACAATCTCAAAAAAGCCGGTGCTGTCGTCATCGGCCTGACCAATACGCCCGAATTTTCGTTCCGCGGCTTCACCGACAACCCGCTGCACGGACTGACGCTGAACCCGTGGGATCCCGAAATCACCTGCGGCGGCTCGTCCGGCGGCGCCGGCGCTGCGGTAGCGGCCGGGATCGGAACCATCGCGCACGGCAACGACATCGGCGGCTCCCTGCGCTGGCCGGCGCATTGCAACGGGATCGCGACCATCAAGCCGACCCAGGGCCGTATCCCCGCCTATAACGAGAGTGCCGCGGCCGAACGGCCGATGCTCGCGCATCTGATGTCGGCGCAGGGGCCGCTGGCACGCAGCGTCGGCGACGTAAGGCTCGCACTCGAAGTCATGAGCGCGCGCGATCCGCGCGACCCGTGGTGGGTGCCGGCGCCCTTGGCCGGCCCGAAACCGAAAGGACCGATCAAGGTCGCGCTGGCAAAACTGCCCGCCGACATGGATGTCGATCCTTCGGTACGTGCTGCGCTGAGAACGGCCGCCGACCATCTCGAGCGCGCCGGCTACCGGGTCAGCGAGGTTGAGGTCCCCGATATCAACGGCGTCTGGCACACCTGGTGCGACATCATCGCCAACGAAACCGTGACGTTGCAGGAAGCCGCGATGCTCAAGGTGGCCTCGGAAGATTTCCACATCGCCTGGAACGGCATCAAGGCGATGGCCAACACGCTCGACCTGCCCGGCTGGATGCGTGCGACAGCGGCCCGCAACGGTCATATCCGCGCCTGGCAGTTGTTCTTCGAGGAATACCCGGTCGTGCTTGCGCCGACGACGGTGAAGCCGACGCCGGGCCCGCGCGAGGATGCGATCAGCCCGGAACGCGCGCGCGAGGTGTTCTGGAACGATCTGCGCTTCATTTCCGCTATCAACGTGCTCGGCCTGCCCTCTGCCGTGGTGCCAGTCGCGCTGCATGCGGGCAAGCCGATCGGCGTGCAGTTGATCGCGGGGCGCTATCGAGAGGATCTCGCGCTCGATGCGGCAGCCGCCGTCGAGAAGCGCGCCGGAATGCTGGTGCGTCAGCTCTGGGAAAGGGGCTGAACTTTCGCGCGCAAACGTGAGGTATCTCACATATCGAAAGACTTTACCGTCCTAGTCTTCCCGCGCTGAGCATGGAGGACGAGACAATGATCCGACTTCAGTGGTCACGGAAGATATTCACGATCGTCGCCGCCGCCGCGATCGTTCTGGCCGGCCTTGCTGGGCTGATGCGTCCAAAGCCGTTTTCCGATTCAGGATTGAGCCCGCAATGGCAATGCAGCAAGACGGCGGGATTCCTGGTTACCTGCACCCATCAACGCAGCCAGGGCCTTATCGGTTGATTATAGGGCTCCGCGCGCGCCCTATTTCACGTCCCGGATCGTCATCGCCGGATTTGATGCGAAGAAATTGTGCGGCATCAAGGTGAAGCCGAACCAGTGGGTCGGCATCACCGGCCAGTCCTCCATCCGCGTGATGTGGTGAAAGCCGACCGTGTACCAGGCGACGATGTCGCGGTTTGAAATCGGCCGGTTGCGCGCGGTCCAGGTTCCTAACGTATCCTTGCCGTCGCTCATCATGGCATAGCGTCCGCCGGCGTAACGCTCGGCCGGCGAATAAGGCGTCACCGAAAGCTGGTAGTGCAGATAGTCGTTGCGCTTCACCGGCGGGTCGTCGGCCGCGAGCAGCGGGTGCACGTAGCTGCCTTCCGGCATCAGCATGTAGCCGGGGTGATGACCGAGCGCACTCTCCACATTGTTGTTGGCGAAATGATAGAGCGCCGGTGAAGCGGACTCGATGCGGGTACGGGCTTCCTGCTCCCGCGCCGGCATCTCATGCGCGACCGCATACATCGAGCGTCGCGGCGAGCCTTTGGGCAGTGATTTCTGCACCAGCCGCTCGCGCATGAAATCGTTGGTGGCACCGTCGACGTCGAGATCGAGGCGGAAGTTGAAGTAGTGGCTGTGGAACGGCGCCACCAGGCCGGGCGCGATCAGCGTGCCCTGCCTGGTGTCATCGGCGGCGGTGGCGTCCTTCATCGATTGGCTGGCCACGCCCTTGACGGCATCGAGACCGGTGGCGCCGACGGCGACGCGGATGCTGCCGTCCTGGTGAAAGACATAGTCGATCAGGTAATCGTAATTGCCGACCTCGGAGGCCGAGCGCACCACGAGTTCGCTCGCCGGACGGCCCTCGGCCGGGACCTGGCGTTGTGCCGACTGCTCGAAGATTTCAAAATGCCGCCAGGCGGGATCGCCGATCGAGCGTTCGAACACGCAGATCGCATCGGGCGTCTGGATCGGCTCGCCATTGTCCTGCGGCATGGTGACCGGGAAGAAGCGTGCATAAGCCGGACAGTCGATCCCCTTGCGCAGCGGGCTCAGCGAGTTGCCAAAACCGTATTCGCCGCTGTCCATATAGGTCCGGAAGTACCAGGCCTTGTCCGCGTCCATGTAGGGCACGAACACTTCGGACAAATGCATCTGGTAGGCGACCGAACGCCAGCGGCTGCCGTCGCGCGCCTCGACCAACGACAGCACCGGCCCCGGCCGCTTGTCGGCGCGCAGATGAAAGCGCCACATGTCCCAGACGATGCGGCCGTCCTCAATCGCGATATTGTCGCCGCCGGGCTGGGCGACGCCGGCGGGCTTTGACTCCGGCCGCAACGCGCCGCGCGCGGCAATCTCGGCTTCCTTGTAGCCCCCGGTGTCACCCGACACCGGCACGGCACCGCTATCGGTGACGTCGAGCACTTTTCTGGTCTTGAGATCGATGGTCGCGAACAGGCCTTCGATCGGGCGCGCCCAGTAGTTGGATCCAACCGGCTTGCCGACACAGGGCACCTTGATCAGGCGGCGGCCCTGGTCTTCCTTGTTGCCGAAATTCCCCGCAGTAAGCGGCAGACAGAAAACCTGATCGGGCGCGAAGCCGCGCTTCGCCAGCGCCTGCACCATGCGCGGATCCGATAGTGCCAAACCGGTCGCGCCGGTGACTTCCTCGAACAGCAGCGCCGGTTCGCCGCTGACCGCCTGCCATGAGGTGACGCGGTTGGCTGCGAGGTCGACGGCCGCTTCATGCACATTGCCGGCCTCACTCACCACGGCCACCGCGCGCCGCGGCAAGGCCATGCCCGGCCGCCACGCCGTGACAACAGCCTTGTCGGGTTCTTCGAGATCGACGCTGTGAACGCGCGCCTTCGGCCCGAGCTTGCCGGCGGCGACAAGAATTTCCTGCACCTGGCGAAGTTCGGTCGCCGTCAGCGCATCGAGCGGATGCACGGGCCGCGCCTCCTGGGCCGAGGCCGCGAACGGCAGAAGCCCCAACAAGGCCACCAGCAGGTACTTCCCCCAAACAGCCGATGCGTTCATGCGCCCTCTCCCGGCAAGCGGAAATTCCGCCAGGGAAGATTGCGCAAGTTTATGGCCGGAGTCTACCGAGCTGCGGGATGGCGGCGGCAATCAGACCCGCGTCGCCGCGATCAGGGTGCCCACCTGCGGCAGGCTCTCGATCCCCCACAGCAGCCGCAACAGATTGTCGATGCGATCGGCGCTGAGGTGTTTCTGTGCCAGCAGGCGGAACTTCTCTTCCATCTCGGCATCGGTCATCGGGTTCTTGAAGTGGCCACGGTGATATTCGACGCGGACGGTCTTGCGCGCCCCCGATTTGAGCACGAGTTCGAGTTCGCACAGGCTGAATTCGTTCTCGGTCCGGTCGGCTTCATCCGACGGCAGGCATTTGACGCGGCCGACGAGGTCGAGCAGGCGCGCGTCGTGCAGATAGGGATCCTCGTAATAGTCGGGATCGATCTTGCCGTACATCAGCATGAGCCCGGCCGCATAGGGGATGCTGTGATCGGCGGTCTCGTGCGTCTGCGGCCGCCACTTGTCGGGGCCTTCAGCCATGATCTTGATCGCGGAGCGCGAGACGTGGATGTTGACGTCTTGGATATCGTCCGGGTTGCTGGCGAATGTCCGCACTTCGAGGGCGGCCTGGGCAACGGTTTGCGAGAACTGGCCGAGCGGAAAGCGCTTGGTGAAGCAGCGGCGGATGCCGAACGGCTCGCCGAGCTGCGGCGGCGAAACCGGCTTGCGGCCCATCACCTTGAAGAAGCCGTAGCTTCCCTCGAACACCTTGCCGGGGCCGGTCATCCCGTTTTGCGCTAGCTGCACCGAAAACATCGCCTTGCGGCAGGCATCGGCCGCCGCAAAGGCCTTCCAGTTTGACAGCGCACCGGAGCGGCCCTGGCGCGTCGCGGTGTTGCCGCCGACCGTGATCCCGATGGCCTGCACCATCTGTTCCGGCGAAAGCCCCATCAGGCTGCCGGCGCCGACCACCGCCGCAATGCCCGTGATGGTCGAATGGTCGATGCCGTTGCCGAGATAGTCGAAGACATCGGCCACCTTGCAGAACACCTCATAGGCCAGCACGGTCGCGGTGACGAGATCCCGTCCGCTGCGTCCGTTCAGTTCGGCCGCCGTCAGCAGAGCCGCAATCGTATCGCTCGGATGCCCGGCGCCATGGGTCAGGCTGACAAAGGCGTCGTTGAAATCGAGGTAGCGGATCATCACGCCGTTGGCGAACACCGCAAGATCGGGACTGGTACGGATGCCGCTGAACAGAACGGTCGCGCTTTGCTTCGCACTGACGTCGCCGGCGAGCTTTTGCGCAATCCGGCTCGGCCCCGCGGTGTAGCCGCCGAACGCGCAGCCAACCGTGTCGAGGATCGTGCGTTTGGCGATGCGCACGACATCGTCAGGCAGGTCCTCGTATTTCAGCCCGGCGGCATAGCGCGCAAGGGTTTCGGCAAGCGTGACCTGATCGGTTGCCGCTGCCGCGGGGCGATCGGCCTTCTCCTCCGCGATCGCCGGAAACACCTGCGTACCCACGGCAAGGCCGGCGGCGAGCTGCTTGAGAAACCGCCGGCGCCCGCGTTGCGGCGACCTGCGCCGGCTCGTGTCCTCGGCGGGCTCCATCGGCTTCTCCCGGTGCTGGCGTTCGCGAAGCCTTCAGTTGGTTGCCGGTCGGATGTGAAGCTAAGGTCCTTACACGATCTTCTGCTTCTTCAGCGCCTCGACCTTCGCCTCATCATAACCGATCGTCGCCAGCACGTCACTGGTGTCGGCCCCTAACAGCGGCGGCGCGCGATAATCCTTGATCGGCGTACCCGAGAACGTCAGGGGATTGCGGACCAGCGCCAGCTCCGGTTCGAAGGGATGGTTGACCTTGATCTTCATGCCGCGCGACTGCACGTGCGGATCGTCGAACACCTGCGCGAAATCGTTGATCGGACCGGAGGGCACACCGGCCTTCTCCAGTTCGTCCAGCCAATAGGCCACGGGCTTCTTCAGGAACAATCCGGCGAAGATCGCCATGATCTCCTTGCCGTGCACGACGCGGTCGTTGTTCTTGACGAAGCGCGGATCGGTCGCGAGTTCGGTTGCGCCGAGCACGGCGCAGGTGCGCGCGAATTGGCCGTCGTTGCCGACCACCAGCATCAGTTCGCCATCGGTGCAGCGGAACACGCCGGCCGGCATGCCGCCATTGCCCCAGGTGCCGCGCCGCGGCGGGGTCTGGCCGTTGACGAGAAAGATCTGCACATAATGCGACAGCGAGGCGATCACGGTGTCGAACAGGCAAACGTCGACATGCTGCCCCTCGCCGCCGCGGGCATCGCGATGATAGAGCGCCGACAGAATGCCGATCGATGAGTTCATACCGGTCATGTAGTCGACGATGGAAGGGCCGACCTTCATCGGGCCGGCGCCGGGCTCACCGTCGAGATGGCCGGTGACACTCATCAGCCCGCCCATCGCCTGCAAGATCGCGTCGTAACCCGCGCGCGGCGCATAGGGTCCGGTCTGGCCGAAGCCGGTCACCGAGCAATAGATGATGCCGGGGTTGATGGCCTTGATCGATTCATAGTCGAGCCCGTAGCGCTTGAGGTCGCCGACCTTGTAGTTCTCCATCATCACGTCGCAGGACTTTGCGAGTTCGCGGATGATCTCCTGGCCCTCGGGGCTTGCGATATTGACGGTGACGGATTTCTTGCCGCGGTTGGCGCACAGGTAGAACGAGTTGTTGTTGTTGGCCTTGCCTTCGGGATCGGTGAGATAGGGCGGGCCGAAGGCGCGCGCGTCGTCGCCGCCGCCCGGCCGTTCGATCTTGATCACCTCGGCGCCGAGATCCGCCAGCATCTGCGCCGAGAGCGGCCCTGCGAGCACGCGCGTCAGGTCGAGAATCTTGATGCCCGAAAGTGGCAGAGCCGACATGTAACTTCCTCCGAAGATTTTGATCTTGTGGCGCGGGACATGGTCCGGCGCGTGGCGTGGCTTGCCGATACACTATTTTGCAGGCTTGAGCCCTGCGCTGGTGGCATGACCGTATCCGCCAGCGGCGCGTAAGGTCCGGAAACAGCGACGTTGCCGTCGCGACGTTTTGTCCGAAGGGACGCGGAATTCGCAATTTTCCCCTCTTCTACGCCCCGGACCAGCCTTCGTTCCCTCCGCCCGCTCCCGTAACGCGTCGGCCGGCGTCCACTTCACGCTTTTTTTTTGCGCTGCCGTAACATCCCCCGCCTATCCTGCCGGAGCCGGACACCTCCCGAAGCTTGTTGAAACTTCGAAGGAGAAATAATCCATGACGATCTTCACCGACCGTGACCTGGAACGCGTGGCCAGCTTGCGAATGAACTGGCGAAGGGCATTTCTGCTTGAGCTGGCTCGCCTCCGGCAAGAGCGGGATATCGAAAAAACCCGGGATCGCCTGCCGTCGGCGGAGGCGGCCAATATTCGACCATCCGCCGATAGCAAGCGCACGATTTCGTGGCCCGCGACCTCGCGCCCCGCCGATCGGTTTATTTCCTAATTAATTGATATATAATAATTTTTACGATTACCGGTGGCGGTTCCCATGGCTCTTGGGAACAGTCTGTCGCACCCTCTTTGCCGCGGTCGAGACTCGCTAGCTGTGCCTGAATCGGGTAAGTGAACCCTGCCTTGCGCTGGCAGCACCGGAAACAAATCGGTGCCCCTCCGGCTCGGAGCGACCATAAAGCGCAATGCCGTCCGGCCCGGTGGGTCGGCCCGACGGTAATGAGGCAAACCCAGCTCAAATCTCGTCAGGTGACTTTCGAATGGATCAAGAACCGACCCATGCCTCCACTGCGTCCGCGTCCCGCGCGCTGGCCCATGCGCTCTCCGGCTATCGCGAGCCGAATTCCGGACGCAGCACGTTCGAGATCGCGATCACGGCGATACCGTTCGTCCTGATCTGGGTTCTGATGTGGGCCGGGCTCGCCGAAGGCTACTGGATCTGTCTGGTGCTGGCGCTGCCGGCCGCGGGTTTTCTGGTGCGCCTGTTCATGATCCAGCACGATTGCGGCCACGGCTCCTTCTTCCGCCATCGCATGGCGAACGATTGGGTCGGACGGGTCATCGGCGTGCTGACATTGACGCCGTACGATGTCTGGCGGCGCGCACACACCCTGCACCACGCCGGCGCCGGCAATCTCGACCGCCGCGGCATCGGCGACATCGATACCCTGACGGTGTCGGAATATCGCGCGCTCTCCAGGCGCGGCCGGATATTGTACCGCCTGTACCGGCATCCGGTCGTGATGTTCGGTCTCGGTCCGGCCTATGTGTTCATCCTGCAGCAGCGATTGCCGACCGGCGGAATGCGCGCCAGCTGGCAGGCCTGGCTCAGCGCGATGGCGACGAACGCCGCGATCGCGGTGCTGGTGGCCACCATGATCTGGCTGGTTGGCATCGGCCTGTTCCTGCTGGTGCAGTTGCCGATCACGCTGCTCGCCGCCTCGATCGGCGTCTGGCTGTTCTACGTCCAGCACCAGTTCGAGGATACGTTCTGGGATCGCGGCGAGACCTGGAACGTGCACGAAGCGGGCCTGCACGGCAGCTCGCATTATGACCTGCCCGGCGTGCTGCGCTGGTTCACCGCCAACATCGGCGTGCACCATGTCCACCATCTGTGCAGCCGCATCCCCTATTATCGGCTGCCGCAGGTGTTGCGGGATCATCCGCAGCTCGTGGAGCTCGGACGGCTCACGCTGCTTCGAAGCCTCGGCTGCGTGCGCCAGGTGCTGTGGGACGAGCGGCAGCGCAAGCTGATCTCGTTTCGCGAGATGCGCGCCCTGCCGACGGGCTAGCGACCTCGGCCGCTTCGACGACGGACATGTCGACGACGGCCGCGGCTCATCCACAGCATGCGGCCGAACGGCTTCGCCCGCCCAAGCGGATATCACCGATCCTGCCTGCTCCCGGCCGGATTGCGAATCAGTGTCGTGCTAATCAGCTACCGACAAGGCCAGAAAACTTAACGCTCCCAATAACGCGACCCACACCAGGAATAGGTCCACCTGCATCAATGTTCTCCCGATTTCCGGTGAACAACCTTGCATAAAGTGGGCCAACCCCGATGGCGTGGCGAGCCGCCAATCTGCGCGCCTTTCTCGCCGACGAATCAGCCAGCCGTGACTGGCATTTTATCACTCGCCGCCTATGTTCTGACCACGCGGCCCGCGAACACGCGGGGCTGGGAGCGGAACGTCACCGTCTGACTAAGGGAGGACGCCAGAATGCAACGGCCACAACGCCACACCCACGCGCGATCACTGGCTTTGGCAATTCTGACGATCGCAACAGCGTCGCTCGCCGGACCGGCGCGGGCGCAGACCTACGATCCGAACTACCCGGTCTGCCTTCAGATCTACCAGGGCGGCATCGCCGACTACTACTTCGAATGCGCCTACACATCGATGCCCCAGTGCCAGGCCTCGGCCTCCGGCCGTGCGGCGCAGTGCGTGGTCAATCCGTATTACGGCAAGGGCAAGCCGGCGCCGCGCAAGAAACAACCCCGCACGTATTGAGAATAAGCCGCACCCTCACCCGCTAGAGCCGTTCGAAAACACCCGGCTCGCGAGCACATCCGACGCCTCCAGCGACATGATGTCGGAGGCCGTCAGCACGCGGTCGAGATCGGCGACGAGCCGGTTGGCCTGGCGCAACCGCATGCGATCCAGCGCGTTGCGGATCGAGCGGGCGTTGGAGAACAGCGGCTGGGTCTTGCGCAGCGCGATGTAGCGGACGAACGCCGCACGTGCCTCGGTGCTGAACTTGTAGTTCATGTCCCGCAGCATCAGTTCGGCAATGGCCAGCAATTCATCGTCGGCATAATCGGGGAAATCGATGTGGTGGGCGATGCGCGAGCGGAAGCCGGGATTGCTGCCGAAGAACTTGTCCATGCGGTCGCCGTAGCCGGCCAGGATCACCACCAGGTCCTCGCGCTGCGACTCCATCACCTGCAGCAGGATCTCGATCGCCTCCTGACCGTAGTCGCGCTCGTTGTCGGGCCGGTGCAGGTAGTAAGCTTCGTCGATGAACAGCACGCCGCCCATCGCCTTCTTGAGTATCTCCTTGGTCTTGGGCGCGGTGTGGCCGATATATTGCCCGACCAGTTCGTCGCGTGTCACCGACACCACCTGACCGCGGCGCACGAAGCCAAGCTTGTGCAGAATGCTGGCGATCCGCAGCGCCACCGTGGTCTTGCCGGTCCCGGGATTGCCGGTGAACGACATGTGCAGCGTCGGCACGTCAGAGGTCAGCCCCATCCGCTTGCGGATGAGTTCGATCAGCAGCAGCGAAGCAATTTCGCGGATGCGGGTCTTGACCGGCTTCAGCCCGATCAACTCGCGATCGAGCTGATCGAGCACGTCGCCGATCCCGACCTCATTGAACTCGCGGCGCAGGTCAACCCGCGCGGCCGGCGAACTTTCGCCGGCCTCCGGGGCAACGACGGAGGGAACCGCCGACGCGCTCATTTGCCACCGTAACGAACGCCCTCGGGACGATCGACCGCATAGGATTTCGTGGTGTAGCGGATGTTGCGGCCCTCGACCTCCTGCCGCTCAAGCCGGAAGCCGGGCTCGTCCTTCGGACGGTTGACGATGAAGGACATCCGCACCGACTCCCAGCCGGGACTGGAGTCGAACGCCGACATCCGGATGTAGCTGTTGCCATAGACCTTGCGGCATTCGTTGAGTTCCATCATGACGCCGGCGGCATCGCGCAGGTCGAACATCGGCAGCCCCCACATTTCCCAGAAGGTGTTGCGGGGATGCGGATCGTCGGTGAACTCGATGTTCACCGCCCAGCCCTTGCCGAGACAATATTGAACCTGCGCCGATATCTGTGCGTCGGTGAGATCGGGCAGGAACGAAAAGCAGCCTTGGGTAACGCGCATGGTCCTGCTCCTTACATCGAGACGCTGGCGGTGGGGGCGTAGTCGGGCATGTCGGTCGATTCGTAATTGAAGGTGACGTCCTTCCAGACCTCGAGCGCGGCTTTCAACGGCGTACAGGTCTGCGCGGCCCTGGCGAGAATTTCCGGTCCCTCGTGCAGGTAGTCGCGGCCTTCGTTGCGGGCCAGAATCATCGCTTCCAGCGCGACGCGGTTGGCGGTGGCGCCGGCCTGGATGCCCATCGGATGGCCGATGGTGCCGCCGCCGAATTGCAGCACGACATCTTCTCCCAAATGGTCGAGCAACTGGTGCATCTGGCCGGCGTGAATGCCGCCCGAGGCCACCGGCATCAACTTGTTGAGGCTCGCCCAGTGCTGGTCGAAGAACACGCCGTGTTCGAGCCTTGCGGGATTATAGTCCTCGCGGCAGATGTCGTAGTAGCCACGCGTGGTCGCGGGATCGCCCTCCAGCTTGCCGACCACAGTGCCGGCGTGGATGTGATCGACCCCGGCCAGCCGCATCCATTTCGCGATCACCCGGAACGAGACGCCGTGGTTGCGCTGCCGCGTGTAGGTCGAGTGCCCTGCCCGGTGCAGATGCAGGATCATGTCGTTGCGGCGCGCCCATTTCGCCATCGACTGGATCGCGGTGTAGCCGATCACGAGATCGATCATGATGACGACGGAGCCGAGCTGCTTGGCGAACTCGGCGCGCTCGTACATGTCCTCCATGGTGCCGGCGGTGACGTTGAGATAGGTGCCCTTGACCTCGCCGGTGGCGGCCTGCGCCTTGTTGACGGCTTCCATGCAATAGAGGAAACGCTCGCGCCAGTGCATGAAGGGCTGCGAGTTGATGTTCTCGTCGTCCTTGGTGAAGTCGAGCCCGCCCTTCAGCGCCTCATAGACCACGCGGCCGTAATTGCGGCCGGACAGTCCGAGCTTTGGCTTCACGGTGGCGCCGAGCAGCGGGCGGCCGAACTTGTCCATCCGCTCGCGTTCGACCACGATCCCGGTCGCCGGCCCCTGGAACGTCTTCACATAGGCCACCGGCAACCGCATGTCCTCGAGCCGCAGCGCCTTCAGCGGCTTGAACCCGAACACGTTGCCGATGATCGAGGCCGAGAGATTGGCGATCGAGCCGTTCTCGAACAGGTCGAGGTCATAGGCGATATAGGCGAAGTATTGCCCCGGCGAGTTCGGCACCGGATCGACGCGGTAGCATTTGGCGCGGTATTTCTCCGCAGCGGTTAGACGATCAGTCCACACCACCGTCCAGGTCGCGGTCGAGGACTCACCGGCGACCGCCGCCGACGCCTCGATCGGATCGACACCGTCCTGCGGCGTCACCCGGAATAGCGCAATGATGTCGGTGTCCTTGGGCTCATAGTCGGGCTCCCAATAGCCCATCTTCTTGTATTCCATCACGCCGGACTTGTAGCGATCCTTGCCGCGGACGGTCATCGAGAGCTCGTTCATGCTGGTCTCCTCCGGTTTAGTTGGCGGCGCGGCTAAAGTGATCGAAAATCCCTCATCTCATTCGGCGGCATCGGCCATCGATCCGATCCGGGGATCGAGGCTACCGCTGCGATAGCGTTTCGCCATTTCGGCGAGCGGCAGCACCTTGATTTTCGCAGCGTTGCCCGCGGTGCCGAACTGTTCAAAGCGCTCGCGGCAGAGGTCGCGCATCGCATCCATCGCCGGCTTCAGGAACTTGCGCGGATCGAATTCGCTTTTGGTTTGGGTCGCGACCTTGCGAAAGGCCGCCGTCATCGCCAGCCGGCAATCGGTATCGATGTTGACCTTGCGGACACCGTGCTTGATGCCGCGAGCGATCTCCTCGACCGGCACGCCCCAGGTCTGCGGCATCTCGCCGCCGAACGCGTTGAACATGTCCTGCAGCGGCTGCGGTACCGAGGACGAGCCGTGCATCACCAGATGGGTGTTCGGCAGCCGGCGATGGATTTCCTCGACCACGTTCATGGCCAGGATGTCGCCGTCCGGCTTGCGCGAGAATTTGTAGGCGCCGTGCGAGGTGCCCATCGCAATCGCCAGCGCATCCACCCGGGTGGCGCGGACGAAATCGACCGCCTGGTCCGGATTGGTCAGGAGTTGGTCGTGGCTGACCTTGCCCTCGACGCCGTGGCCGTCTTCCTGCTCGCCGCCGCCATGTTCGAGCGAGCCGAGCACGCCGAGTTCGCCTTCCACTGAGGCGCCGATCCAGTGCGCCATCTCGACCACGCGGCGGGTGATGTCGACATTGTAGTCGTAGTCCGCCGCAGTCTTGGCGTCGGCCTTCAGCGAGCCGTCCATCATGACCGAGGTAAAGCCGTGCTGGAGCGCGGTGGCGCAGGTCGATTCCTCGTTGCCGTGGTCCTGGTGCATGCAGAGCGGGATCTGCGGGTACATTTCCTCCAGCGCATCGATCATCTTTGCCAGCATGATGTCGTGGGCGTAGGACCGCGCCCCGCGCGAGGCCTGGATGATGACGGGCGCGTCGACCGACGCCGCTGCGTCCATGATCGCCAGCCCCTGCTCCATATTGTTGATGTTGAAGGCCGGCACGCCGTAGCCGTGCTCGGCCGCGTGATCCAGCAACTGCCTCAGTGTAATGCGTGCCATCGCTTCCTCTCAGTTCTCCAGAGAATTGATCAACCCGCTGCGGCCATCCGCGACCGCGCGAGGGCTTGCAGCGCCTTGGTGGCGACCGCCTCGGCGGTGATGCCGAATTCGCGGTACAGCACCTCGGCCGGCGCCGACGCGCCGAAGCCGGTCATGCCGACGAACTCGCCGCCATCGCCGAGCCAGCGCGCCCACTCGCCTTCGACCGCGGCCTCGACGCCGATCCGCGGGCCGCGTCCGAGCACATCGGCCCGGTATTCGCGGGATTGCCGGCGAAACAATTCGAAACACGGCGCCGAGACGACGGCCGCACGAACGTTGTCTGCCGCCAGCAGTTTTGCCGCCCGCAGCGCGATCGACACTTCGGAGCCGGTTGCGATCAGCGTGACATCGCGGCCGCCCTCCGGCTCGGCGACGACATAGGCGCCGAGCGCCACCCGGTTGGTATCGTCGGCCGCGCTGCGAAATACCGGGAGCGCTTGCCGCGACAGGCACAGCACCGACGGGCTGGCCTTAGCGCGAAGTGCGCAATCCCACGCCTCCGCCGTCTCGACGGCGTCGCCGGGGCGAAACACCAAAAGGTTCGGTATCGCCCGCAACGCGGCGAGGTGTTCGACCGGCTGATGCGTCGGACCGTCTTCGCCGAGCCCGATGGAATCATGCGTCATCACGTGGATGACGCGCACGCCCATCAGCGCGGCAAGCCGGATGGCGGGGCGGCTGTAATCGGCAAAGGTGAGGAACGTGCCGCCATAGGGGATGAAGCCACCATGCAGCGCGATGCCGTTCATCGCCGCCGCCATGGCGTGCTCGCGGACGCCATAATGGACATAGCTTCCCGCGAACGCGCCGGAACGGACCGCCTGATGCGTCTTCGCCCTGGTCAGGTTCGAGTGCGTGAGGTCGGCCGAGCCGCCAAGCAGGTTCGGCAGCGCCTCGGCGATGGCGTCAATCACGAGCTGGGAAGCCTGCCGGGTCGCGATATCAGGACGATCGGCGCCGAAGCGTCCGCGTAGCCGCGCCATTGCATCGACATAGCCGCAGGGCAGATTGCGGTTCAGCGCATCATGAAACGCCGAGCGTTCTCCCGATTGGGGCCGCCGGGTGCGCTCGATCCAGGCCAGGCGCGCATCATGCCCGCGCGCGCCGGCCTCGCGCCAGGCATCGCGCACGGCCTCCGGCACTTCGAACGGCGCGTGCGGCCAGTTCAGGGCGTCACGGGTTTTTTCGATTTCCTCCGCGCCCAGCGGCGCGCCATGTGCCTTCTCCGTGCCCTGGCGGTTAGGCGCGCCGAAGCCGATCAACGTCCGGCAGGCGATCAGCGACGGCCGGTCGCTGTGCCGCGCCTGCTCGATCGCAGCAGTGATGGCGGCGGGATCATGGCCGTCGATCCGGCAGGCCGACCAGCCCGAGGCCGCAAAGCGCGCAAGCTGGTCGTCCGAGCACGACAGCGACGTCGATCCGTCGATCGAGATTTCGTTGTCGTCGAACAGCACGATCAGCCGGTTGAGCTTGAGGTGCCCGGCCAGCGAAATCGCTTCGTGGCTGAGGCCTTCCATCAGGCAGCCGTCGCCGGCAATGACATAGGTATAGTGATCGACAAAGTCCTCGCCGAAGCGGGCGTGCATCAGCCGTTCGGCCAGTGCCATGCCGACCGCGGTGGCGATGCCCTGCCCCAACGGCCCCGTCGTGGTCTCGACACCCGGCGTATGGCCGTATTCGGGATGGCCTGGGGTTTTGGATCCCCATTGCCGGAATGCCCTGAGCTCCTCCAGCGTCACGCCTTCGTAACCGGTCAGATGCAGCAGCGCATATAGAAGCATCGAGCCGTGACCGGCCGACAGCACAAATCGGTCGCGGTCGGGCCAGGCGGGATCTGCCGGATCGAACTTGAGAAAGCGCGTGAACAGCACGGTGGCGACATCGGCCATGCCCATCGGCATGCCCGGGTGACCGGACTTCGCCTTCTCGACGGCGTCGATCGCCAGAAAGCGGATCGCGTTGGCCATGTCCGCATGCGAAACCTCGGGACGGCTGGCAATACAGGCGAGAGCTGGAGCGTTCATATCGTGCGCCTCTTGCGTTCCATGAGCTGCAGAATCAGCGGGGTGAGGATGAGCTGCATCGCGAGATCCAGCTTCGATCCGTGGATCACGATCGAATTGGCGCGCGACATGAAGCTGTTCGGGATCATCGACAGCAGATACGGAAAATCGATGCCGCGTGGATTTTTCAGCCGGATCACCACCATCGATTCATCCGGCGTCGGGATCCACCGCGCGATGAACGGGTTCGAGGTGTCGACCGTCGGCACGCGCTGGAAATTGATGTCGGTCTCGGCAAATTGCGGACAGATATAGTTCACGTAGTCCGGCATCCGCCGCAGGATCGTGTCGGTGACGGCTTCCTGGGTGTAGCCGCGATCCCGGCGGTCGCGGTGCAGCTTCTGGATCCACTCCAGATTGATGACGGGAACGACTCCGATCTTGAGGTCGGCGTGCTGGGCGATATTGACCTTGTCGGTCACCACGGCGCCGTGCAGGCCTTCGTAAAACAAGAGGTCGGACTTTTCCGGCAGCGGGCCCCACGCGGTGAAGGTGCCGGGTGCCGCACCGTATAACTTGGCTTCGTCCTCGTCGTGAACGTAATGACGGGTGTTGCCGGTTCCGGACTCGCCGTAGTCGCGGAAGACTTTCTCCAGCTCCTCGAACAGGTTGGTTTCCGGGCTGAAGTGGCTGAAGTGCCTGTTGCCCTTCTCGCCCTCCTCCTGCATCTTCGTGCGCATCTCGACGCGGTTGTAGCGATGAAACGCATCGCCCTCGATATAGGCGGCGGCAACCTTCTCGCGGCGGAAGATGTTCTCGAACGTCTTCTTTACCGAGGTCGTGCCGGCGCCCGACGAACCCGTGATCGATATGATGGGATAGCTGCGCGACATCTGCTTTGTCCCCGGCTCAGCGAAACAGACCGCGTCGCGCAAACAGCGGCGCGTCGCTATTGTCGAACATCGGTTCGATCCCTTCGTGAATCGCGGCGACGTCGCGCACGCCGCGCACCGAGCCCATGATCAGCGGCACGCGCTGGTGCGGCGTTCGTGCCGAGACCTCGAGGATGCGCCGGCGGCCGGTGGTCGCGGAACCTCCCGCCCACTCCATGATCAGCGCCATCGGGTGCGCCTCGTATAGAAGACGTAAGCGTCCTTCGCGGTATCCCGGGCGCGCGTCGGCCGGATAAAGGAACACGCCGCCGCGGACGAGAATGCGAAGCGACTCCGCCACCAGCGAGCCGATCCAGCGCATGTTGAAATCGGCCCCGCCGTTGCCGCTGGTGCCGGCAAGGCATTCGTCGATATAGGCCCGCACCGGCCCGTGCCAGTGCCGCCGGTTCGAGGCGTTGATGGCGAATTCCGGCGTGTTGGATGCGATCCTGACGCGCGGCGCGACCAGCAGGAATTCACGTGCGCGCCGGTCGAGAATGAAGATGTCGACACGCCCGTTGTGCGCCAGCACCAGCGTGGTTTGGGGACCGTAGACCACGAAGCCCGCGGCGCATTGCGCCGTGCCGGGCTCGAAGAAGGTGGAGACCACGTCGCTGCCGCGCCGACGGATCGAGAAGATGGTTCCGACCGAAATGTTGTTCTCGAGATTGGCGGAGCCATCCAGCGGATCGATCGCAATACAAAGCGGTGCGGCGACGTCGAGGATTTCGGGCAATTCCTGTTCTTCGGACAGAATGGCGGCCACGGGGGTTCCGATCAGCGCGCGGCGCATCATCCCGTCCGCGGCAAGATCGATGTCCTTTTGCGCATCGCCGTCGGAATTCACCCCGCTAAGGCGGCCGGTGATGCCGGCCAGCGGGCCGTCGGCAATGAGGTCGGCAAGCTCAATCGATGCGGCGGCGATCGCAGCGATCACGGCGGCGACTGCTGCGCCATCAGGCGTTTCCGCCCCCGGGCGATCGAGATGCGAACGCAACGTCACGCGTTCATCCATGGCCGTTCCCCTGTCGCTGCCCTCTGCGGGGCCACTTCAATGCGCGGTGCCATCAGGCAACCCGCGCCCTAACAACATCCCAATTTGCCAAATTAGTGAAATTTTCTTATCTTTGGCCGTAGCAAAGTTTTCCTTATAAAGGTGACGACGATGCCGAGCCGGTTTCTGCGGGAATTGACCCTTCGCCAGCTGCGCGCGCTGGCCGCCGTTCATCGCGACCGTTCGGTCACGGCTGCGGCCAAAAAACTGCATCTGACGCAGCCCGCGGTGACGCTGCAGATCCGCAATCTGCAGACGCTGGCGGGCCTGCCGCTGATTCAGCGCACCAGTGACGGCATGCTCTTGACCGACGCAGGGCGCGAGGTGCTCGCCCTCACCGAGCGCATCGAGGCCGCGATCGCCGACTGCGAGACTTCGCTGGAAATGATGGCGGGCAAGACCGCGGGTAAGATCTCGATCGGCGCCGTCAGCACCTCGAAATATTTCGTGCCGTTCATGATCTCCGGATTTTCAAAACTCCACCCGAACATCGACGTCACGCTCTCGATCGGAAACCGCGAGGAGATCGGCAACGCCCTGCGCGGCTACGATCTCGACTTCGCGATCATGGGCCGCCCGCCGGTGGACGTCGACGTGGATATCCGCCTGATCGGGGACCATCCGCATGTCATCATTGCGCCCACCAGCCACCGGCTGGCGCGAAAATCCCGCCTCACCTTGAGCGATCTCGCGGACGAGACGTTTCTGACGCGCGAACCCGGCTCGGGCACCCGCGGGCTGATGGAACAACTGTTGGAAAGTGCCGGCGTCCGCCCCAATATCGGCATGGCGATGAGCAGCAACGAGACCATCAAGCAGGCGGTCATCGCCGGCCTCGGCATCGCCTTCATCTCCGCCCACACGGTGGCAACCGAACTCGACGAACGGCGGCTGGTGACGCTCGACGTGGTGGGCCTGCCCGTTGTCAGGCAATGGTTCGTGCTGTCGCGCAAGGACAAGGTCCTGCTGCCACCGGCCCGCGCCATGCTGGATTTCCTGGGCGCTCGGGGCGCCCAGTTCCTGCCGAGAACCCATGGACGGGTCCGTATCACCCGGCCATCGGTGCGCCCCAAGCGAGGGCGATGACTGTCCTGTTACGCGTCAACTGCGAGGAGCAGTTGCGACGAAGCAATCCAGACTTTTGGTCAGGCTGGATGGATTGCTCGCTTCGCTCGCAATGACGGGCCTACGCCACCTTGGCGCGGCCAATGGCTCAAAGCCACAGCCCTGTGGTCCCTATCTCGCGAACTCGGACAGGGACGCCTCCGCGCGACGCTCGAAAATGACCGTACCCTGGCGCTTAGCGATACCGGCAGCGGTTGCGAAGGCTGATTTTGCCTCAGGCTTGTTGCCTCGGTCGAGCGCCAGCAGGCACGCACCGCGCAGGCGATAGATTTCGGGCAGGTAGATGCCGATGCCGGCCTCGTCGATGCCTGCGATCGCGCGGTCGAGATGACCGAGCGCGTCCGCGGGCCGGCCCGCCGCAAGCAGAACTTCGGCCGCGAGGCCGAGATAATATTGTGGCAGCGGACCGGCGGCGGTGGCATTGGCGATCTCGGCATCGATCAGCCGCACGGCGTCCGCGGCGGCGGCGCCGGTTGCCGTCGCCCATCCGACCAGAATCAGGCTGCTGGCGCGCCATGGCGGCAGGCCGAACTTGTCGGCCAGCGCGGCCGCCCGGTGTGCCGCCGCGAAGGTTGCTTCGCGGTCTCCCCCGAGCTGATAGCCGATACCGACGTTGTGCAGCCCGTGCGCGAGACTGTTCGGGTGATCGAGTATTTCGGCCAGCGCAATGCCTTGCGTGAAATGCGACCTTGCCTGTTGTTCGTCGCCCGATAGCCGCCATGAGTTACCGCATTGGATATGGGCGCAGACGGCGGGATCGTGGCCACCAAAGGCGTGTGCGAGATGACGATGCTGCGTCATGTCGTAGAGCGCGATGACGTGCTGGCAGCCCTCCAGCGCGCCGCCGACGTCGCCGCGAAAATATGCCGTTGAAAACTGGCAATGATAGGCTTCGAGCAACAACTCGCGATCGCCTGACTGTTGCGCGAGCGACACCAGTTCGCCGGCGCGGTCGCGCGCCAGGGCCGTTTTGCGCCTTAGGTTGGCGTTGATCCAGAGGCCCCATTTGGCCTGGAAGGAAGCGGCGCCGTCGCCGATCTGTTCGCCGATCTCGCCAGCCTTGGTATAGGCTGCTTCGGCTTCGACACTTTGCAGGCCGTGGGCGACGACCGACGCCGCGCCGAGTTTGAGCCAGAACTCCAGTTGCCGGCGCAAGCCGTTTTGCGGCGGCATGGTTTCGGCGAGCTTGAGACCCGCCGTGAGATGCGCGATCGCCTCCACATAGGCCGAGCGGCTCACGGCCTGGTTGCCAGCGCGCATGCGGTAGTCGCAAGCGAGAGAGAGCTGCCCCGCTTCTCCGAAATGATAGGCCAGCAACTCCGGTTCCTTGGCGGCGACATCGCCAAAACGCTGCTCCAACGCAAGACCGACGCGCCCGTGCCATTCTCGGCGGCGGGTCAATAACAGGCTTTCATAGGCGGCGTCACGCACCAGCGCGTGCTTAAAGTTGAAGCTCCGCTCGAGGCCGCGCTCCTCGGGAAACACAATTCCCGCGGCAACCAGCTTTGCCAGCATGTCTTCCAGCTCGTCGTTGTCCTTGCCGGCCACCGCTTCCAGCAAGGCAAAGGTGAATTGCCGGCCGATCAGCGCGGCAATCTGGGCCACCTCGCGCGCGCCGCCGAGACGGTCGAGGCGGGCCATTAGCGAGTCCTTCAGCGTCGCCGGCACCGAATCCTCGCCCGCCGATTCCATCACGCTTCGGGTCAGCTCTTCGACAAAGAGCGGCACGCCATCGGTCCTGGCGATGATCGCGGCGATCGTGTCCGCCGCCAGTCCATGCGCGGCCGCGACGCTCGCGACCACCTGCATGCATTCGGAACGGCCGAGGCGTCCGAGCGCAATCAGCGTGGCGTGTGGCCTTGACAGCCAGGGCGGCGTAAAATCCGGTCGCGCCGACACCACGACAAGGAGCCGCGCGCCGTTGATGCTGTCGGCCAATCGCGTCATCATTTCGAGCGTGGTCGCATCGATCCAGTGTGCGTCTTCCAGCACGATCAGCATCGGATCGCTGTCGCTGGTCCGCGTCATGATCTCGAGGATCAGCGCGAGCGTCGCGGCCTTGCGCTGCGCCGGCGATGCGGCGGGAGCCGCCTCAGTCAGCGGGACCGACAACAGCTCGGCCAATAGCGGCAGCGCAGCCGGATTGTCGATGTGCCGTGCGCCAAGGAGGCCGCGGAGCTTCTCGGAGCGCACATCCGGTGGATCGGCAGGCGCAAAGCCGGCGGCGCGGTTGAGATACTGGATCACCGGGTAGAGCGCGCTGTCGCTGTGATAGGGAGAGCATTGCAGATTGATGCGCGCATGAGTTTCGGCTGCAAGCTCTTGCTGCAGCGCCTCGATCACGCGCGATTTGCCGATGCCGGCTTCGCCGGTCACAGTCAATATCTGGCCTTCGCCTTGCCGCGCGAGATGCCAGCGTTCGCGCATCAAGCCCATTTCATGGGCCCGGCCGATCAGCGGCAGGCCTCCGGCGCGGATTGCGGCAAAACGGCTTTCGACCGAGGCTTCGCCGCACACCCGCCAGGCCGGCATCGGGCGGGCAAAGCCCTTCAGCTCGTGCTCGCCGGTGTGAGCGAGCTCGAAAAGCCCGCCTAACAATTTTTGGGCCGATTCGCTGACGAGGATGCAATCCGCCCCGGCCAGCGCCTGTAGACGCGCGGCGAGGTTGGGGGTTTCACCGACGATGGTCCGCTCCTGCGCGGAGCCGGTGCCGATGATTTCGCCGACCACGACAAGGCCGGTGGCGATGCCGATTCGCGTCTGTACGCGGGTCCCGTCAGGCAATTCAATTGCGCTGACTTCAGACAGGATTCCAATCGCGGCGCGGACGGCGCGTTCCGCTGCATCCTCGAAGGCGCGGGGAAAACCGAAATAAGCCAACACGCCGTCACCCATGAACTTGGCGACGAAACCACCGTAACGCCCGATCGTACCGGCCACCGCGTCCTGGTATCGCCGGATCAGGCCGCCGAGCAGCTCCGGATCGAGCTTCGCCGACAGTGCCGTCGAGCCGACCATATCGGCGAACATTACAGTCACTTGCCGCCGTTCGGCATCACCAGAGCCGGATTTCTCTGCTGCAGACGGTTTTTCAGCCGATGGGAGCGATGCCGCTGAAGCAGATTTGTCGAGCGAGGAAGCCTTGTCGAAGGAGGAAATCGCCTGGGTATTGCGCGCCGCGATCGCCTTCAAAAGCCGGCGGCGATTGCCGAGCGACAGACCCAGTTGCTCGAGATCGTGGTCATCGAGGTCGGCTAGAATATCCAGGTCAATGTCGTTCGCCTCAAACGCATCGGCATATTGCTCCAGATGATTCTCGCGCAACCAATCGCGAAGCTCGCCCATGCAGTTGGTTCCCCCAGCTATCCTGAGAATCTAGATTGGCACATTGGCGCCCGGGCGCACAGTTCCTGCCGAGAACCCACGGCCGGGTCCGACTCGCCAGCCCCTCGCCGCGCGGCAAGCGCGGCTGATAGCCGGCGGCGGCGCGATGCCTCGCCAGATCGAGGTCAGGCCGTCTCCCGTCTGCCGAACTGGCCAAATCGTGATATCTTGTAACAGTTTTTGCCTTCTTTTGGGCACCAAAGAGGGGAACGGTCTCGGGCACGGCCTTTAGGAAGGATGCCAATTTTCCCACAATGGCTGGCGGTCGCCGCAGGGGGGGCTGCATGACGGATCGATCCCACGAAACCGCGCAGGATGCGGACCTCCGCAACCTCGTCCGCATCGTGTCAGCCTGCACCCTGGGGCTCTGGGCATTTGCGGCGGGTCTGCTGATTGGAACCTTTTTGTTTTCATAACGCGCCCATCTGGCCGGTTTTGAGAGTTGATCTCGGAAATCTTGACCATCAGATCTAGGCAATTCCCGTCCGCTCGTCTGAGATTATTTTTGCGGAAGATCAGCATTCCTCTTGAGGGCGACGTGGCCCGTCCAATAGCGAAAGCTGACCTCCCTGCCGTGCCAAAGCAGAGTTCACAAGATCGGCGAGGCCGCCGTCATTTGCATCTGGATGGACTTCCGAATGAAAGGCTGATCGCGCTGCAAATGCCCGAAACTATTGGAGCGGGTGAAGGGAATCGAACCCTCGTATTCAGCTTGGAAGTCAGAAAATCTTGAAACACTTTCAAAGGCCATTCTGACATTTTGCAGCTTTTTGATCCCTTAAGATCATTACAGAATTTCTCATTGTCAGAATGGTCGTGGGCTGCCTTTGGCATTGTTGTGAACGTCGTTTCTGTATCGAGTTGAGGTGATTGGAGCTGGTTTGCTTACACGTCGAGGTCGACCCACACGGCCGCATGCTCGGACCCAGCATCTCCCGATAACCGCATGATCGGGGAATCGGGCGACGATCCCTAAACAGACATAACTCAGAATGTTGATTTCGAGGACAGGAAGAAGCGGCTCGTGTCGCTATTCTAGGTAGGGCGCGAGCACATTTTCGATCCATTTCATGAATGCGCGGACTCGGCGCGACAGATTGCTTCGATGTGCTACGACGAGGGACACGGCGAGCGCCCGGCGACGAAAATCGGGTATGATCTCCACAAGCGCTCCACTCTCTAAGTATCGGCCAATCCCCAAGAGTGGCGCCTGAATCAGGCCAAGGCCGGCAAGGGCAGCGGCTTCGTAGGTCTGCGCGCTGTTGACGTGTAGCGCACCCGGCAACTGCAGCGTCGCGTAGCTGTCGCCGTCCGGATATTCCCATCCATAGGGTCTTGCGCCCAGCATCGTCGAAAAATGAATTGTCCGATGTTCCTGACGCTGGAGATCTTCCAGCGATCGAGGGACGCCGTAGCGCGCCAGATAGGCGGGACTGGCAGCGTTGACCATGCGCAACAGGCCAAGTGGGCGGGCAATCAGCGTCTCGTCCCCTATGGGTCCGAGCCGCAATACACAGTCGAACCCCTCTTGAACCAGATCGACTTGCCGATCCGTACTCGACACCTCCAACTCCAACTCGGGATGAGTCGCCATGAAATCCGGCAAGGCCGGCACGATCGTTGTGCGCGCCACCTCGGTCGGAAGATCGACCCGTAAACGCCCGCGAAGTGCCACGCGATCGCCTGCGAACATCGTGTGTAGGTCATCGACTTCAGCAAGCAGATCGCGGGCACGGGCATGAAATGCGCGTCCGTCCTCCGTCAACTGCACACTGCGCGTCGTCCGGTGCAGGAGCCTGACACCGACATCTTCTTCCAGCTTTCGGACCGCCGTTGAGGCCCTCCCCTTTTGGATGCCCAGGCTATCGGCCGCGCGGGTGAAGCTCCCCATTTCCGCTACCGTTATGAAAATGAGGATGGGTTCGAGATTCTGCATTTTCGTGCCTCGGTATTGTTCACCGTAGAGAGAACAGTGAGTTCATTTCCTCGGTGTTTATCATACCCAAGAGACACAGTAAGTAAGCTCCGAATATGGGATCCCCACATCGGAGAATGACAAGTGTCCGAAACTATGAACCTGCATCAGGTGTCTGAAACTATGACCTTGCATCGCGCTCTGTGGGCCGGCCGGATAATGAGCGCGTTTGTCGTTATCGCTCTGGTGACAGACGGCACTATTCAGCTTTTCGCGCCGGCACAGATCGCGAGCATGTTGCAGGAAACCGGGTTCGCGATGGACCTGACCCGTGTCGTGGGTCCGATCATACTCGCCTGCGCCATCCTTTACGCCATCCCGGCCACCGCCGTCCTCGGCGCGATCCTAGTGACGGGCTTCTTGGGAGGTGCCATCTGCGCCCATGTCCGCATTGGTGAGTTGGGGTCGCCGCCGGAAATCATTTCCCTGCTTCTGGGCGCGACGACATGGGGCGGCCTCTACGCGCGCGATCCCCGAATCCGGGCCATTCTGCCGCTCATCCGTTGAACCAACAAGGACAGTGCTCAGTCCCTCAAGATCAGGAGAAAACGCATGTTTTTAGTAATGGGAATCACGGGAAAAGTGGGCGGCGCAACCGCAGAACATCTGTTGGCGCACGGCAAGGAAGTACGCGCGCTAGTCCGCAATCGCAAGAAGGCGTCAAGCTGGGCGAACCGGGGCGTGGAACTGGTTGACGGTGATTGGAATGATTCGGCAGCCATCGAGCGGGCGCTCAAAGGCGTCGAAGGCGCGTTTGTCATGTTGCCGGCTGTCTGGGCCCCCTCGCCCGATTACAGAGAAGCCAAGGGCGTGATTGCGAACTATGTCGAGGCGCTCACCAAGGCAGCGCCGCCGCGGGTGGTAGCGCTTTCGTCGATGGGTGCGAACAGGACCAACGGGCTTGGGATGATCACGGCCTTGTCGCTTCTGGAGCAAGGTTTTCGCGACCTGATATCGCCAATCGCATTTGTGCGCGCAGGTGGATTCTTCGAAAACTTCCTCTACGGCTTGCAGGTCGCCCAGGGCGGAACGCTACCGGTCTACTACAATCCGACAAACCGGAAATCGACCATGGTCGCGACCAACGACATCGGCGCGGAGGTCGCAACCCTTTTGACCGGGCCAGCATGGTCAGGGCAGCGCGCCGTCGAGCTTGGTTCGATGGTCACCGCGGATGAAGTCGCGGAGCAATTGGGTGAAGTCCTGAATCTCGACGTCAAAGCCTTTGCAGTCCCGCGTGCAGGGTGGGCGAGAGCGTTCGAGCAATTCGGCATCCCGGAGGGCCACACCGGACCTGCCGAAGAAATGTTCGACGCCGTGAATGCAGGATGGATGGACCTCGGAGTCGAGGGTACGGAGCACGTAGCGGGTACGACGTCCGCACGCGACGTCTTTGCGGCGGCCCAGAAGGCCGTGACGGCGTGAACGGCGACGTTCACACACGGCTGATCGCAACGAGAGCTGGGCGCTTCAAGAATCGCGCCTAGCGTTCCCGCGTTCGCCCCGGCTGCGCAATCCCGACCAGCTGCGCCGGGGCGAGCGCTACCGCTCCTGCCAGCCGTAACATGGGGGTCGGCTTCCGACCGGATTACGGCAAGCGTCGCCGGCGACCTGCCGGGCATCAGTCGCGCGATATGGACAGCCCCGCGAGAAGCGGAGCGTACGCGGCGAGCCTGCGGGATACGAACTCCGTGAAGAGCCGCACGCGCTTCGTCTTGCGTGTCTCCCCCTGTGTGAGAAGCCAGAGCGTTCCGTACATGTGCAGGTCGGTGCCCGGCACCCTCACCAGCAGGGGGTCGGCATCTCCGACGAAGCACGGCAGTGTCGTCATCCCGATCCCTTGCCGTACTGCAACAATCTGCGCCTCGGCGTCTGTGGTCCTGAACGGACCCCCCGCGGTGCGAACCTCACCCTCGCTGGCCCAATCCGGAATTCCATGAATGCTTATGACGATCCACCGGATGGGATCAGGCGCGCCCGCACGCCATGCGGCTAGTCGATCGCGGGATATGTAGACGCCTCCGAACAGCTCCGGTCCCTTCAGGCCGTGAAGATTGAGCGGCAGGGTTTTGCGGTCGTAGACGACGCGAATCGCGACGTCGGCCTCTCGGTTGGTCAGATTTGCCAGCTCGCCGGACGACAAGATTTCCATCTCGATGTCCGGATACAGACGCGCGAAATCGGAGAAGTCCGGCATGAGCAGGTGTGTCGCGAGGGGCGGCGCCAATGTCACCCGCAAGAGCCCGCGTACGCCCTGGTCGCGCCCGAAGACGCGCGTCTCCAGCAGATGTGACGACGCTTCCATCTGATCCGCGAACTCGAGGACCTCCTCGCCCGCAGCCGTCAGGCGGTAACCAGAAGGCAGCTTTTCGAACATTTGGACCCCGAGGCGTTCCTCAAGCTGGGCTATGCGTCGCAGCACGGTCGCGTGGTTCACACCGAGGCGCTCGGCGGCAGCGCGCACCGAGCCTCCACGCGCGACGGCAAGAAAGTACCGAACGTCATCCCAGTCGATCATGGTGCAATCCCGCACCGCGCGGTGCGCCTTCCAAAGCCGGTGTCTAGCACATCGAATAGCAGTACGGGCGCAGATCATAGCCTACGCCAACGGGCAAGGCTCAATTCCGAACGGCGGACGCCGATCGTCGCGGCTGGCGTCAGCCGTCGATCCGGATCGATTTCGCACCACCGATGTGCGCGTTTCCGCACTCAACGCACGACTCCGGCGGACCTATGTGGAGGTTCTCGGGGGCCTTCCCCGAACGACCAAAGACGGAGTCTGGAAAGGAAGTTATGGGAAAGCTTGACGGTAAGGTTGCAGTCATTACAGGCGGATCGAGCGGCATGGCACTAGCGAGCGCCAGGCGGTTCGTCGAAGAAGGCGCGTATGTTTTCATCACAGGCCGGAGGCAGGAGACGCTGGACGAAGCCATCAAGCTGATTGGCCGGAACGTGATCGGCGTGCGCGGCGACGCGGCCAATCTCGACGACCTCGACCGTCTGTTCGACACGGTCAAACGGCAAAAGGGCAAAATCGACATCCTGTTCGCGAGCGCCGGCACGGGCGAAGCCGTGCCACTCGGCGAGATTACCGAGCAGCATTTCGATGCGACGTTCGGCCTGAACACGCGCGGCACGCTGTTCACGGTGCAAAAGGCGCTGCCGCTGTTCAACGATGGCGGATCAATCTTCATGACCGGATCAGTCGCTTCGCTGAAGGGTTTTCCCGGTTACAGCGTGTATGCGGCGAGCAAGGCGGCGTTGCACGCGTTCGCACGCGGGTGGCTTAACGAGCTGAAGGGTAGGAATATCAGGGTGAACGTGCTGCACCCGGGGCCGATCGCCACACCGATGCAGGACCAAGTTCTCACCGAAGAGGCGAAGCGGATGTTCGAATCCCTGATCCCGCGGGGAACGATGGGGCGTCCTGAGGAAATCGCGACGGCTGCGCTGTTTCTTGCTTCAGACGATTCCAGCTTCGTGAATGGGCTGGAGTTGTCTGTCGATGGCGGCTTCTCGGCCATCTGAAGGGCCGGGGAATCAATATCAACACGGATCGGAGAAGTATTATGAGCTATGCGATTGTAGGATTCGGTAAGATAGGCCAGGCCCTCGCCCACGCCTTCGCCCGTAAAAACATCGACGTGGCCGTCGCAAGCCGCCGGCCGCCCGAGGCGTTGGCGCCGCAGGCGCGGGCGATTGGACCCACGGTCGTCGCCAAGTCGCTGCGGGATGCACTCGAGGCCGACACAATCATCTTGGCGGTCCCGTTCGGGGAGCATCCCGAGGTTGCCAAGACCCTGCCGAACTGGAAAGGCAAGACGGTCATCGACGCGATGAACCTGTTTCCAGTCCCTGAAGAGCTGGACGGTCTCCCGGCCTCCGCCGTCGTCGCGAAAGCGTTCACCGGCGCCAAGCTCGTGAAAGGGTTCAATCACCTGATTGCGGCCACCCTGGCTAGCGATCCGGTCGTCGAGGGCGGCCACCGGGTCGTCTTTCTGTCGAGTGACGACGAGGACGCGATCGCTCCCATCGCGGCCTTGGCGAAACAACTCGGCTTCGCACCCGTCAAGCTGGGAAAGCTCAACGAGGGTGGCGTGCTTGTCCACGCGCGCGGCCGCGTTTGGGGCCAGCTCATCTTCCAGGATTTGTTCAAGAAGGAGCAGTAATCGATCTACGACCGTGTGATCGACGCCGAGAACTGGTCGCGCGCACTAACGTCTTCGAGCAGCGCGCGACCCGATATCTGAAGGCCACAAAGTCGCGAAGGTCGGGGTGGGCATGACAGCGGATGGGCGCCGTTCGAAGAGCGGGAGACGTCCGACAGAGCGGCAGATCTGCGTGTCGCCTAGAATCGTCCTAGCTGAAGATCCGGCCATCACGGGCGGACGACAGGTCGTATTCCGGCCGAGCGATGACGAGAGCACGACTGCCACGGTCGCCGCCCTGGTCGAGCGGCTCGGCTGCGCGCCGGTTAGCCTCGGCAAGATCGCGGAAGGCGGCCAGCTCGTGCTGGCGCGGGACAAGAGTTGGGCACATTGATCTTCCAGGACCTGTTCAAAAAGGACAAATGAACCATGTACGACCATGTAATCTGGCCGGAGCGGTATGACCCCAGAACGTCGGCCATCTATGCGCTGAACGACATCGACATTAAGGCGCCGCCTGAAGTGGTCTGGAAGCTGCTCGTCGATGCCGAGAATTGGCTGAGCTACTTTCCTGCCGAAGATCAGGTCAAGATCCTGACAGGTGAGGCGGAACTGGCGCTCGGAACCAGGTACAGTCGAGTCACTGTCGGATTCCCGATGAGCCTTATCGTGACCGAGTTCGAGCCCTTGCGCCGGCTCGCTTGGGCGACGACGGTTGACGGCGATGAGACCGGCTCGAGCGCATATCACGGCTGGGTTATCACGCCGACCAGCGATGGCTGCCATGTCCTGACCGAGGAGACGCAACAGGGAGCCTGGTTTCTGGACTTGCTCGGGCACAAGCATCCCGGCGCGCTCTACCACTATCACCAGGAGTGGGTCGAAAGCCTCGCCCGCGCAGCGGAGGCTGAAGTAGCAAAGAAAGCGAGCTGACGCCCTGTCCTGGCGCTGTCCACGCTTCAACGCTTCCCAACGCTTGCCTTCGTCCGAATGCTGCCGGTGCTCGACGGGTAACAATCTGCGCTTCCAGCCTGGATCAGTGGATCGATCGCCTTGTTCACCTATAATTTGGAGATGAAATAACATGAAGATCGAACTCAAGGGCCGCAAGGCGATCGTTACGGGGTCAACGGCAGGCATCGGACGTGCTACCGCGGAGGGACTGGCCCGTGCCGGCGCATCGGTCGTCATCAACGGCCGTGGAGGAGCCCGGGTAGACGAGGCGGTGCGGCAGATGCGGCAAACCTTTCCCGAGAGCGACATCTCGGGCATCGCCGCCGATCTTGCGACAGCGGAGGGTGCCGAGGCCTTGATCGCGCAGGCGCCGGACGCCGATATCCTTGTGAACAACGTGGGCACGGCTCACATCCGGGGCTACAGTGGCGTCGAGGACATCGCGAAGATCCCCGACGAGGACTGGCTTGGCCTCTTCCAGTTGAACGTAATGAGTGGGGTGCGCGTGACCCGTCATTACCTACCGCGGATGGTGGCGAAAGGCTGGGGCCGCGTCGTGTTTGTAAGTAGCGAGTCCGCAGTCAACATCCCCAAGGAAATGCTTGACTACGGGATGACCAAGACAGCTCAACTCGCGGTCTCGCGCGGGCTTGCCGAGGCGGTCGCAGGCACAGGCGTCACCGTCAACGCCGTCCTGCCGGGACCTACCCGCTCTGAGATCCTGGGCGACTTCATGGCGAAGCAGGCTGACGCAAACGGGATCCCGCAGGAGGAAGCCGAGCAGGGCTTCCTGAAGGCGATGCGTCCGACCACCCTCATCCAACGCTTCGCGACCACCGATGAGGTGGCCAACATGATCGTCTACGCATGCTCGGAGCAGGCTTCGGCAACAACCGGCGCGGCTCTGCGGGTGGATGGCGGCGTGGTCCGTTTCGTCGCGTAGCAGGACGACCAAGTTGTTCCGTTCGCCGACCCAGGTCCGCTGTCGGCCAAGCTGCAGCGCGCGACCGGATATTTGAAGGCCACAAAGTCGCGAAGGTTGGGGTGGGCCTGACGGCGTATGGGCGCCGTTCGAAGAGCGGGAAGACGTCCGACAGAGCGGCAGATCTGCAGGTCGACTAGAATCTATCGACTGCTATCGATGGCCTAGGATTCGCTCGAGTGTCCTCTGCTATCCGACACTACTCCACGGTACTTCCCCTCACTCCCACTCGATCGTCCCCGGCGGCTTGCTAGTCACGTCATACACCACCCGATTCACGCCCTTGACCTCGTTGATGATCCGCGTCGCGGTCTCGCCCAAAAACTTCGTGTCGAAGGCGTAGAAATCCGCAGTCATGCCGTCGGTCGAGGTCACCGCGCGGAGGCCGACGACGTATTCGTAGGTGCGGCCGTCGCCCATCACGCCGACGGTTTTCACCGGCAGCAGCACGGCAAAGGCCTGCCAGATCTGGTCGTAGAGGCCGGCTTTTCGAATTTGATCGATATAGACGGCGTCGGCGTTGCGGAGGATGTCGAGCTTTTCCTGCGTGATGTCGCCGGGGCAGCGGATGGCGAGGCCGGGGCCCGGGAACGGATGGCGGCCGACGAAGATTTCCGGCAGGCCGAGTTCGCGGCCCAGCACGCGGACTTCGTCCTTGAACAGTTCGCGCAACGGTTCGACCAGCTTCATGTTCATGCGATCAGGAAGGCCGCCGACATTGTGGTGCGACTTGATCGTCACCGACGGGCCGCCGGTGAAGGAGACGCTTTCGATCACGTCGGGGTAGAGCGTGCCCTGCGCCAGAAAGTCGGCGCCGCCGATCTTCTTCGCTTCGGCGTCGAACACGTCGATGAACAGACGCCCGATGGTCTTGCGCTTGATTTCGGGGTCGGTGACCCCCGCGAGTTCGCCCAAAAATTGCTTCGAGGCGTCCACATGCACCAAGGGAATGTTGTAGTGGTGCCGGAACAGGTCAACGACGGTCTTGGCTTCGTCGAGCCGCAGCATGCCGTGATCGACGAACACGCAGGTGAGCTGGTCGCCGATCGCTTCGTGGATCAGCACCGCGGCGACAGCGGAATCGACGCCACCGGAAAGGCCGCAGATCACCCTGCCCTTGCCCACCTGGGCGCGGATCTTTTCGATCGCTTCCTCGCGGAACGCGCGCATGGTCCAGTCGCCGGTGAGGCCGGCGACCTTGCGGACGAAGTTGCGGATCAGCTTGGCGCCATCCGGCGTGTGCACCACTTCGGGGTGGAACATCAGGCCGTAATATCTGCGCTTCTCGTCCTGGATCACCGCGAACGGCGCGTTCGGCGAAACGCCGGCGACCGTGAAGCCCGGCGGCATCCTGGTGATGCGGTCGCCATGGCTCATCCAGACCGGATGCTTTTCACCGACGGCCCAGGTGGACTCGAACAGGTTGCTCGGCGCCTTGACCTCGACATCGGCGCGGCCGAATTCGCGATGATGCCCGCCCTGAACCTCGCCGCCAAGCTGGGCCGCCATCGTCATCTGGCCGTAGCAGATGCCGAGCACGGGCACGCTGGAATCGAAGATCGCCTGCGGCGCGCGCGGCGAGCCTTCCTCGTGCACCGATTCAGGTCCGCCGGAGAGGATCACGGCTTTCGGCTTCATTTCCTTGAAGGCGGCGTCGGCCTTCTGGAACGGCACGATCTCTGAATAGACGCCCTCCTCGCGCACCCGGCGCGCGATCAGTTGCGTCACCTGACTGCCGAAATCGACGATCAGAATCTTGTCATGCGCCGAGGCCAGGGTTGGCGTCGACTCGCGGGCGGGCTTGGCTGCTGTCATGGACAGGAATTACGCGACGGGGCCGCCCCTCGCAACTGCGGCAAACGGGCGGCCCACATTCTTCTGCGGGGTATGGACAGATGGAATTAGGTAAGTATTATTGACCTAATTTGTCCCAGAGGCAGAATGGAGGAAACCATGCCGTCGTCGCACCATGAACCCGCCCACCTCGCCGCGCTCGGGCGGGACTGGATCGCCGCCTGGAACTCGCACGACCTGGAGCGCGTGCTGGCGCTGTACGCCGAAGATACCGAAATGACCTCGGACCGGATTCCGGCCCTTGGCTTCGATGCGTCAGGCACGGTGCGCGGCAAGCCGACCTTGCGCGCCTACTGGAGCAAGGCGCTCTCGATGATTCCGAACCTGCATTTCGAGCTGATCGACACCTATGTGAGCCCCGACAGCGTCGTGGTGTTTTACCAGAACGAACGGGGGAAGAAGATCTGCGAGTATTTGCGGGTGGATAGGGAGGGGAAGATCAAGCAGGGTTCGGCGAACCATTTGGCGCATGCTTGAGCTGTCATTCCGGGGCGATGCGAAGCATCGAACCCGGAATCTCGAGATTCCGGGTCTGGTGCTAGCGCACCATCCCGGAATGACGGCCTAACTTAGGGCTTGCTTCCTCAACACACTCACAAAAAACCCGTCCGTGCCCGTCCGCCGCGGCGTCATCAGCCAGCCCTCCGCGAATTCCAGCGCGGCGTTGGCGAAGTCTTCGGCCTTGTCCCACAAAACCGACGCCGTCTGCTGCGGCGGCACCACCGAAAATTCCGGATGCCGCGCGATGAACGCTTTGATCTGGTCGCCGTTTTCGGCCGGGAGTACCGAGCAGGTGACATAGGCGATCCGGCCGCCCGGTTTCACCAGCGCCGCGGCGCGGTCGAGCACTTCGGCCTGGTCCTTCAGCCGCACTTCCAGCGCGCCGGGGCGCATGCGCCATTTGGCGTCGGGGTTGCGGCGCCAGGTACCCGTGCCGGTACAGGGCGCGTCGATCAGCACCAGATCGGCGGAGGCCCTGATGTCGGCGAGCGGATCGGCGTCGCCCTTCGGCGCGCGCACATCCGCATTATGAATGCCGGCGCGCGACAGCCGCTCGTAGATCGGCGCGAGCTGGCGCTTGTCGTGGTCGGTCGCGATCAGGCGGCCCTTGCCCTGCATCATGGCCGCGAGCGCAAGAGTCTTGCCGCCGGCGCCGGCGCAGAGATCGATCACCTGCTCGCCGGGTTTTGCGCCGGAAAGCAAAGCGGCCAATTGCGAACCCTCGTCCTGCACTTCGATCGCGCCTTTAATAAAGTCCTCCTCGGCATGGATGCCGGGGTTGCGGGCGTCGGCGCCGAGCTCGATGCGCAGGCCGATCGGCGACCACGGCGTCGGCTCGGTTCCGAGATGCGAAAGCCGCGGCAACACCTTGTCGCGGCTGGACTTCAGCGTGTTGACACGGAGGTCGAGCGGCGCCCGGCTCGCCATCGCGGTGGCTTCGGCCACGCGATCGTCGCCGAACACTTTGGCCAGATGCGGATCCAGCCATTCCGGATAGTCGCCGGCAATGTGCGGCGGCGCCTCATCGAGCGTGCGCGAAGTCAGCGCGGCGCGCTCGGTCGCGCTCAGCGGCGCCGGCGCAAAGCGCTCGCCATGGCAGAGATTTGAGATCGCATCCGCATCCATGCCACGCTCGAGCTTGAGCATGCCGAGCACGCGGGCGCGCGGGGTGTCGGCGTCCATGATCCAGGCGCTCGAGGCGCGACGTCGCAGCACGTCCCAGATCAGGCCGGCGATCGCGGCGCGGTCGCCGGATCCCGCGAAACGATGCGCGGTGCCCCACTCCTTCAGCGCTTTCGCCGCGGGAACGCGCTGGGTGTCGATGGTCTCGATCAGTTCGATGGCTGCGGACAGCCGGGCGGCGGGGGTCATTCAGGACTTTACTTTCAGATTAGCAGCAGGATTCGCAGCGCGAAGTAGATCCACATCGCCAACAGCACCAGCACGCCGGAAAACCACACCAGTCCGCGCTGCCGCACATTGTTCGTGGTCACGAAGATCCCGGCATGGATGAACCGCAGCACCACGAACACCCAGGACATCAGTACGATGAACAGGTCGGCATGGCGCAGCGGCAGCGCCAGCGCGATCAGGATGTAGAACAGCACCGGTATTTCGAACTGGTTGGAGAAGCAATCGCCGATTTGCGCCGTGCGGGTCGGCCATTTCGCCTGGCCGAGCGCGACGTCCTTGAGGCTGGTTTCCCGGCCCTTCAGCGCTTGGCCGCGGGCCGTCGCCATCCACAGCAGCAGGAAGAAAGCGAGCCCGACCAGCACGAAGACCGGCAGCAAAACCCATTGAACCGACATGAAAACCTCCCCTCACGACCGCGCCAGCCCAAGCTCATAGCGGTCGGGCGCCCCCCTGACAAATAAGCCTTGTCGTCGAAGCCCTTTGTTTTGACGCGTTCTCTTTACGCGAACCGGTCCCTACTTCGCTCGAAAACGCTCTGGATGAACCACAATCCCGGCTCAAGTGACCAATTGTCGAGAATTTCACGCAAACCGGCCCTGAGGCGCCCCTCGCGAGATGGCACGATGAACATCACCTCCCCGATCCTGGCCAGTGCTGGCCGTGTCGCCGAACTGCCCGGCGACTCCGTGGCCTCGTGGTTGAAAATCGTAGGCAACGGAACCGGCCTGTTCGACGACAGCCCGGACGGCGGGCTTGGCATGATCATGTCGGCGCTGGCCGGCGTCGCCGCGGCGCTGGCAGTCGCTATTCTGCTGTCGATCTATTTCCGCAGCGGCTACCGCAGCCGCCGCGATCTCATCAAGCACGGCCTCGCCGCCTCCGCCGTGCTGGTGCTGGTCGCCTTCGTGATCTCGGACATGCGGCACGCGGCGCTGGCCTATCTCGGCATCAATCCGGCAAAACCCGCGGTCGAGTTCGAAATCCGGCTGCCAAAGGCCGCGCTCTCGGCGGTCGCCGACACCCAGGTCGAATTGCTCACCGACCGGAATATGAAACTGGCGCAGGTGGAAGATACGCTGGCCCCGACAGCGGACGGCCGCAGCATTCTGAAGGGAACGATGATGCTCGACTACCGCACCACCGCGCGAATCGTGGTGCTCAACCTGCCCGGCGAGGGCCAACGCCAGTTCAAGCTGCGTCTGCCGGCAAGCCCGTCGCATTCCGACCAATACGGACCGTGGCATCTCGCCGACGGCATCGTGCCCGCCAAGGGCGACACCGACACGCCGGAAACCCACGACGCCTTCGCGATCCGCTATCGCGTGCGCTAGCGCGAGTCTGGACGCCGAACGCCGCCCGTAGCAGATTATCCCTGACATCAATGGCCGCGGGCAAGCGGCTGCCATCACGGGGGATAACGCCTTGCGGTTTCGCGATCAGGACATCGTCTTTACACATGGCGTCAAGGGACAGACGATCGACATTCCCTCAGCCAATCCCCTCAACTACTTCGATGTCGTTAGCAACGCCGCCGGCCTGCCCAGACTGACGATCGACGGCAAGCTGTTCCTGCCGTCCACGGACAAACGCCGGCGCGACGGGAAATTTCCGCTGGTCATGGTGGTGCCGGGCAGCCTCGGCGTCGCTCCATCGCATCTCGCCCATGCCGAGACGCTGACGGATGACGGCTTTGCAGCGTTCGTGCTGGATAGTTTCGGCGCACGCGATGTGACCTCGACGGTCGCCAACCAGACCCAGTTTTCGTTCGCATCCAGCGCCTACGACGTGCTGGCGACGTGGAAGGTTCTGGCAAGCCATCCGCAGATCGATGCAACGCGCATCGGCGCACAGGGTCACAGCCGGGGCGGATCCGCCGTCATGACGGCCGCCGCGCGCGGCTTTGCCGATGCGGTGCTGGGCGAAAGTGCCGGGCTAAAGGCCGTGCTCGCCGCCTATCCCTGGAGCGGCCACCAGTTTCTCGATCCCGGCGTCGGCCAAACCGAAATCCGGGTCGTGATGGGCGACGCCGACGAATGGTGTTCGCCCATGCAGGTGCAGGGCCATTGCCAGGCGATCCGTCTTGCCGGCGGTAAGGTCGCGATGCGGCTGATCGGCGGCGCGCAGCACAGTTTTGACCGCGGCACGGAGATCGTGAATGTCGCGGAAGCCTCCGTCTCTCCGGCCGCGCCGACGGTGTACCTCGATCATCATGGCGCCTTCATCCATCCGCTCCGGGATGTCGCCGACAGCAAGCTGACCGATCGCGACCTGATGGTCTACGCGCTGAAGGCGGGTTACGGCCGCAAGGGTGCCAAGATCGGCAGCCACGACAGCGAGAGCGAATTGTTCCGGGCGGACATGCTGGCGTTCTGGCAGCGAGCGCTGGGTTGAGCGAATGCGCGCGGCCCAAACGGCGGTCATCATCCGCGAACGCGGATGATCCAGAATTGAAAGTACATCCACACCTGATCGAGAATTCCCCGCGTACCGGATGCCCCGCTTTCGCTTGGCATGACGATGATGGATAGTGTCACCATTTCGGCGTTTGTCAGACGGTATGATGGGAGCAAAAGGAATATTGCATGCGCGAGTTTCGCATCACCCAGATTTCCGATACCCACCTCGCCCGCCGCCTGCACAAACTGACCGATAATTTCCATCGCGTCAGCGAACACATCGACGCGACGCGACCGGACCTCGTCATCAACAGCGGCGATCTCGCTTTCGACGCCCCGACCAGCCGCAGCGATCTCGAATTCGCGAAGTCGCTGCATGCGGCGTTGCCGGTGCCCTGCCGCTGTTTGCCCGGTAATCACGACCTCGGCGACAACCCGACTGCGATCGGCCCGGTGCCGACGCCGCCGGCCACCGAACAACTGCGGCAAAACTATATTTCCGTGATCGGCGAGGACCGCTGGCGCTTCGACGAGGCCGGCTGGTGTTTTATCGGTCTGAACTCGCTGATCATGAATACCGGGATCGAGAGCGAGGCCGAGCAATTCGACTGGCTTGCCGGGCAGCTCGCAAACGTGAATGGCAGACCGGTGGCGCTGTTCATACACAAGCCGCTGTTTCTGAACAGGCCTGACGATCCCGAGCTTGAGTCATCGGCGATCCGCTACGTGCCACAGCCCCGGCGCAAGGAATTGATCGAGATGTTCGGCAAGGTCGACCTGCGGCTGATCGCGTCGGGCCACGTCCACCAGCGCCGCGACTTTACGTTTGGCCATACCCGCCACATCTGGGCGCCGTCGACCGGCTTCATCCTTCCCGACCGGATTCAGGAAGTGATCGGTATCAAGGAAACCGGTCTGGTCGAGTATCGGTTTGCGCCCGACAGTTTCGAGGTCCGCCACGTCAGGGCGCCCGGCCAGATCGATGTCGGGCTCGACGAGTTGCTCGGCAAGGCGTCGAAGAGCTGAAGGCGCTAGTTTGGCGTTATCAGCGAAGAGCCCTTGAGGGCCGCCCGCGCGAATTTCCTGGCGCTCAACGGCTTGCCGAACAGAAAACCCTGGACCTGGTCAAAACCCATATCGTGGACTGTGCGGAAATCAGCCCGGCTTTCGACACCCTTCGCGACAGTCCGCACGCCACGGCTGGCGGCGAGATCTAGGATACCACGACAGACGATTTGTTTCAGCCGATCTTCCGCGCAGCCGTCAATGAATTGCCTGTTAACCTTGAGTTCAATGAAAGGGAAGATATCGAACGCCGCCAGCTCCGGCCACTCGGCGCCAACGTCGTCAATCGAGATTGCGATGTTTCGAAACCTCAGTCGTTGAGCAATTTCAAGCACCAGGTCGCGATGACGCAAAACCTCTTCGCAGCTGATTTCGATGAGCAATCCACCGAACGCCGGATGCTTCGGCATTTTCAGGCACATCTCTGCGACCGCCGACTGATCCCTGAGAAAGGCGACCGGCAAGTTGATCGAGATTCCGATCGGGCCTTGCTGCCCGAGGAAATAGTGCCAATCCTCCAGCGCGCGGGTGATCACCAGTTCCGAAAATCCGCGGAAGCTCGGATCCCTGCTATCGGGGATGAAATGCGCGGGCGAAACGATCCCCCAGGCGGGATGACGCATGCGGACAAGCGCCTCGGCGCCGCATGGAGCGAGCGAACGCGCGTCGATCTTGTGTTGATACCACAATTCGAACCAGTCCAGCTTTAGCGCTTCGGCTACGTCGACGACCGGGCGGGGTCTTGCTTCCTGCGGGAGAAACATGGCGAGGCTGTCGCGCAGCGCTTCGGCGCTGAAGGGTGTCGGCAGCGTCGGCAGCATCGCGATGCCCAGCTCATTGCCAAGTTGTCGCACCGCGGCCAGAAGGATCGAGTCCCGGGGGCCGATGGAAAGCACCCACCCGCCGAACTCGTTTTCCGCAAGAGTCCACAAAATCTTGTCGATCTGGATGCCGTCACCGGACATTCCGAGAACGATAATATCCGGTGCGGTCTCCAGTACGGCAGTCAGCTCAGCGGGATTCGCGCATTCGCTGGAAATGAAGCCCAGTTCCTCGAGAATCTCGATGAGAAAAATACGATTATGATTCTTTCCATCGACGACCACAACGCGAGGCGCGATTTTACGTTGCCCAAATATGGGACGCTTGGTTGCTGGTTCCGAAGGCTGAGTGTTCATGCGCGACGTTGAGGGTCCGGGCGGTGGTTGTCCTGATCGAGGTATTTTAGTTTGGTCGGTTGGCGCAGCAATAAGCCTGACGCCGTCTTTCCGTTTAAAGATTTGTCGATGCCGAAGTGCAACATCGATCGCCAACAATATGCCGCTGCATCCCGATAATCGCCGGCATGACGCGCATGTTCATGATCGTCTTTATCCCGGAGTATCGAAGCTGATGCTCTCTCCCTTTTTGGTACAGCAACAGGCCAACCTCGCGGCGGCAAACAGCCGCGACCTCCCTGCAATAAGGCATCGGGCGTCATCGGATCGGAAGTGAGGCTTTGATCGGGCGTTTTTGCGTCGAAAGCCGTCATCGATGAGCGCGCAGAGGCTCACGCCTTGCCCGGGCCGACCCGCACCAGTTGCTTGCCTAAGTTCGCGCGCTTCAACAGGGATCGCGGCCTCAGGCGGCGCAATATCCGCCGTCGATCACATGCGCGGCACCGGTCATGAACGAGGCCTTGTCGGAACACATCCAGGCCACCGCCTCCGCGATTTCGCCGGGAACGCCCATGCGCCGCATCGGCACCTTGGCCAGGATTTCATCGCCGCGCTCGGCCACGGTCTCCCTGGTCATCGGCGTAGTGATATAGCCGGGATTGACACAGTTCACGCGGATGCCGTCCTGGGCATATTCGATCGCCGCACTCTTGGTCAGTCCGACCACGCCGTGCTTGGCCGCGACGTAGTGCGACGAAGTGGCGAGGCCGATCAGGCCGGCGATCGAGGCGGTGTTGACGATCGCGCCGCCGCTGCCTTGCGACAGCATCTGGGCGATTTCGTGCTTGAGGCAGAGGAACACGCCGGTCAGGTTGACGGCGACCATGCCGTCAAACGCGTCCTGACTGAGCTCGTGGATACGCTGGCCCGCCGGACCGACGGCGCGCGGCGCGATGCCGGCATTGTTGAAGGCACAATCGATCCGCCCGAAGGCCGCGACCGTGCGCGCCACCATCGCGGCGACATCCGCTTCGCGCGTGACGTCGCCGCCGATCGCAATCGCCTGCCCGCCGGCAGCGTTGATCAGCGCCACCGTCGCTGCGGCATCCGCCTCGGCGCGGTCGGCGACCGCGACAACGGCGCCTTCGCGCGCCATCACCACTGCGGTGGCTTGGCCAATTCCCGACGCGCCGCCGGTCACGAGCGCTACCTTGCCTGCAAGAATGCCTGACATGCGTCATCTTCTCCGAGATGTTGTCGCCGCTTACGCCTTGTCAGGCCCGACCCGGACCAGCTGCTTGCCGAAATTGGCGCCCTTCAACAGGCCCATGAACGCCGCGGGCGCGCTGTCGAGCCCTTCGGTCACGAACTCCTTGTGCTTGACCTTGCCTTCGCGAACCCAACCCGACATGTCGCGCAGGAAGTCGGCGTGGCGCGCGGCAAAATCAGAGACGATGAAGCCGCGGATGGTGAGGCGCTTGACCAAGACCGTGCGCATCATCGCGCCGGCCCATTTCGGACTGGTTTCGCCGAAGTGATTGTATTCAGAGATCAGGCCGCAGACCGGAATGCGCGCGAACGCATTCAGTAACGGGAAAACCGCCTCGAACACTGCGCCGCCGACATTCTCGAAATAGACGTCGATGCCTTTCGGGCAGGCCTCTTTCAGTTTCGCCGCGAGATGGGGATCGCGGTGGTCGAGGCAATCGTCGAAGCCGAGCTCCTTCTTCACATAGTCGCACTTTTCCTTGCCGCCGGCGATCCCGACCGCCCGCGCGCCCTTGATCCGCGCGATCTGGCCGACCGCCGAACCGACCGCGCCGGAGGCGGCAGCTACGACGACGGTCTCACCGGGCTTCGGTTGACCGATATCGAGCAGGCCGGTGTACGCCGTCATGCCGGGCATGCCGAGCACGCCGACCGCGGTCGAGATCGGCGCGATCTTCGGATCGATCTTGGTCAGTCCCTTGCCGTCTGAGATCGCATGCGTCTGCCAGCCGGCGCGCGACAGCACGATATCGCCCTTGGCAAAGCCCGGATTGTTGGACGCGATCACCTCGGCGACGGTGCCGCCTTCCATCACGCCGCCGATCGGCACCGGCGTCGCATAGGACGGGCCATCGCTCATGCGTCCGCGCATATAGGGATCGAGCGACAGCCAGATGGTGCGCAGCAGAACTTCACCGGCGCCAGGCGTCGGCACGGCGTGATCCTCGAGCCGGAAATCGGATGGCTTCGGCTCGCCATTGGGGCGAGCGGCGAGAACGATGCGTTTGCCTTGGGACATGGTTGTTTCCTCTGGTTTTTGCTTGTTATTGTTTTGTCATCGCGAGCGCCGCGAAGCAACGGCGTAATCAGGCGCCGTCATTCCGGGGCGCGAAGCGAACCCGGAATCTCGAGATTCCCCGGGGTGCAATTGCACCCCTGAGGTCTGGTGCTAACGCACCGTCCCGGAATGACAGAGCAAAAGCTTACACCCCGCCCGGATAGTTCGGGCTTTCGCGGGTAATCGTCACGTCGTGGACGTGGCTTTCGCGCAGGCCGGCGCCGGTGATGCGGACGAACTGCGCCTTCTCGTGGAATTCGGCGAGGTTGCGCGCGCCGACATAGCCCATCGCTGCGCGAAGGCCGCCGGCGAGCTGGTGCATGACGTTGCCGACCGGGCCCTTGTACGGCACCTGGCCCTCGATGCCTTCGGGCACCAGCTTCAGCGTGTCCTTGATGTCCTGCTGGAAGTAGCGGTCGGCCGAACCGCGCGCCATTGCGCCGACCGAGCCCATGCCGCGATAGGCCTTGTAGGAACGGCCCTGCCACAGGAACACTTCGCCCGGCGTCTCGTCGGTGCCGGCGAGCAGCGAACCGACCATCGCGATGTCGGCGCCGGCGGCGAGCGCCTTGGCGAGATCGCCCGAATATTTGATGCCGCCGTCGGCGATCACTGATACGTCGGCTTTCTTGGCGGCTTCCACTGCATCCATGATCGCGGTGAGCTGCGGCACGCCGACGCCGGCGACGATGCGCGTGGTGCAGATCGAGCCCGGGCCGATGCCGACCTTGATCGCGTCCGCGCCCGCATCGATCAGCGCCTGTGCGCCTTCCTTGGTGGCGATATTGCCGGCAATCACCTGTACGGCGTTGGAAAGCCGCTTGATGCGGTTGACCGCTTCCAGCACGCGCGAGGAATGGCCGTGTGCGGTGTCCACCACAATGAGATCGACGCCGGCATCGATCAGCTTTTCGGTGCGCTCAAAGCCGCCCTCGCCGACCGTGGTGGCGGCGGCGACGCGGAGCCGCCCCTGCGAGTCCTTGCAGGCCAGGGGATGCGCGACGGCCTTTTCCATGTCCTTGACGGTGATCAGGCCGACGCAGCGATACTGGTCGTCGACCACGAGCAGTTTTTCGATGCGGTGCTTGTGCAGCATCCGCTTGGCCTCGTCCTGGCTGACGCCTTCGCGCACGGTGACGAGATTTTCGTGCGTCATCAGTTCGGAAATTTTTTGCCGCGGATCGGTCGCAAACCGCACGTCGCGGTTGGTCAGGATGCCGACCAGCTTGCCCGGCACGCCTTTGGATCCGCCGGTCACCACCGGAATGCCGGAAAAGCCGTGGTCGTTCATCAGCGCCAGCGCATCCGACAGCATCGCATCGGGAGCGATGGTCAGCGGATTGACCACCATGCCGGACTCGAACTTTTTCACCTGGCGAACCTGGGCGGCCTGTCCGTCGACATCGAAATTGCGGTGGATGACGCCGACGCCGCCGGCCTGCGCCATCGCGATCGCCATGCGCGCTTCAGTGACGGTGTCCATCGCGGATGCGATGATGGGTATGTTGAGGGGAATCGCGCGGGTCACGTGGGAGCGGATATCGGCCTCCGAGGGCAGGATATCCGAGAGACCGGGCTTCAGAAGCACATCGTCGAACGTGAAGGCTTCGCGGATAGCCTGAAGTCCCTGCGCCATTGCCAACTCCTTTCGGCGGCCTTCCGCCGCGATATTATTTGGGATGAACGCCGCCTTCGGCGATGCTACCGGCATCGCCGTCGAATCGAAGCCCATCAGTGGGGTTGACGGTGGTCGATAGCATGGCATTTCGCCGAATCAAAGCGTTTGCCAGCTATGCACAGGCTTTTCGCGAAAACCTCAGCCAGCGAAGGGTTTAGCGCTGATACCCCGGCGGCGGCCCGTGCTGACGGATGGCTTCCACCACCTCCCGGTGCCGGCGGTCTTCCCGCCTCATGTGAACGGCGATCAGCGCGTGCGCCGACGGCACCAGCAGCAGGACGTGGAAAATCAGGCCGAAAAGCAGGCAAAACACGATCAGAAACACGTTGAAAATCGCCGAAAACGGCTGCCCGTTCAGGAGCAGGCCGACGGGCGGCAACAAGACGGCGAGGACATAGATCATGGCACGATCTCCGGCGGCGGCATCGCACAGGATCTAGGTGGTATGCCCGGTTCCGCAATAGCTTGCGTGACACGGGGATGATACAGCGCCTCACCCGCCTCTTTTGCGAATCCCGATGGATAAACAACGCCTGATCCCGCTGATCGTCGCCACTGCCCTGTTCATGGAGAACATGGACTCGACGGTGATTGCGACCTCGCTCCCGGCGATCGCGGCGGATATCGGCACCAGTCCGCTGACGCTCAAGCTCGCGATCACCTCCTATTTGCTGTCGCTCGCCGTGTTCATTCCGGCCAGCGGCTGGACCGCCGACCGGTTCGGCGCGCGCATGGTGTTTTCGATCGCCATCGCGGTGTTCATGGTGGGGTCGATCGGCTGCGCGCTGTCGCAATCCGTCACCCATTTCGTGATCGCACGTATCCTGCAGGGCATGGGCGGCGCGATGATGACGCCGGTCGGGCGGCTGGTGCTGCTGCGGACGATCGACAAGAGCAAGCTGGTCAGTGCGATGACCTGGGTGACGACGCCGGCGCTGATCGGGCCGGTGATCGGGCCGCCGCTCGGCGGCTTCATCACCACCTATTTTTCCTGGCACTGGATCTTCCTGATCAACATCCCGATCGGATTGCTCGGCATCTTCCTGGCGCTGAAATACATCGACCCGATCAAGAGCGAGGATCCGGAGCGTTTCGATCTCTACGGGCTGGTGCTGGCCGGTGTTGGCCTCGCGGGCATCGCCTTCGGCCTCTCGGTCGCCGGCCTCAACCTGCTGCCCTGGCCGATCATTGTGGGCCTGATCGCGGTCGGCTCGATTTCGATGACGCTGTACGTCATGCATGCGCGGCGAACCGGATCGCCGGTGCTGGATTTTGCGCTGCTGCGGCTGTCGACGATGCGGGCCGCCATCATCGGCGGTTTTCTGTTCCGGCTCGGCATCGGCGCGCTGCCGTTCCTGCTGCCGCTCCTGATGCAGGTCGGCTTCGGCCTGTCGCCGTTCCGCTCCGGTCTCGTGACGTTCTCGTCGGCAGTGGGCGCCATGGGCATGAAGACGCTGGCCCCACGCATCATCCGCACCTTCGGCTTCCGCAACATGATGGCGGTCAACGCCGTCATCAGCGCGGTCTTTCTCGCGGCCTGCGCCTTGTTCACGGTGACGACGCCCTTGATGCTGATCTTCATCATCCTGGTGGTCGGCGGCTTCTTCCGCTCACTGGAATTCACCGCGATCAACACCGTTGCCTATGCCGAGGTCGAGCCGGCGCAAATGAGCCGCGCGACGACGCTGGTCAGCGTCAACCAGCAATTGGCGGTTTCCGCCGGTGTCGCCGTCGGCGCGTTTTCGGTGGAATCCACCATGCTGTACCACCACGTCACCGAACTCGACGCCAACATGTTCGGCCCCGCCTTCCTGGTGGTCGCGTTCATCTCGGCGGTCGCGGGCTATTTCTTCTGGCAGATGCCCGACGATGCCGGCCACGAGCTTTCGGGCCGCCAGGCGCTCGAGATTTCCAGCCGCAAGGGCGCAGCCAACGCCGCAACGAAGGCGGCGAGCGAAGAAACCCAGAACGCGCGCGATCAGCGGCTGGGGTAAAAGTTTCGGCGGTATGGCGCGACGCGGTCGATCAAATCGTGCTGACGTATCGCCCGATTCAGGCTAAAGCATCGAAGCGGTCACGCTGTCGTGACGGCTCTCTACCTTTATGGAGAGAGTAAGCCCTCGGTGACGACGGCTGCCAGTGTGACCGCGCCAGCTTCCGTGAAAATTACTTCGCCGCGCCGCGAAACCCCGTCGCCAAGACATAGCGTTCCGAAGAATCTGCCCGGCTCGAAGCCGGCTTGACGTGGCGCACGGTGGCGAAATCGCGTTTCAATTGCGCCAGCAGCTCGCCCTCGGCGCCGCTCTGGAACACCTTTGCCAGAAAGGTTCCGCCGGGATTGAGCACGTCGCAGGCAAACGCGGCCGCACTCTCGACCAGACCGATGATGCGGAGCTGATCGGTCTTGCGGTGGCCGGTGGTGTTGGCGGCCATGTCGGACATCACGACATCGGCGCGGGTGCCCATCATCGCGATCAGTTTTTCCGGCGCGTCGTCGGCCAGAAAATCGAGTTGCGCAAACTCGACGCCGGGGACCTCAGGCATTTCCAGGAGATCGATCGCGACGATCTTGCCCTTGCCGTTGGTCCTGCCGATGCGCTTGGCCGCGACCTGGCTCCAGCCGCCGGGCGCGGCGCCGAGGTCGACCACCGAAATGCCCTGCTTGAGGAAGTGATACTTGTCGTCGATCTCGATCAGCTTATAGGCCGCGCGCGAGCGCCACCCGTCCCGCTTGGCCTGCGCCACATAGGGATCGTTGAGCTGGCGTTCCAGCCAGAGTTTTGACGACAGCTTGCGCTTGCCACCGCTTTTGACCGTGACGTGCAGCCGTCCGGTGGTGTCTTTTGCCATCTCTATTCCCGTTGTCATTCCGGGATGGTCCGAAGGACCAGACCCGGAATCTCGAGATTCCGGGTTCGATGCTTCGCATCGCCCGGAATGACGTCAGTACGTTCAACCGCGCCTTAGCACGCCTTGAGCGCGCCGTCCTCGCGCATCATCTCGACCAGCATGCCCTCACGCAGGCCGCGGTCGGCGACGCGGAGCCGGGGCAGCGGAAAGGCGTCACGGATCGCGTCGAGAATGGCGCACCCCGCCAGCACCAGATCGGCACGCTCGATGCTGATGCAATTGTTGTCGGCGCGTTCCTGGTAGCTCATGCCCAGCAGCCGGGTGATCACGGCCGTAACGTCCGAATTGTTCATCCAGACACCGTCGATCCGCCTGCGGTCGTAGCGCGTCAGGTTGAGATGGACGCCGGCCAGCGTCGTGACCGTGCCTGAGGTACCCAGCATGTGCATGTCGCTGATATCACGGGCGTGCTCGGTCGCGAATGACGCAACATGTTGCGCGACCTCCGCCACCATCCGCGCATAGGAATCCGTGGTCACATCCTTGCCGCCGAAATGCTCGGCCAGCGTGACAACGCCGAGCGGGATCGACATCCATGCCTTGATCCGCGGCGACGCATTCGCTGCTTCCGGATCGCGCTCGATCCGCACCAGTTCCGTCGAGCCGCCGCCGATGTCGAACAGGATGGCGCCGCGCCCCCTGGGGTCGAGCAGCGGCGAGCAGCCGACCATCGCCAGCGTCGCCTCAGTCTCGCGATCGATCACCTCAAGCCGGATCCCGGTCTCCCGGGCCACCCTGGCCCGAAAGCTCTCGGCATTATCGGCCGCGCGGCAGGCTTCGGTCGCGATCAGCCGCAGGCGTTTAGCTTTGCGATAGCGGATCTTGTCGCTGCAGATGCCGAGCGCGGCGATGGCGCGGTCGATCGCCGCTTCGCTGATGGAACCGGTCGCCGCGATGCCCTCGCCCAACCGGATGATACGCGAAAACGAGTCGACGACGCGAAACCCGTCGCCCGCGGGACTGGCGATCAGGAGCCGGCAATTGTTGGTGCCAAGGTCGAGCGCCGCGTAGACGCCGTTTTCGACGCCTGCCACAGCCGACCCTGACGGGCTTCGGGCCGTTAGGCCTTCGCGAAGCCGCGTATCCTCGTTCATCAAAATTGTCTTTCCACGGCCGTGAGACCGGCCGCCGAAGAATTACCGTTCACGGAAACTTTAGCAGCGCCAAGGGGGTAAGCAACAACCCATCACATAGGACCATGCCCAATCAGGCGTTGTCGCTGACGACGCGGTGCGTTATTTGAGCGGGAGCCCGCGAAACCCGCGAGAATCCAAGCATTTCAGGTGTTTTTCGATGCAAGATCATACGTCGCCGTCCTCCCTCGAAAACGCTATTGCACTGCAAAAATACGGTGTCGGGCAGCCGGTGCGCCGCAAGGAGGACGACACGCTGGTCCGCGGCAAGGGCCGATACACCGACGATTTCGTGGCTCCCGGCCAAGCCTATTGCTGGATGGTCCGCTCCAGCCACGCCCACGGCATTATCCGCGGCATCGACACCACGGCTGCGAAAGCAATGCCCGGCGTGCTCGGCGCCTGGACCGGCACCGACCTCGCGGCCGCCGGCTACAACCCCTTTACCTGCGGCCTGCCGCTGAAGAGCCGGGACGGCTCGCCGCTGCTGCAGACCAACCGTCCGGCGCTCGCGACCGACAAGGTGCGTTTCGTCGGCGATCCTGTGGCCTTTGTCGTCGCCGAGACATTGGCGCAGGCGCGCGATGCGGCCGAAGCCGTCGAACTCGACATCGAGCCGCTTCCCGCCGTCACCGACGCCGCGGAAGCCGCCAAGCCCGGCGCGCCACAGCTTTACGACCACATCCCCAACAACGTCGCGCTCGACTATCACTATGGCGACGCCGCGAAGATCGACGCGGCATTTGCCAGTGCCGCGCACGTCACCAAACTCGATATCGTCAACACCCGCGTCGCCGTGGTCTCGATGGAACCGCGCGTGGCGCTGGCCGCCTATGACAAGACCAGCGAGCGCTTCACGATACAGGTGCCGACCCAGGGCGTTTCCGGCAACAAGGCCGGCTTTGCCAAGATCCTGAACGTGCCGACCGACAAGGTCCGCATTCTCACCGCCAATGTCGGCGGTTCGTTCGGCATGAAAAACATGAACTATCCCGAATACACCTGCATTGCGCACGCGGCGAAGATGCTCGGCCGCCCGGTGAAGTGGACCGACGAGCGATCGACCAGCTTCCTGTCCGACAGCCAGGGCCGCGCGCAGCTCATGCACGCCGAACTGGCACTCGACGCCGAGGGTAAATTTTTGGCGGTGCGCCTGTCGGGTTACGGCAATCTCGGCGCCTACATCACCGGCGTGGCGCCGGGTCCGTTGTCGCTCAACACCGGCAAGAACCTCGCCAGCGTCTACCGCACGCCGCTGCTCGGCGTCGATATCAAGACGGTTTTGACCAACACCACGCTGATGGGTGCCTATCGCGGCGCCGGCCGGCCCGAAGCCAATTACTACATGGAGCGGCTCATCGACCGCGCCGCCGACGAGATGGGCATCAACCGCGTCACCTTGCGCAAGCGCAACTTCATCAAGCCGGCGCAACTGCCGTTCGCGGCCGCCTCCGGCGTCACCTATGACAGCGGCGACTTCGCCGGCGTCTTCAACAAGGCGCTGGAGATTTCCGACCACGCCAATTTTGCCAGGCGGAAGAAGGAAAGCAAAAAGAACGGCAAGCTGCGCGGCATCGCGGTCGGCTCTTATCTGGAAGTCACCGCCCCGCCGAGCGGCGAACTCGGCAAGATCACGTTCGAGCCGGATGGTTCGGTCAAGCTGACCACCGGCACGCTGGATTACGGCCAGGGCCACGCCACGCCGTTCGCGCAGGTGCTGTCGGCCCAGCTCGGCGTACCCTTCGAGAAGATCACGCTCGAACAGGGCGACAGTGACCTCGTGCGTTTCGGCAACGGCACCGGCGGCTCGCGCTCGATCACCGCGACGGGCCAGGCGATCGTCGAATCCTCCGCGCTGGTGGTCGAAAAGGGCAAGCAGGCCGCGGCCCATCTGATGGAAGCCTCCGAAGGCGATATCGAGTTCGCCAATGGCCGCTTCACCATCGCCGGCACCGACCGTTCGATCGGCATCATGGAACTGGCGCAGCGCCTGCGCGACGGCAAGATACCGGAAGGCACGCCGTCATCGCTCGACGTCGACCATGCCACCAAGGACACGCCGTCGACGTTCCCGAACGGCTGCCATGTCGCGGAAGTCGAGATCGATCCCGACACCGGCGTGACCCGGATCGTACGTTATTTCGCCGTCAATGATTTCGGCACCGTCGTCAACCCGATGATCGTCGCCGGCCAGTTGCATGGTGGCGTCGCCCAGGGCATCGGCCAGGCGCTGATGGAGGAGGTCAGTTACGACGAAAGCGGCCAGCCGATCACCGGCTCGTTCATGGACTACGCCATGCCGCGCGCCGAAGACATTCCTTCGATGGAAGTCGGCGACCACCCCTCGCCCGCCAAAACCAATCCGCTGGGCACCAAGGGCTGCGGCGAAGCCGGCTGCGCCGGCAGCCTGGTCTGCATCGTCAATGCGGTGATCGATGCGCTGTCGGAGTACGGCATCACGCAGATCGAGATGCCGCTGACGCCGGAGCGGGTCTGGCGCGCGATCCAGGACGCGAAGAAGACGAAGGCGGCGTAACGATACGCCGAAGCGCGCGCCGTCATGCCCGGGCTTGTCCCGGGCATCCACGCCTTAACGGTCGTGCAGAAAGACGTGGATGGCCGGGACAAGCCCGGCCATGACGGAAAGCTATTCGCAGAGCTCACGTACCTCTGGTACCTTTTTTACGCCGCCATCTTCAGAGCGCGGTCCAATAGCTCCAGCCGGTCCTGGCCCCAGAAGATTTCGCCTGACGGCAGCACGTAGCTCGGCGCGCCGAATACGCCGGCCTTCACGGCTTCCTGGGTATATTGCTCGAGCAGCGCATCGAGTTCCGCATCCGACGGGCTGCCCGCGCGCAGCACCGCCGCGTCGAGGCCCGCGCGCGCGGCCGCCGAAGCGAGGGTGGCGGGATCGGCCAGTGTCTCCTCGCGCTCCCACAGCGCGCGGCCCAACTCCAGCGACAGCCGGTGGGCGTCCTTGCCCTGCAGCTTGGCCGCGATCACGAGTCGCGTCGCGGCGGAGTCGTCGCAGGGGAAATATTTGGGCTCGAGGTTGAGCGGCCGTTCCCGCATCTCGCGCCAGCGCTTCAAATCCATCAAGCGGTAGGCCTGCCGCTGCGGCGAGCGTTTTGGTAGCGGCAACCCGCCGGTCTGTTCGAAGATCGGCCCGAACTTGGCCGGCTTGATGTTGACGGTCGCGCCATGGCGCCGGGCGATCTCGGCGAACGGCGCGCTGCCGAGATAAGTCCAGGGCGAGTTGAGGCTGACGTAATAATCGATGGTGACGGGCATGACGCTACGCCGCCGCCTGTTCGCGCGGCTGGTAGATCGCGATGTGATGGCAATGCGCTAGCGCAGTCTTGCCGTTGGCGACGACCAGCGCGTCGAGCTCGACGAAGCGGTGGCCCTTTTTGTCGTAGTTGCCGGTCACCTTGGCGCGCGCCGTGATCACGTCGCCGGCGTTGGCGGCCGACAACAGCTGCATCTGGCTGCCGACGTGAATCCACGGGCCCAGGATGGCATTGTCGACCAGCACCTTGTTCATCACCCGCTGCAACAGGCCGGGATGGCCGAGGCCTTCGCGTGCGTAAATCGGATCGGTTTCCCTGATATCGGCGAGATATTCGCGTGCCGAATCGCCCGCCCAGTCGCGCGGGAGCGTGCCGAGCCATTTGCCGACTTCGTAGGAGCCGGCATTGACCGGATGACGTTCGGCGACGGGGGCGACTTCCCTGAAATCGGAGAGAGAGAATCCCGGCGCGGACGCCGGCAGAGACGCCGTGCCGGTGGCGCAGAGTGCGCCCCGGCTGTGGACCTCAATGGAAAGAATGCCGCCGGTTTCGGTGCCCGTCAGTTCGGCGACCTCGCCGTCATAGACCGGCTTGACGAAGCGCGCATCCATCAGCCCGCGTTCGAGGAAGGCGCGGCCCCATTTTTCGACCGGCAGATGGGTCATATAGGCGAAAACGTCGACGCCGGGGACGAGGCCGCCCGAGAAGCCGAACCGGCGCGCCACGGTATCGTCGTGGATCTTGTTTTCGGACTGTTTCGAGGTGTTGTGGGCGGTGACGCGGTAGCTGGTCATGTCCTCAGGTTTCCTCTGATTTTGTTGTTATTTGGCTATGTTTTCTTGGGGTTATCGTACGCAAAGAAACCGTCATGGCAAGCATGTTCCCGGCCCTGTTTCCCTCGCAATTCCTGACCCGATGGAGTACCACCCGCGAAACGGAATATGGACCGAATCCACCTCTATGCCGCCTGACGCGAACACCCCTCGGATCTACGTCGATGCCGACGCCTGCCCCGTGAAGGACGAGATCTATCGCGTCGCGCTCCGGCACGGGCTGCCGGTCAGCGTCGTCGCGGGCAATTTCATCCGCGTGCCACAGGATCCGCTGATCGAGCGCATCGCGGCCGGTTCCGGCATGGATGCCGCCGACGACTGGATCGCGGAGCGCGCGCACAAGGGCGACATCGTCATCACCTCGGATATCCCGCTCGCCAGCCGCTGCGTCAAAGCCGGTGCCGAAGTGATCGCGCCCAACGGCAAGCCGTTCACGGAACAATCGATCGGCATGACCTTGGCGGTGCGCAACCTGATGACCGATTTGCGCTCGTCCGGCGAAGTTACCGGCGGCCCGAAATCCTATTCTCCCCGCGACCGTTCGGCCTTCCTGTCGACGCTCGACCAGACCATTCGCCGGATCCAGCGCCAGCGCGCCGAACAGCCCGCGCCGAACCAGAATTGAAGTGAGAGCATGGCGCCGCCGCTGATCCAGTTGAAAGATATCCGCCTGACTTTTGGCGGCACGCCGCTGTTGTCGGGCGTCGAATTGTCGGTGTCGTCGGGCGAGCGGGTCTGCCTGATCGGCCGCAACGGCTCCGGCAAGTCGACGCTCTTGAAGATCGCTGCGGGGATCGTCGAGCCCGACGGCGGCAGCCGCTTCGTGCAGCCCGGCGCCACCATCCGCTACCTGCCGCAGGAGCCAGATTTCGGCGATCACAAGACCACGCTAGCTTATGTCGAGGCCGGGCTCGGCCCCGGCGACGACCATTATCAGGCGCGCTATCTCGTCGAGCAGCTCGGGCTCACCGGCAACGAAGACCCCGCGCATGTCTCCGGCGGCGAAGCCCGCCGCGCGGCGCTGGCACGGGTGCTGGCGCCCTCGCCCGACATCCTGCTGCTGGACGAGCCGACCAACCATCTGGATCTGCCGACCATCGAATGGCTGGAAGGCGAACTGGAAAGCCGCCGCTGCGCGCTGGTCATCATCAGCCATGACCGCCGCTTCCTCTCCAATCTGTCGCGCCAAACCGCCTGGCTCGATCGCGGCCAGATCAAGCAGATCGACCGCGGCTTCAGTGCCTTCGAATCCTGGCGCGACGAGGTGCTGGCCGAGGAAGAGCGCGACCAGCACAAGCTCGACCGCAAGATCGTCAATGAGGAACACTGGCTGCGTTACGGCGTCTCCGGCCGCCGCAAGCGCAACGTCAAACGGCTCGGCAATCTGTATGAACTGCGCGACCAGCGCCGCACCTATCGCGGCGCCACCGGCAATGCCAGCCTCGCCGCCGCCGAAGCCGACAAATCCGGCAAGCTGGTGATCGAGGCCAAGAACATCAGCAAGGCCTATGGCGAACGCAAGATCGTCGACAATTTCTCGATCCGGGTGCAGCGCGGCGACCGCATCGGCATTGTCGGCCCGAACGGCGCCGGCAAGACCACGCTGATCGAGATGCTGACCGGCGGCAGCGAGCCTGACTCAGGCACGATCCGCCTCGGCGCCAACATCGAAATGGCGACGCTGGACCAGCACCGCGAAAGCCTCGATCCCAAATCGACATTGGCGGAAGCCCTCACCGGCGGCCGCGGCGACCATGTCATGGTCGGCGGCAAGCCGAAGCACGTCGTCAGCTACATGAAGGATTTTCTGTTCGCGCAGGAGCAGATGCGCACGCCGCTGGAAGTGCTCTCCGGCGGCGAGCGCGGCCGGGTCATGCTGGCCCGCTCGCTGGCCAAGCCTTCGAACCTCCTCGTGCTGGACGAACCGACCAACGACCTCGATCTCGAAACCCTCGACGTGCTCGAGGAAATGCTCGGCGATTACGAGGGCACGGTGATGCTGATCAGCCATGACCGCGACTTCCTCGACCGCGTGGTCACGTCGGTCATCGTCCCCGAAGGCCAGGGCCGCTGGATCGAGTATGCCGGCGGCTATACCGACATGCTGGCGCAGCGCCGCGCCGACCTGAAGCGCGAGACCGTGGTCGCGGCATCGGCCGACGAAGCCAAGAAGCCGAAAAGCACCGCCGCTTCGGGCACCTCCAAGCGCCGTCTCACCTTCAACGAGAAGCACGCGCTGGATATGCTGCCCAAGACCATCGCCAAGCTGCAGGCCGAAATTGCCAAACTCCAGCGCTTCCTTGACGATCCCAATCTTTACGCCAAGGATCGCAAGAAGTTCGACGCGACTTCGGCCGCGATCGGCAAGGCCCAGAAAGACATGGAAGAAGCCGAAAACCGCTGGCTGGAACTTGAAGTGTTGCGTGAAGAGATCGAGCAGGCGTAGCGCGTGTTCCGCAAAAGTGGACACGGGTATTGCGATCAGAACACGCGCAAAAAATAGGACTTCCCATGACCACATCCCTCGCCGCCAAAATCGCCCGCGAATACGGCACGCCCGCCGCCGTGATCGACATGGACCGGGTCGAGCGCAACATCGCGCGCATCCAGGCGGCCTGCGATGCCGCCGGCGTCGCCAACCGGCCGCACATCAAGACCCACAAAAGCCCGCTGCTGGCCCAGATACAGATTGCGGCCGGCGCCAAAGGCATCACCTGCCAGAAGCTCGGCGAAGCCGAGATCATGGCAGACGCCGGGATCGACGACATCCTGATCAGCTACAACCTGATCGGCGAGGAAAAGATGGCCCGGCTCGGCGCGCTGCAGGCCAAGGCCAACATGACGGTGGCTGCGGACAATTCGACCGTGATCGCGGGCCTGCCGCAGGCAGCTAACGCCTCGGGCCGACCGCTTTCCGTGGTGGTCGAATGCGACACCGGGCGCAAGCGCGCCGGCGTCGAGACACCCGGCGAGGCCATCGCGCTGGCGCGCGAAATCGCGGCCTCGAAGGGATTGGTCTTTGCCGGCTTCATGCTGTACCCGACCGAAACCGGCTGGGCCGACGCACAAAAGTTCTTCGACGAGGCACTGGCCGGCGTCCGCGCCCACGGGCTCGATGCGACCATCGTCTCCACCGGCGGCACGCCGAACCTTAAAAACGTCGGCAAGCTGAAGGGCGCCACCGAACACCGGCCCGGCACTTATATCTACAACGACCGCATGCAGGTCGCCGCCGGCGTCGCCAGTTGGGACGATTGCGCGCTCAACATCTATTCCACCGTCGTCAGCCGCGCCGGCCCCGATCGCGGCATTCTCGATGCCGGCTCCAAGACGCTGACCTCAGACACCGGCGGCGGCCTCGACGGCCACGGCCTCATTCTGGAACACCCCGAAGCCAAGATCGCCCGCTTTGCCGAGGAGCACGGCTTTCTCGATCTGGCCCGCAGCAATACCCGGCCGGTTGTCGGCGACGTCGTGCGGATCGTGCCCAACCACGTCTGCGTCGTCGTCAACATGATGGATGAGGTGGTGATGGTGCGGGGAGACGAGATCATCGGCACATTGCCGGTCGCGGCGCGGGGGAGGTTGCGGTAGGCGAATGGCGAGTAGCGAATGGCGAATAGGGAGCACGTCATTCCGGGGCGATGCGAAGCATCGAACCCGGAATCTCGAGATTCCGGGTTCGCTTCGCGCCCCGGAATGACAATTCGCTATTCGCTACTCGCCATTCGCCTCTCCAGCCACTTCAACACACCCCTGCCCGCCGCCGCGCCCGTCGCAAACGAGGCCTGCAGCAGATAACCGCCGGTTGGGGCTTCCCAGTCGAGCATTTCGCCAGCCGCAAACACGCCGGGCAAACGGCGAAGCATGTAATCGGTATCGAGCTCAGCGAACGATATCCCGCCCGCGGTCGAGATTGCGCGCGCGATCGGGGCGGTGCCGGTGAGTTCGATCGGGACGGCGTTGATCAGTCGGACGAGATCGGCCGGAGCCAGCGACGGCAACGAAACATTCGAGGCCTTGGCCGCCTCCTGCAGCAATCCGATGGCTACCGGTGAAAGGCTTGCAGCCTTGCGCAGGAAATTGGACAGCGATTGCTTTCCCTTTGGCGCGGAAACCTTCGCGATCAGATCATTCGGATCGAGATCGGGCCGCAGGGCGATATGCAGGGTTGCCCGTCCCGAGCTATCGATCGCCTCGCGCAAATCGGCCGACAACGCATAGATCGCGCCGCCTTCAATGCCCGTGCGGGTGACGACGCATTCGCCGCGAATGGTGTTCCGGCCTGATGTCAGCGCGACGCCCTTCAGCGGCTGCCCCTCGAAGCGGTCGCGGAAAATATCCGACCAGGCGACGGTGAAGCCGGAATTGGCCGGCCGAAGCCGGGATATGTTGACGCCTTTGGCGCCAAGCGTTTCCACCCACGATCCATCCGATCCAAGCCGCGGCCAGCTCGCGCCGCCGAGTGCCAGCACGGTGGCGGCGGCTTCCACGCTGCGCGGTCCATCCGGCGTTTGAAAACAGAGATGGCCGTTTTTGTCCCAGCCGGTCCAGCGCTGACGCAGCACCAATTTCACGCCTAGCGAGTCCAGCCGCCGCAGCCATGCACGCAGCAAGGGCGACGCCTTGAATGCCTTTGGAAACACCCGGCCGCTGGAGCCGACAAAAGTCTCCTGCCCCAGCGCTTCGCTCCACTCGCGCAAGGCGTCTGGCGGAAATGCGTCGATGGCGGCCTGGAGATACGGCGGGGCCTCGCGATAGCGCGCAAGAAATTGCGGTAGCGGTTCGCTGTGCGTCAGATTGAGTCCCCCGCGCCCGGCCATCAAAAACTTGCGGCCGGCGGAGGGCATCGCATCGTAGACGGTGACATCGGCACCGCCTTGCGCGAGTACCTCGGCCGCCATCAGGCCGGCGGGGCCGGCACCGATGATAGCGACGTTTTTGGGAGGTGACGACATGAGGGCAGTGTAGGCCGGATTGAAGGTTGGTAGGGTGGGCAAAGCGAAGCGTGCCCACCACTTTATACCGGCATTGGGAAGCATGGTGGGCACGGCGCGAAGAGCGCCTTTGCCCACCCTACGAAGCGGTCAAGCCTTACAGCTTGATCCCCGCCCTTGCCGCGGCCTGCGCGACATACTTCTGCGTCTGCTCGAACGCACCCTGCAACGCCTTGGCCTTCGACGTGTCGCTGATCTCGGCGAAATGGGCCGCGATCGCATCGGGCGTCCAGTCGGACTGCGCCAGATTGACACCCTCGGTCTCGATGATCTTGATCACCGCGAACGAGCCGGCGCCCGCGCCCATGATGGTGCGGGTCGGCGCGTCTTCGCTCAGCAGAAATTCCACCGCCGGGGTGATCGCCTCGGGGCGCATCAATGCCAGTGCCTGCGGCGGCAGCAATTCCTCGGTCATGCGGGTTGCCGCGGTCGGCGAGATGGTGTTGACGCGGATGTTGTTCTTGCGGCCTTCCTCGGCCAGCACGTTCATCAGGCCGACCATGCCGGCCTTGGCGGCGCCGTAATTGGCCTGGCCGAAATTGCCGAACAGGCCCGACGAAGACGTCGTCAGCACGATGCGGCCATAGTTGCGCTCGCGCATGCCGTCCCATACGGCCTTGCAACAGTAGAACGTGCCGACGAGATGGACATCGAGCACCTTGGCGAAGTCGGCGATGTCCATTTTCGCAAACGACTTGTCACGCAGGATGCCGGCATTGGCACACAGGAGATCGACGCTGCCCCACTCCTTGGTAGCCCGCTCGACCATCGCGGTGACTTGTCCGAACTTCGAGACGTCGGCGCCGTCGGCTATCGCCATGCCGCCGGCTTTCCGGATCTCCTCGACCACGGCCTCGGCCGGGGTCAGCGATCCGCCGGTGCCGTCGCGCGCTCCGCCGAAATCGTTGACGACCACCTTGGCGCCGCGGCTTGCCAGCCCCAGCGCGTGCGCCCGTCCCAGACCATTGCCCGCGCCGGTAACGATAGCGACGCGTCCGTCAAACCTGATTGCCATGATTATTTCCCGGATACTTGTCATGTCCGGGCTTGACCCGGGCATCCATCAAAAACGAAGGGTTTTTGAGCAGCGATGGGTTGCCGGGTCAACTGGTTTGAAGACGCGCCTCGCGCTTTTCCCGGCAACGCCGCAGAAGTCATTCGAAATAGATCAGCCCGATCCAGTCGGCCACCAGCGCCGGCTTGTCCTCGCCCTCGATCTCGACGGTGACGTTGGTGCGGGACTGCAACTCTTTCGGCTTGCGTAGCTTGGCTTCCGCGAGCGTGAACCGGCCGCGGACGCGTGAGCCCGCGCGCACCGGCGAGAGGAAACGCAGCTTGTCAAAACCGTAATTGACGCCCATCGCGGTGCCTTCGATGACGGGCATCACCTCGTAGGACATGATGCTCATCAGCGACATCGTCAGAAAGCCGTGCGCGATGGTGTTGCCGAACGCGGTTTCCTTTTTGGCGCGCTCCGGATCGACATGGATGAACTGATGATCCTCGATCACGTCGGCATAGACGTTGATCCTGGCCTGATCGAGCAGGTGCCATGACGACACGCCGATCTCCTTGCCGACCATGGCCTGATAGGCCTCAAACGAGACCGGCGGCTTCTTCCAGACTTCATTCATTCTCTAATTCTCCGATCCGGCCGTCCGCACCTTCTGCAGCTCCGGAAATTCTTCTTCACGGAACTCCTGCCCGCGCAGCGCATCATCACGGTTATTGTCATGTTCGAGCCGGCGCAACTGCACGCGGCGGATTTTTCCCGAAATCGTCTTCGGCAGTTCCGTCACCAGCTCGATCCGGCGGATACGCTTGAACGGCGCCAGCCGCGTGTGCAGGTGCTGGAAGATCGACAGCGCGGTGGCCGGCGAACGCGCCACCCCCGACACCAGCAGCACATAGGCCTTCGGAATCGCGAGACGAATCGGATCGGGACTCGGAACAACGGCGGCTTCCGCTACCGATTCGTGCTCGAGCAGCACGCTCTCCAGTTCGAACGGGCTGATGCGATAGTCGGACGATTTGAACACGTCGTCGGAGCGGCCGACGAAGGTAAGGTACCCCTCGTCATCGGCAAACACCACGTCGCCGCTGCGGTAGAGATCGCCGTCGGCGCCGCTGAGCTTGCCGTCATCGCCCTGATAGCCCTGCATCAGTCCGGCCGGCCGGTCGGCACCAAGCACCAGCGTGACCTCGCCTTCCTTGGTGATGTGGCCGTCATTGTCGGTGATCTGCACGCGGTAACCCGGCAGCGGCCGGCCCATCGAACCGACCTTGACCTTCTGGCCGGGCGAATTGCCGGCCAGTGCGGTGGTTTCGGTCTGGCCGTAACCGTCGCGGATCGTCAATCCCCACGCCGCCTGCACCTGATCGATCACTTCGGGGTTGAGCGGTTCTCCGGCGCCGCAGACTTCGCGCAAGGACACCTTGAAATCCGCCAGCCGCTCCTGGATGAACAGCCGCCACACCGTCGGCGGCGCACACAGCGTGGTGACGCCGCAGCGACCGACCGTTGCGAGCAACGCCTTGGCGTCGAAGCGCGGCTGATTGACCACGAACACCGTGGCGCCTGCATTCCACGGCGCGAACAAGCAGCTCCAGGCGTGCTTGGCCCAGCCCGGCGAGGAAATGTTCAGATGCACATCGCCAGGCTGCAAGCCCAACCAGAACATCGTCGACAGCGCGCCAACGGGATAACTGCGCTGGCTGTGCAGCACCAGTTTCGGCTTGGCGGTCGTGCCCGAGGTGAAATAGAGCAGCATCGGATCGTCGGCATTGGTCGGTCCGTCGGCTGTAAAGTTTTCGGACGCGCTGGAGGCGTCCTCGAACGGCAGCCAGCCATCGTGCTTCGACGAGGCGCCGACCACGATGCGAACGAGCTTGTCGCCGCCGAGGCCTGCGAACTTCGCGACCTGATCCTGCGAGGCCACCACCACCTTGGCGCGGCCACGATCGAGCCGGTCGCGCAACTCATCCGGCGTCAAGAGCGTCGTCGCGGGGATCACGACGACGCCGAGCTTCATCGCCGCCAGCATGGTCTCCCACAACGGCACGACATTGCCGAGCAGCAGCAACAGGTGATCGCCGCGCTTCAGTCCCTGCGCGCGCAGGAAATTTGCCACCTGATTGGAACGGCGCGACAGCGCCGAGAACGACAGCCTGGTCTGCTTGTCGCTGCCGGCATCGACGATCCACAGCGCGGTGCGATCCCGGCTGTCGGCATTGCGGGCCAGTTCGGCATCGAACCAGTCCAGCGCCCAGTTGAACGGAACCGGATCGGGCCAGCGAAATCCCTTCACGGCCGCATCGTAATCGGTGCGGTGCTTGAGCAGAAACGCGCGCGCTTCCTGGAAGGTCGTCATCAGGTCTCCCTGTGGTTTCTTATTTCCCGGCGAGACTCCGAACGTGCTGGATAATCCCGGAAAAATCTACCCCGCCGTTTCCGGCGGCGTCGAACGCCTTATAGATTTCCTGGGCGTGCTTGCCCAGCGGCGTCACGGCGCCCGCGGCGTTGGCCGCATCCTGCGCCAAGGTCAGGTCCTTGACCATCAGGTTGGAGGCGAAGCCCGGCTTGTAGCCGTTGTTGGCGGGCGACGTCGGCACCGGGCCCGGCACCGGGCAATAGGAGGTCAGCGCCCAGCACTGCCCCGACGAGGTCGAGGCCACATCGAACAGGGCCTGATGTGACAGCCCTAGTTTTTCGGCGAGCGCAAAGGCTTCGCCGACCCCGATCATGGAGATTCCCAAAATCATGTTGTTACAGATCTTGGCCGCCTGCCCGGCACCGGCTCCGCCGCAATGCACGATCTTCTTGCCCATGTTTTCCAGCACGGGTTTAGCCGCCGCGAACGACTTGTCGTCGCCGCCGCACATGAAGGTCAGCGTCGCGCCCTTGGCGCCGCCGGTTCCGCCCGACACCGGCGCATCGACCGAAAGCATGCCGTGTTTGGCCGCCAGCACATGCGCCTGCTTGGAGCTTTCGACGTCGATGGTCGAGCAATCAATGATCAGCGTGCCCTTAGCCATCGCCGGGATCACCTCGCCCCACACCGACAGCACATGCTTGCCGGCGGGCAACATGGTGACGACGACATCGGCGCCCTTGACCGAGCCCACCGAACTCTCGCTGATCGCCGCACCGTCAGCCTTGGCCTGATCGCGCGAGGCGGCGACCAGATCGAACGCGGTCACCTTGTGGCCGGCCTTGACCAGGTTGGCCGCCATCGGGCCGCCCATGTTGCCGAGGCCAATGAATGCGATATGTGCCATCTCGAATCCTCCGCTGGGGACGTTTCTGGTTTGATCAGCTGAATTTCAACTCGTCGGTACCGATTTCGGCGAAGTACGGCGCGACCATGTCAGGCGTGACGTCTTCGATGCGTGGCGGCGACCACGTCGGATTGCGGTCCTTGTCGATCACGGCGGCGCGCACGCCCTCGCGGAAATCGTCGCTGGCGAACACTTGCAGCGCAGCGCGATATTCCCGCACCAGGCATTCCTCCAGCGTACGCGACGTTCGCGCCAGCCGCAGCAGTTTCAGCGTCACCACCATACCGCGCGGCGATTTCTCGTTCAGTGTTTTCAAGGTCGCCCGCGCCAGTTCCGAGCCATCGCTGCGAAGCGCTGCGACGATGTCCTGCATTCGGTCATGCGCAAACCAGCCGTCGATGTTGGACTGCATCGCCGCCACGGGGCCTGCGGTGGCACCGGTCGCAAAGCCGCCGATCAGGGCGGTAACTTCCGCTGCCGTCACCCCGGCGCGAACTTTGGTCAGCGCCTCGCGCAAATCAGCCAGTTTGGCCGACGGCACGACCGCATCGGCAAAGCGGGCGTGGATGGCGTCGGGCCCGTTCATGGTCTGGCCGGTCAATCCGAAGTAGGTGCCGATTTCTCCCGGCGAATGCGACAGCAGCCAGGTGCCGCCGACATCGGGAAAGAAGCCGAGGCCGACTTCCGGCATCGCCAGTTTGGTCTTTTCGGTCACGACACGATGGCTGCTATGGGCTGATAGCCCGACGCCGCCGCCCATCACGATCCCGTCCATGAACGACACATAGGGCTTTGGGAACTTCTTGATGCGGGCGTTGAGGATGTATTCCTCGCGCCACAGGATCTTGCCGAGATCGCCCTTGACCTTCGAGCTCTCCCAGAGCGCGCGGATATCGCCGCCGGCGCACAGGCCGCGTTCGCCGGCGCCTTCCAGCAGGATCACGCTCACCGCGGGATCGGCCTCGAACACATCGAGCGCCTTGTCGATGTCGCGAAACATCTCCAGCGTCACGGCGTTGATCGTCTTGGGCCGGTTGAGGCGAATGACGCCGCAGGCGCCCTCGCGCTGGGCGATCAGATCGCCTTCGACGGGTGCTACGGCAGCGCTCGCCGTCATCGCGCGCCCTCGATCAATTTCCGCGAAACGATCAGCCGCATGATTTCGTTGGTCCCTTCCAGGATCTGGTGCACGCGCAGATCGCGCACGATCTTCTCAATGCCGTATTCGCTGAGATAGCCGTAACCACCGTGCAATTGAAGCGCCTGGTTGGCGACCTCGAAGCCGACGTCCGTGCCGAAGCGCTTGGCCATCGCGCACAGCATGGTCGCATCCGCATCCTTGCGGTCGAGCGCTGCCGCCGCGCGCCACACAAACGTCCGCGCCGCCTCCAGCTCGGTCGCCATGTCGGCGAGACGGAACTGCAGCGCCTGGAATTCGTCGAGCCGCTTGCCGAACGCCTTGCGCTCCTTCATGTAGGCCAGCGATTTGTCGAGCGCGCATTGCGCGCCGCCGAGCGAGCACGCGGCGATGTTGATGCGACCGCCGTCGAGACCGGCCATAGCGATCTTGAAGCCGATGCCCTCCTCGCCGAGACGATTTTCGATCGGCACACGGGCGTTCTCAAAAATCACGGCGCGCGTCGGCTGCGCGTTCCAGCCCATCTTGCGCTCGTTGGCGCCGAGCGAAACGCCCGGCGTATCGGCGGGAATGACCAGCGTCGAGATGCCGCCGGGGCCGTCGGCGCCGGTCCGCACCATCACGACATAGAGATCGCCGCCACCGGCGCCGGAAATGAACTGCTTCTGGCCGTTGAGCACGTAATGGTCGCCGTCGCGCACCGCGCGGGTGCGCAGCGCCGCGGCATCCGAGCCGGAGCCCGGCTCGGTCAGGCAATAGCTCGCCAGGTACTCCATGGTGCAGAGCTTCGGCAGCCACTTCTGGCGCTGGGCGTCATTTCCGAAGCCGTCGATCATCCACGACGCCATGTTGTGGATCGAGATGAACGCCGACACCGTCGGACAGCCCTGCGCCAGCGCCTCGAAGATCAGCGCGGCGTCGAACCGCGTCATCGCCGAGCCGCCGACGTCGTCCTTGATGTAGATGCCGCCCATGCCGAGCATGGCGGCCTCCCGCATCACGTCGACGGGGAAATGCTTCTCCTCGTCCCAGCGCAGCGCATGCGGCGCGATTTTTTCCGCGGCGAATTCCCGCGCCATATCGCGAACCGCAACCTGGTCCTCGTTGAGAGCGAACTGCATGTCGGCGCCCGGCTATGACGCGCTAGTTCATCGTCGGTATAGAGAACTCCGCGCCTTCCTTCACGCCCGACGGCCAGCGCGAGGTGATGGTCTTGGTCTTGGTGTAGAAGCGGATCGAATCCGGGCCGTGCTGGTTGAGATCGCCGAAGCCGGACTTCTTCCAGCCGCCGAAGGTGTAATACGCAATCGGCACCGGGATCGGCACGTTGATGCCGACCATGCCGACATTGACCTTGGCGGCGAAATCGCGCGCGGCATCGCCGTCGCGGGTGAAGATCGCAACGCCGTTGCCGTAGTCGTGGTCCGACGGCAGCGCCAGCGCCTCCTTGTAGTCGTGGGCGCGCACCACCGAGAGCACGGGCCCAAAGATCTCTTCCTTGTAGATCCGCATGTCCTTGGTGACGTTGTCGAACAGGCAGCCGCCCATGTAGAAGCCGTTTTCATAGCCCTGCATCTTGAAGCCGCGGCCGTCGACGGCGAGCGTAGCGCCTTCCTTGATGCCGATGTCGACGTAGTTCCTGACCCGGTTGAGCGCCTCCTTGGTCACCAGCGGGCCGTAATCGGCCGACGGATCGATCGAGGTGCCGATCTTCAGGCTCTCGACACGCGGGATCAGCTTTTCCATCAGCCGGTCGGCGGTGGTCTTGCCGACGGGCACCGCGACCGAGATCGCCATGCAGCGTTCGCCGGCCGAGCCATAGCCGGCGCCGATCAAGGCATCGACGGTCTGGTCCATGTCAGCGTCGGGCATAATGACGGCGTGGTTCTTGGCGCCGCCAAAACACTGCGCGCGCTTGCCGGTCGCGGCGGCGCGCTCGTAGATATATTGCGCGATCGGCGAGGAGCCGACGAAGCCGACCGCCTTGATATCGGGATCGTCGAGGATGGCGTCGACCGCTTCCTTGTCGCCATTGACGACGTTGAGAATGCCGGGCGGCAGGCCCGCCTCGATCATCAGCGCGGCCAGCATCATCGGCACGCCGGGATCGCGCTCGCTGGGCTTGAGAATGAACGCGTTGCCACAGGCAATCGCGGGCGCAAACTTCCACATCGGGATCATCGCCGGGAAATTGAACGGCGTGATGCCGGCGACGACGCCGAGGGGTTGCCGCATCGAATAGATGTCGATGCCGGGACCGGCGCCTTCGGTATATTCGCCCTTCATCAGGTGCGGAATGCCGCAGGCGAATTCGACCACCTCGAGGCCGCGCTGGATGTCGCCCTTGGCGTCGGGAACGGTCTTGCCGTGCTCACGCGCCAGGCAATCGGCGAGCTTGTCGTAGTCGCGCTGCGCGAGTTCGAGGAACTTCATCATGACGCGGGCGCGGCGCTGCGGGTTGGTGTTGGCCCACTCGACCTGCGCCGTCTTGGCGTTCTCGACCGCGGCGCGAAGCTCGGCCTTGGACGCCAGCGCCACCTTGGCCTGGACCTCGCCGGTCATCGGCTCGAAAACATCAGCCGTGCGGCCCGACGTGCCCTTAACCTCTTTGCCGCCGATGAAATGCCCGATGGAACGCATGAAAATCCTCCCTGGATTCCGGATTGGATCGCTTTGGGACCCTTTTTGACCTGCATTTCCTAGGATACAAGTCCGATAAATTGCACCATAGATGTGCGGAAATGCTGGATCAAGGCGGCAAGACCCAAGGCAATACCCTCGACTGGGACGACTTCCGTTTCGTGCTCGCTATCGTGCGCGGCGGATCGGTCTCGGCTGCCGCAAAACAGCTCGGCGTCGATCATGCCACAGTGATCCGGCGTGTCGACCGGTTGGAACGGCATCTGGGCGCAAAACTGTTTGATCGCCGCAAGACCGGCTATCTCCTGACTGAGGCCGGCCAGCGCGTCGCCGACAGTGCGGAGGCGATGGAATCGACCATTGTCGCCAACCAGGAGGCGGTCGGCGGCTCCCGCGCGCACCTGACCGGCACGGTCCGGATCGGCGCCCCCGACGGTTTTGGCAGTCATTTCCTGGCCTCGCGACTGGTGAAATTCACCGAGCGGTATCCCGATCTCGATCTTCAACTGGTCGCCACCGCGCGGCTGTTCAGCCTGTCGAAGCGCGAGGCCGATATCGCAATCAGCCTGACCATGCCGAAGGAAGGCCGCATCGTCGGGCGCAAGCTGCTCGACTACAGCCTCGGGCTCTATGCCGCCCCGGCCTATCTCGATCGCGCGCCCATCATCAAAAACCGTACCGACCTGCCCGGGCATCGTTTCGTCGGCTATATCGAGGAACTGCTGTTCACGCCCGAGCTGGATTACCTGCCGCAGGTCTCGCCGAAGATTTCCGCCAAATTCCGAAGCGCCAACCTGATCGCGCAGCTCAACGCCACCATCGCCGGCTTCGGCATCGCGGTGCTGCCGCATTTCATGGCGACGGCACATCCCAAATTGCGGCCGGTGCTGCCGGACGAGATCACGATCTCGCGCACGTTCTGGCTCTTGATGCACGCCGACAGCAAGGATCTGGCACGAATTCGTGCGGTCGCGGATTACATCTACGAGACGGTGGAAGGCGAGCGGGCGTTGTTCAGCGGGCGGTGAATGTCCACCCCGTCATTGCGAGCCAACGGGTCGCGCGAATGCGCGCCCGATGACAGGCTCCGCGAAGCAATCCATAGCCACAAAGAAAGACTGGATTGCTTCCGCCTTCGCTCGTTGAGCTACGGCGGACAGGTCGTCGCTTGCGCTCCTCGCAATGACGGAAAAACGCTACGGATCAATGCGTCTTCGCGCGGGCCTTTTTCGCCGCAGGCTTCGCGACCGCGGCCCGCTCCAGCACGGCTTCGCGCCCCGACGCCAGGATCTCGTCGGAGAACTCGCCGGTCCCGGCGATGCGCGACAGCACCAGCGTTCCCATCATGGTGGCCAGCGCCGCCATCGCCTGCTTGCGGGCGGTTTTGCGCGGCACGTCGAGGATCTGATCGGCCATCATGTCGATCATCTGTTCCAGCTTGCCGGCAAAGGCTTTTCGCGTCTTCGGGCTTTCGCGCGCGATCTCGGCGCCGAGCGTCGGCACCGCGCAGCCATGACCGGGGTCATCGCGATGAAGGGGCGTCAGATAGCTCTCGACGATGGTGGCAAGACGCTTCTCCGGCGGGGTCTGTTCGGCGACCTTGCGCCAGCGCTCGTTGGAGCGGTCCATCGCATAGGCAAAGGCCTCGATCACCAGCGCCTCGCGGGAATCGAAATGGGCGTAGAAGCCGCCATGGGTCAGGCCGGCCTCCTTCATCAGGTCGGCAACGCCGATGCCATGCGCGCCCTTTTCGCGAAGCCGCACCGAGGCCTTCTTCACGATCCGGGCGTGGGTCTCCTGCTTGTGCTCTTTCGAATAGCGCATCGGCCGTCCTATTGAATGTTTCCAGTCATATAATAGCAGTTGTGGGCCGAAAAAGCTGCATCTATTTCGCGTTTCCACCTGCTCCGATCATGGAAAAGGTCGCGGTTGCGTGCACCGCAAGATTCCCGGAACCGTCGCGGACAAAGCCCTCGGCGTAGCTGGTCTGGCGGCCGAGTTTGATCACCTTGCCTTCGGCCGAGATGGTGCCTGATCGTACCGACAGCGGTCGCAGATAGGTCAGCTTGAGGTCGAGCGTTACCGCGCCCTGCCCCGCCGGCAGCATGGTCGAGATCGCGCACCCCATGGCGGTATCGAGCAGCGCCGCCGCGGTCGCGCCGTGCAGCAGCCCGATGGTATTTTCGAGGCTCTCATGCGGCTCGAGTTCCATCACGATCCGCCCGGACTCGGCGACGCGAAGCCGGAAATCGATCAGCCGGGCCATCGGCGGCTCCGGCACCAGGCCGTCGCGGATCGCACGCATGGCGTCCAAACCCGACATCCCGGCTGCGGCCTTCGCCGCCGGTCCCGGCGCCTGCCAGTCGACCACGCGCTCGCGGCGCTTCTCGAGCGAGAACAGGTCGGCGGGTTGGGTCGCGGTCATGACGGCTCCTTTAAATGACGATCATAATATTACACGTGCGGCGACTACCTAGCAACACCGCCATCCCATCCACCCTTGACAAGCCGGCGCAATGTCCGGGAAGTGGCGGCAACCGTCCCAACAAGGCCCGAGAAAAATCAGATGGAAATGCTCAATCCCCATTGCGGCGTCGATCGCGACTCCAGAGGCGTCGTTCGCCTGACGATCTGCAACGCCGGCTCGCTCAACATTCTCTCCTCCGCGGTCACCAATGGGGTGCGCGAAGGGTTCGAGAAGCTCGCCAAGGACCCTGACATCCGTGCCGTGATCCTGGCCGGCCAGAGCGAAAAGAGCATGATCGGCGGCGCCGACATCAAGGAAATGGCAAAGCTCGACCAGAAGTCAGCGGAAGCCTTCATCACGCGGCTGCGCGACCTCTGCGAAGCCGTGCGCCAGTTTCCGGCGCCCGTGATCGCGCGCCTGCCCGGCTGGTGCCTCGGCGGCGGGCTGGAAGTCGCCGCCGCCTGCGATTTCCGGATCGCGGCGCACGATGCCATGTTCGGGATGCCGGAAGTACGCGTCGGCATCCCCTCGGTGATCCACGCCGCTTTGCTGCCGCGCCTGATCGGCTGGGGCCGCGCCCGCTGGCTGGTGATGACGGCGGAGAATATCGACGCACCGACCGCGCTCGCCTGGGGCCTGGTCGACGTCGTCGCCAAGCAAGGCGGCCTCGACGCCGCGGTCGAACACACGGTCAAGGCACTGCTCGAATGCGGCCCGCAAGCGCTGCGCTCGCAGAAGGCGCTGCTGCGGCAGTGGGAAGAGCTGCCGCTGACGGAATCCGTCAACCTGAGCGTCGGCGTGTTCGGGCAGTCCTATCTGACCGGCGAGCCGCAGCGGCTGATGCAGGGATTTCTGGACCGCAAACGGTAGGCGTAATGTCGTCATGCCCCGCCGCCGGGTCTCGCCTTTGGCGAGCCCGATGACAGGCTCCAGCGGGGCATCCAGTAACCGCCGGTGATTACTGGATCATCCGCTTTCGCGGATGATGACAAGTACAACTCGCTTCGCGAGCCTGCCCATCTCACAACAATTTACGGATCGTCCCGTTGCATTTTTTGCAGCGCATCATATGATGATCATAATCTAATTGTCCGCCTCCAAGGGAGATCAGCCATGACCGCAGCTTCCGATCCCGTCGTCATCCTTTCCGCCGCCCGCACGCCGCTGGGCCGCTTCATGGGCGACCTCGCGCCGCTCAGCGCCCACAAGCTCGGTTCCCACGTCATCGGCGCCGCGCTGGAGCGGGCCAAACTGCCGCCGGAGCGAATCGACGAGGTGTTCATGGGCAACGTGCTGCCGGCCGGACAGGGCCAGGCGCCGGCCCGCCAGGCGGCGCGTGGCGCCAAATTGCCGGATGCCACCGGCGCCACCACCATCAACAAGGTCTGCGGCTCCGGCATGAAGGCGACGATGCTGGCCCACGACATCATCAACGCGGGTTCGGCCGACATCGTGCTGTCGGGCGGCATGGAGAGCATGTCGAACGCGCCCTATCTGCTCGCCAAGGCCCGGTCGGGCTATCGCGCAGGACATGACCGTATCATCGACCACATGATGATGGACGGTCTGGAAGACGCCTATGAGACCGGCCGCTCGATGGGCGATTTCGGCGAGGCCACTGCGGAGGCTTATCAGTTCACCCGCGCGGACCAGGACGCCTACGCGATCGAAACGCTGACCCGGGCGCGCAAGGCGGTCGAGGGCGGCGCGTTCCGCGTCGAGATCGCACCGATCACGCTCGCCGAAAAAGCCGGACCGCGCATCGTCGCCAATGACGAGCATCCGCTGAAGGTCGATCCCGCCAAGATACCCGGATTGAAGGCAGCATTCCGCGCCAACGGCACGATCACGCCGGCGGCCTCCTCCGCCAACGCCGATGGCGCCGCGGCGCTCGTCCTGGCCAAGCGCTCGCTGGTCGATCGCGAGGGCCTGCCGGCATTGGCCGAAATCAAGGGCCACGCCACCCACAGCCAGGAGCCGCAGTGGTTCACGACCGCGCCGATCCCGGCGATTCGCAAGCTCTTGGACAAGGTCGGCTGGAGCGTCGGCGACGTCGACCTGTTCGAGATCAACGAGGCCTTTGCGGTGGTGGCGATGGCGGCGCAGCGCGACCTCGGCATTCCCAGGGAAAAGCTCAACGTCAATGGCGGCGCCTGTGCGCTTGGCCACCCCATCGGCGCCACCGGTGCCCGCCTGATCGTGACGCTGCTGCATGCGCTGGAAGCGCAGAACCTGAAACGCGGCGTCGCCGCACTTTGCATCGGCGGGGGCGAGGCTACGGCGATCGCGGTGGAGCGGATCATTCGCTGACGTCCGCCCTGCATGTCCTGAAACCTGCATGTCCGGAAATGAGGGAAGTTTGGCATTTCGGCCAAACCGATCTTGCGGCATGATGTACAGATCAGGCAAATCAGCAAGAATTACCAAGAAAATCCCAAGCAAATCTCGAAGATACCTTCCCGGAAAGCTGCCAAGAAACCGCCAAGACAACTTCCGGATAAAAACTTCCTGCGAACCCACTGAGGCTCAATGATCTCGAACTGGCTGTCAGCCGCCCTCGCCCGCCGCAATATCCATTACGGCTGGGCGATGGTGGCCGTGACCTTCCTCACCGCCCTGATCACCGCGGGCACCGTCGGCGCGCCCGGCGTGTTCATCGTGCCGCTGCAGAAGGAATTCGGCTGGACCACCGCGGAGATTTCCTCCGCGCTGTCGATCCGCTTCATCCTGTTCGGACTGATGGCCCCGTTCGCCGCGGCGCTGCTGAACCGCTACGGCCTTCGCAACGTCACCTTATCGGCCTTGCTGGTCGTGGTATCCGGCCTCATCGCATCGCTGGCCATGACCAAGGTTTGGCACCTGATGCTGCTGTGGGGCGTGGTAATCGGCATCGGTACCGGCATGACCGCTTTGGTGCTGGGCGCCACGATCGCCGCGCGCTGGTTTGTGGCGCGGCGTGGCCTTGTCGTCGGCATTCTCACCGCCAGCGTCGCGACCGGGCAACTGGCGTTCCTGCCGTTGCTGGCGACACTGACCGATCATTATGGCTGGCGGATCGCGCTGGGACTGGTCTGCGTGATGCTGGGCGTGGCCGCGTTCGCCGTGCTCATGATCATGCGCGACCGGCCGAGCGATCTCGGCCTGCGGCCGTTCGGCGACCAAGGCACCGAGCCGCTGCCGGCGCCGCCGCCCAACAACGCGCCGATCGTGGCGGCGGCACTCGGCACGCTGCGCGATGCTTCGAAGTCCAGTGTGTTCTGGGTGCTGTTTGCGACATTCTTCATCTGCGGCGCCAGCACCAACGGCCTGATCCAGGTGCACCTGATTCCGATGTGCCTCGATTACGGTATTCCGCAGGTGCAGGCGGCGAGCCTGCTCGCTGCAATGGGCATTTTCGATTTCTTCGGCACCATCGTCTCGGGCTGGCTGTCGGACCGCTACGACAACCGCTATCTGCTGTTCTGGTATTACGGGCTGCGCGGACTTTCGCTGCTGTTCCTGCCCTTCACCGATTTTTCGTTCTACGGACTGTCGGTGTTCGCGATGTTCTACGGGCTGGACTGGATTGCCACGGTGCCGCCGACGGTGCGGCTCACTGCGCAGCGGTTCGGGCCCGAACGCGCCAACCTGGTGTTCGGCTGGATCTTTGCGGGCCATCAGCTCGGTGCCGGCACCGCGGCCTTCGGCGCCGGGCTGTCGCGGACGTTGCTTGCGAGCTATCTGCCGGCGTTCTTCGTTGCCGGCGCACTCTGCATCGTCGCGGCGCTGCTGACGGTTACGATCTCGCGGCCGGTGCCGGCGCCGAAACCGGCGGCAGCGTGAGCGTATATAAACATGTCATTCCGGGATGGTCCGCAGGACCGGACCCGGAATCTCGAGATTCCGGGTTCGATGCTTCGCATCGCCCCGGAATGACGGTTGATTACGGCCTGATCGCCATGCTGGTCGAAGGTCCCGGCGTGCGGACCGGTTCGGCGAGCCGCGCGAATTCGCACAGCAGCGAGCGCGTCCTGCGGGGATCGATCACTTCCTCGACCCAGAATTTTTCAGCTGAGCGGAACGGCGAACGCAGCTTGTTGAGGCGATCCTCGATCTCCTTCAGCTTCACCGCCGGATCGTCCGCGGCGTCGATGTCGGCGCGATAGGCGGCCTCAATGCCGCCTTCCAGCGGCAGCGAGCCCCAATAGGCCGACGGCCAGGCATAGCGCATCGAATAGCGGTTGGCCGGTTGGTGCACGACGCCGGCGACGCCAAACGCGTTGCGCACGATGATGGTGCACCAGGGAACGGTGCTCTGGTTGACGGCGGCCATCGCGCGCACGCCGTGGCGAATGGTCGCCGACTTCTCGGCCTCGAGCCCGATCATGAAACCCGGGCAATCCATCAGATAGACCACCGGCAGATGGAAGGTCTCGGCGAAATCGACCCAGCGGATCACCTTGTCGCAGGCGTCTGCCGTCCACGAGCCGCCGTAATGAAAGGGATCGCTCGCCAGCAGCAGCACCGCGCGACCTTCCAGGCGCGCAAGCCCCGTGATTACCGGACGGCCGAAATTGGTATTCACCTCGAAGAACGAGCCCTTGTCGACGACCGCGTCGATGATCGGCCGCATCTTGTAGACCTGGCGGCGGTTGCGCGGCACCGCCTTCATCAGCGATTCTTCCGCACGTTCCGGATCGTCGCTGCAAGGCGTGGTCGGCGGCAGCTCGAAGACCGAGGACGGCAGATAGGACAGAAAGCGCCGGACGCGCTCGAACGCCTCCTCCTCGGTATCGACGGCATCGTCGACGCCGCCTGCGCGAGTCTGGATGTCGGCGCCGCCGAGTTCCTGTTTTGTCAGATCCTGACCCAGGCGCTTCACCACCGGCGGCCCGGCAACGAACATCGCGGAATTCCTGGTCATGATCGAGTAATGACTGGCCGCCAGCCGCGCGGCGCCGAGGCCTGCGACCGAACCGAGGCCAAGACCGACCACCGGCACACGCGCCATGTTCGCCGTCGTGAACCAGTACGCACGCGTGCCGCCGACCCCGCCCGGCAGATTGGCGGCCCCGCGGGTTTCGATGGTCTTCACCGAACCGCCGCCGCCGGAACCTTCGATCACGCGGATGATCGGCAGGCGAAAGTCATGCGCCATCTCCTCGGCCATCAGCGGCTTGGTCGAGATCGAGGCATCGGCCGAGCCGCCGCGCACGGTGAAATCGTCGCCGACCACCACCACGGTCCGGCCATCGATCTTGCCGCGGCCGAACACGCAATTTGCCGGCGTCAGATGCTTGAGTTCGTTGTTTTCGTCGTATTCGCCGATGCCGGCGACCGCACCGACCTCGTGGAAGCTTTTTTGATCGACCAGTTTGTCGATGCGCTCGCGAACGGTGAGCCGGCCCTGGTCATGCTGACGCTTGACCTTGTCAACGCCTCCCATCTCGCGCGCGAACGCTTCGCGCCGGGCGAGGTCGTCGAGTTCCGGCTTCCAGTTCATTCGTATCCTCCGTCCTGATGATTTTATTGTTATTGATTTTATTCGGGGTCGACACCGGAAGTGCTTTTCGTTCCAGCCGGCTCGAGAAGATGTCGCCGTCGGCGCCCTCCAGCAGGCCGCCGATCGCAGCTCCGAGTTCGCGCATCAACGGCGCCACTTCCCGGTGCAGCCGTTTCTCGTCGTACATCACGGACAGAAGGCCGATCGTCGCCACCACATAGGTCTGGTATTGCGGCGACCACACCGGGACCGCGACGCCGTTGATATGCGGACTCCAGAGCCCGCAGGCCACGACATAACCGTGTTCACGCAAATGCCGCCGGTTAGCCTCGATGCGCGGCTTCAGTATCTTGGCGCTTTCCGGGATCTCACGCTCCATCTCCGCGATCAGGGCATCGCCGACGTCGGTATCGAGCGCCGCGGTATAGGCATGGCCCGCCGCCGTGCTCGCCATCGCGATACGGCTGCCGGTGGTCTCGTGCAGGCCGAGCGCGTTCGCCGCGCGCGCGAATTCGAGATAGACCAGATGAAAGCGGTCGGGGATGACGAAGCCGACAGTGCCCGGCAATTGCTCGGCGACATCCTGCAGCCGCAGCCGGATCAGATTGCGAAGCTGCAACCCCTTCATCATCGAGGTGCTCATCGCCACCGCGCTCGGACCGATGCGGTATTTCTGATCGCGCGGCAGGTAGACCAGTTGCCCCATCCGCGTCAGCGTGTGCGTCAACCGCGACACCGTGGAGCGCGGCAGCCCGCAGCGATTGGAAATTTCGAGATTGCCGAGCCGGGCTTCGTGACCCTCGAAGCAGCGCAGGACATCGAAGGCCCGCGATACCACCTGAATCACATCGCCCTCGCCTGCGAGATCGCTGGCGAGCATTCCCTGTTTGCTAAGCCGTTCCGAGCGTCGTCCCATCGATGGCCTCATTCCGTCACGCGGAATAAAATTCCACTTGCAGATCAAGCTACCTCAGGCAATCTGCCGCCACAACAAAAAGCCGTTGGCGAAGATAATTTGTCCGTCAGACGGTCCCGGGAGATTGGAATGCCAGAGATCAAGATCGTCACCGAAGTGGCCGGCCGCGTATGCGCGCTTGCGGTCGAGAACGGCGCAAGCGTCGGTGACGGCGACGAGATTGCCTTCGTCGAAGCCATGAAGATGGAAATCCCGGTCACCTCGACCACAGCCGGTAAAATCAAGGCAATATTGGTCAAACTCGACGACGTCATCGCCGAAGGACAGGTCGTCGCGATCGTCGACGCCTAGATTTCATCCCCATACTTCCGATGCGCGACAATCTGTCCGGTGGCGGATCAGCCGCATTGCGGCTTTGAAGCCGTGCGGACGTTGTCATCGCTATCCTGCGATGAGATGATCCCGGCCATCAAAAGTTTCGTCTGACGAAACAATAAGGGGGAAACATGATCGGTCGGCTGATGAATCTCGCGCCTGCCGCGTTGGCAGGCATCTCGCTCGTGGCATCCGCCGCGGCGCTGGCCGACGACGTCAAGCTGCCGCCGACGATGGCAGTCACCGCCTATGACACCGGCACCGCCGGTTTCAACATCGCGGTCGGCGTCGGCAAGATGATGAAGGACAAGTATTCGACCGACGTTCGCGTGCTGCCCGCCGGCAACGACGTGGCGCGGCTGGCGCCGCTGCGGGCCAAGCGCGCGCTGATGTCGGCGATGGGATCGGGTACCTATTTCGCGCAGGAAGGCGTGTTCGAATTCGGCTCAAAAGAATGGGGCCCGCAGTCGCTGCAATTGCTGCTGTCCTCGGTCGATTGCAACACCGGCACGCTCGGCGTCGCTGCGGACGCCGGCGTCAAGGAGGTCAAGGATCTCCGCGGCAAGCGGGTCGGCTTCGTCGTCGGCTCGCCGGCGCTGAACCAGAACTCGCTGGCCATTCTCGCCTTCGCCGGCCTCAAGCAGGCCGACGTCAAGGTGGTCGAGTTCGCCAGCTACGGCGCGATGTGGAAGGGCCTGATCAACAACGACACCGACGCCGCCTTCGGCACCACCATCACCGGGCCCGCCAAGGAAGCCGAAACCTCGCCGCGCGGACTGGTGTGGCCACCGCTTCCCGCCAGCGACAAGGCCGGATGGGAACGGGTCAAGAAGGTCGGCTCCTTCTTCTTCCCGCAGGTGGCGACCTGTGGCGCCGGCATCTCTCCGGACAAGCCGATCGAGTCGGCGAACTACCCCTACCCGATCTTCATCACCTATGCCTCGCAGCCGGCCGATCAGGTCTACGCCATCACCAAGGCGATGATCGTCAACTACGATGCCTACAAGGACTCAGCCCCCGGCGCCGGCGGCCTTGCGGCCAACCGCCAGACCAAGAACTGGGTGGTCCCGGTGCATCCCGGCGCCGTGAAAGCGCTGAAGGAAGCCGGCCAATGGACCGCCGAGCAGGAAGCCCACAACAACGGCCTGTTGAAGCGCCAGGAGGTGCTGGCGGCGGCATGGGCCGAGTACGGCAAGGCCAGCCCGCCTTCGGACGACAAAGCGTTTCTCGACGGCTGGATGATCACGCGCGCGGCAGCCCTTGCCAAAGCCAATATGCCGAACGGCTTTGAACAATAACCGACGTTTTCGCTCGCGCGGAAACTCCAAGGCGAACCGCGCTTCTGTTGGAGGTAAATGATGTCTGCGTCCGATAGTGCGGCGGCTGCGCCGAAGCGAATCGAGTTCGAGGATCCGCACGCCGGCATCGGCAATCTGCAGGAAGCCGAAGTCACGCGGGTGCGAACCCTGCAGGGCGGTTGGCGCTGGGCGCTGGTGGTCGCGACCGCGGCCACCATCCTGCTCTGCATCAACCAGCAATTTTCGCTGCGGTTCTTCATCGACTATACCCAGCTCAACACCGAGTATTTCTATCTGCTGATCGCGCTGATGCTGCCCTTCACGTTCCTGATCTTTCCGGGAACCGAGACCGCGCCGCTCGACCGCATCCCCTGGTATGATCTGCTGCTGTTCGTCGCGACCTTCGCCGCCTCGATCTGGCTGATGCTCAACGTGCGCAAGGCCGCCCAGTTCGGCTGGGAATCCGACGGCGCGCCGCAGAACGTGATCGCCGCCGGCCTCGTGATGTGGTTCGTGCTGATGGAGGCGCTGCGCCGCACCGGCGGCTGGAGCCTGCTGTTGAGCGTGCTCCCCTTCACCGTCTATCCGCTGTTCGCCGAAGCAAGCTGGCTCGGACCGTTCCGGGGCTCGCAGCTCACGCTCGACCAGACCACCGCCTATCACGTGCTGTCGGGCGAAAGCCTGCTCGGCATTCCGATCCAGGCCTTCGCCGATACCGTGATCGGCTTCCTGGTGTTCGGCACCGCGCTGATGATGACCGGCGCCGGCAAGTTCTTCATCAACATCGCCTTCGCCATGTGCGGCACCTTCCGCGGCGGCGCGGCCAAAGTCTGCATCTTTGCCTCGGGCCTGCTCGGCATGATGTCCGGCTCGATTATTTCCAACGTGCTGACCGCGGGCACCATGACGATTCCTGTCATGAAGAAGAGCGGCTTTCGCGCCTCCTATGCCGGTGCCATCGAGGCCTGCGCATCGACCGGCGCGGTGCTGGCGCCGCCGGTGATGGGCGCGACTGCGTTCGTGATCGCGCAATTCCTCAATGTCAGCTATGCCGACGTCGCCATCGCCGCGATCATTCCGGCCGCGCTGTATTATGTCGGGCTGTTCATGCAGGTGGATTCCTATGCGGCACGCCATGGCCTGAAGGGCATTCCGCGCGCGGAGCTGCCGAAGATCTGGGACACGATCAAGGCCGGCTGGTACTACGTTTTCGTCATCGCCCTGCTGGTGGTGATGCTGCTCTACTTCAAGCGCGAGAGCCACGCGCCGTTCTATGCCACTGCGCTGCTGCTGGTGTTGAACCAGCTGTTCTCCAGGGATACCCGCTGGACGCCTTCGACCATCAGCAAGTTTCTCGAGGTCAACGGTCGCACGTTCGTCGAGCTGGTCGGCATCCTCGCCGGCTGCGGCCTCCTGATCGGCGCGTTCTCGATGACCGGCGTGGTCTCCAGCCTCGCTAACGATCTGCTGCGGATCGCCGGCGACAACGCCTTCCTGCTGCTCGGCATGTGCGCCTTCACCAGCCTCATTCTGGGGCTCGGGCTGACCACGACGGCCTGCTACATCTTCCTCGCCATCCTGGTGGCGCCGGCACTGGAGAAGCTCGGCCTCAACCGCATGGCCGTGCACATGTTCATCTTCTACTGGGGCATGCTGTCGTCGATCACGCCGCCGGTTGCGATCGCCTCCTTCGCCGCCGCCGGCATCGCCGGGTCGCCCGCGATGAAGACCGGATGGGAATCGATGTGGGTCGGCAGCATCATCTACTTCATCCCGTTCTTCTTCGTGTTGAACCCGGCTTTGGTGCTTCAGGGGGACAACCCCTATCTCGAAGGCCTCGGCCTGATGGGACTGGCCGCCTTCGGCACGCTGTTCATCTGCGGCGGCATCCAGGGCTATCAGGCCTTTGTCGGCGACCTCCGCGGCGCCGGCGCGCTGGAATGGCCGTTGCGCATATTGCTCGTGATCGGCGGCTTCGTAGTGGCGACGCCGGGCGGCGGTATCAATCCGCTGTCGCAGATCCAGGTTACGTCGCTTGGCCTAGGCATTCTCGTTCCTACCGTCGCGGTCGCGCTGCTGCTGATACGCCGCCAAAGTCTGGTGGGGAACCAGTTGCGCGTTCCGTGATTGCGTTGCAAAACGGGGGCGATGAAAGTATCGCCCACCGGCGCCCCGGCCTGGACCAGCTCGAAACCGCCTTTGCTGCGGTTCCTGAACGCCTGTCACGACGATTTCGCCGCAGAGACCGGCGGCGCCGTCGCCGATTACATCCCTGAACTCGGCAAGGCCGACCCTGCCCATTTTGGCATCAGTCTCGCGACCCTCGACGGCCACGTCTACGAGGTCGGCGATACCCAGATTCCCTTCACCATCCAGTCGATGTCAAAACCCTTCGTGTTCGCGCTGGCGCTGGACACGCTGGGCGCCGCCCGGGTGGAAAGCGCGATCGGGGTCGAACCGTCGGGCGACCCCTTCAATTCGATCCGCCTCAACGCCGAGAACCACCCCTTCAATGCCATGGTCAATGCAGGCGCCATCGCCTGCACGGGACTGATCCACGAGGCCAAGGGCGACGGCGCGTTCGAATATATCCGTCAGGCGCTCGGGCGCTTCGCCGGACGCGACCTCGATGTCGATGACGCCGTCTACGCCTCCGAGAGCGCCACCGGCGACCGCAACCGGGCGATCGGCTATCTCTTGCGCACCAACGCCGTGATCAAGGACAACGTCGCCTCCGTGCTGGGGGCCTATTTCCGGCAATGCGCGGTGCTGGTCACCGCGCGCGATATCGCCGTGATGGCGGCGACGCTCGCCAACCGCGGCGTCAATCCGGTGACCGGCGAACAGGTCATGACGCCGTATGCGATTTCGCGGACGCTGTCGGTCATGACGTCATCGGGCATGTACGACTATGCCGGCGAGTGGATCTACCGCGTCGGCATCCCCGCCAAGAGCGGCGTCGGCGGCGGCATTTTGGCGGCATTGCCGGCCCGGCTCGGGCTCGGCAGCTATTCGCCGAAACTGGACAAGCATGGCAACAGCGTGCGCGGCATCAAGGTCTGCGAGGCGCTGTCGTCGCATTACAATCTGCACATGCTCAACCGCAGCGACGATGCCCGCAACAGCATCATCGCCGACTACAACATGGGCAAGAGTCCTTCACGGCGCAGCCGCCGTCCGCACGAGCGGAAAATTCTCGCCGCACATCATCAGGACGTGCTGGTCTATGAACTGGTCGGGGCGCTTTCGCTCTCCAGCGTCGATTATGTCTCGCGTGCGCTGGCGGCAAAGCCGCGTCCGCAATTCGTGATTTTCGACCTGCGCCGCGTCGCCGCGGTCACCCCGGCCGGCGCTCGCCTGTTCGCCGAGGAGTTCCGCGAACTGGCGGCCTATCATGTCACCGTGATCCTGTCCGGCATCAAGCGCGCCTCGCCGGAATGGAAGATGATCGCGGAATGGACCGAGGGTCTCACCAACATCCGCAACTACTATCTGCTCGATGCGGCGATCGAATGGGCCGAGGACCAGGTGGTCTATCGGCACGGCGGCGCGATCGATTTCTTCGAGGCGACCGAACTGTCGGAGCAGTCGCTCCTGGCCGGGCTGACCGACGAGGAACTGACCGACCTCGCCTCGCTTGCTTCGATCAGGGCATATCAGACGGCCGAGAAGATCATCGCGACCGGCGATGACGCCCATTCGCTGTTCTTTCTCAGAAGCGGCGTCGTCCACGTCACCCTGCCCGACGGCATCCGGCTGGCGACGCTGACGGCGGGAATGCCGTTCGGCGAGATGGCGCTGCTGGAGCCGCGCCGCTCCGCCGACGTGGTCGCCGACATGGCGGCGACCGCCTATGAAATTCCGCTGCGCGATTTCGAGCGTTTCCGAAAACAGCACCCGCGCGCCGGCGAGCGCGTCATGCGCAACCTCGCGCAACTGCTGGCCGACCGCCTGATCCTCGCCAACGCCAAGGTCGACCTGCTGACGTCGAGCTAAAGCATGGGGCCAGACACAAAATCGCGAAAACAACCCCATGCAAAGTAGAATGGCGCGCAAAAAGAAGGCCCGGCATCGCCGCCAACCTGATCTCATCCCGCGTTAGCGCGTGCCCCGCCCGTTCTTCTCGGCGGCGCGGCGCAGGGCTTCGGCGAGTGCGCCGCCGCCTGATTGCTCCTGCGGCTTGCGCGGTGCCTGCGACGTCATCGACGCCTTGGAAAACTCGCGCTGCCGGTCTGCCGCCGCAGGCTTGGCGCCCTTGCTGCCGATCTCGTCATCCAGCCGCAGCGTCAGCGCGATGCGCTTGCGGGCGACCTCGATCTCCAAAACCTTGACCTTGACGATGTCGCCCGGCTTCACCACCTCGCGCGGATCCTTGATGAAGGTTTTTGACATCGCCGAGACGTGCACCAATCCATCCTGATGCACGCCGATATCGACGAACGCGCCGAACGCCGCCACGTTGGTGACGGTGCCTTCGAGGATCATGCCGCGCTTGAGATCCTTGATCTCCTCGACACCTTCCTTGAACACCGCGGCCTTGAACGCCGGTCGCGGGTCGCGGCCGGGCTTTTCCAGTTCGCGCAAGATGTCGGTCACGGTGGGCAGGCCGAACGTCTCATCGACGAAGGCCTGCGGCTTCAACTGCCGCACGATCTCGGCGTTGCCGATCAGTGCCTTGATGTCGCTCTTGGTCGCGGCGAGAATCCGCCGCACCACCGGATAGGCTTCCGGGTGCACGCCGGATGTATCGAGCGGATCTTCGCCATCGTTGATCCGCAGAAAACCCGCGCACTGCTCGAACGCCTTGGGCCCCAGCCGCGGCACTTCCTTCAGCGCCTTGCGCGACTTGAACGGACCGTTGGCGTCGCGGTGCTGGACGATGCTCTGCGCCAGACCGAGGCCGATGCCCGACACCCGCGCCAGCAACGGCGCCGACGCCGTGTTGGCGTCAACGCCAACCGCGTTGACGCAGTCCTCAACCACGGCGTCGAGCGAGCGCGCCAGCTTGGTTTCGCCGAGGTCGTGCTGATACTGCCCGACACCGATCGCCTTGGGATCGATCTTGACTAGCTCGGCCAGCGGATCCTGCAACCGCCGCGCGATCGACACCGCGCCGCGCAGGGTCACATCGAGTTCGGGCAGTTCTTCCGATGCAAAAGCCGACGCCGAATAGACCGACGCGCCGGCTTCGGACACCACGATCTTCGACATTTTCAGGTCGGGCAACAGCTTGACCAGTTCGGTGGCAAGCTTGTCGGTCTCGCGCGACGCCGTACCGTTACCAATTGCGATCAGATCGACGCGGTGAGCGACCGCGAGCTTGCCCAGCGTTGCCAGCGCCTCGTCCCACTTCCGCTGCGGCTCGTGCGGATAGATCGCCGTGGTCGCGACCACCTTCCCGGTCGCATCGACGACGGCGACCTTGACGCCGGAGCGATAGCCGGGATCGAGCCCCATGGTAACGCGCGCCCCAGCGGGCGCCGCCAGCAGCAAATCGCGAAGGTTGGAAGCAAACACGCGCACGCCCTCGGTCTCCGCGGCGGTCCACAGCCGCATCCGCAGGTCGATGTTGAGATGCACCTGGATCTTGGTGCGCCACGCCCAACGCGCGGTGTCTACCAACCAGCGGTCGCCCGGGCGGCCCTGATCGCTGATGGCAAAGCGCTGCATGATCTTCAGTTCATAGGTATTGGGCACGGTGCTGCCCGGTACCGGCACTTGCGCATCCGGCATGATCTGCAATTCGAGGATTTCCTCCTTCTCGCCGCGGAACATCGCGAGGATGCGATGCGACGGCAATTTGCTCAGCGACTGGGAGAACTCGAAATAGTCCGAGAACTTCTCGCCCTCGGTCTTCTTGCCCTTGCGCACGGTGGATGCCATCAATCCGGCCGACCACATCTGCTCGCGCAAGCGCCCGATCAGGTCGGCATCTTCGGCAAAACGTTCCACCAGGATAGCGCGGGCACCTTCGAGCGCCGCAGCGACATCCGCCACCTGTTTTTCGGCATCGACGAAACCGGCGGCCACGATTTGCGGATCGTTTTGCGGCTGCGTCAGCAGCAATTCGGACAATGGCTCGAGGCCGGCCTCCTTGGCGATCTCGGCCTTGGTGCGGCGCTTCGGCTTGAACGGCAGGTAGATGTCTTCCAGCCGTCCCTTGCTGTCGGCGGCCATGATCGCGGCCTCCAGCGCGGCGTCAAGCTTGCCCTGCTCGCGGACCGAATTGAGGATCGCGACCCGGCGCTCCTCAAGTTCGCGCAAATAGGTCAGGCGTTCTTCCAGCGTGCGCAGTTGCGCGTCATCGAGACCGCCGGTGATTTCCTTGCGGTAGCGCGCCACGAACGGGACCGTGGCGCCGCCGTCGAGCAGTTCCACCGTCGCGTTGATCTGCTGCTCGCGTACGCCGAGTTCTTCCGCGATTTGTCGATTGATATTTGCCACGCAAACTCTTTCCTGAACCATCGCGGCAGGTGAATCGGCCGCCGCCGGATGCCGCTTATGGACCATCGCCGATTATTTCATCAAGGCGTCACACCAAACAAATTGATCTGTGGATGGACATAGGCAGCGATTTGGCAGGCAATAACAACGGGCTGCCATGACACGACGAGATAAAGGTGGATCGATGGCGCCGTAATGTGTAAACGGACGCTCCTCCTGGAGCTCCCATGTCCATCTGCGGCCTAGATTTCGGAACGTCGAACACGACGCTCGGCACCATTGAAGGCCATGCGCCGGCCCTGGTGGCGCTGGAGGATGGCGAGAGCACGATTCCCAGCGCGATCTTCTACGAGACCGATGGCGCCGTGCTGATCGGCCGCAGGGCCGTGGATGCCTATGTCGAAGGGGCTCCCGGCCGGCTGATGCGGAGCCTCAAATCGGTGCTAGGAACCTCGCTGATCGACGAGACCACCCGGTTGGGCCGCGAGCGGGTCAGCTTTCGCGATGTGATCGCCTATTACCTCGGCGCGGTGAAACGCCGCGCCGAACAGACGACGGGCCGCGAACTCCGTGACGTCGTCCACGGCCGGCCGGTACACTTCGTCGACAACGCCCCCGACGCCGACCGCAAGGCGGAGGAAACCCTGCGCGGAATTGCCCGTGGCATCGGTTTCGACGAGGTCACCTTTCAGTTCGAACCGATCGCGGCCGCACTCGAATATGAGCGCCAGATCGGCTCGGAAGAAGTGGCGCTGATCGCCGACATCGGCGGCGGCACATCAGACTTTTCGATCGTGCGTCTGGGACCGGAGCGCCACGGCAAAGTGAACCGCGCCGCCGACATTCTCGCCAATGACGGCGTCCGCATCGGCGGCACCGATTTCGACCGTCAACTCAGCCTCGGCGCGGTGATGCCGCTGTTCGGCTTCGGCAGCGCCATGAAGCGCGCCGGGCTCGACGTCCCCTCGAGTTATTTCCACGACCTTGCCACCTGGTCGAGCATCAACCGGATGTACGAGCCGCGCGTGATCGCGGACATCCGTCAGGTCCGGCACGAGGCCAGCGAGCCGGAACTGCTCGATCGGCTGATCCGCGTGGTTCACGAACAGCGTGGCCACACGCTGGCGATGGAGGTCGAGGACGCCAAGATCGCGTTGTCCGAAGAGCGCCAGGCGGATATCCCGCTGGAATGGGTGGCGCCCGGATTAGGCGCCGCCATTGGCCGCCCCGATCTCGTCAGCCACACCAGTCAATTGGCCGATCGCATCGCGGCCCGCATCAAGAACTGCCTCACCCAGGCGCGCCTCGCCGCCGGTGACATCGACGCCGTGTTCCTGACCGGCGGCTCGGTCAAGCTCGCCCACGTCCGCAAGGCGATCACCAAAGCGGTGCCGTCGGCCCGCATCGTCGAAGGCGACATCTTTGGTGCGGTCGGCAAGGGATTGACCCTGGAGGCGCTGCGGCGATACGGCCCGGGACGCTGAGTTTCGCATCAGGCAATGGCAGGACGCCGCCATTCCATCACGACGAACCATGGGACGCGCCGAAAATCGTTCCGTCGCGTCGCCTCGCCCGAGACCGGTTCAGGCTCGGCGAAGAACGTCAATTGCAACCCGTGCTTCAGGAGCGCTTCCATATAAGCCGCGAGCGGCCGGTGCCAATTCTCGATGCGTATTCCCGCCCACTCCAGCCAGAACGGAGATTCATCGAGATAGTTGTCGACCGGAAAATGCAGCCGCCGGCCGTCTGCATCCTTCACCCACCCCTGCGCCGCGCAGGCTGAGGTGAAGCCGGTGAGGTTGGCGATCAGCAGCGAACCGCCCGGCTTCAACACCCTCGCCATTTCACCAATCGCGATACTGAAATCGGCGATATCGACCAGCGTGAGATAGCTGACCACCAGATCGAAGCTGGCGGAATCAAATTCGAGGCGTTCGGCGCGGCCGAATCGATAGTCGCCGGCTGGGTCGTGCCGCCGGGCTGTCTCGATCAGTTGCGAGGTCGGATCGATCCCGATCGGGCTCACGCCGGCCGACTTCAGCATTCTACAGAACCGGCCCTCGCCACAGCCGACATCGAGCGCGTTGGAAAACCGGCCGGCGCCGATACGGCCGAGCATGACCGGATCGAGCACATGCTCCCGCGCCCAATCGCCGCGCTCGCCCATGGAGTCGATCCACGCCTGCGCCGAACTCTCCCATCCATTGCTCATGAGGTCAGCGTGTTTTCTCGGGAATCGAAAGCAGCCGGATGTCCACCGGCTGCTCAGACCACTTCCGTCACCGGCTGCATGTCGATGGCGAAAGTTTCCAGGAATTTGGAGGTCATGACGTAGAAGCCGACCGAAAGCTGCAGCTCGACCAGCGCACCTGGAGTGAGCTTGGACGCGATCGCGTGGAAGGTCGCGTCGGTCGGCTTGCGCAGCTTGACGATCTCGTCCGTGAAGGCGAGCGCGGCGCGCTGCACTTCATTGAAGCATTTGGCCGACTGCCAGTTCTCCAGCGCCTCGTTCTGCTCGTCGGTGACGCCGACATTCTTGCCGATCCGCTTGTGCGCGACGATCTCGTACGGCGCCTCGCAAAGGATGCCGGTGCGGGTGATGGCGAGTTCGCGCACGATCGGATCCAGTTCGCCCTTGTTGCGGATCGCCCCGCCCAACCGGCAATATTGTTCGAAATAGCTCGGCGAATGCGCCATCATCCGGAAGATGTTGGCATTGCGGTTCTTGCCGAGAATTTCGCGGGTGCGGTCGCTGGCTTTCGCAGGATCGCTGTAGTCGATACGGGCCATTCTTCACCTTGGGTTTCTTGAGGTTTTTCTGATTTTTGGCGGCCGGATCATGCCCTGCAGCAAGGGACGGATCAACCCACCGAAACGCGGCAATCCGGGGTTGAGACCAGGACTCTGAGCATTCAAGCGACGCCAAAAAACTCCTTCCCGCGCGCACAAACCGGCTACGCGCGAGCCAAATTGCCGCCGTATTGCTGGTCGATTTTGAGACGGTCGATATTCGCTGAGTGGGGACTCATCAAAGCGAATACTCGTCGTGGGGTGTTCCGAGTAAAAACCAAAGGCCGTTGCTTGCGCGTTGTCCGCGCGACGATAGGTCGTGCCCAAGTCTAGGGAGTTAGACATGAAGGAAGCCACCAAAAGGGCAGCCTCGGAAGCGCTCGCGCAGACGCTGGCGGTGACGGCAATGCTCGTCATCGCCGGCGTTGTCTTCTACTGGCGGTGATATCCGCTATCGCAAGTCTGAACGCAACGAAGCAATCCAGACCTTTAACTGTTCCGCGTAGGTCTGGATCGCTTCGTTGCCTTCTACTTCGCTCTCGTGAAGTACGGCACCAGCCTGCCTGCAAACGACTGATATCGCGCGGTGACTTCATCGCCGATGGCGAGATCGTTGTCGCCATGGGCCATCATGCGAAAGCCTTCGGCGGTGTCGATCAGCACGATGTTGTAGGGGACGTGCGCCCGGGTTTCCGGCGTCGCCGCGCGGCAGACCAGCGACGTCGCATAGACCGTCCCTGCCCCGCTGGCGCGTTTCTCGGCCGGCCCCGGCGCACCGCAAGCGGCGCAGAAGCTGCGGTGGAAATACTGCGCCTTCCCGCATGCGCCGCAGGATTGATAGACGATGGCTTCCACGCCCTTGGTCCAGTCGGCGAGTTTGTCGCTCATCGCACCCGCTCCAAAAACATGCTGACATGCGACGACAGCACGCCACCGTCGCCATGCAGCAGCGCGATCGAGGCGTCGCGAACCTGGCGGTTGCCGGCTCGATCAGTCATCTGCAAATGGGTCTCGACCAGATGCGCCATCGCGCCGCCGACGCCGCAATGGCCGTAGCTCAGGAGCCCGCCATGGGTATTGAGCGGCATCGCGCCGTCGCGGCTGAAGTGCCCCGCCCGCACCAGTGAAGCCGCCTCGCCGCGCTTGGCCAGACCAAGATCTTCCAGCAGCATCGCCAGTGTAATGGTAAAACTGTCGTAGACCGCGGCGTAGCGCACGTCGGAGATCGCAAGTCCGGAGGCCGCCTTGGCCTTGGCGATCGCGATCTCGGCGCCGAGTTCGCTCAACGCCGGCGCCGCCGTGACGTGCTGGTGCGTGTGCGCCTGCGCACAGCCACGCACCTGAACGCCGGTCGTGCCGGTGCGCTCGCGGCTGATCACGAACGCCGCACCGCCGTCCGACACCGGGCAGCAATCCAATAGCTTGAGCGGCATCGCCACCGGCTTTGAAGCCATCACGTCGGCGACCGTGATCGCCTCGTGGAATTGCGCGCCGGGATGGGTCACGGCGTGGGACCGCATCAGCACCGCGAATTCGGCGAGATCTTCTTGCGTTACGCCATATTCGTGCATGTAGCGGGACGCGACGAGGCCATAGTAAGCGGGGATCGTCGGTCCCAGCGTCACCTCGTATTCGGGGTGACCGACCTGCGCAAGCGCCTGGATCGAGGCGTCGCGGCTCTGGCCGGTAAGACGGTTCTCACCGCCGACCACCAGCACATGCTTCGCCACGCCTGCATCGACCAGCTGATGCGCCAGCATGGTCATCGCGAGCCCGGTAGCGCCGCCGACCTGTACGGCGTGCGCGTAGGACGGCTGAATGCCGAAATGCTCGGCGAACACGGTCGCCAGCATGATGTGCCGCGACACCGTCGAATAGCCGCACAGGATGCCGTCGATCTCGGATCGCTTCAGCCCGGCATCGGCAATCGCGAGCTCGGCCGCCTTGCTCATGAGATCGAGCGAAGACGAGCCTTCGTGCTTGCCATAGGACGTCAGCCCGACGCCGGTGATGAAGCTCATGGTCGATACATCTTCCTAGTACGACTTCGGCAAGCCCAGCACCCGCTCGGCAATGAAGCTGAGAATGAGTTGCGGGCTGATCGGCGCGATGCGCGGGATCAGGGATTCGCGCAGGTAACGCTCGACGTGATATTCCTTGGCGTAACCAAAACCGCCATGGGTCATGACCGCCTGCTCGCAGGCGTGGAAGCCGGCCTCGGCGGCGAGATATTTCGCGGCATTGGCCGCCGGTCCGCAGGGCATGCCCTGGTCGTATTGCCAGCCGGCCGAGAGCACCATCAGCCAGGCGGCTTCGAGCTCCATCCAGTTTTTTGCCAGCGGATGCTGGATGCCTTGATTCATGCCGATCGGGCGGTTGAACACGATACGGTTCTTGGCATAGGCCGAGGCGCGCGACAGCGCGATCTGGCCGAGGCCGACCGCTTCGGCCGCGATCAGGATGCGCTCCGGATTCATGCCGTGCAGGATGTATTCGAAACCGCGACCTTCCTCGCCGAGCCGATCCTCGACCGGGATCTCGAAATTCTCGAAGAACAGCTCGTTGGAATCGACAGGCTTGCGGCCCATCTTCTCGATCTCGTGCACGGTGACGCGCTTCTTGTCGAAGTCGGTGTAAAACAGGCTCAACCCCTGCGTCGGGGTCTTCACCTCTTCCAGCGACGTGGTGCGCGCCAGCAGCAAGATCTTGTTGGCGACCTGGGCGGTGGAAATCCACACCTTCTGGCCGTTGACGATATATTTGTCGCCCTTGCGCACGGCACGGGTCTTCAACTGCGTGGTGTTGAGCCCGGTATTGGGCTCGGTCACCGCGAAGCAGGATTTGTCGCGGCCGTCGATGATCGGCGGCAGCATGCGCGTGCATTGTTCCTTGGTGCCGAACACCACCACCGGATTGAGTCCGAACACGTTCATGTGCACGGCGGAGGCGCCTGACATGCCGGCGCCGGACTGCGCGATCGTCCGCATCATGATCGCGGCGTCGGTGATGCCGAGGCCGGAACCACCGTATTCCTCGGGGATGCAGATGCCGAGCCAGCCGGCGTCGGCCAGTGCGCGGTGGAAGTCCGCGGGATAGCCGCCCTCCTTGTCCTTCTTCAGCCAATAGGCATCGTCAAACCGCGAACAGATTTTGCCGACCGCATCACGGATCGATTCCTGGTTGGCCGAAAGCGCGAAATCCATCTGACTTGTCCTATGTGTTGGGTATGGCTTTGGTGACGCCGTCGCGCACCAGTGCGGTGATTTCCTCGGGCGTGAAGCCGGCTTCCCGCAAGATTTCCGCGCTGTTCTCGCTGAGGCGCGGCGCCAGCCGTTTGGTCTCCACCGGCGTTTCCGAAAACCGCGCCGAGGGCCTCATGTTGCGAATACGCCCCTCGGTCGGATGGTCGATCACGGGAAAGAAATCGGTGGCGACGATGTGCGGGTCTTGCAGCAGGGTTTCGAGATCGTGCATCGGCATGACCGGCACATCCGCCTTCTCGAGGATGTCGCTCCACTCGGCGGTGGTTTTGGTTTCCAGAATGCGCGCCAGTTCCGCATAGACGATATCGATGTTGACGGCGCGGCCGGCAAAGGTTGCAAATTTCGGGTCGGTCCTGAGATCCTCGCGGCCCGTCGCAGCGAAGAAGTTCTGCCACTGCTTGTCGTTATAGACGATCACGCAGATGTAGCCGTCGGAAGTCTTGTAGGGCCGCCGGTCCGGCGACAGATGCCGCGCATAACCGCCCTTGTCGAGCGGCGGATCGTAGGTCAGTCCGCCCATGTGGTCGCCCATCACGAAACCGGCCATGGTCTCGAACATCGGGATGTCGACGCGCTGGCCGCGGCCGGTGCGGTCGCGATCGACCAGACTGGCGCAGATCGCGCCAACTGCCGTGAGACCGACGATGCGGTCGACCAGCGCATTGGGGACATAACGCGGTACGCCGTCCGAGGTCTGCGCCATCAGCGCCGGCAGCGCGGTAGCGCCCTGGATCAGGTCGTCATAGGCGGGTTTTGCCGCATAGGGTCCGTCCTGTCCGAAACCGAACACGCCGGCATAGATCAGCCGCGGGTTGATTTTCGACACCACGTCGTAGCCGAGTTGCAGCCGCGCCATCGCCTGCGGGCGCACATTGTAGACCAGCACGTCGGCGGTTTTGATCAGCCGCAGCACGGCGTCGCGTCCGGCCGGCTTCTTCAGGTCGAGGCAGATCGATCGCTTGCTGCGGTTGGTATTGAGGAACACCGGTCCCATGCCGGGATGGCGGGTCGGACCGATCTGCCGCGTCACGTCGCCATCGAGCGATTCCACCTTGATGACGTCGGCACCGTAATCGCCGAGCATCTGGGTGGCATAGGGCCCCATCAGCACGGTCGTCATGTCGATGACCTTGATGCCCTCTAACGGTCCCATGGTCCCATTCGCTCCCGGATGTTGTCGTTCCGGTCTAGTAACGGGAGGTTTCCGGGAAGATCAAGGGCGCCCCGCGTATGGGCGTATGCGTTGAAGATTCGTAGGGTGGGCAAAGCGCAGCGTGCCCACCATGCCGCGACACACGCGAAGGTGGTGGGCACGACGCAAGTACGCCTTTGCCCACCCTACGGACCTCGTCGCTACTTCTTCAACCTGGCGTCGCGCTCTTTGATCAGCCTTTCGAGCTCTTCATTCTGCTGACTGATGCGGTCAGCGACACGCTCTTCGCTTCGTTCGCCTGAAACACCGGCGGCCTGTTCGACAAGCTGCCTGATGTTGTCCTGAAGGATTGCAATCCGGTCGCTGAGTTCGGACAGTGAGAGCGAGCTTTCGTTGCTCATGAAGCGTCCTCCAGGAACTTGCCAGACCGCAAGGTGGGCACGGCGCAAGCGTGCCTTTGCCCACCCTATCCAAACCGCCGGTTACTTCGCGGGTTCCAGCACGGAGACGTAATTCGCCACCGCAGCACCGCCCATGTTGAAGATGCCGGCAAGCTTGGTGTTCTTGAGCTGCATGCCCTCGGGCGCCTGGCCGACGAGTTGCATCGCGCTCATCACGTGCATGGAAACGCCGGTGGCGCCGATCGGGTGGCCCTTGGCCTTCAATCCGCCGGACGGATTGACCGGCAGCTTGCCGTCCTTCTGAGTCCAGCCTTCCTTGATGGCGCGCGCGCCCTGCCCGCGCGGCGTCAGGCCCATCGCTTCGTACTCGATCAGTTCGGCGACGGTGAAGCAGTCGTGGGTTTCGACGAACGACAGATCGGAAAGCGTCACGCCAGCCTGCGCCAGCGCGCGCTGCCAGGCGACCGTGCAGCCTTCGAACTGCAGGATGTCGCGCTTCGACATCGGCAGGAAATCCTGCGCGTGCGCGGTGGCGCGGATGTTCACCGCCTTGCCCATCGTTTTCGCCGTTTCGGCGTCCGTCAGAACCAGCGCCGCCGCGCCGTCCGATACCAGCGAACAATCGGTACGCTTCAGCGGACCGGCCACGAACGGGTTCTTTTCGCTTTCGGCGCGGCAGAACTCGTAACCAAAGTCCTTGCGCATCTGCGCATAGGGGTTGGCGACGCCGTTCTTGTGGTTCTTGGCCGCGATCATCGCCAGCGCATCGGACTGGTCGCCATATTTCTGGAAATAGCTCTGCGCGATCTTGCCGAACACGCCGGCGAAACCGCCGACGGTGTCGCCATCCTCTGGCAGATAGGACGCCTTCAAGAGGTTGCGCCCGATCTCCGCTGCCGGCGTCCGCGTCATCTGCTCGACGCCGACCACCAGCACGATCTTGGCGGCCCCGGCCGCAATCGCCCGGATGCCCTGATGCACGGCGGCCGAACCGGTGGCGCAGGCGTTCTCGACCCGCGTGGTCGGCTTGAAGCGCAGCGCCGGATCGGCCTGTAGCACCAGCGAGGCGGTAAAATCCTGCGGCGAGAAGCCGGCGTTGAAATGCCCGAGTACGATTTCGTCGACATCGGCTGCGGAAATGCCGGCGTCCGCCAGCGCTTCGGTCGCAACCTTCACCACGAGGCTTTCGACGGTTTCCGCGTCGAACTTGCCGAATGGCGTGTGCGCCCATCCCACGATGCTGGCAGTCATGGTCGTTCTCCCTTCAAACTGTTTCGGACGGCTTTGTAGCCTATCGGCCAAAAGACTTCACGCCGGTTTCAGCAATTTCATGGCCCGCGCGCACATGGCTGAAATGCCAGCCCAGTTGCCGGAGCGGACATCCGCCGGCGGGCACAGCCAGGAACCGCCGACCGCCAGCACATTGGGTTCGGCCAGCCAGGCCGCCGCATTGGCCTCGCCGATGCCGCCGGTCGGGCAGACCCGAACGTTCGGAAACGGCCCCGCCAGCGCCCGCAGTGCCTTGATACCACCGGACTGCTCGGCCGGGAAGAATTTGACGATGTCGAGACCGTGCGCCAACGCCTGCATCAGCTCAGAGGCGGTCGCGATCCCCGGCGCGAACGGCAAGTCGCCTGCGGCTGCGGCCTTCAAAAGGTCCGGCGTGCCGCCTGGGCTGATACCGAATCTAGCGCCGAGTGCTTTGGCCCGCTCCAGATCGTCGGCGTTCAGGATCGTGCCGATGCCGACGATGGCGTCCGGCACCTCCGCAATCATGGCTTTGGCCGCCTCGATCGCGACCGGCGTCCGCAAGGTGACTTCGAGGACGCGGACGCCTCCGGCAACCAGCGCCTTGGCCAGCGGCACGGCATCCTCTCGCCGCTCGATGGTGAGCACCGGGATCACGGTCGCCGCCTTGAAGAGATCGGCGAGTTTTTGCTGCCTGGATGCTGCGGTCATGGGGAAGCCCTGGTGAGTCCTGAAATCAATTCCGCCGGCATCGCCGTCTTCGGGATGATGGCACCGGGATGGCATACCACAACGCCGGCCAGACGGTGTCCGGCGCGGGCAGCATCCAGCGGACCGGCGCCCGCCAGACGGGCGGCGGCATAGGCCGCCGCAAAACTGTCACCCGCCGCCGTGGTGTCGACCACGGGCGCGGTCACCGGCTCGGCCCTGATCTGGTGCAGCACACCTGCGATCCGCAGGATGCTTGCGGGTTCGGAAAGCTTCAGCACCACCTCCCCGCCGGGAATGCGCGCCAGCAGGGCGTCATGGTTTTCACCGGGATAGAGCGGCAGCAGGTCCTCGGTCGAGGCGAGCACGATATCGGCGATCTCAAACGCATGCCGAAAGACGCGGCGCGCGAGGTCGAGATCGGGCCAGCCGCGGGCGCGGAAATTGGTGTCGAAGGCAAACCGCGCGCCGGCTTCACGCGCGCGTTGCAGCGCCGTGAACAGGCGCCCTCGTCCCTCTTCGCCGTACAGCGACAGCGTGATCGCCGAGAGATAAACGACGTCGTAGCTCGCCAGCGAATTCAGGACGTCAGGGGTTTCCGGCAGATCCATCAGGCTGCGCGCGGCCGCACTCTCGCGCCAGTGGAAGAACCGCCGTTCCCCGTTCACGTCGGTCTCGATCAGGTAGAGGCCCGGCAGTTTGCCGCGTAGCCGCAACACCCGTGTCGTGCCGACGCCTTCCGCCGCCCAGCCGGCGATCATCTCGTCGCTGAGAGGATCGTCGCCGAGCGCGGTGATGTAATCGACGCCGGCGCCGAGCCGGGCGAGATAGACCGCGGTATTGAGCGTGTCGCCGCCATAACCCCGTGAAAACAGGCCGCTGCCGGCCTGTTTCAACTCGACCATACATTCGCCGATGCAGGCTACTTTGGTCATGACCGCACCTGCGAGAACAGCCGTGACGTCACGTCAGGCCGCGAACTTGCCGCCGAGTTCATCCTCGATGTGAATCCGGATGATATCGTCAAAGGTCTTTTCGGCGGTGGTGAAGCCGAGCTTGAGCGCGCGATCGGTGACGAAATCGCGCGGCCAGCCGCTGACGATGCCGATGATGGTCGGATCCGGGACCCGCTTGATGCGCGCGGTGACGTTCTTGCCGGCGACGCGATCGAGGGCTGCGATCTGTTCGCCAACCGTCACCGACATCCCGGGCATGCTGAGGTTACGGCGTGCGCCCATGGCGTTGAGGTCCATGGTACCGGCGTGAACCAGAAAGCCGACCGCCGATTTCGGCGAGGCGTGCCAGTGCCGTACGTCGTCGGAGACCGGCAGCAGCGCCTCCTCGCCCGCCAGCGGCTCGCGGATGATGTTGGAGAAGAAACCCGAGGCCGCCTTGTTCGGCTTGCCCGGCCGCACGCAGATCGTCGGCAGGCGGATGCTGATGCCGTCGAGCAGGCCCTTACGGGTATAGTCGTTGATCAGGAGTTCGCAGATCGACTTCTGCGTGCCGTAGCTCGTCAGCGGCGTATGGAAGAATTCGTCGCCGATCTTTTCCGGGAACGGCGCGCCGAACACCGCGATCGAGGACGTGAACACCAGCCGCGGCTTGTAGCCGGCGCCGACGGCGCGGATGGCATCGATCAGATAGCGCGTGCCGTCGAGGTTGATGCGATAGCCCTTGTCGAATTCGGCTTCGGCTTCGCCCGAGACGATCGCGGCGAGATGGAAGATCACATCCGGCCGGTGCGCGATCAGCGGCGTCGCGGCGCCGGCATCGGCGAAATCGGAGGCCACCACCGTGATCGGGATCGATGCGTTGGCGGGCTTGGTGGGAGCCACCACGTCCTGCAAGGTCATGCGGGTGATATCGTGCTTGCCCAGGCGGCCGTCGCGCAGCAGCCGTTCGGTCAATTTGCGGCCGACCATGCCGGCGGCACCGAGAATCAGAATGTGCAAGACCCGTCTCCTTTTTGAACGTTCTTATTAGACTTGGTTAGACTTGGGCCCTGGCGCTCACTCCTTCACCGCTCCCGTCATCGCCGACACATAATGTTCGACGAAGAAGGCGTAAAGGATAACCAGCGGCAGCGAGCCCGCCAGCGCGCCCGCCATCAGCGAACCCCAGCGATAGACGTCGCCGTCGACGAATTCGTTGACGATCGCAACCGGCACCGTCTTGTTGGAGGTCGATTGCAGGAAGGTCAGCGCGTAGATGAACTCGTTCCAGCACAACGTGAAGCAGAAGATGAACGCCGAGATCAGACCGGGGATCGCCAGCGGCAGCACGATCTTGATCAGAATCTGCCAGCGGCTGGCACCGTCAATCAGCGCACATTCCTCCAGTTCGAACGGGATGGTCTTGAAGTAGCCCATCAGCAGCCAGGTCGAGAACGGAATCAGGATGGTCGGATAGGTCAGGATCAGCGCCATCGGCGAGTCGAACAGGCCGTACTGGAACACAACGGTGGCGAGCGGAATGAACAGGATCGAGGGCGGCACCAGATAGGACAGGAAGATCAGACCGCCGACCCAATGGGCGCCCTTGTAGCGCAGCCGCACGATGGCATAGGCCGCGAGCACGCTGGCGACGATCGAGAGAACGGTGGCACAGACCGCGACATACATCGTGTTCCAGAGCCAGTGCGGATAATAGCTCTCGAACAGCAGCTTGTGGATGTGCTTGAAAGTCGGATTCCAGGTCCAGAACGGGCTGTATGTTTCGAGATCGATCAGTTGCTCGTCCGGTTTGATCGCGGTCAATCCCATCCAGTAAAATGGAAACAGCAGGACGAACACAATGATCGACAGCGGCAGATACAGCGTCACGATCCGGCGCGGCACCGATTGCAGATAGCTCATGCCCTCGCTGTGATCGTCCTTCGCGACCGTCGGCGAAGAGCCTGAGAGCACAGCCTTGAGATCGATCCGCGAGGTCGGAAGATCAGTCATTGCTTTCACCCTGCTGCCACTTGCGGCGCTGCAGCCCAAACCATGACACCATGATCGCGGCCAAAAGGAACGGGATCATTGCGCTGGAGATTGCGGCCCCCTCGCCCAACTGACCCGCGATGATCGCGCGCTGGTACGACAGGGTCGCCATCAGATGCGTGGCGTTGACCGGACCGCCCCGCGTCATCGCCCAGATCAGCTGGAAATCGGTGAAGGTGAACAGCACTGAGAACGTCATCACGACTGCGATGATCGGGGTCAGCAACGGATAGGTGATGTAGCGGAACAATTCCCACCTGCTGGCGCCGTCCAGCGTCGCGGCCTCATACAGCGAGGGCTGCACGGTCTGCAGGCCGGCCAGCAGCGTGATCGCAACAAAGGGAACGCCGCGCCAGATATTGGCGAAGATCACGCAAACGCGGGCCCAGGTCGAGTCGCCGAGAAAATTGATGTTCTGGGTGATCAGCCCCATATGCTTCAGCGACCATGAGATGATCGAGAACTGCGAATCGAAAATCCACCAGAAGGCCAGCGCCGACAGCACGGTGGGGACGATGAAGGGGATCAGTATCATCGCCCGCAGCATCGCCTTGAACGGCATGTTCTCGTTCAACAGCAGCGCAAGATAGAGACCGATAGCAAACTTAATCGCACTCGCAATGAAGGTGTAGAGCAGCGTGTTGAACACCGAGAGCCAGAAGATCGAGTCATCCCAGAGCCATTGGTAGTTCTCGACGCCGATGAACTCACCGGGCCGCCCGATCTTGGCGTCCGTGAACGAAATCCAGATGCCCAGTCCCAGCGGATAGGCCAGGAAGAAAACCAGGAATCCCATCGCCGGCAACATGAACCAGAAGCCGAGCCAGTTGCGGTTGGTCTTGATCTGGTCCCACCTCGTGGCCTCGCGGATCTGCGGCTTGGCTATCCGTGGTTGGAGTGCGATGTCGGCCATGGGCGATGTCCCGATTAAATTGTCGTTGGAGCGGGCGAAGATCGACTTTCGCCCGCTCCAGTACGATCAGCGATAGATGCGCTTCAACTGCCGCTCGGCTTCTGCCATGGCGGTCTTGGTATCCTTGGCGCCGGTGCAGTAGTTGGCAAACATGTCGACCACGATGAAGTCGGCGATTGCGGTCGCCGCCTTTTCGCCGGGCGTGCCGATGCCGGAAGCCGGCAGCGCGCGCTTGCTGGCCTGGCTGAACACCTGGTTCTTCGGATCGGCGGTCCACACCGGAGCCGAGTCGTAGGCGTTGAGCGTGTGGGTCAGATAGCCCCGCGCACCCGACAGCCACTTCTCGAAGTTGTCCTTCTCCAGCATGAAGGCGGTAAACGCCTTCGCCGCATTCGGATATTTGGTGAAGTTGAAGGCGAGAATCGGAACCGCAAGCTGCAGTTCGGTCGGCTTGCCGATCGGGCCAACCGGATACAGCGCGTGGTAGGTGTCCTCGGCGAGATCCTTCATCTTCGGATCGTCTTTTTCGGCGACATAGATCGAGATGCCGTTGGCGGTGCAATAGAGTTCGCCGGCCAGGAACGCCTTGTTGTTCGAGCCGTCGTTCCAGGAGGCTACGCCGGGAATGAAGCTATCCGAGAGCTGCTTGCAGTATTCCAGCGCCTTCGCCGTTTCCGGCGAGTTGATGATGACTTTGTCGTCCTTGTCGACGGTCCAGGCGTTGTGGCCCCACAGGATCCAGTGCAGCCAGCCGTTGGCGTCGCCCGTAGCGTGACCGAGGGCGAAGCCCGCCGGGGTGTTGTTGGCCTTCAGCGCCTTGCACATCGCAAGGAAGCCCGGGAAGTCCTTGGGGAATTCCTTGAAGCCGGCCTTGTCCAGCGCCGACTTGCGGTAGGTCATGTAGCCGCCGATGGTGGCGACGGGGATACCGAGCCAGTCGTTGCCAAGCTTGCAGGTCTTGGCAGCAGCCTCGGTCCATCCGCCGTATTTCTTGCCGAGGTAATCGGCAACGTCGTTCATCTTCAGCACTTTGGTCGGGAACAACTGCGGCAGCGTGTGCAGTCCCCACGCCATATCGATGCCCGATCCGGTGTTGGCGGCAACGGAAGCCTTCGGCTGCACGTCCTCGAAGGACTCACTGAACACGTTCATCTGGGTGCCAGTCGCGGTCTGGAATGCCGCCACCATCGCGTTGAACGCTTCGTCTTCCGCCGGCACGAAGCGCTTCCAGCGCATCACCGTCAGCTTGGCGCCCGGCTCCGCTTTCCACGGCGCGGTCTGCGCCCAGGCCTTGGCGAATTCGAGCAGTGCCGGCCCGGTCAGCGCGCCGGCGGCCGCCAGCGCGGTGCCGCCCTGAAGCAGAGAGCGGCGAGTAAAGTCATTCATGGTCCATCCTCCCGTTGAATTATTTTTTGATTATCACTCAGCCATTCAATCGCTTGCCGGTGGCCTCGTCGAACAGATGCACGAGCGACGGATCCGGCTTGAGGCGAACCTTGTCGCCCGGACTGAATTGATGCCGCTCGCGGAACACGGCCACCACCTGCTCGCCGCCGAGCTTGGCGAAAACCTGGGTTTCCGAACCGGTCGGCTCGACCACGACGATCTCGGCTTCGGCGCCGTCATCGGCAATGGTGAAATGTTCGGGCCGCACGCCATAGACGGCCGCCTGGCCGTCGGAATTGGCGGGCGCGGAGGCCAATGGCAGCTTGACGCCGTTCGGACCTTCGAAGAAGGCACTGCCGTTGACCTTCACCTTGCCCTTAAGAAAGTTCATCGCCGGCGAACCGATAAAGCCCGCGACGAACTGGTTGGCGGGGGTGTCGTAAAGCTCAAGCGGCGTGCCCATCTGCTCGACGATACCGTCATGCATCACCACGATCTTGTCGGCCATGGTCATGGCCTCGATCTGGTCGTGGGTGACGTAGACCGTCGTGGTCCGTAGCCGCTGGTGCAGTTCCTTGATCTCGGTGCGCATCGCGACGCGCAGCTTGGCGTCGAGGTTGGACAACGGCTCGTCGAACAGGAACACCTGCGGATCGCGCACGATGGCGCGGCCCATGGCGACGCGCTGGCGCTGGCCGCCCGACAATTGCCGGGGATAGCGCTCGAGCAGCGGCGTCAGCGCCAGGATTTCCGCGGCGCGGCTGACGCCCTTGGAGATTTCGTCGTTACTGGCGCCGCGCAGCTTGAGCGAAAAGCCCATATTGTCGGCGACGGTCATGTGCGGATAGAGCGCGTAGTTCTGGAACACCATCGCAATGTCGCGCTCTTTGGGCTGGACATTGTTGACGACGCGTTCGCCGATCGAAATCGTGCCCGAGGTGATGTTTTCCAGACCTGCGAGCATCCGCAGCAAGGTCGACTTGCCGCAGCCGGAGGGGCCGACCAGCACGACGAACTCGCCGTCCTCGATCGGAATCGACACGCCGTGCAATACTTCAAAATTGCCGAACGACTTTCGCACGTCGCGAATCTGTACCGACGACATCGGAATTCTCTCCCCTCATTTTGTGTTTTCTGGCGCATACACCGGAAGGCGACGCCATGCTGTCTTTTTCGACGCTAACGCCCGGTCGAATTCAACGGGCGCTATCATCTGCAGTTTGGGCGTTTTTAGCAATCCGATGGTAGCGCTGTCAATAATTGTTCAAACGTCTAATGCATTGTGATAAGAGCGCTGCATGGGACGAAAAACGACAAAGTCCGGCAAAATACGCCTCACCGAGGTCGCCAAGCTCGCTGGCGTCAGTCCGATCACGGCATCCCGGTTTTTCAGGAACCCCGAAGCGCTGTCGTTGAGCAAGCGCGAGCGCGTCGATAGTGCGGTGAAGGAACTGGGTTACGTGCCCAATCTTGCGGCACGCGCGCTGGCCTCGCACCGCACCGAAGTGATCGGCGTCGTCATCCCCTCGCTCACCAACAACGTGTTCGCCGACGTCCTGCGCGGCATCTATGATTCCCTGGAAGGAAGCCGCTACAGCATTCAGCTCGCCAACACCCGCTACAGCATCCTGCAGGAAGAGAAGCTGCTGCGGCTGTTTCGCGCCCAGAAGCCGGCGGGGTTGATCGTGACCGGCATCAACCAGACCGCGGATTCCCGCGCGATCCTGGAGTCGATGAATTGCCCGGTCACGCAGATCATGGAAATCGGCGACGCTCCGGTCGACATGATGGTCGGCTTTTCGCATTATGACGCAAGTTCTGCGGCGATTTCACATATTCTCGCGCAAGGCCGCCGGCGGATCGGATTTCTCGGCGCGCGAATGGACCCGCGCGTACAGCGGCGGTTCGAAGGGTATCGTGATGCCATGAAGGCGGCCTCGCTCTTCGACCCCAACCTGATCGTCACCACCTCCGTACCGACCACGGTCACGCTTGGCAGCACGCTATTCGCTGACCTCGTCGCGCAATCGCCTGACATCGACGCGGTCTTCTGCGTCAACGACGACCTGGCGCTCGGGGTGCTGTTCGAATGCCAGCGCCGCCGGATCTCGGTTCCGCGCGATCTGGCGATTGTCGGCTTCAACGACCTCGAATTCATGGCCTCCGCCGTCCCGTCGCTGACCAGCGTGCGTACCAACCGGTATGAAATGGGCCGGCACGCCGTCACCATGGTGATCGACGCGATCGAGGGACGGCGCCCCGAGGTCCCGGTCCTCGACCTCGGTTTTCAACTCATGGTGCGCGAAAGTTCGATCGTGCAGGACACTTGATCGCCGCAGGACACGGCGTCTGGCCGATGATGATCAGAAAATGGTAGCGCTATCTTTTGTGTCGAACTAAGATTGCGGCGGGCTTGCATTTGCAGCGGTCGAAATTCTGGGCAAGGTGCGGCCCGCCGCCAAATTCTGAGCTCTCTTCAGTTTGCAGTGCGGGAGGAACCAATGAAAAAAACCGACAACAAGACTAACGGCAAAGGCCGAAAACTTCGCTCGCTGGAGTGGTTCAACAATCCGCATAACCCGGGAATGACCGCGCTCTATCTCGAGCGCTACCTCAATTACGGCCTGACCCGCGAGGAATTGCAGTCCGGCAAGCCCATCATCGGCATCGCGCAGACCGGCAACGACCTGTCGCCGTGCAATCGCCACCATCTGGAGCTGGCGCACCGGGTGCGCGAGGGCATCCGTGCCGCCGGCGGCATCGCGATGGAATTCCCGACCCACCCGATCCAGGAGACCGGCAAGCGCCCGACCGCGGCACTCGACCGCAACCTCGCTTACCTCGGCCTGGTCGAAATCCTGTTCGGCTATCCCCTCGATGGCGTGGTGCTGACGACCGGCTGCGACAAGACGACGCCGGCCTGCCTGATGGCGGCGGCAACCGTCAACATGCCGGCGATCGTGCTCTCGGGCGGACCGATGCTGAATGGCTGGTTCAACGGCGAGCGCACCGGTTCCGGCACCGTGGTCTGGAAGGCCCGCGAACGGCTCGCCGCCGGCGAGATCGACTACAACCAGTTTATCGACATCGTCGCCTCCTCCGCCCCGTCGGTCGGCCACTGCAACACCATGGGCACCGCCTCGACAATGAACTCGCTTGCGGAGGCGCTCGGGATGTCGCTGCCGGGATGCGCGGCGATCCCCGCGCCCTATCGCGAGCGCGGCCAGATCGCCTACGAGACCGGCATGCGCATCGTCGACATGGTCTGGGAGGACCTGAAGCCTTCCGACATCCTGACCCGCAAGGCGTTCGAAAACTGCATCGTCGTCAATTCGGCGATCGGCGGTTCGACCAACGCGCCGATCCATATCAACGCGCTGGCGCGGCATATCGGCGTCGAACTCTCGATCGACGACTGGCAGAAACACGGCCACGAGATTCCGCTGCTGGTGAACATGCAGCCGGCCGGATTCTATCTCGGCGAGGAATATCACCGCGCCGGCGGTGTACCGGCGGTGGTGCGCGAATTGATGGCGCACAAACTGATCCACGAAGACGCCGTCACGGTCAACGGGCGTACCATGGGTGACAACTGCCGCGAGGCGCCCAAGCCCGACGGCGACGTGATCTGGAGCTACGACAAGCCGCTGGTAAAGGACGCCGGCTTCCTCGTCCTGCGCGGCAATCTGTTTGATTCCGCGATCATGAAGACCAGCGTGATCTCCAAGGAATTCCGCGACCGCTACCTTGTGAACCCAAAGGATCCGAACGCATTCGAGGGCCGCGCCATCGTGTTCGAGGGGCCGGAGGATTATCACCACCGAATCGACGATCCCGCGCTTGATATCGACGAGCATTGCATCCTGTTCGTCCGCGGCACCGGGCCGATCGGCTATCCCGGCGGCGCCGAGGTGGTCAACATGCAGCCGCCGACCGCGCTGATCAAACGCGGCATCCTCTCGCTGCCCTGCATCGGCGACGGCCGGCAGTCCGGCACCTCGGGTTCGCCCTCGATCCTCAACGCCTCGCCGGAGGCTGCCGCCGACGGCGGGCTGGCGATCCTCAAGACCGGCGACAAGGTTCGCATCGACCTCAACAAGGGCACCGCTAATATCCTGATCCCGGATGCGGAGGTCAAAAAACGCCACGCCGATCTGAAGGCGAAGGGCGGCTTCCCCTACCCGGCCAACCAGACGCCGTGGCAGGAACTCTATCGCTCCACCGTCGGCCAGCAGTCCACCGGCGCCTGCATGGAGCTGGCCACGCGCTATCACGACATCGCCGGCACGGTCGGTGTCGCGAGAGATAATCACTAAGCAACCGCCGTCATTGCGAGCGAAGCAATCGCCGCTTCCGCCTTCGCTCTTCCAGCTACGGCGGACACGCCTCGCAATGACGAATGAAAAACAAGGAGAAAACCATGTCTGACCGTCTGAAGGGCAAGCGTGCCTTCGTCACCGCTGCCGCCGTTGGAATTGGCCGCGCCTGCGCGGTGGCGTTTGCGCGCGAGGGCGCCACCGTATTCGCCACCGACATCGATGAGAGTAAACTGGCTGCACTGAAGAGCGAAGGCATTGCCGAGGTCGCAAAACTCGATGCTCGCGACAGTGCGGCGGTGGCCGCGATGGCCAAGCGCGCCGGCAAGACCGATATCCTGCTCAACGCGGCCGGCTTCGTGCACCACGGCACCGTGCTTGAATGCTCCGACGAGGACTGGGATTTTTCGTTCGACCTCAACGTCAAGTCGATGCACCGCACGATCCGCTCGTTCCTGCCGGGCATGCTGGAAAATGGCGGCGGCGCGATCGTCAACATTTCCTCTGCGGCCGGCGTGTTCAAGGCGGCGCCGAACCGCTACGTCTACGGCGCCACCAAGGCCGCGGTCGCGGCGCTGACCCGCGCGGTCGCTGCCGACTTCATCACCAAGGGCGTGCGCTGCAACTGCATCTGCCCCGGCACCATCGAGACGCCCTCGATGCTGGACCGTGCCGCCGCCGCGGGCCCCAGCGGCCGCGAGATGTTCATCGCGCGGCAGCCGATGGGCCGGCTCGGCACCGCCGAGGAAATCGCGATGCTCGCCGTCTATCTCGCCAGCAACGAAAGCGCGTTCACGACCGGTGTCGCGCACATCATCGACGGCGGCTGGACGCTGTAACTCACCCCTCATCCTGAGGAGCCGCGCCTGCGCGGCGTCTCGAAGGATGGACACGGGCCTCATGGTTCGAGACGCGCAAGAGCGCTCCTCACCATGAGGATCTTCAACCGAAAGGATCCCACATGAACAAGATCGATCTGAACGGCCGCTGCGCCGTCGTCACCGGCGGCGCGCAAGGTTTTGGACGCGCCATCGCCGAGCGCTTCGTTGCCTCCGGCGCCAAGGTCGCGATCTGGGACCACGACCTGCCTTTCGCGGAAAAGACCGCAAAGGAAATCGGCCCCAATGTCACCGCCTTCAAGGTCGACGTCTCCGACCTCGCCGCGGTTCAGCAGACAACCGACGCAACGCTGAAGGCATTCGGCAAGATCGACATCCTCGTCAACAATGCCGGTATTGCCGGCATCAACAAGACCGTGTGGGAAACCGACCTTGCGGAATGGCGCAAGGTGATGAGCATCAACCTCGACGGCCCGTTCATCTGCTGCAAGGCGGTGGTGCCGGCGATGCTCAAGCAGAACTACGGCCGCATCGTCAACATCGCCTCGATCGCCGGCAAGGAAGGCAACCCCAACGCCGCGCACTATTCGGCCTCCAAGGCCGGCGTGATCGCGCTGACCAAATCGCTCGGCAAGGAACTCGCGCGGTACGACATCCTCGTCAACGCGGTGACCCCAGCGGCGGCGAAGACCGCGATCTTCGACCAGATGACGCAAACCCATATCGACTTCATGCTGTCGAAGATCCCGAAGGCGCGCTTCGTGCTGGTGGAAGAACTCGCGGCGATGGTGGCGTGGCTGGCGTCGGAGGAGTGCGCCTTCTCGACCGGCGCGGTGTTCGACATCTCCGGCGGCCGCGCGACTTACTGAAATGGCCATGACCAGAGAAGGCGGATGCCTGTGCGGCGCGGTCCGGTTCAAGGCCGTGGGCGAGCCGCTCAACGTCCGCATCTGCCACTGCCGCACTTGCCAAAAGGCAATGGGCTCGCCGTTCTACGCCCGTGCGCTGTTTGAGCCTCGCGCGCTGACGATTGAGGGCGAGACCGCGTTCTATCCGTCGTCAGCGACGCTGGAGCGGGTGTTCTGCAAGGCCTGCGGCACCAGGCTGTTTTCGAGACGCAGCAACGGCACCGCGGTCGGCGTCGCGCTCGCCACCTTCGACGACCGCAACGCCTTTGCGCCGACCGAACACATCTGGGTCTCCGAAAAGATCGCTTGGGTGCGGATCGACGACGGCTTGCGGCAATATCAGGAGACGGTTCCCCGGTGATAGCGACGTGCTAGGCTAATACCCTTGCAACGCCAACCGGGGCCATCAGATTGAACATCTCCTTATATGACGTCTCGGTCTGGGTGCTCCCGCTCATCATTGCCATTACCTTCCACGAGGCCGCCCACGGCTTCGTCGCCCACCGCCTCGGCGACAACACCGCCTGGCAGCTTGGGCGGGTCAGCTTCAACCCGCTGAAACACATCGATCCCTTCGGTACCCTGATCCTGCCGGGCATTCTGCTGCTGTCGCATTCGCCGTTCCTGTTCGGCTATGCCAAGCCGGTTCCGGTGAATTTCCGCAACCTGAACCATCCCCGGCTCGACATGGTCTGGGTGGCGCTCGCCGGCCCCGTCACCAACATCATCCTGGCGCTAATAGCGGCGTTTGCATTCCACGCCCTGCCCTTCGTTCCCGCCGAGGCCGCGAAATGGACTGCGGACAACCTCAAAAACGCGTTCCTGATCAATATCGTGCTGGCGATCTTCAACATGCTGCCGATCCCGCCGCTGGACGGCGGACGGGTGGCAGTCGGGCTGCTGCCACGGTTCTTGGCCACCCCGCTGTCCCGGCTGGAACCCTATGGCATGCTCATCCTGATCGGCCTGTTGATCCTGCTTCCGATGGTGGGGACGCAGCTCGGCCTAAATCTTGATGTTATTTCGGCGATACTGCGGACACTGACCGGCTATGTGATCGGCGCGCTTCTCTTCCTCACCGGCAACGCCTAAACCGGAGATAGAAAACGACCATACGGGAAAGAATCGGCTCGGGGCCATGGCGATAAAAGCTGCCGACATGTTGATCGCACGACGCGCGGACACCCGTGCGAGGGCAGACTTTGCGACCTGGAAAATGCTGGCCAAGCTCAACGGCGCTTCCGCCTTGCCCGCCGAGGCACAGAACTTCCTGGTCAGCTACAAGCAAATGCTCGGCAAGATGACGGATGCGGACGCTTCCGAGGCCACCATCCAGCTCATGTACAGGAGCTACTACGCCGAGATGGGCGGTACCGGCGCCCCACCCGAAATCCCGCCGCGTTCGAGCGATCCGGCAGCCGGCAACGTCACCGCCTTCCGCCGGCCGCCGGCCAAGCCGAAGCCTGCTGCCTCCGGGCCGGCGTCCAAGCCGCAACTGCCGGTGGCGCTGATCTTCGCCTGCCTCGCCGTGGTGTATGTCGGCATACGCTATTACTGGCGATAGCCTGCCGAAATTGCTTCATTCCTGAACGTTCTTGAGCTGCTGCTGGCAAATTCGCCATGCGGCGGAATATCCGTCCCGCCGGGCAATTGGTCGCAACGGCTAGGCGGCAGGCCGAATGGCGGGCATAATGCCCCCTTAAATTTCAGCAATTCAGCGAAATACCCAAAATATCCTTGGAGGGGAAATGAAGCGATCTATCGCAGCCTTGATCATGACCACGAGCCTGGTGTTATCAGGCAGTGCGCTTGCGCAAACCATGGACAAGGTCGTCAAGGTCGGAAGCCTGGGAGACCAGTCGGGTCTCTACCAGGACATCGGCGGCCCCGGCTCGTCCGTCGCCGCCCAGATGGCGATCGAGGATTCCGGGCTACTGGCCAAGGGCTGGAAGATCGAACTGATCTCGGCCGATCACCAGAACAAGCCTGATGTCGGTACCAATATCGGCAAGCAGTGGATCGATGTCGAGAAGGTCGACGTGTTCGTCGATCTCGCGAGCTCCGGCGTCGGCCTCGCCATTGCCAACCTTGCCAAGGAAAAGAACGTCGTCAACCTCAACTCCGGCTCGGCCTCGTCCGACCTCACCGGCGCGCAGTGTTCGCCCAACACCGTGCACTGGGTCTACGACACCTGGATGCTCGCCAACGGCACCGGCAAGGCGCTGGTGAAATCCGGCGGCGACACCTGGTTCTTCCTGACCGCAGACTATGCGTTCGGTCATGCACTGGAGCGCGATACCGCCGCGGTCGTCACCGCCAATGGCGGCAAGGTGATCGGCGGCGTCAAGCATCCGCTCAACAATGCCGACTTCTCCTCGTTCCTGCTGCAGGCGCAGAGCTCGAAGGCCAAGATCATCGGCCTTGCCAATGCCGGCGGCGACACCACCAACGCGATCAAGCAGGCGGCGGAATTCGGCATCGTGGCCGGCGGGCAGAAGCTCGCGGGCATGCTGCTGTTCATCACCGACGTGCATTCGCTCGGCTTGAAGGTGTCCCAGGGCCTGAACTTCACCGAGACCTTCTACTGGGATCTGAACGACCAGACCCGCGCCTTCACCAAGCGCTTCAACGAGAAGTTCAAGAAGCAGCCCCCGACCATGGTCCAGGCCGGCGTCTATTCCTCGCTGATCCATTACTTCAAGGCGCTGGAAGCGCTCGGCGGCAATCCGCATGACGGCCGCGCCGTGGTCGCCAAGATGAAGGAACTGCCGACCGACGATCCCTTGTTCGGCAAGGGTTCGATCCGCGCCGACGGCCGCAAGATCCATCCGGCCTATCTTTTCGAGGTGAAGAAGCCCGAAGAGTCGAAGTATCCGTGGGACTACTACAAGCTCGTCGCCACCATCCCGGCCGAGGAAGCTTTCATCCCGCTCGAGAAGAGCGTCTGCCCGCTGGTGAAGAAGAGTTGACTTCTACAGACTGCAATCAAGCAAAAATGCCGGCGAGCGATCGCCGGCATTTTTTTGACCCGTCATTGCGAGCCAAGCGAAGCAATCCATAACGCGCTAAGAAAGAATGGATTGCTTCGCTTCGCTCGCAATTGTGCGAGTTCACTAATTCGCTGATTGAGTGGCTTGAGTTTTGGTCGAAGCGAAGTCTTTCGGGGTCTGTCCGCCAAGGGCCTGATGAGGTCTGTGGTTGTTGTAGTAGATCAGATACTCGAAGAGCTCGTTGGCGAAGTGATCTAGGTTGTCGAAGGTCGCGCCGTCGATGACGTCGTCGTCCAGGGTGCGCCAGAAGCGCTCGACCTTGCCGTTGGTCTGCGGCCGGTAGGGTCTTGTGTAACGGTGCTTGATGCCGAGTTCGAGCAGCATGGCCTCGAAGGGGTGCTCTTCAGGGTGATTGCGGGAGGCGAATTCGGAGCCGTTGTCGGACAGGATTTCAGCGAAGACCAGTCCGTAAGTGACGTTGAGCGTGTTGATCATCTTCAGCGTCCTGAACATGACCGGCAGCGCCTTCTTCGAGGTGATGACCTCGGCCCAGGCCAGCCGCGAGCAGCTATCGAGCAAGCTTACAATGTAGGCCGAGCTTGAGGGTGGCGCGAGGAACATGTCACGCGGTAGCTGATGCAGATCGACATGGCCCAATTCGCCGAGCTTGTCCTTGATAATGCGGCGCTTCTCCTCACGCATCGCCGGGGTGCGGCGGTTCAGCTGATAGCGTTTCAGGACCCGATAGATGGTCGATGGCGAAGGTAGCGTATCGCGCCGCTCGCGCAAGGCGGCATGGATCTCGTAACGGTTCATGCCACGGTGGCGGCAGGCGACGATCTCGGCCTCGATACCTTCCGGTTCGCGCCGCTCGCGCCACTTCGGCCCGCGGCGCTGCGGCAGTAGGTCAGCCTCCGCGCCGCTCCGTAGATATCGGTTGTAATATTTCCGGAAGGTCTGCGAGCACGTCCCGTGATGACGGTAAAAATCGCCGACCCGGCGAAATGTGCCCGATCGGCCAGCCTTCACCGCCTCATACTCCGGGATCAGAAACCGCCATTTCTGAAGGTAATTGCGCTCAATCGTCCGGTCATAGCTGTTGTCGCGCATCGAATCCTCCTCCTCTCAGGGGGGTGATTCAATCAGCGAATTATTGAACATGCACAGCAATGACGATGGTTCAGCCTCAGCTCTTGCCGCCCTTGACGCGGAAAATCACCGGCACGGAAAAACTCAACCCCTCGTCGGCGACCAGCGGCGGCGGTTGCGGGACGGGATCGGAACGCTTGAGCATATCCAGCGCGGCGGCGTCGTAAGCGGGTTCGCCGGAACTCTCCACGATGCTGGTCGCGACGACGTGTCCGAGCCGGTCCAGCGTCAAGTTGACCACGACTTTGGTATTCTTGAACTTCTGCAGGTTCGGATTGCGCTTGTGCTTGTCGAGATGGGCCAGCAGTTCCTTCTGCCAGGTCGCGCGCACGCGCTGCGCCGTTTCCCCGGTTCCGATCGCCGGAGCGACCGAGCGCGTCCCCTCCGGAATGGCATCTGAACTCGGCGTGGCGGTAGCTTCGGCCGCGACGGATTCGGTTGAGGCCGTAGTCTGAACGGCGGCGACTTTCGGGTCATCTTCCTTTGGCTTTTTCGACTCGTTCGGCGTCACCACCCGGTCGGCCTCGTCAACCTCGGTCGGCTTGTCCTGCGGTAGGTCGGTTTCCTTGACCTCGGCCTTCTGCTCGGCAAGTTGCGGCGACGCCGCGGAAGCATCGGTATCCGGCCCCGCCGGCAGGTCGGTCGCCTCGCGGCGCACCGACGCCAGTTCTATTCCCACCTCGATCGCGTTGGCGCCGAGCGACTCTTCGGGCTCATCGGTCTGCAGATGCGCGATCGCCAATGCCGCGCCACCGGCATGCAGCAGGAGCGCGATCACCGCGGCAAAAACCCAAAGCCGCCGGGATGGTTTTTGCTCGTCGAGGCCGCTCACAGCTTCCCCTTCTTTTAAGGTTTGGCCGGCGCCGCTTGCGCCGCCGCCGCATCCGGAACGCCTTCGAGCGCCACCAGCTTGATCTTGGAATAGCCGCCGGAACGCAGGATTTCCAGCACGTCCATCAGTTCGCCATAGGGCACGGCGCGATCGGCGCGCAGGAAGATGAAGCGGTCCTTGCTCGCATCAGCCATCGCATCCAGCGAACGCACCAGATCGACCCGTTTGACCAGGTTCTCCCCGATCGCGACCGCAAGATCCGGCTTGATGCTGACATAGGTCGGCTTGTCCGGCTTCTTCTGCGGGCTCGCGGTCGATGTCGGCAGGTCGATCGGCAGGTCGACGGTCGACAGCGGCGCCGCCACCATGAAGATGATCAGCAGGACCAGAATGACGTCGATGAACGGCGTGACGTTGATCTCGTGCGATTCCGCGAAATCGCTGTCGTCATCAAGGTCGGTGTCTGCGAGCGACGCGCCCATCGGCTACTCCGCCGCTGCGCGGCCATGCGAACCGCTGACGGAGCTGACATGGGTGCGATCGAGATCGCGCGACAACAGCCGGCCCGCGGCGCCCGAGGCCCGGCCGACCTGCTCCATATAGCCTTTAGTGACGCGCGCGAAGTGATTGTAGATGATGACGGCCGGGATCGCCGCCACGAGGCCGATCGCGGTGGCAAGCAGCGCCTCGGCGATGCCGGGGGCCACCACGGCAAGGTTCGTGGTCTGCGATTTCGAAATGCCAATAAAACTGTTCATGATGCCCCAGACGGTGCCGAACAGTCCGACGAAGGGCGAGGTCGCGCCGATCGTCGCCAGCAATCCCATGCCCAGCCGGATCCGCCGCGCCTCGGCGCGTACGATTTCGCCAAAGCTTGACGCGGCGCGTTCCTTGATGCCGGCGTCGCTGGAAATTCCTGCCGACATCCGCGCCTCGCGCATCGCCGCCGCCAGCAATGAAAACAGCACGCTGCCCTTCGAGCCCAGCGCGAATTGCGCTTCCGCCAGCGACCGCGCGTCGGCAATCTTGCCGAGCGCCGCGCGCAGGTTGCGCTGAACGACGGACAGTTCGATCATCTTGGCAATAAAGATTGTCCAGGTGACCAGCGAAGCAAAGGCAAGGCCGATCATGACGGCCTTCACCACCACGTCCGCCGACACGAACATCGACCACGGCGAGAATTCGCGCAGTTCGACCGCAGCCGCTTTCAACAGTCTGCCTTCGCGCTCGACCGGTGGCGCTGCGGCGTCCGAAGCCGGCGCCGCGGCGGTCGGCGCAGTAGCGGCCGGCGGTGCCGGGGTCTGAACCGGCGGTGCGGCCTGGAGCGGTGCTGCGGGCTGCGACCCAACCGGGGCGGCCTGGACCACAGGCGCGGCCGTCGCCGCGGGCCCCGCCTTCGGCTGGGCCTGTTGGGCCGATACGGGCGAGGCCAGCCACAGCATTGCCAGCGCCGGGATCACGGCAAACGTCACGCGGGAAAGTGAGGTCATCATACTTCGGCCCAGTAGCGGATCAGGTTGTGATAAATGCCGGTCAATTTGACCGTTTCAGGGTCATCTCGTCCGAGCCGCTCCACCAAGGCCTGTATCGCGGTATCAAGGTCGAAGATCAGGCTGCGGGCGTGCGCATCCCGTACCATGCTCTGCAACCAGAAAAAAGACGCGACACGCATACCTCGCGTGACCGGCGTGACCAGATGCAAACTAGACGCAGGATAAAGCACTAGGTCCCCGGCTGCGAGCTTGATTTCATGGGATCCGTAGAGATCCTCGACCACCAGTTCCCCGCCGTCATACTCCTCCGGCTCGGATAAAAACAACGTGACCGACAGGTCGGTCCGGATCCGCAGGCCGGTGAGACGGTCTCCCCGCACCGCGTTGTCGACATGGACGCCGAAATGGTGGCCGTCAGAAGCGACATAGCGGTTGAACAGCGGCGGAAAGATCTGCAGCGGAATCGCCGCTGAAATGAATTTCGGGCTGGCCGTCAGCGCCGACAGCACGCGATTGCCGAGCGTGCGCGCGACCTCGCTGTCCGGCGGCAGTTGTTCGTTCCGCTTGACCAGCGCCGACTGCGCGCCGGCCGTGGAGCGGCCGTCCTCCCAGTCGGATTCATCCATGATGCGGCGGAAGTCCGCCACATCGGCCTTGCTTAGTACGTTGGGGATGCAAATCAGCATTCCACCTGCATCCCTGTCTTGCAGTTAGTAGCGTGCCGAGATCACCATGCTCACACTCCGACCCGGCGCGACCAGAACGAAGGGCGCGGCGCTTTGGTAGAGCGCATCATAGTAGAGCTTGTTGGTGAGGTTGGCGACGAACAGTTTCGCCGTCCAGTTCTTGTCGAGCTTGGCTTCCGCAAAGGCGTCGAAGCGCCAGTAGCTTGGAAGCGACGTGCCCTGGTTGGCGGCGAGGAAAGTACCGCCATAGATCTTCGACCGGTACACCGCCTGGCCGCCGAGTTCCCAGACATCGTTGAGCTGATACTTGGTGAGCAAGCTGAACGACTGATGCGCGACGTTGGCCAGCGGCAGTCCGACATTGCTCGCATAGAGCAACGGCTGGGGGGTCACCCTGAGTTGCGAATTCGTCACCTCCGATTGCATCAGCACGAGGCCGGCCATCATGCTCCATCTGTCGGTGATCTTGCCGCCCATGCCGAGGTCGATACCGCGGATGCGATACGCCGCCCCGGCGGAGATGCAGGACTCTGGGGCGGGAGACACGAGCGTATACGCGCAGCCCGGAATCGCGGCTGCTTGCGCCGCGGTGGTGACGTTTTGCGACTCGCGCGCATTGTCCTTCTCGGTCTGGAACAATGCCGCCGTCACCAGCATGTGCCGGTCAAACAGCTCCCACTTGGTTCCGACCTCGATCGCCTTGTTCTTCTCCGGCCCGAACACCTGATTTGGGTTTCCGGCGAGGAAACCAGCGAGACCCCCATATTGCGCTGACGTGCCGTCGAATTCGGAGCCCACCGGGTTCGTGGACGTCGCATAGGCGACGTAGACACTGCCGATCGGCATCGGCTTCAGCGTCAGGCCGAGGTTGAAGTTCGGCATGCCGCTTCGCACTTCCTGCGCATTCCAGAGATTGGGCGACAACTGGCCGCTGGCCGTACCAAAGCCAGTCGCCTTGACGTCATAGTTATCGTAGCGAACGCCGCCGTTGAGGATGATCTTGTCGTTGTAGTTGGCGCTATCCATCGCATAGACGCTCTGGGTATCGATGGCGACTCTGGTCGGAAGGCCTGTCCATTGCGGGCTGCTGGTGGGCTGGAAATACGTGTACTGCGGATAGAAGATACTCGCCCCTGTGATGGTGCCGCTCGGCGCTCCCTGATTGCCGAGCGCTTCCGAACTGAGCCCGGTATATCTGTCGATGCTCGAAATCTCGCGCGAGACTTCGACGCCGGCGAGCGCGGTGTGCTTCCAGCCGAAAGTATTGAACTTGTAGGTCAGTTCGGTCTGGTTGGCGGTGTTTTCGGTCACCTGATAGCGACTCTGCGGATTGAGGTTCAGCAAGCCTGTGAGTGTGTTCGGCTGCTCCGGAAGCGTTCCGATATAGTCCTGCACTGAACGCTGGTACCGGGTCTTGTTGCTCAGCGTCAGGTCCGGCGTGATCATGATCTCGCCGCCGACGGTGCCGATGTCCTGCTTGATGCTGTAATAGTCACGGAAGACCAGGCCGTAGAATGTATTCCGGTTGACACCGAAATCGGTGTACGGGCCGCCGGCGGTGGACGTGAACTGCTGGGTGCTAGAGCCCGTGCCGCCCGGCCGGAAATACGGCACGCCGAAATCCGGCATGCCGTGCAGGTTGGTGTGGATATAGTTTCCGTACACCGTCACCGAATCCAGCGGGGTCCATTTCGCCGTGATGAACTGGCCGTCGCGATCGTCCTTGCTGTTGTTACGGCCGGCGACGGTCGCGTCCTGGAACAGGCCGGCGGCGCGAACCGCAAAGGTCGGGCTGATCACCTGGTTGACGTCGAGCACGACACGCTTGGTGCTGTCGGTCCCAAGCGTGGTGTCCATGTTGTAGAAGCTTTTTTCCGTCGTCGCCTGCTTGGTCACGATGTTGATCGCGCCGCCAGCGGTGCCACGACCGGCAAAGGTCGAACCCGGACCGCGCAGGATCTCGACCTGCTCGGTGAAGAAGTTTTCGCGAACGCTGACGCCGGCGTCGCGGATACCGTCGAGGAAGACGTCGTTGCGGGCGTCGAAGCCGCGGATGAAGAAGCGGTCGCCGAAGGCATTGCCGCCCTCGCCGGTACCCAGCGTCACGCCGGCCGTGCTCAGCACCGCCTGCCTCAGCGTGGTGGCGTTCTCGTCGGCCAGAACTTCCTTGGAGAGCACCGTGATGGTCTTCGGCGTGTTCAACAGCGGCTCGGGAAACTTGCCGGTCGCCTGCACGTGATCGACCTTGTAGGGCGCTGAGGCGTCAGCATAGGGATTACGGTCGGCGGCAAGGCCGCCGGCGTTGGGGTACGGCACGGCAGCAACCTGCGCCGGCTGCGAGCGGCGTGCGGCGCGGCGCAAGGCGGTACGGGCGCGGACCTGGTCCGCCGAAGGCTTCGAGGCGGCAGGCTTCGGCCGAGCGACCGGGGCATCGACCGTCACGGGCGGGAGGCTGGTTTGCTGCGCTTCGGCGCCCGAAAACGATGCGACCGCGATCAATCCTGCGACCGCGGAAACCGTTTTGCCCGAATTGTTTTCGATGGTCTGACCGACCGAGTTGATCGCTGCTTCAAAACGCAGCGACCTCGGTGCTTTTGCTTTGTTCATTTGATAACGCGCCCCTGGCAGAGTTTTGGCTGATGCGCAGATTCGACGCGCGACCAACCGTCCCGGACGTGGTGCTACAGAGCGAGAAAATCAGGGTCAATGCGATGACGACAACATCGCGCTTGAATCCATCCAGTTGAAAGCAATTCTAATTTCCAGTTTGAAAGCGTTCTAATTTGCAAGCGTTCTAAACGCGGGCACGCTTTATAACCGTTCTAAGGAAATGCGAGAAAACCCAGTAAAATAAGGTCCAATTTGCTTCGCCGATTTCGATCGCCGATCAATCTTCGCTCGGCGGCTTCATCAACGAAAACAATTCATCGACCGTCGACTGCGCGACCTGGCGAACACGATCGGTGTTTTCCATGCCGGCGATGTTGACGCCTTTCACCACCGCTTTGATCTCGTCGCGGAAGTCGGAGAGGAAGCGCAGCGGATCGGGCGAGTTGTTGGCGACGCGCGCGATCAATCCCGTCACCAGGATCTGGCACGCCATCATGCGTCCGTTCAGTTCATCCATCATGCGCCCCAGGGTCAAAGCTCGATGCGCGCGATATGGACGACATCCATCAGCGTTTCAACCCGGACCGAAATGGCACCGGCGCGAGCGCGCGCAGGCCTCGCTTGGCTTCAGGGGCGACGCCTTGGTGCAGGAAGGCGCCAGCGATCGACCGCTCCGCAGACGGCGCCCGCCTCGCTCCAGGCGATATCTTTCCAACCGCGCAATCCAGAGCAGAAAACCCCGCAAACCTTTCCAATTGTTTAGAATTCTCAAGCGTAAGTGTGTGTACACGGGGAGTGCCGGCGGACTATATCTGGCGGCCGTGGGGATCGTTTTAAGCACCCATTCGTTGTTTTTCGAACCCAGTTCTTCAAGCACTCGGAACCGTATGTCGACATCGCGAACTATCCGCTGGGTGTTACTGACCGCGGCGATCGCCGGGCTGGGCTATTTCGGCTGGCAAAAATTCCACGGCAACGATCATCAGGCCCAGGCTGACGCCCAAAAGAGCGCGCCCGCGCGTGTCGCCGTTCCCGTCAAGATCGCCCCGGTCGGGAAGGCCGACTTTCCGGTCTACCTGACCGGCCTCGGCACCGTGCAGGGCTTCAACACCGTGCTGGTCCGCACCCGGGTCGATGGCCAGATCAACAAGATCGCCTTCCAGGAAGGCCAGTTCGTCAAGGAAGGCGACACGCTGGTCGAGATCGATCCACGGCCGTTCCAGGCAGCCCTCGACCAGGCCACCGCCAAGAAGGCGCAGGACGAAGCCAATCTCGCCAACGCCAATCTCGATCTGCAGCGCTATACCAAGCTCGGCGAATTCGCGACCCGGCAGCAGACCGACACCCAGCGTTCCACCGTAGCCCAGCTGACGGCGCAGATTCAGGCCGACGCGGCGGCGATTTTCAATGCGCAAACCCAGCTCGATTACGCCACCATCAAGGCGCCGATCTCCGGTGTCGTCGGGCTGCGCCAGGTCGACGTCGGCAATATCGTCAACGCCGTGACCCAGACCGGCATCGTGTCCATCGCCCAGATCGAGCCGATCGCCGTGATCTTTACCGCGCCGGAAGACCAGTTGCCGGACATCAAGGCGGCGCTGGCCGCCGCCCCGCCGAAGACCATCGCGCTCTCCACCGACGGCAAGCGTGTGCTGTCGACGGGAACGCTGTCGCTGATCAACAACCAGGTCGATACGACGAGCGGGACTATTCGGCTCAAGGCGGTGTTTGACAACAAGGACCATGCGCTGTGGCCGGGCCAGTCGGTTTCGACCCGGCTTCTGGTCGCAACGCTGAAGGATGCCACCGTGGTACCCGACGATGCCATCCAACATGGCACCGACGGCCTCTATGCCTTCGCGGTCACGGCAGAGAACAAGGCCGAGCTGCGCAAGATCAAGTCGACGCGGTCGATCGACGGACGTTCGGTGGTCGATGAGGGACTGTCGCCCGGCGAACAGGTGATTACGGCCGGCCAGTACAAGGTGCAGCCGGGCACGCTGGTTTCCACGGCGGTGGCAAGTTCGGATCCGGCCCAGACCAAGGTCAAATCGGAATGAGCGACGGAATCTCGGCGCCTTTCATTCGCTATCCGATCGGCACCTCGCTGATGATGGCGGGGATTCTGTTCGTCGGCCTGGTCGCCTATCCGCTGCTGCCGGTGGCACCGCTGCCGCAGGTCGACTTCCCGACCATCCAGGTCGCCGCCTCGCTCCCAGGCGGCAGTCCGGAAACGATGGCCTCGTCGGTGGCGCAGCCGCTGGAACGTCAGCTCGCGCAGATTCCCGGCGTCGCGCAGATGACCTCCACCAGTTACCTCGGCACCGCCGCGGTAACGATCCAGTTCGATCTCAACCGCTCGATCGACGCCGCCGCCAACGACGTCCAGGCCGCGATCAACGCCGCCGGCGGACAGTTGCCGAAAAACCTCCCCTCGCCGCCGACCTATCGCAAGGTCAACCCGGCGGACTCGCCGATCCTGCTGCTGTCGGCGACGTCGGAAACGCTGCCGCTGACCACCGTCAGCGATGCCGTCGACGCCCAGCTCGCGCAGCAGATCAGCCAGATCGCGGGCGTCGCCCAGGTCATCATCGGCGGGCAGCAGAAGCCCGCGATCCGCGTCCAGATCGATCCAGCCAAGCTCGTCGCCAAGGGCCTTTCGCTGGAAGACGTGCGCGCCGCGATCGCGATCACGACTGTCGACAGCCCGAAGGGCAACATCGACGGCGATACCCGCGCCTACACCATCTACGCCAACGACCAGTTGCTCGATTCCAAGGACTGGAACGACGTCATCATTGCCTATCGCAACGGCGGCCCGCTGCGGATCAAGGATATCGGCCAGGCCGTCACCGGCCCGGAAGACGCCAAGCAGGCGGCCTGGGCCAACGGCAAGCGCGGCGTGTTCCTCGTGGTGTTCAAGCAGCCCGGCGCCAACGTCATCGAGACCGTGGACAAGATCAAGGCGACGCTGCCGCGGCTGGTCGCGGCGATCCCGCCCGCTATCAAGATCGAAGTCATCAGCGACCGCACCCAGACCATCCGCGCCGCGGTCGAGGACGTGCAATTTACCCTGCTGCTCACCATCGCGCTGGTGGTGATGGTCATCTTTGTCTTCCTGCGTAGTTTCTGGGCCACCGTCATCCCGACCGTCACGGTGCCGCTGGCGCTACTCGGCGCTTGCGCGCTGATGTGGGTGTTCGGCTACACGCTCGACAACCTGTCACTGATGGCGCTGACCATCGCCGTCGGCTTCGTGGTCGACGACGCCATCGTGATGCTGGAAAACATCACCCGCTATATCGAGGAAGGCGAGAAACCGATGGCCGCCGCCTTCAAGGGCGCCAGCGAAATCGGCTTCACCATCGTCTCGATCAGCGTCTCGCTGGTCGCGGTGCTGATCCCGCTGCTGCTGATGGGCGGCATCATCGGACGATTGTTCCGCGAATTCGCGGTGACGCTGGCGATGACGATCTTCGTATCGATGGTCGTGGCACTGACGCTGACGCCAATGATGGCTTCACGCTTCCTGCGCGCGCATGGCGAGACCAAACACGGCCGGTTCTACCAGTGGAGCGAAAGCGCGTTCGACGCGATGCTGCGCAGCTATGAACGCGGTCTCGACCGCGCGCTGCGCTGGAAGCTCACCACGCTGATGATCTTCTTCGCCACGCTTGGACTGTCGGTCTACCTGTTCGTGGTCATTCCCAAGGGCTTCTTCCCGCAGCAGGATAACGGCCTGATCACCGCCACCTCGGAAGCCAACCAGGACATTTCCTTCGCCGACATGAAGCGGCATCAGGAAGAGCTCGGCAAAATCGTGCAGGCAGATCCCGACGTCGCCACCGTCGCGATGGCGATCGGCGGCAGCGGCCGTGCCGGCAACAACGGCAACCTGTTCATCACGCTGAAGCCGCGCAACGAGCGCAAAGCGAATGCGCAGCAGATCATCGCCCGGCTGCGTCCCCAGCTCGAAAAGGTCGAGGGCGCCCGCCTCTATATGCAGGCCGCCCAGGACGTCCGGCTCGGCGGCCGGCCGACGCGAACCCAGTTCGAGTTCACGTTGCAGGACGCCAATCTCGCCGAGCTGAACGAATGGGCGCCGAAGATCCTGGCCAAGATGCAGACGCTGCCCGAGCTGCGCGACGTCGCCACCGACCAGCAGACCAAGGGCACCACGCTCGAGCTGAAGATCAACCGCGACACCGCCTCGCGCTACGGCATCCAGCCGCAACTGATCGACGACACGCTGTATGACGCCTTCGGCCAGCGCCAGGTGACGCAGTACTTCACGCAGCTCAACAGCTATCACGTGATCCTCGAAGTGCTGCCGGAATTGCAGGGCAGCCTCGACACGCTGAACAAGATCTATGTGAAGTCGCCGACCACGGGCGATCAGGTGCCGCTGTCGACCTTCGCGACCTGGACCAGCGTCCCGGTGCGGCCGTTGTCGATCAGCCATCAGGGCCAGTTCCCGGCGATCACCATCAGCTTCAACCTCGGACAGGGCGTGGCGCTGGGCCAGGCAACCGTCGCGGTGCAGAAGGCGATGGTCGAACTCGGCGCGCCGACGACGCTCAACTCGAGCTTCCAGGGCACGGCGCAGGCATTCCAGCAATCGCTCGGCACCGTGCCGCTGCTGATCCTGGCGGCGCTGGTGGTGGTGTACCTGATCCTCGGCATTCTCTACGAAAGCTACATCCACCCGATCACGATCCTGTCGACGCTGCCATCGGCCGGCGTCGGCGCGCTCGCCATCCTGATGCTGTTCGGATTCGACTTCAGCTTGATCGCGCTGATCGGCATCGTGCTTCTGATCGGCATCGTGAAGAAGAACGGCATCATGATGGTCGACTTCGCGATCACGGCCGAACGCGACGAGCATCTGGAGCCCGAAGCCGCAATCCGAAAGGCGGCCCTGCTCCGGTTCCGCCCGATCATGATGACGACGATGGCAGCCCTGCTCGGCGGCGTACCGTTGATGCTCGGGACCGGTACCGGCTCGGAAATTCGCCAGCCGCTGGGTTACGCCATGGTCGGCGGCCTGATCGTCAGCCAGGCGCTGACGCTGTTCACGACGCCTGTCGTGTATCTCTATCTCGACCGGCTTTCGAACGCGTTTGCGGGTTGGGGCCGGTCGTCCCCATCAGACGAAGCCGCGCATCCGGACACGCACAGTTCGGTCAAGCAGGCGGCCGAGTGACTTGACTTTAACCGGCCAACGGCACATCCGAAGGGTGTACATTCCGGAGCCGGTTCATTGAAAAATTCAGTAAAGTCTTTCATCACCATCATGTTTGCCTTGGCCATGGCGCCCGGTTTGCCGGGCCTGGGCTACGCCCAGGCTCCGAAAGCCAGGAACGCGCCTGCCGCACAGGCAGCGCCTACACCGGCAACGCCAGCCCCGCAGGCTGAGGCCGCGCCCGCAAATCCGCCCACCCCTCCCGGCTGGAGCGCACGATGCAGCAGCGCGAGCCGCGGTGCGCCGCTCGAATGCCTGATCGAGCAGACCGCCGTTCTGACCAAGACCGGCCAACTGATCGTGCTGATCGACATTCGCGTTCCCAGCGATACACATGCGCCGGTCGCCGTCATTCAATTGCCGCTCGGGCTGAACCTGCCGGCCGGCGCGAAGCTGCAGGTCGATGACGGGAAGGCCACAGACCTGCAGATCCAGACCTGTGAGCAGCGCGGTTGCTACGCCAACACCCCGATTTCGCCCGAGATGCTGGCCGCCATGAAGACAGGCAAGCAGCTGAAGGTCTCGTTCCAGAACCTGGCCAAGGAAGTCATAGCTATCCCGATGCCGCTGACCGATTTCGCCGCGGCGTACGAGAAGATCAAGTAGGCGGACGCCATCATAATCACCGTCATTGCGAGCCAACGGGTCGCGCGAATGCGCGCCCGATGACAGGCTCCGCGAAGCAATCCATCGTGCCGCATGTCGGATAGATGGATTGCTTCGTCGCTAACGCTCCTCGCAATGACGGAAGCGCTACTGCCGCGCCATCTCCGCGGCCCCGACGCCGTCGCCGTCGAGCTTCTGGTCCTCGTGCATGTCGACCGTCACCCGCAACAGCCTGCCGGTGAACTCGAACGGCGCGGTGTAGTGCGAGACCGGGCTGGAGCGGTCGCGGCCGATGTCGAGGCCGGACCAGGAGATGAAATTGTTGAATCCGAGCTGGGTCTCGATCGAGCCCGCGGGTTCGCCGTCGATCAATAGCGTATAGGCGGTGACCCCGGTCCGCGCGCCCTTGGCCGGCGCCTCCTTGCGCACCAGACGTTCGACATGCACGCCGAGGCGATGTGCGCCCGCCGGCACCTTGCTGGTCGAGGTCACGATCTCATGGCCGCCGCCGATATTGAGGTCGTGCACCAGCATGCCGTCCTTGACGTAGAGGCTGTAGCCGGACGTCATATCGCCATGGGAGATCAGCACACCCTCGACGCCGGACTTGTCGATCTCGACATGGGCTTCGATGGTGTAGCTGCGGCTGCGGACGTCGGGCGCGACGTCGGTCGGTACGTGGCCCATGCCGGCGTGAAAGGTGAACTTGTTGCGCGCCCCCTGAAACCGCGCCGCGTTTTCCGCAAACCGCGCCGCGAAACGGTCGTCGAGCGGCAACACGTTGTGCTGCTCGGCCTCGTTCCACCACAGCTTGACCATTTCGGCCAGACGTTCGGGCTCTGTTTCCGCGAGATCGCTGGTTTCGGAAAAATCCTTGTCGAGATGAAACAGCTCCCATTTGTCGTTCTCGAACGGCGTGCCCGAGGGGTGGAAGGAAACCGCCTTCCAGCCGTCCTGCCAGATACCGCGATGGCCGAACATCTCGAAATATTGCGGCGAGGACTTTGACGGCGCCGACGCATCCGAGACGGAGCGCGCAAAGCTTTCGCCCTCCATCGGCATCTGGGGAACGCCGGCGATCTCCGTCGGCGGTTTGACGCCAATCAGATCGAGCAGGGTCGGCGTCAGGTCGCAGGCGTGCACGAACTGATGACGCAGTTCGCCCTTGGCGGCGATCTTGTTCGGCCAGTTCATGATGAAGGGATCGCGGATGCCGCCACCATGGGTGTTCTGCTTGTAGCGCCGCAGCGGCGTGTTCGACGCCATGGCCCAGCCGTGCGGGAAATTGCTGTGCGAGTCGGGACCGCCGATATCGTCGATCCGCCGTATTTTCTCGGCGATCGGTTCGGGACGGAAATTATACGGCCCCATCGCGTTGACGAAGCCGAGCGGCCCGCCTTCCTGGCTGGCGCCGTTGTCCGACAGCACGAGGATCAACGTGTTGTCGCGAATGCCGGCGGTGTCGAGAAACCCGATCAGCCGGGCGAGATGCTGGTCGGCGTGATCGAGCATGCCGGCAAAGGCCGCCTGCAGCCGCGTGAACAGGCGCTGCTCGTCGGCGCTGTAGCCGTCCCAGGCCCGGACGCCATCATTGCGTTCGGGCATTCGGGTTTCCGGCGGCACGATCCCCATCGCCTTCTGGCGCGCCAAGCGCTGCTCGCGCTCGATGTCCCAGCCATGCGCGAAGGTGGCGTCATAGCTCCTGATGAGTTCGGCGGGCGCCTGGTGCGGCGCATGACAGGCCGCCGGCGCCAGCCAGGTCAGCCACGGGATATCGGGCCGGTCGGCGGTGTGGTCGGCAATGAAGCGAATGGCTTGGTCGACCAGATCCGACGTCAGGTGGTAGCCATCGGCAAACGTCCCCGGCGGGTCGATATGGGTGTTGTCGGAGACCAGTTCGGGCGCGAACTGATCGGTCTCGGCATCCAGAAAACCATAGAAGCGATCGAAGCCGCGCCCCAGCGGCCAGCCGTCGAACGGCCCGGTGGCGCCGCTTTCGGTCAAAGGCGTGACGTGCCATTTGCCGACCATGTAGTTGCGATAGCCGTGCGGCCGCAGCATCTCCGCCAGCGTCCCCGCCTCGCGCGCGATCTTGCCGCGGTAACCGGGATAGCCGCTATCGAAATTGGCGAGGCAGCCAACGCCGACCGAATGGTGGTTACGTCCGGTCAACAGCGCCGCGCGCGTGGTCGAACACATCGCGGTGGTATGGAAGCCGGAATAGCGCAGGCCTTCGGCCGCGAGTCTGTCGATGGTCGGCGTCCTGATCGGCGAGCCGTAGCAGCCGAAATCGGAGAAGCCGACGTCGTCGAACAGCACCACCAGGATGTTGGGCGCGCCCTGCGGCGGTTTTGCCGTGTCCGGCCACCAGGGCTTGGAGCCGGCCACGGTCTTGTCGATGACGCCGCCGAACGGTTTTGCGCTGCCTGCCGCCATGCATTCCTCCCGTACTATTCGCGACCGCGGTTGATCCGCCGGTTTCGCCCGAAGCCTTGGCCATGCTGTCGCGGAGAACCGCTCAGCGCGCATTGCCAAAATCCATAATCCGAATTATCATTATGATTATTTTGCGCGGAGATGCAATATCCCGATGCCTTCCCGAGCCAGCGAACTCGACCTGCCAGGCATGACCCCGTCGCGGCAGAAGCGCAGCCGCGAGACCACGGCGGCCCTGCTGCAGGCCGGCGCGGAGATGCTTCGCACCCACAGCCTCGCGGAATTGTCGATCGAAGCGCTGTGCCGGCAGGTTGGCGCCACCGTCGGCGCCTTCTACAGCCGGTTCGAGAGCAAGGACGCCTATTTCAACGTCCTGATCGAACTCGCCGCGCGCGATGGCGAACGCATGCAGTCCGGCATGTCCGGGAATGCCCGGCTCTCTGACGCCGGGCTCGCCGAGCGCTGCCGGCTGCTGGTCACCGGGATCGTCGGCTGGATGCGAAAACACGAAGGCGTGCTGCGGGCAGCACTCCAGCACGATGATACCCGCCCCGATCGATGGACCACTTTCAAGGGCCTGGCTCGCGCCACCTCAGCCCGTGCCACGCCGCTCCTCCTCCCCGCCATGGGCAGAGGACGCGCGGCCGCCAAGACGCGCGGCATCGCATTCGGTTTGCAGGTCGTGCTGGGCACGCTGGTCAACGCCATCCTCAACGATCCCGGGCCGCTATCGATTCACGACCGGGAGATGGAGGCTCGCTTGAGCGGCTGTCTGTTGCTGGTGCTGGAAGCCGAGATGAAGGCCCAGAAGAGATAGCCGTAGCATGGGTGGGGCGAAGCTCACGCCCCGAGATACGCCTTCTGCACCTGCGGGTCTTCCGCCAGTGCGGCTGCGGTGCCTGACAGCACGCTCTTGCCGACTTGAAGCACGGTGGCAAAATCCGAGACTTCCAGCGCCAGTTCGATCGACTGTTCGGCAAGCAGGATGGTCAGGCCTTCGCGGTGCAATCGCTCAAACGTCTCGTACATGGATTCCACCACGGCGGGCGCAAGGCCCAGCGACGGCTCGTCCAGCATCAGCAGTTTCGGGTCGCTCATCAGCGCGCGGCCGACCGCCAGCATCTGCCGCTCGCCGCCGGACATCGTGCCGGCGCGCTGGTTACGGCGCTCCTTCAGTTTTGGAAAGATCGCATAGACGCGCTCCAGCAGCGTGGCCTTGCGTGCCGTGTCGCGCAGCGGCGTCGCACCGAGCAGCAGATTGTTCTCGACGCTCTGCTGCACGAACAGCCGCCAGCCTTCCGGCGACAGCGCCAGTCGCTTGCGCACGATCGCAAACGCGCTCTGCCCGCCGATCTCCTCGCCGTTGAAGCGGATCGACCCGGCATGAACAGGAATTAGCCCGGCGATGGCGTTGAGCACCGTGGTCTTGCCGCCGCCATTGGAGCCGAGCAGCGCCACCACGCTGCCCTCGGGCACCTCGAGCGAAACATCTGACACGCCGATCAGGTCGCCGTAGCGGACTTCGAGATGCTGGATGGCAAGCAACGGCCCAGTCATGTCGGGGGTCCGCCCATCAACTCGACCGGCGTATGACCGGCGGCGGCCTTGGCGGCGCGGGTGCCGAGATAGGCCGCGATCACGGCCGGATTGGCGGTGACCTCGCGCGGGCTGCCGCGCGCAATCTCCTTGCCCTGGTGGAACACCACGACGCGGCTTGCTAGCGACATGATGACTTCCATGATGTGTTCGACGATCACGAGCGTGATGCCGGAACGATGGATGTCGCGCACCAGGTCGATCGCGAGCTGCACCTCGCGCTGCGTCAGCCCGGCCATGGCTTCGTCGAGCAGCAGAACCTTGGGCTCGGTGGCGAGAGCGCGCGCGATCTCCAGCCGCTTGCGGCCGGGCGTACCGAGCGAACGTGCCGGCGCATCCGCCAGTTTGTTCATGCCGACGCGCTCCAGCACGGCGCGGGCTTTGCTCTCGGCTTCCGCGCGATGTGGCGTGCGCAGGAACGCGCCGATCATCACGTTTTCAAGCACGGTCATGCCTTCAAATGTCTGCGGCACCTGGAAGGTGCGCGCGAGCCCAAGCTGGGCCCGCGCCTCCGGCGTCATGGCGGTGATGTCATGGCCCTCGAACAGCACCCGGCCCGAGGTCGAGACGAGATCGCCGGTCAGGCAGTTGAAGAAGGTCGACTTGCCGGCGCCGTTGGGCCCGATGAGGCCGAGAATGTCGCCCTGCTCCAGCGTGACGCTGGCGGCGTCGACCGCCTTGAAGCTGCCGAAGGCTTTGGTGATGTCGCGGGCTTCAAGAAGCATGGGGTGCTCCCTGCGCAACCGGCGCCTCGGCAGGCTTGCGCTTCGCCCACAGCCGGTTGATCAGCGCCAGAATGCCGCCCGGCTGGAACCGCGCAATCACAACGATGATGGCGCCGTAGACGACGAAGGTGAGCCCGGCACCCCTGCCGCCCAGCAGATTGTTGGAGATTTCCTCCAGCGGCACCAGGATCGCCGCGCCGACCAGCGGACCGAACAGCAGACCGGCGCCGCCGAGTGCTGCCATGATCAGCATTTTTACCGAGATCAGGATGCCGAGGCCGGACTCCGGATCGACGAAGCCGAACATCATCGAATAGAGCGCACCGGCGACGCTGGTGAGCCCCGCGCTCAGCATGTAGGCGTATAGCTTGGTCCGGCTCGCCGGCGCACCGAGCGAACGCGCCGCGCGCTCGGAATCCTTGATCGCGCGCAGATAGAAGCCCATTCGGCTGTTGGTCATCCACCAGGTAATGCCGAGCGTGATCAGGAGAACGGTCAGGAACAGATAGTAATAAGGCAGCGCCGAGATGAAGGAGAGATCGAACACGGTGCGCGGCACGGTCGGACCGCTGAGGCCGACGGCAGCGCCGAGATAATCGGTATTGGTCACGATCAGGCGCGCGAGTTCGGCAACCGCGATCGTCGCCATGCTGAAATAATGGCCTGATAGCCGCAGCGTCGGAACGCCGACGATGGCCGCGATCGCCACGCTGGCGACAATGCCCGCGGGAATGCCGACCAGCGGCGGCAACCCGAAATGCGAATAGGCCGCCATCGACGCATAGGCGCCGCAGCCAAAGAACACGACATGGCCGACCGAGACCTGCCCGGCATAGCCGCCGATGATATTCCAGGCCGACGCCGCGATCGCATAGAGCAGGATCAGGGCGCCGAGCCGCTGCTGGAACGGCGTGGTGAACACCAGCGGATAGAGGATCACCAGCGCGAGCGCGACCGAGGGCCAGAGGAAACGCCGCATCACGTCTTGCCCATCAGGCCTTGCGGCCGGAACCAGAGAAAACACAGGAACAGCGAATACACCACGATGTCCTTGTAGATCCCGCCGATCCAGTAGGCCGAAACAGACTCGATGACGCCGATCAGCAGCCCCGCGACCAGCGCGCCCGGCACGCTACCGAAGCCGCCGAGCGACACCGTGACAAAAGCGACGATGCCAAGCGTCTCGCCGACCGTCGGCGCGATATAGAAGAAGGTCGCGATCAGCGCGCCGGCGAGGCCGGTGGCGCCGGCCGCGATCGCCCAGGCGATCGCCTGCATGCTGTCGGGACGAATGCCCATCAGCTGCGCCGCCGTGGCATCCTCGGAAACCGCGAGCATCTTCGAACCGAGCGAAGTGCGCGTCAGCAGCAGATGCAGCCCGAGCGTCACCAGCAAGGCGACGACGCCGGCCAATAGACGCGAAGCCTGCAACTTGATGCCGAGCACATCATAGGTGCCGCCGACCAGATCTCCCGGAAGGGTGAGGAAGTTGGCGCCGAAGGCCCAAAACACGGAATAGCGCAGCAACAGCGCAAGCCCGAAGGTCCCGAGAATCTGGGCCAGCATCGGCCCCTTCATCACGCTGCGGATCAGCCCGAAATAGACCACGATACCGACGGTTGCCAGCACCAGCGCCGCGATCGGCACACCGGCCAGCGGCCCGACGCCGAGCAGCGTCCAGACCACGAAGGCCGTGTACATTCCGAGCATGACGAAATCGCCATGCGCGAAATTGACGATGTTCATCATGCCCCAGATCAGCGTGAGGCCGGATGAAAACAGCGCATACACCGCGCCGAGCAACAGGCCGCCGACGATCACCTGAACGAGAATGGAGGACATGTCAGCGGCTTGCGGGTTGGACTTCAGGGATCACGAAGCAACGAGATAAGCGAGGGCGGCACTAACGTCCCGCCCTCATGACTTTACCACCCCTTGTACGGCAACACCGGAGCGGTCTTGGCCAGTTGCTTCGGCCAGACCGGCGTGTAGTTCTCGCCGTCCTGCAGCTGGATCACGAGGCCCGCGGCAAGCACATTCTGGCCCTTGTCGTCGAACTTGACGCCCTTGTAGCCCATGATCAATTGATCGGGCTTGAGGTCGGTGGCCTTCAGCGCCGCCTGGATCTTGGCGGGCTCGGTCGAACCGGCGCGGTCGATCGCCTCGGCCAGCACGAAAAAGCCCTGCATCTGGCGCGCAGCGGTATCATCGAGATCGTCGCCACCGCTCTTCTTCTTGTACATCTCGTTGATCAGGAAGGCCGGCGTCCCCTTGGCCCCGATCGCGAAAGACGAGCGATTGAACAGTCCCTGCGCGAGCTTTCCGGCCGTCTTGATGAACGACGGATCGGAGAAACCGGAATTGTCGGCGATGATCATTGGCGGCTTGTAGTCCAGCGCCTGCATGGTCTTGGCGTACAGGATGGCATCCGACGTATAGCTGACCATGATCACCACATCCGGCTTCTTGTCCTTGAGCTGCAGCACCTGGCTCTGCACGTCGGTGGTGTTGGCGGCATAGGGAATATCCATCGCGATGGCGAGGCCGTTCTCCTTGAAGACCGAGGTGATGACGCTCGCGACCGATGTGCCGTACTCGGTGTTCTCGTGGACGATCGCGACATTGTCGGTCTTGATGCCGCCGGCCTTCATGTCCTTGAGGAACTCGAGATAGATCTTGGCGAAATCCGACGCCACCGGGGTGACGCGGAAGAACCATTTGAAGCCGCGCTCGGTCAGGTTGGCGGCAACCGACTCGCCATTGACGAAGGGAATGCCGTATTTCTCGGCGATCGCACTGGCGGTCAGCGTGATGCCCGACTGATAGGCGCCGGTAATCGCAACCACCTTTTCTTCGGTGATCAGACGCAGCGCCTGATTCTGCCCGACGGCGGGGCTACCCTGATTGTCGGCGAAGACGACCTCGACCTTGGCGCCGCCGAGGCCCTTGAGGCCCGCGTTGTTCGTGAGCGGTAGATTGCCGAGACCGGGGCCGCCGGTGTTGATGATCTCGACGGCGGTTTCGATCGCCGCCTTGCCGTGCACGCCGGCGCTCGCGGCGTTGCCGCTGAGCGGAAAGATCACGCCGATCTTGACGGTCTTGTCCTGGGCTGAAGCAGCGCCCGCCAGTGCAACCGAGATGGCGGCAGCAGAAAGCAGCACAGCGATACGTTTGAATTCCATTTTGAAGATCTCCGAAAGGTCCCGCCCGGTGTGGCTCTTGAGAGCTCTGGATAAGCCCGGGCACGACGGCCCACCGCTTTCCTTGTTTTTCAGCGCGGTCAGCATCGCATGGCCGGTTGGCATCGGCAAGTTGCGGCTGCATCCGCGCGCGTGGCAATTAGTCGGGTGACGGCATCACCTCCATCGCTGCCGCCCGGATGAACCATCAGGCCTTTCCAGCGACATAGACCGTGTTGGTGGCGATGTGCTCCCCCGCCAGATCGTCGAACGTCACGACATGTGCAGCCGTCGTTGCGAAGACGTCCGCCAGCACGCGCTCGAACGCTTGATCCGGGGGATCGTTCGACCACAGCGCGAAGACGCCGCCGGGATGCAGATGTTCGGCCAACCGGGAGAGCCCCTCCCTCTCGTACAGCGCGGCGTGGCGCGGATGCAGCAGCTTTCGCGGCGAGTGGTCGATGTCAACAAGCACCGCATCGAAGCGGCGGGCCGGAGTCCGGGAATCATACCCTTCGGCGGACAGCGTCATCGCAAAGAAGTCGCCATGGACGAGACGACAGCGCGGATCGCCGGTCAGTTGCTTGCCGAGCGGCAGCAAGCCCTGCTCGTGCCATTCGATCACCTCAGGCAGCGCATCGACGACGACCAACGACCGCACGCTCGAATGTTCGAGAACGGCTTGCGCGGTGTAGCCGAGCCCGAGGCCGCCGACGACGACATCAAGATCCGCGCGCGTCAATGCCGCCAGCCCAAGCCGCGCCAGTTCGATCTCGGCCGCCGTGAACTGGCTCGACATCAGATATTCGTCGCCGAGCTTGATTTCGTAGACATCGACCCCGGTGGAAAGCGACCTGCGCCGCCGCAGGCTGAGCGCGCCGATCGGCGTCGGGCGATAATCCAGCTCTTCGAAATAAACGCTCATTCGCCCCTGCCCTGACCGCGGCGCCAACGCCGCCGCAACAGGCCCGCGTTTGCCGCAGGCCTGATCCCACGAAGCCTATCGCCGCACGCTTGCCAAGGCCGGGAGCTAGCGGGTAGAAGGACCCCACTTCGACGCGATTTGCCGATCCGTCGCGAGCAATTGCCCAACATTCAAGACAACGCCTTGAATTTGCTATGTAATTCTCGTCCAGGCGTTTGGGGAATGGTGTAACGGTAGCACAACAGACTCTGACTCTGTTTGTCTAGGTTCGAATCCTAGTTCCCCAGCCACTGTTAAGCATCTGAAATAATTGTAGTTTTTTTGAAAAACCCCTCCCCGACGGGCTTTTTCATGTTGCGGTTATGTCGCGACGTCTCATTGATTCCAAAGGGTTTTTAGTATGTACGGGTGCCTCGACGCGACACGCATCCCATCGCCATAGTTCATCCATCATATCCTCCCTCACCTGAATGGTCGTTGTGATCAGCCACGGACAAAAAGTTCCGCCTCGATGCGGGACGCAATTTCCAACAGTCGTCGGTCCGAATTCCTTCGGCCGATCAGCATCAGACCGACGGGAAGACCGTCTGTTGGGAGCGGCAGCGTGATTGAGGGACAATCCAGCAGGTTGGCAATGCGCGGATTGCGAAGCACGAGTCCATTGGCGTCATGGAACGCAGCGTCGTCCTCTACGGACGAAAGCAGCGGCGCGCGGATCGGTGTCGTCGGCAGGACGAAGACGTCATTTTCGGAAAAGGCACTTTCAAACGACCTGATCGCGGCGCTTCGAAGCCTGGTCATGCGCACATAGTCGACGGCACGGATACCCGCGCCCGCCTCGATGCGAACCCGGGTCTTCGGATCGACGCCGTCCAGGGCCGAAATTCGAAGACCACTCAGCGTCGCTCCGAGCTCGATTGACGGAAACGTCCCGATCCGGTCGATCTCCGCGATATCGTCGAGGGTCGCATCCATCGATCCGTCTTCGATCTGCACCCCGCTGGCCCGAAGCCGACGGACGGCATTCTCGAACGCATCCAGTACCTCCAGCTCACAACGATCGAAAAGCCGGCCGCGGGCGACGATCAGGCGGAACGAGCCGGATGAGGCCGCACGCAACGGCTGCGCCAACACCTGCCCCGACAGGACCTGATCGGCGGCGGCACAGTCCGCAACGTTCAGGGCGATCGGACCGATCGTGTCGAGGGTCGACGACAGCGAGAACGCGCCAATTGTCGATACGCGCCCGCTCGTCGGCTTGAAGCCGACCGCGCCGGACAGCGAGGCCGGAATCCTGATCGAGCCACCCGTGTCGCTGCCGATGGCGATTTCAGCCATGCCGTCGACAACCGATACCACGGCGCCGGATACGACCCACCAGGGGCGCGTTCGCGGTCTCGCGAATTGCCCGGCACGCCATCGTGCGGGTTCGTACCGAGCGCAGAAAAGGCAAACTCGGTCATCTGGGTCTTGCCGACGATGACGGCGCCCGCCGCCCGCAAATGCTTTACAACGATAGCGTCATCCGCAGCGGGAGCTAGCTGGCGCAACACGGCGGACCCTGAACCGGTTATCATGCCAGCGACGTCGAACAGCGCTTTGACGGAGACGATCCGGCCATCCAGCGGCCCGCGTAGCGCTTCCATCGCGGCGCGTTCGTCGGAAGCCCGAGCTTCGCGCCGGGCGCTTTCTTCAAACGTTGCCGTGAAGGCCTTCGATCCTTCGAACGCGGGCGATTGGATACGCGTCAGCGCCTGCTCCAGTCGTTCGCTGGCGGAGATCGACAAGCGGTCAGTCATAGGCACTATCCCTGGATAGCGTGGAAACGGCGACGTCAGGAGACAACGGGCAGCACGTCGATGTCGTAAGCGTGCGTCAGGGAACGCTTCAGGATCGGGTCCATAATTTCCATCTCGAAGCGCGTTCCTGGTCGAATTCCCCCGATGGCGCCAGGCGTGCCGCAGAACATCAACGTGCCGGCCGGAAGCGCATCCGTGCCGGTCTGTCTCCGAATGAGATCGCGAGGCGTCCTCAGCGCCGAAATCGGGCTGTCCTGATAGAGAAGCCGCTCGCCGTTGATCGTCGCCCATGACCGGATGACCAGCTCATCCCAGTGACCTTCGACGTCGGCATAGGACCATAGTTGCGCTCCGACCGGCTTACCGCAAAGCTGCTTCGACAAGGCAATGCCCGAGGCCTCGGCCTTGCGGTCGGTGTGGTCGGACCCGATGCCGATCCAGAGCCCATCGGCCATGGCGACAACGACTGGCTCCACCTCACCCGAACTGTCCGGGCCGAGCACGACCAAACGGCTTGATTGCGTCATTGTCTGAGCTGCTACGCGGTAGTAGAGCGGTGTGGTCGAGGGGCGCGGGATACCGAGCGCGGCGAGCTCCTCGATATGATGTTCAATCGCGGCGGCATTCCTGCCCGCCCATCCGGCAATGATCAACGAATCGATCTCGACACCGACGCGGTCGTTTCGGTCTCTTGCAATGCGATTGAATTGCAGGAACATCTGGCTTCCTCATGCTTCCGTAGGTTTGGTGAAAATCTCGCCGCGTTCGATTTGCAACGTCCGGTCGGCAATCTTGTCGAGCAGCGCGGGACTCGACTCGGTGATGAGCAGGGCAAGTTCCGGCCGGTGCTTGCGCAGTTCGCCAAGGGTGCGTGCGTAGTCCAGCGCCAGTGCCGGCGCCAACCCCTGGAACGGCTCATCAAGAAGCAACACCTTGCGCGCGATCATGAGAGCCCGGCCGAGCGCGACCATCTTGCCCTGACCGCCGGAGACGCCGCCTCCCGGCCTCCCCCGCATCACATGCAGCTGAGGCAGCAGGGTGTAGACTTCGTCGAGCCGGCGTCTGCTTTCTATCTTGTCCAACTTCAGCGCCAGCGCCGGGAGCACGATGTTCTCCTCGACGCTCATTTCGGCAACCAGACGGCGATCTTCCGGCGCGTAGCCGATTCCGGCCTGCGCGCGATGATGGGCCGGCGAGTTGACAAGATCGTCCGCGTCAAGATGGATCGCGCCGGCGTCCAGGGTCAGCAGGCCCATGATCGCGCGCAGCGTGGTGGTTTTTCCGGCGCCGTTACGGCCGATCAACACGGTGGTCTTCTTCTCGACGATCTCGCAACTGACATTGCGCAGCACGCGAACGCCTTCGATCGAAACCTGCACTTTATCGAGGCTCAGCATCACGCCACCCCCACGACACTTTGCAAAACCCTCGGATCCCTGAAGACATCGTCCGGATGTCCCTCGGCCATGATCTTCCCCGCGTTCCACACCAGAACGCGGTTGGCGTAGCGGGCGACCACATCCATGTCGTGCTCGACAAAGAGCGCTGTGATCTGCCGCTGCCGAAGCGCGCCCATCAACGCCTCCATCAACGGAAAACGTTCCAGCGCGCTCACACCGCTGGTCGGCTCGTCCAGCAGCAGCAGCCGTGGCTTCAGCGCCAGCGCCACAGCGATGTCGAGCAGTTTTCGATGGCCTTCAGGCAAGGTATTGCTGATGCGGCTTTTGTCATCGGCCAGCCCGACCAGGCCGAGCAGCGCCTCCGCCTCCTCGCGCCGGGCCGCGGTCTCGAGCGGACGGACGACCGTCCACATGCCGTTTTTCGCGGCCAGCGCCAGCATCATGTTGTCGATGACGCGCTGGGCGGAGAAAAGCTGCGGAATCTGGAACGCACGCGCAACACCCCGGCGCGCTATCGCGCGCGGCGTGAGACGGGTGATGTCCCGGCCATCGAGATGAACGCTTCCCGACCGTGGCCGAACGTAACCTGTACAGAGATTCAGAAGGGTCGTCTTGCCCGAGCCGTTCGGCCCGATGACCGCGAGGAATTCCCCGTCGTAAATTTCGAGGTTCACGCCGTCGGCTGCTTTGACGCCGTTGAACCCGACATGAAGGTCCCTGGCTTCGAGGATAGGCTGCTTCATCGGCCTGCCCCCTCTTCGCGTGCGAAAAGCCCGTAAAGGCCTTTTGGCATGAACATGATAACGGCAATCAGCGCAGCGCCGACAATCAGATTCCAGGCCTCCGTCACCGTGACGGCAGCCGCGTGGAGCAGTTCGAGGAACAGTGCGCCGATGAAGGCGCCCGGCACACCGCCGATGCCGCCGAGGACGGCGACCAGCACGAGCTGTCCGGAAGCGGTCCAGAACGCGAAGTCAGGCACGACACGTCCGATGGCAAAGCCCGCAATCGCGCCGCCAAGCCCAGCCAGCGCGGCAGAAAGAGTGTAGGCGATCAGAAGGACGGCCCAAACGGGAATCCCGAGATACTCGAGGCGGATCTCGTTGGTATGGACCGCCGACAGCGCGTGGCCGAGCGGACTATCCAGATAGCGATGGACGCCAAGGCCAACGAGCACCATCAGCGTCAGGCTGAGATAGAACAGGACGCTCTTGAAAGCAGGCTCGCTGAGCGCGATACCAAAAACGCGCGGAATGGGCACAACCATTCCGTCCGATCCCCCCGTGATGCCGTAGAGCTTGGCGAACAGGGCGTAGACGACCATCGAAACGGCGAGATTCAGCATCGCGAAGAAGATCGCGCGATAGCGAATCAGGAATGCGCCTACGATCGCGCCCGTCAAGGCTGCGATCAGGACAGAGAAAACCAGGAGGGTCGCGAAGTCGCCGACACCGGATCCCGCCAGGAACGCGACGCCATAGGCACTCGCGGCATAGAACATGGCGTGACCGATCGAGATGAGCCCGGCGCGAAGCAGGACGGCAACGCCGAGCGCCGCGAAGCCCTTGGCGATCGCGAGCGTCAGGACGAACTGAAGCCACGGTGCCAGAAGCGGCGAGGCCGCGAGGACAACAACGGTCGCGGCGGCAAGAACCACACGCATCATATTCTCCTGGCCGCGACCGACCCGAACAGGCCGTAGGGACGAATGAGCAGGACAATCAGCATCGCCGCGTAGGGAGCCACCGCGTCCAGCGACGGCACAAAATAGATGGCCAGCACACGCGCAAATCCCACGATGAGCGAGGCCACCGCGGCGCCCTCGATCTGACCGAGACCGCCGATGGCTGCGACGGCAAATGCGAGGACCATGGTATCCGCACCCAATCCCGGCGAGACGCCAGAGGTCGGCATCGCCAGGGCTCCTCCCAGCGCTGCCAGGAACACACCAAGCGAGAACGCCAGAATGAATATTCGATTGGTGTCGATGCCGATCGACTGCGCCATCTCGCGATCGGCCACCACTGCCGTGATCAGCCGCCCGAGCCGGGTGTGCTTGATCAGCAGCCGAAGACCGAAAACGACGAGGAACGCCATTCCGATCAGCACGATCTGGTAGTTCAGATAGACGATACCGCCAATCCGGGATGTGCCGAGCAGCCGGACCGGCGCGTCCTCATAGAGCGATTGCACGCCGAATATCATGCGCTGCAGGTCTTCGAGGATCAGGAAGAGCCCGAAGGTGATCAGGATCTGAACCGCTTCCGACTTTCCATAGGTCCATCGGATCAAGGTCCGCTCGACCAGCGGACCGAATATTGCTGCGACAAAAACCGCGCTAAACAACAGCGCCAGGAATGACAAATACGGGCTGAACTGCCTGCTCGCGACGAAGAGGCAGGTCGATGCCGCGACATAGGCGCCGATCGAATAGAGACTGCCGTGCGCGACATTGAGCACGCGAAGTACGCTAAACACCAGCGTCAGGCCAACCGCCGCGAAGAAGATCAACGCGGCGCTGGCGAGGCTGTCTAGCAGCAACGGGATGACTGTATTCGACATCGGCCCACCTGCTGGGATTAGCTACGACAAAAGAGAGATTAAACGGCTACTTGTAGCTTCCTGGCTGAGGCAGGGTTTTCACGAATTCAGGCTTCAGCGTTGAGATCCAGGCGATCGGATCCTGTCCGGCCACCGGCATTAGGCTGTCGCCCTTGTAACGGACCATGTTCCCGATCACAGGGAACGCTTTGTCCGGCGACTTGACCGTGACCCCGACGATTTGGTCGACGAGACCGTCATTATCGGCGCGCGTTTGCGTCTTGCCGGTGAGGGTCGTGACCGTACTTCCCGTCATCGCTTGCGCGATTTCCGCACGGCTCGGCCACTTGCCGCCATTCTTCTGCATCGCCGCCTTGTAGGCCGCTTTCACATAGATCAACGCATTGGCCATCTTGATCGACGGGAACACCGGGTACTCGCCGAACCGCGCCTTGTAGGCTTCGGCGAATTTTACCGTCTCCGGATTGGCCTTTGCGTCGGGCGACATCCACCAGCCATCGCCCAGCACGCCAACGATCACGCCGTCTGGCAACGCCACGCGCTGAAGCACGGTCTCGCCGAGCGCTAGGATGACCTGGCTCGAGGCGAACAGGCCTCGCGGCTCGGCCTGCCGCACGAAGTTTTCGAGGTCGGCGCCCCAAAGATTGGAGAAGACGACATCCGGATGCGCGGTGGACAGGCGCGAAATCTCGGTCTGATAGTTCGGCGAGCCCAGCTTCGGAAAGAGCTCCGCCACGACTTCGATATCCGGCTTCAACGCCTTCAGCGCCGCCTTGAATATATTTGCGCCGTCGTGCCCGAAGGCATAGTCCGGGTTGATGATCGCGACGGTCTTTACGTCCGGCTTCCGGTCAAGGAGATAGATCGCATAGGCGATGAACTCGGGAATGGTATTGCCGTTGGGGCGAAACACGTATTTGCTCTTGCCGTCAATCAGCAACTGGTGCGTATCGCAATTCCAGCCGACAGTCGGAACCTCCAGTTGCTCCGCGATCGGCGCCAGCGCCAAACAGTTCGCGCTCGACAGCGCCGCCACCATCACCTGGTTTTTCGGATCGCCGGCCAGGCGCCGATACTCCGCGATGACGCCTTGCGCGCCTTGCGCTTCGTCAACGTAGATAGGTGTCACCGGCACGCCCTCGATGCCGCCCTTGGCATTGATGTCGTCGATCATCAGATCGGCCGCGTTCTTGCCGGGCATGCCATAAGCAGCAGCAGGACCCGAAGTGAACGTGAAGATACCGAGCCCCAAAGAACTCGGCTTCTCCTGCGCTGCGACAGGCGCCGTCGACGCGATACCAGCCGTGAGCGCAAGCGCAGACAGGCAAGCTGTAAACTTCATGACATTCCCCCTGTTGTAATGACCTTGGCGATTGATCGAGCGCGACCGTGGATGCCGTTCGGACTCACACCGGATCGAAATAATGTATTTCCATGAGCAGGCAGCCGTTGACCGACTTGAAGGGCCCATGGGCCGCGTGCGGCGGGCGGCATGCATAGGTGTTGGGCGGGAAACTCTTGCCACCCTGCCCCTTGTCGTCATTGCCGACGATCAGGTCGCCCGAGACCAGATAGACCTCTTCCCAATACTCATGGGAGAACGGCGCGGTCGTATAGACGCCCGGCGCGAAACGCAGCAGCCGCGTGCGCGTGCCGCGCCGGTTGTCTTCGTCCAGTCCGCCGGACAGGATCTTCTGCTGAATCCCGGCGGGATAGCCGGCCGGGGTTTCCCAGCCGCTGTTCATGTCCAGCGTGTAGAACTCGTCGTGCTTTTTATTGACCGGCATTTTACCGTCTCCTGGTTTGGGTGATTAAGCTGCCTTCGAGGTCGCGGCGACGACGCCGTTCACGTCGTAGGAATCGAGCATGCCCTGAACGAGCTTGTCCGCGCCCGCCCAGTCGTAGGTGCGATAGGAATGACCCTTGGTGACAAAGGTCGCGCCGGAATAGAACATCTCGTATTGCTGATGGCGCGAGCCGAATTCGGATCCGACGGCATCCCATGCGAGCTTGTAGAACTTGACCCTGTCACGCGAATTCGCCTTCGGCGATTGCTGCGTCTTGTCGATCAGGGCGGCGATTTCCGGATTGGCGAAATCGGCGACCGATGAAGGCAGCATGATCATGCCGCCGCCAGCCAGTTCCCGCAGCGTGTTGACGATGCGCGGATAGAGTTGCTGCGTCAGCACCTGCGCCGCGTAAAGCGTGTGCCGGTCCGGGACGAAATAGGCGCCGACTTGTGCGCCCTTGGCTTCCATCGCCGCGACCAGCGCATCCACCATTCCCGTTTCGGCGGCGAGCTGTCCGAGCATCTCACGAACCTGTGGGAACTGGGTGACACCGTTCATCTCGGCGGTGCGGTGGGCAAGACCGGTCAGGAACTTGAGCTTGACGTTCAAACGAACCATCGCCTGATAGTTCTGGTAGACGTGGCAAGGCGTCGCGTGAAACTGCTTCTGGCACATTTCGACGTTGCCTTCGATGAAGACGCGATCCCACGGAACCTTCACGTCATCGAAGTAGAGGACCGAGTCATTCTCGTCGAAACGGCTGGCGAGCGGATTGTCGAACACCGCGCGGGCCGCATCCTCGTAGGACTTGCGCGAGAGCAGTTTCAGGCCCTTCGTATTCATCGGAATAGCGAAGGACATCGCATAGCGTTCTTCACCCGGGCGCATCGGCTGGATGGTCGTGACGAAAACCTCGTCGGCGACGACGCCGCCCGTGGCGAGCATCTTGGCGCCGCGGATCGTGATGCCTTCCGCGTCACGATCGACAACACCCGCGGTCAGGAAGGGATCTGCCTGTTCGCTGGCCTCCTTCGAGCGGTCCGCCTGCGGATTGATGATGACGTAAGTGAGGTAAAGGTCGTTGTCGCGCGCGTAGCGATAGTAAGCCTCCAGAGCTCCGGCGCGGGCCGGATCGTAGGCTTTGAACACATCGAGTCCCATGTAGAGACCAGAAATGCACGACGCGACATGATCAGGAGCACGACCCATGAAGCCCGCATGCAGCGACGCCCAGGCCTCGAGCGCCTTGCGCCGTTCCACGAGCTCCGCATAGCAGGTCGGAAGCTGCCAGATGCGATTAGCACGCCCTGCCCCGGTGTCGAATGTCATCAATTCGCGATTGGCCGGAGCGTTGGCGAAGTCGAAGAGACCCGCCATCGACGTTGCCACGTTGCGGAAGGCATGATGGGCCGTCACATCGGCGACCCGATCACCGTTGATATAGATGGTGCGGCCGTCCTTCAGGTTCGACAGGTATTCCTTCGCTGAGCGTGTCATGGTTCCTCCCGTTTGAAGCTGATAAGTCAATAGTGAATGGGCAGCGGCCATTCCGGTTCGCGCTGGGTTTCATCGATCAAATCGCGATAGCGGCCGCGAAAGAAAACCAGCGGCGCAGGCGCACCGGGGTGAGATGCGTAGCGAACAACCCGCACAACGAAAATGACGTGGTCGCCACCGTCGTAATTCGCATAGGGTTCGCATTCGAAATGAGCGAGAGCACCGGAGATCAAGGGCGCCTCGGCATGACCGACGCTCGTCTTGACCTGATCCCACTTGTTGCTCAGGGCCCGCGCGAACTGGTTGGAAATGCTTTCCTGCTCACGGGCCAACACGTTAACGGCAAAGCCCTTGGCGTCGAGCATCGCGGAAAGGCTTCGCGCGTTTCGATCGACGCTGAAAAGGACGAGGGGCGGATCAACCGAGACGGAATTGAACGAACTCATGGTCATGCCGACGAGTTCTTCGCCCTTGCCACGCGCGGTCACAACCGCCACGCCGGTCGCGAATTCCCCGAGTGCACGCCTGAAAGCACGGTCCTGCATGTGACGCCCGCCCGAATTTTCCAACCCTATGTATCTTCTATAAGTAGCTTTCTAACAAAGCTACTTAGTAGTGTCAATGCTTGCCGGCGGGCTTTGTGCGTGGTTTGCTGATATGCCAAGAGAATCAACGAGAACGGGAGGGATTGCCGTGCATAATGCGCTTCTGACGGCGTCAAAACCCGAGCTGCTCGACAAGGACGGCGACCGGACCCTTCGCGCGCTACTCTATAACTTCTTCGCGTTCGGTCGCAGCCTGGAGGCAGCCCGTGCAAAGTTCGCAAGCTTTGCCGGCTTGTCGCCAACCCAGTATCTGATCCTGATTGCCATTACCCATTTTAGGTCTGACGAGCCGATGGGGATCAACCAGCTCGCTGATTGGCTGCATCTGAGCGGAGCCTTTGTCACCAACGAGGTCAACAAGCTGGTGTCGGATGGGCTGATCGAGAAGAACGCGCATCCCAGCGACGGGCGCCGGGTACAACTTGCCGTCACCGAACAGGGCGTAAGCCGGTTGGCCCGGCTCGCCGCCTTGCAGCGGCCGATCAATGACGCGCTGTTCGGTATGCTCACGCGCGAGGAGTTCAAATTGTTGTCCCAGCTTCTCGCCCGTCTCGCTGCCAATGGTGATCTGGCACTAAAGCTGGCCGAGCATCTCGAAGCGGCAATGGGGCTGGAGCAACATCTAGATGCCGGCTCGGTAGCCAAGGCGCCGAAGCGGCTAAAAAGCGGAGCAGCGGCGGTTGGGCCGAGCCGGAAGAGCAAGGCAGCCCTTAGACCGTGAGCGAATCGGCTATCGGCGAACGAGGCAGCCAATTGCGGTTCCGGTATCGTGAACTGCCGGAAGTCTGTGTCGAGACGCGACATCTATTCGATGCATGACCTCAATCGGGCCGCACACAGCCGGCATTCAGGCCGGTCCCGTAACACTTTCTCAGCGTCGACTTGGAGACGCACTTCAGCTTGAATGGCAGGGTCAAATCGGGGAGTCGCACCGCCACCCGATCGCTCTCACCAATGATCTGCCAAATGGTCCAGGTGAAGTCAGCAAAGCTCGCCTTGAGCCCCTCAAATTAGCTGCGGATGACTTGAATATCGGAGGTTTGCCCTTCGAGCTTGTCGCCATAATCCTCGGATACGATGTCGGCGAGCTGGCTGAAGTCTCCCGAGTTGAACATCTCGAAGTAGCGACGCACTGAGTCCCAACAGTCGCTTGACCAGGCCGAAAACGACGTTGCCAGTGCGCGCGCCGACGTCGCGGAAGCGCAGGCGAATTACGATGCGGCCGTGGCGGGGCCTACCCGGGAGGAACGTGCGATCGCCGACGCGCAGGTGCAGGCCGCGGCCGCCGCGGTCACTGTGCTCGAGCGCCGGCTTGACAAGATGGTCTTGCGTGCTCCGGCTGACGGTGTTGTCGCCGTCATAGCCGCAGAGGTGGGCGAGAATGTTCGCGCGGGCCAGCCGATCCTGATGGTCGAAGCGGCTGGAAGGCAATGGCTCTCGTTCAATGTACGCGAAGATCATCTCAACCGTCTCTCGATGGGAGAAACGGCGAGCGTGATGCGGAATGGCGCCGCTGGCGCGATGAAAGCCGCCATTACCGAACTGCGGCCACTCGGAACGTTCGCCACCTGGCAGGCCGAGCGGGTTATTGGAGATCATGACCGCAATACGCTGCGCTTGCGCCTCGACCCAGAGGGAGAGCCGGCAGGCCTTGAGCCCGGTATGACTGTTTGGATCGAGAACTAGCGAGGACGCGAGTGCCGAAGAATCGCCCCAGCCTCTCCCATCCAGTATTCCACAACCTGTTGCTTGAGACCCAATAAACACAATACCATTTCGGCCGGCGCGCTAACCCTAAGCGCGGGGCGCGCCACGCCGGATCGACTCATCCGGAGTTTCGACACGGTCCGTCAAGGGGACATGCGTACTTGGGGCCGGCGGCGAAAGCTCGTCGGAAGAGTGGAACTGGTCGTGCGCAAGGAGCGCCGCTTGCGGAGCGAGTATCTCGAAAAGCCGCCCAAGGTGCATTGGGGACGCCGAGATCAAGCTCCTTCCGCCGGCGAGGAGAGCCAGGAGGAACGCCGCGGTTCCCATAAGGTAGAATACGCCGTCGATTTCGAAGCGCTCCATCAGGCCCATACCGACGCCCGACAGCCGTCATTCTCCAGTCAAAAAAAGGTCGGAAATTCAGACTACCGCATCAAAGCATGCCGAACTGTCGCGATGGGTCGGATTTCCGCATCAGGTCAATCGCATCAGTTTTGGACACCACCAGGGGTCCGCCCTCGCTGGAGGCGCACGGATGGGCGATACCAAGGCTCACGTCAATTTCGATGCACCGGCGATTCTTCGCAAGTGGCCTTCGCGCAACAACCAGCGTTACGCTAACGGCACTGGCCCCTATCTGCTCGTGGATGGCACGCTCGATGGGTGCATACGGGAGTTCATGGCCAAGCCTGCCTCCATGCGGCATTTGTATGAGATTCACACTTCACCACAGCCGCCGTTGGTAAGTGCCGTCTTATCTGGAGAGGTCACTGTCGAACTCGCGCGGCTTCGCGAATTTCTCTGATACAGACACAACTCCCTTTGCGGCGCGCCTGGGAGTCATGAGGTAGTAAATGACCGTGTACTGCATGACGCGCGCGAATTTCCCAGTTCGGCGAACGATGCCAAGCGAGCGGGCACCGCCGCCGATGACAACTACTGTTCTTCGGGCTGCAACTGCTTTGGGACCCGCGCTCTGGCTTGCGGCGACGGGAGCGTCGGCATTGGCTTGCGCGCCGGGGTGGCAGTGGGCCGAGGCAGAGCTGCCGATGTCTTGGGCGACAGGTTCTGCTCGGAAGCCTTGGCGATAAGGCGTGTCATTTGTTCCTGGCCCGCTTTGAGCTGCTCCACAGCTTTTGTATTGTCGATGGCCATTTGTTCCTGGCTCGTCTTGAGCTGCTCGATCCCTTGCTTCACGTTTGTCAGATCGCGTGCCATCGTCTCGAGCAACTGCGCCAGTTCAGGAGACACCGGGCTGGCTGTCGGCGCGACGTCTTGCCGTGCGGTCTGAGCCGGAAGTACTGGCTCCGCCGCGGCCGCCTGAACGGTAGATGGGCTCGGCTGCGCGGGAAGCCCTTTTTCCAGCGGCAGCAATGAAGCCAGATTGAGCTGCGGCACCCACCGGGCGACAGTCAGCTTGGCCGCATCGCCGTAAGAGGACTGCGAAACGAAAGCAGCGATAAATATACTCGCGGCCAACAGCGAGCCGATGAGGCCACGCCGCGCCGGCCGGCCGTGCAAATGCTTGCGGCCCAGGACAGCTGAAGGATGGCGCGCGGCGTCATGCTCCAGCTTCGAGAGCTGTTCAGTTACACGCGCGAGCTGTTCATCCGCGCGCGCGATCTGTCCATAAGCGTGCGCGAGCCGCTCATCCGCGCGCGCGATCAAGACACCGTCGGGTTCAATTGCTTTCGGGTTCGGCGTGGAACTCATAGGTGTGCCCTTTCCCATCCAATGTCACGCAAAGGAGGCGGTCGGATTTCCACCAGCTCGGCGAACCGCTAAACACTCCTTGCAGTTTTGACCAAAGCATGGCCGTACGATGGAAATTACGGGCTGCTTACGGCGACAGGCCGTCGGGAATTCGGTACCGCGACGTCCGGCGCATATCCCTTTTGCCCCCGATAGCAGACATTGTCAGACCACCGCTCGGGTCCGTTCCGTGCTGCCAACTGACCTACCGGCGATCGGCCTCGCTCAGCGGATCGAGCAGCTGTTTCGCCGCGATCAGGTCTGCGGTGTCGCCGGGAGTATGACACTTAGAAAGCTAAATGCCTGGGCTGTGATCTCGTTCTACGGCTTAATGAGATCAATGCTTTGCACGATCGTCCGCTTCGCCAATACCGGCCGCTCGACGAATTGCGATCCGCTTGTCGTCCTGTTGATACATGTCGCAGACCGAACGATGTCGATCTCACCGCGCTCACGCACTCGCCGACAACCTTCGTCCACAACCTCGGCAGTCGCCTCCGGTGCGAGAGGTGTGCGGAGGTCGGCATCCATCTGGGCTGATGGCGTTCGACCAGCCGTGGAGAACACGGAGTGGTCGGCCATGGGCGCTCGACGGGCTGCGATCGGGTTGTTAAGCCCGCCTCCGCAGGGAGACTTTGAGTCGAGACATGACCGTTGCGATCGAGATGGGACACACGACGGCAGGCACCCCGGCGACTCTGGACCTTGAGGAACTGCTGGCGACCCGCCTGCTGGTGCAGGGCAATTCGGGCTCCGGCAAATCCCATCTGCTGCGCCGGTTGCTGGAACAGAGTGCCCCTTGGGTACAGCAGACCATCATCGACCCCGAAGGCGACTTCGTGGCGCTTACCGACCGTTTCGGCCACCTCCTGATCGAGGCCGAAGACCATACCGAGCGGGGCCTGCAGGTCGCCGGCGAGCGAGCGCGTATCCATCGCGTCTCCACGGTGCTCAATCTCGAAGGGCTCGACGCCGAGAACCAGATGCGGCGCGCCGCCGCCTTCCTCGGCGGGCTTTTCGACGTCGCCCGCGACCACTGGTACCCGATGCTGGTGGTGGTGGATGAGGCGCAGCTCTTCGCGCCGGCAGTCGCCGGCGAGGTTTCGGACGAGGCGCGCAAACTCTCGCTCGGCGCCATGACGAACCTGATGTGCCGTGGCCGCAAACGCGGGCTAGCGGGAGTCATCGCCACCCAGCGACTGGCGAAACTCGCCAAGAACGTCGCGGCCGAGGCGTCCAATTTCCTCATGGGCCGAACCTTTCTGGATATCGACATGGCGCGCGCAGCCGACCTTCTGGGCATGGAACGGCGACAGGCAGAGGTCTTCCGGGATATGGAGCGCGGGCAATTCATGGCGCTGGGACCGGCGCTCTCCCGCCGTCCGCTGGGGCTGCGCATTGGTCCAACGGAGACCACGCCGCGCAACGCGACCCCGCGCCTGATGCCTCTGCCGGAAGCGACACTGGACGCACGCGCCATCATCCTGGCAGCGCCGCCGCCGGAGAATAATCGGCCCCAGCGCCGGTCGCCGCCAGACCTCCTCGGCCAGCTCATGGCGGCGAAAACCGCCGCGCTGGAGATCCGTCCCGAAGCGGTGGAGCAGCCACTCAGCGCTGAGGAACTGGCGGAGCGGCGTGAGCGCGTGGACCGTATTCTGCGCGCCGTCATGGCGGAACCCGAGGCCGCATTCCGTGCCATCGGCGTCCTGTATCAGGAGTTCGTGGTCCGCTGTCGAATAGAGGGCCTCGGTTCGGCCGTGCCGGACCTGGGTGACTTCCGTCGCATGCTGACGCGCGCCCGCGCCGGGCTCGGCTCCGATATGGCAGAGGATGACGGGTGGCAGGATGTCTCGGTCCGCGCCTCACTTCTGCCGGAGGATATGCAGGGCATCTTCATGATGATCGCCCGCGCCGCGAAGGAAGGTTGGCCCTGCCCCGGCGATGCAGCGATTGCGCGCGCCTATGGCTCACATTCATTGCGCCGTGCACGGCGTCTGCTGACCTACATCGAGGAGCAGGGCCTCATCGTTTGCCAGCTTGACGGTGCCGGTCGGCGGATCGTGACGCTCGTCGAACTGGCCTGGGCGACGGCACCGGGCGACCCCAATGCCGAGGAACTGCCGGCGGAGCAAGGCCGAAGCAGTTCGGCTCCATGATGCGACGGTGGACTAGTTCCCAAGCCACTGAATTCCTATTTAAATACAATAACTTGTGCGAAAAACGATGTTCGGTGCGAAATCCGTTCATTTGGCGGGTGTGCCCCGCTATCGCCGGCCAGCCCTCGCCCGCAGCCTGCTACGGCTTGCGCCATAGCCGAGATAGATCGCAAGCCCGACCAGGAGCCAGACGCCGAACCTGATCCAGGTGTCTCCCGGCAGGCCCAGCATCAGAAAAATCGATGTCGCGGCACCTGCAGGTGCGATCACCCAGATCGCCGGCGCCCTGAACGGGCGCGGCAGGTCGGGCTCGATAATCCGAAGCGCGAGCGTGCCGATCGAGACCACGGCAAACGCAAACAACGTTCCGATACTGACGAGTTCGCCGACAAGACCGATCGGCAGCAGCCCAGCGAGCACAGCGACGACGATACCGCCGCCGATCGTGGAAACATACGGCGTTCGAAACCGCGGATGGATTTTGGCGAACGCCGGCGGCAGCAATCCGTCATGCGCCATGGCGCGAAAAATCCGCGGCTGCCCGAGCAGCGTGACCAGAATGACCGAGGTCAGCCCCAGCACGATCCCGAGCTTGATCAGCGGCGACAGCCAGCCGATTCCGATTCGATCGATGCCGACCGCAATCGGATCGGGAACGTTCAAGCGGTCGAACGGCACGATACCGGTCAGGACGAAGGCTACGGCGATGTAGAGCACGGCGCAGATGGCAAGCGAGCCGAGAATGCCGATCGGCATATCGCGCTCCGGCTTTTTGGCCTCCTGCGCAGCCGTCGAGACCGCGTCGAAGCCGACATAGGCAAAGAACACTATCGCCGCGCCGCGGACCACGCCGGTCCAGCCGAACACGCCGGTGGCTTTGCTCGGCGGAATGAAGGCGCCCTCGGGATTGCCCGACGTCACCCAGTTCGCCGTCGTGACCGAGGAAACCGCGCAGGCAATGAAGAGCAGGATCACCATCAACTTCACCGCGACGATGACATCGTTGAACCGCGCGGTCTCGCGGATGCCTGTCACCAGCACGGCCGTGATCGTCACGATGACGAACATGGCCGGCAGGTTGAAGATCGCGCCGGTCGACGACCAGACGCCGGCATTGGCGTCATAGGCAAACGGCGCGGACACCAGCCGGGATGGCAGTTCGATGCCAAAATCCCGGGCGAAGCTGACGACATAGGCGGACCATCCGACCGCCACCGCGACCGCAGCGACCGCGTATTCGAGAATGAGATCCCAGCCGATGATCCATGCGATCAACTCGCCGAGCGTGGCATAGGCGTAGGTATACGCACTTCCGCTGATCGGAACGCTCGCGGCCATTTCGGCGTAACACAGCCCGGCGAACGCGCAGGCCACCGCGCCGAGCAGAAACGACAGCGTCACCGCCGGTCCCGCATTGGTGGCCGCCGCCTGCCCGGTGAGGATGAAGATGCCCGCCCCGATCACGCCGCCGATGCCGAGCATCACGAGGTTGAACGCCGACAGCGAACGCTTGAAGGAATGGTTTTCGGGATCGCTAGCCGCCTGCGCGGCTTCCTGCAACAGATCGGCGGTGGATTTTCGCGCCCAGATGTCTGGCAAAACCGGCTCCGTGCTTCCATGGCTGGGCCATCGGCGATGGCGCGATCTTGACGCCGTTCGCTTTACCCCGCAACCGGCGGCGTACTATCGCGCGAACCGACTTGATCGTTTTCCACGCCTACGCCTGCTCGCGGCGCGATGCGCCCGAGGCTTGAGAGGTTCACCCTCGAAAGAGAGGGCGTAGGGAATGCCGGGCGCACGCTGCACCCGCGGTCCCGTGCGCAAATGGAATTGTAGATGCGCGCACGAGCATACAGGGTCAGCGGAGACATCCGGCATCCCCTACGTAGCGGCTTTACGGCTTATGCCGTGCTCGCCCCGGCGACGAATTCGTTTTTGTCACCGTCGCTGACGGATTAAGGCTGGTCGAACCGGTTGGCCCGACTTCGCCTCCGCCAGCTTGACATCAGCAACGGATGCCAGGCCCACACGGTTTTGCCGTACGCTCAAGCGTCGTTCGTTTTGCGCGCCTGCAATCCCTCACGGGGGCAACCCGCCCTGTGATTGCACCTGCACGCCAACGCTCTCGCGTCCACCACATCCCATCCCACGTTCGTGACGACGCGCGACCGCCCCTCTTGCCGGAACAGGATGGCCGCAAGTAAGCAACTGATTTGGGGTTTCGGAAAAGCAGAAATTTGCCCGTCGGGTTAATTTGTCGCAGGGCGACGGGCAAGGTACGGCAATCGGCAAAAGGTCGAAAAGATCGTCACCGGCGCACCTTTCACGATCATCCGGCCGCCACTTCAGGAAGCGAATGGACCTATTCGGAAATCCGACGAATAATCGGAGAAAGCCACGGAGGTTGCGCACCTTTATGCGGAGCGCCATGACGTCCACGACGATACCATAAAGCCGGGATAGCTGACGCCAAAGCCGCGAATGCTCTGAATTTACTTCCGCTTTCGGCGGCACAGCAGACATGGACGGACTTTCCACTAGTCCGGCCCCGTCGCGAATGACCCGGAGCGGAAGTCGAGCAGAGGATGGGTCCAGGCAAGCGTTTTGCTTGGGGTGTGGAGAATAGTTTGGTAAGTTTAACGTGCCCGAGCCGTTAGCGGCGCGGAGTATACGGTGACCACAGTGTCCCGGTTATTGCGGAACGATAGTAGAGCCGCATCCTCTCTACATTTCTCGAGAACGTCATTTCGTCCCGGCCGGCAACACGGTCGTAAATGCCGCTCCGATTCGACATCGTGGTTGTGGCTTACGGCGGCGGGCGACAGAGCCCAACGTAACGCAAAAACTCACGGAGGAATTCTCATGACCGGGTCGAACCAAAAAAACGCTCCCTTGCAGTGGTCGGTGTTCATCACCAAGCGGCCTGGCCTCAACCGGGAGCTGCCGTCAGGCTACGAGTCCCTCGCCTGGGTACCTAATTCATCCACGCTGATCTTTGGCGAGCGGGATGCCGTGCTGGTCGACACCTTCCTTACCGCCGAAGCCTCGCAGGCCCTGGCGGACTGGGTCGCGGCGAGCGGCAAGAACCTGACCACGATTTACGCTACCCATGGCCATGGCGATCATTTCTTTGGCATAGGGCTGCTCAAGCAACGCTTCCCCCATGCGCGTGCGGTGGCAAGACCGGACATCGTGGAGGTCATGCGTCATGAGATCGATCCACCCTATTTCAACAGCTTCTGGAATTCGCGCTTTCCCGGCCAACTTCCGGAGCAGCTCGCGGTGGCCGAGGCGCTCGAAGGGAATACCATCGAACTGGAAGGGCACGAGTTGGTCTTGATCGACACCGGCTATACCGACACGGCCTTGTCCACGAGCCTGCACGTCCCTTCCATCGATCTGGTGGTGGCCGGGGACGCCGCCTACAACGGCGTCCATCCCTACATGGCGGAGGGCAACCCACAAACGTGGCTCAAATGGATCGCCGCCCTCGACAAGCTCGAATCGCTGAAACCCCGCACCGTGATCGCCGGCCACAAACGGCCCGAGAACGACGACCCCCCTCGCATCATAGAGGAAACGCGCAGTTACTTCCGGGACTTCATGCGCCTCAACGAGGAAACCACGACCGTGCGCGAACTCTTCGACCGGATGATGGAGCTTCATGGAGACCGGGCCAATCCCGGTTCACTCTGGGGCGGAGCAACAGCAGCCAAGGCACACATAGCCCATAACTGATCAATTGCCTGGCCAAGGCGGCGACGGCACGAGGTCCGCCTTTGGCAGATTTTGTTGCAAAAGTCGAAAATCGAATGACCGCAAAAATCTCGCAAGAGCTGATCTTTGGACTTCTCTGCTGCTGCATCGTTCTTCAGCGCCACTACTGAGACCCGTGATCGATTCTGGATGAAACGATATGGTCCCTCACGCCGCGGCGGGTAAAACGCCTCAGTGGCTCTAAGAATTTTTGTTCGCCACCCCAAAGAGACTTTTGCAACAATATCGGCACGAAGCCGACATGGCCCGCATGGTCGCCGAGGTCCGCTTTCAGGGGAATTACGGAAGTCGGATTTCGGGGCCGCTCGGTCCGTTGATGGACCCAAGGCGGACCTTCGCACAGATCATCGTCATCCACCCCTAAGCTGTTTTCGGAAGCAGTGGCCGGAAAAAAGAGCGTTCATTACGAATGAAGCAATGCGTCTCTTTTGCGAAGGCTACCGCCTTCTACACACCAGTTCCTTCACTTCCGCCGCTCCAGGTCCACTCTCCAGCTCCAGCGCAAGTACAGGCATGGTTACCGGACTGGGAGCCATCTGCTTTAGCCACACGGGCGTTGTTTACTTTCCCTCCGGTACGGAAAACATTGAGTTGCCATTGGCCGAGTCCGAAGCGGGGACTTCTTCCTGCATCACATCCCAATGCTCGGCCACCTTGCCGCCCTCGATCCTGAACATATCGACGGCTATCATCGGCTTTGGTCCCCATCCAACATACCGCCCATGAACCATCACCAGATCACCTTCGGCCACCACCATGCCTGGTTGATAGGAAAAGTCCTTGGGCAATTTGGGGATCAGGTCCTTAATCGCGGCCGGACCATTAGGAATTGTGGGATTGTGCTGAATATAATTAGCCGTGAAATGTTCCACGACATTTGGATCTCTATTGATGAACGCTCCAGTCAATGCACGTAAGGCTATCTGTTTATTAGGTCGTGTACTCATAAACCATTGGCTATGTCCGCTTCGCTCCGATACCGACCGCCTACGCGCAATCGCAGCAAAATGACGCGGAGGGCCAGCGGCGGTCATGTGGGCTCACGCGGTTGCCTTCTGCAGTAGCCGAGCGATACGTTTGTCGTACTCAGACTGACCGGCTCTAATTGGCGCAATGAAGTGGCCTTCCGGGCCATCAACTTCTTTCATGCGTTCACCCCATCGGCGCGCGTCGTCGCGCCGCCCTAGCGCCATTGTGCAGCAGCACAGCACCTCGAACGTCGGACCGAACAGGGGACGCAAAGCCAGCGACCGGTTCGCGCTTTCGAGCGCCTTATCCGGCATATCGCTGAGCAGTTCGGCGTAGGCCAGCAGGATGTGCCACGCGACGTTCTGCGGATCATTCGGGTTGAGCGTGAGACCGTGACGCAACGGTGCGACAGCGCGATTTGCATCGCCGTCGAATAGTCGCGCCATTCCAAGCACGAGATGGCCGAGCGCGAAGCTCGGATTGAGATCGATCGCGCTCTGCGCAGCTAGCGTACCGGTGTTGGCGGAGCCCGCGTAACAGCTCACGATGGCGAACGAGTAGTGCGCATATGGGTCGCGCGGGTCGAGCGCGACCGCGTGGGTCGCGGCCTGCGTACCCTCGCGCCCGTCGGCAACAACATCATCGCTCCACCCATAAGCGATGATGCCGGCACTGACCCGGCCTAGCCAGGCGTGCGCCTCCGACAGATCCGATCGGCTGTACAGGCGCGGCGGAACAGGTCGCGCGCGGCGCGATGCCCTTCACGGGTCACTTTGTGAAAATGCCACATACCCTGCCGCACCAAGTCCCACGCCCTCATATTGCCGGTGTGGCGCACGATAGCCAGACGCGACTCGCTTTTCAGAAGCTCAGGCTCAATCGCCGCAACCACGCGTTCGGCAATTTCGTCTTGAATGGCGAACACATCGGCCATCGCGAGGTTGTAGCGTTCGGCCCACAAGTGCGCACCGTCGCGGGTATCGATCAGTTGCGCTGAGATGCGCAGCCGCTCGCCGGAATGGCGCACGTTGCCGTGGAGCGCATAGCGCGCGCCGAGCTGCTCGGCGGCCTTGTCTCGGAGCGCGAAAGCTGTGCCGCGGACAACAACGCGAAACCAACGATAGCGAGCGAGCGCCGTTATGATGTCGTCGGTGATGCCGTCAGCCAGGTACTCCTTGCCTGGCTCTTCGCTGACGATGCCGAACGGCAGTACCGCGATCAGCGGCCGCGCATCGGTGGCATCGGCGCTTTCAGCCAGCGCGTCCGCGCCCGACACCGCGCCGACGAACCGGTAACCAACACGCGGAACCGTCGCGATCCATTCGCCGCCGTCGTGGGCAGGGCCGAGAAGCTTGCGCAGCGCCGCGATCTGGACCGACAAGTTGCTTTCCTCGACTGCAGTCCCGGGCCACGCCGCATCCATCAGTGCGGTCTTGGAGACGGCCTCACCGGACGCACGCAGCAGCGGGGCAAGCAGACGAATGCCTTTCTGGTTGACCGGCATTGGTCGTCCGTCACGCAGCAGCACGCCGCGCGCGGATTCGAACACGAAGGGGCCGAAGGCAAACCGCTGCATCAGACGAGCATAGCGGCGCGCCCGCAAGCTGCGAAGCCGCTATTCGAAACAATTTGGAACTTTTCGGAACCCTTTTCGAGACTTCTTGCGCGGATAGACGGCATCCTCACACCATCGATCAAACCAAGGGAGAGAACAATGAGCAACACAAGCGCAATGAAGGTGCAGCCAGTCAACACAACCAGCCGTGTTGGGATGGTGGTGAAGGCAGCGCCGGAGCATCGGGTCCAGCAGGGCTCGGACTACCGGGCTGGCGTCAGCGCCGAAACCACCGGGTCACAGGTGATCTGGCTCGGCCTGATGGCGCTGCCACCGGGTAGCCGCACGAAGGCGCATGTGCACGAGCACCACGAGACCGCGCTCTACATGATGAGCGGCGACGTGTTGGAGCTTTGGACCGGAGATGAGCTTGAGCATTGCGAAGCCGTTCGGCCGGGCGACTTCGTCTACATCCCGGCTAACGTGTTGCATGTCGCGGTAAATCGCGGCGCGGCGCCTGCTGTCTTCGTCGGGTCGCGCAACGAGGCGACTGCGCAGGAGAGCATGGTGTTGCACCCCGAGATGGACGCACGGGTGCCATAATTCCGTAAGCGACTTCAGTCGAGGTCGGCTTTGAGTCATTTTCGACGGTTTGGGCGGGGATTGTCGGTTGGCTGATGTCCGCATCCGCCTGTAAGCGCTGCAGCGGAGGCCGAGCGAGGGGGCGTTGCGCTCGGCCAGGCTGTCGTGATTCAAACCCAAAACTGGGGGCTCGAATCATGCGGTACGAACTCACTGATCATGAATGGGTTGCCATCGGGCCCATGCTGCCGAACAAACCGCGTGGCGTTCCTCGGGTGAACGACCGGCGTGTCCTCAACGGCATATTCTGGGTCTTGCGATCCGGGGCACCTTGGCGCGATTTGCCGGATCATTTTGGCCCTTACACGACCTGCTATAACCGTTTCGTCCGCTGGCGCCGGGCGGGGGTCTGGGGCCGCATCATAGACGCACTTGCCGTAGCCCGCGATGCCGCTGTCCAGATGATCGACACCTCCACTGTCCGCGTGCATCAGCATGGAGCCTGCATCACACGAAACGAGCGCCAATCGATGGGGAGGTCACGCGGCGGTTTGACGAGCAAAATTCATGCGGTGGTCGATGGCAATGGTCTGCCGGTACGGCTCGCATTGAGCCCCGGCGAGGCACACGACGTTCGACTTGCGCGAAAGCTGCTGTCTCGCCTCAAATCTGGGTCAATGCTGCTTGCCGACCGCGGCTATGACGCCGACTGGATCAGAGAACTTGCCATGAAGAAGGGCGCGTGGGCCAACATCCCGCCGAAGAGTAATCGCACCGATCCGATCTGCTTCAGCCCTTATCTCTACCGCGCTCGCAACCAGGTCGAGCGGTTCTTCAACCGGATCAAACAATGTCGCCGAGTCGCGACGCGCTACGACAGGCTCGCCGACAACTACCTTGCCTTCGTTCAACTCGCGTCAATCAGGCTATGGCTGCGTCTCTATGAGTCCGCGTCCTAGTCTCCATAGCAAATTCCTCTTTTATGGATTGCGATGAAACGGCCTCAGCGGTGGAGATATCGGCACATTTCGCGGAGGCTATTCTCGTGGTGGAGGGACATCAAGGTTATTTGCGTCCAAAAACTGCGTAGAACTCGTCAACATCGTGTGGTGGTCTGATTGCATTGCGAGAAGCAAAAGCCACTCTTCCATCAAGACATCAATTCATGCCCCCAGGCCTGGCCCTTCTTGCGTTCTTCCTCGGTCCACACGATCGGCTTCCAGTCTGGCACGATGATCAGGCGGGCGTTGGCGACTTCGACGCGGTTGCCGCCGGGCTCATAGACGTAGAGGAGGAAGGTCTGCTGGATCGCGGGCTTGTGCGGGCCGGTCTCGATGTGAACGCCGTTTTCCAGAAAGATATCGGCGGCGCGCAAAATCTCCTCGCGGCTGTCGAGCGCGGAGACGGCGCGGACACCTTTACCGGCTCCAGGAACTCTGATCCCTCGGCAACCGGTTCGAGGGGTCGTGGACGACAACTTTGTGGGGAAGATCAGGCCCCCACTTCCAGAGCACTATATTTGCCATGGTTTCGCGTGCACCGGTCGCAAACGAAGGCACCAGAATTCCGGCGGCACCGCCGCTGATGAGCCGCTCGGCCAAACGCCACGACGCAGGTTTCTTGCCATTCGAAAGATCCCAGGCCCACGCGCATGCCAGTTCGTCGCGGGAAGTCCCTTCGGCTACGTGATCTCTTGCAGTTCGAAGATCAACTACATCCGTTACATCTACGTCGTACGTACAAACTGTGAGTGGTTCAAAACGATAAGCAAGGCCGTGACCCATTTCGAGAAACATGCCTTCGACCGTCAGGGCCAGGTAGAGTGCAGGTGTACCGATGGGGTTGAACCGGCCGCCTTTGCTCGCTGCGCCCTCGCCAGAAGTCGGTGCCCAAGCCCATTTCGGGTCGTGGGCCCGGAAGCATGTGCCTGCCCACCTCAAGCAAAGCCGCCCGTCGCAACGTGGTCGAGATAGTCTCTCACGGCGGCGGCTTTGCCTTCCTTGACAAGCGATTCCGCTGTTCTGCCGCCGAACGCCGGCAGCGGCTCGGCACGGTACCAAGCCAATGCCTGCTTTTCACCGCCCGCCCAGTCAGCAATCCGACCGACGATCTCGAGCATCTCGGCCGCGCGAGCTTGTGTCTTGGGGGCTTTAAGGCGTGCTGGCCTATACAACGTTTCCCTTGAAATACCGATCGTCTCTGCAAACTGGAGTTTGGACAGGCCAAATCGATCCGCAACACGATCGATGGACAGCATACCATTCGGCCCCAGAAACATGGCCAGTAAGCCACTTCCGCGCGGCGCTTTTTCCGGGCCCGCGGCTGCGGTCGCATCACCCGCGGCGCGACGGGTCTTTCCCGGACCGGCTGCCGCGACAACGCCGATGCGTTTCCGGCGGCGCTTTTTTGCAACTGCCGTAACCTTGCGCGCCGAGCTCGTCGAACTGGTCAGGCGTCGGGACATATGCCACCTCATCTGCCATATTTTGATGACTTATTATATGGCATTTCTACAAGATTTAAAGGGGGGACAAGGGGCCCCATTTCTTGTCGTTGCCGGGATTGATCTGTTCTCGTCCCTGTTCAAGTTCGATCTCCGCGAAAAGGCCCGTACAGGCAAGATCAGCCGCCGGCTCGTCAATATAAGCGATGTCTTCCTCTCGATGGGCGCGACGGCCTCGCTCATCGACCATTACTTGACGCTGCAATGTACTTGAGACCAAAGGTGACGCTATTCTTGGGCCCGCTTTCAGGAACCGCCGCTATGCGCAACTTATGTCATTGGTTGGTCTTACTGACCGCTGTGCTGCTTCCAGCTCATGCAGACGCGGAGTCGCTGGCCTTTCGCAGTGAGGTCACGACAAGCGAATTCACCGCCACTATTGGCGGTGACCTCTCCCTTCCAAAAGGGAAAGGTCCGTTTCCGGTCGTGATCTTGTTGCATCCATGTGGAGGGCTGGATGAAGTTGTCCTAACGACACTTCGAGCTCACTCCCGGGAGTTGCTGAGCAGCGGATTTGCGACTTTGATTTTGGATAGCTACGGGCCTCGAAATCTGACGGGCGGCAAAATGTGCAGCGACAGATCGTACAGATCGGATATCCGGTATGGGATCAGAAGAGATGACGCATTCAATGCGATGGCTGCCCTGCAGCGCCATGCAAACATCAGCAAGGAGAACATATTTCTTCTTGGTCTAAGCGATGGCGGGAGCGCCGCCCTCCTGAGCGCCAAGGGAGGACCGGTCAACCACTTTCGCGCTATTGCTTCCTACTATCCTGATTGTGGAAAATTGCTCGGGGGAGTTGGCTACGTTTATAAGTCGCCGACAATTGTCTTTGTCGGAGAGAAAGACAATTGGACTCCGCCCGCTGAATGCATCAAATCGAAAAGCCCTGGTGTCGTTACGGGTGCAGAGTTCGAAGTGATATTTTATCCAATCGCGTACCACGGCTTTGATCAGCCACGGCCGATGAGAAAAGTCCTGGGGTACACGATGGCATATGACCGTGAGGCCACGGTCGACAGTCGGAAAAGATACATAGAGTTCTTTATCAAGAATTTGACGGCTGAATTAAAAGCCGCGCCTCCTTTTTCCGGAAAGGCCCAGGTGAGGTAGCGTTGGCGGGCTCCATTGCCAGGGGTCAGGGTCACGATAGGTTGACGGCAAGCCTTGTCCACCGAGGTATTTCGATGAGAGCTCTTTATTGCTCAGCCATTCTCCTGGCCTTGATTTCGACTTCGCTCCCAAGCTCTGCACAAAAGGCCATTGGCAAGTGTATGAGGGCCGATTGTGCGAGCATGCAGGCGTATTGCAACGAAAGCCGTAGTTCCGGGAAGACCGGAACCAACTGCGAAGTTGCCGGTGCGCAGTGTATTAAAGCCAAGAAGTGGGTCGGCACCACTCCGGATGGTAAGAAGTGGTCGTGTACTTTTTAGTCTTTCGCGACCGCGTTAGCTTAGAAAAGGCCGCCACCGAGGCGGCCTCTTCATTTCGAGTGTTACGGAGGTCGAGGTCCGAATTTCCAATGCCCGCGATCGCAAAGCGTGGATCGAAAATAGAGTCTTCGCGATTAGCCGCCTTCCTTCGAAGCGTTGGCGATCTTGTGCTCCAAGTGGCCGGTTTCATGATCGCGGCGGAGCTGGCTCAGCGACGTCTCGTTTAGCTGCAGCAGGACCTCGCTCAGCTTCTCGGTTGGGGGATAGCCGGCTGCGAAGCCCTGTCCGTAAATCTTGCGCAACGTGCGGATGAGGGTGTTGCCGTGCTTGTGGCTGATTTCGCCGTCGTGGTTGCGATGACGATTGTCCAGACCTGCCTTGCTCATGCGGCTCTCCATGGTGGTCGCAAGCGACAGCATCCTCCCGCCCGGCTGAGATGGCAACCAAGGTCAGCGGTGCCAGGTCAATTGTTATTTCTGCGTTTGGAACGTAGCGTCGTTTCGCTGCAATGCGGTATGTAGTCCGCTGTCGGGGCAAAGCGGACTGGCAAGCTGTTCGCTTTGCAGATTTATAAGTTTACGACCCCCGCCCTCTCACACCGGTGGCGTGCCGTGGGTGTGAACCGAGTCGATCGTCTTCAGCCCCCAGGCCTGGCCCTTCTTGCGCTCTTCCTCGGTCCAGACGATCGGCTTCCAGTCCGGCGCCAGGATCAGGCGCGCGCCGGCGTTGGCGACCTCGACCCGGTTGCCGCCGGGCTCATAAACGTAGAGGAAGAAGGTCTGCTGGATCGCGTGCTCCTCGCGGCCCGCCATTTGTGAATAGAATCCCGCATTTCCGGCCGCAGCTCACTCTTTCAGGCAAGTCCGTCACACGATTAGATCGTGCGGCACGTGGGTAACGACAACGCCCCCCGCTTGGTGCGGAACGATACTGAAATGGTCGGTTGAATGTTGCGTTGAATGTTGCCAAGGCGAAGAAAGGTCGAGTGTTTGCGTCTCTGAAATCTCCAGCAGCCCGTGCTGTCCAGCGGAATTTTCGTGATCACTGATCCATGTCGGGCTGTGGTTTTCAGGTCCGCGGTCGACGACGTCTGAACCCTTATGACCGGAAAGCTCGTCCTTGAACTTGAATGAGTCTCCAAGCCCGCGTGTACCGGCCGCCCCAGCGTCGGTCGGCGAAGCCCGCGAACCCCCAATCGAGCTCGCAATCATTGGCCCGTGACCCTCCGACGCTTCCGGGCCAGCGGTATTCAGGTCGTTTGGGCCGGCATCAATTGTATGCCCATGCGTGCCAGCAGCCTTTATAAGACCGGCGTTCGTCGGAACCAATTCCCCGTTGTCCAACCGGCCACCCTTGGGAAAGGTATGATCATCGTTCTTCCAAATGTCGACGAAGCTCAATGCCGAATTTGAGTTCCAATGGCTACGAAATCCCGCGATCCAGCCGTCGTCCCCCGGCGCTGCGCCATGCTCGGCGAGTTGCAACACCGGCGTCTGACTGAACGCAACACTGTTCTCTGGCGACGGCGTAACATGAGCGTAATTCGGGCCGGTCGACTGTCCGTTGGCCAGCGTGATAACGACATCACCATTGCTGTTTTCAGTCGAGTGGCTCTGGACTTCGTCGAACGAAAATCCCGCGTGACCGAGCAAGCCAAACCAGTGTTGACCGGTATCGAAGCTGTCACCCACGCCATTTGTTCGCAGACCCTCATCGACGATCCCGCCGGACGGATCGCCGGCAATGGCCGTCGCGATGACGGCCCCGTCGCTTTCGACAGTTGCGGTCAGATCAAGATTGATCGGCTCGCCGGACACTGCAGCGGACGCCGTCGTCGACTCGATGATGAAATCCGACGCCTCAACGGTCGCGACTCCTTGCAAATGGATTTCCAGCAAGTCTGAGCTGCCGATTGTCAGCGTCTGATCTGTCGGATTGACATACACAATGGTTTCATTGGCCGCGCTATCGTAGAGCCAGGCGATGGTATGCGCCGGCACGGAAGTGCTCGTGGGAGTCAGCGCCAGGAAGGCCAGTGCGCCCATCGCCGTCAAATCGATTTTGTCAGACCCCGATGTAAAATCGGTGATGGTGTCGAACCGGCCCGCGTGAGAATCCGCCACGGACAAATAAACGAAACGATCGTCTCCATTGCCGCCCGTGAGATGGTCCGCACCAAATCCACCGATGATGGTATCGTTGCCATTACTACCATTGATTGTGTCGCTTCCCGAGCCTCCATAAATCGTATCGTCCCCGTTATTGCCCTTGATCGTGTCATTGCCGGAGCCGCCATAGATGATGTCATTCACGCCAGTGCCGTTGAGGGTGTCATCCCCGGCGCCTCCATAGATGATTTGGCTGACGTCACCTCCACCCGCGATGCTGTCGTCTCCAGGGGTTCCGAAGACGTAGGGCGGATCAGATATTACGGTCGTCCCCGTTGCCAAGTTGTCGAAGTCGTTGGGGTCTGCGTCGCTGCTGCCATGGATGGTAATCGTTACCTCCATCGCGGTGCCGTCCACGGTGTGCACCGTGAAGCTATCGGTCAGCGTATCGCCGACATCGAGCGCGTCCACCACGGTGTTGGCGTTGTCGAGAGTGTAGGTCCAAACGCCAGCCGCCGTCATCGTGAAAAGGCCGTAGCCGCCATCGCTCAACGTCGGCGAACCGACGGCTGTGAAGCTGTTGGGCGCGTTATCGATATCGATGTCAGTAAGCGTGCCGCTCGCGATCGGCACACCGGGGGAGATACCGCCAGCCTCGATCACCGCGCCGGTAGCGGTGCCGGAGATAATGGCCGCGTCATTGCTGCCATTGATGGTAATCGCTATCACCTGGGGAGTGCCGTCAGTAGTTGTGACTGTGAAGCTGTCAGTCAGCGTGTCGCCGACATTGAGCGCCTGCACCGCGGCGTTGGCGTCGTTGAGCGTGTAGGTCCATACGCCAGCCGCCGTCATCGTGAAAACGCCATAGCCACCCGCACTCACGGTCGGAGAGCTGACCGCTGTGAAGCTGTTGGCCGCATTGTCGACGTCGGTGTCGGTAAGCGTGCCGCTCGCGATCGGCGTGCCGAGCGTGGCGTTGGCGACGCCGCCGGCCTCGATCACCGAGCCGGTCGTGGTACCGGAAATGATGGCTGCATCGTTGCTGCCATTGATGGTGATCGTCACCACCTTTGGGGTACCGTCGACGGTCGTGACCGTGAAGCTGTCAGTCAGCGTGTCGCCGACATTGAGGGCCTGCACCGCGGCGTTGGCGTCGTTGAGGGTGTAGGTCCATATGCCAGCCGCCGTGATCGTGAAAAGGCCGTAGCCAACAGCGCTCACCGTCGGCGAGCTCACGGCCGTGAATGTATTGGGCGCATTGTCAACGTCGGTGTCGGTGAGCGTGCCGCTCGTGGTCAGCGTGCCGGGCATCGCAGCACCAGTCTCGATCACCGAGCCGGTCGCGGCGCCGGAAATGATGGCTGAATCATTGCTGCCATTGATCGTGATCGTCACCACCTGTAGGGTGCCATCTATGGTGGTCACCGTGAAGGTGTCAGTCAGCGTGTCGCCGACATTGAGCGCCTGCACCGCGCTGTTGGTTTCGTTGATCGTGTAGGTCCACACGCCGGCCGCCGTCATCGTGAAGGAGCCGTAGCCGCCCGCGCTCGCCGTTGGTGAACTCACCGCCGTGAAGGTGTTGGGCGGATTGTCGACGTCGGTGTCGGTGAGCGTGCCCACGGCGGTCGGCGTGCCGGCCGTGGCATTCGAGACGCCGCCGGCCTCGACCGCTGTGCCGGCAGTGATGCCGGAAACGATCGCCGCATCGTTGACGCCGTTGATGTTGATCGTGAAGGCCCGACTGGCTGAGAGCGAGCCGTCCGACACCGTGATCGTGAAGCTTTCGGTCGTCGGCGCCTGCAGCGCATTGATCGCGCCGCCGTTCGGGACGAAGGTGTAGGCGCCGGTCGTGCTGTCGACGTAAAGCGTGCCAAACGGACCGGTGTTCGATACATCGTATGTCACCCCGCCCAGTACCGTATTGCCGGCAGTCCCCCCGCTGATGCTGAAGGTCAGTTTGGCACCGCCGTTGATCGTGCTGGCAGAGAACGTTCCGCTGGTGGCGGTGAATCTGTCAAACACCACCGTGTCGATTTCGGTCGGCCCCGTCGGCGTATTCAGGATTGGTGGCGGACGTACGATAATGATCTCAGGGACGGTGAAGATCATCGCCTCTATCGGCAGGAGCGCATTTTGCCCGTGGAGGGCATCAGTCTGAATGAAATTAATCGGCTCCACCGGCAGCGGGTTGACGAAGGGAGGGGTGCTGGAGCCGGTTGTTCCGATCCCTTTCGCATAGTTGGCGAGCACGTCCTGTTGGGCCGCCTGTAACTCCTGCATTCGAGTGAGAGAATTCGCGACCTCATTGACGCTGACCGAGGACCCACTTCTCCTCAGGACGACCGTCTCTCCGGGATCTTCAACAACGATGTGTCGCGGGATCGCCTCCTTGGTTATGAGCTCAAATACGCCGTGCTCAAGGTCTTTGTATGTGATCTTGTCGTCATCCAGGAACGTGACGTTCGAGTCCGCGGCCTGGACCACCTTCATAGTTGAGAAGGTCAGTGCCGCGAGCGACAGGATGCCGATACCACAACCCTGGGCCCGGCTGCGAATGCTGCCAACAGGCGTGTCCACCGTCAGGGAGCCGCCCATTGCCAGCTGGCTGGCAATGAAAGCGAAGGTGCCTCTGGTTACTGCGAACAGGGCTGACCGCAAGGTGCCGTTGGAGTCCCGCGCGAATTCGCTCAGCACCACGCGAGCGTCGCGGGACAGGTTGAATACGGTGCCGTCGACGAAACGAATTTCGATCCGCCCGTCGGCTGTGGTCTCGATCACGTCACCCCGGCAAACAGAATCGCCAGCCATGACTTGAACGGCAATGCCACTCGGACGCTTGATGTTGCCGCCACCGATCGCCGTCTGAATGTAGCCGATAACTTGGGGAAGCTGGCCCGCAGCGGCCGTGCACGCATCCCCGAACTCCACGCCGGAAGCAACTAACATTGGCCTCGACCTCCCCTGCGGAGTAGCTCAGGCCTGGAGCAGTGCCGAGTGTAGTGCCGAAGTTGGCTTGCCCGGTGCCACGAGGTCAAAATGTCTTGGTGCTGGCAGCTCTAGGCTGGCCCGCCGAAACGACCTGATCCAATTTCAATTCCAACAGCAAGGCGACGCGTTTAGCGCCACGTCGACATGGCAGGACTGCTGTCGTTCTGCCGCGATATCCGCCTCACGAAAACATACTATTGTCTGAGCCCGAGTTGTCTACATCTGAATGGCAGCACGCCAATTTCTAGAAGAGGTACTCAGTCTGGGTTATTGCGGTCTTGCCCGCCGGCTAGCAACCATCGGCCTGACGCACTAATATCTTCGCGGGAAGGAGAGGATCATGCGCACGCATACGATTGGCGTATTGGTGGCAAGTTTCGTCTTCGCGCTAGCCAGTCTTTTGCCATGTCGAGGGCAAGCGCAAATTGATTCTGGCCGACCCGCCGTTCCGGATTCCGCGTCAAAGCCGATTGGGAAAGTTGTGGCCGCCACGGGTTCGATCACAATCGAACATGCGGGTGCTGTGGTCATTCAGGCAAATGTCGCCGGTCAAGCCGGTCAGACGAAGATTGGTGATCTCGTCTATTTGGGCGACGTGGTCCAGACCGGCGCCGATGGCCGGATCGGGATCAACTTTGCTGATGGTACCTCGTTCAATCTATCGAGCAACGCCCACATGACTTTGACCGAATTCGTGTACGACCCAAACGGGAAGTCAAATTCGAGCTTCCTCAGCCTAACGAAGGGAACATTCACCTTTGTCGCCGGCAACATAGCGAAGACCGGCGACATGAGGGTCGACACCCCTGTCGCAACGATGGGGATTCGAGGCACCACACCGCGCATCGAAATATCTGATGATGGGACCGTCAAATTTGCCACTCTTATTGAAGAGGGCAAGAGTAAGCTTACGAAACGGCAAGGTGCACCCACGGCGCAACAACCCGAGCAAAAAACCGATCGCAAGTTCAATTTCAACATCTGTCGAGGCTGCTAGGGCTCTGGAGCCCAAGCCGTTCTCGGTACAAGCAGGGATCCGGTGTTGAACAGCGACCTGCAGAAATCGGCGACAGCAGATTCCCAAAATCGGGACGCCTGGCATGGAAATTAGTGCAAATGCCCGCGCCATCGACGGCGTAGCGCCGATTCTCATCTTGCTGCTCCTCGGGTCATCCGCGCCGGCGCAGGACCCGAAGCCAAAGGATAGCTATCTCAAGAATATTGAATTGTGTAGTGGCTTGGGTCGCACGTCGCTTGAAGCTCGAATTAATGGTTGCACCGCGGTTATCGATGCGGGTCGAGGCACGACGACCGCCTTGGCTGCCGCCCATAACAATCGTGGCAATGCCTATATCGCAAAGGAGGATTACGACCGCGCCATCGAGGATTTCGATCAATCGATCAAGCTCAATCGAACTTACACCAAGCCCTTCAACAACCGCGGCGTGGCTTACCTGAGGAAAGCCGAATACGACCTCGCGATCCAAGCTTTCGATGAGGCGATCAAGCTCAATCCAGACTACGGCGGAGCCTTTGCCAACCGTGCCGAAGCCTACCTGAAAAAGAAGGAGTACGATCGCGCGGCGCGGGACTACGACGAGGCGATCCGTCTTGATCCCAATTTGGGAGTCGTGTGGAACGGGCGCTGTTGGACCCGAGCCATCCTCGGCGCGTTGCAGGCGGCGCTGGAGGACTGCAATAAGGCGCTTCAGTCGGGGGCGAACGAGGCCGCGACGTATGACTCGCGTGGGCTCATCTACCTGAAGATGGGCCAACTCGGCGCGGCCATCGATGACTATAGTTCTGCGCTGCGCTTCGACCCGAAGCTGGCGAGCGCGCTCTATGGACGCGGGCTTGCCAAGCTCAAGCAGGGTGACAAGGCCGGCAGCGATTCCGACATCTCAGCGGCAAAGACAATCCAGGCCGAGATCGGTGACGACTTCACGCGCTATGGCGTGCGGTAGAGACTGGTCAATATAGAGCGTCGGATTGCAGCCACATCCGGATTAGACCCCAAGCCGAGGAAGCATTTCGTCTGATACAGGCGGTCGTCCGGATTGATTCACCGCCCATCGAAGCAACCCGCTAATCCGATCAAGCTGCCGCCATACAGATTTATAAGTTCACGGCCTAATCCTCACACCGGCGGCGTGCCGTGGGTGTGAAACGACTCGATCGTCTTCAGCCCCCAGGCCTGACCCTTCTTGCGCTCTTCCTCGGTCCAGACGATCGGCTTCCAGTCCGGTGCTAAAATGAGACGCGCGCCGGCGTTAGCGACCTCGACGCGGTTGCCGCCGGGTTCGTAGACATAGAGGAAAAACGTTTGCTGGATCGCGTGCTTGTGCGGGCCGGTTTCGATGTAAACACCGTTCTCGAGAAAGATGTCGGCGGCGCGTAAAATTTCCTCGCGGCTGTCGAGCGCGTAGGTGACGTGGTGGAAGCGGCCCTTTTTGCCGTAGTGGTCGCGGGTATAGGCGAAGTCGTAGCTCTTGTTCGACATCGTCATCCACATCGCGGCTTCCGAGCCGTCGTTGAGCACGATCTGCTCGGTGGTCCGCAAGCCGAGATAATCCTCGAAGAAGACGCGGTTGGCCTTGATGTCGACGGCGAGGCAATTGAGGTGATCGAGCCGGCGGACATTGACGCCGCGTGCCGGAAACCGCTGCGCCTGGTTCTTCAACGCCGGCTTGAGTTCGGGCGGCGCCCGGTACCATTCGGTTTCGTAATAGAGCTCGACGATGTGTCCGTCGGGATCGCGACAACGGAACGTCGGCCCCTGCCCCATGTCGCCGTCGATCCAGCCGATGTCGAAGCCGGAGCCTTTCAGCGCAGCGACGCGGCGTTCGAGGGCCTGCTGGCTGCGGGCACGCAGCGCCATGTGCTCCATGCCCGAGGTGTTCGAGGCGGTCAGTTTCAGCGAATAGCGCTCATAGTCGTCCCAGCCGCGCAGGTAGACCGACTCGCCCTTGCGGCCACTGACCGTCATGCCCATTACGTCGACAAAGAACTTCAGGCTCTCGTCCGGCTTCGGCGTCAGCATTTCCATGTGGCCGAGATGGGCGAGATCGAAGATCGGCTCCGGGGTCATTTGTGCTGCTCCTGCGACTAGAATCATCAGTCCGTCATACTCCGCGAAGGCGGAGTATCCAGTACTCCGTGCCGTCGAGTACGGCCGAAACGCCACGGAATACCGGATCATCCGCTTTCGCGGATGATGACACCGTACGTGAGCTACAAAAGCTTCCGCGTCACGTCGTCGAACAGCTCATCGACCGTGAACGCGCGCGGGATCAGCTTTTGCTGCGTGCAATAGTGAATGATCAATTCCAGCGAGCGCCGCATTTCGTCGGCATCGAACCACGGCGCGGCCGGCGACGTCGCGGCCGACGCCGACAGCAACCGATAGACCTCCCGCACGGCAGCGGGACTGGTGTCGGACAGCTCTTGGCTCACCACCACCATATGGTTGATCGGCTTCACCTTGTGCTTATCGAACCAGGCTTTTTCTTCCGTTCCGGCATCGGCAAACAACGGCTTCAGGTCCGGGTGGTCGGACTTTTCGCCGAGCACCGCATCGAGTTCGCCGTCGATCAGCATCTGGACGACCTGCTTGCCGGCCGGAGCCCGCTTGGTGATGTCTTGGAATTCGGCGACATGCGCCTCCTCGAACGTGACCCAGTCGATCGAGTCGAGGTCGACGCCATAATCGTTGGCGAGGATGCCGCGCAACCAGGCGCCGGTCGTGGTGGTGAACGAGCGGATGCCGACGCGCTTGCCGTTGAGGTCGGCGGGTTTTAGCGTGCCGTGTCTGGCATTATAGAGCGCATAGCCATGCTGCGACCGCGCCACCACCACATTGGGCAGCAGCACCATCGGCTTGCCAAAACTCTTCGCCATCAGAAACGTGACGATGGCCAGTTCCGAGACATCGAACGCCGCCTCGCGGACCATCGGCTTGAAACCCTTATGCGCCGGCGAATAATCGACGAAATCCAACGCGACGGAATCGGACTTGACCGTTCCATTCTTCAGGGCGGCCGTTCCCGGATAATCGCCGAGCAAGGTGCGCAAGCGCGTCGCCATCACGCCAGTTCCTCCACCGCCATCGGGAACAGCCGCTGATAGGCCTCGCCATAGGTCATGGCCTTGCCCGAATTGCGTCCGCCCTGCACGCCCCGATTCAGCGCGACCCGCTCATAATACGCCCACAGATGCTTTTGCGCCGCGAGAATCTCGAAGGTCTTGCGCTTGAGGTCCCAGACCTCGTCGATGTTGAGGATCACCTGCGGCTTGAAATTGCACTGCTCGGGCTGGTGCGGCTCAAACAGAAACACCGGCGGCGCGGCGTAGGTGTATTTGGCGCCGGGCTTGTGACCCATCGCCTGCGCCACCACCCGCGTTTCCTGGGCGAAATGCGCGGCATTGGGGTGATCGAAATTATAGGGATCCTCCAGCGCGTGGGTCAGCACGAAGGACGGATTGAGTTCGCGGTAGATGTCGACCATGCGGTCGAAATGCGCTTCGGTCAGCCGCAGCGGGTAGTCGCCGGCATCGAAGAATTCGATTTCCGCGCCCAGCATCTCCGCCGCGCGCTGCGCCTCGTCGCGCCGGCCGGCCTTGACCTTCTCCAGCGTCGCGCCCGGCTCCTTCCAGGCGAACTGGCTCTCACCGCGCTCGCCGAACGACAGGCAGGCAATCTTGATGCGATAGCCCTTCCTGGCGTGCAACGCGATCGCGCCGCCCGCGCGCCAGACGAAATCGCCGGGATGCGCCGTGACCACAAGCCCGGTTTTGTTCGCGTTGCTCATGAATTCCTCCTTTTATTTATTTACTGCTTCGCTATTCCTGCGCGGTCGATCACGTCGGCCCATTTGCCGATATCGTCCTTCAGCCGCCCCAGAATTTCGTCGGGCGAGCTAGCCTTGGCTTCGATACCGAGTTCGAGCGCGCGCGCTTTCAGCTGGGGATCATCGAGCACCTCGCGCAACGCGGCGTTCAGCGTCTTGATCACCTCCGGCGGCGTGCCCTTGGGCGCGAAGATCGCGTTCCAGGACCGCGCCTCGAACTCGCCGCCGCCGGCTTCCTTCACCGTCGGCACGTCAGGCATGAAGCTGGTGCGAACCGATCCCGAGGACGCCACCGCGGCCACCGCATGATCGGCAATATGCGACTGCACCGCGGTGTAGTTCTCGATTCCCATCTGGATATCGCCGCGCAACAGCGCGATCAGGACGTCCGGCGAACTGCGGAACGGCACGATGGTGACGTCGATGCCGGCGGTCGACTTGAACAGTTGCGCGGCGAGGTTCTGGGTCGAGCCGACATTGATGGTGCCGACATTGAGCGTGCCCGGTTTTGCCTCGGCTGCTTGGATGAAGTCCGCCAGCGTCGCGTAGGGCGAGCCGGATTTGGTGACGAAGATGAAGTCGAAAGTGCCCATGCTCGAGACCGGAACGAAATCGGTCACCGGATTGAAGTTCAGGCTCTTGAACATCGACACTGAAATGGCGGTGCCGTTGCTCAACAGCGCCAGGGTGTAGCCGTCCGGCGGCGACGACAGCACGGCGCGGGCGGCGGTGATACCGCCGGCGCCCGGCATGTTCTCGATGATGAAACGCTGACCGAGCTTTTCGCCGAGCTTTTCCGTCACGATCCGCGCCGTGACATCGGCGACCCCGCCCGGGCCGAACGGCAGGATCAGCCGGATCGGCCGGCTCGGATAGGTTTGCGCGCAGGCGAGCTGCGGCGTCACGAGCGTAGCCGCCACTGCCACCAGCCCGGCGATCGTTGCATGGCGCCTGTTCATGAAAACCCTCGTGCGCCCTGCCATCTCAGAACTCGAACAGACGGGCGGGATTGTCGACCAGGATCTTCTGCTGCAGCTCAACTTCCGGCGCGAACAGCGGGATCAGGTCGACGAGATCGCCGTCATTCGGCATCGCCTTGACGTTGGGATGCGGCCAGTCGGTTCCCCAGATCACGCGGTCCGGCGCGGTCTCGATGATACGGCGCGCGAACGGCACGGCGTCGTGGAACGGCGGGCCGCCGGACGACACCCGTTCGCAACCGCAGACCTTGACCCAGCACTTCTCGTCGCGGGTCATCAGCTCGATCAGCGTCCGGAACGGCAACTGATCGAGACCATCTGATGCCTTGACCCGTCCCATGTGGTCGATGGTGTAACGCACCGGCAATTTTGCCAGCATCCCGGCATACTCGGGCAGATCGATCGCATCGAAATGGAGATCGATGTGCCAGCCCAGCGGCGCCACCATCGCCACGATGCGATGGAACACCGCCATGTCGGGCACGCCGCCGAGATGACGCACGAAGTTGAATCGGCAGCCGCGAAACCCGCCCTCATGCAGCTCGCGCAAACCGCGCTCGGTAATGGTATCGTCGATATTGGCGACGGCGCGAAAGGTGCCGTTGCTGACGGCGATGGCATCCAGCGCCACCCGGTTGTCGGTGCCGTGCACGCTGGCATTGACGATCACGGCGCGGCCGATGCCGAGCTTTTTGTGCAAGGCCTGGAAATCCGCCAGCGGCGCATCGGGTGGCGTGTAGGGCCGCCCCGGTGCATACGGATATTTGTCGCCGGGTCCAAAGATGTGGGTGTGCGCGTCACAGGCCAGCGGCGGAAGTTTGAATTTCGGAGTCCTTGGTTCGGGATCGGGACCCGGAATGGTTGGCTTCTGCATCATGTTATCAGCTGATCGCTTTATTTCGCGCCCGAATGCGTCCGGGCGTTCTTGCGGCCGGCAGCTTTCGCGGGCGTCGCAATGGTGTTTGCCGGGAGATGGTTGACGTCGGGCGCCTGCAACGACGCCACCGTCGCCGACACCAGTTGCTCGATCGCTTCCGCCATATCAGCGCCGTCGGCTTCGCCGCGCGACAGCCGCGTCACCCGCTCCGGGTTGACGAGGGTGTAATACAGCGCGCCGAGCAGGAATTGCGATCGCCAGACGATCGAGGTGCGCGGCAGATGCGGCAGGCTCTGCTCGATCGCCTCGATGAAGGCGTTGGTGGTGTCGTCAAAAATCTCGGCGATGATGCGGCCGACCACGGCGTTGCCTTCCGCCGACATCACGGCCCGAAGCCGGGTGAACCGCGCGCCGCCGCCGGCAAGATCGCTGCTGGAGGAAAACGCCGGCTGCACATAGGCGCGCACGATCGCCTCCAGCCGGTCCTGCACGTCACGCACGCGCGTGGCGGCGACCAGCAGCTCGATGCGGCGCTTGTTCATGGGCCCGCAATGCCGCTTGTAGATTTCCAGCAGCAGTCCGTCCTTGCTCTTGAAGTGATAGGTGATGCTGCCGGGGTTGGCGCCCGCTTCCAGCGCGATGTCGCGGATCGACACCGCGTTGAAGCCGCGCGTCGAGAACAGCAGTTCCGCCGCGCTCAAAATCGCTTCGCGCATGTTCGGATTTCGCGTCATGGGGCTGCTTTTGGGATTTGCCTTTGGGATTTGCTTTCCGCGCGCTGGTTTTGTACGTTTGTACAAAATCTAAGGTCTGGTCAACAAATATCTGGACCGACGCGGGGTGGCCGCGCCGCCCCGATTGGGAATGACAAGGAGCTGGCGGATGCGCGGGACCATCGTTGCGCTTTTGATCGTCGCGGGATCGCTGGCCTGGCGCGGCGCGCCCGCCGTCGCGGCCGATCCGGAACCGCGCGCGATCCTGGCGCCATCGGGCGTGCTGCGGGCCGCACTCTATACGGGCACGCCGACCTCGATCCTGCCGGATCCGAAAGCCGGCGGCCCGCGCGGCGTCGGTTACGATCTCGGCAAGGAACTCGCCAAGCGGCTCGGTGTCCCCTATGCGCCGGTGGTGTTTTCCAAGAACGCCGACGTCCTCGCCGCGATCAAAAATGGCACCGCCGATGTCGCCTTCACCAATAGCTCATCAGCAGCGCGGGCCAAGGACATGGATTTCGGGCCGCCCTTCATGGACGTCGAGCTCGGCTATCTCGTCCCGAAGGGGTCTGCGCTGGCAACCGTCGCCGAGGTCGATACCGCCGGCCTTCGCGTCGGCGTCACGGCGGGAAGTTCCTCGGATGCGACCCTGACCCGCGACTTCAAGCACGCCGAAGTCGTTCGTGTCGCCAACTTCGATGCCGGCATCGAAATGATGTCGGCCGGTAAACTTGACGCCTATGCGACCAACAAGGCCTCGCTGTTCGAGATGGCCGAAAAACTGCCGGGATCGAAAGTGCTTGGGGGACGCTGGGGTGTCGAGCACTTTGCCGTCGCCGTTCCCAAGGGACGGGGCCAGGGGATGGCATTCCTGCGGCAGTTCACACTTGACGTGAAGTCGGAGGGACTGGTCAGCGCGGCGATCGCGCGGGCCGGCTTGCATGGCGCCGTGACGTCGGCTGCGGAGTAGCTGCAAAACGATCGGCGCGCTCGATGCGACGCCTGAACTTGTTGAATCATCGGACTGACACAGAAGGACTTTTTGGTATGTCCCACCACGGCAACATCATCCGCAGCCTGCTTGCGGCAACGATCGTTTTGCTCGCCGGCGCCAGCGCCAACGCGGAGACGTTTCCGACCAAGCCGGTGCGCATCCTGGTGCCCTATGCGGCCGGCGGCGCCGTCGACGTGCTGGCGCGCACGATCGGGCAGTCGCTGTCGAAAACCTGGGGCCAGCAGCCGGTGATCGAAAACCGCCCGGGCGCCGGCGGGATCATTGCCTCGCAAGCGCTGACGCAGTCGCCGCCCGACGGTTACACCCTGATTCTGGTGGCGAGCGGCCATCCGCTGAACCAGTTCTTCTATCCAAAACTGCCCTACGACACGTTCAAGGACTTTACCGCGATCAGCGAGGTCGCCGCTTCGCCGCTCGCGATCGTGGTGTCCAAGAGCAATCCGGTGAAAAACCTCGGCGAACTGCTGGCGACCGCCCGCGCGAAACCTGAATCGCTGTCCTACGGCATGTCCGGCAACGGCACCTCGGCGCATCTCGCCGGCGAGCTGCTCAATTACATGGCCAAGGTGAAAATTCTGGCGATCCCCTACAAGGGCGGCGCACCGGCCCTCACCGCCGTGATATCAGGTGAAATCCCCATGAGCGTCAATCCGCTGCCCGAAGTCGTCGGCCAACTCGACGGCGGCGCCGTGCGAGCGCTTGCCGTGACCACGGCCGCGCGCGCGAAGGCGCTGCCGGATGTTCCGACGGTCGCCGAATCCGGCCTGCCCGGTTACGACGCCTCGGTCTGGTGGGGATTTTTGGGACCCGCCGGCATGGCGCCTGACCTGGTCGCGAAGATCAATGCCGACCTCGCAACGGCCCTGAAAGACCCGGTCGTGCTGACCGCGCTGGAAAAAATGGGCGCCACCCCGGTCGGCAACTCGCCGGCCGAGTTCGACGCCTTCATGCGCGCGGAGGCGGTGAAGTGGGAGCCGGTGCTGAAGGAAGCCAATATCAAGGTGCAGTAAGGCCGACCGCCCCTCGCCCCGACCGGTTCAGGCGATGGTCGGGACCAGGCCACCTTCGACCCGCAACGCGGCGCCGTTGGTTGCTGATGACAATGGACTGGCGAGATAGGTCACCATGTTGGCGACCTCTCCGGCCTCGATCATGCGCTGCAGCAGCGACGACGGCCGGCTCTTGGCAAAGAACTCGGCCTCGATCTCCGCAGCCGGCGCGTCGGGGTTATCAGACACGCTGCGCAGGAAGTCGACGATGCCTTCGGAACGCGTCGGCCCGGGCATCACGGCATTGACGGTAACGCCGGTTCCCTTGGTGAGCCCGGCGAGACCGCGCGAGATCGAGAGCTGCGCGCTCTTGGTCATGCCGTAATGGATCATGTCGCTGGGGACCACGACGCCGGATTCGCTGGAGATGAAGATGATCCGGCCCCAGTTCTGCTTCAGCATGGCAGGCAGATAGAAGCGCGCGAGCCGCACCCCGCTCATCACGTTGACCTCGAAATAGCGCCGCCAGTCGTCGTCGCTGGTGGCAGCGAAATCCTTGCTTTCGTAGATGCCGAGATTGTTGACGAGGATGTCGACCTGCGGATGCGCTTTCATGATCGCCGCCGCTCCGGCTTCGGTAGCCGCGTCCGCCGCGATCCCGGAAATGTCCTTGGCCCCGGAGGCGCGCAGGTCCGCGATGGCGGCGTCGAGCTTGGCGCGGTCACGGCCGGTGACGACGACGTTGGCGCCTTCGGCCGCGAGCTTGCGCGCGATTTCAAGGCCGATCCCGGCGGTCGCGCCCGTCACCAGCGCCCGCTTTCCGTTCAACTGCATGTCCATGGCAAACCCCTGTGATGTGCGTCGTGCTGGCAACATCTAGGGCTTGCCCGGCCAAGCGCCATTTCCTTAATGTTCATATCACCTGTGAACCGGAGGCATAAATGCCGCGCATCCTGATGGAGAGGTCCGGCGAGATGGAGGTGTTCGCACGCGTGGTGGAGAAAGGCTCCTTCTCCGCCGCGGCCCGCAGCCTCGATTTGACGCCCTCCGCCGTGAGCAAGCTGATCGGCCGGCTGGAACGGCGTCTCGGCACGAGGCTTTTGGCACGAACCACGCGGGCGCTGACGCTGACCGAGGAAGGCCTGGCCTATTATCGCGCGGCCGAGCGCATCTTGCAGGATCTGAACGAGGCGGACCGGGCGGTCGCGACGGAGACGGCGCGGGGCCGCATCCGTGTCAACGCCTCGGTGCCGTTCGGCACAAGCTTCGTGGGGCCTTCGGTCGGGCGCTTCCTGCAAAACCATCCGAACCTGACCGTCGATCTCAGCTTCACCGACGAAGTGGTCAATCTGTTTGAGGAAAAAGCCGACGTCGCGATCCGCGTCGGCGATCTGCCCGACAGCACGTTGAAGGCGCGCAAGCTTGCGCAAAGCCGCCGGGTCGTCTGTGCCGCGCCGGATTACCTGCGGCGCCACGGCACCCCGCTCGCCCCCGCCGATCTCGCGCAGCACAACTGCCTGACCTTCAACTTCAGGCGTTCGCGGATCGGCTGGCCGTTCCGGCACAAGCGGCGCGAGTTCGAGCAGCCTGTGAGCGGTAACCTCCAGGTCAACAATGGCGAGACCATGCGGCAGATCGTGCTGTCAGGCGTCGGCATCGCCCGGCTCGGCCGCTGGCATGTCGCCGACGCCATCAAGTCCGGCGAGCTGATACCGCTGCTGGAGGCCTTCAACCCGGGCGATCTCGAACTGATCCACGCGGTCTATCTCGGCGGCGGCAACGTTCCCGGCCGCGTCAGGGCGTTCATCGACCACATGATCGAGACGCTCGGCAGTTCCGACGTTTTCGAGCCCGCAAGGTGAGATAACTCACCGTGCATTGGCCGGCGCCTGAACGTGCCAGAGGTCGGCGCGCCAGTGCAGGATGACGGCCAGCATCATCGCCATGCCGGTGACGGCATAGAGCGTGCCGGTTGCGACAAAACCGATCTCGTCGATCAGGGTGCCGGCGGCCAGCAGGCCGAGCGGCAGGCCGTAGATCACCATCATGCGCACGCCCATCACCCGGCCGCGAAAATGCTCGCTCGAGGTCCGCATCAGGATCACCGCGATCGAGATCATGGCGAGGCTTTGCGAGAAGCCCGCCACGACCAGGCAGGCGATCGCCGTCGGCACCGTCTGCATCTGCACGAACAGCAGCAATGTCGCGTACCACAGCACGGTCGAGGCGATCATCAGCCGCGCCACCCGGATGCCGCCGATCAGGCTCAACACGATCGATCCGACCAGCGAGCCGATGGCGAAACTGGCCGACAGATAGCCGAGCCCGGTCTGGTTGGTGCCGTAGATCGTACGCGCAATGAACGGCAGCAGGCCGTTGGTCAGCGGGTATGCGGTCAGATTGGCCAGGAACGCGATCCAGAGCGTGGCCTGCATCCGGGGCGTGGTCCAGCAATAGGCCACCCCCTCTTTGAGGTCGCGCAAGGGCGAACGCCGCAGCGCCTCGCTGACGGCCTCGCCCGCGGCGTGCGGTCTGGCGGGCGCCACGACGCACAGCGTCAGGGCGGTGGCGACCATATAGAGGCCGACGATCGCGACATAGGCCGGTCCCATCCCGAGCGCCGCGAACAGGCCGGCGCCGCTCAGCGCGCCGGCGATGCGCGCGGTATCCATCGTGGTTCTGGAGATGCTGATCGCCCCGATCAACTGGTCGTGCGGCATGATGGTCGCGACCAACGCGCCGCGTACCCCGAGGTCGGACGGCCGGACCACGCCCATCAGCGCGGCAATGACGCAGACAACGAGCGGACTGAGATGACCCGTCAGCGCCAGCGTCATCAGCACCGACGCCAGTACCGCGTAAGTCGCACGCATCATCGCCAGGAGATCGCGATGGCCGATACGGTCGCCGACCACGCCGAACATCGGCGCAACCAGGGTCCCGACATAGCTGAGGGAGGCAAACAGAGTGAGCAGGAGGACCGACCCGGTCTCGACCAGCACGTACCAGCCGAGGATCAGCGTCTCCATCTCGAAAGCCCACGAGGTGAGCAGATCGGCAGGCCACTGAAAACGATAGTTCCGGATCCGGAATGGTGCGAGCGCGGAAGGCCGCGCGAAGTCGCTCAAGACGCGCTGTCGCGGTTCATCGCGTTCCACCCTGCCCTGTTTCTTATTGTAGGTCGTGGATAGCAAGCCGCGCCCGGCGGTTCAAGCCGCCGATACCGCCTTGCCGCGGTGCGAAAGCAGCAGCCGCCTGATCTCCACCGCCGGTATCGCCGGGCTGAACAGGAAGCCCTGCATCTCGGTACAGCCGAGGATATGGAGCAGGTTGCGCTGCTGTTCGGTTTCGACGCCCTCGGCGGTCGTCGTCATGTCGCTGGCGGCCGCGATGTTGACGACGGCCTGGACGATTGACGACGAGGCCCCGGCGCCGGCCAGGTCCCGGATAAAGGAGCGATCGATCTTGATCTTGTCGAACGGAAAACGCTGCAGGTAGCTGAGCGAGGAATAACCGGTGCCGAAGTCGTCGAGCGCGATGCGGACGCCGAGCTTGCGCAACTGGTGCAGCACCTCGAGAGCGGCTTCGTCATCGCGGATCAGGACGGCTTCCGTAATCTCGAGCTCGAGCCGGCCGGCCGAGAGGCCCGAGGCCGCGAGAGCCGCGGCGACGTTGAGCGCCAGCGACTGGCTTCTGAACTGAATGGGCGAGACGTTGACCGCCACGCGCACCTCGTCCGGCCAATTGGCCGCCTCGGCGCAGGCCGTGTTGAGCACCCAGTGGCCCAGCTGATTGATCAGGCCGGTCTCTTCGGCGATCGGGATGAATTCCGCGGGCGAGATCATGCCGCGCTCCGGATGCCGCCACCGCAACAGCGCCTCGCAGGAGGAGACCCGGTTGTCCTCCAGATTGAGCACCGGTTGATACCAGGCCTCGAGGCTGCCATCGCTGATGGCCTGACGCAGTTCGAGCTCCAGGCATCGCCGCGCCTTGGCGCGCGCATCCATGCCGACCTCGAAGAAGCGGTAGGTCCGCCGTCCGTCGCCTTTGGCCCCGTACAATGCGAGGTCGGCGTTCCTCAACAACTGGTCGAGGTCAATCCCGTCGCCGGGCGCGAGCGCCACGCCGATACTGGCATCGGTGGTGATCAGGTGCCCTGTGCACTCGAACGGCTGCCTGATCGCCGAATGGATTTTATCAACGAGTTGAGTGGCTTCCGACTGGCTCTTGATAGCGGTCTGAATCACCGCGAATTCGTCGCCGCCGAGGCGAGCCGCCAGGTCGGATGCCTTGAGACAACCGCGCAGCCGCCCGGCGACGCCCATCAGAAGTTCATCGCCGATCGGATGTCCGAGCGCATCGTTGACGCCCTTGAACTCGTCGATGTCGATATACAGCACGGCGAGTTGCTCGCCCGGCAGCACCGCCTTCAGTGCCTGCTCGAGCCGTTCGCGGAACAGCACCCGGTTCGGCAGGTCGGTCAAGGCATCGTAATGCGCCAGATGCGCGATCTTCTCATCGGCGCGGGTCCGCTCGGTAATGTCCTCGATCGTGGCCACCCAGCCGCCCGCCTTCAGCGGCCGGTTGATGATCTCGATCGCCCGGCCGCCCGGCGCTTCGGTGAGCTGACGCGTGGCCTTGCCGAGCGAGACCTTGTGGATGATGGCATCGCAGAAGGCGTCGACATCGCCGTCAAAGGATCCGGTCTCCTTCCGGTGAGCGATCAGGCGCTGCATGGTGCAGCCGGGTTTGACCACTTCGGGCGAAAGCCCGAACATCTCGATGTAGGGCTGGTTGCAGATGATGATCCGCGCCGATGCGTCATAGAGAATAAGGCCTTGCGGGATGTTGTTCATGGCGATTGCAAGCTGGCGCCGCTCCGCAGCCAGCTTCCGGTCGGTCAGCCGATGGCGCCGCTGCAACAGGCCGACCATGACCGCGAGAACCGCGACAAGCGCGAACAGGATATGTTCGCGAAGGCTCCACGCCGAAATCGCGATGCCGACCGAAATAGCCATCGCAAGCAACACGCCGCCAACGGCGATCCGCCTGACGATCCCGGCCTTATCGGCAGGATAGACAGGACCCGCTCCCGGCAATTGATGGCCGTCGTCGATGGTCACCCTGGTGTTCCCTGGCACGCGCACGATCCGCCGCGGCGGCGAACGGTCGGGAACGCGGCCAGACGCACAACAGCAATCCATGGCCGCCGGCCGCGCTCTGCAGCACTTCTACGCAAGACAAATGGAAGGCCCGTTACAAGTTGCGGTTAGCAGGCGGTTACCGCGGCTGTTGTCGGCGCCGGATCCACCGTACCTGGCCGGATGTTAACGGCGCGCGACTGCACGGCCGGCGCTCTTCTTCGAAGTGGTAAATGAATGATTAAACAGGGCCGATGTCGCGCAACCTGCGCAGATGCGGGAAAACGGCCCTTTTGTAGCGTAACGGACCGCCGATGCGCTGAACGGGACGCGGTTGCAAAACGGTTTCTGACCAAGATGCGGCAGATTTAGCGAATGCGGAACCCCGCGGGCTTAACCGTTTCGCTAGCCGGGCTGTTCATAATGGGGCCAGATCCAAATTCATGACATGCCAGGTCAAAACCCGTGACATCCTTCGGACGTGTAATTTCGGTGCGCGGCTCCCTCGCCCGGGTCGGGCTTCTGGCGACAAGTCAGACGCCGGTTTCGGAGGTCCGCGCCACCGTCGGCCGCTTCATCAGCATTCGCTGCGCCTCCTCCTCCACCATCGTCGCCATGATCACCGAGGTGAGTTGCGAGACCTTGCCGGCCTCTGACGAGTATATCGCGACCGCCTCGGTCGACCTGCTCGGCGAAATCCTCGGCGACGACCGTCCCAAGTTCCAGCGCGGCGTCACCAACTATCCGACCATCGGCGACAATGTCGACCTGATCACCAATCAGGATCTGCGCACCGTCTATGCGCCAAGCGGATCCGACCAGATCAATATCGGCACCCTGCAGCAGGACAAGTCCGTCATCGCCTATGTCGACGTCGAGGAAATGCTCTCGAAGCACTTCGCGATCCTGGGTTCGACCGGCGTCGGTAAATCGACCAGCGTCTCGCTGCTGCTGAACGAAATCCTGCGGGCGCGGCCGAACCTGCGCATCTTCCTGCTCGACGTCCATAACGAATATGGCCGCTGCTTCGGCGACCGCTCGCTGGTGCTCAACCCGCGCAACCTGAAACTGCCGTTCTGGCTGTTCAATTTCGAGGAAATCGTCGACGTGCTGTTCGCCGGGCGCCCCGGCGTACCGGAGGAACTCGATATTCTCGCCGAGGTCATTCCGATGGCCAAGGGCCTCTATACCCAGTACCAGAATTCAGATCGGCTCGGGCTGAAGCGTGTCGACCCCAAAACGGTCGGCTACACCGTCGATACACCGGTGCCCTACCGCCTGGTCGACCTGATTTCGCAGATCGACGAACGCATGGGCAAGCTGGAGAACCGCTCGTCGCGCATCATCTATCACAAGCTGATCTCGCGCATCGAGACCGTCCGCAACGATCCGCGCTACACGTTCATGTTCGACAACGCCAATGTCGGCGGCGACACCATGGCCGAAGTCATCAGCCATCTGTTCCGCCTGCCCGCCAATGGCCGGCCGATGACCATCATGCAACTCGCCGGTTTCCCCGCCGAAGTCGTCGATTCCGTGGTGTCGGTGTGTTGCCGGATGGCGTTCGATTTCGGCCTCTGGAGCGACGGCGTGTCGCCGCTGCTGTTCGTCTGCGAAGAAGCGCATCGTTACGCCGCCGCCGACCGCAGCATCGGCTTCGGCCCGACGCGAAAGGCGGTCTCCCGCATCGCCAAGGAAGGCCGCAAATACGGCGTCTATCTCGGCCTCATCACCCAGCGCCCGGCGGAACTCGACGCCACCATCATCTCCCAGTGCAACACGCTGTTCGCGATGCGGCTGGCCAACGACCGCGACCAGGCGCTGCTGCGCTCGGCGGTATCGGACGCCGCGGCAAACCTGCTGTCGTTCGTGCCCTCGCTCGGCACCCGCGAAGTGCTGGCGTTCGGCGAAGGCGTGGCGCTGCCGACGCGGCTGCGCTTCAAGGAAGTCCCGGTGCATCAGTTGCCGCGCAGCGAGGCCACCATCGCCACCGCGCCGTCGGTTGCCGCTGGACATGACATGCATTTCGTCGGCGCCGTGCTGGAACGCTGGCGCGGCGCGACCTCGAATCGCGACACCCCCAACGATCCCTCGATCGGCGACCGTCCGGGCGCACGGATCATGACGCCGGTGGAAGCGCCGATGCTGCAGCCCTCGATGGGGCTCGATCCCGATCGCTTCTCGCTGCTGAAAAAGCCGCTGCGCTGAGACCCGGGCATCAGCTGCGCTGAGACCCGGGCATCAGCTACGCTGAGCCTAGGGTATCCACACCGTCCAAAATCGCGATATGGTTCCGGGATCGCCGTCTCACACGGCCCCAGCCGGAACCACTTCATGACGCAGCCTGCCGCAAAACGATTTCCGACGCCCGCCATCGACAAATTGCCGGACGATATCCGCACCCGCATTCTGGCGGTGCAGGAGAAGTCCGGATTCGTGCCGAACGTGTTCCTGTCGCTGGCCTGTCGTCCCGACGAGTTTCGCGCGTTCTTTGCCTATCACGATGCGCTGATGGAAAAGGAAGGCGGCCTGACCAAGGCCGAACGCGAGATGATCGTGGTCGCGACCTCGAGCGCCAACCAGTGCCTTTACTGCGTGATCGCGCATGGCGCGATCCTGCGCATCCGCGCCAAGAATCCGCAGATTGCCGACCAGATCGCGGTCAACTACCGCAAGGCCGACATCACGCCGCGGCAGCGCGCCATGCTCGATTTCGCCATGAAGGTCAGCCAGGAGGCCAACAAGGTTTCGGAAGCGGACTTTGCCGAGCTCGCCAGCCACGGCTTTTCCGACGACGACATCTGGGACATCACGGCGATCGCGGCGTTCTTTGCGCTGTCGAACCGGATGGCCAACGTCACCGCGATGCGCCCGAACGACGAGTTCTACCTGATGGGGCGGCTGCCGAAATAAGACATCGCGTTTTCGAGTGAAACGGATACCGGTTCACGTAGCAATCAAGTTTACGCAGATTGCGTAGACTTATCTGCGGCAGAAAACGCGTCAAACAAGAGCCGCCTCAACACGGCGATCAATCGTCCGTCGTCGGCCCGCACCAGCCGGGCAGATAGACCGCGTCCTTGCTTTTGGCGAAGGCGAGGCCTTTCTCGACCGCCTTGGCGAAGTCCTCGTCCACGCTCTTGCGCGACATCTTCCGGCGCAGGAAGTCAGCCCACAGGAATTCGCTGAACGGGGTGGTGTCCTTGGCAAACCCGCCGGCGCGGCGCAGTTCGCCGGCGAGGCTGCGGAACGGATCGTTCTTGAGATCGACTATCGATTTCGGCAGGTCCTTGAAATGCCGGCGTTGGCCTTTGGCGTCGTAAGGATAGACCCACCGTTTGTTGTCCATCACACCCCAGAACGCGTCGCGTTGGACCATGGTGAGGTCGCCGATCACGGTCACGAGGATGTCCTTGACGCCTTCCGCGTGCAACGCGCACGCCAGATGATGGTGGTCGACCACGTAGTGGCGTTGGTCCGGCCCGAGCACGACCGGGATCATGTGTTTGCCGAGCAACTCGGCGCGCTTCTTTTCCGACTTGTGCTCGCGCCAGCGCTTGCTCTTTTCCTTCACCTCGCGCATTCCGACCGTCATCTGGGTCGGACGCAGCGACAGGATCGGGATCGGTTTGAGAATTGGTTCGCGTGTATTGGCCATGCTTGAACCCTCTATTTAGACCCAGATTTAGACCCTGGCCTGACCGGCAAAAATCGCTCTGAAACCGGTTCCAATATGCCATGATGGCGCGGCCGGTAAAATGCCCGCAAGCGCCTGCGAGAGAACCGAATAATGGCCAAAAGCCCGACTGAACGAACGCCAAAAGCCCGGGTGGTGCGGCTTGGCGGCCGCGAGTTCGTCACCGAAGGCCTGAATCTGAATTTCTGGGCCGACATCAGCCACCGGTGCATGACGGCTTCCTGGCCGGCCTTCATCGGCGGCGCCGCGGTAGTGTTCATCGCCTTCAACGCCTTCTTCGCGTTCTTCTACTGGATCGGTAACCAGCCGATCGCCAACGTGCCCGGCGGCGCCTACATCGATTATCTCTATTTCAGCATCGAGACGCTCTCGACCGCCGGCTACGGCGACATGCACCCGCAAACCCATTACGGCCACTTCATCGCCACCGTCGAACTGTTCACCGGCATCTTCTCGATGTCGGTCATGACCGGGCTGGTGTTTGCGCGCTTCTCGCGTCCGAGCGCCCGGTTGCTGTTCGTCGAGAACCCGGTGATATCGGATCATGAGGGCGAGCCGACGCTGATGATCCGCCTCGCCAACGAGCGCCACAACATCATCAGCAACGCCAACGCGCGGCTATGGCTGTTCAAGAATATCGTCAGCAAGGAGGGCCGGTCGTTTCGACGGTTCTATGAACTGCCGCTGTCGCGCAACGAAAGCCCGGCGCTGGCGCTGAGCTGGACGCTGTTTCACGTCATCGACGAGGCCAGCCCGTTATACGGCCTCAACGCCGACGATCTCGAAGCCAACAATATCTCGCTCGTGGTGGTGGTGTCCGGATACGACGTGGTTGCAGCGCAAACCGTCCATGCCCGCAAAGCCTATGACTATCCCGACATCCGCATCGGGCACCACTATGCGGAAATCCTCGATACCACGGAGGACGGCCGCCTGCGGGTCGACTACGGCCGGTTCCACGAGACGCTGCCGGACTAGAGTGCTTTCCAGCGAAGGCGTTGCAAGGCCGGCGCGACAGTCATGCACGCCAAGATTTGATGTTGGAAGCCGCACAGGCGGTGCTAAAAAGGACCACGATTTGTCGCGGACCGACGATGACGATTGTGAAGAGCCAGCGGCCGATATCAGGGAATGACGAGCACGTCGTGCTCAAATTCCGGCCGCGCACCTCGGCGCATCCACCCGGCCGGCACGAACAGCCCACTCCGCCCCATGCGCTGTCGACGGCGAACGACCTGTCCCGTTACGAACGCGCCCGCGACGAGCCCGACGACTTCCGTCACCGCATGCTCGCCAATGTCGCAGCGCTGGCGTTCACCATCGCGCTGACCGCGATCGGCATCTGGCTCGCCATCAGCATCGCCGATCTCCGCAGAACCCAGGACTGCGTCCTGATGGGCCGGCGCGACTGCGCCCGGATTTCCGAGATGCCGCGCACCTGACCCCGGAAACAGCCATTTTTTCTGGCAAATCCGTCCCCGCTTGGGCCGCCCGCCTCCATTGAACTCAAGGCCCCGCTCCGATATACGGGCTCTCGACTCCGGCCGGGGAAACAGGGCATTCCGGGGCCTCCGCCCGCCTCCTCCAGCCAATCCGGATTATCTCCAATATATCAAAGGCTTAATGATGTCCTCTACATACGATCAGATCGCCAACATTATCGCCGAGACCTGCGACATTCCCCGCGACACGATCAAGCCTGAGAGCCACGCCATCGACGATCTTGGAATCGACAGCCTCGACTTTCTCGACATCGCCTTTGCAATCGACAAGGCGTTCGGCATCAAGATGCCGCTCGAAAAGTGGACCCAGGAAGTCAACGACGGCAAGGCCACGACCGAACAGTATTTCGTGCTGCAGAATCTCGCCGATCGCATCGACGAACTGGTCGCCGCCAAGAACGCAGGAACGGGCGCGTAGTCGCCCCGCCATGGAACTCGATTATTTCAGGCTGATCGATCGCATCGTCGACCTCAACGTCGACGAGAAGAAGATTACGGTCGAGGCACAGGTTCCGGAAAAGCACACCATTTTCGAGGGGCACTTCCCGGGCTACCCGATCATGCCCGGCGTGCTGCTGACCGAGGCGATGGCGCAAAGTTCCGGCTGGCTGCTGCTCGGCATCACGAAGTTCGAGCGCATGCCGTTCCTTGCCATGGTGAAGGAAGCCAAGATGCGCGGTTTCGTCAATCCGGGCGACCTCTTGACGATCGAGGCCAAGGTCGAGCACGAAGGCTCGGGCTTTGCGGTGACCTCGGCCAAGGTGCGCGTCGGCAAGGAACTGAAATGCAGCGCCGACCTGACCTTCCGCCAGATCCCCTTCCCGCATCCGGACTTGCGCGTCCACATGGACGCAATGGCCACCAAGATCGGCTTTCCCCTGCAGGCGATGACGCATGACTGAATCCAAATCCCCGCCGCCCAAGGAAGTCTGGATCACCGGCATCGGCATCGTGTCCTCGCTCGGCGAAGGACTGGACGCGCATTGGGATGCGCTGAACCAAAAGCGGATCAATACCGAAGCCCAGCGCTTCGCGCCCTACATCGTGCATCCGCTCGCCCCGGTTTCGTTCGACGCCCAGATTCCGAAAAAGGGCGATCAGCGTCAGATGGAAGCCTGGCAGCGCATCGGCACCTATGCCGCGGGGCTGGCGCTGGATTCCGCCGGGATCAAGGGCAACGCGGAAATTCTTGGCCGGACCGACATGATCGTCGCCGCCGGCGGCGGCGAACGCGACCTCGCGGTCGACCTCGCGATCATGAACGCCGACGCCAACGGCAATTCCGGGCCCGGCTTTCTCAACGAGCGGCTGATGAACGATCTGCGGCCGACGCTGTTTCTGGCCCAGCTCTCCAACCTGCTCGCCGGCAACATCGCCATCGTCCATGGCGTCTGCGGGACGTCGCGGACCTTCATGGGCGAGGAAGCCGCCTCGATCGACGCGGCCCGGATCGCGCTCGCCAGGATCGAATCCGGCCAGAGCGACATCGCCCTGGTCGGCGCGGCGCACAATGGCGAGCGTTCCGATCTGCTGGTGCTCTACGAATTCGACGATTTCAACCTGACCGGCGACTTCGCACCGGTATGGGCGCGCAAGGACAACAGCGGCTTCGCGCTCGGTTCCGCCGGCTGTTTCCTGGTGCTGGAATCCCGCGAGCACGCCGAAGCGCGCGGTGCCAGGCCTTACGCGAAACTGACCAAGGTGGTCGCCGACCTCGCGCAGCGCCAGCAACCGGGCGCGGTGACCAAATCGCTGGAAGCGATGTGGCCGAAGCTCGGCGTGCTCACCGACAACGGCAACCTGATCACGGGTGCTACCGGCGCGGAACCGGTGACGTCGGAAGAAAAGACGTTCCTGGCCCAGCACCCCGGCTTTGCGGTGCGCGCGACCGGGACGATGTTCGGCCACACACTGGAAACCCAGTTTCCGCTTGGGCTGGCCCTGGCTGCACTTTCAATCTCGCGCGGCGCCCTGTTTCCGCCCAACGATCCGACCGGCCTCGAGGTTGAAAAACCTGATGCGCCGACCCAGATTGTCGTGCTGGGGACCGGTCACTGGCAGGGCGAAGGCATGGCGCTGGTGGAAGCGATCAAATAAAGCGCGCGCATGCGCGCTCTCAGAAATACGGCGCGCTAGCGCGCTGTTGGAAATACGGCGCGCAGGCGCTTTTGAAACCGACGCAGCATCGACGGGGAAACCATGTCAGCACCACGCGATAAACTTGGCAGGCCGATCGTCGTCGTTACCGGCATGGGTGTTGTGACCTCGCTCGGCGCCGGCAAGCGGGACAACTGGACCCGGCTGACCGCGGGCGAGTCCGGGATCCGGACCGTGACGCGGTTTCCGGTCGACGGCCTGAAAACCACCATGGCCGGCACTGTCGATTTCCTCACCGTCGATCCAGCCACGTCGACCGGTCTCACCGAGCGCCTGGCCGAAATTGCGACCGAGGAAGCGCTCGAACAGGCCGCCATCGGCAGCAAGGCGAATTTCCCCGGGCCGCTGTTTCTCGCGGTCGCCCCGGTCGAGGTCGAGTGGCCGCAGCGGCTCGCGCTCGGGCGCGCGACCGGAATGACGCAGTTCGATTATGGTGACATGCTGCGCGTCAGCGGCGGCGGCAGGTTCAGCGAATTTCATCACCGCTTCATGTTCGGTTCGGTGGCCAGCCATCTCGCCGAAACCTTCGGTACCAAAGGCTCGCCGATCTCGCTATCGACCGCCTGTGCCTCCGGCGCCACCGCGATCCAGCTCGGCGTCGAAGCGATCCGCCGCGGCGAGGCCGACGCCGCGTTGTGCGTCGGCACCGACGGCTCGGTCAATCCGGAAGCGCTGGTGCGCTTCTCGCTGCTGTCGGCGCTGTCGACGCAGAACAACCCGCCGCAGGCCGCTTCAAAGCCGTTCTCGAAGAACCGCGACGGCTTCGTCATGGCCGAGGGTGCCGGCGCGATGGTGCTGGAGAGCTATGATTCCGCGATGGCGCGCGGCGCCACCATTCTCGGCGTCGTCGCCGGCTGCGGCGAGCTGACCGACTCGTTCCACCGCACGCGCTCCAGCCCGGACGGCAAGCCGATCATCGGCTGCATGCGCAAGACGCTCGCCGACGCCGGCCTCGAGCCGGAACAGATCGACCACATCAACGCGCACGGCACCGCGACGCCCGAAAACGACAAGATGGAGTACAACACCACGGCGGTCGTGTTCGGCGAGCACCTGTCGAAGATCCCGGTGTCGTCGAACAAGTCGATGGTCGGACATACCATCTCGGCCGCCGGTGCGGTCGAGGCGGTGTTCTCGCTCTTGACGCTTGAGCATCAGCGGATCCCGCCGACCATCAATTACGAGGTGCCGGATCCGGCAATCCTGTTCGACGTTGTCGGCAACAAGGCGCGCGACGCCCGCGTCACCGCGGTGATGTCGAACTCGTTCGGTTTCGGCGGGCAAAATGCCTCGCTGATCCTGACGCGCGAACCCGTGTAGCGCGTTATCAGCCTCTTTCGTTTGACGCGTTTTCTTAACGCGAACCGGTATCCACTTCGCTTGAAAACGCTATCATCATGAACCGCCTGCTCCTTCGTACCAAGGCACGCCTGCGCGACGCCGCCAAGCCGGTTTCGGAAGCAGCCGTCGGCGCGCTGACGATCGGCCTGTTGCGCTCGACGCGCTATTTCGACCCGGACAAGACCGCGAACTTCTTTGGCCGGGTCACCCGTTTCATCGGCCGAAGGCTGCGCGAGGATCGCATCGGCCGCGAAAATCTCACCGCCGCCTTCCCCGAGAAATCGCCCGAGGAGATCGAAACCATCCTGGCCGGCGTCTGGGACAATCTCGGCCGCATCGGTGCTGAATTCGCCCATCTCGACCACATCTGGGATTACGACCTCGACCATCCCGAGAAACCAAGCCGCATCGAGTTCAGTGCGCGGACCAAGCAACTGTTCGATGCGCTGCGCGATGACGGCAAGCCAGCGATCATCTTCGCCAGCCACCTCGGCAACTGGGAAATCCCGGCGCTCGGCGCCGTCGCCCACGGGCTCGATTGCGCCATCCTGTTCCGGCGGCCGAACATCGAGTCGGCCGATCGCGCGATCGAGCGGATCCGCGCGATCAAGATGGGCACGCTGGTACCTGCCGGCCGCGACGCGCCGCTCAAGCTCGCCGAAGCCCTGCAGAACGGCCAGCACGTCGCGATGCTCGTCGATCAGTACATGGGCAACGGCGTCGAGGTGACGTTCTTCGGCCGCAAGACCAAGGCCAACCCGACGCTGGCCAGGCTGTTGCGGCAGGTCGAATGCCCGGTCCACGGCGTCCGCATCATCCGCCTGCCCAACCACCGCTTCCGCGCCGAACTGTCCGAAGAGGTCAAGCCGGTGCGCGACGCCGCCGGACAAATCGATATTCAGGGCACGATGCAGGCGGTCACATCGGTGATCGAAGGCTGGGTGCGCGAATATCCCGACCAGTGGCTGTGGCTGCACCGCCGCTGGCGGTAGGGGCTCGACCTCATGGTGAGGAGCGCGTCTTCGCGCGTCTCGAACCATAGAGCCCCGCTGTGGCCATCCTTCGAGACGGCGCTTCGCGCCTCCTCAGGATGAGGGCAGTCATTTCCCCGTCTTCACCCGGGTCCACAACCGGTTGATGATGCGCTGGGTGGCGGCGTCGCGGGCCTGGATCACGAACAGCTTCTTCTGCATCGCTTCGTCCGGATAGATATTCTTGTCGTTCAGGATTTTGGGGTCGATCAGCTTCTGGCTCGCCAGATTGCCGTTGGCGTAGGACAGAAAATCCGAATTCTTGGCCGCGACCTCGGGACGGTAGAGATAGTTGATCAGCTCATAGGCTTCCGCGACATTCTTCGCATCCGACGGTATCGCCAGATTGTCGAAGAACATCTGCGCGCCCTCCTTCGGGATGGTGTAGCCGATGTCGATGCCGTTTTTGGCTTCCGCCGCGCGGCTGCGCGCCTGCATGATGTCGCCCGACCAGCCAACCACGAAGCAGATCTCGCCGGAGGCCAGCGCGCCGAGATATTCGGACGAGTGAAACTTGCGGACATAGGGCCTGATCTTGAGGACAAGATCGGCGGCCTTTTCGAGATCAGCCTGCTTGGTCGAATTCGGGTCGATGCCGAGATAGCTCAGCGCCGCCGGGAGAATGTCATCGGCGGAATCCAGCATGTGGATACCGCAATCCTTGAATTTGGCAAGGTTCTCCGGCTTGAACACCATGTCCCAGCTGTCGATCCTGGCATCCGGCCCGAGGATTTTTTCCGCCATCTTGACGTTGTAGCCGATGCCGGTGGTGCCCCACATGTAGTTGGCGCCGTAATTGTTGCCGGGATCGTAGATGGCGAGTTGCTGCGTCACCACCGGCCAGGCGTTGGCAAGGTTCGGCAGCTTCGCCTTGTCGAGTTTCAGGAAAACTTTTGCCGTGATCTGGCGCTGCAGGAAATAGCCGGTCGGCACCACGACGTCGTAGCCGGATTTTCCCGCCAGCAGCCGCGTCTCCAGCGTCTCGTTGGCGTCGAAGGTGTCGTAGACCACCTTGATGCCAGTTTCCCTGGTGAAGTTCTCCAGCACGTCCGGCGCCATGTAGTTCGACCAATTGTAGAAATTGACCGTGCGCTCCTCGGCGCCGGCGGGCGCGGCCAGCAGAACCACCGCCGTCGCGGCCAGCAAATAAACCTGCAAACGACGTTTGATCCGGGTCCGGTCGCGCATCTCTTCTACCTTTTGCGGCGATGGACCGCGTCCGACAAACGCTCCAGCGCGGTATCCAGCGTGGCATCCTTCTTGGAGAAACAGAATCGCACCACCGACGTCACCGCATCCTGCTCGTAGAACGCCGACACCGGGATCGCGGCGACCTTGTAGTCGCTGACGATGCGCTGGCAGAATGCCACATCGGTTTCGTTCAATCCGAGCGGCGACAGGTCGACGGTGAGGAAATACGTGCCCTGCGATTTCAGCACCGGGAAACCGATACGCTCCAATCCCCTGGTGAGGCGGTCCCTGCTTCGCGCCAGATCGTTGCGCATGTCGTAGAAATATTCCGCCGGCTTGTTGAGGCCATAGGCGACGGCGGCCTGCAGGTTGGGCGCGGTGGTGAAGGTGAGAAACTGATGTACCTTGGCTGCGACCCTGAGCAGCGGCGGCGCGGCGCAGACAAAGCCGATCTTCCAGCCGGTCAGCGAGAAGATCTTGCCGGCGCTGCCGACCTTGATGGTGCGGTCGCGCATGCCCGGGATCGTGATCAGCGGAATATGCTCGCGGCCATCGAACACCACGTGCTCCCAGACCTCGTCACAGATCGCAACGGTGTCGAACTCCTGGCAGAACCGCGCCAGCAATTCGAGGTCTTCGCGCGGATAGACCACGGCGGCCGGATTGAGCGGATTGTTGAACAGTACCGCCTTGGTCTTGTGGTTGAAGACGCTGCGCAGCATCTCCTCGTTCAGCCGCCACTCCGGCGGCTCCAGCCGCAACAGGCGCGGAATGCCGCCGGCCTGGCGGATGATCGGCAGGTAGCTGTCATAGACCGGCTGGAACACCACGACTTCGTCGCCGGGCTCGACCACGGCGAGGATCGACGCGGTCAGCGCCTCGGTACCGCCGGAGGTCACCATCACCTCGGTCATCGGATCGAGGCTGAGGTTGTGCCAGCGCCGGTAATGATCTGATATCGCGGTCCGCAGTTCCGGAATGCCCATCATCGACGGGTATTGGTTGTAGCCGTTGACCGTCGCGTCCGCGGCAGCGCGGCGGATATCCTCCGGGCCGGGATCGTCGGGAAAACCCTGGCCGAGATTGATCGCGTTGTTGTCGCGCGCGGCCTGCGACATCGCCTCGAACACGGTGACGGGAAGGTCGGCGAAGACCTTGTTCATGGAAGTCATGCAAAGAAATCCTTGAGGCGCGCTCAGCCGCCGGTCCTGGTCGGCAGTCCCGCAGCCTTCCAGCCCAAAATGCCACCGGCCAGATGGTGGTCATACGCCAGGCCCGCCGCCTGCGCCGCCAGCGACGCCGTCACCGAGCGCTTGCCCGAGCGGCAGGCAAACACCACCGTCTTGCCTTTTGGATCAGGAATGGCCGCGGGATCGAAGGTCGAGAGTGGAACCACCACACCGTCCGGATAGGCCTCCACCGCGACCTCGTTTGGCTCGCGGACGTCGACCAGCAGATAGCGTCCCTCCGCCATCCCCTTCGACACTTCCTCCGGCATTAAATCGTGCACCTGATGATCCGCCACGCCTGTCCTCCCAACGATTTGCAAGTGGGCCAGCCAGCCCGTTATTCGGGGCGCAACGTCGCCTCTCGCGCGACGAAAATCAAGCGCTGCAAACGGTTTAAGCGGCCGCCCGAAAGCTGTTCCGCAAGCCCCCGTATTACCGAAACTGCTTCGTGACCGGCCAAGCCCCGTTGGGGGTTTGAGAACCGGACAACCAAATTCGGCGGCGTCGCGAAATGAAGCGATGTACCACTGCCAGGCATAGCCGCGCGCGACGACGATCGCGTTCGCGGCAGCGGAGCGCTTGCCGGGTATCGCTACCGCGAAAACATGCATCCGGACAGGACGAGCCACGGCCAGCCTCATCGCTATTTCGTCGCAGTGCGGATCGCGATCCAGGGACAAGACTTTACCGTGACCGCATCGAAACAGCGCATTCGAGCGGGAATCCCGCGCGCCATCGCCTGAATTATACAACAAAAAGATTATATATATCAGTGTATTACTAAATATTGCATGCAATATGCTATTTTCTGGTTGTCCCCGTCTTGCAGTTGCCCTAGATCGGAAATGGCCCAAGCCTGCCGCCACAGCGGGGTCACGCGCAAAGAAGGATGGGGATCAAACCGACGGAGGCTGAGAATGGACGGGCGTACGACGACGGCAGATGGTGGTGCTCTGGCACTGAAGCGGACCAACGTCCGCTGGAGGATTTTCCTCCTGATGTTGTTCCTGATCGCGATCAACTACATCGATCGCGCGTCACTCTCGGTGGCGATGCCGCTCATCGCCAAGGAGTTCAATCTCGATCCGGCGACGCAGGGCTTTATCCTCAGCTCGTTCTTCTGGACCTATGCGTTCATGCAGATCCCGGGCGGCATGCTCGCGGACCGCTTCAAGCCCCGCATTGTCATTGCTGCGGCGACCATCGGCTGGGGCTTCTTCCAGGCGATCGCTGCCGTGTCCACCAGCTGGGTGATGCTGCTGCTGACACGTCTTGGCCTCGGCGCTACCGAGGCGCCGATCTATCCCGCGGGCGGCAAGCTCAATGCGATCTGGATGACGCAGAACGAGCGCGCCCGTGGCGCCACCCTGCTGGACGGCGGTGCGCCGCTCGGGGCTGCGCTTGGCGCGATCGTCATCGCGTGGCTGATCGCGGCATTCGATTCATGGCGCGCGGCGTTCCTGGTGGCCGGCGTGGGTACGGTTTTGTGCGGTCTTCTGGCCTGGTGGTACATCCGCAACGCGCCGCGCGAGCATCCCTCCGTTGACGACAGCGAGGCGCGTTTCATCGAGGCCGCGCACGCCGAGGAAGATGCCCAGGCGCCGGCGTCGCTCGGCGGCAGCGCAGCGGGCTATTTCCGCTACCGCTCGGTCTGGCTGATGTGCTGCGGCTGGATGTTCTTCAACACCGTGTTCTACGGGTTGTTGACCTGGATGCCGAACTATCTGTTCAAGGTGCATGGCTTCGACATCAAGACGCTGGGCGGCGCTTCCTTCATCATCTTCTTCGCCGGCTTCATCGGCGAGCTCGTCGGCGGCTTCATCGCCGACGCCTGGCGCGCCCGCGGCGGCACGCCGAACCTCGTGTTCCGCACGCTGTTCGGTGTCGCGGCGCTGATCGCAACGGTCTCGGTCTTTGCCGTCGCCTATGTTCGCGATCCCGTCATCGTCGTGGTGCTGCTGTCGACGACGCTGTTCTTCCTGCGCTGGTGCGGCATGTACTGGGCGATCCCCTCGATGCTGGCGACGCGGGACCGTGCCGGGTTCCTCGGCGGCTGCATGAACCTTGGCGGCAACATCGCCGGCATCACCGTGCCGATCATCGTCGGCTTCATCGTCCAGCTGACCGGATCATATTTCCTGGCACTGATGTTCTTTGCCGCCGCCGGGCTCGCGCTGCTCGCGTGCTCGATGTCGATCGACTATAGCCGCAAGCTGCCAGTCTAGCGATTTGCGGCCGTCACGTGCCTCCCCGGATCACCTCCGGGGAGGCTGTCACTGACATAGAGAGCTGGAAAACGACGATGACACGACGCATTCGTCTCGGCATGTTGACCCCTTCGTCCAACACCGTGCTTGAGCCGGTCACGATGTCGATGCTGGCCGGCCTGCCCGATATCTCCGCGCATTTCTCCCGCTTCAAGGTTACCGAAATCGCGCTCTCCGAGCAGGCGCTCGGCCAGTTCGACGACAGCGAGATCCTGCGCGCGGCCGAACTCCTCGCGCATGCCAAGGTCGATACGATCGCCTGGAACGGCACCTCGGCAAGCTGGCTCGGCTTCGACCGCGACGAGCAGCTATGCGCGCGCATTCGCGCCGCCACCGGCATTGCCGCCTGCACCTCCGTGCTGGCCTTTCGCGAGATTTTCGAGCGAACGGGGGTCCGACGGGTCGGCCTCGTCACGCCGTACCGCAGCGACGTGCAGTCCCGGATCATGGCGAACTGGCAGGCGTCGGGGTTTCACTGCAGCGCCGAACGGCATCTGCGGCTGCAGGATAATTTCTCCTTCGCGGAGGTCGGTGAGGAACAGATCGCCGATCTCGTGCGCGCCGTAGCGCGGGACGGCTGCGATGCGGTGGCGATCGTTTGCACGAATATGCGCGGCGCCGGCCTCGCCGAACCGCTCGAGAGGGAGCTCGGCATCCCCGTCTATGATTCGATCGCTGCGACGTTGTGGAAGAGCCTGGCTGTCGCCGGCGTCTCGCCCTCGCGCGTCAAAGGATGGGGCAGTCTGTTTAGGGATGAGCGGCTGGCAACGGTGGGGCCCGTTTCGGGCGAACGCCAGCCGTCGGCTGACGCGGACAGACATTTGACCGGCTCGTGATCCGATTTCGATACCGTCTCAGGGCGCGGACGCTATAAGTGCCCGGAGGAGAACGTGATGGCGCTACGCAAGAAAGCAAAGACAGGCGCCCGGCCCGGTCGCCCGGCTATCGCCAACAGGCGTCTGCGGCTTCAGCGCACGGGTCTGCACGAGGAGACGACGGGGCGGCTGAGAGGCCTGATCGTTCGCGGTGATCTCGCGCCGGGGGAAACCCTGGTGGAAGCGGATCTGTCGGAGGCACTCGGCATCTCCCGCACGCCACTGCGCGAGGCGCTGAAACTCCTGGCTTCCGAAGGGCTGGTCGAGCTGCGCCTCAACCGCAGCGCAATGATCGCGCCGATGCGCAAGGAAGAGATCGACGAACTTTTCGAGGCCGTCAGTGGCATTGAACGCGTTGCGGCCGAGCTTGCCGCGCTTCGCATGACCGAGCGCGACCTGGAGAAGCTCGACCATCTGCAGGAGCGGATGGAGCGCCTGCACGATTCCGGCAAGCTTCGCGACTATTTTGAGCTCAATCAGCAAATTCACGGCTTTATCGTCACCTGCTCGCGCAACAGGGCGCTGAAGGCTACTCACGACTGGCTGCTCGGCCGCGCCGAGCGCGCCCGCTTCTTCGCTCTGTCGTCACAGGAGCGGTGGGACGAATCCGTGCAGGAGCACCGTGCGTTGCTCGCAGCGCTGAAGCAGCGCGATGCCGAACGCGCCGGCCGCCTGCTGGCGCGGCACGTGGTCCGGACCGGGATCGTGGTCAGGGAGATTCTCAACGACCGGCTGGAAGGGGCAAAGCAGCCCGACGATCCGGCTGCGGTCGCGCGCAGCGGCGGCTCCGCGCAACAAGAGGAACGTCCATGAGGATCCTACTGCTCAACCCGAACACCAGCCAGGACGTAACCGATCTCCTGGCGTCGGCCGGGCGCGAGGCGGCTTCACCCGGCACCGAGCTTGTTCCGCTCACCGCGCCGCGTGGGGTGCCCTACATCGCAACCCGCGCCGAGGCGCAGATCGGTGGCGCGATCGCGCTCGAACTCCTCGCGGAGCACCAGCATGACGTCGATGCGGCAATTATTGCTGCGTTCGGCGATCCCGGCCTGTTCGGTGCACGCGAACTGTTCGACATCCCGATCGTCGGCATGGCCGAAAGCGCGATGCTGACGGCCTGCATGCTGGGCCGTCGCTTCTCGATCGTCACCTTCGCGCGCGCGCTTGGACCCTGGTACCAGGAGTGCGTCGAGATGCACGGACTGCGCGAGCGCTGCGCAGGCATCCGCATGCTCGACGGCGCTTTCCGCTCGATCTCCAACGTCCAGGACGAAAAGGAAGCGCTGCTGGTCGAACTCGCCAACCGCGCGGTGCGCGAGGACGGGGCCGACGTGATCATCCTGGCCGGCGCTCCGCTCGCGGGTCTCGCGAGCAAGATCAAGTCCAAGATTCCCGTTCCAGTCGTGGATCAGGTCGCGGCCGCCGTAAGGCAGGCGGAGACGCTGGTTGCGCTCGCACCCAGGAAAGCGACCGCCGGGACGTTTCGCCGGCCGGATCCGAAGCCGACCATTGGATTGCCGGACGCGCTCGGACGTCACATCGAGCATCGCGACGCGGTCGAACCAAGAGTCTCACGCAAGGCAAAGCAGCTATGAGCGCCCTCGACATCATCATTCGCGGCGGCACCGTCGCCACCGCTTCCGACACATTTCAGTGCGACGTCGGAATCCGCGACGGACGCATCGCGGTGCTGGGCCATGATTTGGGCGCGGCACGCGAGGTGATCGATGCGGCCGGCAAGCTCGTTCTGCCCGGCGGCATCGACAGCCATGTCCACTTCTCCCAGCCCTCCGGGCCCGACGTCGTCATGGCCGATGATTTCGAAAGCGGAACGCGCTCCGCGGCGTTCGGCGGCAACACCACGGTGCTGCCGTTCTGCCTTCAGGAAAAGGGGCATTCGCTGCGCGAGGCCGTGAAGCAGTATCACCGGCTCGCGGACGGCAATTGCTATGTCGATGTGTCCTTTCACCTGATCATTTCCGATCCGACCGAGCAGGTGCTGGGACAGGAGCTGCCGGCGCTGATCCAGAACGGCTACACCTCCTTCAAGGTGTTCATGACCTACGAGGATCTCGCGCTTTCGGACCGCGAGATCCTCGAGGTGATGTCGGTGGCGCGCGAAACCGGTGCGCTGGTGATGGTGCACGCCGAGAACTACGATGCGATCCGCTTCCTGACCGATCGCCTGGAGCGCGCCGCGAAGACCGAACCCTATTATCACGCGGTCTCACGTCCGATCGTGGTCGAGCGCGAGGCGACGCACCGCGCGATCTCGCTCGCCGAGCTGGTCGACGTGCAGGTCATGATCGTTCACGTATCGAACCGCGAGTCGATGGAGGAAATCCGGCGCGCGCAGCAGAAGGGCCTGAAGGTCTTTGGCGAGACCTGCCCGCAATATCTCGTGCTCACGGCGGACGACCTGAAGGGTCTCAACATGGAGGGCGCCAAGTATGTCTGCTCGCCGCCGCCGCGCGATGAGGCCAGCCAGGCTGCCTGCTGGGAGGGTCTGCGCACCGGCGTGTTTTCGGTATTCTCATCCGATCATTGCCCGTTCCGCTACGACGATCCACAAGGCAAGCTCGCCCCGAAAGGGCGCACGAGCTTCCGCTGGGTGCCGAACGGTATTCCGGGCGTCGCCACGCGTCTGCCGATCCTGTTTTCGGAAGGCGTCGTGAAGGGCCGCATCGATCTCAATCGCTTCGTGGCCCTGACATCCACCAACCATGCCAAGACCTACGGTCTTTATCCCCGCAAGGGAACGATTGCAGTCGGTGCAGATGCCGACATCGCGATCTGGGATCCGGACAAGCGCGTCACCATCACCCATGACCTGCTCCGCGACGGCTCCGACTATACACCTTACGAAGGACGCGAAGTCACCGGCTGGCCGATCCTCACGATGGTAAGGGGACAGGTCGTGATGAGGGACGGTGAGCTTGTCGGCACGCGAGGCCATGGCACGTATCTGCCGCGCAACAAATCTTCCATCGCGACCTCGGATCGTTCCCGCTCCTGAGGTTGCCGGGCCGCGCCATCAGCCCAGGCGCTAGATCGTCACCTGGGTGCCGACTTCCACGACGCGCCCGGTCGGGATTTGGAAATAATCGGTGGCGTCGTTGGCGGAGCGGCTGAGGCGGATGAACAGCAGGTCCTGCCAGCGCGGCATGCCCGAATGCGCGGCCGGTTTCAGCGCGCGCCGGGACAGGAAAAACGACGTCGACATGATGTCGAACTGCCAGCCGAGCTTGCGGGCAATCGCCAGCGTCTTCGGTACGTTGGGCGATTCCATGAAACCGAACTTCAGGGTCACCCTGGAGAAGGTGGCGCTGAGCTGCTCCATGCGCACCCGCTCGGCGGGGTCGATGCGCGGCGTCGGCGCCGTCTCGATGGTGAGAATGACGTTCTTCTCGTGCAGCACCTTGTAGTGCTTCAGGCTGTGCATCAGCGCGGTCGGCGCGCTGTCGGGATCGGAGGTCAGGAACACGGCGGTGCCGGAGACGCGCTGCGGCGGGCGCTTTTCCAGCATCGCCACCAGATCGGCCAGCGGGAATTCCAGCTTGCGCGACTTCTCGAACAACAGCCGGCTGCCGCGCCGCCAGGTATACATCAGCAGCATCACGATGCCGCCGAGCGCCAGCGGCACCCAGCCGCCTTCGAGCACCTTCAGCAGATTGGCCGCAAGGAAGGTGAGATCGAGAAACAGAAACGGCGCGATCAGCGCGGCGGCCGCGATCGGCGACCATCTCCAGACCCGCCAGATCACGACAAAGCCCATCATCGCCGTGACCACCATGGTGCCGGTCACCGAGATTCCATAGGCCGAGGCCAGCGCGCTCGACGAGCGGAACAGCAGCACCAGCAGCATGACCGCGATGAACAGCAGCATGTTGATGCGCGGGATGTAGATCTGGCCGGAATGCGCTTCCGAGGTATGGCGAATTTCGAACCGCGGCATCAGGCCGAGCTGGATCGCCTGCCGCGTCAGCGAATAGGCGCCGGTGATCACGGCCTGGCTCGCGATCACGGTCGCCGCCGTCGCCAGACCGACCATCGGGATCAGCGCCCAGTCCGGGAACATCAGGAAGAACGGGTTTTCGATCGCCTTGGGATCGGCCATCAGCAGCGCGCCCTGTCCCATATAGTTCAGCGCCAGCGACGGCAGCACGATAAAGAGCCAGGCGGTCTGGATCGGCCGTTTGCCGAAATGCCCCAAATCGGCATAGAGCGCTTCGGCGCCGGTAACCGCCAGGAACACCGCGCCCAGCGTCACGAAGCCGATAATGCCGTGGTGGAACATGAAGGAAACAGCGTAAAGCGGATTGAGCGCCAGCAGCACCTCGGGATGCCCCACGATCGGCGGCACCGCCGCGACCGCGATGACGACGAACCAGACGCACATGACAGGCCCGAAGAACGCCGCGACGCTGGCGGTGCCACGCGACTGAACGGCAAACAGCACCACCAGGATGATGACGGTGAGCGGCACGACATAGGGATCGAAGGTCGCGGTGACGAGCTTGATGCCTTCGATCGCCGACAGCACCGACAACGCCGGCGTGATGACTGCGTCGCCGTAAAACAGCGCGCCGGAAATGATGCCGAGCAGCACGATGGCGCCGGCGCCCTTGGTCACGGCGCGCTGCGCCAGCGCCATTAGCGCCAGCGTTCCACCCTCGCCGTGATTGTCGGCGCGCAGCAGGATGACGACGTATTTCAGCGTCACCACGATGATCAGCGCCCACAGGATCAAGGACAGCACGCCGAGAATAGCCAGCGAGGTGACGTTCTCGGCGGTGCCGCTGGCGGCGACGATGGCCTCGCGCAGCGCGTAGAGCGGGCTGGTGCCGATGTCACCATAGACGACGCCGATGCTTCCGAGCATCAGGGCCTTGAAGCCCTCCGTGGAATGCGCTGCCCCATGTCCATTGGCCGCGGGCGTTTCCGCCGCGGTGACCGCACTTTCGGATGACATGGAAATGGGCCTCAGCCGTTCTCTCGCACTGCACAATGCAGAAGCGAAGCCGTATACTCCCGGCGGGAATGCATAGGTTAGCCTGAAATCAGGCCTCAGACATGCAATTCCCGCATGGGTCGCGATCCTACCTGCGGGGCGAATCCCCTCAAGCGATCAAATAGTTACCTGCGTACCGACCTCGACAACGCGCCCGGTCGGGATCTGGAAGTAGTCGGTCGCATCGTTGGCCGATCGGCTCATCGCAATGAACAGATGATCCTGCCATAGCGGCATGCCGGACTGCGCCGACGGCTTCAGCGAGCGACGCGACACGAAGAACGACGTCGCCATGATGTCGAACTGCCAGCCGAGCTTGCGCGCAATCACCAGCGCCTTCGGCACGTTCGGCGATTCCATGAAACCGAACCGCAGGCGCACGATCGAGAACTTGTCGCTGATGGTCTCCATCTTGACCCGTTCGGCCGGATCGACGCGCGGCGTCTGTGCGGTTTCGATGGTCAGGATGACATTGTGCTCGTGCAGCACCTTGTTGTGCTTGAGATTGTGCATCAGCGCGGTCGGCACAAAACTCGGATCCGAGGTTAGAAACACCGCGGTGCCCTTGACGATGTGGGGCGGACGCTTTTCGAGGCTCCGGATCAGGTCGGTCAGCGGCACCTCGATGCGCCGCGTCTTGGCGATCAGGATGGCGGCGCCACGGCGCCAGGTCCAGATCATCACGGCCACCGCCGCGCCGAACAACAGCGGCACCCAGGCGCCTTCGAGCAGCTTCAACAGGTTGGCGCTGAAGAAGGCCATGTCGACGACGACGAAAGGCAGGATCAGGGCAGCCGCGGTCGCCGCGCGCCAATTCCACAATTTCCAGATCACGACAAAGCCCATGATGCCGTCGGCGACCATGGTGGTGGAGACGGCGATGCCGTAGGCCGACGCCAGTCCGCTCGAGGTGCGGAACAACAGCACCAGCAGCAGCACGCCGAGCAGCAGAAGGCGGTTGACCCGCGGCAGATAGATCTGGCCGGCATGAGTCTCCGAGGTGTAGCGAACCTCGAACCGCGGCAACAGGCCGAGCTGCACGGCCTGCCGGATCAGCGAAAAGGCGCCGGTGATCACGGCCTGGCTCGCGATCACGGTCGCCGCCGTCGCCAGCACCACCAGCGGCAGCAGCAGCACATCCGGAACCATGCGGTAGAACGAGTTTTCGATCGCTGACGGATCGGACAGCACCAGTGCGCCCTGCCCGAAATAATTGATCAGTAGCGCGGGCAATACGAAATAGAGCCAGCCTGCCTGGATCGGCTTGCGCCCGAAATGACCGAGATCCGCATAGAGCGCCTCGCCGCCGGTCACCGCCAGGAATACCAGGCCCAGCGTCACGAGACCGATGGTGCCGTGCGACAGCACGAACTGGATCGCGTACCAGGGATTGATCGCCGCGAGCACGGTGGGATCGTCCTTGATGTGAAACAGCCCCATCGCCGCCAGCGCCGTGAACCAGACCACCATCACCGGCCCGAACGCCGAGGCGACGCGCGCGGTGCCGCTGCTCTGCACCGAGAACAGCAGGACCAGGATGAAGATCGTCAACGGGACGACGTAATGTTCCAGCCCCGGCGTGACCAACTTGAGGCCTTCGACCGCCGACAGTACCGAAATCGCCGGCGTGATCATGGAATCGCCGATGAACATCGAGGCGCCGACGACGCCGAGCGCCAGCAGCGGCAGACTTCGGCGGCCCAGCGCGCGCTGCCCCAGCGCCATCAGCGACAGCGTACCGCCCTCGCCGTTGTTGTCGGCGCGCAGCAGCAGCAGCACGTATTTGGCGGTGACGACAATAAACAGCGCCCACAGGATCAGACTGAGCACGCCGAGGACGATCGCGCGCGATACCGGCTCGCCGTGGGCGGCGTGCGCGACGGCCTCGCGAAAAGCATACAGCGGCGACGTGCCGATATCGCCGAACACCACGCCGATACCGCCCAGCGTCAGGGCCCAAAAACCGGTCGTGGCCGGCGCCTCATGGGCTTCGGTGGATGTGACGCTGACAGTCATGACGCGGGAAAAACGCTCTTGCGGTTGATTTGATCCGGGCGGCTATCGACGCTTCCGCGTTGCCTGTCAATCGAGCATAGCACCGCTGATGACGCGGAGCGCACCCAAAGCAGGTACGCATCACACCGCAATAGAGGTAATATGGTAGTTGGGTATTTTTACGGTTTCAAGTCCGGCGGCAGCGGCGGAGCTTCGCGCATCAATGTGATGGTCACGCGACGGTTGGCCGGCAGCGTCGGATCGTCGGGAAACAGCGGCTGACCGTCGGCCTTGCCGGCGACCGCGAAGATGTGGGACGGCGGCAGCCCTTCCCGTTCGAGAATCTGGCGCACCACATTGGCGCGATCGGCGGAAAGATCGAATGCACCGTAATCGCCACGGCCCGGCACGAAGCCTGCCGCGGTGTGGCCGGTAATGTTGACCCGCAGCGGCGTCGCCTTGAGCGGACCGGCCAGCTTCTGGATCAGACGGCGGGTACGGTCGTACGGCACCTTGGAGCCATCGGCGAACATCGAGCGGCCCTCCTGGTCGACGATTTCGAGATTGAGGCCCTCTTTGGTCTCCTCGAACATGATGTGCTTGGAGATTTCGGTCAGTTCCGGCATGTCCTGCAGCGCCTGGCGCAACGAGGCCGAGGCGAGCGAGAACTCGCGATCGACCTTCAGCTTTGCGCCATTTTCCTTGGAGCGGTCCTGGTCGTCCGGGGTTGGCGTCGCCGATGAATCCTCTGGCGCAATATGATCGACGTTCTTCAGCTTCGGCCGGGTCGGCAGACCGTCGGATTCGACGATGCCGGAATAGCGCACGTTGGTCTGCACGCCGAACGCTTCGCGCATCGAGCCCGCGACGACCTTCAGCTTGTTGTTGTCCATGGTCGAGAAGGCGACGAGCATCACGAAGAAGCTCATCATCAGGCCCATCAGGTCGGCAAAGGTCACGAACCAGCCGTGACCTCCGCCGTGTGCATCGCCGCGTTTTTTCTTGGCCATGGATTGAGCTCCGGACTGCCGTACCCGCGCCTCAGGCCGGAACCGGTTCGCCCTCTTCGTGGCGGTGTTTTTCCGGAAGGTAGGCCAGCAGCATTTCCCTGACCAGCGCCGGGCTCTTGGAGTCGCGGATCATCAGAATGCCGTCGATAATCAGCGTGCGGTTGGTTTCCTCGTCCAGAAGCTTGCCGTGCAGCTTGTCGGCGATCGGAAGACAGAACAGGTTCGCCACCAGCGCGCCGTACAGTGTCGCGAGCAGCGCGGTCGCCATGAACGGGCCGAGCTTCGACGGGTCGGTCATGTTGGCGAACATCTGCACCATGCCGATCAGCGTTCCGATCATGCCGAACGCCGGCGCGCAGTCGCCGATGGCGCGGTAGATCTTGCTGCCCTCGTCGAGATGCATCAGGAAGTTGTCGCGGTCGCGCTCGAGATTGTCGCGGATGAATTCGAGGTCGTAGCCGTCGGCGACATAGCGGATTCCCTTGGCGAGGAACGGCTCGTTGGTCTCGACCTTTTCCAGGCCGACCGGTCCCTGCTTGCGGGCAATCTCGGCAATGCGGGCGAGTTCGTCGACGAGGTCGCGCGCGGAAAGCCGGCTCATGGTGAAGGCGAACTTGGCGCCGAGCGGCAGGCCGTGCATCATCACGCCGAGCGGAAAGCGGATCATGGTGGCGGCGATCGAACCGCCGAAGATGATGATCATCGCATGTTCGGAGACGAACATGTGGAGGTCGCCGCCCATGAGCACCATGACGGTGATAACAGCGATACCGGACAGCAGCCCGACGCTCGTCATAATATCCATGGGAAACTCCTACGCGACACCCGCCTATCCTGGACGGTGCGCGGCCCAAATCGGGCCACGTAGGGCAACCCTACGGACCTGCCATTAAAGACCCGTAAAGGTTAAGTGCGGCAATTGCTGATGCGGCGCCGTGCGGTCGACCGGGCGTCCGGACCGGGCCCTGTGTGCCGGTACCGGTCGGGATATCAACCCTTTGCTAACCATACGGCCGTCGCGGCCAACGAGTCCTTCAAGGCGCAGAAGATGTTGACGTCGCAGGAATGGAAGAAGATGTATTCGGACGGCACCGTCACCAACTGGCTGCAGCAGTCGACCGACTTCTTCATGGCCAACGCCGGCGTCAAGGACTTTACGCCCGCCAGCAAGTACTTCGATCCGGGTCTGTACTTGAAGACGATCGCCTGAATCCGGCCAACGCGGTTTTGCGGAAACGGGACATCGCGGCGCGCCGGGCCGGCGCGCTATGGCGCCTGCGCGCCGATACCGGCTTCCTTGATGATCGGCCACCATTTTCCGATCTCGGTCTTCTGGAACGCGGCAAGCCCTTCCGGCGTCTGCTGGGCGCGCGGCGCGACGTCGAGACCCAGTTCCGTGAACCGCTTCTGGATCGCAGGGTCCGCCAGCGCCTCGACCGTCGCGGCATTGAGTCTCGCGATGATCTCCTTCGGCGTTCCCTTCGGCGCCCAGAAGCCGAACCAGCCCGACATGTAGAGCCCGGGCACGCCGGTCTCGTCGGCGGTCGGAATATCCGACATCGAGGCCGAGCGCTGCGGCGAGAGGTTGGCAAGCGCCTTGATCTTGCCGGCGCGAATTTGCGGCAGCGCCACCGCCCCCTGCACTACCAGCAGGTCCACCGTGCCCGACATCAGGTCGGTCATCGCCGGCCCGGCGCCGCGATACGGAATGAACTGCACTTTCTGCTTGGTCAGGTTCTCGAACAGCACGCCGGTAACGTTGGCCGCCGCGTTCTGGTTGACGAAGTTGATCTTGCCGGGGTTCGCCTTCATCCAGCTCACGAGCTCGCCAAGCGTCTTCGCCGGCAGGTCGTTCTTGGCGACCATGAGCTGCGGATTGTTGGAGATCAGCGCGATCGGCTCAAAGTCCTTTTCGAGGTCGTAGTCGAGCTTGTAGATGATGCTGCCGACATGGGTGTCCCACTGGCCGATGTCGAACGTATAACCGTCGGGCGCCGCGCGCGCGACACGGCCGACGCCGATGCTGCCGCCGGCGCCGCCGACATTTTCGATCACCACGGATTGCCCGAGCGGCACGCGCATCCGCTCGGCCATGATCCGGGCGGCGGCATCGGTCGAGCCGCCCGGCGGAAACGGAACCACCAGCGTGATGGGCCGCGAGGGATAGGTCTGCGCCTCGGCAGCGGGGACGCCGGCGAGGATCAGGAATGGCAGCGCCGCCCACAGCCTTCGCATCACGTTGCCCCTCGTCTGTTGATGCCCTGACTTTTCGTCAGTGGATATTCGTCAGTGAATCTCCGCCGATTTCTTCAGCGCTGCTTTCAGCTTTTCAAGCGTGAAGTCGGGGCTGCGGGCGATTTCCAGGATCGGCGTCTCGCGTCGGGCGCAGAGTTCGCAGGCATCCGGAATTTTCGCGGCGATATCGTGCGGGATCACGATCGCGCCGTGGCTGTCGGCGTGAATGAGATCGTCGGAGCGCACCGTCATGCCGGCGACACGGACTTCGCCGCCGAAATTCTCCGCATGCACCCAGGCGTGCGACGGTCCGATCGATCCGGCCAGCGCCTGAAAGCCAGGCGCCCATTGCGGGATGTCGCGGATTGATCCGTCGGTGATGACGCCGAGGCAGCCGAGCGCCTTGTGCACGTTGCTCTGCACCTCGCCCCAGAACGCGCCGTAGCCGACATCAGCGCCGTCGATGTCCTGGATCACGGTGATGCGCGGGCCGAATCCGGTGCCGACATATTCGTAATATTCGATGCGGCGTTTCGCCTGCTCCTCGGCAGGCAGGCCCGACTTCAGCACCGAACGGATCGTCACGGTGCGGGCATAGCCGACCATCGGCGGCAGATCGGGAAACGGGCAAACCAGCGGTTTGGTGGTGTAGCCGATCAGCCGGCGCTCGGGGGCGACGATTTCCATCGCATTGCAGATCGTCGGCGTGTCGTAGCGCCCCAGCGCTTCGAGCACGGACGCGGGCAGCGGGGCTGTAACGGCTTTGTTCACGGCGTTTTCTCCTTGATTGTCGGGCCGGCTGTTTTTCGAAAGCCGTGCATCCATAGCCTATAGCGGAGAAGCGCGCGATCAGCAAAAGTGGAGTGCGGTTTTGCGTCCGATCGCGCGCCGAAATTGAGCGGCTCAAACCCAACTCGGCAGTGGCTCATGGCAGATATCGGAAGTTGCGCGCGGGCCTCAGTTCAGCCGCGTCGGCCGTTCGTCCTCGGTATCGCTCGGCGCCGGCGCAAATGTCGAAGCCGCCGCCGTCGTCGGTGCAGCAGCATCGGCTGTCGCAGCTACCGCGGACGCCGCATTGCGCTCATGATCGCGATACGACTTCCAACCCAGCGGCAGGCTCAAGAGATACAGCACCGAACCGCATGACAGAATGTGCCAGGGATAGCCGATCAACAGCGCGATGAAGAACACCACCGAGACGAACACCGGCAGCACCATTTCCGGCGGCACGCGCATCTTCACCGTCTTGCCGGAAAATACCGGCAGCCGCGACACCATCAGGAATGCAATCACAAGCGTATAGACCGCGGTCAGCGTCGCCGGCGCCTTTGGAATGCCGAGGAAGGCCAGATAGACCGGCAGCAGCGCGAGGATCGCACCCATCGGCGCGGGCACGCCGGTGAAATAATTCGCCGCAAAGGCGGGCTTGTCGGGATCGTCGATCGAGGCGTTGAAACGCGCCAGCCGCAGGCCGCCCGAGATCGCGAACACCATCGCCGCGATCCAGCCGCCGTTGTTGAGTTCGTGCAACTGCCAGAAGTACAGGATGAGACCCGGCGCGACGCCGAAATTGACGAAGTCGGCGAGGCTGTCGAGTTCGGCACCGAACTTCGACTGGCCCTTGATCATGCGCGCGACGCGGCCATCGACCCCGTCGAGCACGGCCGCGAACACGATGGCGTAGACCGCAAGGTCCATCCGTCCCTCGGTCGACAGCCGGATCGCCGTCAGCCCGGCGCAGATCGCCAGCAAGGTGATGAAATTCGGCACCAGCATTCGCACCGGGATCGGGCGAAACCGGCGGCGGCGCATGTGCGGATACTGGGGGTCAAAGGGCGTCATGGCTTGCCATTATATAGCAAGCCAGGGCGCGGTCCGCTATCGGCGGTTCCAGCCGAAGGGGATGGTTAATCGGCGCGGAACGTCCGCCCCTGTTCGCTGGAGCCGAAATCGGCCAAAATGGTCTCGCCCGCAATCGCGGTCTGGCCCTCGGAAACCAGCGATTTCATGCCTTCCGGCAGATAGACGTCGAGACGCGATCCGAACCGGATCAGGCCGAACCGCTCGCCGGCGCCGATCGACTGCCCTTCCCGCACGAATGAGACGATCCGCCGCGCCACCAGGCCGGCGATCTGGACCACACCGATCCGCCCGTTGGCGGTGGAGATCACCAGCGAATTGCGCTCATTGTCTTCGCTGGCCTTGTCGAGTTCGGCATTGATGAACGCGCCCGGACGGTAGGCGATGCGGTCGATCCGGCCTGAAACGGGGCTGCGGTTCACATGGCAGTTGAACACGCTCATGAAGATCGAGATGCGCGGCAGCGGCCGGTCGCCGAGACCGAGTTCAGCCGGCGGCAGCACCTGCCCGATCATCGAGATGCGGCCGTCGGCCGGCGCCACCACGATGCCTTCGCGCACCGGCGTCACGCGAACGGGATCGCGGAAGAACAGCGCACACCAGATCGTCAGGACCGTTCCAATCCACCCCAGCGGGGTCCAGATCCAGAACAGGATCAGGCTGGCCAGTGCAAAGCCGCCGATGAAGGGATAGCCCTCCGGATGAATCGGCGGGATCTGGGCGCGGATGGAATTCACAATCGACATGATGGCTCGCTGTTGTCTGTCACAATGCCGCACCGGGAGGCGACGCTTACTTACGATTATTCCGCGGCGGTCGCTATCGGATCTTTCGCGGGACCGCCGGGTTGATCATCGACCTGTGGCGGAGCGCGGTTCGGCGCCTCGTTATCGTCGTCGATCTGCGCGAGTTTCTCCCGCGCCTCCTCAGCCTCACGCTGCCTGTTCCACATACTGGCATAGAGTCCGCCGGAAGCCAAAAGCCGTGCGTGGGTGCCGCGTTCGGCGATGCGGCCCTGATCGAGCACGATGATTTCATCGGCACCGACGATGGTCGAGAGCCGGTGCGCGATCACCAGCGAAGTGCGGCCACGCGAGACGCGTTCGAGCGACTCCTGGATCTCGTGCTCGGTGTGGCTGTCGAGCGCCGAGGTCGCCTCGTCGAGCACCAGGATCGGCGGCGCCTTGAGCACCGTGCGCGCGATCGCGACCCGCTGCTTCTCGCCGCCCGACAATTTCAGCCCGCGCTCGCCGACCTGGGTCTCATAGCCCTTCGGCGACATCTTGATGAAACTGTCGATCTGCGCCAGTTGCGCCGCTTCCTCCACTTCCGCGTCGCTGGCGTCCCAGCGGCCGTAGCGGATGTTGTAGCGGATGGTGTCGTTGAACAGCACGGTATCCTGCGGCACCATGCCGATCGAAGCCCGCAACGAGCCCTGCGTGACGTTCCTGATATCCTGGCCGTCGATCAGGATCCTGCCGCCGGAGACGTCATAGAGGCGGAACAGCAGCCGCGAGATCGTCGACTTGCCGGCGCCGGAAGGGCCGACGATCGCGACCGTCTTGCCGGCGGGCACCTCGAAGCTGAGGCCTTTCAGGATCGGCCGCTCGGCATCATAGGCAAAACGCACGTCGTCGAAACGCACGTTGCCCGAACTCACGATCAAGGGCACGGCCCCCTTGATATCCTTGACCTCGGGATTGCGCGACAACACCTCGAACATCTTCTCGATGTCGATGATGGCCTGCTTGATCTCGCGATAGACCATGCCCATGAAATTCAGCGGCTGATAAAGCTGGATCATCATGGCGTTGATCATGACGAAATCGCCGACCGTATGGGTGCCGTTGCGGATGCCGGATACGCACATCAGCATGGTCGCGGTAAGGCCGGCGGTGAAAATGATGGCTTGCCCGGTATTGAGAACCGCCAGCGACGTATAGGTCTTCACGCTCGCTCTTTCGAAGCGTTCCATCGAGTGGTCGTAGCGCGTGGCCTCGCGCTGCTCGGCGCTGAAATATTTCACCGTCTCGTAGTTCAGGAGCGAGTCGATCGCCTTGGTGTTCGCCTCGGTGTCGGAATCGTTCATCTTGCGGCGGATCTCGATCCGCCACTCGGTCGCGACATAGGTGAAATACATGAAGACGACGACCGTGAGCAGGACGGCAACGACGTAGCGCCAGTCGAACTGCCACAGCAGAACGCCCGCCAGCAGCGCGACCTCGACGACGGTCGGGATCAGTTGCAGGATCACCATCCGCACGATCACCTCGATGCCGGAGCGGCCGCGCTCCAGCACGCGCGTCAATCCACCGGTCTTGCGCTCGAGATGGAAGCGCAGCGACAATTCGTGCATGTGAACGAAGGTGATGTAGGCGAGCTTGCGCACCGCATGCATCGCCACCCGCGCGAAGATGCCGTCGCGCCACTGCGTCAGCACCGCCATCAGCACGCGGATGCCGCCATAGCTGAGGGTCATCAGCAACGGCGACGCAACCAGCCACAGCGCCCAGTTCGACGGCTCGACCGGCGCGCTGCCGGTGCCGCTGAGCGCGTCGATCGCCCATTTGAAGGTGAAGGGTACCGACAGCGTCGCGACTTTTGCGATCAGCAGCAACACCACCGACCAGACCACGCGCATTTTGAGGTCGGCGCGATCACCCGGCCAGATGAAGGGCCACAAATGCACCAGCGTCCCGATCAGCGTGGCCTTGTCGGCAGGACTGGCGGGCGACGGGACCTCTTGGGCCCGCGGGTGCGAATCGGTATGGGCCATCAGTTCAGCGCCCGCAACAGGAGGGCGCACCGGTTCGCAATCAGATGTTTTTCAGGGGCTCGCATATGCCCGTCATATAGAGCGTTTGAATGCCGCGTACAGCCTTGAAAAATAAAACTTTCCCGTTTTGGAGGCATTTCCGGGCCAATTCCGCTCCGGTCCCCGGCATCGCCAGACTTGAGCTTTTTTCGCTGCAGTGCCACATAAATAGCATGAACCAAATCAGAACCGTCTGCGTCTATTGCGGCTCCGGCTCCGGATCCAATCCCCGCTTTGTCGAAGCAGCCGTGGCCCTTGGCAAGGTCTTCGCCGAGAACCATGTCCGGCTCGTCTATGGCGGCGGATCGGTCGGGTTGATGGGCGCGGTCGCCAAGTCCGTCCTCGATCACGGCGGCTCCGTCACCGGGATCATTCCGGAGTTTCTCCGGGCCAAGGAAAACGCCTTGGCGCGCGTACAAGAGATGCTCGTTACGCCCGACATGCACGAGCGCAAGCGGCTGATGTTCGAACGCTCCGACGCTTTCGTCGCCTTGCCGGGCGGGATCGGCACGCTGGAGGAGCTGGTCGAGCAGATGACATGGCAGCAGCTCGGCCGCCACACCAAGCCGGTCCTGCTTGCCAATATCGACAATTTCTGGGAACCGCTGCTGTCGCTGCTCTCGCATATGCGCGCCACCGAGTTCATTCGCCCGGGGCTAAGTATCGACATTCTCAAGGCCGAACGGGTCGAGGATATCCTGCCGCGCCTGCGCGCCGCCGCCGCGCGCGCACCCACCGGCACCCAGGAAATGGCGCCGGAAGTGGCGCGACGGCTTTAGGCGCGCTCGTCTTCACTCGTCCGGAAATGTCACGGCCTCGATGCGGTTGCCATCGGGATCGGTCACGAACGCCGCGTAATACCGCACACGATCATGCGGGCGCAGCCCGGGTGCGCCGTCGGAGCGACCGCCGCTGACCAGTGCTGCGGCGTGAAACGCATCGACGTCGCCGGTGGATTTGGCGCGAAGGCAGATATGGGTGCCGCTTTCGGGCGAGACCGGCGCCATGCCGGCGCGAAGGTTGATCCAGAACTCCGGATAATTTTTGCCGAAACCGATGGTCGCGGGACGCGTCACCAGACGCAAGAGGCCGAGCGGTGCCAGCGTGGCTTCATAGAACCGCGCGGAGCGTTCGAGGTCGCTGACGCCGACGGAGATGTGGTCGATCATAAGGTGCGCCTCTCAGTCTCCGTCATTCCGGGATGGTGCGTGAGCACCAGACCCGGAATCTCGAGATTCCGGGTTCGCTGCGCGCCCCGGAATGACAGTTCATCACGCCGGCGCGCCGGACTTCACCAACTTGTAGATCACCGAATCCATCAGCGCCTGGAACGAGGCGTCGATGATGTTGGGCGAGACGCCGACCGTGGTCCAGCTCTCACCCTGCTCGTCCTCGCTCTCGATCAGCACCCGCGTCACCGCTTCCGTGCCGCCATTGAGGATACGCACGCGGTAGTCGATCAGCTTCAGGCCGTCGATATACTTCTGGTACTTGCCGAGATCCTTGCGCAGGGCGACATCGAGCGCGTTGACGGGACCGTTGCCTTCGGCTGCCGAGATCAGGTGTTCGCCAGCCACATCGACCTTCACCACCGCGAGCGCCACCGTGACACGTTGGCCGTTGGCGTTGTAGCGCTGCTCGACATTGACGTCGAACTGCTCGACCCGGAAATACTCCGGCACCCGGCCAAGCGTGCGCCGCGCCAGCAGATCGAACGAGGCATTGGCGGACTCATAGGCAAAGCCGGCCGCCTCGCGCTCCTTCAACTCCTCGACCAGCCGCGCCAGTTTCGGATCGCTCTTTTCATAGGGGATCCCGGCGCGGTCGAGCTCGGCCATGACATTGGAGCGGCCGGCCTGGTCGGACACCAGCACCTTGCGATGGTTGCCGACGGTTTCCGGCAGCACATGCTCGTAGGTGTGCGGGTCCTTCATCACGGCGGAGGCATGAATGCCGGTCTTGGTCACGAACGCGCTTTCGCCGACATAGGCTGCGTGGCGGTCCGGCGCGCGGTTGAGCATGTCGTCGAGCGCGCGCGACACCGTCATCAAGGTCGCCATCTTCTCAGGCGTCACGCCGATCTCGAAGGCGTCGGAGAATTCGTGCTTCAGCCGCAGCGTCGGGATCAGCGAACACAGGTTGGCGTTGCCGCAGCGTTCGCCGAGCCCGTTCAACGTGCCCTGGATCTGCCGTGCGCCGGCGCGAACCGCGGCCAGCGAATTGGCGACCGCCTGTTCGGTGTCGTTATGGGCATGGATGCCGACGTGTCCGCCGGGGATGTGTTTGATGACATTGCCGACGATGGTCTCGACCTCGTGCGGCATGGTGCCGCCATTGGTGTCGCACAGCACCACCCAGCGTGCGCCGGATTCGTAGGCGGCCTTGGCGCAGGCCAGCGCGAAATCGGCGTTTTCCTTGTAGCCGTCGAAGAAGTGCTCGCAATCGACCATCACCTCGCGGCCGGCGGCTTTCGCAGCGGCAACGCTGTCGCGGATCGAGGCGATGTTTTCCTCGTTGGTGGTCTCGAGCGCCACCCGCACCTGGTAGGCGGAGGATTTCGCGACAAAACAGATGGCATCGGCCTTGGCTTCGATCAGCGCGGCAAGGCCGGGGTCGTTCGAGGCCGAGCGGCCCGGACGCCGCGTCATCCCGAACGCGGTAAACTTCGCGTGGTCGAGCTTCGGCTTCTTGGCAAAAAATTCAGTATCGGTCGGATTGGCGCCGGGATAGCCGCCCTCGACATAGTCGATGCCGAGTTCGTCGAGCATGCCGGCGATGATCTGCTTGTCATGCAGGGTGAAGTCGACGCCATTGGTTTGCGCGCCATCGCGCAGCGTGGTGTCGAACAGATAAAGGCGTTCGCGGCTCATGATGGCGCTCCCGGCGCGGCGTTGGCAGCCAGCGTCTTCTGCATCGTGGTGTTGGCGAGCCATTCGCCGTTGATGGTGACGGTGTTACGCTGCTTGCCGACATAGCCGCGCTTCTGGAAAAACCTCTCCGCGGTGTCGCTGGCGTCGACCGTGAGGATTTTTGCGCCGCGGGCGCCGGCGAGCTTCTCCAGCGCGTCGACCAACATGGAAGCGACGCCCTGCCCTGCCACGCTCGGATGCACATACAGCATGTCTATGTGGTCGGGCCCCTTCAGCGAGGCGAAACCCACCGGCGAATTCTGCAACGTCGCAATCAGTGTCAACTGGCCTGCGAGACGTTTGCCGAATTGCTCCTCATCCTCGGCCGTCGCGGCCCAGGCTTCCTGCTGCGCTTCGCTGTAGTCATCGCCGGTCAATTCCTGGATCGCGGCCACGAAGATCGCCGCGAGAATCGGCGTATCCTCCGGCAAAAACGGCCGCAGCGCGGGCTTGGGCAAGGTCTGTCCCATCACGCGATCTCCCAGGTGGTCACGGGTTTCCCTTCGGCATCCTTGCCGTCCTTGATGGCAACGCCCATGGCGGCGAGTTCGTCGCGAATACGATCGGACTCCTTGAAGTCCTTTCGCGCCCGCGCGGCGGCACGCTCCGCGATCAGCCGATCGACCTGCGTCGCATCGACGCCGCTGGCTTGCTGCTTTCGGCCCTTCCATGCGGCGGCACTCTCGGAGAGGAAGCCGAGAAGGCGCAAGGAAGCGGCGAACTGGTCGCGATCCCCATCGTTTCCGGAAGCAGCGCTATTCCGCAAACCGTGCAGCGACGCGACCATCTGCGGCGTGTTCAGGTCGTCCGACAGCGCCGCGATGACGGCATCGGAAGGCTGTCCGCCCTTGATGTCGGCGGCGACCCAATACCAGTCGTCGAGCGTTTTTGCGCTTTCTTCCAATCCCTTCAACGTCCAGTCCATCGGCGAGCGGTAATGCGCCTTCAACATATTGAGGCGAAGCACTTCGCCCGGCCAATCGGCCAGCAGTTCCCGGATGGTGACGAAGTTGCCGAGCGACTTCGACATCTTGGTGTCTTCGATCTGCACGAATTCATTGTGCATCCAGTAATTCGCCATCGCGGGTGTGCCATGCGCGCAACGCGATTGCGCGATTTCGTTCTCGTGATGCGGAAAGATCAAATCCAGGCCGCCGCCGTGGATGTCGAACACGTCGCCGAGATAGGCTGCACTCATGGCCGAGCATTCGATGTGCCATCCCGGGCGGCCCCTACCCCACGGGCTTTCCCATCCCGGCTCGTCGCCGGACGATTGCTTCCACAACACAAAATCGCCCGGATTTTTCTTGTGCGCATCGACAGCGACGCGCGCACCCGGTCGCTGCTCGTCCAGCTTGCGGCCCGAAAGCGCGCCATAGTCCAGCATCGACGCCGTATCGAACAGAACTTCGCCGCCCGCTTCATAAGCGTGACCACGCGCGATCAACTGCTTGATGAGCGTCACCATATCCGTCTTGCCGTCCGCGCGCGGCAGCACGAAGTCAGTCGCGCGGGGTTCGAACGTCGGTGGCAGTGAGCCCAATGCCGCAGCGTCGGCGTAAAACTGGTTAGCGGTCACTTCGGTAACCTTGCGGATCGCCTCGTTCAGCGGCAGACCCGGAAAATCCCGCACCGCCCGCGCGTTGATCTTGTCGTCGACGTCGGTGATGTTGCGAACATAGGTGACGTGCTCGGTGCCGTAGAGGTGCCGCAGCAGCCGGAACAGCACGTCGAACACGATGACCGGGCGCGCATTGCCGATATGGGCGAAGTCGTAGACCGTCGGCCCGCAGACATACATGCGGACATTCGAGGGATCGAGCGGCGTGAACGGCCGCTTCTCCTTGGTCAACGTATCGTAGAGGCGCAATTGCATGGATATCCCGTCCGTTGCGGCCGGGCGTCGAGTGATCTCATGTTGAGAAAAGACGGCCTCAGCCAGCGAATCGCTAGCTAATAATCTCGCGGCAAATGCTGCAGATGGCGAGGAGACCGTTCATGGTTCCACCATGTCCCAGCCCGGGGCACGGCGTCAAGGCCTTGGTTGTGCCCGATTTGGGGCCGAATTGACCGCCCCCGCCGCCTCCCGACGCGCCCGGGCCTTCATGGTTAATCATTATTAACACTTTGGGCTTATCCCTCTGGGGCGGTCCTAATTCTCCTCACTGGTGTTGCCCATGCGAATTTCGTCAGCATTCATTTTCGATGCGCTCCTGGTCTGCGGACTGCTGTTCGCCGTCTCGGCCGCGCATGCCGACAGCCGCGTTTTCATCGTCGCCAACCAGGCCGACGGCTACGGCGTCGATCAGTGCCTCGCCAAAGGCGACAAGTGCGGAGCGCATGCGGCCCGCTCCTATTGCCAGTCACGGGAATTTGCACAGGCCACCGCCTATCGCCGCGTCGATCCCGATGAAATTACCGGCTCGGTTCCCAAGGCCGGGAATGAGAAATGCAGCGGCAACGGCTGCAACGAATACGTCGCCATTACCTGCCAGCGCTGAAACGGTCTTTCCGCTGCGAATCAAGGGGCGGTTTGCCACACCGGTGCCCCGGAAACGACGTGACGCTGCCCCGAGAAGCAGGTATGTGATGCGGCCTTGGCCGCACCATGCCGCCATGGCCGCGCCTCAAGGCTCCCGAGCCGCGCGGAACCTCTCGATGGCCGGATATGCTCGAAATACCTGACGCTGCCTCCTCCCGCTGGATATTGACTGGCGCCATGCTGCTCGGCCTCATCGCCGTGAGCGCGCCGGCGTTTGCACAGATGAGCCAGGGCGCCCCGCCGCCCCAGCAAGGCGCGCCGCAGGCGGGTCCCGCGCAGTCCAATCCGCAGTCCAATCCGATGTGCGTCCGGCTCGAAGGCCAGTTGGCGACCATCGACCGCGGCGCCGGCAGCGGCGATCCCGCCAAGGACGAGCAGATCCGCCGCTACCAGGATGCCGCCGCCAAGCAGCAGGCCGAACTCGATCGCGTCACGATGCAGGCCAAGCGGATGGGCTGCGAAAGTTCGGGCTTCTTCTCGCTGTTCAACGGCCAGTCGGCGCAGTGCGGACCGGTCAACAACCAGATCCAGCAGATGCGCGGCAATCTCGACCAGATCACCACCAGCCTTGAACGGCTACGCAGCGGTGGCATCGGCGGCGCCGATCGTGAAAACCAGCGCCGCTCGGTGCTGACGGCGCTGGCGCAGAACAATTGCGGCCCGCAATACGCCGCCGCCGCGCGCAGCGGTGGCAACTTCATCGACAATCTGTTCGGCAACAACGGCAACCAGATCCCGCCGCCGGCTGCCGAGTTCGGTCCGCAGTCCGGCACCTTCCGCACCGTCTGCGTCCGCACCTGCGACGGCGCCTATTTCCCGGTCTCGTTCGCGACGGTGCAGGCGCGGTTTCCCGACGACGAGAAGACCTGCAAGGCGCTGTGCCCGGCGACGGAGGCGTCGTTGTTCACCTACCGCAACCCCGGCGAAGACATCAACCAGGCGGTCTCGGTCAGCGGCCAGCCTTACTCGTCACTTCCGAACGCGTTCAAGTTCCGCAGCGAGTTCAACCCGTCCTGCGCCTGCAAGGCCGCGGGCCAGACCTGGTCCGACGCGCTGAAATCGGTCGAGGACAAGGCCGCGGCCGAACAGCAGGGTGACATCATCGTCACCGAGGAAAGCGCGCGGAAGATGCAGCAGCGCGCACAGCCGGCGGCTAAAACCACGCCGGCCAAAAAGGGCGCGGCGCCCGCTGCCACCACGGCTACCGCCCCGCCGCCTGCAACACCGGCGCCTGCCGCCGAGCCAAGCGGCGCGGCGGATGAGAAAAAGCCGATCCGCACCGTCGGCCCGACGTTCATTCCGCCGAAACAATAGCGTTCGAAAGCTAGCCTTCGAGCGCTTCGATTGACGCGCGCCCGGCGCGGGCGACGAGCTTGTCGTCGGGCTCGGGCAATGCCTTGCCGTTATCGCGAAAACGGTTGGTGATGGGATAGCGGCGATCCCTGCCGAAATTCTTCTCCGTCACCTTCACGCCGGGTGCCGCCTGACGGCGCTTGTATTCGGCGACGTTGAGCAGCCGGTCGATCCGCGTCACGACGTCGGCCGGGAAACCGGCGGCGATGATCGCAGCCAACGGCTCCTCACGCTCGACCAGACGTTCGAGAATGCCGTCCAGCATGTCGTAGGGCGGCAGCGAATCCTGGTCGGTCTGGTTCTCGCGCAATTCCGCGGTCGGCGGCCGGATGATGATGTTGACCGGAATGACCTCGCCAGAAGGCCCGAGCGCGCCGTCCGGCTTCCATTCGTTGCGCAGGCTCGAGAGCCGAAACACTTCGGTCTTGTAGATGTCCTTGATCGGATTGAAGCCGCCGTTCATGTCGCCATAGATGGTGGCGTAGCCGACCGACATTTCCGACTTGTTGCCGGTCGTGACCACCATCGCGCCGGTCTTGTTCGAAATCGCCATCAGCAGCGTGCCGCGGGTACGCGCCTGCAGGTTTTCTTCGGTGATATCGCGCGGCAGGCCCGCGAACGGCACCGAAAGAATCTTCTCGAAGCCGTTGACGGCATCGGCGATCGGCAGCACCTCGTAGGGGAAGCCGAGTGCCTTGGCGAGCTTGGCGGCATCGTCGAGCGACACCTGCGCGGTAAATCGGAACGGCAGCATCACGCCGCGTACTTTTTCAGCGCCGAGCGCATCGACCGCGATCGCCGCGCACAGCGCGGAATCGATGCCGCCGGAGACGCCGAGCAGCACGCCCGGAAATCCGTTCTTGCGGACGTAATCGCGCAAACCGAGCACGCAGGCCGCGTAATCGCCCTTGTCGCCGTCGAGCAACGGCGCCACCGGGCCTTTGCAGCGCCAGCCATCCGCACTCTTGGTCCAGCGCAAGGTGGTGATGTTTTCCTCGAACGCCGGCAATTGCGCCGCGACCGACAGGTCAGCGTTCAGCGCGAACGAGGCGCCATCGAACACCAATTCGTCCTGACCGCCGATCTGATTGAGATAGACCAGCGGCAATCCGCTTTCGGTGACGCGGGCGACCGCGATCGACAGCCGCAGGTCGTTCTTGTCGCGCGCATAGGGCGAGCCGTTCGGCACCACCAGGATTTCCGCGCCGGTTTCGGCGAGGCATTCGACGACGTTCTCGTATTCCTCTGACTCTTCGAGCCAGATGTCCTCGCAGATGGGAACGCCGACCCGGATGCCGCGGACGGTGACCGGACCCGCGGCCGGGCCGCGGGCGAACAGGCGCTTCTCGTCGAACACGCCGTAGTTCGGCAGGTTGGCCTTGAAGCGAAGGGCGGCGATACGGCCCTGGTCGAGCAGCGCGCAGGCATTATAGAGCTTGCCGTCCTCGACCCAGGGCGTGCCGATCAGTACGGCGGGGCCGCCGCCGGCGGTCTCGCGCGCCAGTTCCTCGATAGCGGCGCGGCAGGCGGCCTGGAAGGCGGGCTTCAGCACCAGGTCTTCCGGCGGGTAGCCGGTGATGAACAATTCCGGCAGCACCAGCAGGTCGGCGCCGTCGGCCTTGGCCTGGTCGCGCGCGGCGCGCGCCTTGGCGGCGTTGCCGGCGACGTCGCCGACCGTCGGGTTCAACTGTGCCAGCGTGATCGTGAATGTCGGTTCGGTCATGGGTCGATGGTGCCTTGCAGCGCAGCAGACTTCAATCGATTGATTTAGATCGCGCCCATGCGTTCGGCGAGGGCGAACAGCCAGAACCCGCCGGCCATCAGGAGCGCCACGCCCACGGCCGCCGATCCCATGTCCTTGACCCAGCCGATCTGCGGATCGTGGTCGGTGGTCAGGCGGTCGGCGAGCTTTTCGATCGCGGTATTGAGCAGCTCGACGACGAGGACGAACGCCACCGCCGCGACCAGTTCGAACCGGCGCATCGCCGTGGCGCCGACCAGCCACGCCAGCGGCAACGACAGCGCCAGCGCAAACAGCTCCTCGCGGACAGCCTGCTCCGACCGGATCGCAAAGGCGAGCCCGTTACGCGTGTTGACCGTGGCCCGCCAGAGTCGCAGCAAATCAGAGCCCTGCTGCGGCCGGCATCGGCTTTTCCTTACCCGCACGTTCCTGCTTGAGCAGTTCGGCGATCAGGAAGGCCATATCGATCGATTGTTCGGCGTTGAGGCGGGGATCGCAGACCGTGTGGTAGCGGTCGTTGAGGTCCTCGTCGGTGATGGCGCGCGCGCCGCCGATGCATTCGGTGACGTCCTGACCGGTCATCTCCAGATGCACGCCGCCGGCGTGGGTGCCTTCGGCGGCGTGGATGGCGAAGAACGACTTCACTTCCGACAGCACCCGGTCGAACGGGCGGGTCTTGTAGCCCGAGGTGGAGGTGATGGTGTTGCCGTGCATCGGATCGCACGACCACACGACCACGCGCCCTTCCCGCTTCACGGCACGGATCAGCGGGCCTAAGTGATCGCCGACCTTGTCGGCGCCGAAGCGGTTGATCAGCGTCAGCCGTCCCGGTTCGTTGTCGGGGTTGAGGATGTCGATCAGCTTCAGCAACTCGTCCGGCTTCAGCGACGGGCCGCATTTCAGGCCGATCGGGTTCTTGATGCCGCGGAAATATTCGACATGGCCGTGGTCCAGCTGGCGGGTGCGGTCGCCGATCCAGATCATGTGGCCCGAGGTCGCGTACCAGTCGCCGGTGGTGGAATCGACCCGGGTGAAGGCCTGCTCGTAGCCGAGCAGCAGCGCTTCATGGCTGGTGTAGAAATCGGTGGCGCGCAGTTCGGGATGGCTTTCGAGGTCGAGGCCGCAGGCGCGCATGAAGTTCAGCGCATCCGAAATGCGGTCGGCCAGTTCCTTGTAGCGACGGGACTGCGGCGAATCCTTGAGGAAGCCCAGCATCCACTGATGCACGCTGCCGAGATTGGCGAAGCCGCCGGTGGCGAACGCGCGCAGCAGGTTCAAGGTCGCCGCCGACTGCCGGTAGGCATTCAACTGCCGCTGCGGATCCGGGACCCGCGCTTCCTTGGTGAAGGCGATGTCGTTGATGATGTCGCCGCGATAGCTCGGCAGTTCGACACCATCGATCTTTTCGGTGTTCGACGAGCGCGGTTTGGCAAATTGCCCGGCGATGCGGCCGACCTTCACCACCGGCAGCGCGCCGGCATAGGTCAGGACCACGGCCATCTGGAGCAGCACGCGGAAAAAATCGCGGATGTTGTTGGCGCCGTGCTCGGCAAAACTCTCGGCGCAATCGCCGCCCTGCAGCAGGAAGGCCTCGCCGGCCGCGACGCGGCCTAACGCCTTCTTCAAATTGCGGGCCTCGCCGGCGAACACCAGCGGCGGAAACGTGGCCAACTGGGCCTCGACATCCGCCAATGCCTTGGCATCGGGATAACTGGGCATTTGCAGCACCGGCTTGGTGCGCCAGCTGTCGGGTGTCCACCGCTCGGACATGGGGGTTAACTCCTGAGCAAAAACCGCTACTTACCGGAAAGTCGCGAAGGGCCGCGTTATACACAGGCCGCAACCCAACCGCCAGCCAGATTTCCGGCTGTTTCGTCAAGCCCTTGCGAGAAAAGCCGAATTCGCATTTGCTGTGGCGCTCGCGAGATGCCCCAAGGAGGAGACACGGTGGCCGAGCCGGGTCTGGACGACGTCTTTGTCGATGATATCACGCTGCCGGCGGCCGATGGCTATCCGCTGGCGGCGACGCTGTTTTTGCCGCGCGGCACCAAGCGCAACGCCGTCCTGATCAATTCGGCAACCGCCGTACCCCGCAAACTCTACCGCGGCTTTGCCGGCTACCTCGCCAAGCGCGGCTGCGCGGTTCTGACCTACGACTATCGCGGCACGGGGGACTCCAGGCAGAAATCGCCGACCGGCAACCAGCCGAAGTCGCTGGTCGGCTTCAAGGCCTCGATGTCGGACTGGGCGGCGCAGGATATCACCGCCGCTGTGGCGTGGATGCGCCAGCGCTATCACGGCATGCCGTTCGCCTATGTCGGGCACTCCTTCGGCGGCCAGGCGCTCGGGCTGCTGCCGAACAATACCGAGATTTCGCGCGCGCTGTTGATCGCGGCGCAGGCCGGCTACTGGAAGCTGATGACGGCGCCGGAACGCTATCGCGTCTATGCGCTGCTGAATTTCATCGGCCTGCCGCTCACCCGCGCGCTCGGCTACATGCCGGGCAAGGCTGGGCTCGGCATGGACCTGCCAAAGGATGCGTTCCTGCAATGGGTCTCCTGGGTAATGAGCCCGCGCTATCTCTTCGATTCCAAACTCGAGGCGTTGCAGAATTTTCCGAACTACCACGGCGCGTTGCGCGCGCTGTGCCTGTCCGACGATCCCTGGGCGACACGGCCGGCGGTCGAATTGCTGTGCTCGGGCTTCACCTCGATCAAGCCCGAGATCATCACCGTAACGCCCGCCGACACCGGCGTCACCTCGATCGGCCACATGGGTTTTTTCCGAAGCGAACACCGCGACACGCTGTGGCGTGGCGCCGCGGAATGGATTCAGGCGGGGGAGTAGGTCTCCACTTTCTTTGAAGGTGATTAACACCGTCATTGCAATGACAGAGGAGAGAGCGAAGCTCCCGACACCGTCATCCCCCGCGCATGCGGGGGATCCAGTACGCCGCGGCCTATCGATTCTATCACTGACGCCTCTGGGATACTGGATCGTCCGCCTTCGCGGACGATGACAGCGGAAATTGGTCTCGCGGCGCGATGCGCCCGGAGTTTTGCTGGAAATCCTCACCCTCCCGAAAATCAGAGGGCGCAGGGAAGACCGGGTGCGCGCTGCACCCGCGGTCTCGCGTGCAATGTGCATCGAAGAATGCGCACACGAGCATACAGGTTCAGCGGAGAACACCCGGCCTTCCCTGCGCAATGGCTTTACGGCTTATACGAGTTCGCCCTGGTGACCGGCTTTCTTGCCACCATCACCGTGAGAGGCTTTCGCCTCTACACGACTTGACGCCAGCACCGGGGCGTCAGGCCCACACGACTTCACCGTACGCTTGTGGTCGCGCTCGTCAGTCACAACCTTCGCGTCCACCGCTCCCTGTCCCTCGTTTGCGACGATGGCCTACGCCCCTTGGTGGGACAGGATGGCGGGAGTTGTGGAGTTGATTTGCCCGACGAGGCCAGCGAAATATTTTTGCGCGAAGGACTGGACATACTTTTTGTGATTTGCCCGTCGGGTTATTTTGTCACACCACGCGGCTTCAATTCGCCGTTGCGCGGCGACCCGACTCGGTATCCGCGCACGCCGTGACGACGCAACCTGAGTGTCATCGCCCGGCTTGACCGGGCGATCCAGTACGCCGCGGCCTATCGGCTTCATCATAAACGCCTCTGGAATACTGGATCACCCGCTTACGCGGGTGACGACAGCAAACACTCAGGCCGGCTTGCCCATGACGTACGGCTTCAGCATCGCATACATCGTGCCGTGCGTCGGGGTGGGCACGCCGAGCTGGCGGCCGAGTTCGACCACCTTGCCGCTGAGCCAGGGCAGCTCCAGCCGGTTGCCGCGGTCGAGATCGAGCGCCATCGAGGCCTTCATGGCCGGCGGCGCGTGGCCGATGAAGTCGGTGATCTTCGCCAGCGCATCCGGCGGCAGCGGCACGCCCTTGGCGCGGCCGACATCGATCACTTCCTGGAACGCGGCCAAAATCACCGGGCGAATATCGGGATCGTCGCGCAGTCTGCCGATCGGCTGCCGCGTCGAGGCGGTGATGCCGGCATTGCTGGCGAGCAGCACGAACTTCATCCAGAGTTCGGTGACAATCTGCTCGCTCAAGGTGACGTCGAAGCTAGCCTTCTGACAGAGCGCGAGGAAATCCATGGCCCGTTGGCTGCGCCTGCCGTCGAGCTCGCCGAAGATCATGCGCATGAAGGTGCCGACCTGGGTGATGACGCCGGGCGCGGTGATCGAGGCGCTGATCTGGGCGACGCCACCCATCACCGCCTTGGGGCCGAGGATCGGCAACAGCCGCTCGGCGGCGTCGATCCCGTTCTGCAGCGGGATCACCGCGGTATCGGCACCGACCAGCGGCTTGATCGCCTCGCCCGCGCTCTCGACGTCCCAGAGCTTGACGCAGAACAGCACCACATCGACCGCGCCGACGCGTTTGGGATCGTCGGTGGCCTGCGTCGGCACCACATGGGTCTCGCCGCGGCCGCCCTCAATTTTCAGGCCTTGGCTTTTCATGGCCGCGAGATGCGCGCCCCGCGCGATGAAGGTGACGTCGGCGCCAGCTTTCGCCAGCGCCGCACCAAATCCGCCTCCGACGCCGCCGGCGCCGACAACCGCAATACGCATGACGTGTTCCTTGGATGGCCGTTATGTAGGATGGCTGGAGCGTGCCTTCAGGCAACTTCCAATGTCGGAATGTTCTTGATCTTGTCTCCGAGCTCTTGTTCAGCCTGATACAAATCGTACCGCTTCTGCAGATTGAGCCAGAGGTCAGGACCGTTTCCGCACAGTTTCCCAAGCCGTAGCGCCATGACAGGAGTAACCGGCTGCTTTTCCGTCAAGACGTCATAAAGCGCCTGACGCGAGACGCCGAGCAGTTTGGCGATTTCCGTCTTGGGCCGCTCAAGCGCCGGCAAAATCTCCTCGCGAAGAAGTTCACCGGGATGCATGGGTGGCAAGCCTCGCTTCGGGAGCTTCTTGGTCATGAGTCCGTCCTCAGTGATAGTCTTCCAGATCGACATCGATGGCATCGCCTTCGATCCAACCGAAAGTAATGCGCCAGTTTCCGCTGGCGTTGACCGCGTAACGGCCCTTGTCGCGACCAACAAGCGCGTGAAAACGGAAGCCCGGCAAATTCATGTCCTCCGGGCGCGAGGCATCATCCAGAGCCCGTAGAATATTTGCTATCCGACTCACATTCTGGACGCTGAGCCGGCGCCCGTCTCCGGTCGCGAAAAACCGTTCAAGGGCTTTGTTCCGGAACGAGCGGATCATGACCAAATGTAAAGCAACACCTTACAACTGTCAAGCAGTGCTTTACAATGAACATTTGTCCGCAAGGCGGATTAGCGACTTGTCCGCCTTAGCTCGAAGAACGACGGCGGAAAGCGTAATCCGGCCGCCTTGCCGCGCGAAGAGGGTGGGTTACGCCTTACGGCTAACCCACCCTACGCAGCGGCCGCAGCCGTTATTTCCCGTAACTGTAAAACCCCTGCCCGGTCTTGCGGCCGAGATGGCCGGCGGCGACCATTTCCTTCAAGAGCGGCGCCGGGCGGTATTTCGGATCGTTGAAGCCTTCGTAGAAGACTTCCATCACCGACAGCATGGTGTCGAGCCCGATCATGTCGGCCAGCGCCAGCGGCCCGATCGGGTGGTTGCAGCCGAGCTTCATGCCGGCGTCGAGATCCTCGGCGGTGGCGATGCCCTCCTGCAGCGCGAAGATCGCCTCGTTGATCATCGGGCACAGGATGCGGTTGACCGCAAAGCCCGGGCTGTTCTTCGCGGTGATCGCGACCTTGCCGACCCGTTTTGCAAATTCGGCGGCCTTGGCGTGGGTGTCGTCGGAGGTCTGCAGGCCCCGGATCAATTCCAACAGCGCCATCAGCGGCACCGGATTGAAGAAATGCATGCCGATGAAGCGATCCGGCCGGTCGGTCGCGGCGGCAAGCTTCGTGATCGAGATCGAGGAGGTGTTGGTGGCAAGCAGCGCCGACGGCCGCAGCTTGGTGCAGAGATCCTTCAGGATCTTGATCTTCAGATCCTCGTTCTCGGTTGCGGCCTCGATCACCAGGTCGCAATCGGCGAGTTTGGCGCTGTCCGTGGTGGTGGCGATGCGCTTGAGCGCGGCCTGGCGGTCGGCGTCGGTCATCTTCTGCTTGTTGACCAGCCGCTCCAGGCTGCCGGTCACGACAGACATGCCCCGCGCCAGCGCGGCCTCGGAAATATCGGTCATGATCACCGATAGCCCCGCCGCCGCGCAGACCTGCGCGATCCCGTTGCCCATCGTGCCCGCGCCGACGATACCGATTTTCTCAATCATGGTTTTGGTAACTCCGTTATCCCTGTGCTGGCGGATAGCGTTAGCAGAGGGCGGCGGGGATCGGTAGCCCATTGCAAGCACCCTGCAAGCACGAAGAAGGAGATCCGCGAGGCCGACCACGCGGAGGCCTATGCCTGGTCGGTCCCCGATGGAAGGCTATGGCGGCCCGGCGCAGCCCTCGCCCACGATCGGCCAATGCCTCAACGGCGGACTGCGCTGGCTCGAAGTGGAGTGCAACCGCTGCAAGACCCGCGCGGGCCTGCTGCTCGACGCCTTCCGCCGGCCGCGCAACACGCCGCTGTGGAAACTCGAGGCCTCGCTGAAATGCCGCAACTGCCGCAACTGCCGCTACGCGCCGCCGGTGCACATGATCAAGCTGACGGAGTCGCTGGAAATCACGCCGTACAAGTGGGTGCATCCGAGCGAGGAGCGGTGATGCGGTGTTTCGGCCTACTCCCAGACCAGAGAGAAAGACAGTTTGGAATTGCAAAGTCCAAATTGCTTTTTTTGTCTGAGCAGTCGCGGCACCGACTGTCAGTTCACGAGCCTAGGACAGAGACGTCCAAGTGCCACTTAATAGGCTCGCGTAATCTTGATACGGAGTTTCTTTGCGCCGACCGGCTTCCCGCTCTATGAAATTTAGGATTGTGAAGTAAAAACTAGTAATCGCGCTACCGTTGGAGTCCTCAAGGCGACCGCGATTGTGGTTTAGATTCACAAAACCACGATTTAGCACGTACACATTGTCGATCAGATGCTCGCCCTTGTCGCAATTCGCCTGAAAGCGTTTGGCTTCGGATTGCAGCCATGTGGGCGCCACGAGGTCCGATTCATAGGCGAACACACAGTGCAAGTAACGCACAAGATTCTTACTTTCATTTCCTGTACCGATGTCAATTCCTGCAAGAGCTAGCTTAAACGGCCGCAGCGACCGTAATTTTCTCGCCGCATCACAACTCTTCTTTACCTCATTTGCGTTCAGCTTCGATTTCACTTCGATACTAACCAGCAAGGCCTCAGCGGGAAGAATATGGATAGCACCGTCACTGAATGAAAAATCTCGTGTCTGGTCAAACACTAGTACGTCGAGTTGGGGCCCCACCGTGTTGAGCTGGTCTACAACTTCACCACTGGCCACACCATATCGCTTGGGAAGACGCTGCTCTAAGAAGAGTCGGAAAGCATCTTCGCGCTTCGTTCCCTTGATACCGGAGTGGCCAACAGCGCTGGTCTCCAGTAGCGCGGCACCGAAGTGATTGAGGGCCGCCGCAAACCGCGCATTGAATGCCGGAATAGGTTTCGATTTCAGCATAGCCAACTTGCCTCTCCACAATAACCGATAGCAGCTGCAACATCGCAAAGCATGTCGCCCGGCCATATCGCCACGTCGACATCTTAGGATTGAAATTGCTAATCTCACAAGTTAAGGCTTAACTGCCCTCTCGGGCGAGAAAGATTCCCTCCGCGTCGGCGAACCACAAGGGTAGTAGATCGATGCCTGATCGAACATTCCTTATCGAATATCCGCTCTATCGATCGTTCGCCTTTAAGGGCCCGAGCACGCTCAATCAGTGGCCCAAAGTTTCAATAAACATGAATTGCTCGGTTTGCCGAAGCTCTCAGACCTTCAATATGACGAGTGAGTACTACAACGAATACTTAGTTGCCGCCGGCTATATCAACTATCCGGCGCAAAATACCACCGTCCAGCTGAGATATCGATGCGAACACTGCTCAGATTTCGAGCGCGTATTCGTCATCCGGATCAACGAAGGTTGCCAGTCGATTGTTAAGATCGGACAGTATCCAGCTTGGGACGTCAAGGGCGATCCGGGAGTCGAAAAACTGCTGGGGACGCATGCCAGTTATTTCAAGCGGGGATTGATATGCGAATCCCAAGGGTACGGGATTGGCGCCTTCGCATATTACAGACGAATTGTTGAAGAGATAATAGACGGCCTCCTTGACCAAGTGAGCGACCTGCTCTCAGGAGAAGAGAAAATAAAATATGCTGAGGCACTTGCGAGAACGAAGACAACACGAGTGACGAGCGAAAAAATAGACCTAGTACCTTAGCAAATCAGATCCGGAAAAGACCTATTACTCACATGCACTGGGACACCCCGTACCGGGAAGGCCATTCAAAACTCTTACAGAGCGCGACTTCCCGAATTTTATCGAGGATTGTCAATATATACGAGAGGAGCTTTCAGCCCTTGGTGAATTTCTCAGAAAAAAATCCTCGACGTTTCCGGAGCGATTTTTGAAACCAATTGCAAGACAGAATAAAGCTCTCCTTCAAGTGCGCCAAACCGCCAAACCATCGCAGCCTCAGAGACCACCTTCCTCACCGAAACTTTCACCGGAGCAGCAGCGGGCCAAAGAAGCAAAGGACGCCCGCCAAAAGAAAACCCGCTAGCCCTCCTACTCCGCCGCCGCTTCCCGCACATACCTCGCCGTTGGCGTCCGCATCGTCACCAGTTCCTCGGCCGCCGTCGGGTGCACCGCGATCGTCGCGTCGAAATCGGCTTTGGTCGCCTTCATCTTCACCGCGATCGCGACCGCCTGCGTGATTTCGGCGGCGGCTTCGCCGACGATGTGGCAGCCGACGACGCGGTCGGTCGCGCCGTCGACCACGAGCTTCATCAGCATGCGGGTGTCGCGACCGGACATCGTCGCCTTGATCGGACGGAAATCGGTCTTGTAGATATCGACATGCGAGAACTGCGCGCGGGCCTCGGCTTCGGTCAGCCCGACGGTGCCGACTTCGGGCTGCGAGAACACCGCGGTCGGGATGGTGGCGTGGTCGACCTGCACGGGGCGCTTGCCGAACACGGTGTCGGCGAAGGCATGGCCCTCGCGGATCGCCACCGGCGTCAGGTTGTGGCGGTGGGTGACGTCACCGATCGCATAGATGTTGTCGACCGACGACTTTGACCAGCCGTCGACGGCGATGCCGCCGTTTCTCGGGTTGATGGCGACGCCGGCGGTTTCCAGCCCGAGACGCCCGACGTTCGGATGCCGCCCGATCGCGAACATCACCTGGTCGGAGGCGATGCTCGATCCGTTCGACAGGTGCGTGGTGAACTCTTTGGTGAACTCTTGGCCGTGCTTGTCGATCCTGTTGACGGTGCAACCGGTGAGAATGGTGATCCCCTGCTTTTCCATCTCCGCCCGCACGTGCCTGCGGACGTCCTCGTCAAAACCGCGCAAAATGTTGTCGCCGCGATAGACCACCGTGACGTCGGAACCGTAGCCGGCAAAGATGCCGGCGAATTCCAGCGCGATATAGCCGCCGCCCTGGATCACGATGCGCTTCGGCAGTTGCTTCAGGTGAAACGCCTCGTTGGAGGAGATCACGTGCTCGATGCCGGGAAACGCCGCGCCGTGGTTGGGGGCGCCGCCGGTCGCGATCAGGATGTACTTCGCGGTGACCTTCTCGCCGGTCGCAAGCCGCACCGTGTGGGCGTCTTCCAGCACCGCGCGGGTCTTCACCACCTTGGCGCCGCTGTTCTCCACATTGGTGGTGTAGATGGACTCCAGCCGCGCGATCTCCTTGTCCTTGTTGGCGACCAGCGTCGGCCAGTCGAAGGAGACCTCGCCGATGGTCCAGCCGAAGCCCGCGGCGTCCTCGATCTCGTGCCTGACGTGGGAGCCGATCACGAACAGCTTTTTCGGGACGCAACCGCGGATCACGCAGGTGCCGCCCATCCGGTATTCCTCGGCGACCACGACCCTGGCGCCGTAGCCGGCCGCGATGCGCGCCGCGCGCACGCCGCCCGAGCCGCCCCCGATGACGAACAGATCGACGTCGAACTCAGCCATGGCTCTGCCCTCAAGAAATGAAGCCCGATCCAGGGACCGGGCTCCAGTTAATATAGTATCGTTTGGATCACGCGATAGCTCGCTCAGATCGGCTTGCCGCGCTTCTTCATCTCGGTACGAAACGCGGCATCGACGGTAGCCGCGAACTGCTGCGCCCACTGGTTCATGTAGGACATGCTGAACTGGATGGCGCGGGGCTCGGTCACCAGCAGCTTGGTGCCCAGCGGCGACTTGTAGAACGTCACCAGGTCCTTCAGCTCCTGCTCGGTGAACTCGTTGCCGTAGATCTGCGCCATGCCGTCGCCGATTTCCTTTTCCTTACCGGCGAGAGACTTGGCGACAATCACCGCGACCTCGCCGAGGTCCTTCTGGTAGTTGAGGTTGTTCTGGATCAGGCCGTTCTTGGTCTGCTCGACGAGATTGGGAACGGCGTTGGCGTACATCGCGGCCGCGTTCTTCATCGTCAGGATTTCCTTGGCCGCCGCGAGGGCAGCCGGCGACGCCGGCTTCAGCGGCTGCGCTGCGGGCGCATCCTTCTGCTGCGCGCTCGCCGGCGCAGCTGACAGCGCCAGTCCCAGCGCGAGGCCGGCAGCCGACAAGATCCGTGAAAAGCTCTTCATTCCAATTCTCCTCGATGTGCGGCGTTACCGCCTTCAGCTACGCGAATTTCCTGCAACTAGGTTCTTGCGACCACGCGAATTCCCTGCGCGCCCGCCAGCACGGCCGTGGTGGCCAGGCCGATGAACAGGCCGTGTTCGACGACGCCCGGGATCGGGTTCAACAGCCCCGCCAGGCGCGGCGCATCGGCGATCCGCCCGAGATGGGCGTCGATAATCCAGTGGCCGCCATCGGTGACAAAAACGTGGCCGTCCTTGCCCTTCCGGACCACCATTTGCCCGGAAATGCCGCTTTCCGCAAAGGCTTTGGCCATCGCCCGCTGCGTCGCCGCCAGTCCGAACGGGATCACCTCGACAGGCAGGGGGAAACGGCCGAGGACATCGACCCATTTGGTCTCGTCGGCGATCACGATCATGCGATCCGAGGCCGCGGCCACGATCTTTTCGCGCAGCAGCGCGCCGCCGCCGCCCTTGATCAGGTTGAGCGCGCCATCGATCTCGTCGGCGCCGTCGACCGTAAGATCGAGCCGGTCGATCTTGTCCAGCGTGGTCAGCGGAATTTTGCAGCGCTCGGCGTCGATGCGCGTCGCTTCCGAGGTCGGCACGCCGATCACCTTCATGCCGGCGGCGACCTTCTCGCCGAGCAGTTCGACGAAGTGTTTGGCGGTCGAGCCGGTGCCGAGCCCGAGCTGCATGCCGTCGCGGACATGCTCCAGCGCCTTAGCCGCCGCCTGCCGTTTCAGTGCGTCCATATCCACGTGAAAACAATGCCTCTCGAGAAACTGGGCTCTCTGCGGGGGGAACCCCGCCGGTGGGGGCTTCTCTAGCGTCGTTTTGGCCCCGGGAACAGCCTTCTACAGGTGGATTTTGCGCGGGTGGATTTTGCGCTGGGCGATTTATGAGGCCGTGACCGCATCCATGGCGGCCAGAATCGCGGCAAACCGGTCCTCGACCTCGGCGCGCATGCCGGGATGGGTGAAGATGTAGAGCTGGTCGTCGCGGATGGCCGTGATGACGCGGGCGGCGACGTCGGCGGGATCGAGCCCGGCCTGCAGATTTTTGGCGATTTCGGCGACCATGGCCGCCGCGGGGCTCGCCGGATCGAGCGGCTGCGACGCGCCGTAACGCGGCGGGCGGTTGCGCCCGCTCTCGCCGATCCGGGTGCGGACATAACTCGGGCACAGCACGCTGACGCCGATGCCGTGCGGCCTGAGCTGGGCGTGCAGCCCCTCCGACATGCTGACGACCGCGAACTTGTTGGCGCCGTAGGGGCTGAATCCGAGGCCGCCCTGCATCCCCGCCATCGAGGCGGTATTGACGATGTGGCCGCCTTCGCCATGCGCGCGGATATGCGGCAGAAAGCTTCGGATGCCGTGCAGCACGCCCATCAGGTTGACGTCGATCACCCAGCGCCAGTTATCGAGCGAGATATGGTCGATGCCGCCGCCGGCGGCGACGCCGGCATTGTTGCAGACCACATGGACGTTGCCGAACGCGGCGAATGTGGCCTGCGCGGCCCGTTCGACGCTGGCGGCGTCAGAGACGTCGCAGACGGTGCCGGCGATGTCGGGCGAGATCCGGCGCAGGCTCTCGACGGCGGTGCCGAGCGCACCGGTCTCGATGTCGGCGATCATCACCTTCATACGGGCTTGCGCGAACGCCTGCGCCATCGAAAGCCCGATTCCCCCGGCCCCGCCGGTCACGAAGGCCGTCTTGCCGGCAAGCTCCCGCATGGCAGTTCCTCCCGCGATTGGAACTTCCCTACTTGCATGAAGCCGCCGCCACGGATAGCGAATTCCAGATGACGCTTCCCCGCACGCTGGTATTCGATCTCGACGGCACCCTCGTCGACACCGCGCCCGATCTGATCGCGGCGCTCAATTTCGTACTCGACCGCGAAGGCCTGCCGCCGGTACCGCTGCACAAGGCGCGCAACATGATCGGCGCCGGCGCCCGCAAGCTGCTCGAACGCGGGCTCGAGGTCGACGGCCGCACCATCGGCGTCGGTGAACTCGACCGGCTGACCAAGGACTTCATCGACTATTATGCCGACCATATCGCCGACGCATCGCGTCCGTTCGAGGGGCTGGAAGCCGCCCTCGACCACCTGCAGGGCCAGGGATTTCAGTTCGCGGTGTGCACCAACAAGCTGGAATGGCTGTCCAAACGCCTGCTCGACCAGCTCGGCATGAGCAAGCGATTTGCGGCGATCTGCGGCGCCGACACGTTCGGCGTCGCCAAACCCGACCCCGTGATCCTGCAGCAGACGCTGGCCCGGGCGGGCGGGCAGTTGTCGTCGGCCATCATGGTCGGGGACGCCGGCCCCGATGTCGGCGTGGCCCGGCGGGCCGGAATCCCCGTGATCGGGGTCGAATTCGGCTACACCGATATCCCGATCGCCGAATTGAAGCCGGACCGGCTGATCGGGCACTTTCGCGACCTGCCGGAGGCCGTCCATAGCCTGACCGGGGCCATGTCCCGCCCCTAGGTTTTGACGCGTTTTCTTCACGCGAACCGGTGTCCACTTCGCTCGAAAACGCTTTAACCCTCTGAATCGATGCGCAGATATGCGAGCGTCCGGTTCCAGCGTTAACCATCCTTTAACGATTTCGCCCGGCGCGGTTGCAGCTCTGTTCCGGCACTCCTATGGTCCCAAAAGGGGATTGTGGCGGATTGCCACAGTAGAGTGACCGATCATGCGTCGTGTTATCGCGATTGCCGTTACCGGGATCAGCCTCGCCGGCTGCTCCTCGTTTTCCCTCGATTCCTTCAAGCCGACGCCGCCACCGGTCCAGGTCCAGCTCGAATCGACGCCGCCGGGCGCCGATGCCACCACCTCGCTCGGACCCGGCTGCAAGACACCCTGCTCGGTCACCGTGCCGGCGCCCGACGCCGGCTTCGCCGTCACCTTCGCGCTGCCCAGGTTCCAGCCGGTCACGGTTCCCGTCCAAGTGATCCGGAGCCCCGGCGATTTCGCCAACCCCGCCTCCACCACCATCGAGCCGAGCCCGGTATTTGCCGAACTGAAGCCGGCCGCGCCGCCGCCGAAGGTGCGAAAGCCGATGCGGCCGAAAAAACCGAAGAAGCCGAAGGCGGCCCCCGCCGACGCCGCGTCGCCGTTCCCGGATACGACACCTGCCCCGGCCCAGGCTCCTGCCCCCGCAACCGCGCCCGCAACCCGCTGATCGGTTTTCCAAATCGCCCGATGCGCCGCACCGCACCAAAAAGCTGCACATCGTGTGCGGCTTGTTGTAGCTGCCTTGCAACGTGCCTAGATTGTGCTAGCGGGAGTCTCGACGTCGCGGCCCCCGCGCCGAACAAGGCACGCCAGCAAAGCACCCATCGATGAGCGGACCTGTGTTGAATTCTCCCGATCTGTTGTTCCGCCCCATGGTCGATCCGTTCGGCCGAACCATCCGCTATCTGCGGGTGTCGGTCACCGATCGCTGCGATCTGCGCTGCTTCTACTGCATGTCCGAGGACATGACGTTCCTGCCCAAGGCGGATCTGCTGACGCTCGAAGAGCTCGACCGGCTGTGCACGGCCTTCGTCGCCAAGGGCGTGCGCAAGATCCGCCTCACCGGCGGCGAGCCGCTGGTCCGGCGCAATGTGATGACGCTGGTGCGCTCGCTGTCGCGGCATCTCGGATCCGGCGCGCTCGATGAACTGACGCTGACCACCAACGGCTCGCAACTGGCGCGCTTCGCCGGCGAGCTGCGCGACTGCGGCGTGCGCCGCGTCAACGTCTCGCTCGATACGCTCGACGCGGCAAAATTCCGCGCCATCACCCGCTGGGGCGATCTCGACAAGGTGCTGGCCGGCATCGAAGCCGCGCGCGCCGCGGGCCTCGCCGTGAAGATCAACGCGGTGGCGCTCAAGAACATGAACGAGGAGGAAATCCCCTCGCTGATGCAGTGGGCGCACGGCAAGGGCATGGCGCTGACCCTGATCGAAGTGATGCCGATGGGCGATATCGGCGAAGGCCGCATCGACCAGTACGTGCCGCTGTCGCTCGTCCGCGCACGGCTCGAGAAGCACTACACGCTGACCGACCTCGACGACGACACCGGCGGCCCCGCCCGCTATGTCCGGGTCGCCGAGACCGGCGGCAAGCTCGGCTTCATCACGCCGATGACCCATAATTTCTGCGAATCCTGTAACCGGGTACGGATCACCTGCACCGGAACCCTGCACACCTGCCTCGGGCACGAGGATGCCTCCGATTTGCGCAAGCCGTTGCGGGCCTCCGTTGACAACGACCTGCTCTCCGCCGCGATCGATCGCGCCATCGGCCTGAAGCCGAAGGGCCACGACTTCATCATCGACCGCCGGCATAACCGCCCGAGCGTCAGCCGCCACATGAGCGTGACCGGCGGCTGAAATTTTCGGTATGAATGACGGCCTCCCCGCGCAACTAGTTGAGGCCGCGTCAATTTGCCCATTTTCCAATTGACGGCGCCACACGGCGCTGAAATGGTGCCCCGGCTTTCATGCCAGCGCGGCCGGAACAGGCCGCTGTACCCGTTACCTTAGTTAAAGCGGGTGCAGCCAAGACGGCGGAAGCACAGGATTGGGGGAGGACACTCGTTGCAATCGCTCCTGCGAATGAGCCATGACGCCGTGCGTTTGACGCGCGGACGCGGTGTTGCGCGTCCAGCGCCAGGTCATAGCGCCGCGCGCGGGGGCGTTGCGACATCGGTTGAAACATCCGGCGCGCTGCAATGACGTGTCCGAGGAGAACGTGATGCGCCCAATGCTGGCAATCAGTGAAAGTATCGACTGGCTCAATCAGAAACTGGGCGACGTCTGCAACTTCCTCGTGCTGGCGGCCTGCGTGGTCAGCGCCGGCAATGCAATGATCCGCTACGCGTTCGGCTACAGCTCCAATAGCTGGCTCGAATTGCAGTGGTACATGTTCGCGATCTTCGTGATGTTCGGCGCCTCCTACACCTTCAAGCGCAACGAGCATGTCCGCGTCGAGATCCTCTATCTGATGCTGTCCGAGCGCGGCCAGCTCTGGCTCGACCTGATCGGCACGCTGTGCTTCCTGATCCCGTCCTGCCTGCTGCTCAGCTATCTGTCCTGGCCGTTCTTTATGCAGGCTTACAATGTCGGCGAAATTTCCAGCAATGCCGGCGGCCTGGTGCGCTGGCCGATCAAGATCGTGGTTCCGGTCGGCTTCGTGCTGCTGGCGCTGCAAGGTGTCTCCGAGGTGATCAAGCGCATCGCCGCACTGAAGGGTTATGTCGTGATCGATGCGAAATACGAGAGGCCTACGCAATGATCACGCTGGAGATGATGCCGCCGATGATGTTCGGCGGCCTGGTTCTGGCCATGCTGATCGGCTTCCCGGTAGCGTTTACGCTCGCCGCGCTCGGCCTCGCCTTCGGCTTTCTTTCGATCCACCTCGGCTTCTTCGACCTGAACTTCCTGCAGGCGATCCCCGGCCGCATCTTCGGCAGCGTGCTTTCCAACGAGTTGCTGCTGGCGATCCCGTTCTTCACCTTCATGGGCGCGATCCTCGAGCGCTGCGGGCTTGCCGAAGACATGCTGGATTCGATGGGCCAGCTGTTCGGCCCGATCCGCGGCGGCCTCGGCTATTCCGTCATCATCGTCGGCTTCATCCTCGGCGCCATCACCGGCACGGTGGCGGCGCAGGTCATTGCCATGGCGCTGATCTCGATGCCGGTGATGATCCGCTACGGCTACAACATGCGCTACATCACCGGCGTGCTGGCGGCCTCGGGCACCATCACGCAACTGGTGCCGCCCTCGCTGGTGCTGATCGTGCTCGCCGACCAGCTCGGCAAGTCGGTCGGCGACATGTATCTCGGCGCCTGGGGACCCTCGGTGTTCCAGATCTTCCTGTTCGCCGGCTACACCTTCCTGCTCAGCATCATCAAGCCGAGCCACGTCCCGGCAGTGCCCAAGACAGCGCTGACGCTGACCGGCTGGCCGCTGTGGAAGAAGTGCCTGCTCGGCATCATTCCCTCTGCCGTGCTGATCTTCGTGGTGCTGGGCACCATGATGCTGGGCCTGGCGACGCCGACGGAAGCCGGCGCAATGGGCGCCATCGGCGCCATCGTGCTCGCCGCGATCCATCACAAGGAGCTCAGCTCAACCGGGCACAAGATGGTCCTCGTCGGCATCATCGCCACCGGCATCGGCACGATCATCGGCATGTTGCTCGGCGACGGCAAGCTGTTCAAGCTGACGTTTGCGGTGGTCTACATCGCCGTGGTCTGGATCTGCCTCGAGGCCGTCCGCATTCCGGACCTGCGCGACCTGATCAAGCAGGGCTACGAGACCACCATGCGCATCTCCACCATGGTGGTGTTCATCCTGATCGGCTCGACCTGCTTCTCGGTGGTGTTCCTCGGCGTCTCCGGCGGCGTCTGGCTCGAGCACATGCTGACCTCGATCCCGGGCGGCGTCTGGGGCTTCCTGATCTTCATCAACCTGTTCATCTTCTTCCTGGCGTTCTTCCTCGACTTCTTCGAGATCGCCTTCATCATCCTGCCGATGATCGCGCCGATCGCGCAGAAGGTGCTGGCGCCGGTGGTCGGCCCCGATGCCGCGCTGATCTGGTTCGGCGTCATGCTGTGCGTCAACATGCAGACCTCGTTCCTGCATCCGCCGTTCGGCTTCGCGCTGTTCTACCTGCGCGGCGTCGCGCCGAAGGAAGTCAAGAGCTCCGACATCTACTGGGGCGCGCTGCCCTGGATCGGCCTGCAGCTGATCATGGTGGCGATCGTGATCGCCTTCCCGGTCGTGGTCACCGGCCTGCTCGACAAGCCACTCGACGTCGACCTCTCCAAGGTCAGGATCGAGGTGCCGCAGATCGAATTGCCACCGCTCGATTTCGGCCAGCCTTCGAAATAGCTGAGATCACCTGCCGACGTGAAAAACCCCGGAGCTTTCGCTCCGGGGTTTTTTGTTTGCGTCGGCTTCGAATGGTTTTCTTGACGCGTTTTCTTCACGCGAACCGGTACCCACTTCGCTCGAAAACGCTATGGATCAGCTCTGCGAGTGGCGCGCCATGAAATTGTCGTAGCCGACTTCGGCGACCTGGAACCACTGGTAGCCGTTGCTGGAGAAGCTGGTCAACGATTCCAACAGCTTCTTGAAGTTGGGGTTGGTCGCGGCGACTTCGCTGTGCAGTTCCTTTGCCGCCTTGAGCGAGGCTTCCATCACAGCGGGCGGGAATGCGTGCAGCTTGGTGCCGGCGGCGAGCAGTTTTTTCAACGCCGTCGGGTTGGCCTGGTCGTATCGCGCCATCATCCAGTTGTTGGAGAAGTGGCCGGCCTGCTCGAGAACGCTTTGATAATATTTCGGCAGCGCGTTCCACTTGTCGAGGTTGACGATCGCCAGCAGCATCGGGCCGCCTTCCCACCAGCCGGGATAGTAGTAGTGCGGCGCGACCTTGAAGAAGCCGAGCTTCTCGTCGTCATAGGGACCGACCCATTCGGCGCCGTCGATCGTGCCTTTCTCGAGCGCCGGATAGATGTCGCCGCCCGCAAGCTGCTGCGGGACGCAACCGAGCTTCTGCATGACGCGGCCGGCAAAGCCGCCGATGCGGAATTTCAGTCCCTTGAGATCGTCGACGGTGTTGATCTCCTTGCGGAACCAGCCGCCCATCTGGCAGCCGGTGTTGCCGGCCAGCAGCGAGGTGACGTTGTAGCTCTTGTAGAACTCGTTCAGGAGCTCCTTGCCGCCGCCCAGCATGTACCAGGCCTGGTTGATGCGCGAGTTCGGTCCAAACGGCACCGACGAGCCGAACGTAAAGGTCGGGTCCTTGCCGAAGTAATAGTAGGAGGCGGTGTGGCCCATTTCGACGGTCGCGTTCTGCACCGCGTCGAGCACCTGCAGACCCGGAACGATCTCGCCTGCCGCAAAGGTCTGGATCTGGAATTTGTTGTCGGTGGCTTCGCCGACCAACTTGGCCATCATCTCGGCGCCGCCGTGCAGCGTATCGAGCGATTTCGGCCAGCTCGTCGTCATCCGCCACTTGATCTCCGGCATCGACTGCGCGATGGCCGGCGCAGCCAGCGTCGCCGCACCCGCGGCACCGAGGCCGGTGACCTTGATAAAGTCTCTTCGCTTCATTGCATCCGTCCCTGTTGGTTGTGTCATTCAGCCTTCGTGTCGAGGCCTGCGGCCAGCATGGAGCATCCGGTTCCGGATATCCATCCCGAACAGGTCCGAAAACGCAAAAAGCCCGGCCCCCTTGCCGGGACCGGGCTTCATTTCGCTAGAGCCCCGTTCCGATGGAATCGGAACGGGGCTCTAGATTTTTGATTTGACGCGTTTTCTTAACGCGAGCCGGTTTCCACTTCGCTGGAAAACGCTCTAGTCAGGATCAGATCAGCCGCGCGTGCGCGAGCGGATCATAAAGGTGTCGAAGGTGTATTCGGCAACCTGCCACCACAGATACTGGTCGGAACGGTAGGCCTGCATCGCGTCGATCGACTTCTTGAAGTCGGCGTTCTTGGCCGAGAGTTCGCCCCACAATTCGTTGGTCGCCTTCAGGCAGGCTTCCAGCACTTCGTTGGTGAACGGACGCAGCTGCGTGCCGCCGGCAACCAGACGCTTCAACGCCGTCGGGTTCTGCATGTCGTAGCGCGCGGCCATCCAGCTATTGGCGTTCGCCATCGCATTGGTGAGAATCGCCTGGTAGTTCTTCGGCAGCGAATTCCACTTTTCCAGGTTGGTGAAGGCGTGCACCATCGGGCCGCCTTCCCAGAAGCCCGGATAGTAGTAGTACTTCGCGACCTTGGCGAAGCCGAGCTTCTCGTCGTCATACGGTCCGACCCACTCGGCGGCGTCGATGGTGCCCTTTTCGAGCGCCGGATAAATGTCACCGCCGGCGAGCTGCTGCGGCACGACGCCGACCTTCTGCAGAACCTGTCCGGCAATGCCGCCGATGCGGAATTTGAGGCCGGAGAGATCGGCAACCGTCTTGATCTCCTTGCGGAACCAGCCGCCCATCTGCGTGCCGGTGTTGCCGCAGGGGAAGCCGATCACGCCGAACTTCTTGAAGAACTCGTTGCCGAGCTCCATGCCGCCGCCCTGGTACCACCAGGAGTTCTGCTGGCGCGCGTTGAGGCCGAACGGCACCGAGGCGTAGATCGCGAAAGTCGGATCCTTGCCGACATAGTAGTAGGAAACGGTGTGGCACATCTCGACGGTGCCGTTGGAGGTCGCGTCGAGCGCCTGCAGGCCGGGAACGATTTCGCCGGCCGCGAACACCTGGATCTGGAACTTGTTGTCGGTCATTTCGGCGACGTATTTCGAGACCTGCTCGGCGCCGCCATAGATGGTGTCGAGCGATTTCGGGAAGCTCGACGTCATACGCCACTTGATCTCAGGCGACGATTGCGCGATGGCCGGCGAGGCGACGGCCGTCGCGGCAGCACCGGCCGCTGAAACTTTCAAAAAATCACGACGCTTCATTCAATCTCTCCTTGAGACGGGGCGTTTCCCATATTTCCTCGAGCGGTCCTCCGGCGGGCGAATTCCACGTCATCCGGGGCGCTCTGGCCGGGGCGGCTTAGCACGGAAGTTGGCCGTTCGAAAACGCGACGAAGGCATGACTGCACTGATTAAACGAAAGTCGCATACCGCATGGCGCGGTGCGATTTCAGGCACCATTTCGCGGCCTCAGGCCGCGGCGATGGCGGCTTTGAGTTGATCGCGAACCTGGGTGCCGATGGCGCGATAGATCGCCGCGTGCGGCCCGTCGGGCTCGCTGGCGACCACCGGATTACCGGCATCCGAAGAGGTCCTGATCGACATATGCAGCGGGATTTCGCCGAGGAACGGCACGCCCAGCCGCTCCGCCTCGTGCCGCGCGCCACCGTGGCCGAAAATATCCGATCGCGTGCCGCACTCCGGGCACTGAAAGTAGCTCATGTTCTCGACGATGCCGAGCACGGGCACGTTGACCTTCCGAAACATCGCCAGTCCCCGCCGCGCGTCGATCAGGGAAAGGTCCTGCGGGGTCGAGATGATGACCGCCCCTTTCAACGGCACGTTCTGCGCCAGCGTCAGTTGCGCGTCGCCGGTGCCGGGCGGCATGTCGACAACGAGAATATCGAGCGTGCCCCACGCCACATCGCGCAGCATCTGGGTGATCGCCGACATCACCATCGGGCCGCGCCAGATCATCGCGGTATCTTCCTCGACCAGGAAGCCGATCGACATGATCGAAAGCCCGAAGCGCTGGATCGGAATCATCTTTCGGTTATCGTCGAGTTGCGGCTTCTCGTGAATGCCGGTCAGCCGCGGCACCGAAGGGCCGTAAATGTCGGCATCGAGCAGACCGACGCGTAAGCCCAGGTCGCGCAAGCCCAGCGCCAGGTTGAGCGCGGTGGTCGATTTTCCGACGCCACCCTTGCCCGAGGCCACCGCGATCACAGCGGCGACGCCTGGAATTTCCGATTGCTTGGACATCGGCGACGCCGGGCTTTGCGGCGGCTTGTGGGCGGCGACCGGCTGCACACCGGGAGCATGAGCATGCGAATGGCGATGCGGCGCGGCTTGCGGCGCGGCCGCCGGCGACCCCGCCTTGCGCTCGGCCGTCAGCGCGATCATGGCGACCGTCACGCCGGGGATCGCGCGCACGGCGGCTTCGGCCTGCACGCGCACGCTTTCCCAGGCGCGGGCTTCCGCCGCGTCGACATTGATCGAAAAGAACACCTTGCCGTCAGTGACCGCGATCTCCGACAGCACATTGGCGTTGGTCAGGGGAACGCCGCGCGGCGACGCCACCTTGGCGAGGGCATCGAGAACCTGTTGCTGCGTAACGCTCACCGCGCATCTCCTAATAGCCTTCGGTTCTGATTACATCAGAACCGGGCTTTACTTTTGTTTTGACGCGTTTTCTACCGCAGATAAGTCTACGCAATCTGCGTAAACTTGATTGCTATACGAACCGGATTCCACCCACGGATCAAGTCCGAGGGCATGCTTCGCTCGAAAACGCTATGGCATTCGGATGCGACAGATAGAGCCTAACCGCCCAAAAGGCTACCTCGCCCCGACGTCATCCCGCCGCTCGGCCGGCGCCACCACGCCGCCTTCCTTGGCGGCCTCGTAGTTCAGTTCGATCATGACCCCGTTGGGATCGTCGACGAAGATCTGCCAGAGATCGCCGCCCGGAACCTGTCGCGAGTCATAGGCCATACCCTTGGACTCGAGCCGCTTCTTCATGCCGTCGAACCCGGAACTGGCAAACGCGACGTGATGGACGACGCCGGAATCCGGCTTCTGCGGCTCGTCGGTCTTTGAAATATCGACCAGGTGCACCACCGCCTTGCCCTCGCTGTACATCCAGGCGCCGGGAAAGGCGAAGTTGGGCCGGGGGCCCTTCTCCAGCCCCATCACGTCCTCATAGAACCGGACCGTGTCGGCAAGATTCCGGGTCCGGATATTGAAATGGTCAAGCACGCCCACGCTGACGCCCATGCGATGTCACTCCCTTTTTTGTGAAGTCTTAAACGCGCGGCCGATCCTAGCACAAAACCGGGCTCGCCCACCAAACGAAGCCGTTGCCCTTCATGACGCAGGGTTTATGGTGCGGTTCCCGCCTCCGGGGCCCCCTCTCCGGCTCTCGAAAACGCAGAGAACACCGTCCGGCCAGTTCAATGTCCGGTCAAAACCCCCAAGAAAACCCCAAGGTAAGACAAGGTAGCACACATGGCTAAAGTCGCTTTTCTCGGTCTCGGCGTCATGGGTTTCCCGATGGCAGGACATCTGGTGAAAAAAGGCGGCCACGACGTGACCGTGTACAACCGCACCGCGGCCAAGGCGAAGGATTGGACCGACAAGTTCGGCGGCCGCGCCGCCGCCACGCCGAAGGCCGCCGCCGAAGGCCAGGATTTTGTGATGTGCTGCGTCGGCAACGACAATGATCTGCGCGCCGTCACGGTTGGCGCCGACGGCGCCTTCGCCGGCATGAAGAAGGGCGCTGTATTCGTCGACCACACCACCGCATCGGCCGAGGTCGCCCGCGAGCTGGATGCCGCGGCCACCAAGGCCGGCTTCAAGTTCATCGACGCACCGGTGTCCGGCGGACAGGCCGGCGCCGAGAATGGCGTGCTGACCGTGATGTGCGGCGGCACGGAAGACGCCTATGCCGGCGCCGAGCCTGTGATCGCGGCCTATGCGCGGATGTGCAAGCTGCTGGGACCCGCGGGAAGCGGCCAACTGACCAAGATGGTCAACCAGATCTGCATCGCCGGCCTGGTCCAGGGCCTGTCCGAAGGCATTCATTTCGCCAAGAAATCCGGCCTCGACGTTCCAGCCGTGATCGAAACCATCTCGAAGGGCGCAGCGCAGTCCTGGCAGATGGAAAACCGCTACAAGACCATGAACGAAGACAAGTTCGATTTCGGCTTCGCGGTCGAATGGATGCGCAAGGACCTTTCGATCTGCATCGCCGAGGCCCGCCGCAACGGCGCCAGCCTGCCGGTGACCGCGCTGGTCGATCAGTTCTACGCCGAGGTCGAGAAAATGGGCGGCAAGCGCTGGGATACGTCGAGTCTCTTGGCGAGGTTGCAGCGCTGAACTGGTTTCGTAACGGCTGGTCTTGTGGCCTCATGGTTCGAGACGCGCGAAAACGCGCTCCTCACCATGAGGGTCTCAGACCTCGTGAGGATCCTGAGACCTCATCCTGAGGAGCATCGCAAAGCGATGCGTCTCGAAGGATGAAGCCACTGCCGCCAAACGTTAATTTAACTACCCGTTAACGGTTTTCTTTAGCCCTTTAAGGTAAGGGTTAATGATTTCGCGCCACAGATAGACAATGCAAAAGCTCGCGCCGTTCGCGGGCAGGATTTGTGTTGTTTGATGAGTAATCCCGCAGAAAAGCCCGAAGTCGTCCAGCTTCCGGCCGAAACGCCTGCAGCAGCGCCGGTCAACAGCCGGCGCGCCGCGGCGCAGCGGGTGCGCGAGGCCCGCGACCGGTTAACGTCGACCTCGGGAACCCGTCCGGCTTTCGACACCGAGTTGCTCCGGCAATACGCCCAGACCCGGATGTCGGCCTCCTATGTCGTGATGTTGCTGGTGGTTGCCACCGGCGTGCTGTTCGGCCTGTGGATGCAACCGCTGTGGTCCGCGGCCTGGACCGTCGGCATGCTCTGCATCCACGCCGCGATCATCCGCAACTGCGCCAAATTCCTCGCCGAGAAGCCGTCGCTCGCCGCGACGCGCAAATGGCGCATCCGCTTCGTGCTGCTCGACCTGCTCTACGGATTGTGCTGGACCGCGATCCTGATCCATCCGGCGGGGCTCGACGTCGTCTCCAACACGATGATGATGTTCCTGATGCTGCTGGTGATTGCGGTATCGAGCATGCTGGCGGCAAGCCTGCCGATCGCGGCACTGGCGGCGACCGCGCCGGTGACGGCCGCGATCGCGCTCAATTTCGTGCTGGCCGGGACGTTCGACAATTACGTGCTGGCGCTGCTGGCGATCGCCGCCGAAGGCTATTTCGCGTTGCTTGCGCATCGCCTGCACTCGACCACGCTGGCGACGCTGGAAGCGCGCGCCGAAAAGGACGCGCTGATCGGCGAACTCGAACAGGCCAAGGCGATTTCCGACGAGGCGCGGCACCGCGCCGAATCCGCCAACGTCGCCAAGTCGCGGTTCCTGGCGCAGATGAGCCACGAATTGCGCACGCCGCTGAATGCGATCCTCGGCTTCTCCGAGGTGATGAAGAGTGAAATCTTCGGCCCGCATACCGTGCCGGTCTACAAGGAATATTCCGCCGACATCCACAATTCGGGCGTCCATCTGCTCAACCTGATCAACGAGATTCTCGACCTGTCGCGGATCGAAGCCGGCCGCTACGAACTCAACGAGGAAGCGGTGTCGCTGGTGCATGTCGTCGCCGACTGCCATCACCTCCTGAAGCTGCGCGCGACCAGCCGCGGCATCACCATCCACGAAGTGTTCGAACAGGGCATGCCGCGGATCTGGGGCGACGAACGCGCCACGCGCCAGATCGTGCTCAACCTCTTGTCGAACTCGATCAAGTTCACGCCGCAGGGCGGCGAGATCTGGCTGAAGGTCGGCTGGACCGCGTCCGGTGGTCAGTATCTGAGCGTCAAGGACACCGGCTCCGGCATTGCCGAGGACGAGATCCCGATCGTGCTGGCGTCGTTCGGCCAGGGCTCCAACTCGATCAAGTCGGCCGAGCAAGGCGCCGGCCTTGGTCTACCGATCGCGAAAAGCCTGATCGACATGCACGGCGGCACCTTCACGCTGAAATCGAAGCTGCGGATCGGCACCGAAGTCATTGTCACCTTCCCGCCGGAGCGCGTGATGTCGGCTCTGGCGCCGATGGCCGAGGAAGCCCCGCCCCTGCAGCCGGAAACCGCGACCGCTCCCACCGAAGCCAAGCGTCGGGCGCGCAACAAACCGATCATGAGTGCCGGGACCGGACTGTAACGGGGGCGCTTGCGCAAGCGGGCAAACCATTTCACACTTCCACAATGAGCAAAGAAACGCCGTGTATCGCAGTCTGCATGATCGATCCCAGGACCAAACTCTGCTTCGGCTGCGGACGAACGCTTCCGGAGATCGCGCGCTGGCACAAGATGGACAGCGCGGAGCGGTTGGCCGTGATGGAGCGGCTGGCGGAGCGTATGGCCGATGCGGGCCTCGCGCCGATGGCGCCGCAGCCCAACCGCGGCTGATCGGCCGAGGAATCGACGGAGGCGTGCCATGAGCCGCATCCTGCTCGTTCTCGTGATGCTCGCCGCCACCGCCGGCGCCGTGATCGCCTATGGCGATCCCGATCAGATCGCGCGCGCCAGCGAACAGGTCTCCCATATGCTGGGGCGGAGCGCCGTAAAACCGGCGCCCGCGGTCGAGATTGCGCGGGGCCAGGCCGGCGAATTCGCACTCAACGTCAAGATCAACGGCGTCAAGGCGCCGATGGTGATCGACACGGGTGCTACCTCGGTGGTGTTGACCTGGGAAACCGCAAAGGCGATCGGACTGCCGCTCGATATGCTGGAATATAACGTCGACGTCGAAACCGCCGGCGGTCACACCAAGGCGGCGCGGCTGACCATCGACCGTCTCGCGGTCGGCCATCTCGTTGAGAAGTCAATTCCGGCGTTGGTGGTGCAGCGCGGACAGATGAAAACCAACCTGCTCGGCATGAGTTTTCTCGATCGGCTGGAGAGCTGGGGCGTGCAGGCCGACAGGTTGAAGCTGCACGGCTATCCCGACGTTACCGGCAGCATCAATGGTTCAGGCAGCCATCGACGCAGGCGCACCGCCGTCAACTAGCGCCATCGCATCGACCAGAACGTTGACGCCGGCCCCTGCCCTGACGCCGTTTTCGGCCAAATGACGGCGGAACGCACGTGCGCCCTTGACGCCGTGGAACGCGCCGACGAAATGCCGCGTCATCGAATGCAGCCGCGTGCCTTGCGCGAGTTGCTGCTCGATATAGGGAAGCATTGCCGCGAACACGTCCTTCATGGTGGCAAACGGCGCCGCCTCGCCGAACAATTCCGGATCGACGTCAAGCAACCGCCACGGCTCCTGATAGGCCGCCCGCCCCAGCATCACGCCGTCGACGTGATCGAGGTGAAGCCTTGCCTCCGCGATGCTGCTGATGCCGCCGTTGATGATGACGGGCACATCCGGCAACGCCGCCTTCAGACGGTAGACCCTGTCGTAATCGAGCGGCGGGATGTCACGATTTTCCTTCGGCGACAGTCCGTTGAGCCAGGCCTTGCGGGCATGCACGATCAGGGCGTCGCTGCCCGCCGCGATCACACCGCGCGCCAGCACGTCGAGCGCGATTTCCGGATCCTGGTCGTCGATGCCGATCCGGCATTTGACGGTGACGGGAATCTTGACCGCGCGCTTCATCGCGGCAACGCCCTCGGCGACCAGTTCAGGCTCCGCCATCAGGCAGGCGCCGAACCGGCCGTCCTTCACCCGGTCGGACGGACAGCCGACATTGAGATTGATTTCGTCATAGCCGAAATCCTCGCCGATCCTGGCGGCCGTGGCGAGATCGCGCGCGTCGGAACCGCCAAGCTGCAGCGCCACCGGATGCTCGCTGGCATCAAAGCCCAGCAGCCGCTGGCGGTCGCCATGGATGATGGCACCGGTCGTCAACATCTCCGTGTAGAGCCGGCCTCGCCGCGTCATCAGACGGTGGAAGACACGGCAATGCCGGTCGGTCCAGTCCATCATGGGCGCAATGCAAAATCGATGCGCTAACATGTTGATGTTATTTCGCTTTATCGTCTGATCCGGAATAGCTGAGTTTTGGGCCGACAGAAGTTCAAAGCTGACTATTGGGGCATTTTCCTTTCATTTCAAGTTCTTAAGTCGATCACCCTGTTGTCCCTCGATGGCACCGTACCTTCTCCGGTACAGCATTGCAGTACCGAACGAGCTCATGCAGTACCGCGCTAGTTCCGACCCTCTTTACCAATCCCGTTTGCCTTCGGCCGCAAAGTAACGCGCCGCACTGGCCACGCCTAGGATAGAACAAGTGCCATCGCAGTTTCGGCGGCGATAGAGCAAGGAAACCTGCGGTCGGCGATCCCGGGGTTGGCGGTTGCGCTATCAGCGTTGCAAAAGCTTCAGCCCACATTGGGCTCGAAGAACGGGTGTTGCCCTCCGAAGGCAAAGGTCACACGTTCGAATCGTGTCGGGTGCGTCAGTTTTTTCTTATTTTACAGCGCGATATGCGCGATCCGATAAAGACTCCAGCGCCAGCGCATTCGAGCGAGTCAGCAACCCGAAGAAAATTTCGACGCTGAAGGCAAGGGTCACACGTTCGAATTGCGTCGGGCGCAAGCGATCAGTCGGGCCAAGGATCAGCGCATGAGCGGGGATGACCCTCCGCTAAGCTGCAGGACATCCGGTTGACCTGAGCGGCAGAATGGATGCGTTTTCGTCTCAATAGCCGATGGTGAAGCGGCGCTGGATGTGCCGTGGAAGCTCTGCCTCATCGATCAGGGCCACGGCAGCGTCCTCGAATGAAATCCGGCTCCGCCCGTTCGCGTCGACGAGCAGTTGATCGCCGCCCAGTCTGAATCGGCCGGTGCGCTCGCCGGCGTAAATTGAGCCCGCCGGGCTGAAATAGGTCCAGAGCCGGTTCGACATTCGATAGACATTCAGAGCGTCGCGATGACCGCGCACCGCGGCCTCATAGTCGCCTGGAAGTCCCAAAAGCTCGAGGCCCCGCCGCAGCTCTTCTGGAGAATCGGCACTCGTCACGCCCGGACGAATTTCCAAGCTGCCAGCGCCTCCGACCACAATCAGCCGCGTCCGCGGATGATCCTCGAGACCGGACAAAAGCGCCTTTGCGGCGGTCACATAGACGGAGGGATCCGCGATCGCGCGTGTAACCGAGTCACCGAAGTCCTTCGATGCGTTGCCGGGTTGGTAGAGACTGATAAGTACATCGAGCCCCCCGATGTGGCGACGCACCGAGTCGGCGTCGAGCACATCGACCGCCTTCCAGCCGATGTTGGGGTCAGCTTCCCCTGGTTTCGCTAGGTCTCGCGTGAATCCGGTGACCCGATGACCACGGCCAACCGCCTCTCGAACCACGCGCTGCCCAATGTTGCCCGTGGCCCCGATTATCCCGATATCCATTCCAACCGCTTCCTTCTTACGTTTCGATTATGAGGAGATGTTCCTCGAAGCTCTTTTCGTGCCCGTCAATTCAGGATTACGGCGGAGCCGCCACCGTCGATCGCAAGCGCCTGACCGCTTACGTGGCGCGACGCTTCAGAGGCGAAGAACACGACCGGCCCCTTGATATCGTCGTCGCCGCCGACGCGGCCCAGCGGAGTGACCTTCGCGATCTCATCGGCCCGTTCTGCCAGCCCGGCCGACAGCTTGGTCGGGAAATAGCCCGGACAGATGGCGTTGACGTTGATGTTGTGCTTGCCCCACTCGGTCGCGAGCGCTTGGGTAAGCGTGATCAGCGCGCCTTTGCTTGTATTGTAGGCGACCGAGAAGCCCCCGCCGTCGGGGCGAGGACCGCCGAACCCCGCGATCGACGCGATGTTGATGATCTTGCCGGACTTATTGGGGATCATCGAGCGGCGCGCGACCTCGCACGCAACGTGAAAACACGCATCGACGTTCAGCCCCATCACCTTGCGCCAGGCTTCCGGGCTGTGCTCGACGGCCGGGGCGCCCCACACCGTCCCCGCGTTGTTGACGAGGATGTCGATCCTTCCATAGTGGTCGAGCACCGCGCCGACGAGGCTCGCGGCGGCGGCGGCCGCAGCGCCGAGGTCGTTCGCGATGGTCAGGACCTCGAAATTCGCTTTCCGGAGAGCGGCCGACGCGGCATCAAGTTCGCTCTGCTTTCGCGCGCTGATCGCAAGCCTGCAGCCCATCTCACCGAGCGCCTCGGCCATCTGGAATCCGATGCCGCGCGAACCGCCCGTCACCAGCGCAACCTTTCCGCTGAGATCAAACAGCTTGTTTGCCTGCATCGTCGACCCCTCCCTGATCGTGTTCACTCTGGCCAATAGACGATCTGCCGCCGGCTCGACGCGCCAACAGGTCCACGAGTTGTCTCGCGAGTCGGCGGCGATGCGCTCGACTTCACCCAATCTACTTGCCTACAGGTCCGCGATCTTGCGACCGAGGTCGAGTTCGAACTCGCCGGGGGTCCCAAGGCCGCGTTCACGGGATTTGGTCATCTTTTGGAGTGCTACCTGAGACCTCAGGGTCCCGCCGAAGATCACTTGCGTCGATTGAAGCTCAGCCTGGCGGGGAATGCCGCTTCGATTGAGGATCGCCTTGGTGGCATTCAGCGCCTGGCTATCGAACGACAGAATGCGGCGCACGAAATTGGCGACGAAGCCATCGAGCTTCGCGTCCGGGATGGCGCGAGTGATCCAGCCATATCTCTCTGCCGTCTCGGCATCGAAATCATCTCCGCCGAGCGCGATCTCGATTGCCCGCGAGCGCCCGACCATGAGGGGCAGCCGGTCGAGCGCGCCCCCGCCCGCAATCAGGCCGAATCCGACCTCTGGTTGACCAAAGATAGCTTTCTCTCGACTGGCGAAGCGAAGATCGCAGGCCAAGGCGAACTCGGCGCCACCCGCACGAGCCCGGCCGCGTACGATTGCGATGCTGACAACGTTGCTGTGGGCGAGCCGGCTCGCCGCCTCGATCCAACGCGGCTTGCCGAAGCGGCTGGTCGATTCCCCCACGCCATAATGGGCGAGGAAGAAATCCGGATTGGCGCTCTCGAAGGTCACGACCTTGAGGGACGGCTCGGCCTCGATTGCTTCGACCAGGTCGAAGATCTCGTCGTACATCTGATCGTCGATTGTGTTGATCGGTGGATGATTGAGCGTCACCCGCCAATGGCCCGGCACCTGCTTGTCGGTGGTGATCCTGGTCGTCACGTTGCTCATTTTGTTTCCTTTCGCGTTGTCCGTTGCTGCATTGGCCTGCCAGGCTTTTGCAGATCCGGGGGACGCCAGAGTGGCGGCCACAGCCCCGGTAACGGCAATGAAGGTCCGTCGATCAATCTCGGTCATTGGCGACTCTCTGCCTGGATTTTTGCCGGGCGCGAGGACCGTATGGCGGTTCTGCCGGTGCCCAAAGGTCGTAATTGCCTCTCTACGGGCCATGGCCGAGGCCACGCACGCGACCTATTTGTTCACACCGCTCCGCTCTTGCGCGGTCGGAACAGTGAGAGCGGGCCAGTCGGCCTGCCCCCTTTCGATTCAACTAAAAACAACGTTGCTGAAGTCGATCGCCACCATCAGTAATTCAGGGATCGGTCGGCGATCAGGCCCCATGGCAAATGCTCTTCGACGTGAAGGGAGCTTTACTCCGTTTGCTTCGATATATTCGGTTGTCAGCTGCGCTGCGGCAAAGTTTCCGGCGACTTCAACGTTGTAGTCGTGTCGCCGAAGCAGACGATCAGGTCCAAAATAGAAACGCTGAAGCGGACCATGGCTGGCCAGTCGACCTGGCAGATACGCGCGCAGGACCCGCCAAACTTCATTGCCTTCATGCCACGGTTCTTCTTCCTCGACCACGACGCCATCCCATTTTAGGAGAAATGGAGTGTTGAGATAGGTCCACATGGCGTAGCCGTTGAAGTATGCGCGATGCTCAGCCCGCCAAGCGGTACTCAAGCCGTGTCCTATAAAGGCGTTGCGTGGAAAGGCCCATTCCGCAACGACCGCCCCGTCCAACTTCTCGATCGACAGATGTTCCGGCGTAAACGACGTGCGCTGGTCGGCCGCTCCGAAGGGCGTCACTGAAGCGCGCTCCTCCTTCAACCAGACGGTCATCCGGCGTGTGCTGGGATCGGGCATGAGCCCTTTCAACGGGAAGAGGCCGCCGCCGGTGACAGCGTCCGCTTCAACTCGTGAAAAGCGTTGCCATCTGTCGAAGCCGCCATGGGCCTCCAATACCTTATCGAGAAGGGATGACATCTTGTCTGGCCCCCTGTAGCGACCGAGCCAACCCTACCCGCGATGTCCAGGCTCGGGTGATGACATAGATGCCTCCTTTCGAGACAGATCTGCGGAGGAGTTTCCGCGACCAGCCGCATGGCCGGAATGGAGGCAACAATGACATGGAAGGCGTTGCCGGACGAAAGTTATCTGTTGGCTCCACTAGCGTGCATGGAGCGGCATCGTGAGGTTCGGAACGATCGGTGCCGGCGCGGTAGCGCTTGGATTCGCACGAGAGGCCCTGCGGGCTGGCCATCAAGTAGTATTGAGCAACAGACACGGCCCGGCCTCCCTTGCCGGCGTGGTCGCCGGACTCGGGAACGGTGCATCTGCCGCCACGATCGCGGAAGCGGCGAGCCTCGAGTATGTCCTGTTCGCCGTCCCCTGGCCGAATGTCGAAGGCGCACTTCGGGGCCTGCCGTCGTGGAGCGGAAGGGTCCTCATCGACGCGACGAACCCGTTCAGTGCGTACAGCCCCGAACTCGTATTGGCGGATCTCGGTGACAAGGGCGCGAGCGAAGTTGTGGCTGCGCTGGCATCCGGCGCCCGAGTCGTAAAGGCGTTCAATTCGATTATCGTTGAACGCTTCAACGAAGGGCCTGCAAAGAACGGCGGCCGCCGCGTCATCTTCGTATCCGGAGATCACGCGGAGCCCGTCGAATTCGTGAAGGAGCTGATCGCGAGCTTCGGCTTCGCGCCCATTCATCTTGGCAGCCTCGCGGTCGGCGGCCGCATGCAGCAAGCGGGCGGTCCGCTCGCCGGGCGCGACCTTGTCGACTTCGGATACCACTGATCTGAAGAAGGAAGCCGCAATCCCATGACCACGATCACGCCCTATCGCATCTCCGTCACCGACGCCGTGCTCGCCGACCTTAAGGCGAGACTTCGCAACACCCGTTGGCCGGACGCCGAACTCGTCAACGATTTGAGCCAGGGCGCGCCGCTCAAATGGATCCAGGAGATCTGCCAATACTGGGCCGAGGAGTACGATTGGCGACGCCGCGAGGCGAGGCTCAACCGCTTTCCCCAGTTCACAACCGAGCTTGACGGACTGAACACTCACTTCATTCACATGCGCTCTCGCCATCCAGGGGCGATGCCGCTGGTCATCACGCATGGCTGGCCAGGCTCGGTGGTCGAGTTTCATAAGGTGATCGAACCGCTGGCCGATCCCACCGCGCACGGCGGTGAGGCCGCGGATGCGTTTCACGTGGTCTGTCCGTCCATCCCCGGATTCGGCTTCTCCGCGAAGCCGCCGACCACGGGTTGGGGTGTCGATCGGATCGCGTCGGCGTGGGCGACTTTGATGGCCCGCCTTGGCTACACGCGATACGGTGCGCAGGGTGGCGACTGGGGCTCGACGATTACCGCCTCGCTCGGTTCGCTCGATCCGCAGCATTGCGCGGGTATCCACGTCACGCTGGCAATGAATTCGCGGCCCAACGTCACCGGACAACCCACGCCCGAGGAGGCGCGGGCCCTCGCCGGCATCGAGTTCTACCGCGAGTGGGATTCCGGCTATGCCACGCAGCAGTCGACACGGCCGCAGACATTGGCTTACGGCCTCACCGATTCACCCGCGGGCCAGGCGGCGTGGATTCTGGAGAAGTTCTGGGCCTGGACCGATTGCAACGGCCATCCCGAGAACATCCTGAGCCGCGACGAACTGCTCGACAACGTGATGCTTTACTGGGTGACGGCGACCGCCGCGTCATCGGCGCGGCTCTATTGGGAGAGTTTCGGCTGGAAGCGTATCACGGCGCCCCCGGTCGCTGTACCGACCGGAGTCGCCGTTTTCCCGAAGGAGATCATCATGCCGGTGCGTAAATGGATGGAAAGCCGCTTCACTGACATCCGGCACTGGAGCGACATGCCCAAGGGCGGTCACTTTGCCGCGTTCGAGCAGCCCGAACTTCTGGTCGAGGACGTACGGACGTTCTTCCGGCCACTTCGCCAGTCGTGAGCACGAACTGTTGCGGTGGTTGCCAGGCCGAAGCCTAGTCGCAACGAAAATGCGCGAGGATCGCGTCAAGTGCGCGCACCATAATCACCCATGAGACGTGACAACCGAGTGCGCTGAAGCCGGCGGTGCGCGCCACGCCTATCGACGGTTCGGCGGGACGGGCGCGCACGCGCCAAGACAGCTACGCCGCGCGCCTGCCCATCATGAGCGCGGGGATCGACCGCCTACTCGACAGCCAGGTTCGGGTTGATCAGGAATTTCTCACCCGTCGCTCGGCGGCCGTAGGCCGCGATGACGTCGGGATCGAGTGCCTCAAGCAGGGAGATGGTGCGGGCGTAGCGGCTCGCGAAGGTCGTCCTGATTTCACTGGCAACCCGTGCTTTCAACCGGGCCTCGACCTCTGGACCGACCTTGGTCAAGAAGTGAAAGAGCAGCCAGCCGCCGATACCCCACGTCATGCCGGAGCCACGCGTCAGCTCAATCGGTGAGGGATCGAGGGTACCATAGACGTAGACCTGCTTGTGAACGGAAGAACCGTACATGTTGTACGTCTCTGCGGACGCCCCGGCAGCGACCGCCTCCATGGCGTTGAGGATCTGGCCAGCGAGCTTGCCTCCGCCGATGGCGTCAAAGGCGAGTGTTGCGCCCGTCGCCTTGAGAGCCGAGATCAAATCATCTCTGAAACTTGCCTGAGCCGAGTTGACGATATGCTTCGCCCCCAGGCCCTTCAGAATTTGGACCTGCTCTTCATTGCGGACGATGTTCACCAGGGGAATCCCATCCGCCTGGCAGAGCCGGTTTAGCATTTGGCCAAGGTTCGACGCCGCGGCCGTATGCACCAGGCCCTTGTGTCCCTCCCGTCTGGCGGTCTCGACCATACCAAGAGCGGTTAGCGGATTGACGAAGGCCGACGCTGCCTCTTCCGGCTTGATTCCGGCGGGCAAAACCAGGCAGTCGGCGGCCCTGACTTTCCGAAGTTGCCCGTACATCCCTCCGACGAAGGTCGACACGGTCTTCCCGATCAGCGCTTGGGCTTCCGGCGACGCGCCGGCGCTTGTCACCACGCCCGCTCCTTCGAGACCGACAGGCATCGACTTGCCGATTCGCCCGGCCAGCGCGCGCATCACCACAGGCGCAATCGACGCCGTCACCACCGTTTCCGCACCTTTGCCCGAGGTCTTCGCGGAGCTTATGTCGGCCGCAGCGAGCAAGAGCCCAAGGTCGGAGGGATTGATCGGCGTGGCCTCGACGCGAACGATCACCTCGTCGTCCTTTGGCGGCGACACGGCCACCTGAGCGAGCGATAGTTCGAGTGCTCCGTCCTGCTTCACTAGCGAACGCAGCCCCAGACTTGTTTGATCGGTCATTCCCGTACTCCCTGATTGTTACGATCGACGCGTGTCACGCGTCTCTTTTCCACCGGCAACTCGGTTGAAACTATTTCTCGCCGAGCGAGCCGAGCATGGCAGGCCATTGGCGTTCGAAGCTTCTGTCCTGCTGGAGACCCTGCTCAAGCAAAGCTTCGACTCTCTGCAGCGTCTCAGGCCAGCGTAATGCCGTTTGAAACGAGTTGAGGGCGCTGAGAAGATTGTCGGCGGACGGCAACGACACCTGGTTGATGAGACGCTTTGCCGCCGCGATCGCGCGCCCATCGAAGGTGGCGATCCGTCGGGCAAGTGCATCAACAAAGCCGTCCAGCTCCTCGTCTGGAAGCGCGCGGTTGACGTACCCGTATTGTGCCGCGGTATCGCCGTCGAAGTCGTTGGCACCAAGAACGATTTCGAGCGCGCGGCCGCGGCCGACCAGCGGCGGGAGGCGCTCGGTGCCGCCGCCGCCGGGATGCACCCCGACTCCGACTTCCGGTTGGCCCAGCAACGTGTTCTCGCGCGACGCAAAGCGCATATCGCAGGCGAGCACGAATTCGCTGCTGACTCCACGGACGCAACCTCGAATCTTCGCGATGCTCGCCACCGGAGATCTGGTGATGCGCACGAACGTGTCTATTAGGATCGGCAGGCCGGAAAGTCCGACCGCGGTCGTGATATTGCCGGTCTTTCCGGTCAGGTCGAAGTGGGCGAGGAAGAACTCAGGATTCGCGCTTTCGAAGACGACGACGCGTAGGCACGGGCTCGCGTCCATGCGCGCCAGCAAGCCCTGCAAGGCATGGTACAATGTGGCGTCGACGATGTTGAAAGGCGGATAGTCGAACACAATGCGCCAATATGCGGGCGACTCCTCAATAACCCGCAGCGGTCCAGCGTCCTCAGCCACGGTTCACCTCCCTCTCGTCGACCTCAATAAAGCGGGCCGCCGATGTGACGTTCGCTGCCTCGTAGGACCGCATCGATGCGACCGCGCCGGGGGAACCTAGGCGGACGCTGGTTCATCGCGCCATGTCGTTGATGCCTCCTTTTCGGCCACTGCTTGCATCACCGTGAGGAGGCGCTTCGGGCTACGAGTGAATCCTCCACGCCACGTGGCAGCCTTATCGAGCTCCGTCGCGTGCCTCGGATGGCCGAATAAGCGGCAATTCCGACATATGTCCGGGTGCTGAAAGCCAGTAACCTTGGCGGCAGAGCAGCCCCGAGGCGAGGCAATCGAACCCACTGGGATGAGAACGGTATGGCGAAGCCATCAGATGTAATTCTAGTGCACGGGGCTTGGGCAGACGGGTCGAGCTGGGCGAAGGTGATCCCGCTGCTTGCCGCCAGAGGTCACTCAATCACCGCCGTGCAGCTTCCCCTGACGTCACTCGGTGACGACGTGGCGACGGTTAAGCGGGCTATCGCGCTTGCGGCGGGTCCAATCATCCTTGCCGGCCACTCCTACGGCGGCGCCGTCATCTCCGCGGCGGGAAACGACCCGAAGGTCGAGGCGCTCGTGTACATCGCGGCCTTCGCCCCGGACGCGGGTGAGTCGGCAGGGTCTCTCGGTGCGAGCGTCGAGCCCGCACCGCTGGGTGCGGAAATCCGCCCTGACGCAGAGGGGTATCTTAAGCTCACTCAATCGGGCGTGAGCGAGTCCTTTGCGCAGGATCTGACCGACACGGAAAAGCTGGTCCTCTACTCCGCCCAGTCGCCAACAGCAGGTGCTGCGTTGGGTGGAACAGTGTCCGCGCCGGCATGGCGCGGCAAGACGTGTCGTTATCTTGTCGCAACGAACGACCGTGCCATCCGGCCCGCCCTGCAGCGGAGCATGGCCAAGCGCCTGAGCGCGGCGGTTGTTGAGGTTGCCGCCAGCCATGTTGCGATGCTGTCACATCCGCAAGAAGTGGCGTCGCTGATAGCTGGATAAGACCCGTCAGGAAACCCGCACAAGCGTTTTCCCAAAGTTGTGTCCCTCGAGCATGCCGATGAATGCCTGTGGGGCCGCTTCCAAGCCCTCGACAACATGCTCCCGATAGCGAATGCGTCCGGAGTGGACCAACGGCGTAATCTCCGAGCGGAAGGCTCGGTAGAGTTCTGGTGCGAACTCCGTGTTGATGAAGCCCCTGATCAGTAGGCTTCGCCGAAGGATCGCCAACATCGTCTCAGCGACAGAATTCGGCTCGGCGGGTGCGTCCCCGTTGTAATGTGCGATCAAGCCACAGACGGGAACGCGGGCGTAGCGGTTTAGGAGCGGCAAGACCGCCTTCCAGATCGGCCCGCCAACGTTCTCGAAGTAGACATCGATCCCGTCGGGGCATGCAGCCGCGAGCGCCTTCGAGAGGCCGCGGGCCTTGTGGTCAACGACGGCGTCGAATCGAAGCTCGTCGCGCACGTACGCGCACTTTGCCGCGCCTCCGGCGATGCCGACGGCGCGAGCGCCCGCCAATTGGGCCAGTTGGCCGACCACGGATCCGACTGCGCCTGCCGCGGACGAGACGACGACTGTTTCTCCCGGTTTGGGTTGCCCGATGGCTCGAAGGCCTGCGTAGGCAGTGAACCCGGGCATTCCCAGGACGCCCAGTGAGGTCTCAGGGGGGCTAAGCCCGGTGTCCACCCTTTGGAGGTCTCGCGCTGCGACCGCCGCGTGTGTGCGCCAGCCGATCCGCCCCTGGACAAGCTCTCCTCGGCTAAAGGATGGATGCCGCGAACGGACGACCTCGGCGACGACCTCCCCCTCCATAACACCGCCGACGTTGACTGGCGGGGCATTGGACTCGGCGTCGTTCATGCGTCCGCGCATGTAGGGATCCAGCGAAAGAAACTTCGTCGCCACGAGGACCTGTCCCTCAAGCGGATCGGGCATTGGACCGGTTTGCAGACAAAAATCAGCCGCCCGGGGCAAGCCCCTCGGCCGCGCCGCCAAAACCACCTGTCTGTAGGGATCCATCGTAAGCTCCCGGAGCACGCCCCCTGGACAACGGGAAGGTTCAAACACTCCACGGCAATTTCCCAAGTGACTTCTATATGGCACCATCGGTTCCACGAAGGTCGGAGATGCCGCGATTCAAGACATGGCGTTCAGACGTGGCGGCCCTCGTGCGCGAAACGTTCGAACCGCCCAGCGGCGAAATGTCCCGAATGGAGGCAAATATGTCCTGCGGCGGCGCCCAGATTTGACTAGGGTTCCTCGTTTGGGTTGAACGTCGGGGCGTTTGACCCCATGTCCTAACGGATCGCCGGCAGCTACCTCGTCCGCCGATTGGGAGGCCACTATTTTGCGACTCGGGCTCCTCTTGCCGACAGGCTTCAGCGTAATGAGCTTCGCGCCGATCTCGGCATTTGAAGCAGCCAATCTCGTGGCCGGCGAGCGCTTCTATGATCTCCGAATTCTGTCGGAGACAGGTGGACCACTTACAAACTCGCTCGGCTGGACGATGAATACCGAACCGCTGGGCGAAAGCAGTTTTGACACGCTCATGGTGGGCTCGGCGCCGGATTTGGTGCCGCCATCGCCACGCACGGTTGCCTATTTGCGCGAAGCCGTATCAACGACAAGGCGTATCACCTCAGTCTGCATTGCAGCGTTCACGCTGGCGGAAGCGGGAATTCTGGACGGCCGGCGCGCGACCACGCACTGGTTGCGTGCCGAGGAACTTGGCAGGCGATTCCCCAAGGTCACCGTCGAAATGGATCGGATCTTCATTGCCGACGGACCCGTGTGGACGTCGGCTGGGATGACGGCCGGGATTGATCTCGCGCTCGGTCTCATCGAACGCGACTTGGGCCAGCAGGCAGCGCAACGCACCGCGAGGGTGCTTGTCGTCCATCATCGCCGCGCTGGCGGTCAATCGCAGCATTCCGCAATGCTGCAGCTCGATGCCAAATCCGATCGCGTTCAAATAGCGCTGGCCTTCGCAAAGCAGAACCTTCGCGAACCGCTGACGGTTGAGCTGTTGGCCGACGCTGCCCGACTAAGCCCTCGACAATTTAGTCGAGTGTTCCGGACAGAGACCGGCCTTTCGCCGGCAAAGGCAATTGAAAACCTGCGCCTCGAGGCCGCCAGGTTCATGCTCGAGCAAGGCCGGCTGCCAATCGAGGAAATTGCTCGCGAGACGGGATTCGGCGATCGCGAGCGAATGCGGCGCAGTTTCCTTCGTACCTTCAGTGCCACGCCCCAAGCCCTTCGCAACGCGGCGCACCCGTTGGCGACCATCTGAGCTTTTCAAATTCTGCCGAGCCCAAGCAGCGAGCGGTGACAACGACGGGCGCGATATTCGCAGCTCCACCAGAACGATAAGCGAGACCAAACGCCGCCTTGGTCCGGGAGCACAATCGCGCAGATTGGCGTAGTACGCTGCGCTACGCGCGAGTGACCCAATGCGCACCAAATTGCGACATCAATCGCCTGCGCGCACCTCAAAACCAGATCGGTACTGCATTTGGTACTGCACAGACGATCGAGACCGCGCTTAAGAGCTGATTGTAGTTCGCTTTTCGAGATGTCCCGGTCCAGTCCATCATGGGTGCGACGGAGAATTTCCAGCGTAAGCCGTTCATTTCATTTATCTATTTTGTTTCCACTCGATCCTGCAAGTGATTGGACCGACTGAGAACTTAAGCGCGACTAAACTTCCGCAGATTTGGTTTTCTAGGATCATACATGACCAGATTGGAAGCGAAAATCACCCGAATGCGTTCTCAGTGCACACATAGTGCACACGGAGACCCGACTGCACACGCATGTGCTGGCCTTGAGTGCGTTAGCCTCGTACGAGAACTCCCACTCCAAGGGCCAGGGTGAGCGCGAGAACGCCGAGATCAAGTGCCCCAGCGCAGCGCCGCCGTGTGCACGGGCGCATCCCACAGAGACTTCGACTGGGCATCGAGCACCGATACGGTGACCGAGGCGCCGGCCATATCGAGGGCTGTAACATAGGAACCAGTCAGGAAACGCGTCGTCGTGATCCCCGCACCGTCTAGAATTCGTTTTGCGCTGTTGACCATTAAATAGAGTTCGATCAGTGGCGTTGCGCCAAACCCGTTGACGAGAAGCAGCACTTCGCTCCCCTGCTTCGGCGCAAGGTCCTTGAGGATCGCGCCAACGAGTTCCTCGGCAATCGCATCGGCAGACGCCAGCGGTACCCTGCGCCGGCCAGGCTCGCCGTGAATTCCGACGCCCATTTCCATTTCATTGTCGGCCAATGTGAAATTCGGCCGCCCCGCCGCCGGTACGGTGCATGGTAATAGCGCGACCCCCATCGAGCGCGTGCGCCGGTTGACCTCGTCGCCGAGCGATTTGAGCGCGGCAAGCGGCTTTCCGGTCTCGGCCGCGGCACCGACCATCTTTTCCACGATCAGCGTACCCGCGACCCCGCGACGACCGGTCGTGTAGGTCGAGCTCTCGACCGCCACGTCGTCGTTCGTCACCACGCTCGCAACTTCTCGCCCGACCATCTCTGCAGCCATGGTGAAATTCATCACATCGCCTTCGTAATTCTTGACGATGAAAAGCACACCTGCGCCGGTGTCGACGGCCTCCGCGGCCTCGATCATCTGGTCCGGTGTCGGCGAGGTGAAGACTTGACCCGGGCAAGCTGCGTCGAGCATGCCAAGGCCGACATAGCCCGCATGGAGCGGCTCGTGTCCCGAGCCGCCTCCCGAAATCAGCGCGACCTTGCCCTGCTTCAGGGTGCGGCGACGGACAAATTTGCGCTCCGCACCAAGAAGCAGGATATCGGCATGGGCGGCCGCGAAGCCATCAAGACTCTCTTCGAGTACCGCATCGGCGTCGTTGATCAGCTTTTTCATGAACGTCCTCCCGATTGTTACTTGCGGTTCGGATGAACCCGTCAGCCGACGCTCTCGGCGTAACGCGCAAGTTGCGCCGCGAAATCGACGACGAGTTGTTCGAGCGAACGGTTTTTCTTTTCGTCGCCGAGGTCGGGCACGGTCACGGTGATGTTGCGGGTGCGCGCTTCGCGATGGGGCGCGCGCAGGCGCCCGGGATGCGCCCGTCCATAGGCCTCGATGAATGCCGCGCGCTCGGCTCCGGAAAGGTGGCAGACCTCGAAGATGATTGCGACGTGCTTTGCCGGTATCGGCACCAGATAGGCCGGATTGGTGATCTGGGTTACGAACGAACGATTCTTGCCCAACGCCGCCGCGAGCTTCAGGCGTGTCCCGGACGGCCGGTTGTCGAGCACCCGCCGCAGGATGGCCTTGTAGTCCGCGACATTGCTATCGCCCGGCCGGTGGGCTTGTTCGCTTTCATCGTTAGTCATGGATTCACCGTAGCAATCGTGGCCTTGAGCCGGGCAACGGCAACTGGCGATACCGAGAGCGTTGTGAGCCCAGTCGCGAGTAGCGCCTTCGTCAGGCGGGTATCGGCAGCCGCGTCGCCGCAGAGCGAGACCTCGACTCCGCGCGCGCGTGCAGCCTCAACCGTAAGGGCGATGAGTGCCAGCACGGCTGGATTACCGGTATCGTTGAGGTCGGCGACCGCGCCGATGTCGCGCGCCGCGGCCATCGTGTATTGCGTCAGGTCGTTCGAGCCGATTGAATAGAATCCGGCCTCGAAATCCCCGGCGCAGAGCGCTGCCGCCGGTATCTCGACCATGATACCGAGCAGCGGCCGGGCGCAGGCGATCCCTTGCGCTCTCAGCGCCTCGATCTCGTCGTCAAGAAGCCTGCGCGCGCGGTCGAGTTCCGAGGGAACGGCGACCATCGGCAGCATCACCTTCAGCGTCCCATGCACAGCCGCACGCGCCAGCGCCCTGAGTTGTAGGCGGAATACCTCCGGCCGCGAAAGCGATAGGCGGATGCCGCGAAGCCCGAGGAACGGATTGCTCTCACCATCGATCGTCAACCCTGAGATGGGTTTGTCGCCGCCGGCATCGAGCGTGCGGATTGTAACGGGCCTTCCTTCCGCCCAATCGAGAATGCGCCGATAGACCGCGTATTGGGTTTCCTCGTCCGGCAGGCCTTGGGAGGCTTCGAACAGGAATTCCGTTCGCACAAGGCCAATGCCGTCGCAGATCGCCGAATCCAGGTCGGCAAGATCCTCGGGTGAGGCAATGTTGAGAAGCACCGTGATGCGCCGGCCATCTGCCGTGATGGCAGGCTTGGCGCGACCGGCGTCAGCGATGTCGCGTGCAGCATTGGCGGCGCTCATGCGGTGCTCGAAGAGGCGACGCGTCTCCGGCTCGGGGTCGAAAATGACGGTGCCGGCATCACCATCGACGAGTGCCACGGCCGGCGGCCGCTCTTCCCATGACAGGGAGCCAAGTCCCACGACCATGGGAGTGCCACGCGCGCGCGCCAGCATCGCAACATGGGAGGATGATGAGCCCGCGGCAAGCACAATCGCACCACCATGCCTCCAGTCCGCCGCGAGGAAAGCGGAGGGCGAGATGTCGTCGCCTGCGACGATAGAGCCGCCGGTGATCGCGGACTTTTCCGCGCCATTCAGGCACACCAGCACGCGGTCGCGGATGTCGACGAGATCCGCGACGCGGGCGCGGAAATATTCGTCTTCCGCCGAGCGATAGCCCGCGATCTCTGCATCGAGCACCGAGCGCCAGGCCTGGTCGGCAGGAGTACCGGTCGAGATGGCGCGAAATGCGCCCTCCGCCAGCGCGTCGTCTTCCAGCATCGCGACCTGGAATTCCAGAATGTCCGCCGCCTCGCCCTGCTCCGCCTCGATCAATTCGGCCAGCTCGGCCGTCGCGCCTTCGATCGCTGCCTTCAGCGCGGCGGATTCCTGTGCGGGATCGCCCGGTGTCCTACGGCGCTCCAAAGCGACCGTCAGAACGGTGACTGGTCCGATGGCGAGACCCGGCGACGCGGCACGACCGGTGCGATGGATTTCGGGCACGGCTTCAGGCCTCGCCGAAGCCGTCATGCACCAGCGCGAGCACGGCGGCCAGTGCCGCATCGCCGTCGGGGCCGGCCACACGGAAATAGAGCATCGCCCCCTGCGGGGCCTTCACCCGCATCACCTTCACGGGACTCTTGGCATCCGTCCATGGCCCGTCCGGTGCGAGGGCGATCTCGATCGACGCGACAAAACCCTTGGCGCATTGCGTAAGCTTGACCGATGGCCGCGCATGAAGGCCGACCGGATTAACGAGAACCGCCGAGGCCGTTAGCGGTGCAAACGTTTTGGACGCCCGGCCGGCGTTGACATCATGCATAGAACTCCTCCGCGCTGCGCTGGACCGCGGTTAGCGGCGAGCCGCCGGAGGACTCGGTCGCCGCGATCACGGCCCCCTCGACTACCGGAGCATTGCAGACCACGACGCGTGCACGCCGGTCTTCGGGCAACATCTCCACCGCCATCTCCGAATTCGTCTCTGCTCCCCCGAGATCGACGAGGATTGCCACACCGGCCGGCGACCAGGCGACCTCGATCGCCTCGAGGATGCCGGCAACATTGGTGCCGAGCCCGCCCTCGAGGTCGCCACCCGTCCAGGCAAGCGGCACGGCATTGCCGACCATTTGACGCACCATATCGGCGGCACCCTCCGCGATTTTGGCGGAATGCGAAACGATGACGATTCCGACGTTGCCAGAACTTGAATTGCTCATAAATCTGCCTCGAATTCCAGTGTTACGACTGCTGCGCCGATCAGGAGGGACGCCGAGCGTGAACCCGGATCCATATGACCGATAGAACGCTCGCCGAGAAAAGACGCTCGGCCGCGCGTCGCCAGCATCGGCGTCGTACGCTCGGCGGCCTCGGTCGCTTCCGCGGCGATCGCCGCGGCGTCGCCGCCAGCCGCAAGTATCGCCTGCACCGGCACGAGGACATCAAGCAGGGTCTTCTGCCCGGCTTCCGAGCGTCCGCGCGCCTTTACAGCGTTGATCGCCTTACCCGTTGCTGCGACGAGATCGGCACGGGCAGCCTCCTCCGGAAGCGCCTTGCCGAGTTCCATGAAGAAAGTGCCGACGAGCGGCCCGGAGGCACCACCGACCTTCATCACCAGCGTCATGCCGATCGCCTTCAGCATCTCCGGCGTCGATTTATCTGCCAGTGCCGGCAGGGTCGCGAGCACCGCCTCGAAACCACGCTTCATGTTCAGCCCGTGGTCGCCGTCGCCGATCGCCTGATCGAGGCTGGTCAATTCGTCGGCGTGCTCGATCACCGCCACGGCCAGCGCCCGCACCAGCTTCTCCTTCGCGCTCCGATTGAGGCTCATGCCGCGATCCTCCGGCCGTCCGCATCGAAGAACAGCGGATTGTTGAGACAGAGCGACACAACATCGCCGGCGCCGAGTTTCGCCTCCGGGTCCGAGAGCGTCACGACAGGATGGCCGCCAAGGTCGAGGTGGAGATGGCTCTGGTCGCCGAGATGTTCGATCCGCGTGACCGTTGCCGACGCGTCTCCGCGGCCTTGCGCGATCGTCAGGTGCTCGGTCCGTGCGCCAACGGTCGTCGCGCCTCGCGGCGTGCCCGCAAAGATGTCCGCCGGCAGCAGGTTGATCGCCGGCTGGCCAAGTCGTGCGGCAACATGCGCGTTGACGGGGTTCTCATAGATTTCGCGCGGCGTGCCGATCTGCATCAATCGTCCGGCCTCGATCACGCCGATGCGAGATGCCATGGTCATCGCCTCCGTCTGATCGTGGGTCACGTAGAGGATCGTCGCGCCAAGATCGGTCTGGATGCGCTTGAGTTCCAGGCGCATTTCACCACGCAGCTTGGCGTCCAGCGAAGAGAGCGGCTCGTCCATGAGATAGATCGATGGTGAGCGCACCAGAGCCCGGCCGATCGCGACGCGCTGCATCTGGCCGCCCGACAACTGCGTCGCCTTGTTCTGGAGCTTGGTTTCGATATGGAGGAGACGGGCAACTTCCTCGACCTTGCTGCGGATATCGGCCTCCGACACCCGGCGAATCGGCGCACGCAACGCAAAGGCCATGTTCTCGAATACGGTGAGATGCGGGTACAGCGAATATTGCTGGAAGACGAAGGCAACGTCGCGGTCGGCCGGCGCATCGCCGGTGACGTCGCGCCCGTCGATCCGGATCGACCCGCTGTCGGGCATCTCCAGGCCCGCGACCAGACGCAGCGTCGTCGTCTTGCCTGCGCCGGTCGGACCGAGCAGCGCAACGAATTCGCCGTCCCCGACCTTCAGCGAGAGATCGCTGATCGCCTGTGTTCCCTTGAACGCCTTGGAGACGGCCCTGATCTCGACTTCAGCCATGTGCGCCTCCCTCATGCAACGCGGTGCGGATCGCCCGGCCGGATGCCTTGTCGAAGATCGACAGTGTGTCGGGCCGGAAGTCGAGCCCGACGCTCTCTCCGGTCCGGAAGCCCACACTGGCGGGGGTCCGGGCCTTGAGCGCGCCGTAGCGGGTCGTCACAGTGACGATCTGCGTGGTGCCGAGATACTCCGCACCATAGACCTCGCCCCGCACCATGCCACGATCGGTGAAACGGACGTGCTCGGGCCTGACGCCGAGGACGAGATCGCGCTCCGCCAGCGTCTCGCGTGCGGCGGGAACGGCAATTTCGCCCTCGCCGAGCCGGATTGCCTGTGCGCCCGTTGCCACGCTGTCGCGGAAAGGCAGGAAGTTCATCGGCGGCGAACCGATGAAGTCGGCGACAAAAAGCGAAGCCGGCCGGTCATAGATGTCGCGCGGGCTCGCGACCTGTTCGACGACGCCATTGTTCATCACGGCGATGGTGTCGGCCATTGCCATCGCCTCGAGCTGGTCATGCGTAACGTAGACCGTCGTCGCCCCGAGCCGGTCGTGCAGCGCCCGCAATTCGCGGATCATCGCCTCGCGCATTTCGGTGTCGAGCGCACCCAAGGGCTCGTCCATCAGAAAACATTTCGGCTTGCGCACGATCGCCCGCCCGAGTGCGACACGCTGCCGGTCACCGCCGGCAAGGCCCGACACCGGCCGGTCGAGCAGATGGGAGATGCGCAGGATGCGCGCGGCCTCAACGACCCGCCGGTCGGTTTCCGCCGCACCGATGCCTTCGCACTTCAAAGGAAAGCCGATGTTTCGCCGGACATTCATGTGCGGATAGAGCGCGAACAGTTGGAACACGAAGGCGATGTCGCGTGCCGAGGCGCGGTTCATCGTCACCTCCTCGCCGTCGAGAGAAATCGTGCCGGCCGTCGGCAGCTCCAGCCCTGCGATCATTCGCAGCGTTGTCGTTTTACCGCAACCGGAGGGGCCAAGAAGGCAGAGGAATTGGCCGTCCTCCACCGTGAAGCTCGCAGCCTTGACCGCGTGAAACGCGCCGAAGGATTTGTCGAGCGCTTCGACCCTGATCTGTGCCATCCGCCCTACTCCCTGACCTTCGAGACGATGATGAACATCACCGTGCCGGATAGCGTGGTCGCAAACGACCAGGAATACAACGCCAGGAAAAACGGCTGCATCAGCATGACGACGCCCACGGCGATGACCGTCGTCGCAACAGCTTCCAGCGGCCCGCGCCGCAGAATTCTTTCCGCGAACCCGCGCCGCGGCGACTTGAAATTGGTCGAATCGGCACTCATTTGCGAACCGCTCCGAAGGTGATGCCGCGCAGCAGATGCTTGCGCAGAAGCACGGTGAATACGACGATCGGCACCAGGAAAAGCGTGGTGCCGGCGGCGACCGCAGGCCAGTCCTGCCCGCCCTCGCCGATGATGATCGGGATGAAGGGCGGTGCCGTCTGGGCGTTGCCGGAGGTCAGCAGCACGGCGAAGGCGTATTCGTTCCAGGCAAAGATCAGGCAGAAGATCGCCGTTGCGGCGATTCCGGTCGTCGCCTGCGGCAGCACCACCTTCACGAAGGCCTGGAAGCGCGTATAGCCGTCAATCATTGCCGCCTCCTCGTATTCGCGCGGAATCTCGTCGATGAACCCTTTCAGGAGCCAGACGGCAAGTGAGACGTTGACAGAGGTGTAGAGCAGAATCATTCCGAGCCGTGTGTCCGACAGCCCGATGGTGCGGTACATCAGATAGATCGGGATCGCGACCGCGATCGGTGGCATCATCCTGGTCGAGAGGATGAAGAAAAGCAGATCGTCCTTCAGCGGCACGCGGAATCGTGAAAAGCCGTAGGCCGACAGCGTGCCGAGCGCGACGGCCAGCACGGTCGAGCCGAAGGCGACGATCAGCGAATTGACGAACCGCGGCACGTAGTTCGATGGTCCGGCGACCACCATGTTGCGGTCGCGTGCGATGCCGTCGCAAAGACCCTGCGCCGGTCCGAGCGTCTGGATGAATTCCGGCGTCTGGCGCGAGCGAGTGGTAACAAGGTTGCAATATCCCTCCAGCGACGGCTGGAAGATGACCTTGGGTGGATAGGAAATTGCGTCGTCCGGTGATTTGAACGAGGTGAGCACGATCCAGACCAAGGGGATCATGGTGACGACAGCATAAAGTATCACGAGCGAGCCTGCAAAACGCCGCGTGCCAGCGGTCGGTTCAACGACGGAATGGGCGGCGTTGGCAATGCTCATCGGCTTTTCACCCGGTTCAGTGCTTTCACATAGATGTTGGCGAGGCCGAATACCGTCACGAACAGGATGATCGCGAAGGCCGAAGAATAACCGGTCCGCCAGCTCTCGAAGGCCGCGCGCTTGAGCGTGATCGAAGCGACCTCCGTGGTAGAGCCCGGCCCGCCCCCGGTGAGGAGGTTGACCATGTCGAACATCTTGAAGTTCTCGATGCCACGGAAGAGCACGGCGAGCATGATGAACGGCAAGGCCATCGGCAGCGTAATCGACCAGAACTGCCGCCATTTCGATGCGCGGTCGACCTCCGCCGCTTCGTAAATGTAATCCGGGATCGAGCGCAGGCCGGCAAGGCAGATCAGCATCACATAGGGCGTCCACATCCAGGCATCGACGATGACGATGGCCCAGGGACTGAGCCTGACGTCACCGAGCATCTGGAACGAGGAGGCGGCGCTGCCGGTGCAGAATGCGACGACGTAATTGAAGAGCCCGATCTGCGGCTGGTACAGGAAGGTCCAGAAATTGCCGACGACGGCGGGCGACAGCATCATCGGCAGCAGGATGATTGTGGTCCACGCGCCGTGGCCGCGGAACTTCTTGTCGATCAGGAAGGCAAGGCCGAACCCGAGCACGGTCTCAATGACGACGGTCCAAAGAACGAAGTGTGCCGTCACCTGCATCGCTGACCAGATGTCCGGATCGGTCAGGATCGACTGGTACCAATCGATCCCCATCCACCGCATCGGCACATTCGGCCGGTTGGCGCGGTAGTTGGTGAACGACAGATAGATCGTCCAGATCAGCGGGAAGATATTGATCGCGAGAAGCAGGACAATGGTCGGTGTGATGAAGAGCCAGGCCAGCGCCTTGTCCGACAGACCCCGAATCCGACGCACCACACGCGGCTGCATCCGCGCGGCCTGGTATGCGATTTGCGATGAGACACTCAAATCATTCATGGCGTTCGCCCAACGAGGCCGGCGGTTGCAGAACTAGAAGTACTTCCGAAGGGAATCGTCCGGAGCGCCGTCGAACGCGCTCCAGACGGTTATCCTAGAACTTCTTGCCCTCTTCCTTGAAGATGGCTTTCCAGTCCTTCACCAGACTGTCGAGCGCTTCCTGTGCGGTGCCCTTGTCGGCCACCACATAGTCATGCACGCGCTTCTGTTCGGCCTGCAGAAGCTGGGCATAGGAGGGCTCGGCCCAGAAGTCGACGACCATTCCCATGGACTTCAGGAACTCCTTGGCGAAAGGCGCGCTGTCCGGGAAGCTCGGGTCATTCAGCACGGACTTGGCGCAGGAATAGCCGCCGAGCGCCCACCACTTCTTCTGCACATCCCCGCCGGAGAACCATTTGATGTATTGCAGCGCTTCGCCCTGGTTTTTGGAATAGGAAACAACCGAGATTCCCTGTCCGCCGAGTTGCGTCGCCTGCGTCGTGGCGGCAGGATTGGAAAAGAAACCGATTTTGTCGCCGCCGACATTCGGGTCCTTGTAGAGGCCCGGGAAGAAGGCGAAGAAGTTCATCTGCAGCGCGACCTGACCGGACTTGAACGCATCGAGACCTTCCGACATGTAGGAGTTGGAAGCGCCGGGAGGCGTGCAGCACTTGTAGAGTTCCTTGTAGGCCTCGAGCCCCTTGACGGCGCCGGGCGAGTTGACGAACCCGTCCATCGCATAGGGCTTGTTGGGATCCTGGTATTTGAAGCCGTAGTCGTAGAGATAGTTCGAAACGCCCATGGTGATACCTTCCGAGCCGCGCTCGGTATAGATCGAAGCGCCATAGACCTTCTTGCCGTCGATGTCGCGGCCCTGGAAGAACTGCGCGATGTCGCGAAGTTCATCGAGCGTCTTCGGCGCAGCGAGATCGCGGCCATATTTGGCCTTGAAATCCTTCTGCACCTCCGGGCGCGCAAACCAGTCCTTGCGATAGGTCCAGCCCACTGCGTCGCCCATGGCGGGCAGCGCCCAATAGTTCGGCGTGTTCTTCGGCCACTGTGAATAGCCGACGACGGTCGCCGGCATATAGTCGTCCATGCTGATCCCTTCCTTCTTGAAGAAATCGTTGAGCTTGACGTACTGGCCGTTCTCCGCGGCGCCGCCGATCCATTGTGAATCGCCGATGATGAGATCGCACAGCGACCCCCGCGAATTGAGTTCGTTCAGGAAGCGATCGGCATAGTTGGGCCACGGCACGAATTCGAACTTCATACCAATACCCGTCTTGGCGGTGAAGTCCTTCGACAGTTCGACCAGCGCGTTGGCGGGATCCCAAGCCGCCCAGCACAGAGTGATCGTCTTGCCCTGCGCGTGCGCAGGCGTTGTCGCGGTTCCGATGCTGAGCGCGGCGACCCCGCCCGCAGCCAGAAGCGCCTTCAATGTATTCTTCATGCGCATTTCCCTCCCTGTTGAGCCGGCCATCGACATGGCGCGGCGTTCCTGCCCGCTCGAAAGCTTCGAGCAGTGCGACACAGTCCTTGACGAGTTGAATGACTTGAATCGACGTTCCCTCGCGCTCGCGGATTCTTGGGATCCGTTGAGCTCGATTTGTTTAGTAAATCACGACTTACTAAACATTGCAAGTGGACTGTCGGCAGGAATGGAAAAAGTCCCGCGCTTCTGCCGCAGATACTGTGATGCCGCACGCAGCATCATCGATGCTGTCGTGGATGATCGGCCTTGGAAACAGCCCTGTGCATCTCCGACAAAGCCAATCTTTGCCGTTGAGCTTTTCGATAACCGCCAAACTCGCCGGATCAGATCGTGTGAGCGCTCTCGAAGCGGTCGGCCCCGTACCGACACGCCGCGCGCTTCAGTTCAAGGGCTGCTCGCGCCGGCTGTCTTCGGACTTTCTTTGATCTCTCGGTGCAAAGTAGCGCTGCGCCTTGCCTAGGCCCGCCATGCTTCGATCGTAGGTTCGGTGGCCGTATCGCATCGGTTTCATCACCTCCCAAACAATCGGGCCTTGATAACCGACCAGAACAACCCAAAAGCGCTGATGGCCTGGGAAGCGGCCAGAGGCGCCGCTCTGTTGTCGATCGAAGCTTCGAGATTGGTGGCAAATGTCGCGGCGAGGCGGCGCACAATATCCTGAACCAAGCCCGAGCGATTGAATTGCGCGAGTGGGCCGGTCAGTCGCCACGTCAGATTCACGAGGATAACGGAACCATTCGTAGCGCCCTCGATTACTTGCCAGCGAGCCTCGCCTTCGGCGGACGAGCCCATGCCGGAATCGCGGCCGCGTCCGGCCATTTTGCCCTCGCGCCTTGCTGCGTCCATGGTCACATGCGCTTCGCCGCTGAACGCCGGTTTGATCGGTCCGAGAGCAATACGAACCCTTCCCTTGACTGTGTCGCCATCGATCTCGGTGATTTCAGCGCCCGGCAGACACGACGCCACACGCCGCAAATCCGACAGCGCTTCCCAAACCTTGTCCGGCGCCGCCTTGATCGTGATGCGCTCTTCGATTGATGTCCCGGCGCCAACGTTTGTGGGTAATGCCAACGCCGCCGGGCGAGCAACCGGGATAACGACCGGCACTTCGGTCGGGCCACCTCGTTCGGTTATCTTCGGCGCTTGCACGGCAACGGCGCCAACGATCACGGGTTGCTTGCCGAGCGAGACCGTGCGGATCGCCTCGACAATCCCGACATAACCGGTGCAACGACAGATGTTGCCGGACAACTCCTCGCGGATTCTATGCTCTGACACCTCGCCCAACCGGCTAACGATATCGCGCGCGGTGGCCAGCATGCCGGGCGTACAAAATCCACATTGCAACGCGTGCGAGGCGCTGAACGCGTCGCGCAACTCGCCCATCAACGGGTCGTCGTCGAAATCTTCAATGCTTCGGACATCCGCACCGTCGCAGTCGACGGCAAAGGCCAGACACGAGCGCTGCGGCTTCCCATCGATCAGCACTGTGCAAGCGCCGCAAACGCCCTGCTCGCAACCGAGATGCGTGCCGGTGAGATGCCGGTCTCCGCGCAAGAAATCGGCCAGATGCAATCGTGGCTCGACATCGGCTGTGACCGTGGCGCCGTTGATGGAAAGCGTGACTGTCGCCATGTTCAATGATCCGATTTGACGGCGAGCGCACCGAGAGCGCGGCGCACCGCGGTGGCATGCAACTGCCGGCCGGCGGCATCGTGGCCGAACAGCACCGTTGCGATCTCAGCGTCAACGATGTCGACGGCGGCGGATGCGCCTTTGTCCGCCAGCACTTTCGCCGTCTTCGGGAGCAGCACCGGCGGACCGTCCGTCGCACCTGCGAGAACGCGGCTCAATCCACTTTTCGGATCAAAAATGGCAACGCCGATCGCGTTGGCGAACTCGCCGCTCTTGCGACAGATCTTGTAATAACCCCATCCGGCCTTTTCCGAGAGCCGCGGCGCCTCAATGGCAATCAGCACATCGTTTGCGCCCAGCCTGGTTTGGAAAGCGCCCGCCAGAAACGTATCGGCAGAGAAGCGGCGTCTGCCGCCGTCGGCGCCCCGCGACACCATGGTCGCCCCCAGCGCCGCCATAGTCGAAATCCAGTCGGCCGCGGGATCGGCATGAGCGAGGCTGCCGCCGATCGTACCCCGATTGCGCACAGCGCGGTAGGCGATGCCGCGCGCGACATACGACATCAATCCACGCGTCGGGTCTTCAAATACCCCGTCCTCGATCTCGGCATGGGTCCAGCCCGCGCCGATAGACATGACCTTATCGTCGCCGGTGAGTTCGCGCAAACCTTCGGCGCGCTTGATATCGATCAGGATGCGCGGGCGCGCAAGCCGCAGATTAAGCATCGGTGCCAGGGACTGGCCCCCTGCAAGAATTTTCGCGTCGCCGTTGCCAGCTGCGAGAAATTCCGCAGCCTCCAGCAACGTGCGGGCACGCTTGTAGTCGAATGCTGCGGACTTCATGCGCCGACCCTGCCGCCAACCTGTGGCGCGGCTGCGGCCTTGGCGGCTGCGATCGCCGCGAGAATCCGCGTCGGCGATGCCGGCGCATCGCGCAAGATCGCATTCAGCGGCGCCAGCGCATCGTTGATGGCGTTGATGATCGCGGCCGGCGGCGCGATGGCACCGCCCTCGCCGACCCCCTTGATGCCGAACTTGGAATAAGGCGACAGCGTCTCCCGATGCGCGATGCGGAATTTCGGCAACTCCACCGGACCGGGTAAAATGTAGTCAAGCAGTGTGGATGCCAGCGGCTGACCGTTATCGTCGTAGGGGCTTTCTTCGAACAGGGCGGTGCCGACCCCCTGCGCCGCGCCGCCATAGGTCTGGCCCTCGACGATCATTGGATTAACCATCTTTCCGCAATCTTCGACGATGGCGTAGTCGAGGATCTCCACGAGACCGGTTTCCGGATCGACGGCAACACGGGCCGCGTGACTGGCGTAGGAAAACACCCCGCCATCCACCAGCGGCTTATAGCCCTCGGTTGCCTCCAGCCCACCGCGATCGACATTATCCGGCAACTGATCCGGGCGGATATACCAGGCGCGGCCGACGTCTTCGTAGGACACGCTGGCCTGGCCGGCAGAGATGCGTCCGTCCTTGAATGCCACGGCGGCCGGCTCGACCTGCAGCAAATGCGCGGCGATGGCCTTGATGCGCAGGGCGACAACTTCGGCCGCGCGGCCAACTGCGCCACCCGTCATCACGATGCCGCGCGACGCATAGGCCCCGGTTGAAAACGGCGTCGTCGCAGTATCGCCCAGCGTCACGCGAATGTCCTTGTAGGGTACGCCGGTCACTTCGCCCGCGATCTGCGCCAGCGTCGTCTCCAGCCCCTGACCGATAGTGTGAATGCCCGAGCGCACTTCGAGCGCGCCATCGGGCGTCAGCTTGACGAAGGCCTGATCAAAGCCCGGCACCAGGGGAAGCCCCCACGCGGCGAACACTTTCGTGCCGTGCGCGGACTGCTCGGTGTAGCTGGCGAAGCCGACGCCAAGATATCGACCGAGCGCGTCGCGGCGCGCACCGGCGCGAAATGCATCCAGGCCGATCATCTCCTTTGCTTCAAGCAGCGCGCCCGGATAGTCGCCGGAATCGTAATGCTTGTTGGTGATGTTGGTGTAGGGCATGGCGCTGGCGGCCACCAGGTTTTCGGCGCGCACTTCCCACGCCTCGCGGCCGACGGCTTTGGCGATGGCATCGATCGTTTGCTCCATGGCGAAGCAAACGCCCGGCCGTGCAACGCCGCGATACGGCGCAAATGGCGGCTTGTTGGTGGCGACGGAGAACACTTTGGCCCGATAGGCGGCCAGATGGTATGGCCCCGGCAAATTGCCGCCGGCCTGCGCCGCCTCGAGACAGGCGGTGAACGGCCAGACCGAATAGGCGCCGGTGTCGACCGAAATTTCAGCATCGAGCCCCAGCAATTTGCCGCGCTTATCGGCGTAGGCCTTGATCTTGTAGTGATGCTGGCGCGCATTGGCGCCGGCGACCAGATGCTCGCGGCGATCCTCGGTCCAGCGAAACGGCGTCTTGTAGGTCACGGCCAGCCACGCCACCGCGATTTCTTCCGGCTGCAACAGGCATTTGTATCCGAAACCGCCGCCGACATCGGGCGCGATCACGCGAATCACGGCCTGTGGCAGCCCCAGACATTCCGAAAGGCCGGCGCGAATGAGATGCGGCACCTGGGTCGAGGTGTGAACGACGAGTTGCCCGGCCCGATAGTCCCAGAACGCAAGGACACCCTTGCCTTCCAGCGGATGCATGGTCTGGCGTGCGCAAGAGACGTCGAGGTCGACGACGACCGGTGCCGTTGCTGCGATCGCATCGATGCCACTGTCGAAAGACGTTTCGAGAAAGAGATTGTCGCCCCAACTGTCGTGCAATTGCACCGCGTCGGCCTTGCGCCCGCTGTCGCAGGAGACGATAGTCGGCAGTTCGTCATAGTCGACCTCGACGAGTTCCGTCAGATCCTCAGCCGCCGCGCGATTTTTGCTCACGCACATGGCGACGGGCTCGCCGACGAATCTTACCTTTTCCCGGGCTAAAACCGGATATTCCGAAACCTTATAACCGGGAATGGACGAGCGGGTGACAATGGGAGCAACGCCCTTCAGATCGTCAAGAAAGAAGATCGCATGGTCATGGTCGGGGGGGCGCGTCCGCGACACAATACGCGCATGCGCGAGCGGACTGCGAAGAAACGCCACCTCCTGCAATCCCGCCATGAACAGATCACCGACAAACTGGCCGCGGCCGCGCAAATGCCGCGCATCTTCCTTGCGCAGAACGCGGGCGCCGATGCCTTCCGCGGAAGATGTGGTTTCGCTCACTTCTTGCTCCATGACCACCGACGCTGCGCGCCGCACTATCTGAGGGTGCTCTGTCCGGCCCGGTTCAAACCGGCAGGCACAGCGCGTTCGGGACCAGCAGATTGTCGTAGACGCAATGGCGTTTGGCCAGCTTCAATCCGTCCGAACCGCTACGAAAAATATCGTGATAGACCCCGACCTGATGCAGCGTCGCGTCCGGGCGGTCGAACAACACCTGCAACAGCAGATAATTCGCGCTCGCACGAATCGACCCGTCCGGGTCGATACCGATCACCTGCGTATTGCTGACGAAATGTCGCAGGTAACGCGGCGCGAACATCGCGGTTTTTTCCAGCGCGAAGGCGCGATCGCGGATCATCGCCCGGTTTTCGCAGTAAATCAGCCCGACCGGCATGCCGCGATCGTGATTTTCGCGCGAGAGAACGACATAGCTGGCGTCCTCGGTGAACATCTCGCTCCAATCGGACAGCCGCTGATCGTCCAGCGCCATCCCGTAGACCGCGTTGAATTGCTCGATCTCTGCACGGAGCAAGATGCGCTCGATACGCGCGTCTCTGGTGTCCGGTTGTCGTGATTTCATGTCAATTGCAAGCGACATTGTTTTCGTTTCCTCGAGTTGACTGCTGACGCGGCCTCACTCTCTTGCGAGAGCGAAAATATCACAGCGCCATCACCTCGCGCCAATATCGATACATGCCGCGGATGGCGGCCTCCGAAATCAGCGTATCGGCGGTTCCCATGTTGCCGGGATCGAGCTCGACCATATGCTCGCCGTTCGGCACGGAAATCATGCCGTCCTGCACGAACTTGATGGCTTCGTTGTCTTCCAGACCAAGGAAGCCGGCAGGCCCCATCAGATTGCCCTGCCGCAGCCGATGACGCGTCATCTCCTCGTCGTCGCCCTCGAAGCCGAACATCGTCCATTTCATGATGAATTCGTTCGGGCCGGTCGGCACGATCTGGCGAATGCCGAGCGTGTTCATCTCGCGCTGGATGATCATGTTCGGCCACAGCGTCATCATGGTCACCGACCACGGGCTCTTGAACTCGTCGACGAAATCCATGAAGCGCGGATCGGACAGCGACATCCCTTCCTTGTAGGCGCGCATTTCCTTTTTGGTGTCGGCGGCAATCTTGCTGGCGTCGGATTTTGCCGATGCCATCACGCCATGACGCCCGGTCGCGTCCGCCAGCATCAGGGATTTGTTGCCGGCGACGAGAAGGCCGAACGTCACCAGAAAGGTATGCAACAGGGTGGCGTGATAGGGGTCCTTGAGATTCTCGTGATACAGTTTCCAGTTGCCCGGCAGGCTGTGGCGATAATGACCGAGCACGCGCGGAATGCGGCCGTCGAAGGTCGCCTCGAATTCTGCGAGAATCTCGGGCCCGAGATAGTCGGCGAGCGGCTCCATATCGGCGCAGTATGATGCGAACACCACGCCACGATGGGTGGTGACCGTCAGCCGCTTCAAGCCATGTTCCGAGGTCTTGAAATCCGCCGGCATGCCGCCCGCGCCGTTGACGCCGCGCCGGAACGGCACTCCGGCCAGATTGCCCTTCAGATCGTAGGACCACTGGTGATAGGGGCAGACGAACTCCTTGGCGTTGCCATGCAGTTCGCGGCAGAATTCGGCGGCGCGATGCAGGCAACGGTTTTCAAAGACGTGGATGGTGCCGTCTTCGGCGCGCGATACAACGACCGGCGTCGGCCCGACATGCGAGCGAATGAAGTCGCCGGGATTGCGCACTTCGTCTTCCAGCGCGACAAAATTCCATGAACGGCCGTGAAAGATCCGCTCGACTTCGCGTTGATAAATGAACTCGTCGGTGTAGACCCAGTCGGGGATCCGCGTCAGCCCCTCCGGAGGCCAGACATACGTCTTGGCCTTGTCTTCGGGTGAAGCATGCGCCGAGAGCTTGGCCTGCGCGTTCATGATATCTCCCTTGTTGTCATGCGGCTGATCGAGAACGACGGCAGCCGCAGCGGCCGGATCAAACGGCGTCAAACATTCCAGTTCGATTCGCGCCGAGCGGATGGCCTGCGGCGACGAAAAGGCGACGACCGATGTCAGTCGGCCCGATGCCGGATCGAACGTTCGGTAGACCGTGCCCGCCACGCCATCCTCGCCGCTGCGGGCAACGGAATGATGCGGGGCAGCGACACCCAGGATTTGAACGTTGAGGCCGAACTGATCCGTCCAGAACCAGGGCTGCGCCGGAGCTTCCGTATCGGTCGATGCGCCAGCTATGGCGCGTCCGGCGGCGGCGCCCTGCTGCTCGGCATTGTGCCAGCTTTCCAGACGCCCGCGCCGGCCGTTGATCTCAGCGTGGTGGAGCGCGCAATCGCCCGCCGCCCAGATGCCGGGCACGCCGGTGCGGCCTTGCGCATCGACGACAATGCCGCCCTGCACATCGCAACCGGCGGCGGCCGCCAGCGCGGTGTCCGGTTCCAGTCCGATGCCGACGAGCGCGATGTCGGCAGCAACCGATTCACCGGAAGTTTTGACGACAAGCCGCCCATCGATCCGTTCAATCGCCTCAACCGACGTCGAGGTGCGAACGGTGACGCCATGTGTTTCCGCCAGCCGCCGGAACGCGCGGCCCAGCGGCGCCGGCATCACCCGGGCCATCAGTTCGGCTTCGCGCTCCAGCACGATTGCGGACAGACCCAGTTCGGCCGCCACCGAGGCCAATTCCATGCCGATAAAGCCGCCACCAATGATGGCGACCGCTTTTGCCTTGCGGATGACATCGCCGATCGCGGCGGCGTCCTCAAGCGTGCGCAGGTACATGACGCCCGGCAGTTCCGCCCCCGGAATGGTCAGGCGGCGGGGCTGGCCACCTGTCGCGATCAGCAATGCGCTGTAGGCGAGCGTCCGCCCATCGTCGAGCGTGGCAATACGCGCCTGCGCATCGATAGCCGACACGCGCCTGTCCAGATGCGCGGTCACGCGAAGATCTTCCAGATCCGCGGAACGCAGACGCGCACAAGCATCCGGACGGGTGTGCCCAAGCAACACGCCTTTGGACAAAGGCGGGCGCTCGTAGGGAAGATGACGCTCGGCGCCGACGAGATCGACAGCCCCTTCATAACCGGCCGCACGCATGGCGCGGATGGCCGCGGCAGCCGCCTGCCCCGCCCCCACAATGAGACACCGTTCGCCAGTGCGCGCGTGTGCAGCAATGCCGCCTGCCCTTTCAGCGGTCGCGCTCGGCAGCGCTGTGTCATCCGTGGGCAACGTCGTTTGCGCTGCTATCGCCGGCGAATCCAGGTCGACAAATACCGTGCCGTCCTCGACCTTCACTGCATAGGTTTTGACATCTTCCGTCAGCGGCGCGCAAAGCGCCTTGCCGGAGCGAATATCAAACAGTCCCTGATGCAGCGGACATTCGATCCTGCCGCCTTCGACAAATCCATCGGAGAGGAAGGCCAGCGCATGGGTGCAAATCCCATGGGTCGCGTAGACCTGATCGCCAAGCTTATAAAGAGCGACTGGAATGCCGTCGACTTCGACGCCGGTCACACCGTCGTGGCGTAATGACTCCAGCAAAATGGCGGAACGCCATGTCATTGTGCTCTCCTTCGTGAACCTGTTTAGTGAGGACCGACGCTGCCCTCAATGACCGCTCGCCTGCCGATTCTTGTAGTGCCAAGGCAACGCAAGCCGCTCGACAAAATCGAGCGCGCCGATCAGTCCGACGCCGAGCACCGACAGAATGAAAATCGCAGCAAACACGCGCGGCGTATCGAACGAGCCCTGCGCTGTCAAAATCGCAAAACCCAGGCCTTTTTGCGACGAGACGAATTCACCGACGATCGCACCCACCAGCGACAACGACAGCGCGACTTTGAAGCCGGCGAACATGTGCGGCAGCGCACAATACATCTTGATGCGCAGAAGCACCTTCAACCGCGACCCCCGCAACGCCTTCGCCAGATCGAGCTGATCCGGCGGCACCGAGCGAAGGCCGAGCGCGGTATCGATCACGATCGCGAAAATCGCGATCAGGGATGCAATGGCGATTTTTGGTTCGGCACCGGTGCCGAACCAGATGATGAACAACGGCGCGATCGCGACCTTGGGGACACTATTCAGCGCGACGAACAGCGGAAAAAGCAACTGGTCGAGCAGCGGCCATTCGACGATCGCGACGGCGAACGCAACGCCAAGAACAATCGCCACCGCAAATCCCAGCAACGCGACGCCGATCGTGAAGAAAGCCTGCTCCGCGAACCACATCGGCGCATCGGCGAGCTCGCGGGCAATCGCCGAGGGTGCCGGAAGAATAACCGGCTTGATGGCCCCCAGCCGCGAGGCAACTTCCCAGATCAGCAGAAAGGCGACTGCGCCCAGCAGCGGAACACCAAAACGGGCCAAGCGATTTGTCGATTGCATGTAAACTCCTCGCCGCAAGACGACGGCTGCTGTGGATGCAGAACGCAGGAATCCAGGATCACCGTTCGAAACGGCCTTGCGCCCGCCTCAGTCATGAATCAGGCCCATTTTTTCGAACAGGCCGCGAATGTGATGGGTGTAGCGAATGAAATCCGGCGTATCGCGCACCGCGAGCTTGCGATCGTCGGGAAGGTCGACGCGAATGTCTTCGGCGATCTTGCCGGGGCGGCCACTGAAAACCACGATACGCGTCGACAGAAATACGGCTTCCGAAATCGAATGCGTCACGAAGCCGACGGTCATGCGCTGCTGTTGCCAGAGGTGGTGCAGATCCACATTCAACTGGTCGCGCGTCAGGGCGTCGAGCGCGCCGAACGGCTCGTCCATCAGCAAAAGACGTGGCTTCAGTAGCAGCGAGCGGCAGATCGCAGCGCGCTGCCGCATTCCGCCCGACAAGGCGCTGGGATAGACATCGACGAAATCCTTCAACCCGACCATCGCCAGCAGTTCACGCGCACGCGGCTCGCAGACCTTCTTGTCGTAGCCGCCGAAGTCGGCCGGCAGCAACGCGTTCTCCAGAATCGAGAACCAGTCGAGCAGTGCGTCGCGCTGAAAGGCGATACCGAGCTTTTCCGGCGGCCCATCGATCGGCGCACCGTCGAGTAGCAACGAACCACCGGTAGGGCGTTCCAGTCCGGCCAGACACCGCAGAAACGTGCTTTTGCCGCAGCCGCTCGGGCCGAGCAGGCTGACGAATTCGCCTTCGGCGATATCGAGCGTGACGCTTTCGAGCGCAAGCAGGCCGTTGGCGCCGCCATAGCGCTTCTGCACGCCCTGTGCGGAAATCATCGCCCGCGGCGCCACCGCATGGGGGACGAACGGCAGTGTCGACACACGCTGCTCACTCGCCGCCATGTGCGATCTCCCTGACCAGCGCTTCGTCAATAAAACTATTGGTGTAATAGGCGCCCGGCGCCTCGACACGCTCGACCAACTTGCCCTGCTGCAGGGTGTCGAGCGCCTTGGCCCAATCGGCATCCGCCATGATGCCGATGGGCTTGCCGGCGGTTGCCGGCGTTGAAACCAGGCCGCGCAGAATTTCGATCTGCTCGCGCAAAACGTCGGCGTTCAATTTTGCCTGGGGACGCGCATCGATGATGGCCTGAACGCCTTCGGCCTCGTGACCATCCAGTATGTATTGCCACGCGCCCGCGACGACGCTTGCAAACCTGCGAATCTGATTTGGTTTCGCGGCGATCGTCGCCTCGGTCGTGAACAGACCGAAGCTTGGAAACTCCAGGCCGTAATCGGCGAACCGGATGGTCTTGGTCGGGCGCTGGCGATCGAAGATCGGCTGCATGAAAGGCGCCGACGAAAACGCGCCATCGACGCTGCCGGACATATAAAGGCTGCCTTTGTTGGCGGCGTCGACGTTGGTCAATTCCACTTCGCCGCGCGTCAAACCGCCGGCGGCGATGAAGCGATCCAGAAACGGAGTTTCGAGCGAACCGGCCGTGAAGGTGAGCTTCTTGCCCCGCAAATCCTTCGGAGAATTGATGCCGCTGTCCTTGCCAACCATCAGACCGATGTCGTTCTGACGGATAAAGCCCGCGACCGCCTTGACCGGCAAGCCTTTGGCGCGCGCGATCGCCATGGTGGCGAGCGATGCATGGCCAAGATCATAGGCGCCATTGCCGACGATCTGCACGGTCGAGACCGAGCCGTTGCCGTCTTCGATCTGGACATCGAGGCCGTGTTTGGCGAACCAGCCCTTTTTCATGGCCAGGTGAAACGGCGCCTGGTCACCCCAGGGGGTCCAGTCAAGGCGCACACGCAGCGTCTCGGCTGCGTTCGCGAAGGTGGAAATCATCGCAGCGACCGTCGTCAGTGCGCTGAGAACAAAGGTGGCGCTTGCTCGCATGGGGGGTCTCCGTCCGTGAATAATTGGGGGTAGACTACCTTCTTATTTCTGAAGGCTTCAAGAAAAATAGGATATATACTGACTAATTATCGCGCAAATTTCTAAAAATCAATAGGCATGTGACTGCGGTTTATGCGGCCAGCCGCCTAACCCGCCCGAAGCCAGTCTATGGAAATGAAGACCCGGAGAACTTGGCGCGCGCCAATGCCCGGCCGATCGAGCGGACGGAACCGACAGGATAAACGACCGCTGCGGCGGATGGAGATCAGTCTTCGGCGTCGCCCGGGGCGTGCGACCTTTTTCGCCGCCGACGCTCGACATCGAACCCCGACTCCGAGGGAACGGACTGGCTGTTTCCGTCGATCAACTGGGTCAGCACCGCTAGAAATGCCGGGCGAAACGGCGGCGCCAGCGGGGCCAGGATGCGGTCCTGCGCACGCATCATGCTGGCCCGGCCCTGCTCGAGGATGGTTTCGCCGGCGGGCGTGAGAAAGGCTATTTTTGAGCGCTTATCGTGTGCGCTGCGCTCGCGCCGCACCAGGCCTCTTTCCGAAAGCCGCTCAAGCACATCCGCGACGTTGGTGCGGTCGATCCCGACCTCGCGGCCGAGGCTCACCTGATCGCTGCCGGGGAAGTAATGCAGGGCCGTCAGCAGGCCATACTGGACCGGAGTGATGCCGAACTCGCGACATTCTTCCACGAAAATGGCCGAGTGAATCTGGTGCAGGCGGCGGATCAGATAGCCCACCCGCGACCACAGCGGCAACTGTCCGTGGCGACCCGCGTCGTCCGCCCCAGCCTGCGCCAGCTCCTCGATTTCGCTCATGGCATATTTATAAAACGAACTGACCACGCCCTCAACCTCTCGTCCAAAAATCAGTACAGCCCGGATTGACGGACGACCGAAACAAATTTATAAACTCAGTATACATCCTATTTTGAGAATGACATCTGTTCCAAAAGCGAGGTCGGTATGCGTAAATTCACATCCTGGATGCTTCCTCTGCTCACCATCCCGATGGCCAGCGCTGCCCTTGCGGGTCCTGATGCGATCACAGTCGGCGTCATCAACGACCTCAGCGGCGTCTATGCCGATCTTGGCGGCCAGGGCTCCGTCGTGGCCGCACAGATCGCGGTTGACGAATTCGGACCGAAGGTTCTTGGCAAGCCGATCAAGATCATGTCCGGCGATCACCAGAACAAACCCGATATCGGCTCCCAGCTCGCGCGGAGATGGTTCGATGTCGACAATGTCGACATGGTGATCGACTTTCCAAATTCGGGTGTCGCCTTGGCGGTGCAGGAAGTGGCCCGAGAAAAGAAGAAGGTCGCGATCTTTTCAACGGCGGGCTCGACCGATCTAACCGGCAAGGCCTGCTCTCCGACCGGCTTTCAATGGACTTACGACAACTATTCGAACTCCGCCGGCCTGGCGCAGGCAATGGTCAAAAACGGCTTCGACTCCTGGTATTTTCTGACAGTCGATTACGCTTTCGGCATCTCCCTGGAAAACGAAGCCTCGAAAGCGTTGACCGCGGCCGGTGGCAAAATGGTCGGCTCTGCGCGTCACCCGCTCAATACCGCGGACTTTTCCTCCTTTCTTCTTACCGCACAGGCCTCCAAGGCCAAAGTCATAGCTCTGGCGAGCGCTGGTGGCGACGTCATCAACGCCGTCAAACAGGCCGGCGAGTTCGGGATCGGTCAGGGCGGCCAGACGCTCGTCGCTCCGGTCACCTTCATCACCGACGTTCATGCGCTTGGTCTGTCGGTCGCGCAGGGACTGACCTTTATCACCGGATATTACTGGGATCTCAACGACGACACCCGGGCCTTCGCCAAGAAATTCTACGAGCGCCGCAAGGCGATGCCGACCATGGCGCAGGCTGGCGTGTATTCCGGAGTGCTGCATTACCTGAAGGCAATCGCGGCCGCGGGAACGGACAACGCGGACGCCGTCGCCGCGAAAATGCGTGAGCTGCCGGTGCACGACGCCTTCACGCAAGCAGGCACGGTTCGCGCCGACGGACGGATGGTCCACGACATGTATCTCGTTCAGGTGAAGAAGCCGTCTGAATCAAAGGCGCCGTGGGACTACTACAAAGTGCTCGCCACCGTGCCCGCCGATGTCGCCTTCCGGCCACTCGCCGACAGCACCTGCCCTCTCGTCAAGAAATAGCGCGAACCCTCCATCCGACAAACCTGACGTCGTTTGGGAGCCGAAACGGGTCACAGCAGGCAGATGGTCCCTGTTCTGTTCGAGGCCGGCCGACATCTGATCAAACCGCACTTGGAGCACACACATTGGCCGACCGTATTCGAAAAATAGCGCTTGAGGAGCATTTCATGGCGCCGGGGTTTCAGAGTTATTCAAAAGCGTTCACGCGATTGATGGGCGATGCCGCGCAGGCAGAACTGGCCGCGAAGCTTGACGACTTCCACGAAATCCGCATCGCGGACATGGATCGCGCCGGCATCGATATTTCCGTGCTGTCGCCAACCGGTCCGAGCGTCCAGGGTGAGACCGACGCGGCACTTGCCGCTAGCCGGGCGATCAATGCCAACGACTATCTCGCCGGCCAGATCGCGCGCAATCCCAAGCGGCTTGCGGGGTTCGCCTCGCTGGCCATGCACGATCCGAAGGTGGCGGCGCGCGAACTCGAGCGCACCGTCAAAACCCTCGGCTTCAAGGGCGCGCTGGTGAACGGTCATACCCACGGCACCTATTATGATCTCCCCGCCTACGACGCCTTTTGGGAGGCGATGCAGGACCTCGACGTCCCGCTGTATCTCCACCCCATCGATCACTTTCAGGTCCCGCTCGCCTACGCCGACCGTCCGGAATTGGCTGGTGCAGTCTGGGGCTGGGGCGTGGAAACCGCCTCACACGCGCTGCGTCTGTTGTTCAGCGGCGTGTTCGACCGCTTTCCCAGGCTCAAGATTATCCTCGGCCATATGGGCGAAGGGCTGCCGATGTTGCTGTGGCGGTTCGACAGCCGCTTTGCCGTCTACTCGCAAGGCGTGTCCTTGCAGTTGCGGCCGTCCGAATATTTCGGCCGCAATGTCGTCATCACCACGTCGGGCGTTTGCTCGCATGCGGCGCTGGCCTGCTCGCTCGCCGAGATGGGTGAACAGGCTGTCATGTTCTCGGTCGATTACCCCTATGAATCCAGCGCAATCGCCGCGGACTTTATCGAAACGGCACCGCTTTCCGACGCGGTCCGGCAGCTGGTTTGTTCCGGCAACGCCGCGCGCCTGCTGAAGATCAACCATCACTGATTGCGAGAGAGATGATGCAAAAGCCATATCGTATCGGACAGATCGTCCCGAGCTCCAACACGACGATGGAAACGGAAATTCCGGCGATGCTGACGGCGCGCCAGTTGATTCGGCCTGAGCGCTTCACGTTCCATTCCAGCCGCATGCGCATGAAAACCGTGAAGAAGGACGAACTGGCGGCGATGGACGCCGAATCCGACCGCTGCGCGCTGGAGCTCAGCGATGCCCGGGTCGATGTGCTGGGTTACGCCTGCCTCGTCGCCATCATGTCGATGGGGCACGGCTATCACCGCGCCTCCGAGACCCGTCTGCGCGCGCGCACCAGGGACAACGCGGCCGAGGCGCCCGTCGTCACCAGCGCGGGCGCGCTGGTCGACGCGCTCAAGGTGATCGGCGCCAAGCGGATCTGCCTTGTTGCGCCTTACATGAAGCCGTTGACCGAAATGGTGGTCGATTACATCCGCAACGAAGGTTACGACGTGGCGGAGTGGCGCGCGCTGGAAATTCCCGACAACCTCGAAGTCGGCCGTCATGATCCCGCGCGGCTCCCGGCCATCGTCGCCGAAATGAACACCCGCGATGTGGACGCCGTCGTGCTGTCCGCCTGTGTGCAGATGCCGTCGCTGGCGGCTGTGCCGAAGGTCGAAGCGATCACGGGCAAGCCCGTCGTCACCGCAGCGATCGCGACCACTTACGCCATGCTGAAAGCGCTGAAGCTCGAGCCGGTCGTACCCGGTGCGGGCGCACTGTTGTCCGGGGCTTATTGAGCCACACCAGACGCGTCGTCGGTTGGTTACGGAGACCATCATGAGCAATTTTCTGCATGGCGCGAACGTCCACGCCAACGGAGTACGCCAGCACTATTTGCGTTACGGCGGCGCCCGCACGGATCGCGATCCGATCATTCTTCTGCCCGGCATCACAAGCCCGGCGATCACCTGGGGCTTTGTCGGCGAGCAACTCGGACACGCTTTCGATGTGTATATTCTCGATGTCCGTGGGCGCGGCCTGTCGGAGGCCTCCACTGACCTCGATTACAGTCTTGATGCGCAGGCCAAGGATGTCATCGCGTTTGCGGAAGCGCTCAGCCTGTCGACCTATGCCATTGTCGGGCATTCCATGGGCGCGCGCATCGCCATCCGCGCCGCACGCAGCCATCCTGCCGGACTGACGCGCCTCGTTCTGATCGACCCGCCGGTGTCGGGTCCGGGACGACGCCCCTATCCCGCAAATCTCGCATGGTATGTCGACTCGATGGCCGCGGCGCGCAACGGCGCCAGCATCGATGCCATGCGCGGCTTCTGTCCGACCTGGACGGACGAGCAACTGCGCCTGCGGGCGGAATGGCTGCACACTTGCGATGAGCGCGCGGTGCTGGAAAGCTTCGAAGGGTTTCACACCGACGATATTCACGGCGACCTACCGCATGTGGCCATCCCGGCGCGCCTGATTCTGGCCGCGCGCGGCGATGTGGTCACTGACGCCGATGTCGTCGAGATCACAACGCTGCGCCCCGGCATCGAGGTCGAGCGCGTTCCGGACGCCGGCCACATGATCCCCTGGGACAATGAGCCTGGCTTCTATCGTGCGTTCGAGGCGTTCCTCGGCGCGCGGGTCGATTAACGCAGTTTTTCAAAAGGAGACGACAATGGCTGTCAGCGATTACGATCTCATCCAAGCCTGGAAACAGGTTCTCTCCCTGTCGAAACTGCAGCGCGGCCAGTTCGTCACCGTGCTGACCAGCGCGTCGACGCATCCGCAAACCCTGTCGTGCGCCATTCTGGCCGCCACCGACATGGGCGCGATCGTCAACCGTCTCGACCTTCCTCCGGTCAATGGCGAAAAGGCGATCAGCCGCGACGCCCTCGCCTATCTCGGCACCACGCCGCTCACCGGAAATCACGCCGCCATTGCCGCGCTCAAGGCCAGCGATCTCGTGCTCGATCTGATGACGCTGCTGTTCTCGCCCGAGCAGCATGAGATTCTGTCGTCCGGCACCAAAATCCTGCTCGCGGTCGAGCCGCCGGAAGTGCTGGCACGCATGGTTCCCACCATGGACGACAAGACGCGCGTCATGGCTGCGGCCGAGAAGATCGGCAAGGCGAAGGAAATGCATGTCACGTCCGAGGCCGGCACCGACGTGCGCTTCTCGCTCGGACAGTTTCCGGCGATCAGCGAATATGGATTTGTCGACGAGCCTGGCCGCTGGGACCATTGGCCGAGCGGCTTTGCGCTGACCTGGGCCAATGAAGGCGAAGCGGAAGGCAAGATCGTTCTCGAGCGCGGCGATATCCTGCTGCCGATGAAATCCTACGTTCAGGACCGCGTGCATTTCAAAATCGAAAAGGGCTTCTGCACCAGCATTGAAGGCGGTCTCGATGCGGAAATCCTTTCGGAATACATGGCCACCTACAACGATCCGGACGCCTACGCCATGTCGCATATCGGCTGGGGTCTGCAGCCGCGCGCCCACTGGTCGACCATGGCGATGTATGATCGCGAGGCCACCATCGGCATGGACCCGCGTGCGTTCGAAGGCAACTTTCTGTTCTCGTTCGGGCCCAACAACGAAGCCGGCGGCAGCCGGACCACAGCCTGTCACATCGACATTCCGATGCGCAATTGCACGGTCGCGCTCGACGGCGTCGAAATGGTCCGACGCGGCAAGGTGCTCGACGGCTACGGCCCCAAGCCGGTCGTGCGCCGTGCATAAGGAGGCCGAGACTTATCAGCGGCAGGGGTTTGGCATGGCGCTCGATGTGTGCCCGCCATACGGACTGCTGATCGTCGATTTTGTCAACGGGTTTGCCGATCCCGCCATCTTCGGCGGCGGCAATATTGCCGCGGCGATTGAGACCACGAAGGGATTGCTGGCGCATGCGCGGCAGCAACAATGGACGATTGCCCATACACGCATCGTTTTCGCCGACGATGGTGCGGATCATAATATCTTTTCGCTCAAGGTCCCGGGCATGCTGACGCTGAAGGAGAATGCGCCGGCCAGCGCCATCGTACCCGACCTTGCACCCGTGCCCGGCGAACTGGTGGTGCGCAAGCAGGTGCCGTCGGCCTTCTTCGGCACTGGCCTTGGATCCTGGCTGACGCAGCGCGGCGTGCAGACGCTGGTTGTGGCGGGGGCCGTCACCAGCGGCTGCGTGCGCGCCAGCGTTGTCGACGCCATGTCGCTCGGGTTTCGCCCACTTGTCGTGTCCGATTGCGTCGGAGATCGCGCGATTGGCCCACACAACGCCAACCTGTTCGATATGGAACAAAAATATGCGACGGTTGCGACGTTACGCGAAACACTCAGTGCGACAAGACAAAGCCCGCGATAATGGCCTCTGTCGGAATTCAAATCCCATCAGCTCGATGACACGATCAGCAAGATCAAGAAAACGCGTGACTCAGATCGAGGCAGTTCAGTTCCGGAGCATTTTGGATTTTCTTTGATCTCTCGGTGCACACGTCGTGCACACGCCGCCTTCTAACGAAGGAGTGTCCTAGTGAATGGAACTGTCGCAGTTTGAACAAGACTCTCACACTGGCGAGGCAGTGCTTCTCGCACCGGTCTCCGCGCATTCCCTGAAAACAGGAAATTTTACAGGAAGATTAGGGACTTGGATGCCCGGAGACACTCCAGACGCCCTCAAACCCCTGCGGTATCGATCCGTTCCATCCACTTCGGCCGGAAAGTCGCCTACTGCGGTGGGAGGTCACAACTTTCCCCGGCGCGGCTCGGCCCCGCGCCGCTAAAGTCATCGGGTCCCGGGAATAAATCCGGGCACGCCGGTCTGCACCACTGCGTTGAACCTGACGCTCGTGGTGATACGGTCTCGAATCTCCCGCATGGCCTCTTCAGGGAGGCTCGAAAGGTCAAAGCTTTCCTGGATGCGCCGAGGCTTGGTCGAGGTGGTCAGGAAAGCGGTGCCGCGCTGCACGGCCCAGGCCAGGGCCACCTGAGCTGGTGTCTTGTTCACACGCTGTGCGATGGATGTAATCACTGGGTCGGCGAGTACGTTTGGCTCCATGGCGTGTCCCAACGCGGCAAACGCCTGCAGTACAATCCCATGCTCGCGGCAGAACTCGAGCAGGTCCCATTCGGGAAGATACGGATGCGATTCGACCTGCACCATGGCAGGCCGGATCCGCGCGACCGCGACGATCTCTCTCAGCTTCTCCAATGTGATGTCCGATAGACCGATCGAGCCGCAGTGGCCATCGTCGACGAGGCGCTCCAGCGCCCGCCATGTCTCCACCAACGTAACCCCTGAATCGTAGATCACCCGACCGCGCTCATCTCTCGGGTCCTGTTCGTCGCCGGGTCGAAAGGCAAAGGGCGTATGGATGATATAGCAATCGATACGGTCGAGTTGCAGTCGCCGGCGACACGCGTCGAAGGCAGGCTTGACCCGCTCTGGACGATGATTGGTGTTCCATAGCTTCGTGGTAACGAACAGGTCCTCGCGCTGAAGCGTCCCCGCCTTGAACGCTTCCTGAATCGCCTCACCAACCGCCGCTTCATTGCGGTAGCGTTCCGCACAATCGAGGTGTCGAAATCCTTCTTCCAGTGCAGCCTTGGTCGCCTGTTTGGTTACGAGAGGATCCGGAATGAGCGTACCAAACCCGACAGCGGGAATCGGCCCAGATCCGTGGGTGGGAATCCTCGTATAACGAAGCATATCGGATGTTGTCATGCTCTTACTCCCTTGTATTAAGCCCAGTCGCTGGGCTCGACGGCATCAATTGGCCGGCCGTGGCTTACGTAGAAAAAACACAAGCGGGCTCACGATCAGCATGGCGAACATCAAGATCTTGAATTGGTCGATGACTGCTATAACGGCCGCCTGCTGGGTGATCATGCCGTTGAGCGCGGCGAGACCCGGTTTGGCGATTGAACCAGCGACATGCGCGGCCGCGCGGTACGGCGTGAGGTTCTTGGCGAGCGCCAGGTGCATGGCCTGGGTGTTGTTGTAGAAGAAGATCTGGACGACCGCGATGCCGATCGTGCTTCCATAGACGCGTGACAGGTTGAAGAGCGCGGTGCCTTCCGGACGGAATTTTGGATCGAGCGTGCCGAACGCCGCCTTGGAGAGCGACGGAAGCAACGTGCCGAGACCCGCCCCCTGGAGCAAGGTCGCCGCGACCACCAACCGCCAATCCATCGCCGGTGAATAGCCAAGCATCAGCGAATTGGCGTAAACCACCGCCGCCATGCCGCCGAATATGAACAGCCGGTTATCGATCCGTGCCGGAGCGAAGCTCATCAACACCACGGCCCCCACGAGCGTGACACCGCGTGCGAGGGTCATGTAGCCGGTGGTATCAACCGGATAATCGAGCAATTCCTCCAGCATCGGCGAGGTCAACGCCAGGGTCGGCAGCAGCACGAAGCCGACGGCGAAGAACATGATCGCCGAAAGAACAAAATTGCGGTCCTTGAACAGCGCCTTGTTGAAAAAATGCACATCCGTCGTCATGACGTGCACGATGAAAAGATAGAATCCCAGGACCGAGGCAATCGCCTCAGTCCAGATTTCCGCCGAGGCGAACCATTCCAGGCGCTCACCGCGATCGAGCACCATCTGCAGGCCGATCATGCCGAGCGAGAAGGTCGCCAGGCCGAAGAAGTCGAAGGGCGGGTTCTGTTCCGCCCTCTTCTCGGGGAGTGACAGCGCCATGGTCAGGAAGATGAAGCCCGTCATCGGCAGGCTGAAATAGAAGATCGAGCGCCAGCCGTGATATTCGCTGAGCCAGCCGCCGATGCTTGCGCCGCTGCTGATACCGAGCACGAGGCACACCGACCACGCCAAACTGATCCGGCCGTGGCGCGCCGGCGGCAGCATATCAAGCAGGACCGCCAGCGACAGAAGAGCGAGCGCGCCGCTCGCGGCGCCCTGGACGATCCGGGCGAATACCAAGTGAAGGGAAGTCGTTGCAAGCGTGTCGAGCATCAAGCCGAGCGAGAAGACAGCGAGAGACGCCTGATAGATCGTCTTCCGGCCGTAGCGCCCCGCGAGCCACCGCGCCATCGGCATGACAGCGGCGCCCGCCGCGATATAGGCGGTAAACACCCAGCCGACCTCGTCGTTGCCCATCGACAGCGTGCCCTGGATATGCGGCAGCGCCGCATTCGGCAGCGAGATGTTCACCGCCTCCATGTAGGTCGCCATCAGGGCCGCCACGGTGATTGCGCGATGGCCGCCGGCCGCGGTGTTCGATGGTTGGGCGATACTCATTTGTCCTCCGACGCGAGCACAAGCTGGAACGGATGGCGCCAGGTGCGGCGATGGCCAGTGTCGACCCGCGCAGTCACGCTGATGCCGGAGAACAGGGGCCGGCCAGGATCGACCTCATCAAGTTCGAGGCGCACCGGCAGGCGCTGGACGACCTTGACCCAATTGCCGGTCGCATTCTCGGGCGGCAAGACCGCGAAATCCGATCCAGTGCCCGGACTCATGCTGACGATATGCGCCTTGAACGTGCGATCCGGATAAGCGTCGACGTCGATCGTCGCCTCCTGACCCGGACGCATGTGAGTGAGGCCGGTTTCGCGGAAATTCGCCTCGATCCAGATGCGCCGGCTTGACAGCAGCGAGAACACGGGTGCGCCCGCATTGACGAAGCCGCCGACCTGCAACTCGTCGACCTTCGTCACGACGCCGTCGTCGGGCGCCCTCACCGTCGCGTAGGACAGATCGAGCCGGGCGCGATCGAGCTGGGCCTTGGCTGCGCGAACCGTGGGGTGGCGATCAATATCGATGTCGGAATCGCCGTTCAACGCAACGACGGTGCTGGCGATCTGCTGTTCGATGGATGTGATATGCTGACGGGCGACCTTGAGATTTGTCTCTGCTCGCTCATAGACAGCGCGCGGGGTGAAATCGGAGGCGACCAGCGCTTTCTTGCGGTCATATTCGCGTTCGTCAAAAACCGCCGAATCCCTGGCCGACTGTAGTTCAGCCTGTTGCTGGCGATAGGTCGCCTTTAGCGCTTCGACTTGGAGGCGCGCGCTGCCGAGACGCGCGTCCGCCTGATCCACCGCAATCTGGTATGGCTCCGGATCGATCCGGAACAGGACTTCGCCCTGCTGGACCCGCTGATTGTCCTCAACGGCGATTTCAACCGCCTGTCCGGCAACCCGGGCGTTGACGGTCACCTTCGCCGCGCGAACGAACGCGTTGTCGGTTGAGACATAAGGCTCGGTAGCGAGGTACAGCGCGGCTCCGATTGCGGCCACTACGATCGGAACGACGAGCATCAGCGGCCGCCGCAGCCGCTCCCTGATGCTCCTTCCGGACATCGCTACCGCGGGAGCGGTGCCAAGGCGGGGGTGGACGATTTCCGCAACTCCGCCAGCGGCTTCGGCACCGAGCGGCCCGATTCCAGGCGAATCATCGCCAGCCGATGCCTTGGCGGTCACCAATTGCACCGCCGTTCCGCTCTCGCGGAACTCCCTGCTGTCGCCTATCCAACCGGCGACTGGCGAAAGACTGCACCGCATCGAAAGCACTCACCTCGGTTTTATTTTATAACGATCACTACAAATATGACGCGAGCACGAAGCCGTCAAGATGTTCCCTCTTGTATTTTGTAACGTTTCATACAAATAAGATGCGAACACGTAGCGACCAGAGGTATTTTCCGATATGGCACGCAAAAAGAGCGAAGCGGCACCAGCGCGCAGGGGGCGGCCCCGCGCCTACGACACACAGGCGGCCCTCAAGCAGGCAACGGAGACCTTCTGGAAGACCGGCTACTCCGGCACTTCCCTCGACAGCATTGCTGCTGCGACCGGCATGAATCCGCCGAGCCTCTATGCGGCGTTCGGCAACAAGCACGCGCTGTATCTGGAGGCACTCGCACGCTATTGGGAGATCAGCCTGGCCGCCACACGTGAGGCACTTGCAGAGGACCGTCCCTTGGGCGAAAGTCTGATGCTTGCCTACGAAGCGGCGTTGTCCATCTATTTTTCAGGTAAAGGAAGCCCGCGCGGCTGCTTCGTGATCGGGACCGCCGTAGCAGAAGCCGTCGACGATGCCGCGATCCGGAACAGTGTTGCGGCGGGGCTGCGGATGATTGACGCGGATTTTGAAGTCCGCTTCCGCACGGCACACGAGAGAGGCGAGATAAAGCACGATGCCGATCCCGCGGCACTAGCGGTCCTCGCGTCAGCCACCATGCACACCATCGCGATCCGCGCACGTGCCGGCGCGCGCCGTGTCGAATTGAGGGAGATCGCCCGCAAAGCGGTGAGTGTGATCTGTGGATGCCAGGTAAACACGGCCTAAGCCGCAACGCATTCTCATGCTTTGAAGCCAGGAAAGGGGCGAGAGCCCGCAAAACGGCCGTCATGTCAGGCACCGTGACCGACCTCGGGATGAAGAGAGGTCGCACATTTCGTTCATGCTCCGTAGATGGAGAGTGTGTCCGCACGCTACCGTGCACTGCAGTGCACTCGATCGTTGGTCAAGACGTGGTGTCTTCAAACCAAACATCCGGGCATTCCCGGCGCCCACGTCCGCACGGCTCAGTCGCGCTTCAGTCCAATTGACTTGATCAGCGGTGCCAAACGCGCCAACTCGTCCTCGACCAGTCGTTGAAACTTGGCTGGACTGGAATTGATGTCGGGCTCCATGCCTTGGGAACGATAGCTTTCCTGCAGAGCGGGATCGGCGTCATCCTGACGCAGGACATTGGCAAGAGCCCTCCAGGCCATGGGCCGCCAAAACCGGACACCGGCAACCACTCGCATCAAGCTTCGGGCTCACGTGTATCGCGGTCCTACGAAGCCCGCTCAAGATCCGACCTCAGCGCGACGATAAAGCGAGCGGCCTCGCCGCCCGTCACAACGCGATGGTCAAAGGTGAGCGACAACGGCAGCACGCGTCGCACCGCCGGCCGGCCCTGATGTGCCACCACCAGCGTGGCGATCCGGCCGGCACCGACGATCGCCACCTGTGGCGGTACAACCACGAGACTGGCGAAGCGGCCGCCGATCATGCCGAAGTTCGACAGTGTGATGGTGGCCCCCCGAAGTTCTTCCGGTGGAATCGAGCGGGCGATAGCGTCGGCCCGCAGCCTGTCGAGCCCGGCTCGCAGGTCCCGTGCGTCGCGCTCGGCTACGTTGCGCATCACCGGCACGATGAGGCCCCCCTCGGTATCGATCGCGATACCAATATCGATGCGTTTGACCAGACGCCGGTCGCCCGCGCCGGAATTATACCAGGCGTTGAGCGCGGGCTCTGCTCCGCAGGCAGCCGCAATTGCGCGGATCAGGCGGACACTGGGGTCTTCGCTCGCTCGCCATTCGCCGATATCAGCGTCGTCGGTGACTGTAGCGGGAACCACTTCGGCATGCGCCGCTGCCATGCGCTGGGCCATGGCGCGCCGCATCCCACGCAATGCCTCGGCTGGCCCTGCCTCGGCGAGACTTTTGGCGGCCCGCTCGACGTCGGCCCGTGTGATGGTGCCGCCGGGTCCAGTGGCCTGTACGGCGTTGAGATCGACATCGAGCTTGCGTGCGAGGGCGCGCACCGCCGGGAGCACCTGGAGCATTCGCCCTGGCGCCGGCTCGGCAGGACTTTCGACCACTGCAGCTTGCTTTTCGCCGGTGTCGAGCTGGCCGACCACGGTGCCAGTATCCTGCTCGGCGCCCTCGGCGAACTCGACAAGGGGCGCACCAACTTTCACCAGATCACCTTTGGTCCCGAACACCCGCGCGATGCGGCCATTCCACGGCGACGGCACTTCAACCACGGCCTTGTCGGTCTCGACCGAGACGAGTGGCTGATCCGTAACCACGTGATCCCCCTCGTTCACATGCCAGGTCACTATCTCGGCCTCTTCCAGACCTTCGCCAAGATCGGGCAACATGAACTGTCGCATGGGATGTGTTCCGCTGATCTCAACTGAACTGGCAAGCCTTGCGTCCGGCGGCCGCGATACGGCCGACCGACGGCATATAATGTTGCTCAAGCCGGGGCAGCGGCATCACCGTATCATAGCCTGTGACACGGGCGACAGGAGCGAGAAGAGACGTCAGCCCGCGCTCGGCAAAAAGTGCGGCGATCTCGGCACCGAAGCCGCCGGTCCGCGCAGCTTCGTGCACGATGACGCAGCGTCCGGTTTTTGCGGCCGAGCTTAGCAAGGTCTCCTCGTCATAGGGCTTGAGGGTCGCGAGATCGATAACCTCCGCGCTGATGCCTTCGGCGTCGAGCGTCTCGGCAGCCGCCAGCGTCTCCTTCACCATCGCGCCCCAACTGATCAGGGTCACGTCACGGCCTTCCCTGAGGATAAAGGCGGCATCCAGTGGCAGGGCCTCGCCGTTGTCATCCACCTCGCCTTTCATTGCGCGGTAGATGCGCGTCGGCTCCAGGAACACTACTGGATCGGGGTCGCGGATGGCGGCGAGCAGCAGGCCGTAAGCGCGTTCGGGCGAAGATGGAATGACCACGCGCAAACCTGGAATATGGGCGAGCATCGCCTCGGCGCTCTCCGAGTGATGTTCCGGAGCGCGAATGCCGCCGCCATGCGGGGTCCGTAAAACCATCGGACAGCTGAGCCGCCCTTGCGTGCGGTTGCGCAGCCGCGAGGCATGATTCACCAATTGATCGATGCAGGGATAAATAAATCCCATGAACTGGATCTCGCCGACCGGCTTCAGCCCTTGTGCCGCCATGCCGACGCAGAGTCCGCTGATAAGAAGTTCGGCAAGCGGCGTATCGAATACCCGTTCCGGTCCGAAACGCTGCTGCAGTCCGACCGTGGCGCGGAATACGCCGCCGTTGACCCCGACGTCCTCGCCGAACACGACGACATTGGGGTCATCCTCCATCGCACGGGCGAGCGCCAGATTGATAGCTTCCACCAGCGTCACCTCAGGCATCAGTCGTTCCCCTCGAGTTCCCGGCGCTGCGCGGCATAGACCCTCGGCAGTTCGGCATAAAGGTGATCGAACATGGTCTCGGGGGCCCTCGGTTTTACAACTAAATAGCGCTCGACCGCGGCGTCGATGTGCTGCTGGCACTCGGCGGAAAGCTGCTCTTCGTCCGCCTTGCTCCACACCTTCTGACCAGCCAGAAATGATCTCAGCCGCGCGATCGGCTCCTCCTTCCAGCGCGCCTGGACCTCATCGGTCGGACGGTAGCGCGTCGCGTCGTCGGCGGTCGTATGATCGCCGAGCCGGTAGGTGACCGCCTCGATAAAGCGGGGGCCTTGGCCATTTCGGGCTGCTTCGATCGCCTCGCCGACTGCAGCATGCATCGCCACGATGTCGTTGCCATCGACCTGCTCACCGATGAAACCCGCTGCGATCGCCTTCTGCGCCAGCGTTTCGGATCCGGTCTGAAGCCGCAGCGGCACGGATATAGCCCATTGATTATTGGTGGCGACGAACACGACCGGCAGCTTGTGCACACCCGCGAAGTTCATCGCCTCCCAGAGGTCGCCCTTTGAGGTGGCGCCGTCGCCGAACAGACATACGGCAACGCGCGGCTCCTTGCGCAGCTTGAAGGCGTAAGCAACGCCCGCAGCTTGCGGCGCTTGCGATCCGACCGGAATGCAGAACGGGAAATCCTGGATCGGGCCTGAGAAGCGGTTGCCCCGCTCGTCGCCGCCCCAAAACAGCAAAATTTCTTCCAGTTTGACCCCGCGCCAGATCAAGGCGGCGTTGTCGCGATAGGAAGGGAGCAAGACGTCCTCGTCACGCATGGCGCTGGCCGTGCCAACCGACACTGCCTCCTGGCCAAGCGATGCGGCATAGGTCCCTAGCCGACCGGTGCGCTGCAACGCCACAGCTTTCACATCGAAGGCGCGTACCAGCACCATCGCCCGATAAAGCCTGACGAGCAGACGGGTATCGGAGGCGAAGGCCGGGAGCGGCCGATGGATCGAACCGTCCAAGGCGAGATAGGCGCGGTGGCGCACCTCGAAGCGCGCGATCACCGAAAGGTTCTCGTCCGGGTGCCATCTTTCGGTCATGTTACCGGCTCCCGCTTCGAAGAACGCTTGATTGGCGGGCGCTACTTGATGGCGCCCATGGTAAAGCCGGCTACAAAGCGTGCGACGAAGAAATTATAGATAATGGCGATTGGGACACTTGCAATCAGGCAGGCCGCCATCATTGAGCCCCAGAAATAGACGTCGCCCCGCACCAGGAATGTCGGAATACCGACACTTACTGTATAGCTCGACGATGCGGTGATGAAGGTGACGCCATAAACAAATTCCTGCGTCACCAGGGTGAAGGCGAAAATGACCGCCGTCAGGATTCCGGCGACCGAAATCGGCATCACCACCTTGATAAAGGCGCCAAAGCGGCTCAGCCCGTCGATCATGGCTGCGTCCTCGAGGTCGCGCGGGATCGCCTTGAAGAAGCCCATCAGAAGCCAGGTGCAGAACGGCACGGTGAAGCTCGGATAGACGAGGATGAGCGACCACACCGAATCCTGCAATCCCAGCACCGCGATGATGCGTGAGAACGGGATGAACAGAATCGTCGGCGGCACCAGATAGGTGAGGAAGATCGTCACACCCAGGGTTTGCGCCCAGGCGCCGGTCATGCGCGCGAGCGCGTAGCCCGCCGGGACAGCGAGCAAGAGCGTGATGATCACGACGACTATGCCGACGAAGCCGGTATTCAACAGCCATTGCACGTACTGGGTGTCCTCAAACAGCACCGAAAGATGTTGCAGCGTCGGGGGGCTGTTAAACACGTAAGGATTGTTTGCGGTGTTGTACAAATCCTGGTTGGCTTTGAAAGTGGTGATCATCATCCAGTAAAACGGAAAGGCGAGGAACGTCACGAAGAAGACCAGGACGGCGGCGTGAGCCGCCTTGCCTGCAATATGTCGTGCGCGGACGAGTTCGCGGGTCATGTCAGGTGACCTCGGTGTGCCGGGCTAACCACAAGAACAGGATCGCGACGCCGGCCAAGACGGGAAAGAGGAACAGTGAGATGGCCGCTCCCCCCGCCAGATCGCCACCCTGAATTCCGGTAAAATAGGCCCAGCTGGCGATTACCTGTGTGGTGTCGTAGGGGCCGCCGCGGGTCAGCACGAACACGACAATCAAATCGGTAAACGTAAAGATGATGCCGAACAACAGTGCCACCAGCATGATCGGCAGAATCAGCGGCGTCGTGATCTGGAAATGGTGGCGCCAGAACCCGGCGCCATCCACCTCCGCCGCGTCATGGATATCCTGCGGGATCGATGACAGTCCGGCAAGGACAATGACTGTCGCCAGCGGCAGGATGCGCCATACGTTGACGATAATGATCGATGCCCTTGCCAGAGTTGGCTGGCCGAGCCAGATCGGCCATTGGTTGGGCCCGAGCAGGCCAGCCGCGCGCGCGGTCCAGTTGATGACGCTGTAGATCGAATCGAAGATCCAGAGCCAACCGATGCTGCCAAGCGAGATCGGCGCCACCCACGGCAGCAAGATCAACAGCCGAACCAGCCATCTGCCGCGGAAATCAACGACAAGCGCCGTCGCCAGAATGTTGGCGAACACAAGGACGAAGAACTGGGAAACGACCGTGATCACAATCGTGTTCTGCAGCGAAAGCCAGAACGTGCCGCTCGCCACGATGCGCCGGAAATTTTCCAGCCCGACAAAATGCACGTCCTGGCTGGCGACCGTGATGCTCGACACGCTGTAATAAAGCGAGAGCAGGAAGGGAAACCCGACCAGGAGCCCGATGTAGAGGATCGCCGGCGCAAGCATGGCGCGCCACAGCCAGCGATCGTTGTCGGCAACGCGCGACAGCAGGCTATCCTTTACCCGGGTCTTGCCGACTGTCGCCGTGATCGTCGACTTCATGCCGCGCCTCCGTCGACGCGCCGGCCACTCTCGCGCTCGAAGCGGGCGATGTCCTGCCGCCTCACGATGAAGTCGTAGACTTGGCCGGCGTCGATATGCGTGCGAATGTTGGTCGGGATCTTCGAGATCAAGCGAGCCTCGGGTGTTCGGCCATCGATCAGGCCGTAGACCAGGCGGTCGGCGCCGAGATACTCGATGCGGGTGATGCGGAACGGAAAGTCGACGTTGTCGCCATACGGTTCAACTTCCTTCGGCAGGAACGCTTCCGGTCGGAAGCCGATCCAGATCCTGCCGTCCTCGATCAGGTTCATCGGTGGCGATCCGATGAAAGTGGCGGCGAAGATATCCGCCGGCGAGCCATAGATCTCGTGCGGCGTGCCGATCTGGTGGACACGGCCTTGGTTGAGAACCGCGATGCGGTCCCCCAAACCCATCGCCTCGGCCTGATCGTGGGTGACGTAGATGGTGGTGGTGCCGAGGCTGCGCTGAAACTGCTTTAGTTCGTCACGCGCGGAGTTGCGCAACTTGGCGTCGAGATTCGACAGGGGCTCATCGAGAAGAAAGACCACCGGCTCACGCACCACCGCACGCGCGAGCGCGACGCGCTGGCGCTCCCCGCCCGACAACTGACGCGGCTTTCGGTCAAGGAAGTCCTGGATACCGAATATCTGCGCTGCCCAGGCGACCTTCTTGCGGATCGCGTGTCTTGGCACGCCGCGTGCGCGCAGCGGAAACGAAATGTTCTTTTCGACCGTGAGGTGCGGATAGAGTGCGTAGCTTTGAAACACCATAGCGACATTTCTTGCGCGCGGCGGTAGCCCGGTCACGATATTTCCGTCAATCACGATTTCGCCAGAGGTCGGTCGCTCAAGGCCTGCGATCAGGCGCATCAACGTCGTCTTGCCGCAACCCGATGGTCCGAGCAGAACCAGGAATTCTCCCTCCCTGGCGATGAGGTCAATACCATCAACGGCGCGAACCTCGTCGAAAAGCTTGGTGATGCGTCGTGTTTCCACAATGGCCATGCGCGAGTCCCGATTGCCTCCCTCTGCGAAGCCGTTCACCGGATCGGCTTCGGTGCCAGGCACGGTCCCTTGGGCCCAGAGCTACTGTGCCTCAACGGCAATGCGCGGCGAGACGATCAAATCATCTTCCGGTCCTTCCATTTCGCCCAGATCGCCTTCATCTTGGCCTCCGCGCGCGCGAGAGCGTTCTCCGGAGTTTCTGCGCCTGCAGCAGCTTCGGCGAACATCGTGTTGATCACCCAGGTATTGAAAGTTTCGTCGATCGCGGCATTGGAGTTGCCGGGATAGCCGACGTTGGTCGCCCAACCGAGCACATCCGACAGCACTGCGTACTTATCCGGCGGCACCGCCTTGGAATCCTTGGCGATGAGCTGGGTCAGGTCGGGCACCGTCTTCCAGAAACAGGGGAAGTTGTAGAATTCGCTGGCCATGAAGCCCTGCTTGAAGTTGTCGATGTAATCGACCAGGAAGGCCTTCGCGCCGTCGATGTTCTCGGAGAATTTCCAGGTCACATAGCAATCCATCACATGCTCGAGGCCAATTTGCCGGACCGGGCCTTTCGGCGGCTTGGCGAGCGCGATCTTCTCGTGGATCGGCATCTTGTCGTTTTCGCCCGCACGCGTGATCGAAATCGCGTTGAGCACGAGGGACGACCTGCCGGCGAGCATCTGCCGGTTATTCGACGACGGATCCCAGGCAAATACTTCCGGCGTCTCGGTTTCCTGGAACAGCGCTTTGACGAATTTGAGCGCTTCGAGGGTTTCCTTGGAATTGATCGTGAGACTGCCGTCGGCGTCCTGCTCGTGCGCGCCGAAAGAATACATGATCGCGCGCATGGCCATCGCAGTGTCGAGTTCGGCTGAAAGGCCGATGCCGACCGGAATGCCGGTCTTGTCCTTGATCTTCCTGCCGCCGACGCGGACGTTGTCCCAGCTGTCGGGCTTCATGCCGATGTCGCCCCAGAGATCCGAGCGATAATTGACGGGATCGGGAACGAAGCTGTCAGAGAAGGCGAAGTATTTCTGGGTCTTGGGGTTGTAGGTACTCTTCACCGCAAGATCGATCGGCTTGCCGTGCTTTTTCTCGCACGCGGCATAGACATCCTTCATGTCGACGACCTGTTCTTCGTAGACCGAAGGCGGCGCGAGGAACATCACCAGGTCGTGGCCCTTCTGCGCCGATACTTCCGCCGCCGCGCGCGAAGGGATCAAGCCGAGGTTGATGTTGTCGACGATGACCTCGGTGCCATTTTTGGCGCCCCATTCCTTGGTGTAGGTGTTGTTGAACCACTTGTCGTAGGCGGGGACGAAGTGACTCCATTGCAGGATCTTCAGTGTCTTGGCCGCGTGGGCTGGCGTGACGTGGAAGAACGGGCCGACGGCCGCGGCTGCACCGACGGCGGTCTTGATCACGTCACGGCGTGACAGTCCGTCACGACGAGATGCATGGGATGCCATGTTTCCCTCCCATTGCTTGATCGTTCAGCGGGAGGTTGAGTGCCGGTCAAGACGGTTGAGACAAGCTCCCGCTGACATTAGCTGGTCATTATTATCCCACGTGTGGGTAATGTTTACAACGAAGCAACGGCGCCGAATTTTGCGCGGGCTTCGATCCCGTCAGAAATGTTTTGCCGGATGGCGCCGGAATTTGTCCGTGACGAAATCAGGCCCGGCTAGTCGCACACGTGGATCCTTGGGCCGTGATGGCCACGCTTAACCATCGCAGCGGCGCCGGGTCTGTGCCGCGTCGTAATCTTGCCGGAGATTCACGTCGTCATTGGCGGACGTAATCCTTCATAGCCACTTGATGAATTATATAGATATTTCAATAGTATAAGCACTAGCATTCCCACCCGTGGTTAAGGTCGCCTCCGATCAACGTCACTTCGCCGCGTCCGGTCGTGGGGCGAAATGAGTGAGATGGGTGAGCAGATCCGTCGGCAGAGGAAAGACGATGGTCGAGGACCGCTCGCTCGCGATGTCGTGCAGGGCAGCGAAATAGCGTAACTGCATCGCCTGTGGTTCCCGGCCCAGAAGTCGCCCGGCCTCGACGAGCTTCTCGGCGGCCTGCTGCTCGCCTTCGGCATTAATCACCTTCGCTCGCCGCAACCGCTCTGCCTCGGCCTGCTTGGCGATTGCGCGGATCATGTTTTCGTTGAGATCGACATGCTTAATCTCCACATTCGTCACCTTGATACCCCAGGCGTCAGTCTGCTGATCGAGAATTTCCTGAATATCAGCGTTGAGCCGATCCCGTTCAGCCAGCAGCTCGTCGAGCTCGTGTTTGCCGAGGACCGAGCGCAGCGTGGTTTGCGCCAGCTGGCTGGTCGCCGCCATGAAGTCCGCGACCTTGATGATCGCACGCTCCGGGTCGACGATGCGGAAGTAGAGCACGGCGTTGACCTTGACCGTGACATTGTCGCGCGTGATCACGTCCTGCGGCGGCACATCCTGCACCACGACCCGCAGATCGGCCTTCACCATCTGCTGCACGAGCGGAATGAGGATGATGAGACCGGGACCCTTCACCCCGGTGAAGCGACCCAGTGTAAAGACGACGCCGCGCTCGTATTCCCTCAAGATGCGAATCGCTGCGGAGAGAAACATGACCACGACAAGTACGAGAAGAAGATAGCTCAGATATTCCAACATCATCACACACCTCCTTCGCCCACAGTTCGTGCTGATCGCCGCCGCACCACGAGCGTCAGGTTCTTGATACCAGCCACCTCAACCACCTCTCCGGGTGTGAGGGCTTCCGCCCCGTGGGCCTGCCAGCGCTCACCATGCGTGAAGACGTGACCTTGACTGCCGGACCAGTCGAGAACTTGGGCAGGCAGACCGCGCATGGCCTGCCCCCCGACCCGGACCGGGTTTCTGCGGGCGCGCCAGAGCGAGCCGAGCACGACGACGGTCAGGCTGACCATCATCGCCAGCGCGATGATAACGACTGTCCATGACAGCCGGTATCCGGGGGCCTCGATCTTGAACAGCATGGCGGCGCCGAGAAGAAACGCGGCAACGCCGCCAAGGCCGAGAACCACGGTCGGGTTGAAGGTTTCGACGATCAGGAAGGCGATCCCCAGCAACATCAAGGCGAGGCCGGCGTAATTGATCGGGAGCATGTTAAGGGCATAGAGGCCAAGCAGCAGACAGATCGTCCCGACCACTCCGGGCGCGATGGCGCCCGGAGTGGAGAACTCGAAGATCAGACCGTAGATGCCGACCATCAGCAGAATGAAAGCAACGTTGGGATCGGTGATGACGGACAGAAGCCGGATCAGCCAGCCGGGATCGTACCGCTCGATCGTCAGGCCCTTTGTCGTCAACTGCCGCTTCTCGCCACCGGCGAGCTCGACCGTGCGGCCGTCGACCAACTGAAGCAGTTCGGCCGGGTTGCGCGCGATGAGTTCAACGACATTCGCCTGCAATGCGCTGCTGGCGGAAAGACTGGCGGCCTCGCGCACCGCTTTCTCGGCCCAATCGGCGTTGCGCCCGCGCATTTCGGCGAGGCTGCGGATCAGCGCAACCGCGTCGTTCGTCGCCTTCGCCGTCATGGCATCTTTCAACGCAGGCTGCTGTGCGTCATCCTTTTTGTCCTTGCCGTCCTTGTCCGGGGTGCTGCCTGGCAGACCCGGCAGCGGGCCGCCGATCTGCACCGGTGTCGCAGCGCCGAGATTGGTGCCCGGCGCCATCGCCGCGATATGCGTTGCGTAGAGAATGTAGGTGCCCGCGCTCGCCGCATGGGCGCCGGATGGGGCCACGTAGCCAATGACGGGGACAGAGGATCCGAGCACGTCGGCAATAATCTCGCGCATGCTGGTGGCAAGGCCGCCCGGCGTGTTCAAACGCAAGATAACGACCCCAGCCTGCCGTTCGCCAGCCGTCGCCAGCGCTTCCTTTACGTATCTGGCGGTTGCCGGACCGATCGCCCCCTCGATCTCGATCATCAGCGCGGGTCTGCCCCCCTCCTCAGCTGACAGGAGCGTAAGGGGGGCAAATTGAACAGCGGCAGCAATCGCCGCAACAAGGGTCGCCTGCGCCATCCTCACGGCAAGACTCCCTAAAAAGCGATATATGGGGGTAGTCTTCCCGTACCTCAATATGATCGACCCCGGCGGACCCGCTGATCGCCGCCAGACCTCGGCGTAGGCGGGGGTGGCGGGGAATGAAACAGGAGAGTTCTGCCTATGATCGAGGGAATCAGCGCGGTCACACTAGGCACCCACGAGATGCCACGAGCTGTCCGATTTTACCGCGCGCTGGGGTTTGAGGTCCTGCAAGGCGGTGAGGAGTCGTCATTCACCAGCCTGCGAGCAGGGGCGTGCTATCTCAACCTCATCGTCCAGCCTGCCGAGCGGCGCTGGTCCTGGTGGGGGCGGGTAATCTTCTACGTTACCGATGTTGATGCGCTCTACGACCGTGCGCTCGCGGCGGGGAACCAGCCAGCTAGCGCGCCCCGCGATGCCGCATGGGGTGAGCGCTTCTTCCACCTAATTGACCCCGACGGCCACGAACTCAGTTTCGCGCGGCCTTTGCTCCCGGTTTCCGTCCAATAGCGGCTCGAAGCGGCCTGCCATTCCAAGAGGCGTCGGGAACGCGTATGGTGCTCCGATCATCCGCTGAACCTGGGAGGCAATCATGCAGTTCAGGACAACCGGACTATTGTTGCTCGGTGCAATGGCGCTTCCCAACTCCGGGGCCGCACAAACCACCCCCGCTCCACTGGCAATTACGCGAACGGTGGTCGCCGCAGCCAAACTGCCGACCGTCACAGACGTGCCGCTGCATTTCAAAGCGGTGAGCATCACTCTTCAGGCGGAGGAGAAGAGCGGCGTCTCGGCGGCCAACGGTATCCTCTACCAGATCTCAGGATCGACCGAGGTCTCGCTCGATGGCGAAGCCAAAATGCTCAACGCCGGAGAAGGGCTGTTCATCGCCGGCGGAAAGACGGCGGCGCTAACGGCGGGCAGTGGAGAACCGTCAACTTTTCTTCACTTCTTCCTTGTCCCCGCTGTGGACTTGGGTCGGCCCGTCGAGACGGCACCTGCCGCCGTGACGGAGTTATATCGCACTGCGACTCCAATCCCCGACCTGAAGCCAGGCGGTTATGATCTCAATCTCACGCGAGTCACATTTCCGGCGCAGATGCCCTCCAACCCGTCACACCATCGGTCAGGAGCGGCTCTGTACTATATTATTTCCGGCACCGGAGCGAACACGGTCGACGGTAAGACGGAAGCAAAAGGGTCAGGTTCCCTGATCTATGAGCCGTACGCTCTTGTGCACCAATGGGGAAACCCAGGCAACCAGCCGTTGATATTCCTGGCCTTCAACATCAATCCGGAAGGCGTGGCAGCCGTGCTTCCGGGCGCACCAGCAAACAAACAATAGTTAACGGTGGGCGGCGACTGCATCCGGAGAGTCGTTTCGAGGCGAGTTTGAGCCATGATGGCAACGAACGGCCGCACCGTCACCGTGTTCGGCGGAACCGGCTTTCTCGGCCGCCGCATCGTTCGGCATCTGCGCCATCGCGAATTTTCCGTCCGGATCGCGTCAAGGCATCCGGATCGGGGGCACAGGCTGTTTGGTCCTGATGATCCGCAACTTCAATCCGTAGAGGCCACCGTTCACGACGAGCGATCAGTCGCGGATGCGGTGGCCGGCGTCTACGGCGTTGTAAATGCGGTCAGCCTTTACGTCGAGCACGGAGAGGAGACTTTTCATTCCGTTCACGTCGAGGCGGCCCAACGGGTAGCGGCCCAAGCGCAACGGGCTGGAGTCGAACAGCTTGTTCATGTTTCAGGAATCGGTGCCGATCCTGCCTCACCATCCCGCTACATCCGAAAGCGCGGCGAAGGCGAACTGGCGGTCCGGGCCGCGTTCGGCGATGCACTTTTCGTCCGCCCGGCGGTGATATTCGGACCGGACGACGCGTTTCTCACCACCATCCTCAGGCTCCTCCGCCAGCTTCCGATCTATCCGATGTTCGGCCGCGGCCTGACCAGATTGCAGCCGGTCTATGTGGAGGATGTTGCGGAGGCGATTGGCCGGACCATGCAGCGACCGGAAACGCCTTCAACGATCTTCGAGTTCGGCGGCCCGCGCCTCTACTCTTACGAGCAATTTCTCAGGGCCGTTGCGCATCAAGCTGGCCTCGCACCCATACTGATTCCAATCCCGTTTGCCGCTTGGCACGCACTGGCGTGGGCCTCCGAAATACTCCCTGATCCACCCCTCACTCGTAATCAGGTGGAGCTGATGCAGATCGACACCGTGTCATCGCCGGAGATGCCTGGATTTGTCGAACTTGGGATTTCGCCACACTCGGTCGAGGCAATACTCCAGAGAATGTTATCGAATTGCGGATGAATGAGGCGCCTCGGTTACCCGCTTCAACGGCTGGCGGGTTCGCGCGACATCTGCCCATGCCTCTTGATTCCCCGCGACGATCTGCGCCTTTGCATCGTCACCAGTGCGTTATCATATAGAGAGGAGGAAAGGAGGTGAGCAACATGCGCATTCGACATTGGCAAGACGTCGCCAGCCTGCTGTTGGGCGTGTGGCTGGTCGTGTCGCCGTTCGTCCTGGGCTTCGCCGGGGCGGCGGTCTGGATAACCATCGCGCTCGGGTTGTGCGTCATTCTGTTTGCTGTGGAGGGATTTGTCATTCCGTCCTATCTGGAGGAATGGGGAGAGATCCTCATCGGACTGGCTCTGATAGTGGCACCTTGGACGGTCGGCTACGAGCCGGTATCAGCCACGATAAGCAGTATGGTGTCGGGCATCCTGGTGATCCTGTTTGGAGCCTGGGAACTTGTGACCGATCGCGATTTCAGCACCTGGTGGCACGATCGCTGGCATCACCCAGCCAGCTGAGAAGGGTGGTTGCCTGAACCGTAAACCCGACCGTTGTCTGCTTGCGGTCGGAAGAGAGAGTTGTGTCGGCGAGTGGACGGCGTGAGCGAAGGTTTGACCTCTCCCTGCTAAGCCGCGGGAAAAGTGTGCAGGGCCTTGGCGGCCCCGCACACGGGCGACTTTGTCACGATGCGGTTCTAGGCTCTATCGGTTCCCAGATGCTGATTTTGCGAGTCTCCGGCATCAGGAAGAGGGCGAGCACGAAGCACACCGCGGGGACCGCGATCGGGTAGATCAGCGCGTAGCCAATGCTGCCGGTGGCCGCGAAAGTTGCCGAAGTGATGAACGGCACCAATCCTCCTCCCCAGCCGTTGCCGATGTGATACGGCACCGACACCGACGTGTACCTGATCCTGCCGGGGAAGAATTCCGCCAAAAACGCCCCGACCGGCCCATACACCATCCCGACGTAGCAAACGAGGATGAAGACGATGAAGATCGCGATCGGATAGTTGATGTTGCCAGGCTGCGTGACCGTTCCCAGCCACAAATACAGCGGGTAGTACGTGATCGCGGCAAGCAACATGCCTCCCAGAATCACCGGCTTGCGGCCGATCTGGTCTGACAGCCAGCCAAAAAAGATCAAGCTCGGCGTTGCAATGAGCAACGCGGCTCCCACGATGTAGGCCGAGGTCAGCGCGTCCACCTTGGAAACCTGCTGCAGAAAGTACAGCGCCCAGAACTGACCGCTGTACCAGACCACTCCCTGCCCGATCAGCACGACGATGGCTATCAGTATGTATTTGATGTTCGAGCTGAGGAAGGCCTCCTTCCAGGGATTCCTGGTCATCTGCCCCCTCGCCTTGATGTCCTGGAAAATCGGCGTCTCCTGGAGCTGGAGCCGGATATAGATCGCGATGGCCACCAACAGGAATGAAACCAGGAACGGAACGCGCCATGCCCATTCGTCGAAAGCCTGATTACCGAAATAGGTGCGGGTCAGAACGATCACGGCCAGTGACACCACGATCCCGAGCGTCGGAGAGGTCTGCAGCCAGCCGGTGTAATAGCCGCGGCTGTCGTCCGGCACATGCTCGGCAACGTAGGTGATGGCGCCGCCATATTCGCCACCCAGGCACAGACCCTGGATCATGCGCAAGCCGAAGAGAAGGAACGCGGCGGTCAGACCGATCGATGCGTAGGTCGGGATCAACCCGATCGCCCCCGTGCCCAGCCCCATTCCGCTGAGCGTAACAAGGAACGTATACTTGCGGCCCACCCGGTCGCCCATCCATCCGAAGAGGAACGCCCCCAGCGGACGGATCAGAAATCCGGCGGTGAACAGCGCAATCGTACTCAGCAGAGCTGCTACCGGGTTGGATTGTTCAAAGAACTTGACCGACAGCACCGCGGCCAAGCTGCCGAAGATATAGAAGTCATACCATTCGATGACGTTTCCCACCGACGCAGCGATAATCACGCGGCGGAAATCCCTCGGGATTTGCATTGCCATGTGCGGCTCCTATTATTTCAAGGCATCGCCTCCGATTTTCGGCGCCTTATTTCCTCGCGGAGCGCGGATCGCGCGCGACGTTTACAGGCGCGAATTGCGAGTGCGTCCGCAACGCCCGACCCCAGGGGAACTTTGAACCACCCGAGGAGAGCTCCAACGGCCTTCGGTACCGCGAGCTACCGCTGCTTCCGTCCCATTTATTAGGGAGCGAAAGCGGTGAAAGCAGTGTAATCCTCAATAGGACTCCACCTTATGAGACTTTTGTCTAAATCGAACACAGCCCGGCGGAGGCGACGGTCGCTGAAGTCCGCAGATTGGTTGGTCGGAATTCGATCATGGCGGCCTGCTGGCCGCGGCACGGTGTGTCGACAGCGGCCCGGCCGGTCGGCGGCTACATCGACAAATCCTACGATAGCAGCGGCAGCGGAAATCGCCGAGGGTTCGATAAATAGTCGTGGTCCCCCTCGCCACGTCGCGAGTGCCTTACCGCGGGCCGCGTGCGGCGTTGTTCTCCTATTTTTATGGACCCATAGATTTCTTGCATAGTCGGCTCCTTACCACGTTATCCGAGTGATGGGCGTCATGGGCCGTGCCTCCATTTTGTGTGAGCTCTGTATCTCGAAGCAATCAACGATCCCATTCAATGCCTTCGGAACTTTCGATCTGTTCAGCATAATCAGATTGATTCATAGTCGTTTTGCAGTCGAGCACATTCCATGATCGCTCATTCCGCGAACTTCCTCCGCAAAGGTCGATCTCGCCAATTCCGGACTTGTCGCACGAGATCACGCCCTCCCGAAACATAGGCCCGCCGCTGACAGCGACGCGCGCTCCATTCAGGGTGCTCACGTTAGTTGTCTCTGGATTTTCTTTGATCTCCCGGTGCACACATCGTGCACACGCGGCTCTCTAATTATTTGAAACGATTAAACTCTCGCTCCAGTCCATCATGGGGGCGCAACAGAACTTCCAATTACTTTCAGCCACTTAGCTATCTCTGTCCGTTCAATCCTCGATAGGACATACACACATTTACGCTGAAAATCAGCGGTTTCTTTGAACAATCAGTGCGTGGTGAGATTTTCTGACCGGCGAATTGGTACATTTTAGGTACACGACAGTGCGGCAGAAAAGCTACGATAAAATGTACCAAATCATTTGCAGGCAGACTCTTGTATGAACGAAACCCGACTGCTCTACGAAATCCTCCCATACCGGATGTATGCAGTTGCTACACTGAACCGCGCCCTGCAATTGCGAGCAAAATGGTCTGACGCACCTGCAATGACAATTTTCGTCGATGGCAAGTTGGAGATAGAAGGTAACTTCGACGCGTTCGCGAACCCGGCAACAGAGGCAGGCCTTATCCATTGTCGAGCGCTGCTTGAGTTCTTGGGGCTATGCGACAACAACTCAGTCCTGAGCAATATCAAAAGACGTCGCCAAGGAGATGTTGGCATTGAGCACTTCAAGAATGATGCCGGTCACCTCAAGATGGTCGATCCTCAAGCGGTGTTGGAGCGTTATGATGGCGGGCATGCTGAGGCGGAGAAAGCCCTACTGTGTGTCTTTCACATCGCGAACAAAGGTCTAGCGCATGTCACACAGGGTATCAAAGATCACCCTGAACAAGGCGCATTGTTGGAGATCGCCAGTCGCGGCATCCCGTCTCTCGTCGTCAGCTATCTATACACTCCGCTAGGGATACCGGCGCCGGACTATAAGATAACGTCACGCCCGAGGGACGGTCACGCCTGATCCTGCTTCGCGCTCCGGTCAGCGGTCGCGGTGGAAGTGCGGATCAATTCGTCGGATTATTGACTTTCACGAATTCAGTGTTGGGAACCACCCTTGTAGTCTCGGCAACTTCGTGTAACTCGCTTTCGTCACCTTTTTTCGATCCAGTACCTGCATTGCCGTAGATCAACAAGTTATGGGGCAACTGACACGCGCGTCCGCCGTGGCGAGGAGGTGACACCCTGTCGCCCAAATCGAAAAACTTCCTGGTCGGTGTGAGACAGCTCACATCGCTGTGGCGCAATTCGGCCTAGTGCAATTGTCTCGGGGGACGACCTGAAACGAATGGAGATGACGCATGATGCGCCTAGTCCCTCCCGTGATTGCCGCCCTGGTTGCGATAGGTGCAGCGACCGGTGTCCTCAAATCTCACGCGCTGTTCCCCTCCGGCAAGACCGGCATGCCGCCAGTCCAGGAGCTCCGAAAGACGGATCAGCTGGGAAAACTTCCCGTCCAGGACTTCGATGACCGCTCGCTGGTCTTTCCGAGGGAATCCACGCAATAGCCAGGACCGACATCACCCCGGTGAGCCTTCGGCGTCCCCTGTTGCGTATGCGGCCAGCCATCGTATAGTTGCCAAGTTGACGCCGTATACCGGGGAGACCGTCATGAAGGCGTTTGTGTTGGCTTGCGCGGCTGCCATCGTCATCGCGTCTGCCGGCGTGGTGGTCCTCAACGGGCTTCAAGAGCCTGTTCAACAGGCATTCTCCACGTCGGCAGTCCGCCTGTAACCGAACCTGGCTAAACGCAGCATCAAGTTTCGCAACAGAACACGGATTCCGAGCGCTCTGAAAATCCTCGGCCGCGGCGGGCACCGCGGCGCGGTCAACTGGTCGTCAACGAATTGCAGTCCGACTCTTATTCCGCCGCTGTCGCCGGTTGCGGTTGGGCGTCATTGGGCCCGGTTCGAGCCCTCTCCTCCTCGAGCCACAGACTATGATGCTCTTTCGCCCAGTTCACGTCGACGGTGCCGGTGCCCATGGCCTCGAAGGCACCCTGCATGCCGATGGTACCGATGTAGATGTGCGCCAGCATCACCGCAACAAACAGCACGGCCACGATCGAGTGCACGATCTGGGCTACCTGCATGCCTTCGATGCCGGACACATAGAACGGAAACATCAGCTCATAGCCAGTGACCGCTACCGCTGATCCGCCGATCACGACGATCCAGTAGATCGCCTTCTGGCCGGCGTTAAATCGATAGGCTGGCGGATGATCGTGTCCGATGATCCCGCCGCCCTGCTTGATCCACTGGATATCGACCTTGTTTGGAATATTGCCCCCGATCCACATCAAAAAGATCAGCACGACACCGATGGTGAAGGGGAAGCTTAGATAGTTGTGGGCATATTTCGCCCATTGCGACCATTCGGAGAACGCCTCGAAGCCGATTAGCGGCAGCAGCAACGGACGGCCGAAGGTGATGTTCAACCCGGAGACCGCGAGAATGATGAAACAGGTCGCGGTCATCCAGTGCACGAAGCGCTCAAACGCAGAAAAGCGCTCTATCGTGCGGCCTGACCTGCCGCCTTGCAGCCGCACCATGCCGCGGCTGAGATAGAAGACGACGAGCAGCGCCAGCATGCCGAGGATGGCGATGCCGCCGACCCAGCGCAGCGTCACATTGCGGAATTCCCGCCAGCTACGCCCCGCCGGCTGCTCGAGCACACCCGAGCGCGCATCGGGAATGCTGACGCGCCCCTGGATCCGGTCGAATTCCTGGAGAAGTTGCTGCTCCTTCACTGAGCTTGCGGTCGGGTTGATCTGCTGGGCGGCTGCCGGCATCGCCACGGCGACGAGCAATGCAAACACCCAGGCGCTGACTGCCAGACGGACAAATCTCCCAAACGACGCCATCAGCTTCCTCCCCGATATTCCCGTCTATTCCCGTCCGTCGCGCACAGCTCTCTTCAGGACCCGATCGTCTCGCGGTAGGCAGTCTTCCAGCCCCAGGCGCCGGAGCCGTAGCCGCGCTTGGTGACGCGCTCCTTGTAGATCTGGGCGATGATCTCGCCATCTCCGGCCAGCAGCGATTTGGTCGAGCACATCTCCGCACAGAGCGGCAGCTTGCCTTCGGCGAGGCGGTTCGCGCCGTATTTCTCAAATTCCGCCCTGCTGCCGTCGGCCTCGGGTCCGCCGGCGCAGTAGGTGCACTTGTCCATCTTGCCGCGCGAACCGAAATTGCCGATCTTCGGATATTGCGGCGCGCCAAACGGACAGGCGTAGAAGCAATAGCCGCAACCGATGCACAGGTCCTTGGAGTGCAGTACCACGCCGTCGGCGGTGGTGTAGAAGCAGTTCACGGGGCAGACGGCCTGGCAGGGCGCGTCCGTGCAATGCATGCAGGCCATCGAGATCGAGCGCTCGCCCGGCTTGCCGTCGTTGATGGTGACGACACGGCGACGGTTGATGCCCCACGGCACCTCGTTCTCGTTCTTGCAGGCGGTCACACAGGCATTGCATTCAATGCAACGGTCGGCGTCGCAGAGGAATTTCATACGTGCCATGGCCGTTGCTCCTTATGCCGCCGCGATTTGGCAGAGAGTGACCTTGGGCTCCTGCATGCCAGTCGCCGGATCGTACCCATAGGTGGTGATCGTGTTCGCGCTTTCCCCGAGAACGATCGGATCGGTGCCCTTCGGGTAGTTGCCGCGAAGATCGCGACCTGCGAACCAGCCGCCGAAGTGGAACGGCATCCAGGCGACGCCCTTGCCGACACGCTCGGTAACGAGCGCCTTCATCTTGGCCTTGGAATTGCTCTCGGCGCCCGTGACCCACACCCAGCCGCCGTCCTTGATGCCGCGATCGGCGGCATCGGCGGTACTGATCTCGATGAACATGTCCTGCTGCAGTTCGGCGAGCCATGGATTGGTTCGGGTCTCCTCGCCGCCGCCCTCATATTCGACAAGCCGCCCCGAGGAGAGGATTAGCGGGAATTGCTTTGCAATTCCCTTCTCCACCGCCGCCTTCTGCACGGAGAAGCCAATATTGGGCATGCGGAACTGCTTGGCATCCGGCAGCGTCGGATATTTCGACACCAGATCGACCCGCGGCGTGTAGATCGGCTCGCGGTGAACCGGAATCGGATCCGGCAGTCCGAACGCATTCATGCGTGCCTTGCCGTTGCCGTAAGGCACGCAGCCATGCGCCAGTGCCACGCGCTGGATGCCGCCGGACAGATCGAGCGACCACGACACCGCGTCGGGATTGGCGGAGTTGACCCTGTTAATGGTGGCCATTTCCGCTTCCGTCAGATCCTTGTCCCAGCCGAGTTTCTTCAGGCTGGCCAGCGTGAATTCCGGATAGCCGTCCTTGATCTCGGAATCCTTCGAGTATGACCCGTCCGCCAGCAGGCTGACCTTGCGCGTGGTGCCGTCGGCGAGTTTCTCCTCGCGTTCGATGCCGAAGCGCGGCCGGAACGTGCCGCCGCCATCCATCACCGCAAGGTTGGTGTTGTAGAGCAGCGGCGTACCGGGATGCTTGACTTCCGGTGAGCCCCAGCACGGCCAAGGCAGGCCGTAATAGTCGCCGCCGACTTCAGGATCGTCCTTGGGCGCCCGCATCGTCAGCATGTCGAACTTCGCCTGGTTCTTCATGTGGGCCTTGAGCCGCTCGGGCGATTGCCCGCAATAGCCGGTCGACCAGCTGCCGCGGTTCATTTCCCGAAGCACATCCTCGGCCTCCGGCAGATTGTTCTCGACCTTGATGTTCTTGAACATCTGGTCGGCGAATCCGAACTTCTTCGCCATCAGATAGATGACCTCAAGGTCATCCTTCGATTCGAACACCGGCTTCACGATCTGCTCGCCCCATTGCAGCGAGCGGTTCGAAGCAACGCGCGAACCCTTGCACTCGAATTGCGTGGCAACCGGAAGAATGTAGACGCCATCCTTGCGCCCGGCCTCCACGGCGAGCGAGGCCCAGGTGGTCGGATGCGGGTCGGCGATGACCAACAGTTCGAGCGCCTTCAGACCGTTCAGAGATTCCGGAATGCGGGTGATGCTGTTGCTGGCATGGCCTTGCACGAATACCGCCCGCACATTGTCTTTCTGCGCGACCTGATCCTTTGGCAGTGTCACGGCTTCGAACCAGCGGGTGAGCGGGATGCCGGGGGTTTCCATGATCTGCTTGGAGTCGAAGCGCGACTTCAGGAAGTCGTAGTCGACTTCCCAAACCCGCGACCAGTGCCGCCACGCGCCCTCGGCGAGGCCGTAATAGAACGGCAGCGTGACGATATCGAGCCCGACGTCGGTCGCTCCTTGCACATTGTCATGGCCACGGAAGATGTTGGCGCCCGTGCCAGGCTTGCCGACATTTCCGGTCATCAACAGGGCGATGCAACTCGCCCGCACGTTGGCGGTGCCCACGGTTTTCTGGGTCTGGCCCATGGCCCAGATCAGCGTTGACGGCTTCTCTGTCGCAAACATCTTGGCGACGCGCTTAAGCTGTTCGCCAGGAACGCCGCTGACGCGCTCGACCTCTTCCGGATTCCATTTCTCCACTTCCTTGCGGAGATCGTCGAAACCGTAGACGCGCTGTTTGATGAACTCCTTGTCTTCCCAGCCGTTCTGGAGAATGTGCCACATCATGCCGTAGAGCACCGGGATGTCCGTGCCCGGCCGCATCCGCACATAGTCGGTCGCATGGGCGGCAGTTCGCGTCAGGCGTGGGTCGATCACGACAAAGTTGGCCCTTTGAAGCTCCTTGCCCTCGAGCAAATGCTGCAATGATACCGGATGCGCCTCGGCCGGATTGCCGCCCATGATGACCTGGGTCTTGGCATTGCGGATGTCATTGAAGCTGTTGGTCATCGCGCCGTAGCCCCAGGTGTTGGCTACGCCCGTAACCGTCGTCGAATGGCAGATACGCGCCTGATGGTCGGTGTTGTTGGTGCCCCAGAACGCGCCGAGCTTGCGGAACAGGTAGGCAGCTTCGTTGGTCATCTTGGCCGATCCGAGCCAATAGACGGAATCGCCGCCTGATTTCTCGCGAACCTGAAGCACCTTGTCGCCGATCTCGTTGATCGCGGTGTCCCAAGAGAGGCGCGTCCACTGCCCGTTGACAAGCTTCATCGGATAGCGAAGCCGGCGCTCGCTGTGCACGAGTTCGCGCACCGAAGCGCCCTTCGCACAATGCGAGCCGCGATTGATCGGCGACTCCCAGCTCGGCTCCTGCCCAATCCAGACCCCGTTGAGCACTTCCGCGGTCACCGTACATCCAACCGAGCAATGCGTGCAGACGCTCTTGCGGATGGTCGCACCCGAAGTGAGCGGCCCGGCGGCCGCAGCTTCGGCTTTCCGGACACCGCCGACCGGCAACGTGCTCAGCGCTGCGAGAGCGCCGCCGGCAAGACCGGATCGGCGCAGAAAAGCGCGGCGATCGAGACCGCCACCCTGAGCCGACAGGGCCTCGGCGACTGATCCGCGTGTGACGACCTCTGAATGCTGGCGTTGTGTTCTCTTGATCAGCACGGCCGCCTCCCTCAAGCAGGATAACGATTGACGCGGTAGTATGCCTTCACGTGATCGGTTTCCTTGTAACGCGCCTTGCGCTTCTCATCGTTGGTCTCGCTGTCGGCCTCGGCAGGCGCAATCAGCGGCGCCGCCAACGCCGCGCCGGCGCCGACCGCGCCGACGCTGACATTGCGAAGGAAGTCGCGACGCCCAACTGTCCCTTTCTTTTCGTCCTTCATCGCGCATCTCCCGGACCAGCTGCCATTGGTCAATTGGCGAACGTGAAAGCTTCCGTCTCGATTTCCAGAAACAGTCGGCCAAGCGATCCGACCGATCGGTAGAACCTTGCGCTTGCGGCGCCTTCCAAGTCGGCGAACATTCGGCTCATCCACGGCGCTACATGCTTCGCGAAGAAGATTGCTTGCATCCCGGGCGAGGCCGGAAAGCGGCCCGTGGCAAGACCGGCCATGATTTCGCACAGCGTCGCCGCGTGGTCCTCGGGCTCGAAATTGCTCTCGACGCGTTCGATGTCGAGTGCGACGAGGTCCTCGCGCAGGCGCGACAGCGGACGTTCGTTGAGAAAGCCTGTCAGATAATAGGACGCGTAGGGGAGCAGCTCGCCGCGGCCGAGACCGACGAACAAATCGAAATATTCGCGTTCGACGTCAGACGCGACGGCGCTTGAAGCGGCTTCGGCCAACGCCCAGTGCGCACGTCCGAGCGGCGTTGCATCGTCGGAGAGCCGCGCAATCTGGTCGAGCAATGCCTGCGGCGGTGACGACGACAGCAACGCAGCGAGCAGCCCATATTCCCTGCCGCGTGCGGCGTCGACGGGATCAACAACGGTATTTTCTGGCGTGGCACTCTCGTCATAGAGATCGGGCCGCAATTCTGCGCGCGATACGCCAGTCGCCGTTTCGACGGCGATCACCCGTTCGGCAGGCACCCGGCTCCAGTTCGATACCGAGGGCTGCGCAATACCGACCTTGCGGGCAAGCTGGGCTACACCGCCTGCCGCATCAATGGCACGACTAAGTCCCGCATCGCGCAACTGGACCTCCCATCTGTGGTGCCAACGCGCTGAACAGTTCGAAGACTAGACCTCGGTAGGGAACCGGTCAATTGATCGCATAGTCCGAGGCTATAGCCCTTCGTCGATGGACTAACGCGGCAACGCACTTCCATGGCTGCGACGCGCCATCGTGTCGTCGCTGCTTCCCACTTCGTAAGGTGCTTCCAGTTGCACCGCAGCAGGCGCCTGAGGAGGGTCGCGGGTCAAAGTTTCATCGGTTGCGCCTGACGGGGGAACCGCCTCCGGCGGGGGCTCATCGTCCGGTCGCGGTCGGCTGGCGCCCTCCCCGGCCGGCGCATCATCAAGGTTCTCGGCAACGCTGCGCGCACTGCCGATAACGCGGCCGACAAGCGCCTGAAGTTGCTCCGCCGAGCAATCCAGCGGCCCGAAGCCCGGCATCGCGTTTGGATCGTTGAAGTCCCACGCATTCTCCGCGAGACCGATGAAGTCGCGGATCGCGGGATCGGCGCTCCAGGCGCGACGAAGCGCCGCACGGCTCAGATCCTGGGGAATACCCTGGCGCAGAAACGCGGTGATGTCGGTGGCCGCATCGATCGAATCGATCGACGGCAAACTCGAGAGATCTACAGCCCCCGCCGCGGGATCTTCGGCTGGAACTGGCGGCGGCGCCATACCCGGTGGGTCGGCCGGCGGGGACGGCGGCGAGGCGTCGGCAGCGGCCCTCGCCTTCTGCTTGCGGCGGGACCAGCGGGCAAGGAATTCCTCGTCGCTCATTTGTGACTACCGTCATGATGGCGCCGCGCCAGCGCTTCCGGGTCGGCACGACGCTGCTTGCGCTTGACGAACTCCTCTTCGACGTGGTGCTCGGCAACAAAACTTTCAATCGCCTCGCGCAGCACTTCCGGCATCGGCACCGCCTCGACGAGATTGGCGCCCGCCTCGGTGAAGGACTCGCCTTCCGCGGGATCGGCGGTGACAGCCGAGACCGCGTAGGGCCAGGCGCCCTCGGAGGGACTCAGGACAACCCAGATGCTGGGGTTCCCGGACGCCATGTTCTCGCGATAGCGCGCCGTTTCGGAGCGGTAGAGCTCAACCGCTGCGCGACCGGCATAGTAGAGCGTCGTCTCGTTCTGCTCGCGCAGCACCGTCCACGACGCCATCTCCGGCTCGTCGGGCAATACGCCGACGCCGCGCCAGACGAAGTCGATCCAGGGCGAATCCGCCTTGCGGCGCTCGACCACGACGCCGACGGGAATACTCAGCAAGGGAACTGCGGCGGGGCTCAACTTGCGTCCTCCAGATGCTTGACCGGCAATCCCGTCAGCAGATTCTGCGGCTTCATCCGCAGGCTCTGATCGGACGCGAGCGCCATGATGAGATATACCGGCTCCTGCCCGACGGCATCGGCCACCATCGCACGATCAGCAAAGTCGAGTTGGAACAGCGCCAGCACGCGTCCCGCCATCCTCTCATCGAGGGGCTCGCCATGCCAGAGGCGGTCGCCGATACGCGTGCCGTCCGCGTCCAGACCAACATACCAGGTCAGCTTCGCTTCGCGCAATTCGCCCAACGGCTCGATCGTGACCTCGACCCCGAGCAAGTGGGAAATCCAGCGTCTCATCGCCTCAGCAAGCGCCGTTACCACCCTGCGGCCGTCGCCCAGATCGAGCCCCATATCGAACTGATCGCTGCGTTGCCAATAGCTGTCGGCGTTCTCGTCCGACAGGATATCGATTTGTGCCTCATGGGGCGCGTCCAGCATCGACATCAACGACAGCACCGGCGTCGGACTGAGCCCGCCAACGACTTCCTCGTCGCCGAGCAGCAACAGGCGTTCGTGCGGCATGATCCGCTGGGGCCGGAAGAACAATTCGGCTGCACGCAGCACGAACGGATCCTCGCAGCCGTCAAGCGCGTTTCGAAGGATGACGTGAACGAGCTGGTTGACGAACAGCGGCGGCAGATGGATGGCCCCGGAGCGGACCAGCGCGAGATAGGCAGCCTCCAGCGTCGGATGCCGCAGCAGGAGATCGCGGAACGCCAGCACGAACTGCCAGTTTTCCCTGGCGTCGGCGTCGGCCACCGCCGCAACTTCCTCCGCGCCGACCGGCCGGCGCGGATCAGCGAGCAATTCCCGATGCAGCCTCAGCTCGAACGCGCAGGCGTCCGCCGGCGGCATCAGTTCGGGACGCGCGAAATAGGCTTTCAGAAACTCGTCGGTGACCGCGAGCCCGCCGCTCGCATTGCGGTCGAGCAGATGGTGGCCGCAGGATATCCAGAAGTCCTTCATCGGCGCTGCGGCTCCGTGCTCAGATCAGCAAGATCGAGTTGCCCGTCACGATCGGTGTCGTCTTCCACCTCCATGAACGAGAAGGCCTTGCTGTGTCCCCCTCTTTCCCGCAATTGCAGCCTGCGGAATGACTCTCGGACTTCACCGTCCGCAGCCGAGCGATGGACCGCAACAAGGGTGCTGATCGGATGGGCGCAGAGCTGCTCCACAAAGGCGACTTCTTCCTCCGCCGCGAGGCGCGCGCTTGCAATATCGGGCGCGCCAAACCGCTCCACCAGTTGCGCGGCGAGAAGTTCCACCAGCGTCCGCCGATCATCGTCCGTGGCAGGCACGATTTGCACCAGAGTCGACCAGCCCCACGACCGCACGCCAAGAAAGCCACTGCGAAAGGCCGCACGTTCCTTGCCCGTCAGCGTGGCCGGATCGCGGTCGCAGAAACGGAATGCACCCGACACCGCCCAATCACCGGGTTCCGCGGCCACATCGAACACGAAGGTGTCGGACGGATCGAGCGCGATGGTGCGCAGGAGCTTCACGTGCGCGGTCCTCCCGTCTGTGGATCGAGCCAGGAAGGCGCAGCCAGCGCCTGCATCAGGTTACATCGTTCCGTCGTCCCGGTATTGATGCGATGCAACACGAGATCGCCGTTGTCATCGATCCGGCGGCTGACCTGCCGCTCGCGCGAGGCCTTGCCGAGATAGTCGCGCGCCACTGCGTCGAAGCCGTCAGAGTGCCAAAGGTCGGTCGCCATCATCAGATGCCGGGAAAAGCTTTCCGTCACCTGAATGGCGCCGGCTTCGCCAAAGCCCTCCTGTTCCAGCGCGGAAGAAAGCGGATGGACGCCGGATTCAGCGTCCATCATCGAGACGGTCCGGATCATGGCGCCGAACACCAGCCAGGGCGGCGGTTCGTCCTCTTTCGCCGACGACGGCCAGCCGAGCCGTCCGCCGCCGACGAGACCGCCGTCGACGCGGATTGCGCCCGGCCAATCGATGGTCACGGGCTTGTTCGGCGGCGCATAGGCGCGGAGCGCGTCGGTCAAGGCCACCATCCCGGCGTAGAAGGCGCGGCGCGCGCTGCGCAGGGGCTCATCGGGTTCGAGCACCACCGAGAACTCGGCGAGGTCAAAACGCCCGACATAGACCAGCGTGCCAGCGCCGCTCGCGTCTGCGATACCCAGCGCATGGTTAAAGGCGTCACCGCTTTCGCGCAGCCGCACCAGGCGATAGGGTGGCGGCAAATCCAGCGGCTCCGATATGACCGCGTGCGTTCGCGAGCTCGGCGACACGTGGTCCTCCAATTTCCTTTTCTTCCCTGTTGGGAATAAACTATACGAGCAGGACGGCTGGCGCGAGTCCGCTCGCTGCCGCTGCGTTAGTCTTTAGGAGTGACTGGTCGGTATGGCCCATCCACCAAAGACGATCCTGATATGCTCGTGCGAAGACACGATGCCGCTCGATCCGGCTGCGGTTCGGCGCGGGTGCCGCAACAGCGAGATCGCCACCCACCGCCAGCTCTGCCGCGCCGAGCTCGACCAGTTCCGCAACGCAGCCAAGGCGGAGGGAACGCTTGTAGTCGGCTGCACCCAGGAGGCCGCGAAGTTCACCGAGGAGGCCGGCAAGCGGCGGGATCGCATCGATTTCGTCAACATTCGGGAGACGGCAGGCTGGTCCGCTGAAGGCGCCGCGACCGGACCCAAGATAGCGGCCCTGCTCGCCGCCGCAGTCGAGACCGCGCCCGATTTTCCGCTCGTCACGCTCACGAGCGAAGGCGTCATCCTGATCTATGGCCGCGACGAGCGCGCGATCGAAGCCGGCAGGCTGCTGGCCGATCATCTCGACGTGACCGTGATGATCCGCCGGCCGACGCAGATCGAACCGCCGGCCGCGACCGCGTTCCCGATCGTCAAGGGCACGATCCGCAATGCCAGGGGCCATCTCGGCGCATTCGAACTCGTCATCGACGATTTTGCCGTGCCGCGGCCCTCCTCGCGCGACCATTTCGTCTTCGAAGCGCCGCGCAACGGTGCGACCTCGCGCTGCGATCTCGTGCTCGATCTGGCGGGCGACGCACCGTTGTTTCCCTCGCATGATCTGCGCGACGGCTATCTACGCGCCGATCCGCGCGATCCGGCGGCGATGCTGCGTGCCGTGTTAAAGGCGCGCGATCTCGTCGGACGCTTCGACAAGCCGAAATACGTCAACTTCACCGCCGACCTTTGCGCCCATTCGCGGTCGAATCTGACCGGATGCCATCGCTGTCTCGATCTATGTCCGACCGGGGCGATCACGCCGGATGGCGATCACGTCAACGTCAATGCCGAGGTCTGCGCCGGATGCGGGCAATGCGCCGCGGCCTGTCCCACCGGGGCGGCCTCCTATGCACTGCCGCCGGCGGATGTGCAGTTGCACCAACTGCGCGCGATGCTGCTCGCCTATCACGACGCCGGCGGAGACCGGCCGGTCCTGCTCGTTCATGACGGCCAGCACGGCCGTCCGCTGATCGACGCACTGGCACGTCATGGCGACGGTTTGCCCGCAAACGTGCTCCCTTTCGCCGTTAACGAAGTGACGCAGCTGGGACTCGAGGCCATCGTGGCGGCCTTTGCTCACGGCGCGGCGAGCCTGCGTTTTCTGTTGCGGGCAAAACCGCTGCACGACCTGGCCGGGCTGTCGCAAACCATCGCCATGGCCGATGCCATTCTTGGCGGTCTCGGATTTGCCGGCGATCGCGTCGCGACAATCGAGACGGACGATCCGGATGTACTCGGTGGGCATTTGCGGGCCATCGCGCCGCTCGCAACTGTCGCTCAACCCGCAACATTCAGGACGGTCGGCAAGCGGCGCGATCTGCTGCGATTTGCCTTGAGCGAATTGCACCGCGTCGCGCCGAGCCCGACCGACGTGATTGCCTTGCCCGAAGGCGCGCCGCTTGGCGCGGTCACCGTCAACACCGACGGCTGCACGCTGTGCCTGTCCTGTGTCTCGGTCTGCCCCACCGGCGCACTTCGCGACGATCCGGAGCGTCCCGTCCTCAAGTTCGTCGAGGACGCCTGCGTGCAATGCGGACTGTGCCAGAGCACCTGTCCCGAAAAGGTGATCACGCTCAAGCCGCAGATCGATTTCCGCGCGGTCAGGGCGCCGGCGCAGGTGATCAAGGAGGAAGAGCCCGCGCATTGCATCCGCTGCGGCACGCCTTTCGGTACCAAGAGCACGATCGATCGCGTCGCAGCAAAGCTTGAGGGCCGGCATTGGATGTATCCGGCGGGCGACAGGCGCCTCGACGCGCTGCGAATGTGCGCCGATTGCCGCGTCATCACCATGAGCGAGCAGCAGTTTGATCCGTTCGCGGGCGTGCCCGAGCGCACCCCACCGCGTACGACCGACGACTATTTGCGCCAACGAGACGACAAGAACTAAACTGGTTGCGTTCGCACGTGACACAGCTCGTCACGACGCGCTCTTCTTTTTCCAACACCATGAATTTTCGCCGAGCATCAAATCAAGGAAAATGGCCCATGTTCCGTTTCGTCACCGGTCTGATTGCCGTGGTTATCACGATGGGCGCGACGTTGACTGCCGAGGCGGCGAGGATGACCAAGGCGGAAAAGGCTGTCCTGAAACAGGCGGTCGTTGCCTGCAAGGCGGAGGCGAAAGGCACGAAGGTCAAGTGGCTCGCGCGCCGGAAATACGTCAACCAGTGCGTAGTAGCGGCACTCAAAGACCATCCCAGCATCGATATCCAGCGGATGTTCAAGGAACACCCCGAGATGAGAGACCTTGCCGCCGAGCAATGGGACGCGTTCTAGATTCGCTTACTTCGCCGTCGCGCGCGCCAGAAAATCCGTGAGCGCCCGGCGATCTTCGGCCGAGCCGATGCGCTGTTCCGGCATCTTGGTGCCGGGTGTATAGGCATTCGGGCCGACCTCGAATAGTTTTGCGACCGTCTCGGGAGTCCAGACGATGTCCATCGTCTTCAGCGCATCGGAGAAGCGGTAGCCGGGCAGCGAGGCGATCTTTCGGCCGTACAATCCGGCGAGCGTCGGGCCGGCGCGGGGCAGCTCCTCGTCCGACAGCGTGTGACAAGCGACGCACGCCCTGAACACTTCCGCCCCGTGATCTCCCGCGTAAGCGGCGAGCAAATCTGCCGGCTGGCCAGGCAGATTTGAACCGACGGGATCGCCGGTAAGCGCATTCCACCGCCGGATTTTCCCGTCGGCGCCACCGGTCAGCAAGGTCTGGCCATCCGGCAAGAAGGCGACCGCCCAGACGGGCAGGCCCGAACCGGCGAGCACGCGCAACAGCGAACGCGCCTTGCAGTCAATAATAGCCACGGTGCCGTCGATGCCCGCCGCGGCGATCAGCGCTCCGTCATCGGACTTCGCCAACGCCACGATCGGCGTCGGGAGCGCCTGGACCTCGCCGTTCGCGGTGCCCTTGGGACTCAGCATTCGCAGCTTACCGTCAGCGGTGCCGGTCGCGATTTCGCCGTCCGGCATAACGGCCACCGCGTTGATCGGCGATGGCAACGTGAGGATATCGGGCACTCCCTCGGGCAGCCGCCAAATTCTCAGCGTCAGGTCGTAGCCGGCGCTTACGACCGATTTCCCGTCCGGCGCAAAGGCAACACCGTTTACGTTTTGCGAATGGCCTTCCAATACGCGCTGCGCGCCGTCCGCAAGCGACCAGAGCCGGACGGTGTGGTCCCAGGATGCCGAGGCGAGCATCGCGCCGTCGGGCGAAACCGCAAGGGCGGCGATGGGCGCTCGATGCCCCTCCAGAACCAAATCCGGCTGTTGCCGGCCTGTCGTCCAGATCGCGATGCGTCCGTCCGCGCCGGCCGTCGCCATTCTCCCGTCCCTCAGGAAGGCAACCGCGTTCACCGCGTCCGAGTGAAAGCGAAGCACCTGCTCCGCGGACCCGGTTGCGAGAGACCATCGGATTGCCGCGGTGTCGAAACTACCCGACAGGATCGTCTTGCCGTCGGCTGAGACCGCAATCGCGCGCACGGGACCGCCATGACCCAACAGTTGCGCTTGAGCGGACGGCAGCATCGACATCAGCGACGCAACAAACGCGACCGCGAAGATGGGCAAGACCAAGCGCATCGACACTCCGAGTGGCCCTGACGCAATATACCGTTCATTCTGCCTGACGTGGCCGCCAGAACGAAATCATTGCTCGTCGCGAACCGCGCTATTTGTCCGCAGCGACGACCGTTTTATTGGAACCTTCCGGGGCGGCTTGCATGCCAGGCGGACTTTGGCCTTGCGGACTTTCGGCAGGTGCTCCGCCAGATTGCGTGTTGATCGGCCCCGTCCAACCTTGCGGCTGGAACAGGTCTTTGTCCTCGGGGACTGTTCGTCCACTGCCGGCCAGGCTTGGGCCAGGCTCCTGCGATTGTGCAAGTGCGAACCCGGAACTCAGTACGACCAAATCTGGAATGGCCCACGGTCGCATCGATGTCTGGCTTTCGGTTGATCGATCTGAACAAAGGAAGATCCTCTGAGTTCCACGATTCCGAAGTCACGCCTTGAAACTACGCCGCCCAGGTCCTACGCTGTAAGGCCACATCAAGGGCGATGGGCATGCAAATACGATCCAAGACGTATCTGCAGGTTGTTTTGAGGCTGCGAGCGCTTCGCGTTCTGCTTTCGCCTGGCGTAGATCCCGCGACCCGACACGCGTCGCCGCTGTTCATCTACGTCGCGGTGATGCTTGCGCTGCTGTTAGCCATGTTGGAGGTGGACCGTCACAGCATCGAGCTGCAGTCGTTAGGACTGACAGGCGGCGCCTTTCCCGTAGATCCTCTTTTCAAGAGTCCTTAGTCCTGCCCTGCAGCCCTGAACTGCTGCCTCTCGGAGGCGCGCTTTGGGCCATCGCCAAGTTTGAGAAACTCAGAGCGGCGACAAAACAACTGCACGCTTCCCGATGGGGACAACATCAGTTGGCCCCATCATCGATGCCCCAGGCCCAGCGACTGGCGCGCTTGTCTCAATCGGCCTTCATCCGAATTCCCAGTTTCGCCCGCTCATCCTTGAATACGACAGCGATGGCTTCGATAATGAGCTTGTCCGGATTTGCCTTGCAGTACTCGATCACCTCGTGCTCCACGACCTTTCCCTTCCTGAGATCCAGGTAGTGCTTCTTGGCCAGGCCGTTGTACCAACCGCTGTACCAGGACGTCAGGGCGTCCGCGTCTTCCTGGTAGGTACCCGCAAGTTGGGCGCATGTCAGTTTTTGCACATCGATGAAGCCGTTGCTATCGACATAGGCCGAAAGCGGCGTCTGGGCCAAGGCGCTGGAGCAGGCAAGTGTCGCAGCCGCGGCGAGAATAAAACAATGTCGCAATCTAAATCCTCCGGTTTCACGTTCCTTGTACAACTCGAACTGTGTTCTGCACGGCCAGGTGCACTGGCTCAAGGAACCCATCTCAATTGAAGTGCGGACAGTCCAAGTGTGACATCCAGCGCGACCGAGCCCTCGACTGATACCGGTTGCAGCGCGAAGCTTCTGTTGGATCCGCCGACCAGAACATTTGCTCCGACACCAAGTCCCAATGCCACATCACCGCTTGCACCAACATAGGTGCCAGCCAGAGCGCCGGCAGGAACGCCAGCGGTAGGCGCCAGAACGCCCCACGCCAGGGCGCCGCCACCGATTATCCCAATATCAATTCCCACCGTGTTGAGGGCGCCTTCGTAAAGCTGTGGCGGACCGGGCATGGATGGCACGAAACGGCACTCCATCGACTGGTGGCCGACGATAATGAATCCAATGCTCGGGTTAAGCTTACAACTGAGCATACCCGTTTGGGTCCATGACGGCGACTGGGCCGATGCAGGACCGGTAAGTGCAACCAACGCTGCACAAAGAGCCAACGCCTTAGGATTCATAATAACGCCCCACCCGCATCTTCTACTTCAAAATCGGTAATTGATGCCACCACGGAAGATGTTGAGCTTGTCAACGTTTACGCCGGCGCCGATCATCTGCGTGTAAAGATATTCACCCTTCAAGGACCAGTTGGGTGTGAAGCCATATTCTACGCCCAGGCCCGCAACGATGCCAGGGTGCCAGGCGGAGGCCGCGCAATTCGGCAGCACGCCAAGCGTACCACAAGGCACGCCGGCAATTGAGGTGCCACTGGCGCTCGATTTCACAAATGCCGCACCGCCGGTCACGTAGAACAGCCAATTGTTCATAGCGACGCCGCCACGTACTCTTGCCGTTCCAATGGCGCTGATGTTGGACGCAATATCGAGCGTAATACCCTGCCCGATACCCGCGATAGCCGGACTTGAGATGCCGTTGCCTTTGATGTTCGCCCAATCAAGATCACCCTCAAGGCCGAGCAACACATATCCCTGCTGGATTTGGGCCCCCACGGTGCCGCCGAGCATCCCGCCACTGATATTGAAGCTTGTACGGTCGAACCTGTTGGAGACGAGCGTCAGCGGATCTTGCGAGCCCCAGCCGTAACCGCCGTTCACACCGACATAAAGGCCGGTCCAGTTATAGACCTGGGCCACCACGGGCGCGCTCTTGTAGGCCTGCACAGGCAGGTCAGCCGCAAGCGCGCAGGTAGAACCGACTGCAGCAAATGCTGCTCCAATGATAAATTTCTTCATGTCATGCATCACGAAAATTTCGCCCCAAAATGGCCAAGAAACCGACGAGGGCCGGCGGCTAAGCCGGCCCTCGCGTTAGCTAGCAAAGATCAGTATGCCGCAACGACGGGTCCACCGAACTTGTAGTTCACGCGCACGGTGACCAGATCCACATCCTGGCTGACCCGATTGACCACAGCAGCAGCGCCTGCCGGTACCGAGAAGGAATTGTTGGCATTACCCATGATCAAGCGATCGTATTCAATGGCAGCCGACCAGTTCGGCGTGAAGCCGTATTCAAACCCAACGCCGATGGCACCACCCCAACGGGTTGAGGTCGCATAGTTCAGGCCAACGCCTCCAAACGTGGTAGCTTGAAGAAGGTTGTTGTTCGTCACCGCCGCGCCGCCTTTCAGATACAGCAACGCCGCGTTCCAGGCGTAGCCAACCTGGCCGGTGAAAAGGCCCAGGCCAGTAACCTTGGAAGAATCGGTAAGAAGCGGATTGACAACGCTCACGTGTGAACTGCGCATATTTGCCCAGTCGCCCTGGCCTTCCAAACCGAACACAAACTGACCGGCCTGCCAACGGTAGCCCAGCTGTCCACCGATGACGCCTCCCGACTGACTGTGGCAACCGTCGGGAATGACCGCGCCACCTACCGGTACGACACCCCAGCAATTGCGGCTCGTTCCATATCCGCCGTTACCGCCGATGTAGAAGCCGGTCCAGTCGTAGACGGCAGCCATCAAGGGCGCCTTGACCGGGGCGTAAGTCCGCTGCGGCAGGTCGGCAGCGAACGCGGGGGCCGCGAATGCGGTGAATGCAGCAGCCGTGAGTACGATCTTTCTCATTTTCAAATCCTTTGGAAACACATCAGCCGCAAGTTTAAGGGCCTGTACCGAAAGTATTTTGGTCAACTCCCGGTCGCTATGCAAAATCGGCCAACCAACCGAAAGAAGTTGACCCGTTGCAAATTCGATACACTGCAGCGTGACGCTTCTGTTTTCGCCAGCATCAACCGCCCTTGAGGCGAGCCTTGAAGCCACATGCTTCGTCGGTAACCGGTCACCGAACAAGGCGGCCTGCCGCGTGTCGAATGGCATTTCGCTGGCGGTTGCGTCCGCGCTTCTTTTCGGTGCGCCCCGAGGCGCGAATTGCACTTGGCGAATTTGCGTATTACGGCTGACGACGCCGACTGAAGCACATCGCTTCATCCCACTCTTTGCAACCGCGACCTCGCCGCCGTCTCCGATGGGCGCTCTCCAAAAAGGGCTTTGTATTCCGAGGCAAAACGACCGAATTCAGTAACGCCGTGCTCGCTCATGATGTTTGTGACTTTACCTGACGGCTGACATTTTCCGCGGAGTGCACGGCGGACCATGTTGAGTTGACGTAGCTTAAGATAGCTCGCCGGTCCAACGCCCAGATGTTGCCGGAACGTCCTCAACAGCGTCCGGCTTGTTACATCAGCCGCGAGGGCCAAGTTAGCAACCTGAAGCCCTTCCCATTTCTGACCACGGGCATACTTCAACGCTTTTGTCACGGTGTCGCTGGACAATCGTGAATTTTCTGCCGGGAGACACATTTCGTTATCCGAACCCGCAATCGCGGTGATCAATGCGTCTAACAAACGGGCAATACTAAATCGATGACGCGTCGACGTTTGCTTCTCGCGCATGAGCAGGGTGGCGCTCGCGGCCGCCGCGGTCAAACATTTGAGCGATTGCTCCGGGAGCGAAATGACGCACTTTTCGTTCTCGACCCATGCAAGATGTTTTCTGCCGGTCTTGATCGCAAACGCTTCAAAGATTCCAACAGGCATCGAAATCGACATCCAACGATGAATGCCGCATGATGCGAATGTAAAATCGCTCCCGGGCGGAAGCACCACAAAGTCCTGAGGCTGAAGGATTTGACCGCAAAAAATCAAGCGATCAGCAATTTGCTCGTCCTGAAGAATAAAGGTCAAAGCATCCGGACGCGAAATGCCGTGCACAATCTTGGAGCCTCCCTCCACGCCAAATTGCAAGACGATCGAACCCAATTTGCAATGACCGACCGACCAAGGCGCCTGACTGCGACCAGTCAGCAGGAAAGTCACCGTCGCTCCAATAACCATGTCAGAATATTCGTCAAAGCTAAGGCTGTGTAATGGTACGTCGCTAGCAGCCCCCAACGGAAAAATCCTCCCATTCGGTTTCCTACAGATCCGCTTACGGCTTCATCTGCATACCAAGCTTCTTCCTTTCCGATCGCTGCTCTAGAAACTGTAATTTACGCTCGAACTCGCGCCCGCCAAAACAGGCCAGCACGAGTTCGATCGCTCAAGTCACTTTCCGGGCAGCATGATTGGTCCAGGCGCCATCAAACCCGCTTGATACCGGGCGGCTGCCAGGTGCCGTTGCCAGGCGGCAGGATCGATGGGGGCGTAGGCTTCGGCCAATATAGGCGCATCACGAGATAGATTTTGTCAGCCGGCGCCGGAAGCCAATTTGCTTCCTTGTCTGCGCCGGGGCTGTCTTTTTGAATGTACAGCGTCAGCGAGCCATCTGCGTCCTTTTTCATCGCCGGCAACATCGGAGAGTTGATGAGGTAGCGATTGATCGGGTTCTTGACCAAGAGCTGGCTCTTGCCGTCGTACATCGTAACGGACCAAAACGCATTCACTGGCGGCAACTGGCCGGGCGCGAAGGTGATGGTGTACTTGTGCTTGCTGCCGTCGAGCGGCTCACCGGTCGCGTCCGTTCGGGTATAAGGGTACATCGCCTCTACGGCATCGTTGCCATAGATGCCGCCCTTGGCAGCTCCGGCCCGCATCAACCAGTCGCCGTTATAGAAGGCCTCGTCGCCAAAGAACGAGCCGACGCTCCAGCCGTTGATGGCTTTGTTTCCGCTGGCCAGCCATTTGTCGACCTTGTCGTCACCCTGCTTCATTGCCACCAGGATTTCGGCTTTGTGTTCGAGCGATAGATCCTTGAACGCGAACGTCTTGCCGGGACCAACGCCAATCTTCGCAAGTTTCGCGCGAATCGCCTTGTCCTTGGGCGTCTCAGGGACGAATTGCAGGGCTGCGTCGAGATATTGGAAGAAGTTATCCTTGATCCCGGCTGTGGTGGCGGGGAGGAAATCGATCTTCGGCGCGGCGGGCGGGGCCGGTTGCTTAAGGAAAGCGGAAAGCGGCTGCGGCTTGTAGCCAGACTGAATTTTCTCGACATTCGGCATGTCGCCTGGATTAAAGAGTTGAGTGCGGATAACCGCGAGCGTGAACGGCGTCGTCGATCGGAAGACCTTCTTGATCCCGCTGGGCGTTCCACCTTTCCAATCAGGGCCGACCACCAGGAAGTCACCCGCCTCGGTCCCCGTGGCGCGAGTGCCGATGTAGCCATAGTTGTAGGTGTTGCCGTCGATGAACTGGACCGCGTAGTAGCGGTCCTTTTCGATCATCGGCACCGATATAACCATCGGTTCAGCGCGCAAGTCCAGCCAGAGCACCGAGTAAGGGGTGTCGCTGTTCGGCGTGATAACTGCCGTATCCTCTGGTGTGGCGACGTGGTGCAGATTTTTAATTTCGTTGAACGGCGCCTTGAACTGCCCCGAATTCCTGTCCACGGCATACTCTTGCATAACCGCATAATTCATCACGAGCGGTAAGCCGTAGATGAAGCCCTCTTCGGCGATGTCCTTGGCCTCCAACAGCCTGGGCCAATCGGCTTTGTTCTGCGCAATTGCCGGGGTGTACTTTGCCGTCGTGGCGGCGAGCGCGGCGATCGCCGCGGTGGAGCGAAGTAGATCTCGCTTCGTCAACATTTGCCCGTACTCCTTATTGTTCGATTGAGTTTTCGAATCTATCCACATTTCGGATGTCAGGGTGTTCATTGCAATTTATTGGTCAATGTGCCGACCGACACATTGACCGCAGTCTCCACGACGCCCTGTCCACTCTTGTCATAAGGTCTTTCGAACCGTCGTGCCTATCCCTAGTAGCAAGGCGGATAGGGATAATAGCCACAGCGCGGCGCATAATAGTAGGGATAGGGATAGGCGGCCGCGGCAGCCGCTCCAACAGCCACAGCCCCGGCAACAGCAGCGCCGCGATAGTAAGCGCCGCGCCAGGCCGTCCTGCGAGCGACACCAGCAAACGACAGCGGGGTCAGCGGCCGGCCAATGATGTCGATGAAGACCGATGCCGGTCCATCGGCTCCCGCCAGATCACCCTCGAGAACGTCGACATCGAAAGTCAGCCTGTCGCCTTCGAGCTTCGGCGACTTCAGCACAACCACCGCGTCGAAGACAGCCGATCCGTCCTTCTTGAATCCGGACACCGTAGCGTTCGGCGGATCCTTTGCGAAATTGTCGCTGCCGCTGCCCCAATCCTCGACGATCCGCATCGTCAGATCATGCCCGGCGGCCCGCACCGGGCGATCCGCAAACACGATGGCATTCGGAGAAACTCCGGCCAGGACGAGCTTCCCGTCCTTCAGGGTGGCGCCCTTGGAGTTAAGAACAAACAACGACGGAACGACCTCGGGCTTCGACTGGCCGATGGATTTCTCCAATGGCATGTGCGGCTTCGGCTCGGCTGCCGATTGAGCGGAAAGGACCGTCGGCACACACGCCATGCCAGCAGCGGCAATGGCGAGAAGAGCGGCACGCAGTATTGTCATTGGTTCACCTTTCTGTATCCCGTTCGCACGGTGGAAAATCGATGTTGCGCCCTCGAACAAGGCGCATCGGCCGCCAGATGACACGGTCCTGTGTCATGCTCGCCGCCCCAACCCAGACCATCGTTGCTGGCATCCGGTGAGCACCGGAAACTGGTTTTCATTCCGCTATTTCACGGCAACCCGGGAAGATTTCTTGCCATTTCACGCCAATGGCCGCGGCCTTCGCTAATTCTTGCTGCCGGATCGCGAAGAGCGTGAAACCCTCGGGTCGGCCGATCGGGTTTGACAGGCGGCTGCCATGCCTTGACGCTGCATCTCCGGTTACCGCTGACACGGCACCATGCGGCTATCAGATTGAATCCTCACAGGTAAGCCGCGTAGGACTTGACTCAGAGCACGCACGCGCCTGCGGGGCGCGGGCACCGACCGCGAGCGCCACGACGCTGGCGTGTCCGTCCGAGGCCGCCTTGACCGTCGTCTGCTCAACCTCCCATTTTGCATCATCAAGTAGCGCATGAGTCTGCAGCACGGTGGTGTTGACACCGCCGATTGACGATTCAAACGACGCGCTCGCGCTCGCGCTCTGCTGTAGCGCCTTTGCGGACTGCGACTGGGCAATCGAAATATCGAGCTGCTCGCGCGTGTCCTGTTCGCGACACGACGTGGCAGCTCGGCTGTTTGTCAAGGAGGCGATATCGTTCAGTCTCTTTTCATGAAAAGAGACCTGCTTTTCAAGACCCGCCACATAGCGTTCTTCTTCAGTCAGTGCCGTTAGAATGCTGTTTTTTCCCTTGTCGAGGGGGTGCGAGGTTACTCCCGCTTGACAGGGAAGATGTCTTGCCATTTCGCGCCAATCGCGGCGGTTTCTGCTGATTGCCCGCATGCGACTCCTTCCCGAGTCGGGACTTGTCATTTTCTTGAACAGTTCGTTGCCGCCGATAGATGACGGGCTGTATTTCTGTCAAACGCATGAAGACACGGCTGAAGCTGCTCGTTCCCGCATAGCCAAGGCGCAGTGCGATCTCAGATATGCGCTTGTTGGATTCCAGAAGCAGGTAGCAGGCAGTATCGAGGCGCACTTCCGCAACCATGTCGCTGTAGCTGGTGCCCATTGCGGAGAGATGACGCTGCAACGAGCGCGGGCTCATCCCTAGTTGGAATGCGGTGCGTTGAAGTGCTGCGTCACCGTGACGCAGTGAGGCAGCAATCGCCGCCCGCACCGAGTACCGGGAAGGAATATGAACAGGCTTCATGGGACCGAAGACATGTGGTGAAGAGCCGAGACGCCTCGTCTAGCCTCCGCTTTCGCTGGAGCATGGGTGGAGAATCGTCGGAGGTCTTGCCTTAAGCCGCCAAGTTGAAACCGATGGCGAGCTCCCGATGGGCCAGCCAGCCTCTTCCAATGCAGCGAGTAGAAATTTTGCAATACACGCCAACCGGGAGCCATTAAGCTTTCGGCAGCTTAGCCAGGCCGCACGCCGAAAACGTGAAAAATCGCCGAACTCAATTTCTGCGCGAGAACCTAGAAATGACCGTACTTCCTCTGACTCGTTGCCAATTCATTATTCCTTTCGCTCAGATTTGTGATGAGGCCGGTGCTCCAACGGAGGCCTTGCTGACCAAGTTTCGCCTTCCAGCTTCTCTAGAGGAAAAGCCCGAGCACTATATCCCAATCCTGCTCGCCGTACGTTTCGTGGAAGCCGCCCAGCGATCGCAAGGCATCACGGACATTGGATTTGAAGCTGCGCGCCGGCTGCAATTCTGCCACCTGAACGAAAAGATGCGCGCCGTCATCCGCTTCTCGCCGACGCTGTTCATTGCTTTGCAGCAATTGTGCAAATGGGCATCGCTTGAAGATACGACCGTGAGTGTGTGGCTGGAGCGCTACGACAATCACGTGAGAATTTGCAGCAAGCTCGCAGGCACGGCCAGGGTGCCGCATCTTGAGCATTCGCAGTGGCTTCAGAATGTCTACGTAATGCATATCGTAAGGCAATTTTCCGGCCCCGACTGGGTTCCGGCGACGATGGCCTTCGAAGCCCGCTATGAACCGAGCCTTGAGACTCGGTCGCTCTGGCAAAATACCCGCTTCCTATCGGATCAGAATTCCTCATGGATCGATATTCCCGCTTCATTCCTGGATCTCCCCAATCTCGCAAGCGAGACGCCGGCGCCTTCAGATAACGACGGCGTCGGGCCGTCCGGCCACGAAATCGTCTCAGCGGTCAAATTGATGCTGCCATCCTACCTGGATGATAGAATTCCAACTATCGCGGAAATCGCAGAGATGGCTGGCATCAGCGTCAGAAGCTTTCAGCGCAAACTTTCAAGCGCGGGCGTTACATATTCCGACCTGCTTGACGGGGTCCGCTTTGAAAATGCCGCTAAGCTTCTGCGCAACACGAATGCCAAGATTATCGATGTCGCATTTTCCTCGGGCTACACCGACCCTGCGCATTTCACTCGCGCTTTCCGACGATTTTCCGGAGTCACACCGAGAGAGTTTCGTGGCAAATGGAGCCCGCAATAGGGATCAAGTGCAGCACGCCATTGCCCCGCTTTCGAGGATCATCGCCGCTCCCGGCGTCGGACCCATCGCGACCTTTCCGCCGGAGCTGGGTCTGACATGTCCATGTTCGTCCCTAAAAACAGCCGCCGTGAAATGGCTTTACAGCTTCTAGCGGGCCTCTCGCCAGCGTCGCCACAGCCCCTCAAAAAGCGGCAGCAGCCCGCGCGGCGTCACCAGAATGACCCCGATCACCACAATGCCGTAGATGAAGTAGTGCAGGCCAGGCAGTGTGCTGCCGAGCTTGCCGCGCAGCACCTCGCCGAGCGGAACCAGCAGCAGCGCACCGAGCGCAGGACCGTAGGCTCGGCCAAGACCGCCGACGGTGGCGAACAGCACGATCTCGATGGTGATGACCGGCGAGATCAGCAGATAGGGATCCGCGAACGTCAGGTACCGGACGTAAGCGGTGCCGACGACCGAAGCAAGCACCGCCGAAATCGCCATGGCGGTGATCTTGTAGCGCAGGATGTCGACGCCGATCGCTTGCGCCGCCTTTTCGTTGTCGCGGATGGTACGCAGATAGTAGCCGAGCGGTGAATTGAGAATCGCGACATTGACGAGCACACAGACCGCCGCCAGCGCCAGCATCATCCAGAATGCGCCACCGCCGCCGCCAAACTGAAAGGCGAGGAAATTACCGGTGTCCTTGGGCAGCAACAATCCGGACGCACCGCCGAGAAAGTCCCACCCCTCGACGATGATGCTCCCCATCTCGGCGAATGCCAGCGTGATCAGCACGAAAGAGAGATGGCCGAGCTGGAAGCGGAAATCGATCCAGGCGATGGCGACACCGAGCACGCCCGAGATCAGCGCCGAAATCAGCAAGCCCAACCACATGTTGATGCCGAGCTTGAGCAGCAGCGCGCTCGACAGCATCGCCCCGATGCCGATGAACAGGCTGTGCGCCAGCGAGATCTGCCCGGCCATGCCGCCGACGATATTCCACGACGAGGCCAGTGCGACATAGACCAGGGACAACGTGAGGATATGCAGGTAGTAGCTCGACAGCATGAACGGCAACGTGGCGGCAACGGCCAGCACGCCCCACCAGATCGGCGACGACAGCGTCTTGTAGAATTCCTCTCTCATCGCGAGGAACTCCAGGTCAGCCCTTGCGGCCGGAACAGCATGATCAGCACGAAGATGATGTAGGGCATCAGCAAACCCAGCGGCCCTTCGAGATAGATGGTGCCGAACGCCTCAGCGATGCCGATCACCAATCCCCCCAGCATGATGCCGACGAAATTGGTCATGCCGCCGAGCACGACCACAAGCAAGGTGATGACGGTGTAGCGCAGGCCCTGGGTGGGCTGGATCGGCGTGCCCGGCAATAGCAACGCCGCAGCCAGCGCCAAAATCCCGATGCCGAGCGCGAAAGTCATGACCTGGACGCGGCCGACGTCGATCCCCATCAGCGCCGCCGCATGGGCATTCTGATGCACGGCACGGATCGAGCGGCCGAAGTCGGTCGATCGCAGCATGATATAGAGGCCGCCGGCGAGAACGAACGAGACCGCGAACGCGATCACATGGGGCACGCGCAGGACCACGTCGCCCAGAAGAAACAGCTTCGATTCCACGACCGATGGCGTACGCGCCGGTTGTCCGCCGAACACCATCAGGATGCCGTTCTGCAGAACCAGGCTCAATCCCAGGGTCAGTTGTACCACCATCAGGAACTGGTGCCCGACCATCGGCCTGATCAGGAACAGGTAAACCAGCGCCCCGATCGCCGTCATCACCGGAACCGTGATGATCACGGAGACATAGGGATCGAGCGACAGCGCGGAATATAGCGCCAGGCACATGAACATGCCGAGCGAGATGAAGTCGCCATGCGAGAAGTTGACGACGCCGCTGACGCCGTAAACCAGCCCCATTCCCAGCGCCAGCAGCCCGTAGGTGCTGCCGATCAGAAGGCCCTGCGCCAGTGCCTGGTAGAGTTCGCTCACGCCGTCCTCCGATTACAGGCCAAGATAGGCACTTTTGGTGCGGGGATCGTCCCTGACCGCATCGGCAACTCCCTCCACCGCGACCTGCCCGCGCTCCAGCACGTAACAGCGTTGGGCGTGACGCAGCGTCAAATTCAGATTCTGTTCGACCAGCAGGATCGTCAATCCTTCGTCATGCAGCCGGTCGATGATCTCGAAAATATACTGGACGAAGAGCGGCGAGAGGCCGAGCGAAGGCTCGTCGAGCATCAATACGTGCGCCTCGGCCATCAGCCCGCGGCCGATCGCCAGCATCTGCTGCTCGCCTCCCGACAGCGAACCGGCATTTTGCGAAAGCCGTTCGCCGAGCCGGGGGAACAGCTCCAGCACCTTGTCCATCTGCCGGCGGCGATGCGGCCGCGCCCGGCTATTGATGCCGCCGAGCAGCAGATTTTCCCGGATGCTCATGTCCGGAAACACCAGGCGGCCTTCCGGTACCTGTACGATGCCGCGCTCGACGCGCCGGCGCGGCGGCATCGCCGTGATGTCCTCGCCCTGAAACAGGATTCGCCCGGAGATCGGCCGGACGGTGCCGGACAGGCTGTTGATCAGCGTGGTCTTGCCGGCGTTGTTGGCGCCGAGCAGGCCGACGATCTCGCCGGCCTCGAGCTTGACGTTGATATCGCGCAACACCGGCACGCCGCCATAGCCGGCCGTCAGGCTCTCGATCTCAAGCATCGAGGTGATCTCCGAAATAGGCATCGATCACGCGCTGATCCTTCAATATCTCCTCTGGGGTCGCCTCGGCGATCTTCTCGCCGAAATTGATCACCACCATCCGCGTCGCCAGCCGCATGATCACGGGCATGACATGCTCGACCATGACGATGGTGACGCCCTGCCGGTTCAGCTCCTGGATCACCGCAATCGGCGCCGCCGTCTCGCTCATGGTCAGGCCGGCCATCACCTCGTCGAGCAGGATGCAGCGTGGATCGGTGGCAATGCATTTGGCAAGTTCGAGCAGCTTCTTGTCCTGCAGCGACAGCGTCAGCGGCACCTTGAGCTCCTTGCCGCCGAGACCGACGCGGAGCAACGCCTGCGCGGCATAGTCGATCGCTTCCCGCATCGGCCTTCGCGTCAGCGCCGCCGTCGTCACCACGTCGAGCGCGGTCATGTCGGCGAACGACTGCACGATCTGGAAGCTGCGCATCAGCCCCCGCCGGACCAGGCGATCCGGCGATATGCCGATGATGCTTTCGCCGTCATAGCTGACTTCGCCCTGGCTCGGTGCAATAAAGCCCGAGATCACACCGAACAGCGTGGTCTTGCCGGCGCCGTTCGGGCCGATGATGCCGACGATTTCGCCCTTCTCGACGGAAAAGCTGATCGCATTCAGCGCGACCAGCCCTCCGAAGCGTTTCGTAACGTTGGCGACTTCGAGAAAGGCCACAGCAACCTCTTAGACGCGGGGCCGCGGCGGCACCTGGGCGAACTCCTTCGGGAAGATCACCTGCTGATCCTGCTCGGGCGTCCACTGGATGAACATCGCCGACCCGTCCTTGAGCAGCCGGTCTGGCGCGAACTGCAGGCCCTTCGGCTTGGCGACATAGAGGTTGGGATCGCCGAACGGAATATTGACCTTCTTGAACGCCTCGAGCAGCGCGTCGTTCTGCAGGGAGGCGGCGTTCTCGAGAATCTGCTGCAGCACGCGGGCAGCCTGTGCATACTGAATGGCGCCCTGCCCGATCTTGTCGAGCTTGGCGACGTCGCGCAATTCGGCGATGATCTTCTGCATCGAGTCGATCCTGGCTCCGGCACTGAAGCCGGTCATGCCGAACAGGTTCTTGGTCAGCACGGCCTTGCCGATTTCGGGTCCAAGGTCCTTCCACAGCGAGAGGTCGGTATAGCCACCGGTGCCGCCGCAGAAAACGCTGCCGTGATAGTTGAGATTGTATCGGGCCTGATGCAGCAGGATTCCGTCACGCGGCGTGACGAGGCCGGCGACGACATCGGGCTTCAGCGAGCGGATACGAATCATCGCGGCGGTCTGGTCCTGCGCGCGAATGTCGAGCGCGGCCTCGCCGATGATTTCGACGCCGCTGGCCTTCAGCTTCTCGACCAGGAACTTGTTGACCTGCTGACCGGCCTCGTAGTTCGAGTAACCCATCACCGCGGTCTTGATCGCGAACTTGCTGTCGTCGCGCAGCGAGATGATGAAGTCGTGGATCGTCTGGGCGTAACCGCGATCGTAGGGATAGCCCAGCGTGAACATATAATCGGACTGCGATCCGCCTGCCCAGACCGAGAGCGTCGGCATCTTCAGTTCGTCCAGTACGGGCGTCAGCGCCAGCATCTGGGCGCTGAGAATGGTTCCGGTCAGCAACTGGACCTTTTCCTCGGTAATGAGCCGGCGGGCCTCGGCCGCGGTGCGCGCCGGTTGGCTGGTGTCATCGGCCATCACCAGTTCGATCTTGGCGCCGCCCTTGCTCTTGATGCCGCCTTCGGCGTTGATCTTCTTGATGACGTATTCGAACGCCGGCTGGCCTTCCTGGGCGTAGGCGGCGAGACTGCCGCTCATCGAGTTGACCACGCCGATCCGGATGGTCGATTCGGCGGCGCCCGCGCGGCGAATGAACGGCGCCACGATCGGTCCCAGCAGCAGTCCGGACGCGCCTATTCCGAATGTTCTCCGGTTGATGGCCATATTGTCGTGTCTCCCTTAAGCTTCGGTCGAGGCTTGCGCTTCGCGAAAAACTAAGCCGGGTTTTTCCCGCCCCGTCAAACCGTCATCTCGCATACCGCCATTGCCGCTGCCATCGATTCAGCTATTGGTGATCGCGGCGCCACCAAATGCAACCACAGCGGAGTGAGACCGATCGCGTGCCGGCGCGGTCGCCTCCGTTGCCGATGCGGCCGGTCTGTCAGGCTCTGCCGTACAGCGTGACGACGCAGGCGCCGCCGAGCCCGAGATTGTGCTGGAGCGCATGCGTCACATCGCGCACCTGGCGGGGACCGGCTGTGCCGCGCAATTGCCAGACCAGTTCGGTGCATTGCGCAAGGCCGGTGGCGCCAAGGGGGTGTCCCTTCGACAGCAGTCCGCCCGAAGGATTGGTAACGACCTTGCCGCCGTAGGTGTTGGCGCCGTCGGTGATGAACTGCTCGGCCGTTCCCTCCGCGGTGAGGCCGAGCGCTTCGTAGGTCAGCAACTCGTTGGCGGTGAAGCAATCGTGCAATTCGACCACCTGAATGTCTTCGGGACCGACGCCCGCCGATTCATAGACCGCCGACGCGGCATCTTTGGCCATGTCGTAGCCGATCAGCTTGATCATCGAACGTTCTTCGAACGTGCTGGCGGTATCGGATGTCATCGCCTGCGCCTTGATCGCGACCGAGCCGTCGAGGCCGTGGCGCGCGGCAAACGCCGGCGAACAGACGATAGCCGCCGCGGCGCCGCATGTTGGCGGGCAGCATTGATAACGGGTCATCGGCCCGTATTGCCGCGGTGAGGCCAGAATTTCCTCGACCGACAGCAGGTTGCGGAAGATCGCGAAAGGATTGTTGGCGGCATGCACGCGCGCCTTGGCGGCGATCTTGGCGAAGACTTCCGGACCGGTGCCATATTTTTCCGCGTACTCCGCGCCGGCGCCGCCGAAGAACTGGGCCGCGCGCGGCGCCTTCGGATCGTGCGGCTGCAACTCGCCCATCAGGCCGGCATGCCGGGCCATCGGCCCGACACGATCAGGAAAATTCGAGCCGAGCGCGCCGGGCCGCATTTCCTCGAAACCGACCGCAAGCGCGCACTCGACCTGGCCGCTCGCCACCGCCTGGCGCGCCAGGAACAGCGCGCTCGATCCCGTCGAACAATTATTGTTGACGTTGAAGATCGGGATACCCGTTAGGCCGGCGCGGTAGAGCACCGCCTGTCCGCAGGTCGAATCTCCGTAGACGTAGCCCGCATAAGCCTGCTGGATCGCCGCGTAGGACAAGCCAGCATCGGCGAGCGCCGCCGCCACCGCCTTGGCGCCCATCTCCACATAGCTTTCGCTGGCGCTGGGTTTCGCGAATGGAATCATTCCGACGCCCACGACCCTTACATCCATGCTCATCGTCGTTTCCCCTCGCGTTCTGTCAGCAGGTCAATCGGTGTTACGGCTCGTTCGCGCTGATGAGTGGGCCTTCAGGTACCCAGGTAGTCCCATCGAAACGCGCAATCTGCATCTGCCTGAATGGCGTGTACCTGGCGGGCGTCGTGGTGATGGTGATGCCCGGCAACAGCAGCGGAGCGGCGAGATCAGTCAGGTTGGTCGCCTGCCTGAGCAGGTTTTCCCTGGTCAGGTCGTTGCCGCAGAGTTCGAGGATCTTCACCGTCACGAAGGCCGCCATATATCCGGCGATGTTGCTGCTATCGGCCATGTTTCCCGTGGGGTACCACTGCTTGAGAAAGGCCTTGTAGTCTTGGACGTCCTTCTCGTTCTCCCAACGGGGATCGTCCGGCCGCTTGACGGCCAGCGCCGTGATCAGCCCCTTGGAGTTGTCGAGCCCGGCTGGCTCGAGCACGGTCTTGAGGGAGGTCGATACGGCGGACAGGTAGGTCAGCGGCTTCCAGCCCAGCTCGGCGATCTTGCGGATCGTCTGGGCGCCGAACTTCGGCGTCGTCATCAGAAACAGCGTGTCGACGCCGGCGGCCTTCAGCGTCACGACCTGGGAATCGATCGTCGAATCGGTGGTCTCGTAGGTCAGTTCCTTGACGATGAGCGTGGAGGCCTTGTCGCCAAGCCCGTCCTTCAAGCCGCGGACGTAATCCCGCCCCGCATCGTCGTTCTGGGAAAACACGCCGAGCCTGGCGCCCGGCTTGTTGGCGAGCAGATACTGTGCGAAGATCTGGCCTTCCAGGCGGTACGGCGAGTAAAGAAACGTCGAATAGGGAAAGGCCTTCGGGTCATCCCATTTGGCCGCACCCGATGTGATCAGGATCTGGGGAACCTTCTTCACATTGAGGTACTTTTGCGCGGCCGAACTCGTCAGCGTGCCCAGCTGTCCGACGATTGCCAGCACCTCATCCTGTTCCACCAGCCGGCGCGTCTGCTCCACGGCCTTGGGCGGGCTGTAGGAATCGTCGAGGCTGATGAGATTGATCTTGCGGCCGTTCACGCCGCCGCCGGCGTTGATCATTTCGAAATAAGCGGTTTCGAGCCGGCCCACGGTGCCGTAGGCGGAAGCCGGCCCGCTGTAGGGCATCGTCTGACCGATCTTGATTTCCGTGTCGGTGACGCCCGGACCATACTTCTTCTCCGCCGCATTGGCCGAGAGTGACGACGCAACAATGATTGCCGCCACCATCACAAGAAGCGAAGATTTCTTCTGCATTTCTTTTTCCTCGTTGGCTCTTGCCGATTTCTTTGATGATCGGCTTTGCTATCCGACCCGGACGGTCGATGTCTCCGTGGCAATTCGATGCAATGATCTCCGGTGCGCTGGCAGCCCCCCGCCTGTCGTCGCTCAGATGGCATCCCAGTTGAAAATATCCGCGGAGCGATCGAGCTTGTAGAACGACGACTTCATCGCGGGCATGGCGTGTTCGGCAATGGTCTGCGGTGTCCAGCCGTCGCTCCGTTGGACCGAGCGCAGCGGGCGCGACTGGCCCATCAGGAATATCTCGTTCATGCGCACGGCAAATATCTGCCCAGTGACGTCCTTGGCGGCGTCCGAGAGCAGGAAGGCGCAGATCGGCGCGATCTTCTCCGGACCCATCTGCTGGATCTTCTTGACGCGTGCTTTCTCTTCCTCGGTCTCGGTCGGAATGGTTCCGATCAGCCGGCTCCAGGCGAACGGCGAGACGCAGTTCGAGCGCACGTTGAAACGGCTCATGTCGAGCGCGATCGATTTCGACAGCCCGACGATGCCGAGCTTGGCCGCGGCATAGTTGGCCTGGCCGAAATTGCCGATCAGGCCCGAGGTCGAGGTGAAGTGGACGAACGAGCCGCTTTCCTGCTCCTTGAACAGCCGCGCCGCGGCGTGCGCGACATAGAACGAGCCCATCAGATGAACCTTGATGACGGACTCGAAGGCATCGATGCTCATGCGATGAAAGATCGCATCGCGCAGGATGCCGGCGTTGTTGACCACGCCGTCGAGCTTGCCGTAGGTGTCGGTTGCCATTTTTACGATTTTGCTGGCCGGAATGGCTTCCGCCACCGTCTCGAAGTTGGCGATCGCGGTGCCGCCCTTCTGCTTGATTTCCTCGACCACCTCTTCGGCGGGTGCCGCGCTGGTGCCGGCGCCGTCGGCCGCACCGCCGGGATCGTTGACCACGACCTTGGCGCCTTCGGCTGCGCAGAGCAGCGCGATCTCCTTGCCGATGCCGCGACCGGCGCCGGTGACGATGATGACTTTGTCTTGCAGTGATTTGGCCATTGGAGTCTCCTGTTGATGTCGTCGTTCCGGGGCGTGCGAAGCACGAACTAGGATGCGCAATTGCGCATCTGAGAATCTCGAGATTCCGGGTCTGGTCCTGCGGACCATCCCGGAATGACGAAGCTGGTTATCGTTCGTTCGTAAAGATGATGGTGCCGGACGCGGCGAACATGCCGCCGACGCCGTGGCAGACCGAGACTTTCGCGCCCTGCACCTGTGCGGGGGCGATGCCGCGCATTTGCCGGACGCTCTCCTGCAGCGCGTACATGCCGTACATGCCCGAATGCATGTAGCTGAGACCGCCGCCATTGGTGTTGAGCGGCAGCTTGCCGCCGGGGCGGGTGTTGCCGTCGGCGATGAACTTGCCGGTTTCCTCGTGCGGCATGAAGCCGAGGTCGCCGAGCCCGTAGAGCGGCAAATGCGCAAAGGCGTCGTAGATCATCAGGTGATCGACGTCCTTGTGGGTAATGCCGGCTTCGCGGAACGCGGTGGGGCCCGCGACCTTGAAGGCGCGCGAACTATCGAACGTCTTCATCTGGCTGACCATCGGCGTTTCCACGCTCTCGCCGGTGCCAAGGATATAGACCGGCTTGTTCGGAAAGTCCTTGGCGCGGTCCGCCGACGTCAGGATCAGCGCGCCGCCGCCGTCGGTGACGAGGCAGCATTGCAAAATGCGGAACGGATAGGCGATCATCCGCGAGTTCAGGACATCGGCGACCGTGATCGGGGCCTTCATGGTGGCGCGCGGATTCTTCGCCGCCCATTCCCGCTGCACCACCGCGACCGAGGCGATCTGCTCGTGGGTTATGCCGTGGGTCTTCATGTAGCGCAGCACCGGGATCGGGAACATGCTCGGCGGCCCGTAGACGCCGAACGGCGCTTCGAACTGGCCGTTGAGGCTGTCGGCCGGCGTCGAACGCGGCAATTTGCCGATCATCGACTTGCCGCTTTCGGCGTGCGTAATCAGCACGGTCTTGCACAGGCCGGCCTCGATCGCCGCGGCGGCGTGGCGGACGTGCAGCATGAACGAACAGCCGCCGACCGAAGTGCCATCGACCCAGGTCGGCGTAATGCCGAGATAGTGCGCGATCTGCTGCGGGGTCTCCACGGCGGTCGCGATGCCGTCGATGTCGGACAGCTTCAGTCCGGCATCGGCAATGGCGTTGAGCGCCGCATCCGCGTGAAGCTGGATCTGCGACATGTTGGGGATGACGCCGAGTTCGGTGGTTTCGGCGGCGCCGACGACGGCGACTGCGTTTCTGCGCATGGTGCTTAGCCCTTCGCCGGACGGAACTGAGGAAGGGTGATCTTGTCGTCGAGCTTCTCGAAGGCGACTTCGAGCTTCATGTCGAGTTCGAGCGCCTCCGGCGTCTGCGGACAATCGATGATGTTGCTCATCAGGCGCGGGCCTTCGGCGAGCTCGACGATCGCGATCGCGTAAGGCGGGGTGAAACCGGGTGCGGCCGGGCGATGGTTGATGACGTAGCTGTACAGCGTGCCCTTGCCGCTCGCCTTGAACACGCTGACCTTGCGCGAGGCGCAGGACGGACAGAACGGGCGCGGCGGGAAATAGACGTTGGCGCAGGCGTCGCAGCGCTGCAGCCGCAACTCGCCGGCTTGCGTGCCGTCCCAGAAATGCTGGGTCTCAGGTGTCGGTTTTGGTTTAGCGCGCGCTGGCTCAGCCATCTCGGCAAATTCTCCCGGATTACCGCCTTGCAGCTTTCGGCGGCTTGATCGCAGCGGATTTGCCACGCGCGCTTGCAAATGTCAAATATGCGAAATACGATTTCGCAAATGACAAAAACCCCTCGGAGGACGATTGGATCATGATACCGCAAACGATCTACGGTGACGGCGAACACCAGGCATTCCGCGATACCGTGCGGCGTTTCGTCGACCGCGAGATCGCTCCGCATCATGCGCAGTGGGAAAAGGACGGCGTGGTCAGCCGCGACCTCTGGAACAAGGCCGGCGCGGCCGGCCTGCTTTGTCCGGCCATCCCCGAGGAATATGGCGGCGGCGGTGGCGACTTCACCCTCAGCGCGATCGTCACCGAAGAACTCTCGCGCGGCGTCTTCAACGGTCCCGGCTTCCGTGTGCACTCCGACATTGCCGCCTTCTATATCCTGCATTACGGCACCGAAGCCCAGCGACGGCAATGGCTGCCGTTGATGGCGACGGGAGAAGTCATTGTCGCCCTGGCGATGACGGAGCCCGGCGCCGGCAGCGATCTGCAGTCGATCCGCACCACCGCCATCCGCGACGGCGATGACTTCATCGTCAATGGATCCAAGACCTTCATCACCAACGGTCAGCTCGCCGACCTCGTCATCCTCGCCTGCAAGACCGATCCGCAAGGCGGCTCCAGGGGGATCAGTCTTCTTCTGGTGGAGGCCAACCGCCCGGGTTTTTCGCGCGGCCGCAACCTCGAAAAGCTCGGCATGAAAGCGCAGGACACCTCCGAGCTGTTCTTCACCGACGTGCGGGTGCCGGCCGGCAACCTGCTGGGCGAGGAAGGCCGCGGCTTTCGTTGCCTGATGAACGAACTTCCCCAGGAAAGACTGCTGGTCGCGATCACAGCGGTCGCCGGCGCCGAAGCGGCGCTTGAATGGACACTCGACTACACGCGACAGCGCAAGGCGTTCGGCCAGCCGCTGGCGGAATTCCAGCACAATCGGTTCAAGCTCGCCGAGATGAAGACCGAGATCCAGATCGGCAGGGTTTTTCTCGACCGCTGCATGGAGCTTCATCTGGACGGCAAGCTCGACGTCGAGGCCGCCGCGATGTGCAAATACTGGCTGACCGAGCTTGAATGCCGGGTGGTGGACCAATGCGTGCAGATGCATGGCGGCTACGGCTACATGCTCGAATACCCCATCACCCGCGCCTATGCCGACGCCCGCGTGCGCCGGATCTATGGCGGCTCCAACGAGATCATGCGCGAACTCATTGCACGGTCGCTGTAGCGCCGGCACCGGAAGCCGTACCGCTAGAAGCGCCAGGCCTGCAGCAACCACCCTGCCAGATATACACATGGCAGGGTTCACCAGAGATGGGCACACGAGCTCGAGCGACGGGAGATCCTCATGACCGTATCCACCGGCATCATCAGCGGTTCACGCAAGCGAGGCTTCGATGAAGTCGAAAAACGGGTGCTGCTGATCGCCGGCGGATTGCAAAGCCTCGGCGTCAGCGAAGGTGACTGCGTTTGCATCTTGATGCGAAACGACATTGCCTTCCTCGAAGCGAGCTACGCGGTCATGTTGCTGGGGGCCTATGCGGTGCCGGTCAACTGGCACTTCAAGCCCGAGGAGGTCGATTATATTCTGAAGGATACCGGAACCCGCGTGCTGATCGGCCATGCCGATCTCCTGAACGCGCTGGGCGAGGTTATTCCCGGCGACATCACCCTGCTCAGCGTTCCGACGCCGCCGGAGATAGAGGGGGCCTACCGGATCGATCCCTCACGCCGCGGTCTGCCGCACGGCGCGGAGGATCTCGAACCCTGGATGAGCAGACAAAGGCCTTATGACGGCCCGAAACTGCCGCAGCCGCAGAGCATGATCTACACCTCGGGCACCACCGGGCAGCCCAAGGGTGTCCGCAGGGAAGCGCCAACCCCCGCACAGGCCGCAGCCGCCGAGGCGATGCGGGCGCGCGTCTATGGCCTGAAACCGGGCGTGCGCGCGCTGTTGCCGGGACCGCTCTATCACTCCGCGCCCAACGTTTTCGCGCTGCGTGCCGGGCGTCTCGGCGGAGCATTGTTTCTGATGCCACGGTTCGACGCGGAAGGACTTCTCCGGCTGGTTCAGGAAGAAGCCATCGACACCGTCTTCATGGTACCGACGATGTTCGTCCGCCTGTTGAAATTGCCGGCTGCAGTCCGCGAGAAATACGACGTCTCCGCGTTGCGTCACATCGTGCACGCGGCCGCGCCCTGCCCGCCCGATGTCAAACAGGCCATGATGAACTGGTGGGGACCGGTGATCCACGAATATTACGGCAGCACCGAATCCGGCGCCGTGACTTACGCAGCGCCGGAAGATGCGCTCAGGAAACCCGGCACGGTCGGCCAGATCCTGGACGGTGCCTTGCTGCGGATTCTCGATGATGCCGGCAACGTTCTGCCGCGCGGAACCATCGGCGAGATCTATTCGCGGTCCACCGGCAGCCCGGATTTCAGCTATCACAACAAGCCGGAGAAGCGGATCGAGATCGAGCGCGACGGCTTCATCACCAGCGGCGACGTCGGCTATATCGACGAAGACGGCTACGTCTTCATTTCCGACCGCAAGCGCGACATGGTGATCTCGGGCGGCGTCAATATTTACCCCGCCGAGATCGAAGCGGCGCTGCACGCCCTCCCCGGCGTCCACGACTGCGCCGTGTTCGGCATCCCGGACGACGAATTCGGCGAAGCCCTGATGGCCGTGATCGAACCCCAGCGCGGCGCCACCATCGATCGCGATACCATTCGCGCCCAGCTGAGAGCGACGCTGGCCGACTACAAGATACCCCGGCACATCGAGTTGCAGGAAGGCCTGCCGCGTGAGGATTCGGGAAAGATCTTCAAGCGGCGCCTGCGGGATCCGTATTGGGAAAAATCCAACCGCCGGATTTGAGCGCCTTCAGCCCGCGGTCGAAGCGGCGGCTCAAGCCGCCACCTCGGCACGGCCGTTGTTGATGACGACAAGGTCGCGCTCCTTCACCTTGGCGCGGAACGAGACGATGCCGCCTGGCTCGTTCCACAACTCGGTCACGATGGTCTCACCCGGGTAGACCGGCGAGCTGAACCGGACCTGCATCGCGCGCAACCTGGAGGGATCGCTGCCGCAGACCATATCCAGCAACGCGCGGCACACCACGCCGAACGTACACAGACCATGCAGGATGGGCTTGTCGAACCCGCCGCTCCGCGCCACCGCGGGATCGGCATGAAGCGGATTGTAGTCGCCGGATAACCGGTAGATCAGCGCGGCCTGCGGCAGCGTTGCAATGCTGGCGGTTTTATCCGGGGCCCGATCGGGCAGTGCGTGCGGCGCCGGGAGCGGACCGGAGGGGCCGCCGAAGCCGCCGTCGCCGCGCATCATGGTCGTCGACGTCAGGCGGCAGAGCAAATCTCCACTCGCCTTGTCGATGACGTCACGCTCCGAGACGAGCACCGCGCCTTTATCCTTGCCCTTGTCGAACACGCCGGTCACCCGCGTGCGGCCGATCACAGTTCCCGCCGACGGCAACGGCTTGAAAATCGTGATGCCCTGTTCGCCGTGCAGTACCTTCTTCCAGTCGACGCCGGTGCCCGGATCACTGATCCAGAATCCGGGATAGCCCAACACCACTGCCATCGACGGCAGCGCCCGCAGCCGGCCCTCATAGACAAACTGAAGCTGGCTTTCGTCCATCGGATCCGCGCCGCAGCCGAGCCCGAGGGCATAGAGCATGGTGTCGCGCTCGGTATAGGTATGCTCGAGATCGGCGAAGGGCCATTGCAGCAGGGTTTTGGGATCGATGGGCATCTGCGGGCGCTTCCTTGAATTTTGGAGGGATCAAAACTGCCGTTGAAGTTGCCACGGCGCTCCCAACAAGACAATATGCGAAATCTAATTTCGCAAAGCTGATTTGGAGCTCGACGCAGCGACAAGCCGGCAGGAAACTGATAAGTCCCTTGGCATTGTGACCCGCGAACATTCCAGCGGCGTTCCGGCACCAGCAAGAGGTTGAGAGCTATGAAGGTCGACAAGCCGCCGCGCAAATCCAGTTCGGGAGCGCGCAACCTGACCCCAAAAAACAGGAGCGGCAAACCGCCCGGTCAGGCACCCTCTGTAGCCTCTGAAGAGCGAGCGAAAAAGAAAAGCGCGCGCATGCTGCTACAACGCGCTGCCCGCAGACCGCGGGCCGCCGCAAAGGACGAGGTTGCGGACGACGCCGGCGGCCGGCTGTTTGTCACCGCGCTGGCGCGCGGACTTGAAGTCCTCAGCGCCTTCAGAGCGGGCGACCGCGCGCTCGGCAACCTCGATCTCGCGAAACGCACGGAACTGCCGAAACCGACGATCTCGCGTATTACGCACACGCTCACCCAATTGGGCTATCTGGCCTACGACAGCCGGCTCGGAACTTATGAATTGGGCGGCCGCACGCTGTCGCTGAGTTATGCGGCGCTCGCCAACCTCGATGTCCGGCGCGTAGCCCGGCCGATCATGGAGACTCTTGCCGACGCCCATAACCTGCATATCGCGCTCGGCACGCGCGACAAGCTGATGATGCTCAACGTCGAAACCTGCGAAGGCCACGGCCTCGTCGGCCTTCGGCTGGCGCCGGGTTCGCGGATACCGATCGCCGTCACCGCGGTTGGCAAGGCTTATCTCGCCGCGGTGCCTGACAGCGAACGCGACAGCATTCTCGACGCCATCCGCAAACAGCACGGCGATGACTGGCCGCTGATCACGCGATCCATTGAGGCGTCGATCCGCGAGGTCGCGGAACGCGGCTTCTGCACCTCCGCCGGGGAATGGCGCAAAGACATCAATGCCGTCGGAGCTCCGATCATCACACCTAACGCTGGAAGCGTCTATGCGCTGAGCGTCGGCGGACCGGCGTATTTGGTGTCGCAGGATCAGCTCGATCACGAATACGGCCCGGCGGTAGCCGTCGCGGCAAGGAAAATAAGCGCTTCGCTCGGAGGCTCCGAGACCTAGAAAACAGCGTTCCAGAGAGCCTTGTCGGGCATGCCCCTGGAATATTGACCCGAGGGCATGCTTTTCCCCGGTCATGCTCTAATCGACATCAATCCATTTTTCCCCGTCGAATCGCTGCAACTGGAGCGATCTGAACGCATTAAAATCCTGCGGAGTTGTTTTCAGCACCACGTGCGGCAGGTGCAACGGCAGGCGAACATCATGGATATTCGCTACCTGTTCCATAACATTGTCCCGCGTCAGGTCGTCGCCGCTGCTCTCAAGCACGTGGCGCAGCATCGCCGCGTTGACGTAAGCAACCGTTGCATAGAAGTCGTTCGGGTTGTCTTGCGAATTCCACTTCTTCATGAACTCGACGTAGTCCTTGACGTCTTTGTCGTTCGCCCAGATCGGATCGTTGGGCGCCTTGAGAAAGGCCGCGGTCATGACACCCACCGAATTCTCAAGGCCCGCGGGCTTGAGTACGGCGCTGACCGAGCTTGAAGCATTGGTCAAAAACTTCAGGGGGGACCACCCGATCTCGCGCGCCTTGCGGATGGCCTGGGCTGCAAATTTCCCCGTGCTGGCGCAGATGAACACATCGGCGCCTGAAGCCTTGAGATTTACAATTTGGGAATCGATCGTCGGATCCGACGTTTCGTAGCTCAGTTCGGCGACAATCGAAGCTTTGGAACCCGGATTCGCGCCCAGCGCTGCCTTGATGCCGTCGAGATGGTCTTTTCCGTAATCGTCGTTTGCATAGAGGACCGCGATCTTCGCGTCCGGCTTCATCTTGAGAATATAATCGACATAGATTTTCTGCTCGAGGCCATTGGAGGGCCAGAATGGCATCGTCCACGGAAAGTCTTTGGGGTTGTTGAATTTCGACGCCCCCGTAGCAATGAGAATTTGCGGTACGCCCTTGCCGTTGAGGTATCTCTGAGTGGCGGAATTGGTCGGCGTTCCGGATACGCCGTAGATCAGCAGCACCTCCTGATCTTCAACCAGCTTGCGCGTTTGCTCTACCGTCTTTGGCGGGCTGTATGCGTCGTCCAGGGAAATGACGTTGACGCGGCGACCGTTGATTCCACCCGCCTCGTTGACCATCTTGAAATAGGCCACCAGGGTACGTCCGCCTGCTCCGAATGCGGATACCGGACCACTGTAGGCGGTTGTATGACCGATCTTGATTTCCGTGTCGGACGCGCCAACGCTGTATTTTTTTCCCGCGGCATTTGCCGAAAACAACGCTGCGATCGCAAATACCCCGGTCAGTACCGATATCATGAATTTCAACTTCATTTGCCTCCCCTGTCGGCTACGTTCTGTTGGCGGGCACCGTGGTGACCGGTTGCACACCGGTCAATTGACCTGCCGTGTGCGTTCCTTCCAGAACGGGGCGCGCAATTCGGCTTTGTTGATCTTGTTGACACTCGACAGCGGCAGCGGTTGATCGCGGACATCCACGCTGCGCGGACATTTGTAGCCGGCGATCAAGCCACGGCAGTGGGTAATGATGCCATCGTCCGTCAGGACGGCAGCGGGACGCCGGACCACAACCGCATGGACGCTTTCGCCCCAACGTTCATCGGGAATGCCGATCACAGCGCATTGCAGAACATCCGGATGCGCGCAGATCGCATTCTCGACTTCGGCCGAATAGACGTTTTCGCCGCCGGATATGATCATGTCCTTGATGCGGTCGGCGATATAGAGATAGCCGTCGGGTTCGAAATAGCCGGAGTCTCCGGTGTGCATCCAGCCGCCGCGCAGGGTTTCCGCGGTCAGCTCGGGCTTGTTCCAGTAGCCCTGCATCACCATCGGGCCGCGCACCAGGATTTCGCCGATCTCGCCGCAGGGCAGTTCGCGATCCTTGGCATCGACGACCTTCACTTCCGCCGAACTGATCGGCCGGCCGGCCGAGCGAAGATGTCGCCTCGGAGCGTCGGGCATGTGGTCCTCCGGTCCGAGGATGGTGGCGACCGGCGACAATTCCGTCATGCCGTAGGATTGCGAGAACCGAACCGACGGAAAGCGTTTCATGCATTCGCTCAGAACAACTTCCGGTATCGGAGAAGCGCCATAGGTGATCATTCGCAGGCTCGACAGATCGTACGAACCGAGATCGGGGAGTTCGAGCAGCATCGACAGCATCGTCGGCACAAAGGTCGCCACGGTGACTCTGTCGCGCGCAATGGCCTCCAGCACATCAACCGGGGTAAACCGCGGAATGACAACATGTTTGCCACCGACTACGGCCGTGGTGTAGACGCGCGCGCCGGCGGCGAGGTGGAACAACGGCCCGGCATGCAGGCTGACCATGCTCTCGTCGAAGCCGAGGCGCGCCGCAGTCACCACGGCGTTGGCCCACAGGTTGCGATGGCTGAGCATCACGCCTTTTGAACGGCCGGTGGTGCCTCCGGTATAGAAGATGCACGCGAGGTCTTCGCCGCCCCTGAGCGCATCCTCGCGCGGTTGTGCTGCGGCGAGCATAGTTTCGTAGTCGAACGCCTTCGGCCCCGCCTTGCCGACCGCTACAGACAGCATCGCCTTGACCGACGGCGCGGCCTCGGTGAGCTGCGCGCCGGTCTCGGCAAAGGTCCGGTCAACGATCAGAACCACGGGGCTCGCGTCGCGGATCTGCTCGATCATTTCGGGGAGGGCAAACCGCGAGTTGATCGGAACGATCACGCCGCCGCCCCACAACACTGCAAAATAGAATTCGATATAGTGCTGACCGTTGGCCGCCAGCATCGCCACCCGGTCGCCGTCGCCCATGCCGAGATCGCGCAGGACGGAAGCGAGACGCGCCACCCTGTCGACCAGAGTCCGCCGGTCGAGGCGCGCCTCGCCGCACACCAGCGCCTCGGCGTCGCCACCGAATCTAGCCGCCTTCCGAAGACCCATCGTCAGGTTCATCGTTTCCCCGATCGTGTTTCGATTGTTATTGGCGCCCTTATAGACGTCCGCCTGCCATAACTCAATATGCGAAATTGAGTTTCATTTTTGAAGCGTGCGGTCTAATGTTGCCGCAAGAGCCTGGAATTAACACCACGACTTCAAACCAGATTTTCAAAGCCGCGCGCCAGAGCGCGCGCATCGGAGGAACCACATGACAGCCAAAGAGAACGACGCCGTCATCGTCGAACATCACGACGATGTCGCCCTGATCCGCCTCAACCGGCCGCGCACACGCAACGCCCTAGCCGTCGACATCAAGACCCACCTCGAAACCAGGATCCCCGCCCTGATGCAGGACAGCGCTGTACGCTGCCTGGTGATTACCGGTTCCGAGGAAGCCTTCTGCGCCGGCGGCGATATCAGCAACATGAATGATCGCGGTGCGCCGTCGGTGCGGGCACGCATGCATCAAACCTACGCGTGGACCAAATGCATTCTGACCGGCGATAAGCCGGTGGTGGCGGCCGTCAACGGCGCGGCGGCGGGTGCGGGATTTTCGCTGGCGCTGTTGTGCGACATCGTGATCGTCTCCGACAAAGCCTTTTTCCGCGCCGCCTTCCCGGGCCTCGGCGCAGCACCAGACCTCGGCCTCGCGCTGACGTTACCGCGCAGCGTCGGCGCCGCCCGCGCCAAGGATATTCTTCTGACCAATCGCCGTATCGAGGCGTCCGAAGCGGTTGCGATCGGCATCGCTAAACGCATGGTGCCGGCCGCGTCGCTCGTCGATGACGCCTTGCAATTGGCGAAAGAGCTGGCCGCCGGGCCGGCGACCTCGTTCGGTTTGACCAAGATGCTGTTGAACAGCGCTTATGGACCGATCGACGATTTCTTTGCCGCCGAAGCGATGGCGCAGGCCGTGGCCTTCGGCAGCCGGGAATTCGCCGAAGGCGTCACCGCCTTTCTCGGCAAGCGCAAAGCCGACTTCAAGAACGCCTGATTTCAAAAGCAGTCGCTGACATCCGACAGGAGAACGAGAATGGGTCCGCTGGCGGGAATACGCGTGGTCGAGTTCGCAGGCATCGGTCCGGGGCCGATGGCCGCGATGCTGCTGGCCGACATGGGTGCGACGGTGGTGCGTCTCGATCGCACCGCGCCGAGCGATCTCGGGGTCCACAAGCCAACCCGGTTCGACCTCTTGATGCGTGGGCGACGCTCGATCGCCATCGATCTCAAACAGCCGTCCGGCATCGATCTCGCTTTGCAGCTGGTGGCACGTGCGGACGCTTCGATCGAAGGCTTTCGCCCCGGCACCATGGAGCGGCTGGGACTGGGACCGGAGGTGGCGCTCGCGCGCAACCCGCGGCTGGTGTATGGCCGGATGACGGGCTGGGGTCAGGAGGGACCGCTGGCGCAGGCCGCCGGGCACGACCTCAACTATATCGCGCTGACCGGCGCTTTGTCGGCGATCGGGAACGCCGGCGAAGCGCCGGTTGCGCCGCTCAACCTCGTCGGCGACTTCGGCGGCGGCGCGCTCTACCTTGCCTTCGGCATGGCGTGCGCGTTGCTGGAAGCCAAACATTCCGGCCAGGGACAGGTCGTCGATGCCGCCATGACCGATGGCGCATCATCGCTGATGACGATGTTCTTCGGGTTGCACGCAGCGGGCTTGTACAGCCTGGATCGCGGCACCAACGTTCTCGATGGCGGATCCGCGATCTACGGAGTGTATCCCTGCGCCGATGGTCTCTACGTGTCCGTTGCCGCGATCGAGATGAAATTCCGGGCAGATCTGTTCCGGTTGCTCGGCATCGAGCCCGGCAATGACGGACCGGAACTGCGGGCGCGGATTGCAGCGGCGTTCAAGACCCGCACCCGGGATCAGTGGTGCGCGGCGCTGGAGGGCAGCGATGCCTGCTTTGCCCCGGTGCTGACCATGGCCGAGGCGCCGCAGCATCCCCACAACAAGCTGCGGCAGACCTTCGTCGACATCGACGGCGTGGTCCAGCCCGCGCCCGCGCCGCGGTTCGGAAGAACCAAGCCCGCTTTGCCGCGGCCTCCGGAAGCACCGGGTGCCGGCACCCGCGAGGCGCTGCTGGAATGGGGATTTTCCGACTCCGACATCGACGGATTCGCCGCGGCCAAAGCCATTGCGCTGACCACGAAATAAGTTCGAGGCGGCCCTACGCGGCGCCGTCAATCGGACGGAACGGGCTGCGTGATCACATCACGGCGGCGCGCATCCGGCATCGCGGGCTTGACTCCCCACCGCGCACGCGCTTTACCCTGTTTCCAATAGATGAATTATCTTTCACAATAGTGAAAACACGATGAAGTCGGCCTCGCGTACCTTCGACCTTTTCGAGACGTTTGCGCGCCTGCAGACGCCGATCACGCTGTCCGACCTCGCCCGGCGGATGAAGATGCCGGTCTCGACCTGCTTCAACCTGGTTCGCACCTTCGAAGCCCGCGGATTTCTCTATTCGCTGGGATCACGTCGCGGCCTATATCCGACCAAGCGGATGCTGCAGCTTGTCACCACGATCGCGCAGCACGACCCGATCGGAACGCGGGTATCCCATGCGCTTTCCGAATTGCGCGACCAGACCGGCGAAACCGTCGTGCTGTCGAAGCGCAGCGGCGACAAGGTCGTGTACATGGAAGTGTTCGAATCGCCGCATCGGATCCGCTATTCGGCGGTGGTCGGCGAAATCCGCGACCTGCACGCCAATTCGATGGGCAAGGCCCTGCTCGGCCAGCTTCCGGAGGCCGAGCGCAAAGCCGTCATCTCCAAGCTGAAATTCACCAAATACACCAAGCAGACGCTGCCATCGGCAGCCGCCTACGCGACCGACATCGTCAAGTCGCTGAAGCGTGGCTATTACCTCAACGACGGCGAGAGCGTCGCGGACGTGATGGCCGTCGCCGTCGCCATGAAGATCAACGACGAACACTTTGCGGTCGCGCTGGCAGGGCCGCGCTACCGCATGAAGGACGAGATTGCCGCCAGAGCCGACCAGTTGCAGCGCGCCTGCCGCTCGATCGCCGATGCCGGCTGAATTTCCAGGCATAAAACAAGAAGAAAACGGGAGAACGTCAATGAAGAAAATGCCAGGTATCTTTGCCGCGCTCTGGGTCGCACCGCTCGCGATCGGCTCGATCGCACCGTCCCATGCTGCCGATCCGCTCACCCTTCGCGTGGCGGATTCATTTCCCGGCGGACATTACATCAGCGAGCAGGTCACGAAATGGTACATGGACCGCGTCGCCAAGGAGACCGGCAATAAAATTGCATTTCAATACTATCCGTCCGAGCAGCTTGGAAAGGCCAAGGACCTGCTCTCCCTCACGCAGACCGGCGTCGTCGACATCGGCTACGTCGCGCCATCGTTCGTGACCGACAAGCTGCCGCTCTCGGTCGTCGCCGAACTTCCCTTGCGTTTTTCCACATCGTGCGAAGGTACGGCGGCATTCTACAAGCTGGCGACCGACGGCATCATCGCCAAACGGGAACTGGAGCCGGCCGGCGTCAGGTTGCTGTTCACCATCGTGCTTCCGCCCTACCAGATCTTTCTGCGCAGCGCGACGTTTCCCGGCATCGACACGCTCAAGGGCCTGAAGATCCGCACCTCCGGCAAGGCCAAGGAGCTTGCAGTTCAGAAGCTCGGCGCCGTGTCGCTGCAGATCGCCTCCCCCGACGTCTATCAGTCGCTGTCGCGTGGCACCATCGACGGCATGCTGTTTCCATATTCGAGCATCTTTTCCTACGACGTGCAGGACCTGATCAAGTCGGCTTCGGTCGGCGCCAATTTCGGCAGCTTCGTCGTCACCTACGTGATTTCGGAGAAGCGCTGGAAGACCCTGCCGCCCGACGTCCAGGAGGCCATGCTACGGGTCGGCCGCGAAACCACCGAGCGCGGCTGCGAAATATCCCAGCGCAACGAGCTGCAGGACCAGGAAAAGCTCAAAGCCCGCGGCGTGCTGGAGGTCGATTTCAGCGCTGCCGACAAGGCGCGCATCGAAGCCCAGATGGTCGACGTCAGCAAGGAGTGGGCCAAGGAACTGGACGGCCGCGGCAAACCCGGATCGGAAGTTCTCGCCGCGTTCGAGAGTGCGCTCAAGTGAAGCAACTTCCCCGTTGTTGCCGCTATTCCCGCATCGCAGATGCAAGCTGAGAGGGCTTGGCAAATGACAGGCCCCCTCACCGGTCTGAAAATCCTCGATCTGACCACCGTTCTGATGGGGCCCTACACCACGCAGATTCTCGGCGATATGGGCGCCGATGTGGTCAAGATCGAATCTCCCGAAGGCGATTCGGTCCGCGGCATCGGACCGTTCCGCAACCCCGGCATGGGTTCGATATTTCTGCAGGCCAATCGCGGCAAGCGAAGCATCGTGCTCGATCTCAAGCAGAAGCAGGGCCGTGAGGCGCTGCTGAAGCTGATCGAGACCGCTGACGTGCTGGTCTACAACCTCCGGCCGCAGGTGATGGAACGCCTGATGCTCGGCTACGCCGACGTCGCGGCCTCGAACCCGAAGATCATCTATGCCGGGCTGTTCGGCTACGGCCAGGATGGCCCATACGCCGCGCGACCGGCCTATGACGATTTGATGCAGGGCGGCACCGGGATCCCGAGCCTGGTGCAGCGGGCCGGCAATCCCGCGCCCCGCTACGCGCCGCTGGCGATCGCCGATCGCGTGGTCGGTATCTGGGCAGTCGGCGCCATCACCGCTGCGCTGTGGCATCGCGAGCGCCATGGCCATGGCCATGGCCAGCGAATCGATATCCCGATGTTCGAGACCATGGCGCAACTCGTACTCGGCGATCACATGGGCGGAGGCCTGTTCGAGCCGGGGCTGGGCGACATGGGATATGGCCGCCTGCTGTCGCGTGACCGCCGGCCTTACCCCACCAAGGACGGCTACGTCTGTGCGTTGGTCTACAGCGACCGGCAGTGGCGCCGCTTCTTCACGGCGATCGGCGAACCCGAGATTTTCACCGGCGATCCCCGCTTCGCCACCATCACCAGCCGCTCCGAGCATATCGACGAAATCTACGCGATGGTGACGACCTACATGACGCAGCGGACCACGGCGGAATGGGTGGAGCTTCTGTCCGCCATCGATATTCCGGTCGAGCCGCTGCGCTCCATCGAGCAACTCGTCGACGATCCGCATCTGCGGGCCAAGGGCTTCTTCCAGATGCAACAGCATCCCACCGAGGGCCCGTTGCGAATGCCCGGCGTGCCGACAATGTTTTCGAAAACGCCGGCCGACATCGGCGGGCCGGCGCCGCGGCTCGGCCAGCATAGCCGCGACATCCTGCGCGCAGCGGGCTATGCAACCGAGGCCATCGACGCGCTTGTGGCGGCCGGGATCACGTCGGAACCGCGAATGGCGCCAGAGGAGATCGGGTCGTGACGAAAAAAGGAACCCTGCTCGGGCGCGGCCTCTACTTCGACGATCTTGCCGTTGGATCCTGGTTTCACACGGCCGGCCGAACCATTACCGCCGCGGACCTGTCGGCCTTCGTCAACCTGACATGGCTCACCGAAGAGCTGTTCACCAATGACGCCGATCGCGGCGACATGGCGATCAGGGAGCGCGTGGTCCCTGCAGCGCTGGTCTATTCATTCGCCGAGGGCCTGCTGACGCCATTCATGCAGGGCACCGGCCTCGCCTTCCTGCACGCCGAGCTCGACGTGAAGGGGCCGACGATGGTCGGCGATACCATTCACGTCGAATGCGAGGTATCCGAACTTCGCGCAGCCTCCAAAGGGCATCGGGGCCTGGTTCGCTGCACCAACCACGTCCTGACCCAGCGCGGCGACACCGTCCTGATCTATACGCCGCTGCGCCTGATGAGGAGACGGCCGCAATGATTCTCAAACGTCTCGACCGCGCCCTGTCCGCCGTAGAACGTGCCGCCTCGTTCCTGGCGGCGGTCGCGCTGTTCCTGATTATGTCGATCGTCGCCACCGACGTCGCGCTGCGCTATCTGTTCAATCGTCCCTGGGGATGGTCGTTCGATTTCATCTCGCTCTATGTCATCGTCGGACTGTTCTTTCTGGCGCTGTCGCGGACGTTCGCCGTCAATGGCCACATCAGCGTCGACCTGCTGCATCATTATCTCACCCCGTCGGCACGGCGCGCCTGCGAAGTAGTGATCTGCCTGCTGTCTGCGGTACTGTTTGCGTGGATGACACGAGCCGGCGCGGCCCGGGCGTGGCAGAACTACATCGACAACGATATTCTGGCCGGCGCGTTCCCCTGGCCGGCATGGGCCTCGGCGGCGTTCGTGCCGCTCGGCGCGGGCATGATTACGCTGCGTCTCATCCTGTCAACGGTCTGTCACAGCTATACGCTGGCGACCGGACGCGAAGTGATCCCGCTTCCGCCGATCGCCGGATCGGCCCAAGCCATTCAGAGCGGATCCTTCGAATGATCGTCTTTTTCGTTATCGTCAGCCTTTTCGTCCTTCTCACCATCGGAACGCCGGTCGGCTTCGCCATGGCGATAGCGGGCGGCACCGGCCTCTGGCTGATCGGCGGTCCCGACATGGTGTCGGGGATTATTCAGACTTCGCCGCTCTCGGTGGTCGGATCCTATGAACTTCTGACGATCCCGATGTTCCTGCTGATGGCGGAAATGGTGCTGGTCAGCGGCGTCGCCGACGACCTGTTTCGCGCCGCCGCGGCATGGGTTGGGCGCGTGCCCGGCGGCCTCGGCATGGCGACCGCACTGGCCGGTGCAGGATTCGGCGCGATCTGCGGCTCCAGCACCGCTTCGGCGGCTACGCTTTCCTCGACCAGCCTGCCGGCCATGCTCAAGCAGGGATACGAGCCGAAAATGGCGGCCGGCGTGGTCGCGATTTCCGGGACGCTATCGATGCTGCTGCCGACCAGCGTGGCGCTCGTGATCTACGGACTGCTGGCCGAGGTGAATATCGGCAAGCTGTTGGTCAGCGGCATCATTCCGGCCATCCTGGTGACGCTGACGATCATGGCGACGATCCTTTTCCTGGTCTGGCAGGATCCGTCGCGGGCCCCCTCGCTGACCAACGTGCCGATGCACGAGAAGCTGCGCTTGCTGAAGGCCGTCGGCCCGATGCTGGTTTTGTTCGGCATCGTCACCACCGTCATCTATACCGGCATCGCCACACCCACCGAGGCGTCCGCTTTCGGCGCATCCGGCGCGTTCGCGCTGGCGATCTGGCGCGGGCGCATCAATCGCAAGACCCTCGTGCACGCCTTCACGCATGCGGCACAGGGCACCTGCATGATCACCATGATTCTCGTCGGTGCCAGCATCTTCGGCTATTTCTTCACGTTGACGCAGTCGACCCAGGATCTGGTGCATTGGGTCGGCCATCTCGACGTCTCGCGATGGATCATCATCACGCTCATCCTCTGTGGCTACATCATCCTCGGCTCCTTCATGGACCAGATCGCCATCCTGGTGCTGACGGTGCCGATCGTGCTGCCGCTGATCAAGAGCCTCGGTTTCGATCCGATCTGGTTCGGCGTCATCAAGATCGTGACCGCCGAAGTCGGCATGATCACGCCTCCCATCGGGCTCAATTGCTTTATCGTCGCGCGCTATGCGAACCGTCCGGTGGCCGACGTTTTCCATGGCATCTTTCCGCATTTCATCGCGCACCTTTTCATCATCGCGGTGTTCGTCGCGTTTCCCTCGATCATCCTGTGGTTGCCGTCGCGAATGTAGGCGCGGCTTTCCTCTCCAACTGCGCGAAAGACGCAACGATGACACAAACCGAGAATCCACTGTTCGACATGGCCGACAGGCTGTTCGGCGACCTCTGCCATCCGAAGGATCTGGCGGACGCCGAGACCGGCCGATGGCCCGATGCGGCGTGGTCGGCTGTCGATGCCGCCGGACTGCCGGGCGCGCTCATTCCCGAGGACGCCGGCGGCTTCGGCGCTTCGCCAGTGGAAGCTTTCTCGGTGTTGCGCGCCGCGGGCGGGCACGCATTGCCGCTGCCGCTTGGCGAAACCATGCTGGCGGGCCTGTTGCTGGCGAAAGCGGGCATTGCTATCCCGACCGGCCCAATCAGCGTGCCTTCGGCGGATCAACCGGCGCTCGAGCTCAAGCGAAGCGACGGCCGATGGACGCTGGCGGGCAGCCTGCGCCATGTTCCCTGGGGACGGCATGTCAAAACGGTCGTGGCGGTCGCCGATTTCGAGGAACGACCTTACGTCGTCCTCATCGCAACCGATGGAATGGCGCCGGTTTGCGCTAACAATGTCGCCAGCGAGCCACGCGACAGCTTCATGATTGACCTCGCTTTGAAAGACAATGACGCCGCACCGTCCGAATTCACGAGATCGGATCTGCACGCGATGGGAGCCGCGATGCGGGCCCAGCAGATCGCCGGTGCGCTTTCGAAGGCAACCGCGATGAGCGTGCGTTACGCGGAGGAGCGCGTTCAGTTCGGCCGCCCGATCGGAAAATTCCAGAGCATTCAGCAGAGCCTGGCGGTTCTGGCGACCCAGGCCGAGGCCGCCAATGCGGCGGCCGACCTTGCCGCTGAGGCGGTGACCGAAGAAGGCGTCGAGACGCTGGCGATCGGTTGCGCGAAAGTCCGGTCCGGCGAAGCGGCAAGCCTCGGCTCTGCCATCGCCCATCAGATTCACGGCGCGTTCGGATTTACCCATGAACACAGCCTCCACTTTTACACCCGGCGGCTGTTGTCGTGGCGGGATGAGTTCGGCAACGAGACCGAATGGAGCACGCGAATAGGCCAAGCCGCGATCGAGGGCGGTCCGGATCGGCTGTGGTATGGCATCACCGATATCGGAGCGTCCCGATGACGAACCAGTTCCCGTTTGCGCCGCCGCCGCATTCGCCCGAGGCCGAAGAACTGCGGCGCGAGGTGCGCGACTTCCTCAAGACCGAATTGGCCGGCACCACTGCCCTGCAACGCGCCGAAAGCTGGAACGGCTGGAGTGCCGAGTTCAGCGCCAAAATGGGCGAGCGCGGCTGGATCGGCATGACCTGGCCGAAGCGCTATGGCGGCCATGAGCGCAGCGCGCTCGAACGCTATGTCGTGCTCGAAGAGATGCTGGCCCATGGCGCGCCGGTCTCGGCGCACTGGATCGCCGACCGGCAGTCCGGCCCGCTGTTGCTGCGTTCGGGCACCGAACAGCAGCGCCTTGAAATCCTGCCGCGCATTGCCGCCGGCACATGCTTCGTCTGTATTGGATTGAGCGAGCCGGATGTCGGCTCCGATCTGGCATCTGCGCGAACGCGGGCCGTACCGGTCGACGGCGGGTATCGCGTCAACGGCACCAAGATCTGGACCACCAACGGCCATCGCAGCCATTACATGGTGCTATTCTGCCGGACCGGAGACGGCGGCGAGCGACATCAGGGGCTGAGCCAGTTCCTGGTAGACATGAAGACGCCGGGTGTCGAAGTCAGGCCGATCATCGCGCTGACGGGCGAGCACCATTTCAATGAGGTCGTCTTCACCGACGTTTTCCTGCCGGCAGACAGCGTGATCGGCAAGATCGGGGAAGGCTGGCAACAGGTCACCTCCGAGCTTGCCAACGAACGCAGCGGGCCCGAGCGATTTCTTTCTTCCTTCGAACTGCTGGTTGAAATGGTCCGCTCCTTGGGAAATTCACCGTCCGATCACGCCAAGGCGACCGTCGGCCGCCTCGTCGCGCATATCGTGACGCTTCGCCGAATGTCCCGATCCGTCGCCGGAATGTTGCAGGCCGGGTCCGATCCAACGCTACAGGCCGCGATCGTGAAGGATCTCGGCGCAGTACTTGAACAGGAAGTCCCGGAAATCGCCCGCCTCCTGGTCGGCGCCGAGCCGACCTCGTCATCGACGACCGACTTCTCCGCGGTGCTGGCCTACACCACGTTGCACGCCCCCTCTTTTTCTCTCCGCGGAGGCGCCCGCGAGATCCTGCGCGGAATCATCGCGCGCGGCCTGGGGTTGCGTTAACTGGCTCGGGCTGATGCCGATATCCGGTCACATCGACTTTGGGCAACTCCTCGGAGTCGCGCCTGCATATGCGACGTATTCACCTTATGTAAGGTCCACTGCTCCCTCGTGTTTTCGACGAGGGAGCAGTGGATCAAGCTACGTTAGCGTCGAATAAAGAGTGCGACGGTCGCGCTGGCTGCGGCACATACCGAGACGACCAGAAATACAATCGAGGTCGGATGGCCGTCCATGAAGTGTCCGATCACCGGTTCGCCCAAACCGGCGAACAAGTAGGCGCAGAAGTTCATGACGCCAGTCGCCGTGCCCGCCCGCTTGTGCCCGACCAGATCGGGACACAGCGCCCAGAACGATGATTGCGGGCCGTAGACGAAGAAGCCGCACAGGAACAGCACGACCATTCCCTGATACACGGCCGTGGTCGGAATGGTGTACATGTAGAGCGCCGTGATCGCCGCCAGGACCATGTAGAGCACGATCGCGGCATAACGGCGCGAGTTGAAGAGCTTGTCCGAAACCCAGCCGTTGGAAAACGCGCCAAACGCCATGCCGACCGGCAGCGCAATGCTGATCCAGCGGGGATCAATCGCCGCCGCTGCATCGGCCTTGGTCCAGTTGGCACCGAGAAAATGGACGGGCACCCACACCAGAAGCCCGTACCTTGCGGCGTTCTGAAATCCGATGGCAACGCCTGCCACCAGCAACCGCCAGTTCGACAACACCGCCTTGTATCTGGCAAACGAGCTTTCGGAATCCGAGACTTCTGATATCGCCGCGTCGTCAACCGCATCGTCATGCGGCGATGCAAAGCCCATGTCTTCCGGCTTCTCGCGAGCGATCAGATAGAACGCGATTCCGCCGATCAGCAGAAGCAGGACAGGAATTCTGAATATCCAGCGCCAGTCGAGCTGGAAGTAACCGACAACGATCAGAGAAGTCACGAACGAGAGGACTGAGGCCAGTCCCGCGGCAAATGTATAAAGCCCATAAACCGTTCCGCGCTCGTGACGTCCCCACCAGTTGGACAGGAGCCGGCTGCCGGGCGCCCATCCCATCGACTGAAAATACCCGTTGATGCCCCAGAACACCGACAGGCTGACAATGCCGGTGGACAGGCTTGTCGCCCAGTTCATGATGAACGACAGGATCGCACCTGCGCTCATCACGCGACGGCCGCCGAGCTTGTCACCGAGGTTGCCGTTGATGGCCTGACCGACCGCGTAACACCACAGCAATGCGGCGCTGGCCCAACCCAATGCCTCCTTGGTCACACCAAATTCGGCTTGAATGCCGGGGATGGCAAAGCCAAAGGTTTGCCGACCTGTATAAAAGAACAGGTAGCAGAACATCGCGGCCAACAGCATTCGCCATTGCGCGCGTCGAAAATTGCTAGCGAGCTCGGGATTCACGATACCGACGGACCCCATCGCCGGACTTTGCATCACAGACATTTCAACCTCCCTGTTTTAATTTCGATGCCGGTCAGCACTTCTTCCGGGCTGATTCCGATTGACGCATTTGAATGGGCGGGCGCGCGCCCGACGGGCTTCGACGGCTACGTCGACCACGGAAGCGAGTACGTCTTCACGTTCGTGAAGCTCTTCATCGCCTCCTGCACGCCTTCCTTGTATCCAAGCCCGGAATCCTTGATGCCTCCGAACGGCGACATCTCAATGCGATAGCCAGGAACTTCCCAGACATTCACGGTGCCAACGTCGAGCTCGTTGACGAAACGCGTGATGTAATCGAGGCGGTTTGTGCACACGCCCGACGACAGACCGAAGGCGGTCGAGTTGGAAATCCTGATCACGCTCTCGATGTCGTTGGGGACCCGGATGATTGGAATCACGGGACCGAACGTTTCTTGCAGAACCAGCTCGGACGTGTACGGGACATGGTCAACGACGGTGGGCGGGTAAAGCGCTCCTTGACGATCGTTTCCGTGAAGCAGGCGAGCACCGTCCTTCACGGCGTCCTCAACCCGGCGCTCGAACTCCTTCGCCGCCCCTTCATGGATAACCGTTCCGACATCCACCGACGGATCCATCGGATCCCCGCACTTCAGTTTCCTGGCTCGCTTGAGCACAAGCTCGGCGAACTCGTCGGCGACAGCCTCCACGCAAAGGATGCGCTTGACGGCGGTGCAGCGCTGGCCTGAGTTCTTGGTGGCGCCCAACACCGCCAGCTCTGCCGCCTTCTCGAGGTCGGCATCTTCCATGACGATCAGCGGATCGTTGCCACCAAGTTCGAGGACCAGGCGTTTGTAGCCGGCGTTCGCGGCGATGTGCTTGCCGACACGGACCGAGCCGGTGAAGGTGACGAGATCGGCATCGGGATCGGTAATCATGGCATCCCCCATCGATTGGGGATTTCCGGTTACGACCGAGAGCATTTCCGGCGGCAGTCCGGCTTCGTAGAGGACGTCGGCCAACGCCAGGGCGGTGAGGGGCGTCAACTCCGTGGGCTTCAGGACGATCCGGTTATTGGTGGCGATCGCCGGCGCGATCTTGTGGCTCACCATGTTCAGCGGATGATTGAATGGCGTGATCGCCGAGATGGTCCCCAGCAAGGGCGTGCGCATGGTAAAGATCTTGCGCGACTTGCCCTGCGGGCTGATGTCGCAGGAAAACACCTCGCTATCGTCCTTGATGGTCAACTGGCCGGCGAAGGAATAAACGTCGTAAGCGCGGCCGGCCTCATAGAGCGAATCCTTCCAGCACAGACCGGATTCCGCCGTAATCAACCGCGCGAATTCTTCCTTGCGGCTTGCAAGAAGGTCCGCGGTCCTGAGCAGGATTTGCTGACGCTCATAGCGCGTCAGTTTGGATTTGAAGGCCTTGGCCTTGGCGAAGGCGTCGCGCACCTGCTCGGGGCGCGCAGCCGGCACCGTGCCGACAACCTTGTTGGTGTAGGGGTTGACCACGTTGACGCGCTCATCGGTATCGATGCGCGCGCCCGCGATCCGCATTTGTTCGTGACGAACGGCTTGAGCCTGTATGTTCATTGAACGCTCCTGTCGGATCGGCGCCGGATCACTGAATGCGATTGAGGGCCACGTCGAACACGTCAAAGTTTCGCAAGACGTGACCGGGCGGGATGACAATCTTGCCGTTTGCGATCAGCGGAACGCGTTCTTCCGTAATCCCGCCATGTGACCTCAGCGGCTCGGTCAGCCCCGACAGATCGTGGCGGTCCCGGCTCGTTCCCAGCACCTTGTGCCTCGACGAGATGACGACGATGTCGCCGACGCGGTCGGTGGGTAGCTCAAACCGTTCGCAAGCAGCTTTACGGGTCATCGCCAGTTCGACGCCGGGAGTGCCCTTCAGCCTTGCGATGAGCTCGTCGACGTTCGCGCCGGGGGGCGTATAGATCGTTGCAAATGAACCCAGCGATCCATGGTGCGCCACGTAGGGATCGGTGATCGGCAAAATGACGCGCGCCTGCCCCTTGCCGATCCAGTCGTCGAACAAATCCTGGAGGTACAGCACGTCAGGCTGACCGCCCTGGATAAACTTGTCGTTCATTCCATGGTCCGCGGTGGCAACGATGTTACAGCCCAACGCATCAAGTTGCGCCAGATAGCCGTCGATCATTCCGTAGAAGTCGTTCGCAATCCTGGTTCCCGGACCGACCTTGTGCTGGATGTAATCGGTCGTCGACAGGTACATCAGGTCGGGGCGATGGCGCTCGACCAGCTTGACGCCGGCGGCGAACACAAACTCCGACAAATCGGCAGAGTAGACTTCCGGCAACGGCCGTCCGACGAAGCGGAGGAGATCGTCGATCCCGTTGTCTTTCATCGTCGCCTGGTCGGCCCTTTCGGCCGAGAAGGCGAAGGCGCGGCCGGTCGAATAATCGAGCCCGTGCGACAACAGGGTACGTAACTTGTCCTTGGCGGTGACAGCCGCGACCTTGAACCCGGCGTCGTGAACACCCGAGAGGATTGTCGGCGCGCGCAGGAACTTCGGGTCGTTCATCATCACTTCGACGCCGCTGGCGGTGTCGTAGAAGTAATTTCCGGCGATCCCATGCACCGATGGCGGGCGCCCGGTAATGATCGACAGATTGTTCGGGTTGGTAAAACTCGGAATCACGCTGCTGGCGTGAACGTGCGCGCCCTCCTTGATGAACCGCGCGAAGGTCGGCGCTACGCCGGCTTCGATCGCCTGCTCGATATATCCGGGCTCGGATCCATCGAGGCAAATCACAACAGTCGGCCGCTCGGGCGGATTGTAGGCGCGGCCGTTGACGACGATGGTCTTTCCATTGGTTTTCATAGTCATTCTCCCTGTCACGCCGCGGTGAGCACGCTTAACGCGTGCAACTTCCGGCGGCTTCAATTCACGCAGTCTTGGCTTTCGGCAGGCGCATCATCTGCGACGCCTCAATCAACCGGTCTCCCGAGCCGAGAAAATTCTTTCCGCGCTCGCCTTGAAGCGAATCCTCGATCAGAAGGCGCCACTCCTGGCGATCGATCTTGTACGCGGCGGGGTTGCTGGAGATTCCGAGCAGCCCGAGAAGATCTTCCAGATCGTCGGCGCCACGCGCCAGATCGACGCCAAAAATCTGCTTCAGGCTGTCTTCGCAGATACCACCGACGCCCTGGACGCTGCGCAGCACCATCGGCAGCGAGAACGAACATGCGATTCCGTGCTGAACGCCATGCCGCAACGTGATCGGGTAGGACAGTGAGTGGGCGATAGCGGTTTTGGTGTTCGAGAATGCCAGGCCTGCGAACAAGGCCGCCATCGCCATCCGGCCACGCAATTCAATATTGCCGAGATCCTTCACAAGCTTCGGCAATACCTCCAGGATATTGCGGGCGGCGAAAACGGCGTGATTGGCGGACACCGGATTGTTATTGACGTTCCACAGGCTTTCCAGCGAGTGCGACAATGCGTCGAGTCCGGTGCTGATCGTCAGCAGCAGCGGCTTGCCCAGCATCAGGCGCGGATCGACGACGGCGTGAGTCGGATAGAGATTTGGCCGAGCGAGAGAATACTTTTTTCCGTTCGCCTCGTCCCAGACTGTCCCCCAGCAAGTCACTTCGCTTCCGGTGCCTGCCGTCGTCGGAACCGCGATGATGGGAATGGCCGAGAGCTGCTCGGCGCCTTTCTGGCTTTCCAGGAAGGTTTTGATTTTTCCGAAGTCGCCCCCCGCCGCGGCGAAAACCTTGGCCGAGTCGATAACCGAGCCACCACCGAGAGCGACGATCACCTCTGGCTGCCGCTCCAGCTTGGCGAACCGGCCGGTTTGTTCGGCCAGCAATCGGTAATCGGGATTGGGCGCCACATCGCTGATCACGAGAGCGGGCGCGCCGGCGGTCTCTTTCAACCGGCCCGCCAGTTCGTCAAAGAACGGCTCGCCGTAAGTGACCAGGGCATATCGCCGGCCTCCGATCAGCTCAGCCAGTTTGGCGAAACTGTCGACGCCGAATTCGATCTGAACCGGATTTCCATATTTCCACACCATCGCGCTTCTCCCTTTCGAGCGATGGTAGGCAGCCGCGCATTATTGACAAATTCATCTTTTCGAAGGAACCTATTGATTATGTCAATAGTGTTCAGCCGAATACGCGCCTTCCACGCCGTTGCCGAGCACCGCGGCTTTACGGCGGCTTCGCGCGTTTTGAACGTCGGCCAGCCAACGCTGACCATTCAGGTCAAGGAACTCGAAGAAAGCTACGGCGTCGAACTTCTGATCCGCAAATCGAGAACGGTCGAGCTAACGGAAACCGGCGCCGCGCTGTTTGAAATTACGCGCGGCATCATGAAGTTCTGCGATGAGGCCCACGAACTGTTGGGCGCCCATGGCCAATCGACGAAAGGTCATCTCCGTCTGGCGACCGTGGGCCCGTTTCACGCTACCGAGATTCTGGCGGCCTTCAACCGCGACCATCCCGGCGTGCAGATTTCGACGCTGCTCGGCAATTCCGAACGCACGCTCCGTCATATCATTGACTTCGAGGCCGAGGTTGCAATCCTCGCGGAAGTCCCGGACGACCCGCGCGTGGTGATGATCCCTTATCGAACACATCGCGTGGTCATCTTCGTTAACGGCGACCATCCCTGGTTCAATCGAAAATCGGTAAAGCTGCACGAACTTGCGGATCAGCGCTTCGTCTTGCGCGAGCGCGGCTCGACCACGCGACGCGCGTTCGAGGCGGCGATCCAGCACGAAGGGCTAAAGATCAACCCGGTTTTCGAGATCGAAAGCCGGGAGGGTGTTTGGAAGGCCGTTGAGCGGGGACTCGGCATCAGTGTGGTAGCCGATTTTGAATTCGTTCCGCACCCCAACCTGCGGGCATTGGAAATCCAGGGTCGCGCCATCAGGACACAATACAGCGTTGCCTATCACAAGGATCGTGCGCACTCCCCGATCATCAAGGCCTTTGTCGATACGGTCCGCGAAATGAAAGCCGGCTTTGCCATGACGTCAGCGAAGCAACCGCGGCAACGGACATAGATACCCCCGGAGCCGACGATGAAGCGCAGCACTTGCAACACAGCCGCCGGCTGCGTCACTTCCCCTCGACCTCGTTGAAGGCCTCGCGCGCATTCCGGAACGCATCGATTCCGGACGGGATGCCGCAATAGACCCCGACCTGAAGCAGGATCTCCTTGATTTCGTCCTTGGTCACGCCGTTCTTCAGCGCGCCCTTGACGTGCAGCTTCAGTTCGTGGGGCCGCCCCAGCGCGCCGAGCATCGCCAGGTTGACGATGCTGCGCGTGCGGCGATCGAGGCCCGGGCGGGTCCACAACGCACCCCAGCAGAACTCGGTCGACCATTCCGCCATCGTCCGGGTAAATTCGTCGGCGCCTGCGATCGACTTGTTGACGTACTCCTCGCCGAGCACTTCCTTGCGGACCTTCAATCCCTTGTCGAACAATTCGCTCATCGTTGGTTCCTTCCACCGTTTGACTGCTGCTTTCAAGAACGCGCGTTCAGCCGTGCGCTCTCATCAGGTCCGAGACGTCGGCCAGTGTATCGGGATTCCAGACGGCGTCGATAATGCGTTCGACGCGGCCCTCACGCCTTGTATTCGTAGAGCAGTCGGGCGCGAATGGTGCCTTCCAGGGAGCGGATGTCCGCGAGCACGCGCTGGCTGTCGGCCGCGGAAGCATCGGCGTCGAGAACCACGTAGCCGACATCGTGGTCGGTCTCGTAATATTGCGCGGCAATGTTGACGGCGTGGCGCGCCAGCACTTCGTTCAGCCGGCCGAGCATGCCCGGCACGTTGCGCTGCACCTGAATGAACCGTGTCCCTAACGGCCGCGGCGGCAGCTGGACCTGGGGGAAATTGACCGCGCCCATCGTCGAGCCGGAATCGCTGTAGTCGACCAGCTTGCGCGCGACTTCGGCACCGATGCGCTCTTGCGCCTCTTCGGTCGAACCGCCGATGTGCGGCGTCAGGATGACATTTTCCAGACCCTGCAGCGGCGTTATGAACCGCTCCGCATTCGAGCCCGGCTCGACCGGAAAGACGTCGACCGCGGCGCCACGAAGCCTGCCTTCCCGCAGCGCTTCGGCCAGCGCATCCAGGTCGACCACCGAGCCGCGGCTGTTGTTGATGAAGAAGGCTCCGGGCTTCATCGCCCGGATTTCCTCGCGCCCGATCATCTTGTTGGTGGCCGGGGTCTCGGGCACATGCAGCGTCACGACGTCGCTCTGTGCCAAAAGCTCATGCAGGGTCGCGGTCGGCTCGGTATTACCGTGACGAAGCCTGTCGGTGTGATCATAGAAGATGACCCGCATGCCGAACGCTTCGGCCAGATTCGAAAGCTGCGAGCCGATATTGCCGTAGCCGATGATACCGAGTGTCTTGCCCCTCACCTCGTGGCTGTCGTCGGCGGATTTGTCCCAACGCCCCTGATGGGCCGCGTTGGAACGCGAGACAATCCGGCGCAGCAGGAAGACGATCTCCCCGATCACCAGTTCCGCCACGCTGCGGGTGTTGGAAAACGGCGCATTGAACACCGGAATGCCGCTGCGTCGCGCCACATCGAGATCGACCTGGTTGGTGCCGACGCTGAAGCAGCCGATCGCAATGAGGCGGTCCGCGGCCTCGACAACTTGAGGCGTGATCTGGGTGCGGGAGCGGATGCCCAGCAAGTGCACGCCCTTGATGGCGTCGCGCAGCGCATCGCCGTCGAGCGCCTTGGGCAGGCGCGTCAGGTTGGAATAGCCGGCGGACTCGATCAGCTGCACGGCGCTGTCGTTGACGCCTTCGAGCAGCAGGACGCGGATCTTGTCCTTCGGAAGCGAGAGTTGGGGTAAAGCGGAACGGTTCTGGTGCACGATCACGGCGTCCTTCAGCGGTAGATGAACTGTCAACTCACGCCCACAGGCGTCCGGCGCGGATTGGGTCGCGCACGCGCCGCTTTCTAGCCGATTCAACGGGTCAGATGTTCAATCAATCCGTCAGTGGATCCGCTGGAAGTAACCGGCATAAGCCATTCATTTTATTTGACTTATTGGCACTCAACTGAATTCTTGAGTGAATGAAGCGGCCGGAAAATCCGCCTCAGGCCGGATTGAGGCTGAGATTTCACTTCACCTTGAGCGGAAGTCCGGCCACCGCCAGGGTCACTTCGTCGGCGACCGCGGCCACCCATTGATTGAGGGTTCCGGCGGCGTCGCGAAATTCCCGCGCCAGCGCATTGTCGGGCACGATGCCAGCGCCGACCTCGTTGGTGACCAGCACGACCGGATCGGCCTGCGCGGGGAGCGCCGCCACCAGCGCACGGCCGGCCGCCTGCCAGTCATGGCCGCCGAGCATCAGGTTGGTCAGCCACAGCGTCAGACAATCGACCAGCCGCGGCCCCTCTCCGTCGGTCACGGCCAGCGCGCCGGTCAGATCGAGCGGCTCGGCATGCGTGCGCCAGTTGTCGCCGCGCCGGGCCTGATGCGCCGCGATCCGTGCCGTCATCTCGGCATCTCGGGCTTCGGCGGTGGCGATGTAGATGGCGCGGGGCGCAAGGCTGAGCGCCCGCGCCTCGGCGATCGCGCTCTTGCCCGAACGGGCGCCGCCCGTCACCAGAATGATCCTGCCCATGTCCCCTCTTGCTCGCTGCGGCCTTAAGAAGCAGAAACCATCGGCGCGTGAAACACAACCGTCCGGCCCCGCCGATCCTATTGCCGCAAGCGCCGCCAGCCGATCACGATGCCGCTCACCGAGACGACCAATCCGGCCAGCGACAGCAACCACACCACGCCGTCCCACGCGGGGCGATAGCTAAGCAGCAGCGGAAAATCGAGGCTGTGCATTGCATTGAACAGCCAGCGGTAGGTCCGGCGGCTGTCGTCGGTGCGGCCCAATATATCGCCCGTCCCGGGATCGATGTGAAACCAGGTGTGGGCCTCGTCGTCAAACCCTGCCCGCAGCACCGGCATCACGCGTTGCTGGTGATGCGAATACCAGTAGGCGTCGGGCGCTTCGAGCCGCTGCCGCATCGTCAAGGCAGCGTTCGACATCAGCCGGCGCGCGGCCTCGAAAATCCGTTCATCGAACAAAGGCGCCGCGACGCCCCTTACGGGATCGACGGTGACGCGACCGCCGTCGCGGCCGGTCAGCACCACCAGCGGCCTGCCTCCGAGCCAGACGAAGCGCGCTTCGACGGACGCCATTTGAAGTTCGCCTGATTTTGCCTTCGACAGAAACTCGGCCGGTATGTGCGGGCTCTCAGTGCCGGCATAGCGAACCGCCATTTCGCGCGCCGTTCCACGTCCGGCAAAAAATTCGCCGGGATTGAGCGACAGCCAGCCGCTGAACATCCAGGTCAGGACAGAAACGCCGCCGATCAGCCCGGCAATGTGGTGCCAGGCCATCCAGCCACGATACGGCGTGACCGCGTCGTTGGTGTAACGGCGACGCAGCCGCACGCGCAAAATGCCGATCCAGAATCCGGTCACGGCCGCCACCATGCAGACGCCGGAAATCCACAGCACCACCAACCGCCAGGTGGCGCCGTCCTTGCGCAGGACGGTCGGATAGATCCAGTGCGGGATCGAGCCGAGCCAGTTCCAGACCCGTTCCCTCCGCGTGGTGTCGAGCGCGATCTCGCCGTTCCGCGAGGAGACATAGAGTTCGGTCCCACCGGGGTCGCCGAGCGAGATCAGAAAAAGCGGCCGCAACGGATCGAACCGCGCGGTAACGCTCCATTGGTCACGCTGCACCGTGTCCCTTAGTTCGGGCCGCACGGCATTAGGATGAAACCGTGCGACCGCAAGCGCCTGTTCCGACGTGACGTGATCGACGGTGTGGCCGTCGACCGCCGATATCGTCTTGCGCTCGCCATCCCAACCGAGAAGCCGGTAGACCGGCTCCTCGTTCAGCATTGCGAGCCGCAGATCGCGCGGATAGAGTTTAAAGCCGACGGCTTCCATCGCGCGATCCGGGGTCACCTGCACCTTGTCCCAAGCAATCGGCGGCAGCGCCGCCCACCGCTCGGTGTCGTTGAGCTGCGGAAACGCCACGTACATCATGACAACGCCGGAGATGAACCACATCGCGAACAGCAGACAGGTGCCGATACCGATCCAGCGATGGGCGATATAGAGCCACCGCCTTGCGCGACGCATGATCCGGCGCCGCATCGTCAGAACCTGACATTGAGTGCGAGTTCGGCGGTCCGCGGCATGCCCAGCAGCCACTGCGTGGTGCCGCCCGAGGTCGCATAGATCGTGTCAAAGAGATTGTAGACCCGCAGCGACAGCGTGGTGTTGGCGTCCGGCTTCCACTGCACCCCGCCATTGACGACGGTGTAGGCCGGACGCGCCAGCGTATTGGCATTGTCGGCAAAGGTCTTGCCGACGATCTGCACGCCGCCATTGACCGACCAATTTGGCGCGAATGCCCAGGTCAGCCAGACGTTCGATACGTGCTGCGGCACGTTGACCGGAACGTTGCCGGCGAAGTTGACCGCCACGCCGTTCACCGACTGGACGAAGTCATCGTATTTGGCGCGCAGCCAGGCGGTGTTGGCGTCGATGCGCCAGCCGTAATCCAGCACCAGCCCGATCGTCGCTTCGACGCCGCGCGACGATTGCTGGCCGATCTGCTGGGTCAACGCCGGATTGTTCGGATCGCGCGCCAACAGGTTGTTCTTCACGATCTGATAACCGGCCAGCGTCCATTCGCCGCGGCCCTGCCAGAACGACTGCTTGATGCCGATCTCGGCCTGCTCGCCGGTGGACAACTGGAAATCCTTCTGGGTCGTCGCCAGCGTAATCAGATTGCCGACCGGATCGACCGCTGTCGAATATTGTCCGTACAGCGCCAGATCCTTGACCGGATTATACACCGTACCGACGCGCCAACTCGTTGCCGAGAACGATTTGACGAAGCCGTTAGCCGTCGTGATCAGGTCGGTGCGGTTGATGACCGGTTCATCCTGGCGCACGCCGCCGATCAGCGTCCACTGATCGGTCAGCGAGAGCCGGTCCTCGGCGAATAGAGCGTACTGGTTGGTCACGGTATTGAAGGACGGAACGGTCGGGATCGGGCTGAGAAATACGCCCGGATCGAAGGACCAGGGATTGACCGACGATGTCCCGCTAAAGGGCGAGTTGTTGGTATGGGTGAAATCGATCCGGTTGACGTCGAAACCGGCGACGAACTCGTTCTTCATCCCGAGCACATGGCCGCGAAAGGTCGCATCCATGCGGTCGCCGACCTGCTGCTGGTTATGGAAGATCTCGATATAGGAGGAGCGGTCGATCAGGCCCTTGGCCGGATTCCACGCGTAGCTTTCGACATCGCGCCAATGCCGCTGGCTGTTCAGATAATACAGCACGTTGTGAACCGTGATGCTGTCGGTAACCTGCCACTCCGTCCGCAACTGATTCCAGCTGTCGCGGTAGCGGATGTTGCTGTCGCCGACATTGTAGTTCTTGAACCGCAGCGACTCGTCGATCTGGCCGTTGAGGAGCGGCGTGCCGAAATAGCGCGACGGACTGCGATCGCCGTAATCAGTGGACAGCGTCCAGGCCAGCGTCTCGGAAGCCTGCACGCGCACCGCCGCAGAGACCGCAACGTTCGAGGTCTTGTCGCGATCGACCCAGCCGTCCGACATGTTGCCGATCGCGGTCACACGATACGACACGTCCTTGTTGATCGGGCCGCCGCTGTCGACCGCGAGCCGTTTCGTCATGTTGCTATCTAGCGAGACTTCCGCCTCGTTGCGCTGGACGGTGAGCGGCATTTTCGAGATCACATTGATCGCGCCGCCGATGGCGCCCTCGCCGTACATCACCGACGCCGGCCCGCGCAGCACCTCGATGCGTTGCGCCGACCAGGTATCGAACGGAAACGTCAACGTACCGGAGCCAACGTAGAGCCGCGTGCCGTCATAGAGCGTCATGACCGTCGAATTGCCGGTGAAGCCGCGGGTGCTGAACGAGAGCCCGCCGTTGCCGGGAGCGGGGCTGGCGGTGAAGCCGGTCGCGTCCTGGGTGACGGCGTCAATCACGTTGTGCTGGCCGCGCTCGGCGATGGTTTCGGCGGTGATGATCTCGACGCTGGCCGGTATCTGTAGCCGCGTCAGGTTGAGGCGGCTGCCGCTACCTGCCGTCTGGTGCAACGTCAGCGTGGGCGCTGCCGGCGATGTCGGAACAACCGTCGATGGCGTCGTCGCCGCCGCGGCCGCGCGCTTCTTTCCTGCGCGGGTCGACCGCGAAGCGCCCGGGCTGTTCGGCTGGCGCGGGCTCGCGGCGGGCTGCGGGTTCGTCACGACGATCGGATCGAGCGTCTGGCTCGTTTTTGGCGCGCTTTGCGGCCACGCATCGAGCGGCCAGAGAACGGAGGAGAGCACAACGGAATACAGCAAAGGCATGCGTCGTGACGCATGAAAGGAGACGGAGTTCATCATTCGGCTCGCGGTTAACGTGGCACGTCACCGCGAACGAAGTCTCCCCGAGGCCCGCTTGCTGGGCCAAGGATCGGCTACCACCAGGACACCCCGCCCAATGTGCTCGCGTGTGACCACGACTGGCGGCAGGTCTCCTGGCTCGCGGGTCATCGCCTTTCGTCGCCTTCCCGGGGTTTGATCCCAGTGGCAATTGACGAAAGGCTCGCCGCTTACAGTTGCGGGGGCAGCCGCGGAATCGGGGTTTTGTTCAAAGATTAAAGAACCGCCCCTCACCGCATTCCCTTTTGATCCCCCGAAGGAGAACCGTCGCGAGGACACTAATTGCAGTTGGTCCGCCGAGTCAATCGGACGCGGGATCCTGCTCGATGCGAAGCCGCATTGATGCGTCGTCGATGTCGCCGGGCTTGTCAGCGGGCGTCGCTTCGCCAATATGCCGGCGAGGCCGCGACGGCTCGATCCCGGGAGATGCGTTGAAATGAGTGGAGCTGCCATCATGCTGCTGGCATTGCTCATCGATTCAATTCTCGGCTGGCCGTCTGCGATCCACGCAAGGATCGGACATCCCGTGACGTGGATCGGCGCGATGATTGCCGCGCTCGATCAAAGCTTCAACCGTGAAGACGCTTCCGAAGCCACGCGACGCGCGGCCGGAATTGGTGTGGCGCTCGCTGTCATCATGCTAGCGGCCGGCGTCGGCTTGGCCTGTGCGTCGATGCTGCCCGGCGGATGGCCGGGTCTGATGTTCGCCGCGATTTTGGCCTGGCCGCTTGTCGCCGCGCGTTCGATGCACGACCATGTCGATGGCGTGGCGCGGCCGTTGATAGCAGGCGATCTGCCGGCGGCACGGCAGGCGGTTTCCATGATTGTCGGACGAGATCCCTCGCAGCTCGATGCGGCCGGGATCGCAAGGGCTGCGACCGAAAGCCTTGCCGAGAACACGTCCGACGGAATCGTGGCGCCGCTGTTCTGGGGCGCGATCTTCGGCCTGCCGGGCATTGCCGCCTACAAGGCCATCAACACGCTGGACTCCATGATCGGCCATCGCACCCCAAGACACGAAGCTTTCGGATGGGCGGCGGCGCGCATCGACGACGTCGCGAACCTGATCCCGGCGCGGCTGACGGGATTGTTGTTCGCGGCCGTCTCCATTCGGCCGCGCAGCGCGCTGGCGACGATGTGGCGCGATGCGCACCATCACCGTTCGCCCAACGCCGGCTGGCCGGAAGCCGCGATGGCGGGCGCGATCGGCATTCGCCTGTCCGGGCCCCGCATTTACGAGGGACAGCTCTCGCAGGAACCCTGGTTGAATGCCGAAGCCCCGGACCCAACTGCTGCGGATTTGAACCGAGCCCTTGCGCTCTATCGCCGCGCCATGCTTGTGCTGGCGGCCGGGCTCGCGCTTCTTGCCCTGCTCTGACCATACGATCCGACAGGAGGACGAAATTCGCGACCACGGCGGCGATATCGACAGGGCGCAGGCGCGTTTCGGCGGCACGGACTGGATCGACCTGTCCACCGGAATCAATCGCGTGCCCTATCCGCTGCCGACGTTGCCGCAGGATACCTGGACGGCACTCCCCACGCATGCGGCGACGGCGCGCCTGCTGACGACAGCGCGCGCCGCCTATAGATCGGAAGCGCCGATGCTCGCGGTCGCCGGCGCGCAAGCGGCGATCCAGATGATCCCGCGACTTTCCGCGCCGGCATGCGCGCGCATCCTGACTCCCACTTATAACGAACACGGCGCAGCACTTCGCAGCGCCGGCTGGCAGGTCGACGAGGTGACGACGCTCGCAGCGCTCGAAGGCGTCGATCTCGCTGTTGTGGTCAACCCCAACAATCCCGATGGTAAAAACCATGCGCCGGAAGACCTGCTGCGACTGGCGACGCGAGTCGGAAGGCTGGTGGTCGACGAAAGCTTCGCCGACGCACGGCCCGACCTTTCGCTGGCTCCGAAGGCCGGACAAGGGCGACTGATCGTGTTGCGCTCGTTCGGAAAATTCTACGGCCTCGCCGGCATGCGGCTGGGGTTCATCCTCGGTTCGGAAGCCGACATCGCAACGCTTGCCGAAATGGCCGGACCCTGGCCGGTGTCCGGCCCCGCCATCGCCATCGGTGAGGCCGCGCTGTCGGACCGTTCCTGGGCCGAGGCCACCGCGGCGCGGCTGCGCACGGACGCCGCGCGCCTCGATCGCTTCGCACAGTCGGCCGGATGGAAAGTGCTGGGCGGAACCGACCTGTTCCGGCTATACGACACACCGGACGCAGCCGCCGCGCGAGACCGGCTGGCCCGATACCAAATCTGGACGCGCATGTTCCCATATTCCGATCGCTGGCTCAGACTTGGCCTGCCCGGACAACCGGCGGAATGGGACCGGCTGGCCGCGGCGTTGCGAGACTAGATCGATGGAGTTCACCAAAGCCGACGCCGAGACGCTGGCGCGCATCTTCCGCTGGCGCCGCGATGTTCGTCATTTCCGGACGACACCGGTTAATGAGGACGTGCTCGATCGGCTGCGTCACGCCATGGACAGCGCGCCCTCGGTCGGCAACTCCAGGCCCTGGCGCGTCATCCGGATCAACGATCCCGCGTTGCGCGCCGGCGTCCGCGCCAACTTCAATCTCTGCAACGCGGAGGCCTCGGCCGACTACAAGGACGAACAGCACCGGGAATATCTGCGCTTGAAACTCGCCGGCCTCGACGCCGCACCGGTGCAGCTAGCGGTGTTCACGCTGATCGATCCGGCCGAGGGCCACGGCCTCGGTCGCCGCACGCAGCCGGAAACGCTGCGGCAGTCGACCGCGATGGCAATCCACACGCTGTGGCTGGCCGCGCGCGCCGAAAATATCGGGGTCGGCATGGTCTCGATCCTCGATCCGCGCGCCATCGAACGTTTGCTCGACGTGCCCGAGGACTGGGAACTATCGGCCTATCTCTGTCTGGGTCATGCCGAGTTCATCGACGACACGCCGCTGCTGCATCGCGTCGGCTGGCAAGAGAATTTTCCGACCGAATGGGACGTGCGGTGACGCATGAAATCGCGCGCGGCTAGCGCGCCACCGCCAACAAACCATCGACGTCCAAATGCGCCTCGAGATGCGCGGCAAGTCGGTCCAGCGTGTCCTCGACCCCGGCGGCATAGGATGTGGCTGAAGGTGCCGCCCCGAGCTGCTTGAGAAACGCCTGACGGAAGCTGTCGCCGGCAAACATGCCATGGAGATAGCTTCCCATCACGCGGCCGTCGGCCGAGACCGCGCCTTCCGCCTCACCTGCCACCTGCGCGAACGGGCGTTTTCGCGCTTCGCCCGAGGTTTCGCCGATGTGTATCTCATAACCCTGGATCGGCGCGCCGGACGAAGCGTGCGTAGCTTCGATGCGCGTCAACCGCTTGTCCGCGGTCATGACGGTGTCAACCTTCAGCAGGCCGAGACCTTGTGTTTCCCCGGCCGGCCCTTCGATCCCGTCGGGATCGCTGATGGTGCGGCCGAGCATCTGGTAGCCGCCGCAGATCCCGAGCACATGACCGCCACGCCTGACATGCGCGGCGAGATCGATGTCCCAACCCTGCGCCCTCAGAAAATCCAGATCGCCACGCGTCGATTTCGATCCCGGCAGAATCACTAGATCGGTGTCGCCAGGTATCGCCTCGCCCGCGCGCACCATCGTGAGACTGACGCCCGGTTCCTGCGACAACGGATCGAGATCGTCGAAATTGGCGATCCGGGAAAACTGCAGCGCGGCGACGCGGAATCCGCCGGCGCCGCCGCCGCGCGGCAGATCGAGCGCGTCCTCAGCCGGAAGCCGCGCGGCCTCGGTAAAGAACGGCAGAACACCGAAACCGCGCCATCTGGTCCGCTCGGCGATGAATGCGTAGCCATCGTCAAACAGCCGCGGATCGCCGCGGAACTTGTTGATAACGAACCCTTCGATCATCGCGGCGTCGGCGGGATCGATCACCACCTGTGTGCCGACGATCTGGGCGATCACCCCGCCCCGGTCGATATCGCCTGCGAGCACCACGGGCACATCGGCTGCGCGCGCGAAACCCATATTCGCGATGTCGCGGGGCCGCAGGTTCACTTCGGCCGGACTGCCGGCGCCTTCGACGATCACCAGATCGACGCTGCTTTTCAGACGCTCAAAACTCTCCAGGACGGGCGCCATCAGTTTCGGCTTCAGCGCCGAATATTCGCGCGCCCGCACCGTCGTCAGTCGGCGTCCCTGCACGATCACCTGCGAGCCCATCTCGCTCTCGGGCTTGAGCAGGATCGGATTCATGTCGGTGTGCGGCTCGATCCCGCAGGCCAGCGCCTGCAGCGCCTGCGCGCGGCCGATCTCGCCGCCGTCAGCCGTGACGGCCGCGTTGTTGGACATGTTCTGCGGCTTGAAGGGCGCGACCTTGAGGCCGCGAATCCGTGCCGCCCGGCACAGCCCCGCCACCAGCAGCGATTTGCCCACATTGGAGCCCGCGCCCTGGATCATCAGCGCGCGCATGGGATCAGAACTCGACGCCCGGCTGGGCCTTGATGCCGGACCGGAACGGATGCTTGACCAGCGTCATCTCGGTGACGAGGTCGGCGATCCCTATGAGCTCTTCCTTGGCATTGCGGCCGGTCAAAACCACGTGTGTGAGCGGCGGCTTTTCTTCCTGCAAAAAAGTCACGATCTCGGCGACATCAAGATAGTCGTAGCGCAGCGCGATATTGATTTCATCAAGCAGCACCAGCCGGATATCCGGGTTCCGGATCAGTTCCTTGGCCTTCTCCCAGCCGGCCCGGGCCGCGGCTATGTCGCGGGCGCGATCCTGGGTTTCCCAGGTAAAGCCCTCGCCCATGGCGTAGAACTGGCAAAGATCGGCGAAATGGCCCTCGATCAGGCGGCGCTCGCCGGTATCCCAGGCACCCTTGATGAACTGCACCACGGCCGAGGGCATGCCATGGGCGATGCAGCGCAGGATCATCCCGAAACCAGACGACGACTTGCCCTTGCCGGCCCCGGTATGGACGATAATCAGGCCCTTCTCGCCCTGCTTGGTGGCCATGATCTTGTCGCGCGCGGCCTTTTTCTTGGCCATTTTGGCGGCATGGCGGTCGTCTTCGGTCTGGTCAGGGTCTGGGGTCATTGCACATTCTGTTGCTTGACAAGGAAGCTGATTGTTCCGCATGTGAAGCAGCGTTGGTTCCTGTCTATGACAGGCGAAGAGGGAATGCGATAGGGGGAAACCCCGAAGCGCTGCCGCCCCCGCGACCGTGACCGGATTAGGTCACTCCAGGCCACTGGCGATGATGCTGGGAAGGTGGAGTGAGTGTTGGGGAAACCCAGAATCCGCAAGCCGGGAGACCTGCCAGCGCACAGACTGAACGGGCGGACGGGGTGTTCCGCGGCCGGTTGGATGCGCCACCCGTTCGTTCGGTCGCGCCGCCTCCTGTCCTGCCCTTTCGTATGGAAGCATGGGACAAGATGATGAGCGTTTCGCTGCATGTCTGCATCACCTGCAAAGCCGGAGAAACCGTACCTGACGGCACGGCGTGTCCCGGCACGCGGCTGCATGCCGCGCTGATGGCGGCAGGCGCGCCCGAGACGGTGCAGATCGTGCCGGTGGAATGCCTTTCCGCCTGCTCGCAGGGCTGCTCGGTCGCGCTCAGCGCACCGGGCCGCTGGTCCTACGTCTACGGCCGCCTGTCGGAAACCGACGCGGCCGAAATTCTGTCCGGCGCTGCTGCCTATGCCAGTGCGCCCGACGGCATCGTGCCCTGGCGGCAACGCCCGCAGATTTTCCGCAAGCAGAGCCTTGCCCGCATTCCGCCCATGGTGCTCGCATGACCGATCTGGCCAAAATACCCGTCACCGTCATCACTGGCTTTCTCGGTTCGGGAAAGACCACGCTGATCCGGCATCTGATGCGCAACCCCGGCGGCAAGCGGCTCGCCATTCTCGTCAACGAATTCGGCACGCTCGGGGTCGACGGCGATATCCTGAAATCCTGCGCCGACGAAAACTGCCCGGTCGAGAATATCGTCGAGCTCGCCAATGGCTGCATCTGCTGCACCGTCGCCGACGATTTCATCCCGACGATCGAGGCGCTGATGGCGATGCCGCAGCGACCCGATCACATCCTGATCGAGACCTCGGGGCTGGCGCTGCCAAAACCGCTGTTGAAGGCGTTCGACTGGCCCGCGATCCGCTCGCGCATCACGGTCGACGGCGTGATCACGCTGGCCGATGCCGAAGCGGTGGCGGCCGGACGGTTTGCGCCCGACCTGGATGCGATTGCCGCCCAGCGCGCCGCGGACGACAGCATCGACCACGAGACGCCGCTGTCAGAAGTGTTCGAGGACCAGGTGTCCTGCGCCGATATCGTGCTGTTGTCGAAGGCCGATCTCGCCGGCGACGCAGGATTGGCCGCTGCACGTTCGATCATATCGGCGGAATCACCGCGCGCGGTGCCGATGCTGGCGATGACGGACGGCATCATTGATCCCCGCGTCATCCTCGGTCTCAACAGCGCCGCCGAAGACGATATCGCCTCCCGCCCCTCGCATCACGACGGCGAGGACGACCATGAGCATGACGATTTCAACAGCGTCGCGATCAGCCTGCCGGAGACTCTGGATCCGGAAGCCTTGGCCGAATCCATCCGTCGGTTGGCGCGCGAACAGAATATTTTGCGCGTGAAAGGCTATGTTGCGGTCAAGGGCAAGCCGATGCGACTGTTGGTGCAGGCCGTCGGCGAACGGGTGCGGAGCCAGTTCGACCGGCCGTGGGGCGATACGCCCCGGACGTCGCAGCTCGTCGTCATCGCCGAACGCCACCACATCGATCGCGCCGCCATCGAGGCAACGCTGGGGGTCTGATCGGCCATGCATGGCGGCTACCGCGACAGCTACGCGCTTGACGAGACGGCGACTGCCTACGATCTGGAGCAGACGCCGGCGGATCTGGTCGCGCTGTCGTTTTCCGACAGCGATCTCGGCGCGTTCGCGGCCGGCTGGCATCGCGCCAACGGCATACTGCCGACGCTGCGGCTCGCCAATCTGGTCGCGCTGCGCCATCCGATGTCGGTCGATACTTACATTGACGCGACGTTGGCGGATGCCAAGGGAATCCTGATCCGGCTGATCGGCGGCGAGAGCTATTGGTCCTACGGCCTGCAACAGGTGCGCGACCTGGCGCAGCGGCGCGGTATCGCGCTCGCGGTGTTGCCCGGCGACGGGCGCGAGGATGTCGCTCTCGATGCGTTCTCGACGCTGCCTGTCTCGACCTTGCGACGGCTTTCCGCATTGTGCGACGCCGGCGGCGCGTTGGCGGCGCAGGCCGCCCTCGCACAACTGGCGCTGGCGGCCGGACTCTATGCCGGACCGGTTCAAGGCGAAAAAATCGTTCCCGATTACGGCTGGTACGATCCAGCACGCGGTGTTGTTGCCGAGCCGGCACCGACCGGCCGGCCGCTCATCGTCGTGACCTTCTATCGCTCTTACCTCACGTCCGCCGATACCGGGCCGGTCGATGCGCTGATCGACGCATTCCGCTCGCGCGGTTTCGATGCGATCGGGCTGTTCGTGCCTTCGCTTAAGGCGCCCGGTGCCACCGAATGGACCCGCGAGGCGCTTCGCAGACTGGCCCCGGCCGCCGTCGTCAACGCCACAGCGTTCTCCGCGCGCGGCGACGACGGCACCTCGCCGCTTGACGCGCCCGGTTGTCCGGTGTTTCAGGTCGCACTGTCGACCGCGCGCAAGCGCGACTGGGCCGCGTCGGAGCGCGGATTGTCGGCGGCCGATCTCGCCATGCATGTGGTTCTCCCCGAACTGGACGGGCGTATCTTTGCCGGCGTCACCAGCTTCAAATCGCCGGGCAAGCGCGATCCGGATCTGCAATATTCCCGCTTTGCCCATCGCGCCGACAGCGCACGGATCGAGGCGGTCGCCGATCGCGTCACAGGCTGGCACCGGTTGGCGACCACACCGGCGCACGCACGCAAGCTGGCGCTGGTGCTGTCGACCTATCCCGGACGTGCGGACCAGATGGCACACGCGGTCGGGCTCGATGCACTGGCGTCGACCGAAGCGATCCTGTCCGATCTGGCCAACGACGGTTACGCTGTTACCGGCGGCGAGCCACTCGCGCCGAAACTGTTGGCTCGAACACTAGCCTGGCCGTTGCACGAATATCGTGCGGCGCTTGCCCGCCTTCCCGAGCCGTTGCAGACCGCCCTCACCGCGGCCTGGGGCGAACCCGAAACCGACCCCGCGGTGCGCGACGACGCATTTCATTTCGCCGCCCTCCATCGCGGCCATGCGCTGGTCGCGCTGCAGCCCGAGCGCGGCGAGGTATCGTCGCGCGACGCCGACTATCACAACCTCGCGCGCACGCCGCGCCATGGCTATGTCGCGTTTTATCTCTGGCTGCACGCGCAACAGATCGACGCGCTGGTGCATGTCGGCGCGCACGGCACGCTGGAATGGCTGCCGGGAAAATCCGTCGCGCTATCGGAAAGCTGTTGGCCGGAAGCGCTGACGGCAGGACTGCCGGTGATCTATCCGTTCATCGTCAATGACCCCGGCGAGTCCGCACAGGCAAAGCGCCGGATCGGCGCGGTGACGCTGGGCCATCTGCCGCCACCGCAGGCGGCCAGCTCCATGCCGGTAGGGCTGCTGCGGCTCGAGCAGTTGCTGGACGAGTATTCGACGGCCGATGGCCTGGACCCGGCGCGGCGCGTCCGGCTGGTCGCGGCGGTGCGTGCCGAAGCCCAGGCCGCAGGGATCGAACAGGATCTCGGGATCACCGCGACCATGAGCGCGGCCGAAGCCCTGACGCGCATCGACCGCTTTGTCTGCGACATCAAGGCAAGCCAGTTCGGCGATGGTCTTCACATCTATGGACAAGGCGCCGGCGAGCGCGACGGCCTGCTGACGGCGCTGGCCGGGCGGCGGGTTGCGGCGGGACCATCGGGTTCACCGGCGCGCGGCAGGTCCGACGTGCTGCCGACCGGACGCAACATGTTTTCGGTCGATCCGCGCGCGGTGCCGTCGCGCTCTGCGCATGCGCAAGGCGTCAAGCTCGCCGAGGAATTGCTGCGCCGGCATTTGCAGGATCATGGCGACTGGCCGCGCGCGCTGGTGATCGATCTCTGGGGCTCCGCGACGATGCGGACCGCGGGCGAGGAATTTGCGATGGCGCTGCATCTGGCCGGCCTCGCGCCGCGCTGGGACGCCAACTCCGAACGCGTCAACGGCATCGAGGTCGTGCCGCCGGCGCTGCTGGGACGGCCGCGCATCGACGTGACGTTGCGGGTCTCGGGGCTGTTTCGCGACGTCTTTCCAAATCTGCCGCAATTGTTCGAAGCCGGTGCCGCGGCGCTGGCCGGCGACGGCGAGCCCGACGACAGCAATCCCTATGCGACGCCCACGCCGCGCGTGTTCGGACCGCGCCCGGGGCTTTACGGACTCGCGATGGGCGCAGCACTGGAGGATTACAGCGCCGAGGGCCGGCAAACGCTCGGCGAAGCCTGGCTCGCCGGATCGGAATGGGCGATCGACGCGCAGGGAAATAGTCACCAGGATCGCGCCGCGCTGGAAACCCGCGTGCTCGCCGCCGATGGCTTTGCCCATGTGCAGGATCTCGCCGAGAGCGACCTGTTGCTGGCGTCGGATTACGCCACCCATGAAGGCGGCTTTGCTGCCGCTGTCGCGCGGCTCGGTGGCACGGCGCCCCCGCTCTATCATCTCGACACGACGCAGCCCGACGCGCCGCGATCGCGCACCCTACCGGAAGAGATCGCCCGCGTGGTCCGGGCGCGTGCCGCCAATCCGGCCTGGGCCAGCGGCATGATGCGTCATGGCTTTCGCGGCGCGGCCGAACTCACCATGACGCTCGATAACCTCGCCGCCTTCGCGCACCTGACGCGCGACGTTCCCCATCATCTGTTCGACCTCTATTACGACGCGACCCTGGGCCGATCCGATCTGGTGGATTTTATGGCGCGCGAAAACCCGGCGGCACTCGCCGCCATGCGGGCGCGGTTCGACGCGCTGCGGGAGGCAGGCCTCTGGACGACCCGGCGCAACTCTATTGCGATGCAATTGGGGGCCGCCCATGGCTGAGCCGGTCATCCAGGGCTGGTGTCCCGGCGCGTTGCGCCCGATGCTGTCGGGTGACGGCTGGGTCATTCGTGTGCGGCCATCAGGCGGTCGGCTGGCGCCACAGCAGGCGCACGAGATCGCGCGGCTCGCGCGCGCACACGGCAACGGCGTGATCGATCTCTCCTCGCGCGCCAACATTCATCTGCGCGGCGTGACCGAGCACAGCTACGCTCCCCTGATCGCGGGTCTCGATGCGCTCGGCCTGATCGACGAAACCCCCGAGGCCGAAGAACGCCGCAACATTGTGCTTACGCCGTTCTGGTCGCGCGATGACGGCAGCGTCGAACTGGCGGCGGCGCTGGCGAAATCACTGACCGCGCCGGACGCGCCGCGCCTGCCGGCCAAATTCGGCTTCGCGATCGACTGCGGGCCGCGACCGGTTCTGACCAACGTGTCGGCCGACATCCGGTTGGAGCGCAGCGCAGATGGCGGATTGATCTGCCGCGCCAGTGGTGCAGCGACTGCCGCGCACGTATCAGCGGAAACCGCTGTGAGCACCATGCTAGCGCTGGCCGACTGGTTCGTGCAATCGGGCGGAATTTCCGGCGAGCGCGGCCGAATGGCGGCGCATCTGGCGCGCGGTGCGGTGTTGCCGGAAATCTTTGCGGAGGTCCCTGCCCCATCCATCGCCACATATTCTCCGGAGCCGGGTCTGGTCGCGCAAGGCGTGCTGATCGGATTCGAATTCGGCCAGGTGCCGGCCGAACTGCTTGATGCGCTGTCACACCTCGGCGCGCTGCGCGTGACGCCGTGGCGGATGCTGCTGATCGAGGGCGCGCGTACCATGCCGGATTTGCCCGGCCTGATCACGCAGCCCAACGATCCGATGCTGCGCGTAATTGCCTGCACCGGCGCGCCCGGATGCCGCCAGGCCGCGCAGCCGACGCGCGCGCTGGCGCGATCGCTGGCGCCCCATCTGCCTGACGGAACCGTGCTGCATGTGTCGGGCTGTAGCAAAGGCTGCGCGCATCCCGGCCCCACGGCGCTGACGCTGACGGCGCAAGCCGGAGGGTTTGACCTGATCCGCGATGGCGATGCGCGGGACCTGCCTTTGCGCTGGGGCATGACCGCGGAGTATCTCGCCGCTCACCCCTCCCTCCTGCGCGAGGCGCTGTGATGCCGCACGTTTACGAAACCGACGGCGCGGCGATCTATCGCAAGTCCTTTGCGACGATCCGGGCCGAAGCCGATCTCGGCCGCTTCACAGCGGAAGAGGAAGTCGTGGTGGTTCGCATGATCCATGCCGCCGGCATGGTCGGGCTCGAGCAGCACGTCCGCTTTTCACCCGGCATGGCGACGGCAGCCCGCGCGGCGCTGGAAGCCGGCGCGCCGATCCTGTGCGACGCACGGATGGTGAGCGAGGGCATCACACGCCCGCGACTGCCGGCCAATAACGAAGTGATCTGCACGCTGCACGATGCCGGCGTGCCCGAACTCGCGCTTAAGGTCGGCAATACCCGGTCAGCCGCCGCGGTCGAACTGTGGCGGCCACATCTAAAAGGCGCGGTCATTGCTATCGGCAATGCGCCGACCGCCTTGTTTCACCTGCTCAACATGCTGGAAGACCCAGGCTGCCCGCGCCCGGCCGCCATCGTCGGCTGCCCGGTAGGCTTCGTCGGCGCCGCTGAATCGAAGGAAGCGCTGATATCCGCGCCGCCGGTGCCGTCGCTGATTGTTGCGGGTCGGCTCGGCGGGTCTGCTATCACGGTCGCCGCCATCAACGCGCTCGCCAGCGCCAAGGAATAGATCGTGGGCAAGATCATCTGCACCGGCCTCGGCCCCGGCGATCCCGACCTGATCAGCGTCCGGTCGGACCGGCTGATCCGCGCCGCGCGCCACGTCGCGTATTTCCGTAAAATTGGCCGGCCGGGCCAGGCGCGCCGCATCGTCGAAGGCATGCTGGCGGCGGACGTGACGGAATATCCGATGGAATATCCGGTCACGACCGAGCTGCCGTTCGGCAGCGCCGAATACAATCAACTGCTGGCGTCGTTCTACGACGACTGGGCGATGCGGCTTGTGGGTCTCTCCGCGGCTAACGACGTCGTCGTGCTCTGCGAGGGCGACCCGCTGTTCTATGGTTCCTTCATGCATCTTCAAACCCGGCTGCAGGGCCGCGCCGAGGTCGAGATCGTGCCGGGGATCAACGGCATGACCGGCTGCTGGAACGCGACCGGCATTCCCATCACCTGGGGCGACGATGTCCTTTCCGTGCTGATGGGCACGCTGCCCGAAGACGATCTGCTGCGTCACATGCAAAGCGCCGATGCGCTGGTGGTGATGAAGACCGGGCGCAATCTGCCAAAAGTGCGCCGGGCGCTCGAGCGCGCGGGTCGCTTGGACGACGCATGGCTGGTCGAGCGCGGCACCATGCCCGGCCAGCGCGTGATGCGGCTCGCCGAAACCGACATTGGCGAATGCCCCTACTTCGCAACCATTCTGGTCCACGGCCAGGGCCGCCGCCCGGAGCTGGAGGAATGACCGGCTCGCTGGTGGTCGCCGGCCTCGGCCCCGGAGATCAGGCGCTCGTGACTCCCGAAGTCACCGCGGCGCTGGCGGTCGCGACCGACGTCGTCGGCTATATTCCCTATGTCGCAAGGGTGGCGCCGCGCAAAGGCCTGACACTGCACGCCTCCGACAATCGCGTTGAGTTGCAACGGGCCAAAGAGGCGCTTGAACTGGCCGCCGCCGGACGGCACGTCGTGATCGTATCGTCGGGCGATCCCGGCGTGTTCGCAATGGCGTCAGCCGTGTTCGAAGCGCTGGAGAAAAACCCGGCGCTGCACCACCTCGATATCCGCGTGCTACCCGGCATCACCGCGATGCTGGCGGCGGCCGCCCGTGCCGGCGCGCCGCTTGGCCACGACTTTTGCGCGATCAACCTCAGCGACAATCTGAAACCTTGGGCGCTCGTGGAACGGCGGCTTCGGCTCGCCGCGGAAGCCGACTTCGCGATGGCGTTTTACAATCCGCGCTCGGCCGCCCGCCCACATCAATTCGCGCGCACGCTGGAAATCCTGCGCGAGGCCTGCGGTCCCGACCGGCTGATCATTTTTGCGCGCGCGGTGACGACGCCAGAGGAACGCATCGAGACGGTGACGCTCGCCGAAGCGCAGCCCGAGATGGCCGACATGCGTACCGTCGTGCTGGTCGGCAATTCAGCGACCCGCCGGGTCGGGCGCTACGTCTACACGCCGAGGCACGCCGAGTGAGTGAGCCAGCGCATGATTTCACCCACGCTTTGCGCCGTCCTGCGTTCCGGCAGGTTGGGCCGGTCAATCATGATGACCGGCAGACCGAGCGCACGCGCGGCATCAAGCTTGGCCCTGGCGCCCTCGCCGCCCGCGTTTCTCGCGACAACGTGCGTGATGCGGTGATCGCGCAGCAGCGCAAGGTCGCCTTCTGTGGTGAACGGTCCGCGCGCCAGCACGATCTCGGCGTCCGGCAGCGGCAACGTCGCATCGGGCGCGTCGACCAGGCGCAGCAGGTAGAAGTGCTGCGGCTGCGCCGCGAACGGGTTGAGATGCTGCCTGCCGATGGCGAGAAAAATTCGCGCCGGCTGATCCGGCAGTGCTGCCGCGGCGTCCTCGACATCAGCGACATGCTGCCATTTGTCACCGGCCACCGCCCTCCACGGCTCGCGCAGATAGGCGATCAGCGGCGTGGAGGTTTTTGCGCAGGCCTCCACGGCGTTGCGGCTGATCTGGCTCGCGAACGGATGCGTGGCGTCGATCACATGGGTGATTTTTTCGTGGCCGATATATTCGGCGAGCCCATCGACGCCGCCAAAACCGCCAACCCGCGTCGGCAAGGGTTGCGCAACCGGCGTCGCGGTGCGACCAGCATAGGAGTAGACTCCCGCAATGCCAGCCGCGGCAAGCTCGCGGCCGATCTGGCTGGCCTCCGTCGTGCCGCCCAAGAGAAGGACGCGAAGGACGCGCATCATGTCTGACTCCTCCACTCGGCTGGCGGCCGATCCCTGGCTCTCGATCATCGGTATCGGCGAAGATGGCCTTACGGGTTTGTCCCAATCAAGTCGAGATGCGCTGGCGAAAGCGGAAATCGTCTTCGGCGGCCCGCGCCACCTCAGGCTTGCCGAGATCGACGCGCGCGGCCGCCCCTGGCCGGTGCCGTTTTCGGTTGACCCGGTGCTGGACTGCCGTGGCCGGCGGGTAGCGGTTCTGGCGTCCGGCGATCCGTTCTGGCACGGCGCCGGCGGCAGCCTTGTGGCACAGCTTGCGCATGGCGAATGGATCGCCTTTCCCGCAGCCTCCACCTTTTCGCTGGCTGCGGCGCGACTGGGCTGGCGACTGGAAGAGGTCGCCTGCCTCGGCCTTCACGCCGCGCCGTTTGAAACGTTGCTGCCCCATCTGGCGCCGGCGCGGCGTGCGATATGTCTGCTCCGTGACGGCAACGCCGCCGGCGACCTGGCGGCGTGGCTGACCCAACAAGGTTTCGGCGCTTCATCGCTATGCGTGATGGAGTCGCTCGGCGGCACCGGGGAGCAAATCCGCACGACGCAAGCCGCAGGCTTCGACCTCACCGAGGTCGCCGCCCCGGCCGCGGTCGCGATTTCGGCGGCGGGCGCCGCGGGGCTGCCGCGAACATCGGGGTTGCCGGACGACGCCTTCGTCCATGACGGTCAGATCACCAAGCGTCCGATGCGGGCGCTGACGCTGTCGGCGCTGGCGCCGCGGCCGGGCGAGATATTGTGGGATATCGGCGCGGGTTCGGGATCGATCTCGGTGGAATGGTGTCTCGCCGGCGGCCGCGCGTTCGCGATCGAGACACGATCCGACCGCGTTGCAAATATTCGGACCAACGCCGCAGCATTCGGCGTCGCGCATGCCCTGACGGTGATCGAAGGAACGGCGCCGGCGGCGCTCGAAACATTGCCGTCTCCGAATGCCGTCTTCGTCGGTGGCGGCAACGACCAGTCGCTGTTCGATGCGCTGTGGGCGATGATCCCTGCGGGAACGCGGCTGGCGGCCAACGCGGTGACGCTGGAAACCGAAGCGCTGCTGCTTTCGGAACAGAGCAAGCATGGCGGCGAGCTGATGCGCATCGAGCTTGCGCAAGCGGCGCCCTTGGGGAGCATGCGCGGCTGGGTTCCCTCGCGTCCGCTGGTGCAATGGAGCGTGGTGAAATGAAAATCGCGGGCATAGGCTTTCGCGAAACGGCCGGGATCGACTCGCTGCGCAGCGCATTGATGGCGGCCGGCGGGACCGATGGCGTGATGGCGCTGGCCACGGTCGCCGAGAAGGCCGAAGCCGTGGCACTGCTCGCGCTCGCCGCGGAATTACAGTTGCCGATCCGGGCCATCACGCCGGGCGCGCTGGCCGCGGTGGAAACCGAGACCTGGTCGGAGCGCGTGGCCGCGCGTTTCGGCATCGGCAGTCTTGCCGAAGCCGCCGCGCTGGCAGCCGCTGGGCCCACGGCACGATTGCTGGGTCCCCGCGCGGTATCGGCCGACGGCATGGCGACGGCGGCGATCGCGGAAGGAGACGGCGAATGACGGTGCATTTCATCGGCGCCGGCCCGGGCGCGCCTGATCTCATCACCATCCGTGGCCGCGACCTGATTGCGTCGTCGCCGGTATGCCTGTTTGCCGGCTCGCTGGTGCCGAAGGCGCTGCTGAGCCACTGCCCGGCCGGCGCCAAAATCGTCGATACCGCGCCGATGTCGCTCGACATGATCATCGCGGAAATCGCCGAGGCCCATGCCGCGGGGCATGATGTGGCGCGGCTGCATTCCGGCGACCTGTCGGTCTGGTCGGCGATGGGCGAGCAACTGCGCCGGCTGCGCGCGCTCAACATTCCCTATGACGTCACGCCCGGCGTTCCCTCCTTCGCCGCCGCGGCGGCGGCGCTCGGCGCCGAACTCACGTTGCCCGGCGTCGCGCAATCGGTGGTGCTGACGCGCACCTCGGGCCGCGCGTCGGCGATGCCGGAGGGCGAAACGCTCGCGGCGTTTGCCGCTACCGGCGCGACGCTGGCGATCCATCTGTCCGTGCACGTGCTGGATAAGGTAATCTCAGAACTCACGCCGCATTACGGCGCCGACTGTCCCGTCGCCGTGGTCTGGCGCGCGAGTTGGCCTGACGAGCGCATCGTCATGGCGACGCTCGCGACACTCGATGCTGCCATAGCCGGCGTCATGGAGCGCACCGCGCTGATTTTGGTCGGGCGCGCGATAGGCGCGCAGGAGTTCGACGAAAGCCGGCTTTATGCCGGCGACTACGACCGCCGCTTTCGTCCCGTCGGCATCGATCCCCGTTTTCCGGAGGGCGCGTGATCCCGCCGGGCCTCGTCATTTCCGCGCCCGCTTCGGGTACGGGCAAAACCACCTTGATGCTGGGCCTGCTGGCGGCGTTTCGCGCGCAGGGACTTTCCGTGCAGCCCTTCAAGTGCGGACCTGACTATATCGACCCGGCGTTTCATGCCGCGGCGTCCGGCCGTGCTTCGCTCAACCTCGATAGCTGGGCGATGCAGCCGTCGCACCTTGCCGCTTTGATGCAAGCCTCGGACGGCGCCGATCTGGTGTTGGCCGAAGGCTCGATGGGACTGTTCGACGGTGTCGCCACGTCTGGTGAAACAGGAACCGGCGCCAGTGCGGATATCGCAGCCCTTGCAGGCTGGCCGGTGGTGCTGGTGCTCGATGTATCCGGCCAGGCGCAATCGGCGGCGGCAGTCGCGCTCGGCTTTGCCACCCTGCGCAAGGATGTCGCGCTCGCCGGCGTCGTACTCAATCGCGTGGCGAGCCCCCGGCACGAGGCGCTGGCGCGGGCCGGCATGGAAGCTGCTGGCATTCGCGTGCTCGGCGCGTTGCCGCGGCGGGAGTCGGTCGCGCTGCCGGAGCGCCACCTCGGCCTCGTGCAGGCCGAGGAGCAACCTCGCCTCGCGCAGATCCTGGCCGAGATGGCATCTTTCATTGCCGCGCACGTGGACTTGACGGCGCTGCGTGCGTTGGCGGCGCAGACGCCAACGGCAGATGCGGCAGCACGCCAAAATATCTCGCCGCCGGGCAATCGGGTGGCGCTGGCGCGTGACGCGGCCTTTTCCTTTATCTATCCGCATTTGCTGGCGGGATGGCGCGCGGCGGGCGCGGAGATTCTGCCGTTTTCGCCACTGGCGGACGAATCGCCGGACGCATCGGCCGATGCCTGCTGGCTGCCGGGCGGATATCCGGAGTTGCATGCCGGGCGACTGGCGGCTGCAACCCGATTCCGTTCGGGACTGCGAAGCTTTGCCGAGACCAGGCCTGTCCATGGCGAGTGCGGCGGCTACATGGCGATGGGCGAGTGCCTGATCGACGCCTCCGGTGCACGACATGAGATGGCCGGCTTCTTCAAGCTCACGACGTCGTTCGAGAAGCGGCGCATGCATCTCGGCTATCGCCTTGCGCAGCTGGTATCGCCGATTCCCGGTCACCGCGAAGGCGCCCGGTTGCGGGGGCATGAGTTCCACTACGCCAGCATCCTCGAACACAACGACGCGCCGCTCGCGCGGGTCGTCGATGCATCGGGCGCCGCGGTGCCGGAAACCGGATCGAGCAAGACCTTCGACGGCGGCGGCCGCGCTACTGGTTCGTTCTTTCACCTGATCGCGGAGGCGACATGACCGGCTTTGTGTCCTTTGTCTCCTCCGGCCCCGGCGATCCCGAGCTGCTGACGCTGAAGGCGGTGGCGCGGCTGCAGGCCGCCGACGCCGTGCTGTTCGACGACCTGTCGTCAGGCCCGATCCTCGCGCATGTCCGCGCCGGGGCCGATCTGGTCAGCGTCGGCAAGCGCGCCGGCCGGGTGTCGCCGCGGCAGCAGCATGTCAGCCGCCTCTTGGTCGATTATGCGACGACGCATTCAAAGGTGGTGCGCCTGAAATCCGGCGACGCCGGAATATTCGGGCGGCTGGAAGAAGAAATCGAGGCGCTGTCGGCGGCCGGTATCGGCTACGAAATCATTCCCGGCGTCACCTCGGCCTGTGCCGCGGCGGCCGCGGCCGGCATGCCGCTGACCCGGCGGCTGAAGTCACGTCGGGTGCAATTCGTCACCGGCCACGACGTCACCGGCGCACTTCCCGAAGAATTGAATTTCGTGGCGTTGGCCGACCCGTCGGCGACAACAGCCGTCTTCATGGGCAAACGCACCTTTCCGGAACTGGCACGGCGGCTTGTCGCATCTGGTTTACCGGCAAATACGCCGGCCATGCTGGCCGAATCCGTTGGCCATCCCGACCAGCGCCTGACGCGCGCGACGGTGGCCGAACTGGCCGACCTGATGGCGACTGAGGACAGCAGCACCCCTGCCTTGATCCTGTACGGCGCACTTGCCGCCGGCCGCCCTTGACTTGGCCTGAGGCCGGTGACAACGCTAGCGATGACGGTTCCCCGTGGCCTTAAAAAGCCGAAGGGATGAAAAGGGAATGCGGTGAGGCCTAGCCATCAGGCGCCGAATCCGCGACTGCCCCCGCAACTGTAAGCGGCGAGCCGCCCCGGAAAATACCACTGGCCCATCTCGGGCTGGGAAGGTCCGGAGCGGCGACAACCCGCAAGTCAGGAGACCTGCCGTCCGGTGCACGTTGCACCAAAACTGCCTCGCTACACCAACCGCCGTCGGGGAAGACGGCACGGAGGACTTCATGCATATCGAACCCGGTCTCGTCGACAGCAGCAAAATCGTACTGAGTTATGCGACTGCCGCCGCAGCAGGTGCAGTTGCCCTCAGGTCCGTCGTCCGTTCGCTCGGCGAAAAGGGCCCGGTATCGCTGCTCCTGCGCAGCGCGATCGCAACCGTCTGCGTTTTCATCTTCTTCGAGGTCATGCCGCATTTTCCGGTCGGCGTATCCGAGGTGCATTTCATCCTGGGCTCGACCTTATTCCTGATCCTGGGCGCCGCGCCTTCGGCGATCGGGCTGGCAACTGGCCTGCTGATTCAGGGATTGTTCTTTTCGCCGATCGACCTGCCGCAATATGGCATGAACGTCACCACGCTACTGGTTCCGCTGTTCGCGCTTCACGCGCTGGCTGGACGGGTGATCGCGCCCGGTACCGCCTATGTCGACCTGAAGTACAGCCAGGCGCTGACGCTCTCGACCGCCTATCAGGGCGGGGTGGTGGCCTGGGTGGCGTTCTGGGCGATCTACGGCGCGGGTTTCAGCGCCGCGAACCTGTCCTCGGTCGCAAGCTTCGGCGCCGCCTACATGGCCGTCGTCCTGATCGAGCCGCTGGCCGATCTCGCGATCCTGGCCGCAGCCAAGTCGTTGCATGCGCTGCGCGGCTCGCCGCTGGTGACGCAGCGGCTCTACCACGCCGCCTGATTCGAGGGCGCAAAGAACCAACGCGGCCGCCATGTCGGCCGCGTTTTCATTTGGGAGCCAGATGATCGAACTTCTCCTGGTGGGCATCGGCACCGGCAACCTCGAGCACCTGACGCTGCAGGCGATCCGGGCGCTCAACGCCGCCGATCTGATCCTGATCCCGCGCAAGGGCGCGGACAAGGCCGACCTCGCCGATCTCCGCCGTTCGATCTGCGCCGAGGTAGTAACGAATCCCGCCGCAAGAATTGTGGAATTCGACCTGCCCCGCCGCGACCAGAGCAACCCCGACTATCGCGGCGGCGTCGATGACTGGCACGACGCCATCGCCGATGTCTGGTCCGATACGATTCAATCCGAACTTGCAGGCGGCGGAACGGTAGCGCTGCTGGTCTGGGGCGATCCAACGCTCTACGACAGCACGCTGCGGATTGCCTCGCGCCTGAAACCCGCGCCGAGGGTGCGGGTGATCCCGGGCATCACCTCGATCAACGCCTTGACCGCATCGCATGCGATTCCACTGAATGAAATCGGCGCACCGTTTCTCGTCACCACCGGTCGACGGCTGCGCGAGGGCGGTTGGCCTGTAGGCATCGATACGCTGGTGGTGATGCTCGATGGCGACTGCGCCTTCCAGCATCTCGATCCCGCTGATGTAACCATCTGGTGGGGCGCCTATGTCGGCATGCCCCAGGAGATCACGCTTGCCGGCCCGCTGGCAGAAACAGGTCCGCGAATCCTGAAGGCCCGCACGCAGGCGCGCGAGACCAACGGATGGATCATGGATGTCTATTTGCTGAGACGCACAAGCGCCACGACGGAATGGAAATAGTCGCTGCGATGTGAACTCTGGATATCAGATCGCTTACGCGCCCGCGGCCGGCAGGCTGGCGGCGGCGATAGCGACGATCTGGGACAGCCGACGCCCGATCCGGGAGGGCGCGCCGCGCAGCAATGAACGAAGCTGTTGCATCTCACATCTTCCATCTGCGCCGGTGGAACAAGGTTCCAGCGATAGGCGCACTACGGAAAATGGGCTTGCGCGGCCAACTAGTCGAGATGTCAGCGAAAATAGCAATGAGCGCTTCGTCCGGGTCCCCGTGGGCAGTGGGTTTATTGCTACAATGGACCCGACGGCGGAGGAAATTTTCTCCCCGGTTTCCGGCCTATAGACCCGTGATTCCGCTGTCGACCGCCAGCGTCTGCGCGTTGACGTAAACGCTGTCGTCGGACATGAAAAACAGCACGGCGTAGGCGATCTCCCATCCCGTCGCCATCCGCCCGAACGGCGCCCCCGATGCGCTACGCGACGGCCGGCCGGCGCTGGTGTGACGGCCCAGCGGCGTATCGACCAGGCCCGGGCAAACGATATTGGCGCGGATACCGCGCCGGGCGCCTTCCTTGGCGACATTGCGCATCAGGCCGCCTAGCGCCGCCTTCGACGTATCGTAGGCGACCAGCCGCGAGCCGGAGCGAAGGCCGGCGATCGACGAGATGAACACGATCGACGAACCCGGGTCGAGGTGCCGCAGCGCCTTGCGGCAGCAGAGCATCGGCCCGGTGAGATTGACCGCGAAGGTGTCGTTCCATTCCCCGAGGTCGACGCCGTCGATGCCGAGCGCGCCGATCCCGATGCCGACATTGAGCACCATGCCGTCGAGGCCGCCGAGGCCATCGATTGCCTCTTCGATCATCCGGTTCACATCGGCTTCGCCGGCGATGTTGGCCTCGATGGAAAAGGCGCGGCCGCCTTCACGCGCGATGCGCCCGACGGTGTCGTCGGCGCTGGCGCGGTTCATGTCGGCCACCGCGACATGGGCCCCTTCCCTGGCGAACACCAGCGACATTGCCCGGCCGTTTCCAACCGGATCGGTCTCGGCGTCGAAAGTTCGCTGCCCGCCGCCGACCACCAGAATGCGGCGGCCCTGAAGCCTGCCGCGGCCCGGCGCCTCGCCTTTGGATTCCGCGCTCAGCTCGCGGACGTACCGTATCTTGTCTGACATTTTTTTCACCTCGTGTCGGGTTGGGCGCGGCTCGCGCAGAATGAGCAAGGCGGCTTACGCGGTTGCCGGCTTCTTGCCGACGTTGAACACGGTCATGCCGGCCGACGGATCGAGATCGGTCTCGGTTGCTTCCGTCAGTCGCGCCATCATCATGTAAAATCCGATCGCGACAATCGATTCGACGATTTCCTGATCGCTGAAATGCTGGCGCATCGGCGCAAAGATCTCGGCGGGAACGCGAACGTTCTCGATCACTTCGCGCCCGAACGACAGCAGCGCCCGCTCGGCCGCATTGAACGCGCGGTTCTCGTAGTTATTCTGCGCCAGCGCGTCGACCTGGGCCTGCGTCACGCCGACGCCGAGCGCGATCGGGACGTGCTGACGCCACTCATAGGCGCCGCCTTCCAGCTGGGCTGCCTGCAGGATCAGCAATTCGCGGTTGACAGCGCTTAGCTTCTGGCGATGCAAGATCGAATTGCCGAGCCGCATCGCCGGGATCATGTTGGCTTCGGCATGCGCCATCATGCGAAAGATGTTCAGTTTGACCGGCATCCTGTCAAAGGAAGCGCGGATGTCTCCGGTGGTCTGCTCCGGGTCAATCAGGGGTATCCTTGCCACGCGTCTCTCCCTTGGCTTTTCTTGGTTTGGTTTTTGCGTTGCCCGGCTTTGCCGCGGCGACCCCGTCGATATCCCTGACCGCGAGCAAGGACAGGAAAAATGCGAGGAAATGATCGACGGCCTCCATCACCTTGCCATGGGCCGACGGCTGCGCGCCCATCACAAAGTGTTCGAGGCGAATGAAGATCAGACCGGCCGCAAACAGCCGCGCCATCTCGCGCGGATCCGTGGTCGAGATCAGGCCGGCGAGCGCAAAACCGCGAAAATAGTCCGTCATCAGGCGCTGTTCGCGCGAATAGAACTGGTCGGCGAATTTTGCGCGAATGCCCGGCACGCGGTTGCGTTCGGCCGTGATGACCTTCTGGAACTGGTGCTCGCGCGGGTCCGACCATTGCGCGACGAGGTCGAGCGCAAACTGCCGGCAGAACGCGGCCGGCTGTTGCCGAAGCTGCCGATAGCGCGGCGCCTCGAGCCGACTCGCCGAACTGGCCGGCCCGTGCTCGCTGACGATCGCCTCCAGGATCGCGGCCTTGCCCGGAAAATGGTTGTAGAGGCTGCTCTCGCGGACACCGACCCGGCGCGCCAGTTCGCGCATCGAGGCGCCGCCGTAACCACTCTCGGCAAACAGATTCAGCGCCTCGGCGAGAATGCGCTCGCGGGTCGAGGGCGCCGCCGGCTCGGCCGTGCTGGAAGCGGGTGCGATCATGCACGTTGACTAACGAACGCTCGTTCGATAGTCAACAGACGAACGATCTGTTGACTAACGAACGCTCGTTCGATAGTCAACAGACGAACGATCGTTCGTTCGTACTCGTCAACGATTTGGAGCCGCCCGAAGAGGCGGAACAACAGGGAGAAGTACCGATGCGCCGATTTCCCGGAATCCAGCTACCCGCCCTTGGCGTCGCGCTGTCGATGCTCGCCGCCATTTCTGCGCAAGCGCAGACGCCGGCGAAATACGATCCCGGCGCCGACGACAAGACCATCAAGATCGGAACCACGGCGCCGCTGAGCGGCCCGGTTTCCGCCTTTGCGCAGATCGCCAAATCCGCCGAAGCCTATTTCAGGAAGGTCAATGCGGAGGGCGGCGTCAACGGGCGGCAGATCCAAATGATCATCGCCGACGATGCCTACAGCCCGCCCAAGACCGTCGAACAGACCCGACGCCTGGTCGAGAGCGACGAGGTGCTGCTGATCTTTGGCGGGGTCGGAACGCCGACCAACAGCGCCGTGCACAAATACCTCAACGACCGCAAGGTGCCGCAGCTTTTCCTCGGCTCCGGCGGCGCCAAGTGGGACGATCCGAAGAATTTTCCATGGACCGTGGGCTGGCAGCCGACCTATCGCGACGAGGCGCTGGCCTATGCCAAATACATCAAGGCCAGCCATCCGAACGCGAAGGTCGCGGTGCTCTATCAGAACGACGACCTTGGCAAGGACTATCTGAAAGCCCTCGAAGAGGGCCTGGGCGGCGGCGAGCAGATCGTTGCCAGGGCGCCTTATGAGACCACGTCACCGACCGTCGATACCCAGATCCTGACGCTCAAGAGCAGCGGCGCCGATGTCGTGCTGGTGGCGGCGACGCCGAAATTTGCGGCGCAGGCGATCCGCAAGATCGGCGAAATCGGCTGGAAGCCGGTCACGATCATCTCGAACGTCTCGGCCTCGATCAGCGGCGTGCTGGAGCCCGCCGGCCGCGACAATTCGACCGGCGTGATCTCCAGCCAATATCTGAAGGACGGCACCGATCCCGGCCTGAAGGACGATGCCGGCTACAGGGAATGGCTGGCCTTCATGGACACGTACCTGCCGGACGCCAACAAGACCGACTGGCTCAACGTCTACGGTTACACCATCGCGCAGACACTGGTCGCGACGCTGAAGGCTGCCGGCAATGATCTTACGCGTGCCAATGTCATGAAGCAGGCGACCAGCTTGAAGGACCTTCGCCTGCCGATGCTCATCAACGGTACCGCGGTGAACAACTCGCCGGACCGCTATACGCCGATGACCGTCCTGCAACTGATCCGCTTCGACGGGACGCGCTGGGTCGGCTTCGGCGAGTTGCTGCGGAACTGATCAGCGGAAGACAGTCCAATGCGACAACTCACCATCGGTGACATGCGGATCGACCGACTGGTCGAAATACCAGCCCTGCCGCTCGACAAGGAGTTCCTATTTGCCAATGTCACCGACGAGGTGATCGCGGCCAATCGCGACTGGCTCGATCATCGTTATATCGAGCCGGAGACCGGCCGCTTCATTCTCAGCCACCATTCCTATGTGGTGCGCACGCCGCGCTGGACCGCCATCGTCGATACCTGCTGCGGCAATCACAAGGAGCGCCCGGGCCTGCCCTTCTGGCATCGGCTCAACCAGCCCTATATCGAGAACATGGCAGCGCTCGGCGTGCGCCCCGAGGACGTCGATTTCGTGATGTGCACCCATCTGCATGTCGATCACGTCGGCTGGAACACGCGGCTGGTCGACGGACGCTGGGTCCCGACCTTCCCCAAGGCGCGCTACCTGATGGGACGGACGGAATACGACCATTGGGACCGGCATCACCGGAAGAATCCCGGACGCGCGGTCAATCGCGGCTCGTTCGAGGACTCGGTGCTGCCCGTCGTCGCCGCCGGACAGGCCGAATTTGTCGACAGCGACCACTGCGTGTTCGACGACCACGAGGCCACCTTCCGTTTCGTTCCGGCGCCCGGCCACACCATCGGCAACATGATGATCGACCTCCGCGGCGGCCACGATCATGCCGTCGTGTCCGGCGACGTGATCCACCATCCGATCCAGTGCGCGGCGCCCTGGCTCTCGAACGCCGCCGATTTCGACCTTGAGATGGCGCGGAACACGCGCGTCAAATTGCTCGAACAACTGGCGGATACGCCGAGCATCCTGCTGCCGGCGCATTTTCCGGCGCCGACGGCGGGCCGGGTGATCTCGAACGGATCGGCCTTCAGGTTCGCGTTTCTGTAAGCACTCTGCTCAGGCCGGCACGCCGAGAAACCGCCGCAGCGCCGCCAGCACTTCATCGAGCCGGTCGTGATGGAGCCAGTGCCCGGCGCCCGCGATCTTCAGCATCTCGGCCTGCTTGAAATGCGCCAGCAGGCCGGCGGCCTCCGGATCGGCCAGGAAACTTTCGCTGCCCCACATCAGTAGGGTCGGACAAGCGATGCGCGACCACAGGCCGATATAGTCGTTCGGCGACAATCGATACGGCGCCCTCGCCCGCTGGTAATGATCGAACTTCCAGCGATAGAGACCATTGGCGTGCTGCCGGACGCCGTGGCGTGCCAGATGCAGCGCCTGCTCCGGCGTCAGCCGCTTGTTGCGCCCCGAAAGCCGCTGCGCCGCTTCGTCGATCGTCTTGAAGGCGCTGGGTTCGTGCTGTCCGATCCGCTCGAGCTGCTTGATCCAGCGCGACATCTGTTCGTCGATCGGCGCGGGACTGGCGTAGGACAGGAAGGTGCCGTCCAGCACGGCCAGCCGCGACACCCGCTCGGGGAACGTTCCGGCATAGGCCTGCGCGACCATGCCACCCATCGAATGGCCGATGATGGCGGCGTCCTTCAGCCCCGCGATGGCGATCAGGCGCGTGAGGTCGACGACATTGTCGGCGAGACCATAGCTGCTTCCCTTGGCCCAATCGGAATCGCCGTGCCCGCGCAGATCCGGGGCCACGATGTGAAAATGCGGCTGCAATGCCCGCGCGATCGCATCCCAGTTGCGGCAGTGATCGAGCCCGCCATGGATCAGGAGCAGCGGCGGCGCGGCCGCGTTGCCCCAGTCGGCATAATGCAGCCGCAGTCCCTGGGACTCGTAGAAACGGGCTTCTGGTTCGGCCATGCCATCCACGACCCTATTTCGGCGCAAACCCGAAGGTCCGCTCGAAACGCTTCGCGTAAGCCGGCCATACTTCGGGGTTGATGACGCGCGGCGGCCGCTTGCCGTCGAGCGCATCGAGGATTTGCTCGGCCGCGATCCGGCCCATGTTCTCGCGCGCTTCCTTGGTGACGCCTGCCGTATGCGGGCTCGCCAGCACGTTGTCGAACTGCAGCAGCGGGTGCTCCGGCGGCGGCGGCTCCTTGTCCCAGACGTCGAGGCCGGCGCCGGCGATACGTTTTTCGCGCAGCGCGTCGTACAGCGCCTTCTCGTCGTGAATGAAGCCGCGCGCGGTGGTGATGAAGAACGCATGCGGCTGCATCAGCGCGAACTGGCGCGCGCCGATCATGCCGCGATTGTCCTTGTTCAGCGGACACGAGATCGACACGAAATCCGAGCGACGCATCAGGTCGTCGAGTTCGACCTTCTCCGCGCCCCGTGCGGCGATTTCCTCGGCGCTCAGGAATGGGTCGTAGGCGATCACCTTCATGTGCAAGAGGCCCTTGCAGAGCTCGGCGATGCGGCGGCCGACATTGCCGATCCCGACGATGCCGATGGTCTTGCCCTTGGCTTCGTTGCCCATCAGCGCATTGCGATTGACATTGGCATCGCGCCGCAGCGCGCGGTCGGCTTCGAGGATGCGCTTCGACAGCGTCAGCAGCATGCCCAGCGCATGCTCGGCGACTGAATTGGCGTTGCCGCCGGATTGATTGACGACCAGCACGCCCGCCGCCGTGCAGGCGTCGACGTCGACGGGGTCGAAGCCCGCGCCGTTGGAGGAAACGATCAGGAGGTTGGGCGCCCGCTGCAGCAGATCCCGATGGACGTGGAAATGCGGCGCTAGCTCATCGCGCGCCGCCCCGATCTGATAGGCATGCGCCGCCGACAAAATCGGCGCCGAGACCGCATCGGGGCTCTCATTCTCGAGCCGGTCCAGCCGGACGTCGGGACGGGCCTTGATGATTTCCTCGTAGACCGGGTGGGCGAGATATTTGACGTAGAACACGCGCTTGTTGTTGACGGTCATTTTGGCTGGCAACTTTCAGTTCGGAAAACCACGGCGTTTTGCGGGGGTGGCGGCGGGGATCGGCTGCGGCGTCGGCTAAAGCGACGGCAAAGCAGCCGTCCGGAACCATCTGGCCATGGCGCCCTCCCCGTGTTGTTCATTACTTCTCGTTTCACATGGTGGCATGCCGACGGCATCGGCAAGTCAGCAGATCACGGTAACGCGAGAGCATGTTGACAATCCCGCCGCGAACGTCAAGTTCGGCGCTCGAACGATGCGCGAACGAAACATCGTCGCGGGTAAAGGGAGACCGAGATGGCGGTTGCCGAGGCACATACGTCGCCCCAGAGCGCGCAGGAAAAGGCGCAAGAAACCACCTGGCACGGCATCGTGCTGGAGGCGCTCAAACGCAACGACATCAGGCTGGTGCCCTACGTTCCCGATCGCGTGTTGACCACGCTGATCAAGAACGTTCACGCCGATCCGTTTTTCACCACCTTTCCCACCGCCCGCGAGGAAGAAGCGGTCGGCATCGTCTCCGGCGCCTGGATGGCCGGCATGCGCGGCGCGGTGCTGATGCAGACCTCCGGCTTTGCCACGCTCGCCAATATCCTGGCGTCGCTGGCGATCCCCTACCAGATCCCGCTGATCATGTTCGTGTCCGAACGCGGCACGCTCGGCGAATTCAACTACGGCCAGTCGCTGGTGTGCCGCACCATGCGCCCGGTGCTGGATAGCCTGGCGATGGAGCATCACACCTGCACCCGGCTCGACGAATTCGAGTTCATCGTCGACCGCTCGATCAAGCAGGCCCTCACCACGCAGGCGCCGGTGGCGCTGATCCTCTCGCCGCTCCTGACCGGCGGCAAAGTCTTCGACAAGTGAGCGATCTCATGAACACCGCCGCCGACAATCCCGCCCGCAATACCAAGGTCATGAACCGGTTCGATCTCACCTCGCGGCTGGTCGCGAAGCTGAAGAACGAGGAAGCCGTGATCGGCGGCATCGGCAACACCAATTTCGACCTCTGGGCCGCCGGTCACCGGCCGCAGAATTTCTACATGCTCGGCAGCATGGGCCTCGCCTTCCCGATCGCGCTCGGCGTGGCGCTGGCGCAACCGCAGCGCCGTGTGTTCGCGCTCGAGGGCGACGGCTCGCTCCTGATGCAGCTCGGCTCGCTGTCGACGATCGCGACGCTTAAACCGAAGAACCTGACCATGGTGGTGATGGACAACGGCATCTACCAAATCACCGGCGCACAACCGACGCCGGGTGCCGCGGTCGCTGACCTCGTCGCCATCGCGGTCGCGAGCGGGTTAACCAACAGCGCCTGGGCCGCGGACGAGGAAGATTTCGAACGCCTGATCGAGCAATCGATGTCGGCCTCGGGCCCGACCCTGATCGGCGTCCGGATCGACGACAAGCCCGGCACCGGAACCACCCGCCGTGATCCCGTGCAGATCCGCGAGCGCTTCATGCACGGCATGGGCGTGCGGGAACCGCTGTAAAATTTGCTCTGAGCAGCCGAAGCTCCGGGCAAATTAACCACACAGTGTTGCAGGCTCGCATGAGCGGATTATCCGTCACGCGAAGTGTGCTATCCGATCGCGATGATCACGATCCTTCTCAGGGTGTTCGCCTGGTGTCTTGCCGCCGCTGTCGCCTTTGCGACGCTTGGCCCACCCGGGTACCGGCCCCATTCCAACCTCGGACAGGACGGCGAGCATGCGCTGGCCTTCGTGCTGCTCGGGCTTGCCTTCGGCCTCGCTTACACAAGCAACCGGTGGCTGACGGCCGTCGTTGCCGTCGGGCTCACCGGCCTGATCGAGATCCTGCAATTCTGGGCGCCCGGACGGCATGCCCGCGTGGAAGACTTTGTTGTCGATGCGCTGGCGGCCTGCGTCGGGCTTGCGATTGCCGCAGCGCTGGACTGGATCTTCCGCCGAACCCGGCAAACCGGCGCCAGCCCTTCCTGATACGACGATCCCCGCGGGACCAATGTCCCGCGAGGATCGATCATCAGTCGATCATCCCGATCATCATTCGATGATCCCGATCATCATTCAATGATCTTGATGACCCTGCGCGTGCGCGGCTCCACGATCACGCGGCGATCGTTGACGACGGCATAGCGATATTCGGTGTGCCTCGGCACCGGCCGCAACTCGACGGCCGGCGGCAGCGGCTCGCCGACGACGACACGCTCACGTACCGTCACCGACGGCGTCCGCTCTGATGTCACCGACGTGATCACCGCGTTCGGAATTTCCACGGCCGCACCAACTGCAGCACCCACGGTGCCGCCGACGATCTCGCCGACCGGGCCCGCCACCGAGCCGCCCGCGGCCGCGCCATTGGCGGCGCCGGTTGCCGTGGTGGATTGCGCGAAGGCCGCGCCCGAAGTCAGCAGCGAAGCCGCAAGCAGCGAAACAGCAAAACGATTGTTCATCATGTCCTCCGGTAAATTGACGATGCGTTTCAACCGTCGGACGCGCGAGAATGTTCCGGTTCCTTCTGCCGCTTATGGCGTCACGGCAGCGGTTCCGGCGGTTCCGGTTCCAAACAAAAATGCCGCCGGAAACCCCGGCGGCATCTGCGCAACATCGCGCGTATGGATCGTTACAGCAGGCCCGCGCCGCGTGCCCACTTGTACTTGGCGCCCAGCACCTCGACCGGCAGTTCGGTCGAATAGGCGTAGGCCGGAATGCCGTTCTGGTAGAGATATTCGGCGGCCTCCTCGACCTCGACGTCGCCGGCCAGCGAGGCGACCATCGGCTTCACGAAGCCCTTGGCCTCCATCTCCTTCTTCACTTCGACCATGTTGCGCGCGAACACCATCGGCGGCGTCACGATGGTGTGCCAGTAGCCGAGGATCAGCGCATGGATACGCTCATCCGACAGCCCGAGCTTGACGGTGTTGACATAGGTGATCGGCGGTTCGCCACCGGTGATGTCGACCGGATTGCCGGCCGCGCCGAACGGCGGGATGAACTTGCGGAACGCGGCGTCGAGATCCGGCGGCATCGCCATCAGCGACATGCCGTTGTCGACCACCGAGTCCGAGAGCAACACGCCGGAACCGCCGGCGCCGGTGATGATCAGGATGTTCTCGCCCTTCGGCGTCGGCAGCACCGGAACGCCGCGCGCGAATTCGAGCAATTGCCGAAGTGAGCGGGCGCGGATCACGCCGGACTGGTTGAACACGTCCTCGTAGATCTTGTCGTTGCCGGCGAGCGCGCCGGTGTGCGACGACGCTGCCTTGGCGCCGGCCGAGGTGCGGCCGGCCTTGAGCACGATCACCGGCTTCTTCTTGGAGACGCGCTTGGCGGCTTCCGCGAAGGCGCGGCCGTCCTTCAGGTCCTCGCAATGCTGTGCGATCAGGTTGGTGTTGGGGTCCTGCTCGAAGAAGGCGAGCAGATCGTCCTCGTCGATGTCGGACTTGTTGCCGAGGCCGACGATCGCGGAGACGCCCATCTTGGCCGAGCGCGAGAAGCCGATGATGGCCATGCCGATTCCGCCGGACTGCGACGACAGCGCCGCCGAACCCTTGACGTCGTAGGCGGTGCAGAACGTGGCGCAGAGATTGGCGGGCGTATAGTAGAAGCCGTAGATGTTCGGCCCCATCAGGCGGACATTGTACTTGTTGCCGATCTCGACGATCTCGGCCTGCAGTTCAGGGGCGCCCGCTTCGGCAAAGCCCGACGGAATCAGCACGGCGCCGGGAATTTTCTTCTCGCCGCACTCGACCAGGGCTCCGGCGACGAACTTTGCCGGAATCGCGAACACCGCGGTGTCGATCACGCCGGGCACGTCCTTGACGCTCTTGTAGGCCTTGTAGCCCAGGATCTCGGCAGCCTTCGGGTGGATCGGATAGATCTCGCCCTTGTAGCCGCCGTTGATCAGGTTCTTCATCACGGAGTTGCCGATCTTGCCGTCCTCGGCGGAGGCGCCGATCACGGCAACGCCCTTCGGCTGCATGATACGGTTCATCGCGACGACGATTTCCTCGGTCGGGCGCGGCGCCGGACGCGGCTTGTAGTCGAAATCGACGACGATGCGCACGTCGGCGGCAATCGCGTCCTTCTTGGTGGCGAACACCGGGTTGAGGTCGAGCTCGACGATTTCGGGGAAGTCGCTGACGAGTTGCGACACCTTGACGATGACGTCGGCCAGCGCGTCGCGGTTGACGGGATCGCCGCCGCGCACGCCCTTCAGCATGTCATGGGCCTGAATGCCGTCCAGCATCGACAGCGCGTCGTCCTTGGTCGCGGGCGCAAGGCGGAAGGTGATGTCTTTCAACACCTCGACCAGCACGCCGCCGAGGCCGAACGCCACCAGCTTGCCGAACGATCCGTCGGTAATGGAGCCAACGATGACTTCGGTGCCACCGGCCAGCATCTGCTGAACCTGGATGCCTTCGATCTTGGCGTCAGCCTTATACTTCTTCGCATTGGCGAGAATGGCGTCGTAGCTCTTCTCGGCATCCGCCGCGGTCTTGACGCCGACCACGACGCCGCCGGCCTCGGTCTTGTGCAGGATGTCAGGGGAGACGATCTTCATCACCACCGGGAAGCCCATGGCGACCGCGAGCTTGGCGGCCTCGGCGGCGGATTTGGCCACGCCCTCCTTCGGCACCGGGATTCCGTAGGCGTCGCACACCAGTTTGCCTTCAGGCGCCGTCAGGCTGGTGCGCTTATCCGCTTTGACCGCATCGAGAACCTTGCGGACGGCATCTTTGGAATTTGACATTGGCTTCCTCCGGGGGGACGTCTATTTTATGGCATTTGGTATGCCAGCGGAGCTATTGTCAAGCCGCATGATCTTGTGGAAACGCTGAAAACACGGGCAACTTGACATTCTGGTATTTGGTATGCCAAAAATCTAAAGGTAATCTTCTGCTACAAGATGTCTCCCATGGATGGAGACGAATCGTGCCCGCACGCAAACAACCCAAGGCTTCGCCTGTTATGCCCGAGGCAGATATCGCGATCGTTCGGATTGCGCCTGAGACCAGCTTCAAGACCAAGGCCTATGAGGCCTTGAAGGAAGCTATTCTCAAGATGGACATCTATACGACGCCCGAGCAGGTGATGCTCGACGAGCGCGCCTTGTCGGAACGCCTCGGCGTCAGCCGCACCCCCATTCGCGAAGCCATCGCGATGCTGGAGCAGGACGGCTTCGTCAAAACCGTGCCGCGCCGCGGCATCGTGGTGGTCCGCCGCACCAAGACCGAGATCGTCGACATGATCCGCGCCTGGGCGGCCCTCGAGAGCATGGCCGCGCGCCTGATCACGACCACCGCGCGCAAGAAGGACATCACGGCGCTGCGCGACTTCTTCAAGGATTTCGGCAAGGACCGCCTGCCGCAGGATCACGTCGAGGAATATTCCAAGGCCAATATCGCCTTCCATCAGGCGCTGATCTCGCTGTCGGAATCGCCTGTGCTGGTCGACATGACCAACGACATCCTGCTGCACGTGCGCGGCTACCGGCAATTGACCATCGGACGGACGGATCGCACCGCGACTTCACTGCCCGAGCATATGGGCATCATCGAGGCGCTGGAAGCGCGCGATACCGAGCTCGCCGAGAAGCGCGCACGCGATCACACGCTCGGCCTTGCCGCCTATGTCGAGGCGCACGGCCAAGAACTTTTTACCTAAAGAAGCAACTTCGAAGACGATCAAACTCGTCCGAACCAAAGCGATCAGGGAGAGAAACCGATGCTGAACACCGCGACCAAGACCGAAGCACCGGGCTCCGAGCAAGAGCTGCAAGGGGAACTAACGGACGGCTTTCATCTCGTCATCGACGCGCTGAAGCTCAACGGCATCAACACCATCTATGGCGTGCCGGGGATTCCGATCACCGACCTCGGCCGCATGATGCAGTCGGCCGGCATCCGCGTGCTGTCGTTCCGTCACGAGCAGAACGCCGGCTATGCCGCGTCGATCGCCGGCTTTCTGACCAAGAAGCCCGGCGTCTGCCTCACCGTCTCGGCGCCCGGCTTTCTCAACGGCCTGACCGCGCTGGCGCATGCCACCACCAACTGCTTCCCGATGATTCTGATCTCGGGTTCCTCCGAGCGCGAAATCGTCGACCTGCAGCAGGGCGACTATGAAGAGATGGACCAGCTCGCGGTTGCCAAGCCGCTGTGCAAAGCGGCGTTCCGCGTCCTCCATGCCGCCGACATCGGCATCGGTCTGGCGCGTGCGATCCGCGCCGCGGTGTCGGGCCGTCCGGGCGGCGTCTATCTCGATCTGCCCGCAAAGCTGTTCGGCCAGGTGATGGATGCGGCCGCCGGCGCCAAGTCGCTGGTCAAGGTAATCGACGCCGCACCGGCGCAGATTCCTGCTCCGTCCGCCGTCAAGCGCGCGCTTGATGTGCTCAAGGGCGCCAAGCGTCCCCTCATCATTCTCGGCAAGGGTGCGGCCTACGCGCAGGCCGATGACGACATCCGCGCCTTCGTCGAAAAGAGCGGCGTGCCGTTCCTGCAGATGAGCATGGCCAAGGGCCTGCTGCCGGACACCCATGCGCAGTCGGCGGGTGCCGCACGCTCCACCGTGCTGAAGGACGCCGACGTCGTCATGCTGATCGGCGCCCGTCTCAACTGGCTGCTCTCGCACGGCAAGGGCAAGACCTGGGGCGAAGCCCCGAAGAAGTTCATCCAGATCGATATCGAGCCGAAGGAAATGGATTCCAACGTCGAGATCGTGGCCCCGGTGGTCGGCGATATCGGCTCCTGCGCGTCGGCATTCTTGGAAGCCATGGGTGCCAACTGGTCGCCCGCCCCGGCCGACTGGCTCGCGACGGTTGCCAAGAAGCGCGACGAGAACGTCGCCAAGATGGCGCCGAAGCTGATGAGCAACGCTTCGCCGATGGATTATCACGGCGCGCTCGGCGCGCTGCGCACCATCGTCAAGGAACGGCCCGACGCGATCTTCGTCAACGAAGGCGCCAACACCCTCGACCTCGCCCGTGGCGTCATTGACATGTACAAGCCGCGCAAGCGGCTCGACGTCGGCACCTGGGGCGTGATGGGCATCGGCATGGGCTATTCGATTGCCGCGGCGATCGAGACCGGCAAGCCGGTGCTGGCGGTCGAAGGCGACTCGGCGTTCGGTTTCTCCGGCATGGAGGTCGAGACCATCTGCCGCTACAAGCTGCCGATCTGCATCGTCATCTTCAACAATGACGGCATCTATCGCGGCACCGACGTCAACTCGGCAGGCTCCGATCCGGCGACGACGGTGTTCGTCAAGGGCTCGCGCTACGACAAGATGATGGAGGCCTTCGGCGGCGTCGGCGTCAACGCGACCTCGCCCGACGAACTGAAGCGCGCCGTCAACGAAGCGATGGATTCCGGCAAGCCGACGCTGATCAACGCGGTGATCGATCCGGCGGCAGGCTCTGAGAGCGGCCGGATCGGCAACCTCAATCCGCAAAGCGTGCTGAAGAAGAAGTAATTCGATCATACCCCAATCCATCCTGCACGTTGCAGGGCAGACAGAGTACGGAGCAAGACGATGACAAAGGCGCTCACGGGCGTTCGCATTCTCGATTTCACCCACGTCCAGTCGGGACCGACCTGCACGCAGTTGCTGGCCTGGTTCGGCGCCGACGTGATCAAGGTCGAGCGTCCCGGCGTCGGCGACATCACCCGCGGCCAGTTGCAGGACATCCCCAACGTGGACAGCCTGTATTTCACCATGCTGAACCACAACAAGCGTTCGATCACGCTCGACACCAAGAACCCGAAGGGTAAGGAAGTCCTCACGGCGCTAATGAAGACTTGCGATGTGCTGGTGGAAAATTTCGGGCCCGGCGTGCTCGACCGCATGGGTTTTCCCTGGGAGAAAATCCAGAGCATCAACCCGAAGCTGATCGTGGCCTCGATCAAGGGCTTTGGTCCCGGACCCTACGAAGACTGCAAGGTCTATGAGAACGTCGCCCAGTGCACCGGCGGCGCGGCATCGACTACCGGCTTCCGCGACGGCCTGCCCTTGGTCACCGGCGCGCAGATCGGCGACAGCGGCACCGGCCTGCATCTCGCGCTCGGCATCGTCACCGCGCTCTATCAGCGCACCGTCACCGGCAAGGGCCAGAAGGTCACGGCCGCGATGCAGGACGGCGTGCTCAACCTGGCGCGCGTCAAGCTGCGCGACCAGCAGCGCCTCGCCCATGGCCCGCTGAAGGAATACAGCCAGTTCGGCGAAGGCATTCCGTTCGGCGACGCGGTGCCGCGCGCCGGCAACGATTCCGGCGGCGGCCAGCCCGGCCGCATCCTGAAGTGCAAGGGCTGGGAGCAGGATCCCAACGCCTACATCTACTTCATCACCCAGGCGCCGGTCTGGGAGAAGATCTGCGACGTGATCGGCGAGCCCGGCTGGAAGACCCATCCGGATTACGCCAAGCCGCCTGCCCGACTGTCGCGGCTCAACGAGATCTTCGCCCGCATCGAACAGTGGACGATGACCAAGACCAAGTTCGAGGCGATGGACATCCTCAACAAGGACGACATCCCCTGCGGTCCGATCCTGTCGATGAAGGAGATCGCGGAAGACCAGTCGCTGCGCGCGACCGGCACCGTGGTCGAGGTCGATCATCCCACGCGCGGCAAGTACATCTCGGTCGGCAACCCGATCAAGCTGTCGGACTCGCCGAGCGACGTCACCCGCTCGCCGCTGCTCGGCGAGCACACCGACGAAATCCTGCGCCAGGTGCTCGGCTTCTCCGATCACCAGGTAGCTGAAATCCACGACTCCGGCGCGCTCGACCCGCCGCGCAAGCAGGCAGCGGAATAGACCCGCCTTACCTGCCTGAATTTGCCAGAGGATCTGCCAAGGCCGCCGGTTTCCGGCGGCCTTTTCATGATCTGGAATGCCAATCGTCTCATATATGCTGCATTGCAACCGGCCGATTGCTGCTATGCAAACAAGTCTGTTGTGGCTGGCATCTGGTATACATATATTGACCCCAGATCACGAAGCGGAACCGCTCCGCACTTCAAGAAAAGGGGACCCAGATGTCCAAGACTGCTTCCATCGGCCTCGTACCCTCCAGCTCGCTGTTCGGCCGCCTGATGGCCACGATCGACCGGCTGTTGATGGCCAGCGCACGCATCGCCAACCGCAACGGCGACCTGCCCCGCTTCGGTCTCTGAGACCCTGCGAATCACGGGCTGCGATCAACGTTTTTCGTGAATTGCGCCCGGCTCCTCCCCCGCCTTCGACTATTGACCAATGGCCCCGATCACCGGGGCCATTTTTTATGGCGCCATTGCGCCACCTTCGTCGCCGGGCACGCGTGCTGCGACATATAAGCACGCACCCCGTGCTGCCGCGCCAATTCGCTTGAACCTTGGCATATCGAATACCAAAATGCCGGCATAGCGCTCACGTAACAACAGAAGCGCGCTTCGGGAGGAGCTATGACGGATATGGTTCAGGCAACGGCCCCCACAGCCGCACGTGTGAGCGACACCTATCGGTGGACGCAGCTTGCGATCGGTGTCGCCGCGATGGTGATGATCGCCAATTACCAATACGGCTGGACCTTCTTCGTCCCCGACATCCAGAAGAAATTCGGCTGGGACCGCGCCTCGATCCAGTGGGCGTTCACGCTGTTTGTGCTGTTCGAAACCTGGCTGGTGCCGATCGAAGGCTGGTTCGTCGATAAATACGGCCCCCGCCTCGTCGTCCTCGTCGGCGGCATCCTGTGCGCCATCGGTTGGGCGATCAACGCCGAGGCGACCACGCTGAACGGCTATTATCTCGGGATGATCGTGGCAGGCATCGGCGCCGGCGGCGTCTACGGCACCTGCGTCGGCAATGCGCTGAAATGGTTTCCCGACAAGCGCGGCCTCGCCGCCGGCATCACCGCGGCCGGTTTCGGCGCCGGCTCGGCGCTGACGGTGGCGCCGATCCAGGCCATGATCAAGGATTCCGGCTTCCAGACCACCTTCCTGTATTTCGGGCTAGGCCAGGGCATCATCATCGTGCTGCTCGCCTTCTTCCTGCTCGCACCGAAGGCCGGACAGGTTCCGACGGCGATCGCCAATGCCAACGTGATCCAGACCCGCCGCAACTACCAGCCGACCGAAGTGATCCGCCAGCCGATCTTCTGGCTGATGTATTTCATGTTCGTGATCGTGGGCGCCGGCGGATTGATGGTCACGGCGAACCTCAAGCCGATCGCGGTCGACTGGAAGGTCGATGCGATCCCGGTCACCCTTATCGGAATGACGATGACGGCGGTGACATTCGCCGCCACCATCGACCGGGTTCTCAACGGCCTGACGCGCCCGTTCTTCGGCTGGATCTCCGACATGATCGGCCGCGAGAACACCATGTTCATCGCGTTCGGCATGGAGGGCGTCGGCATCTGGGCGCTCTACATGCTCGGTCACGATCCGGTCTGGTTCGTCATCCTGTCGGGCTTCGTGTTCTTTGCCTGGGGTGAGATCTATTCGCTGTTCCCCTCGACTTGCACCGATACCTTCGGCGCCAAGTTCGCGACCACCAATGCGGGCCTGCTCTACACCGCAAAGGGCACCGCCGCGCTGCTGGTTCCGATCGCGAACTACATGCAGCAAACCTCGGGGACCTGGGACAGGGTGTTCGTCATCGCGGCGGGCGCCAATATCCTGGCGTCGCTGCTGGCGATCCTGGTGCTCAAGCCATGGCGCAAGACCGTGGTGGCCAAGGCGGTCGCCGCCTAACCAACCAGCCCGTTGCAAGCGAAGCGCTCGACCCAGGGTCGGGCGCTTTTTTGTTGCGCCCGGCCTCGGCCCGGCACGGATTTCTCGCGCAGGAACAATACGATTTGCCTTGGGAGTATGCTGCATCGCAACCAACGATTAGCTTGCATCTTGGAATATAATATACCAGCATCCGACCAACGCGTGCGACGATCGGTCACAACCTTTGCGACACTAAGTCACAAACGGCAACGCGCCTGGGAGGACACATGGTTTCCAGCACAACCGCCGCCACGCCGGCGGCGCCTTCTTCCAGCGGCTTCCGCTGGCTCCAGCTCGTGATGGGCATCGTCTGCATGGCGATGATTGCGAACCTCCAATACGGCTGGACGCTGTTCGTCGACCCGATCGACGCGAAAAACCACTGGGGCCGCGCGGCGATCCAGTTGGCCTTCACGATCTTCGTGGTGACGGAGACCTGGCTGGTGCCGGTCGAAGCCTGGTTCGTCGACAAATACGGCCCGAGCATCGTCGTGATGTTCGGCGGCATGATGATCGCGCTGGCCTGGATCCTGAATTCCTACGCGGACTCGTTGACGCTGCTCTACACCGCAGCCGTGATCGGCGGCATCGGCGCAGGTGCTGTGTACGGCACCTGCGTCGGCAATGCGCTGAAATGGTTTCCCGATCGCCGCGGCCTCGCCGCGGGCGCAACCGCGGCCGGCTTCGGCGCGGGCGCAGCGATCACGGTCGTGCCGATCGCCAACATGATCAGCGCCAGCGGCTATCAGGCCGCTTTCCTCGATTTCGGCATCGGACAGGGCCTGATCGTTTTCATCCTCGCCTTCTTCATTCGCCGGCCGACGGTGGCGATGCCGGTCAAGAAGAAGCAGCTCAACCTGCCGCAGACCAGGATCGACTTCACGCCGCCGCAGGTGCTGCGCAGCCCGATCTTCTGGGTGATGTACGCCGTGTTCGTGATGGTCGCGGCCGGCGGACTGATGACGGCGGCGCAGATCGCGCCGATCGCGCACGACTTCAAGATCGCCAACACGCCGGTCAGCCTCGCCGGCTTCCAGATGGCGGCGCTGACCTTTGCGATCTCGCTCGACCGCATCTTTGACGGTTTCGGCCGTCCGTTCTTCGGCTGGGTCTCCGACACGATCGGCCGCGAGCACACCATGTTCATCGCGTTCGGCACCGCGGCGGTGATGCTGCTGACGCTGTCGGCCTACGGCCATGTGCCTGTCGTCTTCGTGCTGGCGACCGCGGTGTATTTCGGCGTGTTCGGTGAAATCTACAGCCTGTTCCCCGCCACCTGCGGCGATACCTTCGGCGCCAAATACGCCACCACCAACAACGGCATGCTCTACACGGCCAAGGGCACCGCCTCGCTGCTGGTGCCGCTCGCCAGCATCGTCGCCACCAGCTACGGCTGGCAGGCGGTGTTCGTGATCGCCGTCGCGCTCAACGCGACCGCGGCCCTGATGGCACTGTTCGTGATCAAGCCGCTGCGGCGCGCCTTCATCCTCGGCAACGAAACCGCGGCCGACGAGACCGCCGCCGGGACTGCCGAGATCGCCTGAGGCTGGCCGCCACCCAAACCAAAGCGGCGCACTCCGGTGCGCCGCTTTTTTTGCGCGCCGTATTTCAGGAATGCAAAATGCAAGCAACCTGTTTTGGTGGCCGCTGCAACGCGACAGAGACCGCCGGCGACAGCCTGAAACGTCAGCAATACTGCCTGTTTATTTGCAAGAATTGGGCGGATGCTTGGATCGTTCCGGATTGACAATTGGCATTATGTATACCAGAATTCTCACCTGACCCACACTAGGAGGTTGCCATGCAAGTCGGAGATGTCCTGCGCAAGAAAGCCGCCCGTGTCGCCACGGTCCGCATGAACGAGACCGTCGCCATTGCAGCCCAGCTGATGCGCTCCAGCAATATCAGCGCGCTGGTCGTCAAGGACGTCGTCCGCACCGAGGGCAACACCGCGGTCGGCATGTTCACCGAGCGCGACGTGGTTCGCGCCATTGCCGAACACGGCGCTGCCGGCGCCAACCTGAAGGTCTCGCAGCTGATCTCGGTGCAGCAGCTGGTGTCGTGCAACTCGACCGATACGCTCGAGCACGTCCGCCACGTCATGAACCGCGCGCACATCCGCCACCTGCCGGTGATCGACAATTACAGCCTGATCGGCGTCATCAGCATGCGCGACATCTCGAGCGCGTTCGACGACGAGGCCACCCGCGCGAAACCGGCCGCCAGCGCCGCCTGAGCGCGCGGTTCGCATCCGCGAAGCTTTGGGTTGTAACCTGCGCCAATCGCCGGCCCGATGAGGCCGGCGGTTGCCATCTCCCCCGCATTTCCGCATGGGCCCACCGCCCCTGCCCGGTAGACTTTTGCCGGGCCGGACGGCATCCTGTTTTCCGAAAACAATGCGTGCGCGATATTCCGCACCATAAAACAAGCCGGGAAACAGAGGGCCAACATGATCAAGACGCGATTTACCGAACTCGTCGGCGTCGAGCACCCGATCGTCCAGGGCGGCATGCAGTGGGTCGGCCGCGCCGAGCTGGTCGCTGCCGTCGCCAATGCCGGCGCGCTCGGCCTGATCACCGCGCTGACGCAGCCGACGCCGGAAGATCTGACCAAGGAAATCGCGCGCTGCCGCGACTTGACCGACAAGCCGTTCGGCGTGAACCTGACGATCCTGCCGACCATCAAGCCGCCGCCCTACGCCGAATATCGCCAGGCCATCATCGAGGCCGGCATCAAGGTGGTCGAGACCGCCGGCAACAAGCCGCAGGAGCACGTCACCGAATTCAAGAAGCACGGCATCAAGATCCTGCATAAATGCACCAGCGTTCGCCACGCGCTGTCGGCGGAGCGGATGGGCGCCGACGCGATCTCGATCGACGGCTTTGAATGCGCCGGCCATCCCGGCGAGGACGACACCCCCGGCCTGATCCTGATCCCGGCCGCCGCCGACAAGGTCAAGATTCCGATGATTGCCTCCGGCGGCTTCGGCGACGGCCGCGGGCTGGTGGCCGCGCTGGCGCTCGGCGCCGAGGGCATCAACATGGGCACGCGCTTCATGTGCACCAAGGAAAGCCCGATCCATCAGCTGGTGAAGGAAAAGATCGTCGCCAACGACGAGCGCGAGACCGAACTGATCTTCCGCACCATGCGCAACACCTCGCGCGTCGCCAGGAACGCGATCTCGACCAAGGTGGTCGCGATGGAGAAGGAAGGCGCAAAATTCGAGGACGTCCGCGAACTCGTCGCCGGCGCCCGCGGCAAGATGGTCTACGCCTCCGGCGATGCCGATGACGGTATCTGGTCGGCCGGCCAGGTCCAGGGCCTGATCCACGACATCCCGACCTGCGGCGAACTGGTGTCGCGCATCATGCGCGAGGCCGAAGCCATCATCCGCAGCCGGCTCGATGGCATGATGTCCGGCGCCAGCCGTCAGGCCGCGGAATAGTACCGCGCAGGCAGACAAATACTCCGTCATGCCCGGCCTTGTGCCGGGCATCCACGTCCTTGCAGTCTCGCAGCATGAAAGTCGTGGATGGCCGGGACATCTAGTGCGAAGACGTGCTTCGCACTTCTGCCCGGCCATGACGAAAACAGAGGCAAGAGCTAAGCCGCTTCGATCAACAGGATCGGGGCCACAGCAGAAAGTAGTTCCCATGAAGGCCTATGTTTACGGCGCCAACGGCGCCGAGATCACCGACGTCGCCAAGCCGTCGCCGAAGGGCACGCAGGTGCTGGTGCAGGTTCACGCCAACGGCCTCAACCGCGCCGATCTCGGCATGACCAAGGGCCACGCCCATGGCGCTGCCGGCGGCGTCGGCACGGTGCTGGGCATGGAATGGGCCGGCGAAGTCGCCGAACTCGGGCCGGATGCCAAGGGCGTCAAGGTCGGCGATCGCGTGATGGGATCGGGCGGTGCGGCGTTCGCCGAATACGCGCTGACCGATCACGGCCGGCTGTTTCATCTGCCGGCGCAGGGCAACATGAGTTTTGAGGAAGCCGCCACCCTGCCCGTCGCGCTCGCGACCATGCACAACGCCGTCGTCACCAATGGCGCGCTGCAGGCCGGACAGACCGTGCTGATCCAGGGCGCCAGCTCCGGCGTCGGGCTGATGGCGATGCAGATCGCCAAGTTCAAGGGCGCGAAACTCGTGATCGGCTCCTCGACCGACGAGGCGCGCCGCGGCCGGCTCAAGGACTTCGGCGCCGACCTCGCGGTGGATTCGAAGGATCCCGGCTGGGTCGACCAGGTGCTGAAAGCGACCGATGGCGAAGGCGTCGACCTGATCGTCGACCAGATCTCGGGCCCGGTTGCCAACCAGAACCTCAAGGCCACCAAGATCAAGGGCCGCATCGTCAATGTCGGCCGGCTCGGCGGCACCCATGCCGATTTCAACTTCGACCTGCACGCCGCCCGCCGCATCAACTATATCGGCGTCACCTTCCGTACCCGCAGCATCGAGGAAATCCGCGAAATTTTTGACGAGGTCCGCAAGGACATCTGGTCCGCGGTGGAGAGCCGAAAACTGCAACTGCCGATCGACAAGGTCTTTTCCTTCGCCGAGATCGGCAAGGCGTTCGAGCACATGGAAGCCAACAAGCACCTCGGCAAGATCGTGGTGCGGCATTAGGCGCTACAGCAAGACTTCAAGGGAGTGAACACATCATGAAACGCCGTACCTTCCTCACCGCCGGCGCCGTGGCCGGCGCCACGACGCTGGTGGCCGCGCCCGCGATCGCGCAAGGCTCGCCCGAGATCAAGTGGCGCCTGACCTCGAGCTTTCCGAAATCGCTCGACACCATCTACGGCACCGCGCAGACCTTTGCGAAATACGTCGCTGAGGCCACCGACAACAAGTTCCAGATCCAGACGTTTTCGGCCGGCGAGATCGTGCCCGGCCTGCAGGCGCTCGATGCGGTCGGCAACGCGACCGTCGAGATGGCGCAGACCCCGCTTTATTTCTACATCGGCAAGGAGCCGGCGCTGGCCTATGCGACCGGCGTGCCGTTCGGCATGAACCATCGCCATCAGGCATCCTGGTGGTCGTTCGGCGGCGGCGATGCGCTGGTCAACGAGGCGCTGAAGCCGTTCAAGGCTCACGCCATCCTGTGCGGCAACTCCGGCACGCAGATGGGCGGCTGGTTCCGCAAGGAGATCAAGACGGTCGAGGATCTCAACGGCCTGAAATTCCGCATCGCCGGGCTGGGCGGCCACGTGCTGGCGCGGCTCGGCATCGTGCCGCAGCAGATCGCGGCCGGCGATGTCTATCCGGCGCTGGAGAAAGGCTCGCTCGATGCCGCCGAGTTCGTCGGTCCCTATGACGACGAAAAACTCGGTTTCTACAAGGTGGCGAAGTACTACTACTTCCCCGGCTGGTGGGAAGGCGGCGCCATGCTGCACATGGTCGTCAACGACGAGAAGTGGGCAGCATTGCCCAAACAATACCAGGAGATCCTCAACCAGGCCGGCTCCGCCGCCGGCGCGTGGATGCTCGAGAAATACGACAGCGTCAATCCGGCTGCCTTAAAGCGCCTGATCGCGGGCGGCGCCGAGCTGCGCGCGTTCCCGCAACCGGTCATGGAAGCGAGCTACAAGGCGACGCAGGACCATTTGAACGAGCTTGCCGAAAAGAGCCCGCTGTTCAAGAAGACCAAGGACAGCCACGACGCCTATATGAAGGAACTGATGTTCTACACCCAGATCGCGGAAAATTATTACGACAACTATTTGCTCGGAAAGATGCGCAAGACCTGAGCAGGATCGTCATTGCGCGCGAAGCGACTTGTCCCCGTTGCTCCGCGAGCGAAGGCGGATAGTCGGATCCCTTGGGCTAATCCGCCCTCCTCGCTACGTGCTCGAAAGGCACACGGCCACCGGGCCGACGAGGCGCTGCGACTTCTGCAGGATATGTCCTGGTTGTAGGGCGGATTAGCCGAAGGCGTCATCCGCCGTCGCAACCACCAAGGCGGATAACGCGCAAGCCGGCCCTCACCGCAGCTTCCAGTGGAACTTGTGCCCGCGTCGGGAGTCGATCTGCCGGGAGGTCGATGACCCCAATGGAAGACAACGAAGACCCGCTGGCCCGGTTTGGTCTGGATGCGATCGAGCTGCGGTGGACGATGAAGGATATCGCAGCAAAGCGCTGGCTCATCCTGAACCAGGCGCATGTCTCGCAGCTGATCGAACTGGGCCTGGTCGAGATCAGAGACGACCGGCCTTTTCTGACCGTCGCCGGGCAAAACACGGTATGGGAGGGCTGACTCGCGATACCCAAAAATTGCCAATTGGCCCGGCAGGCTTTCGCCGCGGCCCCGGCTGAAGACGAAAGAGAAAATGAATGCCAGCGCGGCCTCGTCACATTCCGCATGCCACCGAGCGCACCGCGCTACAGCGGATGAGCCTCACGCGGGGCCTTCCGCCGGAACGGCTGCATCCGGCCGGCAAGCAGGTCATCGCGGGCATGCAGGCGAAAGGCTGGATCGAAAAGCAGGCTGACGGCCGCACCTATTGCATCACGCCGGCGGGCGACGAGGCGTTGAAGGCGATTATTCCGGGGAAGCGATAGACCGGCCCGATCCAGCGCAGAACGCAACGGCCGAGTTCCACAGATAGACTGCGAAGATAGACTTTACAGTTTACCTTCATATCTGCTAATCCGACACGCATGAACAATTCGTCGAGCAGTACCGGGACGGCGCGGACATCCGCGCTCGCCGAAGACCTTCGTTTGCTGATTGGAACGCTGAAGCGCCGGCTTCGCGAGCAGGGTCAACGGGCGGATCTGCCCCCGTCCCAGGTCGCCGTCCTGCTTCGCCTTGAAAAGGATGGGCCTGCGACCGTATCCGGCCTGGCGCGATCGGAGGGGATGCGCCCGCAATCGATGAGCGCGGCGATCGCAGCGCTGGAGGCGGCCGGCCTGGTCCGCGGTGCCCCCGATCCCGATGACGGCCGGCAAACCATCATGTCCCTCACCGAGGCCTGCCGCGAGCGGCTGCGCACCGGCCGGGCTGCGCGGCAGGATTGGCTGGCGCGCGCCATCGCAGCGAAGTTGTCCGCGCGCGAGCAGCAGGAACTTGCCGCCGCCGCCAAGTTGTTGAAGCGACTCGTCGAGGATTGATGCCGGCCTCGCCGCATCGCTCGCGAAAAATATTCGGAAAGACGACCATGGCACTCACGACGCTCGATCCGGTCACGGCCCTCATCATTGTCGATCTGCAACGCTGGGTCGTCGGCTCGACGTTCATCCATCCGATCGGCGATATCGTGACGCGCGCCCAAAACCTCGTCACCGCGTTTCGGCGGCACCGGCTGCCGATCGTGCTGGTCAATGTCGATGGCACAGCACCCGGACGAACCGAGCGGCCACGCCACATCACACAGCTTCCCGACGGCTGGACCGACCTCCTCCCGGAACTCGGCCGGCAACCCGATGACATCGTGGTCACCAAGCGCACATGGGGCGCGTTCGCGAGCACCGATCTCGAAAACCAGCTCAGGCGTCGCGGCGTTACGCAGGTCGTGGTGTCAGGCGTCGCGACCGGCACCGGCGTCGAATCGACCGCGCGCCAGGCCTATGAGGCGGGCTTCAACGTCACGCTCGCCGTCGACGCCATGACGGATGCGCGGCCGGACGCGCATGACTATAGCATCGCCAGCGTGTTCCCGCGGCTCGGCGAGACCGGCTCGACGCAGGCCATCATCGATCTCCTCGAAAGGACCCACACGCATGACCTGGCTTGACCTCACAGCCTACTTCTTCGGCGGCGCCTTCCTCACCAACGCGATCCCCCATGTCGTCGCCGGGCTGATGGGAGAGCCGTTCCAGAGCCCGTTCGCGAAACCGCCGGGCGAAGGCCTGTCGACTTCGACCGTCAACATCCTCTGGGGCTTCTTCAACCTCATGATCGGATATCTGCTGGTCTGCCGCGTCGGCGATTTCGGTTTGAGGGCGACCGCCGACGTCGCAGCCCTCGGTCTCGGTGGACTTCTGATCGGCCTGTTTCTGGCGCGCCGGTTCGGACGGTTTCACGGCGGCAATCAGCCCCGGCCAACATGAGTCGCACGTTTCGCTCGTTAGCGAATCACAACTACCGGATCTGGGCGGCTGGAGCGCTGGTGTCGAACATCGGCACCTGGATGCAGCGCGCCGCCCAGGACTGGCTCGTTCTCACCGAGCTCACCCATCAAAGCGCGTCGGCGGTCGGCATCGTGATGGCCTTGCAGTTCGGGCCGCAATTGCTGCTGATGCCGTGGTCCGGCTATGCCGCCGATCATTTCAACCAGCGCAAGCTGTTGATGGCGACGCAGGCCACGATGGGCGCGCTCTCGCTGATTCTCGGCCTGCTCACCGTCACCGGCCTGGTGCAGCTCTGGCATGTCTATGTGTTCGCCTTCCTGTTCGGCTGCAGCGCGGCCCTCGATGCGCCGGTGCGCCAGACCTTCGTGGCCGAACTGGTCGGCGAAAGAGACCTATCGAACGCTATCGGGCTGAACTCGACCTCCTTCAACGCCGCGCGCATGATCGGACCCGCGGCTGCCGGCCTCCTGATCGCTTCGGTTGGCACCGGCTGGGCGTTCCTGTTCAACGGCGCGTCGTTCATGGCGGTGCTGACGTCGCTGGGCCTGCTGCGCACATCCGAGCTTCGCCCCAACGCGCGCGCCATCCGCGCCAAGGGCAGCGTGCTGCAGGGATTTCACTATGTCTGGTCCCGCCCCGATCTCAGGGCGACGCTGATCATGCTGTTCCTGATCGGGACGTTCGGGCTCAACTTCCCGATCTTCATCTCGACCATGGCCGTCGGCGTCTTCCATACCGATGCGCGCGGCTTTGGCCTGCTGTCCTCGATGATGGCGATCGGCACGATGTCGGGCGCGCTATTGGCCGCAAGCCGCGAGCGGCCGCGCTTCACCTCGCTGCTGGCCGGCGCCGCGATCTTTGGCCTTGGCTGCACCCTCGCCGCGCTGGCGCCGAATTACTGGCTGTTCGCGGCCGCGCTGGTCGTGATCGGCGTCGCCTCGCTGACCATCCTCAACACGTCGAACGCGCTGATGCAGCTCTCGACCGAGCCCGCGATGCGCGGACGCGTGATGGCGCTCCGTCTCGGCGTAGCCCTCGGCGGCACGCCGGTCGGCGCCCCGATTGTCGGATGGGTGGCGGATCATCTCGGGCCGAGATGGGCGCTCGGCGTCGGCGCCGCCGCCGGGTTTGCGGCGGCGGCTGTTGCGATTGGGGCGCTGTCCAGATCAGCCCGTAGGGCGGATTAGCGACTTCTCCGCCGTAGCTCGGAGAGCGAAGGCGGAAGCGTAATCCGCCAACTTGGTTGAGACGCAACGGCGGACGACCTGTTGGCGAATGGCCCCGATGGGCTTTCATCACGGCCCGGGCTGAAAGCGAAGAGGACACAAATGCCAGCACGGCCCAGTCACATTCCGCACGCCACCGAGCGCACCGCGCTACAACGGATGAGCCTCACCCGGGGCCTTCCGCCGGAACGGCTGCATCCGGCCGGCAAGCAGGTCATCGCGGGTGTGCAGGCGAAAGGCTGGATCGAAAAGCAGGCGGACGGCCGCGCCTATTGCATCACGCCGGCGGATGAGGCGTTGAAGGCGATTATTCCGGGGAAGCGGTACGCGGGGCGTAGTGCGTAGCCATGACCGTGAGCCAAAGTCGAGATTTCGACCCAATACTGCGGCATCTATCTAGTCCTGAGCAGGTTTTTGGTTTTGGATAAACTGGACGCTGCCCTCGCGCTTGTAAAACAAGCGGGCCTTTTTCGACTCGTTGAAGAAGATCTTTATGTGGTGCACCGCCTTTGGAAATTTATCGGGCTCACGCTGAGACGTACCCATGACGCCTTTGTCACGTGAGATTGCCGCTTGATCGTAGCTCTTGCCTTTCGGGATCGGCGAGCACTTATGAATGGCCAGAGAGCCGTCGCCATTTGGCTGTACGGTCTCAATATAATCTATCAAGAATTCCGGCAGCGCTTGTTTTCCAAGCTTCGCCATAAGCTTCCTAAGCGTGTCAACATTCGTTTGGCCCGTGAGTATCAGGTTGTCGAGGTCGGCAGTATAGCCGAACATCTGAAACGACATTTCGCCCTTATCCAGAGCAACCGTGGCGTTGTTGATGCTCGCTTTTGAGGCAACGGACACGCGGCTGTCGCCTACCCAAACCGGCGATCCAATGTTGTTGGCGATAGTATCAAGCGCCAGCTTATGGAAAACAAAGCATTTGTGCCAATTGGCATACAGCTGCTGGGGTATCGTTAGCTCAAAGTGCTTTAGATACTCACCCCGCGCGCCGAACATCCGTGCGCGCTGAATGTAAGTATCTTGTTGAAGTTTATTGGCAACATCTCGCGTAAAGAACATTGCCAAGAGGTTTGGGAAAGTTACCCCTCTCGATACGATGTTACCGCCGATGATAATGGTGAAAGGTGATGTTGGCTCGGTAGCGGAATCCCCGGCGGCCACACGATCGCGTTCACTGTTCAGAACGACCGTCGACGCGCGAGAAATATTCTCAACTACATACTTGGTGATTTCATCGGCGTCGGCTTGAGGATACAGACCTTCAGCAATCTTGTGTACTTGAGTTACTAGATAGCCAAAGGCCTTGTCACTGCTATCACTTAATGAATTTACCAACGTTTCGATAGTTTGAAGGTCGGTTTCATGATCTTGCTTCTTGCCACTTGTGTGAACCAGCAAGGAGTAATTCTGCTCCGTCTTGTTTTCAGACAAATTCAGGTGCGCCGAAGTCACCAGGAATCGAAGGAGGGCCTGCTCCGCATCTTTGGCATTCCCTGACTGATTCAGAAACTTGAGGCGATACTCGATTTTCTTTTGGTCCAATGGAAAGAATACATCCTGACCCGTACGGCCCCGCGTCTGCGCCGAGGTGCATATTCGGTGGCCAGAGCAACATAGCTTGGCAGAGCCCCGCCAATACCTATGCCAGTGCACAAACGAACACACAGAACCGTAGCAAACGAGCCACACCACATCGTCGCGAGCGTGCCGAGGCTGAAGATGGCTGCGCATAGTATGATTACTGGCCGCCGGCCCCATCGATCCGCGCAGAAGCCGAAAACGAAGGCGCCAATAAGCGCTCCGAGCTGAGATGCAGAGAATATCAACCCGATTTCGTTCGGTGCGAGACCAAGATCTCGTGCCATGGCGGGTACTGTCACACTTGAAATTTGTGCGTCCAATCCGTCAACCAGCGAGATCAAAAAGCAAATCGTGAGCACCCACTTCTGAAAGCGCCCGATGCCTCTGCTATTGATGAACGCGCTGATATTGATCGAATTAACCATGTGCACCATAGCCTCGCTCAGGTTGTTCACCGGGATTAGACCCACGCTTTCGGCGAAAGTCAGCTGCTTCAGGTACCAAGACTTGATACGCACCGGAGGTCACAAACCAGCCCAACGCCCGAGCGCGTTCAACACCTCTTTGCATCGCTTCGTGTCGACTACGCCCGGCATATCGATTGACTAGAACGCAGTAACGACGCCTCCAGGATTTTCCGTCAGAGCGACGGTCGAGTAATACTCGATGTCGGGGTACATCGAGTAGCGAGATAAAATGCCGGCAAGCCAAGGGCCTTGGTAGAACCGCTTGGCGTCGTCGATGGTTTCCCACTGATAGACGCCGCCGGCCATCCCGCTCTCATTCCAGATGAACTGTTTGCGAATTAGTCCCTTTTCTCTCCAGTTGTTTCTGCTCCCGACTATATGATTTCCGATTCAGACATCTCCGGAGGATCCTTGTACGAGCCGGGCGGCTAGGCGCCGTTCGGCTTCAGAATATGTTTGGCGGAGCTATCGCCGGCAGCGACTGCTTCGTAGGCCCCCACCGCATCGTTGAGTTGCCAGGTTTTCACCGCTGACGGCTTCAACGCGCCGGTCTCGAAGCCCGGCCGAAGCTCGTTCAGGATTGCCGCAATCTCCTGGCCCGTGAGCTTGGCGGTGTCGACACCAATCAACCGTTGGCGGTTATGGTAGAAATCCGCCAGATCGAACTCGACGCGACGGGAGCCGACGCTCGTGATTACGACTTGGCGGCCGTCCAGCCCCATCGACTTCAGGGCTGGCTCGAAGACCGGCCCGCCCACGGCGTCCAGCACGAGGCTCACACCCTTGTTCTCGTTCAGCGCCGCCACCATGGTGGGCAGGTCATTGGTCTTGGTGTTGATGAAGACGTCCGCGCCAGAGTCCTGACTCTCCTTGACGTCGGCGCCGATAACGCGCGCCTTCTTCCAGTGCGCGATCTGCGTCGCCGCGCGGCCGACGGCGCCGGACGCGCCAGTCACGAGGACGGTTTCGCCGGCTCGAATTTCGCCAGCTACCACAAGTGCCGACCACGCGGCGATATAGGGCACGCCCACCGCTGCGGCCTGATCCATCGAAAGGTTCGCCGGCTTTTCCGACAGCCAATCCTCCGGAACGGCGAAGAATTGGGCGTGAGAGCCGTCCCGACTGATGCCGAAACCGGCACCGTTGCCCCATACGGCCTTTCCTGCCCAACGCGGCGATCCGGTGACGACTATTCCCGCGTAGTCGCGACCTGGCGTGCGCGGAAGAGTCGGGTTGAACAGGCCGGAGACGAACTTCACATCGCTGGGATTGATCGCCGAAGCGGCAACCTGAACCAACGCCTCGCCCGGCTGCAGGATCGGTTTTGGAATGTCCCCGACGCTCAGGACTGAGGGCAGCCCATATGTCGAGAATCGAACAGCGCGCATCGTGGTCATGACGAGACTCCAGACATGATTAGCCGTCACACAGCCGACCTTCAGATTTTACAGATCCTCTCCGCGCTAGATCACCGACAGCAGCCCGCCATCGACGAGAAGCGCAATCCCCGTGACGTAGCTGGACAGATCGGAGCCGAGGTAGGCGACGGCGTCGGCAACTTCGGAAGGCTTGCCGAGGCGGCGTAGCGGCGTGCGCTTACGAAAGCCTTCGGAGGCTTCGGCGATATCCGGCGTGGTTCGCAATAAGTGCGTGTCGATCGTTCCAGGCGCTATGGAGTTGACGCGGATACCATCGGGCCCGAGCGAGTCGGCCAGCGCCTTCGCCATCAGCACGACACCGCCCTTACTGGTCGAGTATGCGACGGTGATCCCCGCGCCGGCGATTCCACCCATACTTGCCATCAGCACGATGCTACCGGCCTTTCCTAGCTTCTTCATTTGCCGGGCGGCGGCCTGCGCGCCGAACAGGACACCGTCGAGATTGACCGACATGAGTCGGCGATAGTCCGCCTCGGGAACGTCGGCGCCATCCGAACGCAACGTGATACCGGCATTGGCCACGAACACGTCGACGCCACCGAACTCGCTCGCCGCTTCCACCAGCGCATCGTTTTCGGACTGTTTGCTCACGTCGGTGCGGTGAAACCGCGCGGCGACGCCGAGTTTCCCGATTTCGGCGGCCGCGGGGCCACCGCCTTCCCGCGGCGTCTCGGTTACGTCGGAAACGATGACGGCTTTCGCGCCATGTCGCGCCGCGCCGATCGCGATGGCGCGACCAATTCCACTTGAGGCGCCGGTCACGACGACGACCTTGCCGTTCAGAATATCGCTCATTGTAGGCTCCCGTTGTGGCCTCTCGACTATTCGCCGGAGACTCTCGTTCGTACGACAGCCGATGCGTTAAGATTTCTTCCTGTCAGGCGCGATGGCGCCGAGCTGCTGCATCAGCGAGAAGAGATTTGCTACTCCCCAATGCTCGGTGATCTTGCCATTGTGCACCCGCATGGCGTCGACCGTATCGAAATGGATCTTCCGGCCTGTCGGCGCGACGCCCAGAAACTCGCCTTTGTGCGTGCCGTGATAGGTCTTGAACGTGGTCACGATCTCGCCATCGGCCGTCTGCCAGTGAATGATGGCGTGAAAATCGGGAAATGCGGCTCTCAAAGCGTGATAGAGCGCGCGAGCTCCCGCCTTGTCGGGCGTTCCATTTGGCTGCGGCGTATGGTCGAGGAAGTCGTCGGCAAAAAGCTCCTCGAAGACTTCGAAATTTCCGCCACCCTGCACTTCTTCGGTGTTGCGGCGAACCACAGCCTTCGCCGCTTCGCTGATTGCGTTGGTCATAATTGGTCTCCTGTCAGTCTGATGAATCGTTCACTTGCGGATACGCTCTGCGCTAGAGTTCGAAACCGCCGATCGTCATCCCGCCGTCGACGACGAGCATGTGGCCGACGACGTAACTCGCCTCGCCAGAAGCCAGCCATACGGCCGCGGCCGCCAGTTCGCGAGGGTCGCCTCCACGCTTGGCCGGGATGGCGGTCTTTGCATTGGCGGCAAATGCGGGGTTCTGCGCGCTATTCGCAACCACCATTGGCGTTTCAGTGAAGCCGGGAGCCAGCGTGTTAGCGCGAATGTTATGGGCCGCGTTTTCCATTGCAGCCACGCGCGTCAATCCGTGCACGCCGTGCTTGGAGGCGGCGTAAGCGCTCATGCCACCCGGCCCCGTCAAGGCGGCCACCGATGCCGTATTGACGATGGCTCCGCCACCGCTGCGCTTCATCAGCGGCAACTCGTACTTCATGCCGAGAAAGACGCTGCGCAGGTTGACCCTGAGAACCCGATCGAAGTCATCGGTCGGATAGTCTTCAATACGATGGGTGCCACCGGTGATGCCGGCGTTGTTGAATGCGACGTCGAGACGGCCTGCGGTCTTGTCGATCCGAGAAAGAAAAGCGGCGACTTCACTTTCCTCCGAGACGTTGACGCGCATGACCTCAATTCTGCCGCCGGACTCGGAGATGAGTTTCCCGGTCTCGGCCAGACCTGTTTCGTTCAGGTCCGCGCCGAAGACGAAGGCGCCGCGGCTCGCAAAGATACGGGCCGCCTCCCTCCCGATGCCCGAGCCGGCGCCCGTGACCAGCACGACTTTTCCCTTAAAATCATCCGACATGATGGTCTCCTCTTCGGATCGCGTGGCGACAAACGTGGGCGGTGTGCGTGAAGCCGGGGCTTCACGCGCGTCGCATTGTTGATCAACCGAAAAGCTTGGCTGCCGTCTTTGCGACCAGTTCGCCTTGATGGCGTGCACCTGCGAGGTCGATCTCGCTCGGCTGGCGCGATCCATCGCCACCGGCAACCGTGGTGGCACCGTAGGGCGCACCACCGACGATCTCCTCGACGCTCATCTGCCCTTGGTGGCTGTATGGCAACCCCACGATCGTCATGCCAAAATGCAGCAGGTTGGTGATGATCGAGAACAGCGTCATTTCCTGGCCGCCATGCTGAGTGGCACTGGATGCGAAGGCAGCACCGACCTTGCCGTGCAACGCCCCCTTCGCCCACAAACCGCCGGCCTGATCGAGGAATGCGGCCATCTGTGACGACATTCGCCCGAACCGCGTACCAGTCCCGACGACGATCGCATCGTAATTTTCCAGTTCGGAGACGGTTGCGACCGGGGCAGCCTGATCGAGATTGAAGTGGGCGCTCCTGGCGATCGCTTCCGGAACCGTTTCCGGCACGCGCTTGATGTCGACCTGTGCCCCGGCGCTGCGCGCGCCTTCCGCAACGGCTTCGGCCATTTTTTCGATGTGCCCGTAAGACGAGTAATAGAGAACGAGAACTTTAGGCATCGGAAACTCCTGAATTTTGTGACGCAGTCCATTTCCGCGCCGACCGACGCAACATGCTATCGTCCGAACCAGCTAAATAGTCGAATAATATCGACAGTCACGTTCGATTAATTCGAATAGCCCGAAGGAGAGGACTCGGCGCGAGCCGACGCGAATTCCGCGCCGAAACTCGATGGGCAAGGGTGCGGTCGACCACGCAGGAGTCGCGCCGATGGGTGCAACTGTCCCCTCCGCGCGACCTCCACTTGGTCGATATCAGGCTCCGACGCCCTCGCGGCCGGCGAGCAATTGCAGCTCCCAGGCCAGACTGGTCCCGCTGGCGCCGCCGTGATCGAGCAGAATTTCCCCGACCTTGCCGGCGGATTCCATGCGAGCCCAGTCCCGCTGCAGCTCCGACAGGAAAACCACGGTGGTCAGGGGAACGGCTCCCGCCTGGATCATTCGCTGGATACCCATTTCATGAGACTCAACGCTCGTTCCGCCCGAGGCGTCGGTCACGAAATAGACGTCATACCCCTCGTCGAGCGAGTGAATGACCGGGAATGCAAGACACACTTCGGTCCACAGAGCGGCAAACACGATCTTCTTGCGACCGGTATTCTTCATCCACTTGACGCAGCGCTCGTCCTCCCACGTATTGATGAAGGTCCTGTCGATCGGCACCTGCTCCGGAAATACGTCCTGAATTTGCTTAAAGATATTTCCCCCGCGATCCTTGATGACGGTCGTAAGCAGCGTCGGGACTCCAAACACCTTTGCTGTCTTCGAGAGAGCGACCGCATTGTTGATCATCAGAGCAACATCGATGTTCTTTACCGCCGCCGCCTGGAAGGGCTGATGATCGATCAATATCAAAGCGCAATTATCGGGCGTCAGCATCGCATCAAGACCCGTTTTCTTGAAGGGAGAAGTATTCATCAGACTTCCTTGAGTTTCTGGTGTTTGGGCGCTCGCGGTGTTCCGCTGTTAGCCGCGCCCACTATGGTGACGAATGCACCGATGCAGAAGTCCGATTTTTCTGGAAAGCCTATTCCAAGGAATTGGCAAGTTCGACCGGTGCGTCGCGACGACGTTCACGCCAATGATGGTCAGGATCGAGAGCCGGCGTCACTTGACAACTTCATAGAAACCAGTTGCCAAAATTTTCTGACTTCTGCGACTGTGCGATCGCGGCCACTATTACTCATTCTCGCGCAGACGATGCAAAAGTCGGCCACGGCTTGGATTCCGTCGCGTTCACCCGAATACCTGCCGGAGAGCCGTCATGAGAATCGACGTTTGCAAACACTGCATCAGCGTGAAGTCCGAGGGAGTCACCGATCTTTCGCGTGGCTTCTTGACTCGAGAGGCCGCCCCAGGCGTCTTCATGTTGACGAATGGAAACTATCAATGCCTCTTTATGACTACCGGAGAAGGTGTCGTCCTTGTCGATGCGCCGGAGCCACTTGTGCAATATATTGGACCGGCGGTCAGTGACGTAACGGACGAGCCGGTCAGGACGCTGATCTATTCGCACGGTCACTCCGACCATATCGGCGGCGCCCATATGCTTGCCCGCCCGGGATTGGAAATCATAGCGGAGGATCGCGTCGGAAAATTCGTCAACGACAAACATGACGGACGGAGGCTACCTCCCACCCGGACCTTTACGGATGAGACGACGCTCAAAATCGGATCGAGGACCATTTCGCTCAAACGTGACGAATTCCACTCCCCCGAGGGCGACCTCGTCATCTATCTTCCCAACGAAAAGGTGCTGATGGCCGTCGACATGATCGCGCCAGGCTGGGTACCCCTTCTGGATTTCGACATCACCGGAAATATGTTTGCGTATCTCGGCGCGTTCGACCGTATCCTCGCATACGACTTCAACGTATTCATATCGGGGCATACTGCGGACCTCGCGCATCGGAACGATGTTGAGATCACCAGGAAATATACGTTCGACGTCTATGAGACGGTCAAGCGTATCCACGGCGAAATCAATGTCGCTGAACTGTTGGCCGAAGAGCGCGATAACGAACAGGCCGGCATCAAGCACCTGATCGAAATGGTCACGGCCAGGGCCACCGAGGACGTGAAGAGCCGCTGGCTGCACGGCCCCATGAAGGGGGTTGACCTTTGGACCGAGGGCCACTGCCGCGCAATGATGCTGTACGTGAGATGGAGCGACTAGGCCTTCCCGACCGATCGTGAAATGCCAGACCCGGCGGCTCCGCGTTCGACCTGGAGATTTGTGGCGCGCTTGTTTGTCGCACGAACGATCTGAGGTCCCTGGCCATATTCGCCAGAGACCTGACCGACAAGACTGGAGACAAGAAATGACGCTGCGGGACCCAGCGAAGTGTCTTTTCTGTAGATGGCGTGAAGCACGCAACTACGCCGGGGCTGCCCGCCCAGAGCAACGAGCTGTCCGCTTTCGATATCCGCGTTGACCATGGGCTCGGGCAGATAGCCCCATCCGACCCCCTCCTTCAGCAACATCTGCATCGACGTCAGATCGGTAAGGCGCCATGGCTGTACGAGCCCGCTGCGATCGAGAGGTGCGACGGCAGACCGATTCGCCAGCACAAGTTGCACGTGTTCGGCCTCGCTGGCGGGAGCGCCTCCCCTGGCCAGCAGATGACTTGGTGAGCAGACCGGCACAAGGTCGATCGAGCCGATAACGATCGCCTCGATATCGTCGGTCAGCGCTTCGCCCGGAAACAATCCGCTAACGCCGATCGTAACCGCCCGAGCGAGTACAAGCTGCGCGACGGCGCTGGACGCTTCAACGCGGACATGCATCGATACGGTCGGGAAAGCCACCCGGAACGCTTTAATCGCATCGACGACACGCGGCGATGGAAGGATTCCATCCAATGCGACGAGAACCTCTGGCTCGAACGCCCGGCCCAAACCTCTCACCCTCGCGGACAGGCTAACGACGTCGGAGATGATCGTCCGCGTCTTGGAGAGGACTGTCCAGCCGGCCTCCGTCAACTGCGGCTTTCTGGTGTTGTCCCGCATGAACAGCGAGACCCCGAGTTGCGCCTCCAGTTTTGCGATCGAGTAACTGACGACCGACGTCGCGCGCCCGATCTTGCGAGCCGCGGCGGCAAAGCTGCCCTCGTCTACGACCATCAGGAACATTCTCATCTGCGTGATCGAAGGTGCCCGCGATTCAAACCTGCCGACGCCGTCAATCGTCCCGGCCGGCTTCGAGCCGCCGCCCTTTCTTCTTCGCTTTGTCATCAGGCGTCGGAGGACCGCACTTCATTGGCGAAATTCACGAAGAACTGATCTGCCAGTTTCTTTGCAGAACCGCTGATCAGACGCTGCCCCAGTTGCGCCAGCTTTCCTCCTATCTGCGCTTCGACATTATAGGTGAGCAGAGTTCCTTCGTCCTTCTCTGCCAGCGCCACAGTCGCGCCGCCCTTGGCGAATCCTGCCACACCTCCCTCGCCTTCGCCGGATATCCTGTACCCATTGGGCGGATCCAGGTCGCTTAAAGTAACCCGTCCACCGAAGCGCGCGGACACCGGACCGACCTTCATCTTGGCAACGGCCTGAAACTCGTTCTCACCGGACCTCGTCAGCTCTTCGCAACCCGGAATGCATCTCTTCAAAACGGATGGATCGTTGAGCTTCTCCCACACAACCTCACGCGAGGCTGCGAGATGAACTTCGCCATTCATCGTCATGGCCATGAAAGATACCTCCCGACATCACGCTCCGCGGGTTGCGGGGCGGGGTTATTACGGCTTGCTTCCCGCAGGGGCGTATTTCCCGGTTAGCTGCGGCGCAATCGGATCGAGACCCCTGCTATGGCGATCGAGTCTCACCTCGCGCGACCAGGTGCGCCGCAGGTCATCCGAAACGTTGACACGGAGACGTCCCAGGCCCTCGGTCTCCAATTCGACCGTGTCTCCGTGCTGAAATGCATTCAGACCGCAGTGGTCTGTGCCTGTGGCCACGATGTCTCCGGGCATCAAGGTCTGGATGGCGCTGACCCAGGCTATGCTGTCCTTGACGCTGGTGATCATCTTGCGCGTATTGAAGTCTTGCTTGATCTCGCCATTGACCCACAGGCGAATCCGCAAATTCTGCGGATCCGCGATTTCGTCACGGGTGACAATGTACGGACCGATTGGCGCAAACGTGTCTCGCGATTTCATCTGGAAGAACGAGTTTGTCGCCGGCTGAAGACCTCGAGCCGAGCCGTCGATGAAATTCACGTAGCCGAACACGTGGTTCATCGCATGTTCGGCATCCACGTTACTCGCCGTCCGCCCGATGACGACGGCCATCTCCGCCTCGCCCTCGAAAACACTGGCCGGAACGTCCGGGAGCACCATCGTCTCATCGTGGCCGATCAGTGCACTCGGCGATTTGTGAAAGGCATTGGTATGCGCGGACTTGAGCAGACCATCATCGTAGTTCACGGCCATGCAGACGATCGTGTGCGGCCTCGGCAACGGCGTGCGAAACCTGACGTCGGCAAGCGGTATCGGCCGGCCGCGGATCGCGGCCTCTTCAATACGGCCGCGATATTCGGAAAAATGCTCAATCAAGGTAGCCATCAGATCCTCGGGCGTGCGCCGGGGAAGATCCGTCAACTCCGCGCCGACGTCGACAATTCCCTGGTCCGTCATCACGCCGAGTCGGTAGTCGTCGAAATATGCCAGCTTCATGCTCTCTCCTCGGTCGTTCAAACGACCTTGCAGGCTTCATCGAATGAAAGTCGAGGACTGCGCGGAAACACCTTTGCTGGATCGCCGTAGCCGATCCCGCAAAGAAAATTGACTCTCACCCCCTCGTCCGGAAAGAAAGCTCGCTCGACCTTCTCGGGGTTGAACCCGGACATCGGGCCGCAATCCAGCCCCATCGCGCGCGCGGCCAGCATCAAATAGCCACCTTGGAGGCTGCTGTTGCGATAGGCAGTGTCCCGGACGAAATCGGGCTTGCCGTCGAACAACTTTGCGACCCCTGGGTTATGAGGAAACAGCACTGGCAAATGGCTCGGAAAGTCGAGGCTGTATCCGATTATTACGACGACCGGCGCGGTGCGGGCCTTCTCCATGTTCCCGTCACTCACTGCCTCCACGAGCCGCTGCTTCGCTTCGGCGCTGACGACGAATACGAACCGCGCCGGCGAACTATTGAGGCTGGTAGGTCCCATTCTGACCAGATTGTAAAGCTGGGCGAGCTGCGACTCGCTGACGCTCCTGGCTTGCCAGCCATTCTGGCTGCGAGCCGTGTTGAAGAGCAGATCGAGCCCGGATTGATCCAGCATCATGTCACTCTCGATTCCGCTCCTTGCTCGCCTTCCACGCTAGGCGCGGGCCGCGTCATAGATGGTTACTTCGGCCTCCTCAGGTATCGAATCCACATCGGTGGGACCGCCCCATTTCCGGAAACCCTCATAGGCGATCTCCCGCCGGATCTTTCCGTCACGCATATAGAAGATGTGGGTGATCCGGACATTCAGGCGGGAACCGATGGGGAAGCCTAGGTTCGGCATCTCGTCACCAACGATTTCAACGTCGGCAATCTGGTCGTCGAACACGTATTCCTCGGTCGCAAATCGACGTAGCGCCGTGGCTTTGTTGTATTTGACCGTCCTGAAGATCCCCATATAGGATTTTCTGATCTCCACCGGATCGGTCAGGACCACCCCTCGCATTGGGGCTTCCCAGACGATGTCGTCGTCGTAAAGGGCGATCGCCTTGTCGACGCTTTCGGGAGTTTCATTGTGAAAGTGGGCGTCGACGACCTTGAGATTTCTCGCGATGATCTGCTCTTTGGTCAGGTCTTTGTCCTTTACGCCGTCATGCATCCTGCTTCTCCCTCACTTGATTTCCCGGAGAGAACCATTTCTCGCCGGGAGCGGCATTGCCGCTGTCATGCCGCGACTCGACGGCGCTTCGACTCTATGCCCCTTGATTGGGCTCGGTCATCGCCGCCGAGACCGCGCGTCGTGCAAGGACTGAGATCAGATTGGCCCGATACTCAGCGGATGCATGAAGATCATCGATAAGCCCGGTCGTCTCGACCTCCAGGCCTTTCACCGCTTGCGGTGAAAACTCTGCTTGCAGGGCGGCTTCGAACGCATGCTCGCGAAAAACCTTTGCTCGCGCTCCAGTCACCGCGACCCGAACACCGCCACAGGTCTCCGCGACGAAGACGCCTACGATCGCGTAGCGCGAGGCCGGATTGCGGAATTTGAGGTAGGCCGCCCTGCTCGGCAGCGGAAACTCGATCCGTACAAGAATTTCACCTTGCTCCAGAGCAGTTTCGAACAGATCGACGAAGAACTCATCGGCGGTGATCGACCGCCGATCGGTCACGAGGGTCGCGTTCATTGCAAGGACAGCCGCCGTCAGATCGGCGGTTGGATCGTTGTTGGCGAGCGACCCGCCGATTGTGCCACGGTTGCGGACCAGGGGATCGCCGACCAGCGCCACGGCGCGCGACAGCGATGGAAGCTTCGCCTGAACCAGCGGGGACTCGATGATCTCGATGTAGCGCGTCATCGCTCCGATGCTGAGCAACCCCTCCTTCGCACCTATCCCGGTGAGCTCGGATACGCCTGCGAGGTCAACGAGCGCCGACGGCGCCGCCAGACGCTGACGTAGCGTCGGAAGCAGGGTTTGACCACCGGCCAACAGCTTCGCGTCGTCATCCTGCGCAAGCAGGTCCAGCGCTTCGACGAGAGTATTTGGCCTGTGATATTCGAACTTGTACATGCTGCGCCTGCTGGTTCAAACCTGGGTCCGCATGGCAACCGCTCCGGCCAGGATTGCGGCGACGATGTTCTGATATCCCGTACAACGGCAGAGATTGCCTTCGAGCTCATGGCGAACGGTTTTCTCGTCAGCTTCGGGATGACGGCCGGCAAGATCGATTGCGCGCATGATCATGCCCGGCGTGCAGAACCCACACTGCAGCGCATGGTGTTCGCGAAATGCTTCCTGCATGGGATGCAACTGCTCTTCCGTCCCGACACCCTCGATCGTGACGACCTCCGAGCCGTTCGCCTGAACGGCCAGTATCGCGCAGGATTTCACGCTGCGCCCGTCGAGATGGACCACGCAGGCGCCGCATTGGCTGGTATCGCAGCCGACATGGGTGCCGGTGAGACCCAGCTGTTCCCGAAGGAAATGCACCAGCAAGGTGCGTGCCTCCACGGTTCGAACCTCGCGCTTCCCGTTCACGGTGATGGTCACATCAGGCATCGAATGTTCTCTCAGATTAGGCCGCGATAGCTTCCGCCATCGATCTGCACATTCTGGCCGGAGATGAATCCCGCTTGTGCCGAACATAGGAAGGCACACGCATCGGCGAATTCGCCCGGCAATCCGAAGCGCTTCGCAGACAGGCTCTCCGCGATCTGGCGGCGTGCCTCGTCGAGCGTAATACCCTGCTCCTGCATCATGCGTTCGGCCATGAAGCGCTGCCGGTCGGTATCGATACGTTCCGGCAGAAGATTGTTGATGGTCACGTTGTCCGCAGCGGCTTCGTGGGAGATCGACTTGCACAGCGCCGTGAGGCCAGTTCGCGCTGCCGTCGACAGGCCCATACCCGGTGCCGGCGATTTGACCATTGCCGACGTAATGTTGACGATACGGCCGAAGCGACGTTTGCGCATGCCCGGCAGAACCGCCCGGATCAGAAGAATTGGCGCCAGCATGTTGCTGTCCAGCGCCGCGAGCCATACCGCGCGGTCCCAGTCTTCAAGAATGCCCGGCGCCGGACCGGCGTTATTGTTGATGAGGATGTCGGCACTCGAACATGCGGCTATCAGGCGTTCACGCCCTTCTTCCGTTGTAATGTCCGCCTTCACCGTGACCGGCCGTTGGCCCGTGACTTTCTCAATTCGAAGCGCCGCGCCGTCCAAGGCGTCCTGGTGGCGGCCATTGATGAAAACCCGAACGCCCTCCCGGGCAAGCGACGTGGCGCACGCCTCTCCCAGGCCGCGCGACGAGGCGCAGACGATGGCGGAGCGCTGATTGATACCAAGATCCATGACCTAGCTACCCTGTGATTGGAGTTCGACACGGGTCAGATGCCCGGGAAGCCGCTCATCGTTTCCAAGAGCAATGCGACGAATCCCGGCATTGTCATGCGGCTGATCGCCGATGAGTGCCCGCGGCGCCGGCACCGCGCGCACCGTGTTCCGCAAGCGGCCAATTCCGGTAACCTCAACCTCGACGACATCGCCATCAGCCATGGGACGGGAGTTCGCCGGTGTGCCGGTGAGGATGATGTCGCCCGGCTCGAGCGTGATATGCCTGGCCAGATCGGCGATCAGATAATCTATGCCGAAGATCATCTCCTCGATCGCGCATTCCTGCACCAGCGCACCATTCAGATAGCTGCGCAACACGGCGGTGCGGATGTCCTGCCCCCAGACGATACCGGGTCCTACCGGGCAAAATCCGTCAACACCCTTTACCCGCAGCATGCCGCCCATATCCGCGTCGCGCAGGTCGTGCAGGCTTACATCGTTTGCGACGGAGAAGCCGGCCAGGCCCTGCCATACCTCGTCTGGTGTAACGTTGCGCATGGAGCAGCCGATAATCGCGGCCAGCTCGCCTTCATAGTTCAGGAACTTGCAGCCCTTCGGCAGGACTAGCTCCCCGCCATGATGGTTGAGAGCGGATACCGGCTTTTGAAAGAACGTCGGCACTGCGGGAGGCTCCGCCTCACCCGAAATTTCGTAGATTCGCGATCTGTAGTTGGTATGGACGCAGATGATCTTGCTGGGCCGGCACGGCGCCAGATGTTGAACCTGTTCAAGCCCGACCGAGCGTCCGTCGTCCAGCATCAGCTTGCCATCGACCGGCGTCGCCCATTGCGCGCTCCCGGCATGAAGCACCCGCCGTCGTTCGCGCCGCCCACCCTTGAGAACACTCATTTGCCGTTCTCCTGCGCGACGCTGCGGATGGCCTTCCAGACCCGGTCGCTTGTCGCCGGCATATCGAGTTGCCGCACGCCAACCGGCTCCAGGGCATTCATCACGGCATTCATGATCGCCGGCAGCGATCCGACGCAGCCGGCTTCGCCGGCCCCCTTTGCCCCCAGCGGGTTCAGCTTTGTCGGCACCGGATTGCTCTTGACCGTGATGTGGCTGAAGACATCCGCCCGGGGCATCGCGTAATCCATGAAGCTCGCTGTGACCAATTGACCGGAATCGTCGTAGACGACGCGCTCCATGAGAATCTGTCCGAGCCCCTGTGCGATGCCGCCAACGATCTGGCCTTTGAGCGTCAGCGGATTGATGACTGTTCCGACGTCGTCGACGATCACGTAGTTGACGACTGCGACATCGCCGGTCTCGGGATCAACTTCCACCTCGCAGACGTGGCATCCGTTCGGATAGGTATCCCTGGAGGGCGCATAGGTCGCGGATTCATACAGTCCGCCATCGAATCCCGGGGGCAGCCGAGCAGGCACGAAGGCTGCGGCGGCGACCTGTTTCAACGGCACGGCCCGGTCGGTGCCGGCCACCAGGAAGCGACCGTCGGCGAACTCGATATCTGTCGCCTGAGCCTCGAGAAGATGGGCGGCGATGCGCTTGCCCTTCTCGATGATCTTGTCCGCCGCCAGATAGATCGCGGAGCCGCCAACAACGGTCGAACGCGAGCCGTTGGTGCCCATGCCGAACGCCACCTGATCGGTATCGCCATCGGAAAAGTGCACATCAGCCGGATCGAGGCCGAGGCGTTCATGCAGAATCTGCTTGAACGTCGTTTCGTGCCCCTGGCCCTGATTCTTGGTGCCGATCAACAACTGGGCACTTCCGCTCGTGTCGAAGCGGATTTCGGCGAATTCAGATTGGGCGGGACTTGCGGCCTGCTCGATCGCATTGGCCACACTGATACCGCGTAGCATCCCCCGTGCGCTCGATTGCTCGCGCCGCGCGTGAAAACCGGCATAGTCCGCGGCCGCAAGCGCCATATCCATGTTCGCTGGAAAATCACCGCAGTCGTAATAGCAACCCAGCGCGTTCTGATACGGCATCGCCTCGGCTGGAATCATGTTTCGGCGCCGTAACTCCAGCGGATCGAGGCTCAACTCCCGTGCAGCATCGTCGATCAGGCGCTCGATCAGATAGATTGCTTCGGGCCGCCCGGCGCCGCGATACGGTGCGGTCGGGCTGGTGTTGGAAAGAACACCCGTCACCAGCGCATACGCGGCCGGAATATCGTAGACCCCGACCGCAGTGCCAATCATCATCGACGGCACCAGAAGATTGCGATCCGATCCGACATATGCACCGATGTTGCCGATCAGATGCAGCCGCAATCCGACGAACTTGTTGTCGCCATCCAGCCCGAGCTCGATCTCGCCGACACTGTCGCGGCCATGCTCGTCGGCCAGCACCGCCTCCGAACGCTCGCACGTCCATTTGACGGGCCGCCGCAACTTGCGCGCCGCCCAAAGCACCAGACGGTGTTCGACGTACTGCCATCCCTTGCTGCCGAAAGCACCTCCGATGTCGCCGCTGACCACCCGCATCTTGCTCTCGGGAATCCGGAAGACGGAGCTGCACAGCATGTTTCGCACCCGGTGCGGATACTGACAGTCGGTGTAAAGCGTGTAGCGCTCATCGCCTTCGTCGTAGACGCCGAGCGCTCCGCGCGTTTCCATGTACTGCGCGTGGACCCGAGTGATCACGTAGCGCCGCTTGACGGTGCGTACGGCGCGCGCGAACGCAGCCTCGGTTGCGGACTTGTTTCCCTTCTCGACAATATTGGAAATATTGTCCGGGCATTCATCCCAAACCGGCGCCGCATCGGGCTGGGCAGCCGCCGCGGTATTCGTCACCGCCGGCAGCGGCTCGTAACCGACCGCAATCAGTTCTGCCGCGTCCTTGGCTTGAGAAAGGCTCTCGGCAACGACGAACGCGACGGGATCTCCGACATAGCGAACCCGATCCGCAACGAGAGCCGGCCGCTGCGGAGCGAACATGGGCGAGCCGTCCGGACGCTTGCGCGGTAGCGTCGCCTTCGGCATTCCGAGGCCGTCGGCCGCATAATCCTGCCCCGTATAAACGGCCAGAACACCTGGCGCGGCACGTGCCGCCGCCGTGTCGATCGAAATTATTCGCGCGTGAGCGTGCGGGGACCGCAGCACCACGCCATACGACTGGCCTGGCAAGTTGCGGTCGTCCTGGAATCGACCGCGGCCCCGGAGCAAACGGGAATCTTCAAACCGGGCGACAGACTGCCCAATGCCATATTGCTTCATCCGAGTCTCCATTGGAGACGGAGTAAATCACGGCGATCAGACCGTGACAACCTAAAATCGGTTTTATGACATAGTTGTGTATAAAATCGATTTTATTACTGAACTGCAGATGCTGTGCCCAGATAGGCTGCTGCCAAGCGTTCGTCGTTCAGAAACGCCTGCCATTCTGCACCGGCAGATTCATGGACGATGCGCCCCAGGGCCATCACGTAGGCCCGATCGGTGATCTCTACCGCCACGCTGACGTTCTGCTCGATGAGGAGAAGGCCCATTCCCTCCGACCGCAGGCTGCGCAGCACATGGAGGATGTCCTTTACGATCTTGGGCGCCAAGCCCGTCGAGGGCTCGTCAAGGATCAGTAGATCAGGCTGCAGCAACAGGGCTCGCGCAATTGCCACCATCTGCTGCTGGCCGCCGCTGAGCAGTTCAACGCGCGTCCGTCTCCGCTCCGCGATCAGCGGGAACAGATCGCAGATTCGCTGCCATGTGAACCGCAGATGGGCGGAACGGTGAGCTTGCCCGTGCTCCTCCGCCAGCCGCAAGTTCTCCTGCACGGTCATTTCACCGAACAGTCGACGGCTTTCGAGCACGACCGCTATGCCGTGCCGCGCACGACGGTGCGCGGCGTCCGATGTCAGGTCTACTGCGTCCTTGATGATCCGGCCTTGCGTGACCGGGCCAAGTCCACAGATTGCATTGACCAGGGTTGTCTTCCCCGCTCCATTGGCGCCGACGATAGCGACCGCTTCGCCCTGGCCTACATGCATGGACACGTCATGCAGAACTGCCAACTGCCCGTACCCCGCCGTCAATTGCTTGATCGTCAGCACCGTCAAGCTCCGAGGTAAACTTCGCGTACTTGCGTATTCTTCTGGATCTCGTCCATCCCTCCACTGGCGATGATCTCGCCAAAGTAGAGAACGTGCACGCGATCCGCCACGGTCATGAGCTCCATGTCATGAGACACCAGGAGAATTGCGATCCCCTCGCCCCTGAGTTGCTCGATCCAGCGCCGCAGCAATGCAATTTCATTCGTGTTGAGACCGGATGACGGCTCATCCAACATCAACAGCCGCGGACGCCCGACGACCGCGCGGGCTATTTCCAACACCCGTCGCTGCCCGGCGGGAAGTCGCAAAGCCAGATCGTGCCGCAGCTTCTCCATCCCGAACTTCAGGCACACTTCCTCGGCGAGCGCCGATATCCGGCGCATATCAGCGCGCGAGCGCGGCAGGCGGAGAAGATCTTCGATGACGCCGCTTCGGGTCAGCTTGCAAGCGCCCGCCATGATATTTTCCAACACCGTCATCTGCTCGAAGACTTTCGGCGTCTGGAACGTGCGGACCAGACCGGCAATGCTGCGCGCCTGGGTCGACTCGGTCCGTATGTCCCGGCCGTCGTAAGCCACCAGGCCATGCTGGTGCCGGATATAGCCGCTGATGACATTGAACAGCGTTGTCTTGCCCGAACCATTGGGGCCGATCAGTCCGACGATTGATCCGTGCGGCACCGAAAAGTTGACATTCTTCAAGACCGAAAAGCCGCCGAAGCTATGCCCGACGCCGCGCACACTGAGAATCTCCGCATCGCCGCTCATGGCTTGGCCCCGGCCCTGTCGACGCCGCGACGCCAGGCCCCGGCGAGGGCTCCCGTCAAACCGGCGGGCATCAGAACGACCACTCCGACCAAAGCGGCACCGAAGAGAATCTGATGGACGCCGCCGAATTGACTGAGCAACTCGGGCATGAAGGCGATGAATAGCGCGCCGACGACCACACCGAGCAGCGACGTCGCGCCGCCCAGCACCGGGATCAACAGAAAATTGATAGTCTTCTCAATGCCGAAACTCTGCACGTTGGCGAACCCGCCATAGTGCGCAAACAGGCTGCCGGCAACACTCCCCAGTACGGCGCTGAGGATGAAGACGCGTGTCCGCAACCAGCGCGGATTTACCGCCAGACTGATGGCCGCATCCTGCGAATCCCGCATGGCCCGGAGCGTCAGTCCAGTCCTGCTGCGAATGAGATTCTGCGCGAGCAGCATGCAGATCACGGCTACGGCGAGCACCAGATAGTAGAAGCGCAAGGGTGTATCCAGCACGAATCCGAACAGTTGCAGCTTTGGAATGCCGCCGATCCCCAGCGTTCCGCCGGTTAGCCAATCCCATTCGAAAAACAGGGCATTCGCGATAATCCCCATCGCGAGAGTCGCCAGTGCCAGGAAATAACCGCTGAGACGAAGTATCGGCCAGCCTATCGTCAGTGCCAGCACGGCGGAGATCGCTATCCCGACGAAAAATCCGACCGCCGCCGGCGCGTGAACATAGACGGTAAGATAGGCGGTCGCGTAGGCGCCGATGGCGTAAAATACGATTTGACCGAGATTGGCGATGCCGCACTGTCCCAGCAGCAATCCTACTCCGAGACCGGCAATTGTGTAGATCCCGGCAAAAACGAGCAGATCGACGACGTAACGTGGCAGACAAGGAGGCAATGCGACACAAATCACGATTGCCACAAGAACCGGTAAGAAGCGCGCAGCCTTCATCGCATCACCCGCCGGTCCGGCCCGCGCGCCCCAGCAGACCCTGCGGCATTGCGATCATGATCAGGATAAGCAAACCAAAGGTGATCACGTCCTTGTAGCTCGAGGACCCCCCTACGATCGCCATAGCTTCGATGATCCCGAGAGCCAGCCCGCCGATGGCGGCGCCGAGCGGGTTCGTTAGGCCGCCGAGAATGGCTGCGGCGAAGCCCTTCAATGTCAGCTGCAGGCCGATCATATAATCGACCGGAATGATCGGGGTGATCAGAATACCCGCCGCCGCACCGAGAGCGCCACCCAGCATGAAGGTGAACGTGCGCATCAGCGCCACGTCGATACCGATACTGGTTGCTCCTTCGGGGTCGATCGAGGCGGCCATCATCTTCAACCCAACCGAGGTGCGACGATAGAATTGTCGCAGCGCAATGGTAAGCAGGACACTGATCGCGATGAGCCAGATCACGTGCTCGCGCACCACTGCATCCAGGACGATGTAGACGTTGTCGCCGCCGAATCCGGGCAGGAGATGACTCTCACGCCCGAAGAAATACAGAACGGCAGCGGAGATAAACAACCCGATCCCGATCGTAAGCAGCAGGTAGCTGTCCTCCGGCGCCGCATTGCGGATCATGTAACGGATGAACGCGATCTCGATGAACGCTCCGAGTACGGCGCCAGCCAGACAACCGCACAGAATGGCAAGCCAGTACGGCCATCCGTATCCCGTCAGAAGCAGGACGACAACGATAGCGCCGACGACGCTGAACTCGCCCTGCATGGCGTTCGGCACCCGGCTTCCCTTGAAGATCGCGGCCAAGCCAATGCCAATCAGAGCATAGGTCAAGCCGTTCGTGATGCCGGCCAGCAGAGACTGCGCAACAAGACCGATATCCATCACAGGCTCCACCAGGACTTTTCACGTCGACGGAACGATCGTTCGAGGCGGTTCACGATCGCGGCGTGCGCCCTATTGTTCTTTTGCTTGAAAGGAAAGTCGGGTGAACTGTCCGCCCACCAACTTTGAAAAGACCACGTTGGAAAGCTTGATGCCGTTCAGATCGTCGGAGGAGAAATCATAGTTCGTCATATCGCCCTTGAAGGGACTTCGGATCGCCTCGCACAGCTTCTCGTTGGCTGCGCCGACGCCGGCCTTTTTGAAGGCGGAACGGATAACGTGGACAGCATCCCATCCAAGCGCTTCGAGAATTTTGGGAAAGCGGCCGTATTCCTTATGGAACAGCCGCACGAATTCCGCTTGATGCGGCAGAGGGTCCTCGCCGACGAGAAACTCCGGGAAAACGACGTTGTCTGCCGCATCCCCCATGCTCTTGACGGCTTCATAGCTGGCCAGGCCATTCGCCGCGATGATGGTCTGCTTCATTTGCAGCTGCCGCAGGCTGCGGATCGGAACCCCGGTGACGCCGACGACGACGATCGCATCGGGTTGCGCCGCGCGAATCTTTGCCGCCTGCGACGTCGTGTCAGTGGCCGAAATCTCGAACTTTTCAGTTGCTACAAACGCGATTCCGTAAGCGTCCGACAGCTGGCGCAGCTCATTGTAGACGACGGTCCCGTAGCCGGAGTCGTACATCGCTCCGAGTTTCCTGGCTCCAATCGAACTCGCATATTCCAGTATCGCCCGCGCGTTCAGGGCTTGCGAGGGAGCGATATGCAGCACGCATTTTCGGTCGCGCTCGATCGCCGGTCCAAGCCCCGACATCGCGATCTGGGGCATCTTCAACGGATCCGACAGCCCTCCGATCGCAACCGTGCTTGCCGTCTGACTCGAGCCAATCAACGCAGATACCTTTTCGCGGTAGATCAGGTTATTCGCCTTGCTGATTGCCCCGTCCGGATTGGATCCATCGTCTTCAATGATGAGCTGGATCGGCCGGCCATCGATGCCGCCGCTGGAATTGATGATCTTCTCGGCAAGGACGGCGCCGTTGCGCTCTGGAATGCCGAGCCCGGCGCCGGCCCCGGTCAACGCCAGGATCACGCCGATCTTGACAGGTTCACCAGGCTGCTGCGCGTGGACCGAGGCACTCAGCACGCTACCGCCGGCAACAATGAGCGCAAACGCGGCTTGAAGGCGACGGTTCATTCTCTTTGCTGTCAACGCACTTCCCCCTGGTGTCGGTTGTCGCCGCTCGGGCGCTTCGTCCAATTCGATTTTGCCGGCGCCTTCGCGGAATTGGAGGGCCGGAGCCCTGACCGCAGCCCGCGACACGCTGCGGCCCACCTCGTTCCAGCGCCGGGTAACAAGCGCCACCAGATTTCTCTCCCTAGACTTGGACACCCGCGGACGGTGGTCTCTGTATTTCGTAGATCAGCAAAAGCATACGAAATTGACATCGTCAACTGTAAAATCGATTTTATTTATTTTTATGGAATATAATAAATTTTATTGGCCGCGATGCCATATTTTAGGGATTTGATCGAGATTGTGGCCTATTCTCCGCTCGCGCTTGGAATCGGGTAGCTTGTTTCTCGGGGCAAGGACCGCGCCTTCCAAGCGGGCTGAGCCCCCGTCGGTCGACGGCTTGATCGATTTTCGATGCGGCAGTTTGCACGTTCGGCGTATGACAGAGGCCCAGCGTGTACGGTTCGCAAACCTGGAGCATTAGCTAAGTGGCGGCGAAGTCGAAAAAGGCCTTACTTGAACGGACCGGCACCGAAAGCCTGGCGTCGACTGCCTATGAACGGCTGCGCTTCGACATCATCAGCGGCGTGTTTCCGCCCGACGCAAAACTGCTCATCCGACAGCTCTGCGACCGTTATGAAATGGGCTTGAGCCCGATACGCGAAGCACTGAACAGGGTTTCGCGCGACGGCTTGGTCGAACATCACGACCAGCGCGGCTTCACCGTAACACCGGTCACCGAGGCCGATCTCGAAGACATCACGAAGGCACGCTGCTGGGCAAACGAGTGCGCGTTGCGCGAGTCGATCGCCAATGGCGATCAGGCGTGGGAAGAAGCGGTCTTGATCGCCTATCACCGGATGGCACGTCTGCCCGGGCCAGCCGAACAATCGGATGCCCCGGTGGATGCGGCGTGGGAGCGCGCCCATCGCATATTCCACACCAGCTTGATCAGCGCCTGCGGTTCAAAATGGCTCATTGGCTTCTGCGAACAGCTATTCGATGCCGCCGATCGCTATCGTTTCCTGGCTCGCCAGCAATTTCGCGGCCGCAGCCAGCGGCAAAACGAGCATCGGGATATCATGGACGCAGTGCTTCGCCGGGATGCCGATCAGGCTGTCCAGCTTTTGCTGGATCATTTCCGGGGAACGCTGAAGTACAGCCGCATGGAAATTAATCGTCTCAGGGGCGCACCTGAGCAAGGCTCGGCCAAGCCCGCGCTGAGCCGCAAGAAAAGGTCGCAGGACAAAGCGCCCCGCTCCCAGCGCGCGGCGGGCTAAATTGCCCTGCCCGCCGATCGCTCGGGCCGCCAAACAGCGCGTCCGTTGCCGGCGCAGCCCGCAGGGCTCGCCGCCAACTCTGCCGATCGGGTTCGGCTTTCAAGACTTCGGGATAACCGGCAGGAGAAGGTGCGACGGATAGGCGCCGTCGCGATACACCTTGTGAGTCACCGCCCTGCTGTCCGCAACGTGATAGGGCTGATACTCGACATTGGTCATCGCGCCGGTTCCGGTTGGGATATCCATACTGCTGATATCAAGGCAAATTCTGTGTCCGGCCTTGAACTCGTTGGCCGTCGCCAGAATGTGGACCTGGTACTCGACGATTGCTCCGGGCTCGATAGGCTCGATCGACTCGCGCGTGAGCTTGTGGAACGGTTCCCATGGTTTAGACCGCACCGGATCGAGCGCCCGATAGGAAGCCTTCAGCCAGCCCCGCGTCAGCTCCCGTTCAGGCAGGTCGCTCGGCACAAATCGTTCGCCTTCGCGCGCCGTCCGCACGGAAACGTCGGGACCGACGTCCTTGAGCACGACGATCCAGTTTGTGTCGGACTGGTCGATGGATGCATAGAACGTCAGGGAGATCGGCCCGGCCACCAGAAGATCATGCGGAAGAGGATCCGTCATGTAGCGCAGCCTTTCGACCTTCATCGTTTGGGTCGGCGGCATCTGGCTGAAGACGTCGGGCTGAGGCGCGCTTGCGTTGGTTTCAGACTTCGGGCGCGGAGCCTCCGTCGTCAGCCGTTCCCAGCTCGACAGATAGTATTTGGTCCAACGTGTCTCCGGGAGCGGCCAGTCCGCGCCGGTTCGCCATTCATTGGCTCCCATCACCCAATACCGGACCGGCGGCTCATCCATGATGCCGTTGTCTTTGCCCTTCAGCCAATGGTCGTACCAACGAATGATGTCGTCGTGAAACGCGTTGAAGGGACGTTCGAGATGGGCCGGCCCGGTAAATAGCAGCTTGCGCGGCTGTTTGATGTTCTGGAAGTAGTGCTGCGCGCCGAGCCAGTGCAGCTTGTAGGTATAGGCATAGGCTCCGGAGCCTGTGTAGAACGGCACCTTTATATCCTTGAAGGTTTCCTCCGACCGCTCGACTGCCCCGGCCTCCTCCCACGGCTGCACCAGCGCGCCATACATGAGACCGGTACGCTGCCCCTTTTGGGTCAATACGTTGTAGAGATTGGCATACATCTTGTAGTCGGGATTCCGCATTGCCCGCTTCCAGAGTTCTTCCTGTTCGGGCGGAAGCTCTCCCGGAATGCCTCGCGGTTCGTGAACCGTACTGAATACGTCCAGCAAGTAGGGAAACGCATGAAGCAGCCCTCCGGGATAAAAATCACGGAAGCCGAACATTCCACCGTAAGCGCCGCATGCGTCGTATGGGAAGATGGCCTTCAAGGCCGGATGCTGCTGCGCGGCCGCGCGCCATTGCTCGCCGGCGTATGCGGAAATCCCGACCATCCCGACATTGCCGTCGCACCAGGCCTGCTTCGAAATCCACTCAATCAAGTCATAATGATCCCACTGCTCGTCGAGAAACTGGCCCTCCGACTTTGCGGTACCACGTGATTGCGCGATGACATGGATATAACCCGCCGCGAGGAACCGCCGCGTGTCGCCGGCCTCGATCGGACCGAACCATAGCGGCGAATATGCCGGCTGCGGCGGCAGAACATCCGACATATCCGGACCCTGCATGTCCTTGTTATGGAGTGCGCAGGCATACAGCACCTGAAATTTTCCCTGAGCGCGCGGCCGATAGACGTCGACGGCCAACCGGACGCCGTCACGCATCGCAACCATCACGTCGCGTTCCTCGATCATGTCGACGCCTGTCGGAAGCTCGGTCATTTTCATCCCTTGTTCTCGCTGCTGCCCGGCAGCAGCGTTTCTCGCGTCGTTGCGCAATTTTCCATGACCGGCCTCAACCGGCGCGCGTCGAGATCGGGTGAACTCGCGCGCGGCGCACGGACCGCCTCTATCGATTATGATCACGGGCAACTGCACGCGGAAGTCCGATTTGTTCGATGATCGTGCTCAACAAAATAGGAATGTTGAAGCGCCACGTGAGGACGTCGCGTTAGCCTGCGGTCGCGCATCCAGGTGTGAGGCGTGTCCCAGATGATGACATAGGCATTCGCCCAATCGCTTGGGGGAGTTGCAGCAGAACGGGCGGCGGCCGCATCGGCGGCCACCGCCTTCGTTATTCAGTCATGCTTGATGAGATTGTGGACCATCAACGGGCCACCAAATTGGGCAAGCCGTCCCTCTGCGAGCTTGCCGAGATCAATCGCAGCGAATCCCAGCTTTTTGATCAGTGTTGCGACATCCGCTTTGGCCGCAACATCGTTACCTGAAACGAACACAACCCGATGTCCGCCGTCCTTCGCCGGATCGCCGGCCAGAACAGCGGCCGGCAGCGTGTTGAATGCCTTGACGACGCGAGCCCCGGCAACAGCATCGGCTACGACTTCAGTCGACAACCGCCCGCCGAGATCCTTCGGCGTGAAGGCCGGAAAATCGATCGCATTGGTCGCATCGACGATGATGCGCCCGTTCCACGCCGCAGCGTCGCGAACGGTCTCCGGCACGCTTCCGAACGGAACGGCCAGGATGACGATATCGGCCTTGACGGCCTCCTGGACCGACGCGGCCTTGATATTGTTGCCGAGCCGACCGACGAGATCGGCCAGCGATGCAGGCCCGCGGCTGTTGGCAACCAGAACATCGATATTGTTGCGGGCGAATTGAGTGGCGAGCGCGGTGCCGATGGCGCCGGAGCCGATGATTGCGTAGGTCATGATACGTTTCCTTTTTACTGGATGCTGTGGACGAATGACTGGTCGCGCCGACGATGGGCGCTTCGGTGGACATCACGCCGCCCGGAAGACGCGGGCGTCGGGAAGAGGAGTAAATTCGGTCTCACCCGGCACGCCGGGAAAGCGGCGGTCACGCCAGTCCAGCGCCGCCTGCGCGATGCGTTCCTGGTTGCTTGAGACAAAATTCCAGTAGATGTGGCGCTTTTCGCCGAGCGGCTCTCCGCCGAGCACCATGAGGCGGGCGGCCCCCGATGCGCGCAGTACGATCTCCGCGCCTGGCTTGAACACGACCAACTGATCCTTGTCGAAGCGACCGGTCTGGCCTGCAATCTCGATTGCGCCGCTCACGACGTAAACCGCACGCTCGACGTGCTCGGCGCTGATGGCAAAGCGCGCGCCATCTTTCAGTGCGACATCGGCATTGAACAGATCGGAGAACGTGCGCGTCGGCGAGCGGAGACCGTGCAGTGAGCCCGCGATCAGTCTGAGCGTCGCGCCTTCACCTTCCATCTCCGGGATATCGGCGGCGGCGAGGTGCTGGAAACCGGGTTTTGTCTCCTCGTACCGCAGCGGCAATGCAATCCAACTCTGAAAGCCGAACACCGTCCCGCCGCTTGCGCGCACCAGATCGCCGCTTCGCTCCGAATGAACAATGCCCCGTCCGGCCGTCATCAGATTGACCTCACCTGGGCTGATCGTTTGGACATAACCTTCGCTGTCGCGGTGGACGATCTCACCATCGATCAGGTAGGTCAGCGTCGAGAGGCCGATGTGCGGATGGGGACGTGAGTCCAGGCCTTCTCCCGCACGGAAAGTGACCGGACCGAAGCTGTCGAGGAAGATAAAGGGACCGACCATCCGCCGATGCGCGGAGGGCAGCGCCCGTCGCACCTGAAAACCGTCGCCCAGATCCCGGACGTTCGGAAGCAAGACTTGCTCGACATCGGCTGAATTGAATAAGGTCATGGTCACCTCCTCGAAAGCATCTCGCTTCCAACGACCACGATCTAAGGCGATTTGGCTTATCGACGAAACTGGCATAATCTAGATAGAAATGTTCTAGGAAATCGATATGGCTTCAGATCCGGGCACGCCGACACTTGATCAGCTGAGAGTTTTTCTGACCGTCGTCGATGTCGGCAGCTTCGCGGGAGCCGCTCGAAAGCTCAACCGCGCGACTTCGGTGATCAGCTACTCGATCTCCAATCTCGAGGCGCAACTCGGCGTCACCCTGTTCGACCGCGAATCGACCAGGAAGCCTCAATTGACCGAGCCCGGTCGCACGGTGCTTGCGGAGGCTCGAACGGTTTCCAACGGAATTGACGGGCTTCGGGCCAGGGTGAAGGGCCTGCTTCAGGGTCTCGAGCCCGAAGTCCATCTCGCGCTTGATGTGATGCTGCCAACCGCGCGCATCGTCGATGCATTGAAGGCGTTCCGTACCGAGTTTCCGACTGTCACGCTACGCCTGCACATGGAGGCGTTGGGCGGGGTAACTCAACTGCTGCTCGATCGGGTCGCGACGATCGGCGTCAGCGGACCGCTGCCCGGCGACGCGGGCGTGGCCGGCATCGAGCGCATCGGCGTCGGCAACGTCGTTCTGATCCCCGTCGCCTCGCCAGATCACCCGCTGGCACGCGCTGGCAAAAACAAGCCTGGAGCAGGGCGGGATCATGTTCAGCTCGTATTGACGGACCGTTCGCCCCTCACAGGCAAGACCGACTTCGCCGTGGCCAGTCCGCGCACCTGGCGTCTCGCCGACCTCGGATCCAAGCATATGCTGCTGAAGGTGGGCATTGGCTGGGGCAACATGCCGGTACCGATGGTGCAGGAAGATATCGATTCAGGACGATTGGTTCACCTCGACTTGCCCGACACCAAGGGAGGCATCTATAGCCTCGAGGCCATCTATCGGGCCGATACACCCCCTGGGCCAGCCGCTGCCTGGCTCATCGCGCGATTCCAAAGCCAGGTTCCGAATGCGACGATAACGGCAAAGCCAAACCGAAAGCCCGCCAAGAAGTCCGGTAAGCCCAAAAAGAAAGGTGGGCGTACCAAGTCGTGATCAAGGCGCGGCGTCCGGCATCGAACATTCTTCGTTCTAAAAATTCGAACCTATGCTTCGATACTATTCGGCTATTCCGAGATGACTGGGACTGGCAAACCTTCAGCATTCAAGGCCCTCCATCATGGACGGCCTGCTTGCAGGAAGGAAAACTATCATGTCCCAATACGCTGGTGTTTCACAGAGCGACCTCCCCGATCGGATTGACTCAAGCACCTCCCTCGCTGTTGCATCGCTGGTCGGGCGGGTTCTGCTCAGCGCCATCTATCTGGTTTCCGGATTCTCGAAGGTCGCGGCGCCGGCCGCCACGATCGGCTACATCACATCCGCCGGCCTTCCCTTCGCTCCACTTGCACTTGCCATTGCCGTTGTTGTCGAAATTCTCGGCGGCGCAGCGCTGATCGTCGGTTATCGTACGCGCTTCGTCGCCGCGGTTCTGGCGGTCTTCACGGTGGCGACGGCACTCGGCTTCCACAGCAACCTGGCGGACCAAGGCCAGTTCATCCACTTCTTCAAGAATATCGCAATGACCGGCGGTCTCCTGCAGGTCGTCGCATTCGGTGCCGGTCGGTTTGGCCTCGACGCTCGCCGCACTTGATCTGATACGTGGGAGCGGAGCGCACCGCGTTCCCTCCCGCCTATTCCCGCCGGTCGAAATCGCCACGCCATCAGCACAGCTTCATAGCTAACAGAAGCTTTCTCTCTGGAGTTCGAACATGCGGCAATCGATACCGGGTGACGCACTGCCACGTCGCGCCTCACCAAGGAAGGTGATGCCCCAGCTAGAGGAAATTCTCCTTCACCATTTCCCAGACATCGCCTCCCCGGCCATGCAGGATGGCGCGAGTTGAATACAGCGCCATTCCGATCGCCGGCTCTACCTGCGTGAACGGCGGCATGACGAGTTGCATCGGGTTGACGTGCACGTGCAGGAGCGCGGGCCCTGGTTGCGCCAGCCAGTCCTTCACCGCGGTCTCGAGCTGGTCCGCGTTCGAGACCGTTTCGCTCCAGAGACCTAACGCGCGCGCAACCCCCGCAAAGTTCGGATTCTTCAACTTCGTGAAGGTATCGAGCATGCCCTCGGCCTTTTGCTCGATCTCCACGAAGCCAAGCTTGCCGTTGTCGTAGACGGCAATCTTGATCGGTAACTCCTGTGCGACGACCGTCATCAGGTCTCCGAACAGCATGGAAATTCCGCCGTCCCCTGCCATGCACACGACTTGTCGGCCGGGCTCGGCTTTCTGGAGTCCGATGGCTGACGGCATGCCGTTGGCCATCGTGCCGTGAAGCAGGCTCGCGAACATGCGACGCTGGCCGTTCGCGTCGATATGGCGATAGGCCCAGGCGGTCGGGGTACCGTCGTCGGCCGTGAATAATGCATCCTTGGCCGCGTGGCGGTTGATCACCTGTGTCAGATAGCTCCCGGGAATGCTGCCATCGTGGCCGGCAGCGACTTTGGCTCGTTCCTGCTCCCGATACTTCGCGTAGCGTTTGACGTATGCGCTTCGGAACGAGGCATCGGTGCGCTCGACCAGCATCGGCAGCAACGACGCCATCGTCGCCTTGACGTCGCCGACCACGCCCTTGGTGATCGGATGCCGTCGTCCGAGGTGAGTCGGGTCGATATCGACCTGCACGATCTTTGCCTTGTCCGGGTAGAATTGCCGCCAGGCAAAGTCCGCGCCAAGCATCAGCAATGCATCGCAATCCAGCAAGGCGTGATAACCGGCCTCGTTGCCGAGCATTCCGGTCATTCCGATGTTGTAGGGATTGTCGAACTCGAGAAAGTCCTTTGCCCGCGACGTATGCGCGATCGGCGCCTTCAGCTTGCTGGCGACCGCGAGAATCTCCTGATGCGCCCCCTGGCAGCCCGATCCGCCGTACAGCACGACGTTTTCGCTCTTGTTGAGAATTTCGGCGATCTCGGCGAGATCGGCGTCGTTCGGCCGCGTGACCGGCCTGGCGACATGCACCGCGTAAGGGATGCTATCACTAACGACCGACGCGGAGATATCCGCCGGTACGATCAGAACGGCAACACCGCGTTTCGCCAGGGCCGTTTGGCAGGCGATCACGGTCTTCCGGCGCGCCTGCTCGGGCGTATGGATCATGTCGCAGAAGACGCTGCAGTCCCTGTAGACCTGCTTGAAGTCGACCTCCTGGATGAAATCGAAACCCAATTCGTCGCGAATGATTTGACTTGCGATCAGGATGACGGGCGCCCGATTGCGATTGGCCTCGAATATGCCGTTGATGAAATGCAGGCTACCGGGACCGCAGCTCCCGGCAACTGCCGTCAGGCGATCGGCTACCTGCGCCTCCGCCTGCGCAGCAAACGCTCCGGCCTCTTCGTGTCGCATCGACACCCACTCGATTTCGCTTTTTTCGAGTGAGCGGGCGATCAGGTTGAGCGTGTCGCCCACCACGCCGTAACAATGCTTGACGCCCGCGCTCTGCAAGGTTTCAACAATGATGTCCGCAACCAGTCTGCCCATCGCACTCAAACCCTGCTGTGACCAATCCTGCCACAACATGCGCCCAACCGCGGGCGTAGGGCTTGTATCGCAATGCGAGGACTTGAACCCGACTGCGCAGACAGAGCACAGCCATCGAAGGTGTCCGCTTTAGCGGACGCCTTCGATGCCGGACTGGAGCTGGTCGAGGATTTTCAGGGCGCGCTTGTGGTCGGGCGAAACTATCCCAACCGGCATTCGATCAAGAGCCGCGCTGAGGTGTTGGTAGGCTTCCGCCACGCGGGCCTGCTTCAGCAGCAGCTCCGCCAGGTCCGTCGCAGCCTTCAATTCAAACAAGCCGGCGGACTGGCGTTTGGCCCAGTCGATTGCCGACAGAAAGCATGTTTCTGCTTCGGAATAGTCCTCGGCCGATCGTGACGCCAGGATGAAGCCCTTCACTCTCATCAAGGCGGGCACGAACAGAAATTTTCCCCCACGTTTCTGGAGATCAAGGGCATTCGCCACCAGCGTCAATGCCTCCTCGTGAAGCCCAGAAGCCGCAAGACCCGCGCCGAGATCGCTGACAAAATCCATATTGAGCATTTCATGACGTTGGGCCTCAAGCTCTTCCGACGCTCTCTTCAGCAACGGAACGCCGTCGCGAACGTTGCCTTGAAGCAGAAGCCACCGGCCTCGCAGCCCGGTTGCGATGGCCTGGAGCGGCTTGAGGGCGTGAGCTGCGGAGAGGTCGCTCAATTGCACGATGTACTGCTCTGACCTCTGCCAATCCTCCAGCGCCAGATAGACCGGAAGAATCAGAATCAGGGCCCGGCCCAATGTCGCCGGATAGCCGGATTTTTCCCCCTCCTCTATCGCGAGCTTTGCGTAGTCCAATGATTGGTCGAGCACCCCCCTGTACAATAGAGAACGCGCCATGCCGGCCAGCGAGAGGGTGGTGTGGTGAAACAAATAGTGTCCAGCGCGCTGGCGCGAGCCCGATGCCGAGTGGCGCAGGCTGGCTTCGAAATGCCTCTGTGCAGCAAGATGATTTCCCGCCAAATGATTGGCAGCGCCCAACATCGTTTCAGCGAACGCCATGTCGTCGGGATCTCCGATTTTCAAAGCCACCTTTTGGCTTCGCGCGGCGACATCGAGCGCGCGGTGAATGTCGGTGGTCCAGCTCGAATGCAGGAACAGTCCGCTCAGGAGCCTGAACTCGCGCGCAAGGTCCTGCCGCATGGGCGCAAGGTCGAGCGCCCCGGAAGAAGCTGAGCGAACGTCTGGATTGCTGCTTTCAGTGTCCATCGATACCAGGGGCAGCGAAGCGGAAACCTCCATCTCGTGGCGGGAGTTCCCATACCGACCTTGCAGCCGGGCTATTGCCTGTTCTGCCCAGCCCTGCCATTCGGTCAATAGCGACAGTTCCATAAATGGCAGCGTCGAAGCGACCGCAAGTCTTGTCGCGATCCTGTTGTTGCCGTGCGATCCAAAGCTCCATTCCAGCGCCGATCTGATATTGCTGAGTTGCCGGGAATAGGCCGCAACTCTTTCAGCCCTTGGCAAAGCCGACAACATTTCTTTTTGCGATTCGAGCTGTTCGGTGACGTATTCCGCATGCCGCAAGGAGATTGGACCGAACTCGCCATGTTCCTCCAGTTTTTCGAGCGCATAGGCCCGCGTCGTGTCCAGCAGGCGATACTGCGCCCGCGTTTCGTCGATCCGGGTTGTTATCAACGACTTCTCGACCAGGCCGGCGATGGCGTCAAAAATTTCTCCGGCGCCCACGTCGAGTGCACCCGCGACATCCCGCGCGCCCTCGAGGGTGAAATGACCGACGAAAGGAGCGATGCGCCGAAGAACAATCCTCTCGGCGTCGGACAGCCGATCGTAGCTCCAATCCAGTGTCGCCTTGAGTGTCCGGTGCCTGGGGACGGCCGTCCGATGGCTTAGTCTCAACAATTCCAGCCGAGACACCAGGCGCGCTACCGTGTTCTTGATGCCAAGTACGGCGACCTGGCCCGCTGCGAGTTCAATTGCCAAGGGTATGCCATCCAGCTTCCGGCACATTTCCGCAACGAACGGTGCCTCCTCGTCGGTGAGAACGACGCCCCCCGCCCTCGCCGCCACGCGCCGTACGAACAATTGCACTGCCGGATATCGAAGCACGGTATTTGCCGTCTGCTCTGACCCGTCCGGTGGAACATCAAGGGGAAGAATCCGGCAGCAATGCTCGCCCTCTACTTTCAGCAATTCGCGACTCGTGGTCAGAAGATGGGTCTGCTCCGTTTCCTGGTACAGTTGCTCGGCAAGCAACGCGACCGCCTCGATCATGTGCTCGCAGCTATCGAGAATAATAAGAAGCTTCTGCGCGCGAACGAGGTCGACCAGCTCCAGGCCGGGATCTTTCGATTTGAGCGCAAGTCCCAGAGCTGTCGCGACGGTTCCCGCAACATGCCGCGGGTCGGTAAGGCTCTCCAGGTCGACAAAATGGACTTTGCCGCCAAAATCTTCGGCAACGGCGCGGCCAACCGCCAGGGCGATGGTCGTCTTGCCAATGCCGCCAGGACCGAGCAGTGTTACGAACCGCGCTTCCCGCAGCTTGTCGCTGACCTCGCTGACGATCAGTTCGCGCCCAATCATCGTGATCGGTCGCAGCGAGAGCCTGCCTTGTGGCCGGAGCCTGGCGTTCCCGCTTTCCGTGCCGCCAGCGCGGGAGACAACGTTGCCGACGAACGAGTAGCCCCGTCCCTTGATGTTTGTGATGTATCGGGTGCCGAATTGGCCGTCACCAAGTGCCTTGCGGATCGCGGCGACGTGGACCCGGATGCTCCCGTCCTCGACGGTCACGTCCGGCCAGACGTGATCGATCAGTTCCTGCTTTGCGATCACCTCTCCCGGACGCCCGGCCAGGTAGATCAGAATGTCAAGGGCCCTGCTGCCAAGGGGCAACACCTCACCCGCGCGCCGCAGCACCCTTTCCCTGCCCGAAAGCTCAAAGGGGCCAAACTGCAGATTTCCTTGAGCTTCATTGTCAACCATGGTTCTTGGCCTGGACCTGGTTTGCCTGTCCGGGTGTTCAACTATACGTGCGAAACCCAAGCGTGCGGTCCTGTTAGACATGAGCTTGCTTCGCCTCTCCGGTTAGCTTTGTCCCATGATGTCCGGCGCTTCCCTCTCGCTAACAGAGATCGTACACTTTCGTCACCGGGAGTACCCCCCGAATGGGGGGAGCACTCACGGCGATAAAGGGGGAGCCCTTGATCCAGCCGCGATCGAGCAATGTTGCTAGTAGGACGGCTACCTCGCCTGCCAGGGGACAGCTGCCATTCCTCGCGACCAAAATTTTACCGGCACGCTTCGGCGGGCTGGTCGCACGTCCCCGGCTCGTCGCGGTCTTGTCCGAACTCCCCGCCAAGCGACTTGCCGTCATCAAGGCGCCGGCGGGCTTCGGCAAGAGCTCGCTGGCGGCCGCTTGCGCCGAGCAGCTCGAGCAACGCGGCGACTGCGTTGCCTGGCTGACTATCGATTCAGACGACGACGAGGCCACGCGGTTTCTATTCTACGTATCACAGGCCCTGCACCATGCCTGTCCGGACGTTGGCGCCGGCGCGATTGGGCTGATCCTCGAGAACAACCTGATCGACCCGACAGCGATCCTGTCGAGCCTGATCAACGATCTGGCAGAGATTGACGATGATGTTTATCTGTTTCTCGAAGACTATCATTGGCTCAGGGCTTCCCGCATCCACCAGACGGTCGCGTACTTTCTGAAGCACGCGCCGTCTCATTGTCATGTGGTACTTACGACGCGCACCGAACCTCCCCTGCCACTCGCGACCCTGCGCGCCCAGAATCAGTTGATCGAGATAGATTCCGCCGCCCTGCGATTCGACATGCAGGAGACACAGGCGTTTCTGGACCACGCCAAGCCTGGCATGCTGGAACTCCCCGACGTCCAACTGTTGCAACGCAAGACCGAAGGGTGGCCCGCCGCCCTGCGAATTGTTGCGTCGATGCCATCACAGTTCGGATTGGCCTTCAAGGAATATGTACAAAGCCTCTCAGGTTCGCAGCGTCCAATTGCAGCCTATTTGTCGGAGATGCTGGATACGCTTCCCGTCGAAATGGTCGACTTCATGCTGCGAACGGCCATTCTCGATCGGCTCTCCGGTCCGCTATGCGAGGCCGTAACCGGTTCGAGCTCGAGCCGCACAATCCTGGCATCGCTTGCCGAACGCCAAATGCTGCTCACCCCGCTCGATAATGACGGGGTGTGGTTTCGCTATCACACGCTGCTTGCCGAATATTTGAAACAGAGGCTGGAGACGGACCGCGGCATTGAAATTCCTGAACTGCACGGACGTGCCGCGCTTTGGTATGCCTCGCACGAATTATGGACCGACGCGGTTCAGCACGCGATTGCAGCCGGCGCTGCGGATCGTGCGATCGGCTGGATCAAAAATTGCGCGATGGCCTTGATAAAGAGAGGCGATCTCTTCACCTTGCTCGAATGGCAGCGCCAGTTTCCCGACGAACTGATGCGGGGCCAGCCCGAGGTCAGGTTGGCAATCGCCTGGGGATTGGCGCTAGCGCTACGTTTTGATGAGGCCCTGCAGCTCGCAACTGAAATAGAGAGCGATATCGCTGCTACTCGGCTGCCGGAGAGCGATTTGCTGTGCGAATGCCAGGCGATCCGCTCTGTTGCCATCGCGCTGAAGGATGACAGTGAGAGAGCGCTGCCTCTGGCGCAGGATTGCGTGAACCGCTCGTCCGACCCCTGGACTGCCAATGTTGCCTCAAACGTCGTTCGTTACGGCCACCTGCATGCTGGTGACTTCAAGCAGTTTTATGCGACGCCCTGGATGCCCTATTCGCCGGAGGAAGACCGGAGAAACGTATTCGCGTCGGTATATCGGCGTTGCCTGCAAGGCGTCGCCGAGCTGCGGCAGATACGCCTCGCCACGGCGGAGGGGCATTATCGTGAGGGATTGCGCATTGCGGAGCAGTATGTTGGCCCGCACTCGGTGGCAGCGGCTTTGCCTATCAGTCTGATTGCACGGATTTTGTACGAGCAGGGCCAGCTCGACGAGGCAGAAGCGTTGGTGATCGATCGCGCATCGCTGATCAACTCCGGGACGATGCTCGACTGCGTTCGCAGCGCCTATTTCGTGATGGCTAGAGTCGCAGTTGCTCGAATGAACCTCGAGCGTGCCCACACGCTGCTGGAGCGGGCCGAAAACCATGGCATCGCACAGGATTGGGGAAGGTTGACGGCAGCCGCGACAGCAGAACAAGCGCGGCTTTACCTCAACGAAGGCCGCGTCGATGAAGGCGCCGCGTGCGTCGATCGGCTGGAGCGGCTTACGAGAAAGTACCCTGCGCCGCGACTTTGTGCATGGTCGGAAATTCAATGGGACCACAAACTGGCCCAAGCTCATTTGCTGGGACAACAGGAGCGCCCCGAGGAGGCGATGTCTATCCTGCGGGAGCTTCAGCGTGAGACCGAAGCGGCCGACCATCGCTACTTCCTGATCCGGGTCGAGATTCGAATCTCGGCCCTTCAGCTACGCCTTGGCAAGGCCGCGGAAGCAACAAGTCGATTTCGCCGTATCCTTGCCGCATGCGCCAGCGGGGGTCTCTATCAGATCATTTTGGACGAGGGTTCGTTCACTTCCGACCTCGTCCAGATGGCCCAGCAGAGCGGCAGTATTGGCGCGCACTTGACGTCTTATGTTGATCGGCTCGTGGCCGATTCCCAAAGGGCCCGGCAAGATCGCCTTGCGCCGACCTTCAGAGTCCAGGCCCTGCAGGCATTGAGTCCCCGCGAGACCGACATTCTCACGCTGATTGCGGGAGGATTGTCCAACAAGGAAATCGCCCGGAGCCTTTACATCGGTCCTGAGACCGTGAAGTCGCACCTCAAGAGCGTCTTCACCAAGCTGGGTGTGGAGAGGCGCGCGCAAGCGGTATCACGCGCGCAGACCCTGGGTCTTGTCACTACGCAGTGACGCTGAGCCTGGACGCATATGAGTCTATTCAAGCTTTCGCTCTGCCCGATGATTTCGCCATCCCTAGCCCGGTTTGCAGGGCCCTAACGCTTGCCTGTTCGAGGATTCGCCTGGCCAAAATGAGATCGGGTGTCGTGAGACCTTCGGAGAACCGACTGTAGACCGGACTGATCAGATCACGGGCTCTCTGCACCTCGCCGCGCCCGATCCAGATCCGCGCGAGCTCCAATCCAGCACGCAGTTCGAACGGAAGCGCTGATTCTTGGCGGGCCTGCTTCATCGCCTTCGCGAAAAACTCCTCTGCCAAGAGCCCCTCGGGCACATCCCCGGACGCGAACGCCGAGCCTTTCGCCAGGAAAAATGCGGGCAGACGAAGAAGCCTATTGGCCTCGATAACGGCGGAAATCGATCGATCGATGAGCGCCAACGCTTCCGAGCGCGCGTTTTGCTTCGCCAAGCTAACAGTTAATTCAGAGACAAGATCGCTCGTCACTACGTCGTACCGGTGAATGGCCAGTTTCTCCAAACTCTCTTGCAGATATTGTATGCCATCCGCCATTCGCCCGATGCGGACCAAGTACCGCCCCCTAAACCCTAAAGCGACTGCACGAGCTGGTGCCAACGAATGCCTCTCGGCGGTCTGCTCGAGTTCTGCAAGACTACGCTCGATCTGCTCCAAATCGTCGATCCAAAAATAGAGCCGCATCGAGTTGGTGAGCGCGCGACACAGTCCGACTGGATGCCCTGACCTTGCGGCCTCCTCAATGTTCATTTTGGTGCAGTCGGCGGCTTGGTCGAGATTACCAGAGAAGAAAAATGAATGGGTAAGAACACTAAGCGAAGAGCTCCGCAGATCGAACAGGTATTGGCTTGCATTGAACCGTCGAAGCGAGCCATGCAATGAGCGTTTCAGATGTTGTTGCGCCCGCCGTTGATCGGAACGAAGACAATATGCTGCCCCTAGCATGGCATCAGCGATGGCCGCATCGTCTGGATTTCCGGTTTTTCTTGCGGCGGCCACGCTACGAAGCGCGAGTTCATACGTTCCTGCCGCGTCGACAAGCCCGTGAAGATACATCGACAATCCGCTAAGTAGAGACAGGTGCAGGTGGGTATCTTCGTGCTGCTGCGCAAAGTTCAGCGCTGTGTGGAAAGCCTCGCGAACCCTGTCACTATTGCCTTCGGTGTACATGAGCGACAAAGCAAGCGCAGCGTGAATCTTCATCTGATGCCGAGGATCGCAGTCCGACTGCATCCGATCGATCGCCTTCTCCATCCATGTTCGGCATTCCAAAAGGAGCGACATGGCTAGAAGCGGCTGCGAAGCTGTGGCCGCCAATCTTATGGCTGCGGCGTCGTTTCCATTGGGACCAAAGCTCCATTCAAGCGCGGCACGGACATTTCCAAGATAGTCTCGAACGGCGTCGACTGCAGCTTCCGTGAACTCCAAGTCGAAGAGATTGACCGGGTTGCTTTCCAGCATTTGAATCGAGAAGCTCGCGTGCCGCCCGGCAATAGAGTCTCGCTCGCCGCTCGTGGCCAACTTCTCCAAAGCGTAGGCACGCGTCGTATCGAGCAAGCGGTAGAACCGTCCCCGCGATTCGGTCCAAACCCCGATCAGGGATTTATTGACGAGATTTCCCAACGCACCCGATATCTCGGACTCGTCTATCCCCACTTCCTCCGCGACTGCGAGCACGGCCTCCAGCGTGAAGCGCCCCACAAAAATAGCGACACGTCGCAAGACGACCCGTTCGATCTCCGAAAGATGGTCGTGGCTCCAGTCCAGCGTTGCGATCAGCGTTTGATGCCGTGGATTTGCGGTCCGTCGGCCGAATTTCAGGAGATCGAGGCGAGAACCCAGTCTTGCCACCGTATTCCCAACGCCAAGAACAGCGGCCCTTCCGGCGGCGAGTTCGATGGCGAGGGGAATGCCGTCAAGCTTGCGGCAGATCTCGGCAACCATGGGGGCTTCGTCGTCACGAAGCGAAAACTCGCCGCGGCGAGCACTGACGCGCTCGGCAAACAACCGTACCGCCGGATAGGCAATCGCCTCCGACGCTGTCAGCCCCGGCTGCTCCGGCGGGCAATCCAGTGGACAAAGACCAACCACGCGTTCACCAGCGACGTGAAATGCCTCCCTGCTGGTCGCAAGCAGGTAGATGTCGGGGGCATTTCGAAAAATATGGCCGGCGATGTCGGCAGCTTTCTCGATGAGATGCTCGCAACTATCGAGAATGATAAGTGCCTTGCGAGGGCGCAGAAAATTAAGCAGCGCCGCCTTTGGATCTACCAACTGCGGGCCGAGCCCGACCGCGGAAGCGATCGCGCCGATTAGATGTACCTGGTCGTTTACGGTTGAAAGATCGACAAAGAATGCCGCGCCGGAGAAGTCGGCCAGCGCCCGGTGTCCGACCGACAGGGCAACCGTTGTCTTGCCGATACCGCCAGCCCCCAGAATTGTAATCAGGCGCTGTCCGGTCTGGAGCAAACCTTGAATTTCAAGGACAACATTGTTGCGACCGAGCATGCGGCCCAGCGCGGGCGGCAGGTTGGGCATTCCCGCGGATGCACTACCGCTGTCGTGGTCCGCGGGAAGGCGAGCGACCGGCGCGATGAAGCTGTAGCCCTGGCCCTGTACGTTCGCGATGTACTTGTTACCGAACTGCCCGTCGCCCAGTGCCTTGCGCAGCGCCGACAGGTGGACGCGAAGACTGCCCTCTTCAACCGTTACGTCGGGCCATGCCCGCGCGATCAGCTCGGCTTTCCCGACAACCTCACCGGCGTTTTCGAGAAGCGCGATCAAAATGTCGTAAGCCCTGCCACCAAGTGGAAGGGCCTGGTTCGCCTTCTTCAAGGAGCGCTCGGCGACATTGAGCTCGAATGGGCCAAACCGAAGCCGGATTGCACCGGGTGAGCCAATTTGCGGCAAGCTAATTTGTTGAATCGACATGAGTTAGTCCGCCAAGATCCCCGACGATTCGGTCGTTGCGCCGTTCGTCGTCGGACCTGTGGAAATACACTCCCAGCCGATCAAGTGTTAGCCGAAACCACCTGCAGCAACAAGCGGTCAGTGGTACGAGTTGACGGCGCTGTCGGGCCGGTATGAGCCGTTCAACACCTGCTTGGCCAACCGAAGATCGGAGGTCTCAAAGCCTTCTCGAAATTTCATGTAGGTGGCCTGAAGGGTCCGCCACGCGGCCTCCTTTCGCCCGAGCGACTTCTCAGCAATGGCAAGGCTGGTCGCGGCTCTCAACCTCCACGACAAGCTTCCTTGCCTGTCCGACATCTCGATTGCACGAAGAAAATACGCTCTGCAAACAGCCAGCCCTTCGTTGCCGCTCAAGGCCAATTCGCCCCTGATGCGGAGCAATTCGGGGGCATGAAGTTGATTTTCGTCATCGAGGTTGATTTTCGCCCGTTCGAAAACGGCCATGGCCTGCCGGGCGTGACCAGCAACGGCTACACATCGTGCAAACTCCGCCTGCAGGATCGGATGGAAAACACCGTAGCGCGCCGCTGACAGCTTCTCCAGTCCCGAATAAAGCAACTCGGTGGCCGCCTCGGTATCTCCTTGCCTGACCCTGCCGAGCGCCTGCATGGCAAGGCCGAAGCCGTGATAACTCTCCACACCGTACTTGCCGGCATGGTCGACGAGTTCGTTGGCAAGCGCTTCGGTCCGGTCATCCGTATCTGCCAGATATGCATTGAAGCTTGTCCCGGCGAGCGCCACGCACAGGGGGACGGCGTGATCGAGTTGGCGCGCCTCGGCCAGAGACATCTGATTAAGTCGCCGCGCATGATCGGGAGAGCCGCGCAGCCACGCCACACTTGACAGGATCATCAGCGCATCCACCTTGCGGTCGTAGCCGAAGCGCTTGATCAGCGCCTGTCGCGAAGCCTCATCATCACGATGGAGCGACATCTCAAGGCAGTTTTCGGCCTCCAATAGTCGACCGGTGTGGTGGTAGCTGATACCACGCATGTAGTTGGCCGTTGCGATCGCCCCGCGATCGCCGATCTTTTGCGCGACTTCACCGCAACGTTCCGCCAGTTCGATTGCTTCAGCGTATCGTGGAAGCCGAATCCTGTGAGCCCAGAGAACAAGCAGGGAAGCCAGCTGATATTCGATATCGCGAAGTCCCTCGGCGAGAAGACGCGTCTTGGCCCAGGTCGCGTATGACTCTTCGGTCATCCCGCCTGTGAACATCATGGAACTCGCAAGGGCCGATTGAATGACCATTTCCTGTCTCGTGCCTGAATTCACGCCTTTGAGACGACCGACAGCTTTCGTCATCCACTCGCGGCATTCGGCAAGGAGAGCCATTGCCATCCAGATGCTTGCCGAGGCGGCCGCAAGTTCAACGCTAATTTTCGCCTCGCCTTCGACTGAGAAACTCCAATTCAGGGCAGCTCTGAGATTGTCGACCTCATCTTCAAGCTCCTTGAGCCTTTCATGCACATCCGTTGAAGCGCCTTGCTTGAACAAGTCGCAGTAGTAGAGCGCGTGACGCCGGCGACAGCGGTTCTCCTCATCGCTCTCGGCAAGTCGTTGTGAAGCAAAGGCAAGAGTGGTGTCGAGCAAACGCAGCCGCCCCTCCTGCCCCCGAACGGCAATCATCGATTTCGAACGAAGCTCCCAAAGGCAATCGGAGACATTCGCTTCATCTATCGTGTCGTCGGCGGCAACCGCGACAGCCGCTTCGAACGTGAACCCACCGGCAAAAACGCTGAGGCGGCTCAATACACGCTTCTCTGCCTTACCTAGCAGGTCATAGCTCCACTCAAGTGCCGCGTTCAAGGTCTGATGTCTCGGCAGGGCCGTTCTACGCCCCACCCACGACAGGTTCAGCCGCTCCTCGAGCAAGGTTGCCGTCTTGCTGAGGCCAAATATGTCAACCCGGCCGGCGGCGAGTTCGATTGCCAACGGAATTCCATCCAGCCGCCGGCAGATTCCCGCGGCAATCGACGCATCCGCATCGACCAGCTCAAAATGACTTCGCACGGCCCGCACGCGGTCGACGAGCAATTGAACCGCGGGATATTGCAGGACATCCTGCGCCGACAGGTTGCCATCTTCCGGGGGACATGCAAGCGCGCAGAGTTCATGGACATGTTCACCTTCAACCCGCATCGCCTCCCGGCTGGTCGCGAGCAAATGCAGTGTCGGAACATGCCGAAACAGTTCCTCCGCGACAGCCGACGCGCCATCAACAAGGTGCTCGCAACAGTCGAGCACGATGAGCGCTGGCCTTTCCCCCAAGCGATCGATCAGGGCTGGTACGACATTGCTGGTTTGTACCGATACGCCGAGTGCGGTGGCCACGGCGGGGGCGACCAGCGCAGCGGTGCCGAGAGCACCCAAGTCGACGAAATGAATATGGCCGTTGAAAGCGGCGCTCATCTCGTGGGCGGCAGCGACCGCCAGGGTGGTCTTGCCGATGCCGCCGGGCCCGACGATCGTCACAAACCTCTGCTCGGTCAGCTTCATCTGGATCGCGGTCAAGGCGTCCCTTCGTCCGAGCATCCGCATCAAGCGCGCAGGCAGTCGGGACCTCGCGGGATCCCCCGACGTTGGTGAGGAAAGTGACGTTACGGGTACGACAAAGCTGTACCCCCGTCCGGGCACGTTCGCGATGTATCGCCTGCCAGGGTCACTTTGATCGAGGGCCTTCCGTAGCGCCGAGATGTGGACGCGCAAGCTGACTTGTTCGGCTCCTCTCATTGGCCAAACGCGCTCTATCAGGGTTCTCCTGCCGACGACCTTGTTTGCCTGCTCCACCAGAGCGATGAGGAGATCCATGGCCCGCGCGCCGAGCGGCACGACCTTGGCGCCATTTGTCAGAAGCCTGTTTCCGATCGACAGTTCGAAAGGGCCGAAGCTCAGCACTTTGCCGCGCTGATCGCTCATGGGATGTTCTCGTCCATGCCGGTTCTTGAGCTGACCTCGCCGGGCGTTCCGCGCTCGCGTCGCCAGTTGGCCGGGCTTTGGCCAAAGGCCTGCCTGAACAACCTACATAGATGTGCCTGATCCGAAAAGCCTACGCTCAAGGCGATTTCACTCAGTGATGCCGCACCTGTTATCATCAGGTGGCAGGCTTTCTCCAGACGCCTTCTCACCACATAGGCATGTGGCGATTCGCCAACAGCCAGCTTGAATTTCCGGGAGAAGTGCGCCGGGCTTCGACGTGCGACCGCACTGAGATCCCGGATGTGGATGGTGCGGTGCAGGTTGCCGTCAATGTAAGCGCGCACCCGAAGGATTTGCCAGGCTGCCAGACCGCCCCTTGTGGCACCGTTAGCGCCCGAACAGCGTTCGATCTCCGCTTGCAGAATGTGCGATGCTGTGGCCAGCGACGCCTTGGCCGCTTCCTGATCATGCCCCAGCTCCCGCCTTGCCGTTTCAAGTAGCTGGGCCACGCTGTTCGCAACCAGGTGGAACTGTTGATCGTCTGCAAGGGAAGACTCGGGTGCGATGGTTTGAAGTCCTTCCATGATCACTCCTCCGACGAACTATCCGAGGCTTCGGATCGGAGTGAGGGTGCAGCAAGGCGGACCCTTTGGCTCGTTAATCAGCGTTATGGAAGGTTAATGTTGCCGCACCGCGCTGAACGATTTTAACATTACATATCAATATGTTGCGCGTTTTATAACGCGGCTATGTAACAATTCAGAACACCCTGGCAATCACTCACATCGAAAATGCGATGAGAGACGCGAGGTCGCAAGAACGCCCCCGGCCGAGGGTCTCCGCGGGACGGGGGGAGTGCCGCGAAGACCCTCCCGGCGAAGCGAGGGACTGTACGCTTCGCCGTTACCTACGAGCCCTGGTCCTCGAGGATCTTCAGATCGCTAACTGAGTAAGAAAGTGAGTAACGAAACCCGGACTCGATCCTTTTCGGCGCGAGCGCGTTGAGTTCTTCGCCATTCGCTTCCGGAAAGTTAAGTTCGCCCTTCCCGATCCATGCGCCGGTAACCGTGAGATTGTCGGTGATCGACATCGCCAGTTCGTTGACCGCTGGCTTGTCCTGGTATCCGGCCGCCAGTCTCGGAAAGTATCGCAACAGAACCGTGGGTCGGCTGAGGAGGGACAGTCCGTTCTCGACCGGTCTGTGCAAGGTGACGCAGGCTTCCGCAAGACGTTGGCCATGCGCCGAAAGACTGGCGCCAAACCGGCTGCCGGACGCCACCGGCGCCGCGGCAGGACCTGAAGCCGCAAAGGAGCGGGTCTGAAAAATGCTCCCCATTTTCTTGGGAAACCCCTGCGTCCAGCCGCGCGCCAGCGCAGCGTCGTTGTCGACGTAAATGTAGGGGCACCACATGACCGGCTCGTCGCGATACATGGCATCGACCAGAATAAACGCCTCGCGATATTGATAACGCGCCGGCTCGAGATATTCGTCGTCCTGTGCCGTGAATTGCCAATCCAGGAACATCATGACGGCATGACCGTTTGAGGTCGAATCCGGAGAAAGACCATTCGGTAATGTCGCCGCCGTCGCGCCGGGGTCGGTCCAGAACTCTATCCCGACGACGTCGCCAGCATAGTGCCAGGGTGGCGGTGGAGTTAGAGCGGCCTGGCCGAACGGCGATTTCGGAACTGTAAAACCCCTGAGCATTCCCGTTTTCCGATGCATCACTATCGGTGAAGATGCTACCGAAACCAGCCGCAATTGATTTGCTTGAAGTGCGTCGACTTGTTTATTCCTGCCGCGAAACCAAAACGTTGGGAGCCGCCGCGACGGCTAGGCGGTAAGGTCGGCCAGAATCTCGATATCGGTGACGGAATAGGAAAACGAGAAGCGATATCCGCGCCCCACCTTCAGCGGCCCCAGCATTTCCAGCTCTTCGCCATAGGCCTCCGGAAAATTGAGCTCGCCCGCGCCGCTCCAGATGTTCGCAATCCGGAGATGGTTCGAGACACATCGAACGAGTTCATCGACGGCCGGCTTGTCGTGCATGCCGGCAGAGAGCCGCGGAAAATATCGCCGTCCGACAATCCGGCGATCGAGCAGGCCAACCAGCCGATCGGCCTTTCCGTGCAGGGTAACGCGGGCTTGCACCAGCAAGCGGCCGTGAGCCGACATACAGGCCGAGAACCTGCCATCATGCACGAGTGGCGCCGAAGCAGCGCTCATGGTGGCGAACGTACGAGTCTGGTGTATCGTCCCGAGCTTTCTCGGATAGCCCTGAATCCAGCCCCTCATCAACGCAGCATCGTTGTCGACGTAGCAATAGGGACACCACGCTATTGGTGTCCCTTTCCATATCGCGTCGAGCAGGACACTGAAGCCGCGACACTGGTACCTGGCAGGATCCAGGTGCTCGTCGTTCTGCGCCGTGAACTGGTAGTCCGTGAACAGCGCGACGGAGTGACCTGGACGTTCCCTGTCAAGCTCGACACCGGCTGGAAGAATATGGAGCGATACATCAGGATCGTTCCAGAATTCCACCGCCAGGACATCACCTGCGAAATGCCAGGGCGGCGACGGGACCAAGGCGGCCGCGCTCAAAGGAGATCGAGGCGCCGTGAATCCCTTCAGCATTTTTCGTCCCCACCGCCAGTGGCGTATCCGCCGCGCATTACCTCAACATGAAATGCTATCGTTGGTGTTGTTGCCAACGCTTGGACGAACGTGTGACGGTTTGGTGGTTCGTGCGCAGCCGTCGTTGATGCGAAATCGGCTACCCTTCAATGTTGCATCCTCATGCTCATCGGCGCGCCCGACGGCATCATCATGTTCGCGTTCATATCTGCCACGATCCACATGGTGCCGGCGACCACGACGAATACGATGAGAACGCCAAAGGCGAGCGCGAGCACGTTGTTGGTGCTTTCCGGCCCGCTGGAGATGTGCAGGAAAAACACGAGGTGAATGCCCATCTGGGCAATGGCGAGGACAGCGAGCCCGAGAAATACGCCCCCTGGCCAGATCAGTGTCGTGTTTGCAACCCAGAACGACGTGGCCGTGAGAACAACCGCCACAAATAGGCCAATCGTGTAGATAAGAAACTCGGATGGAGCCGACGCTTCCATCTCGCGGCTCGGCCTGTCTCCGGGTGCGCGTTCGTATTGAGTGTCGGTCATGGGCTCACTCCCATCAGATAAACCACCGTGAATACCCCGACCCAAACGATGTCGAGCGCGTGCCAGAACAAAGAGAAGCACAGCAGGCGGCGCTGCACCCTCGCGGCGAATCCGAATACCGCCACCTGCACCATCATCACGATCAGCCAGATCAGGCCGAGCGTGACGTGCAGCCCGTGGCATCCGACAAGCGTGAAGAATGCGGACAGAAAGGCGCTCCGCTGCGGCGTCGCGCCGATGGCGATCATGTTCGAGAATTCGCGGATCTCGAGACTAAGAAACGTGGCTCCGAGTGCGAATGTGATCAGGGCCCCCAGATAAGTCCCGAGACGGCGTCGCGAGTTGACGGCCAGTGACATCAATCCGCAGGTGTAGCTCGAAACGAGAAGGCAGGCAGTTTCGATCGCGACCGCAGCCTGATTGAACAGCTGGGCGCCGGTTGGACCGCCGGCCGTGGAGCGCACGAGGACCGCGTAGCTCGCGAACAGCGCGGCAAACATGACGATGTCACTCAGCAGGAAGATCCAGAAGCCATAGGCGACCACGATCCTCTTTGGAGCAGGTCCTGCTTCACTCGCACTTGGCAATGCGTCTTGCGGGATCTGATCGATTGCGACGGCTACATTCATGCTGCAACTCCTGCCTGGTGAGCCCGTTCGAACCCGGCGATCTGCTCGGCTGTCACCTCGAATTCGCTCTGACGGCGGAATGAGAAGGCAAGCAACGTCATGAATGCGCCGAACACTCCGACGCCGGCCAGCCACCAAATGTGCCAGATCAGTGCAAAGCCGATGACGACTGCGAAGAAAGCAGTAACGAAGCCGGCGGCGCTGTTACTCGGCATTTCGACGGGCTCGTACTTGCGCGCCGGCGTCGGCTCGTCCTTTGTCGCTTGCGCACGGCTTTTGCTGCTCCAGAACGCGTCCAGTCCGGCGACCCTTGGCTGGAATGCAAAGTTCCATGCCGGCGGCGGCGAGGCCGTCGCCCATTCGAGCGTGCGGCCGTTCCACGGATCACCGGTCACGTCGCGCAGCTCCTCGCGATTACGGATCGACACAACGAGTTGCACGACCTGGCAAACGACGCCGACAAGGATGATAGCGGTGCCGAATGCCGCCGCTATCAACCACGGCTGCCAGGACAAATTGTCGTAATGTTGCATGCGCCGGGTCATGCCCATCAGGCCCAGCACGTAGAGCGGCATGAAGGCGACATAGAAGCCGACGAACCAGCACCAGAACGAGGCTTTGCCCCAGCGTTCGTCGAGCTTGAACCCGAATACCTTGGGGAACCAATAATTGTACCCCGCCATCACGCCGAACACGACGCCGCCGATGGCGACGTTGTGGAAGTGGGCGACCAGGAACACGCTGTTGTGCAGCTGGAAGTCGGCCGGGGGCACCGCCATGAGCACGCCGGTCATGCCGCCGATGACGAAAGTCACCATGAAGCCAATCGACCACAGCACCGGCACCGAGAACCGAACCCGGCCGCCGTACATCGTGAACAGCCAGTTGAAGACTTTCGCGCCCGTCGGCAAAGCGATGATCATGCTCATGACACCGAAGAAGCCGTTGACGTTCGCGCTGGCACCCATTGTGAAAAAGTGGTGCAGCCAGACCAGGAAGGAGAGGATACAGATGGCCATCGTCGCGGCTACCATAGAGCGATAGCCGAACAACGGCTTGCCGGAGAAGGTCGCCATCACTTCCGAGAATACGCCAAACGCCGGCAGGATCAGGATGTAGACTTCAGGGTGCCCCCATACCCAGAACAGGTTGGAGTACAGCATCTGATTGCCCTGGCCTTCGAGCGTGAAGAAGTGAAAGCCGAGATAGCGATCGAGCGCCAGCATCGCGAGCGTCGCGGTCAGGACCGGAAACGCCGCGATAATGAGCAGGTTGGCGGCAAGCGCGGTCCAGCAGAAGACCGGCATGCGCATATAGCTCATCCCTGGTGCCCGCATTTTGAGGATTGTTGTGACGAAGTTGATGCCCGCCAGCAAGGTGCCGATACCGGAGATTTGCAGCGACCAAAGATAGTAGTCGACGCCGACGCCGGGCGAGTATTGCATTTCGCTCAGTGGGGGATAACCCCACCAGGTGGCTTTTGAGAACTCGCCGACGGCCAACGAAATGTTGACCAGCAACGCACCCGAGGCAGTGAGCCAGAAGCTGACGGAGTTGAGCGTAGGGAATGCGACATCGCGAACACCGAGTTGCAACGGTACTGCGAAGTTCATGAGCCCTACCACGAACGGCATCGCCATGAACAAAATCATGATCGTGCCGTGCGCCGAGAAAATCTGATTGAAATGCTCGGGCGGCAGATATCCTTGCGCACCGCCGGCTGCGAGCGCCTGCTGCGCGCGGATCATGATCGCGTCACTGAAGCCGCGCAGCATCATGACGAGCGCCAGTATGCAATACATGGCGCCTATCCGCTTGTGGTCGACCGAGGTGAGCCATTCGCGCCACAGATAGAGCCAGGCTCCCTTCGCCGTGACGAATCCGAGAACAGCCAGAATGACCAACACCATGAAGCCGGTGGCGCCCATGATGATGGGCTCATGGAGGGGGATCGCGTTCCAATCAAGCTTACCAAGGAGATTCATCGCTCTGCCCTCTGCGACGTTGAACAAGTTGATAGAGAGGAGTCTTGCGTGCACAAGCCGGCGTTTACGATGCTGCTGAACAGATCGGGGGCGACGACGCGATACGTGAACGGCACGACCGCCTTGCTCGGCTTGACCAGGTCGGCATAAGCCTGCTTATCGAGTGCCGAACCAGTTTCGCGGGCCTGGCGAACCCATTGCGCAAATCCGTCGTCCGTTACTGCATCGACCGTAAAGCGCATGTCGGGAAAGCCTTCACCGCTGAACATGGCGGATACCCCTGCATAGGTTCCGAGATGGTCCGCCTGCAGGTGGAGGCGCGTCGCCATTCCGGACATGGTGTAGATCTGGCTGCCGAGCTGAGGCACGAAGAAGCTGTTCATGACGCTCGATGAGGTCAGTTCGAAGCTGATCGGCGTGCCAACCGGCACGACCAGCTTGTTGACGCTCGCGATCCCCTGCTCGGGATAGATGAACAGCCATTTCCAGTCGAGTGAGACGACCTGAACATTGACAGGCTTGACCGTTGAGCTAATCGGCTTGCCCGGATCGAGGTCGTGTGAGCCGACCCAGGCGACGCCGCCGACCAGGAGCACCGTCATCGCGGGGACGGACCAGACCAGCAATTCAAGACGTCCGGAGTATGTGAAATTTGGCCGATAGCGCGCACGCTCGTTCGATGCACGAAACCAGAAGGCAACGCCGAGCGTGGCAAGGATCACCGGGATCACGATGGCCAGCATGATGCCAAGCGCGTTGAGCAGAATTTGCCGCTCAGCGAAGGCAATCGGGCCTTTCGGGTCGAGCACGCCGTCCGTACAGCCACCGAGTGTCGCGACTCCGATCAGGACGGCGGCAACCAAACCGTATCGCATGTTAGACCTCACTGAAGTTGACGATGCGGCACACGCTGCGGTCGGCGCCTGAAAGCCGTACGGCATGCACCGGGACGCCGCAGCCACCATCCGATGATCGCATGGGCGAGAACGAGCCATTTCCGTGGTCGATCAGGAGGCCGGCAAACAGCGCGAACAAATAGACGATCGAGAACACGAACAGCCTGTGAGCCGCGCGGCGATCGGCCTCGATGCTACCGTTCAGCTGGCGTGCAAGTAGAAGGAACAGCGCACCGCAGATCGCGGCTATCACACCGTAGATCGCGCCTGCGAACCCCAGTACCCAAGGCAGCTCCGAGACCAGAACCAGCAGGCCGCTATAGATCAGGATCTGGCGCGTCGTTGCGGCGCGTCCCGCGATAACCGGCAACATCGGCACGCCCGCACGCGCATAGTCATCGGTGCGATTGAGCGCGAGCGCCCAGAAATGCGGCGGCGTCCAAAGGAAGATAATGAGAAACAGCGCCAGCGGCTCGAGCCCGACACCTCCGGTTGCCGCGGCCCACCCGATCACGGGCGGCAGCGCTCCTGCAGCGCCGCCGATGACGATATTCTGTGGCGTCGACCGCTTCAGCCACGCCGTGTACACGACAACATAAAACAGGATGGTGCCGGCCAACAGTGCGGCCGCGGTGAGATTCGTCGCCAAGGCCAGAGCCACCACCGCTAAACCGCCAAGCGAGAGGCCAAGGATCAGCGCCTCGAACCGGGAGATTTTGCCGCGGGGAATTGGTCGCATCGCAGTGCGGGTCATGACCGCATCGATATCGGCGTCGTACCACATGTTGAGCACGCCGGCGGCCGCAGCCCCGGCCGCGATGGCAAGAACCGCGACAAAGGTGGACAGCGGAGCCAGCCGAACCGGAGCGCTGCTCAATCCCACAAGCGCAGTGAAGACGGCAAGCATCATCACACGCGGCTTTGTGAGGGCGATGAAGTCGGACACACGCCAATGGTGAGCCAGCGCAGGAACGGAATCAGACGACAGCGCAAGGCGAGATCGTCTTTCCCCAAGCTGGCCCGCAATGGATTTGACGTTCATCTCGTCGCTCCGGGTTCTTTTAAAATGAAAGCGTCGTGTTCCATTCGAACAGCCGCAGTGTGGATACGGAATATGCATCCCCACCCTCGCTCGCGATTGAACGCGGCTGCTCGTTTGGGGCCAATCATGCTCAAAACCGTCGGCTGACGAGTTCAGGTCCAACGACAGCGTCGCAATCGCACGATTTGGGATCGTTCGAGCACGTTTCAACAAGCGCGCTGCGCAAGCTCTTTTTAAAGGAGATCCTTGTTTTGGATATCCGCGACGCGCCGCTTCCCAACGCTGATCAACGACGTCTGTTGCGTTGGCCTTGGAAGCGGCCGCCTTGCCCAACGGAGAACTATCAATGAAGACATTTTCGTTCTGGATGATTGCAGCCGTCTGCTTCGTCACCCCGGCATCTGTGGCGCACGCGCGCTCCGCCTATGATGGCTCCTGGGACCTCGTCTTCGTGACGCAAATGGGCACCTGCGATCCCGCCTATAACTTCACCGTCAATATTTCCGACGGCGTTGTGACCCATCCCAATCTCGTAAAATTCAGGGGATATGTCGCCAGATCCGGTTCCGTCCGTGCGTCCGTGACGGTTCATGACAAATTTGCGTCCGGCACGGGCCGGCTTTCCGGAGCCTCGGGTCGCGGAAGATGGAGCGGCAGCGCGGCAGGCACGCGATGCTCTGGCTACTGGACCGCGCAACGCAATTGACAAGTGTGGAAACGGAAGCACCGTGTCCCGAGCCGCCGACGTGCGAGGCGGCATTAGAGATCACCGCGCTGGCAGCCACACTCCTGTTTGCTCATGGGCAGACCACAGAGCGGACGGTTACCGCTGCCGAGCGGCTTGGGCGCGCGCTCGGTGTGAAGGTCAAGGTGCTACCTTACTGGGGTGAAATCATCGTCCAGCTCGACGGCGCGCCGATCTCGCAAATTGTTCCCGCCAAGCCGCTCGGCGTCGACATGGGCCGGGTGCTGGCCGTCACGACGGCGATCGATCGGATATGCGACCGAAAATTGCCGGTCGAGGCGGCGCAATCCGCACTTGAACAGGCCGGGCGGCACCCGCCTGCTTCCACGCCACGCTTCGCCCTGTTCGCCGCCATTGGCGCGGCTTCGCTTGGCGTCATTTTCGGTACGCTCGATGCAGCGAGCCTGGTGCTGATCGCCGCCAGCGCCGCCATCGGCGCACTCGTCCGCCGCTGGCTGTCCGGTCTCAGCAACAACCCGCTGATCCAGCCGCTTTGCGCTGCGTTGATCGCGGGTATTGTGGCCGCTGCCGCGAGCCGATTCCAGCTATCGGTAGCAACTGCGTTGGTAGCGTTCTGCCCCTGCATGGTGCTGGTCCCCGGTCCGCATATCCTCAATGGCGCCATTGACCTCGCTCGCACGCGGATCGCGCTGGGAATTGCGCGTCTGGCCTATGCCGGCGTCATCGTGCTACTGATCTGCGCCGGCGGCCTGTTCGGGTTTACGGTGGTCGGCAGGCACCTCGCGATCGCCCAATCCTCTCCGCCCGTGCCGCTGCTCGTCGACGTGGTTGCGGCAGGATGCGCCGTCGCCGCCTTCGGCACCTTCTTCTCGATGCCGTGGCGCCTGCTGGCGTTCCCGATCGCCATCGGCATGGTCGCGCATGCCGCGCGCTGGGCGCTGATTTCCCTCGCCGAAGGAAGTGCGCCAACCGGAGCGCTCGTCGCCTGCATGCTTGTCAGCGTTATTGCGACGCCGGTCGTCGATCGCCTGCATCTGCCGTTCGCCGCCGTCGCCTTCTCCGCCGTTGTCTCCTTGATGCCGGGCTTTTTCCTGTTCAACGCCGCGACCGGCCTCGTCGAATTGGTCTCGATCGGTCCGAGTGCGCCGCCGGCTCTCCTGACAGGCATTGTCACGAGCGGCGCCACCGCATTTCTGATCATCATGGCCATGACCTTCGGGTTGATCCTGCCGCGCATGCTGTTCGAGCGCGCAATGCCCCCCGCATGATGAGGCACGATCGTTCAACGCACCGCAGCGCGGTCCAAGAATAGCTTGAAGCCCCGCTGTACCAATGTTGATCGGGCGGCTTGCCCCAGAGAGCGTCGGTGCATCCATGACTACAGTTCTGACCAAATCGTTCCCGTCAGAAGCGCCCCCGGCATCAAAGCCGGTTCCGGGCAAAAAACGCGTCTTGATCATCGGCGGCGGTTTCGCCGGCATCGCCGCGGCGCGCGCACTAAAACGCGCCGACGTCGAGATCACGCTGATCGACCGGCGCAATCACCATATCTTTCAGCCTCTGTTGTACCAGGTCGCCACGGCTGTCTTGTCACCCGCCGAGATCGCGGCGCCGATCCGTCAGCTCGAGGCGAAGCAGAAGAACCTCAGCGTGTTGCTGGCCGAGGTGAAGGGCGTCGATCTCGGTGCTCGTACCGTCGAGACCATTTGCCCAGGCGTCGGCAACCGAAAACTTGACTACGACTTCCTAGTGATCGCGACCGGAATGCGGCCGAGCTATTTCGGTCATGACGAGTTCGCGCGCTTTGCGCCAGGCCTCAAGAGCCTCAACGACGCTGAAACGATCCGAACCAAAATCCTGAGTGCGTTCGAACTGGCTGAATCGACCGATGACCCGAAAGAACGCGCTCGCCAAATGACCTTTGTGTTGGTGGGCGGTGGCCCGACCGGCGTCGAGCTCGCCGCCTCGATCGCTCAGTTGGTCTCCGTGACCCTGCGCAACAACTTTCGCAGGATCGACGCTGCCAAGAGCCGAATTCTGCTGCTCGACGGCGGTGCTCGCATTCTTCCGACCTTTGCGGAGTCGCTGTCGAAAAAGGCCGCAAAACGGCTGACGAAGCTCGGCGTAGAGGTTTCGGCGGGCGTAAAGGTCGAGAAAGTCGACGACCAGGGCGTGATCGCGGCCGGCGCCCGGATTCCCAGCGCCACCGTGCTATGGACGGCAGGTGTCAGCGCCTCGCCGGTAGTGAAAATGCTGGGCACGCAGACAGACCGCGCCGGGCGCGCTTTCGTTGGTGCCTTCATGGACATTCCCGACGCACCCAACGTGTTCGTGGCCGGCGATGCAGCCACGATCACGCAGGATGGTCACCCCGTCCCCGGCGTGGCGCAGGCCGCCATTCAACAGGGACGCTTCGTCGGACGCGTGATCGCCAACCGTGTCAGGGGACGCAAGGACGGTCGGCCGTTTCGATACCGCAACAAGGGCAATATGGCGGTGGTCGGCAAGAATTTTGCCATCCTCGAGGCCGGTCATGCGCGAACCAGCGGCTTTATGACGTGGTTGATATGGGCCGCACTGCATGTGCTCGCGCTGCCGCAGCTTCAGAACCGGTTCCGCGTTCAAACGCAATGGTTCTGGTCCTATCTGTCCGGACAACGGAGCTCACGGCTGATTTCCGAAGGGCCGCACTCGTCCGCGTCATAGCGCAATAGTTAGCCTCGGTAATTGTCACTCCCAGCAGCAGATTGCGGACCGTACCCGTGGACGTCTCCATCATCTCCGCCCTCGCCGCCCTCACCGGTGCGGCCGTCGGCGGCTTGACTAGCGGAATGGCAGCCTGGCTGAACCACCGAAGCCAGGTCCGCGTCGAGTGGGCTCTGCACGAGAAGAGCCGCCGGCAGACCCTTTACAGGGATTTCATTGAGGACGCCGCCAAATGCTACATTGATGCGCTACAGCACGATAAAGCCGACATTCCCGGCCTGGTCAGCCTGTATGCGAAGCTGAGCGCGATGCGGGCGGTGTCTTCGAAGAGGGTGGTCCAGTACGCCGACGACGTTGTCCGAAAAATTCTGGATGCCTATCTGGAACCGGACAAGAGCTTCGTCGAACTGCGCGAAATGGCCATCGACGGCACGATCGATCTATTGCGGGGATTCAGCGACGCCTGCCATGACGAATTCGAGGATATGCGACCCATACAATTTTGAGCGTCAGCTCCTCGCCGCTTGTGCATCAGCAATCGCAGCTTTACCTGGACGCCGCGCTCGCTCGCGCCTGCCGAAGGTCGTCAGGTACGCTGTCCTGGGGTCTGGTTGTCTCGACCCAATTCGCGAACGCCTGCATGAACTCCTGCAGGAATTTGCGGGTACCATCGTTGACGAGCGTGCCTTGTTCGTCGAACAGCTTGTCGGCATGTCCGATATAGGCTTCGGGCTGCTGCATGGTCGGCACGTTCAGAAACACCAGCGACTGCCTCAGATGATGATTGGCACCGAAGGCCCCGATCGCGCTCGGCGACGCACTGACAATCGCACCAGGCTTGCGGTCCCAGACACTGCTGCCATACGGCCTGGAGCCGACATCCAGCGCATTCTTGAGAGCGGCCGGCACCGAGCGGTTATATTCGGGCGTGACGAACAGCACCGCGTCGGCAGCCTTGATACGTTGGCGGAACGCGGTCCATGACGCCGGCGACGCACCGGCCTCCAGATCCTGATTGAACAACGGCAATTGCCCAATCTCGACCTTTTCGAGCTTCATCGAGGACGGCGCGAGCGAGATCAGCGCATTCGCCAGCATCCCGTTGAGCGACGCCTTTCGCAGGCTTCCAACCAGCACGCACACATTCATCGGCTTTTCCATGGTCATGCTGTCGCCCTCGATTTGACGGTCCTCGTGAAGTCAGGCTTGCGCTTTTCCAGGAACGCTGAGAACGCCTCTTTTGCGTCTTCGGAGCGGACCTGCACGCTGAACTCTTCGTTCTCGGCCTTCATCGCCGCCTTGATCTGCTCACGAAATGGCCGCTTCATGAGCCTCTTGCTGGCCTGCAGCGCGGCAGCCGGCTTCGCTGCCAATTTCTTGGCCGTTTCGGTCGCCAACACCAGGACGTCCTTGTCGGATACGACTTCGGTAACCAGACCCAACTCCGCGGCCCGCCTGGCATCGAAGGGCGCTCCCAACAAAATCAGCTCCGCGGCGCGGAGGTGACCGATCCGCGCCGGCACGGAGCAGCTCGATCCGAATTCCGGCACGAGACCGAGATTGATGAAGGGCATCTGGAATTTTGCGCCCTCGCCGGCGTAGATGAAGTCGCAGTGCGTCAGCATGGTGGTGCCGCCGCCGATCGCCGCGCCCTGGACCGCCACGACGATCGGTTTGTCGAAATTGACGAAGGCGTGCATGAGCCCGGCCTGTGGCGATTCGCCCGCCCCCGGAGGGTTCTTCAGAAAGTCCTCGATATCGTTGCCCGCGCAGAACGAATCTCCCGCGCTGTGCCACAGCACGACCCGCGTGTTCTCGTCATTGGCCGCCTTGTTGAAAATGCCGGTGAGAGCCACGTACATGGCCGACGTCATCGCATTCCGCTTGGTCGGGCGGTTGAACTGGACGCGCAGAATGTTTCCCGCCTGTTCGGTAACGATATCATCCATGGTCGAACTCCCGGTCCGTTTGGTGAATTGCGCGGCAGGTCGTGGTTCGGGGCGGCTCACGACGCCCCGAAAGTGCCGTCACTTCCCGTTTGCCGCTACACATTTTTCCGGATCATGCGTCAGGCCGCATGTTCCTTTGGTTTCGGAATCGCACCGTTCGCACGCAAACCGTCGATTTCGGTCGCACTGAATCCGAGCTGCCGCAGCACCTCGTCGTTGTGTTCGCCGATTTTCGGGGCGCGTTTCGCCGGCACCTTGGCGACGCCATGCACCTGAAGCGGGCTGGAAATGGTGGACGTCAGCTTGCCGCCGGCACCATTGAGCGGAACAATGATGTCGTTGGCCTGGAGCTGAGGATCCTTGATTACTTCCTGCGGCCCGCGCACGGCTCCGAACGTCACGTGGACGCCGTTGAAGACCTCGTACCAATGTGCCATCGGCTTGCCACAGAATATCTCGTCGAGAATCGCCGTGAGCGCCGGCATATTCGCCATCAGCTTCGCCTGATCGGAAAAGCGCGGATCGGTCAGAAGATCGGGCCGGCCGATGGCTTTTGCAACGGCTGCAACCTTGTCTGGCGTTATGATGAGGACGAACCAGGTGTCATCCTTGGCGCGATAGACGTTCATGGCCGCGTTGGCGGGATGCACGCGGTCGTGCAACCCGAAGAATTTGGCCTCACACAGCGCCGCCTGGATCGAGACGCTGGCGGACCATACGCCTTCGGCAAGCAGCGAGGTCGTAACATGCGCTCCCTCCCCGGTGCGCTCGCGCCGATAGAGCGCGGTGACGATCGCCGAATAAAGGCCGACCGCCGTGGCATTGTCGCCGCTGCCGGCCACCGGCCAGGTCGGCGGTGCGCCGGCATCGCGCGTCATCGACAGCAGGCCGCTGCGTGCCCAGTAGGACGTGATATCGAAACCCGGCAGATCGGCATCGGGTCCCTTGTCGCCGAAGCCGGTGATGTCGGCATAGATCAGCCGCTTGTTCCACGGCAGCACGTCCTCGTAATTGAGCTTTAGCCGCGCGCGCGCCGGATGCGGCGTATTGACGATGAGCACGTCGGCCCATTTGACCAGCTTTTCGAGAACCGCATGGGCGCTTGGCGATTTCAGATCGAGCGCGATGCCCCGCTTGTTGCGGTTGGCGAGGTGCCAGGGATAGGGATCCTCGGCGACCGGCTGTGGCGGCATGTTGTGCGCGTGTCGCCACAGCTCGCCGCTCGGCGGCTCGACCTTGATGACATCTGCGCCGAAGTCCGACAGGATCACCGCGGCGCTCGGGCCTGCGATAAAGCTCGCCAGATCCACCACTTTCAATCCAGAGAAAATATTGTCGCTAGCCATGGCTGTCTCTTTCCAACTGTGCGGACTGTTTCAGCGACCGCGGAACTTCGGTGCTCGTTTCTCGAGGAAGGCAGCGGTGCCTTCCTTCTTGTCTTCCGTCGCCGCGCAGATGCCGAAATAGGACGCTTCGAGCGCGAACCCCTCGGCCTGGCTGGTGTCCATTCCTCGGTTGGCCGCCTCCAGCGAGAATTTTACGGCGATCGGCGCATTGGCCATAATCTGTTTCAGAATCGTCTCGGCGCGATCTATCAGATTGGCCGCCGGGACGACTTCGTTGACGAGGCCGATGCGGTAGGCTTCCTGGGCCGAGATCGTTTCGCCGGTGAGGATGAGCTGCAAAGCGCGGCCCTTGCCGACCAGGCGCGGCAACCGCTGCGTACCGCCACCGCCTGGCAGCAACCCGAGCTTTACCTCGGGTTGCCCGAACTTGGCATGCTCGACGGCGATTCTGATCGTGCAGGCCATCGCCGTCTCGCAACCGCCGCCAAGCGCAAAGCCGTTGATCGCCGCGATCACCGGCTTGCCGAGATTTTCGATGAGGTCCAGTACTCCCTGCCCGAACCGGCTGGACTCCTCCGCATCGTAGGCATCGACATGCGCGAGTTCACTGATATCTGCGCCGGCGACGAAAGCCTTGTCGCCCGCGCCGGTAAGGATCACGCCGTGCACCGACGCGTCGGCCTTGGCATCCTCGAACGCGACCTTCAAATCGCTCCAGGTCGGAGTATTGAGCGCGTTGAGCACCTTGGGCCGGTTGATCGTCACATAGGCGATCGAACCGTTCTTCTCGTACAAGACATTCGCGAGCGCCAATGCCGCCCCGGGAAAGGAGCCGGGCACGGTTGCAGGCGAAGGGGTGAGCGGTGCAGTTCCCGAAGCCATAATCATATCTCCTGGATTGAGAGAGCAGCCGGCGCCGAAGCGCCGGCGCCGCCGGGATGTCAGATGAAGGCGCCGTGACCGGTGATGGCCTTGCCGACGATCAGATTCTGCATCTGATAGGTGCCTTCGTAGGAGTACAGCGCCTCGGCGTCGGCAAAGAAGCGCGCGACGTTGTAGTCGGCGACGATGCCATTACCGCCGAGGACTTCGCGTCCCCATGAGACGGTCTCGCGCGATTTCGCCGTGCAGAACGCCTTCGCCAGCGCCGCGTGGTGGTCGCCGAGCTTGCCTTCGTCGTCGAGCGTCGCCAGGCGGAGCATCAGGCACTGGCACGCGGTCAGATTGGCCAGCATCTTGGCGAGCAGATCCTGGATCAGCTGGAACGAAGCGATCGGCTTGCCGAATTGCAACCGCTCCTGGGCGTATTTGACGGTTGCTTCGAACGCGCCCATCTGGATGCCGGTCGAGGCCCATCCCACCATGTATCGCGTCATCCGCAGCACGCGTGCGGTATCGCGGAACGAATTGCCGCCCTGCAGACGATTGGCTTCGGGCACCCGTACATCCTTCAGCGTGATCTGGCCGTTCTGGACCACCTTGAGTGCAATCTTGTGCTCGATCTTCTCGACGCTGAAACCGGGCGTCGACTTGTTCTCGACGATGAATCCCTTCACCTGGTTGTCGGCGAGATCGCGCGCCCAGATGATGGAGATGTCGCACCATGGCGCATTACCGATCCATCGCTTCTGGCCATTGAGAATCCAAGTATCGCCTTCCCGCTTGGCCGTCGTGGTCAGACCGCCGCTGGTTCCCGAACCGACCAGCGGTTCGGTCAGACCGAAGCAGCCGATCTTTTCCCAACGCGCCATCGGCGGCAGCCATTTCTGCTTCTGCTCCTCCGACCCGTCGAGATAGATCGATCCCATGGCGAGGCCGCTGTGCACGCCGAAAAACGTACAGAACGACGCATCGGTGCGCGCCAGCTCCATCGCGACGAAACCGAACAGCTTCTGGCTACCGCCGGCGCAGCCATAGCCCTCAAAGCCGAGCCCGCCGATGCCGAGCTCCTTGAACGACGGCAGCAGCTCGAACGGAAACGCGTCATCGGACCAATACTTGTTGATGACCGGCTGGACCTTGGTCTCCATATAAGTCCGCACCTTCTTGACGAGCGCTCTCTCCTCAGGGGTGAGCAGGTCCACCAACTGATAGAAGTCGCCATTCGGGACGGGCACCGGCTTCGGCGCGGCGGTCTTGCTGGCTGCGGTTGCGGTGGGCATTTGGAACTCCTTTGGCTGCGGCTTCAGCGCCGGACGATTTTGCAGGACGTGTCGGACGTGGTCGGTAGCGATTGATCTCAGGCGACCGACTTCGTCGATTTCGCCTGGCTCGATCTGGCAACCTTGTTGCGCAGCTCGATCAGGCCGAGCAAAACTTCGTCGCGCTCCGCCTCCAGCTCCATGATGGTGCGCGATCCGGCCTCCGCATGAACGCTGTCGATGAGTATCTTTTGCACTTCCGGTGTCAGCACCGGCGAACCGAGGGTCTTCCACCAGGCCGTCATCGGGCCGGTGAATTGCTGGAAGAAGTGCTCGATACCGCCCGGACCACCGCCGAGATGGTTGAGCATCAAGCCGCCCATGACGCCCCAGCGCAGGCCTGGGCCCCAGGAGAGAGCGGTGTCAACGTCGGCGGCGCTCACCACGCCCTCGGCGACGAGGTAGTAGATTTCGCGGCTGAGCGCCGCCTGTAGACGGTTGGCGACATGGCCCGGCATTTCCTTGTTGACGCGCACCGTCCGTTGCCCGATCGAGGTGTAAAATTCATCGGCGCGCCGGATTGTCGGCTCCGAGGTCTTGGCCCCGCCGACGATCTCGACCAGCGGAATCAAGTGGGGCGGATTGAACGGATGACCGATGACGCAGCGTTCGGGATGGGTTGCGGCGCCCTTCTGGATTTCGCTCATGGTGAGCCCCGACGAACTCGACGCGATGATCACCTCCGGCGGCAGCAGTTCGTCGAGCTGCCCATAGAGCTTCTGCTTGAAATCGATCCGCTCGGGTCCGTTCTCCTGGACGAGGTCGGCACCGTTGAGCGCCTTCGCGAGGTCGGGCGTGAACGTCAGGTTCGACTGCGACGCTCCGGGCGAGAGGCCCAATCGCTTGAGCGCGGGCCAGGCAGTCTCGACGAACTTCCTCAGCGCGGCTTCCGCGTTCGGCGCAGGGTCGGTGGCGACGACCTGCAATCCCTTGGCCAGATACAGCGAGCTCCAGCTCGCGCCGATCACGCCTGTGCCGATGATGGCGATGCGGCGAATGGGCTTGATGTCGTTCATGTCATGTCTCCGAAGCGTTGGTCAGATTTCGGCGTAGGCGATGCCGGTGAGATTGCCCTGGGCGAACAGGAAATTCCGTTCACCGGATCCGTCGAGCCGTGCGACATAGACCGAGCCGGCGAAATCGGTCACGAACATGCGATCGTTTGGAACGTCGAGCGCGATGCCGATCCCCTCCATGAGATGGGTGACGACGATCTCCGGCTCGGCGGGTTTGTTGTCGACGGAGGCCCGGTTCACCGTGTTGCCGCGCGGCGGGTCGCCGCGATCGGTCCAGTAGAGAATACGGTTCTTGAGGTCGAGCTCGAGATCGATCGGCTCCGGCAGGCGATCGTAGAAGATCTCGATGTCGGTCCGGGTCGCCGCCGTCTGGCCGGCGGGAATTTCGAGATTGGCACGGAAGAGGCGACCGAGCCCGGCATTATCAGGACCTTTTTGCGTCCAGTAGAGATGTCCGAGTTTCGGGTCGATCGTCAGTCCGACGCACCACCGGGTCTGATCCCGGCTATCGGCTTCGCCGCGACCGGCTTCGATCAGCGTCTCCAGCTGCGAGCCGTCGAGATTGCAGCGCATGACGCGCATACCCTCGCGGTCGCACCAATAGAGCTTGCCGCCCTTCTTATCGAGAATGATCTGCTTCGGAGTGTGGGTTTTTCCCCGCGGGACGACGGTCTTGCGATTCTTGCCGTCGATATCGGCGCGCTCGATATATCCGTCATCCAGATTTGGGATGCCCATGTTGGTCCAGTAGATGTGACCCGCTTCGACATCGACGACGATGCCATCGGGCAGATGGCAATCCGACACGATGGTCTTGCGGTCGGAACCGTCCGTATTCATGGAGTGAATGCGGCCGGCATTCAGCTCAAGGACAAACAGGCGAGCGGCGACGGCGCTGGCGGTTCGACTGCTCTTGGCGGCTTCGGACATGTGGCACCCGTATGACGGGCTGACGCGAAATCGGTCAGCGCTTGACCGCAACAGTGCCGCGAATACTCGCCGCAATATTGAATGAGACGATCACAGCTGGAATGGTTGTGCTGCTTCCTCGCGGTCGTTCGGCACAGATCATGCCTTGCCGCGCGCTTGCACATTGCGAATCCGGCGGATATCTTTTCCCGGTCTTGACCGGTTCATGGAGGGGCTTTGCGACATGCGAGCCACGCTCGACTCGCTCCTACCGAATACTCCGTACCAATTGTTTGCTGGCGCTGAATTGAGCGCACGAACATGCAAGTCGCAGCGCGACCGGACAAGCGACGACATTTTCGTGCTGGCTAAGTCGCGGTGCCGCCAGGTCAGACGAGGCGAACGGAGGTCCGGCGAGGCCTGACGACCAAGACGGTCACGAACCAAGTGGAGTCAGACATGGACACGCCGACCTCTGGCGAAGAGATTCAAAGCACGTCCGCCGCAACGCCTGACGGACGGGACGGGAATGCGCGCGCGGCGACGCGCGGTCCCTCCATCATCGTCGGCATCGTTGCAGCCATTGTCGTGGCGTTATCGGTCTTCTATCTGTTGCGGCCGGAACCGCTGCTCGTACAGGGTGAGGCCGATGCCACGCGTCTCGACATCGCCGCGCGCGTCGACGGACGGGTCAAGGAAATTCCTGTCAACCGCGGCCAGAACGTGCCCGCCGGAGCGGTGCTGGTGCGGATCGACAATCCCGAAACGCTGGCCAAACACGAGCAAATGAAAGCCGCGATGGCGGTGGCCGAGGCGCAGCTCGCCAATGTGCTGGTCGGAACGCGGGCGGAAGTCATCGCCGCGCGGAAGGCGGAGCTGGAGCGCGCGCAGGCGGCGCTGGTGCTGGCCCAGAAGACCTTCGAGCGAACCAATACGTTGACCGGGCAAGGCAACGCACCGCAGGCCCGCCTCGACCAGGTGACCGATTCGCTGCATGAAACCGAGCGCGCGGTCGATCAGGCCCAATCGGCCTACGACCAGGCCGTCAACGGCTACACCAAGGAAGAGCGGGCGATTGCCAAGACCAGCGTCGAAAAGGCCAATGCCGATATCCAGAGCGTTCAATCGATCATCGACCAGCTCCAAGTCTACGCTCCCATCGCCTCGCAGGTCTATCAGCGCAACGTCGAGCCGGGCGAGTATGTCTCGCCGGGCGTACCGCTCGTCACCTTGATCGATCTGGCCGACGTCTGGGTTCATTTCGATCTTCGCGAGGATCTCGTCAAGGGATTGAAGGTCGGTGATCGGTTCGATGTCCGCATCCCGGCTCTCGCCGACCGCCGCGTCACGGTCGAGGTCAAGCTCGTTGCAACCAAGGGCGAATATGCGAGCTGGCGGGCCACGCGCGCCACCGGCGATTTCGATCTGCGGACGTTTTCGATCCGCGCCTACCCGGTCCAGCCGGTGCCGGAGTTGCGACCCGGAATGAGCGCCTATCTCGACTGGCGGACACGGCAATGAGGCCGGCGTCGAAGCCCGGCTTCTGGCGGGTCGCACGACGCGAGTGCCACTGGCTGTTTCACGATCGTGTCGCGCTGCTCTTGATCTTCGGCGTGCCGCTGTTCGCGTTCGTGGTTCTCACCACCGTCTTCAGCCATCCGGTCATACGGGGGCTCGGGGTAACCGTCGTCGACGAAGACAACTCGGACGCTTCGCATGCCCTGGTCGAATACGTCGCGGCCTCGCCGAGCCTGAATATCGTCGACCGCTCCGGGACGCTGTCGACGGCGGTGCAGGACATCCGCTCGGGCAAGGCGATCTCGGCCGTCCATATCCCGCCGGATTTCGAGCGCGACCTGAAGGCCGAACGGCGCCCGCAGGTCGTCGGCTTCTATAATCAGCAGTTCCTGACAGCGGCCGGCATTGCGTCCTCCGGCCTGAGCGATTCGCTGTCCGCCGCGGCGGCGGTGGCCGCTCCCGCCAGGCGCGCCGCACCCGCTCCGGCTTCGATGGGAACGCTGACCGCGGAGACCATCGCGCTGGTCAATCCGCAAAAGAACTATGCGCAGTTCCTGCTCCGTGCGTTGCTGCCGACGATCATCCATGTCGTGATCACGCTCGCCGCCGGCTATTCCGTCGGCTCCGAATTCCGCCGTCGCAACGCGCGGGAGTGGCTGGAAAGTGCCGGCGGCGATCCGGTCGCAGCGCTGGCCGGCAAGCTGGCGCCGCTATTTTGCATCTTCCTCCTCATCATGCTGGCCGAGCCGCTGTTCCTGGAAGGCGTGCTGGAAATCTCCTTCCGGGGAGACCTGCCGTTGATGCTCGCCGCCGGCTCCTTGCTGATCATTGCTTATTTGTCGGTGGGCGCCCTGTTGCAGCTCGTGACCGGCGACCTCGCGACCGGGCTCGGGCTTGCGGGCCTGTTTGCCTCGCCGGCATTCGGCTACGCCGGCGTCGGCTTTCCCACCGTGGGCATGAACACCTTTGCGCAAGTCTGGAGCACGATTCTGCCGCTGCGCTGGTACATGTCGGTCTTGCTGGGACAAGCCGCGCGCGGATTGCCGGTCTCGGAAGCCGCCATTCCCTTTGCGGCACTCGCCGGCCTGGCCCTGCTCTTTGGGGGCCTTGCATGGCTGCGCATGGCGAGCCTCAAGCGCAGGGGTTGGTTTGAGGCGGCGCGCCCCGCCGAGCAACCGGAGATCCGCGTCCCACCGCGGGGCATTGGCGGCGCCTTTACAGCGGAGTGGCGGCGCGTGCTCGGAACCCGGAGCGCCTTCAGCGTGCTGTTCCTGGCTCCCCTGGTGTACGGCATCTATTATCCGCAACCCTATCTGAACCAGATCCTTCGCAAGCTTCCGATCGCGGTCGTCGACAACGATCTCAGCGACCTCAGCCGCCGGATCGTCGAAACGCTGGACGCGAGCGGCACATTGAACGTCGCGGTTCGCGTCCGCACACTTGCCGAGGCGCACGCCGCCATCAATCGCGGGAAGGCGTTTGCCGCCGTCGAAATCCCTGAAGGCACCGAGCGCGACGTGCTCAAGGGCATCACTGCGCACATCCCGGTCTACGCCGATGCCACCTATCTCTTCATCTTCAGGTCGACCGCAAGGGGGGTTGCCACGGCGGTCGGCGCATTGACGTCCGAGCTGGTTTCGCGGGGCGCGCGTTCGGACGGCAGCCTCGTCAAGGCGAAACTGGCGACCACGAGCCCGGCCGACGTTCTGCTGCAGCCGATCTTCAACCCGGTGGGCGGCTATGCGAGTTACGTCGTTCCGGCGGCGTTTATGCTGATCCTGCAGCAGACGCTCCTGATCGGGGCCGCGATGCTGACCGGCACCGCGCTGGCAGGCGCCGGCGGCGCGTTCGCCGGCGTGCTCGGCCGCGGCGTCGCCCACCTGACCATCTACCTTCCAGCGCTCGCGCTCTATCTGATCGTGCTGCCGCGGATCTACGGCTTTTCGACGCTCGGGCACCTTCCACAGATCTTCGCGCTCGCGACTGTCTTTTTGCTGGCGACGAGTTTTATGGGACAGGCCATCGGGGCCTGGTTCACACGGCCGGAAAACGCTACCCTGCTGCTGCTGGCGACCAGCCTGCCGCAGTTCTTCACCGCCGGCTTCGCATGGCCGCGCGAAGCCATCCCCGAAGCGGCCATCGCGCTGGGCAAGATGTTCCCCGCCGATTCCGCGATCGACGGCCTCGTGCGCATCAACCAGCTTGGCGCCAGCATCTGGGAGGTCGGGCATGACTGGCTCTGGCTATGGTGTCTGGCGCTGGGCTATTTCGCGCTCGCGGTGATCTCGGCACTTGCCGTCAAGAGAGGAGCGCAACGTGCGCCAAGCTAGGTACGCCATTGTTGCGACCGTGCTCGTGCTCGTCACGGGCGTCCTGATCTATTCCGCACGTCGCCCGGATTCGTCGACCGCCATCGTTGGCGTGGTGCGGGCGACCGAAGTCAGGGTCGAGCCGGAGGTGAATGGCCAACTCGTGTCGATCGCCGTCGGGAAAGGCGCGCTCGTCCATGCCGGCGATATCCTGGCGCGGCTCTCCGCGACCGAGTTGACGGCACAGGCAGACCAGGCGCGTGCGGCCCTCGCCTCCGCAACCGCGAACCGCATCAACGTCTATGCTGGCATCCGTCGCGAACAGGTCGACTCGCTGAAGGCTGCGATCGCCAAGGCAAGCTCCCGCCTCGACTACGTCCAGGCCCAGCTCACGAGAACCAGCACGCTGGCACGCCAGAGTTTTGAGTCCCAGCAGTCGCTTGACCAGGCCGAGAACGACGTCGCCAGCGCCCGTGCCGACGTCGCGGGGGCTCAGGCGAATTATGACGCGGCAGTCGCAGGCCCGACCCGGGAAGAGCGCGCGATCGCCGACGCGCAGGTGCAGGCCGCCGCCGCCGCAGTCACCGTGCTCGAGCGCCGGCTGGACAAGATGGCCCTGCGTGCTCCGGCCGACGGCGTCGTCACTGTCATTGCCGCAGAGGTGGGCGAAAATGTTCGCGCGGGCCAACCGATCCTGATGGTCGAAGCGGCGGGCAGGCAATGGCTCTCGTTCAACGTGCGCGAAGATCATCTCAACCGTCTCGCGATGGGAGAAACGGCAAGCGTGATGCGGCACGGCACGGATGGCGCGACCAAAGCGGTCATCACCGAATTGCGGCCGATCGGAACGTTCGCCACTTGGCAGGCCGAGCGGGTCATTGGCGATCACGACCGCAACACCCTTCGCCTGCGCCTCGACCCGGGGGAGCCGGCGGCCCTTGAGCCGGGTATGACTGTTTGGATCGAGCGCTAACGAAGACACAAGCGAAGAAATCGCCCCTGCCTCACCCGTCCGGAACTCCATGACCGCGCGCGAATTTCCGAAATGGCTTGTGCCGGCTCCGCGACATACCCGTGATATTAGGACTATCCGATTTCTTCGCCGCACTGTCCAATTCTACGACGGGCGTGCAATTGACTTATGCGAACCAATGCGCGCGCAGCATCTCGTTCGCATGAGGAAAAGATGAAGCGGATTGAAGCCGAGTTAATCCCCATTGGGAAGTAAAGCATTTTCGACCTTCCTGGACCAAAACCCACCATTTGAGCTACCGCCGGAGAATGGCGTTTTGCCTTGCCCTCCAGAGGCAAAGGTCACTCACCCGAAATCGTATCGGCGCGCCAATTTCTCTTTGTGATGCAGGACGATGTGCCCTCCGCCCAACTCGATCGCTCATGTGATATTTACATTCGTGTCGGGTTATCTCGCCCGAGAGTTCCGCGCGCTCGGCGCCAACTGGCCGGACTTTGACCAAGAGCCGCCCGGAAATGCCTACACAGATGCGCTTGATCCGAAAAACCCACACTCAACGCTATCTCACTCAGGGATGACGCGCTGGTCACCATGAGGTGGCAAGCTCTCTCCAAACGCCTTCTCACCACGTAGGCATGCGGCGGCTCGCCAACGACGAGTTTGAATTTTCGACAGAAGTGAGCCGGGCTACGCTGCGCAACCGCGCTGAGATCCCGAATGTGAATGGAGCGGTGTAAATTGCTATCGATAAAGGCGCGCACGCGCAACATCTGCCACCGCGCCAGCCCGCCCCTTGCGGCGTCGCCAGCGCTCGAGTAGCGCTCGACTTCCGCTTGCAGAAGAGTTGATGCGGTGACCAGCGATGCTTTCGCCACGTCAGGATCACGCTCGAGCTCACGTGTCGCTGTCTCAAGAAGTTGGACGAGGCTATTTGCCAGATAGCCGAACCCGAGGCAAGCTGGAGGAGAATCTCTCGCGGTGGTTTGACAGTCTTCCATTTGCGGCGTGAAGCTGGCCGGCTCGAGTGGTTTCACGCGTTCGAAAACTGCGGTCGTTGCCAATGCGCCCATTGTAACCTCGCGTCCGTGCGGCAGAGCTATTGAGTTGCGTTTTGACGGCTTAGCGCGCCGACGTCGATTGCGCGGTGGTCGTGTGAAGTTCGCTAGTGGTTGCTTGTGCTAAGCTATGGCTTAGGGACGACGCGGGCGCGAAATCTCTAACCTCACGCTTCTGCATCTGTTGGCCGAAGAGCACGTAATGCCCAATGATCAGCCTTGCAGCAAATGCAGCAGATGGTAATTTGCTTGCAGGGACACTGCACTCGCGTGAAAACGCTTGAGGCGATATCCCTTAGGCTGACTCAGGAGTTCTGCGGCTGATGTAGTCTCCCGTTGAGGGTGTCCGCCATCCGGCTGAGCTCCGGAAGCGAACGGGCCTTCATCTTCCGCATCAGGTGGGTGCGATGCACCTTCACCGTAGACTCGGCGATTCCGATATCGTTGGCGATCTGTTTGTTGAGGCGACCCGCCACGACATGGAGCATGATTTCCCGCTCGCGGGAGCTGAGCGAATCGAAACGCTCCCTGAGCATAGCCAATGCCCGTTCACTCTCCTGTCGAGCACGGTCGCGTGCAAGGCCGGCCTCGACAGCGTCAAGCAGTTCCTGATCACGGAATGGTTTTGTGAGGAACTCTATCGCGCCGCCTTTCATCGCTTGCACGGTCATCGGCACGTCGGCATGCGCTGTAATGAAGATGATCGGCACCTGCCTGTTCGCGGCGGCAAGGTCGCGCTGAAGCTCAAGACCGCTTCGCCCCGGCATTCTCACGTCGAGCACCAGGCAAGTGGGGCCCTCCGGCCGATCGGCCTTGAGAAAATCGTGAACCGATGAAAATTGTCGGGAATATAGACCGACTGTCCGCAACAGCCGCACGACCGAGGCGCGAAACTCGGGATCGTCATCGATGACCGAGACACTGGGATCTGCGTTACCCATTCTCGGTACCCTGCGTTAAAGGGAGCCCATTCTTTCTACTGGAACCACGCTATTCTACGCGCAATCTGTCGAGATGAACAGTATCTGCCGCCTAAGCGGTAACCCAAGGCCTAAGCCATCGCTTAGGGGCGCCGGCATTGCATTATTGGGGAATGTCACTGACATTACAACTTGCATGCAGCGCGAGCCGCCGCCGGTATGGTGGAGCGAGGAAGGTGCATGGAAGCCGCAATGTTGAACCGTGCACTGATATCTATCGTCGATGATGACCAGCCCTTTCGCGAGTCAATGCGAAAACTCGTAACGTTGCTTGGCTACACTGTCGAAGCGTTTCCGTCAGCAGCAGATTTTCTGGCATCCCGTCTCTTGCCTGAAACCGACTGCTTGGTCGCCGACGTTCACATGCCCGGAATGACCGGAGTCGAGTTGCACACGCATCTGGTCCACACAGGGCACGCGATTCCAGCGATCCTGGTGACTGCATACCCCGATGAAGTCGTCAGGGATCAGGCCTTAAAGGATGGAGTCGTTTGCTACCTCAGCAAGCCATTGGACGACGACGATCTCGAGCGATGCCTGCGTTTGGCTCTGCAGTCCGGTATGCCCATCGAAGACAATTCATGAGACCTCTTGGGCCGCGGGCAAGGTGAACTGAAATACTGCGCCACCCGGCTCGTTTGCCTCTGCCCATAGCTTGCCCCCATGAGCATCGATAATGGACCGACATATCGGCAACCCCATGCCTGTTCCGCCGAATTTGGTAGTATAGAAAGCCTCGAAGATGCGCTCCAAACGCGTGGCATCGATGCCCGGCCCAGAATCGCGCACGGCCACGAGAACGCCTGTGTGGTCTTGCTCTGTGCTGACCAACAGCTCTCGTGCTCCGGCCTCAACCGAGCCCATTGCTTCAACCGCGTTGAGGATCAAGTTCAGCACGACTTGTTGCAGTTGGACGCGATCCCCATGGATGGCAAGCGCCCCCTCCGCGAGGCGAGTCTGGACCAAGACTCGATTGTCGGCGATTGCGCTTCGCACCATGACAATCATTTCGTTGATCGCTTCATTGAGGCCAAAACACTCTTTTCGCGGCGACGCCTTCTTGATCTGATTACGAATCCGTCCGACGATATCCTTGGCTCGGTCCGCATCCCTGACAATACAGCCGAGCGCTTCCCTGGCCTCATCCAGATTCGGCGGATTCATTTCCAAAAAGCGCATCCCTGTACGGGCGTTGTTGCGCGCGGTCGCGATAGGATGCAGGATCTCGTGAGACAGCGAGGCAGCTAACTCCCCCATCATGCTCACGCGGTTCATGTGAGCAAAATCTGATTGCATTTGCTCCAATTGCGCCAGCGCTCGAGTGCGATCATCAATGTCCGTCAGTAGAACGTACCACCGCGCGATGCGCCCGGAGTCATCGCGAATTGGGCGGCCGCGGACGTCAAACCATCGATATTCACCGTCGAAGCGCCGTAGGCGTTGGTCGTAATGGTAGGGAGTTCCCGAGACCACCGCTCTCGTAAAAATTTCAACAACATGGGGCAGGTCTTCAGGATGTACCGCATCGTTTGTTCCCCAGTTCTTCAGCCATTCCAGCGATCGGCCAAAATACTCGAAGACCTGACGATTGACGGTCTCAAGCTCACCGTTCGGGGTCATGATCGCAATGAGACCGGCTATCCCGTCAATTGTCGAACGTAAACTTCGTTCGCTTTCACGCAGCGCCTCCTGCGCGTGCATGATCTCTGTCACATCTGTACATGTGCCACGATAGCCTTGAAATTCTCCGTTGGCGTCAAACAAGGGCTTGCCACTCGCCCTCACATACATCGGAGAGCCGTCGCTGCTCAGCCCGCAATACACAAAGTCCCGGAACGGTTTACGTGAATCGATGGTTTCCCGGAGACGCTGCCATTTCTCGGGTTCGGTTTGAAGATCGAGGGCGTGATCCCAGCACGCCGTGCCGATTCGATCGGCCGCGCCTGAACCAAAGGCATTATCGCTCAGCAGCGTGTATTTGTAATCCGGGCCGATTTCGCAGAGCCAGTCAGAGGCCGTCTCAGCGAAGTCGCGGAACTTCGCCTCGCTCTCCCGCAATGCCTGTTCGGCGCGCTTGCGCTCGATGAACTGACCGATCTGGCTTCCGATGGTAGCCAGCATGTTGAGCAGTTCCTGATCGGGCTGCCTGATCTCGCGGCTGAAACACTCGATCACGCCCAGGACTTCGCTGCCAAGCAGGATGGGAAAGCCGAAGGCCGTGTGTAGTCCTTCGCGTTCGGCGATCGAGGCCCGCGGAAAATTCTCATCAGAAACGACATCGGGAACGTATTCGGGCTCACGGCTGGACCAAATCCGGCCCGGCAGTCCCAAGCCCGGAACGAAAGTGAACTCCCGGCTAACCCTTTCAAATTCGGGGACTTCTATCGACGCCTTGTGCCAAAGCTCGACACAGCGCAAAACCCCGGCCTCCCGGTCCACGCGCCAGAGCGCGCCCACGTCCCATCCCAGATACTCGCCTATAGCCCGCAGTATTCTCGGAGTCGCCTCTTCGATCGTGGTCGCTTCCGCCAAAATCTGCGCGACCGCGTGCTGCACGCGGAGGCGTTCCGCTGAGCGCTTGCGTTCATCGATGTCGACCGACAGGCCGTGCCACTGGACGATTTGCCCTTCTGGGTCGCGCTGAGGCTCAGCGCGTACCCGATGCCAGCGATACTCGCCGTCCGCCCGGCGTAAACGGTGCACGCGCTCAAAGGACTCTCCAGTTCGAAGTGCGTGATTAAGAGCCCTTTCGGTTTCTGCAACGTCGTCCGGATGCAGGACCTCCATGTCCCCTTTTCGATCTTCAAATCGAATCCCAAAATAGTCGAGAAGGCGCTGATTGGCATAGGTCGGCTCGCCGTTAGGGTTCGCTGACCAGAAGTGACATGGAACGCTCTCGATCAATTGGCGGTGCTTGCGTTCACTTTCGCGAAGGGCTTGCTCCGCGTGCTTGCGCTCCGTCACGTCGACATTTGTGCAAATGACCTCGAGTAGCGCGCCGAGTGGGGAAAATTCATGATGGCTGTTTGTTTCCAGGTATTTGACTGTTTCATCAGGCAGCAGGATTCTGAACTCGGCAAGGAAATCTCTTTTCTCGCGCAATGCTTCCTGGACTTCTCCCCACACCCTTTCTCGATCGTCCGGGTGAATGCGTTCCCACATGTCGTCTCGGCTTGGGAGCCCCTGCAGCGGATCAAAACCCCAGATGCGGTAACTCTCGTCCGACCAATACAGAAAACGCCTCGTTGTCCCGTCCAGAACCCAAGTACCGGTATGGCTTAGCCTCTGTGCTTGTGCGAGCCAGGTTTCGCTGCGGCGTAGCCGGTCCTCGGCCTTCTTGGCTTCATCGACCTCAATAGTCTCATTCGCGCTGAACAGCTTGGCGGAAGTTAACTGCCGTACTCCGCCCTCAGCCGGGACGGCGGTTGCAGGCTGAGAAAAGGGCAAGGACATTCATCCGCCCCCGTTCATGGAAAATTTGGCGATAAAGCCAGCTTCAAGGCCGCTTGAATGAGAGCCAAAGATATGTCGGAGGCCCCTCGGCCGAGCGGAACGACCCCGCCCGCCCGTTTGAGCGAGCGCTCGGTGACGGTCATCTCTAAGGGCCGCAACAGGTTTTTGGTTGCTATGGGTGTACGAAGTTGATCGGGTGGCATCGTTGGCCCCGCTCAAATAGAAGGACTGCCCCCCTGCCCGTTCGAGGTGAGAATCCCGGCGAGCGGGCCGCATTCGTTCATCACTTCAGCATCCGCCCAGAATTGATATTTCTGGTACCGCCGGCGTGTTCCGACAAGTAAAATTTGGTAAAAAGACGTGAAAGGGATCCCACCCAAGGCGTCTCAATGAACGAACGCGTCATCTCGTTTGGTCCGTTCTCGCTCCACGCGGAGAAACGGCTTCTGCTTGAGGGCGACAGGCAGGTGCGGCTCGGCGGCCGCGCCTTCGATATTCTTGCCTCTTTGGTCGAGCGTGCCGGAGAGGTAGTCGGCAAGGAGCAACTGATCGCCCGGGCCTGGCCGCAAACATACGTCGAAGAATCGAACCTGAAGATTCAAATGAGCGCTCTGCGCCGCGCCCTCGGTGAGGGCGATGGCGGCCATCGCTACATCGTTACCGTTCCAGGACGAGGCTACAGCTTCGTCGCCCCGGTGCGTCGTGAGGAGCCATCACGAACCCTGCTGCCGCCGACAGTAGCATCTATGCCGGCGCACAATTTGCCCTTTGCTGCAACCCGCGTGATCGGCCGCGAAGAGAGCGAGGCAGCGGTGGTTTCACAACTGTCGCAGCAACGCCTCGTCACGATCGTCGGGCCTGGTGGAATCGGCAAGACCACGGTCGCCCTGGCCGTCGCGGAGCAGATGATCGGTGCTTATGAGCATGGTGTCTGGCTGGTTGATCTGGCGGCGCTCCACGACGCTCGCCTGGTACCGAGCACGATTGCCAGCGTGCTCGGCCTGGAAACGCGCACCGAGGATCCTCTTCCCGGTCTCGTCGCTGCCCTTAGAGACCGCCGTATGCTGTTGTTGCTCGACACCTGCGAGCATGTCATTGGCGCGGCGGCTGACCTGGCGGTGACGATACTCAGCGGCGTGGCGGGCCTTACCATTCTGGCGACCAGTAGGGAACCGCTGGGAGTATCCGGTGAACGGGTGCTCCGACTGGAACCCCTCAGCAGCCCCGAGTTTTCGTCTGAGCTGACAGCAATGGAGGCTGCAGCTTTTCCTGCCCCGCAGCTTTTCGTCGAGCGAGTAACAGCGATCGTTCAAGACTTCGTTCTGACCGATGCTAACGCCCCTCTGGTCGTTGCGATTTGCAGGAAGCTGGACGGCTTGCCACTGGCGATCGAATTTGCCGCGCCGCGCGTCGAGGTCCTCGGACTTGAAGGCCTTGCCTCCCGCCTCGACGACGGCTTGCGGCTGATCGGAGGACGGCGCCGTGGCGCCACGCCGCGGCACCAGACGATGCAAGCTGTTGTGGACTGGAGCTACAAGCTCCTCGGCGAGTCCGAGCAAGGCTTCTTTCGTGCACTGGGCATCTTCACGGGCGGTTTTACCGTGGAGGCAGCTGCAGCGGTTGCGATGGATGCAACGGGCGTCAGTGCGATAGACCGCCTGGCCGATCTGGTAGCCAAATCGTTGGTCGTCGCTGATATCAGTGGCATCGAGCCATGGTTCCGACTGCTGGATATGACCGGCGCCTATGCCCTTGGGAAACTGGAGGAGCATGCTGAGTTCGACTCAATTTCTTTGCGGCATGCGGAATACGTCACCCGGCAGCTGGAACCGCAAAAAGGGCCGCTTTCGGCTCTGCCAAGAGCCGATAGAGTTACGACCTATTCCCGGCAACTCAGCGATGTTCGGGCGGCGCTGGAATGGAGCTTTGGATCGCATGGCAGCGACGAGGTTGCGACGAGACTTGCAGCTGCTTCAATGCAGGTTTTTCTCGAACTCTCCCTGTTGACCGAATGCCGAAGCTGGGCAGAGCGCGCGTTAGACCGCCTCGGAGCTCAAGACAAGAACTCTCGACGGGAGATGCAGATCTGTGTGTCATTGTCATTCGCGCTGATGCATACAGCTGGCAGCAACAGCGAGCGCGTTCGCGAGATTTTTTCTCGCGCGCTATCCATTGCGGCTGTACAAGGAGACCTTGCCTGCGAGGTGCGGCTTCTGAATGGGCTCTTCGCATATTACTGTTCGAACAGTGACATTCAGAGTGCGCTCGATGCCGCTTCCCGAAGCAAAGAAGTTGCCAACAAAACCAATGATCCCGACGACGTGGCGCTCGCTGAATGGATGTTGGGGGTCGCCAACCATTTGGTTGGCAATCACCTCGTCGCACTCAAGCATCTTGAAGCCAGCCTCAGCTACATGGCATCCGGTTCGCCCTTCCGTGCCGGGCAAGACCATGGGCAGAGATGTCTTTTGCTTGGCGGGATGGCTCGTTCTCTGCTGTACAGAGGTTCGCTTGACCAGTCACTCAAGTGCGCAAATCGCGCGATAGACGAGGGAGAAAAATCCGGACACCCATACACGCTGTGTCGAGCTCTGTGCGTCACATTTTCAGTCTATTTGGCTCTGGCGGACTTTAGGCGATCGGAGCTGCACCTCGCGCAGTTGACCGAACTCTGTGCACTCGACTCCCTGATCGATTTTCGCCCTGTGGTGACCGGCCTACGAGGTCAGTGGTACCTCCGTCAAAATAATTTTCATGAGGGAATTCCATTGCTGAGGCGAGCCTTTAAGGAGCTTCAGGCACAACGGAACGAAAACCAGACCATAGACATCCTTTGCGATCTGGCCGAGGGCCTAGCCGCCATAGGAGAACACGAGGAAGCCTTGGAGCTGACCTTGAACGCAATCGAGGTGCAACAGCGCGGTGGGAAGTTGGTGTACATGCCCGCCTTGTTCAGGGTTAAGGGCGGTATCCTCGCGTCTCGATCGGAGGTAGACCATGTCCAAGCGGAAAGCAGCTTGCTTTCGGCAATCGACTGGGCGAAACGCCAGTCCGCCACCCTGTTTGAATTGATGGCTGCGACGGACCTTGCTGAGCTGTTGTTAAAGCAGGATCGCGTCTCGGAGGGTTACAAACATCTCAACGCGGCTATTGGTCGAATGCCGGAGGGAATTGTATGCCCCGCTCTCGAGCGCGCCCTGCAAATCCTCGACCGGTTCCAATCCGGCACCGCGGCTGCCGGCTAGTCTAGTTCGCAATGCGCTGCAGCACTCGCCTCGCAGCGTCGAACACCCAGTTGGCCGACTGCCAGCTGTAGCGAGCTGACCACCGAGTGTGCCGTCCGTCGCGTTGTGGCAGTCTTCGCTAACCAAAGCCGCCGGTAGGCGCTCTGACGAAATCCCAGCACTTGTTGCTCGAACCTCCAACCGCCCTTATCGGCTAATAACTACCGTCTGGGCACGCTCTCTTTTTTTGCCAAAGGCGCGCTGGTTCGGTCACGGTGCCTGGGGTAGGGTCAACGCATGGATCTTTCGCACCCGACGGCCGGAGCGACAGAGCTCCCGGCAAACCAACTCGATAGCCTGCGGGTCACGCCGCTGCACTGGGCGATCCTGGTCCTGTGCGCCCTTGGCCTCGCCTTCGACGTGATCGAGTCGGCGCTCAGCTATGCGCTCTCGGTGGCATTCTCGAGTCCGCCGCATCAGGTCGCGCCGTATCAGCTCGCGCTCTTGCTCGGATCGATCGCCGCTGGCGGCGCGATCGGCGCCCCGCTGCTCGGGTGGCTTGCGGACCGCAGCGGGCGCCGCCTTGCGCTCAGCTTGAGCCTGCTCGTGTCGGCGGTGACCTCGCTGCTGGCTGCGGCGAGCCCGGATGTCGCTTGGTTGACATTCTTCCGTGTGCTGTCCGGGATGGCGCTCGGCGCCTATCCGCCGCTGATGGCCACCTATCTTTCCGACGTGCTGCCGGCGGCGCGCCGCGGCATGCTGATCCTCCTGGTCTGCGCGATCGGCGCTCTCGGTGCGCCCGCCGTCGTGCTCTTGATCCGCACCCTCACGCCGCTGCAGCCATTCGGCCTCGACGGCTGGCGCTGCGCTCTGATCATCGGGGCCGTCGGCGCCGCCACGACCGGCGCGGCGTTTCGCACGCTGCCGGAGTCGCCACGCTGGCTGGCCGCCGCCGCGCGCTTCGAGGCCGCCATCGATGCGTACAACCGCTTTTTCCGCCATGCCGGATACGAGGCCGTTCGGCCTGGCGCGCGGCTGCATGCGCCCGTTGCCGGTGTCGAGCGTGCGAGCTTCTGGTTCGGTGCAGCGCGTGCGTATCGGCCGCGAACAGCTTTGCTCTGCGCGCTATATTTCCTCGCTTCTTGGGGGATGAACAGCTTTCCGCTGCTCAGCGGCGCTGTGCTGGTCGAAAAGGGATTCCGCGTTGCGGATTCGCTGCTCTATCTCGCCGTCTCGCTGTTCGGTCCCTCGATCGGCGCGCTGCTGGCGGCAACCTTCATCGATCGCATCGAACGGCGTACGACGCTGGCGCTATGCGCGGCCGCAATGGCGGCCACGGGTATGTGGTTCGCGACCAGCAATGCGCCGGTGCTGCTCATGGCGACGGGCACGGCATTCAATATGATGGTTGCGATCTATGGAGGCGCGCTGTCGGTCTATGGTGCGGAGCTGTTTCCGACCGCGCTGCGCGCAACCGTCTCTTCGACCGCCTGGGCGGTGAATCGCGTCACCTCCGCGCTGGCGCCGCTCGTCCTGCTGCCGCTGCTCAAATCTGCCGGCCCGCTGGCAATGACGGCGGTGATCGCTTTAGCCATGTGCGCCAGCGCGGCCCTTCTCCTTGCGTTCGGCGAACGCGGCCTCTCGGGTAAGCCGGTGGTGTAGGGTCGGATGAAGTCAGGTTGAATTGATGCCGCGGTGACGGTCCATTTTTTCCTACTCCCACAGGGGAGAAGGAAGAGCGGGAAACCTATCCAGCGACGGCAATTGTGCCTCACCCAAGGGTCTACAAATTGAAGACCAGAGATCCTAGAAAATTCAATGAGGACCCCTCTGTGGGAAAGTATGAAATACTCGGATGATCCGTATATGCGATGCCGACCGTTCCATAAACGCCGGGCATCAAACGTGCAAAGTAGGTGAGGCTATATGTGTTGGTGTACTTGTTCGCAAATACGTTTGTAAGTGCGGAATTCCGATTTGTTAGAGCGGTAATATATTTGCTAATATCATTGTGCGTATAGCTAAAGGTTAGCATGTCTTGCGGACGGCTATCAAATGGCCCAATCCAATATGCGCGCGCCTCGTAATACTGGTAAAATGCCGCGGTTTCCGGCGGCGTATACATATATGTAAACCCAGCATATATTCCGCGGTAGGACGACGCATCCGAAGACGGAGCCTGCTGCCACAGCTGTTGATCTGCCAAAAGGTAAACTCCAGGCACGTTGGACTTTGTGCCGGCACTTCTCACCGATGAAAAATCGGTGAACTCGGTTGTATTAAGTATCAGTCCGCCTCGTACCCACGTCGACAGAACGCCTGATTTTTCGTGCTGCCGATAGCCAAGCTCATCCAGCAGAAAAACTCCGGTCCCCGCAACGTCAGAGCCGAAATTTGGCCAAAAATTATTCTTGCTGCGGCTGATCTCGTCGTAAATCGGGTTGCCGGTAACGCCTCTTACCGGGAGACTCCGTTGAACATAAATCTGGTCGTATACGGTATCAGTGATATTCAGTTTCGCGCGCAGGCCCGGTGCAAATGCGGGTACAATCGCCATGCCGAGTTCGACCGGAATCGAGGCCGCGGAGCCGAAGGGTTGCGCGTAATTCCCTCCAATGCCTAGCCCAATTAATTCTGCGATAGGAGCAAGCCAACCGACTTTGAACTCAACCTTGTTGTCAAAGAGCGGTTGATACCAAGAGACACCGACAACTCCGGCATCGTTGACCAAAAAGGCTTCATTATTTGATGTCTGGGACACGATATGGGCCTGGAGTTGCCCTCCCTCGAGGCCGACTCGTCCGAGATCATAAGTTAGATATGTATTATGGTTATAACCAAGGCCGAACGACTCGCCAAAATAGGCCTGGTTGCCTGCACAAATCCCTCCCAGATGGTTCTGATACGTGCACGGTGGATAGGAATTTGGCACGCTGCGAGGCGTATCCAACATATTTGCCTGGCTTAGCATTATCCCGAAGTGCAGAAATCCGATTCCCTGAGAGGCCAACGCTGTGCGGAAGCCCCCATCGTCGAGAAGAAGCGTATCGGTGAACGACGGAAACGGAATATTCCATCCCTTGTAACCAAGTACCTTATCCAGGGCGCGAAGGTTATCCAGGGTAGAGCGGTTGTTGGTGTCATTGATCGGAAGAATCGGACGGTTGTTATCTTCTGTGTTCTTTGCGACGGGTTTTGCTTCCTTTTTCTTTGCGACGATCTTTGTTTCAGATGACTTCGGTTTGGTATTTGCCGCGGGCGCGCTTAATGAGCGACTCGAATCGGGGGTTTCAGCGCGGGTAGGTGTAGCGGAGAGTTGCTGCGCCAGCATACAAGCAGCACCTATGACTATGAATATTCGCGCTTTATCGCCGCATTTGCGTCGTTTGGGAGATGTGCAGTTCAAAGTCCGCAGGATTGCAACAACGTCTTGATCCATAGGAGTCTTCCAGGGAACGGCTGATCGCGGCGCCGCACTCAACCCCGCACTCCGGCTGCAAGGTGGACGCCTTCGACCCGTAGCGCATAATCCTCTGGCCGCATCCAGGGCGGCCTTTGCTGCCAACGCCGAAGTTGCTCCGCCGATTGCGGGGGAACACGTTCCAGTGCTTCGCGCGCCTCGTCCAATTGCCCGAGATAAGCGAGCGACGCGGCGACGTATTCGAAAGGGGGAGCATAGCTCGGGCGCAGGCGAACAACTTGGCGCAATGTCTGCAGCGCAGCGACGAAATCGCGTGAAAAAAACTGCAAGAGCGCACGCCAGATCGACCAAAGCCAAATCAGGGGATCGTGTGGGCTGGCACGCATTGCCTGCTGCAACCGCTCGAGTGCTTCCTCTCGATAGCCGCCGAACCCGAGTACACAACCAAGCATGCTGATGACAAAGGCGCTGTTTGGATTGAGGGCAACCGCGGTGCGCGCTTCGGCGATCGCCGCCTCCCACTGGCCGCCCCACATCATCATGTGTGCCAGCACAGCATGCGCCATCGCATCCTTGTCGTCGAGCGATACCGCGATTTGCGCTTCTTCACGCGCGGTTTCTTGAACCTCCAGGAAAGGGCGACTCGAGAAGTGCCAGATGCCCCACTGGAGAGCCAGCGCATTTCCGTAGTGGCCGGGAGCGAAATTCGGATCGAGCGCGATGGCTTGGCGAAAAAAGGTCTGTGCGGTCTGGTTTTCCTCCGGTCGGTATTTGTTGAAATGCCAAAGTCCTCGCTGGTAGGCTTCCCAGGCATCGAGCCGCTCCGGCGGCTTGCGCAACACCCGCTGCTGCTCGGCCTCGGCCAGCGCCGGCTCGATATCTCCCGCAACACTCGCCGTGATCTCGTCCCGCACGGCAAAGATATCGCTGAGGTCGCGGTCGTATCGCTCGGCCCATATATGGGCGCCGGAGGTCGCATCGATCATTTGCGCGGTGACGCGCACCCGATTGCCGCCCTTGCGCACCGATCCTTCGAGCACATAGCGCACACCCAGTTCGCGCGCCACCTGCTTCACAGCAACCGCGTGGCCCTTGTAGGTGAAGGTCGAGTTGCGAGCGATCACAAACAGCCAGCGAATGCGGCTCATTTCGGTGATAATATCTTCAACCATGCCATCGGCGAAATATTCCTGCTCGGGATCACCACTCATATTCTGAAATGGCAGTACTGCGATCGAGGGCTTGTCCGGCAGGGCGAGCGCCGGCCTTTCCCTCGGCGCGCTCCGGCCAATCAGTACGCGATAGACGCGCACCGGACGCGCGATGTTCTTGAGCTGCTGCAAGCCCATATCCTCGAAGGGGATGGTGAACTTGTCGCGCACTTGCTGATAGGACGAGTCCGAGATGCAAATGCCGCCGGGCTCCGCTATACTTTCTAACCGCGCCGCGATATTCACTCCGTCGCCATGAATGTCCTCGGCTTCGATCATGATATCGCCAAGGTTGATCCCGACGCGAAACTCGATCCGCTGCTCATCTGTAACATTCGCGTTGCGCTCGGCCATGCCGCGCTGAACGTCCATTGCGCAGCGCACGGCGTCCACCACGCTCGGAAACTCGATGAGGATGCCGTCTCCGGTGGTCTTGACGACGCGCCCACGGTGCTCCGCAATCTCCGGGTCCATCAATTCGCGACGGCAGGCCTTCAGACGTGCGAGAGTGCCTTCCTCGTCCGCTCCCATGAGTCGGCTATAGCCAGCCACATCGGCGGCCAGGATGGCGGCGAGCTTGCGTTCGATCCGCTCGGGAGGCACAGGGGAGCCCTCTCTTGACCTGTAGCGAAAGCCTAGCCCAAAGGTACCTCCAATTCAACGTCAGCCTTTCGCGCTCCCCTTCGGAAATTCGAACACAAGGCACGTCGTCGTCGCATGCGCAAGCAGCCGATCCTTTGCATCGGTGATGCGCGCCTCGGCGGTAGCGACGCGGCGGCCGGCGTTGAGCACGCGGCCCTCGGTGCGGATCACGCCGCTCGTCTCGCTGATGCCGCGCACGAATGAGATCTTGAACTCCAGCGTGGCGTAGCCACTGCCCGCGGGCAGCGTGCTCTGCACCGCGATCCCCATCGCGGAATCCAGGAGGATCGCGGCATAGCCACCATGCACCGAGCCGATCGGATTGTAATGGCGCAGACCCGGCACGCTGTGAATCACGACGGCGCCGGGTTCGACCGTGCAGTCGAACGGCTCGACCGTCTGCATGATCGGCGGCTCCGGCAATCGTCTCGCGAAGATCGCGCGGACAAAATCGAGCCCCGACATCGATGCCATCACGTCGATGGGTACGATGCCGTATTCGATAGTCTGCTTGCCGGATTTGTCGTCCATGATCTCTCAACACACCGCGTCGTCGGGCCGGTCCGGATCCGGGCATTTATGATTATTCAGAGAGAATTGCGGAGCTGCGCAACCAATTTTCGCATGGGCCAATGTGACGTTCAAACAAGCTACCGTCTTGAAGGCTGTTATCGCGTCTAGAACGTTCTTGCCGTGTTTGTTCCGAAAACGCGCCCGTGTGCCTTCAAAAGCAAACGCCTCCAGCGCGTGAACGACCGCTTTGCGCCAGGAGCGGTCGTTCGACAGCCTTCATGACGGTCTAATTCTATCAACGTCGCGTTCTGCCCGGCTATGCCGGATCGCCGTTGTTTGATAAAATCTGAGCAGCGCCGCCGATGCCGCGTCGGAAAGCTTCATCAAACGTGACTCCGCGAACCTGCCATCGGTGCGTCCGGCTCTGCCAGTCCATCTGCCACTGCGTGGCCCATCCGAGCTCCCGATCGACCCAGACCAATCGCCCGACCAGAGCGATTTCCCCACCCTGCTGGGCCGCGACCGAAGCCAATGTCGAGGAAGTCATCGTCCTGAGCCCCACGCCATTGATGCTCAATTTCGCCAATGCTGCCACGCCGGGCAACGCAATAGTCATCCCCCGCTTGCCGGCTGCTGCGAGCAGTGATTCACGTTGTAATTCGGACTGGTCTGCATCAGCTGTGACCATGTACTTTTTCAGGTCTTGTTGCATCTCGACAAAGACCCCAAGGACCGGACGGCGTGAAAGCCACGGCTTGAGGCCAAGTGCCTTGAGAACGTCGTCGATTTTCTTTTCATCAAAGTCGACGATCAGATCGTATGGTCGATCGCGGGTGCCCTGCTCGTCGCGAGTTGGAGTGCCCGACATTTGGTCGTGATAGCTAAATGCCCTGACGAAACCTTTCGCCTTCGGTTTGTATGCTGCCAATCGACGGTCGCCCGCAAGCTTCTGCGCACCGGATACTTTTATGAGAACGTCCTCCAAACAAGAGGCGAAGCCGATGATGCGGTTTGCCTCGCCTTGGCCCGTGACGATTGCCTGCGCTCGATATAGGTCAGCCGCTTCGGTCGCCATTGTGCCGGTGCAACACATCAACACAGCTGTAAGCGATATCTTGATTATGGCGCGTACCGCACTAAGACATATCAAGTGCCGCTGGCGTTTTGTCGCATGCCGAGTAACCACGATTATCTCCTGCTTCTACTCCGACGCCAGAGTCGCAACTGAGGGAGCTGAACGAGGCTCGCTACCGCAATGACCATCTCGTGAGATTCCGTTTACCGCAATTCGCCCTGCGAGCACCTACTCTCCCGCCACACCAACTCAAGCCGTTCATCACTCGCTACTGAGTGTTAATTTGGTAGTTCTCAAAGATACCATGGGCTTGCGATGGATTCAGGGAGCACGAATGACCGTTTCGCGCCACAAGCGGCCGACCAGAAACGGCCGATTAGGTGAGATCAACGGTCAATTCGGTTAGAAGCTATGGTCTTCGCCTCGCTATACGCGGAGGACGGGATGGCGGAGGAACTGTCATGCCTACGCCGCCATCGGCGCCCCGGGAGTATCGCGGAAGTTCGGCGGCCCTGACAGTTCGCGAGATAATTTCATCAATGATCGAATCACTGATTTGCGGCAATTCGAGGCGGGCGACCCACCTCGAACGTGTCAGTGACAGGCAGCATCTGCAGGGAGAGCAGGTATGACGAACTCCGAGGATAAACCGCCTCCCGCTGTCGGAGCCTATTGGATAAAGGAGGAAGATTATCCAACCTTGCGGCAACTTTTCGACGATGGCGACAAGATGCCACGGAGCTGGAAAGAATGGCTGAAGATGGCCGAGGAAATGGAGCATGGGCTCAAGGCCTATGGACACGTCGTGCTACGTGTTTACATCGACCCCGCCACATTTCCGGACTGGTGCGCCGCTCATAGCACAAGCCCAAGCAGTGCCGGACGCAGAAAATTCGTCGCGGCGGCGGTAACCGAGAGATATGGCCGACAGGTCTAGCCACCACCGTCGTTGCGGGATGCCCGCCCATCGTCGAACAGCACGTTCGGCTAGGCTTGCCCTCGGGGCTTGCGTTCGCCCCTCGAGGCGCATGTGGATGCGTCGCGCAGCTCCCGGCCATAGGCGGGCCGTCGTCCGGCTTGAGCAATTCCCTTTAACTGCACCTGGGTCGTCGGGAGAAAAGATGACGATCGCCAAACCCGATCATCACCTCGTCGATAACGTCACCGACACACGACTGTTGTCCTTTGCCTAAGATCGAATTTTAATCCGATCATAATTCTGGCGTTCTGATGCGCACTCAGGTCGCGTCGTGGAAGATCACGCCGACCGTATGGCGTCTCCCCGAGTAGAGTTTGCTGACGCCGTGATTCAGCTTCACCTGGTAGTCGCCACGAACACCCTTCATCGGTCGACTGTTCACGGCAAAGATGGCAGCGTCCCCCTTCTTGAGGGGCAAAACCATTGCGCGCGTTTGCATGCGAGGGCGTTGCTCGGTCATGACGAACTCGCCCCCTTCAAAGTCCTCGCCCGGCTGGTCCAGCAGAATCGCGATCTGAATCGGAAAGACGTGCTCGCCGTACAGATCACGGTGAAGACAGTTGTAGTCTTCAGGCGCGTACTCCAGCAGAAGGGGCGTAGGACGGACCTGGCCCGCCTTGTGGCAGCGATCGAGGAATGCGGCATGATTCGCGGGGAACCGCACGTCCTTGCTCATGCGCTCGTGCCATTTGTTTGCGACCGGCACCAGATGGGGATAGGCCGCCGCCCGCAGCGCCTGGATGATCGGCGGCAGCGGATAGCTGAAGTATTTGTACTCACCGCGACCGAAACCGTGCCGGCCCATGATGACGTGGCTCCGGAAGCCGTCACCCCGATGGTAGAGGCCGACGACCGCATCGGCTTCCGCGTGGGTCAGAAGCTTCGGCGCGATGGCCCAACCTTGGGCGTCGAGATCGGCGTAGATCCGTTCCCAGTCGACGCGCTCCACGCGCGCCTGAATCGCCGCCGTCACCGTGGCTCCGTTTCCCTTGGTGGTCTTCTCAGTCCCGTTTTTCATTTGGCTCACATTCGCGGTCATAGGTCGATACCCTCTCTATTGATCAATCGAAGCTTGCGCTTCACGCCCCAACGATAACCGGCAACCGATCCGTCGGCCTTCACGACGCGGTGGCACGGCACGGCGACGGCAATGCGATTTGCGGCGCAAGCCGCACCGACCTCTTTAGCCGTCGCCGCGATCGGCAAATTCTTTGCGATTTGGCCATATGTCCGTGTTTCCCCGATCGGGATGGACATCAACGCCTTCCAGACCGCCATTTCGATGGGCGATCCACGCAGATCGAGCGACAACTCGACTGCGGCGCGCGGCGTATCGATCATCGAGATGGCACGGCTGATCGTAGTCTCAAGGGCGGCCTGATCGAGAACGAGCCGCGTGCACGGAAACGCCTGCTCCAGATCGCGAAACAGCTTCGCTCGATCCTCGCCGAGGAACAGCGCCGCAACGCCGCGCCTGGTTTCGGCCACGACGATCTGCCCGAGCTCGGTTTCTCCATAGCCGAAAAGAAGGATCTCGGGCTCGGTCGTGTTGGGGGCCGGCGTATTCATGACAGTATTCCTCCGTATCAATCCGGAGCATCTGCCCTTTTGCTCCCGTCCCCACTCCGTGCCTTGCTTTCAAATTGGCTTTTTGCGATGGCCCCGACGGTCACTCCGGATATCCGTCGCTTCGCGACGCTGAGCGCGATCTCACCTCCAGGCGCGCGGCGCGGGCGCCGAAGCGAACGACCAGGATCCGAGGGAGCGAGCTATTTCGGTCGGAATTTCATCGTCGGCAAGCGTACGCTTGCCAAAAGGCCGCCGTTCTTTCGAACGACGGCCTCACGCAGTTAGGCAGCCTTCAGGATGCCGAGCTGGGTCAAACACGCGACGCCGTCATCGAGGCCGATTTCCTCGACGATCTTGCCATCCTTCAGCTTGAGAATGGTCACGCCGGTGAAGCGCATCGTCTTGCCCGTGTTGGCAGACAGGCTGCCAGCCAGGAAATCCTTGAACGCCGGTCCGGTGTGGGTGCCGCCGCCTTCCCATTGTCCGATGACGTAGTCGCCCTCGGCGAGAAGATCGGCTGTACCCCAGAAGTTCAGGTCGCGGAATGCGGCGCGGAAATCGGTGATGAAGTTCTTGATATCCGCCCGCCCTCGGCGGGGTTCGTGCAGAGAATACTTCAGCAGCATGTCCGGCGCTGCGATCTGCTCGATCACGCTCGCATCGAAGGTCTTTCCCCAGAATCGATCGAACCACTGACCGACGATCGCCTTGTTGTCATCTTGCAAGCTCATGTAAATGCCTTTCGGGTTGTCCGCGATCACCGAAGAGGTGATCACGCCGCCCGTGCCTATTCGTGCGCGGGTGCGCCCGAACTCCGTTTCTTGCCCCCATATCGATGTCGCCGACTCGTCGCCGCTTCGACGAGGCACAGATCGATTGGAGTAATTCAATTGGGGAGCAGGAAGCGGAGCGCTGCGACGCCCGTCGACCGACATCATCAAGATCACGCGAAAATCGGGAGACGACTACAATGATCCGTATCGGGTACGTGCCGGGCGCCTTCGATCTTTTCCATATCGGGCACCTGAATATTCTACGGCAGGCGAAGGAGAACTGCGACTATCTCATCGCCGGCGTGGCCGCGGACGACGTGCTGATCCGACACAAAGGCGTGACGCCCGTGATACCGCTGCTCGAGCGACTCGAGATCGTTCGCAATGTCCGGTACGTGAACATGGCGCACGCCGCGATGACGTACGACAAGATAGAGATCTGGAAGGAATTGCGTTTCAACGTGTTGTTCAAGGGCGACGACTGGCGCGGAACCGAAAAGGGCAACAGGCTGGAGCGCGATTTCGCCAGAGTAGGTGTCGACGTGATCTATTTTCACTACACACAAGCCACCTCGAGCAGCGCTCTCCGCCGGACTTTGCAGAATATCGACGCTATCGCGACCCGGACCCGCAACGTCGCGGCGCTCGAAGCCGCGATCGCCGCCTGACTTCAGCGATGGGACAATCCTGCGGCAACGACGATTCTCGTCGCGGGCGCCGAGATCGCGAACTACCTACGTTTCTGACGGGAACGACGCTGACTTTCCTCAAACCCAGGCTGAAAAGACTGCTGTATCCTGTCGCGGCGCTGCTGGCGCGGACCGGGGTCACAGCGAATCAGGTGACGTTGGCGTCGTTGGCCGGATCGATCGCGGTCGGCTCCGTCCTCTGTGCGTTTCCCGACAGGCCCGCGCTTTTCGGGATTCTTCCGGCGTGGGTCCTCGTCCGGACCGCCTGCGCCTCGCTCGACGGCACGTTGGCGGTCGAGTTCGGACAAAAGAGTCGCTTGGGTGGCGTGCTGAACGAGACTGGCGACATCCTTTCCGAGATCGCTTTATTTCTTCCATTGATGTTCATCTCGTCTTGCACCGTCGCAAAAGGCTCGATCGTGATCGCGCTCGTTGTGCTGAGCGAATTCGTCGGCCTGGCCGGCCCCGCGTTCGGCGACCAGCGCCGCGTTGAAGGTCCCTTGGGTAAGGCCGATCGCTCGTTCGTGCTTTCGATCGGCGGCGCCGCCGCCTTCCTGGGGTTTTTACCAAACCCGACCTGGCCGGCCTCGCTCGCTCTCTGCATCGGAGCCGCGCTCACCGGCTGGAATCGGCTGTGCATGGTCGTCAAAAACTAGGGCGCCGTGGGACGGCCTAGCGACTACGCCGCGGCGACTTCGCGATTCACCAGCGCCCGCTTCCGCTCGACGCCCCAGCGATAGCCAGAGGTAGATCCGCTGTTTCCCATGACACGATGGCACGGTATTGCGAGGGCGATTGGGTTCTCCGAGCAGGCTTGCGCGATAGCGCGCAAAGACTTCGGTCCGTGTACCCGACAGGCAAGCTGCGCGTAAGTAACCGGCCGGCCGGATTTCACGGTGCGCAATGCGTCCCAGACGCGATGCTGAAAAGGTGTCCCGCGCACGTCGAGCTCGAGATCAAGATCGTCCTTCGGCGACGCGATGAACTGCACCGCCTTAGCCAACTCGTCACGAACGTGAGGCTTGTTCAGGACCAATAGGCTCATCGGAAAGATCGCAGCGAGGCTCCGCTCCATCTCGTCCTGGTTCGCCCCCAGCAAGATCGCGCACACACCAATCTTGCTGCGTGCGACCAGCACCTTCCCGAGATCGCAACCGTCGATTCCGTATTCGATCAGGTCGGCCGCGTCGGCGAGTTCCCCCCCGGCGAGGCGCGTCGCGATGAAATTCATGGCCCTTCTCCCGTTAGCTGAGCATGAAGTTAACGCTACGCGTTCCGGATCCACGGACACTCCGGTCCTTATTCTCAAATCAGGGAAGCTTGCACTGCGGAGAACAACTGCTCCGCGACCACGTCCGCCGTTCCGTCCGGAAGCGACGCCGACAGGTACTCGATCCCCGCTCTTGGCCCCGAGTTATCGATCCCGCAGCGGCCCACGCCTCCTTACGCCGCCAGGGCGATTTCGACGCGGTTCGCAAGGTGCTCGAGGGCAAGGTCGGGTATTCCGTGAGCGCGCAGTCCGTCTCGCGTCTGAAAGAGGTAGTCCGCGCAAGACCCCAATCCGCCCGACGCAGAGGCCAGGCGTCGCACCGCGACCTCCGCGGGCATATTGCCGACGTATTTCTCGCCCTCCGGATCGATCGTGAAGGCGACGGCATGGCCGAAGCCCACCCCGTCTTCATCATGGAGCTCCAACCACTTTGGAACATAGGCTCCGCGACACAGCATCTCGCGCCGCCAAAGCAGGGTTAATTCCGAACGGACGTCGGCGTCGTCGAGCCGGAAAGCGCTCCCAAGGCATTCCCCACCGCCGTCCAGGCCCAGCATCAAGCCCGGAGAGGCGGGAGAAGCTCGACCCGCGACGATGGACATGCAGAACGAGCGATGCCATCCCTCGACTTTGGCGATGCGCCGTTCGACGAATTTGACTGCCGGATTCCAGATCAACGAGCCGTAGCCGAAGATCCATACGCTGCCTTCGGGCTTCGCCTCCAACATCACGTCGAGGGAGGCTTCGCGTTCTTCCTCGCTCAGAAGCCGGAGGTATGGCGCGTCCCTCAAGTAGATCTCCGCCATGCCGCCGACCTGCAGCAGGGACCGGCTGACTACCGGAGGCTTTACGTCGGTTGAGAATGCGAACGATCTCCGATTCGCCCTGGTCGTGTCCGCGGTTGCCGACTTCATATCGATGCTCGTCGGGCGTCCCCATCAAATTCGCTCCGATCGCCCGTTACGGAGGCACCGTCGACCTACATTCGAGGTCGGCCGCGCACACTCCGATTCTTGCTTCCGGATTTTCGCGAACTCGACTTCGAGATTGCGTGAGGTCGCTCCGTAGATGCGCGACGAGCGACACAGTGGGCTGTCTTCGATCGTTCGGAAATCGGGTGGCGGTGCGATCTCGTTGAGCGCCAAAGTCCCGGAGCTGACGGCTGGTCCAGATTTGAAAGCAAGGATCGGAGTGCGAACCCGGCGCCGTCCGGCAAATTGGTCCAGACCATCGACCCGAAAAAGAGCCGAGAGAAACGTGACGACCGCAGACAGAAGCAAATTGAAATTGATTTGCGTTGCCGACGACCCGCGCTGGGCGCGCGTCTTGGCGCGAGACAAGACCGCCGACGGTCAATTCTGGTATTCCGTGACGACGACGGGGGTCTATTGCCGCCCGTCGTGCCCCTCTCGCACCGCAAATCCCAAGAACGTCGCGCTACACGACACGCTGGCGTCGGCCAAGGCCACTGGCTTCCGTTCATGCAAGCGGTGCCATCCCGACGGACTTTCGCTCGACGACGAAAACGCGAAGCTCGTCGCCAAGGCCTGCCGTCTCATCGAGGAGAACGAGGAGCCACCCTCGCTCGACGAGCTTGCGGGCAAGGTCGGGCGAAGCTCCAGCTATTTCCACCGCGTTTTCAAGGCCGTCACCGGACTAACGCCGAAGGACTACGCGGCGGCGCATCAGGCCGCAAAAGTGCGTCAGTGTCTTGAGACGGGAAGCAGCGTGACCGGGGCCATGTACGACGCCGGCTTCAATTCGAGTGGCCGCTTCTACGCCAAGTCGACCGACATGCTGGGAATGACGCCGAGCCGTTATCGCGAGGGTGGCGTCAACGAGAGAATTCGCTTCGCGGTCGGCGAGACGTCGCTCGGCTCGATCCTGGTCGCCTCGAGCGAAAAAGGCGTCGCTGCCATCCTGTTGGGCGACGATCCGAACAAACTCGTTCACGATCTCCAAGATCGCTTCCCGAAGGCTGAGCTGGCCGGCGCCGATCCCAACTATGAGGCGCTGGTGGCGCGCGTCGTGGGTTTCATCGAAGCGCCGGCGATCGGGCTCGGCCTTCCTTTGGATATCCGGGGAACGGCCTTTCAGCAGCGTGTGTGGCAGGCATTGCAGGAGATTCCCGTCGGCCAGACCGTGTCCTATGCGGAAGTCGCCAGGCGGATCGGGGCACCCAAAGCGGCCCGTGCCATCGCCAGCGCATGCGCGGCCAACAACCTTGCCGTGGCGATTCCCTGCCATCGGGTCGTAAGGGACGACGGCTCGCTCTCCGGATACGCTTGGGGGGTCGAGCGGAAGCGCGTCCTGCTTGATCGAGAATCCCGCAAGACCGCGGCCGCAGCGGGCTGATCGTTTCGATGGCCCGCTACCTCGTCGAAATCGGCGAGAATACTATCTACCGCCCGAAAGCACTCGTCCCTGCACCAATGGCCACCTTCGCGCGCTACAGCAAATCGGTCGCCTTTCTCCGGAAGATCGATCCCGACTGGGCCGACCTGGTCGCCCGGGTCGGCCCGTGTCGCCACGATCCCAAGGCCGCGCGCGAACCCTATGAGGCGCTGGTCCGGGCGATCGGATATCAGCAACTCACCGCCAAAGCGGGCGACGCGATGATCGGTCGGCTCAAGGCGCTGCATCCGGACGTCGCGTTCCCGACCCCGGAGAACATCCTCCGTAGCGACTTCGACGCGCTGCGCGCCTGCGGCTTCTCGGCGGCCAAGATCGCCACGATCAAGGCGATCGCCGACGGCGCGCTGTCCGGACTGGTGCCGACGCGAGGCAACGCCGTCGAAATGGAGGACGAGGAGCTCGTCGAGCGCATCACGAAGATCAAGGGAATCGGGAGGTGGACCGTCGAAATGCTGCTCATGTACTCGCTGGAGCGCATGGATATCCTGCCCGTCGACGATTTCGGCGTGCGCGACGGCTACCGCAAACTCAAGAACCTGGCCGAACTTCCGAAACCCAACAAGCTCCGCGAGATCGGCAAGGCGTGGGCGCCGCACCGCACCATTGCGGCCTGGTATCTCTGGCGCATCCCGCGCGATCGAGACGCGGATTCGAAACGGCCGGCAGAATCGAAGCAAGTCGGACCAAAGCGCCGATGACACCCGATGAATGACCTGTTCGATGCCATAGACCCTTCGGAGCGGCCGCGGGAAACCATCGCCGAGGGAGCGTATCTGTTGCGCGGCGCCGCCCTCGCTTTCGAACGCGACGTTCTGATCGGCCTCGATGCCGTCACGGCCCGCTCGCCGTTTCGGCATATGGTGACGCCCGGCGGGTTTGTGATGTCAGTCGCGATGACCAACTGCGGCGCGGCCGGTTGGATCACCGACCGAAGCGGATATCGTTACGACGCTCTGGATCCCGAGAGCGGCGACCGGTGGCCGCCGATCCCCGAAAGCTTCCGCAGCCTGGCCGCCGCAGCGGCAGAAGCCGCGGGCTACCATGACTTCATGCCGGACGCCTGTTTGATCAACCGATACGAACCGGGCGCCCGCCTGTCGTTGCACCAGGACAAGAACGAGAGGGACTTCGAAAGACCGATCGCATCCGTCTCCCTCGGGCTTCCAGCGACGTTCCAGTTCGGTGGCCTGAGGCGAAAAGATCCCGTCCGAAGGTATGCGCTGCGCCATGGCGACGTCGCGGTCTGGGGCGGGCCCGCGCGTCTTTGCTACCATGGCGTAGTGGAACTGAAGGAGGGCTTGCATCCGACCTTGGGCCGAATGCGCATCAATCTAACCTTCCGCGAAGCTTTATAATCCGGTTGCGACTTCGGGAATTTGAAGATGATATCCGGAGTGCCTCAAACAGGTATGCATGCTTGACATAGGGTGAAGTCGGCAATCGGCCGCATAATGGATGCTCTCGCACAAATTGCCGGGTAATCCCGACATCAGGGGCCCATCTCAAGGAAGTTCCAGACGATGTTCCGTATCGGCGGGGTCAACGGCAAAATAGGTCGAAATGAAGCCTGCGGCACCTTGGCGAGCGTGGATGATGTCGTAGCGCGCTTCAGCGACGATCCGGCGAAGTCGCTGGTCATGATGTGCTTGAGCCAGTTCGTGAACGACGGATACGCGGAATGGCACGCGCGCGACGACGGCGACTTCGAGCTGCGCTTCGTTACCGGCGAAATCTTTCTCATGGCCGACACTACGATGACGCGCCTCGCCTGACGCGACGATTTCGCGATTCGACGACAGAAATCGGAGTGAGGGCGTCAGGCAGCCCGTCTAGTCCGGACCCCACCCAGTCTCTCCACGAACGACAAGACGAACCGATGTGCGACAAGCCGAGCTCGATGGAGCTGGAAAATTTCAATCAAACCAAAGATCGCACCGTCCTGCCACTGCTCGCGCTTTCCGCGTTCGATAGCCGTCGCGCCAAGGAACGATTTCCCGAATATCGGCTGACGCAACTGGTTCTGGCTCGGCTCGATATGACCGACTCGGAAGCCACGGTTTTCGCGGACTTTACGGACGCGATGCCGTGGGGACCCAACTTCTTCGGCCTCGCACCATTCTACGATCATCTTCGCGCTTCGATAGAGCGGTTCGCGCTTGCGCCGCTGTTCGCAAGCGACGGCCCCGGAAGACATCATCATACGATTCGCCCCCGCGGGTACGACTACTACGCCGACGCGGTCGATCCGACGGGCATGGAACAATGGCGAGCCGACTACCGCGTGATGACGCCGGCGCAGCAGATGTTCGCGGCTTCGATAATCTGGCTCTATCGGGGGAAGAAGGACAACTGCTGGCTCCGCCGTGTTCCATGCACTTGGCATGCGGCTGACGCGATCGAGGAAATGCGTCGACGAGGCGCGCTCGCGAGTTGGGGAAGACTGGTGATGCTCTATCCCGGATGGTGAACAGGCAGCTCCACCGAGAACAAGCCTTTGTACTACCGAACGACATCGCGTTTTCGCTTGCGGGCGTGAAGTCCGCCTCGGTCATCGAGGTAGGTCGCTGGCGATCTGTCAATTCAAAAGCAAAAAACGGAGTGATCGTGGCGGACGTTCGATCGACGCTGATACACCGATCCATATCGAAAAGCATGAAACATGAGTCGACGTGCGTTGCGGCCGATCTGGGGCACTGTGGTCGCCGTCCTCGGGTGCTTGTCCGCCCAAAATGCCGAGGCCGAATTAGGTCCGTGCATGACGGCTGCTCCAACGACACCCAATGTGGTGGTGTTCGTGTCGGACATGGAGAAATCCATTCATTGGTACCGCAGGAATATCGGTCTTGCCGTCGACGAGAATTGGAATACCGTCGCAAGATCGGACAGCCAGGTCGTCCTAATGGGTCGAAATGGGATCGGAGTGACGTTGCTCGCCTCCGGACGACCTATAAAGCTACCCGATCCGCAGCGGCTATGTTTCGTGTTCGAAGGCCCGCCCGCACCGTCGTCCGGCTCGCCGCCACTTTTCCTGACCGATCCTGATGGAACGTCGGTCGAGCTGCCGTCGTTTCCAGCTTCGCGCGTCAACTAGCCGTCACGCCGAAACTTCAACTCGGTGCGCGCCTGCAGGCAGAACTTAATGCCTCAGGGAACGCGTCCTTCGATACCCTCGCGACCATGACCGCCGGCGCCTCTCGCGCCCGTCGCGCGTTCAAACGCGAGACGCGTAGTGAGCGCATTTCGAGCCGAACTGCGCGTTGGCCTCGGCGCGAAGAAGGGCGCGCTTGCGCTCGCGCCCCCACCGGTAGACGCCGATTTCGCCGTCGTCGGCGATGACCCGGTGGCATGGAATTGCAATCGCAATTCGATTGGCGAGGCACGTCTGAGCGATCGCAAACGAATCGCCGGGAATACCTACCCGCCCGGCGACTTCGGAATACGTGCGTTGCTCGCCGGGAGGGATGGATCGAAGTTCTTCCCAGACGCGCTTCTGAAAGGCCGTGCCCCTCACGTCCAGCGGTAGACTGACGCCGATGCGAGGATCTTCGGTAAAACTGACGATGCTCGAACCGATGCCTTCAAGCCCGTAACCGCCGCTGACCGGCTGCTCGTCGGGAAACTCGCGTCGAAGATCCCGCTCGAGCTCTTCTCGATCTTCACCGAGCAGCAACGCCGAGAGGCCGCGCGGACTGACAGCGGCGAGAACCATGCCGAGCTTTCCCTTCATCGAAAAGAACTGGAAATATTCGTTTTCGTAGCTCGAGCTCGCTTCGAGACCGATCCGGCTGTCCATGACCCTGTTCCTCGCATTTCGAAACATCCTCCGGTCCCACTGTCGGAAACGGTAGACACATGGTCGCGCAAGCTAGACTCGCGGCCCCGATACGCACTCCGTTTGATGTCCTCAAACCGTCCGGCGGCGACATGCGGTCGCGCCGATTTCGGTTTGAAGATAAGAACCGAAGTTCTGATCTCCCGCCGCCGACTATGGTCTGACCGTCACGGTCCGTTGCGGAGGGAAACATGAAGCTGGTGCGATTCGATGGGGGCAAGACGGGTCTGATGGTCGAGCTGCCGTCCGGACCACATGTGTTGGACGTGATCGGCAGCCTCGGAGCCCTGGCTCCCGACGATCCGATTTCCCAAGGCGTTCTTAACGGCATCTTGAAGGACAACGGAAAGTGGTCCGCTCTGATCGAACACTGGCCGTTGGCGCGCGTCGGGCTTCGGCGCCTCAGTCTGCTGGCTCTAGCCGATTCTAAGGGAGAGCGGCTGGTCATCCGTCGCGCCGATGAGGCCCGGATCGCGGATCCGGCGGAAGATCCGAACGCCATCGTTGCGATCGACATCACGGTCCCGAACAGACTCAAGCTCGATCCTACCGGTCGCGAGGCAATGACTCACCAATTCTCCGTTGCGTCGTCCGTCGTGGATGATCGCGTCGTCGTACTCGATACCTACAAGACGACCAACCCCTAAGACGGGAAAGCGATCGCCGGCCGGTCGGTTTTCGCGCCCTAGCCGTCGCTCTCCAGATGGGCGTGGCCCATCTTCTCCGACAACTGTTCGCCGAGGCTGAACGAGATCGTGAAGCCTTCCTGCGTCCCGAACGTGAGGATTCGGCGGCCGCCCTCGCTCAGCTCCATGCGGAAGTCGGTCAGCGGATAAGCTATCCGCGTTCTGGGATCGCTCTGCCAGCGTTCGATGACCTTGGACGCCATCTTCGGTAACGTGACGAGCAACGCGGTCAACGTCTCGATCTTCATGTTGATGGCCATCTCGCGGCCGGCGACGTCCTCGGCGAACAACTTGACGGCTGTCCCGTCGTAGGCGGTTTTGAAGCCCACCAACCTGCGAACCTCCACATTCCCTCGCATGACGATTATTCCGATGTTGCGAGCCTGGCAGCACGGCCGGCCGCAGTCGGGCCTTACGCAACCCAGATGATGCGCTCGCGGCCGCCGCTCGATGTTCATGGTCAGAATACAGGCCGGGATTCCCGCGCCACGCTCCGTTTCTTGCTTTCAAATCGCGGGAGCATGTCGCAGAGCGACAAGTGTCGACAACCGATCGCCCTCTGCGGCTCTTCCGAGTTCGACGTCACGAATCGGAGTGCGGTCCGCGAATGCCGCGCCGAGAATCGTGGCCCACTTTGGAGACATCTGAACATGACGTCATTCCTCGATCTGCTCGAGATCGCCGCTGCGCGCGGTGACGGACTACATCCCAAGCTGCTCGCGTTGTGCAAGGGCACGGCATCCGCGCCGCAATGCGATACGGTGACGCGAATTGACGGCATGATTCAGTCCGGCCCCCATCCCAACGGGTTCGAGCACGCGCGAAACGCGGCGTTGCCGCAGCGCGGACCGCTGCCGGCGAGCGACGACGAAAAATAGGAAAGACCCGCAGCACAAGTCGGCTCCGAATAAAGTTTCGCGCCACTCTGGGTACCCGAACGTGCGTTTAGCCATGGAAAAGCTCGAATGAAGTACGTCGCTCTCACCTGCACGATCTTCTTGACGGTCACTGCTTGCCATGCCGGGAATGGGGCGACGCGCTTCAACCTGGCGCAGGCTCAGGCGCCGAAGGAATGCGTGACGAACTGCGATTCCGCTAATTTCTCATGTTCACAGAACTGCGGATTGTCCGGCGCTTGCGTGGCGCAATGCAATGCGACGGCATCCGCCTGCAAGGCCGCTTGTGCGAGCGCGAAGTGAAACGCCCATGTCGGTGGTCGCGCTGAACTGTGGGAGGTGCGCGGTCGAAACTGACATCCGCAGCGCCGAGATCGGCCGGGCGCGCGCAGGCTGCGAGGCCGTAATGCAGATCGGTCGCACAAGTGCGCCAGGCGACGCTGGCGCCAATGGCCGGAACGGCGCCCCGTAGCTTAAAGAGAAGACGTCACAATGACCGACATTCAGATCGACAGATTGATCAATTTCGAGACGGCGGCCGACGGTACGGCGGTCAGATTGATCATCAAGGATTCCGCCGGTCAGACCGTGGGCATCATAATGAACATCGACACGCTGTCATCGCTGTTGATGACGATGCCGACGATGGCGTCGTCGGCCGTGAAACGGGCGCACGGCGACCCGCGGACGCGCATCACCTATCCGGCGGAAGAGTTTCAGATCGAGGAAGGGCCGGACAACCTCCGCATCCTAACGATCGGCACGCCGGAGGGGTTCAACGTATCCTTCTCTCTCACCGAGGAATTGTCCTACGAACTCGGTGAGGCCCACCTGTCAGGCTTCGGTCAACGCCCTCGAAGGCATTGATCGCAGTATCGGCGATCGGTTCAGAACAGTCCGCTTGACGTAGAATCAATTTTGCCGGTGGAAAGGCGTGTCCACGACGAGCCGAGGCGTGTCCCTGACGAACGCTTCGGTACGCGGCGCATTCCAACCGCGGATTCGGTCGACCATGATATTGACGCCGAAGTCGAGCGGATCCACGCCCTTCGCTTCCGAGCGCATCATCGACTCCTTCGGAATGGACATCGGCGCATCGAAAGGCCCATCCGGATCTCTCAGCAGAATCACCATCCGCTCCGGCGTGACGAAGGCGCCGATGAGGAAATAATATCCTTGGTGAACAAGCGTCGCAGCGGGTTTCGACCAGTTGATTTTCTTTGCCGCTTCCAGGTCCGCCGGGGTCCATCGAAAGTCGCTCGCCGCTCGCGGCGTCTCCAGGAAATTCAGGAATTTCTCACCGGCGAGACGCTCGACCGATCTCCGCAGTTCAGCCATTGCGACGCCGATGAGTCGATGGTTTGGCCGACCTCCTGGCCACGCGTTTGCGCCCACCACTCTCGTCGAAACAGGTAGCAGCATCCGGCCATATTGATCGGCGATGTGAAGCAAGACATCGGCCCCATTGGGCACCGCCGTGATGATGAATTCGTGGTCGTTGTGCACGAATAGCAACGATGGGAAATCGTCGGATCGGTTGGGCGCCATCTCTTCTCGTCTCCGGCGTCATTAGCCTGGCACCTTGGCTGCGCCGGATGGCAACAGACCCGAAGCGCCGCTGCGGGCGAAGCGACTTGGTCTGAAATCGTGGCTCGTCGCACTCCGGTTCTTGCCTTCCAAATCGGTTTGCCGAGCGCAGCCGCCGGAGCGGCTTGAATTCCAGAGGATCGGGGACTGTACTGGATGCCGCTGATCGCACGTTGATCTCGGAACTGAAATCCAGTTCGGATGCCTCCCCCATCGGCCTTATCGCCCACGACGCTGAAAGTCTGCAAATGGGCACTTAGCCGATGTGGCGGGTTGGTTGAATGTCCGCTTTGCGCGCCAGAACCGGCCGTTCCATAACCGCTCATTACCCGAATAGCCTCATTCCCAATGCGTTCCATTCAGGTATCGCTCAGAGCCTCGCATCGGCTTCGGTGATGTAAAACGTAATAGGATCACCGGGAAGCAAGTCGCCAGGAAATTGCCTTCGAAGTTGGTCGAGCAGGCGCGCAGCACTAGTGTCCTTGCCAAGCGCCATGTTGTAGATCTGATGTACAAAAGCATCCCAACGCGACATTCTGCGTTGAGTACCGCCGACGTCGATTGTGACCAGCTCGTTGGCGACTTTTCGGAACTGAGATCCTATCGAAACTTCCGGCAGGGTTTTTCTTGGTCGACCCTTTCGATTACCCGAGTTTCCTTTTTTGAACTGAGTGCTTTTTGGAGGGTTCCGGTATCCCGTGTTCATGCTTTTCTTCAGCCTCAGCTTGATTTTCGACTGGCCAGTTTTTTGTCTGGCACAATGATGAATCTCGTCTCGCCAGGAGACTCGCTTTCCAGTCCGAAATATTTCTTGGCCATGCTGGCGATGAGTCTGGCGTCAGAAAGACTCCCTTTGATTGCTTTGTTGAACAACTGCCGAAAGTATACCTCTCCTTTTTGTATACGTTTTTCCTTGCCATCGATCTTGACGGTGATTTCTTCGTTGTCGATTGACTGCAGAATTTTTCCGGGATCTAGCTTCTGGGCAATTTTTCTCGGCTTTCCGCTTGGATTTCCGGATTGTCCCTTTTTGAAGCGGGTCGCGACGGGAGGCTTTCCGTATCCGACTTCGAAGTCGTTCTTTTGATCATTCATCGCCCCGCTCCGCTTTTGCTTCGATGTCGCGAAAGAGCATGCCGTCTGACACCCGGACCGCATCGCGGCCAGTCAAATTCTGCCAGCGGCGGATTGCCGTATCTACATAAAGCGGATCAAGCTCAATCCCGCGACAGATGCGGCCCGTGCGTTCGGCTGCGAGCAACGTCGTGCCGCTTCCAAGAAAGCTATCGATGACGATATCGCCGCGGTTCGAGCAATCAAGCAGCGCATCCATTACCATCTGGACAGGCTTGACCGTCGGGTGCAGCTCCAGCACATTGTTGCCCTTGCGCGCCTCAGTGCCGGCGCTGTCATACTGCCAGACATTGGTGCGGTTGCGGCCGTTCTTGCCGAGTTCGACATTGTTGGTGTGTGGTCCAATACCGGACTTGAAGACGCAGATCAGTTCATGCTGAGAGCGATAGAGCGATCCCATACCGGCCGCGCTCTTGACCCAGGCCACGATGTTCTTCAGTTCCGTATAGACTTCGCGACCGGCGACGAGAAGTTCATCAAGGTGCTTCCAATCCATGCACACGAAATGGATCGCGCCGTTTTTGCTGTAGTTTTTGAGGAGACTACAACTGCCGGTCAGAAAGCGAACAAACTCTTCTCGGCTGAGCTCGCCGGCTCCTTGCGCAAACTCGCGATGACGTATCTTTCCATTGCCGGAAACGTGGCCATCGATGCGAACATTGTAAGGCGGGTCAATGAACACGACGTCAGCGCGTTCTTCCTCCATCAGTTTCTCAAACGCACCCTCAGATGTAGCATCTCCGCAATGGACGTGATGGCCTCCGAGTTCCCAGACGTCGCCGACCTGGCAAACCGGCACCCCCGTCTCCGAGCTGCCATCGCCGCTATCTTCGACAGTCACCTCACTCAATTTTTGGATCGACAAGTCGATCTCGGACAAGCTGAAGCCGGTGATCGACAGATCAAAGTCCGGGTCGAGTACTTTCAACTCGAGCAGACTTTCACCAAGCAGCCTCTCATCCCAATGAGCATGCTGCGCTAACCGGTTGTCAGCAAGCCGAAGTGCCTTCAGCTGAGCCTGTGACAGATGCCGAATCTCGACAACCGGTATGCGCGGCATCCTGAGCTTTTTGGCTGCCAAAACTCGTCCATGACCGACAACCACATGGCCCTTTCCGTCGACCACCACTGGCATCACGAAACCGAACTCCTGGATGGAGTCAGCGAGCTGATTGATCTGACGCTGGGAATGCTGTCGCGGGTTGCGGGCATCCAGGACGAGACCCGCCACCGCCCGATACTCAATTTGGATCTCGACTAAACCGGCGTTTGTCGCCGCATTCAATTCATTGGCCATCACCGTACCTTTCATCTGGTTTCGCGAACCCCCGGCATGCTCGCCGGGAAACTCAGTCTTGTGCTGGCCGGGTAAACTCGGTTTTATCGCTTCAAGCGAAATCTGTATTATTCAATGATTTCAATTGCTTATTTCGTTAATTTTTCGTGACGGGCCGATTGTTACGCCCGTTGAGGAGCCCCCAAATCGCGCGCGCAACCCGAATCATCGGGGTTCCGTCCAAGATCAAAAATCAACACTTGTTATCGGGACAATGCCCGGTCCGAGAACGCTGAACGAGAGAGCAAGAAGATTGCTCCGAATTCGCTCGACTTCAGCGGCAACCAGAGCGTCACTGTCCTCGTTACTTTGGAGGAAGAGATGACCAGACTTTGGAGGAAGATGGTGACGCTGCCGGCGAAGCCGGCCGCCTTCACGATGCCGCTTCGCTGCTGAACAGGCTCTCGCAGGACTAAAAAATCTCGTTCGGTCAGTCTCGCCCGGCCAAAAAGCCGGGCTCGTGTCAGTGGCAGCACATTGCTGTCGTTGCAACGATGGAGAGACCGATGGCCACCCGCAAACCTAAGCTGAAATCGAAATTCGCAAAGCGCCCGACGAGCCGACCGGGCACTGCAAAAACGAACCAACCCGCGAGGCTGAAGCCGGCGAAGACGGCTGCCTCAAAGGCTACGGCGGCCCCTGCCCGCTCTTCCAAACAGGAAACGGTGCTGGGCCTGCTCCGCCAGCCCAAAGGCGCGACGATCGATGCGATCATGAGCGCGACGAACTGGCAGCAGCACTCCGTCCGAGGGTTCTTTGCTGGCGTGATTAAGAGAAAGCTGAAGCTGAATTTGGTGTCGGAGAAGGTGGACGGCACCCGGGTCTACCGGATCGCCAAGCCGGGAGCGGCAGCGTGAGGTCTGGCCAGCAACCGTCCAAGTCCGATCCATCGGTTGAGGAGGAGTTGGATCGGCTCGTAGCCCTTCCCGTCGCCCAGCTCCGCACACGCTACCGGGAGATATTCCGGACCGAGCCTCCCAAGGCCTTCGGTCCGGACTTGCTCCGCCGCAGCATCGCCCAACGTATCCAGGAAAAAGCCTATGGCGGCCTTCCGGCTGCCACTCGGCGACTTTTGGACCAGCTTGTGAAGGCTGCCGCCGCCAAACCCAATGGGCGTCTGGAATTGCCCCGGCGTATCAAGCCCGGTTCCGAGTTGGTGCGGACTTGGAATCGAAAGACCTATCGTGTCGCGGTCCTCCAAACCGGGTTCGCCTACGACGGTAAAACCTTCGATACCCTCTCAGAGATCGCCACCAAAATCACCGGGACGAGATGGAATGGTCCTCGGTTCTTTGGATTGAGGCCGTCGAAGTCTGACAATGGAGACGACCTTGGCAAATGACGCCTCCAAAACACTCCGGTGTGCCATCTACACCCGCAAGTCCACCGAACATGGACTCGACCAGGAGTTCAACTCGCTGGACGCCCAGCGGGAGGCCTGTGAGGCCTATATTAAGAGCCAGGCTTTTCAGAGTTGGAAGGCCCTCCCCCAGCAATACAACGACCCGGCATTCTCGGGCGGTAATCTCGACCGCCCTGCTTTGAAGAGGCTTCTGGCGGATATCGAATCCGGCAAGGTCGACGTGATCGTGGTCTACAAAATCGACCGCCTCACCCGCTCGCTCGCCGACTTCGCAAAGCTGGTCGAGGCCTTTGACGCCAAATCCGTCTCGTTTGTCGCCGTCACCCAACAATTCAATACCACCACATCGATGGGTCGGTTGACTCTGAACGTCCTGCTCTCATTTGCCCAATTCGAGAGAGAGTTGTCAGCCGAGCGGGTTCGAGACAAGGTCGCCGCCAGCCGCCGCAAAGGCAAATGGACCGGCGGCACCGTGCCGCTTGGTTACGAGGCCAAGGATAAGAGGCTAGTCATCAGCAAATCCGAGGCCGAGACCGTCCGGATGATTTTTCGTCTTTACCTGGAGCTAGGGTCGTTCAGCAGGCTCGTCGGCGAACTTGACCGCCGAAAGATCGTCACCAAGCGTCGCAATACCAAAGTTCCGAAATATCGAGGCGGCATTCCGTTCACTTATGGTCCTCTCGCCCACTTCCTCAAGAACCGTATCTACGTCGGGGAGACTCATCACGCCGGCAAATGGTTCAAGGGAGAGCATCCAGCGATCATGGACCGCCCTACATTCGATCGTGTTCAGGAATTGCTCAAGTCCAACACCGTGAAACGCAAGGTCAAGTTCTCGGCGAGCGGTGCTTGGTTGCAAGGCAAGCTGTTCGACGACAAGGGCAACCGCATGGGGCCGAGCTTCTCCTGCAAGAACGGCGTTCGCTATCGCTTCTACGTCAGCACCGCAATGCGTGGTCGAAGGCACACGGCCGGCTCCGTCACACGAATCTCGGCGCCGGAGATTGAAAGCCTTGTCGAGGACGCGCTTAACGGAAAGCTTCAGTTGCCCAAAGATAGAGTCCTTGAACATGTCCAAACGATCACCGTGTCGGATGGACGAATTCGGTTGGTCCTGGCACCCTCGAAGGGGAAACGGGGTTCGATTGAGATCCCTTGGGCACCAAAGGCAAAGGGCAGCGCGCATGTGATTGCCGCGCCAGAGGCAAAATTGGACGAGAAGCTAGTTAGGTCCATTGTCCGGGCTCATGCCTGGCTCGACGATTTGTCCGGCGGACGTCATACCTCGATCGAAGCTCTTGCCGCAGCGGCGGATCTCCATCCGAAGATCATCCGGAAAGGATTGCGGCTTGCTTTTCTGCCGCCAGCGCTGACCAAAGCTGCCCTCGACGGCGATGCGATTATCGAGCTGAAGCAGATCCCGAAACTACTTCCCCTGTCATGGTCGGACCAGCACCGATTAGTCAGCTGAATTCCGCTCCCAACTTGAACATGCGTCTGACTGATAAGCTCGCGCCCCTGCTTGTGGGATTGCCCTGACGCTGAACACCTCCGGCCATTTAATTTGAGGGCCCAACGCCCGCGGAAACATACTCGCCACTAGTGCAGGCGACAGATTCCCAGTTTCGTCCACTCGAGGCCACAGAACCGGCCTGGGCAGAGTGCCATGGTCGGGCGGCAGTGCTGATCAAACCGGTCTCCGCCCATAGTCTCCCCAAAACGGGAATATTCCCGGACAAGGCCGGAGACTTTCGGCGATTTCCCCCTCAAGATCGGCGAATCCGGAGTCCGGAGACGAAGTCGAATGCGCGAAAAGCCGGGATTTCCGGCGCATTCTCGCGTTTCCTGGGGAGCCCGGCCTAACGCCGGAATGGCTGGCTGGCGACGCAGTGCAGATCGCACCGGTCTCCCAGCTAATTCCCTGCTAACAGGGAATTTTTCAGGGAAAATTACAATTTTGAGGCTCGATTGCGACCCTTAAACTGAGAAAACCGCTGCACCGCAGCCACGTTCAGACGATTTCCCTAAGCGGCTTAACAGGGAAATTATCAGGACGAGCAGGGATCTGCGGGGAGTTAACAGGCAATTGGATCGCCGCCGGTCTTCCAGAACGCGCCAGCCTATTGGGCTTCCACCGCAGGAGAAAAAAACTGCCCATACGGGAAGGCCGACCAGCAGCCGGCGGTAGGAATCCAGCGGGTACCGATCTAGGCCGCCAGTTTGGGGATCTTGCGTTTCAGTTGTCGGCCCGAAGTGGCGGCCAGAACCTTCCCTGTAATTTCGCGATCTTATCCCGCAACCTTCGAGAAATCGGGCTTGCGGCGTTCGGCAAACGCCGCGAAGGCCTCGCGCGCTTCGCCGGTCTGCAGGCGCTCGCGAAACAATGCGCCTTCTCGGCTGATCTGGGCGGCGATCTTGTCCATATCCCGCATCAATGCCTTGGTGTGGTTTAGCGAGCCAGCCGGCCGTTTGGTGAGGGCTTCGGCCGCTGCCTGCGCCTTGGCGCGCAAATCTGCGACCGGCACCACAGCGTTGGCGAGACCGCAGGCCAATGCGGTAGCGGCATCGAGCGGTTCTCCCAATGCAAACATGGCGTAGGCGCGGACATGTCCGATCCGCGCCGGCAGCAGCCAGCTCGAGGCGGCCTCCGGAACCAGCGCCAGGTTGACGAACGGCGTCATCAGCTTGGCGGTGTCGGCCAGGAACACCAGATCGCAATGAAGCAGCATCGTGGTGCCGACTCCGACTGCGTTGCCTTGCACGGCGGCAATGAGCGGACGGGTGGCCTTGCCGAGATTGCTTATGAACCGATGCGCCTGCGGCTCGCCGGTCTCCTTGCCGTTGGCCTGGGCAGAGAAATCGGCCAGGTCATTTCCAGCCGTAAAGCTGTCACCGTCGCCCCGGAACAGAACGACGCGGACAGCCGGATCTTTCTCCGCGCGCTCCAAACCATCCGACATCGCGCTATACATGGCGTTGCTCAGGGCATTCTTCTTGTCGGGGCGCGCCAGCGTCAATGTCATGATGCCGGCGTCGATTTCGGTTTTCACATGTTCAGTCATGATCGCTCGTCTCCTTACAGTTTTTGTTCGGTCGCCGGGTTCCAGATGCCGTCGACGGCTTTCACCTGGCGGATTGACCGCTTAGAGCCTGCCGGCCGGCTCCAAGAATTTCATCGGACAGCTTGTTATCGCCGACCGCCCGTGCGAGCATGATCGAGCCCATCAAGGTTGTGAGCGCGCCTGTTGCGATCTGGCGCGCCAGCTTTTGCGATTTCCCCGGCAACAACCCGGCGATCACGCCGATCATTTCGTCAAGCTTCCTCGCAAACACGCCGCGCGCCTTCCGATCAAGGTGTGCGCTTTCCTAGATTTCGCAGCTCCGAGGCTCAAGCGAATATTCGCGGAGTAGCTGCCAACGCATCCTGCGGAAGCGTCGAGCGGCTTCTTCTTGGATACTTCAATAGGCCTGCCGAAGTGGCCTGAAAGCAAGGCGGAGTTCTTCCGCGAATGCTTTCGGCTGCTCCCAAGCGGCGAAGTGGCCACCCTTTCCCAACCTGTTGTAGTGGATCAGCTTCGAATATGCCTTCTCCGCCCAACTCCGCGGAGCTTGGTAGATCTCGTCCGGAAACGCGCTTACGGCTACGGGGATCTTGACACCGCGGACATCGAAGAAACCTGCGCCGGTCGAGATTTGCGATGTGTCCCAATAAAGTCGTGCCGAAGAGACGGCGGTATTCGTCAGCCAGTAGAGCGTCACATTGTCCAGGATGTCGTCCCGCGTCAGGCCCTCCGCGCTGCCGTCGAAAACGCGCGCAATGAGCTGGTAACTGCGAATGTCATGGTCGATCATCCACGCGGCGAGCCCAACGGGGGAGTCGGCGATGCCGTACAGCGTCTGGGGGCGATTCGACATTTCGAGCGCGTATGCTACCCCCTTGCCGTAGAACTCGACCAGTTGATTCCAGGCCTTTCTTTCCTCACCGCCCAAGTTTGCGGGAGGCGCCTGGTGAAACGCAATGGCTTTAGAGATATCGGCAGGAACCGTCGCCGCCATGTTGGTGTGGATGCCGAGCAATCCTTCCGGCTGCTGCAGCGCCATCACTTCGGAGATGGCATTTCCCCAATCACCGCCCTGCGCCACGTAATTCTTGTAACCGAGGCGGTGCATCAATGTCGCCCACGCGTGCCCGATGGTAATGGGGGTCCAGCCAGGCGCGGTCGGCTTGCCCGAAAAGCCATGGCCCGGCAGAGACGGAATCACCACGTGGAAAGCGTCGGCGGCGCTACCGCCGTGAGCGGTTGGATTGGTGAGGGGTTCAATGATCTTCATCTGCTCAATGATCGAGCCTGGCCATCCATGCGTGATGATGATCGGCAAGGCATATTCGTGCTTCGAGCGAACGTGGATGAAATGAATGTCCAGGCCGTCTATGCTGGTGATGAACTGAGGTAAAGCGTTGAGCCGTGCTTCAACTTTGCGCCAGTCGTACTCGGTCGCCCAATACTGCGCGAGCTTCTGCGTTGTCACTAGCTGAACGCCTTGGGACGCATCGGAGACCGTTTCGCGGTCCGGCCACCGCGTGGCCAGCACACGCTGGCGTAAGTCGGCAAGCTGTTCCTCCGGAACGCTGACGCGGAAGGGACGGATGCCTTCATCGATTGTTGCGGCAGTCAGGCGTGTCGGAAGCAGGCTTGCTACACCCCCCACCACAACACCGAGCGCAGCCGCACTCAATAACCTGCGCCGGTCCTCGTTGATTATTTCAGTGGTCAGTGGGCTTGTCATGAGAGGCTCCTATTTTTCTAGAGGGCGTGAATTTTAATTTGCAAACTAGCCGAGCGCATGCGCTTAGCGTTCGATGCTCGATTTCGATGGAGATCGTACCCGGCAGCCGGGTTCGTCTACATTGCCGCCTGCCGCTTAGGTCGCTGCTTCGGAAATTACTCCCGCCCCGCTTGATCGGTATCGGTCGACGTTGTGGTATGCGACCTGATCTGGTCGACGAACGAACCGATCAGCACCGATAAAAGGCCGAGGCACTCCATAGCGTTCTCAAGGTCTGTAAAATTCATCGTCTTCCCCTTTTCACAGGATTTTACAACGTGATCGGAAGCAGCTGACGACTCTGCTTCAGGCGCACAACCTTTTCAGCAAACCTGCTCCGGAATCATCCAGACTGAAATCGTCTGCCACGTACCGTCTGAGTTGCGCTGATAAGCGACAAAATCGGCGTCTTCGTCGAGCACCAGTGTGTGGCGATAAGAATTTATTTCCGTTTTCATTGAACTTCTCCCGATGTGTTGGCGTACCGTCGTCGAATGAGATGGAGAATCTTTTTCGGTTTGCACCTCACGAATATTGGAAGCCACCCTTCCGAACTCTGAAAGCCTTGGTGTCCTCGGATCTCATCACGGATCGGTGTCCGACAGCGATAACTTGCCGCCCCCGGAATGTAGCTAAATGTTTCCGCGTTTTGGAAGGATGCCTTTCAATCATTGCGACTGTTGATGCGCGCGGTCTGCTCTATCTCTATCCGACACGCCGCAGAGCGCGGCATAAGCCACAGGAGGCGACGATGGGTGAAGTTATCCGTTTCATTTCGAAGGCCGAACGCGAGCGACTCCGAATGATCCGAGACGCTCGGGCAATATACGAGGGCGTTTTTCCGCCCGCCGACACTGTCGCCGAAGCGCTCGGGCGTACGCCCAACGCCGCAGATGCTGACGGTCTTCGTGCCGATCTTCTTCCCTAATCGAGGCGCCGTCGAAGTTTCAACGCAAGTCCAAAGGAGATCACTATGTCGATCCGTAACATTCTCTTCGCTACTGCCCTAGCAGTAGCCCCGCTGGGGGTAGCCAGTGCCGATGGTCTGCGTCAAATTGAAGCCAAGAGCATAGTCCTCGGAGACGTCTCGGGCGTTGCTTATTACACGGTCGAGCCGGATGGATTTCATGTCGTCACAACCCTCGCGCAAGGTGAGGCAGGAACGCCTCTGCGCGTCGTGTCTGTTCTTGCGCGGCGCCAACGAGTTGTTCTCTCGACAACAAACCAAGCAAGCGGGCTGGAAATAAGCCGGCAGGGTGACAGAGTATTCGTCCGCAGGGCTAACGGTGCGTCGGATTGACTCTTTCAACCAATATCAATTGTGAAAATAAGGAAGCCAACCATGTCGACGATCCATCTCCATCGAACGACCACTGCGACGCCCGAACAGTTCATCGCCGGACTCATCGATTTCGGACCTGGCCGCGCGACGCTTTTCGGCAATAGCGCGGACGAATATCTCAAAGTGCATCACAAGGGCCTATGGCACGCAGACGTGACCGAGGGCTCATCCGGAATTTGGGAGCGCTTGGACTACGATTGGTCGGATTCCAGCCGGGTCGTACTCAAGACCACTGACTCCAACGTATGGGGAGGAGCATCAGGTCACACGTACACTTTCACACGCCAGCCAAACGGCACTACCGACATTGATCTCGTAGTCGTGCGCGATGGCAAGAATCTCAAGGGTTGGGTCCTAGGCTTCGTACTAGGCACCATCGGTCGGCGCGTGCTGGAAACGGCGTTTGAGAAATCAGTGAAGGCGATCGAGGGACGAGACAGTTCGGTCAAAACCGTTCGGAATGGAGATGACGTGTTTTCAGCTCAGCGGGGACCTTCTTTAACTGTGGTGCCCCGGGATAAGCGCGCATCCTGATCGAAAGAAATAATGCTAAGTGAGAAGAAATGCGGATTTGAACATGGCGATGATGGAACAAGGCGGAGTTGCAATAAAGTGGCCGCGAGCGCAGAACGTCAATTTTAGATTGGAAGCCACCGTGATCCCGGTGTCGAATGTCGATGCTGCAAAGTCCTTCTATAGCGGCGTCGGCTGGAGGCTCGACGCGGATTTTGTCGTCGGAGAGTCATTTCGAGTCGTACAATTTACACCGACTGGCTCATCGGCCTCGATCCACTTTGGCAAAGGCCTCACGGCCGCTGCCCCCGGCTCGGCACAAGGGCTCTATTTGGTTGTTGACGACATTGAGGCCGCACGCTCCGAACTTATCGAGCGCGGCGCAAACGTAAGCGACGTATTTCATCGTGCCGGTCCGGGACAGCCGCCTGTCAGCGGGCGCGATCCTGCGGGAAGAAGCTACGCATCCATCGCCTCGTTCAGCGACCCGGACGGCAATGGCTGGCTGCTTCAGGAAGTTACCACTCGATTGCCAGGACGGGTCGAAGCAGGAGATGCGACATATTCCTCACCGGCTGACCTTGCCGGAGCGCTTCGCCGCGCGGCGGCCGCCCATGGCGAGCATGAGAAGCGAACCGGAGCACATGACGATAACTGGCCGGCTTGGTACGCTGAATATATGGTGGCTGAGCAGTCCGGGCATAAACTGCCAAAATAGGTCCGCAATCAGTCTTCCATTGAAGTTCGCTTCACGATTTTATTGGCCCCATAATTGCCATCGCGGCTTCGCCGGTTTGCCGACGCTCTCGAGTTGATCGAGCAGACACTTCTTCTGCTTCCCGGCCCGGGACGTTCCGAGCATCGCTACCTGGAACTATCCGGACCACGCACTTTGATAGGTTGGTCGGCAGCGGACTATGTATGCTTGTAACCTAGCCGCTTCCTCAATCGCGGGATCGCAAAGTCCAAGAACGCGCGTAACTTCAACGGGAGTTGGCGTTGGCTCGAATAAACTACGCTGACCGGCATAGGTAGCGGTTCATATGACTCGAGCAGCTTCACTACAGAGCGTGATTTTAGCAGATCCTCGATCAGGTACGACAATACGCGAGCGATTCCCGTTCCCTCGGCAGCTGCGGCGGCTTCCGCCTCGCCTAAATTCACTGCCAGGCGAGATTTCACTCGGATGGTCTGCTTGGCTTTGCCGGTTTCGAACTCCCAATTGTTTGAATGTCCACTACCTTCGTGGATAACGCACTCGTGCGCTGCGAGATCAGCGGGCGTCTGCGGTACGCCTCGCCTCTTAAGGTAAGCCGGGCTGGCACACAGAACCATACCGATCGATCCGACGCGCGTAGCGATCATGCTACTGTCCGGCAGTTCCCCCACCCGGACCGCGAGGTCGATGTGCTCTTCCACCAGGTTCACGTATCGATCGGTGAGCTGCAGGCGTATCCGAACGTCCGGAAACGCGCTCAGAAATTCTGCTATGACCGGTAGAACGTGACTTCGCCCCATCACCGCCGGCGTGCTGACGATCAGTTCGCCCTGAGGTGCTCGATATTCCCCTGATGCCGTACGCTCGACTTCAGAGATCTCCTCCATGATCCGACGGCACGAGGTGACGTAGGCGCTCCCGGCATCGGTCAAAACTAGTTTGCGGTTGCCACGGTGAAGCAGGCGCACATTCAGGTGCTCCTCCAGTTCCGAAACTCGTCGGCTAACCGTTGCGAGCGGGACACGGAGGTGACGGCTCGCAGCGGAGAGACTGCCCGTATCCACCGCAGCTATCAGAATGGTCATCGCCTCGATGCGGTCCATAGCCTTCCACACGTGAGAGGATCTCTCCCATATTTACCAGCTATTGCTCAAATTTGAAAGGGGCCAAAATCAATCTCGACACGCCGCAATGAGGATCACAACGATGAAAGCTATCCAGACGACTGGGTTTCATAAGCATGATGTTCGTTTCCCGGCTGAAGGGGGGATCGAGATTTCAGCATGGCTTTTCGTGCCGGAGGGCCATAGCGCACAGCTGCCAGCAATCACGATGGCCCATGGTTATGCCGGAACGAAATATCACGGCCTTGAGCGCCTTGCTGAGGCATTTGCCAGCGCCGGCTTTGTGGTGCTGCTGCACGACCATCGCAATTTTGGCGACAGCGCTGGCGAACCCAGACAAGACATCAATCCCTGGCAACAAATCAGCGATTGGCGCCGCGCGATCTCCTATCTCCAACAGCGGCCCGAGGTTGACGAGAATCGCATCGGACTTTGGGGAACGAGTTATGCAGGAGGACATGCCATTGTTCTTGGAGCGACCGACAGAAGGCTCAAGGCCGTAGCCGCGCAGGTTCCAACGATCGATGGCTACGCCAACGGACTACGGCGTGTCGCGCCGGAAGCCGTCGCAGGTCTCGAAGCTCGGTTCGCGGCCGACGAGCACGCTCAGCTTCGAGGCGAGCCGCCCGCGAGACAGACGATCGTCAGCGCGGATACCACTAGGCCTGCCGCCTATTACGCGCCGGACGCTGTCGACTTCTACCTTCAGCCTGTTCCAGAGGGCGCGTGGGAGAACACTGTGACAATCCGCTCTACACGATGGGCGCGGATGTACGCTCCCGGCGATTTCGTCGAGCGTGTGTCGCCGACACCGCTTCTCATGGTGATTGCAACGCACGACCATATTGCAGTCACCGACCTCGCGCTCAAAGCGTATGAGCGCGCACTGGAGCCGAAGCGGCTCGTGACAATCAAAGGTGGACACTTCGACCCTTACGTCCGCGAATTCAAAGCAGCCTCCCAGGCCGCAATTGACTGGTTCCAGACGCATCTTGGATGACCGAATTTACAAAGCTGCTTATCAGAGAGGAAGGAATACGCCATGTCTAGGCTAAATTGGAAACTGCTGACCAAGAAACGTAACAGCTCGACTCAAGGATTGCCTGCTGGAAAAGAGGCTCTCACCTGGGTGACCAACACCGTCACGCTTATCTATGGCGAACACGATGCCGTCCTGGTCGATACGTTTCTCTCCGAACAACATTCCAAGGAGCTCGTGGAATGGATTGCCGCCAGTGGCAAGAATCTCACGACAATTTACGTAACCCATGCTCATGGTGATCACTTCTTCGGCCTGAAGATGCTACTGGATAAGTTTCCGAGCGCAAAAGCTATTGCTACTGCCCCAGCCGTCGCCGCCATTCAAGACCAGATCAAGCCCGAGTTCATGAAGTCTTTCTGGGAGCCGCGCTTTCCTGGCCAGATCCCAACGGAGCTGACAGCACCGCAAGTCCTCGAAGGTGACACCTTTTACCTTGAAGGAAAGGAACTGAAGGTTATCCAGCTTGGCCATACTGACACATCGAACACGACTGCGCTCTATATCCCTTCTATCGCGCTGGTGATATCTGGGGACGGCGTCTACAATGACACCCACCTTTACCTTGCAGAGTCCGACGAGAACGCTCGCAGTGAATGGCTTCATGCGCTCGACACGATCGATGCGTTGCATCCGCAAGCTGTAGTGGCCGGCCATGGTGTGCTGAACCCAGATAGCTCCCCGCGCCACATCGAGCAAACGCGCCGTTACATCCTCGACTTCAACGCCAGCATCAAAGCATCGTCTACCCATCTAGAACTCTACGAAAAGATGCTCTCCATTTATCCGGATCGGGTGAATCCCGGTTCGCTTTGGGCAGCTGCGAAAGCAGCGAAGCCTCTATAGCCGGTTTCGCATTTTCTCGAGCTGCTTTCGCACAGCCTCAGGAACGCATTTGCAACAAGGAGACTCGACGTGCCCAACATCATCGAATCCACATTAAGAAGGCAGCGCATTGCTGTAGCAGGTGCAACGGGCCGCGTCGGTTCGGCCCTGACCAGCCTCCTCGCTTCCGATCCGGTCGATATAACTGTGCTCACCCGCCGACCCGATGCGGTACAAGCAGCCCGGAGCATCAGCGTTGCCCCGGTCGACTTTGATCAGCCGCACACTCTTCAGGACGCACTTCGTGGTGCCGATCGCTTGTTTATCTCGCATGGCACGTCGCCACAGCAAGTGGCCAACGAACTCGCCTTGATTGACGCCGCCGTTGCTGCGGGGGTACGCCATATTGTCAAGCTTTCGGCCTTGGGACCGGCATCTCGCCTAAATCCGTTTGCCTGGCACATGCAGATCGAGGCGCATTTGGCCAAGCAAGCGGTTGCATCGACCGTCTTGCGGCCCTCCGCATACATAGACATTCTCCGGCGCTCGGCAAGCCAAATCGCCGCCGGTTCTTGGCTGGGCGCAGCAGGCGGCGGTCGCGTGAACTTTATTGATACGCGCGATATTGCCGACGTAGCGCGCGTTGCGTTGCTTGAAGACTTCAGCGAAGACTCGCAACGCGCCTATCATCTGACAGGGCCACGAGCTTGGACCATGTTGGAGATTGCTGAACAACTGTCGCTTCTGCTCGATTATCCTGTCGTCTATCACCATCAATCTATCGCAGAACAGCGAGCCACCCTGTTAGCTGGCGGGCTTTCGCCATTCGTCGTCGATTTGCTGGTCGGGTTGGATCAGGTCTTCAGTGAATCTGTCCTTGGCGAAACAACGTCGACAGTCGAGGAGCTAACCGGCCAGCCCCCGCGGGCACTACCTCAATGGCTTGTTGAAAATATCGATATGTTCCGAAACTCAATGAAGCAGGCACAGGCTGCGCCAAAGGCGAGCTAATAATGGAGCAGATAACAGACTAAAGGGGCGTCGGCGAAATAGGGAGTGTCAAATGAAAGCTTACCTGATTGTAACATTGACTGTTCATGACGACGCGATGTTTGTAGAATATCGAAAGAAAGTTGGAGACACGGCCAAACCATTTGGCGGTGAGTTCCTTGCCGCTGGTGGCAAGGCGACCGTGCTCGAAGGTCACTGGGAGCATCCCAGCACTGTGATCGTTGAATTTCCCTCGCGAGAGTCCGCTGAGAGCTGGTATGAATCTGCCGCCTACCAAGACATTATTGATCTCAGGCGTAAGAGTTCGAAGGGCTGTCTTACTATTCTGGATGGGATCTGACAGCACATCAACGATATTGTTGAGACATCGAAAGCTCTACCGAAGAATTCTTCCCATTATGCCACTCGGTGGCCCCGAGTGCTAAGCGGAGCTGCGAAATCGTAGAGCACTCTGTAGACGATGTACGCGCCACCCCAGCGGCAGTCCGGAGTAGGATCCTCTTTATCTATCAAGGCATGAACCTGGCCTGCCGCAACGCGGCCGTCTAAGGCGCGTTCCAAGCCGATCGCTCACAGATCATGAGCGGATACGAAACAGCGATTTTCAGTCCGATCTGACCAAAGTGGGCATCCACCGGAACGACGAACTAGTAATCCTACTCCAGATCATATGGCCAGGCCATACAGAACGAGGAGCGGTTCACAAGTCAATCGCTGATCACTTTACTAAATCGCCGGACGCCGGAACCGACGATGTCTTCATCACCCTTGCCGAGCTCCAAACCCACGCCCCCTTTCTGTCCGCTCCTAGTTCGCCTCGGCTCGCCAAGCCGGTTCGCAACGTTCCTATTCAGCCGCAATCGCCGCTTCGACCGAGCGTGGAACAACCTTGCGGTCTCGCTTGCGGCTGAAGCGGTGCAGCGCGAGGTAGACCACCGGCGTCGTGTAGAGGGTGAGGAATTGGGAAACCAGCAGGCCGCCGACGATTGCGTATCCGAGGGGCTGGCGGATCTCCGCGCCGGTCCCGTGCCCGAGCGCAAGTGGCAGTGCGCCGAGCAACGCCGCGAACGTCGTCATCATGATCGGGCGGAAGCGTTTCAGCGCGGCCTGGAAAATCGCATCCTTCGGATCCATGGCCTCAGTCTGCTCGGCATGAATCGCAAAATCGATCATCATGATGGCGTTCTTCTTGACGATGCCGATCAACAGGATGATGCCGATCAGCGCGATGACGCTTAGCTCGAGGTTAAATGCCATAAGGATCAGGAGCGCGCCGACGCCCGCCGAGGGGATGGTCGAAAGGATCGTGATTGGATGGATCAGGCTCTCATAGAGCGCTCCCAGGATGATATAAACCGCAATCAGTGCCGCAAGAATCAGGAGAGGCTGGGTCTTAAGCGAATCCTGAAAGGCCTGGGCGTTCCCCTCGAACGTGGTGATGAGGGTGGCCGGGGCGTTCAGGTCCCGCTTCGCCTTCTCAATCGCCTCGACCGCCTGGCCGAGCGCGGCACCTGCTGTCAGGTTGAACGACAGAGTGATTGCGGGGAACTGGCCCTGATGGCTGACCGACAGCGACCGCACGGTACGCTTCTGTTCGACCAACGCGCTCAGCGGCACCTGCCGCCCACTGCTGGACGGTACGTAGATCAGATCGAGCGCGTTCGGGTCGAGCTGGAACTGAGGATCGACTTCCAGGATCACCCAATAACTGTTTTGCTGCGTAAAGAATTGCGCGATCTTGCGCTGTCCGAACGCATCGTAGAGGGTGTCGTCGATCGCCTGCGTGGCGACCCCGAGCCGCGATGCCGTATCTCGATTGATTTCGAGCCGCAACGTCGGACCGGCGATCTGCTGGTCGGTCGCAACGTCGCGCAGCAACGGAATTCCCTGCAAGGTGCGAAGCAGGATCGGCGCCCAGTGATCGAGCTCATCGAGGTCGCTATCCTGGAGCGTAAATTGATATTGCGTGCGACTCGCACGTCCGCCGACATTGATGTCCTGCGATGCCTGCATGAACAGTGCAATGCCTTGCACGGCGGCAAGTTTCGGCCGCAGCCGGTCGATGATCTGGCTAGCGCTGGCATCGCGCTGGTTGCGCGGCTTAAGATTGATAAACATGCGGGCGTTATTCGTGGTCTGGTTGACAGCGCCGACGCCGACTGCCGACATCACGCCATCGATGCCCGGATCCGCCAGCAGAATACGTACCAACTGCGACTGCCGCTCGAGCATGGCCGGATAGGAAACGTCCTGCGAAGATTCCGATACGGCGACGATGAATCCAGTATCCTGCTGCGGAAAGAAGCCCTTCGGAATCACCACATAGAGATAGCCGGTCAGGACGATGGTCGCGATGGTCACCGTCAACGTCAGTCGCTGGTGACGCAGTACCCAGCGCAGACCGGATTCGTAGACCGCAAGCATGCGATCGAACAACTTGTCGCTGAGAACATAGAGCCGGCCGTGCCGCTCATGCTTTTCGTCCCGCAGCAGCTGCGCGCACATCATCGGCGTCAGCGTCAGCGAGATGACGGTCGACACCAGGATCGCAACGCTCACGGTAACGGCAAATTCACGGAACAGGCGGCCGATGATGCCACCCATCAGCAGTACCGGAATGAACACCGCGATCAGCGACAGGCTCATCGAGATGATCGTGAAGCCGATCTCGCGCGAACCCTTCAGCGCTGCCGCAAGCGGCGAGTATCCCTGCTCCAGGTACCGCGCCACATTCTCGACCATCACGATGGCGTCGTCGACGACGAAGCCCGTCGCGATCGTCAATGCCATCAGTGAAAGGTTGTCGAGGCTGTAGCCGAGCACATACATCACCGCGAAAGTCCCGATCAGCGACAATGGAACCGTGATGCCGGGAATCACCGTCGCCCAGGCGTTGCGCAGGAACAGGAAGATCACCATCACCACCAACGCGATGGTAAGCATCAGCGTGAACTGAACCTCTTCGACCGAGGCGCGGATGGTCTGGGTGCGGTCGGTCACGACGTGGACGTCGATAGCGGCCGGGATCGAGGCCTTCAGCCTCGGCAACGCCGCCTTGATGTGTTCGACCGTGTCGATGACGTTGGCGCCGGGCTGCCGCTGAATGATGACGATGGCCGACGGCTCTCCGTTATAGGTGCCGGACCCCCGAATATTTTCGGCACCATCCACCACGGTGGTGACGTCGCCGAGCCGGACGGGCGAGCCGTTGCGCCAGGCCACGATGACCGGCCGATAGGCTGCGGCATTGAACAGCTGATCGTTGTTCTCGAGTGTAATACCCTGGCGCTGTCCGTTCAGCGTACCCTTGGGAGCGTTGAGCGTGGCCGCCGCGATCGCCGACCGCAGATCTTCGAGACTTAGGCCGCGGCCCGCGAGTTCGAGCGGATTGGCTTCGACGCGCACCGCGGGCTTTTGCGCGCCGGCGATCAGCACGGCGGCAACCCCGTCGACCTGAGAGAGTTGCTGGGCGAAGATATTGTCGGCGAAGTCGCTTACCGTCGTCATCGGCAGCGTTTCGGAGGTCATTGCCAGCACCATCACAGGCGCGTCCGACGGATTGGCTTTCCGATAGGTCGGCGGTGATGGCAAATTCTTCGGCAATTGCCCGCCAGCAGCGTTGATTGCGGCCTGCACGTCCTGCCCGGCGGCGTCGATATTGCGGGCAAGGTCGAACTGGATCGAGATCACCGATATTCCGATGCCGCTCACAGAGGTGAGCTGGGCTACGCCCGGCATCTGCGCCAACTGCCGTTCCAGCGGGCTTGCGACCGAGGAAGCCATTGTCTCCGGGCTCGTGCCTGGCAACTGGGCCGTCACCTGGATCGTGGGAAAGTCGATCTGCGGCAGCGGCGCGACCGGCAAAAGAAAATAGGCGACGAGGCCGACCATCGCGAGACCGGACATCACCAGCGCGGTAGCGATCGGCCGCCGGATAAAAGGTTCGGAAATATTCATCACGCACTTCCTTATTTTGGGCCGTGCGCCGTGGAGGCAGTGCGTTCGTTCGCCGGAGCGGCCGTGGTCACGACGCGCGCACCGGGCCGGAGCCTGTAGTGGCCGTCAATGACGATGGTTTCACCCGCAGCGAGGCCGCTCTCGATCAGCGCCTCGCCGTTGCGGCTGGCTGCGATCCGCACGGGGCGGATCTCGACCGTGGAGTCCTGCCGGACAACGTAAGCGTAGCTGCCGTTCGGTCCCGATTGCAGCGCGGAATCCGGCACTATCGGTCCGCGGCGGACGCCGAGCAGCAAATGGGCGCTGACGAATTGGCCGGGCCAAAGCTGCCCGTTGAGATTTTGAAAGATCGCCTTGAGCCGGATCGAGCCTGTGCCCTGATCGATTTGGTTGTCGATCAGTTCGAGACGGCCTTCGCCAAGCTTGACGCGGTCATCCTGATCATATGCCAATACGACAAGCGTCCCGCTCCGCATCGCATCGGCGATCTCCGGGAGATATTTCTGCGGCAAAGCGAAAATCACGCTGATCGGCGCCATTTGGGTGACGACGACAAGCCCGCCCGAATCGGAGGCGTGAACAATGTTGCCCTGATCGATCAGGCGGATGCCGGTGCGGCCGGCGAGCGGCGAGACGATCGTCGTATAGCCCAGCTGCACGCGTGCATTGTCGATCACCGCGAGATCATGGGCGACCGCAGCTTGATACTGCGCGACCAGTGCTTCCTGGGTGTCGACGCTCTGGCGGGTGGCGAACTCCTTGACCGCGAGCTTGCTATAACGATCCAGATCAAGTTTGGCATTGGCGAGCAGTGCTTCGTCGCGCGCCTTGTCGGCCTCGGCTTGGTGCAGTTGCGCCTCATAAGGGCGCGGATCGATCTGCGCCATCACGTCGCCGGCCTGTACATCCTGACCTTCGCGAAAGGCGATCTTCTTCACTTCTCCATCGACGCGCACTTTCAAGGTCACGGTGTTGTAGGCCTGGACCGTGCCGAGACCCACGCGCGAAATCGCGAATTCATGCTCCTTCACCACGTCAGCCGAGACCGACACTGGCCGCGCAGGCACGGCGCTCGAGGTCGGTTTGACGATGCTGGAAGGAATGCCTTCGTACCACAGAAAGATACCGGCGGCGGCAAGCCAGGAGGCAAACAGGCCCGCAATCAATGGTTTAGGATGGTTCATCCCAGTGATCCTGTCGTGAGAGAGGCTGACTTCTCGATAACGTTTAGTTGTCGGCCGTTCGCTTGCACTTCGCCGAGAACGGAATTATTACTTACACACTGTAAAACTTATACATCGTAAAAGCAAGGGGTCTCATGCCGCGAACCACCGTTCTGCAGATCTTCACGGGATATTGAAGGCCGGCGCCCAAGGGGCCGGGCAGCAAGGAGAATGTGACGATCCGCGACGCGGCAGCGGAAGCACCACGACGCCGAACGCCGACAGCTATTTTTTGAACTCAACCAAGGTGAACGACATGAATACGAAACCCAAACACGACGCCCCGATTCTCGTGACCGGAGCAGCTGGCGCCATGGGCGGCATCGGCCGCAACCTCACTGAATTCCTGCTCAAAAGCGGGCACAAAGTGCGCGCCCTCGTTCGGCGCGAGGACGCGCGCGCCGAAGCGTTGCGATCGCTCGGTGCGGAGGTCATGCAAGGTGACCTCACAGACCTTGCGTCGATGCATCGCGCCGTCGAGGGCTGCGCACGCATCTATTTCGGAATGTCCGTCTCTGCGGCCTACCTGGAAGCCACGGTCAACACCGCTGCGGTGGCGCGCCATCACGGCGTCGAGGTCTTTGTGAACATGTCGCAGATGACGGTCTCGCAGATGAGCATCCGCGAGACCACCAACAGCCCGCAGCACAAGCTGCACTGGCTGGCGGAGCAGGCTCTGTCGTGGTCGGGACTGCCGGTCGTCACGGTGCGGCCGACCGTCTTCCTTGAGGGCTTCTTTCTTACCTTGGCCGCCGCTGGCATGCGGGCGTCCGACGCATTGGCACTGCCGATGGGTAACGGCAAGACCTCGCCGATCTCGGCGGTCGACGTAGCGCGTGCAGTAGCAGCGATCCTCGACGACCCCGCCCCCCACATCGGACAAATCTACGATCTGACGGGGTCGGAATCGGCCGATCTGGACCACCACGCGCGTGCCTTCTCCGAGGCGCTCGGCAGGCCCATCCGATATCGCGACATCCCGCTCCTGGCGTGGAGCGAGGGCCTTCGACGGGCGCGGTTTCCTGAGCATGTCGTCAGCCACCTCTCGGCCATGACCGAGTTGAACAAGCAGGGACGTTACGACCGCATGACAGACACGGTGTACAAGCTAACCGGTAAGCAACCGACGAGCCTGCGCGATTTCGTGAAGCTTCATGCCGCTGCGTTCACCCGGCGTGAGCCGGCGCAATCCTGAGACGCTCAGCACCTCCAGGAAGCGGTTTCCGACCATTGAGGTGCCCGGATGGTACGCTGCGGCAGGTCAGTCCGGCACGCGTACACATGCGGGCACCACGCTTTGGAAGCGGTAGTAAGCGGGGAGACCGAAGAGTTCAGGGTTTTAGAACGGTTGTACCTTGAAACGAAATGGGTTGACTGAAACCAGCGGCAAGCTGTCGGCTGTTTGCTTCACTCTAAATTCTATTTCCTTTTCCGCGCGCGTATCCAGAACGGTAACGGACAGTACCGCAACGCACGTTATTTCTCGTGTTGCCTTGTCACTTGACTTCAGGAGTATCGTGCCACCCAGACTGTAAACCGCGCTTTTCCTGGCGCGGTCGAAAATCGCAAATTTTTCAGTTTCCGGGCTCTCAGCGTCCATCGCCGCACCAAACAAGTTGGAGTTTTTGAGCGCGAAGTTCAGGAGCGCATTATGCTCATCGTCCGAAAATATCTTAAGCACCGAGTTGCGGGCATCCAGCGAACGACATTGCTGTTCCGGCAGTGGGTCGGCCTCTCCACATCCGCTTAACAAGAGCAGCATAACCAGCCATGCCGGCAGCACTCGCCCTTCCCTAATATGTCTCATCGGCCTGACCGTCGATCCTGACGTCTCGAGGCCTCGTCAACTGCATCGCTCCTCGCAACCAGTCAAAAACGTATTCGTAAACCAAAGCCGGGTTATCGACGTGGTCAGGAAACGATCCCGTTTCTTCCGGCGTAAACACCTTCGAATGGGCAGCAAGTCCTGCGCTACGCGCGGCATCGACCAGCGCCAGGGTATCCAGGACGCCTGGCCTGTCTTGAGCTCCCATTGTAACGAGGTAGGGGCAGTCTATGGTCTGTAACGGCCCAGCGAGCATAAGTCGCGCAGCTAGCCGAGAATCAAAAAGCGTATCGTCGATTCTTCTCAGCCGTCTCTCCACGAACAGACGCTCGCGGTAGTCCCATAGACCGCCATCACACACCGCAGCAGCAATGCGGCGGTCCCGCGCGGCATATCGGGTTGCATAGGCTCCGCCTAATCCGATGCCGTATATGGCCAATCTCGAACCATCCACGTCGGATCGGTCCCAAAGATGATCGATCCAGTGGCCGATCACATCCTCGACCTCGACGACTGGCTCAACCGTGTTGGTATCCCGGATCCCTGTTCCCGCGCCGATTACGTCCACGAGAAGAACAGAATAGCCGTTCTCGGATGCAATTCGTGGAATTGAACATAGCAGGTCTTCCTTGAGATCATCCCCGCCGCCCAGGCAAACTACGACCGGCTGACGCGCTATTCCGTTTGCACGTAGATAATACGCCTCCATCGTGCTTTTCCCGAAAGGGATCCGCAGTATCTCGCCTTTAGGAGAAGAACTCCTCAGATATGACTGCGCACATTGGCGCATGTTGAGGATTGCCGCTCGCCTCCTTCCGTCGTCCGCCGCCAGAAACAGTTCGGAAGTCCTGTAGTAGTTAGATGCCCTCAGCCAATTTGAGGCGGCGGCCTGAAGACTTCTGCGTTCGAACGCCTGATCAGCGCGCGCTCGGTTCCTCTCGGCTAGTTTGTTCCATGCACGAAACCAGCTCTCGTTATCACCGGGCACGATATTCCTTGAAGCCGAAATACATTCAGAGATCGTCGCGGCGCCACCTTGTGCGGTCGTCAACACTCGCAGGAAGAAGTAGGAATACTCCTCGCTGTCAGGCCAGGGGCGCCACCCCCATTCCGGCATCTCGGGAAAGGACGGATCCATCAGATTCACACGAGCTCAATGGGTATGCAGCGATCCAGGACAAAACCCGGAGCGATCACGGACAATTCGGCCCCCGGCTCGCGCCGGGGCCTCTCTTTGTTCGGCGACTTGTGCTTAGCGCGCCGGCAATCCGGCCTGCCGCATGACGAAGCGCTGGATCCGCGGTACGACGATCACTAACATCGGCACAACCACGACGTAGCTCGTTATCGCGGCCCTCAGCCACCGCATGGCAAAATCCGGGTGGAAGCCATAGTTCATGGCGAGACCGACGAAAGACATGCTGATCGAGGTAATCAGGCCGGTAATCATGGCGATAGCGGGTCCGATGAATTTCGGGGAAAAGGCCATTTGCTTGCTCCTGAGAACGGGGTTATTATTTCTACAACGTAAAACTTATACAACGTAAAAGCAAGAGATCCGATGCCGCGAACCGCCGATCCGGAGCTACCTCACAGGATATTGAAGGCGGCCGACGCCTTGTGGCAGTCGGGTGGCGAGGACGCCGTAACGATCCGCGGCGTGGCGGCGGAAGCGGCCACCACGACGCCGACGGTCTATAGCTACTACACCGACAGGGAAGCGCTGTTGACGGCGTTGCGCGCGCTCGCCTTTCAGCGCTTCTCGGCCTACCTCGCAAAATCGCGCGACTTCCATGACACCTGCGCACGACATCTCGAGTTCGGCACCAACCACCCCCGCGATTATGAATTGCTCTACGGGCGCGGCTGGATGGAGCGGGTCAAAGGGGATGCGCGGAGGGGCGAGATCGAACGATACACCACCCATATCGTGCGCGCCGGTGTCGATGAAAGCAGGGCCGCGCACGTCGCGTATCCGGTCATGATGATGCTGCACGGCGTAGTGATGCATCGGCTGTTGAACAAGAAGCCGAGTCCGCTCGGCCGGGTGATCGCCACAGCCTGTCTCGAGGCTTGCATGACGCTGCTCGAGAGCGCACGCCGAGGGAAATAGCCCCTGCCATCGGCGACCGTGGCACCTCGCAGCGAATTGCGGGATCGCGAGCGAGGTCTGGTCGATTCTGCGAACGGTACTTCAATGTCGGCATTCGGCTGGGCGAAAATGCATCGGCACCAGGATAGTGCGGCGCTTCCTGATGAAAAACCTCCGGCAGGGCATTGCCGGAGGTTTTGGAGGCAGAAAATGAAGGTAGCTCTTGGATGGATCTCCTCTGTTTGCGTCACGCTCCGTCCTACCGTCTGGACCAAGTCGCGCATCGCCATTCTACAGATAATTTACTTTAGTACAACAATTGATTTAGTCATGTAAAAACCCCCGGCTTTGCTGCCGGGGGTCTGTTAGGCATTCTAATTTTTGGATCAGAAGCTGCGCTGAGCGCGAAGATTCAGCGATGCAGTCCCGTTGTTTCCGAACACGTATGTTGCGGCGGGAAGCGGCAAAGCTGACGACGGCGTACCTGTAATGTTACCCGCCATATTGGTCTTCAGATAGGCGTACTGCGCTTCGGCACTGAGCGTCAGATTCTTGACTGGCGTCCAGCGCGTGACCAGGCCGATCTGCGAAACAGTAAAGCCGGGATCGCAAACCGAACCGGCGCCAAAGGTACCACCGGTGCCTCCCCCGCTGGTCAGGCCGCCGCCGCGAATCGCGACGCCGGCGTTAGCCGCGTAGGTGTTGCAGTAGAGTTGCTTTGCCGTTTGATTGTAGCTGACTCCAGCGATGCCCCCGAACAAGCTCGATGACCAGTTGGCATCCCAGTTGTGATTGAACGCGCCGCGGAAGCCCCAACCCCGCGTCAACTGCAACTGCGTGATACCATTGCCGTTCACCGCGCTTGCGCCGGAATAAATGGAATCCGTCGTTACGCCCATCGCAAACTTGTTGCCATCATAGATGTCAAACGAAGCGGGAGTCGGCGCACTGGTTGCGAGGACGTACTTTGTCGCACCCAAGGACCAACTCGCGTCGACCTTGATGTCGTCTCCCGCTCCAGTCGGAAGGTTCTTGATGTTCAACGCAGCCGAAACAGCACCGCCGAACTTGTCATCCGGGTGACCGCCCGTAGTCGCGCCCGCTTGCGAAACACCGCCGTTGAAGGTGCTTCCGACAATGTTGGCGTTCGCAAAATACCCGGCATGGTTATCATGGATCGCGCCCGACAGTTGGAACACGCCCCATGCCTGGTCTACCCTGACATTGCCTACGAAGTCCGGCACGCTTGTGCCGCCGTAAGCGGTGCCAACACCGGTCTGGAAAGAGCTCGCGCCGCCATTGAATCCGATATTGCCGCCAGGCGCCCCGCCGATCGCGTTGATGATTTGGGTCCGGTTGAACTGGTTTGCACTGCTGTCGTCGATCCCGAAGGCAGCCGATACACCATTGCCAAACTGCCAAGTGTACTGAATGTTGTTGATACCACTCACGGAATCGAACCCGCCGATCAAGAACGAAGTGTTGTTGCCAGGATATCCATGCCACGGCGACGAGTATGCCGAGGCGGATTTGCCGAATGTAAAACCTGCAAACTGGATGAAAACAAACTCGACGGCGGTGTATCCAGAGCCGGCTTGATCATTGTTCACCAGGCCCGCGGTAGCTCCCGGATTGACACTCGCGGCAACACCAAGGGAGCTGGTCGAGCCATAGGTGCTGAACTGGAAATCGGCCTGCCCGAAGGTGCGAACGACGCCGTATTCGGTAGCGGTCCGCGTGTCGACGGTCAGAGCCAGGCGCGAACGATCGTTATAGAAATTTGCATAACGATCGCGAATTGCACCCTCGCCGTTCCAGAACGGACCGTCGTAAATTCCGCCGTTGACGGTCAGGTCAGCGCGCAGATATCCGCCGAACTTGATGCAGGTGTCAGTGCCCGGAATGTAATAGAAGCCGGCACCGTAGAGCGAGCAAACCCTCACGTATTCGACCGCTTTGGCCTTTACGGGAAGATCGGCCGCCTGAGTTCCGCTCGCGACCATCAGACATGCCGCTGAGCCGAGAACAAGGCTCTTGATAGAGTTCATTCAAACCTCCAGTTGGAAACAGGGCCCAAGATCCGCCGAAATATCTCCGCGGTTCGTTCCCCCTGACCGCCTGCTCGCCGCTAAGCCTGTGTGGGCCGAACTGCTCGCTTTGTGCGGGGCGCTGGAGTAACCAACGCCACGCACACAATGCAGGAGCAACTTCAATAATCAACACCATTGAGTTACTAAACTAATTATTGAACGTTCGCTGTGGTTCTGAAGCCACACCCGGGACAACGGCGCCCTATACGCACGCAATCAATTGATATAATTAATGAACCAGGAAAGTGGAGAGACTTGAAATGGGCAAAGGTACGAAGTTGGCTCGCCGGACGGCTGTCGTATCCGATGGAAAGCCGGAAAACCGGCGACAGGAGGATGTCGTCCGCCGCTTCCTGTTGGACTTGGCCTCAATCAACGTGCATTTAGACGAAATCCGCCAATTCTGGGCGAAGAGCCTGGGTGTCACCGGCCCGCAGTGGATGATTATGATGGCGCTGTCCGAACTCGACCGGGGGCAAGGCGTATCTGGAAAGGACGTGTCGAAGCTGCTTCACATAGATCCTTCCTTCATTACGACGCAGACCAAGCTGTTGGAGCGGGCAGGATTGATTCGAAGGCTGGAATCGCGCGAAGACGCCCGCGTCGTACTGCTGTCCCTGTCGGACAAGGCGCTGCGGCAGATCGGCTCGCTGGCGTCGAAGCAGGAGTTGTTGAACAAGTTCATATTCGCAGAGATGGACGGCCGCGCACTTGCGGATATGGTGGAGAAAATTGCATCCCTGAAGGAGAAGTTGCAGAGGGCGACGTCCAAAATCGCGGCCGAATTCTGAGTTTCGGCTTGCTCCGCTTCAGGGAAGCCGACACAAACTACCTTGGCTTTCGATCATCCGTTACGCCAAAAGCGCTGGGCCTTGCGTGGTCGGGTGATTTCCACCATCGCTTCTTGGCCGCCTCGAATAAGCTTTCCGAGCGTCATCTTTAGCTTACGGAGCTCCTCCCGCGTAACGCCATCGAGGAACCAATCGGCACAAGATTGCATCTTGTCCGAGATGCCACGTAATTTATTCTCACCTTCAGCGCTTAGCTTCAAAAGTATGCTTCGCCCATCATCTGGATTGGAGGTCTTTACGACCATTTTCATTAGTTCAAGTTTGTTGCACTCGTGAGTGACAAATGGTCCCGTTACGTGAAGATAGTCCGCAATGTCCGTTACGGATATTCCTTCCCTCGCAGTCCTTTCGGCTATGACGAGAAGTACATTGAATTGAGGTGCTGTAAGATCTAACTCCGCCGCCAGCTCCCGCCTAACCGCATCGCTTAGCGCTCGAATGTAAGTAAGGTCATATAGCAGCTGGGAAAACGCCCGATTCGAGCTCAGCAAGTTCTTATTTGAAGAAGCCCTTCCATTCTGTTTCTCGGCCATCACGTAGTCCCTGCAATTTACAAAGGGGTCATGCGCACACATTCATGTCTTAGTTAATTGACTTAATCAATGTATTATTTCAAGTTCAGCGCGAAATGTGGAAGCGCGTGTTTGGATCGATGACTTTGGGACGCAGTGGAATGCAACCGGCTCTCACCGATTTTTCCGCTCGAGGTATTACAGGAAAAATCCATATGCCCGACGAGCGAAGACGCCCGCGTCATACTCCTGTCTCTGTCGGACAAGGCGTTGCAGCAGATCGGGTCGCTTACATCCAAGCAGGAGTTGTTGAACAAGTTGGTGAGTCTTGCACCACGGCTAAGCTACACGATAAATCTTGTATTCAAGGATACCGACTCTTAGCCGTCCTTCCGCCACCCAAGGGCTCTGATTTGAGCCAGGCATATCTTCCATCGCCGGTTTCAAATCGCGGCGTGGTTCGGAGATAATGGTCGCCGAAGTCGGTGCTGCCGCCGGTCGCCAGTGCTTGACCGACATTCTCATTGAATTCGAGCAGGCCGGGATAATTCAGATAGATGGAAGCGCCATCGTCGGTAAGCAGCTGGGCACGCACGTCGAGACGTGCAAACCCGTCAGTTCCAACGAGCAACCAGTCGCCGCCGCCGTCAAAATCTTTCCATTGAGCTTCTTACCCGCATAACGCCGCCGGTAACCTCGAAGAATTGTCGTACTCCTAACGGCCAACGCTTGGTTCATTCCGTCGAATCGAAATCGGCTTCGGTGCCATTGAGCATAGCAACGAGGGTGAGCAATCCTGCATCCAACTGATCCATGGTTGGAGCCGCCAATGCCAGTCTTACTGCATTCGGGGCATGTCCCGGAGTGGCCGCAAACGTCGTAGAGGGTGTCAAGGCAATGTCGCGCTTGGCCGCGGCCGCAACGAATGTCTGCGAGCGCCAATGCGCCGGCAGCGTCAACCACAAGTGATAGCATTTCTCGTTGGTCTGAATTTCGAAGTCGGAAAGACGACGGATTGCTATTTTTTGCCGCGCTCGCGCATCGAGGCGCTTAAGTCTCGTGAGCTCGGCAACTGTGCCGTCACCCATCAACCGCTCTGCCGCCGCGAACGCAAAACCCGATGCAGTCCATCCGCCCGAGCGCACCGAAGCCATCATGCTTTCGCGCAGCCGTTGGGGGGGCAAGATGAAGCCCAGCGTCAGGCCCGGCGCAACTTTTTTGGAAAGACTATCAATGACGATGCATGAATCCGGTGCGATCGCAGCAAGGGGTGGTTCGTCGCCGAGGAAACCATAGACATTGTCCTCTAAGATCGGGAGGCCAAGCTTTTCCACAACCCGCACGATATCTGCACGGCGCGCTGGAGGCATTGTCGTGCCTAGCGGGTTCTGGATCGTAGGCTGAATGTAAATGGCCGAGAGGTGGGACTCTCGATGTGCTTTTTGTACGGAGTCAGGCCGTACACCGTTTTCGTCCATCGCCAGCGAGACCAGCGAGATCCCCAGCCGGGCTGCGATGCCCTTAATGAAGGGATAGGTCAAAGCCTCCACGCCGCAGCGGCCGCCAATAGGAACGACAGCCGCAAGCGCCGCGGCAATGCTTTGCCGTCCATTGCCGGTGAAGACCAGTTGCTGGGGCGCTGGCAGCCATTCGCTTTGAGACAAATACTCGGCTGCAATGCGTCGCATCGTCGGCGTGCCAATGCTGGTAGCCTGTCTCAGTGCGGCATCGAGCGCAGCGGGCTTCTCAAGACCGTCCAAGCTTTTTGCAATGAGGCCGGTTTGCTCGGGCAGCATCGGGTAATTGAACTCGAAGTCCGTCCGGATACCGCGCGGCTCGCTTGCTGCCGCCACGCCGCGCTTGGCATCACCGGAGATGAACGTACCCCGCCCCACTTCACCGACAACGAGGCCCCGGCGCATGAGCTCTGCGTATACGCGGCTCGCTGTCGAAACGGCGATTCCTCTGTCGTAGGCAAAATTACGTTGTGGCGGCAGGCGTTCGCCCGGCTTGAGAACGCCGTTCGCGATCTCCGAGGCAACGGTGTCGGCTAACTTCAGATATTCAGACTTTGACATGGATTGTACCGAGTTCAATGTTTATTTAACTGAGTTCAATTTTATCATTGTACCGAGAAATGTATCGGATCATTCTCTCAAGCAAGCATCGAGTATATCGGAATCAAACGAGATTTTGCGGTCAAGGACCAACGGCCCGCTCGAACGAGCGCTGCGCCGAGGGAGGACCTTTGGCCTTAACGCAACCATTGGAGGTCGGAATGTCTGCAGTCCTTGCTACGCACATGCAACTGACAGTCGGCACGATCATGGTCACCTTTGCCGGCGTGTTTCTGATTTGCTTCATGAAGGGAGCGTTCGGCGGCGGATTTTCCATCGTCGGCATCCCACTGCTGTCGATGGTGATGGACCCGGTCACTGCGGGTGGCTTGCTCGCGCCCCTGTTCATCGCGATGGATCTGTTCGCGCTGCGCTATTGGCGGCCTTCGACTTGGTCGCGGCCAGATCTCGCACTCCTTCTGCCGGGGCTCGTGTCCGGCATAGGGCTCGGATATTTGCTGTTTCGCTTTCTAGATCACCGGGCCATTGCCATCGTGATGGCGGTGATGACCCTGGTCTTTGTCGGCCTCTGGCTTTTTGCAGGCGCGGAAGTGATCGTCCGTCCGCGTTCAACGCCAAAGGCGATCACGGCCGGCCTCGCTTCGGGAGTTACCACAATGGTGGCGCACTCGGGAGGCCCGCCACTCGCGATGTATCTCCTGCCACTCGGCCTTGGCAAGGACGTCTATGCGGGAACGACGAGTTTGTTCTTCACCGTTGGCAACGCAATCAAGGCAGTGCCATGGCTGCTAATCGTGAGACCGACCACCGACATCTGGATGCTGATGGCGATCTGCCTGCCGGCAATTCCAGCGGGTGTGTGGATGGGCTGGCGACTTCACGGCTCTCTGGATCAACGTCAGATCTATCGCGCCTGCTACGGATTGCTGGTCGTGACGGCATTGAAATTACTGTGGGATGGCATCGCCGGCTACCTCGCTTAAGTGAGCCGGTTCTCAAAGAACCGCAATGAAACCGAGCGTTGGAGAATGACTCGAATTTGATCGAGTACATTTTGTAGAGATAGAGAAAGGACAGCACCAATGGACATTACTTACTTTGAAGCCGTGATGGCGTTCTTCGGCATTGCGTCTATCGCAATCGGCTCGTTGGCCGACTACCTTGCGGGTTATGTGCTCCGAGAGGAGCACTCGCCGGTAAAGGATTTCAATATCTCACGTGCGCATTGGACGACCTCTTCTGGGATGCTGTACCAGACAAGGTACGGCAAAGGGGAGGAGGAGCGCCATGTTTGAGACAGATTCCGCTTCGAGGGGCGTGAAATTCGCTCTGCTGGAGGGGCAACTTCTCACAGGAGAACTCGATCAATCGACGTTCATTCAGCGTGTATCTGGCCTTGGCTTGGCTACGGAGATCGTATCCAAAGCCGCAGACAAGTTGCTCCCCGTTTCCGCCAATTAGACTGCCCGCCGTACCGGGCTGCGCTCGAGCTACGACTATGTCGTCATCGGCTCCGGAGCATCCGGTTCGGTTGTGGCGGCCGCCTCGCCGAAAACCGCGACGCACAGGTCCTCTTGCTCGAAGCGGGCGACGACGATCTGAGGCCCGCATTTTGATCACCGAGACGTGGTTCTTCAATCAAGGCGGAGATTTCGACTGGAATTTCGCCGTGGAGCCAAACCCGGATGTCAATAAGCTCGGTCGACTTCGATTGCGTGGTCCACGAGGCGCCCAGGACGCGTTTGTTCCGGTTGCTTTCGCTCAGAACCTGAGGCGGCGCGCGTCACTGGTTGCCCGACCGCCACCTGCTCAGGCTCTCTGTATTGCGTAGCAAAGCGGACATACCCTCCACATCAACTTTTGACCCCTTAGACATTTTCAGCCTGCACACCGCTTTTCCGTGCACGTTTCAGCCGCGCGAGGTAGCGCTGCCCACGTTGGAGGGGGTCAATTGAAGCCGTCGGATAAACGCCAACGGCATCCGTCGAGTGGAGTACTTGACCGTTTGTCTTATTTGGGCGACGTGCGGTCCGGGCGCTCGCGTAACGCGACCTGTTTGGCCATGCTGCCGAGACGAGCCTTGAAGCGCGGTACCACCAAATCAAGAAATGCGCGCAATTTGACCGGCATGAAGCGATTTGGAGAATAGACAAAATTGACGGGTTGCGGCGGCGGCTGAAAGTCCTGAAGTACCGGAATGAGCCCGCCCGATCTAATCAATTCGGAAACCTGGTAGGAAAACACAACTGTGAGTCCCAGGCCCGCGCGAGCGGCATCAAAGGCCGACTCCGTGTTGCTCACAACGAGCCGGGATCGTATCGGCACGGCGTATTCCGTCTTGTCGCGTTTGAGCCTCCACAGTGAGGGGGAATGCATCGCTGGATAGGTGATGCAGTCGTGGATGGAGAGGTCGTCCGGCGATCGAGGCGTTCCGCGCGATTTCAGATAGTCCGGGCTCGCGCACATCACGCGACGAATTTCTCCAGCCTTCACCGCGATCAAGCTGCTGTCGGTAAGTTCGCCAATCCGAAGGGCAACATCGATTTGCTCTTCCCAGAAATTGACCGGGCGATCCTGCAGACCAAGCTGGACATCGACGTCCGGGAATTTCGCCAGAAACTCCACAATGACTGGCTGCAAATGCAAGCGGCCCATTGCGACGGGTGCCGACACGACCAGATCACCTCGAGGCGTCGTGTACTCGCCAGAGGCCGCGCGCTCGGCCTCGGCTACATCTGCGAGGATGCGCTTCGCGGCGGCGATGTAGGAACGCCCCGCGTCGGTTGGCACAAGCATGCGGCTCGATCGGTTGAACAGTTTGGTTTGCAGGTGCGCTTCGAGCTCGGACACCTTTCGGCTCACGGTCGCAAGTGGCGCCTTCTGATGGCGCGCCGCTGCCGACAGGCTGCCGGCCTCGGCTACCGCCAGAACGATCGACATGGCCTCGAAACGATCCATTTCACGTTTCCATATTTTGGAAGGATATATCTCGATTTTGCCAGATACCCGGCCGTTTTGAAAGGGTCTATCTCCGATGCGCGACCACGGAAAGGGTCCACCCAGAGGAGATGAAGATGACTACGACCCAAGCCAACGGCACCGCCCTCGTTACTGGCGCATCAAGCGGCATCGGCGCGATCTACGCCGACCGGCTGGCGAAAAGAGGCTACGACCTCATTCTTGTCGCGCGCAACAAGACGCGACTCGCAACGCTGGCGCGTCGGCTCCGCAATGTAACCGGGCGAAGCGTGGAAACGGTCGAGGCCGATCTCACTTCTTCGGCTGACCTGCGGCGCATCGAGGACATCCTGCGCAGCGATGCCCGGATCACCACGCTGGTCAATAACGCGGGCGTGGGCTCTGCGGTACCATTGCTCGATGCCAACGTCGACAAGATGGAGGATATGATCCATCTGAACGTCACCGCACTCGCGCGCCTTACCTATGCGGCGGTCCCTGGATTTGTCGCTCGCGGTGGCGGCACATTGATCAACGTATCCTCGATTGTCGCGATCGCGCCGGAACTGTTGAACGGCGTCTATGGTGGCACCAAGGCTTTTGTACTGGCACTTGGCCAGTCGCTTGTTCACGAGTTCGCTGACAAAGGCCTCCGCATCCAAACCGTTCTGCCGGGTGCCACCGCCACGGAGTTTTGGGACATTGCAGGCAAGCCCGTCCACCAGCTCCCGGGCGAGATCGTGATGTCTGCCGACGACATGGTCGACGCGGCATTGGCCGGTCTCGACATTGGTGAAGCCGTGACCATTCCGTCGTTGCCGAGCCAGGCCGAGTGGGACCGGTTCAACGAGGCGCGCCGCACGATGTCCGGCAAACTTTCAAACTCCATTCCAGCGCCTCGCTACAACGTCCGTCAGAGCGGACACCTGAGCGCGTAGCCATCACCGGAGATCCGCCGTCAGCGAATGTACGGTGGCGAGCTCCAAACCCTGAGCCACCGATTTTGATCAATCACCTGAAATGAGGAGAACGCAAATGTTTACGAGCCGCCTTCATCAGACAACCACCCAAATTCGCAGAGCACTTTTCGCCACCACAGTTGCGCTCGCTTTCGTTGGGCCGGCCCACGCCGATGGTCTGCGTCCGATCGAAGCCAAGAGCATCGATCTCGGCGGAGTATCGGGCGTCGCTTACTACACGGTCGAGCGTGACGGGTTTCACGTCGTCACGACGCTGGCAGAGGGCGAAGCCGGAACGCCAATTCGAGTCGTGTCTATCCTTTCACCAGGGCAGCGGGTGGTTCTCTCGACACCGGCACCAGCGAGCGGAATCGAAATCAGCCGCGAAGGTGATCGCGTCCTCGTGCACCGGAGCAACCCTATCTCGAATTGAAGAGATCAGGATCGTTTCAAACAAACGAAACAGGAGGCTCTCATGGCAACTATTCATCTCCATCGGACGACAAGTATAACAGCGGAGCAATACATCGCTGCGCTCACCTACTTTGGACCCGGCCGTTCGAAACTCTTTGGCAACAGTGCCGACGAGTACCTCAAAGTGCATCAGAGGGGCCTGTCGGAGGCCGACGTCACTGAAGGCTCGGGAGGCGTCTGGGAACGCCTGCACTATGACTGGTCGGATCCCAACCATGTCGTACTTACAACCACCGACTCCAATGTATGGGGCGGTTCCTCGGGGCACACTTACACTTTCACCCGCCGCCCAGACGGTAGCACTGACATTGATGTTGTTGTCGTACGGGACGGCAAGAACTTGAAAGGATGGCTTCTGGGTCTTGTACTCGGGACGGTCGGCAGGAGGGTCTTGAAAACGGCATTCACCAACTCAGTCAAAGCCGTCGAAGCCCGTACGAGTACCTCTCGAGAGTCTTGGTCTCATGCGCCGGCGACCGTCGATTGGGCCCGTCGTGTCAATTCAGGATTTTAAGTCCAAGCATCTGTGATCCAACAAGGAGAACTGCCATGACCGCGCTATCTAGCACTTCTGTGACCGCTACGTCTGCCAAACACCACGAACTACCAAGAACACGTCTTAGCCTGTATTACCTCGCCGGCTATACGCTTCCGGTTGGTCTGGCTCTGATGTTCGTGCCGCAGCTGACGATGCAGCTGCTGTTCAGCAACCACGTCTATGATGACCTCGGGCTCCGCATCGGTGGAGTATTTCTCTTCTCGCTCGGGTTGATCGTATCCGGTATGATCATCCGAGAAGTGTCGCGCGCTTATGTAATAACACTGTTCGTGCGCGCTTTCATCATTACCGCGCTATTGACGCTCTTCATCCAGTATCGCGACCCGGCACTGCTGGCAACGAGTACGGTTGTTACAACAGGCTGGATCCTGACACTCCTCGGTTGGCGCAAAGACACAGCCGAGCAGCGTGGGCAAGGATGATCCCATGACAGTGAGGTCGAATTATATGGTGGATGGCGCGCCTCTCGCGCGTGCCGCCCGCCATCCCCCCGGGACGGTCAGTCCCAAAGGGAACATTGGGCATCCTCTTCGCTGGTTTGAACTGCTATCATGTGCCTCCCCTGCCTCAAGGGATAAAACGAGGCGAGCTGACGGAGCTGCGCAGCAAAGATCACCGAGAAGCGGGTTCAGTCTCAATCGGTCCGAGGAGCCATTCACCATGCATGCAATTCGAAAATTGCGTGAGTCAGGTCACGCTACCGTAGCTGACTACGAAAAACTTCTCGCTCCGAATGTTGTTTTTCACAGTCCTGTGTTGATACGGACTGCAGAAGGTCGCGCGGTAGTTGCTAAGATTTTCGCGACCTCGACCACTCTGCGAGAAGGCGCCTATACGGGCGAGTGGAAGCTAGATGACCGAAGAACCTTACTGAGGTGGAAAGGAAAAATTCAGGGGCACGAGCTGGAAAGTTTCGATCTTATCGAAGAAAACGACGAGGGACTGATTGTCGAGCGTACAATAGCTTTTCGTCCAATGCCCGCAGCGAAGCTTTTTCGGGATGCCATGCGCGCTGCCATGGGAAGCGCTATTCCAGACGATTACTGGGAATATTCAAATTAGGCGGATCGACGATCGCGTTCACTGCGATATCGGTTGGGAAGCCATTCGCCACTGATTTCGGCATGTCCGTTTTTGGGACTTAGCCGGCATGAGCGTCTGACCAAATGTCCGCTTTGCGCCGATTGTGTTGAAGAAGTCGGCGGCCCAACTGATTGGGATGTTGCAAGGGATTAGGCGTGCGTGGGTTTGTTTGCGCTCAGGCCGGCATTGGGGCGGGCAGCGGGATCAGCTTTGCCAGCTTTCGGAGGTTCTGGACGGTGGCAGCGAGGAGGAACTCGTCTTGAGCACCAAACGGACCTCTCAGCCTCAGCCTGTCGAGGCGCAGGATGCGCTTGAGATGTGCGAACAGCATCTCGATCTTCTTCCGTTCACGCCGCGACGTCACGTAGGCCTCAGTCTTGGCGATATCGCGCGCGACGTCTCGGGCGTTCTCGTAAATTGAACGCGGGACCTTGCGAGCAGGCATTTTCGGACAACACTGTGGCTTCAGCTCGCAGCCGTCGCAGTCATACTTGCTGGCGCGATAGAGCAGTGTTGCTCCATCGTTCACCAGAGTGCCGGTAGAGGTCAGCACCTTGCCGGCTGGACAGACGTAGATATCGGCTTCCTGATTGTAGTCGAAGTCTCCGCGCACAAACGTCCCATCGTCGCGGGCCGACTTGTCAAACACCGGAATGTGCGGCTCGATCGCGCGCTCGTTGACCAGCCACCCCAGCATCTCGGCTGACCCGTAGGCACTGTCGGCAGCCAGGCGGTCGGGACAGAGCCCGAGGCAATCTTCGGTGCGCTCAATCATTGTGCGTGCCGCACCGACCTCGGCCTGCCGGATGGCTCGCGCCGCCTCAACATCGACGATAATCGCTGCCTTCAGGTCGATCAGGTAGTTGTCGGCGTAGGCAAAGAAGGCATGCCCTTTGTGAGCGCCGGTCCATTGCGCGGCCGGATCCGACCTGGAGATGAACTTCGGTACCGTCTCGCTGGCTGCGCCCCAGGCAGCGTCATCCAGGGTATCGAGATATTCCCGGACGGATCGGCGCGTCTTGGCGACGGCCTCCCAGTCGACATCATCAGACCCGGCAGCAGAGCGCTGCTTGTTGGCATCGGCAGCAATCAGGCTTGCATCGACAGCAAAGGCCGTCCCATCAACCAACCCTTCTGCCATGCAGCGTCGCACCACGGCCTCGAACAGCTTGCGCAGCAAATCAGAATCGCGGAAGCGGCCATGCCTATTCTTGGAGAAGGTCGAGTGGTCCGGCACCTCGCCATCGAGGCCGAGCCGGCAGAACCAGCGGTAGGCGAGGTTCAGGTGCACCTCTTCGCACAGCCGCCGTTCGGAGCGAATGCCGTAACAGTAGCCAACCAGCAGCATCCGGACGAGCAGTTCAGGATCAATCGAAGGCCGGCCGATCGAGCTATAAAACGGCGCCAGATGGCCCCGAACCTCTGACAAATCGACAAAGCGATCAATTGACCTCAGCAAGTGGCCGGCCGGAACATGTCGCTCAAGTGAGAACTCGTAAAACAGTGCCGCCTGATCGATCTGCCGAGGACCCATCATCGATTCAAATCTCCACCCACTAAGGAGAAATGAATCAGCGATCTCCCTCGGCTTCAACAGTCGAGTTTTTCAACAATATCCGCCAGGAGCGACCGTTCCATAACCGCTCATTACGCGAAGCGATCAGCCTCAAAATTCCGTTGACAGACGAGACGGGGACCGTTTTGTTGACAGGAATCGTCGCTGAGTCTTGGCTATCGCCAAAAGCGCTGGGAGGCTTCCTTGTCCGTGCAACATTACCCACTTCTAAGAGAGGGTGAACGGAACCAACGACGAACTGTGTCGCACGCGATTGATGTTTTGGCCCAGGATGCAAACTTCGGTGGCGCCGATGTTGCCGAAGTCCGAGTCGGCACTTTGCGCTTGCCTTCACGAGAGCAAGTCGGATTGTTGAGCGTTTTCTTCGAAAACGAAAAACTTGGGAAATCTTTTGTCGTATCGCTTGCTACGTCGTCCGAGTTTACAGCTAGGTGTCAGGGTGAGGAAGCCGCACGCCAGTTCAGCATTTTTGAGCTAGACGGCGCCAAGGCGGGCAATGACAACATCGTTCGACTTTCAGATGGCACGGTCCTACGCGCGGTAGAAGTTATTCCCGCCAAACTACCACTGAAACCGAGCGACCTCGATTGGCGCATCGTTCATCATGTAATCTCGATCATGCAGGCCGAGGGCCAATGCTATCGCTCCCTGCGAGAACACGCGACACCAAATTGCTTGGACCTACCTCAAGAAATGATCCCTGAAGTTAGGTTTATTGACTGCAGCGCACTTGAGGGACTTGAGTTGCCTTCGCTCAAATACCTCGCACAGCAAATCGGTCGAAGGGAGCCTTCACTTAAGAGATTGTCGCGCCAGAAGGTCGCCGATGCGCTTTGTAACTTTGGAATACGTATTCCGGTAAGTCAGTCTCACGGGTGACGGTCGTAATTTTGCCATAAAGCGACTAGCCTTAGCGCGAATCAGTCACCAATTCCTAATATGCCATCTCCCTATTTTGTGGAGGTCGTCACTGTGCCCTCGCGCGAAAGCATTTCTGCAGTCGCCCCGAACCGCGACGCTACAAAGCAACGCGCTTCGCCTAAGCCAAAGAAGCGGAGAGCCAAATCCGGCAAGCGCGGTTGGAGCAAGTCGATCCGTATTCGCAACGAGACTATCGTCGATGGACGGCAACGCATGAGCGTCATTCGATTTCAAGAGCCTGCGACCGCTCCGGCCCATCGTCGGCGAAGATAAAGACTCACTGCCAACAAAGACCCAACGCGAACCCATCCCTCGGATGCCTCGCCAACGTTAAGGACGTAGGGATCGCGCATCGGGGTCGGTAGCCTGGTTGGACCGGACGCGTTCGTCCATACCGAGAACAGCTGGCCGTTCTGCAACAGCCTGTTGCCTCATTTCGACTGGGCTAGGAGCAGGTGCAACTCATCTCGATATGCTGGATATAGCGAGTTGCATTCCAATCGAATGGAGCTTGTATGTGCCTTCATCCCATCATCGAAATGCCAACTGGCAAACTCCGACCAAGCAAACGAAACGCGCGAACCCATTCTAAGAAGCAAGTCGAGCAGATCGTCAACAGTATCCGGCGATTCGGGTGGACCTATCCTATTCTAGTCGACGAGCTTGGCAATATCCTCTGTGGCGTCGGCCGCTGGCTGGCAGCGCAAAGACTGGGGTTGGCGAAGGTACCAGTCATCTCGTTAGCCCATCTAGGCGATGCCGAAAAACGCGCGCTTATGCTCGCCGACAACAAGATCGCCGCAAACGCGGCCTGGGACCGGAAGATTCTAGCAGCCGAGCTTGGTGAGCTCGCCATTCTTCTACCCGAGATCGAGCTGACGATGGAAATCACCGGCTTTGACACCGGTGAAATCGACAGTCTCATGGGCGATTTTGTCGATACCGAACGCGACCCTGCCGATGAACTACCGCAACTTGCCAGTAAATCAACCAGTCGGCTGGATGACCTGTGGCAAGCCGGCCGCCATCGAATTCTTTGCGGCGACTCTTGTGAGGCCGCACACGTTCGCGCCTTGATGGGCCGCCGACTTGCGGCCATGGCATTTAGCGATCCTCCCTACAATATCCGAATTAAATCAATTGTTGGCCGCGGCAAAATCAAGCATCGGGAATTTGCCCTAGCATCCGGCGAGATGTCTCCGTCTCAATTTGTCGCCTTCCTGAAGAAATGGATGAGGCTTGCGGCTCAATTTTCTGAAGATGGATCAATCCACTACATTTGCATGGATTGGCGTCACCTTGCGGAACTTCTCGCTGCGGGCGAAGACGTTTTTGCCGAACTGAAAAATATTGTCGTCTGGGCAAAAACCAACGCCGGACAGGGAAGTTTCTATCGCTCGCAGCACGAGCTGATATTCGTGTTCAAGAATGGGAATGGCCCGCACCAAAATAACATTGAGCTCGGTCGGCATGGTCGAAATCGCTCGAATGTCTGGACATACTCAGGCGTAAACACGTTTCGGGCCGGAAGGCTCGATGAACTGTCCGTTCATCCGACTGTCAAGCCGGTCGCACTTGTTGCCGACGCAATGCGCGATTGCTCGCGGCGTAATGACATCGTCCTCGATCTTTTCATGGGGTCAGGCACATCGATCCTCGCCGCTGAAAAAGTCGGCCGACGCGCGTACGGCCTGGAAATTGATCCCCTGTATGTCGATGTCGCCGTCAAGCGGTGGCAAGATTTTACCAAACGCGACGCCATTTTGAAGGCGACTGGCCAGACCTTCGACGAGGTGGCTGCCGAGCGCGCCCTCGCAATAGTGGGAGGATCAAATGGCCGCAGATAACGGTAAGCGAAAGCGCCGCCGTGTCGTTCGTCTTCGGCTTGAAGATGATGACGAAGACGTCGGTTACGGGAAGCCCCCTCGCCGCCACCAATTCAAACCGGGACAAAGCGGCAATCCTAAGGGCCGGAAGAAGGGCGTCAAAAACGAAATCACAATCCTCCAAGAATTGCTTCAGCACAAGGTTGTGCTGAATGAGCGCGGCAAGACCCGCAAAATTATCCTTCTCGAAGCGATTTTGCGAAAAATCGCTGAGGACTGCCTACGCGGCAACATCAAAAGCGTGGGATTCCTACTCAACCGCTATTACGCAGCCGCTGCAGGCAACGCCGCACAGGCAGACCTCAGCGAAGACGACAAAGAAGTTTTGGATGCCTATCTGCGCGACTTCAAAAAACCGTCTGAGGATGGAGGAGGTCAGCCATGAAAGAGCAAGATCTATTCAACGCTGTCTTGCGCAGCGACTTTAAGAGTTTTCTCCATCGCTGCATGCAGACGTTGAATCCCGGCGCCAAATTCATGGCCAACTGGCATATCGAGGCGATCTCCTACCAACTGCAGCGCGTCCGCGCGGGCGAGGTTACACGTCTGATTATCAATCTCCCGCCACGTTATCTCAAGTCCCTCACCGTCTCAGTAATCTTCCCAGCGTTTCTGCTTGGTCACAATCCTCGGCTGAAGATATTTGGCATTTCTTATGGCAACGAGCTGTCGGGCAAGCACGCCGCGGACTTCCGTGCCATCGTCGAGTCCTCATGGTATCGGCGCGCCTTTCCCAACATGCGCATTGCTCGTGCCGCAGACTCAGATGTTAAAACGACTCAGAGAGGTTATCGGAAATCAACGTCGGTCAATGCGGCTTTGACAGGCATGGGCGGCGACATGTTTATCATCGACGACCCGCAAAAGCCGGCGGATGCGCAGTCTGAGGTGCTTCGAAACGGAGTGACTCAGTGGTTCTCAAACACTCTCAGATCGCGGCTCGATAACAAGGAATCGGGCGTCATCATCGTTGTGATGCAGCGGGTGCATCTGCTTGACCTGACCGGATACCTGACGGAAAGCTCAGATGAATGGACCGTTCTCAGCGTGCCGGCGATTGCGGAAGCCGACGAGAAAATAGCGGTTGGACCGGAGAAATACTATCTACGTCGCGTCGGTGCGGCCTTGCATCAGGAATATGAATCGCTCGCAACGCTAGAGAAGCTGCGCAACGAAGTCGGATCGGACGTTTTTGCGGCACAGTACCAGCAAGCGCCCGTCCCTCCTGGTGGGGCAATGATCCGGAAGCAGTGGTTACGCTATTATGAGGTCGCTCCGGAGCGCACCTACCGAACCAAGGTCATTCAGAGTTGGGACACGGCGGCTAAGAACGGTGCCCAGAACGATTGGTCGGTCTGCACGACGTGGCTCATTCATGAAAAGCACTTTTACCTGCTCGATGTCACTCGAGGCCGCTACGAATACCCTCGGCTGCGAGAGACCGCTGCGGCGCTAGCGGAACGCTTCAAGCCCGGTGTGATTATGATCGAAGATGCCTCTACCGGAATTGCCTTGGCGCAGGAACTTCGTCAGGCCGGAACTTATGCAGTCAGACCGATCCCGGTCGAGCGGGACAAGATCGGCCGCCTGTATGTTCAGCAGTCCAAATTCGAAGCGGGGCTTGTACTATTCCCCAAAGCTGCACGGTTTCTCGCAGACCTGGAGACCGAGCTTTTGACTTTTCCGCAAGGCAAGACCGACGATCAGGTCGATAGCATTAGTCAGGCGTTGGCCTACAAGCCGGGCTACGATGCCTCGCTTTCGTGGGTCGGTTAGCGCGAAGCCATCCGGTCAGTGGTCAATTTCGACGGTTTCCTCGTAGCGACGCAACCTGAGCCGGCCGGATCCCATCATTGCGATCATCCGTTCGGCGTACGTGACCTGACGACGGACGATCGCAACCAGTTCGGTTTCAACACAGGAAGCTGTCGGGAGTGCCACGGCGAAGTCGAACCCCTCGTTATGTGTCACAAAACGTCGCCCAAGCGCTTCCAATCCAACTACCGCAAATCCGTAACGGAGATAGGGATATACTTGCTTGTGACGTTGCGCTTTAAAAGAGTAGGTGATGACGTCGTGGGACGAAAAGGTTCCCGACTTCAACTCGACCACGACGAGGGGAATTTCAGCCTTGCTAACGAGGACGTCGGTCTGAAAAGCGTACTGGCCGCGCCGTGGCGCCCCCTCTCCATCGTTGCTGATCTTTCCGGTGCCGTCGATTTCGATTCGGTACAGAAGGCTCGCGCCTTGCTGGACTTGGTAGTCATTCGACAAGGCAGAAGCGAGCACCTCCCTAACGTAGACAGTGGCCTCGTGCTCAGTTTGCTTGTTGGCAGACGTCCCCGCTATTTCTCCCATTTCGTCAGGCCATGCCAAAGAATGATTTAGCGTCGGTAGTGAACGAGATCGTTGTTCTCGACAACTCGCCCGAAACGTGCGCACCCGTAGAGCCGTTAGGCTGGCTGCGCATCCGCCAAATTCGCTGTCCTGGTAGCATGTATCTCTCCTTGCTGAGGTGAGGCCCAGTTGTTTGCTGGCCGTCTTTGGTGTTCCCGTCCGATAGCATTCGCTCGGCTGGGCCCCTGACATCCAGTGCAAAGCGCGAAAGCCGCGCCAGAAGACCAGATCGGAGTTAATATTATCCTGTTTTGGGATAATCCGATGATGGGATCAGCCTGCCTGGGCAATGACCCCTTCCCGCGGCATCGGCAAGACCGTTCATTCGGCCGACCAGACGGCTTTTTGCGCCCTGATGATTGCAGCACGCAAGGCGGCCGGGCTGACGCAACACGCGCTTGCCCGCCGGCTTGGGCGGCCGCAATCGTTTGTGGCCAAATATGAAGGCGGCGAGCGGCGGCTGGACGTCATCGAGTTTGTGGCGGTGGTTCGAGCCATCGGGGCCGATCCGGTCAGGCTGCTGCGAGATTTGGTGGCCGGCAAATCACCGCCTAGGGCCGCAAAAACTCCGTAAGGTAGGTGGCAGGGTTTCCTACCCACGATCATATCGTGATCCGAACGACCGAATCTTCGCCACAAGATTATCCACCATTCCGCTCGACTTCCCGCGGCGTTGGAGCGCTACTGACCGCCGTCAAGGAGGTTATTCAATGGATACAGCGGCCCTCAACGAAACCATAAAAATTTGCTTTGGCGAAATACACACCAAGCTGACGGAGGCGGTGCAGGTTGCAAAGGCGGCGGAGGCCTGTGCCAAGGCCGGTAGCCTCGACCAAGGTGTGGAAATTTCCATGGACATGGACCAGCTGCTTTACGATGCGGGTCGCCTGCACGATGCGATCTGTTTGATGAACCGAATCAAAGGACGCTAGTCGCCTTTCTCCTCTTTACGCTCTCGCCCTGTCATTCGGCAGGGCTGTCTCAGTGGCAGCACATGATGCTGTCGTTGATAACAGGAGAGCCAAATGGCTAAAGCCAAATCCAAATTGAAATCGAAAACCGCCAAGGGAGCGGCGAAGGCTGCGACCCCCAAGCGTCCATCTCCAGCGTTGACGTCGCAGAAGAAGAAAGGTCTAGCTCCACGCATCCCCCAGTTGTCATCGTCCAAACAGGACACCGTGCTCACCCTTCTTCGGCAGCCCAAAGGCGCGCCAATTGACGCCATCGTCAAGGCGACCGGATGGCAGCCTCACTCGGTCCGCGGCTTCTTCTCAGCCGTCGTGAAGAAGAAGCTCAAGCTGGCGCTGACGTCCGAAAAGCTTGGCGAACAGCGGTTCTATCGCATCGCGAAGGCTGGAGCTGCGGCATGAAGGAGCTGTGGCCGGCAGGCGCCAAGGTGAACCCTGCAGTTGAGGCCGAACTGGAGCGCCTGCCGGCCACCCCTATCGTCGAGCTTCGAAAACGCTACCGGGAGCTATTCAAGGCCGAACCACCCAAGGCCTTCGGCCCCGATTTGCTAAGGCGTAGCATCGCCCACCTCATCCAGGAAAGGGCCTATGGCGGCCTTCCCGCCGCAACGCAGCGCCTGCTCGACCAGCTGGTCAAGGCCGCAGCGACCAAGCCGGGCGCTCGCCTGGAATTACCCCGCCGGATCAAGCCAGGCTCCGAACTGGTGCGGACCTGGAATCGGCGGACCTACCGGGTCCGGATACTGGAGAAGGGATTTGCATATGAGGGCAAAACCTTCGCCAGCCTGTCTGAGATCGCGACCTCAATCACCGGGACCAGATGGAATGGCCCCCGGTTCTTTGGCCTGAGATCGGCTGGCTCCAGTGATGGAGGCGACGGCCATGCCGGCTGATTCAGTCAGGCCGCTTCGCTGCGCCATCTATACCCGCAAATCGACCGAGCACGGACTGGACCAGGAGTTCAATTCCCTTGACGCCCAACGGGAGGCTTGCGAGGCCTATATCAAGAGCCAGGCTTCACAAGGCTGGCGGCTCCTGCCGCAGCATTATGACGATCCTGCCTATTCCGGCGGCAATCTCGACCGCCCTGCCCTCAAGCGGCTGCTAGCTGACATCACGGTCGGCAAAATCGATGTCGTGGTGGTCTACAAGATCGATCGACTGACCCGGTCACTGGCGGATTTCGCAAAGCTGGTGGAGACCTTCGATGCCCGCTCGATTTCGTTCGTGGCGGTGACCCAGCAGTTTAATACGACCACCTCCATGGGCCGCTTGACTCTCAACGTCCTGCTGTCCTTTGCCCAGTTTGAGCGAGAACTGGCGTCCGAACGGGTCAGAGACAAGGTGGCGGCGTCCCGCAAAAAAGGCAAATGGACGGGCGGCACCGTGCCTTTGGGTTACGAAGCCCGGGACAAGAAGCTCGTCATCAACAAGGGCGAGGCTCAAACCGTCCGGACCATTTTCCAGCAGTATCTCGAACTGCGGTCCTTCGGCAAACTCGTCGCCGAACTAGATCGGCGGCGTATTGTCACCAAGCGGCGCAATACCAGGGTTGCCAAGTATAACGGAGGCATTCCCTTCACCTATGGTCCCCTCGCCCATTTCTTGAAGAACCGCATTTATCTTGGCGAGACCCATCACGGCGGCAAATGGTTCAAGGGGGAGCATGCCGCAATCCTGGACCGCGAGACCTTTGACCAGGTGCAGGGGCTGCTCAAGGAAAATAACGTCAGGCGCGGTACGAAATTCTCAGAGAGCGGCGCCCTTCTCAAGGGCAAGCTATTCGACGATAAGGGCAACCGGATGGGACCGACGTTTTCGAACAAGAATGGCGTGCGATACCGGTTCTATATCAGCACCGCCTTACGGGGGCGAAAGCACGCCGCGGGGTCGGTCAGGCGGATCTCGGCACAGGAGATCGAAAATCTCGTCGAAATGGAACTTCGGAAGAGACTCGATGCAGGAGAAACCGATATTGCGGTTGACCAGATGTTTGAACGTATCCAGCGCGTCACAGTGTCTGCCGGAAAAATTCAGATCACTTTGACAGACACGAGGGGCAACAGACGCCCGATTGAAATCCCTTGGGCGTCCAAGCCAAAAGATGAAATGCATGTCCAGTTTGTTTCATCCGAAACAAACGCCGACCCGAAACTGATAAAGGCAATTGTCAGAGCTCGGGCTTGGCTCGGCCAGCTCGCCGGGGGTCATCACACATCAATCGAAAGTCTCGCTGTTGCTGCAGGTTATAACCCAAAGGTTATTCGGCAGGGCCTCAGGCTCGCTTTTCTCGCGCCCGAGATAGCGAGAGCCGCTTTGCACGACAATACGCCTATTCGGCTCAAACAGATCCCTAAGACCATGTCTCTGTCCTGGCGAGAACAGCGGCAATCGATCGGTTGAGCTCAGGCGTCGTCGAATCTATCCCCGCTAATCCGCTGATCGGCTCTTTTGTAACCGTAGCGGAGCCCACCGGCTCCGCTACGTTTATCGCCGCGCATCGGCTTGTCGCTTGAGGCTCTCAATCCCGACAACATCGACGAACTGCATGCTGTCTATCTCGGGCAAGGGGGCTCCTGCCGCTCCGGATCCGTGTCTTCCTGGACTTTCTGGTCCAACGGATCAAAAATCAGGCACGACATCCCTGCTACCAGACCGAGAACGGAAAAATTCGTCGTTTTGTACGAGTTTTGTACGACATGGCGCGCCATTCAGAATAAAACTGCGAACCTTACGCAATTGAAATTTCTATGTAATTTTGATAGGCAGGCGGGGGCAAGCACCAGAGAGTTTAGTGCTCGTTAGATATTACCGACCGCAAGAAGGCAATTCACCGGAGCGAGAGCATCCGTTCAGCGTTGGACGAAGGTCAACGACCAACGATGCCTTAGTCCGGCTCATCATCGACGAAGCCCAAGGCCATCACAGTAACGACGTGTATGTGGTCATTTTCCGCCGATATCGCCCCTTTCTGCGTGATCCGACATACTCAAGGAGTTGCGCTTTCTGAAGAGCGCCAATATCCCGGCGTGCAGTTTTCAGGCTTACCCCCCATTTCGCCACAATCTCCTTAGCGCTGCACCGACCTCCCTCAGCGACACGGATCAGGAACCAGCGTTGTCGTTCACTCAGTTCGACTGGATCAGGGACATTTATAGGGACATGTTTGGAGACATTTTCAGAGACATTTTTTTGTGTATCTGTTGCTGACCTTCCGCCAGCGGCTTCGCCAGCGACATATGCTTTCCTGGCTGCCGCGAGCGAGAACCGATCCACCGGATCGGATAACGGGTTCGCCGCAGGGCTTTCGATCAATCCGAGTACGAAAGCCCTGATGATGCGCGACGAGACTACGAGACGCAGGAAATATACCGTATCCGGGCCATGCTGTGCGGAGAGCCAATGCTTAACGGTTCTTTCACTCGCATCGGTTTGACGCATGAGCTGTTTGATCGAGCGATGGCTATCGCCGTGCTCCTTGTGCAGTAGGTCAGCAATGGTCCGAGCGTAGGTTGCGCGCCCACCGAGAACGCCCGTCCATAGCGGTAATTTCCTGCCCTTTTTCGGCAACATCTTCCGTTTCCTCCGCAGTTAGACTGGATTCTGTAAGGAATGGCAGCAGAGGCCCGTTATGTGCTGCGGCGAAAAATCGCCCGGAGCACCCCAGTCGGGAATCAGGAAGCGCGAGATGTGACGAGCCGGATATTCTACGACGATAATCGGTCGGAACAACCGGAGCATCTTATTCGGGCAGCTGAATACGTCCGCATGTCGACGGACCATCAAAAGTATTCGACAGAAAATCAATCCGACGCGATCAAGCAATATGCCGAAGCTCGTGGAATCAAGATTGTTCGAACCTATACTGACGCTGGGAAAAGCGGCCTGAAGATCGAGGGACGTGATGCGCTGAGGCAGCTCATCGAGGATGTCCAAGCCGGCAGTATTAACTTCACATTGGTTCTCGTCTACGACATCAGCCGCTGGGGTCGATTTCAGGATGCTGACGAAAGCGCCTACTATGAATACATCTGCCGGCGTGCGGGCATTGCCGTCGAATATTGCGCCGAGCAGTTCGACAACGACGGCAGCCCGATCTCGACCATCGTCAAAGGCGTCAAGCGCGCGATGGCCGGCGAATATAGCCGCGAGCTATCTACTAAGGTATTCGCTGGCCAGGGGCGACTGATCGAAAAGGGCTACCGGCAAGGAGGCCCAGCGGGCTTCGGCCTACGGCGGACCTTGATCGACGAACACGGCGCGATCAAAGGAGTTCTTGGACGCGGCGAGCATAAGAGCATCCAGACCGACCGGGTGATCCTGACCCTTGGTCCCGTGGAAGAAGTCCATCTAGTCCGCAAAATCTATCAGGCCTTCGTCAATCAAGGAAGTAGCGAGGCTGACATCGCGGCCGAACTCAATGAACAGGGCATTCAGACCGACCTTGGACGCTCCTGGACCCGGGGCACAGTCCATCAGCTTCTTATCAATGAGAAATACGCCGGCGACAACGTATGGAACCGCCGTTCCTTTAAGCTGAAAAAGAAGCGCGTCCGGAACGAACCTGAGATGTGGATCAAGGCGCACGATGCGTTCGACGCCATCGTCGAGCGCAAACTGTTCGAGGCGGCCAAAACCATAATCAATGCACGCTCATTCCGCTTGAGCGACGAGGAGATGCTGCAATCGTTGAGGGGGCTCTATCAACAGAAGGGCTTGCTTTCGGGAATAATCATCGACGAATGCGACGCTCTACCATCAAGCAGCGCTTATAGTACCCGATTCGGCAATCTGCTTCGGGCCTATCGCATGGTTGGATTCACACCAGATCGCGATTATCGCTATGTCGAAATCAATCGTGAGTTGCGTAAACTCTATCCCACGATTCTGCGCGAGATGCTCGATGGATTGCGCACCACCGGCAGCAATGCCTGGCAAGATCTCCAGACCGACCGTGTGGTCGTCAACGGTGAGTTCAGCCTCTCAGTGGTCGTGGCTCGATGTTGCGCGACAGCGACCGGGCTTTTGCGCTGGAAACTACGGTTCGACACGTCGCTTGCGCCTGACGTCACGATCGTCGTCCGCATGAACGGCACCAATCGTGCGCCGCTCGACTACTACCTTTTCCCGCGCATCGATATGATCTCCAAACATTTGCGACTGACCGAGGACAATGCCTTTGGTCTCGACGCTTACCGCTTCGATGATCTCGCTCTTCTTTATGAACTCGCAACGCCTATCGCGCTTTCGGAGGCGGCCTGATGCCCGCTGTTCATCAAAAACGGATTGAGATGATTCCCATCTCCCGGATTACCGTTCTAAATCCTCGCGCGCGCAACAAGCGCCAGCATCGGGAGATCGTGAACAACATCGAAGCGATTGGCCTGAAGCGCCCGATCACGGTGAGCCGCCGCGATGGGATCGGTGGCCCCAGATATGATCTCGTCTGCGGGGAAGGTCGACTAGAAGCCTTCCAAATGCTCGGTCAGACCGAGATCCCGGCCGTCGTGATCGAGGCCAGCGAGAGCGAATGTCTGGTGATGAGCCTCGTCGAAAATATCGCACGACGCACGCCGCGCCCGATTGACCTCATGCGGGAGATCAGCGCTCTCCGATCGCGCGGTTATAACGACACGGTTATCGCCGAAAAGATTGGAGTTGGTTCATCCTGGGTCAATATGATTGCCTCGCTCCTCGAGCGCGGCGAGGAGCGTTTGGTCGCCGCGGTCGAGACTGGCCTCATACCGATTACACTGGCGATGGAGATCTCCAAGGCGGAGACGGAACTTGCCCAAAATCTGCTCCTTGATGCTTATGAAACCGGTCAACTAAGAGGTAAGAAACTTGCTGCCGTTCGGCGTATGCTCGACATGCGGCTACGGACTCAGGGCAAGGGATTGCCGGTTGGGCGTCTGGGGCGAAAGACTATCAGCCGACGGATGACGGCCAGTGATCTTATGCAGGTTTATCAACGTGAAGCCGAAAAACAGCGCTTGCTGGTCAAGAAATCGGACTTCGCCCAGACCCGGCTTCTCTTCCTTGTTGAGGCGCTGAAGGAGTTGCTCGCTGATGACAGCTTCATAAACCTGCTGCGAGCGGAAGGACTATCGACGATGCCTCGGGCGCTTGCCGCCCGCGTATCGGGAGGTGATCATGGCTGATGCACCGGAAGGCCGGGAGGATGGCAATATTCGTTTGGCTTTTGAGCGAAACTTCCTGACCATCCCTGTGTCAGCAATCGTTTCGCTTAAAACGTTGCCGGATGGCGCCAGAGCGAGCCGGACCTATGCGCAGATTTTGAGTTCTATCAAGGCGATCGGCTTGATCGAAGCTCCAGTCGTCATGGCAGACCCAACGAATCTAGGAACGTGGTTCCTTCTCGATGGCCATCTGCGGATAGAGGTACTCAAAGAACTGGGCATCGCTGAGGTCGAATGCTTGCTGGCCACTGACGACGACACCTATACCTATAACAAACGTGTCAACCGCATACCCCCGATCCAGGAGCATCGGATGATCGCACGCGCCATGGAGCGCGGTGTCTCATCCGCTGACATTGCAAACGCCTTAAACCTTCAGGTCTTGTCTGTTCTGCGGAAATTCCGACTACTGGAAGGGATCAGTTCCGAAGCCGCTGAAATGCTAAAAGATACACCTTGTTCGATGAAGGTGTTTGACATTCTACGTCAACTCTCCGCTGTTCGTCAGATTGAAGCCGCCGACCTCATGATTGGTCAAAACAACTTTACGGTCATGTTTGCCCGAGCGCTGCGGGCAGCCACACCAGAAAGTCAGCTCGTTGTCACCAAGAAGGGAAAGGGAGGCGGCACCCCGACACCTTCGGGTCAACAGATTGCCCGCATGGAACGGGAACTAGCCGCGCTGCAAACCCAAGTCGAGTCCGTCGAGGATAGCTACGGTATCGAAAATCTACATTTGACGGTGGCGCGCGGATATATAGCCAAGCTTCTTGCTAACAAACGAATTGTTCGTTGGTTGACGAACCACCAGCAGGATTATCTCATCGAGTTTCAAAAGATCGCCGAGATCGACACACTCGGCGCGATCGCCGAGGCACCGAGCGCCTGAAGGGACTGGATCTAATCCATCCTATCAATCAGCGTGCAAATCTCTTGCTCGTACGCCTCGACAAGTGTGCCGTCCGCCTCGCCAGCGACTCGCCGAGAGCAACGGGAATATCGACGCGTGCGGACGCGAAAGCCGAATTCGGCGATATGCCGATGGACGTCCGCTAATGAGATGGACCGGCTGCTCCCCCGCGGGGAAAGTGCACCAGGAACAAACGTTCGCCAATCGAATGTTGTGGAATATCTGTAGATTGGCACTTTCCACGGAGCAGGATGGATTAACGGAATTCTACTCCGCCGGTTGCAGGTTCGAATCCTGCTTGGATTGCTAGTCTAAACAATTCTCAGCGCGGTGAGCATAGACTGTCTTTCATAAACGCTGGAGGATGCGGCAGGCTTGCTAGCCGCCAGACTTCGAGACTGAAGAAGCCCAGTCGGTCGACCGGTGAAAGACCATGCGCAGGCCATCGGACTTTTCGAGGCGATAATAAGCCCACATCATGTCCTGGACCAGTTCGTCGTTGGCGTCCGTGATCATATGGCGGACATGCGGGAAGTGGCCAAATTGCCCGGCGAACTGCCGGTTCATGCCTAGCCGGAAATCCTCACCCTGCTCGACATTGAGAAACGCATCATCGAAATCCGCGAGGACCAGGTTCACAAGTGTCGTTGGATTGAGGGCGAGGTTATATGCGAACGGCACCATCCCGGGGAGCGGCAGCCGCAACGCAGGATGCTCCGGAGCCCGGGTTGCCAAAACGGGGATGGTTGACGTCCGAAACGCGCTGGCCGTGCGAACGACGGTCACACCAGCCCCGCGATAGGCCGCCTCGCTCCAGTCGGTTGCGGCCGACATATAATTGAACATTTCCTTGGTGAGATCTGCGTTCGCGCGGAGTTCCGCATAGTATGCGCGCTCCTCGTCCGTAAAGGGTATATCGCCTTCGGGCTGCGCGGCGAGCTGCGCAAGCTCCAGCTGCGTGGCAAGGTAGTGCGGCGTACGCGCTTCGAGATGCCGGACCAGAGCATACAGGATCGGCTTGTCGGATCGATCAAGGGCGTCCGCACGACCGCTTTGAATCTTGGCCCAGGTGTCGCTTTTTGAGATTGGCGTCTCGATGGAGCGGTTGATCTCGTCCTCAACCGAGACCGGGACACCGGCATAGGTATGCACATAGAGGTCGCGTTCGAAGCCAAGTCCTTCGATCGATCGCTCTGCCCAGACGGCATACTCGCCGCTTTTGGCGAGCGTCCGAACCTTTTTCTTCTCGGGATCAGACGCAAAGTTCCGCAGATAGAACTGCGGCACGTAGTGGTGGTTACGCGGGGTGTTCATGATGCCAAGAGAGACAGTTCAACGGCGAAAGCAGCCACCGTTGAACGTCGGTGGTGTGCGGAGGTCAGCAACATACCATACCCGACGCCACAATTCTCAACCTTTGCAAAAAGAGACCGAGGCCGCCCGGTTGGTGCGGCTCGGTGCACGAGCGCCCGGTCAGCGAAGCTGGCGGCTGCATTCCTCCGCGGGATTGACAAAGATCTGCTATGATTTGTGGACTAGATTCGTTGTGTTGCGGCAGCTCCCAAGCGCGGTCGCCTTATTGTCGCAAAGTTTAGGTGGTGCTTGCCGCACGGAATACTCAATACCCTCGTTGACCGGGAGGCCTATCGCGTTTGTCCGTTATTGCCGTTGGGCAGTCTCGTTGACTTCTGCCGCGCTCGGAAGATGGATGTGCGAGCTGAGCGTCTGCGTCGGCTGGAGCGGCTCGGCCTGTTTCTACCTATGCTACGCATCTACCGAATCGACGTGCCGCACAAGGTGGAATACCTGGATGATGGTCGCCGTTACCGTGATCTTGGGCAAGTAGGCGAAGACGAAGCTTGGGACGGCGCCATACAAACGGAGCTGGCAGGATTTGATTTCAGTCAGCGTGTGATCCGGAGCTGGTTGGAGCATGGAAATGCATGGGACCCGCGGATTCAGACATCGCCACATTCAACAACGATCGACACGGAACTCCGGCGTCACGAATGCTACTATTCACAATTTCAGATCTTTGAGCTCGAGCATCTGCTCCGGGCTCTGACCGCGACCGTCGAAATCGAGTGGGCGCTTAGTGACGACGCAACAATCGATCCTGAATGGGGGGATCAGCTCAAGTCCAACCTTTCTGAGTACGCTGCCCGCGTCGTCGCGCGGGAAACGCTGGTTTCGGGCGTCGAGATAGGCGCCATCTGCCAAGTTATCTCCGACCGATATTACCCAAAAACACAAGGCGACGAACGCCACGTCACGATTCCGATGGGACTCTCCCATTTTTCCAATTGGGAATGGTATGCTTTCGCGCGCCAATGGGATGCGGCAGGTGTCGCTGGCGCGCTCGGTCTCGACAAAGCCGGTCTCAAGCGTATCTATGAGCGTGTGTTTCTTCAGTATCGACTAATCGATCCGCTGGAGAACTGGCGAGGGCTGGCGCGCTTTATCCGCGTCGAGAAGCGCCAACGGCTAAAGGACGCGGCCTTGAGAGCGCAGGCGTTCGGCGAGATGGCTAAAATGCTTCGGTTGTTCTACCAGGACGCGTTCGGCGAGACCCTTGATGCACACGGCGAGTACGGCCGGACCGTTATTGAACGCACGCCCGACATCATGGCAGAGGACGATCCCTTGCGGGCACTGGAGCTTGTCGCCAATGATTTTGGCGTCAATCCAAAACCGCAGCTTGTGCTTTTCGTGGAAGGCGCGACCGAGCTTACGGTCGTGCCAATGCTCTTCGACAAAATGTACGCGACAACGCTTGGCGTCCTTGGCATTGAATTGGTCAACGTGAGAGGCGTGTCGAACGCAACCGGTGGATCCGATAGCTCGTACAGCGCGTTGTGGCGTCTGATTGATTATCTGCATCATCACCAGACGTTCGCTTTTGTCCTATTGGACAATGAAGGCCTTGCCCCGACGAATATCGGTAAGGGCCTGCGGCGGGCGACGTCTATCCATTTTCCGGATCGACGCGTTACGCGGCCGAACTATGTCAAGTTATGGAAGCTGTCCTTCGAGATGGACAACTTCAATGACGCCGAACTCGCGAAGGCGCTGACGCGCTACGCTGAGGGGCAGGCTGCGTTTTCGGCCGCCGACGTTAAAGAGTGCCGCGAGAGTGCCAGCCTTCCGAAAAAGAAGGCCAAACTCCGCACCCTCGACGTCCTCTATACGGAGCGCATAGGACGGAATCTGAACAAGCCTCAGTTCGGGCGCGAGCTGATCGATCTCATGTTCGACACCGCGACCAAGCGAAAGCCTCAGCATCGCCCGATTGTGCGCTTTCTTGAGAAGGTGGCTGAGCGAGCCGGGCGCAATCATCAGCCGCTGACCCAGGCGATGTGGGAATACAACCAGCGCACCGGTTATTTCGGGACGCTTCGTCCCGGCGCGGTCGGGCGACGTAAAAGTCCTTTTGGAGCGCTAGTCCGGAAACCCAAAAAGCCCAAATAGAGTTCAACTAGGCAAGCCTTCGTTGCGAATCGACCATGAGCCGGCGGCGGCAACGCCAAGCGGGAATGGTAGGCCATTGAAAACGCTTCGGATTTTTGGCTCGCTTGCGAGTGGCGGCCTACAACCTAAGTTCGTGGCCTATGGCAAAGCGCAGCAGAGCCGCACCGCGTATGCGGACAGGGCTCAAGAAAAAGAAGGCGCCCAAGGGCCCTGCCAAGAAGATGGCAAAAAAGTCGGGCAAGGGACGCACCTCGCCGGGCGGGAAATCAGTGTCTAAGGCGCCTCTGAAGAAAAAGCCTGCCGACTTACTCGCGCGCGCTGGAGGCAGTGCAACGACGGCGGGCGTAAGCTTCCAGGCATCCGTTGGCGCGGTTTTCGCGGTCCAGATGCTTGCAGAAGCACCAATGGATAGCCGTCTTGGATTGGGCGACGCGAAGCCGCGTGGCGTCCGGTTTGAGAGTGAAGCCGCGGTGGATGACTGCGGGGTCGAGACCGATGCGGGCGGATGGATATTTATTCAAGCCAAAACCGGCGTCAGTCTTTCTGCCCAGCCCGAAAGCGATCTACGGAAAACGGCAGGACAAATGGTCCGCCTCTGGCATAGCGCGCGCAAGGGCCGCGGCAAGAAAGGGTGGGACCGGCCGCTGGACCTGGCGAAAGATCGGTTGCTGCTCGCGGCAGGACCCAATTCGAGTGGCAGCGTCACACGCGACTTGGCGCGCGCGCTGAACACGCGTCGGGCGAAATATAGCGCGCCATTGCCAAACGCCCAGAAGGACGCGCTGAATACCTTCGTCAAAGCGCTGAAGGCGGAGTGGAAGGCGCTTACGAAGGAGGCCGCGCGCGAGAGCGACATTCGTGCCCTTCTTCCTTTTGTTGTTGTAATCTCGTTCGACATGGCTGGCGGCGACCGCGCCGCCGCGATCGCGGGAGCGGGCCATCTCGTCACTCGAGTGAGTACCGCCGCCAATGCCTTTGTCGCATTGGAGAACCATTGCCAACATCTCATGGAAGGCCGTTTGGGTGGTGACGCCACTCAATTCCGGAACGCGCTATCTGCCCTCGGCATCCCCCTGAAAGCACCGCCCCGTTACGAGGCGGATGTCGCGCAACTGGTCCGCTACAGCGAAGAGACAGGCCGCCGGCTGGCGGAATTCGAGAAAACCGTCGTGTTGGGTACCGACATCACGATCGCACGAGACGTCACCCAGTCGGTGGTGGACGCTGCCAAAAGCGGCTCCTTCCTTGTTATCGGCGAGCCGGGCGCTGGCAAAAGCGCGGTCATCAGCGCCGCCGCGGCCGCTCTCCGTGAGCAAAAATGCGACGTCATCGAGTTGGCCGTTGACCAGTTGCCGGTCGTGTCGGCGGAGGGAATGCGTCTCGAACTTGGGCTCGAACACCGGGTCATCGATGTCCTGGACAACTGGCCGGGGGTGAAACCCGCTTTTCTCTTCATTGATGCACTCGATGCCACGCGCGGCGGCGCGGGCGAGCATGTCTTTCGCGGCTTGATTGACGCCGTGGTGAAGCGTCCCGCCTCCCGCTGGCGGGTGATTGCGTCCATCCGCTCGTTTGATCTCCGCATGGGCGAACAGTTCCGCCTCTTGTTCAGAGGCACTCCCCCAGCAGCTGACCGCGCGAGCAAGGATTTTGCAGATATCCGCCACATCACGGTGCCGCCGTGGAGTGTTGCGGAGTTTGCCGCGCTGCGTGTCAACGCGCCGCCGCTGGACCAGGCCATCACGCGCGGCGGCGAGAAACTCCGCGATCTGGCGCGCGTTCCCTTTAATACGCGGCTGCTGGCCGAGCTTCTCACAAACGGGGCGACCCCGGATGCATTCAATAGCATCGCCTCTCAGGTCGAGCTACTGGCGCTTTATTGGCGCAAACGTGTTGAGCAACATGGCAGCGGCGCCGAACTCTGTCTTGGCGCGGCGGTGACGGAAATGGTGGCCGATCGAAGTCTGCGGGCACGGCGTAACACGTCTGCAGCGCCGGATCCCGATGCGTTCGATGCTGTGCTGAAAGACGGCGTGGTGACGTTGTTACCCGACAATCGATTGATTGGCTTCCGGCACCACATTTTGTTCGACTACGCGGCAAGCCGGCTCTTTATCGATCCGCTGAATATCGAAGCGACCGTCGAGCGCTTGCGGGACGACCGCGGCTTGTCGCTGATGCTGGCCCCGGCGATTGGCTTCGCCTTGCAATCCCTTTGGGAGAATGGCGAATCCGACCGCGAGGCTTTTTGGAAAGCGGTCTGTCTTTTCGCCGGAGGCACGGGCGTTGACCCCGTCGCGCGCAGCATCGCGGCCCGCGTCGCATCCGAACTGCCCGCAGATAACGACGACATCAAGGGATTTCTGTCACTTATGCGGGACGACACCCGCCGCAAGGCGGCGACCGTGGCGTTCATGCACGTGGTCGGCTCGATCACGGTGCGCGTGGATGACGGGCTTCCGGTGGCCGATGCCGCCTGGTGTCACTTCGCAGCACGCATCAGCTCCGATCTTGACGGGATTGCCTGGCCGCTTCGGACGCTCCTGACCCGCTTCAGCAAGCGCGTCACCGATCCGGCCGTCCTGGTCGACCTCGGCATCGCGGCGCGCGCGCTTTTTTCCTATGCTTTCGACCGGCCAGCCGCTGATTCATTGACTCCCATTGCGATTGAACTTGTCGCCGATAGCTACCGCTCGGACTCCGTGACGTCACGCACACTACTGTCCAGGACGCTCACAGCGGAGCGCTTGGCCACGCACGCGCATGAAGATATCCCTGCCCTAACACGACAAGCCGAGACCCTTCTTACGGTTGATCCCGGCTTCCTTGTCGAGATTTTCGGAGTGGTTTTTAGCTACGATGTCAGCGACGACAGCAAGACGTCGATGGGACCGAGCCAGATCCTCTCGCTGACGAGCAACAAGCGGCAGGACTACGATCACGCCAAATGGACGTTGAAGGAGATGGTGCCGCGCTTTCTTGGAGCCGAACCGGAACAGGCAATCAAGGCCATTAGTGCGGCATTAGAGGGTTATGTCCGCCGAAAGTATGGAGACGCGGAGACGGTCGTCATCGCGGCCGCAGGCGGAACGCTGACGCTGCTGGCCGATCACAGCCATATCTGGGCATCGGATCCGAACGACCGCCACGCCCATGCCGATAATGCAGCCGCCATTCTTCTCGCTTTTAAGAATCGCCTTGAGACAGCGAGCGACAACGACGCGCGCAGCCTCGCGCAGTATGTTATTCGCCATGCCAAGCCCCTGGTGCTCTGGGCCCGGCTGTTCCTTGTCGGCGCGAAGCGGGCGGAGGTTCTTGAAACGCTCCTGTGGCCCTACGTCCGAGACGTGGGGTTCTTGCGCGCGTCCGATACAACAAAGGATGCCGTCGATCTTGTTGCCGCGGCCTATCCGCAAATCGACGAACCGGATCGGCGGCAATTTGAGGAAAGCGCATTGGCAATTGAGTACCCGGACTCAAGCGATCCAGCGCGATCCCGGCTGCGCTTCCTGGGTACGCTATTTGGCACAATCGGCGCGCCTCTGCTCGTGACAGAGCAGGCCCGCGCAATCGTGGATGAGGCTGGCACGAAGGCCGTTTCGACGGAAAATCGTCGACCCTTTCAAATCACTACGAGCAGCCACCAGCCGGAGCCTTATTTTTGGCTCCCGAAGGAAATCGATATCGAGTCTCCGGCCAACGCCGCTTTGCTCCGTCTCGTGGAGCAGCTGGAAGCTGAAACGAACGATCTGATGCGCGGTCTTGCGGCGGCCGAAGTGCTGACGGCCGCTCTCGCCGCGGACGCTACGGCTTCGGCCGCTTCGCGCATCAAGGAGTATGCAGAGGATCAGCTTGGCGCCACTTTCGAGAAACTCGCGGCTCAAAAGGATGGCTTAAGGCAAGACGCAGATGCAGCCGGGCGGCTGTGGTCGCTTGTGTCGTCATTTTTCCGACATGCGCGTCCGGCTGACCAGCCCGGAAAAGCTGCGGATCGGGGACCCCGAGCGTCGGCCGTAGAAGCCGCGCTTCGTCTCTGCACTTTGTCGCAGTCGATGGCGGATACCTATCTCCCGAAAGTTGCCGACCTAGAGAGCGATCCAAACGCCGGAGTCCGGTTCATTTTCGCCGATCATCTCGGCTGCCTCTGGGAATTTCGGCGAGACGACTTCTGGCGGATTGCGGAGACCTACATTAGCGAGGAATCTAACGATGATGTCCTACGCGCTATCACCAACTTTCTCTGCCGGGCGGTGCATCACGACGTGGAGAAGACCGAGGACCTGGCCCTGAAGTTGTTTCCCCGCGCGACACGCGAGAAGGATCCGCACGGCGATCGCATTGTCGAGGGTATCGCGACCATCGTGGCCGTCCTGTGGACGCGGTACGAGAGGCCGCGCGCTCACAGTCTGATCGAGACTTGGCTGTCCGAACCGGAGGGATATGAGCGCGAGCTTCTCCGCGTGGTTTCAACCATGCGCGGCCACATCGTCGATGGTTACCGCTCTGGCAAAGCCGCCGATATCAAGCTGCGTAAAAGCGTTCAGAAGCTCGCGAGCGAGATTGTAACACACGCGGCGGCCTGTCTTGAAGATTATTATGCGAAAGGCGAAGCAAACGTCAACGCGACGGAGCGCGCGCGCGTGCGCGTGTGCGCCCGTGTTATCGATCACGTCGGCGATCAGCTTTATTTTTCATCGGGTGCAACGGCGAACGGGAGCGAGGATGTTTCGTTGGCCAGCATCGAGAGCAAGCGGGCGTTCTTGGACGACCTGGCGCCGATGATTCGGCGTCTCGGCGATGTCGGCATACCGCATACCATCTACTACCTTGTCGATCTGCTTGATTTCTTGCGGCCCGCCGATCCTGAGGCCGTTTTCGATCTTATCGCGCATGCACTTCTCAAGGGCGGCGCGCGGAATGGCTACCAATTTGAGTCTCTCGCGACGAATAAGTTTGTTGCCATCGTCGGCATCTATCTGGCCGACCACCGTGGGATTTTCGCCAGCGCGGAACGTCGCGAAAAGCTTATCTCTTGCCTCGACCTTTTCGTGGACGCGGGTTGGCCGGCGGCGCGGCGCCTGCTCTATCGGTTGCCCGAGCTTCTCTGACAAAATTGGAAGCTCGGCCCGCTGTTGCGAAATTCGCGCGGCCCTATAAGCTACCCAGCGTTGCACAGTGCCTTCATTGCGTCCCCTGTTCGTTTCACCAAGGCAATTCAGGAGTCCTCTAATGCCGAGTTTTACGGCCCCCAACGGCTCAACGGTCAGTATTCCGGGGCCGGACGTTGTGCGGATGCGCGTCGTCTATCCGGAGGAGTCCACCGAAACCAATGCGAAATGCCGGATCGATCACCCGGGCGTGCAGTTCGTCACCGAGGACTCGAGCGCAGTCGTTCCTGCTGTGAAGTCCGAAAACCCCAATATCGGCCAGCTAACCCTGCCGAACGGCAAGCCCGTGTGGTTCAATGGCACGGTCTCGCGGGGGCCGGTCCGCCTTGTGAGTGGTCATCCACCCGAAGCGCACTCGGCGCTCTATATCACCGACAAGATCCAATACGTCACCGAGACGCCAGAGGCGGTGAAGACCGTCGTCGCGGCAGCGGGCGGCAATGCTTTGCCGATCCCCTCCGAGGGGTTCTTTGCGACGATCGCTAACGTGTTCAGCAAGTTCAACGCGCCGCCTGAGGTGTGGGACTGAGGCCTCGTCCGTCACGGACGCGGGTCGCCGCCGCCGAGTTGGATCACCGCATGGGTGCTGGATGGCGCGAAATCGAGTGCCGGGCTCAGGCGGCAGTCCTGATCGAACTCGTCTCCGCCGATAGCCTCCCCAAAACGGGAATATTCGCGGACAAGGCCGGAGACTTTCGGCGATTTCCCGCTCAAGTCCGGCGCAGCGGGAGTCCAGAGACGAAAGCGAAAGCGCGAAAAGCCCGGATTTCCGGCCTATTCTCGTGTTTCTGAAAGAGCCTGGCCGAACCCATGACTGCCTGGCTGCGGTGGGAGGGATCGAACTTCCGGATGGTAGAATCGAAGTTGGGCAGATGCGCGTGGTAGCTATCGGCTTGCTGGGTTGAATTTGAACAAATGAGCTTCAGGGTATGAGCTTGAAGGGCCTCCACACCGGTCAAACCTCCGAACAACCGCCCTGCGCGCTCCGCTTAGTTTCCTCAACCAAATCAACGCGATTCCACCCGTCCAGTCCCCTCCTGCAAAAATATTCCGCTTCGTCCGCACCCCAAATCACGCTTACAACTCCCGCCATCCTGTCCCGCTCAGAGCAACCATGCTGAGAAGTAGCCCGGCGATCGGGCGGCCTCAAGGCTGGCGCTGACGCGCCCCCGCCTTCGGCGGCTACGGCCTTGACCCCGCCCGCTCGTCGGTCTGTTGGCTTTCCATGCGCACGGTCGGAGACCGAGCGCAGTCAACCCGTGGCGTGACGGCCGGGATTCCATTTCTGGCGGCGTGCGAGCATCGTGTTGAGAATGATGATCAGCTTGCGCATGCAGGCGACGAGCGCAACCTTGGGCTCCTTTCCCTTGGCAAGCAGACGCTGATAGAAGGCCTTGAGCACCGGGTTACACTGCGTAGCTGCGCCGAGACAGGGCATGTAGAATGCGTTTCGCACCCAGCGGCGCCCGCCCTTGATGTAGCGCTCGCCGCGCCGCTTGCCGCTATCATCGTCGTAAGGGGCAACGCCGATCAGGGCGGCGGCGACCTCGTCGCTGACCTGTCCGAGCTCGGGCATTCCTGCAATGAGGATCGCGGACGTCACGTGCGCGAGGCCCGGAACACTCTCGATGATCTCGGCACGCTCGGCAAACTCCGGTGTGGCCTTGACCTTGGCAGAGATTGCGGCCTCGAGCTTGTCCATTTCGGCGGCGAGGTTCTTCAAGACACGCGCATAAGCCTTCCGGGCCGGTTCTGGGGCCGCATGCTCGTCCTGAGCCTGCAGGCGGATCTTGACGTCGACCAGGGCCGTGCGCGCTTTCGCCAGCGCCGCGAGTTCCTCACGCGCGGCATCAGGGGTCTGGCCCGGCGCCTGGCTGAACGTCTCGGCAAACCAGGCGATCATCTCCGCGTCGATCGGATCGTTCTTCGCCAAGCGTCCGGCCGACTGCGCAAAGCTGCGGACCCGCCTGGGATCGACGATCCGCACCTCGATGCCGGCTTTGTGCAGCACGTTGCGCCATTCCAGCTCGTAGCCGCCGCTTGCCTCCATCACCGCCTTGCCCACTTGGTATCTTCTCAGCCAGGCAACCAGCTTGCGATGACCTTGTGCGGTGTTCGGGAACGTTTGCCGCAACGTGAATCTGCGAATGCAGGCATCCACCTTGTCTTTGGCCACGTCAATACCGACGACAACGAGATCGTTTTGTGCCATCTTCTACTCCCTTCCTTGCTCGGTTCGGGCTCGAAGCCCTTGCAACTATTCGGGTTGAGGAAGACCACCGGAGCTGTCCCTTGCTCTGATCTCAGGCTCTGCCGCCTTTGGGGCGTCACGGGCTCAGTTCCAGCGACGGGCGGTTTTGCGAGAACCGCCCGTTCGCACATTCTGGCAGATTTCGCGGACACAAGGGGCGTCGGCCGTCGTCACGACGAGGGGCAGGTTGCGGTGGACGCGGCAGCGTCGGGCGCGTGTGGTGGTCGCAGGGCGGGCTTTGCTCGTGAGCGGACACAGCGTGCGGACGACCGGCGTAGTGCCTGGTGGAGTCGTTGAGGCGAAACCAGATGTGTCGCGTACGGCAAAACCGTGTGGGCCTGGCATCCGTTGCTGATGTCAAGCTGGCGGAGGCGAAGTCGAGCCAACCGGTTCGATCAGCCTTAATCCGCCAGCGACGGTGACAAAAACAGAATTCGTCGCCGGGGTGAGCACGGCATAAGCCGTAAAACCATTGCGCAGGGAATGTCGGAGTGTTTCCGCTGACCTGTATGCTCGTGTGCGTCACTTTCTACCCTTTGCACGCGAGACCGCGGGTGCAGCGTGCGCCCCGGCATTCCCTGCGCCCTCTTATTTGGGCGAATGAATTTGCAAGGCTCAGGCGGAACATGCCGCGAGGATGAAGAACTGTATCTATCATTTGTCATTCCGGGATGGTCCGAAGGACCAGACCTCAGATGCGCAATTGCGCATCTGAGGTTCGATGCTGCGCATCGCCCCGGAATGACGGCGCCAAAAATGGATTGCTTCCGCCTTCGCTCGCGGAGCTTCGGCGGACAAGTCGCTTCGCTCGCAATGATGGTGTTTTACCCAATGCAGCCGCTGTTTAAATTCAGAACAATTCGCAACACACCGCTCCTGCGAATGAGTGGCGATTGCGACATTTATCCGCGCTTTGATCTTGCACATCGCCCTGCTACACCGCCGCGCATGAGCAGCACGCATTCCACCAAAACCTCCGTCGCCGCGATCTCGATTTTTGCCAGCGCCGGCATGGCCGCCGCAAAATTCGTGGTCGGCATCGCAATCGGCTCGCTGGCGCTGATCTCGGAGGCCCTGCACTCGTCCGTCGACCTGGTGGCGACCGTCATCACCTGGCTGGTGGTGCGGGTGTCCGACAAGCCCGCCGACGACGAGCACCATTATGGCCATGGCAAGATCGAGAGCCTGTCGGCGCTCGGCGTCATCGCGATGCTCTATGTGCTGGCCGGCGGCATCCTGGTGGCGGCCTGGGGCCGGCTGCATGAGGGAACGCCGCCGCCGGTGCTGTCGGCGATCCCGTTCGTCGTGCTGGTGGCCGACATATCAGTGAATTTCTGGCGGGCCTGGGCGCTGCACCGCGCGGCGCGCGCGACCAAAAGCCAGGCGCTCGCCGCCGACGCGCTGCATTTCGCCTCCGACGTGTTCGGGTCGTTCGCCGTCATCATCGGGCTCGCGCTCTCGGGCCTCGGTTACTGGTGGGGCGATGCGGCGGCCGCGATCGGCGTTGCCGTGATGATTTCGATCCTCGGCCTGCGGCTGGCGCGCTCCACCGTCGAGACCCTGCTCGACCGCGCGCCGGACGGCGTCTCGGAAAAAGCCACCGCCGCGATCCGCGCGGTGCCGGGCGTGGTCGATGTGGAACGTTTGCGGGTCCGCATGGTCGGCCCCACCCATTTCATCGACGCCATCGTCAAGGTGCCGCGCACCACCCCGATCGACCGCGTCGAGGCGATCAAGCGCAACGCGCAGGCAGCCGTCTCCAGCGCGCTCGGCGACGCCGACCTGACCTTCACGGCGGTGCCGGTCGCCCGCGACAATGAGAGCGTGCGCGAGCGCATCATGGTGATCGCGCGCAATTCCGGCCTCGCCATCCACCATGTCACCGTGCACGACGTCGGCGGCCGGCTGACGGTCTCGATCGACCTCGAGGTCGACGGCGAGATGGAGCTTCTGGCGGCGCACGACATCGCCCATGACCTGGAGCGCAGCATCCGCGACGAATTTGGCGAGGATGTCGAGGTCGACACCCATATCGAGCCGCTGGAGCCGGAATTGCCGCACGGCACCGACGCGCAGCCGGCGCGGGTCGAGGCCGTCAAGGCCGCGCTGACGCGCTTTGCCGCCAATGGGGCCATCCACGACATCCATAACGTGCGGGTCCGCGACACCGACGCCGGCGAAATCGTCAACTTCCACTGCCGCGCCGCGCCGTCGATGAGCGTCATCAAGGTGCACGAGAGCGTCGACGAGATCGAGCGCGCGCTGCGCCGCGCCTTCCCCTCCATCAAGCGCGTCATCAGCCACGCCGAGCCGCCGCGCACGTAGTCTTACGTAGTCCTGCGGAGCGTTCCCGTTTCGGACTCACTTTTGGAATCCCTATTTCGCTTTGGACAAGATTTATTTCAAATTAACGAATCGTTGACTCTCGACAGCTCCGGAAAACTGGATTCAAATCACTGTGATTCGGAAGCGACGTGGGGTGCTTCCGGACGGTGTTAAAAAACACATATGGTGGGGGTCTACAGCATGGCGCGTGCGCATGCGGCGAACGCGTGTGTCCAATCCGACTCGATCAAGGGATTGGCGCAATCGATCGCGAAGCCGGCCTATCACAGGCTGCTCACCGCGGAGCCGGCATTGCGCCGCGCCGTGCCCACCCTGATCATCGCCTTCCTGATCACCATCTGCCTCGGCGCCTTCGTGCAGGTCATCGACCAGAGCCGGCAGAAACGCGCCGCGATGAAGCGCGACATCGCCGCCCTCACCGACCTCTTGGCCGAACGCCTCGATCACCTCGCCTCCATCCGGCAGGACCGCCCCGCCAACATCGAGCGGCTGCAAGCCCTGTTGCCCGATCTCATCCCCGCCTGGGCGGTCGCCGCCGGCCGTCACGTCATCATCACCGGCGCCGATCACCGCGTGCTGGCCCGCGTTCCCGCCGAAGCCGGCATGGGCGGCAGCGACCGCGTGCTCGACGTCATCAGCACGGCGCAGTTGCTGGCCGCGCCCGGCCAGCAAGGCGTCGTCAACGACATGACGCTGCCGAACGGCAACGGCGCCATGGCGATCTCAAAGCTGGTCAAGCAACTGCCCGGCCAGGTCATCGTCATCCAGGAGAGTGTCGATCCGCTCTGGGGATCCGATGCCGCGCTCTCGGTCACGCTGTCCGCGACCACGGGATTCGTCGTGCTGATCCTCGGCTTCGCCTTCCACTGGCAATCGACCCGCGCCCGCGAGGGCGACCTGATCAACGACGCCGTGCGCGGCCGGATCGACACCGCGCTCAACCGCGGCCGCTGCGGCCTGTGGGACTGGGACCTCTCGCGCGGAAGGATCTTCTGGTCGCAGTCGATGTTCACCATGCTGGGGCTGGACTCCCGCCACGACCTGCTCACCTTCGGCGAAGTCAACGCGCTGGTGAAATCCGACGACATCAACCTGTTCGACATCGCCGATCAGCTGATCTCCGGCAAGCTCGACCACATCGACCAGACGTTTCGCATGCAGCACACCGGCGGCCACTGGATCTGGCTGCGCGTCCGCTGCGAACTCAGCCAGGCCGCGGCCGACGGCGGACTGCATTTGATCGGCATCGCCGTCGACATCACCGAGCAGAAGAGCCTCGCCGAAAAGACCGTGGAAGCTGATCTGCGGCTGCGCGACGCCATCGAGACCATCCCGGAAGCCTTCGTGCTATGGGACGCGGACGACCGCCTGGTGCTCTGCAACTCGCATTTCCAGCGCCTGCACAAGCTGCCGGACTCGGCGGTGACCCCCGGCACGTCCTACGAGACCGTGATCGAGGTCGGCAGTATGCCGGAAGTCCGCACCCGGCTGCACGAGACCGGCGCCCAGGCGCCCGGCGCGCGCACCTTCGAGGCGCAGCTCGACGACGGCAGCTGGCTGCACATCTCGGAACGCCGCACCAAGGACGGCGGCTACGTCTCGGTCGGCACCGACATCACCCGCATCAAGGAACACGAACAGAAGCTGATCGAAAACGACGGCCGGCTGCGCGCCAACGTGCTCGACCTGAAGAAATCTCAGGCCGAGCTTGCCGATCTTGCCGAGAAATATTCGCAGGAGAAGAACCGCGCCGAGGAAGCCAACCAGGCCAAGTCGAAATTCCTCGCCAATATGAGCCACGAACTGCGCACCCCGCTCAACGCCATCATCGGCTTCTCCGAGATCATGGGCAGCGGCATGTTCGGCGTACTCGGCTCCGACAAGTATCAGGAGTACTGCCACGACATCCTGACGTCGGGAAAATACCTGCTCGAGGTCATCAACGACATCCTCGACATGTCGAAGATCGAGGCCGGCCGCATGAAGCTCGACATGGAGCAGCTCGATCTGTCGAAGATCGTGGCGGAGTCGCTGCGGGTGGTCTCCGGCCGCGCCGAGGACAAGCATCTGACGCTCGACGCCGAGGTCGAAAGCACGATCTCGCTGGTCGCCGACCGCCGCGCGGTCAAGCAGATCTTCGTCAACCTCTTGTCGAACGCGGTGAAGTTCACCCCCGACGACGGCCGCGTCACCGTCCGCAGCCGGGTGCTGCCCGACTCCATCGTGCTTGTCATCGCCGACACCGGCATCGGCATCGCGCCGGAATCGCTGCGGCGGCTGGGCAAGCCGTTCGAACAGGTCGAGAGCCAGCTCACCAAGACCTATCAGGGCTCGGGATTGGGGCTTGCGATCGCCCGGTCGCTGACCAATCTGCATGGCGGAAATATGCAGCTGCGCTCCAAGCTCGGCACCGGCACCATCGTGCGCGTCACCCTGCCGCGCGATCCGCAAGCGGCGAAGCTGTCGGCGGCGGCCTGATCCGGCGGCTTACTCCAGCGTCGGCGCGACCTCGCGCGCGACCTGCACCAATGCAGCGATCAACGGCGTCATCGGGTCGCGCTGCGGGATCACGAGGCCGATGCTGTAATTGACCACGGGATCGACGATCGGAATGCTGCGGACGGCGTCCGCAAGTCCGAGCGTCTCGGCGAGCTTCGCCGGCATCACGCTGGCCCAGCGCCCGGTCTTGACGTGGGTGTAGAGCACCAGCAGCGAGTTCGACGTCAGCGTCGGAACGGCTTCCGCGCCCACCGACTTCAGCGCGCGGTCGATGATGCGGCGGTTCTGCATGTCCGGCGTCAGCAGGCACAGCGGCACCTGCCCGACCTCCTTCCAGGTCACCTGCTTGCGATCGCCGAACATCGCATCGGGCGCCGTCAGCAGGCGGTAGCTTTCGTTATAGAGCGGAATGGTGCGAACCTTGCCGATCGGCTCGTTCTCGATATAGGTCAGCCCGGCATCGACCTCGAGATTTTCCAACAACCCCAGCACGTCGGCCGAGGTGCAGGACTGGATTTGAAACTGCACATCGGGATGCTTGGCGCGGAACGGCGTCGTCAGCGACGCCACCATGCCGAGCACGGTCGGGATCGCGGCGAGCCTGATCTCGCCGGAGAGCTTGTCCTTGAGGCCGTTGATCTCCTGCCGCATCGCGCGGGCATCGCCGACGATCCGCCGCGCCCAGTCGAGCGTGCGTTCGCCTTCCGGCGTAAAGCCCTGAAAGCGCGAGCCGCGCTGCACCAGCATGACGCCGAGGATTTCCTCGAGCTGCTTGAGGCTGGTCGACATCGTCGGCTGGGTGACGCCGCAGGCCTCGGCAGCCCGTCCGAAGTGCCGCTCCTTTGCCAGCGCCAGCAGAAGTTCAAGCTTGTCGATCAAGAAGTGAGCCCCAAAAAGTTAAACATGAATCCGGCTGTTCCGCTGTCACAAATAGCACGGCTGCCGCGCCGACCCTACGCCAAAGCCGCGGTCCAAACACGCGGTTTCGTCATCATTGCGATTTCATATCGCTCGATTTCGACAGCCAATTGATCGGGTTTCCGTATCGCAGCATGAGACAGCTTTATTGATATCCGGAGCAATTCCAATTCTGATCCGCGGGCCATAACCCTCTCAGCGAGAATGCGGATGACACCGGCCTACGAACCCTGGAACGAGGCGCGCGGCGCCGAGATCATCGCCGAACACGATCACCTCGAAGGGGCCACGCTGGTGATCCTGCACGCGCTGCAGGAAGCCTTCGGTTACATCCCGCAGCCCGCCATTCCCATGATCGCCGCCGCACTTAATTTGTCACGCGCCGAGGTCCATGGCGTGTTCACGTTCTATCACGACTTCCGTCACCAGCCCGCCGGCCGCCATGTGCTGAAACTTTGCCGCGCCGAGGCCTGCCAGGCCGCCGGCGGCGATGCGCTTGCAGCGCGCGCGGAGAGCAAGCTCGGCATTTCCCTAGGCAATACCACCGCCGATGCGCGCGTCACGCTGGAACCGATCTATTGCCTCGGCCTCTGCGCCACCGCGCCGTCGGCGATGCTGGACGGCCGCGTCATCGGACGGCTCGACGAAGCGCGGATCGACGCGCTGGTTGCGGAGGCGCAGCGATGACGATGCGTCTCTTCGTTTCCCGTGATGCCGGCGCGGTTGCTGTCGGCGCCGATGAAGTGGCACTCGCGCTGGAACAGGCCGCGGGCAAGCGCGGCATCGCCGTCGAGATCGTCCGGACCGGGTCGCGCGGGCTCTATTGGCTGGAGCCGATGGTCGAGGTCGCCACCCCCAAGGGTCGGATCGCGTTCGGCCCCGTGACCCCGGCTGAGGCGCTGTCCGTGCTCGACGCCATGGCCGCCGACGGCCCGCACGCGCTGCGGCTGGGTATCACCGACGAGATTCCCTGGCTCAAGCGCCAGACCCGGCTGACCTTCGCCCGCTGCGGCGTGATCGACCCCCGGTCGGTCGAGGACTACCGCGCCCATGACGGCTACAAGGGCTTGGAACGAGCACTGCGGCTGACCCCGGGCGAGATCCTCACCGACGTCACCGCATCCGGATTGCGCGGTCGCGGCGGTGCCGGGTTCCCCACCGGCATCAAGTGGAACACCGTGGCGCAGGCCAGCGCCGACCGCAAATACATCGTCTGCAACGCCGACGAAGGCGACAGCGGCACCTTTGCGGATCGCATGATCATGGAAGGCGATCCCTTCGTCGTGATCGAAGGCATGACGATTGCCGGGATCACCGTCGGCGCCACCAAGGGTTACATCTATATCCGCTCGGAATATCCCCATGCGGTGACCGCCATGAACGCCGCGATCGCGGCAGCCACGCGCGCCGGCTATCTCGGCGCGAAAATCGGCGGCTCCGGCCATCATTTCGATCTCGAAGTCCGGGTCGGCGCCGGCGCCTATGTCTGTGGCGAAGAGACCTCGCTCTTGGAAAGCCTCGAAGGCCGCCGCGGCATCGTCCGCGCCAAGCCGCCGCTGCCGGCGCACAAGGGCCTGTTCGGCCGGCCGACCGTGATCAACAACGTGCTGTCGTTCGCGGCGATCCCCTTCATCCTCGCCGGCGGCGCCAAGGCCTACGCTAATTTCGGCATGGGCCGTTCACGCGGCACGATGCCGATCCAGCTCGCCGGTAATATCAGATATGGCGGCCTGTTCGAAACGGCTTTCGGTATCACGCTCGGCGAACTGATCGACGATATCGGCGGCGGCACCTTTACCGGCCGCGAGGTCCGCGCGGTTCAGGTCGGCGGTCCGCTCGGTGCCTATTTCCCCCGTGCGCTGTTCGACACGCCGTTCGACTATGAAGCCTTCGCCGCGCGTGACGGGCTGATCGGCCATGGCGGCATCGTCGTGTTCGACGACAGCGTCGACATGGCCAAACAAGCCCGCTTTGCGATGGAATTCTGCGCCGTCGAATCCTGCGGCAAGTGCACACCATGCCGGATCGGTTCGACCCGCGGCGTCGAGACTATCGACAAGATCCGCCGCGGCGAACGCGTCGCTGAGAACATCGCCGTGGTCGAAGACCTCTGCAACACCATGAAATTCGGTTCGCTCTGCGCACTCGGCGGCTTCACGCCCTACCCCGTCTCGAGCGCGCTGAAACACTTCCGGGAAGATTTTGGCCCGGCCCCTACCAAACTTCAGGCCGCGGAATAGGAGATCGCCATGTCGCTGATCCAGGAAACCGATTTCGGAACCCCGCGCTCCAAGTCCGAGGCGATGGTGACGCTCACCATCGACGGCCAGAGCATCACCGTGCCGGAGGGCACCTCGATCATGCGCGCGGCGATGGAAGCCGGCACGCAAATCCCGAAACTCTGCGCCACCGACATGGTTGATGCGTTCGGCTCCTGCCGGCTGTGCCTGATCGAGATCGAGGGCCGCGCTGGCACGCCGGCCTCTTGCACCACGCCGGCCATGAGCGGCCTCGTAGTCCACACCCAGACCGAACGGCTGAAGAAGCTGCGCAAGGGCGTGATGGAGTTGTACATCTCCGACCATCCGCTGGATTGCCTGACTTGCGCAGCCAATGGCGACTGCGAGTTGCAGGACATGGCCGGCGCCGTCGGCCTGCGCGACGTGCGTTACGGCTACGAGGGCGAGAACCATGTGTTCGCCAAGACCTTCAATAACAAGGCCGATGGCTGCAGCAACGACAACTGGATGCCGAAGGACGAATCCAATCCCTACTTCACCTATGATCCCTCGAAATGCATTGTCTGCTCGCGCTGCGTCCGCGCCTGCGAGGAAGTGCAAGGCACCTTCGCGCTGACCATTTCCGGCCGCGGCTTCGACAGCCGCGTCTCGCCCGGCATGAGCGAGAGTTTTCTCGGTTCCGAATGCGTGTCCTGCGGCGCCTGCGTGCAGGCCTGCCCGACCGCGACCCTGACCGAAAAATCCGTGATCGAGATCGGTCAGCCCGAACATTCGGCGGTGACGACCTGTGCCTATTGCGGCGTCGGCTGCACCTTCAAGGCGGAGATGCGCGGCGAGGAAGTCGTGCGCATGGTGCCGTACAAGGACGGCAAGGCCAACCGCGGCCACTCCTGCGTCAAAGGCCGCTTCGCGTGGGGCTACACCACCCACAAGGAGCGCATTCTCAAGCCGATGATCCGCGAAGACATCGCCGATCCCTGGCGCGAAGTCCCGTGGGACGAAGCGTTCAACTTCGCCGCCGCCAAGTTCAAAGGCATTCAGGCCAAGTACGGCCGCGACGCCGTCGGCGGCATCACCTCGTCCCGCTGCACCAATGAAGAAACCTATCTGGTGCAAAAGCTGATCCGCGGCGGCTTCGGCAACAACAACGTCGACACCTGCGCCCGCGTCTGCCATTCGCCGACCGGCTACGGCCTGTCGACCACGTTCGGCACCTCTGCCGGCACGCAGGATTTCGACTCGGTCGAGCATACCGACGTCGTGATGATCATCGGCGCCAATCCGGCGTCCGCCCATCCGGTGTTCGCCTCGCGGTTGAAGAAGCGGCTGCGCCAAGGTGCCAAGCTGATCGTGCTTGATCCCCGCCGCACCGAGATGGTGGAGTCGCCGCACGTCAGGGCGCTGCACCTGCCGCTGATGCCCGGCACCAACGTTGCCGTGCTAACGGCGCTGGCCCATGTCATCGTCACCGAAGGTTTGGTGGATGAAGCCTTCGTGCGCGAGCGCTGCGACTGGAGCGAGTTCGAGGAATGGGCGGCCTTCGTCGCCCAGGAGAACAACAGCCCCGAAGCTACCGCGATCATGACCGGCGTCGATCCGAAGGACATGCGCGAAGCCGCACGGCTGTTCGCGACCGGCGGCAACGGCGCGATCTATTACGGGCTCGGCGTCACCGAGCACAGCCAGGGCTCCACCACCGTGATCGCCATCGCCAACCTCGCGATGGCGACCGGCAATATCGGCCGTCCCGGCGTCGGCGTGAACCCGCTGCGCGGCCAGAACAACGTCCAGGGCTCCTGCGATATGGGCTCGTTCCCACACGAACTGCCCGGCTATCGCCATATCTCGGGCGATGCGGTGCGCGACCAGTTCGAGGCGATGTGGAACGTGAAACTCAACCCGGAGCCGGGCCTGCGCATTCCCAACATGTTCGACGCCGCGATCGAAGGCACCTTCATGGGGCTCTATGTGCAGGGCGAGGATATCCTGCAGTCCGATCCCAACACCAAGCATGTGGTGGCGGCGCTGTCGTCAATGGAATGCGTCATCGTCCACGACCTCTTCCTCAACGAAACCGCGAACTACGCCCACGTCTTCCTGCCGGGTTCGACCTTCCTGGAAAAGGACGGCACCTTCACCAATGCCGAACGCCGCATCCAGCGCGTCCGCAAGGTGATGACCCCGCGCAACGGCCTCGCCGACTGGGAAGTCACTATCGGCCTTGCCAAGGCGATGGGCTACGACATGTCCTACGATCACCCGTCGCAGATCATGGACGAAATCGCGGCGCTGACGCCGACCTTTGCCGGCGTGTCCTACGGGCGGCTGGATGAACTCGGCTCGGTGCAATGGCCCTGCAACGAGAAGGCCCCGGAAGGCACGCCCATCATGCATATCGGAGGCTTCGTCCGCGGCAAGGGCAAGTTCGTCATCACCGAATATATCCCGACCGACGAGCGCACCGGGCCACGGTACCCGCTGCTGCTGACGACGGGGCGCATCCTCAGCCAGTACAATGTCGGCGCGCAGACCCGCCGCACCGAGAACGTTGTCTGGCATGCCGAGGACCGGCTCGAAATCCATCCCCACGATGCCGAGCAGCGCGGCGTGCGCGACGGCGACTGGGTGCGGCTCAAGAGCCGTGCCGGCGAGACTACACTGCGTGCGGAGATCACCGACCGGGTCGCGCCGGGCGTGGTCTACACCACGTTCCACCACCCGGACACGCAGGCCAATGTCATCACCACGGAGTATTCCGACTGGGCGACCAACTGTCCGGAATACAAGGTGACCGCGGTGGAGATCTCACCCTCCAACGGACCGTCCGATTGGCAGAAGGCCTATGACGAGCAGGCCCGCCACTCCCGCCGGATCGCACCGGCGGAAGCCGCGGAGTAACGGATGCCCGGCCCGGTTCACATCGCTGAACGGCAGATCTGGCGCGACGGCGGTTTTAGCGAAGGCGCCCGCCTGATCCCGGAGGAGACGGCGCTGGCGCTGACCTGTAACGGCGGCACCTACGCCGTGATGATGGGCACACCGCAGAACCTGCGGGATTTTGCGATCGGCTTCAGCCTCAGCGAAGGCATCGTGCAGTCCCCGGACGAGATCGACTCTCTCGATATCGTCGAACTCGATGACGGCATCGAACTGCGGATGTGGCTGGCGCCGCCGCGGGCCGAACGCATCAGCGAGCGACGGCGGCATATCGCCGGCCCCACCGGTTGCGGCATCTGCGGCATCGATTCCATAGCCGAAGCGGTTCGGCCTGCGGCGGTGGTTACCGGAGGCCGCTCATTTTCGCCCCGCGAGATCATGACCGCGATGGCCGGCATCGCGCCGTTGCAGGCGATCAACATCGAAACCCGCGCGGTGCATGCCGCCGCGTTCTGGACACCGGCGCGCGGCATCGTCGCGCTGCGCGAGGACGTCGGCCGCCACAACGCGCTCGACAAGCTCGCCGGCGCGCTGGCGCAGGACAAGGTTGTGACCAGCGAAGGCATGGTGCTGCTGACCAGCCGGGTCTCGGTGGAGATGGTGCAGAAGACCGCCGCGATCGGCGCACCGCTGCTGGTCGCGGTGTCGGCGCCGACGGCGCTGGCGGTCCGGATGGCGGAAGCCGCCGGGATCACGCTCGCCGCCATCGCGCGCGCAGATGGCTTTGAAATCTTCACGCACCCGGAGCGGATCACGGGGAACGAGGAAAACGCGCCCAAGCTCAAAACCGGCGCTACCGGAGCAGTTCATGTCGTCGCCTGACCGATTGATCTACATGGCCAACCAGATCGGACAATTCTTCCGGAGCCAGGGCCACGGCAAGGCGGTGCCGGGTATCGCCGAACACATCAGGAAATTCTGGGACCCACGGATGCGCAAGCAGATCTTTGCGCATCTCGACAGCGGCGGCGCCGGGCTCGATCCCAACGTGCGGGATGCGCTGGAGACGCTGAAGCAGGCGTAGGGACCCACCCCCGTCATTGCGAGCGAAGCGAAGCAATCCATCGCGCCACAACACGCAAGAATGGATTGCTTCGTCGCATGCGCTCCTCGCAATGACGTCGAGAGGTTTCGGCCCGCGGTTACGATGGTGGGTTACGCCTGCGGCTAACCCACCCTACTCGCTACACGCTCAACCAACAATTTCCAAAAACACCCGCCGCACCTCGGCCTGGGTTTCCCGCACCCGCGCTTCCAGCGTCGAGAAATCCGGGGTGTCGCCGGCGCGCGCCATCACGCGCTGCAGGTTTTCACCCGCGGTTTCCGGGTTGAATTTTTCGGTGACGCACAGCCGCAGGATCTGCGTCAGGTCGTGATAGAGCCGCGTCGCCGAGCGGAGGATCTCGGCCTCCGATTGCGGCAGCACGCCGAGGCGCGCGGCGTTGTCGAGCACCTGCAGCGTCGACACGCTGAGGATTTCGGGTTTCGTCGCGGCATGAACGAGCTGCAGGTACTGCGCGATGAAATCGATATCGACGAGACCGCCGGCGGCCAGTTTCAAATCCCAGACGTCGTCCTCGCCCTTCTCCAGCGCGATCGCCCGGCGCATGTCGGCGACGTCGCCGGCCGTGCTCGCGGCATCGCGCGGCCGGGTCAGCACACCGCGAATGATGCTCTCGATCTTCCTGCGAAAGGCCGGCGACGACGAGATCACCCGCGCCCGCGTCAGCGCCATGTGCTCCCAGGTCCAGGCCTCGCGCTCCTGATAGTCGGCAAAGGAATCGATCCGTGAGGCCACCGGCCCGGCGCGGCCCGACGGCCGCAGCCGCATGTCGACGTCATAGAGCGCGCCGTAATTGGTGCGCGTCGTGAAGGCCGAGATCAGCCGCTGGGTAAACCGGGCAAAATACTGCGCGCCATGCAGCGATCGTTCGCCGTCGGAATCGGGATTCTCCTCGTCGAAATCATAGAGCAGGATCAAATCGAGATCGGAGGACGCCGTCATCTCGCGGCTGCCGAGCCGGCCCATCGCGAGGATCGCGGTCTCCTGCCCCTTGATCCGGCCATGTTGGGCCGCGAAGCGGTCGGTAACCAGGCCATGCACGGTGTGGACGATGCCCTCGGCGACGTCGGCAAAGGCGACGCTGGCCTGCTGGGCGGACACGGTGCCGGACAGGATGCGGGTGCCGATCAGGAACAGGCTCTCCTGCCCGAACAGCCGCAGGCGATCGAGAAAGTCTTCGTAGGAATCCGCGTCCTTCAGGGTCGCGGCCAGCCGCGCCGACAATTCCTTCTGGTCCGGCATCGCGCCGAAGAACCGCGGGTCGATCAGCCCGTCCATGATCTGCGGCTGGCGCGCCAGCATGTCGCCGAGCCGGGGCGCGGTCCCCAAAATCAGCGCCACCAGCGCCACCAGATCCTTGTTCTGGCTCAACAGCGAGATCAGCCGTCCGCCGCGTTGCAGGGCGCCGAGGAAACGATCGAATGAGGTCACGGCATCGTCGGGATCCTCGGCATCGGCAAGGCCATCGATCAGGTCCGGCAAGAACTCGATGAACGCGCTCTTGGTGGCCTCGTTGCGCAACACGCGATAATCGCCCGCCATCCATTGCTGGACGGTTTTGGCCACCATGATCGGCTTCTTGAAGCCGATCGTGGCCAGATGCGCGAGCAGCCGCGGATCGTCGGGACCACCGCTGTAATCGACCTCCGGCAGTTTTGCCGAGCCGGTCGGATCACCCTCGAACAGCTTGCTGTAATGCCCCTGCACGATGTTGAGATGGACGAGCAAATCCCTGGCAAAGGCGGCGCGGCTCTCATAGCCGAAGAAGTGCGCGAAGCGTTCCACCGCCTCGGCATCGTCGGGCAGCGCATGGGTCTGCTCGTCCGCGATCATTTGCAGGCGATGTTCGACCCGGCGCAGGAAGTCGTAGGCCGCCGTCAATTCGTCGCATGCCTGGAAGGTGATCCAGTTGCTGTTCGCCAGCACGTTCAATGCCAGCAGCGTCGGCCGCACCCGCAATTCCGCGTGCCGGCCGCCGGCGATCAGTTGCTGGGTCTGCGCGAAAAACTCGATCTCGCGGATGCCGCCACGGCCGACCTTGACGTTATGGCCCTCGACCGCGATCTCGCTCTGGCCGCGATAGGTCTGCATCTGCCGCTTCATGTCGTGAACATCGGCGAGCGCCGCAAAATCCAGATGCTTGCGCCAGACGAACGGGGCCAGTTCCGACATCAGCGTCTCGCCGGCTCTGGAATCGCCGGCACAGGGCCGCGCCTTGATCATTGCGGCGCGTTCCCAGGTGCGCCCTTCCCGCTCGTAATAATGCAACGCCGCCTCGGTCGACATTGCCACTTGTGTCGAAGCCGGATCGGGCCGCAGGCGCAGATCGACCCGGAACACATAGCCGTCGCCCGAGCGTTGCTGCAGCAGCCGTGCCATCGCCTGAGTCACGCGCACGAAGAACGGCGCCGGTTCGATATCCGGAACCAGCGACGTCGCGGCGGGATCGAAAAACACGATCAGGTCGATATCGCTGGAATAGTTCAGCTCGCCCGCGCCCATCTTGCCCATCGCGAGCACGATCAGGCCACTGCCTTCCTCGGGCCGATCGAGGTTTGCTGCCGTCATCCGGCCGCGCCCGACCTCCTGGCGCAGCAGGAAGCGCAGTGCCGTCTGCACGGAGTTCACCGCCAGATCGGTCAGCGCCGCCGTCACCCGCATCACCGGCCAGACCCCGCCGATGTCGCACAGCGCGATCATGAGGGCTGCTTCCGCCTTCATCCGGCGAAGTAGATGCATGACGTCGGTCTCGCCGCTGGCTGCCAGCATCTCGCGCGAGGTGTTCTCGATCAGGGACGTGAGGTGCGACTCCGGGTCGCATGCCAGCACGCGGATCAGGCGCGCGGCGTCAGCGCGGATCAGGTCGAACAGATAGGGGGAGAATTCCGCGATCCCGAGCAGGATGCGCTTCGCATGCGGATGGTCCAGCCACGCATCGATCGCGGCCGACTGCGCCGGCTCGAGTTCGGCGAGCCAGTCTCCCAGGCGTTGTTCGGCATTGCTGGCGGCAGCGACATGCGGCCCGCACACGAATCGCGCGGCTAACCGATGTCCTTCCGCGTTGCCCGGCGCGGATGAATTCATGCCACCTTCTGTGGCACATCCTGCGTTTGAGCCGCAAGCCTGTCGCTTGAGGCAGATAATGCCGGAATGACCAGCGTCGCGATCAAGCCGGGATGCGAATCGCCGAGCCTGAGTTCACCGCCATGCAGCGTCGCCACCGCCGACGCCAGGCTGAGGCCGAGGCCGGAGCCAGGCTGCGTCCGGCTGGCTTCCAGCCGCACAAATCGTTCCACCGCGTGCTTGCGATCGCCTTCCGGAATTCCAGGTCCATGATCGCTGACGCTGAGCAGAACGGAATCGCCCTCGCGCCGCGCCTCGATCAGGATCTCCCGGCTGCGTGCCGCGGCCGCAGCGTCCAGCGGCTGCACCACCGGCGACGGCTTGCCGTACTTGATCGCGTTCTCGACCAGGTTGGCCAGCGCCTGCCCGATCAGCTCGCGGTTGCCGTGCAGCCGCACAGGCGCGGTCTTGACCCGCAAGGACATGCCGTCGTCCTCGGCCAGCGGCTCGTAGAGTTCCTGGATACCGTTGGCGACGTCGGCGGCGTCGAAATCGTCCATGTTGCCACGGGCCTGTCCGGACTCGGCCCGCGCGATCATCAACAGCGCGTTGAAGGTGCGGATCAGGCCGTCGGATTCCTCGATGGTCCGTTCCAGCGCCGCGCGATACTCGGCCTCGCTGCCCGAGCTCGCCAGGGCTTCCTCGGCGCGGTTGCGCAGGCGCGTCAGCGGCGTCTTCAGATCGTGGGCGATGTTGTCGGAGACCTCCTTCAGGCCCACCATCAGGGCCTCGATCCGCTCCAGCATGGCGTTGAGGTTTTCCGCCAGCCGATCGAGTTCGTCGCCGCTGCGCCCGACCGGCAGCCGGTCGGAGAGATCGCCGGCCATGATGCGCTGGGCGGTACCGGTCATGGCGTCGATCCGCTGCAGCACCCGCCGCGCCACGAAGATGCCGCCGCCGATGCCGAGCACGATGACGACCAGCAGCGACCATTGCGCGGCATGGGCGACGATCCCGAACAGCCGCCGTCGCTCTTCGAGATCGCGCCCGACCAGAAGGCGGAATCCGTTGTCGAGCTGGGTGACGTAGACCAGTGCGCGGTGGTCGCCATTGTCTTGATCGTCGAGCCGGCGGTAGGCGGTCTCCGACCAGCCCGATGAGCCCATCACGCCCGGGGCCAGCGACGCAACGTTGCCGCCGAGCGCGGTCCCGGTCGGCGTGGTGACGAGATAGAGATTGGCGCCGGGCCGCAGCGCGCGGTTGCGGATGGTGGAGTCAAGGCCGCGCAGACCGCGGCGCGTGTAGATGTTGTTGATCTCGGCGATTTCGCCGTTCACCGTGGTAGTGATCTGCTCGGTGATCAGCCTTCGCGTGTTCCAGGCAAAATAGCCGAGCAGCGACGCGGCAAACAGCGCGAACAGAAACAGATAGGCCAGCGTCAGCCGGAACGCCGTGGTGCGGATCAGCTTACCGAATGCCGTCACGGATCATGTATCCGGCGCCGCGAATCGTGTGCAGCAAGGGCCGTTCAAAGCCCTTGTCGATCTTGGAGCGCAACCGTGAGATATGGACGTCGATGACGTTGGTCTGCGGATCGAAGTGATAATCCCAGACGTTTTCCAGCAGCATGGTGCGCGTCACCACCTGCCCGGCATGCTTCATCAAATATTCGAGCAGACGGAATTCGCGGGGCTGCAGCGTCAGCTCGTCCTTGCCGCGCGCCACGCGGTGGGAAAGCCGGTCGAGTTCGAGATCGCCGACCCGATAGGTGGTCTCTTCGGCCGGACCGCCGTGACGACGCGACAGCACCTCGACGCGGGCCAGCAGTTCGGCGAATGAATAGGGTTTTGGCAGATAATCGTCGCCACCGGCGCGCAGGCCCTTGATGCGGTCGTCGACCTGGCCGAGCGCGGACAGAATCAGGACCGGCGTGTGGTTGCCCTTGTCGCGTAGGGTACCGATGACGGACAGGCCGTCGCGCTTGGGCAGCATCCGGTCCACCACCAGCACGTCGTAGTCGCCGCCGTCGGCCATCGACAAGCCCTCCTCACCGTCGCTGGCGAGATCGGCGACATGACCGACCTCACGGAACGCCTTGACCAGATAGTCGGCGGACTCGCGGTCGTCTTCGATGATCAACAGGCGCATTTCGGGGGCGGTTGCGGTCACGGGATGGACTTTCTCTCACCATGGCGCGGGCAGCCCAGCGATGCAAGGCGACCCGGAACGCTCTCGATTAAGTGAAAAAAATAAGTGAAAAAAGTGGGCGGCGGAGCTGGGGGACTCCACCGCCCTTAGGCCCTTCCGACGGAGGGGGGCGTATTCCATCGAAAGGTAACCAGTGGGAGCGAGCTTTTCGCCCGCTCCCAGGAAGGAGCCGTCGGCGGGGGCGACAATGCCGGCGAAACCTTCCATCTCGTATTTAACCCTTGGCGAGCGGCACTGCCACGAACCGCGACGAACCGCCGCTCTTCACGCGCATGAGCACGCTGTTCTTGTTGTCGGCGCGCGCGGCGTTGATCGCCTCACGGACGTCACCGGCATTGGTGACGCTCTTGCCGGCAACTTCGAGAATCACGTCGCCTTCCTTGAAGCCGCGTTCAGCGGCCGCACTCTTCGGGTCGACCTCGGTCACCACGACGCCATCCTTGCCGGCGCCGGCGACGCTGTTGGCGGGGGCCACCGTCATGCCGAGCTTCGGCACGTCGGCGCCCTTGGTCACGCTGCCACCGTCGTCCTTGCCGAGGTCGGCCTTGGCCTCGACGGTGTTCGGCAACTGGCCGAGCGTCAGGTTGATGACCTTGTCCTGGCCCTTGTGCACGACGTTGAGCTTGACGGCATTGCCGGGCGCGAGGCCGCCAATGGTGCGGGCGAGTTCGCGGGCATCCTTGACCGGCTCGCCGTTGACGCTGGTGATGACATCACCGGATTCGATGCCGGCCTTGGCCGCCGGGCCGTTGGCCTGCGGTTCCGCCACCAGCGCACCTTCCGCCTTCTTCAGGCCGAGGCTGTCGGCGATATCGGCCGTCACTGGCTGGATCTGGACGCCGATCCAGCCGCGGCTGACCGTGCCCTTGTCCTTGAGCTGGGCGATCACGCTCTTCACCGTCGATGCGGGAATCGAGAACGCGATGCCGACGCTACCGCCGGACGGCGAATAGATCGCGGTGTTGACGCCCATCACCTCGCCCGACACGTCGAACGCCGGACCACCCGAGTTGCCCTTGTTCACGGGCGCGTCGATCTGGATGAAGTCGTCATAGGGACCGTTGCCGATGTCGCGGCCCGACGCCGAGACGATGCCGGCCGTCACTGTACCGCCGAGGCCGAACGGGTTGCCGACCGCGAGCACCCAGTCGCCGATCCGCGGCTTGGTGTCGGAAAGTTTCGCGAACGGGAAGTTCGAGCCGCCCTCGACCTTGATCAGCGCGACGTCGGTGCGGGGATCGGTGCCGATCACCTTCGCAGTATAGGTCTTGCCTTCGTCGGTCGTGACCTCGACCTTGTCGGCGCCATCGACCACGTGATTGTTGGTCACGGCATAGCCGTCAGCCGAGATGAAGAAGCCGGAACCCTGGCCGGTCACGGCGCCACGGCCACCACGGCCGCCACCCGGTCCACCGCGCAGGCCCGGGGGCAAGCCATCCGGTCCACCGAAGCGGCGGAAGAAGCGCTCCATCGGCGAGCCCGGCTGGAACGGCGTGTCCTCGTCCTTGTTGGCGCTGTCGTCCTTGCTCGCGACCTTCTCGTTGATGTTGACCTTGACCGAAATCACCGACGGCTTCACGCGCTCGACGATATCGGCAAAGCCGACCGGCTGCGCGACCTTGCGCACCTCATTGTTGACCTGCGCGTGGGCTGCGGTGGTGAATACATCCACCGGACCATGTGACGGCGAGAAGCCATAAACGGCGGCGCCGAGGCCGGCGACGACGGAAGCCATCAGCGCGAACTTGCGCGCCGAGAACAGCGTGCGCCGCGGCGCCTGATAGGACGGAAGCGAGGAAAGATCGATGGGACGTTCGGTCATTGTTGGAAATCTCCAGATCCAGAAATCGACGGTGCGGGGGGCACGGGCACCTGACAGGAGTGAAGATGGGGTTTGCCGCCTTACCGCGCGCTGGCTAGGGAGTTAAACTTTTGTAATGAAGGAGGTTGCGGATGCGGCAGTTTAGCGCAGGCAATCAATGGCTTAGCGCAGGCGGAAAAGCGGCTTTCTAAGGGCAAAACGAGCCCTCTGGGCCGATCTCGCCGTCATGGCCGGGCATAGCCGTCCGAAGGACGGCGTCGCTTCCGCTCGCTATGCCTAGGCATGACGGAGCAAGAGGCTAAAACGCGCTCAGGCCTTCTTGAGGTTCAGCCGGCCCATGAAATCCCGCTTGCCCAGGGGAACGCCGTTGGTGCGCAGGATGTCGTAGGCGGTGGCGGCGTGGAAATAGAAATTGGGCAGCGAAAACGACATCAGAAAACCCTCCGCCGTGAAGGGCAATTGCCGTTCGCCGAGATGGAACATGACGTCACGGCCAGCCAGCCCATTGACCGCCTCCGGCGTCAGGGCCGACAAGGCTTTCTGGGTCTCGGCCACCAGTCCCTGCAGCCCGGCATAATCATACGGCGTCTTGAACGCCGGCGGCTTGAATACGCCCTGCTGCACGCCTTCGATGGCGCCGCGGGAATGTTGCGCGACCGAGATGATTTGAAAGCGAAACGGCAGCATGTCGGGCGCCAGCCGCGCCTCGACGATCGATTCCGGATCGACGTTCTTTTCGCGAAAATGCGCGAGACTGCGGTCGAGAACGCCGCTGACACCGCCCAGGATCTGAAGGTAGTTCGCCACGGTGGCGTCGTAGAGCGAAAAGGCCATGTTCAATTCCCCCGGTGATGCTTTTTTTGATAGCCCGATGTCATAGCGAAAATCGGTCCGCTTGTAAGCCGCCGCGAGCTAGATCGGCTTGTCCCGCGCGGAATCGGCCGCGATCAGACGATCGATCCGGGCCTCTTCCTCCTCGGTCAAATGAAGCAAGGCGGGATCTCCGGCGCCAGCGGATTTCTGGCGGCGCCGGTTGTGCAGCCAAAGCGCCAACCCGCCGCCGGCGAGCGCCAACGGCGGCAACAGCCACAGCACCAGCGTGTGCTGATTGACGCGCGGCTTCAGCAACACGAACTCGCCGTAGCGCGCCACCAGAAAATCGATCACCTGGTTGTCGCTGTCGCCGGCCGCGATCCGCTCGCGCACCAATAGCCGCAGGTCGCGCGCCAGCGGCGCATCGGAATCGTCGATCGACTGATTCTGGCACACCATGCAGCGCAGTTCGCGCGACAGGTCCCTCGCCCGCGCCTCCTTGGCCGGATCCCCCATGATCTCGTCGGGCTGCACGGCGAACGCGGCCGGGCTCGCGATCAACACCGCGGCGACAAATGCCCATGCGAGGAGTTGCTTCAAGGGTTCACTCCGCTGGCTGCAGGGCGCGCGATGCCTTCGCGGGCTTCGGGGCGCCGACGCGCAAGCGTCGGTCCGACAGCGACAGCATGCCGCCGAACGCCATCAGCACCGGTCCCCACCAGATCAGCAGCACCATCGGCTTGTGATAGATCCGCACCGCGATCGCGCCCTCGGCCGTGGTGTCGCCGAGCGAGATATACAACTGGCTGGCGCCGCGCGTCAGCAATGCTGCTTCGGTGGTCGAGGATCCCCGCGTGGTGAAACTGCGCTTCGACGGCGTCATGACGCTGAGCCTCTCACCGTCGAGATTGACGGTGAACTGCGCGATCATCTCGCGGAAATTCGGGCCCTGACGCTGCGTCAACCCATCGAGCTTCAACTCATAGCCGGCGACTTTGGCGACGTCGTCCGGTTTCATGGTGGCGATATATTCGCTGTTCCAGGTGGTTTCGCAGACGATCCCGATCAGCGCCACGCCGACGCCGGCATGCGCGAATGCCGTGCCCCAGGTCGACCGCGGCAGACCGCGCGCGCGCCGCATCGCAATCCCGAAGCCGACGCGAAACAATCCCGTGCGCTCGGCAAGATCGCACAGCGCGCCGGCAATGACCCACACCGCCAACCCGATCGCCAGCGGCGCGAACGTGCTGCCGCCATAGGTCCACGCAAACAGCACCGCCATTGCGATCAGCGCGGCGATGCCGGCGGCCATCAGCCGCTGCGCAGCACCGATGAGGTCGCCGCGTTTCCAGGCCAATAACGGTCCGAACGGCACCGCGATCATCAGCGGCACGAACAAAGGTGCAAAAGTCAGGTTGAAGAAGGGAGCGCCGACCGAAATCTTGTCGCCGGTCAGAACTTCCAGCGCCAGCGGGTACAGCGTACCGATGAAGACGGTGGCGCAGGCCGTGGTCAGGAACAGGTTGTTGAGCACCAGCGCGCCTTCACGCGAGATCGGCGCGAACAGCCCGCCCTGCTTCAGGGCCGACGCGCGCCAGGCATACAGCGAAAGGCCGCCGCCGATGAACAGGCAGAGGATCAGCAGGATGAAAACGCCGCGTGCCGGATCGGTCGCAAACGCGTGCACCGAGGTGAGCACGCCCGAACGCACCAGGAAGGTGCCGAGCAGCGACAGCGAGAACGTCAGGATCGACAGCAGGATGGTCCAGACCTTCAGCGCGTTGCGCTTTTCCATCACCACCGCCGAATGCAGCAACGCGGTGCCGGCGAGCCATGGCATCAGCGAAGCGTTCTCGACCGGATCCCAGAACCACCAGCCGCCCCAGCCGAGTTCGTAGTAGGCCCAGTACGAACCCATCGCGATCCCGAGCGTGAGAAATATCCACGCCACCAGCGTCCACGGCCGCACCCAGCGCGCCCAGGCCGCATCGATCCGGCCCTCCAGCAAGGCGGCAATCGCGAACGAAAACGAAATCGAGAACCCGACATAGCCGAGATAGAGCATCGGCGGATGCACGGCGAGGCCGATGTCCTGCAGCACCGGATTGAGGTCGCGGCCCTCGATCGGGGGATTGGCGATGCGCAGGAACGGGTTCGAAGTGACCAGAATGAACAGATAGAACGCGCTGGCGATCCATGCCTGCACCGCCAGCACATAGGCGCGCAGCGACAGCGGCAGATTGTTGCCGAAGGCGGCGACGAGGCCGCCGAACAGCGCCAGGATCGACACCCACAGCAGCATCGAGCCTTCGTGATTGCCCCAGACGCCGGTGATCTTGTAAATCAACGGCTTCAACGAATGCGAATTCTCGAACACGTTGGCGACGGAGAAATCCGACGTGACGTGAAGCCATACCAGCGCCGCGAACGAGGCCGCCGCGAACAGCAATTGCGCAAGCGCGGTGGAACGCGCGACGTTCATCAGGGCGGCATCGCCCCAGCGCGCGCCGGCAATCGGCACGGTGGACTGGATCAACGCCAGCGCCAAGGCCAGCACCAGCGCGTAATGTCCGGCTTCGGCGATCACCGCGAGGCTCCCTGGGTCGGCGCAGCGGCAGCAGCGCCCGGCTTGGCGCCGTAATCGTCCTTCCAGTGCCCCTGCTTCTTCAGGGCGTCGGCGACGTCCTTGGGCATGTAGGTCTCGTCATGTTTTGCCAATACGGTATCGGCCCTGAAGACGCCCGATGCGTCGAGCGCACCTTCGGCGACGACGCCCTGCCCCTCGCGAAACAAATCCGGCAGGATACCCTTGTAGGAAACCGGCAGCGTGGCGTCGCCGTCGGCGACGGCAAACGAGATCGCGAGATTGTCGCCGCGCACCAGCGATCCCGGCTGCACCAGTCCGCCGAGGCGGAAACGCTTGCCGGGCGGAATATGTTTCTCGGCTGCCATCGTCGGCGTGGAAAAGAACACGATGGAATCGCGCATCGCGTTCAGCACCAGCGCCGCCGCAACCGCGAGCACCGCGAGCGAACCGCCGATCATGGTCAAACGCCGCTGCTTGCGCGTCATCGATATCCTCTGTCCTGATCCTCGGTTCTGATTGAATCAGAACCGAGCTCTATATCTTGACGCGTTTTCTTCACGCGAACCGGTGTCCACTTCGCTCGAAAACGCTTTGGGTGCACGATGTCAGCCATCAAGCCCCATGTTCTTCAGGCCTTCATTGAGCTGGCGCAAGCGTTCGGCGTCGTTGGCAACCGCCTGACGGGCATCGGCGAGCGCGCTCACCGCCTTGTCCCGTTCGCCCATCACCATATAGGCACGCACCAGCCGCAACCATCCCTCGACGTCGTCGCCGTTCTGCTTCAGCCGGGTGGCGAGCCGATCGACCATGCCGCGGATCATGGTGCTGCGGTCGGCCTCGTTCATGTCCTTGGCCGCGGTCATCGTGTCGTTCGACAGCGCAGGCATATTGGGGCCGCCGACCCGCACCAAAGCGGCCTGGACCAGCGGCCGCCACGGCGCCTCGGTCGGCGCCTTTTCGAGCATCGCACGCCAGATCGCGGCGGCCTCGGCCTGGCGGCCATCCTGCTCGGCGGCCAGCCCCAGGAAATAGTTCGCCTTGGGCTCATCGGCCTTTTGCGCGACCGCACGCTCGAATTCGGCCTTGGCCTCGCTCGTAACGACGCCGCCCGCCGAGCCCATCAGGGCCTCGCCGAGGTCGGAGCGGCGCTCGGCGCTGTCGCCATTGTAGGTGATCGAATTGCGATAGGCCCGGATCGCCTCGTCGTAGCGGCCGAGCCTTGCCAGCACCGGCGCCAGCACGTTCCAGCCACGGCCGTCGGTCGGATTCTTCTCCAGATGCGCTTCCACCTGCGCCACCATATTGTCGAGCGGCTGGTTGGCGTCCGCCACGCGGGTACGCTGGCTAAGTGGGAAATCGCCGAGCTGCGGTGATCCGAACGCCAGGTAGAACGTCACCGCCGCGATCGGCAGCGCGACCAGCGCCAGAATGGCCGAGGCGCGGCGCAAACGGAGGTTCGACCGCGCCGGAGCCGCGCGCCCGCTGTCCACGGCGGCGAGCAGTCGGCGGCCGATTTCGACCCGCGCGGCCTCGGCCTCGGGGGCGCCGATCAGCCCTGCGGCGACATCGCGATCGATTTCGGCGAGCTGGTCGGTATAGACCGCGGCCTCGGTGCCGCCACCGGCATCCGACGCACCGCGGCCCAACGGCCAGAGCACGGCAAAGATCGCCGCGACCGTCATCAGCGCGAACACAAACCACAGTGTCATCAAGCGGTTCCCGGGCGGAACGGCACTTTCCTGGCAAGCGCCGATGCGCCGCTTTACACCACTGGCGGCAAGCCCGGCAATTGACAATTACAGGAGCGAGACCGGGGCGGAAAACCCGGATATCCCGCGCAAAAGCGCGGCTGATGGCCCTAGCTGGCGCGCGGCGGCTTGCGCTCGACGACCACGGCATTTTCCGCCGCCCGGCTCATCAGCGACGCGTAATCGTGACCGAACAGCACTTCGCAGAAGCGGATCGCGGCCTTGACCTGCATCTGCCGGTAGCTGCGCGCCTTGGTGTCGCCGCCCCGCAGCGACTGCACCAGGCTTTCGGTGGATCGCTCGACGTAGTGCTGCAGGTCGGAATAGGTCCTCAGCGTCACCTCGTTGATCGCGAGTTCGCTGGCATAGGTGCGGCACACCGCGACGAAATCGATCAGGGCGGCGGTTTCCTCGACCTCCGCGGCATCGACCTTGGGGGCGGAGCCGATATCCTTGTCGGCGCGCTGACGCAGGATACGGCGGACCCGGCCCGGGACGCTGTCGATTTCCGACTGCAGCGAGTTGGAGATGTCGGCGCGGATCGACGCGAGTTGGCGACCCCACGCCGAATCCTGGCGCAGATCGAGTTCGGTTCGTAGCCCACGCGCGCTGTCATGCAGCGATTTCAGTTGCTCGCCGACATTGTCGAGCTGGCCGCGCCGGATGTCGGTGCGTAGGCAGGCCGCGAGGAACGACAGATCGTGCAACGCGATCGAGACCGCGATGCCGTAGGGCGTGGCGGCAACGCGAATTTCATCGTCGGACGCCGCCATCTTGACCGCCAGGCGGATGATCTGCCACGGCGCCACCAGCCGCTGCATGATCAGCGACAGCGCGAACGGCAGCAGTTGCGACGTCTGCAAGGAAGGCACGTTGAGCGCCGAGGTCACCGACGCGATCTGGGGATCGCCAAAGGATCTGAGCTGGCTGGGTAGCCGGCCACCAAGCGCATCCAGCGCTTCGCGTGCCCGCAACACGGCCCCGATCGACAGCAAATCCTCGACGACATTGGGCGACCCGATGCGCGATAACGCGCGCTGCGTATCGTGGCCCGGCGCCGGGGTTGCGATCTTTGCGATCGCCTCGGCTGCGGCGGCCTGAAATTTGCGGGTCGCGGCTTCGAGGCCGGCGTTCGAGCCGCTGCGCCTGATCTCGGCAAGCGACGCTTCGAACGCGCGTGCGGCATCGGTCGCGCCGTCGCGCCCGAGCCATTGCCAGACCGGCATCAGCGATGCCCGGCGGATCTGCCCCGGCCGTGTCGGAAAATTGCTTTCGACCAGGAACGGTTCGAGCGGCTCAAACAACAGCCGCGCCGGATCGTCACTGCGCGGCCGGGCTTCTTCGTCCTGTTCGGCCCCGCGCACGACCTTGCGCAGTTGCTCCAGCACGAAGTTGGCGACGGCGACATCCTCCCCCCGCTCGATGGCGCGCTCGAACTCCCGCATCAGCAGCGCCTGCGCCTGCGGCGGGAGCTGGGCGAGATAGTCCTTCAGCCGCTCGGTCGATGTCTGGCTCATGCGCCTGGCGAATATGCGTGTGTCATCCTGGAGCGCAAAATGCGTCCAACGATGATCTTAAAAGTGCGCGCGTTAAGAAGTCGTTTAGGAATAATGAAATCGGCGACAGCCTGGCTGGTTCCCGCCTCCTCAACCCTATTCGCCCGGATAGGCGTTAGATCCCGGGCAGCACCAGTTCAGCCCGCAAGCCGCCGGTCGGCGCGTCGCCGAGGGCAAGGCTGCCGCCATAGAGCCCGGCGAGATCGACCACGATCGACAACCCAAGCCCGGAACCCGGCTTGGATTCGTCCAGCCGCTGGCCCCGCCGGGACACCTGTGCGCGTTCGGCGGCCGACAGGCCGCGGCCGTCGTCGTCGACAATGATTCGCAGCCGTGGCCCCGCGCCGGGTGCCGAGGGCTGTTCGACCAGGACCTCGATGAAGACCTGTGACGCGGCCCATTTGCAGGCGTTGTCGACGAGATTGCCGGCCATTTCCTCGAGATCCTGGCGCTCGCCGCGAAACCGGGCTTGCGGATCGGCCTTGACCTCGATCGTGATGCCGCGGTCGCGATGGATCTTCTCCATGGTCCTGCGCAGCGCCTCGATCGCGGGCGCGACCTCGGTGACGGTGCCGACGATGGTGACCCGCGCGGCGATGCGCGCCCGCTCCAGATGGTGTGCCACCTGGTCGCGCATCACGTCGGCCTGCTCCAGCACCTTGTTGGCGAAGGGATCGATCGGGTGCGCGGCGGCCTCGTTGACGATCACCGACAGCGGCGTCTTGATGGCGTGGGCGAGATTGCCGACATGGGTACGCGCGCGCTCGACGATCTCGCGATTGGCATCGATCAGCGCATTGGTCTCGCGCGCCAGCGGCGCGATTTCGACCGGAAACTCGCCCTCCAGCCGTTCGGCGCGGCCGGACCTGATATCGGCGATCGATTCCGAGATGCGCTTGAGCGGCGCGAGGCCAAACCGCACCTGGAAAATCGTGGTCAGAAGCAGCACGATCCCGAGGGCGGCAAAGGTGCCGCCGAGGTAGTAGTCGAAGCTGCGGGTCTCGTCGAAGATTTCGGTGGCGTCGCCAGCCACGCTGACCAGGAATTTGCCGTCGGCGCCGAGATCGACCGGACGCTCCACCATTCTCAGACTCTGGCCTTCGGGACCGTCGACATAGCCGAGACGGATGCCGGCAGCCGTCAGTTCCGCCCCGTGGTCCTCGAGCTTCGGCAGCTTCTTGTCCCACAGCGAGCGCGATGCCCGCGTTTCGCTTTTCTCGGTGTCGGTGCGGACGATCTGCCAGTACCAGCCGGACAACGGCAGTTCGAACAGCGGTTCGCCGAGCGACTGGAACTGACGGTCGGGCGGCTCGTCCGGGGTCGCGACCTCGGCGATCAGGGTGCGCAGATAGAGATTGAGACGGCGGTCGAAGGCCCGCTCGGCCGCGTTGCGGTACACCGACGACAGCACGATGCCGGTGATGAGCAGGATCACGACCACCCAGGCGGTCGCCGACAGAAACAGACGTGTGGCGAGCGAGCTGCCGCGCATCAGAGCATGATCCCGAAAAGCATGTCCATGGGCCGAGAGCCTGCGGATGGACACCGGTTTTCGGATAAGATCATGCTCACATAAAAGAGCAAATCAGGCGCCGGGCGACGGCGGCGTCAGCAGGTAGCCGAGCCCGCGCACGGTCTGGATGATGTCGACATCGAGCTTCTTGCGGATGCGGCCGACGAACACCTCAATGGTGTTGGAATCGCGGTCGAAGTCCTGGTCGTAGAGATGCTCGACCAGCTCGGTGCGCGACACCACGCGCCCGGTGTGGTGCATCAGATAAGCCAGCAACCGGTATTCGTGCGACGTCATCTTGACCGGATTGCCCGACACGCTGACCCGGCCGGTGCGTGTATCCAGCGAAACCGGCCCGCAGGTCAGTTCGGACTGGGCATGGCCGGTGGAGCGGCGCAGCAGCGCGCGAATCCGCGCCAGGATTTCCTCGAGGTGGAACGGCTTGGCGACATAGTCGTCCGCGCCGGCGTCAAAGCCCTGCACCTTGTCGCTCCAGCGGTCGCGCGCGGTCAGGATCAAAACCGGCATCGCGCGCCCGTTGCGGCGCCATGCCTCCAGCACCGAGATGCCGTCCATCTTGGGCAGGCCGATGTCGAGCACGACGGCGTCGTAGGGCTCGCTGTCGCCGAGGAAGTGCCCCTCCTCGCCGTCGAACGCGCGATCGACCACATAGCCGGCATCGGTCAACGCCGTCGTCAACTGACGGTTCAGATCCGGATCATCCTCAACAACAAGCAGGCGCAAGCTGGCCTCCAAAGGTGAGCTTCACAATATCAGGTCCCAAGATGAGGCTCACCGGCGTGAACGGGCTATGAACAGCGCAGACGGGACAATGTTATTTTTTCGTCATACGGCTCAACGCCTAACATGCCTCATCGTAGGCCCCAAGAGGCCACCGGGCGAGGCCACCGCGGCGGTCAAGGCCCGGCCGGTGGTCCCCGGACCACGATCAAATCGACCGGACCGCCGGGCCTGTCGTCGTCGAAAACCCCGACGGTCAGCCGACCCGTGCGCCAGGCCAGCGTGTCGAGATTGGTGCGGCCTTCGAGCAGCAGCGGGCCGTCCGGATCATTGTCGTGGCCGTGAACGACGTGGCGGGCGCCGAACCCGCCGCTGTATCCCTTCGGATAGCGCTTCCACAACAGCGTGGCTTCGTTCTGCTGCGCCAGCGGCAGCTCGGGATCGACACCGGCATGGACGTAGACGCGATAGGCATCGACGTGCATCAGCCTCAGTTGGTCAAGCCATGCGATGTGGGCTTCCGGCACCGCCGACGGGTCGCCGCCATAGGATTTGAGCGCCGTGTCACCGCCTTTATCCATCCAGAAAGCGAACTTCGCGGGATCGCGCAAGCCTTGCACCATCATGGCATCGTGATTGCCCTTCAGCGCCACCAGGTTCCAGCCGGCAATACCGGGGCGCAGCCGCTCGACGACCTCTCTGCTCTGCGGCCCCTTGTCGACGTAGTCACCGATCGCGACGATGACGCCGCCTTCGCCGCCGTTATGGGCTGAGATGTCCGCGAGCGCGCGGCGCAGCAGATCGTCACGGCCGTGAATGTCGGGAATGACATAGGTGAAGCTCATGCGGCGGATGCTGTTCCGGCTGCGGTGACGCGAAGGTCCTATTCCAAACGCGCGCCGTCAATAATCGGCCGGTCGGTTTGAGCATCGTGTAATGCCGATCTCAGGTGTGGAGGAGCACGAACCAGACCACGCCGAGGATCAGGACCGCGAGCCCGGTGGAAACCGTCAAAAGCGCCAGCACCGACGGTCCGGGTTCGGCCTGACGGGCCTCGGTCGCGGTTTCGATAATCTGGTCATGTCGCTGCGTCGCCATGGGAACCTGTTCGGTTAAGTGGCTGTACGGCCAACGTATGCCAACGCATGATCCAAGATCCTGTTCCGGCGTTGCCGCGGTCGGGATTCGGGCCGGCGGTCCAAAAGGTCGCAGCCCCGGGAAGCCGCCGGCCCGGCGGCACAGCCCGCCCCCGGTCCAGCGACGGTTAACGCCGTTGGCAGATTCCCCGCCCCGCCATGTTTGAGACCGGGTCTTCCGGTGGTATTCTCACGGGTCGAGTGTCCGCGTTTTCGGAGTATCCCATGGCCCCCCGCGCCAACTGGAAGGGTTTTCTGCGCCTTTCGCTCGTGACCTGCCCGGTCGCTTTGTATCCGGCGACCTCGGATACCGAAAAGGTCTCCTTCAACCAGATCAACCGCAAGACCGGCCACCGCATCAAATATGCCAAGGTCGATGCCGATACCGGCGAGGAAGTCGCCAACGAAGACATCATGAAGGGCTACAAGATCGACACCGACACCTACATCGAGGTGTCGAAGGACGAGCTTGAGGACATCGCGCTGGAATCCACCCGCACCATCGAAATCGACGAATTCGTTCCGCGAACCGATATCGACAGTCGCTACGTGATCCGCCCCTATTATCTCGTGCCGGACGGCAAGGTCGGCCATGACGCGTTCGCGGTGATCCGCGAAACCATCCGCAGCATGAACAAGGTCGCGATCGGCCGCGTGGTGCTGACCAATCGCGAGCACATCATCGCGCTGGAGCCGCTCGACAACGGTTTGATGGGAACGCTGCTGCGTTATCCCTACGAGGTCCGCAGCGAGAAGGAATATTTCGACGACATCCAGGACGTGAAAATCACCAAGGACATGCTGGATCTCGCCAAACATATCGTCGAGCAGAAATCCGGCTCGTTCGAGCCGGACCAGTTTGAGGATCGCTACGAACAGGCCCTGATCGACCTGATCAACCAGAAGCGCAACGGCCTCGGCACCACGGCCAAGGCGGCGCCCAAGTCCGGTGGCAACGTCATCAACCTGATGGACGCGCTCAAGCGCAGCCTTGCCGGCGAAAAGCAGGCTTCACCGGCTGCTGCGAAGACTCAAGAGAAGGCAAAGGGCAAGAAGCCGAAGAAGCGCGTCGAAGGCCAGCGCGAAATGCTGCTGCCGATCAGTGGCGGCGGCAAGCGCGCCGCCAAGGAAACGACGAAGGAAACAGCCAAAGAAGCCCCGAAGAAGGCCGAGAAGCCGGCACGCAGCGCCATCCGGGCGAAGAAGGCCGGATGATCACGCGACCGCCAGCGCGGGATTTATAGACCAAGCGGCCTCAACCGCCGCCGCAATCGCCGTCCCCGCCGAAATCCAATCCACTGAAATCGCCGCCGTCGCCGCCGCGCGACGACCGCTTCCTGAACATCAAATCCATCAGCAGGACGAAGACCAGCACGGCGGCGAAAACGCGCCAGGGATGTTGCCTGACGTAGTCGATGATTTGCGGACCCCAGGTCAGCAACAAGGGGCCAAACAGCAGCTCTTGTATGACGCCGCTGCCGATCCGCCGCTACTTGAGCGACGTGCTGACATCGGCGAACTTGGTGCTCACAGCGCTGCCGATGTTGTTGACGACGGTCACGATCACGATGCTGAGGCCTGCCGCAATGATGCAGTATTCGATAGCGGTCGAGCCGGATTCATCGTCGAAAAATTTCTTGATTAACTGGCGCATCCCGAACTCCTGTCGACGAATTCTACGAGATTCTCCCGCGCCGTGCTGGGCTGGGTTGAAACTTTAAGCCCGGACGGTTGACGAGGCCTTGACGAACAAGATGAAGAATTGATTAAGGGCCGGCCCGGTATTCATACGGGCAGGAAAATTTACTTTGGGGTGTACCTCGCCCTTGCATGGTCGCCCGATCGGCATCGTCCGGAGTGAGCGCGAATAGCTATGCAGAAGCGTGAGGCAAGAAAGAACTATATCGGCCTTTTGAGCGACGAGCTCGAAGCGCCGCACGCTGCCGCCTTGCCGGCTGCTGCCGATCGCCCGATCAGGAAATATGTTCTGGGCCTGATGGCCAATTTGTTCAGTCGCCGCGGCGAAGCGAGGTAATGTCCTCGCCTCGCCGGATCGTGACCCCTAACCGGCCGTGAACCAGGACCGGGCCTTTGCCCAATCCCGAACGGCACCAATCAGACGTTAGTCGGGCGCTGATCTCGGGTGGTTGCCGCCGGTATCGATAGGGGTCAAGCCCTTCGGGCGGCAAAACGCATATCTGCACTTCCGAAGGCACGCGCCGCCCGCGCTTTACCGGGCGGTCAAATCCTGTTCCAACTGTCGGAAATGCGCCGGAGCAAACCGGCACGTCAGCCAAGGGGGAGACTGCCATGAAACTCGGCACCGCCATTGCGGAAATCATGAAGCGCGAGGGCATCGAGATCCTCTGCGGCTACCCGGTCAACCATCTCATCGAATATGCCGCCAATGCCGACATCCGTCCGGTGATGGTGCGGCAGGAACGCATCGGCATCCACATGGCGGACGCGATCTCCCGCGTCACCTCCGGCCATTCGATCGGCGCGTTCTGCATGCAGCATGGACCCGGCGCCGAAAACGCCATGGGCGGCGTGGCGCAATGCTACGGCGAATCCGTTCCGGTGCTGGTGCTGCCGATGGGCTATGCGCGCAGGCTCGCCAATATCGACCCCAACTTCAACTCCAGCCAGGCGATGAAGGCGTTCTCGAAATCGTCCGAGCCGATCAACATCGCGGCCGAAGTCTGCAACATCTTCCGCCGCGCCTTCACCAAACTGAAGAACGGCCGCGGCGGGCCGGTGATCGTCGAAATTCCGGCCGACATGTGGAACGAGGATGTGCCGGAGCCGCTGAACTACACGCCGGTGCTGCGCACCCGTTACGGCGCCGACCCCTTCCACGTGAAAGAGGCCGCGGCGATGCTGGTCGGCGCCAAGCGGCCGGTGATCTATGCCGGCCAGGGCGTGCACTACGCCAAGGCCTGGCCGCAGCTCAAAAGGCTGGCCGAGCGTCTCGCCATTCCCGTCACCACCAGCCTCGGCGGCAAATCGTCGTTTCCGGAGACGCATCCGCTGTCGCTCGGCTCGGGCGGCCTTGCCGTGCCGCGCGCGGTGCCGAAATTCCTTGGCGAAGCCGACGTGATCTTCGGCGTCGGCTGCTCGTTTACGGAAACCTCGTTCGGCATCGCGATGCCGAACGGCAAGACCATCATTCATTCGACGCTCGATCCCAACCATCTCAACAAGGATGTCGAGGCCAAGATCGGCCTGGTCGGCGATGCCGCCCTGGTGCTCGATGCGCTGCTGGAGGAAATCGGCAAGACCGTTACCAAGGATCGCGACGCGAGCGCGGTCGCCGCCGAGATTGCAGCCTCGCACAAGGAGTGGCTGGCGAAGTGGATGCCGAAACTCACGCACAATGATGCGCCGCTCAACCCCTATCGCGTGCTGTGGGACCTGCAGCACACCGTCGACATCAACAACACCATCATCACCCACGACGCCGGCAGCCCGCGCGACCAGCTCTCGCCGTTCTGGAAGTCGGTTGAGCCGCTGTCCTATATCGGCTGGGGCAAGACCACCCAGCTCGGTTACGGCCTCGGCCTTGCCATGGGCGCCAAACTGGCAAAGCCCGACAAGCTCTGCATCAATGTCTGGGGCGACGCTGCGATCGGTTTTACCGGGATGGATTTCGAGACCGCGGTGCGCGAGCGGATTCCGATCATGTCGATCCTGTTGAACAATTTCTCGATGGCAATCGAATTGAAGGTGATGCCGATCTCGACCGAGAAATACCGCTCGACCGACATCTCCGGCGACTACGCCGCGATGGCGCGCGCCTTCGGCGGCTATGGCGAACGCGTGACCAAGCCGGAAGACATCATCCCGGCGATCAAGCGCGGCATCGCGAAGACGAAGGAAGGCATCCCGGTGCTGCTGGAATTCATCACCAGCAAGGAAACCGAGGTTTCCCGACCCGGGACCTGAGCGTTAATCGCTTGGCTTGTCTGACATTTTTGCGCGCCGGCTCTGGAAAAGGGCCCGATGGCGCTGGCCGGACCGCGTCTGGAATGGAATAATCGATCCGATCGAAGACCCACATGGGTCTCCTTGCAAATTGGCCCCCTCTCTCGGCTTGCGGGGCGAAATGGATTTGAGCGAATGACCGCGGTTCCGCCGGACGTGGTGGCCGACCTCAGCAAGCTGGTTGCCGAGCTGGAGCAGCGGCTCGAATCCAGTTTCGCCGCGCATGACGCCGCGATCGCCCAGCAGGCCACAACGGCGCAGGAAAACGCCCGGCTGCAGAACGAACTGGCGATCGCACGCGAGCGCCAGAATGCCAGCGCCGAGATCCTGCAATCCATCGCGAACACCTCGGGTGATGCCGAACAGGCGCTGCGACGGGTCGCAGAGACGACGGCGCGCCTGTTCGGCGCTTCCAGCGTCACGATCCGCATCGCCCGGGATGGCGAATGGGGCCAGTCTATCAACGTCGGTGCCGGTTCGGAACGCATCGCTGCGGAAGTGTCGGCCGCACGACTGCGGCTTGGAGGCCGCAACCTGCCGAGCACGGTGCTGGGCGAAAACCGGCAGATCCACATTCCCGACCTTGACAATCCCGATCCCACGATCGCCGACTGGCCCGGTATTCCACCCGCCCGCGCGGCAGGCACCCGCGCCATGTCGGGCACACCGCTGCGGCGTGAGGGCAACGCGATCGGCGTTCTCATCGTGCATCGCGATCGGCCGGTACCTTTCACCGTCGAGGAACTGGCGGTGCAACAAAGTTTCGCCGACCAGGCGGCGATCGCCATCGAAAACGCGCGGCTGTTCAACGAGACGAGAGAAGCGCTGGAGCGACAAACCGCAACGGCCGAAATTCTGAAGGTCATCGCCAGTTCGCCGTCGGACGTGCAGCCGGTATTCGAGGCGATTGCGGCCAGCGCCAACCGGCTGGTTAGCGGTTACTCCACCGCGGTGTTCAGCATCGTCGATGATACGCTGCACTTGTCGGCTTTCACGCCAACCAATCCTGCAGCCGATGCGGCCCTCCAGGGGTCGTTCCCCAGACCGTTGTCGACTGGGCCATGGGCCGAACAAACCCGCAATGGCGAGATTATCCATGTCGCCGACATAGAGACCGACCCCGCCGTACCGGATAATTTTCGGAGCGTGTGGCGGATGCGCGGCTTCCGTAGCCTTCTCTTGGTCCCATTGGTGCGCGACCGGGTCACGATAGGCATGATCAATGTGACTCGGACGGAGCCCGGCACATTTGCCGCTCATCACGTTCAGTTGCTCCAGACTTTCGCCGACCAGGCCGTGATCGCGATCCAGAACGCGCGGCTGTTCAACGAGACACAGCAAGCTCTGGAGCGGCAGACCGCGACCGCCGACATCCTCAAGGTCATCGCGAGTTCGCCGTCGGACACGACGCCTGTGTTCGAAGCGATCGCGACCAGCGCCCACCGCCTGCTCGACGGATTTTCCGCGGCCGTCTTCCGATTCCTGGACGGCACCGTCCATCTCGCCGCCTTCACTCCGGTCAATCCGGCTGCCGATGCGGCACTCAGGGCGGATTTCCCCAAGTCCGCCGATGAGTTCGAGCCATTCCAGCTCGCCCAGCAAGCCAAGCCGTTCCCGATCCCGGATACCGAACAGATACCGTACGCCCCGATCAGGCAAATCGCGCGGGTGCATGGCTTTCGCAGCATGCTGTTCGTGCCGCTGATGAACGGCGACGATCCGATCGGCATCATCAGCGTCACGCGTAAGGAGCCTGGCGCCTTTGCCACACATCACGTCCATTTGCTGCAAACCTTTGCCGACCAGGCTGTGATCGCGATCGAAAATGTGCGGCTGTTCGACGAGGTGCAGGCGAAGACGCGCGACCTCAGCGAGTCGCTGCAGCAGCAGACCGCGACCGCCGACGTGCTCAAGGTCATCAGCCGTTCGGCGTTCGACCTGCAGACCGTACTCGATACGCTGGTCGAGTCGGCGGCTCGCCTGTGCGATGCGGACATGGCCGCCATCACCCGACGGATAGGCGACGTCTTCTATCGGGCTGGGTCGTACGGCTTTCCGGAGGAATTCAAGGACTACGTGCGAGCCACTCCCGTGACGCCGGACCGGCGAACCATCACCGGCAGGACCCTGCTCGAAGGGCACATCGTCCATGTCGAGGACGTACTCGCCGATCCCGACTATGATTTCGAAGGCCAACAACTGAGCGGCAACCCGCGCAGCTTCCTCGGTGTGCCGTTGCTGCGTGAGGGCATTCCGATCGGCGCATTGACGTTGACCCGATTGGTGGTCAAGCCTTTTACCGACAAGCAGATCGAGCTGATCTCGACGTTCGCCGACCAGGCGGTTATCGCCATCGAGAACGTCCGCCTGTTTGACGAGGTGCAGGCGAAGACGCGCGATCTCACGGAAGCGCTGACCTACCAGACCGGTAGCGGCAAAATCTTGAGCGTGATCGCGTCTTCTCCCACCGAAGTCGGGCCGGTGCTCAATGCCATCGTCGAGAGCGCCTGCGAGCTTTGCGACGCCTATGATGCTGTCGTGCTGTTGAAGGACGGTAACGATTTACGATTCAGCGCCCATCATGGTCCAATCGGAATTAATATCGAATCGTGGCCAATCAGCCGCGACTGGACAGCAGGGCGGGCATTCCTCGACGGGCGGCCGGTTCATGTGCGGGATATGCTCTCCGATGAAGGCGCCGATTTCCCCGACAGCCATGAGCTATCGCGGCGTACCGCATCTTCCGGCATGCGCACCGTCCTGTCCGTGCCCTTGCTCCGCGAGAACGAGAGTATCGGATCAATCCTGCTTCGCCGCACCGAAGTAAATCCGTTCAGCGACAAGCAGATCAGCCTGCTGCAAACCTTTGCAGATCAGGCCGTGATTGCGATCGGCAATGTGCGGCTGTTCGACGAGGTGCAAGCGCGGACGCGCGATCTGTCGGAATCTCTGGAGTTCCAGACCGCGACATCCGACGTGCTGAAGGTCATCAGCAGCTCGCCGGATTCGCTGCAGCCGGTGCTCGACGTCATCGTCGAGACATCCCGCCAGTTGTGCGGCACCGAAACCTCGACGATTTTCCTGCTGCAGGACGAACGCTTCCACATCGCGGCGGCATCGGGCGCAATGCCGGAATATCTGGAGTTTTTGCGAAATAATCCAATCGCGCTCGATCAACCGGGGTCGTCGACCTCGAGAGCGGCACGCGAGAAGCGCACCGTCCATATCCCTGATATCGGCGCCGATCCAGAATTCGGCCAGGGCCCGATGGCCGTGGGGCAGCGCCGGGCGCTGCTTTCGGTGCCGCTGATGCGCGAGGGCACAGCGATTGGCGTCATCACCATGCGCCAGTCTCACCTGACGCCCTTTACCGAGCGACAGATCGACGTTGTCCGGACCTTCGCCGACCAGGCCGTCATTGCCATCTCCAATGTACGGCTGTTCGAGCAGGTTCAACAGCGCACCCGCGAACTGTCGAAGTCCCTTGATGACCTCCGCACGGCGCAGGACCGCCTGGTGCAAACCGAAAAACTCGCCTCGCTCGGCCAGCTCACCGCCGGTATCGCGCATGAGATCAAGAACCCGCTCAATTTCGTCAATAATTTTGCGGCATTGTCTGCCGAACTGACCGACGAATTGAATGACGTGCTGAAGCCGGCCGCGCTTGCCGATAAAATCCGCGAGGATGTCGACGAGTTGACCGGCCTGCTCAAGGACAATCTGGAAAAGGTGGTGCAGCACGGCAAGCGCGCCGACTCCATCGTCAAGAACATGCTGCTGCATTCGCGCGAAGGCTCCGGTGATCACCGGCCGGCCGACATCAACGCCCTGGTCGATGAAAGCCTCAACCTCGCCTATCACGGCGCGCGTGCCGAGAAGCCCGACTTCAATGTCACGCTGCAGCGCGATTTCGATTCCGGCGCCGGCACGATCGAGGCGTTTCCGCAGGAAATTACCCGCGTGTTCCTCAACCTGGTTTCGAACGGCTTCTATGCCGTGACCAAACGCAGGCTCGAGTCCGGCGACGCCGCGTTTGATCCGGTGCTCAGGGTCGCCACGCGCGACCTCGGCGACAGTGTCGAGATACGCATCCGCGACAACGGCACCGGCATCCCACCCGAAGTCAAAGACAAGATGTTCAATCCGTTCTTCACGACCAAGCCGGCCGGCGAAGGCACCGGCCTCGGCCTGTCGATGAGCCACGACATCATCGTGAAACAACACGGCGGTAGCATCGAGGTCGAGACGGCGCCCGGGCAATTCACCGAATTCCGGATCGTGCTGCCGAGAAAGAGCACGCCTCCAAACAAGAACAGAGGTCAGACGTGAGCGTTCTGGTACTGGTGGTCGACGACGAGCCCGATGTCGAGGCGCTGTTTCGTCAGCAGTTTCGCAAGGATTTGCGCGCGGAGCGCTTTACGATGGATTTCGCCAGTTCGGCTGCTGACGCACTCGCGCGCGTCGCTTCTCCGATCAAGCAGTCGCTGATCCTCATTCTCTCCGACATCAACATGCCCGGGATGACCGGGCTCGAGATGCTGCCCAAGGTCAAGGCGATGCGGCCCGACGTGCCCGTCATCATGATCACCGCCTATGGCGATCCCGACACCAGGCGCAAGGCGATCGAAGGCGGCGCAACGGGGCTGTTGACCAAACCGATCGACTTCGCCCTGCTCCGGGAAGAAATCGATACGCGCCTGCAGCAGGTAGGCTAGGCGTCCCGCGCCCGATCGCCGATCTTACTCGGCCATCTCGGCCGGCGTCGGGGGACCAGCCAGCGGCCGTTCCTCCATCGCGATCATGCAGATCGCGCCGAGAGCGAGCAGCGCGGTGGCCGCGCCGAACACGTAGCGGAACGCCGCGATCATGTCGGCGACCGCGATCGAACTAACGGCGCCGCGGTGTTCGCCGGCCAGCGAAATATCCGCTCCCAGCGCCATCAGCAGGATCGCGGTGAAGGCCGCAACCGTAAACGACGACATCAGCGAGCGAAAGAAATTCATCGCGCCGGTCACGGTGCCGATCTGCGCGCGCGCCACCGAATTCTGCAGCGAGACCACGCTGACGGGAAAGGTGGTGCCGAGGCCCAGCGCGAACAGCGCCAGGATAATCAGGAATCCCCATAGCGGCAGCGTCGTCACCGTCAGTACGGTTCCGAAAACTACCGCCATCGAAGTTCCGACGACGGCGACGCGCTTGTAGTGCCTGGCGCGCGACATGGTCTTTCCTGCGATTGCCGCGCCACAGGTCGACACCGCGGCAATCGGGATCAGCGCCAGGCCGGCCTCGCTGGCGCTGAGATGATAGACCACCTCGTAATAGAGCGGCAGTTGAACGGTAAGGCCGGTAATGGCGCCGAGCGCGCAGCCGCCGGCGGTCATGGCGTAGGGCGCGATCGGCCCGCGCATCAGCGACAGCGGCAGGAACGGCTCTTCGGCATTGTTCGCATGCCAGACAAAGGCGAACCCCAATGCGACGGAAGCGCCGATCATGGAAAGGATCACCGGCGAAAGCCAGAGATAGCGGTTGCCGCCCCAGGTCAGCACCAACATGATCACGACGGCAGAGCCCATCAGCAGGACGCCGCCGAGCCAGTCGACCTTGCGCTTGCGATGGAATACCGGAATCTTGCCCATCTTCGGCAGCAATAGCGCCAGCGCGCCGAGCGCCAGCGGCACGTTGATCCAGAAGATCATCGACCAGTGCAGGTGTTCGGCGAACACGCCGCCCAGCACCGGCCCGAGCAATCCGGCCGCCATCCACACGCCGGAGAAATAGGCCTGGTACTGGCCGCGCTCGCGCGGTGAGACCACGTCGGAGATCACGGTCTGCACGACCGGCATGATGCCGCCGCCGCCGAGCCCCTGCAGGCCGCGCGCGAGGATCAGCACCGGCATGTTGGGCGCTACCGCGCAGAGGATCGAGCCCACCGTGAACAGTGTGAGCGAAACGGTGATCATGAGCCGGCGGCCGTAAATGTCGCTCAGCGTGCCGAACACCGGCGCCACCGCGGTCGAGGCCAAAAGATACGCCGTGATCACCCAGGACAGGCTGCTGACGTCATTGAACTGCCGGCCGATGGTCGGCAGCGCGGTGGCGACGATGGTCTGGTCCAGCGCGGCCAGGAACATCGTCAGCAGCAGGCTCATCAGGATGGTGCGGACCTCGTCCGGGGTCAGCGGCGCGCGCGGCGCCAGCGACGGCGCATCGCTGACCTCGATGACCTCGGTCGTGATGTGCGAGAGTTCGCGGGCCAAATCGTCGGGCAATGTCGTCTGGACGGCGGGCGCGCGGCTCGGCCTCTCGAATTTGTTCATATCAGGCGTAATATTCTTCTGCGCGGCCCAAAGCGGCCGGGATGGAATCGCTGCTTGCAGCTCTATTTAGGGCAGAAATCACACCCAAGGCAGCACCTCGGGCGCATGGGTGCATCCCGCGGGGGTATCTTCGCGTTTATGTGATCGATCAGCGGCGCTCAGAGCTTTGGCTTTGCGTTCAAAGCCTTCACGCTCAGGCTTTGGGCCGCTTCTTCAGCTTGGCCCGCCGCGGCAATAGCGCCGGCCACTGCACGATGTGATCCTCGAGATCCTCATCGGCGATCTCGTTCTCCGTGCCCTGCACCCGGCCGCGCACGGAGACGCCGGCTTCGTGCACGGTGTTGGGGTCACCCGAGATCAGCGGGTGCCACCAATAGAGATCGCGCCCTTCAGCGACGAGCTTGTAGCCGCAGCTCGGCGGCAGCCAGTTCAAGGTGCGGACGTTTTCGGGCGTCAGGCGGACGCAATCCGGAACCTTGTCGGAGCGGTTCGGGTAGTCCTTGCAGGCGCATAGCCCCGAATCGAGCAGCTTGCAGGAAACGTGGGTGAAATAGATCTTGCCGGTATCCTCGTCCTCGAGCTTTTCCAGGCAGCAGCGCGCGCAGCCGTCGCACAGGCTTTCCCATTCGGCGTTGGACATCTCTTCCAACGTCTTGGTTTTCCAGAAGAATCCCTCCTGGCCCGAGGGTGGCTTGAGCGGTGCGGTCATGAAACTGAATGTTGTCCGGGTCGGTTCGGCCTCAGCCTTCTAGGGGGTACCGGTCCCCCGGTGCAAGCGGGATGGCCTGCGCTTACATAAAAGCCGGGGGCAGCGTTAGTGCTTACCACCAAAATCGTGAGCGGGAGCATTGGTTTATGGCCCCCGCTCGGATAGAACAGCCGCGAGTCCCCCAAGGACGTAAAAGCGCCTTGGGTTTGCCGCAACATCGAAGCAAGACGTCTCGACAGCGCCCCCGGCCGGACGCTGGAACGCCTGCGAAATGACCAAGGGTCCCGGTGCGCCAGATCGTACCTCCACACTGGAAGCAGAAGATCCGGAATTTCTTTCTGGACCTCGATGCGCGTATCGACTCGACGCTGTTCTCGTCGGGCAAGGGCCTGCGCGAACTCTACGAGCGTTACTCGACCTTCATGGACCGCTTCTATGTCGGCCGCTGGAAGCGCTGGGTCTTCATCGAACCGTTGTCGGAGGCCGCCACCATCGGTCTCGGCGGGCTGATCCTGATGCTGGCGCTGGCGATCCCGGCGTTTCGCGAAACCGCTGATGACGACTGGCTGAAGAAGTCCGATCTGGCGGTGACGTTCCTCGACCGCTACGGCACGCCGATCGGCAGCCGCGGCATCAAGCACAACGACTCGATCCCGCTGGAAGATTTTCCGGACAACCTGATCAAGGCGACGCTGGCGACCGAAGACCGCCGCTTCTACGACCATTTCGGCATCGACATCGCCGGTACCGCGCGCGCGCTCGTCACCAACGCGCAGGCCGGCGGCGTCCGCCAGGGCGGTTCGTCGATCACCCAGCAGTTGGCCAAGAACCTGTTCCTGAACAACGAGCGCACCATCGAGCGCAAGGTGAAGGAAGCCTTCCTCGCGGTCTGGCTGGAAACCCGCCTGACCAAGAACGAAATCCTGAAACTCTACCTCGACCGCGCCTATATGGGCGGCGGCACCTTCGGCGTCGACGGCGCTGCGCATTTCTACTTCAACAAGTCGGCGCGCGACGTCAATCTCGCGGAATCGGCGATGCTGGCCGGCCTGTTCAAGGCGCCGACCAAATACGCCCCGCACATCAACCTGCCCGCCGCCCGCGCCCGCGCCAACGTGGTGCTCGACAACCTCGTCGACGCCGGCTTCATGACCGAAGGCCAGGTGTTCGGCGCCCGGCGCAATCCCGCCGTCGCCGTCGACCGCCGCGACGAGGCTTCGCCGAACTACTATCTCGACTACGCCTTCGACGAGATGCGCAAGCTGGTCGACACCTTCCCGAGATCCTACACCGAGCGCGTCTTCGTGGTCCGCACCTCGATCGACATGAACGTGCAGCACGCCGCCGAAGAGGCGATCGAAAACCAGTTACGCCAGTTCGGCCGCGACTATCACGCGACCCAGGCCGCCACCGTCGTCAGCGATCTCGACGGCGGCGTTCGCGCGATGGTCGGCGGCCGCGACTATGGCGCGAGCCAGTTCAACCGCGCCACCGACGCCTACCGGCAGCCGGGTTCGTCGTTCAAGCCGTATGTCTACACCACGGCGCTGCTGAACGGCTTCAAGCCGACCTCGATCATCGTCGACGGCCCGGTCTGCATCGGCAACTGGTGCCCGCAGAACTATGGCCATTCCTATTCCGGATCGGTGACGCTGACGCAGGCGATCACCCGCTCGATCAACGTCGTTCCGGTAAAACTGTCGATCGCACTCGGCGGCAAGTCGCCGAACCCGGCCAAGGTCGGCCGCGCCAAGATCGTCGAGGTGGCGCGCCGCTTCGGCATCAAGGCGCCGCTGCCGGATACGCCGTCGCTGCCGATCGGCTCCGACGAGGTCACCGTGCTCGAACACGCGGTCGCCTATGCGACATTCCCGAACAAGGGCAAGTCGGTCACGCCGCATGCGGTGCTGGAAGTCCGCACCGGCGCCGGCGACCTGGTCTGGCGCTTCGACCGCGACGGCAAGAAGCCGCTGCAAGCGATCCCCGCCTCGGTTGCATCGGATATGGCGGGCATGATGAGCCACGTCGTCAGCGAAGGCACAGCGCGGCGCGCGGCGCTCGACGGCATTCCGACCGCCGGCAAGACCGGCACCACCAACGCCTATCGCGACGCCTGGTTCGTCGGCTACACCGGCAACTTCACCTGCGCGGTGTGGTACGGCAACGACGACTATTCGCCGACCAACCGCATGACCGGCGGGTCGCTGCCGGCGCAGACTTGGCACGACATCATGGTGATCGCCCATCAGGGCGTCGAGGTGAAGGAAATCGCCGGCATCGGCATGGGCACGAAACTGCCACCTGCCCCCGTTGCCGCCAACGTCGCAGCCAATGGCGCGCCGCCGAGGGTACTGGAAACCAAGCCGGGACCGCCGCCGGTGCTGACGCGGCGCGGCGCCGATATCCTGGTGCGCGTCGAGAAACTGCTCGACGAAGCCGGCAAGACCGCGGGCAAGACCTCGGCCAACGACCCGGCGGCGCTGACCAAGCCGGCATCTTCAAGCGCGCTCGCCTTCCCGGAGAACTATATCGCCGCGGCAGGCGACCAGGCTCCGCCGGCGCCGCGGAAGAACTGATCGCATGATCCGGAAAAGTGGATGCCGGTTTTCCGGCGAAATCATGCGCAAACAAGATATGCAGCGGATTCCAGTTGAACCCGGTTCGACCGGAGTCTGATGCAGTGATATCGCGGAGCACTGGCCTGTGCGGCTGATCTTCATCACCTTGCTGGCGCTGATTCTGGCCACCGTCGTCGGTCTCGGCTCGACCTATATGACGGCGACGCGCGGCACCGATCTGGGCACGCTCACGATCGGCGCCTGGACGGCGCGGCCGAAGAGCGGCACCGCCGACGTCGATCCCTATTCGCGCGCCTCGATTGCGCGCAGCGGCGAATTGCCGATCGGCACCGGCGACGGCATCGCCTTCTCGGCCACGTCAGACGACAAGAAGAAGCCGCTCGACGGCCGCTGCGACATCGTCGTCAGCGGCGTGACGCCGGCGGCGCGGTTCTGGACGCTGACGTTGTTCGACCGCAAGGGACATCTGGTCGCAAATTCGCTGCAGCGCTATGGCTTCACCAGCCAGGAAATCGTCCGCGGCTCCGACGGCGCCTTCGAGATCCACGTCGCCGCGCGCTCGCGCTCAGGCAACTGGCTGCCTACCGGCGGCATCGAACGTTACGCGCTGATGCTGCGGCTGTACGATACGCCGGTTGGCGTTGCGACGCGAACGCAGCGCGACGCGCCGATGCCCTCGATCTCCACGGTAGGCTGCCCATGATCCGCTTGCTGTTCACGATCATCGCAGGCGTGCTGCTCGGCGGCGTGGTGCATCTCGTCAGCGTGCTGGCGCTGCCGCGCATCGCCTCCCAGGACGCCTATTCGCGGCTGACGCCGACCACCAAGCTCAATGCGGTGACCCAGCTGCCGCTCGCCGATCCCGCCAATTCGCCGATGCCGTTCATGGACCCGGCGTTCGCCATGGCGATCTGCCGCTACGATCTGTCCGGCGGACCGATCAAGCTCACGGTGCCGGTCAGCCAGGCCTATACGTCGGTGTCGTTCTACACCCGCAACGAAGTCGCCTACTACGCCATCAACGATCGCTCGGCCGGTCGCAAGGTAATCGAACTCGATCTGATGACGGAAGCCCAGCACAACGATCTGCCCGAGGACGAGGAAGTCACCGCCGCCGACAGGCTGATCATCGACTCGCCGACCGCAACCGGGCTGATCCTGCTGAAGGCGCTGGCACCCGAGCCCGGCCTGATGCCGCAGGCGCAGGCCTCGCTCGCGGCATCGCGCTGCGCCGTGCAGACCGACGCACCGCCGCCGGTCAAGCAACCGGATCCTCCCCCACCACCGCCGGCAAAAACCACGCCGTCCAGGCGCTAATGCGGTGATGCTAGGCCGCGTGGACGGATTCGCCGATCGGGATTTATGGAAGCGTCACCAGCGGGGGCGAGCCTTGTGGCACGCCACACTCGCTTTATTCGAACCCCTTTGCTTTTAGAACGGTCTGGGCGGCAGGCGAGGAAAGGAACGTGACCAGCGCTCTTGCGGCGTCAGTCTGATTGCTGCCGGTAACAATGCCAGGGGCGAACTGGGTGTAGTTCTGAATCGCTGACGGCAGCGGGCCAGCGAATTCGACGGTTGGTTGAGCCAATACTTCGCTGATTTGATTAAATCCGATCTCAACGTCGCCGCTGGCAACGCTTGCGTACAGCACTTTCGCAGACGGAGATAGCTTGGTCTTGGGCTTCATTTCCCCAGCAATGCCCAATCGTTCGAGCAAGCTGGCCATGTAGATGCCGCTGGCACCCCCACCGGCCGGATCAGGATAAGTAATCGATCTTGCGGCCAACATCGAGCGTTTGAAGGTGTCGGCCGAACTGATGTCGGGCTTCGCGGCACCCTTGCGCACAAAGGCACTAACACCGACCTTCGCGATGATGATGCGGTCGCTAGCCACGACTTTGCCTTCCGTTCGAAGCTGGTCCATCAGTGACGCAGCGTTTATCACAAGATCGGCGGCCTCACCCTTTTGAAAACGGTCCGCGATAGCGCCCGCATTTCCGTAGGCGACCGTTACCTTGTGTCCCGAGGATTTTTCAAAATCCGGTATCAGTGCGTCAATTGCCGGATGCAAAGCCACGGCGCATAGGAGCTTAATCTCAGCGGCGCTGGCGATGGTCCCGGCAGTGATGCCAAACAAGGCAAGTCCCAAAGCGATTGTCGCACAGGCGCTCAGAATGCTGCGTCGATTCATGGTTATCTCTCCATACATGTATGTCGATCGGTGTCAGCGGCATAGCCGACCATCAAACGATCCGGTCGTAGGTTTGCGCCCTCGCGATCCGCGGCATCGCCGCCGCGCCCGCTGCAGATGCAGATGCAGAAATTGCCTGCGGCGGGGAAATTTCATGGCGTTTCGTTAAATTGTTTGCGCGAACGAGGCACTCTCGCTGCCTGTGCCCACGGACGGAAGTCCCGGCACGTCTAATTTCGAGAGCGATTTTCGACACAGTACACCACTGCCCGCGGTTCTCTACAAGGGGCGCGCCCGTATCGAGCAAGCAGTCGGGAAGCTCAAACGATTCAAGCGCATCGCACTTCGATGCGAGAAGACGGCGCAGAATTACGGCTCGTTCGTCGCGCTTGCTCTCGGCATCATCTTGATCAAATCCATCCACACGGCCCAGTGCGGTACATCACAACGGCGTTGTTCGTGATGCCTGAGCGTTAGCCTTTCACCGTCACGGCGCGTCCGAGGACAGGTTGAGATGCCACCGGCGGATTGGCGGTTTGGGCGGCAAGTTCGCCGATCAGCCGGTCGGCGTCGGCTGCGATGCCGTCCGGTGCCTGGATCACCAGCCGCTCCAGCGCCCAGCGATAGGATGAGATCCGCCGCTCCAGGCACTGCTGGACCCATTGCACGATCAACGCGTTCTCTTCCATGCGAGCGACCGCATCGGCCTGTTCACGCGCCGACAGCTCCGACACCAGTTTCAGACTGGCATTGCGCTTGCGGTCGAGGTCGATGACGCGGGCCGCGGAGGCGAAGAACGGTTCGAACCGGGTAATGTCGTTGCGAACATCCTCGATCAATTGCTGATAACGCGAGGTGTGCGAACGATGCGGCTCGTCGATCAGCGCGCGCCCGTAGGTGGTGCGGTCGAACACCACCTTCTGCCGCCAGGGCGAGGGCAGCGGCTGGTAATCGCCGAACACGCTCTTCCAGGCGGGGCGCGAATGCGGCGGCTCGATCAGGGGATAGGCGAGATCGCGGAGCTGGCGTTCGTTTTCGGTGAGCTGGAACTGCGACGGCGTCAAGCCGACGCTTCCGGTTGCCTCGGCCCCGAGCCAGCGATGCATGTCGTCGTTGCGGAAATCGCTCCGGGTGCGGCCGAAATCGCCGCCGCTGCAGCCGCCAAGAAGACTGGTAAGGGCCACGCCCACCAGCAGCAGCATGAGAGCCGGGTGTGACCGAATCCCGGCGGTCCGGGTCGGATGGAGCATCTCCGGCATTTCAAACGTCCGTTGTCAGGTGCGCCGGCGGCGGCGGCGTCCGGGTGCCGTACCTTCTTCCGGCCCGCGTCCGTCGCCGGTCTCGTCGGCGTCGCGTTCAATCCGGACAACGGGAAGGATCAGTACGGTTCCCAGGCCATCGCGTGGAGCGCCATCCATGCTTGAGCCCAGCCGCCGCGTAGCCGCATCTGCCGGGAATTCAATGATGGTACCCATGTTCGTTCTCTCTGGTTGCCGCGCGGACATGATTTGACCGGCGACATGCCATCATTAAGAACGAGGTATGGTTAATGGCTTCTTAATTTGCGATGGCGCCCCAACGACGGGCTGGCGCTGTGTCTCATGGGACACCCGCAAAAGCCACGCATTATTTTCACGGGTTGTTTTCCTTAACCGGCTCTTAAAGCGCCGCGCGTAGGCTGTCGCGAAGGATGACCGAAGTCGCGTACCTGACATGACCGCAGCTCCATTATTTCCGGGTTTCGACGGGCTGATGACGCTCTCCCGTCGCGAGGGCGTCGATATTCGCCCGACCTTGCTGCGCGTGCTGACCGACCTCTATGTCCAGGCGAGCGCCCATTCCACCGACGAGGAACGGCAGTTCGTCGAGCTGACTTCCCGCCTGATCGACCAGGTCGACGACGCCACGCGCGCGGCCGTGCGGGCGCGGCTGTCGGTCTATCCCGCGACGCCTCCCGAAGTCATGAACAAGCTCGGACTGCGGCGTTCGCATCCCGGCCAGATCGTGCCGATCGCATCAACCATTGCCACGGCTCCGCCGGAAGCAGCGCCGGTCAAGGCGCCGACGGAGGCGCAACTGCGGATGGCCTCCAACCTGTCGATGCGGCCCAACGATGCCGCTGAAATCAGCGACATGTTCTTCGCCGCCAACGCCAGCGAACGCGCGCTGATCCTGCACAATCTTGCCGACACGCCGCTGAAAGCCTCGGCGCGGATACCCGCCGCCCGCGCGACACGCGCGATCCAGACGCTGGAGATGGCCGCGTTCGCCGAGGATACCGAAAGTTTCGCGCTCGAAATCGGCGAAGCGCTGATCCTGCCGGCGCGGATCGCAACCCAGGTGGTCAACGATCCCGGCGGCGAGCCACTGGCTTGCGCGGCGCGTGCACTCGACATGCCGAGCGCGGCATTCCAGCGCGTGCTGATGTTCCTCAATCCCGAATTCGGCTCGTCCGTGACCAACGTCTACCGGCTGTCGCGGCTCTATGACCGGCTGACCGAACGATCCGCGCTGGTGATGCTGGCGGCGTGGCGCGGTTCGACCATGGCGGTGACCCGCGCCAAATACCGCCCGGCGCTGCACGACGACGAGCGCAACCGCGCCCGCACCGTTACGCCCCAGACGCGCCCCGCCCTGCAGCCCGGCAGCGCGCCGGGCATCCGTACCGGCACCGACGGTTCGAAACGCTAGAAGGTAGAAGGGTCAGCCCTTCGCCAGATCTAGAAAATGCCGCCCGGCGCGGTCTTCGGTCTCGACGATCCACACATCGGGATCGAAGCGGATTTCCTTGGCGAGACGATCTTCGACGGATTGCTCCGGCACCGGCTGGGGCGAAGCCGGCGCGAACAGTCGATCGGCCGGCCGGCTCTCGTCATAGACGGTCTGTGGCGCCGGCCCGTACAACATGGCGTTGCCGTCGAGATGGGCCACCTTGACAAATACCGCGCCGGCTTCTTCGGCGCCGCGCCTGCGCACGGCGCCGAAGATTCCCTCGGTCTGGCAACGGCGCAGATAGGCCGCCACCCAGATACTGGATTTCAGTCGCATGGCAACGACGATAGGCCAGCGCAAAGTGCCGCGCCAGTGCCAGTGCAAGCCCCGTGGCGCGACTCCATCCGCGATCGGCCGGACCTGCGATCGTAGACTCGGCCCCAATCGAATTTTTGTGATTATGAGATTTCTCCATGGGCGTGCTCCGCCCCTCGGTACGCGCCCACCCGCTACGCATCGCGCACAGATGAAAATTTGTCGCGGGGCTTTTTGTCGCATCGCTTCAGCCGTCGTAGATTAACCCGCTGTAATTGCGGTGATAACGCGAACTGCTTCGTTCCCTCGTGTCGTTTGTTCGTACCCGCGTCGTATACTCGTCATGGCTGTTTGGTTAACGGGACGCCTTGCGATCAATTGTCCAACCAGGAGCTTCATAATGTCGGTACGTCACGAAACGCGGCACCAGCAGGTGAATCTGCACGGCAAAAAAATCTTCGGAACGATCGGTGACGATGACATCTTAGGGTCGGACAACAATGACATGATCCTCGGCTTCCGCGGCGATGACACCATTTTCGCGGCCTTGGCAATGACACCGTTCATGGCGCCCCCGGCGACGATCTGATTGACGGCGGAAAAGGAAACGACAGGCTCTTCGGCGGCAACGGCAACGACGCACTGGTCGGCGGCGAAGGCGATGACGCCCTATTCGGTGGCCAAGGCAGGGATTTGCTGCTCGGTGGCGCCGGCAGCGACTCGCTCGAGGGCGGCGAAGGCAACGACAAATTCCTGTTCCGCAAGGGCATGGGAGTGGACACGATCAAGCATCTCGACGCCGGTGACCGCGTCGACGTCCGCGATTTCCACGTTGCGTCTTTCCAGACGCTCATCAACTCCGCACAGCAGGTCGGTCAGGACGTTCAGATCGATCTCGGCAGTGGTGACAAAATCGTCATCGAAGACACGCTCATCTCAAATCTTCATTCCGAACAATTCATCATCTCAAACGAGGTCAAGGGTCCGTCGAGTTCACAGACACCTTATCTTCTCAGCAGCAATCCGCATGTCTACACCGAATCATTGCTGACCGTGGGCGACGGCGTGGGTGGCTACAGGATGGCCGGCATCCCCGACGGCCTCGGCGCGTTCGACAATGGCGACGGCACCTTCACCGTCCTGATGAATCAAGAAATTAGCGCAGGCTTGGGCATCGCACGTGCTCATGGCGGCAACGGTGCGTTCGTATCGGAATGGGTGTTCGACAAGACCACGCTGCAGGTGCTGTCGGGCAAGGACCTGATGCACGATGTCTGGCTGTACGACACGGCTACCCAGACTTACGTCGACCACAACGCCGCCAACAGTCCGGTGTCGTTCAGCCGCTTCTGCTCCGCAGACTTGGCCGATCAGAGCGCGTTTTATAATGCGGATTCCGGCCTTGGTTTCAACGGACGGCTCTTCCTCGGCGGCGAGGAGTCGAGCATCGAAGGCAGGGCAGTCGCTCACATTGTCGGCGGCGCCCAGGACGGTAATAGCTACGAACTCGCCTGGCTCGGCAATATGGCTTACGAGAATCTCGTCGCCAACGCCCACACCGGCGACCGGACGGTCGTCGCCCTGACGGACGATGGTCAAAATGGCCAAGTCTACTTCTATGCCGGCGACAAGAAGGCGGGCGGCAACGCCATCGAACAAGCGGGCCTGACCGGCGGTCACCTGTTTGGCGTCCACGTCAAGGATCTGGAAGGGGCGACGAACAACAACGAACCGAACACCCCTGCCCCGCTCGGCGCCGATGAATCATCTGCCTTCACGATGGTGGACCTCGGCGACGTTAGCGGCATGACTGGTGCTCAGATCGATGCGGCGAGCGAAGCGGCGGGCGTGACCTCGTTCCTGCGTCCGGAAGACGGCGCGTGGGACACTCTCAATCCCAACCGCTTCTACTTCGTGACGACCGATGCCTTCAACGCGCCGAGCCGGCTGTGGGCGATGGACTTCACCGACGCCAGCAACCCGGCCGCAGGAGGCACCATCAAGCTCCTGCTCAACGGAACAGAAGGCCAGCAGATGTTTGACAACATCACGGTCAATGCCCATGGCCAGGTAATCTTGCAGGAGGACGTTGGTAATAACGCCCACCTCGGCAAGGTCTGGCAGTACGATCCGTCGACCGACTCGCTCTCTCAGCTTGCACAGCACGATCCGAGCCGCTTCCTGTCCGGCGGCGCGAACTTCCTGACTCAGGACGAAGAGTCGTCCGGCGTCATTGACGTAACGCACATCCTCGGCAGTGCCGGCGAGAACGTGTACCTCGTCGATACACAGGCTCATTACGCGATCCCGGGCGAACCGGTCGAAGGCGGTCAACTCCAGCTGATTCATCAGTATCTCGTGTGACCTCACATCACGACCGGTGGAGCGCCTGCTCCGCCGGTCTTAAAGGCAAGGGTTTCGAAGGTGCCGGCTTTTCAGCCGGCACCTTTGCATGGGTACTTGCAGAGCGCCGGCAGACAACTGTTGCGGTTGACCGGCGGCGGCAGCTTCGCGCGCCAAGCCAGCGACGAGCCATCCGGCCCTTCCATGCCACTGCGGCGTCCATAGCCTTCAATCCACGGAGCGATCGTTCGTGACAACTGCCCCGCAAGCAAGTCCTGTAGCCGCAACCATCACGGCAGGATCGGAGCTGCGCGCCGCGCTTGCTTCATGCCGCTCCGCGCTGGTCGGTATTGCCCTCTTCAGCGGACTGATTAATCTGCTCGGCCTGACCGGTTCGCTTTTCATGCTGGAGGTCTACGACCGGGTGTTGCCAAGCCGCAGCGTGCCGACGCTCGTCGGACTGGCTATCATCACGGCCTTGCTGTTCGTCTTCCAAGGCATCCTGGAACTTGTCCGGGGACGTATGCTGGTCCGAATCGGCAGCCAGATCGACTGGCGCGTCAGCGACCGTGTTTATGATCTGGTGGTGCGCCTGCCGCTGCGCACGCGCGGCAGCGGCGACGGACTGCAGCCGGTACGCGACCTCGACACCGTTCGCTCGGTGCTGTCAGGCTCCGGGCCGGCCGCCTTGTTCGACCTGCCATGGCTGCCGTTCTATCTGGCGATCTGCTTTGCGTTTCACCCCCTGATTGGCCTGACTGCCTTGGGTGGGGCATTTGTGCTGGTGATACTGACGCTACTCACCGATCGCCTGTCGCGACAGTCGGTGCAAAAGGCCTCAACGTATGCGGCGGCCCGCAACCGGTTGGCGGAAGCCAGCCGACGCAACGCGGAAGTCGTGGTTTCGATGGCAATGTCGGCGCAACTGCTGGCCCGATGGCGCCAGCTGGGCGTCGCCTATCGAAAGCAACAGAAGACGGCCAATGACATATCGGGTGGCTTCGGCGTGACCGGGCGCGTGCTACGCATGATGCTGCAATCCGCCGTGCTTGCCGTCGGCGCCTATCTCGTGATTCACCAGGAGGCTTCCGGAGGCATCATTATCGCGAGCTCGATTCTGACCGGCCGCGCTCTCGCGCCGGTGGACCTTGCAATCGGAAACTGGAGGAATTTCGTCGCGGCTCGGCAAAGCTGGCAACGCCTCGCAGAGCTGCTGGCGCTGCTGCCGGGCTCCCCGGCTCAGCTTCCACTGCCGGCGCCTGCCCAGACGCTTTTGGTGGAAAAACTGTCCGTGACGGCGCCCGCGTCGGAAAAACTTCTGGTCGCCGACGTCAGTTTTTTCCTGAAGGCCGGCAGTGCGCTGGCCATCATCGGCGCCAGTGGATCCGGAAAATCCTCGCTGGTGCGCGCGCTCGTCGGAGCCTGGCGTCCATCGCGCGGCGTTGTTCGCCTGGACGGCGCGTCGCTCGAGCAATGGCCGCAACAAGCGCTGGGGAGCCATATCGGATACCTGCCGCAGGACGTCGAACTGTTCGAGGGCTCGATTGCGGAAAATATTTCGCGATTTACCCCGGACCCGCCGATGGAAGCCGTGCTCGCCGCCGCGAACGCAGCCGGCATACACCAACTCATCGTCAGCCTGCCGGACGGATATAACACCGAGATCGGCGAACAGGGTGCGGCACTCTCTGCCGGCCAAAAGCAGCGCGTGGCGCTGGCCCGCGCGCTATACGGCAACCCCTTCCTGATCGTTCTGGATGAACCCAATTCGAATCTGGACGCCGAGGGCGAGGAGGCACTGACACGCGCGATCCTCGGGGTTCGAGCGCGAGGTGGTATCGTTGTGATCGTCGCCCACCGTTCGAGTGCCTTGATTGCGGTGGATTTCGTGCTGACGATGTTCCATGGCAGGCAACAGGCCTTTGGACCGAAAGATGAAGTGATTTCGCGGGCGGCCCGCCGTGAGCCTGCGCCCGCGGCGCCATTGAAGGTCGTCCCTCAAACCGCAACATCGACATGACCCGCAATTCCCCAAACGGCGAAGACCGAACCCTCCGCAATCACCTGATCGGTGGAACGATCATTGCTTTGGCGCTGACCGTCGGAATCGGCGGCTGGGCCGCCAGCACCGAATTATCTGGCGCGATCACCGCCTCCGGATCGGTCGTTGTCGATTCAAACGTCAAGAAGGTTCAGCATCTTACCGGCGGAATCGTTGGAGAACTGCTGGTTCGGGAGGGCGACCACGTCCGGACCGGAGATACGCTGGTGCGGCTCGACGAAACGGTCTTGCGCGCTGGCCTGGCGATCGTCACCAAGGGCCTCGATGAAATGCGGGCCCGCAAGGCCCGGCTTGCCAGCGAGCGCGACGGTGTCGAACGCATCGTTGTTCCGCCTGAACTGATCGATGCGGCACCCTCGCCGGAATTCGCGGCGGCCCTGGACAGCGAACGCAAACTGTTCGACCTGCGGCGCACCGCGCGTGAGGGTCAGAAGTCGCAGCTACGTCAGCGGATCGCGCAGCTCGACGATGAAGTCAGCGGCTACGCCGCTCTGCAGCGGGCGAAGGCGGAAGAAATCCAATTGATCGAACGCGAACTGACGGGTGTGCGCATTCTCTGGGAGAAGAATCTCATCCAGATAACCCGGCTTACGGTTTTGGAGCGCGAAGCGGCGCGCCTTCGGGGCGAACTCGCCCAGTCGATGGCGGCCAGCGCACAGGTACGCGGCAAGGTCTCGGAAATCGAACTGCAGATCATTCAGATCAATCAGGATCTGAGCAGCGAGGTCGCAAAGGAGCTGCGCGAGATCGACGGCAAGATCGGCGAGTTCATCGAACGCAAGGTGACGGCGGAAGACCAGCTCAAGCGGGTCGACATCCGCGCGCCGCAAAACGGCGTCGTCCACCAACTCAACGTTCACACGGTCGGCGGCGTGGTGAGCCCGGCCGATCCCTTGATGTTGATCGTCCCCGAAGCCGATTTACTGACCGTGGAGGCCAAAGTTTCGCCGCAGGACATCGACCAGCTATACGTGGGACAGCCTGCGAGTTTGAGGTTCACGGCTTTCAATCAGCGCACCACACCGGAAATCCAGGGCGCCATCAGGCGCATTTCCGCCGACGTAACGTCGGACCAGCGCACCGGCCAGAATTTCTATACGGCGCGGGTTTCGATAACCGCCGAGGAGTTGGCGCGACTGGGAAACGTAAAACTGCTGCCCGGCATGCCGGCGGAGATTTTTGCGAAAACCTATGATCGCAGCGTGCTGTCTTATTTCACCAAGCCATTGTCCGACCAGATCGTGCGCGCCTTTCGCGAGCGATGACGGCCGGACCCGGTGACGGCTGTGCGGGCGGACAGAGTTTCGGAACCCTAGTCGATCGGCCGGCCGATGACCGCGGTGAGTTCGCGCACCAGACGATCGGACATCTGCCCGGTCACCGGCATCTTGCGGTCGCGCTCGAATCTCAGGATCGCGGCCTGGGTATCCGCACCGATGGCGCCGGTCGCCTTCAACTGGCCGTAGCCGTATTCCGTCAGCGCGCGCTGCACGGCCGCGACGCGACGCGCGCCAGCGCTCTGCGCCGCCGGGATCGATGCCGGCGGCCGCATAACGTTCGAGGGAGCTGCCGTGGCCGGCGCGGCGGTCGATTTGACCACCAGACTGGTCATTGGATCGGCGGTTCTGGTATCGCTGGTCTTGGTATCGCCGGCCTTGGGTTCGGCGCCTTTGATCTCAATCGCTTTCGGTTCAAACAGCGCAGGCTCCGCCGGGCGAACTGCGAGTTCGACCGGGCGCGGGCGCGGCAGCGGGCTAACAACCGCCGGTGCGGGCGCCGGCAAGGTCACGACCGAGCCGAACATCGGCGACGGATGACGTCCGGCCTGCAGGAACAACGCGTTGGTGAAGATGGCGCACACGGCGGCAGCGGCGAGCAGACCCGCGACCATGTCTTTCGGGCTGTGCAGGAGCACGCGCATGGCAAAGCCGCGTTCCTCCTCCGCCTCGATCGCAACCGCCTTGGCGCCGCGGCGGCGGCGCGGCCTGTCTTCATCGTCGTCAATACGTCTAGGCACTTTTCTTCACCTGATGGGCTTCGTCTTGGTGTCCGGATCGCAACGCCGGCTTGAGCGTCGCGATATTGCTGGAAGGCGTCTCCGCCGGCGGCGTGAAGGCCAGCGGCAGGACCACGGCCACCGTCGTGCCCTCACCGACCTTGCTCTGCACTTTCATCTCGCCATTGTGCAGGCCGACCAGGCCTTTCACGATCGACAGGCCGAGGCCGGTGCCTTCGTGCTTGCGCTGATAGGTCTTGCCGGCCTGGAAGAAGGGATCGCCGATCCGCTTGAGGTCGTCGGCGGCGATGCCGACCCCGGTGTCGGTGACGCGCAGCAACAGCCGCGATCCCTCGACCGCCGCCGAGACCGTCACGTTGCCGCCACGCTCGGTGAACTTGATGGCGTTGGCGACGAGGTTAAGCACGATCTGCTTGAACGCGCGGGGATCGCCGGTCATGACCGGGAGATCCTCCGGCGCGCGGGTGACGAGATCGACGCCGTTTTCCCGCGCCTTCAGCGACAGCAAATTGCAGCAATTGACCAGCGCGGCACGGGGAGCGAACGGCTCCGGCGAAATCTCGAAGTTGCCGGATTCCATTTTGGACATGTCGAGGATGCCGTTGACCACCGACAGCAGATGCTGGCCGGAATCGTTGATCAGCTGCGCATATTCCTTGCGGCGCGCGGCGTCGATCATCAGCACGTCTTCCTGGACGATCATCTCGGAGAAGCCGATGATGGCGTTCAGCGGCGTGCGCAATTCGTGGCTCATAGTGGCGAGAAAACGCGTCTTGGAGGCATCGGCCTGTTCGGCGACGGTGCGCGCCAGTTCGAGCGCCTGCTCCTGGACCTTGCGGTCGGTGACGTCGCGCATGACAGCGACGACCTCGGTCTCCGCGGAAGCCTGCCCGAACGGCCGGCACCGCATCTCGACCCAGATGAAATCGGCGGAAATGTTCTGGCCGCGAACCGCGTCGCGGCGCAGACGGAACTCGACGCTGCGCGCCTCGCCGCCACGCGCGGCATCCGACAACGCCGTGAGATAGGCCGGACGGTCGGCAACATGGACGCGGTCGAACAGGCCGTGCCCGACGAGCCGCGCCACCGGCGTGCCGAGCATGGCTTCGGCCGCCGGCGAGACGAACTGCACCGCGCCGTTGCGGCTGTGGCGCGAAATCACGTCGCTCATGTTGCGCGCCAACAGGCGATAGCGGTCTTCCTCGACATAGAGCAGCGATACGCTGGTGCGCGCGAGCGATTCCGCGCCAAAGGCGAGGCCCGCGGCATAGAGCGTGGCCGAAGCCACGCCCGAAGCCATCAGAACGCCACGCAACGCCGCGTTCGGCTCGGCGGCCGGCAGCAGGTCAAAATGCCCGAACGCGATCAACAGCGCGGCGCAGGACAACGCCAGCATCGAGGCAAAGGCGACAACGCGGCGCGAGGCCGAGAGCGCGGCTTCCAGCGGAATGACGACCAGCCAGACCGCGGCAAAGGACTCGATGCCGCCGGTGGTGATGGCGACCATCATCACCAGACCCGCCAGCGCCAGCGACGACAGGATATGCGCGCCTTCGTAGCGGCCGGTGCGCGACAGGAACCAGGACAGCAGGATCGGCGCGATCAGCCAGGCGAATGCCGCGACCTCGAGCGCCGACGGCGCGCCGCGCATCGCCAGATAGATCGGAAACGCCGCCAGCGCGACCAGGCTGCCGAGCAGCCGCGGCGCCATGAACGCACGATGACGCGCGCGCGTCAGCGCATCATATCGTGCCGAGGGATGCAGCAGCGCATCGAGACAATCGCGGATGATACTCAAAACAGTCACAGCACTCGCGCTTCAGCTTGTTCGTCGGACAGACGCGCCGGAACGCCCCCATTATCTTTGCGTCACCGTGTCAGAGCGAACTTAAGCGAACGCTAAGGCCCGGCGGCGGAGCGGAAAACACCATGCATTCGCGGCGCTTTCGCGTCTGATGGGCCCCTCATTTGACGCGGATGGTGAACGACAGGTTTAGACCCGCATCGATCTATGGTTTCGAAATGGTGGACGCGCCGGCCGGACCAACTTCGGGTGTTTTTCACCATCAATCGAATATTTACGCCGAATCGAATCATTCGAGTTTTCAATGAATTTTCGGCGCCTTTACCTCAATGCAAACACTTGCGGTTTATCGAGCGCTGTTAGTCAGGAATCAAGCTGCGGCGTCACCGCAGCAGAACCAAGAAGAGACGACCGGGATCGCGAGATGTTCTTTCTGCTTCGCATGGCATTCTGGCTCGGGCTGGTGCTCGTGCTGCTGCCCAGGGACAAGACCCCCGAATCGGACAAGCTGCCGCCGATCGGCGCTTCCGAGGCCGTGTCGGCTGCGACCGCCGCCGTCTCGGACATGAGCCAGTTCTGCAAGCGCCAGCCGACGGCCTGCGAAGTCGGCGGCCAGGCCGCAACCGTGATCGGCCAGCGCGCCCAGGAAGGCGCACGCAAGCTCTACAAGATCATCACCGACAAGAAGCCGCCGGATCACACCGGCTCGATCGGCAATGCCGAACAGGCGGAAGCCGCTTCTGCCGACGCCTCGGCCCGCGACACCCTGACACCGGACGACATGACGGTCGAATGGCGGCTGCCGCCCGGTCTGTAGCCGCAAATAACGCCCCGGAACCGGGTCCATTTCCGTCGCTTTCGACTGCCGCGCATCCTATATAAGCCCTTAGGAACGGATGCAGGTCACGATGACGACGATTGACGAAATCAGGGACAATTTTGCGCTGCTGGACGAGTGGGACGACCGCTACCGGTACGTCATCGAACTCGGCCGCACGCTCGATCCGATGCCGGAAGCCGAGCACTCCGCCGCCAACAAGGTCAACGGCTGCGCCAGCCAGGTCTGGCTTTCCAAGCAGATCGACCGCAGCGGCGGCAGCGAACCGCACCTGAAGTATCTCGGCGACAGCGACGCGCATATCGTGCGCGGCCTGATCGCGATCCTGCTGACGCTTTATTCCGGCCGCTCCCCGCAACAGATCCTCTCGACGGATGCGATCTCCGTGTTCGACGAGTTCGGATTTCGGGAACATCTGACGCCGCAGCGTTCCAACGGCCTGCGGTCGATGGTCGAGCGTATTCGCTCCGACGCGCGCGAGGCGCTCGCCACGGCGTCCTAGATAGAGATTACTTCCGCTTCCGCGCCTGCTGACCGAGGCCCATCTTCTTGGCGAGCTGCGAGCGCGCCACCGCGTAATTCGGCGCGACCATCGGATAGTCCGGCGGCAGGCCCCATTTGTCGCGGTATTGCTCCGGCGTCATGTTGTACTGCGTGCGCAGGTGGCGCTTCAGCGACTTGAAGCGCTTGCCGTCCTCGAGACAGACCAGATATTCGGGACTGATCGACTTCTTGACCGACACCGCGGGCTTCGCCGGTTCGAGCGGCGTATCGGGCCGACCGCTCGAGACCCGCAGCAGGGCAGCATGAACCTGGCTGATAAGGTTCGGAATTTCCGCGGCCTGGGTCGGATTGTTGCTGAGATAGGCCGATACGATACTGGCGGTCAGTTCGACGGGCGTTTTGCCTGATGCATCGGTCATGGCTCAACCTTCCTTGGGAATCGCCAACGCGTTTCGGGCGCGCGGGCCGGACAGTATCCGGCCGCGACTATACATCAGCGGATTCCGATACGACTTGGCGAATATGAGCGGATTGCCGGGAATCTGACAAGAACAACGACGTTTTATTTTCAATACGGATCGGCGCCGAAGTATTGCCCGCTCAAGGCCGCTGGTCGAGGTGCGCGCGCAATTCGTCGATCGAGGCGAACCGCATCATGCCCTCCGGCATCTGGGCCTCGATCGAACCGTCCGAATAGAGCGAATAGGCCATGCCATCGACGACGCCCGATTTCAGCACCGTCACCGCCGGCTGATCGCCACTCCGCGCCGGGGCACCGCTGGTCTCAGGCTCAGGCGGCCGCCCGCTGCGCCGCTGCGGCGGAATGTCGCCGGGCCGCCCTCGATCCGGCTTCGGCCAGGCATCGTCGAACGACGCGGGCGGCGGCTCGGCCGGTTCGACCGGCGGCGGTGGCGGCGAGGCTGACGGGCTGGGACGAATATCCGCCGACAGCATATCCGGCGGCAACGGCTCGCTGGTTCGCGCCTGCGCGCGCTCGCGCTCTTTCCGCGAGGTCGACGAAAACAACAAATTGCGCTTGGCTTTGGGTGCCGGCGGCGCGGCCGCGGCCGGTTCGAGCTCAGGCGGCGGCGGACGATCGCGCGAACCGGCCTCGTCCTGCCATGGTGGCGGTGGTTCCGCGCCGCCCGCGCTCACGGCGGCCGGCTCGTCGCGGCTGAACAGCGTACCGCCCTCGCCGGCTGCGGCATCCCGCGTGGCACCCGGAGGCAGCACCGGACGCACCGTGATTTCTCCGCGCGGCTCAGGCAAGCCGGCGCCGAGCCGGCGGCCGATATTTTTCAGCTCCCGCACGGCCATCCAGAGCGCGACCATGATCGCGCCGGAGCAAACCGCCATCGCGCCGGTGAGAATCAGCGTGTTGCCGAAGCTGAATTCCTTGACCGGAACTCCGAAGCCGATCGCCAGCAGGCCCGCCAAAACAAGGCCTATTCCGACAACCAACACACCAATCGTCATCGAACCCACCCCCGCAGCTGCGCCCGAAATGCTCGCAGTCCGCTATTGCCACGATACCGTCATATTGTGCGCATCGCCAACCGGCAATTGTGCCCAAGGTTCCGCAAAAGGCCGCTTTCCGCTCCGGCATATTCGGCGCGGCCGGTTTTATCATTCAGCTGGCGTTCAGACCCGCGGCCGTATTTCTACCGTCTACCAATTACCGCCTCCTTGCTGCATTGCATCAGGGAAATTAGGCCACAATTCCCAATTACTTGCTAAGGGAACTACGCTATATGAATCCCCGGGGAATGAGGCCCAAAAGCGTTAAAGCGGGGCCATAGGGGACACCGGGTTACCAATCGCCATGTCATCCATCACGACTTCTGCCCTCGATACGCCCACACGGCGCTCGGTGGAGCGGACCTGCGACGACCTTGCCATGTTGATGCTGGCGGTGGTCGCATTGATCGCAAGCCTCACGTTCCGCGACTACGGACTGGGCTGGGACGATTACACCCACGCTGAATATGCCGATCTGCTGCTGAAGATGTACGGCTCCGGGTTCAAGGATACCGGCGCGCTGTCGTTCGCCAATCTCTATATGTATGGCGGCGGCTTCGACATGGCGGCCGCCTTGTTGCACAAGGTCATCCCGCTCGAACTGTTTGAAACCCGCCGTCTGCTCGGCGCCGTCGTCGGCGTGATCGGGCTTGCGGTAACGTGGCGGCTGTCGCGCCGCGTCGGCGGCCCGTTGGCAGGCCTTGCGACATTGCTGCTGCTGGTGCTGTGCCCGACCTTCTACGGCCACATGTTCATGAACCCGAAGGACGCGCCGTTCGCGGTCGCCATGATAATCCTGCTGCTGGGCCTGGTGCGCCTCGCCGAGGAATATCCCGCGCCCTCGCCGCGCACCATCCTGATCGTCGGCTTCGGCGCCGGCCTCTCCATCGGTTGCCGGATTCTCGGCGGGCTGGCGCTGGTCTACGCAGTGATCGGCTTCCTGCCGCTGCTCGTGGCCGACGCACGCACGCAAGGGCCGCGCGAGGCCGCGCATCGTTTCGCCCATGTCGTCTACGTGCTGATCCCCGGCCTCGTATTCGGCTACCTCGTGATGGGCCTGATCTGGCCGTGGTCGATCATGGAACCCGGTCATCCGTTCGAGGCGCTGACCTACTTCTCGCACTTCTTCGAAAAGCCCTGGAAGGAAATGTTCGACGGCGCCTTGGTGTCGGTGCCGGACATGCCCTGGTCGTATCTGCCGACGCTGTTCGCGCTGCAGCTTCCCGAGGTGCTGCTGGCGCTTTTGACCGCGGGCGTGGTCGGCACCTTGATGTCGATGTCGCGCGCCGAAGTGCCGGCCCGCCGCAAGACCATCCTGTTGATGCTGACGCTGGCAGCGACGCTGCCGCTCGTCGTCGCGATGGTGAAGCGGCCGGCGCTCTACAACGGCATCCGCCATTTCGTTTTCGTGATCCCGCCGATGACGGTGCTGGCCGGCGTCGCGTTCGGCTGGGGCATGTCCTGGCTGAAGCAGCACGCCCGTAGCTGGCAGCCCGCGGCCTTGGCGGTTTTCTCGTTCGGCCTGCTGCTGCCGCTCAGCGAGATGATCCGGCTGCATCCGTACGAATATACCCACTTCAACCACATCGCCGGCACGGTGCGCACCGCCGACAATCTGTTCATGCTGGATTATTGGGGCCTGGCGCTGAAGCAGGCTTCCGACGGCCTGCGCGAAGAGCTCAACGAGCGTCAGGAAGCCCCGCCGCACGGACGTAAATGGAAGGTCGCGGTCTGCGGCCCGCAGCGTCCGGCGCAGGTCGCGCTCGGCCCCGATTTCACGATCGGCTGGGACAGCCATTCCGCCGACTTCGCGATGACGCTGGGCGAGTTCTACTGCAAGGGCCTTACCGCGCCGGTGCTGGTGGAAATCAAGCGCGACGACGTGGTGTTCGCGCGGGTCTACGATATCCGCGGCCGCGCCATCTCGACCCTGCTGTCGATCCCGGCGCCGTAGCGCCTTTGCCGTTCCGATGGAATCGGAACGGGGCTCCAGGTTTTTGGTTTGACGCGTTTTCTTGGCGCGAACCGGTGTCCACCCCGGATCAAGTCCAGGGCAGGCTTTCGCTGGAAAACGCTCTGGCCGGCATAACAGCCCCTCGTCGCCGCCGCCTTGCTGCCGCCCCGCCGCAGGGCTAGGCTCCCGCGTGACACCAAACATTTGCGGGAGAAACCGGCCATGTCGCCAGCCGAAGCACGCCTGAGAGAAATCCCGTCCGGCATGACGGACGCCGAGTGGAACCAGCGCGTCAATCTTGCGGCCGCCTATCGCCTGGTGGCGCTGTATGGCTGGGACGACCTGGTCGACACCCACATCTCGGCGCGCGTGCCCGGTCCCGAGCATCACTTCCTGATCAACCCCTACGGGCTGATGTTCGACGAAATCACCGCCTCGAGCCTGGTAAAGGTCGATCTCGACGGTAACCAGCTCACCGAGAGCGACTACAGCATCAACCCGGCTGGCTTCACCATCCATTCGGCCATCCACGAAGTGCGCGAGGACGCCGGCTGCGTACTCCATCTGCACACGCCCGACGGCACCGCGGTCGCAAGCTGCATGGAAGGCCTGCTGCCGATGAACCAGACCGCGCAGCTCGTCACCCACGACCTCGCCTATCACGACTACGAAGGCATCGCACTCGATCACGACGAGCGCCCGCGGCTGCAGAGGGATCTCGGCAACAAGAACCACATGCTGTTGCGCAATCACGGCACGCTGACGGTCGGCCGCTCGGTCGCCTCCGCCTTCGAGCGCATGTATCATCTGGAGCGGGCCTGCACGATGCAGGTGCGCACCCGCATGCTGGGACCCACCGCCTATCCGGTCGAACAGGCCGTGGTCGACAAGAACGCCGCTTTGTTCGAGAACCCCGATCGGATGGAATTGCGCTCGACCACCCTGGTGTGGCCGCCGCTGCTGCGCAAGCTCGACCGGCTCGATCCGAGCTACCGGAATTGAGTTTTGGGGAATTTGGTGTAGAATAGCGTCCAACATCCTCTGCACTATCGAATTCAAACGCCGCCCAATTCCGGGCGGCGTTTTTGTTGGAGGTAGCGCCGTAGCCCGGATGAGCGAAGCGATATCCGGGTCGGTGATAGCGTGGTCCCGGATATCGCTTCGCTCATCCGGGCATCTATCAACGTCATTCCCCGGCGATGCGCAGCATCAAACCCGGAACCCGGGGTGCAATTGCGCATCCTAGTTCGCCGCGTTGCGGCGCCCCGGAATGACGGAGGATGCAAACATGCCTTCGCCTTCTCGCGGCGCGATGCGCCCGGAGTTTTGCTGGAAACCTTGCCCCATGAAAATCAGAGGGCGCAGGGAAGACCGGGTGCGCGCTGCACCCGCGGTCTCGCGTGCGATGTGCATTAGAAATGCTGCACACGAGCATACAGGTTCAGCGGAGAACACCCGGCCTTCCCTGCGCAATGGCTTTACGGCTTATACGATTTCGTCCTGGTGACCGGCTTTCTTGCCACCATCATCGACGTCGGCTTTCGCTTCCGCCAACTTGACGCCAGCACCGGGGCGTCGGACCCAAACGATTTCGCCGTACGCTAGTGGCCGCGCTCGTCAGTCGCAGCCTTCGCGTCCACCGCTCCCTGCCCCTCGTTCGCGACGATGGCCAACGCCCCTTTGGTGGGACAGGATGGCGGGAGTTAAACTTCTGATTTGCCCGACGCGACAACGGAAATATTTTTGCGCGAAGGGCTGGACATACTTTTGGTGATTTGCCCGACGGGTTGTTTTGTCGCAGCCGGGCATGAAGTTTCCGCCTGCACGGGAAGCGACACGGTCCCCGGCGAACAGAATGCGTGCTCAAAAGTCCGGCCAAGAATTGGCCTCGTTGCCACCGCTGCCCGATGCCAGATGTCCATTGTCGGGCACGAAACCGACGTGCGGATGCAATCGCCGTTTGTCCGCTGTTGGGGGAACAACAGAACCAGCTCTGTCGCGGCTCGAAGACCGAGTTTGACCCGAATGGACTTCGATCCCACACTGCAACTGGAGACCAAACTGCGCCCAACCCTGTTATCGCAGGGTTGTCTCCATGACGCCTTGATTTCTGCACTATTCGAGAAGCAAATGGAGCAGCGTAACGCTTTGGAGGGTGCCGGCGGTGCCGAGGTCCAGGCTCACGTTGTTGCTGATTGGACTGCTCGGGCTTGCGCTCGGCGGTTGCATGCAAGCGACACTCGCACCCTCTACGGATGCCAGTTTGACTCCAAGGGACCGGCAGTTACTGGCCCATCCGCCTTATGCGCAGGTAGACATCCCAGAGTCCTATCGTCGGCATATCGTCGACTATTCGCGCAGAGAGGCGCCGGGTACGATCCTGGTCGATACCGACGCGCGCTATCTCTATTACGTCCTGCCGCAAGGCAAGGCGATCCGCTACGGCGTGGCGGTGGGGGAGGAAGCGATGGCCTTCTCCGGCGTCGCTGCGGTTGGCCGTATGGCTGAGTGGCCTGATTGGATCCCGACGCCGGAGATTCAGGCGCGGCTCGGTCCTTACCCGGCGCGCGTTCCCGGAGGTCCGGCTAATCCGTTGGGCGCGCGGGCGCTCTATCTTTACGAGGGCAACAAGGACACCCTGTACCGCATCCACGGCACCAACCAACCGGAATATATCGGCAAGGCTATATCGTCCGGCTGCATCCGCATGACCAACGAGGATGTCATCGATCTCTTTGATCGGGTGAGGCCAGGCGCGACTGTCGTCGTTCTCGCGCCGGGTCGGAGTGCATGGATGGGGCCCATCGCAGGTCCCCGCAGCTGATCAAATCGTCAGCAGGCGATGGGCTTTTGTAATTGAGTTAATCCGATGCAAACGTGGGTCCGAACGCTCGTTGCGATTGGCTTAGCGCTCACTGCTTTGAGCGCGATCTCCGAGCGAGTGCGCGAACCAGGCGTGACCGACACTGAAATTCGTATCGGCAATCTCATGCCTTATAGTGGAAATTTGGAGGTCTTCGGGGCGATTGGGAAAGCCGAAGCAGCGTACTTTGAGATGATCAACGAGCACGGCGGGATTGGCGGCCGCAAGGTACGCTTTATCTCATATGATGACAAATCCAATCCGGTGACCGCCCTAGAGCTTACGCGCCGTCTTATCGAGGAAGACGACGTCTTGTTGATGTTCGGCTCGTTCGGAACTCCGGGCAACTTTGCCGTTCGCAGTTACTTGAATGAAAGGCAAATTCCTCAACTTTTTATTGCCTCCGGAGACGATCATCTGAGCGATCCATCGTTGTTTCCGTGGACAATGGGTTGGCAGCCCTCGTTTCGCGAAGAGGGGCGCATCTACGGCAACTACATACAGGCGTTCTACCCCGGAAGCAGGATTGTAGCTCTTTGGCAAAACGATCAAGTTGGTCGAGAAATAGTCAAGGGCCTGGAAGACGGGCTCGGTAATGTCGCCCGTATGATCAGGGTCGATATCGCGTACGATGTTGCAGATGCGCATCTGGACACGCACGTATCGATCTTGAAGCAATCAGGAGCGGATATTTTTGTGTTTGCGGGAGCGCCTGCAAACGCAGCGAAAGTAGTTCGAATAGCGGCGGAGTTGAATTGGCACCCTGTGTTCATTTTGAGCCATATGGCTTCGTCGATTGCGACAGCTCTAAAGCCCGCTGGCGTGGAAAATGCTGTGGGCGCGATTACAGCCGCCTTCTTGAAGGATGCAAATGATCCAGCTTGGAAAGACGAAAAAGCCACCAAGGACTGGCAGTCGTTTGTTGACAAATATAGTCGGGCCGGAGGCAAAGACGACGGCGCCGCCGTCTTCGGCTACGCGGCCGCCGAGACACTGGTACAAGTGCTCAAGCAGTGCGGCAATGACCTATCACGCGCGAACGTCATGAAGCAGGCCAGGACCCTCAAAGAATACCAAGGCTCCGTTTTGCTACCTGGGATCAAAATCAGCACTGGACCTCGGAACTTTCGGCCGATCGAACACCTGCGACTAGTTCAATTCGACGGCCGCACGTGGCAACCAATCGGCGATGTTCTCGAAACGGCTTTCTCCAACGTCGACAGGTAGCTGTGCCCGGGGAAACAACTGTTGCTGACCGTCAGGGTGCACCGTCACGTGCAGAAATCGACGACCTAGGCCGTGTACTCATAAACCGCCGGCGATGTCCGCTTTCCTCCGATACCGACCGCCCTTGTGCAACCGCAGCAAATATCGCGATGGACCAGAACCGGGACCTGTTGGTTCACGCGGTTGCGTTCCCTAACAATTCAGCGATGCGCTTGTCATACCCAGGGGGACCCGCCCTGATTGGCGCTATGAAGTGGCCTTCTGGACCGCGAACTTCTTTCATGCGTTCGGCCCATTGGCGAGCATCATCGCGTCGTCCAAGCGCCATAGTGCAACAGCACAGCACCTCGAATGTCGGACCAAACACGGGACGCAGGATCAGCGCCCGGTTTGCACTTTCGAGTGCCTCATCCAGCAAACCGCTCAGCAGTCCGGCGTACGACAACAGAATGTGCCACGCCACGTTCTGCGGATCATTTGGATTGAGCGTGAGACCGTGCCGTAAGGGAGCGACAGCGCGATCCGCATCGCCATCGAACAGCCGAGCCATACCAAGCACAAGATGGCCGAGCGCGAAGCTCGGATTGAGATCGATCGCGCTCTGCGCTGCGAGTGCGCCGGTGTTGGCGGAGCCCGCGTAGCAGCTTACGATGGCAAAAGAGTAGTACGCATAGGGATCCCGCGGGTCGAGCGCGACCGCGCGGGTCGCCGCCTTCGTGCCCTCGCTCCCGTCGGCTATAATGTCATCGCTCCACCCATACGCGATGATGCCGGCGCTGACCCGGCCGAGCCAGGCATGTGCCTCCGAAAGGTCCGGATCGGCTGAGCAGGCGCGGCGGAACAGGTCGCGCGCGGTGCGATGTCCTTCTCGGGTTACCTTGTGAAAATGCCACATACCCTGCCGTACCAAGTCCCATGCCGTCACGTTGCCGGTGTGCCGCACCAACGCCAGGCGCGACTCGCTCTTGAGAAGCTCAGGCTCGATCGCTGCAACAACGCGTTCGGCGATTTCGTCTTGAATGGCGAACGCGTCGGCCATCACCAGATTGTAGCGCTCGGCCCACAAGTGAGCGCCATTGCTCGCATCAATCAGTTGTGCCGAGATGCGCAGTCGTTCACCGGAATGGCGCACGTTGCCGTGCAAAGCATAGCGCGCCCCGAGCTGCTCCACCGCCTTATCTCGGAGCGCGAACGCCGAGCCCCGGACTACAACGCGGAACCAGCGATAGCGCGCGAGCGCGGTGATAATATCGTCCGTAATGCCGTCGGCCAAGTACTCCTTGCCTGGCTCTTCGCTGACCATGCCGAACGGCAGCACCGCGATCAGCGGCCGTATATCTGAGGGATCAGCGCCTTCGGACGGTGTATCCGCCCCCGACACGGCGCCGGCAAAGCGATAACCCACTCGCGGGACTGTCGCGATCCATTCCGCGCCATCATGGGCCGAGCCGAGAAGCTTGCGCAGTGCAGCGATTTGGACCGATAGATTGCTTTCTTCGACGGCCATCCCGGGCCATGCCGCATCCATCAGCACGGCTTTAGAGACGGTCTCGCTGCGCGCACTGAGTAGCGCACTAAGCAGGAGAACGCCTTTCTGATTGATCGGCATTGGTCGTCCATCACGCAGCAGGACGCCGCGCGCGGAGTCGAACAAAAAGGGGCCGAAGGCAAACCGCTGCATCAGATGAAGCTAGCGGCGCGATCGCTTGCTGAGTAGCCACCATTTGCAATAATTCGGAACTTTTCGGAGCGCATTTCAAGACATTTTCGTCGCCGAACAACACCGTCCTGTCACCGACCAAACCACGGAGATAACGATGAGCAACTCAAGCGCAACTGTAGTAAAGTCTGCCGCCACCACGAGCCGTCGGGGGATGGTCGTGAAGGCCGCGCCAGAGCATCGGGTCCAGCAGGGTTCGGACTACCGGGCTGGCGTTAGCGCCGAAACTACCGGATCACAGGTAATCTGGCTCGGTCTGATGGCGCTGCCGCCTGGCGGCCGCACGAAAGCGCACGTGCACGAACACCACGAGACCGCACTGTACATGACGAGCGGAGACGCACTGGAGCTTTGGACTGGAGATGAGCTGGAGCACTGCGAGGCGGTACGGCCGGGCGACTTCGTCTACATCCCCGCAAACGTCTTGCATGTCGCGGTGAACCGCGGCGCGACGACCGCCGTCTTTATTGGTTCGCGCAACGAAGCGACGGCGCGCGAGAGTATGGTGTTGCGCCCTGAGATGGACGCGCGGGTACCATGATTCTGCAATCGATCTTGCGGCCTGCTTCAGCCTCCGCTAAGCGTCATTTTCGACAGTTTCATCGGGGATTGTCGGCAGGTCGATGTCCGCTCCAACCCGTAAGCGCCGAACCGGGGCCGGGCCAGAAGCGTTGCGCTTTGCCAGACCCCGTGATTCAAACTCCCGAACTGGGGGCTCGAATCATGCGCTACGAACTCGCGGATTATGAATGGACTGCCATCCACCCGATGCTGCCGAACAAGCCGCGTGGCGTTCCCCGGGTAAACGACCGACGCGTTCTCGATGGAATTTTCTGGGTATTGCGATCCGGAGCCCCTTGGCGTGATCTGCCCGAGGCATTTGGTCCGTACACCACGTGCTACAACCGCTTCGTTAGGTGGCGGCGGGCCGGTGTCTGGGGCCGCATCATAGACGCGCTTGCCGCTGCCCACGATGCCGCTGTCCAGATGATCGACACTTCGATTGTCCGCGTGCATCAGCATGGAGCCTGCATCACCAGGAACCAGCGGCAGTCGATGGGAAGGTCACGCGGCGGCTTGACCAGCAAAATCCATGCGGTGGTCGATAGCAATGGTCTGCCAGTACGGCTAGCGTTGAGCCCCGGCGAGGCCCACGACGTTCGACTTGCAGGAAAGTTGCTGTCTCGCCTCAAATCTGGGTCAATGCTGCTTGCCGACCGCGGTTATGACGCTGACTGGATCAGAGAGCTTGCCATGAAGAAGGGCGCGTGGGCCAACATCCCGCCGAAAAGCAATCGCAGCGATCCGATCTGCTTCAGCCCCTATCTCTACCGCGCTCGCAACCAGGTCGAGCGGTTCTTCAACAAGATCAAACAATGTCGTCGGGTGGCGACGCGCTACGACAGGCTCGCCGCCAACTACCTTGCCTTCGTTCAGCTCGCGTCAATCAGGCTATGGCTGCGCCTTAATGAGTCCGCGTCCTAGTCGTTTCATATGTCCCCCTGCAAGGCGATACCATTCCAAATCCCTTGGCTTTTTAATAGGCCCGGCATGTCTGTTCACGGCAACCCTTAGCGGACATTTTCTGACGGACAAGGCGAAGAATGCGCGTTGAGCCAGATCAATGCCGGTCCGGTGACGGGGTCGAATGTTCCGCCATCGTACCCAGGTATGGAGACGGCAGCCGTGCAACCCCTGCTCAAGGAAATTCGGCACACCCCGTTGCTCTGGATGCTGGTCTTCGTGCCGGCCGTGCTGGTGGCCGAGAAGGCCGCGCCACATTCCCACACGTTGCTGTTCGTGCTGGCCGTGCTTGCCATCGTGCCGCTGGCCGCCCTGCTCAGCCACGCCACCGAAGCCGTCGCAGCGAAAACCGGCGACGCGGTCGGCGGGCTGCTCAACGCAACGCTAGGCAATTTGACGGAGTTGATCATCGCCATCACGGCGCTGCGCGCCGGCCAGTACATGCTGGTGAAAGCGTCGATCGCGGGCGCAATCGTCACCAACTCGCTGTTCATGCTCGGCGCCTGCCTGCTGATCGGCGGGTTGCGCTACCACGTGCAGGAATTCAACCGGTCCGGCGGGCGGCTCTATTCCGGCCTGTTGCTGATGGCGACCGTCGCACTGCTCGCCCCGTCGGCGGTCGCCGACCTCGACCTCGCGCAGGGCGAGGCTATCATGAAGAAGCTCAGCGTCGGCCTCGCCATCCTGCTCATCGTCGCCTATGGCCTCGGCCTGTTGTTTTCGCTGAAGACCCACAAGGAGCTGTTCGCAAGCGCGGAGCATAGTGAGGGCGAGGCACACTGGCCAATTGGCCTTGCGGTAGGGACGCTGCTCGTCGTCACCGTGCTGGTCGCGCTGGTGAGCGAGATCTTTGTGGAGTCCGTGCAGAAGGCGGCGGAAACATTTGGGATGAGCCCGGCCTTTGTCGGGTTCATCATCGTCTCACTGGTCGGCGCTGCCGCCGAGTTTGCCGTGGCCTTTTCCGCTGCGCGCAAGGACCGCCTCGACATGAGCGTCAGCATCGCGCTCGGCAGCGCTTCCCAGATCGCGCTGTTCGTGGCGCCCGCTCTGGTGCTGCTTAGCTATGTCGTCGGGCCGTCGCCGATGAGCCTGCAGTTCTGGCCGGGCGCGGTGACCATGGTAATGATCGCGACCGTGACAGCGAGCTTCATCACGAGCAGCGGGCGCTCGGCATGGTTTATCGGCGCGCTGCTCATCTTCATCTACGCGGTCTTCGCGTTGACGCTCTACGTAGTCCCGCCGGCCACGCAAGGGGCCGGGTGAAGCCGACACCTCTTTCCCCTGCCGTCCGTCAGCCCTGCCCCGTTTGCTCGTTCGCGCGAGGTAACTGAGTGGAGTCCATTTATGGCGCCAAACGGACCTGAGCATGTCGCCTGACGATGTCTGGTCTTGAGGGCAGAGCGGACACGCGCGCAGCGCACATGTCACCTGCTCGCGCGCCATCTTGTGCCTCTGCGTCGCCTGCGCTGTAAGGAGACGTTGCGCTCGCCGCTGCGCATGTTCAGTGCCCCAAGGAATTTCCCGATCTCATGACCGAAGCTCCTTCTTCCGCGCCCTCGGCCCGGTCCTTTGCAGCAATGCGCCACTCAGGCTTCCGCGCGCAGTTCATCACCTATGTGCTCTCGATGATGGCCGACAATATCGAGCATGTGATCAGCTACTGGGTGGTGTTCCAGAAATTCCACTCGCCGGCGCTTGGCGGCTTTGCCGTGCTGTCGCACTGGCTGCCGTTCCTGCTGTTCTCGGTGGCGTCGGGCGCGCTGGCCGAACGCTTCGATCCCCGCCGCGTGATTCAGGCCGGCATGGGGCTGTTCATTCTGGCCTCGCTGGCTTGGGGCTATTTCTTCATCACCGACAGCTTGCAGATGTGGCAGGCGATGCTGATCCTGGTGATCCATGGCTGCGCCGGGGTGCTGTGGCAGACACCCAACCAGATGCTGATCTACGACATCGTCGGCCCGCAGGACCTGGCGAGCGCGGTGCGGCTGAACGCCATGGCGCGCTATCTGGGCATCCTGGTCGGCCCCGCCGTCGGCGGCGTGATCCTGCTCGCGCTCGGACCGGCGCATGGCATCATGCTGAACACGATCTTCTACCTGCCGCTGGTGCTGTGGCTGGTGAAGGCGCCCTATGGTCCGCGCTTCCGCGCCGGCACACCGCCGCCGCGCCGGGCCGTGCGGGGGCTGGCCGACATCGTCAACACCATGCGCGACGTCAGGAAGCATACTGTGATCGTCGCGATGACGGTGCTGGCCGGGGCCGCCTCCTTCTTCGTCGGCAATGCCTATAGCTCGCAGATGCCGGGCTTCGCCGCCGAACTCGGCCATGGCGATCCCGGCGTGTCCTACAGCATGCTGCTGGCGGCCGACGCCGCCGGCGGCCTGCTGGCCGGACTGGCGCTGGAGGGGCGCAACATCTTGCAGCCGCGGCCGCGCACCGCGATCATCCTCGCGCTGCTGTGGTGTGTTGCGCTGATGGTTTTTGCGCTGTCGCACAGCTACGCGCTGGCGCTGTGCTTCCTGCTGGCCGCCGGCTTCCTCGAACTGTCGTTCAACGCGATGGCGCAGAGCCTGGTCCAGATCAATGCACCACCCGACATGCGCGGCCGCGTTATCGGCCTGTTCAACATGGCGAGCCTCGGCTTGCGCGCCTTCAGCGGCATCTCGGTCGGCCTGCTCGGCAGCCTGATCGGCATTCACTGGTCGCTGGCCCTGTCCGCGCTGGCGACGATGATCGTGGCGGGCGGACTACTGGCGATACAGTGACGGCGGCGCCGTCACGCGGTCTTCGTGAAGCCGCCTGTCCAACCAAGCACGGGTGGCGCGCTACGCACCCTGCCGTATCCACTTCGATACGGCCGTCTTCTTCCCCCGTCGTTTTTTACATGCCGTGGCCCTGAAAGACTTTCTGACATCCCGGGCTCAGCTTCGCCCGGTTCTGCTGAAGGCACTGCTGCACCGCCGCATCATCGCCCAGCTGCTTTCTGCAAAACCGGGAGGCGTCCCGGGAGCAAGCCTTCTGCTCCTGGGGCGTGCCCGAATGGCCGCCTTGGGCGAAACTCAGAGAGGTATCAGCAAGAAGCAACGACACTATCAGGATCACATTTCGCATCTGAAATCCTCTTTAACTGGTGTGTGGCCAGCCACCGCGCGTTCTCGATAACTCGAGATCGTGGGGCATGGTTCCCGCAGCGAGATTGTCGGGCTCCCCGATCTGCAACCCATCAGGAGCACATGGCCTCTCTGTCACCCAGCGTGGCAGCATTCACGGCGCTCTCTGAACGCGGTTGCGATTTCGTCAGTGAGGAAGCCCGTTTGCCACGCCCGCGATGCGAGGTCCCCGTCGATGGCCCGAAGCGGGCATCGAGCGAGCGGCTACACCGCCTTGGTATTGACCTCGAACGGCTATAAAATTCGTTTGCACCTGAATGATGTTTCCGAGAACGGGAGACGAGGCCATGCTTGCCGGACAACTCGCGCTGATCGTCGCTGCGCTTTTCGCCGGAGCGGCAGTCTATGTCAGTGTCGTCGAGCAGCCCGCACGTTTGAGCCTCGACGATCGCGCGCTCCTCACCCAATGGAAGCCAGCCTACAAACGCGGGACCGCCATGCAGGCCCCGCTGGCCATCATCGGTTTCCTGTTGGGCCTAGCGGCATGGTGGCAGACCGGCCACTGGGCCTGGCTGCTCGGCGCCGCGATCCTGATCACCAACTGGCCTTACACGCTCCTTGGCATCATGCCGACGAACAAAATACTCATGGCAACTGAACCAGCGAGCGCCGGGCCGGACAGCCGCGCCTTGATCGAGAAATGGGCCGCGCTGCATGCCGGTCGCACGGCGCTCGGCTTCACCGCCATGCTGACCTTTCTCTGGGCATCGATGAACTGAGTAGCCCCATCTTTCAAGACTGGCCGCCAGTCCGCGCAAGGATCAATACTGATGGGCTCTTCGAAAAAGTGAAATAAGCCTCAACCTCGACTGGCGGAATATCGGAAGAAAAAACCCCCGCGCTCGGAGATCGGGCACGGGGGACCAGTCGAGAAGAGCTACGATGGTGTCACCACATCGAAGCCTGTTGGAAACGCTAGCCGCCAATTTTGACAGATTTATTTCAGGCGGCTCCGTTTGACCTGTGCGTGCTGTTCCTGGCCCTCTTTGCAGGCTGCACCGTCAGACGAAGTGCCACATTCGTAGAACCATCGAACGTCTCAAGGAGATGGTCGCACGTCAGGCAGCGAAACTGCCCGAAGGTCCCGGGCTTCGAGTTCAACTCGATGCGCCGATAGCCGGCCTGGCACTCGGGACAAGTGACGTCGGACTTCTTCATGCCCCTCAAATTAACACCAGGCGCGGAGCTATTCCACCCCGTTTCGGGCGGCAGTGTTGTTTAGATCGCGATGAGGTGTCTCAATAATTTGATCGACGGACGTCACGACACGCCTTGAAGGCCGAAATGCCGCCGGCCTCCAACGTGAAAGCCGACGGCGAAATCAGGCGGCGTCAGGCGACTGCCATTTTTGTGGTCACGCTGCTCGCCGCTTCGGCAATGAGCGCCGCCACGGTCTCCGGCTTCGAAATGTAGATGGCGTGGCTGCCGGCCGCCTCCGTGACAGTCGCGCCGGCGCGCGCAGCCATCTGGCGCTGAGCGGGCGGCGGGATCATCCTGTCCTCGGTCGCAACCAGATACCAGCTCGGCTTGCTCCGCCAGGCGGGCTCGGTGATAGAACCGGCGAGCGCGTTGACGCCCCACGGCACCTGAGAGTCCGCCAGGAACGCCGCTTTGGCTTCACTGACGTCGGCTGCGAATGAAGCGCGGAATTTTGACTTGTCGAGGAACAGGTAGCCGTTCACTGGCGGCAAGATCGGCGGGACCGGTGCACCGGGAGGCGGATTCTGGATCAGGGACGCCACGGACTCGCCCTTATCCGGAGCGAACGCCGTGATGTAGACCAGCCCCGCGACCTTCGGGTCGGTGCCGGCTTCGGTGATGACGACGCCGCCGTAGGAATGCCCGACGAGGACAACCAGCCCTTGCGCCTGGGCGATCGCGAGCCGGGTGGCGACCACGTCGTCGGCCAGGGATGTCGTCGGGTTCTGGACGACGCTGACGTCGTAACCGTCCTTCTTCAAGCCGTTGTAGACGCCTTCCCAACCTGCGCCGTCAACGAAGCCGCCGTGAACGAGGACGATGCTTACCGGCGATACCAAAAGTCCAGCCATGATAGTTCTCCCTTCGAGGTTGTTGCGTGCGATCGATTTCCGCACTTGGATTTTGCGGGTTTGTACTTGCCAGATTTCGATGTAGCTGATTAGTTCCATTTATTGGCCATACCCCTAGGTATTTAGCTATGCCTCAGATGAAATGGACCGATCGGATCGGTCGCCGCGTCAAGCTGCGCGACCTCCATATTGCGCTCGTGGTCGCAGAAGCCGGGAGCATGACCCGGGCGGCGGAAGAGCTGGCCGTGTCCTATCCGGTCGTGTCCAAGACGGTTTCGGATCTGGAGCACACGCTGGGAGTCAAGCTGTTTGACCGGAGCGTTTCAGGAGTCGAGCCGACCCACTACGGCCGCGTGCTGCTCGAATCCGGAGTCGCGGTGTTCGACGAAATGCGCAAGGGATTGCAGCAGATCGAGTCCATCAAGCAGCCGGATGCAGGCGAGCTGCGGATCGGGTCGTCGATCGTTACCGATGCCGGTTTGCTGCCGGCGATCATCGAGCAATTCACGCAAGAGTTCCCGCGCGCGACGCTGCACGTGCTGCACGAAAACATCGCGATTCAGCAATATCACAATTTGCGCCATCGAAAGGCCGAGCTAGTGTTCGGGCGGCTTCCCGCGACGATGACCGAACCTGACCTGGTGGCAGAACCGTTATTTGACGAGCCGAATGTGATCGTTGCGGGATCGGAGAGCCGTTGGGCCAGACGGCGAAAACTGGCGCTCGCCGATTTGATCGGAGAGCCATGGGTGTTGGCGGAGCCCGGCAGCCTGGCGCGGTCGCTGCATGAAGAAGTATTTCGGAGGAGCGGCCTTGAGGTTCCGTCCGCGAAGGTCTTGACCGTATCGCTCCATCTTCATCTGCGCCTGATCGAAACCGGGCGTTGGCTCGGTCTCATCCCCGCTTCCGTCATGCGTTTTGGCGGCAAGCGAATCCATATCAAGGTTTTGCCTATCAAGGTGCTGTCGCCCCCGGCGCCGGTCGGGTTTATCACCGTCAAGGGACGCACACTGACTCCGCTGGCAGAACGCTTTATTGAATGCAGCCGCAAGGTGGCCAATTCGGAGACCGTGCGCGCGTCGACCCGGCGCCGTTGATTCCAATTCAGTTGGCCGATCCGTCCTACTTCCCCGCGTCCGCGAAGGCGGCCAGTATCCGCGCCCAGGAGCGGATGCCCTTGTGAAAACTCTTGAGGTCGTACTTCTCGTTCGGCGAATGGATGTTGTCGTCCTCGAGACCGAAGCCGACCATCACGGTGTCGAGGCCGAGCGTACGCTTGAAGTCCGCCACAATGGGGATCGAGGCACCTGAGGCGATCAGCAGCGCTTCGTTGCCCCACTCGTCCGTCAGCGCGCGCTTGGCGGCGGCCAGAGGCTTCATGTTCCAGTCAAGCGCGATCGCCGGCGCATTGGAGTGATCGATGAACTCGGCCGTGCAGTCGCCGGGCAGCCGCGACGTGACATAGTCGCGGAAGGCTTTTCGGATCCGGTCGGGGTTTTGGCCCTCGACCAGCCGGAACGAAACCTTTGCGGAAGCTTCGGCCGGGATCACGGTCTTGGAGCCCTCGCCGGTATAGCCGCCGATGATGCCGTTGATGTCGCAGGTCGGACGCGAGGACACCTGTTCGATCAGAAGGCGGTCCTTCTCGCCGGCCGGGATCGAAAGGCCGATCGGCTTCAGGAACGACTCCGGCGTCAGGTTGAGCTTCTTCCACTGCGCCAGAATATCCGGCGGCAGGTCCTTCACGCCGTCGTAGAAGCCGGGAATGGTGATGTGGCCGTTGTCGTCGTGCAGGCCACCCAGGATATTGGTCAGCACCCGGATCGGGTTACGCGCGCCGCCGCCGAAGATGCCGGAATGCAGGTCGCGGTTGGCGGCCTTGATCTTGACCTCGTCATAGACCAGCCCGCGCAACGCGGTGGTGATCGCCGGGGTGTTCTGGTCCCACATGCCGGTGTCGCACACCAGCGCGAAGTCGGCCTTGAGGTCGCCCTTGTTGGCTTCGAGGAACGGCACGAAATTCTTCGATCCGACCTCCTCCTCGCCCTCGATGACGATGGTGATGTCGACCGGCAGCGATCCCGTTACCGACTTCCAGGCACGGCAGGCCTCGACGAAGGTCATCAACTGTCCCTTGTCGTCCTCTGCGCCGCGAGCGACGATGATCTTGCGGCCGTCGGCGTGATCGGTGACGACGGGCTCGAACGGCGGACGGTGCCACAGATTAAGCGGATCGACCGGCTGCACGTCGTAATGACCGTAGAACAGCACATGCGGCCGACCATCGGTCGAGCCGTTCATTTTGGCAACGATCGCCGGATGTCCCGCCGTCGGCCTCACCTCCGCGGCAAAGCCGAGCGTTGCGATGTCCTTCGCCAGATGATCGGCGGCGGTCTTGCAATCGGCGGCAAAGGCCGGATCGGCCGAGATCGACTTGATCCGCAGCAGCGCGAACAGACGTTCGAGGCTGTTGTCGAAATCGGCATCGATGCGGTCGAGAACCGATTGAAGTTTCGCGTTGGACATGACGGGTTTCCCTGGTTACGGGCGCGGGTTTTCTGGCGTCAGGTTTTAGCTTGCCCGGCGGCCGGAGGCAAAGCATGGGCATTGTTCGCAGGCGGCGGATTCATGATGTGCCAGACCAGCCCCGCCACCAGCAGGACCGTGGCGGCGAGATTGTTGCCGTAGGCCTGCAGGTCATTCGGGAATAGCGGCAGCGACAGGCACAATAGCAAGCCCGCCACGGCCAGCAACACCCACGTGCCGGTCCTGACATTGGCGCGCGGATCATAGGCCGCGCGATGGATCAGGACCGTCATCGGGAAGAACAGCCACATGAAATAATACTGGCGCGCCAGCGGCGTCGCAGCCGTCATCAGGCAAAACAATATGCCGATCTCCTCGGCATCCGACCGCTCGGTCCGGCGCGAAGCCCCCGGCATGACAGCGACGTAGCCGAGCCCGATCAGGAGCGAGATCGCCAGCACCACGAGGTTCGCGGTCTTGAAATCGAGATTGACGATGTTCATGGTGCGGACGGGTTTGGCCGGATTATCCTGGTTGTAGTTGATCGGCCGCGTCAGTCGGTGCGTCATGGCGATGATCGACTGGTTGACCCACGACCAGTTCTGCTCGTCGCGCTGTCCGAACCCCTTCTCCGAACTCGACCCCACCATGCCCTGGTACCAGGTCTTCAATTCATGGGCGTTGCGCTCGAAGCCGCGAAACGGCGCCGGCAGCACGAATAGAAATAATCCGATGAAAACCAGCATGCTCGCGGCCGCCGCCCATTGCCGGCGCCAGACCAGATAAGGCAACACCGCGACCGGAAACACCTTGATCGCGGTGGCGAGCGCGAACATGCATCCCGCCATCCAGCCGCGACTGTCCCGCAACAGCCAGAAGCCGCACAGCATCAGCGCCAGCAGAACCAAATTCGGCTGCCCGAGGTCGAACATGTCGAAGACAAAGGTGACGGTGACGAAGCCCGGCAGCGCGAACAGCCAGGGACCCGGCGTCCGCCCCGATCCCGTCATCGCATTGGAGAATTGCGCCGTCATCCACCACGCGACGATATTGAGCAGCGACAGGCAGAGATAGAGCGGGATCTTGCCGAAGTAACTCGGGATCGCCAGCAGCACCGCCGACAACGGCGGATAGATGAAGTCGAAATAATCGGCAGGGTTATCCGGATAGAGATTGTTGCCTTGCAAGACCTGCTGCCCGGCCCAGAACCACAGGGGGTAGTCCTTGCTCTTGCCGTGGCCGAAGATTTCCGGGACCAGCACGTCGGCCGTCAGCGCAATACAACAGAGCAGAAACAGCAGATCGATCGGCGCCCGCAGCGACGGATATCTCAGCACGGGCTTGTTCTGGATATCAGAGGAATTTTTGCCAGACATCAGCGCCGCAGCAACCCGCCGAGCGCGCCACGCACCAGCGCGCGCCCGACCGAACCGCCGAGCGCGCCGCCGACCGACTTGCCGAGATCGGCCACGACGCCGCCGACCACCTTGTTGGTGACGGTGCGCGTCACGCTTCTGGCGATGACCTGTCCGGTCGACATCCTGCCGCGCGAAACATTGGTGCCGAAAATCGTGCCGACGATCGAACCGATCTGGCCCAGGATTCCGCCACCACCGCCGCCATCCGATCCGTCCGGATGCGCCGCCGTGCCCGCGATGCGCTTCTGGATCATCTCATAGGCGGATTCGGCGTCGATCGCAGTGTCGTATTTACCCTTCACCGGGCTGTTGTTCATGATCGCCTTGCGTTCGTCCGGCGTGATCGGCCCGATCCGTCCGGTCGGCGGCCGGACCATGATGCGCTCGACCATCGCCGGCGTGCCGCCGCCCTCCAGGAACGACACCAGCGCCTCGCCCTTAGCCAGCTCCATGATGACGCGGGCGGTGTCGAGCTTCGGGTTGGGCCGAAAGGTTTGTGCCGCGGCCTGGACCGCCTTCTGGTCGCGGGGGGTGAAGGCGCGCAACGCATGCTGCACGCGGTTGCCCAACTGGGCGAGCACTTTATCGGGCACGTCGATCGGGTTCTGGGTGACGAAATAGACGCCGACGCCCTTGGAGCGGATCAGGCGGACCACCTGCTCGATCTTGTCCATCAGCGCCTTCGGAGCGTCGGTGAACAACAGATGCGCCTCGTCGAAAAAGAACACCAGTTTCGGTTTGGGCAGGTCGCCGGCCTCCGGCAATTCCTCGAACAGCTCCGACAGCATCCACAACAGGAAGGTGGCGTAGAGCCGCGGGCTCTGCATCAGCTTGTCGGCGACCAGGATATTGACCATGCCCCGGCCGTCGCTGTCGGTTCGCATGAAATCCTTCAGCGTCAGCGCCGGCTCGCCGAAGAATTTCGCGCCGCCCTGGTTTTCCAGCACCAGAAGCTGGCGCTGAATGGTGCCGACAGTCGCCTTGGTGACGTTGCCATAGCCCTGCGCGGCCTTTCGGATCGACGCCAGCGGGTCCTCGTCGGCATCGGGGCCTTTCTTGCTGGTATCGGGCACGATCGCGTCCAGCAGCGCCCGCAGATCCTTCATGTCGATCAGCGTCAGGCCGTTTTCGTCCGCGACGCGGAATGCGACGTTGAGCACGCCTTCCTGCACGTCGTTGAGATCGAGCATCCGGGACAGCAATAGCGGCCCCATTTCGGTGACGGTGGCGCGCACCGGGTGGCCCTGCTCGCCGAACACGTCCCAAAACACGGTCGAGAACTGGTCGGGCTGGAAGGTCAGGCCCATATCGCCGGCCCGCTTGACGATAAAGTCCTTGGCCTCGCCGACTTCGGAGATCCCGGAGAGGTCGCCCTTGATGTCGGCGGCGAAAACGGGAACGCCGGCACGCGCAAAACCTTCCGCCATCACCTGCAGCGTCACCGTCTTGCCGGTTCCGGTCGCGCCGGTGACAAGACCATGCCGATTGGCGAGCGCGAGCGTCAGCCAGGCTGTCTCGTCGCCCTTGCCGATGAAAATCTTCTCGTCGGTGTCGGAAGTCTGGGTATCGGAGGTCGCCATCAGATCGCCTCTTCGCGCATCGGGGGAGGTACGGTAACGGACACAATCATATCGCATCCCACCCGTCGATTGAAACCATCGACATGCCCGGATCCGGCGTCGGCTGTTCCGAACACGGCGGCCACCCATACTTTTTTCCGACGCCGATCGGAAAATAGAGGGGGCGTGGTGTGACAAGATAGCGTGAATCCGGCGTTCACTCTTGCATTGCTGCAACACCTGCGGCGCGATCTAGAACGAAAGTCGCCTTCGTGTGTCCTGATCGCTTGTATTTCACATCGTGGACGCTCAAGATCAATTTACAAGTATACGACCCGGTAAAACCGGCTGAGGGCGGGGCACTATGGACGAATTGATCGGAACGCTGGCCTCCAAGGCCGGCATTGACAACGCTGTCGCGGAAAAAACCATCGGCATCGTTCTGGGTTTCCTCCGCAACGAGGGCCCTTCCGACAAGGTCCAGGCTCTGATTGACCAGATCCCGGGTGCCGAAGCTGCGATCGCGGCCTCAAGCAGCAACAGCGGCCTCTCCAGGTTGATGGGCGGCGGGCTGATGGCGCTCGGTACCAGGTTGATGGCGCTCGGCCTCGGCATGAACGAGATTCAGAACGTCGCGCGTGAACTTTTCCGGTTTGGCCGCGACAAAATCGGAGCGGATAAAATGGGCGAGATCATTTCGGGGACGCCGGGCCTTAGCCAGTTCGCTTGAAATACACCACCTGACGCAGGTCCGGCCTCAGCACATTCTATTGCATCGAGTATCATGACATATCCCCTCTCCGCGATCGAAGGCCTGAGCGCCTACTCCGCTTCGAAGCTGAAATCGCTCGGCATTCGCACCACCGAGGCGCTGCTGGAGGCCGCCCGCACCGTCAAGGGACGCAAGGCGCTCGCCACCAAGACCGGAATCAGCGAGCAGCAACTGCTCGAATGGGCCAATTTCTCCGACTACATGCGCATTCCCGGGATGGGCAAGGCCAAGGTCGGGCTGGTGCGCGCGGCCGGCGTCACCACCGTGCGTGAACTCGCGCTCCGCAATCCGGCGCGACTGGCCCAGAACATCAAGGACGTCAACACCAAGCGCCGGCTGGTCCGCGTTCTGCCCTCGGAAAGATCAGTCGAGCAGCTGATCGAGCAGGCGCGCAGGCTTGCACCGAAAATCAGCTACTAGAGCGCGGACTCCTTAGCTCGCAGCCAGCCAATCCGTCAAAAATGACCCAGGTGGATATTGCGAACGCCCAAGAGAGACAGATTAAGCAGCTGACTGCAACCACTCCGAGAAGGCTCGGATGGTCCTGGCGCGCGGATGGCTCAGCCTACGGACCACATGGAAGCTATAGCCAGACAAGCTCAGCTTGAACGCTTTCACGAGCGTACCGGCGGCGAGTTCGTGTGCCACGAGCACATCACTGAAAATCCCGACTCCCTGCCCGGCGATCACCGCCTCGATGGCGTGCAGTTCTTCCCGGAAACTCAAGTGCTGCATGTCCTTGAATTGGGGCACTTCGCGCCACCTGCGCTGAGCCGCGGCAAGCCATCTCTGCCATGTCGGCGGCTCATGATCGGCCGGCGACCAATAGGAGTGGATCAGAACGTGGTTTACGAGGTCAACCGGCTTCTTCAGGCGGCCTGTTGAAAGCAAACGCGGGTTGCAGACGGCCCAGAATGTATCGCTGAAGAGATCATCGACGAGCCCGTCCGTCGGCACCACTCGGCTGGTCGCATAACGAATGGCGACATCGCCGTCGCCGGCTTGCAGATCGAGCACGGTGTCCGTGCCAATGACTTCCAGCGGCACGTCGGGATGCAACTTCCGCCACGCGGGCAGGCGGGGCACGAGCCAGAGGCTGGCGAAAGCGTTCGTTGTCGTCACCCGAAGAGGCTGTTGGTCGCTATCCTGCTTGAGCGCCGCGATTGCAGCGGCGAACACCTCAAGCCCACCGCGAATGGCGGGGAACAGCCGCGCTCCGGCATCTGTCAGCGAAAGAGGCCGCGGTCTGCGGCGGAACAGGGCGCGGCCACAATACTGTTCAAGCAACCCTATCTGGTGGCTGATCGCCGTCGGCGTCACGCCGAGTTCTGCCGCGGCCTTCTTGAAGCTCAGATGACGAGCGGCAGCCTCAAAAGCGCGGAGCTCGATCAGGGGCGGCAGCTTGTGCATGCGGCCAGTCTAGATGAAATTAATTCATCGTCACCTGAATTCTTCAGGTTTGCTCCGAGACTGCGCCCGATTGAAGATATAGCGGGTTGCATTGAGGAGACCGTGTCATGTCGTCCATCGCATCTGTCGCCGGCGCTGCCGCCGACCTTAGCGCTTCCTTCGGAGGACAACTCCTCAAGCCAACGGACGAGGGCTACGAGGAGGCGAGAAAGGTCCACAACGGGCTGGTCGACAAACGGCCAGCATTGATTGCCAGATGCCGCAGCGTAGCCGACGTCGTGGATGCCGTCGCTCTTGCGACCAAGCTCGGCCTCGAGGTCGCGGTTCGCGGCGGCGGCCATAATGTGGCAGGACGCGCGACCATCGACGGCGGGATAATGATCGACCTGTCCCCAATGAAGGGCGTCCACGTCGATGCTGTTGGCAAAATCGTACGGGCGCAGGGCGGGGTCACTTGGGGCGAGGTCAATCGCGAGACGCAACTTCACGGCCTCGCGGTTACCGGTGGTGTGGTCTCGACCACGGGGATTGCCGGACTAACCCTCGGCGGAGGACTGGGCTGGCTGATGGGCAAGTACGGCCTAGCACTGGATAATTTGCGGGCTGTCGAACTCGTCACCGCTGATGGCAAGGTTTTGCGCGCCAGCAAGCAAGAGGAGCCCGATCTGTTCTGGGCCATCCGCGGCGGCGGCGGAAACTTCGGGATCGCCACCACTCTCGAATACGACCTTCATACAGTAGGGCCAATCGTCACCGGCGGCCCCATCATCCACCCCATCGAACGCTCCCGTGACGTCCTCGAATTTTTCCGGGCCAGCACGCAGTCGCTGGTGGACGAACACACGCTTTTTGCATCCCTGACCCATGCCCCCGACGGGTCCGGCACAGAGGTGGCCGTTTTGGTCACCTGCCACTGCGGCCTGGCGGCGGATGCCGAACGAGCCATGTCGCCTCTGAAAAAGTTCGGGGCTCCGATCTTGGACGCAGTCGGGCCGATGCTCTATTGCCAGCTCAACAGTATGCTTGACGCCAACTACCCCAGAGGCGCCCTCAACTATTGGAAATCGAACTTCCTCATGGAGCTGAGTGATGCTGCGATTGCGACCATGATCGAATGTTTCGCGCACTGCCCGACCCCCATGGGGCAGCTGCTCCTTGAACACATCCACGGCGCCGCGACCCGTGTCGCCGCAGTTGATACGGCTTTTCCGCATCGGCAACAGGGCTACAATTTCTTGATACTCGCGCAATGGATGCACCCGAGCGACACGAGCCGCTGCATCGCCTGGGCACGTGAAACTTACGAAAGAATGCGGCCCTTCTTCGCCGCCGGCCGGTATGTCAACTATCTCGACGATGACGAGATGGGCGATTCCGTCGCTGCCGCATATGGTCCCAACTACCGGCGTCTTCAGCGGATCAAGGCCAAATACGATCCGAAGAACTTCTTCCGAATGAACCAAAACATCCTACCGCGGGCCTGATTACGAACAGAGGCTATTCTGTCTTTTTCATGCCGATGCAGATGTGAGCGGATGGCCCAAACACTGCCACTCGTATCTGTTGGTCGGCGTGCAGATTTGGAGGACTTGAAGATGCCTATCGTGTGCCGACCCGCTGGCATGGATGACTTGGAGCGAGCCGACGAAATCGTTGTCGCCAGCATCAATGAGCTCACCGCGCGGCGAGGCTTCGGAAAGATGGCATCTTCTCATCTCCCGAATTTTCAAGCATTCTCGCTAAGGGACGATTCTGAGGGTTTATGGGTCGCCGATGACGACGGAGAAATCATCGGCTTCGCGTGGAGTTGGGTTTGCGGTGAACTTTGGTTCCTGGCGCAGCTGTTCGTGTCGCCCGATCGCCAGAGCGATGGCATCGGCAATCAGCTTTTAGGTAAGGCGTTCGCTCACGCGCAAATACGCGGAGCATCCGTCAAAGCGCTGATCACATTTGCATTCAACAACGTGTCTCAGGGCCTCTACATCAGCCGTGGACTATTCCCGCGCTGTCCGATCTACATGGTCAGCGTGGTTCGTGACCGTCTGGCGTCCCGCGTGGCTGAGCCGCGGCTTCATCTTGAACCTCTGACGGCCAAGGCCGCCAAGTTCGATGAACTGGCAGTCATCGATGCGAGCGCTCTCAGCGTATCCAGAGAGAAGCACCACCGATATCTCATGGGCGACAGCGCAACGAGCGGGTTCACCATCCACGACGGCAGTGAGTGCGTAGGGTATACGTATATTTCCAATGGACACATTGGCCCGCTTGCCGTTCGTCGGCCAGACTTGGTGGGCCCCGCGTTTGCTACGGCATTATCGTTCGCGGCACGGAGCAATTCTCCAACCGTTTCGGCTTTCGTGTCGGGCCCGAGCGAGCCGGCACTTAAGACGGCGATGGACCACGGGATGCGCATAACCTACCCAATGTTGCTGATGTCGACGCAAGCATTCGGAGATTGGGCCAGCTATTTGCCGCGCAATCCGGGCTTCATGTAACTCAACCCAAGTGAATTGAAAGCAACGCTTTGTGGAACCGAAATTGCGGTCGACGTTTCCTGCGCCTCGCTTCGTTCATTGATCGAATGCCCGGTCTGACGCGTCACAACGGGGTTTCAGTCGAATAATGTGAAAATTGAGAATTTTTAACAGGCTCACCCTCTCGCGAAAGGCGCCTTCTGGCCCTTCGCGACATGTTGCGCGGCCGCGCGAGTCGCGCCTGCGGCCCCCTCTCTGCCTTGACTCACCCACGCGGACCGCGCAAAGCGACCGCATGATCGCAACCATTTCCAGACCCGCCAGGGAGCCGAACGCGGCGGCCGGCCCGTCCAGTCATTCCGTGCTGGCGGCGCTGCCGTCCCGGTCATATCCGGCCGTGATGGGCGTATTGAATGTGACGCCGGACTCGTTCTCGGATGGCGGCCAGTTCACGGCCCCCGAGCGCGCGCTGGCGCAAGCCCGGAAGATGGCAGCCGACGGCGCCGACATCATCGACATCGGCGCGGAATCCACCAGGCCCTATGGCTCGGAGCCGATCAGCGCCGAGGAAGAGCTGGATCGCCTGCGCGAGGTACTGCCCGAGGTCGTTGCCCTCGGCGTCCCCGTATCGATCGACAGCATGAAGTCATCGGTCGTGGCCTGGGCGCTCGACCAGGGCGCGCGCATTGCCAACGACGTGTGGGGCCTGCAGCGCGATCCTGGCATGGCCGCACTGGTCGCGGCGCGCCAGGTGCCCGTGATCATCATGCACAACCGCGACCGCGCCGATCCCGCCATCGACATCATGAAGGATGTCCTGGACTTCTTCGCCCGCTCGCTCGAGACAGCCGCCAAGGCCGGGATTTCGCCTGACAACATCGTGCTCGACCCCGGCATCGGCTTCGGCAAGACGCCGGAGCAGAGCATGACGGTGCTGGCGCGGCTCGATGAATTCGCTTCGCTGGGTCGCCCGCTGCTGGTCGGGGCTTCGCGCAAGCGCTTCATCAGTACCGTGACGCCATCGGAGCCGCACCAGCGGCTCGGCGGTTCGATTGCCGCGCATCTGGTGGCGGCCCAGAACGGGGCGCAGATCATCCGGGCCCATGACGTCGCGGAAACCGTCCAGGCGCTGCGCGTCGCGGCGGCCATCAGGGAGCTCGGAAAGCCGAAATGACCGATACGATCTTCATCACCGGCGTCGTGATTCATGCCCGCCATGGCGTGATGGAACATGAGACTGAAGTCGGCCAGCGCTTCGTGATCGATCTCGAGCTCGCCGCCGATCTGTCGGAGTCTTCGCACACCGATCGCCTTGCCGACACCGTGTCCTATTCCAACGTGGTCGCGACCGCGACGGCGGCCTTCAAGAATACCAACTACAAGCTCTTGGAGCGCGCAGCCGGCGCCGTCGCCGAAGCGGTGCTGGCGGCATTTCCGCGCGTCAGCGCAGTCAAGGTCACCGTGCACAAGCCGCACGCGCCGATCGCCGCGATCTTCGAGGATGTCGGCGTGGTGCTGACCCGCACGCGGCAAGCGCCCTGACATGGCGGATGTGCTGATCGCGCTCGGCGGCAATGTCGGCGACGTCCGCGTGACATTCGGCAAGGCGATTTCAAATATCTGCGGCATGACACAGGCAGCCCTGCTGGCGCGGTCGTCGGACTACACCACGCCGCCCTGGGGCGACGAGGCGCAGGATCCCTTTGTCAATGCCTGCATCCGGATCGACACCAGCCTCGACCCGCACGCGCTACTGTTCACGCTGCACAAGATCGAGAAGAAATTCGGCCGCGACCGCGCCCATGAGCGGCATTGGGGTCCGCGCACCCTGGACCTCGATCTGATCGCCTATGACGATGTCAAAATCGATAAACCCGAGCTGACACTGCCGCATCCACGGCTGTTCGAGCGCGCCTTCGTGCTGGTGCCGCTCGCCGAGATTGTGCCCGACCGTGTCATTGCGGGACGCCGCGTGGCGGAGGCATTGGCGGGGCTTTCGACCGAAGGTATCCAGCGGTTACCGGACCTCGATTGACCCAAAACAACCGTTTGGCTTGGCGACCGCCCCGTGGCAATTTCCGGCCCAACACAAGAAGCGATCCAGGGAACGATGGGCCTAATGACCACCACGACAGATGAGCTGAAATTGGCCGCGGATTTTGCCCCGGCAAGCTACGACGACTGGCGCAAGCTGGTCGACGGGGTGCTGAAGGGCGCGCCGTTCGAGAAACTTGTCAGCAAGACCTCCGACGGATTGAAGATCGATCCGATCTATCGCCGCGCGGAAGGTGCCGCGCCGGTCGCCGGCCGCGCAGCCGCCGCGCCCTGGCAGATCCTGCAGCGGATCGATCATCCCGATGCCAAGGCGGCCAATGCACAGGCGCTGCACGATCTGGAGAACGGCGCCACCGGGCTTGCGCTGGTGTTCGCCGGCTCCAACGGCGCCCATGGCTTCGGACTGGAGCCGACGGCGGAAGCCGTCGAACAGGTGCTCGACGGCGTCTTTCTTGATGCCGGCATCGGCATCGAACTTCAGGTCGGTCCGCAGTCGCGGATGGCGGCCATCCACGTCGCCGAATATATCAAGCGCAAGGGCCTCGATCCCGCGGCCTGCAATATCCGCTTCGGCCTCGACCCGCTCGGGGCCGCCGCGGCATGGGGCCGCAGCCCCTTCACCTGGGCCGAGATCGTGCCGGCGTTGACGAACGCCGTCCGCGGCCTTGCCGCAATGGGCTTCAAGGGTCCGTTCGTTGTCGCCGACGGGCGGGTGATCCACAACGCCGGCGGATCGGAAGTGCAGGAGCTGGCCTTCGTGCTCGCGTCCGGCGTCGCCTATCTGCGCGCGCTCGAAGCCTCCGGCGTGCCGCTGGAAGATGCGCAAGGCATGGTCTATGCGCGGCTTGCCGCGGACGCCGATCAATTCCTGACGCTGGCGAAATTCCGCGCGCTGCGGTTGCTGTGGGCGCGGATCGAAGCGGCCTGCGGCCTTGCGCCCAAGCCGCTGTTCGTTGCCGCCGACACCGCATGGCGGATGCTGACGCAACGCGATCCCTACGTGAACATGCTGCGCGCGACGATGGCGACCTTCTCCGCCGGGCTCGGCGGCGCCAACGCCATCACCGTATTGCCGCATACGCTGGCGCTCGGCCTGCCCGACCCGTTCGCCCGCCGCGCCGCGCGCAACACCCAACTGGTGCTGCTGGAGGAATCCAACCTCGCCAAGGTCTCCGATCCCGCCGCCGGTTCCGGCGGCATCGAAACGCTGACGAAGCAGCTTTGCGAAGCCGCCTGGTCGCTGTTCCAGGAGATCGAAAAGGCCGGCGGCCTGTTCGCGTCGCTCGAACAAGGCCTGCTCCAGCGCAAGGTCGCCGCGACGCGGACGGTGCGCGAGGCCAATATTGCCAAGCGACGCGACGTGCTGACCGGCGCTAGCGAATTCCCGAACCTGCATGAAGCCGATGTCGCGGTGCTCGAGGCGAGGCCGATCGTGCTGCCGCCCTATGGCGAGGCGAAAATCAAGTTCGACGGGCTGCCGCCGATGCGGCTGGCGGCGCCGTTCGAAGCCTTGCGCGACAAGTCGGACACGAAGCTCAAGGCCACCGGCGCACGGCCCAAAATATTCCTCGCCAATCTCGGCACGGCTGCCGACTTCACCGCGCGCGCCGCCTTTGCCAAGAGCTTTTTTGAGACCGGCGGCATCGAGGCGCTCGACACCGAGGGCTTTGCCGATCCGGCGGCCCTCGCCGCGGCGTTCAGGGCCTCCGGTGCGACCACGGCGTGCCTGTGTTCGTCCGACAAGGTCTACGCCGGGCACGCTGTCGCCGCCGCCAAGGCCCTTCAAGCGGCCGGCGCCAGGCATATCTATCTGGCAGGGCGCCCCGGCGAGCAGGAGGCCGCGCTGCGCGGCGCCGGCGTCGGCGATTTCATCTTCGCCGGCGGCGATGCGCTGGCGATGCTGAAGGGTGCCTGGCAGCGGATGGAGTGAACATGACGGAGGCAAGCAAAACCGTTCTGACCGGCGGCTGCCAGTGCGGCGCGATCCGCTTTGCCGTGTCAGGCCTGCCGGCCAAGATCAGCATCTGCCATTGCCGGATGTGCCAGAAAGCCTCGGGCGCGCCATTCGCTTCGTTTGCCGATATCGAACATACCGATTTCGCCTGGACCCGCGGCCAGCCGGCCGCGTTCAAATCCTCCTCGATCGCCGAGCGAGATTTCTGTGGCGCCTGCGGCACGCCCCTGAGCTTCCGCCGTATCGGCGGCCCCCGGATCGAAATCATGACCGGCACCTTCGACCGCCCCGACCAGTTGGTTCCGACCCGGCAGTATGGAACCGAATCCCGGCTCGGCTGGGTGGTCGGCATCTCCAACCTGCCGAGCCAGACCACGCTGCAGAATTACGGCGCGGAAAAGCTCGGCGGCATCGTCAGCCACCAGCATCCGGACCATGATTAGAGCGCGTTTTCGAGCGAAGCATGCCCTCGGACTTGATCCTTGGGTGGAGACCGGTTCGCGTGAAGAAAACGCGTCAAACAAGACGCTGAGATGGTGAGCATCGACCGCCACATATGTTAGAATGGGTACCATGAGCCGCATACCGAACTTTGCAGAACTCGCCTTCGAACCGATCGCCCCCGCTGCGCCCGCAGGCGACGCCGAGCCGTGGCTGACGCCCGAGGGCATCCTGGTAAAGCCCGGCTACAGCGAAGCCGATCTCGAAGGCATCGACTTCCTCGATACCTGGCCGGGCACCGCGCCCTACCTGCGCGGTCCCTACCCGACGATGTATGTCAACCAGCCCTGGACCATCCGGCAATATGCCGGGTTCTCCACAGCGGAAGATTCCAACGCGTTCTACCGCCGTAACCTTGCGGCCGGCCAGAAGGGTCTTTCGGTCGCGTTCGATCTCGCCACCCACCGCGGCTACGACTCGGATCATCCACGCGTCACCGGCGATGTCGGCATGGCCGGCGTGGCCATCGATTCCATCTACGACATGCGCACGCTGTTCTCGGGCATTCCGCTCGACCAGATGAGCGTGTCGATGACGATGAACGGCGCGGTGCTGCCGATTCTCGCGCTGTTCGTCGCCGCCGCCGAGGAACAGGGCGTTCCGCCGGAGAAACTGTCGGGCACCATTCAGAACGACATTCTGAAAGAGTTTATGGTGCGCAACACCTACATCTATCCGCCGACGCCCTCGATGCGGATCATCTCCGATATTTTTGCGTACACCTCGCAGCGGATGCCGAAGTATAATTCGATTTCGATCTCCGGCTATCACATGCAGGAAGCCGGTGCGACGCAGGACCTCGAGCTGGCCTATACGCTGGCCGATGGCGTCGAATATTTGCGCGCAGGGCTCGCGGCCGGCCTCGACGTCGACCGCTTCGCGCCACGGCTGTCGTTCTTCTGGGCGATCGGCATGAACTTCTTCATGGAAGTCGCCAAGATGCGCGCCGCCCGGCTGCTCTGGGCCAAGCTGTTGAAGCCGTTCAACCCGAAGGACCCGCGCTCGCTGTCGCTGCGCACGCATTGCCAGACCTCCGGCTGGTCGCTGACCGCCCAGGACATCTTCAACAACGTGACGCGCACCACCGTCGAGGCGATGGCGGCAACCCAGGGCCATACCCAGTCGCTGCACACCAACGCGCTCGACGAAGCGCTGGCGCTGCCGACCGACTTCTCGGCGCGGATTGCCCGCAACACGCAACTGTTCCTGCAGCAGGAAAGCGGCACCAACCGCATCATCGATCCCTGGGGCGGTTCCTACTACGTCGAACGGCTGACCCGCGACCTCGCGGCCAAGGCCTGGGGCCACATCCAGGAAGTCGAGGCGCTCGGCGGCATGGCGAAGGCGATCGAGGCCGGCGTGCCAAAACTGCGGATCGAGGAAGCGTCGGCCAAGACCCAGGCGCGGATCGACGCCGGACGGCAGGCGGTGATCGGCGTCAACAAGTACAAGCCGGTCAACGAGGCCGCGATCGACGTGCTGAAAGTGGAAAACTCCACCGTGCGGCGGCTGCAGATCGACAAGCTGAAGCGGCTGCGCAGCGAGCGCGACCAGAAGGAAGTTGACGCCGCGCTGGCGGCGCTGACGCGCAGCGCCGGCGAAGGCAACGGCAATTTGCTGGCGCTCGCCATCGACGCGGCGCGGGCAAAGGCCACCGTCGGCGAAATTTCGGACGCGATGGAGAAGGTGTTCGGGCGGCACCGCGCCGAAATCAAATCCATCACCGGCGTCTACAAGCGGGAGGCGTCCACCATGTCCAACCGGGTCGAAAAAGTGCAGACCCTGATCGATGCGTTCGAGAATGCCGAGGGCCGACGTCCCCGCATCCTGGTCGCCAAGATCGGCCAGGACGGCCACGACCGCGGTCAGAAGGTGATCGCGTCCGCCTTCGCCGATGTCGGCTTCGACGTCGATATCGGACCGCTGTTTGCCACCGCCGACGAGGCGGCGCGCCAGGCGGTCGAGAACGACGTGCATATCCTCGGCGTCTCGTCGCTGGCCGCCGCCCATCTGACCGCGGTGCCGGAGCTCAAGGCCGCGCTGAAGAAGCACGGCCGCGAGGATATTATGATTATTATTGGTGGCGTGGTGCCGCCGCAGGATTACGACGCGCTCTACAAGGCCGGCGCCGAGGCGATCTTCCCGCCCGGCACCGTGATCTCGGACGCCGCCGAAGAGCTGATCCACAAGCTCAACGCCCGGTTGGGGCATAGCGAGGCGGCGGAGTAATTCCCCGCCCGAGCCGGCTTTCCGTTCCAAAGAGCGCAGCTTGCGCTGCGCCGAAGGCGAATACATCGCCTTTGTGCCCTAGGAGAGCCTGCAGTCCTATCTGACGCCGGAAGGCGCCAAGATCTTCGGCGGGGCGCGGCCCAAGGGCGACGACGACGGACAGCAGTAAGGCCTGTACAAAACCGATGGGGATGCCGGGGCATGGGGACGCCCCCCGGGGTGCGCCGGCCCCTCGCCTGCGACCTCTCGCCGTTGTAAACCAAGCCATGACCCTGCCGAAGACCCCCGACATCGACAAGCTCGCCAAAGACCTCCGCGCCGGCCACCGTGCGGCACTGGCGCGTGCGATCACGCTGATCGAGAGCCGCAGGGGCGATCACCAGGCCGCCGCGCGCGAGCTGGTGCAGGCGCTGTTGCCCGACACCGGCACGGCGATCCGCGTCGGCATTACCGGCTCGCCCGGCGCCGGCAAATCCACCACCATCGATGCGCTCGGCATGTTCCTAATCGAGCACGGTCACAAGGTCGCGGTGCTGGCGGTCGATCCATCGTCGGCCCGCACCGGTGGCTCGATCCTTGGCGACAAGACGCGGATGGCGCAGCTCGCGAATTCCGGGAACGCCTTTATCCGCCCCTCGCCCTCCTCCGGCACACTCGGCGGCGTGGCCGCGAAAACCCGCGAGGCGATGCTGCTGTGCGAGGCGGCCCGCTTCGACGTCGTGCTGGTGGAGACCGTCGGCATCGGCCAGTCCGAGACGGCGGTCTGCGACATGACGGATTTCTTCCTGGCCTTGATGCTGCCGGGCGCCGGCGACGAGCTGCAGGGCATCAAGAAGGGCCTGGTCGAACTCGCCGACATGATTGCGATCAACAAGGCCGACGGCGACAACATCAAGCGCGCCAACCTGGCGGCGGCCGAATATCGCGGCGCGCTGCATATTCTCAGCCCCCGCTCCGAACACTGGCATCCGCCGGTCCTGACCTATTCGGCGCTGACCGGCACCGGCATGGACGAACTCTGGCAGAAGATTCTCGATCACCGCACCGCCATGTCCGCCTCCGGCGAATTCGCCGCACGACGGCGCGAGCAGCAGGTGAAATGGATGTGGTCGATGCTGGAGCAGCGGATGATGGCCCGCCTGCGCTCGGATGCTGCGATCCGCGCCAAAGTGAAAAAGACCGAGGCCGAAGTCGCCGACGGCCGGATCACGCCGGCGCTCGCCGCCGAACAGATCGCGGAGATGCTGCGGTGAAACGAGCGACAAACGCACTACAAATGACGGCGTCATCGTCCGCGAAAGCGGACGATCCAGTATTCCAGAGCCGCCAGTGAAAATCACAGAAGCACCGGCGTTTACTGGATGCCCGCTTTCGCGGGCATGACGGCGGGAGGAGTTGCCTGAAGTGAACGAAAAACTTCGCATTCTCGTCACCGGCTTCGGTCCGTTTCCCGGCGCGCCCTATAACCCGACGCAGCCGCTGGTGGCGCGGCTGACAAAACTGCGGCGTCCGGCCTTTGCCGACGTCGAATTCTCCAGTCACATTTTTCCGGTGACCTACAAGGCGGTCGATCGCGAATTGCCGCTCGCGCTCGCAAGATACAAGCCGCACGCGCTGTTGATGTTCGGCCTCGCCTCGCGCACCGGCTATGTCCGGATCGAAACCCGCGCCCGCAACGCCGTCACCATGCTGTGGCCCGACGCCTCACAAGCCCGCGCGCGCAAGGGCTCGATATCCGACGGCGCCGCCGCAAGAATGTTCGGCCCGCATACCCAAAAATTGCTGCACGCGGCTGATAGCACCGGTCTCGACGCCCGCGCCTCACGCGACGCCGGAAGCTATCTCTGCAACTATCTGAGTTGGCGCGCGATCGAAGCCGTGGACGCCGATAACGGCCCCCGCCTTGCCGCCTTCGTTCACATCCCGCCGCTGGCGCGTGATGGCTCTCCACGCCGCAAGGGTTTTCCGCGCATCACGCTGGAAGAACTGGTTGATGCCGGCGAAGCGATGCTGCTGGAGATGGTGCGGCTGGCAAGGCGGGCTTCGTAGCTTCGCACCCGACATTAACCCTACCGCGAACAATCGCCCTGTTCCGCTGCCGTCTTCACCATGCTCCGCCGCATTTCCGCGATACCTAAGGGGTGCGCGAACGCCACGGCCTGCGTTGCGCGAGGGCTCTTCGTCATGGACGTCAACCGCCGCCATCTGATTGGAGCATCCGTCGCCGGCGTTGCCGGCGCGCTGGCCGTGTCGCCGGATGCCGCGCGCGCAGCGCCGCTGACGTCCGCGCTCGGGCGCGACGCGACGCAATATGGCGTACGTCCCGGCAGCCCCGACGACCAGACCAAAAATCTGCAACGCGCGATCGATGAAGCCGCGCGCGCGCAGGTGCCGCTGGCGCTGCCCCCCGGCGTCTACCGCACCGGAATGCTGCGCGTGCAAAGCGGATCGCAACTGGTCGGCGTGCGCGGCGCGACCAAGCTCGTCTTCAACGGCGGCGCCTCGATGCTGCAAGGCGAAGGCGCCGGCAGTATCGGCCTGTCAGGCCTCACGCTCGACGGCTCTGGCATTCCGCTGCCGACACGGCGCGGTCTCGTGCATTGCCTCGGCGGCCGCGACCTCCGCATCATCGATTGCGAGATCACGGCCAGCGGCGGCAACGGCATCTGGTTCGAGCAGGTCTCCGGCGATATCTCCGGCAACATCTTCACGAAGATCGCGACCACCGCGGTAGTGTCGTTCGATGCGCTTGGCCTGATCGTCTCGCGCAACACCATTTCAGGCACCAACGACAACGGCATCGAAATCCTGCGCACCGCCATCGGTGACGACGGCACGCTGGTCGCGGACAACCGCATCGAGGACATCAAGGCCGGCCCGGGCGGCTCCGGCCAGTATGGCAACGCCATCAACGCGTTCCGCGCCGGCAATGTGATCGTGCGCGGCAACCGGATCCGGAATTGCGATTATTCCGCGGTGCGCGGCAATTCGGCGTCCAACATCCAGATATCAGGCAACAGCGTCAGCGACGTCCGCGAAGTCGCGCTCTATTCGGAATTCTCGTTCGAGGGCGCGGTTATCGCCAACAACACGGTCGATGGCGCCGCCGTCGGCGTCTCCGTCTGCAATTTCAACGAGGGCGGTCGCATTGCGGTCGTGCAGGGCAACATCATCCGCAACCTGCTGCCGAAACGGCCGATCGGCACCGCGCCAGACGACGATGCCGGCATCGGCATCTATATCGAGGCGGATTCGTCCGTGACCGGCAACGTGATCGAGAACGCGCCGTCGTTCGGGATCGTCGCCGGCTGGGGCAAGTATCTCCGCGACATCGCCATCACCGGCAATGTGATCCGCAAGGCCTTTGTCGGCATCGGCGTTTCGGTGGTGCCGGGCGCAGGCACCGCGCTGGTGAACAACAACATGATTTCGGAAACGCCGCGCGGCGCCGTGGTCGGGCTCGACCACGCCCGCGCCGTGACCACCGACCTCTCGGCCGAAGGCGCCCAGCGCTATGCGCAGGTAGTGGTCAGCGCCAACGCGGTAAGGCGCTAGCCAGCACTTTTTTGATTTGACGCGTTTTCTTTACGCGAACCGGCATCCACTTCGCTTGAAAACGCTATGCTAAAGCGCGTTGCGCAGCAGCGGGTAGCGTTCCTGCATCCTGTCGAGATCGAGTGGCGGCAGCGTCATGCCGTCGAGATCGGGCGCGGACAGCGTCTCATCCCGGTCGAGAAGCTGGCTCTCCAGTGCCATCAGGACATCATCGGGAATCTCGCGCCGCGGCTCGACGACGATCGGCGCTGGCTCGGGCGGCAGCAATGCCACCGGCTCGCGGATCTCGTCGTGACGCGGCAATGCCGGGCGCCTGCCGATCGCGAAATGGTCGGGTGAGGCTTCGCGCGCCATGAGATCGCGCCAGGTTTCGACGGCGGCCTTGGCTTCCTGGATATTTTCGAGGAAGGCCCGTTCGCTGTGAAAGCGGCGCCAGCGCCCGGTCTCGAACAGGTCTGTGAGGTATTCGAGCCGCCGCTCAGCGAGATTGCACCACCGCGCTACGGTACCGCGACCGCGCGCCACGTCTCCAAGATGTGTCATGAACCAGCCCGTTGAAAGAAAGACGGACGCAGACGCAACCGGGACGAATCAATTGAATGTGACAGTGTTATTCTGTGGAAAACTACTCGCTTGTCCAGAGTGCGAGCATCGTCAACGCGATTCAACCAACGAAACCCGCATTAGTACGGGGTCTTTCGCACTCGCCGCGGTCAAGCCGCATAGCAGCATGACGACGTTGCGCGAGGCGCTGCGGCAACTTCCCTGAGCAAGGTAAAGGAAGTGTTAACCCGCCGCGCCGCGGCCGCTTTTCGCGAAAAGCTTGCTAAAAATGAAAGACCCGTCCGGGGGGACAACCGGACGGGTCAAGCCATAAAGGCGCTTGGGGTGGATGGGCGCTCGCGCACATTACAGCCGATGGGGAGGGATAACCGCTCCCACATTCATTAGTCGCGGCACCCTCTGCGGACGTTCAAAACGCCGCGCGATTTTTTTAACTTTTCGTACGGGGGTGATGGGCCGAAAATCACTGCGCGGCAGCGCGATTTGCGTCGTTTGCGGCCGATTTGTCCGATGACAGCGATGGCGCGGAGTCCTTCAGCGCCCTGCTCACGGAAGCGTTATCCGAAGGCGCTGCGGGCGCCGGTGGTTTCTCTCCGGCCGGTTTGGGGGATGCCGCAGCCACCGGAACGAACGGCGCATCGACGGCGGCCGTGACCGCGGCGAAAGCGTCGGCCTCGCCTGCCCCGAACAGATCGTCGCGCCCGGGGGCACCGAGGTCGCGTGCGGTCCTGGTCAGGATGGCGCGAACATCGTTCGGTTTCAACGCCGGGTTGCGCTCCATGATCAGGGCCGCAATGCCGCTGACGTAGGCGGCCGAAAACGAGGTGCCTGACGTGATCTGGTATTTCTCGTCGGGTGCGGGCAGGAAAATATCGGCACCGGGCGCAGCAATGGCGATGTAGTTGCCGCGGTTCGACGCCGTAAACAGCCTGTCCTGCGCGTCGGTGCCGCTGACCGCGATCACGTTCGGATTGGCGGCTGGATAGAGCGGCGGCGACTTGGCCCCGGCATTGCCGGCGGCGGCGACCAGCAGGACGCCGCGAGCCGCGGTCGCGGCAATGCCGCGCTCGATCATCGGATCCTTCGGGCCGGCAAAGCTCATGTTGACGATTTGCGCGCCGTGCTCGACCGCATAGTCCAGGCCCTTGAGGATGACATAGGAGTTGCTTTCCGCCACGCCCGACGCGCTGCCGAACGCGCGGATCGCCAGCAGCCGCGCCTCCGGCGCGCTTCCCATCAGCCTGGCATGGGCGACGATCGCGCCGGCAATGCCGGTGCCGTGGACGTGCGGGCCTTCCTTGCTGCCGAGCGCATCAAAGCTGTCGGCGACCGAATTGGCGAGTTCCGGATGTTTGACGTCGATACCGGAATCGATCACCGCGATGGTGACGTTCATGCCGCGTGCGAGCGTATGCGCCTGCGGCAACCGCAACTGGGCGACCGCGTATTGGCCGGGATCGCCCTCGGTCAGCGTCTTCTGGTCCTGCAGCTTCTGTTCCTGCAGCACGTAGCGGAAATTGGGCTGCACCGACTTCACCCTGGTATCAGCCGCGAACTCCGCCCGCACCGTGTCCGACGGCCGGCGGTCGACGATGCGGAACAGGCCGATGGTGCCGCCGACCAGCGGAAAATTCTGCGACGCAATCCGCTCCAGCCCATGGCTGCGCGCCAGTGCGTCGGCGTCCGCAAACGACATCGCGCCGTCGATCTCGGCCACGAATTCGTTCTGCACCGTGCGCAGATTGGCCGCGGTGGCCGCCGGATTACCCGCCGGTCCGCCGCCGCCTTTTTTGGTTGCAACGCCGCCGCCGCCACCGCTCCCGACAAGGTTCACCGGGCGGTCGAAGCATTCGCCGTCCGGGCCGCGATTGGCATATTCGCAGACCGGATAGAGGTTGGGTGAATAGCGTAGATACGGCGTGCCCGAGCCGACGCCGACAGGGCGGTCGATCCGCATGATCGAGGTCGTGCCGCCGACACGGGGTGGCGGCGTGCGCGCGATGGCGACGGCGTTGACGCCAACGCCGGTGCGGCCGGCAATCGTCGGATTGATGCGCGGGGCCACCGTCGGATTGATCGAGGGGATCCGCGAGTCGATGTGGAGGCTCGGCGTGCGCATGATGCTTTGCGCGTGAACCGCCGAGTTGCCGGGAAGCGCGAACGGCAACACGGCCGCGGCCAGAAGCAGCGCTGCGCGCCGCGTCATCTTGCGCCAATTCACGCCATCGTGGACCATGGGACCTCGGCTTACTCGGGCGCGCAATCCGGCTTTCGGGATCGCCGGCGTTACGGTGTCGCCACCGCAAGACTGACGATCTTCTCACTCTGCAGCCTGTTCATCAGGCTTGCGATTTCGTCCTTGCCCATCGCCTTGCTGCCGAATTGCAGCCGGAACATACCGCCCTTGGCGCCATCGACGATCGAGGCCTGATAAGTGTCGAGCAGCGCCGTGATGTCGGCGACGCGTGCATCCGGCGCAAACCGCACCAGCGCGCGCGGCGGCGCGATCGAACTACCGAGATCGCGGGTAATTGGGCCGGACGAAGGTTCGTTCATGCTGAGCGATGCGGTCTGGAACGAGCCGGTTTGGTTCTTCACCAGCACCGCACCGATCAGGCCGGCCTGCAACAGCAGCGCCAAAGCGCCAAGACTGGCCGACCAGGCCAGCGTCCGCGGCGACAGGCTTGCAAAGAATTCGGAAACCCGCGCGGCGAGACTGACCGAAACCGCCGGCTTGCGCACCGGCTCTGCGTCGATCGCGGCGAACAGCTTCGCCATGGCGCGTACGGACGGCGCACCAAGGCTCTCGTTGAGGTGAATGGTCTCGGCGTATTCCTCGCGGATCACGGCGTATTGCCGGGCAAGCTCGGGATCGCTGGCAAGCGCTTCATCGACACGGCGCGCATCGCGTGCGTTCAAGGTGCCGGCCGCATGGAACGGCAACAGCAACTCGATTTCGCCGGGTTCTTGATCCAGCATTTTTTTGCTCGCTGCCATCACGGCCAACCTCGCTCTATGCCGGCTGCCTTGAGCAGTTCGGCCAATTTCTTGCGCGCATAAAACAGGCGCGTCTTGACGGTGTTCTCCGGAATACCCACGATCTCGGCCACCTCTTCCACGGACTTCTCGTGGTAGTAGACGAGATCGACGATCTCCCGGTGCTCTCGCGAAAGCGCGGTCATGCACTTGCGCAACGCTTCACTCGTGTCTTTCTTCTGCGCCACCACTTCCGGATCGTCGGAGGTGTCCTCGATTGCATTCGCGGTCTCGTCGTCAAGTCCAACGTCCTTGCGACGCCGCAGCGCCGACAGGGCCTTGAACCGCGTAATCGCCAGCAGCCAGGTGGTAACGGCGGATCGGCCCTCAAACTTGCCAGCCTGACGCCATACATCGAGAAAAACCTCGCTGATGAGGTCTTCCGCAACCTGTTCGTCCCTGACGAGCCGAAGCCCGAAACGGAACACCCTGACATGGTGCCTTCCGTACAGCACCTGCATGGCGAGCCGGTCGCCTTGAGCGATCCGAGCGATCAGAACTTCGTCTGAAGCCGCCTGTGTCGCACTCAATGGCCGTCTCGCAGGATTGGTCGGATTGGGGAGGTCGGCGGTTCGATGGGGAAAGCAAGATTCTTCACAATACGGCAATGTCCCGATTGCATGTGTGATCTACCCCACATAAGCGGATTTACCGGCATGGGCGCCGGCTCAAACGGACGATGTCCCAAAATTGGTACCATAATACGGAAATACTTTCCTAAAGATGGCGCCTTCAGCCACGACCTTATCAAGGCTTGGTTCACAAGCCAGCATCTGCTTGCAGCCGGAGGCCCCGCGTAAGGGTCCGAAGGGTCCTGAACGGGCGGATTTCCGTTGCGAAACAGGGCAATGGCAGATGTTTAACGGATCAGAATCGTCCCAAAAGATACCAAACCTAAAGGCTTTCCCACTTAGATTTTTCGCCAGTTCCACCAACGGCGAGACCATGGGCACCGCTGCGTCCTCATTCGTGAATCCGGCCGAACTGGAAGGCGCCGGTTCCCAGCCGACGGCGAAGGCATGGTTGCGTCGCGCGAGGCAGCGCCGCCAGATTCTGGCGATGATCGGCGCCAGCTATGTCATCGATGCCGGGGTGCTGCTGTTATACGCGCAGGCCGGCACGATCCCGGCGGCGATCGGCCCGGCCTATGCGGCCTGCGGCCTGGTCCTGGTCGCCCTCTTCCTCATCGTTTCGGAACTCGGCTTCAACGACCGCTTCAGCGATCACTACCTCGTGGCGCCTCAGGCGACCGTCTGCATGCTGATCGCGCTGGCATTCACCTACATCGCGCCGGAAGTCGGGGCGATGTTCCTGTGCACGCTGTTCATTGTGTTCGGCTTCTCGTCGCTGCGTTCGACGCCGCGCCAGACCATGGTGATCTGGACGATGGCGACGATCGGTCTGGCCGGGCTATTCCTTCTGACCGACAAGCCGATTTCGATCCCACACGGCAACTACCTCGAACGTTTCAGCACCATGCTGGTGCTGGTGCTGTCGATCGGGCGCTGCATGTTCTTGGGGATCTTCGCCAGCTCGATGAAGAACTCGCTCTATCAGAGCGGACTGAAACTCAAGGAAGCCTACAAGCGGATCGAGGAGCTCGCCGAACTCGACGAACTCACCGGCGCGTACAACCGCCGCTGCATCATGCGGATGCTGGACGAGGAAATCGCACGGGCGGCGCGCAACGGGATGCCCTGCTCGATCGCGCTGATCGACCTCGACTGGTTCAAGCGCATCAACGACGCTTTCGGCCACCCGACCGGCGACGAGGTGCTGAGAACGTTCGCCATTACCATGTTCGCCAATATCCGCGCCAACGACCGGTTCGGCCGCTATGGCGGTGAGGAATTCCTGCTGGTGCTGCCCGACATGGACACATCAGACGCCACGCGGGCCCTCGACCGGCTGCGCGCGATTATTTCCGATCTCGACTGGAGCGCATTCTCGCCCAGCATGAAGGTGACGATTTCCGCCGGCGTCGCGACGCTGAAGCAAAGCGAAATGCCCGACACATTCCTCGCGCGCGCCGACGGCGCGCTTTATGCAGCCAAGGCACGGGGACGCAACTGTATCACCCACGCCTGATTTAATAGATTTCAGTTCCGGCGATGGAGAATCCGTCACCGGCCTTTGCTCCAGGATAGAGTCATGAGTTCGAAGTCCGCTATCTCCCCCGGCAATCTGCTCGATGAGCTGCAGACCACGCTCGCGCACGGGACCGTTGCCCGCCGGGTCGAGACCCTGCGCCGGGTAACCGATCTCTTCATCAACGGCGCGGTGGACTATTCCGACGAACAGGTCGGATTGTTCGACGACGTCTTCCAGTGCCTGATCGACCATATCGAGACGTCCGCCAAGACGCTGCTTGCCAACCGCCTCGCCCCGATCGATACCGCGCCGCCGCTGACGATCCGAGCGCTGGCGTTCGACGACGTGATCGAGGTCGCGGGTCCGGTGCTGTCGCAGTCGACGCGGCTCGACGACAATACCCTGATCGAAAACGCGCGCAGCAAGAGCCAGGCGCATCTGATGGCGATCTCGACCCGCAAGGTTCTGAGCAGCGCGGTCACCGACGTGCTGGTCCAACGCGGCGATGACGAGGTGATCCAGAGCACCGTCAACAATCCCGGCGCGGAATTCACCGAGCGCGGCTTCACCCGGCTGGTCAACCGCGCCGAGGGTGACGACAACCTCGCGACCTGCATCGGCCTGCGGCCGAACATTCCGCGCCATCTCTATCTGAAGCTGCTCGCGAAGGCCTCCGACACCGTGCGACAGCGGCTGGAAGCTGCCAATCCGCAGCTGGCGGACCAGGTGCCGACCGCGGTCAGGGAAGCGACACGGCGCGCGCGATCGGCGTCTTCCGCGATCACCAGGAACACCGAGATTGCGCACGCGCTGGTCAGGTCGCTCCACGAGGACGGCCGGCTCGACGAGTTTCAGGTCGCGAGGTTCGCCGAGGCCGGCAAGTTCGACGAAGCCAATGCATCGATCGCGGCCCTTGCCAGCGTGCCGGTGGCGGTGGCCGAGAACATGATGATCGAGAGCCGGGCCGAAGGCGTGATGATCCTGGCAAGGGTCGCCGGACTTTCGTGGTCGACCGTGCGGACCATCATCAACATGCGCGACGAGCTATCCGGCGGCGAGCCGACCGATATCCCGGCGTGCAAGGATACCTACGAACGGCTGCGGCCGTCGACCGCACAGCAGGTGCTGCGCTTCCACCGCATGCAACAGAGCGCGCCGGCAGCGTGAACTGCCTACCCTCCCGGGGAGGGTAAAAGCGAAAATCAATATTTCAGCAGCTTCGATCCGGCGAGCGCGCCGATCGCTGTTACCAGCGCGGTTGAGATCGTGTACCAGGTTGCCACGAACAACGGTGAATCGTCCGTGCAGTGTGATGCATAGAGCGTCGCCGCCAAGCCTGCCGAAGCGAGGCCGGCGATGGCGCCGGCAATGGCCGGCCGTGCCGTCGCACCCTGGCGCAGGCCGATCAGCGCACCGGCCAGGATCGGCAGCGACAGTAGCGGAATGGCCGTCATGCAGACCCGCGAATTGCTGCCGACCAGCCGCGTCATCATTGGCAGCCGCTGCGGCATCATCATTTCGCCGCCGATGCCGGCGGTCAGAATTCCAGCCGGGATCAGCAACAGCCAGCCAAAGCCCCGCAACGTCGCCTCGGGCCGCGACAAATGCAGACACACGGCCATCGCCGAGATCGCGAGCGCCAGCGTCACCGCGAATTTCAGGTCGAAGAACGGATTGTGCATGGCGGTCATCACATCGGGCCGGATGCCGAGTTCGGTGAAGAACATCAATAGCGAGACCGGCGCCGCGGCCAGCAGCGCCAGCATCAGCGCAAAGCCGACCGGGCGCGCACGGTGCGCGTTGTCGGCCGCTAGCGTTCGAATGAGCTGATCGGTATCCATTCTCATTGTTCCCGTAACTTCGCCGTCAGGCTGGTCAGCCCGCGGTGCAGCGCCACCCGCACCGCGCCCTCGCTCATGGAGAATTTCGCCGCCGTATCCTTGATCGAGGCGCTGTCGACCGCGATCGACTGCAATACGTCGCGCTGGCGCGCCGGCAGCGACTGCAGTTGCGCGGCGACCTCGCTCGCCGAAGCGGTCTCGACCGGCGTCTCGCCCGGAAGCACTTCGGCGAAATCGTCGATATCGACGAAGATGCGCCGGCCGCGGCGGCGCAACGTGTCGATCAGCTTGTTGCGGGCGATCGCAAACAGCCACGGGGCAAACGGGGCGCTGGCGTCCCAGGTGTGCCGCTTCAAATGGAGCGCCAGCAAAATATCCTGCACGATGTCCTCGGATTGATCGACCGGTTGTCCTGCCCGCGCCAAACCGCGACGCGCCGCCGCCCGGAGCACCGGCGTGACGGCCTTGAGCAGGCGATGATACGCCGCACTGTCGCCTGCGATGGCCGACCGCATCAGGCCGGTCCATTCGTCATCCCGTTCGCGCACGCGCGCTCCTACCCTGCAATTCGGTCGATCTTTCAAATTGTTACGTCGGGAGTCAAAGATCACGAAATCGTGATCATGACCCCGTCGAAGACCCGGGCGTGGCTTTCCCGGAATCGGGGCGGCCGGCTCGGGGACCGGCAGGCTCATACCATCGATTGCCCCCGCTCGCACCCGTGGCCACTGCCTTCGCCCTGTCCCGGAAAATCCATCCGGCGAAAAATGCCGCGCGCCGTGACGGCGTTGCCCAGCTTTTGCCCGGTCTTGCCCGAAGATTCCCTTTTTCTGCCGCGCTGCGGACACGCGGCGGGGTCTCATTTCCCCGTTGGGAGCGGGCAAATGGGGAGATTGCCAAATGATGATCAAAGCCAGTGCGCGCTCGGCGTTGATAGTAGCAGCCGGGCTTTTTGTCTGTTTCGCCGGCCCGTTGCCGGCGCGGGCTGCCGGCGACGATGGCGCTGCCGCGTCGAAATCCGAAAGCGCGACGCCCGGCAAGTCCGACCGGCACGGCACACGTCACTGGAAGCGCTACACGCATCGCAAATACAGCCGGACGGCGTCTAAGTCCGACGAGACCAGAAAGGCCGTCGAAAAGGAGGTCGCCGACGCCAGTGGCGACACCACGCCAAAAATCCCGGCCGCGGTCGCCAACGCCAACGCGCAAATGACGTCGGACTCACCAGCTGACACCGCCGCCGGGGCGATGGCGGCCAAAGCCAATACGATGCTGCTGGCGTCCGCCGACAAGCCGGCCGACGCGCAGGCCCCGGCCGACTCCGCGGTGGTCGCTTCCGACCAGCTCAACGACGTCGACCGCGCCCTGCAGGAGACGCCGGCCAGGCAAACCGTCGCCATGGCCTCGGCCAAGCCGGCTGCGCCCACGCTGGCCGCAGCCAATGACAGCTCCACCTGGGATCAGACCTCGTTGATCGGCAAAATCTTCATTGCCTTCGGCGCCCTGCTGACGATGGCTTCCGCCGCGCGCATGTTCATGGCGTAAGTAGCACGCTACCGGACGCCGATGCGATTCCGGTAGCCGGTTTTCAGCCCTTGAAGCCCATCCCGCCAGCGGGCACATTGCCCGCGAAATCGGCTACCTGGGGTGGATCATGGCGACGTTCGAATACATCATTATCGAGAGCAAGGGCGCGGTCGGCGTTATCACGCTGAACCGGCCCAAAATGCTCAACGCGCTGTCGTTCGGCGTGTTTGGCGAGATCGCGGCGGCCGTCGATGACCTCGAGGCCGACGACAAGATCGGCTGCATCCTGGTCACCGGCAGCGAAAAGGCCTTTGCGGCCGGCGCCGACATCAAGGAAATGCAGCCGAAAACCTTCATCGACATGTTTTCCAGCGACTTCGCCTCGATTGGCGGCGACCGCATCGCCCGATGCCGGAAACCGACCATCGCGGCCGTCAGCGGCTACGCACTCGGTGGCGGCTGCGAACTCGCCATGATGTGCGACATCATCATTGCCTCCGACACCGCGAAATTCGGCCAACCCGAAATCACGCTCGGCACCATCCCCGGCATCGGCGGCACCCAGCGGCTGACGCGGGCGATCGGCAAATCCAAGGCGATGGACCTTTGTCTCACCGGCCGCATGATGGACGCTGCCGAAGCCGAGCGCTCGGGCCTGGTCAGCCGCGTCGTGCCGGCGGACAAGTTGATGGAAGAGGCGCTGGCGGCGGCAGAAAAGATCGCCGCGATGTCGCGCCCTGCGGCTGCGATGGCCAAGGAAGCCATCAACCGCGCGTTCGAGACGCCGTTGTCGGAAGGCATGAGCGTCGAGCGCAACCTGTTCCATTCGACCTTCGCGCTGGAAGACCGCTCCGAAGGCATGGCGGCATTCATCGAGAAGCGCAAGCCGGTGAACAGGAACAGGTAGGGTTCTCCGTCATTGCGAGCCAACGGGTCGCGCGAATGCGCGCCCGATGACAGGCTCCGCGAAGCAATCCATCTTGCCGCTTGAAGAAAGAATGGATTGCTTCGTCGCTTCGCTCCCTTGCACAAACGCTTCGCGTTTGTTGCAGGCAATGACGGCAAGGAGCGTTACCCCGCTCTGCTCCTCACCAGCGCTGCATTGACCAGCGCGCGATAGGCGCGCTCCGCCAGCGTGGTCGGGCGATCGAGCCCGAGCCGCGCCAGGCATTCGCGGTTCGCCGCATCAGGTGGCTGCGACATTCCCTGCCACAGCAAAGCAGGCAATTTCAGCGGCGTACGCTGCAATTCCTGCAGCAGCTGCAAGGCCGGAATCAGCCGCTGCTCGACGTCGGTAAAATCGCTGCCGAACGGAAACGACGGCAGCAGACCGGCCTCGCGCGCGGGTTTTAGCGCCGCCGTGATCCGGTCCGGAAAATTCTCGCGATGTTCCGGCGGAATTTCAAAACCTTTCGGCAGCTTGCCGGCATCCTTGGCAATTTTTGCCAGTTCGTTCTGAAAGCGCGAATCCGTAACCTGCAGCATCGCCGCGATGGTCTCGGCGTCGGACTTTCCCCTGGTGTCGGCGATACCGTATTCGGTGACGAAGACATCGCGCAGATGCCGCGGAATGGTCTCATGACCGTAATTCCAGCGGATGTTGGACTGCATACCCTCGCCGGCCTGCCGCGTCGCTTCGAGCGCCAGGATCGAGCGCGCGCCCTGCAGCGCGAACGCCTGCGCCACGAAATTGTACTGGCCGCCGACGCCGCTGATGATCTGACCGTCCTCGAGACCGTCTGAAACCGCAGCCCCCATCAAGGTCGCCATCATCGTGTTGTTGACGAAACGGGCATCGATCCGCGCACGGCGTTTTGCAACCTCATCGCCGAAAAGCTCGTTGGTGAATGACACCGGCATCATCTGGATTCGCGCAATTTGTTCCGGCGGCATCTCGCGCAGCGCGCGGTAGAACGATTTCGGCCCAAGGAAAAACGCGCCGTGCAGTATCACGCCATCGACGTCGCGCTTGAGAATGCCGGCCTCGATCAGGCCGAGAAACGCCTCGAACAGCATCTCGCTGACGCCATAGAGACCCTTCTCGAACGGCCCGGTCTGCAGGCCCGCGAGCTGTTCGGTCCCGGGCGCGAGCCGCTTCATGATGGTGTGGAATTGACTATTGTCGCGGTGACGGACGATCAGGCCCTGCGCCAGCGCGTCGCCGACCTGCCCGATGCCGATCTGCAGCGTGCCGCCATCGGGCACCAGTCCCGCCGCGTGCAGCCCGATGGCGTATTTGGTGTCGCTGATGAGTTCGGCCGGCGGCGCGAATAGCGGAAAATCCGTCGCGGGACTGTCGAGCACCGCGGAAAATTCATCCCCCGGCAGATCGCCCAGGCCGGGCATGAACGGCAGTTCGGAATTGACCTGGCCGATCAGTTTGAACGACGCCTGCCCTTGCGCGCGGGCGCGCAAAATATCGAGCGTGGTGTCGGTGTTGCAGCTCAGGCTGTAGCGCGTCACCCCATCGACGACGCGCTTTGCCACCAGTTGGGTGACGACATTGAGTCCGCGCGACAACAAGTAGGAGGACGCATGGGTGTAGTTCGCGGAGATATAATGCTGCTGCGCGAACGGCACGTGCAGCCACCTGCCGGCCAGGAAGAAAAACTCGATCACCTGGATATTCGGCGGCAGCATCCCCGCATGCAGCGCGCCGGCATAGGTCAGGTCCGGATAGCCGCCGAACAGCCGGTCGATCACCGGGCCGATGAAGCGCTTCTCGAGCAGACTGGCAGGCTTCGGCTTTTCCAGCGTCAACGCGGAAAAAAAGGTGAGGTTGATCGCGCGGTCGACGGCGGCGCGGGCGTAGAGCGCGTTGATGACATGGTTGGCCTTGCCGAGCCCAAGCGGCAATCCGACCACGAGGTTGGTCCCGACGTCACGGATGATGTCCTCCGCGATCGCCTCAGGGTCGGAAAACAGTTTTGGCATCGGTATTCCCTGGCGCGGACGCGCCGAATGGCTGATGGGATCGAGGAATCGGGTCCCGCGTTCGAAGTTATGACACATCAAATGTGCCGGCAGGGCCATGGGTGATGGGCCAGACCTATTCGATCTGCGACCCCTATTTGTTCAGAATGGCGCAATGGTTGGAGGGCGATGGCGCGGACCCTTCCCGGTTTCCAAGGGCGACGATTCGTCGCCGAATTCGGTGGGAACGGGCGCCTGAAAGCCGGGCCGATAGGTCCTGCGTGCAACACCCTGCCATGAAAGGTCCGAAAGTGCGTCGGTTATGCACCGGATGGTTTGCCTGCGGCCACCGCGCGCCCTAAACAAGGGGTGTGTCAGGGTCGCCGGCGGGGGCGGACGGGCCGAGCGTGATCCGGAAAAGTGGATACCGGTTTTCCGAAGGGATCACGCTAAAAACGAAGGATAGAGCGGGATGGCTGAAAGGCCATCACGCTCTAGGTTGGTTGCGGGATCAAATGGTTGGGCGTGCCGCTAGGGTTGGCCACGTGGGAAGGCGCGTGCTTCGAGCGGGCATTTGCCTTGGCGTGGTGACGTGCGTCGCGTTTGCAGCACCTGCAGCCCGTAGCGAGAGCCTCCCCGAGGCGCTCGCCAAGGCCTACCAGACCAATCCGCAACTCAATGCCGAACGGGCGCGCCAGCGCGCCACCGACGAAAACGTGCCGGTGGCCCTGTCGGGTTACCGGCCGCAAATCATCGCCAGTCTCTCCGCCGGGCTGCAGGCGGTCCGCAACCTCCTGCCCGACAATACCTTCCAGTCTGCGAGCCTGAAGCCCTGGACCATCGGGGTCACCGTGACCCAAACGCTGTTCAACGGCTTCAAGACCGCCAACAGCGTACGCGTGGCCGAGCTGCAGGTACGTTCCGGCCGCGAAGCCTTGCGCAACGTCGGGCAAGGCGTGCTGCTCGACGCCGTCACCGCCTACACCAATGTGCTCGCCAACCAGTCGCTGGTCGAAGCGCAGCGCGCCAACGTGGCATTCCTGCGCGAGACGCTCGGCATCACCCAGAAACGTCTCAATGCCGGCGACGTCACGCCGACCGATACCGCGCAGGCCGAAGCACGCCTCAGCCGCGGCCTGGCCGATCTCAACGCCGCCGAGGTCAGTCTTGCCGTCAGTCAGGCGACCTATACGCAGGTGATCGGCAACGCGCCGACCGTGCTGCGTCCCGCCGAAACCGTGGACCGCTTCCTGCCGCGCAGCCGCGACGACGCGACCGGCCTCGCCTTCAAGGAGCACCCGGCGGTAATGGCCGCAGGCTTCGATGTCGATGTCGCCTCGACCTCGATTCACGTGGCCGAAAGCAGCCTGATGCCGACGATCACGCTGCAGGGCAGCGCCAGTCGCAGCAGGGATGCGGATCCCTCGCTGAGCACCTTTGGCACCGACCAGGCGTCGATCACCGGCCTGCTGACGCAACCGATTTATGACGGCGGCCTTGCCGCCGCACAGACCCGGCAGGCCAAGGAAGTCGCGGCCCAAAGCCGGCTGGTGCTGGATCAGGTCCGCAATCAGGCCCGCACCGCCGCTGTTGGAGCCTGGGTCGCCAATGAAGGCGCCAAGGTCGCGGTGACGGCCTCCGAATCCGAAGTCCGCGCCGCCACCGTCGCGCTGGCAGGCGTGCAGAAGGAGGCCGCCGGCGGCCAGCGCACCACCGTCGACGTGCTGAACTCGCAGCAGGATCTGATCCTGGCCAAGGCCCGCCTGATCGGCGCCCAGCGCGACCGCGTGATCGCCTCCTACACGCTGCTCAGCGCCATCGGCCGGCTCGACGTCAAGACACTCAGCCTCAATACGCCGGACTACCTGCCGGAGGTGCATTACCATCAGGTGCGCGACGCCTGGCACGGCCTGCGCACGCCGTCGGGGCAGTGATCCGCATATTTTCGGCGGCCATTAACCGCGCGCTGAACATGTCCGGCATGTTTCGCGACTAACCAGCCGCGTTCGCCTAAAACTTGCCCCCGGGCTTACGCCGATCCTGGTTTGATTGACCGATTTTGCGAGGCGTTGTGGTTTCAAAGATTCTGCGCTGGTCGGTGAGAGGCTTGCTCGTCCTTCTGGCGTTGCTCGTGCTGACGATCACCGCGTTTCGGTTGGCGGCCTCGATCCGCGAAACCGCTGCGCGTGCCGATTTGGCGCCGCGTTCCGGCCATCTGGTGCCGACCCGTTCCGGCGGCGTGTTCGTGCAGGAAAAAGGACCGGCCGACGGGATCCCGGTGGTGCTGTTTCACGGGACGGCGGCGTGGAGCGAACTATGGCGGCATACCAGCGATGTGGTGGCCGCGGCCGGCTTTCATGTCATCGCGGTCGATCTGCCGCCGTTCGGGTTCTCCGATCGTCCGGGCACGTACACGCGGGCTGACCAGGCTGCGCGCATCAACGACGTGCTGGATACCCTCAAGGCCGCACCCGCCATCATCGTCGGCCATTCCTTTGGCGCGGGTGCTGCGACCGAACTCGTGATGCGCTATCCGGACCGCGTCCGCGCCTTGGTGCTGGTCGATGCGGCGCTCGGATTGACTGCCGCGCCGACAGACGCGCCATGGCTGATCCAGCCAAAATGGATTCGCGAAATCCTGGTCTCGCTGACCATCACCAATCCGGTGGCGACGAAAACGCTGCTCAAAATGTTGATCGCGAAGAAAGAGCGCGCGCTGCCGGAATTTGTGGCCATCCTGCAAAGGCCGATCGCGCAGCGCGACAGCACCGCTGACATCGCCGACTGGCTGTACTATTTCCTCGGCGCCGACCGCGATGCCCTCAGCGCCGACCGCAATGCCTATGCGCAAATGAAGGTTCCTGTCGCGATCCTGTGGGGCGACAAGGACAGTGTGACCCCGGTCGATCAGGCGCTCGATCTGCGAACGCTGCTGCCGCCGCAGACCAGCCTGACACTGCTGCCGGGGCTCGGTCATATTCCGCAGATCGAAGACCCCGACGCCTTCAATGACGCCCTGCTCAAGGCGTTCGGAAAACTCTAAGCTCGGACAGATTCGAACAAGTCCGATCAGGCAAGCCCCGGAGACATCATGGACATCATCCGATTATGCGCCTGGGGCTATGCCGCCCTGCTCGGCTTTGTGATCCTGACCGGATATATTCCGGCCTTCATCGACGCCAACGACATGATCTTCGGCCTGTTCCGCCGGACCTGGTATGCCGACGGCCTGCATCTGGTGTCGGCGCTGTGGGCGGCGATAGCAGCCCTGACCTCGCGTCGGGCCTCGGAATTGTTCTTCCAGCTGTTCGGCGTGTTCTATTTCGCCGATGGCGTGCTCGGCCTTTTGACCGGCAGCGGCTATCTCGACTTCGGCATCCTCATCAACGGCATCCGCGACTTGCCGCTGATGACGCGGGTCTTCACCAACGCGCCGCATCTCGGCCTCGGCGGCGTTGCGATCCTGATCGGCTACCTGCTGGCCCCGCGGACGCGAGCCACCGCCCATGCTTAAATGGTTGCGGCGTATCCTCGCCGTCATCGCGATCCTGATCGCGCTGCCGGTGCTTGTACCGCTGGCCTATATCGAGGGCACGTGCCGCCCGGCTTCGGTTGCGGCGGCATCCGGCGCGCCACCCGTCAAGCTGCCCGCGATCGACCAGACAGGCTACCGCCGCAAAGAGAACAATACGTTCTTCACATTTCCCGAATGGTACATCGTCTATTCCTTCGAGGATTTCGGCCGCTTCCTCGACCACTCCAGCGAAAGCCATTTCAATTACCTCGGCCATATACTCGGATTCTGGCGAAGCTTCTGCACCATCAACCGCGCGGTGCCACCCACGGGAGAGTCGCTCGCCGACGTCAAGACGATGATCTACGTGATCGGCATCAGTTATTCGACCGAATATGCGGTCAAGGGATTTTACGAAAACACCATTGGCCGTGTTTTCGAATGGATCAGGGGCGAGACGCGCACGCCGCAGGACGAATACGCCCGCGCTGTGCTGCAGGACTATGCAAGTTTTCTCTACACCATCCCCTGGTACAAATATCCGTTTCGCGACAAGCTCGACGGCCTGCTGGCGATTGCGAAGCCGACGCCAAGCCGATTGCGGACCTGGGAACGCGACTTCGCGCTCGGCACTGAATATTTCCTGAAAGTCGGCTACGCCCGGCTGATCCAGCAAGCCCTCGATGCCAACGGTGACGACGAGCCGCGCGACATCATGTTCGCGGTGGCGACCTTGCCGCCAGACGTGCTGGCAAAAGAGCCGCGCCTCAAGCCGATCCGCACGCTCTCGCCGCAATGGCAGCTGGTGCAGGCGCCGCGCTACAGGGACCTGACCGAAATCCTGCAGGGCCTGCTCGACCAGGGCTTTGGCCTTGCGGAAATCGCCGGGAATCACGAGATCCTGATCACCGCCATCGCGCCGGATGCCGCCAAACTCGATATCAAGGACACGACGGAACTGTTCTCGCTGGAACTTGATGCCCGACCCGGCTTCCGCAGGGCCGGCCTCAAGGCGAGGATCGACCGTCTGGTGGACATCAACCGCGACCTCAAGGCCAGGGGTGTGAGCATTGAACACTTCTACGACTACTGACGAACGCATCGAGCCCCGGCTGCCGCCGTTGCGCCGCATCACCGGCGCCATCGCGCTCGTCGTCTGCGGCTGGCTTGTCGTCGTGATAGCCTTGACCTTCGGATCAGCCCCCGGAAAATCGATGGCGGTGATCGGTTCCCCGTCTCAAACGCTGGCGGTGATCGCCAAGGCCAACGGCCGCATCCTCGCCGCGAGCGACTATGTCACCATCGCGCGTTCCGATGAGGCCGGCTTCGTCGCCCGCCTCTACGCCGCCGGGGCGCTATTGGTATTGGACGCCGAGCAGGCCGGTGGCTGCAGCGGGTTGCCGCCCAAGCGGTTCACCGCGCAGCTCTGACTTCTCTTACCTCGCCCCGCTTGCGGGGAGAGGTCGGATCGCATCGCAGATGCGATCCGGGTGAGGGGGTACCGGTGTCTCGATAGACTTCTTTTGCGGCGACAGCCCCTCACCCCTGCCCTCTCCCCGCTAGCGCGGGGCGAGGGAGCAGAAACACCTCGCAAAGACGGTCAGGAAGCGTACTTCTGATAAAACGTGTTGGTGAACAGTTCCGCGGGATCGTATTTCTTCTTCGCCGCAAAGAAATCGTTGATCTGCGGATACGACCGCTGCAACTGGTCGCGCGAATAATAGAGCTGATACGGCAGGAAAAATCGGCCCTTGTGCGCGATGGTGAGGTCGATCAGTTCCTCCGTCGCCTTCTTCATCCGCCGGTTGCCTTCATCGTCGGTGGTCTGGTTGATGTAGAGCACCAGTGAGAACGCCGGCTCCGGCGAATAGGTCAGGAAATTGTCTTCCTGATGCACGATGCGCACCGACGCGTTCAGGAGGTTGGTCCCGTTGTCGGTCAGCACTTTGCGCATACCATCGACAAACGCGACGAACTGACTGCGCGGGATGAAATACTCGTGCAGGATATCGGTGTCGTTGGGCAGCGCGTTGCGCAAATACGGCACGGAATCGTGCATCGGATCGTTGCGGCTGACCAGGCATGCTTCCGCCGAACCGATCGCCTGCGCGCGCGTGACTGTGCAGGTTTCCATCCGGTGCTCGATGTGTTTTTCGGACAGCCATTTCATTTCCTGGAACAGCGGGCCCTGTTTCGACAGATTGATCGTCAGCCGCCGCAATTTGGTACCGTTGACCTCACCCAGCGGTTCGCGCTTGAAGTCGGTGCCGTCCACTTTCGTGTAGGTGTAGAGCAGCATTTCCTTCAGGAACGAACTCGGCGCGGTCGAGAGGTGGCCATACATCAGGCCGATATTACCGTCCTTCTCGATCTCGTTCGCGAACAACGCCGGAAACTCCGTGTAGTCCATCACGCGCCGCCCGGTCTGGTAGACCAGATTGTCCGATATATCGAGTTCGGCCTCGACGATGACGCCGAACAGGCCGTAGCCGCCGACCACGAGGTTGAACAGGTCCGCGTTCTCGGTCGCCGACACGGTTTTTAGCGAGCCATCCGCCAGCATCACGCGCATCGACTTGATCGACTTGCGGAGCGCACCGGCCTGGTGGTCCATGCCGTGGGCATTGACCGAGATCGAACCCCCGACGCTGAAAATATCGGTCGACTGCATGGCACGGACCGCAAACCGCGGATGCAGCACGTTCTGAATGTCGTGCCAGGTTGCGCCCGGCTGCACGGTGACCGATCGCGAGCGCTCGTTCAGCACGATTTTGTTGAAGCCGCGCATGTCCAGCACGATGCCGCCCTTGCGAAACGCCTGCCCGCCCATGCTGTGGCGGACGCCGGCAGTCGTGACCGACAATTTGTTGTCGCGCGCGAAGGCCAGCGTTTTTTCGATATCCTCGACACTGTGAACCTCGACCACGCCGTAGATTTCGGTCTTGTTAAGGCAACTTGCATCGTTGATGCTGCCGCCGAGCTGCGACCATTTCACGTCCCTAAGCGGCGCAATCGCCCTGATCCGCTCTAGATCGATTTTCGCCTGGTCGCCGCCGCCGACCGCGGGGCCGCAATCCTTCTCGCCGGTGGGATCGGCAGCCAGCGCCTGAAGCTTGCGGTAGCCGTAAATGCTGGACAGCACCACGATCACGGCGGCAACGGACACGCCGGTTTTGAACTTTTGCGACAATTTTTGCATAATTGATTCCAGATGATGTCGGATATTCCGGGCGGGCGGATGGTTAGTCAAATCGAAGCGGCTTCCGGTTCGATAGATCGCCGCGCGTTACCGAAGCGATAAGCCCGCGCGAATCGGTGAGGGGCGCCCTTCCCGCGCTGTGCTTCCCTCTGTAGTCTGGTGCAATGAACAGCAAGACCGCATCCGCCAAAGCGGCGCAGCCATCGACGCCGGTGAATTTCGAAGTCCCCGGCGGGGCCTGCGACTGCCACACCCATATCCACGGTGACCCCGCGAAGTTTCCGTTCTTTGCCGGCCGCGTCTACACGCCGGAACTGGCCTCGCCGGAGGAAATGTCTGATCTGCACAAGGCGCTGAAGATCGAGCGCGTGGTGATCGTGACGCCCAGCGTCTACGGGCCGGACAATTCATCGACCCTGTACGGCATGATGGCGCGCGGAGCTTCCGCACGCGGCGTCGCCGTGATCGACGACAAGACGCCGGAGAGCGATCTCGACACCATGCAGAAGCAGGGCTTTCGCGGTATCCGCCTCAACCTCGCAACCGGCGGCGTCAACGATCCGACCGTCGGCCGGCCGCGCTTCTCGGCCGCAGTCGAGCGCGTGAAAGCGCGCGGCTGGCATGTGCAGCTCTTCACCAGCCTTTCGATGATCTCCGCGATCAAGGACCTGGTCGCGGCCTCGCCGGTCCCTGTCGTGTTCGATCATTTCGGCGGCGCGCAGGCGGCACTTGGCACGGGCCAGCCGGGCTTTGCGGACCTCTTGGAACTGGTGAAATCCGGCAAGGCCTATGTGAAGATCTCCGGCGCCTACCGAGCATCGAAGCTCGGGCCTGACTATGCCGACGCCGCCCCGCTTGCCCAGGCGCTGATCGCAGCGAACGTCGACCGCATCGTCTGGGGCACCGATTGGCCGCATCCGGATTCGGTGACGCCGGCGGACAAGAAGATCACCGACGTCACGCCGCTGTTCCAGATCGACGACGGCCGACTATTGAACCAGCTTCCGGTGTGGGCGCCGGACGCCGCGATCCGCAAGAAGATTTTGGTCGACAATCCGGCCCGGCTTTACCGGTTCTGAGACGCACGGCGCGAGAATACCGAAATCAGCACCGGCAACGTCACCAGGATCACCAGCGGCGCCAGCATCATGCCGGTGACGACCACGATCGCCAGCGGCTTTTGCACCTGCGAGCCTATGCCTTCCGAGATCGCCGCGGGCAACAGCCCGATGCCGGCGACGGCGCAGGTCATCAGCACCGGCCTCAACTGCAACTCGCCGGTGCGAATGACGGCCCGTATCCGCTCGTAGCCTTCGTCGATCAGCTGATTGTACTGCGACAGGATGATGATGCCGTCCATCACGGCGATGCCGAACAGCGCGATGAAGCCGATCGCCGCCGATACGCTGAACGGAATCCCCGAGATCAACAACCCGAGCACGCCGCCGAAGATCGCCATCGGGATCACGGTCATGACGAGCAGCGTATCGACCATCGAGCCGAAATTAAAGAACAGCAGCACCGCGATCAGCGCCAGGCTGATCGGCACCACGATCGACAGCCGCTTGATGGCGTCCTGCAGGTTGCCGAATTCGCCGACCCACTCGACGCGCGATCCCGGCGGCAGCTGGACGTTGCTTTCGACCTTGTCCTGCGCTTCCCGGATCGCGCTGCCGAGATCGCGCTCGCGGACCGAGAACTTGATCGGCAGATAGCGCTCCTGCTGCTCGCGGTAGATATAGGCCGCGCCCGAGATCAGCTTGATCGAGGCGACCTCGCTCAGCGGGATTTGCGTGATCGCACCGTTGGCGCCGGCAACTCCGATGCGCAGGTTCTGGATCGCCTCGGCGCTCTTGCGATATTCCGGCGCGAGGCGAACGATGATCGGGAAATGCCGGTCGCTGCCGGGCTCGTAGAGATCGCCGGCGGTGTCGCCACCGACCGCGACCTTGATCGTGGCGTTGATGTCGCCCGGCGCCAGGCCATAGCGCGCCGCGCGCGCGCGATCGACATCGATCTGGATCGTCGGCTGGCCGAGCGAAGTGAACACCGCGAGATCCGTGATGCCCTGCACCGTGGCGAGCTGCGCCTTGATCTTGTTGGCCGTGTCGGTCAGCGCCTGCAGGTCGTTGCCGTACAGCTTGATCGAATTCTCACCTTTGACGCCGGAGACCGCTTCCGAGACGTTGTCCTGCAGATATTGCGAGAAGTTGAATTCGACGCCCGGGAACTTGTCCTGCAGTTCCTTCAACAACTGGGCGGTCAGTTCTTCCTTGTCATGGGTGCCCGGCCATTCGCTGGCCGGCTTCAGCGGCGCGAAAAACTCGGCGTTGAACAGACCGGCGGCATCGGTACCGTCGTCCGGTCGCCCGTGCTGCGACACCACAGCTTCCACTTCGGGGCGAGCGCGGATCAGCTTGCGCATCTCGTTGACATAGGTGTTGCCCTCCTGCAGCGAGATGGTCGGCGGCAGCGTGGCCCTGATCCACAGATTGCCCTCTTCCAGCTTGGGCAGGAACTCCAGTCCCAGCAGCCGCGCGAACATGATGGTCATGACGACAAGAACGGCGGCGCCGGCCATCACGATATTGCGGTTGGATATCGCCCAGTTCAGCACCGGTACGTAAAGCGCGTCGAGCTTCTTCACGATCCAGGTTTCGGTCTCGTCCAGATGCGCGGGCAGGATGATCGCGCTCAATGCGGGCGTGATCGTAAAGGTCGCCAGCAGGCCGCCGGCCAAGGCATACGCGTAAGTCCGCGCCATCGGCCCGAAGATGTTGCCCTCGACGCCGCTCAGCGTGAACAGCGGCAGGAACGCGGCAATGATGATCGCGGCGGCAAAGAAGATCGAGCGCGACATATCAGCGGCGGCGGAGAGGATGGCGTGGTTCTTCATCCCCATGGTCGTCTCATAGGAAATATGGCTGCGCTCGGCTTCCGACAGCGCGGTAGTTTGTGTCAGCCGGCGGAAGATCGCCTCCACCATGATCACGGTGGCATCGACGATCAGTCCGAAGTCGATGGCGCCGACCGACAGCAGATTGGCGGACTCGCCGCGCAGTACCAGGATGATCACCGCAAAGAACAGCGCGAACGGGATCGTCGCGCCGACGATCAGCGCGCTGCGGAGATCGCCGAGGAAGATCCATTGCAGCATCACGATCAGGAGAATGCCGACCACCATGTTGTGCAGCACGGTATGGGTGGTGAGGTCGATCAGGTCCTTGCGGTCGTAGATGCGTTCGATCTTCACGCCGGGCGGCAGGATCGACGAATTGTTGATGGAGGCGACGAGCTGTTCGACCCGGGTAATGGTGGGCGAACTCTGCTCGCCGCGCCGCATCAGCACGATGCCCTGGACGATGTCGTCGTCCTGGTCGAGCCCGGCGATGCCGAGCCGCGGCTTCTCGCCGACGGTCACCGTGGCGATGTCCTTGACCAGCACCGGATTGCCGCCCGATTGCGACACCATGGTGTTGTTGAGGTCGTCGATCGAGCGGATCAGGCCGACGCCGCGCACCACGGCGGACTGCGCGCCGATATTGACGGTATTGCCGCCGACATTGATGTTGGCGTTGCTGACGGCCTGCAGCACCTGCGGCAGCGTCAGCCCGTTGGCGACCAGCTTGTTGAAGTCGACCTGCAATTCATAGGTCTTGGTCTTGCCGCCCCAGCCGGTGACGTCGATCACGCCGGGCACGGCGCGGAAGCGGCGCTGCAACACCCAGTCCTGCAGCGTCTTGAGATCGAGCACGCTGTAGTTCGGCGGACCCTTCAGCCGGTAGCGATAGATTTCGCCGATCGCGCTGAGCGGCGAAATGCCCGGCAACACGTTGCCCGGCAGCGGCGCGAGCTGCGACAGGCGGTTCAGCACCTGCTGCAGCGCCTCGTCATAGGTGTAATCGAAGGAGAACTGCAGCTTGACGTCGGACAGGCCGTACAGCGAGATGGTGCGGATGGTGCGCAGGTTCTTGATGCCGGCGACCTGGGTCTCGATCGGGATCGTGATGTAGCGCTCGATCTCCTCCGACGACAATCCCGGGCTTTGCGTCACGATATCGACCATCGGCGGCGTCGGATCGGGATAGGCCTCGATGTTGAGCTGCTTGAATGCAATCAGTCCGCCGACGAACACCGCGACGAACATGCCGACCATCAGGTAACGGCGGCTGACTGCTATGGCGACAAGGCGATCCATTCAGACCGGAGCTTTCAATGAGCGAGGGAGTTAGCTGCCGGACGCAGCCCGGTCGATGAACAGGCTGCCCTTTGTAACGATCTGTTCGCCGGGCTTCAAATTGCCGACCACCTCGACGAGATCGCCGTTGACGAGGCCGGGCTTGATCTGACGCAGCTCAATCGACTTGTCCTCATGCGCGACCCAGATCCGGACCTGGTCGCCTTCGTAGATCAGTGCCTGCTTCGGCACCCCGACCGCCGCATGATCGCTGGCCGACAACAGCGTGACATTGGCGAACATCTCCGGCTTCAGCGCACCGTCCTTGTTGTCGATCGTGGCGCGGACCAGCAGCCGCCGGGTCGCCGGATCGATCGCCGCGGCGACGTAATTGATGCGCGCCGTCAGCGGCCGGCCCGGCAGCGCCATCACGGTGAAATTGAGATCCTGTCCTACCGAAACGTTGGCGGCATCGGTCTCGCGGACAAACGCCGTCAGCCAGACCGTGGAGAGATCGCCGATGACATAGACGGGATCGCTGGCGCCGGTGGAGACGTACTGGCCGGGGCCCGCCTTGCGCTGAACCACGGTGCCCGCGATCGGCGAGAAGACCGTCGACTCCGGATTGATCCGGCCTTTTTGCTGGAAGGTAGCGATCTCGTCGTCGGTGAAACCGAGAATTCGCAGCTTGTTGCGCGACGCTTCCAGCGCCGTCTGCGAGGAGCGCAGATCGTTCTGGGCCTGAATCAGGGTCGCCTGGCTCTGCTGATAGTCCTTCAGCGGAACGGCCTTGCCTTCGAACAGGTCCTTGGCGCGCGTGTCCTGGATCTTGGCAAGGTCGAGCGCCGACTGGGCCTTGTTCATGCCGGTCATCGCGGCGATGAAATCGTTTTGCGCCTGCACCGTGTCGGCGGCCTCGATCACGAACAGCGGCTGCCCCTTGGTGACGCTGTCGCCCGGCCGCACCAGCAATTTGGTGAGCCGGCCGGTATAGGGCGAGAACACCGGCGTCGAGCGATCCTCATCGATCGCGATCTTGCCTTCGGTGACGTATTCGGCCCGGAAGGCCCGTTCGGTGACGGGCTGAATGGTCAGGCTGGCCCATTCGGCCGGGGTCGGGGTGTAGCGCTGCAATCCCTTGCGGGACTGGCTGGAGACCTCCGAATGCCCGTACTTTGTGCTGCCGGTTTGGGTGAAGCCGTAGACGGCCGAGCCGGCAAGCGCCAGCAGGGCAACCGTCACGACCTGCTGCCGTCGGCTAAGCGTCTGCAATCTCTTGAGAAAATCGTTAAGCATACGACCCGGATGAAGTCAGCGATGATTCCGGTGGAGACTGCCTCACCGGTGCGCTAATAGTGCCCAATTGATGTTTCAAACAACCTAAAAAACACGGATGGGCCTGGTGTTTGAGGTTAAAGTTTGGATATGACCGTCTGAACACGGGCTGAACGCCTGGAGCCTTATGGTTCTGATGGCATCAGAACCGGGCTCCAGCTTTATATTTGACGCGTTTTCTTCACGCGAACCGGTATCCACTTCGCTCGAAAACGCTCTAGCCGCGCGCCGGCCATTTTGGCGGGTGGCTACCGAGCGGCATCGCCGGGCGAGCCCAAAACGCCGGGGTTTTCGACAGCCGCGCCGCGTGGCGGACCGATTGCAGCGGACCGAAACCGGAAGGCACCTGCTCGATAAAGCGCGTCACCGCCTCCGCCTTGAGATCGGCTATCGCCAACCCGTCGTTGACCCGGCCGAGATCCCACAGCCATCGCCCGGTCCCGGCCAGTGACACCTGAACGTGCCAGCTTCCGCCTTCACGCGCCTGGCGTGCTTTCGCCATCATGGCGCCGAACGCCATGAAGTAGCCGGTGGCATGGTCGAGCATCTGCGCCGGCAGTTCCTTCGGCCCGTCGACGCCTGCCGCCTGCCCTTCGGCATGGTTCAACCCGGTCGTGGTCTGCACCAGCGAGTCGAAACCGCGGCGCTCCGCCCAGGGACCGGCATGGCCATAGGCCGACAGCGTCGCATAGACGATGCCGGGATTGATGCTGGCGGCCTGTTCCGGCGAAAAACCAAGACCGGCGATCGCGCGCGGCCGGTAGCCTTGCGAAAAAATATCCGCATCCTTCAGCAGATCGCGCAACACGCCGCGGCCCTGCTCGCTCTTCAGTTCGACAAAACTCGTCAGCTTGCCGCGACCGGTGTCGATGGTGAGCCAGGGGATGGCGGGCAGATCAGGGCCTGAGATCAACAGCACATCGGCGCCATGGGCGGCGAGCGTGCGTCCCGCAACCGGTCCCGCGATCACGCGCGACAGGTCGAGTACGCGGATGCCCGACAGCGGCCGATCGCCCGCCGGCCAGGGTTTTGGCGCCGCCTCGCCGATTTTGGTGATAGAGATCAGCGGCAATGGCGCCAGCGCCTTCGCGTGCGCTGTCGCCGACCATTCATCGTGCGAGCGCATGAAGGCGACGACGGCGCCGGCGGTGTAGGCCGCCGTCTCGAACGCCTCGCCGTCCCATTGCATCAGCGCGGCCTGCACTTCGTCGCGCTCCGGCTTGCAATTCAACACCTGGCAGACGGCGTCGCGGTGATGGGGAAAATTGGTGTGCAGCCGCACGAAGCCGTCGCGCGCTTGATAGACTCCCGCGATCGCATCCCAGGCCGGCGGCGGCGGCTTGCCGTCGACGCGCAGATAACGCTCGCTCCGACACTCGACCACGGCATGACGCATGTCGACCGCTACGTCCTGGACCTCGCCGCTGCGCAGTTTCCATATCTCGGCGGCCGCGAGGCCGGTCGCGGCAACACTCGCCCCTGCTGCGGCGGCGACGCGGAACGAGGACGGCAATTGCGCCTCGTCTCCGGTCAGCCTGATTGCGTTTAGCGCGGCCGGATCGCCGCCGGCCGACGTCCAGATATCGGCGAGGATTTCTGTTGTGCTTTGCATCACCGTTCCGCTTTCCTAAGCTATAGCGTTTTCGAGCGAAGTGGACGCCGGTTCGCGTGGCAATCAAGCTTGCGCAGATTGCGTAGACTTATCTGCGGTAGAAAACGCGTCAAAACAAAACTGAAGCTCTGTGCCCGACCATGGAAGGAACTGCAATGGCTGCCATCGATCCCGTGACGGCCGGGGCCGTCCTGCTTGCAACCGCCGCAACCGACGCGGTCTACGTCATGTTCACCTCGGCGGTGGTGGCGCGCAAGCGCGTGCCGGCGGCGACCTGGAGCAGCGTCTGGTATCTGCTGTCTTCCTATGCGGTGATCAGCTACACCGAAAACTGGGTCTACGTCGCCTTTGCCGCCGTCGGTTCGTGGCTTGGCGCATTCGCATCGATCACCTTCCTGCACCGCCCGCCCGGCGGCCCGCCGGTGGGCGCGGCACCTGAGTAGATCAGATGCAAACCGTCATTGCGAGCGAAGCGAAGCAATCCATCTTCGCCACATAAGCAAGTATGGATTGCTTCGTTGCTTCGCTCCTTGCAATGACGGTGATAGAAATGACATGGCAGTTAGCGCTTCCGTCAGCGACGCAATAGCCGCTACACTGTGCCGGCCAACAAAGGAAAACAAAATGGATCTGGGATTGAAGGGACGAAACGCGGTCGTGCTCGGCGGCACGCGTGGCATTGGACGGGCGATTGCGGACACACTGGCCGGTGAAGGCGCAGGCGTCGCGATTTGCGCGCGCAATGCAGATGTGGTCGCAAGCACGGTTGCCGAGCTGAAAGCCAAAGGCGCGAAGGCCGCCGGCGCCTCCGTCGACATCACCGACGGCGCCGCGCTGAAATCATGGATATCAGGAGTCGCCGCCGAACTCGGCAGCGTCGACATGCTGTTCTGCAATGCCGGCGCCATGGCGCAAGGCGGCGATCCCGCCTCATGGGAACAGAATTTCCGGCTCGATGTGCTCGGCGCCGTCAACGCCTTCGAGGCCGCGCGTCCGTTCCTCGAAGCAAGCGGCGCAAAGACCGGCGACGCCGCCGTCGTCATCATCTCATCGATTTCGGCTGCCGTCGCCGACAACACCAGTTCGTATGGTCCGGTCAAGGCCGCCCTGATCCACATGGCCAAGGGATTTGCGCGGCAATACGCGGCCAGGAAAATCCGCGTCAACGTGGTGTCGCCCGGCACGGTCTACTTCAAGGGCGGCGTCTGGCACATGCGTGAACAGAACGCGCCGAATGTCTATCAGGCAGCCCTGGCCCGCAACCCGACCGGCCGCATGGCTACCCCGCAGGAGGTCGCCAGCGCCGCCGTGTTCCTGGCAAGCCCGGTCTCCGCGTTCACGACGGGTTCGAACCTCATCGTCGACGGCGCTATCTCGAACCGCGTGAATTTCTAGAACGCTATCGGTTCGTGCCGGAAGCGGAATTGCGCGGGCGGCCCATGACGCGGAGAGCAGCCTGCCGGTCAACATCCCCACGCGCGGGGCTTGTTGGCCGCCGTCGGGCCGAGCTGTCCGTTGCCTTCCACGCCGCGAGCAGCATGGCGCGGGCCCCCGCGAGACGCGACACAACCGTTCCAATCGGCACACCAGCCACTTCGGCGATTTCGCCGTAGGACATTCCGCACAGTTCGCGCAGCACGATGGCTTCACGTAACGGTGTCGGCAAGGTGGCGACGAGCCGCCGGAGCAGCGCGCCATCCTGCCGACCCGGCATGATGGAATCGCCCGGCACTTCCGGCTGCTGACACGCTTCCGGCTGCCGGCACAGGGGCGCTTCGATTACAGGTTCGCCATCGGCAAAATCGGTCGACGCCTCATATCGGGCGAGCCTCGCGTGGCAGACGTTTCTGAGAATTGCGAACAGCCATGGCTTCATGGCCCGGCCGCGAAAGCTGTCGATGTGGCGCAGCGCGCGCAAATAGCATTCCCGCACGACATCTTCCGCGTCCACCTGATTGCACATCAGAAAGTTCGCGAACGTATAGGCATCATCGATATGCGGAAACACGGCGTCTCGAAAACGCCGCGTGCGCTCTTCTCCGGCTTGCGCATCGGATGTCATCGCGTCACGTCCACAGATACCTTTCGCTGCAACCGGGAAAATGCTACGAGGAAGATGCTACGAATATGGGTCACCGTGGTCGTGGGCTGTCGCGTCAAGCGTAGGGACTGGAACGACACGTGACCGGGACAACATGTGACCGGGACAACATGTGACTCGGACGACATGAACCCGACGACGCTGAATTGATTGCCGACAAATCATTTTTGCTTGATCGACCTTCCGGAAAGTCGAACTCATGCGCGAGACACAGGTTCCGAACCGCTTCTCGATCTTCCATCGGGGTCCCTCCAAGGGACCGGACTTTGAAGCCTGGCGGGAGGGTATTTGCCGCGGGTTTTGCCGGCTGGACGTCGGACCGGCAGAGCAGGACTACATCGACTGTCACAACGAGTTTGCGCAGGTGCATTCGATCGTCGTCGCGACACCGAAAGGCGGCTCGGCCCGCTTTGCCCGGACGCGCGATCTTCTGGATGACGGCTGCGACGACCTGGTCTTGATTTCGGCCACGCGTGGCATCGTGCACGTAACCCAGGGAAGCAAGGCGATCGATTTGACGGTGGGGCAAATGTGCCTGACCGAAATGAATGTCGTCGGCGCGGCGGACCTTACCAGGAGCGGAGATTTTACCACCGCGCGATTCCCGAGGCGTCTTCTTTTGCAGGTCGCACCAATGGCGGAGACCCGACTGGCGCGACCGCTCGGACATGATCGGGCCTTGAACACGATGATCGATCGCTATTTCCGGCTTTGTAACGACGTCGCCGGAGATCTGGATATGCCGGCTCAGAAGGCGGCGGCGCAGCACCTGGCCGATCTCGTCGGTCTTTTGCTCGGAACGCGCAGCGAGGAGGATTTGATCGGGCCAGGCGAATCTTCGGCGGGGCGGCTGAGCTTCATGAAGGCCGACGTTCTCAGAAATCTGGACAAGAACGATCTGACGATCGAAAGCATCGCCAGGGCGAACGCGCTCAGCGCGCGACAAGCGCAACGCCTGTTCGCTTCCTCGGGGACGACGTTTTCGGAGTTTGTTATCGAGCAACGACTGCTGCTGGCTCGCAGGCTTTTGCTGCATGAGGCGAGCCGTCATCGCAAGGTCAGCGATATCGCCTATACGGTCGGCTTCAACGATCTATCCTATTTCCATAAATCGTTCCGGAAGCGGTTCGGCGTTACGCCAGCCGACATGCGGACGGAGTTCGATCGAGAGCATTGAAATCGCTGCATCACGGCATCGCTCGAGTGCGTTGATAGGGTCGAAACCTGCTTCGTGCCGCCCCGTTGAAATAAACCATGAGAGCATCTTCCTGGCACAAATCGCTAAATTTGAAAACAATACGCTAAGGCGACTTTACGAAATCACCGTCAATCTGAGGCTTGTTACGATCGCCTGAAGCCTGATCGGTTCTGGTTTAATCAGCGGGCTCAGGTCTGTTATTTCAACGCGTTTTGCTTGACACAAACCGGCACCCATTTCGCTCGAAAGCGCCATAGCGATTGGGTCCAACGACGGATGATCATCATGGCTGTTGACGAACTGCGGACAAAGACCCAGCGCGAGCCGCGTCGCCAGATGAACAAGCGGCCGGCCTGGTTTACGCGCGACGACGGCCTGACGAGAATTGAATGCTTTGTGCTGGACGTCTCGCCGGGCGGCGCCAAGATCATGACCGATGCCCCGATCGATGTCAGGGACAACTTCGTGATGGCTGTCATGCCGGAGCGTCCGAAGCGCCAGTCCTGCGAGGTGGTCTGGCGCCGCGGCCGGACCTATGGCGTGAAATTCCTGAGCTGAAACGCCGGACGCCCACCCGCTTCATCCTCTGCATCATCTGCGCGCCGGACCGGCTTTTCGCCGCGCATTTCGATGCGCCCGTCGCTTCGCGATGACACTTCGAGAAAAGTCGTCTTGCTGCCTTGATGCCTGGCCGACTTGCCGGAACTTCGCCTGACGTGTGCCAAAGAATCGACACAGCCAAAACCTTCTAATCGACTCCGACGTTGTGCGCTTTGCGGAGTTGATCGCTTGGACAAATTATTCTTCGCCATCATGGCCGGCAGCCTCGTATTTCTTCTGGCCGCAAGCGCGTTCATCATCAGCCTCTAGGGCTGGTTGAACGACGGCTCGAAGCAGATCAGCTCAATGAAAATCCCGGGATGGCGGCAGGATGCGAACGTTGCGCGGGTGGCGGATTTTCTGCGCGGGCGCATCGGGATGGTCGCGGCGATCGTCGTTGAGGAATCCGTCGTTGACGGACCCGTCGTTGAGCGGCTCGATCAGCGCAGGCCCGGCCGGCACCACATGCTTGCGGACAAAGGCACCGTCGGCGAGCCCGATCAGATCGCCTGAACGGTCGAACATCCGCTGCGCCACCAGATGCGTCACCTGTTCGGGACTGCTCTGGATATAGCCCTCGACCAGGATGAGCCGCGCGCCCATCACCTCCTTGCGGTATTGCTCCATCACCTTGGGCCACACCACGATATTGGCGATGCCGGTTTCATCCTCCAGCGTCATGAAGACGACGCCCTTGGCGCTGCCAGGTCGCTGCCGCACCAGCACGACGCCGGCGCAGCGGACTCGGCGACGGTCGTTGCGATGATTGATTTCGTTGCAGGCGACGACGCGCTCTTTCGCAAACATCGCCCGCAGGAACTGCATCGGATGGCCCTTCAGCGACAGCCGCACCGTCTGATAGTCGGCGACCACCTGCTCCGGCAGCGGCATCTCCGGTAATGGCTGCACGTTCTCGTCCGGCTGCTCGCGCGCGACAGCGACTTCGAACAGCGGCAACGGCACGTCATCGGGCAGCCGGCGCACCGCCCACAATGCGGCGCGGCGATCGAGCCCGATGGAACGAAACGCATCGGCATCCGCCAGCAATATCAGCGCGCGTTTCGGAAGTGCCGTATCGCGGGCGAAATCCTCCAGCGAGGTGAAGGGTCGGCGCGCACGGGCCGCGATGATGCGGTCGGCCCAGTCGTCACGGTTGTCATTCCGGGGCGATGCGGCAGCATCGAACCCGGAATCTCGAGGTTCCGGGTTCGTCGCTATCGCGACGCCCCGGAACGACGACTGAACTAGCTTCAACCTTTCCTCATCCGGATCGATCCACCTGAACGCATCGATCTGCCGAAAGCCAAGCCTTACCGCGCAATACTTCCCACTCCCCTGCTCCAGCGTGTTCTGCGCAAAGCTAAAGGACACATCGATCTCGCGCACCTCGACGCCGTTGGTGCGGGCGTCGCCGACGATCTGCGCCGGTGCATAAAAGCCCATCGGCTGCGAATTCAGCAATCCGCAACAGAACGCGTCGGGGTGGTAGTGCTTCAGCCATGACGAGATATAGACCAGCTGGGCAAAACTTGCGGCGTGGCTTTCCGGAAAGCCGTAGGAGCCGAACCCCTTGATCTGCTCGAAACAATTTTTGGCGAATTCCGGCGCATAGCCGCGCGCGATCATGTTGCCGATCATCTTGTCTTCGAACTTTCCGATGGTGCCGACATTGCGGAAGGTCGCCATCGAGCGACGCAAGCCATTGGCTTCCTCCGAGGTAAACTTCGCCGCCTCGATCGCGATCCGCATCGCCTGTTCCTGGAACAGGGGCACGCCGAGCGTCTTGTGCAGGACCCGGCGCAATTCGTCCTTGTCGCCATGTTCGGGCGACGGCGCGGGATAGATCACCTTGTCGACACGGTTTCGCCGCCGCAGATACGGATGCACCATGTCGCCCTGGATCGGGCCGGGGCGCACGATCGCAACTTCAATGACGAGATCGTAGAACGTGCGCGGCTTCAGCCGTGGCAGCATGTTCATCTGGGCGCGGCTTTCGACCTGGAACACGCCGAGCGATTCACCCCGCTGCAGCATTTGATAAACTTCGTCGTCATCCTCTGATTTGATGTCGGCCAGTTCGTAACGCTGACCCTTATGATCGGCGATCAGATCAAAGCATTTGCGGATGCAGGTCAGCATGCCCAGCGCCAGCACGTCGACCTTCATCATGTTGAGCGCGTCGACGTCGTCCTTGTCCCATTCGATGAAGGTGCGGTCGTCCATCGCGGCATTGCCGATCGGCACATAGGTATCGAGCCGGTCCTGGGTCAGCACATAGCCGCCGACATGCTGCGACAAATGCCGGGGAAATTCGATCAGCTCGGAGGCGAGTTCGACCGCAAGCTCGACCATTGCATTCGCCGGGTCCAGCCCGGCCTGCCGGACCTGCATCTCGTTGAGGCCCTTGCCCCAGCTTCCCCACACGGTGTCGGCGAGCGCGGCGGTGACATCCTCCGTCAGCCCCAGCGCCTTGCCGACATCGCGGATTGCCGAGCGCGGGCGATAATGGATGACGGTGGCGATGATCGCGGCGCGGTGGCGGCCATAGCGGCGGTAGACATATTGCATCACCTCCTCGCGGCGCGAATGTTCGAAATCGACGTCGATGTCGGGCGGCTCCAGCCGTTCCTTGGAAATGAAGCGTTCGAACAAAAGATCGACCTTGGTCGGGTCGACCGAAGTGATGCCGAGCACGTAGCAGACGGCGGAGTTGGCCGCGGATCCCCTGCCCTGGCAGAGGATGTTCTCAGCTCGCGCATAGTGGACGATGTCGTGCACGGTGAGAAAGTAATGCGCGTATTTCAGCTCGGCGATCAGCGCGAGTTCCTTGCGCAAGGTGGCGCGCAGCTTTTCGTCGATCTTGCCGCCGAAATATTTGTCGACGCCGGCCCAGGTCAGATCCTCCAGATGCTGCTGCGCGGTCTTGCCCGGCGGTACCGGTTCATCCGGATACTGGTATTTGAGCTGGTCCAGCGAAAACGAAATGCGGCCGGCAAAGCGCATGGTTTCCGCGATCGCTTCCGGCAGTTCGCGAAACAGCCGCGCCATTTCATGCGCCGGCTTGAGATGGCGCTCGGCATTGGCCTCCAGCCGTTTTCCAATCGCGTCGATGGTCGTCTTCTCGCGAATGCAGGTCAGCACGTCCTGCAGCGGCCGGCGCGTGGGGTGGTGATACAGCACCTCGTTGGTGGCCAGTAGCCGGACATTTGCTTTGCTTGCGAGATGATGCAGCCGCACCAGCCGACGCTTGTCGTCGCCGCGATAGAGCAGGCTGGCGGCGAGCCAGACGCCGTCGGCTTTGCTTCGCTTCAATCGATGGAGGACATCAAGGGCTTTCTCTGTCTCGAAGCGATGCGGCAGCGTCAGCACCAGAAGCTGGCCCTCGGAAAATTCCAAGAGGTCATCGAGCCTCAGATGGCATTCGCCCTTTTCGATCCGCTGGATGTCATCGCCGCGCTTGCCGCGGGTCAGTAACTGACACAGCCGGCCGTAAGCGGCGCGATCACGCGGATAGACCAGAATGTCCGGCGTGCCGTCGATGAAGACGAGGCGCGCACCGATCAGGAATTTTGGCTTGTGTATGACGTCGGGATGATCGAGCTCCTTCCAGGCGCGCACCACGCCGGACAGCGTGTTGTGATCGGCAATCCCGATCACGGGAATACCGAGCCGGCTCGCCTCGTGGACATAGGCGCGCGGGTCCGAACCGCCACGCAGGAACGAAAAATTCGTGGTGATGCCGATCTCGGCATATGGGATGTGCAAAGGTCCGTTCATGCGAATAGCCCATGCACGAACCATTTTGCTTCAACCGGCTCGCCCTCCTCGTCTGCGAGTTCGCCTTCATAAAGCCCGTCGCGAAAGATCCAGAAACGCAGACCGGCTTCGTCCTCGATACGGAAATAATCCCGCGTCAGCCGCGCGCCGTTCTGCTTCCACCATTCCATGGCGATACGTTCGGGCCCTTCCACCCGCGCCACCGTGTGGGTGACGCGGCGCCAGGTGAATTGATGCGGCGGCCCGTCAGGCACGGTCGCAAACGGCACCTTGATCGGTTCGGGCTTGTCGAACAGCCGCAACGGCCGCAGCGGCGGCTCGCTTGCAACGCGCTCGGGCCAGAAGGCCTGAACCGCGGCCGCCAGATGGTGCTGCGCCGGCACGGCCAGGACAGCACGTTCCGGAATATGGGTGTCCTGCGGCAGATGCACGACGACGCGTTTTCCGCCGATGCGCGCGGCGATGCGGTCGATCAGGGCGGCGAGTTGGTCATTGTCATGGACTGACGCATCGAGGTCGCGCTGCCGCTGCACCATGATTTCGGTGCGGCTGGCGGACAGACGAATGAGATCGAAGCCGAAGCCGGGATCGAGGGGATCGTTGAGCGCATCGAGCCGCTCGCGAAACAGGCGGTCGATCACCTCGCGCTTCGTCACCGGACGCCCGGTATCGACCGCAATCGTGCGTACCGCGCCGTCGGTGCGGAAGAAGCTCGCTTCCAGCCGCCGCGCACCCTTTCCCTGTTTGTCCATCGCCGCAACCAGCATGGCTGCGAGCGCGGACAAGTTCATCGCGATCACGGTTTCGGTGGCGACCGGTTCGGGAAAGCGTTTCTCGACGATGTAATCCGGCAGCGGCTTTCGCGGACTGATCGGCGCATCGCCCTGCCCCAGTGCATGCGCGAGGTGGGCCGTGAAGCCGGCGCCAAACCTAGCTGCGATCTCGTGGCGGGCGCGCGAGGCGACGTCGCCGATGGTCTTCAGCCCGGCGCGGCGAAGCCCACCGGCGATGGCCTCATCCGTACCGAGGGCTGTGACCAGCAGCGGCGCGACGGCCATGGCCTCCTCGCCGCAGGCTACGATTTTCCCCGACACATGCCGCGTCATGGTGCGCGCGCAAACCGAGGTCGAGGCGATCGCGGCGCTGACGGCAAAGCCCCGCTTTGTCAGCGCGCCGGTGACGGCCTGCAGCAGCGCGGCCTCGCCGCCGAACAGATGGGCGCAGCCGGTGATATCGAGGAACAGGCCATGCGGCGGATCGAGCGCCACCAGCGGCGTGAAGCGGTCGCACCAGTCGGCGATGTCTTCCAGCGTCTTGGCGTCCGCGGCCTCGTCGGCATCGAACACCGTCAGTTCCGGACAGATCGCGCGGGCATTGGCGAGCGGCAGCCCGATCGAAAGACCGGAGCGCGCGGCAAGATCGTCGAGCGCATAGATCACCAGCGCGTTGTTCTGCTTTGCGATGACGACGTGGGGCGCTTCTTGCTTCACCTCTCCCGCTTGCGGGGGTCGAGACGAGCGAAGCTCGCTCTTAGGTCGGATCGCATCGAAAGATGCGATCCGGGTGGGGGAAGCTCTCTCCACACGAGCAGTATGACTCGCGGAGACACCCCCACCCCAACCCTCCCCCGCAAGCGGGAGAGGGAGCGCACTGCCTGTATTGTGAAAGTTTGCCTCACGCTGTTTGCTTGAAACCGTGAGCGTAAACTTGCGCTTGATGCGGTCGATGGGCAGGCGTGGCAGCCACAGGCTGAGGATACGCCGCCGGTTCGCTGAAAAGGCACTCATCACATTTCCATTCCATGATCCACCGCCCGACCGGGCCATGACGGTTACGAACGAGTTGCGCATCGAACACCGGCGCGCCCCATCCGATCCACGGCGAGGCCGGCGGCGAATGCGCCGCGCGCACGATCCATCTTGTTTCCGCGGTCGAAGGTTGCGGCGTGGCCGCCACCCGCAGCAGCAAGGCGGTGACGCCGGAGGCTTGCGCGGCCAATGTAAGCTTGCGGCTGGCGACGAGATCGAGCTGCCGCGCTTCGCCCCAGACTTCCAGCACGACAGCGCCGAGCGCGTCGCAGGCCAGCGCGTCGGCGGCGGTGCGCAGCGCGGCATCGGCGTCCGCGGCACGCACGGTCACCAGCCGGCGCGGATCGAGGCCGAGTTCGCAAAGCCCGCTCATCGACAGCGCGCCGGATTCCAGTTCGGAAAAATCCTGCCGCACCCAGACCAGCGGCCGGCGCGGCGTCAGCCGTCCGGCAAGGCCGGCGATGAAGCCGGTGGCCGCCGCACTTTGATGCCCTTCCGAAAACACCTCATGCACCGCGGCCAAAACGAGGCCGCCTCGCAACGTTGCGTCGGCGTCGGCGTGGCCAAGCGCTGCCTTGGGATGCGCATAGGCATCACCTGACGTTTCGATGCGCTCGATGCTGCCGCGCAAACGCGCAAGCGTGTTGATGCGTGCGGTGCTCATGCCCCGCTCCTTTGGATATTTCGCCTTCAACGGTTCTTTCGAATGAACCCGCGGCCGGCCCATTTGTTCATGGTATGTTCTAATATAAAGCTAACAGGACCCGCAGAGTCAATCGGGATCGGCGTCGAACCGATTCATGAGTGGAATCAAAGGGATTCAAGGATGGATCTGCCATCGGGCGCGTAGACGCGCGACCCGTTTCGCTCGGAATGACGAAAGGGACTAGCCGATGCGCTTCATCAGCCTCGACGGCGAAACCGATTTCGACGGCTGGCGCAAAGCCGCCCGGGCGCTGGCGTTGAATGATGTGAAGCCGGCCGACGTGACGTGGCGGGTGCGCGGCAGCGCGCCGGAATTGTTCGAACCGACGTCACCTCCGCCCGAGCCGACGCACGGCACTACCTTCAACGTATCGGGCAGGTTCGTCGAACTGGCGCAGACCGCGATCCTGCATCGCAACCCCGAACGGTTTGCCCTGCTCTATCGCCTGCTGTGGCGGTTGCGCGACCATCACGATCTGCTCGACATCGCGACCGACCCTGATGTCTCTGACGTTGCGGCGATGGCAAAGGCCGTGCGCCGCGACGAGCACAAGATGCACGCCTTTGTTCGCTTCCGCGAAGTCGGTCGCGAACAGAAAGCGCATTACGTCGCCTGGTTCGAACCGGAACATCACATCGTCGAACTCGCCGCGTCGTTCTTCGCGCGACGCTTCGCCGACATGCCGTGGTCGATCCTGACACCTGATGTCTGCGCGCATTGGGACGGCCACGCCGTTTCGATCACGCCGGGCGTGGCCAAAGCCGAAGCGCCGACGGAAGATCGCCTGGAGGAAACCTGGCGGCGCTATTACGCCAGTATCTTCAATCCCGCGCGGCACAAAACGCGACGGAACCGCCATTTCCCATGAAATATAACGGTGGGAAAATTTGACAAACATCTGTACAACCTTTAATTGATCAATGAGAATTCGCATTCTCGACGGCAACGTAGAACGTCCTGTTCACGCCATGACGTTCCACCTGAGGCCGACGCGCTGCGCGGCGCCACCAGCCCCGGTGCCACGCAGCGCGCGGCCTACCTTTTCCCCGCCTCACGCTGTTCGCACCGCATTGGCATGGCCGCGCGTCGATCCGGGAAGACGGGACCAGCCCTGCGAAAAGTTGTGCAACGCGGCGGATACAAGCGAGCACGCTGCATAGCCGCAACTGTCATCCAACCTTCAAGTCCATCGGTCAAAACAGCGTCTCAATGTATTTGAGGGCGTCAGAATGACCGATATTGCAATTAATTCTTCCATGGGCGAGCCAGCGCCCATCCAGCCGGCCTCCAGGCCCAATCTCGACAAGGGTTTTAATCCGCTGACGATGATCATCTTCTTCGGCATTCTGGCCGCCGGATTGTTGTTCGTCTCCTACAGCATCTATGCCGACGTCGACGCGACCGGCACCAGGGTCACGTCCTATTTGCCCTATATCCTGCTGTTCGTGGCGCTGCTGATCGCGCTCGGCTTCGAGTTCGTCAACGGCTTCCACGACACCGCCAACGCGGTGGCTACCGTGATCTATACCCACTCGCTGCCGGCCGAAGTCGCCGTGATGTGGTCGGGCTTCTTCAACTTCCTCGGTGTGCTGCTGTCCTCGGGCGCGGTCGCCTTCGGCATCGTCTCGCTGCTGCCGGTCGAACTGATCCTACAAGTCGGAAGCAGCGCCGGCTTTGCGATGGTGTTCGCGCTGCTGATCGCCGCGATCCTGTGGAACCTCGGCACCTGGTATTTCGGCCTGCCGGCTTCCTCGTCGCACACCCTGATCGGCTCGATCATTGGCGTCGGTGTCGCCAATGCGCTGATGCGCGGCCGTGACGGCACCTCTGGCGTCGACTGGGGCAAGGCCACCGAGATCGGCTACGCGCTGTTGCTGTCACCGCTGGTCGGCTTCGTCTGCGCCGCCATCCTGCTGCTGCTCCTGAAGACGATCGTCCGCAACCCGGCGCTGTACGCAGCGCCCGAAGGCAACAAGGCGCCGCCGCTCTGGATCCGCGGTCTGTTGATCGCCACCTGCACCGGCGTCAGCTTCGCGCATGGTTCGAACGACGGCCAGAAGGGCATGGGCCTGATCATGCTGATCCTGATCGGCACCGTGCCGACCGCCTACGCGCTGAACCGCGCGCTGCCGGAATCCCAGGTGGCGCAGTTCCAGAAGACCTCGGAAGCCGCCTCCAGGGTGGTCGCCGCCAAGGGCGCCGGCCACAGCATCATCGGCAATCCGCGCCCGGCGGTGACGCTGTATGTCGCCGAACACAAGATCAGCGAAGGCACCTACCCCTCGCTGGCCGTGCTGGTGAAAGACGTCGGCGACCAGGTCGCGAAATACGGCTCGCTCAACAAGGTGCCGGCCGAAGTCGTCGGCAACACCCGTAACGACATGTACCTGACTTCGGAAGCCGTCCGCTTCCTCATGAAGGACAAGGAAAACGACCTCAACAAGGAAGAGGTCGCGACCCTGAACGCCTATAAAGGCTCGCTCGACCAGGCCACCAAGTTCATTCCAACTTGGGTCAAGGTCGCGGTGGCGATCGCGCTTGGGCTCGGCACCATGATCGGCTGGAAGCGCATCGTCATCACCGTCGGCGAGAAGATCGGCAAGACGCACCTGACCTACGCGCAGGGCGCCTCCGCCGAGCTCGTTGCCGCCGCCACCATCGGCGCCGCCGACATGTTCGGCCTGCCGGTCTCGACGACGCATGTGCTGTCGTCCGGCGTCGCCGGTGCCATGGCGGCGAACGGCTCGGGGCTGCAGATCGCCACCATCCGCAACATGGTGATGGCGTGGGTCCTGACCCTGCCGGCCGCAATCCTGCTGTCCGGCACGCTCTACCTGATCTTCTCGCGCGTGTTCTGATCGCCGCGAAGACTGACGCAGCGTTCCTCGCTGCAATGCGATAGAAAAGCCCGCGCCAACGGCGCGGGCTTTTTATGTCGCCATTGCTGGAGCCCGGTTCTGATTGAATCAGAACCGATAAGGCTCCAGGTGAGGCGCAAATAAAGAAGGCCTGCATTGGAGATGCAGGCCTTCCTTCACGTGAGATCGAAGTTCAGGCGATTACGCCGCCAGCGTATTCTCGACCAGCTTGATCCAGTACGAGGTGCCGTACACGATCGCCTCGTCGTTGAAATTATAGGCGGGGTGATGCAGGCCGGCGCTGTCGCCGTTGCCGCAGAAGATGAACGCCCCCGGGCGCGCCTCCAGCATGTAGGAGAAATCTTCCGCGCCCATCATCGGCGGCGATTCATGAACGTTGGCCTCGCCGGCGATTTCCTTCGCCACCCGGGTCGCGAACTCGGTTTGCGACGGATGATTATGGGTGACGGGATAGCCGTGTTCATACACCAGATCGATCTTGGCGCCGGTGATCTGCGCCACGCCCGCGATCACCTCGTGCACGCGCTTCTCGATCAGATCGCGGGTTTCCGGGGTCAGCGTGCGGACGGTGCCGCGCAGTTCGGCGGTCTGCGGGATCACGTTGCGGGCGTTGCCGGCGTGGAATTCGCAGATCGAGATCACCGCCGACTCCAGCGGATCGACGGAGCGCGAAACGATCGATTGCAGCGCCGTGATCAACTGCGAGCCGACCAGCACGGAATCGATGCATTTATGCGGACGCGCGGCATGACCGCCGAGGCCTTCGATCTTGATGTCGATCGAGGCGGTCGCGGCCATGATCGGACCGGGACGGATAGCGAAGGAACCTACCGGGAGTCCCGGGCCATTATGCATGCCGTAGACCTGCTCGATGCCGAACCGGTCCATCAGCCCGTCCTTGATCATTGCCGCCGCGCCGGCACCGCCCTCTTCGGCCGGCTGGAAAATCACGACCGCGTCGCCGGCGAAATTCCGGGTCTCGGCGAGATAGCGGGCCGCGCCCAGCAGCATCGCGGTGTGGCCGTCATGGCCGCAGGCATGCATCAGGCCCGGCGTCTTGGAGGCGTAAGGAAGGCTGGTCGCCTCCTCGATCGGCAGCGCGTCCATGTCGGCCCGCAGCCCGATCACCTTGATTTCGCCCTTGCCGGCCGGCCTTTTGCCCTTGATGACGCCGACGACGCCGGTCTTGCCAAGGCCGGTAGCGACCTCGTCGCAGCCGAATTCGCGCAAGCGGTCCGCCACGAATGCTGCGGTGCGGTGTACTTCGTACAGCAGTTCGGGATTTTCATGGATATCGCGGCGCCAGGCCTGGATATCGGGTTGCAGATCGGCGACGCGGTTGACAATTGGCATGGGGATTCTGGACCTCAGGTTAGAACGGTTTTACCTCTGTAGCATGCAAGGGGCGATCCGCCCAACAGCCTGCGGGACGGCCGTCCTAGCCCCTTTGCAGACGGCCCCTTCCCCGCCGTCATGGCCGGGCATAGCCGTCCAAAGGACGGCGTCGCTTCCGCTCGCCTATGCCCCGGCGAAGCCTCTTGGTGTAGACGGGTCCCGGCCATCTGGTATGGAGAGCCGAAAGCAAGACGTGGATGCCCGGCGGCGCAGACAAGTATACGCAGTCTGCGTAAAAGCAGACTGCTAAGGCCGGGCATGACGACGGTCATGAATGGGCGGACAATGCCGAAAAGGCTTGAAGGTGATTTCGACTATATCGTCGTCGGCGCGGGAACGGCCGGCTGCATCATGGCCAACCGGCTATCAGCCGACCCCAAAAACCGCGTCCTGATCCTGGAGGCCGGCGGCAACGACAACTGGATCTGGTTTCACATCCCGGTCGGCTATCTCTTTGCGATCGGCAATCCCCGTTCCGACTGGATGTTCAAGACCGAGCCGGAACCGGGCCTCAACGGCCGGGCACTGGCCTACCCCCGTGGCAAGGTGATCGGCGGCTCGTCCGCCATCAACGCCATGATTTCGATGCGGGGACAGGCCGCCGATTACGATCACTGGCGCCAGCTCGGCCTGACCGGCTGGGGCTATGACGACGTCCTGCCGTTGTTCCGCCGGCTCGAGGATCATTTTCTCGGCGCCAGCGAACATCACGGCGCCGGCGGCGGCTGGCGGATCGAGGCGCCGCGGTTGTCCTGGGACATTCTCGATGCAGTCGGCGACGCCGCCGAGCAGATGGGCATCCGGCGCATTCCGGATTTCAACACCGGCGACAATGAGGGCGTCAGCTATTTCCACGTCAACCAGAAGCGCGGCCGCCGCTGGTCGTCGGCGCGGGGCTTCCTCAAGCCGGTGCTGAACCGCCATAACCTGCGGCTGCAAAAGAACGTGCTGGTCGACCGCCTCATCGTCGAGAATGGCCGCGCCGTCGGCGTGCGCTTCATGCAGGGCGATGAGGTGGTCGAGGCCAGCGCCAAAGGCGAAGTCGTGTTGTGCGCGGGATCGATCGGCTCGACGCAGGTGCTGCACCGCTCCGGCATCGGCCCGGCCGACTGGCTCTCGCCGCTCGGCATCGATGTCGTGCTCGACCGCCAGGGCGTGGGACGCAATTTGCAGGACCATCTCCAGCAGCGCGCGATCTACAAGGTCGAGGGCGTCCGTACGCTCAACGAGACCTACTATTCGCTGGTCCGCCGCGGCCTGATGGGGCTCGACTACGCCTTCCGCCGCCGAGGCCCCCTGACCATGGCGCCGTCACAGCTCGGCATCTTCACCCGCTCCGATCCGCATCGCGAGCGGGCCAATATCCAGTTCCATGTGCAGCCGCTGTCGCTCGACAAGTTCGGCGATCCCCTGCATCGCTTCCCCGCCATCACCGTCAGTGCCTGCAACCTGCAGCCGACCTCGCGCGGCACAGTGCGCATCCGATCCACGGTGGCCGACCAGGCGCCGATGATTGCGCCGAATTACCTTTCGACCGATGACGACCGCCAGGTCGCCGCCGACGCCATCCGCACCACGCGGCGGTTGATGAAACAGCAACGGCTGGCCCAGTATCACCCGCAGGAATACCTGCCCGGCCCCTCCGTCGGCGACGACGACGCCTCGCTCGCGAAAGCCGCCGGCGATATCGGCACCACGATCTTCCATCCCGTGGGCACCGCGAAGATGGGCACGGCCACCGATCCCGCAGCCGTCGTCGACGAGCGGCTGCGCTTCTATGGCATTGCGGGGCTGCGCGTAGCCGATGCGTCGGTGATGCCGACCATCACGTCGGGCAACACCAACACGCCGACGGCAATGATCGCGGAAAAAGCCGCCACCATGATCCTGGGGGATGCGCGGTAAGACGCCCGACCTCATGACCAGCCCGCAGCGCATTTCGATTGGACCGGCCGGCCAGCACATCGCACTGGCGCGATGGGGCGAGGCGAATTCCGGCAAACCGGCAGCACTGCTGTTGCACGGCACCGGCTTCGTCGCCGAAGTCTGGGACCAGGTCGCAAGCGGACTCGCCTCCCGCTACACCGTCTATGCGCTCGATCGCCGCGGCCATGGCGACAGCCACAAGCCGGCGGCCGACCGCTATCACTTCCACGATTTTGCCGAGGACCTGTGCCGGGTGATCGAGGCGCTCGAGCTGTCCGACATCTTCGGCATCGGCCACTCGGCCGGCGCCACCGATCTCTTGCTCGCGGCAAAACTTCTGCCGCGACGCTTCTCGCGCCTGTTCGTGATGGAGCCGACGATCATGGATCCGCGCGCGGTGCGCGCCGACGTTACCGGCTTGAGCGACTTTGCGACCGGCGCCGTGCAGGGCGTGCTGCGCCGGCAGGCCGAATTCGACAGCACCGAGGCTGCGTTTGCGCGCTATCGGGCAGCGCCCGCCTTCGCTGACTGGACCGAGCCCTCGCTCCGGGCTTACATCAACCACGGCTTCGCTCCACTGGAAGATGGCCGGGTGCGGCTGCGCTGCACGCCCGAAATCGAATCCGCGCTGCTGCAGCCGATCTTCGAGGCGATGGAGCAGGTCTACAGCGGCGATGCCCGCGGCAATCCCTTTGGATGGCTCACCGACATCGAATGTCCGGTGTGTGTCGCCACCACGGAAAAGTCCTGGGCGATCTACAAGGAGATGGCATCGCGAGCCACCGCGCTTATTCCCGGCGCCAGCCAGTGGACATTCGAAGGTGTCGGCCACTGTGTCGGGCAGGAAGCCCCGCATTTGGTGCTCGAAGCCCTTGCGGCGTTCGAAGCCGGTTGATCAGGACGGGTCTTACCGGGCGAAGGCAGATTTGCTTTCTTGGAAGAACATTTTTCACTCGCTGCGCAGCCGGCGATTTCATTTTGCAGGTCGCTTCGTCCTCGAACGATTGCTTGCCGCAGGTTGAGAACCTAACTTCCATGTCAGAATCTGTCACCTTTTTCAGTTGAAACCATTGGATCATTCGCCTCTCTTGGTCGTCTTATTTCCTGCGACAAATCCCTGTCGCTGCAATTCAACCACGGAGGAGGAATTGGGATGACCAACAAGATCCTTAGTTGCCTCATCGTCGGCGCGCTAAGTACGACACTTGCCTTGGCGTCACCGGCATTCGCTCGCGGCGGCGGTGGCGGAATGGGAGGCGGTATGCACGGCGGTGGCATGGGAGGCGGAATGCATGCCGGCGGCATGGGCGGCGGCATGCACTTCGGCGGCATGGGCGGAGGCCCGCACTTCGGCGCCATGGGCGGAGGCCCGCACTTCGGAGCCATGACCGGCGGTATGCGATTCAGCGGAACGCATTTCGCCGGCGCGCGCTTTGCGCACCCCGGCTTCGCGCCCCGGTTTTCGCGGTTCGCGTTCCGGGACCATCGCTTCTTCCGCCACCACCGGTTCAATCGCTTTGCGTTCGTCGGCGCGCCCTTTGCCTATGCCGCCTACGACACTTGCTTGCGCAGGGTGTGGACGCCATATGGCGTGCGATGGATCAATGTCTGCGGCGACTACGGCTATTACTGAGGCCGCAGATACAGATGCGATCGATGCGGTATATTCCGGTCGATCTGACGGAGCGCTGAAGCGATACCTGACGCGTCGGGAATTGGTGGCAGACCCCGACGCGCCGGCCTTTCGCGCAACCTTTGGATCGCAATTGCGTTGATTCCTGGCGCAGGCCGCAGCTAATTGGCTGTCGGCCGGCCGTTCGGAGACTGCAGGCCATGACAGGAGGCCATCGCCGCATTCTGGTCGTTGAGGATGACCCGGAAACCGCCGGCCAGCTCGTGGATTCGTTCGTGACCAGCGGTTACCAGGTGGACTTGGCCACCAACGGCAACGAGGCGCTGAACCGCGGCGCCACCGGCGACTATGCGGTCATCACGATCGACCGCATGCTTCCGGACATCGACGGCATCACGGTCATGCGCCAATTGCGCGACGACGGAATCGCCGCGCCCGTCCTGATCATCAGTGCGCTCGGGGAGGTCGACGATCGCGTGCGCGGCCTGCGCGCCGGCGGCGACGACTATCTGGTCAAGCCGTTTTCCTTTGTCGAATTGCTGGCGCGTGTCGAGGCGCTGGGACGGCGCAGCGACACCATTGCCAAGGAGACCATCCTGCGTGTCGGCGATCTCGCGATCGATCTGGTATCGCGGACCGTGAGCCGCCGCGGCAAAGACATTTCGCTGCTGCATCGGGAATTCCAGCTTCTGGAGTACCTGGTGCGCAACGAAGGCCGCGCCGTATCCCGGGCAATGCTGCTACAGCACGTCTGGGATCTTCATTTCGATCCTTCGACGAACATCATCGACGTCTATGTCGGGCGTGTACGTCGCAAGGTCGATGGCCAGCAGGCCTATCCGCTGATCCATACGATTCGCGGCATCGGGTACTGTCTCCGTGCTCCTGGCTAAGACCCTAACGTCATCGACGTTCAAGCAGGCGCTGATCGCGATCGCGACCTTCGGTGTGATCGCGATGGCCGTATTCGGCTACGTCTATTTGTCCACTTCCTCCTATGTGCGCAGCCGGTCGGATCGTGCGATCCTGGCCGAGTATTCGACCCTGCAGGGCGCCTATCAGCGATCGGGGCGGGACGGGCTGATCGGCCTGATTGGACAACGCATCGCCGACGCGGGCTTTGCAGACCATGCGTATCTGCTGGTCGATCGTTCCTTGACCCCGCTCGGCGGCAACCTCAAGGCGTGGCCGTCGACGGCCGCGGCTGCGAACGGATGGACGGAGTTTCGCGGATCGGAGCTATTGCCCGGCACGAAAAATCCTCCGCTGGTGCGGGCGATGCTTGAGACATTCGCAAACGGCGATCGCCTGCTGGTGGGAAAGGATATCAGCGACATCGACAGCTTCACCGACAGGATCGAGACAGCCGTGATCCTGAGCGTTGCATTGATGTTCCTGATCGCGGCGGTCGCGAGCATCCTGGTGACGCGGCGGACCGTTGGGCGGATTGAATCGATCAACGCAACCAGCCGGGCCATCATGCTCAGCGGGCTCGACAAGCGCATCCCGCTGCGCGGTACCCATGACGAATGGGATCGCGTGGCGGAAAACCTCAACCTGATGCTGGAGCGCATCGAAACCTTGATGGCGGAGGTCAAGCAGGTGAGCGACAACGTCGCGCATGATTTGCGGACGCCGCTGACGCGAATGCGCGGACGGCTGGAGAAGGCCTATCACAGCCAGCGCGTCGGTGAGGACGACCAGGCGCTGATCGGCGATACGATCGCTGACCTCGACGCCGTGTTGCGGATCTTCTCGTCACTGATCCGAATCGCGCAAATCGAGACCCAGGCCCGCAAGGGAGCGTTCCGCACCGTGAACCTCGTCGAAGTCGCCGGTGAGGTCGTTGAATTGTACGATGCCGCCGCCGAACAGGACGGAACCCGCCTGACGGTTATCGGCGACCGCGAGGTGCTGGTGACCGGCGATCGCGACCTGATCTTTGATGCCGTCGCCAATCTCGTGGACAATGCGATCAAGCATGGCCGCCCGGGGGGGCGGGTCGTCGTCAGCAACGAAAACACTGATGGTCGGCCGGTGATCTCGATTGCCGATGACGGGCCCGGAATTCCCGCCGAAGAATATGAGCATGTCTTCAAGCGCTTCTACCGGCTCGAACAGAACCGTTACACCCCGGGGAATGGTCTCGGCCTCAGCCTGGTCGCCGCCGTCGCCCGACTTCACGGCGCGCGGATCGAAATGCTTGATAACTCGCCAGGCCTCAAACTCAGATTGTGCTTCCTTCCACCCACGCGGGGCGAGCGATGAGGAAGCGGCAGCCCATGGGCGTCCCGGATTCGTGAGGCGCGCCCGTCCCGGGGGGCGGGCCAGTTCGCTCACGAAATCGTCATCGCCCGCCTCGGCCCGGGCAGGCCTCCCGGGAATAAACCCCCGCTCCGCCCGATCACGTCCCCGAAAGCCCAATCAAGGGCCGAGGGAGACCTGTCATGAGCAATCACGACCATCACGATGAAGGAAATGGCGTCAGCCGCCGCAAGGTGCTGGAATGCATGACCTGGGCCGGCACCGGCGTACTCTGGACCGTTACCGGCGGCGTGCCGCATTCGCTCGGCCTGGTCGGATCCGCCGCCGCCGCCGAAGCCTCCGGCATGACCTTCCTGCAGATCAGCGACAGCCATGTCGGCTTCGACAAGCCGGCCAATCCGAACGCGATCGGCACCCTTGAGGAGGCCATCAACAAGGTCAAGGCGATAACGGCCAAGCCGTCGTTCATGATCCATACCGGCGACATCACGCATCTTTCGAAGGCCTCCGAATTCGACGACGCCGACCGCATCATCTCGCAGTCGAAACTTGACGTGCACTACGTGCCGGGCGAGCACGATTTCATCGACGAGGAGGTCAAGCTCTACAAGGAGCGCTATGGCAAGGGCACCAAGGGCGCCGGCTGGTATTCCTTCGACGCCGGCGGCGTTCATTTCGTCGGTCTTGTCAACGTCGTCGACCTCAAGGCCGGCGGCCTCGGCAATCTCGGCAACGAACAGCTTGAATGGCTGGAGAACGACCTCAAGGGCCGTTCGAAATCCACCCCCGTCGTGCTGTTCGCCCATATCCCGCTGTGGACGGTCTATCCGCAATGGGGCTGGGGCACCGAGGACGGCGCCCGTGCGCTGGAATACGTCAAGGGCTTCGGCTCGGTCACGGTTCTGAACGGCCACATCCACCAGGTGATGCAGAAGGTCGAAGGCAACGTCACCTTCCACACCGCGCGTTCGACCGCCTTCCCGCAGCCGGCGCCGGGGGCTGCCCCCTCACCCGGACCGATGAAGGTCGAGGATGCGAAACTGCGCAGCATGCTCGGCGTCGCCAGCATCAACTTCAAGCAGAACAACCAGCCCCTCGCCATCATCGACACGCCGCTGCAGGGTTAAAGAGGGATACGCAAAATGACTTCGATCAACCGCCGCGACTTCGGCATCGCCGCCGTCGCAGCCATGCTGCTTCCTGTCGTCACTGTCCGCGCCGAGGAAGCGGCCGATCCGTTGGCCGTGCATATCGACAACTTCGTCTTTGCGCCGGCCCAGCTCACGGTGAAGGTCGGCCAGACCGTCACCTGGACCAACCGCGACGACATTCCCCATACGGTGGTCTGCGCGGGGAAGTTCAGGTCGAAAACCATGGATACCGACGGCACCTTCGCGTTCACGTTCACGGCGGCCGGTGAATACAAGTACTTTTGTTCGCTGCACCCGCACATGACAGGGATCGTAAAGGTTGAATAACGCGCCCAACCAAGGCATCACAACCCTGCCCGGCCGGTGGATCGACCCCGGCCGGGCCAAAGCGCTTTCTGCTGCAGCCGGACCAGAGACGATGCCACTTCGAGCATCCGACGATAATCCCGAAAAGGCGCGGCGCTTTCGCGAAGCGGCGCTGCCCTATCTGAACGACGCCTATACGCTGGCGCGCTATCTGCTGCGTGACTCCACCGACGCCGAGGATGCGGTGCAGGAGTGTTACCTGCGCGCGTTCAAGCATTTCGACAGTTATCGCGGACCGGCGATGAAGCCGTGGCTGTTCGCGATCCTGCGCAATGTCTGCCGCGCCGAATATGCAAGGCGCGCCACGACGCCGACCAGCGCGATCGAGGACGTGCCGGAAAGCGCCGAGCAGGCACCACTCTGGCACGAGGCCCAGGAAACGCCGGAGGCACAACTGGTGCGGGCCAAGGATTCCGACACCATCCGCCGGATGGTGGCGGCGCTGACCGAACCATTCCGGGAGACTTTCGTCCTGCGTGAAATTGAGAACTTGTCGTACCGCGAGATCGCCAACGTTGCCGAGGTGCCCGTCGGTACCGTGATGTCACGTCTCGCGCGCGCCCGCGCCATGCTGCGATCGGCATGGCTTGCGGAACAGGAGCAACCGAAATGACCTGCGACGAAGCAGAAATCCTCCTTCAAGCCCTGATCGACGGTGAGCTCGATGCCGGGCATGCCCGCGACGTCGAAAACCATGTCGAGGGTTGCCCGCATTGCACGGCAATGCTGAAAGACTATCGCGAGATCAGCAAGGCGATGGCCGACGCCGACGTGCGTTACACCGCGCCTGCGGCTTTGCGTGCGCGCATCGAGGCGGCATTGCCGCAACCGCGCCAGCTACAGAGCCGGCGCGCGGTGCTGCGCGGCTTTGCGATGGGATCGGCGGTGTCGGCGCTGGCAGCAACCGGCCTTGTCGCCATCGTGCTGCGCCACGACGACATCGAGCGGATCCAGTCCGAAGTGGTCTCGGCGCATCTGCGCTCGCTGCAGGCCGGCCACCTCACCGACGTCATCTCGACCGACCAGCACACGGTCAAGCCGTGGTTCAACGGCCGGCTCGACGTCTCGCCGCCGGTGATCGACCTCACCGCGCAAGGTTTTACGCTGATCGGCGGCCGGCTCGATTATGTCGACGCGCGCGCCATCGGCGCGGTGGTCTATCGCCGCCGCCAGCACATCATCAACCTGTTCGTGTCGCAGACCGCGAGCACCGAACACCGGTCCGCCAAGATCGAGACGATCCAGGGATTCAACATCCGGCACTGGAGCGACCGCGGCCTGAACTACTGGGCGGTCAGCGATCTCGCCAAGGACGAGCTTGCGGATTTCGGCGACAGGTTCGAAAGCGCGATGCGGGGCGGGACGACGGGGTAAGAAGAACTAGATCGTCATTGCGAGCCAACGGGTCTGGCGAATGCGCGCCCGATGACAGGCATCGCGAAGCAATCCATTCTTTCGTTGCGCGGCGAGATGGATTGCTTCGCTGCGCTCGCAATGACGGAGCTAAAGGCCTGCTTACGCCGTCTTGCGCACGGCGTTGTCGACCAGGGTCTTGCCGAGCGACCAGATCGCGCCGGGGACCTTGTGGCTGCCGGCAATCACTTCGTCGAACGATTTTTCGATCCAGCGGCAGTCGTCGTCTGAAATGACGAGCGGCGGCAGCAGCTTGATGGTGTGACTGCCGTGGCCGGAGACCTGGGTCAGGATCTTGTGTTCCTTGAACAGCGGCACCGTGATGAGCTGACAGAACAGGCCCTTGTTGGCGGCCTCCAGCACGTTCCAGGAGGCGCGGAGCCGCAGCGATTTCGGCGGACCGAACTCGATGCCGATCATCAATCCCTTGCCGCGCACTTCCTTCAGCAATTCGTAGCCGGGCACCATGCGGGTCAGCGCCAGCCGCAGCTCGGCGCCGCGCTTGGCGGCCTGCTCGACCAGCTTCTCGGCCTTGATCACCTCGAGCGTTGCGATACCGGCCGCCATCGCCAGATCGTTCTTCGCAAAGGTCGAGCCGTGGACGACGGCACGGTCCATTTGATTGAAGATCTTGTCGAAGATGCTCTTGCGCGTCAGCAGCGCGCCGACCGGCACGTGACCGCCGGACAGCGCCTTCGCCAGCAGCACCATGTCGGGTTCGACATTCCAGTGCTCGACCGCGAGGAATTTTCCGGTACGGCCGATGCCGGTCTGGATTTCGTCGGCGATGAACAGCGTGCCATATTTGCGGCAGAGCGCGGCGGCGCCGGGCAGGAACTCATCGGTGGGCATGTTGACGCCCTTGCCCTGAATAGGCTCGACGATGAAGGCGGCCACCTGACGCGACGACAGCGCTTGTTCGAGGGCTGCGAGGTCGTTGAAGGGAATCTGGGTGCATCCGGGCAGCAGCGGCTCGAAACCGGAGCGGAAGTTTGGATCGTCCATCAGCGACAACGCGCCGTAGGACAGGCCATGGAAAGAGTGGGAACAGGACACGATGCCCGGCCGGCCGGTCGCGCCGCGCGCGAACTTGATCGCGGCCTCGACGGTTTCCGCACCGGAATTGGCGAAGAACACCTTGTCCAGATATGGCACATACTCGAGCAGACGTTCCGCGAGCACGCCGGCCAGCGTGGAAACATCCAGTTGCACCAGATTAGGCAGATCGCAGTCGAGGACGCTCTTGAGGGCCTCGCGCAGCGCCGGATGATTGCGGCCAATCGCAAAAACGCCAAATCCGCTCAGTAGATCGAGATAACGCGCCCCGTCACGATCGAACAGGTATTGACCTTGACCCTTCTGAAAACCGACATCGTAGCCGATGGTCTTCAGCACGCGAACGAGTTGCTCGTTCAAATAGCGCGCGTGCATGGAACTGCGCTGTGCCTGGCGCTCCACAAACATCTCGGAAACGTCTAGATTTGAACTTAGCATTCGTTACATACGTCGGTTGATGGGCATTTCGTCAACTGAAAACACTCAATGCGGCTTTTTGACCCCCGCTTTGGGATCATCCAGATAAGCATAGGTTCGGACCATGTTGCACTGCCCAAAAACTGTCGCGCGCAAAATAGTTTGTTCCGCATTTTTTTTAGCCACAGGTCTTAACGCCGCACTGGCGGCTGACGTCACCGGCGACTGGCGGGTGGCGGACGGCGTCGCCAATATCCGGGTCGCCCAATGCAACGGCAGCATGTGGGGCGTCGTCGCCTGGGAGAAAACACCGGGCGGCCGCGATACCCACAATCCGGATGCCTCCAAGCAGAGCCGGCCTACCCTGGGCATGCCGATCCTGATCGACATGACGAAAAAGGCCGGCGCAGCCGATACCTGGGAAGGCCAAGTCTATAACGCCAAGGACGGGCAGCTCTACAGCTCGACCATCAAGCCTACCGGAACCGACCAGCTCGAGATTCAAGGCTGCGTGCTGGGCTTTCTCTGCGGCGGCGAAACCTGGACCCGCGTGGCGCCGCCAATTCCCTCAAGCCCCGCCAACAGCATGGCCAAGGGCGCGCCCAAAAGCGCAGCCGGTGCGTTGCCCAAGAACTCGTCAACCGGCTCGCCCATCGCAGCACCTGCACAGGCCCAGGCCGCTCCGCCGAAGACCACCGGCGCAGTGACCTCGGCGCCGAAGCCTGTTCCCGGTCAGAAGCAGGCGGCCGGCGCGCCGGGCGATATCGGCGATATCTGCCTACTCCCCGATATCGCGCGGTTTACCCATTAAAGCCGGCTGGAACAGCAGCACCGCGGCGAGCGTGGTCACAAGCGACAGCGCCAGCAATTTACCCATGCTGGCGGTGCCGGGATGACTGGATAGCCAGAGGCTGCCGAACGCGGTTGCGGTCGTCAGCGCCGAGAAAAATATCGCCCGCGTCAGGCTGGTCTGCAGCAGATTCGTTCTGCCCGACCGCCACGCCGTCACGTAGTAGATCTTGAAGGCAACGCCGATGCCGAGCAGCAGCGGCAGGGCTACGATATTGGCGAAGTTGAGCGGCAGTCCGATCAGCACGCAGATTTCCAGCGTCACCGCGCCCGCCACCAAAAGCGGCACCAGCGTCAGCAGCACGTCGGTGACCCGCCGCAACGCGAGCCAGAGCAGCGCGCTGATCACCAGCAGCGCCCATATGCCGGCATGGACGAACGCCCTGACAACGGTGTCGCCGGATTTGAGGATCGAGACCGGTCCGCCGATCGCGGTCGGCTCGGCGGCCAGCACCGCATCTGCAAACTTGCGGAGATTATCGTTGTCGTTGGGATCGCCCTTCGGCAGCGCTTCGACGCGCATCAGCCCGTCCTTGGCCTTCCAACCGGCGACCAGTTCCGGCGGCAGCGTGCTCAGGGTGACCGGCGCGGCCTGCAGCGCGTTCTTGAGTTCGTCGAACACCACCTTGAGCGGACTGACGAAAATGTTCTGCGCCTTGTCGCGGGTCGCCTGATTCGAACCGGCGAGCTTCGACAGCCCGTCCGCCAGCCGGCGTGACGCGACCGCGCCCGGCCCCTTGCCGTCGCCCGCGGTCTTGCGCAGGCTTTCGACCGTCCCCTTCAACGCTTCCACGTTCTCCTCGTCGGAGGGCGCGGCATCGACCTGATCGGGATTGAGCGCCGGGCCCAATACCTTGGCGGCCTGCGCGATCAGCTTGAGTTTGGCCTGCTGATCCTGGGGCACGAAACTGTCGAGCGACATCACCCGAAGCACTTCCGGCACTTTCTCAAGCTTCGCCTCGATCTTCTTGGCGTCGGCTTCGGAATTCGTCATCACGTTGATGGCGTTGGCGCCGGTGTTCGGATCCTTGCGCAGATCGAGGAAGGTCGCGATCGACTCGGCGTCCTTGTTGCGCAGGTTGATCGGGTTGAAGTCGAATTTCATGAAATAGAGTAGCGGCAGGCCGGCGATGGCGACCAGTAGCGTGCCGGTGATTATGATGACGCGGTGTTTTTCGAGGAAGTGATCGACCGGCGCCAGGAAGGCGTAACCGACCGGCTCACTTTCTCCGGGCGGATTGATCAGGTCCAACAGCGCCGGCAGCGTCGTGATGCTGGTCAGGAACGCGACCAGCATGCCGGCGCCGGCAATCTTGCCGAGTTCGGCAATGCCCTTGTAGTCGGTCGGCAGGAAACAGAGGAAGCCCGCGGCGGTCGCCATCGCGGCCAGCGAAAGCGGAACCGCTGCACGGCGCGCCGCTTCTTCCAGCGCCATCGTCAGGTTGTCGTTCTTGAAACGCTCGGAACGGTAGCGAACGCTGAACTGAATGCCGAAGTCGACACCGAGGCCGATGAACAGCACGGCGAAGGCTACCGACAGCAGGTTCAGCGAGCCCACCATCGCGAGGCCGACGGCGGTCGTGATCGAAAGACCGACGAACAAATTGACGAACACCGCAAAAATGATCTTCGCCGAATGCAACGCCAGCCAGAGGATGATCAGCACGATGACGGTGGTAACGATGCCATTCCGGATCGCGCCGTCCTGAACCGTGGCGTATTCCTCGTTCGCCATCGGAACCGGCCCGGTCAAGCGGACGCGCGCGCCATAGTTGCCCGCGAAATTGAGCTCGGTGGCCGCCTGCCGGATCGCGTCGGTTGCGGTCTTGCCGGGTTCCAGCGCCTGAAAATCGAGGATCGGCTTGAACTCGATGAAGGCGCGCTTGTCGGCATCGGTCAGGGGTTTGTCGCTGACCAGTTCGCGCCAGGAAAACGTCGCCGTTCCCTTGGAGAGGATGTTCTCGATCGTCTGCGCGATCAGGTTGAAGGGCCGCTCCGCATGGTCGAGCTTGACTTGCCCGCGTTTGATGCCGGCCAGTCCGGTCTCCAGCGCGCCGGTCAGGCCACGAATCGACGGATCGCCGGCCATGATCTCGACCAGCGGGGCTGCCGATTCGAGCTGGCCGGTGACCTTGCCGACTTCTTCCACCGGCAGGAACAGCAGGCCGTTCTTCTCAAAGAACTCGCCCGAGCCGAGCGGCGTGACCGCCTCGAAGTTCTTCTTGTCGCCGGAAAGCTTTTCCGTGAGCGCTTTTGCCGCGGAGCCGGCAAGCTCCGGCGTCGGCGCTTCGACGACGGCCAGAATCAGCGTTTCGCGGTCAAAAGCCTGCTCGAACTGGTTGTCGCGCTTGCGCCAATCCAGGTCGGGCGAAATCAGCGTGTTGATGTCGGTGTTGATGGAGAAATTGCGCGCAGTATAGAAGCCGGCTCCGATTGCCAGCATCAGCGACAAAACGACAACAGGGATAGCAAAGCGGGTACAGGTTCTGACAATCGCGACAACAATATTGGTCAGCACATCGTTTCTTTCTAAGTCTCAAGAGCCTGCCGAAAACGCCCGCTGTCTAGCGGAGTTCCATGGGCCGATCTAACGTTGTTTGGTTACTTTTCCGCAGGGTTCAACGAAAGCCACCCAAACCCTCCGGAACGGCGTTGCCGGCCGGTATAGACCGCCGCTGGGGGCGATAAAGTGACGAACAAGTGAGGATGGCTGAGGACGGCAGGTGGCGGCCGACTGTATTATAATACCGAATGGCCGGTAACCAAGATCGATGCATCTTTTCTAGTCGTTCTTTTTTTGACACAAAGCCCTGTACTTCCATGTGCTTGGGTGGGGTAAACCAGCGGAACCCGGTCGTGGTGCGGATATTGCAACTATCCGGCAGGTCCGGTTGCTCGGAGGCCTTCGAGTGATTTTGCGAAAAAAATTGGTGCACCTTGCGTAACGAGCAGCCCATGGAAGTCTATCTTGCGCAGCCGCGCGGATTTTGCGCCGGCGTCGTGCGTGCGATCGAGATCGTCGAGCGCGCGCTGGAGAAATACGGCCCGCCGGTCTACGTGCGGCACGAGATCGTGCACAACAAATACGTGGTCGAAAGCCTGCAGAACAAGGGCGCGATCTTCGTCGAGGACCTTTCGGAGGTGCCTCCCCGCGCGGTGACCGTGTTCAGCGCCCACGGCGTGGCCCGCAGCGTCGAGGAAGAGGCGGCCGCCCGGGACCTGCCGGTGCTCAACGCCACCTGCCCGCTGGTCACCAAGGTCCATAATCAGGGCAAGCGATATATGTCGAAGGGCCGGGCGCTGATCCTGATCGGCCATGCCGGCCATCCCGAGGTCGAGGGAACCATGGGCCAGGTTCCAGGGCCGGTTCTCCTGGTCCAGAGCGTCGATGACGTGGCGGCCCTGACCCTTCCGACCCATACCCCGGTGGCCTATATCACCCAGACGACCCTGAGCGTGGACGATACAAAGGACATTATTGCGGCCCTTCAGGCCCGATTTACAGATATTCAAGGCCCCGACATCCGGGATATCTGCTATGCGACACAGAACCGCCAATCTGCGGTAAGGGACCTAAGCAAGCTGGTGGACGTCATTTTGGTGGTGGGGGCCGCCAATAGTTCCAACTCAAACAGGCTGCGCGAAATCGGCACCGAGGTCGGGGTCGCGAGTTATCTCATTGCCGATGGCAGGGAGTTGAACCCTGATTGGCTGAAGGATGCGAAGGCCGTCGGCATCACGGCGGGCGCCTCGGCGCCCGAAGTTCTGGTCGACGACGTAATCGAGGCTTTGAGGCGCATCGGACCCGTCAAGGTGTCGGTGCTTCCCGGCCGGGAAGAAAATATCGAATTCCGGCTTCCAGCCGAACTGACTGCGGGCTGATCCACTTCACTACTTTTCGAGTCCAGAAAGAATCTTCTCAATGGCAATACCGTTTTTCAAGGAAATCCGTATCGGCGGCTACCTCATCAAGCAGAAGCTGCTTGGCCGGAAGCGCTATCCGCTCGTGTTGATGCTGGAACCATTGTTCCGCTGCAACCTCGCTTGCGTCGGCTGCGGCAAGATCGACTATCCCGATGCAATCCTCAATCGCCGCATGTCGGCGCAGGAATGCTGGGACGCGGCCGATGAGTGCGGCGCGCCGATGGTGGCGATCCCCGGCGGCGAGCCCCTGATCCACAAGGAAATCGGCGAGATCGTGCGCGGCCTCGTGGCGCGCAAGAAGTTCGTCTCGCTCTGCACCAACGCGCTGCTGCTGGAAAAGAAGCTCGATCTGTTCGAGCCCTCGCCCTATCTGTTCTTCTCGGTGCATCTCGACGGCCTGAAGGACCACCACGACAAGGCGGTCTCGCAGAAGGGCGTGTTCGATCGCGCGGTTTCCGCGATCAAGGCCGCGAAAGCCCGCGGCTTCACCGTCAACGTCAACGCCACCATCTTCGACGGCCATCCGGCCGAAGAGATCGCCAAGTTCCTCGACTTCACCACCGAACTCGGTGTCGGCGTCTCGATGTCGCCTGGCTACGCCTATGAGCGCGCCCCCGACCAGGAGCACTTCCTCAACCGCACCAAGACCAAGAAGCTGTTCCGCGACGTGTTCGCGCTCGGCAAGGGCAAGAAGTGGAACTTCATGCACTCCGGCCTGTTCCTCGACTTCCTCGCCGGCAACCAGTCCTACGAATGCACCCCCTGGGGCATGCCGGCGCGCAACATCTTCGGCTGGCAGAAACCCTGCTACCTGCTCGGCGAAGGCTACACCAAGACCTTCAAGGAATTGATGGAGACGACGGACTGGGAGACCTACGGCACCGGCAAGTACGAAAAGTGCGCCGACTGCATGGCGCATTGCGGCTACGAGCCGACGGCCGCCAACGCCGCCCTGCTCAATCCGCTGAAGGCGATGTGGGTCGCGCTGCGCGGCATCCGGACCACCGGTCCGATGGCGCCCGAGATCAATCTCGATAACCAGCGTCCGGCCCAGTACATCTTCTCGTCGGAAGTGCAGAAGCGCCTCTCGGAGATCCGCCGAGACGAGGCGGCTGCCGCCGCTGCCAAGCAGCAGCAGAAGGCGTCCACGGCCGCCTAAAGCAGCGCTTCGCCCGAAACGCTATAGCTCGCGCAGATAAAAAAGCCCCGGTTCTGATCGAATCAGAACCGGGGCTTTTCTTGCTTAAGGCGGTCGCTGGCGGGCGTTAGATATCCACCGTGGCGAGGTCCTCGCCGCCGATCAGGAAGCTCCGGCAGCCGCGCAAGCTGCGCAGCGCCCGATTGAAATCGATTCCGGTGGAGACCAGTGCGCGCAGCGTCCTCGGATTGCGCGCGACCCCGCGCAGCACCTTGCGCAGGTCGATATCGCCGTTCGGCTTGATGGCGCTCTTCGCCAGCGCCGGAAGCGAGCGGCTGGCGGGATCCGAAATGACGCGCAGCGCCGCGAACGGAATGCCCGCCGCTGAGGCATATGCCGCCGCAATATGGCTTTCCATATCGACAGCGGCAGCCCCGGTCTCGGAATGCAGCGCGGCCTTGCAGGCGGTCGCTGCGATCACCTGTTCCACGCCGGCAAGGCCGCCGCGGACCACGCGCCGGCGCTTCAGCGCGGCGCTGGCGATCATTTCCTCGTTCAGGGCCAGACCAGCCAGAAAACGGGTATCGCCGGCCAGAACCTCCGTCGCCACCACCACGTCGCCCGACTTCAACGACGGATCGAGCCCGCCGGCGACGCCGAACGAGATCACCCCCCTGAATGACGATGGATCAAGCGTCGCAAGCAGCGCGCGCAATTGCTGCGGATCGCTACTGCTGCAGATCACGATCATGCCGGGCCCGGCCGCTATGCGGGCCTCCTGCACCAGACCGGTTACGATCAAAACCGGACGTGGATCAGTCGAATTGAGATCAACCGAATTGTCCACGGTCGCGGCGGCCCCCGCCCCCAAAATCACATCCCGACCCCTACCACCCTGCTGTTGGTGCTTCTCAAATTTCGATACCGCGCCAACGCCCAGAGCGGAAAGAACTTCGAGTAGCCATGATACCGCAAGTAAAACACCCGCGGGAAGCCCGTTGCCGTGTAGCGCGCCTCGTCCCACAGTCCTTTTTCGGTCTGTGTGCCTTTTAGGTACTGAATCCCCCGTAGAACGGCCGGGTGCTCGACCTCGCCTGCCGCCATCAGTCCAAGCAAGGCCCATGCCGTTTGCGAGGAAGTCGATGGCGCATCCTCATATCCCTTGTAGTCGAGTCGGTAGCTGACCGCATCCTCGCCCCAGCCGCCATCCCGGTTCTGGACCGAAACCAGCCAATCCACCGCCTTTCGCATCATCGGGTCCTGGTGGTCTATACCGGCCGCATTCAGCGCGCAAAGCACCGACCAGGTCCCATAGATGTAGTTCAGCCCCCAGCGACCGTACCACGAGCCTTCGGCGAGCTGGGTGCGGCGAAGATACGCAACACCGTCCGCCAACGGCCTGCTGGTCTGGGCGGTCTCGCCGAGCTGTGCCAGCATCGAGATGCAGCGCGCGGTGACGTCCTCGGTCGGCGGATCGAGCAGCGCGCCGTGGTCAGAGAACGGGATGTTGTTGAGGTAATATTCGAGGTTGTTGACGTCGAACGCGGCCCAGCCGCCGTCGCGGCTCTGCAGGCCCTCGATCCACTCGCGGCCCCGCGCGATCGCCGTATCGTATTCCTGGCTGCCGGACTGCCGCCGCTCCCGATCCATCGCCATCACCACAACAGCGGTGTCGTCGAGATCGGGATAATACGCGTTGTTGTACTGGAAGGCCCAGCCGCCCGGACGGACATTGGGAGCTTTCACCGCCCAGTCGCCCTTGAGGTCGAGCACCTGCTTGGGCTTCAGCCAGTCGAGCCCCTGCTTCATCTTCGCCAGCATGTCTTCGCTACCGGCCTCTGCCAGCGCATGGCAGGTGAGCGCGGTGTCCCACACCGGCGAGACGCAGGGCTGGCAATAGGCCTCGTGCTCGCCGATCACGAGCAGGTTTTCGATGCCCTTGCGGGTAACCGCGCGCGGCGGATAATCCTCCCCCTTGCCGAGCGCCGCGTACATCATGACGATGTTGGCCATTGGCGGATAGATCGCGCCCATGCCGTCTTCGCCGTTCAGCCGCTCTTCCGTGAAAGCGAGCGCGGAATCGATCGCACGCTGGCGCAGCTTCTTCGGGAACAGCGGTTCGACCACCCGCAGGATCTTGTCGAGCGCGCTGAAGAGCGTGAACCAGCCCCAGCTTTGATGCGGCGCCTTCGTCGTCATGCCGACCGACTTGGGATCCTGCAGGAACAATTCGTCGATGCCGACGCCCTTGGGATTCTTCGCCAGCGGTTTCAGCGCGGCCATCACCATCAGCGGCACGATCGTGGTGCGCGCCCAATAGGAAATCTTGTTGATATGGAACGGCGACCACATCGGCAGCAGCATGATCTCGACCGGCAGCACCGGCACGGCGCGCCAGCTCAATATGCCGTAGAACGCCAGCAGAAACCGCGTGAAAACGTTGACGCCGCTGGCGCCGCCGCGCGAGCGGATCGCCTCGCGCGCCCGTACCATGTGCGGCGCGTCGACGGAATCGCCGATCATCTTCAGCGCGAAATAGGATTTGACGCTGGCGCTCATGTCGAACGGGCCGTCCTGCACCAGCGGCCAGCCGCCGTGATCGCCCTGGGTGCGGCGAAGATAGTTCGCGAGCTTGGCTTCGAGCGCGCTGTCGACGGGCTCGGCGAGATAGTGGCGCAGCAGCACATATTCCGACGGAATCGTGCTGTCGGCTTCCAGCTCGAACACCCAGTGTCCGTCGGATTGACGATAGCCGAGCAGCCCTTGCGTCGCCGCGGAGATGCTCTTCTCCAGGGCTTCGGGGTCGACTGCAACGGTGTGGTCGTCGGACAGCATTTCGCTAGATATCCCTCTCTTTGCGACGGCTTCCGTGAAGCCGGTCACGCAACGTCCCGTCAGGCGTGCTGCCTCGACAGAACCAGATCGGCGGCGCGGTCACCGGACCGCACCGATCCCTCGATGGTTGCCGGCAACCCGGTATCAGTCCAGTCCCCGGCGAGAAACAGGTTTTTGTAAGCGGTTACCGGGCCCGGCCGCAGCGCATTCTGCTCCGGCGTCGCCTCGAATGTAGCACGGCGTTCGCGGACGATCTGCCATGGCGGCAATGCCGGCTCCCCCGGCAGGCCGGCGGCCTTGCAGACATCCCGCCAGATCGCCAGCGCCAGCTCCTCACGCGGCATATCGACCAAGCGGTCGCCATTGCTGATGGTGATCGACAGGCGCTGCGGAAACGCAAACAGCCATTCCACCAGACCGCCGACGACGCCGACGATCGGCGGCGCATCCCGTGGCGGATCGAAGCGGAAATGCGCATTGACGATGGCGCGGAATTTCGATGGCGTCTTCAGCCCAGGCAGCAGCGACGCGGCGGGGCGCGGCGGCACCGCCAGCACCACGACATCACCGGCGCCGACCGCGACGGTATCGCCGCCGAATTTCAATTCGCCGACCTTGTCACCGGCGATCGCGAATTCGCGCAGCTCATGTCCGAACTGGATGGAGGCGCCGTTGTTCTGCAACAGCTTGATCGCGGGCTCGACCAGCACCGCGCTGAGGCCATCGCGCGCGATCAACGGCCGGCAGGCCTGTCCACCCGCCAGCAGCGTCTCCCGCACGATGGCGCCGGCAAGACCCGCCGAGCCCTCGGGCGGATCGACATTGAGCGCGGCCAGCAGCAGCGGCTGCACCAGCCGCTGGTACAGCGTGCCCTCGCAGGGGATCGCCTTGCCGACAAGCTTGTCGGTCCCTGCCCAGATCAAAGGCATCAATGCCAGATAATCGAGCAGGCCCGTGTCAGGGACGCGGCGTGTCTCGTCGAATACCCATAGCGGCAGGCGGCCCTCGCCGAGGTCGAGCTGCCAGCGCTGGCCGGTCGACATGTCGACGAAGGGAAACTGCGCGCTCTTCGGTCCGACCAGGCCCGCCTCGGTGCCGATCGATCGCGCGTAAGCCAGCGCATGACGGTTGCCCGACAGCAGCAAGTGATTGCCGTTGTCGATGGTGAGGTTGGTGGCGGCGTCGAAGTAGGACCGGCAGCGGCCGCCGGCCTGCTGCGTGGCCTCGTGGACATGCACGGTGTAATTCGCGTTCGCCAGCCGTACAGCCGCCGAGAGGCCGGAAATGCCGGCGCCGATGATATGAGCGTTTTTTTGCATCAGATGATCGCGTAACGGAGAAGGATGGCGATCTTCGCCATCTTGTTGACGCGAACCGGCTCGCGCGGAACGGCAAAGCCCCGGGCAATCAACAGCTCCAGTATCGCACGATAATATTTCGACATGATCCGGGGCGCGCGCACGACGCGCCGCGAATTGCGGTTCATGATCGCGTCGGCCTGCTCGAAATGCGATTTCGCCCGCTCGACCAGCGGCAGGCACACTTTCGGCAAGCTCCGTTCGGCTGAGACCTTCACCGGATCGTCGCTGGTGATGCCGGCATGCAGCAAGCCTTCGCGCGGCAAATAGAGACGGCCGAGGCCGGCATCCTCGTCGATGTCGCGCAGGATGTTGGTCAACTGCAGGGCGCGGCCGAGATGGTGGGCGAGCAGGATGCCGTCATTCTCGGGCAAGCCGAATACGCGCACCGACAGCCGCCCCACCGCGCTGGCGACGCGGTCGCAATAGAGATCGAGGGTTGCCATATCAGGCGCCCGGATGTCCTGCGGCACGTCCATCTCCATGCCGTCGATGATGGCCAGGAAATCCTCGCGCTTGAGGCCGAAGGTGCGCACCGACGACACGTAATCCTTCAGCCGCTCCGGCGGACGGCCCTGGTACAACGCGTCGATGTCGTCGCGCCATTGCTGGAGCGCCGCCAGCCGCTCGGGCCGCGGTCCGTCAGAGTCTGCAATGTCGTCGACCTGTCGGCAGAAACTGTAGATCTGGAACATCGCTTCGCGCTGCGCGCGCGGAAGGATACGCATCGCCGCGTAGAACGAACTACCGGACGCGGTGGTGCCGTAATCTGCGTTGGCCGCCGCCGTCTCCAGCGTCATGCGCCGGCCGCCGGGTTCGACACCGGCCGGCGACCCGTCGCGCGGCGTGCGATCTCGCCGGCCATACCGGCGAAGCTTTGCCCCAGCAGTTCGAGCGGGGAAAGATGCACCCGCTCGCTGAGGGGATCACGCACCTTCAGCAGGCCGACGATCTTGTCGGCAAAGGCCTGGATCACGGAAATCTCGAGCCCGAGCCGAAAATCCCGCACTTCGGCGCCGAGCGACTTGCTTTCATCGAGCAGGGTTTCGGTGCGCACCGCGAGCGCCTGCAGGCACGCCAGCAGCGCCGGCGGCGACTTCGCCTCGCCCAGCATCTCGACGGAGGCGCCGGCTGACGCCAGCGCATCGCGCGGCAGGTAGACGCGGTTCAGGTTCTTGTAGTCCTTGGCGCAGTCCTGCAGATGATTGTTGATCTGCAGGCCGGCACACAACGCATCGGACGCGGCCCAGGTCGAGGTGCTTTCACCGTGCACATCGAGCATGAAGCGGCCGACCGGCATCGCCGAATAGCGGCAATAGTGAATGACGTCGTCCCAGTTCTCGTAGCGCAGCTTGGTGACGTCCATCCGGAACGCGACCAGCACATCGAGCGCGTGGCGGGGCGGCATCGCCCGCTCGGCCAGCGCGCGGCGCAGGTTGACGGCCTCCGGCTGGGTATCGCCCTTGCCGAGCAGTTCCGCTTCCATCAAATCGAGATAGCGCAGCTTTTCGTCCGCGGCCAACGTCGCGTGGTCGGCAATGTCGTCGGCGGTCCGGACGAAATTATAGAAGCTGAGAATAAGCGCCCGGTGACGCGGATGAATGATCCACGACGCGACCGGAAAATTCTCGTCGCGGTGGGTCTTTCCCGATCGCAGTTCGCTCGCGCTGGTCATCAAGAAACTGGCTACATTCGTCTGGCTGGGCGGCATGCACCGACACTTGGCGCATGCGATGGGATCGCGCCCCCATATAGGGGAATACGCCGCCAAAACCAATGCTATCTGGGCCGATCAGCCCTACCCGCCACGCCTGCAATCGGGCCAAAATTGGCCCGACGCAACGGTTAACGGGTGCAGGCGCCGCTTATTGCCCGTGGTTCTTGAGCACCTGATCGCAGGCCTGGGTGATCTTCGGACGATTCTGCTGCAGGCACGCCAAAATGGTGAAATCGCCCTGGTCGATGACCGGGCGGCAGAAACGCTGCACGTCGCGGGCACACGCCTTCTGCTCCTCCGCCGTTCCGCTGCGTTGCTGCTGGGCGAAGGCGTTCGACGAAACCGTGATCGAGAACAAGGAGAGTGCCAGGAGAAATTTACGCATCGTATTCCTTCATTTCGGCAGCAAGAAATCCTGTTCCCGAATTGCATTTTGGCATCGCGGGGGTGGATTTTCTGGGATGACAGGCGCCGCGTAGCGCAGCAACGAACCAAGGACAAGCGCTGGCAAATGCGGCCAAATTTACGACGACGTCTACGCTTTTCATAACCAACTGAAATCTAATGTGTATTTCCGCCTTAGCTTTCTTTGCAATTGACTGTTGCGGACACATGCGGCGCATAGCTAGATGTTGGTGGCGCGGCGAGGCCGGGATGTTTTCGATTCCGTCCGATAAAAATGCCGATTGCCCTGCGGTGATCGCCGGTAGCGGCGGTTTTATCAATTGAACCTAACATTCCGCGGGAACACTAAACCTTCGATGCGGCGAGGCGTATCCTCCGGGGAACGTCTATTTTGATGGGAAATTCACGATGAAACTGTTCGGTTCCAGCTTGTTCGGTCAGGCACTCGCGGCTGCTGGCGTCGGCGCCGCGCTCATGTTGTCGGTCACCGCAGGCCACACCCAGGCCGCGGGTCCCTTTGCCGGTTTTGACGGATCATGGAGCGGCGCAGGCACGGTCGCGCTGTCCAACGGCACCACCGAGAACATCCGTTGCAAGGCCGATTACAAGGTCAACGCGTCCGGCCTCGGCCTGAAGCAGAACCTGCACTGCGCCAGCGACAGCTACAAATTCGATCTCTCCAGCGACGTCACCAGCCAGGGTGGCCGTATCTCCGGCAATTGGAGCGAGAAGAGCCGCAACATCTTCGGCAATCTGCAGGGCACCGCGGGCGGCGGCCAGATCGACGTCTTCGTCGAGGCTTCCGGCTTCGCCGCCAACCTGAATTTGCGGACCACCGGCAACAAGCAGGTGGTCCAGATCGACTCCAAGGGTGAAATCCGCGGCGTCAAGATCACGATGACGAAGACCTGACGCACCGCGCGCGTCTCTTCGTCCATCAAAGCAAAGCGCCCCCGGATCTGCTCCGGGGGCGCTTTCTTTTGGGGCGCGCTTGGGTTTGGCGACCGGATTTCGATCGTTACTCCGCCGGCTTCGCCCGGCCTGCGGTGCCGCGAATCTTTTCCGACAGGTTGATCAGGAACATCGATGTCGGCCGCAGGATGAAGAGGTCCGCGACCAGCGCCGCGATCATCGAGAACGCGCTGAGCCAGCCGAACAGCCGCAGCGACGGCAGGTCGGAGAACACCGTGACGACCAAGCCGCAGGCCAGCACCACCGTGGTCAGGATCAGCGCCGGTCCGACCAGCACGGTCGCCCGTTCCACCGCCAGAGCCGCACTGACGCCGGGCTTTCGCTCGAGCCGCAGCCGGTTGAGGAAGTGGATCGTCGCGCTCAGGCCGAGGCCGAACGACACCGTCAGCGCCACCACACTGGCGAATTGCAGCCCCTCGCCCATGATCGCCAGCACCGTCCCCGATGCCACCACCGGGAAAATGCCGGGCAGGATGCAGGAGAACATCACCACGACCGAGCGGAACGCGAGCCCGATGAAGACCGCGACCAGCAGGAATTCCACCGTCAGCCCGCGGTTGAGCTTCTCGATCATGTTGGAGCTGTTGCGCGCGGCAATCACCGAAAGCCCGGTGACCGCAATTTCGTAACCCGGATGCTCCGCACGTACCTTGTCGAGTCCCTTGTCGAGCTTGTTGACCACGGGAAGCAGCGCGCTTGAATCGATATCGGGTACGCGGCCCGACACCACCACCGCATCCTGGTCGGCCGATATGAAGCGCCGCACCAGATGTTCCGGAATCACGCTGACATATTCCTTCAGCGTCGCGACGTCGTTGCTCCCCGCCTTCTCGGCAAGCCAGCGGCGCAGGGTTTCCAGCGACCAGACGTTGCCGACGCCTGCCGCGGTTTCGACCATGGCGTGGACATCGGCGATCGTCTTCAGCGTCTCCGGCGCGTAGAGCGAGGCGCCCTTGGGGAATTCGATCAGGACGTCGACCGGATTGGCACCGGTGAGCTTGGCGTCGAGACGGCTCGACGCCGCCACGGCCTGGCGCTTGTCCGGGACCTGGTCGGCCAGCCGGTAGCGCGGCTGCAGGTTGGCATAGACATAGCCCATGCTGGCGACGACGAGCACTGCGATCAGGCTGAACAGCCCGGGGCGGCCGACCATGCGCACCGCGATCCAGTAGCAGAAGTTGCGCAACGCCTGCACGCCGGCGTCGGCGCCCTGGAACTTGACCGCCATGACTTTTTCGTTGCGCACAAAAAGCACACCGAACACCGGCACCAGCGACAGCACCGCGATGAGCGCGATGATGGTGGCGGCAAGGCCCGCCTCGCCGAACTTGCGGATCAGTTCGGAGTCGGAGAATTGCAGGGCGATGAACGAGATGCCGGCGGTGCCGTGGGTGAGCACGCAGGCGGGACCGACCACCAACACCGCGTTCTTGAACGCGGTGTACTTGTCCTGGCCAGCGATGAGGCGGTCGCGCGCGGCGAAGGTCAGCTGCATCGAGTCGGAGAAGCTGATCACCATGATGAGCGGCGTCATCACGTTCAGGAACATGTTGAGATTGAAGTTGGCCCAGCCAAGGCCGCCGAGCGCGAGCAGGATCGCGATGATCGGCGGGAAGGCCGCGACGATCATGAACGATATCTTGCGGAAGAAGATGATGGCGATGATGCAGCCGGCCAGAATGCCGAGGATGTTGTAGGTCAGCCCGTCGCGCTTCACGGCGTTGCGGATTTCGAGCTGCATGACGGGAACACCGGAGAGCTGGGCGTTGAGCCCGCTGCCGGCGAGATCTTCCGCCATGATCTTCCTGATGTCGCCGACCGCCTTGCCGAGTTCGTTGCTGGCGACAATGTTCGGCTCCAGCGACAGCACGATCAGCGCCAGCGTGCCATCCTCCGACAACAACTTGCCGCGGATGATCTCGTTCGACTTAACAGTCTCGGCGAACTTGTCGTAGGCGGCACCTTGCGGCAGTTCCGACGGGAACAGCGCCGCCGGCAGCTTGCCCGGTTCCGGCGCCTGGCGCGCCGAGAACAGCGAGACCAGACCGCGCACGCCGTCGACCAGTTGCAGGTCGGTGACCATGTCACGGATCTTCTCGAGGTTTTCGCGCGCCAGCAGCGTCTTGCCCTCGACCACGACGAGCACGTCGAATTCGGTCGCCGGGAAGCGCTTGGTCACGGCCTCGTACTGCTTGTAGTCCTTGGAATTGGAGCGGAAAAGCTGGCTCAGCGAGTCGTCGATCTTGATCCGCTCGATCCCGAAGAACGCGGCGATCATCAGCGCGACGAGAATGACGCAGGATACGATCGGCGCCTTGACCGCGACGAGGCCGAGGCGCTCCAGCCCAAAGGCGATACTCGTACCCGTTACCGGCTCCTCGATCGCTTCGACGTGGACCTGACTTTCGGAGTTCTTGTCGAGCATGCCCTGTCCAGTTCTCGCGTCGGTGTCGGTTGTGAAGCTTGCTTGGGTTGGTTGCGCGATGGCGGCTCTTACAGCCCTGTCTGATCGGCGCTAGCCCTTGAAATCACGCGGTAAATTAACGCCGTCGTTTTACAGGTCCGAACCTGATCCGGCAAGCGCGCGCGGCGGGGCAAATCGGCAGGCAAATGACGAAAATGCGCGTTAAGTCTCTGATTTGCCACACCCGGACTGCTCACAGGGCCGGATCGGCCGCGATCTGCACCGGCGGTGCTCCGCTTTCGTCCTTCAACGCTATGCCGGTGAGTTGCCTCGAAAGGCCTTCACGAACCAACCACGCAATCTTGAACGCGGCTTCGTCATAGCTCAGGCCCGCGCCATGGATGTTGGAGATGCAATTGCGCTCGGCGTCGGTCAGACCGATGCGCGGTCCAAACGTCAGATAGGCCCCGAGACTGTCCGGCGCCGACAGGCCCGGCCGCTCGCCTATCAACATCACCACCATGCGCGCGCCCAGCGCAGCGCCGATCTCGTCGCCCAGCGCCACGCGCGCGCCCGACGCGACCACGACAGCGCCTATTCCGATGCCGGCCTGCGCGAGCCGTGCGGCGAGGTTGCGAACCAGTTCGACCGCGTGAACGTTGACCGCGGCCGGCGACAGGCCGTCGCCGACGACGACGGCAAGCTCGCAACGACCGCCGCTCCGGTCGGCCAGCAAGCGCCGCGAACTGGAATCGAGCATGCGGCCGAGATCGGGGCGGCGCAGATAGTCGCGCCGGTCGGGCGCCTGGCTGGCGACCTCAAGCGCATTCAGGCCGAGCCCGGCCAATTCAGCCATCAGGCGCGTGGCATCGAAGGTGGTATGGACGGCGTCGCGCGCGCGTGCGTGATCGAGCGTGAAAGCGAGCAACGCCTCGGTCGGCATGCTGGCCCCCGCCCGGCCGAGCCCGACGCGGGCCGGTGTCAGCTCGCGCAGGCGATCAATCGAACCGGGCGGCGCCGGCGTTTTCATGACGACTTCCAGGGTTTGCTACTCGGCAGGGACCGAGGCTTCACGTAGCCGGATCGAATAGTTCGATGCGCTCTGCTGACCGACCGACGCCGCACGCGCGAACATGATCAGGTGATGAGCGATCATGGACGAAGCGATCAGCCCCTCGATGTCGCCGTGCCGCAGCCGTCCCAGCGCGAATTTCCAGAACACCTTCCTGTAATCGCCGAGCACACCGACCTTCCAGAAAATGTTCCGGAGCATGATCAAGGCGCGCTTGATGTTGGCCCAGCTCTTCTGCTCGGGGGTTACCGGCACCTTCAACCGCCGCGCATAGGTGTAGTCGCACTGATACTGGTAGCGCGCGAACAGCTTTTCCGGCGCATAGGCGACTGCCATGCATTTGCGCCACGAATCGACCACCTGATCATAGGGCAACAGGAACGCGACATTGGAGTCGCGGCTTTCGTCTTCCTCGAGCAGACGGCCTTCGCGCTCCAGCCGATCCCACAGCGGCGTCTTTGGCAGCGCCTGCAGCAGATTGATCGTCAGCAGCGGAATCTGCGACTCGTCAACGAATGCCAGCAGCGCGTCGCCGGTTTCCGGCTTGTCGGTGTCGAGCCCCATGATGATGCCGGAGACGACTTCCATGCCGTAGGAATTGATGGTGTGAACGCCTTCCAGGATCGGGACCATCATGTTGTGGTCCTTGTGCATCGCCTTCAGCGCGTCGGGATCCGGCGTCTCGATACCGCAGAAGATCGTGACGAAGAAGGCCTCGCGCATCTTCTCCAGGATCTCGGGGCGCTTGGCGATGTTCAGCGTCGCCTCGCAGGCGAGCCGCATCACGTAACCGGTCCGCTTCTGCCATTCGACCAGATGCGGCAGCAGGTCCAGCGCGGCCTTGCGGTTGCCGATGAAATTGTCGTCGACGAAATACACCGACCCGGTGACGCCGCATTCGCGCAATTTGTCGAGCTCGGCAATGATCTGTTCCGGCGATTTCAGCCGCGGGTTGCGGCCATAGAGGCCGGGGATATCGCAGAACTCGCACTGGTAGGGGCAGCCGCTCGAATACTGGATGCTGCCGAGGAAGTATTTCTTGACCTCGGCGAGCTCGTAAGCGGGGATCGGGAAATCCGTCATGGCGACGCGATCGACCGTTTTCAGTACCACCTGCCGCTCAGGGCGCGACGGATCGTGCGCCAGCCGTCCGATCAGATCATTGGTGGCATCGCCGAGTTCGCCGACATGCAGATAGTCGAACGAGGGGTAGTAATCCGGGCAGGCGCTGACCGACGGCCCGCCGATCGCAACCGAAAGATCGAACCCATGCGCTCGGCGGCAGATGTCGTTCATCTGCTGGCGCTGGATATGCATGCCGCTGACGAACACCGCTTCCGCCCATTCGAAGTCTTCCGTGGTGGCGGGGCGGATGTTCTCGTCGATGAACCGGACCGGCCAGTTGGCCGGCAGATAGGCCGCGATCAGCAGCAGCCCCTGCGGCGGCATGAACGCCTGCACGCCGTCGGTCAGGGGATAGGCGTATTCGAAAGTACCAAAAGAAGACGTATAGCGCGGAAAGACGCACAGGATGCGCCGAACCGTTTCAATGCCTTCAGCTCTCATTCAAACTTCCTCAGCCAAAGCCTTCGCAAATCTAAGCACGACATTGAAAGTTGGGCCAGAAATTCCTCAACATTGTGGCAGTCGGCTTAAACGCCCCAGCGGTTCAATGGTTGCACGAAAAACCGCCGTCCGCAGCCTCCAGCCGGCCGTCAGGCGATCAGCCGCGAGGCAAATTCAGGGAGCAGGCCCGCATTGCCTGCAATCCGGAAGTCGGCGCCGGCCAGGCCGGTTTGATGCAGCCAGTCGTCGAACTCGGGCGCCCGCTTCAGGCCGAACAGGTCGCGGACATAGAGCGCGTCGTGAAACGAGGTAGACTGGTAGTTCAGCATGACGTCGTCGGCGCCCGGCACCCCCATGATGAAGGTCACGCCGGCGGCGGCCAACAGCGTCAACAGATTGTCCATGTCGTCCTGGTCGGCTTCGGCATGGTTGGTGTAGCAGACGTCGACGCCGAGCGGCAGCCCGAGCAGCTTGCCGCAAAAGTGATCCTCCAGCCCGGCCCGGATGATCTCCTTGCCGTCATAGAGATATTCGGGTCCGATGAAGCCGACGACGCTGTTAACCAGCAAGGGATCGAACGCGCGCGCCACCGCATAGGCCCGCGCTTCGCAGGTCTGCTGGTCGACATGGTGATGGGCATTGGCCGACAGCGCCGAACCCTGCCCGGTTTCGAAATACATCACATTGTCGCCGACGCTGCCGCGGCGGAGCGACAGCCCGGCCTCCCGCGCCTCCCGCAACAGCGCCAGGTCGACGCCAAAGCTGCGGTTGGCCGCTTCCGTTCCGGCAATCGACTGGAATACCAGATCGACCGGAAAACCCTGCCCGATCAATCCGAGCGTGGTGGTGACGTGGGTGAGAACGCAAGCCTGCGTCGGGATCCGCAGCCGCGAAATGATCCCGTCCAGCAGCCGCAACATGCCGCCGATCACCGCCGGATCGTCGCTCGCCGGATTGATCCCGATGCAGGCATCGCCCGATCCCAGCATGATGCCGTCGAGGATCGAGGCAGTAATGCCCCGGGTGTCGTCGAAGGGGTGATTGGGCTGCAGCCGCACGCTCATCCGCCCACGCAAGCCGATGGTGTTGCGAAAGGCTGATGTCACCGTGCATTTTTTGGCTACCAGGATCAGGTCCTGGTTGCGCATCAGCTTTGAGACGGCTGCAGCCATTTCCGGCGTGATCCCGCGGGCGACCTTTTGCAACGTCTCGGTGGTCGCTGCATCGGACAATAGCCAGTCGCGGAAGCCGCCCACGGTCAGCGACGATATCGCTGCAAAGCCCGCGGCATCATGGGTATCCAGGATCAGGCGGGTAACCTCGTCGTCCTCGTAGGGAATGACGGCTTCAGTCAGAAACTGCTTGAGCGGAACATCGGCGAGCGCCATCCGCGCCGCGATCATCCGTTCCGCGCTGTCGGCCGCGATGCCGGCAAGGCGATCGCCGGAGCGCGGCGGCGTCGCCTTGGCAAGCAGGTCGCGCAAATCATCGAACAGATAAGAGGTGGCATCGATGGCTTGGCGATAGACCATGGTGGCTCCAGACCCACCGGCGCGTCCGTGGGGCGATAGAAGCCTAGCATCTCGTCGTGACATGCCGGGCGCCTGCATCGCGCTCAAGGGGATGCCGGCTGCGCGCTATGGTCGCAGCGGTTGCGGTATATTCAACCAACGGAACCTGCCGTCAATATTCAAGCAGTTGAAATTGCTACATATTTCTAAATAGTTGCAGTTCCATGAATTTCCCGCATTAAGAAATTCTCCATCAAAGTTTAGCATAATTTTTGACGGCCGACGGTACTCCCCGGCCCGGTTCTGGAGTGCCGGTATGGCTGAAATTGTAAAATCCCCTCAATCATTTTCTGGTGGCGCCATGTCATCCCGCCTTTCGCTCGCGGCCAAACTCTACGCGATCTTTGTACTATTCGCCGTGCTCACCGCCGCCATCACCGCGTTGTCCGAATACAACACCCGCGGCAACACCGAACTCACGGAAGCCGTCGCAACCGCGAGCCGCGCCGCGCTGAACGTCGAGCGGGTCAATTCGCTGGTCTATGCGGTCGTGATGGAATCCCGCGGCATCTACATGTCGACGGACGCTGCGACGGTGAAGAAATACGGCGAAGGTTTGCTGAAGTTCAACGAACGCCTGCTGGCCGTCGTCAAGAACTGGGAGGCGCTGGTCCAGGCCGACGACGCCGCGCAATTCGCAACCTTCAAGAAGCGCATCGAACAGTTCGTCGACTTCCGCAAGGAACTGGTACGCCGTGGCGTCGAAATCAGTGCGGCAGCAGGCCGTGAGTGGGGCGACAACGACGCCAATCGCGAAGTGCGCTCGGCGCTGAACAAGGATCTCGAAGCGCTTTCCAAGGTGTATGCCGAACGCAGCAGAAAGCTCGCGCAGCAGACCGATGCGAGCCACACGCTGGCCTTTGTGCTGACCTGCCTCGGTGGTTTGGCGCTGGTCGTGGTCGTGATCGGCGTACTGATCATCGCCCGTTCGATCGCGCGCCCGCTCTCGGCCATTACCGATACCATCAAGCGCGTCGCCGAGGGCGCCCAGGGCGTCGAGGTTCCCCATACCGGCCGTACCGACGAGATCGGCGCGCTGGCGCGGGCGATCCAGATCTTCCAGCAGGCGATGGACCGCAACCGCAACCTCAATTCGCAGGTGCTGCGGGATTCCGAAGCGCGCGACCAGCGCGCCCGCCAGATCGAAGCTTCGGTCGATGCTTTCCGCGAAGCCATCGGCGGCGTGTTGCGCGCGGTGACCGACAATGCGACCTCGATGCGCGGTACCGCGGAGACCATCGCCACCGTCTCGTCGGATGCGCGCGGACGTGCGGTCGCCGCCTCCGGCGCGACCGAGCAGGCCTCCCACAATGTTTCCGCCGTGGCGGGTGCCGCCGAAGAGCTCTCCGCCTCGGTGGAGGAAATCGGCCGGCAGGTTCGGCAATCCGCCGGCGCGGTCGAACAGGCGGGCCTTCGTACCGAAAAATCGATTGCCGAGATCGAGGGACTTGCCGCCGCGACCCAACGCATCGACGGCGTGCTCAGCCTGATCCAGGCCATCGCCGAACAAACCAACCTGCTGGCGCTGAATGCGACCATCGAGGCCGCGCGCGCCGGCGACGCCGGCCGCGGCTTTGCGGTCGTCGCCCACGAGGTCAAGGCCCTGGCCGAGCAGACCGCCAAGGCGACCGCCGAAATCGGCCAGAACGTCGGCCTGATTCAGACCTCCACCAAAAATTCCGTCGATGCGGTCCGCGAAATCGGCAACGCCGTGCGCGACATCAACGAGGTGACGTCGATCATCGCCAGCGCCATCGGACAACAGGATGCTGCGACCCGCGAGATTTCCGCGAACGCCCAACTGGCAGCGCAGGGCAATGGCACGCTGGTCGTCAATATCGGCTCGCTCAGCGACGCCATCGGCACCACCAGCACCGCGGCCGCCTCCGTCCTCACCGCCTCCAGCGACCTCACGGCGACCGCAGAGACGCTGTCGCGCGAAGTCGAAAAGTTCTTCCGCGACCTGCGCGCCGATTCAGCCGAACAGCCGCGGCGAACGGGGACGTAGGGTGCGGACTTATTAGCACGCAGCCATAGCGTTCCGGACGCGCCGGTCGTCAACAGGTAGAATGCTAAGCGGTTGGTTCGGAAGGAACGACCGGATGGCAATCCATTCACTCCGTAAGTTCATACCGCATCATTCGAAGCCCAGTTTGGGCGCTTGAATCACGTCCAAACCGATGCCTTCAATCAGCAAAACCGGACAATCGGCATTTCCGAGATCAGCCCCTAACCGGACGTGCTGGGGACATGCCCAGATCGACGCAAATGACCCACCTGAGACATTGGCGCGGGGCTTCTGTCCCGCGTTTTGCGTTTAGGACCACGGCGGCTCTTCGCTCGCCCCGGCTGCCTCGTGGTGGATCGTGACACCCGCCGAACGCAACCCGGTCAGCAATACAGTTCTTACAGAGGCAGGATCAAATCCAATATCCTTGGCGTTTGGTGGATGTGCCTCGCTGTCCTTCAATCGGAGCGCCAAGTGCAATTGCTCGCAAAGGTGCTGAACGACGAGATTGACCTGATCGTCAGTCATGATCGGCTTCTCCTGCTACCATTTTGCCACCCAACTACGTAGCACACATGAAAATAGGGCGGTACGCGATTGGACCGCCCTAAGGATCAACCCCACGCCCATGGGCGGGCCGGCCCCCCAATCGTCCGTCTATCGGGGCAGACCGGAAGTGACTACGCGGCGACTAGAACGACGCTTTTGACCCCAGAGCGGCCATCGGGCGAGCTATCCTACAGGCGCTGAATTCGGAGATGTGAGGCGGTTCACATTCGAACATCGCGGTTCGAGCTATTAGGTGCAGACCCGTTTGAGGAAGGCTTCATTTGGCTTGTCCCAACCCGGCAGTGTGATAACCTGTTATTGGCGAGTTCAAATTTCTGCGGAACGTAGTTGTCCGCCCCTAACACTGCCGTTTGCGGTGTATGGAGACCCAGGTCATGGGTGAAATTCGCAAATTGAAATCGAGCAGAAGTGGCGATCCCCCGCGAGAGTCAACGCCGCGTCGTCTTGCTGCGATTGTCGCCGGCGATATCGCGGGCTACAGCCGCCTCATGCAAATCGATGAAGAAGGAACGCATCTTCGCGTGAAGCGGATCGAGCGTGACCTCATAGAGCCCAGCATTGTGGGGCATCATGGAAGGCTCGTCAAAACCACTGGTGACGGATTTATTGCGATTTTCGACAGTCCTGTCGAAGCTGTGCGGTGCGCTATCGTCATCCAGCAAAACATGGTTGGACGCAACACATCTATGCCGAAGCATCATTGGATTGAATATCGGATTGGCGTCAATCTTGGCGACGTTATCATCGAAGTAGACGACGTTTTCGGCGATGGTGTCAATATTGCTACGCGCCTTGAGGGTATTGCCGTTCCTGGCCAAGTTTACATCTCAGGCGGCATCTACGAGCAGATAAAGCACAAACTGGTTTGCGGATATGAGTCGCTCGGAGATCGCAAAGTAAAGAACATCACAGACCCAGTAAGAGTCTACCGTGTGCTTCCGGATCCGGCCGCTTTCAACAGGACCCGAAAACGACGCGAGAACATTCTGATTTTTTTGCTGAGCCTGTTTTTGCTGGTCATCGCAAGCGGTGTCCTTTGGTATGTGTTTTGGCAACCGCATGGCAAGGTTGGAGGTCAGGCTTCAGCGCCGGTTTCGCCAGAGATACCGAAGGTGCTCTCGTCACCGCCGCCCACCGTGAAACAAGCAGCACCCCAAACTCAGCCCGCTCCTTCGGTGGCCCCAGCTGTGAAACAAGGAGCGTCGCAACCTCAGCTCGCGTCTCCAGCCAAGCCTGCAACACAGCTGAGCTCGGCGGTCCGAGAGCCCGAAATGTACATGCTTCGTGGCGGTAGCTTCACAATGGGCAGCAATGACGATGTCACGGAGAAGCCGCCCCACCAGGTCACGATCAAGCCGTTTGCGATCAGTGAGTATCCGATCACCGTTCGCGAATGGAACGAATGCGCTGCAGCGAAGGCATGTGCGTTCGTGGCAACCGGCAAAGATGACGCGCCCATCACGAACGTAAGCTGGAGCGATGCCAAGCAATTTGTTGCTTGGCTCGCAGGCGCAACGCGAAGGGCATATCGGCTCCCAAGTGAAGCCGAATGGGAATATGCCGCTCGTGGCGGCACGCAAACAAAGTACTGGTGGGGCGACCAGTTTCTATCTGGCATGGCCAATTGCAAGAACTGCACTGACATCGCAGCCGCCGAGCAACCCATCAAGGTCGGGAGTTTTAGGCCAAATCCGTTTGGGCTGTATGATATGGGTGGCGGCGTCGATCAGTGGGTAGAGGATTGTTGGCATAAGAATTATCAGGGCGCTCCGTCGGACGGTTCGGCGTGGGTCGAGGGCGACTGCGCGTCGCATGTCATTCGGTCCGGGTCCTGGAAGAATGACGCGCTCTATGCGCGGCCGGCGAACCGCGATAGTTACGACACGAACGTTCGATATCAGACACACGGAATGCGGGTCGCTCTGTCTCCTTAAAAGCTTCAGAGGAGAACGTCCATGAAGATCGCCCGGCTTATCGTGCTGTCGGCGGCGCTGGCGGCTGTGTCGTGCGCTGCCCACGCTCAAGGAAAGCCCGCGCCAAAGGATGCGGTTCTGTATTTCGTTTGGCCGCAGGACGGCACTACGATTAGAGGTGGATTCTGGTGTCGTTTCGGTCTGCGGAACATGGGTGTCACCCACGCGGGCGACGATTTTCAGAACAGCGGCCATCATCATTTGCTGATTGATGTGAATGAACCACTCGATCCCAACGAGCCGATCCCACAAGACAAGTCCCATCTTCATTTCGGAGCAGGCCAAACCGAGACGCGTATCGAGCTGCCGCCCGGCAAGCACACTCTCCAACTGGTGTTGGGCGATGCCAAGCATTATCCGTTCATCCCGCCGATCGTTTCAGATAAAATTACAATCAGGATCAGGTAGAATTGGCTTGGTTGCGGTTCTCATTTTTTAGATTCGAACCGACCTGTAAAGTCTTGCGCAATTTTGGGCTGCGCCTTCACCGGCCGTTGCATCAAATTCGACCCGCCCTTGCCGACCGGACCGCGCTTGCGGTCAAGACCAGGCCGAACTCCCGTCCGCTGATCGAATGGCTTGGCTACTTCCGCTACTGGCAGATAGTGTTGAAAAAGTCTTCTTTGCCCGACGAGCGAAAGTTCTTAGGACAGCTGATGCGGTTCGTGCATGGCGACGTGAGGGACCACATCATTTCGCCTAAAATCGATCACGGACCTTCGTAACGGCGCTACAGAGGGCTGCAGCGGTAGAGAAGTCAAAAAATCAACTTTCGCGAGATTTTGGTGTCGTTCGATTTTCGACTTTCGCAACAGTATCGGCACGAAACGGACCTGAGCGTGTAGCCTGAGGATGTCCGCTCCTGAGGCGATATTGTTGCAAAAGTCGAAAATCGAACGACACCAAAATCTCGAGAAAGTCGATCTTTGAACTTCTCTGCTGCTGCGTCGCTTTTCAACGCCACTACGGAGGTCCGTGATCGTTTTGAATGAAACAATATCGTCCCTCACGTCGCCGCGCGTAAAGCGCATCAGCGGCTGTAGAAATTTTCCTTCGCCACCCCAAAGAGACTTTTGCAACAATATCGAGGGTAGAGCGGACGTCCTTGCCGCGACGCCTGACTTCCGAAAATGGCACTTCGCGTCGTTTCGCTGCTATGCAACAATACGTCGGCTGACGGGCGCATAGCGGACGCTGGCAAGCCGTCCGGCAGGCGCGTTTATAGGTTCCCGGCCTAGCTGGAGCGAGATGAGATGAGTTGAGCCGTGACGACGGATCATCTCATTCTGTGCCCATGGACGCTACGCGGCGCGGGGGCTGCGAGCGGGGCTTATTCTACTTTGCATGGGGTTGTTTTCGCGATTTTGCGGATGTCACTCCACCAGCAGCACGTCGACCGCGACGCTGAGCTTCTGCTTGCGCGAGCCGACGATGATGCCGTCGACCGGCGAGACGTCGGAAAAGTCGCGCCCTATCGCCAGAATAATGTGATCGTTCCCGACCACGAGATCGTTGGTCGGATCGAAACCGATCCAGCCGAGTTCGTCGCCGCACCACACCGACACCCAGGCATGGGTAGCGTCGGCGCCCTGCAGACGCGGCTGGCCCGGCGGCGGGATGGTACGCAAATAGCCGCTGACATAGGCCGCCGGCAGTCCGAGCCCGCGCAAGCCCGCGATCATCACATGGGCGAAATCCTGGCAAACGCCGTGGCGTTTCTCAAACACTTCCGCAAGCGGCGTCGAGATCACGGTGGCCTTGGGGTCGTACCTGAATTCGGCGCGGATCCGGTGCATCAGGTCGACCGCGCCGGCGACGACCCCGCATCCTGGCAAAAAGCTTGCCGCGGCATAGGCGGTAACCGGCGCCTGCACCGGCACCAGCGAACTGGCAAAGACGTAGCCGACCGGCGAGGACGGAGCGAGGCTGGTGGCCTCGAACGCCACGTCGCGGATGTCCTCCCATGACGGGCTTGGCGCGGTGCGTTCAAGCACCTGCCGCGACACCGATACCCGCGAGCGGGAATCGATCCGCAGGTTACGATGCGCGGTCTCGATCAGGACGCTCTCGGTGTGGGTGCCGAAGAAATCCCGCCGTACCGTGCGTTCGGCCGGCCGCGGCCGGATCTCGACGCTGTGGGAGATCAGTTGCTGGCCGTCGCCCGATCGCGGCTCCAGCCGCAGCGAGCAGCGCGCGAAACTGACCGGGCTCTCGTAGGCGTAGGTGGTGACGTGACGGATATCGTAGATCACGCCAGGCCCGTGAGCTTCTCCGGCCGGCTCGCATTGGGTCCGTGCGGGAAATAATGCAGGCCGATGGCGTCGGCGAGGTTGAGCAGGTCCTGCTCCAGCGCGAACAGGGTCTTGGCATCCAGCGCCGTGGCCTCCGAGGTCGTCAGCATCGCCTGCAGCGCCACTGCCAGCCGCTGCGGCCGCTCGATCAAACCATGCTCCTTCAGGCTCGGCAGGCCGGCAATGTGCTCGTTGAGCACCGCGACCTGAAACGCGACCGAGCGCGGGTTATAGGGATCGAGCACGGCGAGATCGCGTACCGGCGCCAGCGCCGGGCCGACCAGGTAGCGCGAGCGATAGGTGATCTGGCAATCCACCAGCGTCAGCAGCAGGTCGAGGTCCTCGTCGCCGGCCTCGTCATAGGCGAACTGCCGCGCGAACCGCGCGGTGTTGATGGCGCGCTCGACCCGGCGGCCCATGTCGAGGAAACGCCAGCCGGCGGCACGGTTCATGTTCTCCTGCGAAAGACCTGCGAAGCTTGCCAGCTCCTGCAGCGTCAGTTCGGCGGCGCTGACGACGGCGTCGTCATCATCGACCTGCAAAGCAAGCCGTTCCGTCATCTCGGTGATGACCTGCCAGGCGTCGGGCGAAAGCCGCTCCCGCAACGAGGTCGCGGTGCGCTGTGCCGATTTCACCAATGACAGCGCCGAGCCGAACTTCTCCGGGTTCTGCAGCGCCTCGGCGGCAACCCGGGCCGGGTTCGCCCGGCTTGCCTGCGTGGTGGCGCCCCAGGTCACCAGAAGCCGATGAATGCGCTCGACCGACGGCAGCGCCGTTGCCGGCCCGTTCGACGCTCCCTTGACCGGATCGCGCGTCGGCGTGCCGAGCGCGCGGATCAGCCGCAACGTCGCCTCGGCGCGCTCGAGATAGCGACCGAGCCAGAACAGATTATCCGCGGCGCGGCTCGAGACCACGCCGGCGATCCGCTTGATCCGCACGGTGTCGGCCGCCGGCAGCAGCGTCGAGGTCGAAACCTCCTTGTCGGACACGACCCAGACATCGGCCGAACGCGCACCGTCGCCCATCGACACGGCGCGGGCATCCGCCTGCTCGGCGATCCGGCAGAAGCCACCGGGCAGGATGGTCCAGCCGCCATCGGGCCTTGCCGCGGCAAACACCCGGAGCACGAACGGGCGTGGCGTGATCCGCCCATCCTCCCACACCGGCGTCGTCGACAGCCGCACCAGTTCCTGGCCGACATAATCGATGCCGCGGTCGGCGATCGCGCTTTTGAGCCGGTCGCGCTCTGCCGGCGACAACTCGCCGGCGAGCACGGGGCCCCGGCCCGGAAAGCCCGGAATGGACCGGCTATAGGCGCCCTCGATCGCGAAATCGTCGAGCCGGTCCAGCACTTCCTCGCGCGCGGATTTCTGGCCGCACCACCACGTCGCGATGTGCGGCATGCTGAGGTCTTCACCGAGGAAACGCCGGCTCAGGCTTGGCAGGAAGCCCAACAGCGCCCGCGCCTCCAGCACGCCCGAACCCGGCATGTTGGCGACGACGACACCGTTCTTGCGCAGCACGTCGATCAGGCCGGGCACGCCGAGATGCGAGGACGCATCGAGTTCGAGCGGATCGAGAAAATTGGAATCGACCCGGCGCAGCAGCACGTCGAGCCGCTTCAGGCCGGCGACGGTGCGGATATGGATGCGGTCGCCGCTGACGGCGAGATCGTCGCCTTCGACCAGCAGGAAGCCGAGATAGCGCGCCAGCGTGGCATGCTCGAAATAGGTTTCGCTGAAGGCGCCCGGCGTCAGCAAACCGATCCGCGGCTCGTCGCGATCGGCGCCGGCGCGAAGCGACTCGCGAAACGCCTCGAAGAACGGCGCCACGCGTTCGACGTTCATCGACTTGTAGAGGTTGGAAAACGCGCGCGACAGCACCAGGCGATTTTCCAGCGCGTAGCCTGCGCCCGACGGCGCCTGCGTGCGGTCGCCCAGCACCCACCAGCGCCCGTCGGGGCCGCGGCCGACGTCGGCAGCATAGAGATGGAGATAACGCCCGCCCGGCGGTTTGACGCCGCAGACCGCGCGCAGATATTCGTTGCTGCCGGCGATGGCGGCGGCGGGTATCGCGCCTTCCGTGACCAGGCGGCCCTCGCCGTAGAGATCGCGCAACACCATTTCGAGAAGCTGCGCGCGTTGCGCGATGCCCGCGCTCAATTGCTGCCAGTCGGTCTCGTCGATGATCAGCGGCAGATGGCTGAGCGGCCACAACCGGTCGGCGGTCTCGCCGGGTGCGCGGTAGGTGACGCCTGCTTCGCGCAGATGCCGGTCGGCGGACGCAAACCGCTTCTCGATGTCAGCCGGCGCCATCGCGGCAAAAGCATCGAAGAACCGGGTCCAGACGGCGCGCGGCGCGCCATCCTGGGCGATATATTCGTCGGGAATGCCCGGCAGCCGTGCATAGTCGCGCATCCACTGCGCCATCCGGCGCTGGCCTGGACGGCCCTTGCTTTCCTGACTGTTGCCCTGGCCGGCCTGTCCCGCCATTCCAATTCCTGCCCTCGCCCCTGATTAAATCAGAGTCGAGGCTCCAATTTCGCATTTTTTGACGCGTTTTTCTTGCACCTCCCCGGATCAGCTCCGGGGCATGCTTCATCCGAAAAACGCCAAGCCAATCAATGCAGGAGCGGCGTCCTCAAGTCGAGGGTCAAAGGGAATTCAATTGTGCGTTCTTCTAAAGGCGGATCGATCCGGCCCGGGGTGTGGCCGTGGTCCTGAAAACGGGCCAACCGCCGTGCTTCCGCCTCGTAGGAATTGACCGGCTTGGTATCGTAGCTGCGGCCGCCGGGATGGGCGACGTGATAGACGCAGCCGCCGAGCGAACGGCCGTTCCAGGTATCAATCAGGTCGAACGTCAGCGGCGCGTGCACCGGAATAGTCGGGTGCAGGCCCGACGCCGGCTGCCAGGCCTTGAACCGGACGGCCGCGACCGCCTCGCCGGAGCGCCCGGTCGCGGTCATCGGCATCCGCCTACCGTTGCAGGTCACGACATGGCGGCCTTCGACGAAACCCTCCGCCTTGATCTGCAGCCGCTCTACCGAGGAATCGACATAGCGCACGGTGCCGCCCGCCGAGCCCTCTTCGCCGAGCACATGCCAGGGCTCGAGCGCCTGACGCAGCTCCAGCGCGACGCCGCCATGGTGGACGCGACCGAATACCGGAAAGCGAAACTCGAGCTGCGCCGCATACCATTCCGGCGAGAAGTCGTAACCGGATTGCCGGAGTTCTGCGAGCACGCCGAGAAAATCCTCCCAGAGGAAATGCGGCAGCATGAAGCGATCGTGCAGCGTGGTGCCCCAGCGCACGAACTTGCCCTGCTGCGGTTCGCGCCAGAGCTTTGCGATCAGCGCGCGGATCAGCAATTGCTGCGCCAGCGACATGCGCGGATCGGGCGGCATTTCGAGGGCGCGGAATTCGACCAGCCCGAGACGGCCGGTCGGGCCGTCGGGCGAATAGAGCTTGTCGATGCAGATTTCGGCGCGGTGGGTATTGCCTGTTATGTCGACCAGGATGTGGCGGAACAGCCGGTCGACCAGCCACAGCGGGGCCTGCAGCCCCGGCGGCGGCACATGCGCGAGCGCGATTTCCAGTTCATAGAGCCCGTCATGCCGCGCCTCGTCGATGCGCGGCGCCTGGCTGGTGGGGCCGATGAACATGCCGGAGAACAGATAGGACAGCGACGGGTGACGCTGCCAGTACAGCACGAGGCTTTTCAGCAAATCGGGACGGCGCAGGAACGGGGAAGCTTCCGGCGTGCTGCCGCCGACCACGACGTGGTTGCCGCCGCCGGTGCCGGTATGGCGGCCGTCGACCAGAAAGCGGTTGGCGCCGAGGCGAATTTTCGCGGCATCTTCATACAGGCCGAAGGTGATATCGACCGCCTCGCGCCAGCTCTGCGCCGGCTGGACGTTGACTTCGATCACGCCGGGATCTGGCGTCACCTTGATCACCTCGACGCGCGGATCGTAAGGCGGCCCGTAACCCTCGATATGAACCGCGATCTGCATTTCCTCCGCGGTCGCTTCCACCGCGGCGATCAGCGCCAAATAATCTTCGACCTTCTCGACCGGCGGCATGAACACGCACAACACGCCGTCGCGGATTTCGACGGACGCCGCCGTGCGCACCGGAGCGACCCTGCGCTTCGGCTGCAGCCGTTTGGGCGGTGCGTCACCGATCTCCGCCTCATTGTCCTCGACCGCGAGTTCAAGCCGCGCGTCCATCGGATCGCGTTCGACAATGTAGGGATATTCCTCGGGCGGAATATGCGGCAGCGAGCCGATCGGCAATCGCAGGCCGAGCGGGGAATCGCCGGGCACCAGGAACAAATGGCTGCGCCGCAACGGCCAGCGCTCGCTCATCCAGTCCGCGTCGCCACTGTCGACGCGCTGCACCGGCAGCACGAAGCCCCTCGGCGTGGTCAGCCCGAGATCGAACTCCCGCGCCATGCGCGCGCGCTCTTCGGGATCGGAAAGCTTGGAATCGCTGGGATCGACGTTGATAGGCAAGGCTGCTTCTTTCTGCAGCCAATGCACCGGATCTTCATAGGCCGGCATCACGTATTCGGCGCCGAGACCAAGCCGCTTCGCGATGCCCTTGGTCAGCCACTCGGCGTCGTCGACATCTGCCTCCCGGGACCGCTCACCCTTGGCATCGACCTTGGCGATCAGGTCGGAATTCTTCCATATCGGCACGCCGTCCTTGCGCCAGTAGAGCCCAAACGCCCAGCGCGGCAGCGTCTCGCCTGGATACCATTTGCCCTGGCCGTAATGCAGCAGTCCGCCCGGCGCAAAACGCGCGTGCAATTTGCGAATGAGTTCGTCGGCCAAAGCCCGCTTGGTCGGACCGACAGCGGCGATATTCCACTCCGGCGATTCCAGATCGTCGATCGAAACGAAAGTCGGCTCGCCGCCCATGGTCAGCCGCACGTCTTCGGCCGTGAGATCGGCATCGACCTGCTCGCCAAGACCGTCGAGGCGCGCCCAGGACTCATCGGAGAACGGCCGGGTGATCCGCGGCGCCTCGCGGATGCGTTTGACGCTCATGTCGAACGCGAATTCGACATTGGCGAAGCCGGCCGTGCCCGAGATCGGCGCCGCCGAACGGTAATGCGGCGTGGCGGCAACGGGAATGTGTCCCTCGCCGGTCAGCATACCCGAGGTGACGTCGAACCCGATCCAGCCCGCGCCCGGAAGATAGACTTCCGCCCACGCATGCAGGTCGGTGAAATCGCTTTCGACCTCGCGCGGACCTTCGACCGGATCGATATCGGGGCGCAACTGGATGAGGTAACCGGAGACGAAACGCGCGGCGAGCCCGAGGTGGCGGAAGATGTGGATCAACAGCCACGCCGAGTCGCGGCATGACCCGGAGCCGCAGGCCAGCGTCTCTTCCGGCGTCTGAATGCCCGGCTCCATCCGGATGACGTAACTGACCCTCTTCTGCAGTTGCGCGTTGAGCGCGACCAGGAAGTCGACGGTGCTGTCGGCCTCGCGCGGGATTTCGCTCAGATAGGCGGCAAACTTCGGCCCCTGCTCCGTCGTCGCCAGATAGGGCGCAAGCTCCGTCTTGAGATCGCTGGTGTACTGGAACGGAAAACTGGACGCATATCCCTCGACGAAGAAATCGAAGGGATTGACCACCGTCATCTGCGCCGTGAAATCGACCTCGATCTTGAGCTCGGTGGCCTTCTCCGGAAACACGAACCGCGCCAGCCAGTTGCCCTGCGGGTCCTGCTGCCAGTTCACGAAATGGTTCGTCGGCGTCACCTTGAGCGAATAGCTCAGGATCGGTGTCCGTGTATGCGGCGCCGGGCGCAGGCGAACGGTTTGCGGGCCGAGATCGATCGCACGGTCATATTTGTAATGCGTAACGTGATGTAGCGCGACGAAGATCGACACAGACCGAACACTCCAGCAGCTTTTTTAAGCAGAACACTGGTTCCGGTACGGATCAAGCACTAACAACGGGCAGCAGTTGCCTGAAGTAAGGGCGAATGGCCAGTAGCGAATGGAGAATGGTTCCACTCGCCACTCCCTATTCGCCATTCGCCGCTTCCTTACATCGTCGCCCCAAGCACCCATGGCGCAAACTCGGCGCCGCCGAAATCGAAGCTCTCGCTCTTGGTCGGCTGGCCCGAGGCGGTTTTCAGCATCAGTTCGAAAATGCGCTGGCCGCATTGCTGCACGCTTTCCTCGCCGTCGAGGATGGTGCCGCAATTGACGTCCATGTCGTCTTCCATACGCTTGTACATCGGCGTGTTGGTCGCCAGCTTGATCGAGGGGGCCGGCTTGCAGCCGAACACAGAGCCGCGGCCGGTGGTGAAGCAGACGAGGTTGGCGCCGCCGGCCACCTGCCCGGTCGCAGCGACCGGGTCGTAGCCGGGCGTGTCCATGAACACGAAACCCTTCTTGGTGACGGCTTCGGCATAGTTGAGCACGTCGACCAGATTGGTGCTGCCGGCCTTGGCCATCGCACCCAATGATTTCTCGAGAATCGTGGTGAGGCCGCCGGCCTTGTTGCCGGGACTCGGATTGGCGTTCATCTCGGCGCCTTCGCGCGCCGTGTATTCTTCCCACCAGCGCATCAGCCCGACCAGCTTTTCGCCGACCTCGCGGCTGACCGCACGCCGCGTCAACAGATGTTCGGCGCCGTAGGTCTCCGGCGTTTCCGACAGGATCACCGTGCCGCCATGGCGCACCAGCAAATCGCTCGCCGCGCCCAGCGCCGGATTGGCCGACACGCCTGAATAGCCATCAGAGCCGCCGCATTGCAGAGCCACGGTCAACTCGCTCGCCGGAACAGGTTCGCGCTTAACCTTGTTGGCATCCGTCAGCGCCTCGCGCACGAAGGCGACGCCGGCTTCGACGGTCTTGCGGGTGCCGCCGACTTCCTGGATGTCCATCGCGCGCAGGCGGCCAGCGAGTTTCTGCTCCTGCATCAGGCCGCCGATCTGGTTGACCTCGCAGCCGAGCCCGAGCACGACGACGGCGGAGAAGTTGGCGTGCCGGGCATAACCGCCGAGCGTGCGGCGAAGCAATGCCAGCGGCTCGTCCTGCGTCATGCCGCAGCCGGTCTTGTGCGTCAGCGCCACCACGCCGTCGACGTTCGGAAAATCCGCCAGCGGATTGTCGCCGGTGAACGGGTTCTTCTTGAAGATATCGGCGACCATGCCGGCAACGTGCGCGCTGCAATTCACCGAGGTGAGGATGCCGATATAATTGCGGGTCGCGACGCGGCCGTCGGAACGGCGGATGCCGTCGAAGGTCGCGGGCAGATCGAAATTCGGCGTCGGCGTGACGTCGACACCGAATGCATAATCCTTGGCGAAGTCGCCCATGCCGCAGTTTTGCGTATGCACGTGCTGGCCCGGCGAAATCGGCACCGTGGCAAAGCCGATGATCTGGCCATAGCGCCGCACCGGCTCGCCCACCGCAATCGGCTTGATCGCGACCTTGTGGCCCGCGGGAATCCGCTCGACGGTCGTGACGCCATCGGCCACCACCATGCCCGGCGGCAGGCTCGAGCGCGCAATCAGCACGCCATCGTCGGGATGAAGGCGAATGACGGGTGCCGGGGCCATGGGAGTCTCCTTTTTTCTTCTTCACCTCTCCCCGTCCTTTACGGGGAGAGGCCGAATTCTCGCGTTGCGAGAATTCGGGTGAGGGGCGAGGCAGTGAGCCAATTACTAGCACACCATTCGCTGATAGACGCCCCTCACCCCAACCCTCTCCCCGCAAGAGCGGGGCGAGGGAGCAGAGGGCTTACGCCTTGCCGGCCGATTCCTTGCGGGTCTGATTGACCTGCATCTTGGCGTAGGTCTGCATCAGGCCACTCTCGTTCGACAGCGTCACGAGCTTGAAGCCCATGTTGATCGCGCGCACCGCGCCCTCGGCGCCCGAGCAATGGATGCCGGGGTGAAGGCCGCGCTTACCGCATTCCTTGACGATCTTCTCGTAGATCTTGAGGATTTCCGGCTCATCGCGATCGAGCTTCGGCACCAGGCCGTAGGAGAAGCCGAGGTCCGAGGGGCCGACGTAAACGCCGTTGATGCCCTCGACGTCGAGGATCGATTCCATGTTCTCGATCGCCGTCTTGGTCTCCATCATCGGCAGCAGCACGATCTCGTCATTCGCCGTCTGCTGGTAGCTGCCGGCCGAGCCGTACATGCCGGAGCGGATCGGGCCGTTCGAGCGGGTCCCCTTTGGCGGGTACTTGGCGTACTGCACCAGGTTTTCCGCTTCCTGCTTGGTGTTGATCATCGGGCAGATCACGCCATAGGCGCCGCCGTCGAGCACCTTGCCGATGATGCCGGGCTCGTTCCAGGGAACGCGGACCATCGGCGTCACGGGATGGCCGTTCATCGCCTGGAAGCACTGCACCATCGAGAGGTAATCCTGCACGCCGTGCTGCATATCGACGGTGACGCTGTCGAAGCCGCATTGCGCGATGACTTCGGCCGAGAAGCCGGACGGGATCGCGAGCCAGGCATTCACCACGGCCTTGCCCGAGGCCCATACTTTCTTGACGTTGTTGGTAGTCATGGATCGCGTTTCCTCTGTCGTTTCTTTTGATGCCGGACCGGTAGCTGACCGCCCGCTGGATGCTTACTTCGCTGACGCCGACTTCGCGTGCGGGCGCACTATCGCCGCCCCGGTATCGTCAGGCAAGGGCACAGCATTTTTGCTGCATCGACCTGCATTTTCCGCACGATACCGCCCGGAATCGGCGCCCGATCGAAGCTGCCTCAGGCACTGACCTTGCCGTGACCGCCGAGATAAGCGGCGGCGATGGCCTCATTGCCCCACAATTCGTCGGGCTTGCCACCCAGCACGATCCGTCCGGTTTCAAGCACGAATCCATGGTCGGCGACGGAAAGACCCATGCGCGCATTCTGCTCGACCAGCAAGACCGTGGTGTCCTTCCTGATCTGCGAAATGATCCGGAACACCGCTTGCACGATAACAGGCGCCAGGCCTAGCGACGGCTCATCCAGCAGCAACAGGCGCGGCTTCGCCATCAGGCCGCGCGCGACCGCGACCATCTGCAACTGGCCGCCGGAGAGCGTCCAGCCCAGCGCGTTGGCAAACGAGCGGATGTCCGGGAACAGGTCGAACATCGCGTCCGCCTCGCGCGACAATTGCGACGTCGCGACCTTGCGGTTCGACGCGCCGAGCATGATGTTTTCCTTCACCGTCAGGCCCGGAAATACCCGCCGTCCTTCCGGCACATGCGAAATGCCCGTGCGGACGATGGCTTCCGGTCCGAGGCCGGCGATCGACTTGCCGTCGAACAGGATGTCGCCGGCGGCCGGTTTGGCGAGACCTGAAATGGCGCGCAGCGTGGTCGATTTGCCGGCGCCGTTGGCGCCGAGCAAGGTTACCACCTGCCCCTCGTCGACATTGATGGAGATGCCGCGCAGCGCTTCGATTTCGCCGTAGCGGACGACCAGATCGCGGATTTCGAGCAGCGCCATTATTCGGTTCCGAGATAGGCGGAGACGACGTCGGGATGGCGCAGCACCGCCATGGATTCGCCGTCCGCGATGCGGCGTCCGAAGTTGAGCACGGTGATGTGCTGTGCCGCTTCGGAAACCAGCGTCATGTCGTGATCGATGATCAGGATGGTCAGCCCCTGCGCCGCGATCCGTTTCAACAATTCATGCAGCTCAAGCTTTTCGGTCGAATTGAGACCGGCGGCGGGTTCATCGAGCAGCAGCAAGGTCGGGTTGGCCGCCAGCGCGCGGGCGATTTCGATCAGCCGCTGATGGCCATAGGAGAAGCTCGAGATCAACTGGTTGGCGCGTGCGCCGAGACCGACAAAGGTCAACGCTTCCATCGCCCGTTCGGTCAGCGCGGCGTCGCCGCCGTGCCCGATCATGGTATTGCCGGGCCGCTCGGCGCCGATCTCGACATTCTCCAGCGCCGTCATCGAGCGGAACAGGCGAATGTTCTGGAACGTCCGGCCCAAGCCGGCAGCGGTGCGCTGATGCGGCGGCATGGTGGTGATGTCGGTGCCGTCGAGCAGGATCTTGCCCGCGGTCGCCTTGTAGAGGCCGGACAGCACGTTGAGTGTCGTGGTCTTGCCGGAGCCGTTCGGTCCGATCAGGGCGTGAACCCCGCCGCGCCTCACCGCGATATCGACGCCGTCGACCGCCTTGAGGCCGCCGAAATATTTCGAGAGCCCGGTGACTTCGAGCACGATGTCGCCGCCCACCGTCGCGGGCTTGAGTTGCAACGCGGCGGCCACTGGCGGTGCCTTGATCTGCGCGCGCCAACGATCGAACGCGGTTGCGAAAAAGCCCCAGATACCATCCGGCATGAAGCGGATGATCAGGATCACGGCGAGCCCGTAGATCGCGAGATACAATCCGGGCACGCTCTTGAGGAACCGCAGCCACTCCGGGATCAGGATCAAGAGACCCGTACCGATGGCCGAACCGATCGGCGACGCCACGCCGCCGAGCAAGGACATGGTCAGGAACACCACCGACTCGGCAAACGAGAACTGGTCCGGGCTGACATAGGCAAAACCGCCGGCAAAAAGACCGCCGGCCAATCCGCCCAGCACGGCACTCAGCGCAAAGGCGGAAACCTTGGTACGAAACACGTCGACGCCGACGACGCCGGCCGCGAGTTCGTTATCGCGCACCGCGCGCATCGCCCGCCCCAGCCGCGTATCCGGCAGGTGCCAGACCGCATAGCCGACGATCGCCAGCACCGCGACGCAGAACGCGAGATACCCCTGCGCCGACTGAAACAGATCGGGCCGGCCGATGCGCGAGACGCCGTCCGGACCGTGGGTGAGCCAGATCGCATTGATCATGACCAGCGTGATGATCTGCTGGAACGAGATCGTCACCATGGCGAGGTAATGCCCGCCAAGCCGCAACGTCGACATGCCCAGCACCGCGCCTGCCACCAGCGCGATCAGGCATCCCGCCACCAGACAGAGCCAATAGCTGATGTGATAGTCCGAGGTTCCGATACCGACGGCGTAGGCGCCAAAGCCGAAGAACGCGGCTTGGGCGAGATTGATCTGCCCGCACAGGCCGAGCACGACCGAGAGGCCGAACACCGCGATCGCGAACGTCGTTGCCTGCATCAGGATATTGTGGACGTAACCGTCGAACTGGATCGTGGCCGCAAGCGCCACCGCGACGGCCGCGCCGATGAAATACGGCAAGTGGCGCAACAGCAGCGGCTTCGAAGGCGGCACGGACGCTGCGATCGGCATGTTTTCGCTGGGGGCGCTCATGCTTTCTCCGCGACACGTTCGCCGAAAATGCCCTGCGGCCGGATGATCAGGAACAGCACCAGCGCCAGGAACGCGAAGGCGTCCTTGTAGGGCACCGAGATATAGGCGGCGCCGAAGGTCTCGATGATGCCGAGCGCCAGTCCGCCGATGATGGCGCCGGCGACGTCACCGAAGCCGCCGATGATGGTGGCGGCAAAGGCCTTCAGCGCGATCGTCGAACCCATCTGGATCGAGACGAACAGCACGGGTGCCACGAGGATGCCGGCAAGGCCGCCGAGCACGGCCGAATAGATGAAGGTGATCATGATCATGGCGGAGACGGAAATGCCGAGCAGCGAGGCCATTTCCTTGTCCTGCGACGTCGCCTGCAGCTTCTTTCCGAGCAGCGTCTTCTCGAAGAACCAGTAATTGAAGATCACCAGTGCGACCGTCACGGCGATGATCAGAAGATACTGGCTGTCGAGATAGACCGGCCCGAGCTGAATGCCGGGTGTTTCGAACCAGCCCGGCAGCACCTGCGGCTGTGGGCCGTAGATCGCCAGCACCGAGTTGGCCAAAAGGATCGAGGCGCCGATGGTTGCGATGATCACGGGCAAAAAGCTGCGATGGCGCAGCGGGTAATAGACCCCGAGATTGAAGATCACGCCGAGCAGCGCCATGCCGGCCAGCGCGATCAGGAACGACAGCCAGTAGGGCCAGCCGAGGTCGACGGCGAACACCACCATCAGATAGGCGGCGGCCATCGAGAATTCCCCTTGCGCGAAATTCACCACGTTGGTGGCGCGGAAGATCAGCACGATGCCGAGCGCGACCAGCGCATAGACGGCGCCGATGCCGATGCCGGTAAAGAGCAGTTGAAGGACGAGATCCATGACACGCGTTCGTTTGAGAGGAACATCGCAGGGCTGCAGCGACGAAAAGCGTCGGCCTCCCCGGCGGAACCGGAGAGGCCGAATGCGGGTCAGTCGTTGAACTCGATGTGCTTGTCGAAGACGATGTTGCCCTTGTCGTTCTTCACGATGTTGTAGCCGTGAAGCCCGTCGCCGTTCTGGTCGAAATTGTATTCGCCTTCGGCACCGGGGAACTTCCTGGTGGCCAGGATCGCCTCGCGGACCTTGGTCGCATCGGTGGAACCGGCCTTGTTGATCGCGGCGGCGAGCACGTTCACCGCGTCATAGGGCCAGGAGCTCTGGTTGTCGGGCGCCACCTTGACGGTGTCGCGATATAGCTTGCCGAAGGTCTTCGATCCCTCGCTGGAATCCTCGGCGTAGTCGGCGACGCCATAGGTGTTGTGCAGCGCCGGACCTGCCAGCTTCAACGCCGTAATGTTCACGATCGAGGGCGAGCCGACCCAGGGAATGTTGACGCCGAGCTGGCGCAACTGCCGGGCAAAGATGCCGAGATCGTTTTCGAACGTGAAGTAGGAACCGAGAATGTCGGCGCCGGACTGTTTGATCGCGAGCACGACCGGTGTGAAATCCTGGCTCTGGTTGGCGTAGCCCTGGTCCAGAACCGGAGGCGCCCCGAGCTTTTCAAGTGCTGATGTCAGCGCCTTGCCGCCGGCGGTGCCGAACGCATCGGTCGAATGCAGCACGGCCCACTTCTTCTTGCCGAGCGTGCTGACGCCGTAATCGGCAATCACGCGACCCGAATAGCTGTCATTGGGACGGAAGCGGAACAGCCATTGATTACCCATGTGGGTCAGGGTCGGATCGGTACCGCCGATCATCACCGGCTTGCCGAGCTTGATCACGTCGGGCGCCATGGCGTGAACCTGGGTCGAACGGATCGAACCGAGGAAGGCGACGATGTCGGACTGAGCCGCCAGCTTGGAGAAGGCCAGCACGATGCCGGGATTGGTGGTCTGGTCGTCTTCGACGATCAGTTCGAGCTGTTTGCCGAGAACGCCGCCGGCTTTGTTGACGGCGTCGAGCGCGAGCTTGGCGCCCTTGATGGCATATCCGCCGGATTCAGCCGCCGGGCCGGTCACCGGCGCGCACATGCCGATCTTGATGGTGGCGCCCTGCGCCCGTGCGCTCGTCAAAATGTGGGGCGCCGCAATGCCGGCAGCGATACCGGCCGCGAAATCGCGTCTCGTAAGCTTCATCCATTCCTCCCTGAGGCCGGGCTTCTTTGTCGGCCTTTCTTGGTTTTGGCGATCCTCAAGGGACGCGCAACCGATGCGTATCTACGGACTATTGCGTCTTGAGTAAATTGATATCACGGCAACTTCGACGAACGGCCGAGACGTCGCGGAATGCGACGGCCAATGTGTTTAACGCCGGCCGGCCCGCTCTATTCCCGATCAATGGCGATGCCTGAATAAGGTGCAGCCACCGAAGCCATGCAGCTTTCGGCATGTCATCATGCAAATTTGCGCTCACTCGTCCTCGGCGGTTTCCTCGCCGGCCACTTCCATCGCCGCGAGGCTGCGTTCCAGCACGCCCAGCATGTCCTGCAATTCGGCAAGCTTGCGGGCTCCAAAACGACTGGTGATTTCGGCGTAGATCGCTTCGGAGTTAGGCGCCACCGCCTCGATCAGTTTCAGTCCCTTGGGCGAGATCGACACCACGCCACGGCGCAGATCGGCTTTCGCGGTGCGGCGCTCGATCAGATGCCGCGCTTCGAGGTCGCGCAGGATTCGCGACAGGCTCGGCCCCAACAGAAACGCGACGCGCGCGAGTTCGGTGACCTCGATGGTTTCCACCGCGGTCAAGGCACGCAGGATCCGCCATTGCTGCTCGGTCAAGCCGTGGTTGCGCAGCGACGGCCGGAACTGCCGCATCACGGCTTCGCGTGCGCGCAGCAACGACATCGGCAGCGACCGGGAGAATTCCCGCATCGGTGCGCGGCGGCTCTCCGCTGTTTCACCGGAATCCGAACGCGACCCGTTCCGCGATTTCTTGTCCGCCATCGCTAGTCGTCCACCATCGGGAACCGTTGATCGAAAGAGAAAAAGTTTTGCGGTGCAGCAAGCATCAAATCAGTTTGCCCGGATACCCTTAACATGTTAATCAAATTCCAGCACCTCATTTTTGCCGAACGACGGCGGACCCTCATGGCCCTTTCCCAAGACGAAATCCGCAGCGCCGCCGAGCGGCTCGACCATGCCGAAAAGACCCGCAAGCAGATCCGGCAGATTTCGCTCGAACACCCCGGTATAACGATCGGGGATTCCTACGCCATTCAAAAGGCGTGGGTCGAGATGAAGATCGCCCAGGGCCGGACGGTGAAGGGCCACAAGATCGGCCTGACCTCGAAGGCGATGCAGAGCGCGCTCAATATCGATGAGCCGGACTCCGGCATCCTGCTCGACGACATGTTCTTTGCCGATGGCGGGCTGGTGCCGACCGAGCGCTTCATCGCCACCCGCGTCGAGGCCGAGCTGGCCTTCGTGATGAAATCGCGGTTGTCCGGGCCCGACTGCACGATGTTCGACGTCCTTAACGCCACCGACTTCGTAGTCCCCGCGCTGGAGATCCTCGACACAAGGGTTGAACGGGTCGATCCGCAGACCAAGGCCACCCGGAAGATCTTCGATACCATCGCCGACAATGCGGCCAATGCCGGCATCGTGCTTGGCGGCCGCCCGATCCGCCCCATGGATGCCGACCTGCGCTGGATCGGCGCGCTCTGCTATCGCAACGGCCAGTTGGAAGAAACTGGGCTGGCAGCCGGCGTGCTCAATCATCCGGCAACAGCCGTGGCATGGCTCGCCAACAAGATCGCGCCCAATGGATTGGCGCTGGAAGCCGGCCAAGTGGTGCTGGCGGGATCGTTCGTTCGCCCGATCGAGACCCGCAAGGGTGATACCATCCAGGCCGACTACGGCGCTTACGGCTCGGTGAGCTGCTACTTCGCCTGATGCTTTAACAATCGCGGGAGTAACCCCATGCCGCATTTCACGATCGAATATTCAGCCAATCTCGATGGACGCGTCGACATGGGCGCGGCGGTGGAACTGGTTCGCAAGACGGCGGTCGAGACCGGCATCTTCCCGCTCGGCGGCATCCGCGTCCGCGCCATCAAATGCGAGCACTACGCGATCGCCGACGGCGCCAGGAATTTCGGCTTTCTCGATATGGTGCTGCGGCTCGGCGAGGGCCGCGACCTCTCCACCCGGCAAAAGGCCGGCGAACATATTTTCAAGGCCTTGTCGGCCTATCTTGATCCGGTGTTTGCGAACTCGAAGTTCGCGCTGTCGTTCGACATGCAGATCAACGACGAGGAAACCAGTTGGAAACGCAACAACATCCACGAAGCTCTGAAAGTGGAGACGGCACATGGATAAAGTGACACCGAAGGACGCCTTCAAGGCCAACCGCGACCGCGTCGGCCCCCTGCTCGCCAAACTAAAGGCCGAAGGCATCAACCACTTGATCGACGGCAAGAGCGTGCCGTCGATCTCCGGACAGACTTTTGAGACCAAATCCCCGGTCGACGGCACCACCGCGCTGGCGTCCGTCGCCCGCGGCAACGCCGATGACATCGACCGCGCCGCGACCGCGGCCAGCCGAGCCTTCAAGGCCTGGCGCGACATGCCCGCGACCGCGCGGAAGAAATTGCTGCACCGCGTCGCCGATGCGATCGAGGACAATGCCGACGACATCGCCGTGCTCGAATGCATCGATACCGGCCAGGCCCACCGCTTCATGGCCAAGGCCGCGATCCGGGCGGCCGAGAATTTCCGCTTCTTCGCCGACAAATGCGCCGAGGCCCGCGACGGCCTCAACACGCCAAGCGACGAGCATTGGAACATCTCGACCCGGGTACCGATCGGCCCGGTCGGCGTGATCACGCCCTGGAACACGCCGTTCATGCTGTCGACCTGGAAGATCGCGCCGGCGCTGGCCGCCGGCTGCACCGTCGTGCACAAGCCGGCGGAATGGTCGCCGGTGACCGCGGACCTGCTGGCCAAGCTGGCCAGGCAGGCAGGCCTGCCCGACGGCGTGCTCAACACCGTGCACGGGATCGGCGAGGAAGCCGGCAAGGCGCTGACCGAGCATCCCGCGATCAAGGCCATTGGTTTCGTCGGCGAGAGCTCGACCGGTTCGGCCATCATGGCGCAGGGCGCGCCGACGCTGAAGCGGGTGCACTTCGAACTCGGCGGCAAGAACCCCGTCATCGTGTTCGACGACGCCGACCTCGACCGCGCGCTCGATGCGGTGGTCTTCATGATCTACTCGCTGAACGGCGAGCGCTGCACCTCATCCAGCCGGTTGCTGGTCCAGCAGGGCATCGCCGATAAATTCATCGAAAAGCTCACCGCCCGCGTCAAGGCGCTGAAGGTCGGCCATCCGCTCGATCCCGCCACCGAAATCGGGCCGCTGATCCACGAGCGGCACCTTGCCAAGGTCTGCAGCTATTTCGAGGTCGCCCGCAAGGACGGCGCCACCATCGCCGTCGGCGGCAAGCCGCATGACGGCCCCGGCGGCGGGCATTACGTAGAGCCGACGCTGGTCACCGGCGCACACGCGAACATGCGGGTGGCGCAGGAAGAAGTGTTCGGTCCGTTCCTGACCGTCATTCCGTTCAGGGATGAGACGGACGCGATCGAAATCGCCAATGGCGTGCAGTACGGCCTCACCGGCTATGTCTGGACCGGCGACATGGGCCGCGCGCTTCGCGTCGCCGATGCGCTGGAAGCCGGCATGATCTGGCTCAACTCGGAAAACGTCCGCCACCTGCCGACGCCTTTCGGCGGCATGAAGTCGTCAGGCATCGGCCGCGACGGCGGCGATTACTCGTTCGACTTCTATATGGAAACCAAGCACGTCTCGCTGGCGCGCGGGACGCACAAGATTCAGAAACTGGGAATCTAATATTCACCGTCGTTCCGGGACGCGAAGCGAACCCGGAACCTCGAGCTTCCGGGTCTGGTGCTAGCGCACCATCCCGGAATGACGAACTCAATCAGGGAAAACGCATGCCGGTACCGACGCACATCTTCGATCCCCCCTTCAATATCATCCGCTCAAGCCACGCCGTGCTCGACGTGGTCGATCTGGACAAGAGCCGGGCGTTCTACGAGACCACCGTCGGCCTCCATGTCGAGGATCGCGACCACAGAGCAGTGTACTTACGCGGCAGCGAGGAGCATCAGCATCACTCGCTGGTGTTGCGCAAAGCGCCCGTCGCAGCCTGCAACCGCCTTGGCTTCAAGGTCGGCAACGACGGCGATCTCGACAAGGCTGCCAGCTTCTTTTCCGAGAACGGCATCACCTACGCCTTCACCGAGCAGCCGTTCCAGGGCCGCACGCTGCAATTCACCGATCCGCTCGGCTTCCAGCTCGAACTCTATGCGTCGATGGAGAAGCGCCAGCATCTGTTGCGGCGCTACGACCTCTACAAGGGCTGCCATCCGCAGCGGCTCGACCATTTCAACGTATTTTCCCCTGAAGTACAGAACACCGTCGACTTCTACGCGCGGCTCGGCTTCCGGCTGACCGAATACGGAGAAGAGGACGGGCCGAACGGCCGCATCGCCGCCGCCTGGATGCACCGCAAGGGCAATGTGCACGACTTCGCCATCACCAACGGAAAAGGCCCTCGCCTGCACCACTTTGCCTATTGGGTGCCGACGGCGATGAACATCCTGCATCTTTGCGACGTCATGGCCTCCAGCGGTTTTCTGAAGAACATCGAGCGCGGTCCCGGCCGCCACGGCATTTCGAACGCGTTCTTTCTTTATGTCCGCGATCCCGACGGCCATCGCCTCGAGCTCTACACCAGCGACTATTTTACGGGCGACCACGACCACGAGCCGTTGCGCTGGTCGCTGAAGGACCCGCGCCGGCAGACGCTGTGGGGCGCGCCGGCGCCACGCTCCTGGTTCGAGGAGGGGTCGCCCTTCGCAGGACAGGCGGTGCGCGAGCCGGCATTTATCGCCGATGTCACGATTGCGGATTGAGCGAGAGGACCAATGACCTCACACCCTCTCGCGACATACTCGATCGGCGGCGTCACACACTACGGCGCCGTGACCGACGCCGGCGTCGTCGATCTCTCCGCGCGTTTCGCGAAGGAGTATCCGACCCTGCGCGAAGCCATCGCGGCCGGCGCGCTGATGAAGCTTGCCGAGGACGCGGCACGCCGTTCGCCCGATCATGCGCTCGATGCGATCGTCTGGCAGCCACCGATCCCCGCGCCGGAAAAGATCATCTGCATCGGCGTGAACTACCCGGACCGCAACGCCGAGTACAAGGACGGCCAGGACGCGCCGAAATATCCGAGCATGTTCATGCGCACGCCGCGGTCGTTTGTCGGCCACAACGCGCCGCTGGTCCGGCCCCGCGCCTCGCCGCAGCTCGATTACGAGGGCGAACTGGTGATCGTGATCGGCAAGGCCGGCCGGCACATCAAGGAGAGCGCGGCGCTGGACCACATCGCCGCCATCACGCTGTGCAACGAAGGCACCATCCGCGACTGGGTCCGGCACGCCAAGTTCAACGTCACCCAGGGCAAGAATTTTGACTCCACCGGCAGCCTCGGCCCGTGGCTGGTGCCTTATACACACGAAAGCCAGATCGCGGACATTCACCTGACCACCAAGGTGAATGGCGAGACCCGGCAGGACGACCGCACCGGCCGCCTGATCTTCGGCTTCCGCTATCTCCTCAACTACATCTCGACCTTCACCACGCTGGTGCCTGGCGACGTCATCGTCACGGGCACGCCAACGGGGGCCGGTGCTCGGTTCGATCCGCCGCGCTACCTCAAGCCCGGCGACGTCATCGAGGTCGAAGCCGATGGCGTCGGCGTGCTGAAGAACGGCGTGATCGACGAAGCCCTATAAATCCTGTGAGCGATTGGACAGTGCAATGACCTCAACTTCCGGCGGCGAAGCAATCGTCAATGGCCTCGTCGCGCATGGCGTCGACACCGTGTTCGGCCTCCCCGGCGCGCAGATCTACGGCCTGTTCGACGCCTTCCATCAGGCGCAGCTCAAGGTGATCGGCGCACGGCACGAGCAGGCCTGCGGCTACATGGCCTATGGCTACGCCCGCTCCACCGGCCGCCCCGGCGTGTTCAGCGTCGTGCCCGGCCCCGGCGTGCTCAACGCCGGCGCGGCGCTGTTGACCGCGTTCGGATCGAACGAGCCGGTGCTGTGCCTGACCGGCCAGGTGCCGACGCAATACCTCGGCAAGGGCCGCGGCCATCTGCACGAAATGCCGGATCAACTGGCAACGCTGAAGACTTTTGTGAAATGGGCCGACCGGATCGAATACCCGGATGTCGCGCCCGCGATGGTGTCGCGCGCCTTCCAGGAGATGCTGTCCGGACGCCGCGGCCCGGTGTCGCTGGAAATGCCATGGGACGTGTTCACCCAGCGCGCGGACGTCGGCCCGGCAAAACCGTTCGATCTGTTCCCGGCGCCAAAGCCCGACCCTGATCGCATCAAGACCGCCGCCGCGCTCGTCAAGGGCAGCAAGGCGCCGATGATCTTTGTCGGCAGCGGCGCCATTCACGCGGCTGAGGAAATCCTCGAACTCGCCGAAATGATCGACGCGCCGGTGGTGGCGTTCCGCAGCGGCCGCGGCATCGTCTCCAATGCCCATGAACTCGGGTTGACCATGGCGGCGGCCTACAAACTGTGGCCGAATACCGACCTGATGATCGGCATCGGCACACGGCTGGAACTGCCGACGATGACACGCTGGCCCTATCGTCCCGATGGACTGAAATCGATCCGTATCGATATTGATCCGGTCGAGATGCGACGGTTCACTTCGGATTGCGCCGTAATCGCCGATGCCAAGGCCGGCACGGCTGACCTTGCCGCCGCCGTGAAGAAGGCCGGCTACAGCAAGACCAGCGGCCGGCGCGCCACGATCCGTGAGGCGACGGCAGCAGCCCATCAGGAAATCCAGAGGGTCCAGCCGCAGATGGCCTATCTGAACATCCTGCGCGAGGTGCTGCCGGCGAATGCGATCGTCACCGACGAACTATCGCAGGTCGGCTTCACCTCCTGGTACGGCTTTCCGATCTACGAGCCGCGCACCTTCATCTCTTCGGGTTACCAGGGCACGCTCGGCTCGGGCTTCCCCACCGCGCTCGGCGCCAAGGTCGCCAATCCGGACCGCCCGGTCGTCGCGATCACCGGCGACGGCGGCTTCATGTTCGCGGTTCAGGAATTGGCGACCGCCGTGCAATTTGGGATCGGCGTGGTAACGCTGATCTTCAACAACAACGCCTACGGCAACGTGCGCCGCGATCAGCGCGAGCGCTTCGATGGCCGCGTGGTAGCATCCGACCTGGTCAATCCGGATTTCGTCAAGCTGGCTGAATCCTTCGGCGTCGGCGCCGCGCGCGTCACCTCGCCCGATCATTTCCGTCCCGTGCTGGAAAAAGCGCTGGCCGACGGCGGGCCTTACGTGATCGCAATCGAGGTACCGATGGATTCGGAAGTCTCTCCGTGGGCGTTCATCCATCCGGCGAAGAACAACTAAGCTCTCCCTCATGGTGAGGAGGCGCGCTAGCGCCGTCTCGAACCATGACGCGCGTGGCCATCCTTCGAGACGCAGGCTTCGCCTGCTCCTCAGGATGAGGAGCTAACGTTCCTCACCTGCAACCTCCGCTGCGCCCGGGATGCTGCGATCACCAGCAGCCCGGCGCCGGCGACCGACCAGCACGCTACCGGCGCCCACTGCAATAGCGGCGCGTATTCCGGCAGCTTCTGCAGGCCGCCGGCCACCGCCGCCATCCGCGCAAACGTCGCAAGCGCCAGCGCGGAAAATACCAGCCCTACCACCTTGCCTTCGGCGCCGGTTTCGCCGATCGCCAGCGCCGCCGAGACCGCGGCCATCAGCATGCAGCCCCATGCCGCGCCGGCAACGAACTGGGCGGCGATCAGCATGTTCAGATTGCCCGCGAGCTCGGCGCCCAGCACCGCCAGCGCGCCGAGCAAACCCGCAACGCCGATCACGAACAGCCCGCCGCGATGCTTGACGACGACGCTGGCCGGAAACATCGCGATATTGAAACCGATCCAGAACACCGGCAGCAGCCACTGCAACTGCTCCGGCTTGGCAAATCGCAGGAAGAACGGCGCGCTGTTGATGTTGAAATGCAGCTGGGAGCCGAGCGACAGGATCACCATCGAGGCGATGAACACGATCGGCATCCGTCCGAGCGGTTTTGCGGGTGTCGCCGGTTCTGGCGTTGCGGCGTCCTGCGCCGCGCCGCGCTCGACTTTCGACAGCGCCAGAGTCGTGATCAGCAGCGCCAGGCCGGAGATCAGAAACGGAAGCCGAGGATCCTGGTCTCGCAGCACGACGCCGAGATAGGGCGACACCGCGCCGGCAAGCCCGTAACCCAGCATCGCCAGCGCCGCCAGAAACGGAATTTTCGGCCGCGCGCGGTGCTTGCCCAACAGAGTCAGCGGCGGCGCACGTAGCGCCGACGAAGTGACAGCCCAGATCAGGATCAGAACAATGAACCAGACCTGTGCACCCGGCCCGGCGCCGGCCACAAGCGGCAGCGCGACGAACGCCGCGCAGGAGACCGCGGTCAGGACGCCGACGAACAGGCCGATCCGGCCGAACAGTCCCGCGATCCTGTCGGCGGCGATACCCATCGCGGTATCGCTGATGGTGAAGACCGCCTGATCCAGCATCAGGATCAGAATGACAGCGGTTGGCGCTATCCCGACCTGTGCCGCGAGCTTCGGCAGATAGATGACATAAGTGGTCCAGCCCAGCGTGAACACCAGTTGCAGCACGGCCAGATAGACGCCGGTGCGGTTAGGACTGACGCTGGTGTCGGCGTTGATGTCGGTGGTGGTCATTTCGGGCTCCCGGCCCATGATTCATAAACCATGGGAACCCACGATGGAACGCTCTTCCCTTCTCCCCTTGTGGGAGAAGGTGGATCAATCGCGCACAGCTCGATTGAGACGGATGAGGGGTCATTGTCCGCGGCGAGAGACCCCTCATCCGGCGCTTCGCGCCACCTTCTCCCATCGAAGTCGGATCTATCCGACTTCGACAAATATAATGCCCAACTCGGGTAAACCCGAGTTGGGGTGGGAGAAGGGAAGAAAAATCACCGCGCCTTGCGAAACGTCAGATTGATCCGCTGGCGGCCCATCACGGCGTGATCGCCGTCGGAGAGCGGCGCGACGCCATGAAAGAACAGCCGCGACGGCCCGCCCCAGACCACGACGTCGCCATGCTCCAGCCGGTAGCGCTGCGGCTTGTCGGCGCGCTTGGGGCCGCCGAACAGAAAGGTCGCGGGCAGACCCAGCGACACCGACACGATCGGTGCGCCGAAATCGTTTTCGTTGCGGTCCTGATGCAGCGACATTCGCGCGCCGGGCGCGTAGCGGTTGATCAGGCAGGCATCGGGCACAAATCCTCCGAAGCCGCCTTCGCTCGCCGCCGTCTCGGCCAGCGTGCGAAACACCGGCGGCATCGCCGGCCAGGGTTTGCCGGAGACGGGATCGATGCCGTCATAGCGATAGCCGCTGTGGTCGGTGACCCAGCCGGCATGGCCGCAATTGGTCATCGCCACCGACATCTGGTGGCCGCCGGGCGTGAACATGCGCCGGAACGGCGCCTGGGCGACGATCTCGCGGAGGCTCGCGATCAATTCGCCCTCAAAGGGTTTTACGAATCCGCGCAGCAGCACCGCGCCATCCGCCATCGCTTCACGCGACGGGCGCACATCGGGAACGGCCTCGAACAAATCCGTAGTCAATTCAGCCCGCACTCATTTTGCATCGTGAAAGATCACGCCGACGGTGTGGCGATGGCCGGAGCGGATCCGGCTGACGCCATGCCGCAGATTAACCCGGTAAGGCCCGCGCGTCCCCTGCACCGGCCGGTGATGCACAGCAAAGGCCACCGCGTCGCCCCCCGCCAGCGGAACCACCTCGGGCCGCGACTGCATCCGCGGCCGCTGCTCGGTCAGCACGAACTCGCCGCCCGTAAAATCGCGCCCGGGTTCCGAGAGCAGGATCGCAACCTGCAGCGGAAACACATGCTCGCCATAGAGATCCTGATGCAGGCAATTGTAGTCGCCCGCGCCATATTGCAGCAGGAGCGGCGTCGGCCGGGTCTGTCCGGCGTCATGGCAGCGCTTCAAAAACGTCTCGTGACGATCGGGGTAGCGGATGTCGATCCCCATCGTCTCGTTCCAGCGATTGGCGACGCCGCGCAACCGCGCATACAGCAAGGGCCGTAATTCCGCGATCAGCTCCGGCAGCGGATAGGAGAAATACTTGTACTCGCCGCGGCCAAAGCCGTGGCGGCCCATCACGATCCGGCTGCGGAAGTTCTTGTCGTCGGGATAGAGCGCTGACATGGCGGCGCATTCTTCCGGCGACAGCAATCCCTTCAGGACCGCGCAACCCTGGGCGTCGAGATCGGAGGCGGCCTCGGTCCAATCCAGCGCATCGACGCGGGTGGCGATGTCGGTGGCGGGGCGATCGATGGTTTTTGCGGTGGCTTTCATGAGCGGGAGTTTCGCAAAGCGCGCCGCCGGGCGCCACCCGATTTCCGTCTACCGTCATTGCGAGCCAACGGGTTGCGCGAATGCGCGCCCGATGACAGGCTCCGCGAAGCAATCCATGGAGCCGCAAAGCAGGGATGGATTGCTTCGTCGCAAGCGCTCCTCGCAATGACGACGAAGGACGACGATTACCCCAACACCGGCAACGCAATCACATCGTAGCCGTGGCTGATCTTCCGTTTCAGCACCGGGTCCTCCAGTTCGAACTCGAACCGGCTGGCGGAGCGGATGCCGCCCTTGGCGGCAAAGGTTCCGCCGAACATCGCACAGCCGTCGGGCAGGCCTTTACCGCCAAAACCGCGCGCGATCAGGTCCTTCACCGGCAGCATGCCGTCGAGCGTGCCTTCCTGGTACAGAACCCGCGCGCCATCGATGACGGCCCAGGAGCGCAGGATCATCTGATCCCAGTGATCGATGACGTCTTCCAACTCCCACAGCACCGACGCAACAGGCTTGTCGCACATCTGCTTGGAAACGGTGACGCTGTAAGCCTCGACCTTGCGGTCGGTATGGTCGGAACCGCAGCCAACGAAGATGCGACCCTGCCAGCCGATCAGCACGAACTCGACTTCACCCGAAGATTCGCCGCCCGAGACCTCGACGCGGTCGGCCATCGTGATCCGGCTCGCCGCGACGCGATAATAGATCGGCGTCGAGGCCGGGCGTGCGATGCCGATGGCTTCGAGTTCGGCAATATGCTTGTCGCGCGCGACCGGGTCGCGGCCGGTCCAGCCGGCGATGACGGCCTGGTCGATTGCAAGCGTCAGCGGCGTGCCGACGCCTTTGTCCTCGACGGTAAAGGTCAAATCAAACACGGATGATGTTCTCCATTCCGGCCGCGAGTTCGAGAATACGCCGGTCCGATCCGCCGGCTGCCGCGAGCATCAGCCCGACCGGCACCTCGCCTTCGCGATGCGCCGGCAGCGAGATCGCGCAGCCGTCGAGCACGTTGATCAGGGTGCAGTTGCGCAAGGCCCGCAGGTTCTGCGTGGTGAACGCCTTGTCGTCGGCGAGATCGGCGATTTTCGGCGGCGTATTCGCGGTGGTCGGCAACACCAGCGCGTCGTAGGGCGCGATGCGCGCTTCCGTCCGCGCAATGAACGACCTCCGCGCATTGAGGATGTCGATGTAATCGGCGGCACTGATGTCCGCGCCGCGCATGATGCGGGTCGCCACGCGGGGATCGTAGACGTCGCCCTTGCTGGTGATCAGGTAACGATGCCAGGCATAGCTTTCCGCCGCGGCCAAGCCGCCCTTGGCGTTCATGACGCCGACATCGTGGAATTCCGGCACCTCGATCCGCTCGATCAGCGCGCCCGCGCGTGACAAGGTTTCCAGTGCCCGCTCGAACGTCTTCGCCACCGCCGCGTCGAGGTCGTCGAGCACCACGGTCGTGGGCACCGCGAGCCGCATGCCCTTCACGGAGCGCGGCTGCAACGGCTGCAACGGCTCATCGGCCAGCACGGCATCCAGCGCCGCGCAGCACGCTACCGTGCGCGCCAGCGGCCCAAAACTGTCGAGCGAGAACGACAGCGGCACACCGCCATCGAGCGGCACGCGGCGTTGCGTCGGCTTGAAGCCGACGATGCCGTTGAAGGCCGCCGGAATCCGGCACGAACCGCCGGTATCGGTGCCGAGCGCGCCGAACGCCATGCCATCGGCGATCGAGACCGCAGCACCGGAGGACGAGCCGCCGGGCACATGGCCGACACTGCGGTTCCAGGCGCTTTTCGGCGTGCCGAAATGCGGATTGATGCCGATGCCGGAATAGGCGAACTCGGTCATGTTGGTGCGGCCGATCACGATGAAGCCGGCCCGGCGCAGCCGTGCCACCACAGCTGCATCGGTTTTCGCGGGCGCCGAATCCTCCAGCGCGCGAGAACCGGCGCGGGTCACCTGCCCCTTGATATCAAACAGATCCTTGATCGAGACCGGAATGCCGGCAAACGGCGAAGGTGCTGCCTTGGCTTTGCGGAGCCGATCCATGGCGTCGGCGGCGTCGAGGGCTGCGTCCTTGTCGACGTGAATGAAGACACGCTGGCCTTCGCCCGCGGGGTCGGCGATTTTGGCGAGGCATTGCTCGACCAGTTTGCGGGCGGAGGTCGCGCCGCGGTCGAGATCGGCGGCAAGGGCGGCAAGTGTCGGCATGTCAGGCATGTGATTCCGGTGTTGTCAGGTTTATGGGCATCACGTGTCGTATCCGGTGACGCTGATGGCAAATACCCTAGCGCGGGAAATCGCTGGCATACAAGCGCTCTCGTTGCCGGAATGCGGCCATGCGGCGGCAACGCTGGACCGTTGACGCGGAATGGTCAAATGTCGCATCAAGATCGCAACAATCGGGCGCAAGCCCTCATCCCACCGGGAGGAATGCCTGATATGGCTGAGCCAGCGCGCGCTAAACCAAAACCGACACCTGAGACCCAGCATTTCTGGGACGGCACTGCGGCCGGCGAGTTGCGCCTGCAGCGCTGCGACGCCTGCGCCAATGTCTATTTCCCGCCGCGCCCGTTCTGTCCGTCCTGCGCCTCGCGCAAGGTCAGCGTGTTCAAGGCGAGCGGCAAGGGCACGCTGTACAGCTACGTCATCAACCATCGCCCGGCGGCACCCGGCTTCACCCCGCCTTACGCGATCGCGATCGTCGAGCTCGCCGAGGGCCCGCGCCTGATGAGCAACATCATCGATTGTCCGCAGACGCCGGAGGCGCTCGAACTCGACATGAAACTCGAAGTCGCGTTCGAGAAGCTCGACGACAAGATCACCCTTCCTCAGTTCCGTCCGGCGAAGGGCTAAGCACCATGCGCAGAAACGCAGTCGCCGTCGTCGGCGCCGCCGAAACCACCGAACTCGGCGTCATCCCCAACATGTCGCAGATCCAGCTCCATGCGGATGCGGCGCTCAACGCCATTGCCGATGCCGGACTGAAACTGTCCGACATCGACGGCATCGCGACCGCCGTGGAAACCCCGCAGCAGATCGCGCATTATCTCGGCATTACGCCGACCTGGGTCGACGGCACTTCGGTCGGCGGCTGTTCGTTCATGCTGCACGTCCGCCACGCCGCCGCCGCGATCGAGGCCGGCCTGTGCAAGACCGTGCTGATTACGCACGCCGAAAGCGGCAAGTCGATGATCGGCAAGTTGCCGCGCTCGACGCCGGCCGACAGCCTCAACGGCCAGTTCGAAGCGCCGTTCGGCGTCTACGGCCCGCCGAGCATGTTCCCGATCCCGGTGCTGCGCTACATGAAGACCCACGGCATCACCCACGAGCAGATCGCCTCGGTCGCGGTGGTGCAGCGGGAATGGGCGGCGAAGAACCCGCGCGCCACCATGAAGGCCCCGATCACGGTCGCCGATGTCCTGAACTCGCGGATGATCGCCTATCCGTTCCGCATTTTGCAATGCTGCCTCGTCACCGACGGCGGCGGCGCGCTGATCCTGACGTCGGCGGATCGCGCCAAGGATTTTCCGAACAAGCCGGTCTATATCCTGGGCACCGGCGAGAGCGTGGAAACACCGATGGTCAGCCAGATGAAGACGTTCGATAGTTCGCGCGCCTTCAAGGTGGCGGGTCCCACCGCGTTCCGCGAAGCCGGCATCACGCACAAGGACGTCGATCACCTGATGATCTACGACGCCTTTGCGCATTTGCCGCTCTATGGGCTCGGCGACCTCGACTTCATGCCGCACGAGGAAACCGGCAAGTTCATCGCCGACGGCAACACCCGCCCCGGCGGCAAGCTGCCGCTCAACACCAATGGCGGCGGTCTCAGCTACATGCATTCCGGCATGTACGGCATGTACGCGCTGCAGGAGAGCGTCCGGCAAATGCGCGGCATCGCACCCGCACAGGTGCAGGGCGCAAAAGTCTCGGTCTGCCACGGCGTCGGCGGCATGTTCGCCGCGTCAGGCACCATTATCTTTACGAACGAGAAGTAACCAGCTTCGTCATTCCGGGATGGTCCGCAGGACCAGACCCGGAATCTCGAGATTCTCAGATGCGCAATTGCGCATCATAGTTCGTGCTTCGCACGCTCCGGAACGACGACATCAACAGGAGACTCCAATGGCCAAATCACTTCAAGACAAAGTCATCATCGTTACCGGCGCAGGCCGCGGCATCGGGCGTGAGATCGCGCTGCTCTGCGCAGCCGAAGGCGCCAAGGTCGTGGTCAACGATCCCGGCGGCTCCGCCGAGGGCGCCGGCTCGTCGGCTTCGCCGGCCGAGGAGGTGGTCGAGGAGATCAAGAAGCGCGGCGGCATCGCTGTCCCCAATTTCGAGACGGTGGCGGAAGCGATCCCCGCGAGCAAGATCGTCAAGACCGCGACCGACCACTTCGGGCGGCTCGACGGCGTCGTCAACAATGCCGGCATTTTGCGCGACATGATCTTTCACAAGATGAGCGTCGAGGCCTTCGAAGCCGTCATCAAGGTTCATCTGATGGGCTCGTTCTACGTCAGCCATGCCGCAGCCCGCCTGTTCCGCGAACAGGAGAGCGGCTCCTTCGTGCACTTCACCTCGACGTCGGGCCTGATCGGTAATTTCGGCCAGGCCAACTACGCCGCCGCCAAGCTCGGCATCGTCGGGCTGTCGAAGTCGATCGCGCTCGACATGGGCCGCTTCAACGTGCGCTCCAACTGCGTCTCACCGTTCGCCTGGACCCGCATGATCGGCACCATCCCGACCGAGACGGACGCGGAGAAGGCGCGGGTCGAGAAGATCAAGCAGATGGGCCCGGAAAAGATCGCCCCGATGTGCGCCTTCCTGCTTTCCGACGCCGCCAAGGACGTCACCGGACAAATCTTCGGCGTCCGCATGAACGAGATTTTCCTGTTCGGCCAGAATCGTCCGCTGCGTTCGGTCCAACGGAGCGACGGCTGGACGCCGCAGACCATCGCGGACCACGCTATCCCGGCGCTGAAATCGTCGTTCCACAAGCTTGACCGTTCGGCGGATATCTTCAGCTGGGATCCGATCTGAAGAGGGCGAATAGGGAGTGGCGAATGGCGAATAGGGTTTCTCCCATTCGCTACTCGCCATTCGCCATTCGCGCTCTTCCTACCCGCTATTCCTCAACCCCGCCGAAATGCCGTTGATCGTGATCTGAATCCCGCGCAGCACCTGCTCGTCCGGGTTCTGCGCGCGATGCTCCTTCAAGAGCTCCACCTGCACATGGTTGAGCGGATCGAGATAGGGGAAGCGGTTACGGATCGAACGCTCCAGCAGCGGGTTGCTCTGCAGCAGCCGGTCCTGGCCCATGATCTTGAGCAGCAAATCGATGCAGTCATGCCATTCGCGGCGGATACGCCCGAAGATTTTCTCGCGCAGTTCAACGTCAGGTACCAGTTCCGCATAGCGCGACGCGATCGCGATCGAACTCTTGGCCAGCACCATGTCCATGTTCGACAACAGGGTGCGGAAGAACGGCCATTCGCGGTAAAGCTCCTGCAGGAACGGCATGCCCTTGTCGGGATGCTCCTTGATCCAGGCCTCGACGGCGCTGGCAAACCCGTACCAGCCCGGCAGCATCAACCGGCATTGCGCCCAGCTGAACACCCAGGGAATGGCGCGGAGGTCTTCGATCTCGCGGGTTTTCTTGCGCGAAGCCGGCCGACTGCCGATGTTCAGCGTCGCGATCTCGTTGATGACGGTCGAGCCCCAGAAGTAGTCGGCAAAGCCCTCGGTCTCGTAGACCAGGCCGCGATAGGCCTTGAAGGCCAGCGCCGACAATTGCTCCATCGCCTTCAGATATTCCCCCGACGGCGCGCTGTGCTTCGGTTGCAGCAGGCTTGCTTCCAGCGTCGCGGCGGCGAGAATCTCCAGATTGCTGCGGCCGACCTCGCTGTTGGAATATTTGCTGGAGATGATTTCGCCCTGCTCGGTGATGCGGATCTGGCCGTCAACAGCCCCGCCCGGCTGCGCGATGATGGCATCATAGCTCGGGCCGCCGCCGCGACCGACCGAACCGCCGCGGCCATGGAACAACCGCAAGCGGACATGGTGGCGCTCGAACACCTCGATCAGGCCGATCTCCGCTTTATAGAGTTCCCAGCCCGACGTAACGAAGCCGCCATCCTTGTTGCTGTCGGAATAGCCGAGCATGACCTCCTGCACCGCGCCGCGGCTGTCCACCAGCTTTCGATAATCGTGAATCGACAGCATCCGGTCCATGATGCCGCTCGACGCCTGCAAATCCTCGATGGTCTCGAACAGCGGCACGATGTTGATCGAACTGCGGCCGGAGGGCTGGATCAGGCCGGCCTCTTTCAGAAGCAGCGCCACCTCCAGCATGTCGGACATCCCCTTGCACATGGAAATGATGCATTGGGGAATCGAGTCCGTACCAAACTTCGCATGCGCCTCGGCGGCGGCATGGAACACCGCGAGTTCGCCAAGCGTCTCCTCGCTGTATTTCACGAACGGCGACGTCAACGGCCGCGAATTGCGCAGCTCGCTGGTGAGCAGCGCCACCCGTGCCTCTTCGTTCAGCGCCAGGTAGGACATGCCGGGCGTGGCGGCGTCGATCAGCTCTGCGACCGTGCGCTGGTGCACCTCGGAGTTCTGCCTGATATCGAGGCTTGCGAGGTGAAAGCCGAAGCAATCCACCGCACGGCGCAACAGCCGCAGCCGGCCGCGCGCGATCACGCCGGAATTGTTTGAAATCAGCGAACGATAGAGAACATCGAGATCCGCCTTGAAGTCCTTCGCGCTGTCATAGGGCGCGGCCTCTCCGACCGGCGGCCGGGTGGTTTCCACACCGAGCTTCCAAGCGGTCGCCGTCAGCCGCGCATAGATGCCGGATACCGCCAGCCGATAGGGCTCACCGCTCCGGTGCGGCGAGGTGTCGGGCGAACGCTCGGCCAACGCCCGCAGATCCTTCGAAACGTCCGCAAGATGCGCCGCTATCGACAGTTCGGCGCCGAGCAGGTGCAGTTCCTCGAGATAGAAGCGCAGCACGCGGCTCGACTGCAGCTTGAGCGTGCCACGCATCACGTCGGCCGTCACGAACGGGTTGCCGTCGCGGTCGCCGCCGATCCAGCTTCCCATCCGCAGGAACGACGTCAGGTCGCCGTGCGCCCCGCCGTCACCGTCGTTCAATCGATCCTCGAGCGCGCAATGCAGCCGCGGCACCTCGTGCAGGAAGGTATAGTCATAGAACGACAGGCCGTTGGCCACTTCGTCGAGCACGGTGAGCTTGGTACGGCGCAGCAGGTTTGTTTTCCACAGCGTCAGCACCGCGCGGCGCAACTGCTCGTCGTCGGCCTCGATTTCCGGCGGCGTGAGCTGGACGCGCTCGCGCCGGTCCAGCAGCGCCGCGATCTCCATTTCGCGATCGATGGTGCTTTTGCGGCGAACTTCGGTCGGGTGGGCAGTCAGGACCGGACTGACCAGCGCTTCGGCGAAGAATTTCCTGAGATCGGCGGCCTTCAGGCCGGCCGCTCGCGCATTCGCCAGCGTCCCGGCCAGTGTTCCCTGCGGCGGCGCCCCGCCCGCGGTCGAACGCGTCCGCATCTGCCGGATGTTGTTCTGGTCCTCGGCGATGTTGGCGAGATGCGAGAAATAGCTGAAGGCACGGACGATGCGCACGGTCTGGCCGGTCGACATGCTGTCGAGGATGGCTTCTAGTTCCCGCCGCGCCTGCTTGTCCTCGTCGCGATGGAACCGGATCGAGGTCTGCCGGATGCGTTCGACCAGGTCGAACACGTCGGCGCCTTCCTGGTCGCGCACGGTATCGCCGAGAATACGCCCAAGCAGGCGAATATCGGTCCGCAGCCGGGCATCCTCCGCGTCCTCGACGCGATTCGGCCGGACTTCGATCTCGGAAGGCATGGTCTGGGAAGACAATATCTGGGAAGACATGGCTCGCTACCTCAGAAACTGCCCGGCGGTTCCGAGTGTGCAATTTTTTTGCCGCAGCGCAAGATAAAGATGAAGGCGGTGGCGGTCCCGGCTCAAGGCCGGGGCACGGGTGCTAAATCCTCCGCCCTGCCCGCTCCCAATAGGGATCACGCAGCCGGCGCTTGAAGATCTTGCCGGAGTCTTCCCGCGGCAGGTTGCCCTGGATTTCGATGTGCTTGGGCACCTTGTAGTCGGCCAGCGACGTCTTGAGCTGGGCCCGGACCGCGGCGATATCGAGTGTCACCCCGGGCTGCGGCTCGACCACCGCCATCAGCGCCTCGCCGAATTCGGCGTCGGGAATGCCGAACACCGCGCAATCATGCACCCCGGGAATCGCATGCAGCGCCGCCTCGATCTCGGCCGGGTAGATGTTGACGCCGCCCGAAATCACCATGTCGCGCTTGCGGTCGCAGATGAAGACATAGCCGTCGGCGTCGATATAGCCGACGTCGCCCGAGGTGATGAACCCCTCGCGATCGATCTCGGAGCGTTTCTCCGGCTTGTTGTGATAGGTGAAGTCCGGATTGCCGGCGATGCGCGAATAGATCTCGCCGATCTCGCCCTGCGGCAGTTCGCGTCCGTCGTCGCCGATGAAGCGCAGTTCCGCGCCGGGCGATATCTTGCCGACGGTGCCGGGCTTCTTCAGCGCGTCCTCGGAACTGGCAAAGGTGACCGCGCCCGATTCGGTCGAGCCGTAGAATTCATAGATCACCGGCCCCCACCATTCGATCATCTCGCGCTTGACGTCGGCCGGACAGGGTGCCGCGGCGTGGATGATGTGGCGCAGCGACGACATGTCGTATTTCTTGCGCACTTCCTCCGGCAGCTTCATCAGCCGGATGAACATGGTCGGCACCATGAAGATGGTGTCGATCCTCTCGCTCTCGACGATGCGCAGGAACTCCTCCGGCTCGAAGCGCGGCAGGATCACCAGCGCGCCGCCGAGACGGCCGGCGCGCAGGCCGAACGAGTTCGGCGCGGAGTGATAGAGCGGTCCCGGCAGCAGCGCGCGGGCATTCGGCTTGAGGCCGTAGATCATTGCGCGCATGCCTTCGGCGTTGGCGCTCTGCTCCGGCGTCGGCGCGTAGCGACGGACCCCCTTGGGATGGCCCGTGGTGCCCGAGGTGTAGATCATGTTCTGCGGCTGCGGCACCGCCGGCCCGTCATAGCGCGGGAATTGCTTGAGCCAGGATTCGAAATCGACCGCGAAATCCGGCGTCGCCAGATGATCGGGGTTGATCTTGTAGTTGGCGAGAATTTCCGGCGGCGTCGGCACCGAGAGCACGGTGACGCCGGGCGGTATGGCATCGCGCAACTGATGCAGCATGTCGGCATGCGCGATCAGCACCAACGAGCCGGAATCCTTCAGCACATAGTTGATCTCTTCCGGCTTGAAGTGCCAGTTGACCGGCACGCCGTAGGCGCCGAGCCGCATCGCGGCGTAGGCCGCCTCGATGAACGCGATGTCGTTGCGCATCAGCATGCAGACGCTGTCGCCCTGCTTGACGCCGAGCTTCTGCAGGCCGCTGGCAATGCGGTCGGCGCGCTCGGCGACCTCGTCGTGGCTGCGCCGGCGTTGGCCGCTGATGATGCCGTGGAAGAGAGAGGTGGTTGTCATTGTCGTATTCCGATCTCGTGCCGGGCTTCAAGTGGGACCTCATGGTGAGGAGCGCGTCTTCGCGCGTCTCGAACCATGGGCCACGGGCCTCATCCTTCGAGACGCGCTACGCGCTCCTCAGGATGAGGGTCTAACGTTCAACCCGCCTCCGCAAACTGCGGCGTGCGCTTTTCCATGTTGGCGCGGACGGCTTCGGTCTGGTTGGGACTGCCCAGCAGCTTCTGCTGCTCCACCGACTCGGCCAGCAGCGCCGGACCGGGATCGACGGACAGGTTGTTGAGCATGCGCTTGGCGGCGCGGATCGCATCGGGGCTCTTGCCGGCAATCTCGCGTGCGAGTTCGAGCGCCGCCGCGCGCGGATCGTCGCAGATCCGTGTCGCGAGTCCGTAGCTCATCGCTTCCTGGGCGGAAAAGATCCGGCCCGTATAAGTCAGCTCACGCAGGATATCGTCGCGTACCAGGCTGGCGAGGATCGGCGTGCCGGCCATGTCGGGCACCAGGCCCCATTTGATTTCCATGATCGACATCCGCGCATCGGGCGTCAGGAAACGCATGTCGGCGCCAAGCGCCAGTTGGAAGCCGCCACCGAACGCCACGCCCTGAATCGCGGCGATCACCGGTACCGGGAGCTGTCGCCAGCCCCACACCGCCTGCTGAGGAAAATTCGCCAGCCCGTGGGTGCGCACCGACAGGTCGCGCTTCTCGCCGCCGGCTACTCCGTTACCGCCACTCTCCTTCATCGCGGCGAAGCGTCCCATATCGAGACCGGCGCAGAACGCGCGCCCTTCGCCGGACAATACTACCGCTCGCACGCCTTTTTCATGCGCCAGCCGCGCGGTAGCGGCCACCAGCGCATCAAACATCGCGGCATCGAGCGCGTTCATCTTGTCCGCCCGCACCAGTCGGACGTCGGCGATGCCGTCCGAAATCGATATCGAGACGCGTTGTTCCATTAGAATTTTCCTCCGCAGTTTTTCTGTGTTGCCGCTTTACAGAACGGCGTTGTCCGGATTTAGTCAATCGACCAATTAACAGAACAATCCCTTTAGGTGGAAACGATGTTCAACGATCAGCTTCTCGCGGGGCGGCGCATTCTCGTGACCGGAGGCGGAACCGGCCTCGGCAAGTCTATGGCCGCGCGGTTCCTCCAACTCGGCGCCGAGGTCCATATCTGCGGCCGCCGCAAGAGCGTCTGCGACGAGACCGCAACCGAATTGATGGACCTGCACGGCGGGCGTGTGGTCAGCCACGGCGTCGACATCCGCAATTCGATGGCGGTCGATGAAATGATCGAGCAGATATGGACCGTCGCCGGTCCCCTCACCGATCTCATCAACAACGCAGCCGGCAACTTCGTCTCGCGCACGCAGGACCTGACGCCGCGCGGCTTCGATGCGGTCGCGAATATCGTGATGCACGGCACTTTTTATGTGACCCACGCCGTCGGCCGGCGCTGGATCGCCGACAAGGTGCCTGGCAACGTGGTGTCGATCACCGTGACATGGGTCCGCAACGGTTCGCCCTATGTGGTGCCGTCGGCGATGAGCAAGTCGGCGATCCACGCCATGACCATGTCGCTGGCGATGGAGTGGGGCAAATACGGCATCCGCCTCAACACCATCGCGCCCGGCGAAATCCCGACCGAAGGCATGAGCAAGCGCCTCAATCCCAACGAGGAAGCCGGCGCACGCACCATTGCCAGAAATCCGATGGGCCGGGTCGGTTCGATGGAGGAATTGCAGAACCTTGCCGTATTCCTGATTTCCGGCGGCTGCGACTGGATCAACGGCGAAACCATCGCCATGGACGGCGCGCAGGCGCTGGCCACCGGCGGAAATTTCTACGAATTGCGCGCCTGGAGCGACGACGACTGGGCCAAGGCGCGCGACACCATCAAGGCGCAGAACGAAAAGGATCGGGCCGCGCGGGGATGAGTCGCTCCCGTATTGTCTTTGTTGCCGGATGACGCCAAACTCCGCGCAACGAAAATAAGACGCCACGGGAGAGACATGTCCACACAGCAACTGACCAACCTTGCCGACATGGTGCGCGAGCGCGCCAGGAGCCGCGGCAACGCGCTGGCCTATGAGTTCGAGGGGCGCCCTACCTCTTTCGCCGAATTCGACATCAAGACCAACCGCGTCGCCAATGCGCTGATCGCGCTCGGCGTGCGCCCACGCGAGCGCATCGCCTATCTCGGCAAGAACAGCGACATCTATTTCGAACTGCTGCTCGGCGCCATGAAGGCCAATGTGGTGATGGCGCCGGTGAACTGGCGGCTCGCCGGCCCCGAGGTCGCCTTCATCGTCGGCGACTGCAAGGCGCCGGTGCTGTTCGTTGGACCGGAATTCATCACCCAGGCCCGCAACCTCCAGCCGCAATTGCCCGACGTGCGGCACATCATCACCACCGAAGGCGGCGCGCCGGAATGGCAGGATTTCACAGCCTGGCGTGACGCCGCGAGCGGCGACGATCCGAGCGTGCCGATCAGCCCGAAGGAGATCGCGATCCAGCTCTATACCTCCGGCACGACCGGCAAGCCCAAGGGCGCGATGCTGTCGCACGCCAACTTCCTCAACCTGGTGCAGACCGGCAACGAGGCCGAGAAGCCCGAATGGAACCGGTGGTCGACCGACGACGTCTCGCTGGTGGCGATGCCGATCTTCCACATCGGCGGCTCTGGCTGGGGCGTGATGGGCCTCTATCACGGCGCCAAGGGCGTGATCGCGCGCGAGTTCGACCCGACCAAGGTGCTGGATTTCTTCGAACAGTCCGGAATCACCAAACTGTTCATGGTGCCGGCCGCGATGCAGTTCGTGGTGCGGCAGCCCCGCGCGCGGCAGGTGGATTTCTCGCGGCTGAAATACATGCTGTACGGCGCTTCGCCGATCCCGGCGGCACTGCTGAAGGAGTGCATCGAGGTCTTCAAATGCGGCTTCGTGCAGATGTACGGCATGACCGAGACCACCGGCACCATCGTAGCACTTCCGCCCGAGGATCATGTCGAGGGGCTGGACCGCATGCGCTCGGCCGGCAAGGCCTTGCCCGGCATTGAACTCGCCATCCTCGACGCCGACGGCAGGCCGTTGCCGCCGGGCGAAGTCGGCGAGATCGCTACCCGCTCCGGCTCCAACATGGCCGGCTACTGGAACTTGCCGGAGGCCACGGCCAAGGCTCTTGGCGCCGACGGTTGGCTGCGCACCGGCGATGCCGGCTACATGGACAAGGACGGCTACCTCTATATCCACGACCGCATCAAGGACATGATCATCTCCGGCGGCGAGAACATCTACCCCGCCGAAGTCGAGAGCGCGATCTGCGACCACCCGGATGTCGCCGAAGCCGCCGTGATCGGTGTCCCCGACGACAAATGGGGCGAGGCGGTCAAGGCCGTCGTGGTGATGAAGCCGGGCAAGGCGGCGACCTCGACCGACATCATCAACTTCACCCGCGAGCGCATCGCCGGCTTCAAGACGCCGAAGTCGGTCGACTTCCTCGAAGCCCTGCCCCGCAATCCCTCCGGCAAGATCCTGCGGCGGAATTTGCGTGATCCGTATTGGGCGGGGAAGGATCGCCAAGTGAATTGATCCTCTAGCTGTCATCACCCGCGAATGCGGGTGATCCAGTATTCCAGAGACGCCTGTGATTGAACCGCACGGCCGCGGCGTACTGGGTACCCCGCCTTCGCGGGGTATGACGGCGGAGCGCGGAACGGCGACCGTGCGTGATCCCTTAATGCTTCCCCGCCCCCATATAGCCGAACAGGAATCCCGCCACTTTCCGCTTCTGGATTTCCTCGCTGCCTTCGGTGATGCGGTAACGGCGGTGGTGGCGGTAGATGTGTTCGAACGGCTTGTGGCGTGAATAGCCCATGCCACCATGCACCTGCATGGCGCGGTCGGCGGCTTCGCAGCACAGACGGTTGGCCCAGAAATTACACATCGAGACCTTGTCGGACAGCGTGTGCTCGACCTGCGCCTGGGTAAGCTGGTCCATCTCCCACGCGGTCTTGCGGATCAACAGCCGCAGCATCTCGGCCTGGGTCGCCAATTCCACCAGCGGCCACTGGATCGCCTGGTTCTCGGCCAGCGCCTTGCCGAACGGCTTGCGCTCGCGCGCATATTTGACGCTCTCGTTGATGCAGTAGACGGCGGCGCCCAGCGAGCTCGCCGCCTGCCGGATACGATTCTCGTGCACGAAGCACTGCGCCAGCGACAAGCCCCGGCCGACCTCGCCGAACAGCGCATCATCGGGCACGAACACGTCGGTGAAGCTGACGCGCGGATGGTCGGTCGGCATGTTGAAGGTCCACATGTACTCCTCGACCTTCACGCCCTCGGCTTTGGCCGGCACCAGCAGACAGGTGATGCCGCGCGCGTCGCCGTCTTCGCCCGACGTGCGCGCAAACAGCGCGCAATGCGTCGCGACATGCATCCCGGTGGTCCACATCTTCTGGCCGTTGACGAGCCAGCCCTTGACGTTGTCGCGTGTCGCCGGCACCGCCCGGGTTTCCATATGTGTCGCGTCGGAGCCATGCTCGGGTTCGGTCAGACCAAAAGTGATGCGGTACTTGCCGGTGATCGAGCCGTCGATCATCGCCTTCTGCTCGTCGGTGCCGTAACGGTCGAGCATGGTCACGATCGGCAGATTGCCGACGATCGAATGCTCGTTCTGCAGGTCATTGTGCAGGCCGAGACCTTGTGACGCGAAATGCTCGCGGATCACGGCCATCCAGAGGTTGGAACCGTCCTTGCCGCCGTAGCGCTTTGGAATCGCAAAGCGCAGATGGCCGGCGGCGTCGGCGAGATTCTTGGCCTTGCGCAGCAGCACTTCCCATTCGTGCCGCGGCAGGCCGCCATTGTCGAAATCGGTGCGCGCCCATTCGCGGCGGTGATCGAAGAAGCGGATGTTGTCATCGGCCTCTTCCAGCGGCTTGATCTCGCGCGCGATGAAGCGGTCGAGTTCGTCGAGATAGGCGACGAGGTCGGCGGGTAAGGCGAAATCCAAGGCGGTCTCTCCCGGAAATGTTGATTTTATGATTTGCGTTTAGGCGCTGCGAAGCGCTCCTGCTCGGATCGATTAAGGTTGGAAGACCGCGCCCAAGTCAAGCGAGGGAATAACGCTTGGCACGCGCGGGCGCGTTGCGTAATTGGATGGTATCATCAGCCGCGCAGGCGCTAGTATCGCGGCGAATATTCTTCGCAGCAGAAAATCAACACGGGAGCAAACATGGATCTGAAATTCTCCAAGGTCACGCGCAAGGGACCGATCACGATCGTCACGCTGTCGCGCCCCGAGGTGTACAACGCGCTGCATACCGACGCGCATTTCGAACTCAACAAGGTGTTCGACGATTTCAGTGCCGACCCCGACCAGTGGGTCGCGATCGTCACCGGCGCCGGCGACAAGGCGTTCTGCGCCGGCAATGACCTGAAGTGGCAGGCGGCGGGCGGCAAGCGCGGCTGGGACAAGGGCGGCTTCGCCGGCCTCACCTCGCGCTTCGACTGCGACAAGCCGATCATCGCCGCCGTCAACGGCGTTGCGATGGGCGGCGGTTTTGAAATCGCGCTGGCCTGCGACCTCATCATCGCCTCCGACAACGCGACCTTCGCGCTGCCCGAACCGCGCGTCGGCCTGGCTGCGCTGGCCGGCGGCGTGCACCGCCTGCCGCGCCAGATCGGCCTCAAGCGTGCCATGGGCATGATCCTGACCGCGCGCCACGTGTCGGCCAAGGAAGGCCTCGAACTCGGCTTCGTCAACGAAGTGGTTCCGCAGGCTGAGCTGATGGCGGCCGCCGAGCGTTGGGCCGAGACCATCTGCAAGAACTCGCCGATGTCGATCCGCGCTTCCAAGCAGGCGATCCAGAGGGGCCTCGAAGTCTCGCTGGAGCAGGCGATTGCCGAGCAGCGCGAATACCCCGCGGTGAAGGCGATGGCGGCTTCGCAGGACTACATCGAGGGCCCGAAGGCGTTTTCGGAGAAGCGTCCGCCGAAGTGGCTGGGGAAGTGACGACGTAGTCGTCATTCCGGGGCGCATCGAAGATGCGAACCCGGAATCTCGAGATTCCGGGTTCGATGCTTTGCATCGCCCCGGAATGACGGAGTTGGTCACTTATTCCCCAGCTCCCTTTTATACGACCCGTAATTCGGCTGATCGACGGCGAGCTTGTCCATCGTCGTTTGCCACAAATGCTCTGATAGCCCCGGCGTCTGCAAATCGACTTCGCCCTTGGCGATCTTGTCCGACAGCACGCGATTGAGTTCGATCAACGAGCCGTCGGCACCCAGCAACTGCTTCAGCCGAGCGGCCTCCGCCGCATCGCCATCATCAGCCAGCGTCAGTTGCCGGGTGACAAGATCGAGCGCGTTGATGCCGACGCGGAGCTTGAAGGCGTTATGGCCCTTGATCGCGGGCGTGATCTCGTTGCGCAGGAAGTCGGCGACCGCCTTGATCAGTTCGATGGGTGTCGGTTCGTCCTGCATCTTTATTTTCCCCGTGGGGCTAACAGCCGCAACAAATCGATCTCCGTCTCCGACGAACGCCGGCCGATCATGGCGCGCTCCATCGAATGATCGGGTCCCTGACGAAACCGCTGCATCATGCCGCAGCACATGATGCCCCAGCGCAGCGTGCCCATCACTTCCCAAAACATCACGCGATCGGGATCGACCTTGCGGCCGGCTTCCTCGTAGCCCGCGAACAAATCCTCGCGCGACCCGAAGCCGCCGACCGGCTTGTCGATCTCGCCGAACCGCCAGGAGTTGACGCAGATCCAGCCCAGGTCCTCCATCGGATCGCCGAAATGCGCGAGCTCCCAGTCCAGCACCGCACGGACGCCGTCGGCGCCGATGATGAGGTTGCCGTGGCGGAAATCGCCATGCACCAGCGTCACCTCTTTCGAAGGTCCGGGATCGCGTTCCCGCAGCCAGCGCAGCGCCAGTTCGAACACCGGCCGCGGCCAGCCAAAGCTGCGGTATTCCCGTTCAAGATCGGCGATCTCTTTCGTCGCCGTCATCTCGCGCAGCTTCGGCAATTTCGCCGCCGGCAGACCGTGAATGCCGGCAACGACCTTGCCGAGTTGCCGCGCCAGCAGCGGGCGTGCCTTGGCAAATTCCTCATCGCGCAGAATCTTGCGCGCGATGGTCTCGCCCTCGATCCGCTGCATGATGAAGCCGGTGCCGAGTTCGTCCTCGGGCTTGAGCACATGCATCACGCGCGGTGACGGCAGGCCGGCATCATGTGCGAGCTGCATCAGCGTCGCCTCGGCATCGAGCCCGGCGGCGCGCCCCGGCGAGGCGCCATAGCCGGGCGGCGCGCGGCGCAGGATCGCCCCCGACGTGCCGCCGGCATGGACGATGTCAAAACTCCAGGTCTCCTGGCTGGCGCCGCCGGAGAGTTTTGCGGCGCCAGTGACGCCGGTCGCCCCCGGATACCAGGAGGCGACGCAGCGTCCGAGTTGCTGTTCGATCATTTGCTCTGGATCATTTGCCTTGAATTATTTTCCCTGGAACTTGGCGGGGCGCTTTTCGAGGAAGGCCGTCACGCCTTCCTTGAAGTCTTCCGCGGAGCCCGCGATGCGCTGCGATTCGAATTCGAGGTTGAGCTGTTCCTCGTAGGAATTTTCCGAGCTGTCCCAATAGAGTTTTCGGATCAGCGACAGCGCGATGGTCGGGCCGTTGGCCAGATCATGCGCGAGCTTCATCGTCTCTTCCATCAGGGCTGCGTCGTCGTGGACGCGGTTGACGAGACCCCATTCCAGTGCCTTTTCGGCCGGCAGCCGCTCGCCCATCAGGGACAGTTCGACCGAACGCGCCTTGCCGATCATGCGCGGCAGCAGCCAGGTCGAGCCGCAATCCGGCACCAGGCCGATACGGCGGAACGCTTGCAGGAAATAGGACGAACGCGCGCACAGGATCATGTCGCCCATCAGCGCGAAACTCATGCCGGCGCCGGCGGCGGGACCGTTGACCGCGGTCACGATCGGGCAATGCAGGTTGCGCAGGCGGCGCAGGAACGGATGGAACGCGGTTTCCAGCGCGGCGCCGGCATTGACCTTGCCGGGCTTGGCGTTGTTGCGGCCCTGCAGGTTGGCGCCGGTGCAGAACGCGCGACCGGCGCCGGTGATGACGAGACAGCGCACCTCGGCACGCTTCTCCTCGATCGCATCCAGCGCCTCGCCGAGGCCGCCCAGCATGTCGACCGAGACCGCGTTCATGACTTCCTGATGGTCGAGTTTAAGGATGGCCACCGAACCATCGAAATCGAGCGTGACGTGCTTGAACTGCATTGTTTCCTCGTGAGTTGCGTTTACGCGCTATTTTTGGGCGCGATAGGCAGATTTGATGTCTCGGCCCATATTTGATTTTCTGGATGGCCTTGTCCATGGTTGCCCCTGAACACGTGCCCGCCACTGGACGCAGTGACTAACGCGCGCCGCACCAAATGGAAACACCCAAGGGAATACCGAAGGGATATCAATATGAGCATCTTCGACCTCACCGGCCGCACGGCGGTCATCACCGGCGGAAACGGTGGCATCGGCCTCGGCATCGCGCAGGCGCTGCACGCCGAAGGCTGCAACGTCTCGATCTGGGGCCGCAACGCCGACAAAAACAAGAGCGCGGCGGCGACCATGGCTTCCGGCACCGGCAAGGTCGACACGCAGATCTGCGACGTCTCCGATCCGGCTTCGGTGAAGGCCGCGATGAAAGCCACCCTCGACAAATTTGGCCGGGTCGACGGCTGCTTTGCCAATGCCGGCATCGGCGGCGGCGGACGGCGTGCCTTCATCGACCGCACCGAGGAAGAGTGGCGCAAGATGTTCGCGACCAATCTCGACGGCGTCTTTCACGTATTCCAGGTCGCCGCCCGCCACATGACCGAGCGCGCCGAGGCCGGCGACAAGTTCGGCCGGCTGGTCGCAACCTCGAGCCTCGCTTCGCTGTTCGGCACCGCGCGCAACGAGCACTATGCCGGCACCAAGGCCGCGCTGAATGCGCTGTGCCGCGCGCTCGCCGTCGAGTTGGCGCGCTACGGCGTCACCGCCAATGCCATTCTGCCGGGCTGGATCAAGAGCGACATGACCGCTGGCATCATGGCCAACGACAAGTTCGTCGCCAACGTGATGCCGCGCATTCCGGTGCGCCGCTTCGGCGAACCCACGGATTTCGGCGGCATCGCGGTCTACATCATGAGCAAGGCATCGTCGTATCATACGGCGGATACTTTTGTGATCGACGGCGGCTATACGGCGTTTTGAGGATTCGGTCGTAGCGGCGACGCGCCTACTCTATCCACGTCATTGCGAGCGCCAGCGAAGCAATCCATCGCGCGGCATAACAGATAGCTGGATTGCTTCCGCCTTCGCGCGCTGGCGGCGCTTGCCGCCTGTCCGAGGACGGCCGATTCCGATCGCGAAACCCGCCGCAAGCTCGTCGAACAGGCCGGCTATGCGCTCTGGCTGTTCGTCGCGCAACGCGAAGCCTGCGGTTTCAACGACAGCGCACGCATGATGCGGCAGTACGGCGTGCCGAAAGAGGTATATGCCCGCATGGGGCCATTGGTCTCTCCGCAGGCCTCTAAATCGAAGCGCGCCGAGGCCTAGCTCACGACGAACTTGTGCGCCTTGAACAGCCGGCCCTTTTCCACCACCAGCACGACGGCGAGCGCCGAAAGCGTGCAGAGGAAGAAGCCGGTCGTGAACGGCAGCAGCGTGCCGTCGTAATGTTGGCCGATCGTCGTGCCGATGCCGATGCCGAGCAGCGTCGTGATCGATCCGTAGAGCGACGACGCGGTGCCGGCGATATGTCCCTGCGGCTCCATCGCCAGCGCGGTGAAGTTGGCCATCATCAGCCCGAAGGCGAACATCATCAGGGCCGCCAGCACCATGAACGGCGCGAACGACAGCATCTGCATTCTGGCGGTAACAAACATGATCCCCGCGACGGCCACGAAGGTGACCAGCGCGGTATGCGACATCACGCGCATGCCGACCCGGCCGACGATCTTGGCATTGAGGAATCCCGCCACGGCGACGCCCACCGCGACCGCGGCGAATGCCAGCGGAAAATAGTGCCCGAGGTGAAAGATCTCGGTGAATATCTGCTGCGACGAGAACACGAAGGCGAACAGCGAGCCCTGCACACATCCGGCCGCGAGCGCATAACCGATGGTCTGGCGGTTGGTCACGGTCTGGCGAAACGCGCCGAGCACCTCGGGGATCGCGATCGACTTGCGTTCGGAAACCGGCAGCGTCTCCGGCATCCGCAGCGCGCTCCAGATCAGGGCGGCCACACCGTAGAGCATCAGCACGATGAAGATGCCGCGCCACTGCGTCAGCAGCATCACGGCCTGACCGAACGAAGGCGCAATGACGGGAACGGCGATGAAGACCATCATCGCCAGCGACATCACGCTCGCCATCCGGCGGCCGGCATAGCAGTCGCGAACGATCGAAACGGCGATGACGCGGGTGGCCGAGGTACCGAGCCCCTGCAGCGCACGCGCCAGCAACAAGGTCTCGAAGGAGGGCGCCGCGATCGCGAGCAGGCTGGCAATACAATAGACCGTCATGCCCCCGATCAGCACCGGGCGGCGGCCGAACCGGTCGGATAGCGGTCCCATCACGAACTGGCCGACGCCGAAGCCGAGCAGGAACGTCGACAGCACCATTTGCGGGCGATTGGCGACGGTGATGTGGAATGCCGAGCCGATGTTCGGCAGCGCCGGCAGCATCATGTCCATCGCCAGCGGATTGAGCGCCATGATCGAGGCGATCACGACGACGAATTCGGGAAAGCCCATCGGGCGGTGGCCTGAGGACACCCAGGCGTCGGCATTGATATCGGACACTAAAATTCCTTTGCGGATCAGCGTCCCTTGTACGATTTTTGCTGCATTGCACAAGCGCCGTTCGGGAATGGCAGCCCGACGAAAACCGCTTGGTCAACAAGGCGTTACCGCCGGACTGCCGCTGCGGCAGGCGGTCTGCCTTGCCTGGCGGCAGCGCGGGTCGCGTGCCGAGCCGATCTGCCCATTCGCATGTCACGTTTGAGCACCGCGCTCGGCTTCCGTAATCGAAGCGGCGCTGCTAGCGTCGATTTGCGGCGCCGCTCAGGGCCGTTACCCGGCCAACATCAAACGTCCGGGAATAATCGAGAGGAAATGAAGAATGTTTTCGCATGTCATGATCGGCACCAACGACCTGGAAAGGGCCAAGACGTTTTATGACGCGCTGCTCGGCACGCTCGACGTCCGGCCCGCCAAGGTGGACCGCCACCGTATTTTCTACTTCACCAAAACAGGCACGTTTTCGGTGTCGAAACCGATCAACGGCGAGCCGGCGACCTTTGCCAATGGCGGCACCATCGGCTTTGCCGCCAACTCGCCCGAGCAAGCCGACGCCTGGCACGCGGCGGGCATCGCCCATGGCGCGACGCCTTGCGAAGATCCGCCCGGCGTGCGCGAGGGTGCCGCGGGCAAACTGTATTTGGCCTACTTGCGCGATCCAGACGGCAACAAGATCTGCGCGATGCACCGGATGAGCTGACTTCGTGGGGTGGGTTGGCCGCAAGGCGTAACCCACCTCTCCTCTCTCCCGCGGCTCTCCCGCGGCGAAAATGGTGGGTTACGGCTACGCCTACCCTACGAAGCACGGATAGGTTCCCCTGCCCCCGCACGCTTTCTTAAATTTAATGTCCGTCGAGGGGCATCCGGAATGGCCGTCCGCGCGTTAAGTCACCACATCTTGAAGTAGATTGATTTGGGACGGAAACGATGAGGCGCGGGCTAACAGTTCTGGCGTGTCTGTGTGCCGTTGTCGGCGCGCAATACTATGCCATCAGCAAATGGGGCATCCGGCACGAAACCATCGACCTGTTCGACCAGGCGCGACAGCGGCCGGTCCCGGTCGATGTCGCCGTGCGTAGCGATTACGAGATGAAGGCCAATGCCGGTTACTGGAAGCTTCCGGTGGCCATCATCTCCAACGGCAACACCGTGCGAAACACCGAGTATTCATTTCTCGCCAACGTCTTCGCAGCGCGGGGATATTTGGTTGTCAGCATCCAGCAGGATATCCCGGGCGACCCGCCGCTCGTGACCAAGATCGGCATGCCCTATGTCGGCCGGCTCGAGGTCTACGAGAAAGGCGAAGCCAACATCCTGTTTGCGATCGACCGGTTGAAGAAACTTCATCCGAACGCGGATTTCGATCACCTGACGCTGGTCGGCCACTCCAACGGCGGCGACACCGCGATGTATTTCGCCAAACAGCATCCGGACCTGACGGCAAAAGTCGTCACCCTGGACAATCTGCGCGTGCCCTTCGTGCTCAGCGACAGGATGAAGATTCTTTCGTTCCGTTCGGAGGATCCGCACTTCCAGACCGATCCCGGCGTGCTGCCGACGCCTGCGCAGGCCAAGGCCGACGGCATCGACATCGTGCATACCAAATATCAGCACACCTGGATGAGCGATCGCGGCCCGGAGAAGGCCAAGGAAGCGATCCAGTCCGCACTCGACGCGTTTCTGGGCGACAGCACGGTCAGCGATCTCCAGCCGGTCGATACCAGCAACCTGATTGGTTTCAATAGAGGAATGCCGCTGCCGTAGTTCGGCGCACGTCGAGCTCGATGGGTTGGCGAACGCCGCATCTACTCCGTCATGCCCGGGCTTGTCCCGGGCATCCACGTCTTCGCGCAGCAAGGAAGACGTAGATGGCCGGGACATCTAGCGCGAAGACGCGCTTCGCGCTGCTGCCCGGCCATGACGGAAAGATTGCTTTCGGTCTAACCCTCAAGCCACTTTCTTCGACAGCGTGTCGTCGTCGAGGAGGCCAGTGAGCCGGCCCCGGATCAACTGCTCGGCCTCCGTCATGATGCGATCGATCAGTTCCTTGACGGTCGGAATGTCGTGGATCAATCCCGCGACCAGGCCGCAGCTCCAGGCGCCGGCATCCATCTGGCCCTCGATCATGACCTTCGGATAGACGCCCGCGACCTGGTCGTGGATGTCGTCGATCTTCAGCTTGGCGCCCTTCTCGCGCTCGATCTCGAGCAGATGGTCGACGGCGGCATTCTTCAACACCCGCTCGGTATTGCGGATGGCGCGCATCACCAGCCGCGTGTCGAGTTCGGACGCCGCCACCAGCGCCTTCTTGACGTTGTCGTGGATCGGCGCCTCTTTGGTGGCCATGAAGCGCGTGCCCATGTTCATGCCCTGCGCGCCCATGGCGAGCACGGCGACCAGGCTGCGCGCGTCGGCCATGCCGCCCGACGCCACGAACGGGATCTTCAGCTCGTCCGCGGCGCGCGGCAGCAGGATCATGTTCGGGATGTCGTCCTCGCCGGGATGACCGCCGCATTCGAAACCGTCGACGCTGACGGCGTCACAGCCGATCTGCTCGGCCTTGAGCGAGTGACGGACCGAGGTGCATTTGTGAATGACCTTGATGCCGGCGGCCTTCAGCGCCGGCATGTACTGCTCGGGGCTGCGGCCGGCGGTTTCGACCGCCTTGATACCGCCCTCTTTGATCGCGGCGATATATTCCGGATAGGGCGGCGCGGTGAACGCAGGCAGAAAGGTCAGGTTCACTCCGAACGGCTTGTCCGTCATGTCGTGACACTTGGCAATTTCCTTGGCGAGCAATTCGGGGGTGCGCTGCGTCAGTCCGGTGATGATACCGAGGCCGCCGGCATTGGAGACCGCGGCGGCGAGCTCGGCGAAGCCGACATAGTGCATTCCACCCTGAATGATCGGATGCTTGATGTTGAACAATTCGGTGATGGCCGTCTTCATCAGAAATCTCTCCCATTGCAATCTGTTGTCAGCATCGCCTCACAGCCGGCCATTCATGCGCCAGCCGGTCGGCGAGGGCTAGGTGTGTGCACGTTGTGCGCAATCTTTTTTGGATCGTTCCCGATGCGTTCGGCGGGCCTGTATTCCCAGCATTCGGGACCAGCGGTCATATTCCCCCAGAAGAAAAATGCGCTACGGCGCATGCTTGTACAAGTCCCTCCCCGGCGTCTACATTGCCGGCCAACGAGCCGAGCGCGCGCCCGCAGACAAACGATCTGCGCAAATGGGAGGAATAATCCATGAAACACGCCTATATCCCGCGAACCACGACCTACAACCTCAATCCCGGCGAGGAACTGAACGATTTGCGGATGTCGGACGAGGTTCGTCCGCTGTACGAGCACGTCAAGAAGTTCATCCGCGAAACCGTCGACCCGATGTCGGTCGAGTTCCTCAAGCACGGCGAGAAAAAGACCGATCGCTGGAGCTTCACGCCGGCTCAGCTCGAAGTGCTGCAGAAGGCCAAGGACAAGGCCAAGGAAGAAGGCCTCTGGAACTTCTTCCTGCCCGACGACGAGACCGGCCAGGGCCTGAAGAATCTCGACTACGCCTATATCGCGGTAGAGCTCGCGAAAAACCCGCTGGCTTCGGAGACCATGAACTGCTCGGCGCCCGACACCGGCAACATGGAAGTGCTGGAGCGCGTCGGCACCAAGGCGCAGAAGGAAAAGTGGCTGAAGCCGCTGTTGGCCGGCGAGATCCGCTCGGCCTATGCGATGACCGAGCCCAATGTCGCCTCCTCCGACGCCAAGAATATTTCGACATCCGCCAAACTCGTCGGCGACGAATGGGTGATCAACGGCGAGAAATATTACATCTCCGGCGCCGGCGATCCGCGCTGCAAGATCATGATCGTGATGGTGAAGACCAATCCCGATGCGCCGCCCAGCAAGCAGCAGTCGCAGATCCTGGTGCCGATCGACACCCCCGGCGTCGAGATCCTCGGACCGATGCACGTGTTCGGCCACGACCACGCGCCGCGCGGCCACATGCACCTGCGCTTCAACAATTGCCGCGTGCCGAAGGAAAACATGCTGCTCGGCGAAGGCCGCGGCTTTGAAATTTCGCAGGTCCGGCTCGGACCGGGCCGCATTCATCACTGCATGCGCACGATCGGCAAGGCGGAGAAGGCGCTCGACCTGATGGTGTCGCGCGGCCTCACCCGCGAAGCCTTCGGCAAGAAGATCGCCCATCTCGGCGGCAACCTGCAGATTATCGCGCAGGCGCGCTGCGAGATCGAGGCGATGCGGCTGATGGTGCTGAAGGCGGCGAAAGCCATGGACGTGCTCGGCAACAAGGAAGCGCGGATCTGGGTCAGCATGGTGAAAGCCATGGTGCCGGAGCGCACCTGCAAGATCATCGACCAGGCGATCCAGATGCACGGCGCCACCGGCATTTCGCAGTGGAGCCCGCTCGGCGAGATGTACCAGGACGTCCGCCATCTGCGCTTCGCCGACGGTCCGGATGAAGTGCACTGGATGGTGGTTGGCCGGCATGAACTGAGCATGCCGTAGGGTTTGTTTCGCAAAGGCCGACACAACCGTCATTGCGAGGAGCAAAGCGACGAAGCAATCCATGCCTACATACGCGGCGCTATGGATTGCTTCGCTCGCAATGACGGAAGAACTCAGGCCCTCTTTGCCCCTACCGCGAGAGCTCCATGCAATACGCCCCCTCGGACCTCAAGCCCCGCGAGCGTTACAAGGTGCTGGCGTCGTTCGTGCTGCCGCGGCCGATCGCGTGGGTGACGACGGTGGGGCCATCCGGTGTGGTCAACGCCGCACCGTTCAGTTTCTTCAACGTGTTCTGCGAGGATCCGCCGCTCTGCATGTTCGCCGCCAACCGCCGCCCCGACGGCCGCGCCAAGGACACCCAGATCAACATCGAACGGTCAGGCGAATTCGTGGTCAATCTGACCGACGAGCCCCTGGCGCTGGCGATGCATGAATCCAGCGGTGATTTTCCGCCCGACATCGGCGAGCCGGATTATCTCAAATTGAAGCTGGCGCCCTCGACCAAAATCGCGGTGCCGCGGCTCGCCGACGCGCCGTTTGCGATGGAGTGCAGGACCTGGAAGACCATCGACGTCAACGGCGACCGCATGCTGATCATGGGCGAAGGCATCCAGTTCCATATCCGCGACGATCTGTGGGACCGTGACGCCATGCGCGTGCACATGGAGCGCTATCACCCGATCGGCCGCATGTTCGCCGACCGCTATTGCCGCACCGATGACCGCGTGGTGTTTCCACCCGCCGGCGGCGCGAAGACCTCGGCCTAGGCCGGCCGGTGTGCGCGCAGGAATGAACGGATCTGGCGCACCGCGAGCGGAATCCGCTCTTTCGGCTCCTTCCACGGAAACAGGCTGACTTCGGCGTTCGGCGCCAGCATCGCGGTTTCCATGGCGACGTCGTAGGGATGCGCCGGGACGTCGTCGGGCAGCACCAAGACCGGCGTCTGGCAGTTGCGGACGAAATCCCGTGTCACGGTGAACACGAAGTCGGGATCGGTGCGGTACATTTTGGTCAGGAATTTTTCGGCCTGCTCCATCGTGAGGTCGGGCCGCTGCGCGAGCAACTGCGGCGCCCAGCCCTTGATGTTGTTCTGGTAGAACAGGTCGCGCATTTCCGGGCGCGAGCCCGACGGCTGCACCAGCACGCCGGCGACGACGCGGTTCGGCGCGCGCTTGAGCAGATTCCAGATCAGCGGGCCGCCGATGCAAAAACCCAGCACCATGAACCTGTCGATGCCGAGGTGATCCATCAGCGCCAACTGGTCATCGGTATGGGAATCCCAGGGACGGTCGATCTCGAGCGGGCCAGTTGATTTGCCGGGTGGCGCGTTGCGCAGGTCGAAGGCAACGCAGCGGTGTTCGCTCTTGAACTCTTCCATGGCGTTGAACGGCGGATAGGCGCCGGTGATACCTTCAATCGTCGAGTTCAATCCGCCGCCCGCGATCAGGAGCAGCGGGAAGCCAGAGCCCGCCTCCAGATAATGAATGCGAATGGCGCCCTTTTCGAAAAAGCCCATGGCGGATTCTTCCCTGCCTGTTTTTGTTATTTTGAAGACTCTATTTTTGAATCCCCGTGGCGGTGCCTCCGCGGATGCGATCGGCGAAGAGTCCCTCTCCCACTCACGCCTTGGCGGCGGCCTCGATCTTGTCCTGCGTGTTAGTATCGAAATCGGACGCGTCGTGGCGCTCGTGCAACTGGCTGGCGGGATCGCCGAACGGACGGTTGACCATGCGGCCGCGTTGCACTGCCGGGCGCTTGGCAATCGCGTCGGTCCAGCGCTGCACGTTCTTGTAGCTGTCGACGGAGAGAAATTCGCCGGCGCCATACAGCAGTCCCTTGGCGAGGCTGCCGTACCACGGCCAGGTCGCCATGTCGGCGATCGTGTAGTCGCTGCCCGCCAGATATTCGTTGCCGGCCAGATGGCGGTCGAGCACGTCGAGCTGGCGCTTCACCTCCATGGCGTAGCGGTCGATCGCGTATTCGATCTTGGTCGGCGCGTAGGCGTAGAAGTGTCCAAAGCCGCCGCCGAGAAATGGCGCGCTGCCCATCTGCCAGAACAGCCACGACAGGCATTCGGCGCGCGCCTGGCCGCTGGTCGGCAGGAAGGCGCCGAACTTTTCGGCCAAATGCACCAGGATCGCGCCGGACTCGAACAGCCTGATCGGGGTGGGCCCGCTGCGGTCCATCAGCGCCGGGATCTTGGAGTTCGGATTGACCGACACAAACCCGCTGCCGAACTGGTTGCCGTCGATCCGGATCAGCCAGGCATCGTATTCCGCGCCGCTGTATCCGGCCGCCAGCAGTTCCTCGAACATCACGGTTACCTTGACGCCGTTCGGCGTCGCCAGCGAATAGAGCTGGAACGGATGCTTGCCGACCGGCAGCTCCTTGTCATGCGTCGGACCCGCGATCGGGCGGTTGATGCTGGCGAACCGGCCGCCACTCCCCTTGTTCCAGGTCCAGACTTTGGGCGGGACATAGGCGGTGGGGTCGGTGACGGGGGCGTCGCTCATTGTTCTGGCTCCAGGCTTCTTTCGGCCGTGTCTGGGAATAGACGATCCTGCCGCATGGCGGAATTATGCTGCGTGTGCGGGGCGCACAAGAGGGGGTCGCCGTCGCCGGACAAATCGTTGTGGCGGCCGGCGCAGTCTCCATGTTACGGTTTCGTCCAAGCACCGCAACAAAAACAATAAAGCGGGCAACATCAGGGGAGAAATGCACCATGCTGCGAGGCAAGTGGTTAGCCGTGTTCTCTGGAATCGTGCTCGCGATCGCAAATTGCGGTTATGCCAGCGCCCAAGCCACCATCAAGGTTGCCTATACCGATCCGCTTTCAGGCCCGTTCGCGCAAGTCGGCGACGCCAACCTGAAGCAGATGCAATACATCATCGACTACATCAATTCGAAGGGCGGCGCGCTCGGCAAGAAGTTCGAGCTGGTCCCGTTCGACAACAAATCGCAGCCTTCGGACGCGCTGATCGCGCTGAAGAGCGCCACCGACCAGAACATGCCCTTCATCATGCAGTGCAGCGGCTCCAACATCGCCGCCGCCCTGATCGATGCGGTCAACAAGCACAACGAGCGCAACCCCGACAACCGCATCATCTACCTGAACTGCGGCGCGGTGGCGACGGAACTGACCAACGAGCAGTGCAGCTTCTGGCATTTCCGCTTCGACCTGCATGTCGGCATGAAGGCCGAAGTCATGGTCCGCGCGCTGCCGAAGACCGTGACCAAGGTCTACCTGATCAACCAGGACTATCTGTTCGGCCAGTCCGTCCAGCGCGAGGTCAAAAACTATCTCGCCAAGCTCAGGCCCGACGTCCAGGTGGTGGGCGACGAGTTGATCCCGCTCGGCAAGATCAAGGACTTCTCGCCCTATCTCACCAAGATCAAGGCCTCGGGCGCGCAGGCGCTGCTGACCGGCAACTGGGGTCCGGACATGAACCTCCTGATCAAGGCCGGCGTCGATTCCGGCGCCGACCTGCACTACTACACCTTCTATGCGCATCTCGCCGGCGGACCGACCGCGATCGGCGCCGGCGGCGATAACCGCGTGCTCGCAGTGATGTCGTTCGGCGAGAACGTCGCACCCGCTATCGGCAACAAGGAAGCCGAAGCCTTTGCCGAAGGTTTCCGCGAAAAGCACAAGTTCGACTTCTCCGCCGCCGGCTTCCGCACCATCTTCGAATATCTGCAGGCGGCGGTGAACAAGGCGGGCGCGGTCGATGCGACCAAGATCGCGACCGCGATGGAAGACCTATCGCTCAAGGACTTCCTCGGCTTCGACACCAAGATGCGCAAGGACGATCACCAGATCATCACCGAGTACTTCGTCGGCACCTTCAAGAAGGGCGTCAAATACGACGCCGAAGGCACCGGCCTCGGCTGGGAGAATACGGCGACCATCCTCGCCAAGGATGTCGATCAACCCAACAGCTGCAAGATGAAGCGCCCGAGCGGAGCCTGACCGAAATACCAGCCGCCCGCTTCCATGATGGAAGCGGGCGTCGCGCTTTGCGGATGGGCCCTGTCTGATGGAAGTCTTTGTCGTCTCGCTCCTGAATGGCCTCGTTTACGGCATGCTGTTGTTTATGCTGGCGAGCGGGCTGACGCTCATCCTCAGTATGATGGGCGTGCTCAACTTCGCGCATGCCAGCGCCTATATGCTGGGCGCCTATTTCGCCTACACGATCAGCGTCTATATCGGCTTCTGGCCGGCGCTGGTCATCGCGCCCCTGCTCTGCGGACTGATCGGTGCTGGGATCGAAATGTTCGGGCTGCGGCGCGTCCACCGCAACGGCCACATCGCCGAATTGCTGTTCACCTTCGGCCTCGCGCTCCTGATCGAAAAGGGCGTGCAGATGACCTGGGGCCTGCTGCCGGTGCCCTACCGGGTGCCGGAGCTGCTGGATTTTCCGCTGTTCAAGGTCTACGGCACGCAGTTCCCGGCCTACCGCGCCTTCATGTTGGTGATCTCCGGCCTGATGTTCGGCGCGATCTGGCTTGGCCTCACGCGCACGCGCATCGGCCTCGTGATCCAGGCCGCCCTCACCCATCCCGACATGGCCTCGGCGCTCGGCCATAACGTGCCGCGCATCTTTACCCTGGTGTTTGCCGCCGGTACGGCGCTGGCCGGCCTCGCCGGCGTGATCGGCGGAAACTACCAGGTCACCGAGCCGGCGATGGCCTTCACCATGGGGCCGATCGTGTTCGTTGTGGTGGTGTTCGGCGGGCTGGGTTCGCTGGCCGGCTGCTTCATCGCTTCGATCTTGATGGGGCTGATCCAGACCTTTGCCGTCGTGTTCGACGTCTCGCTGGCGGATCTGCTGGCAAAATTCGGCGTCACAGTGACGTCAAGCACGCCGTTCGCCGAGGTTCTCAACGTGACGCTGCCGCGGATCGGCGCGCTGCTGCCGTTCATGATGATGGTGCTGATCCTGGTGTTCCGGCCGCGTGGGCTGATGGGGACTCGCGATACATGACCATGCTGCGCCGCCACTGGCCATGGCTACTCGCCTTCGTCATCCTGCTCGCGATCCCGTTCCTGTTCTACGACTGGGGCAAGGGCCGCCATTCCGGCTTCGTGCTGACCCTGATGAGCGAGATCGGCGTGATGGCGATCTTCGCGCTGTCCTACAATATGCTGATGGGCCAGGCCGGCCTGCTGTCGTTCGGACACGCCGTGCTGCTCGGGATGGGCGCCTACTGCGCTGCGCATGTCGTGCTTCTCGTCAAGGCCGGCACGATCTGGCTGCCGACCGAACTGGTGCCGCTGGCCGGTGGGCTCGGCGGATTGCTCTTCGGCTTCGTGTTCGGCTGGCTGGTGACCAAGCAGCGCGCCACGGCGTTCGCGATGATCACGATGGGGCTCGGCGAACTGGTTTCGGCCGCAGCCCTGATGTTCATGGGCTTCTTCGGCGGCGAAGGCGGCATCAGCATCGATCGCGTGATGGATACCAGCCTGGTCGGCGTGCGCTACTCGTCGCCGTGGCAGGTCTACTGCCTGGTGCTGGTCTGGGCCTTCATCGCCGCGGTGCTGATGAAGTTGCAGACCCAGACCCCGCTCGGCAGCATGGCCAACGCCACCCGCGACAATTTCGAGCGCGCGCAGTTCGTCGGCTACGATCCGCGCATGGTCCGGCTCTATCAATTCGCGCTGTCCGGATTTTTCGCCGGCATCGGCGGCGGCCTGTATGTGCTGATCTACGAAATCGTCACCTTCGATACCGTGTCGGCGGCAAAATCCGCCAACGCGCTGCTGGCGGTCTATATCGGCGGCGCCGGCGGATTCTTCGGGCCGATCCTCGGCACCATCGTGGTGGTGCTGCTGCAGAGCGGCGTCAGCCTGCTCAGCAATGCCTGGCTGCTCTATGTCGGCATTCTCTTCATCGTCATGGTGATGTACGCGCCGGGCGGGCTGATCGGGCTGATCTTCATGCATATGCCGATCTGGCGCGCCGGGCGGATGCGCGAGCTGCTGCTACCCTATGCGCGGGCATTCCCACCCGCGCTGATCGTCCTGCTCGGTTTCGTGCTGCTGGTGGAGCTCGCCTCCTTCACCACCATCGGCGCCGCGCAAGGCAAGACGTTCTCGATCGGCGGCAACGTCATCGATACCACGGCGCCGCTACCCTGGGTGATCGCGCTGGCCGCCCTGGTGCTCGGCACGCTATGGCTGCGTCGCGAAGCCCGCGGTTTCCGCGAGCGCTGGGACGCCGTGACCGAAAGCATCAAGCTGAAGGGGGCGATGTCGTGAGCACGGATGCCCTCCCCCCCGCCATCGAACTGCGCGACGTCTGCAAGCGCTTCGGCCGCACCGAGATCATCCGCGGCGTCAACCTCTCGATACCGCGCGGCGAACGTCACGCCATCATCGGCCCCAATGGCGCCGGCAAGACCACGCTGTTCAACCTGATCTCGGGGCGGTTTCCGATCAGTTCCGGCTCGATCACGGTCGACGGCAAGTCGACCGCCAACCTGGCGCCGCAGGAGATCAACCGTCTGGGTCTTTCGCGCAGCTTCCAGATCACCTCGATCTTCCCGCGCATGACCGTGTTCGAGAACATCCGCTGCGGCTTGTTGTGGTCGAAAGGCTATCGCTACTCGTTCTGGAACCTGCTGAGTCGCCAGAAAGCGCTGAACGAAGCCGCCGACCAATTGCTGGAACGGCTGAAACTGTCCGACCGGCGCAACCTTCAGGCCGGACTGTTGTCCTACGCCGAACAGCGCGCGCTGGAAATCGGCATCACCATCGCCGGCGGCGCCGAGATCATCCTGCTGGACGAGCCGACCGCCGGCATGAGCCACAGCGAGACCGACAGTGCGGTGGCGCTGATCCGCTCGGTGTCGGAGGGCAAGACGCTGATCATGGTCGAGCACGACATGAGCGTGGTGTTCGGCCTCGCCGACCGCATTACGGTGCTGGTCTACGGCGAAGTGATCGCGTCCGACGCGCCGGCCGCCATCCGCGGCAACGCCGCCGTGCAGGAAGCCTATCTCGGGACGGTGGCGGCATGATGCTCGAGGTCCGCGATCTCCACGCCTATTACGGCAAGAGCCACATCCTGCAGGGCGTCGATCTCTCGGTCGATCAGGGCGAGATCGTCAGCCTGCTAGGCCGCAACGGGGTCGGCCGCTCGACCGCGTGCAAGACCATCATGGGACTGCTGGCGCCGGTCGGAAATGTTGCCTTCAAGGGCCGCTCGATCGCGGGGCTCAGGCCCGACCAGATCGCCCATCTCGGGATCGGCTATGTGCCGGAAGACCGCCAGGTGTTTCCCGGCCTCACCGTCAAACAGAACCTCGAGCTCGGGCTGAAGCGCGCCGGCGTCGAAGGGCGCTGGAAATTTGCCGACGTGTTCGCGCTGTTTCCCAATCTGGCCGCGCGGCAGGACAATCCGGCCGGCGTGCTGTCGGGCGGCGAGCAACAGATGTTGACCATGTGCCGCACCCTGATGGGCGACCCGGACCTCGTCATCATCGACGAGCCGACCGAGGGCCTCGCGCCCAAACTGGTCGAACAGGTCGGCACATTGCTTGATGAGATCGCCAAACGCGGCACCGCGATCCTTTTGGTGGAGCAGAAACTCACCATCGCGCTGCGGATTTCCCGCCGCCTCTACGTCATGGGCCACGGCCGCATCGTATTCGAGGGCACCCCGGCGGAGCTCGCCGCCAACGCGGGCGTGCGCAAGGAGTGGCTGGAGGTTTAGGGCTGGTCGTGAATTCGTAGGGTGGGCAAAGGCGCACTTGCGCCGTGCCCACCATCCTTCAACAGCTCACGCGGAATGGTGGGCACGCTTTCGCTTTGCCCACCCTACGGGACCGAGCTTACGATGCTGCCATCTTGCGCGGCTGCTCTGCCCCTGCCATCACAAACCCCTCATAGCCCTTCGCCGCGACGTCGTTGCAGATCTGCCGGTACGGCCCGACGCCGCCGATATAGGGCATAAAGATCCGCGGCTTGCCGGGGACGTTGGCGCCCATGTACCACGAATTGGCTTGCGGATAGAGCGTGGCGTAGGCGACCTCGTTGACGTGGGCGACCCATTTGTCTTCGGCGTCCACAGCCGCTTCCATGGTGTCGAGGCTGTTATCGCGCATGTAGGAAACGCAATCGGCGATCCAGTCGACATGCTGCTCGATCGAGACGATCATGTTCGACAGCACCGACGGGCTGCCGGGCCCGGTGATGACAAAGAGATTGGGAAAGCCTGAACTCATCAGACCCAGATAGGTGCGCGGGCCCGCGGCCCATTTGTCGTTCAGTGTCTGGCCGCCGCGACCGTGAATGTCGATCTTTGCCACCGAACCTGTCATGGCGTCGAAACCGGTGGCGAGTACCAGGGCATCGACTTCGTAGTCCTTGCCGCCGGTACGCACTGCGTTTGCGGTGATTTCATCGATCGGGTTCGACTTGATGTCGACCAACGACACGTTCGAACGGTTGAAGGTCTTGAAATAGTCGGTGTCGATGCAAATGCGCTTGGATCCGATCGGATGGTTGTTCGGCTGCAACAGCTTCGCGGTCTCCGGATCCTTGACGATCTCGGCGATCTTCTCGCGGACGAAATTGGCGGCGGTGTCGTTGGCCGCCTGCTCCAGCGCGAGGTTGTTGTAGACCGTCATGAAGGTGAGCCCGCCGCGACTCCAGCGCGCCTCGTATTTCGAGCGGCGCTCATTGTCGCCGTCGTCGAGCGCGCCGCGGTCGGGCATCTCGGTATAGATGCCGTTACGCGCGACTTCGCGCGCAAACTGCCGGATTTCGGGATAGCGCGACCGAAACGATTGCCGCTCCTCTTCGGTGAGCGCCGCGTTGCGGGCAGGAATCGAGAAATTGGCGGTGCGCTGAAACACCGTGAGCTGGCTCGCCTGCTCGGCAATGATCGGCACCGACTGGATCGCCGACGACCCCGTTCCGATCACACCGACGCGCAGGCCGGTGAAATCGACCTCTTCATGCGGCCAGTGCCCGGTGTGATAGACCTTGCCCTTGAACCGATCGAGACCCTTGATGTCGGGCATCTTGGCGTTCGACAGACAACCGGTGGCGAGGACGACGAACTTTGCCGTCACGGTGTTGCCGTCTGACGTCGCGACCGACCACAGCCCGATCGCCTCGTCGAACACGGCCCGTTCGACCCTTGTGTTGAACTGGATGTCCGGCCGCAGATTGAAACGATCGGCGACATGGTTGGCGTATTTCAGGATCTCGGGCTGCGGCGCGTAGTGCTCGCTCCAGTCCCATTCCTGCTGCAGCTCTTCCGAAAACGAATAGGAGTATTGCATGCTCTCGACGTCGCAGCGGGCGCCGGGATACCGATTCCAGTACCAGGTGCCGCCGACGCCATCTCCCTGCTCGTAGACCCGCGCCGTCATTCCCTGCTTGCGCAGCCGGTGCAGCATGTACATGCCGGCAAAGCCCGCTCCGACGACGACGACATCGTAGGACATGGCGGCTTTGGCGGCGGCGGATGGCTGGGCGGACATGGACACTCCCCAAGATTTCTTGTTGGTTTCGCGGCCAGCATTCTCCGGGGGATGGCAAAGCGCAAGTGGCAAATCGGCGCTGCCGTCTTGCATATTTTGCGGCATGGAATGCGTAGAAATACCTGCAGGGAAACCCGCTTGGCTTTCCCGCCCCTGATGGGCTAGCGTCGGGCCAACACCGCACGTCAAAACCGGAAATGAGCGGCAGCCAAAGGCCGCCACGGGGAGTGATACCGCCATGAAATCGCCGATCTGCGACATGCTGGGAATTGAGTTCCCGAATCCGCCGGTGCCGTGGTGCAAGAATTCAAGGAAGACTTTGTCGAGGCGGTCGAGCACACGAACGCGTTGATGGAGGAGTGACAACCTCGCCTCGTCATTGCCTGCAACAAACGCGAAGCGTTTGTGCAAGGGAGCGCAGCGACGAAGCAATCCGGACTTGCTATGCCGCGCCATGGATTGCTTCGCTTCGCTCGCAATGACGGATGAGAGAGCACCGAACTTACGTCCCGAAAGAGAACCAAAAAAATGTCAAAAACCTCCCTTCCCGAAGACCGCATTCCCGTCATCGTCGGTGTCGGCGAAATCGTCGACCGGCCGACGGATATTGCCGCCGGCCTCGAGCCGCTGACGCTGCTCGAACAGGCGGTGCGGCGCGCGGAAGCCGACAGTGGCGCCAAGCTGATCGGCGAGCTCGGCTCGCTCGACGTCGTCAACTTCCTGAGCTGGCGCTACCGCGATCCCGAGAAGCTGCTTGCGGCGCGGCTCGGCGCCACGCCGGCGCATAATTATTACGGCCCGGTCGGCGGCGAGAGCCCGATCCGCTACATCCACCAGGCGGCGCAGCGCATCGCGCGCGGCGAATGCAGCGTGGCCGCGGTCTGCGGCGCGGAAGCGCAATCGACCGCGACCAAGGCCGAGCGCGGCGGTATCACACTGCCGTGGACGCCGTTCGCCAACGACGTCGAGGAGCCAAAGCGCGGCGCGGTGTTCCAGAAGCCGATGGCGGTGAAGCTCGGCGTCTTCCGCCCCATCACCGTCTATCCGCTTTATGAGTCCGCCACGTCAGCGCATTGGGGCCAGACCCCGCGCGAGGCACTGGCGGAATCCGGCCAGCTGTGGTCGACCTACTCGAAGGTGGCGTCGAAGAATCCGAACTCCTGGATGAAGAAGGCGCTCGCGCCGGACGAGATCACGACGGCGACGCCGGACAATCGCCTGATCGCCTGGCCCTATACCAAGCTGATGGTAGCCAACCCGACCGTCAACATGGGCGGCGCGGTGCTGCTGACCTCGCTGGCAAAGGCCCGCGCGGCCGGCGTGCCCGAGGATCGTTTGGTTTATGTCTGGGGCGGCGCATCGGCGGAAGAGCCGCGCGACTATCTGGTGCGCGACCAGTTTTATGAAAGCCATCCGCAGAACGCGGTGCTGAAAGCCGTGATGGATCTTGTCGAAGGCGACGGCAAGAAGTTCGATGCGATCGAATTGTATAGCTGCTTTCCCTGCGTGCCGAAGATGGCGCGGCGGACGCTCGGCCTCGGCCCCGACGTGCAGCCGACCGTGACCGGCGGGCTGACGTTCTTCGGTGCCCCGCTCAACACCTACATGACGCATGCGGCCTGCGCGATGGTGCGGAAACTGCGCGATGGCGGCAAGCTCGGCCTGCTCTACGGCCAGGGCGGTTTCGTCACCAAGCATCACGGCGTGGTGCTGTCGCGCGAGGCGCCGAAAGGAGCGCTATCGCAGGACACCAGCGTGCAGACGGAGGCCGACCGGGCTAAGGGCGCCGTGCCGGAGTTCGTCACCGAAGCCTCGGGCAAGGGTAAGGCCGAGAGTTTCACCGTGATCTACAAGGGCAAGGGCGAAGTCGAGCACGGCGTGGTGATGATGCGCACGGAGCAAGATGCCCGCGCACTGGCTCGGGTCCCCGCCAATGACGCCGCGACGCTGTCGCATCTCTTGAACATGGACCGCACGCCAGTCGGCACGCTCGGCAATGTCGTGACGGCGGAAGACGGCGTGTTGGAATGGCGGGTGGGGTAGAATCATTTTGCCGTCATGGCCGGGCTTGACCCGGCCATCCACGTCGTTTGTGCGCGGAAGAAAGTAAGTCGTGGATGCCCGGGTCAAGCCCGGGCATGACGAAAAAGAAGCAGCGAGCCCTACCCCTTCACGTCCTGCTTTTCCGACGCGGTGGGCTTACCCTTGGCGCCGGGGCCGACCACGCGGACCGAATCGCCATCGGCGAGGCCGTCCGGCGGCGCGGTGATGATGCGGTCGTCGGCGGCAACGCCTGAGGCCAGTTCGATCTCCTTGCCGAGGTCGCGGGCGATCGTCACCGCCTTGAACAGCACCTTGTCGTCGGGGCCGACGGTCGCGACCCGCAGGCCGTTCTGGTTGAAAATGAGCGCGCTGGAGGGAATGTGCAGCGGCACCGCGTCGCGCTGCAGGTTAAGGCGGACATTGGCGTAACCGCCGGGCATCAGTTCGCCCGCCGAATTGTCCAGCGCGAGCTGCATCCGCGTGGTGCCGGAGGAAATATCGACCGATTGCGAGGAAGCCTCGACGGTCGCCGCAAAGGTGCGGTTCGGATATTCCGGCATGGCGAGCGCGGCCTTGGCGCCGATCTTGATCGCAGGCACGTAGTTCTGCGGCACGTTGACGTAGACGCGCAGCTTGGTGATATCGGAGACCACGAACATCGCCGGTCCCGCGCCGCCACCGGCATTGATCAGCGCGCCGACGTCGGTATCGCGCGAGGTCACCACGCCGTCGAAGGGGGCGGTGATCTTCTTGTAGCCGGCGAGCGCTTCCAGCCGTTCGACATTGGCCTGGCCGGAATTGACCGCGGCCAGCTTGTTGGCGAGGTCGGCGCTGCGCTCGTCGATTTCCTGCGCCGAAACGAAATTCGAGGCCACCAGCGTCTTGCGCCGGTTCAACGTCGCTTCCGACAGCCTTGCGCTCGATTGCTGGCTGACGAGATCGGCGCGGGCCTGCAGCAATTGCTGGTCCAGATCCGGCGCCTCGATCTCCGCGATCACCTGGCCGGCCTTGACCTTGGCGCCGATGTCGGCGTTCCAGCTTTTCAGGTAGCCACTGACGCGGGCCAGGATCGGCGCACGCGAATAGGCCTCCAGCCGGCCCGGCAGATCGATGGTGGGAGTAAGCGCCCGGCCGCTCGGCAGCGCGACGGCGACCGTCGGAACCGCCTGGTTGTCGGTCCATTCCTTCAACTTCGAACTGGAATCCTCGCGCGCCCGAATACCGGTAGCGACGATCAACCCCGCCCCGACCACCACCACCACGCCGAATATGCCCAGTTTCCGGCGCGAGACCGGGGGGCGCTGTTCAGTGGGCGACATGCGGAATCTCCGGTGAGGCGGCGGCTTTGGCGCCTTGCTTCTTGTGTACCATACTAAATACCACGGGAACAAACATCAGGGTCGCGATCGTCGCGAAGATCAATCCGCCGATCACGGCGCGTCCGAGCGGGGCGTTCTGCTCGCCGCCCTCGCCCAAGCCCAGCGCCATCGGCGCCATGCCGATGATCATCGCCAGCGCGGTCATCAGCACCGGGCGGAAGCGGACGAAACCGGCTTCCAGCGCCGCCGCAACGGGATCGCCGAGCTCCTCGTAACGCTCGCGGGCAAAGCTGATCACAAGCACGCTGTTGGCGGTCGCAACGCCCATGCACATGATGGCGCCGGTCAGCGCCGGCACCGACAGCGTGGTCTGGGTCGTAAACAGCATCCAGACGATTCCGGCAAGCGCTGCCGGCAACGCGGTGATGATCACGAACGGATCGGACCAGGACTGGAAGTTCACCACGATCAGGAAATAGATCAGCACGACAGCGCCGAGCAGTCCGAACAACAGGCCGGAGAACGCGCTGTTCATGGTCTGCACCTGGCCGAGCAGCACCACCGACGAGCCCTTCGGCACATCCTTGACGGTATCCGCGATCAGCGCCCTGACGTCGGCGGCAACCGCGCCGAGATCGCGCCCCTGCGGGGTGGCGTAGATCTGCACCATCGACTGGATGTCGTATTGCGAGACGACGGCGCTCGAGGTTGCGCGCTTGACGTCGGCGATGCCGCCGAGGATCGGCGATTGCGGGTTACCGGCGGCAGTGATCGGCAACGCCTGCAGCGCGCTCAGCGAGTCGATCTGGTATTGCGGCGTCTGCATCACGATCGAATAGGACACGCCGTTGTCCGGGTTGAGGTAGTAGGTCGGCGCGACCTGCGAACTGCCGGCGAGGTTGACGACGAGGCTGTTGGTGACGTCGCGCTCGGTCAACCCGACATATTGCGCGCGCGTCCGGTCGACGTCGATGTTGAAGGTCGGGTTGTTGGGCGACTGCTGGAGCCGCGCATCGGCGATGCCGGGAATGCGGCGGATGCGGCTCAGCAGTTTGTTGGCGTAGGCGAAATTCGCCTCGACGTTGGCGCCGCGGATCTGCAGGTCGATCGGCGCCGGCGCGCCAAAATTCAGGATCTGGCTGACGATGTCGGCCGGCAGGAACGAAAAGCTCAATCCCGGAAACAGCCGGGGCAACTGCTCGCGTAGTAGCTGGACATGTTCCGCCGTCGGCTTGTGACCTTCCCTGAGCTTGACCTGGACGTCCGCATCCTGCGGGCCGATCACGCCGGTGTTGTTGTAGGTCATGTTGATGCCGGAAATCGGCATGCCGATATTGTCGGCGAGGGTTTCGATCTCACCGGGCGGAATGATCCTGCGGATCGCCTTCTGCACGTCGGCGAGCTGGTTGGCGGTTTCCTCGACGCGGGTGCCGACCTGGGTGCGGACATGCATCAGGATGTTGCCGGCATCGACCGCGGGAAAGAAATTGCGGCCGAGAAACGGCACCAGCAGGAACGACAGCGCGACTACGGCAAGGAAGCCGGTCACGAACAGCGGCCGCCGTCCCAGCGCCATCGATAGCAGGTCGCGATAGCCGGCGCGGATTCGCTCGAACCGGGCTTCAAAGGCGCGCTGGAAACGCACCAGCGGATTGCGTGTCGGCGGCGGACCACCCTCTTGATGGACGTGTGGCTGCAACAGATACTTCGCCATCGTCGGCACCAGCGTTCGCGACAGGATGAACGACCAGATCATCGCGAACATCACGGCTTCCGCCATCGGCACGAACAGGAAGCGCGCCACGCCGGTCAGGAAGAACATCGGCACGAACACGATACAGATGCACAATAGCGACACGAAAGCCGGCGTCACGATCTGGTTGGCGCCGTCCATGATCGACTGCTCGACCGGCTTGCCCTGCTCCAGATGGTAGTTGATGTTCTCGATGGTCACGGTGGCGTCGTCGACGAGAATGCCGACCGCGAGCGCCAGCCCGCCGAGCGTCATGATGTTGAGCGTCTCGCCGATCGCCGACAGCATGATGATCGCGCCGAGCACCGACAGCGGGATCGAGACCGCAATGATGACGGTCGAACGCCAGCTTCCGAGAAACAGCAGGATCATCACGCTGGTCAGCAGCGCTGCGATAACGCCTTCGGTGGCGACCCCCTCGATCGCGCCGCGAACGAACACCGACTGGTCGCCGATAAAGCCGATCTTCAGGGCATCCGGCAGCGAATCCTTGACGTCGATCACCTTCTGCTTGATGCCGGAAATGATATCGAGCGTCGAGGTCGCGCCCGCCTTCAGCACCATCATCAGCACCGAGCGGTTGCCGTCGACATGCACGATATTGGTCTGCGGCGGGTTGCCGTCACGCACGGAGGCGACGTCGCGGACATAGACCATGGCGCCGTTGACGGCCTTGATCGGCAATCCGCCGAGGTCTTCCATCTTCAGCGGCGAGTTGTTGAGCTGGATGTTGTATTCGAACTGGCCGATCTTCTGGGTGCCGACCGGGGTGATCAGGTTCTGCGCGGCCAGCGCGTTGGCGACATCCTGCCCGGACAATCCGCGGGCCTGCAGCGCGGTCGAATCGAGGTCGATCTGGACCTGGCGTTGCTTGCCGCCGAACGGATAGGGAATGGCGGCGCCGGGCACCGTGACGAGCGGCGTGCGCAACTGGTTGATGCCGATGTCGGCGAGATTCTGCTCGGTGAGCCCCTCGCCCGACAGCGCGACCTGGATGATCGGCACGGTGGACGCGCTGTAATTGAGGATCAGCGGCGGCGTGGCGCCTGGCGGCATCTGCTTGATCAGCGTCTGCGAGATCGCCGTCACCTGGGCGTTGGCGGTGCGAATGTCGACATTCGGCTGAAAGAAGATCTTGATGATGCCGAAGCCGTTATAGGAATTGGCGACGATGTGCTCGATGTCGTTGACCGTGGTGGTCAGCGCGCGCTGGAACGGCGTGGTGATGCGTCCCGACATCTGGTCGGGCGGCAGGCCGGTATACTGCCAGACCACCCCGATCACGGGGATCCGGATGTCGGGAAAGATGTCGGTGGGCGTGCGCAGCGCGGCCAGCGGGCCGATGATCAGGAGAAGCAGTGCCAGCACGACAAAGGTATAGGGCCGGCTCAGCGCAATACGTACCAGTGCGATCATAGAAGAAGTATTCCCGAGCCCGCCGCAGGACAGGAATCGGCGCTGCGGGGCTAATTCGTTCGGCCTGATTTAGCCGAAATGGGGCCAAAAGGCCAAGAGCCGGCGGCGCGGGCGCCCTTCACTTCCCTGGCATAGCTTGTTCCAGGGGGGCAGACCGACCGCGGGTCGCAAGACGGCACTCCATCTCAGCAAAGAGCCCGGCTCCTTTGCGGGCCGGGCTTTTTGTTCGAAGCAGTCATTCCGGGGCGCAACGAAGATCCGAACCCGGAACGACGGGGGAGATCGGCCGTCAGGCCGCCCGTACAGAACTGAGGAACTTGCCGACTTCGAGCTTGAGGCGGTTAGAGTCGCCCGACAGCGATTGCGCTGCCGAAAGCACCTGGGTGGAGGCCGAGCCGGTCTCGGTGGCGCCGCGCTGCACGTCGGTGATGTTGGAGGAGACCTGCTGGGTGCCCTGGGCGGCCTGCTGCACGTTGCGGGAAATCTCCTGCGTCGCCGCGCCCTGCTCTTCCACGGCAGCCGCAATGGTCGAGGAAATCTCCGACAGCCGTTCGATGGTGCCGCTGATTTCCTTGATCGCCGCCACCGAGTCCTGGGTCGCGGCCTGGATGCCGGTGATCTGCTGGCCGATTTCACCGGTCGCCTTCGAGGTCTGCTCGGCGAGCGCCTTCACTTCCGACGCCACCACCGCGAAACCGCGGCCGGCTTCGCCGGCGCGCGCCGCCTCGATGGTGGCGTTGAGCGCCAGCAGGTTGGTCTGTTCGGCGATGGTGTTGATGAGCTCGACGACGTCGCCGATGCGGCTCGCCGCCTTCGACAGTTCGCTGACGCGGTCGTTGGTGGCGCGTGCCTGTCCAACGGCCTCGCTCGCCATCCGCGCCGATTCCTGCACCTGGCGGCTGATCTCGTTGACGGACGACGCCATCTCCTCGGTCGCCGACGCCACCGACTGCACGTTGGTGGAAGCTTCCTCGGACGCCGCCGCCACCATGGTCGTCAGTTGCTGGGCCCGTTCGGCGGTCGACGTCAGCGTGCCGGCGGAGGCTTCGAGTTCGGTCGAGGCCGACGACACGGTCTCGACAATCTCGCCGACCGCACCTTCGAAATCATCGGCGAGCCTGATCATGTCGGTCTTGCGCTGCTCGGCCGCGATCCGGTCCTGCCTGATCTTGGCTTCGGCCTCGTCGCGGGCTTTCTGCTCGGCATTTTCCCGGATCACGACGACCGTCTTGGCGAGGTCGCCGATCTCGTCGCCGCGGTTGGCGCCGGGAATGACGACATCGAGGTTGCCGCCGGCCATCTCGCCCAGCGCGCCGTTAAGCCGCGTCATCGGACGGGCAATGCCGAGGAAAGAAAACACCATCGAGGCGATTAGCGAGCCGATGACGATGACAGTCATGACCAGGTTGATCCGGTTGGCCTGCGCGGTCTCGGTCACAACCTCCTCCTTGGAGGCCTTCGAATTCTTCTGCGCGGTGTCCGTGGTCGATTCCATCAGCTCGGCGGCGTCCGCAACCACCTTGGTGGTGCGATTGGTGATGATGTCGGTCTTCAACTGCTCGGTCTTGACCACGTCGTCATTGGCGGCCAGGAAGCGCTTGACGATTGAATCCAGCGAGCTGATCACAGTCAGCAAGTCGCGATCGTCGGCCTCGCCGCGCAACAGATTGAAAATGGTCTTGAGCGCGGTCTGGGTCTTGGCCATCGACGCGATCATGCTGGCATCGCCGGTGGCGCCGAGCCGCCAGACCATCGCCCGCAGCGCGTTCACCTTGGCGTCGGCCTGGTGCAGCAGCTTTTCGATCTCGGCGCGATTGTCGAGCTTGGCCAGCGCGGGCGCGGCCAATTCCGTATCGATCGCCTTCGTCCATTCGTTCGAAATCGCCGAACGCTTGTCGATCTGCGCGAGCAGCGTGGACTGGGCCTTGCCCAGATCTTCCACGCCGGTCGTAAAATTGTCCATCAGCGACTTGATCCGCTGCAACCGTTCCCTGGTTTCCAGCTTCTGGGCGCTCGCCACCGCCGCATCGAGCTCCTTGACCTCGGAAGCCTTGAACTGCTGCAGGTCGGCAACGGCCTTTTCGACCTCGGCAGGCGTCCTTGCGAGCCGGACCTCGCGGGCCGAGAGCTGCATCTTGCGCAGGTCAAGATGAGCCAAGAGCGCGGCATCGGCCACCCGCTGCGACCGTCCGGCGCGATCGCTGGCGCTGTTGACGGTTGTTTCCGTCATCATCTGGTTGGCCGCCATGCCGACCGCGAGCACGATACCGACGGCGCCGGCCAGACCCAGTTTGTATCCGATCCGATTGAGCTTGATCATGTCGGTGCCCCACATTTCCCCGGAAAACGGCGATTTGCGACGGCAAGCGGATGCCGGCGTCCAGCGCGCGAATTGAGAAGATATCGGGCATCGAACTAGGTCTGGTTAATTTTGGTTCAGTTGAACTACGGAGCACGCATTCCGATTCCGCGTCGAAAACTCGCGTCGCGCGCGAAAAAGCCCGGCTCCCATGGGGAGCCGGGCCTTGATCCTTGGCCGTCCGGGTTGTCAGGCTGCCCGGACCGAATCGAGGAACTTGCCGACTTCGAGCTTGAGGCGGTTAGAGTCGCCCGACAGCGACTGCGCCGCCGAAAGCACCTGCGAGGAGGCCGAGCCGGTCTCCGAGGCGCCGCGCTGCACGTCGGTGATGTTGGCGGAGACCTGCTGGGTGCCTTGGGCGGCCTGCTGCACGTTGCGGGAAATCTCCTGGGTGGCAGCACCTTGCTCTTCCACCGCGGCCGCGATGGTCGAGGAAATCTCCGACAGCCGCTCGATGGTGCCGCTGATTTCCCTGATCGCGCCGACCGACTCCTGGGTCGCCGCCTGGATGCCGGAAATCTGCTGGCCGATCTCGCCGGTGGCTTTCGCCGTCTGCTCGGCCAGCGCCTTTACTTCGGATGCCACGACCGCGAAACCGCGGCCGGCTTCGCCAGCACGGGCCGCCTCGATGGTAGCATTGAGCGCCAGCAGGTTGGTCTGGCCGGCAATGGTGTTGATCAGTTCGACGACGTCGCCGATGCGGCTCGCCGCCTTCGACAATTCGCCGACGCGATCGTTGGTGGCCTTGGCCTGTCCAACGGCCTCGCTGGCCATCCGCGCCGATTCCTGCACCTGACGGCTGATCTCGTTGACCGAGGACGACAGTTCTTCGGTCGCCGACGCCACCGACTGCACGTTGGTGGAGGCTTCCTCGGAAGCCGCGGCCACCGCGGTGGTCAGCGTCTGCGAGCGCTCGGCGGTCGCCGACAGCGTGCCGGCCGAGGCTTCGAGCTGGGTCGAAGCCGACGAAACGGTCTGGACGATCTCACCGATCATGGATTCGAAGTTACGGGTGATGCTGTCGACGCGGCGGCCGCGCTCGATCTTGGCTTCGGCATCCGCGGCGGCGGCCTCGTCGGCGGCCTTCTTGGCAATCAGCGCTTCCTTGAACACCTGCAGCACGTCTGCCATGGCGCCGATTTCGGTCTTCTCGCCCTGATGCGGCACTTCCGCGCTCAGGTCGCCCTTGCCCAGTGCCTGCATCGGGGTGACGATCGAGGCAATGCCGGTGGAGACGTCGCGAACCAGGTAGAAGCTCACGCCGATACCGATGATGACGGCGGCACCGAGAATGACCGCGAGCATCATGAAGGCGGATGCGTAATTGTCGGCGGCATCCTGCGCTGCCTTGTCGGCGCCGGTGTTGTTGAGATCGATGTCCTTCTTCAGGATCTCGTCGGCTTCGAGCCCGATCTTGTTCACCTTCTTGCTGTTGAGCTCATGGGCGTCGTGGGGGATCTTTCCGGCCTCCTTGCGCGACAGCGCCATCACGTCCTCGGTGCCCTGCTTGTATTCGGTCCACTTCTGCACCCACTGGTTATACAGCGCGCGCTCTTCCGCAGACGTGATCATCGTCTCGTAGTTCGCGCGGATCTTGGTGTTGGCCTCGACGACGGTTGCGAGGGTCTTTTCCGCAGCCTGCTTTTCCTCGAGCGTCTCGGCGAGCATGTGCTCGCGGATCACGTTGCGGTAGGTGATGACGCCGGCGCGCAATTCGCCCAGCACTTTGACGCTCGGCATCCAGTTGGTGACGATATCGACGGTGTTGGCGTTGATTGCCCGCATGTTCTTGACCGCGAGCAGGCCCATGCCGGTTATTGCGACCAGCAGGAAGCCGACGACGGTGACGATTTTGGTCCGGATCGAGTACTTCGCGAACATGGCGGGGATCTCTTGATCTTGGGCGGGCGGGCCGATTGTGACGGGGGGGCGGTGAAGCTGATGAGTCGCAAGGAAGCTCCGCCGGCATCAAACCCGACGCCTCCTCAAGTTGAGTTAACAAGTACTTCCGTAAAATTACGGTACGCGACAGACCTCACCAGCAAATGAATGCGGTAAAGCGATCAGCGCATCAGCTTCAACGCATCGGAGAAAAATTCCGTGCCGCCGAAATTGCCCGATTTAAGTGCAAGCAGCATCGCACCGTCTTTTGCGCCGACCGCGCGCAAAACCGGCACGCCTGCAGCGATTTCTGCGCCAACGAGGAATCCGGGAATGCGCAAGCGATCGACGACGGCGCCTGACGTTTCACCGCCGGCGACCACCAGTCGCCGCACGCCGGATCGCACCAGACCTTCGGCGATATCGGCCATCGCCTGCTCGATGGCATGTCCGGCTGCATCGCGGCCATGACGTGATTGCAGAGCTTGAACCTGATCCGGTGCCGAACTGCTCGCGATCAGAACAGGCCCGCCGCTGATTCGCTCGCTCGCCCAGGCCAGCGCGCGCCGCACTTCGTCGGGCCCCGCGATGACCCGCTCGGGATCGAGATGCAGCACGGCCATGGTCTTTTCGGCACTGGCAATCTGCTGCAGCGTCGCCTGCGAACAACTGCCGGCGAGGCATGCCGCCGGTCCGCCGACCGCGGATTCTGATGCCGCTGCGGTCGCGTTCGATGTGACCTTGCCGGAGGCGACCAGCGCCCGGGCAAGGCCGAGTCCGATGCCGGAGGCGCCGACCGACAAACGATGATCCAGCGCGACTCCGCCGATGGTTTCCAGATCGCGGTCGAACACGGCGTCGATAACAGCGGCGCCAAAGCCCTTCGCCACGAGATCGCCGAGGCGCCCGCGAACGGCGTCCGCACCGCGCGTCAGGGTTGCCAGGTCGACCAGCCCGATCCTGGTCTTGCTCTGGCGCGCCAGCACCCGCACGAGGTTGGAGTCGTGCATCGGGTTCAGCGGATGGTCCTTCAGCGGGCTTTCGTTCAGCGGCACGGGGCCGACGAACAGGTTGCCCATATAGACGGTGCGGCCGGTTTCCGGGAACGCCGGCGTCACCAGCACGATCGTGTCGCCGGAATCGGCGCGCAGCGCATCCATCACAGGACCGATATTGCCGGCGTCGGTGGAATCGAAGGTCGAGCAGATCTTGAACAGCACATGACCAGCGCCGCGCCCGCGCAGCCACTTTTCGGCGGCACGCGACCGTGTCACCGCCAGATTTGCCTCGATCGAGCGGCTCTTGAGCGACACCACGACGGCATCGACCTCGGGCAACGCCAGATCGTCCGCGGGCACGCCGATGGTCTGCACCGTGCGCAGCCCCTGACGGCTCAGGGTGTTGGCGAGGTCGGAGGCGCCGGTGTAGTCGTCGGCGATGCAGCCAAGAGACAACTTCGCTGCCAGTTTCACGGCTTTACTCCCGCATAGGATTTGAACCAGCCGAGGCCGTCGATGGTTTTTCCGCGCGGATTGTATTCGCAGCCGACGAAACCGCCATAACCGAGCCGGTCGAGCTCGGCGAACAGGAAGGGGTAATTCAGCTCCTCGCCGTCGGGCTCGTTGCGCGAGGGAATGCTGGCGATCTGGACGTGACCGATAATCGGCATCATCTCGCGCAGCCGCATGGTGACGTCGCCATGGATGATCTGGCAGTGATAGATGTCGAACTGCAGTTTTAGGTTTGGAATCTTCAACTCAACGATCAAGTCGCGGGCGAAAAGAAAGTCGTTGAGAAAATAACCGGGCACGTTACGCGGGTTGATCGGCTCGATCACGACGTCGAGGCCGTGGGGCGCGAAGAACTCCGCTGCCACCGCCACCGATTTGTAAAACGCCTCGACGGCTTTGGGATCGCTGCGATTAGCGATGCCCGCCATCAGATGCACGCGCTTGACGCCGGTCGCCTTGGCGTAAGGCAACGCCGTCTCGAGGCTCTTCTTCAGGTCGTCGAAGCGCGCCGGCAGCGCGGCAAAGCCTTTCTCGCCCGCCTCCCAGTTACCCGGCGGCAGGTTGAACAGCGCCTGCGTCAGGCCGTTCCTGTGCAGGCGTTCGCCGACGGCTTCGGCCGGATGATCGTAGGGAAACAGGAATTCGACCGCGGTGAAGCCGGCCTTCGCCGCCGCGTCGAAACGGTCGAGGAACGGAACCTCGTTGAACATCATGGAGAGGTTGGCGGCAAAACGGGGCATCGAATGTCCTCTTGTGTGTTTTGATTACTTCGGCTCGCCCGGCAGATCGGTGCCGGTAACACGGGCATACATCCGCGCCACCGAGGCGTCGTCGTCGCGGCCCATGCCGGCGCCGGCCGTCATCAGGAACATCTGCAGCGCCGCGGCGGCGACCGGCACCGGGAATTTCGCCGAGCGCGCCATGTCCTGGATGATACCGAGGTCCTTGACGAAAATCTCCACCGCGCTGCGCGGTGTGTAGTCGCCGTCGAGCACGTGCGGCATGCGGTTCTCGAACATCCAGGAATTGCCGGCGGAGGCCGTGATCACTTCATATACCTTCCTGATGTCGAGCCCCTGCCTGGCGGCGAACGTGATCGCTTCCGAAGCGGCGGCGATGTGGACGCCGGCCAGAAGCTGGTTGATCATCTTGAACGCGGCGCCCTGGCCCGCGGCATCGCCGAGCTCGTAGAGTTTTGCCGCCATCGCATCGAGCGCGGGCCGCGCTTTCGCGAACGCAGCCGGACTGCCCGAGGCCAGAATGGTGAGTTCGCCCTGCGCCGCGCGCTGGGCGCCGCCCGAGATCGGCGCGTCCAGATAATGCCGGCCGCTCGCCTCCAGTTGCTTCGCCAGCCGCCGCGCCACGTCAGGATCCATGGTGGCGGAGGAGATAAATACCGCGCCCCTGGCGAGGGTTTCGGCAACGCCGTTGGCGCCGAACAGAATGGTCTCGGTCTGGGCGGCATTGACCACCACGCTGACGACGATGTCGGCGTCCTTTGCCGCTTCCGCCGGTGTTTTGGCGCCCTTGCCGCCGTCGGCCACGAACCGCGCCACGGAATCGGCCGAGACGTCGCAACCGGTGACATCGAGCCCCCTGCGGCGCAGCGAGGTCGCCATGCCGAACCCCATCGAGCCCAGCCCGATTACGGCGACGCGCGGTTTGGCAGTTTCAGGCATGCGGCGATCCCTCAATAGTTTCTGGTTGGTTGCCTCTGGGTATCACGGCTTGGCCGCGCTGCCAAAGCGTGAGACAACCCGAAAAACAGGGAAACCGGAATGAGCGATAGCAGGCTGCGCGAGGAAATCTGCCGTCTCGGCCGCTCGCTGTTCGAGCGCGGGCTGACGCCGGGTTCCTCCGGCAATATCAGCGTCAGACTCGACGACGGCGGCTATATGGTCACGCCGACCAACGCCTCGCTGGGTTTCCTCGATCCGGCGCGGCTGTCCCGGCTCGGCGCCGACGGCAAGCTCCTGACCGGCGATGCCCCGACCAAGGAAGTGCCGCTGCACAGCGCGCTCTACCAGACCCGCGGCGCCGCGCGCGCCGTGGTGCATCTGCACTCCACCCACTCTGTGGCGCTGTCGATGCTGCCGGAGATCGATCCGCGCGCCGCACTGCCGCCGATGACGCCCTATTACCTGATGAAATGCGGCCAGACCGCTTTGGTGCCCTATTATCGCCCCGGCGACGCCGCGGTGGCCGATGCCATCAAGGGGCTGGCCGGCAAATACTCGTCCGTACTTTTGGCCAATCACGGCCCGGTGGTGTCAGGCGACACGCTGGAAGCCGCGGTGTTCGCGATCGAGGAACTGGAAGAGACCGCAAAACTGTATCTGCTGCTGCGCGGGCTGAACCCGCGGTATTTGTCGCCGGAGCAAGTGAAGGATTTGACTGATGTGTTTGGGCTGGTGTTGCCGGAGCATGGGCACGACTAGTCCCTCCCCGTCATTGCGAGCGAAGCGAAGCAATCCATAGCGCCACGAAGCAAGAATGGATTGCTTCGTCCCCTCCGCTCCTCGCAATGACGCGGAAGGGGCTGTGCCCTCTCCGCGACCGTCACATCCCCAGATACGCCTTGCGCACGTCGGGATTGGCACTGATCTCCGCCGCGCTGCCCTGCATCAGCACGCGGCCGGTTTGCAGGATATAGGCGCGGTCGGCGATTTCGAGACACTCGGACATCCGCTGCTCGACGATCAGCACCGTCATGCCGGCGTCGCGGATGCGTTTCACCGCCTGGAAGATTTCGTCGACCAGTTTCGGCATGATGCCCTGCGACGGCTCGTCGAGCATCAGCAGCCGCGGCCGGGTCATCAGCGCGCGGCCGATCGCCAGCATCTGCTGCTCGCCGCCGGAAAGCGTTTCGGCGCGCTGCTCCAGCCGTTCCGACAGGCGCGGAAACAGATTGAACACCAGATCCAGCGGCGCCTCGCGATCGGCTTCGCCGCGGTAGAGGTAGCTGCCGAGCCGCAGATTGTCACGCACCGACAATCGAGGAAACAGCCGGCGGTTTTCCGGCACATAGGCGATGCCGCGTGAGGTGATGACGTGTTGCGCCATGCCGTCGATACGCGCGCCGTCAAAACTGACGGTGCCGGAGCGCGGGCGCTCGGCGCCGGCGATCGATTTCAGCAGCGTCGACTTGCCGGCCCCGTTGGCGCCGGCGACGCAGACGATCTCGCCCTTGGCGACCTCGATCGATATCGCCGAGATCGCGACCAGGCCTTGATAGGCGGTGGTGACTTCATGCACCGACAGCATGACGGTCCCCCAGATAGGCGCTGATGACTTTCGGATCGCGAACCACGTCGGTGGGCTTGCCTTCGACCAGCACCTTGCCGAGATCGAGCACGACGGCGCGATCGACCAGCGGCATCACGATTTCCATCACATGCTCCACCATCAGCACGGTGACGCCGGTTTCCCGCACCCGCCGCACCAGTTCGACGCCGGTCTTGGCTTCGACCGGCGTTAGACCCGTGAGCACCTCGTCGAGCAGCAGCAGTTTCGGCTCGGTCGCGAGCGCACGCGCGACCTCGAGCCGGCGCTTTTCGGAAGGCACCAGGTCGCTCGCCAGCACGTTGACGCGCGGACCAAGGCCGCAGAATTCCAGCACCTCATGCGCCTTGCGCCGGGCATCGCGCATCACCGTGTTGCGGATCAGCGCGCCGACGATGACGTTGTCGATGACGGTCATGGTCTCGAAGCTTTTCACGACTTGAAAAGTACGCCCGACGCCGCGCTGGCAGCGCACGGCGGCCGGCAGAGCGGTGACATCCTCGCCGTCGAACACGATCGAGCCCTGGGTCGGCGGCAGCACGCCCGCGATCAGGTTGAACAGCGTCGATTTGCCGGCGCCGTTGGGGCCGATCAGGCCGACGATTTCGCCACGGCCGACCGAGATCGAGACGTCGCTGTTGGCGACGAGGCCGCCGAACCGCTGCCAGACGCCGCGGGTTTCCAAAAGAGGCGTCGTCATCGCGCCGCCTCCTTGCGCTTGGGCGAGAACAGCCCGATCAGCCCCTGCGGCCGCGCCAGCGAGATCGCGACGATCAGCCCGCCATAGACGATCAGGTCGACACCGCGGCCGGAGCCGCCGATGAAGGAGCGCGTCAGCTCCGTCAGCGGAATCAGAATCACGGCGCCCAGCAGCGGTCCCCACAGCGTCCCGATGCCGCCAAGCACCGCAGGCAGCGCCATCAGCAGCGAGAACTGGAAGCCCATCACGCTTTCAGGGTCGATATAGGAGACGAACTGCGCGTAGAAACTGCCGCCGATCGCGACCAGAAAGGCCGACACCGCCGCCGCGCCCATCTTGGAATTGAACACGACCACGCCGAGGCTTTCGGCAGCCTCCGGATTGTCCTTCACCGCGCGCCACCAATAGCCCCACTTGGAATCTTCCAGCCACCAGGTGACGAACCAGGCCACGCAGGCCAGCCCCAGCGCGAAATAGAAGTATGGCAGCTTGCTGCGGGTGAACTGGAATTTCATCCAGCTATCGCCGCGGACGGGAATATCGATACCGAGCGCGGCTCCCGCCCAGTCCCAGTTGTGGAACAGCAGCAGCCCGATCTCGGCGATCACGATGGTGGCGATGACGAAGTAATGCCCGCGGAGGCGGAAGCAGGGATAACCGAGCGCCATGGCAATGACGGCCGAAATCAATCCGCCGCCGAGCATGCCGAACCACGGCAGCACGCCGAATTTGGTGAACAGCAGCGTGGTGGTGTAGGCGCCGAGGCCGAAATAGAGCGCGTGACCGAGCGATATCTGTCCGCAATAGCCGGACAGGATGTTCCAGCTCTGCGACAGCGCGCCCCACATCAGCGTCAGCACCATGATGTTCTGGACGTAGACGTCCTTGACGAACAACGGCACGGTGGCTGCGATCGCGGCAAGACAGAGGGCGACGATCAGTTCACGGCGACGGCGTTTTGCGAATTCGCTGTCCATCACATCGACCCGAACAGGCCGCGCGGCCGGACGAAGACCACCAGCAGATAGACCGCGTAGATACCGACCGACTTCAGCGACGGCGGCAGGATCATGGCAGTGGTGGCTTCGACGAGGCCGACAATGATGCCGCCGGCAAAGGCGCCGAACACGCTGCCGAAGCCACCCAGCGCCACCGTGACATAGGCGATCAGCGCAAAGGACGCGCCGACATCAGGGTAAATGTAGAAGAAGATCGCCATGATGGCGCCGGCGAGACCGACCAGGGCGGCCCCAAGACCCCAGCCCAGCGCGAACACCCGGTTCTTGTCGATGCCGACCAGCGCCACCGCGCCGGCGTCCTCTCGCGTCGCTTCGAGCGCGCGGCCGAAGTCGGTGCGGTTGATGAAGAAATAAAGCGCGCCGAACGCCGCGATCGACAGCGCCGCGCCGACCAGTTGCGGCTCGGGCAGGAAGATGCCGCCGATCGAGATGGTCTTGCCGCCGAGCCATGAATGGGGGACGCTGCGATAGTCCGGCGTGAAGAAGAACTGCGCCAGCCCGCGCATGACGATGGCGAGCCCGAAGGTGGAGAATATCTGCACCATGCCGGCATTGGCCTTGGCGCGGACCGCAAACCGCACGATGAACAGGTAGATCACCGCCCCGAATACGAACAGCGCCGCCGCGACCAGCGGCGCCGCCAGCAAGGGATCGATCGCGAAGAACGCGAACAGGAAGAACGTCGCATACATCGCGATCATCAGGAATTCGCCATGGGCGAAGTTGACGACGTCCATCAGGCCGAAGATCAGCGCGAGCCCCACGGCAATCAGCCCGTAGAGCAGCCCCATCAACAGGCCGCTCGCCAGACTTTGGACGATTGTTTCGGCTGTCACTGGCGTCGCTCCAGGTCGGAGGCATTATCTTCCTTCATTGCGAGCGAAGCGAAGCAATCCATCGCGCGACAAAAAGAAAGAGTGGACTGCTTCGTCGCTTCGCTCCTCGCAATGACGGAGAGAGCGTCACTTTGATCAATCGTCCCCACTGTCATGGCCCCCGCCCCCGTGCCGGCCGATTACGTCATCGGCCAGGTGGCTTCGGCGACGGCGGCTTGCGGCGGGGAGATGGTGACGAACTTGCCGCCGATATACTGCAGCAGCACCGGATCGGCGTCGTTGTTCTGGCCCAGGTCGTCGAACTTGATGCGCTTCCACGGCATGATGGTCTGTTCGCCGGCAATGTCGGTCGCGGCCAGGGCGTCGCGGATCTTCTCGCCCTCGGTGGACTTGGCGCGGTTGATGGCTTCCGCCATCACGATCAGGCCCATGAACTGCCGCGACGTCAGATCGTTGAAATCCTTGCCCGACTTCTCCTTGAACATGGCGTTGACCTTGCCGACCATCGGCCGCTTGGCGGCGAGATCGAGCGAGAAGGTGCCGCGCGAGATCACGCCTCCGAGCTTGTCGCCGACGGCATCATACAGCGCCTTTTCCGAGAAGCCCGCGTCCTGGGCCACGATGGCGTTGGGCTTGTAACCAAGCTCGGCCATGGTCTTGACCAGCAGGATGCCGTCGGTGGTGTAGCTCGAGGGCATCAGCACGTCGGCATTCGCCGCCTTGAGCTGCTGCACTTCTGATGACAGCGACGGCGAGTTCGAACGATATTTGATGTCGGCGACGATCTTGTAGCCGCGCTCGCCGGCGAGCTTGGTCTGCGCGTTGGCGGAGTCGGTTCCGAAGATCGTATCCTCGTGGAACAGCGCCAGCGTTTCGATCTTGGTGCCCTTCTTCTTCATGGCATCGAAGAAATCGAACATCGCTTGCGAATACATCTCGTCATGCGGCGCGGCGCGGAAATAGTATTTGAGGCCGCGGCGATGCAGGCTCGGCGAGGAGTTGTCGGCCGAGATGAACGGGGTCTGGTAGCGCTCGCAAACCTGGCTGACGGTCACCGCGACCGCGCTCTGATAGGTACCGATGACAGCGCAGACTTTTTCCTGCGTGATCAGGCGTTCGGTCTCGGCGCGGCCCTTTTGCGGATCGGACTGGTGGTCGGCAAACACGAGGCGGATCTTGGCGCCGCCGAGGCCGGGCAAACCTTCGCCTTTGGCCAGCGGCAGATCGAAATCGTAATCCTTGTTGATGATTTCGAGCGCGGTCTCGTAGGCCTTCTGGGCATCGACGCCCTGCTGGGCACTGGCGCCGGAGAACGGATAGATGACGCCGATCACCACTTCGGAGGTCTGCGCGCGGCTCGCGATCGGCGCCAGCGCGGCGGCGGCAGTGGCTCCAAGCAACACGTTACGGCGCGTGATGTTCATAACAAAATCCCCTGTTGGCCAGTAGTTATCGATGAAACGGTTGACGGTTACGGTAAAGCCTCAATGCGCGGCATGGACTGCTTCAAAGCACGGCAAGATGCTTGTTCAGGAGATCGGTCACCAGCATCAGTCCGGGCGCATGCGTGATCGCAAACGGCAGCTTTGCGGCTGATATGACCGATTGCGGCGTCACGCCGCAGGCCCAGAACACCGGGATCTCGTCGTCTGCTACCGGAACCGGATCGCCGTAGTCGGGCTTGGCAATGTCGGCGATGCCGATCGATGAGGGATGGCCGAGATGCACCGGCGCGCCGTGCACGGAAGGAAAGCGCGAGGTGATCTGCACCGCGCGGATCGCATCCGCCGGCTTGAACGGCCGCATCGACACCACCATCGGACCCGCGAACGGTCCCGACGGCTGGCAGGCGATATTGGTGCGGTACATGGGAACGCGGACGTTGCGCTCGGTGTGACGGATCGGCAGGCCGTCCGCCCGCAGCGCTTCTTCGAACGAGAACGAGCAGCCGATTACGAAGGCCACGAGATCGTCGCGCCAATGCGCCATGATGTCGGTCGGTTCTTCCACCACCGCGCCGTCGCGCCAGACCCGGTAGCGCGGCAAGTCGGTGCGGATGTCGAGGTCGATGCCGAGCGCGGGAATGCGGGGATCGCCGACGTCGGACATGCCGATGATCGGGCACGGTTTGGGATTGAGCTGGCAGAACCGGTGAAAAGCGTTGGCGAGTTTCTCGGGCATGATGGCGAGATTGCCCTGGACGAAGCCGTCGGCCACGCCGGCCGTGCTGGAGGCCATGCCGGTGCGGCAGGCGTGCCGGGCCAAAACGCTCGGCGATAAATTGGACGTATCGTCGGCGGGTCGTTCGGTTCTCGCCAAGCTGGTCATCGTTGCAACAGCTCCAATCGGGTCGACATCTACTCCCGCATATGGCTATGATAATGTCTAATCTTGTTTTTTGATCAAGATCGATAAATCTGATTTATCGACTTGTAGGCAGAGTATGCATGGCTGATTTCAAGGCAATTGAGACCTTCATGTGGGTGGTGACGCTCGGCAGCTTCCGCGGCGCCGCCCAGAAGCTCAACACCACCCAGCCGGCCATTTCGCAGCGGATCGCCCAACTCGAGCGCGAGGTGGGGGTCCGGCTGCTGCAGCGCGACCGCCGCATGGTACTGCCGACGCCGAGCGGCCGGCAACTGATGGTCTACGCCGAGAAGCTGATCGGGTTGCGTTCGGAAATGCTGGCCGTGGTCGGCGACCGCTCGGCCATGCGCGGCGTGCTGCGGCTCGGCGTCGCCGAGACCATCGTGCACACCTGGCTCTCGCAACTGATCAAGAGCGTCAATCACGCCTACCCCAATCTTTCGCTCGAAATCGAGGTCGACATTACCTCTAACCTGCGGACCCGGCTGTTGGCGCAGGAAATCGAACTCGCGTTCCTGCTGGGGCCGCTGACCGCGCCGACGGTCAGCAACCGCGTGTTGTGCGATTATCCCGTGGGTTTTCTGGCAAGCCCCGCGCTCGGACTCGGCGACCGCAGGCTGACCGTGCACGACCTGGCGAAATTCCCGATCATCACCTTCCCGCGCAAGACCCAGCCCTACGAGCAGGTGCGCGCGCTGTTCAACCGCCCGGACCTGCCACCAATGCGCCTTCACGCCAGCGCCTCGTTGGCGACCGTCATCCACATGGCGATCGAAGGGCTGGGCATTGCCGTGATTCCGACCGCGATCGTCGAAAACGAACTGGCCGACGGCCGGCTGCAATTACTGACGACCGACCAGCCAATGCCGCTGCTGACGTTTTCGGCGAGCTGGCTCGCCTCCCCCGACACCGTCGCGGTGGAACGCGTGGCCGAACTCGCCGCCAACCTGGCGCGGGGCGGCGTCATTGTTGACGCGCCGCGGCGGGCGCGTCATTGAAAATGCTCGCCTGCGCGCATCGCCTGATCCCGGAATGACCCCATGACAAAAATCGCCTCCAACCTGCAGATCGATTCAGCCCGGCTGTGGGGTACCATTCACGAAACCGCGAAATTCGGCGCCACGCCGAAAGGCGGCGTGCGGCGGCTGACGCTGGGGCCCGAGGACAAGCAGGTGCGCGACTGGTTCCGCAAAGCCTGCGAGGCCGCGGGGCTCGAAGTGCATGTCGATACGCTCGGCTCGATGTTCGGCCTGCGCAAGGGCCGCGACATGTCGAAGGCGCCGGTCGGGCTCGGCTCGCATCTCGATACCCAACCGACGGGGGGCAAATACGACGGCGTGCTCGGCACGCTGGCGGCGCTGGAAGTGGTCCGCACCCTCAACGATGCCGGCATCGAAACCGAGACGCCGATCTGCATCTGCAACTGGACCAACGAGGAAGGTTCGCGCTTCGCTCCGGCGATGATGGCGTCGGCCGCCTATGTCGGCGACTTCACCACCGACGACATTCTGTCGCGCAAGGATATTGACGGCGTCACGGTCGGGGAAGCGCTCGACAGCATCGGCTATCGCGGCGAAAGCCCGGTGGGTCGCCAAAAATTCTCAGGGTTCGTCGAATTGCATATCGAACAGGGCCCGATCCTCGAAGCCGAGAACAAGACCATCGGCGTGGTCGGTTCCGGCCAGGGCGTATTGTGGTACGACGGCCAGATCACCGGCTTCGAAAGCCATGCCGGCTCGACGCCGATGCCGCTGCGGCGCGATGCGCTGGCGACCTTGTCCGAGATCGTGCTGGCGATGGAATCGGTAGCCAAGAAGCACGGACCGAAGGCGGTCGGCACCATCGGCGAGGCCGTGATCGCCAATCCCTCGCGCAACGTCATCCCCGGCGAAATCGCCTTTACCGTGGACTGCCGCAGCGCCGACGCCGCGATCATGGACGCGCTGGACAAGGATTTGCGCGCCGCGATTGCCGAGATCTCCGCGCGACGCAAGGTCGATGTGAAGCTCGATCTGGTCTGGCGCAAGCCGCCGACGCATTTCGATCCCAAGCTGGTGGATGCTGTGGAGGGTGCTGCAAAGATGCTCGGCTACTCGCATCGCCGCATCACCTCCGGCGCCGGACACGATGCCTGCAACCTCAACACCGTGATGCCGGCGGCGATGGTGTTCGTGCCCTGCAAGGACGGCATCAGCCACAACGAACTCGAGGACGCCACGCAAGCCGATTGCGCGGCAGGCGCCAACGTGTTGATGCATACCGTGCTGGCGCTGGCCGGCGTCGCGTCCTGACCGACAACAAGAGGGGAAGTGCCGTGCGTGGAGTTTTTGTCGACGCCAACGAATCGCTGGCCGTGATTTTCGAACGGCTGCACAAATCAGGCGATCCGGAGGTGCGGGTCCATCGCGATCCCGATATCAAGCCGGAAGACTATCCAAAGCTGCTCGACGGCGCCGAGATCGCGATCGTCGATCACACCGCGCTACCCTCTGACATTGCGAAACAATGCACCGGGCTGAAACACGTCGTGTTTCTCGGCACCGGCGCGCGCAGCTACATGAATCCGGAAGAACTCGCCGAACTCGGGATTTCCGTGCACCTGATCAAGGGCTATGGCGATACCGCCGTGGCTGAATGTGCGATCGCGCTGATGTGGTCGGCCGCGCGCGGCATCGCCCAGATGGACCGCGAAATGCGCGCCGGCAACTGGCTGCGCGACGACGGCATGCAATTGACCGGCAAGACGCTCGGCCTGATCGGTTTTGGCGGCATTGCGGCCGAGGTCGCGCGCATCGCGCTCGGCAGCGGCATGCGCGTGATCGCCTGGAACCGGTCGCCGAAGAAATTTCCAAAGGTTGAATTCGTCGAACTCGAGGAGCTGCTGACGGAAAGCGACGTGGTCTCGATCCACCTGCTGCTGAACGACGAGACCCGCGGACTTGTTTCGCGTGCCTGCATCGAGGCGATGAAGACAGGCGCGATCCTGGTCAACACCGCGCGCGGCGCCATCGTCGACGAAGAAGCGATGATCGACGCGCTGAAGTCCGGCCAGCTCCGCCATGCCGGCCTCGACGTCTTCAACATCGAGCCGCTGCCGGCCGGTCATCCCTTGACCAAGCTGCCCAACGTGACGCTGTCGGCGCATTCGGCATTTCGCACGCCCGAGGCGAGCGAGAATTTGATCAGGGCGGCGTGGGAGCATTGCCGAAGGATTGCGAAGTAGTATCGTAGCGCCGCCCTTACTTCCCTTCTCCCCTTGTGGGAGAAGGTGGATCAATCGCGCAAAGCGCGATTGAGACGGATGAGGGGTCTGTCTCCGCGGATAGAGCCCCCTCATCCGGCGCTGCCCGCCACCTTCTCCCACAAGGGGAGAAGGAATAAATCAGTCCACCATGTCAGCGACCGCCTTGCCGCACGCCGTGGTGTCGGCATTGCCGCCGAGATCGCGCGTGCGCAGTGTGCGTTCGCCGAGCGTGCGCTCGATCGCCGCGACGATCGAATCCGCCGCCTGCTTCTCGCCGAGATGCTCCAGCATCATCGCGCCCGACCAGATCATGCCGATCGGATTGGCGATGCCCTGGCCCGCGATGTCGGGCGCCGAGCCGTGCACCGGCTCGAACACCGACGGGAACAGCCCGGGCGGATTGATGTTGCCCGACGGCGCGATGCCGATGGTGCCGGTGCAGGCCGGACCCAGGTCAGACAGGATATCGCCGAACAGGTTCGAGCCGACCACGACATCGAACCAGTCGGGATGCAGCACGAAGTTCGCGGTGAGAATGTCGATGTGGTACTTGTCCCACTTCACGCCGGGATAGTTCTTCGCCATCGCCTCCACGCGCTCGTCCCAATAGGGCATCGTGATCGAAATGCCGTTGGACTTGGTCGCCGAGGTCAGGTGCTTCTTCGGCCGCGACTGCGCCAGTTCGAACGCGAACTTGAGAATACGGTCGACGCCGGTCCGCGTCATCACGGTCTGCTGGGTGACGAACTCGCGGTCGGTATCGGGGAACATGCGGCCGCCGACCGAGGAATATTCACCCTCGGTGTTTTCGCGCACCACCCAAAAATCGATATCGCCGGGCTTGCGGTTGGCGAGCGGCGACGGCACGCCGGGCATCAGCCGCACCGGCCGCAGATTGACGTACTGATCGAACTCCCTGCGGAACTTGATCAGCGATCCCCACAACGAAATGTGATCGGGGATTTTCGCAGGCCAGCCCACCGCGCCGAAATAGATCGCGTCGTGCTTGCCGATCTTGGCCTTCCAGTCCTCCGGCATCATCTCGCCGTGCTTTTCGTAATAGTCCCAGGACGCAAAGTCGAAATGATCGAAATGCACGGCCACGCCGTGCTTTTTCGCCGCCACCTCCAGCACGCGGAGGCCTTCCGGCACCACTTCCTTGCCGATGCCGTCGCCGGGAATGACCGCGATCCGATAGGTTTTCTTGCTCATCCTTGGGATTCCTTGCGTCTCTTGCCGTGCCGGGAACACAGCCTGTTTTGATGGCCTTGCAATGGACCAAACTGCGCCACGGCGCAACGCTGCAGTGCAATGTTGACCGGCATGGCTGCCACCGCCTACCAATTTCCAGCCTGCCAATTCCAAGCCTTCTAATTCCTTTGCCCTCAACCACCCCTTCCCCAGCAAGCGAGCATTCCCATGGATCTGCATTTGCGCGGCAAGCGCGTCCTGATCACCGGCGCCTCCAAGGGCATTGGCGCGGCCGCCGCCGAAGCCTTCGCCGAGGAAGGCTGCGACGTCATGCTCGCGGCGCGCAATGGCGAGCAGTTGAAGGCCCTGTGCGAGCGCCTGCGTTCCGCGCACCAGATCGGCGCGTCAGCCCATGTCGTCGACCTGCGCAAGCCGGAGGATATCGCCAAATTGGCGAAAGACGCCGCCGACATCGACATTCTCGTCAACAACGCCGGCGACATCCCCGGCGGCTCGATCGACAAGATCGACGAGGCGACCTGGCGGCACGCCTGGGAACTGAAAGTGTTCGGCTATATCAACCTCACCCGCGCGATCTACGCCCAGATGAAGGCGCGCGGCCACGGCGTCATCGTCAACGACATCGGTGCCGCCGGTGAAAAGTTCGACGCCAACTATATCTGCGGCAGCGCCGGCAATGCTGCGTTGATGGCCTTCACCCGCGGGCTCGGCGGCAAGAGCCTCGCCGACAATATCCGCGTGGTCGGCATCAATCCGGGCCCGGTCGGTACCGACCGACACGTCACGCTCTTGAAGACCCGCGCCAAGAACCAGTTCGGCGACGAGAACCGCTACAAGGAATTCCAGAAGAACATGCCGCTCGGCCGCCCCGCCCACGCGCGCGAGATCGGCGACCTGATGGCGTTCCTGGCGTCGGACCGCTCCGGCTATACGTCGGGGGTGATCGTGACGGTCGATGGTGGGCATACGTCGGGGTGGGGTTAGGTAGCCGCACGTTCAACCTCATCCTGAGGAGCCGCGCAATTGCGCGGCGTCTCGAAGGATGGGCCGCGGGCCTCGTGGTTCGAGACGGCGCTACGCGCCTCCTCACCATGAGGATTGCAGTAGTTCCCCGTCATTGCGAGGAGCCAACGGGTCGCGCGAATGCGCGCCCGATGACAGGCTCCGCGACGAAGCAATCCACGCTTCCGCTGCGACGTCATGGATTGCTTCGCTTCGCTCGCAATGACGGCTTAGGCCGTCCTCTCGAACAACTGCCGGATCAATGTCGTAATCCTCCCGCGCGGCGACATCATTTCATCCATGATGGTGAAGTGGTTGGCGCTGGGGATTTCCTCACAGGTCACCGGCAAGCCATATCTTGCGCGATGCCCGGCAAAGTCCGCGGTCTGTTTGCGCAGCAACGGCAGTTCTGCGCTGCCGACCACCAGCGACAGCGGTTTCAGCGGACCGCCCGCCAGCATCATCGGCGAGTTGCGGTGCGATGTCGCTTCATCCGCCTTCAATTTTTCATTGAGATAGGAATGGCGGATCAGTTCGAGGTCGTAGATGCCGGAGATCGCCATTCCTGCCCGTACCTTCGGATGCGACAGCGCCATCGAGGTCAGATGGCCGCCCGCGGACCAGCCGGAGACCACGATGCCTTCATCCGCGGCGCCGAGCGCGGACAATTGCCCGGCGAGGAAATCGATGCCGGCATGGATTTCGGCGACGATCTCGTCCAGCGTCGCATCCGGCGCCAGCGTGTAACCGATCAGCGCGACATTGATGCCATGCGCCATCGGACCCTCGGCCACCACCGTGAACACTTCCTTGGCGCGGTTTTGCCAATAGCCGCCGTGAATAAAGAGCAGCGTCGGCGCGGTGTCGGCGGCTTTGAGGAAATCGATCCGGTTACGCTCGCGCGGGCCGTAGCGGAGGTCGATATGCGCAGGAAAACGCTTGCGCAGGTCGGCGGAACGTTGTTCCCAGCCGGCCACCATCTCGACGCTGCCGGGGACATGCTCGCCGTTGTTGAGGCCGCGGTCGCGGTCCTCCTGGCTCATGGCACGCCAGTCCAGCGCCGAAAACAGTGTCGTCATGCAGATATCTCCGTCCAGCCACAACCCGAGTGCGTTCCACTTTGCCGGAAAATGTTCTACAGCACCATGCACACCGAAGAAACGGAACGGGAGAAGCGCAAGTGGCGGATCAAAGTCTGGTACGAGAGACAGCGGTTGCCGTGGTCGGCAAGCTCAGGTCGGGTGAAGTCAGCCCGCTCGATCTGCTCGACGTGCTGGAGCAACGGATCGCCGAGGTCGACGGCAAGGTCAACGCGCTGCCGACGCTCTGCTTCGATCGCGCGCGCAACCATGCCAAGGCGCTGATGAAGAAGCCGGCCTCCGAGCGCGGCATGCTCGCCGGACTGCCGGTGCCGATCAAGGACCTCACCAATGTGGCCGGCGTGCTGACGACGCAGGGCTCGCCGATCTACAAAGACAACATCCCCGCGAAATCCGACATCCTGGTTGAGCATCTCGAAAACAACGGCGGCGTAATCTACGCCAAATCGAACACCCCGGAATTCGGCGCCGGAGCCAACACTTTTAACGAAGTGTTCGGCGCGACCCGCAATCCATGGGACACGTCCCGCTCGGCTGCCGGCTCTTCGGGCGGCGCCGCCGTTGCGCTCGCCACCGGCACGGCGTGGCTGGCACATGGTTCCGACATGGGCGGCAGCCTGCGGAACCCGGCGAGCTTCTGCGGCATCGTTGGACTTCGTCCGAGCATCGGCCGCGTCGCGCATACGCCGGTGGCCGCGGTCGACCGCAATCTTGGCGTCCAGGGCCCGATGGCCCGCAATGTCGAGGATCTCGCGCTGCTGCTCGACGCCATGAGCGGCGAGCATCCCGCCGATCCGCTATCGCTACCGCTGCTGCCGGCTTCGTTTCTGTCCGCCGCGCGCTCCGGCAACAAGCCGAAGCGGGTCGCCTATTCGCCCGACCTCGGCATCACGCCGGTCGATCCGGAAGTCGCCGCCATCACCCGCAAGGCCGCGCAGCGCTTTGCGGAGGCCGGGGTCATCGTCGAGGAAGCCCATCCCGACCTGCGCGAGGCCCACGAGTGTTTCCATGTGCTGCGCGCCTTCGATTTCGCACTCTCCAAGGCGGCGCTGCTGCGTTCCAAACGCGACCAGCTCAAGCCGGAAGTGATCTGGAATATCGAGGAAGGCCTCAAGCTGACGGTCGAGAAACTCGAACGCGCCGAGGCGCAGCGCGTCGCCATGACGGCGCGCACGCTGGAATTCTTCGAAAAATACGACCTGCTGCTGGCGCCCGCGACCATCGTGCCGCCGTTCCCGGTCGAAAACCGCTACGTCGCCGAATGCGCCGGCAAGAAATTCGACAATTATGTCGAATGGCTCGGCATCGTCTACGCGATCACGCTGGTGTGCTGTCCGGCGCTGTCGCTGCCGTGCGGATTTACCGCCTCCGGCCTGCCGGTCGGGTTGCAGGTGGTCGCGCCGAACCGCGGCGAGGCGCAACTGCTGGCAGGCGCGAAGGTGCTGGAAGATATTTTGGGAGTTCGCGGCACGACCCCGATCGATCCAAGACCTCCAAAATAAAGCGCGCGAAAGCAACTCCTCATGGTGAGGAGGCGCGTAGCGCCGTCTCGAACCATGAGCCCCCGGTCGGGCCTGCATCCTTCGAGACGCGACCAAGTGGCCGCTCCTCAGGATGAGGTTTGTGCACCAGCGAACAGAGGCGGCCTGAGATTGCGATCCGGGCGGCTGGGGAATAGAACATCGAGACAGATCATTCGCGGAGAACGGACATGACGGATCAGGCCATCAAGCCCGCGGACGATCACCTCGACATCGGCGATGTCGAACGCCGGATCAAGGCGATCTTCATCGGCTCGGTCGGCAATCTGGTCGAATGGTACGATTTCTACGCCTACACCGCGTTCGCGCTGTACTTCGCGCCGGCGTTCTTCCCGCACAGCGATCCGGTGGTACAGCAGCTCAACGTCGCGGTGCTGTTCGCCGCGACCTTCCTGATGCGGCCGCTCGGCGGCTGGCTGTTCGGCTTCATCGCCGACCGCTACGGCAGGCGGCTGTCGCTGACGCTGTCGGTGGTCTGCATGTGTTTCGGCTCGCTGATCATCGCGGTGACGCCGACCTATGCCTCGATCGGCATCGCCGCACCGGCGATCCTGGCTCTGGCGCGAATGATCGAGGGGTTGAGCCTGGGCGGCGAATACGGCGCCAGCGCTACCTATCTCAGCGAGGTCGCCGACCCCAAGCACCGCGGTTTCTATTCCAGCTTTCAATATGTCACGCTGATCGGCGGCCAACTGACCGCGATCATCGTGCTGTTGCTGCTGCAGAAGGTATTCCTGACGCCGGAGGAACTGAAAGCCTGGGGCTGGCGGATCCCGTTCGTGATCGGCGCCCTGCTCGCGATCTTCGCCGCCGTGATGCGGCGCAATTTGCACGAGACCGAGGCGTTCGAAGAAGCCAAGAAGGTCGCAAAACCCTCGGGCTCGATCCGCGGCCTGCTGAAATATCCACGCGAGCTGCTGCTGGTGGTCGGCCTTACCGCGGGCGGCACCGCGGCGTTCTACACCTTCACGACCTACATGCAGACCTTCGTCAAATTGTCAGTCGGCCTCACCGAGGACCAGACCACGTTCGTGATCTTCGGCTCGCTGATCTTCGCGACCGTGCTGCAGCCGCTCTACGGCGCGCTGTCCGACCGTATCGGCCGCAAGCCGCTGCTGATCTTCTTCGGCCTCGCCGGCACGCTGGCGACGGTTCCGATCCTGACCATGCTCAAGGAAACCAAGTCGCCCTTCACGGCTTTCCTGCTGATCTGCGCCGCCTGGATTTTCGTCGCCGGTTACACCTCGATCAACGCGATCGTGAAGGCGGAATTGTTCCCGACCAACGTCCGCGCGCTCGGCGTCGGCCTGCCCTATGCCATCACCGTCTCCGTGTTCGGCGGCACCGCGCCCGCGGTCGCGCTCTACTTCAAGAGCCTCGGGCATGAAGACTGGTTCTACTACTATCTCAGCGGCATGATCTTCCTGTCGCTGATCATCTATTCGACCATGCGCGACACCAAACATGACTCGGCGATGCATCGCCACGAATGAACGGCCCTGGCATGACCGACGCCCCCGAGCCGCCGCCGGAGAGCAAGCTGACGCGCAGCAAGGCGCGTTGGGCGCGCGAGGGGAAATTTCTCACCGGAAAGATTTCGCGCCCCGAAGACCAGCGCCTGCCGCCGGGACAGCACCTGACCCAGGATTGGCCGACGCTCGACCTCGGGCTGACGCCGGACATATCGCGCCAGCGTTGGCGGCTCGACGTCTATGGCGCGGTGGAAAATCCGATCTTCTGGGATTTTACCCAGTTCACCGCCCAGCCGCAAACTCAATTCGTGTCCGACATCCATTGCGTCACCACCTGGTCGCGCTACGACAACGCGTGGGAAGGGCTCGCGACCCGCGATCTCCTGACGGCGTGCCGGCCGCGCGACGAGGCGCGCTTCGTGATGCTGCATTCCCATGACGGCTACACCACTAACCTGGCGCTCGAAGACTTTGCGGCCGAGGACGCCCTGCTCGCCCATAGCTGGTCCGGCCAGCCGCTGGAGCAGGAGCACGGCGGCCCGGTGCGGCTGGTGGTGCCGCATCTCTATTTCTGGAAGAGCGCAAAGTGGCTGCAGAGCATCGAGTTCCTCGACCACGACGTATCCGGCTATTGGGAAGTCCGCGGCTATCACAACCGCGGCGATCCCTGGGCCGAGCAACGCTATTCCGGCGACTGATTTCACCTCTCCCGTCGGGAGAGGTGAAGAACAACGCGAAGGAGAATGCCCGTGCCGACTGAACGCTTTCAATTCACGGGAGAAGGTGGACATCAACTTGCCGCCGCGCTGGATCTGCCGGACGGGCCGGTGCACGCCTATGCGCTGTTTGCGCATTGCTTCACCTGCGGCAAGGACGTGCTGGCGGCCAAACGGATTGCGACCGCGCTTGCCGCCAAAGGCATTGCGGTGTTGCGGTTCGACTTTACCGGCTTAGGCTCCAGCGAAGGCGATTTTGCCAACTCGACCTTCTCGTCGAACGTCGCCGACCTCGTCCGCGCCGCCGATCATTTGCGCGAAACCCGCGGCGTGCCCGCAATCCTGATCGGCCACAGCCTCGGCGGCGCCGCGATCCTGGCCGCCGCCGGCCACATTCCGGATGCGAAAGCGGTGGTCACCGTCGCCGCGCCTTCCGATCCCGCCCATGTCACCCATCTTTTCAAGGATCGCATCGGGGACATCCGTAAACACGGCAAGGTCGAAGTGCAGCTCGCCGGCCGGCCGTTCCACATCAGCAGCGCATTCCTCGACGATATCGCCGAACACGGGCTGATGGCGCATGTCGCCAAGCTGCACAAAGCGCTGCTGATCATGCATTCGCCGACCGACGAGACTGTCGGGATCGACAACGCAACCCATATTTTCCTGGCCGCCAAACATCCCAAGAGTTTCGTCTCGCTGTCGGGTGCGGACCATCTGTTGAGCGGCAAGCGCGACGGCGCCTATGTCGCCGACGTCATCGCAGCCTGGGTCGAGCGGTACGTCGACCTTGTCGCCGCCGCTCCGGTTGCCGTTGCGAACGAAGGGCCGCGCAACGTCGTGGTGCGCGAGACCCGCAACAGCAAGTTCCAGCAGACGGTCACATCAGGTCCGCACCAGATGCTGGCCGATGAGCCGGTCGCCGCCGGCGGTCAGGATACCGGGCCGGGGCCGTATGATTTTCTGCTCGCCGGACTTGGCGCCTGCACATCGATGACGATGCGAATGTATGCCGACCGCAAATCGCTGCCGCTCGATCGCATCACCGTGACGCTGGCGCACAACAAGATCCACGCCGAAGACTGCGCCGAATGCGAAACCAAGGATGGCATGCTCGACCAGATCGACCGGGTGATCACCATCGAGGGCGCGCTCGACGCCGATCAGCGCAAGCGGCTGATGGAAATCGCCGACAAATGTCCGGTACATCGCACGCTGACGTCCGAGGTGCGGATTTTGACCAAGGAATCGGATTAGGCCGCCGCCAGCGGGCGCACGCGCAGAGCACCACGCAGGCCGGCGGCCGTTCCAAGCATAATGCCGGCGACCGCGACCAGCGACGCCAGCGCCAGCGTCGAAAAGCCTGTCAGCCCCTGCCCGACCGAGCAGCCGAACGCCATCACACCGCCCGCTCCCATCAGCGCGGCACCGCCGGCCGAGCGCAGCATGTGGCGCGGCGATTGATAGCCCTCGAGGTGAAACCGTCCGGTCAGGAGCGCCGTGACCAGGCTGCCGGCAAACACGCCGAATACCGTGACGATACCGAAATTGAGCGTCGATCCCGTCGACAGCATGACGTATTGCAGCGCATCCGCGATCGGCGCGATGAAGGTCAGCGACGTCACCGGGGTCGGGTTGAAATCGTCGGCGCCGAGGTAGCCGGTCGCGAACCAGCCCGCCGCGACCAGCAGGCCGACGACGAGACCCGCGGCGATCTGGCCCGGCGACCGCCGGAACGCCGGATACGCAAAGGCGAAGATGATCAGCGCCGCTGAGATCACCGAGGCCGCCAGCATGCGTGCCGTCGCCTCGCTCAAGCCGGCCGCCGCCAGCAGCGCCGGTACCGAGTTGGCCTTTACCGTGGTCTGCGAGACTCCGACCATGGCGATCCGCGCCGGCGCGATCAGGCCCCTCAGCGTCATCTCGGCGAAAATCGCCAGCACGACCACCACCACGAAGGAGCGCAGGTTGCCGCGTCCCAGCAGCACCAGCGCGCGCGAGCCGCAGCCGTTCGACAGCACCATGCCATAGCCGAACAACAGCCCGCCGACAAACATCAACGGCACCGAGAACGACGGCTGCAGGTAGACCGACTTGCCGATATCGACGACGCCGCGCGCTGCCAGCAACTGGGTTGCTGCAACCGCAACGCCCATCGCCAGCGCATAGGTGCGCACCAGCCGGCCATCGCCCTCCGCCCACCAGCCGCGCAGGCTCGACATCATGCAGAAGCCCGACAGCAGCCCGACCACGCCGTAGATCAGGCCGATCACGAGACCGGAGAGAATGATGATGGTGGCGGAGTCCATGGACGGTTTCCTCAGTATTTTCCGTCAGTGTGAGCGAAGCCATTTAGACCGTCATTCCGGGGCGATGCGAAGCATCGAACCCGGAATCTCGAGATTCCGGGTCTGGTCCTTCGGACCATCCCGGAATGACAGCTCAAATTGTTTCGTCCCCGCATGACGGTTAACTTACGGCCGCAGGATCACGCGGTCGCGCGACGAACCGGCGACCGCGATGAAGGCTGCCTTGGCTTGTTCCAGCGGGTAGATCGCGTTCGGCCTGATCGGAAACGGCTTGAGATGCCCGCTGGCGAAGCCGGGACCCAGCTCCCTCAGCACCGCGCCGGTCGCGATCGACGACAGGCCGAGCGTATCGATGCCGACATAGGTGTGCTGGCCGCGATAGAATTCAAGGATATCGAACTGCACGATCCGGTCGACCGCAGCGATCAGGATCTGCCGCCCGCGCAGTGCCAGCGATTTGTGCGCGGCCTGAAAATAGGGATCGCCCACGGTGTTGAACACGACATCGGCGCCCTTGCCGCCGGTCAATTCGCGAACGCGCGCGGCGACATCGGTCGCGGAGGCGTCGATGACCTCGACCGGTGAATTGGCGTGGCCTTCATACGGCTCGTTCCTGCGGACGACGCCGATCACGCGGGCGCCGTGCCAGCTCGCGATCTGTGTCGCGGCCTGGCCGACCTTGCCGTTGACGCCCATGACCAGCACGGTCTCGCCGGCCTTGGGGATACCGGCGCGGCGCAGACCTTCCATCGCGGTAACGAAGGGCACGCCGATGCCGGCGGCTTCCTCCCACGAAAGTGCCTTCGGCTTTTCCACCACGGCGTCGGCTTCGACCACAAGATGCGTGGCGTGGGTGCCGTCGCGGCGGATGCCGAGATCACCCGACGAGCCGAACACCTCGCGCCCGATCCACGCCTCGGGGCCATCGATCACGACACCCGCATAGTCGCGCCCCGGCGTGCGCGGAAACACCGCATAGGGCATCAGGCCGGTTGCCGCTTTCACATCCGACGGATTGACGGCGGCGGCCTTGACCTCGATCAGCAGTTCGCTCCCGGCGCGCGACAGCACACGGGTTTCGATCACGGGCGCCAGCGACGCGGCATCGGCGACTTTTGCGGACAGGCGCACGCAGCGCGCCTGGACCGCGATTGACTGAGAGTCTGGCTTCTGGGCAACCGGCATCAAGGACTTCCGACCTCTCGTTCGTGAGAGAGAAACGGTTACCCTTTCGGCCGCTTGTCGTAAACCCGTTTCGCCTTGCCGAGCGAGCGTTCCAGCGTGTCGGGAGCGACCACCTTGATCTGCGTGCTGATCCCGATGGTGTTCTTGATGAAGACCGCGACCTTTTCGGCCTGCGCCTCGAGGCCACTGCCGTCCCAGTGCTCGTGGCGGGCTTCGGCGAGCACGGTCATCTCGTCCATCCGCCCCTCCCGCGTCAGTTCAATGATGAAATGACCGCCGCACCAGTCGGTCGCCAGCAGCGCTTCCTCGATCTGGGTCGGGAACACGTTGACGCCGCGCAGGATGATCATGTCGTCCGAACGCCCGGTGACCTTCTCCATCCGCCGCATGCCCGGCCGCGCCGTGCCCGGCAACAGCCGCGTCAGGTCGCGGGTGCGGTAGCGGATGATCGGAAAGCCTTCCTTGGTCAGCGAGGTGAACACCAGTTCGCCCTTTTCGCCGTCAGGCAGCACCGCGCCGGTCTCGGGATCGATCACCTCGGGATAGAAATGATCCTCCCAGATATGCAGGCCGTCCTTGGTCTCCACGCATTCCTGCGCCACGCCGGGCCCGATCACCTCGGAGAGACCGTAAATATCGGTCGCGTCCATGTCGAAGGCATGCTCGATCTCGACGCGCATCGCATTGGTCCAGGGCTCGGCGCCGAAGATGCCGAACTTCAACGACGATTTGCGCGGATCGAGCCGCTGCTTCTTGAATTCATCGAGGATAGCCAGCATGTAGCTCGGCGTCACCGTGATGATGTCGGGCTTGAAGTCGTTGATCAGTTGCACCTGCCGCTCGGTCATGCCGCCGGAGATCGGCACCACCGTGCAGCCGAGTTTTTCGGCGCCGTAATGCGCGCCGAGCCCGCCGGTGAACAGGCCGTAGCCATAGGCGTTATGCATCAGCATGCCGGTGCGGCCGCCGGCGGCGCGGATCGAGCGTGCCATCACGTCCGCCCAGATATCGATATCGCCCTGGGTGTAGCCGACCACGATCGGCTTGCCGGTGGTGCCCGAGGAAGCATGGACCCGCACCAGTTTTTCGCGCGGCACCGCGAACATGTTGAAGGGGTAATTGTCGCGCAGATCGGTCTTGACCGTGAACGGGAATTTGGCGAGGTCGGACAGTTGCCTGAAATCGTAGGGATGCACGCCGGCCGCGTCGAACGCCTTCTTGTAGTGCGCGACGTTGTCATAGGCGTGCTGCAGCGACCAGGCGAGGCGTTTGGTCTGCAACGCCATGATCTCGTCGCGCGAGGCGCGCTCGGCCTGGTCCAGTTCAGGGACGTAACCGGTCGTCCTGGATAGGGTATTCGTCACGGCCATCACATGTCTCCCGTCTCGGTCTATTTGGCTTCCACGCCCGCAACCGGCAGCCAGGTGCCGGCGATGGTGCGGGAATGGCCGCGGAACTCGGCGATCACCACGTCGCCGGCGGTGACGCGGACGTCGTAAATTCCAGAGCGGCCGCTGCGCGAAATTTCCCGCGCGGTGGCGACCAATACGTCGCCGAGCTTGCCCGGCCGAATGAAGGTGATGTCGCACTGCGCCGCCACCGCGCGTTCGTTGCGGGAGTTGCAGGCAAAGGCAAAGGTGGAATCGGCCAGCAGGAAGATGAAGCCGCCATGGGCGATACGCTGGCCGTTGACCATGTGCGGCAACACCGTCATCGACATCGTCGCCTGTCCCGGCCTGATCTCGACAATTTTCATGCCGAGGCCCTTGCTGGCGTCGTCTTCCTTCCACATCGCGTCCGCACAGGCGCGCGCGAGGTCGTCGGGCGAAAGCGCGATGTTCATTGCGGTCTTCCCGCTCGGCGAGACGATTCCACGACGTTTCTCTCCTGTGTGCACGGGCTTGTTGACCAAGCCTCATGGGTAGTCTGTCAGTTTTGCGGCCCATCAGTCTTGGGGCGAAGCACCAGAGGTGTCAACGATCCCAGCTTTTACTTCCGTCATTCCGGGGCGATGCAAAGCATCGAACCCGGAATCTCGAGATACCCCGATGCGCAATTGCGCATCTGCGGTCTGGTCCTGCGGACCATCCCGGAATGACGAGAGTTTCACACGTGGTCGTAATCCACCACGACCTTGTCCGACACCGGCCGCGCCTGGCAGGTCAGGATGAAGCCCGCCTTCAGCTCCCACGGCTCGAGCGAATAATTCACTTCCATCTGCGCCTCGCCCTCGACCAGCTTGGCGCGGCAGGTCGAGCACATGCCGCCCTTGCAGGCGAACGGCAGATCCATGCCGGCGCGCAAGGCAGCGTCGAGGATGGACTCGTCCTCGGCGACGGGCACCTCGCGGCGCTTGCCGTCGATGGTCAGCGCGGCCATCGCCTTGGGCGGCGCGGAGGCTTCGATGACTTTCCTGGCGCGCGGCTTGCCGCCGAACTCCGAGACGAAACGCTCGACATGAATGCGGTCTTCGGCAATGCCGATCTCGCGGCAGGTCGTCTCGATGTCCTCGCTCATGCCGGTGGGGCCGCAGATGAAGACGTGATCGACACTTGCGGCCGGCACCAGCGAGCGCAGCAACACCCTCACCTTTTCACCGTCGAGCCGGCCATGCAGGATCGGGATGTCCTGCTCCTCGCCCGAGATGACGTGGAAGACCGAGAACCGCTGCATGAAGCGGTCCTTCAATTCTTCCAGCGCTTCGCGGAACAGCATGCTGCCGGTGGAGCGGTTGCCGTAAAATAAAAAGAAGCGGCTGTCCGGCTCGCGCGCCAGCACCCCTCTGGCGATCGAGAGGATCGGCGTGATGCCGCTTCCCGCGGCAAAGCCGACGTAGACCCGCGCCTGGTCCGGCGCATGGGCGATGCCGAAGCGGCCGGTCGGCGTCATCACATCGAGCTGGTCGCCGGCCTTCAGTTCATCCGCAGCCCAGTTCGAAAACGCGCCGCCATCGACTTTCTTCACGGCAATCCGGAGTTCGCCGTCGTCGGGGCCCGAGCAGATCGAATAGGAGCGACGGACTTCCTCGCCGTCCATGGTAGTGCGCAGCGTGAGGTATTGCCCCGGCGCGAACCTGTAGTCGTCAGCCAGATCCGGCGGAATCGTAAACGTCATCGATACTGCGTCCGCGGATTCGCGGCGCAGATCGCTAACGGCGAGACGGTGAAAGCGGGGTGCGTGGGACATGGTCAGTGACACTTGAAATAATCGAAGGGTTCGCGGCAGTCCGTGCAGCGCCACAGCGCCTTGCAGGAGGTCGAGCCGAATTCGGACAGCACCTCGGTGTTCTGCGAGCCGCATTGCGGACAGGCCACCTGTTGTTCGCCGAACAGCGCACGGCGCGACGAGGACGCCTGCGGCGGCGCGATGCCGTATTCCCGAAGCCTGTTGCGGCCGTCTTCGCTCATCCAGTCCGTGGTCCAGGCCGGCGACAGCACGGTGCGGACGGTCGGCCGCGCGAAGCCGGCCCGCTCCAGCGCCAGCTCGATTTCGAGCGCGATCATGTTCATCGCGGGGCAGCCGGAATAGGTCGGCGTGATCGCGACCTCGATCCGGCCGTCGCGGACCTGAACGTCACGCAGCACGCCGAGATCGGCGATGGTGAGCACGGGGATTTCGGGATCGACCACCTGCGCAGCCGCATCCCAGGCGCGACGGCGCAGGTCGCTGTCGCTGGCGAGCACGGCTACCATGTCGCCCCCGGAAATGTCCGCTGCAGCGATTGCAATTCGCTCAGGAGATGCCCGAGGTGCTCGCTATGATGGCCGCTGCGACCGCCCTGCTGCATCCAGTCGTTCTTCGGCAACGCCAAGGTTGCTTCGCTGACGACATTGGAGACCGTCTTCAACCATTGAGCGCGCAAGCCCGCGGGATCAATCGCGATACCGGCGTCGATCAGGCCGCGTTCGCTGTCATCGACGGCAAACATCTCGCCGGTAAAGGCCCAGAGATCGTCGATGGCGGTCTGCGCCCGGCGATGGCTTTCCTCGGTGCCGTCGCCGAGACGGACGATCCATTCCGAGCAATGCCGGACATGATAGGCGCTTTCCTTTTCCGACTTCGCCGCGATCGCCGCCAGCGTCGGATCGGCGGATTTCATCATCGCGCGCCAATAGAGATCGGCGAACACCGAGTAGAAGAACTGCCGCACCATGGTGCGGGCGAAATCGCCGTTCGGCTGTTCCAGCAGCAAGAGGTTACGGTATTGCCTGACGTCGCGCAGATAGGCGAACTTGTCCTCGTCGTTGCCTTTGCCCTCGACCCTGGCAGCGTAGCTGTAGAGTTCGCGGGCCTGGCCGAGCAGGTCGAGGCCCATATTGGCAAGCGCCATGTCCTCTTCCAGCATCGGCGCATGGCCGCACCATTCCGACAGACGATGCCCCAGGATCAAGGCATCGTCGGCGCGGCGTAGCGTGTACAGCACCAGCGGGGTTTCGGAGACTTTGATCGATGCGGTTGCCATATCGCTATCCACTTGCTCATCCTCATCCTGAGGAGCGCGGAACGCGCGTCTCGAAGGATGGGCTGCGGGCCTCATGGTTCGAGACGGCGCTTCGCGCCTCCTCACCATGAGGGTCTTGCTCACATATGCCCGACTTCGTCAGGCACGTCGTAAAAGGTCGGGTGCCGGTAGATCTTGGATTCCGCCGGCTCGAACATCATGCCCTTCTCGGACGGATCGGACGCGGTGATGGCGCTCGACGGCACCACCCAGATCGAGAGCCCCTCGCCGCGGCGGGTATAGATGTCCCGCGCGGCCTGCACCGCCAACGTAGCGTCGGTGGCGTGCAGCGAGCCGACATGCTTGTGCGCCAGCCCGTTGCGGCTGCGGATGAAGACTTCCCAGAGCGGAATATTCGGCGTGGTCATGATGATCTCCTTACTCTGCTCCCTATTCGGCGGCCTGCAAGACTGACCGCTGCCGACGTTTCTCGGCATAGGCCAGCGCGGCCTCACGTACCCAGGCCCCTTCCTCGTGCGCCTTGCGCCGCGCTTCCAGCCGGTCGCGGTTGCAGGGGCCATTGCCGGCCAGCACGGCATTGAACTCGCTCCAGTCGATCGCGCTGTATTCCCAGTTGCCGGCTTCGTTTTGTTTCATGCCGGGATCGGGAATCGAAAGCCCGAGGAACTGGGCCTGCGGCACGGTGGCGTCGACGAATTTCTGCCGCAGCTCGTCGTTGGAGAAGCGCTTGATCTTCCACTTGGTCGAGGTGTCGCTGTGCTGGCTTGCCTTATCAGGCGGACCGAACATCATCAGCACCGGCCACCACCAGCGATCGAGCGCGTTCTGGGCCATCGCCTTCTGATCTTCGCTGCCGCGGCACAGCGTCAGCATGATCTCAAAACCCTGGCGCTGGTGAAAGGACTCTTCCTTGCAGACGCGGATCATCGCGCGCGCATAGGGGCCGTAGGAACAGCGGCACAGCGGAATCTGGTTCATGATGGCCGCGCCATCGACCAGCCAGCCGATGGCGCCGATGTCGGCCCAGGTCAGCGTCGGATAATTGAAGATCGAGGAATACTTCGCCTTCCCGGCCAACATCAGGTCGACCAGCTCTTCGCGCGAGGTGCCGAGCGTCTCGGCCGCGGCATAGAGATAGAGGCCGTGGCCGCATTCGTCCTGCACCTTGGCCAGCAGTGCGGCCTTGCGGCGCAGCGACGGCGCGCGGGTGATCCAGTTGCCTTCGGGAAGCATGCCGACGATTTCGGAATGGGCGTGCTGCGAGATCTGGCGCGTCAGCGTCTTGCGGTAGGCCGCCGGCATCCAGTCGTTGGGTTCGATGCGTTCGTCGGCGTCGATGCGCGCCTGAAACGGCGCGGCCCTGGTCGCGTCCTCGACGTTGCGGTCATCACCGTCGGACGAATTGAGCGCCTGCGTGTACATGCCGACCTCCTCAGTATTCCTGCCTGTCTTTGTTGGAGATCAATATATAACATAAATTTCGATATGCAATATATTTCTGTAACATATTACACGTCACCGGTGGACCTACCGGCCTTCCGCTCCAAGCTGGCGAAGGAAGCTGCGGTAATCAGTCCGCACCCATTCTTCGGCGAGACGACCTTCATCGTCAAACCGGAAGATGTTTGACAGATCCCAAACTACCCGTTCGCCGTTCGGTGGTAGAGGTCCGGCCGGTGAATGTGTGAAGTCACGGACAAACCTTCCCTCAATCCACGTTTGGCAGGCTACGTAGTTGCCTTCGACGAGGATGATGCCGCGACGGATTGAGCGATCATCAAACGCTGCACGCACTGATTTGAAGTAGTTGGTGAGCCCGCTGTAGTCCGTCTCGAAGCCGCCAGGCCCGTGAAACCGGAAATGCTGTGTGTCAAAGTAGCTATCGGTCTCTGACTGATCCCCACCGATGACTTCGAGTTCACCCGCCTTGACCAACCGAGCAACGAGTTCGTCGCGTGAGAAATTCACTGTCATCTCCCTTTAGACCTGTTCACGCACACTCTAGCGCTGGTTCCACTCACAAACCACCCAACTCAGCCCCCTTGCGGAGGTCCGCTCCGGGTCAATCGCGTCGGTTTGGCTTGCCGCGCGCGACTTCCGGTCTTCCCTCGAAAGCAGACTTGGTCACCGCAGGTCGGCATGTCTCAAAAGTGCCAAAGGCGGAAGTGTCGGGCCAAATCGATATCGCCGAGTCGGTGCCCCGGGGGAAGAAAACACCCAAGCTAGACGGGCAGTTCGACCTAAACGCGTGACGAAGTCTTAACTCGCGCACTTGATGATGCCTCAGCGCCGAGCGGCAAAACCTGAGATCGTTTATTTCCTTCGAGGACGATCTCGGCGGGGCGATGGAGTTACTAGATGATTGTCGGAATTCGGAGAATCGCTCCGGCGATTGGCATCGCCGCTACTTTGGTCAGCTCGGGCGTAGAAGCGCAAAGTGCGCCGCCCAACTCGTACGGCACGGCTTTTGCCGTGACGAAAGATGGCGATCTCGTTACCAACGCGCATGTCGTGGCTGGCTGCACTGCCGTAAGTGCTCGTCTCGGAGCCACCGAATTCCAGGGCAACGTTGTCGTGCGCGATGACAACGATGATCTCGCGCTTGTGCATCTGAGCAATAAAAGCACGCATTTTGCCTTCTTGCGAAAGCGACCCGAGGTTCGGGTGGGTGACACCGCTATCACGTTCGGATTTCCATTACCTAATGCGCTTTCGCACGACGGCAACTTGACAGTCGGATATGTATCGTCTCTCGCGGGAGTTTCTGACAATCCAACTTACTTCCAGGTCTCAACACCAATTCAGCCAGGCAGCAGTGGCGGATCGTTACTGGACAGCAGCGGGAACGTAATTGGAGTTGTAGCTAAAAGAATAAATCCAGAAAAATTTCCAAGCCAGGGGGATGCCGCTCAGTTAGTGAATTTTGCAGTCAGTCTGAACGTGCTGCGGACTTTTCTAAAGAGGAACCAGATAGCTTTGACCGAGCGCGACTCTTCCAAGGATCTCAGCGTCGCCGATGTTGGGGATGAAGCAAGACTGTTTTCTTATTCAGTCCGTTGTGCACCAAACAACCAAATGTTGAGCTCCACAAAGCCCAGCGGGGCTGATGCGCCAAGTGATGACACAAGCGAGCGAGCTGTTTTGTATGAAGAGGATTTGGCGGATGGGCACGGCAGACGCTTTGAGGGTTCAGTTGCCTGGCGGATGGAACCATTGTCGGCGCAAGGTGCACACGGGCCCCGCGCATTGCGAGGCGATATTCATTTTCTTGGCCAGCTCAACATAACGCTCATTGTTAGCGAGAGCTTGGGCGAAAACCGACAGGCGAGTTGCAAAATCGAAGTCACCTTCGACACAGCGCAATCCGCGCGGGGTCAGATCGTGAGCGTACCTGGGGTTCTTATGAAGATTGGTGAAGAGACCAAAGGCGCTCCAGTTGTGGTGCGGTCGACTCAATCAGGTCCAGCGAGTTTCGCGCTCTTGTGTGATGAGAACTACCAGCAACAAAATCTCAAGTTGCTCAAGGAGCGAGCTTGGATCAACCTTCCTATCATTTATAAAGATGGTCATCGTGCGATTATCTCGCTCGGCAAGGGAACATCTGGACTTAGAGCATTTAGTGAAATTCTTCGGGAGTAGGGCGTGTGCTTTCGGCTCACTCGACAAAAAAATCCAGTCCGTTCAGCGCGCCGAGCGGCCTACCGGGGCCAGGACATGCGCGGCAATGCCACCGTCAACACCGCGATGGTGCCGCTCGCGAGCATGTTCGGTTATGTGAATAACCTGCGCTCGATGAGCCGGCTTCAATCGATCACTATACCCGCGCGGCTTCGAGTTACCAACTTACCTCTATCTTGCTGTAGAATAGCGGTGGCTGATTGAAAGTGCGACTTCCGTTCTGGGTCAATCTGAGACCTCGGCCCGACAGCTAGGCATGTCCGCTATCCGGCCCATCTCGGACCCGCTATGCGCTTATGAATTCACACCTAGCTAGCCGAACCGCCTTGCCAGTTCCGCCCCCGCCTTCGGCAGCGGTCCATTTTCGCTGCTGGCATGCCGGTCAAGCCATTGTTCGGACGCAGGAAGCAGCGCGCGATAGATCTCGCCGCACAGCGTCCGGGCGGCCCTGCCCGGCCAATCCGCCGGCAGCAGTGCGGTCGGCAACAGCGGGTCGCGCAGCACGACCCGGCGGTAATGGTGGATCAGCAGGATCCGCGCGGTGAAGGCGTCGGCATCCGCCAGCCGCTCGCCGCGGCCGATCCAGCCGTGCAACGGCTGGAAGGTTTTCATGAACTTCTGATAGGCGTCGGCGGTGCGCTCGAGCGGCCAACTTTCGCTGAGCAAACGCCGGCCAGAGTCGTCCTCGGCGGAGACTTCGAGACGAATCGCGCCAGCGGCTTCCTCAGGCACCGGCACGCCCGACGGCGCGACCCAGACGCCCGGCAACGGACTGCCGAAGCCCGCGTTCTTCAGCGCCTCGCGCGACGCATCGCGGTCCCCGCCATTGCCGATCAGCAGCAGTTCGAACCGCCCGGTCCAGTCGGACGCCGGCGGACCATAGATATGCTTGGTCGCGATATCGAAGGTCTGCCGCCCGCTCTGTACCAGGCGATAAAAACTGTTGCGGCCAACCTTATGGCGCTCGAACCAACCGTGGGCGGTCAGCCGCGACATCGCGGTGCGCACCACGCTGGCGTCGATGTCGATTTGCCTAAAAAACTCCAGCAGCGTGCCGAGCCAGACCGAACCGCCGCGCGGCACGATGGCGTCGCCGAACACGGTGATGACAATGGAGCCGGTGCGCGACGGTTCGCGCTTCAACTGTTCGACAATGCGGGCAAGCGGCTGCGCCATGCGTCAACGCATACCGCGTTTTTCGGATTGGCGACAATGGCCGCGCTTCGCCTCTCCCGCTTGCGGGGGAGGCCGACGCGCTCGAAGAGCGCGGCGGGTGGGGGCTCTCTCAACGCAGGGACTGCCGATGCGGAGGCACCCCCACCCCAGCCCTCCCCCGCAAGCGGGAGAGGGAGCAGAGCACCGATGTCGCCGCACCTTGGACTTCACAGGCGATCACCCCGCTCTTGCGGGGTGAGCCGCTTCAAATTCGACAGATATGAGTACGCCGAGAGTCCCCTCACCCGGATCGCATGCGGGGCGAGGTGAAGTGATCAGCGATGCGGATTCGGATACACCAGGCTGCGCCAGCCGGAGCGGTCGAACGGCGACCATTGGCCTTCCGCCTGCGCCAGCCGATCGGCCACCGCATAGACCGCGGCCGGATGATGACCCATGCCGCAATGGCTGCTTTCGATCTCGATGCTTTCGGAGGTCGCGGACGTTTTTTCCATGCAGCCTTGCCAAGCGCAGACGCCGTCGGTGCGGCTGAAGATCGCGGTGGTCGGCACCGGCGGCACGTCCGCCAGCGATCCGCCGAACCGCGCGTCCTCTTCGTCCGCGCGGCGGCCACTTGCCATCTCATAGACGCGCCAGGCGTTGGTGGCCTTCGGGCCGGAGGCAAACGGGCTGCCGAGCGTGATCACCGAACGCACGCGGTCCGGCATCATCTTGGCGAGCTGGCGGGCGTAGAGACCACCGAGGCTCCAGCCGACCAGCGAGACCTTGCGGCCATGGGTGTCGTTCAATTCCTGCACGAGATCGACCATCGCGTTCTGCACGCCATGGCGCAGTCCGAGATTGCGGCCCTGGCGCCAGCCACTCACGGCATAGCCACGGTTCTTCAGGAAGCTGCGCAGCGGACGCGTCGAGGCGTCGGACGCCACCAGTCCGGGCAACACCAATACGGGATGGCCGTCGCCTCGCGGGGCGAGGCTCAGCAGCGGCAACGCGCCGAGAAACGCACCTAGTTCGGAAATGGCTCGCCCCTCCAGAAACATCAGGGTTCTGGATGGCGGGGAAAGCGCTTGCGCAGCAACGGACATCGTATCTCCTCTCAGGTCGGCCCCTTACGTCGCGGCAGCCGCCAATGGTTCATCAGGAAGACGCAAATCTGATAGAATCGTTCCGCAACGCAACATTGTGTCGTGAAAAGCTAAGGAACAGATTTTGTTCTTACAAGCGGGCCACATCACTCCACGGACAACTAAAACCGTTGACGTGATGAATTAGTCACAGCAGCCGAAGCAGGTATTCGAGCGTGTACAGCGCCAGTCCTGCAAGCCCACCGATCAGCGAGCCGTTGAAGCGGATGTATTGCAGGTCGCGCCCGATGTTGATTTCGATCAGCGAGATCAATTGCCCCATGTCCCAGGACTTGACCTGATCGGAGATGAAGGTGGAGACGCCGCTCTTCTGCTCGGCGACCACCGTTCGCAGTACCGCGACGAGACCCTGGTTGATCTCGGCGCGCATTTCGGCGTCGCCGGCCAGCGCCTCGCCGGCCTCCATGAACATGCGCACCAGATGCTGCTGCAACACCTGGCTCTCGCCCGAGGCGCTGCGCTCGAAGAACGAGCGCGCGTTGGCCCAGATGTGGCGCGCGAGATCGGTCAGTTCCGGCCGCGCCAGCAGGTCGCGCTTCAGCCCGTCGATGCGATCGGCGTAGGCCGGATCGGTGCCGAGGCGATCGACGAATGTCAGCACCATGCGATCGAACTCACCACGGAACGGATGCGCGGGATCACGGCGGACTTCCTCGAAGAAGGCGGTTGCCGACGCCACGATCTTGTTCACCAGGAACCGGTCGGCGCGATAGAGTTTCAACAGCGTCGGCAACTCATCGCGAATCTTTTCGCGGATCATGGCCATGGTCTCGGCCTGGGTCAGCGCCGCGTGCACCGCGCGCAGGATATCGTCGAGCAGGCCCTGATGCCGGCCTTCCTTCACGAACGCGCGCAGCGTTCCGGCGGCGAGCGGCGCGAGGTCGATCGACATCAGTTGCGAGGTGATGCGGCGGCTGACGAACGTCATCAGGCCGGAATTTTCCGTGGCGGCGACCGCTTCCGGCAACAGCTTCAATGCGAAACGCGCCAGATCCTCGCTTCGCTTGTGGTCGCGCAGCCAGTCGGCGATGAACGAGCCGAAATCGATCTGGCGCAGCTTGGCGTCGACCGGGGCGGCCTCGAGAAAATGCTGCTCGATGAATTCGCCGAGCTTGTCGGCGATGCGGTGCTGGTTGCCCTGGATGATCGCGGTGTGCGGGATCGGCAGCCCCAAAGGCCTGCGAAACAAGGCCACGACAGCATACCAGTCGGCGAGGCCGCCGATGGTGGCGGCTTCACAGAAGGCCGCGACGAAGCCGAACGCGGGATGAACAGGCACGAGCGCCTTCGCCGCCAGGAACAGCGCAAACGTCGCCGCCAGCACCAGCGTCGCCAGCAGCTTCACGCGCCGCAACTCGGCGGCGCGTGCGGCATCGCCGGGGGCATCGATGACGAAGGTGGCGGGAACGGTCATGACGGCTTTCGGCTGCTCCTCATCCTGAGGAGCCGCGAAGCGGCGTCTCGAAGGATTGTAGGCCCCATCGTGGCCTCATGGTTCGAGACGGCGCAAGGGCGCCTCCTCACCATGAGGATCTGATTTGATCTATGGAGACGCCCGGACAAAAAGAAGGCCCGCCTAAGCGGGCCTTCCAAAACGGCAGTTGTCAGGCTGATCGCGATCAGGCGGTCTTGGTGTAGACCTTGGAGAAGTTGTCCTGCGCGGTCTTGGCACCGTCGGCGACGAGCTTGCCGAGATACTCGGTCGAGGCCTTGGCGCGCGAGACGAGAACTTCGCCACGTGCACGGACCAGGTCCGACTGGATCTGGGCGGCTTCGCTCAGCGACTTGGCCGAAGCGAGCTTGTCGATGCCGGCGAAGAACGCTTCCGCGTCCTGATAGAGCGCCTGCTGGATGTTGCGGCTGATCTTGGCGACTTCGGAGACCGAACCGGCAGCGGCGGTTTCGATCGCGGCGGTCACCTTCTCGGAACCGGCATGGAAGTCGGCGGCGCGAACCTTGGCGGTCTCGGCCTGCTTCTTCACGAACTCACGGGCAGCTTCCGGAACTTCCAGGTTCTGGAGCTTGGTGAACGCCTCGGTGACGGGCGCGAAGGCTTCCTTGACGGTGTTCAGCACGGAATTGGTTTCGGTGGTCATGGGGTTTCTCCATCCTCAGGTTTGAGCTATGGGCTCACCCCGTCCGGTTTGGCCCGGGGCGAGATCCTTGTGCCACGGTTAATGGTGCGCCGCAACATCAATGTTGCATCGCGATATCACGAATACGTGATCAGGCTGATTGTTGGGCGATCTGCCTCGCGAACCGGCGAAAGTTCGACTTTAGGCTAATACTGAGGCCGGCCGGGCTTCTTGTTTTGACGCGTTTTCTTGACGCGAACCGGGGGCCCACTTCGCTCGAAAACGCTATGGGCTACTTTGCATGGGGTTGTTTTCGCGATTTTGGATTCGGGCGCGGCTGCGTCGCGCCGAAGAAGCGCTGTTTCCTCGACATGAGATCGTTAGTGCTGGACCGCTCCCGGCAACCCATAGGCTTCCATCTGTGCCCGGACGTGCGCCACATTGTGCCCGAGGACGACGATATCGTGCTTCTTGCCGTCGACATCGCGGACGTGGTCCCGCAGCAGGGCCTCGGCCTTGAAGCCGAGGCTCTCGAACAGCGCGATCGCCGCCTGCTGGTCGACCGTCATCTGAACGGTGAGCTTTTCCAGGCCCGAGCCGAGCGCCAGCGCAAAGGTCTCCTGCGACAGCGCGCGGCCGACGCCCTGCCCGCGGACGTCCTTCGACACCACCATCCGGAGTCCACCGACATGGGGCGACCAGGAGTGCGGATCGCAGACCAGCGTGCCGCAACCGACCACCGTACCGGCCTTCAGCGCCAGCAGGCTGGTGATGGCGCCACGCTCGATCTCGTTGATCCAGGCCGACAGCACTTTCGGCTGGCTGATGTTGCGCGGCAGGAACAGCAGATCATGTGTCGGCAGCTTCTGCGCGAAGGCCAGCACCGCGGGTTCGTCGCTGCGCGACATCAGGCGGAATTCGATGTCGCCACCGTCGGTCTTGACGTGGCGCGGATAGGAACGTGTTTCACTCATGTCGATCTCTTACCTAACCACTTATCCAGTTTCGGCCACAGCCGCTTGATGGCGTTGGCGCCGGCGACCAGGCTGACGTGACCGCCCTTCAGCATCACCTCTTCCTTGTCGGACGAGCCGACCTTGGCGATCAGATGTTTGGCCGCATCATAAGGCACGATGTGATCGTGCTCGGCAACCGCATGCAGGATCGGCACCTTGATCTTTGAAATGTCGGCCGCGCGCCCGCCGACCGACATGGTGTCGTTATAGAGCTTGTTGTCCCACATCAGGTCCTTGGTAATGGTGCGGAAGTACTCGCCGGCCAACGGCAAGGTGTCCGAGCCCCAGCGATCCATCATCCGGTAACCTTTGACGTATTCGTCGTTCCAGATGTTCTCCCACAAATGCACCTGGCCTGCGACGCGCGACGCCGGCCGCAGCATGTCGAACGACGTCATGATCATGTCGCCCGGCACGTTGCCAACGCTGTCCACCAGCTTGTCGACGTCGAAATAGCGCCGGTCAGAGAAATTCGAGAACAGCTTCATCTCGCGGAAATCGATCGGCGTGGTGAAGCAGATCAGGTTCTTCATCGGCCCGTCGTGGAAGATCGAGCCGTAGAGCAGCGACAGCACGCCGCCGAAGCAATAGCCGATTACGCTGACATCCTGCTCGCCGGAATCCTGCTGCACGCGGCGGATGCAGTCCGGAATGAAATCGAGAACGTAGTCCTCCATCCCCAGGCGTTTTTCCTCGGGCTTCGGCGCGGTCCAGTCCAGCATATAGACGTCGTAGCCGCGCTTCAGGAGAAATTCGACGAAGCTCTGGCCGGGCACCAGGTCGAGAATGTAGCCGCGATTGGTCGTCGCCATCACGATCAGGATCGGCACGCGGTAGATTTCGTCCGCCATCGGGCGGTAGTGATAGAGGTTCATGGTGCCGCGAACGGCCAATATGTCCTTTGGCGTCGAGCCGAGCGATGGGCCCGACGAGGAAATATATTCGATACCCTTGATGCTGCGCTGGATCGCGCGTTGCACCTCGGACTGGATCCGCTCCGGGATGTCAGCGAGATCGAGGCCTGCGGGAGCGTTCATTTTTGCTCTCCCTCCGACGGTGGACGTTTGGTGCGCGGCGGCCGTGGCGTGCCGTAGCCGCCTTCGGGCGCCAGCGAATTATGGTGCACCTGCTGCAGCAGCGCCTTGATCTCGTTGAGCTGGCCTTCGATCGACTGGATGCGTTCGGCCATGCCGACCATCTGGGCCCGGCTCGGCAGGTTCATGGCGAGGAGATATTTCTCCATCAGTTCGCCGAGTTGTTTCTGCGCACCCGCCGAGACGCCGCCGACCTGATTCATCACTTTGGAAAACTCAGGCGACGCCATCGCCTGATTGGCGAAGGAGTTGAACCCCTTCTCCATCTCCCCGATCATGGTCTGCCAGATCACGGCAGGATCGTTGCCCTTGTCGGCCATCTGCGCCCTCCATGTGATTACGAGCGCTTTGCCACGCCTCGGATATTGCCGGCCATACCACACCGTTGCAGCGAGCCGGTCAACAGGGCGCATGATCCGGAAGTGGGTACCGATTTCCCTCGGGACAAACGCGAAGCGTTTGCCCGGAGATCATGCTCCTCCAATACCGCCGCCGACACCACAAAGCCTTCTGCAGTGCGGGAAACCGTGTCATACAGGTCACCCATCACGGTACCACCCAAGGGATCAACGCACGTGAACGCGCTCGCCCACCAACCGCCGCAGATCGCACACGCCAACGGCATCGACCTTTGCTACGAGATTTTCGGCGACCCCGCCGCGGAACCGTTGCTGCTGATCATGGGGCTCGGCGCCCAGATGATCCATTGGGACGATGAGTTCTGCCGCCGGCTGGCCGCGCGCGGGTTTCGCGTCATCCGTTTCGACAACCGCGACATCGGCAAGTCCTCAAGGCTTTCCGGCGGCAAACGCCTGAGCCCGCTCGAACTGCTCAAGCTGAAGTTCCTTAAAATCCCGGTCGCCGCGCCCTACCGGCTGATCGACATGGCCAAAGACACGGTCGGCCTGATGGACGCACTCGGCATCAAGTCGGCGCATCTGGTCGGCGCATCGATGGGCGGCATGATCGCCCAGGAAGTCGCGATCTCGTTTCCGCAGCGGGTACGCTCGCTGACCTCGATCATGTCGACGACGGGTAACCCGAAGATCCCGCCGCCGACGCGGGAAGCCGCCGCCATGCTGATGGCGCCGCCGCCGGCCACCAAGGAGGAATATTTCCAACGCTTCGCCAAAACCTGGAAAGTGCTGCGCGTCGGCTCGTTCCCCGAAGACGAAGCGCTGGATCCCGCGCGCGCCGCCCGCACCTTTGAGCGCGGCCTCAACCCGGCCGGCGTCGGGCGCCAGTTGCGGGCGGTGCTCGCCTCCGGCAGCCGCAAGGAGCGGCTGCATTCGGTGACGGCGCCGACGCTGGTCATTCACGGCACGGTCGATCCGCTGGTGCGTCCCGAAGGCGGCAAGGATACCGCAGCCTCGATTCCCGGCGCAAAACTCCTGATGATCGAAGGCATGGGCCACGCGCTGCCGATTCCGATGTGGCCGCAAATCATCGGCGCGATCGCCGAGCACGCCCATGCGGCAGCAAAGAAGGCGGCCTGACGGCTGGTCTACGCCTTCACCGCGATCCAGATGATATGACGCGCTCCGCCGCCTCTACCGGTGGCGCGCACGTTCACTTCGTTGACGTCGAAACCTGCGCCGCGAAGCCGTTTTGCGAATGCCGGGTTCGGTCCCGAAGACCAGACCGCCAGCACGCCGCCCGTCCGTAGCGCCATGTGCGTCGCTCTCAATCCGCTGGAATCGTAGAGCCCGTCATTGGCCTGACGCGTCAGGCCTTCCGGCCCGTTGTCGACGTCGAGCAGGATCGCATCGAATGTCCCGCGGCTCGACCGGATGATTTCGGTGACATCCATCTCGCGAATGCTGACACGCGGATCGTTCAGGCTGTCGCCAAAAATCACCGCCATCGGCCCCCGCGCCCAGGCGACGACGGCAGGCACCAGTTCCGCCACCACGATCCGCGCCTTGGTGCCGAGCACGCCGAGCGCAGCCCGCAGCGTAAAGCCCATGCCCAATCCGCCGATCAGCAGATGCGGGTTTTTGACCGATTCGATTTTCTTCGCTGCAAGCGTCGCCAGCGCCGCTTCGGAACCCGACAGGCGGCTGTTCATCAGCTCATTGGTGCCGAGCATGATCGAGAACTCGGTCCCGCGCCGCATCAGGCGCAGTTCCCCGTCAGTACCGGGAATGCGTGTGGTGTCGAGTTTTTCCCATGGAATCATGGGAGGGGTATTAGCATGACCCCCGTCGTCCCGGCCAACGAGCCGGGACCCATACTCCGCGGCGGCAATTGTTAAGCAAGGCCGCCAACTCCCGCGCAAAATAACTATGGCATGGCGTACTGGGTCCCCCGCTTTCGCGGAGGACGACAGTGGAGGCCTACCCGCCCGCCCAGACGTCGAGCACGTAGCGGTTCTTGGTCCCGAGCTCGTCGATCCAGCGCGCGCCGGCTTCGGCGTTAGCACCGGTGCGTTCGCGATAGATCGCGACCAGGGCTGCCTTGACGTCCGGCTCCATCTTGCCGCCGTCGCCGCAGACATAGATGATCGCGCCCTGCTCGATCAGGCTCCAGACGCGGTCTTTCTGCGCCGCGACCTGGTGTTGCACATAGGTCTTGGGACCATCGGCGCGCGAGAACGCGGTGTGCAGTTCGGTGATCCCACTGGCCGCAAAACCCTTCAGCTCATCGGCATAGAGAAAATCCTGTTCGGGATTCCGGCAGCCGAAGAACAGCATCGCGGGGCCCAGACTGGCGCCCTGCGCCTTGCGGTGCGCTCGCTCCTGCAGGAAGCCGCGGAACGGCGCCAGACCGGTGCCGGGGCCGATCATGATCACGGGCACGGCCGCGTCATCCGGCAGGCGGAAGCCTGCCTTGGTTTCGCGAATGGTGGCGTGGACGGTGTCGCCGACCCTGCGGCCGGCGAGATAGTTGGAGCAGACTCCCTTGTACACGCCGCGACCGGAACTGGCGGGCGCCTCGACGACGCCGACCGTGACGCTGCAGCGCGAGCCATCGCCCGACGGCGAGGACGAGATCGAATAATAACGCGGCGCCAGCAGCGACAGCATTTCGAGATAGGCGTGGAACGGCAGTTCACAGGCCGGATGTTCCTCCAGCAGATCAAACACCGATTTGCGTTTTCCCAAAACCTCGCTGCGGTAGCGCTCGGCGGATGCCTCGTCGTCACCGAGATAGGCCAGAAGTTTGGGCTTGGTCATCGGGCAGCGCGTGTGCTCCGACATGATCTGGATCTGCTTGCGGGTCGCGACCTGCTGCAACTCGACGAACTCGGTCAACAGACGCCCGACCGATACGGCGTCGCCGACCGGCAATTGCGCGCGGCGGCCTTCGGCGACCTGCAGGCGGATCTGGTCGGCCGGCAAAAAGCCGAAACGGCGCGCGACCTGGTCGACCAGCGCCGGATCGTTGCGCGGCACCACGCTGAGATGGTCGCCGACGCGGTAGGCGACGCCGGCCGGCAACTGCACCTCGATATGCCGGGTCGAGCGGTCGGAAGGTTGCGCGCCGGCCTTGTTCTGCAATTCCGAATTGAGCTGCACCTTCATCGGCGAAACGCCGCCCGCGGCCACGATGGTGTTGACCGCCGACGGCGCCACCGGCTCGATCGCGTACAACGGCGCATCGTCGGCGCTGCGGGTGATGTTCGACGCCAGGCCGAATTCCTTTGCCGCCGCCGGGCCGAGCGCCGCGAACCATTTCTCGAACTGGCCGTCGAGATCGCTGCGGGCATCGCCCTCGCCGCGGCCATAGACGCTGCGCCCGCCACGCGCCGCCAGTTGCTCGTCGATCAGGCGCGGCACCGACTGGTACGTCGCAGCCCAATCGCTGTTGCCGCAGCCGAACACGGCGTAGCGCACCTTGCCGAACGCATCCTTCGGCAAGTCGCTCCCCAGCCATTTGACGAACTGGGTGGCGTTATCGGGGGGGGCGCCATTGTAGGAGGCGCAGAAGATCAGCATGCCGCCCTGCTCCGGCAATTTGCCGGCATATTCGTCGAGCGGCGCCAGCGTGGTGGCAAAACCGTTGACCTCGGCGAGATCGGCGACGCGCGTCGCGAGCTCCTCCGCGGTGCCGAGGTTGGAGCCATAGAGCACCAATAGCGGCGTATTGTGGCCCGGGCGCGTGCGGGCTTGCGGTGCCGCGGCATTCGAGGCCGCAGCCGCGACGGCGGCGCGACCGGCGAACGCGCCCCGCTCCTTGTCGTTGCGCGGACGCACCTTGATCTTGAAACCCTCGGGCTTGATCGTCAGCGTCTCTTTCAGGTGCATCTGATAACGCTGGTGATCGATGAGCTTGAAGCGCTGCAGGATCATGCCGAGCGCGAGCGCGGACTCGTGCATCGCAAAGCCACGGCCGATGCAGGCGCGCTGACCGTTGCCAAACGGCTTCCAGGCATTGACCGGGCGCGCCGCCTCCGCCTCCCGGCTGAAATTCTCCGGGTCAAAGGCATCGGGATGCGGTCCCCACACGCTGGGGTCACGGTGCAACGCCAGCACATGAACCAGGACGAACGTACCCTTCTTGAGTTTGTATTTTCCGCCGATGACCTCATCCTTGATCGGCGCCACGCCATAAGCCGGCGCGGGCGGCCACAGCCGCAGGGCTTCCTTCAGGATCTGCGTAATGTAGGTGAGCTGCGTGACCTGCTGATAAGTCGGCTTGACGTTGAGGTCGCCTCCAAGCACCCGGTCGACTTCTTCGTAGGCTTTCTTGAGCACCTCGGGGTGTTTGAGCAACGCATAGATCGCGCAGGACAACATTCCACTGGTGGTCTCGTGGCCGGCGATCAGGAAGGTATTGATCTGGTAGCGGATGTTGACGTCGTCGAGCTGTTCGCCGGTGGCGCGGTCGACGCCGGTCATCATGGCGCCGAGCATGTCCTTCTTGTCATCGGCTCCTACCGCGTTCTTGCGGCGCTCAGCGACGATCTCGTCCACCATCGTATTCATGAACGCGACGTCGCCGGCAAGGTCGCGATTTCGGTTACGCAGCCACAACCCTTCGAGCGGAAGACCGCGGGTCAACATGATGGTCTCGAGCGAGCGCACCAGTGACGCCACGAACGGATGATAGTCTTCGCGATAGAATGAATTGAACCGATAATCGAACCCGCACAATCCAACAGTATCGAGCGCCAGCGCGGTCGTGTCGTGAACGACGTCGATTTCATCGTCGGCGTTCATCCGCTCCCATTTCTTGACGAGCTGCTCGGCAATATCGAGCATGCTCGGATGATAGGACTGCATCGCGCGGTTACCGAACGGCGTCATCAGAATGTTGTGGGCCTTGCTCCAGTTCGGTTCGTTGGTATGGGCCGTAAACAGGCCGTCGCCGCCGACCGCGCGAACACGGCGCAGGGAGCCGCGCACGGATTTGTCGAAGCGTTTCTCATCGCTGATCTCATCGACCAAATCGGCGCCCGAAACAACGACGAGTGGCGCACCCATCATGTCGAGCCAGTAGATCGGCCCGAGTTCCTTTGCCAACCGCATCATGTGCTGAATGGGCGCGGTCGCGTCCAGCGACAGCATGTTGCCAACCACCGGCTTGGTCGGCGGATGCGGGATCGGATCGAGCTTGTTCGGGGAAGCCATTGCGAAGTTGTCTCCTGCCGTAGTGCTAAACTCGCCCCGTCATTGCGGTAAGTCCGTCATTCCGGGATGGTCCGAAGGACCAGACCCGGAATCTCGAGATTCCGGGTTCGATGCTTTGCATCGCCCCGGAATGACCGCGTGAGAGACAGGTAGCTAATTCCTCACCCAAACCGCTTTCTACGCCATTCGATCAGCTTGGCGCTGACCTCTTCCGGCTTTTCCTGCTGCGTCCAATGGCCGCTGTCCCGCACCAGGTATTTCTCCAGGTCGGGAACGAGCCGCTCCATGCCGTCGGCGGCTGACGGCGGCAGAACCGCGTCGTTCTCGGCCATGATCATCAGCGACGGCACACTGACGGTTTGGTCGAGCCCGGCCGACCGCTCCCAGTTACGGGTAAAATTGCGGTACCAGTTGATGCCGCCGGTGAAGCCGGTTCGGGTGAAGGTGTCGACGAAAACCTTCTTCTCTTCCGCCGACAGGATCGGCGTCCGCGGATCATGCTTGGCGTCGTAGTTCGCAATCATTTGCGGAAACGCCAGGTTGAGCCGCGCCGAAGCGCCGACGCCGGCAATCGGCGTTTCCTCCGGCGCGCCTGGCGGGCGCGCGGCCGGCTTGCGCATGAAGGCATCAAATGTCTGCTCGACCCGGCTGCCGAAGATCCGATCGGGCTCCCGGGCGGGATCCTGGAACTGCACGATATACATACTGTCGCCGAACCGCTTGCGGAACAAAGCGATCGGATCCATCGGCGGGCGATCGAGATGCGGTGTATTGACACCGACGACGCCCGCGACGCGGTCGATGTGCCGTAGCGGCATCTGCCAGACGATGAAGCCACCCCAGTCGTGGCCGACGAAGATCGCCTTGTCGATCTTGAGATGATCGAGCAGGCCGACGAGATCGCCGGTCAGGTGCTCCATGTCGTAGGCCTCGACCGGCTCGGGCCGGTCGGTCGCGCCATAGCCGCGCTGATCCGGCGCAATCACGCGAATGCCGGCCTCGCTCAATGCCTTGATCTGGTGGCGCCAGGAAAACGCCATTTCCGGCCAGCCATGACACAGCACGACCGGCGGCTTGTCGGTCTTCGGTCCCGCCTCGTAATAGCCCATGCGAATCCCGTTCACCTGGGCGAACAGCAGTGGCGGCATTTCAATCATCATCAAACCCTATTCAGCCGCGCTGGTGATGTTGGGCGGCGGCGCGAACGCCGCCTCCAGCGCTTCAAATTCGAGCGGAAGCATGTCGCACAAAATCTGGACATGGGGAATAATGTTGGCGCCGGCGATGAAGCCGAAATCGAGCTGATCGCGGTAGCTCTGCACGGTGATGTTGAGCGCGAGCCCGTGGGTCGATATCGACACCGGGAAGATGTGCAGCAATTCCGCGCCGGCCGCATATAGCGTCTGCCGCGGCCCCGGCACGTTGGACACCGTAATGTTGGCGGCCGGCGGCAGCACGTCGGAGAGATTGGAGCGGCTGTAGAGCAGCGCCAGAATCTGGACCAGGATCGGCGCACCCAGCATCGATATGTTCGACACCTGCGGCATCAGGGCCCGTAGCGGGTGCGACATCTCCTTGGACTTGGTGGATTGCGCGATGATCGCCTCCAGCCGTTCCTTGGGATTCTCGATGTTGGTGGCGATCGAGCAGATCATGCCGAACACCTGGTTGTTGGAGTCGGTGTTGCCCTCCTCGCGCAGCGAGATCGGCACCGCCGCGGTCATCGACTTGGCCGGCAGGGCGCCGCGCTCGAGCAGATAGCGCCGGACCACGCCGGAAGACAGCGCCAGCACGACGTCGTTCAGCTTGCCGCCGGACTGCTTGGCCAGCGCTTTGGCGCGCGACAGCGAGATCGAGGTGCCGGCAAAGCTGCGTTCCGATGAGATCGTCTTGTTCAGGATCGTCGAGGGCGAGGCCATGCTGGCGATGCTGTCGCGCGATTTCGGATCGGAGATCTTGCCGACCACATCGGACACGCTTTTCAGCATCGTCGGGATGCTGCCGGCGAATTTCACCGCGCTCTCGATCTGGAACATGGCGTTGTCGAACAGGATCGAGCCGAGGTCGCTTTTTCCCGAGCGCGGCAGGTCGATGCTCTTGGGCGCCGACGAACCCTCGAACGGCTGTCGCCAAAGCTGCTGGTAGGAGTCGATCAGGTTGGCGGCGATGTCGCGCGCCTCATTGCCGCCCTTGGCCTGCGGTATCGGCTTCTCGACCTCGCGCGGCACCGGCGTGACGTCATAGATCATGTTGGTCAGCGCCGCACCGGCGCCGCCGTCGATACAGGCGTGGTGCATCTTGGAATAGAGCCCGATCTCGTTGTCCTTCATGCCCTCGAAGACATAGAACTCCCAGAGCGGACGGGCACGGTTGAGCAGCTTGGCATGCATCCAGCCGACGATGCGCTCCAGCGTCGCGCGGTCATACGGCGCCGGCAGGCTGCCGCGGAAAATATGGCGATCGATGTCGAACTGGTCGTCCTCGACCCAGGACGGATGATCGATGTCGAGCGGCGTCTTTTCCAGCCGGCTCTTCAGGATCGGCGCGATGTGCAGCCGCGAGGCGATCATCGCCTTGAATTCCTCGAAGAAGTTGCCGTTGTAGTTCTCGGGCAGGCGGAAGATCGCCATGCTTCCGACATGCATCGGCATCTCCGGCGTTTCCAGATACAGAAACGACGCGTCCATCGATGACAGTTTCCTGGCGTCCGCCATGTTTTCCTCCGGCTACAAAAACGCGGCGCCTTTGGTGGCGCTTCTGGGCGTTCAGACAGTCCCTGATCTCAGGGCGCTAGTCAGGATTGTGCATTTTCCGAGGGCGCATATGCAATGGCAAATGGCCCGGATCGGTCAAATTGCTTAAATTCGCCCTCGGCTTGCGCCAGGCGATCCGCCACGGCCCACAGCGCGGCCGGATTGACGCCAAGCCCGACGTGGCTTGCCAGATACACCTCGATATTTTCGGCGCTGCTCGATGGGTTCAAGTGGCAGGTATGCCAGTTCACGATGCCGTCGGTGCGGGAATAGATCGAGGTGGTCGGGACCGGCAGGTCGCCGGCAATGGCCTTCTGGATCTCCGGATTGTCGTCGATCCCCTCGCCCGACAGCGCCTCATAGAGCCGCGTAGCGTTGGTCGCCCTGATGTCGCTGGTAAACGGGCTGCCCAGCGTGATCACGGAGCGGACCATGTCCGGCATCTGCAGCGCCAGATCACGCGCGTAGACGCCGCCGAGACTCCAGCCAACGACGCTGACCTTGCGGCCCGCAGTTTCATGAATTCGCTGCAACAGGTCACGCAGCGCGCCGCGCTTGGAGGCGACGCCCCCAAGGTTGCGGCCCATGTTCCAGGCGTAGGTGTCATAGCCGAGCTCCTTCAGATAGCGCCGCATCGGCGCCATCGACAGGTCGCTGGCGAGAAAGCCCGGCAGCGCCAGCACCGGATGCCCGTCACCCTTCGGGGCGCGCAACAGCAGCGGTGATAACAGCAAGCTCGAATTGAACTCGAATAGGCTCCGCGCCTCGGCCAGCATCAGGAACAGGCCTGGCGGACGAAGCCGGTGCTCTCCTGCAGTTTCGCCGCCACCGGCCGCGACCACTATTTCTTGTCCTTCTTGGCCATGCCGCCGAGGCCGGCCATGGTCACGAACATGTCCTGAAAACGTTCGGCGATCTTGGGATCGAAGGTGAACCAGCTTTGAATCAACGATTCCGGCGAAACCTTTTCGATGTTCGCCATCATCTGCTGTTGCATCTTGTCCATCACCGCCGTCTGCATCGGCTGCACGTCCGGCAGGCCGATAAACTGCCGGGCCTCGAGCGGCGTGCAATCTATTTCGACGTTTACCTTCATGACCGCTCCTTTTGATGGCTTGCCGCAGTATCGCCGCGAGAGCCCGAGTCACGCAAGGACAACACTGACCCCCGCCCCCCGTCAATCGTCGGATATGGTCAACCAAAGCGTTCGACGGCAAACGGCCTGGCGTCGGCAAACGGGCTCTCCCCGGTCATCATTTCGGCCAGCAGGCGGCCGGTCGCGGGTCCGAGCGTCAGGCCGTGGTGCTGATGGCCGAAATTGAACCAAAGTCCGCTATGGCGGGGCGCCTTGCCGATCACCGGCAGCATATCCGGCAGACAGGGCCGCGCGCCCATCCAGGGTTTGGCGTCGACCGGCTCACCCAGCGGGAACAGCGCATGCGCCCGAGGCAGGGCCCGCTCGACCTGGACCGGCGTCGGCGACGCATCGCGACGGGCGAACTCCGCGCCGGTGGTCAAGCGAATGCCGCGGTTCATCGGCGCCAGCAGAAAACCGAGGTCGGCGTCCAGCACAGGATGATGCAGCACAGCATTGCCGCGCGGATTGAGATGCAGATGGTAGCCGCGCTTGACGGCAAGCGGGATCGAATAGCCGAGCGGACCGAAGACCTGATCGGACCACGGCCCCATCGCCACGACGACTTCGCGCGCCGTGATGGTGCCTTCCAGCGTCGCCAGCCGCCAGCGTGTGCCGGATTGTTCAAGGGTTCGCGCATCGCCGACCAGATATCGCCCGCCCTTGCGGCCGAACAAGGTTGCATAGGCCTTGGCGAGACCTCCGGGGTCCGGAACGAAGCCCGGTGCGGGAAAATAGACGGCGCCGCTGAACGCGCCGGTCAAATGCGGCTCGCGCGCGGCAATTGCCGCTGCATTCAGAACCTCGCCTGCGACGCCATACTGCCGGGCGCGCTCCAGCTCGCTCACCGCCGTCGCGAGCGTCGCGTCGGACCGAAACAGCTTGATCCAGCCGGTCCGCCGCAACAGCTCCGGAACATTGGCTTCCTCGATCAGCGCCTCGTGCTCGATCAGGCTGCGCTGGATCAGCGGCAGCTCGGCCATCGCGCTGTGCAGCGCACGCTCCGGGGACGAAGCGAGGAAGTAACGCAGCAGCCACGGCAGGAAGACGGGCAAATCCGAGAAATGATAGCGCACCTGAGGCGCGCGAAGCAGCGCGTATCGCAGGATCTGGCCGGCATCCCGGGGGAACATATAAGGAAAGACCGAAGCGCACTCGATCAGTCCGCCATTGCCATAGCTGGTCTCTTCGCCGGCAAGCTCGTTCCGGTCGATCAGGACGACGTCCCTGCCCCTTTTCTGCAGGTGCAGCGCGGCACCAACGCCGACCATGCCTGCGCCCAGAACCAAAACGTCGGCCTTCAGTTCCGCCATCCGGCACTCCGAAAGTTCAATGCCATGCCCTCGCGCGCGGCCTCGAGATCAAGCTAGTCATTGCCGCATCGCCGCGCAAACCGGACCACAACCATCGGCGTGCTTGCGCGGCGGCTGGACTTGGGCAACATGGATCGGCAATATCCGCCGGAACCTGGTGGAAAAAAAACGGATCAAAGCGGGGAATTCGAACACATGTCGGTACGTCAGAGTTTGTTTGCAGCGGCCAAGGCAGCGATCATGGCTTCGGTCCTCGCTTTCGCGGCGGTGCCGGCATCGGCCCAGACCCTGCGTTACGCCAACCAGGGCGACCTCAAATCGCTCGATCCGTACACGCTCAAGGAAACCACCACGATCGCCCATCACGGCCACGTCTATGAGGGCCTGGTCACGCGCGACAAGGATCTCAAAATCATTCCGGCGCTGGCGGAAAGCTGGGAAATCGTCGAGCCGACCCGCTGGCGTTTCCACCTGCGCAAGGACGTCAAATTCCACAACGGCGATCCCTTCACGGCTGACGACGTGCTGTTTTCGGCGGAGCGCATTCGCAGCAACGGATCGAACTTTCTCACCAACGTTCCCGCCGACGCCAAATTCAAGAAGATCGACGACTATACCGTCGACGTGACGCTGGACTCGCCGAACCCTATTCTGATTTCGCAGTGGGACGGCTGGTACATCATGGACAAGAAATGGTGCACGGATAACAACGCCGTAGCACCTACGCCGGCCTCCGCGACCACGCCGAGCTATGCATCGCTCCACGCCAACGGCACCGGTCCCTTCATGATCGAGAGCCATCAACCCGGCGTGAAAACCGTATTCAAGGTGAACCCGAACTGGTGGCGGAAACCGGAACATAACCTCAAGGAAATCATTTTCACGCCGATCGGCTCGGACGCCACGCGCGTCGCGGCGCTGCTGTCCGGCGAAGTCGACGTCATCGAGCCGGTTCCGATCCAGGATATCGGCCGGGTGGATTCATCGCCGAACGCCCAGGTGCTCAAGGGACCGGAACTGCGCACCATCTTCATCGGCATGGATCAGACCCGCGACGAGCTGCTCTATTCCAGCGTCAAGGGCAAGAATCCATTCAAGGACATCAAGGTGCGCGAGGCCTTCTACAAGGCTATCGACGTCGAGTTGATCAAGACCCGCGTCATGCGCGGTCTTTCGACCCCGTCGGCGCTGATGATCGCCCCGCAGCTTTTCAAGCTGTCCGGCGACTTCACCCGTCCGAAGTTCGACCCCGACGGCGCCAAGAAATTGCTGACCGAGGCCGGCTATCCCGACGGCTTCGAGGTGACGATGGACTGCCCCAACGATCGCTACGTCAACGACGCCGCGATCTGCCAGGCGGTCGTCGGCATGCTGGCTCGCATCGGCGTCAAGATCAACCTGCTGGCGCAACCGAAGGCGCAGTATTTCGCCAAGGTGCTCAAGCCAGGTGGCTTCCAGACTTCGCTCTACATGCTGGGCTGGACGCCGGCGACATCGGACGCCCAAAACGTTCTTTACGACATCTTGGGCTGCCGTGACGATCCGAAGTCGGCGCGCGGCGAAGCCAATCTCGGCGGCTACTGCAACAAGCAGTTGGATGCCATCGCCGACAAGGTCCTGCTCGAGACCGACACCGTCAAGCGCGACCTGCTGATCAAGGAAGCCTTCGAGATCGCCGCCAAGGACTACGCATATATCCCGCTGCACCAGCAGGCGCTGGCGTGGGGCGTATCCAAAAAGGTGAAGATGACCCAGCGCGCCGACAATCAGGTGCTGCTGTACTGGGCCACCAAACAGGAATAAGCAGGCTTCAACCTAGGGTCCCGGCGGCTTCAGGCTTCCGGGGCTTTTCGTTTCCGGGCGACAACGACGTCAGCCGCACCAAAGAGAAAAGCGAAAGGAAACCATGCTCGCTTTCACTCTTCGCCGCGCCGTACAGGCCATCGGGGTCATGATTGCGGTGGGAATTATCTCGTTCTCGATGTTCCGGTTCGCGGGCGACCCGGTCAACCAGATCGTGTCGATCGACACGTCGGCCGCGGAACGCGCGGCGGTGCGCCAGTCGCTTGGCCTCGACGATCCCGTACCGGTGCAATTCGTCCGCTATTTCGCCAATGCCGCGCAGTTCAAGTTCGGGGTCTCCTATCAATTCCGCCAGCCGGTGGCGAACCTGTTGATGGAACGGATGCCGGCCACGCTGGAACTCGCGGTCTGCGCCACAGTTCTCGCGATGGTGTTCGGCATCCTGATGGGGGTCTACTCCGCCCTGCGGCGCGACAGCGTGCTGACCAAAATATTCCAGGCGGTCTCGCTGATTGGAATATCGCTGCCGACGTTCCTGATCGGCATCTTGCTGATCTATCTATTCTCGGTGACGCTGGGCTGGTTGCCGTCGTTCGGCCGCGGCGACGTGGTGCGGATCGGCTGGTGGACCACCGGCCTGCTCACGCTGTCTGGTTTGAAGGCGCTGATCCTGCCCTCGATCACGCTCGGCCTGTTCCAGATGACCCTGATCATGCGTTTGGTCCGCGCCGAAATGCTCGAAGTGCTCCGTACCGATTATATCCGTTTCGCCCGCGCCCGTGGCCTGACCACACGCGCCATCCATTTCGGCCACGCGCTCAAGAACACATTGGTTCCCGTCATCACCGTCGCCGGACTGCAGTTTGGCTCGGTTATTGCTTTTGCGATCATCACCGAAACCGTGTTCCAGTGGCCCGGTATGGGATTGTTGTTCGTGCAGGCCGTGCAAAACGTCGATATTCCGATCATGGCGGCCTACCTGCTGATGGTTTCCCTGATCTACGTCACCATCAATCTGGTGGTCGACATCCTCTACACCGTCGTCGATCCGCGCCTGCGCTCGACCCTCAGCCGTCCGGCATAGAGAGAACACCATGTCCGACGCCGTGGTCCCCCACCCCGCCGAGCCGAACGTGCAAGGAGCACGTTTCGGCACCGGCTGGCTGAAGCGCACGCTCGACAGCGACATGTTCTATTCGTTCCGCCGCTCCAAGATGACGATGGTGGCGGCGGCCATAACCGCACTGTTTTTCCTGCTGGCGATCTTTGCATCGCAGCTTTCGGTGCAGAACCCATTCGACCCGGCGCAACTGCAACTGATGAATTCGCGGATCTCGCCGCTGTGGACCGCGGACGGCCAGTCGCCGTTCCTGCTCGGCACTGACGAACAGGGCCGCGACGTGTTTTCGGCCATTCTCTACGGCTTGCGGGTCTCGCTGGTGGTCGGCGTGCTCGGCATGCTGTTCGCCGCAGCGCTCGGCGTCACCCTCGGGCTGGTCGCGGGCTATGTCGGCGGCGCGGTCGATGGGCTGATCATGCGCATCGCCGACGTGCAGTTGACCTTTCCCGCGATCCTGATTGCGCTGCTCGTCAATGGCGTCGCCAAGTCCGTGTTCGGCAACCGGCTTGATGCCCTGAGTACGCTGGCGGTGCTGGTGGTCGCGATCGGACTGAGCTTCTGGGTGCAATATGCCCGCACCGTGCGCGGCTCGGTCATGGTCGAGAAGAGCAAGGACTATGTTGCAGCCGCACAATTGATCGGACTTCCCGCGCCGAAGATCATGCTGCGGCACGTGCTGCCGAACACGATGGGGCCGATCCTGGTGATCGCCACCATCAACCTCGGGCTCGCGATCATCACCGAAGCGACGCTGTCGTTCCTCGGCGCCGGCATGCCCGACACCATGCCCTCGCTCGGCACCCTGATCCGGATCGGCAACAATTATCTGTTCGCGGGCGAATGGTGGATCGTGGCGTTTCCCGGCCTTGCGCTGGCGGGGCTGATCCTTTCCATCAACCTGCTGGGCGACTGGCTGCGCGACGCGCTCAATCCAAAACTCCGATGACAGCTCCTGTTCTTTCCGTGCGCGATCTCCAGGTGGAATTCCTCACCCGCCGCGCGACCTTGCGCGCGATCGATGGCGTTTCCTTCGATATCGCCAAGGGCGAAGTGCTGGGCGTGGTCGGCGAATCCGGCGCCGGCAAATCGGTCACGGGCCTCGCCGTCATCGGGCTGATCGATCCGCCGGGCCGGATCATCGGCGGCGAGATCTATCTGTCGGGCATGCGGATCGATCATCTGCCTCCGGAAGAAATCCGCCGCATCCGGGGAAAACGGATCGGCATGATCTTTCAGGATCCGCTGACGAGCCTCAATCCGCTGTATCGAATCGGCGACCAGATCGTTGAGACGATCCGGACCCACACCAATCTCACCGAGACCGCCGCACGCAAGCGCGCCATCGACTTGTTGGCCGAGGTCGGAATCCCCGCTCCCGAAAAGCGCATCGACGCCTACCCGCACGAATTCTCCGGCGGCATGCGCCAGCGCGTCGTGATCGCGCTCGCGATCTGCGCCGAACCGGAACTGATCATCGCCGACGAGCCTACCACCGCGCTCGACGTCTCCGTTCAGGCCCAGATCATTTCGCTGATCAAGCGCCTGGGGCGCGATCACGGCACCGCCGTGATGCTCGTCACCCACGACATGGGTGTGATCGCCGAGACCTCCGACCGGGTCGCCGTGATGTATTCGGGCCGGATCGCCGAGATCGGCCCGGTGAGGGATGTCGTGCAGAACCCGCTGCATCCCTATGCCAAAGGCTTGATGGGCGCGATCCCGACGCTGGCAGGCGAAGACAAGCGGCTGGTGCAGATTCCCGGCTCCATGCCGCGGCTGTCGGCAATCCCGCCGGGCTGCTCGTTCAACCCGCGCTGCGCATTCGCCTTCGACCGCTGCCGCGTCGACCGGCCGGAACCGCTCGTGCACGGCACGCAGTCGGTCGCCTGCCATCTCTACGATACTGCGCCCCACGAGACGGCGAAGGAGACCGCGGCATGAGTGCAGCGCCGTTCGTCGACGTGAAGAACCTGCGTCGCGTGTTCGACGTCTCGAAGCCGTGGCTCAACCGTGTGCTCGAAGGCGGCCACCTCGAATTCCTCAAAGCCGTCGACGGCGTCACCTTCGACATCAAGAAGGGCGAGACCTTCGCCCTCGTCGGCGAATCCGGTTCCGGAAAGACCACGGTGGCGCGGATGGTCGTCGGCCTGCTGCCGCCGAGCTCCGGCGAAGTCGTCATCGACGGCGTGTCGATGACCAACACCAGGCAGGCGCAGATGCGCCAGCGGCTGCGCCGCCGCATCCAGATGATCTTTCAAGATCCCTATGCAAGCCTCAATCCGCGCTTTCGGGTCGACGCCATCGTATCCGAGCCGATCCGTGCCTTCGACCTGATCCAGGGCGAGCGCGACATCGCCGCCCGCGTCGGCGAATTGCTGGGCCTGGTCGGCCTGCATCCCGACGACGGCCTGAAGTTTCCACATGAATTTTCCGGCGGCCAGCGCCAGCGGATCGCGATCGCGCGCGCATTGGCATCGGAGGCCGAGTTCATCGTTTGCGACGAGCCGACCTCGGCGCTGGATGTTTCGGTGCAGGCGCAGATCCTCAATCTGATGCGCGACCTGCAGGACAAGTTCGGCCTGACCTATCTCTTCATCAGCCATAACCTCGCCGTGGTGCGCCACATGGCGACCCGGATCGGCGTGATGTATCTCGGCCGTATCGTCGAGATCGCGGAAGGGCGCGAACTGTTCGCCAACCCGCGGATGCCCTACACCAGGATGCTGCTGGGCGCGGTTCCGGATCTGGCGATGTCCGGCCGCCAGCGGATTCCGGTCCGGGGCGAGATCCCCAATCCGATCGACCCGCCGCCCGGATGCGCGTTCAACCCGCGCTGCCCGCTGGCCTTCGAGCTCTGCCGCCGGCAGGCGCCCGCGCTGATCAACGGCGTTGCCTGCCACGCCGTCAACAACCCGGCCACAGCCCCCGCCATGGCGTGATCCCGTCGCAGGCGCGCGGCTGGACAGGCCGTTCACTCCGGCGGCGGTCAGAGATATCGTTCGTGCGGCGTCAGCGCAGCGGTCGCGGCCAGCAGATCGCAAATCCTTGCGCGATCACGATGCGCCCCGTCTTCACTTTGCCTTGACGGCAGAATTGCGCTTGCGGCTCGCCGGTCGCGCCTTGCCGACGGTACGCTTCTGCTCAGCAGAAAGCTCTTGCGCGCGGATCGCGAGCAAAGACGCTTGCGACACTTCGCTATTGCCGCTTGCTGTTTCGACCAGCGGAAAAAGCGGAATCTCTCCATCCTCATTGAGCCCGACCAGAAAATCCATTCCGGCCCGCATTACATGTTCGGAGGCCAGCGTGGCGGCCGCACGCTCGTCGCCTTCGATGATCGCCCGCAAGATCGCGGCGTGTTCGTCCCAATTGCGCGCCTGCCGGGCCGGATTCATCGGCGAGAACAGCATCGCGGTCCTTTCCCGCAATCGCTGCATGATATCGCCAAGCACGGTGTTCTGCCCTGCGGCCGCGAGTTCGCGGTGAAACTGCTGGTTCAGATCGAACAATTGCTCAAACCGCCTCGCGGTGACGGCCGCCGTGCCCTTGTTCAGAACGGCCTCGATGCGCTTGATGATCTGCTTGTCCTGACGGCGCGCCGCCAGTCTGGCGTTGTGCCCCTCCAGCAGCGCGCGCACTTCGATGGTCTCGCGCGCTTCCTGCTCCGTCATCGTCGCAACCGCCGCCCCGCGTCGCGCGGTGACTTCGATCAGCCCCTCGGACGCCAACGCACGAATCGCCTCGCGCACGGGGTTACGGGATACGCCCAGTTCGTCGGCCAGCCGGCCCTCGACCAGCCGTTCGCCCGGCTTCAATCGTCCGGACAAAATCGCCTGACGAAGCTCGGTAACGACGCGGTCATGCAGCGAGGAATGGTCCTCGCCGAGCCGACGCTTCGGAACCCCGGTGGTAAGCACCATATCGTAAACCTATCTCAAGAACCGAACGGCAAGCCTGCTGGAACATGATGATCAACGCGCTCAAATGTCGATCGCCCTGGTGCTTGCACCAACGCAGGCTGCTTGCGGCCAGTCTACCGGAGTCGCGTTGATTTGCCATCCCGTTGCGGCCCAGCCCATCCTGGCTACTGCTCCGGCTCGTCCCGCGGCGGCATCGCCATCGCCGGCACCGGCTCGGTACGCGGAACAGGCGCGCGACGTTCCGCCAACGGTACCCAGGACACGCTGACGTCGCCATGCAGGAACGTCTGGCAAGCCATTCGGTATCCCGCCTTCACCTGGTCTTCGGTCAGATGCTTGCGTTCCTTGGGCTTGACGGCATCGGTATGCTCAAGCCCGGCCTCGATCCTGCATTTGCACGTGCCGCATAAGCCGCCGCCGCACTTGAAGGGAATGCCGCCCTGCTCGCGTAGCGAGACCCGCAGCAGATTGCTGTCGGCCGGAGCGCTGGCCACTTTGCCGCCGTTAGTCAGGAATGTGACTTGAATCATGTCGCGACCGGAAGGTTCAGCTTGCGGACAGCGGCATCTTGCGCAGCTCGGTATCCATGTGACCGAACGTCGTCAGGTGCTCGAGCTCCTTCAGCGCCTGCGCCGTGGTCTCGAATTTTTCGAGGAATTTTGAGGGCACCTCGTTGACGATGGCAGTATCGTCCTCGACCACGCGTATCTTGACGCGCTCTTGAACCAGCTCCGCGATCACGAAATGCGCCTTGATATGCCCATAGAACCTGTAGTCGTAAGCCTCCAGAGGCCGCAGCCCGTCGACAGCTTCGGTCCTGAACTGTCCAGGCTTGCTCGTCAGGATGACATACATGCTCATTCCTCCTTGCTGCCTACGCCTTGCGGAACGACGGCCGACACAGCCGACCAGGGCTCGATCGGGTTCTTGTCCTGCGCCAGCTCGACATCGTGGCTGAGCCACAACTGGCAAATCAGGCGGTAGCCGTCGTCCAGCCGGGGGCCGAGCTGCTTCCGTTCCTTCCAGTTCGGCTCCGGCAGCTGCCCTGCTCCGTTGAGAACACGGCAGGCGCATTTTGCGCATTTTCCCATCCCGCATCCGTAGCGCAGATGCGGAAAGGGAAACTGCTTGATGCCGGCCCGGACCACCAGGTTGGTGTTCTCGGCGATCTCGCCCTGGTAGACGTGGCCGTCGCGATGAAGAATGACGGTTGGCACCTGATCAGGCCTGCAGCAATCGACGCTCGTCCTGCGGGACCTTGCGTTCGGCGGCCTCGAGTTCGCTCATCGGCACCTCCTGCGCGACATAGTCCCAGTACAGCGCCGTGGTGTAGAGCAACCGCATCTGCGCGCCGACTTCGCAGATCTTCAGGCAGCGCTGCTGCAGCTCGACGGTGTCGGCATGTTCGAGAACGATCTGATAGCCGCGTTCGCCATGGATTTCGTCGGACACGATGTGGAGATCGAAGAACTCGACTTCCTCGTCGCTGAACTTGTACTTCTCGCGCAGCGTCGGGGTTTGCTTGCGATAGATCGATGGCACCTGCGATTCCAGCCCGACGACCAGGCCGGCGACCGCGACGATCGGATCTTCACGCATGGCGACGGAATAGCACCAGCTCTGCAGACCGCGCGTCGTGGCGGTCATATTGTCGGGATCGGTCACCCGCTCGCGTGTGGTGCCGCAGGCTTCGGCGAAACGAATCAGCAGGTCGGTATGACGGTCGCCGCCAATCTCCTCCTCGTACATATTGGCGAGCAGGAAATCCTTCGCCTCGGTGTAACGATCCGGCATCCGCGCATAGATATAAGCGAGGTAGTCCGCGAACGGTCCGACATAGTGGAAGTGGTTCTCGGCCCATCGCGCGAGATGGGCGCGGCTGAGCTTTCCGCTGGCCCAGGCAATGCTGAACGGCGCCTTGTTGGCGCTTTTGCCCTTGATCGCATTCTCAAGCGCGGTGCGGAATTCCACGTGGTTCATCAATTCGGGCATCTTCGCTCTCCCTTTATGGCGAATTGGCTGCTACGCCTCGTCCGGCTGCAAAGCTCATGATTGAATATTGTATACAATCCGAAGCCCGAGTCAACCCGGTTGACGACGGTTGCGCTTTTGCCTGTGCAGAAAAACCTCGCCGCCGAAAATATAGCGCAATTTTCCTTGAAAAAGCCGCCCTCGCGCCAGCCTTGAATCGCTACACCGCCGTCCCGGGGCGAGCACCCGGCCACACAATCCAGATCCAATGTTGCAGTTTTCTATTGCATTTTGGAATACAGTATACAATTCTGCCGCTGAAACGATATCGCGGAAACAATCCGCTTTTTGCCGGTCTCTGGGGGGAGCCATGACAAGTCACATTACCATCGGCGCGGCGCACTGGGTCTATCTCGCCGGGGTCACCGTCATCGTCGTGACCATGATTTTGCGCGCCAATGTCGTCGTGCCGTCCGTCATCGCCACCCTTCTGGTGACGCTGGCCTGGACGCAAAGCCCGGTGACGGCCGTCGGCAGTGTCTTCAATGCGAGCTTCACGGCAGCGAAGGAGCTTTTCAATATCTTCCTCGTGATCGCGTTGATGACGGCGCTGCTGAATGCCCTGAAGGTGCTGCGTTCGGACATCAGGATGGTCGAGCCGTTTCGCGCGGTCATGAAAAACGGTCATGCCGCATATTTTGTGCTCGCCGCGATTACCTATGTGATTTCCCTGTTCTTCTGGCCTACGCCCGCGGTGCCGCTGGTATCGGCGGTGCTGCTGCCGGCCGCGATTGCCGCCGGCCTGCCGCCGCTCGCCGGCGCAATGGCGATCGCCATTGCCGGCCAGGGCATGGCGCTCTCGTCCGACTACGTGATCGGCGTCGCTCCGGGCATCAGCGCGAAGGCCGCCGGCGCGGCGGTGAACGTGGCGATGGTGGCCGATCGGGCCCTGGTGCTGTCGTTGATCACCGGTTCGATCGCCCTGTTGCTGGCCTACTTCTCGATCCGCAAGTCGATCGTGCCGCCGAGCAATTCGCTGCTCGAGCGATGGCAGGCGCAATCGAGCAACGGCGACCTGGCCCGGATCGAAGCCGAGGGAACCTTCGACAAGGCCGAGATCGCGCGCGGCACCAGCCAGGAGCCGCTGGTCAGCGACGCCCAGGTTTCCAAGGAACTGTCGATGATCGGCCGGAAGCGGATCGGATGGTCGAAGTTCTTTGCCATCGCGACGCCGCTCGCCTTCCTTTGTGTGATCGTGCTGATGATGATGTCCAAGCTCGGCTACGGCCGCGATCTGAAGGGCGGCGAAGCTGCCGCCCTGGTCGGCGGTGTCGCGGCACTGCTGATGGTGTGCGCCGCATTCGCCACCGACGGGCTGCGCAAGGCGCTGGATTCCAGCGCCGACCACGTCACCGAGGGTTTCGTTTTTGCTTTCCGTGCCATGGGGTCGGTGCTGCCGATAGCGGGCTTCTTCTTTCTCGGCGCCGGTGGCGATCTCGCGGCCTCGATTCTCAACGTGCCGGTCGCGCAAGCACCGAGCCTTCTGTTCGAACTGATCCAGAGCGCGCAAGGCTGGATTCCCAACAGCCACATCCTGGTAGCTTTCGGCGTCCTGGTGGTCGGAATGATCACGGGAATCGACGGGTCCGGTTTCGCCGGCCTGCCGCTGACCGGCTCGCTGTCCGGCGCGCTGGCGCCGGGCGCCGGGCTCGACCCCGCGACATTGGCCGCGGTCGGTCAAATGGGCGCGGTGTGGACCGGCGGCGGCACGCTGATCGCGTGGTCGTCGCTGATCGCGGTAGCCGGCTTCGCGCGCGTGCCGGTGTTCCAGATCGTGAATTCGGTGCTGGTGCCGGTGCTGACCGGACTTGGCGTATCGACGTTGTGCGCCGTGATGTTGTGGAACTAGCGAAGGGTAAAGGCCATGAAGGACGCTGCAGTATCGGTGACGCGCGCTGAGCCGGCGCGCGCCGGAATCGAAAAGTTCAAGAACTACATCGATGGCGCATGGGTGGCGGGTCGGACCGGCGAGTATTTCGACGACGTCAATCCCGCCGATACGTCCGACATCATCGGCCAGTTCCCCGCCTCTTCGGCGGCAGACGCCGAAGCGGCCGTGCACGCGGCGGCTGCGGCCTGCGCGAGCTGGAAGAAGACCCCGGTCACCGCGCGGGCGCGGATTCTTAACGGCGCCGCCAGCTATTTGGAGACGCATGTCGATCGATTTGCGGAGGAATTGACGCGGGAGCAAGGCAAGGCGCTCGGTCTGAGCAAGGACGAGATCCTGCGCTCGGCGCAAACGCTGCGCTTCTATGCCGTCGAAGGTCAGTCGTTTGCAGGCGAGACCTTCCCCAATGACGATGCCGACATGGTCGTCTACACCCAGCGCGAGCCGCTGGGTGTGGTCTCGGTCATCACGCCGTGGAACTTTCCGGTATCGATACCGGCGCGAAAAATTGCACCGGCGCTGATCGCGGGCAACACCGTGGTATTCAAGCCGTCGTCGGACGCGCCGCTGAGCGGCTATCGTCTCACGGAGGCCTTCGCCGCCGCGGGAATTCCAAACGGCGTGCTCAATTTCGTCACCGGCCGCGCCGCCGATGTCGGCCCGGCGATCAGCGTGCCGCCGGTCGTGCGCGCCATTTCCTTCACAGGATCAACCTCGGCCGGCGAGCAGATTCATCGCTCGGTCGGCTTCACCACACGCACCCAGATGGAGCTCGGCGGCAAGAATCCGCTGATCGTGATGGAGGATGCGGACCTCGACAAAGCCGTCGATCTGACCATCAAGGGCGGCCTGTCGCTGAGCGGACAGGCCTGCACCGGGACCAGCCGTGTGCTGGTGATGAAACAGATCAGGGCGGCATTCACCGACAAACTCGTAACCAGAGTGAAGGCGCTGAAGATCGGGAGTGGCCTTGTTGCCGGAAACGATATCGGTCCGCTGGCGACCGCGCGCCAACTGGAAACCGTCCTGCGTTACGTTGAGATCGGCAAGCGTGAGGCAACGTTGCTGTGCGGCGGCGAACGCCTGAGCGGGCCGTCCTACGACCGCGGCTATTACGTATCGCCCGCGATCTTTACCGATGTCACGCAGGACATGCGGATCGCGCGCGAGGAGATATTCGGGCCGGTCATCGCCATCATCGAGGTTACAAGCTACGCAGATGCGATCGCGAAGGCCAACGATACCGAGTACGGCCTGTCGGCTGCGATCGCGACGCGCAATCAACGTTACATCCACGACTTCGCGAACGACATCGAATCGGGAACCGTCAAGATCAACCGCACCACGACAGGCAACCTGATCAATGCGCCGTTCGGCGGGCTCAAGCGCTCCAGCACGTCGACGTTTCGCGAGTCGGGTCGCGCCGGTCTGGAGTTCTACACCCAGATCAAGACGGTGTATCGCGGATGCTGATCCGACGACTGCCCTGAACCATCCGTCAACACCTGCAATTCGAACACCGGGACAATCACATGAGAGCTTCATTCAAGCTGGAACTCGAGGAGGCGCGTCATATGGTTGCCGCGGCGATCCGCAAATCCAGGGAGATCGGCGTGCTGGAAACAGTCTGCGTCGCCGATGACGGCGGCTATCCGCTGGCGTTGGAGCGGATGGACCGCGCCAGGGTGACGGGTCCGCAGATCGCGTGGAACAAGGCCTTCACGGCAGCCGGTCACAAGCGTTCGACCCATCTGTTCAATCAGCCACCGAACGGGCCCGCGCTTCCCGGTAACGAAGCGTTCGGAATCCAGTGGAGCTTCGAGGGCAGGTTCGCCGTTTTCGTCGGCGGCTTTCCGATTGTGGTCGACGACGAGGTCGTCGGCGGGATCGGCCTCAGCGGCGGTAATGGCGAGCAGGATACCGCCTGCGGGCTGGCGGCGCTGCAGGCCCTGCAGGAGTTGCTGGCGCCGAAGAAGCATCGGGTGCTGGTCCTGGCCGACATCAAGATGTGATGGGCCAGATGGTCTATCGGGTGCAGGTGGCCGAGACAGAGCAGGCGTTCGAGGTGACCCCGGACGAAACCATCCTCGCCGCGGCGCTTCGCGCCAATGTCAACCTGCCGCACGACTGCAAACTCGGTGGCTGCGGCACCTGCCGCATCAAGCTGGTTGAAGGTTCGGTCAGCTACGCCGAGTTCCCGCTGGCGCTGACGCCGGATGAGGAAAGCCGGGGTTACGCCCTCGCCTGTCAGGCGATGCCCGCCGGCGATCTGGTCATCGAACCGGCACGCGGTCTGGCCGAGATGCCGCCGCCGGCGCGCCACCTCGCCGTGGTCAGGGCCGTTCGACCCGTCAGCGCCCTGGTCACGCATCTGGCGCTGGAAGTCCCGGCTGCCGCTTCCCTGGACTACCGGCCGGGGCAATACATGAACGTCGTATTGCCTGACGGGACCACGCGCAGTTTCTCGATGGCATCGATCCCGCGCGACAATCGGGTCGATTTTCAGATCCGGGAGATCGAGGGTGGGTCCTTCACCCACGGCATGCTGCGATGCATGCAGGCCGGTGACGAGTTGGAGGTCGAGCTGCCGCTTGGCGCTTTTCACCTCCATGCCGAGGATGACCGGCCGCTGTTGATGGTTGCCACCGGCACCGGGATCGCGCCTATCAAGGCGATCCTGGAATCGCTGATGGATCATCCGGATTGTCCGCCGGCCAGCCTGTACTGGGGCGGGCGCACGGCCGCCGACCTGTTCCTGCTCGACGACATCCGGACCTGGGGCAGACGGCTATTCGAGTTCAATTTCGTGCCGGTGCTGTCTCGCGCCGATGCAACCTGGGAGGGGCGCAGGGGTCACGTGCAGCATGCCGTTACCGCTGATTTTGACGACCTCTCGGAACATGCTATCTATTTGTGCGGGTCGCCCGCGATGATCATCGACGCCAAACTGGCTTTCATCGACCGGCGCGCCTCAATGGAGCACATCTACAGCGAAGGCTTCAGCCACCAACGCGCGCGACCCGTTCCGGCATGACCAGGTTGTGGTCGCGCACGGCCGGGGAACCGGCCAGTGAGAAAGAACCCAACCGTTGAGCAACATCAATCCCGATCCGTTCACGACCCGTCCGGAAATCGAAGGCACGTTCGGCGTAGTCACCTCGACCCATTGGATCGCGACCGCGGTCGGCATGGGCATCCTGGAAAAGGGCGGCAACGCCTTCGACGCCGGTGTCGCCACCGCCTTTACGCTGCAGGTGGTCGAGCCGCATCTCAACGGCCCCGGCGGCGACGTTCCGATCATTGTGCATGATACCAAACGCGGCCGCACCGAAGTCATCTGCGGCCAGGGCCCGGCGCCGGCCAAGGCAACCATCGCCCATTACAAGAGCGAGGGGCTGGAGATGGTGCCCGGCACCGGTCTTCTGGCGGCCTGCGTGCCCGGCACGTTCGAATCCTGGATGTTGCTGCTGCGCGATTACGGCACGATGCGTTTGCGCGACGTGCTGGAACCCGCCATCGCCTACGCCGCCAACGGTTACCCGCTGGTCGAGCGCGCGGCGGCCACCATCCAGATCGTCGAGAAACTGTTCAAAAAGCATTGGCCGACCTCGGCCGCGGTCTACCTGCCCAACAATGAGGTGCCGAAGCCCGGCACGCTCTTCACCAACAAGCAGCTCTCGGAAACCTACGCCCGCATCCTGAAGGAAGCCGAGAGCGTCGGCTCCGATCGCGTGGCGCAGATCGAGCGCGCGCGGAAATCCTGGTCGCACGGCTTTGTCGCTGAAGCCATCGACAAGTTCTGCCGCACGCAGGAAGTCATGGATGTCAGCGGTTCGCCGCATAAGGGCGTGCTCACGGCCGACGACATGGCGCGCTGGCAGCCCACCATTGAAGCCCCCCTCACCTACGACTACGGCCGCTACACCGTCTGCAAGCCCGGCGTCTGGAGCCAGGGCCCGGTCATGCTGCAACAGCTCGCGCTGTTGAAGGGGTTCGAACTCGACGGGCTCGATCCCGCTGGCCCCGACTTCATCCATCTGCAGATCGAATGCGCCAAGCTTGCTTTCGCCGACCGCGAGAAATTCTACGGCGATCCTGACTTTACCGACATTCCGATCGCGACGCTGCTGTCGGACGCCTATAACGACGAGCGCCGCAAGCTGATCTCCAGGGACAAGGCCTCGCTCGATTTCCTGCCCGGCTCGGTCGAAGGGTTCGGTTCGATCGTCAAAATGCGCCGCGCGGAAGGCCACCGCGAGGCGGTCGGCGCGATGGGCGCGGGCGAGCCGACCGTCGGCCGTTTCGGCGAAGTGCGCGGCGACACTGTGCATTTCGACATCATCGACCAGGCCGGCAACATGATCTCAGCGACGCCGTCCGGCGGCTGGCTGCAGTCGTCGCCGGTTATTCCGGAACTCGGCTTCTGCCTCGGCAGCCGCGCCCAGATGTTCTGGCTGGAGCAGGATCACCCCGCGGCGCTGGCGCCGGGCAAGCGTCCGCGCACCACGCTCTCGCCGACCATGTGCTACCGCGACGGCGAGCCCTACATGGCCTGGGGCTCGCCCGGCGGCGATCAGCAAGACCAATGGACCACGCAGTTCTTCCTGCGCCACGTCCATGCCAAGCTGAACCTGCAGGAAGCGATCGACGCGCCGGCCTGGCACTCCGAACATTTCCCGATCTCGTTCTGGCCGCGCACCGCGCGCCCCGGTGTGCTCGTGGTTGAAAACCGTGTGCCGAAGGCGACTATCGATACCCTGAAAGGCCGCGGCCACGTCGTCGAGGTCGGCCCCGACTGGTCGGAAGGCCGCCTCACCGCCGCTTCCAAGGTTGGCCGCCGCCGCCGCGCCGCCGCCAATCCCAGGGGCATGCAGGGCTACGCGGCGGGACGCTGAAGGTAGGGCGGCTTGAAGACGGTTTGCCAAACATGACCTGGTCGATCATCGCCCGCGATTCCCTGACCGGCCAGATCGGCATCGCGGTCGCAACCAGGTTTTTCGCGGTCGGCGCCCGCGTGCCGCATATCGCGGCCGGCATCGGCGGCGTCGCGACGCAGGCGCTGGTCAATCCCTATTACGGCATCGACGGCGTCAAACTGCTGCGCGAGGGGCACGCGCCCCGCGACATCATCGATACGCTGACTGCGGCCGACAGTGGCCGCGAGAGCCGGCAACTGCACATCATGGACGCCAACGGCCGCATCGCAGCCTTCACCGGCCGCGAATGCGTCGACTGGTGCGGCCATGTTCAGGGCGACGGCTTCTCCATCGCCGGCAACATGCTGGCCGGCGCGGCCGTGCTCGACGACACCGCGAAGGCCTTAGTCGCCAACGCCAACCTTCCTTTTGCGCAGCGGCTGATCGCGGCCATGAAGGCCGGCGAGGCTGCGGGCGGCGACAAGCGCGGCAGGCAGTCGGCAGCGCTCCTGATCCATGGCGAGGAGGAATGGTCCGATCTCGACCTGCGCGTCGATGACCACGCCGATCCGCTGGCCGAGCTCGAACGGCTCGAGCAGGTAAGCCGCGAGCGCTGGGTGCCTTTCCGTCCGTTCCTGCCGACGCGCAAGAACCCGGCCGGGATCACCGACCGCGCGAAAATCGACGCAAGCGTCGAAGCGGCAACCACGGGCAAGGCATGACGGCAAGCCCGCTGATCGAAATCGAGGGCCTGCGCGTCGTCTTTCATGGCGACGACGGCCGTTCGACCCATGCAGTCGACAGCGTCGACCTCAGCGTCGCCAATGGCGCGACGCTCGGACTGGTCGGCGAATCCGGCTGCGGCAAGAGCGTGACCTCGCTCGCCATCATGGGGCTTTTGTCGAAACACTCCGCTGAGGTCTCGGGCTCGATCCGTTTCGACGGCTTCGACCTGCTCGACGTCCCCGACCAGACGCTGCGCGATCTCAGGGGAAATCGCCTGGCGATGATCTTCCAGGAGCCGATGACCTCGCTCAATCCGAGCTTCACCATCGGCGACCAGATCATGGAGACGATTCTGCGCCATCGCGGCGGCACGCGGCGCCAAGCCCGTGAGCGCGCGATCGAGCTGCTGCGCCGCGTCCATATCCCCTCGCCCGACAAGCGGATCGACGAATATCCGCACAAGCTTTCCGGCGGCATGCGCCAGCGGGTGATGATCGCGATGGCGCTGGCCTGCGACCCCCGCCTGCTGATCGCGGACGAACCGACCACCGCGCTCGACGTCACCCTGCAGGCGCAGATCCTCGACCTGATGCGCGAGCTGAAGGCGGCAAGCGGGGCTGCGATCATCCTGATCACCCACGACCTCGGCGTCGTCGCCGAGGTCTGCGACGAGGTGGCGGTGATGTATGCCGGCGAGATCGTCGAGCGCGCCGCGGTGAACGAGCTGTTCGCCAATCCGCAACATCCCTATACCGTCGGCCTGCTCGGCTCGATCCCGCGGCTCGACCGCCGCACCTCGCATCTGGCGACGATCGAGGGCATGGTGCCGAACATGGCCAACCCGCCGACCGGTTGCCGCTTCGCCGCGCGCTGTCCCTTCGTCGTCGCTGCCTGCATCGCCGCACCGCCGCCGCTGGCCATGGTGAGCGACGGCCACGCCTCGCGCTGCATCAGGGCGCCGCTGGAGAGGCTGGTGTCATGACCGCACTGCTGGAAGTCGAAGGCTTGGTCAAACATTTCGTCGCCGCCCGCTCGGTGTTCGGCCGGCCCACCGCCTTCGTCAGGGCGGTCGACGGCGTCAGCTTCACCGTCGAGGCCGGCAAGACGCTGGCGCTGGTCGGCGAATCCGGCTGCGGCAAGTCCACCGTGAGCCGGCTGGTGCTGCGGCTGATCGAGGCGGATGCGGGCAGCGTTCGCTTCGAGGGCCGCGACCTCGGCGCGCTGGACGCCAACGCGTTGCGGGCTTTCCGGCGCGACGCGCAGATCATTTTCCAGGATCCGTATGCTTCGCTCAACCCGCGCATGACGGTCAGCCAGATCCTGACCGAGCCGCTGGCGCTGCACGATCTGGTGCCGTCGGCGCGCCGGCGCGAACGGGTCGAGGAATTGTTGCGGCTGGTCGGGTTGGAGCCACGATTCGCGCGCCGCTATCCGCATGAATTTTCCGGCGGCCAGCGTCAGCGTATCGCCATCGCCCGGGCGCTGGCGGTGCAACCGAAACTGATCATCTGCGACGAACCGGTGTCGGCGCTGGATGTTTCGATCCGCTCGCAAATCCTCAACCTGTTGCGCGACCTGCAGGACCGGCTTGGCCTCGCCTATATCTTCGTCAGCCACGATCTCGCCGTGGTGAAGCACATCGCCGATCGGGTCGCGGTGATGAACCTCGGCACCATCGTCGAGACTGCGGAGGCGCAGGCGCTGTTCGCCGCGCCAGAGCATCCCTATAGCCGCGCGCTGCTGTCAGCCATCCCGGTGCCGAGGCCGCAGGCCAAACGCAGCCGCATCGTGCTGGAGGGCGAGATGCCGAGCGCGCTCAATCCGCCTTCGGGCTGCCGCTTTCATACCCGCTGCCCGTACGTCATCGCGCGCTGCCGCACCGAGGTGCCGCCGCTGCTCGCCGATGCCGCCGGACACGCCACCGCCTGTCACCGCACGGCGGAGCTGCCGCCGGCCGAAAACATCGTGCCGGCCGACGGCGGCTTTTCGCCGACACTGGAAAAATTGGTCGCCGCCTTCAGCGGCGGTACGGAAGGTCTGACCCCGGCCGGGGTTGGTATATCCGGAACACGGCCGGCGGTGGTGTAATCGTGGAGATGGGGATGGCAGCGATGAAAATCTTGCGTTTGGCAGTCACCGCGGCGGCGCTGCTGCTGTCGTTCGCGGCGAGCGTTCAGGCCCAGTCCACGCTGCGGATCGGGCTGGCCGAGGATCCCGATATTCTCGACCCGACCATGGCGCGCACCTATGTCGGCCGCATCGTGTTCGCGGCGTTCTGCGACAAGCTGTTCGACATCGACGACAAACTCAACATCGTGCCGCAGCTCGCCCTGAGCCACGAGACTTCGCCCGACGGCAAGGCGGTGACGATCAAGCTTCGGCCCGGCGTCAAGTTCCACGACGGCGAAACGTTCGACGCCGAAGCCGCCAAGTTCTCCATCGAGCGCCACATCACCATGCCTGGCTCGTTCCGCAAGCCGGAGCTCGCCAGCGTCGACCATGTCGAGGTGGTCGATCCCCTCACCATCAGACTGGTGCTGAAGGCGCCCTATTCGCCGCTGATCGCGCAACTCACCGACCGCGCCGGCATGATGGTGTCGCCCAAGGCGGCCAAGGAGGCCGGCGACAAGTTCGGGCTGCGTCCGGTCTGCGCCGGACCCTACAAATTTGCCGAGCGCGTCCAGCAGGACCGTATCGTGTTCGAAAAATTCGCCGACTATTGGAACAAGGACAATATCTTCATCGACAAGGTCGTGTTCCTGCCGATCGTCGACGCCACGGTGCGGCTCGCCAATCTGAAGTCCGGCGGGCTCGATCTGATCGAGCGCGTGCTCGCGACCGACCTCAAGGAGGTTCGCGCCGATACAAGGCTGAAACTTTCGACCGCGATCGAGCTCGGCTATCAGGGCGTCACGTTGAACATCGGCAAGGACAAGGCCAAGGGACCGCTGAGCCAATCCGCCAAGGTGCGGCAGGCGCTCGATCTGTCGATCGACCGGGAAGCCATCAACCAGGTCGTGTTCAACGGCGAGTTCAAGCCGGGCAATCAGTGGGTCAACCCGGATCACCCCTATTACCAGAAGGCGTTTCCAATTCGGCCGCGCGACGTTGCGAAAGCCAAGGCGCTGCTGAAGGAATCCGGCGTCACACCACCGGTCAACGTCGATTTCATGGTGCCGAAGGGCGCCGAGACCGAAGCGGTTGCCCAGGTGATGCAGTCGATGGCGGCGGAAACCGGCTTCGACCTGAAGATCAGGGTCACCGAATTCGCGACCTCGCTGAAGCAGGCGGAGGCCGGCGAATACCAGGCCTTCATGCTGGCCTGGAGCGGGCGGATCGACCCGGACGGCAATGCCTACATCTTCCTGCACACGGACGCGCCGCAGAACTACAGCGCCTGGAGCAATGCGGGCGCCGACAAGGCGCTGGATGACGCACGGCTGGTCACCGACATGGCGCAGCGCATGGCGCACTACGAAAAGCTGACCAAACTGGAACTGGACGACGAAGCCATCCTCTACCTCTACCATCGCCGGATTATTATCGCCCACACCACCAGGCTCGAGGGCTACACGCAGATGCCGGATGGGCTGGTCCGCGTCGTCGGGTTGAAGCTGAAGTGAGCGCGGTCAGCGCCAACATCCCTTCAACTCCCTCCCCGGGGAAGGGAACGATGCAGCGCGTGCTTTCGCGCGTTGGAAGCCGTAGCGGATTCGCCTCATGCTGAATTTTCTCGCGCGCCGCATCATCCAGCTCGTTCCGACACTGTTCTTCGTCTCGGTGCTGATCTTTTCGCTGCAGCATTTGCTGCCGGGCGACCCTGCGCTGGTCATGGCCGGCGAGGAACGCGATCCTGCCGTGATCGAGCAGATCCGCCGGCAATACCGGCTCGATCAGCCGATCCCGATTCAATATGTGTTCTGGATGAAGGGCGTGCTGTCGGGCGATTTCGGCGAGTCGCTGCGCAACAAGGTTCCGGTGCTCACCCTGATTGCGCAGAAACTGCCGGTGACGATGCAACTGGCCGGAATGGCGATCGTGATCGCGTTCCTGATCGGCATTCCCGCCGGCATCGTCTCGGCGGTCAAGAAGGGCACGGCGTGGGACTACGGCGCCAACCTGTTCGCGCTATGGGGCATCTCGACGCCGAACTTCTGGCTCGGCATCATGTTGATCTTCCTGTTCTCGATCGAACTCGGCTGGCTGCCGGCATCGGGTTATGTGCCGCTCACCGAAAACTGGCGCGCCAGCCTCGCCTCCACCATCATGCCCGCCTTCGTGCTCGGCAATGCCATCGCTGCGGTCCTGATGCGCCATACCCGCAGCGCCATGCTGCAGGTGCTGGAAAGCGACTACGTCCGCACCGCCCGCGCCAAGGGACTTTCCGAACGCTCGGTGATCCTCAAGCACGCCATGCGCAACGCGCTGACGCCGGTCATCACGCTCGGCGCGCTCGAACTCGGAACGCTGCTGTCGGGCGCGGTGCTGACCGAACAGATCTTCTCCATTCCAGGCTTCGGCAAGCTGATCGTCGATGCCGTGTTCAACCGCGATTACGCCGTCGTGCAAGGCGTCGTGCTGACGACGGCGACGATCTACATCACGCTGAACCTGATTGCCGACATCGCCTATATCCTGGTCAATCCCCGGCTGAGGGCGTAGCGATGACCGACGCAGCTCTCACCGCGATCCCGGCGGCCGCCGCCGACGAACTGGAAAGCCCGTCGCGTCGTGCGCTGCGCCGGTTGTTCCAGCGCAAGGGTGCGGTGGCAGGCCTTGTCGTGATCGCGACGTTTGTGCTGCTCGCTTTGTTCGCGCCGCTGATCCTGCCCTATGACCCGATCGCGACCAGTTGGTCGCTGGTGCGCAAGCCGCCCTCCGCGCTGCATTGGTTCGGCACCGACGAGCTCGGCCGCGACATTCTCAGCCGCGTCGTCTATGGCGCGCGGGCCTCGCTGATGGCCGGCGCGATTTCGGTCGGGATCGCGCTTGGCATCGGCGTGCCGCTCGGTCTGTTGTCGGGCTATCGCGGCGGCTTCATCGACGCCCTGATCAGCCGCATCACCGATGCGATGCTGGCCTGTCCGTTCCTGATCCTCGCCATCGCGCTGGCAGCGTTTCTCGGCCCGAGCCTCGGCAATGCCATGATTGCCATCGGCGTCTCCGCGACGCCCATCTTCGTGCGCCTGACACGTGGACAGGTGATGAGCGTCAAGGTCGAGGATTATGTCGAGGCCGCGCGCGCCATGGGCAATCCGCGCTGGCGCATCGCGCTGTTTCACATCCTGCCGAACATCATGCCGGCGCTGTTGGTGCAGGCGACGCTGTCGATCGCGGCCGCCATCATCGCCGAAGCCGCGCTTTCCTTCCTCGGCCTCGGCCAGCAGCCGCCCGCGCCGTCCTGGGGCAGCATGCTGAACGCCGCACAACGCTTCCTGACCAACGCGCCGTGGATGGCGATCTGGCCGGGACTGGCGATTTTTCTGGTGGTGCTGTCGTTCAACCTGGTCGGCGACGGCCTGCGCGACGCGCTCGATCCGCGGGAGCGGTGAGCTATTCTTCACCTCTCCCCGCAAGAGCGGGGCGAGGGAGCTGACTGCCCTCGCCGCGACGAACTCTCAAATCACCACCTCCCGCATCACCCTTCGGCAATCCATTTCGTATTCGAGGTCGATCACCGGCGGCCGGGCGAAATGCCAGGTCAGGCCGGAGCGCGCGGCGCCGCGGCTTACCAGCGCCTCGGCAAGGACAGGATGAAAGTCGTGGATGGTGTAGGCCTGCGTCGCGGTCGCATCCTTCCAGCTGAGCCCGAACTCGCCCATGCGCTTTTCCATCACGCCAACGACGTAACGGACTTTCTCCTTGATGCCGTCGGGGCTGATATCCCGGTAGCGGACCGTGCGTTCGGCGTAGCTCGCGGCCCCGTCCTGCGACTCGCCGCTGCCGGCGATCACGAAGCTCGGCGTGGTATTGCCGCTCGGCCGCGTAAAGGAGAAGGCATAGAACGACGGCTCGGCCGGCGGATCGATCTCGGGGCAGACATTGCTGCGCGCCACCGGATTGGCCTTGCCATCGTAGACACCCCATTCGGCCAGCGTCTTGACGTAGTGCAGATTGAAGTTCCGGAATCCTTCGTCGGTGAACGCCGCGGGCGAGCGAAGCTCGCAGGCGCAGAACGAGGTCAACGGCCGCCCCGCGGCCTGAATGTATTGTGCGATCCGCGCAAAACCTTCCGCCAGTGGCACCCATTTGTCGAAGCGGACGCGCTCGACTTCATATCCGGGACTGGCTGCTGCGCCCGCCGAATACTGGAACACGGCCGGAATGTACCGGTAATTACCGGCGGCGAAGTCACTGGTCATGTCGCTCCCTTTTTTTGTTATTCCAGTTGCATACGGACGCCCTTGGCGCCGTTGAGCAGCCGTTTCAGATGAAATCCGGCCAGCGCATCGTCGGCATGAAGGCCGACCAGCGCCGCAAAGGCCGGCATCGCCGTGGCGTCGCCGGCCTCGAGCTTGGCGAAGGCTTCGGAATATTGCGCGGTGGCAGGCGCCTTGAACAGCGCGTCCTGCAGTGGTTCGAAGGCGCGAAGCGGCTCGCTCCGACCGCGCAGCATGATATCGCCGACCGGCCGCCCCTGAAAATTGCCGGCCGCCTCGGCGACCGCCGCGCTGACGCAAATACGGGTGCCGAGATGCTTGTTGGCGGCCTCGAGCCGGGCCGCGGTGTTGATGGTGTCGCCATAGGCGGTGTAGTCGAAAAAGCGACTGCCGCCGAAATTGCCGACCAGCGCCGACCCGGCATGGACGCCGATACGCGTGGCGCCGAAATTGACGCCCTTGTCTTTCCACCGTTCGCGGAACGCCTGGGCCCAGATGTCGAGGTCATGGGCGCAGGCAATGGCGCGCCGGGCATAGTCCGGCTGGTCGCCGGGCGCATTGAACAACACCTGGATCGCATCGCCGATGATCTTGGCGACCGTTCCCTCATGGGCGAACACGACGTCGGTCATGCCGCCCACATATTCGTTGAGCAGCGCGCCCAGCACTTCCGGCGCCGCGGTCTCCACCAGCGAGGTAAAGCTGGTGATGTCGGTGAAGATGGTCGCAATCTCGCGCCAGTGCACTTCCATGCCGTCGCTGTCGCCGACGGCTGCGAGACGGCTCGCGATCTGCGGCGAGAAATACCGCGACAACGAGGCGTGCGCGCGCTCGGCTTCGGCCTGGCGGCGGCGGGCCTCCCGCATCATCTCGACATGGCGGATGGTCTTGTCGATCGTCATTTCGAGATCGCCGAAATCGATCGGCTTGGTCAGGAAGTCGAATGCACCGCGATTCATCGCGGTGCGGATGTTGCTCATGTCGCCGTAAGCCGAAACGATGATGGTCGATGTCTTGTCCTCGGCCTCCTGCAGCTTCGCCAGCAGCGACAGCCCGTCCATCCTGGGCATGTTGATGTCGGATACCACCATGTCGACATGCGGATGCTGCTCGATCGAGGCCAGCGCCTCGATGCCGTCATGGGCGAATACGAACGTCATCGCGCCGTCGCGGATCTGGCGGCGGAACTTCTGCAATACCAGCGCCTCGAGATCGGGCTCGTCGTCGACGACGAGGATGGTCGCGGTCATGCGGCTTGTCCAAGCCTGGTGTCGATCTCGTTGCGCAGCAGCGCAAAATCGATCGGCTTGGTCAAAAGGCCGGTGGCGCCGTTCTCGATCGCCTTGCGGCGCGTTTCGGCATCGCCATAGGCGGTGATCATGATCACGGGCACGTCGGGGCGCTCGGCACGCACCTTCGGCAGCATTTCGAGCCCGCTCATGCCGGGCATGTTGATGTCCGACAGGATCAGGATCAGCGAGGGATCCGTGACATCGGCGGCACGCGCCAGCGCCACAGGCGCCGACGGCGCGAATTCCATCGTAAAACGGCCGGATTTCAGATCGCGGCGGAATTGCTGACGAAACAAGGATTCGACATCGGGTTCGTCATCGACAACGAGTATGTAAACGCTCAATTCTTGCCTCCAGTGATCGACTGTGCCGCCCCGCTTCTGGGCAGCGTAATAATGAATTCGGTAAATGCGCCGGGCTCGGTCGCGACATCGATCGTACCGCCGTGCTGCTTCACGATGATGTCGTGGCTCATCGACAGGCCGAGGCCGGTGCCCTCGCCCGCCGGCTTGGTGGTAAAGAAGGGATTGAACATCTTCTCCTTCACCTCGGGCGGAATGCCGGTGCCGTTGTCGCGAATCCGGATTTCCACCTTGTTGCCCAGGCTCCTGGTGGCCGCGCTCAAGGCGGGCTCAAAGCCCTCGTCGCCGGCCTCCTTGCGCTTGGTCGCGGCGTAGAACCCGTTCGAGATCAGGTTGAGGAAGACGCGGGTAATTTCCTGCGGATACAGGTCGATCTGGCCTGCGGCGGGATCGAAGTCGCGCTTCAGCGTGATGTTGAAACCGGACTTTTCGGCGCGCGCGCCGTGATAGGCGAGATTGAGGCTCTCCTCGACGATCGCGTTGATGTCGGCGGGCCGGTGCTCGCCCGAACCCTCGCGCGAATGCAACAGCATGTTCTTAACGATCGAATCCGCCCGCTTGCCGTGCTGCACGACCTTTTCGAGGTTGCCCTTCAGCATATGGGTGAGCTCGTCGATCTCCTCGCGCGTCTTGTCGTCGAGCGCCGCCGGCTTCAGCACGTCGTTCAGCTCGTCGATCAATTCCCCCGACAACGCCGCGAAATTGTTGACGAAATTGAGCGGGTTCTTGATCTCATGGGCGATGCCGGCGGTGAGCTGGCCGAGCGAAGCCAGCTTCTCGGTTTGCACGAGGCGGTCCTGCGCGGTGCGCAACTCGTCGATCGAAGCGGAAAGCTCCTTGGTGCGCGCCTGAACCTGATCGAACAAGCGGACGTTCTCGATGGCGATGACGGCCTGGTCGGCAAAGGTCTGAACCAGATCGATCTGACGCTGGCTGAAGGGTCCGGGTTCCGGCCTCCCCAGCAACAGCACCCCCTCGACTGCGCCATCACGCATCAGCGGCACGGCGAGCACGGCCCGGTAGTTGCCGAGCACCGGCGCCTGGCCGAAATCATATTCAGTGTCGCCTTTCACGTCAGGAACGTGGGCAGGCTTGCCATCCATAAAAACCCGGCCGGTGATGGTGTCACGGCCGGGTTTGATGGGATTGGCGTGCATGAAATCGACGAACGCCTGGGTGCAACCCGACTCGGCCTGCAGCCGCATCACCTCGCCATCACGCAGGCAGATGATCCCGAGTGATGCGCCGCACAACGCCTTGGCGGATTCCGTCAACGTCGTCAGCACCGACTTCAGATCGAACGCGGAACGGCTGATGACCTTGAGCACGTCGGCGGTAGCGGTTTGCTGCTGCAGCGATTCACTCAGTTCCGCCGTGCGCTGCTCGACCTTGTTCTCAAGGTCCGTATAGGATTCCTGAAGCCGCGCGCCCATGTCGTTGAATTGATTGGCAAGACCTTCCAGTTCGTCGCCGGTCTTGATCGAGATGCGCTGGGCGAAATCGCCGCCGCCGATCCGTTCCGCGCCGGCGCTCAGCGCCCTGATCGGACCGACCATGCGGCGGGCCAGGAAGATTCCGGCAAGCACGGCAAAGATCGACGCTCCCAGCAGCACGATCGCGAGCCGCTGCAATGCCGCGTAAAGCGAGGCATAGGCCTCCTTGACCGGCAGCTCGACGAACATGATCCATCCCAGCGGTGCAATCGGCGCAGATGCCGTCAGCACCTCCTGTCCCTGAATATTCAGCGCACCCTGCAAGGAATCGCCGGAATTCGCAGGCTCTATCCGCGGCGCTGGCGGGGGCGGCACCGGCGGCGGAGTTGCGCGCCCACCAGGTGTGGACTGCGCCGCTTGTGCGACCGCCGCTGCCGCAGCTTGCTCGGCGAGCGCCGCCTGCACGGCCAACGCGGCCTGCACCTGCACCAGCTTCGACATGTCGGTGTTGCGCAGCACCAGGCTGATGTCGGGATGGGCGATCAGCCGCCCCTGCGAACCCACCACATAGGCATGGCCCCGCTCGCCGACCTTGATCTGCGAGACCACGTCCCAGATCAGCTTCAGATTGACCTCGGCGATGCTGACGCCGGCGTCCTTGCGGGTGCCGGCGAGCGACAGCGTCATATAGGGCTCGGATTCGCGGCGAAAATAGACCGGTCCGTAATAGACCTTGTTGGCGACGGCCTCGGTGAATTTCGGGTCCTTGGAGAGGTCGAGGCCGGACTCCAGGACATCCATGGAGAGGCGCGATACCCGTAGGCGCTCCTTGCCGGTCGAATCGATCTGCGACAGTTCGGTGATGGCCGGCACCTGCCGCAGCAGCCGGAGCGCGTCAAAGCGGCGGTCCTGCAGCGATCCTGCCGACCACGGCAGTTGCGTGGTCCAGCCGAGCTGGCTTTCGATTTCCTTGATGAACTGGCCGATTTTGGCGGCGGCGGCCTCGGCCTGCTCGTGCTGAATCCGGATCAGCGCCGCCTTGTGCTCGCGATAATAGAAGAAAACCTCGAAAATCCCGTTGGAAAGCAGCGCCACGCCCACCACCGCGACGAATAGCGCGACATATTTGGCGAACAGGCGGGTACGGACTTTCGGCCCCGGAGTTCCCTGCACGGACGGTGCGTCCGCCACGGACGAAGCCGCCAACGTTCGTCCTTCCGACGTGTCCGGATGCAGGGAAATGCTCATCCCGCCCAAGTTAGCAAGAAGACTTCGCCTTGTCTCTTGCCGCAGTGCGGGAGAATAGCAAGGCAAACGGCGGCGTGGTGGTAGCCGCCGTTCCGAAGTCTATCCGCTCAAGCGCTCAGGTCGGCTTGAGCGCCTGCTGACCGGCGAGATCGAATTCGGCGATCTGCTTGGCCCGCTCGGAGCTAGCGTTGGCTTGGTGGTCGGTCGCGATCAACGTGTAGACGGCCGGCAGCACGAACAGGGTGAACAGCGTGCCGATCGTCATGCCGGCCACGACGACGAGGCCGATCGAGAACCGGCTGGCCGCGCCGGCACCCGTAGCCGTCAAGAGCGGCAACAGGCCCGTGACCATGGCTGCCGTCGTCATCAGGATCGGACGCAGCCGGATGCGGGCGGCCATCTCGATCGCTGAGCGGCGGTCGAGCCCCTCGTTGAGCTGCAGCTCGTTGGCGAACTCCACCATCAGGATGCCGTGCTTGGTGATCAGTCCGACCAGCGTCAACAGCCCGACCTGGGTGTAGATGTTCATGGTCGCAACGCCGAAGAACAGCGGGATCAGGGCGCCGACGATCGCCATCGGCACGCTGATCATGATCACGAACGGATCGCGCAGGCTCTCGAACTGCGCCGCCAGCACCAGGAAGATGATGACGATAGCGAACGCGAACGTGATCAGCAGCTGACTGCCTTCATGGACGTATTGCCGGGAGTCCGACAGGAAGTCGTAGCTGAAGCCGGACGGCAGCTTCTTGGCCTCACCCTGCAGGAATTCCACCGCCTGTCCCATCGAAACGCCGGGCATCGGCACGGCTTGGAAGGTCGACGAGTTGAGCTGGTTGTAGTGGGTCAGCGCGTTCGGATCGGTGGCGGTCTCGACCGAGACCACGGTCGACAGCCGCACAAGCTGACCGGTCGTGCTCGGTACGTAGTAGTTGTCGAACGACTCCGGTGCGAGCCGCTTGTCGCGCGGCACCTGCGGGATCACCTGGTAGGACCGGCCTTCCAGATTGAAGCGGTTGACATAGTTGCCGCCGAGCAGCGTCGCCAGCGCGCCGCCGATCGACTGCATCGTGATGCCGAGGTCGCTCGCCTTGGAACGGTCGACCTTCAGCCGGACGACCGGCTGATTGAAGTCGAGGTCGCTGTCGGAGACGATGAACAGGCCGCTATTGCGCGCGGCGGCCTTGAGCTTGTCCATCTGTTCGAACACCGCCTGGAATCCGGCCGTCGAGCTGATGACCATCTGCACCGGCAGACCGCCGGGGCCGCCGGGCAGCGGCGGCAGGCTGAACGCGAACGCGTTGACACCCTCGATCTTCGATAACTCCGCCTGGACCAGCGGCTGCAGCTGCTGCGCGCTGCGCTTGCGCTCATCCCACGGCTTGAGCAGCATGCCGGCGAAGCCGCCCTGCGGACCGGTGATCCCGTTCAGGACGAACCGCAGATCGGTCTCGGGAAACTTCTGGAACTCCTTGTCGATCTTGTCGCCGTAGTAGTCGATGTAGTCGATGTTGGCGTATTTCGGCGCCTTGGTCACCGCGAACACGATGCCCTGGTCTTCCTGCGGCGCCAGCTCCTTCGAGGTATGCACGTAGAGGAAGCCGACGAGGCCGAGGATGGTCACCGCGAACAGAGCGGTGATCGGCCGATAATCGAGCGAGCGGTCGAGTTGGCGGCCATAGGCGCGTGTCACTGCGCCGAACACGCGGTTGACGAGCTTGGCGAAGCGCCCTTCGTCGGCGCTCTTGAGGAACACCGAGCACATCATCGGCGACAGCGTCAGTGCGATCACGCCCGACATGATCACCGAACCGGCGAGCGTGAAGGCGAATTCGCGGAACAAGGTCCCGGTCACGCCGCCGAGGAAGCCGATCGGCGCGTACACCGCAGCCAGCGTGATCGTCATCGAGATGACGGGGCCCACGATCTCGCGCGCGCCCTTTAGCGACGCCTGCACCGGTGGCATGCCCTCCTCGAGATGGCGGTGGATGTTCTCCACCACCACGATGGCGTCGTCGACCACGAGGCCGATCGCCAGCACCATCGCGAGCAGCGTCAGCAGGTTGAAACTGAAGCCCGCGGCCAGCATCAGGATGCAGACGCCGATCAGCGACAGCGGGATCGTGACGACCGGAATGATCACCGACCGGATCGAGGCCAGGAACAGGAAGATCACAACCACGACGATCAGCACCGCTTCACCCAGCGTCTTCTGGACCTCGTCGATCGACGACTGGATGAACTTGGTCGAGTCGTAGGCCACCTTCATCTTCATCGACGGCGGCAGGTTGCGCTCGAGCTCCGGGAACAGCGCGCGCACGCCCTTGACGAGCGTCAGCGGGTTGCCCTGAGGCGTCGCCTTGATGCCGATGAAGATCGCGTGCTCGCCGTTGAAGGCGACGCTGGCGTCCGAGCTCTGGGCCGCGAGTTCCACCGTCGCGACGTCCTCGACGCGGACGAAGCCGCCGTCCTTCGACTTGACGATCATCCGTTTGAACTGATCGATGCTCTGAAGGTCGGTATTGGCCGAGACGTTGGAGACGATGAAATAGCCCTTGGTCTGCCCGGCGGCGGCCTGGAAATTGTTGGCGGCGATCGCGGCCGCGATGTCGTTTGACGACACGCCGCGTCCGGCCATGCGGATCGGATCGAGCCAGAGCCGCATCGCAAAGGTCTGGCCGCCCAGGATGTCGGCGGATGCGACGCCGTCGACCGTCGACAGCACCGGCTGCACGACGCGCGTCAGATAGTCCGAGATCGCCGATCCCGTGAGCTCCTCACTGGAGAAGCCGAGATACATCACCGCGATCGTATCGCCGGTCGCCTTGCTGACGACGGGGTCGTAGGATTCCTTCGGGATCAGGTATTTGACCGAGTTGACCTTGGCGAGCACCTCGGTCAGCGCCTGGTTCGGATTGAAATTTAGCTTGACGTAGACTTGGATCGTCGAGGTGCCGAGCACCGACGACGAGGTGATGTAGTCGACGCCCTCGGCCGAGGCGACGGCCTGCTCGATCGGCGTGGTGATGAAGCCCTGGATCAATTCCGGCGCGGCACCGGGGTATGACGTGGTGATCGTCACGACGGTGTTCGACAGGTTCGGATATTGCCGGATCGGCAGCGTGGTCGCCGCCCGCAGGCCGATCAGCAGGATCAACAGGCTGACCACGACCGAAAGAACCGGGCGCTTGATGAAGATATCGGTTAAGGCCATCGCAATTTATCCCGGTAAGTTCGCCAATTGGGCGCGGTCTCCTGACGGAAACCGCTGCCCGCTTTTCGTCTGCATGCGGCCCGTCGGGCCGTAAATCCCAGTAACGCGCAATCCTAGTAGCGTGGGGGTGTCGCCGGAATCGGCGGCGCCGGATCGGTCGAGATCGCGACCGGCATGCCCGATTGCAACTTGATCTGCCCGACGGCAACGACGCGGTCGCCGGGCTTCAGGCCCTTGAGGATCTCGACGCGGCCTTCAATCCGGTTGCCGGTTTTCACGAAGCTGCGGACCGCGGTCAGGATGGTCTTGCCGTCGTCGCTTTTCTTCTCGGTGATCAGGAACACGGAGTCGCCATACAGCGTGTAGTCGACCGCCGTTTCCGGAACGGTGACGACCGGCGGCTTCTCCGGCAGCAGGATCGTGGTGGTCGCGAACATGCCGGGCTTGAGGATGTTGTCCGGATTGTTGATCGTCGCCTGCACGCGGATGTTGCGGGTATCGGTCGCGATCTGCGGCTCGATGGTCGTGATCTTGCCTTCGAAGGTGCGTCCCGGATAGGCGTCGACCGAAACCCGAACGGTCTGGCCAACCTTGATCTGCGAGCTTTGCTTCTCGGTCACGGTCAGGTTCGCATAGAGCACCGACAGATCAGTCAGCGACACGATCTGCGTGCCTGCCGTCAGGTACTGGCCGACTTCGACCTGACGAACGCCGAGATCGCCCTCGAACGGCGCGCGCACCAGCTTCTGCGAAATGATGGCTTCGGTCTTGGCGATGCCTGCATTGGCCTGGTCAAACGCGGCTTGCGCCGAATCGACGGTCGACTGCGGCCCGAACTGGCGCGAGGCCAGCTGCTTGGCGCGATCGAGCGAGAGCTGCGCCACCGTCGCCTGCGCCTTGTAGTTGGCGAGATCGCCCTGGTCGGGACCGTCAAACAACTGCACCAGCGGCGTACCCGCCTTCACGTGGCTGCCAGCCGTGAACAGGATCTCGGTGATGCGACCGGACACATCGGAGGTGACGTTGACCTGATGCACCGCGACGAGATCGCCGACCGCCGTCAGCAGGTTCGGGATCGCCTCGGTCTTGGCCTCGGCCACGCTCACATTCGACGCCGGCGGTTTGTTGTTGGCAAAGAACTGCGCGATCATGTGGCTGCGGAAGGCGTTGAAGCCGACCAGCCCGCCGGCCAGCACCGCCAGCAGGACGCCAACGATGATGAACCAGCGCACCATCCGGACGGGGCGCTTGGCGGGTTTTTCCCTGAGCGGTTGCCCCGAGATATGGCCTTCGGTCTGGATATTCATGTCATGCACTTTCTGCAGTTACCGATGGTCCCTGCCACGGTGACGGCTCGCGGTCTAAACGTGTAGCGATTGCGGCTTCGGTAAGTCCGATACCGCGGAGAATGAACTGGCAAAGTTGCCGCTCGACATCGGCGGGGTTGCCATAGGAAAGACAGGGAACGGCCGGAAGCCGCGTCAGCGCAGCCATCAACACGGTGTGGTGGGCGAACCAGAACAGGTTGAGCGGTTCGCTGCCGATCCGCACCGCGTCGCCAGCCGCAACCGCGCGTTCGAGCGATGCGGCGAACACCGGCCCGATCAAGTCGCCGACCTTGCCGTACAACAGCCGCGCGAACTCGCCGTCGTCGAGATGGCTCGTCACCATCAGCCGCATCCGCTGCACCTCTTCCTGGTCCGGCGCGTCGCGGAGCTGCATGAAGTGACCGATCATGCCTTTTACGAGTTCGACCAGGGTTCCAGTCGACGGTTCCTGGCCGAGCAAATGCGCCAGATCCGGGTCGGCCTCGCATTCCTCCGCCAGGATCTCCGCATAGAGCGCGGCCTTGGAGGGGAAGTGCTTGAACAGCAGGCCTTCCGAGATCGCCGCCGCCGCCGCCACGCTCTTGGTCGTGGTGCCGGCAAAGCCGTTCCGGGCAAAGCATCGCTTGGCGGCGCTCAATATCAATTGACGCCGCAGGTCACTGGTCATCCGCAGGGTAGACATGGGCATGTGAGTAATCACTCACCCACCAGGATGTCAAGGTTTTATTGCAGTGCAAACGGCAATTTCAGCCCAAATCGGCTTGAATCCCAGCGCCCGCGGATGCCTTGACCCCGGCCTCGGCACGCGATTTAAGATAGTTGCAGATGCGACTAATTCGAGACCGTCGCGCGACCGTTCTGTCTTCACAATGAGCATGAAGCGCCATGAACCTGGATGCACGCGAACTGGCTGCCACGTTCGACCTCGAGAAACTGACGCCGGATTTCTACGTCAACCCCTACCCGACTTATCGCGCGTTGCGGGAGCACGAACCGGTCAAGCGGCTGCCGAACGGCTCCTGGTTCCTGACCCGCTATGACGACCTGGTCGCGGCCTACAAGAACACCAAGGTGTTCTCCTCGGACAAGAAGAAGGAGTTTGCGCCCAAATATGGCGCCTCCCTGCTCTACGAGCACCACACCACCAGCCTCGTCTTCAACGATCCCCCCGCCCACACCCGGGTGCGACGACTGATCATGGGTGCGCTGTCGCCGCGTGCGATATCCGGCATGGAACCTGACCTTGTTGTTCTGGTGGACCGGCTGCTCGATGCCATCGCCGCCAAGGGCAAGATCGACCTGATCGACGACTTTGCCGCCGCGATCCCGATCGAGGTGATCGGCAATCTGCTCGACGTGCCCCAGCACGAACGCGGGCCCCTGCGTGACTGGTCGCTGGCCATTCTGGGGGCGCTGGAGCCTGTCGTCGCGCCGGACGTCTTTGCGCGCGGCAACAAGGCGGTGAAGGATTTCCTGGCCTATCTCGAAGGCCTGGTGGCGCGCCGCCGCGCCAAGCCCGGCAATCCCGACCGCGACGTGCTGACGCGGTTGATTCAGGGCGAAGACAGTGGCGAGCGGCTGACGGAAAAGGAACTGCTGCACAACTGCATTTTCCTGCTCAACGCCGGCCATGAGACCACCACCAACCTGATCGGCAACGGACTGGTCGCGCTGCTGGGTTATCCGGCCGAAAAGCTGCGGCTGATCGACAACCCGGCGCTGATCAAGACCGCCGTCGAGGAGATGCTGCGGTTCGAAAGCTCCAACCAGCTCGGCAATCGCATGACGGTCGAGCCGGTCGAACTCGGCGGCATCGCGATGCCGGCGGGCACGCCGGTAACGCTGTGCATCGGCGCGGCCAATCGCGATCCTGCCCAGTTCGCCGATCCCGAACGCCTCGACATCGGCCGCACGCCGAACCGGCATCTCGCCTTCGGCACCGGCGCACATCAATGCGCCGGGATGGCGTTGGCGCGGCTCGAAGGCGCGATCGCGATCTCGCGCTTTCTGGCGCGGTTCCCGAACTACACGCTCCGCGGCGAACCGGTGCGCGGCGGCCGGGTCCGGTTTCGCGGATTTTCGAGCGTGCCGTGTCAGGCCGGCTGAGGCCGCGGGCCTAAATCAGCGGATTAGACTAAGCGCCGGGCTGGTCGCCGGCGATGGCGCGGTCGATCGCATCGATCAATGTTTGCGTCTCCACGAACTTGGCGCGCGCCCGCTCTGCCTTGTCGCGATCGAACGCGGCGGCGAGAACCTTCGCATGCGCATCGCGTTCCTCGACCATGCGCTCCCTTGCCTTTTTCAGGGTGTCCAGCCGTTCGCTCATACAATGCTCACTTTGCCTGTTCCAGATCCATCGAAACGCGCGAACGCGCTGCCATCATGGTCCGATGGCCTTCATGCCTCGCAGTACGAAGAGAATCGCCGCGCGACCTTACGACATGGCAAGCCCGGCTGATTGAAATTAAATCCGCTTTTGCTCGACCGGCTCTATCTATTGCGCGCCAGATCGCTACCTTTGCATGGTTCGATGCCCCTTCAAGACACCGGACGACATCAACGCAGGGAGAGATCGGTATGCCCAAGGGCGAGCAAAAGGGTAATCGGGAAAAGAAGAAGCCGAAGAAGGAAAAGATCAAGACGATCGCTGCGGCACCGAGCCAGAAGGGCGTCGGAGGCCTGCAGTCGGGCTACGGCAACAAGAAATAACGTCATGCCGGGAAGCCGGCGGACGACCGCCGCCGGGATCGCTGGATTGATCCGTAGACGGCGCGCGGATGCGCGGCCGATCGGGATAGATTGTGGTTAGAGCGTTTTCCAGCGAAGTGGGAACCGGTTCGCGTCAAGAAAACGCGTCAAAACAAAAGAGTAGAGCCCGGTTCTGATTCAATCAGAACCGATAAGGCTTTAGTTCCCAGCGGTGTTGAAGCGCGAGAGGTCGCAATCCTTCTCGGCATATTTGGTTCGGCGTATGCCGTCGCGGTCTTCCTCAACGGTCGGCTTGCAACGCGCGCTCCATTCGGCTTCCGCCAACCTGTCGGCCTTGAGCTCTTCCTCCGTTCGCGGAATTACCTTGATCGTCGTGCGACCGCCGACGGCGAAGTCGGTCGACTGGCTCGGCAGAAGCGGATCACCGTTGGCAATGGCCCGGGCTTTGGCCGCGGCCGCGGACTGTTTTGCTTGGGTGGCCTGGACCGCATCCGCGGCATGCCCGTGATCCATCGCGAACTGGGCTGACGCCGACGAGATCGAGGCGATGACAATCGAGACCGCGAAGACGATACGCATGTTGGTTGCCTCACGAAATAAGCACTACCCGTCAGCAATGACGGACAGGCATTGAGGCGCGGTAAAGCAGCGTAACTAACCGGTTCGCAATTTTGTCGTTAAAACTTTAGCCGTCTCGCCGCCACGAAAAATGCGGTGCGAGCTCACACGACGCATGACGGAACTCATTCACGCACGCCGCACAACACGGCGCAGGCGCGACAAGTATCGACTACTCGCTGCGGCCGAATTCGCAGCCCTTCTTGGCGTAGACCAGGCGGCCGACGCCTTCATTGTCATAGGTGCGCGTCGGCTTGCAAAACGCTTCCCATTTCTCGATCGAGGCGCGCCTTGCTTTTTCGTCGTCCTGTTCCTGGGCGAGGCTGCGCGACGGCGCCTCGCGGTAGGACGTCGTGCACATTCTGCCGAAGAACTTGCTGTAGGTACATCGCTCAACGACGTCCCATCCCTCGGCGGCGGCCGATGTGGACAAAAGGGCGAGAGTTGCAATCGCGTAGAAGATTTTCATGGTGTCGCTCGTCGCTGCGGATAAACATCCTTACGAAACAGCTAACGCCGGAGCGGGCGCGGGCACAATGATAACCCTTTGTTAAGCTGAATAGCGCCGAAAAAGGTTAAATCTGGAACCGGGAACTCGAAGGCGCGCACTTGCGCCGTTCAATTGCGAGACAACATCGCCCATCATTGGCACAGCGAATACGCCGCGCTGAGCGAACTTGGCACACCGCTTCGATGGCGTGCCCGCCGTTCGTTTTCGAGCTCTACACCACCGTCCGGTGCCGCTCGATGCAGGTCTTCAAGACCTCGTCCATCGGCCTGTTCCACCAGTCATTCGAGAAAATCTCGATCTCGGAATAGCCGGCAAAGCCCTGCGCCTCGACCGCAGCGCGCACCGATTTGATGTCGATGACGCCGTCGCCCATCATGCCGCGGTCGTTGAGGATGTCCTTGGTGGGCACAAGCCAGTCGCAGACGTGAAACGCCAGCAGGCGCTCCTTGCCGGCGCGCACGATCTGCGGCAGCACATCCGGATCCCACCAGACGTGATAGACATCGAGCGCGACGCCGAGAGCGCCGCTGCGCGCAGGGTCCAGCGCATCGCAAATATCCAGCGCCTGTTTGGTCGTGTTGACGCAGGCGCGGTCGGCGGCATAGGCCGGATGCAGCGGTTCGATCGCGAGCGGCATGCCAGCCGCTCTCGCATAGTCCAGCATTTCGCCAAGGCCATCGTGGACTTGCGCCCGCGCACCGGCAATATCCTTGGTGGCTACGCTTCCCGGCCGCGAATATTGCGGCAGGCCGCCGACGACGAGCACGACGCAGGGCGCGCCCAGCGCGCTGGCCTCATCGATCGCGCGGCGGTTATCGTCGCGCGCCTCGATCCGGTGCGCCGCATCGGCGACGAACATGCCGCCGCGGCAGTAGCCCGACAATTCGAGCCCGGCGTCACGCACTGCCCGCACCGCACGGTCGAGACCGACGGCGGCGACCTGGTCGCGCCAGGGATCGATGGCACGGATGCCGTGCCGCGCGCAGGCTTCGATGATGCCGACCAGATCGCCCTGCTTGCGAACGGTCGCCGTATTCAGCGACAGCCAGCGATGATCGTTCGAAAAATCCCGCATCACGGCTCGACGCCGCGCGTCGCCAGCACCGCCTTCATGCGCTGCGTCGCCAGTTCGGGATTGGACAGCAGCCCGGCCTTGTCCGCCAATCGGAACAGTTCGGCCAGATGCAGCGTCGAGCGCGTGCTCTCCTGCCCGCCCACCATGGTGAAGTGATCCTGATGGCCGTTGAGATAGGCCATGAACACGATGCCGGTCTTGTAGAACCGCGTCGGCGCCCTGAAGATATGGCGCGACAGCGGCACCGTCGGCCCGAGCACGTCATGGAAGCCGGCTTCGTCGCCGGCGGCGAGCCGCGACAGCGCGTAGGAGGCGGCCGGCGCGATGGCGTCGAAGATACCGAGCAGCGCGTGCGAAAAACCCTTGTCGTCGCCGGCGATCAGTTCGGCATAGTTGAAGTCGTCGCCGGTATACATCTTGACGCTCTTGTCGAGCCGCCGGCGCATGTCGATCTCGCGCTGCTTGTCGAGCAGCGAGACCTTGACGCCATCGACCTTGGCGGCACTGGCGTTGATGATCCCGACCGCGATATCCATCGCGGTATCGAGGTTCGCCGTGCCCCAGTAATTCGCCAGCGCCGGATCGAACATGTCGCCAAGCCAGTGGATGATCACGGGCTCGCGAACCTGCGAGAGCACGCGGTTATAGACCTTGGCGTAATCGTCGGCGCTGCGCCCGAGTTTTGCCAGCGCCCGCGAGGCCATCAGGATGATCCGGCCGCCGGCCTTTTCAACGGCCGCGATCTGCTCTTCATAGGCGCGGATCACGTCGTCGAGGCTTTTTGCGTCCTCGACGGGGAGATGGTCGGTGCCGGCGCCGGAAAACACCAGCGCGCCGCCCCTCGCCTTCGCCGCCCGCACCGAACGCTGGATCAGTTCCAGCGAGGTCGGCCAGTCCAGCCCCATGCCGCGCTGCGCAGTGTCCATCGCCTCGGCGACGCCAAGGCCGAGGTCCCAGACGTGCTCACGGAACGCAATGGTCCGGTCCCAGTCGACGGCCGATGTCAGCCACGGGTCGCAATCGGCCAACGGATCGGCCACCACGTGGGCCGCGGAAAACGCCACGCGGTTCAGCGTGCCTTCGAGTTTCGCCGGAAACGTCCGCGACGCCGCCAGGCGGTAGGTCTCGATCAGGCCTCCGGCGGTCGGCAGCTTCAGCGACAGCGACGATGGCGGCATGACTGGTTTGTTCATGGTGCTTGTCCTTGTCTTGCCTCACACCTTGATCGGGGCGACGTCGATCCAGCGCCGCTCGCGCCAGCTCTGCAGCGCGCATTCGGCGAGCTGAACGCCCTTGGCGCCTTCCAGCAGCGTATATTTATACGGCGCGTCTTCGCAGACGTGGCGGATGAACATCTCCCACTGTTCCTTGAAACCGTTGTCGTAGGTGACGTTCTCCGGCAGCTTCTGCCAGTCGGCATAGAAATCGTGGGTGCGCTTCTCGTCCGGGTTCCAGACTGGTCGCGGCGTCGCCTGCCGGGCCTGGATCATACACTCGGTGAGTCCGGCAACCGCCGAGCCGTGGGTGCCGTCGACCTGGAAGGTGACGAGATCGTCGCGGTAGACCCGCGTCACCCAGCTCATGTTGATATGCGCAATCACGCCGCCCTTGAGACGGAAGGTGACATAGGCGGAGTCGTCGGCGGTCGCGGTGTACTTCTTGTTTTTCTCGTCGAAGCGTTCCGGGATGTCGGTGGTGCCGGTGCAGCTCACGCTCTCGACTTCGCCGAACAGGTTGTCGAGCACGTAGCGCCAGTGGCAGACCATGTCGAGAATGATGCCGCCGCCGTCCTCGCTGCGGTAGTTCCATGACGGCCGCTGCGCCTCCTGCCAGCCGCCCTCGAACACCCAATAGCCGAACTCGCCGCGCACCGAGAGCATGCGGCCGAAGAAACCGGAGTCGCGCAGGAACGCCAGCTTCTTCAGGCCGGGCAGGAACAGCTTGTCCTGCACTGTACCGTGCTTGACGCCTTTGGCATTGGCGAGCCGCAGCACCGCAACGGCCTCGTCCAGGTTGGTTGCGATCGGCTTTTCGCAATAGACATGCTTGCCGGCCTCGATCGCTTTCGTCAGCAGCGTCGGGCGCGCCTGCGTGGTGGCGGCGTCGAAGAAGATGGTGTCGTCCTTGTTGGCGAGCGCCTTGTCGAGGTCGGTCGACCATCGCGTCACATTGAAACTCTTGGCCAGACGCTCGAGCTTGTCGGCGTCGCGGCCGATCAGGATCGGATCGGGCAGCATGCGGTCGCCATTCGCAAGCAGCACGCCGCCGGAATCGCGGATCGCGATGATGGAGCGGATCAGATGCTGGTTGAGCCCCATGCGGCCGGTCACACCGTTCATGATCAGGCCGAGGCGTTTGGTCGTCATACTGCGTTCTCCAAGGATATTCTGGCTGTTGGCTGCGCCAGCGGCGACATCGCGGACCAGTCCGGATGCACGGAGGTGGCAAAGCCTGGTGTCGTCAGCGATCCCGTCAGGAGATGGCCGTTATGGATGGCGAGACGGACCTTGTGGCCGTCCTGGGCATAAAGATCGGGATGTGCGATCAGGAAGGCGTTAGCCTCCGCGGCCGGCGTATCGCCAAAGCCGTCGACATAATGGTGACCGTTGCGCTCGGCATGGGTAACGCCGATCAGCGCGCCGAGCGCGAGATCCTGCTGCACGGCCAGTCCGGCCTGGCAGGTCAGGTCTTCGCCGGCGATGAAGCATTTCGTGCCGGCCGCGCTCCATTTGGCCGCGCGCGTGGCATTGATCACCGACTTGTAGATGCCCTTGCAGGATTTCGACGAGATGCCGCGATAGCCGAGCGCGCGCGCCACCGGGAATGCATCATAGGAATCGTCGGCCTCGTCGACGATGAAATCACGGCGGGCGAGCGCGCCGAGCGGCGAGGCCCGGGTGATATCGCGCGGCATCGGCTGCTCGATATAGAGCAGCTTGGCCGCGATCGGCCGTAGCGCGGGGTCGCGGTCGAGCCGGTCGACCAACGCACCGAGCGCGCCGAGGTCGGCATATTGCTCATTGGCGTCCAGCGTCACCTGGTAATCGTGCGGCAGCGTCGCCAGCTCCGCACTGATGCGGGTCAGCCGTTCCGCATCATGCCCGGGATCGCCGTTGAGCTTGAGCTTGAAATAGCGCGCGCCGGCGTTTTCCTTTGCGTCGGCAACACCACCCTCGCCTTCGACCTTGTCGTCCATGCCGACAGTGTGCCGGACCGCGACGCGCTCGAGTCGCTTTCGTTCCGACAGGAACTGCGCGATATCGTCGTTACTGAGATCGCGCGACAGCCGCGCATCAACGCCACTGATATTCGCCGCCATGCCGTCGAAAAAATTGGTGCCGACGGCGCGCAACAACGCATCAAGGATCGCCTTGTCGATCTCGGCCGGACCATAGCCCGCCGCCAGCGGAGGAATGTCCTCCTTGGCGCAGGCCTCGGCCTGTGCGGCGATGCAGGCCGCGTGCAGGCCGAACGCGGTCTCGTAGCCGGCATGAGCCAGATAAAGTTCCCGCGCGATCAGCAGCGAGCGTCGCAACTCCGAAACCGTCTCTTCCGGCGACAGATGCGGCCGCTTGTCGAACCATTTCGGCACCAGAAATTCGGCACTGGCGCCGACAGCGTTGCCTTTGCCTTCCACCTCGATCTCGACACGCACGAACATCTGCGGCGTCGCGTTGATGACGACGGCGCCGAACCGGAACGGCCGCGCAAACGCGACCGGGCGTTCAAAGAACGAGATATCTCGCACAGTCAGGCGATACGGCATCGGGCCAGCTTTCAGTCCAGCGGGCTTTGGGTGAAGAAGTGCTTGCGGATGCGCTGCACCAGTTCGGTGAAGGCGGGATCGGCCATCGAATCCAGCGAACGCGGGCGCGGCAGCGGCACGTCGTAGATCGCGGCGATCGCGCCTGGCCGTTCGGTCATGACCAGCACGCGGTCGGCGAGGAACACGGCTTCCGGTATCGAATGCGTGATCAGCAGCACGGTCTTGCCAGTCTCGCGCTGGATCCGCATCAGCTCGACATTCATCTTCTCGCGCGTCATGGCATCGAGCGCGCCGAACGGCTCGTCCATCAGCATGATCTTGGGATCGTGCACCAGCGCGCGGCAGATCGAGGCGCGCTGCTGCATGCCGCCGGACAGCTGCCAGGGCAGCTTCTTCTCGAACCCTTCGAGCCCGACCAATTTCAAGAGCGCCTTGGCGCGCAGCAAGTACTCTTGGCGCGGCAGCTTCTTCATGTCGATCGGCAGCATCACGTTCGACAGGATGTTGCGCCATGGCAGCAGCAGCGCGTTCTGGAACACGATGCCGACATTGCCGTGCGGCTTCGTCACCTGTTCGCCGTCGACCAGGATTTCACCGGTCGAGGGCGCGAGCAGCCCCGAGATCATCTTCAACAGCGTCGACTTGCCGCAGCCGGACGGGCCGACCACGACAAAGAACTCGCCCTCGTTGATGTGAAAATCCAGCGGTTTTAGCGACGGCACGTCGCCGTCGCGCGAGCGATAGGTTTTCGACACGCCTGACAGCGTGATTCCCGGCGTCGCCTGCCCGGCGCGATCGGACACCAGGCGCAGATGCGCGGCGGGTTGATGGGTTTCGGTAGGTTTGGTCGCGGGGTTCATTCAACGTCCATTCGAAAAAGCCGTCATTCCGGGGCGATGCGAAAGCATCGAACCCGGAATCTCGAGATTCCGGGTCTGGTGCTACGCACCATCCCGGAATGACGACATCTCAATTGCATCACCCTCACGAGCCGCCCTTCGGCAGGTAATCGTTGGTATAAAACGCCTTCGGATTGTCTTTGGCCTTGGCGTCGAGCCCGCCATATTCGACCAGGAGGTTGACCGTGTCGGTCATGTTCTGGTCGGTCACCTCGAACGGCCGCTTGGCCTTGGTTTCCGGCGTCCGGTACAGCGGGATCGTCAGCTCGAAGCCCTGGGTCAGGGTCTCGATCTTGCCGCCCTTCGGGTTGGCGTCGAGGATCGACTGCGCCGCGCCTTTCGGATCCTTCTCGGCGGCTTCGACCGCCTTGGTCGTCGCCGACATGAAGCGCTTGACGAGGTCGGCATTGGCCTTGACGTAATCGGTGTTGGCGACGATGCCGGACGACACCATGTTGATGCCGTAGTCGGCGAACTTGATCGGATAGACGTCCTTGCCGGTGGCATCCTTGATCTTCATCGACTGGTCCATGACGTAACCGAGCAGCAGATCAGCCTGGCCGTTGATGACCGCGTTGAGCTTGGTCTGGCCGTCGCCGGCGACCGTGGTAAAATCGCTTTCCTTCAAGCCGGTCTTCTTCAAAAAAAGCGGCCAGATCTGCGTCATGGAATCGGCGGGCGTGATCGCGACCGTCTTGCCCTTGATGTCCTCGGGCTTCCTGATGTTCTTCTCGACGAAACCCATCGCCGACATCGGGCTGGTCTGCAGCAGCACGCCGGTGGCAACGATCGGCGCGCCCTTCACTGCCGCGCGCATCATGGTGGGTACGTCGACATAGCCGAAGTCGGCGGTCTTGGCCGCGACCGCCTGCGTGGTCGCCGCCGAACCGCGGCCTTCCTGGATTTCGAGATCGATGCCCTCGGCGGCATAGATGCCCTTGGCCTTGCCGTAATAGAACGGCGCGTGCTCGCCATAGACGTACCAGTTCAGCATCAGCACGACCTTGTCGGCGGCGGAAGCGGGAACCACTGAAAGCGCGGTCCAGATCAAGGCGGTCGCAACCGCTGTTATCATCCGCATCATGTTTTCTCCCTTTCCCCGTCATTGCGAGGAGCGTCAGCGACGAAGCAATCCATCTTTCGACTTGCGGCAAGCATGGATTGCTTCGCTGCGCTCGCAATGACGATCTGATCGTCTGTTGTCCGTCCGGCTTACCTTATGAAGCGAAAATGATGTCCTCGCGCTGGCTGACATGCCAGGGGATCACGAGCTTTTCGATGCGATCGACGATCCAGAACAGCACCACGCCGAGCAGCGCCAGGATCACGAGTGCCGCAAACATCGTCGGCAGGTCGAAGGTGCCGATCGAACGTTGCAGCACATAGCCGATCCCTGAATTGGAGCCGACGAACTCGCCGACCACGGCGCCGACCACCGCGAGCGTCACCGAGACCTTGAGGCCGGAGAAGATCGCCGGCATCGCATGCGGCAGGTTGACGGCGCGGAACACCTGGAAGCGGCTGCCCTGCATGGCGCGCGCGAGATCGACCATATCGGGGTCGACCGACTTGAAGCCTTGCACCGCCGATACCACGACCGGGAAAAATCCCAACAGGAACGCCGAGATCACTTTCGGAATGATGCCGAAGCCGAACCAGACCACAAACAGCGGTGCGATCGCGATCTTCGGCACCGATTGCGAGAACACCAGCAGCGGATAGACGTAGCTCTCCACCGTCTTCGAGCCCGCGATCAGCATCGCCACGGGAATGCCGAACAGCGCCGACAGCGCAAAGCCGCAGATGGTGGCGTAGGTGGTCGGCCAGGCCTGCCGCAACAGTTCCGGCCAGTCGGTCCACAGCACCGCCAGCACATCGCCGGGCGACGGGATCTGATAGGCCGGGATGTGGAACAGCCGGATCGCCAGATCCCAGGCAACCACGATGAAGATCAGGAACAAAAACGGCCGCAGCCACGCCGCGTTCAGCGCTCTGGATACACCACTGGGCCCCTTCGCCTCTGCCACGTCTCGCTCCCTGGCTCGCCTTCTTTTCGGAGGAGAAATTAACCCGTTGGATAAATACTGTCTAGGGCCAATGGTGTGACAATTTGAGACCTGTTGACGATTTGGGGATGCGGAATCGCACTCTCCACCGTCATGCCCGGGCAAAAGCGCGAAGCGCGTCTTCGCGCTAGATGACCCGGGCATCCACGACTTGAGGGTCCCGCGCCAGCAAAGGACGTGGATGGCGGGGACAAGTGTTTAGCCCAGCCATCCGCTCCCGCAGGGTTGTGCGGCAAGACATTTGCCCCACGCTGGGTGGCCCGAATTGCGGTGGGCGCACCATGGACTGCTTCCGCCTTCGCTCCCAGAACTTCTGGCGACCGAGTCGCCCGTGCGCGCAATAACGAATTCATTCGTCGACCTGCGACAAATCAACCCGACGGGCAAATCACCTAAAGTCTGTCCAGACCCTCGCGAAAAAATATTCCGCTGTTACCGTCGGGCAAATCAGTGGTTCAACTCCGCCCGTCTACCGCGACAAGAGGGGCGATCGCGATCGTCACGAACGTGCGGTGGGATGCGATGGACGCTGATGCTGCGACTGACGAGCGCGGCAAAAGCGTACGGTGAAGTCGTGTGGGCCTGACGTCCCGGTGCTGACGTCAAGTTGGCGGAGGCGAAAGCCGAAGCAGACGATGGTGGCAAGAAAGCCGGTCACCAGGGCGAACTCGTATAAGCCGTAAAGCCGTTGCGTGGGGGAGGCCGGTGTGTTCACCGCTGAACCTGTATGCTCGTAGGCAGCATATCTCTTTGCAACACGCCTGCGAGACCGCGGGTGCAGCGCGCACCCGGTCTTCCCCGCGCCCTCTCTTTGGAGAGGGCAGGAGTAAATACGCAAAACTCGGGCATATCGGGCCGCGAGATCGCGAAGCTATGCCTTCTTACGCTGGGCTGTTTGACAAGTGGATGGATGTACGACTGCGACCCGCCCCAAGAAAGACGTGGATGGCCGGGACAAGCCCGGCCATGACGACGAAGCTGCGCCGGAGCTACACCGGCTGATGCGCCGGAGCCCGCAAACCCTGCACTTTGTCTTTGCCGAAATCCGCGGTCGATTTTCCCGTCAGCGCCGCCAGCACCAGCGCCACCATATGGCCGAGGCGCTCGTCCCGCGCTTCCTTTTTCAGGAGGTCGCGGCCGAAGATGACCGAGAGCGTGGCGCTGTTCGAGAGATAGAAGAAACACAGCCCGGCGATCGAGATGTACAACTGCACCGGATCGACGGCGACGCGAAAATCGCCGCTTTCGACGCCGCGCGTCACCACGGTGCGGATCATCTCGACGAACGGCGAGTGCATCGACTTGACCTTGGTCGAGCGCTTCAGATGGCGGGCTTTGGCGAGATTTTCGGTGTTGAGCAGCGCCAGAAATTCCGGGTTGCGGAGAAAATAGTTCCAAGTGAAGTCGATCAGCCGCTCGATCGCCTCGGGCGGATCGAGATGTTCGAGATCGAGGCCGCGCTCCTCGGAACGGATCTTGTCGTAGGCCGCCTCCAGCACCGCGAGGTAAAGGTCTTCCTTGTTGCCGACATGGTAATACAGCATGCGCTTGTTGGCGTCGGCATTGGCCGCGATGCGGTCGACGCGCGCACCGGCCAGGCCATGGGCAGCAAATTCCTGCTTGGCGGCCTCGAGAATGCGGATCCGCATGCCCTCGGGGTCGCGCTGCCACTTCAAAACGCGTTTTGCCTTTGCCAAATCAATCGCTCGATGGACGCATGATGACTGCTGTAGCACGCGGGGCAGCGTTTGAGAATGCGGGGGTGCTGTTCACCCTCATGGTGAGGAGGCGCTACTTCAGCGCCGTCTCGAACCATGAGGCCCGTGGCCCATCCTTCGAGACGCGCTTCGCGCTCCTCAGGATGAGGTCAGCGGGTGTGGCACGTCGTTGTGACTCACTCCGCCTTCCCCGCCGATGGCTGCACCAAAAGTGTCGGCACCCCGCAGGTGCCGGAGCGCACGGTCATCACCCGCGTGCCCGGCTTGCGGCCGGTACGGACTTCGGAGACGTCGACGCCGGCCTGGGCCAGCCGCGCATGGGTGGCGTCGATATCGGCGACGCGCCAGCAGATACCTCTGAGGCGGTCGTGCTGGATGTCCCGCGTCGCATCCACGGGCTTGCCCAACCGGTGCGTCACCTCGACGACGACGTCGCCGCAGCGGAAGAACATCAGCCGGCCCCACTCCGGATGCGAACGGTCGAGCGCCATGTCGAGCCCAAGCCGCGCGCCATAGAGCGCGGCGGCCCGTTCGGGATCCGGCGTCGAAACCACGACGTGGTCCATCGCGGTGATCGGCCCCGCCGCCGTTGGCGCGGAGCGCGGACGCTCGTTGGTCAGTTCGAGATAGAACAGCCGAATGCCGCGCGTGGCGTCCGAAGCGGTGCGCGTCCGCTTCCACGACAGCGTGGCGCCGGAGAGCGCGTCGCGGCTTTCGACCTCGGCAACCGGCTCCGGTTTCAAGGTGAGCCGATCGAGCCGGCGGTGCATTTTGGCGATATCGTTGGTGCGGAAACACAGGCTCGCCAGCCCCTCGCCCTGGGCCGCCAGAACGCTGCGGATTCGATCCGCATTGGCGTCCGCGCCGGAGGGCGCCATCAACTCCAGCGACATATTGTCGAGCGTAAACAGCACGCGGTCGGCGCCGTCGCCGCTGTTCTGCCAGGCCGGCGCCCGCGCAAACAGCGTCTGATAGGCCGCGGAGCCCGCCGCGATATCCTCGACAAGGACAACGACATGATCGAGACCGGTAATCACGGAAAAGTCCCCTCCCATTTTGTCGCACCGACCGGGAAACCTGCACAGTGCCCAGCCGTTATATGCTGCCGGCCGCCGTGGGACGGTCGTAGTCCCCTGATATTCGCATCTCAAGCTGCAAAGACGGCAGCGATGCGAATATTTTCAGCGAAACCATCCGATATCCGGTGCTAATGTAGCCGCGCCGGGCCGGATCAACCTTCAGCCCATGACGGAAAGCGAATGCAGGCCCTCTTCATCGGACAAACCTATATCGACGTCACCTTCATCACCGACCACATGCCGACTGGCGACGAAAAGCATGTCGCCTCCGCCTACGCGGTTTCGTTTGGCGGCAACGCCGTCACGGCCGCGTTCTGCTGTGCGAAACTGGGCATCGTGCCCGACCTGATCGCGACCGTCGCCAATGACTGGCTCGGCCGCATGTTCCAGGACATGAGCGCGAAATACGGAATCTCGATCCATCCGCGCAAGGTCAACACTTCCTCGCTGTCCTTCATCATGCCGAAGGATGGCAAGCGCGCCATCGTCCGCTGTCGCGACGACGAGCACATCCATCCTTTTCCGATCCTCAACCTGAGGGGTTGCCGCGCACTGCATATCGACGGCCACCAGCCGGACGCCGCCATCCACTATGCCAAGCTGTGCCGTGAGGACGGCATCCTGACCTCGCTCGACGGCGGCGGCCTGCGCTCCAATACCCATGAGCTTCTGGAATTCATCGACGTCGCCATCGTCGCCGAAAGGCTCTGCGAGCAGATGGACAAGACGCCGGAGGAGATGCTGGATTATCTCAAGTGCAGAGGCTGCCGGGTCGGCGGCGTCACGCTCGGCGAAAAGGGCCTGCTCTGGTACGACGAGACCGGCACGGTCCACAACCTGCCGGCGCTTCCTATACCACGCGAGCGCGTGATCGACACCAACGGCGCCGGCGACGTCTTCCACGGCGCCTATGTCTATTCCTACCTCGCCAATCCCAGCAAAAGCTGGCACGACCATTTCGAATTTGCGCGGGCCGCGTCCACCTTCAAGATCCAGCGCCTCGGCAACGAGGCCGGATTGCCGACGTTGACCGACATCGAAGTGGTCAAGATGGCGTTTCCAGCGGGCGCGTGACCGGATGAGTCGGAGATAGCATGGGGCGGGTCTTCGTCGCCGGCAGCATCAACATGGATGTGGTGGCGACCGCCGACCGGCATCCCAAGGTCGGCGAGACCGTCGCCGGACAAGCCGTGCATTATTTTCCCGGCGGCAAGGGCGCCAACCAGGCGGTGGCATCGGCCAAGCTGGGCGCGCCGACGACGCTGATCGGCCGGCTGGGGAGCGACGCTTTCGGCCAACAATTGCGGACATTCCTGGCTGCGCAGGCGGTCGATCTCACGCACGTCAAGGACACCGCCGAAGCCCATACCGGAACGGCCATCATCACCGTTGCCGATGCCGACAATACGATTGTGGTCGTGCCCGGCGCCAATGCGCGCGTCAGTGCCGAAGACGTCACCGCAGTTGTGCTGGCCAAAGGCGACGTCGCCGTCAGCCAGTTCGAAATTCCGCAAGCGACGATCGTTGCGTTCTTCCGCCGCGCGCGGGCGGCAGGTGCGACCACGATCCTTAACCCCGCGCCGGCGATCCTGTTCGACAAGGATTTGCTCGATCTTGTCGATATCCTGATCCTCAACGAGACCGAGCTGGGATTTCTCACCAACACGGAGCTGCGTGACAGCGACGATCCCGCCCGCTTCGTGGAAGCAGCAGGCGCCTTGCAAGGCGGCGGCAGGATCATCTGCATCACCCTGGGCCGGCGCGGCGTGCTGGCGCTGATCGACGGTCAGGCCTCCGTCATCGCCGGCCGCGCAGTGAAGGCGGTGGACACCACCGGCGCCGGCGACTGTTTTGTCGGCGCGCTCGCAAGCCGGCTTGCCAATGGCACGGCCATCCGCAACGCATTGGATTATGCCAATGCCGCAGCATCGATCTGCGTGCAGCGGATGGGCGCCGCTCCCTCGATGCCGACGGCCGCGGAAGTCGCAGCGCTGCTGTCCACACAGGCTTGATGGCACCGTCTTGATATCGGGCGCGTCCGGCGACATGCTGGCTGCGGCGCTCGCCCCAACGAACAAGGAAAAACCATGGCCAAGATCGTACGTGTCGAAATCCTGCAGGTCGATCTTGTGCCAAAGGCGGTCCGCACCGACGCGATCCAGTCGTTCGCCACGCAGGAAACGCCGATGGTGCGCATCCACACCAGCGACGGCATCGTCGGCACCGGCTATTCCTATACGATCGGCACCGGCGGCTCGTCGGTGGTCGCGCTGCTGCGAGATCATCTGGCGCCGCGGCTGCTCGGCCGCGACCCGCTCGACATCGAGGCGATCTGGAAGTCGCTGTTCTTCGCAACCCATGCGACCGCGGTCGGCGCCATCACCAGCCTCGCGCTCGCTGCCATCGATACCGCGCTGTGGGACGTCAAATGCCTCGCCGCGGGTCGCCCGCTGTGGAAGGAAGCCGGCGGCGCGCAAGCTTCCGTGCCGGTCTATTCCACCGAGGGCGGTTGGCTGCATGTCGAGCCGCAGGCGCTGGTCGATGACGCGCTGTCGGTGCGCGCGCAGGGTTTTGGCGGCGCCAAGATCAAGGTCGGCCGTCCCCATGTCAGCGAGGACATCGCGCGCCTGACGGCAGTGCGCGACGCGGTCGGCCCCGGTTTCGAGATCATGGTCGACGCCAACCAGGCGTTCACAGTCGGTGAAGCCATCCGCCGCGCCCATCAGTACGAGCCGCTCGACCTCGCCTGGTTCGAGGAACCGCTGCCGGCCGAAGACCTCGGCGGACATATTCGCCTGGCGGCATCGACGTCACTGCCGATCGCGGTCGGCGAGTCCATCTATCATCCCAGCTATTTCAGGGAATATCTGCAGCGCGATGCCTGCGCGATCGTGCAGGCCGACGTCGCCCGGATCGGCGGCATCACGCCGTGGCTCAAGGTGGCGCACCTCGCCGAAACCTTCAACGTTCCGATCTGCCCGCATTTCCTGATGGAGTTGCACGTCTCGCTGTGCGCGGCCGTGCCGAACGCGGCCTGGGTGGAATGGATCCCGCAGCTCGACGACGTCACCACCAGCCGTCTGACGATCGAGGGGGGGCGAGCCAAACCGTCTTCCGAACCCGGCCTGGGCATCGCCTGGGACTCGCAGGCGATCGCCAAACTGCAAGCGTTCACCCCGGTCGTCCTGACCGCGTGATGGTGACCTGAGACTCGGCTTTAGGTCAGCGCACTCTTCAGATCGAAGCTGGCATCGGCCGCCTGCTCCGGGGTGATCGAGCGATTGGTCGCCAGCAGACGCCGACCGAACATGTGATCGCCGGCGCGGTTGACGGATTCGATGCCGAGCAGCCGCCCGGACTTGTAGCAGAAGGCGGAGAACGCCCCCGCCCCGCGATCGCCGCGCACCACGACCTGGTCGTAACCGGTGGTCAGCCCCACCATCTGCAGCTTGTCGGGCCCCTGATCGCTCCAGAACCACGGCAGGCCGTCATAGGATTTGGCGTCGCCGGTCAGCCGCGCCGCGACGCAGCGCGCGTGATCGGTGGCGTTCTGCACCGACTCCAGCCGCAACGAACCGCCGAAGCGCGGGCTCGCATATAGCGCGCAATCGCCGACCGCAGATATGTTCGGATCGGCGGTCAGCAGATGATCGTCGACGATGATGCCGGCCGCTACCGGAAGGCCCGCCTGCGCCGCCAATTCGACATTGGGCAACACGCCGACGCCGACCACCACGAGATCCGCCGGCAGATGCCGGCCGTCGCTGAGGCTGACGCCGGTCACTCTGCCACCGTCGCTCTCGATGCTGGTGACCTGCACGCCGAAATGAATCCGAATGCCGGCGGCGGCGTGCTGCGATTGCGAAAATTCCGAAATTTCCGCGGTCACCGCACGCGCCATCACCCGCGCGGCAAGTTCGATCACGTCGACTTTGAGGCCCTTGGCCCGCGCCGTTGCCGCGAATTCCAGCCCGATGAAGCCGGCGCCGATCACGATGACATGCTGGCCGGAGGCGATCCGGTGCCGCAGCGCCTCGCTTTCGTCGAGCGTCCGCAAATAGCGCACGCTGTCGAGATTGGCGTTGGGAATATCCAGCAAACGGTTGCGCGCCCCGGTTGCCAGCACCAGATGGCCGTAATCCAGCGACGCACCGGACGCCAACGACAATTTGCGCGCACCGCGATCGATCGAGGTGGCGCGGTCCGTGATCAGATCGACGTTCTGGTCGTGATAGAATTTTTCCGGCCGGAACATCAGGGTGTCCGGTCCGCCGGTTCCCTTCAGATAGGCCTTGGACAGCGGCGGCCGCTGGTACGGCAGATGGCCTTCGTCATTCACCAGCGCGATGCGTTCGGAAAAGCCGTTCTGGCGCAACGAGGCCGCAAGCTGAAAGCCCGCATGGCCGGCGCCGGCGATGATGACCGGTCCCTGTGTCATCGGGACAACTCAACTGCGAAGGCACAGGAAATACCCATGTCGTCTGCTCTCTACTGATGTCGGTGCTTGCTGCCTCATCCTGGATCGCGGCGCTCGTGGCCGTATCCGGAAGGATGGAGCATCCTCGTCTCGGGGCTTGAGGCGGCTCGTGCACCTCCAAACCCCTGATGAAGCCGAAGTCTTGCAGACTTCGCCGGGATTGTCACCCGTTCCCTTCTGCGATTTAAATGCCGGGTCATTTTCGCGTCCATGAGGCTTCCACCATGTCAGCAGCCCCCGACCCTGCCCTGCTCCGGATCGAAGGTCCGATCGCGACCATCACCCTCAACCGGCCCGCGGCCTTCAACTCGATTGATCTATCGATCGCGCAAAAGCTCGAGCAGCTCGGCGCCGAGGTCGAGGGCAACGACGATATCAGGGTGCTGGTGATCGAGGGCGAAGGCCGCGCCTTCTCCGCCGGCGGCGATTTGCAGACCATTGGCGCCGCGGCGGCGGCTGACAATATCGCCCCCGTGGTCGGGGAACTGCTGAAGCATTATCACGCCTTCATCGAGACGGTGCGGCGGATGCCGAAGATCGTGCTGTCCAGCGTCAACGGCTCGGCGGCCGGCGCCGGCATGGGGCTGGCCTTTGTCGCCGACCTCTGTATCGCCGCCGACGATGCCCGCTTCACCCCGGCCTACGCCAAGATCGGCGTCTCACCCGATGGCGGCAGTACCGTGGGCATGGTCGGCACGGTCGGCACCCGCCGCGCGCTGCAGATATTCCTGGCGGAAGACAGTTTTACTGCGCAGCAGGCACACGCGTGGGGCCTGGTGGCCCGGGTTGTCCCGGCGGCGGAGCTGAAGGCCGAGACGCGAAAATTTGCCGAACGGTTGGCGCAGAACCCGCCGGCCGCGATCGCCGGCACCAAATCGCTGGTCTATCAGGCCGCGGTCACGCCGACCAAACAGCAACTTGACGCCGAGGAAGCCAAGATCATCGACGCCATGCACACGGATGACTTCCGCATTGCGGTGAAGAAATTCACCAGCAAGGGGAAATAGGATCGACGATCGCCATCACAACGCGACCGTCATCATCCGCGAAGGCGGATGATCCAGTACGCCGCGACCCCTCGGCTCAATTTTCCGCAGCCGGTTACTGGATGCCCCGCATGCGCGGGGCATGACACCGAGCCAGTAGCTGCATCAGCTCGGGCAGATATACCCTGTCCCCGCCGGCGACTTGAAGCACCCGACCGACTCCGGGATCACCTGCTTCGGCAGCCACAGCACCACTTTCGGGAAATAGATCGTGAAGATGATGGTCACCAGGAACACGACATAGATCGGCAGCGCCGCGCGTAACGCCTTTGAAAATGGCACGCCGACGAATTTCGACGCCATCAGCAATACCAGCCCGTAAGGCGGCGTGATCAGGCCGAACGCCAGAGTCGCGATCAGCACCACGCCCATATGGACGCCGTTGATGTCGCCCGCCTGTGTCAGCGTATTCACCAGCGGCATGAAGATGATGATGGTCGGCACCGGTTCTATGAAATCGCCCACCACCGTGAACAGCAACACCAGCAGCAGCATCATCAGATGGGGGTCGTTGCCCGCGAGCGAGGTGATCCAGTCGGCGATCACGGCGGCGCCGCGCAGATAGGCCAGCATCCAGCCGAACGCATTGGCGGCGCCGATGGTGATCAGCGGCAATGAGAAGATCAGCCCGGCGAGGCAGAAATCGTAGGGGATGTTCTTGAAGTGCTTGCGATTGAGCGCCGGGATCACCACCGCGATGATCCAGATCACAGCGACGACGCCAGCTTCCGTCGGCGTGAAATAACCGGTGAGGATGCCGCCGAGCAGGATTACGGGGATCATCAGTGGCAGCGCCGCGTCGCCGGCCGCGAACACGACCTGACGCAACGGCGCGCGCGGCTTGCGCATTCCGGAAGGTCCGAAGAAGTAGCAATAGATCATCAGGCCGAAGCCGATCATCAGGCCTGGCACCACGCCCGCCATGAACAGCCCGGCAATCGAGACGTTGCCGACCGCGCCATAGACCACGGCCGTGATGCTCGGCGGCACCAAGGCCGCGATGGTGGAAGCTGATGCGATGATCGCGGCGATGAAGGCGGGGCTGTAGCCTTCCCGCTTCATCGGGCCGCCCAGCGCGCGGCTCATGACCGCGACGTCGGCGGTGGTCGATCCCGACATTTCCGAGAAGAACATCGAGAACACGACGACGACCTGGGACAGCCCGCCCCTGATGTGGCCGACCAGCGACAGCGATAGATTGGCTATTCGCACCACGACATTGGCCGAACTCATGAGTTCGCCGACCAAGAGGAAGAACGGTATCGCCAGCAGCGCCTCGGAATCGACGCCGTCAAAAACCTTCTGGATGATGGCCGCCAGCGAAACGTCCGTCAGCATGGCGCCGACGAACACACCCGCCAGCAGCGAGAACGGCACCGGCACGCCGAGATAGCCGAAAAACAGGAAGCAGAACGTCATCAGACCGAGAATGACTGGTGCACTCACGGGCGCGCCCTCATGTCAGGCCTGACGTCGACGGGCGGGATATCGCGGTCCTCCTCCAGCGGCTCGGGATGCTCGAAGCCGTTGCGAAGGCCGTTGACCAGTTGCTCGACCGTGAACAGGGCGATCAACGCGCCGGCGAACGGGATCGCCGCATAAAGCGAAGCGATCGGTGTGCCCGACGGCAACCGGAAGCTGCCGAATCCCCTGAGATAATTGATATAGCCGAACCAGATCAGGCAGAACGCGACGCCGAGCACCACGATTCGAATAATAACCTCGACGATCATGCGCGGCGTGCCATGCATCGCTTCAGAGACCGCGGTCAGATACAGATGATCGTTGCGCCGGGTGGCCACGGCAGCACCAATGAAGATCGCGTAGATGAACAGTGTGGAGGTGGCTTCCTGCAGCCAAAGCCAGGGATGACCGATGGTCCGCGTGACGATGTCGGCCGTCACCGATAAGGAAAACCCGAAGCACAACACGCCGCAGACGATCATCAGGACCAGTTCGAGCCGGTCGAACGACTGCCATTTCAGATGTCGCTGCCGCTGCAGCACCAGTTTGTCGGCGATAGCCATCGGTTAGACTCTCTGTCCCGTTCTCGTCGTCCCGGCGAACGGATAGAGCACCTAATTAATCCCGCGGATCAGGTTCTTGATCTTCTCCGCGTGCGGGCCGAGTTCCTTGGCGAGCTTGTCGAGGTACGGATCCGAGATGGCCGCAAAGCTCTTCTTGTCCACGTCCTCGACGATCTTGACGCCATAACCCTTCAGCTTGGTGGCCGCCGCCTTCTCGAGCTCGAACGCCTTGGCCGGTTCCTTGGCGCTGACGTCGGCCGCTGATGTCTTGACCCACTGCTTCTGGTCGGCGGAAAGCGTCTGCCACAGCTTGTCGCTGACGAACAGCAGCGCGTTGTTGGCTTCATGCTCGGTCATCGAGAGCACCGGCGCCACCTCGTAATGCTTGTTGACGAGGTAGACGTTGACGCTGTTCTCGGCGGCGTCCATCACGCCGGTTTGCAGCGAGGTGTAGACGCTTCCGAACGGCATGTGCACGGTCTGGGCGCCATAGGCCGGGAAGATCGCGTCCTCGGTCGCCGTGGCCTGAACCCGGATCTTCAGTCCTTTCATGTCGCCGGCGTTATGGATTTCCTTCTTGCTGTAGACGCTCCGCACGCCCTGCGAGCCGGTGGCGATGACGTGCAGGCCCTGCGTAGTGTCGTCGATCATCGCCGTGATCGCATCGATCACCTGTTGGTTGGCCAGCGACTTGACCAGATGATCGGAGCTGCGGAACAGGAAGTGCAGCGACATCACCCCGGCCTGCGGCGAGATCGTCGCGGTATTCGCCGACGAGACGATGGCGAAATCGATGTCGCCGGACTTCACCAGTTGCAGAAGCTGCGGCTCCTGGCCGAGTTGCGCGCCCGGATACTGATCGACCAGCATCGTGCCCTTGCTCAGTTCCTTGAGCTTGGCCGAAAACATGTCGTAGGCGACACTGTAGCCGGTGTTGAGCTGCTGATCGTGGGCGAAGCGGTAATGCTTCGTTTCCTGGGCGCCGGCGCTTGCGGCAAACATCACCGAAGCCGCGGCGACCGCCGCACCCAAGAGCATCCTACGATTGGCCATGCCGCTCTCCCCTGTTTTGATTTTCCCGATCATCCCATCAAGGTCGCGAGATTGTCAATAAAACAACGGCGCCCCGAGCGGATACTACAATAAACCGCTCCGATGACGCCAGATTATCGACAATTCCGCCGCGATCTACTTGATCGCGCGGATCAGATCCTTGACCTTCTCGGCGTGGGGCCCGAGTTCCTTGGCAAGCTTGTCGAGATAGGGATCGGCTATTGCGACGAAGCCCGATTTGTCGACATCGGTGACCACTTTCACGCCGATCGCCCTCAGCTTGTCCTGCGACTGATGCTCGAGCTCGATCGCCTTGGTGGGCTGGGTCTTATTGACCTCGTCGGCGGCGGCCTGCACCCAGCCCTGCTGTTCCGGCGAGAGGCTGTTCCAGAGCTTGTCGCTGACCCAGACCAGGCTGTTGTTGGCCTCGTGTTCGGTCATCGACAGCACGGGCGCAACTTCATAGTGCTTGTTGGCGAGATAGACGTTGACGCCGTTTTCCGCGACGTCGACCACCCCGGTCTGCAGCGAAGTGTAGACGCTGCCGAACGGCATGTGGACGATCTGCGCACCATAGGCCGGGAACATGGTGTCCTCGGTGGGCGTCGCCTGCACGCGCACCTTGAGACCCTTCATGTCGTCGATCTTCTTGATCTCGCGCTTGGCATACATGCTGCGCAGACCGAGCGTCGCGAGCGCGATGACGTGGGCGCCCTGTACCGTCTCCGCGATCATCGCCTTGACGGCGCCGGAGACGCCCGGGTCCGCCATCGCCTTGATCAGATGCGCTTCCGAGCGGAACAGGAAGTGCATCGACATCACGCCGGCCTGCGGCGACAGCGTTGCGGCATTGGCTGATGACGAGATGCAGAACTCGACGTCGCCGGACTTGACCAGCTGCAGCACCTGCGGCTCCTGTCCGAGTTGCGCGCCCGGATACTGGTCGATCAGCATGGTGCCCTTGCTCAGCGCCTTCAACTTGTCGCTGAAGATATCGCCGAGAATTCCGTAACCGGTGATCTTCGGTTGATCGTAGGCGAAGCGATAATGCTTCACCTCCTGTGCGCTGGCGCTTGCGGTGGTCATCACGAGTGCGGTCGCGACCGCACCAAGAATGCTTCTCAGCCTGTCCATCGTCTCCCCCTGATGATTTTTGATCTATTTTTCTTTTGATCATCCCATCGGCATCGTTCGATTGTCAATCAAACAAGGCGCAACGCATCTGCGAGAGACGATCATCGTCGCGAGGCGCGGTAGCCACATTCACACAGCCATCATCGTCCGCCTTGTGCGCGATTACGCACTGGGCGGACGATCCGGTAAGCCGCAGCCTCTCGGCGCCAAACGACGGCTACTTGCCTTCGCCGCGCATGAAATCGAAGTCGCAGCCCTCGTCGGCCTGCAGGATGGTCTCGTTGAACAGATGCGCATAGCCGCGTTTGGCCCAGTCGGGCGTCGTTGGCGGCGCCAGCGCCGCGCGGCGCCTTTCAAGTTCGGCATCGTCAACGAGCAAGTCGATGCTGCGCCTGGCGACATCGAGGCGGATCATGTCGCCGTTCCGGACCAGCGCCAGCGGACCGCCGACAGCCGATTCCGGCGTAATGTGCAACACGATGGTGCCGAACGCCGTGCCGCTCATGCGCGCGTCCGATATCCGCACCATGTCCTTTACGCCCGTGCGCGCGAGCTTCTTCGGAATCGGCAGGTATCCTGCTTCCGGCATGCCGGGCGCACCCTTGGGTCCCGCATTGCGCAGCACCAGCACGTCGTCGGCCGTGACATCGAGCGCGGGATCGTCGACCCGCAGCGTCATGTCTTCAACCGACTCGAACACCACCGCCCGGCCGGTATGCTGCAGCAATTTCGGGCTCGCCGCCGAATGCTTGATGACAGCACCGCGCGGCGCGAGATTGCCATGCAGCACCGCCATCGCGCCTTCCGGCTTGATCGGATTGTCGCGCGGCCGGATCGCGTCCTGCCCCGGCACCTCTTCGGCGCCGGCGACGACATCGCGCAAGGTCGCGCCGGTGATGGTCCTGGCATCGAGGTCGATGAGATCGCCAAGCTGCGCCATCAGCTTCGGCACCCCGCCGGCATGATGGAAGTGTTCCATGTAATGCTCACCGGACGGTTTCAGGTCGATCAGCACGGGCACTTCGCGGCCGAGCTTGTCGAAGGCTTCGAGATCGATACGATTTTTGGTCCGGTTGGCAATCGCGGTCAGATGAATGAGGCCGTTGGTCGAGCCGCCGATCGCCTGCAGCACCACCTGCGCGTTCCGGAACGACGACGCGGTGAGAAATTCGCTGGGGCGAGGCCCCTTCGCGATCGCCATCGCGGCGGCAACCCTGCCGCTCGCTTCCGCGGAACGAAACCGTTCGGCATGCGGCGCCGGTATCGTCGCACTCATCGGCAGCGACAGGCCGAGCGCTTCGGTAATGCACGCCATGGTGCTCGCGGTGCCCATCACCATGCAGGTGCCGACCGAGGGCGCGAGCCGGCCGTTGACGGCCTCGATCTCGACGTCGTCGATTTCACCGGCGCGGTATTTCGCCCACAGCCGCCGGCAATCGGTGCAGGCGCCGAGCACTTCACCCTTGTGATGGCCGACCACCATTGGGCCAACCGGAATGACCACCGTCGGCAGATCGGCGGAGACCGCCGCCATGATCTGCGCCGGCAAGGTCTTGTCGCAGCCGCCGATCACCACAATGGCGTCCATCGGCTGGGCGCGGATCATCTCCTCGGTATCCATCGCCATCAGATTGCGCAGATACATCGAGGTCGGATGCGAGAAGCTTTCCGCAATCGAGATGGTCGGGAACACCATCGGCATCGCGCCTGACAGCATCACGCCGCGCTTCACGGCTTCGATGATCTGCGGCACGTTGCCGTGGCAGGGATTGTAATCGCTGTAGGTATTGGTGATGCCGACGATCGGGCGGTTGAGCGCGTCGTCGGAATAGCCCATTGCCTTGATGAAGGCCTTGCGCAGGAACAGTGAAAACCCGGCGTCGCCATAACTCGCCAGTCCCTTGCGAAGTCCGTCGTCAGCCATCTCTTTAATTCCTGTAGTCGTTGGCCTCGCACTTAAGGGGCATGCGGAATTATTGTCAATGTTTGATAATTTTGCCGTCATATTAAGTTCGCCGACGCCAAAATCGCATCATTATTGACAATGAAGGGGTTGCTGTGCTGACTCTGGGGAATGAAAGCTCAGGCCGAGGAAGCTTCCGCGCTGACGCGCGAGGAGGAACAGGCGGAAGTCATTCGCCGCCTGGAGGAGGACATCATCTTCGGCCGCTTCGCGCCGGGTTCGCGGCTGGTCGAGGACACGCTGATGACGCGCTACGGCGCCAGCCGGCATTTCGTGCGCCAAGGCCTGTTCCAGCTCGAACGCCAGGGCATCGTGCTGCGCGAGAAGAACATCGGCGCCACCGTGCGGTTTTATTCGGCCGAGGAAGTGCGGCAGATCTACGAGGTGCGGGAGATGCTGACGCGGCAGGCGGCGCTGATGATCGCGTTGCCCGCGCCGCCAAGCCTGATCGAGCAATTAAGCGAATTGCAGCGGCAATATTGCGCCAGGGCCGATGCGCAGGATCTGCGCGGCATCCACGAGACCAACGACGCCTTCCACGTCGCGCTGTTCTCGGCCTGCGGCAATCCCTATCTGGTGCGCTCGCTGCAGGACTACATGAACCTGACGCTACCGATGCGCGCCAAGAATCTCGCCGACAAGGAAGGCCTCGCGCTGTCGCGCCGCCAGCATGAACTCATGATCGAGCTGTTGAAGGGCCGCGACAGTTGGGCGCTGGCGCAGCTTTGCGTCGACCACATGCAATTCAGCAAGTCGGACTATCTCGGTCGCATCGCGGACAACAACAATCCGTAAGTGGCCGACATTGGCCAACCGAAGAGCCCGTTCATGAAACGCGCGCCGGTGTTGGGGGAATGAGGAGTTACTTCTTCCAATCCACGACCTTGCTCTTGTCGCCCGCGAACTCGATACTGCAGAACGCACCGCCCTGATAGAAATCGCCGACCGGGTCGGGCTTGAGCTTGGCCTGCTCGGCCATCGCATGCTCACGAAAGTCCTCAGCCCTGCCGGTCGGCCGGTAGCCGAGGTCGTAGGCGCGGTGGTTATCCCACCAGGCGCGCTCGTTGTAGGAGGCGCCGTAGAGCACCTCGAAGTGAATGTCGGGATGATCGAGCCCGATCCGACAGAGTTGCACCAGGTCTTCCGGCTTCAGCCAGATCGCGAGCCGGCGATGGTCGAGCGGCGCCTCACCAAAATTGCCGATCCGGATACAGGTGACGCCGAGCCCGTATTTGTCGGCATAGAGCGCACCGACGGCTTCGCCGAATACCTTGCTGACGCCATAGCGGCTGTCCGGCCGCGCCGTGACATCGGTGCCGATGCGGTGATAGCGCGGATAGAAGCCGACCGCATGGTTCGACGAGGCGAACACCACGCGCTTGACGCCCTTCTTGCGCGCGGCCTCGAACAGATTGTAGCCGCCGATGATGTTGGACTGCAGGATATCGTCCCAGGGGCCTTCGACCGAGAAGCCGCCGAAATGCAGGATGCCGTCGATGCCGTCGCAGATCGCCTCGACCTGCGCCGGATCGGCGAGATCCGCCGCCATGAATTTCTCGTTGTTGCCGAGATCAGCCGGCGCCTTCAAGTCGCTCAGCAGCAGGTCCGGATAGATCGGCGGCAACAGCTTGCGCAAGGACGTACCGATTCCGCCGGCGGCGCCGGTCATCAATATGCGTGGCATTGCTTTCCTCTTCTCTTTTCTCTTGCTTGTTTGTGCGACCGATTTGCGGTCATTGGCCGGGAGTGATAGCAAACCAAACTGCGAGGAAACGCAACAACAACGAGAACAGCAAATGTCCGAGGCATCATCTCATGCGGCCGGCTGGCATCCGGCGACCTGTTATCCCGATCCGGCGATCCATGCGCTCGATCCGCGCTTCGAGAAATACTGGCTGAAGCTGTCGGCCGTGGAGCGGCTGACCACCGGCCTGCGCTGGGCCGAAGGCCCTGTGTGGTTCGGCGACGGGCGCTATCTTTTGTGCAGCGACATTCCGAACCAGCGTATCCTCAAGTGGGAAGAGGAGACCGGCGCCGTCAGCATCTATCGCAAGCCGTCGAACTTCGCCAACGGCAACACCCGCGACCGGCAGGGACGCCTCGTCACCTGCGAGCACGGCGGCCGCCGCGTCGCCCGCACCGAATACGACGGCTCGATCACGGTGCTGATCGACTCGTACGACGGCAAGCGGCTGAATTCGCCCAACGACGTCGTGGTGAAATCCGACGGCTCGATCTGGTTCACCGATCCGACCTTCGGCCTGCTCGGCAACTACGAGGGCTACAAGGCCAGTTCCGAGATCGACGCCAATGTCTACCGGCTCGACGGCGTGACCGGCAAAGCCACCATCGTCGCCGAAGGCGTGCTCGGACCGAACGGGCTGTGCTTCTCGCCGGACGAGAAGATCCTCTACGTCGTGGAATCCCGCGGCGTGCCGAACCGCAAGATTCTTGCCTATGACGTTTCGACTGATGGCGACAGGATCTCCAACAAGCGCGTCTTCATCGACGCCGGCCCGGGCACGCCGGACGGCATGCGCTGCGACATCGACGGCAATCTGTGGTGCGGCTGGGGCATGGGCGATCCCGAGCTCGACGGCGTCGTGGTGTACGCGCCCGACGGCGTCATGATCGGCCGCATCGCGCTGCCCGAACGCTGCGCCAACCTCTGCTTCGGCGGCGTCAAACGCAACCGCCTGTTCATGGCCGCGAGCCAGTCGATCTACGCACTCTACGTGAACACGCAAGGCGCGTTCGGGGGCTAGAACGCGAAACGCCGGAGCGGAAGGTCCGCCCCGGCGTTTGCATTTTCGTCTCGACGATTTACGCGGCGTTGTAGCCGGCGACCGCCTTGACCTCGAGATATTCCTCGAGACCGTACTTGCCCCATTCGCGGCCGTTGCCGGACTGCTTGTAGCCGCCGAACGGCGCGGTGCGGTCGTTCGGAACGCCCTGCAGGTTGACGTTGCCGGCGCGGATCTGGCGGCCGACCCGGCGCGCGCTTTCCACGGTGTCGCCGGTGACGTAACCGGCGAGACCATACGGCGTGTCGTTGGCGATCTTCACCGCTTCCGCTTCGTCCTTGGCGCCGAGGATCGTCAGCACCGGTCCGAAGATTTCTTCCCGCGCAATCGTCATGTCGTTGGTGACGTCGGCGAAGATGGTCGGGCGAACGTAGAAGCCCTTGTTGACGCCCTCGGGCAAACCGGGACCGCCGGCCACAAGCGTTGCACCTTCCTCGATGCCCTTGTGGATCAGCGCCTGGATCTTGTCCCACTGGATGCGCGAGACGACCGGGCCGATGGTGGTGCCTTCGGCGCGGGGATCGCCGGCCTTGGTCTTGTCGGCAACCGCCTTCGCAATCGCGGCGACTTCCTTCATCTTCGACAGCGGCACGATCATCCGCGACGGCGCGTTGCAGGACTGTCCGGAGTTGTTGAACATGTGCATCACGCCACCGGTGACGGCCTTGGCGAGGTCGGCGCCTTCGAGGATGACGTTCGGCGACTTGCCGCCGAGCTCCTGGCTGACGCGCTTCACAGTCGGCGCGGCGCGCTTGGCGACGTCGACGCCGGCGCGGGTCGAGCCGGTGAACGAGATCATGTCGATGTCCGGGTGCTCGCTCATGGCGGCGCCGACCTCCGGGCCGAGGCCATTGACGAGGTTGAACACGCCCTTCGGCACGCCCGCTTCATGCAGGATTTCCGCGAAGATCAGCGCCGAGGACGGCGTGAATTCGCTCGGCTTCAGGATCATGGTGCAGCCGGCGGCGAGCGCAGGCGCGACCTTGCAGGCGATCTGGTTCAGCGGCCAGTTCCAGGGCGTGATCATGCCGATGACGCCGACCGGCTCGCGCACCACGACGGCCGAACCAAGGGTCTCTTCGAAATGATAGTTCTTCAGCACTTCCAGGGTGGAGGCGATGTGGCCGAGGCCGGCGCCGGCCTGCAGGCGTTCGGCCATCGGCAATGGCGCGCCCATTTCGTCGGACACGGCGGCGCCGATGTCCTTCATGCGGCCCTTGTAGATCTCGATGATCTTCTCGAGCAGAGCGACGCGTTCCTCGCGGCTGGTCTGCGAAAAGGTCACGAAAGCGCGCTTGGCGGCGGCCACCGCCTTGTCGACGTCGGCCTTGGAGCCGAGCGCAATGTCATACATCGCCTCTTCGGTCGCCGGATTGACGACGGGCGTGGACTTCTTGACGGCGGGATCGACCCAGGCGCCATCGATGTAGAATTGCATGCGATTGACCATCGTAAACCTCTTTATTTCGGGGCGAATGTAAGGGGAACGGAAGCGTTCGGCAGGCATCCTTGCACGAAAGCTTGCGAAAATGAACCCGCCATATGCGGGATGCCGCGTTGCGGCAGGTGCTGGATATAAGGTCAGCGCGGCGATGGATGCAAGGCGTAGTGTTGTTCGTACCCTCCCCCTCCAGGGGAGGGTGGAAGTTACACCGCCATTTTGCGGTGCCGCACCGGCGCGCCCACGGTGAGGCTTTCGGCCGCATCGATGATGGCGTTGGCGTCCATGCCGTGGTGGCGGTAGAGGTCGCCGATCGTGCCGGTCTGGCCGAACGTCTCGACGCCGAGCGCCTCGACCCGGTGGCCGCGCACGCTGCCGAGCCAGCCGAGCGCGGCCGGATGGCCGTCGATCACGCTGACGATGCCGCAATCCCGCGACAGCGGCGCCAGCAGTTTTTCGATGTGGCTGAGATACTGTACGCCGCGGCGGTCGCGGCGCAATTTCCGCGCGGCGGTCCACCCGCCATGCAACCGGTCCGCTGACGTGATCGCCAGCAGCCCGACATCGCGATGGCTTTCGCCGATGAAGCCTGTAGCCTCGATCGCCTCCGGCGCCACCGCGCCGGTATAGGCAATGACGAGATCGCAGTTCGGCCCGGGCTCGCGCAGCCAGTAGGCGCCCTCGGTGATGTCCTTTTGCAGATCCGGCGTCATGATCCGCTGCGGCTGGTCCAGGTTGCGGGTCGACAGCCGCAAATAGACCGATCCGCCCTCGCCGGCTTCGCGCTGCATGTGCGCAAAACCCCACCCCATGATCACGGCCAGTTCATCGACAAAGGCCGGCTCGAACGAGGCCAGCCCATCCTGCGCCATTCCGATCAGCGGTGTGGCGATCGACTGGTGCGCGCCGCCTTCCGGCGCCAGCGTGATGCCCGACGGCGTCGCCGCCACCATGAAGCGCGCGTCCTGGTAGCAGGCATAGTTCAGCGCATCGAGGCCGCGCTGGATGAAGGGATCGTACAGTGTGCCGACCGGCAGCAGCCGCGCGCCGTTGATCGCATGCGACAGGCCCAAGGCCGACAGCAGGATGAACAGGTTCATCTCGGCGATGCCGAGCTCGATATGCTGGCCCTTCGGCGAATAATCCCAGTTGAAGGTCGAGGGGATTTTCTCCTGCCGGAACAGGTCGGCATTCTCGGCCTTGGCAAACAGCCCGCGGCGGTTGACCCAGGCGCCGAGATTGGTCGATACGGTGACGTCGGGCGACGCGGTGACAATGCGCGAGGCCAGTTCAGTGTCGCCGCGCGCGAGTTCGTTCAGCACCAGCCCAAAGCCCTGCTGGGTCGACATCTGTGCCGCCGGCTTGAACGCCAGCTGCTGCGGCACCTCGATCACGGGCGCGGTCAGGCGGCGGCGGCCGTCGCGGTTGAACGGCGCCTCCGCCAGAAACGCTTCGAGCTCGGCTTGCGTCTTCGACAGGCCCTCGAACTTGTCCCATTCATGGCCGGGCCGGATGTTCTGCGTGGTGCGCCACTTCTCCATCTGCGTCGGCGTCATCAAGCCGGCGTGGTTGTCCTTGTGGCCCTGAAACGGCAGGCCGACGCCCTTGATGGTGTAGGCGATGAAGCAGACCGGGCGATCGTGATCGATGGCTTCAAATGCCTCGATCATGCTGGCCATGTCATGTCCGCCGAGATTGGACATCAGCGCCAGCAATTCCTCGTCGCTGCGCCGGTCGATCAGTTGCGACACCTGGCCCTGGTCGCCGATGTCGTCTTGCAGATGCTTGCGGAAGGCGGCGCCGCCCTGGAAACACAGCGCGGCATACATCTGGTTCGGGCAATTATCGATCCAGTTCTTCAGCGCTACGCCGCCGGGCTCGGCGAACGCCGCCTGCATCAGCCGGCCGTATTTCACGATCACCACATCCCAGCCGAAGTTGCGGAACATGGATTCGAATTTTTCCCACAGCCCTTCGCGCACGACGGCATCAAGGCTCTGGCGGTTGTAGTCGACGACCCACCAGGTGTTGCGCAGGCCCTGCTTCCAGCCTTCCAGCAACGCCTCGAAGATATTGCCCTCGTCCATCTCGGCATCGCCGACCAGCGCGATCATCCGCCCCTCCGGCCGGTCCTTCATCCAGCCGTGCGCGCTGACGTAATCCTGCACCAGGGAGGAGAACAGGGTTTGCGCGACGCCGAGGCCGACCGAGCCGGTGGAGAAATCGACGTCGTCGGCATCCTTGGTGCGCGACGGATAGGACTGCGCGCCCTTGTAGCCGCGGAAATTTTCCAGTTTGTCGCGGGTCTGATGCCCGAACAGATACTGGATGGCATGAAATACCGGGCTGGCATGCGGCTTCACCGCGACGCGGTCCTGCGGACGCAGCACCGCGAAGTATAGCGCCGACATGATGTTGGCGAGGGACGCCGACGAAGCCTGATGGCCGCCGACCTTCAAGCCGTCGACATTGGGCCGGATATGGTTGGCGTTGTGGATCGTCCACGACGACAGCCAGAGAACCTTGCGGGCCAGTGCGGACAACAGTTCCAGGCGTGCGGGTTCGATTCCCATGGCAATGCTCCGGGCATCACAATTATCGGCCGATTTTAGCGGGCCGGCCACTGTCAAAAATCTCAAATTTTCGCGACATACCTGCCAATATTGGGATAAATTCCCAAGAACAGACCTCAAACCACGGGTTCATCCCAATGCAAGCCCTCGATGCCATCGACCGCAAGATCCTCGGCCTGCTGCAGTCCGACAGCCGCATGACCATGCAGGAACTGGCCGACAAGGTCGGCCTGTCGGTGTCGCCCTGCCATCGCCGGGTCAAGCTGCTGGAACAGCGCGGCGTCATCACCCGCTATATCGCGACCGTCGACCAGAAATCGCTCGGCTTGCATGTCAGCGTCTTCATCTCGATCAAGCTGGCGCGGCAGAAGGAAGAGGATCTCAATCGCTTTGCCAAGGCGATTTCGAAATGGGACGAAGTGCTGGAGTGCTATCTGATGACCGGCAACCGCGACTACCTGCTGCGCGTCGTCGCCGCCGACCTGTCGTCCTACGAGGCGTTCCTGAAGAACAAGCTGACGCGTCTCGACGGCATCGCCTCGATCGAGTCGAGCTTTGCGCTGAGCCAGGTGAAGTACTCGATCGCGTTGCCGGTGTGAGATCGTCGTCCCCACGTCATCTGAACCTGTAGCCCGGATGAGTGCAGCGATATCCGGGGCGGTGATAGAGGAGTCTCGGATTTCGCTGCGCTCATCCGGGCTACGAATTTAACGTCATTGCGGGCGCAATGAGGGCGGATACACGTTCGCGTTCTCGCGGCGCGATGCGCCCGGAGTTTTGCAGGAAAACCTTGCCCTCCCAAAATACAGAGGGCGCGGGAAAGACCGGGTGCGCGCTGCACCCGCGGTCTCGCGTGCGATTGCACAAGCAGCGCCCCTACCGCCACGGTTCGACGATGATCTTGGTGTGCGCTTCCGGATTGGCGAGATCGGCGAAGGCTTTGGCAACGCCATCGATGCCGACGCTGGCCGTCACCATCGAAGCCGCGTCGACCTTGCCTTCCGCGATCAGGCGCAGCGAATACGCGAACTCTTCCGGCGTATAGGCGAGCACATACTGGACATTGAGTTCCTTCACGATGCCCAGGAACGGCTCGGAGCGGTCGGTCTCCATGCAGACGCCGACCACGACGATGCGTGCATCGCGCGGCGCACCCTCGAACACCTGTTGCAGCAGGCCGGGAATACCGACGCATTCGAAAATCAGAGCCGGCTTGAGCGCCGGCAGCATGGCCTGCAACGGCGGCCGCGCGGCCTTCTGTTCAGGAGACATCTGCGCATGTTCGGCCCAGGTTGCGTAAGGCTGCGAGCGCGCGGGATCGACGACGATATCGGCGCCGAGTTTTGCGGCGAGCGCGCGCCGCGCCGGCGAATAGTCCGCCGCAACGATCGGGTGCACTCCCTTGATCTTAAGCGCCGCGATCACGGCGAGCCCGACCGGCCCGCAACCGATCACCAGCGGAACCTCGTCGCCGCGGATGCCGGCTTTTTCGACGGCGTGAATGCCGACGGCCAATGGTTCGGTCAGCGCCGCATGCTCCGGCGCCAGCCCGTTGGGAACTTCGAGCAGCAGCGGTTCGCTCAACACCATGCGTTGGGCATAGGCGCCGATATTCTCGTTGGAATAGCCGATGGCCTGGATGCCGCGCGGGGTCAGCAGCGCAGGGAGCGAACATACATGCGCGCCGGGCTTGAACTTGCGCTGCGTGCCCGATCCGTAGTCAAGCACCTCGCAGCAGAATTCATGGCCGAACACGACGTCGCGGGAAAGGTCCATCGGCTTGCGGCCGGGAAGAAATTTAGCGAGGTCGACCATGCGGTGGGCGTGCTTGCGCGCGTGCAGGTCGGAACCGCAAATGCCGCAGGCGAGCGACTTGACCAGCACCTGGCCCGGACCCGGCTTGGGCTCGGGCATCTCATCGACGACGATCTCGCCGTTCCGAAAAATAGCTGCGCGCATCGGCGTTCTCTCCTGTGGTTTTCCCTGTCATAGCACAGAGACCGACCGGGAATAGCCGACGCAGGAAATGTTGTAGGAGACCAGCGCAGGAACACGCCGGCGAGGGAGAAATCGCTCAGGCGTTGGGCGACGGCTCCGCCGGCACCGCCAACAATTGCGAGCGCCGCACCCGTTCGCGATGGGCGGTATAGAGCCCGCTAGCGACGATGAAGCCGGCGCCGGTCACGGTCCAGACGTCAGGGACCTCGCCGAAAATCAGGAAGCCGAGGATGCTGACCCAGAGCAACTGGGTATACGAAAACGGCGCCAGCACGGAGGCGTCGGCGTAGCGGAACGCCAGCACCACGATCCACTGACCGAGCGTCGAGGCAACGCCGATGAAAATGCCGAAGGCGATATCGTGCCAGGTCGGCGCTACCCAGACCGACGAAACCAGTCCCGAGAGCAGGACCACGCCGACGATCGACGAATAGGCCATCACGGTGATGGCGCGCTCGGTGCCGCTCATCATCCGCGTGATGATCAACGTGCAGGCCCAGGCCAGCGCCGAGACCAGCGGAAAGAACGCTGCGGGGTGAAACGCGCCGGTGCCGGGGCGCAGGATGATGATGACGCCGATCAGGCCGACGCCGGTCGCGATCCAGCGACGCAGGCCGACCTTTTCACCAAGGAATACGATCGACAGCGCGGTGACGAGCAGCGGCGCGACGAAGCCGGTGGCGGAAGCCTCCGCGATCGGGAGAAACCGCAGGCCGGAGATGAAGAACAGCGACGAGCCCAGGATCGTCAGGCCGCGCAGCAGATGCAGGCTGAGCCGGTTGGTCTGCAGCGCAAACAGCGGCGAACCCGGCACCATCGCCGGCACCATGATCATGGCGAACGTCAGGAACCGGATCCAGGTGATCTCGATCGAGGGCAACGTCGCCGACAGGTATTTCGCGGTCACGTCGGAGGTGCCGAGAAAGATCGTCGAGGTCAGAATCAGCGCGATGCCCTTGAACGGATGATCGGCGCGCGCGGGCGCCCCGGGTACGCGCGCGGGCGCCCCGGGTACAAGGGCCTTGGGCGCGGCGGACTTCTTCTCGGGCGGCGTTTTCTCGGGCAACGCCAATTCGGCGCTGTCCAGCCTGACGGCTGCGGCGGGGGGCGGTGTCACGGCAATCTCGAAAGACAGAAATGGTCGACTCGGGCGAGGTGATAAAAAACACCAATTGCACCGATGCGACTAGGCCCGAAAACAGGATGCGGATATGCAGTACCAGGCGCGGCAGCCTGCCACGGCCGGCGCCACGCCGCGATTGCAACATTTTGTTAAGAACTGTGTACCCATCGGGTCCGTGCGATTTCTTCTTCACCTCGCCCCGCTTGCGAGGAGCCTCCCTACAGCATCGGCAGGGCGCGCGGTTTCGGGCCGCGCGGGAATACCTTGTCGAGCGCTGCGATCTCATCGTCGCTGAGCTTCAGATCGCCGGCACCGGCATTGTCGGCGGCGTGTTGCGCGCTCGCGGCTTTCGGAATCGCCAACACCGAAGGCGCGCGCGTCAGAAAGCTGAGCGCGACCTGACGCGCGGTGGCCTCGTGCACGTCGGCAATGCCCTGCAACAGCTCGCCTTGCTTGCTGCGTGGCGACGGGAAATCGTCATGGCCGAACGGCGAATAGGCGACGACGGCAACACCGTGCTGCTCGCACCACGGAATCACCGCGTGCTCGATCGCGCGCTCCTGCAGATGATAGAGCACCTGGTTGCAGGCGATGCGGCCCCTGCCGGCAACCGCCAGCAACTGGCTGAGATCGTCGGTATCGAAATTGCTGACACCCCAGGAGCGGATTTTTCCGGCGCGGATCAGTTCGTCGAATGCCGCCACGGTGTCTCCCAGCGGATAGGATCCGCGCCAGTGCAGCAGGTAGCAATCAAGCCTGTCCGTTTTCAACCGCTTCAGTGAGCGCTCGCAGGCTGCGATGGTGCCGCGCCGCGAGGAGTTGCTCGGCAATACCTTTGAGACCAGGAACAGGTCATCGCGTTTTCCCTCGATCGCGTCCGCGATCACGAGTTCCGCATCGCCATACATCTCGGCGGTGTCGATGTGGGTCATGCCGAGATCGATGCCGCGCCGGAGCGCCGCCACCGCAGCCTTGCGGTCGCCGCGGTCGAGATACCAGGTGCCCTGCCCGATCACGGACACATCGGGACCGCCGTTGCCGAATTTCTGTGTTCGCACGATCGCCTCACGTTCGCTGCGCCCCATTCGCAGGGGACTCTAAGGCGGGCGTTCATAAAATCGAGCGAAAAGTAACGCAGCGGCGACAATGCGGTGGCGTCCTAACGGGTGCCGATCCTGCGCGGCAGGAATATCAATAGTCCCGTCGAGACAAACGCCACCAAGGCAGCAAGCTGAAAGGTCTGACGGAAGGCTTCGAAGAAGCCGTGCCTGATTTGCAGAATTTCAAAAACCATCAGAACAACCGAGGCTGCGGTTACGGTTCCCAGCGTCCGCGTCAGTAGCGCAAGACTGCCTGCGACGCCGCGATCGCCGAGTGGAAGTGCGGCGGTCACGATGTCCGAATAGGCCAACTGGAACAGGCCGAGACCTACGCCCTGCACGATCAGGCCTGCGACCAGCAGGGCCGTCGCGGTCTGCTCCGTCCAAGCACTCAGCAACAGAAGACCGGCGCCAATCACGGCGGCGCTCGCGATCGCCAGCCGCTCGGCAGAGACCAGCCGCTCGATCAGACGACCGCCGATTGGCGCAGCCAGCACGGCACCCGCCGCACCCGCGGCCAGGATCGCGCCGCTCCCGGCAAGCGTATGGCCGGGCACTCGTGCCAGATAATAGGGCACCAGCAGCCAGACCGAAAATGCGGCCAGATTGGCGGTCACGCTGACGAGGTTCAGCAGCGCAAAGCCCGGCGACTTGAGAATTTCGGGCGCGATGATCGGGCGTTCCGCGCGGGACTGGCGGAAGCCAAAGCCTGCAAAAGCCACGACGGACAGCAGTCCGAGCCAGACGGCGGAGAACTCGCGCAATCGATTCAGCGCCAGCAGCATCGTCACCAGGCCGACTATCAGCGCGATGCCGCCCAAACTATCGAAGCGGTCGCCCGTTTGGCGCGGTGGCGGTGCGGGCATGCCACGCAACAGCAGCAGTGCCGCAATCGCGATCGGTATGCGGAACCAGAACACCGCCGGCCAGTCCCACACGGCCGTCAAGGCGCCGCCGAGCAGAGGACCGAGCATCAGGCCAAGCGCCATCATCATGGTATAGATACCGAGCGACCGGCCGCGCCGCTCCTCGCCATAGAGCGATGTCACCAGCGCCACGCCGCAGCTCAGGACGAGCGCCGCGCCCACGCCCTGCAGGCAGCGGAACAACAGCATCGCGCCGTAGCTCGGCGCATAACCGACCAGCAGCAGCGCCACCGCGCTCCAGATCAGGCCGGTCCGGTAGACGAGGGCATGACCGATGGTGTCGCCGATGCGCCCGAGCGCGAGCAGCAGACTGGCATAGGTCAGGACGTAGCAAATCACCACCCACTGAATATCCGGGATCGCGAGATCGAATCCCCGGGTGATGGCGGGAAAGGCAATATTGACCGAGGTATCGAGCTGCGCCGTCGCCGTGCCGAGCCCGATCATCGCGACCTGCCACCGCTTTGAACGGAGCAGGCCGGCGGAAGCGTCGGGGGAACCGGGTTCGGGGTTTGAAGGCACGTTGAACCGGTTCACGCCGGCGCGAAGGCGATCGCGCCGTTGCCATCGACCTCGCGCGTCAGCCTGCCGAGCGAGGCCAGCAGGTTCAGATGGGCCAGCGACTCGCCAAAGGCCTGGCGCGGATTGGCGTACAGCACCCGCGGGAACACCTCCTGCGCGATCATAAACGCCGTCGTCTTGCCTGTGACGACGGAGGCCACGTCGTCGAGCCGGGCCGTGTGATGTTCCCGCATCTGGGCGAGCCGTGTGTGCAGCCCACGGAACGGCAGGCCGTGCGACGGCAGCACCAGCGTATCCGCCGGCAGCGCTTCGAACCGCGTCAGCGACTCCAGATATTCCTGCATCGGGTTGGCATCCGGCTGCGCCGACGGCACGATCACCGACGGGGTCATATGCGACAGGATCTGGTCGCCTGAGATCAGGATATTGTCGTTTTCGCAAAAGAACGACGCGTGCTCCGGCGAATGCCCGCCCGTCGTGATCACCCGCCACTCGCGCTGCCCCATCGCGACCATATCGCCGTCGCGGATGCGGATGAACTCGCGCGGCGGCCGCAGGCCAAGATATTTTGACTTGCGCAGCGAGCCGATGATGCCGGCGGCCTCCTCATCCGAGGCGCCGTTGCGCGTCATGAAGGACTTGAGCTGCTCGTCCGGTCCGTCCTCACGTTCGTGCCACAGTTTCCAGCCGCTGAGCCATTCCGCCAGCGGCATGCGCACCGTGCATTTCGATTCCTTCACCAGATAGCTGGCGAAACCGAAGTGATCGAGATGCGCATGGGTGAAGGTGAGATTCTGCAGCGGACGGCTGCGCAGCAAGCCGCGCCACAGCCTGTCCCATATTTCAAAGATTTCGTCGGTGTCAAAGCCGCAGTCGACCAGGGTCCACCCCGGTCCGTTGTCGAGCAGCCAGCAATTGACGTGATTGGGCAGCGTCGGCATCGGTAGCCGCACCCAGAACAGCCCGGGCAGCAGGTCCGTCAGTTCGCCATAGGCCGGCGGGCGCGGGACGGTGAATTGCAGATCGTCGAACATGTGTTACCCGCCCCACCCATTATCGCTTATTTCCAGCCTGCACCCGAATGAATGGTGCAATGCGGGACGTCCCTGGAGAACGGGACAGCGCGATTATTCCGTCAGCTTACGCGATTTCCTCAGCGCATCAACGCCGCCTCGAATTTCGGCGGATCGGCGAGATCACAGGAATCTCCGACGCGAGCCTTGAGAAGAAGTCATTTTTCCTAGAACGTAAAACGTTTCCGCGCCGGCCCCGGCTGCGCGGCGTTCCCGAGATCAATTGGGCAAGAATAATAATATGGACGCAATGTCACCCCGATCCGGGCTCAGGCCGGAAATCGATCTGGCCGAGAGCCTCGACCGGCGCGCGCATCGCAACCTCCTGCTGCTCGCCTGCTGCCAGGCCGTCGGCCAATCCTGCAACACCATGATGTTCGCGGCGACCGGGCTGTCGGTCATCACCTTCTATCATCGTCCCGACCTCGCCAATCTGCCGGTCACGATGCAGCATATCGGCGTGATGATCTGGGTGTTCCCGGCGGCGCTCTTGATGCAACGCGTTGGCCGCAGCATCGGCTTTCGCGTCGGCTCTTTGTTCGGCATGGCCGGCGCCATCGTCATGTGTCTCGGACTCTACACCGGCAACTTCCTCGTCATGTGCGGCGGCGGCCTGATCCTCGGCTACGCGGTAGCCTGCCTGCAGATGTATCGCTTTGCCGCGGCGGAGCTGGTGCCGATCCACTACCGCGCCAAGGCGATTTCATGGGTCACCGCCGGTGGCGTCGCCGCGGCCGTGATCGGCCCGAGCCTGGTGCGCGTCACCCACGATCTGACGATGCCGCTTTATCTGGCGACCTATGCCGCCATTCTCGGCCTGCACGCCATCGTGTTTACGATCATGTCCTTCATCACCTTCCCGCCGGTCGCGGTGGCGGCTTCAACCGCGAGCCCAGCCGAGATCGCCGCACCTCCGCGCCCGCTGTGGGAGATTGCCAGTCAGCCGCGCTTTATCGCCTCGGCGATGGCCGGCATGCTGGCGTTCGGAACGATGTCATTTATCATGAGCGCGTCGCCGCTCGCCATCGTCGGCTGCGGCTTTCCGCATTCGGAAGCCCACTGGGTCATCTTCATGCATGTGCTCGGCATGTTCGTGCCCTCGTTCTTCACCGGCAACCTGATCAACCGGCTCGGCGTGACGACGGTGATGGCGATCGGCATCGTGCTGATGCTGGCCGGCGTCGCGGCGGCGCTCAGCGGCACCGCCGAATGGAATTTCCGGATTGCGCTGGCCGTCAACGGCGTCGGCTGGAATTTCCTGTTCGTCGGCGCCACCACGCTGGTGACGACCTGCTACCGTCCGAACGAGCGCGGCAAGGCGCAGGCGCTCAACGACCTGCTGGTGTTCAGCACTACCGCGACGTCGAGCTTCATGGCCGGCTTCCTGCAGGACCGCTGGGGCTGGCAACCGCTCAACTGGTTCTCGATGCTGCTGATCGGAGCCGCCGCCTTGGCCGTGATATGGCTTCGCTACCAACGTCCGATGTTGAGCCCTGCGTAGGGTGGGTTAGGCGAAGCCGTAACCCACCAACTTCGTGCCGCGCGGATGGTCCGGACGGTGGGTTACGCTTCGCTAACCCACCCTACGAAGCCCTCAATAGTTCGTCCCTGTCTTTTCGTTCGGGATGCCGTCGATCGGGCACTCTTCGGTGCCGGCGGTCGGGCGGGTCATGGCCTCGACCATCTCGCGGGTGCCTTCGGGATCATTGATCCACTTCTTGTAGAAATCGTAGGGACAGGCCGCGACGCCGCGCGGGCTTTCGCCGGAATTGATCATGCCGGTGTAGCCGCGATGCACCAGCTTGTAGAGATGATTCTGCGACTGGCCGGTGCGGCGCGCGTCGCGGATCAGGCTCTTCGAGAGCTGGGCATACTGGATGCCGTATTCCTCCTCGCCGGTCTCGCCGAGGGTGCGGCCGTCGAAGCCGATGATCGCGGAGTGACCGAAGTAGGAATAGACGCCGTCGAAGCCGGCGGCATTGGCGACCGCAACATAGACGTTGTTGGCCCAGGCCATCGCCTTGGAGATCAGGATCTGCTGTTCCTTGGCCGGATACATGTAGCCCTGGCAGCGCACGATCAGCTCGGCGCCCTTCATGGCGCAGTCGCGCCAGATTTCCGGAAAGTTGCCGTCGTCGCAGATGATCAGGCTGACCTTCATCCCCTTCGGGCCGTCGGAAACATAGGTGCAGTTGCCGGGATACCAACCTTCGATCGGCACCCACGGCATGATCTTGCGGTACTTCTGGACGATCTCGCCCTTGTCGTTCATCAGGATCAGGGTGTTGTACGGCGCCTTGTTCGGATGCTCCTCGTGGCGTTCGCCGGTCAGCGAGAACACGCCCCAGACCTTGGCCTTGCGGCAGGCTTCCGCGAAGATCGCGGTCTCTTCACCCGGCACGGCCGAAGCGGTCTCGTACATCTCCTTCTCGTCGTACATGATGCCTTGGGTGGAATATTCCGGGAAGATCACCAGATCCATGCCCGGCAACCCCAGCTTCATCCCCACCAGCATGTCGGCGATCTTGCGCGCGTTGTCGAGCACCTCCGCCTTGGTGTGCAGGCGCGGCATCTTGTAATTGACGACCGCCACGCCGACGGTGTCGTTGCTCGAGGAAATGTCACCGTGGAGCATGGGGATCTGCCTTCTGTTTTGATTTGAATTTTGCCGTCGATGAGACCGAAATCATTCGCCATCGCGCGTCAGTGGCTGATCATCCAGGGCCGCGCGGTCGGAAAGCTCTTGGCGCCGCTGCGGGTCTGCTTCACCAGCCGCGACGGTTTCTTGGTCGAGCAGCAGCCGCAGCCGGGGCCGTGCGAGGCCTTGTATTCGGCCAGCGTCTTCGGCGCATGGGAGCTGCGCTCGTTGGTGGCGGCTGCTTTGCGCTTGTCGGACGGCATGCAGAAGAACGCCGGCGCGGTCAGGATCACGCGCGGCGATTCACTTTCGCACTGCGGACAGTCCTGCGGATCGTCGCATTCCGCCATCGGCCGCATGTCCTTGAACGGGCCGCAATCGTTGCAGAGATATTCATAGACGGGCATTTGTGTTTCCTCGCGCGAGACTCTCGATAAGAGCGACGGCGGATGCGGGGCGGCATGATACTCAACCGTCCCGCACCCCGTCGCGCAGGGATCACTTGTCCGGCGAGAGCGGCATCTGGATCGAACCGTCGATATGTTTGATCGGACCCGCCGACGACGGCATGATATCGAAGTCGAAGATTTCCGTCGGCAGCCACAGCGTGGCGCAGGCGTTGGGCACGTCGACCACGCCTGATATGTGGCCCTGGCAAGGTGCGGTGCCGAGGATCGAATAGGCCTGGGCGCCGGAATAGCCGAACTTCTTCAGGTATTCGATCGCGTTCAGGCAGGCCTGGCGATAGGCGATGTGAACGTCGAGGTAATGCTGCTTGCCAGCCTCGTCGACCGAGATGCCCTCGAAGATCAGGTAGTCCTTGTAGTTCGGCGTGATCGGCGACGGCTTGAACACGGGGTTCTTGATGCCGTATTTGGCGACGCCGTCCTTGATGACGTCAACCTTGATGTGCAGCCAGCCGGCCATTTCGATCGCGCCGCAGAAGGTGATCTCGCCGTCGCCCTGGCTGAAGTGCAGATCACCCATCGAGAGGCCGCCGCCGGGAACATAGACCGGGAAGTAGATCTTCGAGCCGCGCGAGAGATCCTTGATGTCGCAGTTGCCGCCATGTTCGCGCGGCGGCACGGTGCGGGCACCTTCGGCGCCGATCTTGGCCTTGACGTCGCCCTTGGCCTGGCCGGCATGCGCGGTCGCGGCGAACGGCGGGTTGGCCAATCCGGGTATGCGAGTCGGATCGGTCGCGATCAGCGCGTTCTCGCGCTCGTTCCATTTCGCCAGCAGTTTCGGATCGGGCAGACAGCCGATCAGGCCGGGATGGATCAGCCCGGCAAAGTTGACGCCGGGAATGTGGCGCGACGAGGTGTAGAGGCCCTTGATGTCCCAGATCGACTTTTGCGCCAGCGGGAAATGGTCGGTCAGAAAACCGCCGCCATTCTGCTTGGAGAAAAAGCCGTTAAAGCCCCAAAGGCTTTCCTTCAATGGGCCGACGTCGAGCAGGTCGACCACCAAGAGGTCGCCGGGCTCGGCTCCCTTGACGCCAATCGGGCCGGACAGGAAGTGCACGATCGACAGGTCGATGTCGCGCACGTCGTCGGCGGAATCGTTGTTCTTGATGAAGCCACCGGTCCAGTCATAGGTCTCGATGATGAAGTCGTCGCCCGGGCTGACCCAGGAAACCATCGGAATGTCGGGATGCCACCGATTGTGGATCTTGTCGTTATCGTAGGCCGACTTCGTGAGATCGACCTTGATCAGTGTATCAGGCATCAATAGCTCCCCTTTTTAGGTACGGTTACACGGACAGGAATTTCGAAATCTGCGCGGCATCGACGCTGTCGCGCGGATCGTCGCGGACGATCTCGCCGTTCTCGATCACAAGCACGCGGTCGGCGATGTCGAGCGCGAAACTCAGCACCTGCTCGGACACCACGATGGAAAGACCGCGCTCGTCGCGAATCCGCTTCAGGGTCCGCGCCATGTCCTTGATGATCGACGGCTGAATGCCTTCGGTCGGCTCGTCCAGCAGCAGCACTTTCGGCTTGGTCGCGAGCGCACGCGCGATCGCCAACTGCTGCTGCTGGCCGCCGGAGAGGTTGCCGCCGCGACGGCCTTTCATTTCCAGCAGCACCGGAAACAGTTCGTAGATGTCTTCCGGCACCTCGGAGCCGCCGGACACCACGAGGCCGGTCTCGATGTTCTCCTGCACCGTCATGGTCGAGAAGATCATGCGGCCCTGCGGCACGTAAGCGAGGCCCTTGGCGACCCGCTCGTAGCTCGGCAGCGCGCTGAGCTCGGCGCCTTCCATGCTGACCGAACCGCTCTTGGTCGGCACGATCCCCATCAGCGACTTCATCAGCGTGGTCTTGCCCATGCCGTTGCGGCCCATGATCGCGATGATCTCGTTTGATGCCACCGACACGTTGAGGCCGTGCAGCACTTCGCTCTGGCCGTAAGCGACGTGAAGATCCGAAATAGCCAGCATGGACGTGCTCCTGATTGGATTAGTGGCCAAGATAAACTTCGATGACCTTGGGATCGTTCTTGACCTTTTCCATCGTGCCTTCAGACAGGATCTGGCCCTGGTGCAGGACGGTGACCTTGTGGGCGATGTCCTCGACGAACTTCATGTCGTGCTCGATGACCAGCACCGAGCGGTCCTTGATGATGCGGTTGAGCAATTCGGCGGTCTTGGCGCGCTCGCTGACGCTCATGCCGGCGACGGGCTCGTCGAGCATCAGCAGGTCCGGGTCCTGGATCAGCAGCATGCCGATCTCGAGCCATTGCTTCTGGCCGTGACTGAGCAGCGCCGCGCTCATGTTCAGACGGTCTTTCAGGAAGATCATCTCGGCCACTTCGTGCACCCGATCGCGCACGGCGGCGTCGCGGGTGAAGGTCAGCGCGCCGAACACGGTGCGGCCGCGCGGGAACGAGATTTCCAGGTTCTCGAACACCGTGAGATCGTCGTAGATCGACGGCGTCTGGAATTTTCGCCCCACCCCGGCCTTGACGATCTGGTTCTCCTTCAGCTTCGTCAGGTCCTTGCCGCGAAACTGGATCGAGCCTGAGGTGGCCTTGGTCTTGCCGCAGATCAGGTCGAGTACCGTGGTCTTGCCGGCGCCGTTGGGGCCGATGATGACGCGGATCTCGTTCTCCTCGACATAGAAGGAGAGATCGTTGACCGCCTTGAAGCCGTCAAAGGAAACGGTGAGCCCTTCCACCGCGAGCAGGAAATCCTTGGGCTGATGACCGATGAGCATGACCTAACTCCCCATTCCGCCAGTGTGGCATCGGCACGCGAGATGACCGACAAGCATGATCTATCTCCTCATTCCGCCGGGGCGCCGTCGGCAACCAGGTCGTCGTCCAGTTTGGCGCTGCGTGACGCGAACAGCCGATCGATCCGCGGCTGGACGTAATCCTGCCAGATGCCGGCGAGACCATTGGGGAAGGCAAGAACGACGGCGATGAACAAGCCGCCGAGGCCGAACAGCCAGAGCTCGGGGAAGGATTCCGAAAGGCTGGTCTTGGCGAAGTTGACCAGCATGGTTCCGTAGACGGCGCCGAGGATCGAGAGCCGGCCACCGACCGCGGTGTAGATCACCATCTCGATCGACGGCACGATGCCGACAAAGGAGGGCGACATGAAGCCTACTTGCAGCGCGAACATGGCGCCGCCGATCGCGGCGAAGATCGCGGCGACGCAGAAGGCGAAGATCTTGAAGTTGGCGACGCTGTAGCCGGAGAACCGGACCCGGTCCTCCTGGTCGCGCATCGCGACCAGGATGCGGCCGAGCTTCGAGCGCCGGATGAAATAGGCGATGAAGATGCAGGCGAACAGGCAGCCGACCTCGAAGAAGTAGAGCACGACCTTGGCGTGGTCGGGACGGATGTCCCATCCCTTCAGCGTGCGCAGGTCGGTCATCCCGTTGATGCCGCCGGTGTAGCCCTGCTGGCCGACGATCAGGATGGTCAGGATCGCCGCTACCGCTTGCGTGATGATGGCGAAGTAGGTGCCGCCGACGCGGCGCTTGAACATCGCGGCACCGATGATGAGGGCGAAGATACCGGGCACCAGGATCACAGCGAGAACGGTAAAGGTCAGGCTGTGGAACGGCTGCCAGAACAACGGCAATGAGGTGATCTGATTCCAGTCCATGAAATCGGGAATACCGGGGGTCGACTGGATCTTGGTGTTCTCGACGCTCGATGCTTCCAACTTGAGAAACATCGCCATGCAGTAGCCGCCGAGGCCGAAGAACACGCCCTGCCCCAGCGACAGAATCCCGCCATAGCCCCAGCAGATCACCAGCCCGAGCGCCACGAAAGCGTAGGTCAGGTATTTGGCGACCAGGTTGAGCCGAAAGACGTCGAGACAGAGCGGCAGGATCACCACCAGGAAGACGGCGAGCACCAGGATGCCGATCAGCTCCGAACGATTGAAGTAGCGATTGTCGTTCATGACTTCAGCCCCTCTTTGTTGTCATTTGCGCACCTTGAGGGCGAACAGCCCCTGCGGCCGCAGCATCAGGATTCCGACCACCGCAAGCAGCGTCAGCACCTTCGCCATCGAACCCGACATGAAGAATTCGAGCGTCGATTGCGTCTGCGAGATCGAGAAGGCCGAAGCGATGGTGCCGAGCAGGCTGGCGGCGCCCCCGAACACGACCACCAGGAAGGTGTCGACGATGTAGAGCTGGCCGGAGGTCGGACCGGTCGAGCCGATCATGGTGAAGGCGCTGCCGGCGACGCCGGCGATGCCGCAGCCGAGCGCGAAGGTGTAGCGGTCGACCTTCGCTGTATTGATGCCGACCGCGCCCGCCATGATGCGGTTCTGCACGACGGCGCGGACCTGGCGGCCCCAGCGCGACTTGTACATGACGTAGGCGACAGCGATCGTGATCAGCAGCGTCAGTCCCATCACGAAGACGCCGTTGATCGGCACCTCGATGCTGTCGGAGACGTGCAGCGAGCCCAGCATCCACTGCGGCAGTTCGACGCCGACTTCACGCGCGCCGAAGATCGAGCGATAGGCCTGCTGCAGCATCAGGCTGAGGCCCCAGGTGGCGAGCAGCGTATCGAGCGGGCGCTTGTAGAGATGGCGGATTAGCACCCATTCCACCAGCATCCCCAGCGCCCCGGAGGCCAGGAAAGCCAGTATCATCGCGAGGAAGAAGTAGCCGCTGAACAGGCTCGGCAGATAGTTCTGGAAGAAGTTCGACGTCATCCAGGTGACGTAGGCGCCGAGGATCATGAACTCGCCATGCGCCATGTTGATGACGCCCATCTGGCCGAAGATGATCGCAAGACCGAGCGCCATCAGCACGTAAACGGAAAACAGGATCAGGCCGGCAAAGCCCTGCATGACGAAGATGGAGCCGAGGTCGCCAATCGAATAGTCGCCAAACATCTGACTTCTCCGTCGAGGGGATAAGTCCCCGCGCCGCGAAAGAATTCGCGACGCGGGGTCGTAAGCGTGGATTGACGGTCCACGCCAGGGAGCGGTTGCGCGAGGAAGCTTGCGGAGAGTCCGCTCGCTTACTGGTAGCCCGCTTACTGGTAGCCTTTGGGGAACGGATCGGGCTCGACCAGATCGGCGGTCTCGAAGATCAGTTCGAACTGGCCATCGAGCTTGGCGCGGCCGACGCGAGTCTTGGACCACAGATGATGGTTTTCATGGATGCGCACATAGCCTTCGGGCGCGCCCTTGAATTCGACGCCGGGTGACGCCGCCGCGATCTTGTCGATGTCGAAGCTGCCGGCCTTCTCGACCGTCAATTTCCACAGCCACGGGCCGAGATAGGCAGCCTGGGTGACGTCTCCGATCACGGTCTTCTCGCCCCACATCTTCTTGAAGGCGGGCACGAAGGTCTTGTTGTTCGGATTGTCGAGCGACTGGAAGTACTTCATGCAGGCATAGGCGCCCGCGATGTTCTCGCCGCCGATACCGTCGATTTCGTCTTCGGTCACCGAGATCGTCAGCAGCGCCTGCTTCGACAGGTCGATGCCGGCCGCCTTGAGCTGCTTGTAGAAGGCGACGTTCGAACCGCCGACCACGTCGGTGAAGATCACGTCGGGCTTGGTCAGCTTGATCTTGTTGATCACCGAGTTGAACTGGGTGTTGCCGAGCGGGTAATACTCTTCGCCGACGACCTTGCCCTTCAGCACGTTCTCGACGTGCTTGCGCGCGATCTTGTTCGAGGTGCGCGGCCAGATGTAGTCCGAGCCGACGAAGAAGAACGACTTTGCGCCCTTCTCCTTGGCGATCCAGTTGAGACCCGCGAGAATCTGCTGGGTGGCTTCCTGGCCGGTGTAGATCACGTTCTTGGATTGCTCGAGGCCTTCATAGAAGGTCGGGTAGTAGAGCATGCCGTTGTACTGCTCCATGACCGGCAGCACCGCCTTGCGGGAGGCTGAGGTCCAGCAGCCCATGATCGCCGCGACCTTGTCGTTGACGAGCAGCTTCTTGGCCTTTTCGGCGAACGTCGGCCAGTCGCTGGCGCCGTCTTCCTGGATGAACTTGATCTTGCGGCCGAGCACGCCGCCCATGGCGTTGATCTGTTCGATCGCGAGCTTTTCGGCCTCGATCGAGCCGGTTTCCGAGATCGCCATCGTGCCGGTGGCCGAATGCAGGATGCCGACGGTGACTTCAGTATCGGTAACCGCTAACCCGGTGGTGTTGACCGCGGAGGTTGCCGGCGCTTGGGCAAAAGATGACCGCGGCAGCACCGTCAGGGCAGGAATCGCCGCCATTCCCATCAGCAGCTTGCGGCGAAATGCCGACTGCAGCCCCTGTTTATTCTCGTCTGACATATCAACCCCTGTTTGTTCGAGGACGCGTTATTGGCAGGGGAAGGATTGCTCGAATTGTGCAGTGCACAGATACGCAAGATCGCGTATATTGCACCGCAAAATAGCGACGTAGGTTTTGGTATGGGGTTTGCTGACGATCGAGGGGTCGATGGTCGGCAGTGAGGAGTACGAAGTGGCAGGGCGGCAGCGGATAGACCGCGTCAGGCGCCAATATAATCAATGGGTTGCCAACCAGACGCTGGAAGACTACGCGCTGCGCTTCACCGCCAAGAGCGCGCGGCGATGGTCGGCCGCCCGCGTCGCCAATACCGCGCTGGGCGCGATTTCCTTTCTGGCGCTGGAAGCGATCGGCGGCACCATCACGCTTAACTATGGCGCCACCAACGCCACAGCTGCCATCCTGGTGGTCAGTGTCATCATCTTCTGCTGCGGACTGCCGATTGCCTACCATGCCGCAAAATGCGGCATCGATATCGACCTGCTGACCCGCGGCGCCGGCTTCGGCTACATCGGCTCGACCATCACCTCGCTGATCTACGCGTCCTTTACCTTTATCTTCTTCGCGATCGAGGCGGTCATTCTCGCGACCGCGCTGGAGATGTGCTTCGGCATCCCGCGCCCGATCGGCTATCTGATCTCGGCCGTCGTCATCATTCCGCTGGTGACCTACGGCATCACGCTGATCAGCCGCTTCCAGCTGTGGACACAGCCGCTCTGGATCATCCTGCACATCATGCCGTTCGTGGCGATCGCCTACGCCAACCCGCACTCGTTCACCGAGTGGCGCAAGTTCGCCGGCGAGCATGGCGACGCCGGCGGCCATCTCGACCTGCTGTTGTTCGGCACCGCGGCCTCGGTGGTGTTTTCGCTGGTGGCGCAGATCGGCGAGCAGGTCGACTTCCTGCGGTTTCTGCCACGCGACCGCCACACCTCGCGAACCTCGTGGTGGATCGCGCTGCTCAGCGCAGGTCCCGGCTGGATCGTCCTGGGCGCGCTCAAATTGCTGGCGGGATCGTTCCTCGCCTTCTTCGCGCTGAGCCACGGCGTCTCCGAGGAGCACGCCGCCGAGCCCGCGCACATGTATCTCGAGGCGTTCCGCTACGTGCTGTCGCAGCCGGATCTCGCGCTGGCGCTGACCGGCACCTTCGTCATCCTCTCGCAGCTCAAGATCAACGTCACCAACGCCTACGCCGGTTCGATCGCGTGGTCGAACTTCTTTTCGCGCCTGACCCACAGCCATCCCGGCCGCGTGGTGTGGCTGGTCTTCAACGTGGTGGTGGCGCTGCTGCTGATGGAGATCGGCGTCTACAAGGCGCTGGAACAGACGCTGGCGCTCTACTCCAACGTCGCCATCGCCTGGGTCGGCGCGCTGGTCGCCGATCTCGTCGTCAACAAGCCGCTCCGCCTTCGCCCGCAGCATATCGAGTTCAAGCGCGCCCATCTCTACGACATCAACCCGGTCGGCGTCGGCGCGATGCTGATCGCGACCATCGTCTCGATCTCTGCGTTCTACGGCCTGTTCGGGCCGACGGCGAAAGGGCTGTCCGCCTTCGTGGCGCTCGCCGTCGCCTTTGTCACCGCGCCGCTGATCGCATGGGCCACCGACGGAAAATACTACATCGCGCGCAAACCCAAGCGCAGCTGGCAGAACCTGGAATCGATCCAGTGCTGTATCTGCGAACACGCGTTCGAGCCCGAGGACATGGCCGCCTGCCCCGCCTATGCCGGCCCGATCTGTTCGCTGTGCTGTTCGCTCGACGCGCGCTGCCATGATTTGTGCAAGCCGCACGCGCGGATCGGCGCCCAGGTGTCCGAAGTGGTGGGCAAACTGGTGCCGAAGCCGATCTATGCCCGCGTCAACTCCCAGCTCGGGCATTATCTCGGCGTGTTCGCGGTGTCGGCGGGACTGGTCGGGCTGACGCTCGGGCTGATCTACCTGCAGACCGCGGCAACCGTGCATGCCGACCAGCTCTCCGACGTGCTCTGGAAAGTCTTCTTCGCGCTCACCATCATCATCGGCGTCGTGGCGTGGCTGTTCGTGCTGGCGCAACAAAGCCGCCGCGCCGCCGAAGAAGAGACGCGGCGGCAGACCGCGCTGCTGATCAACGAAATCGACGCCCACAAACGCACCGACGCCGAGCTGCAGCGCGCCAAGGAGGTGGCGGAATCGGCGAATCTTGCCAAGAGCCGCTACGTTGTTGGTCTCAGCCACGAACTGCGCTCGCCGCTGAACGCGATCTCCGGCTACGCGCAATTGCTGGAACAGGACGCCAGCCTGAGCACGAAGCCGCGCGACCAGGTGCGCGTGGTCCGGCGCAGCGCCGACCATTTGTCGGGACTGATCGACGGCATCCTCGACATTTCCAAGATCGAGGCCGGCCGGCTGTATTTGTCGCGCGACGAGGTCCGCTTGAGCGAATTTCTCGACCAGCTGGTCGGCATGTTCCGCGTTCAGGCCGCCGCCAAGGGCATCGACTTCGTCTTCAAGCGGCCTTCGGTGCTGCCGGTCGTCGTCTATGCCGACGAGAAGCGGCTGCGGCAGGTGCTGATCAACCTGCTGTCGAATGCGCTGAAGTTCACGCAAGCCGGCAGCGTGCAATTCGTCGTGCATTACCGCAGCCCGGTGGCGGAATTCGAAATCATCGATACCGGTCCCGGCATCCAGGCCGGCGATCTCGAGCGCATCTTCGCCCCCTTCGAGCGCGGCGCGCTCGGCATCTCGCAGCCGCAGACCGGTACGGGTCTGGGCCTCACCATCAGCCGGCTGCTCGCCGGTGTGATGGGCGGCGACATCAAGGTTTCCAGTACGGTGGGCGCCGGCAGCACCTTCAAGGTCAAGATGCTGCTGTCGGAGGTTACTAATCCGACCCGGATCGCGCCGGTCGAAGCTCCGATCTATGGCTATCTCGGCCCGCGCAAGACCATCATGATTACCGACGACGATCCGACCCAACGCGATCTGTTGCGCGAAGTGCTGACGCCGCTCGGCTTCATCCTGCTCAGCGCCCCCGACGGCGCCGCCTGTCTGGCGCTGGCGCAGCACTGCCGACCCGATCTGTTCCTGCTCGACATTTCGATGGCCGGCATGGACGGATGGACGGTCGCGGAAACGCTGCGCACCAACGGCCATCATCAGGCGCGCATCCTGATGGTGTCGGCGAGCGCGCTGGAAGCGCACGGCGCGCCGCTGGCGCAGCCGTTCCATGACGGCTATATGATGAAGCCGATCGATATTCCCCGGCTGCTGGAAGTCATCCGCCAGTTGCTCAAGCTGCAATGGCAATATGAGGCCGATCAAATCCCCCTCCCGCACTGGAAACCGGAAACCGGCTCGCGGCCGCCGGTGAAGCATGTCGAGGAACTGATCGGTCTCGGCCAACTCGGCTATATCAAAGCCATCCAGGTCAAACTGGATGAGATCGGCAGCGATTACCCCGAGCACGCCGACTTCGTCTCGCAAATGCGCTCACTGGTCGACCGCTTCGACCTCGACCAGTACATGGCCACATTGAAAACCCTGCACAGCTATGATCACTGATCCAAAAAAGCGCGACGTCGCCCTCGTCGTCGACGATTCGCCGGAGACCTTGCGGCTATTGACCGACGCGCTCGACGGCGCCGGCATGACGGTCATGGTCGCGCTCGACGGCGCCTCCGCGATGCGGATCGTCGACCAGATCACGCCCGATATCGTGCTGATGGACGCTGTGATGCCCGGCATGGACGGCTTCGAGACCTGCCGGCGGCTGAAGCGCGACGCCGGCCTCGACAACGTGCCGATCATCTTCATGACGGGCCTGGCCGAAACCGAACATATCGTGCGCGGTCTGGAGGCCGGCGGCGTCGACTATGTCACCAAGCCGATCGCGATCGAGGAAATGCTGGCGCGCATTCGCGTCCACCTTGCCAACGCACGGCTGACGCAGAGCGCCCGCGCCGCGCTCGACGTCTCCGGCCGCTATCTGCTCGCGGTGAACGACGCCGGCAAGATCATGTGGGCGACGCCGCAGGCGCAGAAACTGCTGGCGGACACGCTGGCGGCCGACGCGGACGACGACTTCGTGCTGCCCGACCCGATGCCGCAATGGCTCGATCAGGCGCAGAAAAGCAAGGCCGGATCGAAGGCCGCCGTGATGGCGGCGTTTCCCGGCAACGAGCAGCTCCGGCTGCAATATATGGGCAAGCTCGGCCCGAACGAATTTTTGCTGCGGCTCGCCAAGGATTCCGGCGCCGACACGCCGGCGGAATTCTCCAGCGAACTCGGCCTGACCACGCGCGAGGGCGAAGTGCTGCAGTGGCTCTCCAAGGGCAAGACCAACCGCGACATCGCGCAGATCCTGGGCCTGAGCCCGCGCACCGTCGACAAGCACCTCGAGCAGATCTACTCGAAGCTCGGCGTGGAAAACCGCACCGCCGCGGCCGCGATCGCGGTCAATGCGAAGAACAGGAAGTTGTGACTCTTCTCCTTCTCCCCGTTCTTCACGGGGAGAAGGAGAACAGCGGCTGTCGCTTCAACTACCCAAGCCCGCTAATATCCGCCACCAGCACCGTGCCCGTCACCGATTCCGTGATGTAAAGCCGGTCGCCGTTGCTGCCACCGATCGCGACGTTGGTGCAGCTCTGGCCGGCGCAGGATTTGATGCGCGCGATCAGCTCGCCGTTGGGCGCGAACACGAAGACATGCCCCAGCGACGCATGGGCGACGAACAGCCGGCCGGCTCTGTCCATGGTCATGCCGTCGGGGCCGCTCGGGCCGAAGGTCGAACAGAAGCGTCCGACCTTGGAGACGCTGCCGTCTTTCATGAACGGCATCCGCCACACCGCGTTGTCGCGGGTCATCGCAACGAACAGCACCGCCTCGTGGGGATCGAGCACCAGCCCGTTCGGGCTGACGCCGGTATCGATCAGGCAATCGAGACGGCCGTCGGTCTTGAGCCGGTAGACCCGGCCGGTCGGATCGTGCAGGCCGGTCTGGCCCTGATCGGTGAAGTAGATGTCGCCGTTACTGGCGATGTGAAGGTCGTTGCAGCCCTTGAAGGATTCCGAGTTGCGCGACCGCAGCACGTTCTGCATTCGCCCGGCGCGCGCATCGAGCTCCATGATGCCGTTGCGATAGTCGGCGACCAGGATGCGGCCGTCGCGGCCGATCTTCAGCCCGTTGGGCCAGCCGTCATATTCGACCACCAGCGACCATTTCCGGTCAGGCGAGATCCTGAAAATACGGCCGAAGGGAATGTCGACGATGTAGAGATTGCCGTCGGCATCGAACGACGGGCCCTCGATGAAGCAGTCGGTGGTGGCGCCGGGCCGGTTGGCGTCTGCCCATTCGGTGCGCACCGGGCGGCGGAATTTGGCGGGCATCGCCGAGAAGACTTCGGTCGGGATCAGTTTCGGCGGCGTTTCCAGATACATCATTTTCTTGGTTCACCCGTGTTGGAACGGGCGCACCATAGATGACGTTCTTGGGGCCGTCGATTGCTTGCTCCCCGTCATTGCGAGGAGCGAAGCGACGAAGCAATCCATCTTGCAGCAAGGAAAGTATGGATTGCTTCGCGGAGCCTGTCATCGGGCGCGCATTCGCACGACCCGTTGGCTCGCAATGACGGTTGAGATATCTCAATTGGCGGCAGCCACCAGTTGCTGCGGCACAGCCGCCGCCCCGGTTTGCGCGATGATCCGCTTCAGTTCCGGAATGCAGGAGCCGCAGTTGGTGCCGGCCTTCAGCTTCGCCCCGATATCAGCGGCGGAGCGCGCGCCGCCGGCGATGCTTTCGCAGATGGTGTTGCGGCCGACACCGAAGCAGGCGCAGACGATCGGGCCGGCATCCGCGAGGCCGTCGGCCGATTTGCCCGACAGCAGCAGGCGGCGCTGGTCGTTCGAGAGTGCATCCGCCGCGAACAGGCCCTTGACGACGTTCCAGTCGCCGGCATCGCGCGCCGGCCCGATGAACAGGCAGGTCTCGATGCGGTCGCCGGCAAACGCCGCGGCGCGATAGACGCCGCCGCCGAAATCCTTGTATTCGGCGAGATCGTCCGGCGTGAACGATTTCAGCCAGGATTGCCAGCCCTTCAGGTCGGCGTTGTCGGCGAACAGATAGCCGTAACCACCATTGACCGCAACGCGCACCGCCCATGCATGCGCGGGCAATGCGAGCGGCTTGCGCGACAACGCAAAGCCGCGGAAGACATATTCGTAAGGCGTGATCGACGCCGGGGTCGCCTTGTTCTCGGGCTGGCCGGAGAACGCATCGGTGTAGGGCGCCACCAGCGAACCGACCCGCGCGCCGGTCGCGTTGGCTTCGCTCCAGTGGATCGGCGCGAACAGCATGCCGCGCTGCTGCCGCTCGCTGACGACGACGCGAAGCGTGCATTGTCCATAGTCGGTCGTCACCCGCGCGAAATCGCCATCGGCAACGCCGTGCCGCGCGGCATCGTCGGGATGAACCTCGACGAACGGTTCCGGCAGATGCTGGCCGAGCCGCGGGCTTTCGCCCGAGCGGGTCATGGTGTGCCACTGGTCGCGGATCCGGCCGGTGTTGAGCCGCAGCGGCCTTGCCGCCGTCGTCTCGGTCCGCAGCACTGGGACTTCCGGCGCGATGAAGCGGGCCTTGTGGTCGTTGGCGAAGAAGCGGCCCTCGGCAAAGAAGCGAGCCTGCGGCTGCGCATCGAGCCGGATCGGCCATTGCACCGGCGCCATCGTGTCGAACGCCTCGTCCGACAGCGCCTTCAGCCCGCCGATGTCGAAGTCGCGTTCGCCCTCGTTCTCGAAGGCGGAGAGCGCGGCGTGCTCGCGAAAAATATCCGCCGCCGAATTGAAGTTGAACGCGGCACCGAAGCCGAGCCGCTTGGCGACTTCGCCGAGGATCCACCAGTCAGGTTTGGCCTCGCCCGGCGCATCCATGAAGGCGCGCTGCCGCGAGATCCGCCGCTCGGAATTGGTCACGGTGCCGGATTTTTCGCCCCAGGCCTGCGCCGGCAGCAGCACATGCGGCCCGGCATCGACCGTGTCGTTGGACGTCACGTTCTCGGACACGACGAACAGTTCGAGCTTCTTCAGCGCCTCACGGACGACGTCGGCGTTGGGCAGCGACACCGCCGGGTTGGTGCCCATCACCCACAGCGCCTTGATCTCGCCGCGCGCAATCGCCTCGAACATCTGAACGGCCTTTAGCCCTTCATGGGTGGCGATGCGCGGCGCCTTCCAGAACCGGCGCACCCGATCGATATCGGGCGGCGTGAACGCCATATGGGCCGCCAACTGGTTGGCGAGCCCGCCGACCTCGCGGCCGCCCATCGCATTGGGCTGACCGGTCAGCGAGAACGGCGACGCGCCGACCTTGCCGATCCGCCCCGTGGCGAGATGGCAGTTGACGATGGCGTTGACCTTGTCGGTGCCCTGCGCCGACTGGTTGACGCCCTGCGAATACAGCGTCACCACGCGCGGCGTGTTGGCGTAGATTTGGAAGAAGGCGGCGACATCGGCCTCGGAGAGGCCGGTCGCCAGCGCGGTGGCGCCGACGCTGCCGGCCATGCTGCGCGCGCGGGCAAGCGCATCGTCGAAACCGGAGGTGTAAGCCACGATGTAACCCTGGTCGAGCTTGCCCTGATCGGCGAGGTAAACCAGCAAGCCGCTGAACAACGCGGTGTCGGTGCCCGGCTTCAATCCCAGAAACAGATCGTCATCGCCGACGGTATCGGTCCGGCGCGGATCGATCACCACGATGCGGGCGCCGCGCCCCTGCTTGTTGGCAAGCATGCGCTGGTACAGCACCGGATGGCACCACGCCGCGTTGGAGCCGACCAGCACCAAAAGATCGGCCTCGTCGAGATCTTCATAGCAGCCGGGCACGGTGTCGGCGCCGAACGCACGGCGGTGGCCGGCCACCGACGAGGCCATGCAGAGCCGCGAATTGGTATCGACATTGGCGCTGCCGAGAAAGCCCTTCATCAGCTTGTTGGCGACGTAATAGTCCTCGGTCAGCAACTGGCCGGACAGATAGAACGCGACCGCCCCCGGACCGTCGCGCGCAATGATGTGCTGAAACCGATGCGCGACATGGTCGAGCGCGTCGCCCCAGGCCACGCGCTCCATGTTGCCCTTGTCGCAGCGGATCATCGGGCACAGCAGACGATTGGTCAGGCCGAGCGTCTCGCCGAGCGCCGAGCCCTTCGAGCATAGCCGGCCGAAATTGGCGGGATGATCAGGATCGCCCGATATCGCCGCTCCGCCTCGGCCGTCGGGCGTCGCCAGGATGCCGCAGCCGACGCCGCAATAGGCGCAGGTGGTGCTGACGGCGCGGAGATCGGGATCGACGACGCTCATGGGGCTGATCCGGTCATGCCGCCTCTGAACGAAGCGCCAGCGAGCGGCCGAACATCATGTCGGCGCGAATTTTCTGCGTCGGCTGCCGGGTGCGGATCAATTCGAGATACCACAGCGCGTCACCGACATCGCCGATCAGGACCGCGCCGGTCAATCGTCCGTCCGTGATGACAAGCTTCTTGTAGGTGCCGTAGTTGATGTCGGTAAGCACGATGGCTTCGCTGCCCTCGCCGCCCATGAAGTCGCCCGCCGAGAATACGCTGACGCCGGAGACCTTCAGATTGGTCGCGACGATGCTGCCGCCATAAGAGGCTTCGCGGCCGGCGAGATGCTGCGCCAGCACCCGCCCCTGCTCGTAGGCCGGCTCGACTAGCCCGTAGCAGGTGCCGCGATGTTCGGCGCATTCGCCGATCGCAAAGATATCGGCAGCACCGGTTTGCAGATGATCGTCGACGACGATGCCGCGGTTGACGGAGATGCCGGCTTCCTTGGCCAGCGCAATGTTGGGCCGGATGCCGGCGGCGAAGATCACGGCGTCGGCATCGATCCGGCGGCCGTCCACCAGTTCGACGCCCTCGACCCGCGTCTCGCCATGGATCCGCGCCGTGTTGGCGTTGAGCAGAATCTCGATGCCCTTGCGTTCGACGAGCGATTTCAGCAGCGCCGCCGCCGACCCATCGAGCTGACGTTCCATCAAACGGTCCATCAGATGGATCAGCGTCACCGGCGCGCCTGCCTTGGCGAGCCCATAGGCCGCTTCGAGGCCGAGCAATCCGCCGCCGACCACCACCACGCGCTTCCTTTGCGCCGCCAGCGTCAGCAGCAGATCGACATCGCGGCTGTCGCGAAAGGTATGTACCCCGGCGAGATCGGCGCCGGGCACGTTCAGCCGCAGCGCGGACGAGCCCGTCGTCAGCACCAGCTTGGAGAACGGGATGCTCTCGTCGCCGGCGATCTTGAGTTCGCGGCGGCCGACATCGATCTCGGTCGCGCGGCAACCGTATTTCAGCGTGACGCCACGCGCGCTCCACCACGACGCCGGCCGCAGTTCGATATCCTGCGTCGTCGTTTCGCCCGCAAGGACCGACGACAGCAGCACGCGGTTATAGGCCAGCCGCGGCTCGTCGCCGATCACGGCGATGGCGTAGCGACCGAGCGCCACCTTCGCCAGCTCATCGACCAGACGGGCGGCGGCCATGCCATTGCCGACAATTACAAGCGGTTCGCTCACGGCGTATCCTCGTATTCCTACTCGGCGGCTTGAGCGCGGCCGTAGGCTTCCTGAATCATGTAACCGGACAACGTGCCATAGGCCGCGGTCCAGGCGTTGGCGACATCGGGAGTCCAGGCGTCGCCCAATCCCTTTTCCAGCGTCCACAGCAGCGCGCCGCCGACGACCGGATAGTGCTCGGGCTTCGCGCCATAGCTGACGTGACGTTTGGCGAGCGCGCTCGCGGCCGGCAGCACGGCTTCGAGATTGCTCAGGCCGCCCACGACAAGCGCGAGCGTCGCCATCAATTTCTTGCGCTGCTCGGTCATGTCATCGGGAAACATCGCGCGTACCGACGGCGCGACTTCGAACAGGCGGCCGTAGAACAGCACCGCGGCCTGTTCCGAGATCGGCGCGACCTTGGCAAAGCTGTCCTGAACCAGTTTTATCTGCGTCGGATTCATCTCAATTCTCCTTAAGTCTCAAAGGTGAACCGGTTGGTCGTGAAGTCCGCAATATTGGTTCAAGGTGCAACGGCCGGAAAGAAGCGGCCTACGCCGCCGCCTCGACGAAGCGATGCCGTTCGTAGAGGAATTCGAGCACGCGCTGGCGGCACTTGAGGTAGCCGGGATTGGTCGCGAGCTCGAGCCGCTTGCGCGGACGGGCCAGCGGCACTTCCAGCACTTCGCCGATCCGCGCACTCGGGCCGTTGGTCATCATCACGATGCGGTCCGACAGCAGCACGGCCTCGTCGACATCATGCGTGATCATCAGGATTGTGTTGCCGAGCTTCTGGTGCAGCGCCATTACCGAATCCTGCAGATGCGCGCGGGTCAACGCGTCGAGCGCGCCGAACGGTTCGTCGAGCAAAAGCACCTTCGGCTCCATCGCGAGCGCGCGCGCGATGCCGACGCGCTGCTTCATGCCGCCGGAAATTTCCGACGGCCGCTTGTCCTTGGCGTGGGCCATCTGCACCAGGTTGAGATTGTGCATCACCCAGGCGTCGCGCTCGGCCTTGTTCTTGCTGGAGGCGAACACCTTGTCGACGCCGAGCTTGACGTTTTCATAGACCGTCAGCCAGGGCAGCAGGCTGTGGTTCTGGAACACCACCGCGCGATCCGGCCCCGGCGCGTTGACCTCGCGATTCTCCAGCAGCACGCAGCCGTTGGTGGTGCCGGTGAGGCCGGCGACGATGTTGAGCATCGTCGACTTGCCGCAGCCGGAATGTCCGATGATCGAGACGTATTCGCCCTTGTCGATCGTCAGGTTGATTTCCTTCAGCACCTCGGTCGTGGCGTTGCCGCGGGTGAAGGACTTGTCGATGTGGTCGAGCTTCAGATAGGCCTGCATCACATGTTCCTTCAGTTCGCGGCGGTGCCGCGGGTCACGAACTTGCCGAGCGCCGCGATCAGTCGGTCGAGCACGAAGCCGATGATGCCGACGTAGAACAGCGCCAGGATGATTTCGCTGATGTGCGAGGAATTCCAAGCATCCCAGATGAAGAAGCCGATACCGACGCCGCCGATCAGCATTTCGGCGGCGACGATGGCAAGCCACGACAGCCCAATGCCGATGCGCAGGCCTGTGAACATGTAGGGGGCTGCGGCCGGGATCATCACCTTGGTAAAGAACTCGAGCGGGTTGAGCTGCACCACGGCGGCGACGTTGCGGTAGTCCTGCGGGATGTTGCGGATACCGACGGCGGTGTTGATGATGATCGGCCACACCGAGGTGATGAAGATTACGAAGATCGCCGAGGGCTGGCCGTCACGGAACGCTGCCAGCGCCAGCGGCAACCAGGCCAGCGGCGGAATCGTGCGCAGCACCTGGAACAGCGGATCGAGGCCGCGCATCGCCCAGACCGATTGTCCAACCAGTGTGCCAAGCGCGATGCCGACGACGGCGGCGATCGAATAACCGAGCGCGACGCGCTGAAGGCTGGCGGACAGATGCCAGAACAGGCCCTTGTCGATACCGCCATGGTCGAAGAACGGATCGAGGATCAGTTCCTTGGTGTCCTTGAACACCTTCGACGGCGGCGGCAGGGTTGATCCCGTGCGGCGGCAAACCAGCTCCCAGAACAGCATCAACAGCGCCAGAACGATCAGCGGCGGCACGACGTGCGCCGCGGTCTCCTTCGCCATCTTGGCGTATTTCTCAGTGCGCGGCGTCCGCTTCGGCGTCATCGTCACAACCGGCGCCGCGGTGGCCACCGTCGTCGGAATCGCCACCGCAGAGGCTTCGGCTTTCATGGCAGGCATCGACATTGAAAGTGTATCTCCGTGTTCAGGGGGCGGGCCGCACACGGGAAGCGCGCGGCCCTGCCTGGATCAGACGTCAACACGCTTGATGGACAGGGACTTGAGGTACGCCGCAGGATTCTCCGGGTCGAACACCTTGCCGTCGAAGAAGGTCTCCTTGCCGCGCGAGGTCGAGGTCGGAATGTCGGCGGCCGCAACGCCGAGCTCCTTGGCGGCATCCTTCCAGAGATCTTCACGGTTGACCTTGGCGATCAGCGCCTTGGCGTCGTAACCGGCTTCATACTTGCCCCAGCGGATATCCTCGGTGATGAACCAGAGGTCATGGCTCTGGAACGGATAGGAGGCATGGTCGCGCCAGTACTTCATGATGTGGGGCGAGTTCTCGACCACCTTGCCAGGCAGGCCGTAGTCGAACTTGCCGGCGCTGCGATCGAGTACGTCCTCGACCGGGCAGTTCATCCACTGCCGCTTGCCCATGATGGCCGCCAGTTCAGCCTTGTTCTCCATCTTGTCGGCCCATTGCTGGGCTTCCATGACCGCCATCAGAATGGCCTTGGCAGCCTTCGGATTCTTGTCGACCCACGCCGCGCGCATGCCGAGCGACTTCTCCGGATGCTTGTTCCAGATCTCGCCGGTATTGACGGCGGTGTAGCCGATGCCCTGGTGGATCAACTGCAAATTCCAGGGTTCGCCGACGCAGAAGGCGTCCATGGTGCCGACCTTCATGTTGGCCACCATCTGCGGCGGCGGCACCACGATGGTCTCGACGTCCTTGTCGGGATCGATGCCACCGGCGGCCAGCCAATAACGGATCCACAGGTCATGCGTGCCGCCCGGGAAGGTCATGGCGATCTTCGCCGATTTGCCGGCCGCCTTCTTCTGTTCGAATACCGCCTTCAGTGGCGACGAGTCGGCTCCGATCTTGAGGTCGGCATATTCCTTGGCGATCGAGATGCACTGCGCATCGAGATTGAGCCGCGCCAGGATGTACATCGGCGTCGGCTGGTTGTTCTGCGTCACCTTGCCGGCCGAAATCAGATACGGCATCGGGCTCAGGATGTGCGCGCCATCGATGCCGTTGCCTTCACCGCCGAGCACGAGGTTGTCGCGGGTCGTTCCCCACGACGCCTGCTTGGCGACCTCGACGTCGGGCATGCCGTATTTGGCGAACAGGCCCTTGTCCTTGGCGACGAACAGCGGCCCGGCATCGCTCAACGCGATGAAGCCGAGCGTCGCCTTGGTCACTTCCGGACCCGCGCCCTGCGCGAAGGCGCCGGCCGGGAAATTCAACTTCGCAGCGGCGAGCAATGCGGCCGTGCCACCGGTCGCTTTCAGGAGCTGACGACGGCTGAGGCCGCGGGAGGTCGGAAGTGTGGGCTTCGTCATGGGTATCGCTGTCCTTTGCATCTGAGCGGGCCGTCCGTTTGGCAAAGCCGCGGGGCGCACAGGGGCGCGTTCCGGGGAGGCCCCGGAGTTGCGGCGTTACAATTCGGATGATTGGTCTCGAGGGACGGCTACAATGGCGTCAGCACAAGCTATTCAAGCTTCGTGCCAAGCCTCCCGCATTACAAAAAACTGATATATTTCAGCGAAGTATGGGTTAGGCTGAACGGCTCGCAAACACCGGCGCCAGCACCCAAAATTTGCGATTCGCTCAATTCTTGTGCGGCGCACAAGAATTGAGCAGGTGCTTTCAAAGCGGCTTCAGGCGTGTTCTCAGGCGTGTTCTCAAGCGTGTTCTCAAGCGTGTTCTTGGGCCTTCGCCGCCATCGGTTTCGGCGCGGCGCCCTGGCCGGGCTTCATGTGGAATTCGTACGTCATCAGGTGCCACGGAACCTCCGCTGGCTTGCCGTCCGGCATCAGCGCATCGGTACGTTTTTCGATTTTCGCAACCAGCTCGTCCTTGACCCCGAACACCACGTCGGAATCCAGATATTTGTCGCCATCGATGAAGACGTGCGTGATCAAAGGCTCGTAGCCTGGCGCATTGACCAGGAAATGCACATGCGCCGGCCGCATCGGGTGACGGCGGACCTGGAGGATCATCTCGCCGACCGGACCGTCGGTTGGAATCGGATAGCTGCACGGCAGAATGGTGCGGAAGAAGAACCGGCCGTCGGCGTCGGTGACGAAGCGCGCCCGCGACGACGGGCCTTCGGTCGCATAGGTCGGCCGCTGTGAATCGTAATAGCCTTCGTCATCGGCGTGCCAGATGTCGACCGGCACATTGGCCAACGGCTTGCCGTTGAGGTCGGTGACGCGGCTCTGCACGAACATCCGCTCGCCCGGCAGATTGGCCGAGACGTCGGTGCCGTGCGGCATCACCTTGTGCTCGCCGACATAGAACGGGCCAAGCACGGTAGTCTCGGTGGCGCCTTCGCGCTCCCGGTGGTTGACGGCGTCGACCAGCATCGAGACGCCGAGCACGTCGGAGAGCAGAATGAACTCCTGCCGGATCGGGGTGCATTTCTGCCCGGTCCGGGTCAGGAAATCGATCGCGTATTCCCATTCCTCGAAGGTGAGACCGGTCTTGCTGACATAGTCGTGTAGCGACTTCACCAGTTCCTGCAGCAGGAATTTGGCGCGCGGATCCGGGGTATCGTCGAAGCTGCGGATCACGGCGGCGGTGAGTTCGGTCTCGTTGAACTGGGTCATTTTGGCTGTCCTGCGGGCTGCGCGAATGGCTCTGCCAGCCTATAGCACCGTTCGGCCCAAGGGTATCCCATGGGTATGCTCAGGCCGTTGGAACAGGCTACACTTTTCGGCTATCTAGGTCCGTACCCAGCCTGCAGGAGATCAGCCCCTGATGTTAGCCCCCACCCCCGCCTCGCCCGAATCCGCCGGAATGTCCAAGCCGGCGCTCGACCGTCTCGAAAATCACCTGAAGCAGCGCTATGTCGATGCCGGCCGCTTCCCCGGAACGCAGTTGCTGGTCTATCGGCGCGGCAAGATCGTCCACTCGACGGTGCAGGGCTTTGCCGACGTCGAGCGCAAGGTTCCGGTCAAGGAAGACACGATCTTCCGGATCTATTCCATGACCAAGCCGATCACGTCGGTGGCCTTCATGATGCTGGTGGAGGAAGGCCGCGTCGCGCTCGACGAGCCCGTCCATAAATACATTCCGGAATGGAAGAACCTCGGCGTGTTCCTGGCCGGCACCTACCCAGCCTTTCTGACCCGGCCGCCGTCGCGGCCGATGCTGATCGTCGACCTGCTGCGCCACACCTCTGGTCTGACGTACGGCTTCCAGCAACGCTCCAATGTCGACGCCGCCTATCGCGAGAACAAGATCGGCGAAGTGATCAAGGCCGGCACGCTGCAATCGATGATCGAGGACCTCGCCAAGATTCCGCTGGAATTTTCGCCGGGTGAGGCCTGGAACTATTCGGTCGCCACCGACGTGATCGGCTATCTCGTAGGCAAGATCAGCGGAATGCCGTTCGAGCAGTTTTTGAAGGAACGGATCCTCGGCCCGCTCGGCATGAACGATACCGACTTCTTCGTGCCGAAGGAAAAGGCCCATCGCTTCGCGGCCTGTTATTCGGCCGACCCGCAAGGCGGTTTCAATCCGCTCGCGGCCGATCGCAAGGGCACGCTGACGCTGCAGGACGACCCTGCCACGAGTTCGTTCCTTTCACCGCCCTCCCTTGTTTCCGGTGGCGGCGGCCTGTGCTCGACCGCGGCCGACTATCTCACCTTCTGCCGCGCGCTGCTCAATGGCGGCGAACTCGGCGGTGTGAGATTGTTGGGCCCGAAGACGCTGAAATTGATGGCGTCGAACCACCTGCCCGGCGGCGTCGACCTGCCGGCCATGTCGCGCTCGATGTTCTCGGAGGCGGCCTATAACGGCATCGGATTCGGTCTCGGCTTTGCCGTCACCATGAATCCGGCGCAGACCCTGATCGCCGGCAGTCCCGGCGAATTCAACTGGGGTGGTGCTGCGACCACGTCGTTCTTTATCGATCCGGCGGAAGAGCTGATCACCATCTTCATGACGCAGGTGTTGCCATCGAGCGCCTATCCGCTGCGGCGCGAACTGCGCACGATGGTGTATGCCGCGATCAGCGACAGCAATCTATAGAAGCAGATCCGGGTTCCGCGACGCCCAAGACAGGCGTCGTGGAACCCGCCCGCTGTCCTGAACTGATTAATATCCTTGGCGGATTTCGGCCGCTTCTCCTATGCTTGACGTTATTGGGCCGATCCGATCCGGGACGTGCATTGCCAAAACTCTCACTGCCAGTGCGTCTCGCACTTCTGGTCGCGGGAACCACACTGCCGCTGATTATTTTCGCGGCCGGCATCGTTTACAATAATTACGAGCAGGATCGCAGGGACGCCACGCAGCGCGTCGGGGAAACCGTGCGCAGCATCCGCCTGGTGCTGGATGCCGAAATGCTGCGCATGACCGGGGCGCTGCAGGTTCTGTCGCTGACCAATGCGCTGCGTGATCGTGATCTCAACGGCTTCCGCCGGATGGCGCAAGGCTTTCTCGAGCAATATGCCGAAGGCGGCGTCGTGCTGGTAGCGGATCGCGAAGGCCGCCTGGTATTCTCTTCCGTCACGTCTGAAACCGCCGACCTGCCGCTACGCAACAACCGCGCGATGGTGGACAAGGTCTTTGCGGAAAAGAGGCCGGCCTACTCGAACCTGTTCAGCGGCGCGATCAAGAAGCGCCTGATCGTGACGGTCGAAGTTCCGGTCATTCGCGACGGTGAAGTGATCTACGACATCTCGTTCAGCCCGCCGATCGAGATATTCCAGGCCATGATCGAGCAGCAGCGCCCGGGCAAGGACTGGACGATCTCGATCTTCGACGGCGAAGGCATCAATCTTGCGCGCGTGCCGAATTCGCTGGAAACCATAGGACAGCGCGCCTCGCCCTCGCTCTATGCAGAGATGTTCCACAACCCCGAAGCGACGTTTTCGGCGGTGTCGCTCGAGGGCGTCCCGCTGATCACCAGCGTGGCGCGCTCTTCGCTGACCGGCTGGACGGTTGCCGCCGGCATTGCAGAAAGCTCGCTGGTCGCCCCACTATGGCGCAGTCTCGCAATCACCAGCGTGATCGGCGGCGTGCTGCTGATGGTCGGCCTCGCCTTTGCGGTGCGAATGGCCACCGCGATCGCCCGCGGCGAGATGCTGCACGACCTGCTGATCGACGAACTCAACCATCGGGTCAAGAACACACTTGCGATCCTGCAGTCGATCGCGACGCAAACCTTCCGCAGCGCGAGCCGGGCCGAGCGCGAGAAATTCGAAGGGAGGCTCGGCGCACTGGCGGAAGCGCATAATCTGCTGAGCCAGGAGAAATGGCAGGGTTCCGAATTGCAGGACGTGGTGGCGCGGGTGTTGCAGCCGTACCTGCTCAACAATCCGGAACGGATGCGGATGTCCGGGCCGACGGTTCCGCTGTCGCCACGGCTAGCCGTGATCCTGTCGATGATCGTGCACGAGATCGCGACCAATGCCGCCAAATACGGCGCGTTGTCGAACGATATCGGCACCGTCGCGCTGGACTGGGAAGTGCTTTGGGAAGGCGACGGACGCAAACTGCGCATGATCTGGACCGAGGCCGGGGGGCCCCACGTTACGGCACCGGTGCAGCGCGGCTTCGGGTCGCGGCTGATCGAGCGCAGTGCCCGCGACCAGCTCGGCGGCGAGGCCACCGTCGATTTTTTGCCCCATGGCGTCGTCTACACGGTGAGCTGCGCGCTCGAAAACGAGGGCTGACGGTGGCTGGATTCCGCAATCGAGGCAATGGCTTGAGCGGCCGATGGTGCGGTCGAGCCGGCGGTTTCGCGCGCGTTTCCCGATAACGCGGGCTACCCGCTTCTTGGCATATAGTTTGCTGTGTTTGGTCCGAAACCAATCGGGGAAGCAGGCCATGTCGACGATCGCAGCACCGGCACCAACAGAAGCGCGCAAGCCGCTCTACACCTCTCTTTTCGTCCAGGTGCTGGCGGCGCTCCTGCTCGGAATCGTGCTCGGCATCGCCGCGCCCGATTTTGCCGTTGCGCTCAAGATCTTCAGCGACGCCTTCCTGAAGCTGATCTCGATGATCGTGGCGCCGATCGTGTTCTGCGTCGTGGTGCACGGCATCGCCGGCGCCGGCGACCTGAAGAAGGTCGGACGGGTCGGCGTCAAGGCGCTGGTCTATTTCGAGACCATGACGACGGTTGCACTCGTCGTCGGCCTGCTGCTGGCCTACCTGTTCGGTCCCGGCCACGGCATGAACATCGACACCTCGACGCTCGACGCCAAGGCGCTCGGCAACTACGCCGACAATGCCCACAAGCTGCAGGGCGGCGGCATCGGCAGCTTCCTGATGAACATCATCCCGACCACGTCGTTCGACGCGCTGTCCCGCAACGACGTGCTGCAGGTGCTGTTCTTCGCGATCCTGTTCGGCACCAGCCTGGCGCTGGTCGGCGGCGAAAAGGCCGAAAAAATCACGTCGTTCATCGACGCCGTATCGACCGTCCTGTTCCGCACGATGGGCCTGATCGTACGTGTCGCGCCACTTGGCGTGCTTGGCGCCGTGGCCTATACGGTCGGAAAATACGGCGTCGGCTCGCTCAAGCAACTGCTGTCGCTGGTCGCGTTGTTCTACGTTTCGGTGGCGATCTTCGTTTTCGGCGTGCTTGGCGGCGTGATGGCGCTGGCCGGGCTGAATATTCTCAAATTCCTGTCCTATTTGCGCGAGGAACTGACGATCGTTCTCGCCACCGCCTCCTCCGACGCCGTGCTCCCGCAGATCATGCGCAAGCTGGAACGGATGGGCGTCAAGGACTCGGTCGTGGGCCTGGTGATCCCCACCGGCTACTCGTTCAACCTCGATGCGTTCTCGATCTATCTGACGCTGGCGGTCGTGTTCATCGCGCAAGCCACCAACACGCCGCTGTCGTTCGGCGACCTGCTGCTGGTGCTCGGCGTCTCGCTGATCACCTCAAAGGGCGCGCATGGCGTGCCCGGTTCCGCGATCGTCATTCTGGCGGCGACGCTGAATGCGGTGCCCAGCATTCCCGCCATCGGCCTCGTGCTGGTGCTGTCGGTCGACTGGTTCATCGGCATGGCCCGTGCGCTCGGCAACCTGATCGGCAACTGCGTGGCGACCGTCGTCGTCGCGGCATGGGAAAACGATCTCGACCGCGACAAGGCGCGACGCGTGCTCGACGGCGCCGAGGTGGTCGACGTCACGGCGGGCTGACACGGCGCAACGGGCGAGCGCCGGGCCGGTCGATGCGGGTCCGCCTACCTCCGTAGTAGTACCGATATCGAGGTGCTGGACGGCTGGTTGGCCCGGTGGAAGGATAGGATAGCCTGCCGATAGTAAGTATGCTCTCAAAATCTGTGTCCATCTAACTCGCGGTGGTTGTGGTCGGACCGATATTTTGGCACATGTAGGATGCGGGGTTTTCGTCAATGACGCCCCGGGCGCCAACGGTTGAGTTTGGCTGACAGCGCCGGTATCAGGATGCCTCCAATGCGCGCGAGCGTTTTTGGCTACCATCCGGCTCTCAGGACTCCTGGGTTTCCTACGGCGAATTCACGGGTCGATACGGACTTAACGCAGTAACTAGGGATGAACCCCTGATCTATTTCAGGGCTTCGGATCGAAGGACGGTAAAACCAGAATGATCAGATCAGCAGCAAAGAAGATGAAGCAGCGTAGTGCCGGCAAACCCGACATTGAATTGGGCAAGCGGATTCGCTTGCGGCGCGTAGAGCAGAAGATTTCGCAGGCAGAGCTCGGCGACAAACTCGGCGTCAGCTTCCAGCAGGTCCAGAAGTACGAAAAGGGTGTCAACCGCGTTGGCGCTGCCCGTCTGCAGCAAATCGCCACCGCGCTCGACGTGCCAGTGACGTTCTTCTACGACGGCGACGGCAAGGCGCGGGAAGTCGAAAGTCTGCTGTTCCTCGACAGCTCGTTCAGCCTGCGGTTGCTGCGCGCCTACAGCAAGATCAAGGACCAGACCGTTCAGCGTCAGCTGGTATCCCTGATGGAATCGATTGCCGCCAACGAAGCCTAGAGCCTTATCGGTTCTGATTGAATCAGAACCGGGCTCTACTCTTTTGTTTGACGCGTTTTCTTTACGCGAACCGGCGCCCACTTCGCTCGAAAACGCTATGGGCGCTATCGCGCCTGGATCGCGGCACCGCGGACCCGATCGATCGTTGCGAGAGAATCGGCGGGTAGCCTGTTGCTGCGCCAGGCCACATGTTGGTCCGGCCTGGACAAAACCAGTTTGTCGCCATCGTAGATGGCAGAGCCATCTGAGATGGCAGAGTCCGGCCGTTCGACGTCGAGAATCCTGAGCGGTACGCCTCTGAGCCGTGCGGCGGCTTCGAGCGCCGCGACGTCTTCGGCGGGATCGAACCGCAACAGCGTGAATTCCGGCCCCATCGCGTCATAGAGCGAGCGGCCGTCCGTGCACCACAGATGCGGCGTGCGACAACCCGGCACCGTCGACGGCGTGTAGCTGTCCATCGTGTAGGCCGGATGGGTGGCGCCGTCATAGGCGATGATCGGCGAACGATCATAATAGGTGCCGAAGTTGAGCCCGGCGCAGGCATATTGCTGAACATTAATTTCGTAGGTGAGACGGCCGACCTCGCGGCGCGCGCGCTCACCTTCCGGTCCCGCTTGCTCGATTTCGTCGGGCACCGAACCGCGGCGGCGGATTTCGGCCTCCGCGTGCGACATCGCAAACCGTGAGACCTGGCTGGTGATCGGCCACCGCTCCGCCTGATAGGCGTCGAGGATGGCCGACGGCGCCCAACCATTAAGATGAGCCGCCAGCAGCCATGAAAGGTTCATGGCATCCGCAATGCCGGCATTCATGCCGTAGCCGGCATAGGGCACCCAGATATGGGCGGCGTCGCCGACGATGAAGGCGCAGCGGTCGCGAAATTTATCGGCAATCAGCCGGCGGCCATACCAGTCTTCCTTCGAGATGATCTCGTAGTTGAAACCGTCTTCCACGCCGAGGATGGTCCGCAGGCAGGCATCGCGATCGACCTCGTCGAAATCGCCCTCGCCCGGCTTCATGTAATTGTGCACCAGCCAGCGCTCGCGGCCGTCGATCGCATAGACCATGCCCGAGCGGCGCGGATTGATCGACCCGGTACCCCAGGCAGGCGCGCTGTGCTGGCGATCGATCAGCCCGGGCGCGCGGATGTAGGTCGACTGCACGCGCTGGATCACGGCATCGCCGGACAGTTCGGCGCCGATCGCCTTGCGAACGATCGAGCGCGCGCCGTCGCAACCGATCAGGTAGCGGCAGTTCACCGGCGTAACCGCGCCGGTGTCGAGGTCACGCAAGCCTGCGCGCGCGCCATCGTCCGCGATCACGACATCTCCGACCGTGGTGCGGCTGATGATGCGGATGCGCGACTGCGCGGCTGCATGCGCAAACAGGATCGGCTCCAGAAAGATCTGGTTGATGCGGTGCGGCGGCTCCGGCGTCGGCCAGTTGCAGTCGGGGCCCTCGGTCGCCGTAAAACGGTCGCGCCGGCAGGGAATATGAATCCGTGTCAGCTCCTGGCCCGTGAACGAGGTGCGGTAGCTGATGTCGTGCGGATAATCCGCCGGCAATCCGGCATTGCGGACCTTGTCGGCGAGGCCAAGCCGCCGGAAGATCTCCATGGTACGGGCAGCGACGTGATTGCATTTCGGCTCGGGCGGCGCGGCAGCCGCGCGCGTCTCCACCACGGTCACGGCGATACCTCGCCAGGCGAGGTCGATCGCAAGCGTCAGCCCGACCGGTCCGGCGCCGACGATCAGGACATCGGGATCATTCATGTCGGGCACGGGCGGTGCGCCTGCAGGTGAGTCATTTCAAGACTTCTTTGTTTTCTTGATCTTTCGTCGCGTCATTCGAACTCGGCGCCGGAGTTCTGTACGATCACCGCCCAGCGTTCGATTTCGGTCTTGATGTAAGCGGCAAAACCATCCGGTGTCGAGGGCGGCAGCGGCTCCAGCGACATCGCCGTCAACTTGTGCCGCATCGCGGGATCGGCCATCAGTTTGGCGATCTGCGCCGCCAGCGCATCGACGATCGGGCGCGGCGTGCCCGACGGCGCCACCACGCCCTGCCAGGCGACCAGTTCAAAGCCGGGAAGCCCGGCTTCGGCAAGCGTCGGAATGTCGGGGGCCGCGGCGACGCGCTTTGGCGTGGTCACGCCGAGCACCCTCACCTTGCCTTCGCGGATCTGCGGCAGCGCCGGCTGCAGATCCACCACCATGAACGGGATATGCCCCGCGATCACGTCGAGCATGGCCGGCACGCTGCCGCGATAGGGCACGTGCCTGATATCGATACCCGCCGCCGACTTCAGCATCTCGGCGCCAAGATGTTGCGGGCTGCCGTTACCGGCCGAGCCGTAGGCCAGTCCCGGTTTTGATTTGGCGTAGGCAATGAATTCGACGAGCGTCTTCGCCGGGATCGCGGGATTGATGATCAGCGCAAAGGGGACGCCGGCGACCAGCGCGATCGGCGCGAAATCCTTCGCGGGATCGTAAGGCAGTTTTTTGTAGAGCGTCTTGTTGATGGCGAGCGTGGTCGAGGTCGCCATCAACAGCGTGTAACCGTCCGGGTCGGACTTGGCGACCTGATCGGCGCCGAGCGTCGTGCCGGCTCCCGGCTTGTTCTCGACGATGACGGTTGCATCGAGGCCGCTCTTGAGCTGGTCGGCAACCAGCCGCCCGAGCAGATCGGTGGTGCCGCCGGCCGGATAAGGCACGATCATCTTGATGGTCCGGGCGGGATAGGCCGATTGCGCCGACGACGGTGAACCTGCGAGCCAAGCCAACGCTCCGCCACACCCTGCAATCGCTTCCCGGCGCGTCAACGGCATGCCGTTCTCCCAGTCACGCTTTTCTTGATTCTGTTGCGAACCACCATAGCCGCCGCGGCGACATATCAAAGGAGACAAAAGTCCAATCACGGCGATCCGCCGGCTTTGGATCGAAGCTCCAAATTTGAGCTTCAGATTTAGGCCTGGGGATTTGCGGCAGTGCAACAGCCGCAACGGCAACTTAATCTTACCGCAACTCTCATGGGGTAATCCTTGCCAAACGCTGTCGTGGAGCAGCCTAGCTCATTCGTTCAGTCCGGGCGGCCGGGCATTTGATTTCAACTCCCGCGCATCGCGCACATTCCGAACAAGCCTGACATAGGGAAGTCTGACATGCAGAGAATGACAATCGTTGCCATGGCCGCATGGCTCGTGGCCGGGCCGGCGTTTGGCCAAGGCGCCGGATCTGCGGCGAGTTCACCGGCAGCGCCCCACCCGGCCGCAGCGGCGGGCACAGCGCCGGCCGCGCATACGGCGCCGCCAAAGCCCGCCGTCGCTACATCGACGCCGGAATCACGTTCGGCCGCAGCGCTGGCGCTTTCGCACGAACCGACCTTCGACGAAGGCAGCGCGCAGCGGATCCGCGACGCCGCGCTCAGTTACTCGGATCTGGCGGTACGCGGCGGATGGCCGACCATTCCCGCCGACGCGAAATTCGCGCAGGGAGTCCAGGGGCCGAATGACGACCTGTTGCGCAAGCGACTGATCGTCACCGGCGATCTTGCCGCCGACAAGGCCTCCGGCGCCTACGACGATGCTCTCGCCGAAGCCGTCAAGCGCTTCCAGGCCCGCCACGGCTTGGCGCTGACCGGAACGGTGACTCCGCGCACCCTGGCCGCGCTCAACGTTTCCATCCAGAAGCGCATCAAGCAGCTCGAAGCCTCGCTGACGCGCCTCGAAAACATCAACTTTCCGTTCGGCCAGCGCTATGTGGTCGTGAATATCCCGGCGACGTTTGCCGAGGCCGTCGAGGACGACAAGGTGGTGCGGCGCTATCGCGTCATCGTCGGCAAGACCGAAAAACCGTCGCCGACCCTGACCGCCGAAATCACCAGCGTCAATCTCAACCCGACCTGGACCGTGCCGTCGTCGATCGCCAAGAGCGAGATTTCCGCGCATATGCGCAAGGACCCGACCTATCTGTCCCGCATGCACATGGACGTGCTCGGCGCCAACGATGCGCCGATCGATCCGCAGTCGGTCGACTGGTCCGGCGCCCACACGCCGAACTTCACGGTGCGCCAGCAGTCCGGCACCTGGAACGCACTCGGCGCCGTCAAGATCGACATGCCGAATTCCTATTCGGTCTACATGCACGACACCAATCAGCGCAACCTGTTCAACGACGACTACCGTTTCGATTCGCACGGCTGCTCGCGCGTCGACAATGTGCGCGACCTCGCGGCATGGCTGTTGAAGGATCAGCCGCAATGGAGCCGCGCCGCGATCGATGCGGCGATTGCGACCGGCGAGCGCCATGACATCCGCGTCACCAAAAAGATTCCGGTGGCCTGGATCTACCTGACGGCGTGGATGACCAAGGACCAGACGGTGCAGTTCCGCAACGACATCTATGCGCAGGACGAACAGCTGCTGGAAGCGACCGCGGAGGAAGCCGCCTTCTTCAACAAGGCCGCCGCCCATCCGCTGACGGCGCATATGACGCAGTAGAGCATGATCCGAAAAAGTGGGTACCGGTTTTTCGAAAAGATCATGCTCAAAAAATAAAAGCCCCGTTATGGGATAATGATGGCCGGGCCGACCGTGGCCCGGCTGTGCAGCTCCTGATGGGCCCGCTTGATGTCGCGCAGCGCGTAAGAGCGGTTGACCTCGACGCGGACCTTGCCTGACATCACCGCGTCGAAGAACGCAGCCGCGGCCGCCTCGTAGTCGCTGCGCTTGGCGATCCAGGTGCGCAGCGTCGGCCGCGTCACGATGATGGACTTGCGATGCAGGAGCTGCAGGTCGAAGGCGCCGACATTGCCTGACGCCGTGCCATAGCTGATCACCATGCCCATGGGTCTCACGCAATCGAGCGATTTCAGGAACGCCGATTTGCCGACGCCGTCATAGATCACGTCGGCGCCTGCGCCATCCGTCAGTTCCATGGTGCGGGCGGCGAAGTCCTCACGGCTATAGACGATCACGTCGCTGCAGCCATGGGCCTTGGCGATCTCGACCTTGCTATCGGCGCCGACGGTGCCGATCACGCGCGCGCCGAGCGCTTTTGCCCATTGCCCCAGCAACAGCCCCATGCCGCCCGCAGCCGCATGAACCAGCGCGGTATCGCCGGGCTTTATCCGGTAGAGCCGCCGCACCAGATATTCGGCCGTCAGGCCGCGCAACAGCGCCGCCGCCGCCACCTGGTCGGAAATCCCCGGCGGCAGATGCAACAACTTGTCGGCGGGCACGACGCGGCGCTCGGCATAGGCGCCGGGATGGATATAGGCGACCCTGTCGCCCACCTTGAAGCCGGAAACGCCAGAGCCTGTGGCCTCGACCACGCCGGCGCCCTGCCCGCCCAGCACGACCGGCAGGCTACCGGCATCATGCGGCCCGGCCTCGCCTTCGCGCTGATAGGTATCGGCGAAGTTCAGCCCGATCGCGGTTTGCTTCAGCAGCACCTCGCCGGGACCGGGATCGCGCAGGTCGACCACTTCATATTGCAGCACTTCGGGCCCGCCATGGCGGTGAATGCGAACGACGGCAGTCTTCATGATGTCAGGGCTTTCGGTTGGTGAGATTGGCGATCAGGTCGGCGAACACCCGGCCGCCGAACAGGATGTGCTCGCGCATCAGCTGCTGAGCCTGCGCGTCGTCGCCGCTCTTGATCGCTTCCACGACGCGCGCGTGCTCCTGGAACGACGCCTTCAGACGCGCCGGCTGATAGAGGCTGGAGCGATGATAGAAGCGCATCCGCAACCGCGTCGCCCGGATCTGTTCGGCCAGGAATTCGTTGCGCGCCCCCTCGTAGATCGCAGCATGGAAGGCGGCGTTGTTCTTGATGTAGGCGGGGCTGTCCAGCCGCTTGACCGCGGCCTGCGACGCCAGGTGCAATTTGGCGAGCTGCGCCTTCTCGGTCGACGACATCCGCCGGGCCGCGAGCCCGGCCGCTTCCGCTTCCAGCGCGGTCAGCACTTCCACCATCCCGATGGCGAGTTGCGGCGACACGCTGCAGACCACAGCACCCTGTCGCGGCACCAGCCGCACGATGCCGGCCGCCGCCAGTTGCAGCAGGGCTTCGCGCGCCGGCGTGCGTGACACCTCGAACCGCTCCGCCAGCGTCTGCTCGTCGAGCTTGTCGCCCGGCGACAGCCGGCCGTGCTCGATATCGTCCTCGATCTCCTTACGCAGGGCATCGCTGGTTCTGGCGCGCATCGCGGGTTCCTCTATGTATACATACAAGAGCATTGCGCACACATTAAATCAATGCTGAAATGGCTTTCGAAGACGCCCGAGAGCGTCGAGACGAAGACGCCCGGGCGCGTCAGCTTGCAGGGAACGCCATGCTGAACCGAAGAAACTTTCTGACCGGAACCGCGCTTGCGCTGATGGGATTGCGGCCCGCTTCCGCGCAAGCCGACTACATCGCCGAACTCTACGCCAAGGCAAAGCAGGAAGGCGAACTGACCTGGTACAGCGTCTACTGGCCGTCGGACCGTTCCGAGAAGCATGGGGCGATCTTCTCCAAGGCTTTCCCCGGCGTGAAGGTGAATGTGGTGCGGTCGACGGCGCAGGTCGCCTATCAGCGGCTGAGCCAGGACCTTCAGGCCAACGCCGCCAATTGTGACGTGTTCTCCACCACCGACATGGGACAGTTCGTGGCATTGAAGGACCGCGGCGTCCTGATGCCCTACAAGATGCGATCGATCGACCAGATCGACAGCCGCTTTCACGGCGTCGATCCCGATGACGCCTACCAGATCGTCAACGCCACCACTGTCGGCCTTGCCTACAACACCAACAAGGTGAAGCCGGAACAGGCGCCGAAAAGCTGGAAGGAATTCATCGATCCGAAATGGAAGGGCCAGTCGGTGGTCGGCCATCCCGGCTTCTCGGGTTTCGTCGGCACCTGGGTGGTGCAGATGAACAAACTCTACGGCTGGGACTACTTCGAGCAACTGGCGGCGCTGAAGCCGCATGTCGGCCGCTCCATCATCGACACGGTAACCGTTCAAGTGTCGGGCGAGCGCAGCATTGGCGCCAGCCCGTCCGCGCTGGTGCTGCGCAATGCCGCGCAGGGCAATCCGATCGCGGTATCCTACCCTGAGGAAGGCTCGGTGCTGATGATCTCCGGTTCAGCGGTCCTGAAGAACAGCAAGCATCCCAACGCCGCAAAACTGTTCATGGAATTTCTCTATTCCAGCGATACCGCAGCCGAAGATATCGAGGAATTCGGCATCCCGTTGCGGCGCGACACCGTGCTACCCGCCGGTTTCAAGAAGCTCGACGAATTGAAGACCATCCGCCCGACGATTGCTGAAATCATCAAGGGCATTCCCGAGCTCACCGAAAAGTGGCGCGACACGTTTGGCGTCTGAGCCTCCCCGAATTGCGCGGAGTTTCCGCATGATCGTTCTTCATCACGGCTGGCGCTCGAGCGCTTCGCGCCGCGTCCGGCTGTGCCTTGAGGAAAAGGGCCTCGCCTATCAAGGCCATGTGGTCGACATGGCGAACCTGGAGCATCATTCGCCGGAATACCTGAAGATCAATCCGCTCGGCGTGATCCCGACCATGATCCATGACGGCAAGCCGCTGCACGAAAGCGGCACGATCTGCGAATATCTCGACGAGACCTACCCCGATCCGCCGCTGCGGCCGGATACGCCCTACCTGCGCGCCGAGATGCGCAACTGGATCCGGCATATCGACGGCCTGATCGGCAATCTCATCATCTTCAACTGGCGCCATCATCTGCAGAAGACGGCGTCGCAATGGACCGATGCGGAACTGGCCGAGAAGCTGAAGAACATCCCGAGCAAGGAACGCCAGGAAGCCTGGCTGCGGGTGGCGCGCAAGCCCTACACCGAGGAAGAGCGCGACGCCGCGCGGACCAGACTGGTCACGCAGTTGCTGGACAAGATGGAAGAAGCGCTGAAGCCGTCCGGCTGGATGGTTGGCACGGCCTATTCGATCGCCGATATCGCCGCGGTGCCGTTCGTGAAGCGGCTGGATGAGGAAATCGCGCCCGATGAAGTCGCGCCCAAGAAACATCCCCGCGTCAGCGAATGGTGGACTAAAATACAGGCCCGGCCCGCCTTCGCACGTGCGAAATTTGACCCCTTCATCACCACCGTCTGAACCGCAGACCGCATCCTCTTACAACTCCGAAAGCTGAACCCATGCTTGACGTTCCCAAGAACAACGAAAACAACACCGAAAAATCCTATGCCGACGGCAAGATTCTCCAAAGCGTCACTGACGGCGTCGGGGTCATCACCTTCAACAATCCCGCGAAGCGCAATGCGATGTCGCTGGACATGTGGGAAGGGCTCGGCAATGCGCTGATCGAGCTGCGCGACAACGATGATGTCCGCGTCGTGATCATGGTCGGAGCCGGCGACAAGGCCTTCGTCTCGGGCGCGGACATCAGCCAGTTCGAAAAAGTCCGCCACAATGCGGCAGCCTCGGAAGAATACTCGAAAAAGAGCGAAGCCCAGCGCGCATTGCTGGCGAATTATCCGAAGCCGATCATCGCCTGCATCAGGGGTTTCTGCCTCGGCGGCGGCATGCAGGTTGCGATGGCGGCCGATATTCGCATCGCCAGCGACAACAGCCAGTTCGGCATTCCCGCAGCCAAGCTCGGCATCGCCTATGGCTATGACGGCTTGCGCCATCTGGTCTCGCTGGTTGGGCCGTCATGGGCGCGGCTGATCATGTATACGGGTATGAAGATCGATTCCGCGGAAGCGTTGCGGATCGGCCTTGTCGATCGCGTTTCACCCGATACCGAACTGTGGGATGCGACCATGGAGATCGCGCGCACGATCTCCGGCAACGCGCCGCTCGCCATCAAGGCCGCCAAGATCACCATCGCGCAGGTGCTGAAGGATCCCGACAAACGCGACATGGCCGCGATCAAGCAGGTCGGCACCGACTGCATGGACTCGCAGGATTTTCGTGAGGGCCGCCAGGCGTTCATGGAAAAGCGCAAGCCGAAGTTCACCGGCAAATAAAGCTGTCTTGCAAATGGCCGTACTGGGTATAGAGGGTGACCGCAGCACTGGCGCAACGAAAGTTGCGGCAGCGTTCCGTAATGCTTTCAATCCGACGACGCTGGTAGCGCTGCTGCTGGCGGGCGTGCTGGTGTTTCTGGTTGCCAACCCGCTGTTCCAACTGGTCAAGGACAGCTTCACCAACGCCCGCGACCACAGCTTTACCTTCGCCAATTACGTCACCGCCTTCGGCCGGCCGCGCTACGTCCAGGCGCTGATCAATTCGGTCGAACTCGGCGCCGTAGCCGCGCTGTTCGCCAGCTTCATCGCGGTGCCACTGGCCTGGGGCGTCTCGCGCACCGACATGCCCGGACGCGGCTTCGTGCATGTGATGGTGCTGGCGTCGTTTTTGATCCCGCCCTTTGTCGGCGCCATCGGCTGGATCCTGCTCGGCGGCCCCAATGCCGGCTGGATCAACAAGGCGTGGATGGCGCTGACCGGCGCACCATCAGGCCCGTTCAATATCTTCACCTTCTGGGGCCTGGCGCTGGTCACCGCGCTCTATTCGTTTCCGCTGATTTATGTTTTCACCAAATCCGCGCTCGACCTGATCTCGACCGAGATGGAGGAAGCCGCCGCAATCCTCGGCGCCGGCCCGGCGCAGACCACCTTTCGTGTCACATTGCCGCTGGCGCTGCCGGCGATCCTCGGTTCGGTCTTCCTGGTGTTCCTCGAAGTACTCGGCCTCTACGGCACGCCGGCGCTGATCGCGATCCCGGCCGGCTTCAATGTCGTGACGACGCAACTCGCGGCGTTCTTCGAAAATCCCGTCAGGGTCGAGGTCGCCGCGGCGTTCTCGATGCCGATGGTCGGCATCACGATTGCATTGTTGTGGGTGCAGCGTCGCCTCTTGGCGCGCAAGAGCTATGTCACCGTGGGCGGCAAGGGCGGCCACCGCGAACCGATGGTCCTCGGGGCCTACCGCTGGGTGCTGTTTGCCTATGCGATGGCGATCGCGGGCCTGTCGGTGTTCATGCCGCTGTTCATCATCCTGCAAACCTCGCTCAGCAAGGCCTGGGCCCAACCGATGTCGGCGGCCAATTTCACTTTTCATAATTTTCGGGAAGTGCTGTTCGACCAGATGACGGTGCGGCAGGCGTTGTTCAACACCTTCCAATACGCCATCATCACCGCCACCATTTGTACCTTTTTGGGTTTCGCCGTCGCCTATATCTCACAGCGCAAGCTGCTGCCCTACTCCCACCTGCTGGCAAGCGTCACGCTGGCGCCGTTTGCGGTGCCCGGCATCGTGCTCGCGATCTGCTTCTATGCTGCCTACGCGCCGCCGCCGTTTGCGCTCTACGGCCTCGGCGCGCTGGTCGTGATCGCCTTTGTCACGCGCTTTCTGCCGATCGCCTTCACCAATTCCAATTCCGCGATCCAGGGCCTGCACCCCGAACTGGAAGAGGCCGTGCGGATCGCCGGCGGTAACCAGGCCCGCGCGCTCTGGCTGGTGGTGCTGCCGATCCTGAAGAAATCGCTGTTCGGGAGCTGGCTTCTGATCTTCATCATCGGCACCCGCGAATTGTCGACCGCGATGTTCCTGTCCGGGCCGCAAACCCGGGTGGTCTCGGTGCTGACCCTGGAGCTGAGCGAACAGGGTTCATACGAAATGCTTTCCGCGATTTCCGTCCTGCTGCTCGTCGTCACCGGCGTGGTGACGCTCGTCGGCGCAGCCGTTCTCGGTCGCGACTTCATGCTGAGGCGGAACTGATGGACAAGTTGCAGCTCAAGAATCTGACCAAGAAATTCGGAGATCTCGTCGTCGTCGACGACCTCAATCTAACGCTGCGCGCGGGCGAGTTCGTTTCGCTGCTGGGCCCGTCCGGCTGCGGCAAGACCACGACCCTGCGGATGATCGCGGGCTTCGTGACGCCGACCGCCGGCACGGTTGAAATGGACGGCAAGCAGATGTCGTCCGCAAGCGCCTCGCTGCCGCCGGAAAAACGGCGGATGTCGATGATCTTTCAGAGCTACGCGCTGTGGCCGAACATGACGGTGGAGCAGAACGTCGCCTTCGGCCTCAAGATGCGCAAGGTCGCGAAAGACGAAGCCAGACGCCGGGTCGGACATATCCTCGACGTGGTGCAGCTGGGCCACCTCGCCGCCCGCTATCCCAACGAACTGTCCGGCGGCCAGCAGCAGCGGGTATCGCTGGCGCGGGCGCTGGTGGTGCAGCCGGAAATCCTGCTGCTGGATGAACCGCTGTCGAACCTCGACGCCAACCTGCGCGAGGAGATGCGCAGCGAAATCCGGCGCCTGCACAACGAATTCGGCATCACCTCGATCTATGTCACCCATGACCAGTCGGAAGCGATGACGACGTCCGACCGTATCGCCGTCATGAACAAGGGTCGCATCGAACAGATCGACGATCCCCTGACACTCTATACAAGACCGAAGACGCGCTACGTCGCCGAGTTCATCGGCCGCTCCAACATTCTCGACGGCAAGCCGAATGGCTCCAGCGTCGCCTTCAACGGTTTTGAGGTGGCCTCCGCAAGGCTCGGCAGAAGCGGGCCGATCAATACCCGCGAATTCTCGCTGCGCTCGCAGAACCTCGCGCTGCATGCTGCCTGCCCTAACGGCGATTGCGTCATCCTGCCCGGCAGCATTATCGAGCGCGCCTTCCTCGGCGAGAGCTGGGACTACGCGTTCTGCGCCGATGCCTGTGACCTGAAACTGCGCGTGATGTCGCCGCCGGTCAGTGTGTTCAATATCGGCCAGAAAGTCTGGCTGGAAATCAATCCCTCGCACATCATCCCGATTCAGGACGACCATCATGCATAAGCTCGTCGACAAAGCCGACCACGCCACGCCGCAGGACCAGTCTCCCCGTCTGCCGCTGTCGCGGTTCAAGGTGCTCGACCTGACCCTGGCGCGCGCCGGCCCGTCCTGCGTCCGTACGCTGGCCGACTGGGGCGCCGACGTGATCCGCGTCGAACCACCGCCGGAAGCCGGTGAAGCCAGCGAGGTCGTGGGCCGGCGCGACGGTTCGGACTTCCAGAACCTGCACCGCAACAAGCGCGCCATCACGCTGAACTTGAAGACCGACGAAGGCCGCGAGGTCTTCATGCAGCTCGCCGAACAGGCCGATGTCATCGTCGAGAACATGCGCCCCAGCGTCGCCAAGCGCCTCGGCGTCGATTTCGAGTCGGTCAAGAAACGCAATCCGCGGATCGTCTATGGCAGCATTTCCGGCTTCGGCCAGTACGGCCCCTACACCGAGCGGCCCTCGATCGACCAGATCGCGCAGGGCATGACCGGCATCATGTCGGTCACGGGCCTTCCAGGCCAGGGCCCGCTGCGCGTCGGCGTCGCCGTCACCGACATCATGGCCGGCGCCTTCCTGGCGCAGGGCGTGCTGATCGCGCTGCTCGACCGTGAAGTTACGGGTCAAGGCCGCTGGGTGCAGACCTCGCTGCTGGAGGCCGGCATCACGCTGATGGATTTCCAGGCGACGCGCTGGACCATGGACAAGAAGGTGCCGCCGCAGGAAGGCAACAACCATCCGACCAACACGCCGATGGGACTGTTCCCGACCGCCGACGGCTTTCTCAACCTCGCCGCCACCGGCAACAAGAACTTTGTGAAATTCTGCAAACTGATCGGCCGGGAGAAGATGGGCGCCGATCCGCGCTTTGCCACAGCAGGCTTGCGCTCGCGCAACCGGGAGGCGCTGAATGAGTTGATCACCACAGCCCTGCGCGCGCGGTCGACCCGCGAATGGTTCGAGATCATGGTCGCCGCGGGTCTTCCCTGCGGCCCCGTCTACAACGTCAAGGACGTCTTTGCCGACCCGCAGGTCGAGCAGTTGCGGATCAAGCGCTCCGTCACCCATCCGCGCCTCGGCGAACTCGACCTGATCGCTCAGCCCTGCGAGATCACCGGCTTCGATCGCAACCTTCGATCCGCCACGCCCGATCTCGGCGAGCACAATGACGAGGTCTTGCGCTCGCTGGGCTATGACGCCGAGGGAATCGAGAAGCTGAAGGCGGTAAAAGCGATTTGATGACGACCCCTATCTCGCTACCTCGGGATGAGCGCCTCGGGCTCACCGGGGGCGCGCGAAGCTACTTTGCATGGGGTTGTTTTCGATATTTTGGCTGGAGTGGCTTCTACAGCGCCGCCAGCACGGCCTTGGCGATATCATTGGTGCCGTTGCTGCCGCCGAACTCCATCGGCTTGATGCCGTCCGCATAGGCCTTGTCGACGGCCCGCTCGATGCGCACGCTGGCTTCCGCGGCGCTCTCGAGGCCGTGCTTGTCGGCCAGCCAATCCAGCATCATCGCCGCCGACAGGATCATGCCGGTCGGATTGGCCTTGCCCTGCCCCATGATATCGGGCGCGGTGCCGTGGCACGGCTGGAACACCGCGTGGCGGTCGCCGATGTCGGCCGACGGCGCCATGCCCATGCCGCCGATCAGGCCCGCGGTCATGTCGGAGAGAATGTCGCCGAACATGTTCTCCATCACCATGACGTCGAAATCCCAGGGACGCTTGACGAGAAGCGCCGAGCAGGCGTCGACATAGAGCCGGTCGGCCTTGACGTCGGGATGGCGCTTGGCCGCGTCGTCGAACATCTCGCGGAAGAACGCGAACGCCTTGAACACGTTCGCCTTGTCGACGCAGGTCAACCCGCCATTGGCCCGCCCGCGCGCCTTGCGGCGTTCGGCGAGCCGGAACGAGAATTCGAACAGCCGCTCCGAGGTTTTTCGCGTGATCACGAGGGTCTCGCGCGCCTCGGTATCGGTGACCACGCCCTTACCCATCGAAGCGAACAGGCCTTCGGTGGACTCGCGGATCACAACCAGATCGATGCCGCGCTGGTCGGCGCCGACGATCGGGCTCGGCACCCCCGGGATCAGCCGCGCCGGACGCACGCCGGCATAGAGGTCGAAATGAAAGCGCAGTTCTATCTGCGGAGCAATCTCGGTGTTGTCGGGATAGCGCACCGAAGGCAGGCCGCAGGCACCAAGCAGGATCGCATCCGCCTCGTCGCACAGCTTCACCGTGCTGTCCGGCATCGACTTGCCGGTGGCCAGGTAATTGTCGGCGCCGGCGGGCGCGTCGGTGAAGCGAAACTTCAGGTCCGTCGTCGCCTCGATCTTGCGCAGGACTTCCAGCGCCGGCGCCATCACTTCCGGGCCAATGCCGTCGCCACCGAGGACGGCGATGTGGAGGGCGTTGTTGGCGGACATAGGAAGTTCCTTACATTTCAATTAAGCCCGTCATTCCGGGATGGTGCGTTAGCACCAGACCCGGAATGACGGGCGTAGCCTCCTACGGCGTCAGCACCGCGCGGCCGACCAGCTTGCCCTTGTGCAGGTCGTTCAGCGCTTCATTGGCCTTCGCGAGCGGCATCGTCGTCACCGGAATGGGCGCGATCTTCTTGGTTCGCACCAGATCGAGCAGTTCCTGGGTTTCGCGCAGATTGCCGACATAGCTGCCCTGGATCGTGATCGCCTTGATCGGGATCAGCGGCAACGCCCAAGTCGCGCCGCCGCCGAACAGGCCGACGATGACGAGCTTGCCGCCCTTGGTCAGGCAATCGAAGCCGAGTTGCGTGGTGGCGGGGTTGCCGACCAGGTCGATCACGGCGCGGATCGGGCCACCGGCCTTCTTCGCCAATTGCTCCAGCGCATCGGGTGCCTTGCCGTCGACGGTCGCGAGCGCGCCGGCGGCTTCGGCCGCCTCGCGTTTGCGGGCGTCGATATCGACGACGATGGCGCCCTTGCCGCCCATTGCCTTCAACAGCGACAGCGCCATCAGGCCGAGCCCGCCGGCGCCGAAGATGACGATCGGCGAGTTGAAGGCAAATTCAACCTTCTTCAGCGCGCTATAGGTGGTGACGCCGGAGCAGGCATAGGGCGCGGCGGTGACGGGATCGAGGCCGTTCAGGTTCAACAGATATTTCGGATGCGGCACCGTCATGTGATCGGCATAACCGCCATCGCAATAGACGCCGAGCGAATTCGGTTTGACCGCGCACATGTTCTCGTCGCCGGCAAGACACGTCTCGCACTTGCCGCAGCCGAGCCATGGATAGGCCAGCGCGATGTCGCCGGCCTTGAGCCCGCCTTTGTCGGATTCCTTGACATCAGGTCCGAATGCCAGGATCTCGCCAACCGTCTCATGCCCCATCGTGCGCGGCAGCGACACACCACGGTCCTTCAGCGACAGCGGCTTGCGGCCATGGCCGAGATCGTAGCCGCCTTCCCATATGTGAAGGTCGCTATGGCAGACGCCGGCGGCTTTCACCTTGATCAGCACCTGCGTGCCCGTGGGCTGCGGCGTCGGCTGGTCCACCTCTTTCAGGGGGGCATTGAACTCGGCGACCTGGAAACTTTTCATCGCTTCTCTCCCGTAAATCTTGTTCTTGAAGGCATTCTTGTTCTTGAAGGCATTCCTGGGGCCGGACATTGCCACGTCTGCCTACGCGAGACAAACGCGGCGGAGGGGCGCTTTTCGATATTCAGATCAGGGGATGATGGCAAGCCACGAGCTGGCCGGGCGCGACCGGGCGCAGTTCCGGTACCTCGGCGCTGCATCGCGTATCCGCGCGCGGGCAGCGGGTGCGAAAACGGCAGCCGGACGGCGGCGCGATCGGCGATGGCGGTTCGCCCACCGGCACGGTCTCGGTGGGACGGACATCCGGATCGGGCACCGGGATGGCTTCGATCAGAAGCGCGGTATAGGGATGCGCTGGTTTGGCGAACAACTGCGCGGACGGACCTACTTCGCAGAGGCGGCCGAGATACATCACCGCGACACGGTCGCTGACCGCCTTCACCACCGCCAGATCGTGCGCGATGAACAACAGCGTCAGCCCGTACCGCGCTTTCATCTCCTCCAGCAGATTGAGTATCTGGGCGCGAATAGATACGTCGAGCGCGGAAACCGGCTCGTCGCAGATGATGAATTCGGGGTTGAGCACCAGCGCGCGAGCGATGCAGATGCGCTGGCATTGCCCGCCGGAGAATTCGTGCGGGAGACGTCCGACCACCAGCGCCGGGTCGAGGCCAACGGCGGCAAGCACTTCATCGACGAGTTGCTTGCGCTTTTCCGGATCCTTGACGCCTGAAATCACCAGCGGCTCGGCAACGATATCGCCGATCCGCCGCCGCGGATTCAACGAGGCGATCGGATCCTGGAAGATCAGTTGCACGCGCCGGCGCATCAGCCGTAAGGTATCGCCCTGCATCGCCGTGAGGTCCTGGCCGTCGAACAACACTTTTCCGGAAGTTGGCCGGCGCAACTGCAACACCGCGCGGCCGAGCGTCGACTTGCCGCAACCGGATTCGCCGACCAGACCGAGCGTTTCGCCGCGCGCGATCTGCAGGCTGACGCCGGAGACCGCATGCACGGTCCTGGCGCCGACGGGATATTCGACGACGAGATTGTCGACTTCGAGCAGCGCCTCTTGCGGAGCGGTCTGTTGCATCATGCGTCTGAAACCGCGTGGTTTTCGATCGGATGGAAGCAGGCGTATTGATGTTCACGTGTCTCCGCTTCCGCAAGATCAGGCTTCTCGCTGTGGCAGCGCGCAACCGCATAACGGCAGCGCGGCGAGAACGAGCAGCCCTTCAGCGGCCGGGTCGGATCGGGCGGCCGTCCCGAAATCGCCGGCAGCGGCGTATGGGGCGCGGCATCGATCCGCGGAAGCGCTGCCAGCAGCGCCTCGGTGTAGGGCATCCGCATCCTCTTGAACAAAGCCGGCGTCGGCGCGCGTTCCACCACGCGGCCGGCATACATCACGGCGACTTCGTCGGTACGGCCGGCGACGACACCGAGGTCATGGGTAATCAGGATCATCGCCATGTGACGGCGGCGCTGCTCCCGTGCCAGCAGGTCGAGAATCTGCGCCTGAATGGTCACGTCGAGCGCGGTGGTCGGCTCATCCGCGATCAGCAGTTTCGGTTCGCACGACAGCGCGATCGCGATCGCCACCCGCTGCCGCATGCCGCCGGAGAGCTGATGCGGGTATTGCGTCAGCCGTTGCTCGGGCGCGGGAATGCCGACGGCGGCGAGCAATTCGACGCTGCGCTTGGTGGCAGCGGCCAGGTCGAGTTCGAGGTGCTCCTGCAACGTCTCGATCAACTGCGTGCCGATCGTCAGCACCGGATTGAGCGAGGTCATCGGGTCCTGGAACACCACCGCGAGCGAGCGGCCGCGCAGTTTGCGCAGCTTCTCGGGCGAGAGTTGCAACAGATCCTGGCCGTCGAACATGACCCGGCCGGAGAGTTTTGCTTTCTTCGGCAACAATTGCAGGATCGCCCGCGACAGCATGGTCTTGCCGCAGCCGGATTCGCCGACGACGCCGAGCGTCCGTCCGGCGCCGACGGTGAGATTGACACGATCCACCGCGCGCAGATTGCCGCGCGGCGTCGGCAACTCGACGGCCACATTCTCGACGGAGAGCAGCGGTGCCTCGCTCACAGCGCGCCCTGCCTGGGATCGGTGAGCGCCCGCAGCGTGTCGCCGACCAGGTTAAAGGACAGCACGGTCAGGAACATCGCAATGGCCGGCAGGAAAGCCAGCCGCGGCGCCACTTCGAGGCTTTCGCGTCCCTCCCCGATCATGCTGCCCCAGCTCGAGATCGGCGGCGGCACGCCTAGCCCTAAGAACGACAACGCGCCCTCGACCACGATGGTGACGGCGACCCCGAGCAGGAAGAATGCGAGCAGCGGCAGCAACACGTTGGGCAGCAATTCGCGCAGCAGGATGCGGGCGTGGGTGGCGCCGAGCGCTTGCGCCGCGATAACGAACTCGCGCCGCGCCAGCGTCAGCGTCGACGCCCGCGCCACCCGCATGAAAGCGGGAATGCCGAGCACGCCGAGGATGCAGGTCAGATTGAAGATCGACTGGCCGAGATAGGCGGTGACGGCGAGCGCCAGGATCAGTGGCGGAAACGCCAGCAGCACATCCATGCTGCCGACCACCAGCGACTCGAACCTTCCGCGGAAATAGCCGGCGAGCATGCCGAGCGCACCGCCGATGGTGAGCCCGATGATCGGCGCGCAGAGGCCGACGACCAGCGAGATCCGCGCGCCGTAAATCAGGCGGGCCAGTTCGTCGCGGCCGAGGCCGTCGGTGCCTAGCCAATGTTCCATCGAGAACGGCGCCCGCCGCTCCAGCATGTCCATGTCGGTCGGGCTCGGCAGCGGCAGCACATTGGCAAAAATCGCGACCGCGAACATCAGGGTCACCCAGCCGATCGCGAACCAGAACAGCGGCCCCAGCCGCCGTCCACGCCGGGCCGGCAGCACCGAGGCATCTTCCTCGATCGTTAGTTCAAGCGTGGCCATGACGAATCCTGGGATCGAGGACGGCGTAGAGCAGATCGACAATGAAGTTCATCACCACGAAGCCGGCGGCCACCAGCAGCACCACGCCCTGCAGGATGATGAGGTCGCGGGTGTAGATCGCGCCGACCAGCAGGCGGCCGATCCCCGGCAGCGCGAAGATCGTCTCGACGATCACCGTGCCGCCGATCAACCGCCCGATGTTGATTCCGGTAATCGTCACCAGCGTCAACGATGACGGCTTCAGTGCGTGCACGAACAGGATACGCGACGCCTTCAAGCCCTTGGCCTTGGCGAGCGCGATATAATCTTCCTGCAGGGTTGCGATCATGTCCGAGCGCAGCACGCGCATGATGCCCGGCCATTCGGCGAGCGCCAGCGTGAGCGCAGGCAAGACCATGAAGCGCAAATTCGCGGCCGGATCCTCGGCGAAGGGAACGTATCCGGTCGCCGGCAACCAGCGCAGCTCGACCGCGAAGAAATAGATCAGCAGAATCGCCGACAAAAAAGCCGGCAACGACAGCATGGCGAAGGCGCTGCCGGTCATGAAGCGGTCGAACGCGCCGCCGCTGCGCGCCGCGCAGACGATCGCCAGGGGAACGCCGATGGCAAGGCCCATGATCTCGGCCAGGATCATCAGCTCGAACGATACCGGAAGCCGCTCGGACACCGCCTGCAGCACAGTCTGCCCGGTGCGGAACGAGCGGCCGAAATCGCCCTGCAGGATGTTCCAGAGCCAGCCGAAATAGCGGATCCAGATCGGCTGATCGAGCCCCATGTCATGGCGCAGCGCCGCCACCTTCTCCGGCGTCGCCTGATCGCCGAGGATCACGTAAGCGAGATCGCCCGGCAGCAGCGACGCGATGAAGAAGGTCAACAGCGATACGGCGATCAGCACCGGTATCAGATACAGCAGCCGGCGCGCGACAAAGAACAGCATGGAGGATTATTCCAGCCAGGTGTCGGATACGTCGATCACGCCGTGATAGATCTTCGGCAAGCCTTTCAGCCTGGAGGTCGAGATCGCGTAATAGGTATTCTGAAAGGTCCAGAACCAGATCGCTTCCTTGTTGATGAGACGGCTGACCGCGCAGTAGTCCTCGGCGCGTTTTGCGGGGTCGGCGGTGGTTCGCGCATGCTCCAGCAATTGGTCCAATTCAGGATTGGAATAATTGGCGAGCGCGACCGGGCTGCCGGTGTGGAAGTTGGCGTACATCTGCGGATCGGGGTCGGCGAGATCGACGATCCGCCACGGTGTCAATTGGAACTGACGCATAAAGGCGCGTGGCACGATGGTGGCCTGATCGACCTGCTCGATCTCCATGTTGGCGCCGGCCCGCTTCCAGAACTGCTGCAGCACCTGACCTACGTTGCGTCCGCGCGGCGTCGCGGTGACCAGCATCTTGAAATCGACCGGCTTGCCGTAGTCCTTGAGCAGGGCCTTGGCTTTTTCGAGATCCTCGGGCAGCGCGCCGTCATCCTTGCACTTGACCCACGAGCCGTCGCCGTAGGGATTGGTAGTCGGTCTGGCCAGACCGTTGGTGATGGCCTGCGACATCTTCTTGCGGTCGATCGCCATCACCAGCGCCTGGCGCACGCGAACGTCGTCGAACGGCGGTGTCTTGGTGTTGAAGGCGTAGACCGCAGCGCCTGACCCGACATAGGTATGCACCGTCATCTTCGGATCTTTTTGCGCCTTCTGGATGTTGTCGGCGTCGTATTCATCGTCCCAGACGATATCCGCTTCGCCAGATTGCAGGCTGGCGAAACGCGACTGGGCGTCCGGCAGCGGCTTCAAGACGATGCGATCGAGATGGGGATGGCCCTTGTTCCAGTAGTCCGGGTTCATTTCCAGAACCATGCGGTCACCCGCCGCCCATGATTTCAGGACATAGGGCCCGGTGCCGACGGGATTGCGGTTGTAATCGTCGCCCTTGGTCTTCCAGGCCGTCGGTGAATGGATGACGTTGTTGGAACTCTGGATGGTCATCAGCGCCGGCTGGTTCACCGCCGGATCGTTCAGATTATAGACCACCGTCAGTTCGTCGGGTGCCTGAACGTCGTGAACGTAGGCGATATAGAAGGCGCAGCGACACTTGTTGGCCGGGTCTTTCTGACGATCGAAATTGGCCTTCACCGCCTCGGCATTGAACGGCGTGCCGTCGTGGAATTTGACACCGGGCCGCAGCTTGAACGTCCATGTTTTGTAGTCGTCCGAATGGGTCCAGGACAGCGCCAGCTTCGGGACCGGCTGGCCCTTGGCGTCAAGGGCAACGAGCGTATCGAAAATCGCGGCCGCCGCGGTTTCCGCCGACGTATCGTACACGCCAACTTTCAGGGGATCGAAACCGGGAATATCGAGTTCGAGACCGACGGTGATGCTGCCGCCGGATTTCTGGGCGCTGGCTGGCGACACAGACATCGCCACACCAAATCCCGCCACAAGAAATATTCGCGCAAGCGCGCGCGAACGGATCGCCGCTTTCATAGATGTTCCCTCCGAAGACTCGTCGTCCGGTATTCCGGATCGTCGATGACATCGGGCGAGATTGTCCGGAATCACCGTCGCGGGCAAGTCCGTTCACATGCCGCGGATGAAAAGCCGCAGGCGTTAATGTTGCCGCTTTGCGACGCGCGCGGTCAGCCGCGCGCCGCCACGGGTCGCTTGCCGGAAAAAACCTTTATTTCATCCTCCGACAGACCGGTCTCCTTGAGCAGGCGAAGCGTATGTTCGCCGAGCGTCGACATCCGCTTTGCCGCCGACACCTTGGCGCCGGACATGCGGAACGGCAGGTTGAGGACCTTGAAGGTTCCTCCGCCGTCCTCGACTTCGGCCAACGCGCCGCGATGGGCAATCTGCGGATCGCGCAACGCCTCGGCCACGGTGCGATAGGCCGATGAGGGAACGCCGTCGTCATTGAGTGCGGCGAGACATTTTTCCGTCGTCACCGCGCGCGACCACGCTTCCACGCCGTCCATCAGGCTTCCCCAGTTTTCGCGGCGGTCGGCATACCTGGCAAAGCGCGGATCGTTGACCCATTCCGGATGGCCGATCACCTTCATCAGGCTCTGGAAGGTCTTCTCGCTGGCGATCGCGACCATCACATAGCCGTCCGACGTCTCGATCGGGCCGAACATCGGCCGTTGCGTCGCCTTCACTTCGAATTGCGACCACTGCAACTCATTCAACGTGAGACTCAGCATCGATTCCAGCATCGAGACGTCGATGTGCTGTCCCTTCTGATCGGTCGCGCGCTGATACAGCGCGGCCGAGATGGCGCCGAACGCATAGACGCCGGTGAGCACGTCGGCATGGTAGATGCCGCAATAATCCGGCCGGCTTCGTCCGGGCTGGTAGGCGAGATGCGCCATCTCATAGCCGGAGGCGGCGTGAATCACCGGCGCATAGGCCGGCAATTCGGCCGACGGCCCGGTCTGGCCGTATCCGGAGATCGAGCAATAGATCAGTTTCGGGTTGAGCTCGTGCAATGAACCGTAATCGAGTTTCAACCGCCGCATCACGCCCGGCCGAAAGTTCTCGACCAGAACATCCGTGGTCGCGACCAGCCGGCGGACAGCCTCGACGCCATCAGGCGATTTCAGATCCAGCACCAGGCTGTTCTTGCCGACATTGAGCTGGCCAAAGGCGGTCGAGCAGTTGTTCCGCACCGGAGGGCGGGTCCGCATCGTCTCGCCTTCCTCGGTTTCGATCTTGATGACCTCCGCGCCCATGTCGGCGAGCATCCGGGTGCAGTGAGGTCCGGCAATCGTCGTCGAAAAATCGAGGACGCGCAGGCCCGCGAAGCTGCCTGTCAAATTCCTCTCATCGGTACCGGATATGGTCATTCCCTAAAGCTCCCTCGGCCGTACGGCTCTTGATTTTCTGGTTCGGCGTGACCCTAAATTGTGCAGCCTCGGCTGGGAAGCGTTTCCCGAATTCAGGAACGGACGGCCCCGACGGCGCATTGTAATTCCCGATGGAGAATTGGACCCATTCTTGCATTGATTTACGCAGGGACGGGCGCGAGGGCGTTGCTTGAAGGTATTGTTCGTCACCACAGAAATGGATGATTTCGTCCGGGTCGGCGGCCTGGCTGCGGTGTCCGCGGCCCTTCCCCGGGCACTGCGTCCATGGAGCGACGTCCGGATCATGCTTCCCGGCTACCGGGACGTCGTCGAACAGTTCACCCACATTGAAATCGTTGGGCAATGCGCCCCGCTCGCGGAGATGCCGGCCTGTTCGCTGGGGCGGGCATCGACCCGGGACGGCCTGCCGATTTACGTCCTGCTCTGCCCGCAACTCTACGACCGGCCGGGCAACCCTTACGGCGACGAACAGGGGCGCGACTGGCCGGACAACGACGTGCGTTTCGGCCGGTTCGCATCCGCCGCGGCGGAGCTTGCGCTGGGCACGCTGGACAAGAATTGGGCAGCTGACCTGGTTCATGCCAACGACTGGCAGGCCGCGCTGGCACCGGCCTACCTCTCCTGGAAGAACGCCAGAATTCCCTCGATCCTGACCATTCACAACCTGGCCTATCAGGGGCTGTTCCCGCGGGAGTCGCTGCGCCGGATCGGGGCTCCGGAGAGCTCGTTCCACATCGACGGGCTCGAATTCTACGACAAGCTGTCCTTCCTCAAGGGTGGCCTCGTCTACGCCTCGCACCTCACCACCGTCAGCGCGACCTATGCCAGGGAGATCACGACGCCGGAACTCGGCTGCGGCCTCGAAGGCCTGCTGCGCCGGCGCTCGGACGCGTCAGAGCTGACCGGTATCCTGAACGGGATCGACGAAAGCTGGGATCCCCGCGCCTGCGCGCAATTGGCCCAGCAATTTGCCCCCGGCGATTGGGAAGGCAAGCAGGCCAACGCCGACTACGTCCGCAAGCAGTTTGGCCTGGCGGTGTCGCGCGGTCCGATCTTCGGTCTGGTCGCCCGTCTCGTGCATCAGAAGGGCATCGACCTCGTGTTATCAGCCGCCGACGAGATCATCGAGGCCGGCGGGCAAATTGTCGTCACCGGCAGTGGCGAGCCCGCGATCGAACAGGCCTTGGTCGACGCCCATCGGCGCAGACCGGACGCGATCGGCGTCGTCATCGGCTTCAACGACGGACAGGCGCGGCGAATTTTTGCCGGCAGCGACTTCACGCTGATGCCGTCGCGGTTCGAACCGTGCGGGCTCAGTCAGATGTATGCGCAGCGCTTCGGATCGCTGCCGATCGGTCACCAGACCGGCGGACTGGCCGAGACCATCAAGGATGGCGAAACCGGTTTCCTGTTCGCGCAACCGTCGGCCGAATCCTTTCTCGGCGGCGTCCGCCGCGCCTTCGAAGCCTTCAAGGCAAAAGACCGCCTCGACTCGATGCGCCGTAGCGCCATGGCGCGATCCTTCAGTTGGGATCTTTCTGCGGCGTGCTACAACACGCTCTATCGCAAGGCCCTGTCGCTGTAACCTCTCCAGCGGTGCTATTATTCCGCTGCCATCGGCATGATCTCCGCATGATCATGGAGCACCACCCCCGAGAGCGGATCGAACTCGCCGACCCAGGGCTTGCGCTCAAGCACCGCCTTGGTGTGGCGATAGCCGGCGTCCCAGCGCTGCATGATTCCGGACGGACTGAAGTCGATATCCTTGGTGTGATCCTCGCGGGTAAGCTGCGGCGCCTGCAGCCGCACCACATGCATCCGCGTCGAACAGCCATAGCTCGCAAGCTCTCTTACCGCCTCGCTGTTGCGCTCCGACTCGGGCAATCGCGCCGCAAGCTGGTTAATGACGTGACGCAGACGATGCGCCTGCTGCTGGCGGGCGATGTGGCTGACGATCCGGCTCGAATACTGTACGTCCTTGTGCCGGTTCAGCACTTCCGCCATCGTGGTCGGCTCCGCGCCGGCCGAATTCCACAAATGTACGGAGAAGATCAGTGAGTTCTTGCGCGGATTGTCGTCGAACACGGCCTCGGTCGGCGTGTTCGAGAGAATGCCGCCGTCCCAATACAGTTCGCCGTCGATACGCACGGCTGGGAATGCCGGTGGCAGCGCGCCTGAGGCCATGATGTGCTTGACCCCAATCTCGCCGTCGCGGCTGTCGAAGTAGCGCATTTCACTGGAGCGGACATGGGCGGCGCCCACCGTCAGCCTCGGCGTACACTGGTTGACCAGGTTGAAATCGATCAGTTCGGTCAGCGTCCGCTCCAGCGGCGACGTCGAATAATAACCGGCATGGTCAGCTCCCAGCGGATAGCAGTCGCCGGCATGGGCCAACGGATTCGGCTGGAAGAAGCCGGGAATGCCGTTGATCACAGTCGACCAATAGGACAGCTTTTGTGTAAAATCCGGAAAGGCGGCACGAAACTTCCAGACCGGATTCTGTTCCATCTTCTTCCAGAACTCGTGCAACCGCGACAGCCGGTTCTGCGGCGTGTTGCCCGCGATCAGGGCGGCATTAATGGCGCCGATCGAGGTGCCGATGATCCAGTCCGGCTCGATGCCGGCCTCGTCCAGCGCCTGGTAGACGCCGGCCTGATACGAACCAAGCGCGCCACCGCCCTGCAGCACCAGCACGACCTGTCCCGGCCCGGATTCAGCCGGAAATGAAGAACGATCATCCTGAACTTCGGCCATGTGATGTTCCCTTAATAGCGGCGCGGCTGTCTGATGTTCGCAAACAGCGCAATTTTGTTACGTTCACGCTTCAGTGTGCGGTCGAGCCGCCATCGACCCCGACCTGCGCCCGGGCATCGTACAAGAAATGCCGCTTGGCTGCCAAAACCATAGGCTGACGCTATGGCGGCGCTGCTCACGGCGCGCATGGTGATCAGGCCACCCTCCGCCGCGTCTCAGGCATGAATGACCAGATCATCACAAGGCCGAGGCCCGCAATGACGGCCAATCCGGTGAAGGCCATTCCGCTGCCGAACCTGTCGCTGACATAGCCGGCCAGCACGGTGCTGAGCGACGCGCCGATGCCGGTCGCGGTGCCGACGACGCCCTGCGCCAGATTGAAGTGGCCGCTTCCGAAAGCGACATCCGCCACGATCAGCGGCACCATCACGCTGAGCACGGCCGCGGTGATGCCATCGAACACCTGCACCATGACCAAGACGTAGGGGTCTTTCACGACGGCGAACAACAGTCCGCGGATCGCGAGCGCGGCGAAGGCCAGCAGCAACAGCGGCCGCCTGCCCCAGGCTTGCGCCTTGCGTCCGACCGACGGCGACGCGAGCGCCACGATCGCCTGCGGCACGATGATGCAAGCCGCGATCAGCACCGGCGCCCACTGGCTCGATCGGGTCGTCACCACGCCGGCCATCAACGGCAACATCGCCGCATTCGCCAATTGAAATAGCAACACGCTGCCTGCGAAAATCAGCAGCGGCCGTTGCCGCAACAAATGGATGACGTTGGTATCCGCCACGTCGGGCGCCGCGCGCGCCAGGGCGCCGTGGCACTGCGCCACGTCGATCTCTTTCCCGCGAATTCGCGCCAGCGACAACAGCGTCGGAATCGCCAGAATGAAGGTGACAAGGAATACCGACCGGCTCGACAGCAGGTAGCCGCACGCCCCCATCAGGGCCGCCGCGGAACCGTTGCCCAGCGACGCGTAGCGGGCGTTACGCCCAAGCCGTTCCCCGATCGCCAGCGGCCCGACCAGACCGAGACTGATCGCAGCGATCGCCGGGCCGAGCACGCAGCTCGCCAGTGCATGGAGCGTGGCAGCGGCGGTCACAACCGGGAAAATCGGCCACACCGCATAGGCCAGCGCACTGAAACCGATCGTTGCCACCGCGAGGCCGGCCACCAGCCGCTCGGAACGGGCGGCGTCGACGATGGCCCCGCCCGGCATCTGTCCAAGCAGGCCGACAACACCGCCGATCGAAAGCACGAAACCAATCTCGACCTGCGTCCACTTTTGCGTCGTCAGATAAACTGCAACGAAAGGCCCGAAGCCGGTCTGCACGTCGGCCAGAAAAAAGATGAACCAGTCGAGGCCGCGCTGACTCGCAGGAGACGGTGCAGGACGCGGGTCGGGTGGCAGCTCGGGGACCAACGGCACGACGTCGCCACCGATGACGGATCGTTTACGGCGATCGTCATCCATCTGGTCAAGCGAAGAGGACAGCCGCGCAGTCAGTCTCCCCTCCCTAGTGATCATATTCAAACGGACGGAGACTGCCGGCCGCGCCGAGCACGATCAGCGGTGTGTCCTCCTTGTATTCCGGTGCGGCGACCACCTGATCCTTGGTCAGTTCGAGCGTGATGCTGTCGCTCTTGTTGGCCACGCGCCCAAAGCGCAGTGCATTCCAGTCGACCACGATCTTGCGGCTGCCGACGCCCAGAAAGCCGCCGAAGTCGATGACCGCGGCACGCACTGTGCCCTCGCGGTCGACGATCACATCGACGATACGTCCCATGTCCTCGTCAGCGGGGCTGCGAACATCGCGGCCGAGGATGCCGTGCGCGTCTCTCGCGCCGATCACCGTCACGGACGGCGGCGGTGCCGGTTCCTTCGCAGCGCTCCCCTGCGGCGTGGTCCTGGCCGCAGGTGGCGCGACGGCGTCGTCGGCCGCCCTGACGGCGGCGGCCGCCGCGAGCGCGACAGCGAGTAACGTGATGAGAATGCCCACACGCATGTGCGCCTCCTGAGCCTTTTGAAGAGGTGTTGACCGATGCCCCCGTCAGTGGGTCAGCACGATCGACACCTGAATCTCTCCACGTGTTCGCAGCACTTCGAGCGATACTTCCTCGCCGTGACGACGGACCCGCAGGTCGACGCTCGAGGCGCCAAGCTGCAGGTCGCGTAATATCACCTCATTGAGGAACTCCGGCAGGCGCGGATTGCGGAGCCGAATCTCGCCGCGCGCGGCATCGAATTCCAGACCGAGGGCGGCCTCCAGCAGGCTAAACGGCGTCGCGCTCGCCCAGGCCTGCGGTGCGCAGGCCACCGGATAGAGCACCGGTCCGCGCCGTCGTTCGCGCTGAAACCCGCAGAACAATTCGGGCAGCCGTCGCAGATCCATGTAGCTGGCGGCGTCGAACAGGCCCTTGAACAGATGCGCCACCGAATGCGTCAGGCCATAGCGCGCCAGGCCGAGGGCAATCAACGCATTGTCGTGCGGCCAGATCGATCCGTCATGATAGGACATCGGATTGTAACGGGCTTCACCGCGCGCCACGGTGCGGATGCCCCATCCCGAAAAGAACTTCTGGCTCATCAGATCGGCAGCGACGCGTCGCGCGCGCTCGGGCTGGACGATGCCGGTGAAGAGCAGTTGTCCGGCATTCGAGGTTCGGACCTTGCAGGGCTGCTTGGCGCCATCGAGCGCCAGCGCGTAGGTGCCGAGTTCCTCGCACCAGAAGGCATCTTCGAAACGTTCGGCCAGCAGCAACGCTTCGGTTTCGAGACGGGCCGCGAGGTCGAGCTTTCCGAGGCGGCGGGCACACCGCGCCGCCAGCCGCTTCCCGGCGAACACATAGCCCTGGACTTCCGCCAAGGCGATATAGCCTTCGGCGAGCCGCCCATCGGCATGGAAGATGGCGTCGAACGAATCCTTCCAACCCTGATTGGCGAGCCCCTGCTCCGTCGCGCGCCGGTATTCGATAAAACCGTCACGATCGGGATCGCCGGGGCCGTCGATCCATTGCAGCGCCGCCTCGATCGAGGGCCACAATTCGACAAGCGTCTGCTCGTCGGCGGTGCGTTCGACATAAAGGCCGGCCAGCAGGACGAATAGCGGAGTCGAATCGACGCTGCCGTAATACTGCGCGAACGGCACCTCGCGCAGCGCCGCCATCTCGCCGCCGCGCATCTCGTGGAGGATTTTTCCGGGCTCGGCATCCGCCAGCGGATCGGTCACCTTCGCCTGGAAGAAAGCAAGCCGCCGCAACACGCCCTGTGCGATGCGCGGATCGACCCACAGCATCTGCAACGCCGTGATCAATCCGTCGCGGCCGAACGTCGTCGAATACCAGGGGATGCCGGCATAGGGGTATCTGCCCTGCGGCGTCTCCGTCATCAGCATATTGAGATCGGCCATCGCCCGGCACAACACCTCGTTAAAGATGCTGTTCGAGGTCTCGATGCTGGCCGCCCCCTTCGTCAACTTCCGCATCTCGCGGCGGTGCGCCAGTAGCCCGCGGAAGAACGGCGCCGGCTTCTGCATGATCGGCTTGTTGCAAGACACCGCGATGAACAGCGAAGTCACCTGCCCCGGTGCCAGCTCGAAATGATAGTTCGCCGAATTGATCGCAAGCCGGGTCGGCTTGGGATCGAAATGCAGCGCGGTGATGCGCGGCTGATCGTCGAGCCCTTTATACTCAAACACGACATCGGTGGGGCCCAGCACCTTGCTCGAACCGACGCCCCTGCGCTCACGCCGTTCGCCGCGCACCTCGAACAAGTCGGCAAAATCGTTGTCAAACAGCAGCGACAGGTCGAAGCTCGCCGGGCGGTCGCCATGGTTTTGCAGGCCGATGCGCTGGTAGAACGAACCGCGCCACAGAAAGATCGAACGCACGATGTGCAACGTGTCTTTCTGCAACGCTAGCCGGCCGTTGCGGTAGACGTCCGAATTGGTGAGATCGACGGTCAGCGCCGAATTGTCATCCCGCAAATTGGAGCCCAGCAGCAACGGCTGCATATCGTCCAGCACCATTTCCAGCCGGGCGAGATAGCGCGTGTCGGCGTTGAATAATCCGTCGGGTCCGCCGGCGGATGCGCCGATATCGCCATGGCTGTCCAGTACGATGAAGGTGTCGTCATGCTTGAGCGAGCGGCGCGGCCTTGCCGCGGGTCCCGTCATCGGAATGTAGAACGGCGATTCCGAGATCTGCTCGACCGTTCGGATTGTCAGTTGCGTGACTTCGGCCATGTGAACCTCAGGCGACATTGCTGGCGTTGCGATGGACCTCGACGCAAACACTAACGACGCAGATCAGGCCGCATGGCTTGCGAGGTGCCCCATCTCGCGCGCGACCAATTCGCGATAGGGGCCCTTTCCCTTCACGAGAACGTCCGGCGGACCATCGTCGATGATCCGGCCACCCTGCAACATCACCACGCGATCGAAATTGCGCAGTGTGGCCAGACGATGCGCAATGGCAATCACGGTGCGCCCGCGCATCAGCCGGGACAGCGCTTCACGGATGGCTTCTTCGGATTCGCTGTCGAGGGCCGCGGTGGCTTCATCCAGCAACAGGATCGGAGCGTCTTTCAAGAAGGCGCGCGCAATTGCGATACGCTGCCGCTGTCCGCCCGAAACCTTGATGCCGCGATCGCCGACGATGGTCGCCATCCCCTCCGGCAGGTTCTCGATGAAGTCGCAGCGTGCCGCGATTGCCGCGCGCAGTACCTCGTTATCGGTCGCGCTCGGCCGTCCATAGCGGATATTTTCGAGGATCGAGCGATGGAACAGCGAGATATCCTGTGGCACGACGGAAATCGCTTCACGCAGGCTTTGCTGCGTCACCCGCGAGATGTCCTGGCCATCGATCGTGATCGTGCCGTGCTGGACGTCATAAAAGCGTTGCAGCAGCGTGAACAGGCTGGATTTTCCGCCGCCGGATTGCCCAACCAGCCCGACCCGTTGGCCGGGTTTAATGCGGAGGTTGAACTTGTCGAACACCTGAAGCCCACTCGGATAGCCGAACGAGACGTTGTTGAAAGCGACCGCCGCACCGCTCTTGACCAGGGGCTCGGCCTCGGGGTGATCGTTCAATTCGTGTGGCTGCAGCAGAGTCGCAATCGCCTCGGTAAGCCGGGCGACATGCTGGGTAACGTCGACCAGCGCCACCGCCAGGTCGCGTGTCGCACTCAGGATCGCAAGGCCGAGCGTGCAGACCAGAACGACATCGCCGGTGGTCGCAGTACCCTGCTGCCAAAGGTTGACCGCCCAGGCCAGCATGCCGATGGTGAGCACCACGGTTACCGCGGCGTGAGCCAGACGCAGTTTCTCGAGATAACGGAGGCTGCGCCCGCGCGCGTCGATTTCCCGATTGACGGTGGCGTCGAACCGGTCGTGCTCATGGCCGAGGCCGCAAAATGCGCGCACCAGCGGCATGTTGTTGATGACATCGACCATTTCGCCATCGACTGCGGCGGCCTTGTTGGCAAAGTCGTCATGCAGGGGTTTGCCCGCGGCGGCCAGGTGGAACATCACCACCACCATGGTTCCCGCGATCACGATCATGCCGAGTGACATTGGCAGGCTGACGGTTCCAATCAGGGCGATCGCCACGACCGTCGCGATGCACGGCGGCAACACATTCCAGACGAACATGTTCTCGACGGTGAACACCGCATTCGATGTGGCGGTAATGCGGCTGGTGAGCATGCCCGGCATCCGGTCGGAGAAATAACTCGGCGCGTGGCCGGTCAGATGGCGGAACATGTCGCGCCGGAGGTCACCGGTGACGCCGACAAAGGTAAAGCTCGCTGTCCAGCTTGCGATCCGCCAAAGAAAATTGTCGGCAGCGATCAGCGACATGAGGAAAACGAATGCCAGCCATACGCCGCCCGCGTGCGGGCGGCCGGCCGACAGGCTGTCGACAAGATGCTTGACGCCATATTGCGTGCCCACCGAGCAGGCAACCGCCGAGACGACAGCGGACAAGATCACCACATGGGAGGTGAGACGATTTCGCAGATATCGCAGCACGAAGGCGACGGGACGATGTGCATATCCTGAGAGCTGGTCCATGACGTCTGCGTACCTGTTGATGGTGAACGAGAATTTTTTCGCGATCTCGCCCACGATTACGTGAATGTAACGGCGCTGGATTTGGAACGCCCGGCCATGACTGCGCAACAATCATGCAGCATGACGGCAAGTAGAAATCTGTTCGTGTCGCATGGCATCGGCAAGACCAGACTGTGAAAGAAGGAAGGTCGTTACGCTGACCAAAGGGAACTTCGCAGATGCGGGAACGTTCCCGCTTGGGCATGCCGGTGCCGAATTCAGGCTGAGGGCTTTTTCATCCACGATCACAAACAGGAGACGGAAAGATGCGCATTGCGCAGGTTGCCCCGTTGACGGAGGCCATTCCCCCCAAACTGTACGGCGGGACCGAACGGGTCGTACACTGGTTGACCGAGGAACTGGTGGCGTTGGGACACGACGTCACTCTTTTTGCGAGCGGTGATTCCCAGACGTCAGCGAAGCTCGACGCCACCTGGCCGAAGGCGCTGCGCCTTGACGGCGCGGTGCGCGATCCGAATGCGCTGCACATGGTGATGCTCGAGCGGGTTCGTCAAAAATGCGACGATGAAGAGTTCGATTTTCTGCACTTTCACCTCGACTACTATCCGTTCTCGCTGTTCTGCCGGCAGCCGACGCCGTTCCTGACTACCCTGCACGGCAGGCTTGACCTGCCGGAGCACCAGCCGGTGTTCAGCGCATTCTCCAAAGTTCCGGTGATCTCGATTTCCGATGCGCAACGGCGGCCCGTGCCGCAGGCCAATTGGGTGCGGACCATCCATCATGGGCTACCCGAAAACCTGCTGACCCCGCGGCCCGTGAAGCCGTCATACCTCGCCGTGCTCGGCCGGATCGCGCCGGAAAAGGGCGTCGATCGCGCCATCAAGATCGCGACCCGCTGCGGCATTCCGCTGAAGATCGCCGCCAAGGTCGACCGCGTCGACCAGGAATATTACGACGAGCTGATCTGTCCGCTCATCAACGGCAATCCGCTGGTCGAATATATCGGCGAGATCAGCGACAGGGAGAAATCGGACTTCCTCTCAGGCGCCATCGGGCTGTTGCTACCGATCGACTGGCCGGAACCCTTCGGCCTCGTCATGATCGAAGCCATGGCGTGCGGCACCCCTGTCCTGGCCTTCAACCGCGGGTCGGTACCCGAGATCATCGAGCCGGATGTCACCGGCTTCATCGTGGAGGATGAGACCAGCGCCGTCGCGGTGGCCGATCGTCTTGCCGCACTCGACAGAGTGGCCATTCGAAAGCGGTTCGAGGAACGATTCACGGCCCGCCGCATGGCGCTGGACTATCTCGCCGCCTATCGGCGCCTCATGGAAGCCGCGCGACCGCGCATCAAACTGGTGAGCAGCGCCGAATAACTTGCGGTGGCCGGTCCTCTCGCCGCGCGAGCGCACCGGCCACCGCTTAATTGTCAATAATATCCCGCGGGCCTGGTTGAGCGTCTCGGAATACGGATCGCTCGACCTGCCGCCTCGGAATCGATCCGCTCATGCTGCAACGCACCCAGCATTCGGCCAAGCGTCGCGATCTGCGCGGATATCTCCTTTGAAATTGCGGAACTACGTGCTCTTATCATCCCAAGGCTAACAGCCACACAGGCGATCGGACGGGAAATCTATACCGCCGTCGCAGGGGGAGAAACGGCATGAGAAGGAATCGCAAGGGCTCTGTCATTAATAATGCTGATCAAAGCTCGCCGCATTCGAAGCGGCAAAGCCGGCGTCAGTTCCTGGTCAAGACCGGTGGCGTGCTTGCCGCCGGTGCTTTCGGCGCGGTTCCGCTGCGCGGCTGGGCGGCCGACGCCGTCAATATCGGCGCGCTCTACCCGACCACCGGCGGCATGGCGCAGATCGGCGTCGGCTGCGTCGCGGCCGCCAAGCTCGCGGTCGAGATGGTCAATGAAGCCGGCGGCATCAAATCGCTCGGCGGCGCCAAGCTCAATCTGATCGTCTCCGACGTGCAGAGCGACACTACCGTAACGCGCACCGAAACCGACCGGCTGATCACCGGCAACAAGCTGTCCGCGATCCATGGCTGCTTTGCCAGTGCGCTCACGCTGATCGCCAGCGAAGTCTGCGAGCGGGCCAAGATGCCGATCATCACCGGCTCGAGTTCCGACCAGCTCAACAAGGGACGCACCTACACATTCACGCCGTTTGCCCGCGCTTCGCAATTCGCAAAGGCCCAGCTGCAGATGGCTAAACTGGTCGGCGACAAGCCCAAGGTCGCAGTGATCTTCGAGAACACCGCCTTCGGCACCTCGACCTCGAACGGCCTCAAGGAGCTTGCGCCTGCCGAAGGCGTCGAGATCGTGATGTTCGAGCCTTATTCGGCGGGATTCACCGACGCCTCGCCGCTGATCAACAAGGTCAAGGCCTCCGGCGCCAACGCTCTGTTCTCGGTCTCCTACCTGAACGACCTCATCCTGATCGTGCGAACGGTCAAGCAGGTCGGCCTCAACGTCGCCATCAACGGCGGCTCGGGCGGCTTCGTCATTCCCGACTTCTACAAAAATGTCGGCAAGCTCGCGGAAGGTCTCCAGGGTGTAGCGCACTGGAACCATGACATGAGCGACGACGCACAGAAAGTGAATGCCGAATACAAGAAGCGCACCGGCGAATTCCTGTTCGAATATGCCGGCGGCCTGGTCGCGCAGACCTTCATGCTGGCCGACGCGCTGGAACGCGCGGGTTCCGCCGATCCGCAGAAAGTCCGCGAGGCTCTCGCGACGCTCGACGTGTCGAAGGGCTATGCAGCGATGGCACCGGGCGGCAAGGTCAAGTTCGCCCCGGACGGCAAGAACATCTACGGCCATCCCGTCGGGGTGCAGTGGCAAAACGGCGATCTCGCGAGCGTCTTCCCCGATGAAGACAAGCGTGCGACGCTGATGAAAACCTGACGCCGGACCAATTCGATGTGGGAGACACTGGCCCAGGCCGTCATCAACGGCCTGCTCATCGGCGGCATCTATGCGCTGGTCAGCATCGGCGTCACGCTGATCTTCGGCGTGGTCAAGATCGTCAATTTCGCCCAGGGCGAATTCGTGATGATCGGAATGTACATCTCGTTCTTTCTCTCCAGCCAATTCGGCATCGACCCCATCGTCTCGCTGCTGGTCTCGATGCCGGTTCTGTTCGTCTGCGGCGTCCTGATCCAGCATTTCCTGATCCGCCGGGTGCTGGGGCCGAACGACATGCCGCAGATCTTCCTGACCTTTGCGTTGTCGCTGTTGCTGCTCAATCTGTCGCTGATGCTGTTTTCGGCGAACTACCGCACCGTCCACACTTCCTATTCGGATGAAGCGTACCATATCGGCGGACTTTATATCCCGGTCGCAAAGCTGATCGCCTTCGTGGTCGCGATGGGGCTGAGCGGCGCACTATGGGTGTTCCTGCACGCGACCGACATCGGCAAGGCCATGCGCGCGGCCTCGCAGAACCGCGACGTGGCGATACTGATGGGAATCAACCCGAACCGCGTGTTCTGTGTAGCCCTCGGCGTGGCGCTGGCGCTGGCCGGCGCCGCCGGCTCGCTATTGATGCCGTTCTATTCGGCCTATCCGTTCGTCGGCCAGGTGTTCGTGCTGATGGCGTTCGTCGCGGTCGTGCTCGGCACGCTCGGCAACGTCATCGGCGCGCTGATCGCCAGCCTGATGATGGGGGTCGCGGAATCGCTCGGGATCCAGTTCGTCGGCGCCGATTCCGGATTGATCGTGGTGTTTGCGATGCTGCTGCTGACGCTGGCCTTCAAGCCCAACGGCCTCGGCGGAGGACGCGCCCGATGATTCGCCCTATCAACCGGTTTTGGCTGGCGCTGGGCCTCGCGATGCTGATCGCCCTGCCGCATCTCGTGACGAGCTCGTTTGCGATCGACATCTTCATTCGCATCCTGCTGTTCTCCTTCATCGGCGTCGCCTGGAACTTGATGGGCGGCTACGCCAAGCAGTTGTCGCTCGGACACGCCGCCTATTTCGGTCTCGGCGCCTACACCTCTACCATCCTGCAGATCGATTTCGGCATCTCGCCCTGGATCGGCATGGTAGCCGGCGGCGTGGTAGCGATGCTGGCAAGCCTGCCGATCGGCTGGCTGTGCTTCCGTCTGCGCGGCCCCTATTTCACCATCGCGACGATCGCAACGGCGCAAGCGCTGATGCTGATCTTCCTGAAGTTTCGCGATTTCGCCTGGGGCGCCGAAGGCACCACGATCCCCAACCTCGGCAGCGCGCCGCTGATGATGCAGTTCGAAGGCAAGGCGGCCTACTATTATGTGGTGCTCGGGCTTCTTGTGCTGGGACTGACCATCACCTGGCTGATCGAGCGCTCCTGGATGGGATATTATCTGGTCGCGATCGGCGAGGATGAAGATGCGGCCGAAGCGATCGGCGTCAACGCGCCGAAGATCAAGCGCGACATCTACATGATCAGCTCGTTCCTGACCGCGCTCGCCGGCACCTTCTATACCCAGTACATCTACTTCATCGACCCCGCGACCGCGTTCAGCTTCAGCATTTCGATCGAGGCCGCGCTGGTTTCGATCGTCGGCGGCATCGGCACCCTTTGGGGTCCGGTGATCGGGACCGTGCTGCTGGAGACGACGTCTGCCTTGCTGCAAAGCTGGCTCGGCGGCCGGGTCGGCGGCATCCAGCTCACCATCTACAGCCTGATCCTGATGGCGGTGATCCTGTGGCGGCCAACCGGGCTGATCGGCTTCGCGACCGATATGTACCAGCGCTACGTCCGGCGCCAGCCGGCGCGCGCGTAAGGATCGGACGATGGCAGAAGCACTGGTCATCAAGGGTCTCAGCAAGCGCTTCGGCGGCTTGCGCGCGGTACAGGACGTCAGCTTTTCGGTGCAGGAGAACGAGACCGTGGCGCTGATCGGGCCGAACGGCGCCGGCAAGACCACGAGCTTCCATCTCATCACCGGATTTCATCGGCCCGACAGCGGCTCGGTCATGGCCTTCGGCAAGGAAGTCGTCGGCATGAAGCCGCACGACGTCTGCGCGCTCGGCATGGCGCGCACCTTTCAGGTCGCAAAACCTTTTGGTGCGATGACCGTGCTGGACAACGTCATGACCGGCGCGTTCCTGCGCGACCGCCACGTCGCCGCCGCGCGCGAAAAGGCGCTGGAGGCCATCGATTTCGTCGGCCTCACGGCCAGGGAAAAGACCGCGGCCAAGGACCTCACCACCATCGACCAGCGCCGGCTGGAAATGGCGCGCGCGCTGGCGACGCAGCCGCGTATCCTGCTGCTGGACGAGGTGATGGCCGGGCTGAACCCGGCCGAGATCGACCAGGCGGTAGCCCTGGTCAAGAAACTATCCAGCCGCGGACTGACCATCGTGATCGTCGAACACGTGATGCGCGCAATCATGGCGGTCGCGCGTCATATCGTGGTGCTCGACCACGGCCAGAAGATCGCCGAGGGCGTGCCCAAGGAAATCGTGGAGAATCCGGAAGTGATCCGCGCCTATCTCGGGTCTTACGTCCATCCGCCCGCGGCGGGAGACACCCATGCTTGAGCTGTCAGGCGTCAGCGCCAGCTACGGATCGGTGCCCGCGATCACCGACGTCACCATCTCGATCGGCGAAGGCGAAGCGGTCGGTCTTCTCGGCGCCAACGGCGCCGGCAAGAGCACCACGCTGCGGGCGATCTCGAGCCTCGTAAAACTCACCGCGGGCAATATCACCTTTGCCGGCACCAATCTCGCGTCGCTGCCGCCGCATCGGATTCCGGAGTTGGGCATTGCCCACGTTCCGGAAGGCCGCCAGGTATTTCCGGAAATGACGGTGCAGGAAAATCTCGAGATCGGCGCCTATGTGCCCAAGGCCAAGGCTGAACGCGCCCGCACGCTCGATCTGGTCTACGGCATCTTTCCAAGGCTCGCCGACCGCAAGAAGCAGCTCGCGGGAACCATGAGCGGCGGCGAGCAGCAGATGCTGGCGGTCGGCCGCGGGTTGATGCTGAAGCCGCGCCTCTTGATGCTTGATGAGCCTTCGCTCGGGCTTGCACCCGTCATGACCGACGTCACCTTCGAGAAGATCGCCGAGATCCACAAGATGGGCACCGCGATCCTGCTGGTCGAGCAGAACGTAAGCCGCGCGCTGTCGCTGGTGCAGCGCGCCTATGTGCTGGAAAGCGGCAACGTGATCATGCACGGCACCAGCACCGAGCTTGCCAACAACAAGCAGGTGCAGGCGGCGTATCTGGGGATTTAGCGAATACACTCTCCGCCGTCATTGCGAGGAGCGTAGCGACGAAGCAATCCACTTTCCTTTAAGCGGAGAGATGGATTGCTTCGCGGAGCCTGTCATCGGGCGCGCATTCGCGCGACCCGTTGGCTCGCAATGACGTCGAAGCTGCGTTCTCAGCTCACCGCCGTCCGCTTCGGCTCGACAATCTCGAACATCCGCGGGAATTCGTCCATCAGCACCATCAATTCGCCAAGCCGCATCGGATTGCCGGCAACCTTGATCTTGCCGGCGCCGATGGCTTCCGGGAACGTCGTCAGCTTGGCGATGACTTCGTCGAGCACACCGCGCGGCAGCGTGAACGAGGCGTCGGCGTCGGCCGCCTGCGCGCCGGCCGTATAAGTCAGCGCGCTGTTCTCCAGGTTGAGAACAAAACCTTCGTTGGTGTCGGTGAAATTCCAGTTCAGCACGATCCGCTTGCCCTCGGCCTTGGGGCCGTTGAGGCGAACGCCGAGCACGTCCCAGAGCTGCTCGGTGCGCAACGCGGCCAGCGTCTCGCGCGGCATCGGCGGCCGTGGCGGCGCCTTGGGCATGCCGTTTCGCAATTCCTGTGCGCCGAACAGATAGGCGTTGCGCCAGGTCGAACTTTCAGAGGCATAGCCGAGCTGTTCGAACGTATCCGCCAGCAGCGCGCGCGCGGCCTGGTTGTCGGGATCGGCGAAGACGAGATGGCTGACGGCCTGGGCAACGAAACGGAATTCACCCTTGGCAAAATCCTTTCGCGCCCGTTCCAGAATCGCATCCGCCCCGCCCATATACTCGACATACTTCTTGCCGGATTCCACCGGCGGCAACGGATCGAGATTGACCGGGTTGGCGTCGTACCAGCCGAGATATTTCTGGTAGATCGCCTTCACATTATGCCGGATGTGGCCGTAATAACCGCGCCCGTGCCAGGCGCCGTCGAGGCTTGCCGGCAGGCGGATGGTTTCCGCGATTTCGGCTGCTGTCAGGCCGTGGTTCATCAACCGCAGGGTCTGGTCATGCGCGAATTTGTAGAGATCGCGCTGCTGGCGGATCATGGTGTCGATCCGCTCATGTCCCCATACCGGCCAGTGATGCTGGCCGCACATCGCATCCGCCTTGCCGCCCCACATCTGCAGCGCTTCGCCGAGATATTTCGACCACGCCAGCGCGTCGCGGACGTCGGCGCCGCGGAACGGCAGCAGGTTGTGAAAATTATGCGTGCAGTTTTCTGCGAGATTCAAAAGCTTGTAGCGCGGAATGTAGAAATGCATTTCCGCCGGCGCTTCCGAGTTCGGCGCCATCTGGAATTCGAATTCGAGCCCGTCGATGGTGCGCTTGTCGCCGGTCGCAATGATCAGATCGGTCGGACGCAACAGCGAGACCGAGCCCGCCGCCATCGACTTCCCAAGCCCGCAATCGACCTGCCCGCGCACGCCCTTGGCCAGGAACGGCCCGAACTGATATTGCGCGCGCCGCTGCATTGCCGGACCCGCGATGATGTTTTCGGAGACCGCATGCTCCATGAACAGGTTGGGCGCAATGATCGGCACGTGGCCGCTAGCCAGCGTTTCGTCGTCGAGAACGCCGCGCGCGCCGCCCCAATGGTCGGTATGGGTATGCGTGAAAATGACCGCCGCGACCGGGCGCCTGCCGCGGTGCTGGAAGTAGAGTTCCATCGCGGCCCGCGCGCCCTCGATAGAGGTCAGCGTATCCACCACGATGACGCCGCTGTCGCCCTCGATCAGCGTCATGTTGGCGATGTCGAGCCCGCGCACCTGATAGACGCCGGGCACCACCTCGAACAGGCCGTGATGCATGTTCAGTCGCGATTGCCGCCACAGGCTGGGATCGACCGTTGCGGGGGCCTGTTCCGCCGACAGGAAGCCATAGGGCTCCAGGCTCCAGACCACCCGGCCCTGCGGCGAGGTGACCTTTGCGTTATCAAGCGTGCCGAGAAAGCCGCGCGCGGCGTCGTCGAAGTCACGCGTGTCGGAGAACGGCAGCGCCTTCAGCATCGCCGCGTGCTGCGCGATCACGGAAGCGGAGGCGTCCTTCGGCATTTCCTTGGATGTTTCAACGCTGGCTGTCTGGCTCATACTCGTGCGCTCCCTCATGCAACAGAAAACAGAAATTGAAATCTCGCGTTCAGCGGAACTGCAGCCCCTCGAATCGGCCGCTCTGGCGCCATTCGTCGATGTACTTGAAATAGGCCATCGCACCCGAGGGATGGCCGACATTGAGCCGCGCCGCCGGACCGGGTTCGCGACCCTCATTGTTGTAATAGCCGGGCGTGCAGTCGGGCCCGCCGATCATCCGGCCGACGCCGGTCAGCAGCAACTCGACCCACTTCTCTTTGGCCTCTTTGGTCACCTCGATTTCCTTGAAGCCGCCCGCCTGCGCGTGGCGGACCATCATCGCAATGGTGCGCGCCGCCTCGGTCAGGTTATGCGGCACGTTGGAGATCAGATTGGCGCCCTGCGTCGGCTGCACGAAGAAAGCGTTCGGGAAACCATGCACGTGAATGCCGTGCTTGGTGCGCATGCCCTCGGCCCAGTAGTCCGACAGCTTGACACCGCCCCGCCCAGTGAGGTCGAAGCCGGACCGCCGTCGATACTCGGTGCCGACCTCAAAGCCGGAGGCATAGATGAGGCAGTCGAGCCGATACTCTTTCCCCGCGACGACCACACCGTTTTCGGTGATCCGCTCGACACCCTTGCCGTCGGTGTCGACCAGATGCGTACCTGACGTGTTGAAAGCCTGCAGATAGGCGTCATGGAAGCACGGCCGTTTGCAGAGCTGGCCATACCAGGCCTTGAGCTTGCCGGCGGTTTCGCGATCTTTCACCAGCGCGTCGACCCGGTTGCGAATCTCCTCCATCTTCTCGAAGTCGGAATCCTCAAAGGCCGCCCGCATGTTCTGCACGGTCCGCTGCTCGCGCGGCAGCAGCATGATCCTGGCGCGGATGCGCCGGGACAGGTCGGTCCAGCCGTCCTGAACCAGGTCTTCCTCAGCGCCGCCTCCGGCCTGGTTCGCAGTAAAGTTCTCGAGCCAGCGCTGCTGCCAGCCGGGCGTCGCGATCTCCGAAAACCATTCGGGATCGATCGGCGCGTTGGCGCGCACATCGACCGACGATGGCGTGCGCTGGAATACGTAGAGTTCCTTGCAGGCCCGCGCGAGATACGGCACGCACTGCACCGAGGTCGCGCCGGTGCCAATGATCCCGACGCGCTTGTCGGCCAGTTTTGTCATCAGCGCGCCCTGGGGATCACCGCCGGTGTAGTCGTAGTCCCAGCGGCTGGTATGGAACGAGTGTCCCTTGAAACTGTCGATGCCGGGAATGCCGGGCAGCTTGGGAACGTGCAGCGGCCCGGTGCCCATGCCGAGGAATTGTGCCGTGAAGGCGTCACCGCGGTTGGTGCGGATATTCCAGCGCGATTTCGCTTCGTCCCATTCGAGACTTTCCACGATCGTGTGAAAAAGCGCATGGTCGTAGAGACCGAACTGTTTGCCGATACGCTGGCAATGCGCAAGAATCTCCGGCGCATGCGCGTACTTCTCCGACGGCATGTGCCCGGTTTCCTCGAGCATCGGCATATAGATTAGCGAAGCCGTGTCGCATTGCGCGCCGGGATACCTGTTCCAGTACCAGGTGCCGCCGAAATCGCCGCCCTTCTCGATGATACGGACATCTTTGATGCCGGCTTCCGACAGCCGCGCCGCGGTGGCGAGCCCGGCAAAACCACCGCCGATGAACGCGAAAGTGACATGGTCGGTCTTCGGCGCGCGCGGGGTCACCGGCGTATAGGGGTCGTCGAGATAACGGGCGAGATGTCCGGTGACTTGCAGATACTGGTCGTTACCGTCGGCACGGAGCCGCTTGTTGCGCTCCTCCAGATATTTTTGGCGCAGCCGCTCCTTGTCGATCGAAGGGGTCTGCAAGCCCTGAGGCTGGTCTACTATCGTCATCCGAAGGCGCCTTTCGAGAAATCTGGCAAGAAATCCAATCGTCAGCCGTCATTAGCACCGCTCAGGATGGGTGTGCAGACAGATATGGCGAGTTGGCGATCGACCAGACGGGCATCGGCTCCATCCGGAAGATCTGTCGCAGATGCACTTCGTCCGGACCGTCGCCAATCCGCAGCAGGCGGCCCCAGGCCAGGGCCTGATGGATCGGCGTGTCGTCGGACCCGCCCATCGCGCCGAACACCTGCATGGCACGGTCGGCGATCCGCTGCAGCATCGCCGGCACCGCGACCTTGATCAGGGAGACGTCGCGCCAGGCGCCGTGATGACCGGCCTGGTCGAGCCGCCACGCGCAGCGATAGGCAAGCAAGCGCGCCTGCTCCAGTTCGACGCGGGATTCGGCGATCCAGCGCTGAATGGTATCGTATTGAATCACCGTCCGCCCGAACGCCGAACGCTCCGACGCGCGCACCATCATCAATTCGATCAGCAATTCGCACAGCCCGATCGAGCGCATGCAGTGATGAATGCGGGCCGGACCAAGGCGAATTTGCGCGACCTTGAAACCTTCGCCCTCGGCGCCGAGCAGGTTCGCCGCGGGCACACGGACATTATCGAAGGCGAGTTCGCCGATCGGCGCGACGTGATCCTCGCATCCCATCCAGCGCAGCCGCCGCACCAGACGAACGCCCGGTGTTTTCATCGGCACGATGATGCAGGAATGGCGGCGCGTCCGGTCCGTGTCCGGATCGGTCACGCCCATCACGATCAGGAAACTGCATTGCGGATGCGCGGCACCGGTAATGAACCATTTGCGCCCGTTGATGACGTAGTCGTCGCCGTCGCGAACCATGCGCGTGGCAACGTTGGTCGCGTCAGACGAAGCCACATCGGGCTCGGTCATGCCGAACGCCGAACGGGTTTTTGCTTCCAGCAGCGGCTGCAGCCAGCGCACCTTCTGTTCTTGTGTCGCGCAATTCTGCAGCGCGATCATGTTGGGGACGTCGGGTGCCTGGCAGTTGAAGACTTCCGGCGCCCAGAACAGCCGGCCCATGATTTCGGCCAGCGGCGCGTATTCCAGATTGGAAAGACGCGTGCCGGGCTCGCCGTCGGCCAATTCGGGCAGGCCGAGATTCCACAAGCCCGCTGCGCGCGCCTTTTGCTGAAGCTCGCCCATGAACGGTGCGGCCTCGCCGTGGCCGGCGACGTGTTCGAGCCAGGCACGATGGCGCGGCAGCACCTCGGCATCGAAGAACGCCTGCAACTTCTCCCGCCATTGCTCCGATCGCCCGGAAAGATCGAAATCCATGTCGCCTCCCGCTTTTGGGACAGACCTAAGCGTATAACGACACGAAATGCAAATTCATTTCGATATATTGACAAAATATCAAACTTTGACCAATATTCCGTCATGGCAGCGATCTCCAGCATCGATCCCTCGTCCCGGGCCAAGACCCCGGAGGACCATGCCGATCCCGCTTTCGCGACCACGCTGGCGCACGGGCTCGACGTGCTAGCCGCTTTCCGCAATCGCAGCGGCTCGTTGTCGAATGCCGAACTGGCCCTGCATACCGGCCTGTCGCGACCGACGGTGTCGCGATTGACCCACACGCTGGAGCAGCTCGGCTACCTCAAGCGCGATGCCAAAGGCCGTTTCGAACTCGGGCTTGGTGTGCTGGCCGCCGCCTATCCGGTGCTGTCGGCGCTCAAAGTCCGGCAACTGGCGCGCCCGCTCATCCGCGACTTCGCCGCTTACGCCGGCGGCACGGTGTCCATTGCGATGCCGTTCGGGCTCGACTTCATCTATGTCGAGACGGTGCGCACCACCGACGCCGTCGCGCACCTTCCCGACGTCGGCTTTACCGGCACGCTGGCGACCTCCGCCGTCGGCCGTGCCCTGCTGTCGCTCTTCACGCCAGAGGAACACGCGGCCTACCTCGCCAATGTCAAGGCTGAGCGTCCGGAAGAGGCCGACTACGTGCAAACGCGGATGCTGCCGGATATCGAACTCTGCAAGGAACGTGGCTTTGCGGTCTCGCTCGGCGAATGGCGGCGCGAAATCTTTGGCGTCGCGGCGCCGCTGTACCGGACGCCGTCGGGCGATTGCCTTTCCGTCAATTGCGGCATCCCCTCGTTTCGCTTCAGCGCCGAGCAGATCGAGCGCGAATGCGGGCCACGCATCCTCGGCCTCGCGCGCAGCATCCGCTCGCTGGTCGCCAACGGCTGACGACCCGGTTGACCGGCAAGACGCATCGCTCGATCGATGCGGAGAATGGGGGAGAGATCAATGAGCGGACTCAAATCCGCCCTCGGCATAGCCATGGGCCTCACTTTGCTGCTCGGCCACACGGCACAGGCGCAGAGCAACTACCCGAACCGGGCGATCCACATCGTGGTGCCCTACCCCGCCGGCGGCATCGTCGACATCGTCGCCCGCGCGGTTACCGAACAGATCGGCCGTGACTGGAAGCAGACCGTCGTGGTCGAAGCGCGCCCCGGCGCCAACGGCAATATCGGCACCGCGGCGGTCGCGCGCAGCGATCCCGACGGCTACACCTGGCTGGTGACGGGACCAGCGGCGCTGGTCAACCCGACCCTGTACAGGGATGCCGGCTGGCACGCCATGAAGGACCTCAAATGCGTCGGCCTGGCGATCTGGAATCAGAGCGTCGCCGTCGTCAACCCCGCGCTGCCGGTCAAGACGCTCGCTGAGTTCGTCGAACTGGCGCGGAGCAAGCCGGGGCAGCTCAACTTCGGCAATGCCGGCACCGGTTCATCGCTCGATCTGACCGCGCAAAAGCTGTTCCAGGCCGCCAACATCAAGTTGACGAATGTCGGCTACAAGGGCCAGCCGCCGGCGCTGATCGACCTGATCACCGACCTGATGAATTTCGAGATCGTCTCGCTGGCGCTCGCACTGCCGCACATCAAGGAAGGCAAGATCAGGCCGCTGGCCGTCTTCACCGAGAATCGTATTGCCGATCTTCCCGACGTGCCGACCATCGCCGAGGCCGGATATCCCGGCGCGTCCTATGTCTCCTGGTACGGCATCTATGTGCCGGCGGGGACGCCCGACGCGATCGCCGCAAAGATCAACGACGGCATCAACAAGGCGCTGCTCAATCCCGACGTCCAGCGCCAGCTCTCGATCGCCGACATCCCGGGCAAGCCGATGTCACTCGACGAACTGGCCGCGCTGATGAAAGCCGACCACGACAGACTGACAGCGGTGGTCAAGGCGTCGGGGATGACGCCGCAGTAATGCGAGCGGCTGAATATCAGGCCGCGCGCTGCTGTACCGGAACTTCCCCTGATGACGCAGTCGTCGCCACAGCCACATCCTGCGCGAAGACAGACCCGCCGCGCTGGGTCTTGGCCTGGTAGAGCGCCTTGTCGGACCGGGACAGTAACGCCTCGACTGATCCGCCGTCTTCCGGTGACATCGCGACCCCGATGCTGGCGCCGATGACGATGTCGTGGCCTTCGATGCAATAGGGCGCGCTGACCTCTTCGAATATCCGTCGCACCATCCGCTCCGCCTCGCCCCGGCTGGAGACGGACCTCTGCACCAGGATGAACTCGTCACCGCCCATCCGGACGATCAGATCGCCCTGCCCCGCCACCGATTGCAGCCTCGCCGCGACCTGCCTGAGCAAGACGTCGCCGACGGGATGGCCGAAGCGGTCGTTGGCCGCCTTGAAATGATCGAGATCGATGGCGTGGACCACGACGCGCCGGTTGCCACGCTCAGCGACGATCCGCGCCAGATCGATCGCCAGCACCGAACGATTGAGCAGGCCGGTCATCGGATCGGTCCGCGAGAGTTGTTCGAACTGCTGCTTCAGCGTCATCTGGTTGAGCGTCGACTTGTAAGACAAACGCACCATTTCGAAGCTGCCGATCATGAAGATCGTCATCAGCAATCCAAGACCGACGTGGGGCGCATCCAGTCGCTGCAAGAACGCCGTCACGATGACGGGAAAGCCGATCATGCCCAGATCCATGATCGCGGTGATCGGCCGGAGCGAGAGGCGCGAAACGACGCCGGCACCGAAACCGAAGCCAACTCCAATCGCCATGACCGAACAGATCGCGTCTTCGAGCATCAGGCTGCGCGCGGCAAACAGGCCGATGATGAGAGCCATGATGACGCTGCCGCTGGCGTAACGCCATTCCCAGATAACACCTTCGGCACGGGCCAACGGCGTCCCGACGACCCGGCGCCGATAGGCAAATACGTCGAGCGTCCGCATCAACGAAAACACGACACCGAACGCGGTCAGCAAGGCCGTAAGGGTATCACCCGTCTGCCGGGCCGCGATGGTACCCACGATGGCAAGTCCAAAGCCGGTAAGAACAATAGGAACCAACGTTCCATAGAGCGTCGCGATAATTTCCGCATATACGGCATCGGATATAAGCGCAGGTCGAGAATGATCTTTGTCTGAAATAAACATGGCGATCCCCAATTCCGGGGCGACGCTAACGCGGCGTCCGTAAAGTTACGGACCTTCCGATCGATAAAATTGAATCGATTTATGCGATTGGCTGATCGCTAACCATAAGACGGCTGCCGCTACTCATGCGACACCGGTCCGGTGTCGCGATAGGCCCAGCAGCTTTCGCGCGGCAGCGAGACCTGCGTCTCGACGCCGACCTGATGCCGGGCCGCGGTGCCGAGTTCGACCACCTCCAGCCGCCGGCCGAACAGTTCGATACCGTAGGCGGTCTGCGTGCCCTGGTAACGGCGATCGAGCACGCGGGCGGGGAAACTATTGGCGCCGTTACCCTGACCGATCGTGATGTTTTCCGGCCGCAGCGCGATTCTTACCTTGTCGTCCGGCCCGCAGGAATGCAGCAGCGCCACCTCGCCCTGCCTTCCTTCGCCGAAATCGACCATGCCGAATTCGCCCTCGCGCGAAACCAATCTGCCCTCGAGTTCGTTGGTCGCGCCGGTGAAGTTGGCGACAAACAAATCCGCGGGACGGTTGTAGATCTCGTCCGGCGTATCCATTTGCAGCAGCTTGCCGTTGCGCATCACGCCGATGCGGTCGCCGAGCACCACCGCCTCGGCCTGGTCGTGGGTGACGTAGAGCGCGGTCATGCCGGTCTGCTTGAGGATCACGCGCAGGTCATCGCGCAACCGCAGGCGCAGCTTGGCATCGAGATTTGAGAGCGGCTCGTCGAGCAGCAGAAGTTGCGGCCGGTAGACGATGCTGCGCGCCAGCGCCACGCGCTGCATCTGTCCGCCCGACAGCGCCACCACCGGCCGGTCGGCATATTCCGACAGTCCGACCAGCGCGAGCGCTTCATCGACCATGCGGCGGGCTTCCGCCCGGGAGATTTTTCGGTGCTTGAGCGGATAGACCACGTTCTGCCGCACCGTCATATGCGGCCACACCGCATAGGACTGGAACACCATGCCGAGCTCGCGCGAGCGCGGCGGCACCAGAATTCCGCGCTCGGGTGACGACACGATCTTGCCGGCGATGCTGATCTCACCCGACGTCGGGTGCTCGAGGCCGGCAACGCAGCGCAAGGTCGTGGTCTTGCCGCAGCCGGAAGGGCCGAGCAGGACGACGATTTCGCCCGCAGGTACCGAGAAGCTGACGCCGTCGATCGCGGGCCGGCCGATCGCAAACTGCTTGCGCAGGTCGGTTACTTCGAGCGTCGCCGTCATGAACGAACCTTCTTGATGCGCACAACACTCACTGCCGGTAACCGAAGATCTTGTCCCAATCCGCGACCCAAGGGCCGTGCAGCTTCACATAGTCGTCGAATTTGGGGTACCAGACCTTGACCACCTTGGGATCGAAGCCTTCGGGATAGACCGGCGGCTCCTTCAGCGACGTCAGATTGCCCAGTTCCTTGATCATGAAGGTCTGCCCCTCCTTCGACAGGCACCAGTTCAGGAACAGCTTTGCCGCATTGGGATGCGTCGCGGTCTTCGGAATGCCGCTGGCATAGGGATTGACCGGAGCGCCCTCGGGCGGAAAGAATATCTTGATGGGCGCACCGTCCTTCTGCTTCGGATAAATTGCGTTGTAGAGCAACGGACCCATCGCCACCTCGCCCCGCACCAGCGAGTCCGACATCGGTGCGCCCGACGGATACAGGATCGGGTGGGTCGAAGCCTGTTTGGCCCAGTAGTCTTCGCCCAGCACCTGGCGCTCGAACATGATCCGGGTCCAGGTGGTGCCGCCGGACTGCGCGAACACCTGCCCGGTCATCTTGTCATATTGCGGCTTGGTGAGATCCATCCAGCTTTTGGGACCATCCTTCACTAATTCAGTGTTGTAGGCGATCGACCAGACCAGCGTCGCGCGCGGCCAGAGTTTCGGCGAAATCAACGCCTCGGGATTGTAGTCGGCGGCGTTTGGCGGCGCGTAGTCCTGGAACAGGTCTTCCAGCGGTTTCATCAAGGCGCGGTCGGAATGATCGACGACGTCGGCGATCAACTTGCCGGCCGCGGCTTCGGTCTTGACCCGCGTGATCAGCTGGCCGCCGGGCGCACGCACCATCTCGACCTTGATCTCGGGGAAACGCTTGTTGAACTCCTTGATGACGAGCTGTTCGACCTCGGCGAAATTCGCCGTGTAGAACACCAGCTTGCCCTCCGCCTTCGCGGCAGCGATCAAATCGGGCGAGCCGAATTGCTGCGCCTGCGCGAAGGCGCCCGATGCCAGTCCGAAACCGGCGATGCCGGCCAGCGCGATGGCGTTAACGAAGTTCCTTCTGTGCACGGCCAATCCTCCCGTTGATTTCGTTATCCGGTACGCGCGACGCTGCCCTGCGCGGCACCGCGCGACAGCCAGTTGGCGCCCCCGATGAGAACGCCGAGCAGAATCGTCTGCACGATGCTGAACGCGGCGGTCTTGCCGATATTGCCGCCTTCGTAATAGTCGAGCAGCAGCACCGACATCACCATGGTGTTGCTGGTGTAGAGAAACAGCGACGAGCCGAGTTCGCGGATCGCCAGCACGAACAATAGCGTCATCGAGGCGATCACGCCGGGCCGCGCCAGTGGCAGTACGATGGTCCTGATGGTTCCGAGCATGCCCTTGCCGCAGACCCAGGCGGCTTCCTCCAGTTCGCGATGAATTTGCAGGAACGAGGTCGACAGCGCCTTCACCGTATCCGGCATGAAGCGCGCGATGAACGCCAGCGCGAGAATCCAGATCGTGCCGTAGAGCCCGCCGGGCACCCCGATCCACGCCCAGAGATAGGCGACGCCGACCACGAGGCCGGGGATCGCAACCGGCACGGTCGAGATCAGATCGATCCAGCGCCGTCCGGTTACTTGCGTGCGATGAATGGTGTAGCCGATGGCAAATGCGAGCGCACCGCCGACCACCGCCGTGATCACGCCGACCTCGACCGCATTGTAGATCGACCGCATCGTCAGCGGATTGTCGAAGATGCTGTTGAAATGCATCAACGAATATTGCCGCATGTCGAACAGGCTGGCGGCGTCGCGGATGAACATGAACTTGCGGAACGCCGCCACGATCAGCGCCAGCGACGGCAGCACCACCACGATCACGAGGTAGACGATGCCGAGGCCGAAGGTGAACCAGCGCCAACGGCCGAGGTCGAGGCTGCGCGGGCGAAACGCCTTGCCGGCCACCGTGGTGTAGCTGCGGCCGCTCAATACCTTCTGCTGCAGGAACACCAGCCCGCCGGTTACGACCATCAGGATGATCGCGACCGCGGCCGCGGTGTTGTACAGCGGCGGCGACCAGTTGGTGAGCTTGAAGATGTAGGTCGTCAGCACCGCAAGGTTGGTCGGCGCGCCCAGCACCGCCGGAATACCGTAGATGCCGAGCATCACGATGAACGACAGTAGCATGCCCGAGACGATCGCCGGCATGATCAGGGGAAATGTCACCGAGAACAGCGTTGCGAAGGCGCTGGCGCCGGAAATCTCGGCGGCCTCCTCCAGGCTCGGATCCATGTTGCGCAGCGCCGAGGAGGTGAACATGTAGACGTAGGGCGCGTAGTAGATGCCGAACACGAACACCAGCCCGGTCAGCGAATAGAGATCGACGCGCCAGTCGAGCCCGATCCATTTGAACATGGTGTTGATCAGGCCGGTCTTGGGCGAACCCAGGATGGCCCAGGCGACGCCCGCAACCAGCGGCGGCGCGAACAGCGGCAGGATGCTGGCGGCGGCGATAAAACCCTTGAACGGCGTATTGGTGCGAACCACGATCCAGGAAAACAACAGCCCGATCACGACCGCGATCAGGGTACCGCCGCCGCAGGCGATCAGCGTGTTGCGCAAGGCCTCGGCGACATTGGGGTTCGCCAGCACGGTGAGGAAATTCGTGATCGAAAGATGGCTGAGCGAGAAGCCATCGACCACCGGATTGGTGTCGGTGAGCGCGCCCAACAGCAGCATGAAGACGGGATAGATCACCAGAAAGCCGAGGATCGCCAGCAGCAGCGTGACCCAAAGCGCGCTCCACACGCGCCGACGCACGCCCTCACTGGCGCTGTGCGTGATTTCGGTGCGCCGTCCCGCAGGTCCGTGCAAACGCTTCCCCTCGCCGCCGGCCGTCTTTTTTTCGGTCTTGCGGCCGCCGTTGGCCCGGAGCCTAGTCGATCGGCACCCGGGCCGAAAGCTATCCGAAAGTCGGCGGGACGAAATGGCGCGGACGCCGTGAAATCGGTGTCGCTTGGAGACGAACCTGCCCCTTTTCGGGGCCCACGCCGTCTCTTCGCATACGCATCATGCAGCGGCGTGCCTGTGGACCGTCCCGTGTCCGTAGTACACGCCGCGGAGGGCGCGGCCGCGCCGGCGTGGAGAGCCCGATCAAGATGTCGACTGACCTGACCGCAGCGAAGCCGCCCATGGCGGGCAGCGATGGCCTGCCCCCGGAACTCAGGCGCTGGGCGGTCGCGGCGATCTTTACCACGCTGGCGCTGGCCTCGCTGGATACGGCGATTGCCAACATCGCTCTCCCGGCCATTGCCGCCGACCTCAAAGTCAGCGCGGCCGACGTGGTCTGGGTTGTCAACGTCTATCAGATTGCGCTGGTCGCGACCCTGCTGCCGCTCGGCGCACTCGGCGAAATCGTCGGCCATGAGCGGATCTATCTCGGCGGCCTGTTGCTGTTCACGCTGGCCTCGCTCGGCTGCGCCTTTGCCTGGTCATTGCCCAGCCTGACCGCGGCGCGGGCGCTGCAAGGGCTCGGTGCGAGCGGCATCATGAGCGTGAACGCGGCGCTGGTCCGCTTCGTCTATCCGACCCGCATGATGGGCCGCGGCTTCGGCCACAATGCGCTGGTGGTCGGAACCGCCATGACGCTCGGGCCGACGATCGCATCCGCGATCCTGGCGGTCGGAAACTGGCCGTGGCTGTTCGCGATCAACCTGCCGTTCGGCGTGATTGCCGTCGTGATCGGCCTGAAGACGCTGCCGAAGACACCGCGCGCGGTGCACGCGTTCGATTTTCTAAGCGCGACCCTGACCGCAAGCTGCCTCGGCCTCTTCATTATCGGGATCGGCAGCGCGGCGCACGGAGCGCCGCCTGCGCTAGTGGTGGCCGAACTCGTCGGCGCACTAATGCTCGGTTGGTTCCTGACCCGCCGGAATGCCGACCACCCGGCGCCGATGTTGCCAATCGACCTGTTCCAGCGGCCGATGTTCGCGCTTTCGGCGGCCACGTCGGTCTGCTCCTTCTCGGTGCAGGGCCTCGCGATGGTCGCGCTGCCGTTCTACTTCGAGGACGTGCTGATGCGCTCGCAGGTCGAGACCGGTTTTTTCATGACGCCCTGGCCGCTGGTGGTGGCCATGATGGCGCCGATCGGTGGCCGGCTGTCCGACCGCTTTCCGGTCGGCATTCTCGGCGGCCTCGGTCTGGCGCTGCTGGGCGTGGGAATGGTGCTGCTGGCGACGCTTCCCGCCGATCCCGGCACCGCCAACATCGTTTGGCGCATGGTGGTGTGCGGTATCGGATTTGGCTTCTTTCAAACGCCCAATTTGAGGGCACTGATGTCGAGCGCGCCGCCGCATCGCAGCGGCAGCGCGAGCAGCATTGTCGCGACCGCCCGCCTGACCGGACAAACCCTCGGTGCGGCGCTCGCCGCCCTGTGTTTTGCCCTCGGCGGTCACAATGGCGCGACCATTGCGCTGGCGCTCGGCGCCGGCTTTGCCGGACTCGGAAGCCTGATGAGTTTCCTGCGCCTGGCGGTCGCGCCATCGCGAACATGACGGTCATGTAATGAAGCCGCCGCGCAACCCCGGTCCATCAATTTTCTTCCATCTCGCAAGCGCGTATTCTTGATTTGAACTGTTCCAGATTGCAGGCCAACATCGCCTCGCGGCTCTCTCGATGGATTGAGCTAACAGGGGATACGCGATGGCAAACCTCACTATCAACGGTAAATTAATCACGGTGGACGTCGAAGACGACACCCCGCTGCTTTGGGCTATTCGGGAGAATGTCGGACTGACCGGGACCAAATACGGGTGCGGCATTGCACAATGCGGGGCCTGCACAGTCCACATCGACGGCGTTGCGATGCGGTCCTGCGGCATCGCGGTCAGCGAAGCCGTCGGCAAACAGATCACCACCATTGAAGGCCTCGCCGGCAATGGCGCGCTGCACAAGGTGCAGCAGGCCTGGGTGGCCAACGACGTTCCGCAATGTGGCTATTGCCAGAGCGGCATGATCATGGCGGTCGCCGCCCTGCTCAAGGAAAAGCCGAAGCCGACCGACCAGGATATCGACGAGGCCATCACCAATATTTGCCGATGTGGAACCTTTCAGCAGGTTCGCGAGGCCATTCACGCCGCTGCGAACGCCTGAGGAGGATGTCATGAACAAGCACGTCTCACCCAAGCTCAACCGCCGCGCCTTCGTGATCGGCACCGCTGCTGCCGGCGCCGGACTTGCGCTCGGCCTCGACATTCCCTTTGGCGGACCGACCGTGGTCCGCGCCGCCGATGGCTCCCCCGAGGTCAACGCCTGGGTGGTGATCCGCCCCGACGACACCGTCGTGATCCGCATCGCCCGTTCGGAGATGGGTCAGGGCACGCTGACCGGCCTCGCCCAGCTCGTCGCCGAAGAACTCGAATGCGACTGGTCGAAGGTCACGACCGAATACCCGACGCCCGGCCAAAATGTCGCCCGCAAGCGCGCCTGGGGCGATTTCTCGACCGGCGGCAGTCGCGGCATCCGCTCCAGCCAGGACTATGTCCGCAAGGGCGGCGCCACTGCGCGCATGATGCTGGTCCAGGCCGCGGCCAACGAGTGGAAGGTGCCGGCTTCGGAGTGCACGGCATCCAACAGCGTGATCACGCATGCGGCCTCGGGCAAGACCACGACCTATGGCAAGGTGGTGGAGGCCGCGGCGAAACTGACGCCGCCCGCGGACGCCGATATCAAGCTGAAGGATCCCAAGGATTGGAAGATCGCCGGCAAGGGATTGAAGCGGCTCGATACCGTCGACAAGACCACCGGCAAGATGATCTACGGCATCGACGTCAAGCTGCCGGGGATGCTCAATGCCGCCGTCAAGGCCTGCCCTGTCTTCGGCGGCAAGCTGAAAAGCTACGACGAAGCCAAGGTTATGGGCATGAAGGGCGTCAAGAAGGTGGTGAAGGTCGACGACAGCGCGGTCGCCGTCGTCGCCGATACCTGGTGGCACGCCAAGACTGCGCTCGAAGCGCTGCCTGTTGTCTGGGACGAAGGCGACAACGCCAAGGTCTCCAGCGAATCGATCGCCAAATGGCTCGCCGAAGGCCTCGACAATGCCCAGCCGGCCTATGTCGGCAATACCAACGGTGACGCCAAGGCGGCGATTGCCAGCGCCGCCAAGAAGGTCGAGGCGGTCTACAACTATCCCTACCAGAACCACGCCACGATGGAGCCGCTCAACGCGACAGCCGTTTGGAGCGCGGACAAATGCGAGGTCTGGTGCGGCACCCAGAACGGCGAAGCCGCTTTTGCGGCGACGCTGGAGGCTTCCGGGCTTTCGGCCGACAAATGCGACGTGCACAAGCAGATGCTCGGCGGCGGCTTCGGCCGTCGCGGCCAGACCGACTACGTCCGGCAGGCGGTGCTGATCGCCAGGCAAATGCCGGGCACGCCGGTCAAGTTGCTGTGGTCGCGCGAAGAAGACATGCAGCACGGCATGTATCACCCGATCACGCAGTGCAAATTGACCGGGGCCTTCGATGCCGACAATAACCTGATCGCGTTGCATGTCAGGCTGTCCGGCCAGTCCATCCTGTTCACGTTGCGCCCGGCAGCTCTGGAGAACGGCAAGGATCCGGTGGCATTCCAGGGCCTCAACGCGTCCGGCGAGGCGGCCATCGGTTACAGCGTGCCGAATTTGCTGGTCGAGCATTCCATGCGAAATCCGCATGTCCCGCCCGGCTTCTGGCGCGGCGTCAACGTCAATCACAACGCGATCTATCTGGAATGCTTCATGGATGAACTGGCGCAGTCGGTCGGCCAGGATCCGCTGGCGTTCCGCCGCAAGCTGATGTCGAAACACCCGAAGCACCTGGCCGTGCTCAACGCGGTGGCCGAGAAAATCGGCTGGGGCACGCCGGCGCCGCAAGGTGTCTATCGCGGCATCGCCCAGCATATGGGCTATGGCAGCTACGTCGCCGGTGCCGCCGAGATCTCGGTGACCAACGGCAACAAGATCAAGGTGCATCGCATCGTCGCCGCCACCGATCCCGGCTATGCCGTCAATCCGGCGCAGATCGAACGGCAGATCGCGGGCTCCTTCGTCTACGGCCTGTCCGGCCTGTTCTACGGCGGCTGCACCGTGAAGAACGGCGCGATCGAGCAGACCAACTTCGACACCTACAACTCGATGCGGATCGCTGAAATGCCGAAGGTGGAATCGATCGTGATGCCGAGCGGCGGCTTCTGGGGCGGCGTCGGCGAACCCACCATCTGCGTGGCGGGACCGGCGGTGCTCAACGCCTACTTCGCGGCGACCGGCAAGCGCATCCGTTCGGTGCCGTTGCGGGACCAGAATATCAGCTTCGCCTGACAACATGAGCGGCGGCCTGCGCCGGCCGCCGCTCGCTCATTTTCGGATTTAACGCATGGACGTTACGCGCCGGCTGTCGCGCCGGGATGTCGCTCGCGGCATCGCTTCGGCTGCCGCTGCTTCCGCAATGGCGCGTCCTTTGTTCGCGCAGGGCGCGGCGCGCATCGTCGTGATCGGCGGCGGCTTTGGCGGCGCGAGCTGTGCGCGGGCGCTGCGGCAGCTTGATCCAAAACTGCAGGTGACGCTGGTCGAGCCAAATCAAGTGTTTACCGCCTGCCCCTTCAGCAATGAAGTGATCGCGGGATTGCGGGAACTGCCGATGCAGCAGTTCACCTATGACGGGGTCGCCGCCAGCGGCGTGACCGTCGTTGCGCAAGCCGCGGCAAAGATCGATTCCTCGGCGCGCACCGTCACCCTGGCCGACGGTGCTTCGCTCCCCTACGACCGCCTGGTGCTGGCGCCCGGCATCGACCTGCGCTTCGACGCCCTGCCCGGCTACGACGAAACCGCCGCCGCCAAGATGCCGCATGCCTGGAAGGCTGGCGAGCAGACCATGCTTCTTCGCAAACAGATCGAAGCCATGGCTGATGGCGGCACCGTGGTGCTGGCGGTGCCTGCGGCCCCTTTACGCTGTCCGCCGGCGCCTTACGAGCGCGCCAGCCTGATTGCGCACTACCTGAAAAACAAAAAGCCGCGTTCGAAGGTTTTGATTCTCGACGCCAAGGACGGCTTCTCGCAGCAAAAACTGTTCGAGGCCGCCTGGAAGGAATTGTATCCCGGCATGATCGAACGGATCGCGCTGTCGCAAGGCGGCCGGGTGACGTCGGTCGATGCCACGACCAACACCATCGTCACCGATTTCGGCAACTACACCGCCGACGTCGCCAGCGTGATCCCGCCGCAGAAGGCGGGCCGCATCGCCGAAATCGCAGGCGCCGCCGACAACACCGGCTGGTGCCCGATCGATCCCGTCAGCTTTGCCTCGAAACTGGTGCCCAACATTCATGTCATCGGCGACGCCTGCATCGCTGGACAACTGCCGAAATCGGCCTCCGCCGCGCAGGCGCAAGGCAAGGCCTGCGCCGCTGCGATCGTGAACATGATGTCCGGCAAGCCGCCGGAGACGCCCCGGCTGACCGGAGCCTGCTACAATACGGTCGAACCCGGCTACGCGTTCTCGCTGTCGGGCATCTATCTGCCCAAAGACGGGCAGTTCGCCGAGGTCGAGAGCGCGACAAGCCCCGTCGATGCGCCGCGCGAGGAGCGCCGGCGTGAAGCGGAGCGTGCGGACAACTGGTTCAAGACGATCACGGTGGATATCTTTGGTTAGGGCAATCCAGATCGCGGGCGCATGGCTCGGGGCGGCGTGGCTGGCGCTGCCGTTGCCGGCCGGCGCACAGGCCTTGCGCTCCTACAAGATTGTCGGCGACGCCATTCCGGAGCGGCTCACGGCCACCCCGGGCGACGCAGCGCGCGGGCGCGTGCTGGTGGTCGAACGCTCGAGCACGTGCATTCTCTGTCATAGCGGCCCGTTTCCGGAACTGAAGTTCCAGGGCGATCTGGCCCCCAGCCTCGCCGGTTCCGGCAGCCGCTGGTCGGAGGGTCAGCTTCGGCTCAGGCTGGTGGACGCCTCGCATCTCAATGCCGCGACAATCATGCCGTCCTATTATCGCACCGACGGGCTCGACCGTGTCGGACCCTCCTGGCGCGGCAAGCCGATCCTGTCGGCTGAACAGATCGAGGATATCGTGGCGTATCTTGCAAGCCTGCGCGACTAGGACATGACGATGCACCGACCGCCCCATTCGACCCGTCGCCAGTTCCTCGGCCTCGCCGGCGCCGCCGCCGTGGCTGGCGCGGCGCCGGTCGTTACGCTGCGGCCCGCCGAAGCCACGCCGGCGATGCTGGCTTCCGCGATCCGCCAGATCGTGGGCGAAGCCGTGGTGCGCGCCGGCAAGGTCAAGCTCGAGGTGCCGCCGCTGGTCGAGAACGGCAATACCGTGCCGCTGACGGTCAGTGTCGACAACCCGATGACACCCGAGAACCACGTCAAGAGCATCCACGTCTTCAACGAGAAGAACCCGCAACCCAATGTCGGCAATTTCTATCTCGACCAAAATGCCGGCCGGGCGCAGGTCTCGACCCGGATTCGCCTCGCCGACAGCCAGAAGATCACAGCGATTGCAAAGCTTTCGGACGGATCGTTCTGGTCCGCCAGCGCCGACATCATCGTGACGCTGGCGGCCTGCACCGAGGAGGTGATCTGATGGCTTCCGCTTTGATCAACGTTCCAGCGAAAGCGAAGCGCGGCGACATCATCGAGATCAAGACGCTGATGTCGCACATCATGGAGACCGGCTATCGCCATACGGCGTCAGGCGAAATCGTGCCTCGCGATATCATCACCAGCTTCACGTGCCGCTATAACGGCAACGAGATCTTCCGCGCCGACCTGTTTCCCGCGATCGCCGCCAACCCGTTCATCAGCTTCTTCACCACCGCGACCGCAAGCGGCAAGTTCGAGTTCGAATGGATCGGCGACAACGGCTTTTCCGAAACCGGCTCCGCCTCGATCACGGTCGAATGAGACCGCTAGGGGCCATACTCGCCGCGCTGCTGGTGGCGGGTTCCGCCGGCGCCGCCGATATCCCGCAAGCCGAACGCCGCTCCGGCTACAGCTTCATGACTGATGACACCAAGGCGATGCAGGACGACGAGTCCGCCAATCCCGGCATGCTCTGGGTGCTCGACGGCGAAGCACTGTGGAAGCGAAAAGTCGGTTCCGCCGACAAGGCCTGTGCCGATTGCCACAGCGACGCCGGCACCAGCATGAAGGGTGTCGCCGCGCATTATCCCGCTTTCGACAAGGCGCTTGGCCGTCCCGTCGATCTGGAACAGCGCATCAACCTGTGCCGCACCAACCATCAGCAGGCGTCACCGCTGGCCTATGAGAGCCGCGACCTGCTGGCGCTGACCGCCTTCGTCGCCCGGCAGTCGCAGGGCAAAGCGATCGAAACCGGCAGCGATCCGCAGCTCGAACCGTTCATCGCCAAAGGACGCGAGCTGTTCATGCAGCGCCAGGGCCAGCTCAATCTCGGCTGCGCCAACTGCCATGACGACAACTGGGACAAGCGGCTGGCCGGATCGGCGATCACGCAGGCCCACCCGACGGGATATCCGCTCTACCGGCTGGAGTGGCAATCGCTGGGATCGCTGCAGCGGCGCCTCCGCGCCTGCATCACCGGGGTGCGCGCGCAGGCGTATGACTATGGCACACCGGAGCTGGTGGAACTCGAACTGTACCTGATGTCGCGGGCGCGAGGCATGCCGATGGAGGCACCGGCGGTCAGGCCTTAGGACGGCCCAAACCCAAAATCGCGAAAACAACCCCATGCAAAGTAGAATGGCACGCCAAAAAGAGCGCCTTACCGCTCCGCGAATGCCTTCTCGACCACGAACTGCGCCGGCTGGCCGTGATTGCCTTCGACAAACCCCTTGCCGTTGAGCAGGGTGCGGGTGTCCGTCACCAGCGCCGGGCTGCCGCAGATCATGACGCGGTCGTGCACGGGATCGAGCGAGGCCAGCCCGATATCGCCGAACAGCTTGCCCGAATTGATCAGGTCGGTGATCCGGCCGCGGTTGCGGAAGGGATCGCGCGTAACGGTCGGGTAATAGATCAACTGGTTGCGGATGTAGTCGCCGATCAACTCGTCGTTCGGCAACTTCTCGGTGATCATTTCGCCATAGGCGAGTTCGGCGACGCGGCGGCAGCCATGCAGCAGCACCACCTTCTCGAACCGCTCATAGGTCTCGGGATCCTTGATCACGCTCAGGAACGGCGCCAGCCCGGTGCCGGTGCCGATCAGGTAGAGGTTTCGGCCGTCTTCGAGGTTGTCGATGACGAGGGTGCCGGTGGCCTTGCGGCTGACGATGATCTCGTCGCCCTGCTTCAGGTGCTGCAGGCGCGAGGTCAGCGGCCCGTCCTGCACCTTGATCGAGAAGAATTCCAGCCGGTCCTCGTAATTGGCGCTGGCGACGCTGTAGGCGCGCAGCAGCGGCTTCTCGCCGACCTTCAACCCGATCATGGTGAACTCGCCGTTCCTGAAACGAAACGAGGGATCGCGCGTGGTGGTGAAGGAGAACAGCGTGTCGGTCCAGTGGTGGACGCTCAAAACGCTTTCCTGGTTGAAATTGCTCATCGTCAGTTTCCTTGACGTGCGGGCCGGTTTGGCGGCAAAATCATTTGTATACGATCATTCGTATACGAATGAATAATCCTTCTTGATCCCGGCGTCAAGCCGCGGGCAAGATGGCGTCCGGCGCTCCGAAGGCATTGAACAACAAGGACAAAACCATGGCCCATGACGCACCCCAGGCTACCGGCCCGAGCAAGCTGGTGATCCGCAATATCGGGTTGTTGCTGTCAGGGGCCCTGGAGAAGCCGATCCTGGATGCGGACACCATCGTGGCCGAGAACGGCAAGATATCGGCGATCGGCCGGCTGAAGGACGTCGACACCGAGGGCGCCACCACCGTCGTCAATGCCAACTGCACCACGGTTGCCCCCGGCCTGATCGACAGCCACGTCCATCCCGTCGCCGGCGACTGGACGCCACGGCAGAACCAGATCAACTGGATCGACAGCTATCTGCATGGCGGCGTCACCACCATGATCTCCGCGGGCGAAGTCCACATGCCCGGCCGTCCGCGCGATGTCATCGGCCTGAAGGCGATGGCGATCTTCGCGCAGCGCTCGTTCTGGACGCTGCGGCCCGGCGGCGTGAAGGTGCATGCCGGCGCGCCGGTGATCGAATGCGAGATGGTCGAGGACGACTTCAAGGAATTGGCCGCCGCCGGCGTCAAGCTGCTCGGCGAAGTCGGCCTCGGCGGCGTCAAGGACGGACCGACCGCGCGCAAGATGGTGGGCTGGGCGCGCAAATACGGCATCCAGAGCACCATCCATACCGGCGGGCCTTCGATCCCCGGCTCCGGCCTGATCGACAAGGACGTGGTGCTGGAAGCCGACACCGACGTGGTCGGTCACATCAATGGCGGCCACACCGCGCTCCCCGACGACCAGATCCGCTGCATCTGTGAAGGCTGCAAACGCGGTCTCGAGCTGGTTCACAACGGCAACGAACGCTCGGCACTGTTCACCCTGCGGATCGCGCGCGAGATGGGCGACCTTAATCGCGTCATTCTCGGCACCGACGCGCCGGCCGGCTCCGGCGTGCAGCCGCTCGGAATCCTGCGCATGGTGTCGCTATTGTCGTCGCTCGGCGAACTGCCGGCGGAAATCGCGTTCTGCCTCGCCACCGGCAACACCGCCCGGATGCGTGAGCTGGATTGCGGGATCATCGAGGTCGGCCGCTCGGCGGACTTCGTCATCATGGACATGGCGCAGCATTCGCCGGGCAGGAACATCCTGCACAGCGTGCAGCTCGGCGACCTCCCCGGCATCGGCATGACCATCATCGACGGCATCGTCCGCACCCAGCGCAGCCGCAACACCCCGCCGGCGGGACGGGTGCCGGAGATCGTGAGTGGACATTAGTTAGGGGAGCGGACTCATCAAGGCGCAGCCATAGCCTGATTGACGCGAGTTGAACGAGGGTTAGATAGTTGGCGGCAAGCCTATCATAGCGCGTCGCCACCCGACGGCATCGTTTGATCCTGTCGAAGAACCGCTCGACCCGGTTGCGAGCGCGGTAGAGATACGGGCTGAAGCAGATCGGATCGGTGCGATCGCTTTTCGGTAGGATGTTGGCCCACGCCCTTCTTCACGGTGCCGCTAACCGTGCTCACGCGCGCCGACGAGGTGATTGAATAACTCATTGACTTCCGGTGCTGGCACGAAACGGACGAGCAGGGCAGGTGTGACGATGTCCGTTCAACGGTAGACCGGACGTGAGGGCTGTAGAACGTTCGATCCTCTACACCGACCAGCCCAACGCGCTTCGATAGTCAATTCGAACGTGCTTCGCTGCGCGCGCTCTCAGGGAGCGATGAAGACCCCTACGCCAATCATTGCAAGCGAGAGACTGATGATCAACAGGTCGGTCTGAAGCCAATTAGGGATTCTATGACGGGTCATAGTTGCGTCCTCCGTGCCGACGAACGGTACCAAATCGCGCAGGCTTGGCGTGTGAAATGGTTCACGCGTGCGCGAGAGAACATCCAAACGGAACCCCTTATCGGCATTGGGAACGCGGCACCGACATGGGCCCCGGGCCGCATTTTCCCGATTCGAAATATGATCCTGAGGCGCGTGCCGCTCGCCCCCAGCTAAGACCCCCATCGGAGGTTCATCGTCCGGCGCTCAAAGGTTCAATCGAAATTGCTTGTCTGAGTAACATGGTACTGATCATTTGTTGCCCGATAGCGGAGATGGCGGAGACTTTCATTGATCCACTCGATCGGGCGCGTGTCCGCATCAGTGAGAATATCTAAACGCTTCGAGTGGGTTCCGCGCCGCGGTGAAACGGCGCGTCCGGCAATCCAGAGATTTTGCATTCTTTCATTGCTCTCTTGAGTAGCGGATTTTTTGACTGGGAACCATCCGGAACAATCGTAAGACAAGGACCGTCGGAATTGCCGCAGACAGTGCGTGCCATCGAGGAAACATTGGGATATTTTTACGTTACTGTGGTCCAAAATATGGGGCTGGCCGCCAACCAGACAGCGGGTGGTGCCAATGCAGCAGATTGCGGACTGGCTTGAGAAGCTGGGCCTTGGTCAATACGCGCTGCGTTTTGCCGAGAACGGGATTGATCTTGCTGTCCTTCCCGAACTGACGGATCAGGACTACGACAGATTAGGCGTCCTGCTTGGTCATCGTCGTAAAATGCTGCGCGCGATAGCCGAACTCAAGCAAGCCGAACTGGTCTCCGAGCCGGCTGTCCGGCGCGATGCCGAGCGACGCCACCTCACCATCATGTTCTGCGACCTGGTCGGATCGACTGCACTCTCGGCGCGTCTCGATCCCGAGGAGATGTGGGAGGTGATCCGTGCCTATCGAGCCGCCTGCGCGAGGGTCATTGCTAGTTATGACGGCATTATCGCTAGGTTCGTGGGTGACGGAATTCTGGCTTACTTCGGCTATCCCAGCGCGCACGAGGATGACGCCGAGCGCGCCGTGCGGGCGGGGCTCGACATTATCACCGCAATAGGCCCGCTTGAAACGCGCGCGATACAGCGGGTCGAAGTGCGGGTCGCGATCGCAAGTGGGCTTGTGGTTGTGGGCGACCTCATCAGCGAAGGGACGTCCGAAGAGCGAGCGCTGGTCGGCGACACCCCGAACCTCGCTGCGCGGCTCCAGAGCCTGGCGGAGCCGGGGGCGCTTGTCGTGGCGGATTCGACACGCCAACTGCTTGGCGATCTGTTCACGTTTCGCAGCCTCGGCCGCCGCGAGGTCAAGGGCATCTCCGAGCCCATCGCAGTCTGGGCGGTAGAAGGCGGAGCCGCATCGGAAAGCCGCTTCGAGGCGGTGCGAACTGGGCGCTCGATCGGCTTTGTCGGCCGCAGAGCAGAGATCGAAATAGCGCTCTCGCGCCAGCAACTGGCGTGGCAGGGCCAGGGCCAAGTGGTGTTGATTTCCGGCGAGGCCGGAATCGGCAAGTCGCGCCTTGTTGCAACGCTGTCAGAGACTCCTGCATTGGGGGCACACCGGCGGGTGCGTTATCAGTGCTCACCCTACCATACCAACAGTGCGCTTCATCCCTTTGTCGCTCAACTTGAACGCGCGGCCGGCATCGGGTCGCAGGACACGCAAGAGCAAAAGCTCGACAAGCTTGAGGCAATGCTTGCGCTTGGAACGCAGCAGGTGGCCAAAGCGACGCCGCTCATCGCCGCTCTGCTTTCGATCGCAACCGGCGAACGCTATCCGCCGCTCGGCTTGAATCCAGTACAGCAACGGCGACAGACATTCGTCACCCTTCTCGATCAGCTCGAAGGGTTGGCACGGCGGCAACCCGTTCTGGTTGTCTGCGAGGACATGCATTGGGCCGATGCCACGACGCTTGAGCTGTTCGATCTCACGGTCGAGCGAATCAGGGGGCTGCCGATACTCGTGCTGATGACCTTTCGGCCCGAGTTCGAGCCGCCCTGGGTGGGGCTTCCGAACGTCAGCCTGCTACGGCTGGATCGGCTTGACCGGCAGGACGCGCGGGCTCTAGTCGAGCAGCTGGCAGTCGGTCGACAGCTCCCGGGCGAAATGATGACGCACATCATCGAGAGGACTGATGGTATCCCGCTGTTCGTCGAGGAATTGACCAAGATGATATTGGAATCCGGGCTGCTAGTGAAAGATGCCGGACGCTATCGCCTCGATAGTCCGCTCCCGCCGCTCGCCATTCCCGCGACTCTGCAGGACTCGCTGATGGCCCGGCTCGACCGGCTGGCGCCTGTCAAGGAGGTGGCGCAGATAGGCGCTGCGATTGGCCGCGAGTTCTCATTTACGCTGCTGCGATGTGTAGCAGGACGCGATGATTTGACGTTGCGCGCCGCGCTGGCACAACTCGAAGAAGCCGAGCTGCTCATGCGCCATGGCGCGCCGCCGGAAGCACGCTATGGCTTTAAGCATGCGCTCGTTCAGGAAGCGGCCTACGAGAGCATGCTGAAGAGCCGGCGGCTACGGCTCCATAAGCAAATTGGCGATGTCCTGCGCGACAAGTTTCCGGACATCGGCGAGACCGAGCCGGAAATCCTGGCCTATCATTTCACGGAAGCGGGGTTGGGCGAGGTAGCGCTCGGGTGGTGGCATAAGGCCGGCCAGCAAGCCCTTAAGCGCTCGGCATATTCCGAAGCAGTCGCACATCTTGCCAAGGCCGTCGCGATCGCTGACGGGTTGCCTGATGAGCCTGGCCGCATCATGAGCCGGCTCAATCTCCAAATTGCATATAGCCGCGCGCTGCGGGGAAGCCTTGGGCACAGCGCGACTGAAACGGTGGCCGCATGGACGCGCGCCCGACAGTTCGCAGCTGACATCAATGATCCGGTCGAACTGGCGCCTATCCATTCGGGCTTGTTCAACGCTTGCTTGACTCACGGCGAGATCGCGCCGATGCGGGAACTGGTGGACGCAATAGTGAGCGCCGCCAACCGGCGACCGGAGTCGCCGGTGGCTGCAGTCATCGCACATTGGACTAGCGGGGTGACCTGTTGGTTCGCCGGCGATTACCTGAATGCGAACGTGCATCTTGAGCGGGCCCTCGAGATTTACGGCGCCGAGCCGAATCCAGAGACCTTCAGGGCGTCTACGCTGGACCTCCCGTTCGTCATCATGAGGTTTCTTGCCCTGGTGCTTTGGCCGATCGGGAAGATCGATAGAGCGCGCCGGCTCGCCGCGGCAGCGGTGAGTGTTTCGGGAGAAAAGCGAGCGCTGTCGCAAGCCAATGCGCTCGTTCATAAGGCCGTCTTCGACGGACTATGCGGGGGTATGTTGCAGCAAACGGAGACAATCCTTGCCCTCGCTCTCGCCCGCGAACATACAATGCCGTTGTATGTCGCCGCCGGGACCTACCTGAACGGCCTTGCAAAGTGGCGCGCCGGCCAGATGGAAGGACTCATTGAAATGCGCCGCGGCTGGACCTTGCTGAATGAAAATGATTGCTACCTTTGTGAGCCATTCTGGGGGATGCATGTTGCCCTGGCGAACGCAGAAGCAGGGCAACTCGAGACCGGGCTGGAAATTGTGCGCGAGTTGATCACCTGGACGAAACAATCCGGCCAGCATTGGCTCGATGCCGAACTGCATCGTGTCCAGGGAGAGCTCTTGATGCGTTGCGACCCACCGAACGATTCCATGATCGAAGATGCCTTCAACAGGGCACTTGAAATCGCGCGCGTCCAGCAGACGAAGACTTTCGAATTGCGCAGCGCGCTTGGACTGGTGCGCCTCTACGTCAGGAATGGTCGAGCGGCGCCCGTATGCGAACTGCTCGGGCCAATCCTAGTCGATCTCGAAACAGGGCAGTATCTCCCAGAAAGGGAAGAGGCGGAGATGCTGCTTCGACGCAGGCACATTAAGTAAATCGGCAAGTAAATCGGCGAGCCGTTTGACGGTCAATCGGAGTCCAACGCAGACCCGCCTCGACGTTATCCCAAGCTATGTCACGCCGAGAGACCACAGAGGCTCGGCGAGTTCCGCACCAGGCTGGTCAAGGAAGGCCTCAACCTGGCCTATCATGGTACCCGAGCGGAGAAACCTGACTTCAGCTTAACGCTCACGCACGACTTCTTGACGCCTCGGCCTGACGCGGGCTGCCGCTCGATGTGATTGAGCAACCGCTTTTTGCTGCGGTGCATGGGTCTCTTGTTGACCCATCGCCACATTTGCTGCGGTTGCACAAAGGCGGTCGCGGCCGGAGCAAAGCGGACATCGCGAACGATTTATGAGTCCGCATCCTGGTTTTCGCGGGCTACCAATCCCGCTTATCGGTTTTGCGTGATCGGTTGATTGGTGGTCCAGTCGAAAGTGCCTTGATCGCGCTCGTCCACCGCGTGCTTCCAGCCCATTTCCTCCGACCGCCGCTTGAAGTTCAAGCCCTCGGGGGAATGCCGGGTGATGCCGTCGAACAGGGTCGCGACCATCTGCGTGCCCATGAGACCCATGTTGTAGAGCGCCTGGTTGACCATCAGCTTCTGCATCATGAGCTGGTTCTGCGGCACGGTTGCGATCCGGTGCGCGAGCGCGTCGACTTCGTCGTCCAGCCGATCGGCCGGAACGGCCTTCAGCACGAGACCCAGCGCGGCCGCCTCTGTCCCGGTGATCTTGTCGCCGGTGAACAACATCCGCTTGGCTTTTTCGGCACCCAGCCGATAGACCCACATCGCCGTCGTCGGACAGCCCCAGACGCGTACGGGCGGATAGCCGATGCGCGCATCTTCCGCCATGACGATCATGTCTGAACAGAGCGCGATGTCGGAGCCGCCGGCCACCGCAAAACCCTGAACCTTGCAGATCACCGGCCGCTTCGAGCGGAACAGACTCATGAACTTGTTGGTGTTGTCGGCCATGCCGGCGTAATCCTTCATCGGATCCCACGGCATCTCCTGCGTATAGCGGTTGGCTGCATCTCCGGAGGCGTAAGCGCTCAAGTCGTATCCGGCACAGAATGCCCGGCCGGCGCCTGCGAGCACGATCACATGCGCTCCCGCATCGTTGTCGGCACGTGCGACCGCATCGGCGAGCGCGTCCGGCAACTCGTCATCGATCGCATTCATGACTTCCGGCCGGTTCAGCGTAATGCGCGCAATGCGGCCGTCGCGCTCGTAGATGACTTTGGGCATGGGAATCCTCCGATCAACGCTGCACAACCACGTCAGCGAGACGAGAGTTAATCAGGTCTTCGCACGCAACGCACGTAGGTCTGGCGCCTGGCCTGCCCGACCGGCCCGTTGTCGATCACCAGTTTGCCGTCGGTCGCGATCGAGACCCGCGGGCTGGATTTGAATTTCTCGCCCTCGCCTTCGCAGGACAGCCGCATCTTCCAGGCGCGATCGCCGTCAGGCTTGATTTCGCCGGCGCGGCACCGCATCTCGTTCCAATAAAGGCGGTTGCCGCCCTCGATGCTCATGCGGTTGGCGCTGTCCTGGTCGGCGCAATCCGTTTTGGTCGACGCCCAAAACCCTTCGTAGGGCTGTGCCGCCGATGCCACGCCGCACCCGGCGATGAAGACCAATCCCGCCGTCAGCAACGACAACACTCTCATTGAAGGAATCCCGAAGAAATTGCTTGTCTGAATTAGTCGCGCCTCAGCGCAACTTTGTTCAACGACACGCGGCCCGTCGGATGGGTGCCGGAGATTGTGAGCGGACACCAACCGCAAGACCTCATCCTGAGGAGCCGCGAAGCGGCGTCTCGAAGGATGAATGGCACCAGCGGGGCCGCATGGTTCGAGACGGCGCTACGCGCCTCCTCACCATGAGGGACAAATCACCGCAATTTGTTGGTGCGGCCTTGTCGGCCTCCGCGGGATTGGAGCCCGCATCGTTTCTTTCACCGGACGGCATTGGGGTGTATGGTCACGAGAAGCGAACCCAGCCGGCGGCACTCGCAAGAGGAATCAACGAGCCGGGTTAGTTCTGCTGCATGCCGCTGAGCCGGGTTGGTACACACCAAGGCAAACAGGGAGGCAGTACGATGACGATCAGGCCAGACCCGACGTTTCACGCATCGCCGAAGCTTGCGATGGAAGCTCCGCCAGAGCGTTTCGCCTACACCTTGCTGCTTAGCCCCGACTTTTCAAAGCCCGACGCGCTCGCGGTGATCGACGTCAAGCCCGGCTCTTCGAGCTTCGGTCAGGTCGTCCACACCGTGACGATGCCCAACAAGGGGGACGAGTTTCACCATTTCGGGTGGAACGCCTGCTCGTCGGCCTTGTCACCGCTCACCGCACACACATTCCTCGAACGCCGTTACCTCATCATCCCCGGGATCCGATCCTCCCGGATTTACGTCATCGATACCAAGCCGGATCCCACCCAGGCGAAGATTCACAAAATCATCGAGCCTGAGGAAATCTTCAAGAAGACCGGGTACTCGCGGCCGCACACGATCCACTGCGGGCCGGACGGCATTTACGTCAGCACGCTCGGCGGCGGCGGCAAGGATGGCACCGATGGACCACCCGGCGTCTTCATCATGGACTGCGAGACATTCGATGTCCTCGGACGATGGGAGATCGATCGCGGTTCTCAAAAGCTGCATTATGACTTCTGGTGGAACCTGCCACGCGATTACATGGTGACCAGCGAGTGGGCGTTGCCACCGCAGTTCGAGAACGGAATTGTGCCCGAGGATCTTCTCTCGAACAAATACGGCCATCGGGTCCACTTCTGGGATCTGCGGGCGCGGCGGAATGTCCAGACCATCGACCTCGGCGCCAACCATCAAATGGCGCTGGAGGTGCGTCCGGCGCATGATCCCGTTCGCGAGTACGGATTCCTGGGCGTCGTGGTCGACACCACAAACCTCGAAGGCTCGATCTGGACCTGGTGGCGCGAGGGCGGCAAGTTTCACATCGAGAAGACGGCGACGATCCCGCCCGAGCCTGCGGCGAAGGACCAGTTGCCGCCGCTTCTGCAGGGCTTTGGGGCCGTGCCGCCGCTGGTAACGGATATCGACCTGTCCATGGACGACAAGTTTCTCTACGTGTCCTGCTGGGGCACCGGCGAAATGCGTCAATACGACGTCAGCGATCCGAGAAAGCCCAAGCTTGCCGGATCGGTCCGCATCGGCGGCATCGCACGCGGTACGCCTCATCCGAACGGCAAGGCCTTTGCAGGCGGTCCGCAGATGGTAGAGATCAGCCGCGACGGCAAACGCGTCTACTGGACCAACTCACTCTACTCGACCTGGGACGACCAATTCTATCCAAGCGGAATACCCGGCGCCGAGGTAATGGCCAATGCCAGTCCGGGCGGTGGCCTCGAGCTGGCAAAGGACTACTGGGTCAGCTTCCCCGACGGCTACCGGGCGCATCAGATCCGGCTCGACGGCGGTGACTGTTCGACCGATTCGTTCTGCTATCCGTCGGTTTGAATGTGAGCGCAGCCGACTGGACACCCGCCTGGCTCTGGCTGGCTGTCGTCGCGAGCGGCCTCTACCACGGCGTAAATCCGGGAATGGGGTGGCCGCTCGCCGTGTCGGCTGGATTGATGGAAAGGAGTTCGCGTGCCATGCTGGCCGCGCTTGGGCCGCTAGCGGCCGGCCATCTGCTCGCGATGCTGCTGGTGATCCTTCCCTTCGCGCTGCTGGTCGCCCTCGTCGAATGGCAGCGCCAGGTACAGATCGGCGCCAGCCTCCTTGTCATCGGATTCGGTATCTTCCGCCTCGTCTACCGGCACCATCCACGAGCGTTGGCGCGGATACGACCGACACAACTGGGGCTCTGGTCCTTCGCCGTGGCAATCGCCCATGGCGCGGGGTTTATGCTGGTGCCGATCTATCTCGGCCTCTGCCGGGAGGCCGACCTCGACCAAGGCCACATAGCAGCTGGGACCCTGATCAATGCCAATCTCGGTATGGCCGTGCTGGTCTCCGTCGTCCACGCCGCCGCGATGATCGCTGCCGGCGGATGCCTGGCATGGCTGGTCTACCGCTTTTTTGGTCTCAAATTCATATCGCGGAGCTGGTTCAATCTGAATACGTCCTGGGCCATTAGCCTCATCCTGGTGGGGGCCGTCGCACTGGTGCTCGGCCTCACGGAGTAGCGCGAACGCCGCGCGGCACCGCCATGCCACCGCGATCCAACTCAAATTGGGCAAGCGCGCCGAATCACCGCAATTTGTTCAACAGCCCCATCAGCGTCTCGCGCTCCTTGGCGTCGAGCGGCGCCAGCGTTTCCTTGGTGATCGCCAGCGCGTTCGGCGCGGCCTTTTCGGCCAGTTGCTGGCCGGCGCGGGTGAGGCTGACCAGCAGGCGGCGGCCGTCCTCGGGATCGGGACTGGTTTCGGTCAGGCCGCGCGCGGTCAGGCGATCGATCACGCCCTTGATGGTGGCGACGTCCATCGCGGTCAGCCGGCCCAGCAAATTCTGCGAGCACGGTCCGGTCTCGGTCAATTTCGCCAGCGCCGCCCACTGCGCCGAAGTCAAGTTGATGCCGATCTCGCGGGCGAAGATCGTGGCATGGCGCTGCCAGACCTGGCGCAGGATGAAGCCGATCTGTTCGTCGAGAATGTAGGACGGCCGCGACGGCTTGACGCTTCGTTTCGGCAAAACACTCCTTCCCATCTGCGCTCCCCGCCTCTTGCTTTCGCCGGTCACAATGACAAATGCGCGTCCCGGATATCCGGCCGCGCGTCGAGTTCGGCCATCGTGCCGCCGAAACAGATCTTGCCGCGTTCGATGATGTAGGCGCGATCCGAGATCAACCGCGCGAAATGCAGGTTCTGTTCGGACACCACGATGCTAACGCCCTCTTTCTTCATCGCCAGGATCGCATCGACCATCTGTTCGACGATCTTGGGCGACAGGCCTTCCGAAGGCTCGTCCAGCAGCACCAGCGAGGGATTGCCCATCAGCGTGCGCGCGATCGTCAGCATCTGCTGCTCGCCGCCGCTCATGCGCCCGCCCGGGCGGCTGCGCATTTCGCCGAGATTTGGAAACAGCGTGAACAGTTTTTCACGCGTCCAGTATGGCGCATTCGGCCGCTTCGGCTGCTTGCCGACCTCGAGGTTTTCCTCGACCGTGAGATCCGTGAAGATTCGCCGCTCCTCCGGCACGTAGCCGAGCCCGCCGCGCACGATCGCATGCGTCGGCTCGGCCGACACGTCCTTGCCCTCGAACACGATTTTTCCGGAACGGTTCTGGACCAGACCAACGATGGAGCGGAACGTGGTCGACTTGCCGGCGCCGTTGCGGCCGAGCAGTGCCACCACCTCGCCGTCGCCGACGTCGAGCGCGATATCGAACAGGATATGCGCCGGGCCATAGAAGCTGTTGAGATCCTTGACCGAGAGCTTCATGCGCCCGCTCCCTCGCGGTGGCGCGCATCGTAGACCAGCCCTTCGCCGAGATAGATGGCGCGCACCTGCGGATTGCTACGGACTTCCTCCGGCGAACCCTCGGCGATCAGGGTGCCGCGGTTCAAGACAAGAATCCGATCGGCATGCTCGAACACCACGTCCATGTCATGCTCGGTAAAGAGCACGCCGATCGACTGTTCGCGGGCGATGCGTGCGGTCAGCCGCATCAGTTCGATCCGCTCGCGCGGCGCCATGCCGGCGGTCGGCTCGTCCATCAACAGCAGTTTCGGCTGATTGGCGAGCGCGATCGCAAGCTCCAGCCGCTTGAGGTCGCCGTAAGCCAACTCGCCGCAGGGACGCTCGGCATAGGCGCCCATCCCGACGAGATCGAGCAGCCGGCCGGCCTCCTCGCGTGCGTACGCCGCCGTCGACGTCCACAGATTGAACAATTGCCGGCCATACGACACCAGCGCGACCTGGACGTTTTCGCGCACCGTCATGGTCGGGAACGTCGCCGTAATCTGGAAGGTGCGCCCGACGCCGAGCCGCCAGATCGCGCGCGGTTTTCGGCCCGCGGTATCCTCGCCGAGCAGATTAATCCGGCCGCTGTCGGGAATGTTCTGGCCGTTGAGCATATCGAAGCAGGTGCTTTTTCCGGCGCCGTTGGGCCCGATCAGCGCCAGGATTTCACCGGCGCGCAGTTCGAACGACACGCCGCGCACGGCATGAACGCCGCCATAGGATTTGCTTAAGCTCTCGACCGACAGCAATGTGGGGACCATGCTCATTCGGCAGTCTCTATCCGGGATGTCAGGATGGCCGACTTCGACGCCGACGACTGCCGGCGATTTTTGATCGTCTCCAGCATACCGACGATGCCCTTGGGGAAGACGACCACGATCAGCACGATGAAGCCGCCCAGCACCAGCTTGGACAAATCGGTCTGGCTGACGAGCCAGATGTTGAGCGCCTTGTAGACGATGGCGCCGACCACCGCGCCGGACACCGTCTCGACGCCGCCGAGCAGCACCATGACCAGCGCATCGACCGACAGCGAAATACCGAGGCTGTCAGGAAACACGCTGCCCTTGAGGGAGGCGAACAAAGCGCCGGCCACGCCGGCAACCGTGCCCGCGATCACAAACGCGGTCCACTGCACGCGCTTGCCGTTGATGCCGATCGCCTCACTGCGCAGCGGCGAGTCCCGCGTCGCCCGCAGCGCAAAGCCGAATGGCGAAAACACGATCACCCTGAGTGCTGCGACCGCTGATGCCGCGATCCCAAGCGACAGCCAGTAGAAATTCGCAGGGCTCGCCGCCCACTTCTCCGGCCAGACCCCCAGGATGCCGTTGTCGCCGCCGGTGACCGCGACCCACTGGAATGCGATCGACCACACGATCTGCGCAAAAGCCAAGGTCAGCATCGCGAAATAGACCCCGGACAATTGCACGGCGAAGAAGCCGAACACGGCCGCCCCCAGCAGGCCCAGCAGCGGCCCGAGCAGCAGCGAGACGATCATCGGCAATCCCGCCAGCTTGGCGAGGAACGCGACGCCATAGGCACCGAGCCCGAAATAGGCGGCGTGGCCGAACGAAGCGAGCCCGCCGACCGACATCAGGAAGTGCAGACTGGCGGCGAAGATCACGAAGATCGCGATTTCGGAGCCGACGGTCAGCGCGTAATTGCCGGCGACGAGAGGCAGCGCCGCCGCCACGATCAGCGCGCCGAGCGCAGCCAGCCGCTCACCCGAGGTCAGCGGCCGCCACGGATTGACGGTCAGGCCCGGCGTTCGCCGCGCCGCGGCTTCCGGCTTGCCGAACAGGCCCCAGGGACGCACGATCAAAACCACCGCCATCACCAGAAACACCAGGATGATGGAGATCTTCGGGAAAATCAGGATACCGAAGGCGTTGAGTTCAGACACCAGCACTGCCGCGACAAAGGCGCCGATGATGCTGCCGAGCCCGCCGATCACGACCACGACGAACACGTCGACGATGATCCGCAGATCCAGCGCATGATGCACGGCATCGCGCGGGATCTGCAGCGCGCCGCCGAGGCTGGCGAGAAACACCCCGAGCGCGAACACGCTGGTGAACAGCCATTTCTGATTGACGCCGAGCGCCGCCACCATGTCGCGGTCCTGCGTCGCCGCGCGCACCAGCACGCCCCAGCGCGTGCGCTGGAACAATAGCCACAGAATTCCGAGCACGACCGGGCTGAGCGCGATCAGGAACAGATCGTAGGTCGGGATATTCTGGCCGAAGAAATCGACCGCGCCCTTGAAGCCCGGCGCGCGGCGGCCGAGCAGATCGTCGGGGCCCCAGATCAGCACCACCAGGTCTTCGACCATCAGGGTCAGGCCGAAGGTTGCCAGCAACTGGAACAGTTCCGGCGCATGATAGATCCGCCGCAGCAACACCATCTCGACGAGAACGCCGACGACAGCGACGATCAGCGCGGCGGCGATAACGCCGCCCCAGAAGCCGAATGCGCCCGAAAACCGCTCGGTCAGCGTGAACGCGACATAGGCGCCGAGCATATAGAACGCGCCATGGGCGAAGTTGACGATTCGAGTGACGCCAAAAATGATCGACAGCCCTGACGCGACCAGAAACAGCGACGCCGCGCTGGCAAGACCGGTCAGGAACTGAACGACATAAAAGGCCATGGGTGGTCCGCTAGGGCACAAAGTGCGGTGGCATCATCCTTCGAGACGGCGCTGCGCGCCTCCTCAGGATGAGGTCTCAACTCTGCATCAAGTCCGACCCTCATGGTGAGGAGCGCGGCATCGCCGCGCGTCTCGAACCATGAAAGCCGTGATCTCGACGCCTCACTCCTTCGGGCGAAGCTTTTCGATTTCGGCGTCGCTCGGAAGATAGTCACCGCCCTTGCGATAGACTGAATCCACCATCACGCCTTTGCCGTCCTTTTGCGCGGTCTTGCCGACATAGGCGCCAAGCGTCGACTGGTGGTCGATCTTGCGGAAGGTGATCTCGCCGAACGGCGACGGCATCGACAGGCCTTCAGCCGCGGCGATCAGCTTCTCGGAATCACTCGAGCCGGCCTTGGCGAGGATCGCCGCGGCCGCCTTGATGGTCTGGTAGCCCACGATCGAGCCGAGCCGCGGATAGTCGTTGTACTTGGCCTGATAGGCTTTCAGGAACTTGTCGTGATCCGGTGTCTTGATGTCGTACCAGGGATAACCGGTGACGATCCAACCCTCGGGCGTCTCGTCCTTCAGCGGATCGAGATATTCCGGCTCGCCGGTCAGGAACGAAACCACCTTGCGGTCCTTGAAGAGACCGCGGGTATTGCCTTCACGCACCAGCTTGACGAGATCCGCGCCGAAGGTGACGTTGAGGATGGCTTCCGGATTGGCGGCGGCAACCGCCTGCACCACCGGACCCGCGTCGATCTTGCCCTGCGGCGGCCACTGCTCGTCGACCCAGACGATATCGGGCCGCTTCTCCGACATCAGCTTCTTGAACACCGCGACCGCGGACTGGCCGTATTCATAGTTCGGCGCGATCGTCGCCCAGCGCTTGGCAGGCAGCTTGGCGGCTTCTTCCACCAGCATCGCCGCCTGCATGTAGTTGGAGGGGCGCAGACGGAAAGTATAGCGGTTGCCCTTCGACCAGGTGACGGCGTCGGTCAGCGGTTCCGCCGCCAGGAAGAACACCTTCTTCTGGTTGGCGAAGTCGCTGACGGCAAGGCCGATGTTGGACAGGAACGTACCCGTGAGCATCGCGACGTTCTCGCTCGACACCAGCTCGTTGGCTGCGGTCTGCGCGTCGGCCGGCTTGCCGCCGTCATCCTTGGAGACGACGACGAGTTTCTTGCCGCCGATACCGCCCGCGGCATTGATTTCCTCGACCGCGAGCTGCCAGCCCTTGCGGTAGGGTTCGGTGAAAGCGGGCAACAGCGAATAGCTGTTGATCTCGCCGATCTTGATTTCGGCCTGCGCCATCGCGTTGTTCGCAAAGCCTGCGACCGCGATCGCCAATCCCGCTCCGAGCAAATGTCTGCGCTGCATCCTCAACCCTCCAGTGTCCGATGAACTATCTTAATCCGTCTTCGCCCTTGACCTCAGAAACCGTCAATCCGCCGACACGCGGCAATGGCCTGCCGCTGTCGGTCACCGCCACCGCGACCATGATCTCGTTGGCGCGCGGCGCGTCGTTGATCTGCACTTCCATGCCGTCAAAATGGCTGCGCACGAACGCTGCGTCCTTGTGGCCGAGCGGAATGTCCAGCGTGGTTCCAGGGCCACTGCGCTTCTTCGACGACGGGATCAGCGCCGCCCCCTTGCCCAGCACCTTGCGCACCGGCGCGCCCATCTTCGGATGCAGGATCGCGGCCGCGTGTTCGAGCTCGCCGTTTTCGCCGACGGCAGCGGCCTTGCCGTAGCTGTGCGCCTTGGCGCCGTCGATCCCGAGCGCCGCCACCGCCTTTTTCGACAGCAACTCGCCGAGTTCCTCGCCGATCGCGATCAAGGGCGAGAGGTCCTCGACATAGCGGCCGGCAAACGGATTTTCGATCACGGCGATCGCGGCCGCACGCCGTGTCGGCGGCGCGACCTTTTGCCCCATCTCCAGATGGGTCTCCTCGACCACCGTGACGATTTTGCGAATGATCGCGCTCATTTATTCGCCTCGCTCCCGATCAGACATGCATCGTACCCTGTATCGCGCTTCTACGAAGCGCCGACAACGCGCGTGTCCCGATTGCCGTCGTTCCCACTACAACCGTCTCGCCCAGTAGACGCAAGGCGGCGCCTTCGATCAATCCGGCCGCGAACAATTGCTGCGCCCGGCTGGCCCCTGCCCTCAGCGCCGCCCCGACCTCGTTTTTCCCGAGTGCGCCGAGGTCGCGGGTGACAAGGCGCGCGCCGAGATCGCTGTCGGGCTGCAATTCGTTCGCGGGGCAACGGACGACCGCGGGATGGCCGGGCAGATCGACGGCATTGGCGATGATGGTGGCAGCGGCATCGGCCTGCGACGCCGTTCGGGCCAGCACGGTGACGGCGTCGGCGATCCCGAGCGAAAAGCTGCGGCCACGGCGTCCGCTGGTCGCAACGCCCCGAACCGGATCGTCGGCGTCGATCGTCATCGCGCGCAGCAGGCCATGCCGGTCCGGCCGGTCCATCAGGCCGACGGTGAAATGTTCGCCGTCAGCCAGATGCAATGCGATGTCGCCGCCATTGTTGACATAGGCACGGTCAAGCCGCGCCGCGCCCAGCATGGCGCCAAGAATTTCTTCCGCCACGGAACCCGCCACTGCTGCCATCGGCGTGATGAAGTGATCGGCGGCAAACGGCGCCACGGCAGCATGCATGCGGCGCGCAACGATGCCTTGCAGTGTGCAACGAACCGGATCGGCCGGCTGGCGCAATTCAGCCAGTTCCGCGCAGAGTTCATCGAGCAGGCCGGTAAAGCGATGAGCCGCGGCCTCATAGGCAGCGCGCACGTCCGCGTCGCGGCCTTTCGCCTCGATGATCAGGTCGATCGGACCATCCTGCAAATGCAGCCGCTTGCCGTCAGGAAGAAGCGCCATTTGCGGGAGGCGTGTCATGCGCGCCGCCCCGGGATGTGCGGCATCGGCCGGGTTTCGGTATTGTCGCGTAGCGATGCCAGCGGACGGACATGATCCATATGACCGCCGAGGGCGGCATAGTCAGACAGTTTGAGCGTGAATTCGATCGGCGCGACCAGCGCCGGCGTCGGCACATAGCCGAAGGCACCGGCGGGCATCTGGGTGACATCAACCATGAAGGTGATGCCGCCGCCGGGCCAGACGTAAACCGGCGCGCCGCCGCTGGTGACCCGCGTCAGCGCGTCCTTGACCGATCGCGTCAGCCGCACCGGATTATCGGTCACGCCGGCGCGCAGCGAGCCGCCGGCGCCGCCCATGAACAGCACCGTGCACAGCGCCGGTTCGCAATTTTCCTGAATACGCTCGACCGAAAGTTTCAGATCGAGCGGCATCTCGCGTTCGACCGGACGCAATGCCTCGTCGAGTTCATAATAGGCCGCATGCTCACCGGTGGTCGAGACCATCAACATCGTGAGGCCCGGCCGCGCCTCCTTGGGATCGAACGGCCCCAGCACCGACAGCGGATCGGAAATTTTGGTGCCGCCCCAGCCGGTGCCGGGCTCAGCAACCTGGAAGTAACGGCCCGGCGTCGAGCGCCGCCCCTTCATCTTGATCCCGGTATCGGGAATATCGAGCAGCTTGCCGGCCTGATGCTCCGAGAGCACGCCGGTGATGTGGTCGTCGACGACCACGACCTCATCGACCTTGCCGTGCCATTGCTTGGCGAACATGCCGATCGTCGCCGAACCGCAGCCGACGCGCATCCGCTCTTCCGGCACACCGTTGACGATGGGCGGATAGCCCGCCTGCACCACCACCGTGGCGCCGCCATCGATGGTCAGTTCCACCGGCTTGCAATTGGAAAGGTCCATCAGCGCGTCGCAGGTGACGCGGCCTTCCTTCTTGGAGCCGCCGGTCAGATGGTGCACGCCGCCGAGCGACAGCATCTGCGAGCCGTATTCGCTGGTCGTGACATGGCCGATCGCCTCGCCTTGGGCGCGGACGGTTGCCGTCTCCGGGCCGAGATAGCGGTCGGTGTCGATCTTCACCTTGACGCCGCAATAGCTGAAAATGCCTTCGGTCACGACCGTGACCATGTCGACGCCATCGACTTCCGAGGAGACGATGAAGGGCGCCGGCTTGTAATCGGGATAGGTGGTGCCGGCGCCGATCGCGGTCACGAACACACTGGGTTCGTGAACCAGCTTGCCATCCCAGTCGCCGCCGGCCTGGAACGGTACCAGCTGTCCACCGTGCGATACTGTTCGCTCCAGCACGATATGCGGATCGACGCGTACCAGTTCGCCGTCGTGATTTGCATAGCGATCGCACGCGCCCGCCGCGCCCGGCTTGATGTAGCACATCACCGGACAGGCATCGCAGCGGATCTTGTCGCCAATGGCGGCGGTCGAAACGTCAGTCATGAACAAGCCTGCAGTTCGGGAGGCCGCGATCGCAGCCGCGACGTCGCGGACGCGATCAATTGTTCGTATACGAACGATGTTGCGCGTGGACCGAAATCCTGTCAAGCGGCATGGAAAGCGAAAATGCCGGATTGCCGCATAAAAACTCATTTGCCTCGCCCCCTTGTTCATAAAGCGGGCAGTGCGCAGCGGCGCGGGAACGCGCGGCTTGCACGTTTGTACACAAACGGTATCTTTCCCTCGCATCCAGCGCGGGATTTTGCAGCGCAGCGAGAGGCATAGGGAGCATGACGCAGAGCAAGATGCGCCTGACCGTGAACGGCAAGACCTGCGACGTCGATGCCGCTCCCGACACCGCGTTGCTTTATGTGCTGCGCAACGACCTCGCTTTGAACGGACCAAAATATGGCTGCGGGCTCGGCGAATGCGGCGCCTGCGCCGTGCTGATCGACGGCGTCGCGGCGCGCTCCTGCGTCATTCCGATCGAAGGCTGTGTTGGCCGCGACATCGTGACGCTCGAAGGGCTCGGCTCGCGCGAACATCCCGATCCGGTGCAGCAGGCCTTCATCAGTGAACAGGCCGCGCAATGCGGCTATTGCCTGAACGGCATGATCATCAGCACCAAGGCACTGCTGAACCGCGGCGCTCGCCCTTCCGAAGCCGAGGTGATGGAAGCGCTGCGCCACCATCTCTGTCGCTGCGGCGCGCATATCGAAATCATGCGTGCGGCGATGCGCGCCGCCGGTTATGCCGTTGAGGCGCGGACCTGATGGCCGCGCCGGACTCTCCCGCGACCAACGAACGACCGCAGGGAACACTGACGGTTGTTCGTCCCGCGTCGCCGGTCGAGGCCGTCACATTCGAAACCTTTATCAGGATCACCGCCGACGGATCGGTCACCGCCTATAACGGCCATGTCGATCTCGGCACCGGCATTCGCACCGCGCTCGGGCAGATCGTCGCCGAAGAGCTCGATGTCTCCTTTGCCCGCGTCGTGGTCGTGCTCGGCGACACCTCGCTCGTCCCCAACCAGGGCGCGACAATCGCGAGCGAAACCATTCAGATCACGGCCGTGCCGCTGCGCAAGGCCGCGGCGCAGGCACGCCAGTATCTGGTCGCACGTGCGGCGGAACGACTGGAACTTGCGGTCGAAGACCTCACCGTCGAAGACGGATTGGTCCGCGGCAGGGATAACCGCAGCGTCAGCTATGGCGAATTGATCTCGGGCGAAACCATCCGCCTCGAATTGGCAGACGATATCCCCGTGAAGGACGTCGGCGCCTATTCCATCGTCGGGCAATCGGTGCCGCGCGTCGATCTGCCGGCCAAGGCGACCGGCGAACTGGTCTACGTCCACGACGTCCGCGTCCCCGGCATGCTGCATGGAAGGGTCGTGCGCCCGCCTTATGCCGGCGTCGATGCCGGCGATTTCGTCGGCACCAGCCTGATCGCCGTCGACGAGAGTTCGGTCCGCGATATTCCCGGACTGGTCGCCGTGGTCAGGATCGGCGATTTCGTTGGCGTCGTCGCCGAGCGCGAGGAGAACGCGATCAAGGCGGCCGCGCAGTTGAAGGTTACGTGGAAGCCGACGCCTGTCCTGCCCGATCTCGGCGACATCCCGACCGCGCTGCGCGCCAATCCTTCGGAGCCGCGGACGCTGATCGACAAGGGCGACGTCGATGCGGCGATTGCCGCTGCCGCCAAGGCCATGCCGCGGACCTATGTCTGGCCGTATCAGATGCATGCCTCGATCGGCCCCTCCTGCGCGGTCGCCGATTATCAGGACGACCAGACCCGGGTCTGGTCCGGCACGCAGAATCCGCACCATCTGCGCACCGAGCTGGCGCGGTTGATCCACCGGCGCGAAGCCGAGATCGAGGTGATGCGGCTGGAAGCCGCCGGATGCTACGGCCGCAACTGTGCGGATGACGTTTCAGCCGATGCGGTGCTGCTGTCGCGTGCCGTCGGCCGCCCCGTCCGCGTTCAGTTGACCCGCGAGCAGGAACACGCCTGGGAGCCGAAGGGCACGGCGCAGTTGATGGATGTCAATGGCGGGATGAACGCCGATGGCAGCGTCGCCGGTTATGACTTTGCGACGCGCTATCCGTCGAATGGCGCGCCGACGCTGGCGCTGTTGCTGACTGGCGAAGTCCCGAATACGCCGGCCGTGTTCGAGATGGGCGACCGCACCGCGATCCCGCCCTATGACTACGACAACCTGCGCGTGGTCGCGCATGACATGCCGCCGATCGTGCGTGCTTCCTGGCTGCGCGGCGTCTCGGCGTTGCCCAATACGTTCGCGCATGAATCCTGGATCGACGAGGTCGCGGCTGAGGCCGGCGTCGACCCGATCGAGTATCGCCTGCGCTATCTCAAGGATTCGCGCGCAATCGATCTCGTCAACGCCGTCGCCGAGCGCGCCGGCTGGAAGCCGCGGCCGGTCTGGCAGGAGCCTGAAGCCGAGGGCGATATCGTGCGCGGGCGCGGCTTCGCCTATGCGCTCTATGTCCACAGCAAGTTTCCAGGCTACGGCGCGGCGTGGTCGGCATGGATTGCGGACGTCGCCGTCAACAAGGCGACCGGCGACGTCAGCGTCACCCGCGTGGTCGCGGGGCAAGACTCCGGCTTGATGATCAATCCGGACGGTGTTCGTCACCAGATCCACGGCAACGTCATCCAGTCGACCAGCCGCGCGCTGATGGAGGAAGTCTCGTTCGATCGCTCGTCGGTGACCGCGCGGGAATGGGGCGCCTACCCCATCATCAAATTTCCTGACGTGCCCAAAATTGACGTGTTAATGCTGCCGCGCCAGGACCAGCCGCCGCTCGGCGTCGGTGAGTCCGCGTCCGTCCCCAGCGCCGCCGCCATCGCCAATGCGATCTACGATGCCACCGGCGTCCGGTTTCGCGAATTGCCGTTCACGCCGGAACGCATCTTGAAGGGATTGCGCGGTGAAGAATCCGCGCCGCCAGCGGCGTTGGCTGCGCCTGCCCCCGCGCCGTCGCCTTCGCGGATATGGCAGAATCCGTTTGCGATCCGGCGCGGCGCGCTCGCAACCGCCGCCGCCCTGTGCGCCGCCGTGGTAGGCATCGGCGCCGCCGTACTGCCGTGGCGATCGATCGCGCCGATCGCGCGGCCGGATGCCTCGGTCTATTCGGCGGCGACCGTCGCCCGCGGCCAGCAACTCGCAGCGCTCGGCGATTGCGCCGTGTGCCACACTGCCACAAACGGCATTCTCAATGCCGGCGGCCGGCCACTGCCAACGCCGTTCGGCACCATCTATTCGACCAACATCACGCCCGACGTCGCAACCGGCATCGGCGCATGGTCCTATCCCGCCTTCGAACGCGCGATGCGCGAAGGCATTCATCGCGACGGAAGGCATCTCTATCCAGCCTTTCCCTACACGCATTTCGCCAGGACCAGCGACGCCGACCTGCAGGCGCTCTATGCCTATCTGATGGCGCAGGCGCCGGTGCTATCCGACACGCCACCAACCGCGCTGACGTTCCCGTTCAATTTGCGGCCGCTGATGGCGGGATGGAACGCGCTGTTCCACAAGCCGACGACGTTCCAGCCTGATCCCGCGAAATCCGAGATCTGGAATCGCGGCGCCTATCTGGTCGAAGGCCTCGGCCATTGCAGCGCCTGCCATTCGCCGCGCAACGCGCTCGGGGCGGAACAGGCGAATGCCTATCTCGCCGGCGGATTTGCCGAAGGCTGGGAGGCGCCGCCGCTGACATCGCTGTCGCAGGCGCCGATCCCATGGAGCGAGGACGAACTGTTCGCCTATTTGCGCTCGGGCGAATCCCGCCTCCACGGTGTCGCGGCGGGACCGATGGCGCCTGTCGTCAAGGAACTGGGCGCGCTGCCCGACCAGGATATTCGCGCCATGGCGGTCTATCTCGCTTCCTTCAACGAGACCGCCGTCGACCAGCCGACGCAGCATGCCCTCGCCCTTAAGTTCGAAGCCGCGACCGGCACGAGGACGATGCCGGCAGCCAGCGTCGGCGCCCGGCTCTACCAGGGTGCCTGCGCGGTATGCCACGAGGTCGGCGGCGCGCCGTTGTTCGGCAGCCGGCCGTCGCTGGCGCTGAACAGCAATCTGCACAGCGCACATCCGGATAACCTGGTTCAGGTCATTCTCCACGGCATCACGGCGCCGGCCTCGTCCGACCTCGGCTACATGCCGGCCTTCAAGGACAGTTTTACCGACGGCCAGGTCGCTGAACTGGCGTCGTATCTGCGGCGACAATTTGCCCCGGACAAGCCCGCCTGGACCGATATCCACGCGACGATTGGCCGTATCCGGCAGGATATCGCGCGCTGATCAGCCATGTCGCGGCCAAAACCCACTGGTTGAGCGGCCTCCGGCACGGTAGAGTTCCCTCATGGCAGTTACCGATATCGCATCCCGGACCTACAACCATGGCTGGCGGCTCGATCCGATCGTGCGCAGCCTGCTCGACACCGATTTTTACAAGCTCTTGATGCTGCAGATGATCCGGGAGTTTTACCCGGAACAGCAGGTGACCTTCTCGGTCATCAACCGCAGCAAGCACGTGCGGCTCGCCGAGGTGATCGACGAGGGCGAGTTGCGCGCCCAGCTCGACCACGCCCGTACCATCCGGTTCGCCAAGAAGGAGCTGATCTGGCTCGCCGGTAATACGTTCTACGGCAAGACCCAGATGTTCTCGCCCGATTTCATCAACTGGCTCGCCAATTTCCGCCTGCCCGAATACGAACTACGCAAGGTGGACGGCCAGTACGAATTGCATTTCCATGGGCCGTGGACCCACACCACGATGTGGGAGATCCCGGCGCTTGCGATCATGAACGAGCTGCGTTCGCGGGCTTCGACCAAGGGACAAGGCCGCTTCGTGCTCGACGTGCTCTATGCCCGCGCCAAGGCCAAGCTCTGGTCCAAGGTCGAGCGGCTGCGCAAGCTGGACGGCCTGCGGCTGTCCGACTTCGGCACCCGCCGCCGCCACGGTTTCCTGTGGCAGCGCTGGTGCGTCGAGGCCGTCAAGGAGGGGCTTGGCTCCTCCTTTACCGGCACCTCCAACGTGCTGCTGGCGATGGACAACGATCTCGAGGCGATCGGCACCAACGCGCATGAATTGCCGATGGTCGCAGCGGCCCTTGCCAACGACGATACCGAATTGCGCTGGGCGCCCTATCGCATTCTCGATCAATGGCGCCACACCTATGGCGGCAACTTGCTGATCGCCCTGCCCGACGCCTTCGGCACCAAGCCGTTCCTGCGCGACGCGCCCGACTGGGTCGCCGACTGGACCGGGTTTCGTCCCGACAGTGCGCCGCCGATCACGGCCGGCGAAGACATCATCAAATGGTGGAAGCAGAAGGGCCGCGATCCCAGGGAGAAGCTGCTGGTGTTCTCCGATGGCATGGATGTCGGCTCGATCGAGGAGACGTATCGACATTTTGCCGGCCGCGTCCGCATCTCCTTCGGCTGGGGAACCAATCTCACCAATGATTTCGTCGGCTGCGCGCCGGATGGATCGGCCGATCTCGATCCGATCTCGCTGGTCTGCAAGGTGACATCGGTCGACGGAAGGCCTGCGGTCAAACTGTCGGACAATCCCGAGAAGGCCACCGGATCGGCTTCCGAGGTCGAGCGTTATCTGCGCGTGTTCGGCAATGCCGGCCGCGTCCGCACCGCCGTACACGTCTGAACGGCCAAACATCCATCCAAGACCCAACGACCTGACGAGCTCTCCATGCCCGCACCCAAGCCGCCTGCTTTTGAAACGTTGAGCCTGCACGCCGGCCAGCGCCCGGATCCCACCACCGGCGCCCGCGCGGTTCCGATCTACCAGACCACATCCTATGTGTTTCAGGATTCCGACCATGCCGCGGCGCTGTTCAACCTCGAACGCGCCGGGCACATCTATACGCGCATTTCGAACCCGACGACCGCGGTGCTCGAAGAGCGGCTGGCGGCGCTGGAAGCCGGCGTCGGCGCGATCTGCACCGCGAGCGGCATGGCGGCGCTGCATCTGGCGATCGCGACCCTGCTCAATGCCGGCGATCACATCGTCGCCTCCTCCTCACTTTATGGCGGCACCATCAATCTCTTGGCGCACACGCTGCCGCGCTTCGGGATCACGACTACCTTCGTCAAGCCTCGCGCGCTCGACGAATTCCGCGCCGCGATCAAACCGAATACGCGGCTGGTGATCGGCGAGACCATCGGCAATCCTGGGCTGGAAGTGCTGGATATTCCAGCCGTCGCGCAGATCGCGCACGACGCCAAAATTCCGCTCCTGATCGACAACACCTTTGCGACGCCGTTTCTCAGCCGGCCGATCGAGCTCGGCGCCGATATCGTGATGAACTCCGCGACCAAATGGATCGGCGGCCACGGTATCGCGATCGGCGGCGTCATCGTCGACGGCGGCCATTTCGACTGGCACGCTAGCGGCAAATTCCCCGTCCTGACCGAGCCCTATGCCGGCTATCACGGCATCGTCTTCGACGAGCAGTTCGGCCAGGCCGCCTTCATCATGCGCGCCCGCACCGAAGGCCTGCGCGATTTCGGCGCCTGCCTGTCACCGACCAATGCGTTCCAGCTGCTGCAAGGCGTCGAGACGCTGGGCGTTCGGATGGAGCGCCACATGACCAATACGCTCGCGGTGCTGGAAGCGCTCACCGCCAACAAGGCGGTCGAGTGGGTGCTGCATCCCGCCCTTCCAAATCATCCCGACCACGAACTCGCCAAGACGCTGCTGCCGCGTGGCGCGGGATCGATCGTTTCGTTCGGCATCAAGGGCGGCCGGCCGGCGGGCAAGAAATTCATCGAGTCGCTGCGCATGATCAGCCATCTCGCCAACGTCGGCGACGCCAAGACGCTGGTGATTCACCCCGCCAGCACCACGCATCAACAGATGGACGCGGCGCAGCTGAAGGCTGCCGGGATCGGCGAGGAACTGGTGCGGCTGTCGGTCGGCATCGAGACGGTATCCGACATCATCGACGATCTCAGCCAGGCGCTCCGCGCATCGCAGAAGGTGTGAGCCATGCAGATTTCCGTCAATGGAATTGACACGTTTGCTGCCACCGGCGGCCGTCCGTTCGATCCGTCGCTGCCGGCGGTCGTGATGCTGCACGGGGCCGGCTTCGATCATTCGACTTGGGCGCTGCACAGCCGGTGGTTCGCCCATCACGGCTACTCGGTATTGGCGCCGGACTTGCCGGCTCATGGCCGTTCGTCTGGCGACGCACTGCCAACGATTGCCGACATGGCCGACTGGACCGCGGCTTTGCTCGCCGCCGCCGGCGCGGCGAAAGCCAGGTTGATCGGCCACTCCATGGGCTCGCTGATTGCGCTTGAGACCTCGGCGCGGCACTCCGATAAGGTTTCCGGTCTGGGCCTGATCGGAACCGCCGCCACGATGGCCGTCGGCCCCGATCTGCTCAAGGCCGCCGAGGTCAACGATCCTGATGCCTTCGACATGGTGTCGATCTGGGGCCTCGGCTTCAAGGCGGAGCTCGGCGGCAGTCTCGCACCGGGCCTATGGATGCATCAGGGCGCCCAGCGCGTGCTGCAGCAGTCGCGCCCGGGCGTGTTGTTCAGCGATCTCAACGCCTGCAACGCCTACCAGAACGCGCTCGCCGCGGCCGCGCAGGTCAAGGTGCCCACGACGTTCGTGCTCGGCGAACGCGACATGATGACTCCAGCCAAGGCCGGCAAGACTCTGGCTGCAGCGACGCCGAACGCCCGCACCGTGGTGCTGCCGGGCGCCGGCCACATGATGATGGTCGAGGCGCCCGACGAATTGCTGGCGGCGTTGCGGTAGCAGCGTCTCTCCTCATCCTGAGGAGCAGGCGAAGCCTGCGTCTCGAAGGATGGCCGCATACGGGATTTCATGGTTCGAGACGGCGCTTTCGCGCCTCGGCGCGCACGGGTACGAATTGGCGTCCCCGGCCCAGCCCCTTTAGCTTCCATCACCAGCGCCTTGCCGGTCTCGATCACCCTTGATTTGCAGCCCTGTGAATAGCCGGGAGAACGCCGGAATCCTCGTATTGCTACCCTGCATTGTGCCATCGTGACTGCTCGCGAATCGGCTTCAGTTAGCCATTCGGAGGGGGTACATCGTGGATATGATCACTGAAGGTCTATTGGCCGAGTTTTCCAAGGAATTCCAGATCGAAGCATTGCAGGAAGATAAGCGATTTGAGCACCTCTGCGGGTTCATCGTTGTAAAGCGACATTACTCGGAGACCTTCGACCCAAAAGAAATTGTCGTAGGCGCAGGTGGGGACCTCGGCATCGACGCTATCGGAATTGTCGTGAATGGAATTCTCGTTACAGACAAAGATCAGCTTGAGGATATGCTCGGCGACAATCCCGATTACTTGGATGTCGTGTTCATCTTCGTTCAAGCTGACCGAGGGTCCAACTTCGAGGCCGCCAAGCTGGGAAGCTTTGGTTACGGGGTAGGCGAGTTTTTTGATCCCAGCACCAAAGAACCGCGTAATGCACGCATCATGGAATTTGTTGAGATCATGCGCGCAATTTACGCGAGGAGCAGCAAGTTCAAACGGGGCAATCCCGCTTGTCTACTTTACTACGTGACCACGGGAAAGGTGGTTGGCGATGCGTCCCTAGCAGCTCGGTCCGCGAAGGTGACGGAGGAGCTTACATCGTTAGAGTACTTTAGTGATGTGGGAGTGAGCCTCGTCGGAGCTGCGGACATCCTAAAGCTATACACATTCTCTAAGAATTCCATCTCGCGAGAGTTTGTATTCTCCAGCCGACAGGACATCCCTGAGATTCCGGGAGTGAGGGAGGCGTTTGTCGGCTTCATACCCGCTCAGCATTATCTTCCGATTGTCTGCGACAATGACGAAATTGTGCGAAGCGTGTTTTATGACAACGTCCGGGACTGGCAGGGATACAACGACGTAAACGATGAAATTCGTTCAACTCTGCAATCGGATCGCCGAAAGCGGTTTGTGTTGATGAACAACGGCATCACGATCATTGCTAGGAATATGACGCACACCGGCAGCAAGTTCGTCATTGAAGATTTTCAGATCGTGAACGGCTGTCAGACGAGCCACGTACTGTTTGAAAACCGGGAGAATCTCGATGCATCCGTCCTCGTGCCGCTGCGTCTGATCTGGACGCAGGACGAGGAAGTGATCGAAGACATTATCCACGCAACAAACAAACAGACTGAGGTCACCAGCGAGCAGTTCTTTGCTATCACCACATTCGCCCGACACCTTGAAGCATTCTTCAAGAATTTTCCGGAAGGAAAGAGACTGTACTATGAGCGACGCTCTCGCCAATACGATGGCCTGCCGATAGAGAAAACCCGTGTCGTGCTTCAAACGAATGCTGTTCGAGCCTTTTCGGCGATGTTTCTTGCTGAACCTCACAGCACGGTTCGCCGCTATAGGAGTCTTTCGGAACGTGTCGGCAAGGACATCTTCATTCACGAGCACAAGCTCTACCCCTATTACACCTCAGCTTACGCGCTGTACTTGCTGGAGTTTCTTTTCCGAAATCAGAAGGTTGACAGCAAATACAAGGTTGCAAGATTCCAAATTCTGTTGGCTGTTCGATTGCTGGGCAACAAAAGTCCAATTCCGAAATGGAACGCGAATGCAATGGATAAGTACTGCGAAGCTATCTGCGACAGCCTCTGGGACTCCTCAAAAGCTGACGCGCTGTTCGACAAGGCACTTAAAGCAATCGATGCCGTAGCTGGAGCGAGTCTGGATCGCGACAAACTCCACGAAGCCAAATTCACCGAAGAGCTTATGCTTTATTGCGCCACGTTGTGATTCCTACACAGCGCGCTTTCTCTCGACACGCTCGATCGCGACAAGCGGATCAGATTCGAGTATCGACAAGTTGGCGTCGACCAGACGCTTTTTCAGTTCGGCGGATTCGCGTCGGCCAGAAACGCCGCCGGGCGGCTGGTCCAGAGCGGCGAGAGCGACGGCGGCGACCGCCACGGCGCCCTATCCCACAAGGGGAGAGGGGAAGGAGGGTGTGGCCCCTCACATGAGGACGATCACTGCCGCGCCGCCTTCTTGCGCTCGACCGGGTGAATATCGATCGCGCGCAGGCGGCCCATGCGCAGCACGTCCATGTCAAGCGTGCGGTCGATCCGGTCGCGGTCGAGCACGCGGATCAGATCGTCGACACCGTTAATCTCGACGCTGTCGAGTTTGATCACGACGTCGCCGGGCAACAGACCAGCTTTCGCCGCCGGGCTATCCGGCTCGATCTGCGCCAGCAGCGCGCCCATGCTGTTGTCGACGCCGGCGACCACCGCGTGACGCCGCGGGACTGGCGCGGTCTGGCCGGAGACGCCGATATAGGCGCGCCGGACATAACCGTGGCGGATGATCTCCGACAGCACGAACTGCGCGGTGTTGCTGGCGACCGCGAAACATATCCCCTGCGCGCCGTTGATGATCGCGGTATTGATGCCGATCACCTCCGACGACGACGCCACCAGCGGCCCGCCGGAATTGCCGGGGTTGAGCGCGGCGTCGGTCTGGATCACGTCCTCGATGGTTCGCCCGCTGACCGAGCGGATCGAACGGCCAAGCGCCGAGACCACGCCGGCAGTTACCGTCGATTCAAATCCTAAGGGATTGCCGATCGCGACCACGAGCTGGCCGCGGCGCAGGCTCTTGGAGTTGCCGAGCGACGCATAGCGCAGATCGCGTGCGCCATCGGCCCGCAGCAGAGCAAGGTCGGTGTCGGGATCGACGCCGAGCACGTGGGCGTCGGTGACAAAACCCTCGATGTCGCGCAGCCTTATCTCTTTCGATGCGCCGACCACGTGACTATTGGTCAGCACCAGCCCATCCGGCGAGATCACGATCCCCGAGCCAAGTCCGCCGCGCTCGCGCGCGGTACGCACCTTCGGTCCGGTCTCGACGCGGACCACGGCCGGCCCGACGCGTTCGGTCACGCCGATCACGGCGTTGGAATAAGCATCCAGCAACGCCTGATCGTTAGCAGGCGTCGGTTCGGTCGCGTCCGGGGACAGCCCGTCATCGACAATATCTGAGGTAAAATCCAGCATGGTGAATTCCTTTGGTTACCTCAGATGGTGGCCGGAATTCGCTCACGCAAGTGCCTCCGCGCTGGGCGCAAGGCTGCTCGGCCCCCTATTGCGCCCGCCGCAAGGTCGACGGCCGGGCCTTGACCGGATCGAGCAGCGACCAATCGCCCTGTTCCAGCGTGTAGCCTTGCGGAAACGGCGCGCGCAGCTCCAGCCCGAGCGAGCGCAATACCCGGTCGTCGCGGTAATAGCATTGCAGCACGACGCGGACGAGCGTCGCGGCGGCGGCTCCGCCGGTGGCGCGGAACTCCTTGGCCACCCCATCGCGCCCGGCGGCATCGAGATCGGCCAGCCGCTTGCCCGCGAGCCGCGCGAGATGATCGAGCGCCGCGGCAACTGGCGCGGTGTCACGGCCGAGAGTTTTGAGGATATCGGCCTGGACTGCCGCATCGTCGGCGCCGGGCACCTTATATTCCGTGCTGGCGGGAATGATCATGCCGGCAACGGTGCGTAGGTCATCGCGCTGGCGCTGGGTCAGAGTCTGCTCGGACATCACTTCCTCAATCGAACAAGTTGGCGAGGCGCTGCTTCATCTGGTCGGCGATGTAGAGCGCGATGGCCTGAATGGTGGAGGTCGGGTTGACACCGCCCGACGTGACGAACACGCTGCCGTCGACGATGAACAGGTTTTTCACATCGTGCGAACGGCCCCATTCGTTCACGACCGAGCGGGCCGGATCGGTGCCCATGCGCGCGGTGCCGAGCAGATGCCAACCGCCGTAGAGGATCGGCGAGTTGACGCAGATATCGGTGGCGCCCGCCGCGGTGAGAACTTCCCTAGCCCGCGCGATGCCGTGCTCCATCATTTTGCGGCTGTTCTCGCTGATGGTGTAGTCGATGCGCGGCGCCGGGATGCCGTGGCTATCCTTCAAGACCGGATCGAGCGTGACGCGGTTGTGCTCCTCCGGCAGATCCTCGCAAATCGCCGACGCCGCCAGCCGGTGGCCGTTGAGCTTGCGGAAGACACGGTGGTGATCGGCGCCCCACGGCAGGATGCCCTTGGCCTCGCTGGCGACCGCCTCGAACACCGGACCGGCGCCGCGGCCGAACTGGATGCCGTAGCCGCGTACGAAATCGCGCGAGGGATCGGTCTCGTAAAATTCCTTGCTCCACAGGCAGGTCGGCGGCGCCCGGTTGCTGTCGGTCGGAGCTTCGACATAGCCGTAGACCTGCGCGTAGGGATGAAACATTAGGTTCTTGCCGACGAGGCCGGAGGAATTGGCAAGCCCGTCCGGAAAGCGTTCCGACTTCGAATTCAACAGCAGCCGCGGCGTGCCGACGCCGTTGCAGGCGACGATGACGACCTCGGCGGGCTGAAACTGCTCGGCGCCGTCCTTGTCGTAATAGATGACGCCGGAGGCCATGCCGTCCTCGTTGGTCGTGATCTCGCGCACCCGGCAATGCGTGCGCAATTCGACCCCGGCGCGCAACGCCGCCGGCCAATAGGTGATGTCGGTCGAGGCTTTCGCACCCTGCGCGCAAGCCGGCGTGCAATGGCCGAGATTGATGCAGCGGGCGCGGCCTTCGTAATCCATGGTCGCAACCGTCGTGTCCGACGGCCACCAGTGCCAGCCGAGCTTGTTCATCGCCTTGCCGATCATCGCACCGGATTTGCCGAGCGGCTGTGGCGGCATCGGCGGATCGGTCAAGGGCGACGCGGGATCGCCGGACAGGCCCGAGGTGCCCATCATGCGGTCGTTCTCGGCAAAAAACGGCACCAGCGTGTCGTAGTCGATCGGCCAGTCGTCGGCGACGCCATCGAGCGTCTTCACCCGGAAGTCGGACGGATGCAGCCGCGGCCAGTGCGCAGTGTACATTACCGTCGAGCCACCGACGCCGTTGAAGTTCACCACCTTGATCGGTGAATTGTCTTCGTTGATCGGATAATCTTCGGGCCGGGCGCGGATGTTCGGGCTCGGCGAATAATCGCCATAGAACCGCGCCTCCCAGTCGCGCCCCGTGCTCGGATATTCCGACGGCTTCATCCAGTCGCCCTGGTCGAGACAGAGGATGTGCATCTTGGTGTCGGCCAGACTCCACGCCACCGCCGCACCGGACGCACCGGCACCAATGATCAGGACGTCAACGGGTTCGTGCTTCATTCCAAATTCCTTACTTCCGTCGTTCCGGGGCGCGAAGCGAACCCGGAACCTCGAGATTCCGGGTTCGATGCTCGCGCATCGCCCCGGAATGACACATTTACTAACTCACAATCCTCACCGGCAGCGACCGGATGCCGCGGATGAAATTCGAATAGAGCCGCTGCGGCGGGGCGGTGATTTCGAAGCGCAGGTCGCGGTGCAGGATTTCCTCCCAGAGGATGCGGATTTGCTGTTCGGCGAGGCGGTCGCCGACGCAGCGGTGGATGCCGGCGCCGAAGGCGAGGTGCTGGCGCGGCTTGGCGCGGTCGACGATGAACTGGTCGGCCCGGTCGATCTTGCTCTCGTCGCGATTGCCGGAGATGTACCACATCACCACCTTGTCGCCCTTGGCGATGCTGCGGCCGGCAAGTTCGACGTCGGCGCGCGCGGTGCGGCGCATGTGCAGCACCGGCGTGTGAAAGCGGATGATCTCGGAGACGAGGTTCGGCACCAGTTCGCGCTTCGCGCGCACCAGCTCGAACTGTTCGGGGTTTTCCACCAGCGCCATCAGCCCGCCGGTCATGGAGTTGCGGGTGGTGTCGTTGCCGCCCACGATCAACAGCGCGATGGTGCCGATGAATTCCCGCGCCTGCAGGTTTCGCGTCGCTTCGGAATGCGACAGCATCGAGATCAGGTCGAAGGCCGGCGGGGCGCCGGCGCGCGCATCCCACAATTTGCGGAAATATTCGCCCATCCTGGTCAGTTCGGCGACGCGTTCTTCCGACGAATGCACCACCGCATCGGGTGAATCGACATTGGCGATCGCGACGTCCGACCACCAGGTCAGCTTCATGCGATCTTCCCAGGGGAAATCGAACAGGGTCGCCAGCATCATGTTGGTGAGGTCGGTCGAGACCCGCTCGACCCAGTCGAACGTCTCGTTGCGCGGCAACGCGTCCAGCACGTCAGACGTACGCTTGCGGATCAGCGGCTCGAAATTGGCGAGATGCGACGGCGCCACGATCGGGGCGACGGTACGCCGATGCGCGGTGTGGCCCGGCGGGTCCATCCGGATGAAATTGGCGAACTCCTGTCCCAGCGGCTGGTCGGTGATCTGGATACCGCCGAACTCGGAACTCGACGAATAATTGGCGTGATCGAGTTCGACCGCGAAAATATCGTCGTAGCGCGTCACCGACCAGTACGGCCCAAAAGGCGAGGCCTCGCAATAATGCACGGGATCGTCGTGGCGCAGTTGGTCGAACAGTGGCCGCCAAGCATCGTCCCGATAAAGCCGGGGATCGCTGACGTCGATCGAGGTCAGCTTGCGCTGCTGCGCCTGGGCCATCGCTTCCCTCCCCTGTTTCGGTCGCCGCTTGCCGGGCGATCCGGTTCCCGACGATAGGGGCAGATGCCGCCCTGAGTAAAGCCGACGCGGCCGGCCGGCGGCAAACCTGCAACCCTGCCACGCGTCGCGGCGGGGTTTGTCCACCGGCGCGAGACCGGATAGTTTTGTCGCCAACGACATGCTTGGTCGTTGACACGGGAGTGACGCCAATTCCGGATTTCGACGCCATCATCATCGGCGCGGGCATGTCGGGCCTGTACCAGCTCTACCGGCTGCGCGAACAGGGCCTGCGCGTGCGGGTGTTCGAGGCCGGCACCGGCGTCGGCGGCACCTGGTACTGGAACCGCTATCCCGGCGCGCGGTTCGATTCCGAGAGCTATTCCTACGGCTACTCGTTTTCCAAGGAATTGCTGGAGGAATGGGACTGGTCCGAGCATTTCGCGGGCCAGCCGGAAACGCTGCGCTATCTCAACCACGTCGCAGACAAGTTCGATCTGCGCCGCGACATCCAGTTCCGGAGCCGGGTTGCCGCTGCGGCCTTCGATGAGACGACGCGAAGCTGGACCCTCACGCTGGAGGACGGCAGCCGCTTCAATACGCGCTTCCTGATCACCGCGATCGGCCCGCTGTCGACGCCGACGCTGCCGCGCATCGAGGGGCGCGACGATTTCAAGGGGCAGTCGTTTCACACCGCGCGATGGCCGCATGAGCCGGTGGATTTCACCGGCAAGCGCGTCGCCGTGATCGGCACCGGCGCCACCGGCGTGCAGACCATCCAGACCATTGCCGGGCAAGTCGGTCATCTCACCGTGTTCCAGCGCACGCCGAACTGGTGTGCGCCGCTGCACAACGGCAAGATCGACGCCGAGACCCAGAAGCAGATCAAGGCCGGATACCCCGAGATGTTCGCGCGCTGCCAGGAAACATTCGCCTGTTTCCTGCACACGCCGGACCCGCGCGGCGCATTCGAGGTGACCGACGAGGAGCGCGAGGCGTTTTACGAGAAGCTGTATGGCGAACGCGGTTTTGGCATCTGGCAGGGTAACTTCCGCGACATCCTGACCGACCGCAGGGCCAATGCCACGATCTCCGATTTCGTGGCGCGGAAGATCCGGCAACGGGTGAAGGATCAGGCGGTAGCTGAGAAGCTGATTCCCAGGAATCACGGCTTTGGAACGCGCCGGCTGCCGCTGGAGACGTTCTATTACGAGGTCTACAACCGCGACAATGTCGAGCTGATCGACATTACGGAAATACCGATCGAGCGCATCACGGCTGCGGGCATCAAGACCAGCGCAAGGGAATTCGAGTTCGACATCATCATCTACGCCACCGGCTTCGACGCTCTCACCGGCGCGTTCGACAAGATCGATTTTCGAGGCGCCGGCGGCGCGCGGCTGAAGGACAAATGGCGCAAAGGGCCGGAGACCTATCTTGGCATCATGGTGCACGAATTCCCCAACATGATGATGCTGATGGGGCCGCACACCGCGCTCGGCAATATCCCGCGCAGCATCGAATACAGCGTCGACTGGGTCACCGGGCTGGTGCGGTTTGCGACCGAAAACAGACTGACGCGGCTGGAAGCGACGCCGGAAGGCGTTGAGTCCTGGACCGATCATGTCAAGGCGCTCGGGGTCGGGCTGTTGTCAAACGAGGTCAATTCCTGGATGACCGGAATCAATTCCAACGTCGAAGGCAAACAGACCCGCATCGTCGCCCGCTACAGCGGCAGCGCGCCGGCGTATCGCGCGCGCTGCGACGAGGTCGCGGCGAAAGGGTATGGGGAATTGAGGCTGGGGTGATCGCGTCAGTACACCGCAATCTATCAACGTCATTGCGAGCGAAGCGAAGCAATCCATCGCACGGCATAACGGATAGATGGATTGCTTCGTCGCTACGCTCCTCGCAATGACGTTGTGAGACATGCGCTCTCATCCTCGCGGCGCGAGGCGCCCGGAGTTTTGCATTTCGCTTGCCCTCTGAGAAGATAGAGGGCGCGGGGAAGACCGGGTGCGCGCTGCACCCGCGGTCTCGCGTGCAATGTGCATCAAGAAATGCGCACACGAGCATACAGGTTCAGCGGAGAACACTCCGGCCTCCCCCACGCAATGGCTTTACGGCTTATACGAGTTCGCCTTGGTGACCGGCTTTCTTGCCACCATCGCTTGCAGATTGCTCCGCTCGCTTGACGCCAGCACCGGGGCGTCAGGCCCACACGACTTCACCGTACGCAAGTGCCGCGCTCGTCAGTCGCAGCCTTCGCGTCCACCGCATCCCACCGCACGGTCGTGACGATCGCGATCGCCCCTCTTGTCGCGGTAGACGGGCGGAGTTGAACCACTGATTTGCCCGACGGGTTAAGCGAAATTTTGCCCGTCGTGCCAATTTGTCGCAGGGTGACTTGCCCGGCGGGCAAATGCGATTTCTCGGTCAAAATCCCTTCAAATCGGGATCCAGCGTCTGGCCTTCGTCAAGCTGGACGCCAAAGCTGTTCAGCAGCATCGAGACCTGGGTGTACTGGCCGACCGTAAAAACGATATCCATGCGCTGTTGCTCGTTGAAATGCTTCGTCAGTTCTGCCCAGACCGGCTCGGTGACAAATTGCTCGCGATGCAGATCGTCGGCGGCCCGCAGCAGCGCGGCGTCGGGCGCACTCCAGCCGGACGCATCGGCGCCGAGCTTGATCCGTGCGATCTCCGCATCGGTCAAACCGGCTTTTTGCCCGATTGGCACGTGCTGCGTCCATTCATAGCCGGAGCGGCAGAGAAAGCCGGTGCGCAGGATGACGATCTCGCGCTCGCGCGGCGGCAGCGTCGACTTGCGGCTGAGGATATAGCCGCCCCAGGTCAGGAAGGCTTTCGCCGCCCCCGGATGGGTGAGCATGGTGCGAAAGATGTTGATGATCCGGCCGCGGGCCTGCATCGGCGCCACGATCTCGCGCTGCTCCTCGGTCCAGTTTTCGGCGGCAACGGGGTGTATGCGTGGTGCTTTCAGTCGCATGGTTGTTCTTTTCCTAAATGAGTTTCGTCGTAGCTCGTAGCCCGGATGAGCGCAGCGACATACGGGGCCTTTCGCAACGGTGACCCGGATATCGCTACGCTCATCCGGGCTACAATTGTCCTACCGCGCCCGCAGCGCCAGAATCTTCTCGGCCGCACGCAGATGCGGCTTGTCGATCATCTTGCCGTCGATCTTCACGACCCCCGACGCCGGATTGTCGTTGAAGGCCTTGACCACCTTCTCCGACCAGGCGATTTCCTCGTCCGTCGGCAGGAAGGCGGCGTTGACGACGTCGACGTGCTTGGGATGGATCACGGCCTTGGCGAGGAAACCGTCCTGCCGCGCGGCGATCGCCTCCTCACGCAGCGCCTCGAGGTCGTTGATATCGGTGGCGATGGTATCGATGGCGACGACGCCGGCGGCAGCGGCGGCGATCAGGCAGAGATCGCGCGCCAGCAAAAACGGCCCGTGGTAGCGGCGGCCGGTTCGGTTCTTGGAGGCGCCGAGCGACGCCGCCAGATCTTCCGCGCCCCACATCATGCCCCACAGCCGCGGACTCATGTTCTCAAAATCCATCAGCTTGAGCACCGCCCGCGCCGTCTCGGTCGCGACGGTGACGATGCGCGTGGCACCGTTCTCGATCCCGGCGGCGGCCTCGAATGCATCGAGATACAGCGACAGCTTGTTGACGTCGGCGGCCCCCGCGCATTTCGGCAGCACCACGCCATCGGGCCGGCCGGGAATGACGGCGGCGAGGTCGCCGAGCGTCATGCCGGTATCCAGCGCGTTGATGCGGATATAGATCTTCTGGCCCGGGTTCCGCGCGGCAAGCATCTCGCGCACCGTGCTGCGCGCGCCGATCTTCTCGTCCGGCGCAATCGAATCCTCGAGGTCGAGGATCAGTGCGTCGGCCGCGGTCTTCTTGGCGTTTTCAAACTTGCGCAGGCTGTCGCCGGGGACGAACAAAAATGAACGCATCAGCTTTGTGCCTTCGGCTTGCAATGCATCAGCCCGGTGCGACGGCAGCTCGCCACCACCTCGCCGCGCTGATTGGTCATGGTGTGCTCGAACTCGACGATACCCTGCGTCGGCCGCGACTTGCTGGCGCGCTTGGAGATGATCTTGGTATGCGCCTTCAGCGTGTCGCCGTGAAACACCGGCTTCGGGAACTTGACGTCGGTCATGCCCAGATTGCCGATCGTGGTGCCCAGCGTGGTGTCGTAGACGCTCATACCGATCATGATGCCGAGCGTATAGAGGCTGTTGAATAGCCGCTGGCCGAACTCGGTGTTCTCGGAAAAATGCGCGTCGATATGCAGCGGCTGCGGATTCATCGTCAGCAGGCTGAACATGGTGTTGTCCATTTCCGTGACCGTCCGGGAGAATTCATGATGAAATTCCCGACCGATCTCGAACTCTTCGAAATATAATCCCGCCATCACCGTCCCTTGTAGTTGGGCGTTCGCTTCTCGACGAACGCGTTGAGGCCTTCCTGACAATCTTCCGTGGTTGCGACCACCACAAAGCTCTCGGCCGTGTTTTCGACCGACCTGCGGAAATCGGCGTCAACCGCGCGCATAAAGGCATCGCGCCCGATCTTCATCACGATGGGAGATTTGGCGGCGAGCCGCCGCGCGATCTCGCGGGCGCGCTCCAGCGCCGTCCCCTTCGGCACGACCTCGCTGAGCAGCCCCATCCGGAACGCGGTCGCGGCGTCGAAGGGATCGCCGAGGAACAGCGGGCCGAAGGCCTGATGCTTGCCGACCAGCCGCGGCAGCTGCACGAAGTGGATCGCCGGAATCAGGCCGACGTCGATCTCGGGATAGCCGAAGGTCGAGGCATCGCCGGCGATGATCATGTCGCAGGAAATCGCAATCGTCATGCCGCCGGCCCGCACCGCGCCGTCGATGGCGGCAATAGTCGGCTTGCCCATGCGATACTGGGTATCGTTGAGCGCGAAATACAGCCGCTCCAGGAATTTCTTGGTCTCGATCCCAGGCTTTCCCCTGACGATGTCGAGATCGAGCCCGGCGCAAAATACCTTGTGCAGGCTTCCGATCACGACGGCGCGCACCGCGTCGTCATCCCTCGCTTTGGCCAGCGCCGCCAGCAGCGCATCGATCAGTTCCATGCTCAGCGCATTGACCGGCGGCCGGTCCAGCATGATTTCCGCGATATTGCCTGAAACCGAATAACGAACGAGATCAGCACTCATGCCGCAGCTCCTTTTGCCTGACGTACCGCACCGGCCTTGACGAGATCGTCGATGGCGCCGCGCGCGAAGCCTGCCTGCAGCAGTACCTCGTAACTGTCCTGGCCGATATCCGGCGACGGCCGCAGATTGTCCTCCGAGAGACCAGCGATACCCGGCGTCCGCGGCGTGTAGACCGGGCCGACACCCGGCGTATCCTGGCACACCGCAGCCCTGGTCGCTTCGACATGGGCATTGCGCAGCCATTCGCCGGGATTGAGGATTCGCTCCGCGATGAGATCGGCCGCATGCAACCGCGATAGCCACGCATCCGTCGGCTGGGTCAGGAACACTTCGCGGAGTTGCGAAATCAATGTATCGGCGGAATCCGCGCGAGAGGCGAAATCGGCGAAGCGCGGATCGCTGGCGAGATCGTCGCGTTCGATCGCCGCGCACAGCCGCTTGTATTGCGGCTCGTTGACCAGCGTGACCATCATCCAGCCGTCGCTGGTCTGATAGGAACCCGCGGGCACGTTGAGCGCGCGCGGCGCGCCGCCTTCCAGAATATGTTCGGCAACCTTGTGGCCGAGCAAGGCCGAGGTCGACGCGCAGAGATTGACGTCGATCCAACGCCCGGTGCCGACAGTGGCGCGCGCGAACAGCGTGGTGGCGACGGCCTGGAAGGCATAGACGCCGGTGACGACGTCGGAGATCGTGGTGCCGACGCGGTGTGGCGTGCCATCGTTGCCGACATTGACCGACACCAGGCCGGAAAATGCCTGCGCCACCGAATCCGAACCCGGACGTTTGGAGTAAGGGCCGCTCTGCCCGAACGCGCTGACCGAGAGATAGATCAGGCCGGGATTGTCGCGCGCCAGTTCCTCGTAGCCGATCCCCAGCCGCGCGGCGACGCCGGGCCGAAAACCCTCGATCAGGACGTCGCAGTCTTTCGCCAGCCGTTTTGCGATGGCGATGCCTTCCTGATGCTTCATGTCGAGGCAGAGGCTGCGCTTGCCGCGGTTATAGACCGCTGAAAGCGTGGTGTGATTGCCGTAGGTCGTACCAAGGAAACGCGACCAGTCGCCCTCCGGCGGCTCGACCTTGATGACGTCGGCGCCATAGACCCCGAGCAGCATCGCGCAATAGGGCGAGGCGATACCCTGACCGAAATCCAGCACCCGCAGGCCGCGATACGGCGCCTCATGCGTCGGCGATAGCTTAGTTTCCTTGACCATTTCTTCTCCCGGGCGGGCTGAAAGCGACAACGCGGGGGTGCGCTGACGAATGTTATCGTCGGCCTTCAGCTCTTCGATCCCGGATGTGTAGACGATCCGCCCCGTGTCGATAACCGTCGCGCGGCTCGCAAGGCCAAGGCAAAAATGCATGTTCTGCCCGGCGACCAACAGCGTGGCGCCGGTGATCGTGCGCCTCCGCGTCCACAAGATTTCAGAGCAAGGGGGGTGACGTCAAGACAAATATGAATTACGACTCATAGTTCAGTTATGGAGGAACGAGGCCGAAATGGGCCCTTGGCGCGGATAATGATCAACTTAACCAGCTTCATCGCCTTTCACGCCCGCCGGACGCCGGGTCACGCTGCGCTGAAATACCGCGACGCGGACATCTCCTATGCCGAGGCTCGCGCATGACGCCAACTTCGCAAGCCGCATCGGGCAAGGTGACAAAGCTCAACCGCGTCGAGCGCAACGCCTGGACCAAGCGCAAGATATTCGACGCCGCCACCAAGGTCGTCGGCAAGCACGGTTATGCCGAAGCCTCGGTCGCCCGCATCACCGAGGAAGCCGGCGTCGCCCAGGGCACATTCTACAATCACTTCGAAAACCGCCAGGAGCTGCTTGATCAGTTGCTGCCGACCATCGGCATCGACATGGTACGCTTCATCCACGAGCGCACCGGCACGGCGGAGGCGGCGCGGCAGGAGATCGAGCGGTTCGGCGCGTTCTTCGATTTCATCGGCGAGGTGCCGGAATTCCTGCGCATCCTCAACGAAGCCGAGTTCTTCGCGCCGACCGGCTACCAGAAGCACCTCGATAATATCGTCACCGCCTACATCCGAATTCTGCAGCGGGCGCGCGACGCCGGCGCCATCGAGGATTTCAGCGACGAGGAATTCGAGGCCATCGTCTACATTCTGATGGGCGCGCGCGGCTATCTGAGCCAGCGTTATTCCTATTCCGGCGGCAAAGTCACCGCCGTCCCCAACCACGTCATCTCGGCCTATCGGAAGCTGATCACGCGCGGGCTCTTCAATCCATCCGCTAGAGGTAACCGCCATGACCGCTGAAGGTATCGTTCTCGTCACCGGCGGCAGCCGCGGCATTGGTGCCGCGACCGCGACGCTGCTGGCCGAGCAGGGCCGCCGCGTGGTGATCACGGATATCAAGCCGGAGTCGCTGGCGGGAACGAAGACGATCCTGTGGCCCGCGCCATTCGATGTCGCCAGCGAAAGCGCCGTCGTGAACGGTGTCGCCGATATCGAGGCCGCGCACGGCCCGATCACCGGCCTCGTCAACGCCGCCGGCGTGTTCGGCAAGATGCACCCGATCACGCAGGTGCGGATGGATCAATGGGACCGCGAGGTCAACATCGACCTGCGCGGCACCTTTCTGGTCGCCCGCAGCGTCGGCGTCAAAATGGCCGAACGCCGCCATGGCGCCATCGTCAACGTCGCCTCCGTGGCCGGCATGAGCTCCGGCCCGATCCACGCCTATACCGCGGCGAAGGCCGGTGTCATCCAGATCACGCAGACGCTCGCCGCCGAATGGGGCCGCGCCGGCGTTCGCGTCAATGCAGTCTCGCCCGGCTTCACCCGCACGGTCGCGCTCGAAGCCGGCATCGCCTCCGGTGCGCTGGACAAGCAACTGCTCGAAAGCCCGACGGCGATGAACCGGCTGGTCGAACCATCGGAGGTCGCGCAGGCGATCGTGTGGCTGTTGTCGCCGATGAGCAGCGGCGTAACTGGGGTAAACCTGCCGGTCGATGCCGGCTACATCGCGGGCACGACCTGGGCCGCCTATGGCGGCCTGCCGAAAGCGCCGGGAGCATCAGCATGAACGTCGAACTGCCGCGCAGGAAACTCGATCTCGCTTCCGCCATCGCCGAAGGCGATATCCGCGTGCTGCTGATGGTGCTGGTGCACATGACCGGCGACGAGCGCTGGCTGGAGCCGCCGTACCGACCGAAGCGCGACGTGCGCCTGATCCCGGATCCGCACGCCGGCGTGCCGCCGGAAATCCAGGCCGAAATCCGCGCCGCGGTGCTGAAGCTGTTCGAGAACGGCGCGCCCCAGCCGTTCATTTCGGACCCCGGCAACGACTTGATGCTGCGGATGATGCGCGCGACGCTCGGCGGCGAGAACGTCGCGCCCGAATATGCACCGCTGATGCGCGAGGAGATGGGGTTTGTTCCGCGCGAGGCGCGCTGGACCAAACCGCCGGGAAACGAAAAGCTGGCGCAGCAGCACGTATTGATCGTCGGCGCCGGTGTCTGCGCCATTGCGCTCGGTGTGGCGCTCGGCCGGCTCGGCATCCCCTACACCATCGTCGAGAAGAACGCCGAGCTCGGCGGCACCTGGTATGTCAACCGCTATCCCGGCTGCGGCGTCGATACGCCGAACCACTCCTATTCGTTCTCGTTCGGCGCGCGAAATCCGTGGACGCGCTATTTCGCCAAGCGCCAGGAGTTGCTCGACTACCTCAAGAACGTCGCGCTCGAATACGACATCCGAAAGCATCTGCGCCTCAATACCGAACTGACGTCGTCGCGTTGGGACGAGGGTAAACGCCGCTGGATATCGACGTTGAAAACGGCTGAGGGCGAGGAGATCTTTGAATCGACCACGCTGGTCAGCGCCATCGGCCAGCTCAACGACCCCTCGCCTGCGCATTTCAACGGCGAAGAAACCTTTGAGGGTGAGACGCTGCACTCGGCGTTGTGGTCCGACGACATCCAATTCGACGGCAAGCACGTCGCCGTGATCGGCACCGGCGCCACCGCGATGCAACTGGTGCCGGATATTGCCCACCGCGTCGCGTCGGTCACCGTCTATCAGCGTACCGCGCAATGGGCCCGGCCGGTCGAAGGACTGAACGACCCCATCACCGACGGCGCGCAATGGCTGCTCGCGCATCTGCCGTTTTACGTGCAGTGGTATCGCTTCAACATGTTCTGGCGCTATGGCGACGGCCTGCTGCCGTTCCTGCGCAAGGATCCGGACTGGCCGCATCCCGATCGCGCCGTCAACAAGGGCAACGACCGCCATCGCGAGGAATTGACGAACTTCATCCATTCCGAACTGAAGGACCGCCCCGACCTGATCGAGAAATGCGTGCCGACCTATCCGCCCTACGGCAAGCGCATCCTGCTCGACAATGGTTGGTTCAGGACGCTGACCCGGCCGAATGTCGAACTGGTGACCGAAGGAATCGATCGCTTTGCGTCCGACGGCGTCGTCACGACAGACGGCAAATCGCGACCTGCCGACATCATCGTCATCTCCACCGGATTCAAGGTCACGGAGATGGCGGCGCGCCTCAACATCAGCGGACGCGGCGGCAAGAATCTCAGAGTCGCCTGGGCCAACGACAATCCCACCGCCTATCTCGGACTCACCGTGCCGGACTTTCCGAATTTCTTCGTCATGCTCGGGCCGAATTCCGGCCCGGCGCATGGCGGCAGCGTGATCTTCCAGTCCGAGTGCCAGAGCCGCTACATCTCGGCGTGCCTGATCGAGATGATCGAGCAAGGCGTCGCCGCGATCGATGTCGATCCCGACGCGCACGATCAATACATCCGAGAGGTCGATGCCGAACATGAGCAGTTGATCTGGACTCATCCCGGCATGACCACCTACTACCGCAACCGCCAGGGCCGGGTGTTCTCGGCGATGCCGTGGCGCTTCGTCGATTACTGGTCGATGACGCATGATCCGGATTTCAGCCGCTATCGCCAGACCAGGGCGTGAGATCACCGAAAACCCGAGCGACGTGATTGAATGGAACCGGTGCTCATCCCCCATGGGATAGCTTGACAGCAGCCGATATCTGCCGCAGCATTTTAAGGCTGCACCCTTCGAAGTTACGGAGCGCGCGGGCTCCAAGCTTCGCAGGAATTGACGCCCGATCATATGGTCGTGACGGCACGCAGCGGAACGGACGCAGGTCCGTCGGGCAACTCTTGGAGAGGAGCACGATGCCACCGGGTCAGTTTGTGACCTTGCTTACTGCAAGGTTCCGGCGCGGATGAGGTGAACAGCAGCTGCTAACCTCGTTGCACCGTCTAAAAATCCAAACATACACGCGGGACTGGAGCGCAAAGGCCACGCGTTTTCCGGATCCTTAGATCCAACTGGTGTGTACCAGCTATCCTTCGCTAAAACGAAGATGCAGGGCCCCGCGATGCTTTAGGCACCGGGGCCCACTCGTTTGAATCACCCCAAATTTGAATCACCCTAAATTCAGTCGTCAGGATTTCCATCGTGCGACCGGCGTTGCCGGTTCGGGCACGTGACCCAATGCATGGTTCCGTGCTCTATTCGGCTGGGGACAATGGGCCCGAAACAATGGGCCCGAACAAGGACCAGCGATGAAAAAGCCGCGCGTACGCGTCTACACCGATTACAAGAGCCCCTACGCCTTCGTCGCCAACAAGCGGCTGTTCGAACTCGAGGAACAGTTCGGCGTCGAGCTGGAATGGCTGCCCTACACGCTGCGCGTCGCCGAATTCATGGGAACGGTGGAAGAGCGCACGCCGCATTTCTGGCGCAAGGTGCGCTACGCCTATATGGACGCGCGGCGCTACGCCAACGCGCAGGGCCTCACCATGAAGGGCCCGCGGCGCATCTACGACGCCTTCCATTCCAGCGCCGGCATGCTGTTCGCGCAACGTCACGGCCTGTTCCGGCCCTATCATGACACGGTGTTCCGGCGGTTCTGGAACCACGACCTTGAAATCGACGAACTGTCGGACATTGCGGGCGTGATCGCCGCGGTCGGCGGTTCGGCGAAAGACTTCGAAGCCTATGTTCACGGCCCTGCCCGCGCGGAGCATGACCGCATCATCGACGAGGCGGAAGCACTCGGCGTCTTCGGCGTGCCGACCATGGTCTTCAACGACGAACTGTTCTGGGGCGGCGACCGCATCGACCTCCTGATCGAGCGCATCAAAAACCCCGAATCGATCGCAGCGGCCCTGGGCAGCCGGCACCGGAAGTAAGGCCAAGCCCCTCCGGTTTGGGATCTGTTTACCAACCTTCGGTAGCCTCAAGGGATGTTTGAGATACCGGAACCGGGCACGTTCGCGGAAAACATCCCGATTGCCTACGACGCACCTGCCGACCTGAAGAAGTGGCCGTCGCTGAACAACCAGCGGGTCACCAGCAAGACGCCGTATATGGTCTATAACGGCACCCTGGCGGACTGCATCCGCGAATTGCTGGCCAAGCCGATCAGGCAGATCTCACTCTACGACATCGTCACTGAACGCCAGCCGGCGTTCAACGGCAACGTCCTGTCGCCCGGCGCCGCCGCCGAAATCGCGATGCGCAAGGATTTTCCGAGGGGCTAGGGCACGGTCCGGCCTGGCGACATGTCGGCAGTTGAAATTACCGCGACTGTTCAGACCCGCACAATCTTGAGCATGTTGGTCGTTCCCGAGATCCCGACCGGGCTTCCAGCCGCAACGACAATGGTGTCGCCCTTGTTTGCAAAGCCTTCCTTGAGGGCTGTCTCGCCGGCAAACGAACTCATTTCATCCAATGAGCCAATCGCAGGCACTGCCACCGAGTGGATTCCCCAGGCAACGGTCAATCGTCGTGCCGTCTCCACACTCGCGGCCATGCTGAGAATGGAAGTCGCCGGCCGTTCGCGCGATGCGCGCAAACTGCTCGATCCCGAAGTCGTGTAGGTGACGACGGCGGCGATCGGCAGCAGATCGGTTGCCAGCCGCATGCTGGCGGTGATGGCGTCCGGAATGGTTGCGGCAGGCGCCGGACGGGCCGCATCACTCATCCGGCGGTAATATGCCCGATCGTTCTCCGCGGCCTTGATGATGCGGTCCATCATCGCCACCGCCTCAATCGGAAACTTGCCGGAGGCCGATTCTGCCGAAAGCATCACCGCATCGGCGCCGTGATAGATCGCCGAGGCCACATCGGAAGCTTCGGCGCGCGTCGGCGTCGGCACTTCGATCATCGATTCCAGCATTTGCGTTGCGACGATGCTGGGTTTTCCTGCAAGACGACATGCACGAACGATCTGCCGCTGGATCGGCGGCACCTGTTCGGGAGCCATTTCGACTCCGAGGTCGCCGCGCGCGACCATGACCGCATCCGAAAGCGCGACAATGGCATCGAGGTGTTCGACCGCGGATGGCTTTTCCAGCTTCGACATCACTCCGGCGCGCCCGGCGACGATATTGCGGACTTCTTCGACGTCCTCCGGCCGTTGGACGAACGACAAGGCGATCCAGTCTGCGCCGAGTTCCAGGCCGTAGGCCAGGTCAATTCGGTCTTTGGGCGTCAGAGCTGAAAGCGGCAACACCGCGCCGACGACGCTGACCCCTTTGCGGTCGGACAAAGCCCCGCCCACGAGAACCCGTGTCGTCGCTTGAGCCCGGCCGCAAGACTCGACTTCCAAACGGACCTTGCCGTCGTCAAGCAGGAGTTGCACGCCGGGGGCGAGTGCCTGGAATATCTCCGGATGCGGCAGGCTTACCCGGGCGTCGTCTCCCGGTCCGCCAGCAAGGTCGAAATCGAACCTGGCGCCGGCTTTCAGAAGCACCCGGCCCGCCGTGAATGCGCCAACTCTCAGCTTGGGCCCCTGCAGGTCCACGAGAACGCCAATGGGCCGCCCTACATCCTTCTCAATGGAGCGGATGATGTCGTAGCGCTTCTTGTGATCCTCGTGGGTGCCGTGGCTGAAGTTCAAACGGAACACGTCCGCTCCAGCGTCAAAGAGGCTGCGAACAATTTCCGGAGTAGAGCTTGCGGGACCCAGGGTAGCGATGATCCTGGCGTTGCGGTGGCGGCGCATGTTGTGTCACGGCCTGAACCGGCCGGCCTTTCCTGGGCTTAGATGATGAGGATGGCGCGAAAATCGTTGACGTTGGTCAGCGTGGGCCCGGTGACGATCTGGTCGCCGAGCGCTTCGAAGAAAGAGTGGCCGTCATTGTCGGCCAGCCGCTCCTTGGCGCTGATCCCATGGTCGACGGCGCGCGCGAGGGTGTCGGGAGTTGCGATGGCGCCGGCGATCTCTTCAACCCCGTCCACGCCATCGGTATCGCCGGCCAGTGCAAACACGCCCGGCAGGCCGTCGAGTTCGACGGCCAGCGAAAGCAGAAATTCGACGTTGCGGCCGCCGCGGCCGTTTCCCTTGACCGTGACGGTCGTTTCGCCCCCCGACAGCAGGACGACGGGCGGCGGCGCGGGCTGGCTCCGCAATGCTGCTTGCCGCGCGATCCCTGCCATGACCCGGCCGACCTCGCGCGCCTCCCCCTCAAGCGCGTCACCCAGAATGAGCGGAGTCACTCCGCTCTTTCGGGCCAGGTCTGCCGCCGCCTCCAGCGAAAGCTGCGGTGTGGCGATGATGACCGTACGGGTATTGGCCAGCCGAGAGGCCCCCGGCTTTGGCGTTTCGTCCGCAGCACGCATCAGGTGATCAATGGCGGAACGCGGTTCGGTGAGCCCGTATTTCTCCATCACGGCGCGGGCTTCGGCAAACGTCGAACTGTCGGGAACGGTCGGACCGGAGGCAATCACGGCCGGATCGTCTCCGGGCACGTCCGAGATCACGAGAGTCAGGAGCCGGGCCGGATAGGCCGCTGCCGCGAGCCGACCTCCCTTGATCGCCGAAAGGTGCTTGCGCACGACATTCATCTCGCCAATCGATGCGCCGGACCGGAGCAGCGCAGCGTTGACCGATTGCTTGTCTTCCAGGGTCAGGCCCAACGCGGGCAGGCTCAGGAGCGACGATCCGCCACCCGAGATCAGCGCCAGAACGAGGTCGTCGGGGCCAAGCCCCTGGACCATCTCCAGGATGCGCCGGGCCGCCCGATGACCGTTTTCATCCGGAACGGGGTGCGAAGCCTCGACAATTTCGATGCGTTGGCAGGGTACGGCGTGGCCGTATCGCGTCACCACAAGTCCGGTCAGCGGCCCAGGCCACAGATCTTCGACCGCCTTTGCCATCGCGGCCGACGCCTTTCCGGCGCCGATGACGACGGTGCGCCCCTTGGGAGGCGGCGGAAGAAAAGACGGAATGCGAAGCCTGGGTGAAGCCGCGTCGATCGCCGCCTCGAACATCGCCTTGAGCAGTTGTCGCGGCTCACCAAGCATTGGACGTTTCCTGTGGCAAGGCCAGGCGCTGTCGCATTGAACCCTGGGGTTGCCGGCCCGGGAAACGGGCCGGCAGCACGGCTTTTAGTCGTTGGCCTTTCGCAACTCTTCGCACACCGCTTCGGTGACCTGCTTCGTGGTTGCCTTGCCACCGAGGTCGGGGGTGTGCAGCGACGGATCGGCGGTGACCCGCTCAATGGCTTTCATCAATCGGTCGGCGGCTGGCTTCTCGCCCAGATGCTCGAGCATCATGACCGCCGTCCAGAAAGTCCCGATCGGATTGGCGATGCCCTTGCCGGTGATGTCGAAGGCCGATCCGTGGATCGGTTCGAACATCGAGGGTGCGTTCCGCTCGGGATTCAAGTTGGCGGTTGGCGCAATGCCGAGGGAGCCTGCGAGAGCCGCCGCGAGATCCGAAAGAATGTCGGCATGCAGGTTGGTTGCCACGATCGTGTCCAGGGTCTGCGGCTTCATGGTCATCCGCATCGTCATGGCGTCGACCAGCATCTTGTCCCATGTGACGTCCGGAAACTCCTTCGCGACTTCGGCGGCAATCTCGTCCCACATCACCATGGCATGACGCTGCGCGTTGCTCTTGGTCACCACGGTAAGCAACTTGCGCGGGCGGGACTGCGCCAGTTTGAATGCGTAGCGAATAATACGGGCAACCCCGGTTCGCGTCATGATGGAGACGTCGGTGGCGACTTCTTCAGGCAGACCCCGATGCACCCGGCCGCCCACGCCGGAATATTCGCCTTCCGAATTTTCGCGCACGATCACCCAATCCAGTTCCGGACCGGAAACATCACGGAGCGGGCTGGTGATGCCAGGCAGCACCCGGGTTGGACGCACATTGGCATATTGGTCGAGCGGCTGGCAGATCGCGAGGCGCAATCCCCACAGGGTGATGTGATCGGGGATGTCGGGCGCGCCGACGGAACCAAACAGGATGGCATCGAACTTTCTGAGCTGATCGACGCCATCGGCCGGCATCATGACACCATGCTTCTTGTAGTAGTCCGAGCCCCAGTCGAAATCCTGAAACTCCAGCTTGAATTGACCGTCACGCTCGGCACAAACCTTGAGGGCCTGCACCCCGGCCGCGACGACCTCGGGACCGATTCCATCTCCGCCCATGGCGGCGATCCGATGAGTACGCATTTTTCTGCTCCGTGTGTTTTCTGATCGTTTTGAATGTGCTCACCCTTATGGGGAGGGTGACTGTGCTGACCTTCCCGGAATAATCCGGACGCCTAGTGATCGAAGTGGGGTTGGGCCGCCGTTGCCTGATTCGAGCGCGATAGAGCCAGCGTGAGGACCGCCGACAGGACGAGCAGGCCCGCGACAAAGTACAGGCCGCCCAGGAAGCTGCCGGTCGAATCCTTGATCCAGCCGATCATCGCGGGTCCTGCAAAGCCACCCAGGTTGCCGATCGAGTTGATCGTCGCGATGCCCGCAGCGGCCGCGGAGCCGGACAGGAACATGGTTGGCATCGCCCAAAGCGGCGGCTTTGCCGAGCTGATTCCGATATTGACGAGCGTGAGCGCGGCGACGACGGAAATGACCGATCCGGCGGATCCTGCCAGCATGAGGCCCGCTGCCGCGGCGACGCAAGCGCCGACAACGTGCCAGGTACGTTCGTTGGTCTTGTCCGAATGGCGCGCCCAGAGCACCATGGCGATCACGGCAACCGTCGGCGGGACAGCGTTCAACAGCCCGACCTGCATGGTCGACAAGCCAAACTCCTTGATGATCTGCGGCGCCCAGATGCCAAGCGTATAGAGACCGGCCGAGGTACCGAAATAGATCAGGGACAGCGCAAGCACACGGATGTCGGCCAAGCCGCGCCAGATGCTGTGGCTGGCCGTTGCGGCCTTCGCGGCATGCTCGGCCTCCATTTCATTGACAAGCCACGCGCGCTCATCGTCCTTCAGCCATTTTGCCTTTGCCGGCTTGTCGGTCAGGTAGCCGAGGACGACGAAGCCAAGAAGAATCGCCGGGATCGCCTCCATGATGAACATCCACTGCCAGCCCCTGAGGCCAAGCAGACCGTCCATCTCCAGCAACGCGCTCGAAACCGGCGAACCGAGAACCACCGAGATCGGCGCCGCTGCCATGAACAACGAAACCACCCCAGCGCGGTAGCGCGCCGGAAACCAGAAGCTGAGATAAAGAATGATGCCGGGGAAGAAGCCGGCCTCCGCCGCGCCGAGCAAAAAGCGCAAGGTGAGGAAGCTCGTCTCCCCCCGAATAAACGCGAAAGCCGCTGAAACGATTCCCCAGGTGATCATCACCCGGGCAATCCAGAGCCGCGCTCCAACCTTCTCGAGGATCAGGTTGGAGGGCACCTCAAAGAGAAAATACCCGAGGAAGAAAATGCCGGCTCCGACGCCGAAAACCGACGACGAGAACCCCAGGTCCTTGTTCATCGTCAACGCGGCAAAGCCGATGTTCACCCGGTCGATGAATGCGATGAAATACAGCAGCATAATGAAGGGAACGATGCGAAAGCTGATCTTTCGCAGCACGCGCTTTTCCAGCTCGGCACTCATTGAGGGGGTCCTCGCCTGATTTGTTTTGCTTTTGATTTTCCGCGCCACCCGGCGCGTTGAAGGCCACCCTGCGGCCGCAGCTGTCAGGACTCAATTGACTGCCGTTTATACAAAAAAATGATATAATCGAGATCCAGGAGAGGGCCGATGGATCTTCATCAATTGCGATGCTTCGTGGCAGCGGCCGAAGAACTGCATTTCGGCAAGGCCGCACAGCGGCTGGAAATGCTGCCATCGGCGCTCGGCCGCTTCGTCAGGCTGCTCGAGGAGGACCTGGGCACACGGCTGATGATCCGGACCACCCGCAGCGTCACGCTGACCGATGACGGCGCGGCTTTTCTCAAGGAAGCGCGTGCTCTGCTCATGCAGGCCGAAGCGCTCGCCGCCAAATTCCGCACCCGTGGCCGAAATCAGGCCGCCATGGTCCGCGTCGGGGCGATCGACAGCGCGGCCGCCGGACTGTTGCCGATGCTGCTTCACGATTTCCGGGAGCAACGGCCGGAGGTCACGGTTCAATTGGTCGAGGATAAAACCATCCGCCTGGTTCCTCGACTGCTGTCCGGCCGAATCGACCTTGCTTTCATCCGCCCTTCCGAAACCCCGGACAAGCGGCTCGAATTCATGTTTCTTTTTCATGAAACCGCCGTCGTTGCAGTCCCCGACCATCATCCGCTTGCGGCAAAGAAGCGAGTGACGATTGCCGACCTCGCCGACCAACCGCTGATCGTGCCGGAGCGGCGCTCCAGACCACATAGCCACGATCTCACCATGAAACTGTTTGCAGAAGCCGGGCTTGAGGCGCGCATCGCCCAGATTGCGGATGAAAAGCAGACCATCGTCAATCTCGTGTCTGCCAAACTCGGCGTGGCGATTGTTCCGAAATGGACATCGCGGATGGCTGCGCGCGGTGTTCGCTACGTCCGACTCGCGGCGTCCAATTTGAACAAGTTGCCACTGGCGGCTGCCTGGACCCGCGGAACGCGCGATCCAATCCGGGATGATATGCTGAAGATACTCAAGGCTCATCTATCGCGCTATGAGCGCGACGCCTGAAAAGGCATTTGGAAGCATCGGCGAAAAACGCTCCACGCTTTGCTAGCGCAGCTTCAGCGCGCAGGGCGACGCGGTCGAGCCGATCAGCCGGTAGCGTTCTTCCGTCATGGCACCCACTTGATCATCTCGCCTGAATCAAACCGGAAACACCGGATTGCCATAGGGATAATACGCGCCGAGATCGACGTTCCGGTACGGCAAGCCTTCCAGACGCGTGGTGCCGAGAAACGGCTGCTCCGGCTCGACCAGCAGGATCGTCTTGGCAAATCCGTTGTCATCAAAACCGCGCCGGAAATGCACCCGCGACTTGATCGCCATGACATCGAACGAGGCGATGTCCAGCCCCAGCGCCTTCAACGAAAACGGCTCCATCACCTGCACCAGATAGGTGGAGAGGATCAGCACGTTGTTGCGGCCGAAGGCGATGCAGACCCAGAACTGGCCATGGCCTTCCACCGCTTTCAGAATGGTGCCCTGGATGCGCACCGGCTCGCCGGCAGATTCATCCACCAGCCCACCGACATCCATGTCAAAGCTGTCGCCCTCCTTGGCGCCCGCCGCCTTGAGTTTGGCAGTGACTCCCGCATCCGCAATGGTTGCGATCAAGGTATTGGACAGGCCTTGGGTTACGATCTCGCGGAGCAGCCAGGTCGCCGAGCCGGAACGGTCGGAGTGATCGGCCAGCACCACCGGCGTGGCGCCGCTGACGACCGCCTGCTTGGCCAGCGCGACGCCGGCCGCAATGCTGTGGATGCTGGTCGACTTCAGCAGCGCCTCGCGCACGCGCCAGATGGCGCTGGAGATATCGCGGCCGACGCGCGCGGCCAGTTCGGGATTGCTGTTGGTCAGCACCTGCACCGTCATGCCGACGTCGGGCACATCGGCAAACGGGAAGCCGAAGAAGATGTTGACGTACGTGTCCGGCTCGCGCGCCTCCCAGGTCAGCGCCCGCTGCACCAGATCCATCCACGGCGAGGCGCCGGTCCACTGCAGCACTGTCGGCGAGATCACGGGAATGCGCAACGTGACATGCACAGGCTTGTAGTCGCCGCGGATTGCCCGCACCAGGGTTCGCGCCGCGCGCTCGCCTTGCAGGTATTCGTCGTAATGCGGAAAGTATTTGACGGCGAACGCCATGTCGGCATGCTGCAGAAACGCTTCGTCCTCGTTGCCGTGCAGATCGAAGGTCGCGGCGATGAACGCCTTCGGCCCGACCGCTTGCCGCACCCGCCACGCCAGCTCGGCTTCCGGCCGCGGCACGCCGCGCACCGCCATGGCGCCGTGGACGCAGAGATAGACGCCGTCGAATGGAGCCTCGGCCTCGATTCCGGAAATCATCTTGCCGACGAAGGTCTCGAACGCTTGTTCGGTGACCCAGCCCGATCCGATGCCGGTTTTGGGCCATAGCGGCGATTCAATGCCGGTCAGTTCGACGCCGTCGAACTCCCGCGCCATCTTCACGAAGCCGCCCATGTAGGATTTCGGATACGACCCCAGCAGCGCCTCGCCTTTGGCCGGCGACCCCGGATAGACGAAGTCATCCAGCGTGGTGTCGTTGTTGAGGAAGGTGACGGTTTCGTGGGAAAAATGCAGGACGGCGATACGGATCGCAGGATGGTGCATTGCGGCTCGTCCCCGGTCTTTGTTCTTGCCCTCATACTGGCACCGAAGCCGATTTGCGCCAACCGGCGCATTCGGATTTCACCCGCCAGACCTGCAATAACGCCTGCTTGGCTCGCCTTGCGGCGCAGCGAATTTTTCCTGTATTCTGCGCGCAAATGAGCGGGCCCTCGCCGGCCCGATAGCCGCTATCCCCGGAGAAGCGCCATGAATCCTCCCGTCAGTTCGCCTGCCATCAAGGTCGTGAAGTCGGTCCGCGAACAGGTGAGCGCCGAGGAGTGGCAAGCGCGGGTCGATCTGGCGGCCTGCTACCGCCTGACCGCGATGTACGGCATGACCGAGATGGTCGCCAACCACATCTCCTGCCGGGTGCCGGGCACGACCGATCAATTCCTGATCAACCCCTACGGCATGCTGTATGAAGAAATCGACGCGTCGTGCCTGATCAAGGTCGATGTCGAGGGCAACACGCTGTTCAACGAATCCGACTACGACGTCAACGTCGCCGGCTTCGTGATTCATAGCGCCATCCACATGGCCAAGCACGACATGGATTGCGTGGCGCACACCCACACGCCGGCCGGCATGGCGGTCTCGGCGATGGAATGCGGACTGTTGCCGCTGGCGCAGACCTCGATGCGGTTTCTCCACATCGCCTATCACGACTTCGAAGGCATCGCCGACGATGTCGACGAGCGGGCGCGGCTGGTCCGGGACCTCGGCGATCACGAAGCGATGATCCTGCGCAATCACGGATTGCTCGTCGTCGGCCGCACCGTGCCGGCGGCCTTCAACGTGCTGTTCCGTCTGGAACGCGCCTGCCAGGTGCAGATCATGGCGTTGTCCTGCAACACCAAGCTGACCTATCCGTCGAAGGAAATTCTGGAAGAGACCTACGACAAGATGCGGCCGCACCCGAACCGGCCCGCCCGCAACGGCGACCTCGCCTGGCCGGCGCTGCTGCGCAAGCTCGACCGTACCGATCCGTCGTACCGGAACTGAGGTTCCGCGCGACGCTGTATAGCGGTTTCGAGCGAGGCATGCCCTCGGACTTGATCCGAGGCTGGGAGCAGTTCGCGCGAAGAAAACGTCAAAACAAAAAACTGGAGTCTTGCTCCGCACGAACTTTGGGCGCAGCCTGCCTGTAATTTGATCGCACGTACCATCGTTAAATCGCCGATGCTCAGGAGCCGGCGTAGCGATCAGGTTCGTCCCGATGAAGACATTCATTCGCGTGGTTGAGCTGTGGGTACCCGACCGCACCCGTACGCGGCTGGAATTCGGCGGCGGTCTGTGCGGCGAGGCGTATTCGGAATTCAAGGCGCTGAGCGAAAACGCCCTGTTCGCCTATGACGAGGGGCTGCCGGGCAAGGCATGGGCGAGCGGCCATCCGGTCATCCTGACGAAATTCCTCGGCTCCTATTTCAAGCGTACCGACGAGGCGATCGAAGCCGGATTGACCTGCGGCGTGGCGCTGCCGGTTTTTGCCGGCGAATTCTTGATGGCAGTGATGGTGCTGTTCTGCGGCGACGACGCGAAGCACGTCGGCGCGATCGAGCTCTGGCACAACGATCCGGAGACATCGCACGAGATGGGGCTGGTCGACGGCTATTACGGCACCGCCGACATGTTCGAGTTCAATTCCCGCCACACCAAATTTCCGCGCGGATTCGGCCTGCCCGGCCGCACCTGGAAGGCAGACATGCCCTTGATCATCAAGGACCTGCACGACGCCAAGGGATTTCTGCGCTGGGAGGAAGCATCCGAAATCGGCATCAATTGCGGCGTCGGCATTCCCTACACGACCGGCGATCAGACCTGGGTGATGACGTTCCTGTCGGCACGGGCGACACCGATTGCAATGCGTTTTGAAATCTGGGTGCCGGATGCGTCGCGATCGGTGCTGACGTTTCAGTCCGGCGATTGCTCTGAGAACACCGATCTGGCGACGTTCTATGCGTCAAAGACCATTCGCAAGGGCGAAGGCAGCATCGGTGGCGCCTGGGCGACCGGCATGCCCGCGATCAACGAACACCTCAAGCTCGATGAAAGCATCGCATCGCAGCTGGCCCGCGCGGCCGGCATGAACCAGGTCGTGGTGCTGCCGGTAATCGAGAACGCCCTGCTCAAGGCCGTGCTGGCCTGGTACTTTTAGTCGAAAGCGCTACGCCGGTCAGTTCCCCGCCGACGACAGACGTCCGCGCAGCGTCCGGACCACATCCGCGTCGACCCGCGCTGCCGCGTTGCCCCAGCTATTGCGAATGTAAGTGACGACGGCGGCGACCTGGCTGTCGTTGAGCCGATAACCGAGCGACGGCATCGCGGGCGACGTCGGCCGCGCGTCGGTGCCGGTCGCTCTCGCGCCGGTCAGGATGATGTGGACCAGCGACGAGGCATCGTCCTGTTTGACAATGGCATTGCCCGCCAGACGCGGAAACAGCCGTTCGACGCCGGAACCGTTGGACGCGTGGCAGGCCGAACAGGTATCGGTGAAGATGGCCTGCCCGACCTGCATTTGCGGGTCACCTGCCGGCAGCGGCGCGGGCGCCGGCGAGCCGGCGGCGCCGCGTTCCTTCAAGTAGACCGCGATCGCCTTCAAATCGGCATCCGGCATCTTCGACGTCGAGTTCTCGATGACGTCCTTCATCGGTCCGCTGGCAAGGCTGGTGCGGGTCTGGCCGTTCTTGAGATATTGCACGATCTCTTCAACCGACCATTTGCCGAGACCGGCCTGGGAATCATTGGTGATGTTGGGCGCGATCCAGTTGTCGATCGCGTTGCCCTGCAGGTATCGATCGGCCTTGTTGGCGCCAAAGGCATTGAGCGGCGTGTGGCAGGCGCCGCAATGGCCAAGACCTTCGACCAGATAGGCGCCGCGGTTGAATTCCTCGGAGCGCGCAGGCTCGGGCGCGAAATATCCCGGCGTGAAGAACAGCGCGTTCCAACCCCACATCGAGGTCCGGATGCTGAACGGAAACGGCAGCGTCCGGCGATTGACCACGTTCGACACCGGCGCCAGCGTCCGCAAATAATCGTAGATCGCGTCGGCGTCCTGCCGCGTCACCTTGGTGTAATATGGATACGGAAATGCCGGATAGAGATAGGTTCCGTCCGGACGCCGTCCCTCGTGCATCGCGCGCGCGAAATTGTCCTTTGACCAGCGACCGATTCCGGTCGCATCGTCAGGCGTCAGGTTCGGCGTCATGATCGCCCCGAACGGCGTCTGCAGCGCAAACCCGCCGGCAAAGGGTTTGCCGCCGGGCGCGGTGTGACAGGCGATGCAATCGCCGGCAGTGGCCAGCGCCTTGCCGCGCTGCGCATCGATGTAGTTGTCCTGCTCCGCCAGGGCCGGACCGACCGCGATCAAGGCCATCAACGCAATGACGCTTCGCATCGCCAGCCTCATGTCTGCACCAGCGGTCCGGGCGACTTCAGATATTTCTTGATGGCGTCGAGCGACCAGTAGGTCAGCGCGCCCACCGTGCCTGTCGGGTTGTAGCCGGCATTTTGCGGAAATGCGGAAGCGCCCATCACGAACACGTTCGAGACGTCCCACGATTGCAGGTAACGGTTGAGCACGCTGGTTTTGGGATCGCTTCCCATGATCGCGCCGCCGGTGTTGTGCGTGGTCTGGTACGGCACCACGTTCCACGGGACGTTGAGGCGATTGACCTGCGTCGTCTTGGCGCCCATCGCTTTCGCGATCTCGTCGCAGCGATCGGCCATCCAGTTGGCCATTTTCTTCTCGTTGTCCTGATAGTCGAACGTCATCCGCATCAGGGGGCGGCCGAGCGGATCCTTGTAGGTCGGGTCGAGGTCGAGATAGTTGTTGCGATAGCTCATCACGCTGCCCTGCGCGCCGACATTGGTGACGCGCTGGTAGGTTTCCTTGACCGCCTTCTTCCACTGGCTGCCCCAGGTCGGCGTGCCGCGCGGAACCGGGTGGTACTGGATCGGCCGTCCGTTGGTGTAGGCGGAGGTGATCGAAGCGCCGCCGACAAAGCCGTGCGGCCCGTGGTCGAAATTGTCGCTGTTGTAGTCGTCCAGCGCGACCCCAAGGGAACCTGCCGCCGCGAACGGGTTGAATTTTGCATCCTCGAAAAACGCCGTCGAACCGGAGCCGGTCTGGTAGGCATAGTTGCGTCCGACCACGCCCTCCCCGGTGGCGGGATCGTAGGGCTTGCCGATGCCGGACAGCAGCAGCAGCCGGACGTTAAACAGGCTGTAGGCGCAGACCAGCACGAGGTCCGCCGGCTGCTCCCATTCCTCGCCGTTAAGATCGACGTAGGTGACGCCTGTCGCGGTCTTGCCGTCCTTGGCGAGATTGACCTTTGTCACCTCGCTGTCGGTGCGCGCCTCGAAGCTCGGCTCGCGGATCAGCGCGGGCAGCACGCAGGTCTGCGGACTGGCCTTCGAATAGTTGGAGCAGCCGAAACGTTCGCAGAAGCCGCAATAGGTGCACGGCGCCATGCTGCAGCCGTAAGGGTTGGTGTAGGCAACCGAGATGTTGGCCGATGGACGCGGAAACGGATGCAGGCCGAGGTCGCCGGCCGCCTTGGTGAACAGCGTCTGCGCGTAGCCTTGCGTCATCGGTGGCGTCGGATAGTCGCGCTCGCGTGCGCCTTCGAACGGATTGCCGCCGGGCTGCTTGCTGCCCTTGATGTTGCCGGCCTTGCCGGAGATGCCCGCGACATATTCGAACCTGTCGTAATACGGCTCGAGGTCTTCGTAACTGACGGGCCAATCCTGGATGTGATTGCCCTCGGGCATGATGCCTTCGCCGTAGCGCTCGATCATGTGCGTGCGGATGCGAAAATCATCGGGGAGGAAACGCCAGGTCTGGCCGTTCCAGTGCACGCCGGCACCCCCAACGCCGTTGCCGGGCAGAAAACTGCCCCATTTTCGGATCGGCAGCGCGGCCTGCGACGGGTTGTTCCGCATCGTCAGCGTTTCCTGCTTCGGGCGCAGGAAGACGTCATGGCGGACGGCATAGCGCAGCTCGTCGGGGGCGGTGCCGATGTTGAAATCGGATGCGGTATCGCGCCACGGGCCGCGTTCGATCGCGACGACGTCGAGGCCGCTGCTGGCGAGTTCGAGAGCCAGGATCGATCCGGTCCAGCCGAGACCGACGACGACGACATCCTTGCGGGGAAGACGACGGGCCATCAGTTTTCTCCCCACGCCGGACGACCCTGCAGGCCGACAGGCGGCAGCATGTAGGCCTGGTTCGGTTTCGCCATCACGTCGCGGAAATCGTAGCGAGCGCCGGGGAAGCCGATCAATTTCCAGCCGGCCATGTCGCGATTGCCGCCGTAGATCGGATCGGCGAAGAAGCCTTCCATGGTGTTGGCATAGACGGCGTTGAACAGCATCCGGCTCGAGAAGTTGTCGAACTTGACGTCGCCCTTCTCCATACCGCCGAGCAGCTTGTCCTTTTCGTCGCCGCTGAGCTGGACGAAACTTTTGCCGCCGAAATTCGCCTTGCAGTAGCTCTCGAGCGCCGCGAGCCCGAGCCGGTATTGCTGGCGCGGCACCAGCGGCGACTGCAATCCTTGCGTCGGCAACGGCGTCGAGGAAAACGGCCCCTGCATATAGAGCCAGTCGTGTCCGCCATAGGGTCCGGTCAGTTGCCGGTCGATGAAGGTGGTGACACCGGCGTCCCTGGCACCGGGGCCGAGATCGTCGGTCGGGATCAGGCGATCGACGATGGCATCGACGGTGGCGGCTTCCGCAGGCGTAAAGAAGAGATAGCCGCCGGGAATCACCGGCGGCACCGGATAGGCATCGTTGGGCTGCCAGGGCAGCACTTTCGTCACCGCCCGCGCGCTGACGCCTGAGGTCATGATCAAAAGCGCGGCGCTGGCAAGCAGACTCCGGCGCGTGAGATGGCCCGAATGTTTCGATTTCGCAGCCTGCGGAGGTGTGCGTCCGGTTCCCGGCAACTCACGGTCAGTCCGCATCAGAGCACCTCCCAGCCTCGGACAATTGCATGTCCTATGGCGCAGTGTGCACGTTTGGCCTGATCTTGTCAGGGGGATTTGCGAGGACCACACATGCATGCGGCGGCACACAAGCATGCGATGTGCATTTAGCTGAAGGAAGCGTGAACCAGCTTGCATCCGTCATGGCGATGATAGCCTTGCCGCGGTTGCAGGTCGAGGCGATCATCACGACGAGCCACCAGCGGACGCGGAAATCGAGACCGCAGGCGTCTCTGGCTAGCTTGTCTTTCGATGATGGCGATAGAGGGAAACTGTCAGTATCGCGGTCGCGAGAATATAGAAAATAATGACATCGACGTTCGGATGCCCTTCGATCAAAGCAAGCATAGCTATCCACTCCATGGCTGGTGTGGCTTCTTGTTCCCCCTCCGGGCGAGCCTTGATGGCTGCGAATCTAGCCGCGAGTCGGACACTCGGGTAGCCGACTTTATGCGGAGGGCTGCCGTAAGGTCCGGAAGAAGTCCCGCACTTCAGGCACGAACAGTTCAGGCTGCTCGAAGGCTGCGAAGTGGCCGCCCTTCGGCATTTCGCGCCAATGCTGGATATTGGTGAAGTTCGGCTCCATCCACTTGCGCACCGGTGTCACGATCTCCTTGGGGAAGACGGCGACGCCGGTCGGTACTGTGACCTTGTGGGCGGTGCGGCGCTTCGGGCCAAAGCTCTCCCAATACAGACGGGCCGACGAGGCGGCCGTCGCCGTGACCCAGTACAGCATGACATTGTCGAGCAGTTCGTCACGGCCGAGAATGTTTTCGGGGTGTCCGTCGCAATCGGTCCAGGCCCAGAATTTTTCCAGGATCCAGGCGGCCTGCCCGCTCGGCGAGTCCGTCAGTGCGTATCCCAGCGTTTGCGGCCGGGTCGATTGCTGCTTGGAATAGCCGGAATCCCAGTCGGCGTAATAGGTGAGTCCCTGCAGCGCCCGCGCTTCCTCCGGCGTCGGCTGCCCCTCGACATTGGGCCGGGCCCCCATGGCCAGCGTGATGTGAATGCCGGCACAGTGATCGGGATCCTGCGCGCCGAGCGCAGTCGTCACTGCCGATCCCCAGTCGCCGCCTTGCGCGCCGTAGCGCGCATATCCCAGCCGATCCATCAACACGGCCCACGCCGACGCGATCCGATCGACGCCCCAGCCTGAGGTCGCCGGCTTCTCGGAAAAGCCGAAGCCGGGCAGCGACGGGCAGACGACGTGAAACGCATCGGCGGCGTTGCCGCCATGCGCGGTCGGATCGGTCAACGGCTCGATGACCTTGTGGAATTCGACCACCGAACCGGGCCAGCCGTGGGTGATGATCAGCGGCATCGCGTCGGGATGCTTTGAGCGAACGTGCAGGAAGTGAATGCCAAGCCCGTCGATCTCGGTGGTGAATTGCGCAAAACGGTTGAGCCGCGCCTCGCGCTGGCGCCAGTCATAGTCCTCGGCCCAGTAACGGCAGATGTCCCTGATCCACTTCAAGGGCGCGCCCTGGCTCCAGTCGCCGACCAGTTCGGCCTCCGGCCAGCGCGTGTTGCGCAACCGCGACTTCAGGTCGTCGAGCACCTCGTCGCCAACCGAAATGCAGTAAGGCTTGATCGCTGCAGTCATGAAAAACTCTTTCGATGTTCAGGCTGGATTTGCACCTTGCCCCGCCGGCTTCACGGGCGTGAAATCATCGGGGCGCGCCAGCTTGATATCACGGGAAAGGCAAAATCCCGCCAGCCAACAGGAAACGACCATGCGCGGGATAGCCCTCGCTGCGGGCATGGTCGACAAAAAACCCGCGAACTCCGGACCCGAACGGGCCGTCTCCGATGCCCAAAGCAAATCCGCCGGCAGCGATGGGCTGCCAGCGGATCGGATGAATGCACCGGATCGGAACGAGCCGAAATCAGGCCGCCTTGATCAGGCCGCCTTAATCAGGCCGCCTTGGATTTTGCTACGTGGGCGGCGATCGCATCCATCAATGGCGGGTTCAGGCAATCATAGGGCTCTAGCCCAAGCTCCTTGAGCCGAGACCTGATTCCGCTCATTTCCTCCGGCTTGACCCCAGATTCCAGTACCGACGACACGAAGGCCGCAAACCCGGGGGCCGCCCAGCCGCCTTCCTGGAACAGCTCGGGGTGGATGAAGTCAAGGCCATAGAACGGGTGCCCCTTGTTCTCGATGCGGCCGTACATATGCGTGCCGCAAACCTTGCAGGCGTAGCGCTGGATCGTCGCCGAGGAATCGACGATCTGAAGCTTGTCGCCGTTCTCGGTCACCTTGACATTGTCGCGCGGCACCACGGCGACCACGGAGAAGGTCGCGCCCTCCGGCTTCCAGCATTTGGTGCAGCCGCAGGCGTGGTTGTGGGCGACATCGCCCTTGATGACCACCTTGACCGGCTTGTCCTTGCATTTGCAGACCAGGGTGCCGCCGGCAAAATTCCCCGAACCCTTCTTTACGCCGTTGTCTACCGATGGGTGGATATGAACAGTCATGGGTCTATCCTCCTGATGTTTGCCGTTTTTGACTCAGAACACGACGACCGAACGGATCGACTTGCCTTCGTGCATCAGATCGAAACCCTTGTTGATCTCCTCGAGCTTGAGGACATGGGTGATCATCGGATCGATCTCGATCTTTCCGTTCATGTACCAGTCGACGATTTTGGGGACATCGGTACGGCCTCGCGCACCGCCGAACGCCGTGCCTTTCCAGACCCGGCCAGTCACCAGTTGAAACGGCCGGGTGGCGATTTCCTTGCCGGCTTCCGCGACGCCGATAACCACGGACACACCCCAACCACGATGACAGGCTTCGAGTGCCTGGCGCATCACATTGGTATTGCCGGTGCAGTCGAAGGTGAAGTCGGCGCCGCCGTCGGTCAGTCCAACCAGATGCTGGACGACGTCGCCGCCGACCTTGGACGGGTTGACGAAGTGGGTCATGCCGAAACGGCGGCCCCAGTCTTCCTTGGAATCGTTGAGGTCGACGCCGATGATCTTGTCGGCGCCGACCATCTTGGCGCCCTGGATGACGTTGAGACCGATTCCGCCAAGCCCGAACACCACCACGTTGGAGCCCGGGGTTACCTTCGCGGTGTTGACCACCGCGCCGACGCCGGTCGTCACGCCGCATCCGATATAGCAACTCTTGTCGAACGGCGCGTCCTCGCGGATCTTCGCCACCGCGATTTCCGGCAGCACGGTGAAGTTGGAAAAGGTCGAGCAACCCATGTAGTGGAAGATCGGCTTGCCCTGATAGCTGAACCGCGATGTCCCGTCGGGCATGACGCCCTTGCCTTGCGTTGCACGGATCGCGGTGCACAGGTTGGTCTTCTGGCTCAGGCAGCTTTTGCACTGGCGGCATTCCGGCGTGTAGAGCGGAATCACATGATCGCCCGGCTTGACCGACGTCACGCCCGGACCGACCTCGCGAACCACGCCGGCACCCTCGTGACCGAGAATCGACGGAAAGATTCCCTCGCTGTCGAAGCCATCGAGCGTGTAGGCATCGGTGTGACAGATTCCGGTCGCCTTGATCTCGACCAGGACCTCACCGGCCTTCGGCCCCTCCAGATCGACTTCGACGATTTCAAGCGGCTTCTTGGCTGCGAAAGCGACAGCGGCGCGCGTCTTCATTTCATACTCCTGTTTCGCTTCGCACGACCGTCGGGCATGCTGTCATCCGCGGATCCATGCGTTCGTCATTTTCCCATGCAACTGCTTTCGGCCTTGGTGTAAGCCTCGGTCTTGTCTTCGTGCTTTGCGGGCCGAACGCGTCCGACCGCATCGTTGGCGCGGGCACGGAGATAGACGTAGAGGTCGTCCATGTAACAGCCGACGTTCGGGTTATCGCCGAAAGCCGGCATCACATTCTCCTGCGCCGTGGAGACGTTCTTGCGGCCGCTGGCGACCACGCCGAGGAAGTCGGGATAGCTCATCGTCTTGAGCGAATCCTTCAGCGCCGGCGCGTAGGTCGAGCCCATTCCATCCGGGCCATGGCAGACATGGCATTCGGAATGGTACCGGCGGTATCCGGAGTAGGTGTACCAGTCGACCGTTCCGTCGGCCGCGACCTTGAAGGTCGGGCTGCCTTCCTTGTCGAGATACTTGCCATCCTCGGATTTGACGGCCGTGGGATCGGCCGCATCCTCGGCGCAAGCAATTCCCCCGGATGCCATAGAGACGATCGCGGCAGCCACAAGCCAGATTTTACGCAAGAGCGTGTTCCTCGACATTCGTTGGCAGACGAACCGGCGCATGGTCCAGGCCACGCGCCGGAACGAGGTTGACATCAGCTCACTGCGGTAACGCGAACACCGTCAGGGCTCCGCCGAGCGCGGTGTAGTTGCTCAGTGCGGCATAGCCACCGACGGCGCCGAGGCCGGCTGTCGGATCCGTCAAACCTGCAGCAAGGCCGATACCCGCCCAGCCACCGACGCCGGACAGCACGGCGATGTACTGCCTGCCGCCCTGCTCATAGGTGGTGACGTTGCCGATGATGCCGGACGGGGTCTTGAACTTGTAAAGTTCCTTGCCCGTCTTGGCATCGACCGCCTTGAGGTAGCCTTCGAGCGTTCCGTAGAACACCACGCCGCCGGCGGTGGCGAGCGCACCCGACCAGACCGAGAACTGCTCCTTGTTCGACCAGACGATCTTGCCCGTCTTGCCGTCCCAGGCAATGAAGTTGCCCATGTTGGTCTCGCCGGGAGGCGGATACATCGAGAGCGTCGCACCGACGTAGGGCTGGCCCGCGGTGTAGCTTACCTTGAACGGCTCGTAGTCCATGCAGACGTGGTTGGTCGGCACGTAGAACAACTCCGTATCCGGTGAGTAGGCACCGGGCTGCTCGTCCTTGGAGCCGAGCGCGGCCGGGCAGATACCCTTGTTGTTATGGTCTTCGCCCTGTTTGTCGGTCGAATACTGATCGAGAACCTTCGGCCGTCCGTAGGTCGGCGAACTCTTGTTCATGTCGACGCCACTGGTCCAGTTGACCTTCGGGTCGAACTTCTCGGCGACCAGCAGTTCGCCAGTGACGCGATCGAGCGTATAGCCTAGGCCGTTGCGGTCGAAATGCGTCAACAGCTTGCGGGGTGCGCCGCCGACTGTCTGGTCGCTGAGGATCATTTCGTTGACGCCGTCATAGTCCCATTCGTCATGGGGCGTCATCTGGTAGACCCACTTGGCCTTTCCGGTGTCGACGTCGCGCGCGAAAATGGTCATCGACCATTTATTGTCGCCAGGACGCTGCTTCGGATTCCAGGTCGAGGGATTGCCCGAGCCGTAATAGAGCATGTTGAGCGCGGGATCATAGGACATCCAGCCCCATGTGCAGCCGCCACCGATTTTCCACTGGTCACCCTGCCAGGTCACCAGGCTCGAATCCTTGCCGACCGGCTTGCCGAGCGCCATCGTCTTGTCCGGGTCGAACATGATCTGGTCGTCCGGGCCTTCGGAGAACGCACGCCAGACCTGCTTGCCGGTCTTCATGTCGTAGGCGGTGACGTGGCATTGCACGCCGAACTCACCGCCGGAGATGCCGATCAGCACCTTGTCCTTGACCACGAGCGGCGCGGAAGTTCCGGTGGATCCCTTGCTCGGGTCGCCGTTCTTCACCGTCCAGGCGACCTGTCCGGTCTTGGCATCGAGCGCGACCAGCGTGGTGTCCGCCTGATGCAGGAATATCTTGCCGTCGCCATAGGCCACGCCGCGGTTGACCGTATCGCAGCACATCACCGGAATGACGTTCGGATCCTGCTTGGGTTCGTACTTCCAGACGATCTGGTTGTCCTTGGAAAGGTCGAGCGCATAGACCTTGTTCGGGAACGGGGTGTGGACGTACATCATGTTGCCGATGATCAGCGGTCCGCCCTCGTGGCCGCGCAACACGCCGGTCGAGAACGTCCACGCGACCTGCAGCTTGCCGACATTGGCGGCGGTGATCTGGTTGAGCTTCGAATAGCGCGTATTGGCGTAGTCGCCCGCGGGCATCACCCAGCCCTTCGGATCTTGCGCCATCTTGTTGAGTTCGTCATTGGCAGTAGCGGGGCCTGCAGCGAACGCCGCCATGGCGCCAACCCAGGTCGCGAATAGCACCTTGCGCATAGTGGTTTCCTCCCAGATACGAGTTTTGGGTTTCCGTTGAAACGGCCCATTCTTGCCTTCTTGATCCCTATCCCTATCCCGTTCGGAAATGGGAAACTTGCCCAAGAGCGAACCGGTGCTTGCTCAAAAGCGAAACACGACAAACTTTTTCGAACCATGCTCCGCGGCCCGGTCAACGCTTGCCATCGATGGTTTTATGTTGCGGAGCATCATTCGGCCGGAGCGCGTCACAACAGATTACTGGCGTCCGCAAACGCGCGACCCGGCTAGAGGTTCCTCTTGACGCGGTCATCACTAAGTCGGAGGATTGTCAACGGGATATCGGGAAGAATCTGCGCGCGCTTCCCTACGACCACCTTAAACTGGACCGATGGTGCTTTTGCGCGACCGGAGCTTGGGGTGAAGGTTGCGTCCTGATCTCTAAACGGTGGCTGGATCATGTCCGATACAATCCGCTCACTCAGCACTATCGGATTGTCGCCGAAGAAGCAGATCCAGATTTGGTCAGATGCACTGACTGATCTCTGCGGACAATTCGATATCGACCCGCTGGCGGCTTCGTCGTTCGAGGCCAGGATCAACTACACCACGGTCTCGCAGTTGAAGCTCTGTCAGATCGAGGCGAGCCAGCATCGAATTGCCCATACGGTTTCACGCACGAAACTGAGCGAGCATCCCTTCGTCAAGATCCTGTTCCAGACCTACGGGATTTCTCATTTCGAGCAGGCCGGCCGCCGCATCGATATCATGCCTGGCGATTGCTTCGCCTACGACGTATCCTGTCCGCACACGATCGTCAGCCCGTCGCTGACGCGGCACGAGGTCGTGATCGTGCCGAAGGAACTGCTGCGCGAACGCGGCTTCCATTCGACGAAGATGTCGCCGTGCAAGCTTTCCGCGCGCAACGGCACCGGCCGCATCGCGCATGACTTTGTGCACGCCGCATTCGACGAAGCGAACAGCCTGTCACCCAACAACGCGGTCGGCGTCGCCGATTCGCTGATCGACCTGCTGCTACTGCCGCTGCGCGAGGCCGACACGATGTTCGATCGCATCGGTCCCGAGGCGATGTACATACGGGCCCAGGCCTTCATCCGCGAACATTTGCGCGACCCGGATCTTTGCATCGACCAGATCTCCGCCGCACTGGGCTGCACCAAGCGCTATCTGCACATGCTGTTCAGCGACAAGGGCATGACCGTCAGCGACCACATCTGGCGGACCAGGCTGCTGCACTGCCGCCAGGAGCTCGAGACCCAGGCCGGCAAGACCATCACGGATGTGGCATTCTCGTGGGGCTTTTCGAGTTCGTCGCATTTCAGCCGCGTATTCCGCAAGCATTTCGGGTTCGTCCCGTCGGCGATCCACAAGGTGCAGCACGGCGGCCCCTCCCCGGACATCGCCTGAGTCGAATTCCGGCTTGCAGCGGCGCTAGAACGTCGCCTTTAACCCTGCATAGAAGGCGCGCGGCCGCGCCGGACTCACTGAACGCGGATCCGCGAACGGCGCGCCACCGTTGGTAAAGTTGGGAACCGCTCCGGTATCGAAGAAGGTGCCGTAGGTCGCATATCGGTTGTCGAAAATATTGTCGACGCGCCCGTAAATCTGGAACGTCTTGTCGATCTGATACGAGGCATGGGCATTGAAAACCGTGTAGGACGGCAGCCGCTGCGCCTGATTGGACTCGTCGCCGACGAAATACTGATCGCTGACGAACAGCGCGTCGCCGCCGACCTTGAGGGCCTCGGTGATCGAATAGTCGAAACCGGCCTTGATGCGGTTGCGCGGGATCGCCGGAATCCGGTTGCCGGGCAGAATCTGGACGTTGCCGTTGGCGTCGGCAAACGGGCTGTTGGAGCCGACCTCAAGTGCATCGAGGAAGCGCGCGTCCACGAGGGCGTAGCTGGCATAGAGCTGCAACGCCTTCGATTGCAGATTGACCTGGGCCTCGATGCCCTGGCGGCGGGTCGAACCGACGTTCTGGAAATAACCGAATCCCTGCAGCGCTGGGCTCGGGATCGCCAGGATGTCGTCGGTGTTGGTGGCGCGGAAGGCGCCGAGCTTCCACCCAAGCGTTCCGATGTTGAGCTGATGCGAACCCCGCAGGCCGGCCTCCACCGTGCGGGATACCACCTGCTTCAACGGCGGATCGGAGACCAGAAACGCCGCGATGATGCAGGGGTGGGCCGGATCGGCACAGCCCAGTTCCAGCGGCGTCGGCGCGCGATTGGCCTCGGAATAACCGGCATAGGCCGTCACGTCAGGCGTGACCTTGTAGGTGGCGCCGATGATCGGATTGAACCGGTTGAAGGTCTCCTTGCCGTTCAACGCAGTGCCGATCTGATCTTCAAGCGCGATTTGCGCGTTATTGAACCGCCCGCCGGCCGTGACCGAGAAGGCTTTGGTGACGTCGAACGTATCGAGCGCGTAAAGCCCGCTGTACTGGTTGGTGGTACGCAGCGCGACGGGGCCGATCGACACCGGATCGCCGGACTGCCCGAGAAAGATTCCGCTGCCGCTGACGACGTAGTTAGTGCCCACCGTGCCGATCTCGGCGCTGGCCGAAAAGCGGGTCACGCTGTAGTCGAAGCTGGTTCCGACCACAAAATGATTGTCGTGCCCGAACAGCTGATCGTTGTTGGTGGCCTGCAGCGAGAACCCGCCGGTCGTCGATCGGGTCGTCGTTCGGTCGATTTCGCCAAGTACGGCTGTGGGATCGAAGGGATTGGCAAGTTGAGCCCCGTTCAGGCCGTTCGCTGGCGTCGTGTCATTGCCGAAGCAAAGCAGGGTCGCGTCAGTCGCGCATGGCTGGGTACCGGTCGGATTGCCATCGACCGCCTTCTGGTCGAACTGCCGCACATGGGCCGAGCCTTCGATGGTCCAGGTCGGCGTGGCCTCGACCTTTCCCGTTAAATTGACATAGCCGACGCGGTTATTGGTGGTCTGCGGCGTGGTGTAGGTGGCGCCCCAATATTGCTGCAGCAATTCAACCGGCGTGGTGGTGGCCGCGCCGAACTTGTTGTCGGCGACGCCCAAATTGAGATGAAACTCGCTGTTTTCGTTCCTGTAGCCGACATCGCCGTAGAAGCGGCGCACGTCAGAGCCCGAAAAATTTCGAAATCCGTTATCGTGCAATCCTTCGAGGGCGCCATAGACGGCAAAATTGTCGTCTATCTGCTTGCCCCATTGCGCCGAACTCTGGATCCGGCCGAACGAGCCGCCCATCGTGTCGACCTCGGCGCCATGATAGTTGAAGCCGTCCTTCATCTGCACGTTGACCGCCCCGCCAAGGGCATTGAGCCCGAAGGCCGGATTATTGGTCACAACGCTGACCGACCTGATCGCAGAAGTCGGAATCAAGTCCCAGTTGACGGTGTCGCCGAACGCCTCGTTGACGCGCACCCCGTTCTGGTAGACCGCCAGCCCCTGCGGCGTCCCGGCCACCGGTGACGCAACGAAGCCGCGGAATTCCACGTTGGGCTGAAACGGATTGCCGGCCACCTCGCTGATGCTGACGCCCGGCACCTGTTGCAACAGCGCGTCGGTGATATTCAGCGATCCGGTGCGGGCAATGCGCGTCGCGTCGACGAAATTGACGCTTGCGGCAATCTTGTCGACGTCAATGCTGGAGCCCGAGCCCGCGGCCGGCGTGGTCGAGTACACATAGACGACGCGGGAGGGCTTCCGCGCCGTGCGCGCGGCTTGCTGGCTGGGGCCCCGTTTGGCGCTCGATGCCGGTGCCGACACCACGATCGGCGGCAACGTCTGAGCTTCGCCGGGCGCACTTTGCGCAAAAGCCTGCTCGGTGCCGGGAAGCAGGCATATCGACATCGAAGCAATCACAAGGGGCCGAGTGCCCATCCGCGTCATCCCCACGCCCGCGCAGGCCGTTGTGACCGCCGGTCGGGTTGTCGATGATCCTAATGCGATGCCGGGATTGCGCTACCTGCAAAAGGTCCGGATTCGAGCCGACCATCTTTCCCGACGCGTCGCGGGAAAAATTCCCGAAGCGTTGCCGCGCAAGCGGGATTGGCAGGACGGTTTCACGCGCGCGAACCGTTGGGAACAAGCGCTTCCACCGTCACGCCGCCCGCGTCGGACGCTATCGTGAGTGTGCCCCCCAGCGCCAATATCCGCTCGCGCATCCCGGTCAGGCCGAAGCCGAGCTTGTGATCCGGCTTCATTCCGCTGCCGTTGTCGCAGATGCGCACGCGCGCGAAGCCGCAATCTGCACGCAACCCCGTCGGCTGTTCGGCCGGCTCGACGCTGACATTGACGGAGGTCGCCCCGGCATGGCGGAAGACGTTGGTCAAGGCTTCCTGAATGACGCGGTAGATGGTCAACTCCGCGGTTTCTCCGGTCTCGCCGAGCGCGGGCGAGATCGTCGTTTCGATGTCCATGTCGGGATGCGATTCACCCCAAAGACGCAGCAAGGCGCCAAGCGCCTCGCGAAGCCCCAGCTCCGCGAGTCCCACGGGCCGAAGCCGCTCCAAAATCCGGCGGTTGAACTGCTGAAGCGCATTGACCTGCTCCAGGATCGCAGCGCCGTGCTTTCGTAGCGCGTTCGCATCCGGCACGCCGACTTCTGATAGCCGCATCAGCGCGCCGGCATGCGCGCGTAACGCAAAAAGATAGGGCCCGAACTCATCATGCAGTTCGCGGGCAATCTCCTTGCGCTCGACATCCTGGAGCGAGACCGTCCGCTCGGCGAGACGCCGCTTTTCCTCGACGGCATCGCCTAGAGTTGCCGCAAGGTGGTTCAACCTGGTACAGATCGCCGCCAACTCGGGTGCGCCTCCTGGCGTCACGCGGGTGCCGTAACGCCCGGCTTCGATATCCGTCATGGCTTGCAAAAGCGCCTTGAGTGGTGCCAACGCACGGCCGACGACCGCCATCGTGATCAGAAAGAGCGCCGCGGCGATGGCGGAACCGACCTCAAGCTGGGTCACGATGCCATCCCAGATCTCGGCCATCTCGTCATCGGGATGCGAGGTGATTACAAGCGCTTGCGGCTTGCCTCGGATCGTGATCGGCACGCTCACGGAGGTTTTCTCCGGGTGAACCAGGGCAACGAACCACGCCGGCGGCGAGCGGGCAACGGCATCGTCATCGGAACGGGCGGATGGCCCGGAGATCCCGGCCGCATCATCCTGCCGCGCAATGCTGACATGACGGAGCCGGCTCAGGTCGCGCACGATCTGGTTCAGCCGCGCCTCAGGGTCCGGCGCTTCATTCAGGCCGGCGACGATCGTTTCGACAAACTCGCGCGCCAGCCGGATCACGCTTTGATCTTCGGCCTGCACACGGGGCGTCGCCTCGACCACCAGCCGCGCAATGTTGATGGCCAGACCGAGCGCAAGGACGAATGCAAGAAGCAAATTGATCCGGGCACGCAGGGATAATTTCTGCCACATGACGTTTGTCCGCGGCCGCGTTGCATCCGGTTCCTCACCAAGAGGAACGTTGACAGACGATGAGGCGGCCATCTAATGGAAGCGTACAGCAACATCGCTTGGGTTGCACAATCGGTTGAAGGCAAGCCTGACACCGGCGCTCGTGCAACTGATGCGGTGCAGCAACGGGATGCATCGGAGAGCAATGCCATGCGCATTCTGATCGTAGATGACCATCCGATCGTCGCATCGGGCTGCCGTGCCGTTCTCGCCGACGAACCCGCCGTCGTGTTGCTGGAAGCCTGCGACGCCGAGAGCGGCGAGCGGGTCTTCGACACGGAGCGTCCCGACATCTGCGTGATCGACATCAACCTGCCGACCGTGTCGGGCTTCGAGCTGGCGCGGCGCATTCTGGTCCGCGATGCCTCCGCACGCATCATCATGTTCAGCATGAACGACGATCCGGTATTCGCCGCCCGCGCGATCGAGATCGGCGCCAAGGGCTACGTTTCGAAGACCGGCGATCCCCACGACCTCGTCGAGGCCATCCATGAAGTCGGAAAGGGCGGAGAATATCTGCCGCCCGCGATGGCACGGAGCATTGCGTTCGCCGGTCCGGGTTTTGCCCAAAGCCCGCTTTCGAAACTGACTACGCGCGAAATGGAGATATTGCGCCTGCTCAGCGCCGGCAAAAGTCTCTCCGAGGTCGCCTGGCTCGTTCACTCCTCCTACAAGACGGTCGCTAATACATCCTCGATCATGCGCCAGAAGCTTGGTGTTCGGACCTCGGTCGAGCTGGTCCGGTTCGCGATCGAGAGCGGCGTCGCCTGAAGCGCATGACGTCGAAAGCGTGGACCCCAAGGGCTTGAACTCAAAGGCGTGACCATGCAGACCGTTTCGCTCAACCGATCGTATGGCGGCACGCAAGGCGTCTACAAGCATGCCAGTCGCGAGACCGGGACCGACATGGTTTTTTCGGTTTACGTGCCGCCGCACCCCGACGGCGCGAAGCTTCCGGTGGTCTGGTATCTGTCGGGACTGACCTGCACCCACGCCAACGTCACCGAAAAAGGCGAATTCCGCGGCGCCTGCGCAGATCTCGGTTTGATCTTCGTTGCGCCCGACACCAGCCCGCGCGGTGAAGGCGTGCCCGGCGATCCGGCCAAAGCCTACGATTTCGGGCTCGGCGCCGGCTTCTATGTCGATGCAACGCAGGCGCCTTTTGACCGCCATTATCGCATGTGGAGTTACGTCACGGCGGAGTTGCCGGAACTGGTTGCCGCGCACTTCCCGGTCGATACCCAACGGCAATCCATCCTCGGCCATTCCATGGGCGGTCACGGCGCGCTCACCGCCGCCTTGCGCCATCCCGACCACTACCGCGCCGCCAGCGCCTTTGCGCCGATCGTGGCACCGTCGCGTGTACCCTGGGGGATCAAAGCGCTGGGCGGTTATCTCGGCAACGACAAGCAGGCATGGCGGCAGCACGATGCGGTGGCGCTGATCGAGGACGGCGCCAGATTCGGGGATCTGCTGGTGGATTACGGCGACGCCGATCCGTTTCTCGCCGAACAGCTTCGCCCCGAATTGCTGCAGGCCGCCTGCGACAAAGCCAGCATCCCCCTCTCCTTGCGCCGCCAGGCCGGTTACGATCACAGCTACTACTTCATCTCCACCTTCATGGGCGATCACCTGCGCTGGCACGCCACGCGCCTGAAGGCTTGAATTCGGTTGAAGCGATCGCGGCGCGCGCACCGACCGCGCTTCAATTCCGCGACGATGACAGCGCTCTCGAAAGCGTGATCTTTCGAACTCACGACGCATGGCGACCAAGGTGGGGTTGCAAGCTGCGAGAATTCGGTCATGTTTCCCGTCAAGCGCCTCTCCGTCAATCGACGAGGTGTATCGGGAGGAACCATGATCCGATGGTTGGTCGCTGCGATCGGCTTCTGCGTCGTGGCTACTCCTGTGCTCGGGGCTGAGCCCATCGAGATCGGCATCGGCTATCTCGGCCACGCCGGCGTCAAGGCAAAACTCTCGCTGGTCGAACAGCTGGCCGAGAATGACGGCGTGGCGGGAGCGCGGCTCGCCATCGAGGACAACAACACCACCGGCAAATTCCTCAATCAGCATTTTACACTGGAAGAGGTTCGGTTGAAGGACGGCGACGACGCCGCCAAGGCAGCGACGGCACTTGCCGGCCGCAACGGCTTCATCATTGCCGACCTGCCCGCCGACCAACTGCTGAAAGCCGCCGATGCGGTGCGCGAGCGCGGAACCGTGCTCTTGAACGCCGGATCGATCGACGATCGCCTGCGCGAAACGGATTGCCGCGCCAACATCGTCCATGTCGCGCCGACGCGCTCGATGCTCGCGGACGCACTGGCCCAGTATCTGGTGTGGAAGCAGTGGAAGCGCTGGTTGCTGGTGGCGGGCTCACACGACCAGGACAAGCTCTATGCCGACGCGCTGCGACGCGCCGCCTCGCGCTTTGGCGCCAAGATCGTCCAGGAGCGGATATTCGAGGACACTGGCGGCGCCCGCCGCACCGACAGCGGCGTGACCCTGATCCAGCGTCAGATGCCGGTGTTCACGCAAGCTGCGCCGGCCTACGACGTTCTCGTCGCCGCCGATGAAAGCGAAGTGTTCGCATCCTATCTGCCCTATCGCACCTGGGACCCGCGACCGGTCGCGGGCTCGGCGGGCCTGGTGCCGGCCAGCTGGGATGCCGCGCAGGATCAATGGGGCGCGGTGCAGATGCAAAACCGGTTCATGAAACTGAATTCACGACATATGACCGCGCTGGACATGCAGGCGTGGACGGCGGTGCGCATGCTCGGCGAGGCGACGTCGCGCACCAACTCCGGCGACGCCAAAACGGTATTCGACTTCCTGAAGGGACCGGATTTTTCGGTCGCGGCCTTCAAGGGACAGCGGCTGACGCTGCGCGACTGGAATTTGCAGCTTCGCCAGCCGATCCTGCTGGTCGATGGTCGCATGGTGGTCTCGGTTTCGCCGCAGGAAGGTTTTCTGCATCAGGTCTCGGAACTGGATACGCTCGGCGTCGATCGCCCGGAAACCAAATGCAAGCTGCACTGACAACAGAGAGGTTCCGCATGTGGCGTGGTTGTCTGCTCCCGGCAATGGTGGCGGCGCTCGCGGCCGCCTCGCCCGCGCATGCCTTCATGGCCTATGTGTCGAACGAGAAGAGCAATACCGTCTCGGTCATCGACACCGATAGCTGGACCGTGACCAAGACCATCAAGGTCGGCCAGCGGCCGCGCGGCATCGAGTTCACGCGGGACGGCAAGTTCGTGCTGGTCGCGGTCGGCGACGACGACAAGATCGAGGTCATCGACACCAGGACCCAGCAAGTGGTGGACTCCTTGCCCTCCGGCCCCGACCCCGAACTGTTCACCCAGGATGCCACCGGCAAAACCCTCTATGTCGCCAACGAGAATGACAATACGGTGACGATCATCGATCTCGAGAAGCGCGTGCGCCTCGGCGACATCCAGGTCGGCGTCGAGCCCGAGGGGATGGCGATCAGCCCGGACGGCAAAACCCTGATCAACACGTCGGAAACCACCAACATGGCGCATTTCATCGACACCGCGACGCGCCAGGTCGTCGCCAATGTACTGGTCGATTCGCGGCCGCGCTTTGCCGAATTCAAGCGTGACGGTTCCGAGCTGTGGGTGTCGTCGGAGATCGGCGGCACCGTGTCGGTGATCGACCCCGCCAAACAGGCGGTGACCGCGAAGATAACCTTCGAGATTCCGGGCCTGCGGCGCGAGGCGATCCAGCCTGTCGGCATCGGCATGACCAAGGACGGCAAAACCGCCTTTATCGCGCTCGGCCCGGCCAACCGCATCGCCGTCGTTGACGGCGCCAGCCATGCGGTGAAGAAATATCTCCTGGTCGGCCAGCGGGTCTGGCACATGGCGTTCACGCCGGAGGAAAAATATTTGCTGGTGACCAACGGCGTATCGAACGACGTCTCGGTGATCGACGTTGCCGCGCAAAAGGTCATCAAGACCATTCAGGTCGGCGAGCTGCCCTGGGGCATCACGATGGCGCAGCCATGACGACCTCAGTTGCACCCACTGGTCAGAATGTGCAGGACATCCCAGCTCCCGCTCACGCGGCCGGGACACAAGCGCTGTCGATCAGCGGCCTCAACCACAGCTATGGATCCCGACGCGCCCTCATCGACATCGATTTTTCCGTTGCGCCCGCGAGCTTCACCGCACTGCTCGGCCTCAACGGCGCGGGCAAGAGCACGCTGTTCGCTTTGGTGACGCGGTTGCTCGGAATTCAGGCGGGCCACATCGGCATTTTCGGCCATGACATCGGGCTGGCGCCAGGCGAAGCGCTGAGGCTGCTCGGCGTCGTATTCCAGCCACGAACGCTCGATCTCGACCTCTCGGTGATGCAAAACCTGCTCTATCACGCAGCGTTGCACGGCATCGGCCGGCGCGACGCACGCGCGCGCAGCGGCGAGGTGCTGACGCGCATCGGGCTGACCGATCGCGCCGGCAGCAAGGTGCGCGACCTTTCCGGGGGCCAGATGCGGCGGCTGGAAATCGCCCGCGCCTTGCTGCACCGGCCCCGCCTGCTGCTGCTCGACGAAGCTACCGTCGGGCTCGACGTCAAGGCCCGGGCCGATATCCTCAGCCACGTCCGGCAACTCGTCACCGAGCAAGGCATCGGCGTGCTGTGGGCCACGCATCTGTTCGACGAGATTGCCGCCGGCGATGACCTGGTGGTCCTCCATCAAGGACGAATCCTTGCGCAAGGTCCGGTCGCGCGCGTCATTGCCGAAACCGGCGCCGATAACGTCAACGCCGCTTTCATGCGCCTCACCGGCGCCGCGGCGTCAACCGGGAGCCCGGCGCCATGAGCTCCACGACCGTCCGCCCTGTCGAACGTGGCTTCTCGTTTGCGGAATATCTCACCTGCCTGAACGGCATCGTGTGGCGCGAAGCGCTGCGCTTCCTGCACCAGCGCGAACGCTTCATCTCGGCGCTGGTGCGGCCACTGGTGTGGCTTTTCATCTTTGCCGCCGGCTTTCGCCAGGTGCTCGGCATCTCCATCATCCCGCCATACGAGACCTACATCCTCTACGAGGTCTATATCGCGCCCGGACTGATGGCGATGATCCAGCTGTTCAACGGCATGCAATCCTCGCTTTCGATGGTCTATGACCGCGAGATGGGCAACATGCGCACCTTGCTGGTGAGCCCGCTGCCGCGCGGCTATCTGCTGTTCTGCAAGCTGCTCGCCGGTGTCGCGGTCTCGCTGCTCCAGGTCTACGCCTTCCTGCTGATTGCGTGGTTCTGGGACATAGCCCCGCCGCCAACAGGCTATCTCACGGTGCTGCCGGCGCTGGTGCTGTCGGGCCTGATGCTCGGCGCGCTCGGCATGCTGATCTCGTCCGGCATCAAGCAATTGGAGAATTTTGCCGGGGTGATGAACTTCGTGATCTTTCCGATGTTCTTTGCTTCCTCCGCGCTTTATCCGCTGTGGCGGGTTCAGGAAGGTAGCCCCCTGCTCTACTACGTCTGCCTGTTCAACCCGTTTACCCATGCGGTCGAACTGATACGCTTTGCGCTATACGGACAGACCAACTGGATTTCGCTGGCGGTGGTGGGCGGCTGCAGCGCGGCCTTCATGCTAGGGGCGATCTACGCCTACGATCCATCGCGCGGCCTGGTGCGCCGCGGACCTGCCGGAGGCGAGACATGAGACGGCGAATCCCAATCGGTGTCGCAATCGCCGCGTTGCTTGCGAGGTTGATGTCGGCTGACGTCTGCATGGCCGCAGATCCGCGTTACCCGGATTGGCCGTGTGCCCAGGCCAAGGTGCCGGAGATATCGCTCGCAGCGGTCTGGGCTGGCGCGCCGCTCGACGATGTCCAGGACAGATGGAAGGACGATGCCAAGGTGAGTGCGCTGGTGACGAAACTGGCCGCGCGGCGGCTGCCGCTCGACGAGGCCCAAAAGGCCGTCACGGAATATCTGACCGCTGCTGCGGCCGACAAGGCGACCCAGGGCAAACTGCTGTTCGCCGGCCTGTTCGATACCCTCAATGCGCAACGCTCGTCGGTCATGAACGGGCTCGAGCGGGTGATGCGCAAGCAGCGCGAGGCCGCGGACAAAATTCGCGCCGATACACTTGCACTGCAGGCGCTGCAGGATACGCCGAAGCCTGATCAGGCCAAGGTCGAGGAGCTCGGCAACCAATTGGTCTGGGAGACCCGAATTTTCGAGGATCGCCGGCGCGTGGTCAAATTCGTCTGCGAGGTACCGACGGCGATCGACCAGCGGCTGTTTGCGCTTGGCCGCACGATTCAGCAAGAAATGGAATAGCGAAGCCCGGCCGCGACGATCACCGCGGCGCCGGCGTGTCCTCCGCCGCCCGTGGCTCCGGTTGCGACTCCGCCAGCGGCAGGCCGGCGAATTCCCAGCCGTCGGTGCCTTCCGGGTACCATGCCACATTGCGATAGCCGTACGACAGGATTCGCTTGGCCGCATTCCAGGACATCCAGCAATCGGCCTGGCAGTAGATCACGAGCAGCACGGCGTCGTTGCCGCCGGAAGAGCGTTTTATTCCCTGCTTCAGATAGTCCTCGGTCGCGACCGACAACTTCCCGTAACCGGTATCCGGCAGCCATACACTGCCGGGAATGCTGAGCCGTGGCTTGTCGCGCCAGACCGTGCCCTCGGGAAGATTTGGCGGCCTGGGCGCGCGCGGCAACACGTCGATGAAGATGCCGGTCTTTGCGCGCCAGATCGTCTCGGCTTCGGCCGTGGTCAGAGCGCGCCCGCCGGCGAGCGTCGCGGGCACCGGCGCGCGGTAGTTCTCGGTACGGTATTGTTCGGGTTCGGGAGCGCGCTCCTGCGCACGGGCCGGAACCGTCGATCCGACCGTCGCGAGGACCAGGCCTGCGAGTACCCTCATCATGGCAGTTTTGTAGCGGTCTCCGAACCGATCGGCCGGTCGTTCTCGTCGAGCAGCGGAACGCCGAAGTCGAGCAGTATCTTGTTGATCGCCGGCTGATTTTCCTGGATCAGGCGATTGAGCAGCCGCTTCCAGTTCTGGTCGGCGGGTCGCACCCCCATGCCAATGCGAAAGGCCAATCGAGGTCCCGTCGTTTCCTTGACAAGCGGCGTGACGTGCAGCGGTGGGCTGGCCCGCTTGGCATAAAAGCCCGCCATCGGCCCCCACAGAATCCCGGCATCGATCGTACCTGACACCAGATCGCCGATCATCGCCTCCGCCGACGAGTCGAACCGCGTATCTATCATCAGAGGATAGGGTTTCGCATTCATCATCAAACCGTTGGCCGCCATGTTGGTGGCGGGCGGCGTGCCGGCGACGATCCCGATATGCTTGCCCTTGAGGCGTTCGTCATCCAGCGTGTTGACTTCGACGAGGCCGCTGCCCGGCTTGGCAACCAGCGCATAGGCCGTGCGGTAATAGGGATTGGTACCCTGGACCAGTTCGTCGCCCTGCGGAAAGCCCATGATGACATCGCAACGATGGGCGCCAAGCGTCATCCGGACGAAGCCGGTCGCCTGCGGAAAGTACATGTAGTCGAGCTTCTTCTGCAGCTTCTCCGCAAACAATTCGGCGAGCTTGTTCTCGAAGCCCTCGCCCTTCTCGTTCGAGAACGGCAGATTGCGCGGATCGGCACAGACGCGCAGAACCTTGGGATCGACCAGCTCGATCGACAGATCGCCGGTTTCGTTGATCTGCGCGAGCGCCGCACCGCGACCGAGGAGGATAGCGGCGGCGACAACCAGTGAAACCAACAGCCAGTGATGTCGTCCGGCATTTGTCATCGAAAGCTGTTGCACGTCACGCCCACCATGTTGCGAACCATCCATCGGCGTCGGCGATCGCAACGAACCGAAGTTCGGGTGAGCCGCAGACACTCAAAATGCTATGCTTCCCAATTGGGGCGTGCAACAGGAATAATCCTCGCGAAAATTTGCATCGTCTGTTGCGACGCAAACCAATCACGGCGACGGAACACGGAACGTCGATATCGCTTCATGGTGGCACGGAGGCAAAACCATGGTTCGCTGCGTGTTGATCCTCGCTTCGCTGGCGATGCTTTGGTCATCGACGTTGGCGCAGGCGCCGCAAGCCGCGTTACCGGTCCGCGAGATCGCTCCCGGCGTATTCGTGCATGACGGCGAGATCGCGCTGATGACGCGCGAGAACGAGGGCGACATCGCCAACATCGGATTTGTCATCGGCAACGACGCGGTCGCGGTGATCGATACCGGCGGCAGCGTTCGCGAAGGCGAGCGGCTGCTCGCAGCCATTCGCGCGCGCACCGACAGGCCGATCCGGTACGTTATCAATACCCATGGCCATCCCGACCACGTTTTCGGCAACGCCGCCTTTGTGGCCGATGGAACCGCATTCGTCGGCCACAAGAACCTGCCGCGGGCACTGGCGACGCGCGGGTCGTTTTACATCGACGCTTTCCGCCGCATCATGGGCGACGAATTGATCGATCCGGTGCGGATCGTACCTCCGACGCTTCTGGTCGACGGCACACTCAAGCTCGACCTCGGCTCGCGGACCCTGCTGCTGCGGGCGTGGCCGACGGCGCACAGCGACAGCGATCTCACTTTGTTGGACGAGCAGACCGGAACACTGTTCGCGGGCGACCTGGTGTTTCTCACCCACATCCCCGTGATGGACGGCAGCATTCGCGGGTATCTCGCCGTCATCGACGAACTTGCCACCCTGCCCGCGCAGCGCGTGGTTCCCGGTCACGGAGCTGTGAGCGCATGGCCGAAGGCGCTTGCCGACGAGCACCGTTATCTCCAGACGCTGGCGTCGGACGTTCGCGCGCTGGTCGCCGGCGGCAAGCCGATTACGGCTGCCGCCAATAGCGCGGCGGCTTCCGAGCGGTCGCGATGGGAACTGTTCGACGACTACAACGCACGCAACGCAACCGCAGCATTCTCCGAAATTGAATGGGAATAGGAAACGCAATGCCGTATATTGGCGTTGTTGCTTCCATATTCGCGAAGGGTCCGACCATGCCCGGAACTCATTTGCGCCTGCTCTGCATCGCCGGCCTGCTTGTGTTCGGCGCGCAGCAGGCGCCCGCGGCAACATCGGAAACCTATGATCCGTGGCCCGGCCTAGTTCAGGATATCTTCAACAACCGCCTGATGAACGACGGCAACGACGTGATTGCGATCGAGATGCCGTACCGCGCCGAGGATGCGGCGATCGTTCCCGTCACCTTGAAAACCAAGCTTTCGCCAGGCGATAGCCGCCGCATCGTGAGCATTACGCTGGTCATCGACCAGAACCCTGCACCGATGGCGGCGAAGTTCGAGCTCGGTCCCGGCGCCCGGGTGTCGGAAATATCGACGCGCGTGCGCGTCAACAATTATGGCGACGTTCACGCGGTGGCCGAGCTCAGCGACGGCAAGCTCTATGTGACGAAGACCTACGTCAAGGCGTCCGGCGGCTGCTCCGCGCCTGCCGCCAAGAATGCCGAAGAAGCCAACAGCCGGCTAGGCCAGATGCGCTACCGGCAATTCGCAAAACCCGGCGAAGGTCCGACCAGCGGCGCCCGCGAAGCCCAGATCATGATCGGCCATCCCAACAATTCCGGTCTGCAGATGGACCAGGTCACGCAGCTTTATATCCCCGCGTTCTTCGTCAACGAATTACGGCTCTGGCAGGACGACAGCCCGGTGCTGACGATGGAAGGCGGGATTTCAATCTCGGAAGATCCCAATATCCGCTTCACCTATGCTTCGAACGGCGCCAAGCGCTTTCGTGCCGAGGCCAGAGATACCGAAGGCCACGTGTTCCAGCGCGAATGGAATATCGACGCTTCAGGCATCTGACATCGATCGGCGCCACGCAGGACGGATTGCAGCGATGCCGCGCCTCAGAAGCACCTGACTTCGGCTTCGGCCTGGGCGCGCCTGAGATCATTGAGCGCGCTTGCCGCCTGCTCGGATGTACGGAACTGGCCGCCAAGATTGCCCCTGACCTGGGACATGCTCAGGACGGTCTCCGCGGTGACGTAGCGCTCATAGGGCACGAGCGATGCGACGACATCGATCGAACAAGAACATTGCTCGATCGCCTGTCGTGTTTCGCCATTCGCCTTCATGCAGCCGAACACATATTCGGAGCGAGCAGATGTGGGATAGTCGTTGTCGTCGGCGCGCGTCATGACGACCGCTGACATCAGCGCAGCCAGCGCGCCGATACTACGTCCGATCGATCCGGCAAACGTCATGGCCATTCTCCGACTGCCAAAGCCGCAAGCTATGCTATGATCGTCGTTCTGAAAAGAAGACGATCGCGGAAGCGGTTCAGATCTCTGAGGAGGCTACCATGTCGCGCGCGTGGAACGTCGTCGCTGTCTTGTCGATTGGCTTCACGATTTGCTTTGCGATTTCTTTGCCGGGCCAGCTCGCTGCGCAGGGCAAGGGAAAAGGCATCCGGTTGTGGAACCTGACCACCGCGACCATTTCAGGTTTTCAGCTATCGCCCGCCGGAAAAACCGACTGGGGACCCAACCAGACCCTGAATGACAGGGACAAGGAAGTCGACCACGACGAACGGCTGCGCATCACCGGTGTAGAACCGGGCCGCTACGATGCCAAGGTCAGCTACCGGGACTCACGGCAATGCCTGGTGCGCGATATTGAAATCAAGGCAGATGCGGTGTTCTCGATTTCGGACAAGGACCTGAAGGACTGCAACAAATAACCCGTAGAACAAATAGCCCGGCTGGAGCGACCCCGCTTCAGCCTGCGTGAGTTCGCGATCCGGCATCCGCTTTGTCATTGGTGTGCGGATATTCGCAACGCCATTTGACCGCGGTCCACTTCGGATGGTCGCCGACCCATTGTGCGATGTAGGGCGGCGCGGCGATGACGCATTGCGTCAATGAGCCACTGTAGGAAAACACCAGATGGGTGTCCTCGCAGGTGGTTGGAGACAGCACCGCACATACCGTCACAATCAGGTCGATCGGATTCATGCCTGACATCCTTCAGATCAATTTGCCTCGGAATGATTTGCCTCGGATTGATTCGTCAAAAACATAACACGCACAAATACGTAGCCGAGAGGTCGAGGTTTCACACCACCGTGAAAATGCGGGGTGCGCCCGCCCCTGAATCAGGCAGCGCCGACAAGGCTTTAGAAGTTGATCCCGAACACCAGTCGGGCCTGATGCCGCTCGAAATTAACGAGATCGAGGGAAGCTCCCGATCCGGCCGGACGCCCCCATGCCTGGACACTCCAGCTTGCGGTCAGCCGGGAGCGTTCCGACAACTGGAAATACGCTGTCGGGCCTATGAACAGCGCCTGGCCGGAAAATTCTTCCAGGCCTATTCCCTCATATTTCCGTAAGTATCGCGCCTCGCCACCGAGGAGAAATCCCGGACGCAACTGCGCCATCACGCCGAACGAGGCGCCGACTGTGGATTCCTGCTCGGCGGCTCCCGTCCCGACAAAGCGGGTCCACTCCGGCTGATAGATCAGATTGAGCGCCGCGACCACGACGTTGGGAACAATCTCCCGGTCGAAGGCCAAGGTGAGGTCCGTGCCATATTTGCGAACCGCCGCGGCTGTGGATTCATCGAGCCGATCGGCGTGGGGTTCGACCGCCACGGTCAGGCCGAGCGGAGCCGTTTCCCGGTCGAGAAACCGGTAGCGAAAATCCACCGACACTCCTTGCCATCCCAGTTGGCGGCGATCGTCAAACCCCGGAACGCCGTTGATATCGTGCGCGGAAAACGTGCTTCCCAGCTCGATACGGAAATCCTTGACGGGCACGAACTCCAGTTCGACTTGCTGGCCGCCCGCCCGGTAAGTTCCGCCGTTTTTGCCGAACCGTCCGGTCGTCTCGGTTTGAAACTCGCGCTCGCCGACACTACCGACGTCGGTGCCGATCATGAAGCCGAAGATATGCTCGGTATCGATGCCCTCGGCCCGAACGCCGGCCGGAACCAGCGCGGCGAAGCACAGGATGGCGGCCCTGATCGTTTTTGCGCAAATAGACATTCACACCAGAGCCAAGCAGCGGACAGAAGCGACAGCAGCGCTGACCGGAAGGCAGCCTAGCACAATCCGGAGCAAGGTCGCGAGCCATCGCAGCCGCTGATCGGAGCCGATCTGGCGGAAGACATTCGGTGGCGGTTTCTGGGATCGTTGCAGACCGCGGCGCGGAACAGTGCTTCTTCGTAGCAAGCCTTCGAAACAACTCCGGTAGCCTCAGCGCCATCGCGTAAGGCGAAGCGCACGCCTGCCCGGCTCGGAGCAGCAGACCGCTGTCGGAGCCGGGCAGATCGCCTTGATGCTGTCTACTTGCGCGCTGCGCAGGCGTACATGTTGATTTCCATGCCCACCGGCACTTCGACAACCTTCGGAGTTTTCCAGGTCATTGAGAGTCTCCCAAGTAGTTTGGCGCGAGGTCCGCACCGGCGTCGAACGTAGGGCCACCCCAGACGCTGCGCAAGTACGCCGGATGAAGGCAAGGCAACCGAAATTTCTCTCTTGGACAAAGTTAGTTCTCTCTTGGACAAGGTTGCGCGCGACAAAGGCACGCGGAGCGTGGAAGTGCTCGCACTCGACATATTTTTGAATGGATGTTGCAACGGATTCGGTTTGCCTGCCTCAACGGTATGTGGAACGCTCGGTCTCCTGTCCGATGTCGAGGTGCAAGAATGCCAACGACGAACGCGGATATTGATTCCTTCGGTGACCGTAGTCCGCTGCTGCGATGGCTGGTGTTTACCGGCCTTTGCATTTTTGCGTTCATTCTGCTGTGGCGCTTCGGATTGATACGGCAGATGGTCGCGAGCGATCGCACCTACATCTCATCCATCATCGGCTTGCTCTACGTGGCGGCGTCATTACACTGCCTGTGGCGCACGGTCGCGATCTCGCGCGAGGGCGACGCGGCACGGCGCGGTGGCGCCCTGATCGAGGCAGGATCAGGTCCGCTTCATATCGACGGCGACGCCGTTGTCGTCGAAGGCGCCGGCAAACTCCCGCGTGGTCTTGTCGCCGAACACATTCATGATCTGGCGGTCAAGGCCCGGCTGCAGGGACCGCGGCGCATCGATCAGACCCTGCTGCTGCGCGGACTTGCAGGACGGCTGCGCGGCTCCAACCAGTTCGGCGCCTTCGCCAGCGATACGCTGATGAAGCTCGGCCTGCTCGGCACCATCATCGGATTCATCATGATGCTGGCGCCGATTGCCGGCATGGACCCAGGCGATCGCAGCACCATCAGATCATCGATGAACCTGATGAGCGACGGCATGGCGGTCGCGATGTACACCACGCTTGCGGGCCTCGTCGGCTCGATCCTGGTCAGGATCCAGTACTACATGCTCGACGACGCGACCGCGAAGTTGTTCGCCTATGCCGTCGGCCTGACCGAAGTCCGCGTCGTCTCAGTGCTTGAAGACCGGCCAGAGGCTGCGGAATGATCGACGAATTCGGACTGATGCCGCAGGAAGAGCCGTTCGACCCGTTCGCGGTCATGCTGTTCAAGGCGCTGCAGGTGCTGGCGTTCCTGTTTTTCATTGCGCTGCTGGCGATTGCGCCCGAGGCCCGGGACGGCAAAGTCGACAGCAAGGCCGAATTCCTCGTGACGATGAGCTGGCCCGACCAGCACCCGGACGATTTTGATATGTTCGTGCAGGATCCGATCGGCAATATGGTCTGGTACCGCCGGCGCGAGGCCGGTTTCATGCTGCTCGACCGCGACGATCGCGGCGGCGCCAACGACTTCATCCTGGTCAACGGGCGCAAGGTGCTGTCGCCGATCCGCCAGGAAACGGTCAGCATTCGCGGTATCGTCGCCGGCGAATACACCGTCAACGTCTACCACTTCATCGCCATGGGCCATGAACCCGTCCCGGTCTCGGTGAAGGTCGAGAAACTCAATCCGACCGTTCAGGTCGTCTACTACGACACCATCATGCTGCAAAGCGCCGGGACCGAGCGAACCGCCGTTCGCTTCGCGATCGATGGCAGCGGCACGGTTACCGATGTCAACAGCCGCGAAAAATCACTGCTGCAGACATTGCGCAATCCACGCCGCAACGCGGGCTGACGAGGATGGGACTGCAGTCGCAAATCGTCGGTCTGTCGGTCGCCTATGTCGTGCTGGCGGCGCTGCTGCTTGTGGTCGTGCTGCGCGTTCGCGCGCCCTGGCCGCTCAAGGTCGCCGCCGTTGTCGTCACCAGCGTTTTTTATTGCGTGGCGTTCTTCCGCATCGAGGGCCTGCCCGGATGGTCGGCGGGTGCTCCCTTGCCGCCGCAGTTTCAACTTCTCTGGGCGCGGGTGGTCGATCCGAACCCGCTTGATCGGGATCCCGGCGCGGTGCATGTCTGGGTCGAGGAACTCGACGCCGCCAATATTCCGAGCGGTCAGCCGCGCGCCTACCGGCTACCCTATTCGCCGACGCTGGCCGCCAGGGTGGAGGCCGCGCGCGATGAAATCCTGAAGGGCCATCCGCAAGGCGGTCGCGCGGCCGATTACGGCACCGGCACCGGACAGGCCGCGCCCGAAGGCCCATCCGATGTCACGAAGCTTCGCCCCGCAGCGGCGCCCGGCGGCGATCCGACCGGCGGCGGGCCGCTCGATCTGTCGTTTCTGACAGGCGAATCCGGCAACATCGAATTTTCGGCGTTGCCCCCGCCTGTGCTTCCGCCAAAGGACGCGCCGCCCTGACCGGCAAATTCCAGGTTTCGGGTGGCCGCGCAAATCCCACCGTCGTTTAATCAAACGCTACTATTGGAGCCGTGTTCTAAACGATGGTTTGCGAGGCCGTCATGCGAGCTTTGTACGGTGGATTACTCGGCACGTTGGTCGTCGTCGGTTTGACGTCAGCAACGGCTGCGCAAGACACGCGTCCGGGTCAGGTCGCGCCGATCAGCACGTCGCCATCGCTGACCGGCAAGGAGCGACTCGGCCGAAAATGGATGGACGAGCAACGGATCGACAACTGCAACGTCCCGATCGACAAGCGGGGCGCGCGGCCGCGGCCGAGCACCTGCGCGCATATCCCGACCGGATGATCCACAACGACGGTCGCGACGTGACGTCAGACGCCACCGGGCTGAACGTAACAGAACACATACCGGGTACGGCTCAGGAATACGATGCCGTGCCCGGTCGGATTCGATTTGTCCCATTTGAGCTTGTTGTCGGGAATTTCAATTTCCGTTCCGATGTCGACGTGGGGCCGGCCACGCGGCTCATCCGGCCGATCGTCGGTCACGATCGCGTAGGTCTTCCCGTCCCTGACATGGATTTCATCGGCCCAATAGGCATCGGCTTCGCCGCAGCATGACGCGTTGGGAACGTCGGGCTGCATCAGGGCCTGATACCATTGCTTGACCGCGGGATCGACGGCGTCCCACTGTCCCAAGTCGCGCGCACTCGTACTCGCACCTGCGCCCAGGTAACCGAAAATACCCAGGCAAAGGACGATCCATCTCATCCCTCTGCTCCTCAAGTTGTTCCGGCAAGATCAACAAAGCAAACTTCGTGCCGCGGATCTCGCGGCCCTGAAATATCGAGGTTGGAGAATGGGTTGCCGTGGGAACGGCGAGACGACCGCACCCGGCGAAAGCATTGGTCGCCTTCCGCCTTGGCGAAAGCGCTGCTGTTTGCGGCAGCGGCCCGGAATTAGCACGTCAGATGGCGGCCGCGCCGACAGGTGCGATGGATCGTCCTCTGGACTTCGTTCCCGGGGCATTCGGCGGCGCCGACCGCGTCGCTCGTCCGCTTCATCGCCATGTCGCCGGCAAAGCATTTCGCCATCGAAGCCTTCGGCGAAGTTTCTTATGATGCTAAACCTTCTCGCGTCGGTTCGTCGCCATGGGCTTTGCGGCATCGCTCGGCGCGAACCCGTTCAGGAACAATTCGACCGCCGTGTCGGCGAATTCCTGCGGACCGATCGCTCCCTTGGGATCGTACCAGGTGTAGGTGAAGTTGATGATACCGAACAGGATCATCGTATAGATCTTCTTTGTGCGCTTGACGATCCGGCCTTCGGCGTCGAGCCTCAGCAGAAGATCGGTGACGATATCGACCAGTTGCCGTTCGAGATCCTTGATGGTCTGCTGCTCGTCCGCGTTCAGAAACGACAAATCATGAATCAGAACACGCTGTTCGTGCGGCGATTTGGCATTGACCTCGACAATCGCGCGAATGACGTTCTGAAACTGCGTCAGCGTCGGGCCGCCGGCGGCCACGGCGGTTTCGACGTGCTCGATCATTTCCCGAATATGCGCATCCAGGATTGCGAACAGGATCGCTTCCTTGGAGTCGAAGTAGTGATAGAGCGCGCCGCGCGACAGCTTGCAGGCGTCCGCAAGGTCGGCGATCGAGGCTCGCATATAGCCCTGGGCCGAAAACAGCCTGGCGGCATTGGTCAGGATACCCAGGTGGATACCGTCGTAATTCTCAGAGCGTGTTCGCGCCATGGCATGTCGTCCGCTTCAATTCAGCTTTAGCTCGTGTTCCCAAGGGCATGCTTAGCTGATTCAGCAGCCTTTATTCAGGCCGGGCAGCTTTCGTTTCCAAAAGGCGGCCGCACCGGGTCGAAATCTACCTTCCCCTTATCGCAAAAAATTGTTTGAACGGCCAGTCGGATTATAATACAATGATCTAAATCAAGGACAGCCCGGCTCAACCGTGCAGCACGCTTTGGGAGGTGAAATGACGGTCGTTCAAGCGGATGCTGTCGTGATCGGGGCCGGCGCCGGCGGGCTCTGCGCCGCCGCGCGGCTGGCCCATGCCGGGCTCCATACCATCGTTGTCGACGACAAGGACCGGATCGGCGGGCGCGCCTCGACCGAGCAGATCGACGGTTTCACCGTCAATATCGGCGCCATCGCGATCGAACTGGGCGGGGTGTTCGAGGAGACCTTCAATACCGTCGGCGCTCCCCTCGATATCCGCACGCCCGAACCCGCCAGCTCCTTCTTCATCGACGGCAAGCTGATCGACGTCGGCCGCGGCGGCTGGTCGCTGCTGCTCGGACAACTGACCAAACAGGCCTCGCGCATCCTGGAGAAATTTGCCGACGCCCGCTCCGGCAACCTCCCCGATGGTCGGCAATCGACCGAGGACTGGCTCAAGACCTACACCAGCAACGCGTCCGTGCACGCGATCTTCCGCAACCTGTGCGCGGCGATCTTCGCCTGCAACGCCGCCGAGCTGCCGGCGCGCGCCTTCCTGACCTACTTCACCAGCAAAGGCGCCTTCAAACGCTTCGGCTTTTGCCCGCAAGGCACGATCGGCGTCTGGAACGCGCTAGCGACCACGATCAAGCGCAACGGCGATGTCTGGCTGTCGACACCGGCGGTCGAGATCCACAGCAGCGATGGCCGCGTCGATGGCGTAACCGTCCTGCGCGACGGCCAAAGGATGCGGATCGAGACCAACCTTGTCATCAGCAATGCCGGCCCCAAGACCACCGTGGCGCTCGGCGGCGAAGCCGCCTTCCCGCCCGCTTATGTCGCGCAAGTGCAGACCGGCCTGCGGCCGGCGGCCAACATCGTTATCAATATCGCCAGCCGGGAGCCGCTGATCTCCCATCCCGGCATCGTTACCTTCGGCAAGACGCGGCGGCTCTGCAACATGGCAAACCTCTCGGCGACCTGCCCCGAGCTCGCGCCGCCAGGCTGGCATCTCTATGTCGCTTACGCGGTGCCGATCCCGGCGCTCGGCGATTTCGACGGCGATGCCGAGGTCGAACTGGCGCTAATGGACCTGCGCGAGCAGTTCCCGAACTTTGCCCAGGCCAAAATCCTGTCGATCCGGGTGATGCGCGACGACTGGCCGGCCCAGCGTAGCTGCGCCGGATACGACCTGCCGCGAGAGACCGGCATTGACGGACTGTGGTGCGTCGGCGACGCCGTGAAGCAATATGGCAATGGCGGCACGCAGGCCTGCGCGGAAACGGCGAAAATCGTCACCGATGCGATCCTTGCGCAGCGGCCGCGCCTGCCCCGGTCGAGCCACGCGTGATGCCGACAGCGATCCCGACGCAGGCAACAATCAGCGGCGCAAAGACGGCGCCCGATCCGTCGTGCCTGCTCGAATTCCGCAACATCCGCATCGTCTATGACAACGCCATCGAGGCGATCCGCGACGTCAGCATAGCCGTCCCCGAAGGCGGCATCGTCGCCCTGCTCGGCTCCAACGGCGCCGGCAAGTCGACGCTCTTGAAGGCGATGTCGGGAATTCTCTACACCGAGGAAGGCGTGCTCGAGAACGGCGCGATCCGTTTTCGTGGCCAGGACGTGCATCACCTCGCGCCCGATGAACTGGTACGGCGCGGCATCGTCCAGGTGCCGGAGGGCCGCCGGGTGTTTCCGACGCTGACCATCGACGAAAACCTGCAGATGGGCGGCTACACCAGGACCGCCGCCGAGGCGCGCGATCGCCGCGAAAAGGTATTCGCACTGTTCCCACGGCTGTTCGAGCGCCGCGACCAGATCGCGGGCTACATGTCCGGCGGCGAACAGCAGATGCTGGCGATCGGGCGCGCCTTGATGACCAATCCGGTGCTGCTGGCGCTCGACGAGCCGTCGCTCGGCCTCGCGCCGCTGATCATCGACCGCATCTATGAAGTGATCGCCAAGCTGCGCGACAAGATGAAGATGACGGTACTGCTGGTCGAGCAGAACGCGCAGCGCGCGCTCGATATCGTCGACTACGGCTACATCCTGGAGACCGGCCGCGTCGTCCTCGACGGCTCCGCGAAGAAGCTCGCGGCCAATGAGGACGTGCAGGAATTCTATCTTGGCGTCTCCAATTCCGGGCGCAAGAGCCTGCGCGACGTCAAGCATTACAAGCGGCGCAAACGGTGGCTGTCGTGACCGACCTGCTCAGAATAGAGAACCTCAGCAAGCGTTTCGGCGGCCTGCAGGCGGTCGCCGATGTCAGCCTTGCGGTGAATACAGGCGAAATCTGCAGCGTGATCGGCCCGAACGGCGCCGGCAAGACCACTCTGTTCAACATGATCTCCGGCGTGCTGCGGCCGAGCGGCGGTCGCATCGTGTTCGACGGTACCGACATGGCCGCCGTCTCGCCGTCGCGCTTCGCCGCCAAGGGCATTGGGCGGACTTTCCAGAATCTTGCGCTGTTCAAGCACAGCACCGTGGTCGAGAACATCCTGACCGGCCGGCATACCCATCTGCGCTCCAACGTGCTCGATGCCGTGATCTTCTTCGGCCGCACCCGGCGCGAGGAAATCGAAGCCCGGCAGCGGGTCGAGGAGATCATCGAATTCCTCGAGATCGAGCATATCCGCGACGCCATCGTCGGCACCCTGTCCTACGGCCAGCAAAAGCGCGTCGAACTGGCGCGGGCGCTGGCCTGCGAGCCGAAACTGCTGTTGCTCGATGAAATGGTCTCGGGCATGAACCAGGAGGAGACCGAGGACATCGCCCGCTTTGTGCTCGATATCCGCGACGAGCTCGGCATCACCGTCCTGATGATCGAGCACGAGATGCGGATCGTGATGGACATCTCCGACCGCGTTCATGTCCTGAATTTTGGCCGCAAGATCGCCGAGGGGGCGCCGGCCGAAGTTCGGCGCGATCCGGCCGTGGCCGAAGCCTATCTCGGCGGCCATCGCGCCGAATCCGCAACCCAGGTGGGTGCGTGATGTCGGTCCTCGAAAGCCCGCGCACCGAACATCCGCCGCTCCAATCCAGCTCGGCGCGGACATCGTCCGCGGCCGACATTAATTCCCTGCAGACGGCGCTGAAGAACGCCGCGATCACCATTCCACAACTGCTGCGTCAGCGCGCTCTGATGCACGGCGACAAACTGGCGTTGCGCGAAAAGGACTACGGCATCTGGAATCCCTATTCCTGGAGCCATTACTACCAGACCGCACGCACAGTCGCGCTTGGCCTGCTTTCGCTCGGCCTCAAGCCGGGTGACCGCGTCGCCATCGCCGGCGAGAACACGCCGGAATGGTTTTACGCCGATCTCGGCGTCCAGATGATCGGCGCGGTCGCGGTCGGTATCTATCCGACCAACCCCTGGGTCGAACTGCAATACATCGTCCGCCACTCCGGCTCGCGGGTCGTGATCACCGGCGATCAGGAACAGACCGACAAGGTGCTGGACGCGCTCGCCAACAATGACGGCCTGCCGGCGCTCGAGGCCATCGTGTGCATCGACACCAAGGGCCTGCGGCAGTACCGGCAACAGCAGTTGATGTCGTTCGAGAAGCTGTGCCAGCTCGGCCAAACCTACGCCCTCGAGAACCCCGAGGCGAACGCGACCCTCGACCGCCTGATTTCCCAAGCCTCGCCCGACGATGTCTCGATCCTGGTCTACACCTCGGGCACCACGGGTCCGCCCAAAGGCGCGATGCTGACGCACCGGAACCTGGTCTATGCCGCCTATATCTACGCCGAAGCCGTCGGGATCGCCGACAAGCCGTTCGAAGCCGTGAGCTATCTGCCGCTGTGCCACGTTGCCGAACGCTGTTATGGCGAGGTCACCCATCTGGTGCTCGGCGGCACCGTCAGTTTTGCGGAATCGATCGACACCGTCGCGCTCAACATTCGAGAGATTGCGCCGACGTTTTTCGTCGGCGTGCCCCGCATCTACGAGAAACTGCAGCAGGGCTTCCTGTTCCGGCTCGGCGAAAGCGGCCGGCTGCGCCAGCGCTTTGTCAAAGCCTGCCTTGCCTGGGGCCGCAAGCTGTCGGACCGGCGGCAGGCCGGAACCGCGGCATGGTTCGATCACCTCAGCTACGCACTGCTTTATCTCGTGTTGTTCCGCAACATCCAGCGCCATCTCGGCTTTGCCCGCAGCCGTCACCGTCTCTGCGCCGGCGCGTCGATCTCGCCGGAGACGCTGCGCTTCTTCGACATCGTCGGCCGCCGGGTTTCGCAGGGCTACGGACTGACCGAAAGCGGCGGCGTCGCCTTCATCCAGACCGGGAGCCATCACCGGCTCGGCGGCTGCGGCCTGCCGCTGCCCGATACCGAATGGAGGCTCGACAGCGACGGCGAGATCCTGCTGCGCAATCCCGGCGTCTTCAAAGGCTATTTCCTCGATGAAAAGGCCTCGACCGCCATGGTGGAGCCCGGCGGATGGCTGCGCACCGGCGATATCATCGAGGTCCTGGATAACGGCGAGATCACGGTGGTCGACCGCAAGAAGGCCATCATCATCACGGCCGGCGGCAAGAACGTCGCACCATCAGAGATCGAGAACGCGCTCAAGGACTCGGAATTCATCAAGGAAGCGATCGTGGTCGGCGAGGCCAAGAAATATCTCGGCGCGATCATCCAGGTCGACTTCGACAATGTCGGCCGCTGGGCCCGCGACAAGGCCCTGCCCTACACCAACTACAAGTCGCTGTCGCAGCTTGCCGAGGTGCACGAACTGGTCGAGCGCGTCGTCAACGAAACCAACAAGCGTTTCGCGCGCGTCGAGAACATCCGCCGCTTCGCCATTCTGGAAAAGGAACTCGATCACGACGACGGCGAGCTGACCGCCACGCAGAAGGTCCGCCGCGCCTTGATCGAGAAGAAGTTCGCGCGCGAACTCGCCATCATCTACCAGGCGGAGGGCTGATGCAGTACCTGACCCAGCTCCTGATATCCGGCCTTGCGATCGGCGCCATCTACGGCCTGATCGCGATGGGCTTTGCGGTGATCTACAAATCGACGGGTCTCGTCAATTTCGCACAGGGCGAAATGACCATGATCACCGCCTACATCGCCTGGACCATCTCGACCACGGTGAGCGGCAACGTGGTCGTGGTAGCGCTCGGCGCCATCCTTGCCGCCGTCGTGCTCGGCCTCGTGATCGAGCGGCTGGTGATGCGGCCGATGCTGGGCGAGCCGGTCTTTGCCACCGTCATGGTGACGATTGGTCTAGCCGTGATCCTGCGCTCGTCGATCAATTTCATCTGGGATGCCTACCCGCACGACCTGGATATCGGCGTCGGCCGCACCATCGTGCGGATCGGCGGGGTCGGCGTGCGCACCGGCCAGATCGCCGTCATCGCCACGCTTCTGGCGCTGCTCGCCGCGATCTGGGCGTTCTTCCGCTACAGCAAGATCGGCGTCGCGATGCGCGCGGTCGCCGCCGACGACCGTACCGCCCTCTTGATGGGCATCAGCGCCACCCGGGTGCACGCGCTGGCCTGGGCTGCCTCCTCCGTGATCGCCGGCATCGGCGGCGTGTTCTTTGCGCTGTCCTATGATCTTTCGCCGGCGATGTTCCAGCTCGGGCTGAAGGCGTTTCCGGCCACGATCCTGGGCGGCCTCGACGCCGTGCTCGGCTCCGGGCTCGGCGGGCTCCTGATCGGGATCACCGAGAATCTCGCCGGCGGTTATGTCGGCTCCGGCATGAAGGAAGTCGCGGGCTTTGCGATGATCATCGTGGTGCTGATGATCCGCCCATTCGGCCTCTTCGGCGAACGCGACATCGAAAGGGTTTAGCAGCGATGCGCACCGGTGATTTCAAGCAGACCTATGGCGAACTCGTCACGCTGGTGGATTCGCCGCCTGTATGGCTGTGGTCGGCGGTGCTGGTGGCGGCGCTGATCGCGGCACCATTCGTGCTCAATTCCTATGCGCTGTCGTTCCTGATGATCATCCTGATCACCGCGGTCGGCGCGTTGGGGCTGAATATCCTGACCGGCTACACCGGCCTAATCTCGCTCGGCCATGTCGGCTTCCTCGTCACCGGCGCCTACGCCTATGCGGTGCTGGTTTCGAAATACCACATGCATCCGCTGATCGGCTTCCTCGGCGCCGGGGTCGTGCCGGCGCTGGCCAGCCTCATCGTCGGCGCGCCGTCGTTGCGACTGAAGGGGCTTTATCTCGCCATCACCACGCTGGCGTTCTCCTTCATCATCAACACCGTGATCCTGGAAGCGCGGTGGCTGACCAACGGCGCCCGCGGCATATCGGTGCAGCGGCCCGAGATTTTCGGTCTCAGTTTCGACAGCGATGCCGCCTTCACCTATCTCTGCCTCGGCTTTGCCGTGCTCACATTATTCGCCACGCTCAACATCCGCCGCAGCCGGGTCGGCCGCGCGTTTGTCGCAATCCGCGACAACGACACCGCCGCTCGCGTCATGGGCATTAACCTGCACGCCTACAAGCTGTTCGCCTTCGTCACCTCCGCCTTCATCACCGGCCTGGCGGGCGCGCTGTACGGCATCTACCTGTCCTTCGTCAGCGTCGAGGGCTTTCCGTTCCTGCTCTCGATCGAGGCGCTGGCGATCCTGATCGTCGGCGGGCTCGGCTCGGCGCTCGGCGCCGTGCTTGGCACCATCCTGATCGTGCTGCTGCCGGAAGCGACGCGGCTGGTGTTCAGCCTGTTCAGCACGCAGATGGACGCTACCTTCACGACCGGCGCGCAGGAACTCAAGAGCATGCTCTACGGCCTCGTCATCATCCTGTTCCTGCGCTTCCAGCCGCGCGGGCTGGTCGGCGCCTGGCACGACATCCGGCGAATGTGGGTGAACTGGCCGCTGCGTTACTGACAAAAAAGCAATCCAACCGGAGGAGGAAACAATGATCAAATATCTGGCGACCGCGTCGCTGTTGCTCGCGGGCGCGTATCTGACGACCGGCCCCGTGCTGGCCGCCGATCCGGGGATCACCGACACCGAAATCCTGATCGGCGACGTCGAACCCCTGACCGGCCCGCCGGCGCTGCTCGGCGTGGCCGCATCGATCGGCCACAAGATCGCGATCGCGGAAGCCAACAACGCCGGCGGCATCAACGGCCGCAAGATCAAATATGTGCTCGAAGACGACGGCTACGTCACCGCCCGCACTATCCAGGGCGTCAAGAAGGTGATTGACGTCGACAAGGTGTTCGCGATGCTCGGTATATCCGGCTCTGGTCAATCCATCGCCGTGATGCCGGTGCTGGAAAAAGCCGGGATCCCCACCGTCATCGACGTGGCGCCGGTCAAATTCCTCTGGGAACCGCCGCGCAAGAACGTGTTCGTGGTCGGGCAATCCTACGAGGAAGGTATCATCCACCTCGTCAACTATCTCGCCGACAAGAACCCCGGCAAGAAATGGGGCCTGATCACGCAGGACGACGATTACGGCATCACCGTGCGCGACGGCTTCGACACCGTGGTCAAGGCCAAGAAGCTCAACGTAGTCTACAGCGGCAACTACAAGAAGGGCCAACAGGACTTTTCGTCCGACATGCTGCAACTCAAGGATTCCGGCGCCGAGGTGTTTTTGGCCGGCGGTATCATCGGCGAGAACATCGCGATGATGAAGGAGCTGGAGAAGCTCAACATCAAGCCCGTCGTAGGCATCTTCTGGCCCGGACGGGTCGAGCCGGTGCTGAAACTGATGGGACCGGCGGGCGACGGCATCTATGCCGTCGATTATGTAGAACCGTTCGCTGGTCCCACCGGCAAGGCGTTTCTGGAAAAGGCCAAGGGCCTGCTTCCGGAGGCCGAGATGAAGGGCATCAACCGCTACAGCATGACCGGCTATGCCGCCGCCAAGGTGCTGATCGAAGCGATCGGACGATGCGGCAAGGAGCCGAGCTGGGCCTGCACCATTGCGGAGCTGGAAAAGACCAAAAACGTCCAAACCGGCGTGATGGCGCCTATCAGCTTCGGCCCTGGCGTCCGGTTCTCGAACCAGAAGCTGCAGATCATGCAGTCCGAGTTCTCGACGCTGAGTTTTAAGCCGGTGAACTAGGATAAGCTCCGATGAAGGTTCTGATCGTCTTTGCCCATCATGAGGCGAAATCTTTCAACGCAGCTCTGCTGGCGCGGTCGGTCGAGGAACTGACCGCGCAACAGCATGAGGTCCAGATATCCGACCTCTACGCCATGAACTTCAATCCGGTCGCAACCGCAGCCGACTTTCACCAGCGGCGCTTCCCGGACGTGCTGCAGTACGACCGGGAACAGAAATATTCACACCAGCATCAGTCCTTCAGCGACGACATCGCCGGCGAGATCGAGAAGCTGCTCTGGTGCGACATGCTGATCCTGCAGTTTCCACTGTGGTGGTTCTCCGTTCCCGCCATCATGAAAGGCTGGATCGACCGCGTGTTCGTCAACGGCGCGGTCTATGGCGCCGGCCGGCGTTACGACACCGGAGGCCTCAAGGGGCGCCGCGCCATGGTGGTTACCTCCACCGCCGCTTACGAGGGCATGTGCGCGCCTGACGGACTGGTCGGCGCGCTCGACGTCGTGCTGTGGCCGATCCAGAACGGGGCGCTGGCCTATGCGGGCTGCGATGTGCTGCCGCCTTTCGTGTCGTGGAATGTCAATTTCGTCGACGAGGCCACGCGCCGCTTCTATCTCGACGGTTATGCCGCACGCCTGCGCACGCTCGAGGCCACCGCGCCGCTGTTTTTTCATCCTTTGAGCGATTTCGGCGCGGACTGGCGCCTCAAGCCTGGTGTCGAGCCGCGCGCTGCAGGTCAGCGCAACTCCTGAGCCTCACATCCGCTTGGCGACTTCTTCCAGCATGACCTCGGTGGCGCCGCCGCCGATGGTCAATACCCGCGCGTCACGCACCATTCGTTCGATCGGCGTTCCCCGCATGAAGCCGGTGCCGCCGTGCAGTTGCAGGCAGCCATGCACGACCTCGTGCAGCACTTCCGGTGACAGCGCCTTCACCATCGACACTTCGCGCGGACACGGCTTGCCGGCTTCGACAAGCTCGGCGGCATGATAAGCGAGCGCCCGGGCGGCCGCGGCCTTGGTGGCGAGCGAGGCGAGCTTGAGCCGCACAGCTTGCTGGTTCCACAACGGTCCGCCGAACGCCTGGCGGGTCTTCACATAATTGGTGGTGAGCTCAATCGCCTTGGCGGATTCGCCGGCGCAGATGCCGCCGATGCAGATTCGCTCGTTCTCGAAGGTTTCCATAATGCCGTAGAAGCCGCGGTTCTCCTCGCCCAGCAGGTTTCCGGCAGGGATCCGCACATCCTGGAACGCGATCTCGGCGGTATCGGAGCAAAGCCAGCCGTGCTTGTCGAGCTTGGTCACGGAGATGCCGGGCGTCGTCCGCTCGACGATGAACAGCGAGATTCCGCGGCTGCCCTTGGCGGCGGGATCGGTGCGCGCGGCAACGATCAGGATGTCGCCATAGACGGCGTTGGTGATGAACATCTTCGAGCCGTTGATCACCCAGTCATCGCCGTCGCGGCGGGCCCGCGTCTTCAGCCCGGCGACATCGGAGCCCGCATCGGGCTCGGTGACCGCGATCGAGCAGATGGTCTCGCCGCGGATGATCGCGGGAAGGTATTTCTGCTTTTGCTCCGGCGTCCCGCGCAGGGTGATGTGAACGGCCGACATGTCGGTGTGAACCAGCACCGAAGAGGTGAAACCGCCGAAGGTCGAACGTCCGAGCTCTTCGGCCCAGACCATCGACGCCAGCGGCCCCATATCGGTGCCGCCATATTCGGCGGCGTGGCGCATGCCGAGGAATCCAAGCGCCCCCATGCGGCGGTAGATCTCGCGCGGGATCTTGCCGTCACGCTCCCACTGCTCGCCATGCGGCACCACTTCCTTCTCGACAAACCGGCGCACCTGCTCGCGCACCATCCGCAACTCCTCGGAAAGCTGCGGCTGCTCGGAGAAATGGAATTCGCTGTCGGACTGACCGCGGGGATCGGCGGGCCTGATGTTCATGATGATGCCCTTTCGGCCTTGAGATGGAGGTGCCGGTCGAGAAACCGGGCGATCTCTGCGATAGCCCGATGCGCCTCGGGAAGCTCCGCACCGAACATCTGGAAGACGTGGATCATGCCGTCCCAGACCTGCAGATCAACCTCGACGCCGGCGGCACGCGCCTTATCGGCCAACATGACGGAATCGTCCAATACGGTTTCGCAGTCGCCGACCTGGATCAAGAGCGGCGGCAAGCCCGTGAGATCGGCGTATAGAGGCGATGCCAGCGGATCGCAGGGATCACCCTGCCCGCCCAGGTAATTCTTGGCCAGCGCCAGGATCATGGGGCGCTGATGGATCGGGTCCGCCTCGGCGCGGCTCACATAGCTCGCGCCGGTCGCCGCCAGATCGGTCCATGGCGACATCAGCACGGCCGCGCCGGGCAGCGGGAGCCGACGCTCGCGCAAGGCCAGCATCGCGGCGAGCACAAGGTTGCCGCCGGCGGAATCCCCGGCAAAGGCGACATTGGCGGGCTTCAGTCCTTGCCCGAGCACCCAGTCATAGGCCGCGAGCGCATCGTCAAGCGCCGCTGGAAAACGATGCTCCGGCGCCAGGCGATAATTGATGGCGAGCACGCGGCAGCCGCTGGCAACCGCGATCTGCGCGATCAGGTCGCGGTGCGAGGCGACCGAGCCGATGCGAAAGCCGCCGCCATGGGAATAGAGAACGGCCTTGTCCCGTGGCGCATTGGCAGGCTGAATCCATTCGCCGTCGACGCCACCGGCCGAGACGCCTTCGCACCTCACCAGCGCCGTTGTGCCGCCGAAGGCCGTATCCCAGTCGCTGCGCATCCGGGCTACGGTGGTCTCGCGGTTCCAGCTCCGATAGACCGCGCGGATGCGTGCGATCGCACGATCGATCGGAGCTAGCGCGATATCGCCGCCGGCCTCTGCCATCTCAGCCGCCCACTCCCATGCCGCCGGATACGCCAATGGTTTCGCCGGTGATATAGGCCGCCTGGTCGGAAGCCAGGAACAATACGGCGGCGGCGACTTCCTCGGGCTCGCCGAGACGCCGCAACAGGGTGGCATCGGTCATGGCATGCAAAATCTTCTCGCCGCCTTTCGCTGCGGCCGCTTCCAGCATCGGCGTGCGGATCGGCCCCGGCGCGATTGAATTGGCGGTTATCCTGAAGCGTGCGTTTTCGCGCGCGATGCTCTTGGTGAAGGCGATCACGCCGCCCTTGGCGGCCGAATAGACCGCGCCGCCTTTGGAGCCCAGCCGCGCCGCTTCCGAGGTGATGTTGATGATGCGTCCGAAGCCGGCCGCCTGCATCGCAGGCAGTGCGGCGTGGGTGCAGGCAAAGGCCGAGACCAGGTTGACCGCGAGTAGCCTCGCCCAATCTTCCGGCGTTGTGTCGGTGAAGAACGCATGCTGGTCGACGCCGGCATTGTTGACGACGATATCGAATGGTCCGTACTGCGACATGACCGCCTGAACCATGCCGGCGTCGCCGACATCGAGGTGAACAGCGGTCGCACCGATTTGCCCGGCAAGACCGGAGGCCGTTTCGAAATCGAGATCGGCAATCACGACATGGGCGCCCGCCTCGGCAAAGCTTCGCGCGATCGCCGCACCGATGCCCTTCGCGCCACCGGAGACGAAGGCGCGGCGGCCATCGAGCCGCCCGAAAGGCCGGGTGCCAGAAGCCGGCACCATCAGCGCCCCGTAAAGATCGGTTTGCGCCGCTCGATCACCGCGGCGAGACCTTCGCGCGCGTCGGCCATCCCGGATAGTTCAGACACGGTGCGCGCCTCTTCCGACAGGCACTGCTCGATGCTGAGCGCCGTTCCGGCCCATACCAGCCGCTTGGTCGCCGCCAATGCCTTGGGCGCGCCGGCCGCCAGTTCTTGCGCCATCGCGAGCGACGCCTCGGCGAGGTCTGCGTCCGAAACAACTTTGGTGACGATGCCCATCGCCATCGCCTCGGGCGCCGAGATCACCGGATTGGTCAGCAGGATCGACATCGCCCGGCGCAGGCCGACCAGCCGCGACAGCGTGACGGACACGCCGGCATCGGGCGCCATCGCAACCCGCGTCGCGCCTGCGAGGAACTTTGCGGATTCACCGGCGATAACAATGTCGGAGGCGCAGACGAGACCAAAACCGCCGCCACCGGCGGCAAAGCCCTGAACCGAAGTGATGACCGGTGCTTCCAGCCGCAACAGCCCGGTCACCGCATTCTGCAGATAGGCGGTGGCCTGCCGGATATAGTCGGGCAGTTTTTCGCCCTTCGACGCAAACGCCCTGACGTCGCCGCCCGCGCAGAAATTCGCGCCCTCGCCGCTCAGCAGCAGCACGCGCAGGTCCGGTTGGCCGTGGCAAACCATGATGGCGTCGCACAGCGCGCTCAGGAGTTCGGCGCTCATACCGTTGGCGGCGTCCGGGCGGTTGAGGCGCAGCCGCGCGATGCCGTCGGCAATATCGAGCAGCACAGGTCCCTTGTCGATCATGGCTTGTTTCCGCTCTCTCTGTTTTGACACATTTTCTTTACGTGAACCGGTACCCACTTCACTTGAAAACGCTCTAGATGAGGAACGAGAGTGTAAACAGCGCTTTCTCGTTGTTGACCAAGATCACCTTCTTGTACGCCATCCGCAGTTCGCCATCGACATAGCGCAGCCGGTATTCGTTGCGCGCGGCCCAGACGGTGTCGTCGCGCAGGCTGGATTCGAACACCAGGCAGTTGCTCGCGACCGAAATATCGCCGCCGGGCTGTTCGTCCATCAGCTCGATGTTGGAGACCACGCGCCGCAGCCGCGATTGTGGCGTTTGGGTGTGGCGCTTGCCGGTCAACAACTGCTTGATGCGAAGCGAAATCCGCGAACGGTTGTCGTAGATGATCGACATCTGCTTTTCGGGATCGATATCGTCGCCATTGGCCGGTACCCAATAGACGCCGTCATCGGTCCACAGCGCTTCCCAGGCCTCGTACTGATGCTCGTCCTGGAACCGCGCTTCCTTGTAGATGAAGGCCGCCACGGCGCTCATCAATGTAGCGCTGCTTTCGCGCGACAACATTAGCGCGTCTCCATCAAACTGCGATAATGCCGCCAGATGCCGCGCGACGGGATCTCGTCGGTGACATGGCCGACCTTGAAGCCGAGCTCGTCCTGGCGCTCGCGCTTCTCGCCGCGGCCGAGGAATATCCATTCCGGATTGCGCGCCAGCACACCGCGATGGCAGCGCTCGTACATTTCCGAATCGTCGGCCAGCAGCAATCCGGCCGGGCCGACCGAGCCCATGGTCTGCTGACGCAGGCGCCGGTTCATGTCGGGCGCGCCTTTAAACTGCAGCGCCGTGACATGCTGCACGCTGTCGTCGACCGCGAGCGGCTGGATCACGAACATCTGGATTTCGGCGATGAACAGGTTCGGAAAGATCATCACATGCGGCGAGCCGTCGATCATGATCTCGCGCGCGGTCTGGTCGCCATAGGCGGCCTTCATCCGCGCGGTATAGTCCGGCAACCGCGCTTCCGTGGTGCCGAACCAGCTCATCGGAGCGTCGCGCTTGCGGAATTCGGGCCGCAGGTCGATCTCGGTATGGCCGTTGCCGTAGTCGCGCGTCACCGCGGTCGACGCACCGCCATAGAGCTTGCCGATCGCGCTATCGGCGACGCCGAAGATCGAGGAATGCACGAAGGCCGGGTGATAGCCGTCGCATTCGTTCTCGATGATGAATTTCCAGTTGGCCTTGACGCGATGCTTGAGAAAGCCCGCCGTCACCTCGACTTCGCCCTCGGGCGAGAACCGAACCAGACGATCGATGGTTTCGGCCGCGCCGCCGAGATGCTCTTCCAGAGTCGGCCCTTCGGCTGCGAACGAGCCGAACACAAAGCCGCGATAGGACTGAACCCGCGTCACACGGCCGAGCGCAAGCTTCGACTTGTCCTGGCCTTCGTAGCCGTCGGGAAACGCGTAGCCTACCAAGCGGCCGTCGTTGGCAAACGTCCAGGAGTGAAACGGGCATGTGAAGGAACGCGCATTACCCTTATCGTAGGAACAGACCTGGTTGCCGCGATGCGAGCAACGATTGAGCAGCAGGTTAACTTTGCCCTGCTCGTCCCGAGTCATGATCACCGATTGCGGGCCGATCGACTTGACGACGTAGTCGTTGGCGTTGGGCACCTCGCTCTCGTGCCCGACATAGACCCAGGTCCGGTACCAGATGTTCTGCAGTTCGGCTTCGAAGATCGCGGGGTCGCTGTAGAGCGAGCCGTGCACCCGGTCGGGCCGGATCAATTCGCCCCACTGTGACGCGCGCGGCACCACGTTCATCGCTGCATCTCCCATGGCTGTCCCGGGCTCTCTTCTCGGAGACCTGAGTTGCGGCTAAAATAATCCGACTGACCGTTCGAATAATAGCACTGGCGTTTTCGCCCTTCAAGGGTCTTTTTTCCGATCCGGGCCGGGTTGCCGGGCTGAACGCCGTTCCACCGCGCCTTGGCATGGCGCCGCCGGCCCGCTCCCGACCAGTGTCCCAGGCCCTCGCCGAGCCAGCGAATCTCTCCGGGCGTCCCAGACAACCTCGGCACAACTCCGGCAATGGGGATCTCGGCAACGCAATTCCGTCATGCGGATGTTGGCCCGCGCGCGATATCGCGGATCTTCGAAGCTATCAGCGATGCTGAAGATCAGGCTGGCGGGCACGCGCTGCTTATAAGGCGCATCTCGACGACCGCAACACGCCGACGTCGTCAACGCGCCCGAAGGTTCAGCATCCTTCGATGCGACAACGGTGGGATAAGCACTGTCCGAAATTCACTATTGATCCGGTCTGATCGCACCTTGTCGCGTCTCCTGGCAAACGGGAGGATTCTGCAAGGAGAATAAGTGCTTAGACGGCCATCTGCGTACAAGGGCAATAGCAACACGGGTTCATGCGCTCGGCACGAACGACAGTACCTCTGGCTGTAAAACGGCCGTTCCGATTTTGGAGAGCAGCATGAAAAAGCGGGCTTTGCGAGAGATTGAGTCGACGCCCCACCAGTCCAATTTTCTGCACTTGCGGAAGAAGTCCGACACAATTTCTCTCAAGCATCTTCCTCACCAGCCAACTCATCTTCGAACTTGAAACTTGGAAAATCCGTCCGACACGCAGGGGCTCCACGCAAGCCGATGATCGTGCGATTGATGATGGCCATAACCAAGAGCTTGATGTCTTTAATCAGCCAAATGAAGGGCATGCGACGTACTATGTTCAACGGCGGTAGTAATAACAGAACCATGCATCATCAGCGCCTCAGACGCATGATCGAAGCTTTGAGGGCAGAGCTGACAGTGCAGGGCATTTTGGGTCAGGGAACCACCACCGATCTGCGCGTGGATATTGTCAGCCTGGCAGAAACAGCCCTCATGGTTTGCGATGTAGACAGGGTGTACGATTGAATTCTAAATTGGTCGACCTTACGGGGCCGACTTTCTCAACGACCTGCTTCCCTGCCCATTCGAAGCAAAGGGAGCGCGTATGCGCCGACCTGTCAACGGTTGGAGTCATGCATGAAACCGATTACGGCATCGGCTGCCAAGAAACTTGGTCAGTTTTTGGCTAGGGATTTCCGCCAGATCTTCGGCCGAGCCCATGACGATCATGCTGAACGCCTCGGCGCCCTGGCGCGAAGCACGATCGAATGTCTCGGAAGGAGCGATGCGCTCTACCACAATTTCGAGCACACCATGCTGGTCACGATGGTGGGACGCGATATTCTCCACGGCCTGGCGCTGTCCCGCCGCATCGAGCCTGCCGACTACAGTCATCTCATCATCGCCTGCCTGCTGCACGACATCGGCTATGTGCGCGGCATCCTGAGCGGCGACTCGGAGACCGAATTCGTCGTGGATCGAAGCGGAAAACGGATCACTCTCACCCGTGGCGCATCGGACGCGGCGCTCACCCCCTACCACGTCGATCGTTCGAAGCTATTCGCCTTTGAACGGCTCGGAAGCTCACCGGTCATCGACGCCGAACGCGTAGCCAAGGCGATCGAGTCTACGCGCTTTCCCTGCCAGCTCGATCGAGGCACGACGGAAGACGACCTGGAGCCGCGGCTGGTGCAGGCGGCTGATCTCATTGGGCAACTTGGTGACCCCATGTACTCGCGCAAAGCCAACGCGCTCTATTGCGAATTCGAAGAGATCGGCATGAATCGGCAGCTCGGGTATTCGTCACCGGCCGACCTGATCGACAAGTATCCGGGGTTCTATTGGAACAGCGTTTCCAAGCACCTCGACGAGGGCGTCAAATATCTGAACCTGACAGCCTCCGGACGCCAATGGATCGCCAATCTCCATCACCACGTCTACTGTGCAGAACACGGTCGGCGCTTGATGGGACCTCAGCCCTGACGAAACTGGTCGTACGAGCATACTGGCCTTTATCGCTCAACCCCGCGCCCCGGGACGGTCAGTGTATCTGGTGCAGGCAAAGACACCTACGGAATCCGAAACGCCTCGATTTTCGACTCTTGCAACAATATCCGCCAATTGCGGTCATTTCCGCTGATACACATCCAGCCTCTCCTTCGCAAATCCCGCAACGGCCTTCACGATCGGCGAGCGCCACAGCGCGTTGGTCGTCAGCATCCAGCACTCGTACTGGAAATCGGAGTCCAGCGCGAGTTCGACCAGTTCGCCCCGCTCCAGCTCGGCCTTGAATACAAACCGGGGGCCTCGCGCAACGAGTTCGGATTCGAGGGCCATGCCCCTGACGAGATCGTAGTCGTCAGACAGAAAGGCCTCGAGATGCCGCGTCTGTTGATCGCTTACGCCCCCAAGCCAGATCCGGAAGTCCGGCGTGATGCCGGCGCTCGCCAGCCGCAGGCGCATAAACTCGGACGCCGACAGCGGAGCGGCTCGCAACGCCGGATGGTCCGGACGCGCGACGACGATGTATCTGTCCTCGAATATCTTGACCCGGATCAGGTCGTCCTGCGTGGTCGCGATCTCGCGATTGCAGAACACGAGATCGAATTTTCCGGCTCGCAGGGCCCGCATCATCAGGTTCGGTCCGGCGTATCGCGTGACGATCCGCAACTGTGGAAACGCCTGTGCTATCTTTGGAATGATCTGCGGCAGCGGATGCAGGCGTGTCGCGGGGCCGACAGCGATCCGCAGCAACCCAGCCTCGCCGCGCGCCATTTGCTCGAGCTCATGGCCGAGCGCCGTCACCGATTGCAACAGCGCCGAAGCGTGGTCGGCCACAAACTGGCCGTAGATCGTGGCGCGGGCATTGGCATTGCTGCGCTCGAACAATTTGACACCGATCCTGGCCTCCAGGCGGCCGATGCTCTTGCTCAAGGTAGGTTGGGAGATGCCGAGCATCTTCGCGGCCCCGCTAAAGCTGCCCTCACGGCAGATGGCGACGATCTGTTCAAGGTGACGCAATTCCATGCGGCCACCCTAACAGACCCTGCATCACATAACGAGTTACGACTAGGCCGCAGCGGATCGCTTCGTTCGAATCGGCACCGCGATCAGCGCGCTCAGGATCAGCGAAACGCCAGCCACCGTCAGCGCCATGGAGAAGCTGCCGGTCTCCGTCTTGACGACCCCGAAGAAGTATGGCCCGACCGTACCTCCCAGATTGCCGGCGCCGTTGATCAGTCCGATACCCACCCCCACCACGCTTGGCGGCAGCACCTCGCCGGGCAAGGTCCAGAACGGGCCGAAGCGTCCAAGAAAAGCGCCGATCGCGATCGACAGGCAAAGAACCATCGTCAGCGTGCTGCCAGCGGCGCCCGGGACGAGCAGCAACGGCAGGCCCGAGAGCGCCGTGGCCGCTATCATGTGCCATTTGCGTTCGCGCGTGCGGTCGGAGTTGTAGGCGACCGCGATCATCAGCGCGATACCGAGCGCGGACGGTAACGCCGAGAGAAGGCCGACGATTCCGATCGAGAGGCCGGTCTCCTTCAACACGGTCGGGAGCCAGAAATTGACGCCCCACTCCGCCATCAGCGCAAAGAAGTTATAGAGCGCGAGCAGCAACACGCTCGGATGCCAGAGTGTCGAGAGCCAATGGCCTGATATCTGCGGCGTCGCCTGGTCTTCGGCCGCCAGTTGTCTGATGAGATCGGCGCGTTGCGCCTCGGGGAACCAGCGGGCATCCTGCGGGCGGTCGTCGATCGCCCACCACCAGACGATGGCCCAGAGGAAGCCGGGGATCGCCTCGACGACGAACATCCAGCGCCAGTTCGCATAGGACAGGATCAGCCCCGAAATCGGGCCTGCGATCATCGGGCCAATCGGCAGGCTGAGCAGGAACAGCGCATTGGCACGGGCGCGCTCGGCGCGAGTGAACCAGTTACGGATCAGCACCAGCGTGCAGGTAAGCACACCGCCCTCGGCCAGGCCCAACGCAAAACGGTTGATGCCGAGTTCGAGCGGCGTATGGACGAAAGCGGTGCTCAGCGAAGCCAAACTCCACATCAGCAACTGGCACAACAGCACGCGCTTCGGGCTCCATACCGAGGCCAGCCGGCCGGCCGGAATCTGCAGGATGATGTAACCCCAGAAAAACAGCCCGGTGGAAAAACCGAGTGCGGACGGCGTCAAATTGAGATCTTCACGGACGAAAGGCGCCGCCATCGACAGGTTGACGCGGTCGACATGCGCCAGCACGTACATCACGAAAGCCACACCGAGGATGCGGACCCAGCGGTTCTGAACCAGCGCCGTCGGTGCGACGACGCTATTCAGATCACCCGCCTGATCGACGTCGACGGACGGGGTAGCCTGTGCCATCGCACTGCCCTCAGTCGACATCAGGAAATCAATCCCGGCGGGACCGGCGTGTAGAGCTTCTTTGTTGGCAAATTCGCCATCACAGCATCGGGGCCACCCCGGCTTTCGATCAGTTGACGCTGCGCCTCGTTGGCGCGTCGATCTTCTTCCTCGGGATCGACGATCCCACGCATTAGTGCTTCCAGCGCTCGCAGGGTGCTCGCGTATTCCGGGCGCACCGCTAGGTTGTTTGCCTCCTCGGGATCTGCTTCGAGATCGAACAGTTCCGGCGCGAACCGCACATAATAGATGAATTTGAAACGTCCCTTGCGGAGCATGTAGGACGCCGATGGCGAACCCGCGGCATGATATTCGCTGAACGCGATCCGCTCGCGATCGTCGGGCCCGTTCGCGAGATCGAACAGCGACCGGCCGGGGACGCCATCGCCATCGGCTGATAGTCCGACGCAATCGAGCACCGAGGGATAAACGTCCGCCAACGAAGCTGGCGTGGCGCAAAGCTTGCCGGTGGGCACTCCCGGTCCGGCGATTATCATCGGCACTGCGACGGCTTCCTGATAATGGTTCGATTTGCCCCAAAATCCTCGCGCGCCGGCATTTTCGCCATGGTCCGAGGTGTAGATGATCCGCGTGTTATCCCGCAGCCCGGCGCTATCGAGTGCGCCGAGAACCTGGCCGATTTGTGCATCCATGAAGCTGACCAGCCCGAGATAGGCGGCAAAGGCTCTACGCTGGTCGTGCTGGCTCGGCGCGCCGCCCGCCAGCAAATCCGCAAGCCACGGATGAGGCTGGTATCCCGAACCCGGTCCGAACTTCGCGTCGGGCATCTGATCGACGGGATAGAGGTCAAAAAATTCCTTCGGCGCGACCAGCGGATAATGCGGCGTCACGAAGCTGACGAACAGAACCCATGGTGATTTCTCCCCCGCCGCATCGCGCAGCCATTGCGCGGCGATGTCGGCGACGCGCCGGTCGTAGCTGGTATATTCACTCTCGCCGGGGCCGGCGCTTTCGGCGATCGCGGCCCGTCTCCGCGCCGGCGGCACAAAGTCCGGCCACTGCTTCCGGATCGACAATTGAATCATCCCGACGCCGTCGGTGATGTGCATCGGGATGTGCTGCCGGTCGAATCCGCAGGGATCCTCCTCGCGGCGGTAGTGCAGCTTGCCGATCGATTCGACGCGTACCCCGGCTTCCTGAAGCCGGTGTCCCCAACTCGGGACACGTCCGTCATAGGCGATCGAGTTGTCCCAATATCCGATGTCGTGGATATAGCGTCCGGTCGCGAAGCTGGCGCGCGCCGGCACGCAGATCGGACAAGTGGTGTAGGCGTCCGCAAAGCGCGTGCCGCGCACCGCCAGCGCATCGAGGTTGGGCGTTTTCGCCAGCGGATGTTCCGCGCACCCCAGCATGGTCGCGTTGTGCTCATCCGACATCAGGATCAGAAGATTCTGAGGGGTCATGGCGGGGCCTCCCGTGGTCATTTTTTTGCCGGACGCGCAAACATGCGCCCAGACGATCGATGACACATCGCCGTGGAGGCCAGTTAAGAAATTAAATGCGAACCGTCATAGCCCAAGGCTATGACCCGCCGATGACCCGCCCGACCGGCGTCGCGGTGCTTCGGCGGCATTGGTATTCGACCAAATACCGCTTCCCGGCAGGCGCCTCTCTTACCGAAGACCTCGCCTGGCCTCGGATGACAATGCGATGAATTCAACAATCCGAGCTATATCCTCCCGCTCTGGAGTAACGCCTCACACCGTGAAGCCTGTTTATCGCCGCGCCCCGCTTGGGCGCGGAAACCACAGCGCCACCATCGGGCTCGGACGAAACGGTTTCCACGTCCCCACCGGCTGGGCGAGACGATCTGCAATCACCCACAGCGCCGGGGCATGGAAGCCGAGCCCAATGTGGGTGGTTTTGACCTCTACATTCTCGCGCTGGTCGCCTTCGGGCTCGAGGCACGCGCGCCACGCGACCACACCGTCGTCGCGGGTATAGATCGACGTTGACGGGACCGGGATCGGTTGCGCCAGCCGGCTTACCCGTTCGTCGGTCGGAGGCTGATATTGCTCGCCCGTGAGGAGCTTCCAGATGGCGCGAACGTTGCTCGCGCCCGGTGCCGCGAATGGACTCCCCAGCGTGATCACCATGCGGATGGCATCGGGGACTTGACGCGCGACTTCGCGGGCCAGGATTCCGCCGCGGCTCCACCCCACCAGGCTGACTGCCGAACCGGATGCCTCGCTCAGCGCGGTGACCCGTGTGACCACCGCCGAAAGATCGGCGTCCGGGGGACGGACATTGCGGCCAAGGCCCCAGCCATGAACGTCGTGGCCGAGTTGCTTGAGAAAGCTGCGAATGCCGATGGTCGATCGATCGTCGGCGCCCAGGCCGGGAAGAACCAGCACGGGATGCGGCTGTCCCCGTGGCGCGGTCGCCAGCAGCGGCGCCGCAGCCAGCAGCGCCGGAATATCCAGCAATCCCCGCCCTTCGGCGGCCAACAAGCCCAGCGAGGGTGGACTCACCCCTTCATCATCATCCCGGCTCATTGCCCTGCTCCCTGTGCCAGACCCATCTCCGATGCTCGTCAGCGGTAGCCTCACCCATCGCGGCCCTTGCCAAGAAAACCGCCTACCGCCCGCATCAGCCAGCTCGGCTGATACTTGATCCATTGGACAGCCAGCTCATTCGCAATTCCCGCAACATGGACCGGTTTGCCCGCCATGCAGGCACGAAACCCCTCCTGCGCCACCGACTTTGCGTCCATGATCATCATCCTCGGCATGCCCGCGAGGCTGGTCCCCTGAACCATTCCGGTTTCGGTCACACCCGGACACAACGTCGTCAGGGTAATCTTGCTGCCGCTCAATTCCTGCGACAGCGCCTCTCCGAAGGACAGCACATAGGCCTTCGACGCAGCGTAGACTGCAAGGTTCGGGACCGGCACAAACGCAGCAATCGAAGCGACGTTGAGAATTCTCCCTTGTTTCCTTTCAAGCATCGGCGGAAGGAAGAGGCGGGTAAGGGCCGTCATGGCCAGGATGTTGACCTGCAACAGGCGCAGTTCATCCTCGAGGTCGAGTTCGCCGAAGCGGCCTTCGATCAAAAGACCGGCGTTGTTCACAAGAAGGTCGACCTGGATGCCCGCGTCATTCAGGGTGTCGAATACCGCCTGCGGCGCACCCGGTTCGCTCAGATCCGCAGGAACAACTGTGACCCTCGCACCGTGATCGGCTTTCAGCTCGCGCGCAAGGAGCTCCAGCTTGTCCCGACTGCGCGCAAGCAATACGAGGTCGAACCGATGCGCTGCGAGGACGCGCGCGAGCTCCAGGCCGATACCACCGGAGGCGCCGGTCACCAGCGCACATTGGCGCTCATTTTCCTTCGTTGCCATAGGACCGTTCCCTTTGTTGCCTTAGAACAATTGCATCGCCGTAGGCGCCAGGACCAGCACACGCTTTCAATCCCGAGCGATCATGCCACTGACGATCCCGCGCCGATCACCTTGATCAGGTCGGCCGTCACGTCGTCGACCGCCTGCAAGCCGTCGATACTGCGAAGGAGACTTCGCTCGCGATAGTACTCGACGAGAGGCGCCGTCAGCTCGTTGTAGGCATCGAGACGCACCTTCAGCGTATCGCGGTTGTCGTCGGCGCGCGCTGCACTTCCCGTCTCCCTTGCCAGTTGTGCCCTGGCCATGATCCGATCCAGCAAGATCTCTTCGTCCGCACGCAGTTCGATGACATGGTCGAGCATCATACCCTGCCTATCGAGATGGTCATCGAATGTGACTGCCTGCGACATTGTTCTGGGAAACCCGTCAAGCACGAATCCGCGCCTGGCATCCGGCTGCGAAATCCGCTCCATGACGGCCGCGACGATGATCTGATCGGGCACAAGCTGACCGCTCGCCATCGTCTGCCTGACTTCCCTGCCAAATTCGGTATCCGCGAGTGCCGCGGCGCGCAGCATGTCTCCGGTCGAGAGATGCGGGACCCTTACCTCGTCAACAATGCGCGTGGCCTGCGTACCCTTTCCCGCTCCAGGTGGACCCAACAAGACGATCCTCATCAGCTTGCCCTTTCTCTTTTCGTCACAAAGTACGCCTCTCGCACCCGTTGTGCGATCTCGGCGTCAACGTCCCTGTCGCCCGCCTCGGGCGAGCATCATGACCGGAGCCGCGATTGGAGCGCCAGCCAATGGGCCTTCTGCGCGTAGTCGAACAAGCCAAGATGCTCGGATACAGCCTCGGTGGCGAGGCTTCCCAGATCGGCTCTTGGCAGGTTGACGAAAGCCTCGGCCTCCGGACCGGACACAGCGATATTGAGGCCCTGCCTGCGCGCCAGATGCATCATCGGTGCATTCTCGACCAGGCAACTCATGAACATCACGCGAATACCCCAGTTCCGCGCCCGGGCGGTGCTGCGCTCAAGCAAGGCACCGCCGATCCCCTGACCTCGCCCCGGCGGCAGGACCGATACGCCCAAATGGGCGTGCCCATCGCTTCGGGCCAGATGCGCCGCGCCGACGACCGCGAGATTGTCCCCCGTGACGACGAAGACGGCATCGCGCGAAAAGTCGATACCGTCCACGTAGTGGCGTAAACCGTCGTCCGACAAAGCATGCTCGAACCTCAGACGACGGTCTTCCGCGCTGAGCGCGAGCAGGTGCACGAGCAGTTGTTTTCGCTCGTCCGCCTGCAGCTCGCGCGTCAGTGCTTTGAGAGCCATGGGCGTCCCGGACCTACCTCGGCGCCGTCAATGCGCCGGCGCAGGTATTGCCGCAACCGATGTCGCCGGCCGCATCGACAGCAGCAGCAGCGCTCCGGACAGAAGGTAGAGCGCCATCACGAAATACATGCTGTAGATGTTATCGCCGGTGTTCCGTACGATGAGCCCGTTGATCGACGGGCTTATCGCGGGACCAAGGTTTCCGAGGCTGCTGATGAGCGCAAGCCCCCCGGCGGCGGCACCTGAGGACAGGTACTCACTGGTGAGCGCAAAGAACAGCGGCGTCGCCGACGCAATTCCAATCACAGCGAAGGAGAGCGCGAGAAGCGATCCGACCAGATTGCCCTGGAACAGCGTGGTCACGAACAGGCCCAGCGCGGCAATGGCGACACAGGCAGCGAAATGCCACCGACGCTCGTGCCACTTGTCGGAATGCCGGCCGATCAGGATCATGCCGATGACGCCGGCGGCATTGGGGATGGCCGCATATATTCCGACAAGAAAGAGATCCTTGACACCCCAGCTCTGGATCAACGTCGGCATCCAGAACACCATCGTGTAGGTCGCACCGAGCAGCAGGAAATACACCAGCGAAAGTACGTAGACCTTCGGATCTTTCAGCATCTGCCCGAATGTCCCTGCGTGCTCACTCACCACGTCCTTCACGTCGTTTCGAAAGCTGTCGTCCAGCAATGTCTTCTCTTCGCGCGAGAGCCACGCGGCGCCTGCCGGCCTGTCCTCCAGAAGGAAATAGACGAAGAAGCCGAGGATGACCGCGGGCAAGCCCTGGACAAGAAACAGCCATTGCCAGCCATGGAGACCACTGATGCCGTCGAAATACTTCAGGAGCGCGCCGCACAGCGGTCCAGCGATGACGGAAACGATCGTCGTCGCCGACATGAAGATGGCAATCACCTGGCCGCGGCGCACTGACGGATACCAGTACGTGAAGTACAGGATAACACCCGGGAAGAAGCCCGCCTCGAATGCGCCGAGCAGGAAGCGCACGAAGTAGAATTGGAGAGGCGTCGATACGAACATCATGGCTACGGCAGTCACCCCCCATAGCAACATAATGCGCAGCAACGTCTTGCGTGCGCCTATCTTCTCCAGGAGCAGGTTGCTGGGCACCTCAAACAGAAAATATCCGATGAAGAAGATGCCTGCGCCGAGCCCATAGACGGCGTCGTCAAACGGCAGGGTCTGCTTCATCTGAAGCTGCGCGTACCCGATATTGATACGATCGAGATAGGCAACCATGTAGGCGATCAGCAGCAGGGGTATGATACGCCAGTCAATCTTCGAAAATAGCGCCTTAACGTCCGCACTCTCCGGCGATTGTGGCTGTAACCTGTTTGCAGCAGGCGGATGCATTTTCGTTCCCTCCAGTTGGTCTGTTGATTCTGCGACCTATCGCTCTGGCGCCAACGGGATAATCGGCTCCCGTACCCCTTCCCCAGTCGATGTCTCCAATAGCCCTGCTCACATGATGGCAGGCGGCTTCGCAATTCAGCCCGGTCCGTCGTGCCCGCTTGCTTCGCTTCGGCTACTGTGCTCCTTCCCAGCACCGTCATTCGGCGTACTGGTGGCGTTCCCGGGCGTCTCGACAGCCGCCTTCTTCTTTGCGGAAACCTTGCCTCGTTCATTCAGGGTCAGCGTGGTGACTTCGCCGCTGCGGGGCGCCTCCCCGATTGTCGGCAGCGCTTCAATCTCGCGCAACGCTTCCTTCAAATACCCGTTGAGTTCGATGGACTCCTCCTGCGACAGCGCGCGGCGGCACGCGGTCAGGCCGAAGTCGAGCAGCCCGGCATAGCTTTGCACGGTGATGTTCAGTGCACTGCCGTGATAGGGGATCGATACCGGAAAATAATGCACCATCCGCGCGCCGGCCATGTAGAGCGGCATCGGAGGTCCCGGAACGTTGGAGATAAGGACATTGCCGGCGGCCGGGAAGCGGCCCGCCAGGTTGGAACGGCCGAGTAACGAAGCAAGTCCGGTCATGAGCCACGGCGACCCTGTGATCGGAACGTCCACGCCCAGCACGGGCTTGAGCTCCCTGACCACAGCCTTCGCTGCCTCCGAGGAGGCGTGGATTGCCTTGAACCGCTTCGACAGGTCCTCGATGTCGGTAGCCAAATCGACGCGGACCATCGAGACCTGGTTGTTCATGGAGCTATCGCCTTCGGTGCGCAGGCTCACGGGCACCATTGCGATCAATGCCTCCTTGGGCAGCAGGCCACGTTCCTTGAAAAAGCGATGCAGCGCGATGCTGCACATCGCCATCACGATGGTGTTGACGGTGCCTCCCACGCGCTTGCCGAGCGCCTTCACGTCCGCCATCGGCAGCGACATCGTGGTGAATGAACGCTGATTGGTGATCGATTCGTTGAAGATCGTCTTCGGCGCCAGACCGAGGTTCAGGCTGCGTTCGCCTTTGGCGGTGCGCTGGCTCGCAATAACGGTGGCGGCGGTGCCGAGTGCCTTGGCGGCCGTCGGCAGCAGCTCTGCGAGCTTACGGTATTGCTGCGCGGCGTTCGTAGCCGCCGCCTGCAGCAGCTCGGTAACACCCAGCTGATAGGCCCCGCTGCCGCGTTTGCGGCGCGGTGGCGGAACTTCGCGAATCTGTGGTGAGATGTCATACAAGACCTTCGCCATTTCGGCTCCGGCCTTGCCGTCGACACCGCTGTGATGTGCCTTGGTGTACACAGCCACCTGTCCGTTCTCGAGTCCTTCGATAACGTAGAGTTCCCACAGCGGACGGCTACGATCGAGCAGAGAGGCGTGAAGGCGCGCAATGAGCTGGTCGAGCTGGGCCATTGTGCCTGGCCGGCGCACGGTAACGGTGCGCACGTGGTAGTCGAGGTCGATATCATCGTCCTCGATCCACACCGGTTCGGCCAGCTCGAAAGGCATCGGCGCCAGCTTGCGTACCAATACAGACGCAAGGTGCATGCGCTTGCCTATGATCGACTTCACGTCCTCATAGAAATCGCCCTGGTAGCCCTTCGGAAGATCAAACAGCATCAGACTGCCGACATGCATCGGCGTCTCGGGCGTTTCGAGGTGCAGGAACGAGGCGTCCATGCTGCTGAGTTGATCCATCGTCATAACTCCGATGCGTTGTGCTAGTTGACAGGCCCGCTCCGCCGGCCACGTCAGCAAGTGCGTTGATGTGATCTTCGATCCGCCGCGCTAGGCTTGCGCCTTGGCCTTGCGATCTTCTTCATCGTAAAGCTCCTTCTTCGAGATCTTGCCGACCGCTGTCCTCGGCAGTTCGGGCCGGAATTCGAGCGCGTGAATCATCTCGTGCTTTCCGAGCTTGTCGCCGAGAAAGGCCTGCAGTTCCTTGAGGGTGAACTCCGCTGCGCCGGCCTTCAATTTGACGAAGGCCTTCGGCGACTGGCCGCGATACTCGTCGTGGATGCCGATCACCGCAACCTCTTCGACCGAGGGATGCTTGTAGATCGCTTCCTCGAGAACACGGGGGTAAACGTTGTAGCCGCTGCACAGCAGCATGTCCTTGGTACGGTCGACGATGAAGACGAAGCCGTCCTCGTCCATGTAACCAACGTCGCCGGTGCGGAGGAAGCCATCGAACGTCGTAACGTCTGCCGTAGCGTCCGGCTTGTTCCAATATCCCTTCATGACATTGGCGCCCTTGATGCAGATTTCGCCTCGCTCACCAAGTGGGACATATTTGGTGGGGTCATCGACACTCAGAAACTTGATCACGATGCCCGGCGATGGCATTCCGCAGGAGCCGATCTTTCGCTTCGCTCCTACCTGCCCCGGCGTGAAGGTGCCGGTCGGCGACGTTTCGGTCATGCCCCACCCCTCCGACGGGTAAGCGCCGGTGATCGCGGTGAACTGCTCGGCTACCTCGACCGGCAACGGCGCTCCGCCTGAGCCGCAGAATTTGAGCGAACGCAGGCTGTGGTTGGGCGTGTCCGGATGATGGATCAGCGCGGTGAACATCGTCGGAACACCGCAAAAGACCGTTACCTGCTTGTTCGTGATATCAGCCAGCACCTCCCTGACATCAAAACGCACATGCTGGATGATTTCCGACCCGCTGAGGATACCGAACAGCACGTTCACCGTGAGCGCATAGATATGGAACGGCGGCAACACCGCCAGCAGGCGCTCCTGGCCTTCGGTCAGCACCGGCGGAATGCCGCCCGCCGTCGACCATGACTGACGGGCTGCACAATTGAGGTTGGCGTGCGTGAGCATTGCGCCCTTCGGCAGGCCGGTGGTTCCACCGGTGTACTGCAGCACCGCAATTGTCTCGGTCGGATCAGCGATCGGATAGGATACATATGTGCCGTCATTGTGCAGTAATTGGACGAAGCTGACATGGCGATCGTCCCACGAAATCTCGCTGAGCTGCTTGCTGGCCTTCAATCCCGCCGCGACGGCGTCGGGGTCGGCCGCCATTTCAGCCAGGCTGCCGACGATCAGCTTCTTCAACCGCGTCTTGCCGAGCATGCCCGCCATCTGCGGATAGAGCGACGCCATGTCGAGCGTAATCAGGAAATCGGTCTGGCTATCCTCGATCTTGTGCTCGAGCACCTTTGCGGCGTCCAGCGGCGAGTAGTTGACGACTGTGCCGCCGGCTTTCAGCACACCAAAGAACGAGATGATGTAATGCGGCGAGTTCGGCAGAAACAGGCCGACATGGACGCCTGGCCTCACGCCGAGCTTCTGCAGGCCGCACGCCGCCCGGTTCACAAGATCGTCGAGCACGCGGTAGCTGATCCGCTTGCCCATGAAGTCGATCGCAGGGCGATCGGGGTATTTGGCAACGGTGTCTTCGAGGATCTTCTGCACCGGTCCGGGGCTGATGTCGATGTCCCAGCGCACGCCGGCGGGATAGGAGTTGATCCAGGGCATGTCGTTCATGAGGTCTCGCTCCCTTCTGGTCGTCGGTTTTTCGGTCAGGCTTTCAGACGGCGGTAAGACCGCCATCGACCGCTAATGTCTGGCCGGTAATGAAGGCGCCCGCGTCGGTAGCGAACAGCGCCGTTACGCCCTTCAGCTCCTCCGGACCGCCGCAGCGTCTCATCGGCGTCATTTGCGCGGTCGCGCCATGATCGAGCTGCGCTGTCATCTTGGTCGGGAAATAGCCCGGCGCGATCGCGTTGACGTTGATGCCGAACGGCGCCCATTCATTGGCGAGTGTGCGCGTCATGTTAACGACTGCGCCCTTGCTGGCGTTGTAGGCCAGCGTCGGCACGCCATCGGGATAGGTGCCGGTCAGCCCCTGGATCGACGCGATGTTGATCACCTTGCCGCTCCTCCGCGGCACCATGCAGCGGCGCCCGACTTCCTGCGTGACGACGAAGATCGCCGTCACGTTCAAGTCGATCACCTTGTTCCAGCCGTCCAGGCTATGCTCGATCGTCGGCGCGCCCCACGACGTGCCGGCATTGTTGACGAGGATGTCGATCGGCCCCAACGCGGCAATGACCTGCTCGACCATCGGCGCAATCGTGGCCAGCTTCCCCATGTCACAGACCACGGGCAGCGCCGCGATACCAAGCGACTTCAGGTGCGCTGCGGCGGTGTCGAGCTCGTCGGGCTTTCGCGCCGTAATGGCGACCTTGGCGCCGAGCTCGCCAAGCACTTCGGCCATCTCGAGGCCCAAACCTCGCGATCCCCCGGTGACGAGCGCCACTCTGCCCTTCAGATCCTGTAACTTGGCCAGACTCATCGACTGCTTCCTCGGCCTTGCTCTTGTCGCGGTTCGGCAGCCGTCGCTGCCCGTCCTTGCCGTCTATTTGGGCCGCAACAGCTTCTGGAGGTTGCCCAGATTTTCCTGCATGCGGTCCTGCACGATCTTCCAGGCGTTGTTTCGCGCCTGCGCCTCCATCTCGGAGAGTTCACGAAAATTCGCGACCGCCCGTTCGACGCTCTGCTTGGCCGTGTCGGCCTGCTTCGAGATCGCGTCGCCACTGGCGACATCCTTCACCGCCGACTGCCACTGCGCGAGGGTTTCCTGTAGTATCTCGTTACGCCGCTCGACGAGTGCCTTGATGCCCTCGTACGCCTGGCGATTTGCTTCGACCAGCGCCTCCATATCCTTGCGTTGCCAGTCGACGAGCGCGGCGACATCGACATTAGGCAGCTGGAATTTCTCCATCGCCTTCTTGAGGTCGTCCAACCACGGCATTCCGCCAAGGTCCGCGCCAATCGTCTGCTTGTTCTCGGTTTCCATGTTTGCCTCCGCTTGGTTGATCACTGCAGGGGACGACGCTGATCCGTCGCGCTACCGTTACGTGGGAATAGCCAGCAACCTGCTGACCCAGTCGTCTCGACGATGCGGATCCGGATATATCGCGCCACGGAGACCGCTCCTGTCGAAGGGAGACCATTCCCCCTCGGAAAGCGCCAGCCGGTCCGCGATGGCGTACAGCACCGCGGGATTGTGACCCAACCCGGAGTGGCTGCCCTCGACCTCGATGTTCTCAGTCGTATCGCCTTCTTGTTCGAGACAGCCTTGCCACGCAACGATACCGTCGGTACGCGAATAGATCGCTGTACTCCGAACCGGGGGCGGCAGCTTCATCGCTTCGCGATCGGGCCAGTCGTCGACCTTGCGCTCGCTCAAGACTTCGTAAAGGCGCCAGGCATTGCTCGCCTTTGGTTCGCTGGCGAACGGACTGCCGAGCGTAATCACCTGGCGCACAAGCGCCGGCGCCCGGCGCGCCGCTTCACGCGCGAACACTCCCCCAAGACTCCACCCGATCAGGCTGACCTTGCGCTGATAGCGTTCCGCGAGCTCCACGAGCCGCGCGTCGATGCCGGCCTCCACGCCGGGACGAGGTCCGTGGTTCGGGCCCTGCTTCCAGCCATGGGCTGCATACCCCTGGGCTTTGAGATACGATCGCAGCGGTCGAGTTGAAATGTCGCTCGCGGAAAGACCCGGCAGCACGAGCACCGGATGCCCATCGCCTCGCGGTGCGCGACGCAGCAACGGATAGGCAGCAAAGAACGCGTGCAGCTCGAAAATCCCCCGCGCTTCGAGCGCGAGCAAAAGCTGTGACGGCGGTCTTGAACGGTTTACGGCCGTGTCCATACCAATACGCTCCCTCCCGAAGGGTGCGGCATGACCCGCACCACACGATCAAGTCTTTTTCGATCGAGGTGGTACGCCTTGCACCGCCGCCGTCGCGTAGCTTGATTTATGAACGGGACGCTATCGAGCGCACCTGCGGCATAAAAGGTGCGATTGGCCCGTTCAGCCGGTTAGTTTGGGACATGGCCGAACGCGTGATATCTCACGCTCCCAACGCCGCATCTCTTCGACAAACGCAACGATCTGAGATGCACGCGCGCCACCTCAGCTATGACGAGCCGCCACGAAAATCCGATGGGCTCTTGCCTGTCCAGCGTACGAACGCGTGCCGGAAGTTCGCCGCGTCGCTATAGTCGAGTCTCACCGCAATCTCTTCGTTCGTCATTTGCGTATTGCGCAAATACTCGACCGCAAGCGTCAGCCGCACTTCGGCGACGATCTCCCGATACGTTACCTGCTCGGCATCGAGCCGGCGGCGGAGCGTGCGCGGATGCATCGACAATTCGGTCGCAATCGCTTCAATGCGCGGAAAGTGCCCCGGATGTTCAAGAAGGATCCGGCGGACATCGGCGGCTGTGCCGCCTTCCCGGTTCGCATCCTCGAGAAACTGCTCACACATCTCGCCGGCAATCACATTCATGATCGGATCGGGGCGAACCAGCGGATGGTCGATCCATGCCGCGTCGAACTCCAGTGCGTTTCCCGGCTGGGCGAACAGGATCGGACATTGGAAGATACGTCTGTAGACCCGCGCATGCGGCGGCGCCGCGTAGGTCGCGCGCACGGCCGCGAATTTGAATGCGGTTCCGTACAACTCCCGGCTCAGCGTCTGGTACGTCGCGAAGGCGAACTCCAGCGCGAAGCGATAGACGTCGTCGACGGGATTACGCGACACGATCGGCTCCACAACGTAGGTTGCGGTATCTTCATCGCGCGAAAATGTCGCGTCGGCGACGGTCCCGAGAATTCGGCTGTATTTGGCGGCGAAGTCGATCCCTTCCGCCCGGGTCGGACTACTCAGCAGAGCATAGCCGTACATGCCATAGCCCATGATGTGCATCCGCTGCCCGGCCCGGAACGCGATGGCCGGGTCCCTCGACAGCCGGCTCGCATTCCGGAACACGGTCTCCACCTGCTGATACGACACGCGTGTTTCAGGTGACTTGAGTTCCGCGGCCCCGAGCCCGGTGCCGTCCAGCACGCGCGAAACCGACACACCGTCGTCGCGGAGAACATCGACGACCGCGGCGATTCGCTGAACCGTATGAACGCGTTGAACGCGATTGGGGGATGGGCGATACACCATCCTGCTTTCGTCTTTCTTCGACGGCGCCGGTGGCGAAACAGAATTGGGCCCTTGGCGATCGGCGCGACTATTTTCAGCAGGCTAGTCGGACTGATTCAGCACCGGAAGGTGCGCTTTGCCTCATCTGCGGGTGAGTTTCGGACAGCCTGTCGCGCCAGCACCCGACTTGCGAGCCGGAAGCGGGCGCAATTCGCGCCTTTCCAAAACGTCAGGAAAGGAAGGACCGCCGGCCCTGCCGGCGGCCCAGTCGGGGAGTAACACTAACGCGTGAGGGCAAGCATACCCGTAACGCCCTGCAGCGGAAGGTGCGATCGATCCGATTTGAGGGTGAATCTCGGACAGGCCGCTCGCCGATCCACCCCGGAAGTCGCTATACGCGCCCGCCGCCCCGGAAATCGGACGGGCTCTTGCCGGTCCAGCGCATGAATGCGTGCCGGAAGTTTGCAGCGTCGCTGTAGCCCAGCCGGCTGGCGATCTCTTCATTGGTCATTTGCGTCTTGCGCAGGTACTCGATGGCAAGACGCATGCGTATTTCAGCCAGCAGATCGCGATACGAGGTGCCTTCCGCTTCAAGCTTGCGCCGCAGCGCGCGCGGATACATCGCCAGCTTCTCGGCTATGGCATCGATACTGGGATATCGGCCAGGCTGCTCGATCAAGATTCGCCTGATGTCGGCGGCAACGCCGCCCGCGTAGTTGACCTCGCTCAGGAGCTGCTCGCACATCTCGTGGGCCATCGCGTGGGTCCGGGGGTCCGCGAGCGCCAATGGGCTGTCGTCGCGATCGTGCTCATATCCGCAGTTGCGCTGCTTGAACAGGACCGGGCACTCGAACACGCTTTCGTAGACAGCCGCGTGCGGCGGCGCAGCATAGTCCAGCAAGACGCGGGAGAACCTGAAGGCCTGACCGGTACGATCCCTGATCACGGTCAGATGTGCGGACAAAGCGAACTCGATGGCGAAACGATGGACGTCCTCCGCCGGGTTCGGCCAGTGCATCGGCTCGATCGTGACGATGACGGACGCGCCTTCGTACACGATTGAGAAATCGCAGAACGGCCCGACGATGCGGATGTACCGGGCGGAGAAATCGCGCGCTTCCGCCTGGGTCGCGCTGCTCAATAGCGCGTATCCGTACATCCCGTACGCCGTGACCCGCATCCGCTGCCCGACCCGCAACGCGATGGCGGGATCGTCCGACAAGCGCAATGCGTTGCGAATCATGACGTCGAGCTGCCGGTAGGAGACTTTCGTCGTGTGGGCACCGAGCTGCCATTCGGCAAGGTCGGTTCCTTCAAGCGACACCGATGCATCCTTGCCCTGCCTGCTGAGCTCGGCGACGATCGCGGCAATAGAATGCGGCGAAAAAATGCGCTGCTCGTAGCTGGGCGGCGATCGCAGTGGTTCCTCACTGGCCGGCAGGTGCTGCTTACTGGTCCCGACCATCACTGATCTCCATGCGGTATTCCTTCCCTCAGTCCCGATTTGCTGCCGGGTTTTTCCAAGAAGGTAAGCCCTGTTGCGTACGCAATGCAATCGTCCGGCTGTGGACATGCGGGACGTCGAAACGTCGCGATCCGGAGAATTCGGGCCGCGCGCTTCTGTCCCGAACTAACCCGGTCGGCGGTCCGATCGCACCTTTCTTGCCGATGCGAGCTCGGTACGCTCGCTCCCGGTGGACAGGTAACCACCGAGCCCACGATGAACCCGAACGGGTCGCAGCAGGGCATAGGGAGGGAGGCTTCAATGAAGCAGGAAGATGTCCTCAAGCAGTTCACGACGCCCATCGGCGCGCCGGCCTATCCACGCGGACCGTTCCGGTTCACCAATCGCGAGTATCTCAACATCCTGTATCGGACCGACATCGAGGCTTTGCGCGCGGTCGTTCCCGAGCCGCTGGAAATCGATGATCCGCTGGTGCGCTGGGAGATCATGCGTATGCCCGACACCGAGGGCTACGGCGACTACACCGAGTGCGGGCAGGTGATCCAGGTGCGCTTCGGCAAGGAAAAGGGCGAGTATCTGCACTCGATGTACCTCGACAACCTGCCGGCGCTGGCAGCGGGTCGTGAGGTCAGCGCCTACCCGAAGAGGCTCGGCGCGCCGCGGCTCTACGTCGACTCCGATACGCTAGTCGGCACGCTTGACTACGGCACGCTGCGCGTGGCCACGGCAACCATGGGCTACAAACACCGCAAGGTGGACCTCGAGAAGGCGAAGGCCGAGATTTGCGTGCCGACCTTCATGCTGAAGATCCTGTGGAACTACGACAGCCCGAAGCCTAGCGGCGAGCCACGGATCTGCGAACTGTTGCGCACCGAGATCACCGACGTCACCGTCAAGGGCGCTTGGACCGGCCCGGCGCGGCTGCAGTTGTTCGCGCATGCCCTGGCACCGATGGCCGACTTTCCGGTTCGAGAGGTCCTCTCGGCCAGCCACATCCTGACCGACCTGACGCTGGCGCGCGCAAAGCGCTGCCACGATTATCTCGACAAGGCACGCTGAGCGCGTACGGAGGGAAAGCCATGCCGACACCAGCGAACCATGCGGCCGTGCTCGGCCGCTATCGCAACGTCTGCGTCATCGGGGCCGGCGTGATCGGCACTTCGTGGACCGCCCTATTCCTGGCCCACGGGCTGAATGTTGTTGTCAACGACCCGCAGCCCGACATCGAGGCAACGGTCAAGGCCGGCTTGATCAAGATCGCGCCGACCCTGCGCGCCCTCGGGCTACCCCACGAATCGCTGGACAGGAACCTGCGCTTCGAGCCCGACCTGGAACGCGCCATGGCCGGCGCCGACCTCGTGCAGGAGAATGGTCCCGAACGCGCCGAATGGAAGCAGCAGTTGTGGGCGCGTATCGAGTTGGTCGTCCCGAAGCACGCACTGTTGCTATCGTCGAGTTCGGCCCGCCCGGCCACCGAGCAGTCACAAAAGATGAAGGACGCAAGCCGCCTGCTCGTCGGCCATCCGTTCAACCCGCCGCATCTGATCCCGCTGGTCGAGGTCGTTCCGGGCGAGCGTACTGCCCCGGAGGCTACCGCCGACGCGGTCGCGTTCTACGAAGCGCTCGGCAAGGTGCCCCGGGTGCTCAAGAAGGAGATCCAGGGCTTCGTCGCCAACCGGCTGCAGCGCGCGATCATGCGCGAGGCGTGTTATCTCGTGCAGGAAGGCGTGGTTACCGTCGATGAACTGGACGACATCGTCACCAGTTCGATCGGCCTGCGGTGGGCCGTGAACGGGCCGTTCAGCTCGTTCCACATGGGGGGCGGACCGAAGGGGCTGGAGTCCTTCTTCGAGCACCTCGGAAAAAACATGGCGGCTTCGTTCCAGGTGATTTCGCCGGTTTACCTCGACGACGGGCTCAAACAACGCGTGGTCGCCCAGGCCGCGGCCTCGTTCGGCAAGACGCCGATCCCGCAGATGGAGCGCCAGCGCGACGACGCCCAGCTTGCGTTGCTGCACGCGCTGGCAACGGTTGCCTCCCACCACGGTGAACCTCAGTCATGACCGGCTCGCTTGGAGGGCAAACCGCATTGGTGACGGCGGGGGCTTCCGGAATCGGCCGCGTCATCGCAGAGCAACTGACCGAAGCCGGCGCCCGCTGCATGGTCTGCGACGTCGACGCCGTGGCGGTCGCCGACTATGCAGCGGCGTTCGGTGCCAATCTCGCGATTCAGGCCGACGTCGCTAACGAAGCGCAGGTTGATGCGCTATTCGGCCAGATCGAGCGACAACTCGGCGGCCTCGACATCCTCGTCAACAATGCCGGCATCTCGGGCCCGACCTTGCCGGCGGAAGAACTGTCGCTCGACGACTGGCGCCGAACCCTCGCCGTCAATCTCGACGGCCATTTCCTCTGCTCGCGGCGCGCGATCCCGTTGCTGCGTGCCGCAGGCGGCGGCAGCATCGTCAACATGTCGTCGATCGGCGGCCGGCTCGGCTATCCGAAACGGGCCGCCTATGCAGCGGCCAAATGGGGCATCATCGGGTTCACGAAGACATTGTCGATTGAGCTTGGGCCATTCGGCATCCGCGTCAATGCCATTCAGCCGGGAATGGTCGAAGGCCCGCGCGTCGAGCGCGTGATGCGTGAGAAGGCCGATTCCATCGGCGTCTCCTACGATACCCTGCACGAACGAGCGCTGCAGCGCATATCACTGCGACGCGGGGTTAGGGCCGAAGACATCGCGGGGCTTGTTCTCTTTCTCGTCGGCGACAGCGGACGAAATATTTCCGGGCAAGCGATCCCCGTCGACGGAGACCAGACCAGCCTCGGATGATGGCAGCCCGTGGCGGCACGCGCAGGTCGACCGCAAGACAGCCGCATCGAACAACGGACTCCAGTCGCAACAAACGCTGCAGATCAGGAAGAAGACGCCATGACCACCATTCTTGAAGGCTTGAAGGTCATCGATTGCGGCAGTTTCATTGCCGCGGCAATCGCGGGCACCGTGCTGGCGGACTTTGGAGCCGATGTCGTCAAGGTCGAACCGCCGGGAACCGGCGATGCCTACCGGCATGTGACCAGGAATCCCGGCATGCCGAAGTCCGAGCACAACTATGGATGGCTGCTGGACAATCGCAACAAGCGCGGCCTCGCCCTCAATCTGGCTTCGCCGGAAGGGCAGGAAGTTTTACACAGACTCGTCAAGGATACCGACGTTTTCATCACCAACCAGCCGCTCGCGATCCGCAAGAAGCTGGGTATCGACTACGAACGGCTCTCGGCGCTGAACGACCGGCTGATCTACGCGTCTTTCACCGGTTATGGCGAGACCGGCGCCGAGGCGAATAAGCCCGGTTTCGACCTTACCGCGTACTGGGCGCGTTCCGGCCTGATGGATCAGGTGGTTCCGAATGCCGGCGCCACTCCGGCGCGCGCGCTGAGCGGTATGGGCGATCACCCCTCCGGCATCTCGCTGTTCGCGGCGATCATGCTGGCGCTCTATCAGCGTGAGAAGACCGGCCGCGGCGCGCATGTCGGATCGTCGCTGATCGCCAACGGCATGTGGGCAAACGGCGTATGGACACAGGCAGCGCTGTGCGGTGCGACCTTCCAGCCGCGTCCACCGCGCGACCACAGCTTCAACGCGCTTTCCTGCTACTATCAGTGCCGGGATGGTGGCTGGCTGCTTTTGGCGCTGGTGAACGAGGACAAGCACTTTCCCGTTCTCGCCAAATGTCTCGGCCACGAGGAACTGGTCATCGACCCGCGCTTCGCGGACCGGGCCTCGCGCTCCAAGAACTCGCGGGAGCTGATCGCGGCCCTCGACGCGGCCTTCGCCACCCGCGACAGCGGCGACTGGCAGGCGTTGTTCAAGGAAAACGGCCTGGTGTTCGAGGCAGTGGCGACCATGGACCAGGTCGCGAGCGACAAGCAGGCCCTCGACACAGAAGTCCTGATCCCGTTCGAGGGAGATACCCTGATGACGGTCAACAGCCCGTTCTTCGTCACCGGCTCGAGGAAGGTGACGCCGCGCAAGCCGCCCGCGCTCGGCCAGCATAGCGAACAGATCCTGCGCGAGGCCGGCTACGACGACGCGGCAATCGCACAAATGCGCGAGAGAAACATTTTCGGATAGGCGCCGGTCCGGTGCGAGCCAGTTCAGTTCAGGGGAATTCCTGGTGACGGCATGGCGGCCCAATTGATGGCCGTTGCTCCTGGTGCACACCAAAAAATTGGCCGCGCTCCAGCGGTGAAGCGCGGCCAGTCCGGAGACGCCCAACCCGTGGGGGCACCACAGCAGCGGTGCGGCCGCGGCTGGAGTACGGAAGGCGCCCCAGAGCGAGAACCTCGGGGCCTTGTACAGCCACCACGACCGCCACATTCGACCATTCGTGGATGGTTCAGTTCGGGGCAGAACGTCGGTCTCGGTGTCGCGGTCGCGCGCTGTACGGGACATTGGGCACCGACGACATATGGTCGCCATGTCGCGCCGCCGTCTTCAAATCAGCGATATCCGCAATCTTCCGCTCCCGATATCCTGCCAAACCGCAAACCAGTCTAAGTACGGATCAATACCGGGGGGAGGTTCCGCCAGACCAGCCAGCGGGTTACTTCTGGACAGGGCCGGCGCTAGCCGGGCTACGCAGCGCAGAATGGGAATTCCCCGAAACCCGGAAATCGGATGGGCTTCTGCCGGTCCACCGTATGAACGCGTGCCGGAAATTCGCCGCGTCGCTATACCCCAGCCGCCGGGCGATCTCTTCGTTGGTCATGGCGGTTTTGCGCAGGTATTCGATCGCCAGGCGCATCCGCACTTCCGCCAGGAGTTCGCGATAGGACGTATCCTCCGCCTCGAGCTTGCGCCGCAACGCCCGCGGATGCATCGAGAGCTTCTCGGCGATCAATTCGATACTGAGATGTCTGCCGGGCTCCCCGATCAGGATCCGCCTGATGTCCGCCGCGGCGCCTCCAGCCCGGTTGACCTCGTCAAGAAGATGGTCACACATTTCGCGCGCCATGCCGTGGGAACGCGGATCGGCAAGCATCATCGGGCCATCGGCGCGCGACAGCTCGTAGCGATATTCGGTACTGCGCTGCATGAACCGAACCGGGCAGCCCAACAGGTGTTCGTAGAGCCGCGCCTGGGCCGGCTCTGGATAGGCAAGCGTCACCCGGGAAAACCCGAAGCCATCTCCGGCCAGGTCCCTCATGGTGGTTAGATGTGCCGACAAGGTGAACTCCACCGCGAAGCGATGGGTATCCTCGTTCGGATTCGGCCAATGTAGCGGCTCGAATGCGCAGACCGCCGTCACGCCATCGCTGGAATACCTTGCATCGCAGAACGGGCCGACCACCCGAATGTAGCGATTGGTGAAATCGCGGACCTCGGCATAGGTCGCACTGCTCAGCAGCGCATAGCCGTACATCCCGTACGCGGTCACGTGCATGCGTTGGCCGGCGCGAAACGCGATGGCTGGATCGCTCGACAAGCGGAGTGTATTGCGAACGACTATGTCGATCTGCCGATAGGAAATTCTGGTCGTGTGGACGTTGAGCTGAGCTTCATCGAGGCCTGTGCCGGCCAACGCAACGGAAGCCTGCACGCCCTGCTGCCCGAGTTCGGCAACAATCGCGGCAATCGCCTGAGCAGGATAGATCGGCCGGTCGAAATCCGGGGGCAGCCGGCACGCCGGCGGATTGTCTCGCTCGTACAGTCTCCTCCCCGCGCTGATCGTCACGTTCGTTCTCCGTTCAATGGTTCATCCCCCCTGTCCCACCATCTGCGACGCAGGCGTGGAACCAACACGCATTTGGCTGACCGCAGGCGGCACGTATGGCGTTGCGACACCTGCACAGCGAAGCTCGGACTTGCAGGACGACCCGTTTCAGGCCACGTGCACCGACCGCGTCAGCACTCCACGACGTTCACGGCGAGACCGCCAAGCGACGTCTCCTTGTACTTGGACTTCATGTCTTCGCCGGTCTGCAACATGGTCTTGATGACGGCGTCGAGCGAAACGTAGTGCTTGCCGTCTCCATGCAGCGCCATGCGGGCCGCATTGATCGCCTTCATCGCTCCCATCGCGTTGCGCTCGATGCACGGGATCTGGACCAGACCTCCGACCGGATCGCAGGTGAGCCCAAGATTGTGCTCCATGCCGATTTCGGCCGCATTCTCGATCTGCGCCGGCGTGCCGCCAAGCACCGCCGCCAGGCCGCCGGCGGCCATCGAGCAGGCCACGCCGACCTCTCCCTGGCAGCCCACTTCGGCCCCCGAGATCGACGCGTTCGCCTTGTAGAGCATGCCGATGGCGGCCGCCGTCAGCAGGAACGCCACGACGCCGTCATCGGACGCATCGGGAACGAATCTCGAATAGTAATGCAGCACCGCCGGGATTACGCCCGCGGCGCCATTGGTAGGCGCCGTGACAACGCGACCCCTTGCCGCATTTTCCTCGTTCACGGCCATCGCAAACGCGTTCACCCAATCCATAGCCGCGAGCGGATCGGCACCGCCGATGCCTCCGTTGCGTGTCAGCAGCTCACGATAGAGGCCCGGTGCGCGACGGCGTATGCTCAGAGGACCCGGCAGCGGTTCGGCTGCGCCGTCGTTGTCGATGCCGAACCCACGTTGCACACATTGCCGCATGGCGTTCCAGATCTTCAGCACGCCGGAACGCACATCGGCTTCCGGCCGCCATACACATTCGTTGGCAAGCACCACTTCCGCAATCGAGCGACCGCTCGACTCCGCCTGCGCGACCAGTTCGCTGCCGGTACCGAACGGGTACGGCCAGACCGGATGGTTGGTGCCGACATCTGCCGCGGCGTCGCCGACGCCGCGCTCGACCACAAACCCACCGCCAACCGAGAAGAAAACGCGCTCCGCCAGCACCCAGCCATCGGTCGCCAGCGCCACAAAGCGCATGCCGTTGGGATGTTCCGGTAACGACTCCTCCGCGCGAAATACGATATCGCGTCCGCGCCGAAACGCGACCGGATGACGATCGAGCAGACGCAATAGCCCCGAGCGCCGCACTTCCGCGAGCTTGGGCATCACGGCGGCCGGATCGACCGCGTCAGGGGTTTCTCCGAGCAGGCCGAGGATCACGCCAAGATCGGTCGCATGTCCGCGCCCGGTCGCCCCCAACGATCCGTAAAGGTCCGTCCGCACCTGCGCCGTCCGGGTCAACAGCCCCTCGCGGTCGAGCAGCCGCACAAACTGTTCCGCAGCTCGCATCGGACCCACGGTATGGGAACTCGACGGGCCGATGCCGATCTTGAAGATGTCGAAGACCGATAGCATCAGCTTGCCGGCAGTTGTTGCTTGACCAGTTCAACCCAATACGCGGCGCCCAGCGGCAGGATAGCGTCGTTGAAATCGTAATAGGGGTTGTGGAGTGGTGGATCGTTGGCGCTTTCGCCCGCCCCAATGCAGATATAGGCGCCGGGACACTTCTGCAGCATGAAGGCGAAATCCTCCGAACCCATCGCGGGCTTTACATCGGTCATCACTTGATCCGGCCCAACGAGACTCTTCGCGGCAGCCGCCGCGGCGTCCGTTTCGGCCGGGGTGTTAATGACGCCTGGATAGCCGCGCATGTATTGAAGATCGATTTTCGCGCCATGGGCCTGGCTGATGCCTACGCAGACTTCCTTCATCGCCGCTTCCACCCGATCCTGCACACCAGCGTCCAACGTGCGCACCGTGCCTCGCAGGATCACCTTCTCGGGAACGACATTCCAGGTGTCGCCGCCATGAATCTGCGTGACGGTCACGACGGCCGACTCGACCGCGCCGATCCGGCGGCTGACAATGCTTTGCAGGGCGTTGATGAGGCCCGCCGAGATCACGATCGAATCGATTCCGGTTTCGGGTGCGGCCGCGTGGCAGCCCTTGCCGGTCACCTCGATCTCGAACGTATCGAGGAATGCCGTCGCGATACCCGTCCTGATTCCAAACTTGCCGCGCGGCATCGCCGGAATGTTGTGCATGCCGTAGACGGCGTCGGCGGGAAACTTCTCGAACAGCCCTTCATCGACCATCTTCTTGCCGCCGCCTTCGTTTTCCTCGGCAGGCTGGAAGATGAAGTGCACGGTGCCGCGAAACGGCCGCTGCCGCGCCAGGTGAACGGCGGCGCCGAGCAGCATCGCCGTGTGTCCGTCGTGGCCGCAGCCGTGCATCTTGCCCGCGCGCGTTGACTTGTGCGCAGTCGTGCCGAGCTCCTGCATGTCGAGCGCATCCATGTCCGCCCGGAGCGCGATGGACGGCCCCTCGCCGTTCTTCAGGGTCCCCACCACCCCGGTCCCGCCGAGACCGCGATGGACGGAAATCTGCATCTCCGTCAGAGCGTCGGCCACGACCTGCGCGGTCCGGTGCTCTTCGAACGCCGTTTCCGGATTGGCGTGGAGGTCATGACGCCAGCCCACCATGCGGCCGCAAATGTCGTCTTCAATTCCAAATTCCCTGGACATGTTCGTTCAGCCTATCCGTTGGTTAACGATGGAAAAATTCTGCAATTAGGGTCGCACCAATGAAGGTGCCGGCGGCGGCTGTCAGAGACACGACCACGATCCGCCAACTCAACTGCTTGAAGATCGGTACATCCTTCGCGACCGAGAAGCCCGCGAGCGCCAGGACGGGCGTCGTGAAGGCGAGGAAGTTCAGCTTGTCCACCGCCGCAATCATGGCGTTGGAAAATGGCAGCAGGCCTGGAATGCCGAGCACGGTTGTGACGGCCACCAGGATCAGGATATGCGGCACTTTCCGCAACAGGCGCGAGAGAACATCAACCAGCAGTGCAACCCCGAGGGCGATCAGGACGCCGATACATGTCGACTGCAGCGGAACATTGTAAGCGAGCGAATTACCGATGAGCACACCGCAACCGACGATCAGCCAGCCCAACAGCGAATCGAAGAAGCCGAAATGGCCATGTTGCGTTTCGTTGGCGCTTGCAATCGAAGGGCCAGAATCCGCCCCTGACTTGAAGTTCGAGAACCGTCCAAGCACAGGCTCCAGCTTGTCATAGAGCCACGAACAAGCCGGCAGCGAGAAGAACAGCGCGAAGTAGAATCCCAGGACTGCGGTCATCAGGTTCGCCGCCGAAGCGATCGCGATCAGCTCCTTCGCCATCTCGGGCGGGCTCTGGCCGTTGATCGCGCCGACCGCCGCGGCCATCATGCTGCCAGATCCAACGCCGGCGCCCATCGCCAATGACTTCGGGTGGAAGATATGCAGGCTGGCGACAAAGCCGGCCAGTAACGCAATGAACAGCGCGCCGAGAACGGTGCCGGTGATGTATTCGGCAAGCACGCCGCGGCCTTCCGGCGAGTTCATGCCGTATTTCTCACCGATAATCACAAGATTGCCTTCACGGCCGATGGAGAAAGTCGCGCCGACTGCTTCCCGTTTGACACCGAGCAGCAAAGCGAGCGGCAGACCGAGAGCCAACGTCCCGAAGGTGTGGCCGAACTCCTGAAAGATGAGCGCCCAACCGGCCTTCTGCACTTCCGGCAGAGCACCGCCTACGGTGAAGCCCATCTTGATGATGAACAGCAACAGCCCGGCATTGAGCAACTGCCCTGCATAAACCTGCAAACCCAGCCCGACCCGCACCGGCTTCGGAAGATAAGGTGATGCGATGCCCCACGCCGCCGCGATCAGCAGCGCCCACATCATCGGCTGCAACAGAACCTTGCCCGGCCCGATCTGGAACTGAACGATTCCGATCGTTTCGGCGATGGCCACAACAATCAATACCCCGAGAAAAATCTTGAACTTGCTCAAGCCGGCCTGTTCAAGCGGCTCGAAAACAACGGACGCGGAAGTCGATGTCATGATCGGAACACCCCAATGCAATGTCGGCTCAACAAATGAAGCCTGTGAACGGTGAATTTCCGGGATTTGATTGAAACCGAAGAATTACCTTGCATCAATGACATCTCAGCAAGATAATCGTTGCATTTTATGCAACATTCTCGATGCCGTGGAACGACGCAATGGACGAAAAGCTCGAGATACGCCGTCTGCGCTATTTCATGCAGGTGCTGGAAAGCGGATCTGTGCGCGGCGCCGCAGGTGCGCTCGGCATGGATGCTTCGGCCGTTAGCCGGGCTGTGGGCTTGCTCGAACAGGAGTGTGGCACGCAGCTGTTTGAGCGTCGAGGTCGCGGCCTGACTCCGACCGATGCAGGCCGGTTGCTGGCAGTTTATCTGCGCCGCCAGCATAGCGAAAAGCAAAGTCTGCTCGCGCAGATGGACAGCATTCGCAAGATCGAAAGCGGCCACATCGACATTGTGACCGGCGAAGGTTACGTCGATTGGCTGATGCAGAAGTGCATAAGCGGCTTCATGCGCGCCCATCCTTCGATTACCGTAGATATCGACATCGGAAGCACCGATCAAATCGTGCAGCGCATCATCGACGAGCGCGCGCATGTCGGCATTCTGTTCCGGCCGCCGAAAGACGAACGGCTGCAGTCGCACCACTCGCAGTCGCACCCCATTCGGGCTTGGCTGTTGCGGTCGCATCCGCTCGCGCAGCTCGGTCGGCCCCTCCGGCTGGCTGACCTGGCCCCCTACCCCGGCGCCGCGGTACACCGCAGCTTCGGCATACGACAGCACGTCGAAGCCGCCGAAATCAGCGAGGGCGTGCGCCTCAACATCTCGCTAACGGCCGCGTCATTCGATGCGATAAGTCATTTCGTAAGCGCCGGATTGGGCTACGCGCTCGCGTCGCACCTGGTCATGACGCCTGCGAACGCCGCCAAGGTTATCGCGCTGCCGATGAAAAACGCGCTGCTCTACCGTGGCCAGACCCACGTCATTTCGCGCAAGGGGCGCGCCCTGCCGCCCGCCGCGGCGGAGCTCCTGCAAACGATCGTGACCGACATGAAGGGCCCCAGGGGCCTGGCACACTGACCTGCCTTCGCGGAAGATCGCAGGAAGCAACGGTGGGACACCCCTGGAGACAGCGGCGGACCGCCGCCAAGCGCGGCTTGTCCCAAATTAACCCTTCGTCCGGCTACTTTGAACCTTCCACGAAATCCTGAACAGGACATACTGCCGGTAGATTGACCCCCGGCCATGCTCAACGCAGCTCGACAATTCACCTGGCGCCAAGTCTCCTTCGCGCTGAAGACATTCGTCGCGGCGATGCTGGCGCTTTACATCGCGTTTCGGCTGAACCTCTCTCAACCGAGCTGGAGCATGACGACGGTTTACGTCGTCTCGCAGCCCTTTGCCGGAATGGTGCTGGCCAAATCCCTCTACCGTATCCTGGGCACGCTCATCGGCGTTGTTGCGTCGCTGGCATTTGTGGCGCTGTTCGCCAACTCACGTGAGCTGTTTTGCCTCGTCCTTGCGCTCTGGATCGGCGCAGGCACTTCCGTCACGGTATACTTACGCGACGCCCCGCAGGCCTATACGGGTATGCTGGCCGGCTATTCGGCCGCAATCATCGGTCTTCCCGCCGCGCTCGCCCCGGAGGGCGCGTTCGATTTCGCGGTGGCGCGGTGCCTCGAAATCATGCTTGGCATTGTCTGCGGCACCCTGATGCATAACCTGGTTCTTCCGCAGCGCGCCGGCGACGCATTGCGCAAGACCCTCGACGCCACGCTTCCGAACATGGCGCGCTGGGCCGCCGACGCGCTTCGCGGCCAGCAGGGCGACGCCCAGGAACTCGGGGATCGGCGGCAGATCATCGCAACGGTGGTCTCGCTCGGCACCCTCAGGGTATTTGCCACGCTCGATACGCCGGCCATCAAGGCCATCGACACCGTGATACGCCAGTTCGAAGGCAAGCTCCTCTCGTTGCTGGCATTGCTCGTCTCGCTCTGCGACCGATTGGCCCTGCTGCGGCAGCGCCAGCCCGGGACCGCCGACATGCTGCGCCCGACGATCGAACGCGTGGTCGCTCACATCGACGGCTCGGCCAAGGCGGAAACTCCGGAACAGTCCCGGCAAGTCGAAGATCGGGAAATCGAGCTTGCGGCTTACATCGAAACGCAACTGCCTCCGCGTCAGGCATTGCGGGACCGGCCCGACGCCTTCCTGGTTCGCAGCATCCTGCAGAGGCTGCTCGATGTGTTGAGCATGTGGCGAGAAGCCGTGCGGATACGCACGCATATCCGTGCGGGACTCCCGCTCCCGGACGGCGACGCCGCGCCTGCGTTCCGGCCCTATCGCGACCTGACGTTCGCGGCGATCGCCGGAGCCATATCGGCGGGCACCGTCCTGGTCGCGAGCGCCTTCTGGATCGCGACCGCCTGGCCCAACGGTCCCACGGCCGTCACCTTCGCCGGGATCATGTGCGCCATCATGGGCGGTCGCGACGAACCCGCGGCAGCCGCGGCGATCTTTCTCAGGATGAGCATTGTCGGCGCGGTGATTGCAGGCCTCTATCTCTTCCTGGTGCTGCCGCCACTGACCACCTTTCCGGCCCTGGTTATCGCGCTGGCGCCGTTTTACCTTACCTGCGGTCTGCTTCTGACCATCCCGGCCAGAGCTCCCTTCGTGATGCCGGTGATCTTCACAGGCGGCGGGTTGATCGGCATTTCAAACGAAATGCATTACGATTTTCCGGCGTTTCTGAACAACTGCTTGAGCTATGTCGTCGGCATCTGGATCGGCGCCACGGCGCTGACCCTGCTGCGTCCGCTCGGTACCGAATGGATGGTGCGGCGTTTGATCCGCGGGATGATGGGGGACCTCGCACGCGCCACGGAAACCGCAACCATCGAGCTGCGTACAGCGCTCGAAAGCCGGATCTTCGACCGGATCAACGCGTTGCTGATGCGCCTGGATCCGACGGATCCGGAACACCGAACCGTCATGCAGGGTGGCCTCGCCAGCCTTCGTATCGCGCTGAACATCCTGGCGCTTCGTACCTATCGACCACAACTGCCGGAACCGGCCGCCGTGATCGTCGAGAACGCGCTTGCCGCCATCCGCGAGCACTTTGCCCGCGCGGGCCGCGACTGGCGAACCGTGCCTTTGCTCCCGGTGCTGGAGGCTGCATATCGTGCCGTTCTATCGCTCGACGATGACGTGCTTCTCATTCGGACGGCGGAAGCCTTGCATGCGATCGAAATGACTCTCGAGCAGCATCCTGGCTTCTTCGGCTTGCCGAAGCCCGTGACTCAATTGACCTCGAACGAACCGGTGATGGCATGATCAAGGAAATTTCGCTGGACGGCGTCTATCTACCGCCCCTGCTTGGCTATCTCGCGGGAACCGCCATCGCGTGGGCAATTCTGCGCCATCTGCTCGCACAAACCGGCGCCTATCGTTTCGTCTGGCATCCGCCTCTGTTCAATGCCGCGCTGTATGTGATTCTGCTCGGCGCCTTCATCGCCGTAACGCTCTAGCTCTTGCGAGACAGTCCAGTCATGCCAAACGTAACCTCCCTGATTCGGATTTCCGTCACCGCGGTGGTCGTGGCAATCGCTGCCATCGCCGGATGGTACCTGTGGCGAACCTACGAGGAGAGCCCCTGGACGCGCGATGGACGCGTGCGCGCCAACGTCGTCATGGTCGCCCCTGACGTCGCGGGCATGGTCGTCGACATTTCCGTCAAGGACAATCAGGACGTCAGGATCGGTGACGTCCTGTTCACCATCGATCCGGCGCGCTACGAACTCGCCCTGTCGGCGGCGGAGGCAGCACAGTCCGGCGCAGAGAGCGTCCTCGATCAGCGTGACGAGGAACTTCACCGTCGGGAGCGACTGAGTTCCGCGGCGATATCGGAAGAAGCGCTCAATCAGGCTCGAACCGCGGCATTGTCGGCGCGAGCGGCCTATGATCAGGCCGTTGCGGCCGCCGCCGTGGCCAAGCTCAATCTGGCCCGCACCGTCGTACGCGCTCCGGTCAACGGCCACGTCACAAACCTGCTGGTCGATCGCGGCGACTACGCGACCGCCGGACGGCCCATGGTGGCCGTCGTTGACAGCGACTCCTACTATGTTGCCGGCTATTTCGAGGAAACCAAGCTGCGTCACATCGAGATCGACGACAAGGCTTTGATCGGCCTGATGGGATTCAACAAGCCGTTGTCCGGCCATGTCCAGAGCATCGCGCACGCGATCACCGATCGTGACAACGTCGTCGGCAGCGAGCTGATCGCCAACGTCAACCCGACGTTCAGCTGGGTGAGACTGGCCCAGCGCATCCCCGTCCGTATCGCGATAGACGACGTACCCAAGGGCGTCACTCTAAGCGCAGGCATGACTGCCACCGTGACGGTCCTGGACCCCGGCAATCCAAGGCGGGTCAAGCCTCCGCTGTGATCACACTCCCAACGCCGGCGCTCAAGTCAGCAGACCGACAACGCCCTGTATTATCCCAACAACCAACGCCGACGAGAACGTCGCGATCGCGAAATCGGCCATTATCAGCAGAACATGCCGTTCCTGATCATCCAACTCCGAAAAGGCTTTGTGCATCATGGCGCTCCCTCCTGTATTGGTGCTACGGCTGGCGGCTTTGTGACTTTTCGATCTCCATCTGCAGCCGCGCAAGAACGCGGTCGTCGAGCCAATCCCCTTAAGGCAATGCCTCGTTGCAACCCCAGCGAACGGGATCGTCACGTCCGCTATGAGGTTAGCGGGAGCCCTGCGATGCGGGCGTGGCTGCCACGACAATCGCGAGACCCGCTTCAGTGAGGGCTGCAACGATACACTTTGCAATGTGCTTGGCTTCCTCAGGATCAATTCGCCGATCGGCGTTCTCCTTGAGGCAACCGCAAATAGTGCTAGCCATTATCGCATTAACTTGATGCTGATCGGCCATGAGTTGAGCCTCCCGCCAAGGCCAAGGTGATTGGACCGTGTCGATCGGTCGAACCCGCATATTTTTCGACGAAGTCTTTCAGATGCTCGGGCACCGGTACGGAATCCATATCGGATTGGGCCTGAATTTCTGCCGCAACCTCTCGCGACACATCCTCGGTCCAATGCTCCAGGGTATTGAAGGCTACGACACGGATGGGGCAGTTAAACTGGCCCGCGAGAAAATCGGCGATCACAGCGTTGAGATCGGTTCGCTCGACCTCCGTTTCGCTTCCCGCGCCCCTGCTGTCCACGACCCGGTAGATTGTTTCATCCGCGCCATAAGGCACGAAAAACGGCGATCCGCTCATTCCATGCATGGCCGGGCTCCTAACTTGGGGTCCAGGATTCAAGCTTGTGGAGGCTTCCGGGTTCCATCATTTTACCAAATTTTCCCGACGCCAAAAACCCGCGGACAAGGCTGGAGACTCGGCGATCTCCATCTCAAGTCCGACGAAAACCGCGCGGAAATCGACAACTCCGAAGTGATAAGCGGAGACGATCTTCATCGTTAGTAGCGCGGTGGTGCCGGAAGTGACCACGCCAAGTCGGCGGATAACGAGCCGCGTCGGTCGGACCGCTATTGAACCACGTGCGTCCCTGTCTCGCCTCGTAGCGCTGCCATTGCGCAATCGAGGTGACTGATGATCGCGCGCTTTCCGCCCCGCTCGAGAAACCGGATGGCAGCATCGACCTTGGGCCCCATGCTTCCTGGGGGAAAGTGGCCTTCGCGGTGATAGGCCTTGATTTCGTCGAGGCCGACCTGATCCAGCTCCTTCTTGTTCGGCTTTCCGAAATTCACCGCGACGCGCGGCACGGCCGTCAGGATCAGCAACTCTTCAATCCCAAGGACATTCGCGATATGGGCCGACGTCAGATCCTTGTCGATGACCGCCGGTACACCGGTGCGTACGCCCCTGGCGTCGCGAATAACGGGAACGCCGCCACCGCCTCCGGCAATGACGATCGTTCCCCGCTTGACCAATGCATCGACCAGCGAGATGTCACAGACATGCTTGGGCTTCGGCGAAGGCACGACATGACGCCAGCCTCGCCCCGAGTCCTCTCGCATCGCCCAGTTGAGTTCGACGCTGATCTTCCTGGCTTCATCTTCGGCGAAGAAGGGCCCAACGAACTTCGTGGGGTTTGTGAACGCGGGATCGTCCTTGTCGACCTCCACCTGCGTCAGCAGGCTTGCCACATGCCTCTGGTTGCCTTGTTCACGCAGGGCATTCTCGATCGCCTGCATCAAAAGATAGCCGATGCCGCCCTGGCTGTGCGCGACACAGATGTCCATGTCCATCGGCGGAATACGGTTCATCGTCAGCATCTGGCGCATCATGATCTTGCCGACAACCGGGCCGTTACCGTGCGTGATGACCAGCTCATTGTCGAGCTGCGCAAGCGGCAGCAGCGCTTCCGCGGTCTTTTGCGCGACGGACTTCTGCTCCTGGGAGGTGCCGCGGATGTCTTCGGGATGAACCGCATTGCCCCCAATTGCAACCACAAGGCGACGCGGCACATCATTGAGCGTACGCATTTCCTTTACCTCCAGGCATTGTTGGCGATGGCGACTGCGAGTTCGCACGCCTGCGCGTTCGACGGCGCGACGACGATTCCGGCCCGCTCCAGTTTCCTGACCTGCGCCGAGCGAACCTGCGGATCCGCCTCGGTGCCGACGACGGAGGCGATCAGCGCCGGAGCATCCTGCCCGCGATCGGCAACGATGCTCGCCAGATGCCCGGCGGGATCGGCATGCGCGCCATAGCCAAGCACCAGATCGAGCAGGATCACCGAGATATCTGGGTTCTTGAGCGCGACACGCAACGCTTCATCACGCACGGAAGGGTCGATCATCGGATGCGGTCGACCACGTGTATATTCGTCATCGCCGAGGTCGATCAGCCGGTCCCGGCCGCCGTCCGGCTCGGCGTCGAGCTTGGGGACGCCGGGAATCGCCGCGTTCGACGCCACTTTGCGACCTGCGGACGCAAGGATCACCTGAGCTTCGGCACAAAGCGTTCCGCCGGCGAACAACCCCTCGATCCCACCCCGACCGGTCCTCCGCGGAAGCCGCGCGGCAACGGCGCCCGCGTCGAATTCTTCACCGATCTTCTTGCCTCCCAGCGCCAACTCGGCGGCGCCTTTGAGCGTTGGCGAAAAGCGGGCATTCGGCGGCAGCGCAACTTCCGAAGCCCCGATAAAGCACACCGTAAAGGACTTCCCGCTTCTCCCGATCCGCTCCAGAACCGACCTGGCGACGTCGGGATGCGGCGGCTTCGAGATCAGCACGACATGGCTCGTGCCCGGATCGGAATCGAACGCATCGATCGCCATCAGCGTCGTGATTCCGCCGATATCCTTCTTCAGATCGCGCCCGCCGACCCCGATGGCATGAGAGATTCCTTCACCGGCTTCCGAAATCAGGCATGAGACCTCCTGCGTTCCGGTGCCCGACGCGCCGATGATTCCGATCTTGCCGCGCCTGAGCTTGTTGGCAAACGCCAGCGGCGCTCCGCCGATGACGGCCGTTCCGCAATCAGGGCCCATCATCAGCAGGCCGGCTTTGCGCGCCTGCAGCTTGAGCGACAGTTCGTCCTCGAGCGACACGTTGTCGCTGAACATCAGGACATGCAGGCCGCGATTGAGCGCCTTTCTGGCTTCGGCAGCCGCGAAATCGCCGGGGACGGAGATCAGCGCAAGATTGATCTCGGGCCTGAGCTTCACCGCCGCGGCGATCGTGTGCGGTCGCCATGCGGTCTGCGCTTCGCCCTGGCTTTTCGGCTTGTCGAGCGACTTGATCGCGCCGTCGAGGGCATCACGTGCGGCAGGTTCGGTTTTGGCCTTTACCGCGATCACGAGATCGTTGCCCTTCACGGCGACGCGCTCGTCCAGCAAGCCTGCGTTGCGCATGATCGCCGCATTGGACGGCGTCCCCATCATCAACGCCGCCTCAATGACGCCGGGAGACGCGGCCACCTCGCGGGACAGTCGCATCAACGCTACTGAATCGAGATAGAATCCCTGGCGGATTTCGTTCAGGACGATGGCGTTCATGACACCCCCAAATCGCTGGCGATGGCGCGCACTGCCTGCTCGAAACACGCCAACGGCGCCTTGACCACACCTGCCCCGACCTGACCTATGCCGGGCTCGCGATGGGCGATGCCGGTGTTGATGACCGGCACCACGCCGGAATCGACGACCAAACGGATGTCGATGCCCGTCGGCACACCGGCGAAGTCCAGCGCGGCAATGGTCCATTCCGGATTCTGCGCAATGGTGATTTCGCCCATCGAGCGGGTGAAGTTACCGGCCTCGGACGGTGCGCCGGCGCCCACGAATCCTGCGACCGCCGGCGCCGCCGCCATCGCAAATCCCCCCAAGCCGATCGTTTCGACGATTGCGGAATCGCCCATGTCCGGATTGGCATCCTTCTCGGAATAGCCGGCAAAGTAGAGCCCCTCCGGCATTTCGACCGGAGCCGTAAACCACTGTTCGCCCAACCCGCTGACGCGGATTCCGAAGTCGGTCCCGTTGCGGCACATTGTCGTGACGACGGTCGAGCCACGGATGCCATTCGCGGGATCGGTCATCACCTTGCCCATCGCCATGGCAATGTTCAGGAAGAACTGATCGTTCTGCCCGATGAACGCCAGGCATTCGGCAAGAGTCGCATTGTCGGTCGACGTTCGCGCCATCCAGGGCGCGATCTCACGGAGGAAAATGCTCGAGCAGGCAAGATTGCGCTGATGCAGCTCGTCGCCCATCGACAGCCCCCGCGCAACGATCGCCTTCAGGTCTACACCGCCGGCGGCACGGATCGCCTTGCCCAGAACCGGCCCGAAAACGTCGCGCAACCAGGCGAGCCGCTGCAATACGCTCGCGTCGTTGCCGCCGAAGCGCATGACCTTGCCGAGGCCCTCGTTGATCGCGCAATAGGCGCGATTGGCGAAGCGCGCATTCTCGACCACGAACAACGGCATCGACTTCGTCGTCATGCCGGTCATCGGGCCAACGGCCCCGAAATGATGGTTCGGATGAAATTCGATTCCGCCATCGGCGGCGAGCTCGGTCGCGGAACGAAGATCCTGCGCCCAGCCCTCGAAGACGATCGCGCCTGCCACCGCACCCCGCATCGGGCCGCACATCCTCTCCCAGGTGATCGGCGGGCCGGCGTGAAGGATCATTCGGTCACGCAGGTCCTTGATCAATTGTCCCGCGGGAACGATGTCGATCAGCCGCGGCTCACCTTCGAGGATGCGAGCCAGCGCCTGGTCATTTGCGTCATCAATCAACTTCATCGGCGCGCCCTCACACACCAAGCTTTGCAAGCAGGGCCGCCATCTGCGGATCCCCGCCCGCCGACGGCTTCCAGTCGACATGGACGACGTCGATGCCGCAGTCGCGCAGGTCCTTCACGAACCCCTCCAGCCCGACATTTACGACTTCGACCTTGCTCGCCAGCAACAGCTGATACTGCGGTGCTTCCTGATCCGTCATCGTCTCCAGCCCTAATAAACCTGTTCTCGTTTCGTCGAGATAATAAGAGAATACTTACTTAGTCAAGCGCGGAATCTCGTGAACGCGAATCTGGATGCCCTGTCGCGTTGCCGGACTTTCTCCAGGTGAATATCGATCGCAAAAAAGAGCTCCGAACTTCGTCCGGAGCAGTCTGGGAGAACCCGAAACTTGAGGAGAGGCCGCAGCGCTCGCGTCACTGCTTTCGAATGGCGTGGCGCAGAACGATGAGGCTGCCCGCAAATGCGTCCAGCCCGGAGGTATGCCCGACCGCAGTCAACGCGTTGAGAGCTTGATGAAGTCGCGCGGTACCACCCATCACCGCGTGGATGGCGTCATGCAATGCGGCCGCACCGTAACCCTGCGCCGCAGCCTGCAGATGGACTCCGCTGACATCGTTGGTGCGCTCGATCAGCGCACGACAACGGCCCCATAACGCATCGCGACATTCGATGCGGCCAAGTGCGGCCAACGCAATCAGCGCACCGCCGATCAGGTCGTCGCCGGATGGCGTAAGACCGGGCCCGAGTCCGATCAAGCTCCGAAGCCCCGACATGTCGTCCGACTCACCGACCGAACCCGCAAGGATACGCGCCAGGGCGACAAGTCCGGGCCTGGCGGCCTGAACCAGCGCAGATGCTTCGACCGGAATCCATCCGGATCCCGCGGAGGCCAGACCACCCGCCGTCAGATCCCCTCTCCAGACTTCGTCGACTGCATGCAGACCGCGCCGCAGACTGCTTTCCGACCAGTGTGGCACCGCACGCGGCGCCCATCTGGACGCCGAGGCCAGTTTCAGGAACGGCGCGCCGGCGACCCAGAGAATGGAATCCGCGACCCGCACGGCGTCGCCGACTGCCAGCCGTGACAGATCGACCCTGCCGAGCAGATGCAACGGTCCTGAGCCGATGTCGAGCTGTCCAACGCAGATCCAATTTCCGTCGAGCGTCGCGTAGAACGAACGCTCGAAGGCCGCCACGACATGGCCCGCAGCTCGATCGCAGAGCGCTTTCTTGGCGAGAAGCCCAACTTCCACGGCCGCAGAGACCGTCGCCGCCCCGGCATCTCCGCGCCAATCGCTCAAATCGGAGCCATCCCGCGGCTTGCCGTTGGAATCGTGGTCCCCGAGGAACATCCGCCGTTTCTCCTCCCTCAGGATGCCTGGGCCGCGAACCGCGGCGCGGCGCCGGCCTGGGCCTCCCCGCCGAGATAGGCGGCTTCGAGCAGCGGATCCTCGGCAATGATCCCGGCGACGCCACTCTTCAGGATCGCGCCGGTTTCCAGCAAATAGGCGCGATCGGCCAAGGCAAGGGCATGTCCTGCCATCTGATCGACCACGATGATGGTCATCCCCTCGCTTCGCAACCGTTCAAAGGAGGCAAACAGTTCATCGACGACGAGCGGTGCCAGGCCCAGTGATGGCTCGTCGAGCATGAATATCTTTGGTGCCGTCAGAAGTCCGCGCGCAACCGCGAGCATTTGCTGCTCGCCGCCGGACAACAGGCCGGCGCGCTGGTCAATACGCTCCTTCAATCGGGGGAAGCGCGTGAACATCGCCTCGATTTCAGCATCGAGATCGACGCCCTTGCGCGCAAAGGCGCCGAGCCGGAGATTCTGCTTCACCGTCAGCTCGGGAAACACCTGCCGCCCTTCGGGCACCAGCACGACGCCGGAGCGAGCGCGAATATGCGCGGGCAGCTTGTCGATGCGCTTGTCCGCGAGCCGGACTTCACCCGTCGATCGGGGCGGCTCGAGGCCGGCAATCGATCGCATCAAGGTGGTCTTTCCGGCACCGTTCGCGCCGAGCACGGCCACGGCCTCGCCCGGCGCGACGGTGAGGTCGATTCCGCTTAACGCGCGCGACAGGCCATAAAACGAGTCGAGCGCCCTGACCTCGAGGGCGATGCCCTGCATCGCCGGGCGCGGCGCGCGGCTTCGCTCTCCCGGCGTGGCGTCCCCCAGATAGGCCTTGCGAACAAGCGGATCGTTGCGGATCGCCGCGGCGTCGCCGATCGCGATACGCTTGCCGGCATCAAGCACGACAATGAGATCGCTGAGCGACATGATCATCGGCATGTCGTGTTCAACGATGATCACGGCAATGCCGAGATCGGCGATACGACGCAGGAGCGCGGTCAAGCGCTGCTTGTCGCCCTTCGAGAGACCCGCCGCAGGCTCATCGAGCAGCAGGATCCGGGGTCGCAGCGCCAGCGCACGGGCGATTTCGACCAGCCGTTTCTCGCCATGCGGCAGCGAATCGGCAAGCCGGTCGACGTCGCCATCGACGCCGGCAAAGCGCAGCAGGAAGCGTGCAAAGCCTTCCGTCGTGTCGTTGCGAAGCGCGGACACGATGCCGCCAAGCCGGCCGACCCTCTCGGCCAGCAGGATGTTTTCCAGAATGGTGAGGGAGCCGAATAGTTGCGTCGTTTGAAACGTCCGCGCCACGCCGACGCGCGCAAGCAAATGTGACGTCATGCCCGTCACATCGCGATCGCCGAGCCTTACCGTGCCGGACTTTGGTCGATAGAAGCCGCAGAGCAGGTTCAGCGCGCTGGTCTTCCCGGCGCCATTGGGGCCGATGATGCTGGTGACGGCACCAGGCTGGGCCGTGAACGATACGTCCTGGACTGCACGGACACCGCCGAACGAAATCGAGAGGTTTGTCACATCGAGCCCTGCCCGGCTCCGCGTCCCAAGGCTGGACGCGTCGACATTCGCCGCGGCGACTTCGGGTTCAGCCGACGACTGCCGCGCCGGCAGGAATTTTGCAGCAAGTTGCTCCAGCAGTCCGATGATGCCGGAGGGCGCCGCCCTCAGCACGACGAAGAGCAGAACGCCAAAGGCCAGCAGGCGATACTCCGCGAGATCAGACAGAAATTCCGGCAACAGCACGACAAGCGCGGCGCCGATCACCGGACCGAGCGTCGAACCTGCGCCGCCGACCATCACGCCGAACAGCAGCAGCACCGATTGCAGGAACGGAAACGAGCTCGGGCTGATATAGCCTTGGAGCGGCGCAAACAGTGCGCCGGCCAACGCCATCGCCGCCGCCGAGATGACGAACGCCACCGCGCGGACATGCACCAGATCGATGCCGAGGGAGCGCGTCGCGACCTCCGTATCGCGGGCCGCCCGCATCGCGTAACCCCAGCCGCTCCGTTTCAACTTTTCGAACAGGATCAGGCAGGCGAAAACAAGTGCGACGCCCGCAATGGCAAGGGAACGCTCCGAGAGCGCATATCCGAAGACGGTCGGCGGTGCGCTCAACACCAGGCCATTGCCGCCGCCGGTGAGATCGCGCCATTCGATCGTGACGTGCTCGACGATGAATCCGAAGGCGATCGTCACCATCGCCAGATACGGGCCCCGCACGCGCAAAGCGGGCATCGCGAGCAGCCCGCCGACGATACCGACCAGGACGATCGCTCCCGCGGTGGCTGCGAGATAGGGCCAGCCCGCTTTGTCCATGAGCAGCACGGTCGTGTACGCCCCGATGGCCATGAAGCCGACATGCCCGAGCGATATCTGCCCCGCGAGGCCGAGCAGGACGTTGAGGCCGATACAGGCGATCGCCGTCAGCGAGATCGTCGCGATCAGGAAGACCGCATAGCTGTCCGCGATGGCCGCATAGCCGATGGCAATCGCAAACACCGCAGTTACGACGAGAAGGGAGGCGCGAGAGGTCATACCTTCTTAACTCCGGCTCGGCCGAGCAACCCGTGCGGCATGAGGACGAGAATGACGATGACGGAAGCAAAGGTGATGATCTGGGTGTAGACCGAACCCAGATAGTTCGTCGCGAACACCTCGATCAGACCGAGACATAACCCGGCCAGCATGACGCCCCAGGAACTGGCAAGGCCGCCGATGATCGCAGCCGCAAACGCCTTGATGCCAAACAGTGTGCCCATCTCGGACGACACATTGAACAAGGGCGCGATGAGGAGCGCGGCCACGCCCGCCAACACGGCCGATACCGCGTAGCTCGTGGCGATGGCACCGCTGACATTGATGCCCATCAACCGCGCGGCGTTCGGGTTTTGCACCACTGCCAGCATGGCAACGCCATGGCGTGTCCGGCGGCTGATGAGGTGCAGCGCAAGCGCCAGCAGCAGCCCGACGACGGGAATCAGGAGCTGCAGGGGATAGACCCCTGCTCCCTCCACGATCTGTATCGGCTTGGCCGCCAGCACGGACGGAAAGCTGCGCGGTTCCTTGCCGAACACAAACAGCATCACATTGTCGACGATGATGCCGACCGCAACCGTCGCCATCAGCCAGTTGTCCGATCCCCGCTCCACGAAGGGACGAACCGCGAAACGCTCGATGAGCACGCCATAGACCGCGCAGACCAGCAACACGGCGGGGATGCCGATTGCGGCCGGCCAGCCCCAAACGACGAGGAAGAAGTATCCGGCAACGGCACCCAGGGTCATCGAACTGCCCTGTGAGAAGTTGACCGTGCCGGATACCGCGTAGGTGACGTGGAAGCCCAGCGCGAGCAAGCCGTACATGCTCCCCAGCGCCATTCCGGTTATAATCGCCGAAAGAAATGACATTGATGACCACCCCGATCTGCTTGCTGGACGACGGGATCCGTCAGTTCCTGGTGAATGGCAGGATGTGGTTGTCCTCGAAGCGAGCCCAAATGTAGTCCTGCGCGGTCAGTGCATCGTGCTTGTTCTGGGCAAACGGCTTCTCGTAAGTCTTGATGAGCCCTTCCACGCGATCGATGGCGTAGAAGCCGTCGCGAATGGCGGTAGGATCGGTGCTGCCGGCCTTCTGGATCGCGCTGGCGATCACCATGACGCTGTCATAGGCGTTGGCAAAGCCGACCGCAGGGGTCACGTCCGCAGGCCCCTTGATGTCGGGATATTTCGCCTGTAGTTCGCCGATCACGCGCTTGCCGACCGGCGAGAGGTCGCCGAAGAAGCTGTAGGTCTGCACGAAGACGACGTTCTTCGCATTCGGACCGGCAAGCTCCGTGAAGCGGCCGCCGGCGGGTCCCCAATGCGATACGATCGGCGGCGCCCAGCCCATGCGGTCGAGCGACTTCACCACCTGCGACGATGGGCCGACATTGCCGACCAGGAACAAAACATCGGCGCCTCCCTGCTTGAGCCGCGACAGCTGGGCGACCACGTCGACGTCGTTGGCCTCGAACTTCTCCACGCCGGCCGGCTCGATCCCGGCGGCCTTCATGGCGGCGCGCAGGCCGTGCTCGTTGGATTCACCCCAGGGGTTGTTGACGAGAATGAGGCCAGGCTTTTTCGCTCCATAGGTCTTGCTCGCGAACGCGACGATCGCCTTGTCGACCTCGTCGTCCATGGCCGAGACGCGGAACACGTAGTTCGATGCGGCGCCGTTCTGGGTGATGTTGGTTCCGGCCGCCCACGGCACGACAAACGGTACCTTCACGTTGTTGACGAAGGGCACGATCGCCAGCTCGACCGGCGTATCCAGGCCGCCGAGCAGCACCGCGACCTTCTCGCGCTGAATCAGTTCGCGCGCCGCAGTCAGTCCCTTCGCGGGATTGCTTTCATCATCGCGGCGAACGAGCTCGAGCGGACGGCCGAGTACGCCGCCCTTGGCGTTAATGTCCTCGATCGCGATCGTGGCGCCGCGCGTCAGCGCTTCGCCGGCACGCGCCGACTGACCCGACAGCGCAGTGACCAGCCCAATCTTGATCGGCTCAGCGGCACGCGCGTGCTCCATGAGCGGCAGTGAGCCAAGGAGAATGGCAAGCGCGCCCTGCAAGAGAACGCGGCGACGGAACCCGGTCATAGCGATACCTGCGTAATTCATTTCTGCAATCCTCCCGCTCCTGACGGCTGCTCCTCAGCCGCCTCTCGTCCGCTGCCGCCGTTTTCGCGGTCTTGACGGAAGTAAAAACTTTCTTCACATTTCCACGAATGTCAAGCGGCGATCGCGGATGATGGGGAAATTCCGATGAAGCGGGAAATCGAGGCAGAACCGGGTCAGGCCATCCCGCGCGGCATTCTCGGCGGTGCAACATACGCGCAAGCGGAACATCCCGCTCGCGGTCTGACCTCCCACGATCGCTACCGCTATAGCGCGATCACGCGCCGCCCTGACTTCATGTGGCCGGATGGAAAGCGGCTTGCCGTCTATGTCGGACTCAACCTCGAACATTTCGCATTCGGCGACGGCTTGGGCGCCGAGCTCTGCCCCGGCGGTCCGCAGCCGGATGTCCTCAACTATGCCTGGCGCGACTATGGCAACCGCGTCGGCGTGTGGCGACTGATCGACGTTTTCGACGACTTGAAGTTTCCGCTCTCCGTGCTCGCGAATAGCAGCATTTATCACTACTGCCCGGAAGTCATGGACGCCTTTCGCGCCCGTGGCGACGAGATCGTTGGCCACGGACGCACCAACTCCGAACGTCAGGGAGTGCTTTCGCCGGCAGAAGAACGGCGATTGATCGAAGAGGCCACCGACGTCATCGCGCGCGCCGAAGGACGGCGGCCGCTCGGCTGGCTCGGGCCGTGGATATCTCAATCGGCAATCACGCCCGACCTTCTCGTCGAAGCGGGCTACCACTACCTGCTCGACTGGTGCATGGACGACCAGCCGGTGTGGTTCTCGACGCGAGATGGCGGACGCATCCTGTCCATCCCCTACCCGCAGGAACTGAACGACATCCCTTCGATCGTCGGGCGAAAGGACAGCGGCGAACAGTTTGCGACCATGATCGCCGACACGTTCGAGGAAATGCTGGCGCAATCCAGAAAGCAGTCGCTCGTGATGGGCATCGCACTGCATCCCTACCTGGTCGGCCAGCCCCATCGTTTGCGGCCGCTACGACGTGCGCTGCAGGCGATCGTTGCCAAGCGCAGCGATATCTGGATCACGACGGCCGGCGGGATCGCGGCGTATTCGCGCGCTCTGCCCGACGGTATCGTTCCAACCTAGCCAAATGGAGACCTGCCTTGTCCGCTATCGACACACTCTTTCAGAACGCTCGGCTGGCAGACGGCCGAATTGTCGAAATCGCCGTCAGCGGTGGCAGGATCGTGGCAATCGCGCCGATCTCGCAGCGCTACGGCACGGTCGGCGCAATCCACGATCTCGGCCGACGCCTGGTGCTGCCCGGCATGGTCGAAGGTCATATCCATCTGGACAAGTGCTTCATCGGCGATGACTGGAAGCCGCACCGCCCCTGCACCGCCGGCTTCAGCGTGCGCGAGCGTGTAAAGTTCGAGAAGGAGTACCTTGCCAACGCCAGGCCCATCGCGGTACGGGCGGCAGCCCTGATTGATCTTTGCGTGTCGCACGGCACAACCCATATGCGCAGCCATGTGGACGTTGATGCGGCGGTCGGCCTGCAGCATTTCGAACAGATCGTCGCGGCGCGGGACGCCCACCGCGAAAAGGTCTCGGTCCAGATCGTCGCGTTCCCGCAGAGCGGCATCCTGACGTCGCCGGGAACCGCCGACCTGCTCGAACAGGCCGTTCGCGCCGGCGCCGACCTGGTCGGCGGACTGGATCCCGCGGGTCACGACGGTGACGCGGCCGGCCATCTCGATATCATCTTCGGCATCGCTGAACGGCATGGCGTCGGCATCGACATCCACCTGCATGACGGCGGCCTGCAGGGCATCGCGGAGATCGAGGAAATCGCGCGGCGCACCAAGGCGGCGGGCCTCGGCGGCAAGGTGACGATCAGTCATGCCTACGCGCTGGGCGAAGTCTCCCATGATCTGGTCCAGCGCACCGCGCAGCGGCTTGCTGAGGCCGGCGTTGCCATCCTGACCAACGCGCCGGGGGCCCGTCCATTCCCGCCCGTACTGCTGCTTCGCGACGCCGGGGTCAACGTGTTCTCCGGTAACGACAACATTCGCGATTCCTGGTGGCCCTACGGCGATGGCGACCTGCTCGAACGCGCGATGCTGGTCGGTTATCGCTCCGGTTTCAACACCGATGATCAATTGGCCGCCGCCTTTGACATGGTGACGTCCAATGCGGCGAGCGCGCTTGGCCTCACCAACCATGGCCTGACCGTCGGTGGGACGGCGGATTTCGTGGTACTCGATGCCAGGCATGTCCAGGAAGCCGTGGTCGCCCGCCCGAAGCCGCGCGATGTCTACAAGAACGGCCGCCTCGTCGCGTGCGGCGGCACAGTGGTAGCGGCCGCCGCTTGATGCCAACCAACATGGAGGATCGTCCCCCTTGACGAACAGCCGTAATGACGATCTCAATCCCGGCAACTTGCGCAGGAAACAGTCCGCTGGGCCGTGTTAACCGGATGTGGATGTGTCTGCGCGGACACCCCGAAGCCCTAGCAAAGTTGGCACCGTGACCGAGACGACAGCACAGACCAGCCCTCCTCGCAGCTCAGCGCGCGGAAAACGGCCGCGGGATTCCGCGCTCACCAAGGAAGCGATCCTGCGCGCGGCAACGTTCGAGTTCTGCCACAACGGCCTCGGCGGCGCCCGCGTCGAGGCCATCGCGCAGCGCGCCAAGGCCAACATGCGCCTGTTGTACGCCTATTTCGGCGACAAGAACGGACTCTACATTGCGGTCCTCGAGGACGTCTACACCGAGATCCGCGCGGCCGAGCAGCAGCTCAATCTCGACGACCGCGAGCCTGTTGCCGCGATGTGCGAGTTGATCAACTTCACATTCACGTTCTTTGGGGAGCACCAGAACTACATCGCTCTCATCAACAATGAGAACCTTCAGCGCGGGCGTAACCTGCGCAAGTCGCGCAAGATCGCCGAACTCACCTTGCCGCTGGTCGCGAGCATCGAAAATGTTCTCCACCGCGGCGTGGCGGCAGGGCTGTTTCGCGATGACGTCGACCCGATCCAGCTCTACGTCTCCATCACCGCCATGAGCTATTTCCACGTCTCCAATCGCTACACGCTCTCGGCGATGTTCGACAAGGATCTGGGCGCGTCGGATTGGCTCGTGCGGCGCCGCGAGCACGCGCAGGACATGATCCTGACCTGGCTGACGGCGCCGATCGGGGAACGGAAGCACAAGGCCTCCGGATCAAGGACGACCCGCGGCCGCAAGCCGTCCCGTTAGCGGCGGGCGGTCTCATCGCGCTTTAGCGCGCGGCCACGACGCCATCGCTACGCGGATCGCTGGCTCCCTCGAGCAGGCCATCCGGGTGCCAGACGATCGCACCGGCGTGCCCCATGAATTCCTCGAACGGGCCTGTTACCTGGATATCGTGACCGAGCGCGCGCAGCCGGTCGATGATGGCAGGATCGAAGCGGGACTCGATCTTGAGGTTGTTGTTTTCCTCTCCCCAGGTGCGGCCGAGCAGCCAGCGCGGCGCCGTGATCGCAGCTTGCAGTTCCTGGTCGTGCAGCGCATAGCGCGTGAAGATCGCGGCCTGAGTCTGCGGCTGCCCCTCCCCGCCCATCGTGCCGAAGGAGATCAGCCGCCCATCGCCAAGCTCGGCCATCGCCGGCTGGATGGTATGGAACGGCAAGCGTCCGGGGTCGAGCCTGTTGATGTCAGTGTCCTTGAGGCTGAAGCTCGTTCCGCGATTCTGCCAGGTGACTCCGCTCTGCGGAAGAATGACGCCGGAACCGAACTCCCAGTAGACGCTTTGGATGAAGCTGACGCTGAGCCCGGTGCGATCGGTCGCGGCGAGCCACACCGTATCGCCTTGCCGCGGCGGATCGGGCCACGGTATCGCACGAGCATCCGACACTGTCTCATGAAGCGCGGCCAGTGACTCTTCGGACAGAAACGCGGCCGCCGGCCGCTCCATGTAGTCAGGGTCGGTCACGTAGCGGTTGCGAACACGGAACGCTGCTTTCGTGCATTCGACCAACCGGTGCAAATGATCGACGCTATCGGACTTATCAGCCATACGCCGGGCATAGAGCGCCAAAATCAGGAGCGACGCCAGGCCCTGGGTCGGCGGCGGCATGTTGAACACCTTGTGTCCGGCTACCTCGACCGAGAGCGGCGTCACAAGCGATGCCTGATGTCGTTCCAGATCGGCAAGCCGAAGCGGACTGCCCAGCCGCTCGAGATCATCAGCCATCGAGCGCGCCAGATCGCCGCGATAGAAATCGGACAGGCCCGCTTTCGCCAGCCGCCGCAACGTCTCGGCAACCCGCGGCTGTCGTAGCCGCGCGCCGACCGCAGGTGGGGCACCTTGCGGCAGATAGACCTCCGCAAAGCCGGGCACATCCTCGAGTTCAGGCCGCTTCTTGATTATGTTTTCGTGGAGCGTCCTCGTTACGGCAGCGCCTTCCTCGGCGTACAGAATTGCGGGCTCGAGCAGCCGCGCAAGCGGCAGCCGCCCGCCATGACGATCGCGGCTGAGCTCATAGGCCTTTTGCCAGCCGTCGACGGTGCCCGCGACCGTGAGTGCGGCCAGCGGGCCGCGGCTTGGAATGCTGGCGCACCCCCGCTCGCGATACCAGGCGCGATCGGCCGCCATCGCAGCGCGTCCGCAGGCCTGAATTCCGACCGGCGTCGAACCGGCGCGGCCGACGAGCCAGAAGCTATCGCCGCCAAGGCCATTCATATGAGGATAGACCACCGCGATCGTTGCGGCGGATGCGATCATTGCTTCGATGGCGTTGCCGCCTCCCGACAGGACAGCGAGCCCAGCCTGCGCCGCAAGATGGTGCGGCGCCGTCACCATTCCGCCATAGCTTCGTTTCGTCTGCAACATGGGTTACTTCCCCTCAATAACCTCCCTTTGTAATAATATTTTTACTTACACTGTCAAGCGATCAGCTGGTGCCACGCGAACGCTACCTGCTGGCGAACGTCGGGTTCGACACCACTACCTTTGCGCTGCGGCCCGCGCCGGATCTGGCTGACTTCTGCTGCGCGTCGATCGCTGACATGCCTCGGAGGACAAAAAGCGGAAGGGTGCTTTATATCTGTTTCCTGGATCCGTTCGGACGACATTCGTGATCGCACCCAGTCTCGGCTCTCGGCGATTTCCGCCTCAAGTCCGGCGAGCCGGGAGTCATGCAGGCAAATTCTCGATTTCAAGGCATCAAGAGCTAGTCGGAAACTGCAGTGCCGCAGCGATTTCTCAGATAATTCCCTAGGGAAACTCCGTTACCGTGCGCAATCTGCTTCAGCTAGTCGTACTCGTTTCATCACCGTTCAATTTTGATAGTGCGTCCTCTACAATGCTGATCTCTTCCTGAAGTTCGTCGCTTACGCTCTTGAAATTCAGTACAGAATTGCTGCGCATGCGGTGTTCGTTCAATAGCCGCCTACGATGGTCGCGGATCTCCTCCAGGGCCGTTCGGTTTTTGAGGGTCGAGTATCCGCTACAATATGTTCAATCGCCTTGGTCATAGTTGCCCACCCCACGCAAAAAACACGCTTGCAGGTCATTGAACCCCTGGTTTCCGAAAAGTGCAACGCCGCCCAACCGCAATATGATCGGTCGGCGGCGTTGGTCAGTTACCAGGGCCTCTGAAATACCCCCGGCGCACTCCTAGCTGAGCAAGATCGATACCAGGCGTTCAGTATTGGTTTGGCACAGGATCAAAGCAATTTCCTGTGCCGGCGGAACGTTGGGGTTTCAATTTCGATCGATTGTGTCCCGGAGGCGGATCGGCGCGGCGGCAAAACCCAAATGTCATCCGAGAGTTCCAAGCCCGTAGCCGGTCCGGGAGCGCCCGTATTGATCCTCTTTTTTCGGTCCCATGATTTAGGCGTTCAGTCCTCCCTCGCATTTCTGTGAAGGTATTTCGTTGCCGCTTAGTCGACGAAACAATCGGACTGGCGAACGAAGTCAATTTTCCCGAGCGGAGAAAACCTCCCGAAACAGGACGGGGCTACGATCCGAAGACATTTAAAGACGGGTCAGGCCATGTGGGATTTCATCAACATTCTGTACCGTGAATATTGTCGGGCACGCTTGGTCGAGATGCGCCGGTTCGAACTCAGTCACTAACCGGTCCGCGCCCGTGGAACGAAAGATGCCGATCGCAGCGTCGGTCTTCGCTAGCCGGCTCTCAGGTTCGCGGCAGACGTCTTCCCCCGGTTCTCGGAGGTCTGCTTTGCCCCGATGAACAGATATCGTCAGCCAGGCTGCTTTGGTCCGTTATCTGCTGCCAAAACCGGAAGTCGGGGTCGCTTGATCGACCTATGCGGCAGCCCCCGGATTGGGTAGTTTGGTGCCACGTTGTTGCAGCCATCCCGGGCCCACCCAATGGCGAAGCGCGGACAAGCGGTGCGTAGGTCTCCAACCAGAAGCAAGGCGCCACCGAAGCGTCAACGCATTTCTGCGGATGTTGATCTAAAGAAGGAAAACGCCGCTCTCCGATTCGAATTGGCTGAAGCGCTGGGGAGGCAAACCGCTGCGTCGGAAGTTCTTCAGGTCATTAGCAGTACGCCCGGCGAGCTGGAGCCGGTGTTCCGGAAGATGCTCGAGAACGCAACACGTGTCTGCGCGGCGAAATTCGGCGTTTTGAGTTTGTGTCACGGTGACAAGTTCGAATCCGTTGCGTTCCACAACGTTCCGCCAAATTACGCAGCTTCACGGCGGAACACTCGGTTTCGTCCTCATCCGGAGAGTGCTCAGGGTACCGTCGCCAGAACCGGTCAGGTCGCACACATTCACGATGTGCGGAAAAATCCGGCTTACCTTGCGGGCGACCCGGCTGTTGTCCAAACCGCTGATGTCGCGGGGGCCCGCACCATCCTCATTGTACCTATGCTTAGGCACGCCAAGCTAGTCGGCACAATCGCGGTCTATCGACAAGAGGTCCGCCCGTTCGCTGATAAGCAGATTGAGCTGCTCAGCAACTTCGCCAACCAGGCCGTCATCGCGATCGAGAACACCCGCCTGCTCGGGGAACTGCGCGAATCACTGCAGCAGCAGAGCGCGACCGCCGATGTGTTGAAGGTGATCAGCCGTTCGGCGTTCGATCTGCAAACGGTACTTAACACGCTGACGGAATCCGCGGCGAGGCTCTGCAATGCCGATATGGCAGCGATAACGCGGAAGGACGCCAGAGGCTTCTATCATGCGACGAACTACAATTTTTCCGTCGACTGGGTCGGACTGGCTGCGCCCCTCAGATTGCAACCGGAGCGAGGCAGCCTCGTCGGAAGAGTGCTGTTGACCGGCGCGGCCGTTCAGATTCCCGATGCCTTGGCCGATCCGGAATATGCGTATCCCGACATCCAGAAGGCCGCCGGCTATCGGACACTTCTCGGCGTTCCCCTTCTGCGGGAGAAAGAGCCGATCGGCGTCCTGTTTCTTGGCCATAAGACGGTCGAACCTTTCACGGAGAAACAGGTCGAACTCGTTTCGACGTTCGCCGACCAGGCCGTGATCGCTATCGAGAACGTTCGCCTTTTCGACGAGGTCCAGGCCAAGACCCGCGATCTCACCGAGTCGCTGCAGCGGCAAACTGCGACGTCCGAGGTATTGAAGGTCATTTCCAGCTCACCTGGCGAACTGGAACCTGTTTTCAAATCAATGCTGGAAAACGCCGTAAGCATCTGCGAGGCCAAATTCGGAAACCTGTTCCTGATTGACGGCGATAGCGCCCACTGGGAGGCAGGCGTGGGCACGCCCCCCAAGCTTGCTCAGTATTTTACGCAATCAAGATCGTTTCGGCCGACCCCGGGTAGCCACCTGGATCGCGTCATGCGGACAAAAAAAGTGAGCCACACTGCCGACGACACTGCCGAAGCGGTGGTCGGCGCGGCAGCAAGACTCGGGGGCGCGCGATCTACCGTCTGCGTGCCAATGATCAAGGATGAAGCGTTAGTCGGCGCTATCTTTATCTACCGCACTGAAGTGCGGCCGTTCACCGACAAACAGATCGACTTGGTCAGGAACTTTGCCGCACAGGCGGTCATCGCTATCGAGAATACCCGCCTGCTCAATGAACTGCGCGACTCTCTGCAACAACAGACCGCGACAGCCGATGTCCTCAAAGTCATCAGTCGTTCAACCTTCGATCTACAGGCCGTGCTCCAAACGCTGGTTGAATCGGCGGCCCGGCTCTGCGACGCCGAGAGGGCCACAATTACCCGCCAAAAGGACGGCGTGTTCTTTCGCGCCGAAAACTACGGCTTTCCTGACGAATTCACGGATTACGTCAAAGACGTTCCGATCAAACCAGATCGAGCTTCGGCGATAGGGCGCGCCCTCCTTGGAGGAGAAGTAGTTCATATTCCCGACGTGGCTGTCGATCCGGACTACACCTTCGATGCACGGAGATTGGGCGATTTCCGAAGCGTCCTTGGCGTTCCGATGTTGCGCGAAGGTGTACCAGTCGGCGTCATTGTACTAGCTCGCGCCGAAGCTCGGCCGTTCACGGACAAGCAGATCGAACTGGCCACAACATTCGCGGATCAGGCGGCTATTGCTATCGAGAACGCGCGGCTGTTCGATGAGGTGCAGGCAAAGACCCGGGACCTGTCCGAGGCGCTGGTCTACCAGACCGGCAGCGGCAACATTCTGAGGGTGATCGCGTCCTCGCCGACCGATGTTGGACCGGTTCTCAAGGCCATTGTCGAAAGTGCCCGCGAGCTTTGCGAGGCCTATGATGCTGTCGTGCTCCTGAAGGATGGCAACGACCTGCATCCCAGCGCGCATCACGGACCGATACCGATGTCTTCAGCGACATTGCCGATCGACCGGAACTGGACTGCCGGACGAGCATTCCTCGACGGGAAACCAGTGCACCTGCACGACCTGCTCTCGGCCGAAGGCGACGAATTCCCCGGCACCCGGCAGAGGACGGCCCACACCGGCACCCGCAGCATTCTGAGCGTACCCTTGTTGCGTGAGGGCAAGAGCATCGGAGCCATCGCGCTGCGTCGCACCGACGTGCACCCCTTCAGCGACAAGCAAATCGCTTTGCTGCAGACCTTCGCCGACCAGGCCGTGATCGCTCTCTCAAACGTACGGCTGTTCGAACAGGTCCAGGAACGTACCAAAGAACTGTCGCGATCGCTCGACGAATTGCGCACCGCGCAGGATCGATTGATACAGACCGAGAAGCTGGCCTCGCTCGGCCAGCTCACCGCAGGTATCGCGCATGAGATCAAGAATCCACTCAATTTCGTCAATAATTTCTCGGCTCTGTCGATAGAACTTGTCGAGGAACTTGACGACGTGCTCAAGCCCGCGACGCTTGACAACAAGATACGGGAGGAAACCAGCGAGCTGACGCAGATGCTGAAAAGCAATCTCGACAAGGTCGTCCAGCACGGCAAACGCGCGGACGCGATCGTCAAGAACATGTTGCTGCACTCGCGCCAAGGCTCGGGCGAGCAGAGACTCGTCGATGTCAACGCCCTCGTCGAAGAAAGCCTCAATCTCGCTTATCACGGAGCGCGGGCCGAGAAACCGGGCTTCAATATCACCCTGGAGCGGTCGTTTGATCCGAACGCCGGTGAGGTGGAAGTGTTTCCTCAGGAAATCACGCGGGTGCTTCTGAACTTGATTTCCAACGGCTTTTACGCGGCGACGAATCGCAAAGGCCGGGCCGACCGCGATGGTTTTGAGCCCACCGTTGCTGCTGCGACCAAAAGCCTCGGCGACCGCGTGGAGATCACGATCCGCGACAGCGGCACGGGCATTCCGCCCGAGGTAAAGGAAAAGATATTCAATCCCTTTTTTACGACGAAGCCAGCCGGCGAAGGAACGGGTCTTGGCCTCTCATTGAGCTACGACATTGTCGTCAAGCAACATGGCGGATTGATTGAGGTCGATACTCAACCCGGCGAATTTGCCGAATTCAGGGTCATACTTCCGCGCAAGGCCGCCCTCCACAAAGCCGGAGTAGATTCATGAGCTTCCTTGTTCTCGTTGTGGACGACGAGCCCGATGTCGAAATGCTGTTCCGCCAGCAGTTCAGGCACGACCTCCGCGACAAGCGCTTCAGGATGGATTTTGCACAATCGGGGGCCAGCGCCCTGCAACGCATCAGCGACGCCGCCGGCGAATCGCTCATCCTGATCCTGTCCGACATCAACATGCCCGGGATGAGCGGCCTTGAGCTGTTACCCATGGCGAAAGCCACTCGGCCGAGCGTTCCCGTGATCATGATCACGGCCTACGGCGACGACAGTACCAGGAGGAAGGCCATGGAAGGCGGCGCAGAGTCGCTTCTCACCAAGCCTATCGATTTTGCGGCGCTTCGCACCGAGATCGACTGTCGGCTCGCAAGGGCCCCGTAATTCTGCGGTTTCCGCCGAAGACTTTCGGTAGATTCTCGTTAAAATTGCCGCTTTTCAGAAACCGGAGACACGCCGCGGATGCGTGAAACGCCCTTAAACTGCAGGTCGTTCGGCTGCAAGGCGCTCACTATCTCCGGTTGACCGGCTGGCGTGGCTGGCGACACAGTGCCGAATTCCTTGCTAACAGGAATTCTACAGGGAAAAACGCGGCGTTTCAGACTTTGATCGGCAACTTTGGATCAATCGAGCGACACCATAACAAATTCGACGATCACCGTACAACGACGCCAGGAGATTGGAAAAAAATCACCTATAGAGCGGTTAGGCGCCGTCCACTTTGCTGCGCATAACGGACGCATGCCAGACATCATCTCATGTCTCGAAATTGCCACGACGAGACGACCTATCAAAAATCCGGACCAAATACGTCGTTGTTGAACTGGGCTGCCGCGTCATCGTTCTCCATGCTGTTGATCATGTTCTGCTCGGGATTTGTAAAGCCGCCAGACGATAGTGTGTCCGCAGGCAACGCCCCAAAAGCGGCACGATATTTATCCATCGCGGCCACATTGCCGACGTAGGCGCAGCTGCACCCTGAGGGGTCCGCGTAGACGTAGTACGGACGGTTACCCTTCCTTCGCAAAAGGAATTGGTTTGGAGGAAACGACATTAAACGTGTCACCATCTCGGGGGTGGTGGCGGCAATGGGATTGAACCCTGACGATATCAATAACTGCCCTGTCGTTTGCTGGGCGTAGCCGGAACTATCGGGCACAAGCAGGGCAAGAAAAATAATGAGGCTTACAAAAGCCGACGCCGGTCTGAACACCATCGTCTCTCCAACGCTTGCAGCCATCGGCCCTATGATGACGGAATGCCTACGAACGCTGCACTTTCATTGAGTTGCCATAGCTTCGATCTTCTTGAGAGCTTCTACGCAACCGCTCGAAGCCGTCGATTTGTTCGCTAACAGACACGCGGCGATTCGACCCTGGCCCGGCACGGTCTTTCCGCATACGCCCGTTATTTCGGCTTTGCATGCGATAACGCCGTCTTTCAGAGCGTCAGCGGCAGTTTGCACGTTGGTCGCGGCCTCTCCCAGTTCGAACGCGCATTTGACGCTTATTTTGTCCTCATGCGCTTGCATGCAGTAGATCATGCGCCCCTCTCCGGGCGTCACCGTTCGACAGTACTTCTTGATGTCGTTTGCGCAGACGCTTTCGAGCTTTGCGACTTTTGCTGTCAATTTTTCCCGAATCGTCTTTTCGAGATCCGCCTGCGCGAAGACGGGACCAGCCGACAATAAGGCCAGGAAGGGCAGTAATCCCAGCTTTGCCAGCAAACGCGTTTTGATTGTCATCGAATGTCCTCTGATGTCTGGCTACGAGCTGACCGGCTTCTGTCTCCTGGTCGCGATGGAGGCTGAGGATCGCATTTTGCTCATACCTCATTGCGCCAGGGCAAGCGTGAGACTTGAAACTCCAAGAGACAAGTTTATCCCGACTGACCCTTCGACCGAAAGCGGTTGCAAGGCGATCGAACGTCCGGTTCCGCCGAACAGGAGGTTGGCACCAACGCCGACACCAACACCGATCGCGCCACTTGCCCCCACATAGGTGCCGGCTAGCGCCCCGCGCCTCGGACCGGCGGTGGGTGCAAATACGCCCCATGCCATGACCCCGCCTGCCGTGATGCCGACATCGAGGCCTATTGTGCCCATCACACCAACATATGCTTCAGGTGGATTAGGGCCATTGGGCGTGAAACGGCAGGCCATCCGCTGGCGGGACCCAAAGATCAGGCCGATGGAAGGCGCCATCTTGCAAGTGAGCGTGCCGACGCTGGTTCCCGGCGATTGCTGGGCAACTGCGGGTGAGACAAACGCGGTAGCGAGCGCAATAAATACCAGCGCAACGAATTTGAACATGACAATATTTCCCGCTTTCTGGAATTATTTGCTGGCGGTAAAAACTATATCATCTCGTCTCGAAACGACTATGCAATTTCGGCCGATGCCGTGCATACGACTGCCGTAAATTCACCCCGTGGCGCTGCGCCAGCCGCACCAGCTTTTCGCGGGCCCGGTTCAGAAGCTTGGCATCGGCACCCAACAGGCCAGGCTAGCAGCCTATCGTCCCGAAATAGCAGGAAATTCCATAGACACTCAGCGTGGTTCTTCGGCAGCCCGCGCGGCTTGACACCCAGCATGCACACGCATCATCGAGCTGATACGCGCGCCTTCATTCCTACAGCGTTCGTGGCAACAGTGTTCTATTTTTCAGGCAACAGCTTCGTAAAGAGCCAATTCATTCAGACTTCTAAGGAACAGCAACCATTTGTCTCCGCTATTTCCATGTCCACCCCAATCGCGGCCATTATGGCGTAGGTACGCAGCGGCCGTAGGGGGCATAATAGTAGTAGCCGTACGGACAACCGACCGGGGCGGGAGCGCCGTAATAGCCGGGGCCATAGTAGGCACCTGCGGCCGCAGCGCCGACCGCGGCAGCACCGACAGCGGCAGCACCGATTCCGACCGCCACTCCCGGACGCACGCCGCGGTAGTAGCCACCACGGTAAACGCCACCGCGATAGACACCGCCACGGTAAGCACCGCCACGATAGACACCAGCGCGATATGCGGATGCGTCAGTTGAAACAGTCGCAATGAACCCGATACCGATGATAGCGGATGCAGCAAGCGAGAGAATGGCTCGACGTGACATGATTGATATCCTTTCTTAGTTGATTCAGAAGACTGGCTAAGAAGGCGATGGCAGGGTGCGCTCCACTAGACCCGTACGTTTCTTATCATCAGATTTGATTGCGATCCTCGAACAATCAACCGTGTCCGTGTAGAACTACATGGCCTCTTTCGTACTGCTATTGCAGGGTTGCGTTGATCGTGATTATCGACGTTCCGGAACCATTCGGTCCATTGCCCCTCGCCCGAATGGAAAAAGTATCGCTACCTCGATATCCAGACTGTGATGTGTAGACGAAAGAAGACCTGTCGATCCGTTGCAGCCTCCCATGCGACGGCCTTCGTGAAACGCTCGAACTCAATATTTCGCCTCTCACACTGAGAGAAAACAAGCAACTCCCCCCGGAATTGATCATTATATAACCGGTCGAGTTAATGCCCCAATCCGATGGTGATCCCGACATTGGGCACTGAGGAGCATTTTGGGCAAGTGCTGGCATCCCCGCTGCTAACCATCCCAGCATACCCGCGATCAGTACTGAACCGGCCTGCGTCATATGTTTCATTTGGGGCTCCATCGATGTACGGTCGGATTAAATCGAGCGCGATGAGTTCCCGCTATGCAATATCGGCCAGCGTCGTTTCTAGGCCAGGACCAACTTGGCATATTTGTAGATCAACGTCGACCAGCGACGGCGCGGCTATCTCCAAAATGAGAACCCTGCTCCGGGCCATTCATTCTCCCAGGTCCCAGACTCCACTACAGCGAATAAGGGGCCGCGGCGCTCTGTCCGTAGCCAACCGAATGTACCGTCTGTGAGGTGAACGAACGCACGCCTTCCATGGCTTACCGAATTGGCGTCGGCTTGCACCGTGGCGCGTGGGCACTATCGCGTTTTTGGCCTCCGAGGCGTCACGGCAACCAGGGGCTCAGGGCCGCGGTCATGTCATGCGAACGAATTTAGTGTCGCTATTGGGCCGTCATGGATTCAATTTTCTGGAAGGGCTCCACGCACAACCGGCGCAACTCGCGGCAGTCGAGCTGGGAGGTCCGCCGCGAAAACGCCGGTGGTGGCAACAGATGTTCCTATAGCGATATATTTTTCATCGTCCTTGCCCCACAGCCAAAACAGCTACCGCAATTTGCCGTGACTGCGGTCATCGCCAACGACAAAGCACGTCATCAAATGCGCCTGCCAATTCAAAGGAGAACCATATCGCTGGAACGTTTTCACACAGCCTGGAGCGAACATTAAGAAGGGTATCCCGGCACAAGCTGAAGAAATCGTAACCGGCAGTTATTCTGCGCTCTATGCCCAGCTGCTGGTTTTATGCTACACGTCGGACATTCGACTACAAGGCTGCCGTGGGTGTTGCGCGTTGCTTCGCTGCGAGCGCGGCTTCGAAAATGGAGGCCCCGTCACAATGGCGCGAACGCGAACTGCATGGGTGCTTGCCCTCGTATTGAGCGCGATTTTATCAACTCCCACCCTTGCCCAGGCAGAGCGGACTACAGTTAGAATTCAGGACTATCCTGGTACAGGCAACATGCTGTTTCGGATTGCCGCATCAAAAGGCTTTTGCGAAAAAAATGGAATAACCTGCGAACTGAAAATCATCGCTTCGGGCCCTCTCGGCGCGCAGGCCCTTCTCTCAAGAAGTATCGATGTCGGCTTCTTTCCAGCCGAAGTGCAAATCAGCGCTATGATCGCAGGCGCAAAACTCCAAGCTATCTTGAGCGGGGCGAGACTTAACCCGTTCGTGATTGTTGTTCGCAACGAACTCGACGTCCCAGTTGCGGGCAAGCTATTTCCGGATTTTATGGTTGACCTCAAGGGTCGAAGGATCGGCGTCCCCGCGCGGGGAGGAAGCGCGGAACTTCAATTTGGACTGCTCGCGAAGAAGGCTGGCCTTGCGCCGACGGATTTCACATACGTAGCCGTAGGTGCGCCGAATACCTCTTATGGCGCGCTAATCTCCAAACAAATCGATGCCAGCATGTCATATGAGCCCTCTGGCTCGATGTGTGATGTGCTTCGGACCTGTAGGGTGTTATTCAACCTAAGCGAAGCCAGCGAGCCGGCTGAGATTGTCGACACCAACGGCGGCGTAACGAACTCGGTAGTGACACAGGAGATGGCTGAAAGAAACCCGCACGTCGTCGACGCACTGATCGCAGCGGCTAAAGATGCCGAAATCTTCCTGCAGGATCCCGTTAATTTTGACGAAGCGCTCCGTATTGCAAAGTCCTTTTTCAATTTTGATCTTCCCAAGGGGGGTGAGATTATGGAGATGTCTTTCAGGCGAACACTTCCGACGCTCCGTGCCCCCATCAGTCGTTCAGCGCTCAAGCAGATCGCTGATAATATGCTAGCAATGAAACAGATTGATGTCCCGTTCGATACGACGCGGCTGGTTCATGCAAAAGCGCCTTAACAAACAACAGGATGCGCTCGTTTCGTAACCTGATTGTCGGGGAGCAGTGAAGAAGAGTTGGGGCCTTATCGCGCCCTCACCTCAACTAAGGCTTCAAGTGATGACGGGCGATTGGAAGGGCCTCGGCAATCATCGGGCCGTCTATTCAATGTGACCGAGGGGGTCTCACCAAACAAAGTTCGATAAGCTACTGAGAAGCGACCCAACTCCCAGAAACCGTAGTCGGTGGCTATTTGCGTTACCGTTGCGGTGGAAGGGGCCGCCCGCACCAACGCGCGGCGGGCCAAGTGCATTCTTCTTAAGCTGAGATAACGGATAGGTCCTAGCCCAATATGCTCTTCGCAAGCAGCTCGCAGGGTCCGTTCGGCTGCGCCGACGGCTGCGCAAACTTCAGTTAGATACAGGGGTGTATTTGGATTTGCTTCCAAAAAATCTTCGAATCGTCTGACGACAATCTCGTGGTTAAGAGTGCCTTTGCCTATCGCTGAAACGGTGCCTTCCGTCAAACATCTGACCAGCACGTGAATCAATTGCTGCTCAAGTGCTCTCACGACTTCCGGCATTTCGAGTAGTTCGGGCGTGGTCTTGGCAATTGCTCCGGTCAACTCATGCAGCCTTTGAAATCGCTCCATGAGTTCTGGGCTTGGCCGAATGAAGTGCTTGCTGCTTTCTGTATCAAACCCGCAACCGACCATGGCGTTGCACGCCGTAGCCAAATCCTCAGGGCTTAGAGAAACCGATCCAAGGCGGTAGTTCCCAGCCGTTATTGCGTGCTGCACGTCGAAGTCGTCCGCGATTAGCTCACCTTTCGCGAACAGCCTTCCACAGTGGTACACCTCGGGCTGATCCTCTGTGAGGAAGCTGAATACCCTGCGACCGCGTTTTATCGCGCCTTTGTGGACACGTGGCAAATTTTCGCTAAGGCGCTGCATCCATAGCTTGTCCAATGTGGCTTGCGTGAGTTCGGCCCGAAATTCCCCCTTCGCGGTAGGAATTATTTCCATATCGGCGGCGCGAATTGCTTCCTGAAATGGAAAGGGGTCGGTGAAGGTGAGAGTTCTGACGAACGCCACTTCCAGCTCCATAAGACGGCGTTTTCCTTGCGCGCCGCGCGCGAGAATATGCTCTATTTTGAAAACAAAATCCGCAGGACACCATGCAAAATGCGGCAGCAATGCCGAAAGTCGCTCTTGACGAGGCGGCTCGGTTCGTTTTGCTCCGTCAAGTTTCCGCAGATTGCCCTGCACGCGCTATGCGATTTCGGCCAAAAGTTCGATTAAACCGATTTCGCCCTCGGGCGACGCAATGTGGACGACGGCATCTCTCCGAAGACGTTGCGATAGGCTACCGAGAAGCGACCGAGTTCGACGAATTGATAGTTTCTGGCTATCTTTGCGACACTTGTTGTCTCTGGATCGGCGCGCAGTAATTCAGAGCGAGCCATGTTCAACCGTCGCAGTAAAAAATAGCGGCCAGGGCTTATACCCAGAAATTCATTGCAGCACATCCGCAACGTTCTCTCGGGTACGCCGACTGCGGCACAAAGCGCGGATAAGTTGAGATGCCGATCGGTATGCGCTGCTAACGCATTCTCGAATCGCACCATGATTTCGGCGTGATGCCGGCGCGTCTCTGAATGGTCTTCTGCACCGTCGGCCGTCAGGCAATTGACCAGGGCATGTAACAATTCCTGCTCCAGAGATCGCACGACTTCCGGGTTGGCAATCAGTTCACGCCGCGTTTCAGCAAGACGGCAAGCGCTCGAATGAAGTCGCAGCAGGTGCGATGCGGCCGCCTTTGGCGGCCTCAGCACCCGACGGTGTGCGGGCGCGGACAATTCCGAGCCAGTTAGCGCCGATCCACAAGCTGAGAGTTGATCGGGCGGCAATGAGATAAGACCCCACTTACCTTCGCCGGGCGTCCATTGGTGCGTTCGCTCGCCGCGGCTATGGAAAACGATATCGCCAAACCGCAATTTGAGCCCGCTCCATATCAGAGGTGCCGCGCTCGTTGGAAATACAACAACGACCCGCTCCGGCGGTAGAGACACAAAGGCAATGCTCGGCAAGCTTTCGAAGCCGCGAAGCACACGAAGACGGTGCAGGTTCAGCCAGGTCAAGCGAGCCCTGAACTCCCCGCCGCCAGTGACGATAAAATCGACGCTCGCGCTCTTGCTGCTCACACTGCCAATACCGGCCTGATAGCCGTCCGGGTCGGTAAACGTGGCGGCGCCACTTTCCGTCATCCCCTCACCCCGCTGAACGCGCGATTTTCCGCGAAGCGCGATCGCTGAACGTGCAGCATGCAGGATCGGGCGCAGGTATCGCTATGCGACTTCGGAGCCGGAAGAGAAATCACGTCGCCCCTCTGAGCCCGCGATCCGCAGCCGCGATTCATGGCGACGACGCCTTCCTTACCCCGCGCTGCTTTCCTCGGGCGGCCATCCTGATCAAACCCGTCTCCGCCCATAGTCTCCCGAAAACGGGAATATTCGCCGACAGGGCCGGAGACTTTCGGCGATTTCCACCTCAAGTCCGGCGAATTGGGAGCTTGGAGACCAAATCGAATGCGCGAAAAGCCGGGATTTCCGGCGCATTCTCGCGTTTCCTCGGGAGCCTGGCCGAACCCATAACTGACTGGCTGGGGCGCCAGTGCTGATCGCACCCGTCTCCAGCCAATTCCCTGCTAACAGGGAATTTTACAGGGAAAACTGCGATTTCGAGGTTCCCGGGATCGATTTTATGGCAGGAAGCGGCTGTGCCACATCGGTTTTTCGCGCAATTCTCTGCGCAAATTAACAGGGAAACTATTTCGAAGAACAGGGAACTTCTTGGCAGGAACAGGGAATGTGATCGACCAAATTGCCATTCCCTCTCGCAACTGTACTCCAAACACGCGTCGTCCGAAGACTATCGAAGAGCAGCTTTGCACCAGAAACGGACGATGGCACGAAACGGACCAGCAGCTCCGCTGATGTCCGAACATCAGACGAGCGTTCTCTCCATCATACGGCCATTCTTTGAACAAGACTAAACGCGGTGTTGGCGGCTGTTCGACCCGACGAACAGCCGACCTTACCTTGGGATGACGTTGGACGGAAAAGGAAACGCCAATGAACTCCATACCCACTTCGAAGGCAAATCAGCCCCCCGATGCTCCGGTCCCGCGCGCCGATGAACGACTCGCCCACGCCTACGGACAGATCACACGCGCGGGTGAAGAGCTTGCACGTGTGAGTGAACAGGTTGCAAAAATGGAGCACGACGCCGAGCGCCCACCTTCGGCCGGACCTCCTTCGGCTGGATCTCGCCCGCAATCACCACATGGAAGGCCGGCGCTCCGGGCGCTCGTCGGCTTGGTGCTGGCGGCGTGCATCGTTGTCACTACCCTGGTTTTGCAGTCGACCTATGGAGACGGGGCCAAGCTGGTTGTCGCCCGTTGGGCCCCGCAGCTCGTTTCAACATCGCCGTCGGAAACTCCGCCGGCATCCGCCCGGCCGGCGCCATCTACCGTTCAAGTGGCCGCGGCAGAAGCAACACCACAGCAAGCAACGCCGTTGCCTCAGATTGCACTGCAAGAAGCCACGCCGACAACTACTGCTGCACATCCTGATCACACAGAGTTGCTGCAAACGATGGCACGCGATCTCGCGAATCTGGAGCGAAGCATCGAAGAGCTCAAGGCGAACCAACAACAACTGGTCCGCGACAGTTCAAAGGCCATTGAGGAGCTAAAGGCGAACCAGGAAGAGATGAAACGCGTACTAGCGAGGGTCTCCGAGCAGAATCCGCTCAAGACGTCACCGCCTCCTGCGCAGCCGACTCCGACCTTGCGCAAGCCCGAGCGGACACTTCAGTCGCCGCACGCAAGAGCGCCGCCTCGATTCCGAAGAGAGTGGATCTACGACGACGACTGGTAGCCGGCGATGCAGCGTCCATCAAAGGCTCGGCTCGGAAAAGCCCACGACGCGCTTAGCCTTGGCTGATTTCGGGTTTGCTGACGTCGGAACTTTGTCGAACGGCCGCTTTGCCGCCAAAAGCAGTCGCCCGCACGCCATTTTCTTAGGTTCCGCGTGAGCGCCGGTCGATCGGACTGCCAGGCATCCGACCGTCAGTGCCAAAGCGGCTCCGTCTGCTCCCGCTGGTTCTCCCACGGTATGCGGCCTACATTGACTACAAATGAGCAACGCCCTTCACGTCCCCTTTGACGCCGCGACCGTGCGAACAGCCGAGGGTACGCGTTCGCCTGCGTACCCTCGCCTCGTTGTCGCAACGACGATCCTGGCATCGAGCTTGGCGTTCATCGATGGTTCGGTCGTCAATGTTGGACTACCGGCGATCGGTCGGAGTTTTCATGCGGATGCCACCGGCCTGCAGTGGGTTGTCAATGCCTATTTGCTTCCCTTGAGCGCGCTACTTTTGCTGGGAGGCGCAGCGGGAGACCGGTACGGCCGCCGCCGTCTCTTGATCGTGGGCGTTCTGCTGTTCGGTCTTGCTTCTCTGGCTTGCGCGGCAGCGCCGACTCTTTTCCTGTTACTGATTGCTCGTTTCGTGCAGGGTGCAAGCGCGGCCATGCTGATGCCGAATAGTCTCGCGGTCCTGGGCCAGAGTTTCTCGGGAGAGGCGAAAGGCCGCGCGATCGGCATATGGGCGGCGACCGGAGCGGCCGCGGGCGCGATCGGACCTGTCCTTGGCGGGTGGCTCATCGATGCCGGCAGTTGGCGCCTCGCCTTTCTGATCAACGTTCCGCTGTCTGCCGCTGCGATCGTGCTGGCGTCCCGTTACGTCGACAAGGACGTCGACGACGCGGCCGGTAATCTCGACTGGTTAGGGGGAGCGCTGGCTACAGCTGGTTTGGGCTTGGCGACCTGGGCCCTGACCGAAGGATCCGGCCGGGCCTGGTCGCCTTCCGCCCTCATCGTGCTGGGAGCGGGCTTGATCTTCTCGCTGCTGTTTCTGTTTGCGGAGCGACGGCTCGGCGACAGCGCCATGATGCCGCTCTCGCTGTTCGGATCTCCGAGCTTCGTCGGCCTCACGCTTTTGACGCTCCTGCTGTACGGCTCTCTCGGCGGCTTGTTCGTACTGGTGCCCTATGTGTTGATCCAGGCGAGCGGGTACACCGCGACGCAGGCCGGCGCCGCGCTCCTGCCTTTGCCACTGGTAATCGCCATGGCATCACCTGCCGCCGGTGCGCTGGCGGCCAGGGTCGCTCCACGATGGCTGTTGACCACAGGACCGGTCATCGTCGCGGCTGGCTTTCTCCTGACGCTGCGGATCGGGTCCGTCACAAGCTATTGGCTGGGGGTGTTCCCCGCGATGGTCGTGATCGCTTTGGGAATGGCTTGCGCGGTCGCCCCACTCACGACAGCGGTACTGATGTCCGTCGACAGCAGCCACACGGGTGCAGCATCCGGGTTGAACAGCGCAGTAGCGCGCACCGGCGGATTGGTTGCTACAGCCCTTGTTGGACCTGTGATAGCGTCATCCGGACCTGCTTTGCTTTCGGCTTTTGGTCTCGCCGCAGCGATGGGCGCGGTCATCTGCTCGTTAGCGGCGGCGAGTGCCGCTTTGTTGATCGCCCCGATGGCGAAAGCCCAACCATTGATACAACGATGACGACCGTTGCCGACCGTCTTCCTCGTCTCAAATCCCGAGAATGCCGATCCTACTTATTCTATGTTCGGGCCATCCTGGACTCTTACTTCCACTGCCAACACAGTGGTGTCTTAGCGAATGTCCGCCAAGAGCGGTCATTGGCACGAAGTCTTTGACCTAAAGCGGCCAACATCTTCAAACTGAAGCGCATAGGCGGTGTGACCTTGGGGCAGCCCTAATCGGCCGGTCGATGCAGGGGTGATACCGCGAATTGAGCATCGAAAGCATGCCTGAAGGCCACCCGCATTTCACCGAGGGCTACATGAGCAGAGGTTCGTCTGGCATATCCGATCCATTCAACCTGCCATCATCAGAGACCCCAGAGCGGCAGTACATGCGACGTAATCATGGCGTAGCGAAGGTTCTCCTATTCGATCGTCCTCTAGCGTTCCGTCTCGACGCTGATCACGTCCCCGAAAAGATCCCATTTGCCGTTCGAAAATTTCATAATCTTGAGTTGCTCGATCGGCGCGAAGTCCGCCGCACTAGTCTTGACGTGAATGCCTGTGATCAGCATATCCGGAACAAACTTCTTGATGCTGGTCGCCTGTTTCATGATGTTGACTCGGGTAAGGTCGTCTCCGCACTGTTCGAGCACATACACCATGGTCTGTGCGGCAGCGTAACCGTAAGCCAGATTTGAGTCGGCGACATTGGCGCCCGGCATGTACTTTTCAACGAAGGATATGAACTTCTTCATGCCGGCATCATCTTTCCATTGCGGGTCAGACGCATCCTTCAGGAAGCCTGCCGAGAGGATACCCTCAGAGGCATCGAGGCCGGCCGGCTGCATCACCGTACCGATCGAAATTGACGCGTCAGTCATCAAATGGATTGGCCTCCAGCCGATCTCATGCATCTTCTTGATGGCCTGCGCGACGAACTTCGGCGTGGAGATGTTGACCAGTACGTCGGCGCCGGTGCCCCTCAGCTTGACGATGTGAGAGTCGATGCTGGGCTCGCTGTTCTCGTAACTTTCCTCGGCGATGATAATCCTTGAAGAGTTGTCGCCGAGGATATCCTTCAGCCCGGCGACATAATCCTTGCCAAAATCGTCATTCGCGTAGAACACTGCGACCTTGCCATCGGGCTTGTTGGCCAGGATATACTTGGCAAAAATCCGCGCCTCCGCACGATAGCTCGGCTGAAAACCCATAGTCCAAGGAAATTGCCCGGCATCGTCCCACTTGCTGGCGCCGGACGCGATGAAAAGTTGCGGGACCTTCTTCGCGTTCATGTACTTCTGCACCGCCGACTGGGTCGGCGTGCCGAGCGGATTGAAGATCAACAGCACCTCATCGCTCTCTACGAGCTTGCGGGTCTGCTCCACCGTCTTGGGCGGGCTGTAAGTGTCGTCATAAGAAATGAAGTTGATCTTGCGGCCTTTGACGCCACCCCGATCATTGATCATCCTGAAATAGGCTTCCTCGGTCTTGCCGACGATGCCATAAGCCGAAGCCGGGCCGCTGTATGGGCCGGTATTGCCAATCTTGATCTCGGTGTCGTTCGCACCGGCATCGTATTTTTTCTGGGCAAGCGCACTACTTTCCGCAAGCAACACAATGGCGGCCGCAATTGCGGCGAGTTTGGACGTAAAACGGATCATCGAATTATTCTCCCATTCAATACGGGTGGTGCGGTGGAGCGACCATACGTCGTCTGACTAGATGTCTTGTTCGGATCGTCGATCACGCGTTTGCTTCAGCGTTTTCAGTGAATCCTCGTCCGGAGACCGCCAACAGGATCAGCGAGCGGAATCGGACGAAGGAATAACCGGCAGCAGCACGAATGGCGGATTTCCGGGATCGAAGTGAAGCGTATTGATTCCTCCAAAAATGTCTGACGGACGATCTTCCGGATCATCGTGAAGGAAGGGGCCGGAGCCTTTCAGCATGTTTTTCGCGGTTGATAGGAACGTGGCAGCGCCGTCCCATTCATAGTCGCGCCCCAAAACAGTCAGGCCGATGCGATAGCCTTTCGGAACTACGATGCAGGTTGGCCAAATTTCGACATCGAGTCGAACCGGAACGTCAGGTATGAGCGGCTGCAGCTCGTCATGGCTATGGTATGGACGATAAGGCGTCGTCTTCGCTTGATCGAGTTTCCGATGCGATGCGCGCAGCCAGCCCTGTCCTATCGGTGCATGCGGCTCGACCGCGCCGAAGAACGTTACCTCGCGATCGTCGGCATCGAACAGCCGCAGGACAAGGAAGACATCGGCGTCGACGGTTTTCGAGGAGACCAGTAGACGGCTGGCAACAGGTCCCGTGATCTCGGTTTCGGTCTCGAACGGCGCCGTCTTGAAGGTCAGTCCTTCGCCCATCGCCCGGTAGTCCAGCTTGCTCGGCGCGCTTGAAGGTTCGGTCGTTAGCGACATGCGTTCGAAATCGAGGTAAAATTCCGTCCATTGGGTCCGGGCCAGCGGCCACTCGTTTTCATGCCGTACGGCGAATTTCGTTTCACCGGGGCGCCTGATCTGCATCTGGATCGGAGGCTGATCCTCCCAGCCTGTCCGTTCGCCCTTGAGGAAGTGGCCGAAAAACCGTTTCTGCATGGCAACGCCATAGTCGGTATAGAACTCTGCCCAATGCGCGCCACCGTGAAACGCAAGCCACTTCTGCTTTGAGGCTGCCCCGAGATAACCTTCGACATTGCCGCGCAGATGCAGGCCCTGACCTCCCCAGTTCGCGGCTGAAAGCAGCGGAATTTCCACCGCCAATAGATCCCCGTTTGCCGCGCGATGAGAGGCATCCTCGAGTGGATGAGCGAGGAGGCCGCGACTGACAACGCGATTGCGTGCCAATTCTTCGTCGGTGAAAGTTTCAGGCCCGCAAACCGTTTCACCTGTCACGCGGCTGCGCCGGCCACTATCGCCCAGCCCGTGCTGGAGCGTCAGAACCTGGATATTGAACCAGTTCTTTCCGAACGTGCAGAATATGCCGCCGTGACGGGATGCTTCTCGATAGCTGTCGGAATAACCTTCCCAGATGCAGATTGCCGCAAGATGGGGTGGGCGCTTGGCGGCAGCCCTCCACTGGTTAGCGCCGTAGTACGAGATGCCGTTCATTCCAATCTTGCCGCTGCACCAGGGCTGGCGCGCGAGCCACTCGATGCAGTCGTAAATGTCTTGCGTCTCCTGCGGACTGCTGACAGCGAGGAAACCTTCAGATCGCCCCGCTCCGCGGGAGTCGACGCGGACGAGCGCGTAACCATCGGGAACCCATTTCTCCGGATCGGGTACCTCCCAACACTGATAGAGATTCGACGTATTAGCGACCGCGTCAGGATTGTCTCTCTCGAGGATTTCCCACGCCGTCTGGTAACCGTCCTGCCAGGCAAGACCCTTGCCATATGGACCATAGGTCATCAGCGCCGGAACAGGCTCCTCACCCAGCGGCCTGAAGATGTCGCAACGCAAAATGACGCCGTCGGGCATCTTAATTTCGACATCCCAGTCAACGCGCATGCCGTCGCGGACTTCGCTCTTCGTCGTCATTTCAGCCTCCCATCCGCATCTCTACGGTCGCACTCCCGCGGAAGCACGATGATGATCTCGATTTGTTGGAGTTGGCTCGGCGTACCGACGCAGGACCAGAGTTTTAGTGAAGCAGTCCGGCTACGCCATCGGACGCGGCGGCTTCAAGCATTTTCCAGCCCTGTGCTCGCCATTTTCCATCCACACGCTCGGAGATTTCTGGCGTTTTCAGCTCTAGACTTGCCTCAGACGGTCTGGGCAGTCCCTTTGCCTTGTCGAGGAGACGCTATGGGTGTCTGGCGTCGTAATCCAATACTTAATGACTATTTGACCGATGCCTCTTCGGCATCGCCTTGGATCAGAGGCTGATGGCGAGCATCGCCAAGAGTGCTCAGTCGCACCGGCCGAAGGCGCCCTGTTGCTTCAGCTTCTCGACCTGCTCACGGATCAGCGTCACCATGGCTCGAACAGCCGGCGTTAACGGACGGTCGGTTCGCCATCCGAGTACACGATCCAGACTACAGTCCTCGACTCGGCACAAAGAGAGGTAACCCCGCTCGTCGTCTCCGCAGACGGCGCAATAGGGTAACACCGAATAGCCGATGCCTGCGCGGATCAATTCTTTTAGGACGGGGAGATTCTCAGTTTCAACTCTGAACTCGAGCTCCTGTCCAACGCTGAGCGCACTAGCCTCAAGCCTGGCGGTCATCGAACTTGCACCGCCCGCCGCAACCAGTGGCAGCCGCACCACGTCAGCCAGCATGCAATTCGACCCAAAGGCGAACTCACCAGGGGGGCCCGCAAGGTAGACCGGTTCGCGCACCAGCGTGACGCTGCCGATGCCGGCCTCGGTCAGCACGCGGCCTGTCGGCAGAATTGCGAGATCAAGCACCCCGGACAAGAGTTGGTCACGAAGGTAGGCGACTCCATCGTAAAGCCGCAGACGCACACCAGGATAAAGTCGCAGATACGTCTCAACGAGCGGCTTGAACAGAACGTTCGCGATCGATCCGGGAGCACCTACCGATACCGAGCCACGCGGAACGCTGCCCTCGGAGCGGACATCAGCGATGGCCTGCTCTGTCTGTCGCTGGATAAATTGGGCGCGCTCAAGCAACAGCTCACCGGCGTTGGTAAGGATGATTCCGCGTCCTCCCCGGAAGAAGAGCTGCACGCCCAGATCTTGCTCAAGCCGCTGGATTTGGCGTGTTAGGGCAGGCTGGGCGATCCTCAGCGCCTCAGAGGCCCTGCGAAAGCTGCCAAGCTCGGCGATGCGAATGAAATAGTCGAGCTGCTTCTGATTCATTGCGTCCCTATTCCTAGGAAACACCCCCGGCGAGGCCCCCACGACACAGTCATTCAAGATGGCCGCAAATCGCCAAGGCATGATTGGTGTGACTTGCCGGCTATCAGTCGTGGCATCGACATGCGGTCAATCAGCACGGCCAGAGTTCAGCGTGACCTTGCCTGCGTGCCACGCCGACTCGGCGTCCTGACGATCTCGAGTACCCTCGCCCGTGCATTCAAAGCTCCTCAGCCCTGCCGACGTATAAACCCGGTGATCGTTACCTTCTCCCAGATGCCGGCCGCGGCAAAGGGATCCGCGCGGTTGAACGCTTCGACTTCAGCGCGGCCGGGGGCCTCGATCAGGAACAGGCTGCCGATCATCCCCTCGCCGTCGTCGGAGACGAGCGGACCGGACATTACGATCTTGACGCCGAAGCGCGAAGTGTCGCTAAGGAATGCCTTATGCGCATCGTAGTTGGCGAGCCGGGTCGGGAGCGCGCCCTCGCGATCGAGGGCGTGAATGGCAAACAGCATGAGAACTCCAATCTGAAAATGAGACGGCCGCCGCGAACGGCCGTCCGGGGTTTGATCAGCATGTGGGGCTTACTTGCTACCGAGCTTGCCGGCTTCCTCGAAGGTCGGGCAGGACCGCTGTTCCAGCGGCACATCGAAGGGCTGGAAATTGTCCTTGGTGATGACGGTCGGTTTCAACACGATCTCCCTGATGACGGGCTGGTCGCGCAGGTTTCGGATCGCCATCATGGTGCCGAGGCAGCCTTGCGTGAAGCCATTATAGTCGCCGCTTGCGAGCAGCTTGCCGGTCTTGATGGCGTCGATCGCTTCCTTTGTGCCGTTGATACCAATCACCTGCGCCTTGCGATTGGCGCCATCGAGAGCCTCGATCGCACCGATTGCCATGGCGTCGTTGGCGGCAAGCACACCGTCGATCTGTGAGTTGGACTGCGACAGGTTCTCCATCACCTGGAGCGCCTGCAGCCGCTGGTAATTGCCAGGCTGTGACGCCAAGAGCTTTGCGCCCGGATTTTCCTTCAGCGCATCATTGAAGCCGCGCACGCGATCGATATTGGTCAGCGAGCCCTTGACGCCTTCGATGATAACGATGTTGCCCTTGCCGCCGAGCGTCTTCAGTAGATAGCGCGCCGTCTCCAACCCGAGGCTGTAGTCGTCAGCGCCGACGAACGAGACGAAGTTGCCACCGGCTGAACGGTCGGTGATGTTGACGACCGGGATCTTGGCGTCGTTGATCTTCTCGACCCCCGGAACCATCGCCTTGTAGTCGACCGGCGTGAAGACGATGGCGCTCGGTTTCTTCACCACGACGTCCTCGATCTGGCTGAGCTGCTCGGGGATCGAGTCCGGCTTGGTCGGGATGTATTGCAGCGTCTTGGCGTTCAGTGATTTCGCCATGTTGTCGGCGCCAACGCGTACAGTCTGGAAAAACGGGTTGGTTTGGTTCTTGGTGAAGACGGCGATGGTCTCGCCGTCGGCGCGCGCCTGCGTCGTGAATGCAGCCGCCAAGATCAGCGGCAGTGCCAGGTAGCTCAGTTTCTGTTTCATGTTATCTCCATCCCTCGTCTGGTTTGTTGGATTGCTCGAGAACTCATTGCGTCCGGCGGCCGGTCTTCATGTCCAGCCAAACGGCGAGAACGACGATGATACCTGTAACGAGCGGCTGCCAATTGGCACTCACCGACAGGAGGTTCATGCCGTTCAACACCAATGTCAGGATCAGCGCACCGATGAAGGTGCCGAACATGGTGCCGACGCCGCCAAACAGCGAGGTGCCGCCGATCAGCACGGCCGCAATCGCCGGTAGAGTCAGGCTCTCGCCGATATCGGCCTCGGCCGAATTCAACCGCGACAGGAAGATGATCGAGGCGAGTCCCGCCATCGTGCCGGAGACGGCATAGACGAGCAGCAGCAGCCGTGCGACCGGAATGCCAGAGAGACGCGCGGCGACGGGATTGGCGCCGATCGCGTAAATTTGCTGTCCCCATATCGTCCGCTGTGCGAATAGCGTGCCGATCGCAAGGAACACCAGCAGCAGATAGACCGGAATGGGTAGGCCGAATAGGTAGCCGCTGCCGATCTGGCGGAATCCTGCAGGGAAGCCATGGATGGTTTCGCCGGCCATGTACCAGTACGTTAGTCCGTTCAGCACCCAGAGCATGCCGTAGGTGGCGATGAACGAGGGGATACGCAGCGCCGTGACCATGACGCCATTGAGGAACCCGACGATGCCGCCGCAGGCAAGTCCGGTGAGAATGCCGAGGGCCGGTGAGCCGGTCTTGTGGATCACCGTGCCGGCAATGCAGGCGGAGAGCGCGACATTGGCGCCTACCGAGAGGTCGAGGCCGGCGGTGAGCACGACCAGCGTCAGGCCCGAGGCGATGAAGAACGTCAGGCTCGCTTGCCGCAGCACGTTAAGGATGTTGCCAAGGCTCAGGAAGGAGTCGCTGACGGCGGCGAGCACGGCGCAGATCAGGAGTGCCGCCAGCAGCCGATAGAACAGCTGGATTGCGTCCTGCGACAGGAAAGATCGCGGCGGCGCGATGGCCTCCTTGGTGATGTTGGTCATGACCGGCTCCGTAGACCATCCAGGAACAGCGCGACAATGACGAGGATGCCGACACTCGCGACCTGCACCGAGGATGGCAGCGAGATGAGATTGAGTCCGTTACGCAGTACGCCGACGGCGATAACGCCAAGCACGGTGCCGAGCAGCCAGCCATTGCCGCGCTCGAACGAGGTGCCGCCGACCGCGACGGCCGCGATCGCGTCGAATTCCAGCCCAAGGCCTGCGGTCGGGTGCCCCGAGTTCATGCGCGCGGTCATGAGAAGCCCTGCGACGCCGGCCATCATGCCGCCGAGCGCATAGACCGCGATCAGGAGCTTGTTGGGCGAAAGGCCGGCAAATCTCAGCGCTTCACGATTTCCGCCGAGCGCGAAGATGTAGGTACCAAAGCGTGTGTGGTACAGCAGAGCGTGAAATGCGGCGTAGGTTACCAGCGCCATCACGATCGGCACTGGCACGCTAAGGAGTTTCGACGAGTAGATATCACGCACACTGTGGGGAATGCCGACCACGCTTTGGCCGTCTGAGACAATGAGTGACAGACCTTGTGCCACGCCGAGGGTGCCCAGCGTTGCCACGAACGGCGGAATGCCGAGGATCGCGACCAGCGAACCATTGACCGTGCCGAAGGCGACGCCCACGAGAACGCCGGCGCCAAGGCCGAGCACCATTGACTTGGTCGCGACTGATACGATGGCGACGCAGAGCGAGGTGAGCGTCAAGACTGCGCCCATTGAGAGGTCGAGCCCTTCGGTCATGATGATCAGCGTCATCGGCAGCGCGAGCATGGTCAGGATGGTCGACTGCACGAGCACGTTGGAAAGATTGGCAACCGAAAGGAAGCCCGGCGCGACAGCACCGAACACGGCAATCAGCGCGACCAGCACAAAGGCGACGCCAGGAATGCGCTGTAACGGATTGGATTGTGAAACGACCGCGGCTTCACGCATGATGCATCCCCATTCGCACGATGTTCTCCTCGGTCAATTCGGTTCGTGACAGATGGCCGGCGATTCGCCCTTCGCGCATCACATAGGCGCGGTCGCAGACATGGCAGATCTCTACCTGCTCCGATGAGATCATCAGCGCGGCAGCGCCTTCGCCGACAAGGCGGTCGATCAACGCGAAGATTTCGGATTTGGCACCGACGTCAACGCCGCGCGTCGGTTCGTCGAAGATGAAGAGCTTAGCTCCGGCCGCGAGCCACTTGCCGATCACGACCTTCTGCTGGTTGCCTCCGGACAACAGGCCAACGGTTTGACGCGCGCTCGGGGTTACGATGCGGAGCTGCCGGATCAGATCGTCGGCAGTGCGCTGGCTGGTTCGCGGATCGAATAGACCTCTCGGGAATAATTTGCGGAGCGCCGAGACCACGAGATTGTCGCCGACGGAGCGAAGCAGCGCGAGGCCCTCGCTCTTGCGGCTTTCAGGGATCAAGGCAATGCCGCGCCGGGCGGCGACGTCCGGCTCGCCGGAGATCGGCTTACCGTCGAAGATGATCTCGCCAGACGTCGTCGGATCAGCGCCGAAGATGGCGCGCGCGACCTCGCTGCGGCCCGAACCGACCAGGCCGCACAGGCCGACGATCTCGCCCCGGCGCACCTCGATGTTGATGTCGAAGATCCCCGTCGGCGAGGTTAATCCCTTGACTTGCAGCAGCACCTCGCCGTGTCGGTCGGCAAAATTGCGCGGATAAGTCATGTCGACGGTGCGGCCGACCATCATGCGAACGAGCTGATCGGGTGTGACGTCGGCCGGGCGGACGCCATCGATGCGGCGGCCGTCGCGGAGGATCGTGATGCGATCGCCGAGCGCAAATACCTCGGCCATGCGATGCGAGATATAGACGATGGACACACCATCTGCCTTCAGCCGCGCGATCAGCGTGAACAGCAGCTCGGTCTCGCGATCGGACAGCGCTGCGGTGGGTTCATCCATGACCAGGATGCGCGCGTCCTGGCTAATGGCCTTAGCGATCTCGACCATCTGCTGCTGCGCGACGCCGAGCGTGTTCACGGTGACGGAGGGATCGATGTCGAAGCCGATCGCATCCAGTACGCGCTTCGCTTCGGCCAGGATCTTGCGGCGGTCGATGGTGCCGGGGATGAGGCCTTTCGGCTCGCGGCCGAGGAAAATGTTCTGCGCAATATCCAGATACGGAACCAGCGAGAACTCCTGGAAGATCACGGCGATGCCGAGCTTCTGCGCGGCCGCGGTCGAGGTGATCGCGACCTTCTCGCCCTTGTAGAAGAACTCGCCGGCGTCGGCGCGGTAGGCGCCGCAGAGCACCTTCATCAGGCTCGATTTGCCCGCGCCGTTCTCGCCGAGCAGCATATGGACTTCGCCGGGGAAAACCGCAAAGGACACGTCGTCTAGCGCCTTAACGCCGGGAAATTCCTTGCTGATGCCGCGCAGCTCGAGCAGCGGCGTTGCGGATTCCTCGCTGGCAGTCTGAGCGGCCATCTTCAACGCTGTGCTCATTGGCGCACTCCCGCAAAAATCTTTCCGGGATTCATGAGGCCGTTCGGATCGAGCGCAGTCTTGATCGACCGCATCACGTCGACGGCTCCGCCCAGTTCGTCGGCGAGAAAATCAATCTTCCCAAGCCCGATGCCATGCTCGCCAGTGCAGGTGCCGTCCATCGCGATGGCGCGGGCGACCATGCGGGCCTGGAGCGCTTTGGCGCCGTCGATCTCCTCGGGCTTTGCGGGATCGACAAGGATCAACATATGAAAATTGCCATCGCCGACATGGCCTACAATTGGCGCTGTAAAGCCGTGTTCGTCCGCATCGCGACGCGTATCCGTCAGGCATTCGGCGAGCCGCGAGATCGGGACGCAGACATCTGTGATGACGGCGCGCGCGCCGGGCCGCAGGCCGAGACCCGCATAGAGCGTGTTATCGCGGGCATGCCAGAGCCGGCTGCGGTCTTCCGGCGCCTTGGCCCATTCAAAGCCGCGGCCGCCAAATTCGGCGGCAATCGCCTGTGCTAGTTCGGCCTGTTCCGCAACGGACGTCTCCGAGCCGTGGAATTCGAAGAACAGCGTCGGCGCCTCGCGATAGCCGAGCTTGGAGTAGGCATTGATGCCGCGCATCATGACGTCGTCGAGGAGTTCGACGCGTGCCACGGGAATGGCCGCCTGGATCACGGCGATCGCCGTATCGACCGCGTTGTGCAAGGTGTCAAAACTGCAGACCGCGGCTGAGATCGCCTGGGGCAGTGGATGCAGCTTCAGCGTGATCTCGGTGATGAGGCCGAGCGTGCCTTCCGCGCCGACGAACAGCCGCGTCAGGTCATAGCCGGCAGAGGATTTGCGTGCGCGCTTGCTGGTGCGGATCACGCGCCCGTCCGCCAGCACCACCTCAAGCGCCACGACGTTATCCTTCATGGTGCCGTAGCGTACTGCCATCGTGCCGGACGCTCGCGTCGAGCTCATACCACCGATCGATGCATCCGCGCCGGGATCAATCGGGAAGAACAGGCCGGTGCCGCGGAGCTCTGCGTTGAGCTGTTTTCGGGTAATGCCGGGCTGAACCACGACATCCATGTCGCTGTCATGCACCGTCAGAACCTTGTTCATGCGCGCGAAGTCGAAGCAGACGCCACCCGCGACCGAAGCCGCGTTACCCTCCAGCGAGGTGCCGGCGCCGAACGGGACGATCGGCATGCCCGCGTTGGCGCAGAGCTTGACGATCTCCGCGACCTCGTGCGTCGTCTCCGGAAAGACGACGATGTCCGGCGGCAGCGCGCGGTAATAGGATTCGCTCTGGCCGTGCTGATCCAGCACGCCCTGCGCCACGCTCGCGCGCGGCCCGATCACGCCTGCGAGACGTTCGGCCAATGCGGCTATGCTGACCCGTGGTTCCATGGTCTCTCCCCGTCTGCGTTCTCGTGCGGACTCTTGTCGGTCCGTTAGGTTTGTTCCGGCTTAAGCCGCCTACGCGCTGCTTGCGACCTGCTTCAGGCCGAAATCATAGTTGAGATGGACGAATGCGGCGTCCATGATGCGACCATCCGGCGCGCGACCGGGCGCGCAGCGTATAAAGTCGCGGATCAGGCTGTCCTTGACGCCAAACACCACATCGGAGTCGAGGTATTTGTCGCCGGCCACGAACACATGCGTCACAAGCTGCTCGAAGCCGGGCGCCGAGATCATGAAGTGCACATGCGCGGGACGCCAGGGATGACGCCCCTGCGCTTCCAACATATCGCCGACCGGTCCATCATGCGGGATCGGGTAGGCGGCCGGCTTGATTGACCAGAAATGGAAGCGGCCGTTCGCGTCGGCGTGGAACCTGGCACGCATCGCGAGATCGCCGATCTCGTCGAGCTGCTGAACATCGTAATAGCCGTCATTGTCGGAATGCCAGACGTCGACCACGGCGCCGGCGAGCGGCCGCCCATCGACGGTCGAAACCGAGCCGGTGACGATCATGGGGTCGCCCTCCATCGAGCCGGAAATGTCATCGCCGTTCTGTTTTTCGGGGGCGGCCTGGACGAAAAACGGACCGAGCACAGTCGTTTCAGTCGCGCCTTCCGGCACCGGATGATTGATCGCGTCGACCAGCATGGACACGCCGAGCGTATCCGACAGCAGGATGAACTCCTGGCGCTTGTCGTCGCACATGTGTCCGGTACGGGTCAGGAAGTCGATGCCGTATTCCCATTCCTTCTGCGTCGGGCGGATCTCGCGCACGAAGGCGTGGAGATGGCGCACCAGCGCCTCGCTGACTTGCTTTACGCGCGGATCGGTTGTGCCGGCGATGCGTTCGAGCGCTGCATCGGTAATCGTGTTTTCGTTGAAGTTACGCAATTGCGCCTCCTTCGATCAGAGTTTGGGCTCGCCAAGGCCGGACAGCCGTTCAAGGTGCTTAACGGTGGCGATGAAGTCGGTCTCGCCGTCGCCCTGCGCGACCAGCGCGCCGTAGGTTTCGCGCACCTGCGCAGCAAGCTGAAGCGGTACGCCGATGGCATGGCCGGCACCGAGGATGAGGTCGAGGTCCTTCGCCATCTGCTTGCAGGAGAAGGTCGACTCGAAGTCGCGGGTCCTTAGCGGCGCAGTCTTGTATTTCACCATCGGGGACGCTACCGCGCTGTCGTCCAGCACATTCAGGATGTCCTGCCAGGGAATTCCGCCCTTGCGTGCCAGCGCCAGGCTCTCGGCCATCATCGCCGCCGACACCGCAATCATCAGATTGACGGCGAGTTTTGCATAGCGCGCTTCCTCGCTCGGCCCGAGATAGGTCTGCGCGCGGGTGAAGGCAGACAATAGCGGCTTAGCGCTGTCGAAGGCGTCCTTCGGGCCGGAGACGAAGCAGGACAGCGCGCCAGTGTGGACAATGCTGGCATTTCCGGACACTGGCGCACGCAGGTAAGCGAGACCGCGCGCCTGTGCGGCGGCGGCGACCTCGGCAGAGGCCTCCGCGCTGACGGTACTGGTCTCAATCAGGACGGCCTTCGGCGCCATCGCATCAATTAGGCCGGTCGGGCCCAGCATGACTGTGCGCAAGGCCGCATCATCCGGCAAGGACGTAATCACGGCGGCCTTGCCGCTCACGGCTTCGAAAGGCGAGGCCGCACTAGAAATACCTTGCGCGCGCGCTTCAGCAAGTCGCGTGGCGCTCTGATCGAAGGCGGTGACGGCGAAGCCGGCCTTGGCAACCAGTACTGCCATCGGCAGGCCCATCTTGCCGATTCCGATAAAGGCGACGTTTTTGGAAGCTTCTGTCATTCAAGTTGTCCATTGGCGCCTCAGGCGGCGCGTTCCTGTCGTTCGATGTCCTGCACCAGCCGCCGGCCGGATTGCGCCAGCAGTTCCTTCTTGTGATCCAGCCCGTCAACCAGCAGCCGGCCGTTCCGCTTCTTCCAGGTGCCGCCGATCATGACAGCCTCGATATTGGCGAGGCTCGTCTGCATCACCACGGTGGCGACGGGATCGTGCACCGGGAAGAGATTGAGCTCGGACGCATTGATGATGACGAGATCGGCCAGCTTCCCCGGTGTGAGCGAACCGATCTGATCCTCGCGACCGAGCATGCGCGCGCCCTCGGTTGTCAGCCAGCGCAGCGCCTCGCGTACAGGGATTGTGGTCGTCGCCGGAATAGTTCCGCCGGTCTTGCGCACCTCCGCATTGTCGAGCGCGCGCTGCATCGAGAGCGCGACGCGTCCGGCCGAGAAGAGGTCGCCGGCCAGCACCGATTCGAGATCGATGCCGATCGTGGGACGGACGCCGCGCTGGAGCAGCCGCCCGGTGATCGGAAAGCCGTGGCCCTGGATCATCTCGTTCTCCGGCGTTACCGAGAACGACACGCCGAGATCGACGAGGCGTTGCAGGAGATCGTCGGGCAGATCATTGCCATGGACGATGTTGACGCCAGGACCGACCAGACCCGCCTCGATCAGCTTCTCCCAGCCGCCGGGTGTCTTGGCCGGCCCGCCGCCCTGATGCATCGACGCGATCAGGTTGAATTCCCGCGCCAGGCGGAAATCATGCATCGCGACATCCAGCGTCGAGTAATGCGGGCCGAGAATCGCAAGCCCAAGCGTGACAAGACCGTTCTGGTCGGCAAAGGGGCCTGCCAGCAATCGCTCCACCTCGCGGCGGGGGTGCGGTATCTCTGAGAAGTGCGGCTCGCCCGGCTTTGGCTCCGGCTTCGGCGAGCCGTGGAAGAAGGCGGCGCGGATGCCGCTTTCGATCAGGCCGCGCACCGCGGCGTCGGTATGATCAGGTGTCGGATTGTTGTGGCACCAGTCGACCAGCGTGGTGGCGCCGCTATTGATCTGGTTCAGCGCGCCGACCAGCGTCGCGATGTAGATGTCGTCAGCCCGGAAAACGGTCGCGAGCCCCGCATGCATGCGGCGGAAATATTCTGGGAGCGTCCAATTGGCCGCAAAACCCCGTAACGCCGTCTGCCAGGTGTGCATATGGGCGTTGATCAAGCCGGGTATGACGATGCGTCCCTCACCGTCTAGGATCTCGGTCTCAATCGCGCCGCTGCCAAGGTCAATTTCCGGGCGCAGGTCGACGATACGATTACCCTCCACCAGCAGATCACCGGCAACGAAATCGCCGAGCGCATCATCCATGCTGATGATCGTTGCGGATTTGATGAGGGTTCGTCGCATGTCGATCACGCCGCCGCTTTTATCGTGACCGGCGGCTCGCCCGCCCATGCGCGGGCGATCAGGTCGCGAATGGCGTTGCGCTCGAGTGGACGCGGATTCCAGTAGGCATTGGTCACCGCGAGATCGGCCGCCTTGTCAATGCCTGCTTCGGGCATACCGATGTCGCGCAGCGCCAGTTTTGCGCCGAGCCGCTTGGCGAGGTCATAGAGACCTTGCGCCGCATCGGCGGCGCCGGTCGCGCGCGATATCCGCGCCATCGCTTCAGGGACCGCGGGCGCGTTATAGGCAAGCGCATGCGGCAGCACGATGGTGTGCGTCTCGGCATGCGGGAGATCGAACGTGCCTCCGAGCGTGTGGCAGAGCTTGTGATGCAGCGCCATGCCGACGGTCCCGAGGCATACGCCGCACAGCCAAGCGCCGTAGAGCGCTTCGCTGCGGGCCGCGCGATCGTCGGACTTTGCGACAATGACGGGTAGTGCCCGCGCCAGCGCGCGGATGCCTTCCTCCGCCATCAGCGACGTCACGGGATTGGTATCGCGCGCATAGAGCGCTTCTACCGCGTGAGCGATCGCATTGATACCGGAGGTCGCGGCGAGTCCGGCCGGCAGCGTCAGCGTCAGGTCGACGTCGTAGATCACGGTCTCCGGCAGCACGGCCGTGTCGCGCACCGTGGTCTTGAGGCCTTTCTCGGTCTGGCCGAGGATCGGCGTCATCTCTGAGCCGGCATAGGTGGTGGGAATGCAGAGTTGGTTGACGCCGGTGCGCAAGGCCAGCGCCTTGCCGAGGCCCGTGGTCGATCCGCCACCGAGCGAGACGACACAATCGGCATCGCACGCCTTCATCGCCACCAGCGCTTGCTCAGTCACCTCGACCGGCGTGTGCATCGTTGCGCCCGCGAAGATGCCCGCATAAAGCGGACCCAACGCGGCGCCGAGCTTGGCGCCCTCGGGTTCCTGTTGTGGCGTGGTCAGCACCAACGCGCGCTCACCGCCGAGCCGTTCGATTTCTGCCTTGGCCGAACTGAGAGTCCCGCTGCCGAACACGACGCGGCAAGGCAGATTTTCAAAGGTAAACGAACCGATCATGCGCCGGTCTCTTTGACGGGATAATCGACCTGAAAGCGGCCGATCCTCAGGTCGCCAAGCTCCTCCCGCACGCGCAGGTGCTCTGGATGGGTCGCATAGGCTTTCAGGGCCGCGCTGTCGGTGAATTCTGAGACTAGGACTACGTCGCAGGCGTAATCGACCTGGCTGACGTCGGCGCCGACCTCGATGTGTGTGAGGCCGTCGATCTGGCCCCGGAGGCCTTCGAAGAGGTTCTTGACCTTCGTCCGGGCCGCGGCTTGCTCCGCAGCCGTTTCCCCGCGCAACCGCCACATCACGATGTGCTTGATCGGACTCGACATTTCCTTGATTTCCTCGCCTGTCGCTTATTTGTTGGGCGTATTTTGCCTTGCGAATTGCGGAAATAAAGATCAGATTTTGGAAGTCTCTTTTCCGATTTGAGCAAAAATGGACCGCCTGCTGCAACTTGAGGTTTTCTCCAAGACGGCCGAACTGGGCAGTCTCTCCAGGGCCGCCGAAACGTTGCGAATGTCGAACGCGGCCGCGAGCCGGCACTTGAGCGCGCTTGAGGACCGGCTCGCGGTCCGGCTGATCGAGCGCAATACACGCCGACAATGGCTGACGGAGGCTGGCCAGGAGTTCCTGCAACGCTGCAGCACACTTCTGAACGAACTCGCCGAAGCAGAGGACGCGGTGAGCGACCGCGCGGTGTCCCCGAAGGGCATGCTGCGCGTCACAAGCTCGCTGTCGTTCGCGATGATCTATCTGGCGCCGATGCTGTGCGCATTCCGTGCGCTCTATCCGAACCTCGGCGTTCAGATCATCGCCGCCAACCGCTATCCCGATTTCATCGAGGCTGGCATCGACGTCGCGATCCGCACAAGGGAGCAGGAGCCGGACTCCAACATCATCGTCCGACGCATCGGTCAGATGCGGCGCGTGCTGGCGGCAGCCCCGTCCTATCTTGCGGGTCATGATCGGCCAGAACATCCGGCCGACCTCGCGCGCCACGACATGCTGATCTACAACCTCGCAAACGATCCCTACTCGCTGCGGCTCAGCAAGGGCAACGCGACGCAGATTGTCCGTATCGCGCCGACGCTCGACAGCAACGACGGACAAGTGATCCGCGGCGCGGCGCTTGGAGGACTCGGCGTCCTGATCCAACCGCTCTACATCGTACAGAATGATATTTCGGCCGGCAGGCTCGTGCCGGTCTTGATGGACTGGGAATTGCCGCTGCTCACGATGAACATCGCCTACCAGAACCGCGCCCGGCTGCCGGCCAAAATCAGGGTCTTCGTGGATTTCTTGTTCAATCACATCCGCAAGAACTCGGATCCAGGAATTTGGATCTTGCCGAAAGAGTAGAAGGCGCAAGCGGCGTGAGCCAATCGACTGCGTTCGTCAGGCGGCAGTCGAAATTGACGCCTCACAGCAGCTTGGGCAAACAGACATCCGATCTGCCGCCGAAATGTCTCTGAAACTCTTCGAAGTAGGGTCGAGTAGAGGCGCCGATCGCTCGACGCCCCCTCATAGATCCGGACGTGCGGCTTTCCCGCATTCGGCTCCTCTGACGAGTACTTGATCACGCTATTTGGTGACGTCAGTCGTGTACATGCTCGATCGGTATCGGGTAGACCTTCAAGATTACATTGAACCGCTCCCACGACAGCTTCTGCCGTTGGCTTCGCCGCAGCAGGACCCGCCGCCGCGTCTTCGTCACCTGAAGACGGAAGCGACCGAGGCAGGTCCTACTTCCTGATTGAATTAGGCAGAGGGAAGAAACGTGGCGAAAGGTACCGAATCTGGCAGTGGTCGGCCGTGGAGAGCGCCGCAACGCACGGGCCCCGGCAGGTCAGATGGATTGGAGCTTTTCCAGGATCGTTATCGCACAGGCCGCTTCGTCAAAGCCGATGACACCGCCGCCATTTTCGGCAAGTGCAGTTCGTGCCTTCTTCGCCTGCCGATCACCTGCCTCTCCAAGCAACTGCAGGACAAGCTCGTGGATCATCGACAAGCCAGTGGCTCCGATAGGATGCCCCTTGGAGACCAGCCCCCGGATAGGTTTACGGGGCGTTCCCCACCGAGCGCGGTTGCGCCAGATGCGACATAGGCGCCGCCCTGCCCATCTGCGCAAAACCGAAGCATCTCGACCTGATAGATTTCGCAGAACGAAGTCGCATCGTGAACTTCGGCTATATCGATATCCGACGGCGAGAGCCCAGCCATTTTGTAGGCCCTGTCGGCGGCAACGCGTGAAAGCCCCGGTTCGTCGAGCGACCGGTATTTGCCGCCCGACATCGCGCTGGCGCGAACCTTGACCGCCCGTTCCCGCACTCGGCTCGGCAATCCAGCAAGGTAATCCTTCGTGCAAAGCAGCGCCGCTGCAGCACCATCGCCGATCGGGGCGCACATGCTTCGCGTCAGCGGATAGCTGATCTCACGGTCAGCAAGCACCTCATCGACCGTCATCTTGAAACGGTATTGCGCAAGCGGATTGAGGCTCCCGTGGGTGTGGTTTTTGGCTGCACCGGCCGCGATCTGCCGTTGCGTCGTCCCGTAACGTTTCATGTGATACGCCGCCTGCATCGCGTAGGTATCCATGAAGATCGTGCCGCGCTTTTCGCCGGGCGCGAACGGCGTTCCGCATATTGCTCCGGCTTCACCATAATAGGCGAGCCACTCGTCCGGATCCAGGCGATCGATGCCGCCGTCAAAAATCTCCTGGGTTCGTGCAGGGTCTTCCGGAACAAACGTCTTTTCGACGCCGATGGCGAGCGAAAGCTGCGCATCGCCCGACGCGATGTCCTTCCAGGCGCCATGGAATGCCTGGGAGGCCGTCGCGCAGCCACCTTCGACGTTCATCGTGGGAACGCGCTCCGGAAACAGACCCTCCCGCACCAGGGGAGAGAAACAGACCTGTCCGCGGATATTGCGCTGCCCGAACGAGCCCATCCCGCAATTGGCGAACCATGCCATCGAAATGTCGCGTCCGTCCTCGATCCCGGCATCCGCCAGGACAGCAAGGTAGGCCTCGCGCGTCAGCGCCTTGAACCCGGTTTCGAACTTCTTGCCAAATGCGGTACAGGCAGTTCCGATCACATAGACTTCCGGAATTTCTTTCATCTGTTCGGTTCCCACACTTCCTGCGGATCAGCGCAAACGCACCGGGAGCGACTGCAAGCCCCGGAGAACGAGCGAGTCCTTCCACTCCGGAGCAACTGTGCTCGCCAGCGCGATGTCCGGAAACCGTTCGATCAGGGAGCGCAGCGCGATCTGTCCCTCAAGTCTGGCGAGTGGCGCGCCGAGGCAAAAGTGAATGCCATGACCGAACGTCAAGTGTGCGTTTGGCGACCGGCCGATGTCGAAGCGGTCCGAATTGGCAAACTGCCCGGAATCGCGGTTAGCCGCATTGACGAAGGCAAACAGGCGCTGACCCTGCAACAGCTGCTTGTTGCCGAATTCGACGTCGGCCGTCATGACACGCACCAGCGCGCCGCTTGGGCCGTCGTATCGGAGCCATTCCTCAACCGCCGATTCGACCAGTGAAGGATCGTCCTTGATGCGCTTCCACTGGTCCGGGAATTTCATCGTGTAATAGAGGCCATTGCCTAGCAGATTGGTCGTGGTTTCATGCCCGGCAAACAACAGAAGTATGCAAGTCGCAATCACCTCGTCGTCCGTCAGCGCGTCGCGCTCCTCGCGTGCCGCCACGAGCTGGCTGATGATGTCGTCCCGCGGATCGGCTGCGCGTTTCGCAATGATGCCGCGAAAGTAGTCCGCCATGGCTTTCGCGCCCGCTTCGGCGCGCAGATATTTGTCGGCCGTCGCACGCGCAGTCCCTATGAAGAGAGCGATGTCATCGGACCATTCCTTGACGAGACGCAAATCCTCCCTTGGTACACCGAGCAGATCCATCATCACGGTTGCCGGCAAGGCATAGGCGAAGTCGGCTATCCAGTCGACAACTCCGGTCGAGCGCGACTTTTGCTCCATCTCGTCGAACAGCAGCCCGACGATCTGTTCCACATTGGGTTCGAGCGCCTTCACCGAGCGCGATGTGAACGCTTTGGTGAACAGTCGGCGCAGACGCGTGTGCTCGGGCGGGTCACGGAAGACCATCCACTTTCCGAGATAGGTCATCAGATGCACGTAGCTGCTCTGGCGGTCAGCGGGCGCGGCCGCAAAGAACGGGGACAATCGGTCCGCCGACATATCGGAGTGGGTCACCGCCACATGCTTCACGTCCTCATAGCGTGTGATGACCCATCCCTTCATGGCCGACGACCAGTGTATCGGATCGCTCTCCCGCAGTTGCGCGAAGAGGGGGAACGGGTCGGCATTCGTCGTTGGATCGGCGAAGTCAAGGTTCAACATCGTAGAGTACTCCCACATCCTGTCGGCGCAGCGCCTTGCGATGCGGACGGCGCCGGTATCGTCTTGGCTCAGCAGGCCTGGTTCTTTGCCTATTTCTGGAATCTGGCTTCGCTTGGCCTTGTCAGCGCAGAAAGGCCCTGCTCTTCCAGGATCTGGGCGATGTGTTGTCCCTGCTCCGTGCTCCGCTCCAATTCCGAGAGCACCTCGCGAGGTGTGGCGGGCCTTCCGTCGATTCGCAGATGCGGCATATCCATCAGCCCGGGCGGCATGCTTGCGCAGAACGCGGCAAAACGCGCGGGGGCGGCGCCTTCCGGCTCACCCCAGAAATCGACCAGAGCCTTCTTGAGCGTCTTCCCTGCAGGATTCGTCGGCAGGGTGTTCGCAAAGACCACATATTCGGGCGTCTCGTACCTGGCGAGATGTTGCGCACAATGGCCGCGAATCTCTTCCTCCGTCGCGCTCTGGCCGGGTTTGAGCACCACCACTGCTTTCAGGCGCTCCGAGAAGAGGTGGTCGGGCACTCCAACCACAGCCGCCCGCAGCACTTTCGGATGCAGGTACAGCTTGTTCTCGACCTCGATGCAGTAGACGTTCTGGCCGCCTCGCACGACCATGTCCTTCTTGCGGTCCAGCAGCCAGAGGTAGCCTTCCTCATCGATCTTGGCCCAGTCACCGGACAGAACAAACCCATCGAGCCGGAAGACCTCGGCAGTCTTGCCCGGCTCCTCCCAATATCCCGCGTTTGTCTGTTGGCCGCGGTACGCAACTTCACCGATGATATTGGGTTCGAGGATTTCGTTGCCGGAATCGTCAAAGATCGCGATGTCGGTGTTCGGAGTAGCCAAGCCGCAACTGGTGATTTTACGGATCGCGTCTTCGGTGGGCAGCGCAAAGCCGACGGCGGTGCTTTCCGAGACGGAGCCAGCGTTCACCATGGCAATTGGCGCGAATTCCTTGTTGAGCTGGTTGATGAACGTCTCCGATGACGCATGACCTCCAAAAATGATCTTCTTGAGCGTAGAACAGTCATGGCTTCGAAACTCTGGACGATTCATCATCATCCAAAGCATGATCGGCGCCGCCACCGCCCACGTTGCCCGCTCGGCCTCTATGAGCTTGATCGCATCGAGCGGCGCGAAGGCCGCCATGATCACGCATTTCCCACCACTGAGCAGCGCGGGCAGGAAGTCCGCGTAAACGGCGGTGTTGTGATACAGCGGCGGCATGCACAAATTGACGTCGCTTTCGTCAAGCCCCTTGGCTGCAATCACAACGTTCTGGGCGCAGCCAAGCGCATTAATGTGCATGGCCATCGTGCCCTTGGGCACGCCGGTTGTGCCGGAAGTGAAGGAGATCGCACACAGGTCCCATTCATCGACTGGCTCAAACGGCGCCGGCTCGGCGCCGGCGTGGGTCAGCACAGAATAGCCAAGCGTACCCGGCGGCACTTCCTCGCCGGTGGCGAACACCGCCTGAACGCTGTCGAGACTGGCTCGCACCGACTTTAGCTTGGTGCTCCAAACGTCCGGCGAGACGATGAGCCCCTTGGCTCCGACCTTGTTGATCTGCGCCGCCAACCCTTCCGCGGTCAGCCCGAGATTGACCGGCACCGCGACACCGCCGAGCTGGATGATCGCGAGATAGCTGATGACGTATTCCGGGCACCCTGCCATGAGCAGGCAGAGACGGTCGCCTTTTTTGAAGCCAAAGTCATGCCGAAGCCGCGCGGCGACGCGATCGACCTGTGCTCCGACGTCACGCCAGGTCATCCTCTGGCCGCCGGGATAGAAAACATAAGCTTCGCGATCGGGCCAGCGCGCAATATTGGAAGCGAGACACTCCGAAACATTGCCAGGTCGATCTCGATAGGCCCAAATCTCTGTGCCTTCCCACCAGATGCCGCGCCCGGCCGGCGCCCTGATCTTGGTGACCTTTTCCGCAAGCTCGGGATAAACGTCGCGCCACGACCCGCATGCGCCCTTTGCTGGTCCTTTGACCTCCCAGGCTCCCATGGCTCCTCCTTGTTGATCAGGTCAGTCATCCGGCCCGCTGCGGCCGTACTACTAGCCGAACTTAACTCAAGTCAAGAACCAAACAAGTGTTTGTTTGGTGATGTGCCCTCATCATTCTCGACGGGGCCGAACGCGTCGGGTAAGACATGCCCTGTCCGTACCCCGAACGAAACCGATGATCGCAAAAAGCCGACGCACCCGCCCTGCTCCGCAAACTCGACGTGCAAAAGCGGCACGCCGTCCGCTCACTGATGGCAAGCGGCACGAGCTTTCGGAGGATCGTCGACAGGTGCTTATCGGCGAGGCAGCGCGGCTGTTTGGCAACAAGGGCTACGAGAACACGTCAATGCGCGACATTGCCGCGGCTGTCGGCATCCTGCCCGGGTCTCTGTATCATCACTTTCCATCCAAAGAGGAATTGTTCACGGCCGTGTACTCCTTTGCCGTGTCGCAGTCGCTGGACGCAGTGGAAACGGCTCTGGCAGGTCGCATGGATCCGTGGACTCGCCTGGAAGCAGCCAGTATTGCGCATATGCAAGGCTTGCTGGATAAGAACCGCTTCGCAGCCGTATTGGTCTCGCACCCTTTGGCCGACCGCTTGCCGGAAGCGGTGATCACTCTCCGCGACAAGTACGAAGCTGTGTTCAAGGATTTGATCGCAGAGCTTCCGCTGCCCGCAGGAACCGACCGGCGCATCTTCAGACTTGGGCTGCTCGGAGCGATGAATTGGGCAATGAGCTGGTACCGCCCCGGCGGCGAGACGCCGGCGAGCATCGCGCGGAAATTGCTGAGCGCCGTCCGTCACGAATAGGCGGACGAGCACTGTCTTCGCATTCCGAAGCAATCGAGAACAAGGTTGGCATTGTGGTCAGGCAATGATGGGAGCTGTGCTGACGCGTTTCGGCGTCGCTTCGCCGCGACCTGCTGCACTCCGGCAGCGGATGAATTCCGCCATCGTATCCGCCGTCCACGTGCCTCATGGAGCGGCGACAGCATGTCCCTTCCGCTTTAGGATTGCGAAGTTGCCGTTGGCCTGCGCGATCAGCGTATCGTCGAGATAGAGCCGGGAATCGAGATTTGCGATCGTCCGCCCGTGGTTGAGTAGAACTGTCTCGCAACGGACAATACCCGCGGGAGCCGAACGAAAATAGGTGATCTTGATCTCGATGGTGACACATATCTCACCATCGTTGAGGGCTGGGTAGAGCGCCGCGCCCATGCCCGTGTCAGCCAGAGCGTAAAGTACAGCACCGTGGGCGACATGATGCGGATTGTGGTGAATACCCGGGGCGACCTCAATCGAACAGGTACTACGCCCCGGGCTTCGCTCGTCAATGCGGAGCTTCATCATCTCGGCGAACGGATGATATGCGGATGTCTCAGGTGAAACCGTCACAGTGTATTCCTCCACGTCGCGTGATTGTGTCTCGAACATTTGCCGGATCGTCGAGCCAACCATGACCCTGAAAGGCTTTAGAGTAAGGCAGGCGTCCGCGCCGATACGGCGAGACTTAAAGGCGTCGCGCCTTCAAACTCTCAACAATGTGCTCGTACGCCTCGCGCAGCGAGCAATCCATTCCTTTCGGATCTTTCGCCAGGATATCGGCGACGCTCCGCGTGACGAGGCTCTTGAGGTGATACTCCCTGCGCATGCGACGAACATCGTCTTCGTTCCGCGTCCTCTGCACAAAGGCAAGATGGCGAGAGATCGCCTCGCTCAGGGTCGCGACATCATCGGATCCCTGCGAGCCCGTCATGATCACGGGCGGCTCCCAATCTGCGGCGAGCCGCTGGCGCAATTTGATGACTGACTTGAGTTCGCTCGCCACCTTCTGCGCCCCGGGGAGATCCGCCTTGTTGACGACGTAGATGTCCGCCATCTCGAGCATCCCGGCCTTCATGGCCTGGATCTGGTCGCCGGACTCCGGGACCAGCACCAGGACCAGCGTGTCGACCAGCGCCCGTACGGCATATTCGGCCTGACCTACGCCAACCGTCTCCAGGATCACCTCGTCGAATGGATAGCCGTCCAGCGTCGCCAGCACGTCGGCGATATTGTCGGCAAGGCCGTCGTTTGCGCCGCGGCTTGCGAGAGATCGAATGAACAGCCGGGGGTCGTCAGCGACGGCGTCCATCCGGATGCGATCGCCAAGGATGGCGCCGTGGGTATGGGGGCTCGTCGGATCGATCGCCACGACGGCCACCGCGGCGCCATTGTCGAGTCGCTGTCGCGCCAGACGGCCGATGAGGGTGCTCTTCCCGGCGCCGGGCGGTCCGGTTATCCCGATCCGCCGGGCGCCGTTGGGATTTTCGCGCATGCCGGCCAGCGCTTCCGCCACGGAAGCATTGGCGATACGCGAAAGCGCCCGCCCGAGCGCGCGCCGATCGAGCCGTTCCGCCGGTTTACGCGAAGGGGCTGCCACGCCGACCTACGCAACCTGCACAGGCGTCAAGGCACGCGCGACCTCGGCAATCACATCGTCAAGCCGCATTTCGGCGGTGAAGATCGCCATCACGCCCGCATCGATCAGCGCTGCCCGATCGTCCGCCGGAATGGTGCCGCCGACAAACACGGGAATGTCGCCGGCATCGAGTGCCCGAAGCTCCCGCATCGTTTCGGCGACCAGTTCGTTGTGGCTCCCGGAAAGCAGGGACAGGCCGACCGCATCGACGTCCTCGTCGACGGCGACCCGCGCGATAAAGCCAGGGGTCTTGCGCAGCCCGGTATAGATGACCTCGGCGCCGGCGTCGCGCAGCGCCAGCGCGATGATCTTCGCGCCGATGTCGTGACCGTCCAGGCCGGGCTTTGCGATCAGAATTCTCTTTCCCTTGAGATTGCTCATAGCCGGACAGGCTCCTGGAATTCACCCCAACCCTGCTTCAGGCGCGCGACGATTTCTCCCACCGTCGCGTAGGCGTGGCAGCAATCGATCAGATACGGCATCAGGTTCTCCTGGTCGTTCGCCGCGGCCACCGCCAGAGCGTCGAGACTCTTCCGGACCGCCACGTTGTCGCGACGGGCGCGGATCGCCTCGAACTTCTCAAGCACGCGCGCGGCCCCCTTCGGATCGAGCTTGAACACCTCGCCAAAGTCGTCGGTCTGGTTTTCGCGGCGAAATGCGTTCTGGCCGACAATGACCGTATCGAGCGAGTCGATCTTGCGACGCCGTTCCGTCGCCCTTTCCGCAAGACGCATCTGCAGCCAGCCGTCCTCGATGGCCTTGACGACACCGCCATAGCCGTCGATGTCGTCCATCACCTTCAGAATTTCCTCTTCCATGCGGTCTGTCAGGTACTCGACATAGAAACTGCCGCCGAGCGGGTCGACCGTTTTCGAAATGCCGCTCTCGTACGCAACGATCTGCTGCGTTCGCAAGGCAATTTCGGCCGAGAATTCGGTCGGGATCTGGAATGCTTCGTCGTACGCGCAGGTGAAGATCGATTGCGCGCCGCCGAGTACGGCGGCCATGGTTTCGATTCCGACGCGAACGATGTTGTTGTAGGGCTGCGCTGCGCTCAGCGAGGAGCCGCCGCAAACGACGCCGAAGCGGAAATGCAGCGCCTTGTCGTCGACGACGCCGTAGCGGTCCCGCAGCATCTTGGCCCAGACGCGGCGCGCGGCGCGGAACTTTGCGACTTCCTCGAAGAAGTCCATATGCACGTAGAAGAAGAAGCTTAGCCGCTTGGCGAACTTGGTGGCATCGCCGCCGCGACGCAACAGTTCGTCGACATAGGCAAGACCGTTTGCAAGGGTGTAAGCCATCTCCTCGACCGCGGTCGATCCGGCATCGCGCACATGCGCACCTGCGATCGATATCGGATTGAAACGGGGCGTGGCGTCGTTGGAGAACAGGATCGTGTCGGCAATCAGACGCATCGAGGGGCGCACCGGGAAGATCCAGGTTCCGCGCGCGACATATTCCTTCAGGATGTCGTTCTGGATGGTGCCGGTCAGCTTCGCGCGCGGCACCCCCTTCTTGTCGGCGCAGGCACAATACATCGCAAAGATGATGGCCGCTGTACCGTTGATCGTGAAAGAGGTTGAAATCTTCGAAAGATCGATGCCGTCGAAGAGGATCTCCATTTCGGAGAGATTCGAGATCGATACGCCGACCTTGCCGACCTCGGCCCTCGCCATCGGGTCATCGGGATCGTAACCGCACTGGGTGGGCAGATCCAAAGCGACCGAAAGTCCGGTCTGTCCCTGATCGAGCAGGAACCGGTAGCGGGCGTTGGAGTCCTCGGCGGTGCCGAAGCCGGAATATTGCCGGATCGTCCACAACCGCCCGCGGAAACCGTCGGGGAAAATCCCGCGGGTGAACGGGAACTGCGCCGGCTGACCCGGATCCGGCTCGCGCACCATGTCGGGCGTCGCCAGCAACGGCACGTCGATGCCCGAAGGCGTGCGGGGCGCGGGCGGCGGAATGGCGAGCTCGTCAAGAGCCGCTGATTTGGCGACGGTTGTCATGCTAGTTCCTCCCTAACGTGCAGGTGCCAGCACTTTTGCGGCGGCGACCCAATGATCGTCGTGCACCCAGCTGGTAACGAAATGTTCGAGCTCAGCCGCACGGCACTGTTCGTGCGGCAGGCCGAGCCGTTGCGCGAGCGCCACCGCCTTGAACCCACGAAGCACGCGCGGCGCCTGCCGGCGCAGCGGCGCCACGAACGCATCGACGAAGGCCGTGAAATCCTGATCGGTATCGGCAACCGCGTCCGCAAGCCCGATCGAGACCGCTTCGGCGCCACCGATGACGGCGGACCGGCCCAGCAGCGACAGCCCGCGCGCATGGCCGACGAGGCGCATCAGGTCCACGCCGCCGCCCCAGGACGTCGAAATGTTGATGCGCCCCTGGATGAAACCGATGCGCGCATGCGCGGCCATCAGGCGAATGTCGCAAGCAACCGCGAGCTCCGCGCCGCCGCCGAGCGCATCGCCGTTCAGCGCCGCGACCACCGGCAACGGAAAGCGACGGATCTCATCGAGCGCGGCGTAGGCTTCGTTGGAGAACTGCCTCGACGCCTCGATCTCGCGAATCGATTCGACTTCGCGCAGGTCGCCGCCCGCAGCAAAACTCTTGCTGCCGGCAGCTGTGACAACAGCAAGTCGCAGCTCCTGACGGTCCCGGTGGGCACGAAATGCTTCGCCGATGGCCGCCAGAACAGGCCGGCTCAGCGGATTGCGTTTCTCCGGACGGTTGATGGTGACGCGCAGCACGTCGCCATTTAGCTCGACCAGAACCTCGGCACTAGTCATGCAAGCCTCCTGGCTGCTCACCGGTCAGCCTCGTCATCGCCATATCTTTACCGCCATTTCTTCATCGCCATGTCTTTCGCTTCTTCCAGCGGCGGACGCCGCGCACACCCTTGTCCTTGATGCCGAGATAGAACTCCCTGACATCGTCCTTCTGCAGCAACGCCGCTCCGGTATCCGCCATGACGATGCGCCCGAGTTCCAGAATGTATCCGTGGTGCGCGACCTGCAGCGCCACGTTGGCGTTCTGTTCGACCAGGACGATCGTGGTCCCGTTCTCGCGGTTGATCCGGACGACGATTTCGAAGATCTCCTTCACGAGCTTCGGCGACAATCCGAGCGAAGGCTCGTCGAGCAGGATCATCTTCGGCCGCGCCATCAGCGCGCGCCCGATCGCCACCATCTGCTGCTCGCCGCCCGAAAGCATGCCGGCCGGACGCGCCGCCCGCACCCTCAGCGAAGGGAAATACTCGAAAATGCGTTCGATATCGGAGGCGACCGCCGCATGGTCGCGCCGCGTGTAGGCGCCGACCTTCAGGTTGTCCCTCACGCTGAGGAAGGGAAACAACTCGCGGCCCTCCGGTACCAGGCTGATGCCGAGCCCGACGACGCGGTCGGGATCCATCTTCTGGATTTCCCGGCCTTGGTACGACACCGAGCCCTTCTGCGGGTCCATGATCCCGCTGATCGTCTTCAGGATCGTGGTCTTTCCCGCGCCGTTGGCCCCCAGGATCGTCACGATCTCGCCCTCGGGCACATCGAAGCTGACGCCTCGAATCGCCATCGTCGGGCCGTAATAGGTCTCGATATTGCGCACCTCCATCAAATGACCCATCGACGTCACCCTCCGAGATACGCTTTGACGACATCGGGATGGCTCTGTACCGCGGCCGGCGATCCAATCGTCAGCAAGCGTCCGGAGTTCACCGCCATCACGCGGTCCGACACATCGTTCACCAGCGAAAGGTCATGCTCGACCATTACGACCGTAATGCCGAGATCGTCGCGGATGTCGCGGATCCAAAACGACAGATCCTCGGTCTCCTCGACGTTCAATCCGGATGACGGCTCGTCGAGAAGGATCAGCTTGGGCCGGGTGCACAAAGCGCGCGCGAGCTCGATGATTTTGCGTACGCCATAGGGCAAGTCATGCACCGTGGCATCACGGTAGCGCTGCAGATCGAGGAAATCTATCACTTCCTCGACCCGGCGGCGAATTGTCCGCTCCGAGGCGCGGACCTTCGGCAGGAACAGCAGTTCCTCCCAAAACCGGGTCTGCCTGTGCGCATGCTGGCCCAACAGTAGGTTCTGCAACAGCGTCGCGTGCTCGAACAGCTCGACATTCTGGAAGGTCCGGGCAATGCCTCGACCCGCGATCTCGTGCGGCGGAACGCGCGTGATGTCGCCGCCCTCGAACAGCAGCCGGCCGCCGGAGGCTTGGTAAATGCGGCTGATCAGGTTGAAGATGGTGGTCTTGCCGGCGCCATTGGGCCCGATGATCGTGAAGATCTCGCCTTGCGCCACATCGAACGTAATGCCGTCGACCGCCTTGATGCCGCCGAAACTGATCGCGAGGTCGCGTGCCTGGAGGATGCTCACTGCAAGCGCTCCGTCCGCATATAGGTCTTTTGTCGCTTGAAGGTCGCACTCTTGTACATCGGAAATTGCCAGAAGAAGAACTTGATCTTGCGCCACAGGCCGTTGAGGCCGAGCGGTTCGAGCAGCACCACCAGCACGAGGATCACGCCGTAGATGCCGGGCTCCAGGGAAGGCTGCTGGGCAATCCCGGCCGGCAGGTAGTCCCGCAATAGCGCGATGACCGTCGGAAGCAGAACCAGAAAGATTGCGCCGAAGATCGCGCCGTGGATCGACCCGACCCCTCCGACCATCACGAGCATCAAAAGCTGGATGGACAGGACCGGCGTAAAGATGTCGGGCGAAAGATATCCGACCTTGTGGGCGAACAGCGCGCCGGCCATTCCGGCCAGGAAGGCGCTGACCGCAAAGGCCAGCGTCTTGTATCCGGCGAGGTTGACGCCCATGCTCTGCGCCGCAATCTCGCTGTCACGAATGGCAATCCAGGCCCGCCCGGTCGGCGCGCGCAACAGATTAAGGATCGCCAGAATGCACACCACGAGGATCGACAGGCAGAGATAGTAGAAGCCGACCTCACCCTCGAGGCTCCAGCCGAAGAACTGCGGCTTGGGCACGGCAACGCCGCGAGATCCTCCGGTGAGCGCTTCCCACCGTACGAACACTTCTTGCGCGATGGCGCTGAAGGCAAGCGTCGCGATGGCGAGATAGATGCCGCGCATCCGGATCGCCGGCACCCCGATGACGACGCCGGCGGCGGCGGCGGCGGCGCCCGCCGAGAGCATCGACGGCAGGAACGGCACGCCTCGGTGAACGAGGTAGACATGCACATAGGCGCCGATCCCGAGGAAGGCGGCGTGTCCGATCGAAATCAATCCGGCATAGCCCGCAAGCACCATCAGCGAGAGGCCCGCAAGCGACCAGATAAACAGGAAACTGAGTTCGCCGAGATAATACGGGGCGATCAGGAACGGCGCGGCAACAAGCGCGACGGACAGCAGCGAATACCAGAACACGGTCCCGCGGTGAGGGAACAGGCCGATGTCCTGGTCGTAGCGCGTTTTGAATATGAAGCGCATCTCTTACACTTTCTTGCGTCCGACGGCGCCGAACAGTCCCTGCGGGCACACGACAAGCACGACGAGCAGCACGATGTAGCTGGCGATGTCCTTGAATCCCTGCGGCAGGTAGACCCCCGAGAACAGGTCGATCAGACCGATCAGGATTCCACCGAGCACCGCACCCGGTATCGAGCCGAATCCGCCGATCACCGCGGCCGCGAACGCTTTCAGACCGACCGTCCCGAGATTGGTGTCGATCAGGTTGATCGGGGCCAACAGCACGCCGGCGATGGTCGCAACCGCCGCAGACAGCGCCCAGACGCCGGAGAGCATCCGCTTGACGGGAATCCCCATGCAGTAGGCCGCGAGCTGGTTCTGCGAAGCGGCCTGCATCGCCGTGCCGGCGCGGCTGAAGCGGAAAAAGCCGAACAGGACCAGGCCAAGAAGAGCTGTCGTCGCCAGGATCGACAGATAGACCGCCGACAGCACCACCCCGCCGAAGCGAAACGTCGCGGCGTCGAATGGCGTCGGCAGGCTGCGCGTCTCCGGCCCCCAGACCATGGCGGCAGCGCTGCGCATCACGACCCCGATTCCGATCGTCAGCATCACGGTCGAGAATTGCGGCTGCCCAATGATCCGGCGCACCACGATCGTGTCGAGAAGTCCGCCGAAGATGGCCATCGCCGCAATCGCAAGGGCGAGCCCGACCCAGTAGTTCAGACCAAGCTGAACTACGAACGTGAACGCGACGAAGGCGCCGAGCATGACGAGTTCGCCCTGCGCGAAGTTCACGACCTCTCCGGCCTTGTAAATCAGGACGAATCCCAGCGCGACCAGGCCGTAGATGCAGCCGACCGCCAGCCCGTTGACAAGGAGCTGCAAGAACTCAGCCATCGCCCCGCCCCCGCGCAAAGTCGGACCTTGCGCACGGCTGGACGACCGCACCCGCCCGCAACCGAATGCTCTGGAGATAAAGTCCGCCCATGAGCCTCCCAACGTCCGCCTATTTTTGCAGGCTGCGCTTGCGCGCCCCTTCTGAAGAAGGACGGTACGTACAATGATGCTAGTTGGATTATGACTGACAAGTCAACTTTTATTGCAAACGACAGACGCCGCGTCGCGCGACGCGCAACATTTCAGGCGCCATCACCCGTTATGCCGGCGTCATCGAACGCCTGATGCTGCGCCGCAAGAACTCATCTAGTCCTATGAAAACGCTATTATATCGTAACTATTGCCTTCGATAAGAATCCAGGTGGAGACAGTTCGGGATGACAACTCACCTTGATCGAGCTTCGTAAAAAAATGATCCTTCAGTCATTTTTGTAGATTCTTTTGTCGACTGCTGGTATCGTCCGGCAAAAGTCAGGACAGGGAGAGAAGCCATGAGCGTCGAAGGAAAGGTTGTCATCGTCACCGGAGCCGCACGCGGCATCGGGCAGGAATACGTACGCGCACTTGCCGCAGCAGGCGCCCGGCCGGTGGCGGCGGATGTGAGCGATTGCTCCGAAACGATCGAACTCGCGAAAGCCGCCGGCGGCAACGCCCTGGGCGTCAAATGCGACGTCGCGGATGCATCCTCTACCGACGCCACGGTGGCCGCGGCGTCAAAGGCCTTTGGCCGGGTTGACGCCCTGATCAACAACGCAGCGCTCTACGGCGGCCTCCGCGGCGGTCGTTTTGAAACAATCACCGAGGCGGACTGGGACGCCGCGATGACCATCAACGTCAAGGGTATCTGGAACTGCTGCAAGTCGGCGGTGCCGGCGCTGCGCGCGGCCGGCGGAGGCAGCATCATCAATATCGCATCATTGGCCGCGACGTTCGGGACGCCGTTCGTTCTGCACTACACAACCTCGAAAGCCGCCGTAATCGGCATGACGCGGGGGCTCGCCCGCGAACTCGGTCGCGACAATATTCGCGTCAATGCCGTCGCCCCCAGCGCCGTGATTACCGAAGGCACCCGCGAGTTCTTCGCCAACAAGCTCGACAAGGCGCTCGACGTGGTGAAGTCCGGACAAGCGATCCAGCGAAACCTTCAGCCCAGCGACCTTTCAGGAACGATTCTCTGGCTGGTCGCCGACACCTCGGCATTCGTCACCGGACAGACGATTTCTGTCGATGGCGGCACGGTGATGAACTGAGCAAACGGTCCTTTTGGAGAAACAGCCATGTCGATAGCCGCCGCCGAACCCAAGATCGCAACTATTTCGCAAGCCACGCGGGGCTTTATCGCCTCACCTCGCACGATGCTGATCGATGGCGAATGGAAGCCGGCCCGATCGGGGCGCACGCTGCCCGTGATGGATCCGTCGAATGGCCGGTTGCTGACGTCGGTGCCCGCCGGTTCCTCTGCCGACGTGGACGATGCGGTGGCCGCTGCGCGTCGCGCCTTCGAGGGCGGCGAATGGCGGAAGTTTCGCCCCGTCGATCGCGAGCGGCTGCTGCTGCGCCTGGCCGATGAGGTCGAGGCCCACGGCGACGAGCTTGCCGAACTCGAATGCCTCGACAACGGTAAGAGCCTCGTGCTCGCGCGCCGCGTCGACCTGAAGAACACCGTCGATTTCCTGCGCTATATCGCGGGTTGGGCGACTAAGATCGAGGGATCGACGGTCGACGTCTCGTTCCCGCGGCCGCGCGACGGTGAGTACTTCGCCTACACGCGCAAGGAGCCGGTTGGCGTAGTAGGTGCGATCATCCCGTGGAATTTTCCGCTGATGATGGCGGCATGGAAGATCGGTCCCGCCCTGGCGACCGGCTGCACCGTCGTGCTCAAACCCGCCGAGGAAACGCCGCTCACCGCGCTGCGCCTCGGAGAGTTGCTGTTGAAGGTTGGCTGCCCGAAGGGCGTCGTGAACATCGTCACGGGTGAAGGTCCCGAGGCCGGTGCTGCGCTGGCTTCTCATCCCGGGATCGACAAGGTCGCGTTCACGGGATCGACCGAGGTCGGCAAGCTCGTTGGCAAGGCCGCGATGGACAACATGACGCGCGCGTCGCTCGAACTCGGCGGCAAGTCCCCCGTCATCGTGCTCGACGACGCCGATCCCGCTGCCGTGATTGGCGGCGCAGCCAGCGCCATCTTCTTCAACCAGGGCCAGGTCTGCACCGCGGGCTCGCGCCTCTACGTGCACAAGAAGCTCTTCGACAAGGTCGTGGATGGCATCGCCGGCGGCGCCGAGAAGATGAAGCTCGGCTCCGGCCTTGATCCGGCGACGCAGATTGCGCCGCTGGTGTCGGAACGGCATCGCGATCGCGTTTGGAGCTACATCGAGGCCGGCAAGGCGCAAGGTGCCCGCGCGGTGGCCGGCGCTACCCGTCCCGATCAGCCCGGCTACTTCGTCAGGCCGACCGTCTTCGTCGACGCCGACAACAGCATGCGCATCGTCCAGGAGGAGATTTTCGGACCTGTGCTGGTTGCCATGCCATTTGACGATCTCGATGAGATCGCCCGCAAGGCGAACGATACCCCGTTCGGCCTCGGCGCCAGTATCTGGTCACGCGACCTTAGCAAGGTTCACCGCCTGATCCCGAAGATCAAGGCCGGTACGGTATGGGTCAACTGCCACAACCTGATCGATCCGGCGCTTCCGTTTGGCGGCTACAAGCAGTCCGGCCTCGGCCGGGAGATGGGCCGCTCGGTGCTGGACCTCTACACGGAGAACAAGTCCGTGTGCATGGCAGTCTGATCGGCGGCGGCGTGCAGCGCCTTCTGACCATCGACGAACTCGATCTCGCGGGCGTCATTCGCCCGGGGGACAGCATTGTCTTCAGTCAAGGCACCGGCGAGCCGCGCACCCTGACCGAGCGTCTGGTTGCGCAGAAGGACGCGTTGCCGCCGTTTGAGGTCTTTCTCGGCGTCCAGTTCTCGGACACCTTCCATCCCGAGCGCAGCGCCGGAATCAACTTTTCGGGTTATGGCGCCATCGGGAAGGCCGGGGCCCTGGCCAGAGCGGGCCGGCTCAACGTCATACCGTCGCACTACGGATGGCTGTCGCAGGCCTACGCCCGGGGCGAACGACGGGCCGATGTCGCGCTGCTGCAGCTTGCGCCGCCGCCAGGGAGCGGCGGCGGCTACAGCCTTTCCCTCGCGAACGATATCGCCGCGCAAGCTGCTCTTCACGCCCGTGTTATCATCGCGGAGGTCAATCCAGACGCTCCCTGGACGCACGGCGCCGAGTTGCCGTCCAACCTTGTGCCGCACCTCTTTGTCGAGGCCCGGCACAAGCCGATCGAGCTGCCGCCGGCGCAAGTCGGTTCGACGGAGCTCGCGATCGCCCGGCTCGCGGTAAGCCTCATTCCCGACGGCGCCACGCTGCAGCTCGGGGTCGGGACCATTCCGGACGCGGTGTTGTCGCAACTTTCCGCCCATCGCGACATCGGACTCCACTCGGGACAGATCGGTGACAGCGTGGTCCCGCTGATCGAGCATGGCGTCATCACCAATACGAGAAAGTCGATTCATCCCGGCGTATCGGTGTGCGGATCGCTTTTCGGGACGCGGCGTCTCTACGATTTTGCCCACCTGAATCCCGCGATTGCCGTCCGGCCGCCCCCGGAGACGCACAGCCTTCGCGTCATGGCGGCGATCGACCGGTTCATTGCCGTCAATTCGGCGATTGAAGTCGATCTGACCGGCCAGGTAAACGCCGAGGTCGCCAACGGGGTCTATGTCGGCGGGCTTGGCGGACAGCTCGACTTCATGCGAGGCGCCAACGCTTCGGCCGGCGGTCGCGCCATCATCGCGCTTCCAGCCACGGCTCGCGACGGCACCGCGAGCCGGATCGTTCCGTCGATGACGACCGTTACCTGTCCCCGTTCAGACGTCGATGCGATCGTGACTGAATTCGGCATCGCCGAGCTTCGCGGGCTGTCACTCGAAGAGCGCCGCCGACGCATGATCGCGATCGCCGCACCCCAATTCCGCGATCGTCTCGCAGCCGTCCACGAATAGCAGACAGAGAAGCAGCAAAGCGCAACTACTCCGATTGACAATGATTAGTGAACCACCGATCATAATTGGAACGACAAGACCAATGGTCGAAATTTGGGAGGCTGACATGAAGGCACCACATCTTCGCTTTCAGCTTGTCGCGCAGGGTGGCTAGCCGATGCTCGCGCCGCCCAAGCAAATGCCTTCCCCGGCCGACGACGCCTCAGTTCACGTCGATGGCTGCGACACGGTACCGAAGCTGTTCTGGTCGAAGGTGCAGCAGCGCGACAATGCTGTCGCGATGCGTGAAAAGGAATTTGGCATCTGGACCCCGATCACGTGGTCGCAATACGGACAACGATCCAAACTCGCCGGCCTCGGCCTCAAGAGCCTCGGACTGAACCGCGGCGATGTCGTCTCGATCATTTCCGAGAACATTCCGGAGTGGCTCTATACCGACATGGGCACGCTCGGTGTCGGCGGCGTCACCAACGGCATCTACACCACCGACTCCACCAAGCAGGTCGAATATATCGTCAATGACAGCCGGACCAGGTTCTTCTTTGCCGAGAACGAGGAACAGCTCGACAAGATACTCGTCGCCCGCGCGAACTGTCCCTCGCTCATCAAGATCATCGTCTATGACATGGAAGGGCTACTCCGATTCAGCGACGACCAGGTCATCTCCTTTGACCGGTTGCTGCAGCTTGGTGCTGAATACGAGAGATCCAATCCCGAGATATGGGTGCGCGAACTCGAGCTGGCGGGGCCGGAAGATCTCGCGGTGCTTATTTACACATCCGGCACGACGGGACCGCCGAAAGGCGCGATGATCTGCCACCGCAACATCATGTTTCATATCGCGAGCGCCGACGTCTTCTGCGAGAGCGAACCGGGAGACGAACTGCTTTCCTTCCTGCCGCTCTGTCACATCGCCGAGCGAAAGTTCAGTGTGTTCTATCCGCTCAGGACCGGCGCCGTGATCAACTTCATCGAAAGCCTGGATGCCGTCCCCGAGAATGCGCGCGAGGTTTCCCCGACATGGTTCTTCGCGGTGCCCCGGATCTGGGAAAAATTCTATTCCGACGTCACCATCAGGATGTCCGATGCAACCATCTTCGGAAAGGCCGCGTACGATGCGGCGATCGCCGTCGGCAAAGCGAGGGCGCGACGCAGCCTGGCGGAAGAAGCAATCCCGTGGCACCTGAACGCCGCGTTCTGGGTCGCCGACAAGCTCGTCCTGCACAACATCAAGGTCTATCTCGGCTTGCGCCGCACGCGCATCCTCGGGACCGGTGCGGCGCCAATCTCGCCCGATCTCATCAACTGGTATCTCGCTTTGGGACTGGAAATGCGCGAGATCTACGGCCAGACCGAGAATACCGGCATTTCCACGGTAATGCCTAAGCGCAAGAAGCTCGGCACGGTGGGCACCGCCCTGCCCGGCACTCAGGTCATGCTGTCCCCGCAGAACGAGATACTGGTGCAAGGTCCACACATATTCCTCGGCTATCTCAACAACGACACCAAGACAGCCGAGACGGTCGTGGATGGCTGGCTGCATACCGGCGACGTCGGCGAGATCGATGACGACGGTTACGTCAAGATCACCGACCGGATGAAGGACATCATCGTAACCGCCGGTGGCAAGAACATCACGCCCTCGGAGATCGAGAACCAGCTGAAGTTCTCACCATTCATCGCGGACGCGGTCGTCATCGGCGACAAGCGAAAATATCTGAGCTGCCTCATCATGATCGATCACGACAACGTCGTGAAATACGCGCAGGACCATGCCGTGCCGTTCACCAACTACGCGTCGCTGTGTGCGGCCAGGGAAGTGCAAGGCCTGATCCAGAGCGAGATCGACAAAGTGAACAAGAACTTCGCGCGCGTCGAAACCATCAAGCGGTTCGCTCTTATCGACCAGCTGCTGACGGCCGAGGACGACGAACTGACACCGACTATGAAGCTGAAGCGAAAATTCGTCAATGAGAAGTACAGAACGCTCATCGACGCAATGTACTAGGCAAAACACGGACAGAAAATCGAACGAAACTGACAAAAACCCCTGGGAGGAACCGCGATGAGAACAACATCCTTGATCTTAGGCCTGGTCACCGCGCTGAACGCTTCCACCGCGCTCCATGCGCAGGAAGTGACCTGGAGAACGCAAGGTGTCACGAAGGACGAAGTCGTGCTCGGAATGCACGCCGACCTGTCCGGCGTCGCTGCCAGCTTCAGCGTCGGCGTGGTCAACGCGATCCGGATGCGCATCGATGAAGTCAACGAAACCGGCGGCATCAACGGACGAAAGCTGCGGCTGGTGGTCGAGGATACCGGCTACCAGGTGCCGAAAGCGGTCCAGGCGGCGAATAAGCTGATCAACCGCGACGGCGTGTTCGCGATGATCGGAAATCTCGGCACGCCGCAGAACAATGCTGTTCTGCCCGAGCAACTCAAGGCCGGCGTTCCAAACATCTTTCCGATTTCGTGGGCGGATTCGATGTCGAAACCCTTCCACCCGCTGAAATTCGCGATCTACGCGCCGTACTCGGATCAGATCCGCGTGGCTGTCAAATACATGGTGGAGAAGAAGGGCAAGAAGACCGTGTGCGCCATGCACCAGGACACGGATTTCGGCAGCGAGGTGTTCAACGGCGCCAAGGCCGAGCTCGACGCGATGGGAATGAAATTCGCCGAGGTCACGACGCACAAGCCCACCGATCAGGATTTTACCGCGCAGCTGACGAAGTTGCGTGCGGCCAACTGCGACCTGATCGCGATGGGCACGATCGTGCGGGATACCGTCATTCCGTATTCTGCCGCCCGCAAGATGGGATGGGACGTCGACATGATCGGAACCTCCGCAAGCTACGATCTCGCTATCTCGGGCGTTCAGGGCGGCACCACCGAGGGCTACTATACCGCCGGCTTCTTCGACGCCCCCTACCCGGAAAGCGCACGGCCGGCGGCAGCGGCGTGGATCACCCGATACAAGAGCCGCTACAACATCGACCCGACCATTCAGGCGGCACTTGGCCAGGTCATCATCGACCTGACCGTGAAGGCGATCGAGAACGCCGGACCGGACCTCACGACGCAGAAACTTGTCGAAGGGATGGAGAAGATCCGCAACTACCAGGACATCTTCGGCGGTCCGCCGCAGGGCTTCTCCACGACAGAGCATGTTTCGTCGCACGAGGCGGTGATCTATCGGGTCGAAAAGGGACGTTGGGCCCGGCTCCCCGACAGCGTGGCCGTTGCGAAGTGAAGAAAGTTGCCCGACGACGCCTCAGAGCGTCGCCGCGGCAGGATCAATGAAGGAAATGGCGCCGCTTGCGGCGCTCGGCATAGCGCGAGGACCCATGCAACATACAACGCAGGTAGAGCTGATCAAACGTGTCTTCGATTTGTACGATAAAAGGTCCACCTCGATGGGCGACAACATCTATCGCAATCCCATTTCCGACTACATCTGCATGGATCAGGCACGGCTGGAGCAGCAACAGCTGTTCCGCGACCACCCGCTTGTGATGTGTCTGTCGTCACGCATACCGAATCCGGGCGACTACGTGACCGACGAACTTTCCGGCGTGCCGGTCCTGGTTACGCGCAATGCCGAGGGAAAGGTGCGGGCCTTTCTCAACGTCTGCCGGCATCGCGGTTCACAGGTCGCCCAAGGCTGCGGGTCGGGCAAGAAGATGTTCGTGTGCCCCTATCACGCCTGGAGCTACGATCTGGAGGGGCGGCTACGCTCCCGCGGGCCTTCTGACGCTTTCCCGGACATCTCGGCCGACAACGGCAGCCTGGTGCCGCTCCCGGCCACGGAGCAGCACGGGATCATCTGGGTCAAGACCTCGCCCGGGTCCGACATCGACGCGGACGATCTCCTTCAGGGGCTCGGGCCCGAACTCGCCTCCTACAAGCTCGAGACTTCCTCCCACTACCAGACATCCGACCTGCACAAGCCGATGAACTGGAAGCTCGTGATCGATACGTTCCTCGAAACCTGGCACATCGGCACCCTCCACCGTCAGACCGTGGCATCGATCTTCCAGCCCAATATCAACGTCTTCGACGCCTTCGGGCGCAATGGTCGCTTTATTCTGCCTCGCCGCAGCCTGCTCGAGCTGCGGGACAAGCCCGAATCGGAATGGGATCTTCTGAAGCATTCGGCCATCATCTATCTGCTGTTTCCAAATACCCTGATCGTCTGGCAAGGCGACCATGTCGAGACCTGGCGATCCTTCCCCGAGGGCCTCTCGACGGAGCAGTGCATCGCAGAAGCAGCCCTCTACTCGCCCGAGCCGGCGACCACCGAGAAGGCAAGAAGATATTGGGACAAGAACATGGAGTTGCTGCTGGCGACCGTTGAACACGAGGACTTTCCGGTATGCATCGCCATGCAGCGCGGCTTCCGGTCCAACGCCCAAAGCTATATCACGTTCGGCCGCAACGAACCCGGCTTGACGCACTACCACCACAAGATGCGATCGCACCTGGGTTTGAAGGAAGCCCCGGCCGCTCCTGGATAGCCTGCGAAGCCATGGTTCTGCGGCCCCCGTCGCCAGGCATTCCGGCCCGGCGGACGGCGCCGACACGGCATTGAGACAGGTGTCAAAGGCCACCGTAGCCGAGCCATCCGCCGTAGCCACAAAAGGCCGCGTTCGGGGCTTTTGCCCGGCGAGCCATTTTGCTGTAGACAGTCAATATCAAATTCGGAGTTCCGACGGTGAAGCCTGAACGGCGGAAACGAAAGCTGACCCTCGTTAAGAAGCTGGGAAAAGCGCAGAAACTGACGCGCGCGCAGAAGCAGAGCCAGATCCGCACGGCCCTGCTCGAGGCTGCTGCGAAGGTGGTCGGCGAAGTCGGCTATTCAGCTGCCATGGTATCGACCATCACGCGGCGGGCCGGCGTTGCCCAGGGCACATTCTACAACTATTTCGATTCGCGGCAGGACCTTTTCGATCAGTTGCTGCCGAGCATGAGCAACGAGATGCTCGCCTTCATCAACGGACGCTCGTCGCATGCAGCCAACGATGCGGCGCGCGAGAAGCTGCGGTTCGAAGCCTACTTCGCCTACCTGCTGAAGCGACCCGAATTCTACCGCATCCTCTACGAGTCCGAGCTGTTCTCACCGGAAGCGTTTCAGCAGCACATCGACGTTATCGCGCGCGGCTACCAGCGCGTACTGCAACGCGCCGCCGATGCCGGCGATGCGCGCGCGGTAGATGCTCGCGAATACGAAGTTCTCGCCTTTATGTTGATGGGAGCCCGAAAGTATCTCTCGAGTCGCTTCGCGCGATCGAACGGCTCCATCCGGGAGTTGCCGGATTTCGTCACGAACGCCTACATGCGCTTCGTTTGTAACGGCTTCTGGGACGAGCACGCGAGCATCGCGAGCCCTTCGCCCGCAAAGCAGACCAAGAAGGCGATGTCGGTCGCCGATCGCTTGCTGCGAAGCGAGAAAGCCTGATTGATCGCCTTCGAAGCACATATGCCATCCCGGAATAAGCCTTTGCTTGATTGACTGCGTGATCGGCCTGCGCCAATAATTCGCACCGGAGTCGGCCTGAAAATGAAGATCACACAGCGGCCATCGTTGGCCTTGGACAATCGCCGTCGCGCTAAACCAAATGCTGTGCGCTCCAAGGCGCCCTCGCGGGCGTTGAAGCAAAGCTTGCGGGCTGACGTGAAGAGCCGGAAGCAGACTCCCGCGCCGCCGATATCCGCGTCAAAATCCGAAAAATCACGCGATGCGATATTGGAGGCCGCGGCAAAGTTGTTTGGCCGGCAGGGCTTTTCCGCGACGACGTTACGCCAAATTGCTTCAGTGGCCAAAATCAAGGCCGGCAGCATCTATTATTATTTCGACTCGAAGGAAGCCATTCTCGATGAAGTCCTCGACCGAGGGCTGCGTCACGTCTTCGAATCAGTGAAAACCGCGGTGAAGCAGGCCGGTACGGCCTCTCACCGGCGTCGGATCGGACTGGCCATCGAGGCACATCTTGTCGCGTTACTCGAAACCAGCGATTTCACGTCGGCGAATATCCGCATTTACGGCCAGTTGCCGGAGCACCTGAAGAAGCCGCACCGGCCGCTGCGGCGCGCTTATGCGAAATATTGGGATCGGCTGTTTCTGGACGCCCGTCGCGCGGGAGAGCTGCGAGCCGATATCGAAATCGTTCCGTTGCGCATGTTTGTCATCGGCGCGCTGAATTGGACGATCGAGTGGTTCAGACTGGGGAGCCAGGATGCCGTGATCAAGCTGGCGCGCCGAACGGAGCTACTGATCTTCGAAGGCGTCAGGAAAGCCTAGCGAAGTCGCAGGCCACCTGCGTATTTGCTTGAAGCCTTGTTTGCTTGAGGCCGTGCCGTCTATCTACCCTGCCACACCGGCTTACGCTTTTCCGCAAAGGCTCTCGGACCCTCGATGGCATCGAGACTGGCGTAGGTCTCGACATGAAGGCGATCGGCCTCGATCAATCCTTTTTCATAACCGAGGTCCATTGCCGCGAGCACGCTACCCTTCGCCGCTTTCACCGACAAAGGCGCCCCCTCAACGATCTTGCGGGCCAATTGAAGAGCTCGGCTCCGAACCGAATCCGGCGTGTCTTCCAGATAATTGACGAAACCGTGTTCGGCCAGCCGCTCGATCGGCATGGTCTCACCCGTGAGCACCAATTCCATCAGCAAGGGCTGCGGCAGCATCCACAACAGCGGGACCGCCCAGGGCGTCCCGCGCCCCATTCTGACTTCGGTAATACCGGCGCGCGTCCCGCGCAATCCCACCCGCAAATCGGATTTGAGCGCGAGCAACATCCCGCCGGCCATCAGGGATCCCGTCATTGCGGCGATGATCGGCTTCGACACCGACCGCATGGCGGTCTGCATGGGATCGCGCATCAGTGTCAGGATATCGACGCCGTCACGCGCCCTGATCTCGGCGGCCTGCTTGAGGTCGAGGCCCGCGGAAAATACCCCGCAATCCGACGACGTCAAAACGACGACGCGCGCCGACCGGTCCTTCTCGAGGCGAGCCCACGCGTCGGTCAGGCCGTTCATCGCCTCGACAGACAGTGCGTTCTTTCGCTCCGGCCGGTCGATGGTGATGGTCGCGACACCATCAACGACAGCATAACGGACAGGTTCTTTTTCAGGCATTTCCATGCTTCCGTAAATTCTAACATCTGTTAGAATACTCCCAGATCAGTCGAACACAACTCTGTTCCGTGCCAAATCGCGCTCGCGATGCGATGAAACAGCCAATTATGACGAGACCGACAATGCAATATGCGTGGACGCCGCCTTCTGAGCTGGTGAAACAAAGTAATCTGACCGCGTTCCTAGGCGCCACCGACCAGCCTGATTACGATGCGTTGGCCGCGCGGGCCGAGGCCGATCCCGCGTGGCTGATGGAGGAAGTTTTCAAGTTTTGCGACGTTCGTTTCTATCGCCGCTATGACCGGATGCTGGATATTTCCCGTGGCCAACCATGGGCGCGCTGGTGTGTCGGAGGCACCACCAATATCGTCCTCAACTGCATCGACAAGCACCGCGATACCGCCGTCTGGCACCAGACTTTTCTGGTCTGGGAGGGCGAGGACAGACGCGAGCGGCGCTCGCTGACCTACGGCGAATTTGCCGGCGATGTCGATCGGCTGGCCCGTGGCCTGCGCCACCTCGGCATCGAAAAAGGCGACGTTGTCGCCATCTACATGCCGAATCTGCCGGAGACGTTCGCGGCGTTCTTCGCGATTCTGAAGCTCGGCGCTATCGTCATGCCACTGTTTTCGGGGTTCGGGCCGGACCCGATCCGATCCAGGCTGAACCATGGCGAGGCCAAGGCCGTCATCACCGCCAATGGTACATGGCGGCGTGGTGTACCCTCTCCGCTCAAATCGGTGCTCGACGAAGCTTTGCAGACGGCTCCGTCCGTCCGGCACGTGATCGTCGTCGATCGCGGCGGCATCGAGGTCGATACACCCATGCGCGCGGGGCGCGACCATTGGTGGAGCGACATCGTCGCCGGCAAGGAGGGAGAAGTCGCCACGGTCGAAATGCAGGCCGAGGATCCGGCCATCCTGCTCTACACGTCAGGCACAACCGGCGAACCCAAAGGCTGCATATGGACCCATATCGGCTTCATCGGCTCGATGGTCACGCGAGATATGATCATCTGCGGTGACTTCAAACCGACCGACCGCTTTTTCTTTTTCAGCGACATGGGCTGGATGGTCGGCGCGATGTGCGCCTGCATTCCGAGCTTTGCCGGCGCCAGCCTCCTGATCGCGGAAGGCACGCCGGATTATCCGGACACCGGACGATTCTGGCGCCTGATTGCCGAGCACCGGGTCAGCTATCTCGGGGTGTCGCCGACCATCGTCCGCGGGCTGATGCGGTATGGCGAGGAGGTCGACAATTACGACCTTTCCAGCCTGCGGATCGCGGCGTCAGGCGGAGAAGCCTGGACCGAGACGCCGTGGCGATGGTTCTTTGACCATGTCTGCAAACGCAAAATACCGATCATCAATATCTCCGGCGGCACAGAGGTCGGCGGTTGTATCTTCACCGGAACGCCCAACCATCCGATGAACCCCGGCTCGTTCTCCCGTCCCGCGCTCGGGGTCGGCGCCGATATCGTCGATATGACCGGAAAACGCCTGCCCACCGGAGAGGTCGGCGAACTGGTGTTGCGCCATGCGTCGATCGGCCTCACCAAAAGTCTCTGGAAAGCCGATGCGCGCTATCTCGAGAGCTACTGGAATACAATTCCGGATCTGTGGGTGCATGGCGACTTCGCCATGCGCGGGCACGATGGCCTCTACTACATTCTCGGCCGTTCCGACGACACCATCAAGATCTCCGGCAAGCGCACCGGGCCGGCCGAACTCGAGGGCATACTGATCGCCACGGGAAAAGTCGCGGAAGCCGCGATATTCGGTATTCCGCACCCGGTGAAAGGCTCGGCGATCGTCTGCGCCTGCGTGCCGATGCCGGGTATGGATCCGGCGAACGGCCTCGCCGACGAGTTGTCCTCGGCGCTGGTGCGGGGAATGGGCGCGTCATATCGCCCGGAAAAGATCCTGCTGGTCGACGACCTGCCGCGAACCCGCAACATGAAGATCATGCGGCGGGTGCTTCGCGCGGTCTTCGAAAATCGTGATCCCGGCGATCTTTCGGCGCTGGCCAATCCGGAAGCCATCGACCACTTCCGGGAAAGACTCGGGGCGCCCTGACCTTGCGACCGGTACATCAGATCGGGCAATCCTTCGGAAACGACGGTTTGCGCTTTTCGAGATGAGACGCCAGACCCTCTCGGGCTTCCGCGCCGGTGAAGCCGAGGATCTCCAGGGCCGTTGACGTATCGAACAGCGGACCGTTGACGCGCAGCCAGTTGTTGAGCGCGTATTTGGTCCAGCGGATCGCGCTCTGCGCGCCGTTGGCCAGATCCTGCGCCGTTTCAAGCGCGATCTTCTGCAGTTCGGCATCCTCGACGCAGAGCGAAACTAGCCCGATCCGCTCCGCCTCTTCGCCGGACAGCGGCTTGCAGGTGAGCAGATAATACTTCGCCTTGGCGAGGCCACACAGCAGCGGCCAGATGATGCAGGCGACGTCGCCCGCCGCGACACCAAGCCGGGTATGGCCATCGACGATCCGCGCGGATTTACCGCAGATCGAGACGTCGGCGAGAATGCCGACGACGAGCCCGGCACCAACCGCAACGCCATTGATCGCCGAAATAATCGGCTTGTTGCAGTTGATGACGTTGTAGACGAGATCCTTGGCTTCCTTCCAGGTCGACATGCGCGCGACCGGGTTATCGAGAAGACTCTTGATCAGCTCGAAATCGCCGCCGGCCGAAAACGCCTTTCCAGCCCCGGTCACGATAACCGCGTTGATATCGGGGTCGTCGTTGATGTCGCGCCAGATATGGGTGAGCTGCGTATGCGTTTCCGCATCGACCGAATTATAGGTCTCGGGCCGGTCGAAAGTCAGGCGCAGGACACGGTCGGCCGGATAGTCGAGCTTGAGCCTGGTATAGGCGGCGTAACGATTGGACATGGAATTCCCTCTATGTTCACCCTGCCGCACTGCGAGCCAGCATGCCGCTATGAATTATTTCTAACAGATGTTAGAATTTAGGTCTGATCGATGAACCCCGCAAGCTCATTGTTCAGGAACAGAATATCAACCGTAAAAACTATGCAGGAAACGTCCGATGGCAGGCCAGAACTCCGGCGCTCAAGTGATGGCGGCGGGCGCCGTTTCGACAGTCGGCGAACTGTTTCGTGATACCGCCACGCTTCATTCTACCGCGATCGCTATCGAATATCGTGGCCGGCTGATCAGCTATGGCGAACTCCTCGACCGGGTCGGGCATGCTGCGGCGATGCTTGCGGGGCATGGACTGCGGCGCGGCGATCGTGTCGCCCTGCTGTCGCGCAATCGGCCGGAATACTTCGAAATCGAGCTCGCGGCGGCAACTCTCGGCGTCATCACCGCATGCCTGAACTGGCGTTTATCGCCTCGCGAACTGTCCTATTGCATCGAGCTGGTTTCACCGGCGCTTCTGATCGCCGAGCCGGACCTCGCCGGCAATCTCGCCTCTACACCGGCGGCCGGCTGCCCGACGATCGAGATCGGCTCGCAATACGAGCAGTCGATGGCTCGGCAGAAAAGCCTGAACGCTTCGGATCCGGCCGCGCCGGAAGACGGGCTCGTGATCCTCTACACCAGCGGCACCACCGGACTTCCCAAGGGAGCCGTGATTTCGCATCGGGCGATGATCATGCGCGCGATGGTATTTTCGTCCGAACTCGGCATTTCTCCCTCCGACACATTCGTGGCGTGGGCGCCATTGTTCCACATGGCCTCCACCGATCACGGCCTGGCCACGCTGCTCCGTGGCGGAAGGGTCGTCATCATCGACGGCTTCCAGCTGGAGCCGTTACTAGCGGCGGTCGCCCAGCACCAGATCGGCTGGCTGGTATTGATTCCAGGCATGGTCGAAGCGTTTGTCGACGGGCTGAAAGCGCAGCGAACGATCGTCAAAGGGGTTCGCGTCTGCGGCGCGATGGCGGACCTGGTGCCACCACATGCCATTGCCGAAGTGACCCAATTGCTGGGAGCGCCCTATCTGAACAGCTTTGGCTCGACCGAAACCGGCTTGCCGCCGGCGACGCGTGGATTGATTGCCGTCGGCGAGACCCCGGCGCGGCTATCGAAACGGCAGAACGCGTTCTGCGAAGTGAAGCTCGTCGACCTCTCGGACAATGAAGTCGCGCCGGGCACGCCCGGTGAATTGGCCATTCGCAGCGCGACGCTATTTTCGGGCTACTGGCAAGCGGAGGAAACCAACGCCCGCGATTTTCGCGGCGGCTGGTTCCACATGGGCGACGTATTCCGGCGCAACGAGGACGGCTCGCTCGATTTCGTTGATCGCGCCAAATACATGATCAAGACCGGCGGCGAGAATGTCTATCCCGCCGAAATCGAGCGGGTGCTGATGTCCGACAAGCGAATCACGGAAGCCGCAGTGGTGCGCGCCGCGGACGCCAAATGGGGCGAGGTGCCGGTCGCCTTTGTGTCATGCCGCGATGCCGTGACCGAGGCCGAGTTGATCGAATTGTGCCGACGCGACCTCGCCGGATACAAACGACCGCGGCGGTTCCATTTCATCGATTTCGCAGAATTTCCGCGCTCCACCAGCGGCAAGGTTCAACGCCACGAACTCGAGAACCGTCTCGTCAGGGCGCAGCCATGAGCGGGACCCTGCGTGGCAAGGTCGCCGTCATCGGCATCGGAATGTCGCCGGTCGGCAAGGTGCCGGGCCGCAGCCCGCTATGGCTCGCCGCCGATGCCGCCAGGAAAGCTCTGGCGGACGCCGGGATTCGGAAAGGCGACATCGACGGTGTGCTGTCGAGCCATGCCTTTGCGTCGCCGTTCCACCGCTTCAGTGTGGCGTTCAGCGAGTATTTCGGCATTCAGCCGACGTTCTCCAACACGCTGCAGGTCTCAGGCGCAACCGCATCGACGATGTTCAACATCGGCGCCGCGGCCATTCATGGTGGACTTGCCAAGGTCGTTCTCGTGGTCGCCGCCGACAGCCTGATGACCGGGCTGACGCCGGATCTGGCGCTGCGATCGCTGACGGAAAGCCGGGACCAGCAATATGAAATGCCGTTCGGGATTCCGGTCGCCAACACCTTTGCGATGACCGCGCACCGCCACATGAAGGAATTCGGCACCACGCCTGAACAACTGGCCGAAGTCGCCGTGGTCCAGCGTCGGCATGCCTCACGCACCCCCGGCGCCCAGCAGACCGCACCGATCACGGTCGATGATGTCTTGAACTCCGGCATGGTCACGACCCCCTACCACAAGCTCGACTGCTCTCTGATCTCGGACGGCGGCGCGGCCTTTATCCTGACCTCGGCCGACTACGCCAAGGCGATCGGCATCGAAGCGCCGATCTACATTCTCGGCGGCGGGGAGTGCTACACCCATGAGCATATCTTCCTGATGCCGTCGCTGACGACGACCGGCGCCGTCGAGTCGAGCCGAAAAGCCTACGCGATGGCTGGCTATCGTGCTGCGGATATGGACGTCGCCGGCATATACGACTGCTTCACCGGCACCGTCATCATGATGCTGGAGGACCTCGGCTTTTGCCCGAAAGGCGAAGGCGGACGCTTCGTTGCCGACGGGCACATGACCTACGGCGGACGGATTCCTTCCAACACCCATGGCGGCCTGCTGTCATTCGCCCATTCCGGGATGCCCGGATCGCTGTTTCATTTCCACGAAGTCATCGCGCAGTTGCGCGGCGGGTGCGGGGAACGCCAGGTGCCGAACGCCCAGCTTGGGCTCGTGCACAGTCTTGGCGCTGGCTTTGCCACCAACGCAACCACCATCCTGGGTACGGAGAACACGCTATGATCTCGCCCGAAGGTGCCGCGCGAAAGCCGCTGCCGGCGCCCGACGCCGACACCGCTATCTTCTGGCGGGGACTGCGCGAAGGCCACCTGCTGCTGCAGCACTGCGCAGATTGCGGCCACGTCCAATATTATCAACAGGCGACGTGCCGCGCCTGCGGCGGCGAGGCGTTGACCCATCGTCCGGCAAGCGGCCGTGGGACGGTGCATTCCTTCAGCGTGGTGCACCGCGCGCCCGGCCCTGCTTTCAAAACCGACGTCCCTTACGTGGTGCTGCTGGTGGAGCTGGAAGAAGGCCCCAGGATGATCAGCACCTATACCGGCGGCAAACCGGACGACGTGACCTTCGACATGAAGGTCACTCTGACCCTCGAGAACGTCACCCCTGAGGTGACGCTGCCGCGCTTCAGGAGAGCGTAATCCGGCTTCCCTTCAAGACGTCCATCGCGCGACGCCTATCCCGTTTTCTAACATTTGTTAGATTTTGAACAATTGTTAGATTGAAATCCGCAAATGCACCTGCTTAAAGGTGGAGCAGCTACCAGGATCATCGTAATGGCCACCATGAAGTCCGACGTTGCCACCGCGAGCGAGGAGTATCGCCGCAACCGGCAAGCTTACGTCGAAAGAATAGCCGATCTGCACAAGCGCCGGTCCGCCGCCGCGCTCGGCGGACCCGAGCGGGCGCGTCGGTTGCACAAGGAACGCAATCAATTGCTGCCGCGCGAGCGTATCGCGGCGTTGATCGATCCCGGCTCGCCGTTCCTGGAGTTTTGTCAGCTCGCCGGCGAAGCGATGTACGAAGGCGTTCCGCCCGGCGGAAGCATTATCACCGGCGTCGGGATGATCTCAAACCGGCCGTGCATGATCATCGCCAACGAACCTACCGTGAAGGGCGGGACCTACTACGGCATCACCTGCAAGAAGCATGTCCGCGCCCAGCGCTTTGCCTGGCAGCATCGGCTGCCTTGCGTGACGATGGTGCAATCGGGCGGCGCCAACCTGCCGGACCAGCCCAACATCTTTCCCGACGAAGGCCAGTTTGGATCGATCTTCTATAATCAGGTCCGGATGTCGGGCGAGGGCATTCCGCAAATCGCGATCGTGCACGGTCCCTCGACCGCCGGCGGCGCCTATATCCCGGCGCTGTGCGATGAAACCGTGATCGTACGCAATCAAGGCGCGATGTTCCTCGGCGGCCCGCAATTGGTATTTGCAGCGACCCGCGAGGAAGTCGGCGTGGAAGCGCTCGGCGGCGGCGAGATGCACAGCCGCGTCAGCGGCGTCACCGATCATCTCGCCGAGAGCGACGGCCACGCGATCGCCATCACCCGCGATATCGTCGCCAACCTCGGCGAAATACCGACGCAGCGGTGGACGGTGGCGCCAGCGCGCGAACCGCGGTTCGACCCGTCGGATATTTACGGCCTGATCAGCTCGGATCCGCGGGTACCGACCAACAATCGCGAGATCATCGCCCGCCTCGTCGACAACAGTGAGTTTCACGAATTCAAGCCGCTTTATGGCGACACGCTGCTGACCGGCTTTGCCCGCATCATGGGATTCGAGATCGGCATCCTCTGCAATAACGGCGTTCTGTTTTCCGAAAGCGCGCTGAAGGCAACGCACTTCATCGACCTCTGCTGCAAGCGCAACATCCCGCTGCTGTTCATGGCCGACGTCACCGGCTTCATGGTCGGCCGCGAGGCGGAGGAAGGCGGCATCTCAAAGGATGGCGCCAAGATGGTTACCGCGATGGCGAGCGCCAACGTGCCGAAATATACCCTGATCGTCGGCAATGCCTATGGCGCCGGCTATCTCGCGATGTGCGGTCGCGCCTTCAAGCCCAATGCGATGATGATGTGGCCGCACGGCCGCTCCGCGATCATGGGGCCCGACCAGGCCGCCAACACCTTGGCCATGGTCAAGGATGAAGCCCACAAGCGCGACGGCACCAAATGGAGCGACGCGGAGCGCGAAGCCTACATGGCCCCGACCCGCAAGAGCTTCGAGGAATTCGCCAGCGCCTATAATTTCGCACGCAATACCTGGTGCGACATGGTGATCGATCCGCTTGAAACGCGCAGCGTCATGGCGCTGCTCCTCGATCTCGCCGGCCGCTTGCCTCCGCAGCGCAGCGATTTCGGCGTCCTCCGAATGTGACAACAGAGATTTTGGTCCGGTGTTCAGAAAAATACTAATCGCCAATCGAGGTGAGATCGCCTGCCGGATCGCGCGCACCTGCCAGCGCCTCGGCGTTGCCGTGTCCGGCGTTCACTCGGTCGCCGATAGAAGCGCCCTGCATGTCAGGACCATCGGCGAATCCGTCGAGATCGGCGGCGCGGCTGCGTCCGAAAGCTATCTGCGGATGGATGCCGTCATTGAAGCAGCGAAGGCGACAGGCGCCGAGGCCATCCACCCGGGATTTGGATTCCTGGCCGAGAATGCCGCCTTCGCCCGCGCGGCGGAGGCCGCCGGCATGGTGTTTATCGGGCCCGCTCCGGAAACGATCGAACGCCTCGGCGACAAGGCCTCCGCCAAGCAGGAAGCGATCGCCGCCGGTGTACCTACCGTACCCGGCAGCCAGGTTCCAAGCGAAGATGCCGCTGAGATCGAGCGGATCGTGCGCAGGCTCAAACTTCCCGTCATGCTGAAGGCCGCGGCCGGCGGCGGCGGCAAGGGCATGCGAGCCATCTCGTCGTTCGACGGGCTCCGCGACGAAATCGAATCAGCGAAGCGGGAGGCCCGGAACGCCTTTGGCCATGGCGGGCTGATCGTGGAGAAGCTGGTCGAGCGCGGCCGGCACATCGAGGTGCAAATCGCAGGGGACGGCAAAGGCCATGTTGTCCATCTGTTCGAGCGCGAATGCTCGCTGCAGCGGCGCCACCAGAAGCTGATTGAGGAAGCGCCCGCCGCGAACCTTCCCGACGTCCTCCGCGACCGGATCCTCGCCGACGCCGTCCGGATCGGCGAGCGTCTCCACTATCGCGGGGTCGGCACGGTCGAGTTTATCGTCAGCGGCAGCGACTACTATTTTCTGGAGGTCAACCCTCGCCTTCAGGTCGAGCATCCCGTCACGGAAATGATTACCGGGATCGACATCGTGGAGACGATGCTTCGTATCGCGTCCGGTGAGGGACTGAGGTTTACGCAAGGCGAAGTCAGCACCAGCGGCCATGCGGTCGAAGCGCGTATCTGCGCCGAAGATCCCGACAACAATTTCATGCCGTCGACCGGCCACCTTCCCTATGTCAGTTTCCCGGCGGCCGACATACGGGTCGAGACCGGAATCGAAAGCGGCTCCGAGGTTACGCCTTATTACGACTCGATGCTTGCCAAGCTCATCGCTTATGCAGACACCCGCGACGAAGCGCTGGATAAGCTCAGCCGCGCGCTGGACGAGACATCGATCTTTGGAATCGTCACCAATCAGGATTTTCTCAAGCGCCTGATCGCGTTGCCCGCAACGCGCAAGGCTACCTTCCACACGCGCCTGATCGATGAACAGCTAAGTGGGCTTGTTGAAAAACCCGTGAGCGTCGATGCCGGGGTACTGGCGTTCGGTGCCTATTACTGGATGATGCGGCAGCGTCAGCCGGCGAGCCCTGACCCGTGGCGGTCACGCCAGATTACCGGCTGGCGAATGGACGCGGGCGATGCGGGTCTTTCGCCGATCCCAATTCTGCACCTGGAAAGCGCCGGCGCCAGTGCGGAGATCCGCTTCGGTCCCCTGAAGTCCGATGGATCGATGCTGATCGGCGTCAACGACGAGCAGGTTCCGGTCAAACTTGTCGCGCTACAGGACCAGAACTTTACCGCGATCGCAGGCTCGCGTATCGAAACGGTGCGCATCCATCAAGACGACCAGACCATCTTCCTGCACGATCGCCGCCGAGCCCATACGCTGACGGCCATCCCCTACCTGACCTATATCAGCGCAACCGCCGAGGTCAGCGGCGAACTGCGCGCGCCGATGACGGGCCTGATCTCGAAAGTCAACGTCGCCGTCGGTGACCCGATCAAGGCGGGTGAGGTCGCTGTCGCGATGGAATCGATGAAGATGGAGTTGCGGATCGCCAGCGAGATGGATGGCTTCGTTACGGCAGTTTATTTTCAGCCTGGCGATACCGTGGAACGCAACGTCGTCGTCGCCATCGTGGAGCCGGAGCGCCCTTCGTAAGGCTGCCGCCTTGAACGACGGGTGATGCAAGGGAGTAAGTCATGCGGTTGGGAAGCGTCAATTACGAGGTCCGGGGCAGCGTTGCGATCCTGACGCTCGACGAGCCGGACAAGCTGAACGCCCTGACGATCGGCATTCGCGCAGGAATCGTCGACGGCTTGAAGCGCGCCGATGAAGACGAGGCCATTCGCGCCATTATCCTGACAGGCAGCGGCGGAAAGGCGTTCTGCGCCGGCGCCGACATCGGCAACTTCGACTTCGAGCCGGAAAAGGCACGCGCGTTCTTTGTAGCCGCGATGGAAGTCCTGTCGGCGCCGGAACGGACGCGCAAGCCCGTGATCGCGGCCGTCAACGGGATTGCCTATGGCGGCGGGTTTGAGCTCGCGATCGCATCTGATTTCATCATCGCTGCCGAGAGCGCGCGTTTCGCGGTGCCGGAGATCAAGCTGGGACTGCTGCCCGGATTTGCCATCGTGCGGTTGCAGGACATCGTCGGACGGGCGAAGGCCAAGGAAATGAGCATCCTCGGCGATCCCCTCAGTGCCGCCGAAGCATGCCGCCTCGGTATCGCCTTACGCGTGGTGTCCGACGACATCCTCATTCGGGAGGCGCTTGCATTTGCGGATCGCATATCCGCGCAACCGCGCCTCGCGGTGGAGATGGCGAAGTCGTTCTACAACCGTGGGCTCGGTAGCGACGAGATGCGTCATGCAATCGACGGCTTTCCGTTCCTGCTGATGCACGCGGATGCGCGCGAGGGGATCAATGCCTTTCTCGAGAAACGCAAACCACGGTTCGGCGAGAAGTAACTGTAACCAACAGCGGCTGCGAGCCGCAATAAAAAGCAAAAAGCGGGGAGAGAAACTTGAAGAGCTACATCCTGGCCGGCGCCATCCTTGCAACGAGCATATCGGCCGCCTCGGCACAGATCTCGGATGATGTTGTCCGTATTGGCGTCCTGACCGATCTCTCGAGCTGGGGTCGCGACACTAGCGGGCCGGGTTCAGTCGAAGCCGCGAAAATGGCGGTGGAAGAATTCGGGCCCACCGTTCTCGGCAAGCCTATCCAGATCATCAGCGCCGACCACCAGATGAAGACCGACGTCGGCGTGCAGATCGCCCGGAACTGGTTCGACAATGGCAAGGTGGACGCCGTGGCCGACATTCCGAATTCGGGCATTGCCATTGCGGTCCACAGCATGGTCAAGGAACGCAACAAGATTGCCCTGCTCTCCGGCCCGGGCGCGAGCTCGTTGTGGAAGGACCGCCGAGCGCGATTGAAGGCTGTTCACCAGCCGCGGTACCGGCGGGATTGTTGTGGCGAGCTGATCCAGATTGACGGGTCGGAGCACTGGTGGTTCGAGGGCCGCGGACCGCAATGCACCCTGCTCGTCTACATTGACGACGCCACCAGCCGACTGATGCATCTGCAGTTTGTCGAGAGCGAGAACACCTTCGACTATTTTGCGGCGACCCGAGCCTATCTAGAACGTTACGGCAAGCCGGTGGCGTTCTATTCGGACAAGCACGGCGTGTTCCGGGTCAACAAGAAGGATGCGGTCCGCGGCGATGGCATGACCCAGTTCGGACGGGCTTTGCATGCGCTCAATATCGACATCATCTGCGCCAACTCCTCGCAGGCCAAGGGCCGTGTCGAACGGGCCAATGGCACGCTGCAGGACCGGTTGGTCAAGGAGATGCGATTAAGCGGCATCGATACGATTGAGGCCGGCAACGCATTCCTGCCGGCGTTCATGGAGAAGTACAATGCGCGCTTTGGCAAAGCGCCGTTAGAGGATCGCGACCTGCATCGGCCGCTCGCCAGTCATGAAGATATCGATGATGCTTTCGCCTGGAAGGAAGAGCGCTCGGTCTCGGTGAACCTGACGCTGCAGTATGACCAGGTGCTCTTCATTCTCGAGCCAACCAAGATCGCACGGTCGCTGGCGCGCAAGCGGGTCACCGTGATTGACTACCCTGATGGGCGGCTGGCGATCCGCTACAACGGCGTCGATCTACCCTACCGCACTTTCGACAAGCGCCCGCAGGTCAACCAGGCCGCCCTCGTCGAGAACAAACGACTAGGGCCGATCCTGGCCTATATCGCCGAGCAGCAGAAGGAACTCGACATGTCCCGTTCCGCCAAGGCGCCGCGGCGACGAGGTCAAAAGAACCACATGTTCAAGGTCGGATAGATAGCGCCCGGGCGGCGCGCTACGCTATCTGAAGGCTTCACGCGCGCCCTCTCGAGCCAACAAAACTCAACCCCAACCAAAGGAAAGGCGGCTAACCTACCCCCACCCGAGTGACATTTCTAACTGGCTCAAATCGTGACTTCCCTAATTGGCGGCGACAGGCGACAGCACCCAATTACACGGCAAAAAACCGAATGCAAAGTCTGCTTTGTGCCGATTTTGTCGCAAAAGTCGAAAATCGAATGACCGCAAAAATCTCGCAAGAGCTGATCTTTGGACTTCTCTGCTGCTGCATCGTTCTTCAGCGCCACTACTGAGACCCGTGATCGATTCTGGATGAAACGATATGGTCCCTCACGCCGCGGCGGGTAAAACGCCTCAGTGGCTCTAAGGATTTTTGTTCGCCACCCCAAAAAGACTTTTGCAACAATATCGGCCGATGAACGGACATCGCGAGACGCAGTTACCAACTCCGAAAAGTGCCGATAGTGTTGAAAAGTCTTTTTTAACTAACGAACGATTTTTTTGGGACCGCTAGCTGCGTCGTTCATGTGGCGACGTGAGGGACCACATCGTTTCACACAGAAACGACCGCAGACCGCCGTATCGGTCCTACAGAGCATTGCAGCGACGGGGACCAGGCAGTTGCGGTCTTCTTAGGCACGATCATAAAGAGATGGCATCATAAACAGATGGCGCACGTTTTATGGCAGCAACGCTGTCTTGAAGTCACCTCGCGACTGCACCACGTTAGGGTCGTCGATGAGACGCGTAGGACTTATCGACATCACGGTAGGCAACGCGATGCGCCTCGGCGCATCGCAACGTTCCGCCACGCGACGCTGCGCGTCGCACCACATCGCTACGCAACGCTTGAGCCGCTGGGGAAGCCCGGCGGCTTGCGCGCGTTTAGCGCGGACGGCCCCTTGAGCCCTGTGGCTCCGAGACGCCTACGGTAGCCAGCCGGAGACAACAAGGGCGCGAGCTAGTCCCGATCCGCCGGTTCACGCCGGCGGGCCTTACTGCCGTGGGTGCAAATCGCCTTGAAGCCAGCGTCCAAGGGACTTGGACTTCATGGGGTCTTCAAACGCGGCAAAGGTCGTAAGTACCTGATTGCAGACAGCGCATTCAAACGTATGCAAGTCGACGCCCCGGACGCGTACTGGCTCGATGCTGACGAGCATCATACGGGCCTTGCAGTTTGGACAGGCGGGGCGCTCAATTGCAGCGAATGGAATGACGGACGGCAAGCGTTGAGATTGGGGCATGATGCTTCCCTCGAACCGGCGGGAGCGCAACACTCTCTGTCACCGGTAATGCCTAGGAGGCGGAGCGGTGATTGTTTGATTATGCGCCGCGAGGGGTCTCAAACACGAGTTAATTCGCAGATATTTGGAAGGAAGGTAAGCGCCTCGCGGAAATTGCGAAACCGGAAGCTCCCACCCGATGCGGTGAGCGTCCGCCGCCAATTGCCAGTCTGGGGCCGGTGGCAACGGCGCAGGGAAATCAAACGGGAGCGTTCCATCCATGATCGAGGGGATTAGCGCGGTCACACTGGGCACCCACGAAATGCCACGAGCCGTCCGATTCTACCGCGCGCTAGGGTTTGAGGTCCTGCATGGCGGCGAAGAGTCTTCATTCACCAGCTTTCGAGCAGGGACGAGCTATCTCAATCTCATCGCCCAGCCTGCCGGGCGGCGCTGGTCCTGGTGGGGGCGGATAATCTTCTACGTTGCCGATGTTGACGCACTTTACGACCGCGCGCTCGCAGCAGGATACCAGCCAGCTTCCGTGCCCCGCGATGCCGAATGGGGTGAGCGCTTCTTCCACCTAATTGACCCCGATGGCCACGAACTCAGTTTCGCTCGGCCTTTGCTCCCGGTTTCCCTCCAATAGCAGCTCGAAGCGGCCTGCCATTCCAAGAGGCGCTGGGAGAGCGTATGGTGCTCCGATGATCCGCGGAAACTCCGCCGCAGCATAGCCCAACGCATCCAGGAAAAGGCCTATGGCGGCCTTCCGGCCGCCACTCGGCGGCTTTTGGAGCAGCTTGTGAAGTCTGCAGTAGCCAAACCCAATGGGCGCCTAGAATCGCCCCGGCGCATCAAGCCCGGTGCCGAGCTGGTGCGGACTTGGAATCGAAAGACCTATCGTGTCGCGGTGCTCCAAAGCGGGTTCGGCTATGACGGCAAAACCTTCGATACCCTCTCGGAGATCGCCACCAAAATCACCGGGACGAGATGGAATGGTCCTCGATTCTTTGGATTGAGGCCGTCGCAGTCTGAAAATGGAGACGACCTTGGCAAATGACTCCTCCAAAACACTCCGGTGTGCCATCTACACCCGCAAATCTACCGAACATGGTCTCGACCAGGAGTTCAACTCGCTGGACGCCCAGAGAGAGGCCTGTGAGGCCTATATCAAGAGCCAGGCTTTTCAGGGATGGAAGGCCCTTCCCCAGCAATACAACGACCCCGCATTCTCGGGCGGCAACCTCGACCGCCCCGCTTTGAAGAGGCTTCTAGCCGACATCGAATCCGACAAGGTCGACGTGATCGTGGTACAAGATCGACCGCCTCACCCGCTCGCTCGCTGACTTTGCAAAGCTGGTTGAGGCCTTTGACGCCAAATCCGTCTCGTTTGTCGCCGTCACCCAACAGTTCAACACCACCACATCAATGGGTCGGTTGACCCTGAACGTCCTACTCTCATTTGCCCAATTCGAGCGGGAGCTTTCAGCCGAGCGGGTTCGAGACAAAGTCGCCGCGAGCCGCCGTAAGGGCAAATGGACCGGTGGCACCGTCCCACTCGGCTACGAGGCCAAGGATAAGAAGCTGGTCATCAGCAAATCCGAGGCCGAGACCGTCCGAACGATTTTTCGTCTTTATCTGGAGCTGGGGTCATTCGGCAAGCTCGTTGGCGAACTTGACCGTCGGAAGATTGTGACCAAGCGCCGCAACACCAAAGTCGCCAAATATAACGGCGGTATTCCATTCACCTATGGTCCCCTCGCCCACTTCCTCAAGAATCGTATTTACATCGGAGAAACCCATTACGCCGGCAAATGGTTCAAGGGAGAGCATCCAGCGATCATGGACCGCTCTACATTCGACCGCGCGCAGGAACTGCTGAAATCCAATACCGTGAAGCGCAAGGTCAAATTCTCAGAAAGTGGCGCTCTGCTCCAGGGCAAGCTCTTTGACGACAAGGACAACCGCATGGGGCCGAGTTTTTCCAGCAAAAATGGCGTTCGCTACCGTTTCTACGTGAGCACCGCGCTCCGTGGTCGAAGGCATGCGGCCGGTTCCGTCACCCGGGTCTCGGCGCCGGAGATCGAAAGTCTTGTCGAGGCCGCGCTTGCCGAAAAGCTCCAACTGCCCAAAGACAAGGTTCTTGCTCACGTCGAAACGATCGCCGTGTCGGACAGGTGGATTCGGTTGGCGTTAAAACAATCAAATGGAAAACGAAGCTCGATTGAGATTCCGTGGACTCCAAAGCCGAAGGGCGCCGCGCAAGTACTTACGCCGTCGGAGGCCAAGGTCGATCAAAAGCTCCTGAAGTCAATTGTCCGGGCCCATGCCTGGCTCGACCACCTATCTAGCGGGCGTCATGCGTCCATAGAGGATCTCGCCGCAGCAGCGGACCTCCATCCTAAAGTTATTCGGCAAGGACTGCGGTTGGCGTTCGTCAGACCGGATCTAACCAAAGCCGTTCTTGACGGTGAAGCGACTATCGAGCTGAAGCACATCCCCAAACTGCTGCCCCTGTCATGGTCGGAGCAGCGTCGATCGGTCGGCTGAATTCGGCTATCGAATGTTATGGAATTTTATGAAGCGATGCCTTACTTGTCCCATGGAACTTTTTCGGCGCACCAAGGGGAAACCAGAACGCGCGCAAGCACGGCCTGTTCACAAAGGTCGCAATCGCCGAACGAAAGCGGATTCAGGCGTTGCTGGCTGACGCGCGGAAGTTGCTGCAAGAGCTGAAATGATTTGGCCCGGTCGAACGTCGCAGGCTGCCGCAAAAGCCTCTCTTGCAAAAAAATGGAGGGATATCGCATAACCCCAGCTGCTTGCCGTCAATCGTGGCGTCCATCCATCGCGTCTCTGGAAGTGACCGTTGTCTGCTTTGCGGTGTGTTGAACAACCAAGCAGTTTGACGTTAGTATCACGGACGACTATTGCTCACGCCAGGAGGAGGACTTCAGTTCATTTCCAGAATTGCGTCCCGGATATAATGCAAAGCGAAGAAGTCCTGAGCTATCTCGAACGGCTTGGCATCACAGCCAAGACCTACGAGCACGCCCCCGTTCATACGGTCGATGAATCGCGCGAGCTTCGAGGAAATATCCCGGGTGTTCATACCAAGAATTTGTTTCTTCGGGACAGCAAGAAAAATTTCTTCCTTGTCGTTACCTGTGAAGAGACCCGGATCAATCTCAAGGCGCTTGGGTCGCGGATTGGAGCCAAGGGAGGGTTATCCTTTGGATCTCCGGACGCGCTGATGCAGAACCTTGGCGTTACTCCGGGGTCGGTGTCCCTTCTCGCCGCCGTCAACGACACCGAGAAGCGGGTGACAATAGTGCTCGACGAAGCCCTGCTGAAGGCCTCACTGATCAACTGTCATCCGTTGAGCAATCAATTTACAACCTCGCTTTCGCCGGAAGGGGTTGCTGCATTTTTGTCCGCAACGGCGCACACGCCCTTGCACGTTTCGTTTCCAGACGACGGGTAGGCGCTCGCTATCGGGCCGACGGGCGCAAGCCGTAGATCGGGAAGGCTTGCGTGAGCGCGGCCACCTCGCCTTTCGCAGCTTCCTCAACGCCCGGCGCAGCGCCGCTGTTCGAGATTGCGACGGCATCCAACACTGTTGCGATCAGGCGGCCAATGACCTCAAACTCCGCGACGCCGAAACCGCGCGACGTCGCCGCCGCGGTTCCAAGCCGAACTCCGGATGTCACGGTCGGCTTTTCCGGATCAAAAGGAATACCGTTCTTGTTGCAAGTGATACCGGCGCGGCCAAGGGCCTCTTCAGCGATCTTGCCGGTTAAACCTTTCTGCCGCAGATCGACAAGCATGAGGTGATTGTCCGTGCCCCCGGAGACGATAGCGTAGCCCATGCGTTTCAGCGTCTCAGCCAATGCCCTGGCATTGTCCACGACATCCCGCGCGTAGGTTCGGAATTCCGGGGTGAGAGCCTCACCGAAGGCCACAGCCTTGGCCGCAATCACATGCATCAGCGGCCCGCCCTGAAGTCCCGGAAAGATCGCCGAATTGAGCTTCTTCGCCAATGCTTCGTCATTGGTCAAAATCATGCCGCCACGCGGGCCGCGCAATGTCTTGTGGGTTGTCGTCGTCACCACATGGGCATGCGGAAACGGCGAGGGATGCACGCCGCCGGCCACGAGGCCGGCAAAATGGGCCATATCGACGAACAGATAGGCGCCGACAGCATCGGCAATCGCGCGGAAGCGGGCGAAGTCCCAGAACCGCGAATAGGCGGAGCCGCCCGCGATGATGACCTTCGGCTTGTGCTCATGAGCCAGACGCTCCAGCGCTTCCATGTCGATGAGTTGATCTTCCGGGCGCACGCCATAGCTGACCACGTTGAACCATTTGCCGGACATGTTGGGCCTGGCGCCATGGGTCAGGTGGCCACCGGCTGCCAAATCGAGGCCCATGAATGTGTCGCCCGGACGCATGAGTGCCATGAACACCGCTTGATTGGCTTGGCTGCCGGAGTTTGGTTGGACATTGGCAAAGGCGCAGCCAAACAATTCCCTGGCGCGCGCGATGGCGATCTCCTCGGCGACATCGACGAACTGGCAACCGCCGTAGTAGCGGCGGCCCGGATAGCCCTCGGCATATTTGTTGGTGAGCACCGAGCCTTGCGCTTGCAGAACAGCGTGCGACACGATGTTCTCCGATGCAATCAGCTCGATCTCATCGCGCTGGCGGCCCAGTTCGCCGGCGATGACGGCCGCGATCGCCGGATCGGCGTCGGCAATATCGGTGCTGAAAAACTGGTTGATCTCGTATTTTGTCATAGCGGCTCCTTCAGCATTCGGGAAGGTTGACGGCGAGACCTCCGAGCGAGGTCTCCTTGTATTTCGACTGCATGTCCCGACCGGTCTCGCGCATGGTCGCGATGACCTTATCGAGTGACACCACATGCACGCCGTCACCATTCAGCGCGAGAGACGCGGCGTTGATCGCCTTGATCGCTCCGAACGCGTTGCGCTCGATGCAGGGGACCTGCACCAGGCCGCCGATCGGATCGCAGGTCATGCCGAGATGATGCTCCATACCGATTTCGGCAGCATTCTCGATCTGCTCATTCGTGCCGCCAAGAACCGCCGCAAGGCCCGCCGCAGCCATCGAGCAGGCACTGCCAACCTCGCCCTGGCAGCCGACTTCGGCACCCGAGATGGACGCGTTCATTTTGAACAGCGCGCCGATGGCGGATGCGGTCAGCAAGAAGCAACGTTCACCTTCGACATCGGCTCCGGCGCAATGATCGCGATAGTAGCGCAGCGTTGCCGGAACAATCCCGGCCGCGCCATTGGTGGGCGCAGTCACGACCCGACTGCCGGCGGCGTTCTCTTCGTTCACCGCGATGGCATAGAGACTTACCCAGTCCATCACTTCATGTGACGACCGGTTGTTCAAGCCGGTTGCCTCGCCGAGCTTGCGGCGCATCCCCGGGGCCCGCCGACGGACGTTCAAACCGCCAGGCAGTTCGCCATCTGTCACCATGCCGCGGTCGATGCAGGTCATCATCACCATGGCAACGCGGTCGAGGTAGGCCTCAACATCGGAGGCCGGACGTCGGCTGACTTCATTGGCCATCATCATCTCGGCGATGCTGCGGCCCGAAGCGACACCGAGTGCCAGCAGGTCGCGGCCCGAGCGAAACGGGTAAGGCTGCGGCTCTTCGGTTTCAGGCCGAGGCAACCCGATCTCGTCTTCACGAACCACGAAGCCGCCGCCGATCGAACACCAGCGTTCACTCAGCAGCACGTTGCCGTGCGCATCGAGCGTCGTCATGGCCAATGTGTTGGGATGATGCGGCGTGGCCCCCACGCCGTCGAAGACGATATCTTTCGCCGCATCGAATGCGATAGTCCGACGGCCGGAAAATCGCAGTGTTTTCCGCTCGCGAACGCCGGCGACAATGCTGTCAGCCGTATCCGGATCGATGGTATCGGGACTTTCGCCGGAAAGTCCGAGCATCACGGCTTTGTCGGTACCGTGGCCCTTGCCGGTCCAGGCGAGAGAGCCGAACAGATCGACGCGCACGCGGTCAACGCGGGCCAGGATATCCAGCTTGGCAACCGTCGCCGCGAAGGCATTCGCGGCCTTCATCGGCCCTATCGTGTGCGAGGACGACGGGCCGATGCCGATCTTGAACAACTCAAAGACGCCGATCATCGCATTGCCTGCTGAGTAGGGAAGCGCCCTTAAGCGAATTCGCGGCGGGCCTCGTCGAGCAACTGCCAGACATAGGGCGCGAACGAGCGCCAAACGTCGATGTGGAAGACATCCGGCGCGGGACGCGACAGCATTATCGTGGCCTTGCCGAAGATCGTGCGCGTGCACATTTCGACCGGGAAGGTCGCCAGCGACAGATCGAGCGGGCAACCGTGATTGAGGATGTAGGCAGCTTCAGGACCCGACAGCGCAAAGGCCTCTGAACGATGACTGACGTTAACCAGCGAACAGGATTGACCGGCCAGTGCGGCATCGAGGCTTGCAAACAGAGCCTCGGGCGCTTCGCCACCCGCTTGCAGCAGCCACTCGTCAGGGCCAAGCCAGTAGGCGGCACGGTCGCTCTTCGCCGAAAAACGGCAAGCTTTCCGCGGCAGCGGGACACCGAAAGCCCGGCCCGCAACATCGACCGCCGCCGGACGGCCGCGGAACACCAGTTTCGAGGTATCGGGAAGCACGGCGAGCGTCGCTGACGGAATGTTGCGCGTAGCAGACGCAAGGCGGCCTAACGAATTTTCGCGTGTGGCAAGATCAGGCATCGAGCCGCGCTCCCTTCGGATCGTAGAAGATCGGCTCGACCAGTTCGACGGTCACGGGCCCATCGGGCATCGGCACCGACAGACGCTCGCCGATGTGGCTGCGGCCGCCGCGCACCAGCGCCAGCGCGATGGAGCGATCGAGCGTCGCGCTCCAGTAGGACGACGTGACGTGGCCGAGCATGGTCATCGGAATCGGCTGGTTTGGATCGGCGACGATCTGCGCGCCCTCCTCCAGCACGGTGTTCGGATCGACCGTCAGCAACCCGACGAGCTGCTTGCGGTCGATCGCCGCCATCGCCGGCCGCGCCAGCGAGCGTTTGCCGACGAAGTCCTTCTTCGCCTTGCCGATCGCCCAGCCGAGGCCCACGTCGTCCGGGGTCACCGTGCCATCGGTCTCCTGCCCGACGATGATGAATCCCTTTTCGGCGCGCAGCACATGCATGGTTTCGGTGCCGTACGGAGTGATGCCGTAGGGCTGGCCGGCGGCGAAGATCGCCTCCCAGACCGCGCGACCGTAGCCGGCGGGCACGTTGACCTCGAAACCGAGCTCGCCGGTGAAGGAGACGCGGAACAGCCGGGTCGGCACGCCGCAGATCTTGCCCTCGCGCACGCTCATATGCGGCATCGCCTCGCGGGACATTTCGATCCCTTCAACGAGCGGCTCCAGCACCTTGCGAGCCAGCGGTCCCTGCACGGCAATAACGGCCCATTCCTCGGTGGTCGAGGTCAGCCAGACATCGAGATCGGGCCATTCGGTCTGGATATAGTCTTCCATCATCGCCAGCACGCGCGGCGCGCCGCCGGTCGTGGTGGTGATGTGAAAGCGGTCCGGCGCCATGCGGCCGACGACGCCGTCGTCCATCACAAAGCCGTCCTCGCGCAGCATCACGCCATAGCGCAGCCGGCCCGGCTCGAGCTTGGTCCAGGCGTTGGTGTAGATGCGGTTCATCAGTTCGGCGGCGTCCCGGCCGACCACCTCAATCTTGCCGAGCGTCGTGGCATCGAAGATGCCGACGGCCTGCCGCGTCGCCTTGCATTCGCGCGCCACCGCCGCATGCATGTCTTCGCCAGGCTGCGGGAAATAATGCGCGCGCTTCCACAAGCTGACGTCCTCGAAGACAGCGCCCTGCGCCACAGCCCAGTCATGGATCGGCGTCTTGCGCAGCGGATCGAACAGATCGCCGCGCGACTGGCCGGCGAAGATACCGAACGTGGTTGGCGTGTAGGGTGGACGGAAAGTGGTGAGTCCAACCTGGGGCACCGGAATTTTCAGCGTCTCCGACACCAGGCCGAGTGCGTTCATGTTCGAGGTTTTGCCCTGGTCGGTCGCCATGCCTGTCGTGGTGTAGCGCTTGACGTGCTCGATCGAGCGAAACCCCTCGCGGATCGCGAGCCTGACGTCCTTCTCGGTGACGTCGTTCTGGAAATCGATCCAGGCGCGGGTCTTCGACGGATGACCGCCATGCGGCGTCACGCCGATGAAGCCGTTCGTGCCGACGCTATCAGCTTCGGCCGTGATGCTGCGGCTGGCGGCACCGTCAAAGCCGGCCGCCTGCGCAGCGCTGATTCCACCGGACGCGCCATCGTTCAGGACGGCATCGAGATCATAGACGCCGCGGCAGGCGCCGACCGATCGCTCGCGTTCGACCGACGTGCCCGGCAGATAGGCCTGCAATGCTTCGTCATAAACCAGCTTGCCGCGCGATTGCGAAAACAGATGGACGCTCGGCGTGAATCCGCCGGACATCAACAGCAGATCGCAGGCGATGGTTTCGGAGCGACCGCCCCGCCCATACACATCCTGCTTGCCAAGGCTGACGGAACCGACACGCAAACGTCCGCTCGTCCCGGTCACGACGGTCGCGGTGCGGACATCGATCCCGGCGTCGCGGGCGCGGTCGATCCACGGGCCGCTCGGTGTCGCGCGCAGATCGGCGATGGCCGCGATGGCAACACCGGCAGCCTTCAGGTCGAGCGCAGCGCGATAGGCGCTGTCGCAGGCCGTGAACACGACAGCCTTGTTGCCCGGCTTGACGCCGAAGCGGTTGGCATAGATGCGCGCGGCTTCGGCCATCATGATGCCGGGCCGGTCGTTATCCGGAAACACCAGCGGCCGCTCGAGCGCGCCGGTCGCCAGAACAACTTCCCTGGCGCGCACCTGCCACAGCCGCTCGCGCGGCAATTTCGGATCGGCCTTGGCCACGTGATCGGTGACGCGTTCGCAGAGCCCGAGGAAATTGTGCGGATACCAGCCGAACGCGGTGGTGCGCGGCATCAACGTGACGTTGGGGCGCGCAGCGAGATCGGCCAGCGCCCTGGCAATCCAGTCGCCGGCCAGAAGGCCGTTGATGGTCGCGCTTGTGTCCGCAAGCAATGAGCCACCCATCTCGGCCTGCTCGTCGCAGACGAAAACCTTTGCGCCGGTTGCGGCGGCTGCCAGCGCGGCTGCGAGACCCGCGGGACCTGCCCCGACGATCAGCACGTCGCAATGCGCATAGATCTGGGTGTAGCGGTCGGCGTCCTGCTTTTCCGGCGCGCGCCCTAGGCCCGCGGCACGGCGGATCAGCGGTTCATAGATCTTCTTCCATGCAGCCGGCGGCCACATGAAGGTCTTGTAGTAAAACCCCGCGGTCAGGAACGGCGCAAACATTTCGTTCACGGCGCCGACGTCGAATCCCAGCGATGGCCAGCGGTTCTGGCTTTCCGCCACCAGTCCTTCGTAAATCTCGACCTGTGTCGCCCGCAGGTTCGGCGTGTAATGCGCATCGTCGGCACCGACGCCAACCAAGGCATTGGGCTCATCGGAACCGGCGGTGACGATGCCGCGCGGGCGATGATATTTGAACGAGCGTCCGACCAGATGCACGCCATTGGCCAGCAGCGCCGAAGCCAGCGTGTCGCCGGCAAAACCCTGGTAGCTCCTGCCATCGAAGCTGAAGCGCACGGGTTGGTCGCGCGCGACGCGGCCTCCGGACGGAATGCGGAAATGGCCGCTCATCGCGCGGTCTCCTTGCCATCGGACGATAGCTCGGGGCGTGGCTGCCCGGCGGGATAGGTGGTCGCGATGGTGTCGCTGATGGTGTCGCGCAGCACGTTGAAGAAGCGGCCGCAGCCGTGCAGATGCCGCCAGCGCTCAGCGTGAATGCCCTTCGGATTGGAGCGCATGTACAGGAAGGTCGCCCAGGCCTCGTCGTCGAGGCCGGAGGGATCGACGGGGCGCGCGATATGCGCCTCGCCGCCATAGCTGAATTCCAGCTCGGCGCGCGGACCGCAATGAGGACAGGTGATGAGAAGCATGATCGCGAAGTCCTGCGCTTAATGGGCGACGGCGGCGGCGGCGGCCTCGTCGATGAGGATGCCGTCGCGGAAACGTTCGATGGTGAAGGGCGCATTGATCCGGTGCGGCTCGTCCCTGGCGATGGTCCAGGCGAACACGTTGCCGGAGCCCGGTGTCGCCTTGAATCCGCCGGTACCCCAGCCGCAATTCACGTAGAGCCCGGGGACCAGCGTCTTGGCGATGATCGGCGAACGATCCGGCGTCACGTCGACGATGCCGCCCCAGTTGCGCAGCATGCGCAGCCGACGGAACATCGGCACCAGCTCGCAGATCGCATCCAGCGTGTGGCTGGCGATATGCAGCGCACCGCGCTGCGAATAGGAGGTGTAGGCGTCGGTGCCGGCGCCGATCACCATCTCGCCCTTGTCCGACTGCGAGATGTAAGCATGGATGGTGTTGGACATCACCACGCAGGGGAACGCCGGCTTGACCGGCTCGGACACCAGCGCCTGCAGTGGATAGCTCTCCAGCGGCAGGCGAACGCCGGCCATACCGAGCACAACGCTGGTATGGCCCGCGGCTGAAACGCCAACCTTTTTGGCACGAATGAAACCGCGGGAGGTCTCGACGCCTTCGACCGCGCCGTTGACGCCGCGGCGAATCCCAGTGACCTCGCAATTCTCGATGATGTCGACACCGCGGGCGTCGGCGGCGCGGGCATAGCCCCAGGCCACCGCGTCGTGGCGCGCGGTACCGCCGCGCCGCTGCAGGGCGCCGCCGAGAATCGGATAGCGCATCGCGCCGATGTTCAGCGGCGGGCAGAACTCCTTGCACTCCTCCGCGCTCAGCCATTCATTGTCGATGCCGTTAAGGCGATTAGCGTGAACGTGACGCTTGAAGCTCTGCACGTCGTAGATGTTGTGCGCCAGCATCAGCACGCCGCGCGGCGAATACATGACGTTGTAGTTGAGATCTTGCGACAGGCCTTCCCACAGCTTCAGCGCATGTTCGTAAAGCGCGGCGCTTTCGTCGAACAGGTAGTTGGAGCGGATGATCGTGGTGTTGCGGCCGGTGTTGCCGCCGCCGAGCCAGCCCTTCTCGAGCACCGCGACATTGGTGATGCCGTGTTCCTTGGCGAGATAATGCGCGGTCGCGAGGCCATGGCCGCCTGCGCCGACGATGATGACGTCGTATTCTGCCTTGGGCTCCGGCGAACGCCACTGCCGCTGCCACCCGGCATGACCGCCAAGCGCCTGTTTGAACAATGAAAACGCGGAATAGTTTTGCATCGGGGCGGCTCTCACCATGAAGGGCCATACTGCCGCCTCGACGCCGGTTCGGCGAGCATGCGGCAGCCGTGCGGGTAGGACAGAAGCGACATCCGGCCCTAGACCGGCGTGACCTCGAACAGGCAGTGGTCGTGGGTGCCTTCGGCCTGGCAATAGACTTCACGGGCCGTCAGGGTCTGCTTCCGGCCGGCGCTCGCGGCGACATATTCCAGCGAGCCTTCGAGCCACGACGCGAACATGTAGCAAAGCTTGCGGCCACTGTTGCGATGGGCCTCGTCGACCATGGCGGAGTTGCCCAGCAGCACATGCGCGGTGCCGGCCTCCGGCGCGACATCGAGCACCTCGAACTGGCCCCAGCCGCGCTGCGTGATACGCCGCATGTAGTGGTGAAACACCTCGATACCGCTCATGCCGTGATGCGCGGCCTCCTTTTCGCACCAGAAATAGGCCGAGCGATGTCCGGCCGGCCGCAGCACCGCTTCCAGCTTTTCCGCGCCCAAAGCCGCTTCGACGGCATAGTGGTTGTTGAGATAGAAGTGTTGCGGCACCAGGATCATCGGCAGCGCATCGACCGACCAGCGGCCGGTTGCGTCGTCGACCTGGATATCGACCTGCGGCTTGCCCATGATCAGGCTCCCCACACGGTGTGGAGCAGGTTGAACCAGTTCTTGCCGATCACCGCCTCGATGCGCGCGGCCTTCCAGCCGCGCTTTTCCATCGCCGCGGTCAGGTTCGGCCATTCGCCGATGGTGCGCAGCCCTTCGGGATTGATGACGTCGCCGAAATTGGTCAGGCGGCGGGCATAGCCTTTGTCGTGGGTAATCCAGTCGAAGAATTCCTGGCCGTACCCTTGCGTGAAATCGGTGCCGATGCCGACATTGCCCTCGCCGCAGATGTCGATCACGTATTCGATCGCCTCGACGTAATCATCGACATTGGCGGCCGGGCCGCGCTTCAGGAACGGCGGAAACATGGTGACGCCGACGAAGCCGCCGTGGTCGACGATGAATTTCAACTGTTCGTCGCTCTTGTTGCGCGGATGCGCCTTCAGACCGGCCGGCAGGCAGTGCGAATAGGCCACCGGCTGCTTGGAGGCGAGAATCACATCCTCGCTGGTCTTTGCGCCGACATGGGAGAGGTCGCAGAGGATGCCGAGCCGGTTCATCTCGGCGACGACCTCGCGGCCGAAATCCGACAGACCGCCGTCTTTGGTCTCGTAGCAGCCGGTGCCGACCAGGTTCTGGGTGTTGTAGGCCATCTGGATGATGCCGACGCCGAGTTCTTTGAACAGGCCGAGATAGCCGATCTGGTCCTCGATCCCCGTAACGTTCTGCCAGCCGAGGATGATGCCGGTCTTGCCCTCTTCCTTGGCCTTCAGAATGTCGGCGGTGGTATAAACCTGCTTCAGGATGTCGCCGTGTTCGCGAAACCAGGCCTTCCAGCGCATCACATTGCGCATCGTTTCGGTAAAGCCTTCCCAGACGCAGCAGGTGCAGTTGGCGGCGGTCAGGCCGCCCTTCCGCATGTCCTCGAAGACAGAACGCCCGAAATCGGAGATGATCAGTCCGTCAATGACAACCGACGTCTCATGCAGATTTGAGGCCATGTGGTTTCCTTTCGGCGGCTTGCGCGACGCCCGCGGCTGTGCGTACAAGTTGTCGCATCTATTCAATGCCGCGATTGTTCGGCCGGCGCCGATCCAGCCGATAGGACATTCGCGCCATCGGACTGGGACAGAAGCGTCGCAGGGCCGCCCCCGGCGCCTATTGGCCCGGGATGGCGCATTCGTCCAAGTCCAAGCGCGCGTGCGTGCTAGCTCGGGATTTCCGGGACCGCCTAGCGTTCGGTCTTCGAATAATCTTGGAGATCAGCAATGGTGACGATTACCAAGCGAGCTTTCGCCGCACTTGCCACAGCGAGCTTGTTACCGCTCGCTTTTGGCGGCTTTGACGCGGCTTTTGCCAAGGACAAGGTCAAGATCGCGTTCGTCGGACCGCTCACCGGCGCGCTGTCCCCCCACGGGATCGGCGGCCGCAATTCGGCCGAACTGGCCGTGAAACTGATGAATGCCGACCCGAACACCAAATACGACTACGAACTGGTCGTGCTCGACGACGAATGCAAGCCGAACATCGGCGTCCAGGTCGTCACCAAGATCGCCTCGGACCGCTCCATCGTCGCCGCGGTCCCGCATTACTGCTCGGCGACCGCGATCGCCACGGTCGACATCTTCAACCGCTTCAAGCTGCCGATGGTGGTGTGGGCGGCGGTGCTGCCGGAAATCACCTACGCCAACAAATTTCCCGAAGTTCACCGCGTCAGCGGCATTCTGATCGGCCAGAACCGCATCGGCGCCGAATTCATGAAGGCCCGCGGCTACAAGAAGTTCGTATCCTTCGTGGACTCCACCGACTACGGCAAGTCGATGAACAAGTATTTCACCCAGTTCACGCTTGAAAACGGCAATGACATCCTCGGCACCTTCTCCGTGCCGCCGGACCAGCAGGACCTTTCCGCCGAACTCACCAAGATCAAGGAGCTCAATCCGGAAGTCATTTATTTCGGCGGCCTGACGCCACTCGGCGCGCGCCTGCGTACGCAGATGGCGAAGTTCGGCATCAACGCGCAGTTCGAGGGCAATTCCGGCATTATGGGCGACGCCTTCATCAACGCCGCCGGCCCTGAACTTACCGAAGGCACCGTGACCTTCTTCGACAGCCCGCCGATCACGAAGATGCCGGGCGGCAAGATGTTCACCAACGCCTACAAGGCCGCCGGTTACAGCGAACCGCCGGAAGCCTATGGTCCCTTCGCCTTCATCGCCACTAATCTGGTGATGGAGACGATCGAGAAGGTCGGTCCGGATCGTGCCAAGATCACCGAAGACCTCGGCAATGTGAAGGACCGCCCGTCCGTCGTCGGCCCGATCACCTTCGACGATCACGGCCAGAATATCACGCCGCTGACCACCAAATATGTTGTGCAGGACGGCAAATGGGTGGTCTGGGAAGACAGCGAATACGCCGCAGGCAAGCGTAAGCTCAAGAACCTTCCCTGAGCCATCAACGCAGGAAAGAATCCCATGGGCATGATTGGCCAACACCTGCTCAACGGCATGATGCAGGGGACAATCTATGGCCTCGTGGCCATGGGTTTCACGATTTTCTTCGGCGTCATGAACGTCATCAAGTTCTCCCACGGCGACGTGCTCACGCTCGGCGCCTTCGGAGGACTTGTCGCCGTCTGGGCGACGCACTCATTGGGGCTATCGGTCCCAATGCAATTCGTTGCAGCGTTTGCCGCAGCCATGCTGCTGTCGGCGGTGGCCGGAGCCGGTATTTCGCACTTCCTCATCATGCCGCTGCGCAACGCGCCGCCGCTCAACATGCTGCTGATGACGATGATGGTCGGCACCGTGCTGCGCGAGGCAATCCGGCTGTTCTTCCCCAACGGCACCAACCCGCAGCGCTTTCCCGAATTGCTGCCCTCCGGCGGCTTCAATATCGGCAGTTCGTTCTTCCGCACTGACGCGCTGATCCTGATCGTTGCCGGGATCGCCTCGATCGGCGTGGTCTACTGGATCATCAACCGGACCAAATTCGGGCTGGCGATGCGCGCGGTCGCCGAAGACGTCGAGACCGCGCGCACCATGGGCATCAATTTCGCGCGGGTGATCCCGCTGACCTTCGCGCTGGGATCGATCACCGCGGGTTTCGCCGGCACGATCTATGGCCTCTATTACAGCGAGATCAATTACGGCATGGGGCTGCTGCTCGCGGTCATCGGCTTCACCGCAGCGATCGTCGGCGGCCTCGGCAATATCTGGGGCGCCATCGTCGGCGGCTACCTGTTTGCCGGTCTGCAGACCTTCGTGGTCGCGGCGATCCCGTCGATGAGCGACTACAAGAACGTGTTCGCTTTCGTCCTGATCATCATGCTGATTACCTGGCGGCCGACCGGCCTGCTCGCCGAACGGGGAAGCGAGCGAGTATGACCGCACCTTCCCCTCAGAATAAGCCGGTCGCCGTCTGGCCCTTGATCACCGCGGTGGCGTTTGCCGCCGCGGCGCTGGCCACGCTGGTGCTGATCGACAACCAGAAAATTCTTGGTCTTGCGCTGGCCGGTATTGCCGCGATCTGCCTTGCGGCGGCGCGCTTCGGCGGCGTCGCCGCGACCGAGGCCGCGGCGTCGGAAAACCCATGGCTGCTGCGCGGCCTGATCCTGATCGCCGCCGTGGCGGTGCTGTTCGTTCTGCGGGATGATAATTTCGGCCTGCTGATGGTGGCCACGGTCCTGATCTATGCCACCGTCTGTATCGGCCTGACGATTCAGATGGGCTATGCGGGATTGACCAATTTCGCCGCCGCAGCCTTCGTCGGCACTGGCGGCTATACCGCGGCGATGCTTGGCCAGAAGGGCGGCCTGCCCGATGCGCTGGTTCTCCTTGGCGGCGGACTGGTCGCGGTCTTCATCGGCTCGCTGCTGATCCTGCCGGTGCTGCGCACCCGTGGACATTATGCAGCGCTAACGACGCTGGCTTTCGGCGTGCTGTTCAACGTCTTCCTCGACGCCAACGAGCTGCTGGGCGGCCCGCAGGGCTTGAAGATTCCGGGAATCAATTTGTTCGGCTGGAATTTTTCCAACGATCTTCACATCCTGGGCTTCACCTTCTCATTCTATGTCAACTACGTGATCCTGACCGGTGTCCTGACGGCATTGGCGATGATCCTGGCGGGCCTGCTCGACAAATCCTGGATCGGCGTCTGGCTCGACGTCGTGCGCCTCGACGAGACCGCGGCCTCCGTTTTCGGCCTCAGAATCGGCACCTGGAAAATACTTGCATTTACGCTCGGCAATTTCCTCGCCGGCCTGATGGGCGCAGTCTACGCAAAGATGACCGGCTTCATCGCCCCCGCCAATTTCACGTTCGGTGACTCGCTGGTGATGGTGTCGATCGTCATCCTCGGCGGCATCGGCAATCGCTGGGGTGTCCTGCCGGCCGCGCTGATCGTGGTGCTGCTGCCCGAGAAACTGCAATTCATCCAGGAATATCGCTTGCTGCTATACGCCATTCTCGTGATCATCATCCTGATCGCGCGGCCCGACGGCCTCGTGGCGCGCCGCGTGCGTGCGCTGCGCATGGAGACGCGCTGATGACGGCAGCCTCCACTCCCGACACCCTGCTCGAAAGCCGCGGACTGACGGTGCGCTTCGGCGGCCTGCTGGCGCTGAACGAACTCGATATCGACGTTCGTCATGGCGAAGTACTGGGCCTGATCGGCCCTAACGGGTCGGGCAAGACCACATTCCTGAATGTCATCAGCGGTGTCTATTCCGCCAGTGCGGGCAGCATCAGGTTCGAAGGCCTCGACATCACCACCGCCAGCGCGCAGAGCCTGTCTAACCACGGGCTGGCGCGAACGTTTCAACGCTCCCGCCTGTGCCTTCCCTTGTCGGTGTTCGACAACATCGCGCTCGGCGCGCAAAAACGCCTCAGTAACGGGTTGTGGCACAATCTGGTCCGCCGCAAGGAATTCGCGGCCGAAGCGCTTGCGATCGCGGCAGAGGCCCGCGAGCTATTGCACGTGTTCAATCCTGCGCTCGCCGACAAGCTGTTTGAACCGGCGATTTCGCTTGGCATGATCGACCGCCGCCGCGTCGAGATTTGCCGGGCGCTGATCGGCAAGCCGAAACTCGTGCTGCTGGACGAGCCCTCCGCCGGCATGACCCATGACGAAACCGATCAGGTCGTCGACGAGATCCTCGGTATTCGAAAATCGCTCGGCGGCCTGGCCATCATCATTGTCGAACACGAAATGGGCCTGATCGAACGGGTAACTGATCGCTGCGTGGTGCTGAACTACGGCAAGAAAATATGCGAAGGCAAATTCCGCGACGTCGCCGCCGACCCGGTGGTCCGCGAAGCCTATCTGGGGCAGTCATGACAGGCCGGCTGATCGTTCAGGACATCTACACTGCCTATGACCGCGCCGACGTGCTGTCGGGGCTGTCGATCGAGGTCGTCCCCGGCACCATCACCTGCATCCTCGGCTCGAACGGCGCCGGCAAATCGACGCTGATCCGCTCGATCCTACGGCTGACGCCGCCGCGCGCGGGCTCCATTGCGTTCGAGGGCGCCACGCTCGACCACATGCAGACCCACGAGATTGTCGGACTCGGCATCGCCTGCATCCCCGAGGGTCGGCGCATTTTTGCGAAGATGACGGTCGAAGAGAATCTGCGGGTCGGCGGATATCTGAACAGTTCCGAAAACGCGACACGGGTGCAGCTGGAGAAGGTCTACGAGACGTTCCCGCGGCTGAAGGAGCGCGCCAAACAACTTGCCGGCACGATGTCTGGCGGCGAACAGGCGATGGTCTCGATCGGGCGCGGCCTGATGACGGAGCCGAAGCTGCTGATCATCGACGAGCCCTCGCTCGGCCTCTCGCCGCTGTTCGTGCAGGAGAATTTCAACGTCATCCGGCGCATCAACGACACCGGAGTGACGGTCCTGCTGGTCGAGCAGAACGTCAACCAGACGCTGGCGATCTCGCACTACGGTTATGTGCTCTCTCAGGGACAGATCGTGGTGCACGGAACGCCGGGGGTGCTCGCTGCCGATGCAGAGGTGCAGCGGGCCTATTTCGGCGGCGCCCAATAATCCCGTCATCCCCGTGTTGCTGGCCCGGTTTTTGCTTTGACGCATCTGATCGTTGTGCTTTACTGCCCGACCAGATCAAGCGTTGATGCGAGGCCCATGATAGATCTCCGCTCCAGCAACAGTTCCGCATCTGGAAAAGGCCCGCGTCGGCAGCTTTCAGTTGGCTTTGTGCTCATCCCCAATTTCACATTGATTGCATTTTCGGCGATTGTGGATCTGCTGCGGCTGGCCGCCGACGAGGGCGATCGAAGCCGGCCGGAACGATGTTCGTGGAGCATATTGGCGCCTGATCTCAATCCCGTCACCGCGAGCTGCGGTCTGCAAGTGTTGCCGTGGGAGACTTTCAGCAAACCCGAACGGTTTGATTACATCGTGGTGATCGGTGGACTCATCGATCGCAATACAACCTATCACCCCAAGACCCTGGAATTTCTCCGCGACGCGGCGGCAAAGGGCGTGTCGATCGCCGGCGTCTGCACCGGCAGCTTTGCGCTGGTCGAAGCCAAGCTGATGAGCGGGCGCAGATGCTGTGTCAGCTGGTATCATTTCCAGGATCTGGTCGAGCGTTATGGCGACATCATTCCGGTTGCCGATCAGTTGTTTGTCGAGGACGGCAAGTTCGTTACCTGCGCCGGCGGCCTTGCGGCGCTGGATCTCGGCGCATGGATGGTCGAGCGCCATCTCGGGCCCGGCCACGCGCAGAAAAGCCTGCACATCATGGTGACCGACACTGCCCGCCCTGCCGCGGGCGCGCAGCCGCAGCCCCCGAGCGTCGGCATGGTCGACGATCCCCGCGTGCGCCGCGCAATGCTGCAGATCGAGCAGAACCTCAGCACGCCTCAAAAGGTCGACGATATCGCGCACAGCGTCGGCCTATCAAAGCGACAGCTTGAACGCATCTTCCGCAAGATGGTCGGCAAGAGCATCCAGGAGTTTTCGCGCGATCTGCGGGTGTTCTATGGCCTCTGGTTGCTCGCCAGTTCCGACAAGACGATCACCGCCGTCGCGACCGAAAGCGGTTTTTCGGACATCTCGCATTTCAATCGGCTATTCCGGGCAACGTTCGGTTGCGCGCCTTCCACCTTGCGCCGGGAAGGACCGGTTGCGATGAAGCTAGCGATCCATCGCTGGCAGGCCGCACAATCCAATACAATGTCCGACCTGCACATCGCGGCCGCTAAAACACTGGCCGATCGAAATGCCGTGACAGGCAAGCCAAACATCGCGGATGTTTCAATCGCCTTGGCCAGACCACCTGTACCGGAAATCGATCTTGAAACGCTCGGCTTCCTCCAGCGCGAACGACGTCCGTATTTCTGATCGATTTTGCTGGATCGAATCTCGCGTCGGCGGCGCTATTGCGTGCTGAATGCCTCGCGGGATGTGGATGGGTTTGCGGCGCTGCAATCGCAAACTCGCTGCCGCAAACCCGTCCGCAAGGGCACTGCCAAGCTACCAAGCAGTGGGATCGAAAATTGTCTCCGCCCAAAGTCTCCTCAAAACGGGAATTTCTGCGGTGCTGGCTGGAGACTTTCGATAGATTCTCGGTAGAGTTGCCACTTTCCAGAGACTGGAGACGCGGGACGAATGTCTAAAAACCCCTATAAATAAGGGGCATTCGCCCAAAAAGTGCTAGCTATCTATAGTTGAGTGACTGCTTGGCTTCCTTGGGAAGGATCGAACAACTACATTCCCGAATGAAATTTGGCCTTTGAAATCTCAAGAGAATTTGGCCTGAAAACCGCGGTTTTCAACCTCGGAGACTTATCGGCTTCTTGGTAGACGAAGTGGAGACCAGAGACGTTCCCCCGATACCGAGAGTAAGCCATTTCTCGAACACTGGAAGGGCACGTGACAGTCGGCTTTTAGCCCTACAGACCAGACGTATTCTATCCAAATTGCGATGTCTGCAAAGGGGCCAAACAGCGACGCTTCCAACCCTAATCCTCGAACGCGCGCGCCTAACGCGCCAAGCTCCAGATGGTCTAATAGACTGCGCGGAGTCCAAAGAACTCAAGCATGGAAGACAACGGAACGAAGTAACCAGCTACTCTCAGCGTCAGGGGAAGCCTCGAGCGGCAGCGCTGCGGCTGCCGCTCCGACATTACAGAGGCGACTGAGAAATCAAGACTTCTTCATGAGCGGACACTTGCTTTGTTCGCGCGGAATGTTGGCGTCGTCGGCCGGCACCGTTGCAACGACGTCATAAAAATCCCAAGGCCCCTTGGATTGCTCCACCGTCTTTGCTCGCAGCAGATAGTAATCATGGACGTGCATGCCGTCTTCGCGGACATAACCCTTCTCCGAGAAGAAATCATTCACCGGCAACGAACGGAATTTTGCAAGCACGGCGCCGGTATCGAGCGTTCCGGCAGCTTCGACGGCCTTCAGGTAGTGCATGGTTGCCGAGTACATTCCGGCCTGAACCATGGTCGGCATACGCCCAACCTTGTCGAAGAACCGTTTCCCGAACGCGCGCGACGTGTCATTTCGATTCCAGTAGAATGCCTCCGACGTGTACAGACCCTGCATGTTGGGAAGACCCACCGCCTTGGCATCCGTGATCTGGAACAGCAAGGCTGCCACCCGCATCTTGCTCTTCAGGCCGAGCAGGCCGAACTCGTGAGCCTGCATGAGCGAGTTGGTGGTATCACCGCTGGCGTTGGCGAGAGCCAGCACATTGGCGCTGGAGTTCTGGGCCTGCAGCAGAAACGACGAGAAGTCGCTGGTGTTGAAGGGGTGCCGCACCGAACCGACGACCTTGCCACCCGATTCCTTGACCACGGCAGAAGCATCGGCTTCGAAAGCCTGACCGAAGGCATAGTCGGCCGTCAGAAAGAACCATTCGTTTCCGCCCTGCCCCATCAATGCTTTCGCGGTGCTGCGCGCCAGCGTGTGGGTATTGTAGGTCCATTGGAAGCTGTTGGCGGAGCATTTCTCGTTCGTGATCGCCGAAGCTCCCGCCGACGACACGATCATGATCTTGTTCTTGTCCCGGACCAAATCGGCGAGGGCCAGCGCGACCGCAGAGTTTCCAATATCAAGAAGGACGTCGACGTTTTCGATATCCATCCACCGCCTGGCGATGCCGGACGCGATATCCGTCTTGTTCTGATGATCGGCGAAAACGAGTTCGATCGGCTGTCCCAGCAACTTGCCGCCGAAATCGGCGATCGCCATTTTGGCGACTTCAACGGCCGCAGGCCCCGCGGCGTCCGCGTATTGGCCCGACTGATCGTTGAGCACGCCGAGCTTGACCGGCTTCGACGCAGGCGCCTGCGCATGAGCCGAGGCGACAGTTAAAAAGATCGCCAACGATGCCAGCACGTTTCTCATTTTTTTCGCTCCCTTTGGATTTTTTTGCACTCGAAGTTACGATTGATTTTGCGACGCTATCCGCCCGGCAGAGTTCTATTCGGCCGCTTCGCGATATCGCTCCAGCCCATCCAGGCTCTCTCCACTGGCGCGAAGAGCGCCGCCCCACTTGGCAAGCCACCACCCGTATTGTTCGGGCCATTGTTCGAAATTGCCGGTCAACCCGAAATGTTCTGCGGCGTGGAGCGCCCAGAACGGATTGAAGAGCATCTGGCGGGCGATGAAGATGAGGTCGGCACGGCCATCCTGCAGAACTTTCTCCGCAAGATCAGGGGTTCGGATCATGCCGACCGCGCCAGTCGCAATGCCGGCCTCGTGGCGAATTCGTTCCGCAAACGGCACCTGGTAGCCTGGACCGCGACCGAGATTGGCATTGGTCGATCCGGCACGCAGATTGCCGCCCGTCGAACAGTCGACCAGATCGACGCCCAGCTCCTTCAATTTGCGGGAGAAGACAACGCTGTCTTCGATTTCCCAGCCACCGTCGATCCAGTCGGTGGCCGAGATACGCACGAACAGAGGTGTGGCCGAGGGGAGGGCGGCTCTCACGGCGCGCGTCACTTCGAGCGGAAACCGCATCCGGTTTTCCAGGCTGCCGCCATAGTCGTCGGTGCGGAAATTGGCGAGCGGCGACAGGAAGGATTGCAACAGATAGCCGTGCGCCATGTGCAGTTCGATGACGTCGAAGCCCGCCAGTACGGCCCGGCGCGCGGTCGCGACGAATGCATCGCGCACGCCAACGAGACCTTCCCTGGTGAGGGGAACAGGGGTCTGGAAGCCATCGGCGAAGGGGACATCCGATGGGCCCGTGGGCACCCAGGTTTCCTCTCCCATTTCGACATCGCGATCCGTCAAATGGCTGTTGCCCCGGAACGCGCGCTGCTGGCTGGATTTTCGGCCGCCGTGATTGATCTGGATCGCTGCTTTTGCGCCATGCGATTTGATGACATGAACAACCTGGCGCATGCCGTCGATCTGGCCGTCCTCCCACAGCCCGGGATCACCGTTGGTGATGCGCCCCTTCCGGCTGACCGACGTCTGCTCGACGAAGACGAGCCCGGCCCCACCCATGGCGAACTTGCCATAGTGAACCAGATGGAAGGGCGTGATGTAGCCGTTTTCGGCCGAATACATCCCCATCGGCGAGACGACGACCCGGTTGCTGAGCTCGACGCCACGGAATGCGATGCTTTCAAACAGCTTGACCATCTGGATCTTCCTTGAACTAGCGGACCGGGAAATTTATCGAACAACGTTCGTGATGGCCGCGCATGGCGTGCTCGTCGTCACGCTTGCGCAATGGCGCCGGAGTGGCGCAACGCATCGATCTCGCCATCGGACAGGCCGAGATATTCCGACAGGACTTCGCTGTTGTGCTGACCGAGACGCGCGGACGGGATGTATTCCGGCGCCTTGGTATCGTGGAGCACCAGCGGACTGCGGTGAACGAGAATGTCGCCGTATTCCGGATGCTGGATTTCGCGCAACATGCCCCGGGCGTGGAGGTGCTTGTCCTCGGTCACCTCGCGCAAGTCGCGAACCGCGGCGCAGGGCGCTCGGTTGGCACGGCAAAGCTCGGTGATCTCATGGCGCGTGAGCCGCGAGGACCACTCGGACACGATCTGGTCCGTAAGATCGATGTGCTTCAGGCGGTCGAGCACGGTCTTGAAACGCGCATCGCCGGCCAGCTCCGGCCGCCCCATCGCGCGCGTCAACCCGGCCCAATGAGATTCGTTGACGCTGATGATGGCGACATGCCCGTCGGATGCGGGATAAACATTATAAGGAGCCTCCGCGAGCCCGCCGTGACGGTTGCCGGTGCGAGGCCCCGCCGCCTTGCGGTTGAAGACATCGGCCAGATTCGAGGCCATTGCCGGATAGACGGTCTCGACCATCGCGATCTCGACCAGCCGACCGCGGCCGCTTTTTTCCCGATCGTAAAGCGCGGTGAGGATGCCGGCGTACAGATGAACGCCGCTGATGAAGTCGGTGATGGCCGGACCCGCCTTGACCGGGGGACCATCGGCAAAGCCGGTCACGCTCATGATGCCTGACGCCGCCTGGACAGTCAGGTCCATCGCCAGATTATCCCGATCGGGACCCGACAGACCGTAGCCGGTGGCCGAGCCGTAAATGAGCCGCGGATTGATGGCGCTAAGAACGGAATAGCCGACGCCCAATCGATCGAGCACCCCCGGCGCGTAGTTCTCGATCAGCACGTCGGCCTTTGCCGCGAGCTCTTTCAGGATCCTGACGCCGTCCGGCGACTTCAGGTTCAGACTGATGTTGCGCTTGTTGGCATTGAGCATCGCGAACGGGACGGCGTTGCCCTTGCTGATGCGGGCGCGATGACGCACCGGCTCGCCGTTCGGCGGCTCGACCTTGATGACGGTCGCTCCGGCCTGCGCCATCAGGAAGCCGGCATATGGACCCTGATATACCTGGCCGAGATCGATGACGATCACGCCTTCGAGCGGCAACGTTTTGTTATTGTCCAAGACTTCCTCTGTTTTGTCAGAAATTGTAGAGCCGCGCCGGATTGGCGATCAGGATCTTTCGACGGGTGGCTTCGTCGGGGACGGATTCGTGCAGCAGACGAAGCAGATCCTGAAGATCGGGAACAGTCTCGGCGCTGTGGCCCACATGGGGCCAATCGCTGCCCCACACGACCTGATCGGGCGCAGCCTGAACGATGGCGCGCATATACGGAGCTGTGTCCGAATAGGGACGGCCGACGCGCGTGTTGCGGTCTGCCCCTGAAATCTTGGTCCAGTAGCGGCCAGTCTTCAGCCGTTCGGTGAAGGCGCGAAAGTCGGGGTGCTCGTGCCCCTTGTCGGCCATGGTCCGCGACATGTGGTCGATCACGTAAGTGAGCGGCAGCTTTTCAAGCTCGGCTGCGGCGGCAGCCAGATCCGAACTCTCGATCCAAAGCTGGGCGTGCCAGCCTCGCTCCGCGAGACGAGGGGCGAGCTTGACCAGATCGTCGTAGCTGGTGCCGAGCGTCGAGACCGGCTTGCCGTCCTGCCGGATCATGGTGACGCGCACCGCCTTGAAACCGGCGTCGGTGAGTTCATCAAGCCGGCGATCCGAGACGTCGGGCCGCAAGATCGCGACGGCACGAAGCCTGTCAGGATGCCGGCGTAGTGCATCGTAGGTGACGGCGTTATCTTCTCCCGACCCCACCGCATGGACGATGACGCCGCGCGTGATGCCGAGCTTGTTCCAGATGGCAAAGGCGTCTTCGATCGTGAACGGCTGCGCGGCAGTAAAGCGTCCTTCATTTCCAGCCGGAAAGCGATCGAAGGGGCCGTAGATATGAAAATGACAATCGCAGCTGCCTTCGGGCAATCGATATTCCATGCAAGCAAATCCCTGGGACGTTTCTTGTTTTTTGAGCGGCTGTTGCGCCGCGGCCTTGCCAGCCGCGGGGAAGACTAAGGGCAGCGCTTGTCAGAGTCTACAAATTACAGGTACATAGTTATATTTCTATATATGTGGAAAATGATTGCGGCGAAAGCTGTATGGTGCTATTTTACAGTACGTTTTGGTTCTAAATTCGAGCGTATCAAAGTACTCCTCGTCACCCACTCAGAATTCTTTCCATATACGTGTAAATGATAAATTCCGGCATAAAATCAGCCAAGCGGATCTTCGAAGTCCTCGAGTACTTCGAGGAAGTGAAACGACCGATTTCGCTGAAGGAAGTCGCGACGAAGTGTGACTATCCGACTTCCAGTGCCGCAGCCTTGCTGAAGAGCATGGCGATGCTGGGATACCTGTTCTACGACAGTTACAATCGCACCTACATGCCGACGATGCGCATCGCCCAGATGGGCCGGTGGCTTGACGCCGGGCTATTCGGCGACAGCGCCATCCTTGCGCTGGTCGACTTCGTTCACGAGGAACTGGACGAGCTCGTCAATATCAGCACGCAGTCCGATTTGCATGCTCAGTACATCCACTGTCTGCAAACCAGCAAGCGCCTGCGGTTTGAAGTGAAGCCGGGAGAGGTTCGACCACTTGCGATCAGTGGAATTGGTCGCACGTTGCTCAGCGGCCACTCTGACGTCGAGATTGCCCGGCTGCTGCGCCGCATAAATGCCGTTTGTCCTCCAGAAGAACACTTCGAACTGAATGCGCTGATGAAGATCATCAACGGCATCCGGCGCGATGGCTATATGTTCTCCAAACACATCATCGTCCAGGACGCAGGCGTGATTGCCGTGCTGCTCCCGAAACGCGATTTCGGACGCGACATGGTTCTTGGCGTCGGCGGGCCGGTATCACGTCTCGAAGAGCGACAGGACGAAATCCTGGCTTGTATTCGCGAAGGCATCGCGCGGTTACTGAAGTGACACCAGCAGCTGTTCGGCAGCCTGCCCGAGGCAGCAAACAGCCGTGAATCAAGCGAGAGATGACCGGAATGCGCCTGCCATCCCTACCGCTCAGTCAGATCGAAATTTGTCTCCGCTGAAAGTCTCCACAAACCGGGAGTTTTTGCGGTTTTGGCTGGAGACTTTCCGTGAATTCTCGCTAGAGTTGCCACTTTCCGGAGACTGGAGACCGGTCGAAAACTCGCGAAATGCCAATAAATGCGGTATTTCTCACCAGAATGCGCCAACTATCTCTAGTTGAGAGACTGGCTGGCTGGGGCGGGAGGGATCGAACCTCCGAATGGGGGAATCAAAATCCCCTGCCTTACCGCTTGGCTACGCCCCAACAGGCCGGTCTTGGAACAGTCGGGGATCGCGCCGGCGCGATCCCCCTTCCGGCAACGCCGGTCTATAGACGGAGTTCGGCCATTTCAACAGGCTGGAAGCGCCAATTTCACCCGAAATCAGGCCCATCGACGGTACCCTTTATAATGGGTGATTTGGGGGTCCCTTCCGCGAGCCCGTTTTCCCCCCGGCGCGGCCCGATACCGCCGATCGGAGAGTTGAGACAAGGCTGGTTTCGTGGGAAGACGGCAGCCTCCGTTTCCGTCAAAGCGAGATGCCCGTCATGACCTACCGCGCGCCGATCTCCGACATCCTGCTCGCGCTCAATCACGGTGCCGGCCTCGAGGCCGCCGTGAAGGCCGGCCATTACGGCGATTTCGACGGCGACATCACCGCCGCCGTGCTGGAGGAAGCCGGCAAATTCGCCGGCGACGTGCTGGCGCCGCTCAACCGTGTCGGCGACGAACACGGCATCAAGCTCGAGGCCAACAAGGTGACCACCGCCCCCGGCTGGCCCGACGCCTATCAGCGCTGGACCGCGGCCGGTTGGAACGCGGTGTCGGGTCCGGAGGCTTTCGGCGGCCAGGGCCTGCCGCTCGCGATCAACGCCGCCTGCACCGAAATCTGGAGCGCCTCCAACATCGCGTTCGGCCTCTGCCCGCTGCTGACTCTCAGCGCCATCGAGGCGCTCGACGCCCATGGCAGCGATGAGTTGAAGAAGATCTACCTGGAGAAGCTGGTGACCGGCGAATGGACCGGCACCATGCAGCTCACCGAGCCGCAGGCCGGCTCCGACGTCGGTGCCCTGCGCACCCGCGCCGAGCGTGCGCCCGACGGCTCTTATCGCATCAAGGGCACCAAGATCTTCATCACCTATGGCGACCACGACATGACCGATAACATCGTGCATTTCGTGCTGGCCCGCCTGCCCGATGCCCCCGCGGGCACCAAGGGCATCTCGCTGTTTCTGATTCCGAAATTCCTCGTCAATGCCGACGGCTCGCTGGGCGCCCGCAACGATATCTATCCGAGCGGCGTCGAGCACAAGCTCGGCATGCATGCTTCGCCGACCTGCACCATGACCATGGGCGACCAGGGCGGCGCGATCGGATACCTGATCGGCGAGGAAAATCGCGGCATGCTCTGCATGTTCACGATGATGAACCAGGCCCGCCTCGGCGTCGGCCTGGAAGGTGTCGGCATTGCCGACCGCGCCTATCAGCAGGCGCTGGCGTTCGCTCAGGAGCGCAAGCAGGGCCGCGCCATCGGCTCGAAGGGCGACGGCATGGAAGCCATCATCGTCCATCCCGACGTCAAGCGCATGCTGATGCAGATGCGCGCCATGACCGCTGCCGCGCGCTCGATTTGTTACGCCACCGCCGTGGCGCTCGACGTCTCCGTGCGCGCCAAGGACGCCAAGGTTCGCAGCGACGCCGCGGCCCGCGGCGCGTTGCTGACGCCGATCGCAAAGGCCTTCTCCACCGACATCGGCAACGAGGTGACCTATCTCGGCGTCCAGATCCACGGCGGCATGGGCTTCATCGAGGAGACTGGCGCCGCGCAGCACTACCGCGACGCGCGCATCACCTCGATCTACGAGGGCACCAACGGCATCCAGTCGATCGACCTGGTCACGCGCAAACTCGCGGCCAACGGCGGCGCCTCGGTGTCGGCGCTGCTCGACGAGCTCTCCGGCATCGTCAAGCAGGTCGAAGCCTCGAACGACCCCGCCTTCGGCACCACCGGCGCAAAATTGCGCGACGCGCTGGGCTCGCTTGAGCGCGCCAGCAAGTGGCTGCTGGAGCGCGTCGCCTCGGCGCCGAACGACGCGCTGGCGGGTGCGACGCCGTATCTGCGGCTGTTCGGCTCCACGCTCGGCGGCTGCATGCTGGCCGGCGAAGCCCTCGCCGCCAAAGCCAACGGCGACGCCGGCGATCCGCAGCGTTATGTCACGCTGGCGAGATTCTTTGCCGAGAACGTCACGGTTCAATCCGGTTCGCTGGAGAAAACCGTGATCGACAGCGCCGATGCCGTGAACGGCGCCGACGCGGTGCTGCTGGCGTAAGGGCGCATCTGACGCCACAGTATCTCTCAGGCAGGAGCCACCGTCCCGATGTTTGATTTCGATCGCGTTATTGACCGCCGCGGCACGCACGCGTCGAAGTGGGACATGATGGCAAAGCTCTCGGGGATCACCGCTTCCGACGGAATCCCGATGTGGGTCGCCGACATGGATTTCGCAGCGCCTCCGGGCGTGACGGCAGCGCTGACCGCTGACGTGACCCGTGCCGTCCATGGCTACTATGGCGACACCGGAAGCTGGGCGGCGTCGGCGTCCGAATGGCTGGCGCGACGGCACGGCCTGTCGATCGACCCGGCGTGGATAAGCCAGACGCCGGGTGTCGTCTCCGGGCTGGGTCTTATCCTTCAGGCCGTCACCGAGCCCGGCGACGAGGTCGTGGTGTTTCCACCGGCCTATCACGCCTTTCGCAAGATCATCCTCGCCAACGAGCGGCGCATCCACGACGCGCAACTGGTGCTGCGCCAGGGCCGCTACGAGATGGATCTCGAAGCGCTCGGCGCACAACTCACGCCGCGCACCAGAATCGTGTTTTTCTGCAGCCCGCATAATCCGGGCGGCACCGTCTGGACGGTCGAGGAGATCCGTGCGCTCGCCACCTTCTGCGCCGAACGCAATTTGATCCTGGTGTCCGACGAGATCCACTGCGACCTGCTGCTGGGCGACGTCAAGCACACGCCGACGCTGTCGGCTGCGCCCGAGATCGCGGATCGCCTGATTACCTGCGTTGCCGCCACCAAGACCTTCAATCTCGCCGGTGCCCATGTCGGCGCATGCTTCACGTCCAATCCGGTGTTGAAGGCAAAGCTCGACGCGCGCATCGCGGCCAGCGGACTCGCTTCCTACAACGCCTTCGGCATGATCGCGACCGAAGCGGCCTGGCGAACCGGCGAAACCTGGCTCGATGCGCTGCTGCCTTATCTGGCCGGCAACCGCGACCTGCTCGACACCCGCATCGAGCGCGCCGCGCCCGGCGCACGTTCGATGCGGCTCGATGCGACCTATCTCGGCTGGGTCGATTTCTCCGGAACCGGACTGGCGCCGGCGGACGTTGCCGCGCGGGTCAAGGACCGGGCGCGGATTTTTGCCAGCCCCGGCGAGCAATTCGGGCCGGGCGGTGAAACCTGGCTGCGCTTCAACTTCGCCACCCCGCGCCCGATTCTCAACGAGGCGCTCGACCGGCTGGATGAGGCTTTTCGAGATCTGCGATAGTAAGGGGCGGATGCGACGACGTAGGATGGTCATGGGCGATCCAGTACGCCGCCACGTCATTGCGAGCGCAGCGAAGCAATCCATTCTTCCTTTGCGTGACGCGATGGATTGCTTCGCTGCGCTCGCAATGACGGTGGACATACCTTCGCATTCTCGCGGCGCGATGCGCCCGGAGTTTTGCAAGAAACCTTGCCCTCCAAATCAGAGGGCGCAGGGAAGACCGGGTGCGCGCTGCACCCGCGGTCTCGCGTGCGATTGCACAAAACAAAACTGCACACGAGCATACAGGTTCAGCGGAGAGCCTCCGGCCTTCCCTGCGCAATGGCTTTACGGCTTATACGATTTCGTCCTGGTGACCGGCTTTCTTGCCACCATCATCGACGTCGGCTTTCGCTTCCGCCAACTTGACGCCAGCACCGGGGCGTCGGACCCAAACGATTTCACCGTACGCAATGACCACGCTCGTCAGTCGCAGCCTTCGCGTCCATCGCTCCCTGCCCCTCGTTTGCGACGATGGCCAACGCCCCTTTGGTGGGACAGGATGGCGGGAATCCTTAAAGTGTTTCTACCTGACGACGGAAGCGGAATATTTTTGCGCGAAGGGCTGGACAGACTTTCGTACTGATTTGCCCGACGGGTTGATTTGTCGCACGCGCAAGACGATTTCGCTATTGCGCGCAAGGCGACTCGTCTGCCGACGGTCACCCCTGCGAAATCCAGGAAATCGGCTTCAGCCTCGCCTGAATGCCTTATGCGAGCTGCGGGCGCGCGGCATCACTCCTTCAAGATGAATTTCTTGCGCAGTTCCGCGGCTATCTTGTCGGCAAGTTCTTGCGCGTTTTTAGTGTGTTTCGGCGCGGTGACCACCGTGGGACGCCAGCCGAGGATTGGATCCTTGCGCACAGATACAAAGACACCACCAATCACCAGGCGCTGAAGGATCATATCTTCGAGTTCCGCGTCGGTTTTTTCTTCCTTACCCATTTCGCGACTCGCTGATGACGTATCAGTAAGTACGATCTAGATAACGCCGCGCTCAAAAACGAGGCCGCAGGCCGAAAAATAAACGCGAAAGTGAATTGCGGGCACAGTTGCGATGCTTTGGTTCCGGGACTCTTCGTTCAAGGCGCTACGCTCGCCAACTATGCGACAGCCGCGACCGGCCGGGGCGTCATTTTGTGTTCCTTGAGGACCACATCTGCTTCGTCGACCTCCACAAGCGAAACATCATAGCTCCAGAGATTGGCGAGGTGCTGCAGCACATGTGCCGCATCCGTCTCGTTCAGTCTGGCACCTTTCACGACGTTGTGACGCAACATCAGGCGGCGGTCGCCGGCAAGATCGACGTCTACGACTTCGATATTGGCGTCGATGACACCAACGTCATATTGCCGCGCCAGTTCGCGGCGAAGACGACGATAGCCGCGCTCGTCATGAATGGCGTCGACCCTGATGCCTTCCTTTTGCTCCGGATCGTCGTGTAGATGGAACATGCGATAGTGTCGCATCAGCCGCGGGCTGAGGAACTGGCTGATGAAGCTTTCGTCGCGATAATTGGCCCAAACGTCGCGCAGAACCGCCATCGCATCGCCGCTGCCCGCAATGTCCGGAAACCACTCACGATCCTCCTGCTCCGGATCGGTGACGATGCGCTCGATGTCCTGCATCATCGCAAAACCAAGCGCGTAAGGGTTGAAGCCCGAAAAACCTCGATCGTCGAATTCAGGCTGGAACACGACGTTGGTATGCGACTTCAGGAATTCCAGAAAGTTGCCGTCAGACAATTTGCCCAGCTTGTGCAGCCGATTCATGATGCGGTAGTGAACGTAGGTCGCAGTTCCCTCGTTCATGACCTTGGTCTGGCTTTGCGGGTAGAAGTACTGCGCGATATGCCGCACGATCCGCAGCAATTCACGCTGCCAGGGCTGCAGGCGTGGCGCCGATTTTTCGAGAAAGTACAGCAGGTTTTCCTGCGGTAGCCCGAGCAGCTTGCGTCGGCGCTCGGCGTTGAGCACCGCCCCGCTCTTGACGGGTCCGACCGGAACGGTTCGCCAGAGGTCGTTGAAAGCGCTTTGTTCGTACAAACGGCGCTTTCCGGCGCGCTCCTCCTCGGCGCGAAGGTCGAGCTTCTTCTTGCCGGCATACCGGTCGACGCCGTGCGACCGCAGGGCGTGCGCCGCATCAAGCGTCTGTTCGACCGCCTGACGCCCATGGCGCTCCTCGCATTGCGTCACATAGCGTTTGGCAAATTCGAGATAGTCCAGGATACCCTCGGCGTCAGTCCACTGCTTGAACAGGTAATTGTTCCTGAAGAAATGATTGTGTCCGAACGCGGCATGCGCAATCACCAGTGTCTGCATCGTCGCGGTGTTTTCCTCCATCAGATAGGAAATACATGGCGAACTGTTGATGACGATCTCATACGCCAGACCCGTCAGCCCCTTGCGGTAGGAGGCCTCCTCATAGGCAAAGTGCTTGCCGAACGACCAATGCTTGTAGAACAGCGGCATGCCGACGGACGAATAGGCGTCCAGCATCTGTTCGGCCGTAATGACTTCGATCTGGTTGGGATAGATACTGAGACCCAGTTCCGAGCACGCAATATCCTCACAGGCGTTGGAGATACGCTGCAGTGTCGGGAAATCCCAATCCGAACCTTGAAACAGCAATTGGTCCGTCGCGGTCATCGGGCGACCCTCTCCTGTTTTCCGCGGCGCTTGAACAGGTCGTGGAACACCGGGAAGATTTCCTTGCGTTCGCAGACTTTGCGCGCCGACAGCGGCGCGCCTTCGATGCGCAACCGCTGGTACAGCGTCCATAGCGACGAGTCAGGCATATCGAAGGTCAGGCCGTTGTCCTGACCGACTTCCAGATAGGCAAAGAACTGGCTGGCCGGCAGGATCATCTCCGTCAGCAGCCGAGCCACGGCCTCGCTGTCCGAACTCGAATTGTCGCCATCGGATGCCTGCGCGGCGTAGATGTTCCAGTCCGCCGGACGAAACCGCGACCTGACGATATCGTGCATCGCCTCAAGTGCGCTCGACACCAGGGTGCCGCCGGACGCCGGCCCGCGAAAGAAGGTTTCCTCGTCGACTTCTTCGGCCTTGTCGGTATGCCGGATGAAGACGATCTCGACGTGGCGATAGCGCCGTTTCAAAAAGACGTAGAGCAGCATGTAGAAGCGCTTGGCGAGATCCTTCATGTGCTCGGTCATCGAGCCCGACACATCCATCAGACAGAACATCACGGCCTGCGCCGCCGGTTTCGGCGTCGTTTCAAAACGCCGGTACCTGATATCGATCGGATCGATGAACGGGATCCGACGTATCTTGGCTTTCAAGGCTTCGAGTTCGGCCTCGATCTCGGCGCGCCGCGCCTCGCTGCAATCCGCAAGCTCGGCTTCGAGCGCCGCCAGCGCCTCGGGCCGCGGCCTGCGCAAAGCGACCCGCCGCGCCATTGCGCGGCTGACCGTCCGGCTCACCGAAATATTCGCGGGCGAGCCGGAGGTCGCGTAACCGGCGCGATGAATGCCCTCGCTTTCGACCTCGGCAAGCTTGCGCTTGGCGAGATCGGGCAATTCCAGATCGTCGAGGAACAGATCGACAAACTCGTCGCGGCTGAGGACGAAACGGAAGCCGTCCTCACCGTCGCCCTCGCCCGGAGCACTCGACTTCCCGCCACCCTGCCCCTGTCGCGGCAGGAGATCGCCTTCGACGAACTTCTTGTTTCCGGGAAGCACCATGTCGCGCGTACCGCCCTCGCGGCGAAAGCGCGGCTCATTCATGCCGTCGAGCGGGATACTGATCTCACCGCCTTCCAGGACATCCTTGATGTCCCGGTCTTGCGACGACTTCTTGACAGCCCCCTGAACCAAGGCCTTGGCCCGGCGCAGGAAGCGCTGACGATTTTCAAGACTCTTGCTGCCCGGATTCAGCCGCCGGTCGACGATATGAATGGCCACGTTTTCATCCGCCTCAGCCGGCCTGCTTCACGCGCATGTACCACTCGACCAGCCGGCGGACCTGGCGCTCGGTGTAGCCTCGCTCGACCATTCTCTCGACAAACTCGCCATGCTTGCGCTCGGTTTCGCCGTCCTTTTTCGAGCCGAACGAAATGACCGGAAGCAGGTCTTCGACCTGTGAGAATATTCGCTTCTCGATCACTTCCCGGATCTTCTCGTAGCTGGTCCAGGAGGGGTTCTTGCCGCCGTGCTGCGCCCGCGACCGCAGCGAGAATTTGACGACCTCGTTACGGAAATCCTTCGGGTTGGCAATGCCCGCAGGCTTCTCGATCTTTGTCAGCTCCTGATTGAGAAGCTCCCGGTCGAGCAATTGTCCGGTATCGGGATCCTTGAAGTCCTGATCTTCGATCCAGGCATCGGCATAATCGACGTAGCGATCGAACAGGTTCTGCCCATAGTCCGAATAGGATTCGAGATAGGCCTTTTGAATCTCGTGCCCGATAAACTCGGCGTAGCGCGGCGCAAGATCGGCCTTGATGAACTCAAGGTATCGCTTTTCGACTTCGTCAGGAAGCTGCTCACGGCGGATCGCCTGCTCCAGCGTGTACATCAGATGGACGGCGTCGGCGCCGATTTCCGTCGTATCGTGATTGTAGGTCGACGCCAGAACCTTGAACGCAAACCGCGTCGAGATTCCGTCCATGCCCTCGTCGACTCCCGCCGCATCCTTGTATTCCTGAACGCTGCGCGCCTTCGGATCGGATTCCTTCAGGCTTTCGCCGTCATAGACCCGCATTTTTGCAAACAGCGTCGAGTTTTCGTGCCGGCGCAGGCGCGACATCACCGAGAAGCGCGCCAACGTCTCCAGTGTCGACGGCGCACACGGCGCGGAGGCAAGCTCGGAGCTGGAGATGAGCTTCTCGTAGATCTTCTGCTCTTCCGTGACCCGCAGGCAATACGGCACCTTGATCACGCAGATGCGGTCGATGAAGGCTTCGTTGTTCTTGTTGGTCTTGAAGCTCTGCCATTCGGATTCGTTGGAATGCGCGAGAATGACACCGGTGAAGGGTATGGCCCCGATATTCTCGGTGCCGATATAGTTACCCTCCTGCGTCGCCGTCAGCAGCGGATGCAGCATCTTGATCGGCGCCTTGAACATCTCGACAAATTCGAGGACACCCTGATTGGCGCGGTTGAGCCCGCCGGAATAGCTGTAAGCGTCGGGGTCGTTCTGCGCAAAAGTCTCCAGCTTGCGGATATCGACCTTGCCGACCAGCGACGAGATGTCCTGATTATTTTCGTCGCCGGGCTCGGTCTTAGCGATTCCGATCTGGCGCAATCGCGAAGGCTGGATCCTGGCCACACGGAATCGCGAGATATCGCCGCCGAAGGCTTCCAGCCGCTTGTAGCACCATGGACTCATCAATCCATTGAGGCGGCGACGCGGGATGCCGTACTTCTCTTCGATCATCGGCCCCAGGGTTTCGGGGTCGAACAGGCTGAGCGGGCTTTCGAAGACGGGGCTGAGTTCGTCGCCCGCCTTGAGCACATAGATCGGATGGACCTCCATCAGCGACTTGAGCCGCTCGGCAAGGGACGATTTGCCGCCGCCGACGGGGCCGAGCAAATAAAGAATTTGCTTACGTTCCTCCAGGCCCTGGGCCGCGTGCCGGAAGAAACCGACAATGCGCTCGATTGTCTCTTCCATGCCGTGGAAGCCAGCGAACGCCGGATAGGCGCGCATGGTCCTGTTCAAAAAAATACGGCCAAGGCGGGGGTCCTTGGCCGTGTCGATCATTTGGGGTTCACCGATCGCCGCGAGTAACCGCTCGGCTGCATTGGCATATCGCATCGGATCGCCTCGACACGATTCCAGATATTCCGCCATCGACATATCGACTTCGCTGCGGGCCTCGAAGGACCTTGCAAACGCATTGAACAGAGAATCGTTATACATGATCCGCTCCTCATCTCGTCGCTGGCCTGCCGCAACGCGCGCGCCTCAACTGGATAGACGGAGTTCTCTCCGCCCACGCGAATCGGGCATCAGCACATGCGTTATTCGAATCCGACGGCCTTCCGTGCGCAATGCACGGCATGTGCAGCGGGTGACTTATGAACAGGCAATTGCCTAAATCTTGTGCAAACGGTGAAGCCATCACCAAATTGCGCGATGATTTGGAGCGGTTGTTGCCGATCCGCACACCCACCCAAGTAGGTGATGGTGTTGCGTTTCTAGCCAATCGGCTTCAACCCCGCCTCGACTGCCGCGCGCCGCGGCTCGAGAAACGGCGGCAGTGCCAGCTTTTCGCCAAGCGTGGCCATCGGCTCATCCGTCGCAAAACCCGGGCCGTCGGTCGCGATTTCGAACAGGATGCCGTTGGGTTCGCGGAAGTAGAGACTGCGGAAATAAAAGCGATCGACCTCGCCGCTGTTGGGCACGCGCAACTCGTTCAACCGCTGCGTCCAGGCGTGATGCTGCGTCTCGTCCGGAGTGCGGGACGCGACGTGATGCACGCCGCCGGCGCCCTGCCGCGCAACCGGCGACGCCTTGTCTTCGATCACATGCAGTTCGGCGGCAGGGTTATGTTCGTCGCTTGCCCGCCCATCGCGAACACATGAATCTCGGCGCCATGGGCGGCATAGTCGCGCACACGGCGCATGTTCATGACCTCTGTCAGCACGAAGGCGGTACGCGACATCTCCTGCACGGTCAGCACGATCGGGCCGAGGCCGCGGATCTGGTGTTCGGCCGGCACCGGGCTGCGCTCCCACGGCGAGGCTGGACCCGCACCGTCGTCATCGACCAGCACCAGCCGCTGTCCCTCGCCGTCCTCGAACCGCAGCGTCAGCCGGCCATCGACTTCGATCACGTCACCGGTGACGCCGCCGGCCTTCTTCAGGCGGTCGCGCCAGTAACCGAGACTGGCTTCGCCGGCGACGCGCAATCCGGTGCGCGAAATCGCGTTGGTTCCACGCTGCTCCGGCATCGCCGGGAAATCGAAGAAGGTGAGATCGATGCCGGGATTGGCTTTGCCGTCGGCGTAGAACAGATGGTAGGCCGAGACGTCATCCTGATTGACGGTCTTCTTGACCAGCCGCATGCCGAGCAGGCCGGTATAGAAGGCCAGATTCTCCCGCGGCCTCGCCGAGATCGCGGTCAGATGATGAATTCCGGTTGGCTGCATTGCGTCATCCTTTGGGGGAAAACGGGTGCGGCGATTTGGGCCTTTTCAGGGATCATGTAGGATGTAGGCTGATGACTCGCCAGCGGCACCGTCGCCGCCTGCTTCAGGGACACCTTCATGACCGGGCACCTCATTGTCACCGACGAAGACGCGATGCGCGTGATCACGCTGCGTCGGCCCGAGAAGAAGAACGCGATCACCCAGGAGATGTATCGCCTGATGAGCGATGCCATCGACACGGCGCAGAACAATCCGAAGATCCGCTGCATCGTCATCACCGGCGGCTCCGGCGTGTTCACCGCCGGCAACGACCTCGAGGATTTCCTGAAAGACGGCACCTCGAATACCGACACGCCGCGCGCCTCCAACGCCGCAAAATTTCTCTATTCGCTGGCGCATAACGTCAAGCCGCTGATCGCCGCCGTCGACGGCATCGCGATCGGCATCGGCACCACCATGCTGTTCCATTGCGATTACGTGCTCGCCAGCAAGACCGCGACGTTCTCGACGCCGTTCATCAATCTCGGACTGGTGCCCGAGGGCGCCTCGAGCCTCTTGATGCCGCGCACCATGGGCCACCAGCGCGCCTTCGCGATGCTGGTGATGGGACGCACCGTCACCGCCGACGACGCCCATACCGCGGGGTTCGTCAACGTCGTGGTATCGCCGGGACATACCGAAGCCGAAGCGCGCAAGGTCGCGCGCGAAATCTGCGCGCTGCCGGCGGAAGCGGTCGCGATCTCGCGCAAGCTGTTGAAGCTGCCGCCGGAGGACATGACGCGCCGGATCGACCAGGAAGGCCATCTGTTCGGCGAACGGATGCGCTCCCGGGAAGCGATCGCCGCCTTCAAGGCGTTCTTCTCGCGCAAGAGGGGGTAGGCGTTTTAGGCGTAGCCCGGATGAGCGTAGCGACATCCGGAGTTTCGCCTCGCTTTCATCCCGCATGTCGCTACGCTCATCCGGGCTACAAGCTTTCGCAAAAGCGTCGCGCCTGATATTTATTATGGCGCCATGAGACATCATATCTCCGCAGCATTTGCGCTGCTCACCACGCTCGCCTCACCGGCCCTCGCCCAAACCGCAGCGCCGGTGGAATTGCGCATTCTCGCCGTCAACGATTTTCACGGTAACCTCCGCCCGCCGCCGGGCGGCATCCGGATCGCCGATCCCGCCGACAAGACCAGGAAGATCGTGGTCAACGCCGGCGGCGCCGAGCGGATGGCAACATTGGTCAACCAGCTTCGCGACGGCCACAACAACACGATATTCGTCGCCGCCGGCGACCTGATCGGCGCCAGCCCGTTTCTGTCGGCGATGTTCCACGACGAGCCGACCATCGAGTCGATGTCGATGATGGGGCTGGCGCTTTCTGCCGTTGGCAATCACGAGTTCGACGAGGGCAAGGACGAGTTGCTGCGGATGCAGAACGGCGGCTGCCACCCGGTCGATACCTGCCAGGGGCCGCATCCGTTTAGCGGCGCGAAGTTCCGCTATCTCGCCGCCAGCACGATCGACAAGAGCAGCGGCAAGACCGTGTTTCCCGCCTACGAGATCCGCACATTCGACGGCATCCCGGTGGCCTTCATCGGCCTGACGCTGAAGGCCACGCCTGAAATCATTTCGCCGCAGAGTGCCACCGGTCTCGAGTTCCGCGACGAGGTCGAGACCGTGAACGCGCTGGTCCCGGAATTGAAGGCGCGCGGCGTCGAGGCGATCGTGGTGCTGATCCATCAGGGCGGCATGCCGGCAGGCGATTATAACGAGTGCCCTGCTATCGCAGGCCCGATCGTCGATATCGTCAAGAAGTTCGATCACGCGATCGACGTCGTCGTCTCCGGCCACACCCATCAGGCCTATATCTGCGAGATCGACGGAAGGCTTGTCACCAGCGGCGACAAATACGGCACGCTGGTTACCGCGATCGACCTCACGCTCGATCCCGTCACCCGCGACGTCGTCAGCGCCAAGGCCAACAACAGCATCGTCCGCATCCCCGACCTGGCCCGGGATCCCGATCAGACTGCGCTGCTCGAAGCCTATGACCGGGTCGCCGCCCCGATCGCCAACCGTCCGGCGGGTTCGGTGACGGAGACGCTGTCGCGCACGCCGAACAATGCCGGCGAGAGCCCGCTCGGCGATATCATCGCCGACGCCCAGTTGGCCGCGACCAGCACCGCGGAGAGCGGCAGTGCGGTGATGGCCTTCACCAATCCCGGCGGCGTGCGCACCGACATTGCGCGCAAGGACAACGGCGCGGTCACGTTTGCCGACCTGTTCGCCAGCCAGCCGTTCCGCAACCAGCTGGTGACGCTGACGCTGAGCGGAAAGCAGATCAAGGACCTGCTGGAACAGCAATGGCTGGATCCGAAGCGGCCGCGCATCCTGCAGGTCTCGAAGGGGTTCAGCTACGCCTGGGACGGCACCAAAGGCGACGGCGAGCGCGTCGTCGCCGAGCGGATGTCGTTGAACGGGCAACCGATCGCGCCTGCCGCGTCCTATCGCGTCACGGTCAACAACTACCTCGCCGTCGGCGGCGACGGTTTTACCGTGCTTCGGGATGGTACCAAGCTGCAAACCGGCAGCTACGACAGCGACGCCTTGCATGCCTATTTCAGGACGAACAGCCCGATCGGCCCCACCGCGGGCGGCCGCATCGTCAGGATCAACTGAACCGGGGGCCAGGGCCCGCGTTATCCCGCAGCGATGGCTCTTTCCGAGCGGGCGATGACCGCTTAGATTGGAACCTTCCCGCCAAGCGCAATCGAAATGCGCCAGGATTTTGCATGACTCTGCTTCTGACGCATTCCGCCTATCTCGACCATTTGACGCCCCCGGGGCACCCCGAACGCCCCGACCGGCTGCGCGCGGTCGGCGAGGTTTTGGGCGAAGATCGCTTCAAGGCGCTGGTTCGCGGCGAGGCGCCGGAAGGCAGCCTCGATTCCGTCGCGCTCTGCCATGGCGAGCATTATATCGGCGAACTCCGCCACATCGCGCCCACCAGCGGCATGATCTATCTCGACGGCGACACCTCGATGTCGCCCGGCACCTGGGAAGCCGTCATGCGCGGCGTCGGCGGCGCGATCGCCGCGACCGACGCCGTGATGGCCGGCACGCATCAAAACGCCTTCGTCGCGGTGCGTCCGCCCGGCCATCACGCCGAGATCAACAAGCCGATGGGTTTCTGCTTCTTCGACAATGTCGCGATCGCCGCCCGTCACGCCCAGCGCAAATACGGCATCGGCCGCGCCGCCATCGTCGATTTCGACGTCCATCACGGCAACGGCACCCAGGACATCTTCTGGGCCGATCCGACCGTGATGTATTGCTCGACGCACCAGATGCCGCTGTTTCCCGGCACCGGCGCCAGCAGCGAGCGCGGCGAGCACGACACCATCGTCAATGCGCCGCTCGCCTCCGAGGACGGCAGCGTCAAATTCCGCGCCGCGTTCGAAAACCTGATCCTGCCGCAGTTGCAGAAATTCAGCCCCGAACTGATCATCATTTCGGCCGGCTTCGACGCGCATTACCGCGATCCGCTGGCTTCCCTCAACGTCAAGGCCGAGGATTTCGGCTGGGTCACGCGCAAGCTGATGGACACCGCCAACGCCAGCGCGGGGGGACGGGTTGTCTCGGTGCTGGAGGGCGGCTACGACCTGCAGGGGCTGAAAGAGTCGGTGGCGGCGCACGTCACCGCATTGATGGCCGGCTAGATCCCCGCCACAATACGTCCCTAGAAATTTGTTTGATTCTGCGCTTCCAACGGGGCGCAACCGGGAACGCAACAATGGCCGAAAATACCCAGACGGACGTCAAGAAGCTTTCCTTCGAGCGCGCGATCGAGGAACTGGAATCGATCGTGCGACGGCTCGAGGACGGCAAGGTGCCGCTTGAGGAATCGGTCGCCATCTACGAGCGCGGCGAGGCGCTGAAACGACGCTGCGAGGAATTGCTGCGGCAGGCCGAGGCCCGGGTCGACAAGATCACCACCGACGCCTCCGGCCAGGTAACCGGAACCGAACCGCTCGACGTGCAGTAGGCCTCAAGCGGAGCGTCGAATCCGCGCAGGCCCGGCCGATATTCGAGAACATTATGCGAAATCAGCACCCGGTGTCCGCCTGTGACATGACGGCTGCCCAATTTGTCATCGAATTAGCTCTTGGGGCGTGGAACGGCCTGATATAGTCCCACTAGAGCCCTAGCGGTTCTGGTTGAAGCAGATCCGGGCTCTACTCTTTGTTTTGACGCGTTTTCTTGACGCGAACCGGTGTCCACTTCGCTCGAAAACGCTATGGTAGTCCGGGGACAGTACGTGCGCGTTCAGCACCGCCATATCATCTACATCCAGGGATACGACCCGCGCGGGCTGGCGCAGTATTATCGTATGTTCAGGACCGAACTGCGGAAATTCTCCAGGCTCTACCAGCTTTCCGCCACCCTGGGCCGCCCGCAGGCGTCGCCCGACGGCGAGATCGCGTCCTGGACCATCGAGACCAAGGCGGACGACTGGCAGACCCGCACCAGTTACGACTTCCTGCGGTTTGAGGATTTCATCCAGCGCGACCTCGCGCAGCCGGTCTGGCGCACGGTGCTGCAGGCGGTCTGGATCTACTGGCGGTTGATGTTCTCCGGCACCATTGCGCGATTCTGGCGGGCGAATTGGCGCTTTGCGACCTTCATCACCTATCCGCATTTCCTGCTGCTGCTGGAGGCGATCGTTGCCGCCGGCCTCGCTTATGCGTTCGAGAAAGGGCTCGATGCGATCGGCATCCCGGATGCCTTCAGCATTGCGGCCGCACTGGCGGCGTTCGTGGCCGTGCTCGGTACCGTGCTCAAATACACCGAAAACCAGACCTACCTGCTCTATGTGCTGTCGGACACGATCTGGACCTGGGAATTCTCGCATCGCGCCCGCCCCGAATGGGACCAGCGCATCGACCGCTTTGCGCAACACCTGGTCAGGACGGCGCGCGAGAGCGATGCCGATGAAATCGTCGTCGTCGGCCATAGCTCGGGATCGTTCCTGGGCACCGAAATGCTGGCGCGCGCGCTACAACTCGATCCCGACCTCGGGCGCCATGGCCCGCGCATCGTGCTTTTGACGATCGGCGGAAACTTCCCGATCGTCGGCTTCCACGCGGTGTCGCAACCGTTCCGCGACGATCTGCGGATGCTGGCGGTCGAGCCCTCGATCGACTGGATCGACTGCCAGTCGCGCAAGGACGTGATGAATTTCTTTCCGTTCGATCCGATCGCCGGCCACGACATCGACGTCGGTTCGAACAGGCGCAATCCGAGAATCGTGTCGGTGCGGTTTCGCGACATCATCAGCCCCGAGCATTACAACGTGTTCCGGTGGAAGTTCTTCCGGGTCCACTTCCAGTTCGTGATGGCCAACGAGCGGCCCCACGCCTACGATTTCTTCATGATCGTCTGCGGACCGATCCCCCTCGCTGCACGCATGGCTGTTCCCGACGCGGCGCTGGCGGTCGCGACCGGCGATCCGGCGACCCGCGAATGGGCCTGGAAAAGGATCGAAACCGCCGAAACGGACGCCTCCGCTGCCACCGATTTGGGCGAAATGGAACCTTCTGCGCGGCGCCGCGGTTAAAAACCGGCGATATCACGGTCCCTCGACCGGGAACCGGGCTCGTTCGGCGGGTTGGCTTTGGGGCCCGGTTTGGTGTAAAGCTTGCACTTCTATGGGCTGAGAAGAGTAGCCTGCCGCCGATTTCCGGCGGCAACAAGCACTTCAAATACCTGAAGAAACTGACCGGGAAGGGTTGAAGCTACCAACGTGATGCATATCACATGGTTTGATCCGGAGTGCATCTAGGCTTTCAAATCGGGTTCCGGCCTGCCGAAGTGGCACCGGCGCCCGGATTTTCACTGCGCGGTTAACGCGCACCCCATCTCGCGTCGGGCCGTTCGCCCCGACATGCAAAATTGGAATATCGCTGTGACCACATTTAGTAAAACGCCGCTTCTCGACACCATCCGCACGCCCGATGATCTCCGCAAGCTCAAGATTGAGCAGGTGCAGCAGGTCGCCGACGAGCTGCGACAGGAAACCATCGACGCGGTGTCGGTGACCGGAGGCCATTTCGGCGCCGGCCTCGGCGTGGTCGAGCTGACCACCGCGATCCATTACATCTTCGATACGCCCCGCGATCGCCTGATCTGGGACGTCGGCCATCAGGCCTACCCGCACAAGATCCTGACCGGACGCCGCGACCGAATCCGCACGCTGCGCACCGGCGGCGGCCTGTCCGGCTTCACCAAGCGCACCGAGAGCGACTACGATCCGTTTGGCGCCGCGCACTCCTCGACCTCGATTTCCGCCGGCCTCGGCATGGCGGTGGCCCGCGACCTGTCCGGCGGCAAGAACAACGTGATCGCCGTGATCGGCGACGGCGCGATGTCCGCCGGCATGGCCTACGAGGCCATGAACAATGCCGGCGCGATGAATTCGCGCCTTATCGTCATCCTCAACGACAACGACATGTCGATTGCGCCGCCGGTCGGCGCCATGTCGGCCTACCTGTCGCGGCTTTACTCCGGCAAGACCTATCGCACGCTGCGCGAGGCCGCCAAGCAGATCAACAAGCGGCTGCCGAAGATCATCGCCAACCGCGCCAACCGCGTCGAGGAATATTCCCGCGGCTTCATGATGGACGGCGGCACGCTGTTCGAAGAGCTCGGCTTCTACTATGTCGGTCCGATCGACGGCCATAACCTCGACCATCTGCTGCCGGTGCTGAAGAACGTCCGCGACATGGAGACCGGCCCGATCCTGGTCCACGTCGTGACCCAAAAGGGCAAGGGCTACGGCCCGGCGGAAGCCTCCGCCGACAAATACCACGCCGTCGCCAAGTTCGACGTCGCTACCGGCACCCAGGCCAAGTCCAAGCCGAATGCACCGTCCTACCAGAACGTGTTCGGCCAGAGCCTGGTCAAGGAAGCCGAAAAGGACGACAAGATCGTCGGCATCACCGCCGCGATGCCCTCGGGCACCGGCATCGACATCTTCAACAAGGCTTTCCCCAACCGAACCTTCGACGTCGGCATCGCCGAGCAGCATGCAGTGACCTTCGCGGCCGGCCTCGCCACCGAAGGTTACAAGCCGTTCTGCGCGATCTATTCGACCTTCCTGCAGCGCGGCTACGACCAGGTGGTCCACGACGTCGCGATCCAGAGCCTGCCGGTCCGCTTCGCAATCGACCGCGCCGGCCTGGTCGGCGCTGACGGCGCCACCCATGCCGGTTCGTTCGACAACGCCTATCTCGGCTGTCTGCCGAACTTCGTCATCATGGCGGCCTCCGACGAGGCCGAACTGGTGCACATGGTCGCCACCCAGGTCGCGATCAACGACCGCCCGAGCGCGGTGCGCTATCCGCGCGGCGAAGGCCGCGGCGTCGATATGCCGGAAGTCGGCATTCCCCTCGAAGTCGGCAAGGGCCGCGTGGTCCGCCAGGGCAACAAGGTCGCGCTGCTGTCGTTCGGCACCCGCCTCGCCGAATGCGAGAAGGCCGCTGACGAGCTCGCCGCCCACGGCCTGTCCACCACCATTGCCGACGCCCGCTTCATGAAGCCGCTGGATGTCGATCTGGTGCTGAAGCTGGCGCGTGACCACGAGGTGCTGCTGACCATCGAGGAAGGCGCGATCGGCGGCTTCGGCTCGCATGTCCTGCAGACGCTGTCCGACCACGGCATGCTCGACGGCGGCCTGAAGATGCGCGCGATGATCCTGCCGGACGAGTTCATCGACCACGACTCGCCGAATGCGATGTATGCCCACGCCGGCCTCGACGCCAAGGGCATCGTGGCCAAGGTGTTCGACGCGCTCGGCAAGGACTACAAGGCCGAGACAGTTAAGCTGGCCTGATTGCAGGCCGGCCCGATCCCGGTGCGCGGCGCGTAAGCGTTGTCAGGCGAAGCGGTAACCGCTTCGCCGTCGGAAAAGACCGCCGGTGCCCCATGAAGATCTATCTGGCTGGCCCCGATGTGTTCCTGCCGGACGCCGTCGACATCGGAAAGCGAAAAGCTGCGATCTGCGCCCGCCACGGCGTGCGCGGACTCTATCCGCTCGACAGCGCGGTTGACCTCGCAGCCGGCGACGCCTCGCTTACTATCTTCAAGGGCAATGAAGCGATGATGGATATGGCCGACGCGATCATTGCCAACCTGACGCCGTTTCGCGGACCAGGCGCGGATGCCGGCACCGTCTATGAGCTCGGCTACATGGCCGGCCGCGGCAAGTTCTGCCTCGCCTACAGCAACGATCCGGCCTTCTATGTCGAGCGCGTCGCGCGATTTGACGCCGTGACGAAATCCGCCGACGGCCATCTGATCGACAGAAATGGGCTCGCGGTCGAGGATTTCGGCCTGTCCGACAATCTCATGATGATTCACGCGCTCGACCTGCATGGCGCCGGACTGGTGACGCCGCGGCAGGCGCCTTCGGATATCTGGCACGACCTCACCTCGTTCGAGGCCTGTGTGGTTCTCGCGGCAGGTCGCGCATCCGGCAAAACGAGTTGAACTTGGCGAACAAGAGCGACAGCGAAACCTCTCCCCGCAAGCGCGCGGACGTGCTGCTGGTCGAGCGCGGCCTGTTCGAAAGCCGCGCCCGCGCCCGCGCCGCGATCGAGGCGGGCTTCGTGGTCGCCGGCGGCAAGCAGGTGCTGAAGGCCTCGGAGATGATCGCTGCGGACGCGGAGATTTCCGCGCAACCCGCCCACCCCTGGGTATCCCGCGGCGGCGTCAAGCTGGCCGGCGCGCTGGAACAGTATCCAATCGATATCGAAGGCCATGTCTGCCTCGACGTCGGCGCTTCCACCGGCGGCTTCACCGAGGTGCTGCTGGCGAACGGCGCCAGCCTCGTCTTCGCCGTCGACGTCGGCCACGGCCAGTTGCATCACTCCCTGCAGAACCATCCCCACATCGTGTCGATGGAAGGAACGGATATTCGCACCTACGAAGGCAAGCGGCTGCCGGCGCGCCCCGACGTCGTCGTCATCGACGTCAGTTTCATTTCCCTGAAGGCCGTGCTGCCGGTGGCGCTGTCGCTGGCGGCGGCGCCGACGCAGCTGCTGGCGCTGATCAAGCCGCAATTCGAAGCCGAGCGAAAACACTCCAAGCACGGCATCATCCGCAACGCGATGGTGCATCAGGAAATCTGCGACGACATCTCGGCGTTCGCGGCGTCGCTCGGCTGCACCGATATCCAGGTGTTCCCGTCGTCAATCGCGGGCGGCGACGGCAATATCGAGTTCTTCATCGGGGCGCGCCGTGGCTGACACCGAACGGCTCGTCATCGACCATGTCGGCCACCGCGGCGACGGCGTCACGGCCAGAGGCGGCGAAAGCGTCTACGTGCCGTATACGCTCGGCGGCGAAACCGTCGAGGTGGCGCCGGTCCCCGGCCACCATCCCGACCGCCGCCAATTGATTGCGGTCGAACGCCCCAGTCCCGAACGCGTGACGCCGTTCTGTCCGCATTTCGGCGTTTGCGGCGGCTGCGCGATCCAACACTGGGAGACGGCGCCCTATCGTGCCTGGAAGCGCGACATCGTGGTGACGACATTGGCGCAATCCGGCATCGCGTGCGAGGTCGCCCCCCTCGTCGATGCCCATGGCGCGGGCCGCCGCCGCATCACCCTGCACGCGCGGATGGGAACCCACGACGTGCTCAAGGTCGGTTTCGCCGCGGCCAGTTCGCACGACATCATCCCGATCGACCGCTGCCCGATCCTCGACCCGCATCTCGACGGCGCGATCGAGGCCGCCTGGGCCATCGCCGAACCGTTGATCGGTGTCGGCAAGCCGCTCGACATTCAGGTCACGGCCACCGCGAGCGGTTTGGATGTCGACGTCCGCGGCTCCGGGCCGGTGTCGACCAAGTTGATCGCCACCCTTTCCGAGATCGCCAAGCAACACCGGCTGGCGCGGCTGACGCGCCATGGCGAACTGGTCTTGATGCGAACGCCGCCGGTGATCCCGATCGGCGCCGCACAGGTCGCGCTGCCGCCGGGATCGTTCCTGCAGGCCACCGCGGCCGGCGAGGAAACCCTGGCCGCGCTGGTCGCCGATCATTGCAAGCGCGCCAAGCACATCGCCGACCTCTTCTGCGGCGTCGGCCCGTTTGCGCTGCGGCTGGCCGCGAAATCACGGGTGGCGGCGTTCGACAACGACGCTAGCTCGATCGCAGCGCTGCAGAAAGCGGCGACATCGACGTCGGGGTTGAAACCGCTCAAGGCCGAGATGCGCGACCTGTTCCGGCGGCCGCTGGTGCCGCAAGAGCTGCGCGACTACGACACTGTTGTATTCGACCCGCCCCGGCAGGGCGCGCAGGCGGTTGCGACCCAGCTCGCCGCCAGCAAGGTCCCGACGGTGGTCGCGGTGTCCTGCAATGTCGCGACCTTTGCGCGCGACGCCAAAATCCTGATCGACGGCGGCTACAAGATCGACGGCGTCACGCCGGTGGATCAGTTTCGCTACACGCCGCATGTGGAATTGGTGGCAAGATTCAGGCGGTGAAACTCGTAGGGTGGGAAGTGCGCCTTTGCCCACCCGGTCCTCATCCTGAGGAGCCGCGAAGCGGCATCTCGAAGGATGGCCACGGGCCACATGGTTCGAGACGGCGCTACGCGCCTCCTCACCATGAGGAGTTAATGGTTGCTACGCAGCTAAATTACCGCCCCCATCGGTCCTGCCAGATCTTCTCGCCGATCAGGCAGCTGACGCGCGGCTCCTTGGCTGTGGCGGCGGCGGGGACGACCGGGCGTTCCGGGGTGCGACCGGCAACCTCGAGCAGCAGCTTGGTGCGGATCGCTTCCTTGAATTTTTCGCGGTCCTTGATCGCTACCACGAACGCGCCGGGGCCGCCGATGACGCAATCCTCGTAGTAGAAATCGAGGTTGTCGATATCCATCGTCGAGTAGGACGGCTCCTTGACCATGATCGGCAGGCCGTTGATGACGATGCCCTTTTCGAGCGCGGCATCGCGGGCGGCGACGACGGGTCCGCCGTTATTGTTCGGGCCATCGCCGGAAATATCGATCACGCGGCGCAGGCCGCGATGCGGGTTCTCGTCGAACAGCGGCATCGCGAAATTGATCGCGCCGGATATCGAGGTGCGCGATGCCCGCCGGATCGGGGTCTTCATGATTTCGTTGGCGACGGCATCGGCGGTTTCGGGGCCGTCGATCACCCGCCACGGGATGATGATCTTCTGGTCGCTGGAGGCAGCCCACTCGAAATAGGTCACTGCGATCTTGCCGTTCGGGCCGCTCTTCAGCGCCTGCAGAAACTCCTTGGAGACGATTGCCTGGGCGTAGCCCTCGCGCTGGATCGCGAGTTCGTCCATGTCCATCGAATAGGAGACGTCGACGGCGAGAATCAATTCGATATCGACCGACGGCGTGGCTTCCTTGTCGGCCGATCGACGGCCTGACTCGGGGCTCACTGGCGCGGCGCTCACGGACGCAGGACTCGAGAGGTTGCGGAGTTGGTTGTTTGGGCCGGGCGCGGCGACACCCGCGACGTCGCCGCCGGCGAGCACACCTGCCACAAGCACGGCCCCGATCGAGACATACCAGCGCATCGCTGCCCTCCCGTCGAATACTGGCAATCGTGACATGCAAAAGCGCCCGCGCAAAGGGTTGATATCATCAGTCCTTCACAATCCAGTTAGTCCGGCCCTGCCTGAATTTGAACACGAGTTGCCCGGCTTCGATTCGCCTGCAATAGATCGCCTGCCGCCTTATCGGCGCCAGTTTTTTGTTTTGACGCGTTTTCTTGAGGCGAGCCGGCACCCACCTCGCTCGAAAACGCTACGGTGGGCTGGAGGAGCATCATGTTTCGAACAGGTATCGTGGCCGCCGCCTGGCTGCTGGCGGCCTCGAATGGCGCCTACGCGGAAACGCCGGCCGAACGCGGCGCCTATCTCGTCAAGTCGATCATGGCCTGCGGCAACTGCCACACGCCGCGCGACGCCGACGGCAAGCCGATCGAAGCGCTAGCCCTGTCCGGCGGCCTCACCTTCAACACCCCGCCCTTCATCGCCACCGCGCCGAACATCACCCAGGACACCGAGACCGGAATCGGAAGCTGGAGCGACGCCGAAATCAAGCGCGCGCTGATCGAGGGAATGCGACCCGATCATGGCCACCTCGCCGGCGTGCCGCTGGCGGCAATCATGCCGGCGAATTTCTACAAGGCCCTGCTGCCGGACGATCTCGACGCCGTCGTCGCCTATCTGCGCAGCGTCAAGGCAATCAGGAACCGGGTTTCCGATCCCGTCTACAAGGCCCCGGTGCGCCGCGATGCCTATCCCGACGCCGATGCCGGATTCAGCAAGGCTGACCTGGCCGATCCCGTGAAGCGTGGGGCCTATCTCGTCACCATCGGCCATTGCATGGAATGCCACTCGGCATGGTCGCGCGGCGTATCCGATTTCAGAGGCGGTCTCGGCGGCGGTGGCCGCCTGTTCCCGCCGCGCGACGGATCGCCGGAGGGAACGCCGGCAACCATCGTCCCCAACATCACCGCGCATCCAACCTCCGGCATCGGCGGCTGGACCGATACGGAAATCGGCCACGCCGTCACCCATGGCGTGGCGCGCGACGGACGACCGCTGAAGCCGCCGATGGCCTATGGTTACTATGCCAGTCTCAAAAGCTCCGATCTGGCCGATATCGTCGCCTATCTGCGAACCGTGCCGGCGCTGCCATAGCGCCCGATTCCAATTGCATCAGAATCGAGTTCTATTCTTCCGTTTTGGCGGGATTTCCTGGCACGAACCGGCTTCCACCCACGGATCAAGTCCGAGGGCTTGCTTCGCTTGAAAACGCCATGGCTTGAACAAAAAGGCTTGAACAAAAAGCGAGCTGGCCGCGACAGACGGGGCGTGGCCAGTACCCGGCCGCTATCGGTCCGGAAATGACTATTCCTCCAAAGCTTCCCGAACGTGACGGCCGCCGGCGGAAACGCACGATTGTCCTGTGGCTGATCCCGCTTGCCGCGCTCGGCATCGTGACGGCGCTGTTGCTGCCGCCGATGTGGTCTGACGCCGCGCCGCCCGCGCAAGACGTACCAGAGCCGCCGGAGCCTGTGCTGACGCAGGAAAATGCGGCCGAACTCTGCGTCGGCCTTGCCGAAGGTCCGACCGAATATGTCGGCGACGCCGCGCTGCACCGCCGCTGGGAATTGCGGCGGCTGAGTTGCAACATGGCATTCGCCGCTCACCCTGAAGACCTGCAACTCAAGGTCCAGGTGGCGCGAAACATGTCGCATGAGCAACAGGCCGACGCCCTCCGTCTGTTGCGCGAGGCCGCGGCGCAGGGCAATGCGGAAGCCAATTACGAAATCTACGAACATCACAAATCCTGGGATCGCGGCGACCTCGACAAGGTACAACTGGTGACGCGCGCCGAAGCCGCAGAAGCGCTGCGCAAGGCGGCCGAGCTCAGTCATCCCTTTGCCACGCAGATGCTGGTGCGGCGGCTCGAAGATGGCGACATCGTCAAGCGCGATCCCGTCGCCGCGCGATACTGGGCCGAGCGTGCTGTCGCCAACCCCGCGAAAGGGACAACCAGGGCGAACCTGCTGGTCACGCTGGGGCGGCTGCTGGCGGCGTCGGACAGACCGGAGGAACGCGCCCGCGGTCTCGACATTCTCGAACGGCTGGCAAACGGCGCCTATGTGTTCGGCGCCAAGCGCGAACTGGCGACCGCCATCCGCAAGCAGGATCCGGTGCGCGCGCGCCAACTGCTGGAGGATTCCCGGCGTTCCGACCCCGGCGGCGCGATCGTCCCGCTGGCGCAGATGCTGATATCAGGCGAAGGCGGCCCCGCCGACCCCAGGCGCGCGTTGTCGCTACTGAAAGGCGTCTCGGATAGCTGGATGGCAAAGGGCATGCTCGGGCAGCTTGCGCTCGAGGGTAAACTGGTGCCCCGCAACGTCCCGGAGGCGGTACGCCTGATCGACCTCGCCAGCGGCTACGACTACGACGCCCGCATCCAGGTCCTGCAGTTGCTGGCGGCCAATCCCGCGGTCCGCGTCGATTACCCCAAGTCCCTGCTCTACAATGCGGCGGAGGCCGCGGAACTGGACGAACCCGGCGCGATACAAGCCCTGATCGCGCTTAAACTCTCGGCAAACACCCAGTTTCACGATCGGCCCGGAGCCTGTAAACTGATCGAGATAGCCGTCAGCCGCGGTGATCAAGCCATGGCGCAGCGTCTGGCGGACTGCCGCGCCGGCTGATTGCTGCTGGCGTTTTCTGTTTCGGGACATAGCGCTGGAATGATCGATACCGTCGCCAAGCCAAAGACGAAGGTCAAGACCAAGACCGAGCGGCCACGCCTGCACAAGGTCATCCTCGTCAACGACGACTTCACGCCGCGCGAATTCGTCGTCACGGTGTTGAAGGCCGAATTCCGCATGACCGAGGACCAGGCCCACAAGGTCATGATCACCGCGCACCAGCGCGGCGTCTGCGTGGTCGCGGTCTTTACCAAGGACGTCGCCGAGACCAAGGCGACGCGCGCCACCGACGCCGGCCGCGCCAAGGGCTATCCGTTGCTGTTCACCACCGAACCGGAGGAATGACGGGAACCCGCCAGCCGCCAACCTCCCGGAACCGGATTTCCCTTCAATTTTATCGACCGGTCCCACCGATGCTTCAGCCTTTGCCGGCATGATCGCACCATGACGATCGCGCTTCGCAAGCAGCGGCTGGCCACACTGCCGCATATCTCATTCGGACCGTTCCGCTTTCTCCATGGGCTGCCATGGCTGATGCTGGCCGCGGCGATGCGATTCATGGCCGGAAACGGCTGGGGAATAGCGCTGCCTGCGACCATCATCGCGCATTTCTGCGTCCTCTACGCCTTTCTCGTAACCGCCCAGCGCTCGATCGAGATCAGTGGCGGTCAAACCAGCATCGGCGACCTCGAGCCGAGGGAACAGTTTCGATTTTCGCTGGCGATCCTGTGGCGGATCGGGCTTTTGATGATCTTGGCCACGATTGCCGTGGACGTGACATTCTCCGGACGTTCGGCGCCTTCCATGATGTCCGGGATCGATGGCCTCGCCTTCGACCAGTTTACCGCGATCGGAAAATTCTGGAGTGCCGCCATCGGCGCGCTCACACTGCTGATCGTCGTCCGTGCCGAGCAATGCGGCGGCCGCATAGCGTTCTTTAAGGCCGTTGGCGAATTTGGGAAACGATGGTTCTGGCTCGGTGGCGCGGTCGTGGTGCTGGGTCTGGTCAATCTCTGCTTCAGTTTCGGCCAAGGCCTGGTCCGCAACGTGGTTTTCAGCTTCTGGCAGAACTCGCCGTCGAGTCAAACGATCAAGAACCTGATCTATTTCACGTTCGTGTTCGGCTTCGCGATGCTGCGCTTGTGGGTGACGCTGCTGATCTTGACCTGCGGCCTGAAGCAGTCCTACATCCACGACGGCTAGCCTGAGCAACGACTAGGCCGCCGAGGTTTCGTCGACCAGGCCGTAGACGCGTTGGGCCTTTGAAAAGCCGGCGATCGGGAATTCGCCGAGATCGCTCCAGCCACCGCTGCAGATGCCGGCAAAGCCCTCGGATGCCACCACCGTGCGGCGGAGGTTGCTTGCGATCTTCTCCAGCCGGGCCGCAAGATTCACGGCGGGACCGATGCAGGTGAAGTCGAGCCGGTTGCCGCCGCCAATATTGCCGTAGAGAATTCGCCCGACATGCAGCGCGACGCCGAAGCGAAAGCGCTCGACGACATCGCCGATCTGATATTGCATGTCGGCGACGCTGGCGCGGGACTCGTGGGCGGCTTCCAGCACCTGCGAACAAACCTGCTGGGAATCGCCGACATATTCATCGATCGGGAAAACCGCGAGCAGCCCGTCGCCCATATATTTCAGCACTTCGCCGCCATGCGCCCGGATCGCGGCGACCTGGCAATCGAAATACTGATTGAGAATGTCGACCACGGTCTCCGCCGGAACGCGATCCGACAGCGAGGTGAAGCCTCGCAGATCGGACAGCCAGATCGCGGCATTCATGGTTTCGGTGTGGCCACGGCGAATCTGGCCGCCGAGAATCCGTTCGCCGGCGCGGTTGCCGACATAGGTGTCGAGCAGGCTCGCGGCGGTGCGGCCCAGGCTGATGATTTCGATCACCCGCGCCAGCGGCTTGACGATTTTCCGTAGCGCCGCCAACTGTTGCTCGGTAAAGCCTCCCGGCTGCTTGGTGGTCCAGCTCGATGCGTTGATTGTGCCGTCGATGAAGGGCAGCGGCAACGCGATGTAATCGGTGACGCCTTCGGCGCGCAAATCCGCGATGATCGGAAAGCGGTTGCTCGAGGGATCGTCCGTGCGAGCCCGAACCTCCAGTCCCTGCTGGAATACGATGATCAGGGGACTTGAGATGAAATCCGGCGATTCCAGAATCTGGAAATCGACCGAGCCGACCTCGACCTCGGACCCGGGCTTCCACACGAAATTGCGGCCGTAGATATCGGGATGCAGCGTGCGCACGAATACGCCAACGCGCCACAGCGGCAGGCCCGCCTGAATCAGGCGTTCGCCGATTTCCGCCAGCAAGCGTGGCGAGCCGGCGGCAGACGGCGCGCCGTCCATCAGCCAGTCGGAGAGTTTCTGCAGTTCCGTTGGATTCATGGCAACAGCATTTGCCGCGCAAGTTCAGCGCGCGTCAAGGCGACACGAGGCCTGACGTTGCGTCGCGATGCGCGCTCGGCCGACCTGATCAGGATCAGCCGACTTGTTCAGCCCACCTGGCCGCGATGCCGCAGGAAATGGTCCGCCAGCACGCAGGCCATCATGGCCTCGCCGACCGGCACCGCGCGAATGCCGACACAAGGATCGTGGCGGCCCTTGGTCATGATGTCGGTGTCGTGGCCCGAACGATCGACGGTCTGGCGCGGCGACAGGATCGACGAGGTCGGCTTCACTGCGAAGCGCACCACCACCGGCTGGCCGGTCGAGATGCCGCCCAGCACGCCGCCGGCGTGGTTGGACAGAAATCGCGTGCCGTTGTTGCCGGTGCGCATCTCGTCGGCGTTTTCCTCGCCCGACAATTCGGCAGCGCCGAAGCCGGCGCCGATCTCGACGCCCTTCACGGCATTGATGCTCATCATCGCCGCAGCCAGTTCGCCGTCGAGCTTGGCATAGATCGGCGCGCCCAATCCGGGCGGCACGCCTTCGGCGACCACTTCGACGACCGCGCCGATCGAGGAGCCGCTCTTGCGGATGCCGTCGAGATACTGCTCGAAGAACGCCGCCTTGTCCTTGTCGGGGCAGAAGAACGGGTTGCGCGCGATCTCGTCCCAGTCCCACTTCTCGCGATCGATCTTGTGCGGGCCCATCTGCACCAGCGCGCCGCGCACCTTGACCTCGGGCAGGACCTTGCGTGCGATGGCGCCGGCCGCGACCCGGGTCGCGGTCTCGCGCGCCGACGAACGGCCGCCGCCGCGATAATCGCGCAGGCCGTATTTGGCTTCATAGGTGAAGTCGGCGTGGCCGGGGCGAAACTTGTCCTTGATCTCGGAATAGTCCTTGGAGCGCTGATCGGTGTTCTCGATCAGCAGCGCGATCGGCGTTCCCGTCGTCACCTGCACGCCGGTCTCGGGATGCGCCATCACGCCGGACAGGATCTTCACCTGGTCCGCCTCCTGGCGCTGGGTGGTGAAGCGCGACTGGCCGGGACGGCGGCGATCGAGATCGAGCTGGATGTCCTCGTTGGTCAGCGGAATCAGCGGCGGGCAGCCGTCGACCACGCAGCCGATCGCGATCCCGTGGCTCTCGCCGAAGGTGGTGACCCGGAACATATGGCCGAAGGTGTTGAAGGACATGGTGTTCGGTGCGCTCGCTTGTGAAAACAATCAACGTTATTGCTGACATACAACAAAAACGGTGTGTGGTAACGCGGGCGCCTGACGCGGTCAAACCGCTAGGGCGTCATTCCGGGATGGTCCGTAGGACCATACCCGGAATCTCGAGATTCCCCGATGCGCTATTGCGCATCTGAGGTTCGCCCTTCGGGCGCCCCGGAATGACGGCGCCTAGGTTAACTATACTTCTGCAAGCCGCCGTCGCGAAACACGTAGACGGCGCCCTGCTCGATGGTGAGGTCGGCGGCGCTGACCGGCGTTTCGATGCCGAGCACCACCATCAGCGCCCGCGCGGTGCCGCCATGCGCCACCGCCACCGTGTCCTCCCGCAGCGAGGCATACCAATCCTGCATCCGGGCCTGGACCTCGACATAGCTCTCGCCGCCGGGCGGCGACACCGTCCATTTTTCGGTCTGGCGCTTCGCATAGAGGTCGGGATCGGCGACCTGCATTTCGGGCAGCGTCGAGCCCTCCCACTGGCCGTAGCCGATCTCGCGCAGCCGGTCGTCGAGCGCGTATCCGGCCGGCGGCAGTTTCAGTTCGCCGCGCACCAGCTCCATCGTGGCGCGGGCGCGGATCAGCGGACTGGCGACGAACGCCAGCGAAGATTGCTCACGCCCGTCGCGCGCGAACAGGTCAAGCAGGATGTTGCCGGCCTGGGCGGCCTGCCTGCGGCCGAGATCGTTGAGCGGAATGTCCAGCACGCCCTGCAGCCTGCCTTCCGCGTTCCACGACGTCTCGCCATGGCGAATGTAGTAGATGACGGGCGCAGGCATCGGACGTGCAGCTATTCCCTATTCAGCAAAGTGTCCGGCGCTTCCGAGAGCCTCCGACAGCTCTGGAGGTACACCAGCACTCTTGCGCGGTACAGCCCAAATCCGCCCCGGATTAACGCTGTTTTCCGCTGGTTGCGATCACCGGAATAGACGAAGCCATTGGGTGTTATGTTGGGTAAGGCGTTCGCGCCGGACCAAGCTAACGATCTGGTGACGTCTAACGATGACCGCGTTTCGCCAAAGTGTCGAAGCCATGATACCGGCGCTCCGCCGCTATGCACGCGCGCTCGCGCGCGATGCCGACATCGCCGACGATCTGGTACAGGATACGCTGGTGCGCGCGTTGCGTTCGGAACGGCTGTTTCTCGGCGGCGACGTCAGGAGCTGGCTCTACACGATCCTGACCAACCTCAACAAGAACCGGCGCCGGTCGCTGGCGCGGCGCCCGCAATTCATGCCGCTGCTCGACAACAATCCGGACGCCAGCGGCACCGAGGCGGAAGGACGCGACATCGCCCGCGCGCTGGCGACGCTGGTGGAAGAGCAGCGCTCGGTATTGCTGCTCGTGATGCTGGAAGGATTGAGCTACCGCGAGGTCGCCGACATCCAGGGCGTTCCGATCGGCACCGTGATGTCGCGGCTGGCGCGGGCGCGCGCGCATGTGAAGGCTTCGCTCGAAGGCGAGCGCACGGCGTTGCGACGGGTGAAATGATGGCAAGCGTTATGCATGGACAGAGTTCGAAACAAATCTCGACCTGGAATAGACGGCCCCGAGAGACACTTGAATAGACCGGCCCCGGAATAGACAGAGACGACGACAATGACCGAGCCCCACATTCCCGTCACCGAAGACGAGCTGCACGCTTACGTCGACAACGAGCTGCCGGCGGAACGCCGCGGCGATGTCGAGGCGTGGCTCGCGGCGCATCCCGACGATGCCACGCGGGTGCAGTCGTGGCGCGCGATGGCGGAAGCGCTGCACGCGCGTTACGACGCGGTCGCCGACGAGGCGGTGCCGAAGCGGCTCGAGATCGAACGACTGGTGCAACAGCCGCGCCGATGGGTGTATGGCGCGGTCGCAGCAACCCTGGCGGCCTTCATCGCCGGCGGCGGCGCCGGCTGGGTGGCGCGCGGCGCCACCGCTGCGCCCTCGGCATTCCAGAATTTCACTGTGGATGCGCTCGATGCGCACCGGCTCTATGTGGTGGAAGTCCGCCATCCCGTCGAAGTGCCCGGCAGCGAACGCGCCCATCTGCAGCAATGGCTGACCAAGCGCTGCGGCTGGGACGTACGCGCGCCCGAACTGACGGCTGCCGGGCTGAAACTGGTCGGCGGTCGGCTGCTGCCCGGTCCGAGCGGACCGGCGTCTTTCCTGATGTATGAGAGCGCGTCGGGCGAACGCTTCACGATCTACACCGCGAAATCGGAAGCCGAGGCGACGCAGATGCGATATGCGGCGCAAGGCGGCGAGAGCGCGCTGTTCTGGGCCGATCGCGGCGTCGGTTATGTGGTGAGCGGCGGCACCGACCGCGGACGCCTGACGCAAATCGCGCAAGCGGTCTACGACCAGTTGGAGAAAAGCGGCGGCTGAGCGGACCTGATGCAAAGCGTAGCACTGGTAGCGGACTATGACGCCAACCTATCTCGGGTTGCGCTTTGCTTCATCCAAGCTACGGGACAGAGAAAACGGCGGCTAGTTCGCCTGGGCTCGCTACGTCCCAATTCGAACACTTAAAATCTGGAATCAAGTCATGGGTGCGTCTCATTATCGCACCGGGTAATCACGAGAAAATGAGCAGCGCTCGATCCGCCGATCGGCGCAAGCGGCCTCGATCGGGGTTTGGTACCGCGCTGGTCCCCCTTTCGAGGCCGCCCCTCATTTCCTGGAAACACCTTGTTTCAGGAAATGACCTTACTTTTCGAGGACTTCGTCGGAAGGAAACCTGCCGGGGGAAACTCCGCCATCAACGTTCTTTTTTGGCGCGAATCAGCTTCCGCTCAACCGAGATCGCTGCGCGGATTATAGGGGTGGCCGTCGCGCCATTTCAGCATCAATGCCTCAAGCTCGCTATCGTTCCCGTCGGGGAGGATGATTTTGGTGGTGACGAGCAGGTCCCCGGTCGCCCCCGCCTTCGGCAGGCCCTTGCCCTTAAGGCGGAAGGTGCGGCCGCTCGAGGTGTTTTTCGGGATCGACAGTTCGACCGCGCCGCCGAGCGTCGGCACGCGGACCTTGCCGCCGAGAACGGCTTCATAGAGCGTGATCGGCAGATCGACCCGCAGATCGTTGCCATCGACCTTGAAGAACGGATGCGGCGCGATGCTGATCGTGATCAGGAGATCGCCCGGCGGATGGCCGGGGGCGGTTTCGCCCTGGCCCTTCAGCCGGATCTGTTGACCCGGGGTGACGCCCGCGGGAATCCGGACATTGAGCTCCTTGCCGGTCGGAAGGCGGACGCGCTTGTCGCCGCCCTTGACCGACTCTTCCAGCGACACCGACATGGCGACGTTGAGATCGAGATCGACGCCGATCCCGCCGGTATCGAATTCAAAGGTTCTGCCGCCGCCGCGCCCGCCCCGGGCCGCCGCGCCGCCGAACATGCTGTTGAGGATGTCCTCGAAGCCTGCGCCGCCCATGCCACCGGGGCCACCGCCGCCGGTCCGGAAGGTATGGGACTGAAAGCCGCCCGGTCCGCCGGCGCGGCCGCGCGGGTCGCCGCCGGGAAAGCCCTGAAAGCGCGGCTTGCCCTCGGCGTCGATTTCGCCGCGATCGAACTGCTTGCGCTTGTCCTCGTCGCCGATGATCTCGTTGGCCGAATTCAATTCGGAAAAACGCTCCGCGGCCTTCGGGTCGTTCTTGTTGCTGTCCGGGTGATGCTTCTTGGCGAGCTTGCGATAGGCGCTCTTGATCGCAGCAGCGCTGGCGCCCCGCGGCACCCCCAAGACCTCATAGGGGTCGCGCATACGTCAGGTCTCCTTCAAGGGAATTCGGTTCTCGGGATTTTAGGGCAATTCGCCCGCCTTGGCTTCATCTGGGTGTTCAGTTGCATTTTTGCAACGGCCCGCAGGCCATGTTTTGACGCGTTTTCTTTACGCAAAACGCCACTTCACTCCAAAACCCCAACTCATCCTCGCTTCCAGGGCTTTAGCGTATGAATTTCCCACCGGCCCTGGCTGGCCTTGCAGGCGGCGCCCTGCAGCCAGCTTTCGGTGCGGCCGTTGACATAACTCGCCAGGAAATCCCGGCAGGTCCGGCCGTCCTCGGAGGCATAGGACTGGGCCAGCGGCGTCACCGAACCCCGCGCCCCGGTTTCCGGATTTTCCCAAGGCTGGCTGGAATCCTTGTCGCCCTTGGTCAGGACGTCGGAGGCGGCGGTGCGGGCAAACGCCAGATCGCTCTCGGTCGGGACCGGCAGACTGGTGGATGCGATCGCCCCGGTGACGTCGCCCTCTTCCATCTTGGCCAGCGCCGAGTCCGACCGGTTCATGCTGCAGCCGCCCGAGCCGAGGCCAACCAAAATCAGCGTCGCCATCGCGCCCGCCGGGCTGATCGCCGATAGGCCAACGCGTCCCCATGTCCTATATAGGGCGAACCTACATCGGGGCAGCAACGCGCTCTGGGACGCGAACGGACGCAACTGGGACTCCTGACATGACGGACACAACCTCCATCAAACACCCGACACCGTTAACATCGGGTGATTTTACCGCGGCCGAGGAACCGTTTGCGCTGTTCGGCGAATGGTTTGCGGAAGCGGTGAAGTCCGAGCCGAACGATCCCAACGCGATGTCGCTGGCAACCGTCGACGCCGACGGCCTGCCCGACGTGCGGATGGTGCTGATGAAGGGCTATGACGCGGATGGTTTCGTGTTCTACAGCCATATCGCCAGCCAGAAAGGCCGCGAACTCGCCGCAAATCCTAAGGCCGCTTTACTTTTTCACTGGAAGTCGCTGCGCCGTCAGGTCCGCATCCGCGGCAATGTGACGCCGGTGACCGCGGAAGAAGCCGACGCTTATTTCGCGACGCGGCCGAAGCAGGCGCAGATCGGGGCCTGGGCCAGCAAGCAGTCGCAGCCGCTGGAAAGCCGCTTTGCGTTCGAGCAGGCGATAGCGCTGGTCGCCGCCAAGCACATAATTGGCGAGGTGCCGCGCCCGCCGGGTTGGAGCGGCTGGCGCATCACGCCTTCCCGTTTCGAATTCTGGCACGATCGCCCGTTCCGCCTGCACGACCGCATCGAGTTTCGCCGTGATGCGCCGGGGCAGCCGTGGAGCAAGGTGCGGTTGTATCCCTAGAGATTGAGCCGCCATGGCCCGGCTCATCCCGGCCATCCACGTCCTTCTGCTCTGCCGGGCATGACGGAAAACGAGAGAAATTTTTATGCCTTCCGCATCCAACCATGGCCCCCGACGCACGATGCTCCTGACCGGGGCCAGTCGCGGCATCGGCCATGCCACCGTGATCCGCTTCTCCTCCGCCGGCTGGCGCGTCATCACCTGCTCGCGGCATCCCTTCCCGGAAAACTGCCCATGGGACGCAGGCCCGGAGGATCACGTCCAGGTCGACCTCGCCGACCACGCCGACACCACGCGGGCTATCTCGGAAATACGCGAACGCCTTGAAGGCGGTGCGCTGCATGCGCTGGTCAACAACGCCGCGATTTCGCCGAAGGCGCCGGGCGGCGGACGCATGGGCACCATGGACACCGACATCGACACATGGAGCCATGTGTTCCGGGTGAATTTCTTCGCACCGATCATGATGGCGCGCGGGCTGATCGAGGAATTGAAGGCCGCCAGGGGCTCGGTCGTGAACGTCACCTCGATCGCGGGCTCCCGCGTCCACCCGTTCGCGGGCGCGGCCTATGCGACCTCGAAGGCGGCACTGGCTTCGCTGACACGGGAAATGGCGTCGGATTTCGGGCGGGTCGGCGTCCGCGTCAATTCGATCGCGCCGGGCGAGATCGACACCTCGATCCTGTCACCGGGCACCGAGAAGATTGTCGAGGAACAGATTCCGCTGCACCGGCTCGGCACGCCCGACGAAGTAGCAAAGATCATCTATGTACTGTGTACGGAAACCAGTTCCTACGTGAACGGCGCCGAGATCCACATCAACGGCGGTCAGCACGTCTAGACCTTGTCGGTTCTGATGGAAGCAGAACCGGGCTCTATGTTTTGTCTTGACGCGTTTTCCTTACGCGAACCGGCGTCCACCCAGGGATCAAGTCCGAGGGCATGCTTCGCTCGAAAACGCCATAGCCACGCGGACCGCGTTCCAGAAATTCAGATCAATCCGCGCAGGATCTGGACGGCCTGCCAGCGCAGGCTGGCGTCGTCGACCCTGAACGCGCTGGAACACTCGTCCTCGTTCTCGCCATCCGCCAGCGCCGCGCCGCAATGACGGCAAAGTCGCATAGAGATCGCCTGCGCCTTGTCAGCGGCGCGACCCTGTTGATAGCGCGCGAAATCGATGACGTTGCGGGGGGACGTTATACGTTTCTCAACCATTGTATCCTCACGGCCTGAGGCATTCTTATCGCAGACAAGTTTCGATCAATCGTTCAGCGCACCGCTCAAATTTTAGCAGTGGAATTGAGGCAGACTTCGGATGTCGAAAAAGCGCGGGAACCGCGGCCCTACAGCCACTTTTTCCACTTGAACAGGAAGTAAGGCACGATCGCTGCGGCGACCATCAGCACCAGCGCGTAGGGATAGCCGTGCACCCATTCGAGTTCCGGCATTATCTTGAAGTTCATGCCGTAGATCGAGGCGATCAGCGTCGGCGGCATCAAGACCACTGCCATCACCGAGAACAGCTTGATGATGTTGTTCTGCTCGAGATTGACGACGCCGAGCATGGCATCGAGCACGAAGGTGATTTTGTTGGAGAGGTAGGAGGCGTGGTCGGTCAGGGAAGCGACGTCGCGCTGCATGGTCTTGAGCTGCTCGCGCATGTCCTTGGACCATTTGACGCCCTCCATCACCGCCGACAGGAAGGTGACGACACGGCCGATCGAGACCAGACTCTCGCGGACCTTTGAGGTCAAATCGCCCTTGCGTCCGATCGCCTGCAGGATCTGCGAATATTGCTTGGCGTGGCCGTGGCGCTCCTGTTCGGGTTCGAAGATGTCATGGGAAACCTGGTCGACGTCGGCGCCGGCGCGCTCCAGAATGTCGGCGCACCGGTCGATCACGGCGTCGAGCAGCTCCATCATCACCATTTCACCGGTGATGCCCGCCACGCATGATCGCCCCAGCTTGTTCTCGACCAGCGCAAACGGCCGCGGTTCGTCGTATCGCACCGTGACCAGGCGGTGGCCGGAGAGGATGAAGGTGACGGCCGTGGTGCGCGGCATATCGGTGTCGGAATGGCACATCAGCGTCGCGGTCATGTAGCGCGCGCCGCTCTCGATATAGAGCCGGCTGGAAATCTCGATTTCCTGCATGTCCTCCCGGGTCGGCACCGCGATCCCGGCCAGCCGCTCAACGGCGCGGTCCTCCGCGGAGGTCGGTTTCACCAGATCGATCCAGACGGCGTTTTCCGGCAATCCGGCCGGGTCGACCACAGGCAGCTTCTTGAGGGCAGATTCGGAGGGAACGTACACCGAGAACATGAGCAACTCCGGAACGGGCACCAACCGCACCCAGCGGCACTAAACGCGATTCTGGCAAGCGCTTCATGACCGCTGCATTAACCGCCGGCCCACATTTATGGCGACGAAGTGGCGGCGACGCGGCCTGGATTCGGCAACAGCACCACCACTGCCCCGAAATCAACCAGAAACCGCAAAACTTGCGGCAAAAAAGCCACAGCCAGCCTCCCGCAGTGCCGAACTGCTGCGCAAGCACTGGAATAATTGCCGGTTTTTGTCGATAATGAGATTAATGGAATCGTCGCGTTTGGGGCGCAGGATTTGCCGCCGCGAACGCCAGGCTTTCGATTGGAACTGAACCATGTCGTCGCTGAAAGTCACACTGGGTATCCTGGCCGCCGGCTTCATGCTGTCAGGCTGCATGCAGGGCACCACCTACGAAGCGACCAATACCCAGAATTTCAAGCCGCGCGACAAGGAACTGCTGTCCAAGGTTTCCTATGTGAAGACCCCGGTTCCGGAGGCCTTCCGCCGCGCGATCGTCGACTATCACCGCAAGGAAGCGCCGGGCTCGATCGTGGTCGATTCCGACAATCACTACCTCTATCTGGTCCAGGCCAACGGCAAGGCGATCCGCTACGGCATCACCGTCGGCGAAGAAGCCATGGCGTGGTCCGGCATTGCCAAGATCGGCAGCAAAACCGAGTGGCCGCCGTGGCATCCGACGCCGGGTGAGATTTCGCGTCTCGGCGTGCCGAAGTTCGTTGCACCCGGACCGGACAATCCGATGGGTTCGCGCGCGCTCTATCTCTACTCGGGCGGCAAGGACACGCTGTTCCGTATTCACGGCACCAACCAGCCGGAATACATTGGCGCATCGATTTCGTCGGGCTGCATCCGCATGACCAACGAGGACGTCATCGATCTCTATGACCGCGTCGGCCTCAATACGGTCGTGGTGGTGCTGGAGCCGAAGCACGGCGACTCACCGTTCAATTCGCAAATGGCGCTGCAGGGCGGCGGCAACAACGTCCAGTAATCGCCTCGCACCCTTCGAGCGAGATCAAAAGCGCCGGTTTTGCCGGCGCTTTTTTGTTGCCGGCTTTTTTGTTTCCGGCTTGGCCGCAGGCTCCGGTTCGGTCTCGTCAGCAGCCTCCGCCGGCGCGGTCTCCTGTCTGGCTGCGTCAGGTTTGGCCGTGTCAGGTTTGGCGGCAACCTCGCGCGGCGGCGCGTCGTCGGGACGTACCGCCGGCAACAATGGCGCGACCCGCGGCAGCGGATCCAGCACGTCCCACTGACAGATCCGGTAATTGCTGCGCCGTTCCATCAGGTCGAGATGGATGTGATCTTCATGATACCAGTCCGAGCTGGGGCCGAGCACGGTCGAGAACCGCGCACAGACCGAATGCAGCACCGTCTCGCGCACGTCGCGCGGCACCGTGCGATCGGTCAGCGAAATCGAGCGGCCGTTGGCGAGCTTGAGCGCGCGAACGTCGAGCGCATTGGCGCGGCCATGTTCGGAGAGGCGGGCGCCGACGATCCGGTTGCGGCCGCGGCATTCGAACGAGTCGAAATTGTCGAGATCGGAAATCGTGCTGCCGAGGCTGACCGCGAGCGGCGCGATGTCGGTGCGGATCCAGTCGGCCAGCTCCGCGGCCATGGCGCACCGCAGGATCGCGGCCGGCTTCACCGATACAAGCCGCTGGTCCGGCAGCACGATCGCCTCGAGCCGCACCAGATCCTCGCCACCGCAGCCGCCGGCGCCATGGATATCGGGAATGCTGGGAGCGATGGCGATCGCTTCCGTCAGCGCCTGCCGGCAGGCCGAGGCTTGCGGCGCCGGCGGCTGTGAAGGCGCCGACGCGGGTGCGGCCTGCTCGGTGGGCTTGCCGGCCTGGGGGGCCGGCGGCTGCGGCTCGGCGGCCGCGGGGCCTGTCCTTGTCCCTGTCTCGGCCCCGCCGGCGCATCGGCCGGACGCGGCCTCGGCAGCGGCACCGCCGCGCGGTGGACGTTGCCATGCCGCCTAGGCTCTCCCCTTGGTGGACCCCCGAACAGGTCGCCCCATGGCGCCGGGCGGACGCCCCTTGCGGCGTGAACCGGCTTTGCCTGCGCGCCGAGCAGCAGCAGCGCCACGGCAACGGTAACCATTGCCGCCTGGTTGCGGCCAAAGGCGCCAGAAGCCCATTTTCGGCTTGCTTTCTCCGCGCTACAGTTCATGTCAATTCCATGATCTCACGCCAGATCACCAGCACTTTGGCGGGATCATACGGGAGCGAATAACCATCGGGAGGGACGTGCGTATGCTCGGATTGATGCAAGACTGGCCTTTGCTTTGCCACCGGATTATCGAACACGCGGCGAAGTATCACGGCACGCAAGAGGTCGTCACGCGGTCGGTCGAAGGTCCCATTCATCGCACCAATTACGCCGAAATTCATGCCCGCGCCCTGAAAGTCTCGCAACGGCTCGAACGCGACGGCATCAAGCTCGGGGACCGCGTCGCCACCATCGCCTGGAACACCTGGCGTCATCTCGAAGCTTGGTACGGGATCATGGGGATCGGCGCGATCTGCCATACCGTCAATCCCCGCCTGTTCCCCGAACAGATCGCCTGGATCATCAACCATGCGCAGGACCGCGTGGTGATGGTCGATATCACCTTCGTGCCGGTGCTGGAAAAGATCGCCGCCAGCCTGCCGAGCGTCGAGCGCTACATCGTGCTCACCGACAAGGCCCATATGCCGCAGACCACGCTGAAGAACGCGGTCGCCTATGAGGACTGGATCGCGGAAGCCGACGGCAAGTTCGAGTGGGATAACTTTGACGAAAATACCGCGGCCGCGATGTGCTACACCTCCGGCACCACGGGCGATCCCAAGGGCGTGCTGTATTCGCACCGCTCCAACGTGCTGCACGCGCTGCTCGCCAACTCGAAGGATGCGCTGGGCACCTCGGCCGCCGACACCATGCTGCCGGTGGTTCCGCTGTTCCACGCCAACTCATGGGGCATCGCGTTCTCCGCGCCCTCGATGGGCACCAAGCTGGTGATGCCCGGCCCGAAGCTCGACGGCGCCTCGGTCTATGAACTCATGGACACCGAGAAGGTGACCTATACCGCAGGCGTACCGACCGTCTGGCTGATGCTGCTCAACCACATGGCGGCCAACAACCTTAAACTGCCGCATCTGCGCATGGTGGTGTGCGGCGGCTCGGCGATGCCGCGCTCGATGATCAAGTCGTTCGTCGATATGGGCGTCGAGGTTCGCCACGCCTGGGGCATGACCGAGATGAGCCCGCTCGGCACCCTCGCCACGCTGAAGCCGCCGTTCGACCAGCTCGAGGGGGAAGCACGGCTCGATATCCTGCAGACGCAGGGCTATCCGCCCTACGGCGTCCAGATGAAGATCACCGACGATGCCGGCAAGGAGCTGCCGTGGGACGGCAAGACCTTCGGCCGGCTCAAGGTCTCCGGCCCCGCGATCGCCAAAGCCTATTTCCGCGTCGATACCGAGATCCTCGACGATGAAGGCTATTTCGACACCGGCGACGTCGCGACCATCGACCCGCACGGCTACATGCGGATCACCGACCGCTCCAAGGACGTCATCAAGTCCGGCGGCGAATGGATTTCGTCGATTGACCTGGAAAACCTTGCGGTCGGCCACCCCGCGGTGGCGGAAGCGGCGGTGATCGGCATCCATCATCCGAAATGGGACGAGCGGCCGCTTCTGATCGTCCAGCTCAAGGCCGGCCAGAAGGCCACCCGCGAGGACATCCTGAAATACATGGATGGCAAGATCGCGAAATGGTGGATGCCCGACGACGTCGCCTTCGTCGAGGGCATTCCGCACACCGCGACAGGCAAGATCCTGAAGACCGCGCTGCGCGACCAGTTCAAGACCTACAGCTTCCCGACCGCGGCGGCGTAAGAACGGGAGAGCTGTTGGTCGTCATGCCCGGGCTTGTCCCGGGCATCCACGACTTCCTTGGGTTGACCAAGACGTGGATGGCCGGGTCAAGCCCGGCCGTGACGATCCAATCTCCCTTGAAATTGCCGCAGGTCCGTGGTCTCAAGCGGGCTTATCGGCGGCCGGTTCCATTTGCCCGGCGACGCACCAACCCGGCAGATTTTGTTTATGGCTCGCAGGTTTTCCGCTCCCTACCAGTCGGAGCCCGTGTCCAGCCTCGCCACATGGGCGCGCAACCTCGCCATCTTCTCCGTGATCGCGGTCGTGGTCTCGATCCTGATCGTCCGCTTCGGCTTCCTCGAAATGAAGCCGGCGCTGGCGACGTTCTTCGGCGCACTGGCGCTGGCTGTTCTGTCGATCCTGGTCGGCCTCGCCGCATTTGCCGCGATCTGGCAGAACGGGTCGCGCGGCATGAGCCGGATCCTGCTGGCGCTCCTGATCGACGCGGTCATCCTCGCCTACCCGGCCTATCTCGGTCTGCAATACCGCAAGCTGCCGCCGATCCACGACATCACCACCGATCCGATCGATCCGCCGCGCTTCGAGGCGCTGGCGCGGCTGCGCAGCGGCGAAGGCGCCAATTCCGCGGTTTATGCCGGCCTCTATTCGGCCGAGCAGCAGCGGCTGGCCTATCCCGATATCGAGACCGTGGAGCTCGAGGTCCCGCCGCAACGCGCCTATGACGTCACGCTCGCGCTGGTCACCAAGCGCAAATGGCTCATCATCGACGAGCGCCCGCCGCAGCCGCCGCGCCGCATCGGCCGTATCGAGGCGGTGGCGCGCACGCCGATCATGGGCTTCCGCGAGGACGTCTCGATCCGCATCACCCCCGACGGCGAGGATTCGCGCGTCGATATCCGTTCCTCGTCGCGCTATTTCGAAAGCGATCTCGGCAGCAACGCCGCGCGCGTGAGCAAGCTGATCGATGATATCAACACGGCGGCCGAGGCGGCTGCGCTGAAGCCGGTGAAGAAGACGCCGGCGCCGACCCCGAAGGCACAGGCCAAGAGCGTGAAGAAGTAGCAGCCGTCATTCCGGGGCATCGCGCAGCGATGAACTACGATGCGCAATTTCGCATCGCCCCGGAATGACGGAGCAGTCAAGCCATCCGATAGGTTCCGCCGATCACCGGATCGCCGTCGGTGGCGACGATGCCGCGGGCAACCAGACCTTCCAGATGCGCCAGCACGGAATAGCCGGCCGCGGTGGTCAGCCGCGGATCGAGGCCGATATAGATCGCGCGCACCATGGTCGGAATGTCGGCATCGCCCTTGCCGAGACGGTGCAGGATCGAGGCTTCGCGGGCCTTGCGGTGCCGGGCCAGGAAGCGCACGTAGCGCGGCCCTTCCGGGATCTCCGGTCCGTGGCCAGAGAAATACAAATCCTCCGCGCGCCGCTCCAGCCGTTCCAGCGAGGCCATGTAGTCGATCATCGATCCGTCCGGCGGCGCCACGATCGAGGTCGACCAGCCCATGACGTGGTCGCCGACGAAATTGAACTTCCGCTCGGGCCAGGCGAACGCCAGATGGTTGGCGGTGTGACCGGGCGTCGCCACCGCCTCCAGCACCCAGCCGGCGCCTTCGATGGTGTCGCCGTTCTTGACCTCGATGTCCGGCCTGAAGTCGCGGTCGGCGCCGGATTCCGGATTGTGCTTCTCGCTTTCGAAGCGCGGCCGCGAGGCGCGATGCGGCCCCTCGGCGTAAACCGGCGCGCCGGTGGCGGCCTTGATCCGCGCGGTGTTCGGCGAGTGGTCGCGATGGGTATGGGTGACCAGAATATGCGTCACGGTCTCGCCGCGCACGGCATCCAGCAGCGCCTTCGCGTGCGCCTCGTCGTCGGGACCGGGATCGATGATCGCGACCTTGCCCTTGCCGACGATGTAACTGACCGTACCGGTGAAGGTGAACGGGCTCGGGTTGTCGCACAGCACCCGCCGCACGCCTGGGCGTGCTTCTTCGACGACACCCGGCTTCAGCGGGAAGTCACGGTTGAACGGGATGTCGTCGTTGTCGGCCATGGGCTTTTTCACTTCAACGTCATTCCGGGATGGCCCGAAGGGCCAGACCCGGAATCTCGATGTGATGGAATGAACGGAATAATGCGGCTCGAGATTCCGGGTTCGCGCCTTCGGCGCGCCCCGGAATGACAAAAGGGACCCTTACGAAAACGCCTGAATGCCGGTGATCGCCCGGCCCAGGATCAGGGCATGGACGTCGTGGGTGCCTTCATAGGTGTTGACGGTTTCCAAATTCGCGGCGTGGCGCATCACATGATATTCGATCTGGATGCCGTTGCCGCCGTGCATGTCGCGCGACACGCGGGCGATGTCGAGCGACTTGCCGCAATTGTTGCGCTTGACGATCGAGATCATCTCCGGGGCCATCTTGCCCTCGTCCATCAGCCGGCCGACACGGAGCGAGGCCTGCAGCCCGAGCGCGATCTCGGTTTGCATGTCGGCGAGCTTCTTCTGCACCAGTTGCGTCGCCGCCAGCGGCCGGCCGAACTGCTTGCGGTCGAGCGTGTATTGCCGGGCGCGGTGCATGCAGTCCTCGGCGGCGCCGAGCACGCCCCAGGAGATGCCGTAGCGGGCGCGGTTGAGGCAGCCGAACGGGCCCTTCAGGCCGGACACGTTGGGCAACAGCGCGCTCTCCGGCACCACCACGCCATCCATCACGATCTCGCCGGTGATCGAGGCGCGCAACGAAAGCTTGCCGCCGATCTTCGGCGCCGACAGGCCCTTCATGCCCTTCTCAAGGATGAAGCCGCGGATCTGGTTGTCGTGCGCGGCCGACTTCGCCCAGATCACGAAAACGTCGGCGATCGGCGCGTTGGAGATCCACATCTTGCTGCCGGTGAGCCGGTAGCCGTCGGAAACCTTCTCGGCGCGGGTCTTCATGCCGCCGGGATCGGAGCCGGCATCCGGCTCGGTCAGGCCGAAGCAGCCGACCCACTCGCCGGTCGCGAGTTTCGGCAGGTATTTCTTGCGCTGGTTCTCGTCGCCATAGGCGTAGATCGGGTGCATCACCAGCGACGACTGCACCGAATTCATCGAGCGATAGCCGGAATCGACGCGCTCGATCTCGCGTGCCACCAGGCCATAGGCGACATAGCTTGCATTGGCGCAGCCATATTCTTCCGGCAGCGTGATGCCGATCAAGCCGAGCTCGCCCATCTCGTTGAAGATCTCGCGATCGGTCTTTTCTTCTAGGTAGGCCTTGGTGACGCGTGGCAGCAGCTTGTCCTGCGCATAGGCGCGCGCGGTGTCGCGGATCATGCGCTCGTCTTCGGTGAGCTGTTCGTCGAGCAGGAACGGATCGTCCCACTGGAAACCGGCGGCAGTCGGCTTGTCCTTGGTCTGAGGGCGCACGCTCATGAAAATCCCTTTCGCATCGTCCTTGCGGAATTGGGCACTAAACTAAAGGTCTATGAGGGGAATCGCAAATCTTTCCCTGCGCCATTCCCCGGTGCGCAATTGCGCACCGGAGGGCGCAAAGCGAACCCGGAATGACGGAAGCTAACCTTCCAGCTTCTCATTCGAGACGATCTCGATCCCGAAACCCGACAGTCCCTTGTAGTCGTGGACCGACGAGGTCAGATGCCGGATCGAGGTAATGCCGAGATCGCGCAGGATCTGCGCGCCGACGCCGACTTCACGCCACTGCCGGTTGCGATCGGCTTCGGCGGATTTCTGCTCGCCCACCGGCTCGACGGGAACCCCGGCGGCGCCGTCGCGCAGGTAAACCAGCACGCCGCGACCGGCCAGCTTGAAATGGTTGAGCACGACCTGCATGCGCGCCTGTCCGGTGAAGAGATCCTTGACGATGTTGGGCTTGTGAAGCCGCGTCAGGACGTTCTTGCCGTCGCCGATACCGTTGTAGACGAACGCAGCGTGCGCGATCTCGTCGAACGGCGAGCGGTAGGCATAGCCCTGCAGCGGTCCGATCGGGCTGTCCGTCGTAAAGGTCGCGACGCGTTCAATCAGCTTCTCGCGCGCCTGGCGGTAGGCGATCATGTCAGCGATCGTGACGTGCTTGAGCTTGTTGGCGGCGGCGAATCTGGCGACCTGCTCGCCCTTCATCACGGTGCCGTCGTCGTTCATCAACTCGCTGATGACGCCGACCGGCGGCAGGCCGGAGAGCTTGCAGAGGTCGACCGCGGCCTCGGTATGGCCCGAGCGCAGCAGCACGCCGCCGTCGCGGGCGATCAGCGGAAAGATATGGCCGGGCCGAGCAAAATCATTGGCGCCAGCATTGGGATTGGCGAGTGCACGGCAACACGAGGCGCGTTCGTCCGCGGAGATGCCGGTGCCGCCGTCCGGCTTGTAGTCGACCGAGACGGTGAAGGCGGTGGTGTGGCTTGAATCGTTATGCGCCACCATCGGATCGAGCCGCAGCCGGCGGGCGTCGTCCTGGGTGATCGGCGCACAGACGATGCCCGAGGTATGACGGATGATGAATGCCATCTTCTCGGCGGTGCACAGTGAGGCGGCGACGATCAAGTCGCCCTCACCCTCCCGGTCTTCGTCATCGGTGACGACGACGAGTTCGCCCTTGGCAAAGGCTTGCAGAACTTCCTGGATTGTATCGGGCATTTTCTCACGGTCTCGCTTGCTGCTGGGAGTGCATTAGCCGGACTCCAAGGCCGGCGCCAGCGTCAAAAAGGCCTGCGCCAGCGTCAATACGCAGGGCAGGAAGTCGCGGAAGGGGCTGGCGGAAAGGCCATGCTGCGACAGGGCCGGAACAGGAAAAATCATTGACGGGGTCCAGTCCCGATCGCCATGGTCGCAGCCATAAAAACAAGAAGCAGGCGCTGGGTAGAAACATGGTGCGTTTTCAATCGAATTTCCGTCAGGCGGCATGGGCCGGCATCGCCCTGCTGGCAGCCGTCACGGGACTTTCGCCCACCACTCGCGCCGCTGATGCGTGGCCAACCCGGGACATCACCTTCTACGTCCCCTACGCGCCGGGCGGCTCGACCGACCCGATCAGCCGCAAGTATGCCGAGCTCCTGGAGAAGCAACTCAAGGTCAAGGTGATCGTCGAGAACAAGCCGGGCGCTTCCGCGACCATCGGCACCGGCGCCGTGATCCGCGCCACCCCGGATGGCTACACCATCGGGCTCGGCTCCAGTTCGTCGCTGGCCTACCAGCCGCTGGAGATGAAAGGGCTGGCCTGGAAATCGGCTGATGACTACCAGTCGATCGCCAAATTGTCCGATCTGCCGGTCATCCTCGCGGTGCCGTCAGACTCGCGCTGGAAGACGCTCGACGATTTCATCACCGAGGCGCGGGCCAATCCGCGCAAGCTGAAAGTGTCGGTATCCGGCTTGCGCTCGATCAACGACATCGTCATTCAGCAGCTCAACAAGCTGGCTGGGCTACGCATCGTCACGGTGCCGTTCACCGGCGGCGGCGGCGAAGCGACGCTGGCCGCACTCGGCGGCCGTGTCGACGGCTCCTCGGGCTTTGCGCCCGGCATGAAGGGCCAGATCGACGCCGGCAAGCTGCGCGCGATCGCGGTGTTCCAGCAGGGCAAATACGATCTGCTGCCGGACGCCAAGCCGATCGGCGAGACGCCGTGGAAAGACACCTTTCCGGTCGGCTACTACGTGATTGCGCCCAACGGCCTGCCGAAGCCGATCCTCGAGAGGCTGACGGCGGTCTCGAAGACCATCGTCGAGAGCGACGAGTTCAAGAGTTTCCTGAAAGCCAACGGCTACACCTCCGATCCCAAGATCGGCGACGATATGAAGCAGGAACTGGCCGCCTACGACGCCAAGTTCCGCGACGTCATCAAATTCCTGGATGACGACAGGTGACGCCGGCAACCAGCTTCGGGCTGCCGCGGGCGCGGCGGCTCGTCGGCCTGCTCGCGCTGCTGCTGGCCGCCGGTTACGTCGCCGACGCCTGGCAGACGCTGTCGGTCGGGCGCTGGCACAAGCCGGGGGCGGCGATTTTCCCGATCGCGGTCGGTCTCCTGCTCGCGATCTCGGCCATTTCGGTCATGCTCGAAAAGCACGGCGCCGACGATTCGATGCCGGCGACCTTTTCGTTGCCGGCGGGCGCCGACCTGCGCCGGTTGCTAAAGGTGCTGGCGGCGTTCGCGATCTACTTCCTGGCGATGCCCCTGATCGGCAACATGATCGCGTCGGCGCTGTTTCTGCTGGCGAGCATGTGGCTGCTGTCGGATGACCCCAAGCGATCGGTCGTGCGGCTTGCGATCTATGCGGTGGTGATCGCGCTCAGTTTCGAATTGTTCTTTGTCCGGCTGCTGAAGGTTCAGATGCCCGCAGGCCTGTTCAAGCAATGGCTGTTTTGACGGTGCAACAATGAACCCCCTCCAGGGCCTGCTCTACGGACTGCACATCGCGGCAACGCCCGCCAACCTGCTTGCGGCCTTTGTCGGCGCGTTTGCGGGCACGGCGATCGGCGTGCTGCCGGGGCTTGGGCCGGTTGCCGGCGTGGCACTGATACTGCCGCTGACGTTCTCGCTCGATCCGACCTCGGGCCTGATCATGATGGCCGGCATCTTCTACGGCTCGATGTATGGCGGCTCGACCACCGCGATCCTGCTCAACATCCCCGGTGAATCCGCCTCCGTCGTGACCGCGATCGACGGCTACCAGCTTGCCAAGAAGGGCCGCGCCGGGGCGACGCTGACCATCGTCGCGGTCGGCTCCTTTGTCGGCGGCACGCTTGCGGTCGTCGGCGTCATGCTGTTCTCGGCGTCGCTGGCCAATCTCGCGATCCTGTTCGGGCCGGCGGAATTCTTCGCACTCACCGCCGGCGGCCTGATCGTGATGTCGCGGATTTCAGGCGGCACGCTGGCCTCGGCATTGCTACCGATGACGCTCGGGCTGATGCTGGGGACCATCGGCCAGGAAGCCGTCACCGGCGAGACGCGGTTTACGTTCGGCCTTCCCGACCTCGCCGAAGGGGTGTCGCTGGTGCCGGTCGTGGTCGGGCTCTATGGATTCGCCGAACTGATGCTGCTGGTCGAGGACAAGGCGCATGCCGCCAACCGGCCGGAATCGGTGAAGATGCGCGACCTGCTGCCGACCCGCACCGAATGGAAGCGCGCGGTGCCGTCGTGGTTGCGCGGCACGTTCCTGGGCTTTCTGTTCGGCCTGGTGCCGGGACCGGCGGCGACGCTGGCGTCGTTCGCCTCCTACCGGCTGGAGAAGGCAACCTCGAAATATGCGAATGAAATCGGCTCCGGCGCGATCGAAGGCGTCGCCGGTCCCGAGGCCGCCAATAATTCCGCCGCCACCGCCTCGCTGGTGCCGCTGCTCGCGCTCGGCATCCCCTTCACGCCGATCGCAGCGCTGATGATCTCGGCGATGCTGGTGCAGGGCATCCAGCCCGGACCGCTGTTGATCACCCAGCACCCGGAAATCTTCTGGGGCCTGATCGCCTCCGCCTATATCGGCAACATCATGCTGCTGGCGCTGAACATCCCGATGGTCGGGGTCTGGGTCAGCCTGCTGCGGATTCCGCATTACCTGTTCATTCCGCTGCTGCTGGTGCTGTCGGTGATCGGTACCTACAGCGTCCGCAACAGCATCTTCGACGTCTGGGTGCTGCTCGCCGCCGGCATCGTCGGCTACGCCTTCAACAAGATGAAATTCCAGCTTGCGCCGCTGGTGGTCGGCCTGATCCTCGGGCCCAATATCGAAAAGCACTTTCGCGAGGCGCTGTTTCTCAGCGACGGCGATCCCTGGATCTACGTCCAAAGCCCGATCGCAATCACGGTCTGGCTATTGGTGGCCGCGATCCTGGTCGCCGGCTTCATCGCCCGCCGCCGCGCCGCGTTTGCCGACGCGATGGCGCAGGAGAGCAGCCTGTAAACGCTATAGCGTTTTCGAGCGAAGTGGTGCCCGGTTCGCGTGAAGAAAACGCGTCAAAACAAAAGGGTAGAAGCCCGGTTCTGATTCAATCAGAACCGATAAGGCTCTACGGCAGCACTTCGCGGCGTTCGGCGAGCAACGCATCGGTTTCCGCGCGCTTGTCTTCCAGCAACCCCGCCTGCGCGGCCTCGATCACCTTGTACAACTGGTGGGCGTCGCTCAGCCTTGTCACCGTCACGTAATCGGCACCAGCCTCGTACAGATCGTTGACGTCGGACAACAGCTCCGCGGTCGCGACGATTTTGGCGGTCGGGTTGAGCGTACGGACGTGCCGGACCAGTTTTTCATTGTCGGCGCCCTTCAACAGCGAGTTCGGTATGCTCAGGATGATCAGTTCCGACTTGCCGACCCCCGCATGCAACAGCGTGTCCACGTTGCTGATATCGCCATAGACTACGTGCATGCCGCGATCCGACAGGGTCCGGAACACGACGGGATTGAAGTCGATCACCGTGATCTGTTCGAGGACCGAAGGGGTATGGCTTTCGATCTCGCTCAACAGCGCGCTGGCGGCGCGGAAGAAGCCAAGGATGACGATTTTGCGGGCTTCGCCGTGCCCGCCCTCGTGGCCGGCATCGGCGTCGTGGCCGTCGTCCAGATCGCGAAGCCCGATCCGCTTCAACGGCCCGATCAGGCCCCGCGTGACCTGATCGCTGCGCGCCATTACGAACGTGCTCAGCACCGCCAGGATCACGAAGGCAAACGATGCGGCGCTCGATGTCTCGGTCCTGATATGGCCTGCGGAAACGCCGGTCTGGATCACGACCAGCGAGAACTCGGATATCTGTGCCAGGTTGATTGCCGGCAGCAGGCTGGCGCGCAGACCCTGCTTCATCAGGTACAGCGGCGTGAACGTGGTCACCACGCGGCTGACCACGGTGAAGGCGGCGATCAGTAGCGCCAGTCCGATCACCGAAAGCCCTGGAATCGGGATGGTCATGCCAAGCGCGACAAAGAACAGCGTGATGAAGAAATCGCGCAGCGTCGTCACCTTGGCGGTGACGTCGAGCGCATAGGGGAAGGTCGACAGCGAAACCCCCGCCACCAGCGAGCCCATTTCGCGCGACAGATGCAGTCTTTCGGCGATCTCGCCGATCAGGAAACACCAGGCCAGCGCGCCCAGCAGGATCAGTTCCGGCCGCCGCGCGATCTGGTGGAACAGCCGCGGCAGCACATAGCGGCTCAGCACCAGCGCGGTCGCCACCAGCACGCCGACCCGGCCGACCGACAGCAGGATTACGCTGACCTGCAGATTGTCGAGGCTCGGCTGCACCGCCAGGAACAGGATCGCGAAGATGTCCTGCAGCACCAGTACGCCGAGCGTGATGCGCCCGGGCAGCGTGTCGAGCTCGCGCTTCTCGTACAACACCTTGACGATGATGACCGTGCTGGAAAGCGCGCAGGCGACGCAGAGATACAGCGCGTCGAAATGGCCGCCCCCAATCGACAGCCCGATTCCCAGGAAGAACAGGGTCCCGAGCAGGCAGCCGCCGATCAACTGCCCGCCCGCCGCAAACAGGATGACCTTGCCGGCGCGCACGATCTTTTTGAGGTCGATTTCGAGCCCGATCATGAAGAGCATGAAGATCAGGCCGAGCTCGGAGATGACGGCGATCGATTCCTGGGACTTGACCCAGCCCATGCCGAATGGACCTATGAAAAAGCCGGCGATAAGGTAGGCCAGGATCAGCGGCTGCCGGGAGAAATGGGCCAGCAGGCCGAGCACCCAGGCGAACAGGATGCATAGAGTGATATCGCCAATGAGTTCGTGCATGATTCCGGACTTTTCCTCCCCGCAACCTAGTGGCGCCCGCGCTCGGATCATACGAGCAATGTGTCACATCCGCGCAGCGGGCTCTTTTCTCACCATTCTGGCCGTCCTGTCGATCCTGCACGGCGCTGACGCCGAAGCCCAGACCGCGGGAAGCATCGAGCAGAATTTCGCCGGTTCCCTCACCGCCATGCCGGCGGAAACTCTCACCGTTTCCGGGGCATTTTATGTACCGGTCTATTCCAGCGTCTCGATGAGCGCGGGCAAGCTGCGGGCGGATTTTTCGGTGACGCTCTGCGTTCACAACGCCTCGGAGACCAGGCCGCTGGTGCTGAAGCGAGTGGCCTATTTCGACACGTCCGGGAAAATGGTGGAGAGCTACCTCAAGACGCCGGTCGCGCTAAAACCGTTCTCGACCATCGAGGTCTTCGTCGCCGCGACCGACGTGCGCGGCGGCACCGGGGCCAATTTCGTGGTCGACTGGGCGGCCACCAGCGAGATCGCCGAACCCGCGGTCGAGGCGCTGATGGTTGGCAGCGTTGGCCCCGGGCATTATGCCTTCATCAGCCAGGGGCGCCCGATCAAGGTGATCGGCAAGAACTAGCCTGCAAAAACGAACTTGAACGAATACGAGCCGGAAGGCCGGAGCAACCAGCCTTCTCAACGAAAAACAAACGGGAGTGAACATCCATGTCGACCGCGGCACCTTTCGATTTTGCAGCCCTGTTGCCAGCCGGATTGCCGGCACCGGCGGCGCGGTGGACGGGCCTTGCCAAATACAGCTTCGTCGGCGGCAACAACGATCCCGACCAGGTGCCGGTCGAGGGCCTGATCGATGCGGTCAATGCCGTGCTCCGCCGCGAGGGCAAGACGCTGGCGACCTACGGTCTGGCGAGTGGCCCGCAGGGCTATCGTCCGCTGCGCGAATTCCTCACGACGAAACTCAAGCGCGACGCCGGCATTAGCTGTGCCGCCGACGACATCATGATCGTGTCGGGCTCGCTGCAGGCGCTCGACCTCGTCAATCAGACCTTGCTGGCGCGCGGCGACACCGTGCTGATCGAACAGGAGAGCTATCAGGGCGCCATCAACCGGCTGACGCGGCTTGGCGTCAAGGCGGTCGGCATTCCCCTCGACGACGACGGGATGCGGATGGACGCGCTGGCGGCTGTTCTGGCCGACCACAAGGCCCGCGGCATCACGCCGAAATATATCTACACCATTCCGACCGTGCAGAACCCGACCGGCACCATCATGCCGGAGAAGCGGCGCGCGGAGATGCTGAAACTGTCGCAGCAATACGGCGTGCCAATCTTCGAGGACGATTGCTACGCCGATCTGGTCTGGACCGGCGAGCGGCCGCCCGCGATCTATGCCATGAGCCAGAATGACAGCGTCATTCACATCGGCTCGTTTTCCAAATCGATCGCGCCAGCGCTCCGCGTCGGCTTCATCGTCGCGCCCTGGGCGATGATGTCGCGGATGCTGGCGCTGAAGACCGACGCCGGCTCCGGCGCGCTGGAGCAGATGGTGCTGGCGGAATATTGCGCACCGCATTTCGCCACCCATGTGCCGAAGCTGACGCGCGGCCTGCGCGCCAAGCTCGACACGCTGATGGAGGCGCTCAACGAACAGTTCGGGACCGCAGCGGAATTCGAGGACCCCAAGGGCGGCATCTTCCTGTGGGTCAAACTGCCCGACAATGTCGATACGCTGAAACTGTATCAGGCGGCGCTGGCCGCCGGCGTCGCCATCAATCCTGGGCCGGAATGGTCGACCGACAAGGCCTATTCCGGCAGCCGGCTGCGGCTGTGCTTCGCCAGTCCCTCGCACGAACAGATCCGCGAGGGCGTTGCCGTGCTTGCCGAGGTCTGCCGTAGGGAGTTCGGCGTGCCGGCGCGCAGCGCCAATGTGGAGAAGCGCGCGTAGCCATAGCCTCAGGCGGTTTCAGCGGTAGCAGACCCGGGCAATCAACAGGATTAGTGGAATGACCGGGCCGCAATCGCAGCATCGCACGGGGATCGCCCTGGTCGTCGCGGCTGCCGTGGCGTGGAGCACCGCGCCGTTTTTCACGCGGCTGCTGCCGTTCGACTCCTGGACCATCCTGTTCTGGCGGGGCCTGTTCGGCGCCGCCATGATCGCGGCCATTCTGGTGCTGCTGCAGGGCTGGAATGGCCTGCGGGATTTCACGCAGATGGACAGGACCGGCTGGCTGGTCGCGGCGCTGTCGACGGTGGGCATGGTGTGCTTCATCCCATCCCTGCAACTGACAAGCGTATCCAATGTCGCGATCATCATCGCAACCGGACCGTTCGTCACGGCCGCGCTCGCCTGGGTCTGGCTACGCGAAGTTCCGCGGCTGCGGACTACGCTGGCGAGCATCGTGGCGTTGTGCGGTATCGCGATCATCGTCGGCGGCGCGCGCCCAGGCTCCGACATTGTTGGCCTCGCGCTGGCCTGCATCATGACGGTGGCGATTGCCGCAATGACGGTCATTGTCCGCCAGCACCGGAACACATCGATGGTCGCCGCCGCGGCGCTGTCGAATATCCTCGGCAGCGTCGTCAGCATTCCCTTTGCTCAGGGCATCCCGGGGGTCACCGCGCACGACCTGTTTATTTTTGCGATGTTCGGGTTCTTCCAGGTCGCGCTGGGCCTCTCTCTGTACATGCTCGGCTCGCGGCTGCTGCCCTCCAGCCAGGCCGCTTTGATCGCCACGCTGGAGACGCCGCTGATGCCGTTCTGGGTATGGCTGGCGTTCCAGGAGGCGCCATCCTCCCGTGCACTTATCGGTGGCGCACTGGTGATGGGCGCCGTCATCGCCGACATCGTCGGCGATCAACGCGAGCAGAAACAACCGGCCTGAGCCGTTACCGCACCGCGAACGGCGACTGATAGGGCCGGCCAAACGGAACGCCGTTGATCACGGTCTGTACCGGCTTCAATAGAGCCTTGCCGTCGCGCTTGTTGTTGCGGGTATCGACGAACGAAACCGGCCCTTCCACCAGATCCATGATCGCAACATCGCCGGGGGCACCGACCTGCAGCGTGCCGATTTTCGGCGCGCGGTTGATGATCTTCGCTGGCGCCGTGGTCGCCATTGTCACCACCTGCTCCAGCGAAAAGCCCAGCGTCATGAATTTGCTCATCACATTCGGCAGGTAGGGCACGCCGGGCGAATTGCCGGAGAAGACGTGGATGTCGGACGAGATCGTGTCAGGCGTGCAGCCGCCGGGGATCGCCACTTCCGCCACCGTGAAGTCAAAACTGCCGCCGCCATGGCCGACGTCGAAAATGACGCCGCGCTGCTTGGCGGCGAGCGCCGCCGGCAACAGCTTGCCGTCCTGCACGATGTTGGTGAACACACCGGCATTGTTGGGAAAACCGGAATAGGCATGGGTCAGCACATCGCCGGGCCGCAACAGATCGAGGATCTGCGACATCAATTCCTTGGTCTCGACGCCGCCGATATGCACCATCATCTTGGCCGGCCAGCCGCACATCTCGCAGGCCTGGATGCCGCGCTTCAGCGGCTCGAGGCCGTGCTTGAAGATCACGTTCTCCGACATCCGCACCTTGACGCCGATCAGGAAGTCCGGATTTTCGGCGAGCGCCATGGCGCAGGCTTCGACCTGGGCATTGTCGATGTTGTAGAGCTCGGCAACCGGGAACGCCGACAATCCGTTGTTGGCGATGTGGACGAAGGCGTAAATCCGCGCCCGCGATTGCGCCACGATGTAGCGGCGCAGCGCGGCGAGATTGTTGACGCCGGCGTCGCCCGCCGACACCACCGTGGTGGTACCCTGAAACTGCACCAGCTCGTCGGCAGGAATGCCGATCGCCGAACCGTAGGGATAGACATGGCAGTGCAAGTCGATCAGTCCCGGCGTCACCAGCTTGCCCGTGGCATCGATGCTCTTCGAAATGCGGGCGGCCGGAATCTCGTTCTCGATCGCTTCGATCACGCCCCAGCGAATGCCGATATCGCGTTTTCCCCGCAGCGACTGGCTGGGGTCGAGCACGTCGCCGCCCTTGATCACGAGGTCGAACTTGTCGTTCGGTCCCATCGCAGCATTGGCGGGGCCTGCCATCGCGGCCACCGCCGCCGATCCACTCAGGCTCAGAAAGTCACGACGTGAAAACCCGGTCATGGCAACGCTCCCCCTGGTAGGCTTTTTATGGCGCGATGATGCGCCGGTGACCGGCGTTGCGCAAGGCGATGCGCATCGACCCACGGCGAGCCCACGCAAAAATGAATGCCCTCGCCGCTGGCCTGCCGGAGCCTGTTGCCCTAGGCTTTGGCGATCAGATCAAGGGCCGAAGAGCCCGACGGGAGGCGTCCATGGTTTCAATGAGAGTTGTCGCGCTTGCGTTTGGCCTGCTCGCATCTACCGCCGCGTTCGCCGACGATCCCCTGCCCCGCGCCAAACCCGAGGACGTCGGCCTGTCCAGCGAACGGTTGGCGCGGATCGGCGAAACCCTGAAAGCCGATATCGCGGCGGGTCGAACGCCCGGCGCCGTCATCGCCATCGCGCGCCGCGGCAAGCTCGTCGCGTTCGACGCCTATGGCTGGCGCGACAAGGCCGCCAATCTCCCGATGACCACCGACACCATCTTCAACATCGCCTCGATGACCAAGCCGATGACGGCGGTCGGCGGCCTGATGCTGTACGAACAGGGCAAGCTCCTGATCAACGATCCGCTCAGCAAGTATTTTCCGAAATTCGCCAATATGCGCGTCGCGGTGCTCGACGGCGACGGGCTCTCAGGCTCCGTCGCGGCCGAACGCCCGATCACGATCCAGGACCTGATGCGGCATACCTCCGGATTGATCTACGGCGGACGCGGCAACACGCCGGTGCACAAGATGTATCCGGCCGGCAGCGGCGATGCGGCGCGCAACTATGATGGCGCGGCCTTCATGGACAAGCTCGCCTCGCTGCCGCTGCTCTATCAGCCCGCGACCGTGTGGGACTACGGCTTCGGTCTCGATGTGCTCGGACAAACCATTGAAAAGATCAGCGGCCAGACGCTCGGGCAATATCTGCAGGCCAACCTGTTCGCGCCATTGGGGATGACCGATACCGGTTTCTCGGTTTCGGCGGAGAAGGCCGCCCGCTACGCCAAGCCGCTGCCGGCTGATCCCGACACCGGCAAGCCGCAGGCGCGCAGCCCCGAACTGACCCAGCCGCTCAAATTCGAATGCGGCGGCGGCTGCGCTGCTTCCACCGCGTCGGACTATCTGCGCTTTGCGATGATGCTGATGAACGGCGGGCGCTCCGGCGAAACCCGCCTGCTCGGGCCCCGGACCGTCGCCTATATGCTTTCCGACCAGTTGGGTCCGAACATCAAAAATCTCGTCGGCAATGCCGATCCGACCCGCGCCGATTACGGCTTCGGTCTCGGCCTCGCGGTGCGCACCACGCCCGGCGTGATCAGGATGATGGGCTCGGTCGGACAATTCTCCTGGCCCGGCGCCAGCGGCACCGACTGGTGGGTCGATCCCAAGGAAGAGCTCGCCGTGGTCTATCTCTCCGCCGCACCCGGCCCGATCCGCTGGCACTACCGACAGAAGATCAACGCGCTGGTGTATCAGGCGATCATGGACTGACGTTGAAAACGCGCGCGTCACGCGCGCGTTAACCCAGACTGAACAGACGTTCAGAAATCTGCGCGGGTTCCACAGGAACGATCGCATCGCCGCGCTGTTACATCCTCGATTCAATTGAGGAGGACAGACATGAAGAAGCTTGGATATGTGTTAGCTGCGCTTGGCGCCATCGTCATCGCGGCACCGTCGATTGCAAGCGCTGAATCCGTTGTGGTCAAGCGTGGCGATCATGGTTGGCATCACGGCTACGGCGCCCGCGCCGAATTCCGTGAGCACGATCGTGGCTGGCATCGCGGCTGGCACCACAATGACCGCGTCGTTGTGATCAAGAAGCATCGCTACTACTGATCTCTGTCGTGTTGAACGGAAAATGGCTCCTCGCGGAGCCATTTTCTTTGTTCGTGTTCTTTGTCTACTTGGTATCGATAGCGAGCCGTTCGGAAGATTTCAGTAGATTTCGAACAGGCCCGCGCCGCCCTGACCGCCACCGATGCACATGGTGACGACGCCCCATTTGGCCTTGCGGCGGCGGCCTTCCTGCAGCAGGTGGCCGGTACAACGCGCACCGGTCATGCCGAAGGGATGGCCGATCGCGATCGAGCCGCCATTGACGTTGTACTTCTCGGGATCGATGCCGAGCTTGTCGCGCGAATAGAGGCACTGGCTGGCGAACGCTTCGTTGAGCTCCCAGATATCGATATCGTCGATCTTCAGGCCGTGGCGCTTCAACAGCTTCGGCACGGCGAACACCGGACCGATGCCCATCTCGTCCGGCTCGCAGCCCGCCGCCGCCCAGGCGACGAAACGGCCCATCGGATTGAGGCCGCGCTTTTCGGCATCCTTGGCTTCCATCAGAACCACCGCTGCCGCGCCATCCGACAACTGGCTGGCATTGCCGGCGGTGATGTATTTGCCAGCACCCCTGACCGGCTCGAGCTTGGCAAGGCCTTCCAGGGTCGTCTCCGGACGGTTGCACTCGTCGCGATCGACGACGTAGTCGACGATGCTTTCCGCCTTCGTCGCCTTGTCGACCACCTTCATCTTGGTCTTCATCGGGACGATTTCGTCCTTGAACTTGTTGGCCTGCTGGGCCGCCGCCATGCGGCGCTGCGATTCCAGCGAGTACTCGTCCTGGTATTCACGGCTGAGCTTGTAGCGCTCGGCGACGATATCGGCGGTGTCGATCATCGCCATGAAGATATCGGGCGCGGCCTTGAGCAGGTCCGGGTCGATCGATTCCTTGGGCGAACCGCCGCCGGGGATCGAGATGCTTTCGACGCCACCGGCCACGATGCAATCGGCACCGTCCGAGCGGATCGAGTTGGCGGCCATCGCGATGGTCTGCAGGCCCGACGAACAGAACCGGTTCACGGAAACGCCGGCCGTCGACTTTGGCATGCCAGCCAAGAGCGCGGCCTGACGGCCGATATTCGGCGCGCCATGCGCGCAATTGCCGAGATAGCAGTCTTCGACATAGTCCTTGGCGACGCCGGCGCGCTCGACGGCGTGCTTGACGGCGTGGGCCGCCATCGACATCGGAGGGGTAATATTGAACCCGCCGCGGCCGGACTTTGCCAGCCCGGTACGAGCATAGGAAACGATAACAGCTTCACGCATTTTTAGACCTCCCTTGGATGCGGCCCAGTATGGACTGGACCACAGTCGGTGTGTAGCAAAAACCTTCAATTCCGGCGGACGGAAAAGGCGGGAATCGGCATCAATCCCAAGCCGGCGCGAAGCCGGGATTTACACAACGCTTGTCCTTCGGCAAGGCCGCGATGACCGCCCGGTCGGCGTCATCGAGCTGCACCTTCAGCGCGTCGAGGTTGGCTTGCTGGCTTTCGACACGCGAAGCCTTGGGGATCGCGGCGACGCCGTCCTGGTCGAGCAGCCATTTCAGCGCCACCTGAGCCGCGCTGGCATTGTGCTTGCGCCCGATCGCAGCCAGCGCCTCGTCGGAGGCCACCCGGCCCTGCGCCAGCGGACAATAGGCCACCAGCGGGATCGATTTCGCAGTGAGGAATTGCCGGAGCGGCGTCTGGTCCAGCATCACATGGTATTCGACCTGGTTGCAGGCGACGGGCGCCTTGATCTCGTCGACCACGGTCTTGAGCAGGGCTATGTTGAAATTGGCGACGCCGATGGCGCGGGTGCGGCCTTCCTCCTTCAGCTTCATCAGTGTTTCAAACATCGCCGGCAGGTTCATGTTCCGCGCCGGCCAATGCACCAGATAGAGATCGACATGGTCGAGCCCGAGCTTCTTCAGGGAAGCATCGAACGCCCGGCGGATCGCGTCCGGCGCCAGATTCTCGTTCCAGACCTTGGTGGTGACATGCAGGTCCTTGCGGGCAACGCTTGAAGCGGCCAGCGCGGCGCCAATGGCTTCCTCGTTGGCATACATTTCCGCGGTGTCGAGGTGCCGGTAGCCCAGATCAAGCGCGCTCTCGACCGCCGCACGGCAGGCATCGCCCTGCATGCGGAAGGTGCCGAGCCCGAGCTTGGGCAGGCTGATGCCCTCTGTGGTTAGATGATCCATGGTGACTCCTGAAAAGGGCTAAAGCACCGCATCCGTGGCAAAGGCCGCGTGGACGGGTATTTCATTGCAGGGAAGGGACGGCTATGGAATAGCCTGCCCGCATGGCGCGGGGCAACTCAAGATCAGGTCAGGACGGCGATGGCGAGGGCGTTGCGACAGTGGCTGGAAACCCATGAACTGCCGGCGATCATCGCCGCCGTACTCGGCGTGATCCTTGCCCTTTCGACCCTGCTCGTGGTCGGCGGCTACTTCCTGGTGACGCCCTGAGCTCAGATATGCTGCGCCATGATCTGACCGGGCCGCGCGTCTGGACGGGGCTCGATATCGACCGACCATAGATCGCGGTTGTCGACGTCCTTCAGGGTCACCGTCATGACTTCGGTTTTGCCGTCGATCGCGACGTGGCCGAAAAACTGCAGCCCGAAGCAAGGTGCGAGATTTTCGCCCTGCTCTCCGCTGCAGCCCTTCTGAAACATCGCCTTGGGCCCAAAGGTGTTGTCGAGATCGCCGGGCGCCCAGGTGCCCGCATGCAGCGGGCCCGAGACGAATTCCCAGAACGGTTCGAAATCCTGACAGGCGGCGCGGTTCGGGTCGTAGTGATGCGCGGCGGTGTAATGCATGTCGGCGGTCAGCCACACCGTGTTGCGGATGCCGGCGCGTTTCATGAACGACAGCAGATCGGCGATCTCGTGCTCGCGGCGTTGCGGCGGACCATCGCCGAGCGCGACGGCATCCTCGCTGATCAGGCCGATCGACATGTCGGCGGCGATCACCTTCCAGGTCGCGTTGGAGGCGACCAGTTCGCGCTTCAGCCACGCCAGCTGCGCAGGCCCGAGGATGAAGGTGTCGCTGTTGTCGTCGCGCTTGTTCCAGGTGTTGTCGCGGTAACTGCGCATGTCGATCATGAAGACGTCGAGCAGCGGGCCGTGCCCGATCCGGCGATAGACGCGGCCGTTGTCGCCGGGTGTCACCGGCATCGGCATGAATTCGTGAAATGCGCGCCGCGCCCGCGACACCAGTTTCGGGACGCCGTCGTCGGCAAAGCCGCTCTCGTCGTAGCTGCCCAGCGGCGCCCAGTCGTTGGTCACCTCATGATCGTCCCATTGCGCGAACATCGGGACTTCGGCGTGGAAGGTGCGGAAGTTTTCATCGAGCCAGTTGTATTTGTAGTTGCCGCGAAACTGCGCCAGGCTGCGCGCGGCGACGGATTTTTCTTCCGTCACGATGTTGCGCCAGATCTCGCCGTTCGGCAGCTTCAGCTCGGAGGGGATCGGGCAATCGGCGTAGATATGATCGCCGGAATGAATGAAGAAGTCGGGCCGGTTGTCGCGCATGGTCCGGTAGGTCCGAAATCCCCCGCGCGCGGGATCGATGCCCCAGCCCTGGCCCGCTGCGTCGCCCGACCAGACGAATGACACCGAACGATGTTCCGCAGGCGCGGTGCGGAAATGCCCGACCTGGGTTTCTCCGGCGAGGCCGCTTGCGATGTCGTCGAAGCGGACGCGGTAAAAGACATCCTGCCCCGCGGGCAGGCCGTCGAGCAGAACTTTCGAGGTGAAGTCGCTGTCCGGCAACGCATCCGATGAAGCCGTGCCAATGATGTTGCTGAAGCTCTCGACGGTGGAGCATTCCACCCGCATCCGGGCCGGCCGGTCGGCACGCGCCCAGATCACCGCGGAATCCGCCGAAACGTCGCCGGACTGAATCCCGCAGGCGATCAAAGGACGATCCGCGGCGCGGCTCACATAGGGCTTGGCGAGGCTGCCGAGGCCGGCGGCCGCGATCGTGGCGGTGGACCTGACCAGCAACTGACGCCGGTTCAAAGCATGCTTGGCGCGTATCGCAATCGGCATCGGGCCACCCTCGTCGAATCACGACAAAGGTGTGCCCGTTGAATTTGACTCTCCGCCGAAGGTTTTGCGACAGGTGGATGACGTAAACTGAGGACTGCAGGATGGGTTAGCCGTAGGTATGGTGGGTTACGGCTTCGCCTAACCCACCATACGAAGTCACGGCTTTATCGCTGCCAGTTGCAGATGCCGCCCGATTTGCACGGCCATATCTGGACGCGGGTGTCCATGGCTTGCGCATCGAGCGGGTTGCCGTGGCGATGCACCAGCTTGGTGCGGGCGGCGCCGCGCGGCGGCACCGCGCTGCTCCTGGCGATCTGAGGCTTGACGACTTTGGTTTTGGCGACGTGAATGTTCCGCGGCGGAAGCCTGGGCCAAACGGAAGCATCCGTATCGGCCTGCGCGCGATCGGACTTGGCTTCGATCGGAACCGGGGCGAACTCGGTTTCCGGTCCGAGCCGCTTCGGCGAAAGCACGGCCCTGGAAAGATCGAGCCCGAGGAACTCGCCCGGACGATACTCGTCCGCCATCGCCAAGCCGCCCACTACCAGGAACCCGGTACAAAGTACTGCCGCAAAGGCACTTTTCAGGACCATTCATGGCCTCCTGAAATCAGTAAAAAAAAATCGAACTACTGACATTCTGTAGGAAGCCCGGCACGGCAATGCCAGCCGTTCCTGCCGGCAAGGTTACCGTGCAATGATCCCGGCCGCGAAAATGCCCGCGGCCGGTTCCGGTTCGCCTACTCGGCGGCTTGGGCGACGGGCTGCCCGATCGCGCTTTCGAGACGCTTACACTCAGCGCGGTATTTCGCGACGTTGGCTTCCTTGATGTGGCCGTAGCCGCGCACGAGGTCAGCCGACTTCGCCAGTGTCACCAGCCGCGGCAGATCGAGCGGCTTGCCCGCATCGAGATGGCGGAAGATCATCGCCGAATATTCGCCCGGCAGCGCGCGTTCCATCCTGCGCTCGCTGGTATAGCCGAACGGATCGAACGCGGTGCCGCGCAGCGACTTCATCCGCGACAGCAAACCGAACGCCTTGAACACCCACGGTCCGAATTCCCGCTTGCGCAAGTGCCCGGTCGCCTTGTCGCGCTGGGCGAACATCGGCGGCGCGAGGCTGACCTTAACGCTGGCGTCGCCGTCGAACTGCTCCTTCAGCGCCTTCGCAAACTCGCCATCGGTATAAAGCCGCGCGACTTCGTATTCGTCCTTGTAGGCCATCAGCTTGAACAGGCCTTTTGCGAACGCTTCCGTCAATTCCTGCGATCCCGGTGCGGCCTTGGCCTCGGCGGCGCGAACGCGTTCTACTTCGCCGAAATAACGCTTCGAATAGGCCTCGTTCTGGTAGTCGGTGAGGAACTCGGCGCGGAATGCGATGCTTTCGTCGAGCGTGCGCTTCACCGGCGCCGCACCCGAGTTCTTGAAACGCGCCGCGGTGATCACGCGCTGCAGATCGTGCGCAGCCAGACGTCCCCACGAGAACGCCAGCTTGTTCATGTCGATCGCAGCACCATTGAGATCGATCGCCTTCATGATCGCCTCCAGCGACAGCGGGATCGCCCCGCGCTGAAACGCAAAACCGAGCATGAAGGCGTTGGTGGCGATGCTGTCGCCCATCAGCGCGGTGGCGAGGCCCGTCGCATCGAGAACGTCGAGATCGCTGGCACTGACGGCCTCGTTGAGCGAGTCGCGCATCGCGCCGGCCTGGAAATCGATATCCGGATCGATCACGAAGCTCGCGGTCGGCATCAGATCGGCATTGACCACTGCACGCGTCACGCCGCGCTCGGCCCGGCTCAGCGCCGGGACCGAGGTGGCGACGACGATGTCGCAGCCGAGAATGAGGTTGGCGCTGCCGGGCCCGATCCGGACGTTGGCGAGATCGTCCGGCGACGGCGCGATCCGGACATGGCTCATGACCGCGCCGTTCTTCTGCGACAGGCCGGTAAAGTCGAGCGTCGAGCACGCCTTGCCGTCGACATGGGCGGCCATGCCGAGCAGCGCGCCGATGGTGATGACGCCGGTGCCACCGATACCGGTAACAAGGATGTTGAACGCCCCGTCCAGCGCAAGCGGCGTCGGCAGCGGCAGGTCGGCGAACAGCGCCGACGGATCGGCAGCCGTGCGGTCGGCTTTGCGCAGCTTGCCGCCATGCACGGTGACGAAGCTCGGGCAAAATCCCTCGATGCAGGAAAAGTCCTTGTTGCAGTTCGACTGGTCGATCCGGCGCTTGCGGCCGAGTTCGGTCTCCAGCGGCTGCACCGAAACGCAGTTGGAGGCTTGCGAACAGTCGCCGCAGCCCTCGCAGACGCGCTCGTTGATGAACACCCGCTTTTGCGGATCGGGATAGAGCCCGCGCTTGCGGCGGCGGCGCTTTTCGGCGGCGCAGGTCTGATCGTAGATCAATACCGTGAGGCCCTTGACCTCGCGCAGTTCCTTCTGCACCGCGTCGAGATCGCGGCGGTGATGGATGGTGGCGCCGGCGGGGAAATAATTCGGCGGATATTTGTCGGGATCGTCGGAGACGATCGCGAGTCGCTTGGCCCCCTCCGCCGATACCTGATGCGCGATCTGCGACACTGTCAGGCCGCCTTCGGCGGGCTGGCCGCCGGTCATCGCCACCGCATCGTTGTAGAGAATCTTGTAGGTGATGTTGACGCCTGACGCCGCCGCGGCGCGCAGTGCCAGCAGGCCCGAATGGGTGTAGGTGCCGTCGCCCAAATTCTGGAACACGTGTTGTTCGCTGGTGAACGGCGCCTGCCCGATCCACGCCACGCCTTCCGCGCCCATATGCGAGATGGTCTGAGTGCGGCGGCTCGGGATCGAGAGCGCCATGCCGTGACAGCCGATGCCGGCCATCGCGCGGCTGCCTTCGGGCACCTTGGTCGAGGTGTTGTGCGGGCAGCCCGAACAGAAATACGGCGTTCGCTGCAGCTTCGCCGCGGCAATACCCTCGGCCGGCCGGTCGAAGGCCTCGAGCTTTGCCAGACGCTGCTCCAGCACGGGGCTGCGGTGGCCGAGCTTGCGCAGGCGCGCCACGACGGCGGCGGCGATGATGGTCGGCGTCAGTTCGCCTTCGCTCGGCAATAACGTTGCGCCGGTCTCGTCGCGCTTGCCGACCACCGAGGGCCGCTTCGAGGCATCGACGTTGTAGAGAATGCGAAGCAGCTGGTCCTCGATGAAACCGCGCTTCTCCTCGACCACCAGCACGTCCTGCAGGCCCTCGGCGAAGGCGCGGGCGCCGGCCTGCTCCAGCGGCCAGGTCAGCGCCACCTTGTAGATGCGAAGTCCCAGCGCCTGCGCTTCGCTGTCGGTAATGCCGAGATCGGCCAGCGCCTGCCGCAGATCGAGATAGGCCTTGCCGGTCGCCATGATGCCGAGCCGCGCCGGCCTGGAGTCCAGCACGATGCGGTCGAAACGATTGACGCGGGTAAAGGCTGCGACTGCGTCCATCTTCGGGCCGTGCAGCCTGCGCTCCTGCTCCAGCGGCGCGTCCGGCCAGCGGATGCCGAGCCCACCCGGCGGCATCTCGAAATCGGTGGGCATGATGATCTTGATGCGATCGGGATCGCTGACGATCGAGGCCGAACTTTCGACCGTCTCCGAGATCGCCTTGAAGCCGACCCAGCAACTGGAATAGCGCGACAGCGCAAAGCCGAGAATGCCGAGATCGAGATAGTCCTGCAGCGTGGCAGGATTGACGACCGGCATCAGCGCCGCGGCGAACACCTGTTCGCTCTGGTGCGCCAGCGTCGAGGACTGGCAACCATGGTCGTCGCCGGCCAGCGCGATCACGCCGCCGTTGGGCGACGTGCCGGCGGAGTTCGCATGCTTGAGCGCGTCCATCGAACGGTCGACGCCGGGGCCCTTGCCGTACCAGATCCCGAACACGCCATCGACCTTGGCGCCGGGAAACATGCCGACCTGCTGGCTGCCCCACACCGCGGTCGCCGCCAGATCCTCGTTGAGGCCTGGCGCGAATTCGATGTCATGCTGCTTGAGGAAGCTCTTGGCGCGCCATAGCGCGTGATCGTACATGCCGAGCGGCGAACCGCGATAACCGGAGATAAAGCCCGCGGTATTGAGGCCCTGCGCGCGGTCGCGTTCGCGCTGCAGCATCGGTAACCGGACCAGCGCCTGCGTACCCGAAAGGAAAATTCGCTTCGCATCCAGACGATACTTGTCGTCCAGCCCAACTTCCATCAATGCCATGATTAGTTCCCCGCCGCGCTGTGCTCTCGCCGGTCACTCGAACCGGTCTCGTTGACTTTAGAATGTACCTAATTTGCTATGCGTGCCCAGCGTGAATCCATGGCCGCAGGACATATCTCGGCCGGCTGTGGACGTTTCATCGGCCCTTGCCGAAACCCCGCTTCTTTGAAACGCTGACGGTAAAGGGAGAAGCCGGCGATGACGGAAGCAGCGTTCACGATCGAGATACTGGAGAGCGGCAATGTGCTCACCGGGCCGTGGCGGCGGCCGGCGCAGATGCTCCATGCGCAGGTCTATGACTCTCACGCATCGATCCACGACGATGCGACCGCGCAAAAGCTCGGTTTTCAGGGCGGGACCATCGAGGGACCGACTCATTTCAGCCAGTTTGCGCCGTTGTGCGAACGGATCTGGGGGCCGGCCTGGTTCGAGACCGGGTGCCTGTCCGCGCACTACCGGAACCCGGCCTTCGAGGGAGAGGAAGTCCAGGCCAATATCGAAAAGCCAGAGCCGGGCCAGACCACCTGCGCGATCGGCATGACCAAGCGCGACGGCACCGAGATCTTGCGCGGCACCGCGTCGGTCGGCGGCGACGGAACGGAAACCGCGCTCGCGAAGCGGCTCGGTGAACTGAAGCCGCTCGCCGACCCCGTCATTCTCGCCGACCTCAAGGTCGGCATGAAGACCGGCCGGCAAACCGTGAAAATGGATTTCGACCAGAACATGGGCGATCTCTATCCGTTTTCACTGGCCGAAAAGCTCAGGGTCATCACCGAACCCTCGGCGTATTACGCGCAGGAACTCAATCCGTGGGGGCGGGTCATCATCCCCTTCGAGATGCTGAGCGTGCTGTTTCAATACCGCGCCCGCGAGGACCGCCTGCCGGTCCGCGGACCGGCCGTTGGGTTGTTCGCGGATCAGGAAATCCGCCTGCTGCGCGGCCCGCTATTCCCCGGCGAGACCTACACCACCGAGCGTGAAGTCGTGGCCGTGAGCGGCAGCCGCCGCACCGAAAGCATGTGGGTGAGAACGACCGTGTTCGCGGCCGACGAAAAGCCGGTCGCAACCATGCTGCTCAATCTGGCGAGCATCAAGGATTCCTACGCCAACTACGAACGCGAGCACAAAGCGCTCTACGGCTAGCGCTGCCCATTCGACTTCGACAGAGCCAAAAAACAAGGACAACAACAAATGGCCCGCCTGCCCTATCTCGAAGCCGACCAGGTCGCCCCCGAATATCGCGATATGCTCAAGCGCAATACCAATCTGCACAAGCTGTTGGTCAATTCGCCCGACATGGCGCGGGCCTTCAACGGCATCGGCGGCTACATCCGCTTCAAGAGCAAGCTCGACCCGCGCCTGCGTGAACTTGCCATCCTCCAGGTCGGCTGGATGGAAAAGTCCGAATATGAGTTCACCCATCACGTGAAGATCGGCAAGGAATTCGGCGTCACCGACGACGATATCAAGGCCATGATGGCCGAGACCGAGGGCAAGCCCTCAAAGCTCGAACCCCTGGCAAAGGCCGTTTTGCGCGGCGCCCGCGAGATGGCGCGCGAACTCGCGATGTCGGATGCGACCTTTGCCGAGATCAAGAAGGAACTGTCGGACGAGCACATGACCGATCTCGTGCTCACCATCGCGTTCTATTGCGCCGTCGTCCGCGTGCTCGCGACGATGAAGATGGACAACGAACCCTATTACAAAGAGGTACTGCAACAGTACCCGATCCCGGGAGTGAACTGAAATGCGTCTGAAAGATCGTGTCGCCATCGTCGTCGGCGCCGGCCAAAGCCCCGGTGAGGGCATCGGCAACGGTCGCGCCACCGCGCTGACCTTCGCGCGCGAAGGCGCCAAAGTGCTGTGCGTCGATCACAACCTCGCCTCCGCCCAGGAGACGGTGGATCTCATCGCCGCCAAAGGCGGCACCGCAGCGGCGTTCCAGGCCGACGTCACCAAAAATGCCGACCTCAAGGCCATGGTGGCCGATGCCCATGGCCGCTGGGGTCGCATCGACGTGCTGCATAATAATGTCGGCGTCGGCCTGTCCGGCGGCGACGCCGAACTGCTGGATATCACCGAGGAGGCGTTCGACCGCTGCGTGGCGATCAACCTGAAAAGCTGTATCCTCGCCGCCAAGCACGTGATCCCGATCATGCGCCAGCAGAAGAGCGGCGCCATCATCAACATCTCGTCGATGGCCGCCATCACGACCTATCCCTACGTCGCCTACAAGGCGACAAAGTCGGCGATGATCGCCTTCACCGAGCAGCTCGCCTATCAGAATGCGCAATACGGCATTCGCGCCAACGTCATTCTGCCCGGCCTGATGAATACGCCGATGGCGGTCGATACCCGCGCCCGCGAATTCAAGAAGAGCCGCGCCGAAGTCGAGGCCGAACGCGACAGCAAGGTGCCGCTGCGCCAGAAAATGGGCACCGGCTGGGACGTCGCCAACGCCGCGCTGTTTCTGGCGTCCGACGAAGCCAGCTTCATTACGGGCGTGACGCTGCCTGTTGACGGCGGCGCGAGCGTGCGGCGGGGATAGAGCGTTTTCCAGCGAAGTGGAAACCGGTTCGCGTCAAGAAAACGCGTCAAATCAAAAATCTAGAGCCCCGTTCCGATTCCATCGGAACGGAAACGGCTCGAGCGTCGCTGCGATGGGCTTCCTTGGTGCGGCCGACAAAGGCGCCGCCCCAGTCGTGGATCGCGGGCAAGCCCTGGATATCCTTACCGAGGTTGGCAAGGCAAACCCGGAGCGAGGCGAGATCAACCGGTTTTGGCAAGCCCTGCGCTTCGATCCCCAGCGACCTGGCATATATGCGGGCGGCCGAGCGGCGGCGCGCATCGGTGCCGCTGATGATGACCAGCGCGCCGGAATAGCCCGTGCGCACCATGGCACGGCAGACTTCGACACCGTCGCCATCGGCGAGTTCGAGGTCGAGGATCACGCAGTCGAAGCTATCGGTTTCCAGATGGCGGATCGCCTCGCCGCACGAGCCTGCGACGATTATCTCGAACTTGGAACGGCCAGCCGCCCGCTTCAATAATTCCTGCTGCACAACATCGTCGTCGACGATGAGCAGTCGCAGCGAGCGACGCATGTCGACGCCGCTATCGAGCTCGGTTCTGGTTGATCTCGGATCGATGGCCATCAAGGTTCTCCCAATTTCTGGAGCGAACCTCGCATAGCAATCGTGTGAGCGCCGTGAAGTCTTTTGTGCGGACTTGGCCGACCGCTTTAAGCAACTGTGCAGCATGACTTCGCAGAACCCGTGCGCGGAACAGGTCCGGCGCCGGCAGACCGCGTTGTTACGGTGCTGCAAATTTACGCTTTGTTAAGAACCAGACCATAAGGGTTGCCGCAATCGGGGCGATTTTTTGACGCCCCTGCTCACGCAATCTGCGCCAGCGTTATTGGTCCGGCTGCCTTGCGTGATTCGAAACAATCGATCGATTCCAATGACACGATGATGTGACAGCACGTCACCATCAGTCGAAATCCTGACTCGTTGTGGTCGCACGAAATTCACGTGCGCCCGCTATGAGACGACCCAAGAATTGGGAGTTGAGATTATCATGCAAGACGAATTCGACTACGATCTCTCGCCCGGCCAGTGGGAGGCGCTGAAAGCGTTTCGCACCGCGGCATCGCGGCTGCCGCAAATCAGCCGCTACACCATCGACAGCCTGATGGCGCTGGGCCTCGTTGCCATGAACGGCGATGCACCGGTCATCACCCAGACAGGCCGCAAGGTGCTGGTAAGGGGCTCGTCGCGGCTGCTGCTGGATCTCGCCGCGTAATTGGCGGACTGGACCGGCGAGATTTCGGGTTGACCGTGGCCCGAATCCAAAGAATACCCTCTCTCAATCGACTGAGTGGCAACTAGGGTTCCGGATGGCTCAAGGCCATCGCCGGTCCGAGCGTTGCGAAAACCGCGATAGCACGCGGCTGCACCCGAGGGACAAAAGCCCAGAGGAGGAGATGTCGAGATCTTGTTCGCGCCTGATGGCACGGAGGTCTCATGTCATTGCTCCCGCTCACGCTCGTCGTCCTTGCTGCATTCATCCATGCGACCTGGAACCTGCTTGCCAAACGCGCCGCCTCGGCGGGTCCGACATTCGTCTTCGCCTATAACACTGTAGCTTGCGTCGTCTACCTGCCGTGGATGATCTGGCTTCTTGTCTACGGCCAGGTGACGTGGAACTGGCCCGTCGCCGGCTGCCTCGTCCTCAGCGCCATCATTCATCTGGCCTATAGCCTGTGTCTGCAGCGCGGCTACCAGGTCGCGGATCTTTCGGTGGTTTATCCGATTGCGCGCGGCACCGGACCGATGCTGTCGTCGATCGGGGCGTTCATTTTGCTCCGGGAAACACCCTCGACCCAGGGCATCCTCGGCCTGCTCGCCGTCGTTGTCGGGATCGGCTTCATTTCGACACAAGGCAATCTTTCCGCATTCCGGAAGCCACGAGGGCTGGACGGCGTGCGTTGGGGCGCCGCCACCGGCTCGCTGATCGCGGGCTACACCGTCGTCGACGGCTACGGCGTCAAGCTGCTTGGCATTCACCCCGTTGTGCTGGACTGGGTCACCAACCTGTTGCGCGTCTTCATTCTCGCGCCAGTCGTGATGTCGAACTGGGCCCGTGCAAGACAGATCATGAAGGGTTACTGGCTGCTGGCGTTCGGGGTCGGCGCGCTCTCACCGCTGTCCTACATTCTCGTGCTCAGCGCCATCGAGATGGGAGCCCCGCTCAGCCTCGTGGCGCCCGCCCGCGAAATGTCGATGATGGTCGGCGCGATGTTCGGGATGCTGATTCTCGGCGAACGGGTGACAGGATGGCGGCTGGTCGGATGCCTCATCCTGATCGCAGGGGTCGTTCTGCTGGGTTCGGCTTCCGCATGACCTGACCAGGTCGCCGCTCACCACATCGTCTGCCGCGCCCGCTCCGGCCATTCGCGGTCGTATTTTTCGCCGCCGACCGTGTTGTCGCTCATCTCGGCCAGGATTTGCCCCGGCGTCGGCAAGGTCCTGGGATCGACCCGCTTGTCCGGATTCCAGAGATCGGAGCGCACGATGGCGCGCGCACATTGAAAATAGATTTCTTCCACCGTCATGACGATGACGGTGCGCGGCGCCTTGCCGTCCATCTTGAATGACTGCAACAGTTGCGGCTCGGCCGATACGTAAGCGCGGCCGTTGACCCGCAGCGTGCTGCCGGAACCGGGAATCAGAAACAGCAGCGCCACGCGCGGATCGCGTACGATGTTGCGCAGGGAATCGCAGCGGTTGTTGCCGCGGCGATCCGGCATCATCAGCGTCTTGTCGTCGTGAACGCGAACGAAGCCCGGCAGATCGCCGCGCGGCGAACAATCGAGCCCTTCCGGCCCGCAGGTCGCCAGCGCCGCGAACGGCGACTTGTCCATCAGTTCGCGATAGGCCGGCGTGACGCGATCGGCGACCTTGACGGTCGAGGCATCGTTGGGAAAGCCATAGATGGCCTCGAGCTGCTCGATGGTCGCAACTACTGTCATTTCCGGATTTCCTCCTGTTCAGCCCACTTCTCGCCCTTGACGATCCGCACGAACCAGCGCGCGTGATATTCGGCGCTGGAGACATTGACGATGGTGACATCGGGCGCGGCCGAGGCATCCTCGACCGTGCGATTGAGCCGCTGTTCGAGCCTGCCGTCGCTGCCGCGAGCCCGCAGCGCGATACGTTCCGCCAGCACGTTCGGCGGCGCCGTCACCAGAACCACCATGACGTCGGCATAGGCGCGGCGCATCGCAGCGATCACGGTGCGCGAGACGTTGGCAACCACGGTACGCCCGGCACGGATGTCGTCATCGATCGCACGCGACAACGCGTAGCAATGGCCATGGGCTTCCCAATGCATCGCGAAGTCGCCACGGCTCAACGCTTCCTGGAAGGTACCGGGGCTCACCTCCTCATTGTCCTCGGAGGTCGAAGCCTGCCGCGTGATCACACGACGCGGAAACACGATATGGGGATCGTCTGCGCAGGCCGCCTTTGCCAGACCCAGCAGCGTATCCTTGCCGGCGCCGCTCGGCCCAACGACGAGAACGAGCCGCCCAGGCCCAATCAGGCCGGACTGTCCTGTCGAGATGGTCAGTGTCTCCGTCATGCGACCCGCTGCCCTTCCCGCCAGACGCTGCGCACCACTGGAATATCGCGCGCGATATGCACGCGGATCAAGTCGGCGCGCTTGCCGGCAGCGATCTCGCCGCGATCGGCTAACCCCACCGCTTCGGCCGGCGTCTTGGTGACGGTGCGGACGGCGGACGCAAGATCGATCGCCGGAACGCGCCGCGGCAATTGCAGCGCGGCCATCAGGAGGCTCGACGGGATGTAGTCGGATGACAGGATGTCCAACAGTCCCTCGCGGGCGAGATCGACCGCGGCGATATTACCGGAATGCGAGCCGCCGCGCACGACGTTCGGCGCGCCCATCAGAATGCCGATCCCAGCCTGGTGCAGGCCGCGCGCGGCCTCCATCGTGGTCGGAAACTCCGCCACCGAAACACGGTCCTGAATGGCGTCGGCGACGTTTTCCTCCGTGGTATCGTCGTGGCTGGCGAGCGGGATCTCGTATTTGTGGGCCAGCGCCACGATCTCGCGCATGTTGGTCGCGGCGTAGGTCTTCTGGTAGGCGAAGCGCTTTTCGAACAGTGCGTCGAGTTCGGCATCGGTCATCCCGGCGCCCTTGCCGCGGTAATAATCGCGCAGTTTGCCTTCGTCACGGAACTGGCGTTGTCCCGGCGTGTGGTCCATCAACGACATCAGCCGGATGTCCGGGCGGTCGATCAGCTCCATGGCCTCCTCGACCACGCTGGGCATCGGAATCTCGCAGCGCAGGTGCAGGAAATGATCGGCGCGCAACAAATTGCCGTCGCGCGCCGTGGTGATCGCTTCCGCCAGAATGCCTGCCCTGCCGTCAACCTCCTCGGCGCCGTCCTCGCGCCAGACCCGCAGCGAATCCAGCACGGTGGTGATGCCCGATGTCGCCAACTGGCCGTCATAGGAGACCACCGCGGCGATCGGATCCCAGAACACCTTTGGGCGCGGTACGTAGTGCATTTCAAGATGGTCGGTGTGCAGCTCGATCAGGCCGGGCATGATCAGGTCGCCACCGGCATCCTCGCTGCCTTCGGGCGCATCGCCCTCGCCGAATTCGGCGATGCGGCCATCTGACATGGCGACCCAGCCGCGCGCGATCACGCGATCGGCCAGCACGACGCGGGCGTTGCCAACAATGGTTTCCGTCGAGGTCATTTCACGTCTCTTCCTTCATGCCGCGGCGGCAAACGATGTCACGTCGACAATCCGGTCGGCGATCAGATGACGTATCTCGTCGTCATGAACGATGGCGACCATCGCCACGCCCTCGCGCTTCTTCTGGCCGACCAACTCGACCACGACGGCGCGATTGGCGGCGTCCAGCGAAGCGGTCGGCTCGTCCAGCAGCAGGATCGGCAGATTCGAAATGAAACCGCGGGCGATGTTGACGCGCTGCTGTTCGCCACCGGAAAAGGTCGATGGAGGCAGCGCCCACAGCCGCTCGGGAATATTGAGCCGGCGCAACAGCGCGCCTGCCTTTTCCCGGGCCTCGGCGCGCGCGATCCCGTTCGCGATCAAGGGCTCGGCCACCACGTCGATGGTCGCGACCCGCGGCACCGCGCGCAGGAACTGACTGACATAGCCGATGGTGGAGCGGCGCACGCTGAGTACCTGCCGCGGTTCGGCAGTGGCGAGATCGATCACCGAACCCTGGTGACGAATCCCGATCCGTCCGCCGTCGCAGCGGTAATTGCCGAAGATCATTTTCAGGATCGAGGATTTGCCGGCGCCTGACGGTCCCGAGAGCACCACACATTCGCCCGGCTCGACATGGAAAGAGACGCCGCTCACCACCGGCAGCTCGATGCCGCCCTGCAGGTGCATCGTAAAACTCTTCTTGGCGTTGGTGATGTCGATCATCGCGGTCATTGTTTCAGCTCACGCCGGCAAAATCGAGGAAACGAGCAACTGGGTGTAGGGCTCGCGGGGATCGTCGAGGACCTGATCGGTCAGACCGGTCTCGATGACCCGCCCGCCCTTCATCACCATCACGCGGTGCGACAGCAGCCGCGCCACCGCGAGATCATGAGTGACGACGACGGCGGCAAGGCCTAGTTCGCTGACGAGGTTGCGCATCAGGTCGAGCAGCCGCGCCTGCACCGAAACATCCAGTCCGCCGGTCGGCTCGTCCATGAACACCAGGCGCGGTTCGGTGACGAGGTTGCGCGCGATCTGCAACCGCTGCCGCATGCCGCCGGAATAGGTCTTCGGCGCGTCGTCGATGCGGCCGGTGTCGATCTCGACCCGCTCCAGCCAGGACGACGCGGTTTCGCGGATGTGGCCGTAATGATTCCACCCCACCGCCATCAGCCGTTCGCCGACATTGGCGCCGGCCGAAACCGCCATTCGCAGGCCTTGGGCCGGATCCTGATGCACATAGCCCCAATCGGTCCGGAACAGAAAACGCCGTTCGGCCTCGCCAAGGCTCGCGAGATCGCGCAGCACGCCGTCGCGCATCCGGTAGCTTACGCGCCCCGCGCTCGGCGTGAGCTGCGCCGACAGCAGTTGCAACAGCGTCGATTTGCCCGAGCCGGACTCGCCGACAATCGCCAGCACCTCGCCCGGATAGAGCGCAAACGATACGTCGCGGCAGGCGATCAGCCGGCCATAGTTCTTGCCGAGGTCTTCCGCGACCAGCAGCGGCTGGTCGTCCTGCGCGATGGTCCGGGGCTCAACCATGCGCCCTCTCCTTGTGCGGCGCCGCGCTTTCGCTGCCGCGATGGCCGGTCGACTGGCGGGACTCGCAATAATCGGTGTCGGAGCAGACGAACATCCGGCTACCCTTGTCGTCGGTGACGATCTCGTCGAGATAGGAATCGCCGGCCCCGCACAGCGCGCAGGGCGCGTCGAACCGGTAGCGCGTGAACGGGTGATCCTCGAAGTCGAGCGACACGACGTGCGTGTGCGGCGGGATCGCATAGATCCGCTTCTCGCGGCCGGCGCCGAACAATTGCAGCGCCGGACAATTGTCCATCTTCGGATTGTCGAACTTCGGTGTCGGCGACGGATCCATCACGTAGCGCGCATTCACCTTCACCGGATAGGCGTAGGCGGTCGCGATATGGCCGAAGCGCGCGATATCCTCGTACAGCTTGACATGCATCAGGCCGTATTCGCCGAGCGCATGCATGCGCCGCGTCTCGGTCTCGCGCGGCTCCAGGAAGCGCAGCGGTTCCGGGATCGGCACCTGATAGACCAGCACCTGGCCGCCATGCAGCGGCGCCTCGGGAATCCGGTGCCGGGTCTGGATCACGGTGGCATCCGCGGTCGCGGTGGTAGTGGCGACGCCGGCGGTCTTGCCGAAGAATTTCCGGATCGAAATCGCGTTGGTGGTGTCGTCCGAGCCCTGGTCGATCACCTTCAGCACGTCGTCAGGTCCGAGGATCGCGGCCGTTACCTGTACGCCGCCGGTGCCCCAGCCATAGGGCATCGGCATCTCGCGGCTGGCGAACGGCACCTGATAGCCGGGGATCGCGATCGCTTTGAGGATCGCGCGGCGGATCATTCGCTTGGTCTGCTCGTCGAGATAGGCGAAATTGTAAGCCGGAGCGTTCATTCCGCGGCCTCCTGCATCGGCGGAGCCTGGTTCGCCTCGGCGAATTCCTTGCGCAGTTTGCGCAGCAGGCCGAGCTCGGACTGGAAATCGACGTAATGCGGCAGCTTGAGATGTTCGACGAAGCCGGTCGCCTGCACGTTGTCGGAGTGCGACATCACGAACTCCTCGTCCTGGGCCGGCGCGATCAACTCCTCGCCGAGTTCGCGGGCGCGCAGGGAGCGGTCCACCAGCGCCATCGACATGGTCTTACGCTCGCTCTGCCCGAAGGCGAGACCATAACCGCGCGTGAAGCACGGCGCTTCGGTGGCAGAGCCCTTGAACTGGTTGACCATCTGGCACTCGGTCATCGCGATCGAACCGAGTGGCACGGCAAAGCCGGCATCCTCGGCCATGAACTCGACCTCGACTTCGCCGAAGCGGATTTCGCCCGCGAACGGATGGTTGCGGCCATAGCCACGCTGCGAGGAGTAACCGAGCGCCAGCAGAAAGCCCTCGTCGGCCCGCGCCAGGTTTTGCAGACGCAGATCGCGATCGGCCGGAAAGCTGAGCGGCTCCCGGGTGAGATCGCCGACCGGCACATCGGCGTCCGCCGCAGGCGACGGCTCGATCAGGCCGTCGCGACCGAGAATGTCGGTCACGCGCGGCGTCGCAGCCAAGGACGCTTCGCCCATCGCCGGTGCTTCGGGCGCGAACCCGTCCGCGAGTTGCGGATCCAGCAGGCGATGGGTGTAATCGAAGGTCGGGCCGAGGATTTGACCGCCGGGAATATCCTTGAAGGTCGAGGAAATCCGACGCCGCACCTGCATCGCGCCGGTATCGACCGGCTCAGTCGAACCAAAGCGCGGCAGGGTCGCGCGGAAGGCGCGCACCAGAAAGATGGCCTCGATCATGTCGCCGCGCGCCTGCTTGATCGCCAGTGCCGCGAGTTCGCGGTCATACAGCGAGCCTTCGGTCATGACGCGGTCGACGCCGAGCGAAAGCTGTTCGGAGATCTGGTCCAATGACAGTTCGGGAACGTCGCGGTCGCCACGCCGCTCATGCGCCAGCAGGCGATGGGCGTTTTCGATGGCGCGCTCGCCGCCCTTGACGGCTACATACATGGTCAGTCTCCCTCAATCGCCTTTGGCGACCAGCCGCGTCGTGCGCGGTATCGCAACAATGGCGTCGTCATGAACCAGCACGACGTCGATGCCGCGCGGGAACAGCGCTGAATTGACGGCGAGCCGCTTGAACAGGTCATGCGGCCGGATCTGCGCCTGCAGGGTTGTGGTGCCGTCGATGCCGGGGCCGCGCAATTCGAAGAGGGCGCCCTGCGACAGGCTCTCGACCTGCAGGATCAGCGTCGTGGAACGGTCCGGATATTCGTTGCTGCCGAACGCGAAGCGATCGAGCGGCGGCAGATCTTCGGGATTGCCGATCAGCGCGAAGCTGGCGATCGACGAATCCGCAATGACCGGTGCGCTGGTGTGGAACTTGAGCCATTTAGACACATCTGAAGTCGCCGACATCGCGCGATCCAGCCAGATCGGCGTGTCATGGTCGAACAGCGTCAGCGCGATCGCAGCAGAACCGCGCATCATCGCAGCCGGCGTGCCGGCGGTGGCGGCGATGCGCTGGACGCTGCCGGGGCGCGCCATCGCATCCATGACCGAGCGGAAGGTCGATTGCGCCGACAACACCTTGTCGACAAATCCGGCGGGCAGTTCGGCAACCGTGGTCATGTCTCAGCCCTCCCCGCGCACCAGCGTGTAGAAATCGACCCGCGTCGCCGCGGCCTCGGCGGCCTTGCGGTTCCGTTCCGCGACCAACGCCGCGCGCAGCGGCGCGACCACCTTTGCTTCCACGATTTCTGCGAATTCTGCCGACTGCACCATGGCATCGCAGAGCGCGATCAACTCTGCCTTCTGCCGGTCGCGGCCGAGCGTGTAACCGAAACCAACCTCGCCGGTTGAAAGCCGCACCGCCGCGCGCGACACCGTGGCTTCGCCAAGGTTGAACGCCGCGCCGTCGCCGCCAACGCGGCCGCGCACCATCACCAGGCCGTTCTCGGCTTCGCGCAAATTCTCGTGCGCCGGCAACGCGATGGTCCCGAGCCGGGCCGATATCTCGGCCGTTTCAGCGTGCGCCAGCACCGCCATGGCGGCCTTGCGCTGCGCCTGACCCGCGCGCTCGTTTCCTGAACTTTCGCTGCTTGCCATCATATCGGCCTTGCCGGATTCAAGTTGTCTATGATACTAGACAACTCGATAACCGAACGCCATGAAGGTTTCGTGACAACGAAGTGATTTTTCCCGATGGTTGATTTCGCGCCATGAGCACGACATGAGCATGCAGGACACCGCCTCCGGCGTGGCCCTGTGGCGGCAGGTCGCCGACGGCATCGAGCGCGGCATCGCCGACGGCCGCTTTGCCGCGGGCGAAAAGCTGCCGGGCGAGATGGAGATCGCCGAAACCTACCGCGTCAACCGCCACACCGTGCGCCGCGCGCTCGCAACGCTCGCCGAACGCGGGCTGGTTCGGGCCGAACGTGGCAGCGGTACGTATGTCGAGGCCCAACGCCTCGCCTATCCGCTGCGCTCACGGACGCGGTTTTCCGAGATCGTCGGCGCCGGCGGACAGGAACCGCGCGGCCAGTTGATCGACGCCTCCGAGGACGTCGCGACGCGGGAACTCGCGCGCGAACTCGGCTTGAAGACCGGCGCGCCGCTGATCCGGATCGAATCCGTTCGATCCGCCGACCGCACGCCGATCTGCGTCAGCACCACCTGGCTTTCCGCCGAACGTTTCCCCGACGCAGGAAGGGTCTTCGCCAACCTGCGCTCGATGACCAAGCTGCTTGCGCATTATGGGATCCGTGACTTCAACCGCGCATCGACCAGGATCACCGCGGCCATCGCGGATGCAACCGACGCCGCAAGGCTGGACCTCGCGCTCGGGCGTCCGGTGTTGGTAGTCGACAGCACCGACGTCGATACCAGCGGCAAGCCGCTGGTGACCAAGCGCTCGCGCTTCGCCGCCGAACGTGTCGAGTTCCTGGTGGAGAGCAGTTGAGGCTTACGCCACCGCGCGCCGGCCGATGATGGCAAAGCGCAGCCGGGTTGAAATCCAGTCGATCGCGGCCACCGCGACCAGGATCATCAGGATCAGGAACGAGACCTTCTGCCATTCCAGCACGCGGATCTGCTCGGCGAGCTGCAAGCCGATGCCGCCGGCGCCGACGATGCCGATGATGGTGGCCGAGCGGGTGTTCGACTCGATGAAATACAGCACCTGCCCCGCGATCACGGGCAGCACCTGCGGCATCAGGCCGAAGCGTATCTCGTGCAACGCGTTGCCGCCGGAGGCCCTGACGCCCTCGACCTGCTTCTGGTCGGCGGCCTCGATGGCTTCCGAAAACAATTTGCCGAATGCGCCGAAATCCGACACCGCGATCGCCAGCACGCCGGCGAACGGACCGAGCCCGACGACATTGATCCAGACCAGCGCCCAGATCAGCGTGTCGACGCCGCGAATTGAATCGAGAAAGCGGCGCACCGGAAAGCGGATGAAATTGGAGGGCACGATGTTGCGCGCCGCCAGCAGGCTGACCGGCAACGCCATGATGGCGGCGAGCGTCGTCCCGAGCAGCGCAATCGAGAGGGTTTCGCCCAGCGCGGAAAGATAGATCGGCAGCGACGATCCGGGATCGGGCGGGATCATCATCAGCGTGATCCAGCCGAGCTGGTGCAGGCCATTGAACAGTTTCGACGGCGAAAAATCCAGATCGACCAGCCCGAATACGAAGATGGCGAAAGCGCCTGCTATCATCGCCGGCATCGCCAGCCGGGAAGAAGCCGGCCGGTCGAAGACATCAGGGTATTTTGCCCGCAACTTTTCACGGTCCGGCTTCGGCAACTGGCTCATGCCCGGGCATCCCTGCCGAACAGACGGGCGCGCAGCCAGCCCGTCCCGATATCAATGATGAAGACCGTGGCGATGATGGTCACCAGGATCGCGCTGACGTCGGAATAATAGAACTTTCGAATCGCGACCACGAGTTCCTGCCCGATGCCGCCGGCGCCGACAAAACCCATCACCGAAGCCTCGCGAACGTTGATCTCGAAGCGCAGCAGCGCATAACTGGCATAGCCCGCCGACACCTGCGGCAACACCGCAAAACGCATGCAGGACAACCAGCTCGCGCCGGTCGAGCGCACGCCTTCGACCGGTTTCATGTCCGCATTTTCGACGATCTCGGAGAACAGTTTTCCAAGCGCACCGGTCGAGTGGATCGCAATCGCCAGCACGCCGGCCATCGGGCCGAGGCCGAAGGCGATGACGAAGATCAGGGCGAACACGATGCCGGGAACGGTGCGGGCGAATTCCAGCAGGCGCCGCACGGCAAAACGCAGCCACGGCCCCGGCGAGGTGTTTTGCGCGGCGAAGAAGTTCAGCGCAAAGGCCAAAACCGCGCCCATCAGGGTGCCGACGTAGCTGATCAGGATGGTCTCGCCGAGCATCCAGAGCCATTTGCGCCAGCCCCAGAACCACTCACCGACGTTGGTCCACACCCGCGTGCCGTCTTCCAGCGTGAAGATGCGGTCAAAATAGCTGGCGAAGTTTCCGAAATAGGTGAACAGCGTGCGCAGGTTCACCTCTGCGCCGACGGCCGCGACCATCAGCGCCGCGAAAAACGCCGCCGCAGCCAGCACTACCCGCAGCCGCTTGCGAGCCACCGCCGCGCGATAGGCGTCGTTGAGCGCAGCCAGTTGCTGCTCTGGAAGGATCGATACGGCTGAGGTCATCGTGGGCTATGTGCCGGGTTGGGGCTGAACCGAAAAAGGCCGGGTCGCTGCGGACCCGGCCTTCCTCGTTACGCTCGACCGATCAGGACGCTTTCTTCTTACGCAGATTGTCCACGAACTTGATCAGCTCGACGGTGCCATCCCAATCCTTGGTGGTGGCGGGATGAAAGCCCTTCTTCTGGCCGTCCGACAGTCGCTCGAACGCCGCCTTGTCCTTAGTCGGCGCTTCGGTAAAGGCCTTGGCGATCGCGGTCTTCAGGTCGTCCGGCAAATCCGAATTGTAGGCATAGGGTCCGTTGATGATCGGGGCCGACTTGTGGATGATCCGGAAATCTTCCTTCTTCATCGCCGAGCCGTCGGCGTTCTTCAGCATGCCCTTGGTCAGCATCTGCGCCAGTGTGGAATCATCGTCGCTGGTCCACTGGTTGGCGGCGACATCGACAGTACCCTGCGACAGCGCCAGCATCGCGTTCTCGTGGCTGCCGGTGAAGACCACCTTGCCGAAATAGGTATCGGCATCGGAGATGCCCATCTTGTCGAGTTCGAAGCGCGGGACGTTGTTGCCCGAGGTCGAGTTCGGGTCGACCAGGCCGAGGTTCTTGCCCTTCAATTGGTCGAGGTTCTTGTAGGGGCTCGAGGCCTTGACGAAGAACATCGAGTAGTAACCGGTCGAGCCGTCGGCGTTGATGTCGTTAGCGAAGGCATCGGTCTTGACGCCAGTCAAGCGGGCACGCGCGAACGAAGCCGAGCCGTAGCTTGCGATCTGGATGTTGCCGGCGCGCTGGCCTTCGATCACGGCGGCATAGTCGTTGGCGATGCGCAGCGTGACCTTCACGCCGAGCTCCTTCGACAGATAGGCGACGAACGGCGTCCAGCGCTCGGTTACGCCGGAGGCGTTTTCGGCCGGCACGACGGCAAACGTCAGCTCCGGATATTTGCCTTTCCAGTCCTGCGCTGAAGCCGAAGCCGTAAACGCCAGCACGGCTGCGCCGGCCAAAACGATGCGACGATTGATCATGATATGCCCTCTTGTTGTGGATACGCCTATCGGCCGGTGCAGGTCTGCAACGGCCGCCTGTACAGAAAACGGAAACTCAGGCCGCGGCGGCGGTGCCGAGCGCGGGAACGCCTGAAACTTCGGGAGCTGCGACCGGCGCGCCACCCATGACGTCATTGGCCTCGAGATCGTAGAGTTCGCGCGCAATAAGGTCGGTCAGAACGGCCGGCGCGCCGTCGAACACTACCCGGCCCGCAGACATCCCGATCAGGCGGTCGCAATAGGTCCGCGCCAGATCGAGCGAATGCAGATTGCAGATCACGGTGATTCCGAAATGCTTGTTGATGCGCAACAGCGCGTCCATCACGATCCGCGTATTGCGGGGATCGAGCGAGGCGATCGGCTCGTCGGCGAGAATGATGTCGGGCTCCTGGACCAGCGCGCGGGCGATCGCGACCCGCTGTTGCTGGCCGCCGGAAAGCTGGTCGGTGCGCTGGGCCGCGAGCGAGGCCATGTCGAACTGTTCGAGCGCCGACATCGCCAGCGCCCTGTCCTGTTCCGGCCAAGCCTGTGTCAGCGAGCGCCATGACGGAATATCCGCCAGCCGTCCCATCAGCACATTGGTCAGCACGTCGAGCCGGCCGACCAGGTTGAATTGCTGAAAGATCATTGCCGAGCGCGCGCGCCACTGCCGCAGGTTCTTGCCCCGCAGCGCGGTCACGTCGACGCCTTCGAACAGGATGCGGCCTTCGGAGGGTTCGGCGAGACGATTGATCATCCGCAGCAGCGTCGACTTGCCGGCGCCCGAACGGCCGATCACGCCGACGAAGCTGCCGGGCGCGATTGAGAATGACGCATTATCCACCGCGGCTTTGGTGCCGAAACGACACGTCAAACCTTCAACCACCAGCATGCAATGCTCCAAACGCCCAGGCTCCAGATACCCAGTCTCGATACCCGGTCTTGATACCTAGTCTTGGACCATCGCTATCGGCTGGATATTTCAGTTGTGTGACATCGGTGCTGCGGTGCGACCATCGTCCACACCGGAAACGTCAGTCATGCAATCGTCATGACGCTGTCATGAACTGACCTGATGACGTGCGCACTCCCCGCACCTCTGAGGTGCGCACTACCCGCACCTCGGACTGCCGAAGGGAATGCAGATGGCCGGCAAGACGCTTTCCACCGAACCGACGATCGATCCCACGGCCTCGGTACGTGAGAGCAAGTTCGGCGCCTATACCGAAGTCGGCGCACGGACCATCCTGCTCGAAGTCGCGATCGACGACTACTCCTATGTCGTCAACGACGCCCAGGTCACCTACACCACGATCGGAAAGTTCTGCTCGATCGCGGCGATGACGCGGATCAACCCGGGCAACCACCCGATGCACCGCGCCACGCAGGCCCACTTCACCTACCGCGCCAGCGCCTATTTTCCCGGCGAGGCCGACGACGCCGCGTTTTTCGCCTGGCGGCGCCAGCACCACGTTCATATCGGCCACGACGTCTGGATCGGACATGGCGCGGTGATCCTGCCGGGCCGCAGCATCGGGACTGGCGCTGTGGTCGCGGCCGGCGCGATCGTGACCAAGGACGTCCCGGCCTACAGCATTGTCGGCGGCAATCCGGCGCGCGTCATCAAGCGGCGGTTTACCGAGAGCATCGCCGGCAGGCTTGCCGAACTTGCATGGTGGGACTGGGACCACGAGACGCTGCGTCGTGCCCTGCCCGACTTCCGCCAGCCCGACGTCGAGGGCTTTCTCGAAAAATACGAGGCGGAAGCCGCTTCCGCCCGCTCACCCCTCAGACGTCAAGGCGCCGCATCGTGACCGACATGTTGATCGAAGGCGGCCGGGTCCTGCTCGGCCAGGAAGCCGGCTACGACATTGTTGACGCCTCGCTGCGAATCTCCGGCCGCGAGATTGTCGCTGTTGGTTCGGATCACGGGCACAGTTCGCCCGGCATCGACGCGGATGGCCTGCTCGTCTTGCCCGGAATCGTCGACCTCCATGGCGACGCCTTTGAGCGGCAGATGATGCCGCGCCCCGGCGTCGATTTCCCGGTTGACGTCGCCTTGATCGACAGCGACCGGCAGGCCATCAGCAACGGCATCACCACCGTCTATCACGCCACCACCTGGTCGTGGGAGCCCGGCCTGCGCAGCGGCGACAATGCGAGATGCTTGCTGGAAGCGATCGAGGCGATGCGGCCGCAGCTTGCGGCCGACACCCGCTTCCATTTGCGGCAGGAGACCTACAATCTCGATGCCGAGTCCGAGATCATCGAATGGCTAGCGGAAGGCCGCGTGGACCTGCTCGCCTTCAACGACCATATGGATTCAACGGTCGCCAGCCTCGCCAAGCCGCAGAAGCGCAGCCGCATGGTGGAACGCACCGGTCTCTCGGACGAAGCTTTTGATCGCCTCGTCGAGCAGGTGGTGTCTCGCGCTGATGACGTGCCAGCCTCGATCGCCCGGCTGGCGCAGGCGGCACGCGCCGCCAATGTGCGGATGCTGTCGCATGACGACGAGAGCCCGGAGATGCGCAAGGCGTTCCGTTCGCAGGGTGTCGGCATCGCCGAATTTCCGGTCAATGAGGAAACCGCGCGCGAGGCCGCCGCCTCAGGCGACTTCATCGTGTTCGGGGCGCCCAATGTCGTGCGCGGCGGCAGCCACACCGGCTGGACCAAAGCTTCCGACATGATCGCCAAGGGTCTGTGCTCGGTGCTGGCGTCCGACTATTACTATCCGGCGCCGCTGCTGGCGGCATTTCGCCTCGCCGCCGACGGCGTGTTGCCGCTGGCCGAGGCCTGGCAACTGATCTCGTCGGCACCGGCGCGTGCCGCCGGCCTGACCGATCGCGGCACGCTTGCGGCGGGAGCGCGCGCCGACATACTGCTCATCGACGACACGCTGCCGTTGCGGCCGCGAATCGTCGCGGTGATCGCCGCCGGGCGTCTGGTGCATCTGACAGAGGCCAACCGTCTCGTGCATGCACCCGTCGCACGCAAGGCAGTTGCGGCCGCGTAACACGGCTCTATTCTGGCGCGATGGCAACCCACCCACGTTACGCAATCTACTACGCGGCCGCTCCCGACAGCGAACTCGAGCAATTTGGCGCGTCGCTGCTTGGCTACGACGCCTATTCTAGCGAAGAACTGCCGTTTCCGGACGGCGTACCGACGGATTGGCGCGAGCTGACGCGGGATCCCCGCACCTACGGCTTTCACGCCACGCTGAAGGCGCCGCTGACGCTGGCGACCGGTCGAACCGAAAACCAGCTTGTCGCAGCCTGCGAGCTCTTCGCCGATGCGGCCCGGCCGGTTCCCCTGATCAAGCCGGTCGTCGATTCCCTCAGCGGTTTCATCGCGGTGATCCCGTCCGAACCGTCCGCCGAACTCGAGCGGCTGGCCGCCGATTGCACCCGCGCATTCGACTTCTTCCGCGCACCGCTAACGCCGGAAGATCGCGCGCGGCGCCATCCCGCAAAGCTGACGACGAGGCAGTGCGAGTATCTGGACCGCTGGGGCTATCCTTACGTGATGGAAGAATTTCGCTTTCACATGACGCTGACCGGGCGGTTGCCGGCCGAACGACGCGACAACGTGGTGGCGATGCTGCGAAACCGGTTTGCAGTGATTGGTGTCGCGGCGCTCGAGATCGACCGGATCGCGCTGTTCCGTCAGGACGACGCGGCGTCGCGCTTTGGGATCATCGGCCACTGGCCGTTGCGCGCCAGCTGCTAAGGTATCATTGCGAGCCATGCTCCGATATCCTGCCTGTGAAGAACAAGAACACGGGGATGGGGATCAACGGATGGGCGCCTCAGGGATATGCCGCGCACTCTTCGTCATCTGTCTGGCGCTGGCATGGTCGCCGATGGCGCGCGCGGAGGAATATCCGACGCGCACCATCAAGATAATCGTGCCGACCGGCGCCGGCGGCATCACCGATATTCTGGCGCGGCTGGTCGGAAAGCACATCAGCGAGCAGCTTGGTCAGCCCGTCATCATCGACAACCGCACCGGCGCCGGCGGCACCATCGGGACCCGGGCGGTCGCGCAGGCCGAGCCCGACGGCTACACATTGCTGATGGTGTTTCCGAGCCATGCGGCCAATCCGGCGCTCTATGCCAAACTGCCCTACGACAGCGAGAAGGATTTCGCGCCGATTTCCATGGTGACGAAGGTCAGCGAAATCCTGCTGGTGCCGAACACGTCGCCGGCGAAGTCGGTCAGGGAACTGGTCGAACTGGCGCGCAAGCAGCCGCTCAACTACGCCTCCGTCGGGGTCGGCAGCCTGGCGCATCTCGCCACCGAGCTTTTTCTCAGCAAGGCCGGCGTGAAGATGACGCATATCCCCTACCGCAGCGTACCGCAGGCGCAACAGGCGGTGATGTCGGGCGAAGTTGCAGCCTTCTTCGATACGCCGATCACCGCGTTGCCACAGGTGCGGGCCGGGACCGTGCGGGCGCTCGGCGTCAGCACCGCCAAACGCCTCGCCGCAGCACCAGACATTCCGACGATCGCGGAAGCGGGAGTGGACGGCTACGAGGTTGTCGGTTGGAACGGCGTGCTGGCCCCGGCCAACACGCCGCGGCCGATCATCGACAAGCTCAACAAGACCATCGTCGAAGCACTGAAGACGCCCGAGATCGAGAAATTCCTGGCGGAGCAAGGTATCGAGCCGGCCGGCAACCGCCCGGAGGAATTCGCGGCCCTGATGCACGCCGATATCGAGAAATGGATTCGCGTGACACGCGAAGCCGGCATTCAGCCGCAATAGCGCGCGGAACAGAGATAGGTTCGCGGCACGACCTATGTGCCGGCGAAAGCAGGCTCCAACGACGGCTAATGCTCGTCAGGCCGGGTGCGCGCGATGATCTCGGCGGCGCCGTTCTCCAGCAGATCGAGGCCGACCGCGCGGCCGAGTTCGCGGGGCCGGTTCGCCGCACCGCGTCGCGATGATTCGATGAACCGGCTGCCGGCTTCGTCCAGCACCGCGGCGGTGAGCGTCATCTCGTCGCCGTCAAGCGTGGCGTGGCCGGCGATCGGCGAGTTGCAATGGCCGTTCAACACCCACAGCACCTCACGCTCGGCCTCGGCGCAGAGCCGCGACGGCGTATTTTCGATTCTGGCCAGCCGTTCGCGTGTGACCCAGTCCTTCTCGACGCATTCGACCGCGACGATGCCCTGGCCGACCGCGGGCAGCATTTCAGCGACCGAGAAATCATGCGCGATGCGCGAGGTCAGCCCGATGCGCTCCAGTCCCGATCGCGCCATCACCAGCGCATCCGCCGGGCCGACCTCGCCGCCGCCGGGCAGCCGCTGCATGTCGCCGCGATCGAGCTTGGCGACGCGGGTATCGGCCGCGCCGCGGTAATGGATGACGGTGGCTTCCGGAAACAGCCGGCGCAGATAGGCCGCGCGCCGCACCGCGTTGGTGCCGATCTTGAAGCCCTTGCCGCGCGACGCCTTGAAACTCTCCAGCGAGAGGCCGGGACGCAGCACCAGCGAATCATTGGCGGCATCGCGCGGCAGGGTCGCCGCGATGATCAGGCCGGGCGTCTCCTCGTTGCCGGGAACGTCCTTCAGCGAATGCATCGCCGCCTGCAGTTCGCCGGCCCGCATGGCCTCGCGAATCTCGGCGACGAACGCGCCGCCCTTGCCGCCATGGCGGAGCAATTTGCTGGTCTGGTCCTGGTCGCCGCGGGTCTCGAATCTCACGATCTCGACGGCAAGACCGGGATCGGCGGCGCGCAGCAGCCGGGCAACCTCGTGCGTCTGCGCCAGCGCCATCGCACTCTTGCGCGTACCGATCCGTAAACCTTGTTCTGACACCCGGTCTCCGTTCGAATGCGATCAGGCCGCGGGAATGGCGAAAAGCTGAGGGTTTTCAGCGTCGAGTTGGTGGTTGACTCGGGTATCACCAGCAATCAGAACCAAATCTGACGGTGAATGGTCGGAGTGGCAGGATTCGAACCTGCGACCCCTGCGTCCCGAACGCAGTGCTCTACCGGGCTGAGCCACACTCCGACTAAGAACGCGGCTTATAGCCTTGGGTTTCGGCCACTGCAAGGCGCCGATTTGAGGAAATAAATCACAGTGAATGTCGGCCTGAAGACCCCGATTTTGCCCGCCGGCGAGGCTGCCACGGCCGCAGCCGCGCATTCCCTTGACCAGGGCGGGCTGGTCGCATTCCCGACCGAGACCGTTTACGGCCTCGGCGCCGATGCCACCAATCCGGCGGCGATCGCCCGCCTCTACCAGGCCAAGGGCCGCCCGGCCTTCAATCCGCTGATCGCCCATGTCGGCGATATCAGCGCCGCGCGGCAGATCGCCCGCTTTGACGCCCCGGCGCTGGCCCTCGCCGAGGCATTCTGGCCGGGTCCGCTGACGCTGGTTTTGCCCAAGGCCGATGGCTGCGCGGTGGCGGACCTTGCGACCGCGGGCCTCGATACCGTCGCGATCCGGATACCGGCCCACCCTGTGGCGCGCGATATCCTGCGCCGGTTCGGCCGTCCGGTGGCCGCACCTTCGGCCAACCTGTCGGGCCACGTCTCGCCGACCACCGCCGCCCATGTCGAAAGCGACCTTTCGGGGCGGATCGACCTGATCGTCGACGGTGGCGCGGTCGCGGTCGGCGTCGAATCGACCATTGTCGGCTGCTTCGACCAGCCGATGCTGCTCCGGCCCGGCGGCCTGCCGCGCGCCGAGATCGAACGCGTCCTCGGCCGCCCGCTGCTGCAGCCGCCGGTCGACGCCGACAGCGACAGCGGACAACCTCTGGCGCCGGGCATGCTGGCCTCGCATTACGCGCCACGCGCGAAGGTGCGGCTTCATGCAAGCCAGATCGAGCCCGGCGAGGCATTGCTCGCGTTCGGCCTCGGAGCAATTTCGGGAATTGACGCCGCTTCCGCAGTGATGAATCTGTCTGCACGCGGCGATCTCGCCGAGGCCGCCGCCAACCTGTTCGGTTTTCTTCGCGCGCTCGATGCCCGGGGCGTGCGCACCATCGCGGTCATGCCGATCCCGGACGAAGGACTGGGTGAAGCCATCAACGACCGGCTGCGCCGTGCGGCGGTCGGACGGGAATAACGCCGCCGCAAGGCGGCCATGAAAGAGACGACGATGAATATCGCTCCAGCCGCCGTGCCGCCGCTGCCGCCTGAACTGATCGCGAAATTTCGCATGATCGTCGGCGACAAGTATGCGGTGACCGACGCCGCCGATATCGCACCCTATGTCACCGAGGAACGCGACCTGTTTCACGGCCGCTCGCCGCTGGTGTTGCGACCTGGAACGACCGCCGAAGTATCCGCGATCTGCAAGCTCGCCAGCGCGCACAGAATCGCACTGGTGCCGCAGGGCGGCAATACCGGCCTGGTCGGCGGACAGACCCCGCATAATGGTGAGGTCGTGGTCTCGATGCGGCGGCTGGACAAGATCCGCGAGATCGATCCGGCGTCGAACACCATGACCTGCGAGGCCGGCGTGGTGCTGCAGATCGCGCAGAACGCGGCCCGTGACGTCGACCGGCTGTTCCCGCTGTCGCTCGGCGCCGAGGGAAGCTGCACCATCGGCGGCAATCTCTCCACCAATGCCGGCGGCACCGCCGCGCTCGCTTACGGTGTCGCGCGCGAGATGGCGCTCGGGCTCGAAGTGGTGCTGGCCGACGGCCGGGTCCTCAACGGCCTGTCGAAGCTGAAGAAGGACAATACCGGCTACGACCTGCGCAACCTCTTCATCGGCGCCGAAGGTACGCTCGGTTTCATTACGGCTGCGACCCTGAAACTGTTTCCGAAGCCGCGCGCGGTGGAGACCGCCTATGTCGGCCTCAAATCGCCGGCGCAGGCGCTGAAACTGCTCTCGATCTCGCAGAACGAGGCAGCGGGCAGCCTCACCAGTTTCGAATTGCTGGCCGACATCGCGGTCGATTTCAGCATCCGTCACGGCATCGACATCCGCGATCCTCTGAGCGGCAAGCATCCCTGGTACGTGCTGATGGAACTGTCGTCCCCGCGCGACGACGCCCGTGCCACGCTGGAAGCGATCCTCGCCAAAGGCATGGAAGAAGGCATCGTCGACGATGCCGTGATCGCGGCGAACCTGACCCAGCGCGCCGGCTTCTGGAAGCTGCGCGACGAGATGTCGGCGGCGCAGAAGCCGGAAGGCGGGTCGATCAAGCACGATATCTCGGTGCCGGTCGCGGCGGTGCCCGAGTTCATCGCGGAAGCCAACGCCGCCGTCGTCAAGCTGATCCCCGGCTCGCGGCCGGTGCCGTTCGGCCACCTCGGCGACGGCAATATCCATTACAACGTCTCCCAGCCGGTCGGCGGCAAGTCGGAGGATTTTCTGGCGCGCTGGCACGAGGTCAACGCGGTGGTGTTCGCGATCGTGCTGCGCATGGGCGGATCGATCTCGGCCGAGCACGGCATCGGCGTGCTCAAGCGCGACGAACTGCCCGACGTCAAGGACAAGGTCGCGATCGAACTGATGCGCGGCATCAAGAAGATGCTCGATCCGCATGGCATCATGAATCCGGGCAAGGTGCTGTGAGCAATCCGGGCGGGACGCTGAGCATCGCCGAGATTGAAGACCAGGATGTCGCCGAGGTCATCGCACTCTGGCAGCGTTGCGGATCGACGCGACCGTGGAACGATCCCGCCGCCGATATTGCGCTCGCCCGCCGCGACGACAATTCCACGGTGCTGATCGGCCGGTGCGACGGCGTCCTCGCGGCATCGGTCATGGTCGGCCATGACGGCCATCGCGGCTGGGTCTACTACGTCACGGTCGATCCGGATCGCCGCTACCTGAATTTTGGCCGCGCCATCATGAACGCCGCGGAAGCGTGGCTGCGCGAGCGCGGCATCCTCAAACTGCAACTGATGGTCCGCAAGGACAATGCGCAGGTTCACGCGTTCTACCGATCGATCGGTTACTATAACCGGGAGACGGTAACCTTTGCCAAATGGCTCGACGGCCGCGCCCCGACGCCGTAGTTTTCCGCTAGAATAACGATCCCTGTCCATCATCCTCCGATGCCGCCGTCTTGCGCGGGGCGGCTTTCTTCGCCGGCTTTGGCTCTTCGGCCGCCCGCTCCTCGTCGGTGATCGGCAGCACCAGCTGATCGTCGTCATTGGCGACGCGATTGACGCGCGTCGAAACCTCGTGCCAGGCGAACTCGCCAGCCGAAGGTCCTTTCAAAAGCATCATGACGTCTTCGGCGTCATGGCTCCGGCCATCGAGCCAGCGCTCGAAATCATCGGGCGCGATCGTCACGGGCACCCGATGATGCAGGGCCGCGAGATCGGGGCTGGCCGGTGCGGTGACGATCGCGACGCCATCGAACTCCTCGCCGTTCGGCCCCATCCAGGTTTCCGCCAGTGCGGCAAAGCCGACCGGCTGGCCGTCGCGGCGATGAATGAAAAACGGCCGCTTGCGGCCGTCCTTGTCCTGCCATTCGTAATAGCCGTCCGCCGGGACCAGCACGCGGCGCCGCTTCATCGCGTTCTTGAAGGCGGGTTTTTCCAGAACCGTCTCGGAACGCGCGTTGATCAGCAACGTGAACTTCCTGGCGTCCTTGACCCAGGCCGGCACCAGTCCCCAGCGCATCAACCGGAAATGCCGGCCGCCATTTTCGAGCATGACCACCGGGATCGGCTGGGTTGGCGCAATATTGTGCCGCGGCGGAAAATTTGGCTGCTCGATGTAGCCAAAAATCTGCCTAAGTGCCGCTGGTGGCGAGGTAATTACGAAGCGTCCGCACATTTTCCAGGCCAAATAGGCGATCATTTAACGTCTGTTAATCCCAAACCTTAACACTGGAACGGATGACCTCAATGGCCTCCACCCAGACGCGATCCGGTCGCCCAACATTGCTGCACGCGGGCCTCGACCAGAGCGCACGGGCGGCCATGCTGCGCGCGGCCAACATCAATCCCCGCACCGGGCTTGCCACCGACTATCTGAATCATTTCAACGAAGCCGTCATGCTGCTGGAAATGATTCCGGACATCCCGGAATGCGCCGAGGACTTCCTCGCCTGGACCCCGCTGTCCTATGCCGAGCATTTCTGGGCCTCCAACTTCAAGGCCCGCGATCTCGCGATCGAGGCCTACGAATCCGCCGACGCCCACGTCCGCGCCGAGTTCGACAAACTCACCTCGAGCATGACCTCGATCCTGACCGCGGTGGGCTCGGCGATGCGCGAAGCCCGCCTGGACAAGACCCGCGCCACGCTCGCCGAACAGGCCACCGGCTGGGTCAAGCCGCTGGTGATGCTGGCCGGCGGCATCATCAACGGCGGCTCCGAGGCCGACGTCGAAACGATCATGGCGAACTGACGAAGTCTTTTCGAGCGAACCGGCGGCCCACATCGAATTAGACCTGCGCGGTTCGATCGGGCATGATCCGGCAGCAAAATCGTTCCCCTCTTCGCGGATCTCGCCTTGGTTTCCTCTGCTCAGCCGGCCCGTCCACAGCTTGCCGTCAGCGGCGCGATCTTTCGCGACGGCAAGGTGTTGCTGGTTCGCCGTTCCCGCTCGCCTGGCAAGGGTTTTTACTCGTTCCCCGGCGGCCGGGTCGAATTCGGCGAATCGCTGCACACCGCGCTGCATCGCGAGGTTGACGAGGAAACCGGGCTTCGAATCGAAATTCTGCAGCTGGCCGGATGGCGCGAGGTGCTGCCGACGGCCGAGGGCGGCGGGCATTATCTCATCATGTCGTTTGCGGCGCGCTGGACTGCCCGGGAGCCGGTCCTGAACGACGAACATGACGATTTCAAATGGCTGGCGCCGGACGCGATCGGCGACCTCAAGGTCACCGGCGGCCTCCTGGAGGTCATCGAGGCGGCCCGGAAGTTCATTTAACACGGAACTCGCAAGGGATTGCGCCTTGCCTCGGGCGTATTGAGGGGGCATATCGGGCGGGTTCTGGACCCCCAAATGCTCAAGCAATTTCTGGCCTTTCTCATCCTCATCGCAGCCTGCAACCTCGTCCCCGCCCGGGCCCAGGATGCCGCCGCCCCGTTTGACGGCGACCTGCAGCGGCTCGCCGAAATCCTCGGCACGCTGCACTATCTGCGCGGCATCTGCGGCACCAATGAGGGGGCGAAATGGCGCAACGAGATGCAGGCGCTGGTCGATGCCGAAACCCCGTCCGGCGACCGCCGCGCCCGCATGATCGCCGGCTTCAACCGCGGCTATAACGGCTTTCAGCAGACCTACCGCACCTGCACGCCCGCCGCCTCGGTGGCGATCCGCCGCTACATCGAGGAAGGCTCGAAGATCTCGCGCGATCTGACGGCGCGCTACGCGAATTAGGTCCTCTCCGTCATTGCGGGACGCCGTCATTCCGGGGCGCGAAGCGAACTACGATGTGCAATTGCACATCGGAGAATCTCGAGATTCCGGGTTCGATGCTGCGCATCGCCCCGGAATGACGGAACATGCAAACATGCCTTCGCGATCTCGCGGCGCGATGCGCCCGGAGTTTTGCATTTCGTTCGCCCTCCAGAAATCAGAGGGCGCAGGGAAGACCGGGTGCACGCCGCACCCGCGGTCTCGCGCGCGATAGATGCAACAAGATTTGCGCACGAGCATACAGGTTTGGCGGAGGCATCCGGCCTTCCCTGCGCAATGGCTTTACGGCTTATACGATTTCGTCCTGGTGACCGGCTTTCTTGCCACCATCATCAGCTTCAGCTTTCGCTTCCGCCAACTTGACGCCAGCACCGGGGCGTCGGACCCAAACGATTTCACCGTACGCATCTGCCGCGCTCGTCAGTCGCAGCCTTCGCGTCCACCGCTCCCTGCCCCTCGTTTGCGACGACGGCCGACGCCCCTTGTGTCCGCGAAATCTGCCAGAATGTGCGAACGGGCGGTTCTCGCAAAACCGCCCGTCGCTGGAACTGAGCCCGTGACGCCCCAAAGGCGGCAGAGCCTGAGATCAGAGCAAGGGACAGCTCCGGTGGTCTTCCTCAACCCGAATAGTTGCAAGGGCTTCGAGCCCGAACCGAGCAAGGAAGGGAGTAGAAGATGGCACAAAACGACCTCGTTGTCGTCGGTATTGACGTGGCCAAAGACAAGGTGGATGCCTGCATTCGCAGATTCACGTTGCGGCAAACGTTCCCGAACACCGCACAAGGTCATCGCAAGCTGGTTGCCTGGCTGAGAAGATACCAAGTGGGCAAGGCGGTGATGGAGGCAAGCGGCGGCTACGAGCTGGAATGGCGCAACGTGCTGCACAAAGCCGGCATCGAGGTGCGGATCGTCGATCCCAGGCGGGTCCGCAGCTTTGCGCAGTCGGCCGGACGCTTGGCGAAGAACGATCCGATCGACGCGGAGATGATCGCCTGGTTTGCCGAGACGTTCAGCCAGGCGCCGGGCCAGACCCCTGATGCCGCGCGTGAGGAACTCGCGGCGCTGGCGAAAGCGCGCACGGCCCTGGTCGACGTCAAGATCCGCCTGCAGGCTCAGGACGAGCATGCGGCCCCAGAACCGGCCCGGAAGGCTTATGCGCGTGTCTTGAAGAACCTCGCCGCCGAAATGGACAAGCTCGAGGCCGCAATCTCTGCCAAGGTCAAGGCCACACCGGAGTTTGCCGAGCGTGCCGAGATCATCGAGAGTGTTCCGGGCCTCGCGCACGTGACGTCCGCGATCCTCATTGCAGGAATGCCCGAGCTCGGACAGGTCAGCGACGAGGTCGCCGCCGCCCTGATCGGCGTTGCCCCTTACGACGATGATAGCGGCAAGCGGCGCGGCGAGCGCTACATCAAGGGCGGGCGCCGCTGGGTGCGAAACGCATTCTACATGCCCTGTCTCGGCGCAGCTACGCAGTGTAATCCGGTGCTCAAGGCCTTCTATCAGCGTCTGCTTGCCAAGGGAAAGGAGCCCAAGGTTGCGCTCGTCGCCTGCATGCGCAAGCTGATCATCATTCTCAACACGATGCTCGCACGCCGCCAGAAATGGAATCCCGGCCGTCACGCCACGGGTTGACTGCGCGAGCGCACTTACTGCGCTCGGTCTCCGACCGTGCGCATGGAAAGCCAACAGACCGACGAGCGGGCGGGGTCAAGGCCGTAGCCGCCGAAGGCGGGGGCGCGTCAGCGCCAGCCTTGAGGCCGCCCGATCGCCGGGCTACTTCTCAGCATGGTTGCTCTGGCGGGACAGGATGGCGGGAGTTGAACGACTGATTTGCCCGACGGCGCCAGCGAAATATTTTTTCGCAAGGGGCTGGACCCATATCGGGGGGTGATTTGCCCGTCGGGCAGTCTATAGGATGGGGTTGGGCCAGCGCTGCCGACAACAGGTGAACGACAACCATGGACACGATTTTCTTCGACCTCGACGGCACGCTGACCGACCCGAAACCCGGCATCACCCGCTCGATCCGGTATGCGCTGCAGAAAATGGATCAGGCTGACATCCCGACCGAGGACGAATTGACCTGGTGCATCGGCCCGCCGCTGCGATCGAGTTTTGTCAAAATGCTGGGCGAAGATTCCGCCGACCGCGCCGTCGCGCTGTACCGCGAACGCTTTTCCGATATCGGACTGTACGAGAACCGGGTCTATGACGGCATCGCCGAGGTGCTGACAACGCTCAGGCAGTCCGGCCACCGGCTGTTCGTCGCCACCAGCAAGGCCCACGTCTATGCCGACCGCATCATCGACCATTTCGAGCTTCGGCCGCATTTCAGCCGCGTGTTCGGCGCGGAACTGGACGGCACCCGCGCCGACAAATCCCATCTGCTGACCTACGCGCTGAAAGAAACGGCGACCGATCCGGCCAAAAGCCTGATGATCGGCGACCGCAGCCACGACATGGTCGGCGCCGCCAACAACGGCATCAAGGGCATCGGCGTGCTCTACGGCTATGGCAGCAGGGATGAGTTGCTCGGCGCCGGCGCGCAGCATGTCTGCGCCACGCCCGCGGAGATTTTGGGCTGCGTTTCGTAAGATGCATGCACCTGCCTTTGGAACTGTGCCGCAAATACGCGCAGCGCCGTTAACCTTTCCTAAAGAACTACCTCGCCGTAAGCCTGCCGCGTGCTACAGCTTACGGTGTTCGATGCGATCCGCCCTGGATCGCGCACAGATTCGTTGAGTTTCATGAGCCATCCCGCGACCTTCTCGACCGCCCGCGATCCGCTTCCCGACCACGAACAGAAGCAGGCGGCGCTCAGCTACCTCAACGAGGCCTGGGCCGAGGCGCGGCACGACGGCGTCGACGGCGACTGCCTGGCGCAGGCGAGCCTGTTCACCGCGCTTGCCGAACTGGTCTCGACCTATGGCGAGGACGCGGTGGCGAAATTCGTCGAAGGGCTTCCCGGGCGCGTTCGCAACGGCGAATTCTCGCTGTCGCTGGCGAAGCAGTAGACCTGCCTGCCTGCTTCGCCCGGCTTGCCGCCTCCGCTCGTTATCGATCGATTAGCTGCAACGTAGATCGCGTGTCCGCTATTGAGCGCGTAACGGACTCAAGCCGGACATCACGCGATATCCGCTTTGTGCCCAAAACCGGACTCATGCAACGCAGCAAATAGGATCGCTATTCGATCACCTGATCGGCGCTGGCGAGTAGTATCGCTGGCATTTGAAGGCCGAGCGCTTTCGCGGTCTTGAGATTGATGCTCAGCTCGAATTTGGTCGGTTGGTAAAACGGGATTTCTCCCGGATTGGCACCCTTAAGAACCATATCGATTTGATTGGCGAGATGGCGATAGTTGACAGCTAGATCGATTGAATAAGCCATCAGTCCGCCAGCTTCGACAAATTCGCGGTTCGGATAAATTGTGGGAATCCGGCCTTTTGCGGTCAATTCGACAATCGTCGCGCGACTTGCAATCTGCTCGACCTCTTCAGATACCATGAGCGCATCCGCACGATCTTGTTCCATCGACGTGAAGATGCGCTGGTATTCTGCCTCGTTGAAGGCCGAGCCCAGCAGAGCAGCCTTCAACGAAATGCCCGCCCTTTTGGCCGCCTCTCTCGCTGCCGCACCTCTTGTATCTTCCCAGTATGGTCGCGATGCAAGGTAACCGACGCTGGACAGTTTCGGCACCGCCTCGACCAGCAGTCCCAAGCGCTTTCCAATGATCTCGAATCCCCCGGCGATGGTGACGCCTGTGATGTTTCCGCCCGGCCGCGCGATGCTGGTCACAAGTCCTTGGGCAACCGGATCGAACATGATCGTCACAATCGGGATTGTCGTCGTTGCCATCTTGAAGTCCAACGATAGACGAGCGCCCAACGTTACAATCACGTCGGGATGCGTGTTGACGACATTGTGGACCAGTTCGGCGTAGCGTTCGGATTGCCCTTCTCCAGAGTATCGTTCGACCCCGAGGTTTTGGCCCTCGATGTAGCCAAGGCGAATTAGCTCCTCGAAAAAAGCACGCTGATACGTTCGATTGCTCACGTTCATTTCGCTGACTTTGGCGAAAGGGTGAACGAATGCGATCCGCTTCATCCTAGCCGATTGCTGCGCCCGGGCCGAGAGCGGCCACGTAGCTGCCGCGCCGCCGAAAAGCGTGATGAAATCGCGCCGTCTCATGTCCGCTCCCAAGTTCAGGTGACGCCATCGTAGCGGTTTGGTCGGGCACATTGATGGGGGCTTGAAACCGCATGAAAGCCACTACCGCACTGCACAGCCAATGTCGCAGTTGGGTCATTCGCGTCGGTCTTGCGGTCGGCCAGCCGCTTCCGGTCCACCCCGGTCAACGGACATCACCCGACCCGCTCGGCTAGTCCGTTTCATGCCACGATCGGTCACCAAAACACGGTCATTTGCGCTTAGCGTTCTCCGTGTGTGCCTTGGCCTGCGTTGCGAAATCCAGGCACCGTGTTCGTCCAAACATATAGTCTGGTTTTCGGAGGCAGGCTTGCTCGAGCTGCGCGTTGAATTCCGGCGTGTAATGCCACTCGTAATACACGATGCGTCCGTTCTTGACCACGGTCGAACTGTCCCATTCGCCGGGCTCTATGCCCAGATCGACGTAAGGGACATAGCCATAGGTCTTACCGTGAGCAGCGACCCTGTCGCCGTCCAAGCGCACTTCATAATCACGATTTTGCAAACCCTTGAGACGACCAATCACTTGGCGCACTGACGCCTCATCAGCATACTTTGTTCCGCTGCTGCCCACCACGACCGCGTCGCTCGCCATAAACCCCATAAGGTCATCTACACTACTCGCAGCCCATGCCCCCAAAAACGATCTCGTAACTTCGACAGGATCGTCCTGTCGCGGGCTTTCCGCGTTCGATGCTGTGAAACTGCACAAGACGACAATCGCGCCCACCGAGGTGATGCCGTGCCTCATCTCGCGCTGCTCCTCACCACACTTGCTGCAGTCGTACGTAGGGCGGAGTTTGGCGTCCCGCTCACCGCAGCCTTCCACGTTGGGGTTTTGGATGCAACGTCCGAAAGGGGTCCAAAAACGGAAGTATTGGCCCGTCGGCTTGACGTCTGCTTTGCCCCGATGAGCGGACGTCGCGGAAGGCCGCTGGCATGTCCGTTTGGTGCCAACAGAGACTCATGCACCGCAGCAAATCAACATCTCTATTCGATCACCTCGTCGGCGCTCAGCAGCAGCGATGTCGGCAGTTCGAGACCGAGTGCCTTGGCAGTCCTGAGATTGATCACTAACTCGAACTTGGTCGGCTGCTCGACAGGCAAGTCAGACGGCTTTGCGCCCTTGATAATCTTGTCCACGTAGGTAGCGGCTCGTCTGATGAGATCAAACCGGACGGCTCCGTAGGCCATCAGGCAGCCAACTGCCAGGTCCTCTCTCGAACCGAACATTGTCGGCAGCCCACTCTTTAACGCGAGATTGCCCAATGCCATCCGATGTTCTCCAAGTCTCGGATCCGGCAGCACCAGCAGTGCCGCTGTGCGCTCTTCAACCATCGTCCGGAAAGCACCCTCGAAATCATCCGGCCCCCGCACCTCGATTATTCGAAGTTGCACTCCCAATGATCCCGCAACCTGCTTGGCTTCAGCCAATAGCGGGGGATGGCCCATGTTGAATGGCACCGACAGAACAGCCACGCGGGATATCTGGGCTCCGGTCTGCTGGAGTAGCTGTAGCTGTTTGCCGACGATCTCGGGAGAAATATAGTAAGCCAGCCCGGTGATGTTTCCCCCGGGTCTCGCGAGGCTGTCGACAAGTCCTAATTCAACGGGCGCGGAAACGGTTGCGAAGACGATGGGGATGGTCGCGGTAGCATTCCTGGCTGCTATGGCAGCTGCCGTCGTTGGAGCAACGATAACATCCACCGGCAGCCGAACCAGCTCCGTTGCAAGGACGTCAAGCTGTTCGTGCCGTCCATTCGCCCAGCGATATTCGATGACGAGGGACTTCCCGTCGAGGTGGCCCAGGTCACGAAGTCCTGTTTCAAAGGCCTTGGCGCCGCGAGCACCTTCAGAAACCGACGCAACGCCCAGGTACCCGATTCGGGTGACTTTTCCCGCCGGCTGCTGCGCCCGCGCCTTGAGCGGCCTCAGAGCCGCTGCGCCGGCAAGAAGGCCAATGAACTCGCGCCGATGCATGTGTCCCCCAAAGAACATCTCGTCCTGTGCGTAAAGCCTAGCATTTTGCGAATGGGCCGCGAGTGAGAAATGGCACCCAACCGGCCTCAGATATTGATCAGGCTCGATGTCTCAGTTGGATCAATCGCGTCACTTCGACAGCGCGCCGCGAACTTCCGTTCTTCCCCAATCAGCGGACATCGCCAATCCGGTGCGTCAGGTCCGAAAAGTGCCAATTGCGGCAGTTCTGCGCTGACAAGAGTTGGCACAAGAAAAAGCCACCCGACGGCTGCTTTCAATTTAAACCTGATAATAGTTTTCCACGATCAGCGCTGGCTCTGCTGTTGCAGGGTAGTCGTGGCTACTTCTTTCCGCCGTCCTGCTTTGGCGTGGTCTGGTCTGGTGCTGGTGCGGTGGCATTGTTTTGCTTCAGCGGCGGTGCTTGTTTCGCAGTAGGCGTCTGCTTGGGAGCCGCGGCCGGTGGCGGTTCGGGCGCGACCGGCGCGCTCTGGGCCGATCACCACCGAGATGCCGAACAGTCCAACCAGGCGACCTCTTTGGACTAATTTCTTAAGCCGGGGTTGCGAGCGGCTTACCTTTTTCAACGATGTAATTGACCAGCAGCCTCGTCTTGGCCGTCGTCGGCTTGCCGCCAGCATGCGGGGTTTCTGGCGGGACTTGGAACGCGTCACCGGCTTTCAGCATCTGCGTCGGTCGGCCTTGAATGGGAAGCTCGATTTCACCTTCCATGATGTAAGTCGACTCGATACCGGGATGAGTATGACGGCCGACGGTCGCTCCGGGGTCGAGTGTCACATCCATGATGATTGTTTCATAGCCCGAGGCCGGTCCATCCGTCCGGCTCAAGATCTTCCTTGTGACGCCATTTGCCGTTGTTGCAGCTGAACCTTGAGCGAATGCCTCGCTTGCAGCAAACCCTGCAACGCCGCAGATCGCACAGGCCGCGACCCCCGCAAACCCTCTCCGTGTTAGCATAACGATCCTCCCATTGAAGTCCGGCTACGCGGACATGTGAGAAGTCTGGCAGAAGGACACCTTATTGTCGACGACGAAGGGACCAATGTCGCTAATGGGTAGTCCGGCCGTGCTCCTGCCCCGCCGCCTCCAAGCGTGCTAACGGCCCCAACCCTCCCATATGCGCCTCTCCAATCACGACATGGCTCGCCGGTACAGAAGTGGCCCTGCCTTGCCGTGAACCCATGCAATGTCTGCCTCATCGAGACAGATGGCAAAACCGCCAAACATTTGCGTGATCGGGAAATATCCAGACTCCAATCTCGATCTTTCTTTCAGAGGCGGACATGCCTCCGCTAGCGCGAGGCTCAATCAAGGAAGTGAACGATGAAGATCACATACCTTCTGGCGGCGCTATTGCTTGTGCCATCTTTCGCGACCCGAGCGACTCCTGTGCGAACCGACAAAAGCAGCAATCGAGCGCATATCGGCACTCGACCGGCAGTTGGCAGTCGGTTGCAGGGATACAGGATCGAAGGCCGCGAGATCGTAGCTCCGCCATGGAGCTTCGCCTGCATGAACGACCAAGGCCCACAACAATGTGACGAGCCCATGTGGGTCTATGGGAGCCCCGACTATCTCGCGCAATTTAAGAATGCATTCTGACATTGACCCGCGCGTGGAGCCACACGAGGACGAAAACATGAAACTCACGACAATAGCATTAGCCTCTGCCTTCGCGCTCTCGAGTACGTTCGCGCTTGCAAACACGGTTCGTCATAAGCCGAGCGTCAGGACCTACCACTTGCATAGGGATATACCGCTGGTCAGATCAGGTTCTTCGCATCCGAATTACGGCAAACCAAACGGTCCAACCAGCGTGTCCGCGGGCGGATTGATGTGGAACGGAAGGAGCGCCTCCGAGTGGGGCGGCTAGGGAGACGTCGGAATTGGCCAACCTGATTGAAGGTCGCCAAGTCGTCGTGAAGCGCGAATGTCTCCCTTGGGTCAAACTGAGAAGTCCCGGCCTCATCGGCAGGTCCGCTTTACCCCCAACTCCGGACATCGCTTTGCAACGCAACAACTGACGCTATGGGCCAGAACCGGACCTGTGCAGACGCGCTTATTCGGCCCGCTTGAAGACGGCTTCTAGGGTTACGTCTTTCACAAATGGTCTGTTGAATTTCAATTCGCTATCAGTCAGTGAAGTGACGTTGCGCTTTTCTGAAGGATTGCCAGTCAGATTTGCGAAGGTGCTGGCCTGAATATCGAGACTAAGAACCATACTGGTTTCGTCTAACGAGTACTTACCGAAATAGGCGATGGAGTTGGCGATCACAGCTTTGGCCTCTTCAGGCGTCGCTCTTGATGGTAGACCTGACTTGAGTTTAGGGAGATCGATGCTCGCCTGCATGAGCGTGAAATATCCATTGCTGGTGTAGATAATCATGCCCTTCGCATTTTCACCGTAGAGCGGCCGCCTCGTACCGTCAGCGGCGACAGTATCAAGCGAGACCTGAACCCAGGTGCCAACGAGCGTATCCTTGGGAGATTTTTCCAATCGACTTCTCCTTCGATAGTCAGCGTGGTCCTCTAAGGTGTTCCGATTGTGCGCGGCCGACCTTATCAAAAAGAAAGGCCTGATGTCCGCTTTGGGGTCAAAAGGCGACCTAGCGGCCTTGAAATGCGACTTCCGTTCTGCCCCCGATAACGGACATCGCCGCGCGGCCTCGCATATCCGTTTTGTGCCGATTTCGGAAGTTGGCAAACCTTGCTCGACCACCTCGTTGGCGCGGAGTGTCGGAGGCTCGTCAAGCCGAGCGCTTTTGTGGCTTCCATGGCGGGTCTCCGGCTCCAGTGCGCAATTACGCACAGCCGGGTGACGACGGCGATGGTTGGGGTAACACCTGTCAGCCTATCATCGGGCGCGCATCCGCGGCGCCCTGGCACCCTCGGGCCTTGTCGTTTATGCCCCGGCGGCTTACGTTCCCCGACAGATGTCACACGAGATTTTTGCATGAAAGCAGCGTTCCTTCCGGACCGAGGCGTGATCAAGGTCGCGGGCGAGGATGCCCGGAACTTCCTCAACGGGCTTGTCACCACAGATGTGACGCTGCTGCGGCCGGGCCTTGGCCGGTTCGGCGCGCTGCTGACGCCGCAGGGCAAGATCACGACCGATTTCCTGATCACCGAAGCCCCGTCAGGCCATGGCGGCGGCTTCCTGATCGATGTCCCGCGCCCGCTGGCGGCCGGCCTCGCCACCAAGCTCGGCTTCTACAAGCTGCGCGCCAAGGTCGTGGTGGAGGATTTGTCCGACAGCCTCGGCGTGCTGGCGGTGTGGGACGGCGAACCCGCCATGAAGCCCGATCTTTCATTCGCCGATCCGCGCCATGAAGGGCTGGGCTGGCGCATTCTGGTGCCGGAGGAACTGGCACCAAAAGTGGCCGGCCTCGTTGGCGCCGACCTCGTCGACAGCGAGGCCTATGAGGCGCATCGCATCAAGGCGGGCGTGCCGCGCGGCGGGCTCGATTTCATGTATGGCGACGCGTTTCCGCACGAGACCAACATGGACCGGCTGCATGGCGTCGATTTCGACAAGGGCTGCTATGTCGGCCAGGAGGTGGTGTCGCGGATGCAGCATCGCGGCACCGCGCGCACAAGGATCGTGCGGATCGTTCTCGACGACTTCTCGCCAGAGGCCGGCACACCCGTTCTCGCCGGCGAAAAAACTATGGGCATCATGGGCTCGACATCAGGCGGCAACGGGCTGGCGCTGCTGCGGACCGATCGCGTCGCCGACGCGCTCGAAGCCGGCGCGAGTTTGAGCGCGGGCGGCCTTGCGATCCATCTGGCCGATCCCGACGACGTTCGGCCGACGCCGAAACAGACCGTCGCATGAGAAAATTCCGATGAGCCAGTTACAATGAGCAGATCCGCGCGCCTGCACGCCGACGGCAAGACCCGCTGTCCGTGGCCGGGCGAAGACCCGTTCTACATGGAATATCACGACACCGAATGGGGCGTGCCGGAATATGACGACCGCGCGCTGTATGAAAAGCTGATCCTGGACGGGTTCCAGGCCGGCCTGTCGTGGATCACGATTCTGCGCAAGCGCGAGAACTTTCGTAAAGCCTTTGACGACTTCCAGCCGGAAAAGATCGCGCGCTACAACGAGAAGAAAGTTCACGCGCTGATGAACGATGCCGGCATCGTCCGCAACCGCGCCAAGATCGAGGGCGCCATCAACAGCGCCAAGGGCTATCTGAAGATCATGGAGGAAGGCGCAGGGTTTTCGAAATACCTGTGGGACTTTGTCGACGGCAAACCTGTCGTGAACAAGTTCAAGACCACCGCCAGCGTGCCGGCCTCGACGCCGGTCTCGATCAAAATGTCAAAAGAGCTCGCCGCACGCGGCTTCAAGTTCGTCGGCCCGACCATCGTCTACGCCTTCATGCAGGCCACCGGCATGGTCAACGACCATCTGGTGACGTGCTTCTGCCACGAAACCTGTAGCGCAAAACTTCGAAAACCCCGCATCAAAACCAAATGACCGCCCGCAAGCCGTTCGCGCCCGACATGACGCGGGCCTGGCAGCGGATGCTGTCGGGGCGGCGGCTCGATCTGCTCGACCCTTCGCCGCTCGATATCGAAATATCGGACATCGCCCACGGGCTGGCGCGCGTCGCGCGGTGGAACGGGCAGACCAGCGGCGCGCATATTTTCTCGGTGGCGCAGCACACGCTGCTGGTCGAACTGGTCTTGCGCGAGCAGATGCCGCGCGTGGATGTGCGCTTCCGGCTCGCGGCCTTGCTGCACGACGCGCCGGAATATGTCATCGGCGACATGATCTCGCCGTTCAAGGCGGTGCTCGGCGGTGACTACAAGGTGGTGGAAAAACGCCTGCTGGCGGCGATCCATATCCGCTTCGGCCTGCCGCCTGATCTGGCCGATGAAATCACGCAGGCGATCAAGGCCGCCGACCGCGGCGCGGCCTATCTCGAGGCGACCCATCTGGCGGGATTTTCGGTGGCCGAAGCAAAACGCCTGTTCGGCCGGGATCCCGGCCTGCCCGAGGCAACGGAACGCGATTATCTGACGCCCTGGACCGCGGCACGGGCTGAAAAGCAGTTTTTGGCGCGATTCAACCTGTTGCTTGGTTGAAGGCCGCCGGAAACCGGCTTTCACCCCCCGATGCACGGGCCTATAATCGCGATAACAAAACATTCCCCAGGGAACGCCATGCTTCACGTCTGCTCGCTCGCCGCCCTTCCCGAGACCGTCAAGGCGACCGGCGCCAGTCATGTCCTCACCGTGATGGCCAATGTCGACCAGGTGCAGCGGCCGGCTTCGGTGCTGGAAGCCAACCATCTGAAAGTGTCGATGGACGACATCACCGAGCAGATCGACGGCTTCATGGCGCCGTCGGACGCGCATATCGAAAAGGTGCTGGCTTTCGTGCGCGGCTGGGATCGTCGCGCGCCGATGGTGGTGCATTGCTATGCCGGCATCAGCCGCTCGACCGCGAGCGCCTTCGCCGCCGCCTGCATGCTCAATCCGCACCGTGACGAAATCGAGATTGCCAGGCAAATCCGCGCCCGCTCGCCGATCGCCTCGCCGAACCGGCTGATCGTCAGCCTCGCCGACAAGGCATTGGGACGCGACGGACGGATGCTGCGCGCGCTCGACGAAATGGGCCCCGGCAGCATGACCGTCGAGGGCAAGCCGTTTCAGCTCGATCTGGAATGATGCGCCAAATGCCGCGCATCCATCATTGAACTTTTAGCGCGCAATGCTGCACTCACTGGATAGCAACGGGCTACTGACGTGACCGGTGCATGGTTTGGTGCTGGCTTGTTGTTCGACGCGTTTTCTTGACGCGAACCGGTACCCACTTCGCTCGAAAACGCTGTGCCTGGAGGCCTGATGTTCGATAACCCGCTCGATTTCGCCGCGCTCGTGATCGCGATCGTCGCCTTTATCTTCGCCCGCAAGGCGATCAACCAGGCGGCGGCGCTGCGCACGCGGCTGGATGCGATCGAGGCAAGAGCGATCACACGATCCGTTCCGCCGCTGCCGAGACCCATGCAGGCGGCCGAACAGGCCACAACACCAGCCGCAGCCGGCGTTGCCCCGACGCCGCCGGTCATTCCCGACGTGGAATCCATCGCGCCCGCCGCCGAACCAGCGCCTGAAATCGCAAGTACCCCGGCGGCCGCGCCGCCGCCGCTGCCGCGGCCCGATCGCGGCTTTGAGGAAACCGTCGGCACCCGCTGGGTGGTGTGGATCGGCGGCCTGACCTTGGCGCTCGGCGGATTCTTCATGGTCCGCTATTCGATCGATGCCGGCCTGCTCGGCCCCGGCGTGCGCACGATATTGGGCGGCCTGTTCGCCCTCGCTTTGCTCGCCGCCGGCGAATGGACCCGGCGCAAGGAGAGCATCTCCGCGATCGAGGCGCTGCCGGTTGCCAATATTCCGGCGATTCTCACCGCCGCCGGCACCGCCGTCGCATTCGCCACCGTCTACGCGGCCTATGCGCTGTATGGATTCCTGGTGCCCGCGACTGCCTTCATCCTGCTCGGGCTGGTGGCGCTGGGCACGCTTGCCGCGGCGTTGCTGCATGGGCCGGCGCTCGCCGGGCTCGGCGTCGTCGGCGCCTTCGTCACGCCCGTTCTGGTGTCGTCCGACAAGCCCGACTACTGGGCGCTCTACGTCTATCTCGCCATCGTCACCGCGGCGGCGTTCGGCCTCGCCCGCGTCCGGCTGTGGCGCTGGCTCGCGGTCACCACGATCGCGTTCGCTTTTTTGTGGACCCTGCCCTGCCTGCAATGCGGCCCGTCGATGGTGGCGCCGCATGCGTTCCACGTGCTGGCCGGATTTGTCCTCGCCGCCGTGCTGGTGGTGTGCGGCTTCCTATTCGGCCCGCCCGCGGACCAAGGCCAGATCGAGCCGATATCGTCCGGCTCGCTCGCGGCTTATCTCGCCGGTGCGACCTTGATCGTGCTGAACAGTTTTCATGCCGACGCCGCGATGATCGTGTTCGGCCTGCTGGCCGCCGGCAGCCTCGCCGTCGCCTGGCGCAGCGATGCCGCCACCGGCGCCGTCGGCGCTGCCGCGGCGCTGGTATTTGTCGTGTTCGCCGAATGGGCCATCCGTGCCAATCCGGACATGCTGGTACTGCCTGGCGGCCCGTTGCCGGGCATCGGACCTGATGCCACCGACGGATCGGTGTCGCTACATCTGATTTCAGCCGCGATCTTCGCGTTCGGATTCGGCGTCGCCGGATTCTTGGCGCAGGGCCGCTCGGCGAGATCAGTCATTCCCGTCGTGTGGTCGGCCGCTTCCGTATTCGTACCGCTGGCGCTGCTGGTCGCGCTCTATGCCCGCATCGCGCATCTCGATCGCTCGATTCCGTTCGCGATTCTCGCGGTGATGCTGGCCGCTGCCTATGCCGCCGCGACCGAGATGCTGACCAAGCGCGACGAGCGTCCGGGGCACCAGGCCGCCATCGCACTGTATGCGACCGGCACGCTGGCGGCGCTGGCGCTGGCACTGACGTTCGCGCTGGAAAAAGGCTGGCTCACGATTGCGCTGGCGCTGATGTCGGCGGCGACCGCCTGGATTTCGCTGCAGCGGCCTATACCGTTCCTGCGTTCGCTTGCCGCCATTCTCGCCGGCATCGTGGTGCTGCGCATCGCAGACGATCCGCGCATTGTTGGCGACGCCGTCGGCACCACGCCGATCTTCAACTGGCTGTTGTGGGGCTACGGTATTCCGGCCGCTTCGTTCTGGGCCGGCAGCATCTTCCTGCGCCGCAACGGCGACGATGCGCCGCTGCGCACGGTCGAGTCGGCCGCGATCCTGTTCACGGTGTTGCTGGCGTTCATGGAAATCCGCCATGCGGTCAACGACGGCGATCCCTACTTCACCTCCGCCGGTCTCACCGAAGTGGCACTGCAGGTCTGTGTGGCGCTGGCGATGGCGATTGGGCTGGAACGGCTACGCCTGCGCACCGGCAGCGTCGTGCACAATGCCGGCGCCATCCTGCTGACCGCGTTCGCAGGCCTCGCGACCGTTGGCGGACTGCTGGTGCTGGAGCAGCCATGGCTCTGGAACATCAACGTCGGCGGCAGCTTCATCAACCTCCTGCTGCTCGGCTATGCGCTACCTGCTCTATTGGCGCTGCTGCTATCCTATGCAGTGGCGGGCCATCGTCCGGCTGCCTACGTCAATACACTCGCCGCCGGCGCGCTGATCCTGGCGCTCGCTTATGTAACGTTCGAAATCCGCCGGCTCTACCACGGCCCCCATATGGACGTCGGCCCGACCACCGGTATCGAGCAATACACTTACTCGATCGCGTGGCTGGCCTTCGGCGTCGTGCTGCTCGGCATCGGCATTCTCGCCAATTCGCAGCGCGCGCGGCTGGCCTCCGCCGCCGTCATTGCGCTGACGATCCTCAAGGCATTTTTGATCGACATGTCGACGCTGACCGGCGTCTACCGCGCGCTGTCGTTCATGTGCCTCGGCCTGGTGCTGGTGGCGATCGGCTGGCTGTACCAGCGTATCCTGTTCCGCCGGCAGGCCGCGGCATCGGCTGCCCCCGCCGCGCCGGCGGGGGGATAACGCCCTTTGTGTTCGACGCGCTTTCCTTGCGCGAACCGGTATCCGCCCCCGGATCAAGTCCGGGGGCATGCTTCGCCCGAAAACGCTGTCGCCGTCAGGCAGCCCTCACCGTATTGAGGAACTTGGCGACCTCGAGCTTGAGGCGGTTGCTGTCGCCCGACAGCAGTTGCGCGGCCGAAAGCACCTGCGCGGAGGCCGATCCGGTCTCGGTGGCGCCGCGCTGTACGTCGGTGATGTTGGAGGAGACCTGCTGGGTACCCTGAGCGGCCTGCTGCACGTTGCGGGAAATCTCCTGGGTGGCGGCGCCCTGCTCTTCCACCGCGGCGGCAATGGTCGAGGAAATCTCCGACAGCCGCTCAATAGTGCCGCTGATTTCCTTGATCGCACCGACCGACTCCTGGGTCGCCGCCTGGATGCCCGAAATCTGCTGACCGATTTCGCCGGTGGCCTTGGCGGTCTGCTCGGCCAGCGCCTTCACTTCCGACGCCACGACCGCGAAGCCGCGGCCGGCTTCACCGGCACGCGCCGCCTCGATGGTGGCGTTGAGTGCCAAGAGATTGGTCTGGCCGGCAATGGTGTTGATCAGTTCGACGACATCGCCGATGCGGGCTGCCGCCTTTGACAGTTCACCGACGCGATTGTTGGTGGCCTTGGCCTGTCCAACGGCCTCGCTCGCCATCCGCGCCGATTCCTGCACCTGGCGGCTGATCTCGTTGACCGATGACGACAGTTCTTCGGTCGCCGACGCCACCGACTGCACGTTGGTGGAAGCCTCCTCGGAAGCCGCCGCCACCATGACGGTCAACTCCTGAGACCGTTCCGCGGTCGCCGTCAATGTCGAAGCCGATGCTTCCAGTTCGGTCGATGCCGACGAAACGGTTTCGATGATCTCACCGACCGCGCCTTCGAACTGATCGGCAAGCCTGACCATGTCGGCCTTGCGCTGCTGCGCGGCGATCTGGTCCTGCTTCATCTTGGCTTCGGCCTCGTCGCGGGCCTTCTTCTCCGAGACGACCTTGAACTTCTCGACGGCGCCGGCAACGTCGCCGACCTCGTCCTTGCGGCCAAGGCCGGGCAGCACGACAGCGAAGTTGCCGCCAGCCAGTTCTTCCATCGATACGCTCAATGCGCGCATCGGACGGGCAATCGTGACGATCGAGAAGATGCAGGTGCCGACCAGCAGAAATGCCACGGCGATGCCGGCCATCAGCGAGGTCCGCTCGGCCGAAGCGGAATCGGCGCGCGCTTCGGTCTGTGCCTCCTCGCTGCGCGCCTTGCCATAGTCGGTGATCTTGTTTGCGAGAGCCTCGGCCTCGTTGTTGGCGGGGATGGTTACTTCCCTGCGAATGCGAGCGATCTCGTCGGCCAGCTTGGAAATGCGCGCAGCAGCGTCCGCGTCGCCAGCGACTCGCTTCGCTTCAAGGCCGATTGCATCCTTGCGCACGGCCTCAAGTTGTTCCTTGCCCTTGGAGAGGTCGCCGATCACGGCGATGAGCCTCGCGATCCGCTCGCGATTGTCAGCAGACTTCGACAGCTTTTCCATCTCGGCGGCGAACTTGAGCGCAGCGGTGCGCCGTCCTGAGAAATATTCAGATGCCTTTTGCAGATCGGGCAGCGTCGTTGACAGGATGATATCGCGGTTACCGATCTGCATGCCGCGCACCGACGCCTTTGCTTCAGCCGCGCTCTGGGCAATGGTCTGTTGCCGGGCCGCGTTATCAGTCGCCTTCTGGACATTGGCACTGCCGGCCATTTGCAGGTAGATTATCGATGCGACAAGCAAGATCGTCAGCGCCGACGTGATCGCAAGCTTGGTTCCGATTCTCAAATTCTGGATGATCCGCATCTTGGCAATGTCCTCGCATGAACCTGGGGGCGGCAATGGAGATCTTGCAACCATCGCCATGCCGTGCACGAGCGACAGCCGCTCGGGATGACGCGATCAATACGGATCGAGATGGTCTGTTAATCTTAACGCCGGGTCCGTACGACTACGGAAGAAGGGTGGCAAAGCCTGCGTAAATTCGACGCATTAGCCCGCCATGGTTGTAGATTACACGCCGTGAGATTGGGCCGGCGCACCCGCAGCAAGCGCGAAGCATTGGCGCGGGATCGATCCCGGTCAGATCGACATCAAGACTTGAATGGAATTCCAGAGCGTTTCCAGCGAAGTGGAAAACGGTTCGCGTCAAGAGAACGCGTCAAAGAATCGAGAGCCCGGTTCCGATTCAATCGGAACGGAAATGGCTCTAGCCGACCGATTCCGCGACCAGGCGAATCCGGAAAACCGGCTTCCTGGTTTCGTCGAGCAATTCCATCTGCCATTCGGCATTCTGCTTCAGGCTGCGCGAAATGCTGCCGAGCAGGTTGCCGCAGACCTTGGTCATTTCGGCCCACGCGGCCTCGCGGCTCTCGAATTCGGATCCCTGATCGGACGCGCCCGCGTAGCGGCCATGGCTGATCCGGAAAAAATACAGCGGCATGATCGGACTCATGGTTCTGGGCCGCCTTCCGGCCGCTTGACCATGACGTTGCAATGCGAATCGCTACCGGGGCGTGAATTCCTCGGGCCGTAGGACTACGGAGCGAGTTCGCGCAATCCGGCCGGCCGTGGAAGCGCCGTCAAACCGTTCCGGGGAGATCAGTCGGTCGAGCGACGCAGTTCCGGTGCGCTCTCGGCCTTCGCCGGCTCCGCCTTTGCTTCCGATTTGACCGGCTCGAGTTTGGCGCGCTCGACCGCCGGCGTCTCGACGCGCGCGGAGACTTCGGCGCGGGCATCGGCCGAACGGCTCGGCTCCGGGGCATGCAGCGAGCGCGGCCGCGCCACGGCACGCGCCATCAGCATCGAGGCCCCACCCTGGTGGCGGAAATCGCAATAGGCAAAGCCCATGCCCGAGACCGAGCCGCGGAAGGTACGGTCATCGCGCTTGTCGAGGTTGAAGCACGGCTCGAACGGCAGCCCCTTGATGGAAGCACAGACGGCCTGGCCGCGGACTTGCAGCGTGTTGCCGGGCAGGCGCACGTGGCGGATCGGGCCCGAGCCGGAGAACTGGACCGAGCCGGCCGCGCCCATGTCGTCGAGGATGCGGCCAGCGCCGCGGGTACCGTCGAAACAGTTGAACGCGAACACCTTGCCGGACACGAACCTGCGCGCCTCGTCGGCATTCATCATCCCGGCCAGCGCGGGCACAACCATCGCAGCGGCCGTGACGGCCCCCAGAACCAAACGCGCAAGCATGCAGCTACTCCAACTTACCAAGAGCGCGGGCACCAGCCTTACGGCCTCTTTACCCGCTACTTACCATATCAACCGTGGCAACTTTGGAGCAGCTTGGTTGGTAAAGTCTGAACGCGGTCAGACAATTTTTACCACGATTCGACCGCGGACCTGGCCGGCGAGAATTTGGGCGCCGGCGGCGACGACCTGGTCAAGAGCGATTTCCTGAGTAATATCAGTTAGTTTCTTGGGGTCCAGATCGCTGGCGAGGCGGCTCCAGGCGAGCTTGCGCTGCTCGATCGGGCACATCACGGAATCGATGCCGAGAAGGCACACCCCGCGCAAAATGAACGGCGCGACCGAGGACGGCAGGTCCATGCCGGCGGCGAGACCGCAGGCGGCGATGGCTCCGCCATACTTCGTCATCGACAGCAGGTTGGCCAGCGTGGTCGAGCCGACGCTGTCGATACCGCCCGCCCAGCGCTCCTTGGCGAGCGGCTTGGCCGGACCCGACAACTCGTTGCGATCGATCACCTCGGCGGCGCCGAGGCCTTTGAGGTAGTCAGCCTCCGACATCCGCCCGGTGGAGGCGATGACGTGATAGCCGAGCTTCGACAGCACGGCGATTGCGACCGAGCCGACGCCACCGGCGGCGCCGGTCACCACGACCGGACCGCTCTTGGGCGTCAGGCCGTGCTTCTCCAGCGCCAGCACCGACAGCATCGCGGTATAGCCGGCGGTGCCGATCGCCATGGCGTCGCGGGTCGAGATGTTCTGGGGCAACCGCACCAGCCAGTCGCCCTTGACGCGGGCCTTTTCGGCATAGGCGCCGAGATGGGTCTCGCCCATGCCCCAGCCGTTGCAGACGACCTTGTCGCCGGCCTTCCATTGCGGATGCGAGGATTGTTCGACGGTGCCGGCAAAGTCGATGCCGGCAATCATCGGGAAGCGGCGCACCACCGGCGCCTTGCCGGTCACGGCAAGGCCGTCCTTGTAGTTCAACGTCGACCACTCGACGGCGACCGTAACGTCGCCTTCCATCAACTCGGCTTCGTCGAACTGCGTCAGCGCGGCGGTGGTACCTTTTTCCGCCTTGTCGATCCTGATGGCCTTGAACGTTCCCACGATAAACTCCCCGGACTTTTGATGTCCGCGGGTTTTACCGGATCAGGCGGGCTGCGCAACCGGGCGCGCCACCGGCTGTTCGACGATCGGCAGGTTGATCAGCGCCGACAGCACGCCGAACAGCACCGAGAGCCACCAGATCGGCGTGTAGGAGCCGAATTTCTCGAACACGACGCCGCCGAGCCAGACCCCGAGGAAGCCGCCGACCTGGTGGCTGACAAAGGCGAAGCCATACAGCGTCGCGAACCAGCGGGTGCCGAACATCAGCGCCACCAGCGCCGAGGTCGGCGGCACCGTCGACAACCAGGTCAGCCCCGTCGCGGCGCCGAACACGATCGCGGAGAAGGCGGTGATTGGAAACGAGATGAAGGCCACGATCGACAACGCCCGCGCCAGATAGATGAGCGACAGGATGTAGCGCTTCGGAAACTTGTTCTGCAGCCAGCCGACGCTCAAGGAGCCCACGATGTTGAACAGGCCGATGGCCGCGACCACCCAGCCGCCGGTCTGCGCCGAAACGCCGCGGTCGGATAGATAGGCCGGCAGATGCACGGTGATGAAGGCGAGCTGGAAGCCGCAGGTGAAGAAGCCGAGCACCAGCAACACGTAGGAGCGATGGCCGAACGCTTCGGCAAGCGCGGTCTTGAACGATTGCTGGTCCGCGACCGGCACGTTCGACGACACGGCCGGCGGCGTCGAAAGCGCCAGCGCCAGCGGCACGATCAGCAGCATCAGGAACGCAAACACCGTCAGCGCCGACTGCCAGCCGAAATTGTCGATCATCGCCACGCCGAACGGCGCGAACAGGAATTGCCCGAACGAACCCGCCGCGGTGCCGGCGCCGAGCGCCAGGCCGCGCTTCTCCAGCGGCAGCAGTTTTGAGAATGCCGACAGCACCAGGTTGAACGAGCAGCCGGACAGGCCGAAGCCGATCATCACGCCGGCGCCGAGATCGAGCGAGCCCGGGTTCGCCGCATAGCGCATCACCAAGAGGCCGCCGGCATAGAGCAGCGCGCCGACAACCATCACGCGCAGCAACCCGAACCGGTCGGCAATAGCGCCGGCGATCGGCTGGCCCAGCCCCCACAACAGGTTCTGCAGCGCCAGCGCGAGACCGAACACGTCGCGGCCCCAGGCAAACTCCCGGGTCATCGGCTGGATGAAGAAACCAAGGCTCGAGCGCGGCCCGAAACTCAACAGCGCGATCGCGCAGCCGCAAATGATGATGACAAGCGGCGTTCGCCAGGTCGATGCCGGACGAAGATTGTCTGCCGTTACAGCCATGTAGCTTCCCCCAGGAATCCGGTCTGTCGAGAACGTTACGGGGAGTTAATGCATTCGCATGGAAATCCCAAGAGCGGCGGGGCAGAATTTTTCGCTGCAGGGCAGCCCTGCAAAATCGGCGAGGACAGTGGGGGATTAGGGAGAACAACTTGCACCGTCATTCCGGGGCGCGCCAAAGGCGCGAACCCGGAATCTCGAGATTGGTTTGCGATGTCGCTCACAATCTCGAGATTCCCCGGTGCGCAATTGCGCACCTGAGGTTCATCGCTGCGCGATGCCCCGGAATGACGGTGTAGGCCTTACCGCTTCGCGCTGGCCTGCTCGGCTGAGCTCTGCGCGGCTTCGGCGAGCTTGGCTGAGATCGCGGCGGTCTCGGCCGGGCTGCCCCAGCTCGGCGCGTCGCTGCCGTCGCCCCAGGCGCGCGGGCGATAGAAGGTGTGGACGCCGAACTTGTACGTCTTCTTCATTTCGCTGACCCAGGACGGGCGCACCCAATAGGCGTGGTAGTGGGTCGACTTGTCGACTTCCGGCAGCCACAGCCGGCCGTCCAGCATCGCCTTGGCGATCTTCTGCGCACGGTCCCACATGTCGGGCTCGCGAATGACATCGGCATTGTTGTCGCAGGCGAAGGTGAACTGGCACGCCAGATGGCGATGCTTGTTCTGGTAGACCACGCCGCACACCGTATCCGGATATTTGCCCGAGAAGGCGCGGTTCAGCACCACCTGCGCCACCGCGATCTGGCCGCGCACGGCCTCGCCGCGGGCTTCGAAATAGACGGCTTCCGCCAGACATTTTTCCGGCTTGGCGCGCGACTTGTCGTCGAACAGGCCGAGACGTTCGGCCGGCGTCTTGGCGCGCTGGTTGTCGGAATTGACCTCGCCCTTCGGCGCAACGCTCTCGCCCATCTCGCCGGCCCTGACCGGGCCGTCGGCGTCGACCGGCAGCGAGGCCATCACCTTCATGTCGGGATCGGGAGCCGCGCCCGGCATCACGATCACCGGTTCCTCGCCGGGCCGCCAGCGCTCGATGCTTTCGGGCGAACCGAGCGAGGAGCCAAAAAACAGGCTCGAGGTCTTGAAGGAAAAATTGTCGTGCGGGGCTGCGGGCGCGAGTGCGACCGAAGGCGATAACGCCAGCGGCGCGCTCTTGAGATCGTCGAGCGGATTGGCTTCGAGCGACATCGACACGTCGTATTGCGCGAGCGGCGGTGCGCTCAAGGCGGCCTGCAGTTCCGGATCGAGCGGCGCGGGTTCTGCCGACGGCGCCCGCTCGACGGTCTTGGCGCCCTTCACCAATGCGTTGGAGGTCGCAGGATCCTCGTGCGCCGGCACATGTTCGTCCGGGTTTGCGGCCTCGGTCGGCTGCGGCGGCGTCACAACCAGCCGGTCGCCCTTCGCGGTGCGGTCTACTCTCGGAAAATCGGCGGCCTGATACCGCGGCGGCGCAGATGCGAGCGGATTGCGCGTCACTGAACCCGTGATGTCGATGCCTTGATTGTCGAGGCTGGCGAGCCGGTAGGTCGCGGTCTGCGGTGAAGAGGTTCCGATCGGGCGGCCAAACGCGAAGGTCGCGACCTGGATGGTGCCGACGGCGGAGAACACACGGTTCTGCCAGCGCTCGGCGACACCGGGCTGCCGGGCCAATAGCGAAGCTATATCCTGATATCCGATCTCGGTCGGCATCAATGCGAAGACGCAAAGACCGAGTCCGAAGGACGCGAACCGCGCGCCCTTCGGATGGTTACGCAACACAAACATCGATACGCTCTACGCAACGCTTACAAGACGCGATCGAACTTCAGTACGTCCGTAAAATTCGACCTTTTTTGTTGGTATCGAATTTAGGTTGCCGGGGAGTTAATCCGCGTGGCGTGTATGTCACACGCAATGCACCGCGCGCTTTTGCAGCTTCGCTTCGAAAGTGTTGGTAAATGCCCGCTCGATGAAAGTGGTAAATATCCCGTCAACGAAGACGGTGAAAAAATTTCGGGCCGGTGAGTACGGGAACCGTGATGACGCTCGGTCATTCCGGGGCGATGCAAAGCATCGAACCCGGAATCTCGAGATTCCGGGTTCGCTTCGCGCCCCGGAATGACGTCGTCTCTACGTCATTGCTGTGCGAGTTCACTAATTCGCTGATTGAGTGGCTTGAGTTTTGGTCAAAGCGAAGTCTTTCGGGGTCTGTCCGCCAAGGGCCTGATGAGGTCTGTGGTTGTTGTAGTAGATCAGATACTCGAAGAGCTCGTTGGCGAAGTGATCTAGGTTGTCGAAGGTCGCGCCGTCGATGACGTCATCGTCGATGGTGCGCCAGAAGCGTTCGACCTTGCCGTTGGTCTGCGGCCGGTAGGGTCTTGTGTAACGGTGCTTGATGCCGAGTTCGAGCAGCATGGCCTCGAAGGGGTGCCCTTCAGGGTGATTGCGGGAGGCGAATTCGGAGCCGTTGTCGGACAGGATTTCAGCGAAGACCAGTCCGTAAGTGACGTTGAGCGTGTTGATCATCTTCAGCGTCCTGAACATGACCGGCAGCGCCTTCTTCGAGGTGATGACCTCGGCCCAGGCCAGCCGCGAGCAGCTATCGAGCAAGCTTACAATGTAGGCCGAGCTTGAGGGTGGCGCGAGGAACATGTCACGCGGTAGCTGATGCAGATCGACATGGCCCAATTCGCCGAGCTTGTCCTTGATAATGCGGCGCTTCTCCTCACGCATCGCCGGGGTGCGGCGGTTCAGCTGATAGCGTTTCAGGACCCGATAGATGGTCGATGGCGAAGGTAGCGTATCGCGCCGCTCGCGCAAGGCGGCATGGATCTCGTAACGGTTCATGCCACGGTGGCGGCAGGCGACGATCTCGGCCTCGATACCTTCCGGTTCGCGCCGCTCGCGCCACTTCGGCCCGCGGCGCTGCGGCAGTAGGTCAGCCTCCGCGCCGCTCCGTAGATATCGGTTGTAATATTTCCGGAAGGTCTGCGAGCACGTCCCGTGATGACGGTAAAAATCGCCGACCCGGCGAAATGTGCCCGATCGGCCAGCCTTCACCGCCTCATACTCCGGGATCAGAAACCGCCATTTCTGAAGGTAATTGCGCTCAATCGTCCGGTCATAGCTGTTGTCGCGCATCGAATCCTCCTCCTCTCAGGGGGGTGATTCAATCAGCGAATTATTGAACATGCACAATTGCGAGGAGCGATAGCGACGAAGCAATCCATCTATCCGTTATGCGGTGAGGTGGATTGCTTCGCTTCGCTCGCAATGACGGCGGCGCCAGAAACGAAAATGGCCGGGAAAATCCCGGCCATTTCAATCTCGTCAGTTGTTGTGGGTTACGCCTGGCTCGCCACCGTCTTGCCGAGGGCGGCCTGCGCCGCGGCAAGGCGGGCGATCGGGACGCGGTAGGGCGAGCACGACACGTAGTTGAGCCCGATCTCGTGGCAGAACGCCACGGATGCGGGGTCGCCGCCGTGTTCGCCGCAGATGCCGACCTTGAGGTTCGGCCGGGTCTTGCGACCGCGGGCGACGCCGATCTTGACGAGTTCGCCGACGCCGGCGCGGTCAACAGAGATGAACGGATCGATCTCGAGAATGCCCTTGGCGACATAGGTGCCGAGGAAACTCGCGGCGTCATCGCGGCTGATGCCGTAGGTGGTCTGCGTCAGGTCGTTGGTGCCGAACGAGAAGAATTCCGCGGTCTGCGCGATGTCGCCGGCCATCAGGCACGCGCGCGGCAACTCGATCATGGTGCCGACCTGATACGCGATCTTCTTGCCGGTCTCCTTCATCACCGCCTGCGCGGAAGCGTCGATGCGCGCCTTGACCAGGTCGAACTCGGCCTTGGTCGCGATCAGCGGCACCATCACCTCGAGGCCGACCGCCTTGCCGGTGCGCTTCTCGGCCTCGACAGCGGCCTCGAAGATCGCGCGCGCCTGCATCTCCGCGATCTCAGGATAGGCGATAGCCAGACGGCAGCCGCGGAAACCCAGCATCGGGTTGAACTCGGCGAGATCGCGGGCGCGATCGGCGAGCTTGCGCGGATCGGTGTTCATCGCGCGCGCGACTTCCTCGATCTCGGCCTGCGTGTGCGGCAGGAACTCGTGCAGCGGCGGATCGAGCAGGCGGATCGTGACCGGCAGGCCCTTCATGATCTCGAACAGCTCGACGAAGTCCGCGCGCTGCATCGGCAGCAGCTTCGACAGCGCGGCACGGCGCGACTGCTCGTCCTCGGAAAGGATCATCTCGCGCACGGTGCGGATGCGGGTTTCCTCGAAGAACATGTGCTCGGTGCGGCACAGGCCGATGCCCTCGGCGCCGAACTTGATGGCGGTGCGCGCATCGTCGGGCGTGTCGCCGTTGACGCGGACGCCGAGCTTGCGGACTGAGTCAGCCCAGCCCATCAGCGTGCCGAATTCGCCGGACAATTTGGGTTCGATCATCGGCATCCGTCCGGCCAGCACCTGGCCGAGCGAACCATCGATGGTGATGACGTCGCCGGTCTTGAACGAGCGCGAGCCGATGCTCATGGTGCCGCGGCCGTAATCGACGCGAATGGTGCCGCAGCCGGAGACGCAGGGCTTGCCCATGCCGCGCGCAACCACGGCGGCGTGCGAGGTCATGCCGCCGCGGGTGGTGAGAATGCCTTCAGCGGCGTGCATGCCGTGAATGTCTTCCGGGCTGGTCTCGACCCGCACCAAAATCACTTTGCGGCCGTCGGCCTGCAGCTTGGCGGCTTCGTCGGACGAGAACACGATCTCGCCCGAGGCGGCGCCCGGCGAGGCCGGCAGGCCGGTCGCGATGATGTCGCGCTTGGCCGCGGGATCGATGGTCGGATGCAGCAACTGATCCAGCGACGCCGGATCGATCCGCATCACCGCGTCCTTTTTCGAGATCAGGCCTTCATTGGCGAGCTCGACCGCGATGCGCAAGGCGGCCTTCGCCGTGCGCTTGCCGCCGCGGGTTTGCAGCATCCAAAGCTTGCCCTGCTCGACCGTGAACTCCATGTCCTGCATGTCGCGGTAGTGCTTTTCCAAGAGCGTGTAGATCCGCGTCAGTTCCTTGAACGCGTCCGGCATCGCAACTTCCATCGACGCCTTGTCGGAGCCGGATTCCTTGCGCGCATATTCGGTGATGTCCTGCGGCGTGCGGATGCCCGCCACCACGTCCTCGCCCTGCGCGTTGATCAGGAATTCGCCGTAGAGCTTGCTCTCGCCGGTCGAAGGGTTGCGCGTGAAGGCAACGCCGGTCGCCGACGTATCGCCCATGTTGCCGAACACCATGGCCTGCACGTTGACCGCGGTGCCCCACGACTCCGGAATATCGTGCAGGCGGCGATAGGTCACCGCGCGCGCGTTCATCCAGGACGAGAACACGGCGCCGATCGCGCCCCACAACTGCTCATGCGGATCCTGCGGGAAATCCTTGCCGGTCTCGCGCGCCACCGCTTCCTTGTAACGGCCGACCAGTTCGACCCAGTCGTCGCCGGTGAGGTCGGTGTCGAGGGTGTAGCCCTGGCCGTCCTTGAAGGTGTCGAGGATGTCCTCGAAATGATGATGCTCGAAGCCGAGCACCACGTCCGAATACATGGTGATGAAGCGGCGATAGCTGTCATAGGCGAAGCGGCGATCGCCCGACAATTCGGCGAGCGCCTCCACCGTCTTGTCGTTGAGGCCGAGATTGAGCACGGTGTCCATCATGCCCGGCATCGAGGCGCGGCCGCCGGAACGTACCGACACCAAGAGCGGATTCCTGGAATCGCCGAACGCCTTGCCGGTCAGCTTGCCGACGTGATCGAGCGCCTTCTCGACCTGCGTCTTCAACGCCGGCGGATAGGATTTGCCGTGGGCGTAGAAGTAGGTGCAGACCGACGTCGGGATCGTGAAGCCGGGAGGCACCGGCAGGCCGAGGTTGGCCATTTCGGCGAGGTTGGCGCCCTTGCCGCCGAGCAGGTCGCGGAGACCCGCTTTGCCCTCGGCCTTGCCGTCGCCGAAGGTATAGACCCACTTGCCGGATTTTACCGTTTCGACCGCAGGCTTCTTCACCGCAGCCTTCTTCACGGCCGCCTTCACAGCCTTCTTGGCGGCAGGCTTGGTCGGAGCCTTCTTCAAGGCCTTGCGGGCGGACGGCGGCGGCGCCGCCTTGGCCCGCGCGGATGGCTTTGATTTCGCTACGGTTTTCACTGCAGCTTTCACTACAGTTTTCTTGGACTTCGCGACGGCTTTGGCCATGGATTCCAACTATCCGAGGATGGGGATGATGGGCGCCTTACACCACTTTGGAGGGTTCCGCGCAAGCCGCGAAACCCCGCTTTCCAGCGCTAGAAGTGAAACATCTTGAGCACGCCGAGACCGACCAGTCCGACGAAGATCAGGTAGATCGCCACGATGAAATTGAGCAGCCGCGGCATCAGCAGGATCAGAATTCCTGCAATCAGGGCCACGATGGCGGGAACGTGCGCGGCGGTGATGGTCATTTGAAACGTCTCCGGCTGATCTGATGGAAAATCGAATCGAGGACGGCAATCTACCCGGTGGCACGGTTCCGCAACAGAAGACGCCGAGCCGCCTCAACCGGTTCCAGGCCCCACAACAATTCCCCGGAAATGCCGCGTATGAGGCCGCGTATTCCCGGAACATTGCCGCGTGCGATGAATTGGCTCGCCTGATGCGCCGGCGATTGCCGGTGCCTTTCTCGCAAAAGGAGTTCGCCATGCGAAACAGGATATTGGCCATTGCCGCGGTTGCCGGCGCTTTGGCGGCGCCGGTCGCGGCGCAGGCGCAGGGCACCGTCGGCGTGGTCGGCGGCGGCACCGTGGTCATCGATGACAACGAGGGGATCGCCGTCGACCAGCGGCCTGCGTTCCGTGAATACATCGTGCGCGAACGGGTCCCGAACTACACGATTCCCGATCGTGTGATCGTCGGCGGTGTGCTGCCGGAAGCCGGCGTGACCTATTACGACGTGCCGCAGACGTTCGGCGCCACGCCCTATCGCTACACCGTGGTGAACGGCCGGACCGTGCTGGTCGAGCCGCGCTCGCGTCGCATCGTTCAGGTGGTCGAATAATCCCGCGCACCTGGACGGGCATCGCGCTTTCCAGCGAAGCATGCCCTCGGACTTGATCCGGGGGACGTGAAGGAAACGCGTCAAAACAGAGGTAGTCCGGGCGCCGCGCAAGCGGATGTGCGTGAGATCCGACCGGACAAGAAAGCCCCGCCTGGCGTCCCCCTCCTGGCGGGGCTTTTTGTTACTCGCGAATTTCCAGACCCGGCTTCTTGACCACCAGGCGGTGAATCTTCTTGCCCGAGGATTCGCTCAAAACCTCTTCGTCGAGCAGCACGGTGGTCGCTTTCAGTTCCGCCAGCACCAAAGCGGCATCGAAGGCGCAATAGAGCCGGCCCTGGGCGTCGCGCAGATCGGCATCGTCGGTGACGCGCCAGCTCAGGTACAGAATGCCGCTCGGCTTGACGACGTCGAGCAGGCGGCGGACCGAAGCCGCGATCTGCTTGCGGTCGAGATGCATGATGACGGTTTCGCACAGTACGTTGTCGAACGTGCCGACACCGCGCAGCTCGGGCAATTCGGCATGCCGGAACTTGAGACCGGGATAGCGCCGGCAGGCTTCCTTGAGCAGGCCTTCCGAGGCGTCGAAACCGGTGGCGGAAAATCCGTTGGCATTGAGCCAGCCGACCTCGCGGCCGCTGCCGCAGCCGATATCGGCCGAGGTGCCGCCACGGACGAAAAACCGTTCGACGATCTCCTGGAGATCGCGCGGCGCCGGCTGGTCGTGCCAGTCCTTCGCGAACGCCGCCGCATCCTGGTCGTAAGCGGCAAGCGTTTTGCGATCCATGGCCTAGCCTTCGATCTTGGAAAAATCTGCAACCGCGCGCGTCGCCGCGCGGATTTCATTCAAGAGCTTTAGTCGATTCTCGCGCACCTTTGGTTCATCGTCATTGACCTTGACCTTGTCAAAGAACGCATCGACCGCCGGACGGAGTTTTGCCATTGCGCTCATCGCGGCGGCGAAATCTTCCCTGGCGACGGCACTGCCGGCCTCGCGCTTGACCTCGTCGATCGCCTTCGCCAGCGCCTTTTCCTCGTCGAGCTTGTAGAGCGAGGGGTCCGGCGCGCCATCGAAAGCCCGCTTGTCCTTTTTCTCTTCGATCGAGAGGATGTTGCTGGCGCGCTTGGTGCCGGCCAGCAGGTTCTTGCCGTCGTCGGTCTCGAGGAATTTGCCGAGCGCCTCGACGCGGCGGACCACCATCAGCAAGTCGTCCTGGCCGCCGAGCGAGAACACGGCATCGACCAGATCGTGCCGTGCGCCCTGGTCGCGAAGCTGGACTTTCAGGCGGTCGGCGAAGAAGGGCAGCAGATCGACGACCTGATCACCCATGCCGTAGCCGGCCGTCACATGGCTGCCAAATGCGGACTGCGAGATCGGTCCGAGCGGAAAACGGATCTCGTTGTTGATCACGAGCCTGATCACGCCGAGCGCCGCGCGACGGAGCGCATAGGGATCTTTCGAGCCGGTCGGCTTCTCGTTGATCGCCCAGAAGCCGGCGAGCGTATCGAGCTTGTCGGCCAGCGCCACGGCAATGCTCACCGGATCGTTCGGCACCCGATCCGCCGGCCCCTGCGGCTTGTAGTGCTCCTCGCTGGCGGCGGCGACGGAAGCGTCCTCGCCCTGCGCCAGTGCGTAATATTTGCCCATCAGGCCCTGCAGCTCCGGGAATTCGCCGACCACTTCGGTCAGCAAATCCGCCTTCGCCAGATGCGCGGCGCGTTTGGTCTTTTCAACGTCGGCGCCGACCAAGGGAGCGATTTCCGCCGCCAGTCGCTCGATGCGTTTGATGCGCTCGGCCTGGGTGCCAAGCTTCTCGTGAAATACGATCTGGTCGAACTTCTTCAACCGGCTTTCCAGCTTGGTCTTGAGGTCGGTCTCGTAGAAAAATTTCGCGTCGCTCAGCCGAGCGCGGATCACGCGCTCGTTGCCGCCGATGATGGTTTTGCCGCCGTCGCTGGCGTCGATGTTGGCGGTGAGGATGAACCTGTTGGTCAGCTTGCCGGTTTTGGGATCGCTGACGACAAAGCATTTCTGGTTGTTGCGGATGGTGGCGCGGATCACCTCGCCGGGAATCGACAGAAACTCCTGGTCGAACGATCCCATCAGGGCGACCGGCCATTCGACCAGGCCCGAGACCTCGTCGAGCAGCACCTGATCCTCGACCAGCTCAAAACCTTGCGCCTGCGCCAGGGTCTTGGCGTCGGCCAGGATGATGTCCTTGCGCGCCTGTGGATCGAGCACGACCTTGGCGGCCTTCAGCTTCGCTTCGTAATCCTCGAAGCGACGCACGGAGATCACAGCCGGCGCCATGAAGCGGTGACCGAACGTGGTCTGGCCGGCCTCGATGCCGTCGATGGAAAATTTGACGACATCGGGTTCTTCGGTTTCGATCCCGAAGGTCGCGATGATCGAATGCAGCGGCCGCACCCAGCTCAGCGAACCCGGTTTGGCCGAGCGCTCGCCCCAGCGCATCGATTTCGGCCACGGGAACGTTCGGATGATCGGCGGCAGGATTTCGGCGAGTACGTCCAGCGTCGGACGGCCCGGCTTCTCGATCAGCGCGACGTAGAAATCGCCTTTCGGATCCTTTTGGATGGTGGCTTCGTCGAGCGACTTCAAACCGGTCGCCTTCAGAAAGCCCTGCACGGCCGCATCGGGCGCACCGATTTTCGGTCCGCGACGTTCGGTCTTGAGATCGGATTGCCGCGCCGGAATGCCGTGCACGGTCAGGGTCAGCCGCCGCGGCGTCGCGAATGCTTTGGCGCCTTCGTAGACGAGCCCTTCGGCCACCAGCTTGTCGGTCACCATGCGGCGCAGATCGTCCGCCGCCTTCGCCTGCATGCGCGCGGGGATTTCTTCGGAAAACAATTCGAACAGAAGATCAGGCATTAGCTCTACTCCCCTCCCCCCCCCCCCGCGCGGGGGGGGGGGGGGGGGGGGGGGGGGGGGTGGGGGGTCTATCGGCATTGATCGCCGCATCGATGGCCGAAAGAACGCCGGACAGGTTCGCCATAACGTCGTTATTCCAGAAGCGCAGCACACGATAGCCGTTGGCTTCGAGATATCGCGAACGCACCTCGTCAGAGCCGCTGCCGGAATGCTGACCGCCATCTACCTCGATGACGATCCTGGCCCGATGCGTTGCGAAGTCGGCGAAGTAAGGACCTATGGTGGCCTGGCGCCGAAAGTGATGCGCCTTGAAAGGCGGTTGCCGCAAGTGTTGCCACAGCTTCTTCTCGGCCTCGGTCGCGTCGCGACGCAAGGCTCGGGCGCGCGGTACGCGCCTGTCGACGGCACGCTGTGTTCTCTGTGGCATGCACCCCCCACCCCCGACCCCTAAGAGCGAGCTTCGCTCGTCTCGACCCCGCCACGCGCTTCGCGCGCGGGTGGAGGGGAGCAGATCAGCAATCGCCATGTTCATCGTCGCGTGCATCAAGGGCATCAGACCGCCCTGCCTGCTTCGGTGTGGACCCAGGCTTCGCCGCAGGCCTTTGCCAGTTCGCGCACGCGCATGATGTAGCTTTGCCGTTCCGTTACCGAGATCACGCCGCGGGCATCGAGCAGGTTGAAGACGTGGCTCGCCTTGATGCACTGGTCATAGGCCGGCAGCGCCATCAGATGCGCCTCGCGCTTGCCGTCTTTCCATCCCGCCTCGAGATATTTCCGGCAGGCCTCTTCCGCCATGGTGAACTGCTTGAACAGCATCTCGGAATCGGAATGCTCGAAATTGTGCCGGGAATATTCCTGCTCGGCCTGCAGGTAGACGTCGCCATAGGTGACACGCTCGTCGCCGTCGCGGCCGTTGAAGTTGAGATCGTAGACGCGGTCGACGCCCTGCACATACATCGCCAGACGCTCGAGGCCGTAGGTGAGTTCGCCGGCAACCGGCGCGCATTCGACGCCCGCGACCTGCTGGAAGTAGGTGAACTGGCTGACTTCCATGCCGTCGCACCAGCATTCCCAGCCGAGCCCCCACGCGCCGAGCGTCGGGCTTTCCCAGTCGTCCTCGACGAAGCGGATGTCGTGCAGGGCCGAATCGATGCCGATCGCGGCCAGCGACTTCAGGTAGAGGTCCTGCAAGTTCGGCGGCGACGGCTTCATGATCACCTGGAACTGGTAATAGTGCTGCAGCCGGTTGGGGTTTTCGCCGTAGCGGCCGTCCTTGGGCCGCCGCGAGGGCTGCACATAGGCCGCATTCCAGCGCTTCGGCCCGAGCGCCCGCAGCGTCGTCGCCGGGTGAAAGGTGCCGGCCCCCATTTCCATGTCGTAGGGCTGCAGGATCACGCAGCCCTGCTCCGCCCAGAACCGCTGCAGGGCGAGAATGAAGCCCTGGAACGAACGTTCCGGGCGCATATGGGCAGGCAAGTCATCCATCGGCAGAATCGGTCTCGCGAGGGGGTTTTGGGCGCGCGGGACCGTATCGGCGGCAGCGAGGGGAATCAAGGCGAAGGCGGGGCGGCAACGATCGCCGTCATTCCGGGATGGTGCGCTAGCACCAGACCCGGAATCTCGAGATTCCGGGTTCGTTTCGCTTCGCTTCACGCCCCGGAATGACGTGGCTAGCTTAACCCGGCCGATAAGCCCCGGTCACCGGATCACGGCGCAATGTCGGAATATCGCCCGAACGGGCGGCCTCGGCGACGCGCGCCATGCGCGCCTCTTCGAGCTCTCGATTGATGCGGACGGCGGTTCTGTAGGCCCAGCGGACCACGGCCAGCCCACCCAGGGCGCCAGCGAATGCGATCAACGGCGGCATCGGTCGATCCTTGTCGTTCACGTGTCAGCCCCCAATGCCAGCATTCTCCTCCAAGCCGGTCCGCGCCGCAATTGGGCTTTTGGGACTAAATGGCGCGGGTAAAGCGCCCCTAAAACCCGAATTTGGCCCAAATTGCCCGCGTCTCCAGCGCCGAAATCAGCCCGTCCGGCAATCCCTGAATACCGTCGAGCGACGATGTCCCCGCCCCCGCCGATCTACGGCCCAGCAGCCCGGACAGCATCCCGGTCGCCGGCGCGATCACCGGCGTCAGTACCTTGTCGCCGTAGCGGGCGCGCAGCGTCGAACGGAGGTCGCCGATCGCATCCGCCAGGCCCAGCGACACCGAGGTCTCGCCCGCCCAGTATTCGCCGGTGAACAGCAAATCGTCGGCGCCCTTGAGGCGGGCGCCGCGGCTGCCCTTGACCAGCGCGATGAAGATGGCGTGGATTTCGCGCTGAATCGTTTTCAGGCGCGCCACGTCATCGGGATTTTCCGGCAAAAACGGATCCAGCGTCGCTTTGTGCTCACCCGCCGTATAGAGCCTGCGCTCGACGCCGACCCTCTTGATCAGATCCACAAATCCAAAGCTGCCGCCGACCACGCCGATCGAACCGAGGATCGAGGACGGGTCGCAGAAGATCTCGTCGCCCGCGCAGGCAATCATGTAGCCGCCGGATGCCGCGACATCCTCGACGAACACCAGCACCGGTAATTTCTTTTCCGCGGCAAGCTGCCTGATCCGCAGATAGATCTGGCGCGACTGCACCGGCGAGCCGCCGGGCGAATTGATCACCAACGCCACTGCCTTCGCATTCTTGGTGGCGAACGCGCGTTCGAGCGTTTTGGCGACGCCGGCCAGCGACATCCCCGGCCGCAGCGGGGTCACCGCGCCGATCACGCCGGACAATCGCACCACCGGCACCACCACATTTCCCGGCCGGAATTTCGCCGGAACCAATCGCTTCAGCCGGTCGATCAGATCAGGCACTCCGGTGCGATCACTTATTTGTTCACTCATGCCGATACCTCGAATTAACCATTTTTTATCGCGCCACTGTCATTGGAGAGGCGGCAAGCCAACTGGCTGGAACGCCTTTTGCATTGTGGCTGTCATGGCTGCAATGGCGCAGCGGAGAGTGACATGAAAATCTATCTGCTGATAATGCTGATCGGCGCGCTTTTGACCGCGGTTCACTTCACTTCCGCCCCGAAACGGCAGTCGGAAACACTCCCGCAATAGCCCGTTGCATACACGGCTCGACATCACGCCCAAGGCTTGCGCAATTGGACGAATCTTCAACGGTTCGCCAGCGGCAATATTCCCTGCCCGGCCAGAATCTCCTGCACCTTTTTATTAGGCAGGCCTGACTCATCATTGAGCATCAGGGCGGGATGGATCTGCATCGGCGCCCGTCCGCCCTTGATGGCGCGCACGAGAATGCGATTCGCGGGCCCCCTCACGTCACCGTGAACCGGCAGGATTTCCAGGCTGCCGAAACCGTGATCGAGCGCCGACAACACCTCGGCCAATCCGTCCGCACGCCAGATCAATGTCAGCACACCCCTGGATTTCAGGATGCGCCGCGCGGCGTGAATCCAGTTCGCCAGCGTGGTTTCCGTCGCCACATGCGCCATCCCGCGTGCGCCGTCCGGCGAACGCCGGTGCCGCGCCGGATCGTTGAAGGGCGGATTCATCAACACAATATCGATGCTGTCGGGCACGAGGCCGCACGCCGCGAAGGCCGCAGGCCTGGCTTCGATGTCGAGCACGATGACCTCGGCGGCAATTTCATTCGCCGCCGCATTGCCGCGCGCGAGATCTGAAAGCGTCGGATCGATCTCGACCAGGACGAGATCGATGCCGCGGACGCGCCGTGCCACCGACAGCCCGGCGACGCCGATCCCGGCGCCGAAATCGGCGACGCGATCGCCCGGACGGGCCGGCGTCGCCGCCGCCAGCAACACGGCATCGTGACCGGCGCGGTGTCCCGACTTCAGTTGCCGCAGCCGCAACTGCCCGCCGAGAAACGCGTCCTCCGACAGATCGAGGGTGGGCTCAGTCATCGGCCCGCAATTCGTGGGCAAGGCCCGCGTCGGTCAGTATCTGGCGGGCCTCGCGGTTGTCGTCCTCATGGACCAGAATCCGGCGCGGCAGCATGCCCAAAGACCCCTCGATGACGCTCATGTTCTGATCCAGCACCAGGTGATGGATATTGGCGCCGTCGAGCAGCGCTCCAACCGCGGAAACCAGCACGATATCGTTGGTCCGAACCAATTCCCGCAATTTGCGTTCTCCTGATTGCCCGATTGCGAGGGCTGTGCCGCGGCTGTCAACCGCATCGTGCCCTTGCCGCCCCAGCCGGCACTTTCTATTGTAGGTCAAGGATAGTGCGAATTGGCCAAAAGTGGAGACCTGCGTGGCGGTTATTGTACCATTCGAAAGCCCGTCGAACGCCTCGATCGATGCGCTGGTAGGCCTCGTCGCCGCCGACATGGAGCGGGTCAACGCCACGATCCTGTCGCGGACGGGTTCGGAAGTCACCATGATTCCCGAGGTCGCCAATCACCTGATCTCCTCGGGCGGCAAACGGCTGCGCCCGATGCTGACGCTGGCGATGGCCAACCTCACCGGCTATTCCGGCGACGGCCATATCAAGCTCGCCGCCGCCGTCGAATTCATGCACACCGCGACCCTGCTGCATGACGACGTCGTCGACGAAAGCGAGCTGCGGCGCGGCAAGCTGTCGGCACGGATGCTGTGGGGCAACGAGGCCAGCGTGCTGGTCGGCGACTTCCTGCTCGGCCAGGCCTTCCGCATGATGGTCGAAGTAGGCTCACTGCGCGCGCTCGACATTCTCTCTTCCGCCGCCGCCACCATCGCCGAGGGCGAGGTGATGCAGCTCGCGGCCGCCAAGAACACCGCAACCACCGAGGACGAATATCTCGCCGTCATCCGCGGCAAGACCGCCGAGCTGTTTGCCGCCGCCTGCGAGGTCGGCCCGGTCATCGCCAACCGGCCGAAGGCCGAGCAGACCGCCTGCCGCTCGGTCGGCATGAATCTCGGCATCGCCTTCCAGCTCGTCGACGACGTGCTGGACTATGGCGGCAAGGCCGCCAAGCTCGGCAAGAACATCGGCGACGATTTCCGCGAGGGCAAGATCACGCTGCCGGTGGTGCTGGCGTTCCGCCGCGGCAATGACAGCGAGCGCGCGTTCTGGATCAGAGCGCTGGAGCGCGGCGAGATCGGCGACAGCGATCTCGATCACGCCATCGGCCTGATGACCAAGCATCGCGCGCTGGAAGACACCATCAGCCGCGCCCAGCATTACGGCGCCATGGCCGTCGACGCGCTGGCGCTGTTCCCGGCCTCGCCGATGAAATCGGCGCTGGAGCAGGTGGTGGCGTTCTGTTTGGCTAGGTCGCATTAATTGAACGGCGCGAACTTCACGCTGTTTCTTCTCGCCGCGCTTGTCATCGCCGCGGTGCCCGGCCCCGGAATCTTCTATGTCGCGGCGCGGACGCTGTCGGGTGGCAGCAAGGCCGGTGTCGCGTCGACGTTCGGAACGGCGCTGGGCGGGCTGGTGCATGTGATCGCGGGCGCGCTTGGCGTCTCGGCGATCATTCTTGCCAGCGCCGAGCTGTTCACGGCGGTCAAGTTCGCCGGGGCGCTCTATCTGATCTGGCTCGGCATCGCGACATTCTACGATGCCCGTAAACCCCTGCCGCTTCAGAACGCTCCCGCCCGAGCCACCCGGGCGTTCCGGGACGGCGTGCTGGTGGAGGCCCTGAACCCCAAGACCGCGGCGTTCTTTCTGGCTTTCATTCCGCAATTTCTGGACCCGGCCGGCGGCGCCCCCGCGCTCCAGTTCGTGGCACTCGGCCTGATCTCGGTGACGCTCAACACAACGGTTGATCTTATTGTGGTGATGATCGCTTCAAGCGCGCGTGCCGGCCTATCGCGCCGACCGCGTCTGTTTCAGCGCCTGAGGCAGGGTTCGGGACTATTCATCGCCGGGCTCGGAATTTCGCTGGCGCTGGCACGGCGGCCGGCGAGTTAGCCAGATTGGCGGCAAACCAAGGTCGTCATGCCCGCGAAAGCGGGTATCCAGTACGCTGCGGCTTCTCGATTGAACCACCAAGGTCTCTGGAATACTTAACTCAGCGTCCCCGCATGCACCCACCATCCGGGGTGATCGGCTCTGATCTTCTCCGCGGCGCGCTGGGCCTCGGCGGTGTTTTCGTAGATTGCAAAACATGTGGCACCTGACCCCGACATGCGCGTCAGCCAGGCGCCGTTGGTGGCGCTGAGGGCGGCGATGACGTGGCCAATGACGGACTGAATGCGCATCGCCGGCGCTTCGAGGTCGTTGGAACTGGCCGCAAGCGCTTCGACCCAGTCTTCGAGCGACGCCCCTTCGTCGGGCCACTCGCGGTCCTGCAGCAGCACGTCGGTGGCGCCGACCAGCAATTCACCGCTGCGCAGGCCGAGCGCGCCGAACACGTCCCTGGTGGCGACGGGCACACCGGGGTTGACCATCACGCAGGGCATCTTCGGCAACGCCAGCGGCTGCAGCGTCTCGCCGACGCCGGTCATGACGCAGGCGAGTGACCTGACACACACCGGCACGTCGGCGCCGGTCAATCCCGCGACCTCCATGATGCGGGGATCGTCGGGCGCCAGCCCGTTCAATTGCGCCAGCAACCGCAGCGCCGCCGCGGCGTCGGCCGAACCGCCGCCGATGCCGGCTGCGACCGGCAACACCTTGTCGAGCGTGAAGCTTCCGGACTTCATGCCGGGCACGCGTTTGCCAAGCAGGCGCGCGGCCTTCAGCACCAGATTGTCGGAGGTCTCGCCGCAGGCCTGCGCCAGCGGCCCGGACATTTGCAAATTCAGATCGGCGCCCGGCGTCAGCGTCAGGCGATCGGCGCAATCGGCGAACGCCACCACGCTTTCGAGATCGTGGTAGCCGTCAGCGCGGCGGCCATTCACGCGCAAGGTCAAATTGACCTTCGCGCGTCCCTCTTCACTCAGTGCCTGCACCGCGTCCCGCCCCCAACGCCCTTCAACCAACCATCTTGCGATCAGCCGCCCTTGCCGTCTTCTTTTTTCTTGTCGGCGGAAGCCGCAGAAGAGGTGTCCTCGGGCAAGCCGTTGGCGATCTTGGCCTCGATCTTCGGCAGTTCTTCCGCCTCAGGCTTGAGGTCGCGGGCATGGGCCCACTGGAACTTGGCTTCCAGCGTGCGGCCGATGCGCCAATAGGCGTCGCCGAGATGGTCGTTGATGGTCGGATCCTCGGGCTTGAGGTCGATCGCGCGCTCGAGATTCTTCACCGCGTCCTCGAAATTGCCGATCCGATAGTAGGCCCAACCAAGTGAATCCACGATGTAGCCGTCATCGGGACGCTGATCGACGGCACGCTTGATCATCTTCATGCCTTCGTCGAGATTGATGCCCTGGTCGATCCAGGAATAACCGAGATAGTTCAGGACATGCGGCTGCTCGGGCTGCAGCTCGAGCGCCTTGCGCATGTCGGCCTCGGCCTTGCTCCACTGCTTGGAACGCTCCTCGCAGATGCCGCGGTAGTAGTAGGTGACCCAGGTGTTCTTGTCGGTCGCAGCCGGCGTCACGTCGAGCGCCTTCGAATAGGTCACGGCACAATCGCTGAACTTCTTGCGGCCGCGCTCGATGTTGCCCAGCGCCATGATGGCCTCGATATCCTTCGAATCCTCTGATGTGACTTCCTTCAGGATCTTGATCGCCTCGTCGCTGCGGTCGGCGGCGTCGAGATTGGTGGCGAGCTGGATCTGCGCGTTGCGCTTCAGCGGCGAGTTCGCCGGCATGCGCTCATAGACCTTGATCGCCATCTGCGGCTTCTTCACCGACTCGTAGAGATCGGCGAGCGACAACAGCGCCAGCGGATGGTTGGGCTGCAGATAAAGTGCAAGCTGCAAGTAGACCAGCGCGAGATCCTCGCCGCCGCGGCGGGTCAGCGTGGCGCCGATGCCGTACAGCGCTTCGGCAGCGCCCGCCTGCGCGCTGTCGATCAGCGGCGGCATCTTCTTGCCGGCCTTGAGCTCGCGCATGCCTTCCTGCACCAGCGGATGCCGCGGCAGCTTCTTGTCGAAGGCCTCGAAGATGGCGCTTGCCGCCGCCGTGTCCTTGTTGCGCGACGTCCAGCGCGCATAGGCCTCGGTGATGCGCAGCATGGAATCGTCGAGCTTGTAGGCGCGCTCGAAACGGGCGCCGGCGTCCTTTTCCTTGCCCGCGAGCTCGAGGATCATGCCGGCGTGAAGATCCTTGAAGATCGGATACCATTCCGGCCCGGTCAGCTTGTCGATCGTGGCCACCGCCGTCTTGGCGTCGCCGGCGCCATAGCTGGCCCAGCCCGACAGCAGCGTCGCCACCAGGTCGGTGATCGGCCCGCGGATCGACTGGTTGATGTTGAGCTGTGCGGCCGGATATTTCTTCAGCTTGAGGTCGCGCACGCCGACCACCAGCCGGGCGACCCGGTTGGATTTGTCCAGCGTCAGGATGCGATCGGCGAGCTTGACGGCCTCGTCGATGTCGCCATCCGCCAGCGAGGAGATGAAGGCGCGGTCGAGCAGTTCGTTGTTCTTCGGATCGGAGCGCAGCGCCGAGCGGTAGAACGCCGCCGCGGACGCGGCATCGCGCTCGACGCTGGCGTGACGCGCGGCCAGATAGCTGCCGGACGTGGTCAGCGCCTTCAGGTCGGTCTTGCTCGGGAATTGCGCGGCGCTGTCGCCGGTATGCTCGGGCGTCTGCGCCAGGAGCTGACCGGGTACGGCCAAAACTGCAACGGTAACGGCAGCGATCGTCCAGCGATTGAAACGAGTGGAAAGCATCACGTTCGCCTAGCTCCAGGATTTACGGCAGGACATTACGATCAGTGACATTATGATCAGCGGCACTACGATCGCTCTGGCGATCAGTCTCGAATGCGAACCCAAGCGGCAGCGCCACGGCCCTCGACCAAGGCCCTCGACAATGCCGCTTTTGGCCTTCATCCGCAAGGATACGGGTTGGCGAATCGATTGGCAGATTAGGCGCTTATTAGGCCCTTGTATTAGACCCTTGGGCCGCCGATTTAGCCAGCCTGACCCGGAAACGCTTTTACTGTGGCGGTATCGTGGCCGGTCCGGGGATGCCCGGAACGCCAAAGGGCGTTTCGGCGCGCTTTTTCAACGCATTTTATCCGCGCGAAGCGGTATCCGCTTCGCTCGAAAACGCCTTGCTCACGCAATCGTGGTCGGAGCGACGGGTTACATCGCCTCGTAATTGGGGCCGCCGCCGCCCTCCGGTGGAACCCAGGTGATGTTACCGTTCGGGTCCTTCACGTCGCAGGTTTTGCAGTGGACGCAGTTCTGGGCGTTGATCTGGAAACGCGGGCCGGAAGCTTCCTCGACCCATTCGTAAACGCCGGCCGGGCAATAGCGGTTCGACGGCCCGGCAAAGACGTCATGTTCCGAGGTCTTCTGCAGGTTGAGGTCCGCGACCTTCAGATGAACCGGCTGGTCTTCTTCGTGGTTGGTGTTCGACATGAAGACCGACGACAGCTTGTCGAAAGAAATCTTGCCGTCCGGCTTCGGATAGGCGATCGGCGCATGGGTCTTCGCCGGATCCAGCGTCTTGCGGTCGGGTTTGGCGTGGGACTGGGTTCCAAACAGCGAGAAGCCGAACAGCGAGTTGGTCCACATGTCGAGGCCGCCGAGTGCGACGCCGACGACGGTGCCGAACTTCGACCACAGCGGCTTGACGTTGCGAACCCGGTGCAGGTCCTTGCCGATGGCGGAATCCCGCCAGGCATTTTCGTATTCCGACAGCTCGTCATTGGCTCGGCCGGCACCGACCGCGCTGGCGACATATTCCGCCGCCAGCATGCCGGAACCCATCGCATTGTGGACGCCCTTGATGCGCGGCACGTTGACGAAACCCGCGGCGCAGCCGATCAGTGCGCCGCCCGGAAAACTCAAACGCGGCACCGACTGGTAGCCGCCCTCGGTGATGGCGCGGGCGCCATAGGCCAGCCGCTTGCCGCCCTCGAACACAGTCCGGATCGACGGGTGCGTCTTGAAGCGCTGGAATTCATCGAACGGCGACAGGTAAGGATCGTCGTAATTGAGATGCACGACGAAGCCGACCGCGACCTTGTTGTCGTCGTAGTGGTAGAGGAACGAGCCGCCGCCGGTCGAATTGTTCAGCGGCCAGCCGAACGAATGCTGGATCAGGCCCTTGTTGTGCTTGGCGGGATCGATCTCCCAGACTTCCTTCAGGCCGATGCCGAATTTCGGCGGCTCGCTGTTGGCGTCGAGCGAGTATTTCGCGATCAGCTGCTTGCTCAGGCTGCCGCGCGCGCCTTCGGCGAACAGCGTGTATTTGCCGAGCAGTTCCATGCCGCGGGTGTAGGAATCCTTGTGGCTGCCGTCCTTGGCGATGCCCATGTCGCCGGTCGCGATGCCGCGCACCGCGCCCTTGTCGTCGTACAGCACTTCAACCGCGGCGAAGCCCGGATAGATTTCGACGCCGAGCGCCTCCGCCTTCGGCGCCAGCCAGCGGCAGACATTGCCGAGCGAGCCGATATAGCAGTGATGGTTGTCCATCAGCGGCGGCATCATGAAGTTCGGCAGCCGGATCGCGCTGGTCGCCGTGGTCCAGTAGAAGCGGTCGTCCTTGACCTGGGTCTTGAGCGGACAGTCAGCATCTTCGCGCCAGTCCGGCACCAGTTTGTCGAGCGACACCGGATCGATCACCGCGCCCGACAGGATATGCGCGCCGACCTCGGAACCCTTCTCCACCACGACGATGTTGAGGTCCGCATTGAGCTGCTTGAGCCGGATCGCGGCCGCGAGGCCCGACGGGCCGGCGCCGACGATCACGACGTCAAATTCCATGGATTCGCGCGGGGGTAGTTCTTCGGTGCTCATGATCAGGTCCCGGCCCGGTTGAGAAGGCTTCTAAAGGTGCGTTGTTTCCGATTTTTCGGGGGAGGACAACCACGGAAATGACATCTGAGGCGTTTCGCGGCGGGCCGATCCGTCCTAGATAGATTGGCATAATGGATTTCATGCCCGAACCCACGCCTACCGCGCAGCAATTGCTGGCCTTTTATCTGGAGGCCGGGGTCGATTGCGCGCTTGGCGACGCGCCGGTCGACCGGTTGGCCGAGCCGGACAGCGTCCCGGTTGCCGCCGCCCCCCGCGAGATCGCGCCGCCACGACCGTCGCGGGAAATTCCGGCAGCGATGGCGGCCGCACCCCGGGCCGACGTGGCGCTGGCGCCGGACGAAGCGATTTCCTCCGCCCGGGAAGCGGCGCGAACCGCGCCCTCGCTGGAGGCCCTGCGGCAACTGCTCGAAAACTTCGACGGCTGCGCGCTGAAGCATACCGCCACGCGGCTGGTGTTCGCCGACGGCAACCCGCAGGCGCGCGTCATGTTCGTCGGCGAGGCGCCCGGACGCGACGAGGATATCGAGGGGCTGCCGTTCGTCGGCCGTTCCGGCAAATTGCTGGACCGGATGATCGCCACCATCGGGCTCGACCGCAGCAAGGCCTATATCGCCAACGTGATTCCGTGGCGGCCGCCCGGCAACCGGACGCCGACGCCGCAGGAAACCCAGATCTGCCTGCCGTTCATCCGGCGGCAGATCGAGCTGGTCAATCCCGACGTGCTGGTGACGCTCGGCAATCCCTCGACGCAGACGCTGCTGTCGACCCGCGACGGCATCATGAAGACCCGCGGGAAGTGGTTCGACTACGACACCGGTACGCGCATCATCCGCGCCATCGCGACGTTCCATCCGGCCTATCTGTTGCGCTCGCCGTCTTACAAGCGGATGACCTGGCAGGACCTGCGCGCGATCGCAAAGGCCCTGGAGAACCCGGCCCCGGCAACGTAGCAGGATCGATGGACAGCACGCGCGGCGATCACGGAAAAATCGAGCGCTATCGGGACTTCTTCGACCTGCAGCTTCGCTTCGCCGAAGCGGTTGCCGAGAAGACCTCGACGCCGATCGCCGACGCGGTCTTGCTCACCACCAACTTTCACCGCCGCTTTGGCCTTGGCGACGCGCCCGCCGATGACGCACTAGGTCCGGCATGGCAGCAATACGCGCGCGGGCTCGAAACTCTCGCGACGCATCCGCAGCGCGCGGACTGGACCCAGACGTTCTACGCAAAAGCCCCCGACGAGCGGTCCGCGTTTCCAAATCACGTCTTCGGCTGTTTTTCGTTTCATGCCGGCGACGCCACCGACATCGTACGTCTCCACTTCAATAACCGCGATGCCTTGAACCGCAACGTCTTGGGCCCGCTGAGCAAGCCCCGGGCGGAGGTGCGGCGGCACGAGCTCGAAAACATGTTCGCCTATATCAAAATGCGCTTTCCGAACGCCTGTTATGTCGAGGGACGCTCGTGGCTTTACGGCACCGAAGCCTATCGGCGACTGTTTCCCGAAGATTACGTAGGGTCGCGCGTCCTCATCAATAGCGGCGACCGGTTTCAGGGCATGTCGCGGTGGGGACAGTTCTTGGATCGTAAGGGCCACGTAAAGCCGGAGTTGAAGGACATGTTTCTACGAAACATCGCGCGGCTGAATCCAGACAGGCTTTGGGAGGCTTTTCCGCTGCCGTCATTTCGCGTGCGAGCACCGATCGGAGTGTTCTACGAGTGCTATGGAATTGGGGAACAGTAGTTCTGTCATTCCGGGGCGATGCGTAGCATCGAACCTCAGATGCGCAATTGCGCATCGGGGAATCTCGAGATTCCGGGTCTGGTCCTTCGGACCATCCCGGAATGACAGCGAGCTACTGCCCCTTCGGCCGCACGATGGCCCAGCCGACCCGCAGCAGCGGCAGGCGGCCGTTCACCAGCCATTCGAATGCGCGCGGGACTTCCGGCACCAGGCCGGGAAAGCGTTGCGCGAGTTCGGGCGGCGGCGTGCCTGACGTATCGGACGCGCGCCAGACCACGACGCCGCCGGTCTCGTTGAATTTCGCAACCGACAGCCACGGCGTCCGCTCCGGGGTGGCATCGAGCAGGAGATGCGGCCGGCTGTTATCCATCGCGATGAAGCTCGCCAGTTGCGGATCGCCCGTCACCGCGCGAAGCTTCTGGTTGGTTCGCCGTTCAAAGCTGTCGCCGAAGAAATGCGCGATCGCCTTCGCGGGCAGCGAGGTCGGCACATCGGCACTGCCGGTCCAGGGCAGAAACAACGTGGCCGCGATCGCCACGAAGGCAGGTGCCGCAACCGCCGCCGCCCAGACCGAGCGCAACAGGCGCTGGCGCCTGAGATGAATGAGGTCACCGGTCGCAACGATCGCGGCCAGTCCGGACATCAGCAAGGCAACGCCGGGGCCGCCCGCAACGCGGTCGAGATTGAACACACCGGCGACCAGGCTGCCGAGCAGCGCCGGACCGATGGCAAAGCAATAGACAAACTGGCGCGCCAGCGGATCGACCGGCGGCCGGTAGATGATCGGCGCGTCCTCCGCGTGGCGGGCGAACCAGCCGGAGTTGAGCACCGCCAGCAGCACGACGCCTGACATCGCCAGCACCAGGCCGCCGAGCAATCCGCCCCAATGCAGCGCGCGGGCAGAGAGATCATTGATCGCCGGCCACGGCGGCATCGTCAGCACGTCGGCGCGGATGATCCAGATCAGCCAGGGCAGCGCCAGCACGACGATCACCAGCAGCGCATAAAGCGGATCGAGCGACATCAGGGTGCGCCGCCCGCGCACGGTGGCGACCGCAAAGCCTGCGACCAGCAGCAACAGCCCGATCGCCGCCGAGGTCGTCAGCAGCAGCAGGCCGGCCTCGATCGACCAGGCGAACCAGGCGCTGCGCCGGTTCTGGCCGATGATCTGCCATGAATGCAGCAGCAGCAGCGCCCAAAGCGGCCGCGCCAGCACCAGGGGGCCGAATTCGACGCCGGGCGAGCTGAAGGCCACCACCGTCATCGAGAGCAGCACCGCGAGCACCGCCTGCTGTCCGCCGACGATAGAACGCGCGAGCTGATAGAAGCTCCAGAAGGTGACGATCGCGCAGAGCTGTGCCAGCAGATAGACGCCGAACATGTGATTGCCGACGGCGCGGAACGCGATGTCGGCGAGCCAGAACGCCAGCGGCGGACCGAAATAGGTTCCAACCTGGTACTCGCGGCCAAAAGCCAGCACGGTCGCCAGTTCCCCGGGCGGGCTGCGATAGAACAGCACCGGCAGCATCAGCCAAAGCGTGGCCTGCAGCAGCACCACAAGCCAGACCACCAGCCGCGGCCGGGCGCGGATCAGTTCGACAACCAGGGAGGTGAAACGCATGAACCGTCCGAAATGCCCGGGCGAGCCGCCCTGTCCGATGACATTTGATAGAGCGCAGCGGTCGCCGAGGCAACCATAGCGTTTTCGAGCGAAGCATGCCCTCGGACTTGATCCGTGGGTGGCCCCGGTTCGCGTCAAGAAAACGCGTCAGAAAAATAAAAGTCCTAAATGGCTACCGAGGCTTCGGTCACGATCTGCGTTTCGACCGTGAACAGGTCGCGCTCGATGACGACGGTCTGCGGCGCGTGCTTCTCGCGCGCCGCGACCACAGGCGCGAAGAAGCGGCGATGGTGGACGCTGGGGCCGAGCCGGTCCAGCGCCTCGCGATGTTCCGGCACCGCGTAGCCCTTGTGGGTCTCGAAACCGTAGCCGGGGCAATCCAGCGCCAGCGCGCACATCAGACGGTCACGTGTCACCTTGGCGATGATGGAGGCGGCGGCGATCGACATCACAATGCCGTCGCCACCGATCACGGCATCGCAGTCGCAGGCGACGTCGATCCGGTCGCGGCCGTCGACAAAGACATGTCTCGGGTTTTCAGGCAGCGCCTGCACGGCACGCGTCAGCGCCCACAGCGAGGCACGCAGGATATTGTCGCGGTCGATCCGCGCCGGCGAGGCAAAGGCGACCGCAAACGACGATGTCGCGCAGATCTCCTCGAACAATTCCTCGCGGCGCTCGGCGGTGAGCCGTTTGGAATCGTCGATTCCCTTTGGGATTCGCTTGGGATCCAGCACCACGGCGGCGGCCACCACGGGACCCGCCAGCGGCCCGCGCCCGGCCTCGTCGCAACCGGCCACCGGCCAGACCCCGCGCTTGATCAGCGCGCGCTCGCGGCGAAAGCTCGGCGGCGTCACCGCGATCACACCTTTGGCGGGCTTGGCGCTTATCTTTGAAGACTTGTCCCGAATCATGCCGGGATGGTGCGTAAGCGGGCGCCATGGCGCAACCGGGAACCGGACGAAATTCCCGCTATTCCATCGCAGGACTAGTCCGGCAGATGAACCCGCCGGTCGTCGCCGACCTCGATGCCCGGCGCGACCACGACCTCCCAGGGATGGTTGTCGGGATCGCCGAAATAGCCGGAGTAGCCGCCATAGTCGGTCTTGTGCGCCGCCTTCAGCAGCGAGGCGCCCTTCGAAATTGCGAAATCCAGCACCTGGTCGACCTCCTCGACCGAGCCGCAGTTCCAGGCCAGCGTCACCCCGCGAAAGGCTTTTGGCCGCGGCTCGTCCGGCAGCGTGACATCAGCTGCCAACTGATCCCACGGGAAAAGCCCGATCACCGTGCCGCCGGTATCGAAGAAGGCCACCGCCTCGCCGGTGGCGCGAAATTTACGCGCAAAACCCAGGGCTTCATAAAAGGCGATGCTGGCGCGCATGTCGCTGACGCCGAGCGTAACGACGGTGAAGCGCGGGATGGGTGGTTGGTTACTCATGTTATCCGTCTTACTTCCTCATCCGTCATTCCGGGGCGCGAAGCGAACCCGGAATCTCGAGATTCCCCGATGCGCAATTGCGCATCTGAGGTTCGATGCTTCGCATCGCCCCGGAATGACGAACAGTATCGTCGCTAAAACAAACTCAACTGCTGGCCGCTTCGCTTCGGCTTGATGAAATGATCGGTCGTCAGCTTCGAGCGGCGCTTGTTGAGACCGAGCTTCTCGCAGGCGACTTCGAACCGGCGTCCGATCATCCAGGCCATCGGGCCGGAGCCTTTCATCCGCGTGCCCCACTGCGAGTCATAGTCGCGGCCGCCGCGCATGTCGCGGATCAGGGTAAAGACGTGGCGATAACGGTCGGGATAGTTCGCCATCAGCCATTCGCGAAACAGGTCGCGCACTTCCAGCGGCAGCCGCAGCAATACGTAACTCGCTTCCTTGGCGCCGGCATGCGCCGCCGCATCGAGAATCCGCTCGATTTCGGAATCGTTCAGCGCGGGAATCACCGGCGCGACCATCACGGTCGCCGGAATGCCGGCGTCCGCCAGTTTCCGGATCGCCTCCAGCCGCTTCGGCGGCGTCGAGGCCCGCGGCTCCATGGTGCGCGCGAGTTTGGGATCGAGCGTCGTCACTGACAGCGCGACCTTGACCAAGTTGCGCTTGGCCATCCGCGAGAGAATATCGATGTCGCGCGTCACCAGCGCCGATTTGGTGACGATGCCGACCGGATGGCCGGCGCGCTCGAGCACTTCGAGAATGCCGCGCATGATTTTGTGCTCGCGCTCGATCGGCTGGTACGGGTCGGTGTTGGTCCCGATCGCGATCATGCGCGGTTCGTAACCGGGCGCCGCCAGTTCCTTCTCGAGCAGTTCGGGCGCATCGGGCTTGGCGACCAGCTTGGACTCGAAATCGAGCCCGGGCGACAGGCCGAGATAGGCATGGGTCGGCCGCGCGAAGCAGTAGACGCAGCCATGCTCGCAGCCGCGATACGGGTTGATCGAGCGGTCGAACCCGATATCGGGCGAGTCGTTGCGGGCGATCACCTTGCGCGAGGTGTCGATGGTAACGGTGGTCTTGAACGGCGGCAGATCGTCGAGGCTTTGCCAGCCGTCATCGAAGGCGACCCGCGCCTCGGCCTCGAACCGGCCAGAGTCGTTGGACTGGGCGCCGCGGCCGCGCCGCCGCTCGCGCTCGATGGCGACCGCGAGTTCGGGAAAAGGAGTCGCACCCGCCGGTTCGGAGGGCGCCGTGACCGGCGGGTGCTTGAGGGCATGAGAGGATGCTCGGCTCATGATCCGTACATAGCACGCCTTGAGAACAAATCAAGAACATGAATCGCAACGATCCACACCGCGCGCGAAAAAAGCTGATTGACCCACAGTTAGCGGCTGCCGCAAAAAACTGCACTACGGTGGCTGTTTTGAATGTGACAAGGTGATAACAGTGCAGCGTTTTTCACCGTTTGAGCCACCGAAGCCTCATTCATGCTGAGCGTCATCATTCCGACCGAAGGCGTCGAACAGACCGCCGTCGCCACCTTGGCGGCGCTGGTGCCGGGCGCCGCTGCCGGCATCATCCGCGAGGTGCTGCTGGTCGATCGCGCCGGAACCGGGGTCATCGAACGAGTCGCCGACGTGGCCGGCTGCCGTTTTCTGTCGTTTGAGGGAACCCGCGCCGCGGCGATGGCGGCGGGCGCGCGGAGTTCGCGCTCGCCCTGGCTGATGTTCCTGCACGCCGGCGCCGTGCTCGACAGTGGTTGGATCGAAGAGACCTCGCAGTTCATCCAGGGCGTCGCCAGCAGCGGCCGGCCCCGCGCCGGCGTCTTCCGCTACGCCCGTTCGCCCTATGCCGACACCGGCTTTCGCGACAGCCTGAAATTCGTCGCCCGCATGTTCGCCGGGCCGTCGGCGGAACAGGGGCTCCTGATCGCGCGCGACCATTACGACCGGCTTGGCGGCTATCGGCCGGACTCCCGCCGTTCCGAGGCGCGGCTGCTGCGCCAGCTCGGCCGCTCCGCGCGCACCACCCTGCGCAGCCGGATCATGGTGGTGGCCTGAACCATCCGCTAGACGATCCTTGGCCTGCGACGAGGGCCGGACACAAAATCGCTAAAACAACCCCATGCAAAGTAGGACGGGAACCGGTTCGTGCGGAAATACTTGCCAAAGTCAAACAATTAATTGATAATGGCAACTATCGAGGTGCGCCATGTCCCAGACGGATTCCGATCACCAGGTCGCGGCGGTTCGCGCCTTCAACCGCTTCTATACCCGCAAGCTCGGCGTGCTCGACCAACAACTGCTGAAGAGCCCGTATTCGCTGAGCGAGGCGCGGGTGCTGTACGAACTCGCCCATCGCGAAGATCTGTCCGCCAAGGAAATCGGCAACGAGCTGGGCCTCGACGCCGGCTACCTCAGCCGGATCGTCCAGAATTTCGACGAGAACGGCCTGATCACGCGCAAGCCGCTGCCGACGGATCGCCGGCAATACCGGCTCGGCCTGACCGCCAAGGGCCGGCAGGCCTTTGCCAGGCTCGAGCGCAGTTCGCAGGAAGATGTCGGCGCGATGCTGGCAGCCCTACCGGCAAGCGGCAGCCAAAAGCTGATCGGCGCCATGGCCGTGATCGAACGGCTGCTCGGCGCGCCGGATGCCCCGCCGCCGGCAGCCATCCTGCGCGGCCCCCGCCCCGGCGACATGGGATGGGTGGTGCAGAGCCACGGCGCGCTCTACGCCAGCGAATACGGCTTCGATTCCTCGTTCGAGGGCCTGGTCGCGGAGATCACCGCGAAATTCCTCGCCTCGTTCGACGCGTCGCGGGAACGCTGCTGGATCGCCGACATCGATGGCGCGCAGGTCGGCTCGGTATTTCTGGTGCGGCATAGCGACGATGTCGCGAAAATTCGCCTGCTGCTGGTCGATCCGGCCGGACGCGGACAGCGATTGGGCCAGCGGCTGGTCGCCGAGTGCATCGCGTTCGCGAAGGCCTGCGGCTATCGCAAGATCACCTTGTGGACCCAGAGCATTTTGCTCGCCGCCCGCAAGATCTATCAGGATGCCGGCTTCGTGCTGGTCGCGAGCGAGGCGAACCGCAGTTTCGGTCAAAGCCTGGTCAGCGAAACCTGGGAGCTGGAGCTGTGAAGCCGGGGCGCCGCGACACATCATCGCGGCGCATCACGCCGGATCTGATCGCGTTCTACACGAAACGCGCGCACGAATTGCGGGCGGAATATTATCGCAATATGTGGCGCGCGATCTGGGATCTGCTGACCGGCATCGGCCGGCGCTAACAGTCAGTTGTAACCACCGTCATTCCGGGGCGATGCGCAGCATCGAACCTCAGATGCGCAATTGCGCATCGGGGAATCTCGAGATTCCGGGTTCGCGCCAAATGGCGCGCCCCGGAATGACAGCGGAATCAAGCCGAGGCGCCCTTCGCCTTCGGCCGCCGCAGATGCTCATCCAGCCGCGGCATGATCTCGACGAAATTGCAGGGGCGCGTGCGGTAATCGAGCTGGGCAGCGAGGATGCCATCCCAGCCGTCACGGCAGGCGCCTGGCGATCCCGGCAGGCAGAATATGAAGGTCGCGCCGGCGACGCCGGCGGTGGCGCGGCTCTGGATCGTCGAGGTGCCGATCTTGGCGTGGCTCAGCATGTGAAAGGCGATGGAAAAACCATCCATCCGCTTTTCGAACAAGGGCTCGATCGCCTCCGGCGTGACGTCGCGGCCGGTAAAGCCGGTGCCGCCAGTCGTGATGATGGCGTCGACGCTGGGATCGGCGATCCATCGCCGGATCACGACCCGGATCGCGTCGACATCGTCGACGATGATCTCGCGCGCCGCGAGATGATGACCGGCCGCCGTCAGCCGGTCCGCCAGCGTAGCGCCGGATTTGTCATCGGCCAGCGAACGCGTGTCGGAAATCGTCAGCACCGCGATATTGAGCGGGACGAATTGCTTGGTTTCGTTGGTGGAGGACATTGGCCGTTCTCTTCGTCATGCCCGGGCTTGTCCCGGGCATCCACGCATTCAAACTGTCTCAGAAGTATAGACGTGGATGGCCGGGACAAGCCCGGCCATGACGATCGATACTTTTACTGGCTACAACGCGCCCGCACCGAACGTGTTGCAGGCCTGCACCGTGCCCTGCTGATAGCCGGTCATGAACCATTGCTTGCGCTGCGCGGCGGAGCCGTGGGTGAAGGAATCCGGCACCACCCTGCCCGTCGCCTGCCGCTGCAGCGTGTCGTCGCCGATCGCGCTCGCCGTGGTCAGCGCCGCGTCGATATCGCCGGCTTCGAGGAAGCCCGGACGTTTCTTCTCTTCGCGGTTGACCCAGACACCGGACAGGCAATCGGCCTGCAGCTCGACCTTGACCTGCAGCGCGTTGGCCTCGGCCTTGCTGCCGGCCTGCTGCTGCAGCCGCGTCACCCGCGGCAGGATGCCGAGCAGGTTCTGGATGTGATGCCCGGCTTCATGCGCGATGATATAGGCGGCGGTGAATTTACAAGCGTTGCCCGAGCAGCCGCGGAAGCGCGTCTCGACCTCGCGGAAGAAATTGGTGTCGAGGAAGATCTGCTTGTCCGGCGGGCAGTAGAACGGCCCCATCGCCGACTGCGCCATGCCGCAGCGTCCGCCATTGGTGGCGTTGCGGAACAGCACGATGCGCGGACCGGAATAGGATTGCCCGCTGGCCTGGAAAATCTCGCTCCAGCGATCGTCGATCTCGCCGAGCACGCCGGAGATCATGCTGCCCATCTCGTCCTTCGGCGCGCCGGTCTTGGCCGGCCCCGAGCGACGGTCGGTCTGGTAGGTCGGCGCCTGGTTGCCGCCGGTGAGGATTTCAGCGCCGCCGATCAGGATGCGCGGGTCGATGCCGAAGGCATAGCCGACCAGGCCGAGCACGATGATGGTACCGATGCCGAGCCCGCCGCCGCCCATCGGAAGACCGAAACCGCCACCGCCACCCATTCCGCCGCCGCTATCGTCGCGACGGTCATCGATATCGTCGCTGCGGCGAAAATCATCGTAACGCATGGCGGTATTTCCTCATCCCGGCTGGTGGCACAGATACCCAACGCAGCAGTCACGTAAAATTTCCATCCCGTTAATCAATAACCCGCCCGGCAATTATTGCCTAGTCCGCATAAGCGGCAATCTCTTCTCGGCAAATCTCGCTCGGTAGTATGACGGGTTAAGTCGATTTTTACTTTGCCCGGTCAATGTATCGCCAGTCGGTTGTTTAGTCCCGCGTCGCCGACAGCGTCGCCTGAGTCAGAGTAGTTGAGTCATGGTTGTGTCGCGTCGCGGGGCGTCTGCAAGGGCGCCCCGCACTAAATTCGAGTTCGATTCCAGCGCTCGCATCGTCGTCGGCGATTGCGTCGCCGAGATGTCGAAGCTTCCGGCTGGCTCGGTCGATCTGGTGTTCGCAGATCCGCCGTACAATCTGCAGCTCAAAGGCGATCTCAAGCGCCCTGACGAATCTCATGTCGATGCCGTCAACAACGACTGGGACAAGTTCTCGTCCTTTGCCGCCTATGACGATTTCACCCGCGCCTGGCTCCTAGCCTGCCGCCGGATCATGAAACCGTCGGCCACCTTGTGGGTGATCGGCTCCTACCACAACATTTTCCGCGTCGGCGCCATCATGCAGGACCTCGGCTTCTGGGTTCTCAATGACATTGTGTGGCGCAAGACCAATCCGATGCCGAACTTCCGCGGCCGCCGCTTCACCAATGCCCACGAGACCATGATCTGGGCGGCGCGCGACGAAAAGGCCAAGGGCTATACCTTCAACTACGAAGCGTTGAAGGCCGCCAACGAGGACGTGCAGGCGCGTTCGGACTGGCTGATTCCGTTGTGCACCGGCGAAGAACGCCTCAAAGGCGCCGACGGCAAGAAGGTGCATCCGACCCAGAAGCCCGAGGGCCTGCTGGCACGTGTGCTGCTGTCGTCGTCCAAACCCGGCGATCTCGTCATCGATCCCTTCAACGGCACCGGCACCACCGGCGCCGTGGCAAAACGTCTCGGCCGCCGCTACATCGGCTTCGAGCGCGACCAGACCTATGCAGCTGCGGCAGAACAACGCATCGCCGCGGTCGAACCGCTCCCCGAAGCCACGCTGGCGCCGTTCATGACGGCACGCGACGCCCCGCGCGTGGCGTTCTCCGAACTGATCGAGCGCGGCATGATTTCGCCCGGCACCAGACTGGTCGATTCCAAAAAGCGCCACGGCGCCCTGGTCCGCGCCGACGGCGCCATCATGCTCGGCGACAAGGTCGGCTCGATCCACCGCATCGGCGCGGTAGCGCAGGGCTCCGGCGCCTGCAACGGCTGGACCTTCTGGCACGTCGAGACCAAGAAGGGCCTGCGCCTGATCGACGAGCTGCGCGCCGAAATCCGCTCCGGGATGGCGGCGGGCTGAGCCTGCGCCGCGTTCACGCCCTTTCGACTTGATTGCTGTCGAAAGCCGGACCTAGAATAGGCCATATCAGTTGCTGTTTCGATTGGTCCGCCGATGCGACCTCGATCCGAGACATTGCTGCTCCTGCCGCTGCTGCCGATATTCTTCGTCGGCATGTTCCCGGTGCTGCTGGTCGGCATGCTGGGATCCGCCGGCCTCGTCATCTTCGGCATCCTCCTGATCCGCGTCGGCCTTGCCGTCACCATGGACGCCCATGGTGATTTCAATCGGGAAGTGATCGCCCATGGCTATGCGCGGGGGCCGGATCGCGCCATCCAGGTCTCCGACCTGCAGTCGGCAACGCGCATGGCTGTGCCGCTGCACCTCTCAGGAGCAGCGATGATGGTTGCGGGTATCGCAGGCCTCTTCCTGGTCGGCTGATCGACGCGCCATGCGGGCCGCCATTCACGAACTCGTCGGTTGCGCCGTTCGCCAAAATTTGAGCAAGGACAGGCCGTCCGCGGCAGTGCTGCCGCGTCCCGATGTCTTGTCGGCAACAAAAGCAGGGGAGATTTCCAAATGCTCAAATTCTATTTCAACGGATCACCGAACCCGACCAAGGTCGCGCTGTTTCTCGAGGAAGCCGGCATCGCCTATGAGCCGGTGGCGGTCGATACCCGCAAGGGCGACCAGTTCACGCCGGAATATCTCGCCATCAACCCGAACGCCAAGGTGCCGGCGATCGACGACGGCGGCGTCAAGGTGTTCGACAGCAACGCCATCCTGCTCTACCTCGCCGAAAAGACCGGCAAGTTCCTGCCGCCGAACACGCCGGCCAACCGCGGCGAATTGCTGTCCTGGCTGATGTTCGTCGCAACCGGCGTCGGTCCTTTCTCGGGCCAGGCTGTCCACTTCAAGCATTTCGCGCCGGAAAAGGTCGACTACGCCCATAACCGCTACCAGTTCGAGGCGCAGCGGCACTTCGGAATTCTCAACGACCACCTCGCCGGCAAGCGCTACATGGTCGGCGACACCTACACCATCGTCGACATGGACGTGTGGGGCTGGGCCCGCATGATCCCGTTCGTACTCGGCGAGGACGCCGTCGCGAAATACTCCAACGTCAAAAGACTGGTCGACGAAATCTCGGCCCGGCCCGCGGCAGCCAAGGCGATCGCGCTGAAGGACAACTTCAAGTTCAAGGCCGAGATGGACGACGAGGCCCGCCGCAACATGTTCAAACATCTTGCGGTGAAAGCCGCCTGATCTGGCCGACACGGCGAAACGATGACTTGAAGCCCGGTTCTGATCGGATCAGAGCCGGGCTTCAATTTTTTGAATGACTACGCGTCAATTGCCGCGATCGCTTCGATCTCGATCAGCCAGCCCGGCCGGGCGAGACGCGTGAGGAACACCAGCGTGCTCGCCGGCGGCGTCGCCGTATTGACGTGGCGGTCACGGATCGCGCGCAACGTCGGCACATCAGCCTGGTCTACTTCGGCCACGATGTAGACGTTCAACTTGACGACATCGGCCATGGTGGCGCCCGCCGCTCCAAGCCCAAGCTTGATATTGCGGAATACCTGCTCGGCCTGGGCCTCGAAATTGCCCTCGCCTACCATTTTGCCGGACGCGTCACTCAACACCTGCCCAGCAGGATAGATCAGCGCAGCCCCCCAAGTTCAATCTTGATTTCTGTGATTTCGGTCGTGGAGATCGAACTATCGTTGACCTCGACCAGCGGCACAATCTTTGAGTCGCTCGATGCCAACCGGCCGATTACGTATCGGTCGTCGAAGATTTCTCTAACCAACACTGCCCCGTCAACCATAGCCGGGCGGGAAAAGCCCCGACCAGTTGATTCGACTGTCCTGCTACCTCCGCTTCTCACATCGGTTACTACTAGATCATATCGATAGCCACCGACCTGATTTCGCGTCGACAGAAACGCCGCGATTGATTCATCTGGGGCCACGTTCGCGGCAGTTGATCTGCCTCCCGAAATGAAAATAGGCGCCAACTGCCGATCAGGTGGTCGGACTGACCCGTGGACTGCATCGAAGGGAAGTCTGAAAATGTCGCTATAGTTCATCGCCACCGGCTCGAACTTTGGAATTATCTCCTTGCCAGAGCCCGACCCCATCGCAGAAAAGTAGACATTCGTACCCGCCACGCTCAACCAATTCATCTCAAAGAACTGCAATTGCGTGAGCTGTCGAGGCAATGCTCCCCTTTCTAGAATCCATAGATCATGTTGAGGATATCGGGACCGAACACCCGGAATGGTTCGGATCGGACTTCCAACATACAAGATCCTATTTGCGCCGACCTCAACGGGTGAATTGATAGAGCCTTCTCCGGAAGTCTCAACTTTGCAAACAAAAGTCGTCGTCGTGCACGACAACAGGTCATAAATGCCAGTACGATTGAAGCGAACGAGCAGCAAACGTTCGCCGTCCGCTGACAAAAGTGGCGTCAACAGGCTTGAATCGGCACTGCTAAGGCGCTTTCGATCGCCGGATTTTAGGTCGACAATCATCACGTCGATACGTCCGCCCCCAACCGGGACAGGAAATGCGGCTTGGCGTGACGAAGCGGTAAAGAAAAACCCAGCAGCAAAGCGCTCTTGACGCGTGCTGGCTTGACGCGTGCTAGTTGCGTCGGCATGACTCTCTGAGATCAATCCAAGCAACAACAGTGCGGTGGCCAATAGAAAGGTGCCGACACTGCTAAGCGGATTGAATGCTTTAATTACTGGATATGCTCCGTAAGTGCCCTTAGGCCCAAAATCGCGCGGATTGTGAAACATTGAAGAGGTCCTGCGGCTGCGCGATAGCAAGAGTTGAATTGCCCAACCGTATGCAGCAATATTTTGAAATGCAAACAGAGATTGCATGCCAAAAACATTTCCTCGCGAACAGAATTATTTGTCTAAGTATAATCACATTCGAGCAAAACGAAGCGCGCGCTCCAGTTCAAACTGAGCACACGAATTATTGTGAGTTAAGCTAATTGATGATTCGAGAACTGGAACTCGATCAGTCACACCGCACCCCGCCGCCCGCACCGGCTTTCGCCGGCGCAGGCACTCTCAAGGCTTCACTCCGCAGCCGCCAGCTTCCGTTGTTCCGGAAGCGGCCCGAGCACGCGCTCGACCAGCGCGGAGTCGCAATATTCCTTGATCTCCTTGATCCTGCCGTCCTCGATGCGCCAGACGATGCAATATTGATTGTCGTAGCGAAGGCCCGTTTTGGTGACGTTGTCGCCGCGCGCCTCGACCACGACGTAGTCGCCTTCGGCGATGAAATTGAACGCCACGGTGCGCGGCCGCGCGGCGAGTAAAGACCGCAGTTGGCCCATCAGGCCGATCTGGATCGCCTCGTGCCCCCTGAATTCGTGCGACCAGGAATATTGCCCGGTCACGACCCAGACCGCGTCCTCGGCGAGATGGTCGACGAAGGTGGTGCCGCTGCGGTTGGCGGAATCGGTATAGACCTGCTGTACCAGTTTCTTGTTCTCTGCGGCGCTCATGGCGGTTCTCCGTTTTGATCCGATGCTTCGGATCATCGCGCTCGGAGCGGCATTCTTCCAATCGATAGTGAATATGATATATATTCACCCCATGAATTTGAATTCGCTTGACCTGAATTTGCTGGTTGCACTCGACGCGCTGCTGAAGGAGGCCAATGTCAGCCGCGCCGCGATGCGGATCGGGCTGTCGCAGCCGGCCGCGAGCCATGCGCTGCAGCGGCTGCGCGACCTGATCGGCGACCCGCTGCTGGTACGATCAGGCGCGCGCATGGAACTGACGCCGCGCGCCCAGGCGCTGCGCGGACCGCTGGCGCAAGCGCTCGACCAGGTACGCGCCTTGTTCGTTCCCGACGGTTTCGACGCCTCGACCAGCGAGCGGCAGTTTCGCCTGATGATGCCGGATCTCGCGGTCGAACTGCTGATGCCGCCGCTGATGGAAAAGATCACCCGGATCGCACCGAACGTCCGGATCGACGTGGTGCCATGGCGCGGACCGGCGATTTTTGCCGCGGAGTTTGCCCGCACCATCGATCTCGTGATCAGCATCGGCAACGCGTTCAGCGGCTTTCACCGCCAGCTCCTCTACACCGACAGCGATGCACTCGCGGTGCGGCGCGGCCATCCGGTCGGCGCGAAGTTGAAGCGTCGCGAGATTTTTCTCGACGCGCGGCACGTCGCGGTGGTGATCCGCGGCCAGAGCGAGGATCTGATCGACAGCTGGCTCCGCACCAAAGGCATCGAGCGGCGGATTGCGCTGGTCGTGTCAGGCTATCTCGAGGCCCTGCATGTGGCCGCGCGCACCGATCTCGTCGCCTTCGTGCCGCGCCGCCTGATCGGCGCGTTGTCGAAGCAATTGTCGCTTGCCGCGATCACCCCGCCGCTCGATCCCGGGATCGACCAGCAGTTCATGTTCTACCCGACCCGCGCCCAGATGGACCCCGGCTCGATCTGGCTGCGCAACATCATGCTCGGCATCGGCCGCGAGATGGAACGCGGCCGGAAAACGGTTGCGTAGGGTGGGCAAAGGCGCACCTTGCGCCGTGCCCACCAACCCCTGACAATCGTGAAGGGAAGATGGTGGGCACGCTATCGCTTTGCCCACCCTACGAAGCTACGCGGCCTTCTCGTCGGCCAGCACCTTCTGCACGGCCGGTCGCTCCGACATCCGCTTGCGGTGAGCGGCGACTTTCGGCAGCGTCGCGATATCGACACTGTCGCCCTCCAGCCAGCCGGTCAGCGTAAACAGATAGGCGTCGCAGGCCGTGTATTGCTCGCCCATCACCCATGGGCCCTTCAGCATGTCGCGCTCGATCAGCGCGAAATTCGCCGCCATGGTTTCCGGCACCTTGCGCTTCATGTCGGCGAACGAGGATTCCTCGGTGGCCCAGCGATAGCCGCGGCCCTTGTGGGCATGCGCGACATGCACCGTCGAACACAGATAGCTGTTGAAGGACTGCGCCTGCGCGAACGCGAACGGATCGTCCGGCATCAGCTTCGCCGATGGCGAGCTCTGCGCGACGAATGCGAGGATCGCCGGCGTCTCGGTCAGGACGCCGCGATCGGTCACCAGCGCCGGCACCCGCCCCTTCGGATTGATCGCGAGATATTCCGGGCTGGTCTGCTGGCTGTTTTTGAAGTCGAGCCGCTCGGCCGTATAGGCGACGCCGGCCTCCTCCAGAGCGATATGCGAAGCGAGCGCGCAGGTGCCGGTGGCGTAATAGAGCTTGAGCATTTCACATCCTCTTTTCGGGAAACGCTACGTTATCGGCGCGGCCCCGTGCCGTCCATCCCGCCGCCGTCAACCACCTGCCGGGCCCGGTTTTCGTGGTTGCCCACGGCGGCGCTCCCATGTCATGACCTTGTCAAATATGGGCGGACCGAGGGCGCAACATGACGGTTCTTATCGCGGGCGGCGGCATCGGCGGGCTGACACTGGCGCTCAGCCTGCACCAGATCGGGGTATCAGCCAAAGTCTTTGAAAGCGTGCCCGAACTACGGCCGCTCGGCGTCGGCATCAACGTGCTGCCGCATGCGGTGCGCGAGCTGATCGAGCTCGGCCTGCACGATGCGCTCGACGCAGCCGGCGTCCGCACCAAGGAGCTCGCCTATTTTTCCAAACACGGCAAGCCGATCTGGAGCGAGCCGCGCGGCATCGAGGCCGGTTACAAGTGGCCGCAATTCTCGATCCATCGCGGCACGCTGCAGCAGATCCTGCTCGATGCCGCGACCGAACGGCTGGGCAAGGAGAACATTCTCACCAGCCACCATCTTTCCGGCTGGACCGAGACCGACAACGGCGTCCGCGCCGACTTCATCGATAAGGCGACCGGCAAGCCGGCAGGCCATCATGAAGGCGCGCTGTTGATCGCCGCCGACGGCATCCATTCGGCGGTTCGCGAAAAACTCTATCCGAACGAAGGCCCGCCGATCTGGAACGGGCGCATCCTGTGGCGCGGCATCACCAAGAGCAGTGCCTTCCTCTCGGGCCGTACCATGATCATGGCCGGCCACGAGATCCTGAAATTCGTCTGCTATTCGATTTCGAAAGTGCCCGACGCCGACGGCAAGTTCTCGATCAACTGGGTCGCCGAACGGCACATGCCGCCGACCTATCAGTGGCGGCGCGAGGACTATAACCGGACCGCGAACCTCGAAGAGTTTCTGCCCTGGTTCAAGGACTGGACCTTCGACTGGCTCGACGTCCCCGGCCTGATCCGGAATTGCCCGCACGCCTATGAATATCCGCTGGTCGACCGCGATCCGATCCCGCAATGGACCTTCGGCAAGGTCACGCTGATGGGCGACGCCGCGCACCCGATGTACCCGATCGGCTCCAACGGCGCGTCGCAGGCGATCCTCGACGCCCGCGTGCTGACCCGCGAGATTTTGGCACAGGGCCCAACCAATGCCGCGCTGGTCGCGTACGAGGCCGAACGCCGGCCCGCCACGTCAGACCTCGTGATGCTGAACCGCCGCAACGGGCCGGAGCAGGTCATGCAGATGGTCGAGGAGCGCGCGCCCAACGGCTACGACGTCGTCACCGACGTGCTCTCGCTGAAGGAATTGGAAGACATCGCCGCCAACTACAAGCGCGTCGCCGGCTTTCAGGTCGAAGGCCTCAACGCCAAGCCGCCGATCGTGCAGCTATCTCACGCCCGCGCGGGATAAATACTCGTCATTGCGAGCCAACGGGTCGCGCGAATGCGCGCCCGATGACAGGCTCCGCGAAGCAATCCATCTCGCCGCGTATAGAAAGAATGGATTGCTTTGTCCGCTACGCTCCCTTGCACAAACGCTTCGCGTTTGTTGCAGGCAATGACGGCACCCTACCGGATCGCCTTCGCGGCCTCGACCAGCCGCGCACTGGTCGTGGCGGTGGCGAGCAATGTGCCATCCTTGTCCGTCAGCCGTCCCTCGACGAAGGCGATGGTCTTGCCGAGCTGGGTGACGGTCGCCTCACCGGTGATCGGTCCCGGTTTGGCCGGCGCCAGGAAATTCACCGTCATGGTCACGGTCGCCGTATAGAGCCTGCCTTCGGTCATGACGAATACCGCCGGCCCCATGGTGTCGTCGAGCATCGCGGAAAGAATGCCGCCCTGGACGAAGCCGGCCGGGTTGCAGAAGTCTTTCCGGCCGTCGAAACCGATCCGGACCCAGCCGTCCTTGGGGCGGGCATCGATGAGATGCCAGCCGAGCAGTTTGGAAGACGGCGGCGCGGCGAGATTATCGAGCGCAGTTGCGATCATGGGAACCTCCGTGAGGCTCCTTCCTAGTCCGGCCCTGTTGCCAGCATGGTGTCAGCAGCCTACCCGCTTTAGAGACCAAGCCCATGGGCGATCGCCTTGCGCATGACGTTGGGCAGCGCTTCATCCGCGAGCGTCGCCACCGGCACAAAGCGCATGCCCTCGGGCGGGCGCGTGCGCGCGGGGACCTCGGCGGTATAGACCACAAGTTCCAGCGGAAAGTGCGTGAACACATGGGTGACGACGCCGGCCTTGCGGTGCCAGCGCGTCACGCCCTTGAGCGCCGGCGCCTGTTTCAATGCTACTGTGTCATCCTGTCCAGCCAACCATTCAGAGCCCGGCACTTCGGTCATACCGCCGAGCAGGCCCTTTTCCGCGCGCGTACGCACCAAAAGCTCCTCGCCGCGCGTGACGATGAAGGCAGCCCCGCGGCGCAGCGTTCCGGTCTTCTTCGGCGCCTTGCGCGGAAACGCTTCCTGGTCGCCGCGTGCGCGGGCCACGCAATCCTCGTTGAGCGGGCACAGCGCACAGGCCGGCTTCTTCGGCGTGCAGATCGAGGAGCCGAGATCCATCAGCGCCTGCGCACTGTCACCAGCGCGGGATTCAGCCAGCAGCGTCGCCGCCAATTGTCCGATCAGCGGCTTGGCCTGCGGCAGCGGTTCCTCGACTGCGTAGAGCCGCGACACCACGCGCTCGATATTGCCGTCGACCGGCATGGTCCTGACATCGAAGGCGATCGCTGAGATCGCCGCCGCCGTATAAGGCCCGATCCCCGGCAGCGCGCGCAGGCCTTCCTCGGTATCCGGAAATACCCCGCCGTGATCGCGCAGCACTGCGACCGCGCAGGCGTGCAGGTTGCGCGCGCGCGAATAATAGCCGAGCCCGGCCCACATCCGCAGCACGTCGTCCTGCGACGCACTGCCGAGTGCCGTGACATCCGGCCAGCGCGCCAGAAACTTCTCGAAATACGGTCCAACGGTTTTGACGCCGGTCTGCTGCAGCATGATTTCCGACAGCCAGACCCGGTACGGATCGGCGCGCTCGCCCGCCGGCGGCCGCCACGGCAACCGGCGGCGATGCCGGTCGTACCAGTCGAGCAGCAGCGCGGGACGGTCTGAAGACGTTTCGGTTCCTCGTCGTTTTGCTTTGACGGCCGCAGAAGTGTTCATGAAGGCACTGTAGTACCCGGACTCCAATCTCTCCACGTCATGCCCGCGCTTGTCGCGGGCATCCACGTCTTTCTTTACTCGTTGATCCGAGACGTGGATGGCCGGGCATAGGCGAGCGGCAGCGACGCCGTCCTTCCACCGTCTCGTTGCAGTGCTATAAGTCCCCATGGCAAAACCCGGCCCGATCTCGGCAAAACCGCTTTCCGTCCTGCTCCGCGACGTGTTTTCCGACGCCTATGCCAAGCAGGGATTTGCCGCCCGTGAGTTGGTGACGCGCTGGGCCGAAATCGCGGGGGCCACGGTCGCCGCCCACTCCGAGCCCCTGAAGATGCAGTGGCCGCGGCCGGTCGAGGGGCAGCCGCAGGAGCCGGCCACGCTGGTGTTGCGGGTCGAAGGGCCGATGGCGCTGGAGATCCAGCATTCCTCCGACGTCATCCTGGCGCGGGTCAACCGCTTCTTCGGCTGGAGCGCGGTCGGCCGGCTGGCGCTGCGGCAGGCGCCACTGTCGCGCCGAAAACTCCCGGCCGTCCCCCGCGCGCCGGACCCCAAAGCCGTCGCCAGGGTCGCTGAAACGCTGTCGGCGGTGGAAGATGAACAATTGCGCGCCGCGCTGGCGCGGCTGGGCGCCGCGATCAAGCGAAATTGAGCCTGCCGCCTGTTCCGGCTACCGCAACCTGCCATTGCCACAATTATCGTTTCAAGCTAGCGAAGGCTTCTTTTCGCAATGATCGGGCGTGAACGCGCCATTCGGGGATTTCTCATGATCACGCGCCGCGCCTTCACCGCCGCCCTGTCGCTGACCGGCCTTGGCCTGTTTGCAGGATCCTTGGGCTTCTCGCCGCTGCGCCTGATTTCGGACGCGATGGCACAGGGTGCGGCCGACGTCGCCAAGCCGCAATCGCTGCCCGACATGGGGCTCGGCCCGGCCAACGCCTCGGTGACCATCACCGAATACGCCTCGATGACCTGCCCGCACTGCGCTGCCTTCACCGAAAACGTGTTTCCGAAGATCAAGTCGGAATTCATCGACTCCGGCAAGATCCGCTTCGTGTTCCGCGAATTCCCGCTCGACATCAAGGCGGCCGCGGGCTCGATGCTGGCGCGCTGCATCGCCAAGGACGACGCGCCGAAATATTTCGCCGTCGTCGACCTGCTGTTCAAGCAGCAGAACGAATGGGTGGTGAAGAACACCACGGAGACGCTGACCCGGATCGGCAAGCAGGCCGGCCTGACCCAGCAGGCGGTCGAGGATTGCCTGAAGGATCAGGCGCTGCTCGACAAGATCGCCGCCGACCAGAAATTCGCCGCCGAGGTGCTGAAGGTCAATTCGACGCCGACCTTCTTCATCAACGGCGAGATGCTCAAGGGCGAACAGACCTTCGACGAGTTCAGCAAGCGCATCAATTCGCTGCTGAAGAGCTGATCGCTTCATTGACGGGAGCACACCTTGCTCATCACCCGCCGCGCCTTCGCTGCCGCCTTGCCGTTGACCGCGCTGATCTCCAGGGCGATGGCGGTACCTGCCAGCGAGGTGACCAGGCCGCAGGCGCTGCCTGACATGGCGCTCGGCCCTGATGACGCCAAGGTGACGATCGTCGAATACGCGGCGCCGACCTGCCCGCATTGCGCCGCGTTCAACAAGGACGTGTTTCCGAAGATCAAGTCGGAATTCATCGACACCGGCAAGGTGCGTTACGTGTTCCGCGAGTTCCCGCTCAACATCAAGGATCTCGCCTGCGCGATGCTGACGCGCCGGATCGCCGGTGAGGACTCTGCAAAATATTTTGCCGTGGTCGACATCATGTTCCGGCAGCAGGACCAATTGGTGGAGAAGACCTCCGATACGCTGCGGCTGATCGGGCGGCAGGCGGGTCTCAGCACTCAGGCGGTCGAGGATTGCCTGAAGGACCAGGCGATGCAGGACAAGATCAGCGCCGGGCAGAAGTTTGCCGAGGACGTCTTGAAGGTCGAGGGCACGCCGACCTTTTTCATCAACGGCGACGAGATCGTGGGTGAAGCCGCCTTCGAGGAATTCGCCAAGCGCATCGATTCGCTGTTGAAAAGCTGATTCGCGCTCGCTGATTCGCGCGATCCCATAAGTCCAGCAAAAGACTGGACAAAACCCCTATAAAACCCTTGGGAAAAGCCGCGGCGGCCCGTTGCCCTCCGGCCCCGGCCTCGCCATTGTCCCCGGCCATAAGAGCCGCAAAGGCGGTTCGTCCACACACCGACATTGCCTTCCATGGTATTGTCACGGCAGGGAGATTCGCGCCCGGCCAAGCGAGATTTTTGTTCATGAAACTCACGCGCCTCCGCCTCCACGGCTTCAAGTCATTCGTTGAACCCACCGACTTCATGATCGAACCCGGCCTCACCGGCGTGGTCGGACCGAACGGCTGCGGCAAATCCAACCTGGTCGAAGCACTGCGCTGGGCGATGGGCGAGACCTCGCATAAATCGCTGCGCGCCGCCGACATGGATGCGGTGATCTTCGCCGGCTCCGGCAACCGTCCGGCGCGCAACCACGCCGAAGTCGTGATGACGATCGACAATGCCGATCGCACGGCGCCCGCGGCCATGAATGACAGCCAGGTTCTGGAAATCTCGCGCCGCATCGAGCGCGAGGCAGGCTCGGTCTATCGCATCAACGGCCGCGACGTCCGTGCAAGGGATGTGCAGATCCTGTTCGCCGACGCCGCCACCGGTGCGCGCTCGCCGGCGCTGGTCCACCAAGGCAAGATCGGCGAGATCATTCAGGCCAAGCCCGAACAGCGCCGCCGCGTGCTGGAAGACGCCGCCGGCGTCGCCGGCCTGCACGCCCGCCGCCACGAAGCCGAACTGCGGCTGAAGGCTGCCGAAACCAACCTGACCCGCGTCGAGGACGTGATCGGCCAGCTCGCCGGCCAGGTCGACGGTCTGAAGAAGCAGGCTCGCCAGGCCATCCGGTTCCGCGAAGTCGCCGCCAAGGTACGCAAGGCCGAGGCCACGCTGTTCCATCTGCGCTGGCTCGAGGCCCATGCCGACGTCGCCGAGTCCGCCCATACCCACGACCTCAACGTTCGCGAGATGGCCGAACGTACCCGCGAACAGGCCGAGGCCGCGCGTATCCAGGCGATCCGCGCTAGCGAATTGCCGGCGCTGCGCGAGGGCGAAGCCCGCGCCGCCGCCGGACTGCAGCGACTGACCAATGCCCGCGAGCAGCTCAACCGCGAGGAAGCGCGCGCCAAGGAGCGCGTCGCCGAACTCGACCGCCGGCTGACGCAATTCGCCGCCGACATCGCCCGCGAACAGCAGCAGAACCTGGATGCCGACGCCGCGCTGCAGCGGCTCGACACCGAAGATTCCGAGATCAAGGAAGAGATCAAGTCGCGCGTCGAAAAGCGCTCCGGCGTCGACGAACGGGTTTCGGAAGCCGAAGCGACGCTGGCCGCGGCCGAGCGCATGTTCGGCGAGCTGACCACCGCGCTTGCCGACCTCACCGCCAAGCGCAACCAGCTTGAGGCCGGCGTGCGCACCCATCGCGACCGCCTGGCCCGGCTCGACCAGGAAATCGCCAACGTCGCCAGCGACGAGCAGAAGCTGGCGCAGGAAACCGGCAATCTCGGCGACATCGACGCGCTCGCCGGCGCCATGGAGACCGCGCAGGAAAGCCTCGCGGCATCGGAAGCCGCAGCCCAGGCCTCTGAGACCGGCCACGTCGCCGCGCGGCAAAAGCTCGAAGCCTCGCGCGCCCCGCTCGCCGAGGCCGACAAGCGCGTGCAGCGACTCGAGACCGAAGCCCGCACGATTTCCAAGCTCGTCAATGGCGAGACCAAGAACCTGTGGCCGCCGATCATCGACGGCGTCACCGTCGCCAAGGGTTTTGAAAAGGCGCTCGGCGCCGTGCTCGGCGACGATCTCGACGCGCCGGTCGATCCGTCGGCGCCGATGCGCTGGACCAATGCCGGTGCCACCTTCGACGACCCGGCACTGCCGGCCGGCGTCGAAGCCCTCGCCTCCCATGTCGAGGCGCCGACCGAACTGACGCGCCGGCTGGCGCAGATCGGCGTCGTGCCGAAGGAACGCGGCGCGGAGCTGGTTTCGCAACTCAAGACCGGCCAGCGGCTGGTGTCGCTGGAAGGCGACGTCTGGCGCTGGGACGGTTTTGTCGCGGCCGCGCATGCGCCGACCGGTGCGGCACGGCGTCTCGCCGAACGCGCCCGGCTTGTCGACATTGAACATGAACTGGAGCAGGCGCGCACCGACGCTGCCGCAAAGCGGCAGGCGCTGGAAGACGCCGAGACCGAACTGAAGATGGCATCGAGCGCCGAGTCCGCGGCCCGCGAGGCATGGCGCGCCGCGCAGCGCGAGGCCGATGCCGCGCGCGAACGCTATGCCACGACCGAACGCGAGATCAACCGCCACAGCGCCCGCAAATCGGCGCTGACGGAAGCCCATTCGCGTCTGGCTGCCGACCGCGCCGAGGCCGAAGCCGCGCATGAGAGCGCCAACGCGGCGCTCGACGAACTGCCGCCGAGCCTCGACACTGAGACAAGGCTTGCCGCCGTTCGCACCGACATCGAAGGCCATCGCCGTTTCGCCGCCCAAGTGCGTGCCGAAGCGCAGGCGCTGGCGCGCGAGGCCGAGTTGGCCGACCGCCGCGTGCAGGCGATCCTCGCCGAGCGCACCGAATGGCAGAACCGCAAGCAGAGCGCGGCTTCGCAGGTCACCACCGTCGAAGCCCGCATCACCGAAGTGACCGCCGAGCGTGCCGAGCTGGATAACGCACCGGCCGTGTTCGCGGAAAAGCGCCGCGCGCTGATCAACGAAATCGAATCGGCCGAAAGCGCCCGGCGCGTTGCCGCGGACGCGCTGGCCGCCGCCGAAAGCGTGATGGCGGAAACCGACCGCGAGGCCAAGGCCTCGCTCGAAGCGCTCTCCAGCGCCCGCGAAGCGTGCGCCCGCGCCGAGGAGCGCATGGAAGGCACCAAGCGCCGGCTTGCGGACATCGAGCGTGAAATCCACGACATGCTCGAAGTCGAACCGCACGCCGTGGCGGCGCTGGCCGAACTCGAGCCGGGCGCGGAATTGCCGCCGCTCAACGAGGTCGAGGAAAACCTCGAAAAGCTGCGCCGCGATCGCGAGCGCCTTGGCGCCGTCAACCTGCGCGCCGAGGAAGAACTGCGCGAGGTCGAGGCCCAGCACACGGCACTGACCACCGAGCGCGACGACCTCGTCGAAGCCATCAAGCGGCTGCGCCAGGGCATCCAGAGCCTGAACAAGGAAGCGCGCGAGCGGCTGTTGACCTCGTTCGAGACCGTTAACGAGCACTTCAAGCGGCTGTTCGTCGAACTGTTCGGCGGCGGCGAAGCGGCGTTGCACCTGATCGAGAGCGACGATCCGCTGGAAGCCGGCCTCGAAATCATCGCCAAGCCGCCCGGCAAGAAGCCGCAGACGCTGTCGCTGCTCTCGGGCGGCGAGCAGGCGCTGACCGCGCTGGCGCTGATCTTCGCGGTGTTCCTCACCAACCCGTCGCCGATCTGCGTGCTGGACGAAGTCGACGCGCCGCTCGACGACCACAACGTGGAGCGGTTCTGCAACCTGCTGCACGAAATGACATCGTCGACCGACACCCGCTTCATCATCATCACGCATAATCCGATCACGATGGCGCGGATGAATCGGCTGTACGGCGTCACCATGGCCGAACGCGGCGTCTCGCAACTGGTCTCGGTTGGCCTCGACGACGCGGTCAAGATCCTCGATCAGAACGTGGCGTGAGCTGAAATCCGTCGTTCCGGGGCGGCGCGCAGCGACGAACCCGGAACCTCGAGATTCCGGGTCTGGTCCTTCGGACCATCCCGGAATGACGTGGATGACGGCAACAAATGACCTCACCCGACCTCCCCGCCGAACTGAAAGCAGCACTCGACGGCAAGCTGCGGGGTTTTTCGCGCAGCGATGCCGCCGGCCGCGCCGCGTCGATTTCGAAAACCTACCGCGACGGCGGCGGCTCCGGCGCGATCCGGTCGGAGACCGATGCGTTGGCCTACGCGCTGGCGCGGATGCCCGCGACCTACGCCGCGGTCACGGCGAGCCTGAACGCGCTCTGCGAGATCAGGCCGGACTTTGCACCGGCAAGTCTGCTCGATATAGGCGCCGGGCCGGGCACCGCCACTTGGGCGGCGGCGGAAACCTTCCCGTCGCTGCAAGGCTTTGCGCTGCTCGATGCCAACGACGCCCTTCGGACGCTGGCGCTTAATCTCTTCAGCGACAGCTTTCGCCTGCGTAACACCGACTACGAACGTGGCGAGGCCCGATCCGCGCTGGCCAAGGCCGACGCCGCCGATCTCGTCATCGCCAGTTACATGATCGGCGAGATTGGCGATGTCGAACGACGCGCGCTGGCCGCTCTGATGTGGGAAAAGACCGGCGATACGCTGCTCGTGGTCGAACCCGGCACGCCGGCCGGTTACGCGCGGATCATCGCGCTGCGCGCGCAACTGATCGCGTTGGGCGCGCATGTCGCCGCCCCCTGCCCGCACGACGGCCAATGCCCGCTTGCCGCGCCGGACTGGTGCCATTTCACCCAGCGCCTGCAGCGTTCGCGCGCGCACAAGCAGGTCAAGGGCGCCGAGTTGCCGTTCGAGGACGAAAAATTCGCCTATGTCGCGCTGACCCGCACACCGATGACGAAACGTCCGGCCCGGGTGCTGGCGCAGCCTGAAGTGAGCAAGGTCGAAGTATCGGCCAAGTTGTGCACCCCGGACGGCCTCGCGTGGACGCGCACGCCGCGCCGCGCCAAGGCCGATTATGCCCGCGCCCGGCGCTGGCGATGGGGCGATGCGGTGGATTGATCTCGTCATTCCGGGGCGATGCGAAGCATCGAACCTCAGATGTGCAATTGCACATCGGGGAATCTCGAGATTCCCCCGGGGTGCAATTGCACCCCTGAGGTCTGGTGCTAACGCACCATCCCGGAATGACGCCTGAGTGTTCGCGACAGTGAACTTATCCAGCCTTACTTCCGACTAACGGTGTGCCCCAAGTCGCGGCGGGGTGCCGCGCGCCCGGTTTTTCGTCTAGTTTTCCCCGATTGTCAGTCCCACAGGAGCTGCTTGCCATGTCGACCGGATGGATCGTTCTCGGCGTCATCGTCATTATCGTGTTGTTTGCGTTCGGCGCCTATAACCGGCTGGTCGCACTCGGTCAGCGCGTCAGTCAGGCCTTTGCCGACATCGACGTCCAGCTCAAGCAGCGCCACGACCTGATCCCGAACCTGGTCGAAACCGTCAAGGGTTACGCCGCCCACGAGCGCGGCACGCTTGACGACGTCATCAAGGCCCGTAACTCGGCGATGTCGGCGCAGGGACCGGCCCAAGTCGGCGCCGCCGAGAACCAGCTCTCTGGCGCACTCGGCAGGCTGATCGCGTTGTCGGAGGCCTATCCGGACCTCAAGGCCAACGCCAATTTCCAGCAGCTCGCCGGCGAACTGTCCGACCTCGAAAACAAGATCGCGGCCAGCCGCCGCTTCTTCAACAACGCGGTTCAGGAATACAACACCGGCATCCAGCAGATGCCGGCCGCGTTGTTTGCCGGCATGTTCGGCTTCACCCGCAAGGACTTCTTCGACCTCGGCGCCAGCCGCACCGAAGTCGAGGCGACGCCGACGGTGAAGTTCTAAGGCATGATGCTTCGCCACCTCAGTCATTCCGGGGCACGCCAACGGCGTGAACTTGGACGTGCAATTGCACGTCCGAGAATCTCGAGATTCCGGGTTCGTCGCTGTGCGACGCCCCGGAATGACCGGGCGTAACGATCATGGCCGCGTATGGTCTCTACACGCACATCGCGTCGAACAAGTTTCGTTCGATGCTGCTGCTCGCCGGCCTGTTCCTGCTGATCTATGTGCTGGTCTATGCCGGCGCCTTGATCGCGGAGGTCGTGATCAACAGCGACGCCTCGGCCGACTATTATTTGAGGGCAGCCTTCCGCGACCTGATCACATCAGCACCTTACGCGACAATCGTCGCCGCATTGTGGATCGTGATCGCCTATTTCTTCCACCAGAACATGATCGACGCCGTCACCGGCGGCGAGGACGTGACGCGGCAGCAGCAGCCGCGGCTCTACAATCTGCTGGAAAATCTCTGCATCTCGCGCGGCATCCCGATGCCGAAGCTGAAGGTGATGGACAGCCCGGCGCTGAATGCGTTCGCGACCGGTCTCAACCGGCGGCAATATGCCGTCACCGTTACCACGGGACTTCTCAACGCGCTCAACGACCACGAAATCGAGGCCGTGCTGGGCCACGAGCTGACCCATATCCGCAACGGCGACGTGCAACTGATGGTGGTCGCGGTCATCATCGCCGGCGTGGTCGGCTTTTTCGGCGAACTGTTCTTCCGGATGTTTACCAATTTGAGCTGGAGCGGCGGCTGGGGATCCTCGTCGTCATCCTCGCGATCGTCGTCGTCCTCCTCGGACAGCGACAGCAAAAGCTCCGGCGGCGGCGCCGTCATCGTCGTCATCATCGCGATCGCCCTGATCGTGGTGGCCTGGTTGTTGTCGCAGGTCGTCAAACTGGCGCTGTCGCGGTCGCGCGAGTTCCTGGCCGACGCCGGCTCGGTCGAACTCACCAAGGATCCCGACGCCATGATCTCGGCGCTGCGCAAGATCGAGAATCGCGGCGAGCTTCCGGGTGCTACCTCGGCCGTCATGGAGCTTTGCGTCGATAACCCGCGCGAGGGCTTTACCGATCTGTTCGCGACCCATCCGTCGGTGGATTCGCGCATCAAGGCGCTGGTCCAGTTCGCGGGCGGCCACGATCCGGGCCCGCTGGCGCTGCCGTCGGATGCGTCCAGCGAGCCCGACGATCAGGCAGAGCAGACGGATCAGACCCCGCCGCCCCTTCCCCGCGGCCCGTGGAGCGATGCCGGCCGGCCCGCGGATAGCGCGGAGGGAGGAACCCCGCCTCCGTTATCAGGCCCCTGGGGCCGGCGCCGCTGAGCCCCCCTTTCGCCCGCAGCCCACGGTTGCGAAGGAATCTGGGAGGAATAACGCAAGCGGCGGCCTGAGGAATTGAATTCTCCCTTGTTTCTGCCATGTTCGCGCCCAAAGCAGGGGATGGGGACCTGCCGATCGCTCCCGCGGTCGGGGGCGCTGTTCAAGGGAATTCCATGGCAAAGCCGGTCGTGATTGTGGTGGGCGCGGACAAGGGCGGGGTCGGCAAGACCACGGTTTCGCGGACTCTTCTGGATTATTTCAGTGCCAACAACGTGCCGACACGGGCGTTCGACACCGAGTCGCCGCGCGGCACGCTGATGCGCTTCCACCCTGATATCACCGAGATCGTCGACATGACGACGACCTCGGACCAGATGAAGATCTTCGATACGCTGAACGCCGCCAGCCCCTCGGTCACCGTGATCGACGTCCGCGCCGGACTGCTGTCGCCGGCGCTGGCCTCGCTGCGCGATATCGGCTTTCTCGATGCGGCGAAATCCGGCCAGATCACCTTTGCCGTGTTCCATATACTGGGACCCTCGATCGCCTCGCTCGACGAAATCGCCGAGACGGCGAACTTCATGGTCGGCGCCAAATATTTCCTGGTGAAGAACTTCATCAACGACACCCAGTTCTTCCAGTGGGACCAGGCGACCTACAATTCCTATTTCCACCGCATCAAGGACGCCACCGAGCTAACAATCCCCAAGCTCAACGAAATGGCCTATGAACAGGTCGAGGTCTCCTCGGTGCCGTTCCTCAAATTCGTCGCCAACAAGGGCAAGGACGACGAGGCCGCGAACTATTCGTTCGTGCTGCGCGGCTATGTCCGGCACTGGCTCGCCAATGTCTGGAGCGAGTTCGACCGCATCAAGCTGACCGACCTCGTCGGCGCCGGCAAACCGATGGCGCGCAGCGGCGAAAAATAGTCGCTTGCCGGGCGGGATGGGGCTGGATTAGGCGAAAAAATCCCCTGATATAGCGCGTGATGAGCCTCACGCCCGTTTACATCATCTGCTCGCCCCGTCCGCTGGTCGGCAAGACGCTGATCGCGCGGCTGCTCAGCGAATTCCTGCTGTTGAAAAACGGCACGGTGAACTCCTTCGATATCAATCTGAAGGAGCCGTCGCTGCTCGACTATCTGCCGCGCACGACCGAGACGGCCGACGTCATCGACACCTACGGCAAGATGCAGCTGATGGACCGCCTGATCGTCGATGACGGCATCGCCAAGGTGATCGACCTCGGCTTCCACGCCTTCGACGAATTCTTCAAGATGACCGGGGAGATCGGTTTCCTGAAGGAAGCCGCCAGACGCCGGGTCGCGCCGGTCATCCTGTTCGTGGCCGACATCGACCGCGTCTCCGCGCGGGCCTTTCCGATGCTGCAGCAGCAGATCCCGCCGAACGCCCTCGTCACCGTCGACAACGAACATGTGGTGCGCGGCGAGCTGCCCGCGGCGATGGAGGGCGGACGGGTATTGCGGATCTCGGCGCTGCCGACGTTCCTGAAGACCTATATCGACCGCCTGACCTTTTCGTTCACCGGCTACCTGCGCAACGAAAAGGATTCGTCGACCGAGCTGCATCAATGGATCCGCCGGAATTACAGCAGTTTTCGGGACCTCGAACTCAGCCTGCTGCTGCAGGGGTCGTAGCTCGCTGGTCCCGCTGCTCGGCAAATATTACCCGGGTAATATTGACGCAACCTCCCCGGCCTGTTATCGCTTCGCCGACCCTGAAAACCCTCGCGAGGCCACCCCGTGACGTCAGACAGAAAGGCCGCGATCGCCGCCTACAAGGAGCGAAAGACCATCGCGGGGATTTACGTCGTCCGCTGCACGGCCACCTCGGAGACGTGGGTCGGACAGTCGCCCAATCTGGAGAAGATCCAGAACCGGATCTGGTTCTCGCTGCGCCAGGGCAGCCATACCTGCCGGAGCCTGCAGGCGGCATGGACCGCGCACGGGCCCGACAGCCTGACGTTCGCCGAATGCGAACGGCTGGAAGAGGAAGATATCCCCTATGTCCGCGACGCGCTGCTGAAGGAGCGCGCGCTGCATTGGCGGTCGCAGCTCGGCGCCACGGCCGTCTGAGCGCGACGAAACCGCGTTCAATGCCCCTCGAACGTCATCAGCGTTCGCACCGGCACATCCATCGCGCGCAGCTTGGCGGCGCCGCCGAGATCCGGCAGGTCGATGATGAAGCAGGCGGCGACCACGTTGGCGCCGATCTGGCGCAACAGTTTTACTGCGCCTTCCGCGGTGCCGCCGGTGGCGATGAGATCATCGACCAAGATCACGCGCTCGCCGGGATGCACGGCATCGGCGTGCATTTCCATTTCGTCGAGGCCGTATTCCAAGGAGTAAGCGATCCGTACCGTGGTGTGCGGCAGCTTGCCTTTCTTGCGGATCGGCACGAAGCCGGCGGAGACCTGATGCGCCACGGCGCCGCCGAGAATGAAGCCCCTCGCCTCGACGCCGGCGACCTTGTCGATCTTGTTGCCGGCCCAGGGATGCACCAGCTCGTCGACCGCGCGGCGAAAGGCGCGCGCGTCCGCCAATAGCGTGGTGATGTCGCGAAACAGGATGCCCGGCTTCGGGTAATCCGGAATGGTGCGGACGGTGGCTTTCAGATCGTGGTCGAATGTCATCGGGTTCTCGCTTCAAATGTCATTCCGGGGCGATGCGAAGCATCGAACTACGATGCGCAATTGCGCATCTGAGAATCTCGAGATTCCGGGTCTGGTGCTAACGCACCATCCCGGAATGACGGGGTGGAAACCTGCATTCAGTTCGCTCCAACATTAAGCCGGAACGCGTTCTCGACAATGCGCAGGCCCACCTCGCCGCCGAGCGACATCAGCGACTCCGGATGAAACTGCACGCCGCCGACCGGCAAAGATTTGTGTTCGATCGCCATCGCGACGCCGTCCTCGGTGGTCGCGGTGACCTCGAGCACTTCAGGCACGCTGTCGCGCTCGACATAGAGCGAATGATAGCGGCCGATGACGATCTCGTTGGGCAGGTTCTGCATCAGCCGCCCGCCGCGCACCTGGACTCGGGATGGCCGTCCGTGCGCTGGCTGGCCGAGCTGGCCGAGCTGGCCGCCGAAATATTCACCGATCGCCTGCACGCCGAGGCAGACGCCGAAGATCGGCAGCTTGTTGTCCAGCGCGGTACGAATAGTCTTCGAAATCCCGAAATCCTCAGGTCTTCCCGGCCCGGGCGACAGCACCAGGAGATCCCACTTCTTCTTCAGCATGTCCTGCGCATGAACATGCCGGACCACGGTGACGTCGGCGCCGACCTGCCGAAAATAATCCGCCAGCATGTGCACGAAACTGTCGTCGTGATCGATCAGCAGCACCTTCTTGCCCGAACCGCTGGCGTCGGGCGCAAACGCCGACAGCGGTTTTGGCGGATCGCCGCGCAGCGCCTGGAACAAGGCCGCCGCCTTGACCTGGCATTCGCGGTCTTCAGCGGCCGGATCGGAATCAAACAGGCAGGTGGCGCCGACACGGACTTCGGCCAGGCCATCCTTCATCCGGATGGTACGGATGGTGAGCCCGGTATTGATGCTGCCGTCGAAATTCATCGCACCGATCGCGCCGGCATACCAGCGCCGCGACGAGCGCTCATTGTCCTCGACGAACTGCATCGCCCACAATTTCGGTGCGCCGGTCACTGTCACCGCCCACGCATGGGTGAGGAACGCATCGAGCGAGTCGAAGCCCGGCCGCAAAATGCCTTCGACATGGTCGACGGTGTGAAACAGTTTCGAATAGGTCTCGATCTGGCGCCGCGCCAGAACTTTAATAGTCCCGGGCACGCAGACCCGCGCCTTGTCGTTGCGATCGACGTCGGTGCACATGTTGAGTTCGAATTCGTCCTTTTCCGAATTCAGCAACTGCCGGATCTGCTCGGCGTCGCCGATCGCGTCGGCGCCACGCGCGATGGTGCCCGAGATCGGGCAGGTCTCGACCCGGCGGCCGTCGGAGCGCACGAACATTTCCGGCGAGGCCGACACCAGAAATTCGCCGTCGCCGAGATTCATCAGCGCGCCATAGGGCGACGGGTTGATACGGCAGAGCCGCTGGAACACTTCCGCCGGCGAGCGCTCGCAGGGTTCGGCGAACAACTGTCCCGGCACCGCCTCGAACAGGTCGCCGCGCGCGAACGCCGCACGGGCGACCTCGACGGTTGCCTGATATTCGCCGGGCGCGTGATCGGAAAATCCCTGCCGCGGCGTCTTGGCGTAGATGCTCTCGGCGGTATCGCGCGGCAGGCCCTTGGTGGATCTGCCGTTCCAGGCGAAATCATAGCTCAGCACCACACCGCGCCCGGTGGCGCGGTCGTAGGCCAGCAGGCGATCCGGGATGTAGAGCACGATATCGCGCTGGTCGCTTTCGCGCGCACGCTTCTGCACCAGGTCCTCGATCTGGAACACGAGGTCGTAGGCAAAGGCGCCGAACAGGCCGAGCATCGGATCGTCATTGGACGACAGCGCGGCAACGAGATCGCGCACCAGCGACATCACGCTGGCGCGGCGGGTGCGCTGGTCTTCGTCAACAGGCGCGGCACCGCGGATGATATGTCCGGCCAGACGGGTCGCGTTCTTTTCCGAGATCACGACGCAGGGATCGCGCAGCGCATCGCCGAGAAAGGCGATCAGCACCTCGCCGCGCGCGTTGAGCGCAGCCAGCGAAAAGTTGGCGCCGGCGGTTTCCAGCACCAGTGGCGGATCGGAAAAGCCGAGGTCGAAACTCTCATAGCGGCCCGGCACCGTGGTGCCTGAGGACAGCACCACGCCGCGGCGGCGATCGAGCAGGTCGATCAGATCGTCGAGGCGCTTGGCGTTACCGGTGAACTGCTCGACAGCCCGTGACACGACGAGGCCGCCGCGGGTCCGGTATTCGCTGTGCTCCGGCAGGGAGAAGGCTGTCCTGTTCATGTGATCCTCTTACGAAACTTGGGGAGGGAGCGCCACACAGGACAAACGAAGGACCGTCGCACTGCGATGGCGACCTTCGACGATTTGGGAAAATGAAATCGCACCGGCCACCTCTTTAAGAGGTGCGCCACCAAAGACGGAATGGGCGGACGACGGTGTTCATGGCGGTTTAAACACCATCCGCCGCCGACGATGTCAAGGGACGGCCCGGTGCGGGGCCGGCAGCCCCCTCGGCCAACTTTTGGGGTTTGAAAGCGCCGAAATACGCGTAGCATTCGCGCCGAAGCAGCGGCGGGCGAACCGCCCGGAATGGGTATCAGGGAGGCAGCACATGGCATTGCTCGGTCTGGGATATGCCGGGTTCGGATCGGCCGCCCTCGAGGACTGGCGGCAGTTCGGGACCGGGCTCGTCGGCCTGCAGGCGGTCGAGCGCGGCAATTCGCTGCTGGCGTTCCGGATGGACGACCGCAAACAACGCATCGTGATCGACCGCGCCATGGGCGAAGGCACGCGTTTCTTCGGCTGGGAGGTCGCGGACGCGGCTGCACTGGACGCACTCGCGGCCCGGCTGGAACAGGCCGGCGTCCGGGTCGTGGCCGAACCGCAGACGCTGGCCGATGCGAGGCGTGTCCGCAGTCTGATTTCGTTCCTCGACCCCGCCGGCAACCGGCTCGAAGCGTTTTACGGCCCCGAAATCGACGAGACGCCGTTCAGCCCGGGACGATCGATCTCGGGTTTTCGCACCGGCCCGCTCGGGCTCGGCCACGCCGTGCTGACGGTCGAAAACATCGACCCCGTGATGGCGTTCTATGTCGACGTGCTGGGCTTCGGGTTGTCCGACTACATCGAAAAGCCGTTCCGCGCCTATTTCTTCCACGTCAATGCCCGGCATCACAGCCTGGCGCTGATCGAGACCGGCAGGAACGGCATGCACCATTTGATGGTCGAGCTCTATTCGCTCGACGATGTCGGCCAGGCTTACGACATCGCGCTGACCCAGGACGACCGCATCGGCGTTACGCTCGGCCGCCACACCAACGATTTCACGACCTCGTTCTACGCCAAGACGCCGTCCTCCTTCATGATTGAATGCGGCTGGGGCGGCCGCGAGATCGATCCCGCGACCTGGCAGCCGGTCGAGATGCATGACGGGCCGAGCCTGTGGGGCCATGAGCGCGTCTGGCTGCCGCCGGAAGACCGCGCGGTCGCGCGCGAGATGCGTATGCATGCCGCGGCCAGCGGGCTGCGCGCGCCGGTGCAGGTGATGGAAGGCAATTACAAACTGATGTCGGGGACGTGCGCGTGGTGGGACGGAGTGAAGCAATAGCTGCGTGCGACCGATAAGATATCGGGTCGGCTGCCGCTACCGGTAACAGCCCTGCTCGATCTCCTCGATCAGGCTCCGCGCTTTCGGCTTCCAGCCGAGTTGCCGCGCCCGGACCGCGCGCACCCTGCTGTTGGAAGCCATCGTATCCTCGGCGGTGCCCTCGCCCCATTCGGCGGCCGCCTCTTCCATCGACATCGCCGTTGGTGGTCCGGCAAGACCCAGCATGCGGTTGATGGCCTCGCACACCTCGCGCATCGAATTTTCACCGTTCTCGGCAAAGCAGAACGCCCCCGCCGGTGCCTTCTCGATGGCGAGCGCATAGAGCGTCACCAGATCGTCGATATGCACGTTCGACCAGATGTTCTCGCCCGGCCCGGCATGTGCGGCACAACCTCGTTTTTTCGCCAGGTCAATCAACAGCGGCACCTGCGTCGAGTGTTGCTCGACGCCAAGGCCGAGGCCGTAGATCAGGCTCGGGCAGATGATGACCGGACGGCATCCCTTGTCGCGCCAGGAGAGGATGAGATCGTTCAACGCGACCCGGGCCGCGCGGGCCGGCGAAGGCGTGATGGCTGAACTTTCGTCGAACACCGCGTCGGAGCGGTGCCCACGGCTGCGCGTACCGACGATGCTCGATCCTGAGGTGTGGATGAACGGCTTGCCGCTTCCGGCCAGCGCGTCAAGCAGGGCCGTGACCGCCCCCTTGTGATCGGCGCTCGCCGCATTGACGACGATGTCGGCGGCGCGTGCCGCTTGCACCAGGCGCTCGGCGTCATCCAGCGTTCCCAGCAACGGCTGGATGCCCCGGGCGCGAACCGCGTCGGCTTTTTCCTGCGAGCGGACCAGGCCGGTGACCTGATGCCCGGCGGCAACGAGATGCGCGGCGACCGATCCGCCGATATAGCCGGACGCACCTGTGCAGAAGACTTTCACTGTTACCCGAGATGCTTTTTGAAAAACTCCGTCGCTCTGCCCCAGGCCAGTTCGGCGGCGGCGCGATCATGCACGGATTGCCGCTGCTCGTTGACGAAGGCGTGTTCGGCGTCATAGCGAAACAGCTCGAGCGACTTGCCGGCGGCCTTCATCGCCTTCTCGAAACCATCGACCAGCGCCGGCGTGCACCAGTCGTCCTTGTTGGCAAAATGGGCCTGCAGCGGAATTTTGATGTCGGCGGGCTTGGCCGCCTGTTCCGGCGGAATGCCGTAGAACACGACGCCCGCCGTGAGCTCGGGAACCTTGACGGCGCCAATGATGGTCACCGCACCGCCGAGGCAGAAACCGGTCAGGCCGACCTTGGCGCCGTTCTTTGACAGATATTGCGCCGCGCCGCGCACGGTCTGCGTGGTGGCGTCCATGAAATCCAGCGAGTTCATCTCTTTGCCGGCAGCGTCGGTGTCGTGATACGGCACCACCTTGCCGTTGTAGAGATCGGGCGCCAGCGCGTCGAAACCCGCCACCGCGAAGCGGTCGCACAGGCCCTTGATCTGGTCGGACAGCCCCCACCATTCCTGGATCACGACCACACAAGGCGCATTGCCGCGCGCGGCATTGGCGAGGTAGCCGTTGGCGTCCTTGCCGTCCGGGCGCTTGAAGGTGATGTTGGTACCCATGATTTCCTCCGGGATGATTTCTGGCTGATTGGCGGGCATTTTGTCCGCTGGGTGGCTCGGATGCAATGCACTAGCCCGTCACCGCGAGGAGACAACAAAAAAGCCCCCGCAGGGGCTTTTTACGAATTCGCTGTCGAAGGCGGTCTTAGTGGGCGTTGGCCCAGACCTTCTTCTTGGTGAAGTACAAGAGGACGCTGAGCAGGATCAGGAACACGAACACCTGCAGGCCCAGCCGCTTGCGCGCTTCCATGTGCGGTTCCGCGGCCCACATCAGGAACGTGGTGACGTCCTTGGCGTATTGCGCAACGGTGGCCGGCGAACCATCGTCAAACGTCACTTGGCCGTCGCTGAGCGGCTTCGGCATCTTGATGGCGTGGCCCGGGAAATACTTGTTGTAGTAGGAACCCTCGGGGATGGTCACGCCAGCCGGCGGCTTTTCCTCAAACCCCTGCAGCACCGCGTCGACGTAATCCGGACCCTGTTCCTGGTACTGGGTGAAGAAGTCGATGATGAACATCGGGAAGCCGCGCTTGTAGGAACGCGCCTTGGTGATCAGCGACAGGTCCGGCGGAAAGGCGCCGCCATTGGCCGCGCGGGCCGCCTGCTCGTTCGGGAACGGCGACGGGAAATAGTCGGCGGGCCGGCCCGGCCGCTCGAACATCTCGCCCTGGTCGTTCGGGCCGTCCTTGACCTTGTAATCCGACGCGAACGCCGCCGCCTGCGCCACCGAATAGCCGGGGCCGCCGGCATCGGCGAGATTGCGGAAGGCGATGTAGGACAGGCCGTGGCAGGCCGAGCAGACTTCCTTGTATACCTTGAGGCCGCGCTGCAACGAGCCGCGATCGAACGTGCCCACTGGACCGGCGAACGACCACTTCTGGCCGGGCGGCGAGTCCGAATGCTCCGCGGCGCGCGCGTTCTGCACGCTGCCTGCGAACAGGCCTCCGGCGACGAGGAGCGCGATCGCGATCGACGCCGCGACCTTGCCGCCTGACTTCGCCAGCACGTCGTCGGCGATCGAATTCGGCACCGGACGGGGCGTCTCGATCCGGCTCAGCAACGGCAGCAGGATCAGGAAATAGGCGAAGTAGCAGAAGGTCAGGATACGGCCGGCGATCACATAGATGCCTTCCGGCGGCTGCGCACCGAGATAGCCGAGCCCGATGCAGACGACGACGAAGATCCAGAAGAACTGCTTGGCCAACGGACGATATTTCGACGAACGGGTCTTGGCGTTGTCGAGCCAGGGCAGGAACGCCAGCACGATGATCGCGCCGAACATCCCGGCGACACCGGCGAGCTTGTTCGGGATCGAACGCAGGATTGCGTAGAACGGCAGGTAGTACCACTCCGGCACGATGTGCTCGGGGGTCACGCCGGGGTTCGCCGGAATGTAGTTGTCGGCGTCGCCGAGATAGTTCGGCATGTAGAAAATGAACCAGGCGAAGAACAACATGAAGCAGGAGACGCCGAACGCGTCCTTGATGGTGGCGTAGGGCGTGAAAGGCACCGTGTCCTTTTCGGTCTTCGCCTCGACACCGGCCGGGTTGTTCTGGCCGGCAACGTGCAGCGCCCAGATGTGCAGCACGACCACGCCGGCGATCACGAACGGCAGCAGGTAATGCAGCGAGAAGAAGCGGTTCAGGGTCGGATTGCCGACCGAATAGCCGCCCCACAGCAGGGTGACGATGCTCTCGCCGAAATAGGGCACGGCCGAGAACAGGTTGGTGATGACGGTGGCGCCCCAGAAGCTCATCTGGCCCCACGGCAGCACGTAACCCATGAAGCCCGTCGCCATCATCAAGAGGTAGATGATGACGCCGAGGATCCAGAGCACTTCACGCGGCTCCTTGTACGACCCGTAATACAGGCCGCGGAACATGTGAATGTAGACGGCGAAGAAGAACATCGAAGCGCCGCTGGCGTGGATGTTGCGCAGCAGCCAGCCGTAATTGACGTCGCGGACGATCAGCTCGACCGACTTGAAGGCGAGATCGGCATACGGCGTGTAGTGCATCGCCAGGATCACGCCGGTCAGGATCTGCACGCCCAGCATCAACGAAAGGATGGCGCCGAAGGTCCACCAGTAGTTCAGGTTGCGCGGCGTCGGATACGCCACGAACGAGGAATGCATGAGTCCCATGATCGGGAGACGCCGTTCGATCCACTTCAAGGCGGGATTGGTCGGCTGGAAATCGGATGGTCCGCTCATTGATGCGATCCTGAGGAAGTAAGACGACGCGACGGGTTAAGGGGTCTCGGACTGACGTCCGAGCCCTTAGCCGATCTGGATTTTGCTATCGGAAACGAAGGTGTAGGGCGGCACCGCCAGGTTGGCCGGAGCCGGCCCCTGGCGAATACGGCCCGAGGAGTCGTACTGCGAACCGTGGCAAGGGCAGAAGAAGCCGTCGTAATTGCCTTCATGGGCGATCGGGATGCAGCCGAGATGGGTGCAGATGCCGATGACAACCAGCCACTGGTCGTGGCCTTCCTTGACCCGCGATTGATCGGTGGCCGGATCGGGCAGGCTCGACACCGGCACGCTGCGCGCCTCGTCGATCTGCTTCTTGGTGCGGTGGCTGATGTAAATCGGCTTGCCGCGCCAGAACACCTTGATGTCCTGTCCCAGGGCAATCGGGGCCAGATCGACCTCGATCGGCGCGCCGGCCGCGATCGTCGAGGCGTCCGGGTTCATCTGGGAAATCAGCGGCCACACGGTGGCGGCTGCGCCGACGGCGGCGACGGCTCCCGTTGCAACAAAAAGGAAATCACGGCGTGTCGGATGGTCCGCCGAAGACGCTGTCGTCACGATTCCAAGCCCTTTCTTATCTGCAGCCGGTGGAACCGCCCCAAAGACGCCAAATGCGACAAGGAGTGGTTGCCGGCGCCCGCGACCCCCCGCGGCGGCAGAACGACCGCTTTATCCCCACCGATCGGGCGGAACAGGCAGTCCAGAATCGTTCTATTGGCACCCTTGCCGGACGAGCGCAAGCCCGCTATCGGCCCACGACGGTGCAATGCACTAAATCCGCGCCGGGCGATGATTTTTTCAGAGATTTCATCGGCCGCCGGAGGGGCGCTGTGCCCGCCTATACCGCCGCCCGGACGTCTTGCCCGTGTCATTATCCGGCGAATCTTGCGGGCCCTTCGGCTGTTTCATTCGCCGGCCGGCAATGTGTACCGCTAGCGGGCCACATGATATGGTTTCGGTCATGACGCAGGAGCAACCAACGGTCTCGCGAAATCTCGACGTGATGGGCGGCACGGCCGTTTTTCACGGAACGAGGGTGCCTGTGCAGACCCTGCTGGACTACCTGGAAGCCGGGGAATCGATCGACGATTTTCTGGAGGGCTTCCCGTCCGTGACCAGGGAGCATGTCATCGCCTTTCTGGAAGTCGATCGAACATGACAAAAGAGCAAGTCAAAGAGGTTCTGGATCGCGTGCTCACTTGGCCGCAGGAGCGGCAGGAGGACGCCGCCCAAATGCTCCTCGCCTTGGAAGCGCGCGAGGGTGAATTTTATCACCCGGATGACGACGAGTGGACCGCAATCCAGCAGGGATTCGCTCAAGCGAAGCGGGGTGAAGCCGTATCGGCAGACGAGATCGCCGCATTGTTCAAGCCGCGCGGTTCATGACGCTCCGGTTTACGCCTCGCGCGCGCGACGATCTTCGGGAAATCATGGAATATATCGCCAAAGAGAACCCGGCGGCCGCGGTCCGGGTGGGTCGGGCAATCTTTGACGCAACCGCACTGATCGCTGCGCGAACCCTATCTCGGAATTCGCAATGCCAGAGCCCCGGAATTGCGCAGCCGCTTGGTCACGCGGTATCCGTACCGAATCCACTATTTCGTCGAGGACGCTGACGTCTGGATTGTTCACATCCGGCATTCGGCACGGCGTCCCTTGGATGAGCAAACCTAGTCAGAATGCAAATCGCCCTCTTCCAGCCCGATATCCCCCAGAACACGGGAACCATCCTGCGGCTGTGCGCGTGCCTGGATGTCGCCGCCCATATTATCGAGCCGGCCGGGTTTCCGGTGTCCGACCGGCATTTCCGCCGGGCCGGCATGGACTATCTCGACCAGGTGTCCATCACCCGCCATGACTCATGGTCAAAATTCGAGCAATGGCGTAACGAGGCGGGCTTCCGGCTGGTGCTGTTTACGACCAAGGGGGCCGGTTCCTATCTGGACTTTCGCTACGGCCGGGACGATGTCCTGCTGTTCGGGCGGGAGTCCGCAGGAGTTCCCGACGAGGTCGCCGCCGTTGCCGACGCGCGGCTGGTGATCCCGATCAAGCCGGGCTTGCGCTCGCTCAATGTGGCCATGGCGGCTGCCATGGCATTGGGCGAGGCGGTGCGACAGACCAATTCCGCGATCCAGCAATAGGTGCGGTCGAAGGAGAGACAGTGAGTTACGCGGTCAAAGAGATTTTCCTCACCCTTCAGGGCGAAGGCGCGCATGCCGGCCGCGCGGCGGTGTTTTGCCGGTTTTCCGGCTGCAACCTCTGGAGCGGTCGCGAACAGGACCGCGCCAGCGCCACCTGCCAGTTCTGCGACACCGACTTTGTCGGCACCGACGGCACCCTGGGCGGCCGATACGCCTCGGCCGACGAACTCGCCGATACCATCGCCGCGCAGTGGACCGGCGACAACACCAACCGTTACGTCGTCCTGACCGGGGGCGAGCCCCTGCTGCAGGTCGACACTGCCTTCATCAATGCGCTGCATGCGCGCGGCTTTGCGATCGGCCTCGAGACCAACGGCACGATCGAGCCGCCGGACGGGATGGACTGGGTCTGCGTCAGCCCAAAGGCCGGCGCCGACCTCGTGGTGCGCCGCGGACATGAATTGAAACTGGTCTATCCGCAGGCCGGTGCTTGCCCTGAGGATTTCGCCGCCCTCGCCTTCGAGCGCTTCTCGCTGCAGCCGATGGACGGGCCTGACGTGATCGAGAATACCGCGCGCACGGTGGATTATTGCCTGCGGCATCCGCAGTGGCGGCTCAGCCTGCAGACGCACAAGACACTCGGCATCAGATAGGATTTAAGTTTCACGATGTGGGAATTGACGAAATCGTTTCGCTTTGAAGCCGCGCATTCGCTGCAGGGAACGACCTTTGGCGCGGCCAGCGAGGAAATTCACGGCCACTCGTTTCGAGCCGAAGTCAGCGTGCGCGGCACGCCCGATCCCGCAACCGGCATGGTGCTCGATCTCGGCCTGCTCGAACGCAGCATGGCGGAGGTGCAGAAGACGCTGGACCACAAGCTCTTGAACAGGATCGAAGCGCTGGGGACGCCGACGCTGGAAAATATTTCACGCTTCATCTGGGAACGGGTTCAGCACACCGGCCGGATCACGCGCGTCAGCGTCCACCGCGACAGCTGCAACGAGAGCTGCACGTATTTCGGGCCGCAAGGCCAGGTTTGAATTCCGTCATTGCGAGCCATCGGGTCGCGCGAATGCGCGCCCGATGACAGGCTCCGCGAAGCAGTCCAGACTTGTGAAAACTGGATTGCTTCGTCGCTGGCGCTCCTCGCAATGACGGAAAAATATGGTTCAATCAGGTCGGACATTAATGTTGGGGACCATGGAGACGCTGAACATCGAGGATCGCAAGGCGCGGGCGAGAGCCTGGTTCGAGGCGCTGCGCAACGACATCTGCGCCGCGTTCGAACGGCTGGAGGACGAAGCGCCGGCCTCGCTTTACCAGGGCGAGGCCGGGCGCTTCGTCCGCACGCCTTGGGACCGCACCGACCATACCGGCAAGCCCGGTGGCGGCGGCGGGGTGATGTCGATGATGCACGGCCGGCTGTTCGAGAAGGTCGGCGTGCATTGCTCGACCGTGCACGGCGAATTCTCGCCGGAATTCCGCGCGCAGATTCCCGGCGCCGCCGACGATCCCAGGTTTTGGGCCTCGGGCATCTCGCTGATCGCGCATCTGCACAATCCGCATGTGCCGGCGGTGCACATGAACACCCGCTTCGTCGTCACCACCAGGACCTGGTTCGGCGGTGGCGCCGACCTGACCCCGGTTCTCGACCGGCGGCGCAGCCAGCAGGACCCGGACACGACGGCCTTTCATCAGGCGATGCAGGAGGCATGCGGCGGATCGAACGGCGTGGCCGACTACGACAAGTACAAGAAATGGTGCGACGAATATTTCTATCTGCCGCATCGCAAGGAAGCCCGAGGCATCGGCGGCATCTTCTACGACCATCATAATTCCAGCGACTGGGAGGCCGACTTCGCCTTTACGCAGGACGTCGGCCGCGCCTTCCTGAAAATCTATCCCGAACTGGTGCGGCGCAATTTCGCGACGCCGTGGACCGCCGATGACCGCGAGGAACAGTTGATCCGCCGCGGCCGCTATGTCGAATTCAACCTGCTCTACGACCGCGGCACCATGTTCGGGCTGAAGACCGGCGGCAATGTCGATTCGATCCTGTCCTCGATGCCCCCGGAAGTGAAATGGCCTTGATCGGCCTGTCATGACCGACCGCTAGAATGGGATTCGCGTTATGCAAATCCCAAGAAAAATTCCAGGAGCAGGTCATGGAAGTGAAACCAGGCGATGTCGTCATTCTGAAGTCCGGCGGCCATCCGCTGAGCGTGGTCGAGGTGAGCGAGACCACCGCCGCGTGCGTGTGGATGGGTAACGAAGGCGATTTGTTCCGCGAAACGCTGCCCCTTGCCGTGCTTGAACTCGCGGAAGCCGAACCGTCCGACGACGAGGAAGACGACGAAGACGAGCATGAAGACGAAGAAGATGATGATGATAATGAGGAAGAAGAGGACGAGCACGAGCACAAGAAAAAGAAGTGAGGGGCACCTGACGTCGCCGGGACATAATCGTTCCCCGGCGACGTCGTCTGCCGGGATTGGACCCGGCGCGGCGGATTTGATATGCGCGGGAACCCGGCCGCAGCTTCCCGTCCATGCGTCCGGCCATGAAACGGCTTGAATACAGAGTGGCTTGAATAATAAGTAGCTAGGAGACCATGACACACCTGCCCCGCGCGATGCTGATCGACATGGATGACACCATCCTGTCGGCCTATGGCCGCCCCGAAATTGCCTGGAACCAGATCGCCGCGGAGTTCGCCGCCGAATTCGGACCGCTGACGCCGCACCAGGTGGCTTCGGCGGTTCTCAGTTCCGCGCGCCAATTCTGGGGCGCGGCCGGTCCCGAGTGGCGGCTGAAACTCGACGAAGCGCGGCGCATCGTCGTCCACGACGGATTTGCCGCGCTCGCCGCCGGCGGCCACGCATTATCGGGCGATCTGGCAACGCGGCTCGCCAACCGCTTCACCACCTATCGCGAAGAAGCGATGTTCGTGTTCCCCGGCGCGCATGACGCCATCGACGCGCTGAAGGCACACGGGGTCAAACTCGCGCTCGTGACCAACGGCGCCGCCGAGACCCAACGCGCCAAGGTCGAACGCTTCGAACTGACCCACCGCTTCGATCACATCCAGATCGAAGGCGAACATGGCTTCGGCAAGCCGGAAGAGCGCGCCTATCTGCACGCCATGCAGTCGCTCGGCGTCACCGCACAAGAGACCTGGATGATCGGCGACAATCTGCAATGGGAAGTCGAGGCGCCGCAGCGCCTCGGCATCTACGCGATCTGGATCGACGTGCATGGCGACGGCCTGCCAGCCGACTCCGCCATCAAGCCCGACCGCATCATCCGCTCCCTGACGGAGCTGCTGCCGGCAGAATAAGTCAGCGCAGTGCCGAGGAGATCATGACCAGGCCGCCGGTGATCACGGCGAAGTCGAGGATCGCGGTGTGAATATGCACCGGCATCCGCTCGACAAAGGCCTTGGCAAGAAATGCCCCGGGGATCGCCACAGCGCCGATCAGGAGCGCAAAGGCAAGCACCTGCGCCGTGACAACGCCGGCCATGCCGAATACCGAAATCTTGACGACGCTGGTCGCGAGCGAAATCACCGCGTCAGTCGCGATCACGGCGGCACCTTCGAGTCCCGCCGCCATCAGCAATGACAGCAAAACGACGCCCGAGCCGGACGTGCCGCCGACCACCACGCCGTAACCCACCGCACCGGCGGCAAGCGCGGTGTCGCCGATCCTGACTTCGTGGTGCTTGGCGAGCCGGCGCAGCGGCACACTCAGGATCAGCATGCTGCCGATCACCATCGCCGCGCCGGCACCGCTCAGCCGCGTATAGCCGTACGCGCCGAGCGCCGTGGTGAGGATCGCCGCCGATACGACAATCAGCGCCCGGCGACGGTCCGCATATCGGATGTAGGCGACGAAGCGGCTGAGATTGGTGAAGATCGAGGAAATCGCGATGATCGGCACCACCGGTTCGGCACCGATCAGCGGCACCAGTACCAGCGGCATCAGCGCGCCGGTGCCGTAGCCCGCAAGCCCGCCGATGACGGAGGCAAACAGCGCCACGCCGGCAACCAACACCAGCTGAGCCACGGAAATGTCGGCGAAGCCGGAAAGAATATTCACAAACGGTGATCGCGATTGAAACGTGTGACGGTCTGGTCGGCAATAGCGGCAAGTGCTGCCGGGGCAAGCGGAAAATCCGCCGCCAGCCAGGCGTCTTCCGCGAGCGTCAGCACGTGGCCGAGCGCCGGCCCCTCGGCAATGCCGCGAGAAATGAAATCAGCCGCGCGCAGCGGAAATTTCGGCGCGGTCCAGCGCTGCGGCAGGTTGGCGAATTCGCGCCAATACGCAGCCTCGAAGCCTTCGCCCGAACGCGCCCAGGCCAGCATCAGGCGATCGCGATATTGTTCCTCGCCGAGCCGGTAGAGCCGCTGCCGCGCCCGCATCTCGTCCATGCCGGCCAGCCGCCACCAGCGATGCCCCATCGAATCCAGCACCTTGGTTTCCGCATTGGAAAGACGCAGGCGCACGGCGACACGTTTGGCATCCTCGGTCACGGCAACAGCGAGCGCGGCCAGCCGGCGCACCGGATCCGGCGCGAGCCCCAGCGCCCGCTCCGCCGATATCATCGCCGCGAACGGCCCGGTATAGCTGACGCCGCCGACAATCGTCAGCAACAGGCCGGCATCCGTCATCGCGATCGCTGCGCCCTCGGCGCCGTCAGCGACCAGAAGCTTCAGCATCTCCATGCGCACGCGTTCGGCGGACAGGCTCACGAGGCCCGCGCGTCCGGCGATGCAGGCCAGATAGCCGGCGCGATCGGGCGCGCCGGCGCCATAGGCGGCGTGCATGCGGAAAAACCGGAGGATGCGCAGATAATCCTCGGCGATCCGTTGCGCGGCATCGCCGATGAATCTCACCCGTCGGGCTTCGATATCGGCAAGGCCGCCGACGTGGTCATGCACGAGGCCATCGGCATCGACCGAAAGGCCGTTGATGGTGAAATCGCGCCGCTCGGCGTCGCGGACCCAGTCGCGGCCGAACGCCACCCTGGCCTTGCGGCCATAGGTCTCGGTATCCTCGCGCAACGTCGTGACCTCGAACGGTTGCGCATCGACGACCAGGGTCACGGTGCCGTGGTCGATGCCGGTCGGCACGCATTTGATGCCGGCGGCCTTGGCGCGGCGCACGACTTCGTCCGGCAGCGCGGTGGTCGCGATGTCGATATCGCCGGTCGCAATGTTCAGCAGCGCGTTGCGCACGGCGCCGCCGACCACGCGGGCTTCCTCGCCATCGCCGTTGAGCAGGGCGAGCACACGCGCAGCCGCACCGGATTTGAGCCAGGGCGCATCAATGAACACGCGCCACCTCGCTCATTTCTCGGTCCCGGGCACGAACTTGCCGTTCTCGATATGGGCTGGAATGTAGGTCGAGTTCGGCGATGCTCCGGAAAAATGCGCCAACAGTACGAAGCTGACCACCACCAGCAGCAGCGATCCCAGCACCAGCTTGGCGATCAGATGCATCGGCCAGGAAGACGGCGCCATCACGCCGGAACGGGTGGCAATCAGGAACAGGGCATAGACCGCGAACGGGATCAGGAAAATTCCGACTTCGGTCAATACCGGACGGATCATGAGAGATAAATCCGCTCATACAGCACGCGCAGGATGCCCGCGGTCGCGCCCCAGATGTACCGCTCGGCATACGGCATCGCGTAATAGGAACGCTCGATGCCGCGGAATTCCTTGTTGTGGATCTGGTGGTTCTCGGGATTCATCAGGAACGCCAGCGGCACCTCGAAGGCATCGACCACCTCGCCTTCGTTGATCTTGAGCGTGAAGCCGGGTCTGACCCGCGCCACCGTCGGCAGGATGCGAAACCCGAACGCCGTGCCGTAAAGATCGAGATAGCCGATCGGCTCGACGAAGTCGCGCTTGAGGCCGACTTCCTCCCAGGCCTCGCGTACGGCGGCATCGAGCGGCGAGGCATCGGTGGCGTCGATCTTGCCGCCGGGAAAGGAGATCTGGCCGGCGTGACTGGACAGATGCTCCGAGCGCTGGGTCAGCAACACCGTCGGCTCCGGATGATCGACCACCGGGATCAGCACCGCCGCGGGCCGTACCGGCTGCTCGCGCGCCACGATCTCGAGCATGCGGTCGTTGCCGCTATCGCCGGTCCGGGGAATGATGTTGGGATCGATCAGTCCCGCCGGCACCTCGAAGTTCAGCCGCGCCCGGCTGCGCGCGAAGAATTCCTCCGCGCTGACTGGCGCCGCTCTCTTCGTCTTCAGAATCGGCTCGTTCAAAGCGCGTCCCTCACCTGCTTCGCATCCGCCATCGCAAAGAACTCACCGCCGGATTCGACTCCGAACATCGGTTCGCCATCGACCACCCGCTCTTCCCCCATGTCAACCAGATCGTAATAGAGCGCGCGCGTCACCTTGGCCCAGAGGTCGGCGCGGACGTGCAGATAGGGCGTCAGGCCGCCATCGGCCGCCATCTCGAACCGCAGGCGATGTCCGGAGTCGCACGGCACCCAGTCGTCGACATTGGTGCGAAAGCGCAACAGCCGGCCGCGATCGCCGGCCTCGTTCTGCATCTCGACCGCCATGAACGGCGCATCGTCGACGCGGATGCCGACCTTCTCGACCGGGGTCACGAGAAAGTGCTTGCCGTCCTCGCGCTTCAGGATCGTCGAAAACAGCCGCACCAGCGCCGGCCGTCCGATCGGCGTCCCCATGTAGAACCACGTACCGTCGCCTGCGATTCGCATGTCGAGATCGCCGCAGAACGGCGGATTCCACAGATGCACCGGCGGCAGCCCCTTTCCGGCGGCCGTGGCGTTGACGGCTTCCCGCGCGGCAACGGTCAGACCTTCCAGATTCTTGCCTTCAAGGTTCTTGTCTTCATTCTTGCCCTCAAGCTTGTTGCCTTCGAGCCCCTGATCGCTGGTTTGCCCTTGCTTCGCCATTGTTTGACCCGAGTCTGACTGCTTCGATCTGGCACGATTGGTGCAAGTCTTCCGATATCTATCCTGGACGATTTGCGCCCGTATTATTCCGGGTCAGGTCGCCACAACGTGATGCCGTTCATACCCCGAAATACCGATAATGTGGGGATAGTTTAATTGAACGAATACAGGGCCTTTGCATAGGTTTAGCATGAGGTTCGTGGCATGACGACGCAATCGGCGATGTCGTGAAACGGTTAAGGAGAGAGACATGGCGAACGCAGACGGTGTCGAGAAACTCGAGGACGCGATTGTCCGCTCGGCCGAACAGGTCGCCGGCCAGATTCGCGCCGCCAAGGAAGCGATCTCCACCGTCATTTTCGGCCAGGACCGGGTCATCGAAAACACGCTGGTGACGATCCTGTCCGGCGGTCATGCGCTCTTGATCGGGGTTCCCGGTCTGGCCAAGACCAAACTGGTCGAAACCCTCGGCATCACGCTCGGCCTCGACGCCAAGCGCATCCAGTTCACGCCGGACCTGATGCCGTCGGATATTCTGGGCGCCGAGGTGCTGGACGAGAGCAATTCCGGCAAGCGCTCGTTCCGCTTCATCTCGGGGCCGGTGTTCGCGCAGCTCCTGATGGCCGACGAAATCAACCGCGCCAGCCCGCGTACCCAATCGGCGCTGCTGCAAGCCATGCAGGAACAGCACATCACGGTTGCGGGCGCGCGCCACGATCTGCCCAAACCGTTCCACGTGCTGGCGACGCAAAACCCGCTGGAGCAGGAAGGCACCTACCCGTTGCCGGAAGCGCAGCTCGACCGCTTCCTGATGGAGATCGACGTCGACTATCCCGATCGCGACGCCGAGCGCCGCATCCTGTTCGAAACCACCGGCGCCGAAGAAACGCTCGCCAAGGCATCGATGAACGCGGAAATCCTGATCGCCGCGCAGCGGCTGGTGCGGCGGCTGCCGGTCGGCGACAGCGTCGTCGAGGCCATTCTTTCGCTGGTGCGCGCCGCGCGTCCCAATCCCGACGGCGACGGCGACAAGCTGATCGCCTGGGGACCGGGTCCCCGCGCCAGCCAGTCTTTGATGCTGGCGGTCCGCGCCCGCGCGCTGCTCGACGGCCGCCTCGCGCCCTCGATCGACGACGTGCTCGATCTGGCCGAACCCATTCTCAAGCACCGCATGGCGCTGACCTTCTCGGCGCGCGCCGAGGGACGCACCATTCCCGACGTGATCCGGCAGTTGAAGACGCGGATTGGTTGATGGCCGCAGAGACCAGGCAGCTTGACGGGGAGCAAAAGGAGCTTTTAGCGATCCGACGTGCCGATGGCGAAAGCCGAACGCTCGCCGCATCGCTGCCCCGTCTCGTGCTTGAAGCCCGCCGCATCGCCGCCAACGTCATCCACGGACTGCACGGCCGGCGCCGCGCCGGTGCCGGCGAAAGTTTCTGGCAGTATCGCCGCTTCGTCTCCGGTGAGCCGTCGCAGAATGTCGACTGGCGGCGCTCGGCGCGCGACGATCATCTCTATGTCCGCGAGCAGGAATGGGAGGCCGCGCATACCGTGTGGCTGTGGCCGGACCGCTCGCCGTCGATGGCCTTTGCCTCCAAAGGCGCGCGCGACTCCAAGCTGGAGCGCGGCCTGATCGTCACCTTTGCGCTGGCCGAGCTGCTGGTCGCGGGCGGCGAACGGGTCGGCATTCCCGGCCTGATGTCACCGACCGCAAGCCGCAGCGTGATCGACAAGATGGCGCAGGCGATGCTGCACGACGATGCCGCGCGCGCCAGCCTGCCGCCGTCGTTTGTGCCGTCGGCGCTGGCCGAGATCGTGGTGCTGTCGGACTTCTGGTCGCCGATGCCGGAAATCCGCCACATGCTCGCCGGCCTGTCGGCCTCCGGCGCGCATGGCACGCTGGTCCAGATCGTCGATCCCGCAGAAGAAACCTTTCCCTATTCCGGCCGGGTCGAATTCGTCGAGCCCGAGGGCGGCGGCGTCATCACCGCGGGCCGCGCCGAGAGCTGGGCGCAGGATTACGTCGCGCGCGTTGCGCTACATCGCGACGAGATCCGCAACGAGACCAACAAGCTCGACTGGCTGTTCTCGACCCACACCACCAGCCGCTCCGCCGCCGAACTCTTGCTGTTCCTGCATTCGGGCATGATGGTGAGCAAGGGAAGCGTGCGCTCCTCAACCGTCAAGGTGGGACGAAGCGCATGATCGCAGGACTCCCCCTCACCTTCGCCGAACCGCTGCTGCTGCTGGGCCTGTTTAGCCTGCCGGTGCTGTGGTGGCTGTTGCGCGTGATGCCGCCGCGGCCGAGGCGGATCGAGTTTCCGCCGACGCGGCTGTTGTTCGACATCAAGCCCAAGGAAGAAACCCCGTCGCGGACACCGTGGTGGCTGACCTTGTTGCGTCTCACGGCCGCAGCATTGGTCATTCTCGCCGCCGCGGGGCCGATCTGGAATCCGCAGACCGGCGTCGGCGGCAGCAAGGCGCCGCTGGTGATCCTGCTCGACGACGGCTGGAGTGCGGCCTCGAGTTGGGAGATCCGCATCAAGGCGGCGGATGAACTGATCGCCAATGCCGACAACGACCGCCGCGGCGTCGCGCTGGTGCCGCTGTCCGAACCGGCGCGCGACATCACCCTGATGCCCGGCGGCACCGCGCGGGTGGCGCTGCGCCAGCTTGCGCCCAAGCCTTATTCGATCGAGCGCGTCGAAACGCTCCCCGCCATCGAACGGTTTCTCAAGGCGACCGGCGATGCCGAGATTGCCTGGCTGTCGGATGGCGTCGACACCGGGCGCGGCACCGAATTCCTCGAAGGCCTCGGCAAGACCATCGGCGACCGCAAGCTGACGGTGTTCGAGGGCGGCGCCTCGCCTGCGCTGGCGCTGGTGGCCGCCGAGAATGCCGCGGCGAAGATGACCGTGAAGGTGCTGCGCACGGCGGGCGGCAATGCCGCGGGCGTGGTGCGCGCGATCGACGCCAAGGGTTCGCCGATCGGCGAGGCCCGGTTTGCGTTCGGACTGCAGGATCGCGAGACCGAAGCCGCGTTCGATCTGCCGGTCGAGCTGCGCAACGATATCGCGCGGCTGGAAATATCGGGCGAACGCTCCGCGGGCGCGGTGCAACTGCTCGACAAGCGTTGGCGTCGCCGCGCCATCGGCGTCGTCACCGGCGCGACCAGCGATACCGCGCAGCCGCTATTGGCTTCGACCTTCTATCTGACCCGTGCGCTGCAGCCGTTCGCCGATGTGCGGCTGGGCGATCGCGGCGCGCCGCAGCAGGTGATCGCGCAATTCCTCGATCAGCGGTTGCCGATGATCGTGATGGCCGATGTCGGCACGCTGTCGCCGGAAATCCGCGAGCGCCTCAACGCCTGGATCGATCAGGGCGGCGTGCTGGTGCGCTTCGCCGGTCCTCGCCTGGCGCAGGCCGATGACGATCTGGTGCCGGTGAAACTGCGCCGGGGCGGCCGCACGCTTGGCGGCAGCCTCACCTGGGAAAAGCCGCAGCATCTGGCTTCGTTCGCCGCCGACGGCCCGTTCGCGGGGCTTAACGTGCCGAAGGACATCACCGTCAACCGGCAAGTGCTGGCCGAACCCGATGCGGTGCTCGCGACCCGGAGCTGGGCGTCGCTGGAAGACGGCACGCCGCTGGTCACCGGCGAACATCGCGGCAAGGGCGTCGTCAGCCTGTTTCATGTCGGCGCCGACTCGCGCTGGTCGGACCTGCCGATGTCCGGCAGCTTCGTCGAAATGCTGCGGCGGCTGGTCGATATGTCCGGCTACACCTCCAAGCCCGGCCCAGGTGTCGCCAGCGAAGCAACCAATGTCGAAACCGTGGCGCCGCTGCGCACGCTCGACGGCTTTGGCGCGTTCGGGCCGCCGCCCTCGACCGCCAAGCCGATGCCGGCCGACTATCGCGATCGCGCTACCCCGGACCATCCGCCCGGCTTCTACGGCTCCGCCGAAGGACCGATTGCAGTGAATACGCTGGCGTCGGCCGATCGCATCGCCGCGCTCGATACCTCATCGCTGCGCGCGCAGCATGCCACCTACTCCAATGCCGAGCCGCGCGATCTCCGCGGCATCCTGCTGTCGTCGTCGCTGGCGCTGTTCCTGATCGATGCGATCGTGATCGCGATGCTGGGCGTGGGCCTTGCCGCGCTGTGGCGGCGGCGCACCGCGACCGCAGCACTTGCGCTGGCGCTGATCCTGGCCGCAACCTCGATCGTTCCGTCGCCGCTGCGCGCCGAAACCAATGACGAATTCGCGATCAAGTCGGTGTCGCAGACAAGGCTCGCCTACGTCGTGACAGGGAATGCCGACGTCGATTCCATCGTCAAGGCCGGCATGGCCGGGCTGACGCTGTTCCTGGCGCAACGCACCGCGCTGGAAGCCGGCGATCCCGTCGGCGTCGATCCGGCGAAGGATGAACTGGCATTCTTCCCGCTGATCTACTGGCCGGTGGTGCCGGGCACACCGAAACCGCCGCAGGACGCCATCAACCGTATCGACGCCTACATGAAACAGGGCGGCACGGTCGTGTTCGATACCCGCGACGCCATCGAGGCACCGCCGGGCGACAACGGCGCGGCGCAGACGCCGGGCATGCAGACCCTGCGCGAGATTCTTTCCTCGCTCGATGTGCCCGAACTCGAGCCAGTGCCGCGCGAACACGTGCTGACCAAGACGTTCTATCTGCTGCGCGACTTCCCCGGCCGCTTCAACGCCGGCCAGACCTGGGTCGAAACCCTGCCGCGCGAGGACGATGACGAGGCCGCGTCGAAGCCGGCGCGCGGCGGTGACGGCGTTTCGCCGATCATCATCACCTCGAACGATCTCGCCGGCGCCTGGGCGATCCGCCCCGACGGCCAGCCGATGCTGCCGCTGACACCGGGCGAGCCGCGGCAGCGCGAATTCGCCTTCCGCGCCGGCGTCAATATCGTGATGTACACGCTGACCGGCAACTACAAGGCCGACCAGGTTCACGCGCCCGCCCTCATCGAACGATTGGGGCAGTAGAGCATGCAGTACGGCATCGCATTCACCCCCCTGGTTCCCACGCTCGTGCTGTGGATCGCGCTTGCCGCGATCGTCGCGATCTCGGCGCTGCTGCTGCTCGGCCGCGCCCGCGGGGCCGCGGTGCGCGTGGCGGCGCTGGCGCTGATCCTGCTGGCGCTCGCCAATCCTTCCTTCACCCGCGAGGACCGCGAGCCGTTGTCGTCGGTCGCCGCCGTCGTGATCGACAAGAGCCCGAGCCAGAATTTCGGCACCCGCAACGAGGAGACGGCGAAGGCGCAGGAAGCCCTCGTCGACACCTTGAAGAAGATCAAGGGGCTGGAAGTGCGCGTCGTCGAGGCCGGACAGGCTGATGGTGAAACGGACGGCACCAAATTGTTCGGCGCGCTGTCCTCGGCGCTGTCGGACGTCCCGGTCGATCGCGTTGCCGGCGCGTTCCTGATCACCGATGGCCGGGTCCATGACATTCCCGCCAACGCCGCGGCGGTCGGCTTCCAGGCGCCGGTGCATGCGCTGGTCACCGGCCGTAAGGATGAGCGCGATCGTCGGATTGCGATTTCGGCAGCACCTCGCTTCGGCATCGTCGGCCAGACCCAGACCATTACCTACCGGCTCGACGATCAGGGCGTCACCAACCAGCGTGCCAAGGTCGTGATCCGCCGTGACGGCGAGGTGATCGGCGAGCGCATGCTCTCGAGCGGCCAGACCTCCAGTGTCGAGATCGACATCAAGCATGCCGGCCCGAACATCGTCGAGATCGAGGCCTCGCCGCTGGAGAACGAGCTGACGCTGGTCAACAACCGCGCCGTGGTCGCAATCGACGGCGTGCGCGACAGACTGCGCGTGCTGCTGGTGTCCGGCGAACCGCATTCGGGCGAGCGCACTTGGCGCAACCTGTTGAAGTCGGACGCCAGCGTCGATCTCGTGCATTTCACGATTCTGCGTCCGCCGGAGAAACAGGACGGCACGCCGATCAACGAGCTGTCGCTGATCGCGTTTCCGACCCGCGAACTGTTCCAGCAGAGGATCAACGACTTCCAGCTGATCATCTTCGACCGCTACGCCCGCCAGGGCGTGCTGCCGATCGCCTATTTCGACAACATCGCGCGCTACGTCCGCGCCGGCGGCGCGGTGCTGGTATCGGCCGGGCCGGATTACGCCTCGACCACCAGCATCTGGCGTACGCCGCTGGATTCGGTGCTGCCGGCCGAACCGGTCGGCGTCACCGAGAAACCGTTCTATGCGCATCTCAGCGACGCCGGTAAGCGCCACCCGGTAACGCGCGGCCTGGAAGGCTCCGCGTCCGAGCCGCCGCACTGGAGCCGGTTCTTCCGCACGGTCGAGACGCGCAACAGCGTCACCCCGCCGGTCATGACCGGCGCCGACGGCAAGCCGCTGTTGCTGTTGTCGCGTTTCGGCGAAGGCCGCGTCGCATTGCTGTTGTCGGACCATATCTGGCTGTGGGCACGCGGCTATGAGGGCGGCGGACCGCATCTGGATCTGCTGCGGCGGATGTCGCACTGGCTGATGAAGCAGCCGGACCTCGACGAAGAGGCGCTGCGCCTGCAGATCCAGGGCAAGGATCTCGTGGTGGTGCGCCAGACCATGGCCGACAGCGTGCCGCCGGTGACCGTGACCTCGCCGAGCGGCACGACAAAGGAAATGACGCTGACCGCGGGCGATCCCGGCGAATGGCGTGCGACGCTGCCGGCGAACGAACTCGGCCTCTGGCAGGCGACCGACGGCACCTTGAAGGCGCTGATCAATGTCGGACCGACCAACCCGAAGGAATTTTCCGAAGTCACCTCGACCACCGAGATGCTGAAGCCGCTGGCGCAGGCAACCGGTGGCGACGCCCGGCGCGTGGTCGACGGCGGCAGCCTCGACATGCCCCGCATCGTGCCGGTGCGCGCCTCCGGCATCTACCGCGGCGACGGCTGGCTCGGCGTCAAGATGCGCGACGCCAGCGTCGTCAAGGGCGTCGGCGTGCTGCCGATGTTCGCAGGCCTGATCGGCCTGCTGCTGCTGCTCGGCGCGTTCGCGGCGACGTGGGTGCGCGAGGGGCGGTAGTGCGTGCTGACATTCCGCGCGCGGTGGTGGAGATGGGGCGTGATTGAAGTCTTTGGTTTTCTGGCCGCCTTCGTCGGGATTTTGTCGGCGATCCGATACCAAGCCGTCTGCAGCGCGCTGGCCGATTCCTTGCCATCGCAATTCCAGGACGGGCTGAGTTCGCGATTTGCGGCTCCCGTGTATGCGCTCCATTCGTCCACGCCGTTGAAGCTGCAGGCCGACTTCGTGAAGTCGCTCGCCGGTGGCGGCGTCGCCATGGCCTGCTTCGCACTGTCCTGTTACTTTGGTGGGCGACTGGACGGAGCGCTGCTCGCGTCGGCAGGCGCCGTCGCCATCGCTTATTCAGCGATCAAGTCATGGATGACCTACCGGGACAACTGCCATCGGGCGTTGGCCACAACCTCTGGAACACGCGATGATGGCGGAGCGTAGAGTGAGGACACTCCGCCGTTGCTTCAATCCCACAGCATGAACTGATTAAGCGAAAGCCGGTCCGACCTACGGTTGACATCTCCCGTTCCTTCCGATGTTATAATATAACATTGGGACGAAGACCTGGATGAACTGGTTCCGAAAACATCTCAGAGGTGGCTCGCGGCTGGCGCTGTTTGCGCTCGCGATCCAGTTCGTGATGGCGTTCGGCCATTTCCACGGGCTAGCCGCACGGGCAGCGCCGACCATCCAGACCGGCGTGACGGACGCTGGCTTTGCCTATGCCGCAACAACAGCCGCGCAAACGGCGGCCGATGAGGTCGCGCAGAAGCAGCAGCCTTCCACCCCTGACACCGACCAGCAACCGGCGGACAATTGCGCGATCTGCGCCGTCATGTCGCTGGCCGGCAATGTGCTGTTCGCGACGCCGCCACTGCTGCAACTGCCGCAGGCGGTCGAGTTTCTCTATCTCACGACCGACGCCGAGTTCGTTCATCTCGGCTCGGTGCATTCTGCGTTCCAGTCGCGCGCACCACCCGCCTCCTGACATCGATTGATTGATGCGCCCTTGGGGGGATCGTCGCCATGCGCGGCTTCCCCTCAAGGATAAATCGAAATCGGGCCGTCGCACATCGACGGCATCAGGACCCCGACAATGACATTCCAGAGAAGACGAGCACTCCATATCGGCGGAGCAAGCTGGCTATTCCTGTGCGCGATCGGCAACCATGCGATGGCCGAGGATGCCGCCGCACCGTCGGCCTCGACGCAACTGCCTGAAATCACCGTGACGGCGCCAAGCCCGATCGTGCGGCACCGGACCGTTGTTCCGGCGCGTACGCCAGTGCGCGTCGCCCGCTCAGCGCCCGGACGCAATCGCGAACGGCCGCCGGAGCCGCAAGCCGCTCCCGTCGCGGCAACGCCTCAGCAGGGCGTGCTGCCTGTGGTCACCGACCAGTTCGCCACCGTCACCGTGGTGCCCAACGAGGAAATCCGCCGCGAGGGCACGGCCCAGCTCGGCGATCTCCTGTTCTCAAAACCCGGCATCACCGGCTCGACCTTTGCGCCGGGCGCCTCGAGCCGGCCGATCATCCGGGGTCTCGACGTCAATCGCGTCGGCATCATCGAGAACGGCAACAACGCCGGTGGCGCTTCCGATCTCGGCGAAGACCATTTCGTTCCGGTCGATCCACTGGCGACAAATCAGGTAGAAGTTATCCGCGGTCCGGCGGCGATGCGTTACGGATCGACATCGATTGGCGGCGTCGTGAGCGCGACCAACAATCGCATCCCGGATGCGTTGCCTTCTTGCGCGGCTGCACCGTTCCAGACCTACGGGCTGCCGGCAAAGGCGCCACTCGCGAACGTGCAATCAGCTCCCTGCGTGAACGTCGAAACCCGCACGGCCGTCAGTTCCGTCGACCGGGGCGTCGATGGCGGCATCCTGCTCGATACTGGCGGCGGTAATTTCGCGTTCCACGCCGACGCCTATGGCCGCAAGGCCACCGACTACAGTATCCCTAGCTATCCGTATCTGTTCGACCCCAACAAGCCATTCAACGGCCGGCAGCCGAATTCGGCAATGCAGGCGGATGGGGCGTCGATCGGCGGCTCCTATATCTTCCAGGGCGGCTTTATCGGTGCTGCAATCACCCAGAACGATACGCTCTATCGCATCCCCGGCATCGATGGCGCCGATCACCAGACCCGGATCGATGCCCATCAGACCAAGTTCACCGCCAAGGGCGAATATCGGCCGGACGCGGCGGCGATCGACGCCATCAGGTTCTGGGCCGGCGCTACGGACTACAAGCACAACGAGATCGGTCTCGCCGATCCAGCCGATCCACTGACGCTCGGCGTGCGGCAGACCTTTACCAACAAGGAACAGGAAGGCCGCATCGAAGTGCAGATGATGCCGTTTAATGCCCGCTTTGCGGCGGTCACCACGGCGTTCGGCCTGCAGGCCGGTCATCAGGAACTGACCGCGCCGAGCCCCGACGACCCAGGCAGCCCGATCAACGGATTGTGGGATCCGAACAATAACAACAGGGTCGCCGGCTATGTCTTCAACGAGTTGAAATTCAGCGAGACCACCAAGGCGCAGATTGCCGGGCGCATCGAGCACGTCAACCTCTCCGGAACGACGCCGGCGTTCATACCCGATGTCTTTGATCTCACCGTCGATCCCGCCGCCATTGGTCCTGCTACGCCGCGCAACCTGCATTTCACGCCGAAAAGCGCGAGTGTAGGTCTGATCCAAAATCTGCCGTACGATCTGGTCGCAAGCGTTACCGCTCAATATGTCGAACGCGCGCCCAAGCCGACAGAGCTATTTTCGCGCGGCGGACACGACGCGACCGCCACGTTCGACATCGGCAATCCCAATCTTGGCATCGAAACGGCAAAATCGATCGAGGTCGGGTTGCGGCGGGCAGCCGGCCCTCTGCGGTTTGAACTAACCGGCTATTATACCAAATTCAACGGCTTCATCTTCCGCCGGCTGAACGGCAACACATGCGACGGTAGTACCGCTTGTGTGGATGCAGCCGATCCCAACCCGCTTGAACTGAGGGAGGCGATTTATTCGCAGCGTGACGCCACGTTCCGCGGCGCCGAATTCCAGAGCCAGCTCGATGTCGGGCCGCTCTATAGCGGGATCTGGGGTGTTGAGGACCAGTTCGACGTCGTCCGCGCCACCTTCGCCGATGGTACCAACGTGCCCCGGATTCCTCCGGTGCGGGTCGGCGGCGGCGTCTACTGGCGCGACTCCAACTGGTTTGCGCGCATCAACCTGTTGCACGCCTTCGCGCAGAACGACATCGCCCCGATCGGCGAGACGCCGACGCCGGGATACAACCTGTTGAAGGCGGAGGTCACCTACACGACAAAACTCAACTCGTCATGGTTCGGCGCGCGCGAGATGACCATTGGCCTCGTCGGCAACAATCTGTTGAACGAGAACATCCGCAATTCGGTGTCCTACACCAAGGACGAGGTTCTCCTGCCGGGCATCGGGGTAAGAGCGTTTGCGAATTTGAAGTTTTAGCCGTGCTGCGACAAAGTAACCCGTCGGGTAAATCACCAAAAGCCTGTCCAGCCCTTCGCGCAAAAATATTTCGCTTAACCCGTCGGGCAAATCAGTGGTTCAACTCCCCCGTCTCACCCGATGAGAGGGGCGGCTCGCGATCGTCACGAACGTGCGGTGGGATGCGGTGGACGCTGATGTCACAAAGACGAGCGTGGCAAGAGCGTACGGTGAAGTCGTGTGGGCCTGACGCCCCGGTGCTGGCGTCAAGTTGGCGGAAGTAATTTTGCTAATGACGGTGGCAAGAAAGCCGGTCACCGGGGCGAGCACGAAGTAAGCCGTAAAGCCACTGCGCAGGGAAGGCCGGAGTGTTTCCGCTGAACCTGTATGCTCGTGTGCAGTTTTGTTTTGTGCAATCGCACGCGAGACCGCGGGTGCAGCGCGCACCCGGTCTTCCCTGCGCCCTCTACATTTTGGGGCGGAACGTGACGCAGAGCCCGGGCGCATCGCGCCGCGGCAATGCAGAGTCGTACCCTCACGCTGTTTGACAATCGAATATGAAACCGACCCGACATCGAGAATTCGTAGCCCGGATGAGCGCAGCGATATCCGGGGCTGACGGCAGTTGCTTATCGTGCTGCACCCGCATATCGCTGCGCTCATGCGGGCTACGGGCTGCGGATGACGCGCCGCTATCTTGCCTTGCTCCAGTCGGGCTGGATCGGGCCCGACACATCATTGAAGGCGCCCTCGACCAGTTCGGCGACCAGCAGGCGGCTGTAGTCGACCGGGCCTGGCATCGTCGCCCGTCCCTTCGGCACGGGCTTGAAGCCGACGCGGCTGTAATAGGCTTCGTCGCCGACCAGGATCACCAGGCGATGTCCCTTGGCCTTGGCGTCCCTTAGCGAACGATCGAGCAGCATACGCCCGACGCCGCGGCTGCGGAACGGCGGCTCGACCGTCAACGGCCCGAGCATCAAGGCCGGCGTATCGCCGATGCAGATCGGCAACTGGCGCACCGAGCCGACCATCAGCGTGCCGATCCGCGCTGTGAACGACAGATCGAGCAGATGGTCGACGTGTTCGCGCAGGCGGTAGGCGCTGAGCACAAAACGGCCAGGCCCGAAGGTGCGTTCGTGCAAGCGCTCGATCGCCTGCGCGTCCTTTGGGGTTTCGGCCAGGATGGTAACGGAGAGTTCGCTCATGATGAGGCGCGGGATAGCATCTGGCGGCGGCGCGGTCCATCGGCGGAGAGCGTAGGTTCTGATTAAAATCAGAACCTACGCTCTCCCGTTAATATTTTGACGCGTTTTCTTCACGCGAACCGGCATCCACTTCGCTCGAAAACGCTATGTCCGCCAAATTCCGCGTTGCTTAATCCCTGTTTGCCTTAATCCTTGATGGCGGGTTGGGACAAATAAGCCAGGAGCTTCATTTCGCGACGGCCGCGCGTCACCGTGTCCAGCACCAGCCCCGACGAGACCGACAGCACCGCCAGGATCATCAAGCCCATCGACAGCACCGCGGTCGGCAGCCGCGGCACCAGGCCCACCTCGAGATAGGTAACGATGACGGGGATCGCGAGCCCGATCGAGACCAGCATCAGGAAGATGCCGATCACGGTGAAGAATCGCAGCGGCTTTTCCGACCGGTACAGTTTCAGGATGGTGCCGAGAATCCGGAAACCGTCGCGCCAGGTGTTGAGCTTGCTGACCGAACCTTCCGGCCTCGCATAATACGGCGTCTCGATTTCGGCTGCCGGCAACGCCAGTTCGAGCGCGTGCACGCTGAGTTCGGTTTCGATCTCGAAGCCGTCAGACAGCACCGGAAAGGATTTGACGAAGCGGCGCGAGAATACGCGGTAACCGGACAGGATGTCCCTGAAGGCCTGGCCGAACACCGTCGCGAGGAAGCTGGTCAGCATCCAGTTGCCGGTGCGGTGGCCGGGCCGGTAGGCGGCGACCGACTGATCGACGCGAAAGCCCACCACCATGTCGAGGTGATCGTTGACCAGGCGATCGATCATGCGCGGGGCGCTCGGGGCGTCATAGGTGGCGTCGCCATCGACCAGCACGTAGATGTCGGCGTCGACATCGGCGAACATGCGCCGGACCACGTGGCCCTTGCCCTGGCGGCGCTCGCTGCGCACCACGGCGCCGGCCGCGCGCGCGATCTCGATCGTACGGTCCTTTGAATTGTTGTCGTAGACGAAGATCTCGGCCGCCGGCAGGGCTTTTCGAAAGTCGGCGACCACGGTCGCAACCGCAGCTTCCTCGTTGAAGCAGGGCACCAGAACCGCAACCCGCAACGCTGGTGTCGTCATCGCAGGCCCGCCGAATCACGTCTGTCCATGCGGCGTTTATACCCCAATCGGGCTTTGGCCGGTTGCGGGAAGGCGATGTTATCCGCGGCCGGTTGGCCGCGCCGGTCGAGCGTCGCGAACAGCAGTCGGTAACGGGCGCTCATCGCCACGTCGAAACCGGCGCCACGCCGTCGAGCACTTCCGCGATCCGCATCCGTGTGCCCGTGGTGGTGTCCGACGGCAGCGCGCTTGCGTCATAGAATCCGCACTCGACGATCTCGTGGTTCGGCTCCGGCAGCCGGTCCTGCCGGAATTGCCTCACCACATAGACCGCGACATGGTCGCGGCGGGACACGTGGCGGTTGAAGAACAGGCCATGCAGGGCCGGCTCGCCGACCAGTTCGATCCGCCCCTCCTCGATCAGCTCGCGCCGCAGCGCCTCGAGAAAGCTCTCGCCGACCTCGACCCCGCCGCCCGGCAGATGCCAGCCGGAGACATAACTGTGACGGACGAGGAATACCCGGTCATCGGCATCCAGCACGACACCGCGCACGCCCAGCGTCATGCCGCGGGCAATCCGCCAGTAGAGATGGAACACCTGCCGCAATTGCGGCTCGAGGCGCTTTCGCAAGGTTTGCAGAGCGGTCACAAATCCCCCGGATGGACAGAGATCATGTTTGATCCTTATATCGCGGCATGATCGCGCGACAGCTTCATATCACGGGCCATCCGGCAGAACGCCTATGACAGCCTTCACGCTGGCGCATCTGTCGGACCCGCATCTGCCGCCATTGCCGGCGGCCCGGCTGCGCGACCTCGCGGGCAAGCGCGCGCTCGGTTATCTCAACTGGACCCGCAACCGCCACAAATATCATCGCCGCGAGGTGCTGGATGCGCTGGTCGCCGACATGCAGGCGCAGCGGCCGGACCATATCGCCGTGACCGGCGATCTCGTCAATCTGGCGCTGGAGGCAGAGTTCGACCCGGCGCAGGCCTGGCTCGAGAGCGTAGGCCAACCGCAGCATGTCACCGTCATTCCCGGCAATCACGACGCCTATGTCCGCGCCACGCGGCACCGTTTCGCCGGCACCTTCGCTGACTATCTGCGCGGCGACGCCGGGACCGAAGGCGAAGCGTTTCCCTTCCTGCGACGCCGCGGCCCGCTGGCGCTGATCGGCATGTCCTCGGCGGTGCCGACGCCGCCGCTGATGGCGACGGGCAGGCTCGGCCGCAGGCAGCTCGACACGCTCGACCGTCATCTGGCACAATTGTCGACCGAGGACGCCTTCCGGGTGTTGCTGGTGCATCATCCCCTGCACTCGAAATCCCGCATGAAGCGGCTGACCGACTCGGGTGGCTTACGCGCGGTGCTGAAGGCGCGTGGCGTCGATCTGATCCTGCATGGACACGACCACATCCATTCGACGATGTGGATCGAAGGCACCGACAAACAAATCCCGGCGATCGGCGTGCCGTCGGCCTCGGCGCTGGCGCACCGGCATTATCCGGCGGCGGCGTATAATCTGTTCTCGATCGAACGCGACGGCAATCAATGGCGCTGCGTGCAGACCGTGCGCGGCATCGACGCCAGCCTGCGCGTGCAGGAAATCAGACGGACGCAGTTGATCTAGAGATTCTTCAGACTCGCGAACAGCGCCAGCGCGAACAGCGCGATCGCGCCGGCGAGGAAGCCGAGCACGAAGGTCCAGAAGCCACCGCGGCGGCGCGGCTTCTCTTCCACCACCGGCTCGGCCAGCGGCGTTGCCACCATCGCATGCTCGCGCTCGATCATGCGGCGCGCGACATAGCCGGTGACGGCATCGACGATGACGGGCACGTCATGCGATTCGGCGAGAACGATGCGGCCGAACCTGGTGTCCTGCACGAAGCGGTAGATCCGCTTGTCGCGGCCCATCACGACATGGGCGACCACGTCGATCCACAGCCGCGGCGTTTCGCCCTGGCTGACGCCGCGGTCGAACAGGTCGACCTGCTCCGGCACCTGGGCAAACAGCGGATCGAGCGCCTCGTTCAGAATCTCGAGCCGCGCGACTTCGGCATCGCGCAGTTCGACGACCACGCCGGTGCGATCGGCGGCCTCGATCCGGGCCTGGCGCAACGCGTCGCGCAGCCGCGTCGGTCGCGTTTCGCGGGCCTCGTTGCCGGTGTTGTGCGCGTCTGACATCTGCAAGCCGCCTTTGTCCTGAAGGGGTGGGCCCGGTTAACCTAGCAGCAACCGCAACCTGCGCAAAGGTCTTTCATTTTCAATGACTTACGCGTTCATCGGCATCGAGACTCACTGAGCCGGCCCGGCGAGGCGAGGGAGACAATCGTTCGGCGCGTCTGCAAATCGCAAGACGGCCCCACCCGGAAAATCCGGATGGGGCCGCCTGTTCCTGGCGTTTCCCTAAATGTTATGAGCAGCCGGCCGATCAGGCCGAGACGCGCGAGGGCTCTTCCACGATCGAAAAGCGTACGCCGGCCTTGTGACGGTTCTCTTCAGAAACCGTACGCCAGGCGTCCTCGGCTTCCTTGCGGGTCTTGAACGGACCCTGCACCTGGGCCGAGCCTTCCACGAGCTTGTGGAAGTTCATCGATCCGAACTCGCCGCCGATCACCCAGAAATTGCTCTTCGTCATGGTCGTCTCCTGTTGTTCCGCTTACCCGGCTGCAATCGACATTCGTGACAATGCGTTGCGAAACGTACTGTGAACTAAACGCCGGAAAGCTAATTTGGTACAGTCCCCTTGTATTTGAATGGTGATGTTGTGTAACATCCATACTTGTAATAAATGTCATTTTGTAAAGTTAGTCACAAAATGGGTCAGGAAAGCTGCCATGCCTGCTGATTCCGGAAAGAAGCTGTTTGTCGGGCCGCGATTCCGGCGAATCCGCCAGCAGCTTGGCCTGTCGCAAACCCAGATCGCCGAGGGGCTGGGCATTTCTCCGAGCTATATCAACCTGATCGAGCGCAACCAGCGCCCGGTGACGGCGCAGATCCTGCTGCGGTTGGCCGAGACCTACGACCTCGATCTGCGCGATCTCGCCACCGCCGACGAGGATCGCTTCTTTGCCGAGCTGAACGAAATCTTCTCCGATCCGCTGTTCCGCCAGATCGACCTGCCGAAGCAGGAACTGCGCGACCTCGCCGAACTCTGCCCCGGCGTGACCCATTCGCTGCAGCGGCTCTACGCCGCCTATACCGAAGCCCGCCGCGGCGAGACACTGGTCGCGGCGCAAATGGCCGACCGTGACGAGGGCTCCAGATTCGAAGCCAACCCGATCGAGCGCGTGCGCGACCTGATCGAGGCCAACCGCAACTATTTCCCCGAGCTTGAGACCGCCGCGGAAAACCTCCGCGACGAACTCAACGTGCCGGCGGAAGGCCTGTTCGCCGCGCTGACAGCGCGCCTGCGCGAAAAGCACTCGATCGTGACCCGCATCATGCCGGTTGACGTGATGCGCGAGACGTTGCGACGGTTCGACCGTCATCGCCGGCAACTCTTGATCTCAGAGCTGGTCGACGGCCCCGGGCGTAGCTTTCAGCTCGCGCTGCAGATCGGCCTTGCCGAATCCAGCGCCGCTATCGACGCCATCGTCAACCGCGCGGGCCCGCTCGACGACACGCCGCGCCGGCTCTACCGGATCACGTTGGCGAATTATTTCGCTGCGGCTGCGATGATGCCCTATCAGGCGTTTCACGCCGCCGCCGAAGCGCTGAGCTACGACGTGCACGTGCTGGCGCAGCGCTTCAATGCCGGCTTCGAGCAGGTCTGCCATCGCTTGACCACTCTGCAGCGGCCGAATGCGCGCGGCGTGCCGTTCTTCCTGCTGCGCGTCGACAATGCCGGCAACGTCTCCAAGCGGTTCTCTTCCGGTACCTTTCCGTTCTCGAAATTCGGCGGCACCTGCCCGTTGTGGAACGTGCATTCGACCTTCGATACCCCGGACCGGCTGCTCAGCCAGGTGATCGAACTGCCGGACGGCACCCGCTATTTCTCGATCGCGCAGACGGTGCGCCGCCCGGTGGCGCCGCATCCGCAAGCCCAGCCGCGCTTTGCGATCGGGCTCGGTTGCGAAATCCGCCATGCGGCCAAACTCGTCTACGCCGCGGGAATGGATCTGGAAAAGACCGAGGGGACGCCGATCGGCGTCAACTGCCGGCTCTGCGAACGCGAGAACTGCAGCCAGCGCGCCGAGCCGCCGATCACGCGGACGCTGATCCTCGACGAGAACACGCGGCGGGTATCGTCGTTCGCGTTCTCGAATGCGCGGGAATTGTGAGCCGCCTAATCCCCTAATCTTCCTAGCATGGACAGGACAATCGAATGTTCGTTTCATTCTTCCCGCGCCCAAAGCTGTTCTTCATCTCCGCGATCCTGTGGACCGCGCTGGCAGTGGCCCTCTGGTACGGTTTCGCCGGCGAATTGATCGGCTCGTCGGCCCCCGAGCCCATCGGCGTCAACCGCTTCTGGACGGCGCGCTCGCTGTGGTTCGACCTGTATTTTGCGATTAGCGTAGCGGTCTTCGCCGCGGCCTGGACCTGGTTCGCGCCACATCCCTGGGCGACCTGGTCGATCGGCGGCTCGGCGTTGATCCTGTTCGCCACCTATTTTCAGGTTCAGGTCAACGTCGTCATCAACGACTGGTTCGGGCCGTTTTACAATCTCGTCCAGACCGCGCTTACGAAATCGCGGCCGGTGACGTTGGGGGAGTTCTACGGCCACATATCGACCTTCGCCTCCATCGCCACGGTCGCGATCGTGGCCGTCGTGATGACGCGGTTCTTTGTCAGCCATTACATCTTCCGCTGGCGCACCGCGATGAACGAGTTCTACATCGCCAACTGGCCGCGGCTTCGCACTATCGAGGGCGCCTCGCAGCGGGTACAGGAAGACACCATGCGATTCGCCACCACCATGGAAAGTCTCGCGGTCGAACTCATCAGTGCCTGTATGACGCTGCTGGCGTTCCTGCCGGTGCTTGTGAAACTCTCCAGCAGCGTGACGGAACTGCCGCTGGTCGGCGCCATCCCCTATCCGCTGGTCATTGCTGCGGTGCTCTGGTCGGTGCTCGGAACCGGCTTGCTGGCGTTGATCGGCATCAGACTGCCCGGCATCGAATTCTTCAACCAGCGAGTCGAAGCCGCCTACCGCAAGGAACTGGTGCTCGGCGAAGACGACACGGCCCGCGCCGATCCACCGACCCTCAACGAGCTGTTCGTCAACATTCGCCGAAACTATTTCCGGCTTTATTTGAACTTCCTGTACTTCAACATCGGCCGCTTCGTTTACCTGCAAACTGATGCCGTTTTCGCCTACATCCTGCTGGGGCCCACCATCGTCGCCGGCACCATCACGCTTGGTACGATGAACCAGATCATCAGAGCGTTCGGGCAGGTTCGATCCTCGTTTCAGTATCTGATCACTTCCTGGAGCACCATCGTCGATCTGATCTCGATCTATAATCGCTTGCGCGCATTCGAGGCCACGCTTCACGGCGAGCCGCTGCTCTCGATCGAGTCGGTGGCGGACCCGGCAGGATTGTAGTTCGGGTTTGTTTGTCGACAGATCGCACCGAGATCAGATCGCGATGCCATAGTAGTCGTTGATGGCGCGGGTGCGGGCCGCGTCGGCCCAGTTCCAGGCATTGTCGTTGCCGTATTTCGGCGCGCCCTTGAGCTGCGCTTCGGTCACGCCGGTGACGTAGCCGCCGAGCGAGGTGTCGTACTTGAGCGATTGCCACGGCAGCGGATAGTGATCGTCGCCGATACCGAGGAAACCGCCGAACGACAGCACGGCGTAAGACACCCTGCCGCTCCGCTTGTCGATCATGACGCGCTCGATCGAACCGATCTTGTTGCGATCAGCGCCGTAGACCGCGGTGCCCTCGACCTTGTCGCTCCCGATCAGATTCCCCTGTTCGCGTACTTCCCTAACCATGTATCGTCCTCCCGGTGTGAGCAGGTCAACGAAAACAAAGGGCGCGATGAAACGTTCCTGTGGTGGCGTGATTCAGAACAACGCATCGGGTGCGTACGGCGGGTTCCTGTGTTACGTATTGTACGGAGCAACTGAAATGGCGGCTCGCGTCGGGATGAAATTTGGGAGACCGCATGCGCTCGGTTCTATTCGCACTCACACTCTTGTTGATCGGCGGCAGCGCTGCCAATGCGGCCTGCACCTGCCAGTGCGTCGACGGGCAAATGCAGCCGCTGTGCGATGACGGCGTCAACCCGCCGAAAATCTGCCCGCCGACGGTGTGTCGGCCTCCAAAGCCATCGGTCGCTCCCGTCATTCCGCCGAACGTGATGCCGCTGGATGGGTCACAGTGCAAACAGGCCCAGGTTTGCGACACCTCGGGCAAGTGCGCGTGGGAGCAGGTCTGCCGCTGACGCGCCTCGGTTCCGCGTTCGCGGTGGCGACGCGAGATTCTTGCCGTGTGGTTAGGTCGGCGCGCAGGCGGTGCTGATGATTTTTCCGGTTTCGCTGAAACGGAAATGGGTACGAACCGGCCTGCCGTCGTAATCCCTGTAATCGAGTGACACGCCTCCGGCCTCGGGCAACAACGCATCGACCGCAAACGCGCCCGGCACGGGCTTCTTCAACTTGGGAAGCCAGTAGCGCTCCACGCCGGATTTGCCGCGAAAGCTGCCGCCCTCGCAACAATCGACTTTGGCGGCTTCGTCATAGAGATCAACAAGTGCCGCGAGACTGCGCTGCCGGCAGGCGTCAATCCAATCCACCACGGTGCCAATCGGATCGAAAGCCATTGGGGAGTTCGACATCGTCCACCTCCTGTGCCTCCCGCCCCGCGGATACAAGGTAGTGGCGGCGCGATGAACCGGCTCTGAATAGCCATTCAGCCCCCATTTGCAAGCCACGCGGGAACGGGAACTACCGCCCCCTGCGGCCGTTTTCATTTCAGTTGGCCCGGAGGAACCCAACATGAAATTCTCGATGATCGCGCTCGCGACCGCCGCACTTATCGCAACTTCGATGGCGCTGGCACAAAACACCAGCACGGGCTCGACCGCGACGATCGGCGACGCCGCGGTTTCCCCCGCCCCATCAAATCCAGCCAACGCCGGTTCCCGGAGCGACAACCGTCCAAGCCTGAGCGCGGGCATTGCCAGCGGCGCCATGAACAACGGCACCACGGGCGATACCATCGGAACCGGACACGGAACGGCGGCGGCTCCAACGACGGGAACCGGAACAAGTTCCGCACCGGATAGTCACAACTAGGCCGCGACTGCGGAGCCCATCAACGCTCTGCTTCAACGCGCTGCGCCGTGAAGGTCCCGTTGAATTAATGATCGCACGCCAAAGCATGGCCCGTTCACCAGTCGGGCCTGCCATTTCTGGATCGCGCTTACCCCTCGATCACTTCCAGCACCTTCGGCGGTGACATCGGCAAACTGTAAAAACGCTTGCCGAGCGCCTGGTGGACGGCGTTGGAAATGGCGGACATGACAGGGATCAGCGGCACTTCGCCGACGCCCTTGACGCCCTGCGGGTGTTTCGGGTTCGGCACCTCGACCATGATGGTGTCGATCATCGGCAGGTCCGAACACACCGGCATGCGATAGTCGAGGAAGCCGGGATTATCGACCTTGCCCTGCTTGTTGTAGATATATTCCTCGTTCAGCGCCCAGCCGATGCCCTGGCTGACGCCGCCCTGCAACTGGCCTTCGACGTAGCTCGGATGCACGGCGCGGCCGACGTCCTGGATCGCGGTGTAGCGGATCACGCGGACGATCCCGAGTTCGACATCGACCTCGACGTCGGCGATGTGGGTGCCGAAGCCGCCTTCCGCGCCGACCGTGTTGAGCTGCACGCCGGCGCCGATCGGCCCGCCCATCGAGGGGGCCTTCTCGGCGAGCTCCGCCAAGGTCAGCGGTTCGAACTGGCCGGCGTTCGGACTGACCGGATGCGCCGCGCCGTTTTCCCATTTCACCGCTTCGGGATCGATGTCCCAGATCTTCGCCGCGCGTTCGCGCAGCGTGTGGATCACCTTCTCGGTCGACTGCGTCACCACGATCGAGGATGCGAACAGCACACGGCTGCCGCCGGTGAGGTTCGAGAAGCCGATCGTCGCGGTGTCGCCGATCAGGACCGAAACGCGGCGATAATCGATGCCGAGCAGTTCGGCGCAGATGTTGGCGATGCCGGCGCGAGAGCCGCCGATATCAGGGTGCCCCGTGGTGACGACGACATTGCCGTCCTCGGTGATATTGACCTGCGCCGAGGATTCGCCGCCGGCGTTGAACCAGTAGCCGGAGGCGACGCCCCTGCCCTGAAACTTGCCGAGCGGCGCCTTGTAGTGATCGGAGTCGCGCGCAGCCTCCAGCGTCTCGACGTAACCGATGCGCGGATAGACCGGGCCGTGGGCGGCCTTGGTGCCTTCCTTTGCCGCGTTCTTCAGGCGCAGCGCCAGCGGATCCATCTTCAAGGCTTCGGCGAGTTCGTCGAGCACGCACTCCACGGCGTAGGCGCCGATCGGGGCGCCCGGCGCGCGATAGGCCGCGACCTTGGAGCGGTTCGACACCACGTCGAAACCCTCCGAGAGAACATGAGGAATATCGTAGGGCGCAAAACTGCATCCAACCGCGCCGCGGATCGGCGAGCCCGGAAACGCGCCGGCCTGCAGATAGAAGATGCCGTGCGCGGCGACGATGGTGCCGTCCCTCTTGGCGCCTATCTTGACCGTGCTCTTCGAGCCGGATGTGGGGCCCGTCGCCCGCATCACTTCCTCGCGGGTCATCACCATCTTGACCGGGCGGCCGGATTTCTTCGCCAGCATCGCTGCCAGCGGTTCGAGATAGACGATGGTCTTGCCGCCGAAACCGCCGCCGATTTCGGCGGGAATGGCGCGGATGTCGCTCTGGTTGATGCCGGTGAGGTGCGCGGTCATCGCGCGCACCATGAACTGGCCCTGGCTCGAGCTCCAGATCGTGGTCTTGTTGTCGGCGGCGACCGAAATCAGGCAGGCGTGCGGCTCGATATAGCCCTGATGCACCGGCCGCGTGGCGAAGGAGCGCTCGATCACGACCTCGGCTTCTTCAAAACCCTTGACGATGTCGCCCTTCTTGACTTCGAGGCGGCCGGCAATGTTGGACGGCTTGCCTTCGAACTTGACGAAGTCATGCAGGATCGGCGCATCGGGCTTGAGCGCATCGTCGATCTCGATCGACCATGGCAGCACTTCGTAATCGACCTCGATCAGCTCGCAGGCATGTGCTGCGATCGCTTCCGACGTGGCGGCAACGGCAGCGATCGGGTGGCCGGGGAACAGCGCCTTCTCGCGCGCCATCACGTTGCGGCACATCCAGCGCATGTCCTGGATGCCGAGCATCACCGACTTGTCGACCGGGAAATCGACGATGTCCTTGGCGGTGACCACCGCCTTCACACCCGGAAGCGCTTCCGCCTTCGAGGTATCGATCGACTTGATCCGCGCATGCGGGTGCGGGCTGCGCAGCACCTTGCCCCAGATCATGCCGGGCATGGTGGTGTCGGCGGCGAACGCTGCGCGGCCGGTGACCTTGTCGACGCCGTCAGGGCGAATGGTGCGCTGGCCGATCCACTTGTTGTTGGTGACGACGTTCATCATTGTGCTGTCTCCCGCATATCAGCGGCGGTTTCCATCACCGCGCGAACGATCTTGTCGTAGCCCGTGCACCGGCACAGATTTCCGGCGAGCCAGAACCGGACCTGCTCTTCGCTCGGATTGGGATTTTTCCGCAACAGCGCGTCGGAGGCGATCAGCATGCCCGAGGTGCAGATGCCACACTGCAGCGCCGCCGATTCCAGAAACTTCTGCTGCAGCGGATGCAGTTTGTCGCCATGTGCCATGCCCTCGATGGTGCGGATCTCGTGGCCTTCGGCCTCGACCGCGAGCATCAAACACGAACAGACCAGCCGGTCATCGAGCGTGATCGAACAGGCGCCGCAGTCGCCGGAAGCGCAGCCTTCCTTGGAGCCGGTCAGGCCGAGTGGGCCGCGCAGCGCGTCGAGCATGGTGTCAGAGGGTTCGCACAGATATTCCATCGGCTCGCCGTTGATGGACGTGGTGACGTGAACTTTGGCCATGAAAATGATTTCCCGAATTCAATTCGTTTGGGCGCGCTTGGCGGCGATCAGGGTCGTGCGCTTCAACAGCACGCCGGCCACCTTGGTGCGGTAGGCGATGGTGCCGCGCTTGTCGTCGATCGGACGGCAGGCGGCGGAGCAGGCGTTGGCGGCTTTGGCGAGCGCGGCGTCATCGAGCCTGCTGCCGATCAACGCTTTGGCAGCATCTTCCACCAGCAGCACCGTCGGCGCGACGGCACCGAGGCCGACGCGCGCGGCGGTGCAGACGCCATCCTTCATGGTGAGGCTGACGCCGAGGCCGACGACGGCGATATCCATTTCAGTGCGCGGGATCATGCGCAGATACGCATCGCTGGATCCGGGCGCGCGCGGTGGCAACGTGAAGCTGACGAGGATTTCGCCAGGTTTTAAATTGGTGCGGCCGGGACCGGCCGGCACGTCTTCGACCTTGATATCGCGGCGGCCGTTCGGGCCCTGCACGGTGACGATCGCGCCGGCCGCGACCATCGCGGGCACGCTGTCGCCGGCCGGTGAGCCGTTGCAGAGATTGCCGCCGGCCGACGCCCGCCCCTGGACCTGCTTGGAGCCGATCAGATTGACGGCCTCCAGCACGCCGGGCCAAACCTTGCCGAAGCTGTTGTGCTCGGCCAGCGCCATGCCGGATACGGCAGCGCCGACGCGAAAGCCGCCATCTTTGGTCTGCTCGATCGAAGTCAGGTCGGGAATTTTCTTGATGTCGACGATCAGGCCGGGCTTCACCATGCCGGCGCGCATCTGCACCAGCAAATCGGTGCCACCGGCCAGAATGCGCGCGGCGCTGCCTGCGGCGGCAAAAGCGCCAATCGCTTCGTCCAGCGTCGCCGGCGCCATGTATCGGAGTTCCGTCATACCGTTCCCCGTCTCCCTGATCTGTGCGCCCCATATGGGCGGCGGCCCTTTTTCGGCCTGCGGACAATAGCCTACACGGCGGATGCCGGTTGGAACAGCCTGCGAGATCGGGCTCAGGCGGCGGGCTCCCATGCGCAGAGCGGGGCTTGCGCGGCGATATTGCTCCGAGTTTCGCGTCGCAGCCGGTGGCCCAGGCAAGGCCCGTTGGCTAATCCGTCCCTCCGGTCTAAGACTTGCCTCTCTTATTCACTTCAGGCCGGTGACATTGATGCCGTTTTCCAGATTTCTCGTTGTCACCGCGGCGTCACTGGCATTTTCATCGCTCGCATCGGCCCAACCGGCGCCGGCGCCTGTCCGGCCGGCGCAGCCAAGACCGGTGACTGCGCCGAGGCCAGCCATCGCGGCACCCGGCCAGCCGGTGGCAGCGACGCCCAGCCCGCGCGCGGCGGCCTGTCACAACGGGATGAATTTCGACCGCTTCCTCGCCGAACTGAAACAGCGGGCGGTGGCCGCCGGCGTGTCGCAGCGCGCGCTCAGCGAGGCAGCGCCCTATCTCGTCTATGACCAGAGCATCGTGAACCGCGACCGCGGCCAGCGCGTGTTCGGCCAGGTGTTCACCGAATTCGCCAGGCGCCGGGCGTCCGACAGCGCGGCCCAACAGGCCCAGGCGCGGGTCCGGATACATGCGGCCGCGTTCAATCGCGCCGAGAAGGAATATGGCGTACCGCCGGCCGTGATCGCCGCGTTCTGGGGACTGGAGAGCAGTTTTGGCGCGGAGCTCGGCAATCTGCATACGCTGCCGTCGCTGGTGTCGCTGGCCTACGACTGCCGCCGCTCGGAGATGTTCCAGAACGAGACCATCGCGGCGCTGAAAATCGTCGATCGCGGCGATCTCACGCCCAGCGAGATGATCGGATCGTGGGCCGGCGAACTCGGCCAGACGCAATTCCTGCCGACGCACTATTTCAACTATGCGGTGGACTATGACGGCGACGGCCATCGCAACCTGTTGCGCAGCGCGCCCGACGTGATCGGCTCGACCGCGAACTACATCACCAACGGCCTGAAGTGGCGGCGCGGCGAGCCGTGGCTGCAGGAAGTGCGCGCGCCGCAAAACCTCGCTTCAAGTTTTCCCTGGGACCAGGCGGACCTGACCATCAAATTGCCGCGCTCAAAATGGGCGCAGCTCGGCGTCACCTATGCGGATGGAAAACCGCTGCCCAACGACGACATGCCGGCCTCGCTGCTGCTGCCGATGGGTCGCACCGGACCTGCGTTCCTCGCTTATGCGAATTTCGCGGCCTATACCGAGTGGAATAATTCGCTGATCTATTCGACCACCGCGGGCTATCTCGCCACCCGCATCGCCGGTGCCGCGCCGATGCGACAGCCGTCGGCGCCGGTGGTGCAACTGCCGCTCAACGAGATCAAGGAATTGCAGCAGCTTCTGGTGCGCGCCGGCTTCAATGTCGGCAAGGTCGACGGCGTGCTCGGCCAGCAGAGCCGGATTGCGGTGAAGACGATGCAGGCCAAATACGGCCTGCCGGCGGATTCCTGGCCGACCGCGGAGCTGCTGGCACGGATGCGCGGCGGGCCGAGGTAACTCCGCCCGTCATTCCCCGCGAAAGCGGGGAATCCAGTACGCCGCGGCCTTTCGATTTAACAGCAAACGCCTCTGGAATACTGGATCGTCCGGTCGAGCCGGACGATGACGGCGTGAAATAAATCTCGTAATCGACGGGTGGATGCAGTTGCATTTACCTACCGGCCGCCCCACCTGCAGCACGCAGTCTCTGCACGCAACGATATTCCACAACACGAAAAGAGCATCCCATGTCTTTCTACGACGCCACCGTGCCGGCCTATCTGCAGGTTCTAGGCTCCCTTTCCGGCCTGCTCACCAAGGCCGAGGCGCATTGCAAGGCCAAGAACATCCAGCCCGAGGTGCTGCTCAATTCGCGGCTTTATCCGGACATGCTGCCGCTATCGAAGCAGATCCAGCTCGCCGCCGATTTCGCCACCCGCGGCTGCGCCCGCGTCACCCATAGCGACGTGCCACAGACGCCCGATACCGAAAAGACCTTTGAGGAATTGCGCGCGCGGCTCGCCAAGACCATCGACTACGTCAAATCGTTCAAACCCGCGCAGTTCGAAGGCGCCGATACCAAGGACGTCACCTTCCCGATGGGTCCGGAAAAGACGATGACGATGAAGGGCCAGCAGTTCATCTCGAACTTCTCCCTGCCGCAGTTCTATTTCCATGCCGCGATCGCCCACGGCCTCTTGCGCCACAACGGCGTCGAGGTCGGCAAGCGCGATTTTATGGGCGCGAATTGACGGCATACTCCTCATGGTGAGGAGCGCGAAGCGCGTCTCGAACCATGAGGCCACAGACGGGCCTTCATCCTTCGAGACGCGGCCAACTGGCCGCTCCTCAGGATGAGGGGAACAGCCCACCCGGTTTCGCCTGACGAGACCGGGTGGTTTCACTTCGCGGGCCATGACGTGCTAGTGCTCTCCGCAACAAGAAACTCAGGGAGAGCCACACCGATGTCCACCACCACGCACGCCCCCCAAAAAATCGATCCGTCCGCCTCGCTGCATGCGGAATCGCTTGGCCTTGCCAAGAGCCATGGCCGCCTCGCCGGCCGCCGCATCATCGTGGTCGGCGCCGGGCAGCGCAAAATCATCGACGAGGAGCCGCCGATCGGCAACGGCCGCGCCATGTCGGTGCTGTTCGCACGCGAGGGCGCGCATGTCGCCTGCATCGACGTCAGCAAGGAAGCCGCCGACAACACCGTGGCGCAGATTACAAGCGAAGGCGGCAAGGCTTTTACCGACGTGGTCGATGTCTCCGACGTCGCGGCGATCGCACCCGCAATCGAGCGCTGTGCCAAGCAGCTCGGCGGTCTCGATGGCTTGGCGCTCAATGTCGGCATTTCCTGCGGCCTGTCGCTGCCGAAAATGACGGCGGAAGCCTGGGACAAGGATTACGCCGTCAACGTGCGCAGCCACATGCTGTTCGCGCAGAAGGCGCTGGAGATCATGGCGCCGGGCGGCGCCATCACCCTGACCTCGTCGATGGCGAGCCAGCGCGGCAACGGCCGCAACCCGGCCTATGAATCCTCCAAGGCGGCGCAGATCGCGCTCGGCCGGGCGATTGCCCGCGCCGGTGAAGAAAAGGGCATTCGCTGCAATGTGATCGCGCCGGGCTTCATCGACAGTCCGATGGGCCGCGACGCCAGCCGAAGGCGGGCCGATCGCGCGCTGACGGTGCCGTTCGGCCGCCAGGGCACCGGCTGGGAGGTCGCCTATGCTGCGTTGTTCCTGATTTCGAATGAATCATCCTACGTCAACGCGCACACGCTGTTCCTCGATGCCGGCCATATGGGCGGGATCGTGCGCGGTTAATCTCCGTCAATCTTTTTTGTTTGACGTGTTTTCTCACGAAAACACTATGGGGCGGGGCATTGCACTGCACGCGGCAATGCCCAACTGTTCCGTACCCGCCAACTTTCCGGAACCCAACGACATGAGCCAGTCCAAACTGTTCGAGCCCTTCAAACTTGGCCCGATTACGCTGCCCAACCGCGTCGTCATGGCGCCCCTGACCCGCAACCGCGCGATACCGTCCGGCCTGGTGCCGAGCCCGCTGGCGGTGGACTATTACGGCCAACGCGCCTCGGCGGGATTGCTGATCACCGAAGCCAGCCAGGTTTCGCAGCAGGGCCAGGGTTATCAGGACACGCCGGGCATCTATTCGAAGGAACAGACCGCCGCCTGGCGCAAGGTCACCGACCGCGTCCATGAGAAGGGCGGACGCATCTATATCCAGCTCTGGCACGTCGGCCGTATCTCGCACGACTCGCTGCAGCCCGGCGGCGGCAAGCCGGTTGGCCCCTCGGCGATCCGCGCCAAGGGCAAGACCTTCGTCAACGGCACCTTCACCGATATCTCCGAGCCGCGCGCGCTCGAGCTCTCGGAAATTCCGGGGATTATCGAGGACTTCAAGCGCGGTACCGCGAACGCGCTGGAAGCCGGTTTCGACGGCGTCGAAATCCACGGCGCCAACGGTTACCTGCTCGACCAGTTCGCCAAGGACGGCGCCAACAAGCGCACCGATGCCTATGGTGGATCGATCGAGAACCGCGCCAGGCTGATGCTCGAAGTATCCAAGGTGGTGGCGGCCGTCGCCGGCGCCGATCGCACCGGCATCCGCATTTCGCCGGTGACGCCGGCCAATGACGTTTCGGATAGCAATCCGCAGCCGCTGTTCGACTACATCGTAGAAGGGCTCAACGCGCTGAAGTTGACCTACATTCACGTCATCGAGGGTGCTACCGGCGGTCCGCGCGACATTGCGCCGTTCGACTATGCGTCCTTGCGCAAGCGCTTCAAGCAGGCCTACGTCGCCAACAACGGCTACGATTTCGAGCTCGCCACCAAGGTGTTGGCTGAAGGCGCGGCCGACCTGATCGCGTTCGGCAAGCCGTTCATCTCGAACCCCGACCTGGTCGAGCGCCTGGAGAAGGGCGCCGCGCTGAACCCGTTCGACAAGGCGACGTTCTATGGCGGCGGCGCCAAGGGATACACGGATTATCCGACGCTCGGGGCCGCACAGGCGGCGGAGTAGCTGACTGTCATGCCCCGCGAAGGCGGGGCATCCAGTAATCACTGGCACCGGTGATTGAACCGACGGACTGCGGTGTACTGGATCGTCCGCCTTCGCGGACGATGACAGCGGGGCAACAAAAAGGCCGGGATCGCTCCCGGCCTTTCACTATTCGTGGATGGCCGGGTCAAGCCCGGCCATGACATCTACGATGTCACTTCGCTTCCGCCCGCTTCGGCGGGGTCGCCGGCCACGACTTGACCAGCGTGTCGTAGTCGATGGTTTCGCCCTTCGGCTTCTCGTTCGCCAGCTTGCGCTGGGGCGCCAGCGTGCCGTCCTTCTGAGCCTTGGCGAACCAGAACTCGGCGGTCTCCTTCTTGTTCAGCTTCGGTCCGCACTCCTTCTGCACACCGGACTTCTCAAGACGTTCCATCACCGAGTCCTGGGCTGCGGCCAGCGCATCCATTGCCGCCTGCGGGGTCTTCGCACCGGACGACGCATCGCCGATGTTCTGCCACCACAACTGAGCCAGCTTCGGATAGTCAGGCACGTTGTTGCCGGTCGGGGTCCACTGCACGCGCGCCGGCGAGCGGTAGAACTCGATCAGGCCGCCGAGCTTCGGCGCACGCTCGGTGAACGACTTGTCCCAGATGTCGGACTCACGAATGAAGGTGAGACCGACATGGCTCTTCTTCAGGCTCACCGTCTTGGAGTTGATGAACTGCAGATAGAGCCAGGCCGCCTTGCGGCGATCCGGGGGCGTCGACTTCAGCAGCGTCGCCGAGCCGGCATCCTGGTAGCCGAGCTTCATGCCCTCCTTCCAGTACGCGCCGTGCGGCGACGGCGCCATGCGCCATTTCGGCGTGCCGTCGGCATTCATCACCGGACCCGGCTTCACCATGTCGGCGGTGAAGGCGGTGTACCAGAAGATTTGCTGCGCGATCGCACCTTGCGCCGGCACCGGTCCGGATTCGGAGAAGGTCATGCCTTGCGCCTGCGGCGGGGCATACTTCTTCATCCAGTCGAGATACTTGACGATCGAGTAGACCGCCGCCGGACCGTTGGTGTCGCCGCCGCGCTCGACGGACGAGCCCACCGGACGGCAGCCTTCCATGCGGATGCCCCATTCGTCGACCGGCAGACCGTTCGGAATGCCCTTGTCGCCGTTGCCCGCCATCGACAGCCAGGCGTCGGTGAAACGCCAGCCGAGCGAGGGATCCTTCTTGCCATAGTCCATGTGGCCATAGACCTTGACGCCGTTGATTTCCTTGATGTCGTTGGTGAAGAATTCGGCGATGTCTTCATACGCCGACCAGTTCACGGGTACGCCGAGGTCGTAGCCGTACTTGGCCTTGAACTTGGCCTTGTAGTCCGGATTGGAGAACCAATCGTAGCGGAACCAGTAGAGGTTCGCGAACTGCTGGTCGGGAAGCTGATAGAGCTTGCCGTCCGGCGCCGTCGTGAACGACTTGCCGATGAAGTCGTTGACGTCGAGCATCGGGTCGGTGACGTCCTTGCCCTCGCCGGTCATGTAGTCCGACAGGATGATGGTCTGGCCGTAGCGGAAGTGGGTGCCGATCAGGTCGCTATCGTTGATCCAGCCGTCATAGACGTTCTTGCCCGACTGCATCTGGGTCTGCAGTTTCTCAACCACGTCGCCTTCCTGGATGACGTCGTGCTTGATCTTGATGCCGGTGATCTCGGTGAACGCCTTCGCCAGCGTCTTGGATTCATATTCATGCGTCGTGATGGTTTCCGATACGACGTTGATTTCCATGCCCTTGAAGGGCTGGGCGGCCTTTTCGTACCACTGCAGCTCCTTCAACTGGTCCGCCTTCGACAAGGTCGAGGGCTGGAATTCGCTGTCGATCCACTTCTGCGCGGTTGCGTCGTCGGCAAGCGCCGGCGCAGCCATCGTCACCGACGCCGCGATCAGCGCGGCGGCGCTGGTCATCGTCAGAAGACGATCCTTGGTCTTTCCTCTCAAGTATCGCATTTTGGTTCCTCCGGTTGCAGAATCAAAAACCAGGCCCGGGTTGATCCCGGATCTGCTCATTTTTCGCATCTCTCAGACGTTGCGGAAAATCGCAACGGCCGAGAGAAGCGAAATCACGGTTGCGAGCCACAGGCTCGAAATCTCAACGCCCTCCCCGATCGGAAGCGTGAATATCGCGTCGGTGCCGACAAAGGCGATCCACAACAGATGGATCACCGCGGTCAGCACCAGCGAAATGAACAGCCGGTCGCCCCGCGTTGTCGGAATCCGCAGGATGCCGATCCGTTCGGCCTCGGGATAGGCGACCGCAAGCCATGTCATGACGCCGAGCGTGAGCGACAGCATCACGAAGAAGATCGCGGTCGGCACGGTCCAGGCCATCCATGCGACGTTTTCCATGACTACACCCTGCCCAGCGCGAAACCGCGCGCGATGTAGTTGCGGACGAACCAGATCACCAGCGCGCCGGGGATGATGGTGAGCACACCGGCGGCGGCCAACAGCCCCCAGTCCATGCCGGCGGCGGAAACCGTGCGCGTCATGATCGCCGAAATCGGCTTGGCGTTGACCGTCGTCAGCGTTCGCGCCAGCAGCAGCTCGACCCAGGAGAACATGAAGCAGAAGAACGCGGCGACGCCGATGCCGCTCGCGATCAGCGGCACCAGGATCTTGACGAAGAATTTCGGGAACGAGTAGCCGTCGAGGAACGCGGTCTCGTCGATTTCGCGCGGCACCCCCGAGACGAAGCCTTCGAGGATCCACACCGCCAGCGGCACGTTGAAGATGCAGTGCGCCAGCGCCACGGCCCACGGCGTATCGAACAGGCCGATCGCCGAATAGAGATTGAAGAACGGCAGCGCATAGACTGCCGCCGGCGCCATCCGGTTCGACAACAGCCAGAAGAACAGGTGCTTGTCGCCGAGGAAGCGGTAGCGCGAAAACGCGTAGGCCGCCGGCAGCGCCACCGCGATCGAGATCACGGTGTTGATCACGACGTAGTTCAGCGAGTGGATATAGCCGGAATACCAGCTTTCGTCGGTGAAGATGCGCATGTAGTTTTCCAGCGTCGGCTGGTGCGGCCACAGCGTCATGGTCGAGACGATCTCGCCATTGGTCTTGAAGCTCATGTTGACGAGCCAGTAGATCGGCAACATCAGGAAGATCAGGAACAGCACCATGATGGCGCGGCGGCCGGGAATCGAATGCATCAGGCGACTCCCTGTTTGGCCGGACGCTCGGTTCCGGCATTGGTCATCACGGTGTAGAACAACCAACACACGATCAGGATGATCAGGTTGTAGACCAGCGACAGCGCCGCCGCCTTGCCGAGGTCGAACTGCCCGAGCGCGATCTTGACCAGTTCGATCGAGACGAAGGTGGTCGAATTGCCGGGGCCGCCGCCGGTGACGACGAACGGTTCGGTGTAGATCATGAAACTGTCCATGAAGCGCAGCAGCACCGCGATCAGAAGCACGCGCTTCATCTTCGGCAACTGGATCGCCTTGAACACGGCCCAGCGCGAGGCGCCGTCGATCTGCGCCGCCTGGTAATAGGCGTCGGGGATCGACTTCAGGCCGGCGTAGCACAGCAGTGCGACCAGGCTGGTCCAGTGCCAGACGTCCATCACGATGACGGTGGCCCAGGCGTCGAACTCGTTGGAGACGTAGTTGTAGTTGAAGCCGAGCCCGTTGAGCGTATAGCCGAGCAGGCCGATGTCGGGCCGCCCGAAAATCTGCCAAATGGTCCCGACCACGTTCCACGGAATCAAAAGCGGCAACGCCAGGATCACGAGGCAGACGGCGACCGACCAGCCCTCGCGCGGCATCGACAGCGCCACCACGATGCCGAGCGGCACCTCGATTGCGAGGATCACGGCGGAGAAGAACAGGTTGCGGCCGAGCGATGCCAGGAAGCGCCCGCCGAGGTCGGTCGAGGGATCGAGCAGCTCCTTGAACCAGCCGACACCGTTCCAGAAGAACTGGTTGTTGCCGAAGGTGTCCTGCATCGAATAGTTCACCACCGTCATCAGCGGCAGGATCGCGGAGAACGCGACCACCAGGAACACCGGCAGCACCAGGAACCAGGCCTTCTGGTTGACCGTCTTGTCCATCAGGCAACCCCCTCGACAAGACGGCTGTCGGCATAGACGTGAACATGGCCGGGATCGAACACCAACCCGACCGTGTTGTCGGAAACCGAAAATCCCTGCGGCACGCGCGCGGCAAATTTGGCGTCGCCGATGCGAACGCGGGCAAAGCGGACGCGGCCGAGGTCGTCGATGCGCTCGATATTGGCCGACAACAACCCCGAGGCGGGAGCCGCCACGTTGACGAATTCCGGCCGCACGCCGATCTCGATCTTCGCCCCCGCCGGCAGCACGCCGTAATTGCGATGCAGGCCGATGGTATGGCCGTCGATCCGCGCCTCGTGGCCGCTCACCATGGCCGGCACGATGTTCATGCCGGGCGAGCCGATGAAATAGCCGACAAAGGTATGCGCGGGCTTGTCGAACAGTTCGGCCGGCGTGCCGCTCTGCACCACTCGGCCGTCATGCATCACGACCACGGTGTCGGCAAAGGTCAGCGCCTCGGTCTGGTCGTGGGTGACGTAGATCATCGTGAGGTCGAGGTCGCGGTGCAGCGCCTTGAGTTTCGAGCGCAACTGCCACTTCAGTTCGGGATCGATCACGGTCAGCGGCTCGTCGAACAGGATCGCGGCGACGTCGGAGCGGACCAGGCCGCGGCCGAGCGAGATCTTCTGCTTGGCATCCGCCGTCAGCCGTGTCGCCTTGCGGCCGAGATAGGGCGTGAGGTCGAGCAGGTCGGCAATCCGTTTGACCCGCGCGTCGATGTCGGCCTTCGGCACGCCGCGGTTCTTCAGGGGGAATGCCAGGTTTTGGCCGACCGTCATGGTGTCGTAGATCACCGGAAACTGGAACACTTGCGCGATATTGCGCTTCTGGGTTGACAGCGGTGTGATATCGGCGCCGTCGAACAGGATCTGGCCGCTCGACGGCGTCACGATGCCGGAAATCAGGTTGAGCAACGTGGTCTTACCGCAGCCGGACGGCCCCAGCAGCGCATAGGCGCCGCCCTGCCGCCAGGTCATCGTCACCGGCTTCAGCGCAAATGATTCGGGTGGCGCATCATTGCCGCCGTAGGAATGCGCGAGATCGACGAGGTCAATGCGGGCCATGATGCGTTTCCCTCAAGTGGGCTTTTTGGTGGGCGCGTTTTCTTGACGCGAACCGCCAACCACTTCGCTTGAAAACGCTATGTGGGAGGCCGGCGCCGCGACCAGACGGTCGGCGGCATCGAACACAAAGACGTTGTCGGGATCGAGCACGGCATCGAGCACATGGCCGGGCTCGTATTCATGGACGCCCTGCAGCACCGCCACCCAATTGGATGCATCGCGATTGAGATGCACAAAGCTTTCCGAACCGGTGATCTCGGTCACGGTGACGGTGGCCTGGAACGCATGGCGGCCGGCGATGCCGTTCGCAACCTCGAGCTGGTGGGCGCGGAAGCCGACGCGATACGGACCGTCGGAGAGCGAAGCGTAAAGTCCGGTTGCAGGCGCCTGGATGCCGCCGGCATATTGCACTGAACCGTTCTTCTTCTCGATGCCGACGAGGTTGAGCGGCGGATCGGAGAACACCTGCGCCACCCGCAGCGTGTCGGGATGGCGATAGACTTTTGAGGTATTGCCGGCCTGCAGGACCTGGCCTTCCCACATGCAAAGCGTGTCGCCGCCGAGCAGCAGCGCTTCCGAGGGTTCGGTGGTCGCATAGACGAAGATCGCGCCCGACGCCTCGAAGATGCGCGGCAGTTCGGTGCGCAGTTCCTCGCGCAGCTTGTAATCGAGATTGGCGAGCGGTTCGTCCAGCAGGACCAGATCGGCGCCCTTGACCAGCGCGCGCGCGATCGCGGTGCGCTGTTGCTGGCCGCCGGACAATTGCAGCGGCGTGCGCTTCAGGTACGGCTCCAGCCGCAGCAGGCTTGCCGCCTCCTGCACACGCTTTTCGATCTCGCCGCGCGGCTTGCCCTGCACCCGCAGGGGCGAGGCGATGTTTTCGTAGACCGTCAGCGAGGGATAGTTGATGAACTGCTGATAGACCATCGCGACCGAGCGTTGCCGCACGTCAGCACCGGTAACGTCCTTGCCGTCGACCAGCACACGGCCGGTCGTCGGCTTATCGAGGCCGGCGAGCAGCCGCATGATCGAGGTCTTGCCCGACAGCGTCGGCCCGAGCAGCACGCTCAGCGTGCCGCGATCGAGCGTCAGCGAGACATCGCGAATGGTCGGGATGCCATCCACGGTGCGCGTGACATGTTCGAGCGTGACGCTCATGTCCGTCCTCTCGCTTCACGGAGGGGACGTTCGCCGGAGGTTCGGTTGGCCGCGATCCACGCGTCGAGCGCGGCGATTTCGTCTGACGACAGCCGCAAGCCCAACTTGGACCGGCGCCACACCACGTCTTCGGCGGTACAGGCCCATTCCACCGACATCAGGTACCTGACTTCGCTTTCCGTCAAGCTGGCGCCGAACGACTGGCCGAGATCGGCCATCGATTTCGCGTTGCCGAGAACCTTCGCTGCGCGGGTGCCGTAGGCGTGCGCCAGCCGGTTGGCATGGGCGGTCGAGAGAAACGGATATTTCCGCACCAGTTCCGCGGTTAGTGCCGCAATCGCCGACACATCCATGTCGCCACCGGGCAAGGCCGACTTGCCAGTCCAGCCCTCTTTTGCCTTGGCGCTACGCAGGTAAGGCGCGAGCCGTTCCAGCGCTTCTTCCGCGAGGCGCCGATAGGTCGTGATCTTGCCGCCATAGATCGACAGCAGCGGCGCGCCACCGGGCGTATCGAGTTCGAACACGTAGTCGCGAGTCGCGGCCTTGGCTTCGCTGGCGCCGTCGTCATACAGCGGGCGGACGCCGGAATAGGTCCAGACCACGTCTTCCGGTGTCACCGGATTTTTCAGATACTCGCTGGCGGATGCGCAGAGATACCGGATCTCCTCGGTCGACGCCTTCACCTTCGAAGGATCGCCGTCGTAATCGCGATCGGTGGTTCCGATCAGCGTGAAATCGTCCTGGTAGGGGATGACGAAGATGATGCGACCGTCGGCGTTCTGGAACATGTAGGCGCGGTCGTGCTCGTAGAGCTTGCGCACCACGATATGGGAGCCCTGCACCAGGCGCACCTTGGCGCGCGCGTTGACGCCGGAGCCCGACGACAGCACCTGCTCGACCCAGGGACCGCCGGCATTGACCAGCGTGCGCGCCTGAATGGTGGTGCGCGCGCCGCCGATCGTGTTCTCCACCGTCAGTTGCCAGATGCCGTCGACCTGCTTGATCTCGACCGCGCGGGTGCGGGTGTGAATTTCCGCGCCGCGATCGGCCGCATCCCGCGCCGTGAGCACGACCAGGCGCGCGTCGTCGACGAAGCAATCGGAATATTCGAAGCCCTTGGTGTAGCGGTTGGCGATCAAGGGTTTTCCCACCTCGTCACGGGCGAGATCGACCGAGCGGGTCGGCGGCAGCAGATGCCGGCCGCCGATGTGATCATACAGGAACAACCCCAGCCTGAGCAGCCAGGCCGGTCGCAACCCGGAATGGTGCGGCAAAACGAAACGAAGCGGACGAATGATGTGGGGCGCGATCTGCCAGAGAATTTCGCGCTCGATCAGCGCCTCGCGGACCAGCCGGAACTCGTAATATTCGAGATAGCGCAGCCCGCCATGCACCAGCTTGGTCGACCAGGACGACGTCCCGCTCGCCAAGTCATTCATTTCGCAAAGGAAAACAGAATTACCCCGGCCCGCCGCATCGCGCGCGATGCCGCAGCCATTGATGCCGCCTCCAATGATGGCGAGGTCGAATACCTTGTCCAACGAACGCTTCCCCGGCGACCGCCTCTTCACTTCGGCGATTTCGCTTTCGGATTAGATTAAATCACAAAGAAAAACGAAAGCAAGCGAAAGTGGGAACTGGCGATGGAATTCCCTGAGGACGGCGCTGACTTGGAAAGAGCGGGGCTACATCCTTCGAGACGGCGCTTCGCGCCTCCTCAGGATGAGGTCTGCGAGTTTGGCGGCTGCGAAATTCTCAGACCTCATGGTGAGGAGCGCGGCAACGCCGCGCGTCTCGAACCATGCAGCCGAGATCTGGCAGCGCGCTACTTCAGCCGCACCACGGTCGCGGCGGAATCACCCGCCGGCTCATCGATATCGGCGGCCGGCTTGTCCATTGCCTCGACCACCTCGATGCCTCTGCCATGGCAGATGTTGGCGAGGCCGGCGGGCAGTGGCGCGTCGGTGACAAAGGTGTGGATCTGGCTGAGATGGGCGATGCGCACCGGCGCGCTTCGACGCAGCTTGGTGGAGTCCGCCACCAGCATGACGCTGCGCGCGTTGGCGATGATCGCTTGCGCCGCCTGCACCTCGCGATAGTCGAAGTCGAGCAGCGCGCCCTCCTCGTCGATCGCCGATGCGCCGATGATGGCGTAATCGACCTTGAACTGGCCGATCAGGCTGATCGCGGTGGAACCGATCACGGCGCCGTCGGCGCGGCGCACCGCGCCGCCAGCCACGATGACCTCGATGCGCGGATGCCGGTAAAGCAGCATCGCGACGTTGAGATTGTTGGTGATGACGAGCAGGTCCTCATGCGAGGTCAGCGCGCTCGCAACTTCTTCCGTCGTGGTGCCGATGTTGATGAACAGCGAACAGCCGTTCGGAATTCGCGACGCCGCGGCGATCCCGATCGCGCGCTTCTCCTCGGCGGCGACAAAGCGCCGCGCCTCATAGGCCAGGTTTTCGACGCCGGAGGCGATGATGGCGCCGCCGTGGATGCGCGTCAGCGAGCGCTGGTCGCAGAGATCGTTGAGATCCTTGCGGATGGTCTGCGCCGAAACCTCGAAACGCCGGGCAAGATCCTCCACGATCACACGGCCGGAGGCGCGGGCGATATTGAGGATTTCAGTCTGGCGGTTGGACAGTCCGGCCACGGCGAGCACCTTGGGATGGAAGGCGTCCCATGGTGCGGCCGATTGGCGATACCGTCAACGAGGGAGATCAGAATAAAGTTAAGGGCTGGCATTCCGGGAAGCGAAGCGATCCATCGAGCCGCAAAGATGGAGAGCCGCAAAGATGGAGTGCTTCCGCCTACGCTCGTTGAGCTACGGCGGACAAGTCGTCGCTCGCGCTCCTCGCAATGACGGAGGAAACGTTACGAGACGGCTCGCCGGTCTACGCCGCCGTCGGCAGCGCGCCGTTCGCGAGACGGGTCGCGGCACGCTCGGCCTCGCGCGCGTTGCGAAACACCTGGCCTTCCAGCCGGTCGAAACGGTGCGACGCAGCGAAGAACTGGAATCCGCCGGGGCCGCGCACGACGATGCCCGCAGGTTGCGACGAAACTTCGATAATGAACGTATCCGACATTGCCAGCCTTCGTTGATTCGCTGCTGGCAACGGATTTAGGGGCTGATTGTTCCGGGCGTATGACGAAGCCGTGGCGTCTTCGCGTCCAGCCGAACGCATCACACGCGACGCAGGCGATGGCGCCGGTGGGCGTGCAGACGCCACCGCATCTTGGATCCCGATAGACGTATTTTCGCCTTATTGCCCGCGGGTTGCTGCGCTGCAGGCTTGAGCTGCGACCAAGCTGGGCCCTGTGTTCCCGACGAATCTTTGCTATGAAGGGCCTGACAGCAGGGAGAACAGACATGATTTCGAAATTTGCGGTCACGATGGTGGCTGCGCTCGCGATTTGTGGGCAGGTCCACCAGGCAGCCGCCCAGGACAGCACGCTCGGAGGCGCTCTCTTCGGAGGTGCTGCCGGCGCGATTGTCGGCGGTGCACTTGGTGGCGGCCGCGGCGCCGCGGTCGGCGCTATCATCGGAGCGGGCACGGGAGCCGCGATCGGCGCCCAGGGCGAGCCGCGCCCCGGCGGCTATCGTTATTACCAGAACGGTTGCTACGTGGAGCGGCCCGAGGGCTGGATGGCGGTGTCGCCGCGCTATTGCCAGACCGCGGAATATGCGCCTCCGCCCCGGGCTTACGCACCGCCCCCGCGGCCGCGCTGCATGTACTCCCCGTCCTATGATCCGAGCCGCGGCACGTTCATCGGCCGCGACGGCTACGAGCGCCCCTGCCCGTAAGGCCTGTTCAGCTCGGGACTTGATCAAAAGAAATCCACCTCGCATCATATGCGAGGTGGATTTTCGTTTGAAACGCGACCTCGGTTTGAAAGCGCGCTTCAGCTTGAAAGCGCCCCGGCGTTCAAACCGGAATCGGCGGTGGCCCGGCCTGCTGGATCGGCTGCGGATGGCCCTGATCGTCGATCGAGACATAGGTGAAGTTGCCATCGGTCACCAGGATCGGCACCATCTCCCGGCGACGCAATGCCCAAGCCTCGAGATGAACCGTGACCGAGGTCCGGCCGATCCGCACCAGGCTGGCATGGACGGAAACGAGATCGCCGACATAGACCGCTTTGCGAAAATTCATCGCCTCGATCGCAACCGTCACCGTGCGGGATTTCGCGATCTTGGAAGCGAACACCCCGCCGCCGAGATCCATCTGGCCGAGTAGCCAGCCGCCGAAGATATCGCCGTTGGCATTGGTATCGGCCGGCATCGCCAGCGTGCGGATGCAGAGATCGCCGCTCGGCTCGGTTTCGGTGGTTGGCAGCGCGTGGGCATGGGTTTCGGTCACTTGGGTATCGGTCACTTGAAATTCTCCCAGCCGGCATCAGGCGCGAACCGGCCGCCGAATTTTTCCGCGAGCGCGCGCAAGGTCGAGACCACGTTTTCCGCGCCGCGGTCGCGCGCATAATTCAACGGACCGCCGCGGAACGGCGCATAGCCGGTGCCGAAAATGACCGCGCCATCGACCACGTCGGCATTGTCGACGATGCCTTCGCGCAGGCAGGCGACGCAGACATTGGACATCGGCAGGATCAGCCGGTCGATCATTTCGGGCGAAGGCGGCGCGGCGGTGGGCGACGAAGGCGCGATGTCGGCCTTACCATCCTTCCAGACGTAAAAGCCCTTGCCGGTCTTGCGGCCGAGTTCGCCCCTGGCGACCTTGTCGCGCAGCCAGGCTGGCGTCGGCGGCAGTTGATCGCCGAATTTCGAGCGCAGCATGTCGCCGACATCGAGGCAGATATCGAGGCCCACCTGGTCGGCGAGTTCGATCGGGCCCATCGGCATGCCGAACTTCCTCGCCGCCGCGTCGATGACCGACTTGTCGACCTTCTCGTCGAGCATCACCATCGCCTCCAGCATGTAGGGCGTCAGCGCACGGTTGACGAGAAACCCCGGCGAGCTCTTCACCGGCAACGGCAGGCGGTCGATGGCGCCGACAAAGGCCAGCGCCTCCTTCAACAGCTGCGCATCCGTGCCGTCGTGGCTGACCACTTCAACCAATTGCAGCCGCGACACCGGGTTGAAGAAATGCAATCCGAGCAGTCGCTCGGGTTTCTGCAATGTAGTGCGCAAATCCTGCAGCGGAATGCTCGAGGTGTTGGTGGCGAGGATCGCGCCGGGCTTCATGACAGGCTCCAAGCCGGCATAAACCTTCTGCTTCAGCTCCAGCTTTTCCGGCACCGCCTCGATGATGAGATCGGCGTTGCGAACGCCTTCGGCCTGCATGTCCGGCATCAGCCGGTCGAGCGCATCCCTGACCTCGGTAGGCTTGCGCAGGATTTTTCCGAACAATTCCGCAGCGCGCCTGATGGCGCCGGCGATCGGCTCCGGCTTCATGTCGGCGAGCGTGACCCGCATATCCTGGCCGGCGCACCAGGCGGCGATGTCGCCGCCCATCGCGCCGGCGCCGATGACGTGAACGTGCGCGATCTTGTTGCCGGTACCGGCGAGCTTCTTCATCTGCTCGCGCAGGAAGAACACCCGGATCAGGTTCTGTGCAGTCGGCGTCACCATCAACCTGGCGAACGACGCCTTCTCGGCGTCGAGCATCGCAACCCTGTCGCCGCCGTGCTTTTCCCAGAGATCGATCAGCGCGTACGGCGCCGGATAGTGCTCCTCGGGTGCTGCCTTTCCGGCCTCGGCGCGCATCCGCGAGGCGAGCAAACCCCGCACCGGGCCGAGGTTGAGAACGGTGTTGAGCAGCCCGGGCCGCGCGCGCTTGAGGCGGCCGGAGATCGCGTCTTTCACCGCGTTGCGGACATGCCGCTCCTGGGTAACGGCATCGACCAGTCCGAGCGATTTCGCCTTTCGCGCATCGATGGTCTTGCCGGTCAGCATCAAGGTCATCGCCTGCATCGGATTGACCAGATGCGTGAAGCGCACCGTGCCGCCAAGGCCGGGATGCAGGCCGAGCATCACTTCCGGAAAACCAAACCGGGCATCGTCGATCGCAATCCGCATCTGGCAGGCCAGCGCCACCTCGAGGCCGCCGCCGAGGCAGAAGCCGTGGATCACGGCGACCGTCGGGATGCGCAGCGCCTCCATCCGGTCGATTACCGCGTGCGCCCGGCCGATCGGGGTCTCGACCGCGCGGGCGTCGGTCGCGCCGCGGAATTCGTTGACGTCGGCACCGGCAATGAAGCCGGATGTCTTGGCGGAGCGAACGACAAGCCCGGTCGGCCGTGCGCTTTCGAGTTCGGCCAGCACCTTGTCGAGTTCCTCGAGCAGATCGGCCGAGAGCGTATTGGCGCTGGCGCCGGCGCGGTCGAACAACAGCCAGGCGACGCCGTCCTCATCGCGGGTCAGCTTGAAATTCCTGTAGGGCCCGTTGGCGTCGGGTTTCGGCCCGAGTTCGAGCACGCGATCGCCGAGAAGGTCCATGATCCGTGATTCCATGATCACACCGTCTCTATCAGCATCGCGCCACCCTGCCCGCCACCGATGCATTCGGTGGCGATGCCGCGCCGTGTACCCAGCCGCTTCATGGCGTTGACGAGATGCAGCACGATGCGGTTGCCGCTGCAGCCGACGGGATGACCGAGGCTGATGGCGCCGCCATCGACGTTCATTCGGGTCTGATCGATCTCGCCGGCCGCAGCTTCGAGGCCGAGAATTTCCTTGCAGAACTTTTCGTCCTTCCAGGCCGCGAGACAGCCCAGCACCTGCGTTGCAAAGGCCTCGTTCAATTCCCAGGTCTCGATATCCTGCAATGTCAGACTGTTGCGCTTCAAAAGTTCGGTCGCCGACAGCACCGGCCCGAGGCCCATGATGCCAGGATCGAGCGCCGACCACTGGCTGTCGAGGATGACCGCCTTCGGCGTAAGGCCGTGCCTGGCGACGGCTTCTTCGGACGCCAGGATCACCCAGGAGGCGCCGTCGGTGATCTGCGAGGAGTTGCCGGCGGTGACCTGGCCCCAGGGCCGCTCGAACACCGGCTTCAATTTCGCCAACGTTTCCGGCGTCGAGTCCGGTCGCACGCCGTCGTCGTGGTCGTAGAATTTGCCGTCACGGGCGAACGCGGTTTCGACTTCGCCTTTAAGCCAGCCTTGGCTTTGGGCGTTCGCCAGCCGCTTGTGGCTTTCGGCTGCATAGGCATCCGACTGCGCGCGCGTGATGCCGAAGAGATGCCCGACCACTTCGGCGGTCTGGCCCATGTTGAGTTCGGTGATGGGATCGGTCAGCCCGCGTTCGAGCCCGATGATTGGCTTGAGATAGCCCGGCCGCAGTTTTAGCGCGGCCATGATCTTGGCGCCGATCCCCTTGGCGCCGGCAAGTCCCGCGAACCACCGCACGCCCTGCTGCGGCCACACCAGCGGCGCGTAGCTGAGCGCCTCGGAGCCGCCGGCCAGGATTAGGTCGGAGACGCCCTCGCGGATATAGCGGTAGCCGGTGTCGATCGACTGCATGCCTGAGCCGCAATTGATCTGCACGGTGAAGGCGACCATCTTCTCGCCCATGCCTAGCCGGAGTGCCGCGACGCGGGCCGGGTTCATCTCGTCGGCGATGACGTTGACACAGCCCAAAATCACCTGGTCGAAGACTGATGGCGCAAAAGGCTGCCGTGCCAACAGCGGCCGGCCACACTGCACGGCGAGATCGACCGGGGTGAAGGGGCCGGGACCGGAGCGCGCTTTCAGGAACGGCGTCCGGCTGCCGTCGACGATAAAGACCGGTCGCGCCATCAGCTCGCTGCCCTCTGCTCACCCAGTTCCTGGAAGAATTGATGCACGTCGGCGGGCTTCCTGTAAATCGGCGACAGCGCCTCGGGCGCAAAATCGTCGACCTCGATGACCTTCGCAACGGCCTCATGCGCCGCCGCGAGCTGCTCGCCTTCTCCTTGCGTGATGACGCCCTTCTTCACCGCGTCCTTCCAGTCGTGCAGGCGCGCCGCGCGCATCTTCTTTGAAATATCCTCCGCGGCGGTAACCAGCAGGAACGCTTTCTCCAGCCGGGCCACGCCGCCGTCGTCGTCGACGTGCGACAGATCCGGCGTCAACCGGTCGCGCGCCGCCGACGGCTCCAGCACCAGTTGCGCGCATTGGTGCACGACGCGATCGGACGGACCGAGCACCCTGGCGCCGAACGGCTGGATCAGGAATTTCAGAATGACCGCGACAAACCGGTTCGGCAGATTGCCGAGGATTTCCGCAAAGCGGTTCTCGATGGTGCGGAAACCGCTCGCCATGCACCATTCGAGCGCGGGCAAGTCCGCACTTTGGCGTCCCTCGTCCTGCCAGCGCTTCAGCGCGGCAGACAGAAGATAAAGCTCGGACAGAATATCGCCGAACCGGGCGGAGAGCATTTCCTTGCGCTTGAGCGCGCCGCCCAGGGTCAACAGCGCCATGTCGGCGCACAGCGCAAACGCCGACGAATAGCGCGCGAGCTGGCGATAGAACCGCGCCGCCTCGCCGGCCTCGGGCGCCGGCGCAAACAGGCCGCCGCTCCAGCTTCGGCCCCAGGCACGGAACATGGTCTTGAAGCTGTGGCCTATGTGTTTCCAGAACACCTGGTCGAAGGCATCGAGGCCCTTTGCCTGATCCTGTTCGCCGAGCGCATTCATCTCTTCCAGCAGATAGGGATGCGCGCGGATCGCGCCCTGCCCAAATACGATCAGGTTGCGGGTCAGGATATTGGCGCCCTCGACGGTGATGCCGACCGGCACCGACCGGTAGAGATTGCCCATGTAGTTCTGCGGGCCGTCGATCACGGCCTTGCCGCCGTGAATATCCATGGCGTCGTCGATCGCGATCCGCATCCGCTCGGTGGCGTGCAGCTTCATGATCCCGGAAATCACCGCAGGATGATGGCCCTGGTTCAGCGCCGCACAGGTCAGCCGCCGCGCGGCGTCGAGCAGATAGGCCGTGCCCGCGATGCGCGCGAGCGGCTCCTCGATGCCCTCGAACTTACCGATGGAAATGCCGAACTGCTCACGGATGCGGGCATAGGCGCCGGACGTGCGCGCGGCGTAAGCTGCGCCCGCAGCAGAAAGCGACGGCAACGAGATGCCGCGGCCGGCGGCGAGCGCCGTCATCAGCATCTTCCAGCCCTGGCCGAGCCGTTCCTGGCCGCCGATGATATAGTCCATCGGGATAAAGACATCGTGGCCCCAGTTCGGGCCGTTCTGGAACACCTGCATCGCCGGCAGATGGCGATGGCCGATCTGGACGCCGGTCAGATGCGTCGGGATCAGCGCCACGGAGATGCCGAGGTCCTCTTCCTGACCGACGAGGTGATCGGGATCATAGGCCTTGAAGGCAAGCCCGAGCAGCGTCGCAACCGGTCCTAGCGTGATGTACCGCTTGTGCCAGTTCAGCCGCAGGCCCAGCACGTCGCGACCTTCGAACTGGCCCTTGCAGATGATGCCGGTGTCGATCATCGACGCCGCATCCGAGCCGGCCTCGGGGCTGGTCAATCCGAAGCAGGGAATATCGCGGCCGTCGGCCAGCCGCGGCAGCCATTGTTGCTGCTGTTCCTTGGTGCCGAAACGCATCAGCAGTTCGCCGGGCCCGAGCGAGTTGGGCACCATCACGGTGACGGCGGCGGTCAGCGAACGCGACGAAATCTTGCGCACCACTTCGGAATGCGCGTAGGGCGAGAAGCCGAGCCCGCCATGTTCCTTCGGGATGATCATGCCGAAGAACTTGTGCTCCTTGATGAAGGACCACACTTCCGGCGGCAGGTCGCGCCATTCCCAGCAGATCTTCCATTCGTCGAGCATGGCGCAGAGTTCGTCGACCGGGCCGTGGAGGAAGGCTTGCTCCTCGTCGGTCAATTTGGCGGGCTCAGTCGCCAGCAATTTCGACCAGTCCGGATTGCCGGTGAAGAGGTCCGCATCCCACCAGACATCGCCGGCCTCCAGCGCCTCGCGCTCGGTGTCGGACATCGTGGGCAATACGCCGTGCGCCCAGGAGAAGATCGGCTTGGTGATGAAGTCGCGGCGGAAGCTCATGGCGATCACCTCATGGTTGACGGCACGGCTGGCGCCGCACGCTAAGCCAAGCGTGCGGCTGTCGCCGCACCTCAAGCCAAACGTGCGGCTGTCGCCGCACCTCAAGCCAAACGTGCGGCTGTCGCCGCACCTGGGCCAGACGACGGTTCATCCTAGCTGATAGCGCGGGATTCGGGGGCGTCTGGCGGCGGGAATGAAGCGAAATTGATGAACCAACCGATAACGGCGGTGACCCGTTTCGGTTCCGAAAAGGCTGCATTTTCCATCGTTTGAGCAGGATTGGCGCATTTCCTGGCCGGCGGAAGTCTGCCCCGAGGCCGACTGACGCCACCGCTCCCCCCGCTGAACGATCGGACAACGTGACGCAATACTGAACCGGGTGAGAACACTGCTATAGTATTGCTCTCGTTGTCCGGTCCAAGTCTCCGCCGATCGATTAATTCGATCACCAAACGAATAGGCTCATGGCGACGTTGGCTCATCATCCGATCTTCGGATCCCGTGTGTCGTACGCCCTATCAATTGCGGTTGCGGCGATCTGGGCTGTCGTCGGGACCAGCCGCGCGGCCGACATGCCTGCCCCATCGCCGGACAGGCTCAATCGCATCACCGAATTCTTCAACAACGAGATTGCTAGCGGGAAATTGCCCGGCGCCGTCGTGTTGATCCAGCAGCACGGCAAGCCGGTCTATCTGAAGTGTTTCGGCGTCCAGGACGTCGCAACCAAGGCGCCGATGACATCTGATACGATCTTTGCGCTCCATTCGATGACAAAGCCGATTACAAGCCTGGCGGCGATGATGTTGATCGAGGCCGGCAAGATGTCGCTCTCGGATCCGGCATCCAAATTCATCCCCGGATTTGCCGATGTCACGGTTGGTATCGAGACGGAAAAAAAAGATGCCCTGAAACTTGTTCCGGCGGACCGGCCGATAACGATCGCGGACTTGCTGCGCCAGACATCGGGCATCACCTACGAGTATATCGGCGGCAGGTTGATCATGAAGGCCTATTCCGAATCCGGGCTTTTCAACGGGCGTTACGACAACAAGACGTTTGCCGATCGCATTGCAAAATTGCCGTTGGCGCGGCAGCCCGGGACGCTCTGGCGTTACGGCCATTCGACCGATGTCATTGGCCGCATTATCGAGATCGTATCCGGACAGACGCTGTATCAGTTCGAGAAGCAACACATCTTCGATCCGCTGGGCATGACCAGCACCAAGTATGTCCTGGACGACGCAGGAGAACGCGCACGAATGGCGGAGCCGTTGCCTGATGATACCATCCTGAAAAACGCCGAGACCGAACGCCGCGCCCATCCGGAATGGGAATCCGGCGGTGGCGGGCTGGTATCTTCGCTAACCGACTACGCCCGCTTTGCCCAGATGTTGCTCAACGGCGGCCAGCTTGACGGCAAACGGTATCTTGGCCCGGCGGCATTCAAGACGATGACATCGGACCACGTCGGACCCGGTTCCGGCGTCGCCCGGGACTACTACTATTTTCCAGGCGACGGCTTTGGCTACGGCTACGGCCTCGCCGTGCGCACCGATCCCGGCAATGCCCGGCCGCCGCCGCCGGGCTCCATCGGCGAACTCAAATGGGACAGCGGCAGCGGCACGTACTTCGGCGTCGATCCTAGCCTCGACATGATCTACATCCTGCTGGAGCAGACCCAGAACGAACGCGCGCGCATCACACCCGCTTTCAAGAAGCTGGTTTACGACGCCTTCGGCAAGGACAATTGATCAATCCGGGCGAATCATCTCGAACATGTCTTCCGGCTTGACCGTGAAATAATCGCCGCGGCGGCCGGCGCGCACGATCGGGCGAGCCAGTGCAGTTATATAGACGCCGTCCTTGATCATGGCCTTGTCGATATGGACGGCGACGACTTCACCCAGCGTCAGCCAGGCGTTGGCCTTTTCACCGTTGGCGCCCTGCAACTGGATGATCTGGGTCAGCTTGCATTCGAACGCAACCGGGCTTTCAGCCACCCGCGGCACGTTGACGAGCTTGCCAGGCACCGCCGTCAGACCTGAGATCTGGAATTCGCTGACGTCCGGCGCGACATGGGCGGCCGTCGCGTTCATGTGCTTCGCCAGATCCAGGGTGGCGAGATTCCAGACGAATTCGCCGGTGTCCTTTACGTTCTGGACGGTGTCCTTCCAGGACGTCGAGGAAAAGCCGATGATCGGCGGCGCGTAGCAAAAGCCATTGAAGAAGCTGTAGGGCGCGAGGTTGACGTTGCCCTTGCTGTCCCGCGACGAAATCCACCCGATCGGGCGCGGCGCGATGATGGCGTTGAAGGGGTCGTGCTTGAGGCCGTGGCCGTTCTTCGGTTCGTAGTAGTGCAGGTCTTTGGTGGTCACGCAGGGAATTCCTTGGGATGTCTGTCATTCCGGGGCGATGCAAAGCATCGAACCTCAGGTGTGCAATTGCACATCGGGGAATCTCGAGATTCCGGGTCTGGTCCTTCGGACCATCCCGGAATGACGGGCAAAGTTATTTCGCCTTGCCAACCCCTTTAGCACGCGGCGACAGCCCCGCGATCACAAAGTCGATCATTTCGTCGATCGACGGGCCCGGCTTGTTGGCACATTGGGCGATCATTTGCGGGTGGAAGAACCGCATCATCGCGGTGCAGGTGCACAGCGCCGCCAACGGCACGTCGGTAACCTCGAACTCTCCGGAGGCTGCGCCTTCGGCTATCACGCTGCCGATGGTTCCGGTGATCCGCTCCATATGGGCGACGCAGACGTCCCAGCTCTCCTCCATCGCGATCTCGACCATCTCATGCAACTTGGAATCGTCGACATAGCGTTCCGCATTCATGTGGTGGATCGAGGTCATCAGTTCGCGCAGGCGGCTGGCCGCCGGGCCGCCGGTGGCCGCGATGGCCTGCGCGGCCTGCTCGACCTCGCCCATCAGGCCGCGCGCCACGCCTTCGTGGATCGCCTTCTTCGAGTCGAAGAAGCGATAGACGTTGGCCGGGCTCATCCGCAGTTCCTTGGCGATGTCGGCCACCGTGGTCTTCTGGTAGCCGATCACCCGGAACAGACGCTCCGCCACCACGAGAATCCGTTCCCGGGTATCGGTTTCGATGTTTTCCGAAATCAGCGTCATGTCAGAACACAATCTTCAATTATTCCGCCGCATCGGCAAGCGGAAATGCGAGCGGAGGCGTAGCTACCAGACCCTTGCCCTGATGCTGCGGCGCAAGATCGGGCTGTTCGACCGGGCCGCTTTCTTCCAGGCTCTTGCGGAACCAGAGCGCGTAGAGGCCCGGCAGGTACAGCAAGGTCAGGAAGGTTGCAACAAACAAACCACCCATGATGGTGATCGCCATCGGTCCCCAGAAGGCGGAGCGCGACAGCGGGATCATGGCAAGGATCGCGGCCAGCGCCGTCAGCACCACCGGCCGGGCACGCCGGACGGTGGCTTCGACGATGGCTTCCCGGCGCGTCAGGCCGTAGGCGACGTCGGACTCGATCTGGTCCACCAGGATCACCGCATTGCGCATGATCATGCCGGCCAGCGCGATCAGCCCGAGCAGCGCCACGAAGCCGAACGGCTGGTTGGCGACATTGAGCCCGAGCGAAGCACCGACGATGCCGAGCGGCGCGGTCAGGAACACCAGGATCAGGCGCGAGAAGCTCTGCAACTGGATCATCAGCAGCGTCAGCATGACCAGTACCATCAGCGGAAACAGCACGAAGATCGAGGCGTTGCCCTTGGCGGATTCCTCGAACGCGCCGCCCGCTTCGATCCGGTAGGCCGGCTCGAGGTGATCGCGGATTTCCTGCAGCTTCGGCGAGATCTGGCTGGTGACGTCGGGCGCCTGCACGCCGTCGACGACGTCGCTGCGCACGGTGATCGCCATGTCGCGGTTACGCCGCCACAGGATCGGGTCCTCGTGGTCATACTCGATCCTGGCGATCTGCTGCAGCGGCACCGCAACACCGTTGCGTGACGTCACCGTGAGGTCACCGACGCGGCCGAGATCGAGCCGTTCGGACGGCACCGCGCGCGCGATCACGCCGACCTTCTCGATGCCGTCGCGAATGGTGGTGACCGGCGCGCCCGAGATCAGCATGGCGAGCGCCTGCGAGACGTCCTGCGGGGTGAGGCCGAGCGCGCGGGCACGGTCCTGGTCCACGACCAGTTTCAGGTAAGGCGACTGCTCGTTCCAGTCGAGCTGCACGTCCTTGGTCTTGTCGTTCTGCCGCATCACGTCGCGCACCTTGTAGGCGATGTCGCGCACCGTGTTGGGATCGGGGCCGATGACGCGGAACTGGACCGGGAAGCCGACCGGCGGGCCGAAATTGAAGCGATCGACGCGCACCCGCGCCTCGGTCAGTTCGCCTTCATTGACCGCCTTCTCCAGCCGCGCCTTGATCCGCTCGCGGGCCTCGACGTCCTTGGAGACGATCACGATCTCGGCAAAGGCCTCGTTCGGCAGTTGCGGATTGAGGCCGAGCCAGAACCGCGGCGAGCCCTGGCCGATATAGGAGGTGTAGGTCGCGATATCCTTGTCGCCCTTCAGCAGCGCTTCGGCCTTCTTGACGGACTTTTCCGTGACGTTGAAGGCGGTGCCCTCGGGCAGGCGCAGTTGCAGGAACAGTTCGGGACGTTCCGACAGCGGGAAGAACTGCTGCTGGACATGGCCGAAGCCGACGATCGAGAGCACGAACACGCCAACGGTCGCCAGCACCACCTTGACGCGGTGATCGACGCACCACTGTACCACGCGGCGCAGGCCGCGATACATCCGGGTCTCGTAGACCGCGTGCGGATCGTGGTTGTGGTGGACCTTGATGTTCGGCAACAGCTTGACGCCGATATAGGGCGTGAAGATCACCGCGACGAACCAGGAGGCGACCAGCGCGATCGCCACGATCCAGAAGATGCCGCCGGCATATTCGCCGACCGCCGAATTGGCAAAGCCGATGGGGAGGAAGCCAGCGGCCGTGACCAGCGTCCCCGTGAGCATCGGAAACGCGGTTGATTCCCAGGCAAAGGACGCCGCGTGCACGCGGTCCCAGCCCTGTTCCATTTTCACCACCATCATCTCGACGGCAATGATGGCGTCGTCGACCAACAGGCCGAGCGCGATGATCAGCGCGCCGAGCGTGATCCGGTGCAGATCGAGCGACATCGCATTCATGACGATGAAGACGATCGCCAGCACCAGCGGCACCGAGGCCGCCACCACGATACCGGTGCGCCAGCCGAGCGCGACAAACGAGACGAACAGCACGATCGCGAGCGCCTCGATGAAGGAATGCACGAACTCGCCGACCGCGCGCTCGACCACCTTCGGCTGGTCGGCAATCTGATCGACATTGATGCCCTGCGGCACCGCAGCCATGAACTCCGCGACCGCCTTCTCGACGTCCTTGCCGAGCTCGAGGATGTTGGCGCCGCGGGTGGTGACGACGCCGATGCCGAGCGCGGGCTTGCCCTCCTGACGGGCGATGAAGGTCGGCGGATCGACATAGCCATGGGTGACGGTCGCGATGTCGCCCAGACGGAACACGCGGCCGTTGCTTTCGACCGGCGTTTCGGCCACCGCCTTGACGCCGTCGAGCGCGCCGGTGACGCGCAGCGGCACGCGCTGCGACGAGGTTTCGACGGTGCCGGCCGGGGTCACGTTGTTCTGCTTGGCCAGCGAATCGAACAGCGCCTGCGGCGTGATGCCGAGCGTCGCCAGCTTGGCGTGCGAGAATTCGACATAGATGCGCTCGTCCTGGGTGCCATAGAGGTCGACCTTGGTGACTCCGGGCACCTTCAACAGCCGCTGGCGCATGCCTTCGGCGGTCTTCTTCAACTGCGCGTAATCGGCGCCGTCGCCGGTCATCATGTAGAGGATCGAATCGACGTCGGAGAACTCGTCGTTGACGACCGGGCCGAGCAGGCCCGTCGGCAACTGGCCCTGCACGTCGGCAAGCTTCTTGCGCAGCAGGTAAAACAGATAGGGCACGTCCTTGGGCGGGGTCGAATCCTTGAAGGTGACCTGCATCGCCGTGAACGCCGGCTTGGAATAGGTCTGCACCTTCTCGAAGAACGGCAGTTCCTGCAGCTTCTTCTCGATCGGATCGGCGACCTGGGTCTGCATTTCCTGGGCGGTGGCGCCGGGCCAGATCGCCGAGACGTTGACCACCTTCACCGTAAAGAACGGATCCTCGGCGCGGCCGAGCTTCTGGTAGGAGACGAAGCCGGCTGCACCCAGCGCGATCATCAGGAACAGGATCAAGGTCGGATGGCTTACCGCCCAGCCCGAGAGATTGAAGCGCTTCATGTCACCCTCCGATGATAGTCAGGCTTAGAACGACAGCGACGAAACGACCCGGACCTTCTGGGCCGGATCGAGTTTCTGCACACCGAGGGCGACGACCTTCGCGCCTTCAGGGACGCCGCCGGTGATCACGACGGAATTGCTTTCATAGGATTTCACCGTGACCGGCTTCAGCACCACTTCGCCGGAATCGCCGACGATGTAGAGCGAAGGTTCGCTGCCCTGGCTGAACAACGCCGACAGCGGCAGCCGTGCCACGCGCTCGGTGGCGGGATCGGACAGGGTCAGCGTCGCAGTCATGCCGAGCGAGACCTTGTCGCCGGCCTCGGGCAGCGAGAATTTGGCGAGAAAAGTCCGCGTCGCGGGATCGGCTGAGGGTGCCACCTCGCGCAGCTTCGCGGCGTACTTCTTGTCGGCATCCGACCACAGCGTCACCGTGGCCGTGCCGTCCTTGGCGCGCCCGACCAGCGTCTCGGGGATCGCAACCACGGCTTCCTTCTCGGCAAAGCGCGCTACACGGATCGCGGTCTGGCCGGAGGCCACGACCTGGCCGGGATCGACCAGGGTCGCGGTGACGACGCCGCGGGTGTCGGCGACCAGCGTGGCATAAGAGAGCGAGTTCTTGGTCAGCTCGACCGAGCGCTCGGCGCGGTTGAGGCGCGCACGGGCCTCGTCGGCGGCAGCGCGGCTCGAATCCATCTGCGCATCCGTGGTCCAGCCCTTGGCACGCAGATCCTTGGCGCGCTGTTCGGCGGCACCGGCCTGGGCCAGCACGCCGGTCGCGGCGGTGAATTCGGCCACGGCCTGCTCGGCCTGCAGCTTCAGATCGACCTCATCGAGGGTGGCGAGCGGCTGGCCGACGTCGACGGTCTGGCCGACCTCGACCAGGCGCTTTGCTACCTTGCCGGGGACCCGAAAGCCCATGTCGGTCTCGATCCGGGGCTTGATGGTGCCGACGAAACTGCGCTCCGGCGTCTCCGCCTCGTAATGCACGGTCGCGACCAGAACCGGGCGCCCGGGCGCCGCCACCTCGGCCGCTTTTTCATTGCAGCCGGTCAGCGCAAATACCGCCAGGGCCAACGCAGCCCCGGTCAAGAGCCTGTAATAGCTGGAAAAAATCGAACGGGCGAACATCGGCCTCTCCATCGCGGATCTGATGAAGAGTGTCGAATACTAACTGACGAATGTCAATATTCGTCAGTGATCATGAGTTCGTGATCGGAAACCGGGGTTAGGGAGTGGTTCGCGGGGTCTCAGACGCGGCCGACGCACCCGGCTACGCTAGATCTTGTGGTTTTGGGTGCGGCGACGCCAACCCCTACTTTGCATGGGGTTGTTTTCGCGATTTTGAGTCCCGGGCCAGCCGGCCGCCCGTCACTTCGCCGTGGCGAACTCGGTCTTGGTGTCGTGGCCGCCGAGGAACACCAATAGCCCAGCCGCGAGCGGCAACAGCGACAGCACCAGGAGGCCAGTTGACGTGCTCCCGGTTGCATCCTTGATCCAGCCGACGATGTAGGGTCCGCCAAAGCCCGCGAGGTTGCCGACCGAATTGATCAGCGCGATCGCGCCTGCGGCCGCGGTGCCGGACAGCCACGCGGTCGGCAGCGTCCAGAACACCGCAAAGGTGCAGAACACGCCGATCGCCGCCACCGTCAGCACGATCATGGTCGTGGTCGGGTCGGTGATGTAGCTGGAAGCGCCGAGCGCCACCGCCGTGAGCAGCAACGGCCCGCCGACATGGGCGACGCGCTCGCGGCTGGCGTCGGAATGCCGCGCCCACAGGATCATCGCGATGGTGCCGAACAGATAGGGGATCGCGGTGACGAAGCCGGTCTGCGCGTTGGTGAGGCCGAACGCTTTGACGATCTGCGGCAGCCAGAACTGCATGCCGTACAGCGCGCCGACGAAGCCGAAATAGATCAGGCTCAGCGCGATCACCTTGCCCGAGGACAACGCCTGCCCGAGCGTCATGTGGCTGGCGGCCTGCTTGGTCGCAGTTTCGGCCTGCAGCTTTGCCGCGAGCCACGCCTTCTGCTCTGATGACAGCCAGTCGGCCTTCTCCGGCTTGTCGGTGAGATAGAACCAGGTGACGATGCCGAGCAGCACCGAGGGGATGCCTTCGATGATGAACAGCCACTGCCATCCCTTCAGCCCCATGGCGCCGTCGAGCCCGAGCAGCAGGCCGGAGACCGGCGCGCCGATCACGGTCGAGACGGGAACGGCAATCGCGAATGCCGCGAGAAACCGCGCGCGATATTCCGCCGGATACCAATAGGTCAGATAGAGGATGATGCCGGGAAAGAAGCCGGCTTCGGCGACGCCGAGCAGGAAGCGCAGCACGTAGAAGCTCGTCTCGCCGCTTACCAGCGCCATCGCCGCCGAGATGATGCCCCAGGTCACCATGATCCGGGCGATCCAGCGGCTGGCGCCGAATTTTTCCAGCGCCAGGTTGCTCGGCACCTCGAAGATGAAATAGCCGATGAAGAAGATGCCGGCGCCCCAGGCGAAGATCAGCGGCGTGAACTTGAGCTCGGCGTTCATCGTCAGCGCGGCGAAACCGAGATTGACGCGGTCGAGGTAGGAAAAGAAATAGGCCAGCACCAGGAACGGAATCAGGCGCCACGAAATGGCGCGGATGGTGGACGTCTCGATCTCGCTCTTCGCAAGCGTGGTGGCAAGCGTACTGGATTGGCTCATTGGTTTCTCCCCCCGAGGTTTCTTGTGCCTAAGGGATTACCGAGTGCTTTCGCTTCTGGCAACGGCGAATGCCCGCGCTGGCGCAACGCGGGCATTCCGTTGCTGGGGGGCTGGCCTTTCCCGTAGGACTACGCGCGCGGAGCGATGGAGGAATACCGGGCGCCTCACTCCGCCAACTGAAACCGCTCGAACCGGTCCAGCTCTTCCTCGATGCGGCGTTTGTAGAGCTTGGCGCCACCGCGCGCGGTGCCCTTGCCGACCCAGTTCCATTTCTGCATCAGCAATTTCCGGTTCTGCCGGTCGGTCTTGAGGTCGATCGCGGCGACGATGTCGTCGCCGACCAGCACCGGCAGCGCAAAATAGCCGAATACGCGCTTTGCCTTGGGCACATAGGCCTCGAAACGGTGGCCGTAGCCGAAGAACAGTTCGGTGCGCTTGCGCTGGATGATCAGGGGATCGAACGGCGACAGAATATGCACGAGGCCGGCATCGCCCTCGCCTGCCGGCACCGCTACGTCCGGCTCCAGCACCTCGGACTCAATTATTTCGGGCTTGGCCCAATGCTCCTGCTTACCGGCGCCTTCCAGTGCAACCGGCGTCAATTCCTTGCGCCGCACCCGCGCTTCGATCAGGCGACGGATCGCGGCCTTGCTCGGCGCATCGAGATGGCAGATCGAATCCAGGCTGACCAGGCCCTGCGAACGCAGCGCGCGGTCGAGCAGATAGGCCGTGGTCTCGGCCGCCGAAGCCGGCCTTGGCGGCCGGTCCCAGCCGAAATGCCGCGCCGTCAGGTCATAGGTCTTGAGCATGCCGGTGCGTTCGGAGATCGTCACCTCGCCGGTATAGAAGGCGAGCTGCAGCGCCCGCTTCGACGGCTTGCGGCTCTGCCACAGATGCTCCTTCTCCGTCAGCACGTCGTCCTCGATGTCGCGGATGGTGAGCGCCCCGTCGCGCCGCAGCAGCCGCATCACCTTGCGGGTGTCCTCAGGCTTCACGGAAGCGAACCAGCGGTGGCCTTCGCGCTTGTGCAGCTTCATCGACGCGACGAAGAAGCGGAAATCCTTCGCCGGCACGTAAGACAGCGCATGCGTCCAGTATTCGAACACGCTTTTGTCGGCGCTCTGGGCCGCGCGCAGATCCGCACGGGTATAGGCGGGGATACGACTATAGAGAATATGGTGGTGGCAGCGTTCGATCACGTTGATGGTGTCGATCTGCACATAGCCGAGATGCTCGACCGCCGCCGCCGTCGCCTGCGGCCCGTCGCCGAATGGCACAGGCGTATCGAGCCGCTGGGCGCGGAGCCAGATCCGCCGCGCACGGGCTTTGGTCAGGGGAAGGGGTTCGGTCGCGCGGGGCATCGCGCGGCAATGTAGTCGGATTCGCGCCCGTGAGGAGTCCGGAATCAGGCACCCGTCAAGCGAGTCACCTCAATTCCTGCACCTCAATGCTTGGCCCGCTCCGGAATGCTGCCGGTCGCGATCGTGGCGTCGCAGGAGGCCCGGCCGCGTTCCGACGCCTGGCATCGATAGATGCTGCCGGTGAGGCGATCGACCAGCCATGCGGTCTCCTCGGTAGGACTTTCGATGCCAACATAACGGCTGCCGAGCGCACTGATCAGCGTCGACAACAGGATGGCCGCGGCGATCATGGCGGCGCCGATCAGGATCGGCATCGAGCTTCCGGAACTTTCCGGCTCCGGTGTGCTGGGGCGATAGCCCTGATACTCACGCTGACGCTTCACCGACTGAAACACTGCCCCGCCCGTCTTGTCTCGAACGATTTCTTCTTGAGTTTTCTTGTGAGCTGTCCTGCTAGGCCTGCATCTGGCCGATTTGTTGTCCAGAGATCGGCACCGGCGCGACGTCATTGAGACCGCATCGTAACTTGAATCAAAAGGCGGCCCACGGGCCGCCTTTTATTGTCGCTCGGCGTGCCGGGCTCAGCGGGCCGATGCCGACGGTCGTGGTCAGGTTGCGGGTGACGGTCGCGGGGCCGGCCCGCAGCGAGGCGATCCGGGCCAAGGCGAACGACGCAAGGAGCGCCTCGAAACACGGACGCCAGGACGCAAACGCCTTCACCTGGAAAACCGGACGTTCCCCAACGTGACCTGAATCACATTCGCGGCCTTGAACCTGTCCTAGGTTTCCAGCATCAAAACGCCATGCACGCCAACGCTGGCGTAACCGTGAGGAACAGGACAATGCCCCGCTTTAATGGATTTTCCATCGTGGCAGTCGGCGCCGCGCTGTCGATGACGGCGGGCTTGGCTTTTGCCGGCGATACCGTCTCGGCCGACCAGATCCTGAGCGCGCTGCAGCCAAAGCCGGTGACCCGCAGCCTTTCGAGCGGCACGCAAGCCGACACCGCCGCACAGACCAGGGAAGCCAGCTTTGTCGATACGCTGCGCAACCGGAAGACCCGGTCGCTTTCGCTCGGCGAGCGCCAGGAGATCGCCGAGATTGCCGCGACCAAGCCGAAAATCGATCTTGAAATTCACTTCGACTACAACTCGGCCGATATCGCTAGGGACTCGATGCCGTCGGTGCAGGAACTCGGCAAGGCGCTCTCCAACGCCAGCCTGAAGGATTCGACCTTCGTCGTTGCCGGTCATACCGACGCGGTGGGCGGCGAGTCCTATAACCAGGACCTCTCCGAGCGCCGCGCCGATACGATCAAGAAGTACCTGACCGATAAATACGGCATCGCCGGCGCCAACCTCGTGACCGTCGGTTACGGCAAGACCAGGCCGAAGGATCCGAACGCGCCGATGGATCCGGCGAACCGCCGCGTTCAGGTCGTCAACATGGACACCAAGACCGCGTCGAAGTGAGGTTTGAGAATTGATCCGCCGGCCTCCTTCGGCAGGCGGACGTCATTTGGGGGACCGGCATCAAAATCACAGCCCGCCTCAGATCCAGCTCTGGAAGATCATCAGGCGACGATAGGTCTCCATCGAGGTGCCCAGCGACGCCACCGAGATCGGCAGCATCGCCGCGAATCCGAGCGATGCCGCCGCGACGAAGGCCCACAACATCCAGCGTGGCGGTACCCGCTCGCCTTGCGTGAACGCATAAACCAGCGCGAGCGTCGCGATCGTCGCCGACGGCAAGTAGTAATAGATGAAGCCGATGGTGCGCGGCAGCGCCGCCCACGCCATCCACGACCCGACGTAGAACGCCAGAATCAGAAACGCATCGGCGCGGCGCTTCACGATCCAGTCCCTCAGGCAGATGCCGAGCGCGACCAAAGCGGGCCACAGGATCAGCGGATTGCCGAGAAAGACGATCGCCTGAAACCGGTCGTCGGCGAGCTTGTCGAACTGAAACCAGATCGGCCGCATCAACAGCGGCCATGACGGCCACGAACTCATATAGGGATGCGACGGATGCGAGCCGGAGTTCTCGACAAAGATCCGGCGCTGCGCTTCGATGAAATCGCCGATCGACAATCCGTAAAGGGGAATATACGTCACGAAATAGGCAAGCGCGGGAACCAGCAGAAAGCAGACGGCGAAGTGATAATATCTGAACCCGGGCCAGCAGTCCGGTTGATACCAGTCGTCGGCATTGGCGTCCGCGAATGAGGCGCGCCAGCCCTGCATCAGGCGGATGACGGCAACGATCGCGATACATACGCCGAGCGGAAACAGTCCGCTCCATTTGCAGGCCGTCGCCAAACCGAAAGCGAGGCCGGCAAGCGCGAACGCGATCTCCGGTTTCTGTTTCCTGAAGCCATGGATGAACGCCGCGACGCCCATGAGATCGAATGTCAGGGCGTAAATATCCAGCATCGCGATACGCGATTGCACGAACACCATCTGGTTGAGGAATGTCAGCAGCGCGGTCGCGAGCGCCGGTCCCTGCCCAGCAAACATCGCAAGCCCGCAAAGATACATCGCGACGATCGCCAGCGATCCGAACACGACGCTGGGATAGCGCCAGCCGAGCGGCCGATCCCCGAAGGCGCGAATCGACAACGCCATGAACTGCTTTGCCAGTGGCGGATGCATCGGGTTGAGCAACGGACTCGGTACACCCGGTTCAAGCAACTGCTTTGCAGCGGGCACATAGTGCACTTCGTCGAAATTGATTTTGTCGGGCGTGGTTAGTCCGATCATCAAGGCAAGATGCGCGACGACGAAGATCGCGATGGAAATTGCCACAATCTTCCAGACCGGATATTGCGGAACAAACGGCGATTCGATCGCAGCTTCACGGGAATATTCCGTCGCGCGCAGCTCTCTGGATGGAGCAGTACTTTGCGATCGATCGTGTTGAACTTTTTTTCGTCTGGAAGTCACTAATCGACGGGCCGGTAAAGTGGGACGACTTTGTGGTAAAATTACAACATCGCTGGTCCGCACAATCCGGTACGATGACCGACATAGATTGTACGGTGGGAAATGAATTGGCGTAACTACATTTTTGCTGTGTTGGGAATCTGCCTCGTGGCGGGTGTCGATTCATTTCCGGTTCAAGCTCAGACCCGCGTCGGCGAAGCCGCCGTCGTGAAAAATGAAGTTCTCCGCGTAGCCGCGTCTTCGACCAGCCAGATCAATGTCGGCGACGGATTGCTGCGCGACGAGGTCGTGCGCACCGGCCTCGACAGCGCAACGCGGCTGGTGATGGCCGACAGCACCAACCTGTCGCTCGGTCCGAATGCCACGCTCAAGCTCGACCGCACCGTGTTCGACGACGAGCACCATTATCGCGACGTCGCCGTGCGGCTGACGTCGGGCACCTTCCGATTCGTGACCGGCAATTCGGAGAAGGCCGCCTACAAGATCACGACGCCGCTGGCGACCATCGGCGTCCGCGGCACCATCCTGGATATCCTGTCGCAGCGCAACCAGACCATCGTCAACCTGCAGGAAGGCGCATCCTCGGTCTGCACGGTCACGTTTGATTGCATTCAGCTGACGCTGCCCGGCGACACCGCCGTCATCACCTTCAGCGGCGGCAAGACGACGATCAAGAAGACGAACAATTCGCCGTGGACCTTCGCCAAGACCTGCAGCGCAGCCGCGGGACTTTGCAGCACCACGCAATATGCGGACGCGACGCCCACGGTGGTTCCTCCCGTGGATGACGGCAGCGATCCCACCGGCATGCTGTGCGGGCGCTGACGATGGCACAACTCTCACGAGGCTGGATCGTCTTCGGCACCATGCTGCTCGCAGTGTCGCTGTTTTTTCTGCGTGACGAGTCGGGCATTGCCCACGCGCAATCCTATTCCTGCGGGACATCCACTTCGACATCGACAAACATTAGTTCGGACAGCGTCAATTCGGACTCCTACACAGGGACCGGGTGCACTTCGACGTCGACGTCCAGTTCGACATCCACTTCGACCTCGACTTCAACGCCGACCCCGACGCCAACTCCGACAACCACCGGCGCCGATTCCAGCGGCACTTCGGTCAATGATCTGGCCAAGCAGCGCTTCAACCAGATGATCACCAACCGCGTGCTCGGAACCGTGCTGCTGGGCGTCAACGAGCAGGTCAACTGCAGCGATTGCGTCAGCGCGTTCGGCTCGGCGGGCTCGTTTTCGGCCGGCATTCACGGCCGCAAGAGCCTGACCAACAATCTGTCACTACTGGCGGGCATCGCCTATACCCAGTACAGCGAGGGCGGCTACAGCGTCACCAGTGCGCCGATCGGCGCGTTCGCGCTGCGCTATGATTTCGTCGATTGGGGATCGTCGCGGCCGTTCTTCGAAATCGGCACGATCCTGACGCCCTACGAGAAAGTGCGTTACACGCGCAGTTATGCCACGAGCCTTGGCGCAGTATCGCTCGACAGCCAGACCACCGCCAGTAATTACGCGGTCTACGGCCGCGCCGGCTGGATGAGCCGGCTGTCGCCGCGCGATGAAGTCGCGGCCTCCGTCGAGGTCTGGCAATTGTGGCAACGGGTCAATGGCTACACCGATCCGGCAGGCGCACCGTTAAATCCGTTCGACGCCTCGATCGCGGACGGCACCGACCGTAGCAGCCTCGTCAAGGTCGGCGGACAGTGGACGCATTTGTTCGGCTCGAGCGTCGAAGCCAATATCAACGGCGGCTGGGTACAGTCGTTTGCGACGCGCTCCGGCATCATCGCCACCGTGACCGGCGACGGCACCGTGGTGCCGACCATCGGCAACCAGGGCTGGTTCGAATATGGCGGCCGACTCGGCTTCCGGATCACCAGGGGCTGGGTCGCCGACTTATTCCTGAACGGCACCGCCGGCCCGCAACCTGTCGGCAACACCATTCACGGCGGCGTCGGATTGCGCATCAGCTATTAGCTTCCAATCGATACGCCCGCCCCGCATGCGGGGCGGGCGTGCGCTTCCTGCAGATGTGGATCAGGCGTCAGCGGTTGCGGACTGCGCCTTGGCTGCGGCCTCGACGTCCATCCACATCACTTCCCAGATGTGACCATCCGGATCTTCGAAACTGCGGCCATACATGAAGCCGAAATCCTGGGTCGGCGTCGGATCGGCGCTGCCGCCGGCACCCTTGGCTTTGCTGACGATATCGTCGACCGCATTGCGGCTGTCGGCCGAAATGCAGATCAAGACCTCACACGAGGTCTTGGCATCGGCGATTTTCTTCGACGTAAACTGCCTGAACTTGTCGTGGGTCAGCAGCATGGCGTGGATGGTTTCGGAAAACACCATGCAGGAGGCCGTGTCGTCGCTGAATTGCTCGTTTTTGGCGGCGCCGATCGCCTGGTAGAAGTTGGTGGCGCGGGGAAGATCGCCGACCGGCAGGTTGACGAAGATCATCTTGGTCATCAGGGGCTCCATTTGAGGGGTTCCGCCCGAGGACGAGCGGGCCGGCAATGATCCGACAAGGCGAGCAATTATTTTTTATTGGAGCGTCATTCCGGGATGGTCCGAAGGACCAGACGCATCGCCCCGGAATGACACCGTCCCCTTACGTCGCGATCGGGGTCGGCATCGTCAAAAATGCCAGCGTCACGTGCCAGAACAGCTGCCGGTTGATCGCCAGCGCCACCGAATGGGCGGTGCCGGGGAGGATGATGAACTGGCGGTCGCCGTTCGGCAGCTTGTTATAGAACTCCTCGAGATCGGCGACGGTGGCGATGCCGTCATACTCGCCGCGGACCAGCAGCACCGGCGCCAGCACTTTCTCCGGGTGCACCACCGGCAAGTTCGCCGTCATGTCGAGATAGGTGCCGGTCGGAATCTGGTCGCCGAACTGCATCTCGACATCGGCCAGCACCTCGATCGCGGCGGGATCGGACGTGCCGGGCTTGTCGCGGGTCGCGATCGAGCGAATCATGTCGCGGTCGCGCTTGCGCATGTTGTGCGAGCGATAATAAGCGAGCTGCTCGGCGCGCTTGGTCAGGGTCGGCGACCCCTCGCCCTTGTAGGTGAAAGCGGCAAACACCAGACGGTCGACCCGCTCGGGCGCCAGCATCGCGAAGGCGCCGGCGCGCAGCGCGCCCGAGGACTCGCCGACGAAATGCACTTTCTGCTGGCCGGTCTCGCGGGCAATGAGTTCGACCGCGACCTTCAAGTCTTCGGCGCCGCTGGCGATATCAGCGTTGCCCGAGGTGCGGCCGGACTTGCCGTAATTCTCGTGATCCATGGTCCAGACGTCGAAGCCGTACCGGGCGAATTCGTTCATCACGGAATATTCGCCCTTGCCGGGCACGCTGAGATCGAACACCCGCGAGGTCACCGACGAGCCGTGGACAAAGAACGCCACCGGCCTTGCCGGCTCGCCGGCCTTCGGCGCGCCGATCCGCTTGCGGAACATCCACAGCGGAATGTCGCCCTTCTTGGTCCAGTACTCGCTGCTCCAGATCTCGCCACGCTCCGCAGCGACTGCCGTCGCGGCCGCTGCCGGCATCGCAGCGGTCATGCCCGCGGCCACGCCAACACCGAGGCCCTTGATGACTGTGCGTCGCGCCGGCGGTTGTCCGGAATCGGTCATGGTTTCGTCCCTCGCGTGAAGCTTGCTTTGGGCAAAGTCTAACACGGGCCTGATGCTTTGAAACCGGTGTGCGCTGCACCGCGAAAACAACATCGCGCGATGCGTGTTTGTGTAATGACGTCTCGGCTACTTCCCCTTGAACAGCGGCTTGCGCTTTTCGCTGAAGGCCTTGACGCCTTCCTTGAGGTCTTCGCTGGTTCGCACCGGATCGAGCAGCCGGCGCACTTCGGCGACCGTTTCCAGCGGCCCCTTCGGCATCGCCTCGCGCGCCAGCCGCTTCAGGGCCTGAACGACCAGTGGTGCCGCGGCGGCGATTTTGGCGGCCATCTCCTGGGCGAGCACGACATGCTGCCCCTTTGGCGCGACCTTGTTGACGAAGCCGATCTCGTAAGCGCGTTGCGCCGACATCTCTTCGCCGACCAAAAGGAACTCCATCGCGATCTTGTGCGGCATGCGCGCCAGCACCGACGAGACGCCGCCGCCGGTGGTTCCGACCTTGACCTCGGGGTAGCTGAACCGCGTCGTCTCCGACGCCACGCACATGTCGGCCATCTGGACCAACACGAAACCACCGCCGACCACCCAGCCGGACGTCGCGGCAATGACCGGCTTGTCCAGTTCGACACCCAGTCCGGGAACGGCCCGCCACATGTCGGCGGGAAAATCTCTCACGTCGGCGCCGACACAAAAATACGCATCTTCGGCTGATGCCAGCACCGCGACGCGATCGTCGCTGTCCCGAAATCGGCGCCAAGCCTCGCACAGATCTTCGCACAAAGCGGGGTTGAGCGCATTATGCGCGGAGGCGCGATCCATCGTGATGGTAGCGACGTGACCGGCGCTCTCGTAGCGAACGAGCTTCATGGGGTTCCTCCCGTATCACGCATTTTTTGCGTCGTTTTTGTCATTCCGGGATGGTCCGAAGGACCAGACCCGGAATCGCTAGCGCGCGCCCCGGAAGGACGATGTCACTTCTTCTCGGCGGGATCCCGGTGCACGGGATCGACCCACAGCACGGTTTCCGGCTTTTCCACCGGCTCGATATCGAGATTGATCGCCACTGCCTCGCCGTCGCTGCGCACCAGCACGCATTCCAGCACCTCGTCACGGCTGGCGTTGATCTCCTGATGCGGCACATAGGGCGGAACGAAGATGAAATCGCCGGGACCGGCTTCCGCGGTGAACTGCAACTGCTCGCCCCAGCGCATCCGCGCCTTGCCCTTGACGACGAAGATGATGCTTTCGAGGTGGCCGTGATGATGTGCGCCGGTCTTGGCGTCGGGCCGGATGGTGACGGTGCCGGCCCATAATTTCTGCGCGCCGACGCGGGCGAAATTGATCGCGGCCTTGCGGTCCATGCCCGCGGTCGACGGCACGTTGGGATCGAGCTGGTTGCCGGGAATGACGCGAACGCCGTCATGCTTCCAGCGCTCGGAGTCGCCGTGCGAATGATCGTGATCGTGCGGATGATGCGAATGGGTGTGATCGTGAGAACCGGTCATTCTTGTTGCTTTCCGAAAATCTTCCTTGAGTGCCGCAGCGTACCTAAAACCGCGATCGCAAACCAGTCAAATAGCGGAACATTTGGAGCCCTGCGGATCGCAACAAGGGACGTGGATGCCCGGGCACAAGGCCGGGCATGACGTGGAACGATGTCGCTTAACGCCGTTTCGCCATCACATCCGGATTGACGACGTTGGTCGGCGTGCCCGCGGCATACGCGACGATCTGGTCGAAGATATCGGTGAACTGGAGCTCATATTCGTCACGGGTGACGTAGCCGATGTGCGGCGTGCAGATCGCGTTAGGAAGGTTCAGCAAGGGATCGTTGACGTCGCGCAGCGGCTCCTTCTCGTAGACGTCGACCGCCGCCATGCCGGGCCGCCCGGCGCGGAGCGCGTTAACCAGCGCGTTCGGCTCGATCAGCGGCGCGCGGCTGGTATTGACCAGCAGCGCCGAAGGCTTCATCCGCGCGAGGTCCTCGGCCTTGACGATACCGCGCGTGGAGTCGACCAGGCGCATATGCAGCGACAGCACGTCGCATTGCTCGAAGAAATCAGCCTTGCTGGCCGCGGTGGCGTATCCGTCGGCACGCGCCTTTGCCATCGCCGGCTCGCGCGCCCATACCAGCACCTTCATGCCGAACGCCTTGCCGTAGCCGGCGACGACCGCGCCGATACGGCCATAGCCATAGATGCCGAGCGTCTTGCCGCCCAGGCTTTGGCCGACGCCGATCTGCCATTTGCCGGCCTTCATCGCCGCCACCTGCTGCGGGATGGCGCGCATCCCCGCCAGCACCAGCCCCCAGGTGAATTCGGCGGTTGCATAGGACGGCGTGTCGGCGTGCTGGCTTGAGGACACGACGATCCCGAGCCGGGTGCAGGTATCGATATCGATATGGGGATAGACGCTGCGCTGGCTGATCAGCTTCAGTTTCGGCAACCGCTCCAGCAGCGGCGTGCGGATCTGCGTCCGCTCCCGGATCAGCACCAGCGCCTCGGTGTCGTGCAGGCGCTCGGCGAGAACATCGACGTCCTGGACGTGGTCGTTCCAGATTGTGACGTCGTGTCCGGCCAGTTTGCGGAAACAGTCGAGGGTGCGCAGCGTGTCGAAGTAATCGTCGAGGATCGAGACTTTCACGATGCGCTCCCCCGTCAGTTGTCGTTCAGGCGGTTGCTTGCAGGCGGTTACTTCACCGCCAGTAATTCGACATCGAACATCAGCGTCGCATTGGGCGGAATGACGCCGCCGGCGCCGCGCGCGCCATAGCCGAGCGCGGGCGGAATGATCAGCGTGCGCTTGCCGCCGACCTTCATCGAGGCAACGCCTTCGTCCCAGCCGGCGATGACCCGCTTCTGTCCGATTGGAAACTCGAACGGCTCGTTGCGGTCGACGGAACTGTCGAATTTCTTGCCCTTCTGGCCGTTTTCATAGAGCCAGCCGGTGTAATGCATGACGCAGGTCTGGCCGGGTTTCGGCGAAGCGCCGGTGCCGACCGTGCTGTCGATGATCTGCAAACCTGAAGCTGTGGTCATGGGTTTTCCTGCGGTCTGGGCCGATGCCATCCTGGAGGCAACGGGCGTGGCAACCGCAGCCGCCACGGCGGCGAACGCGGTCTGAATGATGGTGCGTCGGGAAGATCGCATCTGTGAAAAATACCTTTCGTCGGTAGGGCGGAACGTGTCTAGCGCAACGAAACCGGCGTTGCTACCCCACCCCGGCAACAGGCAACCGGCCGCATCATGCGACCGTCCTGGCCTCGACGCTTTAACAGAAGCGACGAAGTGTTGTTCCGGGGTGTGCGGATGACGACGGGCTCAATAGCCCAGCGCGCAACCGTCCTTGCGGGGATCCGAGCCGCCGGTCAGCGTGCCCTTGTCCCAGTCGATCCAGATCGCCTGGCCACCGCCGAGCGGACCGACCACGCTGGTGGTCTTGTGCCCGATCTTCTTCAGGCCCTCGACGATCGCAGCCGGCACGCTGTCCTCGAGCTGGAAGACGCCCTCGTAATGCAGGCCACGCGGCATATCGATGGCTTCCTGCACGTCGCAGCCATAGTCGAGCATGTTGGTCAGCACATGGGTCTGGCCGACCGGCTGATACTGGCCGCCCATCACGCCGAACGGCATCACCGCGCGGCCACCTTTGGTCGCGAGACTCGGAATGATCGTGTGCAGCGGCCGCTTGCGCGGGGCGATGCAATTGGGGTGGCCGGGCTGAATCCGGAAGCCGCCGGCGCGATTTTGCAGCAGCACGCCGGTCTTGTTGGAAACGATCGCCGACCCGAAGGAATGCGCGATCGAGTTGATGAACGAACAGACATTGCGGTCCTTGTCGACCACGGTAATGTAGATCGTGGACGGGTTCATCGGCGGTGCGACGTTCGGCAAATCGAGCAGCTTGTCCATGCTGATCTTGCTGATGTACTCCTCGGCGAATTCCTTGGCCAGGATGCCGGCGACGTCGACATGAACCTGGGCGGGGTCGCCGATATATTGTTCGCGCATCATATAGGCGATGCGCGCGGCTTCGGCCTCGAGATGGAAGCGCTCGACGCTGAGTGCGGGGAATTTGGTCAGGTCGAAGCGGGACAGAATGTTGAGCATCACCAGCATGGTGATACCCGGACCATTCGGCGGGCACTGCCAGACGTCGTGGCCTTTGTAGATGGTGCCGATCGGCGACGTGGTCTCGGTGGTATGGCTGGCGAAATCCTCCAGCGTGTGCAGACCGCCGATGCCGCGCAGGGTCTCGACCATGTCCTCGGCGATGGCGCCGGTATAGAACGCATCGCGGCCGTCCTTGGCGATCGCGCGCAGCGTCTTGCCCAGTTCAGGCTGGTGGATCACGTCGCCGGCGACCGCCGGCTTGCCGTGCGGCAGCAGGTAGCGCTCGGTGTTGGTGCCGTTCTTGAGCTTCTCGAACTGGTTCTTCCAGTCGAATGCGATACGGGGCGCGACGACGTACCCCTCTTCCGCGGCCTTGATCGCCGGCTGCAGCAGGCTGTCGAGCCCCATCTTGCCGTGATCGCGCAGGATGGTCGCCCAGGCATCGACGGAGCCGGGAATGCTGACGGCATGCGCCGAGGTCAGCGGCACCGAGTTGATCTTGCGCTCCAGATACCATTCGACCGTGGCCGCGGCAGGCGCGCGGCCGGAGCCGTTATAGGCCACGATCTTGCCCTCGCCTTTCGGCTGGATCAGCGCGAAACAATCGCCGCCGATGCCGGTCGATTGCGGCTCGATCACCGCGAGCAGCGCCGACGCTGCGACGGCCGCGTCGGCGGCCGTGCCGCCCGCGCGCATCACGTCGACCGCCACCAGTGCCGCCGCCGGATGCGACGTCGCCACCATCGCGTTCTGGGCATGGACCGTCGAGCGGCCGGCGAAATGGAAATTCCTCATCGCTAGTCTTTCTTTATGAGCGTATTTTTGGGCGCCCCGCCGGCATTAGGCAGGCTGATCGAGGGTTTCTTGGCATATTCATCCCGGGCAGGGCAATGGCTGGCATGCCAGGGAATACCTGCACAAAATGCACGGAATACACCTGACTTTGCGGGGTTTCCCCACCCCTGCCCGCCTGATAAACGGTCGCCATGCCCTTTAAAGTCGCCGCCTTCTATCAATTCGCCGCGCTGCCGGATTTCCGGGAGTTGCGCGAGCCGCTGCGCGCGATCTGCGTAGGCCTCGGGCTGAAAGGCAGCGTGCTGCTGGCGCAGGAGGGAATCAACGGCACGGTGGCTGGTCCCGCCGAGGGCATCGACGCACTGGTAGCCGAACTGCAGCGCGGCGCGCTGTTCGGTGGCCGGCTCGACAATCTCGAACTGAAATTCTCGGAGAGTTCCGCGATGCCGTTTCAGCGGATGAAGGTCCGGCTGAAGAAAGAGATCGTCACGCTCGGCGCCGCCGTTGATCCGACGCGGCAGGTCGGCACCTATGTCGACCCCGCCGACTGGAATGCGCTGATTGCCGCGCCCGATACGCTGGTCATCGATACCCGCAATGAATTCGAGGTAGCGATGGGCACGTTCGAGGGCGCGGTCGATCCGGGAATAAAGAGTTTTGGCCAGTTCAAGGAATTTGCCGCACAGAAGCTCGATCCGATAAAGCATCGCAAGATCGCCATGTTCTGCACCGGCGGAATCCGCTGCGAGAAGGCCAGCGCCTATCTGCTGACGCAGGGATTCAACGAAGTCTATCACCTCAAGGGCGGCATCCTACGCTACCTAGAAGGCGTACCCCAGGCGCAAAGCCGCTGGCGCGGCGAATGCTTCGTGTTCGATGAACGAGTCGCACTCGGCCACGGCCTGCGCGAGCACAACATGAACGATGGCGACCATGAGTGACGGCAACGCGCTGAACGAACGCATCGACGCCCTGGAAATGCGGCTGACCTATCAGGACGAGGCCATCGAAACCCTGAACCAGGCGATCACGAAGCAATGGCTTGAGATCGACAGGCTGACGCGCCAGCTTTCCGAAATGAAAGAGCGCCTGCAGGAGGCCGAACGCCATGCGCCAGGCCCGGCGAACGAGCCGCCGCCGCACTACTAGACGCAGGAAAAACAGAAAGTACAAACGGAAACGACAGACAGAAACGGCCTCCGCAAGGAGGCCGCTTCGTCCGTTCAATGGGGACCGAGATCAGCGCTCGCGCTCGATGATGACCTTGCGGTCACGATCGTAATCGCGGTCGCGATCGTGGCCTCGACGGATTACTACGGCATCGTCGCGATCGCGATACTCGCGCTCACGGATCACTTCACGGTCGCGATAGCGGTCGCCGTGACCGGTGCCGACGGTAACGCCGACGCCCGCCGGGCCAACACCGACGCCTACTTCTTCCGCACCCGCCGGCATCGCAACGGAAATCGTGGCCAACGCGACGGCCGCCACTGCAAGACGCTTGATCATCGCATGCTCCTGTTTGAATGAATTGCTGCTGATGCAATTCGCGGAAATGTGATTTGTTCCGGCGCCCGGCGCGCGGTTACCGGAATGCCGCGCGCAATTTTTCCCAAAGCGACTCGTCTTCAACGCGACGGTCGGGAACGCGACGGTCGGGCTTCGATGGCGCCGGTTGCACGGCGCTCACCGGGTCTGACGCCGGAAAGCTGTCCATCAATCCGGTCTCCAGCTTTGCGTGGGTGTCCCGGTCGGCCGCACGTGCGGCAACGGGATCGGCCGCGTACTTGTCATGCGGCGCGGGATTGAATTTCTCAGCCATGTCGTCAGTCCTCCATGACCGTATTAACGCCCCGTATTCCCCGTGGTTCCACATCTCTCCTTGGCCAGACCGGAACCGGCGTGTATCAGAGGCCCTAAATATCGGCAGCTCCCGCAGGAACGTTTCCTTGACCCAGAAATCCGCCGTGAAACCCTTTATCGATGTGCTGTCCGGCCACCGCCAACCGGTGCCGCCGGTCTGGATGATGCGGCAAGCCGGGCGCTATTTGCCGGAGTATCGCGAGCTGCGCGCCAAGGCGGGCGGTTTTCTCGATCTGTGCTTCACGCCGGAATATGCCGCCGAAGTCACGCTGCAGCCGATCCGGCGTTTCAACTTCGATGCCGCGATCATCTTTTCCGACATTCTGGTGATCCCCTACGCACTCGGCCGGTCCGTGCGCTTCGAAGCCGGCGAAGGCCCGCGGCTCGATCCCTTGGATACGCCGGAGAAAGTGGCGACGCTGGCGCGCCACGCCGACTTCGGCAAACTCGAGCCGGTCTATGAAGCGCTGCGCCGCGTCCGCTGCGAGCTTGATCCGCGCATCGCGCTGATCGGCTTCTGCGGCGCGCCGTGGACGGTCGCGACCTACATGGTCGCCGGGCAAGGCACGCCGGATCAGGGCCCGGCGCGCATGATGGCCTACCGGCATCCCGAGGCGTTCGCCGACATCATCGACGTGCTGGTGGAGAATTCGATTACGTACCTGCTCAGCCAGCTCAAGGCTGGCGCCGACGTGCTGCAGATCTTCGACACCTGGGCCGGCGTGCTGCCGCCGCGCGAATTCCAGCGCTGGTCGATCGAACCGACCAAACGCATCGTCGCCGGGGTGCGCGCGCAGGTGCCGGATGCAAAGATCATCGGCTTTCCGCGCGGCGCCGGCGCGCAGCTTCCGGCCTATGTCGAAGCAACCGGCGTCAATGCCGTGAGCATCGACTGGGCCGCCGAACCGTCCCTGATCCGCGAGCGTGTGCAGAGCCGGGTCGCCGTGCAAGGCAATCTCGATCCGCTGGTCCTGATTGCGGGCGGCGCCGCGCTCGATCGCGCGGTGGACGACGTGCTGGCGAATTACGCCAAGGGTCGGCTGATTTTCAATCTCGGCCACGGCATTCAGCCGGAAACCCCGATCGCGCATGTCGAGCAGATGCTGAAGCGCGTGCGGGACTACAAAGGCTGAACCAACCACCGGCCGTCATACCCGCGAAAGCGGGTATCCAGTAATCACCGGCTTGCGCTTGAGCCCAGATGTCACGGCGTACTGGATCATCCGCTTTCGCGGATGATGACATCGGTATTTGCTGCTTCGTCGCGGTTACCGCGCATCCTCCAAAATCATATCCGACGCTTTTTCCGCAATCATGATCGTCGGCGCGTTGGTGTTGCCCGACATCAAATCCGGCATGATCGAGGCATCGACGACACGCAAGCCTTCGATACCGCGCACCTTGAGACGCTGGTCGACGACCGCGAGCGGATCGTTGCCCATCCGGCAGGTCGAGGTAGGATGATAGACCGTGCTGCCGGTGCGGCGGCAGAAGTCGAGCAACTCGTCGTCGCTCGCGACCTTCGGCCCCGGATCGACCTCGCCGACCGCGTAGGGCTTTAACGCAGGCGCCGCCAGAATCTTGCGCAGGATCCGGATGCCATCGATGAAGGCCCGGCGATCGGTTTCGGTGGCGAGGTAGTTGATGCGGATTTCCGGCGGCACCGAAGCATCCGCGCTCCTGATGCGCAGCGAACCGCGGCTCTCCGGACGAAGCTGACAGACGGAAGCGGTGAAACCAGACTGCGCATGCAGTTTCTCGCCCATCTTGTCTGTCGAGAACGGCAGGAAGTGAATCTGGATATCAGGGCTCGCCAATCTGGGATTGGTCTTGAAGAACGCGCCCGACGTGCCGGCGGCGATCGTTAGCGGACCCTTGCGGAACGCCGCATATTGCGCGCCGGCCAACATCTTGCGGATGGGATTGTTGACGATGTCGTTGAGCGTCACGGACTGCGCGCAGCGCGTCACCAGCCGCACCTGCAGGTGATCCTGCAGATCGTTGCCGACGCCGGGCGCATCGAGCACGATCTCGATGCCGTGGCTCTTCAGCAGGTCCGCAGGTCCGACGCCTGAGAGCTGCAGTAACTGCGGCGAATTATACGCGCCGCTGGAAACCAGGATTTCCTTGCGGGCCTTGGCCGTGCGCACGCGACCTTCCTGCTTGTACTCGACCGCTTTGGCGCGGCGTCCTTCGAACAGGATGCGCTGCGCCAGCGCCGAGGTCTCGACGTGCAGGTTACTGCGGTTTTTTGCAGGCCGCAGATAGGAGAATGCGGTCGAGGCGCGCCGGCCGCGCCGTGTCGTGGTCTGGAAGAAGCCCGCGCCCTCCTGGGTCGCGCCGTTGAAATCGGGATTGGTCGGAATGCCGGTCTCGGCGGCGGCGACCACGAAGGCTTCCGACAATGGATCGGCGTGCCGCCAGTCGGAGACGGGCAGCGGTCCCCCCGCGCCGTGATATTTGCTCTCGCCGCGCTGCTGGTTCTCGGCCTTCTTGAAGTAGGGCAGCACGTCGTCATAGCCCCAGCCGGCATTGCCGCGCTGACGCCAGCGGTCATAGTCCTCATGCTGCCCGCGCACGTAAAGCAGGCCGTTGATCGAACTCGAACCGCCCAGCACCTTGCCGCGCGGCTGAAACACCTGGCGACCGTTCAACCCCGGTTCGGGCTCGGTCTGGTACATCCAGTTGACGCTCTTCTCCTTGAACAGCTTGCCGTAGCCGAGCGGTACGTGGATCCAGAGATTGGTGTCCTTGGGTCCGGCTTCCAGCAGCAACACCGAGTGCTTTCCGTCGGCACTCAGTCGATTGGCGAGCACGCAACCGGCCGAACCGGCACCGACAACGACGTAATCGAATTCGGAAGCATCGTTATTATTGTTATTCATTTGTTTCCTCCGCGCGCGGCAAATGAGAGGTAGCGGGGGTGTCAGAGGCGGTCAAGCGGCCTTCAACGCAGCCGAAGCGCCTCGATCAGCGACTTAAAAGCGCGGCTGTACTCGCTGCCGGCCTTGAGAACATCGGACCGGCCGGCACAGGCGACGGCCGCTTCCGTCACGGCACCGAGCAGCAGACGCGCCAACGGCTCGATCGGCTGCCGCGCGATCAGTCCGCCCTCCATCGCCGCCGCGAGCGCACGCGGAAACTTCCCGCCGAAATGCTGCGCGTCGATTTCACGCCAGCGTTCCCAACCCAGCACCGCTGGCCCGTCGCGCAGGATGATCTGGCAGGTCGGCCCTTTCGCGCAGGCGGCAAAATAATGCTGCGTACCTGCGACCATCGCCACCAGCACATCCTTTTCCGTTCGCACCGCGCGATCGATTTCCGCGACGAGATCGCGCGAGACCACATCGAACACCGCAGCGAATACCGCCTCCTTGGTGGCGAAGTGATGATAGACGGCGCCCTTCGCCACCTGCGCGGCCTCCGCGATATCGTCGATGGTGGTGGCGGCAAAGCCGCGTTCGCCGAACAGGCGGCGTCCCGCCTTCAGGATCGCTTCCGTTGTCGCCGCGCGCCGTTCAGCCTGTTTCGCCATCGGCCTTGTCTAGTCGAAATTCGCCGCAGCGGCCAGTTGACTTTCAGACCTTCGGTCGGTATTTACCGACCTGCAGTCGGTTTATATCCAGCACGAGGACACGCCATGCCGAACCGTCAAACCGTCGAAGCCTTTGTCGCGCTGGTGGAAGCCGGCGACTACGTCGGTGCGATCGAGCATTTCTACGCGCCTGACGCTTCGACGCGGGAGAACACCGGCGAGCCCGTGGTCGGCCGCGACGTCCTGATGGCCAAGGAGCGCGGTGTCATGGCCAGTTTCCGGAAGATCGAGGCCTCGCGGATCGGCCCCGTCCTGATCGACGGCGACACCGTGACGGCGCGCTGGAAATTCACCTTCACCGGCGCTGACGGTTCGTCGCGCTCGCTGGAAGAAATCGCCTGGCAGACTTGGCGCGGCGACAAGCTGGTCGAGGAACGTTTCTTCTACGATCCGCGTCAAATGGCACAGTGAGCCAGGTCCAAAAAATCGATTTTCGATTGACGACACCGGAATAGCCCGCCAATCTGCCCGGTAATGAGCAGTATCGGGACCACCTTTTTCGTGATCGGTGGAAAACTCGGCGATCCCTTGCGCAGGCAGCTCGCCGTGCGCGCCCATGACGAAGGCCACTGGATCGGCAATCATACCTTTACGCATACCGTGCCGCTCGGGCAGCAGCGCGATGCAGCGACGGCGCAAAACGAGATTGGCCGGACACAGGCAGCGATCGGCGACCTCGCTCATCCCAATCGCTGGTTCCGCCCGTTCGGCGGCGGCGGCAACCTCGACGACCGGTTACTGAAGCCGTCCGTCGTCGATTACCTCACAAGCCACAAACATAGCTGCGTGCTCTGGAACGCTATCCCGCGCGACTGGGACGATCCGGATGGCTGGGTCGAACGTGCGCTGGAGCAATGCCGGTCACAATCGTGGAGCCTTATGGTGCTGCACGACCTGCCGACCGGCGCGATGAACCGTCTCGAACGCTTTATCCACCGCGCCACCGAAGCCGGCGCGCGCTTCCATCAGGATTTTCCACCCGCTTGCGTTCCGATCCGTTCGGGCGAGATCGTGCTGCCCACCCACGCCTATGTTTCCAACGTCGAAGAGAGTGTCACACCATGAAGATTGCAAGTTTCAAGGCGGGTACCATCGCAACCTGGGGCCTCGTCACCGACGCCGGCATCATCGACGCCGGCAAGCGGCTGAAGGCCTATCCGACGCTGAAAGCGTTGCTGGCGAAGGGCTCGCTTAGCGAATTGAACGCGCTCAAGGGCGAGCGGGCGGACCATGCGCTGGCCGAAGTCGAGCTGCTGCCGACTGTGCCCGACCCGGACAAGATTTTTTGCATCGGTGTCAACTACGCCACCCATCTGGCCGAAAGCGGCCACCCTACCCCGCCGCATCCGATGATCTTCACGCGCTTTGCCAACAGCCAGGTCGGTAACGGGCAGCCGATGATCCGGCCGCTGGAATCCGAGCGCTTCGATTATGAGGGCGAAATGGCCGTCATCATCGGCAAGGCCGGCCGCCGCATTTCCCGCGAGCAGGCACTCGCGCATGTCGCGGGTTACGCCTGCTACAACGACGGCAGCATCCGCGACTGGCAGCGCCACACCTCGCAGTTCGCGCCCGGCAAGAATTTCGTCGGCACCGGCGGCTTCGGGCCGTGGATGGTGACATCAGACGAAATTCCTGACATCTCCAAGCAAACCATCGCGACCCGCCTCAACGGCGTCGAGGTGCAGGCAGCCCCCATCTCCGACCTCGTCTTCGACGTCCCTGCCCTGATCGCCTATTGCTCGACCTTCACCGAACTCGTCCCCGGCGACGTCATCGTGACCGGCACCACCGGCGGCGTCGGCGCCTACCGCACGCCGCCGCTCTGGATGAAGGAGGGCGACGTGGTCGAGGTCGAGGTTTCCGGCATCGGCGTGTTGCGCAATCCCGTCAAGAACGAGGCTGTCGCAGCGGCGACGCGTGCGGCTTGAGGCTTTTCCTTTTTGACGCGTTTTCCTGACGTGAACCGGTATCCACTTCGCTTGCTATGTGCAAATCACCAATAAGAGCAAGGAAGCGATCATGAACCTGCCAAAGCACCTGTTGCCGACCACGGTAGTCGGCAGCTATCCGCAACCGGAATGGCTGGTCGACCGCGCGATGCTGTCCAAGGTAGTTCCGCGCACCCGCATGCATGCGATGTGGCGGCTGCCGGCGGAGCATCTGGAGGAGGCGCAGAACGACGCCACCATCGTCGCGATCCGCGACATGGAGCGCGCCGGCATCGATGTTGTCACCGACGGCGAAATCCGCCGCGAAAGCTATTCCAACCGCTTCGCCACCGCGCTTGACGGCATCGATGCCGACAATCCCGCCATCATCACCGCCCGCAACGGCACGCAGACCCCGGTGCCGCGCGTGGTCGGCCCGGTGAAGCGCAGCCATCCGGTCGAACTGCCGGACATGGAATTCCTGCGCAAGAATACCGACCGCGCCGCCAAGATCACTTTGCCCGGCCCTTTCACGATGAGCCAGCAGGCCAAGAACGAGTTCTACAAGGACGACGAGGAGCTGGCGATGGCGTTTGCCGCCGCCGTCAATGCCGAGGCGCTCGACCTGCAGAAAGCCGGCGCCGACGTGATCCAGCTCGACGAGCCCTGGGTGCGCAACAATCCGGACTTGGCGCGGCGCTATGCGGTCAAGGCGATCAACCGCGCCTTACAGGGCATCACGGTGCCGACGGTGGTTCATCTGTGCTTTGGCTATGCCGCCGTCGTGCCGGGCTCGACCAAGCCGGCCGGCTATTCGTTCCTCGCTGAACTCGCCGACACCCATGCCGAACAGATCTCGATCGAGGCGGCGCAGCCGAAACTCGATCTCGGGGTACTGAAGGATCTGTCGTCGAAGAAGATCATGCTCGGCGTGCTTGACCTCGGCAATCCCGAAATCGAGACGGCTGACGTCGTGGCCGACCGCATCCGCAACGGCCTCAAGCACGTCGCGGCCGATCGCCTTGTCGTCGCGCCCGACTGCGGCATGAAGTACATGCCGCGCCATGTCGCCTTCGGAAAGCTGAAGGCGATGTGCGACGCGGCGGCGACGGTACGCAAGGAGATCAGCTAAAGCGGCCTGCCCTGCAGCCAAGCCGCGCCCCGCGCGTACAACGCCTCAACTTCCGGTCCCTTCAGGCCGGGCATGTCGCGCTTCACCGTGTAGCCGATGCGGGTCTGCAAATACGCAAGATGCCGGTAGCCCGGCGGAAACTGTTCGAGCAACGCCCCGTCGAGAACGGGCGCTGCTCCGGGGGTGACGGGATCCATGCGGTCCTTTTCATAGATCGGCTGCCGCAGCACGATGCCCCAGCGCCCCTGCCGCTTTTCGAGAAAATCGTAGAACCGCCCGGTGCAGAGCACGTCGCACAGCACGCCCTCGACCTCGGCGCGCTGCGAGATCGTCATCTTGGTCTGGGAAATCGCACGGTCTCCGGCGAGGTCTACCGCGATGCCGCCGAGAAAATGCAGGATGTTGACGCCCTTGGCCCAGGCCTGCTTGCTGATCTCGATGAATTCTTCGCCGGTCCCCTGCGTCCAGGTCGCCATCATGTGCCCGTCGGGATGCCACACCGTGCGGAAGCGCTCCCACTCTCCGGCGTCGCGCCAGATCGCCCAGTTCTGCAGCAAGGCCCGGATCAGGCGGTCGTCTTCGATCTCGGTCGCGCTTTCGGGCATGCGGGCGTTCCTTCCGAATATGTTCCCGTTATCAGCGAGACATATCCACACCTGGCGATGGCTGCCAAGACATGAGGGATTGGAGATGAGCGGGCGCGCTTACGCGCTCAAAGCAGCTTGGCGCGGACGAACAGCGCGCGCAACGCGTTGGTCGCCTGCACCGTCAGCATCGCATTGCCGGCGGCGCGCTGCAGGGCGCCGACGGCATCGGCGTGCAGCGCGCGGAATTCGATCCATTCGATGCTGCTGAGATTGGTGATGAAGCGATAGGCCTGGCCGACGGTACCGATCGACACCGTCTGGCCGTTGAGATTGATCTTGAAAATCGCCCGCAGCGGCGTGTCGGAATCCGCGGCTTCGCCCGCGATCGCCGTCATGACGGAGACGTCGAACGCCGCGAAGCGGTGAGACCCTCGCGAAGACTCGGCACCACGACAAGACGCGTGATCTCGCCGTTACGATATGCCGTCAGGAACTTGTCGTAGTCCCTGATCGAAACGCAGCCGTTGGAATCGCCGTTGGGGCCGAGCATGTAGCTGTGCACCAGCAAGCCGGAGCGGCCGAGCGCATCACTTTCGCCCACGGGCGTCATGCGGAGCGCCGCGACGCCGTGAAACAACCGCTCCCGCGGCTTCAGATCATAGACGGCCGGCGGCGTCGCCCCGACCATGCGCTCGTTCACATGGGAGGGATCGTCCATCAGGCTGCCGAGGCCGGAATGCGCCTCGAGTTTTGCGCCGCCCGGCAAGTACACCGCGCGCGCCGAAATGTCGTAAACGGCGGTGAGGTTATCGTAGCCAAGCGCGCCAAGATCAGGCTTCGCGGCAAACAATCCGTCGCCGGGCGTCAGCGACGCTAAGGTGAAACGCATCGGCACGAGATCGGCCAGTTTCTGGAACGCGGTACGGCTATCCGACGGCGCCGGAGGTGGCGGATCGCTTCTCACCTGAAGATTGGCCTCGACCGGCCGGGACCGCGGCAACGGCACCGCCGCCTCGGCCGTGGATGCGGGCGGATTGGACGCGCCGCCGCCGTCGCGCAACTTCCCGATCAACAGGCTTTCGATGTGGGCGAACTCGGCGTCGAAATCGGCGCGCAGCGACCGGGCGAGCGGCCGCGAGGGATAGCTGATCACGGACGCATTGCGGGCCGCGCTTGAGCCGAACCGGTCATCGAACGAGATCGAGTCGCCTGCGGACGCGTTCGCGCCAGCGACGAACGCGTTCGCGCCGGCGACATTGGCCGATGCCGGCTTGTGGATCCAGTCGGCGAGGTCGAAATCGGTGATCCAGGCGGCCAGTCCCGACGCCATTACCAGCGCGGCGAAGGCGAATGCCGCCTTGGCGAACAATGGGGCGCCGCGGCTCGACGCACGCCCGGCATGTCTCGTCGTGAAGCTATCCATCCGTCCCCGGCTCGGCGCTCCGAAATCACCCCTGATTCCGTAAGGGATTCACCGAATAAGTGCCAGTATAATGCAAACCAAAACAAGGCATAATCGAGACAGGCGATTACCGCCATCACCCCCGGCCAAATCCACGGCTCCAGGCCATGTCATGGTAAACGGGCCCGCCGGGGCCGGCGGCATGAAATACCTGCCACAATTCAGGGGCGGAGAACAGGATTCGTATTCGGAGCGGGCGCCTGCTCCATTTCGGCATGTTCCGGCAGCTTTTCCGCGTGCACGGCCAGCGCCTCGCCGATCCAGATCGGATCGGCAAGATGGTCCCGCCGCGGGTTGGTGGTGTTCGGATGAACCAGAACGCTCAGCCTGCCATGGTTGAGCATCAGCCAGGGAACCAGTTCGGGAAATATCTCCCTGGCGAAGGCCACCTGATACATGGCCCGATCGTGCGGGCCTACCTTGACCTCGTGCCAGCGTCCGAGCGTGACCGAAAAGCGCTCGCCTATCCAGGCGCGCAATTGCTCGGCCTCGGCCCGCGTCGTCGCCGGATCGTAGTAGATGTGGGCGTGATAGCTCGCGATCTCGTCCGTCGATCGCGGACCCGCTTCCGGTGCACCGCTCATCTTATCAACTCCACGCCATCGCCGTCTCGATTGCCGGCCGCGATGATCGCTTCAACCTGGGGCGTGGTCAATGCACGCGTCCGTCAGCGCCCGCCTACTTCACGAATCGGCCTGGAGCCGTCCCAATCGATAGCGGCCTGCCTGATCCGCTCGAAGAACGCTCCCTTGGTGCCGCTGATATCGGATATTTCGATCACGGTGCCGGGATGGGATTGCGTATCGAAATAGGCGAAGCGGCCCTGCTCGCCGCCGATCTGGCCTTCGTGCCCGACCTTGTAACCGAGCGAGAGCGCACGGTCGTAGAGCGACTGGTAATCCTTCGACCAATACGACATGTGCTGCAGCCCTTCGCGGCCGGAGTCGAGAAACTCCTTGTACATCGACGGCGCATCGTTCCGTTGCTGGATCAACTCGATCTGCAGATCGCCGGAATTGGCAAGGGCGATGCTCATCTCGACGTCGGAGTCTTTTCCGCGATGACGGAAATAGTCGGTCTTGACCCGATCCATGTAGTACCAGGGCCCGACCCCCATCACGTTGATCCAGTGATCCATGGCAGCGCGGATGTCGCGGACCACATAACCGTTCTGGGCGACCGCACCGAAAACACGACTCATGTTAGCTCCTTTGCCGGCAGCATCCGCCCCGGGGCGCACGCCAGTTCCGTCCCGATGTTATTTGCCGCTGGTGGAATTCGAAGCGGATTGCCGCTGCGGAGGACACCTGCAGGTATTCGAACCGAGGCTATATTGTTTCTGGAAACGTTTTCAATATCTTGGATATATTTTACTCAAGCATTTGATAAAACAACATTTATATGCCTAAATCGATATGAGATTTGACCTGGAAGCGCGATGGCACGAACCCAGCCGAACACACGCCCGACAATCCGCGACGTCGCCGCACAGGCCGGCGTATCGGTCAGCAGTGTCAGCCGGGTATTGAACGGCGGCCCGCACACCAGCCCGGAGTTGCATGGCAAGATCATGCGCGTAGTCAATCGGCTGGGATTCGAGCCCCATCCGGCGGCGCAAGCTCTGCGCTCCCGCGCGACCAACACCATCGGCTGCATGGTGTCGGACATCTCGAACCCGCTCTACAGCGAGATGGTCAACGCGGCGGAGGAGGAGCTGCAGCGCGCCGGCCACGTGCTGATGCTCGGTGCTACGCGACACGCGGAAGCTCGCGAAACGGCGTTCATATCCGCTGTTCGCCGGCGGCGGATGGATGGACTGTTGCTGTTTGCCGGCGACAACACCCACAAGGATTTCACGGCCGCGCTTGCAACGCTCGACCTGCCTTGCGTCGGGATCGATCGCGAGGTCCCTGGAGCCCCGTCGGTGCGCGCGGATCATCGCGGCGGCGGCCTTGAGGTGACGCGCCATCTGATTGCACTCGGCCATCGCCGCATCGCGTTGCTGACCGGGCCCGCCTCGCTGCTACCAAGTACGGAGCGGCTCGCCGGCTATCGGCAGGCACATATCGACGCGGGACTCGAAATCGATCTCGATCTGGTCCGGCCGCAGGTGCACGGATCGGGTATCGCCTTCAGCGACGTCTGCCAGTTGCTGCAGAGCCCCGCCCCGCCGACCGCAATCATCACACTTGGAACGCATATGCTCGCGAGCGTCCTCGACGCCCTTGCCAGCAACGGCGTTCGGTATCCGGACGACATCTCGCTGGTATGCGTCGGTGACACCGATCTCGCCCGCCACGCGACGCCGGCGATCAGCTCACTGACATGGGATTTGAGCGAAATCGGACGGATCGCGGCAAAAATCCTGCTGGACCGGATGCGCGACGGCGACGAGGCCCAGAACGCCATGCCAGACACGCGGCCGATCTATCTGCCGACCAGATTCATCCTTCGGCACTCCTGCGCCGAACCGCGAGGCCGCCCGAAGTGATCCGATAAGAAGCCCGCCTAATAAAAACAACACGGGAAATCCCAGGGAGAGAAAATGAAATTCCGCACGATGATGCTGTCGCTGCTGGCACTGGCACTGGCAACGATACCGGCATGCGCCGAGGATTCGGCCGACTATCCCTCCCGGAAAATCCGGATGCTGCTGCCGTTCGCGGCCGGCGGCGGCGGCGACGTCATCGGCCGGCTGCTGGCTGACAAGATGGGCAAGCGCCTCGGGCAAACCATCTTCATCGAAAACCGCACCGGCGCCGCGGGCACCATCGGCACCCAGCAGGCCGCGACTTCGCCGGCGGATGGCTACACCATCACGATCGGCGGCATGACCACCCACGTGCTCGCGCCGGCCTCCTATGCCAGCCTCCCCTACGACGCGATCAAGGATTTTGCGACCATCGGGCGCATCGGAACATCATCGATCCTTCTCGTGGCAACTAACGACTTCGCCGCCAACGACCTTCGCAGCTTGACCGCGATGTCGAAGAAGGGCGATCCGATCCTGTACGGGAGCTGGGGCGTGGGCTCGACCGGACATTTCTGCGGCGAAATACTTTCCCAGAAAGCGGGCGTCCGCCTCGAGCATGTTCCGTTCAGTGGCGCAGCCAAGCTCGCTAACGACCTGTTGGGCGGCCACATCAAGCTCGGAATGCTCGATATGGCGACGGCAACGCCGTTCGTGAAGGACGGCAAGCTGAAGGCGCTAGCCGTGTGCGGTGGCCGATCGCCAAGCCTGCCGCAGGTCGGCAGCTACAAGGACCAGGGCGTTGATTTCGAGCGGAGCCTGTCCTGGGTGATGTACGCGCCCGCAGGCATTCCCGACGTCGTCGCGCGAAAACTATCGGCCGCGCTGAAGGAGGCGGTCGATGATCCCGAGATCGTCGAAAAACTGCTCGCGCTTGGCGTCACCGCCGACTTCGTTCCGGGCGATCAGCAGTGCGACATCAACGCACGCGACATCGAGGCCTGGAAGAAGGTCGCGGTCGAAGCCAAAATCGAAATCAAGTAGAGGCCTCACGCCATGACGTCGTCATCTTCACCGGCTCCTGCCGTCATCGCGATGCCGAACGGTCACCGCGTCGGCGCCCTGCTCGAAGGGCGCGTCGCCGTCATTTCGGGGGCCGGGCGTGAGCGCGGCATCGGTAAGGCAACCGCAAAACTCTTTGCGGCGCACGGCGCCAGCGTCGCCCTGCTCGATCTCGATGAGGCGGAGGTAGAGACGGCGGCGGCCGACGTCGCCGCCACGGGCGCAAACGCCATCGGCATCACATGCGATGTCAGCCATCCCGATTCCTGCCGGACCGCGATCGAGCGCGTGCTGGCGTGGCCGAAAAGCCGGGGCCGGATCGATGTCCTCGTCAACAATGCGGGCCTCACCCAGAGGAAGCGGGTCGCGGATATCTCGCCCGAAGACTACAGCCGCGTCACCGAGGTCGTGCTCGCAGGCACCCTGCGGCTGTCGCAGGCCGCCATGCCCGCGATGAAATCGCAGCGCGCGGGAAGCATCATCTGCATTTCGTCGATGTCGGCGCAGCAGGGTGGCGGCGTGTTCGGCGGCGCGCATTATTGCGCCGCCAAGGCCGGCGTCCTCGGTCTGGTGAGGGCGATGGCGCGGGAACTCGGACCCGACGGCATCCGCGCCAATGCGATCACGCCCGGCCTGATCCTGACCGACTTCTCGCGATCCGGGGCCACGGACGAATCCAAGCACGCCATTGCCAAGGACTGGCCGCTGGGAAGGGCCGGTGACCCCACCGAAATTGCCGGCGCCTGCCTCTTCCTCGCGTCCGATCTTTCGTCCTACGTCACCGGGTTAACCCTCGACGTCAATGGCGGCGCCTATATGCGCTGAAATGCCAAGAGCCCGGTTCTGACTGAATCAGAGCCGGGCTCCTGTCTTGAAACGTGATGGAGCGCGATCACTTCCCCTTGAACAGCACCGGAAGCTGGCGCGGCCCGCGCACGGTGCCTTCCGACCATTTCACCTCACCGGCCGGATCCAGCTTGAAATCCGGAATCCGCTTCAGCCATTCCTCGATCGCGACCGTCATCTCCATGCGCGCGAGGTTGGAGCCGACGCAGCGGTGAATGCCGAGGCCGAAGGCGGCGTGGCGATTTTCCTTGCGATCGATTACCACCTTGTCGGCATCCGGGAACATCGCCGGATCGCGGTTGGCGGCCGGGAACGACAGCAGCACCATGTTGCCGGGCTTGACCGGGCAGCCGCTGATGGTCGTTTCCTTCATCACCTCGCGCGCCATTGTCACCGGCGAATAGGCCCGCAAAAATTCCTCGATCGCGGTCGGCATCAGTTCCGGCTCGGCGATCAGGCGGTCGCGATCGGCGGGCGTTTTCGCCAGATGCCACAGCGAGGAGCCGATCCCGCTCCAGGTGGTGTCGATGCCGGCGATCAGAAGCAGCCGCAGCGAGCCGAGCACATGCATGTCCGAGAGCGGCTGACCGTCCTTGTCCCTGGCGTTCATCATCGTCGAGATCAGGTCGTCGGTCGGGTTGTTCTTGCGCGCTTCGATATGCCCGGCGAAATAGGCCGTCATTTCATGGACCGCGCGCATCAGGGCGCTGTCGTCCTTGATGCCGAGCTCGAGAATTTCGTGGATCCACTTGATGAAGAGATCGCTGTCCTTTTCGGGAATGCCGAGCATGTGGGCGATGGCGCGAACCGGAATGTTCTTGGTGTAGCGCGCCGCGGCGTCGCATTTGCCGTCTTCGATGAACTCGTCGATCAACTCGTTGCAGATCTCGCGGACCCGCGGCTCCAGCTTCTTCATCGCATCCGGCGTAAAGGGCGGCAGCAGCAACTGCTTGGCGGGCTTGTGCTCCGGCGGATCGGACGTGATCGGCGGCGCCGTATTGGTAATCGGTGGCCGGACGTCGCGCACGATGACGCGGCGGGAGGAAAAATGCTCGGTGTCGTAGGCGATTTCCTTCACCGCCTGATAGGTGGTCGGCAGATAGCAGCCGAGGAAGCGCTTGGTATGGACAACCGGACATTCGTTGCGCAGTTCGTCCCAGATCGGAAACGGATTTTCGGTCCAGCGCGGATCGGTATGGTCGAAATCGTGGACCCAGTCCGAGACCGGGGGATGCTCGGGCATGATGCTGTCGGGTTCGGGCATGATCTTGGCGGGATCGGACATCAGGACAATTTCCTTCTGCTGCGTTCGTGCAAATTCAAATGGCGAGATAGGTTCAAGGACCGGAGCTATTCCTCGGTCACTTCGATCGCGTTTTCCGGGCAGTTGGTCTGGGCGAGCCAGGCCTTGTCTTCCAGGCCGGCCGGCACGGTGCCGTCGCCGATTTCGTGCGCGTTGCCGAATTCGTCGAGATTGAACAGTTCAGGCGCCAGTGATTTGCAGCGCGCGTGTCCCTGACATTTGTCCTGGTCGACGCGGATTTTCAGCTTTCCGGCCATGGCAAGCGTTTCCTCTGTGGCGCGCTTGGCTGCGCGTGTGTTGTTTTGCGTTGTGTCGATTTCGGGGAACGCCAGCGGGCGGGCTGGAATGCCTCGAAGTTATGGACTATTACATTCGTACCCGGTTGTGCTGTCAAGCGAATAGTTATAGTTCATCATACCAAATGCCGCCTCGACCCGCACGCAAAGCGCTCAACGCCTACCACCACGGGGATCTCCGCGATGCCCTGGTTCAGGCCGCGTTGCAGGAGGCCGAGCGCAGCGGCCCGGAAGCGATCAGCATCAGCGCGCTGGCGAAGAAGCTCGGTGTCTCGCAGCCGGCGCCCTACAAGCATTTTGCCGACCGTGAGACATTGCTGGTCGCGGTCACGGCGGAAGCCTTCCGGCAGTTCAGCGCCATGCTGCGGGCGTCGATCGTCAAGCCGTCGAAGCGTTCGAAGCTGTCGCGCTTCGCGCAGCTCACGCTGGATTTCGGCCTGCGCCGCAACGGTGTCTACCGCCTGATGTTCGCTTCGCGCATCATGGCGTGCGCACCAAAGGGCAGCGAGCTTCATAGTGCTGCGATGGAGACCCTTGACCTGCTGCTGGAAGCACTGGAAGCGCCGGCGATCGGATATTTGCGCGAGCGCAGCGCCCTGAAGATCTGGGCCGCGCTGCATGGCGTGGTCATGCTGGCGGAACAGGGCCTGCTCACTGGCGAGGTCGGCCATATCAGCCGGGAAGAGCTGGTCGAGGAGATCGTGGAGCAGACCAAGCTGGCGCTGTCGGTGGCCATCGAGGCGGCCGGCAAGGCCGGCTGATTCCAGCGTCGCCCCCATCTTTAACCAAGTCAGGTGGCCCTGCAACATCGGGCTTTCAGCTTCCTGACCCTGCCATGGAATGTTAGCGTCCCTCCCCTGGATCAGCAGTTTCCAACAGGGAAAGAGCGCGATGGCCGAAACCAAGATCAATGTGGATCCCCCCCAATCCGTCGCAGTTGCCACCACCCGGTCGATCGAGCTGACCCAGGTCGCGACGCGAAGCGAACACGATCTGATTGGCGACGCCGACGTGCCCGCCAACGCCTATTGGGGCGTCCACACCTTGCGGGCCGTGGACAATTTCCCCATCACCGGCGTTCCCGTCGGTCATTTCCCAGACCTGGTACGGGCGCTGGCGCTGGTGAAGCAGGCCGCGGCGCGTGCCAACCGGCGTCTCGGGCACCTGGCGCCGGCGAAGGCCGACGCCATCGACCGCGCCTGCGATTTGATCGCCAAGGACGGACGCTTTCACGACCAGTTCGTGGTCGACGCCATTCAGGGCGGCGCCGGAACCTCCACGAACATGAACGCCAACGAGGTCATTGCCAACGTGGCGCTCGAACTGATGGGGAAACACAAGGGCGACTATGCGGCACTTCATCCCAACGATGACGTCAACATGGCGCAGTCGACCAACGACGCCTATCCGACGGCGCTGCGGCTTGCGATCATTTTCGCCGCCGCCCCCCTGATCGCCTCGCTCGACGAACTCGCCTTTGCCTTCAAGTCGAAAGCCGTCGAGTTCGGTGACGTTCTCAAGATCGGCCGAACCCAGCTTCAGGATGCAGTGCCGATGACGCTGGGCCAGGAATTCGATGCCTATTTTGCCACCATCAAGGAAGACGTCGCCCGAATAAGGGAAGCCGCGGCGCTGTTTCGCGAAGTCAATCTCGGCGCAACGGCGATCGGCACTGGCATCAACGCCGATCCGCGCTATGCAGCACTTGCGATCGAGGAACTGGCGCGCGCCTCCCATGAACCGATGGTGCCGGCCAGCAACCTGATCGAGGCGACCTCCGACATGGGCGCATTCGTGCTGTTCTCCGGCGTGCTGAAGCGCGTCGCCGTCAAGCTGTCGAAGATCTGCAACGATCTGCGCTTGCTGTCGAGCGGCCCGCGCGCGGGCTTCGGCGAGATTCGCCTGCCGACGGTGCAGGCGGGATCCTCCATCATGCCGGGCAAGGTCAATCCGGTGATTCCCGAGGTGGTCAACCAGGTCGCCTATATGGTGATCGGCCACGACCTCACCGTGACGATGTGCGCCGAGGGCGGACAGCTTCAGCTCAACGCGTTCGAACCGACGATCGGCTACTGCGTGCTGTCATCGCTTCGCACGCTGACGGCCGCGATCAACACGCTGACGAAGAAGTGCGTGGTCGGCATCGAGGCCGACCGCGAGCGATGCCGCGCGCTGGTCGAGGACAGCATCGGGCTGGTGACGGCGCTCGTCCCGGCTCTGGGTTACGAGACCTGCTCACGGGTCGCCAAGCAGGCGCTGGCGCAAAAGCGCCGCGTCGCCGACATCGTGCTGGAGGAGAAGTTGCTGACGAAGGAACAGATGGACCGTCTGTTCCGGCCAGAAGCCATGACCTCCCCTGCTCGCGCGCGATAGCCGAGAGCCTGTGTCCAGCCAGCTTGCGCCACCGCGTGGTTCCAGCGCGAACTCGTGGCGCGGCCCGCGGGTTCGGCTGATGCGTTTCGCCAAGCGCGCAGTGCTCGGCGCGCTGCTATCGATGTGCTTTTCCGGTCTCGCGCTCGCCAAAGACGATGAAGAGGATGCGGCCCCGGCCAAACCGACCCTGCCGAACATCTACCTCGATATGAGGACCATCTACACCACCCTGCCCGCGGGCGCGCTGTCGATCGGGTTCAGCGCACCTCCGCTATTGTCGACGCTGTCGAACCTGTCGTCGCTCACGACCCTGACGTCGCCGTCCAGCCGCAGCATCGCAGTCGATCTTCCCCTAACGGTCGACGTCAACGACCGGCTCTCGGTCTATGGTGGCGTCAGCGGCAGCACCTCGCAGTCGGGTACCGATGCCTGGACGGCCTTCACCTCTTATGGTTTCACCGTCGGCCTTCAGGCCGACATCTATGAGCAAAACGGCGGCATGTTTCCGACGCTCACGCTTCAATCCAATGTGACGCGATCGATTTCCGACGCGCCGTTGGCGACGACGGCCTACAACACGATCCTGGAGGCGGACTACGCGCTCAATACCGACGAAACGCGGGGATTACTGGCGGGCGTGCAATACACAAGGGTACTGATCGATACCGGCTTTGCCGAAGTCAAACCCGACATCATGGGATATGTCGGCGGCTACTATCAGTGGGACAACAACTGGAAATTTACCAGCCGGCTCGGCGTACAGTCCTTCGGAGGCGCCCAACTTCTCAACCTGACGCCATTCCAGCCGTTCACCCAGCCGATCGTGCGGTTCGATCTCGACCTCATGGACGACAACGACAACCGCCTGTTCGGCGTCACCGCGCAGATCGCATGGACGCCGAAACCGTCGTACCAGTTGACGCTCCGAACTCCGCTCTATGCGATCCGGAACTGACGTCCAGGCATCGGCCGTCCCGGCCTACGTCTGCCTTACTTCTTCGCCGCCGCCTCAGCCAGCAGGCCGTTGAATTCCTTCAGTGCCGTGGATGCCTTCATTTTGGCTTCCATGACGATCCCCTTGTTGCGTTTTTTAGACGCCGAGATAAGCCCGCTGAACGTAGTCGCTCTTGACGAGTTCGGGCCCTGGACCGCTCAACGCGATCCGGCCGTTCTCCAGCACATAGGCGTAGTGGCAGAGCCGGAGCGCGAGGCTGGCATTCTGCTCGACCAGCACGATCGACAGGCCCTGCTCCTTGTTGATCGTCTGGATCAGGCGGCCGATCTCCTGCACCATGATCGGCGCGAGACCGAGCGAAGGTTCATCCAGCAACAGCACCTTCGGCGCCGCCATCAGCGCGCGGGCGATCGCCAGCATCTGCTGTTCGCCTCCCGACAACGAGCCCGCCATCTGGCTGCGGCGCTGCCGCAGGTTTGGGAAGAAGTCGAACATCCGTTCGACCGATTTGTGCAAATGCGCGCCTTGCGGCTGCAGATAGCCGCCGACAAAGAGATTGTCGTGCACGCTCATACGCGGAAAAACCCGCCGTCCCTCCGGCGACAATGCAATGCCCCGGGCCACGATTTCGGGTGGCGACATCCCGTCGATCCGAGCGGCGCCGAAGCTGATCTCGCCCTTGCTCGGCGACCTCAGGCCCATGATCGCGCGCAGGGTGCTGGTCTTGCCGGCGCCGTTGCTGCCCACCAACGACACGATCTGCGCAGGTGCTACGTCGAGGCTGATGCCGCTGAGCGCGACCCGGCTGCCGTATTCGACATGGATATCCCGGATACACAGTGCCTCGCTCATCCGACCTCCTCGGAGCCGAGATAGGCCTCGATCACCTTGCGATTGGCGCGAATCTCGGCCGGCACCCCCTCGGCGATCAGCTCACCGTGGTCCAACACGACGATGCGATGGCACAAGCCCATCACCAGTCGCATGTGATGCTCGACCAGCAGCACGGCGACGCCCTCGGTTTCGTGGATTTCCCTGATCAGGCGGCCGAACTCGGCCGCTTCTTCCGGATTGAGCCCCGCGACCGGCTCGTCGAGCATCAGAAGCTCGGGGTTGGCGGCGAGCGCAATCGCGACGCCAAGCCGGCGCTGACCGCCATACGACAATTCGCCGGCGCGCCATTCACGGTACGGCGTGAGCTGCAGCCGATCGAGCAACAGATCGCAACGATCGCCGGTTGCCGCCAGCGTGGCGCGTGCGGCACGCGTGTTGAACACCGAACTCAGCATCGAGACCGGCGTGGTCGCGAATGCGCCGCGCATGACGTTTTCGATCACCGTTGCGTCCGGAAACACCGTTGTGGCCTGGAACGTCCGTACCAGCCCTTCGCTGACGATGGCGCTCGGCTTCTTGCCGACGATGCTGTGGCCCCTGAACCGGATCGCACCGGCCGTCGGCGCCATGACCCCGCTGACGACATTGAAGCAGGTGGTCTTGCCGGCGCCGTTGGGGCCGATCAGCCCGACAATCTCGCTTTTGTTCACCGCAAACGAAACGTCCTTCAGCGCATTCAGCCCACCGAAACGCCGGCTGATGCCGTCTACTTCCAGCAAGGCGGTCATTTCGGCGCCTCCGCGCTGGAAGTCTTCCCGAAGAGGGAGCGTCCGATCGAGACCAGTCCTTTTGGCAGGAACAGCAATACCGCGAGCAGGATCGCGCCGTAGACGATGTGCTGCGCCCCGACCAGGCCGCGCAGCAACTCCGGCAACGGCGTCAGGAACAGCGCGCCGAGGACGCCTCCGATCATCGTCTGCCGCCCGCCGACGACCAGCATGGTGATATAGGCAATCGAATCGTTGAAGGTGAAACTGTCCGGCGACAGGAAGCGGATATAGTGAACCATCGTCGCGCCGGCAGCACCCGCGATGCCGCTGCCGAGCGCGAAGGCGACGATCTGATAGTGGCTGACGTCGATGCCGCTGGATTCGGCAAGCCGGACGTTTTCCGCGATCGAGCGGAATGCCCGGCCGTATTGCGACCGCATCAGGGCCCAGACGAAGGTCAGGACAATGATGAAGGCGGCCAGCGCGAAATAATAGAACCGCAACCGCGTCGAGAGCGGAAAACCGAACAGCGAAATGGCGGGTATGCCGAGCAATCCGTTGGCGCCATGGGTGACGCTTTCCCAATTGAGCGCAATCAGCGTGAACACCTGCCCGGCCAGAAACGTGACGAGCACGAAATAGACCCCGCGCAGGCGCAACAGGATCTTGCCGAGCAGCGCCGCCGCCAGCCCGGTCGCAAATCCGGCAAGAACGATGCCGAGGATCGGCGGAATCTTGAACGTCAGCGCCGCCAGCGCCGAGATGTAGGCCCCGGCGGCGACAAACGCGGCGTGCCCGAGCGATATCTGTCCGACCGCCGCGATCAGACCAAGGCTGACCGCGAAGATCGAATTGAGCAGCATCAGGTTCGCCAGATGAATATAGAACTGGTTTGCCGTCAGTTGCGGCAGAACCAGCGCGGCCGTTAGCAGGACCGCCATGGCCACGCGCGGCAGCATGCGGTTGCGGGCCGGAAGGGCGGGCTTGTCGCGGCCGATGGCGGATGATGATCCCTCCAACTCAGGCCTCCCTTTGTCCCAACAGGCCGGCCGGCCGGACCAGCAGGATCAAGATGACGAGCAGAAGCTGCAGAATGTCAGACACCAGCGATCCGAACATCGTTGCCGTAAAGCTCTCGATCATGCCGAGCATCAGTCCGCCAACCACCGCCCCCGGGACCGAGCCGAGACCGCCGAGAATGACGACGACGAAGGCCTTGAGCATCGGCGTCAGTCCGACAAACGGCGAGACCGAGAATACCGGGCCCATCAACGCGCCGGCCAGCGCCGCCAGCGCCACGCTCAGCCCGAACGCCAACGGATAGATGTAGTTGACGCGAATGCCCTGCAGCAGCGCGGTTTCGGTATCCTGGGCGACCGCCCGCATCGCCCGCCCGAGCCGGGTTCGCTGCATGAACAGCCAGAACGCAACGAAGATCAGCGCCGCCGCCGCGATCACCACGAGCCGCGACCACGGGAAACTGAAGGGGCCGACCGCCAGCGTGCCGGTGACGATATCGGGCATCGCGCGCGGCGCCGGTCCCCACAGCAGCACGGCCCCGTTCTGAATGATGACGGAAATCGCCAGCGTGGCGATCATTCCCGACATTTCATCGGAACGAAACGGCTGGATCAGGGTTCGCTCGATCAGCATGCCGAGAATGCCGACCGTCACCGCCGCGATCGCCAGGCAGACCACGAACGGCATTTCCCAGTAGACATAGGTAAAGAACGCCGTGAACGCGCCGAGCATATAGAACTCGCCATGCGCGAAGTTGACCACGCGCATGATCCCGAACACCAGCGTGAAACCGACCGCCATCAGCATGTACATCGCGCCGATGACGAGACCGTTCAGCGCCGCCTGCGCCAGAAGTATTGAATAGTCCAAACCCGTTCTCCCGCGTCAGGCCGCACCGATCGGTTGCGAGACCCACGCTATTCGCACACCGCAGGCGTACACTTGGCGACGACATGCGCTTCGCCGCCCTTGATCAGCGCCACATAGAACGGGGCATCGAGCTGCTGGTCAGACTTCCACTGCGCCTGCCCGATCCAGTTCACCTTGCCGAGCACGCTGTCGAAATCCTTCAGGCCCAAGACCGCCTCGCGGACCTTATCCACGTCGGTCACCGTTCCCGCCTTCTGCATGCCGGCGAACAGCATCTGGACGTTGGCGTAGAAGAACGGGCTGAAGGCGTTGAGCGGCACCTTGTATTTGGTCTCGAACCGCTTGGTGTACTCCTTGATCGAAGCGAGTTCCGGATTGATCGGCTGATGAACGTAGACGTTCTCGGTCGCCTCCTTGCCGGCGATCTTCAGGAGGTCGGCGGTGGCGTCGCCGCCGGTGCGGATGATCGGACCCTTGAAGCCGAGTTCGCGAAGCTGCTTGACCAATAGCCCCGCGGTCTGCGGCGAATTGCCGTCGAGCTCGAAGGCATCGATGTTCTGCGCCAGCACGCGTGTCAGCAGCGGCACGAAGTCGACGCGCTCGCGTTCGAAGAATTCCTTGGCCACGAATTTGGCCCCCACCGCCTGGTAGGCGGCCTCGTTGGCGGCGCCCACCTGCTGGCCGGATTCGTCGTTCGGGAACAGGCCACCGACCCGCTTCGCGCCGAGCTTCTGCACCACCCACTTGATCTGCGGATCGGAGAACACGTCCGACGGAATCACCGGGCGCAGGCTGTATTTGTACTCCGCCGACAGCGCCTTCGGCGTGAACGCCATCGTCATGGTGATGACCTTGTTTTCGGTCGAGACCGGAAGCAGCGCCAGCGCCGGCGCCGAGCCGAGCGGGCCGACCACGTACTTGATGCCGTCATCGAAGACGAGGCGGTTGAACGCGGTCAGCGCGTCGGCCGCCTTGTAGTGATCGTCATAGGCGACGACTTCGACCTGGTACTTCTTGCCGCCGACTTCCAGGCCGCCCTTGCTGTTGACGTCTTCGGCGGCGAGTTCGGCCGCGCCCTGCATCGCAATGCCCCATGCCGTTCCGGCGCCGGAAAGCGTCGCGAGCACGCCGAGCTTCAACGTCTCGGCCTCGGCTGCATATGAAGAAACAGCAAAGACCGACGACAGAAGCGCGATCTTCAGAAATCCACGCATGGCTACCTCCCTAATGTCGGGGAGCGGTCGCAGCCGCCCCCTCATGATCTCGCTGTTGATGGCTTCCGTCGGCTCAAACCGGCGACGGGCAGCGCTGAACCTAGCCCGCCGCATTGAGGAACGTCAACTGTTGACAGTTGAACAGTGATGTTGGAAACATCCGGCGCGGCGTAGCGCCGCAACGACCCTGTCGAGGAGCCTGATGACCGACCGCCAGTGACGCAAACAGTTCGGACGGCAAGACCTTTCCGGCCTAAACCCATTCAACTGGGAAGTCCGGGCCGCTATACGAAAAAAAGACACACAGCACAGGTGAAGGCCAAATGACCTATCTGGTCGCCAATGATTTGCCGACGCTTCCGGCCGGCGAGCGTTTTCGAAAGCTGCTGCAACGTCCCGGCATCCTCCAGATCCCGGGAGCCCATTGCGGGCTCGCCGCCCTGCAGGCCAAGGCGGCCCGGTTCGAGGCGCTGTATTTGTCGGGCGCGGCGATGTCCGCCTCGATGGGGCTGCCGGACCTCGGCATCCTTACCATCGAGGACGTCTGCTTCTTCGTCCGGCAGGTGTCCCGCGCCTCGCAGCTTCCCGTGCTGGTGGATGGCGATACCGGCTTCGGCGAAGCGCTCAACGTGATGAACATGGTTCGCGCGTTCGAGGACGCCGGCGCCGCGGCGGTCCAGATCGAGGATCAGATCCTGCCGAAGAAGTGCGGCCATCTCAACGACAAGAAACTGATCGCGCCGGAGGACATGGCCGCGAAGATCGCAGCCGCTGCAAAAGCGCGCCGGCATCTTTATATCGTGGCCCGGACGGACGCCGCCGCCGACGAAGGGCTCGACAGCGCGATCAACCGGGCCAGGCTCTACGTCGAGGCCGGCGCCGACGCGATCTTCCCGGAAGCCCTTCATGACCCCGAGGCGTTCCGCAAGTTTTCCGAGACAATTAAAGTGCCGCTGCTGGCCAATATGACCGAGTTCGGGCGAACGCCGTTCATGACCGCCGCCGAGTTCGAGGCGCTCGGCTACAAGATGGTGATCTGGCCGGTCAGTGCGTTGCGCATGGCGGCGAAGGCACAGGCCGATCTCTATGAGGGAATCCGGGACGACGGCGGCACCCATCGCCTGATCGACCGCATGCAAACCCGCGCGGAACTCTACGCCACCATCGGCTACCACGAATACGAGGCGCTGGATTCTTCGATCATCACGTCGGTGACCCCGGAGGGTATGCCGCAGCGATCAACCGGCAAATAGCCGTAGCAAGGGACCACGGCGCAAGCGTGGCGCGCGACTACCTTCGCGCCAGTGCGGCAGCCCTGCCGCCTTTGCCGGACAGTGCGGTCGCCGCCTTCGGTTTGCGCACCGGGACTGCAGGGGCTACTTCCTGCCGGCTGGCCGCTTCCCGCATCTGCTCCTCGACATAGAGGCGCGCGTTGCCGATATGCAGGCGCATCTTCCGTTCGGCTTCCACCGGATCCCGCCGCATCAGCGCCGCCACGATATCCTTGTGCTCGCGGAGCGCCTGCTTGGCGCGTCCCGGCTTGGTGCTGGATTTGTAGCGATAGACCCGGAGCAGATAATAGAGGTCCTCGCACAGCATCTGGACCAGCCGCGCGTTGCGACTGCCCTTCACGATCCGGAAGTGAAAATCAAAGTCCTTTGACTCCTGGTAGTAGCCGGTTCCTTCCTGGACACTCTTCTGCTGCTGGTGCTGATCGAGCAGTTCGGAAAGCGCCTCCAGTTCTTCGTCCGTCATGTTCTTGGCGGCAAGCCCGCATGCCAGCCCTTCGAGCGCTTCGCGCACCTGCAGTACCTCATAGAGATCGGCGGGTGACAGGCTGGCGACGCGAACGCCGATGTTCGGAGTCCGCTGCAACAGCTTGCGGCCTTCGAGCCTGCGGATGGCTTCGCGCAACGGACCACGGCTGACGCCCAGTGACGCGGCCAGTGCCTGCTCGCTGATCTTGCTACCCGGCTGAAGATCGCCGCTCATAATCGCGGCCTCGATCCGCTCCGCGAGCGCGTCCACCAATGATTGCGCGGAAACCTTGTTGCTCAAAATGCCGTTCATGAAAACCCTCCGAGGACCACTCCTTCAGGAGCCCGTGCAGACGCCTCCGCACCGGCCCGGCGCGGAGGAAACAACGATCCTGTTCGTTCGCGCGACATTGCCGGATCGGCCCTCTTGCCCATCAATATGTCGCTTCCCGGAAAACAATCAATCGTAGAAATACCTGTTCCATCAACTGTCTACAGTTAAACGATCCGGAGCGCCGTCAGCGTCCCCTCCTCGATCGCCTGGAAGAATTTTCGCGGGCCCCCGACATCGCCGGCATAGTGCACGGCGATGCCTAATCCCTCGAGGCTGTCGGTTTCGGCCTTCCGCGACGCGTAGCCGGTGCAGAAGATCACGTTGTCGATATCGTGCAGCGTACGGCGCACACGGCCTTCCGGCTTGATTTCAACCCAGTCCGGACCGACCGCGAGCAACTCCATGTTCGCCAGCACTTCGATATTCAGCTCCGCAATCCGGTCGAGATAGTAGACCCGGTCGGCGTGGACCGCCTTTTTCAGCATTTCCGAGCGCACGATCATGATGACCTTTTTGCCCTGGTCCGCCAGATAATCCGCAACCTCGATGCCGACCAGGCCGCCACCGACGACGACACAGGTCTGGCCCGCCTGTTCGAGGCCGGCGATAACCCGCCATCCGCTCAAGACATGGGGCAGATCGGATCCCGGCACATCGGGCTGAACCGGTGAAGCGCCTGTGGCCACGATGATGGCCTCGGGCTTGAGCGCGCGCGCATCATCGGCGGAAAACGATCGATTGAGACTGACGGGAATACCGAGGCGCGCGATCTCGGAGGCGAAATAGCGCAACGCGTTCCTGATCTCACCGCGATGCGGCGGCTGATGCGCCAGCAACAATTGTCCGCCGATCACGGCTTCCTTTTCGAACAGATGGACATCGTGACCGCGCCGGGCCGCCGTCACGGCAGCGGACAAACCGGCAGCCCCGCTGCCGATCACGACAACGCGTCGTGCCTCCGGCTTCAGCGCGAGCAGCGGCTTCAACTCCAGTTCCCGGCTCACCATCGGGTTGACCGTGCAGGCCAGACCCTTGTGGCGATGAACCGTGGCGATGCACTCGTTGCAGGCAATGCAGGGCGCGATCGTCTCGACGCGGCCGGACTTCGCTTTGGCCGGGAAATACGGATCGGCGATCAAGGCGCGGCTGAGGCAGATGAAATCCGCCTGTCCGTCCTCGAGGATCTGTTCGGCAAGTTCGGGGGTGTTGATGCGTCCGACCACCATCACGGGGACCTTGACCCGTTTTCGGATCGCATCGCCATAGCTCACGTAACAACCTCGGTCGACCGACATGCCGGGAACGACCATATAGGGCCGCGACGCATGCACGCCGCCGGACACGCTGATCGAATCCGCGCCGGCCGCCTCGAACATCACGGCCATCTCGACGGCGTCGGCGAGTTCGAGGCCGTGCTGGACATGATCCCGGCCGTTCATGCGAACGATGACGGGATAGTCCGCGCCCAGCCTCGCCTTGATCGCCTGGATCAGGCGCACGCAAAAATAAGCACGGCCCTGCACGCTGCCGCCGTAGTCATCCTCGCGCTTGTTCGAATCGGGCGACAGAAACTCGCCGATCAAATACCCGTGCGCGCCATGCAGCTCGACGGCGTCGAACCCGGCGTCGCGCGAACGCCGCGCCGCTTCCGCGAACCGCTCGACGATGCGGTCGATCTCGCCGACGGTCAATTCCTTCGGAATCACCGCGTCGCCGACACCAGTGAATTGCGAGGGAATCGGTGATGGCGCCAGCGGCACCGAGCCCGACACGTCGGGAATGGATTCGCGGCCGCCATGGTTGAGCTGCAGCGCCATCCTGGCGCCCTCGGCATGGGCTGCCTGCACTACCTTCCGCAGGCCGGGAATGAAGCAATCGTCGTGCAGCATCGCATTGTGATGCAGCCGCTTGCCTTCCTGCTCGATATAGGTGGCTTCGACGACGATCAGCCCGGTACCGCCGCGGGCGCGCTCGGCATAGTACTCGACGAGATCGTCGCCGACGAAGCCGTCCTTGTCCGCGAGTTCCGAGCTGGTGGCCGCGAACACGACCCGGTTCGGCAGCTCCAGTGAGCCGATCTTGCCGGGCGCAAACAGTTTCGGAAACATCGGCATACTCACCAGGCTATGGATACGGACTATTGCGGCGTTCGATAGACAACGTTGCCCTCGAACAGGCGGCGGGCACTACGATAGACCGCGCCGTAGTCGGCCTTCGCGACGCCGTCTGCGGAAAGCGAGACCCCGGCATCGACCAGCGTGACGCCGGACGGATGCGCGATCCGGATCGGCCCGTTCGCGTTGCTCAGCTGCGCGGGAATGCTGCCGGGAACCCGGGTCGCGACCGACAGGCAGATCGCGCCTGTGATTGGCGTGGCGCGATGCGGCTGGCCGACCGAGATCATGCGGACCCAGATGTCGGCATCCGCGACGGCAAGCTCGCGGCCCGACAAGGTCCGCCCGGCACGCGGACCCGATACCATCGCGACCTTGGGAATGCCGGTCATGCGGCGCGCCGTTTCGAGATCCGGCGCAATGCCCATCTTGACCGATGCCGCGCAGCGGATGTCTTCCATGCGCTGCAGAAAGACCGTATCGCGGTCGAGCGCGTCCGGCAGTTCGTCGCCGGACTGGCCGACGGCACTCGCTTCGACGAACACGCACGGATTGGCGGCATCGACGCAGGACGCCTTGACGATCCCGAGCCCGTTGATGTCGAACTCGTCAACGGCGCGGCCGGTCGGCAACAGCTTGCCAGTCCGCGCGCCGCCCGGCTCGAGAAATTCCAACCGGATCGGTGCGGCCTTGCCGCCGACGCCATCGATTTCGATATCCCCGGTGGCTGCCAGCGAGCCCTGCTCGACCGGAAAGCGCGCGACGATGATCTTCGACGTGTTGGTGTTGTGAATGCGGACGGTGGCTTCGCCATTGGCGGGACCGGTGACCAAACCCTCGTCGAGCGCGAACGGGCCGACCGCTGAAGACATGTTGCCGCAATTGGCGCCGTAATCGACAAAAGTGTCGCGAACGCCGATCTGCGCGAAAGTGTAGTCGACATCCGCGTCCGGCCGGCTCGGCGGGCCGATGATGCAGATCTTCGACAGCGAGGAAATGCCGCCACCCATGCCGTCGAGTTGGCGGCCGTTCGGATCGGGCGAGCCCATGACCTGCAGAAAGATCGGATCCCAATCCGCAGTCTTGGCCGGCAGATCCTCCTTTCGGAACATCACCGCCTTGGAAGTGCCGCCCCGCATGAAGACCGCACGAAGTCGAGCATTTGCCATGGAGGGTCCCTCTCGTCCTTACTTCAACGGCTCGGCATCCAGGCGGATGATATCCGCAGGCCCGCCCGGCTGCGCCGGATAGCGTTGTAACACGAGCGGGTCGTGGCCCGGTACGATATGGGACAGCGACGTCGCCATGCGCCGCATCGCGTCATAACCTTCGAGCGTCTCGCTGACGTCGACGACGACCGGGAACGGCCGGTACTGTTCAAAATTTGCGTAGTAATGCGAAGCGTCGGAGGCGACCACCACCCATCCGCGCCGGGTCCGGACCCGCACGAACTGCAGGCCACGCGAATGACCGCCCACCAGATGGAGCGACACGCCATCGGCGATTTCGCTCGAGCCGTTGTGGAACGCGACGCGGCCCTGGAACAGCTTCTGCACCATCGCGGTGACGTCTTCCGCCTCGAACGGGTGACGCAAAGTGGAATGGCACATGCAACGGCCGGTGCAGTATTCCATTTCCCGGTCCTGAACGTGGTACTTCGCGTTCGGAAACAGGTCGTGGTTGCCGGCATGGTCGTAGTGCATATGGGTCAGGATCACGTCCTTGACGCCGGCCGCGTCGATACCTGCGGCCTTCAGGCCCTCGGCCACCGGCCGCGTCAGTTTTCGCGCGCGGCGCGTCGCCATGTCGGCGTCGAAGCCGGTATCGATTACGATGGTCCGGCCGCCGCCCTTCAGCACCCAGACGAAAAAGTCCATCGGCATCGGCCCGTCATGCGGATCGCCGCCGAGAAAATTCTCCGCCGTTTTACGCTCGGCATTGTGGGCGTAGCGGATCGCGAGGATTTCGTATTCCGACATGGTTGCTCCGTTCCGGCGGCTAGCTCGCGGCCTCGTCTCAGGCCTTTTCTTGCGCCTTGCGCCATTCGAGCAGCCGGCGAATGCCCTGCTCGATGGAGACTTCGGGCACCCATCCCAGCATTTTCTCGATCTTGGCGCGGCTGAAATCGAGTTGATCGGTCACGCTGGATCGCACGCTGCCGCCGCCGGTCTTGAACACTGGCTTGAGCTTGCTGCCGGTGATCGACAGCAGGATCTCGACCAGGCGGTTGAGCGAGGTCGCAACGCCCGTCACCACGTTGAAGCTTTCGGCTGTCACGTCGGAGGCCATCGCCATGACATTGGCCCGGGCGACGTCGGCGACGTGAATGTAGTCATGCACCTCGCTGCCGTCGCCGGTGATGACCGGCGGTTCGCCGCGCGCGATGCGGTCGTAATTTTCCATGATGTAGAGCGCGTTGACGCCGCGATAGTGCTGGCGCTCGCCGTAGACCGTCGAGTATCGCAACCCGACCGCCTGGACGCCGTGCTTGGCGCTGTAGAGCTTGCAGAGATTTTCGCCGATCAGCTTGGTGCAGGCATATAGCGCCGCCGCCGGCTGGAAGCTGTTGAGTTGCGCCGGGGCCTGTTCGTCGACCAGTCCGGGGGCCGGATCGCCATAGACGGCGACCGACGACGAGAACACCACCTTCTTGACGTTGCGGTAGCGGCACGCCTCGAAGATATTGACCTGGCCCTCGACGTTGACCGCGAGGCCAAGGCTCGGATTCTGGCTGAGCGGCAGCGTCAGGAAGCCGGCAATCGCGAACACGCCGTCGCAGCCTTCGAAGGCATCGTAAAGCTCATTGATACGCAGGATGTCCCCGCGCAGCAGCTTGACCCGGGGATCGGCCAGCAGCGACTTGACGGTATCCGGATTGCCCAGCGCAAAATTGTCGAGCAGCACGACCTCGCGCGCGCCCTGGCTCAGCAATTGTTCCGCGACGTGCGATCCGATCAGGCTGGCGCCCCCGGTGACGACAAACTTTCCTTCCGCGATCTTCATGGAGGCTCACAACTCTTTCGCAGACAACGCCGCTAGCCGCGGCAAACAGGAAGCCCGCGAGACGGGCTCCCCTCGATGATATCCGCGCGCGCGGACATGAGATCCGGAGGGCGCAGGACGCCCTTCGGATATCGGTAGCGGATCAGGCGACCGAACGCTTGTCCTTGGCCCCGACATAGGCCGCGGCGCTTTCGCCGGCGAGCTTGCCGAACACCGAACCCGACATCAGGCCGGTGCCGCCCGGATAGTTTTCGTAGAACAGGCCACCCACCAGCTCGCCGGCGGCATAGAGCCCCGGGATCGACTGATCGGTCATGTCCTGCACTTCGCCGCTGGTATTGATCTGCAGACCGCCGAACGTGAAGGTGATGCCGGTCGTGGTCACGAAGGCGACGTAAGGCGGCTTGTTGATCGGCAGCGCCCAGTTCGACTTGGGCGGTGAGATGCCGCGGGCGGCCTTGCCGTCCAGGATCGCCGGATTGTACGGCTCCGGACCGCAGGCGGCGTTGTACTCGCTGACGGTCTTCTCGAGTTCCACCGGATCGAGCTCGAGCTGCTCGGCGAGGCCGGCGATGGTGTCCGATTCGACCTTGGTCACCTGCTTGATGCGGTATTCGTCGCGCAGCATCGCGACCGTCTGCTGGTCGAATATCTGGATCGCGGTGCGGCGCGGCTGGTTCATGATCTCGCGGCCGAATTTCGCGTAAGTGAGGTTTCGGTAGTCCTCACCTTCATCGACGAAGCGCTTGCTGTTGATGTTGACCATGATGCCGAGCGGATAGGAGTGCTTCTGGAAATTATCCAGCACCCAGCGGTCGCCATAGGGTGGCGCCGAGATGTCCCATTCGCAGGCGTGACAGCTCGACCAGTTGCCGAACGGACGCGCGCCGATCGCAAGCGCGGCCAGAATACCTTCGCCCATGTTGTGGCGCGTGCCGCGAACCCGGCACAGATCCCAGCCCGATCCGAGATAGCGCACCCGCATCTCCGGATTGGATTCGAAGCCGCCGCAAGCGAGAATCACCGACTTGGTCGCAATTTCGGAATAGCCCTGCTGGGTCCGGATCTTCACGCCGGTGATCACGCGGTCGGGCCGCTGCACCAGGCCGATCAACGCCGAGCCGTAGCGGATTTCAATGCCAAGCTTCTCAAGGCGCGCCATTTCGGCCTCGACCAGGCCAGCGCCGCCGCCGACGGCTTCGATGTTCACGCCGCCGTAGAAATGATGCTTGCCGTCGACCAGGAACGACTGGCGACCGTACATCGGAACGAAGCGGATGCCATGGCTGCGCAGCCACGCCATCGTCGAACGCGAGCGGTCGATCAGGAGGTTGGCCAGGTCCTCGTCGGACTGGTGGTGGGTCACTTCCATCAACTGGTCGTAGAAGAATTTGCGGCTGTGCGGTGGCAGCACGATCTTGGATCGTTCCTCCGCGGTCATGTCCGGGATGATATCGGAGGCGACATCTTCCGCGCCTTCGTGGACGAAGCGGAACCCGCCGGCGGTGAAATAGGAGTTACCGCCCCGCTCGGCTTCGGGCGCACGTTCGAGCACCAGCACCCGCGCGCCGTTTTCGTGCGCGGAGATCGCCGCACAGAGCGCCGCGTTTCCGGCACCGGCGACCACAACGTCATACTCTCTCATGTGCATCTCCCTTGATGTGCGCGTCGAACCGGTCCGCCGGATAGTGGGTCGCGGGCGCGATCGGTCGAATTGCGGCAGACCGTATCGCCGCCCCGTCAAACTGTCTACAGTTTTCATTATGCGGTATGGGCGCACGTCGTTGCGCGGCCAGCGGGGCTACGGCGTCGCTTAACGGCGAGCCTGTCTGTATAGAGGGGGCCGGCGAACAAGCTTCGGCGGGGCGACACGGCCTTGCAAGAATCCTTGCAACCAATGAAGAACGGGAGAAAAACAATGTTTGAGAAGGTCGCGGTCATCGGAATGGGGCAGATGGGATCCGGGATGGCCGGACGGCTCAAGGAATCCGGCCTTGACGTCGTCGGCTACGACGTCAACGCCGAGCAGCGCGCGCGCCTGACCAAGGACGGTTTTGCGATGGCATCGAGCATCGCGGAGGCGCTGTCAGGCCGTTCGATCGTGCTGACCAGCCTGCCCGACCCGAAAGCAGTGACGGAAGCCTGGCTCGGCGCCGAGGGGATCGTCGCCCATGCCGCCAAGGGCACGCTGTGCATCGAACTCTCGACCATCGATCCGCAGACCATGCGGCAGGCGGCCGAAGCCGCCGCCGCGCGCGGCATCGCGGTGGTCGATTGCCCGGTCAGTGGCAGCCCCAACGAGGCACGCGCCGGCAAGTTGATCCTGATCGCCGGCGGCGACAGGGCCGACGTCACCCGCGCCGAACCGATCCTGAAACTGCTCGGCAACGAGTGGAAATATACCGGCGGCGTCGGCACCGCCAAGGTCGTCAAGATCGTCAACAACATGATGTCGATGGGCAACGTGCTGGTCGCAGCCGAAGCGTTTGCGCTCGGCGTCGCCGCCGGCGTCGAGCCGGAGAAGCTCTACGACGTGCTGTCGGTGAGCGGCGGCCGCTCGCATCATTTCACCAAGCGCTTCCCGAATGCGATCAAGGGCGACTTCTCGCCCGGGTTCAAGATGGAGTTGGGTGAAAAGGACCTCGCGCTCGGCGTCGAGCTCGGGCGCATGACGCGGATGCCGACGCCTTCGGCTTCCGCGACCCGCGAAATGTATGCGCTGGCGCTGGCCGAAGGGTTTCGCGGCCAGGACATCGTCTCGCTGCTGGCGATGTACCAGAACTGGGCCAAGCCGAAAAACTAGTCGACCTCCCTCTCTGGTGGCCGGTTCACGCCTAGCCGGCCGTCAGGGAGGTGCAGACCACTACTCCGCCTTGATGTTGGCCTTGGCGACCACGTCGGCCAGTTCCCTGGTCTCCTTTTGTATCTTCTCGGCGAACGCGGCCTGCGAGAGCGTCAGGACGTTGCCCTGCGGCTCCAGGCGTTCGCGCACGGCGGCCTCGGTCGCCGCCGTCACGATCTCCTTGTTCAAGAGATCGACGGTGGCGGTTGGCGTGGCCTTCGGCACAAACAGGCCGACCCAGAACGTCACATCGAAGCCGGGATAGCCGAGTTCGGCGATGGTCGGCACATCCGGCAGCGACGCCAGTCGCTCACTCGACGAAACCGCCAGCGCGCGAAACTTTCCGGCATTCACAAGCTGCACGGCGGATAGCGTATCGAACGCCACCATCACCTCATGCCCGAGCAGGCCGACTTCCGCCGCCGCGGCGCCGCGATAGGGAACATGCAGCATCTGGATGCCGGCCTTCTGGCTCAGCAGTTCGAATGCCAGATGGGTGATGTTGCCGTTGCCCGCCGACCCGTAGGTCACCATGCCCGGCTTCGACTTCGCCAGCGCGACGAGATCAGCAAGGGTCTTGATCCCTGCCGTCTGCGGATTGGTGGTGTCGACGGCCAGGATCAGCGGCACCGAAATCACCGTCGTGATCGGCGCGAAGTCGCGCTCGGGATTGTATTTGAGGTCTTTGAACAGCGTCGGGTTCAGCGTGATGGTGGAACTGTTGCTGACGAAGATGGTGTAGCCGTCCGGGTCCGACTGCGCCACCGCTGTCGCTGCGAGAATGCCGTTGGCTCCGCTGCGGTTCTCGACCACGAAGGGTTTTCCGAGCTTGCTGCCGAGCTTGTCGGCAACGATGCGCGCGACGACGTCGATGGTGCCGCCGGGCGCGAAGCCGACTACCAGCTTCACGGCCTTGGTCGGGTAGCTTTCGGCGTTGGCGATGCCGCCCATCGCCGTCAGCGCCAGCAACAGTGCTCCGAGTTTCCGGCTGATCTTCATTTCGTTCTTCCCTGTTTTCTTGTTTATGCAGCGAGAGATCAGCCTTTGGGCCGTCGCCGGTACATGATCGTCACTTCCATCTCCTGCACCTCTTCGCCGTGCTGGTTGACGAACGCCCGCCCAAAGGTCACCACGCCGCGGTCGGGCTGGCTGGTCTCGCGCTTGCCGGTGACGGTGGTGCGCACGTAAATGGTATCGCCGTGCTTGACCGGCTTCTTCATCCGCCACTTGTCGATGCCGAGCAGCGCGATCAGCGTGCCGTCGTTGATCCCGGAGGCGTAGTTCAGCCCGGCCGCCACGGCGAATACCAGCGGTCCATGCGCGATCGGCTCGCCGAACGGCGTGGTCTTGCAGTATTCGTGGTTGGCGTGGACGTCGTTGAAGTCGCCGGACAGGCAGGCAAAGTTGACGATGTCGGTCGACGTAATGGTGCGGCGGCCGGTTTGCAAAACCTGGTTGATTTCGAAGTCCTCGAAATACATGCCGCGTGGGGCGGGAACGTCGGTCATATCCACGGTCTCCGTTGCGTCCAAACCTAGAGTCCCATCAGCTTGGCGATGATGTTGCGCTGAATTTCGTTGCTGCCGCCGCCGATCGGTCCGAGCCGCGAGTCCCGGAACAACCGCTGCATGTCGTGCTCCATCGAGAAGCCGGCGCCGCCCATCACCTGCATGCCGATATGGGCGCATTCGAAATCGTTGTCGGTGGCGACGATCTTGGCGATCGCGGTTTCCATCCGCGTATCGTATCCGGCGTCCATCATCTCCGCGGTCCGATAGGTGACGAGACGAGCGATCTCGGCCTTGATCCGCATGTCCGCCAGCTTGTGCGAGATCACCTGGAACTTGCTGATCGGACGGTCGAACTGAATGCGCTGGGTCGCATAGTCCTGCGCGATATCGATCGCCTTCTGTGCGTTGCCGGCGCCGCAGGCGGCAATCGCCATCCGTTCGAGGTTCAGGCCGCGCATCAGAATTTTCCAGCCGCGATTCTGCTCGCCGATCAGGTTGCGCGCGGGCACCCTGACCTCGTCGAAGAATATCTGGTTGGTGTGGGTGGTGTGACGCCCCATGGTTTCGATCGGTCGGATCGAGACGCCCTTTGCCTTGGCGTCGACCAGGAACAGGCTGAAGCCGTCATGCGCCGGCTTCGCCGAGGGATCGGTCTTGACCACCAGCACGATGTAGTCGGCAACATGGGCCGAGGTGATGAACCATTTTTGGCCGCGGATGACGTAGTCATCGCCGTCGCGCACGGCATTGGTCTTGATCGACGCGGCATCCGATCCGGTCTGCGGCTCGGTCAGCGCAAAGGCGATGTAGATGTCGCCCTTGATCATCGGCACCATGTAGGTCTGCTTGAGATATTCGCTGCCGTTGTAGAGCAGTTGCAGGCCGGCATAGATCGCGCTGGTCATGTAGGTCGTGCCGAGACAGGCATAGTGATAGGACAGCGTCTCGAGCAGGATCGCCATGTCCTTGTAGCTGCCGCCGAGTCCGCCGTATTCCTCGGGATAGGGCAGGCCCAGCCATCCGCCCTTGGCCAGCGCCTGATACGCTTCGGTCGGCCAGCCGGCATCGCGGTCGAGCTGTCGGATTTTTTCCACCGGCAGATGCTGTTCGGCCAAAGCAAGCAGGCTCTGGCGCATCAGTTTTTGTTCGTCGGTGAAACCAAAATCGTTGAACAGCGGCATTGCGTTTCCTTTGAGCGTTTCTTGATGGGCCATTCGGCCGCATGGTTTCACCCTACCCCGCCCTGCCTTTCTATGTCATCTGAAAACTGTTGACATCTTTTGGAGGTCCCCTACGTTGCGGCCTTCGGACGCGGGGACTACGGAAAATGCGCCGGTCGACAACATCCACGATGCAGGCAGGCCGCGGCGCATGAGCATGCCCGAGCCCGACCGCCGCATGGGCGGATGGACCGGCGTCGGCTATGACGACATCGAGGTCGGACGCACCTATCCGCCGCAGCCGCTCCCGATCAGTGCCGACGATGTGGCCCGCTTCTACCGCAGCATCGGTGAGGTACGTCCGACGCCCGAGATCGGCACCCGCATACCGGCATTCCTGCTCAATGAAATCCGCGCGCTGAAGCAGCAGCTGAGATTTCCACCGGGCGTGTTGCACGCGCAGGAGGAAATCGAGATGCACAGCGCTGCCCGCCTCGGCGAGCCGCTGATGGTCTCGATCGTGATCGCCGACAAGTACATCCGCAACGACAAACGCTTCATCGTCTTTGATCAGCACGTGCGTTGCGCGACCGACCAGCGATCCATCATGACGATCAAACATATTCTGTACTGGCCATGCTGAACCGACATGATCTCAAGACCGGACAGCGGCTGACGCGCCCCGGCCCGCCGCTCACGCTTCAGGCCTTTACCGACTTCGGTGCCCTGCTCGGCACCGATGCGCCCGTCCACAACGATGCCGCCTACGCAGCCAAAACCCAGTTCGGCTGCGTCATTGCACAGGGGCCCCTGCTGCTGGCCCGCTTCGAAACCTGGTTCTGCGATTTATTCGGCGAAGCCGCATGGAGCCGAACCGGACGACTGACGGCCAAGTTTCTCGATCCCGCCAGAATTGGCGAGACGGTCACGCTCGAAATGGTGGTGGGCGAGACGACCGCGAGCCTCGCGCATTTCGAATTGCGCGTCGTCTGCGGCGAGCGCCTGTTGGCGCTGGGCAGCGCCGCGATCGATTTGCAGTAACAGCACATCCCGAACGAGCGCCGTCGGCAAACACCGGCGGCGCTTGTCATTTCAGGGTACCCAGGTCGTCTCAGGAGCCTCCTGCGCGCCGCGGGGGGCGAACACGACCTTCTTGGCCGGAGCCTTGTGCAACTCGCTGACTTCCAACAGCCGCGTGACTTGCGCGACCTCGGTGATCTTTTCGAATGTCTCCAGCCGTTCGAACAACGGCGCAATCTGCTCGCGGGGCAGGCTGCGGGCCGCGCAATCGCTGAACTTGTCCCACAACTCGCTGCTACTCATCGGGTTATCCCCGCCCCGGCCGACGAGATTGTCGACCCGCCGCGCCAGGCGCCTGCCGTCTTTCAGTGTCACGATCACCTCGGCGCCCCATTGATGCTCGGCATCGTCGGCCATATCAGGATGCGGGCTGGCCGTCGTCAGGTCCAGCAGCCGCACGATCTCGGGGTCGAAGTGCGCGTCGCCTTCAAAGTCTTTCAGGCGCAAGACTCCGTAACGAAGCGCGCGCGCGACGACATATTGAACGCTGAACTTGGCTTCCAGCGATGTCTGCGGATGCGGCGTGTTGGTATGGCGCAGCCGCCGGCCATGCGGCATCACTTCGATGCGCGCGATGTCGCCGGCGTCGATCTTCTCCTCGCGGCGTAAATTCAGCGCCATGTTGATGGCGGGATGGGTACTGCCGCAGCAGGGAAACTGCTTGAGCCCGATCGACTTGGCTTCGATCTCCCACGGCTGGCCCCAGTTCTCGAACAGTTTTGCGGTGTCGAACGTACCGGGCCCGTTGAAGACGTTGAGGAAGCCCTGCGCATGCTCAAAGGCATCGGTGGCGGCATCAAAGCCGCCCTCGGCCAGCAGCGCGGCGAGCAGGCCGTTGCGGCAGCACTGGCCGATATGCAACGGCTTGGTCATGGTGCCGAAATTCGACTTCAGGCCGCTGGCGAGCGATGCCGCGATACACAGCGCCATCGTGGTCTTTGAATGATCGAGCTTCATCAGATGGCAGGCGGCCGCCGCGGCGCCGAACACGCCGAGCGTCGCAGTCGGGTGCCAGCCCTTGTCATAATGGTGGAAGTTGACGGCGCGCGCCAACCTGATCTCGACCTCGACGCCGATCACATACGCCGCCACGATATCCTGGCCGGTGCCGCCGCGCTCCTCGGCGAGCGCCAGCAGCGTCGATACCAGCGGCACCGAATGATGGCCGCCCATGATGCCGCTGAAATCGTCGAAATCGAGCGCATGCGACGCGGCGCCGTTGATCAGCCCGGCATCCAGCGCGCTGGTGCGCCGCGCCGAGCCGAAGATCAGCGAAGGCCCCGGCGCTGTCGCTACGCCCGGGGTTTTCAGCAGGATCTGCGTGCAGGGTTCCGGATATCCCGCCAAGGTTACGCCGATCGCATCGAGGATACACGTCCGCGCTTGCGCGACCGCGCCCTTGGTGAGCTGACGCTTGTCAAAGGCGAGAACATGCTGCGCCAGGTTCTGAAGCAGCGTGATACCGGAAGAACCGCCTAGCAGTGTTGCAGGGTTTGCTTTCACCGATGCCAAAGATACGTCGCTCATGTTGCTTCTCCCGTTCGTACGCTCTTAATCGGCCGCGGCCGCGCTACGTCCGGCAATCCGCCCGAACGTCGCCCCCGAGACCAGCCCGGTACCAGCCGGATAGTTGTCGTAGAACAGGCCGCCGACCATTTCGCCGCAGCAGAAAAGCCCCTTGATCGGCCTCCAGTCGGTACCGATCACCTGCGCGGTTTCGTTCACCTTCAACCCGCCGAACGTGAAGGTGATGCCGCCGGTGGCGCTGTAGGCATAGAACGGCGGCTTGGCGACGCGAAGCGCCCAGTTGGTTTTTTCGAGATCGAGCCCCTTGCTGGACAGGCCGTCCTTCTTGGTCGGATCGAAGCCGTCGTCCATCTCACGGGCGTGGGCATTGTATTCGTCGACGGTCTTCAAAGCCTGCGCCTTGTCGTCGAAGTCGAGCTGTTCGATGAGGTCTTCCAGCGTGTTCGCCGTAATCGGCTTGCTGGTCTGGTAACGCGGCTCGAGCAGATGGATCACCCGCGAGTCGAAGATCTGCCAGGCCTTGGCGCCGGGTTCGGCCAAGATCGCGCGGCCGAACTTGGCATAGGTGAACAGCGCGCCGTCCTCGCCCTCGTCGACAAAGCGCTTGCCCTTGCGGTTGAGCATGATGCCATAGACGTAGCTCAGACGATTACTGCGATCGGTGAGCTCGCGCGGCGCAAACTCGCCCCAGTCCGCACTGATCGGCGTGGCGTGGCAACCGCTCCACTGTCCCCATGGCATGGCGCCGACGTTCATCGCCATCCGCAGGCCGTCGCCCTGATTGTGCGGTGTTCCCCGCACCTTGGCCGCGCCGACCAGCGGGCCGATATGCTGGGTGCGCATCTGCACATTGGCTTCGAAGCCGCCGCAGCCAAGAACGATCGAACGGGCGTTCAGCACCGACATGCCGTCGTCGTCGCGCACCTTGACGCCGTTGACCCTGCCGTCGTCTCCGATCAACAGTTCGACCGCCGCGGTGCCGTAGCGAATTTCGATGCCGAGCCGCTCGGCGGTGGCGAACCAGCTCCGCGACAGGCCAACGCCCTCATGCTCGGCACGCACAACGAGGCCGCGCGCCCACACCATGACGTTGTCCTTCTTGACCGCAGACAGTGTGATCGCCGGCTCCATCTTGATGCCGCCGACCTTCTTCATCCACTTCACGGTGTCAAAGGAATTGTGGACCAGCAATTTCGACAGCACCGGATCGGTGCGTCCGCTGGTGACGCGCATCAGGTCGCCGTGAAAGTCTTCCTTCGGATAAGGCGAGATGCCGTCGTAGAAATTCTCGAACTCCTCTTCGACGTCTGGCAGCAGCTCACCGATCTCGCGGGGATCGTCGAACGCAAAGCGCAGCACGCCACCGCTCCAATGGGTGTTGCCGCCGCGCATCTCCCGCGGCGCCTTCTCGATCACCACGACGCGCTCGGCACCATTCTCCTTGGCGGAAACGGCGGCAGCCAATGCAGCGTTGCCGGCGCCGACCACGATGACGTCATACGTACTCATAACTTCGCTCTCCTGATTGATCAGTTTGTTGTGGATCGCAGCAAGGCCGCGATCTCGGTGACGGAATGGGTTTCGAGCTTCAGCACGGCTTCGCGAATGCGTTCGGCCTGATGCAACGGGATCGACAGGGCGGCAGAGGCGAGAAATTTCTTCGAGACCGCGGCTTCGTCCAGCGCACGCTCGCCGGCGCCGGCGTTGATGCGGATGTGCTTGAAGAGGCTGCGGCCGTCCTTCAGCGTCACGCGGACGCCGCCGGAGAAATAGGTCGGGAAGGCCGAGTCGGGATCGATGGCGCAGGTGACGCGCTGCGTCAGATCCAACACCACCGGATCGGCCAATGCGGCCGGCATCAGGTCGGCGAGGCCGAACGCCCCCTTGATGAGGCAGGTTGCCACCACGAACTGGGCGCTGAACTTCGCCTCATATTCATTGGTCGGCCGGGTCTTGGCGGCGGCGGGCTCAGCGATGATCGGCATGGTGTCGCGTGGCAGGTACGCTTCGACGCTGGCGATATCGGCAGGCTTGATTTCGGCATGCAGTTCGATCGCGGCATCCGCGCAGCCATGGATGAAATGGCAGACCGGATAGGGCTTGATCGCCGTCTGGGCCAGTTCCCAGACGTCGCCGAGACTGGCGAGTTCGGCGTTGAGGTCGATCGGCGCCGGCGGATGCTGAATATGCGTATCGAAGAAACCGAAGCGGCCTTCATAGGGACGCGTCGGGGCCTTGAAGCCTTTTTGCGCAAGAACGGCGGCGGTAATTCCGGCGACTGCGGCCCAGCCCGGATGCATGCGCTTGGTCCAGGCACCCTCCTCAAGGAAGACCTGGACGCCCGAAGCCGTGCTGGCGGCAATGCCTTGCGCGGCGACGATGCCTTCCGCGGACAGTCCAAGGATGCGCGCGGCCACCACGGCCGAACTGAAATGGGCGACGAGGCCGGTGGCATGAAAGCCCGCATGGTGGAAGCCGCCCTTGACCGCCGCCCCGACGCGGATCGCGGTCTCCATTCCGGCGGCGTAGGCGACCAGCATTGCCTTGCCGTCGATGTCGCGGGATTCGCCGAAGCTCAGCGCGCAGGGAAGACAGGCCGCGGTGGCGTGAATGATGCTGTTGAGATGGGTGTCGTCGAAGTCGAGGCCGTGGATCAGCATGCCGTTCGCGAGCGCTGCGTCGCGCACCGGCAGGCGGACATCGCGGCCGATCACGCTGCAGGTCCCCTCGCCGCCCAGCGCCGTGGCGCCGGCGACCGCGACATCGGCAAAGTCATAGGCGTTGGATGCAAGGCCGCAGCCCAGCGCGTCGAGGATCAGGAGCTTGGCGCGGTGCAGCACCGGTGCCGGGATATTTTCGAACTTCAAGCCGGCAGCAAATTCGGCCAGGCGTTGAGCGGGCTTGGTGACTACGGCGGCTGCGGAGGTTTTATCCAGCATGATGCGGCCTCGCTTCCGTGTGAGCCATATCGTCGACGAGCCGGCAGTCGCGGGCATCGAACGAAAGAATCGCGGGGCTGCCCGGCGCGAGCGCGCTGCGCGAATAGGCGCGCAGGCGGTCGGCGCCGACCTCGACGATGTATTCGACATGCGGACCGAGATACATGCCGCCGATAACGCGGCCGGTCAGCCGGTTTTGCCCGGCAACGGCCTGCGCCGAACTTTGGTCGAGCCGGATCGCCTCGGGACGCAGCAGGGCGATCTTGGAACGGCCATCGTCGCGGTCGGTCGCCGGATCGACCTCGACCGGCGAGCCGTTTTCCAGTTGCCACACGCGGCCGACGCGCTGCACATGCAGGAAATTGGCGTTGCCGATGAAATCGGCAACGAAGCGGTTGACCGGCTGCTGGTACAGGTCGCGCGGCGTTCCTTCCTGCACGATCCGGCCGGTCTCCATCACGATGATGCGGTCGGACATCGACAGCGCTTCGGTCTGGTCGTGCGTCACGTAGAGCGCAGGCACTTTCAGTTCGCGCTGGATCCGGCTGATCTCGAGCCGGGTGCGATCGCGCAAGCGGGCGTCGAGGTTTGACAGCGGCTCATCGAACAATAGCAATCGGGGACGCGCCGCGATCGCCCGCGCCAGCGCCACGCGCTGCTGCTGGCCGCCGGACAATTCGGAAGGGCGTCGCTTGGCGAGCTTGCCCATGCCCACGATGTCGAGCGCCCAGTTGACGCCGGCGGCGACGTCGCGCTCACCCTTCACCGTGAGCGGAAACGCGACGTTCTCTGCAACCGTCAAATGCGGCCAGACCGCATAGGACTGGAACACCATGCCGAGATCGCGCTCATGCGGGGGCACGAACAGGTTGGTGGCAGGATCGGAAACCGTCTCGCCGTTGATCGCAATGCTGCCGCCGGTCGGGGTTTCCAGGCCCGCGATGCATCGCAACGTGGTGGTCTTGCCGCAGCCGGAAGGACCGAGCAGCGTGACGAACTCGCCGTCGGCGACATCGAACGATATCGCGTGGATCACGGTGAAGGCGCCATAGGATTTGACGAGGTTACTTACGGCGATACCCATCGCTGATGGTTCCTTTGCTCTATCGCCTGCGGGCGCCGGGCATGGCCCAAAGCAGCAGGGACATCATGGCGACCATCAAGATCATGGCGAGAATCGAGAGCGCGCTCGCCAGGCCCCAATTGGCCTGCTCGAACGACGACCAGATCGAAACCGACAGCACCGAGGTCGAGGCGGTGAAGATCAGGATCGTGGCGGAGATTTCGCGGAAGAACGCCATGAACAGCAGGAAATAGCTGCTCTGCAGCGACGGCAGGCTGAGCGGCATCAGGATGCGCCAGACGCCGGAAATCCGGCTGGCGCCCGCGGTCCAGGCCGCTTCCTCGAGGCTGCGATCGAGCTGCACGAAGCGGGCGCCGGACGTTTCCGTCGCATAGGGCAGAAAGCGCGTGACATAGGCCAGTACGATCAGGGTCAGCGTGCCGTAGAGCGGTAGCGGCAGATAGGCGTAGGCCCATAACAGGCCGAGGCCGAGCACGATGCCGGGTACGCCGAACGGAAGCATGACCAGCGCATCGAGCGCGCGATATCCGGTCGGGCGCAGCCGCACGGTGAAATAGCTGCAGGCGATGCCGAGCACGACGCCGACCAGCGCGCCGCCGCCGGAGACGATCACGGTGTTGACGATCGCCTGCTGCGTCTCTTCGGAATTCCAGACATAGAGATAGTTGCGGAAGGTGAAGGCGGCGTCGAACGGATTGGCGGTAAAGAACTTGATCAGCGACGTGTAGAGCAGGATCAAGCCGGGCAGCACCAGGCTGACCGCGATGTAGAAACCGCACAGCAGGTTCACCGGCCAGCGCCAGGCGCCGAGCGGGATCGGCGTGATCTTGCCGGCCTTGCCCGTCGTCACCACCGAGCGTCCGCCGCGCGCCAGCCGCCGCTGCAGCAGGATGGCAATGCCGGTAATGGCCGCGAGCGTCAGGCCGATGGCGGCCGCGAGCCCATAGGCCGTCGGTGGAAACCGGCACAACAGATAGATCTGGGTGGCAAGAACCGTGACGTGGCCGGGAACGCCGATCAGCACGGGGATGCCGAACTGCTCCAGCGTCAGCACCAGGCACAGCAAGGCGCTGGAGGCGAGCGCATAGGACAGCATCGGCAGCGTGACGCTGCGCAGCATCCGCCACGGCGATGCGCCCGCGGTGCGGGCGGCCTCCTCGTAGCTCGGATCCATGCCCATGATCGGCCCGCGGATCGTCAGATAGACGAACGGCACCTGATGCAGAATCATGACGAAGATGATGCCGCCGGCGCTGTAAATATCGACCGAGACGGATTCGATATCGAGCAAGCGCAAGAGATCGTTGATGACGCCGCCGGGCGAGCCGATGACGATCCAGGCCATCGCCAGGATGAAGGACGGGAAATAGAAGCTGAGCCCCAGCAGTCCCGTCATGGTGTTGGGCCAGCGGAAATCCGTGCGATGGATCACCAGCGCGAGCGCGGTGCCCATGATCATTGCGAACAAGGTGCTCAGGCCGGCGACTTCAAGCGTCGTCAGCAAGGTCTCGACGACGCCGGGCGAAGCCAGGTTGGCCCAGTTCGCCAATGTCCACTGCCCCGGCATGCCGGGCGAGGTGTCGCGCAGGCTGCCGATCACCAGTGCCGCGAGCGGAACCAGCGCGAGAAACGCCACGATCGCAAACACCACGACATAGAGCCCGGTCAGGACGCCGTCATGGGCGGCTGCGCGCTTGACGGCGGAAGGACGCACGCGCGCGGCGGACGCTTCCAGCCCGAAGCGCTCCTCGCTCTGATCCAGCTGTGAACTCTCGAAGATCGACATAGGTCTCAACTGGGCTTCAACGAATGCCGAAGGTTTCACGCCACACGTCGATGGTCTTGTTCTGCTCGGGCCCGGAGACGATCGTCAGCGAATCGACCGCGTTCGACAGCGCCGAGGTCGGTGGAATGAACTTGGTCGGCGTCACGCCCGGTCTGGTCACCGGCAAACCGCCCTGCTCCTGCAGCACCAGTTGTCCCGGCGCGCTCATCAGCCAGTTGACGAACACCTTGCCGGTGTTGGGATGCGGTGCGCGGCCGCTCACCATGACGTAGCCGCTATTGGTGGCGGTGCCGGATTTCGGATAGACGAAGCCGATCGGCGCGCCGTCCTCGAGGCCAGGCTCGAGCGGCAGGTCGGCCAGCGTCGCCACCATTACGTCGCCGCGCAGCACAGCCTGGAACACGCCGGCCGATCCTTCGAAGAACCGCACGTCGTTGGCCTTCAGCTTCTGCGCCGCGTCAGGGATACCGTTCTTGACCCAGAAAGCGACGAGACCCTGCACGGCGATCGAGCGCCAGGGCGGGTCCATGGCGACCTTGCCCTTCCACTTCGGATCCCAGAGATCGGTCCATTCCTTCGGCGCATCTGATGGCTTCACCCGCTGCTTGTTGTAGATGATGACGTTGCGGGAGGTGTGGACGGCGAAGATCTTGTTGGCGTGATTGACAGCCTTGTCGTACGTGGCGAGTTCCGGCGGCGTCCATTCGGCGGCCCAGCCGCTCTTGTCGACACCGGCGAACATCGCGTCATCGGGGAAGGTCAGCATGACGTCGGCGAGGTTGCGGCCGGCGTTGAATTCGGTCGAGAAGCGCTCGATCAGCGGCGCGCTGCCGAGCCGGATCTGTTCGGTCTGGATGCCGGGATTTGCCTTGCGGAATTCGACGAGAAGCTGCTCGACGCCTTGCGGGCGCAGGTTGTGATAGAAGCTGAGCTTGCCTTCCTTCAATGCCGCGGCCTGTACCGCGGGCCAGTCCTCGGCGGCGGCCATCGCACGCGATGGCGCCAAGGCACCGAGCGCCAGCGCGGCGCCGAGACTTGTAAGGGCAGTACGGCGCGTGATGTCGCGATCGCCGATTCTCGTCATAGGCAGTTTCCCTGTTTTTGCGCGGCTTGGCCGCGTCTTGTTTTGATGACGGGGACTTGTTGTTTTATCGGCGCGGCAGATCCTTCAGACCATCGACCCGATTTTGCGATCCGGCACGCGCAGCCTCGGCCATGGCGGCAAGGCGAAGCTCGTAGCCACGCCGGACGTGACGGCGGGCCAGTTCCTCGGCCTCGGCCTCGTCGCGCCGCGCGATGGCGGCAACGATGGCCTGATGTTCGCCGAGCGCTTCCGCGATACGGCCCGGTGCGGCGAACGTGGTGCGGCCGAGCAGGACGACGGAATCATGCAGGTCCTGCAGGCTCTTCAGCAGGAAACGATTATGGGCGGCGCGGTAGATGTGCTCGTGGAAGATGGTGTTTTCCCGCGCATGGACCTTGGGATCGTCGGGCAACTGACGATGCGTATCCACCATCGCCTGCAGCATGTGGATTTCGGTCGCGTCGGCAAAGCGCGCCGACATCCCGGCCGCGGCACCCTCGAGGCGTTCGCGCACATCATAGAGTTCGGCGACCGCGCGCAGGTCGTGTTGCGCAACCGAAAGCCCTCCACCCGGCGCATGGACCAGCATGCCGTCGGATTGCAGACGGCGCATGGCTTCGCGGATCGGCGTGCGGCTGACCTTCAGCCAGGAGCAAAGCTCAAGTTCGGGAACGCGTTGGCCGGCTTCGAGCTGGCCCTCCTGGATCGCATTGCGGATGGCCCGATAGGCCTGTTCGGCCAACCCTCCGGCAGCCCGCGATGAGGCGCCGCCGGGCCAGGCCAGAAGCGTGTCATCCTCAATCGTGCTGGATCCCGAAATAGCCGCCTCCAAGAGAGAAACTTCGACCTTTCCTGTTTGTATAACCTTGTATACATACATATGCAAAGCGAAAAGTTGGAAAATGATGCCAAAATTGGACCTCGACCATGGAACTCCCGCGTTAGCCGATCAGGTGACCGCCGCTGCACCAGCGGTCTCGCTGACCCGCGCTTTCACCGACTTGCTGGCGGCGTGGCAGCCGGATCATCCAGCGTTGCTGGATCGCTGCCGGCTGCTGTTGCTGGACGGACTTGCCGTCGCGGCGGCGGGCGCCGGCGAACGCGGGCCCAGCTTGATGGCTGAGCAGACGCGAGCCGAATGTCCTGACGGCCCGGCGACCGTGATCGGCCATGGGCTTACGACCAGCGTCGTGCAAGCCGCGCGCGTCAATGGCATGGCGATGCATGTGCTGGATTTCGAACCGATGTGGAATCCGCCGAACCACGCGCTTTCGACGCTGCTTCCGGCGCTGCTCGCGCTGGCCGAACTGCGCGAGCGGGACGGCGCCGGCCCGCAAGGACACGTCGTGTTGCGGGCCATCGCCAAGGGCGTCGAGGCCCAGGGGCGGCTGCGCCTCGCTTCAGGTCAAATCGAACCGGCCAAGCTCTCGATCCATCCGCCGGGCGCCGTCGGCGCGCTGGCGGCCGCCCTCGCATGCGCTGATATGCTTGGCCTCGCAGGCGAGCGGTCGGCCGCGGCGGTCGCCATCGCCAGTTCACGCTCCGGCGGACTGCTCGCCAATGTCGGCTCGATGACGAAGGCGCTTCACTGTGGCGACGCCGCCGCGAACGGCGTTCAGGCCGCGATGCTGGCGGCGGCAGGCTTCAGTGCCGACGAAGATGCGCTCGGGAGCCCGCGCGGCTGGGGCGCTTCGCTGTTCGGCGCGACGTTCGATCGCGCGCATCTGCTGGCGCCGGTCGGCAGCGGCCGCGCGTTGAATCCCGGTCCGGCCTGGAAGCTTTTCCCGTCGCAATTCGCGACGCATTTCGCCATCACCGCCGCGCTCGAAGCGCGCGAGGCCATCGGCGCCGATGCGTTGAAGCGGATTTCTCGCGTCGAACTGCGAACGCCGGCGATGCCTTACATCGACCGGCCGCGCCCCTATTCGGGCCTCGACGGAAAATTCTCATGGCAATATACGGCTGATATCGCCCTGCTGGACGGCAAGGTCGAGCCCGCGAGTTTCAAGGACGAACGGCGATTTGGCGACGATGTCGTCGCACTATTGGATCGCACTGTCCTGATCAGCGATCCCGCGATCTCCGGCCGCTTCGACCAGATGCATGTCGAGATCACCGTTGAATTGAACGATGGCCAGATCATCCGGCGGCGTTGCGATGCCCCGATGGGAAGCTGGAGCAGGCCCGTGCCGGACGAACGGGTCACGGCGAAGGCAAGGGCGCTGTTGGCCGACGCCATCGGCCCCGAAAAGGCAATGGCGGTCGAGGGCGCCATTACGGCCGACGGTGAGTTTCATGTTCGTCCGTTGATGGCGCTGCTCGCATAGCCTTTCCAGCGGTTTGCGCCGCGATAGCCGGCGACGGTGCGCGGCGTAAGTGCGGCCGCGGATGATTCGCGAAGGGCATTTTTGCTCTGAACGGCTATTGACGCACGCCGTGGTTCCCACTTCGATACCACCCGACGGGAAGGTGGGGGAGCCATGAGACACCCGATGGACACGGCCGTCATGTCAGGCGCGCTTTGGCTGTTGGCGGCGATGCTGATCGACGTGCTGACGCCGAAGGAACTGAACGTCTACATGGTCGGGGCTGTGCTGGCGCCGGCGATGATCGTCGGTGCCGTATTCTATCATTTGAAGTTGCCGGGGCCGGATCTGGCGATCACGCTGGCAACGCTGTGGCTGGTATCGGTGATGGCGATCGAGTGGATCACGCCGAAGCCGATATCGCCCTACTTCATGACCGCCGCCGTAGCGCCGTCGATTCTCGTCGGTGCATGGCTTCATGGCACGGCGAGATGGCGCCGCAGGGCGGGCGCCGGCCAGAGAAAAAGTGTTTGATATCGAGCTTGCGCGTCGGCCGCTGCAGCAGGGACATTTCCGGCTAGCCCAGCCGACGGCAATTGGTCGCAGAGCCCGCATCGAGGACAGCCGAGACGGAATCCCGAAAGCCCTCCAAGACCGCCTCAATTCGGCGCCTCGTTCGATCAGGCCCCGATGCGCTCTTTCAACTGCTCAAATTCGCCGCGTCGATAGGTTGCCCCGTCCGGCATGACGATCTCCACGTTCAGGCATCCGTCGGAAATCAGCTCGGAAGCTTTCTTTATTGCGGCAGGCACGGAGTCACGATGCAACGTGACCGTCCCAGATGTATCGAGCGCAGTTATATAAAATTTCATGAACGCTCCCGGCTTTGTGCAGCGTTCATTCTGGCGTGAAGCCCAGCCGCGTCAAGGGGCTTCAGGTCCGTTCTCGGCTGCAACCCTGACGCGTTTCACTTTGCGCGCGGCCGGTTGGGATCGTGACCCGCCCCCTCCCCAGGCGAACACTTGAGGCTTTGGAGGCGGGTCGAAACTGATATGAGCGGCCGGCACCGCGCAGCTACAGAGCGCGATCGGCAAAAAGAATAAGACAATTAGTGCAAAGCACATGTCGCGAACTTTGAATGTGCCGTAACGAGCACGATATACGCTAACTCGGATGGGAGGGCTCCCCCCCTGTTCTTCCTGAACGCTAAACCGACAAGCCCGAGGTTGCCGCAGCTAGGACGACAGCAACTCTTTTCATGCAAATTCTCCCTTGATAATTGTCTGGTTCCATCAACGGAGCGTCAGAGCTTTCGTTCCTCGTGACCTTCCACTGCCTCCACGGAGAATTATAGTTCGGCGTTCTGAGTAATGGACGCGGAGCGGATGCTGGATGCGGCTGGTAGGGCCCGCCCCCAAGCGCGAAACGTCGTGCGTCTGCAGGCCGGACTGGGCCTCTCAGAACGGCGGGCCCCAATGGTCAGCCAAACGTCGTTTCTTGCGGGAAACAATGCTGGACCTTTTGCGGAAAGGCCTTCCGCCGATTTGACGAGCCCTCGGCAAGAGACGATGGTCCCTCTCGAAAAAGCGGCACGGACATCACCGTTTGGCTTCGAAACACCTGATCGGCGTTAAAGCAGAGCAAGGTAAATGGATACCGAAGATTCGATCGCTCATTTTGCTTGGGATCTCCTGGACTCCGCCAAGCAACTTGCTGGGCCGCGAGCAACGGAAGCACAAGCCGCTAGCAAGCCGGACGAACAAGCGACACAGCCGAAGGCGCCGCACATGGGATCGGAGCGGCAGTTCGATGTCAGAACGTTGACGTCTGCGAGGGACACTCCACCGATCGAAGAACATAAGATCGACCCGTTTCAGTCGACGACCGCGGGTGAAAAGCAGCCCGACCGCGCGGCCCTGCCCGTGCCGGAAACCGAAACGTCGCCAACAAGGGAAAAGCCTCCCGAAGCGACGACCATCCAGTCTGAGGCAGCGACCACGATTGAGCAGGCCTCAACCAAACCACCCCAGCCAGAGCCACCAGTACAGAACGCGCTGGCCAGTGCAAGCAGGCCCAGGGAATTCGAAAGCAAACTGGTGTCAGGGCAACAGCTCTTACCGCTACAAAGCAATGGAGACGTTCTGAAACTCAGTTGGAGCGATGTCGGGATGACGACTGAACCCGGCCAATACAAGTCGCGATACGGCCTTGTTCAGATACGTGCGGATGAAATTTGGATCTGGAAGATGCATCCGAATGCGACCTTTGTCGTGATGCAGCCATCGCCCTATTCAGACCAGGAGGTTTCCCGGCTCGGCTCATTCGATCTGGGTCCTTTCGCACTGGTCGAAAGGTAAAGCCGCTTGCGGGTCCAGCCTCAGGGCGCGGTGTCGGCGCGTCGTTGAGCGAGAGATAAGGTCGGTGCATGACCTATCATCCCAACAATCGAATTATTGATCTGGTATTTTTCAAAACTGATATGCCCACACCCAACACTGGACCTTGCGGTTCGTGTTCTTACACTTGGCGGTCACGGGTATGATCTGACCTGACAGCAAGCGTCGCCCACATATGTGCGCTTCCATTGGCGCTGATTTCGACGCACGCCGAAGGCGTCATCAACTGGGCAGGAGCTAACGGGATGCGGATGTTTATCTTCTCGGTCCGTAATGTTCAGCATTTTTGCTACCGCCTTGTGATCACACGCACAGGTCGAAGTTGCGGTCCCCGAGGACGGTCGAGTGAAAACGACGGCAAAAGCCGAAAACGAAATTTTAGGTGTTGCTAATTCCTTCACTCGCCCAAGCGGTGCGGCTCGCGAATGCGTCGGCGCATGCTTTTGCGCCACAGCGACAAAACCAAGATTTGGTTGTGCCGCGACTCAGACTGCAATCTGGATTGCTCCGGCCGAGAGCCGATCGGCGGCTGCTAGGGTGTTAACCGAGATTCAAGCTCGAGGTTATCGAGTCCTGCCATGTGGAACTATTTCGCAACACATTTAAATTCTCGTAACAAATTGATAAATAAAGACTATTTTTCAATATGCATGCCGCGCGATAGCGACCTGCGGCTGGCGCAAGTTGGTTCCGACGTGTGGCCGAAATGTCATAGGTGAACGATGTTCGGTTTGTTAGGCTTTGACAGACATTCTAGGTAGTAGATTTTAGCGGGGCTAGGGATATGAAACCGGCATATTTTGCGATCGCAGGCCTCTGTCTGGCCGTGAGTCCTGCGGCAGCCGAGGTATTTTCGATTAACGATGCACTGCGCCAGACGATGCTGACCAATCCTGGTGTCGGCGAGGCTTCGGCAAATCGACGCGCCACAGAAAGCGAACTTCGACAGACCCAAAGCACGTTGTTACCTCAGGTTCGCATCGATGCCAGTGTGGGGCCTGAAAAATTTGATCAAAGTCCAGGCGTCGTCGGCAATAATATACAGGTGCCGACGGTGGGTTCCGGTCCTTGGCGTACTGGCAACCAGGAGTCGCTCGTCGTCCGACAGATCCTTTTCGACGGGTTTGCTTCGATTCACGATATTTGGCGCCAGACCGCGCGAGTCAACGCCGCGGCGTCTCGCGTGAAGGAGAGAACCGAACTGCTGGCGCTCGATGCCGCCGAAGCTTATGTCGATGTTGCGCGCTACATGCGGCTGGTTGGTCTTGCGGAACAAAACGTCGCCAACCATGAGAAGATTTTTAGCAATGTGAATTCTCGTTTTTCCGGTGGTCGGGCCGGCGAAGGCGATCTGGAACAATCCAGGGAACGCGTTGAAAACGCCAAGGCCCAGCTCGCCGAGTTCCGTAAAACCTTGGATGATTCAAGGGCAAAATACCGCAAGGTTGTCGGTTTTGAAGCTTACAACGTTCGTTTCCCGGCGCCTCTTGGTGGTATGCCGGGTAGCCGGGACGAAGCCTTGGCGGTCGCCGTAAGGTTCAACCCGACGATCCAGGCGGCTCAGGCCGACGCCGATGCCGCGAAACATGCATTCCGGGTGACTGACGGCGCATTCGTTCCCAAACTCTACCTGGAAGGTCGGGCGACACATTACGAGAACGCGTTTCCGTATGTCACCTCACCTGGTTTGCCGAACGTTACTCATGAGGATTACTCAGGCAAGGTCGTGATGTCGTGGGATATCTTCCGCGGCGGGCAGGATGTCTGGAACAGGTCGGAAAAGGCCGAGCGCTTTACAGAAGCAACGATGCGGCACGCTCGCCTGCAGCGCGACGCCCTTGAGTCAATCGACAAGGCTTGGGCTGCTCGTACCGTCACCGCTACCCGCATCGCAGCGCTGACTCGTCAGCTTCAGGCCGACAAGAAGACCATCGCGGCCTTCCAAAAGGAATATGAACTAGGCCAGCGCTCCCTGATCGATCTTTTGAACGCAGAGAATCAATATTTCAACGCAGCGGTGTCGCTGACTTCGGCACGCGGCGTCGTGGTCTTCGCAGACTATCAACTGCTTGCTGCCATGGGCTCGCTAGCTGAATATCTTAAAGCTCCGCCTCCGGTCGATGCAGCGCCGGTCGACACCCTGTCGTTCGGTCTGCCAGCATATTCGCTTCCGACGGTTCGTATCAACGCACCGCAGACCGGTTCTGAGCCGCTGCGCGTCTCGAATGCTGTGGCCGGCACTGGCCCCTCGGCAGCCTACGCCTCGGTTCAATCCCTAGGGAGCGCGACGCCGCAGAAGAGCGTGGCCCAGGCTACGGATGGCTTCGCAGATCGTTGGCCAAGTTCCACTGTGGCTGGTAACGCGCCCGGCGCTTCGGCTTGGATCGCACAGCAAAAGGGCCGCAACGTCGATACGCCGACCGTTATTTACGGGCCCGCCGATGGGGCAGAGGCTTCGTCCTTCGCTGCAACGGATCAGAAAAAGCCTCACTGGCTGCTGTCGGCATTCGCCACGGTTCAGAAATAGAGTCTTCGTTCGATATCTTGACGTAATCTTGATGCCAAAAATGCGGAAAAGGCCCCTTAATCGGGGCCTTTTCCTTTTTTAACTCTCAGACCAGAAACTCCAATTAACCAAATGATTCCGTTAGCAATTTGTGGTATTCAAGGCGGGTAAGCGTGTCTTATTTTTCGTGCAACTTATTACAGACCAAAGGCTTCCACGTTGTTATTTCGAACCCCTAAAGTGGCTTCTGAGCCCGGCAGCGTAGCCAACAACGAGCCAAAATCGAAAATCGATGGGCCTGCTCGGGTTGACCCCGGAGGAGACGATACTCTCGCGGCGTCGCTAACCTATCTCGCCGCCTATCATGGCCGTGCCGTAAGCCGCGAGGCTTTGCTGGGAGGGCTCCCAATCCTGGATGGGAGACTGTCGGTTGCCCTTTACGACCGTGCAGCCAGACGCGCAGGGCTCGAAACCGAAGCTATCAAGCGGGATATTCTTGATATTCCCGCGCTAGTGCTGCCGGCTGTCCTGATCATGAAAAACGGGACGGCACTCATTCTCCTCGGCGTAGACCAGGCAAACCAAAGCGTAAAAGTTTTGGATCCCCTGGAGAGATCAAACTCGCCGCGGCTGCTCGGTATCAAAACGATTGGCACTGATTATACCGGCTATGCATTCCTTGTCAGGGCTGCGGCGGAAACTGACGCACGGGCTGTTGCAGCGGGCGACTTGCCACGAAGTCACTGGTTCTGGTCAGTTGTTAAGGTGCACTGGCGCAGTTATGGATATATCGCTCTCGCCGCCCTGCTGACCAACATTCTCGCATTAGCCACTCCGCTCTTCACGATGAGCGTCTATGATCGGGTGGTGCCGAACGGCGCCATCCCCTCGCTCATTGCGCTGTCGATCGGAATGGGTCTGGCCATCGCGTTCGACTTTTTGTTCCGGATGGTCAGAAGCCGAATGATCGATGTCACCGGAAAGACGGTGGACGTCGTTCTCGCTGCCAACATTTTCGAGCATGTGATGGCCGTGAAGATGGCGCAGCGACCGAGTTCGGTTGGCATCATCGCCAACCAGCTCCGAGACTTTGATTCGGCGCGCGAGTTCTTCACTTCCGGTAGCGTGGTTTCCGCAACCGATCTGATCTTTGCCTTCCTATTCATTGGAGTTCTTTTCATTATCGCCGGGCCGTTGGCATGGATTCCGCTTCTGATGTTTCCAGTCATGATCTTGATCGGCTTTGTCCTTCAACGGCCGCTCGATCGTGCGATGAAGCGACTGCAAGCTGAATCGGCCGCACGCCATGGCGTGCTGGTGGAAACGCTGTCAGGTCTTGAGACCGTTCGCGCAACGGGTGCCGAATCCCGCATGCAGACAGCCTGGGAGCGTTCTGTCGCCGCGACCGCGCGCTCTGGAGAAGACGTTCATTTCTGGTCCTCGCTATCACTGACCAGCGCTAACGTTGCCCAGCAGATTACCAGCCTTTCCCTGCTGGTAATTGGTGTCTTTCTGATCCTCGACGGCAAACTTACGGTCGGAGCGCTGGTCGCCGCAAACATGCTGGCCGGACGTGTCCTTGCCCCTATAGCCGGAATTGCCTCGGTAATCACGCGAGGAACCCAGACCCTGACGTCACTCAAGTCGATTGATCGGATCATGTCGCTGGAGCGCGAGCGGTCACCGCAGCGAGCTTACGTAGCCAGGAAGATCGAAGAAGGTCGGATCGCATTCGAAAACGTAACCTTCGCCTATCCGAATGCCCCGGGCAACGCACTCGAGAAGGTCTCGTTCAAGATCGAGGGTGGTGAAAAGGTAGGTATCATCGGTCGGGTCGGATCCGGCAAGACCACCGTTGGGCGGCTGCTTCTCGGCTTTTACGATGCCAAGGAGGGTCGCATTCTGGTCGATGGGGTCGATTCCAGACAATATGACCCTTCCGATTTGCGTACTGGCATCGGCTTCGCGATGCAGGATACCGACCTCTTCTTTGGAAAGTTGCGCGACAATATCGCCTTGGGCAAGCCGGAGGCGACAGATGAAGAGATCCTGCTGGCCGCTAGGCTTTCTGGCGTGGAGAGCTTCATCGCGGGTCATCCGATGGGGTATGATATGCCCATTTCCGAGGGCGGGCGTAGCCTGTCGGGCGGCCAGAAGCAGGCGATCGGACTTGCCCGCGTCTTGATCAGGAAACCCCGGGTTCTTTTCCTGGATGAGCCAACGGCGCATTTTGATATCCGAAGCGAGGCCGAATTCCTGGAGCGGCTGAAAGCCATTCGCGGCGAACGGATGACGATCATTATTTCGACGCATCGCCTTTCACTCCTGAATATGGTCGACCGATTGCTGCTGTTTGATAACGGCCGGCTGGTGGCGGATGGGCCTCGCGACAAGGTGTTGGCGATCTTGCAAGGCAAACCGGTAGCAGCGGCAACAGCCCCGGTGCACGAGAATACAATTCAACCCAAATCTGCGTAGACGGCGTCAAGGACGTGTAATTTCAATGCCCTCCTCTGATTTTGCGTTTGCGAACGATATTCGGGCGGCAGCTGCGCTGCGTACGCCACGCACCTCGCGCATGCTGCTGTTCTCCTTCTTGGCGCTTTTTGTCGCGTTTTTGGTATGGGCGCACTTTGCGGTGCTGGATGAAGTCAAGCGGGGCAACGGCCGGGTCGTGCCATCGCAACAAACCCAAGTGGTCCAGAGCCTCGAGGGCGGTATCGTGGGCGCGATTCTCGTTCAGGAGGGCGCCATCGTTCAGAGCGGACAATCCCTGATGCGAATCGAGGACACCAAATTTGCCTCGGAGTTTGGCGAAATCCGTGAGCGTCGCGCGGCGATGGCCGCGCGGGTTGCCAGACTTGAGGCCGAGGCGAGAGGGCGCAGCGAAGTCACGTTCCCCGATCAGCTCGACAAGATGGTGCCGGCTGCGGTCTCGACCGAGACCAGCGTGTTCAAAATGCGATCGCAGAAGGTCGCGCAGGACGTCGACGTCTTGAACCAACAGGTCACCCGCCTCAGCGGTTCGCTCAAATTGCTTGAGCGCGAGCTTTCGATCACTCGCAAGCTCTACGAACAAAAGGTCGTGCCTGAAATCGAAATGCTACGACTGGATCGGCAAGCCACCGAAATGAGAGGACAGCTCGCCGAGGCTCAATCAAAAATCGTCAATATCACCGCGTCCTTCCGCTCCCAAGCCGATGAAGATTTGGCGAAATCGCGCGGCGACCTCGCCGTGCTCGATGAAAACATCAAGTCTGCGCAGGATCGGGTACGGCGGACTGATCTGAAATCGCCGGTACACGGCATCGTCAACAAATTGAATGTCACAACTGTCGGCGCGGTGGTGCAGCCCGGTGCCAATTTAATGGATATTATTCCGTTGGACGATTCATTGCTGGTGGAGGGAAAGATCCGTCCGCAGGACATTGCCTTTATCCGTCCAAACCAGGACGCCGTCGTAAAGATCTCCGCCTATGATTCTTCGGTCTATGGGTCGCTAAAAGGCAAGGTCGAGCGCATCAGCGCCGATACCATCGTCGACGACAAGGAAAAAACCGAACGGCCGGAAATGTTCTACCGCGTGATGGTGCGGACCGAGAAAAACCACCTTGGTACCGAGGCCAAGCCATTGCCGATCATCCCAGGCATGATAGCAACGGTGGAAGTGCTGACCGGCGAGAAATCGGTCCTGGATTATCTGGTGAAGCCCGCGCGTACCCTGCGCGACGACGCCCTTCGCGAGCATTGAGCAACGAGGTTGCTTAAAGGTTTACTAAATCGGGTCGTTCAACTTTGAACGACCCTGCAAACCGGCAGTAGACCCTCTCTTTCAACATTGCTCCCCTCTCAAGCGTCACTTAACCCGGCTTAAGCGGTAGCGACCGCAATCTTCGTTCCGATAACAGCTCGGGACGCGGATCAACGCACAAGACGTTGACGTGCGTCCCTGACCTTGGGGACGTCAAATGATTGCGTGTCGGAAATGGCCAAGACTTGCCTTGGCTCCACTCATTGCGGCAACCGCGTTTTCGGTGGGCCTCAGCGCCGCCGCTCCTGTCGCGATCGCCGCGGATGAGGGCGTTCCCCTTGGAGCCAATGGCGACATGGTACCGGGCTCGGACCGCGAAGCGATGCGCCCGCCGGCGACTTTTTTCACCATCAACGAGGTCTTGGCGAAGCTCGATCGTCAGCGCGGGCGCGGCCCTGGCGCCTTGCGACTGGCGTCGTTGACCCCCTCGAATGTTGCGACCGACGCTTCGCCTGTGCCGAAAGCAGCTCCTGCAGTCGGCACAGAGCCATTCGGTCTCTTTACCTTTCGGGCACCGGAGGGCGTGTTGTGGCGCAAGTGGCGCGGCATTGAATCCGACATCACGAAAGAACAGGCTGTGCTGGATCGCTGCCGGACCGACGCCGGGAGCTGCCCTTCCTATGCAGCGCAGTTCCTGCGGTTGATCAACGCGGTGAAAGCGCAATCCGGCCGCGGCCAGCTGGAAGAAGCCAATCGCGCGGTCAATGTCGCGATCCGTTATGTCAGCGATTTTGCCCAGCACGGCGAAGCTGATCGCTGGAGTGCTCCGCTCGCCTCCTTTGCAACCGGAAAGGGCGATTGCGAGGATTATGCGATCGCCAAATACGTTGCGCTGACCGAGGCCGGCTTCCCGCGCGAAGAACTGCGACTGGTCCTGGTTCGCGATCGCGCCGTCCGGCAGGACCATGCCGTTCTCGCCGCACGTCTGGACGGCCGTTGGCTCATCCTCGACAGCCGACGCTCAGACTTGATGGATGACGCCGACGCCACGAGCTTCACACCATTCTATGCGATCAACCATCGCGGCGTTCAGCTATTCGCGGCGCCCTATGCCCAACATCTGTTGCTAACTGACGATGTCGAGACTGCGCCTGCGGCGGCTGGTAGCGATGATGTCCACGAATGGGGAGATGCGGATGCGTCCAAGCGAGGCCCCGCCCCGTCGGGCTGGCTGCCGCTGCTAATGTGATCTTTCGGTCGGAGCAATCGAGAGCGAAAACGAAAAGACCAGCCGGCATAACTGCCAGCTGGTCTTCTTAGATTGTATGTTCAGAACGTATGGATTGCGGTCGCTGCTGGGATGCCCGTGCTCACGTGGGCGAGGTCAATCGCTGTGGCCGCTGAACCATTAGCTGAATAGAAGAGCTCGTGATTAGCCGTGTTAAAGACGAATTGGTTGGTCGTCCCGTTCCACGCAGCTGTCTGTGCTGCATCTGTTGCAACAGAAGTAAACTGCGCGGCTGAAATCGCCGCCGAGGTACCAATCGTAAAGGCCTGACTGGCAACGTCTACCAGGATCAGATCACCCGCTGCGAAATCTTGGATGACGTCGTGCCCGCTCAGGCTCACGCCTCCGCTGCTGTGCCCGTCCAGAACGAATAGATCGTTCCCGCCGCCGCCGGTCAGACTATCATTTCCTGCTCCGCCGATCAGCGTGTCGTTGCCGCTGCCGCCAACCAGCACGTCGTCGCCCGTGGTGCCATTAACTGTGAGACCAGTCGGAACGTTTGAACCGCCCTGCAGGTCGACCTGAAGCTGGGTCGTTGACGTATCAGCGTCACCGTCGACGGCTGTTACATCGAACAACAGATCCGTGCTGGGGATGGTCGTTTTCTGGTCGAAGGTGATGCTATTGACGGTAAACGTGGTGTTCCCTGTTACCGCACTTACATAGTCAACTTGCACCTGATCGAATGTCGATCCCACGTACAGTGTAATCGTGTGAGCGGCATTATCGACGACGTGGGTGCCCGCGAGCGCAGCATTCTCTACCACAAAGACCGTGTCAAGGCCGCCCGCTGGCTTTGGAATCTGGATGTCGAAGTCTGTATGAGTTGCTCCGTCATAGACTTTGAACAAAACGTCGGCCGTGCCGTTTCCTTGCCACTGAACCAGAGTGAAGCTGATCTGCGTTTGCTCCACCGCAAGGTGCGTTGTCGGGTCCACGAAGGTCAGATGCAAGTTCTCATTCACATCCATTTGCAGCCCGGTGTCACCGACCGCGATGCCGTTGTTCGATGCCTTGACGTCGAGGGGGTTGCCAGCGTTGTCACTGCCAGTGATGGTGAGATCACCAGCGGTAAGTGACAGCGTGCCGCCGCCGGAGGCTCCGAAAGTAGAGCCGCTTACCGTCGTTTGCGTCAATGCGCCGACGCTCTCCAAGTCAAACGTGTACGTTCCATTTGGATCGATCGCCAACGTAAAGAATGGATTGCTTAGCGTCCCGCTTGTGTCGGTGAAGAACGCATCCAGCTCCACACCGCCGCTCACCGCGTGGGTTGTGTAATAGAAGGTATAATCGTCACCATTCCCGGTCACATGTACGGACGTGACGCCGCTACCTGCAGCCGGCGCTGTCGCCAGATTGTATCCCGTACTACCAACGGCCCCACTGTGGACGGCCACAAGCATAGCCGCGTCGCCGTCCGCGCCGAAATTGACGTTGTAGGTACCGTTAGCAATCTGATTGTCCTGGGCGGCGATAATTGCGTGTTCGAAGCCTCCAATCGTCGGACCATCGTCCAGCATCGTCAGCTGCTTGCCGAGGTCGATGCTGGCCGTCGCAGTGTCGCCGTCCTTGTCCGTGATCGTCGCCGTCAGGTTCACAATACCCGCGGTCAGGCTGATGCCCTCGCTGGTGTCCGGGTTCGAGGCCGTGGCCTCCTTCACCGAACGGTCCTCCGTGAAGGTCACAATCCCCGTGTTCGGGTCGATCGCAATGGTGAACGCCAGCGCGCCCAGCGCGCTGCCGACATGGCCCTCGATCGTGTTGCCGTTCAAAACCAGCACATCCGACAGCCCGGTCTGCGCATCCAGCAGCCCAGATGCCGCGCCGTTGCCGCCCGTGATGCTCAGCGCATAGGTGATTCCAGCTGAGCCATCAGCGCCTGGCACCGCGGTGAACAGACCGCTAAAATTGCCCGTGACGTGGGTGTTCGCCGCGTTCGGCGTCGAACCGTCGATGCCGTTTGTGGTTGCTGTCAGGAAGCTCTCGTCAACCACCAGCGTCGGTTCGACCGAGTTGTTGACCACGATGGTCGGGCCGTCGTCGTTGAAGGTGACCTGCTTGCCGAGGTCGATGGTGGCGGCCTGGTGGTCGCCGTCCGCGTCCGTGATCGTCGCCGTCAGCGTCACCAGGTTGGCAATGCTGTTGAGGCTGATGCCTTCGCTGACGTCGCCGTTCTCGCCGACGCCCTGATGCACCGCGCGAAGGTCGGTCAGCGTCACCACGCCGGTCGCGGTATTGACCGCCAGCGTGAAGGCCAGCGTCGCGGTGGCGCCGACATGGCCCTCCACCGTGTTGCCGTTCAGGACCAGCAGGATGTGCTGACCCGTCGCCGAGTCGATCAGCCCGGAGTCCACGCTCGGCGAGCTCACGCCCAGCGAGTACGCGATGGTGGCGCCGTCGGCGCCCTGCGCCGAGGTGAACGCGCCGTGGAAGTCGCCGGTCACAACCGTCAGCGCCGGGGTCGGCGTCGTGCCGTTCGGCAGGTTGCTCTCGTCGACCACCAGCGTCGGTTCGACCGAGTTGTTGACCACGATGGTCGGGCCGTCGTCGTTGAAGGTGACCTGCTTGCCGAGGTCGATGGTGGCGGCCTGGTGGTCGCCGTCCGCATCCGTGATCGTCGCCGTCAGCGTCACCAGGTTGGCAATGCTGTTGAGGCTGATGCCTTCGCTGACGTCGCCGTTCTCGCCGACACCCTGATGCACCGCGCGAAGGTCGGTCAGCGTCACCACGCCGGTCGCGGTATTGACCGCCAGCGTGAAGGCCAGCGTCGCGGTGGCGCCGACATGGCCCTCCACCGTGTTGCCGTTCAGGACCAGCAGGATGTGCTGACCCGTCGCCGAGTCGATCAGCCCGGAGTCCACGCTCGGCGAGCTCACGCCCAGCGAGTACGCGATGGTGGCGCCGTCGGCGCCCTGCGCCGAGGTGAACGCGCCGTGGAAGTCGCCGGTCACAACCGTCAGCGCCGGGGTCGGCGTCGTGCCGTTCGGCAGGTTGCTCTCGTCGACCACCAGCGTCGGTTCGACCGAGTTGTTGACCACGATGGTCGGGCCGTCGTCGTTGAAGGTGACCTGCTTGCCGAGGTCGATGGTGGCGGCCTGGTGGTCGCCGTCCGCATCCGTGATCGTCGCCGTCAGCGTCACCAGGTTGGCAATGCTGTTGAGGCTGATGCCTTCGCTGACGTCGCCGTTCTCGCCGACACCCTGATGCACCGCACGAAGGTCGGTCAGCGTCACCACGCCGGTCGCGGTATTGACCGCCAGCGTGAAGGCCAGCGTCGCGGTGGCGCCGACATGGCCCTCCACCGTGTTGCCGTTCAGGACCAGCAGGATGTGCTGACCCGTCGCCGAGTCGATCAGCCCGGAGTCCACGCTCGGCGAGCTCACGCCCAGCGAGTACGCGATGGTGGCGCCGTCGGCGCCCTGCGCCGAGGTGAACGCGCCGTGGAAGTCGCCGGTCACAACCGTCAGCGCCGGGGTCGGCGTCGTGCCGTTCGGCAGGTTGCTCTCGTCGACCACCAGCGTCGGTTCGACCGAGTTGTTGACCACGATGGTCGGGCCGTCGTCGTTGAAGGTGACCTGCTTGCCGAGGTCGATGGTGGCGGCCTGGTGGTCGCCGTCCGCATCCGTGATCGTCGCCGTCAGCGTCACCAGGTTGGCAATGCTGTTGAGGCTGATGCCTTCGCTGACGTCGCCGTTCTCGCCGACACCCTGATGCACCGCACGAAGGTCGGTCAGCGTCACCACGCCGGTCGCGGTATTGACCGCCAGCGTGAAGGCCAGCGTCGCGGTGGCGCCGACATGGCCCTCCACCGTGTTGCCGTTCAGGACCAGCAGGATGTGCTGACCCGTCGCCGAGTCGATCAGCCCGGAGTCCACGCTCGGCGAGCTCACGCCCAGCGAGTACGCGATGGTGGCGCCGTCGGCGCCCTGCGCCGAGGTGAACGCGCCGTGGAAGTCGCCGGTCACAACCGTCAGCGCCGGGGTCGGCGTCGTGCCGTTCGGCAGGTTGCTCTCGTCGACCACCAGCGTCGGTTCGACCGAGTTGTTGACCACGATGGTCGGGCCGTCGTCGTTGAAGGTGACCTGCTTGCCGAGGTCGATGGTGGCGGCCTGGTGGTCGCCGTCCGCATCCGTGATCGTCGCCGTCAGCGTCACCAGGTTGGCAATGCTGTTGAGGCTGATGCCTTCGCTGACGTCGCCGTTCTCGCCGACGCCCTGATGCACCGCGCGAAGGTCGGTCAGCGTCACCACGCCGGTCGCGGTATTGACCGCCAGCGTGAAGGCCAGCGTCGCGGTGGCGCCGACATGGCCCTCCACCGTGTTGCCGTTCAGGACCAGCAGGATGTGCTGACCCGTCGCCGAGTCGATCAGCCCGGAGTCCACGCTCGGCGAGCTCACGCCCAGCGAGTACGCGATGGTGGCGCCGTCGGCGCCCTGCGCCGAGGTGAACGCGCCGTGGAAGTCGCCGGTCACAACCGTCAGCGCCGGGGTCGGCGTCGTGCCGTTCGGCAGGTTGCTCTCGTCAACCACCAGCGTCGGTTCGACCGAGTTGTTGACCACGATGGTCGGGCCGTCGTCGTTGAAGGTGACCTGCTTGCCGAGGTCGATGGTGGCGGCCTGGTGGTCGCCGTCCGCATCCGTGATCGTCGCCGTCAGCGTCACCAGGTTGGCAATGCTGTTGAGGCTGATGCCTTCGCTGACGTCGCCGTTCTCGCCGACGCCCTGATGCACCGCGCGAAGGTCGGTCAGCGTCACCACGCCGGTCGCGGTATTGACCGCCAGCGTGAAGGCCAGCGTCGCGGTGGCGCCGACATGGCCCTCCACCGTGTTGCCGTTCAGGACCAGCAGGATGTGCTGACCCGTCGCCGAGTCGATCAGCCCGGAGTCCACGCTCGGCGAGCTCACGCCCAGCGAGTACGCGATGGTGGCGCCGTCGGCGCCCTGCGCCGAGGTGAACGCGCCGTGGAAGTCGCCGGTCACAACCGTCAGCGCCGGGGTCGGCGTCGTGCCGTTCGGCAGGTTGCTCTCGTCGACCACCAGCGTCGGTTCGACCGAGTTGTTGACCACGATGGTCGGGCCGTCGTCGTTGAAGGTGACCTGCTTGCCGAGGTCGATGGTGGCGGCCTGGTGGTCGCCGTCCGCATCCGTGATCGTCGCCGTCAGCGTCACCAGGTTGGCAATGCTGTTGAGGCTGATGCCTTCGCTGACGTCGCCGTTCTCGCCGACACCCTGATGCACCGCGCGAAGGTCGGTCAGCGTCACCACGCCGGTCGCGGTATTGACCGCCAGCGTGAAGGCCAGCGTCGCGGTGGCGCCGACATGGCCCTCCACCGTGTTGCCGTTCAGGACCAGCAGGATGTGCTGACCCGTCGCCGAGTCGATCAGCCCGGAGTCCACGCTCGGCGAGCTCACGCCCAGCGAGTACGCGATGGTGGCGCCGTCGGCGCCCTGCGCCGAGGTGAACGCGCCGTGGAAGTCGCCGGTCACAACCGTCAGCGCCGGGGTCGGCGTCGTGCCGTTCGGCAGGTTGCTCTCGTCGACCACCAGCGTCGGTTCGACCGAGTTGTTGACCACGATGGTCGGGCCGTCGTCGTTGAAGGTGACCTGCTTGCCGAGGTCGATGGTGGCGGCCTGGTGGTCGCCGTCCGCATCCGTGATCGTCGCCGTCAGCGTCACCAGGTTGGCAATGCTGTTGAGGCTGATGCCTTCGCTGACGTCGCCGTTCTCGCCGACACCCTGATGCACCGCACGAAGGTCGGTCAGCGTCACCACGCCGGTCGCGGTATTGACCGCCAGCGTGAAGGCCAGCGTCGCGGTGGCGCCGACATGGCCCTCCACCGTGTTGCCGTTCAGGACCAGCAGGATGTGCTGACCCGTCGCCGAGTCGATCAGCCCGGAGTCCACGCTCGGCGAGCTCACGCCCAGCGAGTACGCGATGGTGGCGCCGTCGGCGCCCTGCGCCGAGGTGAACGCGCCGTGGAAGTCGCCGGTCACAACCGTCAGCGCCGGGGTCGGCGTCGTGCCGTTCGGCAGGTTGCTCTCGTCGACCACCAGCGTCGGTTCGACCGAGTTGTTGACCACGATGGTCGGGCCGTCGTCGTTGAAGGTGACCTGCTTGCCGAGGTCGATGGTGGCGGCCTGGTGGTCGCCGTCCGCATCCGTGATCGTCGCCGTCAGCGTCACCAGGTTGGCAATGCTGTTGAGGCTGATGCCTTCGCTGACGTCGCCGTTCTCGCCGACGCCCTGATGCACCGCGCGAAGGTCGGTCAGCGTCACCACGCCGGTCGCGGTATTGACCGCCAGCGTGAAGGCCAGCGTCGCGGTGGCGCCGACATGGCCCTCCACCGTGTTGCCGTTCAGGACCAGCAGGATGTGCTGACCCGTCGCCGAGTCGATCAGCCCGGAGTCCACGCTCGGCGAGCTCACGCCCAGCGAGTACGCGATGGTGGCGCCGTCGGCGCCCTGCGCCGAGGTGAACGCGCCGTGGAAGTCGCCGGTCACAACCGTCAGCGCCGGGGTCGGCGTCGTGCCGTTCGGCAGGTTGCTCTCGTCGACCACCAGCGTCGGTTCGACCGAGTTGTTGACCACGATGGTCGGGCCGTCGTCGTTGAAGGTGACCTGCTTGCCGAGGTCGATGGTGGCGGCCTGGTGGTCGCCGTCCGCATCCGTGATCGTCGCCGTCAGCGTCACCAGGTTGGCAATGCTGTTGAGGCTGATGCCTTCGCTGACGTCGCCGTTCTCGCCGACGCCCTGATGCACCGCGCGAAGGTCGGTCAGCGTCACCACGCCGGTCGCGGTATTGACCGCCAGCGTGAAGGCCAGCGTCGCGGTGGCGCCGACATGGCCCTCCACCGTGTTGCCGTTCAGGACCAGCAGGATGTGCTGACCCGTCGCCGAGTCGATCAGCCCGGAGTCCACGCTCGGCGAGCTCACGCCCAGCGAGTACGCGATGGTGGCGCCGTCGGCGCCCTGCGCCGAGGTGAACGCGCCGTGGAAGTCGCCGGTCACAACCGTCAGCGCCGGGGTCGGCGTCGTGCCGTTCGGCAGGTTGCTCTCGTCGACCACCAGCGTCGGTTCGACCGAGTTGTTGACCACGATGGTCGGGCCGTCGTCGTTGAAGGTGACCTGCTTGCCGAGGTCGATGGTGGCGGCCTGGTGGTCGCCGTCCGCATCCGTGATCGTCGCCGTCAGCGTCACCAGGTTGGCAATGCTGTTGAGGCTGATGCCTTCGCTGACGTCGCCGTTCTCGCCGACACCCTGATGCACCGCGCGAAGGTCGGTCAGCGTCACCACGCCGGTCGCGGTATTGACCGCCAGCGTGAAGGCCAGCGTCGCGGTGGCGCCGACATGGCCCTCCACCGTGTTGCCGTTCAGGACCAGCAGGATGTGCTGACCCGTCGCCGAGTCGATCAGCCCGGAGTCCACGCTCGGCGAGCTCACGCCCAGCGAGTACGCGATGGTGGCGCCGTCGGCGCCCTGCGCCGAGGTGAACGCGCCGTGGAAGTCGCCGGTCACAACCGTCAGCGCCGGGGTCGGCGTCGTGCCGTTCGGCAGGTTGCTCTCGTCGACCACCAGCGTCGGTTCGACCGAGTTGTTGACCACGATGGTCGGGCCGTCGTCGTTGAAGGTGACCTGCTTGCCGAGGTCGATGGTGGCGGCCTGGTGGTCGCCGTCCGCATCCGTGATCGTCGCCGTCAGCGTCACCAGGTTGGCAATGCTGTTGAGGCTGATGCCTTCGCTGACGTCGCCGTTCTCGCCGACACCCTGATGCACCGCACGAAGGTCGGTCAGCGTCACCACGCCGGTCGCGGTATTGACCGCCAGCGTGAAGGCCAGCGTCGCGGTGGCGCCGACATGGCCCTCCACCGTGTTGCCGTTCAGGACCAGCAGGATGTGCTGACCCGTCGCCGAGTCGATCAGCCCGGAGTCCACGCTCGGCGAGCTCACGCCCAGCGAGTACGCGATGGTGGCGCCGTCGGCGCCCTGCGCCGAGGTGAACGCGCCGTGGAAGTCGCCGGTCACAACCGTCAGCGCCGGGGTCGGCGTCGTGCCGTTCGGCAGGTTGCTCTCGTCGACCACCAGCGTCGGTTCGACCGAGTTGTTGACCACGATGGTCGGGCCGTCGTCGTTGAAGGTGACCTGCTTGCCGAGGTCGATGGTGGCGGCCTGGTGGTCGCCGTCCGCATCCGTGATCGTCGCCGTCAGCGTCACCAGGTTGGCAATGCTGTTGAGGCTGATGCCTTCGCTGACGTCGCCGTTCTCGCCGACACCCTGATGCACCGCACGAAGGTCGGTCAGCGTCACCACGCCGGTCGCGGTATTGACCGCCAGCGTGAAGGCCAGCGTCGCGGTGGCGCCGACATGGCCCTCCACCGTGTTGCCGTTCAGGACCAGCAGGATGTGCTGACCCGTCGCCGAGTCGATCAGCCCGGAGTCCACGCTCGGCGAGCTCACGCCCAGCGAGTACGCGATGGTGGCGCCGTCGGCGCCCTGCGCCGAGGTGAACGCGCCGTGGAAGTCGCCGGTCACAACCGTCAGCGCCGGGGTCGGCGTCGTGCCGTTCGGCAGGTTGCTCTCGTCGACCACCAGCGTCGGTTCGACCGAGTTGTTGACCACGATGGTCGGGCCGTCGTCGTTGAAGGTGACCTGCTTGCCGAGGTCGATGGTGGCGGCCTGGTGGTCGCCGTCCGCATCCGTGATCGTCGCCGTCAGCGTCACCAGGTTGGCAATGCTGTTGAGGCTGATGCCTTCGCTGACGTCGCCGTTCTCGCCGACGCCCTGATGCACCGCGCGAAGGTCGGTCAGCGTCACCACGCCGGTCGCGGTATTGACCGCCAGCGTGAAGGCCAGCGTCGCGGTGGCGCCGACATGGCCCTCCACCGTGTTGCCGTTCAGGACCAGCAGGATGTGCTGACCCGTCGCCGAGTCGATCAGCCCGGAGTCCACGCTCGGCGAGCTCACGCCCAGCGAGTACGCGATGGTGGCGCCGTCGGCGCCCTGCGCCGAGGTGAACGCGCCGTGGAAGTCGCCGGTCACAACCGTCAGCGCCGGGGTCGGCGTCGTGCCGTTCGGCAGGTTGCTCTCGTCAACCACCAGCGTCGGTTCGACCGAGTTGTTGACCACGATGGTCGGGCCGTCGTCGTTGAAGGTGACCTGCTTGCCGAGGTCGATGGTGGCGGCCTGGTGGTCGCCGTCCGCATCCGTGATCGTCGCCGTCAGCGTCACCAGGTTGGCAATGCTGTTGAGGCTGATGCCTTCGCTGACGTCGCCGTTCTCGCCGACGCCCTGATGCACCGCGCGAAGGTCGGTCAGCGTCACCACGCCGGTCGCGGTATTGACCGCCAGCGTGAAGGCCAGCGTCGCGGTGGCGCCGACATGGCCCTCCACCGTGTTGCCGTTCAGGACCAGCAGGATGTGCTGACCCGTCGCCGAGTCGATCAGCCCGGAGTCCACGCTCGGCGAGCTCACGCCCAGCGAGTACGCGATGGTGGCGCCGTCGGCGCCCTGCACCGAGGTGAACGCGCCGTGGAAGTCGCCGGTCACAACCGTCAGCGCCGGGGTCGGCGTCGTGCCGTTCGGCAGGTTGCTCTCGTCAACCACCAAGAACGGCGTCTCACCTTCGATCACGACAGAGATGCTCGGACCGTCGTCCAGGATCGCAAGATGCGGGCCGACATCGACGCTCGCGCTCGCGGTGTTATTATTGACGTCCGTCACCGTCGCCGTCAGCAACACTAGGCCGGCGGGCAGTGATGCCCCCTCATTGATATCGCCGACCTCACCAGCACCCTGATGAACAGAACGCAGATCCGTCAGCGTAATATGACCCGTCGCATCCACCGACAGCCTGAAATCGATCGGTCCGCCGGCAGCCGCGCCAGAGGTCGCGCCCTCACGGCCTACAACCTGGCCACCCTCAACGAACAAAAAGACATGATGGCCGGTCTGCGAGTCGATGAGCCCCGAGTCAACGCCCTGCGCACTTACAGAAAGCGCAAAGGTGAGTGACTTTTCGCCGGCCGGAACGTCGATGGTGAACGGCACCAATCCCGTCGCCACCGTGTTCGCAACGTTAGGGGTCGAACCGGCAATTCCATTGGTCGCAACGGTCAGGAAGCTCTCGTCAACGACCAGCCCCGGAACAACACCGGCAGTGATGGTCGGACCAGGAGCCGGAGTTTCGAGTGGCGGGACAACACCGGTCGGCAGCTCGGGAGTAAAATTACCCAAATCTTCCTGAGGGGCCAACTGGTTCGTCGGCACGGGCGGAAGCGGGTCAATCGTGAACGGGCTAAAGTTCGCACCGGAGGCCTGGGCATTGGCGTTTGACGTGCCGCCAGCGTCGGCCGCCGGCAAGACGGAGGTATCGGTCGTTATCGTGAAGAGGTTCGCAAATTCCTTGACTGAGATATCGCGGCCGGGCGCCATCTCAACCGTGATATTATCGCGAGCCTGGCCTCCAACTCCGTTTGCAAGCCCGTCCGCCCGCGAATCGAAAAACGGCTCTACCGTCAAGGTCGATTGGTTGTCGAACAGAATGATGAGTTTTTCGCCGACGTGAACCAGCGTGATTTTTTCGTTGGCAATACCCGAGAAATCGACCTGAACTTTCTGGTCGTATCCGACATTGACGACGACGGACTGATCCGTAAGCGGCTTTGTCAGTTTGTAGATACGCGGCGTTGCGCTGCTGTTGGAATTGCCGCCGGTGCCGGTAGCCTGAGCAACCTGAAACTGACCGTTCATTTTAAACTCCGCCGACCCCTGAGGTCTTTTGAATTAGATTTGTCGAAATTTTAGCGATAAATTTGAGCTTAAAGTATTGTTAACCCCTATCCCGGTCAAGAAAAGTGTTTGGTTAATCAATACTTTCGATGGGGATGTGGTAAAGAGGGGACAGACTTGCCGTCAGAACAAAAGGTTAGCGGGAGTTAACCTTTTGACGGGCCTTAACCCGCCCGCTTTTGTTGATTTTCCTGAGAATTTGGAGAGGCCGATGCGGGTAATCTGTCTGGCGGGCGCAATCACGCTGCTCTTGGGGTCCATTACGGCGACGAGCGCGCAGGCCCCGACGGAGACGACCGTCGAGCGTTCGGTCAAAACTCTGGCCAACCGAGATACGCAAATAGGCGTATTTCTGAACGTCTTGCCCGACTGCACGTCGGGACCCCTGCCCACCATCCGACTGGTTAGCCCGCCTGCCGCAGGCAAGGTGGTCGTAAAGACCGCAAAGGCAAAGGCGACCAACTACAAGGCTTGTTTGGCGCTCGAAGTGCCCGCCTATGTGGCGTTTTACAAATCCCCACCAGAATTTCTAGGAGACGACATCCTGACCATCGAGGTCAAATACGAAGGGGGCCGTACGGAAATTCAGAAAATTACGGTGAAAGTGAACGGTCCGGGCGGGCAACAAAAGATCTGAAAGGCTTCGACCGCTCCAATATCGGGTCAACCCATCCGAGGCGTAACTGTGCCTTTCCGCGAACGATCACACTGGCACGCGCCAACCCGCGAGGGGGTCGGAATGGCCATTCTGCCCGAATTAGAAGATGGCTCCATCGGGGTAGCGCCTTGGGTACGACCCGTTCGCTCCAGTCCGATTCGTCGGCAAGATGCGCCACACCTCGCGCGTCAAAAGGTGGACTACCCAAGCCCCCACAAATGACCTGTCGGCTAAAAATTCGGTTCGAATGATCGCACCCCGCCAACCATGGCAGAAGGGCTCCAGCGGCGCGGCAAGGCGCGCGATCCATATCCCGCGCCTGGCCCTGCAGCGTCGGAATCCTGACTGACCTCCAAGGCTCGGCTCGCCTCCTTCCAGACCATACCGGCTAACGGCACGGCGCCGCTCGAGACCGAGCCTAGCAGGGTGGTCGGCGATGTCGCCCGCTTGCGCATCGCGGAGCGGGGTTCAGCAATTCCGGCAAATGGTCTTTAGCTTCGCACCCAATTTCTTGTTCTCGGCCTCCAGCATGTCGTCGTGAGGTTGCTGGACGGTCGCAGCCGTGTCGCGTTTTTCCGCGACTGTCGGAGCTTTTGGCGTGACCTGCTTACGCGGGACGTGCTGTGGCGCAATTCCATTATAGCAAGCCAACAGGTCCCCGGCCCTCGGCAGAGTTGAACATTGAATCGCCGTCTGCGCGGTGACAGCCTCGGGAGATAAACCAAGCAAAATTATAATCGCGATCGTTCTCATCATCGTCCAGACTAATAGCGCGAAAGCTGCTTGTGATGATTTACAAGGGAAATCCAAGCAAAGCGAGACTTCAACCTTGCAGAGACTAAATCTGACCTGCTGGTCTCGATGCAAGGGTTTTGGAACGAGTTCAATCCCGACGGTGGCGTGCCGCGTTTTCGCCTTTCGTCGCGTCAATCATCGCGCGAGGCAAGGTTGGGCGCGAGCAAATTCACGCTTTAGTTCTCGATCGGCGATCCAGGTGGTTGACTGAGTGCAGCACTATCCTCGCGGCAGTCACCAACGCGTGTTGCAATTACGAGGTCTTTCCTGGGAAGCTGCCCAACGTGGAGTTCGTTGGACTCCGTGTAGGCTTCTGCGCTTTGAACCGTAATCACGGTGCTCACAGGGCCCATGTAGTCGCAGCGGTTCGAGAATATGTACCTGTTGTTGATTTTTTCAGGCTTGGCAGAATGGCAGCTTCCGACCGACGATGATGAAAATGTGGCCTTCATGGCCTGGGTCGGATCAACACAGCGCGTCATCTCGCGTTCCAGCAACTTTTGCCTGACATTCGAATGGGTGACGATTTCAAGCGTGCGCACAAACCGCCACATCCCTTTTCGAAAGGTCGGGCCACTGAAGCCCTCGTCGGCCGAGACCGCTGACGGAAACAAGGGCACTGAGACGATCAGTGCCGCCATGACAGAGAGGACGCGAACGGCGGCTTTTTGCCTCGCCAAGTCTTTACTCGAACCCATCGTCCATTTCCCCATGACGGCGTCCCGGTCAGTCGATCACGACCGATGAATGCGGCTCTACTCGATACGCTGTCATTCCAGGCCCCCTGCATTAAGGCCCGGTTAACAAATCAAGCCCGGCTTGAAATGGCCGCCGGCCTAGTAAACGAGAATGTAATCAGGATCCGATGCGAAGCCGTTCGAGCGACAGAACCGATGGAGGAACGACCGCGGACCTGGCTGCCCGGCGGGTGAGGCACGCCGGGCAAGAGACGCGCTTTAGTGCTGCAGGGACGAAACGGCTGATCTTGCCGGATCTTCCGCCTTCTCGTCGTTGCAATCCCCAATTCGCGTTGCAACGACGGTATCGGTCTTGGGACTGTCGCCGACCGTAACTTCGTTGAGTTCGGTATAACTGTCATCGCCGTGAACGGTTATGACAGTACTGACCGCCCCCAGGTAATCGCACCTGTGGCCGAACGTGTACTTGTTGCCGACCTTTTCCGGTTTGTCCGAAACGCAGCTTCCGACCGGCGGCGAGGAAAAGGTAGCCTGCATGGCGCGTGTGGGGTCGACGCAGCGGGTCATTTCCCGGTTGACCATCCGATACTTGACGTTCTTGTTGGCATTCCGGACGATGTCCAAGGTTCTGATAAAACGCCAAAGTCCCTTACGGAAGCTCGGAGCCTCCGTCGGCGCGGCCTCATGCTGTAGGGTCTGCTGAGTTTGGGATGGAGCCGATGGGGGTTTGGTGTCTTGGGCTTGAGCCGGGAGCGAGAACAAGGGCACGGCAATAATCGCTGCAAATACGCGAAAGTTCATTCCCTGCCCCCATGGCCTACTGATCCGAACGAAATGTCCGAATCGAGCATGCTGACCACTTGCAGGTTAATTGTGGCGAGTAAAGGTATACCAGCACTGGCAAACATACGTCTCGTACAACATTCTATGTCACTGCGGCGAACGTGCAACACTTCGTTCAAAAAAGACCCGCACGGCATGGAAGGAAGTCGGGTAAGCCCCGTCGCCATTCCGTAATTCTACGGGGGGCCCCCAATCCGGCTGTTGCCGGCGCCCGCGGCACCGCCAAGACCGAGACACATCACACGACGAGATCGTGAGCCAGATAGGTGATTGCGGTCCCCTTTATAAGGTCCGGCGCAAGACTGAAATTGTCGGCCGAGTAATTGCCGACCAGCGACAGCTCGGAAATGTGCACTCCGTCCGAAATCGTTAGCGTCCCGCCGGTGCCGCCAACGTTCTCATGGTAGCTGAGCGAGGCCGTACCAAACTCGACATGGGCAAGGTCGATGACATCCGCACCGCCGAATCCCGCGATCGTCCCATTGAAGTGGAATGAGTCTCCAAGCTTTAGTGTGCCAGCCCCCGAACCAAACGTTACATTGACCGTGGCGGAGGCCTCGAGATCAAGCGTCGCGGTGCCATCGATCACGGCGGTGCCGTTTCCGCTCACCTGGCCTTGAACCGTGAGGGTGGATCCGTTTGCCCACAATACACCTGAATTCACGATCGAACTTGCAACCGTTAACCCGCCGCCGCCCGACGCTTCCAGAATTCCTGAATTGATCACGGAGTTCGCGCCGGTATCGATCGTAAGAGCGTGCGTGCCGGTAGCATCGATAGTGCCGGCATTTGTCAATGTCAGTTCACCGTTGCCGAGCTGGCCAGCTCCGGAAATCGTATTGTCTTCGTTGTCCAGCGTGACACCGGAGCTTGTTCCGGAAATGATGTTCGCGGCGCTGTCAGACAGCACTATCTGGCCGCCGCCCTGGAGCGTCACGCCGTGCTCGATCAGCTGCAAGTCTGTTTCGTCGCCGGTCGAATTCAGCGCGATAGTGCCACTATTGTTGATCGTGCCGCTCAGGGGCATCACGGCCCCATCGCTGATCGTCATTGTTCCGGCGTTGTCAAGGGTCGGCACCTGGTCGAAAACGAAGTCGGTCTGTGTCAAGGCTGCCGCATGCACTCCCTGCAACTCGATCGACTGTCCGTCTCCCAACGTGATCAACGCATTGCCGTTAGCGTCTTCGGTCAAATGCGCCTGCACATCGGCGAAGCTCGTGAACCCGGCGTAGCCGATCAAGTCAATCTGATCGTGTCCAGTATCGAAGCTGTAAACCGTGTCGTGACCGATCGGCTGCGCGAAGACGAAGAGATCATTCCCGACGGCGCCGGTCAGCGTGTCGTCGCCTGACAGGGCAAAGATGGGCGAACCCGTCGCATAGGCTTCGACGTTGTCCAATACGACCGCGGCTCCCGTGCTGCCGTCCGCATTTGTCCAGGTCTCGGTCACGCTGAGGACCATGGCTCCGGTATAGGCTGCGGCCGTTGTGACCGTCAGCGCGGTGAGATCGTTCGTCTCTACCGTCCAGGTGCCGTTGCCGAGATTGGTGCCTTCGCTGATGCTCCAATCCGACGGCACACCCGTCAACGTCAGGTGGACCGGACCCGTTAGCTGGCCACCCGAGGGATCCGTCAGCGCCAAATTGATTGGCTCTCCCGCGATACCGGCAGGCGCGACCTGGAAAGAGGATTCATTTTTGAGCGTTACGGACTTCGAGGCAGATAAGTTCGCGGCGTCGTATGCAGTAATCTCGAGAAGGTCTCCGTTTTTGATAGCTGTCGTATTGCTGGTAATCGTATAGATGCCGTCCGCATAACTGACAGACATTAATGAGCCGGACACCGTCCATGCGCTCCCGTTAAACGTCGCAGAGCCGAACAACGTCCCGTTATCATAAAGGTCGAATTTTGTGATGCCGCCCTGGCCGACAGTGGTCGCGTCGTCATCCGTCACTGCAGCCTGGAACGTCCAACTGGTTCCTGCGGCAGTTTTGTGTCCCGTGAACGCATATCGATTGTCGATGATGTCTGAGAACACCGGCGGCGGTGCCAACTGCACCAAGCTGCCGCCATAACCATCATTCGTGAATAGCCATCCTTGGTTTGTATAGTCGCCCGAGAGCCGGATCTGGACAGAGATGTCGCCGGCATCGGTATGATCAATGAAAGTGACCGTGCTGACGTTCGAACTGTAGGAAACCGTTGTAGACATATGGTTCGAATTGAACGACAGATCCCTCAGGTCAATTTGATCATCCAGTGTCAGAAGCGTCCCGACCGAAGACCCCGTGATCAATCCGAAAAATTGGTTTGATTGATCGAGGATGAGTTCGCCCTGGACGCCCGTAAACAGCACCGTATTGCCGGATGCAACCGAGCCACCGATCTCGAGCTCGGCCAGATTTGCGATATTGATCGCACCGGTCCCGATGATGTTTCCGGAAATATCAACCGTATTGATGACATAGATCGTGCCGTAATCAGCGACCGTGCCCCCGTCGATGATTGCTGGTGACAAGCTCGCTGAGTTCAGCGTCAGCGTTCCGCCAACGTCGACCTGCACCGTGCCACCGCTATTGGCAATCGTAGAGCCCTGATCAATCAGCAGCGCGCCGCCGGCCATGATCTCCAGCAGGTGATTGGCTGTGACGGTTTCATGATACAGCTCATTTCCGGTGCCATTAACACTGAGGTGGCCCGAATTGCTGAGCGATCCGTTCGCAAGCACTGCCAGGCCGTTCAGATCGATCGAGCCGTTGGTACTGATGGTAACGAGACCGCTGGTGATGGTCGAGGTGTCGAGGTCCAGCGTCGAGCCGGTACCGACCGTCACCGTGCCGCCAGTGTTGATTACCGTTGTCCCGGTCAACTCCAGGATGCTGTTGTTGATCGCCTTCAGCGCATTGCTGTTGGTCACCGTGTCGTTGGTGAGGTCGAGTTCGCCGCCATTGGCCTGCAGCGTGCCGGTATTGCTGATGCTGCTGCCGGCGTCGATCGTCAGGACCCCGCCGGTCGATTCCAGCGTGCCCGAATTGGTGATGCCGAGGTGATGCAGCGCCGTGGTGCCTTCGGCGTTGACCTCGCCGGAGTTGCCCAGCGTGCCATCGGTGATGCTGGCGCCGCTGTCGAGGTCCAGCGTCGAGCCGGCCGCCACCGTCACCACGCCGCCGAGGTTGGCCACCGCCGTGTTGGTCAGCTCCAGGATGCTGTTGTTGATCGCCTTCAGCGCATTGCTGTTGGTCACCGTGTCGTTGGTGAGGTCGAGTTCGCCGCCATTGGCCTGCAGCGTGCCGGTATTGCTGATGCTGCTGCCGGCGTCGATCGTCAGGACCCCGCCGGTCGATTCCAGCGTGCCCGAATTGGTGATGCCGAGGTGATGCAGCGCCGTGGTGCCTTCGGCGTTGACCTCGCCGGAGTTGCCCAGCGCGCCATCGGTGATGCTGGCGCCGCTGTCGAGGTCCAGCGTCGAGCCGGCCGCCACCGTCACCACGCCGCCGAGGTTGGCCACCGCCGTGTTGGTCAGCTCCAGGATGCTGTTGTTGATCGCCTTCAGCGCATTGCTGTTGGTCACCGTGTCGTTGGTGAGGTCGAGTTCGCCGCCATTGGCCTGCAGCGTGCCGGTATTGCTGATGCTGCTGCCGGCGTCGATCGTCAGGACCCCGCCGGTCGATTCCAGCGTGCCCGAATTGGTGATGCCGAGGTGATGCAGCGCCGTGGTGCCTTCGGCGTTGACCTCGCCGGAGTTGCCCAGCGCGCCATCGGTGATGCTGGCGCCGCTGTCGAGGTCCAGCGTCGAGCCGGCCGCCACCGTCACCACGCCGCCGAGGTTGGCCACCGCCGTGTTGGTCAGCTCCAGGATGCTGTTGTTGATCGCCTTCAGCGCATTGCTGTTGGTCACCGTGTCGTTGGTGAGGTCGAGTTCGCCGCCATTGGCCTGCAGCGTGCCGGTATTGCTGATGCTGCTGCCGGCGTCGATCGTCAGGACCCCGCCGGTCGATTCCAGCGTGCCCGAATTGGTGATGCCGAGGTGATGCAGCGCCGTGGTGCCTTCGGCGTTGACCTCGCCGGAGTTGCCCAGCGCGCCATCGGTGATGCTGGCGCCGCTGTCGAGGTCCAGCGTCGAGCCGGCCGCCACCGTCACCACGCCGCCGAGGTTGGCCACCGCCGTGTTGGTCAGCTCCAGGATGCTGTTGTTGATCGCCTTCAGCGCATTGCTGTTGGTCACCGTGTCGTTGGTGAGGTCGAGTTCGCCGCCATTGGCCTGCAGCGTGCCGGTATTGCTGATGCTGCTGCCGGCGTCGATCGTCAGGACCCCGCCGGTCGATTCCAGCGTGCCCGAATTGGTGATGCCGAGGTGATGCAGCGCCGTGGTGCCTTCGGCGTTGACCTCGCCGGAGTTGCCCAGCGCGCCATCGGTGATGCTGGCGCCGCTGTCGAGGTCCAGCGTCGAGCCGGCCGCCACCGTCACCACGCCGCCGAGGTTGGCCACCGCCGTGTTGGTCAGCTCCAGGATGCTGTTGTTGATCGCCTTCAGCGCATTGCTGTTGGTCACCGTGTCGTTGGTGAGGTCGAGTTCGCCGCCATTGGCCTGCAGCGTGCCGGTATTGCTGATGCTGCTGCCGGCGTCGATCGTCAGGACCCCGCCGGTCGATTCCAGCGTGCCCGAATTGGTGATGCCGAGGTGATGCAGCGCCGTGGTGCCTTCGGCGTTGACCTCGCCGGAGTTGCCCAGCGCGCCATCGGTGATGCTGGCGCCGCTGTCGAGGTCCAGCGTCGAGCCGGCCGCCACCGTCACCACGCCGCCGAGGTTGGCCACCGCCGTGTTGGTCAGCTCCAGGATGCTGTTGTTGATCACACTCAGCGTGTTGGCGTTGGTCAGCGTGTCGTTGGTGATCGAGCTGTCACCGACGATGTCGATCAAACCGAGATTGTCGATCGCCCCGCCGCTGAGCGTCACCCCGCTTAAATCCAGTGCCGAGCCCGCATCCACCGTCACCGTGCCATTGTCGACGATGGCGGTCCCCCTGACCGTCACATTGTCGAGCGTCAGTTGCGTCGATGCGTCAACCGTGACGAGGCCGCCGTTCAGCTCGGCATTGCCGTTGATGGCGCTGTTGCCGATGACATGAATGGCGCCGTTATCGCTGATGATGCCACCGGTTATCGTGGCTCCGCTCAAGGTCAGCGTCTTGCCGGTGTCGATCGTCAGCTGGTGGTTATTCAGCAAGTCATTGCTGATCGAGCTATCGCCGATGATCTCAAGGAGTCCAAAATTGTTGATCGTACCGCCGTTGATCGCGACCCCATCCAGCAAACGCGTCTTGTCGACATCGATCTGAATGAACCCGTCGTCGTGAATCACGGTATTTGTCACCGTGGTTCCGTTTAGCGTCAGCGTGTAACCATCATCGACGATGATCTGGCCACCATATATCGCCGCATTGTTGATGGCGCTGTCGCCGGTGACATGAATGATGCCGTCGTCGGTGACGATGCCCCCGAGGATGATGGTGCCGTTCAAGGTCAGCGTCGTGCCATCATCGATCGTGAGCTGGCTGTTATTTATCGTATCGTCACTGATCGAACTGTCGCCTTTGATATCAATCAGGCCAAGGTTGATGATCAACCCGCCGCTCAGAAACACCCCGCTCAGGTTCAGCGTCTTGCCGCTGCCGACCTTGATGGTGCCGTCGTCGATAATCGTGGTGCCCGTGACCGTGGTGCCGTCCAGTGTCAGCGTCCGCGTCGCGTCAACCGTAACCTGGCCGCCATTAAGGGCTGCATTGTTGATCGCGCTGTCGCCACTGACATCAATGATGCCGTTGTCGGTGATGAAGCCGCCAGAAATGGTTGAACCCAGGAGATTGAGTGTGGATCCCTCGTCCACCTGCACATATCCGGAATTGAAGACGCTAACGCCGCCGAGCGTCGCGATTGAAGCTCCCGCAACCTCAAATGTGCCGGCCGATCCTGTCGACAGCGTTCCGCCATTGATGACGGTGCCGTCCTCGACGACCAGCACGGTCGCGGCCGGCGTGCTACCGACCTGAATGGCACCTGCAAGATTCTCAACGTCGACATTATCGAGCGTCGCACCCTGCTCGCTTTCAACCCTGACGGTGCCGGCGTTTGAAACGACGCCACCTGTGATCGTCGTGCCGAGATCGAGGGTCAATTCCCCGGTAACGACGATGGCGCCGAAGTTGCTGACCATCTCGTCGTGCAGGGCATTGCCGGCGCCGCTGACATTGACATGACCAAAATTATCCAACGTGCCATTGATCAACGCGGCCAAACCGGTGAGATCAATGGTCCCTTTGTTTTCGATGCTGCCATTGATCGAGGCGCCGTGCAGCGTCAGGTTCGCGGCCGGATCGATCAGTACCAGGCCGGCGTTGGCAACGTTGACGGCAACATTGAGCGTGCCGCCGGCTAATTCGAGTATTCCCGCCTCGTCATTCGAAACGGAGCTTTGATCGATAAAATCACCACCCTCCGTCAGCTTGATGAGACCGGAATTGTGGAGCGAGCTTTGGTTCACCAGCTCGATCAGGCCGGCGTTCGTGGTGCCGAAATTGTAGAATGCGCTTTCGTTGAACAGCGTCAGCGCATTACTTACCGTCAAGGTGCTGTTGTTGATGAGTTGCGCGCCAGTGGTGTCGGCGGCATCCAGTGTCACCGAGTTCGCAAACGCGGCTTCGGCGATGGTCACCGCGTAGTGACCGGTTCCGCCAACAATGTCCTGCGCAGGAATAATGGCATCATCGAGCGCGGTTGGCACCAGGCCGGTCTTCCAGTTTGAACCGACGCTCCACAAGCCGTCGCTCGGGTGGATCCACTCAACCGCGTGGGGAGAGGAGATCGTAATCGTAAACGGCTGGAGAACCGTCGTATTATAGCCCACGTAATTGGTGTCGACCTGGGCTTGATAGGTCAGCACCAGCTTCCTGCCGGCCCCCAGGAAATCGAACGCCCTGTCGGCGACGCTATAGGTCCACGTGGCTGAACCGGCACTGCCATTACCCGGACTGGCCACCACGGTAAGGCCAACTTCCACCGCCGCGATTGCGGCCAGTTCCTTGGCGGTCAGGCTCGAAGTGATATCGTTGCCCTGCGCATCCAGAACCTTGAACGAGGCAAATTTGGTTTTGACCGTCGGAACATCGCCGCGATTGACGTCGTCAAAGGTGATGACGCCCGAAACGGCATCGATCCCGCCGCGGTGAACCGCGCCGGAGCGCACCGTGAATTCACCCGACGTCGCATTGACGATCGGCGGCGCGTCGTAGTGCACCTGACTTGTAATCACCTCGAAGGTAGCCGTGGCCGTTACCGCGCCCTGCCCGAAACCAACCGAATATTTCGATGGATTGCCATCGTCGCTTGCAAACACCGCGTGCGGAATACCGTCCGGAACGATCGAATCGGTAAACTGGTTCAATGTTTTCGGGTTTGTGTCGGTAAACTTCAGCGCAAACACGTCGGTGATGAGTTGCTGAATTTCCGCCGACAGCGGCGCAGCGGCCGAAGTACCGAACACGCCCTGATTGTAGGTGACGATCCGACCGGCATCATTGACCGTCGCGATCGGATTGAGCGTTATCCGGTCCATGAGAACATAGGAACCGGTTGTTCCGTCGGGCTCGACCAGAACCTGAAACCCTCCAGTAACCTGAGCCGGGCCTCCACTCTGAGCGTTTTGAGAAACAAGAAATTCGATCTTCTGGACCAGGACCGCGGTGCCACGGATACCCATGGTCGCAACCGGGGTATCGACCTTCATGTCGCCGTGCTTGGCGGTCTGACCGGCGACAAAAGTGATGGTTCCCGCAACGAGACTCAGCAGCGAGGAGTTGTTCGACCCGTTCGGGTCGTAGATCATTTCGTTGAGGACCATGCGCGAATTGGACGCGAGGCCGAACACGGTGCCGTCGATAAAGGTAATACCGAGCTTGGAGTCGGAGCCTGACTGGACGACATCGCCCTTCTCGACGTTGTCGCCGAGGTTCAGGATAATTGATACGCCGTTGCGAATGACGGTGGCACTGCCGGCGAGCTTGGTGACGTGACCAATAATTTTGCCGGCGCCGGCAAGGCCGTCGGCCTGCGCAAACTGAGTGTGGCCCGTCAGCGCGCTGACGACATCGCCGGTAAGCCAGGCCCCGTCAGATGACGACAGGGCTGCGCGATGTTCACCGCGGAAGTAGTCCCGGACCAGGAAATGGCGGTCGTCGTGGGAAAGCTCGAGATCGAGACCCGAGCGCTTGAAGTCGCCGGAGAACAGGAGATTCGCATCCGGAACAACGATACGACCGGCATTTGCCGCCTCGCCAAAGCCTAAAGCGTCGCCCAACTTCAAGGGAGATAGTCCCCCAGCGGGGCCGCTGTCGCTCAGGACGGAAAACATCAAGCTGCCTCAAATGAATTAAGGATTTAGCAATCTCTCTTAATGAGTTCCTTATAATTCAATTGAGTTCATCCACCAACGATAACCCCCCAGAATTGACGGGCATAAGCAAGACGGACGCAAGTGTGGTTAGCGTGACGCACAATACTGTAATCGATTGATTTTGCAGTCTGATTTGCCCCCGTTAATCGCTCAGGCAGCGAAAGGGGCGGCAAAATGCCCATTGTAACGCACTTGTCACGGCCGGATCGATGTCGCCAACCCTCAGTCGACCTCTGCCGTGGGGTTGACCTCACGGACGAATTCAACCGAGCACCATGGCGTTGCCGTGCCCGTTTTTAGGCGAGCAATCGGGCCCGGAGTCCCAGCGCATAGTCGGGAAAGCTAAAATTCCCCGCCCCAATAGGGGGACCTGATCAAGGCGAGGAAAGTGACTTGGAAAGTTTACAGCTATGTGGAGCTGTGGCCGAAAGCCTGATTTGCTGCCGGCGCCAAGGAAAGCTTAGTTTGAATGCATACCAAACGCCCCCGAGACTTCAACAAGCTCGCCCAGTCGATCATGGACATTGCGAAGGGAGAAAAATCCTGACCGCGATCTCAGTTTTCAGCCCGTCCGGGCGCCACAACTAAACTGACCTACTACCCCGATTGACCTTTTTGAAGATTCTTGCTCTGTTGACGATAGATTATCACCTTGGGGGCAGCCATGCGCGCCGCATTTTACTCGTTTATTTCGACTGTACTGTTTGCTGGGTTTGCCGTGGGTGCCAGTCCGCATTCAGCGGCGGCTGCCGACCTCGGCATCATGACATCCGGTCCGAGCGCTGTCGGGAGTTGTTCGGAGATCGTATTCACCTGTGAAAACGGTCGTACCTATCCGCTCTGCCCGATTGCCGTCAGCGTTGTGGGAGAGGTCGTTACCGCCTCACTGCACACCGGACATCGCGGAGCAACGCATGTCAGATTGATCCCGATGGGTGTCGGCTATCGCTACGCCGGACGCGGGATCTGGCTCGATGGCTTCCGCGAGAATGCCTTGCTGAATTTCGGAAAGCACAGCCAGACCGCCTGTACGATCCAGCATTCCTAAACCACCGACGAGCTCATCGGCGGTTCTGCCGCACCGGCAACGGAAGCAGCGCACAGGCTGCTCCCGCAGGGGCTATCAGCCTTTGGTGCGAAGCACGACGCGTGAGGAACGCGGATACATGTAAGCCTTCGGGTGCACATAGACCGGGCAGACATCGTTATAGAGATACTGCTGCCAATTCCACTTCCAGCAGCCAGCTTCAATTTGGGGATGAGGTCTCCAATCAAGCGTGTAGGGCTCGTCACCGTACGGGTACGGCCCGCTCATTGCCCCGCCACTGGTCGCAATCAAAAAGGAAAAAACGGCGAAGATCGCAAGTAATGATTTTTGCATGGTAACCTCAATTGGCCGAGGTGGTTCTGCTCAAGAGTGCCAAAGGGCGGATCACTTATCAAGGGTCTTGGCGGCCCACGCTGGTTTCAATTGACCGACTTTTGGGCTGCGAGGAGTATCAAAGCGGCCGGGGCAGGCTATCAAGAGGTCGCCTGTCACCCGAATCAGACCGTCTCATTTTTTCGCCGAGGACGCTGTGCAATTCAAACTGGCGATCCTGAGTGTCCTCGCCACGCGGCCCGACGGCCGTGCGACGCTTGACGAGCTCAAGGGCGAGGTCGAGGCGCTTACGGCCAACGCCGATCAGCCCGATGGTCTCGCGTCCGCACTCGACGACATCGATATTTTTCAGTCCGGCCTGGTGATCCCGGAGGACGGCGGTTTGCGGCTCACCGATAGGGGCCGATCGGCGCTGGAGGCGCTGGAAAGCGCAAGCGAGGCCTCGTTCGATCTGTCCCCCACTTCCGCCACCTCGCATTCACTCAAGTTGATCGACGATCTGATCGGCTCGGAGGAACGTCAGAAGATATTCGACCTTGAGCTGCGAAGCGAAGTAATCGAACCTGATCCCGAGGGGACCGAAGCCGAGGATGCCGCCCCGACGCCTGCCCCGTCGAACCCAGCAGAAGAGACAGACCCGGACCTCCCCCCTGAATTTGCCCTGCCAGGCATTCCTCGGGAAACTGGCAATGCCTACCTGGACCACGGCAGCGCACCTCCTTGGGCGCCGGAAACAGCGCACACCCCTGTATCCGCGACCGCGAAATCCCAGGACGCGCCGGCTTTTCTGTCACGAGATCGCTTCAATCCAGGCATCAAGGCACCCGAAGCTTCACGCCCGCGGCAAGCCCGTCTCCTCCTGTTGATTGCCGCCCGACTTCAGCAGGCGCGCGCGGTCTGGCGACGTCATCTGGAGCGGGATACGCCGGACTTAAGGGCCGGAAAACCGACCAGCAACGTTGGCGCCGGAGCGATTGCGATGCTCACCCTGCTCGTGCTCGTGATCTGCGCCGGAGCGGTGTTTGCCCTCACCCAGATCCGATCCCTGAAGTCAGAAGTCGCTACGCTTCAGCGCGAGCTCTCGCCTCTCAGGGAACGCGCAACCAGGGCGGACCTTCTGGAAAAAGCAAAGCAGAATGCTGACCAGCAAAAGGAATCCCAAAACAAATCGGCGGCTGAAAACAGTAGGGCTGGAGCCAACCTTCGAACCGAGCAAGCCGCGCTCAGCCTGACAGCAGAAGAAGTTCATCTGGTCCGGGACTACATCAAGCCAGCTCCGTCCGCAGGCACGCCCGCGCCTGCGATCAATGTCGGCGATACGGTCGGCATTGCAACGATCCCGTTGCCCTCGCCGCTGATGGAGAAGATCCCAAAACTGCTCGGGGCTAGGTTCACCACCCGCAACGGTTCAATCATCATCGTGAGACGCGATAGCCGGCAAGCCGACATCGTCTTGCCGCCCAACTAGTCTAGCGCGCGGGCGCCGGCGGACGCGGCGCCGATGACAGTTTTGGCTTTTCGCCTTTCGGCTTGGCTGCGGACGGCGCTGGCAGGGCGGTGGGCACCGGCTTGCGCGCCGCGGGAGCTGCAGGCCCTAGCGGAAGAGGTGGCAGCCGTGGCGAAGTCGCAGCTATTTTGGGCAGCTTCTTCGGCTCGGACGCCTGGGAAACGACGCGGGCCAATTGATCCTGGATTGCCTTGATCTGCTCTGCCACGTTCGCATTGTCGCGCGCGGCCTGATCCTGGCTGGCCTGAAGCTGTTCGGAAAGCCGAGCAACGACGCGGGTCAATTGCTCCTGGCTCGCCTTGAGCTGCTCGCTGAGATTCACATTGTCGCGAGCCAAGAGTTCACGACCGGCCTTGAGCTGCTCGATTTCCTTTCCCACGCTTGCGAGATCGCGCGCCATCGACTGGAGCAACGGCGTCAACTCGAGCGGCACGGCGGCGGTCGGCGCGATCCGGGCCTGAGGTGCGGGTTGTGAAAGGGCTGTCTTTGCAGCATCGCGGGACGACCCAAACCACGTGACGGCGGCTACCCCGACGCCGGCTGCCAGCAGGATGACGACGAAGCCCCGTAACGACCATCTGCCAGGTGAAATCCGGTTGCCCGAGTCCGCCGGGGGAAACGGGCTCATGCTCGCGGTACGCGGATCCGACCGGGCGCTTGCGGTTTCGTGCGACAGCATGGAAAGCCGTTGATCCGCATCGCCCTGAGGGGCAGCAGGGATCTGATCGGCAAGCGCTTGACGAGCTATGCCAACGCTCTCGTTCTTGGCGTCGCGGACAATGCGCACATCGTGAATAGCGCTGGGTGAAATTCCAAATTTGCGAGCGTTTAGCCTTCCGAAATTTTCTTTTGAAGTTTCGGTGCCCGGCCCAAGATTGCCAGAAGCCTTCGCAACCTGCTCTGCCTCGCCTGGATCCTCATCAAAGTAAGTATGGGGCGACGGAGGCTCACTGAGTATCTCCGCAGCAGTATCGCTCACTGACTGAAGCTTATCCGCACTCATTTGCTAACCTTCAGCCCCAAAACGACCAAGTGGCGGATCGCCATGGTGGTGACCGGGCGGATGGTCCTGTTTGCGGCTCAATTTGTCAAGATTGTGCAGCGCATCAATTCGGCCGTGCGAACGGTAACGACCTCGTTGTCATTGCGATCTGGGAGCTAGACATTGTTCCGGTAACCTTCTGTGTTCTAAAAAGTATTTCGGTTGGGTTCGTTCTGCAGAATTCCCATTATTTCATTTTTATTTCATTTTTCTGGTTGATACCTCCGCAAGAGAAATGTGTTTCTTCAATTTCGAATGCGAGCGCTGCGAGTAGCGTTCCAGCGCCGTGAGGGTCCGCAGTACAGTTTCGAGTTTGTCGACATCCTGGGAGCTTGAGAGGCTGTAAAAGTCGTTCAGGACCTTAACACGCTCGACTTCGATCTGCCGGAGACGCTGGTACATGGCATCCGCAAACAACTCGTCGGGGCAGGCGTGGTCGACATCGGCCGTGGCCAGCGCATCGAAACTTGCCCTCGGTGTAGCCTTAGCCGCCAATCCGTGGCGAAGCGCGTTCATCCTCGAGCGCGCTTTGCCTTCTTGACTGAGAGGGACCGCGGCTTTTTGCGCCGCTGCGCTTATTGGCCGCGATCTTCCTTTGTGACGTCATAGGCTTACTTCATCGTCGGCTGCGACTGGCCGGCAGCCTTGGTGGCGACGGCCTTTTCCGTTGCCAGGCGCAGCGCGCGGGCGCTCGCTTTGGATGACCTTTCCAGATCGTCCAGGAACACGTTCAGACGCTTCTGTGCCGACACGATCAAGCGCTCGATCGTGGCCAAGGCCGGCAGCGCCATCGTGAATGCTTCCACCTCCAGGGCATTGGGCGGGTAGCCGGCGTTCTCGATCCTTTTCATCATGCCGGGTCGGCAGGCCGGGTCGTTGAACCACGGGGCCACGAGCCTCTGTACCTCCGTTTTCGCAGACGCTTCGGACAAGGCGTTCACGATCGGCCTCGATACCTGCGTTTTGAAGACCAGGGACTCCAGTGCCGCTCGATGGTGGTTGCGCACCACGCCGATTTTCATCGTCTGGTAGCGCAGGATATCCCAGGTCAACACCGCGGCTTGGTGGACAGCCAAATAGTCGCGGGAATTCTGCGGTTTTCCATGATCCTGGAGTCTTTCATACAACTCGACGAATTCCTCCGGCTTTTCGTGGGGGAGCAGTTCCGGAGCGTCGAGAAGCCGCGAGTGGATCTTCAGCGGATGGATTTTCGTTTGGATGGGTTCGTGGGTGCTCATCGCGGTTCCTCATAAACGGCACGGAATTGTGCCGTTTATCAAGGAGCAGGAGCGGAAAGGATTCTGCGAGCGTCCCGCTGTGGGAACAATCGGGTAAGGCGGCTTAGTCAGCCGGGGGGGGGAAATCGGCGGTAATGCGCCGCACGATCGTGTCGGCGGTCACCGGTGCCAAGTGCCGCTCGTGCAGGTGTGCGCGCAGCGGTTTCAAAACAAGCTCGAGAAAATCGTAAATGGGACCACCTTCGACGTAGACCACCTGGTCCCGGCGCATGACCGGTTCGCGGCGCCGGCGAATCGCCTGTCCGCTTTGGCGAAAAATCGCGCCCAATCGGTCCGCAAGAACTTGATCGGCTTGATTGTAAGGTCGGCCATCGTTCCGCGTTTCCTGAATTCTAGCGAGTGCGGCGCCTGCGGCTTTCGCAATATTGAGCTCGGTCGGTTGTTCGACCTCGCCTGGGAAAGTAGCCGTTTGGTCACCCCATACGTCGCGCCAGTGCGTGCCGGGGCGCTCGTCGGCGCGCTGATAATCGTTTGCGATTTCCCATTCGACGGGCTGTGGGAACTCCCGGCCAAACAGCAAGCTCGGATCCTTCGAAACCTTGGCAAGGGTGGAGACCAAGACACTCGTGGGCATTGCCTCCGACGCCGCAGCCGCGACCGTCAGCGCGCTGGCTATCTGGCGTAGCTCTTCTTCCTGCTCGGTAGGCGTGGTGTCTGGATTTTCCGGGGGCAACAAGTCGCGTTCCGCGTAAAATCCCAGAGCGGTCAATATGTCGGCGCGGTGGTGGCGCAGTTCGAGATACATCCGGTCGTACGCGGCGCGCCACGGCGAGTCGGATTGGACCAAATGGGCCTTGGCAAGAGTTGGCATCAATGGCTCCCGGGGGTAGGCTCCTGATATCGATAGGACTGTTTGAGAAGGCGATCTGTGGCCGCTATCGGGGACTGCGACGATAACAGTGATTGAATGATCGGCGACAAGCGACAAGATCTACGGCACGAATTGCAGCGGCTTGATTGCACGTCGGCCATTGGTGATGGGGCTGCGGCGAACTGCTACGCCCATGCTTCGTGGAGTTTATGTTCTAACGAAGCGGATTAACAAGAACGATCTAGGTCCGCCGGCCGCACCGTACATGTGCTTTTGTATCTTTGCGACCCGTTTGACTTGCTCGGTTGCTTTTTGCTCGCGCGCCCGTGACGGTAACCAACTGCCGTTGTTTGGTATGATCGCACTCGAACACCGGCGCAGAGTTGCCACTGAGGGAAGACAACTTCTGCTGAAAATTCCTCCAATCAGGTCCGTGCTCGAAATCGCAGCCTTGCTCAAATCAGGTAGCCCACAAGATAATAACCACCTTCGTGGCACGACCGAAACGAGCACAACTGAGAACTCGATTTAACCTAACCCGTCAACCTTACTTGTGCAGGGCTGGCGCCGACTTGTTTATCTGACGTTTTGCCCTGGGTGCGGTTGGCGTTAGAAGGTAAGGTGCTAGACCGTAGGACCTCGAAGAGAAGGCGAAGAAATGAGCACCCCTGTTCTCTGCGAGTGGCAAAAGTGGGAATTGCGCTTTGCGCGCTTCTGAATGTGGGATTCGCACTGAGTCCGTCGATCGCAGCCGCCGCCGAGATAAAGTCCTTTAATCTCAAAGACGATAACGTCGAAATTTCCATCTCCGGCAATATAGCGCCGGGCGACATTGACGCACTGAGGGCTTCCATCAAAGCGGCGAATGATGCGGGGAAATGGTGACCTCGCTGCGGTTAAACTCTGAGGGCGGCAATTTGCTAGAAGCTGTCCTGGTGGCAGACTGGGTCAAGTCTGCGAAAATATCCACGAATGTAGGACAGAGCGCAACCTGCGCATCAGCTTGCTTTCTTATTTTCTCCGCAGGGGAAACCAAATACGCAAGTATGAGTGCCCGCATCGGAGTGCATGGCGCCTCCGAGAAGGGTGTCGTGTCTCGCGCTGCTACCAAGTCGATGGCAGACGTCGCGAAGGAATTGGACGTCCCCTGGTCAATCATTCGCCGCATGATAAACACGTCGCCTGACGAAGTGGGATGGCTTAGTCCAACAGATCTTCGATTGATGGGAACGAAAGTTAGTGGCGACAAGGAGCGATAAATGAGCCAGGGAGGCCGCTACCGGCCGAGGCGCATTCGCTGAAGACCGGTGTATGGTGTTGGGCGCCGGCACCTCGATCACGAAATGGGTACTGAGTCCGCTATCGGCATAAAAAAGTCGGGGAGCTGGACGACTTGAGGCAATCAGAGCCAAATGGTTCCGCCATCTCGCGCGGGCCAACACTGCAAAACCTCGCGAAACTAGCGGTCCGATGTCAATCGGCTGAGGACTGGGCCAGCGATTGAAGAGCTGTTACCAGCGGTGGCGGATCTCGCTGAACTCTGTTCGCCTGACGCTGGCCTCGCCGAGGCGGCGAGAATCTTGGGCGTCGAGACGACGTTAGATCGAAGCAGAATGGATAAACGGCCGGTTATGGCGGAAGTCACGAATTCGGCAAGCGACGTTAAGATCGCCGCCAAGATCGCAAAAGAAATCATGGTGCATGAAATACCATATCGACCAGATTCGCCAGATGAAGGTTTCCAAAATGGTAGCAGGCGATGGTGTTCTTTCTGCCGTGTTTGGGCCGCCAAATCGATAATCTCGGCTCAGGTCCTAACAGCCTGTAAGCTTTGGATTGCACCATTCGAAAGGAGCGACATGAAAGCGAAGCGGTGGGTGGAACGGACTGGAGCCTTCGATCTGCGCACGGCCTACTTCGCCCTGCTGGCGCTGATGACGCTGCCGGCGCTTTTCCTGATCCCGCGTACGGCAGACCTCGTGAACCACTGGGCTCGGCTGACAATTCTCACCATGCCGGCGTCTGATCCGCTCAACACCTTCTACCTTGTCCAATGGGGGGCCTATCCCAACCTTGGGCTCGATCTCATTTATATTGCGCTGGCGCCGCTGTTGGGTGCCGAGATGGTCGTAAGGCTCGCCTTCATCCTCGCGTTCTGGCTGCCCGCGCTCGGTGTTTGGGCTTTGCATCGCGTATGGGCGCAGGAACCATCGCCGACGATCCTTATCGCACCAATTCTCAGCTACAACCTCGTTACGACGGTGGGGCTCGTCAATTACGGACTTGGCATGGGCTTCGCGCTGATCGCGCTCGCTTGGTGGGCCGCACACGAGCGCCGACGCGTCTTATACGATCTCTTGGTCGTCAACGCGGTCGCAATCGCGTTGTTCTTCTGTCACCTGATGGCGCTCGCTTCTTTCTGCATCATTTTCGGGTTCTTGGAGGCCACGCCACACCAGGGAGAGCCGCTCAAGGTGGCATTCCTTCGCGCCCTGCGGTCTCCGCTCCATGTCGCCGCAGCTGTGGCCCTTGTCTGGTCGATGCCGCAGCTGCCGCACGGCTATGAATTAACGGGCGCCAAATTTTGGATATTCGTTGCGCCCTTCTATAGTGGTCTCCCACTAGACCTTCAATGGGGCGTCGGTTTGGCAGCGCTTATCCTGGCGCTTTTCGCCGTACGCTTCATCGTCATCGCAGAGCCGGCGAGGTTCGCCGTGTTCGGATTTTTTGTCGTCGCAGCCTGCGCGCCTTCCTCGATGGGCACAGCGAACCTGGTAGATGCGCGCCTCGTGGTGCTTTGGGCGTATTTGGCGCTAGGCGCGACCGTCGCGCGTGTCCCCAAGCCCAAGCATCTGGTCGGCTTTGTCTCGATCGCTGTCTTCGCTTTCGCACTTGCGCGGCTCGCACTGCTGATTCCCGTGTGGAGCGCGTATAACGAGGATGTCGTCGAATTGCGTGCCGCTCTCTCCGCCATTCCTCCTGGTTCGAGTGTGCTTGCCGTCGCACCACCAAATTGCCCCGATCCAAATCTCAACTTCGAATACAACCTCTCGACCTTCGCCGTCATCGACCGACGTGCACAGGTGAACACGTTGTTCGCCGGACAGGGTCTGCAGCCGGTGCGCGCGCGAGACGCCGCGATCGCGGCCGCGCCACAGGCGATCGTGAACTCTGAGTGGCTTTCAGGAACTTCGGGACAGTTGAAATTGAAAGCGGATGCGCCCGCGGCATGGGCAAATGTTATTTCGCATTGGCGCGACCGTTTCGACGTCGTCGTCGACCTCCACGGTACTTGCGAGAGCGCGATCGCGGCACCGGGCCTCGAACGCGTTGCGCGTTCAAAGATCGCTGATATCTATATCGCTGAACGACCAAAGCGTTAGAAAAAACAACGGTCGTGCTATCGGAAGCAACTATCTTGAAGCTGACAGAGAAGCCGATGCATGAGTCAATATCCGAAGAAATCTGGACGCCGCTCTTATCGGAGCGCCAATTTACTTTCCGACGCCGAGGAAATTTAGCAAATGCGTGATTGCAGAAGACAGTATGCAGGCTCCCAGGATAGTCACCCTCACTTACAGACCATTACCTGAAGGGACCACAATCGTTTGGTAAGCGTCGTTCCGGCGCCACCTTCCGGCTGACGTCCTGATCTGCGACTTTGCGGTTCTGTCGAACCGCTAGGCTTAGAATGGACACAGTGGATAGTGCTATCACCAAGTCGGTTCGCCGGCTGGAGGTGTTCACCGGCGCAGGTCGCCGGCGGACGTGGAGCGATGAGGACAAGGCGCGGGTGGTCGCGGAGATCGAGACCAGCGGCGACACTGGTTCCGGCGTAGCGCGGCGGCACGGATTGTCGCCGCAGCAATTGTTTGGCTGGCGCCGGCAAGTCAAAGAAGCTCAGGCGGTCGTTTCCAAAGATGATGAACCGCGGTTCGTCCCGGCGGTCGTAGATGCGGCACCGTCCGACACCGCGGGACATCTGCAGCGCAAGACGCCGCGCCGTCAGCGGGACGAACCGCTCGCCGGAACGATCGAGGTTGTGATTGACGGCGTGACGGTGCGCATTGGCCCTGGCGCTCCGGCGGACACAATCGCCGCGGTCTTGCGGGCTTTGAAAGCCGGCGCGTCATCGGCCCGACGGGCACGGTGCGGGTGATGGTGGCGACCAGGCCTGTGGACTTCCGCAAGGGCGCCGATGGGCTGGCGGCGCTGGTGCGCAAGAGCATGGCAGCGGATCCGTTCTCGGGCGCGGTCTACGTGTTCCGCGCGAAGCGTGCGGACCGGATCAAGCTGGTGTTTTGGGACGGCACGGGTCTGTGCCTGTTCGCCAAGCGACTGGAGGGTGGCATCTTCCGCTGGCCGAAGATCGAAGACGGCGTGATCCATTTGTCGGCCGCGCAATTGTCGGCGCTGCTCGAAAGGCTGGACTGGCGGCGTGTCCATGCGGCGCGTGAGACGGTGACGCCCGCACGGCCGAGCTCATGCGTGTTGTTGCGGCAAAGTGAATCAGCAGCATCGGGAGCGTCGCAAAATTCCGGGAAATATGATCTGATTTGATCATGCCGCGCGACGCATTGCCCGATGATTCCGAGACGCTGAAAGCGATGCTGCTCGCCGAGCGGGTGCAGAACGAACGGCTGCGCCAGATCATCAGGGACCTGCAACGCCACCAGTTTGGCCGCCGGGCGGAGACACTGCCCGAAGACCAGATGCTGCTGGGTCTGGAAGACGTCGAGCAGGCGGCGGCGCGTGACGCGACAGACGCGGAGCAGGCGACACCGGCCGCACGACAGGCCGGAGCTGCGAAGCGGCGGGCCAATCGCGGCTCGCTGCCGGCGCATCTGCCGCGGATTGAGACCACCATCGACATCGACGACAAGACCTGCCGCTGCTGCCAGGGCGCGTTGCATCGGATCGGTGAAGACAAGAGCGAGCGGCTGGATATCATGCCAGCGCAGTTCCGGGTGCTGGTCACGATCCGACCCAAATACGCCTGCCGCACATGCGAGGATGGCGTCGTGCAGGCCCCGGCGCCGGCGCGGTTGATCGAGGGTGGGCTGCCGAAGCCACCATCGCCCAGGTGCTGGTCTCCAAATATGCTGATCATCTGCCGCTGTATCGCCAAGCCCAGATCTGCGCCCGCCAGGGCGTCAACCTCGACCGCTCCACGCTGGCAGACTGGGTGGGCCATGCCGCCTGGCATCTGCGCCCGCTACACCAACGCCTGCTCGACAAGCTCAACGAGCGGCCAAAACTGTTCGCCGATGAGACCACGGTGCCGGTGCTGGACCCCGGTCGCGGTCGCACCAAGACCGGCCAGTTGTAGGCCTATGCCGCTGATGACCGGCCATGGGGCGGATCCGATCCGCCGGGTGCGGTCTATGTCTACGCCCCGGACCGCAAGGCCGAGCGGCCGATAACCCATCTCAACGGCTTCAAGGGCGTCTTGCAGGTCGATGGCTATGCCGGCTACCGCAGGCTGGCTGAGCGCGGCGACGTGCAGCTTGCATTCTGCTGGGTGCATGTGCGGCGCAACTTCTACAAGCTCGCCACGCCCGGACCTGCGCCGATCGCCAGCAAAGCGCTTCAGCGCATTGCCGCGCTGTATGCGATCGAGAAGGACATCCGCGGCCGCAGCGCCGACGAGCGTCGGATCGTTCGGCAGCAGAGAAGCCGCCCGCTGATCGACGCATTGGAGCCGTGGCTGCGCGCAAAACTCGGGCTGATCAGCCAGAAGGGCAAGCTTGCCGAGGCCATCCGCTATGCCCTGTCGCGCTGGGAGGGCCTCGCCAGGTTCCTCGACGACGGCCGCATCGAGTTCGACAACAACACCGTCGAACGGTCCATCCGCCCGATCACGCGGAACCGGAAAAAATGCATTGTTCGCCGGCTCCGACGGCGACGCCGAGCACTGGGCCACTATCGCTTCGCTGATCGAAACCTGCAAACTCCACGACATCGATCCGCTTGGCTATCTGACCGACGTCCTTACCAGGATCGTCAACGGTCATCCCAACCGCGACATCGATGCCCTCCTGCCGTGGACCTACAAAACGCAAGACCTCAGAGCCGTGGCCTGAAAACATCGCTTACATCGTTTGCACAGAGGCCTGCTTTCACGCCATGAAAAGCGCGTAAGGTACCCTCAAATGCGTTGCACGTGAAAGGCAGCCTCGATTTGGTGGCGAGCCTGAAGCAGGCTAGCGCGAAGATGGGAAGCGCAACCCTGAAGAATAGAAAGCCGTCAATCGGGTCAAAATAACTCAGCGCTGCGTAGCTGCGCTGAAAGATGCCGAACACCCGGAGATTGAGGAGCCAGAAAAGTTCAGAGCTCGGGCTATGGCTGATTTTCCGGCGGCCGCTCAATGAACCTGCGGCTGCCGTTCAGGAGCTGAAGGTTGTTGACGATCACCGGGTTGGTTGGATCGAGCGAATAAGCCTTCTCGAACTTCCGTCGCGCCGCGTTCAGATTGCCGCGCAGCATGTACGAATATCCCTGGTCATTCAGGATTTGTACGCTTTCGCCGCCGAGGCGGATCGCCTGAGCGTAGGCTTGGTCAGCGAGGTCAAAGCGCCGCAGCCGATCATAGCTCGCTGCGAGCCCGATCCAGGCGGTCACGTCCTTCGGGGCCTTTTCGACCGCATCCTTGAAATACCGCTGCGACAGCCCGAAGTTGCCGCGGTTGAAGTGCTCCAACCCCATCCGCACAGGTTCATCGGAAGGATAATATTTGACGTCGGTCGGCTCCTGCACAGGGTCAGGACCGGCTGGAGCAACGGGCGCAACTACGGCAGCGTCACGCACGGTTGGTTCTTGCACCGTTTCGCAAGCCGCCAAGGCTGTGGCCAGTAAGGCGCAACCCAGCCATAGAAGAAGGCGCCACATGATTTTTATCCCCGCCCCACTTACTGCACCCTGCACCGCTCGAAATACCGTTCCCGCACTACCATGAGCGGGGTTAGAGACGTGTTACCCGTAGGCCACATCTCCCAATTTGAAAAAGACGCCGGATAAACTCCCCTGCCCGTCCGACACGAACGTCCAACGTGAATGACTAAACGCCGCGCGTAGCCTTGCTACTACCGGTAGCAAAACAACTATCAAACTCATTACCGTGGGGGCGCGGCGCCTAAGCTGGCCGCACCGGTGCCCTGGACGACGATACCACCTGCCTCCACTGCTGCTGCCGTTGCGCCCGCAGTTCCCATTGGAAGGTGCCCCTGCCCTGGCGCGCTTACTCCGAACGCCGGTAACGGATCGAACGGTTGGCTACCTCTACGATAACGCCTGATAGCGTCATTGGTCTTCGCCGCCTGAGCAACGATCCTGCGATCGCCGACGTACTTCGGCCAAGGATGGATCGTTTGTGTCACGGCGTTGGCCTGCTGCGCGTTGCCGGCACTTAGGGTGATCGTATCAGAACGCTGGAAATAACGATCCATTTCGTCATTGCCGGCCAAGCCGTTGCAAGATCCCAGTGTAAAGACCGCGAGTAACACCGTGCATGTCATATCGGGCGTCCTTCAGTTGAGGGTCTTGACAACAGGCTGCTCGGTCACGACAGCCGGCGGCGCGGACAGGCGCACATCGGGCGCAATGATGTGCCCGTACGGCCCTTTGAGGTCACCGCCGGAATTGACATAGTCATTGTAGCGCTTTTTCACTTCCATCTGGCCGTTGAGGAAGAAGTCGACATCGTTTGCGGGCATGCGGGAGTCCAACGGCGACGCCAAGGTCTGCCCTGGGACCGCGGGCGCAACCAGACGCGGCGTCACGATGATCACCAGATCGGTCTCTTTCTGTTGATAAGATGCGCTTCGGAACAACGCACCGAGGACTGGCACCGACCCGATCCAGGGCAATTGCTGGACATCCTGCGTGTTGCGGGTCTGGAGCAGGCCAGCGATCGCGAAGCTCTGGCCGTCGCGTAACTCAACCGTGGTCCGAGCGTTGCGGCTAGTCAATGCAGGGATCGTCGTTCCTGAGATGGTTACGGCATTGGTGAAATCGAGTTCGCTGACCGACGGCTCAACCCGGAGGTTGATCACGCCGCGCGACAAAACGGTGGGCACGAAGCCCAACTCGACGCCGAACTTCTTGAATTCGATGCTAACGGTGGGAAAGCCGTTCACACCTGTGGTGGAGGCTACCGGAACCGGAAATTCACCGCCGGCCAGGAAGCGAGCCGAATCGCCCGACAACGCCATCAGGTTCGGCTCGGCCAAGCGGCGCACGAGCCCTTTCGTCTCCAGGGCCTGCACCAGGAGATCGACCGATGTGCCATTATTCAGTTTCAGCACATTCGTTAAAAGGTTGCCAAACGGACCTGTCGCAGTACCGATTAGCCCATTGGCGGTGCCTAGAAGGGGAACACCCTGGGGGGTCCTTGCTGCTAGTGGTACGTTCGGTGCGCCAGCTCCACTATTTCCAACCTGCGTGAGGTTGCCATTGCCGGCATAGAGGTTCACGCCCAATTCGCGGCCAGCCGACCTCGAGACCTCAAGGAAGCGCACTTCCAGCATGACCTGCTGCGGCCCCGCCACGTTCATGGCGTTAACGACGGTGCCACCCTTCGGGACAACGCCGGTGGCAATCGCCATGGCTCGCTCGGCGGCGACCGCATCCGCGGCCATTCCGCTCAGTACCACCTGGCCCTCCGCGGCCGTGACACGGATGCCGCGGGTGCCGGTCGAGGACTGGATGTTCTGCTGCAGGTTGCCGGTATCGATCGCGACCTCGACATCGAGGATGCCGATCTGCTTCATCGAACTATCGAACAGGATGACGTTGGTGGTGCCGGTCTGCTTGCCCTGGATGTAGATCAGGTGATCGCTCAGCGACTTCACGTCGGCAATGTCGGGCGAACCCGCGACAATCGTCGAAAAAGCCGTATCGACCCTGAAGGTGCGTGACTTGTTGATGATCACCTTGACGCGCTGGACGTCGTTCATTTCGCTGACGAAGACGCCGCTGGATGATCGCCTGTCTGCCGCATCGGCGGCGCCCGCCGAGCCGAACAAGGCAAGCGCAGCGCCAAGAACCAGCGCGCTCCGGGCGAGAAGCCTCCCTCCTCCCTCAGTCGAAATGCGGCCGCCACTCATTTTATTAGTCCCCTTCACCGCGATCCGCGGCCACCCGCAATATGCACCTCAGCGGGTTCACAATCCTCCCGAGCCCACGACACCGCGGAGGTCACAATCTGCCTTACAAAAAATCGCCGGTATAAGTTTCTATTCCCCGGCCTCCCGCCGGCTGCATCAGGATCATCGTCCGGCACGCGCTCCCGTTGCAAGGACAGAGCCCTAATATCCCAAGCAAATTCGAGAGAAAATCGCCCAATGTTGCCAACGAGCACCACTTTTCGGGCTGCAATTTCTGACGGCCCGATCAGTCGCCGGCGTCTCCATCCGGCGGCCTATTTGGGCAGTAATTTCATGATTTTTCGTTAAATTTGGTTCCGGCCGCCTAATGGGGCCTGCCCTGCGAGGGTTGGCCAAGCTGAGCTCCCACGAAAACTCCAGCCCCAAAGCCCTGACCAATTTATGCGCGCTAATAGGGAATCGACGTGCTTGCATTCGGCGTCGTACTCAATGCGCTCCAAATCGGAGTCATCATGGAGAAGCCGGGCAGAGACGCCGTGATGGTGAGTACAGAACCGTCGGTGCTTGCGCTCAGCGTGGGCGTGAGCCCCATGATATTCGTCAATGACGTCAGATAGGTATTGCTATAGTAGGTGTTAACATCGGTGCAGCTGGATGGCGACGCATTCTGAGTTACCTGAGGCGTGTAACATTGAATCATCGTCGCCCTGGCACCTTCGCTGGCGAGCGCGCGCAACAATTGCATGGTGATTGCATAGCGTCCGAGATCGAAGATCGCGAACACGAATGTGAAAAAGAACACGGCGACGAGGCAGAACTCGAAGGCCGCCGCGCCGCGCTGGTCGAGCCTCCTCATCAACGCACCATCGCAATGATTTTGGTCTTACCCAAGGTGTTGGAAGTACAACCCGACGAACTCAGGTAGGTATTGCCGCTGATCGTGAGTGAGGCGGCGATCACTTCTGTACACGCTGTGTTCGAACTTTGAGCTGTTCCGCCATATGTCACATCGGCATTGGGGAAATACATCGCGCCGCCCAAGGTCGACGTATTACTGCCGCCGATGGTGACTGCAACCTTGTTTGGCGTCGCCGTGTTCTTGGCCTGATCGTCAATCAGGACACCGTTCAGATCAGAATCAAACGAATTGGTCGTGGGCGCGGAAAGGTTGACTGTGCCGCCACTGATGGTGAGGCTTGAGGTGGTTCCAAGCAATACGAGCGTTACGCTCGTGCCGGTTACGGTGCCGCCAAAATTTATCGTTGCATCATAGAAAAAGTATGTTCCGGCCGCAAGATTTAACGTGCCTCCGGAATTCACCGTTAGACTACCGTACACCCCTCCTGCGCTGTTTGGGGTCAGCGAACAGGTCTGATTATTGTTAACTCTTCCGCCGCATGGGCTTGTTACGGGGTTCGACCTTGAATTGAACGATTTCGTATCCAGCACAGATAGCGGATTCTTCGCGGTAGGCATATTGTAGTTGTACCCCGCGTCGGTCAGGGCGCAATGCCCCGACGGCGCCTTGCAGCCATCTACCGCATTCACAGCCCAGCCGGAACCGCTAAAACTCGGAGTGCCGTTGTACTTGACGTTGGTGTTCGACATCATCGCGCACCCGGTGCCGCTTATGATGCTGCTGCCGCCGAGGTTAAGTGCATCACTTCCCGGCCCCAATCCAAACGCACACACCGGCTTTGGATCCTGTATCTGGACAATCGCTGACGCGCGGATGTTGACGGTGGACATGCCAAACATCTGCGCAAGGTATCCCGGCTGCTGCTGGGCCACGGTCGCAATAACATACTGGCCGCTTGCCGAACTGGTCCAGACGCCAGCAGAGTAGGTTCCTCGATCGACCGACACGGTTCGTGTCGTATTTGCCTGCGGCGTGCCGCAAGTCGAGCCTGGATATGCCGGATCGCCGGTGGAATTGCAGAACGCATTCTGGGCGGCCAGTTGTTTGCCGCGGTAAACATAGTCTTGCGAATTATCGCAGTCGCTGCCTGTTGACAGCGAACAGGCCAGCGACAAGCCGCCCGAGTAGGCAGCCGCATCAGCGGCATTCTGCGCATTTTGCTTGGTCACGTACCACGACCCAGCCTCGGCCCCGAGAGCGACAAATCCAATCAACGGCACCAGCGCAATCACCGTCGCGAAGGCGACAGAACCGCGACTGCAGCGAGCCAATTTGCGCACGGTGTCCTCCTATTGAAATCGCTGGGTGTAGCTAATGGTACAGGTACTGCACAACAGCGAGCCAAGTACCATAGGCGTCAAGGTAAAGCTGGTCGTGAAGATGTAGTATTTCATGATCGATGCAGCCCCCGAACTGCAGGGAGCCACCGTCCCGGGAGAACCACAGTATACCTGAGGAGTAATTGTATATCCGCTGATCGCCGTGGGCAGCGCGCTTTTCCAGGTGGCGATGACGGAGGCGTTAGTCACATCGGCCGGTGGGGAATATTGGGTCCGCTGCCCCATATCACGAAGCGCCTGATGCGCCGAAATGAACCTGAAGCCGGCAATCGCCAGATCGGCCAGCGGCAGGAGTAGGCTGAACATCAAGAAACCGTAGACGATAGCCATTTCGAACGCGGCAGCACCACGTTGATCGTCAATGAAAGAGCGCCTGCCGCTCTTGTGCCTGCCTGTCCGAACTGTGCTCATGACTCTCCGTTTGTGACTAGATCCCCTTGAATGAACGAAGGAGATTCAAGAATGAACTGCCGCCGAGAATGACAAACATGGCCGGCAGAAGGAACAGCACCATCGGCACAATGAGCTTTGCACCGAGCTTATGAGCCCGTTCCTCGAGACTGGTGATCCGCTCGCGCCGTAGGTCGGCCGCGATCGTGCGCAGGGCCTGGCCCAATGGCGTTCCGTATTGCAGGCTCTGGCTGACCATAACGCCAAAGCGGCGAAACCCTTCCGAAGTGGACGCCAGCTTATCGAACGCCTCGGCGCGGGTCGGTAATATCCTGAGGTCGTCGAGCAGCACGTACAAAACACGCGAGATAGCCGGATTGGTCTGGTTCATCTCTTCGGCGACACGCTGCAAGGCACTTTCCAGTCCCATTCCCGCTTCAGCACACACAACGAGCAAATCGATGATATCCGGCGTGCCTGACCGAATGGCGGCATCGAAACCCCGCTTCATGACGAGCAATATCAGTCGCGGCCCCATGATCCCTACAACCACGCCAAGAAGGGTGAAGATCAGCACACTGGACGGTGACCACCCCGAAAGCTGCGCAAAGAGGAAGGCAACGATCGGAAACAGGAACATGCTGACAGTCTTGACGCCTATCCAGATCGGCAAGACTCGATGGTGATTCAATCCAGCCGCCTGAAGAATGCCCCGCAACTCGTTCAGATTTTCCTCGGCGTAGAAACGCCGGTATCGCATGCCAATCGACGAAAACCAACTGGTCATATCCTGCGAACGCGTGGACCGGTCGGAAATCCCGAGCACCGCATTCGACACCCGCGCGTTTAGCGCGCGAATGTGTATCTCGCGGATAAGCATTACGGATGTCGCGGTCGCGGCAATGATGACGAGGGCTGCCAAAGCCAGGCCGGCAGTCATAGCGACGTCTCCCTTTGAATCATCCAACGGATCACAAAGTGCCCGAGAATGACCGAGCCAACGGCATACGCCAGGAGCATGTTGCCGGTCGGATCATAAAACAGCAGATCGACCGACTTCGGATTGATCAAGTACAGCACTCCACCAATGATAACAGGTGAGACCGAAAGCGCGCGTGAGGAGAAGATTACCTCTCCTGCGAGAGCCTTCGCCCGGGCGGCCAGCGCGACGCGCTGACTCACGGTGTCTCCCAGGGTTTGCAGTGTTTCGGCCAGGCTGCCACCGGATCTCAACTGGATGGCAAGTGTCACCGCGAACATCGCGTACTCCGCGACTTGCGTACGCCGATAGATAGCTTCTACGGCTTCCTCCGGAGCTTTGCCCAAGGCAATTTCGCTGCAGACGATAGTAAACTGACCCGCCGTCGGTTCCGGCATCTCGCGAGCGATGGTACGAAGCGCTTCGTTTACAGGCAGACCTGAGCGCACTGTACTTGTCACCAGTTGAATCGTATCCGGCAGTTGCCGAAATAGTTGATTGGAGAAGCGACGTCGCTGCCACCCAAACAGACCGCGCACCACCAACAGCGCGACAATCGCGGCGGCAATGGACACCTGCAAGCTGGAAAATCCGAACGGGATATTGGCATAAAATATAGCCGCCGCCGCTATCGCGGCGGCCGGTAGCACAAAGATCGGGTGCCAGGAATAAACGATGTCCGGATTGTAGTTCACCAAACGGTGCAGCAACATCGAGCGCGCCCCGGTCTCAGTCCGGCGAATCGAAGTCCAGCCGGCCGTGGGCGCGGTTTGCAAAGCTATCGCGAGTTGGCGATTCATTCGCCTTTCGCGCGCATCCAACCACAGCGTCACGGCTGCCGCGCATAGGAGCAAGCCCAAAATAGCGAGGATCACGTAATTCGGAATCATATGTGCCTCATCGCTTCGGTCCAGGCTTGATGAAGCCCGTAATAGGCAAGTCGGCTTTTGAACTTCGGGAGCGCCTGAGTTGACTTGTAAGTCCCCAATATCCGCCCGTGAACATCCTCCTCCTGATACTCGAACGCCGCAATATCGTTGGTGGTGATCACCTCGCCTTCCATGCCGGTTACTTCGCTGACCTGAATGATCCGACGCTGCCCGTCCCGCATGCGTTCGATTTGAACGATAATATCCAGTGCAGCGACGATCTGCGCCCGAATCGCGCGCGATGGCAGATTTACCTGCCCCATCTGCACCATGTTCTCGATACGAGTCAGGGCGTCCCGGGTGCTATTAGCGTGCACCGTGGAGATCGACCCGTCATGGCCGGTGTTCATCGCTTGCAGCATATCGAATGCTTCGGCGCCGCGGACTTCGCCGACGACGATGCGGTCAGGACGCATACGAAGCGCGTTCCAAAGCAGATCGCGTTGGGTCACTTGCCCCGTGCCTTCCAGGCTGGGGGGCCTAGTCTCCAGGCTAATCACATGCGGCTGTTGAAGCTGCAATTCCGCCGCGTCCTCGATGGTGACAACGCGTTCACTGTCATCGATGAACTGGCTCATGGCGTTCAGCAGCGTCGTTTTGCCGGATCCGGTACCACCGGAAACGAGAACGTTGAGTCGCGCGCGGGAGGCAATCTCCAGCAATTTCCCGATCGCGGGCGTCATTGAACCGTTGTTGATCAGTCCAGCCATACTCAGGCGGCGACTTGGAAATTTTCGAATGGAAATGCAGGGGCTGTGAATCGCGAGTGGTGGGAGGATGATGTTGACGCGGCTACCATCCGGCAGGCGACAGTCGACCATCGGACTGGATTCGTCAACGCGCCGTCCGACCTGCGCCGCAATCTTCTGCGCTACGGAAGCGATATGGTCATTGTCACGGAATCGTACCGCGACCCGCTCCAGCTTGCCGCTTCGCTCGACATAGACATTGCTGGGTCCGTTGATCATGATGTCGTTGATTGTTTCATCGTCCAACAGCGGACGCAGCGGCCCATAGCCGGTCATATCGTCCGCGATATCGTCCGCTAGCTGAATCTGCTCGCGACCAGACAGCTCAAGCCGGTCCTGGTTGGCGATCCCGTGGATTATTTCCTCGATCTGCCGTCGAAGCACATCACGCGAAACAATTGCCGCTGCTGATGGATCAATCTGCTCCATCACCCGTTCACGCAGCGACGTGAGCATCACAGGATGATGAATTGGAGGGTCTTCCCGCCGAGGCACCAGGCTTGGGGCAGGTGCAGGTGAGCTTGCAACCGGCGAATGCGCGCCCGAGAGCGACGCCGACAAGCTTACAGCCGACAAAGGCACGATTTCCGTCAATGCGGGTGGGCTTGGCACTAAGGTAGGCAAACGAACTGGCGGTTCGTCTACGTGCCTGCCGAATAACCTTTTCATAGCCCCAGCAACCTCCTCAACCGTCCCTTTCGCTTGGCGCCGACGCCCGTGATCTCCCGGACAATCGGCGTTAGGTGACGTCGCAGTCCTGATACGTGCTTGAGCGCCGGAATTCCGAGATTAACCGCCTGAGTCATCCCCTTCCCAAGATCAGGAATCACCATGTCCGGCTCTGCGCCCAGAGCTTTGACAATCGTCGCCCTGGGAAGGCCTCCAGCACGATTGGCCCGGTTGAGCAACGTAAAGACCCGGTCCTTGCCAGCGATGTTGGTGACCGCCGTGCGGAGCGCATGAGCATTGCGAAGTCCCGTCACCTCCGCTTCCAGCAAGACCAATACGTGACGAGAAAGGCTGATCACCGGGTAGATCGAGGGAGGAAATGGAACCGGTACGTCGACAACGATGTAGTTGAATCGTTGGCGAAGCAAACCGAGCACGTGTCGCACGCCCGCTTCAGTAATATTGAGCTGCGCATCCAGCTCCTCGTCCGCGGCGATCAGACTAACCCGGTCGTTGATCTCGATGGCGGCGCGTTCCAGAAACAACGTATCCGCACGGATCGGGTTTTCCAGGGCGATGCGCAGACCAGGCCCTGGCCGAACGCCCAACATCACCGCCGTCTCGCCGTTCTGCAGATGAAGGTCGAGCAGCGCGACCTTGGCCTTGGTGGTATCAGCCAATTGCAGCGCGAGATTGATGGCGATGCTCGTCGCGCCGGCGCCACCCTGTGCGCCGCAAATCGAGATGACATGCCCGCCACGATCCGTTTGAGCTGGCGTAACGCCGCCAATCAGCTTCGGGCGCAGCAGGTCCAGCACCATATCTCGCGTAAGCGGCCGCGGAAGGTATTCGGTCACGCCGGTTTCCATCAGCTCGCGGTAGAAGGTGATCTCCCTGCTATCGCCGATCAGGGCCACCCGAACATCGGGCGGACAGACGCTGGCCAACCGTTCGAGTTCGGCAAAAGGGTCATCGATGCCGCTGATGTCCGTCACCAACGCGAACAGCTCGGTGTCGGTTTCCAGCATGCGGATGGCATGGCGGATCGTGCCGCGTCGGATCGTCACATTGCTGCCGTCGAGGCCTTTGCGCAGAGCCGCGGCGCTTTCCTCGTCATTGACGAAGCAAATGACGCGGTCGCGGGTGGCGGCAGATGTAGCTTCAGGCGGATTCACCATTGCCATGTTCATCAACGCTTCTCCGGCGACTTGCCAGGGTAGCCTGCTGCCGCTGCAGTAGTCTGGTGGGCAGCTTCCGGCGCCCCATCGCAGGCGACGCTTGCGTCGTCCGGACCGCTTTGCTTCCTGACCGAGTAATGCTCGGCCTTGCCGCCGGAATGAACCACGACTGCAGCAGTCTGGCCGGCAAGAGCGTTCTGGCGGGCGAGCTCCGGCGACACATCGCAGCTCGACATGGCACGAGCGTCGCCGTTATCCCGCTCATCGACGGCGGCCCGTACCGACAGCGAAAGCTTTCCGAGCTGTTTTGCGACTGTGATCCTGTTGACCTGTTCGGGTGTAAGCTCCAACGACACCGTCTGAGCCGGCTTACCCATCGTGGCGGCGATGGGCCGTCCGCCCTGCACGATCTCCTGGTCAATCGCAATGATCCGAACATTGCGGAGAACGGTTTCGCTCAGGGCGCGACGGGCAGGATCTGCCTTCTCGAATACCTGGGTCAGCATGACATCCACACGATCGCCCGGCCTGATGAGGCCCGAGACGCCGGACTCTTCGTCAACTTTGATGCTGATGGCTCGGCTGTCCGGCGCCAGCACGCTGGCGAGGAATCCTCGATCCTGAGGGCGCACGATATCTCGCAAAGTGACCGGACTGCCGGCCTCGACGAACTTGCGCACCAGTGAGCCGGAAAGTGAGGCCTTGGAGTCGGGCGTCTCAAGAATAGCATCTGCTGGAACGCGGTCAGGCTGCACCGTACGCACCAAGAAGTCTTCGTCACGGGCCAAGGTTCCGCGCGGCAATGGCCGCGCCGCCACATAATACCCGACGGTTTTTGGCGCTGGCGCCTGCTGAACAACCTCTTCGGTCGGAGTCTTGGGAGTGTTCATATTCAGCGCAATGAGGCCCAGCGCAGCTGTTGCAAGAAGAAGAACTGCAATAATCGAAAGTCGTAAAGCCGACGACATATCAAAATCCTTTACTGAAAATCGCCCAAATACCACCGCATGCTACGGCCACACCATAAGGCAACGGCGCGTGCCGCAAATGGCGCCAACGCTCGACCACGTAGACGCGGCGCAGCAACGATGACCCGGCGGGGGCAAGCCTTGGAGAAGGCAGGTTCCGCATCATCAGATGCACCAGGGCAAGAACGCCACCAACGAGTGCCGTAATCGTCAACATCTGAATGGTGCCCATCAACGGCAGACCAATCGCCAAGACGACGAGCAATTTGACATCGCCGCCGCCCATCAACCCGCGCTGGAAAATGACAAAAAGCACCAAAAACAAGATTGTCGCGGCAATCAGAGACCCGACCATCCCGACCGGATTAGCCAGATGACCTGCGATCCCGAGGATCGCGAGCGCAAGGCAGATCTCATTGCGGATCAATCGCGTCGCGACATCTATCGTTGCAACATAAAGCAACAACAGAATTTCCAGAACTGAGGCTATGTTGACGATCCAACTCATCAAGCGCGAACCTCAAACTCGTCCAATGGACCGCCTTTAAGGGTAGTCCAACCAGAACGCGGTCCCCTGAAGGCCACATCAACGGGCAATGGCCGTGGCGCCAGCGCGGTCACCGCATCCGTCAGCAATATCTTGATGGATCGAACACCAACATTGAATGAGATCCAGTCGGCGCCCAACCCCCTCATCGATTGGGTACAGAAGACGTAGCTGAGCTAGACGCCGCGTTATAAAACGGCAGCAGCAACCTTAGCGGCGACGCTCGAGATCGCGCTGCTCAGCGCATCTTTGATGGCACCGGAGCCCGACAGACCGAACGCAGCACCAACTGCAGCGACGATACAAGCGGCAACGATCACATACTCAAACGACACCACGCCGTCCTCATTCGCGCGCAAACGTTTGAGAGCTTCGGTCACCTTAATGTAATGCTTTAACATATGGCACCTCTTCAAAGGTCTCACTTTCAATGGGTTCACTACTCAGGCTGGCACACGCGCCTCGCAACGAATGCAGGCAAAATCTCGCGTCGCCCTCACTCTAGTATTGCCTTGTCGGAACCTGATCCGACAATCGTCGCTAAATTCATCATGTTGTTGGTGGCGCGGATCGCCGAACTTCGCCAGGGCACCAACCAATCGCCATTCAACTCATAGATCGAACTTTACAAAGGACAGGGCCACAAGAATCAACGGGCCCCGTCCTTCTGGTCCCGAGCAGCCGTACTAACCAACCGCAGTAGCAACCTTACTGGAGATGCTCGAGATCGCGCTGCTCAGCGCGTCCTTGATGGGACCGGAGCCCGACAGACCGAACGCAGCACCAACCGCGGCGACGATGCAAGCGGCAACGATCACGTATTCAAACGACACCACGCCATCCTCGCTAGCGCGCAGGCGCTTCAGAGCTTCGGTGGTCTTGATGTAATACATCAACATAGGAGAATCCCTTCTTTACAGAATAAAATTGGAACTACAGCCGTTGGCCGGCGACCTGCCGCCAGTGGGTGAATTTTGTGTTAAAGTGGCGGCCAAGTCAATGTTTAGACTAAGTTTCGACGATTTATACTTAACCGTGAAAATGCGGTGTAACCAGCCGGCGAACACGCCAAATGAGTGAGCAGTTTCTGCTTTTTCTGACGTCATTCTGCGTATCCGACAGTCATATTGACCGAGTTCCCGCAGGAACGTCCGCGCTGCGGCTAGAGTGTTTCCGACTTTTTCTGAATCGGGGATTCCCAAATCAGGTGGGCTCTGATTCAATTTTCCTGCTGGGACGGAGGCCAGCAAGGATGGCGCGAGCATACTCACTGGATCTGCGTGAGCGTGTTGTCGGGTTGGTTGCGAGTGGTGAGACGTGCCGAGCGGTGGCAGAACTGTATGACGTCAGCGTTGCGAGCGTCGTGAAGTGGTCGCAGCGGGCGCGCGCGACGGGCAGTGCGGCGGCCAAGCCGATGGGCGGCAGGCGGCCTTACCTGCTGGAAGGCGAGCGCGACTGGCTGCTGGCTCGGCTGGCCGAGAAACCTGATCTGACCTTGCACGCGCTGCTGGCAGAACTTGGCGAACGCGGTGTCGCGGTGTCCTGCGACACGCTCTGGCGGTTCCTCAAGCGCCAGGGCATCAGCTTCAAAAAAAACCGTGTTCGCGGCTGAGCAGGATCGTCCTGATATCGCGCGCCGCCGCGCCTGGTGGAGACGGCACCAATCGAAAATCGAACCTACCCGTCTCGTCTTCATTGATGAGACCTGGGCCAAGACCAACATGACCCGTACCCATGGTTGGTGGCGACGGGGCATCCCGCTCAAGGCTCAGGTCCCGCACGGCCATTGGCGGACGATGACCTTCCTCGCAGCACTCCGGCACGACCGCATCGCTGCGCCCTGCGTCATCGACGGGCCGATCAACGGCGAGAGCTTCCGTGCCTATGTCGAGCAGTTGCTGGTGCCAACGCTCCAACCTGGCGACATTGTCGTCATGGACAATCTCGGCTCCCACAAGGGTCCCGCTATCCGAAGAGCTATCCGAGCTGCCGGCGCACGGCTCGTCTTCCTTCCGCCCTATAGCCCGGACCTCAATCCGATCGAGCAGGTCTTCGCAAAGCTCAAAACCCTGCTCCGCAAAGCCGAAGAGCGCACCATCGAAGGCGTGTGGCGCCAAATTGGCAGCCTTCTCCAACACTTCACACCGCAAGAATGCGCAAACTATCTGCGCAACGCTGGATATGCTTCCGTCTAAATCGGAAAGACTCTAGCGCCCCCCGATACGCCTGGTACTTGCCGGCTCTACCTCCGCTATTGACGTGCAAGCCGCAATACGTGCTGCTATTTCCGATTGCGCTGATCGCAGATCGCAGCCGGGCGGGCATGTTCGTCAGCCGTTGTTTTCTCGTCGCCACACGGACGAGCTTTTCGCCAGTCGGCAAGGCAATAGTTTTGGGCTGAACAGTAGTGTCCACCACCATCCGCTTGGGATCGCGCGTACGCAGCGCGCCACCGGACAGCACAGTGAACGTAGGGCATGATCCTTATTTCAGGGAGTCCGCGTTTTCTGGATGGGTGCGACGAACGTGGACGACGGCCACATCATCGGCAAAGGCCCGCTCCCATTCGGGCAGTCGATCCAGCAGACCTACAGCCTGGGTCGACGGGAATAGCAGCGTTGAGTCGATCTTATACTCATCAAGTAATTTGATGAGATCCGCCAGATCCTCAAGGAGGATTGCCCGCAAATAGCGGCTGAGAAATGCCGGCCCATACAATTCGGCGCGTGAATCGATGAATGTCGGCATGCCCTGGAAGATCAAATATCCTCCGAAGTAGTAGTCATTCAGGACGCGATTTGCTTTAAATTCCTTGAGCTTTTCCACTGCACCACGCGGAACAAGTGGAGGAACATGCTCTTTCGCCGCGGCGATCACACCGGTGACGATAACGAGGGCCGCGAAAGCCGCAACAATTCCGGTCGTTTTTGCCGGAATCGCTTTCCGGCGGTCCTGCTGTTCAGGTCGCGAGAGATGCTGCGCCAATGGGCCAGCAATGAAGAAAGGGGCAACCAGTGCGAAAACGTCGACATAGCGTTGGTGGACGAGACTTTCGTAAACGAGAGCAAGGAGCGCAGCAACTCTGAGCAGAGGCAGCTTGAACCCGCTGTAGAGCGCGTAGGCAGCACCAGCAAGGAGACAAATTGTAAAGGGGTGCAGCGAGCTAAAATCTATCGGCTTCCACTCGCCAATGGTTGAAAGGATCGACCCAAGGTTCAAAATACGTATTGTAACCAGGATCGACTCGACGCCATACGGCGTGACACAGCCGGCCACAAGCGCCAACACCCCAAATCGAAACCAGTGCAACGCAACCGTCAAGCGGGACGATTTGTCCGCGTTCCCAAGCGCCTCAAGGGCGAATGGCGCAATCAACGCTACGCCTAACGTAAAGCTGCCATGAAGATTCGCCCACAGCGTGATGACCGGCAGGTAGGCCATTGAAGGCGCTCGTCGCTCTTCAATCGCCCGAAGCAGACCGTCGGCCCACAGCACCATCAAGGGAAAGATCAAGACATGCGGCCGGGCCAAGATGTGGTGCGCCGTCATGACGATCCCGGCACTCACCAGGATCGTGACCGGCACGTTCGACAGTCTTCTCAGTAGAAAACGCGCAAGCAGGAAGAACGCCGTAGAAGCCGCCAGCGCGGCTAAAAGCGCAGGGCCCAGCCAGCCGGCGAGTTTGAATGCAAGGAAGTAGAGGACTTCTGATAACCACGCACTGGTCATCCAGGGCGCGCCGTGCATCGTGAAAGAGAACAGATCAACATAAGGTACGGCACGATGATCTATGATCCACTGGCCGACCACGATATGCCAATAGGTATCCGCATCCCTTAACAAGCCGCTGATCTTGGCGATGAGTATCAGATAGGCCGTCGTCGCCAAGATGAACGGCAACCAAGCCCGAAGGTGATCGTTGCCCGGATGGGTCCCGTTCTGCTTGCTTTCCGCATCTACCTGATACGAATTATTGCTTAATGGCATGTTCTACGTCCTTGAAATGCCGATACTTGTCATTTTAGCTTCGCAGACGCAACGTGAAGCACTCAAGCTGATTAATATTCTCAGCGTCAACGATAGCTGTAGTGAGAGCGATGGCTCATCGCCGTTTTCAAAACGGCGCCTGGACGTGGTCGCTGCTGAGCTGCACCCGGTTCCGAAGACCCCGAGTTAGGTGTTTTATGGAACAGGAGGTGCGTCATGGAGAGAAGGCAGTTTACGCGGGAGTTCAAGCTTGAGGCTGTCCGGCTGATCAAGCAGCGGGGCGTGTCGTATGCGCAGGCGTCGAAAGACCTTGGTGTTCATCCGACGCAATTGCGCAATTGGGTGAAGCAGCTTGCGGACGATCCGCAGCATGCGTTCCCCGGCCATGGTCAGATGAAGCCGGAGCAGTTGGAGATCGCGCAGCTCAAGCGCGAGGTGCTCAGGCTGAAGGCCGAACGGGACATTCTAAAAAAGCCGGGGCCTACTTCGCGAAGGAATCGACATGAAGTTCGGTTTCGTTGCGAAGCACCGGGGTTCTGGCCGGCGGAATGGTTATGCGGAGCGCTCGGTGTCTCGCGGGGTGGTTTTTATGCGTGGCTGACACGGCCGCGCAATCAACGCAGCCGGAGCGATGAGGACGTTGGCGCGAAGGTTCGTGCCAGCTCTCTGGCGAGCGATCGAACCTACGGGGCCAGGCGTGTCTGGCACGATCTGCTCGCCGAAGGGGTAAGGTGTGGTCTGCACCGGATCGAACGATTGATGCGGCAGCAAGCCCTTAAAGCGCGCCCGCGACGGCGTCGACTGCCGCCCGATCTGGGTGAGCGGCAGGTCGCCGCCGTCGCTCCCAACGTGCTCGACCGCAGCTTCGAAGCGTCCGCTCCCAACCGCAAATGGATCGCTGACTTCACCTACGTGTGGATAGCGGAGGGCTGGCTCTATGTGGCCGCCGTCGTCGATCTCTTCTCCCGCCGTGTGGTTGGCTGGTCGATGAACGCAGCGATGACGGCCCAGCTCGTCACCGACGCCCTGGTGATGGCGATCTGGCGACGGGGCAAGCCGGACGCGCTGCTGCATCATTCCGATCGTGGCAGCCCAATACACCAGCGAGCAGTTTCAGCGGTTGATGGCAGATCACGGCGTCGTCTGCTCGATGAGCAGGTCAGGCAATGTCTGGGACAACGCGGCGATGGAAAGCTTCTTCTCGTCATTGAAGACCGAGCGGACTGCGCGCAAAATGTAGCGGACGAAGGACGACGCCAAGGCCGACGTCTTCGATTATACTGAGCGCTTCGACAATCCGAAACGCCGGCACTCGACGATCGGATATTTGAGCCCTATGGAGTTCGAGCGGCAGGCTCGATTAGCTTAAGCGGGCGTCAACAGAACCGGGTGCAGCTCATGCCGACCTACAGAGCGCTGATCGCGCCGACCTTTGCCATCTCAGTTTGCGCCTATTGCGATCGAGCTGCCACCCATAACACGATCCGCGGACTTCAACGAACTCACCAAAGAACCGATCGTGCCGTTAACACAATTGCAGACTGCGCAGTGCGAGGTTGAAACTAAGATTTCTGGACACTTCTTTCTGCCCATCTTATTGCATCTAGAGCGCGCACTTCCGCAGGGAGTGCTTCTGAACGAGGATACGGAATGGCCGCCTCCCGTCCCACCCGCGAAATCGCCTCGGTCCAAACCAAGATCCCCGCGTTCCTCCAGACGTTGCTTTTTGTGCTGTGCGCCACGAACCTGACGGTTTGCCTGATAGCTTACCTTTTGCGGCTCTGGATTTACGATCACAACGGCTTCGGCATTCCGGTGGATTTCGTCAGCTTTTGGGCCGCCGGGCGCCTCGCGCTCGATGGCTTGGCGGCCCAAGCTTTTGATTGGGAAATTCACAGGCAAATAGAGGTCGCGGCGCTTGGACAGAATTTTGCCCGCAATTTTCCTTGGCACTACCCGCCGCCGTTCCTCTTCGTCGCATCACTAATGGCGCTGTTACCCTATGGTGCAGCGTATTTCGGCTGGGTTGTTGCCAGTTTGGTGCCTTATGTTGCCGTCATGCGGGCAATCGTTGGTAACAACTTCGGCGTACTGCTCGCGCTGGCGGTACCGATGTTTTTTTTCAATGCGCTGGTCGGACAGACCGGGTTTTTGACCGCCGCGCTGATTGGCGGCACGCTCTATCTAATTCCGGTGCGCCCGGTACTCGCAGGCATCTGTCTTGGGTTATTAACTTACAAGCCACAATTCGGGTTGCTGTTTCCCATTGTGCTGATTGCGGGCAGGCATTGGCGCGTGTTCATTAGCGCCACCGTGACCACAATCGCCATGTTCGTCGTTTCGGCATTCGTCTTTGGCACTGCGAGCTGGCTCGCGTTTTTCCATTGGCTCCCGCACTCCTCGTATATGATCTTGACTGAGGGTAAGTCTAGTTGGTGGAAATTGATGAGTCTCTACTCTCTGGTGCGTCATTTTGGCGGCACCGAACAGCTGGCCTGGGCCCTCCAGTTTGTCCTTGTCGTGGGCACTACGGTGGTTCTAGTGATGATATGGCGAAGCCGCGCACCTTATACGTTGAAGGGTGCCGCCCTATCTGCAGGGACGTTATTGGCCACACCGTACGTATACATCTACGACATGGTTGTGCTCGCTATTCCGATCGCGTTCCTATTTCGCATAGGATTGAGTAGCGGCTTCCGTAGCTATGAACTTCCTGCTCTAGCCAGCGCGGTTGTGCTCGTTGTCGCTTTTCTCACGGAGACCCCGACGGGACTCGGAGCCACCTTAATCGTTTCGATCCTGATCCTTGCTCGTGCTGGTTCGTGGTGGCGGCGTGAGCCATATGATCAAAGCCTCGGTTCCGGAATCTCCACCGGCGGGACATCTTTGTGAGGCGTAGTTGATCGCTTCCAAATCAATAGTAACAAAAACAAGACGACTTCCGGGCTTAACGGCACGGATGCAAAGCCAGCGGGTCGAGCTATCAACGGCAAAACCCAGGCGCAAGCGAGGGCCGACTTCTCCCATGGCCTAAAGCCCTCCTCGAGGCCTTGGGCTGCCAAAGCCGCAACCGGCAAGGACAAGAGGACAAAATCGTAGTCAAGTATGAATGGCGTGCCCAGTAATATTGCGGCACCTGTCGCTCCTGCGCGTAGGCGCAGCGATGCGTGGCTGCGCCAAATCATCCATAGTAATATGGCCGCCGAAATTGTAACGATTGCTTGAATTGAGTAGGCGAGACCAATTCCGCCCCCGATGAGCCTTACGGCCGAGAATGCGCTTTGCATTTTAGCAAAGCCTGCTATCCCCTCTTCTAGCCATATCCGGGATAGCGGGACGTCTGACCAAAACTGACGCCATATCTCGAGCCCGAAAATTTGTGTCGCCGCAGTTGCGAAAGAGCAGACGGAAAATGCTGCGCCGAGCGCCATCTTCCAGTTTGCCCGTGCTAGGACCGCAACAGCCAGCATCGGTGCAAGTTGGGGTTTGAAGCATAATGTGCCAAGCACCATGCCAGCGGCTACCGGGTATCGATCCGACATGAGCAGGCCGGTTCCAACTATCGATGTCGATAGAAAAGCGTTCTGGCCGTGAATGATGTTTATCAGAACGGCGGGGAAGCACAGTATCGGCACAATAGCATCGGATCGTTGGATGAACCTCCATACGGTCGCAATGTAAGCCGCTCCGGTTGCAGCAAGCCAAATAAATAGAGAAATTAGGTAAGGTAAAAGACCGAGGGGAGCGATGATCAAAAGTGCAGGAGGTGGATAAAACCAAGCGTAGTATTGTACGCCTTTTCCGAAGAAAGCCTCTTGGGCCGCGTAATGCTTGACCGGATCATATACGTAGCCCGCGTTTCCGGAGAGAACTAAGCCAGAGGCGGCCCAAAAGCTCGAAAAATCCGTTCCAATCGGCTCACCGCGAATGTCAAGGTTACCATGAACTGTCAGAACGTAGGCCACCGACAGGAAAGAGCTGATCGTCAAAAATATCGTTGGGTACAACTTAATGCGCTTTGCGGTCAGCCATGCTCCCAAGCTCACTATCGACAAAGGCGACATCTTTCCCCCCAAAGGGACCTCATCACTACGACAAAACTCTGAGCTAACCGGCCACTTTAACTCAGGCTCGCGCACCACCACCACCGGCGCACTTCCGCAAGCATACTTTCCCTTCCCCCTGTTTACCGGAATCAAGGCGTTCGAGACAATGGTGGATGCACCTGTCGGCGCCCACCGCGGCCGCAGTCGGACTCTAAGCGAATACGTGTGAGATGACGGTTTGAATAATACGCGCACGTCATAGCGGTGTAGTGCTCGCACAATGCCGCGCTCCCTGGCATAAGTCAGCATCCCGGCCACTGTAGTCCCGGCCGGCATATCGCGTTATAACGCGCATGCTCGCCATTACGTTGTAACCATCGCCGCCGATGGTGACTCTCGCTCGGATGTACGGTGGGCCAGCCGCCACAGGAGACGAGCCGCGAACAGCGGCAGGATGAGCAGCGCACCGGGAATATGCGCGAAGCCGCCCAATAGCACCATCAGAATGGGCAACATCCATAGCGCCAGCGAAAGACACTGATCCACAAAGGTTTCGTTGCCGCGCTGGCGCAACAGCGCAAGAATCCATCCGAACACGACCATGTCGTAGTTCATTATCCAGGGTGAAAACAGGAAAGTCGCGGTGACCAACAGCGCTTGTGAGAGCACCGGATCTCGCTGGCGCCAGAACGTCCAAACAACCGCTCCAAAAGCGCAGGCTGACACCACCCACTGGACTGCCCAGGCGCAATTGTTCGGTAGGCCGATAAGTCGAGCGTTGACAAAGGCTGAGGCAACGATCGGCCAGCCCATGTCACCAGCGGCGTAGATCAAGTCATGCTGTTGCGGTACTACCTTGTGGTAATACTGTGTCCAGATTTCCGGCCCGAACCATATTCCAGTCGCCGCGACGAGCAACACCGTTGTAGCGACCGCTGAGCTAATGACACGCCAGTGTCCGTGCAGTACCAACAAGACCGGAAGCAGGAGACCTAATTGCGGCTTGACAGTTAGGATACCGAACAAGATTCCAGCGATGATCGGTCGCCGATCGAGATTTGCCAGTCCGCCAATCAAAAGCGCAGCCGTCAAAAATCCATTGTGGCCGAAGAATACGTTCACAACGACAGCAGGCGCAACCGCGAGAAATAACCAGTATTTTCGGTCGACGCCGCTCGCGATTGCCGTCCACACATAGAGCGTGAGCCCCACGACGCACCACACCATGTATGACGGCAAAAACTCGAGCAAGCCAAACGGCCAAATAAAAAACAGAATATGCGGAGGATATGACCAATACATCTTCTCAAAAGTTGGAAGGTTGGTTACCTTCAGCACCGCATCCATGTAGTCGTTGGAATCAAACCAGGCCGCGGGACCGCCCGAAAACGCCGAGCGGCCGCCCATCCAGGTGTTAAAAAAATCTCGGCCGACCGGGTCGCCGCTCGGATAAAGGACGAAAGTTGGAAACGACTGAGCCACCGATAGTTTGAGGTCCAGTGCGACGATGGCGAACAAGATAGCCGCAGCCAATCCGGTAAATACGGCATAAACCCTCCCAAATACGGAAGCGGGTGCCTGGACCGACGTTGTCATCGCCAATACTCCGAAAAGGTCATCCTTCCGCAACTTTGGCGAGCGCACAAGCGGCCTGTGAAGACTCGCATTTCAGATAGCGCTGCGTCGACGGGAGCATCGCCCAGCTGGCCGGCTTTGGTTTTGCTCTTTGGGAACGATGGGAGCGAAGCTTTGGAATCCTCTGGGCCTTTAAGTATTTGTCGATCGTGAGCTTTTGCAATCCTTGATCGATGGTGGCAGGGCTATTGTAGCGGCATCCGCAGTGGGAACTTATTGCGGCGCTTTGAATTAATCATAAATTAGTTCTGTGGTTCTAGAAAGGCGTAGGCATTTAGGCCAAGTCCGGCATTTTCGGCACCAGGAGTCTGATGGATGAGTTGGGTAAAGGCGCTGCTGTTGCTCTCAACTATAATATTGGGGTGCGCTGACCTCTTGACCACTAATGTGATCCTGAATCACGGCTTGGGCGAGTTGAACCCCTTCATGTCGCTGGCTCAGACATCGCTCGGTGAATGGTGGCTTATTCCCAAGCTAGGGTTAACGTTTGTCGTGATGCTATTGCTTTGGCGTAGCAACAATCTTTACAATATCGCTCTTGTGGTTGCTTTTTGCTGTACGCCCGTGCTGAACAACCTGGTCGTCATCGCGGGAATCAACTGAACAAATCGTCGCAGCCTGGAAATGCGGCAACGAGGGATTGATAATTTGCGGAGCGCCGCGCATGGCGCTTCGAGAGCGCGCCTAACGTCGCCAGCCGCCCCCACCCGGAACGCTTCGACTGTTCGCACACCTTTTACCGTGACGTGCAAGTACGTTTTACCGTGAGGTACAAGTACGCACAATAGCCGCCCAATCCGGCTTGCCGGTTAGCGCTGAGCAATGGCGATTGGACGTTGCCTTCCGTCCGCTGAAACACCGCGGCCGGATGAGAAGATTAGCACCCGCAATGTACAGAAGTTGACTTCACCGAGCACCGCCGGCAGCGCGCCTGGATAACTTTGAAATAGCCATGCATGGCGCCGGCCTGCCGTTGCCGACGCAATCATTCAATTCAGTGGATGGACCCGCTGCTCGCTGCTCCGTGGGCCGTAATGGATATAGCGGTCCCCGACGCTCGCTGAGGCCGTTTTACGGTAATACCACCGATTTTCCCGAATGTCTTTTCGGCATCGGAACTTGCTGGTAACCTAACTGGCGCTTCCGTAGAGCGCAGGGCTTATTTTTCGAGGGAGGGACAGTGGAATACGACAAACTCAACGCGCGTCTGACTTATCTAGAAGGACAGGTCTACCGGTTGTTGGTTGCCCTTTGCTGCGCACTCAGCGTCATTCTTGTGTTTATCTTTTATGATAGACAACCCTATTTTTTTAATCAGGATTTGGATTTAAGTACCCTCGTCGGAAGAATTGTCGGAACTGCCGCGTCATCTTTTGTAGTGGGCTGGCCCATCGTGTGGTGGATAGTCGGCAAAAAGTCAGAATAAGACAAACTACAAACCGCTCTTGGCGCGACACTGGAATTGCCGCCCGTTATGCCTACCTGTTGTGGGACGAGAATGGACTGATCATTCCGTCGTCTGCGTTCTCGTCCGATGCGGAACGGTATGATTTCGCAGCCGCAGTCTCAAAGCACCTGAAGCAGCAGCGCTGATGGTGGGTGCTTTGAGCCGTTTACGTGCGCTGCGTCTCAGGCGAGGGTCATCGCCCTCACCTCTGCAATCTGGCCAACCAGTCGTGGCCTGCAGTTTACTTACGGTTCGGCTTCCTTAACCGCACTCCTCGACCACCGCCGTTCTCGTCGATGAACTCGACGCCGGCGGCTTCGATTGCTGTGCGCAATTTTTGCGCGGTTTCTTCCCGGCCACCGAGTTCGCCATCCGCCGATTCCAGCCGGGCAACTGTTGGCTCAGATATCCCTGAGCGATCTGCCAAGTCAGCCTGGGACCAAGCGAGTAGCGCTCTTGCCGCCTTAATTTGCCTCGTCGTTACCAAAATTGCTCTCTTCGTTTGATAGAATTTCTATTGACGGCCAACCCTCGCCGTATTAATAGAATTTCTATCAATTTACGTTCAGGCGACTCAAAAGGCGCCATCGTGTTGGAATTAACACGGAGGGACGTCCTCGAAACAGGGAGATTGCAATGGCTCAATCAGATCGACGCTCCTTTATCGGCGGCTCGGACGCACGGATTATCATGGGCGACGACGAAACCGCCCTGCTCCGTCTTTGGCGCGAAAAGCGCGGCGAGGTCGAGCCTGAGGATCTTTCGGCAAACCTGATTGTCCAGCTTGGCACCGTGACCGAGCACCTCAACCGGCACTGGTACCAGAAGAATACCGGCCAAGTCATCACCGAGGTGCAGCGCCGGGTGTTTCACCCCGTCAAGCGCTGGATGGCGGCGACACTGGATGGCATGATCGAAGGGACCGGCGCGGTGTTCGAAGCCAAGTTCATGCTACCCTGGTCATTCTCGGAGGAAGGCGCCGCCGAAAAGCACATGGCCCAGCTGCAGCACAACATGTGGGTCACGGCATGCCGGACGGCGGTGCTGTCGATCATCACCGGCGGTGGCAAATGGGTCGAGATGACCATTCCGGCCGATCCACTCTACCAGCACCTCCTGCTGACGGCCGAGAAGAAGTTCTGGCGCTGTGTCGAAACCGGCGAGACCCCTCACCTCTTTGGCGTCGAGCCGCCGCGGCCAAAGATCGAAGCGGTCCGGACCGTCGACATGACCTCATCCAACTCCTGGGCCGAATTCGCCGGCGTGTTTTGCCAGACCCGCGGAGCCTTCCTCAATCATGAAGCCGCCAAGGTCGAGCTCAAGAAGCTGATGCCAGAGGATGCCAAGGAGGCGGCAGGACACGGCATTCGCGCCAAGCGCTCGAAATCGGGGGCGATTAGTTTCGACCTCATGCAAACGGAGGCCGGTCATGCAGCACTCTAGCGAGACCATCGGCGCGATCGCGGGCGCCCTGGCAAAGGCCCAGATTGAACTCGCCAATCCCGAGAAATCGCTGACCGCCACGATCATCTCGCCCTTCCCGCGGGAAGCTGACCGCAGCTTCCGCTACGCCTCGCTCGCCTGTGGGCTCGATCTGGTACGCAAAAGCCTTGGCCGACACGAGATTGCGACCGTCCAGACCACCTCGATTGATGAGGCGGCCGGGCTGATCCGCCTGACTACGACGCTCGCCCATTCGTCCGGAGAATGGGTGTCGTCGGATTGGCCGGTATGCCCGGTCTCTGAGACGGGAGCCCCCCACCGGATGGGCGCTGCCCTCACCTATGCCCGGCGCTACGCCCTGTTCACCTTGGTCGGCATCGCCGGCGCGGACGATCTCGATGCGCCCGACCTCGTCCCGCAAACGGCGGCCCCGTCAAGCCCGCAGAATGACCCGCCGGCCAGGAATTCCACCTCGAATGGTCAAAAAGCCCGCCAACTGGCGTGAAAACATTCCAGCGGCCCCGCAAAGGCTCCAACGGTGCCGCCCAGCCCGAAGCCTCGGCGATCCTGCGGGATCAGCTGCTGGCCGAACTGGGTGGGCTTGGATCTGAAGACGAACTGGATGCTTGGACGCTGAAGGCCTGGCCCAGGGCAAACAGCCTGGCGCCGACAGATGGAGAAAAGGTCCGAGCGGCCTTTCAGATCCGGCTCATCAGCTTCCAGGCGGTCTCTGCTGATGGCGCCCCCTCGCCTACCGAACCGGACCCGATGCCGACCGCCCATGAAGAACCCCGGGGTCGCATCGACAAGAGCGTGCTCGCCCTGCCTGAGACCAAGCGGCTTCGGGACAAGCAGCACCTGCGGTTCGTGGCCAAGCAGCCCTGCCTCGTCTGCGGCCGCGAACCCTGCGATCCGCACCATCTGCGATTTGCGCAAGCCCGCGGGCTTGGACAGAAGGTCAGCGACGAATTCACGGTCCCGCTTTGCCGGGCGCATCATCGCGAACTTCACCGCGCCGGCAAGGAACGGGACTGGTGGTCTAAGATGGCTATCGACCCCTTAGGGAGCGCGCGCGATCTATGGCTTGGCACTCATCCCCTACCAAGCCTTTCGGAGCAGCCGCTAGTCTTTCCGGTCGACGCAAGCAATCGCTCAGAAATGCCTTCGGCTCACTCTTTCCGCGCTTCGCGAAGCCCGTCTAAATGAAAAAATACCGGCTATGGAATCAGTTGATACGTCAGCACTATCGGGCAGCAAAACTGCCCGACGCGCGGGTTGAAGGTCACGGTTTACGGTTCGAACCCTTGGAATGCGTGGCTGTCATTTGGCGCCGATGCCGGCCCCATACCGAATAAAACCGAATCGCAGGATTTTCTCGACATCATCGCAGAGCGCCTGAACGACGTCACGACGTAACGCTCTGAGGTCTCGCGGTGAGCTACGCTTTACGCACAGGCTGATACTGAACCGAAGCGACACCCATCGGGCTTGGTCGCGCTACCGTGGTCTTACGCAGCCGAAGCTTGCAGCATCGAGGGTGGGCGCGTGTCCATTGCGAAATCCGAAGCGGATTCAATGACCCGTTCAGGTGTCGCCTAGATTAGGAGGCCACAAGCATCACGAGGGCCAGTCCCATCGCGGCCACCGACGCAACACCCGCCACGTTAAGCCAGTTAATGTTCTGTTTCCCAGTCATGGTAAGGCTCCATCTCAAAATGGTGCGCATCCCGTGTCACTAAGCTACTTGCCTTTCACTTCCGCAAAACTTCATTGCAGATCAAAAATGGTTTCGTTCCTGTTTCATCGGGAACCGGTCGTTGTGGGGAGTGACACTTTCTGACGCAGCCGCTCAGTGGGTCCGCGCTTTGGTGCGCCCCGTTTTTCGTTTCCTCAGAGGGCGCCAAAACGATCCCAGGGCGGGGGGTGCTGCGCGCCGACGTCTTCACACAACACGCGCATAAAGGCTAGTCTAGCGAGCAGCATCGCCAGATGATGGGCGATCTGAACCATGGGCAAAAGGTCAGCGACGAATTTACGGTCCCGCTCTGCCGAGCACATCACCGCGAACTGCACCGCGCCGGCAAGGAAAATGATGGGTGGTCGAAAATGGGTATCGAGCCGTTAGGCATCGCGCGCGAGCTATGGGTTGGTGCGCGGCCGCGTTTTGGCCGTCCGCAGATCGCTCCGATCTAACCGGCATCCAATCAACGGACATTGTCCAAGCCACGAAGCGGCTTCGGTTCCTACCCGGGGATTGGTGATCTTACCACGAATACCGCACCACGCCCTTGCCAGCATAGCTGGTAGTGACGCTGGAGAATTCGCCCTCGAACGTCCCGGCTGCCGACCAGCCGTTCAGCCATTTCTTTTCGGCGGAAGCTGTCAGCAGCACGGCATCGCTCGCCTGCCTTGCGCCGTTGACCACAAAGGATGCGCCCGGCAGTGTCTGGAAGGTGGCGCCAATGCTGCGGTCGGGATTGTAATCATGTGCCCAGGCCGCGCGGCCGCGCAGCGTGAACACGCCGTCTGCCATCGCAAACGACTTGTCCGTGCGCAGGCCGAGTTCGCTGCGCGCTGCCGTCACGCTCTTGGCGCCGTAGGCCAGAGCAAAGGTATTGGCGCCTGATATCGCCTGCTCGGCATAGGCCGGCAGGTCGAAGGTGGTGAACTGGCCCGCGGCGTAGGGTGTCAGCCCGATCGCCAGTCCCGGCGCCACGAAGCCGTAGCCGCCCTCGACGCGGCCCGACCATGCGTTGGCGTTGAACTTCGCCTGCAGCTGGTCGAGGCCCGCAATCGTCAGTGTGCGGTTGGTAGTGATGTCCTGCCAACCATAGGCGAGTGCACCCGAGAGATAGGCCGCACCCATCGTGTGCCGGACGAACGCGCCGGCTTGGAACAGGTCGGAGCGGCCCGAGCCGAGCCCGTTGGCGACGCTGAAATTGGTCCCGCCGCCGGCGAGCGCAAAGCCTGCCAGCGTGTCCGGAGACAGCCGGTAGTCCGCGCCGACGGCCGTGCCATAAAGATTGCTGGTGGTGTTGTTCGAGCCCAGCACCGCATTGCCGTTCGTGGTCTGCGAACCGCCATAGCCTGCCGCCCAAACGCTCCAGCGTTGCGCAAACGGATCCGCCGCCACCGGCGCCTTGCGATAGATCGCGGCCAGCGCGTCGTTCGGATTGCGCTTGGCGGCATACCCAAGCCCCTGCTCGTCGGCATATCTCGTCGTGCCGCCGCCGGCCGAAACCGGGTTGCCCCGCCCAGCAATGAACGGATCGGTCATCAAACCCATGAACAAGTTCATCGCGTTGAAGGTCGACTGCTGCGAGGTAGTCGCGATTTCGCCGGAAAGCTGACCAAGGGCATTGGCGAGACTGCCGCCGCTGAGCCCGAACAACGTGGAGAACCCGGGTGGCAGCGCGCCACCGCCGTTGAAGAAATTGTTGATCGCATTGGCGACGTTCTGCTGATTGCCACTCAACCCACCAGCGCGCCCGGAGCCGCCAAGCGCTGCGCTCAGGTTCAAGAATACGTCGGTATTCGTGTAGCTGAGGCTGGCGGCAAAGCCCGGCACGTTTGAACTGGCGCCGGCAAACGTGTTGCCCAGCGCCGTCGCATGTAAAATGTCGTACTGCTTTCGGACATAATTGCCCGGCGTAAGAGCAACGAGCACATTTCCTGCGAGCGCGGCAGTCCCCGTGACATTTGCCAGGCTGGCCGTCGAAGGATTGACCTGCACCAAATATATTGCGCCGGACTGGAAGGCGAGATTGCCCGCCACCGTCAACGACGTCCCCGGCGTTCCGGACGTGCCCGGAGCGAAGGTGCCACCGCTGTTGATTTGCGTCGTGCCGACGGTGCCGTTGCCGGTGAGGACGCCGCCATTGACCGTGGTCGCTCCCGCGACGCCGCCCGCAAGAACCGACAGCAATCCACCGTTGACAGCGGTCATGTTGATCGTGCCGCCAATCGAAGCAGTTCCGCCGTTGACCGTGACGGGTCCGCCGAGTCCGCCGGCCAGCACCGAAAAGTTTCCGTTGTTGACCGTGGCCGAATTGATCGCGCCGACAATCGAGGCCGTCCCGCCGTTGACCGTGACGGGGCCGCCTAGTCCAGCAGCCAGTATCGAGAAGGTGCCGCCATTGACGATGGCCGAACCGATTGTGCCGGTGACCGACAGCGCGCCCGCCTGCACCGTGAAGGAGGAATTGGTGAGCGATCCGGCTACGTTCAACAAGCCTTGCTGGACGGTCCACGGCAACACCAGCGCATTGTTTCCGGACAGGGTCCATGTGGAATCACCGACCTTGGAGAAGGCGCCAAAACCTCGATACTGTGCCGCCGGACCGATCGAGGCAGCGTTGAAGCTTCCGGTGCCCGATCCACCAAGCTGGAGCAGATCTTGTCCTGTGCCGAGCGCGTTGCCGCCGATGACGCTTGTCGGTGCGATCGTCAACGTGTTGCCGGTGCCAGCGAACTGAACCGCAGTACCCCCGGTGCCCGTGATGGTGCCGGCATTGAACACGCTCGCGGCGCCCGCGGTTGCCGAAACGCCGATCGCGCTGGTTATCGTGCCATTGTTGTTGACAGTACTTGCGCTGCCACCGATGAGATCTACGCCGATGGTCCCGCCCAAGATTGTACCGGCATTCGAGACAACGATTCTGCCTGAAGCTGAGGTAGCATCGACCGCTTCTCCACCCACGGCAGCTTGAACGATTCCACCGGTGATGTTCACCGTGTTGGTGCCGCTGGTTGTCGTCGTGGAGATCGCAGGTCCGATGACGGTGGAGACGTTGTTGGCGGTGGTCACGGTGACGTTGCCGCCGCCGGCGGTCCTGGCCGTGATCACGCCTGCGGTGCCACCGGTGTCGCCGCCCGACACCGTGCCCGTCGGCGTCACGATGATGTTGGCGTTGTTGGCGGCATTGGTGATCTGGGCGAGGATGGCCGGGAATGGAGCGGAGGTCAGGTTCCCGCTCGGATTGATGGTGATGTCGCCGCTCGTGCTGGTCGCGCTGTTGGTCACGCTGATGGCGCCGCCACCCGCACTGGTGCTGATGTTGCCCGTGCCGCCGACACTCATGCTTCCGGTGCTGCTGGACGCGGCGCGGATACCGCCGCCACCCGCGCTTGCGATGTTGCCGTTGAGGGTAATCGCGGTATTGCCGGTCCCGCCGACGATGCTCGAGACAATGCCGGTGTTGAAGGTATCGATGCTACCGGCGTGGATGGTGATCCCGCCACTGGTGCCGGCCGTTACCGCGGCAGTGATGCCATCACTGATCGAGAAAATCGGCGAGCTGGTGAGATCAATGCTGCCGCTGGTCGTGGTCGCCACGATCCCCATGCCCGCCCGCGCAGCACCGGTACCGATCTGACTGGCGGTCATATCGACCAGGATGTTGCCGCTGCCCGTGGTCACAGCGATACCGCCGCCGCCGGAGCCTCCAAGAAGACTGGCATTCGCCACGTGAACCGCGACATTGCCACTTCCTGCTGTCGCACTGACGTTGTCGCCGGCACCAAATGCATTGTTGGTTCCACCGGTGATGTTCACCGTGTTGGTGCCGCTGGTTGTCGTCGTGGAGATCGCAGGTCCGATGACGGTGGAGACGTTGTTGGCGGTGGTCACGGTGACGTTGCCGCCGCCGGCGGTCCTGGCCGTGATCACGCCTGCGGTGCCACCGGTGTCGCCGCCCGACACCGTGCCCGTCGGCGTCACGATGATGTTGGCGTTGTTGGCGGCATTGGTGATCTGGGCGAGGATGGCCGGGAATGGAGCGGAGGTCAGGTTCCCGCTCGGATTGATGGTGATGTCGCCGCTCGTGCTGGTCGCGCTGTTGGTCACGCTGATGGCGCCGCCGCCCGCACTGGTGCTGATGTTGCCCGTGCCGCCGACACTCATGCTTCCGGTGCTGCTGGACGCGGCGCGGATACCGCCGCCACCCGCGCTTGCGATGTTGCCGTTGAGGGTAATCGCGGTATTGCCGGTCCCGCCGACGATGCTCGAGACAATGCCGGTGTTGAAGGTATCGATGCTACCGGCGTGGATGGTGATCCCGCCACTGGTGCCGGCCGTTACCGCGGCAGTGATGCCATCATTGATCGAGAAAATCGGCGAGCTGGTGAGATCAATGCTGCCGCTGGTCGTGGTCGCCACGATCCCCATGCCCGCCCGCGCAGCACCGGTACCGATCTGACTGGCGGTCATATCGACCAGGATGTTGCCGCTGCCCGTGGTCACAGCGATACCGCCGCCGCCGGAGCCTCCAAGAAGACTGGCATTCGCCACGTGAACCGCGACATTGCCACTTCCTGCTGTCGCACTGACGTTGTCGCCGGCACCAAATGCATTGTTGGTTCCGCCGGTGATGTTCACCGTGTTGGTGCCGCTGGTTGTCGTCGTGGAGATCGCAGGTCCGATGACGGTGGAGACGTTGTTGGCGGTGGTCACGGTGACGTTGCCGCCGCCGGCGGTCCTGGCCGTGATCACGCCTGCGGTGCCACCGGTGTCGCCGCCCGACACCGTGCCCGTCGGCGTCACGATGATGTTGGCGTTGTTGGCGGCATTGGTGATCTGGGCGAGGATGGCCGGGAATGGAGCGGAGGTCAGGTTCCCGCTCGGATTGATGGTGATGTCGCCGCTCGTGCTGGTCGCGCTGTTGGTCACGCTGATGGCGCCGCCGCCCGCACTGGTGCTGATGTTGCCCGTGCCGCCGACACTCATGCTTCCGGTGCTGCTGGACGCGGCGCGGATACCGCCGCCACCCGCGCTTGCGATGTTGCCGTTGAGGGTAATCGCGGTATTGCCGGTCCCGCCGACGATGCTCGAGACAATGCCGGTGTTGAAGGTATCGATGCTACCGGCGTGGATGGTGATCCCGCCACTGGTGCCGGCCGTTACCGCGGCAGTGATGCCATCATTGATCGAGAAAATCGGCGAGCTGGTGAGATCAATGCTGCCGCTGGTCGTGGTCGCCACGATCCCCATGCCCGCCCGCGCAGCACCGGTACCGATCTGACTGGCGGTCATATCGACCAGGATGTTGCCGCTGCCCGTGGTCACAGCGATACCGCCGCCGCCGGAGCCTCCAAGAAGACTGGCATTCGCCACGTGAACCGCGACATTGCCACTTCCTGCTGTCGCACTGACGTTGTCGCCGGCACCAAATGCATTGTTGGTTCCGCCGGTGATGTTCACCGTGTTGGTGCCGCTGGTTGTCGTCGTGGAGATCGCAGGTCCGATGACGGTGGAGACGTTGTTGGCGGTGGTCACGGTGACGTTGCCGCCGCCGGCGGTCCTGGCCGTGATCACGCCTGCGGTGCCACCGGTGTCGCCGCCCGACACCGTGCCCGTCGGCGTCACGATGATGTTGGCGTTGTTGGCGGCATTGGTGATCTGGGCGAGGATGGCCGGGAATGGAGCGGAGGTCAGGTTCCCGCTCGGATTGATGGTGATGTCGCCGCTCGTGCTGGTCGCGCTGTTGGTCACGCTGATGGCGCCGCCGCCCGCACTGGTGCTGATGTTGCCCGTGCCGCCGACACTCATGCTTCCGGTGCTGCTGGACGCGGCGCGGATACCGCCGCCACCCGCGCTTGCGATGTTGCCGTTGAGGGTAATCGCGGTATTGCCGGTCCCGCCGACGATGCTCGAGACAATGCCGGTGTTGAAGGTATCGATGCTACCGGCGTGGATGGTGATCCCGCCACTGGTGCCGGCCGTTACCGCGGCAGTGATGCCATCATTGATCGAGAAAATCGGCGAGCTGGTGAGATCAATGCTGCCGCTGGTCGTGGTCGCCACGATCCCCCTGCTCACCCGCGCAGCACCGGTGCCGATCTGGCCGCCGGTCATGTTGACTAAAATATTGCCAGTGGTGTTGTTGATCACGAGTCCACTGTTGGCCGTGGACGTGCTCGAAATGGTACCTCCACCGGCATATGTAACCGTCCCACCACTTCCATCGAGTTGCACAGCGCTTGGAGCACCAGCGGTGTCGCTTACCGTCCCAGAGTTGATGAAAGTAATTCCGCCTCCGACCTTGGTGGTGACCAGATTGAGACCGGCACCATCAACGGTCACAGCCGCGCTGACCTGACCATTCAGATCAGCGTTGAATTGCTGGATGCGATCCGATGTCGAACCATTTGGGCTAGTTACGTTAGTAGTACTCGTTGTTGTCGTATTGACCGCGCACGTCAGGCTGACAGGATCGGTTCCACTTGTTGCACATTGCGCCAACGCATCCGAAGATCCGGCAAGGGATGCGACCATCAAACTGCTTAAGGCGCTTCCGGCTAACCACCGGCGGCGAATGGCGCGAGCTCCCACAAAATCGAACGTGGAATTATCGTGGGCCGACGGTCGCCGCATCATACGCGGAGCAATCAGTTCCCGAGGTAAACATCCAGCGCGGGAAGCGCGTGGACCGTCGGTACGGAACCTTAACTTGCCCTATCGCTGAGAGATAAAGTTTTGACGAATTGCAGCGATAGATTTGCCGGTAGTGTCTCTTTCTTATCACATCATTGCGGTCAATTGCCGCACGACCTGTCCTGATTGCGCGAGAGCGCGGCAACACAACGGACTTAACGGGAAGACCAAAAAGCGCCAAGCGGTCCAAAAACCGCCAACCGACGACATGCTGAGTTGCCGGCCCGAGCCACCGCGCCCGCTGCGGCTTGGAGCGGGCGTAGCGCGGCCGGCTTAACCGATCCCGCCAAACCGCACCTGGCATTTCAGGCCGGCCGGTATCGCGTAGTCCGGATTCGGCAACTCGAGCCGCACTCCGATGGTGCCGCTTGCAGCGTCAAACACCTGATCGACAACCGTCACGACCGCCTTGTGCACGCCGCCCACCGGATCTTCCGGATAAACTTCGGCCTGCATGCCGATGTGGATTCGCCCGAATTGATTGAGGGGGACATAGACCTCAACGTAAAGCGGATCGATTTGTGCAACCGTGACGAGATGTCCCTGGTCAAACGCATACTCGCCGGGGCCGAGCGTCCGCGCGGTCACGACACCGTCGATAGGGCTGCGGACAATGCGTTGATTGAGAACTTCCCGCGCCCGCACGACATCCGTCTGCGCCATCTGCACGTTGACCTTCGCTTCGTCCAACTCGTTCTCGGCCACCCGGGCCAGCGTTTCAGCCTCGTCTGCCGCAGAAAACGCAACCGTGTCATTCTTGCGCAAGGCCTTCATGCGCTCTTCCTTGCGCTTCTGGTAGTCGACCTTGGCCTGACCTGACCGCACTGAAGACTCGTTGGCGGCGCGCGCCTCCGCAAGCAAGACGGCGGCCGCTTCGACGCCGGACTCAAGCCTCGCAATCACATCGCCCTTTTTGACGATCGCGCCGCGATCGACCAGCATTTCGCGGATCAGGCCCGGCACCTGCGTCCCCAATTTCAGCGTCATCTTCGGCTGGATCAGGCAGAGAAACTTGTCGGACTGCTCTTCCGCATACGCCGGCGCGGCGATGTATGTCGCAACGACCAGACAGGATAACATGCTCAATCGCAACAACGCTCGACGGTGCGGCCTGTCAAACACTCCGGACCGATCAGCCTTTGCAAACCGTTTCAGCATGGTCGCGCTCCAACGTCGTGGCTCGGCCGCAATATGCACATGTTCGGTGTCGACCGGCCTCACTCGGCCCTGCCGGAAAACGACAGCACACGCTCCAAACGCCGGTCCTGGGCAAGGTTCTGCACCCTGATATACGCGCCGCGCCGTTCTGCCCGGAATTGGGCCAACTGGCGCAGTCCACGATACAGCAACGCCGACACGCCTGAGATCCGCCTTGCCACCGGGACGATCAGCGCGGTTTCGGCCGGAGCATAAACCGCATAGATTTCATCGTCGAGCGATACCATCGCTTCACAGCTACCCGGGTCACCCTGCCGGGCACAGCGGCCAAAAAACTGGCGATCGATGCGTCGCGACTCGTGATACTCGGTGAGGATGACGTGCAATCCGCCCAACTCGGCAACGCCTGGCCCGAGCCGGATGTCCGTGCCGCGACCCGCCATGTTCGTTGCCACCGTCACCCGGTGAGACTGTCCCGCAAGTGCAACAACGCTCGCTTCAAACTGGTCCTGCTTCGCGTTCAGCAACGCGTGTTCAATGCCACGCTCCCCCAGCAGCGCACTGATCTCTTCCGATGCCTTGACCGAGCGCGTCCCGATCAGCACGGGACGGCCGTCGTTGATGGCAAGCCGTTCGACCGAATCGGCTACCGCCCGCCATTTTTCCATCCTGGTCTGGAATATCCTGGGCCCGACGTAGTGACGTCGTGACGGTCGGTGCAACGGGATACGTACGACATCGAGCCCATAGACCGATTTGATCTCGCGTGCGACCTCGCGCGCCGTGCCGGTCATTCCCGCCAACCGGATATAACGGCGAAACAGCCGCTGATAGGTCAGCCGGGCCAGCGTCTCCCGCGGCAAGGTCAGCTCGCACCGCTCCTTTGCCTCGATCATCTGGTGAAGTCCGCCTTCCCAGGAGCGGTCGGGCATCACGCGGCCTGTCGATTCATCGACAATTTGGACCTTGCCCTCGCTGACAACATAATGCTGGTCGCGGCTAAACAAGATCAAAGCACCAAGGGCCTGGGTGATCAGCTGTTCGCGGGCGCGAACCGACGTCCATACGCCGCCAAAATCGATTGCAAGCTCACCGATCCGCTCTCGCCCGGCGGCAGTCAACGACACTCTACGCTCCACCAGCTCGATCAAATAGTCGCGGCCACTGTCAAGACTCCCGGCGATTTCCAGCGCCTGGACGCATTGTTCCTGGGCTTCACCTGCCCCGGCGGTCGCAGACAAGATCAGTGGCGTGCGCGCTTCATCGATGAAAATGCTGTCGGCCTCGTCCACAATTCCAAAATAGAGACCACGCAAGACCAATTCGCTCCCGCGCTGCATGCGGCCGGAAAGCTTTTCGAGAGAAAGATGCAACTTGCTGCCGCGGTGCGCCAACGCTACGCGATCGCGCAAATAGTCGAAGGCCAGTTCCTTGTTGGTGCAGTAGGTTAGTGATTGGGCATATGCTTGCCGCCGAACCTCGCGTGTCTGGCCTTGCACGACCGTGCCAACGCTGAGACCCAGGAAGCGGTAGAGCGGTCCCATCTCCTCGGCGTCGCGCGCGGCCAAATAATCATTCACGGTGATGATGTGGACGGGATAACCCGAGAGGGCAACCGTGCTGGCCGCCAACGTCGCGGCGATCGTTTTGCCTTCGCCTGTTTCCATCTCGATCAGTGTGCCTTGCAACAACGCCCATCCAGCCATCAATTGGGCGTCGTAGTGCCGCTTTCCGATCGTGCGCGAGGCAACCTCGCACACGTACGCAAAGCATTCGCCAACGACCTCCTCGGCGAACCCCTCTTTTCGCAATCGCCCGCGCATGGCACGCGCGCGCGCGGCGAGATCTGCGTCGGACAAAGTTGCAAGTGCCGATTCGTGCCGCCGCACCAGTGGAACGATAGCTGCCAAACCGCGCGCAGAATCAAACAGAGCCTGACGTGCCGGACGAACCGTACAGCCCAGCAGAAACTCCGCCGCCCTGTCATGCAGGCCGGGCTCGCGTTCCGAGCGCTCGGCGTACGGACGCCCGTCCGCCAGTTCGGCCGCCTCGGTGATCATGATTCCCCTAGACATTCAAGCTCGACAAAAACAGTCGCCGTATGCTGCGATACCATTGCACTGAAAGAGGCGTCATCTGATGCTCAAAGCGCACATAGACGCGCTGACCGAACCGATCGACCCGGCCGGGGTCGTCGATCGCGACATCGAACTGGAACATGCGCTGAAGCGCCTTGGGGTTTTTGCTTTCGCGAGGATCGGTCGCGATCTCACCGCCGCCCTCGGCCGCAAGTGCGACGCTCGGTAGCTGCTCCTCGCCGCCTGGCACTTCCCGCAGCAGGGTGCCCTTCATCACGACTCCCGGCTGATGAACGAGACGAAGGCGAATTTGATTGGTGACGGTCCGAACGTTATCGACCGCGTCCTGCGGGACCACCACGCGTACGATCGGCGCCGTGTTGCCCATCACATAACCGAGCAGTTCGCCCTTGTGAAAATAGCGTCCGGGCATATCGCCCATTTGTGAGACAACGAATACCCCGTCCGTGTTGGCACGGGCAGTCAAGGCGTCGCTCCGCTCGCGCGAACGCACGAGACGCGCCCGTTCAGCGTCAAGTCGATCGCTCACGATCTGGGCTTTGTTCCGATCCTGGACGAAGTTGGCCGCATACTCGGCTTCAAGTTCGGCAACCTTGGCGGCGCTTTGGCGCAGTTGCGCATCAAGCGCGGGATCGGTGCTTTGCGTCAGTGCCTGGCCCTTGGTGACGGCGTTGCCCGGCCCGATCAGAAAATCGCGAAAATATCCGTTGGCGCCGGCGCGCACCACCGCCTGCTCGGGCAGCCAGACCACGCCTTCGGCATGCGAATGATAAGGCATCGGTACGAATAGGATAAATCCGGCGGCTGCGACCAGAAGCGCCGCGGTGACCGTAATCGCGCGCCGTCGATGCCTGTGCAATCGCGGGCTACCCACCAGATGTTTCACGGCTTTGAACACGGGAAACACCGCCATCGCGCCCACCGCCCAAAGTGCCAGAATAACGCCAACCACGAAGAACCGTCCGGCGATGAATATCGCGATCGCGATCGTCACCATCATCCGATAGATGGTGGACGCAAAACCATAACAGACGAACCAGGTCTTCTCGCCGAAAGTCGCGTCGGGTGGCTCGCTCTCATGCACCCCAAGCAGATAACGCTCTATCAAATAGCCCCAATAACGCGTCGATCGCGCAGCAAGGTTCGGAATCTCGATCAGGTCCGCCAAGATGTAATAAGCATCATACCGCAATAACGGATTGCCGTTGAACAGCAGGGTGGAAACGCCTGCGATCAACATCACGTTGAAGAGCAGCGCCCGGACGATCCCGGGCTCGATCAAAAGCCAGACGTAAAATGCGATCGCCGCTACAAAGAGCTCTACTATCACGCCGGCCGCACCCACCAGCGCCCTACGGTACTTTGACTTGAACACAGTGGCGGCAGATGCTTCCACGTAGGGAACCGGCAGCAGGACCAGGAACACGACCCCCATATCATGCACTTCACCGCCGCCCGCCTTGGTCGCGCTCGCGTGCCCGAGTTCATGCAGGGCCTTGATCAACGGAAACACCAGATACAACGTCAACAGATTGTCGACTGCCAGTACGCGATCGCTGAGGTTATGGCTTAGCTCCGGCCAGTGCGAGGGGACCAGGAACAGCGCCGGCAATACCATCGCAAGCCACAACAACCCGCCCCAACGGCTCCAGATCAGCCTGATCAACCCCTGACAGCTGTTCAGAGCGGCGTCCGGGTCCCACAGTGGCAGCCGCAATGCCATCGGATTGGCGTAAGTTCGGAAAAAGCGCGCTCGCTCTTCACGTTCACCGCGAGCAAACAGCTCGGCCACGTCCGGCGTCACATCACTCTCGAGCAGGTCAGCCGAATGCAACTGACCAAGCAGTTGGATTACCTCGTCCTGGGTCGGCGCATCTTCGCCAAGGTGCTTGTTCGCAATTTCCCAAAGCTCGGCGATGCTGCGCTTGCCGTCCATCAGCGCAATGATCAAGCGGGCTGAAGGCGAAAAGCGATGGACACGGGTGGAGGCCGGATCCTGTAGCAAATACCAGACCTCGCCACGATAGCGGTGACGATGGAGGCGTGCGTGAGAACGCAGCCTTGGTTTTCGCGCTGCCACCCTGTACCACCAGTTGCTCAAAAGCGGGGCGGTTGCTGTCATGGCAGCCATTTCCAGATCGACAGACGTACCCAGTCGAACAGAGTATGTCCCCAGATCCAGATCAGCTTGCGCTGTTCGATTGCGACCTTACCCAGCCCTTCCATGCCCGGACGCACCCGCTCGGACGCATTGAGGAGATGCGCCTCAACCCGGAAAAAGTTGCGCCCCTCCTGGGTGGTCGACACCGGCGTAATCTGCGTAAGCGTGAAGTCCATCAGTTGATCCGGGATTCCGGACAGGGTCAGCTCTCCACGCTGGCCGACAGCAACATAGGCAATGTCGCGCTCCTCCACCTGCAGAATGACCCTGTAAGCATCGAGCGGCGCGACCTGGAACAGTACCTTCCCCTGCTCAACCGGTGTTCCGAGCAGTTGATTGAGGTCGCCGCTCACGATGATCCCGTCAAATGGAGCCAGGAGCTTGGCACGCGCGATCTTGTCCGTCGTCAGCGTCAGCTCGGCGTCGACCTGATCGAGCTGGGCCGCAATGATGACCATCGCCGCCCTGTCCTGTGTCGCAAGCGCCTGTCGATGCTTACGCAGCGATTGTTCCCGCTCGGCATTCAACCTCGACTGTTCCAGCTTCAGATCACGATCGTCCAGTTGAGCCAGCAATTGCCCGCTTCGTACGGTATCACCGGCCCGAACGAACGTCTGCAGAATGAAGCCATCAAAGGGCGCCGCCGCCACGCGCTGCACGGCCCCCTCGATCACAGTTTTGGCCGTGACCCGGTAAAGCCCGCTGGCGACACTGAAAACCAGCACGGTGGCGACAATCATCAACGCAACAAGCTTGGCGCCGGGATGACGCGGCCCGAACAGCACCTGCGCACCCTCGCCTACGGCGGTGCGACCGCGATGCCAGATGCTGAGTTCGCTATCGCGCTTGAGTTTTAGAATCGGCCCGAGCAATCCCCCGATGGTTTTGCACAACTCAACCGTTTCAACGTCGAAAGTGTCGCCTTCGCTGCGCTCGAACGTCACAACGCCGATCGCATGCCCGTCGTCGAGCAGTGGGATCGAGCATACTGCGACATCTCTGAATTCGCGGGCGAGCTCAGCGTGAGCAATCGCAGGAATTTCATTCTCGTCACGCGGGGGATGAACCAGCGCTACATCAAGGTCAAGAACCTCGTCCATGGCCTCACCGATCAGCCGGGCGAGGTCCATTTTGGCGTCAAACGTGGCGGTGTGCGAAATCGCATGCAGCTCGGCGCTTCCCGATTTTTCAAAGCCTATGCTGACACGATCGCAGTTCAAACGACCCGCGAGTTCATTGGCACAGGCAAGCAGCGACGGCTCCAGACGGCGCTGCTCGATCGCGGTTGCAACAATGTCCATGGCAAGCGCCAGGCGCGCAATCCGCGCGTCGCGCTCCTCGATCGCGCGCTTGCGAAACTGATCGACCAGCCAGGCGCTGGCCCAATGCAGAAGCCGCAGCGCTCGCTGCAACGTCGCCTCCGAGCCGGCAGCAACATCAAGGACGACGACGCCATGGAGGACGCCCGAGACTTCGATTGGATAACCAACAAATGCCGGATGGTCGCGCTTTGCGATTGAACCGCCATCCGCAGCAACCACGAGTCCGCGTTTTTCCGTCAGCACCCGTTCCGCTGCGGGACTGAGATACTGCACATCACGACCTTCGTGCGGCCATATCGCCGCCGGGACGTAAGTACCGTCCGGGTCGGGACCAAGCAGCAGCAACCCGCCGTTCACGCGTTCGATCTGCAGACACAGGATAGCAAGCCAGCTCTTGCAGAATTCGGATGTATCATTTGCCGATGAAAATCTTGCCCATGCAGCGGACTCTGCACGAGAGGCATCTTCGGTGAGCGAATAAATCGGCGCGGTGGTCATAGCGAATATCTTATCGCTACGGACTGCAAACAGGCAAATTGCCTGCGGAGGCTCTGACAGGAGCACGATTCGCAATGAATCACTGCGTCCGAAGCAGGTGACGCTGGCGGCGGTCGCATGTTTCTTTCGCTACTCCAGAACAGCGCTCCGCGCCCGAGAACCATTAGACGATTTTGGTGAGTGCCTTCGACCTTTGGGCTCTTCGGGATTATCCAGCCCGGAGGTCGCGATTTCCTCAGAATCTGGAACGGAATCGGTCTTTCCGATACTGGCCAGGCCAAGCCGGTCCTTTAAAGCGGCAAAATTACGCATCGACTGCAAATGCAGATAAATCAACTCTAGCTCGTCGGTTTTGGCGAGTTCGGCCAGTTTTTCGCCCGACAACTCCTTCAGCTTCTCGCGGTTGACCGCCATAAAGCCGCCGAGCGAATACTTCTCCCCCGAATTCATTTCTACCTGGGCATGCATGGGCTCCAACAGATCGAGCTCCAGCAGCTTTTTGCAGAACCGCTCGGTACGATGGAATTGCAGCTGATACTCCTGAAGAAACTTCAGGATGTTCTCAACATAGGTAGTGGGCTTGCCATCATCGGTGAAAAGCCGCTCGCCACGTCCGTCGCCGTTAAAGCCGGAAAACTGCTCGTCGATGCACAGATTGAATCTTTCCCCATCTTCGCTCTTCGCGAACACAAAGGGATAACGGCGGACGAAGGCCGGGATGTAGCGGGCATCCCACTTGCCGTCGCGTGAGAGGTATAGATTTTCGCCCTCCCGCAATCCGAGGATGACCGCCGGCATCACGCCTTCCTTGTTGCCCGCAAACACGATCGGATAGTCGGATTGAGCATCACGGAACTCAATGGCGGTCAGCGGCACTGAATTTATCTTGCTGCTGAAGGCGAAATTCCGGCCGATATCTACCGAGGAGTGGCGATGATTTGCAAACATCACCGGAACAACCGTTTCGTAAATCAATAACTGGGTCGTCATTTTGTCACGCACTCCTGTTTCGGCATTACTCAAGCACTAAACGCTCCGGGACGCACCCGCAGGCCCGCGTTCGGATTGCGCTGAACTCCGTCCTTCCCGAGATGATTGAGGAAGTCATCCTGCCAATCCCGCGTCCCGTTCGGTGATGCAATTTTCTCCATGAAGCTGGCACGATTGCGATTCCAGTCGATCTTCAGCTTCGCATTGCCAGCATTCTCCTCGTCCGATGAGCCCAATCCGAGGTCATGGGTTGTCGTTGGCTTGCCGCCGGCATCCGACGTGAAGGCCGGAGCGACCGCAGCCCCTGGCAGGGTCGTGAACCATGATCCCGTCAAGACTGACAAATCGATCGTCTGCGCCACCGCTGCGGGCGCATTCTGAGCAGTCGCAACGCTTCCGACGGGCACCCGCCGTTCGCCGGCCTGCAACGTCATGCCTGCCACATCCTGGCCCTGGTCCTCCGCAAAGCCCATGGCGTTGCCCATTTCGTGCACCACCGTGGTGAGCAAATCCATCCGTCCGAACGCTGCGCTCGAGGAGTTCGCCGCAAACACGCCGTTCGACAAGTGTGTCGAGAACTCGCTGTTGTCGTTCGGCGTCGGATCGACGAACCACCCCCACCCGGCGGCGCTGCCGTCGATGACAATGGTGGTTCCGGTTGTCGCTCCCAGCATCCCATCGGGCAGATCGCTTACCAGAATGGTGACCTGGTCGAGGATCGCCAGACGCGGATCACCGGCGCCGAGCGCATCGATCCACAACCTCTTGGCCGCCGCAGCAATCGACGCCAGCTGGTCTGCGGTCAGGGTCGCGGTGTCGGTCGACGCCGGGGCCGCGGCCGCTGCCACCTGGGGCGTGCCGCCGCCGGCATACGCAATATCGTCGCCGCGGATCAGAACGTTGTCGAACGTGGCGGATCCGTTGCGCGCGTAAAGCCCGATGCTCCCAGCGTGCACAAGGATGTTGTAGTTGTAGCTCAACACACTCTTGCCATTGAGCACCACGTTCACGGTATTCGTCGTCCCTTCGGTCAGGGCGACCAGCAACGTGTAGTTAGTCCCGGCATTGATGCTGGCGCTGGTTGACGCGTCGACGTACCAGATGCCGTTGCTGCGATGCCCCAACACTACCTGGTTCGTGCCGGCGATGATCCCTGCATAGAGGAAGTCGCCGGTCGATGTGTAAGCGAACGTGAGCCCTGCGGACGTTCCTGCCTTGGCGGCATTCACCGTGGCTGAATATTCGACGTACGACAATGGCGCGACAGCGAGCGGACGTACGGTCAAGGCCGCGTCGGTGCCCAGCGGCGTTGCCGTATAGGCGCCGTTGGTGCCGCTGGTCGTCGTCCACGTCCCGGTCGCCGGCGTGAAGTTCTGGGCAACGCCATCCGACAGGTCTTCCAGGACACTGTAGGTGAAGTTCACCGGCAGTCTTTGGACCGTATACGAGGTGTACGCGGCGATCGAATTGTTGGTGCCGACGCCCAACAGCCCGGTGTTCAGCGGCGCATTGAAGGTATACGAGACCTTCAGCACGTTCGTGTTTTGGGCATTCGAGCTGGCCACGCTGAGCGTCGCGGTGGTGCCGTTGACCGTGAGCAACAGGGTATTCTGCGAGTTGAGGCTCAGTGTCGGCTTGCCGGCCGGCAGGATTGCAAGATCGTTCCAACCAGTGTCTGACCGCTGCCCTATCTTCAACTGATTGGTCTTAATGTCGATGCCAGCGTATTTGAAGTTTGTCGAGCTCTGGTAGTCGAAGATGATGAAGCCGTTCTGCTGGATTCCACCGCTTTGGACCTTCATGATGGATTGAATTTCGTAGAAATTCGCAGGCAGCCACGTGTTGAGGTCGAACAAGCTGATGTTGTCGCCGCCTACCTTCGTCGTGCTGTTCTGGTAGGCGCTGTTGATGACGCTCCAGCTGCCGGTGTCGGCGAACATGCCGGTCACGGTGTTGGGGCTGTAGCTGGCGCTTCGCAGAACGTCGCGCTGCGTGCCCGGGGTGTTGCCCGCCTGCGGATCGGTTGGCGCACCGGTCTGGGCATGCCATGCGGCATCTTGTTGCAGCACCAGACCGAGTTCACCGGCTGGTTCGCCGTTGCGGCCCGGGTTCGGGTCATTGTTCTTCGGAGCCGGCGGATTTGCCCCGCCATTCAAGTCGGAGAAGCGTGTCGCGTCGACGCCGTCACTCAGCGACTCGGCGTAGAGGAACTGGTGCAAGAACGGCTGCATCGTGCGGCTGACCGTCGCCATGCCGAACTCGGAGAACGGCACCAGGTAGCTGTTGTATTCGCCGACCCAATCGATCAGCCGGTCGCCGCCGGTGTTGGCGATCAACACGTCCTTGCCGGCACCGCCATAGGCGCGATCTTCGTAAGTCGGCGCGGTCTCCGGAATGTTGTTGAGTCCGCCGGCGGTCGTCTGGTCGTCGTCCGCATTCAGCAGGTCGTTACCCCAGCCGCCATAGGTGTGATCGCGGCCGGTGCCTCCGACGATCCAGTCATTGCCGTTATCGCCGAAGATGTTGTCGTTGCCGTCATCATGGACGGCCGGGTACGGAACTGATTGATTTTGGTTGCCCGGCGTCGTGCCACCCAGCCTCAAGACGCCCTCGTTCTGGTTGAAGTTCAGGAAGAATTGCAGGCCGGTACCGGTCTTGTTGAGGGTCCCATCCCCGTTCAGCAGGATCTGCCGCAACGGGTCGTTTTCGTCATAAAGCGCGAACTCGCCTGTGCGCCCGGCGATGTGCGGATGCGTGAACTTGCCATCAGGATCCGTCGGGTTGAAGCGGAGCGCGTCGCCCGGATTGTACGGGTGGCCGTAGTCAGTCTCCGCGATACCGGTCAGGTCGAGAGTGATTGCATTTTCCGTCTGCGTGAAGGACAGCGGCAGCGCCTCGGCGCCCGAGATCGCGTCATCGCCCGAGCCGCCATGGATCCAGTCGCTGCCCAGACCGCCGAAGATGATATCGTCGTTATGCGCCTTCGTCTTGCCGTCGCTTGCGGCCGAATTGGGCTTGCTGCCGGGGACCGAGAATTCGTCGGCGGTCCCGTTCCAGTTCGGATCGGAGCTGAACGGCGTCAGATCGATGGTCTTCTTCAGCGCGCCGCTGACATTGATCGTGTCGATCTGCATGTTGCCGGGCGTGAAGATGAATTCGTTCAGCGCGTTGCCGTTGCTGTACTTCGGATCAGCGTCGCTTGGCAGCAGCGCCACGACACCATTCAGCGGCTCGCCCTGACTGACGAGATAACCGGGGTTCGTGGGGCCGGCGCTCAAGCTGTTTCGGCTGGTGAAGATTCGCCCATCGTCACCGATGATGCCGTCGTCACCCGTGCCACCGGAAATCCAGTCGTTGCCGTAGCCGCCGAGGATGTCGTCGCTCTGGCCGTCACCATAGAGCCAGTCGCTGCCCTTGCCGCCATAAATAAAGTCGTCACCGGACTCGCCGTGGACCTCGTCGGCCGCGCCAATGTCGTTTACCTGGAGCAATGGCGCGAAGTCGGGGCCGCCTGGCGTGTAATCCAGCAGGCGCACGGCGCGAGCCACGATCTTGGCCGTTTCGTCGTAAGCGGTCCCTTCTGCCGTGCTGGTATCGTAGTTGAAACGCAAGAAGCCGTTGAAGCTCTGGACCGGATTACCGGCCTGGCCAATGTTGCCGGTAAGAATCACGTTACCCACCGGGGGCGCTACTTGACCGTTAATGCCGACGAGCCGGATGATGTCGCCATTGTCGCCGACGATCGCGTCTGAGTCGTTGGCATGGCCATTCGCCGTCGTCGTAATGTTGCCGTTCGCATCGATGCTCGCATCGCCGATGGCATTGCGCGCAATCGCGACGCCGGAGCCGCCGAAGATCAGGTCGGAACCATCCGGCCGCAAGCTACGCGCGACTATGGCGGAAACGTCGGTCAGGCTGAACATGTCGGAGCTGCCGCCGATCAGGTCGTCCTGATTTTGGTTACCCAGCAGGATGTCGTTGCCGGAGTTACCCTCGATATAGTCCTGCCCGTCGCCGGTCCCGTCAAGGGATGGACGCAGGAACAGTGCGTTATTGGCATCGCGGAACGGATTGCCCGCGATGTTCGGGCCAATGTTGCTGACGCCGACGCGTCCGCCGTATGGATCGCTGGGACTAACGACCATCGCTCCGGCGCCGTTGTCGATCACCAGATGCGAGACGTAATCGATCGAGCCGTCGCCCTGGACGGTGTCGTTGCCCGCTTGGCCGAAGATCATGTCGTCCTGCGGCCCACCGGCGATGTAGTCGTCGCCGAACGATTTGGCGACCGTCACCGACTTGGTCAAATCCGGAAGCACATCGTACATGGTGATGAGGTAATCGCCCCATGCACCGTGTCCGCGCGGATCGGCTTGCGCCACGTTGCTGGCCTGATCCTGCCCGGCGCTCGTCGGTGCCGTGCTGTAGATTTGCGTTCCCGTCAGCGTTTCGAAGCGCAGGTTCGCATAATTGCCAAGGTGGCCGGTGCGGTCGAGTGAAACGTTGTCACCGAAGATCAGGTCTCGATCGGTGCCGCCGTCGATCGCGTCGTTGCCGGCACCGCCAATCAGGATGTCTTCGCCGCCGTTACCGTAGATGGTGTCATTCCCGCCATTTTGTCGCGACTGACTGATTATCGAGCGGTCCAGCAGGGTCGTCTCGATCCGCTGTGGCGTCAGTACCACCGGCTTGGTGGTATCGCGCGCGCCAGCCACCGCCTGGCCCACGTCGCCGAGGTCCGCGAATATGATGTCGTTGTAGTCGCCGAAAGCGTTGGTCGCCGTCGAACCCGGTGCATCGCCATAGATCAGGTCGTTCCCGGCTATAATCGGGTCGACGTTGACGGCGCCCGACGTGCCGGCGGTGTTGGCGACCATCAACAGGCGGCGGATCACGTCAACGTTGATACCGGAGTCGCCGTAGATCTGGTCGCCACCGCGCCCGCCGACGATCGTGTCGTTGCCCGAGCCGCCGGCCAGGAAATCGCTCGCCGCGCTGCCAAAGATCGTATCGTCGCCCTTGCCACCGTACGCTGTGATGCCCACGGTCGGCAGTTGCCCGTCGGGGATGCCGGCAAACAAACTGTGTGCGTCGATGACGTCGTTGCCGTCGAACAGGTACTGGGCCGCCAGCGGGAATACGAAGAAGTCCGTGTTCTGACCAAGGCGATTGCGCTCGACGATCGTGTTGTTGAGCGTCTGAGACGGGCTGCCATTGAGCAGTGCCAGCAAGCCCGGCTGCAGGTTCGCAAGATAAAGCGTATCGCGCTTGGCCGCTCCGCCGTTGATAATGGCGAATTCAGACGCTTCGGTCGTCACAGCCTTGTCGACGGTGATCGTGGCGCCACCACCGTTGATCGCGAGGATCTTGTAGACCTGGTTGTTCGTTCCGACCCCATTCGGGCCGGTGCCATAGATCGCGATCGTCTGGCCGACCAGGTAGCCGTCCGCTGCCCAGCTGCCGCCGTCGGTGCGCGTTACATTGTTCCCGCCTACACTGGAGAACGAGATCTTCACCTGGGTTCCGATCACGGCGATCGTGCCCATGTCAACACTGATACGCGCCGTTTCCGTGGCTCCCTGCGCGGTCGGGATCAACTGCTCAACCGCCGCCAAAGTCAGTGTCTTTCCATCAAGGCTGACGCCCGTGATGGCGTAGTTCGGGCCCCCACCGGCGTCATTATACGTGGTGCCGGAGATCGAGATCGTCTGGCCAACCGCGAATTTGTCGGCGATCCAGCTACCGCCATCGGAACGCGTAATCGTATCGCCGCCGCTATCGCGGGCAAAGACCACCGAGTAATTCTTGCCAATGGTGATCAGGCCTTCGGGCACGAAGCCCGGATCGTACTCGCCGGAAGCAAGCTTGATCGAAGCGGAGTTCCATTCCTTCACCTCTGCCGTGCTGCTCGCGCCCGCTGCCGCGTAGCCTGGCAGCAGATTATTTAGCTTCAGTGTGTCGGCGGTCAGGCTGTTTACGGTGCCCACCGCGACACCACCGATCGTCACGAGGCCGTTGACCTTGAAGCCAGCGGTAATCCACGAGCCACCGTCGGTTCGCTTGAGGTTGCCGAACCTGTCGGGCGTGTCCGAAATCGTGTTGAAGTCGGTGTACGGCGCGCTTATCTGCACGCCGCCGGTCGGCGTCGCGCTTGGATTGGTCTGCCCGACCGAAGGCGTGGCCAGGGTGAAATCCACACTGTCCATGTGCGGCTGCGGCTTGCTGGCAAACTTGCCGAGCGACTGCTGCGTGGAGACGCCGTTGTACCAGACGCCGTCCTGCGACGTATCGCCGTAGACCACCAGCGGCGCATCGACGTTGACGGTTAGCGACACGGCGCCTTGGCGCGGCAGCACTGCGCCTTTAAGCAGCAACGTCTTGCCGTCCGGCGAGAAGCCGGTCACCAGGAACTGGCCGTTCAACCCGATCGTGATCGGCTCCGGCCCTTCGGGCACCACCGTGTTGGCGGCGGTCAGCGTTAGCGTCGACGCGCTAACGCTTGCGATGGTGAAGCTGCCATTGTTGGTCAGACTGCCGTTGCCGATTGAGGCGCCGGAAATCAGGATCGACTGACCGGCGGCGAATCCGTCGTCGACCCAGCTGCCGCTGGCGCGGCTGATGGTGTCGCCGGCCGCGGCGCGCGCAAAGGTGATCCCCGCGAAGCTCCACACGCCGCTGATCGCGACCTGCTGTCCGACGGCGAAGGCGCTGTCGCCGGCATTGCTGCCGTTCCAGGTGCCGTCGCTGCGGGTCAGGCGGTCTGCGGTGCCAGCCGGATCGCCGGCCATGGGTGCGCCCACAGTGAAGCTTCCGGTCACAACTTCGCTGCTGCCGTTGACGTTTATCGTGTCGCCGCCGATTCGGACGATCGCCAGTTTCTGCACGGCTGGCAACTTCGTGAGATCGCCTCCCTGCAAGGTCAGCGTCGTTGCCGTTGGGTCAGCCGAAACCAGCCAGTATCCCGGCTGGCCGCCGATCGCCACGGCCTGGCCCTTCACGAAGCCATCGGCGATCCAGTTGCCACCATCGCTGCGGGTGACCGTCGTCTTGGTAACGGCGAATGTGTTCGACGAGTCGAGGTTGCGACTGCTCACCGCCACCGTACCTGCAGTATTCGTCGAAGCCGCGAGCGGCGCACCGCTCAGGATCAGTACGCTGCCGAACCCGGTTGTCGCCGTCGTATTGTCGAAGCCGAGCACGGTGCGCGTGCCGACAAGCGCGGTGCCACCGAGGACGTCGCCAAACGCGAAAGCGACTTGTTGTCCGACCGCAAACCCGAGGTTAGCCCAAGACAGTCCGTCCTTGCGGACGATGCGGTTCAGCTCCGTGGCGCCCGTGACGTCGAACTTGCCCGGGGTCAGGCTGCCGAGAGTCTGGCCGCTGACGACGGCAAGCTGATCGGTCACCGAAATCGCACCCAGCTGGTTCGTGGCGCCGTTCACCAACGGCGGCGCACCGGTCGCCGCCGGGAGCAGCGTCAGGACGCTGCCAGGCTTGTGGGACGCGTTCGATTCCTGCGCATTCGTGGGATTCCCGATCGCGATGATCGTGTAAGACCCGACGATGCCGCCCTCGGTGAGCAGCACCTGCTGGCCAACCGCAAAGCCGTCATTGACCCACATCAGGCCATCGGTACGCGCCAGCTGGAAGGTGCCGGCCTCGGGGCCCGTGAAAGTGTCGAACGCGTTGCCAGCGGGATCATTGGCGATCAGCTGTATTGGCGCATTGCCGCCGCCATGCACGGTGGTCAGGCCGCCGTGTTCGGATACCAGGCCGAGCGTGCCGTCGGCGTTGTGGTCCGGACCCGGGATCAGCGTGCTGTTGATGTCGAGGTGATCGTTGCCCTGGCCGAGGAAGATATTCACCACCTCAAGCGTCGAGTGGCTGCCATCGGTGCTGAAGACCTGCTTGCTCGGATCATTCGGGAACGCCGGATCCTGCACCAGCACGATGGAGCCGTAGCTGATGCCGCCGGGGTACTTGCCGCTCTCGCCGAACGGATGGGCGCCGCCGAGTTCGGCGGTGAAGTCGAGCCCTGCCGCATTCATGTTCAGGCCTGTAAGGGCCGTGGACGTGAGCGTACCGGTGGTGCTTCCCTGTGTGCCGTCGCTGTAAACGTTGAGCACGTCGATGGATTGCGTCTCCGGCGGCTGCGGCGGAATGTTGAAGAACGGACCATTGGCCTCGCCCGGCAGCATGACGGCAGCGACCAGCGACCGGTCGGCACTGGTGGTGCCACCCTCCACGGCGAGCGGGCCCCTGATACCGCTGAGCGTGTGCGAGGACTTCGGGAACGCACGCAGGTTTTCGTGTCCGGGCTGAATGTCGAAATACGGATCTGCAATGACGGAGATCGTCGCCTGGGTGTACCAAGGATAGAGGCCGACGCCGGTCGGGTCGAATTCGACCCGGGCCGCCATCTGGACCACAGACACGCTGAAAGGCGCGCTCGCGACGCCCGGCATACCAGGCAGACGACCGCTGTAAGGAACGGGCCCTGCGCTCGCCGGATGGTCGGTGAGCACCATAACGTCGAGCTTGCCCGGATCGGAGCCTGTGATCAGGTCGATCTTCTCGATGAAGGTGCCGCCTGGACCAGTGATCTGTATCAGCTGGCCCTCGAAGAAGCCGCTATCCAGCCAGCTGGTGCCGTCGGTGCGGCGCAGCGTATCGAGCATCTTGCTGATGCTGGCGCCCTTGAGCAGCACTCCACTGAGTCCTGTTGACGTCGTGAGCGTCAGCGTCGAGCCGGTGACGCCGCCCGCAGCGATTGTGAAGTCACCAAGCGTAGAGCCGTCTGATTTCTGGATACGAATGATTTCGCCCGCCGCGAAATTGTCGTTCACAAAGCTGCCGATGTCGGTACGCGTGATCGTCGTGCCGGTTGCCGTAACGTTACCGCTGAACATCAGGAACGGTTTGTCGGCAACCGTGGATACGACGATACCATTGTTGTACACGCCGTTGGACTTGATGAGGTTGACGGTGATCGTCTTTCCGGAGTCGGAGTTGAACGTGTTCTGCACGGTGGGCAGAGCTGCGCCCCCCGCATTGGTCAGCTTGATAACCTGGTCGGTCACCGAGCCTTTGGCGGAATCGATCAGATAGGTGCCGTCGACGCCGGCCACGCCGGTGCCCTGGATCGTGATGGTCTGTCCGGGCATGAAGCCGTCGGCGATCCAGCTGCCGAGCTCGGAGCCGGGCGCGCGGGTGATTGTCCAGTTGGTCGGGCTAATTGGATCGAGTTTGATGTTGATCTTGTTGGACAGCGTGAGCGTCTGCACGAATCCGGTCTGCTGGAGCGTGATCTGACCACTGTTCTGGTTGATGTCGGTCTGGCCGTCGGTGATGACGTCGATATTGACGGTAGACTCCGGCGCCTTGGTCAGGCGCATGGTGTACGTATCCGGGGCACCCGGCCCGGCCGAAGCCGTACCGGCGCTGACCAGCGTGCTGCCGCCGCTCTCGAGCGTGAAGACGCCCGGCTCGCCGTCGTCGAAGACCTGCGCGTCGATGGTCTGGCTGATCCCCGAGCCGTTGATACGCATCTTTACGGTCGGCTCAACAGCCGCGATGACCGTGAAGCGCGTGGTTAGCGTCAAGACATTCGCAGTGACTGACTTGATCACGAACAGGGCATTATTATTGAGGCCGTTCAGGCTCGTGGTCGTGCCGGAGATGATGATGTTCTGCCCGGCGATAAAGCCATCGGCGATCCAGCTGCCGGCCGCCCGAGTGATTGTGTCGCCCGGGCCGCCCGGCAGGGCCTGCGCGAAGGTGATGTTGCTGAAGCTCTGCTCCGACGCGGCGCGCTGGTAGGCGATATCGCTGGTGAGCGCGATCGCGAGGTGCGTATCCGCGTCTACCTGCGGCGTATTCGAACCATCTACCGCGGTCACGATCGACGTGTCGTGCGGATCCTCGACCGATCCGCGCTGCACCGCGTGTTCCGTGACGATGACCGGGGTGTTCCAGTTGCTTGCGTCGAAGGTCACGAAGTAGACGCCTGCCGCACCGTCCGGCAGCGGGCCACTAACGCGGTGGAACCGCGGATCGCTCGAACTCAGCTCGACGCGATTATCCTGCGGGCTCACTGCGACGCGAACAGTGCCGGTCGGCTGGGTCGCCAGTTCGACGGCGAAGTAGTCGTCCACGGAGGTAGCGGCCGTGCCCTCGAGCACCTTCGAGACATCGTCGACGGCGCGGCCATACTTCGGATAGAGGCCGAAGTTGACCGGTGTCGTCGCATCGAGCTGGGTCACCACGACTGCCGGCTGGTCGTTGTCGTGCACGGTCACCTCGACGTTGCGCACGATAGCATGGTCGAATGTCGGATCGGTGCTCAGCACAGTATGGCTGATCGTGACCGTGCGGTCGCCTTCGGCCAGCGCGTCGTCGACAGCTGCAACGTGGATGTACTGCTCACCCGCGAACGGGTGGAGAGCATCCTTGACGATACCCTTGTCCCAGTTGTTGCTGTCAAATACCACGACAACGGCGCGTGCCGGCACGAAGACCGGCGTGCCATTGAGGATCACGGTGCGATCATAGGCTGCGGCCGGCAGCAGGCCGGGGCCGACATTGCCGGTTGCCAGCAGGATGCTGTCGCCGAGGCCCAGTGTGTCCAGGATGTCGCCCGATTTCAGCACGCCGGTATTGAGGATGTGCTCCTCTTCCGGATTCATCGCGGCCGATACGGTGACGTAAACGAACGTGCCCGCCGCGGGCGCGTGCGCCAGGTAAATGCCATAGATGTCGTCGAGCGGAACCGGGGCCTCGGTCACGTCGGTGAAGCCCGGGCTTTGGTCGCCAGGCAGGTTCTCATCGATGATGACCTGCCCTTGCGTCGGCCGCGCGACGCTGAGCGAGATGCCATCGGCGACCAGCGTCTTGTAGCTGGGGTCATCGGTCGTGATGCGATGGTTGATCGTGCTGCTGGTGCCATTGATGTCGCGCGACACCACATCGCCGGCCACATCGCCCGCGACGTTGATCGCGTCATTGCCCAATCCGCCGATCACACGTACGGCCATGCCGGGCGCTGTGCTCAGCACGTCAATGGTATCGTCGCCTTCGAGGGCATCGATCTCGAGCACCTCGATATTCTTGTAGGTGACGGTCAATCCGGCGCCGAACACACCCTTGTCGGTCACGACGATGTGGTCGGCGAATTCGGTGCCGAGCACTACCAGCTTGTCGAAGCCCGAGCCGCCATCCACCGACACCGGTGCGTTGATGTTGTACTCGACCTGGTTGTTGCCGGCGCCGGTGCGGATGGCGGTCTCGGCCGCGGTCGAGAAGCCCTTTGTCAATTTGGGCTGGGCGATCTCCTGAACCGGGTCGAGCCAGACGATATCGCCGGTCACCGGGTCGGTTTGGGCCAGAGCGAACGCGCGTACTGTAAACAAATCGTTTCCGTCGTCGCCTTCGAGCCGCAGCACGGCCTGGTTGCTGTAGACCGAGAACGTGTCGTCGCCGCTGCCGCCCTCGGCGACCAGTGGCGAAGTCGCACCTGCGCTCAGCCAGCCACGCGTGGTGGCTACCGTGCCGTAAATACTTTGTGGCGTAAGTGAATTGGACAATTGCGGGAATTGATCGAACGGCGTGACCACCGAGCCGCCGAACGTGTTGCCAAGCGGCGCCTGCTGGTGCGCACTGCCGTCACGTTGCAACCCGTAGACCTGGCCGATCTGGAATGTATCGTTGCCCGCGCCGCCGTCCAGCGTGGTGATGGCCGCATTGTCGTCGACCGCGAAGTAATCGTTACCACCCTGGCCGAATACCATCAGCCGGCCGTTGATCGAGCTGTCGTAATTGATGCGCTGCACCGACTGCGATCGCAGCGACGCGCTGTTGTTCGGATCGGAGGCCTGCGCCTGCGCCAGCGCCGAAGTGCTCAGGGTCGGATCAAAGTCGAGCACGGCGACAAACGCCGAATCGTCGGCATACAGCCCCGGACGGTTGCCCGTCTCGTTGGCGATGCCTGTGGTACGACGCAACAGGAAGATGTCATCGAACTTGGCGCCGGCGCCATTGAAGTCCGGACTGCTGTTGTCCTGACCGTAGACCGAGAGGTTGTTGACGCCGTCGTTCGGCCCGCCTGTGTCGAGCACGTTGATGACGTAGTTGCGCACGTCTCCCTGCGTACCGGTCGTGTTAACGACGTAGGTGTCGGTCCCGGACTGGCCGTCGAGGGTGAGCGTATCGCTCGAGGATGTCGCTGCGCTGGTCTGCACGTACGTCATCGACTGCAGTTGATTGACGACGAAGAAGTCCTCGCCATCGCCCGTGGGCGCAAACGGGTTCTTGGTGGTGTTCTTGATCTTCACAGAAGTCGCGCTCGTCGTCGTCATGACGACTTTCGCCGAACTCAAGGTCAGCACGGTGGCGGTGACGCCCGTCACCGTAAAGGTGCCGCTGTTGGGATCGCCGGCAACACCTGAATCGACCGCAATGACGTCGCCAATCGCAAATCCGTCCGCGATAAAGTCTCCGCCATCGGTACGCGAAATCGTGTCGCCGTTGACATCCGCCGTGAATTTCACGGCCGCAGTGACGGCTGGCGCGGTCGGTGTCGGCAGGTTGCTGCCGAAGGCCCGCGTAGCGCCGCCGGAATAGTCAGACATCAGGCGGACAGGACCGAGACTACCGGTTGGAATGACCTGCGCCGTACCGCCGGGGATCGCACCGCTGGCGCTGGGGCTGCCGCTTTGGCCGCCGAGCCAAGTCTGGTCGAAGAATATCTGGTCGGCATCGCCGTTGCCGAAGACACGCGTGAGGAAACCGCTTGCCGTGGGCCCGTGCGCGATGACGCCATGCAGGTGCATGACGGTACCGAAGCCCGCGTCGCCGACGTCGGTGACCGCAATGCCGCTGGACAGTTCGTTGACCCGGCGGAAGTCGCCGTAGATGTCGATGTTCCTGTAGGCGAGGATCTGCGAATTCGGGTCCGTGTTCACGTCATCGGCCACGCGAAGCAGGATTGAGCCGTTGGCCGCGTTGATCAGGCCATGGACCACGGGTTCCGGCGCATTTTCAAGGAACAGCACCGAACCGCCGCCGAGCAGGTTCAAGTCTTCGCCAAACGCCGTAACCGTGACGCCGTCCGGACCGAACAGCGGCACCGCGCCGCTTTCGCGCACGGTAAAGCGGATGTCACCGCCGACACCATCGCCGCCGGCAATGCCGAGCGACTGCAGCAATACCACCTGCGCGTCACGGCTGTTGAACACACCCACAGCCGTGGTCGGCAGCGCCTCGGCGAGATCGATGCTGCCGGTCGCACGGGCGCCGATGGTGCCGTACCCATAAGCCTGTGAATCAATCTCCAGATCGTTGCCGCCGCTGGCGTCGCCGATATTGCCGCCTTCGGCAAACAGGTTGATCGTGTTCCCGATGATGTTGGCGGTGTCGCCACCGACGCCACCATTGCGCGCGTCAACAATCGAGCCCGGGTCAGTCGCCAGGGAGACGTTACCCTTGGTCTGGACCATGCCGACTTCGAGATCGTCGATCTCGTGGCCGAAACTGTCGGTGTGGTTTGGACCAGCCGAGCCCAACAAGCTCAACGACTCGAGGCCGCGCACCACTTCGGTGATGAAGATGCCCTGCGTATTAAACTTGCTTGCCACCGCGATGTCGTTGGCGGTGAGGACGCCAAGGCTCGCGCCCGTTCCGTAGAGTTCGTCAACGTTGATCTCGAGGAAATTGTCGGGCGTTCCGATTCCGCCGGTGCCGGACTTGTCCTGCAACGGGTCGCCGGTGATGCCATTGTCGCCAGCGGTCATGGTGATGTTAACGCCGGTGACGTCTGCTTCGAAGCCTATGCCGTCATTGCGGGCGTCGATGATGCTGCGCGGCGAGTGCAGCGTGACGTCGTTCGCAGTGGACATGATGCGGCCGACCCGCAGGTCGCCGGTCTTCTCGGCCTCGTCGATCCAGCCGTTGGTCAGCATGTCGACATGATGGTTGTCGGCAGGTCCGGCCAGGAAGCCGGTGCCCTCGATCTCGGTGATCGCCTTGATGTTGATGATCTTGCCGCTGCCAGCGGTTGGCTGTGCCGCCGTGAGGATGATGTTGCTTTTCGAGTCGATACCGGGCAGCCACGGCTTACCGTTCGAATCGAGCGCGCGAACGTCGAAGGTGCTGTTGATTGTGTTGTTGGGGGCGAGTGTGGCGAACGCACCTATGTTCAACGGCACGGGCGAGCCGTCAGGCTGGTTGAAGAACGTATTGTGCAACTCGCCGTTCGGATCTGGATGCGCGGCGTAACGCACCTCGACGCCGCCGCTGTTCGCGACGCCGGTTTCCTCGACGCTGGGCTGCATGATGATGTCGGCGGTCCCGCCTGTGACCACGGCGTCAATATGGACGTGGTAGTCGGTGATCGCGGCGTTGCGCAGTCGTCCGAGCACGTCGAGATACGCATCGCCCGCCGCCTTGATGGTGAAGCGTTGCGCAGGCGTGAGCGAGTGACCGGTAGTCAATCCCGAGGCGCTCGGGTCCAGCGTAAGCGCCTGTGTCGGATTGGAAAGCGCCGCGAGCTTGATCGAAAGATCACCCGGCGAGGTGATGACGACGTAATATTGACCATCCGTCAACCCGCCGATTGCCGTACCGCTGGTGTGATATTGCACCAGTTCCCCGCCGAAGAACTGATTCCGGCCGAGGAAGATTGAGCCGTCGCTCGCGACGCGCGCGGTAAGGAAGCTGGTCGCACCCGGCAGATTCGCAGCCTCGACCTGGTCGATGTTGATTCGACCTGCTGCACCGACGCTGGCGTTGGCCGACTCGATGTCGACGATGTTAGTGCGCACCAGCGAGGCGTTCGGATCAAGGCTGGTGAGGTCGCGCGCCTTGGTCGCACGCACGTTGCCGTTGGCATTCCGAATGATGGTGGTGCCGATCGGGTTCTCGATCAATCCGTCGAGCAGAACGTCGTTGGCCGCGCCAAAGTCCTCGATTTCGATGCGCGTGGGTGCAACCGTGCGCTTGAGGTTGAAGCTCAGCGTTGGCGCATTGGGGATCAAATTCACGATCGGATGGCTGGGACCGCGATTGAGTACGTCGATATTGTGAATCTTGAGGTCGAAACCCGATTTGTTGGTGATGAGCACCTGCTGGTACGAATCGCGGAATTCCCAGGTGCCGCTGCCAGCGCCCGGCAAGCCGTTGCCGCCGGCGATGGTCGGCGAGTCGAAGTAGACCTCGCCCGGATCGTCGTTGACGATATTGTCCACCGAGATCACGCCGCCCGACACGGCGCTGGTTCCAAACCCAGGCTCGAACACGCCGTTGACGCCGATATTGACCGCCTTCTCAATAGTGCCGCCGGCGCTGACGACGAGCTCGGGCGAACGGCCCGAGAAGATCACCACATCGGAACTGAAGTCGATCTTCAGGGTGGCGGTATTGACGTTGGGACTTTCGCTGCTGCCGCCGGCGGCGAGCGAACGGCGCGACACGTGGCCATTGTCGACAAAGTTGACTTTGCCGTTCTTCGTATCCGAATAGAGCGCCAAGTGATTATAGCCTGATACGTCCTGGAGCGCTGGATCGTTGGGATCGCGCGGGCCGGCCGTGACCAGCGAGTGAAGCTCGCCAAGAATGGTCGATGCCAGCGTCGTGGTATTGCCGGCCGAGCCGTCGACATAGCCGAACAGGCCGGTGGCACGACCGAAAGCATCGGAAATCGAAGTAACGGCCTGATGGTCGGGCGCCGACGCCGGGTCGGGATTGTAGTAGCGCGCAATGAGATCGACACCTTCATAGCCCGTGAGCGCGGCGTTAGCGTGCAGATTGACGTTGTTCTGGGCGTTGAGGTTCACGGTCGACGAACCAGTGCCCACCGCAACAAGACCGCCGCCGTCGCCGCGCGCCCGGGCCTCCACGTCCATCCACGGGACCGTTGCCGCGGCCTCGATCGCGCGCGCGGTCAGGGCCGCGGCGGTGCCGAAGTCGACAGTCGTATTATCGGTCGAGTTCGAGGTCGCGTAGGCGTTTCCATCGCCGCCGATGCCGATGCCGGTCGAACCGGAATTGGTCGACTGCGCCGTGCCTGTCGTCGCTGTGACAATCGCCGTGTTGCCCGCCAGAACGTCCGCGCCGTTTTTCAGCTTTGCGGTAGTGGTGTTGTCCACGGTGGAATGGGTGTGCGTGATGGCGACACCGACGGCGCCGCCAGTCGTGGACCGCGCCGCGGCCGACGCGCCGGTGAACAGATTAGCCGTCAAGTTGAAGTTGCCGCCGGCAATTATGCGCGTGCCAGCTTCCACCCAGGCTTCACTCTTGTTCGTCGCGTCGCTGGTAGCGGAGGAACCGCCGACGCCGACCAACCCGCCGGTGCCGTTGGCGCCGCTGGCGGTGGCATTCGTGACGGAATTGGTCGTAATCGACACGTCAAACTTGGCCTGCGCGAGGCCCGCCTGCATGTAGGCATTGACGGTTGGGCTATCGGTGATCGTGCCGTCATTGATGTTGATGCCAATAAAGCCGCCGCCGGAACCCCGAGCCACCGCGGACGAAGCGCCGTCGCCGATCGGCGGCGACAACACCGAAAGCGGTACGCCGCCCGGACCCGTGAGGGTCGCCCCGGTGACGTTGCCCGTGATGTCCATGCGAATCCACTGGTTGCCAGTGGCCGGGCTCAAAATGTCGACGCTTTCTGGCCCGATCTTGTGGTTGCCGCTCGGCGAGTCCGGGCCCACGAGGGTCAGCGCAGGGCCGCCCGGCGTCAGCGCGAGCTGGAAGGTATCGTTGCCATCCGGATTGATGACATAGAAGGTGCGTCCGTCGGCATTGAAGAAGTGGACGCCATCGGAGGAATATTGCATCGGCAGGTCGCCGAGCTTGATAAGGCTGTGCACCGCACCCTTGTCGGCAGCAATCGACTTGGTGAACACACCGGCAGTGACGACATTGTCGGTGTCTTTGAGCGTGAGGGTTTTCCCGTCCGCCGAGATGGCACTGATCGTGAAGCTGCCGTTATTGGTCGCCTTGTCGGTGGCGCTGGAACCGCCGCTCAGCGAAACCGTCTGCCCGACCTGGTAGCCGTCGGCCAGGAAGCTGCCCGAGCTGCGCTGGATCTGGTCGAGGTTGTTGCCAGCACCGTCGTTGATGAAGGTCAGCGCCAGCGTCTGCGCCTTGGTCGGCACAAGCGCGATCGCGTTGCTTTCGATGGTCTTTGTAAAATCACCGCCCGTGACGCTATTCTTGACGCTGAGCGTCAGCGTGCTGTCGTTGACATCGACGAGCGTGTAGGTGGTGTCGTTGACGCCGGCTCCGGAGACGCTGATCTGCTGCCCGATCGCGAAGCCCGCATCACGCCAGCTACCCGATGCGCGCGTGATCGTGTCGCTGACATTGTTGTCGCCGCTCTTGTGGAAGGTGACGCCGAGGTCTTTGACGTAGGCATCAAGCTGCACAATGCTGTTATTCGTGCCACCTGCGCCCGAGACGCGATAGGTCGTACCGTCCTTCAAGCCGCCGACGGCGAACCCGTTGGTCACGTGGTAGACGACAAGGTCGGTATTGTTGAAGCCGGAGGCGATCGGATTGCCGTCGCTGCCCACGATGCCCGAGGTATCGACGAACTCGATGTTGTTGGCGTTGACGTTGTTGTTGAGCTCCGCGACACCGCTATTGGTGGTGTCATTGACGTCGACCTGCTGGTTTGAGAAGGTCATTGCGGCGGGCGCGTGATAGGTCACCGGCAGATCGGTAGCGTAATTGGTGCCGCCGACCGTGATGGTCGATCCAGACGGAGTGAAGTTCTTTAACGGGTCGGTGACCGTCGGGTCGTAGGTAGTCAGCTTGATCGACGTGCCGTCGACCACCTTCACCCAATACAGGTTGCCGCTGGTCAGGCCGCCGATCTGCGTGCCGCCCGCGGTGATGTATTGCACCCTGTCGCCCGTGACGAAGTGGTGCGGGGCGTCGAACTTGATCGTGTCCGTGTCCACGTTGACATTGGCCGAGGTCCCACTGAACTGGGAACCGAACGACAGGTCGTTGGTATCCGTCGGCAGGACGCTGTATTCGCGATCCTGAGTAAGGCCGGACTGGCTCGGGCCACTGAAGACGACCGCGTCGCCCGCCTGCAGGCCATGATTGTCGACTTCGACGCTGTTGTTGCTGTCGCTGCCCGATACCACGTTGTAGGTCGGCTGCGGCTGACCCTGTGGCGTCGCTTCCGCGTGGACGGTAATGCTGCCGCCCGCGTCGATGGAGCCCGCCATTGCATAGGCGGTGACAATCGGGACCACCTGGGTGGTCGCTTGCGAACCGCCAACGCTGATGCCGCCGATGGTGGTTCCCTTGGTCAGCGCATCCGCTTCGGGATGAGACAAGGCCTCGACGTCGAGGTTCGAGCTGACCTTGATCGTGCCGGTGCTTGCAATGTAACCCTTGACGGTCGAATTGCTGGTTGCGTTCGTTACGTTCAGCTGGCCCGAATACATACCTCCGGTCGCCGCCTCGGCAAGCGCATTGGCCGCATCGCTGGACTTGCCCTGGACCGTGAGGTTGGTTGCACCCGCCGTGTTGCCGACGCCGACCACCTGACCGTCGAGATGGGCTTCGATGTCGCCATCGGTGTGCGCTTCGGCGGAGGTGCCGCCGATACCCGCGAAGCCGATGGCGACGCCGCTGGCTCTTGCAGCTGCGAGATCATTGCCTTCCGCCGTGATCTTGACTTCGCCGGTGCCCGCAATGGTCGCACCGCTACCGACCACGGACTCGAGCGTCGGGCTGTTGGTCGACTTCGCAAGCGCACCTGATGCCGCCGCGACGCCTCCTGCGCCTGCGAACGCGATTGCCGACGATCCATAATCGTTCGGCGCCCCGACGTTGGCACTCGTCTCGACCGTGACGTTGCGCGCCTTGACGTTGCCTTTCACCACCTTCGAGCGCACCTGGGGCCTGGCATCGACACTGGAGTAAGACAAGCCGGCCGCAACACCACCAACACTAACGCCGGTGACGGTGGCGTCGAGATTGTCGGTCGATGAGGAGGAGACCTTCAGGTCGCCGCTGCCATTCAGCGTGATGTTGGCACCGGTGGCACCGTCGCCGACCGTGGCAACCACATCGGGCGTAACAGTGACGAACGCGAAATTGGCGGTGAGCGCGATGCCGCCCCCGGACAGACCGAAGGAATGCGCATCGACAAGCACGGTGGAGTCGGCATCCACGGTCACGCTACCGACGCTGTCGCCTGCCGCCTGGCCGATCGATACATTGTCGCCGATGAAGGCGAGCACGTCCGTGGCGCCGTCGTTATGCACGTCGACCTTGGTAAATGACGCGCCAGCGGCCAGACCTCCGATGGTCACGCCGACGGAAAGAACCGTGATGTCTTGCTTGGCGTTGGCATGAATGTCGATAGCCGAGGCCTTGTGCACCACGGCATTATTGCTCAACCCGGCGGTGGTCGTGCTGCTGTCGCTGATCACCGCGACGCCGGCACCCAAGCCGATAACACCGCCAGCGGCGGCGAACGCGACCTCGTTCACTTTTTCGTAAAGGTCAGCGTGGATGTTGATTGCGCCGCCCGCCGATAGCGTGCCGCCTGCGGTGGCCGATACGTTGGAGGCAATGTTGAGAACACCGATACCCGCGCCGATGCCGAGGCCGCCGATTGCGACGCCGCCCTGCGTCGTGGTCATGTGCAGATTCTCAACGGCATTGACCGTAATGTCGCCGGTGCCGGTGTTGACTTGGGCGCTTCCGCCGATCGCCGCGTTAGTACCTACTGTCGGCCCGATCAACGCGCTTCCCAGCGAGGTCTGATTCGGTGCTTTGGTAGAGAAACCGCCCGTGCCGTTGAGCGCTTGATAGGAGATCGCGGACGTGCGGTCCTGCGAGTTGGACGCGGTGCCCGGATCCGTGCTGCCGTTGGTGAGACCGACGTTGCCGACGATGGACTGGTTCGCGCCACCAGAGGACGTGATGTCGACCGCGCCGACGTCATTCTTGGCGTCGTCAAAGCTGTTGTACAGTTTGAAGGTCTGGTGGTCGCCGGTGTCGCGGACGAAGTAGGTCTGCCCGTTGTTGAGGTTGCCGGCTGCCGATCCGCCGTCGTAGTAGGTCACCTTCGAGCCAGTGCCCAGGCGATTGCCGGCAGCCAGGTGGACGGTGTTGCCGCCAGGATTGACGTCGGCCGAGCCGAACTTTCCCCCGGTGCCGCTAACCGAGTTGGCAAGTTGGCCACTCGCATCCGAGCCCTGCTTCGTGGCGTCGCTGTCGGCTGTACTGCCGCCGTGTTCGAGCGAATTCGACGGCGCGCCGCCATCGCCTTTGTAGTTGCTGCTGAGTTGCTGCCCCACCGACCACACGCTAACCGACGCGGCGAGGCCGACGATGCCACCGGCGCCACTCGCGGCGATGCTGTCGATGTCCTTGATACCCAGGGCGTTGACCTTGACGTCGCGGTTGGCCGCGACGCGGGCTCCCGACTTGATCTCGGCGTTGATGTTGTTGCGCATCACGCCGATGTCGACGGCACCGGCCATCGCCCCGGCACCGCCGGCGATGCCTCCGGCGAATGTGGCTACGCGTGCCTCGTCGCCGGCATTCACCCACACCGATTGATCGCCATCGGTACCCAGGTTGTTCGTCCAGTTGACGTCGGCGTTGTCGATATAGGCATGGGTGTTACCCGCCAACGTGGTGACCGTGACGCCGCCGGCCAGGCCGATGAAGCCACCACCGGCCGCAACGTTGAGATGGAACACCTGCTCATGCGATTGCGCCTCGACGAGCACGCCCTTGACGCTCGCTGTGTCGAAACCGCTGGCGCTCTCGCCGCCGGTCAGCGTACCGACCATGCCGGTCGCGCCGGTGTCATGGCCACCCGCATGCACGATCGCGTGATCTGCCGCCGTATTCGCAATGTAGGCTTCGGTCGTCTTGCTGAGGCTGATGACGCCGACCGACGCGCCCGCGCCGCCCAGTCCGAAGCCGCCCGCGCCGTCGACGATTGTGATGTCGGTATCGTCGGTTGAATGCACGACAACGTTACCCCACGCGTCGGCCGTGCCGGCAATCTTCGCGGTGGTCGTGTTGTTGACCACCAGCACACTGACCGCTCCGCCGATGCCGACCGTGGCGCCGGCGATGCCGAAGCCGACCAGCAGCATGTCTTCCTTCGCGTTGGCATCGACCACGATGTTGCCCGCGGAGGCAGTGACCACCGAATCTGCCTCGGCTGACGCAGTGGTAGTGTTGCTGATTACCGTAACATCGACTGCAGGCGCAACGGCGCCGCCGCCCGAGACGGCCAGCGAAGCTGCAACCGCAAGGTGGTGTACGTCGCTGGCAGCGCTGATGTTGACATCACCAGCGCTCGCAGTGACTTGCGCGTTCGCCGCTACCGAGGCTGTCGTCGTGTCGTTAATGGAGTTGACGACAGCACTGAGCGCAACGGCGGCCGAACCAGCACCGGCGATGCCCGCCGCCAGGCCATTGATCTGATCATAGTTGGTCGCGGTAATCGAGACGCCGGTCTGGCTGGTGGCGAGCGGCTGCAGAACGACCTTGCCGCCCAGCATGCTGCTGCTGGTCCCCGGGTTGTTCGGACGCGCATTTCCGCCGTCGTCTGCCACCGTCGGTGCGTTGGCATTGCTGACACCCGGCGACACTACCCGGCCTTGCGACGCGAGGCTGTCGGCGTTGGGCGAGCCGTTGACGGTGCCGGTGTCGATCTTGCCCTGCGCCCCACCGTCGCTCGACGTCACAGGGTTCAGATGACCTGTCGCAGCAAAAATCGCCTGGTTGCCTGAAGCGGACACGATGGCCCCGCTGCCGACGAAGGCTTCGGTGTGCTTGTTGGTAACGGTGACGACGGCACCCGCGGTAATCGCGGCGGAGCCGGAGAAGCCGACCACACCGACGATGGCATTAAGCTCGGTGCGCTCGTCAGCCTCGATCGCGATCGAGCCGTTGGCGTGGACATTGCCTGCGCCGGCGCTGGGGTTGGCGTCGTCGGGATCGTCGCCGATAAAGGCACGCGTGTCGACGTTCAGCACATCGACCGCGGCGTCGACGGTGACCGCAACGTTGCCGCTGGCCGAGATGCCGGCGCCGATGGCGGTGATCGTCTCCTTCGATGTCGCCTTTACGTCGATATTGCCGCCGACGGTCGACGATACATTGGACTCGATGAAGGCATCGGTGTGCTTGTTGACCACCGCAACCGCTGCCCCCGCGCCGGCCGCTGACCCGGCGGAGACGGCGAGGTTGCCTGCCACCGACACGAATTTGGTCTGATCGTCTGCGTGGACCGTAAGGTCGCCGGCGGCATTGACGGTAGCCGACCGGTCCACGAACGCGCGCGTATTCTCGGTCAGGACATTGATCACGCCGGCGCCGGCAAACGCGAAGCTTCCCGAGGAGCCAGCGCCTGCGGCGCCGATGGCCGCTTCCGTCTCGGTAGAATGCGCGTTGATGGTGATGGGCCCCGCTAACGCCGTGACCTGCGCGCTCTGGCCGATATAGGCCTCAACCGTATCGTTCTGAACAAGCGTCGTAACCGCGGCGCCAGCACCTACACTGCTGCCAAAGCCAATCGAGCCGGCTACCATCACCATATTCATGGTGTCGCTGGCGTCGATGTTCACGCTGCCAACCTGCGTAACCAGCGCTCCGCCGTCGATGTAGGCACGCGTCTGCGTCGTGAGCACCTCCACCGAAGCAGATGCCGCCACGCCCGGTCCGCTGCCTCCGATACCGGCATTGGCAGAGATGGAGAGGATGTCCTCGCTCGAAGTTGCCGTTATCGAAGTCAAGCCGGTCGTCGTAACATGTGCACTCTGGCCAATATAGGCACGGGTGTCCTTGTTGATGATCGACAGGTCCAGGCCAGCCCCAATTCCTGCACCACTCACCCCGACGCCCGCCGAACCTGCGGCGGACTTAACCGTCGTCGTGTCGGTAGCCGACACTGTCAGCGATGCGTTGTGCGAAAGGCCCTGGCCGACGGTTGCGTTGCTGTCGACGAACGCCTGCGTCGTGGTGTCGTACACGTTGATGCTCGCGGATCCGGCGAGGCCCGGCTTGCTGCTGCCCGTGCTTCCGCCCGCGGCCAGCGCGATCGAGGTCAGCGGAATGCTGACGCTGCTCAGCTTTGAGCTGATGACACTTGGAAGATCACTGAAGTCGACGTCCAGGGGGTTAAGGGTGTGCTGGGCCGTGACGTTTACGGCGCCCGTACCGTCGACGGTAGCGGCGGAGCCATTGCCTGTGGGATCGCCAATGCTGGCGGTCGTATGCGACCCGCCAGTACCCGTGCCTACAACGTTGATCGCCACGGCGACGCCGATGCCGGCACCACCGCCCGAGAAGCCCGCCGACGCGGCCAGTGCCTGGGTGCGCAGGTCGTGCCGAGCCGTGATGTCGACCTCACCCGCGCCGCCGTGCAGATGCGACCCGTCGCCGGTGTAGGCCCTGGTTTCTGAATCCACGACATTGATGGCGGCGACGCCAGCGATGGCGACATTACCACTTTTATTACCGGCCGCAGAGAGGGCGCGCGATGAGATATCATTCGTGTCAGGCGTAATCGCTTCGACGGTAATGCCGTTGCCGCTGGCGATTGCGCCTGCGCCTATCTTCGCGGTATTCGTGTTGGAGATGGAGTTGAGCGAGAACGCCGCGGCAATATTGACGCTGCCGTCCTTGTCAATGGCAGTGCTGTCGCTCTTCGCTTTGGCGTCGACATTGTTCGACGCGCTGACCTTAAGCAAGCCGCTCGTGGCCGTAACCGTCGTGTTGTCGCCGATCGCCGCGGTATTGCTTACGGATACCACGTCCACTGCGACGCTCGCCGCGATGCCGACACTGCTGCCGCCTGCACCCGACTGGCCGCTTGATTGGCCGTTAGCATCGGCGCCGCTGTTCTGTGACGTGTTGGTGGTGGGCGCACCGGCACCGCTGGTGTTGCTGTTGTTCTGCAGCTGATCGTCGGTCTTTTCATTGCCCTTCTTGTCAGTCGTGCTGCCGCCCTTGGCGCTGGCGCTGGCCGCAACCGTGCTCTCGAAATCGGAAGTAGCAAGAATGCTGACCTGGCTTCCAGTGACGCCCCGGTCCACTTCCGAGGTTGTGGCCCAGCCATCGACGACTACGATCGACACACCTGCGCCGATAGCCGCTTTGCTCCCTGCGGCGGCCACTTTTGCCTCGGTTTCATTGTAGTCCGCCGTATGTTTGGCCTCGACCGTGACGGTTCCGCTACCCGAGAGGGAGCCGGTGCCGGTACCGATGCGCGCGGTCGACTTATCATCCAAGTCGAGCGCCAATGCGACCGCCGGCGTGATCGAAATTTCGCCTTGCGAACCGCCGTCGACCTTGGTCTTTACCGTGCGCTCCGAATCCGAACTGACTTCGACAGTACCAAGATTGCTCCCCGTAAAGCTCGCACCGTCGGCGACCTGCGCGGTTGTGTGGCTCGACAGCAGCAGATTGAGTGCAACTGAGGCACCCACACCGACCTTCCCGGCCTCGGCTTCCGAGTCGGCTTTGGCGTCATCCACCTCGGTATTGATCGCCTTAATTGTGATCGGACCACCGTTCACCGTGACCGATCCGCCACTTACGGAAGCTTCGGTGTTGTTGTGAACGATGTTCAGCGCCAGAGCACCGGCAACGCTGACTTTGTCGTTGCCGGTCGCACCCGAATTGGCTTCGCTGACGATCTCGTGAGTCTGGTCTCCCGACAGGTTCGTCATCGTCGCTTCGATGTCGAGGCCGGTTTGCGCAACGACCGTCGCCGTTCCGGTCGACGCCTTGTTGGTAATGTCCACGAGGTTGATCGCCACGGCGGCCGCAATGCCAGCCGACGAAGCGTCCGTCGCCGTGCCGTCTGCCTTGGTCTTCTTCGCGTCGGTATTGGCCGAGCTCTTCAGCGACACCCTACCGCCGGTAGATGTGATCGACGGGGCACCAAGGAACAGTGCCTGCGAGGACGTGGTGAGCATGTCGAAGGCGACCGCGGCCGCGACCTGAACCTTGGAGTTGCCGCTACCGCCGGTATCCTTGTCGCCGGTGGAAGCATCGGGCGTGTTGCTCTTGCCGGATGCCTTCGTGGCGTCGCCGCCATTATCGCTTTGCGCGCGGCTGTTGCCGAGCGCGAGTTGGTCATCGCCCTTTTTGTTGACATCGCCTTCGCCGTCGGCGGCGTTCTGGTCTTTGTCCTTGGCGCCGGCGGCGCTGGCGCTGGCCTCGGTGTCGGCCGAAGCGGATCCGATAGCGCTGACGTCGATATCGCCAGCGGCACTGACATTGCGCGAGATCGACGCGGTCACCGAATCGTCGATGATCGCCAATGCCAGCGAAGCCCCGATCGCCGCAGTGCTAGAACTAGCCGCATCCGCTTTGGCGTTGGTCTCTGTCACATTGGCGGTTTGTATCGCTGTAACGGACAACTTGCCGCTTAGGGTCAGCGGGCTGCCAGTTCCGACAAATGCCTTGGTATTGATATTGGCAAGCGTGATCGCGACACTCGGCGAAACCGCGGTGCCGCCGGAAGAACCCGCCTCCGAAGTCGTAGCGATGGTATCGACCGCGGTCGCAGACAGGCCAAGATCATGTGCCGACAAAAGGTTTGCGCCGTCGGCGATCGCCGCAACCGTGGTGTCATTGACGATGTTGAGGGCCACGGCGGCCCCGACGCCGACGTTTCCACTGGTCTCCGACTTGCCGAGGGCCTCGGCGGTATTGGTCAGCGTCGAACTGGCCGTTAGCGCTACATCAGCACCATGCACGTCCACCGGGCCGGAACTGACCAAAGCGTTCGCGTCGAGCGTTGCGACGTTGATTGCGAGAGCGCCGGCGACCGATATGCCGGATCCACTGGCGCCTGCCGTCGCCTTCGCGTCGAACGTGCTGGTCGGCATCTCGCCCGTCACGTTGACATGCGCGGCCGTGAGACTGGCCGTGCCGCCGATCGAGGCCGCACTATTGCTGTCGACGACCTGAATCGCTACCGCAACGCCGACCGCCGTGCCGGAATTATCGGTCTTGTTCGATCCGTCGGCGGTCGTGGCCACGGTGTGCTTGCCGCTTGCGATGACGCCGATGTCGGTCACGCCGGTAGCGATCACAGTGCCGCCGGTAATCGATGCAGTGGTATCGCCAGTGACGACGCCGACGGAAACTCCCGCAGCGAATGGCAGAGCGCCGTCGCTGGTTTTGGCCTTGTCGACGGACTTGCCGTCGCTGGCCTTGTTGGGATTGGGATCGGCGAGACGCTGCTTGGACTGATTGGAAGGATCGCCGTCGTCGGAACCGCCTCCGGTTGCAACAGCGAGCGTTGTCGCGGTGCGGTCACTGGTCGCGGAGAGCGTGACGCCGGCGCCCTGCACGGTCCCGCCGGTGATGCCGGCCGAGGTGTCGCCCCACAGAACCGTGACGCCTACCGCGGCGCCCTTCGCGCCTGCACCATGGCCGTCCGAGCCGCCTTTGTCGCCGGCAGCCGCGTCATTGACATCGACCTTGTTGTTGGCCGCAATCAGGACCGACCCGCCGGCATTGATCGCGCCGCCGGTCACGGTGATTTTCGGGTCGCTCTTGACCACGGACACGGCAACCGCAGCATCAGAGGTGGAAGCGCCGCCGTCTTTGGGGGCGGTCGTCGCAACGATCGTGACGTCGGACGATGCCGTAGCACTGAAGGATCCGGTCAGATCGAAGCTTCCCGCGAGCTTTACTTCGGGGTTGTCGATCACAGTGACAACAACGGCCTTGAAGGCGGCGGTGGCCGAATCGGTGTTCGCGGTAATATCGTCCTTTACCGTCGCGTCGATGGTGACATCCTTCGCGTGGACAACCGCACCGGATTTCACATCGACAAGCGCATCGCCGAAGCTGACCACAGCGGTGCCGGCGGCACCGTTGCTGAAAAATGTGTCGCCGCTCTCGGTGAAGGTAGCGTCGGAATGGGCCAGTAGCTGGACCGCACCGCCACTGGCGGTAAGGGTCGCATTATCGAGCGTAACTCCGCTTTTCGCGTCGGCGAGTAAGCCCTGGAACAACCCACCCGTGCTCTTGGAATCGGCCTTCAAGGTGATGTTGGCGGCGGTGATTGCCGAGCCTTGGTCGATGGTGACCTTCGAGTCGGACACGACTTGGAACGACCCGCCTGCGTCCGTAATCTGCAACCCGCTGGCATCGTTCACGATGTCCGAGGTACTGTGCAACGTGAAGTCATGCCCGCTGAAGGTTCCACCGTTGCCGCTGAGCGCCACCTGATCGTTGCCGAGGGAAAGCGGTAGCGCGACGCCGATCAGCGCACCGAGATCGATGTCCTTGCCACCATTAAAGTCGATGTTGATCTGCGTACCTGCAAATCTGGTGTTGAGTACCGACAGGCTGTCGGTATCGACGGTCACCTTATCGCCGACGAAATCGATCAGGCTGATCTTCGAATTGCTAACGCCGAAATCGTCCCGCTTGATATTCACATCAAGGTCGAGCGCCGAGGTAATCTGCTTGGACGCAGCAAGCGCCAACGGTCCGGTGCCATCCAGGCCGGTCCCATAGAGGTTCCAAAAAGCGTTGCCGCCGCTCTCTTCGGCCTTGAGCACGAAGGTCGTCGCGGTCAGCGAACTGATGTAATTGCCGACGTCCACCGCACTGGTGATGTCGCCCGGTATGCTGCCGGGAGCGCCGTACGTCAAATCTGCCGACAGCAGCAGCCGTGGCTCGATGGCTTCCAGAGTAAAACTTTGGCGTTGCGGTTTCTTCGGTGCGCCCGCGCCGCCGATCCGTCGCGGTTTCTGGGGCCGATTGTCGCCGGCGAAAAATTCGCGCACGACCTTATCGAGCACCGCATCCAAGCCGGTTCGCTTGAATGAATACTTACCCCAGCGCCAAGCCTTCCCCATGGGAATGCCCCCTGAATGGACTTTCAAAATCTAACGGCGTGCAAACAACTCAAAAAAGGCAACAACAACGGGCCACGGGCTCAACGAGCCCCTGGGACCGGACGTCAAGAGCGAGGCGAGTGCAGGAAGGTTCGTGGGGTTCTGTTGGCGGCGAAGCCGCCTGGCAACGAATTCGGAATTCGAGAAACAACAAACTGAAAATCAGCGAGCCGAAAATTAGCTGAACGCCAACACGGAAAATTTTTATAAAAAGAAAAAGCTTCCAATGCAGCCTCCCTACCAGAAAGGAGTTTCGCGGGAGTAATTGCCGCGCAGCCTGCAGAAATTTGTTGAAACAAATATGACACCATCGCAACCGCTCCACAAGCAAAACTTGTCTGCTCAATCGAATCCCGAGTCCCGCGCAGCATGCCGGTATGGGAAGTCACGCCGCGATCCCATCGCGAGCAAAAAACCTCGGGCACAACTTCGTTCGATTTCACTTCTGCTTCAATTAGATAGCACGCGTGACCTGCTCTGCTGAGGTGCCCTCGATTCTAAATCAGGATCCCGTTTTCCACCGAGGAGCTAGACCACGCGTAAGGGCAGGTTCGCAAAAAGGCAGATCATCAAGGTCTTGAAGAAACACGCAGTTGGGTTTTCCACTGGCGAGTGGCACATCGCCGCAAGGCTGACCGACGCCTCCATCTGCAATGGCATCAAAAGCTGCCTGATTGACGAATTCTCATTGGGAATAGCAAACCGTCGTCTAACTTGGCAGCGATTGCTCAGCCAAGCTCATTGGATCCTCGATCCTGAAATCTTGATAACGCAGCCTCGACGATGCTTATCTCTTCCTGAAGATCGCTGGCGATCCGATCCAGGTTAAAGCCGGAATTAGCAGCGCTCATCCGATTTTTCATCAGTAGCCGCCGGCGATGGTCCCGTATTTCCTCTAAGGCCTCTCGATTTTTAAGGGTCGAATATCCCGCAACGATGTGTTCAATCGCTTTGCTCATAATTACCTGCTCCACGCTAAAGAATGCGCTAGCGGGTCATTGAACTCTTGTTTTCCGAAATCTGCAACGCCGACCAACAGCATTATGATCGGTCGGCGCGTCGAAGGTTGCCGTTCGCAGCAAGCCGGTTCTGAAATGTACTAGCGTCTGTTGGCTGGGCAGGTCGCGCAAAATCAGCGTGCAGCCATCGATGCTAAAATCGGCCCTGCCTTCGCATCTTCAACACAGGGCGTGACGGTAAGCTCCATCACATTTTCCCTCTGGTCGATAGCTTCAAACAGGGCCGCGGCCAAAATCAAAAGCAGTTCGCGGTATTCCCGCCCAGTGATGTACAGCCGTCAGAGTTGGACAACCGCCATTGCGTCGCGCCCAATACAGCTGGCGCAACTTCAGTGGGTTTTTCCTTCAACCGACTGTTTTCCTCTACGAGCAGACTGGCGTGGAATTTGGTCATCTGGAGGTTCCGCTCCAGAAGCGACATGCTACCGCTTTGGACCTGCGCCGCCAGCGATTTTCGCAAGTCGTTTTCCCGATCGAGCAGTTCTGGAAATGGCAATAGCGGCCGCAGCGGCTCTGTTGCTTTGATTACGCAAGTCGCACGAGCGACGGCCTGGGTAATCTGGTCCGGATACCCATTGCGGCACTCGGCGAGCGCTTGGTTCAAGTTCAGCGCCGCCGACTCGGTGCCCTCCTGTTCCACCTGGCGGGAGATCCCGCAGCCCGTCAATGCGGCAACGAACCCGAGAGCAACAAGCGATCGCACGCAGCGCCCCGAGATGAAAGGCTTTCCAATCCGGGCGAGAACCCCGTCAACCCATTCACTTCGCAGGCTGCGAACATGCTTTTTGACTATTCGCCTTTCGCTTCTTTGACCGGCCGGCCCTCAATCGCAGCATCGGGCTTCGGCGCGGACGATTCTTCGATCAATCGCTCCAGCTCGGCCTCAATATCAACGAGGCTAACTTGCGCCGTGGCGCCCTCTTCCGCGGCTTGGGGGTTCACTGCTTGGGGGTTCACTGCAGGAAGCGGCGGATAGGCCGTCGCGGATGCCTCAACCCTCAATTGCAGCGGCGTCACAAAATCAAACAGTGTGGGACCATCGGGGCCCGCCGCCCGTCTGTCGCGCGGAACGGCCGTCTCGATCTCCAAGCGATTGACGGCCTGAACGAACAGGGCCGAACGAGTTAGCCCAAGCCTGCGGGCAACAGAATCAATCCGGGCCAGCGAAAGCGCCGGGAGCGCAAGCTCAACATGTGCCATCCCGATATCGTCGGGCACATGCACGGCCGCCAGGAGCAATGCATCACCTCGCTCGATGGCGTCGGCAGGCGTCGGAACGGCTATGGCCCGGTGGGCCTCCAGCAATCTTTCGATATGCAGCGCCAGCACCTCGCCGGCTTTTGCCAGCAATCGGTCGAGGGTCGGCTCGTCCACCGCAAGCCCCGGAAAATCGGGAAACGATGCCGTGTAAGTGGCCTCACCGTCTCTTTTGATGACCGCGATAAAGACCGCCATGATTAGGTTCGCCGCAGAGGAAAGGTGATGAGTGCCATTCCGGACGGATTAATCCACGATTCCGACCGTTGGTAATCTCGGCTGCATACACCATTTCGAGCCGACGCAAGACGACGCCATCGAATCGGCGTCGCGTGACAAAATACGACAAAACCTGCCATGGGAACGCCGCGGTCGTTACCGGCTCAAGTGAGCGAAATTGCGATCCACGGCCAGACGGTTCATTTTTGGCGGAAGGAATGATTGAATGACATCACCAATGGTCCAACGATATAATCGAACGCCGTGCGCTGGATCGTCGGGATCATCACGGTTGCAGGCATGCCGGGATAGAGCTTGATGTTGGGCATCGCCTCCAGCTCGGCCTGATCAATCCGGACAAAGGCAATGTAATACGGATTATTGGTCTTCGGGTCCGTCAGACGGTCGGCCGATATCTGGATTACATCGCCATGAATGATCGGGACGATGCGCTGCTTGTAGGCCGTCAGATGCACCTCGGCCCGCATGTTCGGCCTGATGTCACTGATGTCCTCGACGGCGATTTGTGCCTCGATCGTGAGGGAGTCCTGATCGGGCACGATGTCGAGGATCTTCTCGCCCCGCTGAATGACGCCACCAACCGAAAATACCGTCAAGGCCACCACGCGCCCGGAATAGGGCGCGCGGATTTCCATGCGGCCGAGCACTGCCTTGGCGTTCATCGCCTTCGGAATTACCTCCAGCATCTTGGCCTGGGTGTCGCGCAGATCCTTGGTGATATCGGCCATTCGATCGTTGTCGAGCTGGGCGATTTGCTGTTGCTGTTCCGCAATGGCCTGGCGGGCTTTTGCGATATTGGCGCTGGCGTCGGCGATCTGGCCTTCAAGGCCAAAAGCCGTCCGCTCCAGCTGCAGGATCCGCGGGCGTGCGATCAGTCCGCGCTCAACCAGCGGCGCGATGTCCTTGGCCTCCGCGCGGACCGATGAGATCTGGTCCGTGAACGACTTGACCTGCGCCTCGGAGCCGACGATCTGCGACATCAGCTGGTTGATCTTCTCCCGGATGACGGACCGCTGGCCTTCCAGTGCAGCGCGACGGCTTTCGAACTGGCTGAGTTGGCCGTTCCAGACGCTCTTGAAATAGCTGTCCTGGGTCTTCAGGTCCGCCGGCATCACCAGCGTTGACCCATGATCCAGTTCAGTCAGCAGGCGCACTTCGGTAGCCCGAAGCACCATATATTGCTGCGACAGCACTTCGTATTCGGCCCGCGCCTGGGTTTCATCGAGCACGATAAGGACGTCACCGACATTGACCCTGTCGCCTTCCTTGATGTGCATCTCCTTGACGATGCCGCCGTCGAGGTGCTGGACGCTCTTGCGGTTGCCATCAATCTTGATCACGGCGTTGCCGACCACCGCCCCGTTGAGTGGGGCCGTCATGGCCCAGGCACCGATGCCACCGAAAAAGACTGCGATGATCGCCCAGCCGGCGAGCGCAACTTTCCTGATGGAATCGCTGGGAGCTCCGTCCGCTGTGACCGGCTTTACATCGGTGAAGTTAAAGACCGGCCGCATCACCCGGCTTGCAGTATCCAAAAGCGCCATGGCCTGGTTCCTAGCTCGCCGTTCCCTGGACCGCGTGCACCGGCACGGGCACAGCCCTTGTGAGACGGGACATGATTTCGTTGCGTGGCCCGAACATCTCGGCGATGCCGTCCCTCAGAACCAGGATCTTGTCGACCACGCCAATCGTGCTCGGTCGATGTGAAATGATCACCACGGTTGTTCCGCGCTTCTTGAGCTGCAGGATGCAGTCGGCCAGCGCGGCATCGCCATCGGAATCCAGATTTGAGCTCGGCTCATCGAGCACGACCAGGCTGGGATTGCCGTAGACCGCCCGCGCCAGACCGATCCGCTGGCGGTAGCCCCCGGACAGAATGGCGCCGCCCTCCCCGACCTGGGTGTCGTAACCGTTGGCCAGCCGAAGGATCATCTCGTGCACGCCGGCCATCTGCGCGGCCAGTATGGCTTCCTTGTCCTCGCCATCCTGAAATCGGCTGATATTGGCAGCGACAGTATCAGCGAACAACTCGATATCCTGCGGAAGATAACCAAGATACTGGCCAAGCGAAGACTTGGTCCAGACCGCGACATCCGCCCCGTCAAGTCGAACGGCACCTGCGCTCGGCTTAAGCACGCCGACGATGTGACGCGCGAGTGTTGATTTACCCGCGCCTGACGGACCGATAATGCCCAGCACTTCGCCGGGTTCGATATCGAACGTTACGCCACGCAGGATCGGCCTGGGGTTGATGGGAGCCACAAAGGTCAGGCCCTCGACGGAAAGACGCCCCTTGGGCCGCGGCAGCTTCAATCCCGTTTCATGAGGAGGATTGGCCGCCAACAGCTCGCGAACGCGTAAGAACGCGGCCCTGGCCGAAACCAGATTACGCCAGGACCCGACAATCTGCTCAACCGGCTGCAGCGCCCGACCGAGCAGAATGCTGGCGGCAAACATCGCGCCGACCGTCGCCAGCCGCTCGATCACCAGATAGGCGCCAAGGCCCAGAATCAGCGACTGCATGGTCAAGCGCAGAAAGCGGATAATGCTCTGCATGGTGGCAGCACGGTCACTCGCAGCCACCTGCCGATCAAGCATGCGGTTACGGTCGCGGCCCCATCGCTTGAGAAGCCCTGACGTCATACCCATGGCGCGCACCACTTCGGTGTTGCGCAGGCTCATTTCGGTGAAGCTGTAGTTGCGCGATGCCGCCTCGCCTGATTCCGTGAGCGGCGGCTTGACGATCCGCTCGTTGAGGAGCGCCATCAGGACGAGTACAACGGAGCACCCCAGCGCAAATGCGCCAAGAAACGGGTGCAAGGCAAAAATCACCAGAATATAGATCGGCGCCCAGGGCAGATCAAAGATGGCATGAATACCGGCACCGGTAATGAACTGGCGAAACGTATCAAAGTCCCGCAGCAGCTGGCTTCGAGCCCCTCCAAAATTTGCCGAGCGATCGATGATCGCGGTCATGACTCGGGCCGCAATCCTCTGATCCAGACGAATGCTGGCGCGCGTCAAAACCTTGGCACGAACGGCGTCGAGCCCTGCCAGCGCGATATAGGCCAGCAGCAACGCAATCGTCAGCATCACCAGCGTGACCTCGCTGGCGCTCGAGATCACCCGGTCATAGACCTGCAACATGTAGAGCGGGCCTGCCAGATAAAGCAGGTTGATCGCGCCGCTAAAGATCGCTGCCGTGAGGAAATACCGACTGCAACTCCGCAACAAAAGGCTGAGTTCGTCCGGCTTCTTATGAGGATTAATCACACAATCTGGCGGAAACCCGCCCCTCTACATTAATAGCCTGTCGCGCAATTCACTCGAAATACTGCACCCGCAGCCACATCCAATGTGTAGCAGTTACTGATTAGGATTTTTGCTTTATCTATAACAATGTTTAACACGCCTGTTTTCTTCCGAGAAGCCGGCGTCCGGCAATCCCCCGCATTTGTACCGGCCTCGAGCGGGAGCTTGCGTTCTGGGACGGGATTTGTCCATCGACGGAACGATTTTTGCTAAAATCACACCGATTTCAGCAGAAGTATATTTTCCTTTATGAATAGACTGTTCAAGTAATTACTAGCCAGAAATAAGCATCGTTACTTTCCAAGTTCCCATTTTTACTTGTCCTTAAGAGCCCCCGCTCCTCCTAAGCAGCGTCGATGCGCCAATTGCGGCGCGCTGTCCGGCGCCTCAGCCGGCGAGGAGGCTAAATGCAAAAGCGTGGCTTCGCCGACCATTTCAGTTTCGGGCAATCCGGTAACGACCCATTTGGAACGGACGCAAGCGCCGGCGATTGGAACTCAATCGTCGTGTCGGCAATCGGCGCACCGGTTTCGCCTGCAGGCGACGACTTATATGTTGCCCCCGTTTTCGCCGACGGGCTGACCAGTGACACCGCCTCGGAGGGCCCTGACGCAGCGGCGGCCGGCGGAAAGAAAACCACAGGCGGTGGCACGACGAGTGGCAGCGGCGGCTCTACTGGCGGCGGGACAACGAGTGGTGGCTCGACCGGCGGTACGGGCACGGCATCGAGCTTTCCGACGATTCCGATTACCTGGCGAACCCTCAATCCGCCGACTGGGGATACGGGAACGCCGACCGACACCAATTTCAATCAAGAATGGGAAATGACCAGCGCCGCGGCTGGAATCAACGTGATGAAAGCCTGGCAAAATTATACCGGACTAGGCATCAAGGTCGGCATCGTCGACGATGGCATCGACTATAACCATCCAGACCTTAGCCCGCACTATCTGCTCAACCTCGATTACGACGCGGTGACGGCCGACGGCACAGCGTACGGCAATACAGCCTACGACTGGCATGGCACGACGGTTGCCGGCGTGCTGGCGGCTGCACGTAATGGCGCGGGCAATGTGGGTGTTGCATACAACGCAAGCATCGCGGGCTTCCGGATAGCGTATGGTTCGACGGGCAGCGCGAGCCAGATAGCCGACGCATTGAACCATCTCGCCACAAGCGGGATGGATGTTGCAAACGCGAGTTGGGGCTATTCTACCGCATATCAGGACAATTTCTTTTCCTCGTGGTCCGCTTCGAAAACGGCGATCCAGAACGACGTCGCCAATGGCCGCGGCGGACTTGGTATTAACATCGTCTTCGCTGCCGGAAATGCGCGCTCCTCCGGCGACAACGTAAATTATCACAACTACCAAAACGATCCCTTCGTGATTACGGTCGCAGCAACCGACGGCACGGGACATATCACCTCCTTCAGCAGTCCCGGAGCCGCGTTGCTGGTTTCAGCGCCGGGCTATGGCGAAATCACGGACGACCGTCTTGGCACATCCGGCTATTCCAGTGGCGACTATACGACGATGTCCGGGACGTCCTATGCCGCTCCCGCGGTGTCCGGAATCATCGCACTAATGCTTCAGGCCAATCCGAACCTTGGCTACCGCGACGTCCAGGAAATCCTTGCCTATTCGGCGAAGCAGACCGACCCCACCAACGCCGGCTGGCAAACCAACGGCTCTCACGACTGGAACGGCGGCGGCCTCCATTTCAGCAACGACTTCGGTTTTGGTCTGGTCGATGCGACGGCTGCCGTAAGGTTGGCTGAGAGTTGGCAGAAGCAGTCGACTTATGCCGACATGTCCACGCAGACCGTCAGTCACACCGACAACCTTGCAATACCCGACGATACGGGCAGCCTACAAAGTACGATCACGTTAGCTTCATCGGAACGTCTCGATAAGGTCGTGGTCGACCTCAACATCACGCATCCGCATGTCAGCGACCTTACGGTTACACTTACATCGCCCGACGGGACCAGTGCCGTACTCGTCAACCATCCCGCAAGCGGCACCGGCAGCGGGATCGTGTTTGAGACCACAGCCAATGATTTTTGGGGAGAGGACGCCAAAGGCAATTGGACGTTGACCGTGACCGACAATGTCACAGGCAATGTCGGAACACTCAACAGCTGGACGCTAACGGCGCTTGGCGATGCACCCTCGACGCCTGCAACCTATGTTTATACCGACGAATTTGCGACCGCGTCTGGTGCAAGTCGCACGATCCTGAATGACAGCAGCGGCTCAGCGACCATCAACACCGCCGCAGTGACCACGGCTTCATATCTCGACCTGCATTCTGGTGCACTCGACACCGTTGCCGGCAAGACCCTTCAGATCGGAACGGGCACCGTCATCAAGGCGGTCTGGGCCGGCGACGGCAACGATACGATTATCGCCAACGACGCCGGCGACACCATTCAGGGTGGGCGCGGCAACGATACAATCGTCGCCGGACACGGTGCAGACATCCTCTACGGCGGACCCGGCAGCGACACCTTCGTGTTCAACTTCATGAACACCGCGCTCGCCCAGATCCGCGACTTTGCCACTGGCCAGGACGTCATCGACTTCCATCAGCTACTTGCGACGGTCGGATATACCGGAGCCAACCCGATCGCCGACGGATGGCTCAATCTGCTGACCGACGGCAATGGAGGCACCGACGTCGCGATCGACCCGCACAATGGCCAGCCGTCGGCGATGGTCGTTGACGTGCTCGGTGTCGCACCGAACTTGCTCCATCTCGGTACCAGTACCTGGACCCTGACGGCGTGATCGCTTCGATCGGTCGACAGGGTCGTCGCAGGTAGGTCACGACAACAAACCCCGCGGCAGCGTGACTGTCGCGGGGCATCATCTAGCACGGTGATCCAAAAATCAGGCGATCCCGGTCAATCCGGTTTGCTGATGCAGCGTAAGCCAGAACTGGTCGAGCGTATTTACCTGGATGGTAGCTGGATTCACGCCACCAGCGCCGAGCCCGTCAGGATCATAGGCCACCTGGCCGGACGCACTAGTCACGAGATGGCCGTCGTTCCACCACATCAGCGCGTTCTTGAGTCCTTCGCCATCCGCTTCCTTACCACTATTCCAATCGATGATTGAAACCGGGTCGGTAACGTCAACATATTTCTGCCAGGCGTTTCCGCTTGTGGCTACGGCCACGCCTGCGAGCTTGCCGGCCGACGTGTCGATAACGCCATTACTGTCTGCATCGACGGAAAACCCGTTGCCGCTCCACGCGCCCTTGCCGGTCAACCACATCACGGCTTCGTCGATGATATTGAACGGCTCCGCCTTGCCGTTATCGATGTTGAGCTGCGCTGCGATGGTCTGCTGCAGCATAATGATGCGGGCGTCGCCGGTCGTGCTGGAAGACAGAATCGACGCCGCCAGAGAATCCGAAATCAGCAAATCGTGGGCATCGTCCGCAACGCCATTATGGTTGGCGTCGCCGAGCAAAAGGTTACCATCGTGCCGCGGGTTGATATCCAGGGCGGACAGTACACCGCTGCCAAAGGCGCTCTTGGTCGGATTGCTTTCGTGGCCGGTGACGCCATCCCAGGCGTCCGCATGGCTACCCCAGAAGCCCTGGGTCAGGGTGCCGCCCTGCTCGATGAAGGTGCCGGTGTAGCTCGAACCATCGGTCGCGGTTGGCGTGACTGAGTGGAGAGCCGTGTCAGTGAACGAACCGCTTGCCGTTCCGACATTGCTGTAGCTTCCGAGAACAGAGGTTCCGGAAGCCGTGAACGTCCAGCTTTCGCCGACATCCAGCAAGCCGTTGTCGTTGATATCCCCGAGGTTGTGAATGTGATCTGCCTGCAGCACCCCTGTGGGGGTCACTCCCGGCTGATTGTCCGTCACGCCGATGTTCGAGAGCGAAACGTCGCCGGCATTGGTGACCGTGTATGTCCAGGTAACGCCATAACCGGCCAGGAAGCTGAGACCATCTCCTGTTGCATAATGGGGAGTAATGACGTTGTTCACGACCGTTGCAGAGTCGACGCCGGTCGTCACCTTGTCGATATGGATGGCGGGATGAACGCCGGTATAACCGGAGCCGTCGCTGGCTGTCGGTGTCGCGGTGTGGTTCGCATCGTCGGTGAAGGAGCCGCTCGCGGTCCCCGTGTTGGTATAAACACCGTCGATGGCTGTGCCGGCGGCCGTGTAAATCCAGGTCTCGTTGGTGTCGAGTTTGCCGTCCTCGTTGAGATCGCCAACATTAAAGCCGTCACCGTTCAGCAGACTGGTCGGAGTCACGCCCTGATTGTCTGTCACGGTCACGTTTGAGAGCGCGACATCACCAGGGTTTGTGACCTTGTACTCCCAGATGATCGACTCTCCCTGGATGATTGTCAGATTGTCGCCGACGGCGCCCTTACCGCCCACCAACTCGAGGTTTCCGTTCGCATCCAGCGTGCCGTCAACCGTCACTTTGTCGATATGGATCTTTGGTGTCACACCGATGTAGTTGGCCTTGTCATCGTCTACACCACTAGTGGTTCCGCCAGTCCCAGTGACCGTCACGTTGGCGGTCGCGGTGTCGATTTGCAGACCGTTAACGGCGGAGGTCGAGCCGGTGTAGACCCACGTCTCGCCAACGTCCCAGTTCCCATCGTGATTTGCATCACCAACATTGTGGCCGCTGCCGTCCAGTTTTGCCGTCAGCGTGGGCCCGTTCACGTCCGACAGGGTCGTTAGCGTCATCAGCGGATCAGGATTCCCCGCATTCGGAGTAGTGTTGTTGGTCAAGAGCACCTGGTAATAAACGGTAGACCCAGCCAACAGAGTAGGGGCCGTCGCGCTGCCATCGATAGTGTTGTAGGCGCCAACGTCGAGCCAATTGGTTCCATCGACGGAGATTTGCTTGTCGATGCCCACTACCGCATCCGGCGTGGAGCCTGGCGTTGTCGGGCTTGTCGGGCCTACCGACCATTCCTCGAATCCCGAATTGGCGTCAGAAAACGCCGAATAAAGATAGATGAAATCGCCCCCATTCGTGCCTGTGAAATAGGTGTCGGGGATCAGCACCTTGTAATCGCTATGGCCGCTGCCCGAGGCCCACGCCGTGAGAACAACGGACACATCGACGTCGCCGACGCCCCCGGTTTTGCCATCGGCCCCGCCGTCCATATTGTAAAGTTCGGTGGCGCCGGAAAGCGAGGTGAGATCACCAGTCGCTGCCTTATAGATTTTAAGGGAGTCGAGGTTGATCGTGGTCCCCTGGTCATTCAAATCGAGACGGAACTCGCGATAAGTGACTCCACCCACTACTACCGTTGGGACAGCCGAGAACAGCAACGGATGATTGTGCACGGCGGAGCTGCCGCTATCCTCAATTGGAGGGTTGAGGGTGTTAAAACCTTCTTCGGTTGATGAGAGACCATCGTTATTATAGCTGGTCCCGCCGCTTTGCTTGTCACCCTGTAACTGCACGAAGGAGGGGAAGATACCGGTGCCTGTTGCGGTGTTGATATCACCGGTTAGAAAAACGATCCCATTGGTCAATGTTCCCGGAACAACTGCCGGCACGGGTGTGTGAGGAGCAGAATCGGTGAAGGCCGTTGTCACCATGACGCCGGCCGTCTGATCCGTTGCGCTCAGCACAAATGCCTCGCCAGCCGCATCCTGCCCGACGGCCCAGCTCGTCTGGATCACGCCATTCGCCACGCCATCGAGGTCACCCATGCCGCCATCGGTGATGGTCCATGGCGTGTTGGTGCCCGACACCGCCAAGCCAGCCACGTCGGCGACATTGAACGTAACCGTGTCACCGACACCGACATTGGCAGTGAACGCCGCGGTCGATCCCGGCGCATAGTCCGGGAGATCAGTACTCACAGATGTGTTGGCTAGTGAAGGATCCGAGAGGAGCGACGAGTCATCGATCAGAATGTATGTGCCCGTCGATGAGTCATATTTGTACGTGGCCATAATCAATTCCTTCTGAAATCAAAAAGTCAAAATCAGCAAGCGTCAGCTAAAAGTTGGCGTCCAAGAACGCAGGCTGCTTTCTTCGAGCGCAAAATCGTTTCGTCGCTTTGATGCGAACAACAAAAAACCGGCATACGCTGAGAGCGCGCCGGCATGTCAAACTCCTGGATGCAACCTGAACAAATTAGCCCCTACCCGATGTGTCTGCGCACTAACAATGCCGACCCATTAGCCCGACTTTAGACAACTTTTTACCATTAACGCAATGTTAACTTTGCAACTTCCGCTCTGCATGCCGTTGGAATGGAATGTACGCGCGCGAACTTCGATCCGACAGGATTTCCGGCGCGCTGCAATTTCGAACTAAACAGTTGAAAAAACTAACTATTTTGAAGCGCTTCGGTATCAGGGGAGCGGCAATTCAGTTGACCGGCGCGGGGAATTTAGCCGTATCACAATCGCTTAATCGGGGCCCTCCGAGCTGCTGCCTTTGCTGATTTGCGGCGAGATTGTGTTGGCCGCATCGGTCGCAATGTTCAGATAAAGCCCGACAACTTTAGCTGGCGACCGCCTGGCTCGTCACCAACCGCTGGTGTCGTGCCGCGACAGCCCGATCGAGCTCCCAGGCCCGCTCCAGGCGTTCCCGGCTGGTGACTTTCAACAGCCTTCCCCAGGCAGCAGTAAAATCCTTCATGCAAGCGTCGCGGCCCTCGGCAACACCGCTTGCCCAGGCCGGCATCTCCATCGGGATGTCGATACTCCATTCCCACGTGTTGCCCTCACCGTAGCGCTCGCCGCCGAGCCTTATCCGGCCAACCACATGCTCCTCAAATCGAACAACATAGTCGTCCTTGACGTCCGGCCATTTCAGACTGGCGTTGAGGGTGATTGCTTGGGTCATTGAAATTTCCTGAATTGAATCCGCCGATAAATGCCGTGAATTTGCCAGCGCCGTCGCTAATTTGTTGGTGTTGCCGATTGCTTAAGCGCCAATGACGCGTCTGCGCTCTTTATCAACCCGCCTGCTACTTGTTTGGCGGCATCCGGGGAGAACGCGTAGCCGTTCTGGTTCGCGAGCCGGTGGTTGATGATCATCAGCACCAATCCACGACCGCTTGTATCGGCGGTTACCGTGAAATTCTTTGGTATTTCAAATCTGACTTCATCGGGATTGGCCTTCGGCGCAACGACCGACTCCGCGTTGGGTGGCGCGACAGCTGGTTGGGCCGTGCTTGGAACGGAGGCCGACTTGGTCGACGGTTCGAGCGTATCCTTGGCTTGCGTCAGCATTTGAAGGAGCTGATCCAAACATTCCCTCGCAAACCTGAGCTCCAGATCCCCGGTATATTTCCCGGTGCTGTCGACGATGATTTCCTTATTATCGTCGGAAAGCCTCGACGATCTTACTTCGCTGATCCTGATTGCCATCCGTAATTCCCCTCAGCCCGCCACTGGTTTCCAAACAGCCGCCGCCCCGCCAGCAACCCTATTTGGGGCACTAATCAATGCCGACCACGATGATCTCCATACCCGACCACCAATGGTTTTGCCAATTTGTCGACCAGCAGCCGGGACACCGGCCCATCTATGCCGATGCGATACGGAACCAATTGTTGCCCTTGGTGGCGAGAAACTCTACGATTTCCGAAATCCTGAACTCCGGCGGACGTGAAAGCCATGTCGATCAACCTCACTCCGCGGATTGTCGCAGAGCTAAAGGCGAAATTCGAAATCAAAATCGATCTCGACGAAAGGTCGTTTCTTTTCCCGGCAGGAAAGTCGGTCAGCCAACTTCTTTTTCTGTCCGACGGAAGGACAATCTTCCTCGAGGCGGTTTATCCTTTCAACCAATCACGTACACCGCCGCGGCTGGCCTCGATCGACCTCGAAGACGCAAGGGAATTCGGTCGACGGTTGATCGAAGCCGTCCATTGCGCGCGCACCCAACTCGTCGTGACGCAAGGCGCTCGTATTTCAATCAACGTTGTCGCCAACGGATACCATCTGCAATTTGGCGACATGAACAACGCGACCGAACTTTTTTTGGGCACCAATAGCATTTGGCGGGTTTGTCAGGGCCTGCTTCGGATTACGGACCTTATTGCTCCGGTCGAATCCAATTGATCCGAAGACGTCGGGCTGGCTCGCAGATCACCCGCGATCGATGATCTGACCGGAGTGCACGCTGGTCAAGTAACTCTCCGCGAGCACCAGAATCAACGAGCACCAGAATCAAAAAGGGTCGCATTCGCGCGACCCCTGCCGGTACAAATATGTACGGGATTAAATTTCAGCCCCGGCGAGAACAAAGCATATTATTTTCCATTGGCTTGAGAATTCCGGAAAAATACGGTGTTCCCATGCCGGAACCAGGATTGGCTGACTGATCACTTCTTCCGCACAATTTCATCCAGCGCCTTGCTGATCTTTGCACAAACTTCCGCATGGTCAATCGAAACAAGATCGAAGCGGCCGTGCTCGACCGGTTGCGTGAGGTGCTGAATGATCGCGATTACTTCAGGGTCTATCGGAATACAACGATGAGCGCACACGGTTCGCTCGCAGCGTCATCAAGGACAAAGCCAAGCTGGAACGTAGTTACCCGCGATGCATGCCCCCAGCGACTACTGCGATTGTCCGACCTCGTCCCAAAATAACCCCCAACGCGGACTGTTTGCACCTTTCTCTCGCGGCAGACCTCCGGAGACTCTTCGTGGAACAGCGACAAAACACCATGGCGCGCGCCAACAGTCCACGAAAAGGCGTCTCCGCTGGAGGAAAGGCCGACCCGATCAGAAGATAGTCCAAGTCAAAACAGTGTCTCCAGAGAGCCCGTTAGATCTATGTCAAAGGGAGGATCGTATGTTTCAGTGCCTGGAAGACAATTCGCCCACGAACGAATCCGTAGAGCCGACAATTGGTTGCCTCTGTCACAGTCCAGCTTTTGCGCGACTTAGTGCGGCTCTGACCCAGAAGATGTCTCGCCGCTCGTTTCTGGCGGGTTCGGCCGCCTTTGCTGCTTTTGGCTCGAGCTCCGCCTTGGCGCGCATACCGGATGCGCCGGCATCACCCCTTGCGTTTACGAACGTCCGCATATTCGATGGGGCGTCGAATGCGCTCCGTACTGGCCTTCGCGTCGTCGTTGAGGCAAACAAGATCAAGGCCGTCGAACCTCACGACAAGCCGCTCCCTGCTGGCATCCAATCCATCGACGGCGCCGGCTGCGTTCTGATGCCCGGCCTAATAGACGCGCATTGGCACGCCATGTATGCCGCGATGTCGATCAACGACGCTCTCACCGCCGAGGTGGGATACATAAATCTCGTTGCTGCCCAACAGGCAGAGCAAACCCTCATGCGAGGCTTCACGAGCGTCCGCGATATGGCAGGACCGAGCTTCAGCCTCAAGCGCGCTATCGATGCTGGATTGACCGCGGGACCCCGCATCTGGCCTTCCGGCGCCATGATTTCCCAGACGAGTGGGCACGCGGACTTCCGCATGCGCTACGAGATTCCCGTCGCGCCCAACGCTCCCCTAAGCCATAGTGAAGCCGCGGGTGGCAGCGCGATCGCCGACGGCGTCAACGAAGTTCTCAAGCGTGCGCGCGAGCAGCTGATGTTGGGGGCAACTCAGCTGAAGCTCGCGGCAGGCGGCGGGGTCTCGTCAAACTATGACCCGCTCGACGTGAGTCAATATACGGAAGCCGAGTTTCGGGCCGCGGTGGATGCGGCCGAGAACTGGGGCACATATGTCGCAGTGCATGCCTACACTCCCCGTGCAATCCAGACAGCAATTCGGGGAGGTGTCCGTTGCATCGAGCACGGACAACTGATCGACGACGCAACCGCACGCATCATCGCGGATAAGGGTATCTGGCTCAGCTCGCAGCCATTCCTCGACGACGAGGACGCAATCCCGTTTCCTGCAGGGTCGCCGAACCGCGCGAAGCAACTGCAGATGTCGGCCGGCACCGATACCGCGTTCGGCCTGGCAAAGAAGTACAATCTAAAGACCGCCTGGGGCACGGACACGCTCTTCGATGCCAAGCTCGCGACACGTCAGGGAGCTCAACTCGCGAAGATGAAGCGCTGGTATTCAGCCGCCGACGCCCTGAAGACAGCAACCGGGACAAATGCCGAACTGCTCGCCATGTCCGGGCCACGGAATCCTTATCCCGGCAAGGTCGGCGTGATCGAAGATGGAGCATTCGCCGATATTCTGCTCGTCGACGGCGATCCGACCATCAACATTGATCTCGTTGCTGACCCCGGGAAGAATTTCAGGCTGATCATGAAGGATGGTCGCATCTACAAGAACATGCTCGCGCTCAAATGAACACGAGACAAATTCACTAGACAAATGCTGGACAAAAGAGACAAATTTCCAGTTGCGCTTCGTGCAGGCCCGCGGTGCGGGCGCACTTTCTTCAACCATCCATTGCCAAGGTCCGGCTAATTTGCGTGGATAGCCAATCTCAAGGAGAATTCCGACCATGGCAGGCATACATTTGCTCGATCGCCTCATCGGCAACGAATATCCGAGCTTCGCCACGGACGCCGAGCTGAGTGCCTTCGAACAGGTCCCCTACGCGGATCGCATTGCCGCGCCGAGCACCTATGACGCCCTCAAGCTCGGCGCGGCCCACGACCCGGATGCCCCTGCCATCCAGTTCCTGCCCAATGCCGATCCGGCCGATCAGCCGATCGTCATCAGCCACCACGATTTCGTTAGCCGCGTCACGCAAGCCGCCAACATGTTCCATGCGCTCGGCGTCGGCAGCGGCGACGTGGTGAGCTTCCTGCTTCCGCTCTTGCCCGAGGCCTTTGTCACCCTGTTCGGCGCCGAAGCCGCCGGCATCGTCAATCCCGTCAATCCCTTCCTGGAGTCGCATCAAATCGAGGAAATCCTCGAGGCCGCGCAGACCAAAGTCCTGGTGACCCTCGGCCCCATGCCCGGGACCGACATCTGGCAGAAAGTCGAGCAGGTGCGCGGCAAGCTGAAGCACCTCAAGGCGACCGTGGTGGTCCAGGGCCCCGGCGATCCCGCAAACGGGGTTTATTCGTTCAATGATCTCATCATGGAGCAGCCGTCGGACGGGCTCGTCAGCGGCAGGCACATTTCCGCCGACGAGATCGCCGCCTATTTCCACACCGGGGGCACCACCGGCACGCCGAAACTGGTTCGTCACACCCACGGCAATCAGGTCTACCAAGCCTGGGCCGTCAATCTGATGCTCAAAGCGAAAGCGGGAGTAAACCTGCTTTTCGGCATGCCGCTCTTTCACGTCGGCGGCTCGCTCACGCAGGTGCTGACCACGCTCTCGGCCGGCGGCTGCCTCGTCGTTCTGTCGCCCGCCGGGTGGCGCAATCCGTCGTCCATCCGGAATATTTGGGGCCTCGTCGAACGCTACAAACCCGAGGCGCTGTCGAGCGTGCCGACCGTTCTGGCGGCAGCGCTTGCCATCCCGCTCGGCAAAGCCGACCTGTCGAGCCTGAAATTTGCAGCTGGCGGCGGTTCGGCGATCCCGGTGGCGGTCGGCAACGCGATCCAGGAAAAGCTCAAGCTTCCGGTCCTCGAAGTCTACGGCATGACCGAGACCTCGAGCGTCCACACCATCGCCTACCCGGACCGGCCCATCCACATCGGATCGGTCGGCCTCCCCCTGCCTTACAGCCGCGTTCGTATCGTCAAGCTCGACGCTAGCAGTCGCTTGGTATCCGACTGCGCGGTCGACGAGATCGGCGTCGTAACCATGGCCGGGCCGGGAGTCTTCAGCGGCTATCTCAACGAAGCCCACAACAATGGAGCCTTCGTCGACGGCCATTGGGTCAACTCCGGCGATCTCGGCCGCGTGGACAAGGCCGGCTTCCTCTGGATCACCGGCCGCGCCAAGGATCTCGTGATCCGCGGCGGACACAACATCGACCCCGGCCCCATCGAAGATATCATGTTCCAGCATCCCGCCGTCGGCCTGGCTGCCGTTGTCGGTCAACCCGACGCATATGCCGGCGAATTGCCCGTAGGGTATGTGCAGTTGAAGCCGGGCGCGAACGTTGCGCCGGGCGAGATCGAGGCCTGGGTCCGCGAGCGCACGCCCGAGCGCGCCGCCATTCCGGCGCAGATCATTACGATCGATCCCATGCCGCTCACCGGCGTCGGCAAGGTCTTCAAGCCCCAGCTTCGCTGGGATGCAGCTACGCGGGTCTTCACCGGCGTTCTCGCTCCGATCCGCGAACAAGGGATCGATTGCAAGGTCGAAGTGGGACCGCACGGCAGCCACGGCAGCGTAGCCACCGTCACCCTCGCCCACGTCCCGGAAGATCAGCGCGCTGCAGTCGCCGGCGACGTGCACCGCCTGCTCGACCCGTTCGTGATGCGTCACGAGGTGGTTTGTATTTAGAAGACAGCAAAGCCCTCAGGTGGGGTGGACAGTTATTCATGCTGGTTGGCTCGCCTCTGTGCGGTACTTCGATATCCTCAATCAGGACGCGCCGAACCAATGGCGTGACCTACCGCGCAATAAGTCCGCGCTCCTCAGTAATGTGGAAATCACTCGCGTGGAGATAGCGAGACATTGAGGCAGCGGCAGCCACCGTTTCCAGGAGATAGCTATGGGCCGACTGACAATCCCCCGGTCGTTAAGATGCCGGTCGAAGCACAGGTAACCGACGCGCTGCGCGATTCCATTGTCAACGGGACAATTACCGCAGGCGCCCGCATCACGGAAATTCAGATCTCCCAACAACTGAACCTGTCGCGCGCCATCATTCGGACCGCGTTGCACCAACTTGCCAAGGAAGGGTTGCTGAACCTGGTGCCCTACACCGGCTGGACCGTTCTCTCGCTGTCGTCCCGGGATGTATGGGAGCTCTACACGCTAAGGTCGGCTGTCGAGCGGCTGGCCGCTCAATTCGTCGCCGGATCAATCAACTCGTCCAAGTCTTTGCGACTGAAATGGGCGTTCGACGGTCTGGCCAAGGAATGCAAGCGGGGCTCGCCCCCCCGGATCGCCGAGGCCGACTTTGCCCTACACAAGACAATCATCCAGATGTCCGATCACAGGCGGCTTGGCTCCCAATACGCCCTAATCAAACAGCAGATCAGGATGTATATCCGCTCAAGCGACGCGCTGATCTCTAAAATTTCGACCATAATCGATCAGCACCAACCAATCGTGGATTCAATTCTCGCCGGCGACGTGGAGGCGAGCGGCCATCTTTCTGAACAGCACAAAGGTCATATCCGCGCCTGTTCGGCAATTCTCCGGTTCCCAACCTGATTGCCGGATGGGCCTGCCTTGTTGTTGCGGCGCTGCTTATCCACGGCGTCGACCTGGAGTACCAATCCCTGCTGACACTTCTCTCCGGCGCTGCCGGTGGTCCTCTTGATCGGGCTCTTTCACGCCTCGAGGAGCCTTCGGTCGCAACGAGGGAGCGCCGTGAAGCGAACTCCGCACAAGGTGCAAACTCGCGCCTCCACCATTGGCTCACGGAGAGACCGGCCGGCGTCCTGGCGTCCTGGCGATGCGGCATCCAGATGCACCGCGATCGAATAGCCCCCCAACGGGATAAGCATTCAACCCGTCGTCCGGCGCGCCACGTCGGACTACGAGGCGGCGCTGTTGACCACATGCGCGGCCTTGGGATAGAAAATGGCCCGGCTCTTATCCACGTCGTAGTGGTTCTGGAATTCCGTGGCGTCGCGCGCAAGTTGCGCTACGGAGTCCACGATGTAGTCGACCTTCTCGTTCGAAAGAAGGACGCTGAAGTTAAGGCGCGTAAAGCCGGGCTTCCGGATTTCGTTACCTTCGGTAATGGCGTTCCGTATTTCGCGCGATTCCGCGTCATTGATGTTGAGAAGATGATGAACGTACGGACCCGCGCAAGCGCAGCCGCCGCGCGCCTGAATGCCAAACCTGTCGCTCAGCATGCGCGTGACGAGCTGCGGATGAACGTAGTCGCCCTTTCCGTCCCTGACGCGCAGCGAGAAAATCGGAAGACGTTGCGCCTGCATGTTTCCGAGAAGCTCGATGCGCTCGATATCGCTCCATGCGGATAGCACTTTGGCGCTCAGCGCCGCGTTGCGGTCGCGGATAAGATCTTGCCCGATTGCTTCCTTCAAAAGAAAGGCGAGAGCGGCACGAATGTCTCCAATGACGTTGGGCGTCCCGCCTTCCTCGCGCGTCTCCAGGCTGTCGCTGTAATCGTGTTCGGTCGGAGACACGAATTTTACGGTGCCGCCGCCGGGCCAGGTCGGCTTCGTTGTCACAACCGAATCTCGACGAACGATCAGAATGCCGGACGCGGCGGGACCGCCGATGAATTTATGCGGCGAAAGCACGATGGCATCGATGGGGGCATCCGCGGCAGGCTGCATCGAAATCGGCAGATACGGTCCGCCGCCGGCATAGTCCCAGACCACTTTCGCGCCGGCGCGCTTCACCCTCCTGGTAATGGCGGCGACGTCCGAAACAATGCCCGTGACGTTCGACGCCGCAGACAATGCGCATATCACCAGTCGTCCGTTGGCCGCTGCGATGGCCGCATCGAGCTGGTCGAGATCCGGACCGCCGAACGCCGCCTCGGCAATCGCGACAACTTCCGCGCCGCTTTCTCGCCAGGGCAGTATATTTGAATGATGTTCGTAAGGGCCGGTCACAACGCGCGGGGTGACACCGTTTGACAACGAGGCCTCGACGCCAAACAGGTTGACAAGCCTATTCAATCCCGCCGTTGCGCCCGCGCCCGTGAAGATGACGGCACAGCTCTCGTCTGCCCCACAACAGCGGCCGATCAGATTGCGGGCGGCGATGCGCAGCCCGGTCATGAACCCGCCGCAGTAGGAGGCCTCGGTGTGGCTGTTGGCGTAGAAGGGGAGCACCTTCTCTAGGACAAATCGTTCAATGGCCGAGATGGCCCGGCCGGATGCCACGTAGTCCGCGTAAACGAGCGGCCTTGGCCCGAACGGCCCATGGATCTCCGCATCGTTGCCGATCAATTCCGCCGCGAGGTATTCGAGGCGGTCATCGCGCACGAGATCGTCTTTGAAGCGCGCGAACAAATCAGCCGCTCGCGATAGATGCCGATTCACCGGGCCCATTTCAATTCCCCCGCACGTTTCCGCAACGGCCGATGCGCCGGCAATCCACCGCAGTACTTTCCCAGCTCATGCCGCTCCCAATCGCCCGCATTCGTTTCGCCTTTACCGTCGCAATTTCAGCACGGACATTACCAAATTCCTGAAGGCTAAATCCACCAGAAATTTCCAATTACGCCTCATTATTAGCAAACTATTGCGTGAATGTATTTATACATGGCATATAAATGTGCAAATATCTACAGTGTAGCATTTTTTATTCTATGGAAAGCCCGGCAACTTGTGTTATCTTTGCGACAGGTCAAAGATCACCCGCCGTCCCACCAACAGCGTTTGTCCTGGCCGCCGGAATCGGGCTCGGCATCGAATTTTCGATGCCTGAGAGAGGCGGCACTCGAACCAGGCAACCAGCATTGGATGTTTTGCAATGAATTCACCGCGTCGATTGATCGTCGGAATCACGGGTGCCTCCGGCGCCATCTACGGCGTAAGGCTGCTGCAGCTCCTGCGTTCAACCGACATCGAAACGCATCTCGTCATGAGCCGATCGGCCAGGATTACGCTGACGCAGGAGCTCAAAACCAACGTCACGGACGTGCTGGCCCTGGCCGACGTCGTTCATCAGGTCGACAATATCGGCGCCTCCATTTCCAGCGGATCGTTCAAGACGCTCGGCATGGTGGTAGCGCCGTGTTCGATGCGAAGCCTTTCCGAGATCGCCTCAGGCGTGACGTCGTCGCTGGTGACACGCGCAGCCGACGTCGTCCTCAAGGAAAGGCGGCGCCTGGTCCTGATGGTCCGTGAAGCCCCGCTCCATCTCGGCCATTTGCGCTCGATGACGGCGGCGGCGGAAATGGGCGCAATCGTCTATCCGCCGGTACCGGCGTTCTATGCGCGTCCGGAAAGTCTGGAGCAGATGGTCGACCACACGCTTGGCCGGGTGCTCGATCTGTTCGACATCGAAACGGCGGTCGTCCACCGCTGGAGCGGCCTGAACGGAACCAAAGACGCTTCATGACTGAGTCTCGACCAGACCTCGAGGCCGACAGCTGGGCATTTGCCCTTCATATCTACGCCCAACCCGGGGTCGCCGATGCTTGCCTAAACCTTCAGGAGGCCGCCGGCGTTGACGTCATGATGCTGCTGATGTCGGCTTTCGTCGCCACCAGGCACCGGATCCTGCTCACAGCTTCCGACATCCGCGAGCTGGACCATGCCTGCAGCCCCTGGCGCGAGCAGATCATTCAGCCACTCCGCGCGGTTCGCAAGGGATTGAAGACCGGTCCTCCGCCGGCGCCCACCAGCGAAACAGAGCAATTCAGGTCCAAGATCAAGCTTGCCGAACTGGCGGCCGAACGCCTGCAAAACCGGCTGATGGCGGAGTGTTTGCCGCTCCGCCCGGCGAAGCACGAAAAAGTGGACCGTGAGGAAATCCGTTCCGTTCTGCGCAGCATGGTGGAGTTCGCGCTCCAGAAGCGCGGCAGCACGGATATTTCGAGCTTGCTGCCTTCGATCGAGGTGATCGCCGACGCGGCGGTCCAGGACGCGACCTAACCGGCAAATCGCAGACATCAGCGGCTCGCCGGGGTCATTCGACCTTCGGGGCAAAGGCCCAAAGCCTCGTTACGAGGCTAATTCCGCCGTCGCCGCCGGGCTATCGGCACGAGCCAAAGTCTTCTTTAGCAGCGCAATAATCTGCTCGGGCAGCAACTCGCGCCACCTCGCCTGGACATGGCCGTCAGGCCGAACCAGATAGGTTGTGCCGGGCCGTGCATCGAACAGGCTCGGCAGACGTCCCGACGGATCGTGAACGGCGCCCTGGCCCGGGTCACCGACAGCGACGTGAAGGAACCTGATCGGAAGCGCATCCCGCAAACACGTTTCGATTTCCTCGCTGGCGCCCGACGGCCGGCCGTCCATTGAGAAGGTCATACAGGTAAAGTGCGGCCCAAGCAGGTCGGTCAGAAAGCCGCTATCTGCGTCTTTGACAACAGGACATTCCGGCAGCACGTCGCCGGGCATCGGCCCTTTCTTGAAACTCGGATCATCCGTCGCCGAATTCAGCGGAGACGCCATCAACTGGCTCGCCGAATGCCATCTCGGGTCGAGCAGCGAAGCAGCCCACGGATGCCTGCCTGCGAGGCTCAACACGGCATCGCGCAGGGTGCGCGCGCCGCGCGACGGCGGGGCGTAGAACTCGGCGCGCCGGATCGCAAAGAAATGATTACGGCGGGCAACGGCGACGCGTTCGGTCGAATAGCTTTTCAGCAGCGAGGCATCCGCCTGCCCCTTGAGGACCAGGGCAAGCTTCCAGGAAAGATTGTGCGTATCCTCGATCGCCGAGTTGAAACCCCGAACGCCGAATATCGGCATGATGTGGGCCGCATCGCCTGCGAAAATCACCCGGTCATGCACATAGGAAGGCAGCGTTGTCGCGGTTACGCGATAGAGCGAAAGCCAAACCGGCTCCCAGGGCGCCTTGATCCCCATCCATTTCAGCTGCCGGCCAACGAAGTCGAAGACCTTCTCCTGCTTGATCTCTTCGTTTTCATCCTCGCCTTCGCGGACCTGGTAGTCGAAACGCAACATGCCGTTTGGCTTCTTGTACATGATGAGCGTTCCGCCCGGCCGCGTCGGAGGGTCGAACCAGAAGCGGCGTCCGGGCAGCATGTCGCCGGTATCGACCCTGACGTCGATAATGATGTAGCGGCCGGAATAGCGACTGCCTTCCATGCGCAGGTCCAGCGACTTGCGGACCGTGCTGTGGCCGCCGTCACAAGCAACCAGCCAATCGGTCTCGATCGCATACTCGCCGTCGGGTGTCGCAACGCTGACAGAGACACCATCGCCAAGTTGCTTGACCGCGGTCACACTGGTCTGCCAGCGAATGTCGATCAAGCCGCCGCTGCGCTCGGCATGCTTGACCATGACGTCTTCCATGTAGTTCTGGAGCTGACTGATGGTCGGAGGATATTTCTGAAGTTCATCCATCGGATGATCCGTGCGCAAAACTTCCTGCTCACGGAAAAATGTCCAACTCCTGGACCACCCGTAACTGTTGCGCACCATCTCGTCGGCAATTCCGATGCGCTGCAGAATTTCCATCGTGCGCCGGGTAAAGGCGCCGGCCCGACTGCCGGAGCAAACCGTATCGTCGGCTTCAAGAACGATGGTCGCGACGCCGAACCTGGCGAGGCCAAGAGCTAACGCCAGGCCCGTCGGTCCGCCACCCGCAATCACCACGGGCTTGCGACCCGGCTCCCGGCCGGCTGCGAGCGGCGGCATTTGAACCGGATGATGGGTGTAGGGGAAGTACTCCGAGAAAACAGTTTCCATGCGACAAGCCTGCTAAGTGAGCGCCCGAGACCAGTCCGCCATGAGCTGACACGCGAACTGCTTCTGCTCCGGCTGGCCCGTCAGATAGTGATTGCCCCCCTTTACTGCCGTGAGCTTCTTGCGATCATGCGGGATCGCATCGAAAAACTGTTGCGCGTAGCTGGGGTAGCAGCCGGGGTCCGCCGTTCCGTAGATGACGTGAATCGGCACGCTCACCCGCTTCAGGCATGCCGGTCCATTACCGTTGGAGCACCGATTGCTCCATTGCGACAGCCACGAACGCAAACTCGTATAGTGCCCCAGCGAAGCCGGGATGAAATTTGCGGTAAAGGGCTCGCCCCAGTGCGTCGTCGCCTTGCGGTCGGAAGGATCGAGCGAAAGATCGAGGTTGCGCGGATCCGCAACCGTGCCGTGGACAACAAAGGGAAGATCGTGCACCTTGCCATTCGTCCGCTTCATCACCTCCTCAAGCCGGGCGATGGCCCAGTCGGTGATGCGCTCGTTACGGGCAATCTGCGCCGCGCGGAAGCGGGTGAGAAATTCCGCCGAATAGGGCGGCCCGTTGGCCGGATCGAACATGTCCAGTTCGGGGTCGCGATCGAACGGATCGGCTTCATCCCGAATCGCAGGGTCGAGTTTTTCCGTCAGAACAATGCTGCGTCCGGGGTGCGCCATCAGAAGGATGAGACCATCGGCAGTTGGCAGGCTAGCCTTGGTCAGATCCGGCGCGCCCCCGCCGGGCGGGGCGGTGATGGACGGATGTTCCGCTTCGCTCTGGTAAAGAGGCACCAGTGACCCGCCCCCGGAATTGCCGACCAGCACGACGCGCTCGTATCCCTCAGACTTGAGGTGACGGATCACGAAGCCGATATCGAGGACGCAATTTTCGAGAAGCAGCGTCGATTCATTGTTCATATAACGTGTCGACATCCCGACGGCATCGACCCCGAGTTCGGCCATCGTCGAAAGGGCGTAATGCCCCATGAAACTCGACGACGGATGCACGAAAATCAGGACGACTTTCGAGAGTTTGCCGGGTGTGGCCCGCCAGCGCGTACACCACAACACGCCAGCCATGCGCGCGATGCCGGACTGGAGATCCAGCGCGCCGCCCGGAGCAGCCGTCATCGGTACCGCCAATAACTCGCGTTCAGCCATCGATTAATCCTTCTGCGGCGACGTTGCGAATGAAGCTATTCCAAGAAATAACCACATGCAAAGAAAAACTACGTTTTGAACGGCAGTTAGGTGCAGATATCGCTTGGTAACCGCATAATGGTCAATTTTTCTCCTTTCCTTTGATTGCGCGAAGATGTTTACTACCGGGATATGGACGTCTGCAACGTGACTGATGGCCCGGATTCGGGCCATCGCGGAGAGACCGCCTGGTCGCTTGATCCATTCCGAGGTTGGTGTGATGACAGATCGAATGAGTGGACAGGACCTTGAGGATGTCTATTCCCTGCTTGCCGACAAGCTGACCGCAGCCGGCGATGATTACCCGGCGGTGTTGTCGCGCCTCGTTCTGCTGATGATGAACCATATCGGGGTACGAGACCAGCTTACGGCATTCATCAACGAAGCCGCCGAGCCGAACGTCACAGCGCCCGCCCGATGAAAGCCTCTCCATCCTATCCCGCCGAGGCAACCCGCCTCGTGATAGCACGACCGCAGCAGACCAAGGCCCGCACGCGACCGGCGCGGAAATCGCGCTTCGATTGGCTCATATCGCTTGTGGTTCTGCTGGTGGCCTGGGAGCTCACATCCCGTAGCGGACTGTTCCCTCCGTCGATCCTCGTTCCACCATGGACGGTGGTGCTCACATTCATTGAACTCTGCCAGAGCGGCGACATCACAACCAATCTGATCGCAAGCCTCAGGCGTCTGGCGTTGGGCTATATCAGCGGGGCCGTTACCGGCATCGCTTTTGGTCTGCTTCTTGGTCTGGTACCGAAGGCCAACCAGTATCTCGGCATGATCTTCAACATGCTGCGTCAGATACCGGTCATCGCGCTGGCGCCGTTGCTGATGCTGATTTTCGGCATTCAGGAGACGTTCAAGGTCGTCATGATCGCGGTCGCCACCTTCTTCCCTGTGGCATTGAATACACTGGACGGCACCCGCAACGTACCGGCAGCCTATCTGGAGGTTGCCTCCGCCCTGTGCTTGCGCTGGTGGATGCTGATCCGCCGCGTCATTCTCCCCGCCGCGCTTCCGGCGATCGTCACCGGCCTCCGCGTCTCATTGTCGCGTGCTTGGCTGATCCTGGTCGCAGCCGAGCTTTTCGCGTCCAGCGAAGGCATCGGCTATCTCATCGACTGGGGGCGTCAGCTTTTTCAGCTCGACATCGTCATGGTGGGCGTATTACTGGCCGGCCTGATCGGGCTGGTGCTCGATATCTCGCTTCGACGGATCGAACGGCGCCTTTCCCGCTGGAATTCGCAGAGGACCGCATGAACAGACCCATGTTGCAGGACCCATCGCCCCGGAGCCACGGTGGCGGCGTGCAGGTGAGTCACGTCGGCAAGACGTATGAAGTGAACGGCGCGGCGCTGCCGGTGCTCGACAACATCGATTTCTTCGTCGGCGAAGGCGAGTTCGTATCAATCGTCGGTGCCAGCGGATGCGGCAAGTCGACGCTGCTGCGCCTCATTGCGGGCCTCGATCTCGACTTCGAAGGAGCGATTTCCATCGATGGCCAGCCGGTGCTCGGGCCCAGTCTCGACCGGGGAATCGTTTTCCAGGACCATCGGTTGTTTCCGTGGCTCAATGTCTTTGACAACATCGCCATGGCTTTTGAAGCCCGGCCGATCCCCGCCGCAAAGCAGCGGGCACTGATCGAAGAACATATTGAACTCGTTGGCCTGCGCGGCTTCGAGAAGGCGTTTCCGCATCAGCTGTCGGGAGGCATGGCACAGCGGGCGGCGATCGCGCGGGCCCTGGTCAATCACCCCAGGATGGTCCTGCTGGACGAGCCGCTCGGCGCGCTCGACTACTTTACCAGGATGCGCCTGCAGCGCGAGTTGCAAACGATCTGGATGACCAAGAATGTGACGATGATCTTCATCACGCATGACATCGACGAAGCCCTGTTCATGAGCGACCGCATCGTCGTTCTGAAGCCAAATCCCGGTCGCATCGAACGTATCGTCGATATCGATCTTCCCCGTCCGCGGAATCGCGAAAGCCCGGACTTTATAGCGCTGCGCCACGAAATTCTGGAGGAATTTGAAGTATGAGAATATTGACGTTCGGCTTCTCGTTTTTGGCAGTCCTCTCCGTGATGTCGAGCGGGCGGGCTGAAACGCCGCCGGCCGAATTGCGCATTGGCCTGCCATCGCAAGTCGGCTCTTCCGGAAAGCCGGAACTCGGCACCGCGACAGCCTATATCGATCGCGTCGTGGCGAAGGATTTTGCCGGCAGCCCCACCAAGATCGTCTGGGTGCCGGTGCCAAGTGCCGGTCCCGGCGTCAACGAAGCCCTTGCGGGCGGGCAGATCGATTTCGCCTATTATGGTGATTTCCCCGCGGTGATCGGCCGCGCCGGAAATCTGACGACCAAGCTCATTCTCGGCGGCAAGCGCGGCATGAACTCCTATCTGCTGGTGCCCGCCGGCTCGACGGCGAACTCGATCAAGGATCTGAAGGGCAAGCGCCTCGCCGTCAACAAGGGGCGGCCGTGGAACTTCGCCTTCTCGCGGCTGCTCGCCACGAACGATTTGAAGGAGAGCGATTTCCAGATCTTCAATCTGAGCCCGGGCGACGGTGCAGCCGCGCTGCTCACCGGCAATGTCGACGCCCTCTATCAGCCGGAGCCGTTTGCCACGGTCATGGAAGAGAGAAAGCAGGCGCGCGTCATCTGGTCGACCCGCAATCTCCCGCTAGGCTGGAAATTCACGCTCGATCTGTTCGTGACGGATAAGTTCTCCCAGCAATATCCGGAATCGACGCAGAAGCTCGTCAACAGCTTCGTGAAGGCCGCGAAATACGCATCGTTGCCGGAGAATCGGGAGGAAATCCTGCGCTCGTCCGTCACGGCCGGTGCCAGCTATGACATGCTCGTCAAGGAATTCGAGAACGAGCCGTTACGGGAGCAGATGGTGCCGCTGGTGGACGCCTTCACGCGGGCGCACTACACGGAGGTCGTGACCTTCCTGCATGAGCAGAAGATGATCCGCAAGCCTTTCGCGATCGATGATTTCATCGACTCGCGCTTCGTCGCCTCGGCGCTGAAATCGCAGGACCTGGAGAATTACTGGCCGGCCGCCGACAAGGAAGGCAAGCCGATCACGCCTGCAAACCCGTAATGGAATTGTCCGGACTCACGAAGACCCTGCCCGCCAAAGACCGCTGCCCTGTCTCGATTTGGCGAAGCTGGGCAGCGTTACGGCACAGCCGCCGTCATTCGACGAACGAGACCTGACCGACCCGCGCCTCTTCCAGCCGCACGAACCATCGCAGAACGATCATGGCACAAATGTCCCATACAACTTCCGTCGTCATTTCCGGCGCGGGTCCGGTCGGACTGGCCCTTGCCTGCGAGCTCGGCCTGCGCGGCATCGACTGCATGCTGGTGGAGAAGCGCGACGGCACGATCAGCCTGCCGCGCATGAGCGCGGTGAGTTCGCGCAATATGGAATTCTGCCGCCGTTGGGGCATTGCAGAAGAAGTTCGCACCGCCGTCTGGCCCGAAAGCCACGCAATGGATTTCGTCTACCTGGACAGCCTGCGTGGCCGCGAACTCGCGCGCAACAAGCTGCCGTCCACGGCGGCCGGGCGCAAGCTCGCTTTTACGCCGGAAGGTGGTTGTCACTGTCCGCAGATATATTTCGACCCCATCCTCGCCAGGCGAGCCGCCGAATACGCCAGCGTGAAGCTTCGTTATGGCGTGCGGCTGGATGCATTCGAGGAAACGGCCGATGGCGTCTCGACGACGCTGACCGATATGGCCACGGATAAGACCGAGTTCGTCACCGGGCGATACCTGATCGGTTGCGATGGTCCCGGTGGAATCATCCGCGAGCGCCTCGACATCAACCTGGGCGAGCTGCGTATCGTCGCCCACAGCGTGAACATCTTCTTTCGATCGGAGGCCCTCGGCTCGTTCCATGACAAGGGCTGGGCGCGGTTCTATCGGTTCATCGACACCAGCGGCTGCTGGGCCGAGTTGATTCCCATCAACGGCCGCGATTTGTGGCGCCTGACGGTGTTCGACGATGAGGCCCTGGCGCGCGATCCGGAGGCGGCACTGGTCCGGATGGCGGGCGCCGCGTTCCCGCACGAAACCCTTTCGGTCATGCCGTGGGAGCGGCGCGATGTCGTCGCCGATTCATATGGCGGCGGCCGCGTGCTGATCGCAGGCGATGCGGCGCATCAATGTTCGCCAACCGGCGGTTTGGGAATGCACACCGGGATCGAGGAGGCCGTCAACCTCGGCTGGAAGCTTGCCGCCATGATCGAAGGCTGGGGCGGCCCCCATCTCGTCGAGTCCTACGCTGCAGAGCGCAGGCCGATCGCGCTGCGCAACGTGGCGACTGCCACGCGTATTTACGGTCAGTTACGCAACATTCCCGGTCAGGACGCCAATTCGGCAACGGCGGCCAAGGGGTGGCTCGGCAACCTCGGCGTTTTCTCGATCAGCGAAGAAGAGAAAATGGCCTATGGCTATCCGGATTCGCCGATCGTGCAGCCGGACGACGCGGTGGCGGCCCCGGGCCGTGCGCTGCCCGGCATGCGGGCGCCACATGCGTGGCTTGCCGACGGGCGCTCGACGCTCGATCTGTTCGGCACCGGCTTCACGCTGCTCTGCTTCGACCCGGACCAGGACGGCGAAGCCCTGGTCCGGGTGGCCAAGCGAGACGGCGTGCCGCTGACCGCCGTCGCCATTGCGGATGAGAATATCGCAAGCCTGTATGGCGCGGCGCTGGTGCTGGTCAGGCCGGATGGCCACATCGCGTGGCGCGGCAATGCCGTAACCGACGCCGAGACGATCATGGCCCGCTGTCGCGGCCTGACGTCCGTTAGCGCACCTATGATCCCGGCGTAACGCCGAACCCGGCGCGCCCTGCCCCGCCGGTTCAGCGCGGCGCGGGCCAGGTCATGATGCGGTTCTCCACGGCAACGGCCCCCCGGGTCATCGCATAGCCGATGACGGCGACGATCATGATGCCGAGCAGAATATAGTCCATCCGGGTCTCGATCCGCGCTGCAGTGAGGAGACTGCCCAGTCCGGCGCCGGTGTTCATGAACAATTCTCCGCCGACACCCGATATCCACGCGAAGGCAATCGCGTGCCGCACGCCTGTCAGGATGAACGGCAATGCCGCCGGCAACAGAACGCGCAGGAAGGTCTGCCAGCGGCTGAAGGTCAGCGCGGCCGCCAATTCCAGGTATTTCGCCGGCACGGTGCGGATGCCCTCTTGTGTCTGCAGCATGGTCGGAAAGAAGGCTGCGGTGGCGATCAGCACGATCTTCGCCAGATCCTGGGTACCGAACCAGAGGGTAACCAACGGGATGAGGCCGAAGATCGGGATGTGGCGCAGCAGCGTCAATCCTGAGTCGGTCAGGCGCTTCACCCAGACCGATACGCCCAGCAGCAGCCCGACAATCAGCCCCGCCGCGGTGCCGAACATAAATCCGACGAGGACGCGTCCGAGGGTTGCTTCGACATGCAGTGCCAGATCGCCGCTGGCGGAGAGCTGAACCGCCGCGCGGCCGATCTGCGCCAGGGTCGGAACGAACAGCGACTGCATCCACTGCGCTGTCAATTCCCAGACGACGAGGAGCGCGACCACGACGACGATGCCGCGCCATTCCGATGCCGTTGCCCGCCGCGGCGGACGCTTTGCCTCTTTAGCGATGGAAGCCATGTCGCCGCCTTTCGACTAGTCGCGCGCCAGAATTTCCATGGAGCCGATCGTCTCGATGCTGGCGCGCATGCGTTCGCCGGCCTTGACCGGTCCGACACCTTCCGGAGTGCCGGTCATGATAATGTCGCCTGGCAGCAAAGTATAGAATGTCGAGGCGATCGCGACCTGCTGTGCCACATTATAGATCATGTGCCTGGTGTTCGAGGATTGCCGTGTCTCGCCGTTCACCCACAACGTCATGTCGAGATTATCCGGGTCGGCAATCTCGTCGCGGGTGACAAGCCATGGACCGACGATCGAGTAGGTATCGACCGACTTGCGCAAGCTTCGGTCCTCGCCTCCGCGCAGTGTCATGTCGAGACCAATCGCATAGCCGGCCACATAATCCAGGGCTTCGGCCTCGGTGATATTCTTAGCCTTGCGGCCGATCACGGCGGCAAGCTCGAGTTCGTGATCGGTCCGGCGATCCGGGAAGTGGACCACGAGTGAATCTCCGGCTCCGCACAGCGAGGTATTCGCCTTGAGGAAAAACCCCGCCTCCTTGAGCGTCTGTCGCGGTCGTCCCTGGCTGATCATCGGATCGCGGCCGGCCTCTTCGACGTGCTTCTTGTAGTTGGACGGCGTGCCGATGACTTTGCTTGCGTTGGCAACCGGGTTCTCGAGCTTTACCTCGGCAAGATCGAGACCTGGGGCAACGGCGGCCTTCGCCGCAAAAAGCGGCATCAGCTTTTCGAGGTGCACGATGAGCTGGTCTTCCAGCGGGTACGGATAGCGCAACGGCGGCAGCCGATCGAGGCAATCGGTTACGTCGTGGACCTTGTCGCCCTTCACGACGCCGATCCGGTCGCCATCAAATCTGCAGATACGCATCGTCTCAACCTTGTTGTTGCGGATAATGTCAGACCAAACACCCGGTGCCGTCGCGTTCGCGATCGGAACGCACCAGACCCGCCATGCACAACGTATCGGCCGCTGCGCGCTTTGCCGGCCGGCCTGACTGGCGATCAGCTCTCTGCGACCTCGTCACGATACATGGAGAGCGCGCGAATAGCCGGCTCGTCATGGACGCCGAACAGGATGGTAGGTTCCGTGGCCGACGTGTTGGTAAAGCGATGCCAGGCCCAATTGGGCAGTGCGAACGTATCGTGCGGTCCCCACGCAAGCTCCCGGCCATCGACGCTCAGGGTGCCGTTGCCTTGAATGGCGAAGTAGATGCTGCTGGAGGTCCGACGATAGCGGCGGGTCGTTTGCTTCGGATGCAGCCATTGCAACGTGCAGCTCATGGTCGGGAACAGCGATCCGCCGGTCAGGGGGCTGGTGTATTCCAGCATGACGCCGTCGGTCGGCGATCCCGGCCCCTGGCTCGCCAGCTGTTTCAGCAGCGGATAGGTTTCCGACCAGGGGAAACGATATTGCGGCCAATCCTGCGCATCGCCCCAACGCGGACGCAACCATGCCGGACCGTTGCCCAGCAGCACGTTGCGATGGGCCTGGCGCGGCTCCTCGTGCGGGCTGAAGAACATCTGGTTCAGCCGCGAATACAGCGTGACATCGAGAACGTCGAGCCAGGATACGTTGCCGTCCGATCCGTTGTAGTGGTCATGCAAGCTGTAGGAAGGCGTCAGGATCAGATCGTAATTCTCCATCGGACACGGAATGCCGTTGACGACGGTTTCGAGTTTGGAGTCGCCCTCGATCACGAAGCGCAGCGCGTTCATCGAATGACTGTGCGCGGTTGCAATCTCGCCAGGACCTATCAGCTGAATACCTGACGACAAGGTGTGTGTCGTACCGCGCGGCAGCGCGGGATTGAGGAACGTCAGCACGCGCCGCGCGCCTTCGGTTTCGGGCAATACCGAGAACGTCTCGAGCAGATGATTCCGAACCGTTTGCCAGTCCCAGAGATGCGGCGCGGAAGCCGGCTTCGGACCGTCACCGAGCGTCGCGAGGAAGGGTTCCACAACCCAATTTCCTACGAGGTGATCTTCGGCGACGCGCGCGTTGAAAGCGGCCAACGCGCCGTCCTCGTTCTTCTCTGTCAAGACTTGCTATCCTTCTCGCCGCGTGAGGCCGCTTCGCTGCGCATGGCAAACTGCAGCGGCAAGGCCGTCGTGAACTTGATCTGCTCCATGGCAAAGCTCGAACTTACGTCGTCAAGTTCGATCTTTTCAATCAGCCTTTTATAGACCGCATCATAGCCGGCGATATCCGGAACGACGGCGCGCAGCAGGTAATCGACGTCACCGCTCATCCTGTAGAATTCGACGATTTCCGGAATCGTGTTGATGATGGCGGAAAACTTCTTAACCCACGCCGCATTATGCCGGTTTGTGCGAATGGCGATGAAGACGGTCACGCCAACGTTCAGCTTGTTGGGATCCAGCAGGGCGACGCGCTTGCGAATAATGCCCTCCTCGTCAAGCTTCTGAATACGCCGCCAGCAGGGGGTCGGAGAAAGACCGACCTGCTGGGCAATTTCGGCAACCTTTACGGTCGCGTCCTCTTGCAGGATCTGCAGAAGGGCAAAGTCGACATCATCCATGCGAAATTCCCGCTATCCAAAATCGAATGAAGTAGTCTGCTACCACAGAACTTCTCCGTTATATACAGCGGGGCTGCACTCCGTGGTTTATGGCCGCGTCCAGGACATCACGTAGTCCGGCACCTCGAGCTTGGCCGATTCCTTGGCGAGCCGCAGCGGCCGGAACGTATCGAGCATGATGACGCATTCCTCGGAACGCTGACCGACCCGGGCGCCGACATTCTTCAGGGCGGCTGGATGCGGACCGTGCGTATGGCCGGACGGATGCAGGGAGATCGCCCCGCGCTCGACGCCGCCCTTACGCGTGGCGAAGTTGCCCTCGTCGTAGAACAGCACTTCTTCGGAGTCGACATTCGAATGGAACGACGGAATCGGCATCGCGCGCGGATCGTAGTCGAGCATGCGCGGCACAAAGTTGCAGAACACCAGGTTGGTGGCCTCGAACACCTGCGCCGACGGCGGCGGCCGGTGAAAGCTGCCCGTGATGGGCGAGAAATCCCGGACATTGAAGACGTAGGGGTAGTTGCAACCGAACCAGCCGATCACGTCAAACGGATGGGTCTGATAGACGTAGCGCGTCATTCCCTGCCGGGTGCGCACCATGACTTCGACGTTTTCGCCTTCGAGCAGCAGCGGGCCGGTGGGCCGCTTCAGGTCCATTTCCGAGTACGGCGCCATCTGCGAGTATTGCCCATACTTCGTCAGATAATGGTCCGGCGGCCGCACATGGCCGGCGACCTCGAAAACCAGTGCGCGCAGGTTGCTGCTGGGCACGAAACGATGGGTCGTGCCCTTGGGAATAAGCACGTAGTCGCCCTTTTCGACGGGCAGCGAGCCGAAAATGCTCTCCATCGTGGCACTGCCTTCGTGCACGAAATACAGCTCGTCGGCGATGGCATTGCGATAGAGCGGCGACGTGGTGTCCGCCACCACGAACGACACCATGACATCCTCGTTTCCGCAGATCGCGGTACGGGCCGTCAGCGTATTGCCGGACACGGCCAGTCCCGAGGTCCGGTAGAGGCGAGGAATCAGCGGATCGTTGTCGTACAGCTCCGGCGCCCGATAATTGGCCTTCTCATAGGAGAGAACACCGGTCGGCGCCTCCTTGTGATAAAGCAATGACATGTCGGAGGAAAACCCATCCTCCCCCATCACTTCGGCAGCATAGAAGCTTCCATCCGTCTTTTCGAAACGCGAAAAGCGCTTTCTCGGCACATCGCCAACTTGCATAAAATAGGGCATGGCTACTCTCTCTGTGAGAGGTACAGTATTGCTCAATTAGCGATAGTTGCGCAAGTGCTTTCTCAAATAATACCAATCGGAAGAAAGTATCTTGATATTTTGAATGGAATGAGCAAAATTGCATGACCATCGCATTTACGGTCAGGGCAGCATTTGCCGCGTCGCTTCTCGTTGCCTGCGGAAGTAAATCACAAAAGGGTGCAGCGGATATCCGGATCCGATCAAACGCTTGCATCGGAGCCCCGCGAATGGCGCTGGGCCGTTAACCTGAACGAGGAAAAACAAGGAATGTCAGAAACGATGAAGGCGCTGGTCCTGCGCCAGCATGGTGGGTTGGAAAACCTGGTTGTGCTCGACCACCCCAAGCCGAAAGCAACAGCCGGGGCGGTCGTGATCCGTGTCCGTGCATCGTCCTTCAACTATCACGACGTCTTCACCGTCCAGGGCATGCCGGGCATCAAGGTTCCGCTGCCCGTGGTCATCGGTCTGGATATGGCCGGCGAGATCGTTGAAGTCGGCGAAGGGGTCACCGGCTGGAAGGCCGGCGCCCGCGTTCTGGTTAATCCCCTGAACAAGAAAAAGGGCCTGATGGGCGAGATGCTCGACGGCGGAATGGCGGAATATTGCCTTGTTGAAGCCGATCAGTTGATCGCAATGCCCGACGGCATCACCTTCGAAGAGGCAGCGTCGTTGCCGGTGGCCTATGGCACCGCCCACCGCATGCTGATCACGCACAAGACCATTCGCAAGGGCGACCGCGTTGTCATCCTGGGTGCGAGCGGCGGCGTCGGTACTGCCTGCGTTGTATTGTGCAAGCTGCTTGGCGCTGAGGTCATCGCCTGCGCGAGCAGCGCGGAGAAGATGGAAAAGCTCAAGTCGATCGGCGCAGACGAGGCGATAAACTATAAGGAAGTCGATTTCTCGAAATGGGCTGTGGAAAAATACGGCAAGCCACAGCGCCGCACCAACGAGGGCGGCGTCGATGTCGTCATCAACTTTACTGGCGGAGACACCTGGGTGCCGTCGCTGCGCTGCCTGAAGCGCGGCGGAAGCCTGTTGGTCTGCGGCGCGACCGCGGGATACGACCCGAAGGAAGATCTCCGTTACATCTGGAGCTTCGAACTCAAGGTCATCGGCTCCAACAGCTTCTATCAGGACAACTTGACCAGTCTCATGGATATGATCGCCAAGAAGCAGATCAAGCCGCTGATCGACGAGGTCCTGACGCTCGATCAGGCCGCCGAAGGCCTCCGCCTGATCAAGGACCGCGAAGTCATCGGCAAGGTCGTGATCGTTCCGTAACTCGCGGCTTGCTGACGCGACATGATGCGGGAAGCGCACCGCGCTTCCCGCCCCGGTGCTGCCATCCGGATTTGCGCGGGAAATCTCTAAACTACAAAGGAAAAGGATACGTCGATGAGCGAAGTGCCGAGTGTCGAAGACGTCCAAAAGTTGATATCGCGCGGCCCCTTCCACCAATGGCTGGGGTTGAATATCGTCGCGGTCGGCGAAGGCTCCATTGAGCTGACCGCGACGTGGCGCGAGGAATGGGTCGTCAATCCGGATCGACGTTATACGCATGGCGGCATCCTTGCCACGCTCGTCGACTTGACCGCCGACTGGGCTATGGTCTCGAAGACCGGACGAGGCGTCCCCACCATCGACCTGCGCGTGGACTATCATCGTGCCGCGATGCCGGGCCTGCTCACGGCCAAAGGTAAGATCATTCATTTCGGCCGGCAATTTTCCGTCGCCGAAGCCGAAGTGTTCGATCAGGATAATCGGTTGCTGGCCAGCGGACGGGGCACCTATCTGACGGCGCCGCCCGCTTGATGCAAAGTTGTGGAGTTTGAAATGCAAGCGTTCGCAAATCTCGGATCACTTACTCCTGTCGACCGCGATCTCGAAAAGGCCGCGGTCATTGATCTGAGCACCGGCAGCGAGCGCTCTTTCAGCTACCGCGATTTCGAGGAACAGGCCAACGCGGTCGCCCGCGCCTTGACCAGGCTGGGTCTGGTGCGGGGCGATCGGGTGGCCGTGTTGTCGGCCAATCGTTTCGAATATCTCACCACGGTATATGGCGCGATGCGCGCCGGATTCGTCGCCGTCCCGGTCAACTTCAAGTTTCCGGCGTCGACGATCGATTACATCATTCGGGATTCCGGCGCCAAGCTGGTGTTTTGCGATACCGCGCGTTTCGGCGACGCCCCCCCTGATCTGCCGCGCATCGGATTTGACGGCGACGGCATCGGCTTTCCGGATTTCCTGGAGCCGGGGCCGTTCGAGGCCGTCGCGGCGTTGCCCCGCGAGCCGGCGATGTACCTCTACACCTCGGGCTCGACCGGCCGCCCCAAGGGCGTCGTGCTCTCGCACCAGAGCCATATCTGGGTCGTCGAACAGCGAACCGCCGGCCCGGACCTGTCGCGTCATCGCTACCTGGTCGCCGCGCCGCTCTATCACATGAACGCGCTGGCGATGAGCCAGCTCGCCTGCGCCAGCTATGCCACCATCGTCCTGTTGCCGCAGTTTACCACCAAGGCCTATCTCGACGCGATCGCGACCTATCGCTGCACCTGGCTGACGGCGGTGCCGCCGATGATCGCCATGATGCTGAACGACAAGCCCCGGCTGGCCGCGACGGATCTGTCCAGCGTCGAATTCCTGCGGATGGGATCGGCGCCTGTCAGCCATAGCCTGCTGGAGTCGATTCACCAGGCGATGCCGCATGCGGCGATCACCAACGCTTACGGCACGACCGAAGGCGGCCCGGTCGTGTTCGGCCCGCATCCGGCAGGATTGCCGCAGCCGGAGATGTCGGTTGGCTATCCGCATCGGAAGGTGCAGGTCCGGTTGATCGACGAGAGCGGCAATCCGTCTGAGGTCGGCGTCCTCGAACTCAAATGCCCCGCGATCATGAACGGCTATCACAACCGTCCGGACCTCAAGCCCCCGATTACCGAGGATGGTTTCTACATCACCGGCGACGTGTTCCGTCGTGACGAAAACGGCTTCCACTTCTTTGTCGGGCGAACCGACGACATGTTCGTCAGCGGCGGCGAGAATATCTTCCCGGGCGAAGTGGAGAAGATGCTGGAAACCCATCCCGCCGTGATCAACGCCTGTGTCGTACCGGTTCCGGACGATCTCAAGGGCGCGAAGCCGGTGGCGTTCGTCGTAGCGCGCGAGGGCAGCGACATCTCCGAAAAGAGCCTGAAGGCCTATGCGCTCGAGAACGCTCCGGCCTACCAGCATCCGCGCTCGGTCTGGTTTCTCGATAGCCTGCCCCTGGCCTCCACCAATAAGCTGGATCGCAACGCGCTGCGCACGCTCGCGGCTGAAAAGCTGCAGCCCTGAATTCGGTATCAACACCTTCCTCGCCCAAGGGCGGCTACACCGGGACATACGGAGCTAGTATCAGATGGACGAAACATTCCGCGGATTTCTTGATCGCTTGCGTCAAAAGGGCGAATTGGTCGACTTCAATCAACCCATCGACATCCGTCACATCGCGACGCTGGTCGATCAGTCCGACAAGGCGTTATTCTTCCACAATGTCATCGGCTACAAGATGCCGGTCGTGTCAGGCATTATCCGCACGCGCGAACGGGCCATGATGGCCATGGGCGCCACCGAATATCTGCAGATCGAGGACCGGCTCAAGAACGGCATCACCAATCCGATTCCGCCCGAGCGCGTGGCGAGCTCGCCGACGCGCGAGATCGTCATGAAGGGCGATGACGTCGATCTCTACAAGCTGCCGATTCCGATGTCGTCCATCTACGACGGCGGCCCGATGATCACCGCCGGCGTCGTGATCGCTCACGATCCCGAACTCGGGATGAATACCGGCATCTACCGGTTCATGGTCAAGGAGAAGAACCTGACCGGAATCGATATTGTCACGCCCAACAACATGCGACTGTTCGTGCAGCGCGCGTATGAGGCAAAACGGCCGCTGCCGATCTCGATCAGCATCGGTACCCATCCGGTCGAACTGCTCGGTGCCGGTTTCCGCGCCCCGCTCGGCACCGACGAGATGGCCATCGCCGGCGGCATCCGTGGCAAGGCGGTCAAGCTGGCCGCCTGCGAAACCGTCGACGTTCCCTATATCGCGGACGCCGAAATCGTCCTCGAGGCGGAGGTGCTGCCGGTCGGATGGACGCAGCCCGAAGGCCGTTTCGGTGAATTCACCTGGCTGATGGGAGGCTTGCACTGGAACCCGGTCGTCCGGGTCAAGGCGGTGTCGATGCGGCGCGACGCCGTCTACTACGCGCTGCATATGCCCTGGGAAAACACCTGGCTGATGGCGCCGACGCGCTATACCGCGATCCGGCAGGCGCTGCGCACCGCTGGTGTCGCGGTCAAGGACATCAACATGACCATGGGCGGCGTGACCTTCTGGCACGCGGTCATCTCGATCAAGAAACAGGCCGGCGAAGGCAAGAACGCGCTGCTGGCCGCGCTGTCCGTGATGGATCTGAAACACGTGGTCGTCGTCGACGACGACATCGACGTGTTCAATCCCGTCGAGGTCGAATGGGCGATTGCGACCCGCGTCCAGGGCGACCGCGACATCATGATCATCAGCAACGCCCGCGGCAAGCCGCTGGATCCCAGCCTGGCGCCAACGCCCCATGGCATCGTGCCGACGACCGCGAAGGTCGGCATCGATGCGACGATTTCGGAGGGCATTCCGAAGGAGCGCTATGAGCGCATCACCTATGCCTACGCCGACACGGCCAAGATCGAGGATTACCTCGGCGGCAAGGCGGACCATGAGAGCGACGAGACGCCGGAGTCCGTGATCGGACAGCTCGCCGACGACATCGCCGCCCTGATCGGCAAGACCCCGCTGTATTTCACCGATGTCGCCGAACGATTTTCCAAATTCAAGTTCAACACGGTCGCGCGCGCGATCGGCCTGCTGCACGAAAAGGAACAACTCTGGCAGGATCCCAGAGGGCGGCTGTGTTTGCGCAACTCTGCTTTCGCCGCTAAGTTGCCGACCTGATCTCAGACGGTGGGTTTGCCTGGATGAATGTTTCTCGTTTGCAAGCGCCCGCCGCCAGCCCTTTCCGATCCGTCTCCCTCGTACTCTGCGCCTGGCTGGCTGTCTCCTTTCATGGGAATACCGCCGCGGCGGCGACGGCGCTCCGTATTGCCTCGGCGCAGCAGTCGATCGCGTCGATTCCTGTCGTCGTGGCCCAGCAGCAGAAGCTGTTCGAGGCCGAGGGCCTGACGGCGGAGATCATCGATTTCGACGGCGGCGGCCCCGCCGTGCAGGCTCTGGTCGGTGGCGGCGTCGATCTGTGCATCTGCGCCGGCGATCATGCCTTGCGGCTGGCCAGCCGCGGACTGGGCGGCACCGTGGTGGTCGCCTTGCTCGACAAGCATCCCTATTCGCTGCTCGCGCCGGTCAGCTCGCCAGCCACCGACCTGAAAAGTCTTCGCGGTAAGCCGGTCGGCATCACTTCTGCGGGCAGCCTGACCGACAATACGATCCGCTACATGATCCGAAACATCGGCCTCGATCCGGACAGCGATTACGAAATCATCGCGGCCGGAACCGGCGCTTCCATGCGCGCGGCGCTCGACACCGGGTCGGTGGCCGCCGGCATGTTCACGACGCCGGACGTGCAGACCTACATGGCGACCGGCAAGTACAAGTTCGTGGCCGATTTCCGGGACCTGGACTACATGGCCCTCGATCTCGTTGCTGCCGGAAGCTGGACCAAGACGCATGATACGACCGCACATGCCGTCGCGCGTGCTATCGTGAAGGCGCAGCAGATCATCCAGACCGACCCGAAGGCCGTCGAGGCGGCCGTTCACGAGCGTTTTCCCACGCTGTCCCCGGACCTCGTCGTCACGGTTGCCAAAGACGCGGCCGAACGAAGCCTGTCGCACGACGGCCGCGCGCAAGAAGCCGGCTTCAAGACGGCGCTCGCGATGTTGCGGGTTGCCGATCCCACCGTGAAGGAGCTCGCCTACAAGGATGTCGTCGCCCTTCGCTATCTGCCCTGACCGCGCTGATGACTGAGCCCGTAGCCGCCGAGGAGCTCCTGACGGCCCGCCGGCCGGTGCGCGGGCGCATGGATATTTCCGCCATGGTCTGGCGGCTTGCTTTGGTGGCCGGCGTGTTGCTGGTTTGGGAATTCGCCGCCGGCCGTCTGTTCAATGAATTCTGGAGCAGCCGCCCAAGCCTGGTTGCCGAACGGCTGCTGATGTTGCTGCGGAGTGGAGAAATCTGGCGGCACGTCTACGCCACGGTGTCGGAGGCGCTACTCGGCCTGCTGCTTGGAGCGGTGGTTGGAACGCCCATCGGAATTGCCCTGGCGCACTATCGACGTGCGGCGAAAATCGTCGATCCCTTCATCATGGGGCTTTACGGCCTGCCGCGCGTGGCGCTCGCCCCGATGTTCATCCTTTGGTTCGGCATCGGCCTGTTCTCGAAGGTCATGATGTCCTTTTCCATGGTGCTGTTCGTTTTCATCCTCAATGTCACCGAGGGTATCCGCACGGTCGATCCCGACATGGTCGATCTGATGCGAACAATGCGGGCGCCCCGCGCCTACATCATGCGCAAGGTCATGATCCCCTCCATCGTGCCGTGGCTGATCGCCTCGTTCCGGATCGGGATCGGGCTATCACTGGTGGGGGCGGTGGTCAGCGAGCTGATCGGCGCCAATCGCGGGCTGGGCTGGTACGTCGTGCGGGCCGGCGGTCAGCTCGACACCGCCGGCGTGTTCACCGGCCTGTTCCTGCTCATGCTGATCGCCATGATCGCCAACCAGATCATCTTCATGATTGAACGAAAGGTGCTTCATTGGCGCCGCTCGACCCAGTAGCGACCGCGACCGAGGCGCCGCGCATCCTGCTCGACGATGTCTCGATCTCGTTCGAGACCGATCGCGGCCGCCTGCACGTGGTGGACCGCGTCAGCCTGGCGGTGGGCAAGGCCGAGTTCGTGGTGCTGGTCGGACCGAGCGGCTGCGGCAAGTCGACGATCCTGCGCGCCATCGCCGGCCTGACCCGAGCCGAGAGCGGGACCGTCAGCGTCGACGACAAGAATGTCGACGGCCCGCCGGAACACATCGGGTTCATGTTTCAAAAGGACACGCTGCTGCCGTGGCAGACGGTACGCGGGAATATCGAGGTGGGCCTTGACCTGGCTGGCGTATCGCAAGCCCGAAGAGCGCCGCGAATGGCCGAGCTGTTGGCGCTGCTGCGACTGTCAGACTTTCGCGATGCCTATCCGGCGCAATTGTCCGGCGGCATGCGCCACCGCGTGTCACTCGGCCGCATGCTGGCCTATGAACCGGCGGTCATGTTGATGGATGAGCCGTTCGGCGCGCTTGATTTCCAGACCAAGGTCGTCATGGGACGGGAGCTGTTGCGGATCTGGGAAGCGGAACGGCGCAGCATCCTGTTCGTGACCCATGACATCGAGGAAGCCGTGGCGTTAGCGGATCGCGTGCTGGTGTTTTCGCCGAGGCCGGCCCGCATTGTCGCGGAGCATCGAATCGCCCTGCCGCGGCCGCGCGACCTCCGCGCGTTGCGCGCGAACCCTGAATTCACCGGCTATACCCGTGCAATTTGGCAAGCGCTCGGAGACGCCGAATAGACCTCGGGACGGTCAGCGGTCGTTGCGAAATTCCAGCAGTGTATTCAGGCAAGGCACCGACAGCGCCAGGGAATGCACCGCCTCGCTCGCCCGAAGCCCGGCAAGCACGGCCGGATCGCGCGGAATCCGCCCGAGGTCGGGCGCCTTCAGGACGATGGCGCCGAAGAAGCTGCGCCGGCCCCCGGCATCGACACAGAGTTGACCGTAACGTTCGCGATAACGCGCCAGAGACAGCAGCGTGATCCGAAAGGAATCGGGAAGATCGACGGTCCAGACGCCCTCGGCAGGGCTACTCATCGCCGCCTGGGCCGCCTTGGAATAATGCAAGAGATCCGCGTCTGCCGTCTCGGTCACGACCACCAGTTCGCTGAGGCCGGTGCTGCCGTTGGCATGCGACATCCATTCGCGGCGCCAGACCAGCTCGGGGGTATAATGCTGGCAATAATAGACGCGCCCTGCTTCGAACAGTTCCGATGCCGTCCGTACCGTGCGGAATCGGGCCAGTTGCTCGATTCCGTCGAGCGTCACCGGGCGCGAGAAGCTTTGCGGCGCGAGAATTGCGAGCTTGCTGCCCTGTAGCTGCGCGACGGTGGCGTCGATGTCGCTGGCCTGGAAGACCAGCCCGTTCAGGCCGCGCGGGCTCTCCAGCACCTCCTGACGCAGCACGTCGGTGCCGGAGGGAAGGCCAACCAGCTCCAGGTAATGGCCCTCGAACATGATGAGGTGATTGATCGAGCCTAACGAATGATAGCCGCGCGGCGTCAGCGTGAAACCGAGCCGGGCCATCAGCGTCTCGGCGACGTCCATGTCGAACAGCGTATTGATCACCACGTGATCGAGAGAGAAGGCCATTGCAAATTGAACCCGGCTGGCGTGATCGGATGAAGCTGTTGTCGCGGAGCTGCGCTGGCGCAGCCCCGCGGGCGTGAAATCAGCGTCCGGCCGCGTAGCCCTGCATGCCGCGCGGATTGGCGGCAGCGCGGCGGCGGCGGCCGATCTTCGAGGCGGCGGTCAGCCGTCCTTCCGACCAGGCCGGCCCGGTCTCGACCACATGGCCCCGCTCCTTCAGAGCCGCGATGGTCGCCGCCGGCAAGCGGCTCTCCACCACCAGCACGCCGGGACGCGCGGTGCGCGGCCAGAACGAGATCGGAAAATGCTCGGAATGCCAGGCGGGCGCGTCGATCGCTTCCTGCATGTTCATGCCGGCGTGAACATGGCGCAGGAAGAATTGCGTTGTCCATTGGTCCTGCTGGTCGCCGCCGGGCGAGCCCCACGCGATGTACGGCTCGCCGTCCCGCAGCGCCATGGTGGGGCTGAGCGTCGTGCGCGGGCGCTTGCCCGGCGCCAGCGCCGCCGGATGGTTCTCTTCGAGCCAGAACATCTGCGCACGGGTGCCGAGGCAAAAGCCGAGGTCGGGAATTACCGGCGAAGACTGCAGCCAACCGCCCGACGGGGTCGCCGAGATCATGTTGCCGGCCTGGTCGACAATGTCGAAATGCACGGTGTCGCCACGGACTTCGCCAAACCGGCCGACGGTGGGCTCTCCCGCCCCCATCGCGCCGACCGCCTCGCGCTGGCCTTCCTGCCGGCGCATTTTCACAACTGAACCAAAGCCTTCCACCGAGCCCGGAATAAAATCGAGCGACGCCTTGTCCGTGATCAGCACCCGGCGCGCATCGTTGTATTCGTCCGACAGCAGGGTCGCGATCGGGACATCGGTGAATTTGGGGTCGCCGTAGAACTTCTCGCGGTCGGCAAAAGCGAGCTTGGCGCACTCGATCTGCAGATGGATGAACTCGGGGCCGGTCGGGTCGAGACCGTCGAGATCGAATCCCTTCAGCAAGGCGAGCTGTTGCAGCATCACCGGACCCTGGCTCCATACGCCGGCCTTGCAGACGGTGTAGTTCTTGTAGTCATAGGTCAACGGGGCCTCGATGGTCGGCTGCCAGCGCGCTATGTCGTCGGCCGTCAGCACGCCGCGATGCGGCGCTCCGCTGACGTCCATGACATCCTGCGTCCGGCAGAAGCGGTCGATCGCCTCGGCGACGAAACCGTGCGACCACGCCTTGCGCGCGCACTCGATCTGCGCGACGCGGTCAGGGCCCGCGCTTTCGGCTTCCTGCAGGATCCGCGTGTAGGTCTCGGCCAGCTTCCGGTTGGTGAACAGGGTGCCGGGCACCGGCACCTTGTCATCAGGCAGATAGACCGCCGCCGAACTGGTCCAGTGCTTGCGGAACAGCTGTTCGACCGTGGCAATGGTTGCCGATATGCGCTCCACCAGCGGATAGCCGTCGCGGGCATAGATGATGGCCGGCTCGAGCACGTCCCGCAGCCGCAGCGTGCCATAGTCGCGCAGCAGCAACATCCAGGATTCGAAGGTGCCGGGCACGCAAGCCGCCAGCAATCCGGTGCCGGGCACCATGTCGAGGCCTTCGCTGCGATAATGCGCGATGGTGGCGCCGGCGGGCGCCGTGCCCTGGCCGCAGATCACCTCGGTGCGTCCACGCTTCACATCGTGCACGATGATCGGCACGTCGCCGCCCGGACCGTTCAGGTGCGGTTCGACAACCTGCAGCGTGAATGCGGTGGCAACACCGGCATCAAATGCGTTGCCCCCTCTTTCCAGCGTCGCCATCCCTACGGCAGTCGCGATCCAGTGCGTCGATGTGACGACTCCGAATGTACCCTCGATCTCCGGCCGGGTGGTGAATGGATCGTGATTGACGCTGCTCATGCCTGTCCCATTTACTTGGTTTTCACCGAGGATCTCCTCGGCGGTCTTTCCTTACCGTTCGCAACGATGCTGCCGCACGGCTATTGCAGCTCAATCACCCGATGCGACGGCACTTTGCAAGGTTGGGAACATCATGCAAGGGCCCTCAGCTGCGTCAGGCGCATAGTGTGTTCCCCCGATAAGATGACACCGGAAAGTGTCGGCGACGTGCGGCTCGCGCACCGCTCCCGGGCGATGCGCGAATGACCGCGCATCTGCCACTTTCGTTCGACCCCGGCCGCCGGAGGCGTCAATGCGCCGGCCGGCCCGCCTGGACCCACGCATGGGTCTCGTCCAGCGCCCGCCTGGTCCGCGCGAACATCTCGGCGATTTCAGTCTTGTTGATAATAAGCGGCGGGCAGAAATTCACGGTATCGCCAAGCGCCCGGGTGATCAGACCATGCTCCTGTGCGCGCTTGCCCACATGCGTGGCAACACCCCAGGCGGGATCGTAGGGCTCCTTCGTGACCTTGTCCTTGACCAACTCGAGAGTCCCGATCAGGCCCATTCCACGGACATCTCCAACGAGCGGGTGATCCGCGAATGCGTGAAGCCCTTCCTGGAAGGCACCCATCACGGATCGCACGTGGCCCAGAATATCGCGCTCCTTGTAGATCTTCAGCGTTTCCAGCGCGACGGCGGTGGCAACCGGATGACCGCCGTAGGTGATTCCATGCCCGAAGACTCCGATCTTTTCGCTTTCGACACGAATAGCGCGGTAGATCTTTTCATTTATCATCAAGGCGGCGATCGGCTGATACGCGGCCGAAAGCTGCTTCGCCATCGAGATCATATCGGGTTCGATTCCGAAGCTTTCGCACCCGAACATGTTGCCGGTACGACCAAAGCCGCAGATCACCTCGTCTGCGATCAGGAGGATGTCGTACTTCCTAAGGATGGCCTGGATCTTCTCATAATAGGCCGGCGACGGGACGATACATCCGCCGGACGCCATCAGCGGTTCAGCGAAAAATGCCGCGATGGTCTCGGGCCCTTCCTTCTGGATCAATTGCTCCAGCGAGGCTGCGCATCGTGTCGCGAACGCCTCTTCGCTCTCACCCTCCAGCGCATAGCGATAATGCAACGGACAATCAGTGTGGAGCATGCGCTCGAGCGGAAGATCGAAATCGCGATGATTGTTGGGCAGGCCGGTAAGGCTTGCCGATGCAACCGTCACGCCGTGATAGCCTCTCAATCGCGAGATGATCTTCTTCTTTTCGGGCTTGCCTATGGCGTTGTGGTAGTACCAGACCAGTTTCACCGCCGTATCGTTTGCTTCCGATCCGGAATTGACAAAGAACACCTTGCTCATCGGCACCGGCGCAAGCTCGATCAACCGCTCGGCAAGCTCGATCACGGTTTCATGCGATTTGCCGCCAAAGCAATGATAGAACGGCAGCACGTTCATCTGACGTATCGCGGCATCGACCAGGCGGCGCTCGCTGAAGCCGAGCGACGCACAGAAGAGCCCGCCAAGTCCTTCGATGTATTTCTTTCCATCGCTATCGATTACATGAATGCCGTCCCCGCCCGCGATCATCAGCGGGCCATCCTTCTCGTGGGCCACCGCGTTCGTATAGGGATGAAGCACGTGAGCGACGTCACGAGCTTCCATCGAATTTGGCCGAATACCCATGGTCTATTCTCCAGTTAACTGAACTACGACCGCATGCGATATTGCATGCGACTTTTTCTGGCGCTGTCCCGCCACGATTGCAGGTGTCAAAGCTTGTGACTGGAACAGAATGCAGAGAGGAAGCGCCGTGGCGCGCTTGCGATGACGTCCAACGAATAGCCTCCCTCTTGAACGATCAGGGTTGGCAATGCCAATTTGGCCAGACGTTCGGCAACGCGGGCATAGCCGTCGTCCGTAACTTTCAACAAGGACAGCGGGTCGTTGCCGTGAGCGTCCCATCCGGCGCTCAAAACCAGCGCCCTGCATCCCTTCGCGGCAGCCGCCTTCGCCAAGGCATCGCACGCCTCCACGAACTCATGATCGCCGACGCCGGGCGCCAACGGGATATTCATGTTGAAGCCGTGGCCCTCCCCTGCCCCCCGTTCATCGGCATATCCGACATAGAAGGGGTAATAGGACGACGGGTCAGTGTGGACCGACCCGACGAACACGTCGTTTCGTCCATAGAAGATCGATTGCGTGCCATCGCCGTGATGGGTATCGAAATCGATGATGGCCACGCGTCCGAATGTCGAGACGAGCATATTCGCAGCGACAGCCGCGTTGTTGAGGAAGCAAAATCCGCCGGCCTGATCGACATAGGCGTGATGCCCGGGCGGACGACAGGCCGCATAGACGCTTGCTTCGCCCGCGGCGACATATTTCGCGCCATGCATGGCAGAGCGCACCGACGCGGCGACGGCGGTCCAGGTCCCTTCACCGATGGCGCTGGTCAGGTCACTGACGAACCAGCCGGCCTGTCCGGCGATACTTTGGGCCGGCGGCCTTCCGGGCGGCTGACCGGCCTGGCAAGCGCCGCGATACTGATGCGTGTTGGGGAGCACTTCGGGACCGGCATTCGGCATCCTTCGCCATTCCGCGAAGGCCTGTTTCAGAAAATCGACATAGGCCGGATCATGCACCTGCAAAACGGGATCCAGCGCATGATCGCCTGGTCTTTCCGCTTGATGCCCGTCCTGCGCAAGGCTTGAGGTCAGCACGTTCAGCCGTTCGGATTGTTCGACGGGCGTAACGAGTTGACCTCGAATCATCATCTTGAGAGGCCGATGTTCAAGCTGATCCGGCGACGAAACGATCTTCACGGCAGATTCCTTTCTGACATCTTTGCTCCTCGCGCATCGTCCAGCAGTCCTGGAACCGACGCTAGAAGCGCCTTGGTGTAGGGATGTTGCGGATTGCCCAGGAGATCCTGCGCCGCAGCCTCCTCGACGATCGCCCCATGTTTCATGACCGCGATGCGATCGCATATCCGCGCCGCGACGCGCATGTCGTGGGTAATGAACAGCATGGTCAGCCCGAGCTGATCGCGAAGGCGCTCGAGAAGCGACAGGATTTGCGCCTGCACGGAAACGTCGAGTGCCGATACCGGCTCATCCGCGATCAGAAGTTGTGCATCCATCGCAAGCGCCCGGGCGATGCCTATCCTCTGGCGCTGCCCCCCGCTGAATTCGTGCGGCCACCTGTCGATCGCGGACGGATCCAGACTGACCAGTTCGAGCTTTTCGCGCGCGATCGACATAGCCTTCGTACGGCTGGCTCCGTGCGCCCGCGGGCCGTCCGAGATGATATCCCCGACCCGCCGACGCGGATCTAGCGACGCGAACGGGTCCTGGAACAGGAACTGGATACGTTTCCGCAGCTGCTTCCAGTCGCGTCCCGACAGGCCGCGCAGACTGGCCCCCTCGAAGCTGACATCGCCGTCGCTCGGCGTGACCAGGTTCACAATCGCGCGCGCAAGCGTCGATTTGCCCGAACCGCTCTCGCCGACGAGCCCCATGGTCTCGCCGCGCCGCACCACGAGACTCACATCGTTGAGCGCAGCGACCTCGACCCGGTCGCGCCAGAACGTTTTACGCAGCCCTGCGATCTCAAGCATGGTCTGCTCGGGCCGGGCCGCCACACGGTCCGTGCGCGGCTTCGGTACCGCCGCCAACAGCTTTTTCGTATACTCGTGAGACGGACGATTCAGGACGTCATGAGCAGCTCCTTGCTCGACGACCCTGCCGTTCTGCATGACGACGACACGGTCGGCGATCTCCCCGACAACACCGAAATCATGTGTGATGAACAGTACGCCGGTACCTCGGCGTTGCTGGATATCGAGAATCAGTTTGAGGATCTGCGCTTGCGTCGTGACATCAAGCGCAGTGGTCGGTTCATCGGCTACCAGCAGCGACGGCTCCAGCGCGATCGCCATCGCGATCACCACGCGCTGCCGTTGGCCGCCCGACAACATATGCGGATAGACCCGCGCCAACGAAGCCGGATCGGGCAAGTTGACGGAGCGCAATAACTCCTCGACGCGTTCCGGCGTGCATGGCTGCCTGTGCACGGTGAACACTTCCGCAATCTGGTCACCAATTCGCATCAGCGGGTTCAGGGCAGCCATCGGCTCCTGGAACACCATGCCGACCCGCGCGCCGCGAACCGTACGCATCTGCTCCGGCGAGAGAGCGCGCAAGCTCACCCCATCAAGCTGGATCTCGCCGTCGAGCACGGGAAGGACCCTCGGCAAGAGCCCCATCACCGAATTCGCGATCATGGACTTGCCCGATCCGGACTCGCCGACGACGCAAACAATTTCTCCAGCGCCAACGGTCAAGGTCACGTCGGACACGGCATGCGGCCGGTCGGCACGCGGCGGCAAGCCGACCGTGAGGTTTTTGATGCTGAGCAGCGGCGCCGTCATGGCCGGTCACTTCCCGCAAGACGAGGATTGAGCAAGATCTGAAGACCCTCTCCCACAAGGTTCAATCCAAGCACGGTAACGAAGATCGCAAGTCCGGGAAGCACGCTGACCCACCATCCGATCCGGATGACGCTGCGGCCGGCCCCGACCATGAACCCCCAAGACATCCAGTTGGCATCCCCGAGGCCGAGAAACGAGAGCGCTGACTCGGCCAGAATTGCGTTCGCCACCATCAAGCTTGCCAGCACGATCACCGGTGGCAAGGCATTGGGAAGCAGCGTCTGGAACATGATGCGAAGATGCGAAACACCCAGGACGTCCGCCGCCTGGACAAACTCGCGCTGGCGAAGGGTCATGAACTCGGCGCGAACCACGCGCGCAATCGGCGGCCACGATACCAGGGCAATCGCGACGATGATCGACAGAATGCTCGGATTGAAGATCGCGACCAGGAGAATCGCGAACAGGAAACTCGGAATCGTCTGAAAGAACTCCGTGAACCGCATGATGGCGTCGTCGATGCGATTGCCCACGTAGCCGGCCGTTCCGCCGAGGCCGATGCCGATGCCGAGTGCAACCACCGTTGAAACGCCTCCGATCAGCAAGGACACCAGCGCGCCATGTGCGATCCCGGCGGCGACATCGCGGCCCAACGCATCTGTACCGAGAAGAAAGTCAGGACTGCCGGGCGGCAGGAAGGGGGCGCCCCGCATTTCCCACGGTGAGAACGGGAACACAAAGGGCGCGCCGGCCGCGGAAAGCACAATGGAAGCGATGATAACCAGACCGGCGACCAGGCGTGGATAGCGAACAATAAAGCTCATTGTCACAACGCCTGCACGCGGGGATCGACCGCCAGGTAGAGGATATCCGTCACAAGATTGAACAGCAGCACCAGCACCGAGGTGCAAAGGAAAATGCCGAGCAGCAGGTCGTAGTCCCGCGCCAGCAACGCCTCGAAAGCCAGGCTTCCGATACCCGGCCAGGCAAAGACGGTCTCCACCAGCACAGACCCGCCGATCAGGTGTCCCGCCTGAATTCCGGCGAGAGTTATCACGGGGAGCAGCGCATTGCGCAGGATGTGCACCCAGGTGACGCGCGATTCGCTCGCGCCCTTGGCGAAGGCCGTCCGCACAAACGGCTGCGTGGCCACCTCCATCATCGAGGCGCGGGTCAGGCGAATGTAGACCGCCGAATAGAACAACGCGAGCGTGAGCACGGGTAGAATAGCGTGCCGAACGATGTCGATGGCCAGGTCGATACCATGCAATTCAACGTCCACCGACATCATGCCAAATGTCGGCAGCCAGTCGAGCCACATTCCGAACACGAGAACCAGAAGGATTCCGACCCAGAACAACGGCGTCGCATAGAAGATCAACGATACTGTCATGATCAGATTGTCGGCCAGCCCTCCCGGCCGGCGCGAGGCACGGACCCCGAGCGCTATTCCTCCCAGCAGCGCCAGCGCGAAGGCCGAGCCGGTCAACATGATCGTTGCCGGCAGCCGCTCGAAAATCACATCGAGCACGGGGCGCTGCAACCGGTGCGAAACACCGAGATCCAACGTCAGGACGTGCTTCACGTAGATCCAGAGTTGCACGGGCAAAGGCTTATCAAGACCGAATTGCGCCCGAAGCTGCGCCATGAACTGCTCGTCGGCCTGTCCCGATTGGCCGGCCATCGCGCTTGCAGGATCTCCCGGGGCGGCGTGAATCAACAGGAAGTTCACGACGACGATGGCGAGAACCATCACCGCCATCTTGAACAAGCGCCTAGCCAGCACGTGGCCAAGCGACCGGTTGCGTCCGCCGCTCATGCGAAAAAGACGTCGTCGAAGTCTCCGGCGATGCCCATGGCCGTGGTCACGGGATTGCTCACCTTGCTCGAATAATAGGTAGGGAATGCCATCTGCGTGAGGAAGAGATAGGGCATATCCTCGACGGCAATTCGCTGGAACTCGGACAGCAGTTTCTGCCGCTCCACCGGATCGGTCATCGTACGCGTTTTCGCGAAGATCTCGTCGATCCGGTCGTTCTTGTATCCACCGACGTTGGTGAATGCGACATGCTTGATGTTCTCGGACGTGAAGTGTTGCTCCAACCCGATGCTGGCATCTCCGAGCTGGAAGACGTAGGTAACGGAGGTTTCGAAATCCCAGTTTGCCCATCGCGCGGCAATGCCGCCCGCATCGATCGCGTCCATGACGATACCGATGCCGATCTTTTGCATCGAAGCTCGAAAATACTCCGATAGCCGTGTCCACACTTCGCCATAGGGCAGCGGCAGATGCCGGAGTGTAAACCGCAGGCCGCGCGAGTCGGGCTTGTATCCGGCGTCGTCGAGAAGCTTGTTGGCCGCGGCGACGTCGAAGGCAGGCATCTTCACATTTGGGTCGTAGAACGGTGTGGTTTCGCACAACGGCCCGGTCGCCGGCTTGCCGCTGCCAAACCAGAGCTTCTGGACAATGAAATCCCGGTCAAGCGCCATGCTCATGGCGCGCCGAACCCTGACATCATCGAGCGGCTTGATCCGCTTGTTCAGTTCGATCCAGGATATCGGCCCGTAATATTCCCAGCCCTTGGTCGTCACGTTTATGCCCGGCTGCTGCTGGAAGCGGGGAAGATCGAAGGGCTCGATGTCGGTGCCGCCCGCGAGAAGGGCTTGACCGGACTGCAGGGCGAGCGCACGGCTCTGGCTGTCGGGAACGAAGCGGTAGACGATCTCGTCGAGATAAGGTTGCCCCGGCTTCCAATACTCCTCATGTCGCGCCAGCCGAATGAAGCTGCCTCGACGCCATTCGACGAATTTGAACGGCCCGGTTCCGATAGGCTTGGCATTGTTCGGATTGTTGCGATAGTCGGCGACATCATTGAGGTGCTTGGGAACGATTGGCAGCGCGGTACCTCCGATACCCATCATGAACGCCGCCAGCGGCTCCTTGAGCGTGAAGATCACCGTGTGTTCATCGGGCGTTTCCGCCTTCTCGATCGGCTCGAATACGAGCCTCGATCGCACCGAAAGCGCCCTCATGAACTTCATGGCCGAGAAAACCACGTCTTCGGATGTCATCGGCGTGCCGTCATGAAACTTCACACCCTCCCGGAGATTGAATTTGTAGACCCTCTTGTCGTCCGATATTTCCCAGCTCTTGGCCAGCACCGGCTTGAAGCCAAGCGTAGGCGTGTAGGTGATCAGCGCTTGAAACATCTTGCTCGCGACAACCAGCGTCGGCCCCTGCGCATTGACGCCGATCATCGCGACGGGCGGCTCCGGGGTGAGAAGGCTCGTGAGGATGCCGCCACGCTTGGGGGCAACACCCTGAGCCCGCGCCTGATCCAGCGTCATCAACGTCGGTGTCGCGGCCAGGGCGGCACCGGCCTTGAGAAGATTGCGGCGTGTCAGACCTGCAAAGATCCGCTCATCACGTGTCATGTCATCCTCCGGTTGCCTGCAACACCGAAACCGTTCTGCAATTTCCACGGCCTGGATATATCGTAGCGTTCGCTCGCCACCCGGCGACGGCACTCCTCACGTTGACGCCCCAACTCATCCGGGTCTCCCTCGCGCTCAACCCACGCTCCCGACCAACGGTCACGGACAGCGTTTCGGCAAGGTCCAGTATCCCGTCGCGGCCCTCGCCATTGGCGTGAACAATGAGAAATCCGGCCTGATCCTTGTGCGGAATGTTGACTCGATCGTTAGGCCGGACATCGATCAGCGCGCAGATCATTTCAGCGGCAGCCTTGATAGCGTTGAAGCCTTCGCCGGCATGCAACATGTGGGGCGGCTCTTCCGCTCCGATGCCGGTGCTGTTTTCTTCGATCATTCATGTTGCGGCTTCAACGTACCTACTACCGTCCGGGCACAGGAACAGTCATTGCGACAGCGCCGAGACGGCATGCGAATTACGCGCCGCAGCACTCGAACGAAGCATATCTACAAATCCAATATTTGGTCAAGCGACCAATTTTGGTCAAATGACCATATTTCGCGCGCGGCCCGCTTGGTCGTCAGGTAAATTGCCGGTGCGTGATGCCGTGCTCGCGCCGGGGGCGACCTCTGCCGATTTGACAAACCAATGGAGGAGAGCAAACAAGGCGGGATGAAGAAAACGAAGAGCGATCAAACCCGCGCCCAGATCATCGAAGGCGCGTTACGCGCGCTGTCACGCTCGGGCGTTATCGGCACGACGACTCGCGAGATTGCGACGGAGGCCGGCGTGCGGCTCGCCACGCTGCATTATCATTTCGACAGCAAGAGCGCGTTGCTGGTCGCGGTGCTCGAGGCGCTGATCGAAGACATGGCGGCGAGACTTCGCGCGCGACGTGTGACGATCGGCTCGGACCTGGACGAATGCATCGAACAGTTGATTCATGGCGCATGGCGTTCGGTCTCGCAGACGAGAGAACTTCAGATCGTCCAGTACGAGCTGACGCTCTACGCTCTTCGCGAGGGCGCCCAATGGCTGGCCGAGCGCCAGTATGAATCCTACGTTCGCCTGTATCATGACCATCTCAGGAACGTAACGCGGGAATCGCAAGCACTCTCGTCCGCGGCTTGCGCCTCGCTTGCGCGCTTCATCCTGTCTGGCGTGGACGGCCTGATCCTGCAGGAGCTGGCCAAACCAGGCAAAGCCCGGTCCAAACGAGCGGTCGACGCTCTCATTGCGGGAGCCAAGGCTTATGCCCGGCAGCTGGTTCAATAGGCCAGCACGGAAGTCGCGTGCAGGATCAACGAGCAGGCGGCCGGCGATCTCGGGATAAGCGAGATGGCGGCAAAAATTGACCAAGCCGGATCTCGTTCATGGTCTCAAGCACCATGATTGACGCCGCCCGCGCCCTGTCGCTGAAGGTCTGATCGTTGCGGCGGTTTCCAGTCGGGTCTGATGAAATGACAAGTATATCCGTCCGGGAAGCGCTCCAAATAATCCTGATGCTCAGGTTCAGCCTCCCAGGAGGGTCCAACCGGCGCAACTTCGGTCACCGCCTTGCCCGGCCAAAGTCCCGGCGCATTGACATCGGCAATTGCATCTTCCGCAATCCGCCTTTGTTCATCGCTCGCCAATGATCTGCGGATTAAGGTGATCTCGATTGCTTCCGCATGATTGCCGTGAAAAAAAGAAAGCCGCATAACCGCGGCTCAAGTCTGGGAGAAACTCAATGCTGCAGATGAAAACGCCTAGGCGGCGACTCCATCTTGGAGAGGAGAGAATTGAAGCCCGAGGCTTTCCGCCACAGCCCTGTAGGTAAGGCGACCGCGATGGACGTTGAGGCCGGCTCGCAGATGAGGATCCTCGATGATTGCAGCGAACCCCCTGTTCGCCAGCGCCAACCCGAAAGGTAGCGTCGCGTTGTTCAACGCCTGGCTTGAGGTGACCGGTACCGCACCGGGCATGTTCGCAACGCAATAGTGGACGACACAATTGACCTCATAGGTGGGATCAGCATGGGTCGTCGCACGTGATGTTTCAAAACAGCCGCCCTGGTCGATAGCTACGTCGACGATTACCGAGCCGGGCTTCATCGATTTCAACATCTCCCGTGATATCAATTTCGGTGCGCTCGCACCCGGCACAAGTACGGCTCCGATCACGACATCTGCTGTGAAGACTTCCTGTTCGATCGCCTCAATTGTGGAAAATCTTGTGCGGACGCGCCCCTCGAACAATTCGTCCAGTTCGCGCAGGCGGGGGATCGAGCGGTCAAGGATAGACACCTCCGCTCCGAGGCCGGTCGCCATGCGTGCGGCATGCGTCCCGACAACACCGCCGCCGATCACTACGACGCGCGCGGGCTGAACCCCGGGGACGCCTCCGATCAATAAGCCACGACCGCCATTGTGGCGCTTGAGGGCCGTCCCGGCCGCCTCGATCGAAAGTCTGCCCGCAACCTCGCTCATCGGAGCGAGAAGGGGAAGGCCACCGCGCTTGTCCGTGACTGTCTCGTAGGCGATCGCTGTACAGCCGGAGTCCATAAGACCTCTCGCCTGTTTGGGATCAGGGGCCAAATGCAAATACGTGTAGACGATCTGACCTTCCCTCAACTGCACCCACTCGACCGGCTGGGGCTCCTTAACTTTGACGATCATATCGGCGGTGGCGAACACTTCGGCCGCCGTATCAACCACGATGGCGCCGGCCATGCGATAGATCTCGTCGCCCGCTCCGATTCCAACGCCAGCTTTCGATTCCACAAGAACGCTGTGGCCGGCGTTTACGTATTCCCGAACCGCGCCTGGAGTGAGACCAACACGATATTCGTGCGTTTTGATTTCCTTGGGCACGCCGACGCGCATGAAGAACGCCTTTCCTGAATGACGTTGTTTTATAACGCAATATAAGGTTAAATTCTCTGCAATCTGGCGAATAATTGACCAATTTTCGAGTAAAATGAACTATATTCGGCTAAATGACGCAGGAAATTGAACATATGGAAATCGATAGAATCGATATCATGATCCTTGCCGAATTATCAGCGAACGCGAGAGTGAGCATGGTCGACTTGGCCAGCCGTGTCGGCCTCTCGAACACCGCAATCGCGAGGCGACAAAGGTCCCTGGAAGAAAACGGCTTCATACACGGCTATCAAGCCACCCTCGATTTGAGCCGGTTCGGTCTTCGCACGACCGTGCTCGTCCGGATCGCGTTAGAGAGTCAGAGCGACCAGGCGCTTAAAGCGTTCGAGGCCGGCGTAGTGAATTGCCCGTCCGTGGTCAGGTGTTTCTTGATGTCCGGGAGCGACGACTATGTCGCCATCGTGCTAGCCCGCGATATCCAAGACTTCGAGCGGATCCATCGGACCGAGCTTTCTCGCCTGCCACGCGTTGCACGTATCCAGTCTAGCTTCGCCATGCGGGATGTCGTCAACCGCGCCGTTCCACCAGTAGTGTTCGGAAAGGCAAGTCGAGAAAAATAGCTCGATCGTTGAAGGGACAGCGTCCGGTTTGATGAGCCCGCAAGATGTAGCCGGCCCCCAACTCTCATCCCCACTCCCTTCTAACTTTGTTTTCGGGCTGCGGTTTCCATTGTTTGACTGGTGGGTCAGCTATTTCGCGAGGACAATGCCCACAAGGTGCGCAGAAGTCTGGCTGGTCGCATCGGCCAAGGCCTCAATGCAGGTGGGAAGGCCTATGGCTATGCTCCTGCCGCCGGCGAAAAGGGCAAGCGGATCATTGTCGAAGCTGAAGCTAAAATCGTCCAACGTATTTTCGAGGAATACGTTGCTGGAAGGACACCTCGTGAAATCGCATACGATCTGAACAATGAACGCATATCACCGCCACGCGGGCGCTCATGGAACGCCTCTACAATTAATGGGAATAAGCAGCGTGCCACGGGCATAGTCCAAAACGAACTCTACGTGGGCCGGCTTGTCTGGAATAAAGTGAGGATGATCAAAGATCCTGACACGGGCAAGCGACTGTCGCGTCCAAACGCCAAGAACGACTGGCAGACCACGGATGTGCCAGATCTGCGCATTGTCTCGCAAAAGCTATTTGACGCCGCACAAAGTCGCAAACAAGAACGAGGCAAGACTCATCCGAACCAACAGCGACGGCCGCGCCACATGCTATCGGGCCTCCTCCGCTGCGGTGCATGCGGTGCAGGGATGTCGACGAATGGCAAGGATAAGTCTGAACGCATTCGCATCCGCTGTTCAGCTGCCACGGAGAGCGGCGTGTGTCGCGACGGAAAGACATTCTATCTCGCGACAGTAGAAAGTGCAGTTCTTGCCGGCGTAGAGGCCGAGCTGCGGCATCCGAGCGTAATTGCTGAGTACGTGCGGGCTTATCACGATGAGCGGAAACGTCTCTTAGCCAAGGCGTGCGCTAGACGGGCTCACCTTGAATTGCGGCTCGGCGAGCTCGGTCGCGAGATACACCGGCTCGTTGACGCGATAGCAAAAGGACACGGTGACCCCGCGGTGCTTGGTCCTCGCTCGAGTGTCTTGGACGAAGAGCGAAAGCAGGTAGCGAGGGAGTTGGACGGCGAACCTGCGGTCGGCGATGTTATCGCGCTCCACCCGGCCGTACTGGCGCGCTATGAGCAACTACTCGCCCGTCTGCAGGACGCTTTGTCGAAGGGCTGAATGCTGGGGATTCTTAGGCCGCAGAAGCAATCAGAGATCTCGTCGAGACGGTAACGGTATTCCGGAACCCCTCGCATCCAGGCGGGGTCGCAGTTAAGATTGTCAGACGCTTGAACGCACTGCTGGGGGAGCAGGCCTACCCCCACAACGCTCGAGGAGTGTGGGGAAAGATGGTAGCGAGAGAGGGACTCGAACCCCCGACCCCAGGATTATGATTCCCGTGCTCTAACCAGCTGAGCTACCTCGCCACGGTTCACTGTCACGGCACACACCACCGCAGTCGCGAACGCGCGGCATATAAGGAGTGGGTCAAGGGCCTGTCAAGCAAAGCCCGCTGCTCCGCCAAGTGTCTGCAAACCGGGCTATTTCGGCCGGATCGTGGGGTCGCCGCCGGGACTGCCGGGTGGTGGAATCACAGGTGTTTTTCCGATATCCGGCGCCGGCGCGCGCATTTCGGGGTCGATCCCCGCAGGCGGGCACAATACGCCATCGGAACGGGCCAGTTTGTCGGCAAGCGGCTCGGGCGCTCTGCCGGTGGTGATTCCGTCGGGCACAACGGTCGTCGAGCCCGGCGCCGGCTTCATCGGGGCGCAGTTGACGGGGGGCGGTGGTGATGGCGGCGCGGTCTGGGCCGGGGGAGTGACCGGACCAGGCGGGGCCTGTGCGGAAGCCCCACCGGAGGCCGCCATCACAATACACGACAGAAAGATTGCGCGTTTTATTCCCATGCGGGGAAACGGCGGATGGTCGCGGATGTTCCCGGCTGAATCGCGGTCTTGTTTTGACGCGTTTTCTTGACGCGAACCGGCCTCCACCCCCGGATCAAGTCCGAGGGCATGCTTCGCTCGAAAACGCTATTCAGTTCAGGCCTTGCGGAACCGGATCAGCGAAAAATGCCCCATCGGCGGCATCGGCCGCCGCTCGGTCAGGCTGACCCCGCCGTGCCTGGCGGCCCAGTCGGTCAGGCGGGCCCAGGGAAATTCCGGACGCCAGCCGAGCCGCCGCGCCAGTGGCGCGAACGCCAGTTCGAACAGACGCCGCGGGCCGCTTTCGGCGCCGATGTGATTGACCAGGATGAGTTCGCCGCCGGGCTTCAGCACCCGGATGAAATCATCCAGCGTGCGTTCCGGATCCGGCACCGCGGTGATGACATACTGCGCCACCACCGCGTCGAAAAACGAATCCCTGAACGCGAGGTTCTTGGCGTCCATCACCGCCAGCGTTTCGACATTGGTGAGGCCGAGCGCGCGCACGCGCTTGAGCGCCCGGCGCAGCATCGGCTCGGAAATATCGACACCGCATAATCTGGTGCTGCGCGAATAATCCGACAGCGACAATCCCGTGCCGACGCCGACGTCGAGAATGCGCCCGCCGATCTTGTCGGCTTCCACGATGGTCGACTGGCGGCCGGCGTCGAACACCTTGCCGAAGACGAGATCGTAGACCGGCGCCCAGCGCCCATAAGCCTTTTCGACCCCATCGCGGTCGATGTCCCCAGCCATTTCCAGCGCCCCGATTTTTTTAGCCGCGTATCGCCTCGGCGAGCGGCGCTGTTTCCCGCACCCCTGCCCTTGCCACCGCATTCCTCGCCGTCGCGCTCTTGATGAATCCGCCGCCGAGCACGCGCGCCTGTCCGCCGGCTGCGTCGTAGAATACGCAGGCCTGGCCCGGCGACACGCCTTCTTCGCCGGCTACCAATTCGACTTCATAGCCGCCGTCGACCGCGCGCAGCCACGCCGGTTGCGGCGCGCGCGTCGAGCGCACGCGCACGAACATCTCGATGCCGTCGCCGATGACGCGGTCCAGAGGCCCGTCGCCGATCCAGTTGACGTCGCGCAGCCGGATACGATCCATCCGCAGCGCCTCGCGCGGTCCGACCACGACGCGGCGGCTCAAGGCATCGAGCTTGATGACGTAGAGCGGCGCACCGGATGCGATGCCCAGTCCCTTGCGCTGGCCGACGGTGAAATGAACGATGCCCTGATGCCGGCCAATGACGTTTCCGCCGAGATCGACGATATCGCCGGGCTCGATCGCGCCGGGCTTCAATCGGCCGATGATGTCGGTGTAGCGTCCGGTCGGCACGAAGCAGATGTCCTGGCTGTCCTGCTTGTCGGCGATTTCAAGTTCGAAGCGCCGCGCCAGTTCGCGCACCTCGGGCTTGCTCATGTCGCCGAGCGGAAAGCGCAGATAATCGAGCTGCTCGCGCGTGGTGGCGAACAGGAAATAGCTCTGGTCGCGATCGCTGTCCGCGGCGCAAACCATCGCCCGCGATCCGTCGGCAAGCCGGCGCGACGCGACATAGTGCCCGGTCGCCAGCGCGTGGGCGCCGAGTTCGCGCGCGGTCGACAACAGGTCGCGAAACTTGATCGAGCGGTTGCACTCGATGCACGGTACCGGCGTTTCGCCGAGCGCGTAGCTGTCGGCAAAATTGTCGATCACGGATTCGCGGAAGCGGCTTTCGTAGTCGAGCACGTAATGCGGGATGCCGATGCGCTCGGCGACGTTGCGGGCATCGTGGATGTCGCGGCCGGCGCAGCAGGCGCCCTTGCGATGGGTCGCCGCACCGTGGTCGTAGAGCTGCAGCGTGATCCCGACCACGTCATAGCCTTCGGACTTCAGCAAGGCGGCCGTCACCGAGGAGTCGACGCCACCCGACATGGCGACCACGATCCGTGTGTCCTGGGGGCGGCCTTCGATATCCAGACTGTTTGGCATGGCAGAGGTCATCGACTTCAATCGCGAGGATTAGCGTGGCGCGCACGGCCGGGAGTTAGAAACCTTTTATATATAAGGCCTTAGGGCATTTTTCGGCCACCGCAGCCCAGATCGGACGCCGCTCTTTAATATAGGCCGTATTCCCGCGAGGCAATCAGCCGAACCCGCATTTGGAGCAGCTCCAGACGGCAAATCTTGCCGCCGGGCAGAAAAGGGGGCCATGGCAACCCCACGGCAGCCCGCCGGGTCATAGCTTAAGCAATTGAAATTATTGGTATATTTTTCTCAGACGCCGGTGGCCCGGTCCTTGCTGACTAGTAGCCAGGTTTCAGCGCGAGGGTTCGTCGGTGGTCAGTGTCACGTCAGAAGTGTTGGCAAACGCGTCTCTGCAGGGCGCGTCGGCGAGATCCGCCCGGCCGGATCCCAGCCCGCCGGCCGGAAACGACAGTTTCGCGGCGCTGATCGACAGCAATGCGGGCCATATCGACAACCGCGCGCAAGCGAATTCACAGCCGAGTTCTCAGGACAATTCCCAGGCAGCGTCACAGGCGCCCGCCCCCCGGCGCGCCGACGATTCGCAAGGACCATCCGACAGCCGCTCGCGCGACACCGCCGCCACGTCGGACAATACGCCGCGCAACGACTCTGATGACCGCGATACCGCGGTCAACGCCCGCGACGATGCCGATGCGAGCGCCAAGACCGATGCGCCCCGCGCCAAATCGAAATCCGACGCGTCGAAGTCCACCGACACCAAGTCCGATGACGCCAAGGATGCTTCGGCGAAATCCGCCAGTGGTGACGCCTCAGCCACCGATCAGGCGAAGCTGGATGCAACGGCCGCGGTGACCGCGGACGCCATTGCCGTCACCATTGCCGCACCCGTAGCGCCCGCAGCACCCGCGGGCGCATTACCCGCAACGCCTTCGACCGACAAGGCGGCAGCGCCGCTCGCGATCGCCGCAGCAGCGATCGCCGCCTCCGCGGCCGTGGCCAACGGTACGGCGCCCGGCGCTGCTACAGCCGACGTCGCGACGACGGCAGCGGCAACGGCAGTAGCGGCAACGGGAAACGCGACCAAGGCCGAGGGCACCAAGACCAATACCCAGACCGCCGGCGGCGAGACCGTCACCGCGCAGGCCACCTCGGCCGACACAACCGTCACCGTCGGAATTGCGCTCGCCGCATCCGCGGGTGCAAAGACGCCTGCCGCATCGAAAGGCGCATCCCAGATCAAGGCTCCCGTCGCAGCCAAGGAAGGCGCCACAACGCCGGGCGAGACGGACGGCACGGTGGATACACCGGCAACCGCGACCGGCGGCGCAGCCGCCATCGTTCCGGCCGGCACGCCGCAGGCAGCTGCGGGCAAGCCGAAAGCCGAGAACGGCATCGTCGATGCCGTGAAGGCCGACGCGTCAGCCAATGCCGCTCCGGCCGTCAACGCCGCCGCTCACGGACATGCGGCCGCCGCCGACGCCGGTCAGACCCTGGCCAACACGTCGGGCAACGGCGTGCTGGGCGCCGGCGTCATCCAGGCGCAGCAGCCGTCTGCTGCCACCACGACTGCTACGGCGGCACAATTGACCGTCACCGCAGCGACGAGCACCACGGTGCCGCTGAGCGGCGTTGCGATGGAGATCGCAGCGTCGGCAAAGAGCGGCAAGAGCCGTTTCGAAATCCGGCTCGACCCCGCCGATCTTGGCCGCATCGACGTCCGTATCGACGTCGATCGCAACGGCCAGGTGACGTCGCATCTGACGGTCGAAAAGCCGGAAACGCTTTCGATGTTGCGGCAGGACGCACCCCAGTTGCAGCGCGCGCTCGACGACGCCGGTTTCAAGACCGACGGCAGCGGGCTGCAATTCAGCCTGCGCGACCAGTCATCTTCCGGCCAGAACAGCGGCAACGATACCGGCCGTAACGCGCAGCGGCTGGTGATCAGCGAAGACGACACCATGCCCGCAACCGCGATCGCGGGACGAAGCTATGGCCGCATGCTCGGATCGAGCAGCGGCGTCGACATCAGGGTTTGAGGAGAACGACATGGCAACGACAGGTGCAGCAACAGTGGCCGGCCCGGTGGTCTCGGGAACGACGCCGCTACCGACCTCATCAACGGGCTCGTCGCTGAGTTCGACCACCGGCGCGACGCTCGCCGGAAATTTCCAGACGTTTCTGACGCTGCTGACGACGCAGTTGCAGAACCAGAATCCGCTCAGTCCGCTGGACACCAACCAGTTCACCCAGCAGCTGGTGCAGTTCGCCGGCGTGGAACAGCAGCTCAAGACCAACGATCAGTTGGGCTCGCTGATCTCGCTGCAGCAGACCGCGCAATCGACGCAGGCACTGGGCTTGGTCGGCAAGACCGCGGTGGTCGACGGCAGCACAGCGAACCTGACCAACGCTTCGGCGACATGGGATGTCAGCGTTCCCAAGGACGCCAACTTGAATCTCACGGTCACCAACAGCGCCGGGCAGACCGTCTTCAGCAACACCTACTCAGTCAAGGCCGGCGACAATCAGCCATTTGTCTGGAACGGCAAGGGCACCGACGGCACCCAGTGGCCGGACGGCAAATATACGCTGAACGCCACCGCCACCGACAGCAACGGCCAAACCGTCGGCGTTGCGACCCGGCTGCAGGGCACGGTCAGCTCGGTGGACCTCACCCAGTCGCCGCCTTTGCTGACGATCAACGGGCAGACCTACACGGTCAATCAGGTCAAGGCCATCGTCAGCTAGCCGGTCGCCCGCCGGACGGGCAGCGTCCCCTCAATACCACCCAGACAGCTTCGGCCCGGCATTGCCGGGCCGAACCGCGTTCCAGGCCATTTCAAGGAGATTCGTATTGGAGGCTTGGGCTTAGGCAAATTTTAAGTTGAGGGGCGTAGGTTGTTAGAGTGAGTTCAGTGGTTGAGAGTTTGTGAGTACGCCATGACAGAACCCCATCGCCCGAGGGTAAAATACGTCATCGGGCCTGACGGCAGTCCGTTAACAATTGCGGACTTGCCCGCGCCCGGAACCAAACGGTGGGTCATCCGCCGCAAGGCCGAAGTCGTTGCCGCAGTCCGCGGCGGCCTGCTCTCCCTTGAGGAGGCTTGCAGCCGCTACACGCTGACGGTGGACGAGTTTCTGTCTTGGCAGTTTTCCATCGATCAGCATGGCCTGGCCGGCTTGCGGACCACCCGGATCCAGCAATACCGCCAGTAAGCTTCCCGAACAACGGCATTTGATGAAAACCGGCTTCGCTTTGCGAAGCCGGTTTTTTTCATGCCGAACTTTCGTCGCCATTCTTAACCTTCGTTAACCATATGGAAACCATCACCTAGGCAATAATTGCCCAGTCGGTCCCTTGGGCCGAATCCCTGGGGGCAGTTGGTGCAAAGTCTCGTTGCTTTCCTGCGAAGTCTCGGCGCCTCGCGGCTGATGGCCATGATCGCGGTTACGACCGCGCTGGTTGCCTTCTTTGCGTTCGTCATCATGCGCGTCACGACGCCGCAGATGACGACCCTGTTCACTGACCTGTCCGCCGAAGACTCCTCCGGCATCATCAAGGACCTGGAACGCCAGGCGATCCCCTTCGAACTGCGTAACGAGGGCGCCGTGATCATGGTGCCGAAGGACAAGGTCACCCGACTGCGGATGAAGCTTGCCGAAAGCAACCTGCCCAAGGGTGGCGGCGTCGGCTACGAGATTTTCGATAAATCGGACGCCCTCGGCACCACCAGTTTCGTCCAGAACATCAACCATTTGCGCGCGCTGGAGGGTGAACTTGCCCGCACCATTCGCGCCATCGACCGCATCCAGGCCGCCCGCGTCCATCTGGTGCTGCCCGAACGTCCGCTGTTTTCGCGCGAAACCCCGGAGCCGTCGGCCTCGATCGTGGTCCGGGTGCGCGGCAGCCTCGAGCCGGCGCAAATCCGCGCCATCCGCCACGTGGTCGCCTCCGCCGTCAACGGGCTGAAGCCGCAACGGGTATCGATCGTCGACGAGGGCGGCCGGCTGCTGGCCGACGGCGCCGGCGGCGACAGTGAAAGCACTGCCGGCGACGAGCGCCGCTCCGCTTTCGAAAGGCGGATGCGTAACGAGGTCGAGGGCATCGTCTCCTCGGTGGTCGGCCAGGGCCGCGCCCGCGTCCAGCTCACCGCCGATTTCGACTACAACAAGATCACCCAGACCTCGGACAAGTTCGATCCGGAGGGACGGGTGCTGCGCTCCAGCCAGAGCCGCGAGGAATCGTCTGCCACCGCCGAAAACAACGGCCAGGTGACGGTCAATAACGAATTGCCCGGCAACCAGGCCAATAGCGGGCCGACCGCGCGCGACCAGAGCAAGAAGAGCGAAGAAACCAACAACTACGAAATTTCGCGCACCACCAAGACCGAAGTCACCGAGGTCGGACGGGTCAACAAGATCTCGGTCGCGGTGCTGGTCGACGGCGCCTATACCAAGAACGAAAAAGGCGAGATGGTCTACCAAGACCGCAGCAAGGAACAGCTCGACCGTATCGCCACCCTGGTGCGCTCGGCGATCGGCTTCGACCAGAAGCGCGGCGACCAGGTCGAGGTCGTCAACCTCCGCTTCGCCGAGGCCCCGACCGTCCCCCCGGTCGCGGAGCCGACCGGCCTCCTCGGCATGCTGCAATTCACCAAGGATGACGTCATGTACGTCATCGAGCTCGGCGTCATGATGCTGCTCGGCCTCGTGGTGCTGTTCATGGTGATCCGGCCGCTGGTCAAGCGCATCCTGGCTGCCGAAGTCGTCCCGGCGCCGAAGACCGAAGCCGCGCCGGCCCTGACCGACGGCAGCGCGGATGGCGCGGCCGGCCAGGCGCTGCTTCCCGTATCGCTGATCGACGTCGCCCAGGTTCAGGGCCAGGTCCACGCCCAGGCCGTGCACCGGGTCGGCGAACTGGCCGAACGCAATCCCAACGAAACCGCATCCATTGTTCGTCAATGGCTGACCGAACCCGTCGAGTAACCGGACATGGCCGCCGTACCCCAAGTCAACAACACCAACGACATCACCACCGTCATCTCGGCGCTGGCGAGCCGTCAGGCCACCCGGCCCAAGGGCAAGCCGCTGAGCGGCCCGAAGCGCGCCGCCATCCTGATGCTGGCGCTGGGCGAAAAATATGGCGGCAAGGTCTGGTCGCTGCTCGATGACGACGAGGTTCGCGAATTGTCGATCCACATGTCGACGCTCGGTAACGTCGAGGCCGACGTGGTCGAGGATCTCATGCTCGAATTCGTTTCGCGCATGTCGGCATCCGGCGCGCTGATGGGAACTTTCGACGCCACCGAACGGCTGCTGCAGCAATACCTGCCTTCCGAGCGCGTCACCGGCATCATGGACGAAATTCGCGGCCCCGCCGGCCGCAACATGTGGGAGAAGCTCTCCAACGTCCAGGAAGAGGTGCTCGCCAACTATCTCAAGAACGAATACCCGCAGACCATCGCCGTGGTGCTCTCGAAGCTGAAGCCGGAACACGCCGCCCGCGTGCTCGCGATCCTGCCAGAGGACCTGGCCCTCGACGTGGTCGGGCGCATGCTGAAGATGGAAGCGGTGCAGAAGGAAGTGATCGAGCGCGTCGAGCAGACGCTGCGCACCGAATTCATGTCCAACCTGTCGCAGACCCGCCGCCGCGATGCCCACGAGGTGATGGCCGAAATCTTCAATAATTTCGACCGCCAGACCGAAACCCGCTTCATCACCTCGCTGGAGGAGGAAAACCGCGAATCCGCCGAGCGCATCAAGGCGCTGATGTTCACCTTCGACGACCTGATCAAGCTCGACTCCGCCTCGGCGCAGACGCTGATGCGCAATATCGACAAGGACAAGCTCGGCATCGCGCTGAAGAGCGCCAACGAGGAAGTCCGCAGCTTCTTCCTCGGCAACATGTCCTCGCGCGCCGGCAAGATGCTGATGGACGACATGGCCGCGATGGGACCGGTGCGGCTGCGCGACGTCGACGAGGCGCAGGCGCTGCTCGTCAACCTCGCCAAGGACATGGCGGCCAAGGGTGAAATTACGCTGACCAAAAACCGCGCCGACGACGAGCTGGTGTACTGATGGCAGCACCCGCAAAATTCCTGTTCGACATGGATTTCGGGACGCCCGACAAGGCGCGCGAGCGTGCCGCCACGGCCGCCGAGATCGCCGAGAAGATCGCGGCCGCCGAGGCCCGCGCCTATCGCGCCGGTTACGACGCCGCGCAGCGCGAAGCCAAGGCGGAGAGCGACCGCCGCGCGGCGCTGGCGCTCGAGGAAATCGGCATCGCCGTCAAGGGCATCGCGTCGCGCTTTTCCGGCATCGAAACCCGGATGGAGACCGAGGCCGTCGACGTCGCGGTCGCGGTGGCGCGCAAGCTGTGCGACGAACTGGTTTCCCGCGAACCGATCGCCGAGATCATCGCCCTGGTGAGCGACTGCTTCTCGCATCTGGTGGCGACGCCGCACTTGGTTGTGCGCATCAACGATCAGCTCTACGAGGCCGCCCGCGAGAAGATCGAGCGGCTCGCCTCCCAGTGCGGCTTCGAGGGGCGGCTCGTCATCCTGGCCGAACCGGGCATCGCCGGCGGCGACTGCCGAATCGAATGGGCTGACGGTGGCGTGGTGCTGGAGCGCGCGGCCATCGAAGCCAAGATCAACGAACTTGTCGGGCGCTATTTGGCGTCCCGCGATCAGGCCGGAAGTTGAAGGCCATGAGGACTGAACCATGAGTGACACCGACGGACAGGTACCGCTTCCCGATCTCAACGCCGCGGACGCGCCCCCGGTCGACGATCTGGCCTACAACGAGGACGAACAGGCCTCCCGGATCGCGGCCGACCTCGAGGCCGTCTTCGACGTGCCGGTACAGGTCTCGGCCGTGCTCGGCCGCTCCAAGATGGACGTCGGCGAGCTCCTGAAGCTCGGACCCGGCACCGTGCTCGAACTCGATCGCCGCGTCGGTGAAGCCATCGACATCTACGTCAACAACCGCCTGGTGGCGCGCGGCGAAGTGGTTCTGGTGGAAGACAAGCTCGGCGTGACCATGACCGAAATCATCAAGGCAGAACGCACCTAATAATTTTGGCGATACGCGCGTAACAGGCGCGCACAGACGAACAGGAGATAAACATGCGGCTTCTCATCGTTGGCACATTGAAGGGCCAGCTCACGACGGCCACCAAGATCGCGATGGACAACGGCGCTTCGGTGACCCACGCCGAGGCGACCGAGCAGGCCATGGCCGTGCTGCGCAGCGGCAAAGGCGCCGATCTGCTGCTGGTCGATGTCGCCCTCGACATCCGCGACCTGGTGATGCGATTGGAAGCCGAACACATCCACGTGCCGATCGTGGCCTGCGGCATCACCAACGATGCCCGCGCCGCGGTCGCAGCGATCCATGCCGGCGCCAAGGAATACATCCCGCTGCCGCCCGATCCGGAACTGATCGCAGCGGTGCTGGCCGCCGTCGCCAACGATTCCCGCGACCTCGTCTACCGCGACGAAGCGATGGGCAAGGTGATCAAGCTGGCGCAGCAGATCGCCGGCTCCGACGCCTCTGTCATGATCACCGGCGAGTCCGGCACCGGCAAGGAAGTGCTGGCACGCTATGTCCATACCCGCTCGGCCCGCGCCAAGCGGCCATTCATCTCGATCAACTGCGCGGCGATCCCGGAGCATCTCCTGGAATCCGAACTGTTCGGCCACGAGAAAGGCGCCTTCACCGGCGCGGTGGCGCGGCGGATCGGCAAGTTCGAGGAGGCCACCGGCGGCACGCTGCTGCTCGACGAAATCTCCGAGATGGACGTGCGGCTTCAATCAAAGCTGTTGCGCGCGATCCAGGAGCGCGTGATCGACCGCGTCGGCGGCACCAAGCCGGTGCCGGTCGATATCCGCATCATCGCGACCTCGAACCGCAACCTCGCCGACGCCGTGCGCGAAGGCTCTTTCCGCGAGGACCTGCTGTTCCGCCTCAACGTCGTCAACCTGAAGATCCCGCCGCTGCGCGACCGCCCGGCCGACATTCTCGAACTGGCGCAGCACTTCGCCAAGAAATATGCCGAAGCCAACGGCGTGCCGCTGCGCCCGATTTCGGCCGACGCACGGCGGGTGCTGACGGCCAACCGCTGGCAGGGCAACGTCCGCGAGCTGGAAAACACCATGCACCGTTCGGTGCTGATGGCCCAGGGCGACGAGATCGGCGCCGACGCCATCCTGACGCCCGACGGCGACCGTCTCGACCTCGCCAAGACCCCGCCCGCGGTGGCGCATGCGACCTTCGCCGCCGAACAGGTCACCCGCGCGCTGGTCGGCCGCACCGTCGCCGACGTCGAACGCGACCTGATCCTGGAGACGCTGAAGCACTGCCTCGGCAACCGGACCCATGCTGCCAACATCCTCGGCATTTCGATCCGCACGCTGCGCAACAAGCTGAACGAATATGCCGACGGCGGCATCCCGATCACGCCGGCCGGCGCCGGCGACTATCAGCGCTTTGCGGCGGCGGGGTAGGTCGAATCTCTCCAACGTCATTCCGGGATGGTCCGAAGGACCAGACCCGGAATCTCGAGATTCCGGGTTCGCTTCGCGCCCTGGAATGACGAAACATCAGAGCTCGCGACTACCATTCACGAATAACTCGGCGCGTCCGGCTTGCGGAAAATATGAATGGGATCGCCAGGCGTAAACTCGCGCCCGGTCAAGGCCACATAGGCATAGAGCGCCAGATAGGCGATCGCGAGCGTACCGACGCCGTAAAATGCCCAGGTCGCAATCCGCTTCAGCACGTCGTGGTTCCGCGTTGAGGTTTCGGGCAGGATTTGCCACAAGCCTTCTAACGTTCCCGTGCGCCCGGCGCCATAGCCGCTATTTTTTGGACAGCTCGGCCGTTCAACGCACCGCCCGCGGGCCCGGAACGCTGACTTCCGCCAGCCTCACGGCATCCTCGTCGCGGTCGATCGCGACATATTGGCCCTGCCAGTAGGCCAGCGCCGCGGTGCGCGTCGAGAGTCGCAGGTCCAGCACGCGGCCGATGACGATCGCGTGGGAATGCCGCTCGATGATATCCTCGACCTCACAGTCGATCGCCGCCAGCGCGCCCACCAGCAACGGTACGCCGGAGACCCGCGTCACCCATTCGGCGCCGGCGAAGCGCGCGGCACCCCTCAGCCCGCCCTTGCCGGTAAAGCGTTCGGCGATGTCGAGCTGATCCGACGCCAGAATGTTGACGCCGAAAAAGCCGTGGCGCTTCACCAGCGGCCAGGACGAGGCTTCCCGGTTGATACTGACAATCAGTGCCGCCGGCTCGACCGACAGCGACGACACCGACGTCACCGTCATGCCGGAAATATCCTTGCCCCGCCCGGCGGTGATGACACTGACCCCGCCGGTCAACTGACGCATGGCGCCGCGAAAATCGGTTGAAGAGACTTCATGCGCGATCGCGATGTTGCGGACAACGGAATTCATGGCAGCCTCACAGGTCGCAGCCTTAAAGGTCAGAAGTATCGTCGGTACCTTGCAGCAGGTTCTTCAGGATCGAGCCCTCCAGCGCGGCCAACTCGGCCGAGCCGCGCCGGCGCGGACGCGGGATATCGACGTCGATGTCGTGCGCGATGCGGCCGTCCTCGATGACCAGCACGCGATCGGCCAGAGCGACGGCTTCCGATACGTCATGCGTCACCAGGATCGCGGTGAAGGCCTGATCGTGCCAGACCCGTTCCAGCAGCCGCTGCATCGAAATCCGCGTCAGGGCGTCGAGCGCGCCGAGCGGCTCGTCGAACGCCAGCACGCGGGGCCGGCTGACCAGGGCCCGCGCCAGCGCGACGCGCTGCTTCTGTCCGCCGGACAGCACCGCCGGCCATTGCGCCCGTTTGTCGCCGAGCCCGACCTCGACCAGCGCACTTTCGGCGCGCGCCTGCGCGTCGGCCGTGGTCCGTTCGCGGCCGAGGCCCACCTCGACATTGGAGAGCACCCGCGCCCACGGCAACAGCCGCGGCTCCTGAAACATCACGCGAACGTCCTCCGCCCGCGCCTGTTCACCAAAGGCGATGGTGCCGGCGGTGGCGGCGTCGAGCCCGGCGATCAGCCGCAGCAGCGTGCTCTTGCCGCAGCCGCTGCGGCCAACGATGGCGACGAACTGGCCCGCCGGAATATGCAGGTCGATGCCGCGCAACACCTCGTTGTCGCCGAACGATTTGCGAAGACCGCGAATGGTCAGCGACAGGCCGCGTGGATGGCTCTCCGAACCACGCTGCACCAGCCGCGCCTGTTCGACGAAGTTCGCGGGTTCGACCAGCTCGGCCTCGGGAGAAATGAAACGAATAGCTTGCTGCATGATGTCCTCAATGTTTCTGGAAGGCCGGATGCCAGGACAGCGTCAGCCGCTCCAGCGCGCGCGAGGCGCTGTCGGCCAGCTTGCCGAGCAAGGCGTAGATCAGGATCGAGAGCACCACGACGTCGATCAGCATGAACTCGCGCGCCTGCATCGCCATGTAACCGAGACCGGACGACGCCGCGATGGTCTCGGCGACGATCAGGGTCAGCCACATGATGCCGAGCGCGAAGCGCAGGCCGACGAAGATCGACGGCAGCGCGCCCGGAAAGATCACCCGGCGGAACAATTCGCCGTCGGTCATTCCGTAGATCCGCCCCATTTCGATCAATTGCGGATCGACGGTGCGGATGCCGTGCAGCGTGTTGAGATAGATCGGAAAGAACACGCCGAGCGCGACCAGGAACAGTTTTGCGGATTCGTCGATGCCGAACCACAGGATCACGAGCGGGATCAGCGCCAGATGCGGAATGTTGCGCACCATCTGCAACGTGGTGTCGGTCAATTTGCTGGAAAGCGGCGACAGGCCGTTGGCCAGACCAAAGGCAAAGCCGATACCGCCGCCGATCAGAAAGCCTGCGCTGGCGCGCCAGAAGCTGACCCAGATGTTGCGCGCGAGCTCGCCGGACAGCAGCAGTTTCCACCCCGCTAGCGCCACGTCGCTCGGCGCCGGCAGCACCCGCGCCGGCACGAAGCCGGTCACGCAGGCGAGTTGCCAGACCAGAAGGATGCCGAGCGGCACGATCCAGGGGATCAGGCCATCGGCCCGCGGCAATCGCAGGCTGCGGCCGCGGATGCGGGGAAGGTTTTCAGTGAGACTCATGATTGCGATACCTGTTTCTGCGGACGGTATTCGTTGCCGATAGTTTCCCCGAACGGACCGGTGTTGACGCGGATCGGCGTCACGTTGTTCGGCTGCGTCAGCGACAGCAGCGGGAACACCAGTTCGGCAAAACGATAGGCTTCCTCGAGATGCGGGTAGCCCGACAGGATGAAGGTATCGATGCCGACATCCTGATACTCACGAATGCGCGCGGCTACCGTGGCGGGATCGCCGACCAACGCGGTGCCCGCCCCGCCGCGGACCAGGCCGACGCCGGCCCAGAGATTGGGGCTGATCTCGAGCTTGTCGCGACGGCCGCCATGCAGTTGCGCCATGCGCTGCTGGCCGACCGAGTCCATGCGCGAGAAGATTTTTTGCGCCGACGCCACGGTTTCGTCGGTGACATGCTGAATGAGTTCGTCCGCGGCCCTCCAGGCCTCGGCATTGGTCTCGCGAACGATGACGTGCAGCCGGATGCCGAAGGAAAGCTTGCGCCCACGTTTGGCTGCGACCGCGCGCACGCGCTCGACCTTGTCGGCGACCTGCGCCGGTGGCTCGCCCCATGTCAGGTATTTGTCCACGGTATCGACGGCGACATCGATGCCGGCATCCGACGATCCACCAAAATAGAGCGGCGGGCGCGGCGACTGCACCGGGGGGAACAGCAGGCGACCATCCTCGATACGGATGTGCTTGCCCTCGACGTTGACGGTGTTCCCTGCAAGCAGGTCGCTATAGACGTTGAGGAACTCGCGCGTTACGGCATAGCGCTCGTTGTGGCCAAGGAAAATGCCGTCGCCCTTGTTCTCGACGGGATCGCCGCCGGTGACGACGTTGACCAGCAGCCGCCCGCTGGTGACCCGGTCCAGCGTCGCCGTCATGCGGGCTGCGACGCTCGGCGACTGCAGGCCAGGCCGCACCGCCACCAGATAACGCAGGCGCTCGGTCCAGGGTGCGACCGCGGACGCAACCACCCAGGAGTCCTCGCAGCTTCGTCCGGTCGGCAGCAACACCCCGAAATAGCCGAGTTGATCTGCCGCCTGCGCGATCTGGCGCAGGTAGTTGAAGTTGACCTCACGGCCACCGGTCGTGGTACCGAGATAGCGGCCGTCTCCATGGGTCGGCAGGAACCAGAGGATATTGGCGTTGGTTGGCGTACTCATGTTCCCGGCCTCCGTGCGACGTCAGAAATCTTGATGGCTTTCGGCAGCAGCCCGAGGGCGAAGAACGTGTCCGCGACCTGCTGTTGATCGGCGATAACGCCATCGGTGATTGGCTTGATCCCGTAAGCCTGGCGTTTCAGCGCCACTTCGACCACAGCAACCGGCAGTCCGACCGCCGGTTCGATCTGCTCGGCCACGGCGTGAACATCGCCCCTCGCCCAGTCGTCGACTTCGCGCAACTGCGCAAGCACGAGATCGACGATCTTCGGATCGCTCTCAAGAAATTTCTTCGACGAGAAATAGAACTGATAGTTCGAGACGATGCCGGTGCCATCGGCCAGCGTCCGGGCGCTGGTGGCGGCTTCGGCCGCAGCCTGAAACGGATCCCAGATCACCCAGGCATCGACCGAGCCGCGTTCGAACGCCGCGCGGGCATCGGCCGGCGCCAGGAACACCGGTTCGATTTCGGAATACTTGACGCCCGCTTGTTCGAGCGCCTTCACCAGCAGGTAGTGAACGTTGGAGCCCTTGTTGAGCGCAACCTTCTTGCCCCTGAGATCCGCCACCGAACTCAGCTTGCTGTCCTTCGGGACCAGGATCGCCTCGCCCTTCGGTGCCGGCGGCTCATAGGCGACATATTGAATTGGCGCGCCGGCGGCCTGCGCGAAGATCGGCGGCGCCTCGCCGGTATTGCCGAAATCGATGGCACCGATATTAAGCGCTTCCAGCAGCGGCGGACCGGATGGAAATTCCGTCCAAACCACCCTGTAACCGAGCGGTGCCAGCTTTTCTTCCAGCGAGCCCTTGCCTTTCAGCAGAACCAGCTTGCCGTATTTCTGGAAGCCGATACGGACCACCTTGTCCTGTCCATAGGAAGCGCTGACTGCGGCGGCGACAATGCTGACCGACAGTACCGCGCTCGCAATCCAGCGCCGAATGAGACGCGTCATGTTGGCATTCTCCGTGTTATGTCGAAAGGGTTGCCGGCAGCATCAGGTCTGCGTATGGCGCCAGACGATGTCGCGGATCGCGATCTGCCTCGGAATCAGGCCGAGCTTGAAGAAGCGATCGGCCACGCCCTGCTGGGTGGCGATGATGTCTTCGGTGATCGGCCCCACGGCGAACGCCGAGCGGCTGGCGGCGATGGTCTGAATGTCGAGCGCGATGCCGGTGACGGCACTGAGCGACTTCGCCACCTCGTCGCGATGCTGCTCGGCCCATTTCGCCGTCGAAGTCGTGGCATCGATGATCTGCTGCAGCACGGCGCCGTGGTTCTTCGCGAAATCGCGATTCGCGATGTAGAAGGAGTTGGTCTTGGTGATCTCGGATGCGTTGACGAGAATGCGACCGTTCTGCCTGGTTTCGCCGATCGCGAAATAGGGATCCCAGATCGCCCACGCGTCGATGCTGCCATTGGCGAACGCCGGCCCGGCATCCGGCGGCGTCAGGTAGACCGGCGTGATGTCGGCATAGGTCAGACCTGCCTTTTCCAGCGTCTGTACCGTAATGTTGTGGGCGCTCGACCCTTTGGTGAAGCCGACGCGCTTGCCCTTGAGATCCGCGATCGACTTGATGGTCGAATTTTGCGGCACCAGGATGCCCTGCCCGTTGGTGATGGGCTGGCCGGCGGCATAGACGATGGCGGCGCCCGCAGCTTGCGCAAACACCGGCGGCGAATCGCCGACCGCGCCGTAATCGATGCTGCCGACATTCATCGCTTCCATCATCGGCGGCCCCGACGAGAACTCGACCCATTTCACCTCGATACCCTGGGGCTTGAAATGTTTTTCCAGGGTCGCCTGTTGCCGCGCGAGAACGAGAACGCCGTTCTTCTGGTAGCCGACACGAATTTCCTTGACGTCGGCCTCCGCTCGCGCGCGCATCGACAGCGCAACGACGGCCGCAGTTCCAAGCGATAGTTTGAGGAATTCCCGACGCTTCATCACATTCTCCTGATCATGTTCGCGACGTAGCGCGATCATGCGATGTCAGGATGATGGTGCGGCACGATGGGAGTGTCGAGTGCGCGGAGAAAATAGCAACGGCAGCACTGCCGGGTCCGATTTCGACGATGGGTTTATTGCCGAAACACGATTGGCCGCGCCGCATTTATTTTGACGCGAATACTGCCTCGACTTGCTAATCCTGGATTGGGCACCACTGCCGGCATGAATCGACGCCGATCAATCGCGCAAAATACGCGTTCCCCAATTCCTGCTGTGTCTGCGCCAGCAGAATGCCGCACGAGATAATTATACTTCGGAGCGACCGACGGCCGACACGATCGCGCTACGCCATCGAGAACGTTCTGTCGTCCTTGAAAACACGAAACGATCATTGCCCGCGTGCCGAGATATTCAGTCAGCCATTTCATTGACTGATATGCCGCTGGTCTTAGTTTTTTCAGGTCGCTGGTTGCAAACGCAATACAGCCGATCAAATCGGAAAGATGACAGGCATGAATACGGTCCACACAGAATCAAAAGCGCGCGCACGCATCCGCAACCTTGGCGCGGCACTGTTCGGCGTCGCCGTCGGGATCGCCATGACGACGTCGGCCATGGCCGCAGACACCATCACCTTGCGCGTCGGCGACCAGAAAGGCGGCAATCGCTCATTGCTCGAAATTGCAGGGCTGGCGAAGGACCTGCCGTACAAGATCGAATGGTCGGAATTTCCGGCGGCGGCACCTATTCTTGAAGCGCTCAACGCCGGCGCGCTGGATGTCGGTTACACCGGCGATCTCGCGTTTCTCAGCGTGTATGCGGCAGGTGCACCGATCAAGGCGATCGGGGGCACCCGCGCCGATGCGCGGACCCAGGCGATCCTGGTTCGCCAGGACTCGCTGATCAAAAGCGCCGCCGACCTGAAAGGCAAGCGGCTGGCCGGAACGCGCGGCGGATGGGGTCAGTTCCTGATCGACGCGACACTGGAAAACAGCGGTAACAGGATCGAGGACGCGACCTTCGCACCGCTCGGCCCGGTGGATTCCAAGATCGCTTTGGTCGCGGGCTCGATCGACGGCTGGGCCGTCTGGGAACCCTACGTGTCCTATGCGACGCTGAAGGACAATGCGCGGATTGTCGCCAATGGCGAAGGCTTGACGCCGACCGTCACCTTCATCGTTGCCTCCGATGCGGCTATCGCCACCAAGCGCGCCGCCGTGCAGGATCTCGTGCAGCGGCTGAACAAGGCGCGACTCTGGTCGCTCGATCATCTCGCCGAGTACGCCAGGAGTACGGCCGAACTCACCAAACTTCCCGAGGACGTGCTGTTGAGCGCCTACACCGCCCAGCGCACCAGTCCGATCGCGATCGACGAAACTGTGGTCAAGGAGGTTCAGGAGGCGTCGGACCGCGCCACGCGCTACGGAATCCTCTCGAAAAAACTCGACGTCGGCAAAGCCGTCGATCGCAGTTTCACGGCGGCGGCGAACTTGAACTGACGATACCACGAAGCGACCGCGGCGCGAGGATGACTCTCGCGCCGCGTCAACCGTCCACACCTAGCGATGTTATCCCGCTGCGACTTTCGCTGCGGGAGCCACGCTCACCGCGAGCTTGCCGTAGCGATCCTTGAAGGCTTCGGTATCGATCTCTTCGAGCTTGATCGCGCCGCTCATCACGCCGGCCTTCCAGGCGTCATGCTCGGGATCGTTCTGGAATTCCGGCATCACTTCCTTGCCGAACAGTTCAAGCGACTCGCAGATATGCTCGTGGCTGTTCTTGCCGGCCTGGTTGAGCAGGATCACCTGATCGATATGCGAGGCGCGGAACCGCCGCAGCTTCTTGCGGATAGTTTCCGGCGAGCCGATCAGGCCGCCACGCAGCGCCGCTTCCTGGGCTTCCGGATTTTCGCGCTTCCACTTGTTGTATTCGTCCCACATGTTGACGGTGCCGGGCGCCGGGCGCTGGCGGTTCTGCGATGCGCCGTAGAAGCGCAGCGCGAACTGAAAGAAGGTCGCGCCGTCGGCGCGTGCCCGCGCCTCCTCGTCGGTCTTGGCGCACATGAAGAACGACACCAGCGCCATGTTCGGATTGATCTGGTAGTCGGCGAGCTTCTTCAGCCGCTTGGTGATCGCATTGTAATATGCGTGCACCCAGGCATGCGCGGCCTCGGCGCTGACGAACTGGAAGCCGAGCGCGCCAAAACCGTTTTCGCCGGCGCGCTCGATGGTCTGCAACTGCGAACACGCCATCCACAGCGGCGGGTGCGGTTTCTGCACAGGCTTGGGCACGACGTTGCGCAAGGGAATGTCGAAATACTTGCCGTGATGTTCGGTGCCCACTTTGGTGAACATCGGGAAGATCGCCTGCACCGCCTCCTCGAACACCTCGCGCTTGGTTTCCATGTCGCGGCCGAACGGCGTCAGCTCGGTGATGGAGGCGCTTTCGCCCATACCGAATTCGCAGCGGCCGTTGCTGAGCAGGTCCAGCACAGCGACGCGCTCGGCGACGCGGGCCGGGTGATTGGTGGTGAGCTGGAAGATGCCGTGGCCGAGCCGGATCTTCTTGGTGCGCTGGCTGGCGGCGGCGAGAAAAGATTCCGGCGAGGGCGAGTGCGAATATTCCTCGAGGAAATGATGTTCCACCACCCAGGCGTGGTCGTAGCCGATCCGGTCGGCCGTCTCGAGTTGCGTCAGCGCGTTCTGGTAGAGCCGCAGTTCGTCGCCCTCTTCCCAGGGGCGCGGCAGTTGCAGCTCATAGAAGATACCGAACTTCATGACGTCTCTCCCAAACCGTTTGTTGTTTTCAGCCAGTGTATTCCCCGGCTCCGACGTGTCCAGCCATGCAGAATTCCGCCAGACGAAACGCGCGCCTGGGCTGCAACACCGGGGTGCGACGAATAGGCCGGAAGCGCGCTGACGCCGGTGGATAGGTTCCCGCTTTGATTTGGATCAAGGCGGCGCTCGGGGCGTCTTCTAGCTTGGGCGCGGGCAGCGGCCCTGACGCCGCAAATCATCCTTTCATCAGATCGAAATGAGACCCGCATGTCTGTCGCCGGCGACGATGCGCGCGGAAGGCCGCGCCGCAAACGTATGGAAATCTTTGCGTTTCTATTTCTGACGGCGGTGCTGATGCCGGCCTTCGCGGTCGCGACGGTCGGCAGCTACGGGCTTGCCGTGTGGATCTATCAAATGATGGCCGGTCCGCCCGGCCCTCCAACGCGATGAGCACAGCAAGGACCAACCACATGGCCGCACGTCACACCGCAATCGACCGCCGGGCCCTCATCACCGGCCGCCTGCTCAATCCAGACCGCGTAGTCGCGCCGCATGGTGGAGAGATCGCCAGCATTCTGGTGCAGGCGCGGCCGGAATGCCTCGCCGGCGTGGAAGCAAACATCCTGGCATTGGCCGGCTGCGAGATCTACGGCCGCGATCCCAGGGGCAAGCTCGTCGTCGTGGCCGATGTACCGGATGCCGGCACGCTGGGATCGACGCTCAACACCATCGCGCTGCTGCCGGATGTCTATTCCGCAGCGCTGGTCTTTCACGCCATCGACGCGGCCTCTTCGGGAGAATTGTCATGACCGGACCCAAGCTCGACCGCCGCGAGCTGCTGAAGCTGGAAGCTGCCGGACTGGCGGCATTGGCGGGAGGAATGGCGACGCCAGCGATATCAGCCAATCTCGTCACCGCGCGAAGCGAAAGCGAGCTGAAGTGGGACAAGGCGCCGTGCCGGTTCTGCGGCACCGGCTGCAGCGTCATGGTGGCGACCAAGGAAAACCGCGTCGTGGCGACCCACGGCGACACAAAATCCGAAGTCAACCGCGGCCTCAACTGCGTGAAAGGCTATTTCCTTTCCAAGATCATGTACGGCCATGACCGCCTCACCCGCCCGATGCTGCGCAAGACGAACGGCAAATACGACAAGAACGGCGAGTTCACGCCGGTGTCGTGGGACGAAGCCTTCGACGTCATGGCGGAGAAGTTCAAGGACGCGCTGAAAAAGCGTGGGCCGAGTGGCGTCGGCATGCTCGGTTCCGGCCAATGGACGATCTGGGAAGGATACGCCGGGCTGAAATTGATGAAGGCAGGCTTCCGCTCCAACAATCTCGATCCGAACGCGCGCCACTGCATGGCGTCCGCCGCGGTCGGCTTCATGCGTACCTTCGGTATCGACGAGCCGATGGGCTGCTATGACGACATCGAGGCCACCGATGCCTTTGTGCTGTGGGGCTCCAACATGGCGGAGATGCACCCGATCCTGTGGACCCGCGTCGCCGACCGGCGCCTGAGCGCACCGCATGTCCGCGTCGCCGTGCTCTCGACCTTCGAGCACCGCTCGTTCGACCTGGCCGATATCGGCATGGTGTTCAAGCCGCAGACCGACCTCTACCTTCTCAACGCCATAGCCAACCACATCGTCAAGACCGGCCGCGTCAACAAGGACTTCGTCGACAAACACACGCTGTTCAAGCGCGGGCAGACCGATATCGGCTATGGCTTGCGGCCCGAACATCCGTTGCAGAAGAAGGCCACCGGCGCCGCGAAGGCCGGCGATTCGACCGACATCAGCTACGACGACTACGTCAAGTTCCTCGCCGACTACACGCTGGAGAAAGCCGCGGACATGTCGGGCGTGCCGCTGAACCGCCTCGAGGCGCTGGCGGAACTCTATGCCGACCCGAAGACCAAGGTCGTCAGCTTCTGGACCATGGGATTCAACCAGCACACCCGCGGCGTCTGGTGCAACAACCTCGTCTACAATATTCATCTGCTGACCGGAAAGATTTCCGAACCCGGCAACAGCCCGTTCTCGCTGACCGGCCAACCCTCGGCCTGCGGCACCGCGCGCGAAGTCGGCACCTTCTCGCATCGTCTGCCCGCCGACATGGTGGTCACCAACAAGGCCCACCGCGACAAGGCGGAACAGATCTGGAAGCTGCCCGAAGGCACCATTCCCGACAAGCCCGGCTATCATGCGGTGCTGCAGAACCGGATGCTGAAGGACGGCCTGCTCAACGCCTACTGGGTGCAGGTCAACAACAACCTGCAGGCCGGCGCCAACGCCAACGAGGAGACCTGGCTCGGCTACCGCAATCCCGACAACTTCATCGTCGTATCCGATGCCTATCCATCGGTGACGGCGCTGGCGGCCGATCTCATTCTGCCGACCGCGATGTGGGTCGAGAAGGAAGGCGCCTACGGCAACGCCGAACGGCGGACCCACCTGTGGCACCAGTTGGTGACCGCGCCGGGCGAGGCGCGATCGGACCTCTGGCAATTGATGGAGTTTTCAAAGCGCTTCAAGGTCGAGGAAGTCTGGCCCGAGGACTTGATTGCGAAGAAGCCGGAATATCGCGGCAAGACGCTGTTCGACGTGCTCTTTGCCAACGGCCAGGTCGACAAGTTTCCAGTGTCCGATATCGAAGGCGGCTACCTGAACGACGAATCCAAGGCGTTCGGATTCTACGTCCACAAGGGCCTGTTCGAGGAATATGCGAGTTTCGGCCGCGGCCACGGCCACGACCTCGCGCCGTTCGACACCTATCATCAGGTGCGCGGTCTGCGCTGGCCGGTGGTCAACGGTCAGGAAACCAGATGGCGCTTCCGAGAGGGTCTCGATCCCTATGTGAAGCAAGGCGCCGACGTCCAGTTCTACGGTTTTCCGGACGGCAGGGCGCGCATCTTCGCGCTGCCCTATGAGCCGCCGGCCGAATCGCCGGATGCCGAGTATCCGTTCTGGCTCTCCACCGGTCGCGTGCTGGAGCACTGGCATTCCGGCACCATGACGCGCCGTGTCCCCGAACTCTACAAGGCGTTCCCCGAGGCGGTGTGCTTCATGCATCCCGACGACGCGGCCGAACTCAAGCTGCGGCGCGGCGACGAGGTGAAGGTGCAGTCGCGCCGCGGCTTCATTCGCACCCGGGTCGAAACCCGCGGCCGCAACAAGACGCCGCGCGGACTGGTGTTCGTGCCGTGGTTCGACGAGGCGCAGCTGATCAACAAGGTGACGCTGGACGCCACCGATCCGATCTCGCTGCAGACCGACTACAAGAAATGCGCGGTACGCATCGAGCGGGTGCAAAGCTCATGATCGGAAAATACTGGCTTCTGGCGCTCGCCATCATCAGCGCCACCGCATCGACTTCGCTGGTCGCCCAGACCGTGAATTCCGCGCTGCGCGGCTCGACCCCGCTCAACGAGGAAGGGCCGGCGGCGCCGATGACGCCGTTGCGCAATACCGCCGAGAAGGAAGTACGAAATTATCCGGAGCAGCCGCCGGTCATTCCGCATACCACCGAGGGCTATCAGATCGATATCAATGGCAACAAGTGCCTGTCCTGCCATGCCCGTGCCCGCACCGGGGAATCGCAGGCCCCGATGGTCAGCATTACCCATTTCATGGACCGCGACGGCCAGTTCCTGGCCTCGGTGTCGCCGCGCCGCTTCTTCTGCACCGAATGCCACGTGCCGCAAAATGTGGTGAAGCCGCCGATCGACAACGACTTCATCGACATCGACGCCATGCTGAGCCGCGCCACGCCCGGGGGACGGCGATGAGCACGGTCGACCCGGCCTCCCCTCGCCGGTCGTGGCCGGCGCGGCTGTGGATTTTCGTCCTCGAATTGTGGGACGTGCTGCGGCGGCCGAGCTCGGTGTTCGGGCTCGGCGTGCTGGTATTCGCCGGCTTCGTCGCCGGCGTCGTGTTCTGGGGTGGCTTCAACACCGCGCTGGAACTGACCAACACCGAAAAATTCTGCACCGGTTGCCACGAGATGCGCGACAACGTATTCGCGGAGCTGAAGCCCACGATCCATTTCTCCAATCGTTCCGGCGTGCGCGCAAGCTGCCCGGACTGTCACGTTCCGCACAACTGGACCGACAAAATCGCGCGCAAGATGCAGGCCTCGAAAGAGGTCTGGGGCCATCTGTTCGGCAGCATCCACACCCGCGAGAAATTCCTCGACAACCGGCTCGAACTGGCGCTGCACGAATGGGCGCGGTTCAAGGCCAATGACTCGCTGGAATGCCGCAACTGTCACAGCGCCGAATCGATGGACATCACCCGGCAATCGCCGCGCGCCGCGGTGGCACATCAGCGTTTTCTGTTCACGGGCGAGAAAACCTGCATCGACTGCCACAAGGGCATCGCCCACCATTTGCCCGACATGCGCGGCGTCCCGGGCTGGCAGTAACAGGGTGGCAGGGCCGCCTGAGGCGGCTTGCACTGGCGGCCTGAATGGTTAGCTTGGGGAGGATGAGTCGCGGCCGCTATCGGCCCGCTCTCCCCTCCGCTGGACCCCATGACCACCTTTACGCCGCATCAGGATTCCGCGCTCAAGGCTGTTGCCGACTGGCTCAAGGCCAAGCCGGGCAGGAACGGCACGCCGCCGGTGTTCCGGCTGTTCGGCTATGCCGGAACCGGCAAGACCACGCTGGCGCGGCACATCGCCGACGGCGTCGACGGCGAGGTGAAATTCGCGGCCTTCACCGGCAAGGCGGCGCTGGTGATGCGCAACAAGGGCTGCGACAACGCCTCCACCATCCACTCCCTGATCTACCGCGCGCGCGAATCCGGCGTCGAGCAACCGAGCTTTGAGCTGTGGGACGATGCACCGGCCTCGAAGGCCAAACTGATCGTGATCGACGAATGTTCGATGGTGGATGCGGAATTGGGCCGCGACCTGATGTCGTTCGACTGTCCGCTGCTGGTGCTCGGCGACCCCGCGCAATTGCCGCCGATCCAGGGAGGCGGCTTCTTTACCGACTCTGAACCCGACGCGATGCTGACCGAGGTGCATCGCCAGGCGCAGAACGACCCGATCGTACGGATGTCGATGGATATCCGCGAGGGCCGCGAACTCGAAATCGGCCGCCACGGCGAGAGCGAAGTGGTCTCGCGCAACGAACTCGATCCGGACCGGGTGATGCAAGCCGACCAGGTGCTGGTCGGGCGCAACAACACCCGTCGCGCCTACAACATGCGGGTACGGCAGAAGCAGAACATCGAGGATCCGTTGCCGGTCGCCGGCGACAAGCTGGTGTGCCTGCGCAACAACCGCAAGAAAGGCCTGTTCAACGGCGGGCTGTGGCGGGTGAAGTCGCGGGCGCAGTCGAAATCCAAGATCATCACCATGCGGCTGTCGCCGGATGAGGACTTCGGCCACAAGGTGACCAAGGTCTCGGTGCGCGGCGACTGCTTCGGCGGCGCCATCGAGACCATTCCGTGGGAACAGCGCAAGCCCTATGACGAGTTCGACTATGGCTATGTGCTGACCGTGCACAAGTCGCAGGGCTCGCAGTGGGACGACGTCGTGCTGTTCGACGAGAGCTTCGCGTTCCAGGAAAGCCGCGCCCGATGGCTCTATACGGGTATCACGCGTGCCGCGAAACGGCTGAGCGTGGTGGTGTGAGGGGATCTTTTCCCGTCATTGCGAGCGAAGCGACTTGTCCGCCGAAGCTCAACGAGCGAAGGCGGAAGCAATCCATCTCGTCGCGCCAACAGTCTGGATTGCTTCGTCGCGGAGCCGGCCATCGGGCGCGCATTCGCGCGAACCTTCCTGGCTCCTGGTCTAAATCCTTGCAGCCACGCGGTTTTATTCACGAACTCGTGTGAAGCGGGCCGTAACAATATCCGCCACCGGCCGTATCTTGGGGCATCGGGCAGAACCGTGCCGATTGCGAAACACGGCTCCCGCTCTAGACTGCCCCCAACCCGCTCGCCAAGAGGAAACCATGTCCCCTCGCCGATTCAGCCGTCTTTCGTTCGGCGCCGCCGCCATTGGCGCGCTGGCCATTGCCGCGTTCGCCGTCGCCCCCTCGCTTGCTGCCGAAGATGCCGTGGTCATTCCCGCCCCCACCGCCGACACGCAAGCCGCCGGCAATATCCAGACCGCGGTGATTGCGGGCGGCTGTTTCTGGGGCGTCCAGGGCGTGTTCCAGCACACCGCTGGCGTGATCAACGCGGTGTCCGGCTATGCCGGCGGCGCCAAGGCCACCGCCGATTACAACATGGTATCGACCGGCACGACGGGACACGCGGAATCGGTCGAGATCAAGTTCGACCCGAAGAAGATCAGCTACGGCAAGATCTTGCAGATCTTCTTCTCGGTCGCGCACGATCCGACCCAGTTGAACCGCCAGGGCCCGGATTCGGGCACGCAGTACCGCTCGGCGATCTTCACCACCAATGACGAGCAGAAGAAGGTCGCGGAGGCCTATATCGCCCAGCTCAACGCCGCCAAGGTGTACAAGAAGCCGATCGTGACCAAGATCGGCCCGCTGGAGGCGTTCTATCCGGCGGAGGCCTATCACCAGGACTACCTGACGCTGCACCCGAACCAGCCCTATATTGCCTACAACGACATCCCGAAGGTCGAGAACCTGAAGAAGATCTTTGCTGAGAACTACATCGAGAAGCCGACACTGGTGAGCACCGCGAAGGTCACCAACTGACGGCGTCCTGAAAGGAGATTGAATGTCCGACACCAAGACGACCAAGGTCGAGAAGAGCGAAGCCGAATGGCGCCGCGAGCTGACGCCGATGCAGTATGCGGTGCTGCGCGAGAAGGCGACCGAGCGGCCGTTCTCCGGCGAATATGAGCACGAGCACCGCAAGGGCACCTATACCTGCGCCGGCTGCGGCCAGACCCTGTTCGAATCCGACGCCAAGTTCGATTCCGGCTGCGGCTGGCCGAGCTTTACGGCGCCCGCCGTCGATAGCCATGTCGACGAGGAACGCGACGTCACCCACGGCATGATCCGCACCGAGGTGCTGTGCTCGAAGTGCAACGGCCATCTCGGCCACGTCTTCGACGACGGCCCCGGCCCGACCGGGCTGCGCTACTGCATCAACTCGGCCGCATTGAAGCTGCAGCCGAAATAGTTTCGGATTGACTCGAACGCGTATCACGCCCCGTGCGACCAAGAGCTGGTCGCGCGGGGTTTTTCTTTGCGTTTCCTTCGCCTGCCCCCGCGCGCGAGCCACCAGGAAGTTCTGATGCACATGTCCAAACGTCTGCTGCCCGGTCTAGGCTTTGCCTGCCTCATCATGGAGAGCGTTGTGATCCAGCCTGCCCTCGCCGCCGACAAGGTCTCGCTGTTCAAGGTCATCACCCAGAAGGACGAGATCGTGATCGGAATGTCCGACGACGAACTGGCGCAGGTCGACGGCAGGAACGCCGGCGGCATCGCCAAGATGCTGGTGGCGAAGGGCTCGATGAGCGTCTGGCAATATGCCGTGCACAAATCCGCCAGCGGCGATCTCGAACAGGCGCCGCTGCACAAGGTCGGCCTGATCGCCGCGGAATCGCTTCGCGTCGAGCCTTATGCGAGCCCGCTCAAGGTGTTGCCGGTGGACGAGACGAAGAAATAATCTAGTCGTCATTCCGGGGCGATGCGCAGCATCGAACCCGGAATCTCGAGATTCCGGGTTCGCTTCGCGCCCCGGAATGGCGGTGTCGGCGGATCACCTGCGGACTCGCGGCCCGGATTGTGCTTTGATCCGCCCCGCGGGAGCGTTTTCCGTAGCGCCCGCGGCCTTTCGGGGAGACCGCCATGTCGCTTGGAACGATACTCATCATCATTCTGATTATATTCCTGCTGGGCGGCTTCTCGGGCCGTATCGGCGGCTATGGCTACGGCATGGGCCATTCCGGCATGGGGCTCGTCGGGGTGATTTTGATCGTGCTGGTCATCCTGGTGCTGCTCGGCAAGCTGTAATCCGCATAAATATTTGAAATTACAGGATTTATTTGCAAGCCGCCCCAGCCATGCGTGGATTCATCATCACCCCCGATGAGCCGCCTCAGGAGTCGCATTTCTGTCAAACAGGCTTATATTGGGGGTCGAAATGACGAGCACGGCGCGCCGCCGGGATGCGGCCCACCGTCATCCAATCCACATTCGCTCCACGCAAGAGCCAAAAAGATTGAGGTCAGAGACCATGCGTCCCTTCAGTTACGATACCGCCGCCGAACTCTTCCCCGCCGCGATCCGCAAGAAGAAGCGGGCTGGCTTCGCCTATCGGCGATTTGGCACCGCTGCCGAAGCGGTTCGCTTCGCGATCGAGGAGCTGCCGGCGGACTCGCTGAACGGCGCCTATCTGCAAGTCGAGGAAGCGCGCTTCGACCAGAGCGGCATCCGCACGCTCTATGAAAGCGAAGCCTTCCCGCTCGAGCGCCGCCCCCGCGCGGACGCGCCTGCGGACGCCGACGCCGCCTAGACTTTCGTTTCAATCAACCAGCCCTCGGACGTTCACGTCCGGGGGCTTATTTTTTTGCGGCATGTTTGCGCGTGACCTCCGCGCAAACGCTTCGCGTTTGTCGCGAGCGAAACCGGTACCCACTTTTCGGGGTCACGCGCGCGGCTGCCTGTCCATCCAGCGCTTGAGCATTCGCACGTTGCGGACATTGGCGCGGAACATGACGTCGAAGGCGTCGCCCGCCAGCGGCACCATCCCGACCACGCCGTCGACCGCGACATTCGCCAGCATCCGCGCCGTGATGTGCCAGGGCGCGCCCAACGCCCGCGCCTCGCGCACCAGCCACAGCGAGATCGCGGTGGTGATGAGATCGCCGATCACCGGGATCAGCCCGATCAGGCCGTCGATGCCGTAGCGGATGTTGGTGCCCGGCAGGATGAAGGCGACGTCGAGCAGCTTGGCGATCGCGTCGAGCCGCGCCAGCCGCTGCTCGCGGGTGAGGTTGGCGAACGGGTTGGCGGCGTTATTGCCCAGATCGAAGCGAAAGGCCTCGAACTGCGAGCGCATCCCCGGATCCGGAATTTCGTTGCCGTCCTGGTCGATCACGGGCCCGCGGCCCTGCGCCCGCTCCCGGAACGGCCCTTGAGAAGGTCCTTGGGAAGGCCGCTCGGCGCGGGAACGTTTCGGCATGATGATATCGTCGTTTGACATGGACCTCAGATGGTAACGCGAATGCGAGACGCAAGCCGCGTCACGCCACCAACGGCCTGCTGCGGCGGTCTGAATCGGGCCGAAAGACCGCCCGTGCGTCGTTTCGTCATTGCGAGCGCTAGCGACGCAATCCATCCCGCCGCAGAGGGAGCATGAATTGCTTCCGCCTTCGCTCGTTGAGCTACGGCGGACAAGTCGTCGCTGCCGCTGCTCGCAATGAGCGCGGAGAGGTTTCGGATTCAAATGTCAAAGAGCTGGCGAGACACGACTTCGCATTCTCGCGGCACTGATCGCCCGAAGTTTTGCAGGAAACCTTGCCCTCGCTATTAGAGGGCGCAGGGAAGACCGGGTGCACGCCGCACCCGCGGTCTCATGCGCAGAACTCAACAACAACACGCGCACGAGCATACAGGTTTGGCGGAAACACACCGGCCTTCCCCGCGCAATGGCTTTACGGCTTATACGATTTCGTCCTGGTGACCGGCTTTCTTGCCACCATCGTCCTTGGAAGCTTTCGCTTCCGCCAACTTGACGCCAGCACCGGGGCGTCGGACCCAAACGATTTCGCCGTACGCGTCTGCCGCGCTCGTCAGTCGCAGCCTTCGCGTCCACCGCTCCCTGCCCCTCGTTTGCGACGATGGCCTACGCCCCTCCGGCGGGACAGGATGGCGGGAGTTGAACGACTGATTTGCCCGACGGCGCCAGCGGAATATTTTTGCGCGAGGGGCTGGACAGACTTTCGTTGATTTGCCCGTCGGGTTGCTTTGTCGCACGCGCTCGGTCAACTCTATCCTTGCGCGCGGAGCCGAATCATAGGTGTGAGAGCGCGACATCCACACCGTAATGATACGGATTGGCCGGACCACCACGCACAACCTACAAGTCTTCCCGCGCAGCGGGGGACAAACATTCGCATCGCGCTGAATGGATGGGCTGTTGCAGTTACGAGGCCCGGACGCCGGGGGGCATTCCGGGCCTCGTCGTCACTGCCATGGCTGTCGCCTACTGCTTCTCGGGCGCGGACTGCCTGAATAACCCACACCAGACATTGCGCGAAAAGCCCGGCTCAGGCCGGGCTTTCGTTCATTGGCGTTTGTCCTGACCGTGGCCTCCACCACCGCCCGGTCCGCCGCCGCGCGGTGCGGCGTTGATATGTGGCGCGCCGCCGCCCTGCGGCATCGCGGGCGCTGCGGCCGGGGCCGGCATCTGCGCGCGTGCGTTCATCGGCGGGCTACCGCCGCCCCGCACCGCATTAGGCTGCGTCATTTGGGGCGTGGCACGCTCGTGGGGCGTGGCACGCTCGATCCGCGGCGCAGCCGCACGCGGTTCATCATGACCGCGGGCCATGATCGGCGGCGTCTGCGTACGGGCGCGGGCCATCGGCTGCTCGCGCACGGCCGCTCTGGTGTTCTCACGCGTCATCCGCGCGTTCTCGCGCGTCATGCGGGTCTGCACTGCGCTTTCGTGCCCTTGGCGCGCGCTCCGCGTAGCAATGTCTTTCTCCCGCGTAACGCGTTCCGTCACGCCGGCGCGCGTCCGTTCGTCGACACGGGCACGCGACCTCTCCTCGACACCGACACGCGCCTTTGCCTCGGGGAGCGCAGCGTCGCGCGCTGCCGCCGCGCGGCCGATCCGGGCCGCCGAGCGGTCGATCGTCAAGCGCGTCGCGAAATGCTCATGCGATTGCCAGTAGCCGCTCCAGTAGGCGCGGCGATGATACCAGGGACGTCCCGCATAGTAGCTCGACCAGTATGAGGTCAGCACGAACGGCACGACGGGAACGTCGATCTGGTCGACATAGTCGGGCAGATAGACGTAGCGGTTGCGGTAGAGATATTCGAGATATTGCGACGACACCCAGCCACGATCATCCGACCAGCTCACATCGCACCAGGCGGTGCCTCTGAGACACCCATGGATGTTGACACCGGCGCCGCCGGGAATGCGGTCGACGGTCGGAAAGCCTTCACCGGGACCTGCCCTCAGGCTGACTGTGGTGGTGACGATGCCCGGCGCCGCCAGTGCAGCGGCAGGCATCAGCAGCACGGCTGCTGCGATAAACAATCTTCTCAGTTTCATGGCGAGTTCCTCCTCATGAGTTGGAACGCCGTAGCGAGACAAGCGTTCCATGAGGAGTGGTCGCATTAGCCGAAGGATGGAGGCGTCTCGCGCCTGCGAGACGCGCCGAAACGCGGGCGTTTTACGTCGAATGCACCGGCTGCGGCTCGTCGGCATATTTGTGCGTGAGCACGGACGAGATCGCCGCCGGCGCCAGGCCAGCGCTGCCGTACAGGATGAACTGCAGCGCGCCGGTATCGGGCCCGCGCGAACCGTAAAGCAATTCCGCCAGCACAAATCCGAGACAGGCCATGATCACCGCGCGGAACGCGGGCTTGATGCGCGGCACATGAAACAGGATGTCATCGATCGCGCCCATCATCAGCGCCGGCACGATGCCGAACAAATAACTGTAAGGCAGCGTCTTGAAGAACGCCGCCAGGAATTTTCCGACCTCACCCCAACTGGTATCGGTCCAATACCCCGACGACACCGTGGTCGCGAGCAGCAACAGGAAGCCGCCGACGCAGGGGCCGATGGCTCCGAAGATCAGATAGCGTTTCATTTGCGGCCTCTGCGTGAACCCGTGTCTCAGGTTGAACTTGTACCGTTGACCGGACATGATCCGGTTCCTGATCGGCAACTCGGCGCGTGCAATTTCGAATTCGGTCAGAGCGGAGTCAAGAGCCAACCGGCTTCGGTCACACCGTGTGAAACCGTTGGGACCAATTCCGGTTCGCGAGAGTGATCAGACCGGCCGTTCAGCCGCGGCCACAGTCGCGGATCGTACCGATCCGGTCAGCCCGGTATCTTGCCGGCCGTCGTTTGAGGAGACGAACGATCGGGCTTCCCGGCGAGCAGCCGATCGGCGCCGTATCGGATCGTCCACTGCGCCACCGACAGCAGCAGGGATTCATGGATCGCAACGCATTGGTCGAGCTCGCGTTGGGTCGGCGGCGGGCAGCCCGGACGGTTGCGAACGATCATCGTCGTTGTCGACCAGCTCAGCCGGGCGGCCTTGCAGGCCACGATCAACCCGTACAGCCGGTCGGCGTCGAGCAGGAGTTCAATGACTTCCGGCTTGACGTCGGCTTTCAGTGCGAGCGCTGCCACCACATTGATGTATTCGCCCCGCACCGCAAACCGGTTCACGTTTCCATCATTGAGCTTGCCGGCGCGATTGAGCGCAGCGAGTTCGATTTGCACCGCGGTGTAGTCGACCTTTGGCCGCGTCGCGCGCCCCGGTTCGACGGCCGTAGCTGACCCTTCTGCCTTCGCCTTCGCAACAGGTCGCGGCGCCGTCAGGAATCGCGCCTGCACCACGTCGGCAACCTTGCCAAGCAACTCCCGCAGCAGGTTGCCGGGAAGGTCCAGCCGAAGGCCGAGCTTTTCGGCCAGGCTTTCGTCGCGCTCCGCCCTTCCGACCAGCGTCGCGTAGCCGCATTCGGAGAAACGCGCGTCGGCGTTCCGCGCCAGCGCATTGGAGACATTGACGTCGCCAAATCTCATCAACGCATCGGTGAGTTTCTCGTTGAGGACTTTTCGGTCGCAGATTGCCAGCAAATGTTGCTGGCGACCGCTGTTGACGATTTCAAGCAGGTCCGCTTCCGACAGGCAGTTGGACCTTCGCAGCACCGGCGCGGCGACCCGTGGATTGTCGTGAAAAGCAAGCGCACGGATCGTCTGGCGCGGCGCCCGCGCGATCGCGGACAAGTCTTCGCTGAGATCGACCAGCATCGTCGCCTCCACGCGCCCGATCAGGCGAGCGAGGACGCCATCGACAGAATTGATCTGGGCCTCACTGAGATGATCGACGTTGGACAGAAACAGGTCCGTCACCTGCCCGAAAATTTGGGCATCGTGCTCCGGTCCGCCCTTTTGGGCGCCGTTCAATTCCGCGCGGAGGTTCGTCGATGCGGCAGCCATATCTGTCCCAATGCGGTTCCAGCATCGCGCGGGTCACTGGCTCTGCCAGGTCCCCCTTCAATGAGGGCAACGTCGATGCGAGACGGCAAATAATCAGGAAGTTTACGGAGGTTCCCCTAATGGGAAGTTGCCGGCCAAACCCCATTGTCCGCATTTATACGGACGACCCATATCCACTCTGGCTGGGTATCAAAAGTCGAACGCTGTCCATAAAATCAAGGCAAGGCGGCGGGTGGCTAAGGAATCGTTAAAGCTGCGAAGACCAACGATCCCTTCCGCCTACTCCCCCCACGCCGCGAACGCCTCGTTGAATGCGCGTTCGCCGGGGGCGCCCTTTTCGATCGCGATGATGGCGCGGCGCTGGTTGACGTAGACCAGCGGCACGTCGAACCAGGAGCGCTCCTTCAGGAGCTGCAGGTTGCGGGTACGGTCGGCGTCGACGTTGGACAGGCCGACCAGGAAGAAGCCGTCGGTGACCTTGACCGCGAGGCCGGCCAGCGGCGTGCCGCGCGCCTGCTCGTTCGACTTCATCAGGATGCCGGGCACGTTGCCGACGCCGCCGCCGGAAAAATCCGGCGGCAGGATGAAGGTCAGTTCCGCGGTATGGCTCGCCGGCAACGAGGAGTCGGTGTTGCGGCGGAACGACATCGTCATCTTGAACTTGCGGTCGGGAATATCGATGTCGGCGCGCACGGCGATATCCGGCTTCTGGTTGCCGGTCGCCTTGATCTGTTCGGTGCGCCAGATCACCGAGCCGACATATTGCTTGCCCTTGGGATCGCCCGGGTCCTCGTCATAGAGCACCACGCGCTGCGCCACCGGCGCCACCGTATCCGACGACGACGGCTGGCCGACGCGATCGGGGATCTTCGGCTTCGACTGCGGCGCGGACGAATCCTTCGGCGCTTCCACCACCGTGGTCGGCGACGATTTGAACAGGCCGCTCACCATCGAGGCGACCGACTTGTACGAGACAATTCCGATACCGACCAGAATCAGCACGATGCCGATCGCGATCGCGCTCTTGAACGGGAAAACCGCCGGGGCGCGGGTACGCTTCTTCGGCTCGCGGTCGCCGCCCTGGCCGATCCGCGAACGCTGCTGCGGCGGTTGCGGCATTTGCGGCGGCTGCGGCGCGTAGCGGTCCGCTTCCTCCTGCGACTCGTCATAGGAATAGGGCGCCTCGGGATCGGCGCCGCGGTTTTCCATGCCGGGCTCGATCCGGTCGAATTCCGGCGAGGGCGACGGCACGTTGGCGTAGGTCTTGCGCGCGTTGCGATTGGCGGTGGCGGCAGCGCGGCCGAGATCGTCAGCGTCGGCGGCGATATCGCGGAAGCCGCGCATGCCGGGCGGCTGCGGCATCTGCGGCGCCGAATTGTCGGGGCCGCGGCGCGGCGCGCCGGACCGTTCGCGGGTCGGCGGCAGCGCCGTCTCCTGCATCGGCACATGCGGCGGCTGCGGGCGCGGCGGCGGCGCATCGGGACGGAGATTGCGCGGTGCGCGCTGCGGATCGTCCTGGCCGAGCGGCGGGCGGGCGTCGCGCGACGGCGCCGCGGGCGGACGCGGACGTAGGCCCGGTGCCTGCGCGGACGGATCGGTTTCCGGCGGCCGGGCGTTGGCGCGGCGGAAGGCATCGCCGCTGGAGGAGCGTGGGGTGCCGCCCGACCGTGAGGCCTCGCGGGCGCGCTGGGCGGCCTCGGATTCGACCTTGCGGACGGCCTCTTCCAGCGACAGCCGTTCGCGGGTGATCTCGGATTCGCTCAAGGGCGGCTGTACGCTGCGCAACTGCGCGATCAGCGCCGAGCGGGCCCGCTCATACAGCGCACGCCGGCTTTCGCCGGGGGCGCTGGGGTCCAGGCCGGCAATAGCACGTGCGATCAGCGGGTAATAATCAGCCATATCAACTCAATCATGCACCCTTGCCGGTAACATCCCGTTAAGCCTCAAACGGGTTCTGGACCAGAATAGTATCCTCGCGTTCGGGGCTGGTGGAAAGCAAGGCGATTGGGCACCCCACCAGTTCCTCGACCCGGCGCACATATTTAATGGCCTGGGCCGGCAAATCCGCCCACGAACGGGCATTGGCGGTCGGTTCCTTCCAGCCCTCGATGGTCTCGTAGATCGGCACGACCCGGGCCTGGGCGCCCTCGCCCGCCGGCAGATGGTCGATTTCCTTGCCGTCCAGCATGTAGCCGGTGCAGACCTCGATCGAATCGAAGCCGTCGAGAATGTCGAGCTTGGTCAGCGCCAGGCCGGTGATGCCGCAGGTCCGCACCGTCTGCCGCACCAGCACGGCGTCGAACCAGCCGCAGCGCCGCTTGCGCCCGGTGTTGACGCCGAATTCCTTGCCGCGGCGACCGATCTCCTCGCCGATCTCGTTGTCGAGCTCGGTCGGGAACGGACCCTGGCCAACCCGGGTCGTATAGGCCTTGCAGATGCCGAGCACATAGCCGACCGCGCCCGGACCCATGCCGGTGCCGGTCGCCGCCTGCGCCGCCACCGTGTTGGACGAGGTGACGTAGGGGTAGGTGCCGTGATCCACATCCAGGAGAGCGCCCTGCGCGCCCTCGAACAGGATGCGCTTGCCCTCGCGGCGCTTGATGTCGAGCAGCCGCCACACGGTCTCGGCATAAGGCAGCAGTTTCGGCGCAAACGCCGTGAGTTCCTTCAGGATGGCGGCGCCGTCAAATTCAGGCAGGTTGAAGCCGCGGCGGAGCGCGTTGTGGTGCGCCAGCAGGCGGTCGATCTTGTAGGGCAGCGTGTCGGGATCGGCGAGATCCATCAGGCGGATAGCGCGGCGGCCGACTTTGTCTTCATAGGCCGGGCCGATGCCGCGCTGCGTGGTGCCGATGGCGTGGACCGCGTTGCCGGATTCGCGCAGCGCATCGAGATCGCGGTGCAGCGGCAGGATCAGCGTGACGTTCTCGGCGATGCGCAGGTTGTCGGGGCTGATGGCGACGCCCTGGCCCTTGAGTTTCGCGACTTCGTCGAGGAAGGCCTGCGGGTCGAACACCACACCGTTGCCGATCACCGCCAGCTTCGACGGCCGCAGCACGCCGGACGGCAGCAGCGCCAGTTTATAGGTCTGGCCGTTGATGACGAGCGTATGGCCGGCATTGTGGCCGCCCTGGAAGCGCACGACGATATCGGCCTGCTCCGACAACCAGTCGACGATCTTGCCCTTCCCCTCGTCGCCCCACTGGGCGCCGACGACGACAACATTGGCCATTTCTAAGGTGTTCCCTGCAACTCAGTTGGTCCCAGCATGATCTCACCGGAAAACCGGTACCCACTTTTCCGGGATCATGCCTTAGTCTCTTGTCCGAGCATGATCCTTGCGGAAAACCGGTAGCCACTTTTCCGGGATCATGCTGCCCAGCCAAAATCACGGCCGGGGGCCGTTCGGATGCAAGGCAGCTCCATCGGATAAAGGAAGCGGGCAACTGACGCAAGCAAGAAGGCAGTCTCCGGGGCCGCTTAGAGGGTCTCCAACCCATTGATATCCCCGGAAAATTTGTGGCGACGCTGGGGCGAAGTGATGAACAGGGAGTAATCTGCCAGATGTCCAAAACCACAAGGGCAACCCAGGCCCTGGAAAAGCTCGGCGTGCGGTTCACCCTGCACGCTTACGACTACGATCCGGACGCCGAAAGCATCGGGCTGCAGGCCGCCGAGGCGCTGGGCGTCGAACCGCATCGCATGCTGAAGACGCTGATGGCCGAAGTCGACGGCAAGCCGGTGTGCGCCGTGGTGCCGTCGGACGCCGAGGTCAGCATGAAGAAGCTCGCCAGCGCCTTCGGGGCCAAGGCCGCGAAGATGATGCGCCCGGCCGACGCCGAGCGGCTGACCGGCTACCATGTCGGCGGCATCAGTCCGTTCGGCCAGAAGAAGCGCGTGCCTGTCGCGATCGAGGCGGCGGCACTCGGCCACGCCGCCGTATTCCTCAATGGCGGCCAGCGCGGATTGCAGGTCGAGCTCGATCCCAACGATGTCGTCATGGTTTTGGGCGCGATCGCGCGGCCGCTGACGGCATAAGCCCGGCGTTCGCTACAGCCTTGATCGAGGCTTGGTCGGCGTCAGGGTTGCGTCTGCGCCCACAGCATCGCCTCGACGATGGCCTCGCGCAATTTAGGGCGCTGCTCGTCGTCGCATTCGATGAATGCCAGAATCGAATTGGCACGAACCGCAAAGCGGTGAAGTTTCTCGTCTTCGGCCTGGTCGGCCAGCAATGGCTTGTTCAAAAATCTGTTCCATCAGTTGCCAAATCCGACCGCACGGAAGACGAACAGCGAATGACGCAGTCGTCCCAGAACGTGGTCCACCGGTCGAACGGACACTCAATTCTTCAGTTCAAAACCCGAACTCGATACTCAGCGCTCTACACTTAACTCGGTTATGACACCTGACGCCTGCGCCTCCTGTTGTCCCAAAAAAAATCAGGTTGGGTCGTGCTCATAAATCGCGCTTAGATTGCATATTCGCCCCCTCATTGGCAACCCCGAACGGTCCATTGCGAGCGGCGCGCGCATTTTCCAGCCGCCATGCATCTGGCCCATTGATGAAGCCGTCAATTCCGTGTCTGTGGCTCGTGCCGGGCGAAAACACGATGGATAAAAATGTCTGTTTCTGGACCGACCTCAAAGGCGCCTGCCGCGCCCGGAAACTGGATCGCCAACCAGCCTTATCTGCTGCTCTCGATCACCGCGCTGTGCTGGGCCGGCAACGCCATCGTCGGCCGGCTGGCGGCCGGGCATATCGCGCCGGTGACGCTTTCGTTCCTGCGCTGGTCGCTGGCATTTGTCATCGTGCTGCCGTTTGCCTGGAAGCATCTGACGCGCGACTGGGGCGCGATCCGCGGCCGCCTCGGCTTCATGATCCTGCTTTCGGTCACCGGCATCGGCGCCTTCAACACGCTGCAATACTGGGCGCTCGAGCACACCCAGGCGCTGAACACGCTGCTGCTGCTATCCGGCGGACCGCTGTTCGTCGCGAGCTGGTCGCTGCTGCTGCTCGGCGTGCGGCTGACACTGGCGCAGGCCGGCGGGATCCTGGTGTCGCTGATCGGCGTGCTGGTGATCCTGCTGCATGGCGACCTGACCACGCTGTCCAACATCGAGTTCAACAAGGGCGACCTGATCTTCACGGCGGCGCTGGTGATCTTCGGGCTTTATTCGGTGCTGTCGCTGAAGCGCCCGAATATCCACGCACTGTCGTTCGTCGCCTTCACCTTCGGCGCCGGCGCCGCCTGCCTGATCCCGCTGTTGATCTGGGAACTATACGCGCGCCCGGTGATGCAGATCGACGCCGCGAACCTGCTGAAGGTGCTCTATGTCGCGGTGTTTCCGTCCACGATCGCCTATCTCTGCTTCAATCGCGGGGTGCAGTTGATCGGCGCCAACCGCGCCGCACCGTTCTTCCACGTCATCCCGGTGTTCGGAACCATCATGTCGATCGTCTTCCTCGACGAGCATCCGCAAGCCTTCCACTTCATCGGCTTTGCGCTGGTGCTGACCGGCGTGCTGGTTGCGTCGCGAAAGCCCAAAACCTGACGTTTCCCTCTCCCCGCAAGGCAAGCGGGGCGAGGCACCGAAGGGCGCGGTGACTTACCCCGCCAAATCCGCTATCTCTAAAGCCTGCTTTGCAAGGCACCCCCAAGGCACTCTGATGAGAGCGCGCGCCAGCAATCTGATGATCGGCACCCTGACCCTGGCCTTGATCGCCGGGTCGTTCGGCGCGTTCCTCACCTACCGCAAGATTGCCGGCATCCGGCAGCAGGTGCCGTTCCGCGTGATCTTCGAGGGTTCCGCCTCCGGCCTGCGCAAGGGCGGCAGCGTGAATTTCGCCGGCATCCGGGTCGGCGAGGTGGTGTCGCTGAAGCTCGACCATCCGCGCCGCGTCGTCGCCCTGACCATGATCGACGGCGCCACGCCGGTCCGCAAGGACACCCAGGTCGGCCTCGAATTCCAGGGCCTGACCGGAATCGCGGCGATCTCGTTCACCGGCGGCTCGGACGGCGCGCCGCCGCCGCCCAAGGGCCCGGACGGCATTCCGGAACTGACCGCCGACGCCGAGGGCACGCTCGGCCTGCAGGAAAAAATCCGCATCGCGCTGCGCAACGTCGACAAGGTGATCACTGACAACGAGGTCGCGGTAAAGGACACGCTGCTGAATTTCGAAACCTTCACCGCCTCGCTGTCCGGCAGCGGCGAGCGGATCACCAGTATCGTCAACACCGCCGATGCCAGCATCAGCAGCGTCGACAGCGCGCTGAGCAAGACCCAGAATTTTCTCGGCGGCCTCGCCAGCGACAAATACGGCGGCGACCTGTTGCCGACCGTGATCTCGCTGCGCGAACTGATCGAGAGTTTTGACAAGAAGTCCGACAGGGCGCTGAACGATGCCCGAAAAATGCTCGGCGATCTCAGTCAGTCCATCAACAGCAGCAAGTTTGGCGCAGGCCCCGCCAGGAGATAGACTCCCCGCCAGGCGGTAGTCTCGCGCCACGATAATAAGCAAAAACAGGAAACGCCCGCCGTGCTCGACAAATCCACGACCGTCACGCCGCCGCCCGCCACCGTCACCCGCGCCGAAAACACCGTGCCGCGGAGCTTGAAGAAGTACCTGGCGCTGGATGATTTCGAGGCGACGGCGCGTCGGAGAATTCCGAAATTTCTCTACGGCTATATTTCCGGCGGCGCCGAGACCGACGCCGCGGTGCGCGACAACCGCAAGGCGTTCGACGAATACGGTTTTGTGCCGCGCGTGCTCAACGACGTCTCCGGCCGCGACCAGACCGCGACCTTGTTCGGCAAGAGCTACGCCTCGCCGTTCGGCATTCCGCCGATGGGCTCCTCGGCGCTGTGCGCCTATCGCGGCGACATCGTGCTGGCGAAGGCCGCGCGTGAAACAAACGTGCCGATGATTCTCAGCGCCTCGTCGCTGATCACACTGGAAGACGTCCGCCGCGCCAATCAGGATGCGTGGTACCAGGCCTATCTCGCCGGCGTGCCGGAACGGATCGAGCCGCTGGTCGACCGGGTCGCGGCGGCCGGCTACGACACCTTCGTCGTCACCGCCGACGTGCCGGTGCCGCCGAACCGCGAGAACAACATCCGCAACGGCTTTCAGGTACCGCTGGCGATCACACCACGCGTCGCCTGGGATACCGTGACGCATCCGCATTGGCTGTTCGGTACCTGGTCGCGCACCGTGATGAACCACGGCATGCCGCATTTCGAGAACATGGACGCGCAGCGCGGCCCGCCGGTGATGGCGAAGAACCTGATGCGCAATATCGGCCATCGCGACCAGCTCGCCTGGAAACATGTCGAGTTGATCCGCCGCCGCTGGAAAGGCAAGCTGGTGATCAAGGGCCTGGTCTCGCCCGCCGACGCCAGAATCGCGCGCGAGAGCGGCGTCGACGGCCTGATGCTCTCCAACCATGGCGGCCGCCAGCTCGACTACACGATGTCGGGGCTGCGCACCTTGCCGGAGATCGCGGCCGAAGCCAAAGGCATGACCATTATGGTCGACGGCGGCATCCGCCGCGGCACCGACGTCATCAAGGCGCTCGCGCTCGGCGCCCATTTCGTCTGGATCGGACGCCCCTTCCTCTATGCCGCGATCGCCGGCGGCGAGGCCGGCGTCACCCGCGCGATCACGCTGCTGCAGGCCGAGATCGATCGCGACCTCGCTTTGCTGGGGATACGCAAGCTCAGCGAGATCACGCCGGACCTGGTGAGGAAGTTTTGAAGCGGCCTGCTTGAACCTCGCCCCGCTTGCGGGGAGAGGTCGGATTGCGAAGCAATCCGGGTGAGGGGGTACAGGTCTATTCACGCGCATCGAATTCGCGGAGAGAGCCCCTCACCCCAACCCTCTCCCCGCAAGAGCGGGGCGAGGGAGCAGACCGTCTCACCCCACCTTGAACTTGCTGTAGGCTTCCTTGGTCGCGATGATCACATGCTCGGCGCAGCCGTTGGTGCGGTGCGGGTCGCAGCGGGTTTCGTAATCCGCCGATGTCATCATGTCGATGAAGGCCGATACGGTCGGGTAATACACCAGCGCCAGATAGTCCCACTGGTTGCCGGCCTCAACGCCGAGCGCGACCGCCTTGGCATCGCCGGTCCACAGCAACGTGCCGCCGCGCGCCTTGATCATCGGCACGGTCAGTGCACTGTAACGCAGATACGCATCCCAGCCCGAACCGTCACCGTCGAGCGAACGCTCGCGAAACCGCACCAGGTTCACCATCACGACCGGCGCCCCAGGCTCCATCGCCTCGAGACCCCTGACATTCAACAGGTCCACGCCCATTTTTTACTCTCCGAAGCTTTGCCTCGCACATTGTAGCATTGCAGGCGCGGGACTTGTCGCGCGATGTGATCAAGCGCAACTTCGTCCGAGATCATGTCCCAGCCCGCACCTTCAGCGCCGCCCCTCGATCCGGTCCGGTGGCTCAACAACCAGCCCTATATTCTGCTGACCCTGACCTCGCTGTTCTGGGCCGGCAATATCGTGCTGGCGCGTCACGTCGCCGGCCACGTGCCGCCGCTGACGCTGTCCTGCCTGCGCTGGTTCGGGACGTTCCTGATCCTGCTGCCGTTCGCCTGGCCGCATCTGAAGCGCGACTGGCCGGTGCTGCGCGCACATCTGCCCCTGCTGTTGTTACTGTCGGTGCTCGGCTTTGCCTACAACAACGCCATCTCGTTCTGGGCCATGCAATATACCGAGGCGCTGAATGCGCTGCTGATCCAGTCGGCCGGCCCGCTGTTCGTGGCGGTGTGGACGCTGCTGCTGTTCGGTGTGCGGCTGACCGGCGCGCAACTCGCCGGGATCGCGATCTCGCTGATCGGCGTGCTCACCATCATCCTGCGCGGCGACTGGAGTGCGCTCGCCGGCATCAGTTTCAACCGGGGCGACCTGATGTTCGGCAGTTCGCTGGTCGCGTTCGGGCTGTATTCGGCGCTGCTGCAGCGCCGGCCGGTGACGCATCCGCTGTCGCTGATTTCGTTCACCACCTGCTGTGGCGCGATGATGCTGGTGCCGTTCTCGATCTGGGAGTTTTCAACCGGCGTGACGCTGAAACTCGATTCGATTTCGATGGCGACGCTGGCTTACGCCATCGTGTTTCCGTCGACGCTGGCCTACCTGTTCTTCAACCGCGGCCTCGCGCTGATCGGGCCCAATCGTGCGGCGCCGTTCTTCCATCTGGTGCCGGTGTTTGGCTCGGCGATGGCGATCCTGTTGCTCGGCGAACAGTTGCGGCTGTTTCACCTGACCGGCTACGCGCTGGTGCTGGCCGGCGTCGTGATCGCCTCAAGGCGGGCCTCGGCGAAGGCGTAGATTTTACGGCACAGGCAGGCTAGCGTGCTCGCCAATTTATCAAGAACCGCAATCCATCAATAAACGCATTTGAGGAAACGAGAATATGATCGCATTGTCGAAACCGTGCCGGCTCGCCACGGCTGCCATTTCGCTGACGCTGGCGTTGACCGCTGCGGCTTCCGCGCAGGCGCCGTATCCGAACCACAACATCACGCTGGTGCTGCCGTTCGCCGCCGGCAGCGGCACCGACACCACCACCCGCCTGATCGGCAAGGAACTCGGCGTGGCGCTCGGCGTCAACACGGTGATCGACAACAAGGCCGGCGCCAACGGCTCGATCGCGGCGAGCTATGTCGCCCGCTCGGCGCCCGACGGCTACACGCTGTTCGTGACCACCAACACGACGCATTCGGCCAACCCGTATTTGCTGAAGACCATGAGCTACGACCCGGTCAAGGATTTCACCCCGATCGCGCGGACCGGCGACCTGCCCTTCATGCTGGTGATCAATCCGGAAATTCCGGCCAATTCGGTCGCCGAATTGATCGCGCTGGCGAAGAAGGAGCCGGGCAAATATTCGTATGCCAGCGGCAGCTCGTCGGCGATCGTCTCGGGCGCGACGTTCGCCCGTCTCGCCGGCATCGACCTCTTGCACGTTCCCTACAAGAGCTCGCCGCCGGCTTTGACCGACGTGATCGCGGGGCGCGTCTCGATGATGTTCGTCGACGTTCCGACCGGCCTGCCGCACGTCAACGGCAAGGCGCTGAAGGCGCTTGCGGTCACCACCAAGCAGCGCTCGGCGCTGCTGCCGCAACTTCCGACCATGGACGACACCGTGAAGGGTTTTGATATCACCTCGTGGCAGGGCTATCTCGGCCCAGCCAACATGCCCAAGGATATCGTCGTCAAGCTGAACGCCGAAATCCGCAAGATCGTCGAGCGGCCGGACATCAAGAGCCAGCTCGCCGAGCGCGGCATGGAAGCCTTTTCGGGCCCGCCGGAGGAGTTCGACGCATTCCTGAAGGAGCAGCTGGTGCTGTGGGAGAAGCTGATTACGGCGGCGGGGATTGAGAAACAGTAACGCTGTCATCGTCCGCGAAAGCGGACGATCCAGTACGCCGCGCTCTTCGCCATTTGTCACTGACGTCCCGGCGTACTGGATGCCCCGCCTTCGCGGGGCACGACAGTTGGTGTTACGCCACGCGGACCTTGGCCAAAAATTCGTCGACCGCGCTGCGCAGCATGCCGGACTGGTTGTCGAGTTCGCGGGCGTTCGACAGCACTTCGGACGCGGCCTTGCCGGTGGCTGCGGCCGCCGTGGTGACGCCACCGATGTTGGCGTTGATCTCGCTCGATCCGGCCGCGACCGACTGGATGTTGCGGGCGATCTCGCGGGTGGCGTCGCCCTGCTGATCGATCGCGGTCGAGATCGAGACCGTGATCTCGCTCATCTGCGCGATGGTTTCGGTGATACCGCCGATCGAGGTGACGGCTTCGCTGGTGGAAGCCTGCATCGCCGCGACCTGCGCCGAGATTTCCTCGGTCGCCTTTGCGGTCTGATTAGCCAAAGCCTTCACCTCGGAAGCCACGACTGCGAAACCGCGGCCGGATTCACCGGCGCGCGCCGCCTCGATGGTGGCGTTCAGCGCCAAGAGGTTGGTCTGCGCGGCAATCGAGTGGATCAGCTTGACGACTTCGCCAATCTTCTCGGCTCCGGTCGAGAGCGCGCCGACGGTGGCATTGGTACGTTCGGCATCGCCGACCGCCTTGCTGGCGATCTCGCTGGAGCGCGCCACCTGGCGGGAAATCTCGGTGACCGAGCTGGAAAGTTCTTCCGCGGCGGCGGCAACCGTGCCGACATTGTTCGACGAGCTTTCCGACGCGGCGCTGACCGTGGCGGCGCGCGAACTGGCATCGCTCGCGGTCGCCGTCATCGACTGCGCCGTGGTCTGCATGCCGGCGGCGGCCGTCGATACCGAGCGGACGATGCCGTTGACGCTGCGTTCGAAATCGCCAGCAATGTTCTCCATCGCAGCGCGACGATCGGCCGCGGCGCGGGCCTGGGTCGCTGCCTCGGCCTCTTCGAGCCCGCGGATGCGCACCGCGTTGTCCTTGAAGATCTGCACGGTCGCAGCCATCGCACCGACTTCGTCGCCACGGCCGAGGCCGGGAATCGCGCCGTCGAGCTTGCCGTCGGCCAGCGCCTCCATGCGCGCGCCGAGTTCGCCGAGCGGCTTACTGATGCTGCGGCCGATCATCCAGGCGATGCTGCCCGAAATCAGGCCAATACCGAGAATAGCGAGCCCGAGCAGCCACGCGATCGGCTTCATCTTGGCGTCGAGGTCGTCGAGATAGGCGCCGGTGCCGAGGTACATGTCGAAGCCGGGAACGGCGACCGCGTAGCCCATCTTGCGGATCGGCTTTTCCTCGCCGGGCTTCACATATTCATAAAACAGCAGGATCGAGCCGTTGGCCTTGACGCCGTCCATCAGTTCCACGGACAGTTTGCGGCCGTTGGTCACGACGTCCATGCGGTTGGTGCCGACCTGCTTGGGATCGGGCGCCAGCACCGTGATGCCGTTATAGGCGGTGCCGAACAGGTAGCCCGCGCCCTTGTCGTAGGTCAGGGAGTTGGCCCGCTTGCCTAATTCCTTCAGCGCGGCCTCCTTGGTCATTTCGCCGGCATCGACCTGCTTCTTGAGGCCGGCCGCCAGATTGAGGCCCATGTCGACGATCGCCTTGGTCTGGTCGAGACGCGCGTTGAACATCTCGCGCTGCATCAAATAGCCCGCGAGGGCGCCGGCGGTGCAGAGGCCGAGCAGGGTCACACCCACCAAAATACCGAGTTTGGGGGTGATCTTCATATTTGTCAGCTTCACAGGGGGATCTCCGGGAACGGGTGCGCGGGTGTGCGATTGGCGGATTGATTCAGTGCACGATATCGTGAGACCCTTTAGAACTCTGTTAAGCGCACTCCGTAGAAGTCCTGACCCGGTAACATAAAGACAGCGCCCCCTCGGGCGACCGGGAATGGGACGGAATACGGTCCAGGCCGCTTAAGGGATCGCGCGAAAGATGAAGACGGCGCCGCTTCGTCGCCGCCACAACCAACACCGAAGAGTCAAATCGGGGGGACCAGGAAATGCCGAAATTCAGGATATTGACGCCGAAGGGTGCGAGCTTCACCGTTGCCGGCAGCAATTACGATTATGAAAAGGAGGCGCTCGATCCGATCGGCGCCGAAATCATCGAGGCGCCCGCCAATGAAGCGGAGTTCATTGCCGCCGCCAAAACCGCCGACGCCATCTACGCCAAGGGCATGCCGATCACCAAGACGGTGATCGACGCCCTGGAAAACTGCAAGGTCATCACGCTCGGCAGCGTCGGTGTCGACAGTGTCGACGTCAAGGCCGCGACCGCCCGCGGCATCCCCGTCACCAACATCCCCGATACCTTCATCGAGGAAGTGGCCGATCACGCCATGATGCTGCTGCTTGCGGGCTTCCGTCGGCTGGTCGAGCAGGACAAGATGGTGCGTAGCGGCCGCTGGGCCGAGGGCCGCCCGGCACTGCTGAAGATCCCGCGGCTGATGGGCCAGACGCTCGGCTTCATTTCGTTCGGCCGGGTGGCACGTGCGGTGGCCAAGCGCGCCGCTCCGTTCGGCCTGCGGATGATGGCCTACGACCCCTTCATCCAGGAAACCCTGATTTCCGACCACGGCGTGATCCCGGCGACGCTGTCGGAGGTGCTGTCGCAGTCCGACTTCCTGTCGATGCACGCGCCGGCCCGGCCCGAGGTGCACCACATGCTCGGCGAGAAGCACTTCAGGCAAATGAAGAAGAGCGCGATCTTCATCAACACCGGCCGCGGCGCCACCGTGGACGAGGAAGCGCTGATCAAGGCGCTGCAGGAAGGCTGGATCTCGCATGCCGCGCTCGACGTGCTGGAGAAGGAACCGCCGTCGCACAACAATCCGATGCTGGGCATGGAAAACGTCACGCTGACCGCCCATGTCGCCTCGGCCTCGGCACGTTTCGACGAGGCGCGCAAGCGCCGCGTGGGCTACGAATTGTCACTGGTCCTGCAGGGAATGTGGCCGGTAAGCTGCGTCAATCCGTCGGTGCTGCAGAACACCGCGCTCCGCCGCTGGCAACCCGTCAGCATGGATCGCGGGCCCAACAGCTAAGACCACGAATTCTCAAACGGAAGCGTTCACCGGCGATTCAACGCCGGGAACCAGACAAACAGGGAGAATACCATGAAGAACGACATCACCCGTCGCGATGCGCTCGTGTTGGGCGTTTCCGCCGCCGCCCTCGCGGCCACCGGCACGTCGGCACGCGCGGAAATCAAGGTCGCCGACGTTCCCGCCCCCGCGCTCCCGATCGAAAAGGGCGCGACCTTACGCATGCTGCGCCCGGTCCGGTTCGTTCCGGCCGACGAAGAAGTGTTCCGCGCCAACGCCGCGAACTTCACCGCCAAGACCGGCGTCGAGGTCAAGGTCGACTTCGTCGGCTGGGAAGACATCAACCAGCAGACCGCGGTGACCTCGAACTCCGGCGCGGGCCCGGACATCATCATCGGCTTTGGCGACGCGCCGCACATCTATGTCGACAAGCTGGTCGAACTCACCGACGTCGCCGACTACATCGGCAAGCGCTACGGCGGCTGGCTGGCGCTGGCCAAGAAGTACGGCATGAAGGGCAAGAGCAACGCCTGGATCGGCTTGCCGTTCGGCGCCAGCGGCGGACCTCTGGTCTACCGCAAGTCGATTCTGAAATCGGTCGGCTTCGACCGCGTGCCGGAAGACCACGCCGGCTTCCTCGACCTCTGCAAGAAGCTGCAGGCGGCCGGCAAGCCGGCGGGCTTCGCGCTCGGCAATGCCGTCGGCGACGGCAACGGCTTTGCCAGCTGGCTGTTGTGGTCGCACAACGCTTCCCTGCTGGACGAGGAAGGCAATGTCATCATCAACAGCAAGGAAACCATCGCGGCGCTGAAGTACCTCAAGGAGCTCTATCCGACCTTCATCGCCGGCACGCCGTCCTGGAACGACGTCAGCAACAACCGCGCCTACTCCTCCGGCGAAATCGCGCTGACCGCGAACGGCGTCTCGCTGTATTTCTCGCTGAAGAAGGATCCGGCCACGGCCGCGATCGCCGAGGATACCGAACATCAATTGCTGATCAAGGGACTGGCACCGGTCTCGCCGATGTCGGGACTGACGCTGAACGCCATGGTGTTCAAACACAGCCCGTATCCCAACGCCGCGAAAGCCTTCCTGCAGTTCATGCTGGAGAAGGAGCAGTACGAGCCCTGGCTCAATGCCAACAGCGGCTACTGGGCGCAGCCGCTGGCGGCTTACGCCGATGCCGCGGTGTGGTCCGGCGATCCGAAGGTCGCGATCTTCAAGGATACCATGAAGAGCAACTACTATAACGGCTACAAGGGTCCGATCTCGACCGCCACCGGCGCCGTCAACGCCGACTACGTGCTGGTGCAGATGTGCGCATCCGTCGCCACCGACGCCGCGACGCCGGAAGCCGCCGCAGCCGAAGCGGAACGGCGCGCGAAGCGGTATTTCCGCCGGTCGTAGCGCTTCCGTCATTCCGGGGCGATGCGAAGCATCGAACCCGGAATCTCGAGATTCCGGGTTCGCGCTAACGCGCGCCCCGGAATGACTGCTTACCGAGGACGAACATCCCATGTCCGTGACCACACTCCCCTCGCGGCGAACCCTACAGCGGCAGCCGGGCTGGCTGGTGCGGCTGTTCGACTACAAGCCGTTCCTGATCACGGTCTGCCTCGCGCCCGCGATCGGCCTGCTCGCGGTGTTCCTGACCTATCCGCTCGGCCTCGGGGTCTGGCTCGCCTTCACCGACACCACGATCGGCCGGCGCGGCGTGTTCGTCGGCTTCGAGAACTTCCAGTATCTGCTGAGCGATCCCCTGTGGTGGAACGCGGTGTTCTACAGCATCGTCTATACGGGTATCGCAACCTTCGGAAAATTTGCGCTCGGCTTCTGGCTGGCGTTGCTGTTGAACAACCACTTCCCGTTCAAGAGCCTGCTGCGCGCCATCGTGCTGCTGCCCTGGATCGTGCCGACCGTGCTGTCGGCACTGGCGTTCTGGTGGATCTACGATCCGCAGTTCTCGATCATCTCCTATCTGCTAGTCGACGTGCTGCACATCCGCACCCATAATATCGACTTCCTCGGCACGCCCTGGCCGGCGCGGTTCTCGCTGATCGCCGCCAATATCTGGCGCGGCATTCCGTTCGTGGCGATCTCGCTGCTGGCAGGCCTGCAGACCATTTCGCCGTCGCTGTATGAAGCCGCCATGCTCGACGGCGCCACCGCGTGGCAGCGCTTCCGCTACATCACTTTTCCGATGATGCTGCCGATTCTGGCGATCGTGATGACGTTCTCGATCATCTTCACCTTTACCGACTTCCAGCTGGTCTACGCCATCACCCGCGGCGGGCCGGTCAACTCGACGCATCTGCTGGCAACGCTGGCTTTCCAGCGCGGCATCGCCGGCGGCGAACTTGGCGAGGGGGCGGCGATCGCGGTCTCGATGATCCCGTTCCTGGTGTTCGCGACCTTGTTCAGTTACTTCGGCCTTGCCCGCCGCAAATGGCAGCAGGGAGAGAGCAATGACTGACGCGGTCGCACAATCCAACGTCGCCAGCGCCACGCCGGACACCATGGCGTGGGATTCGCGGGCGCGGCGGGTGATGATGATCTACCTGCCGCTGTCCTGCTTCGTGCTGATCCTGCTGTTTCCGTTCTACTGGATGGCGATCACCTCGTTCAAACCGAACGCCGAGCTGCTCAACTACAAGGAACACAACCCGTTCTGGATCACCTCGCCGACTATCGACCACATCCGGCACCTGCTGTTCAACACCGCCTATCCGCGCTGGCTGAAGACCACGATGTTCGTGGCGGTCGGATCGACCTTCCTGTCGCTGTTCGCTTCCACGCTCGCGGCCTACGCGATCGAGCGGCTGCGCTTCCGCGGCAGCCCCTATGTCGGCCTCGGAATCTATCTCGCTTACCTGGTGCCGCCGTCGATCCTGTTCATTCCGCTCGCCACCGTCGTGGTGCAGTTCGGCCTGTTCGACAGTCCGCTGGCGCTGATCCTGGTCTACCCGACCTTCCTGGTGCCGTTCTGCACGTGGCTGTTGATCGGCTATTTCAAGTCGATCCCGTACGAGCTCGAGGAATGCGCGCTGGTCGACGGCGCCACCCGCCTGCAGATCCTGTGGCGGATCACGCTGCCGCTGGCGGTGCCGGGCCTGATCTCGGCCGGCATCTTCTCCTTCACGCTTTCGTGGAACGAGTTCATCTACGCGCTGGCCTTCATCCAGAGCAGCGCCAACAAGACTGTCCCCGTTGCGATCCTGACTGAGCTCGTCTCCGGCGACGTCTATCAGTGGGGCGCGCTGATGGCGGGTTCGCTGCTCGGCTCGTTGCCGGTCGCGGTGTTCTACTCGCTGTTCGTCGACTACTACGTCTCGTCGCTGACCGGGGCGGTGAAGGAATAGCGCGGTGCGCTTCACCTCTCCCCGCTTGCGGCAAAGAGCGGGGAGAGGGAGTCGAGGCACCCGGACCGCGCGAATGCGCGAGAGCGCCCCGACTTCAGCCCGACGGAATCATCACGACGCCCTTGTCCTTGGGCCAGCGCACCCGCCACGCGAAGGCGATGTCCCTGACTTCGCCGGGCTTGGCGTCATAGGCCCATTCCAGCACGCCACGCTTGTCGTGCAGATTGGTCGCGGTCGGCGGCGTGGTGGCGGGCAGCATTTCGACCTGGATTTCCTCGTTCTCGCTGACCGGCAACTGGTCCTCGATCGCAATTTTGATCGGGAAGTCATGGCCGTTGCGCACCGTGGTCTTGAACGAGCGCTCGTCGGTCTTCGACGTCGTCACGATCAGTCCGGCCGAGCCCTCGTTGCGTTTGACGACGGCGCGCTCGATCTTGATCTTGTCATCGGCGCCGAAACCGAGCCGCACCGTCTCGTCCTTGCTGGCAGCGGCCATCTGGCCGCGGCCGACGAAGCTGCCGTCGCGATAGATCGAGACCCGGCCCGGCAGCAGCGGCGCGTCCTCGTTCTGCTTGAAGCTGGCTTCGAGGAAGGCGGTCGGATCCTTCACCGGCACGGCGCGTACCGCCAGATCGGGCGCCAGGGTCGCGCTCGAGACGCGCAGGCTCTTGGCGCCTTCGCTGGCACCGAGGCTGACGCGACCGGGAATCTTGAACATCACCTGGAAGCCACTGACATCGGCGGTCGCCTGCTGCTCGTCGGCGCGTTCGGGAGACGGTTCCGCCAGCTTGGCGAGCCCGCCACGCGCACGCTGGCTGTCGGAGGCCATGGGGGCCGGCATCGGGCGCGGCGGCTGCGGATACTGCACGATCAGCGAGTTCAGATCCGGCGCGTTGCCGCCACGCGTGGTGCGCACGGTCGAGACCGACAGCGCGACATTGGACCAGTCCTCGCCCGTGCTCTGGGTGATTTCGGCACGGCGCACCAGTTCAAGCACGGGCTTGCGGTCTTCGGTGCCGGTGTCGAGCCGCGCATCATAGAGCGGCGTCCAGCGCGCGTTGCGCACCGCATAGGTCACCCGCAGCGTCGCCTTGGTGGCGGCCGATGCCGCCAGATCGATCCGGACCTCGAGCTTGTTCGGCGGTTTCTGCGCGCGGTCCTGTTCGAGCTGCGCGATTTGCCGGTCGAGCTCGCGCTGCTTGCGCTCGGCGTCGCGGATCGCGGTATCGGCGGAGGCCACTTCCTCGCCGACCGCAGCAAAGGCGGCGCGCCATTCCGAAATCGGCCGCGCCTCGCCCTTGTCGCCAATGCCGGCCGGAGAGCTTTCCGCAAAACGCTCGGCGAACTTACGCCGCGCAGTGGCCGCATCGACCATGCCCTGCAGGTTCGCGCGCTCGTCCTTCAGCGCCTCGATCCGCTTGTCGAGTTCGGGCAGATTGACCGGGGGTGCGGCGCGCGGCGGCCGGGCGTCGATCGCGCCGATGGTGAGTTTCGCGCCCGCCGCGCCCTCGACCCGCAGCGAGGACGGATCCAGCGCCAGCGGAAAATCTTTCAAAACCGCCGAATTGTCACCGGCCGGGAGATCGAGCGTGATGATACGCGTGATACTGGCGCCGTCGGGATAGACGGTGACGGCATCGACCGCCGAACTGGCGTCGAGGTCGGCCGCCTGCGCCGGCGCGGCGGCCAGTGCCGTCAACACCACAAGGCTGGTCGTAACAAGACTATTGGCAAGCAATCGCATGGATTCTCTCCTTATCCGTCGTTAAGACGGCGGCGCGCAAAACGCTCATCACCCCTGGTGATGAGACGCGGCGACAGAGAAACCGGTTCGATTGGGGTTTCCATATGGCTCGTCGGCGGCAGGACCGCGGCGAGGGCCCTGTCAGGGATGGCGATCCTGATAGCGGCCGTGGCTAAACACACGGCGGAGCAGTTCGGCCGCGGTACGGGCGCCGACCTTGCGCATGATGCCGGCCCGATAACCTTCGACCGTCCGTACGCTCAGGCCGAGATAGCGCGCAATTTCCTTGTTGGTTTCGCCGATCGCAAGCCGCGCCAACACCTCGCGCTCGCGCACGGTCAGCGGCACGGAGCCGGGAACGCTGAGCGACATCTTCGAAATCGTGTCGTCGGTCGCAGACTCCGAAAATTCGCCCAGCGCCGCTTCGATCCGAACCACGATGTCGCCGCCATGAATCGGCTTGACGATGAAATCGGCGGCCCCGTTGCGGATGGCATCGACCGCCATCGGGATCACGCTTTCGGCGGATGTGACAAAGATCGGTGCGGGGCAGTTTTCCGCGCGCAGCTTCTTGAGAACGTCGAACCCGGACCGGTCCGACATGCCGACCTCGACGAATACGCAGACCGGCGTGTGGGTCTTCGCATAGGCCAGCAGCGACGGGCCGTCGGCGAAGCTGATGACGTCGTAGCCTCGTAACTGCAGCGTCTTCGACAACGTTTCCCGCGTTGCCGCGTCGTTATCGATGACGAACACCTCACCCCTGGACGTCGCATTCCACGGCATAGCTGCCCCCGGCAACAGATTTGGTCGATATGGCTTTGGGTGATCGCAGGCTTGATCGAACTGAAATTGATCGATCCATCTGTGCCGCGATCGCGCGCACCCGGAGCTCGCGCGCTCCGTACTCTCAGTATCTGGATCACGTATTTATACCGGAACGTGTTCCGGCGTTTGACCAATGGGGACAGATATTTTACATTTCGGGACACTCCTTGAGATTTAAAGCATGACCGACCTGATACGCAGCGCCAGCCTGACGCATTACGCGGAAGTTGCCCGATCGGTGGGCATCGACCCGAAGGCGCTGCTGAAACAGGCACGGCTTCCGCTGCACTGCCTGGAGCGCCCGGACCTGCGCGTCGCGGTCGCGGGTGTCCGCCGGCTGCTGGAAGCCTCCGCCGAGACCTCCGGGGTCGAGGAATTCGGCCTGCGGCTGGCCGAGTATGGCGGCTTCTCTACCCTCGGCCCGGTGGCGCTGGTGGTTCGCGAGCAGGCCACCGTTGGCGCGGCGATCGAAATGCTGGCGCGCTACATCCAGCTTCAAAACGAGGCGATGCGGCTGGAAATCGACCGGCGCGACGATCTGGTCATAATCGCGATGCATCTTCGCGGCGGCCGGCAGCGCGCCACGCGGCAGTCGACGGAACTGGCGCTGGGCCGGATCCACCGGCTGATCGCTTCGCTATTTCCAGAAGACTGGCGGCCGCTGGAAATTCATCTGGCGCATTCGCCGCCACGCCGCCGCAGCTATCACCGCAAGTTCTTCGGCTGCGACGTCACGTTCAATTCCGAGTTCGATGCCATCATCCTTCATGCGCGAGACATGAACCGGGCGATACCGACGGCGCATCCGATGCTGGCGAGCTATGTCGAGAACCGGGTCAAGGAAATCGGTGGGCGCCCGGAAGACTGGGCGGGCAAGGTGCGCGAACTGATGCGCGCGCTGCTGCCGGGTGCCGATTGCGCGATCGAGACCGTCGCCGAGCATCTGGGCTGTGATCGCCGCACCGTCCACCGCCGGCTGCTGGAATGCAGCACGAGCTTTTCCGCGATCCTGGACGAAGAGCGTGCCGACATGGTGATGCGGTTGATCGAGGACGGCAACCGGCCGCTGAAGGAGATCGCCGGCATGCTGGGCTTTTCGGCGCAGAGCGTGCTGGCGCGCTGGTTTCGCGGCAAGTTCGGCTGCAGCATCACCGAATGGCGCACCGGCCGTCAGCGGGCGGTATCGGCCGCCCGCTGGTAGTTCGCGCGCGGGTTCAGGCCGCGCGCACCGTGTTCAGGAACTTGCCGACCTCGAGCTTGAGGCGGTTGCTGTCACCCGACAGCGACTGCGCGGCCGAGAGCACCTGCGCCGAGGCCGAACCGGTCTCGGTCGCGCCCTGCTTGACGTCGGAAATATGCGCGCTGACCTGGGTCGTGCCTATCGCCGCCTGCTGCACATTGCGCGAGATTTCCTGCGTGGCGGCGCCCTGCTCTTCCACCGCGGCCGCAATGGTCGACGAGATTTCCGACAGTCTCCCGATCGTGCCGCTGATCTCCTTGATGGCGTTGACGGAGTCCTGGGTGGCTGACTGGATGTCGGCGATCTGGCGGCCGATATCGCCGGTCGCCTTGGCGGTCTGCTCGGCCAGCGCCTTGACTTCGGAAGCCACCACCGCAAATCCGCGGCCGGCCTCACCGGCACGCGCCGCCTCGATCGTCGCATTGAGGGCCAGAAGGTTGGTCTGCCCCGCGATGGTGTTGATGAGTTCGACGACGTCGCCGATCCGTGCCGCCGCTTGCGACAACTCGCTGACCCGATTGTTGGTCTGCTGCGCCTGATCGACGGCCTCGTTGGCCATCCGGGCCGATTCCTGCACCTGGCGGCTGATCTCGTTGACTGAGGAGGATAGTTCCTCGGTCGCCGACGCCACCGACTGCACGTTGGTCGAAGCTTCCTCCGAAGCCGCCGCCACCATGGTAGAGAGTTCCTGCGAGCGCGCCGCGGTCGATGTCAGCGCATCCGCCGAGGCTTCCAATTCGGTGGAAGCGGAGGACACCGTCTCGACGATCTCGCCGACCGCGCCCTCGAAGGCGTCCGCCATCTTGATCATGTCGGCCTTGCGCTGCTGCGCTACGATCTGGTCCTGCCGGATCTTTTCTTCGGCTTCGTCGCGGGCCTTCTGCTCGGCATTGACCTTGAAGGTTTCGACCGCCTGCGCGATCTCGCCGATCTCGTCGGGGCGGCCGAGACCCGGCAGCACGATGGCGAAATTACCCCTTGCCAACTCCATCATCGCCGCCGTCATCGCTGCCAGCGGCTTCGACACCGAGCGGCCGATGAACAGCCCTGCCCCCAGCACCGAGGCCGCGATCAGCAGAATGGCGACTTCCATCCACCACTGGATGCTGTCACGTTCCGCAACGTTCAGCCGGTCGGCCTCGGCGCGGATGTCATTGACCGACTTTGACACGGCCTCGATCACCGGCTCGATCGCCGAAAAAGCATCCGACATCGACTTGAGTTCGACCGCCAGCTTCAGCGCCTGCGCCATCCAGGCCTGGAAGTCGCGCTGATAGTCGGCGAGCTTCTGCTTCAGCTCGGTCTTTGCGGCTTCCGGAATGCCGGCATTGTCGACGCCCGCGAGAAATTCGGCATTTCGCTTCTTCATGTCGTCGCCATATTTAGCGTCGCGCCGCAGCATGAAGTCCTTCTCGTGACGGCGCATCGTCAGCATGGTGATCACGAGCGATTGCTCGTGCAGCGCTTCGACCCGCGATTCGATATCGTGGACCGAACTGCGCAGCCGTCCCTCGAGGCCTGATTTTTCGTCGAGGCCCAGCTCGCGCTTCTGCTCGACGACGGCGACGAAATTCGCCTGGTACTTTTTCAGCGATGCCTGCATCGCCTCGATATGACGGGCGAGATCCGGCTTGCCGATCGCTACGACCTTGTTGCGCAGCGTATCGATGTCGCCGGCAACGGCCTTGCCGATCTCGATCTGGTTGTCGGCCTTTTTCGCATCGTTGCGCAGCAGAAAATCTTTTTCGGCCCGCCGGCCTTCCAGCAGCTCGACCTCGATTCTGCGGTTCAATTCGGCGATGGTGCGCGCGTTCTCGGCGGCGGCGCGATAGACCGCGATGGCGTTCTCGCCATAGAGATGCATGCCGCCGATCAGGACGACGCCGACCACGCCGATGACGCCGATCGCCGTAATCTTGTGAGTAAGACGCAATGAAAGAGACCGCATGCTGATCTCCTGAGGAGGTCGGTTCAAAGGGAAAACCTGCTCCTTCGGCTCTAGCGTGCCGTCCCGCAATTTTTAGTAAAATTGCAGGTCCGTAGGATTACGTATCGCCGCTGTAATTTTGGGCAGCTGCAGCGGCTTCGAACGAAGCATGCGGCCCTGATCCGGTGGTGGACGCCGGTTCGCGGAAGCAGGAAGCGGCTGATCCGTCCCGGACAGGACAGACCAGCCGCCTAAAACCACGTTGGCCGGGAAGGTCAGCGCCTTTTAAAACGTCAGTGCCTTGGCCTGCTTGACCTGCGGCAGCGCCTGCACCTTGCTAAGCACTTCAGCGGGCACAGCGCCGTCGACCTCGACCAGCGCGATGGCGTCAGCGCCCTGCTTGACGCGGCCGAGATGGAAGGTCGCAATGTTGAGCTTGGCGTCGCCGAGCAGGCTCGCGAAAGCACCGATGAAGCCCGGCTTGTCCTCGTTGGTGACGTAGATCATCGACTTGCCGAATTCGGCGTCGATGCGGATGCCCTTGATGTCGACCAGCCGCGGCTTACCGTCGTGATAGACGGTGCCCGATACCGAACGCTCCTGCCGCTCGGTAGAGACGGTCACCGTGATCAGGCTCTCGTAGTCGCTATGCGCCGCGCGCACGATCTCGTCGACCACCATGCCGCGCTCCTTGGCGACAACCGGCGCCGAGACCACGTTGACCTCGCCCAGCATCGGCCGCAGCAGGCCCGACAGCACCGCCGAAGTGATCGCCTTGATCTTCATTTCGGCGACCTGGCCCTCATAGGTGATCTGCACCTTGGCGATGCCGGTCTCGGTAAGCTGGCCCGCGAACGAGCCGAGCTTCTCGGCCAGCTCGATGAACGGCTTCAGCTTCGGCGCCTCTTCCGCCGTGATCGACGGGAAGTTCACCGCGTTCGAGATCGCACCGGTCAAGAGATAGTCCGACATCTGCTCGGCGACCTGCAGGGCGACGTTCTCCTGCGCTTCCGTGGTGGCGGCGCCGAGATGCGGCGTGCAGATCACGTTGGGATGGCCGAACAGCACGTTCTCGGTGGCCGGCTCCTCGACGAACACGTCGAAGGCCGCGCCCGCGACATGCTTGGAGTTCAGGGCGTCGACCAGCGCCTGCTCGTCGACCAGGCCGCCGCGGGCGCAATTGATGATACGCACGCCCTGCTTCATTTTGGCAATCGCCGCCGCGTCGATGATGTTCCTGGTCTTCTCGGTCAGCGGCGTGTGCAGCGTGATGAAATCCGCGCGCTTGAGCAGCTCGTCGAGCTCGACCTTCTCGACGCCGATGTCCTTGGCGCGCTCCGGCGACAGGAACGGATCGAACGCGATCACCTTCATGCGCAGGCCAAGCGCGCGGTCGGCAACGATGGCGCCGATATTGCCGCAACCGATCACGCCCAACGTCTTCGCGGTGATCTCGACGCCCATGAAGCGGTTCTTCTCCCACTTGCCGGCCTGGGTCGAGGCGTCGGCCTGCGGAATTTCACGCGCCAGCGCCAGCATCAGCGTGATCGCGTGTTCGGCGGTCGTGATCGAATTGCCGAACGGCGTATTCATCACGATGATGCCCTTGGCGGTGGCGGCGGGAATTTCGACATTGTCGACACCGATGCCGGCGCGGCCGATCACTTTCAGCTTGGTCGCCTTCTCGATGATCTTGGCAGTCGCTTTCGTCGCCGAACGGATCGCCAGCCCGTCATAGTTGCCGATGATCTCGGCGAGCTTGTCCTTGTCCTTGCCGAGATTGGGCTGGAAGTCGACCTCGATGCCGCGGTCTTTGAAAATCTGGACGGCGGCGGGGGAAAGCGCGTCGGAAATGAGAACCTTGGGCTTTGTCATTTTGTGTTCCTCTACCCTCCCTCGCTGGGGGGGGGTCGGCGCCAAGCGCTCGGATGAAGCTGCGGAGCGAATTCTACTCCCTCTCCCCGTTCTTACGGGGAGAGGGTTGGGGTGAGGGGCAATTGCGGGCGAGGTGCTAAACTGAGGGAGCCCCTCACCCGCCGCGAAGACGCGGCGACCTCTCCCCGTAAAGAACGGGGCGAGGTTGGCAGAGTACTTACGCCGCCTTCGGCAACGCTGCCTTGGTCTCGGCGAACGCCCAGTCGATCCACTGCGTCAGCAGCGCCACGTCAGACGCTTCCACGGTGGCGCCGCACCAGATCCGCAGGCCCGCGGGCGCATCGCGGTAATAGGCGAAGTCGTAACCGGCGCCTTCCTTCTCCACCAGCGCGACCAGCTTCTTCGAAAAGTCGGCCTGTGCGTCTGCGGTCAGCGAGGTGATCGCGGGATCGACGATCTTCAGGCACACCGAGGTGTTGGAGCGGATCAATGCGTCCTTGGCCAGGAAGTCGATCCACGGCGTCTTCGCTTTCCAGTCGGCGAGTGCCTTGGTGTTGGCATCGGCGCGCGCGATCAGGGCCTTGAGGCCGCCGATCGATTTCGCCCAGTTCAGCGCGTCGAGATAGTCCTCGACGCACAGCATCGACGGCGTGTTGATGGTTTCGCCCTCGAAAATGCCTTCGTTGAGCTTGCCACCCTTGGTCATGCGGAAGATCTTCGGCAGCGGCCATGCCGGCTTGTAGGTTTCGAGACGTTCGACCGCACGCGGCGACAGGATCAGCATGCCGTGCGCGGCTTCGCCGCCCAGCGCCTTCTGCCAGGAGAACGTAACGACATCGAGCTTCGGCCAGTCGAGCGGTTGCGCAAACGCTGCCGAGGTCGCGTCGCAGATGGTGAGACCTTCGCGCGTCGCGCTGATCCAGTTGGCATCGGGCACCCGCACGCCCGAGGTCGTGCCGTTCCAGGTGAAGACGATGTCGGACGCCGGATCCGCCTTGGAGAGATCGGGGATATCGCCATAGCCGGCATGCAGCTTGGTAACGTCCTTGAGCTTCAATTCCTTGACGATGTCGCTGACCCAGCCTTCGCCGAACGATTCCCAGGCGATGGTGGTGACGGGACGCGCGCCGAGCAGCGACCACAGCGCCATTTCGACCGCGCCGGTATCGGACGCCGGCACGATGCCGATCCTGTAGCCGGCCGGCACTTCAAGCACTTCGCGCGTCAGGTCGATCGCGAGCTTGAGCTTGGCCTTGCCGACCTTCGCGCGATGCGAACGGCCGAGCGCTGCGTCCTTGAGATTTTGGGGGTTCCAGCCGGGGCGCTTGGCGCAGGGGCCGGAAGAAAAATGCGGCACATTGGGCCGCGAGGCGGGCTTCGCTACGGTCATAATCTATCCTTCCAGATAGTAAGCCTCCCGTTGGGGGGAGGTGTCCCGCCGCGGTACATAAGGTAAAGGCGCCCGATCGTCAAGGAACTTGGGTGGGATCGGGAATTGCTCCGAGATCAGGGACGATTGATGTGCCCTCGACCTCAGTGGAGTGCTCCGGCTGCTGCTGCAGCAATTCGGCGGCATCGGCGACCAGCTTGGCGGCCCGCCGCCGGCTGGAAATCTTCAGAACGCTTTTCTCGTCCGCCCGCACCACATAGTCGCTGCCGTCGCGAACGATCGGAGGCGCATCTCAACCCTGCGGATAAGAGCCGTCGGCCTATCAAAATCGGACCGTCATGCCGACATGGCTGCGCGCAAAGCCGAGCCGTTCATAGAACCGCTGCGCATCGATCCGGGTTTGGTGCGTCAGCAACTCGACCAGCTTGCAGCCTTTGCCGCGCGCTTCCGCCACCGCCCATTGCACCAACTGCTCGCCGATGCCGCGGCTGCGGCAATGGCTGGCGACGCGGACATCCTCGATCAGGCCGCGCGAGGCGCCCTGCGAACTCAGCCCCGGCAGGATGCACAATTGAAGACAGCCGACCACAGCGCCCTCGCCGTCCTCGGCGACCACGAGCTGGATGTTCGGATCGCGTTCGACGGCCTCGAACGCCTTGAAATAGGATGCCGGCAGCGGATCCTCGATCCGCTCGCGGGCGCCGCCGAGCGGATCGTCCGCCAGCATGCCGACAATGACGGCGACGTCCTCGCGACGGACGCGGCGGATGGTGACGTTCGAAATGGCAGCCATGGTGCTTTCCAGATGAGATTTCAACGCGCCGGCGGCAGGCCGAGAAATCTCTCGGTCTCGCCGATCCAGCGACGCACGGCAGGATAGAAGCCGAGATCGAAGCCGCCTTCATGCGCCACGCGCGTATAGGCCAACAACGAAACATCGGCGAGCGAGACGGCGTTACCGACCAGAAACGGCGTGATCGCGAGTTGGTGCTCCATCCGCGCCAGCGCAGCGTAGCCGCGCTTGACCTTGTCGGGATCGAGATCAGAGGCCGGCTTGCCTAGATAGAACATGTGGAAGCGGCACACCGCGATATAGGGCTCGTGGCTGTACTGTTCCCAGAACAGCCATTCGTCCATCTTGGCCTGCGCGAAGGCATCGGCGGGAATGAGGTCGCTGCCGCGGGCGAGATGACGGATGATGGCGTTGGATTGTGCCAGCGTCCGGCCGTCGTCGAACGCGACTGTAGGCACCTGGCCGGCGTCGTTGAGCTTGAGAAATTCCGGCGTCCGGGTTTCCTGTTTGAGCGTATCGATCGCCACCCAGACGTAGGGCAACGCGAGGCGATCGCACACCCATTTCACCTTCAGGCAATTGCCTGAATTGATATCGCCGTAGATTTTCATGCTGGCCGTCTCTTGGGAGACGGCAGAGCAGCAGGCGGGAACAGGTCTGTCAACAGCGAGCCGACGGCGGCGGCCGGATTAGAACTTGTAGCCGAGGCCCGCGCGAACGGTATTGATGCTGGTGTCTACCGACGATGTGAACCGGACATATTCCCATTCCGCACGCATGAAGAGGCCGCCGACCAGATTGACGTCGACGCCAAGGCCTGCCGAGTAGCCGTAGACGAGGTGGTTGTGCTGGACATTCGTCGCGGTCAATGTTGCCAGCGGAACGAACGGCCCGGCGATCGTGTTGCTGACGGCGTCACGGACCACGACGCTGCGCGATATGTCGGCATTGCCGAGCGCAATTCCGCCGAACGCATAAGGCAGGAAGCAGCCCCACACATAGGCCGCGCGCGCCCGGAGCGTCGCCATGTCCGAAACCGAAATCGACGCCGATGAATCGACCGCAACGTCGTGGAACAGACCGTCGGTCAATGCGGTGCCGCTCACGAGCTCCCTCGACGCGTGAGCCGTGCCCCCGAACGTGCCGTGCAGATAGCTTCCTTCAAGACCAATGACGACGTCGGTCCATTGCCAGTTGTAACCTACGAATCCGCCATAGCCCGACGAGCGCGACGATTGCTTTCCGAGGCCGAGGTTCCAATTCGAAACCTGCATCTGCTGGATGACGTTGTGGTCAAGCAAGGCCGCGAGCATGTTCGCGTTCGAGCCGGTGAAATTCTCGTCCGACGATCCATAACCCGCCTGGCCGCCGACATAGAAGCCCTGCCAGTTCACATTGCTGGTGGAGAGTCCGTCGGTGACGGCGCCGCGGAGAATCGGCAGATCGGGAAGATCGGCGGCCTGCGCACCCGCCGCAACGCCGCACATCATCGCTGCCAGCAAAATCAAACGCATCACAACGCTCCATCGCACACTCTGAACTCGGCGATGATCATCGCCTGTTAACCTTAACCAATCGTTCTCGTGAGCACCCGATTGGCGCAATCTTGCCGGAAAAGCGGCGGATATTTTCGCGCGACCGACGCAATGCTTCCGCGCGCCGCCAAAAGCAAAACGGCGCGGAAAGATCCCGCGCCGTTTGCAATCGTTAACCGATGAAAGGCCGAATTAACCTTTGCGAATCAGCGGCGGTTGATAGACCGGCTGCGGATTGTCGAAATTCCAGCGCACGCCGAACTTCAGGTCGTTTGACGTAATATCCTTGAACTGCATGGTCCGGCCGCGTGTAAAACCGGTGAAGTCAGTGAGCGCGCCGGTAACGCCGCTTCCGAGATCCACGTAACGGTAGGCGAGTTCGAGCGTGAGGTTCGGGGTGACCTTGTAGGCCAGGCCAGCATGTACCGCCCAGGCGAGATCCCATTTCGAAGCGGTCGGCGCAAAGGCGACGCCTGCGTTCGGTGTGTTGACGTCGAGGAAGTTCGAAATCGTATTCCGCGACGCGCCGACGCCAGCGCCAATGAACGGGGTCACGCACCACCAGGTACCGAGGTCGACATACGCGTTGGCAAGGACCAGCCATTCGGATTTGCTGGCCCGATATTCGTCGGTAAAGCCCGCAACACCGTTGAAGGCGACGATGTCGAGACCATGCATGTTGGCACTGCCGCGATATTCGCCGGTCACATCAGCGCGGAACCAATTATTCACCCGGTAACCGGCGCCGAGACCGAAGATTCCGGCGCTGTCGAAGCCAAGGCCCTGCGTCGAAGCTACGGTGATCCCTGGATCGACAAAGCTCGGGGTAACAGCGCGGACCTTTTGATTGCTGAAGCCGATGTCGCCGCGCAGGTACCAGCCGCCGAAATCCTCGACCACGGGGGGCGGTGCATACATCTGCGGGGGCGGCGCAATCGCCATGTCTGCTGCAAACGCAGCCTGGGACAATAACGTGGCCGCTCCGGCGGCGATGATCAACTTAACGCTACGCATTGGCTTCGTCCTTTGTCCGGTGAGGGCTGACTACGGAGGCCTCACTTCAAAAACTCACGGTCGGACGATGCCATCAAATGCTTAAGCGGCGCTTAACCCTAATTTTTAAGGTTGATAATCTCTGACGATTTCTGAAAGCCCTTTGTTTGCAGCGGAAAACCGATGCAATTGCAGCACGGAAAGTGGGGAAGCCGTCACACATCCTAACGATGTATTGACGGACAACGCGGCGCGGCCGGGCTGGTCAGGATTTGTTAACGCGAGCCGCCACCCGCCACGCTTGAGCGCGTCAGCGCGCGTAGCGCGGCATCTTCGGCAGGAACACCGCGAGCAGCCCGAGCGCCGGCAGGATGGCGCAGACGTGATACACGAACGCGATGCCGGTGTGATCGGCGAGCTTGCCGAGCACCGCAGCACCTAGTCCGCCGATCCCGAAGGCGACGCCGAAGAACACGCCCGAAATCATCCCGAAGCGGTGCGGCATCAGTTCCTGCGCGAATACGATGATCGACGACGTCGCCGACGACAGGATCAGGCCGATGATCACGCTCAGCACGGCCGAACCGAACAGGCCGGCATAGGGCAGCGCCAGCGTGAACGGCAGCGCGCCGAGGATCGAGAACCAGATGATGTATTTGCGGCCATAGCGATCGCCGAGCGGGCCGCCGAAGAAAGCACCGGCCGCGTTGGCGGCAAGGAAGATGAACAGGTAGAGCTGGGCAGCCTGGGTCGAGATTCCGAACTTGTCGATCAGATAGAAGATGTAATAGCTCGACAGGCTGGAGACGTAGAGCTGCTTGGAAAACAGCAGCGCGACCAGCACCACCAGCGCGATCCTGACGCGGCGGGAGTCCGGGGCATCCGGATGGCGTTCGACCACGGCGGATTTTTTGGTGGCGATCTGCGGCTTGTACCAGACCCCGATCCGCCACAGGATCACGATCGCCAGAAATGCGATCGAGGAAAACCAGGCGATGCTGGGCTGGCCGAACGGCACCACGATCAGCGCCGCCAGCACCGGGCCCATTGAGGTTCCGAAGCTGCCGCCGAGCTGAAATATCGACTGCGCGAAACCGTAGCGCCCGCCCGAGGCGAGGCGCGCGATCCGCGCCGATTCCGGATGAAACACCGCCGAGCCCAATCCGACCAGCGAGGCAGCGATCAGGATGATGCCGTAAGTGCCGGCGATGCTGAGCAGCAGCAAGCCGACGAAGGTGAAGCCCATGCCGATCGATAGCGAAAACGGCTGCGCCTTCTTGTCGGTGAAATGCCCGACCAGCGGCTGCAGCAGCGACGCCGTAAACTGGAACGCCAGCGTGATCATGCCGATCTGCCCGTAGTCCAGCGCGTAGGCGTGCTTCAGGATCGGATAGACCGAGGCAATCAGCGACTGCATCGTGTCGTTGAGGAAATGCGAGAAGCTGATTCCGGCCAGCACGATATAGGCCGGTCCCGCCGCGGCCGCCTTGGCCGCCAAACCCGGCGCAACATCCGGCACGAGCACGGGAGCTGCCAGCGCTTCCTCGGAGACGGTGACGGGCTTGTTCAAGCGCGCTTCCCTCAGCTATAGCGTTTTCGAGCGAAGTGGATACCGGTTCGCGTAAAGAAAACGCGTCAAAACAAAAGAGTAGAGCCCGGTTCTGATTCAATCAGAACCGATAAGGCTCTAATTCGCAGATCGCAATGCGCGTTTTCTACGACGGGCGCGCCAGCCCGACCAGCAGCAATCGCCGATGGCTGCGATGCGTCAGGACACGCCGGATATCCAGATATTGCGCGCCTTAGGCTGCCGCGGCGTGACCGAGTGCGTCGCATATCTGGTTGACGACGTCCTCGACCAGGATGCGGTCGTCGCCCTCGCCCATCACCCGGATCACCGGCTCGGTGCCGGAGGAGCGGACCAGCAGGCGGCCGTGGCCGTTGAGGCGCTTTTCGCCGTCGACGATCGCCGATTGCACGCCGGCATGGTCGAGCGGCTTGCCGCTGCGGTAGCGCACATTCTTGAGGATCTGCGGCAGCGGATCGAAGCGGTGGCAGACTTCCGACACCGGGCGGCGAAGCTTTTGCACCACGGCCAGCACCTGCAGCGCGGCGACGAAACCATCGCCGGTGGTGGCATAGTCGGACAGGATGATGTGGCCCGACGGTTCGCCGCCGAGATTGTAGCCCTGCTTCAGCATCTGCTCGAGCACGTAGCGGTCGCCGACCGGCGTGCGCACCATGCCGATACCATGGCCCTCGAGGAAGCGTTCGAGCCCGAGATTGGACATCACGGTGGCGACGATGCCGGGCCTGGCGAGCCGGCCGTCTTCCTTCCAGCTCTGCGCGATCACGGCCAGAAGCTGGTCGCCGTCGACCACATGGCCGCGCTCATCGACCAGGATGACGCGATCGGCGTCGCCGTCGAGCGCGATGCCGATATCGGCGCGCATCTCGCGCACCTTCTTGCTCAGCGCCTCCGGCGACGTCGAGCCGCATTCCTTGTTGATGTTGAATCCGTCCGGATCGACGCCGATCGCGACGACGTCGGCACCCAGCTCCCATAGCGCTTCCGGCACCACCTTGTAGGCAGCGCCGTGGGCGCAATCGATCACGACGCGCAGGCCGTCGAGCGAGAGTTCGCGCGGCAGCGTGCGCTTGGCGAATTCGATGTAGCGGTCGTGGACGCCGTCGATGCGGCGGGCGCGACCGAGGCTGGCGCTCTGCGCCAGATGGCGGTCGATCGGTTCGTCCAGCAACTGCTCGATCTGCTTCTCGACGTCGTCGGACAATTTGAAGCCCTGTGGGCCGAACAGCTTGATGCCGTTGTCCTCGAACAGGTTGTGGGACGCCGAAATCATCACGCCGAGATCGGCGCGCATCGACTTGGTCAGCATCGCCACCGCCGGTGTCGGGATCGGCCCGAGCAGCAGCACGTCCATGCCGACCGAGGTAAAGCCGGCCACCATGGCGTATTCGATCATGTAGCCGGAGAGCCGCGTGTCCTTGCCGATGACGACGCGATGGCGATGGTCGCCGCGCTGAAACACCAGCCCGGCCGCCTGCCCCACCTTGAGCGCGAGTTCCGGCGTGATCAAACCATTGGCGCGGCCCCGAATCCCGTCGGTACCGAAATATTTGCGGCTCATATGACCCCCCAGCATTCCCCAAGATTTCCCGACCGGGGGCTAAACTAGCCATTCCCGGCAGGAATCCCCGAACGCCCATCGTAGCGTGCAGGGGTTATAATCCCTCAGGGGCTAAAAGGACTTCAAAAAATATGATGAATCATTACGGCCAACGGCAGCCAAAGGCAATAGCTAAGCCATTGTCGTAGTGCACCATTTTCCGATTCGGCGGTGCCGCTGCGGGATCTCAGCCACCCCGTTTGACATGGCTGTCGCCCCTCGAGGGCGCCGGCTGGGTCACACTGACCGGGTCGGAGCCCGGAAAAGTCTCTTCCAGCCCCTCCTCCAGGGCCTCGTCCAGCCGGCGCTTCTCGGCCTGTTTTTCGGCGGCGCTGGCAGCTTTGGAAGTGGTACGCGGTGCAGACATGACATCTCCCTCCCGCGGGCTTTGGTCCGCGATTTGGCTGGCGAACCAACCATGCTAGATGACAACACAGCCAAGAAATTCAAGAAGGGCCGGAACGTCCATGAAGCACATTACCTGCATTGAGGATCTGCGCCAGTTGCACCAGCGGCGCGTCCCGAAAGCGTTTTTCGACTATGCGGACCGCGGCTCCTATACCGAGGACACGCTGCGCGCCAACCACGACGACCTGCAGCAGATCAAGTTCCGCCAGCGCATCCTGGTCGACGTGTCGAAACGCGATCTCTCGACCACGATTCTCGGCGAACCCGCCGCGATGCCGCTGATCCTGGCGCCGGTCGGCCTGCTCGGTATGCAGCATGGCGACGGCGAGATTTATGCCTGCCGCGCGGCGCAGGCCGCCGGCATTCCCTTCACCCAGAGCACGATGTCGATCTGCTCGATCGAGGACATCGCGGCTGCCGTCGACAAGCCGTTCTGGTTCCAGCTCTACGTGATGAAGGACCGCGGCTTCATCAAGTCGCTGATCGAGCGTGCGATCGCCGCCAAGTGCTCGGCGCTGGTGCTCACCGTCGACCTGCAGGTGATCGGGCAGCGCCATCAGGACATCAAGAACGGCATGACGGTGCCGCCCGAATGGTCGCTGTCGAAACTACTGGACTTCGCGAGCAAGCCGTCATGGGTCGCCGGCGTGCTGCGCGGCAAGCGCCGCAGCTTCGGAAACATCGTCGGTCACGTCAAAGGCACCGAGGACCTGACCAAGCTGTCGGAGTGGACGGCGTCGCAGTTCGACACCTCGCTGAACTGGAAGGACATCGATTGGATCCGCAGCATCTGGCCGGGCAAGCTGATCCTCAAGGGCATTCTCGACGTCGAGGATGCCGAGATCGCCGCCAAGACCGGTGCGCAGGCGATCGTCGTCTCCAACCACGGCGGCCGTCAGCTCGACGGCGCGCCGTCGTCGATCGAGGTGCTGCCTGAGATCGTCGATGAGGTCGGCTCGCAGGTGGAAATCATGTTCGACGGCGGCATCCGCTCCGGCCAGGACGTGATGCGTGCGCTGGCGCTCGGCGCCAAGTCCTGCATGATCGGCCGCGCCTATGCCTACGGGCTCGGCGCCGGCGGACAGGCCGGCGTCACCAAGGCGCTCGACATCCTCGCCAAGGAACTGATCACCACGATGGGCCTGTGCGGCGTCAACACCATCGCCGAAATCGACGATCACGTGCTTGCGATCTGACGAATGTCATTCCGGGGCGCGCGCAACGCGAACTATGGTGCGCAATTGCGCACCTGAGAATCTCGAGATTCCCCGGTGCGCAATTGCGCATCTAAGGATCGATGCTACGCATCGCCCCGAATGACGCGTCGCCTCACATCGGCGGTGTAATGCCGTCGCGGCCGACATTGACGCGGTTGGCTTCGAGCGTGCCGTCGTCCTTCTTGACCGCACCGAAGATGATGATCTTGGCGCCGGGCTTCAGTTCGGACTTGTCGCCGGCGACGAAGGTGACGATCGGCGTACCCGGCGGCACCAGGACTTTCTTTTCGCCGTCCTTGTACTTGACCAGGATGTTCTGGCCGTCGGTGCCCTTCACGGTCTGGGCGACGGTGGCATTGGTCATGGTCGAGTTCGGGCGCTGATCCCAAGGCCGAAAGCCTTCGGCGGCGCCGCGCTGGTTCTCGGGAAAAATATGCACCGCGACCGCCTTCTGAACGCCGTCCGGTTCCGGAACTGCGGTGACGCCGATGTAGGAACCTTCCTTGATTTCCGACAGGTCGGTCTTGGCAACGCCGAACACCGCCACATTGTCCGTCATCCGCACTTTCATGTCGGTGCCCTCGCGGGACTTGATCGACAGCATGGATCCATCGACGGCCTCGATGGTGCCGCGAATGCGCACGGTTGGCGGCGTTTGCGCCGATGCCGCCGTGGCGACAGCGGAAACAATGGCAAGCGAAGCGATCAACGAGACGAGTTTCGGCATGATGTCCTCCCTGGGCCGTCTGTGCGGCCGATCCTTCGCAAACCCCGGATGGAAGGGCCTATTCCATCGTCACATCGGGGGCGTCAGGCCGTCGCGGCCGACGCTGACGCGGTTGGTCTCGAACGAGCCGTCCGGCAGCTTCTTCATGAAGGCGATCACCTTGGCGCCGGGCTTGAGGTCCGACTTGTCGGCGGGGACGTAGGTGACGACAGGCGTTTCCGCGGGAACCACGACTTTCTTCTCGCCGTCCTTGTACTTGATGTTGAGGGTGTGGCCGTCATTGCCGACCACGGACTGTTCCACCGTCGCATTGGTCATGGTGCTGTTGGGCTTGAGATCGTAGGGCCGCGAGCCCTCGCCGGTGCCGCGCATGTTTTCCGGAAACACATGGACCTCGACCGCATTGTTGCTGCCGTCCGGCCCGGGAACCGTGGTGGTACCGATGAAGGAGCCGACCTTGATGTCGGACAGCGCGATCTTGGTGATGCCGACGATCTTGATGTCGCCGGTCATGTGCAGCTTGACGTCCTCGCCGGCGCGCGACTTGACCGCAAGCACCTCGCCATCGACGGCCTCGATGGTGCCGCGAACCCGTGACGGCGACGGCGGCTGCTGGGCGATCGCATAAATCGTGGAAGCCGCGACCATCACGACGGCGAAAAGCGGGCGAACGAGTTGATAGCTAAAGGCGGGCATACGAGAATCTCCGGGGGACAGCGCTGTGCTGACCTAACTATTGACCCCGGTTTTTCGTGAATATTCCGGCTCAAAAATCCGCGATCAGCCGATCATGTCTTCGTGAGATCGGCCTCGACCAGCGCACGCAATTCCGGCGTCACCGCGGGGCGCCGGCCGAACCACAATTCAAAACCCCGCACCGCCTGGTGCAGCAACATGCCGAGCCCGTCGGCGGTCTTCAGTCCGCGGCCTTGGGCGGTGGCAAGCAAGGGCGTTTGCAGCGGCACGTAAACGAGATCCGCGACCGCGGCATCGGACGGCAGCAAATCCACATCGAGTTCGAGCGGAGGCTGGCCGTGCATGCCGAGCGAGGTCGTATTCACCAGCAGGCCGGCGCGCGGCAGCAGACCGCCTGCGCCATCCCACGCGACCGGCACCACCCTCGGCCCGAACTGTTCCGCAAGCGCGCGAGCGCGCGCCAGGGTGCGGTTGGCCAGATGCACGCGCTTGATGCCGCGCTCGATCAATCCGAACAATACCGCGCGCGACGAACCGCCGGCGCCCAGCACGAGTGCGTCCTCCGCCTTGTCCCAGCCGGGCGCGCAGGCGTCGAGATTGTTGATGAAGCCTTCGACGTCGGTATTGGTCGAGCACAGCTCGCCGTCCCTAAACCACAGCGTATTGGCCGCACCGACCGCGCGGGCGCGGTCGTCCGGCTTCGACAGCGCCAGGGCGCGCTCCTTGTGCGGAATAGTGACGTTGGCGCCGACGAAGCCGCGAACGGAAAGCCGCAGAACAAAATCCCCGAACTCGTCGGGCGGTACGGCCTCGATGACGTAGCCGCCTTCGATGCCAAGCGTCCGCAACCAGTAATGATGGATCAGCGGCGAGCGCGAATGCGCCGCCGGCCACCCGATCAGGCAGGCCGCGGGGGATTTGGTTCCACTTGTCATGGCCGTCAAATCGGGCAAGCCGGGACCTAAGTCAATGCGTTTTCGAGCGAAGCATGCCCTCGGACTTGATCCGGGGTGGTTGCCGGTTGGTCGCGGCAACGATGCCGCTCAGGGCCAGCGCCGCGGCCGCGCCAAACCAGATCGCAGCAAGATTGATCCAGGCATAGGCCAGCGCGCCGAGCACCGAGCCCGCGACCAGCGCCGCCCACAACATGAGATTGGGCGCCCAGGCCCAGCGCGGGCCGCCGGTCACCGCCTTCGCCATCAGCTGGCCGACCTTGATCAGCGCGCCGGTGACGTAGGTCAGACCGAGACCGGCGCCGCCATGGATCTGGAACACGGCGTTCTCCAGCCCCATCGCCAGCACGATCGCGGCCACCGCGAGGCTCGGCTGACCGAACGTATAGGCGAGCGCGGCGACGGCCAGCAGCAAGGCCTCCGCCAGCAGCACAAAGGGCTGACGATGCGCACCGTGGCCGAGCACGATCAGGCTGCCGGCCGCCGCCCCGATTACGAACAGCGCGATCAGTCCGAACGCTTCCGCCGCGGTCTGCCAATGCGCCTGCGCGATGGCGACGCCCATCCGGGTCGAATTGCCGCTCATGAAGGAGACGAACAGGCCGCCAAGGTGCAGATAGCCGATGGCATCGACATAGCCGGCAAGCGCGCTCAGCGCGCAGGCCAGGACAACGTTGCGGCGTGAATCAAGCATCGTGGACTTGCGCACCAACCCTGATGCGCAAGCTAGCTGTGATCGAAGGCGTTGCCAATGATCATGCCTCCCGACAGGGCGGCACGACCGGCAAAGGCTACGCCGCCACCCGGTGCGCGGCGATGATCTGGTCGGCGGCGCGGCCGGTGACTTCGGACATGCGGTCGAACTGCCTTGTAAAACTGCCGGCGCCGGCGGTGGCCGAGCGCAGTTCCACGATCAGGTCGCCGATCTCGGCTTCCGGCATGGTGGCGCGCACGCAGTCCCATCCCGGCCAGTTCTCGCGGGTATCGAAGCCGAGAATCTGGCCGCGCCGCGCCGACAGAATGGCATTGATCTTCGCCGTGGCATCGGTCGGGCAGACGATCTCCACCATGTGGATCGGCTCCAGCAGCACCGGCTGGCACTGCGGCAGCGCCTCGCTCATGCCGATCCGCGCCGCGGTGCGGAACGCGAGATCGGAGGAGTCGACGCTGTGATAGGAGCCGTCCGTCAGCGTCACCGTAAGGTCGATGACGGGGAAGCCGAGCGGGCCGCGCGTCAGCCCGTCGACCACGCCCTCCTCGACCGCGCCGATATAGTTGCGCGGCACCGCGCCGCCGACGACCTTTTCGTGGAATTCGAAGCCCGAGCCGCGCGGCATCGGCTTGACCTCCAGCACCACGTCGCCGAACTGGCCGTGGCCTCCGGACTGCTTCTTGTGGCGGCCGCGCTGCGTGATCGATTTGCGGATGGTCTCCTGGTAGCCGATCGCGGGCGCATGCGATTTGACGTTGACGCCGAAGCGCTCGTGCAGCCTTTCGAGCGCCACGCGCAAATGCATCTCGCCCTGTCCCCACAGCACGATGTCGTGGGTTTGCGGGTTCTGCACCATGGTGAGTGACGGGTCCTCCTCGTTCAGCCGCAGCAGCGACTGGCCGAGCTTGACGTCGTCCTTGCGGTCGGTGGCCGCCAGCGACATCGCCAGCACCGGCGGCGCCGGTTCGACATGCGCGAGCGCGGATGGTGCGGTCTTGCCGCTCGACAGCGTGTCGCCGGTCCTGATGGCGTCGAGCTTGCCGAGTGCGATGGTATCGCCGGCTTCCGCCGCGGCGCGCTTGCTGTCGTAGGCGCCGTTGACGGCGAGGATGCCGGATACGCGACCGGTTTCGCCGGACGAGGACTGCAGCGTCGCGCCGTCATCGAGGTGGCCGGCCAGCATCCGCGTCAGCGACAGCTTGCCGCCGTGCTGCAAATGCACGGTCTTGAGCACGTAGGCCAGCGCGTCCTTTTGCGAGGACACCCCGAGCCGCTTGGCGGTCGTGGTGACATCGGGCGCCTCATGCCGCAGCGCCTTCATCAGCCGCAGCACGCCGTTTTCGCGGGTCGCGGCTCCGAGCAGCACCGGGCAGATCAGGCCTTCGCGCAATTCGCGCGCGAGATCGTCGAACACCGCGTCGCGCGGCGGCTGAATGTCTTCAAGCAGTTGCTCCATCAGCGCGTCGTCGTGATCGGCGAGCTTTTCCAGCATCGAGAACCGCGCTTCCTTCTCGCGGTCGAGATTGCCGCCGTCGAGATCCACGACTTCGGAAGCCTTGTGCTCGCGATAGACGAAAGCGCGTTCCAGCGCGAGATCGACAAAACCTTCGATCAGTTCACCGTTCCAGATCGGAATCTGGCGCAGCACCAGCGGCACGCGCGACGCCGGTTGCAGGGTCGCGAGCGTCTCGCGGATGCGCTTGTTGGCGCGATCGATCTTGTTCAGGAACAGGAAGCGCGGAATGCCGAGATCCTCGAGCTCGCGCAGGATGATCTGCAGTTGCGGCAACTTCTTCTCGTCGGCTTCGCAGACCACGACCGCAGCATCGACCGCGGGAAGCGCCGCGCGCATGTCCTGCGCAAACTCGATCGAGCCGGGACAATCGATAAAGGTATAGCTGTCGCCCATGAAACTGGTTGTGGCGGCGCTGAGGCCTACGCCCATCTTGTGGTGGCGCGCTTCGGGGCTGGAATCGCCCACCGAAGTTCCCGCATCGACGCTGCCGGCTCGGGGGATGGCGCCTGTGCGCGCCAGGATGGCTTCAAGAAGGGAGGTTTTACCACTCTGGAAAGGGCCCACCAGCGCAATGCACCGTGGACCTCGGGGACTTCTGACATCTTGTCCCATTGCCGCCTCCTAACGTTGGAGCTCGGCCCTTGATTGGGTCGGCAAATCGGATGCTCCGCCCGTCCCGCTGTTTTGGCAAGCAGGAAATGTCGCTGCGCTGCATCGTGACGCGCCCTGGTTTTACCCTCGCCCCAAGTGCGGGGGCGAGGCAGCAGATGAGCAGTTAACGTCCCGGTCGCAGTTCCAGGCTTTCGAGTCCGGCGGCAACGCTGACCCCGACCTGGCCCTGCACGCTCAACGGCTGCAGCGCGATCGAATTGTTGGATCCGCCGATCAGCACATTGCCGCCGACACCGACGCCGAGCGTCGCACTGCCCTGTGCCCCGGCATAGGTGCCGGAGAGATCGCCCGGCCCGAGCCGCGCCACCGGTGCGAACACGCCCCAGGCCAGCGCCGATTCCTGGGTGATGCCGAGATCGAGACCGAGCTTGCGAATGGTGGCGATGTAGCGATCTTCCGGCAGGCCTTCGGCGCGCAGCACGCAACCGAGATTGGTCACGGAACCGACGACAAAACCAATGCTGGCAGCGCCGCGGCACTCCAGAACGCCGACCTGCACGCGTCCCGGAGCTTGCGCGTTGGCGCAGGCGATGGATGCGGTCAGCATGGCAAGTGCCGCACCGGCAAGAATGAGGAAGCGATGCATGAAGACGTCTCCGGCTGAAAAATGGTGATGCGAGCAGAGAACAGGACAACGCGCCGTGCCCGCGGCGCTGAGAGTTCTATGCCATAACATTAAGGGCGCTGCCAGATTTTGGGCGTCATTCCGGGGCGCGAAGCGAACCCGGAATCTCGAGATTCCGGGTTCGATGCTACGCATCGCCCCGGAATGACAGCCACTGAAGGAATGGCGAGCTACACAAAAAAAGGCCCGCTTGCGCGGGCCTTTCCTTCAACCGTAACCAATCTCAGCCGCGCCGATGGCGGTGATAATGCCGGCGCGGCGCGTGGCCGCGGAACGGCTGCAGCTCGATATCGGCGATCCCGGCGGCGACGTTCAGCCCGGTCTGGCCCTGCAAGCTGATCGGCTGCAGCGCGTAAGAGTTCGCGGGGCCTCCGACCAGGAAATTGCCGCCGCCGCCGATACCGACCGACGCGTTGGCGCCGACGCCACCATAATTGCCGGCGAGATCGCCGCGGCTGATCCGGCTGTTCGGCGCGTTCACCGCCCAGGCCAGTTGCGTCTGCGCGGTGATACCGAGGTCGAGGCCATAGCGGCGCACGGTCGCGATGTAGGGTTCGGGACGCCGCCCCTCGCTCTGGAACACGCATTCGAGGCTGGTCACCGAGCCGACCACGAAGCCGACGTTCTGGCCGCCCTGGCATTGCAGGATGCCGGCGCGAACTGGCGGCAGCGCGTTGGCGCTGGCAAGCGGCGCGATCAGCGCAGCCGTGGCAAGGGTCAGTGTCAGGAATCTCATGTCTCTGAATCTCCGCAAGAGGAACTTGATTTGCGGAGCGGACAGGAAGGAAGCGCCGTGTTCAAAACAAGGCGCTTCCCAAAGAAGACGTCAAAACATCAAACGTGCGACGTGTGATGTGATTTGACACGTCATTATTTTGACGCGTTTGCCAACGCGAGCCGAACGACAGTTCCGTCGACGCGAAACGCGCTACCGCAGGTTGCCGCAAAAGCGCTGGATACGTTTGCAGGCGTCTTCGAGATCGGAGGTTTTCGTCGCGTAGGAAATCCGGAATGCCGGTCCAAGCCCGAACGCCGAACCCTGCACGACGGCGACGCCTTCGGTTTCCAGCAATTCGGTGACGAAGTCCTCGTCGTTCGCAATCACCTTGCCGGACGGCGAGGTCTTGCCGATGGTGCCGCCGCAGGACGGATAGACGTAGAACGCGCCTTCGGGCCGCGGGCATTCGATGCCCTTGGCCTGGTTGAGCATGGACACCACGAGGTCGCGGCGTTCCTTGAACACCTTGTTGTGCACGGGGATGAAATCCTGCGGACCGTTGAGCGCCTCGACCGACGCCCACTGCGAGATCGACGACGGGTTCGAGGTCGACTGCGACTGGATCGTCTGCATCGCCTTGATCAGTTCGGCGGGACCACCGGCATAGCCGATGCGCCAGCCGGTCATGCAATAGGCCTTGGAGACGCCGTTCACGGTCAGCGTGCGGTCGTAGAGTTTCGGTTCGACCTGCGCCGGCGTCGAGAACACGAAGTCGTCATAGACCAGGTGCTCGTACATGTCGTCGGTCATCACCCAGATGTTCGGATGCTTCACCAGCACGTCGGTGATCGCCTTCAGCTCGCTGCGCGTATAGGCGGCGCCGGTCGGGTTCGACGGCGAGCACAGGATGATCCACTTGGTCTTCGGCGTGATCGCCTTTTCCAGATCCTCGGGCCGCAGCTTGAAGCCGCTCGAAGCCGGGCACACCACCGGAACGGATTCGCCGCCGGCCAGCGCCACCATTTCCGGATAGCTCACCCAGTACGGCGCCGGGATGATCACCTCGTCGCCGGGATTGATGGTCGCCATCAGCGCATTGTAGAGCACCTGCTTGCCGCCGGTGCCGACGATGACCTGGTTCGGCTTGTAGGTCAGGCCGTTCTCGCGCTGGAACTTGGCGATGATGGCTTCCTTCAGCTCGGGAATGCCGCCGACGTCGGTGTACTTGGTCTTGCCGGCCTCGATGGCGTGGATCGCCGCCAGCTTGATGTTGGCGGGCGTGTCGAAATCCGGCTCGCCCGCGCCAAGGCCGATGACGTTGCGGCCCGCCGCTTTCAGCGCGCGTGCTTTATCCGTGACCGCGATGGTCGCGGACGGCTTTACACGGTCGAGCGCAGCAGACAGGAAGGTCATCATTATCTCCTGATTATCTCTGGGCAAACGTCGTGAACTCGCAAGGATTCCACGACTCTTTCTGATGGGATCGCTGCACCCTAAGGCGCTGCGCGCTGCATCGCAAGAAGCTTGGCCGGTGAGGCCCAAACTTTAGAGAACGTTAAAGTGGGCTCGGTACGGTCGGAGCAATATCAGCGCAATATTCGGCAAATTCCGCGGCGAAATGACAAATATCCGGCAAGGGCTGCGATCGGGCGATTGGCTGACGGCGGCGCGGATGCGCGGCTACAGCCTGATCCTGTTCGGCCTCTCCGTCCTGGTATTCGCCGGATGGATCGCGGTCGCCGACGGCCTGATCGACCGCAACGGCCAGCCGATCGGCACCGATTTCTCCAATGTCTACGCCGCGGGTGCATTGACCTGGCAGGGCCGCTCGGCGGAAGCCTATGCGCCTCCGCTGCAGCATGCCGCCGAGAAGGCGGTGTTCGACGGCCGCGAGGTGCCGTTCTACGGCTGGCACTATCCGCCGTTCTTCCTTGCGATCGCCGTGCTCGTCGCCGCCGTCCCCTATGCGTGGGGCCTGGCGATCTGGCTGATCGCAAGCTTTGCCGCCTACCTCGCCGCGATCCGCGCCATCCTGCCGCGTCCCGAAACGTTGCTTGCGGCCACAGCTTTTCCCGCGGTGTTCGTCAATGTCGGTCATGGCCAGAACGGATTCCTCACCGCAGCGCTGCTCGGCGGCGCCCTGCACTGGCTCGATCGAAGGCCGACGCTTGCCGGCGTGCTGATCGGGCTACTGGCCTACAAGCCGCAGTTCGGCGTGCTGATCCCGATCGCCCTCGTTGCAGGCGGACGCTGGCGCACGATCGGCGCGGCGGCCATCACCGTTGCCGTGCTGGTCGCCGTCAGCTTCCTGACGCTGGGCGGCAGCATCTGGCATGCCTTCACCGACTCGATGAATTTCACGCAGACCATCGTGCTCGAACAGGGTGGCACCGGCTGGCAAAAGATTCAGTCGATCTTCTCGGCGGTACGGGCCTGGGGCGTCGGCGTACCGATCGCCTATGCGGTGCAGGCTTCGCTGCTGGTCTCGCTTGCCGCCAGCCTGGCCTGGCTCTGGCACAGCGATGCCGCGTTCGAACTCAAGGCTGCCGCATTGGCGGTAGGCAGCCTGCTGGCGACGCCCTACGTGCTCGACTATGACCTCGTGGTGCTGGCGGTCGCGATCGCCTTCTTCGCGCGATACGGCCTCGATCGGGGTTTCCGCGATTTCGAGATCAGCCTGCTGGCAGCGGCCTGGATCGTGCCGCTGCTGTCGCGCAGCATCGCCGGCGTGACCACCATTCCCCTTGGGCTGATGGTGATGCTTGCCTTTTATGCGTTCGTCCTGCGGCGCGCGGCGCTGGATCGCGCCGACATTGCGGTCGGCGCGCGCCGAATCGCGCAAGCGTGATCTGAATTGTTTGCACGTGTTGCGTGCCATATTGATGGAATCATTCTGCACGCGTGCAGTGCGGTAGAGGTTTTCGACTTTTTCCATCCGGCAGGTCTTGCGAGCCATCGGTAACGGCATCATTGTTTAGGCGCGTCGCGACAAGCTCGCCATGCGTGCACATCCTCTCGACCGGACGAAACCCTGAACACGATGTACAAGCTCTATTCGATGCAGCGCTCCGGCAACAGCTACAAGGTCCGCCTTGCGCTGGCGCTGCTCAATGCGCCGTATCACGCGATCGAAGTCGACATTTTGCGCGGCGAAAGCCGCACGCCGGACTTTCTGGCGAAGAACCCGAGCGGACAGGTGCCGCTATTGGAAGTCGGCGAAGGACGTTACCTCGCGGAGTCCAACGCCATCCTCTGGTATGTCTGCGGCGGCACCTCGCTGGCGCCGGAATCGCGCATCGAGCGCGCCGAGGCGCTGCAATGGATGTTCTTCGAACAGCATGCGCTGGAGCCCAATATCGGCGCCGCCTATTTCTGGCTGTCGCTGGTCAAGGGCGGCCGCGACCTGCAGACCCACGCGCTGGAAGACTGGATGGAGCGCGGCTACGCGGCGCTGCAGGTGATGGAAAATCATCTCAGGAACCACGCCTATTTCGCCGCCGGACAGCTGACGGTCGCCGACATCGCGGTGTACGGCTACACCCACGTCGCCGACCGCTGCGATTATGATCTCGCAACCTTCCCTGCGATCCGCAGCTGGCTGCGCCGGGTCGAGCAGACCCCGGGTTTCGTCGCCATGGACTGGCAGCCCGGCGCCGAGGTCGACGACCCCGCCCGCATCGCCGCCGGAGCCTGACCGCCCCGGTTACTGGCGTCGCACCCTTCACATTCGCGCGAGAACGCGCCCAAAGGTTAACAACCGGGGGGTGAGCGTTAACGCCTGCGGCGATTTCGCCATTTTCGGCGCGGGAATCGCCGCAATGTTGCCGGCGGACCCTGCGAGATTCTCCGGCGTCGCGGGTGATTCGCCCGCGCCTTGAAGGATTTGGACCATGATACGGTCGCCCGGCACGGCGGGCTTTGTGAGCCGCCATGCACCTGTTGCTTCTTCCCGATTGACCAACGCCATCGCCGCCACGCTAGCGATCGGCGCGCTCTCGCTGTGCCTCGCCGTCACGCTGACCGTGTTGTCGATCAAGGTCTCGATGGCGATGCCGGTGCCAGCGTAATCACGGCTTTTCCGTTTGCATCATTATTAGCCGCGTTTTCGAGCGAAGCATGCCCTCGGACTTGATCCGGGGGTGGACGCCGGTTCGCGTCAGGAAAACGCGTCAAACAAAAGAGCAGCACGCGACGATCTCGATCGCGACCGGACTATGATGAAAACACCTGTTGGACTGGTGACCGTCGCGCTGGCGGTAGCGACCCTGCTTGCGGTCGCGCTCCTGATCGCCACCGGTACGCGCGGCGAAGACCACGACGGAGCGGTGCGGATGCGGTCGCCCGCCGCGAAGGTGTGCCCTACGACCATTTGTGGAAAATAAAGAACGCGCCGGCGGCGATGAAGCCAAATCCGAGCGCGTGATTCCACCCCAGCGGCTCCTTCAGATACAGCACCGAAAATCCGGCGAACACCACCAGCGTGATCACTTCCTGCATGGTCTTGAGCTGCGCCGCCGAATAGACCGCGCTGCCCCATCGGTTGGCCGGCACCGCCAGCCAGTATTCGAAGAACGCGATGCCCCAGCTCACCATGATCACCAGCGGCAGCGAGCTTTCCTTGAATTTCAGATGGCCATACCAGGCGAAGGTCATGAACACATTGGAGGCAAACAGCATCAGGATGGGCAGGATCGAGGGGGAGATCGTCGGCATTACGTCCTCTTGAAATTTACCCGCGCTAACAAGCGGGCGCGGAACCCGGTTCCAGCCGATTTCGAATATCATTTGATTTCAAAACCACAAAAGCCGGACACATCCGCGCAACGCCTTCTTAAGGCTACCAAGCGAAAGCCCGCCACTGTGGCAACTATCGGGCAGACTGGGAGCCTTATTGTTAGTCGGCGGACGACGGATAAGAGCATGCGGATCGACTGGCGCGCAATCTCGGGTCCCGCTTTGACGGCAGCAACGGCGGCGATCGCCTTCGTTGTCGACCGCCACTTCGTTGCCGTCCCCAATCCGGCTCCGCTGTTCGTCTGCATTGTCGCACTTGCCGCTTCGATCAGCGGCATTGTCTGGGGCCTGATCAGCGCTGCGATCGCGGTGGCGTCATCGGCGGTGTTCTTTCTCGGGCACCGCGCGATGCCTGGCTACGACATGTCGGATCTGGCGCGCATGGGACTATTGGCGGCGACCGCGGCCGGCACCGCCGTCATCACCGGGGTGTTGCGGCAGAAATGGATCGACGCCTTCGCCTGGGAGCAGAAGCACCATGCCACCTCCGCGCGGCTGTCGGCGGCGCTCGATCAGGTCGACATCGGCATCGTACTGCTCGGTCCGGACACCCGCGCGGAATTCATCAACCGCGCCTTCCGCGACTATTTCCAGCTCTCCGACCAGCAGGCCGACAGCAAGCCGCCCTTTATCGCGCTGATGTATCACGGCCGCGACACCGGCGCCTGGGAGCTGCCGGAGGACGAATTGGGCGCCTTCATCGCCAGGCGCACCGAGGCGATGCGCGCCGGCGATTCCACGCCGATCAACATCAATCTCACCAGCGGCGAGGTGCTGCGCTTCAGCTGCACGGCGCTGCCGGACGGCGGACGCATGCTGAGCTACACGCCCGTCACCGACCTCGTCCGTCACAGCGACGATCCCGCGAATGCCGACTACTACCGCTCGCTACGCGGCGGCGGCAGCGACCGCTACCTCGCCCGGCGGTTGCGCGCGGCGGAGTAAACCCGGCCCGGCCCGGTCGCCCCGGCGCCGCGCCCGGTCGCCAGGCGATTGATCCCACAGCATTGCGACGATAGGAATGGTGCGCCCTCGCGCGCCGTCATTACTTTTCCGCGCGACTTCCTCCAGAACGGAAACACGCATGCCCGGCGATGTCACCATCCGCTTCGTCACCCGCCAGGACTACGCGCAGTGGCTTCCGCTGTGGGACGGTTACAACGCGTTCTACGGCCGGTCGGGGCCGACCGCGCTGGCGCCTGAGATCACCGCGATGACGTGGCAGCGTTTCTTCGACGGCTATGAACCGGTGCACGCGCTGGTCGCCGACAGTGGCGGCGAACTGCTCGGGCTGACGCACTATCTGTTTCACCGTTCGACCACCGCCATCGAACCGACCTGCTATCTGCAGGACCTGTTCACCGGCGCCGCCGCACGCGGCAAGGGCGTCGGGCGGGCGCTGATCAAGGGCGTCTACGCCCAGGCGCAACTCGCCGGTTCGTCGCGCGTCTATTGGCAGACGCACGAGACCAACCACACCGCGATGCTGCTCTACGACAAGGTCGCGGACAAGTCGGGCTTCGTGGTCTACCGCAAGATATTCTGACCTAGCTTTGCGACCCTCTTGGCGTCCCTGTGGATAAGTCGCGGTGTCACCGGCGCGTAACATAGCCCGGCTAGGTTGTGCCTGCGTCTGATCAGGCCCCCCGTCTCAGATCACGCGCCCCAAGCGGTTCCCGGTCAGTCGCCGCGTCTGACCGGGGCCGCATCTTTTTTGCTTTATTCCTGCATTCCTGCCCCCCGCCGATCGCGGTAACACCGCACCTTGCGGGCAGAGGTCAGGCGGGCCAGAGTGCCGGCCCTTTTCGTGCCACCCCCACAGGATCGATCCATGCAAATTCGCAATCTCGGCGGCTCCGGCCTGCGCGTCTCCGCCGTCGGCCTCGGCTGCAACAATTTCGGCCAGCGCACCGACCTGGAGACTTCGCGCAAGGTGATCCACAAGGCGATCGACCTCGGTATCACGCTGTTCGATACCGCCGACATCTATGCCGGCATGGGCGGCTCCGAAACCGTGCTCGGCCAGGTGCTCGGCGATCGCCGCAAGGACATCGTGCTGGCGACCAAATATGCCAAGCCGATGAGCAACGACGGCACCAAGCAGGGCGCGTCGCGCCGCTACATCATGTCCGCCGTCGAAGCCAGCCTGACCCGGCTGAAGACCGACTACATCGACCTCTACCAGCAGCACGATTACGATCCCCTGACGCCGATCGAGGAAACCCTGCGCGCGCTCGACGATCTCGTTCGCCAGGGCAAGGTGCGCTACATCGGCAATTCGAATTTTCCGGCCTGGCGCATCGCGGACGCCGAACTGGTCGCGCGGCAGATGAACGTCAACCGCTTCGTCTCGTGCCAGGACGAATACAGCCTGGTGGTGCGCGGCATCGAAAAGGACCTGCTGCCGGCGGCGCAGCAATACAAACTGGGATTGTTGCCGTTCTTCCCGCTGGCGAGCGGCCTGTTGACCGGCAAGTACCAGCGCGGCGCGGCGGCTCCCGCCGACACGCGCTTCGCCAAGGCGCCCGCCCTGAAGGACCGCTACGTCACGCCGCGCAACGAAGACATCGTCGAGAAGCTCGAGACATTCGCGAAAGCGCGCGACCATACCATGCTCGAACTCGCCTTCTCCTGGCTCGCGGCGCGCCCGCAAGTCTCCAGCGTCATCGCCGGCGCCACCCGTGTCGAACAGGTCGAGCAGAACGTCAAGGCGATCGGCTGGACGCTGAGCGCGGAAGAAATGGCGGAGATCGACGGGATTACGAAGTAGGTTCGTCATTCCGGGACGGTCCGAAGGACCGGACCCGGAAGTTCGAGATTCCGGGTTCGCGCGTTGCGCGCCCCGGAATGACCAACCACATTACCCCACCAATCCCTGCATCGGCTTCACCGGCGCGCTGTCGGGGAACACGGTTTCGGCCAGCACCCGCTCCCCTAAACCGAACTGATCGTGCAGCACGCCTTTCATGACGGCGCGCAGGTCGGTGGTCGGGGCGAGGTCGCGGCCCTGGTAGAGATTGGCGAACTTCAAGCCCGGCCAGTCCGAGATCACCCGGCCGCCCTTCACCGCGCCGCCGGCGAGCAGTGCGACGGTGCCGGTGCCGTGATCGGTGCCTTGCGTGCCGTTGATGCGCGCGGTGCGGCCGAATTCGGTGGCGACCACGACGACGGTGTCGCGCCAGCGCGCGCCGAGCCCGCTTTCGAATTCCGCCAGCGCGCCATCGAGGCCACCAAGCAGTTGCGCCAGCCGGCCGACCGGGCCGCCCTCATTGGCGTGGGTGTCCCAGCCGTCGAAGGCGAGTGCGGCGATCCGCGGACCGTCGTCGGCCATCATCAGTTTCGCAGCCCCCCGCGCTACCAGCCGCATCGCGCCGACACCATTGGTGCCGGGCTTCGGCTTCATGTCGTCGCCCTGCGCCGCCTTGTCGAGCGCGAGCCCCTGGGTCAGCGCCATCGCCAGCGCCGGATCGCGGTGGCTGTAAAGTTCGGCAAGCCGCGTCGCGGTATCGTCGGCGACCTGCGGCAACGCGACCGGCGCCCAGCCGACCGTTGGTGCTGCGCCGCGCAACACCAGCGGCGTGGTCGGACCGACCGCGAGCGCGCTCGTCACGCGATCTCCTCTTGGCAGCGATTCCAGCGCGCGGTTGAGCCAGCCGGATTGCACCCGGCCGGGACCGGCAAAGCCGCTTTCGAGCACGTCCTGTCCGTCGAAATGCGAGCGGTCGCGATAGGACGTCGCCACCGCGTGAACCACCGCCGCCTTCTTGTCGCGATACATCCGCGCGAATTCCGGCATCGACGGATGCAGCGCGAAGAACGAATCCAGCGGCAGCGCCGCGTTCGGACCTGATGACGTTAGCGCGATCGCGCCATGCAGGCCGGCATAGTCGGGGTCGCCGATCGGCGCGACGGTGGCAAGCCCGTCGAGCGCGCCGCGCAGGATGATGACCACCAGCCGCGGATCGCGCCCGTCGGCGGCCCGCGCGAATTTCGGCAAGTAGGCCCAGGCCGCAAACGACGCGCCGCCCAGCAACAGCGCGCGCCGCGACGTTACCGAAGCCCGTAGGCCTTCGCAGCAATCCATGGTGGTTTGCGTCGTTGTCGTTTCCATGGGTGTCATCTCCTCTGGAATTCCGGCGACATCAACAACAGCGCCAGCGCCTGCTGCCGCGATTCGGCGCGCTCGACGGTTTTGCGCGTCTCCTCGGAGGCCGCGTCCGCGGCGGCGAGTTCGAGCAAAGCGCGGGGATCGATGCCGTCACCGAGCCGCGAAGCGATCTGCGCGGAGATATCGAGCCGCAGCTTCATGCCCTCCGGTGCAGCCCATGCCGCGTTGCTGTCGGGAAAGCCGTTCGGCCCGGCGGGCGCCCATAGCGGCTGCCCCAGCACATTGAGGGCACCGAGATAGCGGGCGGGATCGCCGGGAATTTGCGCGAGCAATCTCCCGCTCGCGACCAGGAATTCGTAAGGCGAGCGCATCTTGGTCAGCGGCGCCTGCCAGGCTTCGTCGGAATTCAATAGCGCCGTCGCCAGCGCCCTCAGATCGCCGTCGGTCTTGACGAAGACATCGCTCAACCGCGCCACCAGCGCCGGCGGCGGATCATCAGCCACGAAGTGCCGCGCCAGTTTGGTGGCGATGAATTTCGCGGTCGACGGATGCCGCGCGATATCGGACAGCACCGCCTCGCCCTGCGCCACGCCGTTGGCTTCATAGATCTTGCCCATCACGCGCTGGGCGCCCGGCTGATGCGCATTGGCGTTGAACACGAAGGTGCCGGGCGTACCGAGCTGGCCCTGGCGTCCGGCATAGGTCCAGCCGGTGATGATGCGCGCCAGCGAGGTGACGTCGTCCTGCGAATAGCCGCCGCCGACGCCGAGCGTATGCAGTTCCATGATCTCGCGCGCGAGATTTTCGTTCAGGCCGCGGTTGCGGTTCTGGCCGGCGCGGGAGTCCGGGCCGAGCGACTGCTGGTTGTCGAGAAAAAACAGCATCGCCGGATGCTGTTCGACCGCCTTCAGCATATCGGCGAAGCGGCCGAGCACATGCGGCCGGATCGCCTCGCGTTCGAACGAGCCCGCCCACATCCGCGCCAGTCCACCCTTGCCGGCCGAGATGCAGAAGTGATTGGACCAGAACACCACCAGCCGCTCGACGAAACCGCAATCGGCAATGGTGGCGCGCTGCAGCCGCGCCAGCGCCTCGGCGCGGAAGGTTTTCTGGATGATGTTGAGCTGTTGTGGCGGCGGCTTCGGCGCATTGGGCTGCATGGTCTCGGCAGACTTAGCTGAAGGATCGGCCATCGTCGCATTGGCGCCGTCGCCCGACTTCGCCTGCGATTCCTTTGCCTGCGGTTCCTTCGCCGTGATGTCCATGGCGATGCTGCTGAGCGACAGGTTTCGCCGTTGCGCTTTCGCATCCGGCGGCGCCGGCTGGGCGGGCGCTTCGGTGCCAGTGGCGGGTGCTGCCTTGGCGGCGGCGTCGCGGGCCTGCTGGATCTCGAACTGATAGTCGAACACCGCCTTGCCGAGCGCCGCCGTCGACTGCAATCCGGGAACTTCGAGCAGCACGCCGTTAGGGCGAAGAAGCTCGGCCTTCACAAATCCGCGCGGATCGGAGGCGGCGTTGACGAAATCGCCGGATGCCCCGCCGCGCGCGCCGAAGCCGAAGCGATTGAGCGCAACCAGGGCTGCTTGCGAATCGCGGGCCATTCGATTTCCCTTAAGCGTTCCCGGGCGTATATTGCCCCGGACTATACTGCCGTTCGAGATGAACCCGAGATTAATTCCGCGTAGGAATGCGGCCCCAATTCATGACAAATCGGTCGGAAAACCAGCCCGCACGCCGCCTCGCTTGCGCCGCCTGTGGCGCCGAATTCGGCTGCAACCTGTCCGGGCCGTGCTGGTGCAAGGACGAAGCCTATCGCCTGCCGCTGCCGTCGGACCGCGGCGATTGTCTCTGCCCGGATTGCCTGCGCGAGGCGGCCGCGCGCGCCGCAGATGCGATGTCAACGTGACCGGCACATGGAACGTCAGCGCCGTCCTGCTCGACATGGACGGCACGCTGCTCGACACCGAGCAGGTCTATCTCGACAGCCTGGTCGCGGCACTGCATGGGCATGGCTATACCGACGATGTCGTTCCGCTCTGCCGCGCAATGGTCGGCCTTCCGGGACCGGAATGCGAGGCGATGCTGCGGGCGCGTTACGGCGACAGCTTTCCGCTGGCCGAAATCAGCAAGGCTTTCATCGTCAAGCGCGATGCAATTCTGGCGGCGGGGCTGCCCGTGAAACGCGGCGCGGTCGAACTGCTCGACGCGCTGCAGGCGGCCGGATACCCGATGGCGATCGTCACCTCTTCGTCGCGGCGCACGGCCGATGCGCATCTGGCGCTTGCCGGCATCCGGGATCGGTTCGAAACCATCCTGACCCGCGACGACGTCGTCCGCGGCAAGCCGAGCCCCGAACTCTATCTGCTGGCGGCATCAAGGTTCGGCGTCAAACCGGAATCCTGCGTGGCGGTCGAGGATTCCAATCACGGCGTCGCGGCGGCGCTTGCCGCCGGCGCGATCACGATCATGGTCCCCGACATGGTGCCGCCGACGGAAGCGTCGCGCGCGAACTGCGCGGCGATCGTGCCCGACCTCGGCGCGGTGCTTGAGACGTTGCGAACAAAGTGCCGGTTCGAGCGGCGTTAGCTGGGACGGGCGCTCTGGATGTGCAACGCAGCGCAACAATCGACGCGCGATACGGAACAAGTGATCTGCACAACAGTTGACCAGCGAGGAAGCTGAAGTTGGCCTTTGATTGGACGCCGCTCGCCGGACGTTCGCGTTTGGCGGCGGCGCGTTTGAATCGACGCAGACTTTCAATGCGAAATCATTGAGACTTCAAGATCAGGGAAGGACGCCCATGCGTGTCTCGATCCTCGCACTTTTCGTCCTGGGAATTCTCGTCAGCGCAAATGTTGCCAAAGCCGGTCCGAGTACGACCGACCGAGACCTGCAGGCATCCGTCGATCCCGCGATCTTTGCTGACGAAGCAACTCAGGAAACCGAAGATCAGATCGGCCTCGACAAGGCAAGGCGTCGCGACGTGCAACGCCGAATGACCCGCCTCGGCTTCGACACCAAGATCAACGGACGGTTCGACGATCCGACCCGTGCGGTGATCGCGCGCTGGCAGGCGGCACGAGGCTATCCCAAGACCGGCTTCCTCAACACGCTGCAGCATCAGGCGCTACTGACCGAGTCCGTCGCGGTGGCGAACGCCGGCTTCGTTAGCAGCGACAAATCCGATGGCGACCGTCCGGCCCGTCGGCGCCACCGCGGCGGTGGTGGTCCAGGTGGGCTGATTGGCGGCGTGGTGGGCGGACTGTTCAGGTGACCGCGCGCGAACTGCGCCGCAGTGCCGACCTCGGCGCAGTGCGCGACGTGCTGCGAACCCCCTGCCGGTTCTGCCCGCCGGCCTTGACGATGACGGCTCGCATCAGGCGTAGGCCACCCAGCCGCGGAAGCTGAAGGCGGCGTAGAACAGACTGACATTCGAGAAGCCGGCCTCGCGGAGAATCGCTTCGTCCTGCTCCGGCGCGAGAATGTTCGTTTGCGTGTCAATCGCCACGCGAGCATTCGCCGCCTTGTCGGGATCGAGGCCGGAGGCGATCAGGAAGGCGGCGTGTCGCGACAGCCAGAGCGCGCGCTCGCCGTCACCCTGCGGAAAGCTGAGATGGGCAATCACGAAGGGCGAGCCGGGCTTGAGGCGGCGGTGGACTTCGACAGCCGCACGTCGCCGCTCCTCGGCGGTCATGAAGTGCAGGGTCAACAGACAGGTGGCTGCATCGAACGGCCCCTGTGGCGCGCCATCGATATAGCCTTGGTGCAGGCGCGCGCGCGACGAGAGTGGCCCAAGGGTCTGTTCGGCCAGCCTGAGCATTTCGGCGGACGGATCGATGCCGTCGAAGGTCCAGCCCGAACGGGCCTGCGCAAATGCCTTCAATTCCAGCCCGCCTCCGGCGCCAAGCACCAGCACGCGGGCATCTTCCGCGACACGCTCGGCCAGCAGCAGCGTCGTCATGGTTTGCATGGCGGTGTAACCAGGCACGAAACGCGGCGGCCCATCGGCGTAGCGCGCCACCGCCTGAGGATCGGAAAATGCGGCCATCCACTCGCTCATGCTGTCCTACATCCGCCGGTGATGATGGCGTCACGACGCATGGACATTCTCCAGATCATGAGATCCGCCACGGGCGATGATGCGCTGGTGAAGATCGGCGCTCAGCATGGCCAGCGTCACCTGCCCAAGACGCGCGAGCAGTAACGCCTCGGCATCCCAAAACGCCTGATTGAGAGCGGCATTGACCGCCTGTTCGACCAGGCAGCCGGGCGTATCCGCCCGGTGGCTCATGGCGAGAAGCGCGGGGCTGCCAAGCGCCGCGTAAATGTCGCACATGGTCACCTTCGACAGGTCGCAGGCGAGCCGCCACCCGCCGCCATGCCCTTTTTCCGACCGGACATATCCCTGCTCCCGCAGGCCCGCCATGATCCGACGGACCACCACCGGATTGGTGTCCATCGCTTTCGCCAGCATTTCGGAAGTCACGGGCCCGCGCTGCTCTGCCAGGTGCAGCAGGACGTGGAGCACACCGGATAATCTGCTATCTCGTTTCATGTAACATCATATGTTACATGATTGCGACCGAGTCAACCCGCCGACCCTTTGGCCCGCCGCGACGCCGGCCTGGCGCGAGCTTGCCTCGCACGGGCCGCGAGAGCGGCCTCGATCAACGCTCGCGCGGCCTCGCCGGCGGTTTCCATGTAGCTGGGATCGCGGTGCAGCAGCACGACGGCAAAGGAGCCGTCCAGCAGCAGCAGGATCTGCCGCGACAGTTTTGACGCTTCGGCAATCCCGGCGGCCGAAAACGTCCCGCGCAGCCACTCCTCGAACTTCTTCTTGTGCGCGGCGCCGATCCTGATCGCGGGATGACCGGGCATGTTGGCGAGTTCGGCCGAGGTGCGCAGGAAGCCGCAGCCTTTCCATTTCGGATGTCGCGCGGCGCGGGCGAGGTTGCGAAAGATGCGCTCGACCTGGGCCGGCAACCCGTCGTCCTCTCGGCGAACCATTGCTTGAACAGCGCGAGATTGGGCTGATCGCGGCCGGCGAGATAGGCCGCCACCAGATCGTCCTTGCTCCTGAAATGATAATACAGCGTGCGCTTGGTGACGCCGGCCTTCGCCGCCACCGCGTCGACGCTGACGCCCCGGATGCCGTCATTGTAGAACAGCACGTTCGCCGCCGAGATGATGCGTTCGCGGGTCGGGATTGCGGATCGTGCCATGGCCATCATGTATACTACCCAGTGAATATACTCAATCCGGGCCGACTCCTATGCTGCGCGCAACCCTGCACCCTCGGAGACGACCTGAATGTCCGACACCATACTGCTCGACGTCGACGGCGGGATCGCACTGATCACGCTCAACCGGCCCGATAAATTGAACGCGCTCAACTATGAGCTGATCGACCGGCTGATGGCCGTGCTCGATCAGGTCGAGGTCGATCCCAGCGCGCGCGTCGTGGTGCTCACGGGCGCCGGCGAACGCGCGTTTTCCGCCGGCGCCGACATCCACGAATTTTCCGGCAGCGTTCGCCGCGGTGCGAATACCGCGGCGCGCGACTTCGTGCGGCGCGGCCAGGCCATGACCGCACGGCTGGAAGCGTTCAGGAAGCCCGTGATTGCCGCCGTCAACGGTCTGGCGTTCGGCGGCGGCTGCGAAATCACCGAAGCCGTCCATCTCGCCATCGCCAGCGACCGCGCATCCTTTGCCAAGCCCGAAATCAATCTCGGCATGCCGCCGACGTTCGGCGGCACCCAGCGGCTGCCGCGGCTCGCCGGGCGCAAGCGTGCGCTGGAACTGCTGCTGACCGGCGACCCCTTTCCGCCGGCGCGGGCGCTGCAGATCGGGCTCGTCAACAGGGTCGTGCCGCATCAGGAATTATTGCCGGCGGCGCGCGAACTCGCCGGCCGCATCATGCGGCATTCGGCGCTTGCAGTCGGCAGCATCATCACCGCCGTGACCCGCGGATTGAACATGACCATCGGCGAAGGACTGCAGGTCGAAAGCGAGCAGTTCGCCGCGATGGTGCCGACCAGCGACCTCGCCGAGGGCCTCGCCGCGTGGAGAGAGCGACGGCCGCCGAGCTACACCGGCCGCTGACGCGATGCCGGCATCCGCTCAAATTTCGACTGAAAACTGTGCGATCCGAGACCCGAAAATACCTCGAAAGTAGTTCAATCGAACCTTCCCTATCCCACGTGGCTTTCGCTACGCTGCGCGGCGTATACGGAATCCTGCCGGACCGCCATTGCGGCAACGGCACGAAAACGATGCGAGGAAACGCCATGACCCATCTCAGCGCGCGCCGCGCGTCCAATTTCGCTGGCGCCAGCCTGCTCGCGTTCGCGCTCACAGGCTTTGCCCATGACGTCCGCGCCGAGGATGCGCCGACACTGCCCGGCGCGGCGCAGACTGATCCCGTCGCCAACCGCGTGATGCAAGGCTTTCCGCCGCCGGCCGACAAGACCGTGCGCTTCACCGACGGATCCAGCGGAAAATTCCCCGGCACGCGCTGGGCGTTCAGCCACATTCGCGAACTGGTACCCACGGCGAATGTGTGGCGCGGCGAAGGTCCGGTTGCGCAACTGCCGCGCGCCGAGCGCGACCTCGACAAAATTGCTGTCACGACAATGGACGGCAAGCAGATCGCCTTCGGCGACATGCCGGCCCTGACCTACACCGACGGCCTCCTGGTGCTGCACAAGGGCAAGATCATCTACGAGAAATATTTCGGCGCGGGCGACGCGCATCGGCCGCACATCGCCTTCTCGGTCACCAAGTCGTTCGTCGGCACGCTGGCGGCGACACTCGCAGCGCAAGGCAAGCTCGATCCTGAGGCGCGGGTCGTCAAATACGTGCCGGAGCTAAAGGACTCCGCGTACGGCGACGCCACCGTGCGGCAGGTGATGGACATGACCATCGGCGTCAAATATTCGGAGAACTACACCGACCCCAAGGCAGAAGTGTTCGACTATGCGCGCGCGGGCGGCATGGTGCCGCAGCCGCCGGGCTACACCGGGCCGAAGACGTTCTTCGAATTCCTCGTGGCCTTGCAGAAGGAGGGCGAGCACGACGCCGCCTTCGCCTACAAGACATCGAACGCCGAGGTGCTGGCGTGGATTATCAAGCGTGCATCTAGCCAGTCGATGGCAGATCTCTTGTCGCAGCAGATCTGGCAAAAGCTCGGCGCCGAGAACGACGCTTATTTCATGGTTGATAGTATCGGCACAGAGAGCGGAGGCGGTGGGCTCAACACCACGCTGCGCGATCTCGCCCGCTTCGGTGAAATGATCCGCAACGAGGGTCGCTTCAACGGTCAGCAGATTATCCCGGCGGAAGCGGTCGCCGACATTGTAAAGGGCGGCGACAAGGAAAAATTTGCCAAGGCCGGCTACAAGACCCTGCCCGGCTGGTCCTATCGCGACATGTGGTGGCAAACCCGCAACGAGAACGGCGCGTTCGAGGCGCGCGGCATCTACGGGCAGGCGATCTACATCGATCCGAAGGCGGAGATGGTGATCGTGCGCTACGCCTCGCACCCATACGCCGCCAATGCCGCCAACGATCCTGTCACGCTTCCGGCCTTTGCCGCGGTGGCGAAGGAGTTGATGAAGTGATCACCGAGCTTGGAGTCGGCTCAGCATCGGCATCGCGTCCGGCCAAATTCCGATTGAGCGGCCGACTGTATTCGAATTCGCCTTGAACCTGAGAATTGCCAAGTCCCTCGACCTCATCGTCCCTTCCACGGTGCTGACCCGCGCCGACGAGGTGATCGAATGAAGCGACGACTTCCGGGTTCGGCACTTTTCGATTCCGCTGCGAACACACAACACTCGTCATGCCTCGCGAAGGGGCATCCAGTACGCCGCGGCGGTCGGAGCAACGATGACCGGCGACTTTACTGGATCATCCGCCGGAGCCTGTCATCGGGCGCGCATTCGCGCGACCCGGTGGCGGATGATGACAAGCAGCGCGTGACGCCCTACTTCACCACCGCCGCCGTTTGCCCGAACAGCAGCTTGCGCTCTTCCTCGGTGCGGATCGCGGGCTGGCCGAAGTTCGGGTTGACCTCTTTCGCCTTGGCATAGGCGCGCTCGGTGGCAGGGCGGGCGCCGATGGTTTCCAGCCAGCGCTTGAGGTGCGGGAAGTCGTCGATGTTCTGGCCCTGGTTCTTGTACGGCACGATCCAGGGATAGCTTGCCATGTCGGCGATCGAATAATCGCCGGCGATGAATTCACGGTCGGCGAGGCGCTTGTTGAGCACGCCATAGAGCCGGTTGGTCTCATTGACATAGCGGTCGATGGCGTAAGGCAGCTTTTCCACGGCATAGTTGCGGAAGTGGTGGTTCTGCCCAGCCATCGGCCCGAGCCCGCCCATCTGCCAGAACGTCCACTGGATCGCTTCGTAGCGGCCGTAGAGGTCGGCGGGCAGGAACTTTCCGGTCTTCTCCGCCAGATAGAGCAGCATCGCGCCGGACTCGAAGATCGAGATCGGCTTGCCCCCGCCCTTCGGCGCGTGATCGACCATCGCCGGGATCCGGTTGTTCGGCGCGATCTTCAGAAACTCCGGCTTGAACTGATCGCCCTTGCCGATGACGACCGGGAAAATCTTGTACTCCAGGGCGGCCTCTTCGAGGAACATCGTTATCTTGTGACCGTTCGGCGTGGTCCAGTAATGGAGATCGATCATGGGCGTTGCTGTCCCTGCTTGAAATAGAAGCGCATCCCGAAAAGGATGCGGATGCATCGATTTGAGCCGGGTCGCATTCCCAAGTCAATGCCGCCGGCGTGGTCGCGCGCGAATGTGATGAGAGGCGCGCGCCCCGCCATTGAGGCGGCGCAGGTTTGCGCCTAAGTTTGCCGGCAGGTTTTGCGGATTTAACCGCAAGATGATCGGGGAGGTATTTCGATGACCACGGATCTTGCCCGCCGCGATTTTCTGAAAGCATCCGCCGCCTTCGCCGGCATCGCAGCCACGGGCGCATTTTCCTGCGTCGAGATCGCCAGCGCAGCACCCATTGCGGTGCCGACGGTGGACAAGCTGTCGATCAAGGTGCTGGTCGATTCCAGCTTCGATGCGTTCTTCCGCCCCAAACAGGCCAGCGGCGTTTCGATCACGCCGCTGCCAAGAAGCGCCGATTACCGAAAGCCGGTACACAGCGAATGGGGCCTGTCGCTGTGGCTGGAATCGCAGGCCGCGGGCAGCCAGCGCACGCTGATGCTGGATTACGGCTATACGCCCGAGGTTCTGATCAACAACATGGAACTGGTCGGCGTCGATCCCGGCAAGATCGATGCGCTGATCGTCAGCCACGGGCATTACGATCATTTCGGCGGTCTGCTCGGCTTCCTCGACAAGTTCCGCGACAAGCTTCCGGCCGACGTCAAACTCTACGCCGGCGGCGAGGACAATTTCTGCCATCGCGTCAACGCCACGCCCACCAAGGGTCAGTTCACCGACTTCGGCGCGCTCGACCGCCGCCAGCTCGCCTCGCAGAAGGTCACGACCGTGCTGTGCGAAACGCCGACGGTCATCGCCGGGCACGCGTTTACGACCGGCAAGATCACCCGCCGCAGCGGGGAGCGCGTGCTGCCGCAGACCTGGGTCGAATTCGGCATCAAGGACGGCCTCGGCTGCAACATCGGTCACTACCTGCCGGCCGAGATGGAAGGCAAGATCGTGCCCGACGAGCACATCCACGAGCACGCGACCTGCTTCAATGTCCGCGATCAGGGCCTCGTGGTGATCTCCTCCTGCGGCCATGTCGGCATCGTCAATTCGGTCAAGCAGGCGCAGGAGGTCTCCGGCATCCAGAAGATTCATGCCATCGTCGGCGGTTTTCATCTCGGGCCGGCGCCGGCGGACTACCTCAAGCAGGTGGTCGGCGAGATCAAGGCGCTCGAGCCGGATGTGCTGATCCCGATGCATTGCAGCGGACTCAATTTCGTCCAGGAGGCCACCGCGCAGATGGGCGACAAGGTGCTGGTCACTACCACCGGCAGCCGCCTCACTTTTGGAATATGAGCTTTCGCCGGGATCTGGTCGTCGGGCATGTGATCTTGCGCGCCATCGTCCTGTGGCTGATTCTGGCACCCGCGTTCGCCGGCGAAACACCGACGCGCTCGCCGGCGGAGATCATGGACATCCTGATGTGGAATCGGGAGCCGGTCGGCGGTCCCTTTGAGTTGACCGACCACACCGGCAAGGTACGCACCGAGCGCGACTTTCGCGGCAAATTGATGCTGGTCTATTTCGGCTTCACCTATTGTCCCGACATCTGCCCGGCCGACCTGCAGGCGATCGGGCTCGCGCTCGACAAACTCGGCGCCGATGCCGACAGCGTGCAGCCGCTGTTCATCACCGTCGATCCCGAGCGCGACACGACAAAACATCTCGCCGAATATGTACCGATGTTCCATCCGCGCCTGATCGGACTGACCGGCAGCGCCGAGGCCATCCGCAACGCCGCCGACGCCTACAAGGTCTATTACGCCAAGGTCGATCCCCCCAAGGAAAGCGTCAAGGAAGACGGCGGCTACTACACCGTCGACCACACCGCCTTCATCTACCTGATGGACCGCGAGGGAAACTATCTCGGCTTCTTCCCGCCGGGTACGTCCGCGGACCGCATGGTGGAGATCATCCGGCCGCGGCTATAGCGTTTTCACGCGAAAACCCGCTCAGCCGGAGCGACCGTGTTCGCGCAGATACTTCGCGCCACCCTCGGTGACGGTGACCCGCAGCCCTTCCACGGTCGGCCGGCGCGCGACATAGCCGCGATCGATGGCGTCCTCCCAGATCGTCAGCCGCGGGCAGGACGTTCGCCAGGTCTCGATCACGTCGGAATAGAGCCGCGGCTCGCGCGCGACCCACTCGACGAGATCCAGCACCAGCGGGTCTGATGGATCGGTCATCGGAACTCTCCTCGCTCAAAGAGCCGAGATCAGAAAGCAAAGGCACTGGTGCGCGACAACAGCAACCAGCCGCCATAAAGAATGTAATAGCCGGCAACGGTCGTGATCAGCCGGTTGGCCCAGGTGCGAAACTGCGCATCGCTCATGGCCTCCAGAATCCGCCGCGCCAGCGTGGTGCCGAGCATCGACGCCGCGATCGCAACCCCTGCCAATACCGGATCGAGCGTGGCCGCCTGATCGATGATGCCGCCGAAGTAGATCAGCTTGGTGAAATGGCTGGCGACTTGGCAGGTCGCCTTGGTGGCGACCGTCTCGCGGCGGCCGAAATTGCCGCCGAGAAAGAACGTATCCATCAGCGGACCGGAGACGCCGGTCATCAGCATCAGCCCCATGCAGATTGTGCCGTAGAAGGTGCCCTGCCAGATGCTGTCCGGATTGGGCTTGATGTCCTTCGGCATCATCCGCGCCATGAACGGGGTCGCGCCGAGCAGCAGCAACGCGATCGGCTTGTCCGGCACGTAGCGGGTGATCGACCACAGGCCGAGCGCAAGCGCGCAGCCGATCAGATAGACCGATACCGGCCGCCAGCGGATATGCGCGCGCCACAGGAAGGCGCGCCAGCCGTTCGACGCCATCTGCGTGATGGCGTGCAGCACCATCGCCGTCGGCAGCGGCATGAAGGTCAGCAGCACGCCGATCAGGATCATCCCGCCGGCCATGCCGAACAGGCCCGACAGGAACGCGGTCGCGACCATCAGCAGGCCGAGCGCGGCGATCAGAAGCGGCGTCATTGGAATCTCCGTAAGCCTGTTTTGCCGTGCTTGGACCGCGGGCGCAAACTGAGTTATCTTGCCCTGGCATCAGTTTTCCTGAGGGTTACGTGCGGCGGCTGCTCTTTCTCAACGGCATCAAGGCATTCGAGGCGGCGGCGCGGAGCGGCAGCTTTGCCGCGGCGGGCGCCGAGCTGAACGTGTCGGCGGCCGCGGTCAGCCGCATGGTGCACCTTTTGGAAGAACGGCTTGGCGTCGCTCTGTTCGAGCGCAAGGCCAACCGCCTCGAGACCACCGCGGCGGGGCGGGCCTATCAGAGCGGACTGACCCCGATCTTCGATGCGCTGGCGAGCCTGACCGCGCAGGTGACGGCTCCCTCCGGCGCGCGGGTGCTGACCATCGGCGTCGGGCCGACCTTTGCGATGCGCTGGTTCATCCCGCGGCTGGTAGATTTTCGCAAACAAGAACCCGACATCGAGGTGCGCATCACCACCGGCGGCGCGGCCGCGCCGTTCGGCGACGACTGGAGCTGCGGCATCAAGCTCGGCCACGGCGAGTGGCCGGGCCTGATCGCCGAACCCTTATTCGCCGCCGACCTCACGCCGGTCTGCGCGCCGCGGCTCGCCAACGCGCTGAAGCGCCCGGGCGACCTCAAGGGTCCGACCTTGCTGCGCGTCGCGCATTCGCCGGACGACTGGCCGTCCTGGCTGAAGGCCGCCGGCGTCGCCCGCCTCACCGCGCGCGGGCCGGAGTTTCAGTTCTACGGCCAGGCGCTGCAGGCCGCCGTCGACGGCCTCGGCATCGCGATGGGCATCCGCCCCTATATCGACGACGACCTCGCGGCCGGACGGCTGGTGGCGCCGTTCGATATTGGCGTGCCCAAGGGCATGCGCTGGTATCTGGTCTATCGCGGCTTCCGCACCGAGCAGCGCGACTTCGCCGCGTTCCGGCGCTGGATCATTCGCGCGGCGGCGGAACCGGCCGCGCGCCGCAAGGGCCAGCGCCATGCCGGCTGATCGGGTCAAGACCCTGATCATCGGCGGCGGCCAGGCCGGCCTCGTGATGAGCCACCGGCTCAAGCAGCGCGGACTTTCCCATCTGGTGCTGGAACGCTCACGGATCGCCGAACGCTGGCGCAGCGAACGCTGGGACGGCCTGAAATTCCAGTTTCCGAACTGGTCGGTGCGGCTGCCGGATTTTCCGTTTCCACACACCGAGCCGGACGCCTTCGCCGCCACGGATGAGATCGTAAAATTCATCGAGGCCTATGCTGATTTCGTCGCGCCGCCGATCCGCTGCGGCGTCGAGGTGACACGGCTACACCGACGCGATGATGCACGCGGCTTTGTCGCCCAGACCACCGATGGCACCATCGAGGCCGGCAATGTCGTGGTCGCCACCGGTCCCTATCAGCGCGCGCTGGTGCCGGACCTGCTGCGCGACCATCCGGTGTTTCAGGTCCACGCCTCGAATTACCAAAATCCGGAGCAGCTTCCGTCAGGCTCAGTGCTGGTGGCCGGCGCCGGCGCGTCGGGCGCGCAGATCGCCGAGGAGCTGCAGCGCGCCGGACGCCGCGTCTATCTTTCGGTCGGCACCCACCGCCGGCTGCCGCGCCGTTACCGCGGCCGCGACCTGTTCTGGTGGCTTGCCGAAATGGGGATCGACCAGATCCCGACCGCGCAGCGCGGGGCGTCGGGGTTGGGACCGGTGATCTCGGGCGCCTATGGCGGCGAAACTATCGACTTCCGCCGTTATGCCGCCGACGGCATGACGCTAACAGGACATCTGCGCAGCGCGCGCGGCGGCGTGATCGAGATCGCGCCTGGACTTGCCGAAAGCCTCATCGCCGGCGACCTCGTCTTCACCACGTTCCTCAACATGGTGGACGGCTACGTCAAGCTGCATGGTCTCGATCTGCCCGACGAACCCGGGGCGCGGACAACGCTGCCGGATCCGGCTTGCGTCATCGAACCCTTGCAGCGCCTCGACCTTGGCGCAGCCGGCATCGGCGCGGTGATCTGGGCGACCGGCTATGGCCTCGATTTCGGCTGGATCGATATCCCGGTGAAGGATACGAACGGCGATCCGCTGCACCGCAATGGCGTCACCGAGGTGCCGGGACTGTATTTCCTCGGCCTGCCATGGCTGTCGAAGATGAATTCCTCGTTCCTGTCAGGTGTCGGCGACGATGCCGCCGTGCTCGCCGACCATATCGTCGCGCGGCGCTGATTTCCGCCGCGCTCGCCGGAAATAGTGCTGAGAATGTGAACTCGTTCACACCGGCTCTTGCCGCGCCATGATCTGCTGACCCAACGCACAATCCCGGGAGATTCGCCATGATGTATGGCGGCTTTGAAATTCAGTCGTTCGAGGTGGGGAGAGGTCTATGGCACGCCAGGATTCAACGGGCGGATCAGGAGCCGTTCGTGATCGATGGCCTGTCGTTTCCGACGCTCGAAGTCGGCTTCGCCTGGTCGGATCCGGAGGCGGCGATCGCGGATGCGATAGCCCATATCGACCGCTTCAAGCCGCGGTTCACGGCGGCCCTGTAGCGAGTCCGAAGGTGCCGGCAGCCCAAGTCGCGGCCACTTCGTCGGCGCTGCCGTCCCGGCTGACCAACTGCCCGGATTGCAAAGCTGACCTGACGGTGCTGCGCATCATCCCCGGCCGCGCCGGCGCCGAATACTGGACCATGCGCTGCACGCGATGCGGCGGGATTCATCTCGACATCGTCGGGGCGAGCGAGGTCACGCAAGGCCCGGGCGATCTGCGGGCTTAGCTGCGCGATTGCAGTTCCGTCTTTCCTTCCGTGCGGCGTCTTACTGACATCTGCTGACAACCAAAACACGTCAGCAGCCTTTCTTCCCCCCAGCCTTTGCCCTTTTCTCAGCCCCTGACTCGCCCCATATTCCGGCCATGGCGAAGAACCCCGGCACTCCCAAAAAACCCGCGAAAACCCCGAAATCCAAAGCGCCAAGTTCTAAGGCGTCCCGGCCCGACGTTCAGCCAATCGGGCCGGCGCTGGCGGAACTGCTCAATCCCGCGCTCAACCGCGGCGATGCCGGCATGGGCTCGGGCACCGGGCTGCAGCCGCCGCCGGACAATTCCTGGGACCGCCGCGCCGGCGGCGAGGCCGCCGCGCACCGCGCGCGGGCGTCGACGCGTGCAACCGGCGACAATGTCGCCAAACGCGACGCGCAAGGCTTCGACGAGGCGCCGCAAGCCAATTACGGGACGTCGGCGACGATCCCGACCCTCGATCCCGAACTGGCGCGGCAGCTTGGCCTGCCGACCGCGGAAGACGATGACGAGGCGCTGGCACGGCCGCCGCGCAGCAAGATGGAAGCCTTCGGCGTCAAGGCCACCGCCGACGCGCTGGAAAACCTGATCCGCGACGGCCGCCCCGAATTCAAGGGCGATGACGGCCAGGTCCGGATCTGGACGCCGCACCGGCCGCCGCGTCCCGAAAAATCCGAAGGCGGCGTGCGCTTCGAGATCAAATCCGAATACGAGCCGAAGGGCGACCAGCCGACCGCGATCAAGGAATTGGTCGAAGGCATCCAGCGCAACGACCGCACCCAGGTGCTGCTCGGCGTTACCGGTTCCGGCAAGACCTACACCATGGCCAAGGTGATCGAGGCGACGCAGCGGCCCGCCATCATCCTGGCGCCGAACAAGACGCTGGCGGCGCAGCTCTACGGCGAATTCAAGAGTTTTTTCCCCGACAACGCGGTCGAGTACTTCGTCAGTTATTACGACTACTACCAGCCCGAGGCCTACGTGCCGCGGACCGACACCTATATCGAGAAGGATTCGTCGATCAACGAGCAGATCGACCGCATGCGCCACTCGGCGACGCGCGCGCTGCTGGAGCGCGACGACGTCATCATCGTGGCTTCGGTGTCCTGCATCTACGGTATCGGCTCGGTCGAGACCTATACCGCGATGACGTTCGCGCTGAAGAAGGGTGAGCGCATCGACCAGCGGCAACTGATCGCCGATCTCGTCGCGTTGCAATACAAGCGCACCCAGGCCGATTTCACCCGCGGCACCTTCCGCGTCCGTGGCGACGTCATCGACATCTTCCCGGCGCACTATGAAGACCGCGCCTGGCGCGTGAACCTGTTCGGCGACACCGTGGAGAATATCGAGGAGTTCGATCCGCTCACCGGCCACCGCCAGGACGATCTCGAATTCATCAAGATCTACGCCAACTCGCATTATGTGACGCCGCGCCCGACCCTGGTGCAGGCGATCAAGTCGATCAAGTCGGAACTGAAACTGCGGCTCGACGAGCTCAACAACCACGGCCGACTGCTGGAAGCGCAGCGGCTGGAGCAGCGCACCACCTTCGATCTCGAAATGATGGAAGCCACCGGTAGCTGCGCCGGCATCGAAAACTATTCGCGCTACCTCACGGGACGCCGCCCCGGCGAGCCGCCGCCGACGCTGTTCGAATATGTCCCCGACAACGCGCTGGTGTTCGCCGACGAAAGCCATGTCACGGTCCCCCAAATTGGCGGCATGTTCAAAGGCGACTTCCGCCGCAAGGCGACCTTGGCCGAATACGGCTTCCGCCTGCCCTCCTGCATGGACAACCGTCCGCTGCGCTTCGAAGAGTGGGACATGATGCGCCCGCAATCGGTCGCGGTGTCGGCGACGCCGAGCGGCTGGGAGCTGAACGAGAGCGGCGGCGTATTCGTCGAGCAGGTGATCCGCCCGACCGGCCTGATTGATCCCCCGGTCAACATCCGCCCGGCGCGCACCCAGGTCGACGACCTCGTCGGCGAAGTCCGCGCCACCGCGCAGGCGGGTTACCGCAGCCTGATCACGGTGCTGACAAAACGGATGGCCGAAGACCTCACCGAATACCTGCATGAGCAGGGCATCCGTGTCAGGTACATGCACAGCGACATCGACACCATCGAGCGCATCGAGATCATCCGCGACCTCCGGCTCGGCGCGTTCGACGCGCTGGTCGGCATCAACCTGCTGCGCGAAGGCCTCGACATTCCCGAATGCGCGCTGGTCGCGATTCTCGACGCCGACAAGGAAGGCTTTCTGCGCAGCGAAACTTCGCTGATCCAGACCATCGGCCGCGCCGCGCGCAACGTCGACGGCAAGGTGATCCTCTATGCCGACCAGATGACCGGCTCGATGGAGCGCGCCATCGCCGAAACCGACCGCCGCCGCGAAAAGCAGGTCGAATACAACACCGCGCATAACATCACGCCGGAGAGCATCAAGAAGTCGATCGGCGACATCATGAACTCCGTCTACGAACGCGACCACGTGCTGGTCGAGATCGGCGACGGCGGCATGGCCGACGACGTCATCTCGATCGGCCACAATTTCGAGGCCGTGCTGGGCGATCTCGAAACCAGGATGCGCGAAGCCGCCGCCGACCTGAACTTCGAGGAAGCCGCCCGCCTGCGCGACGAAGTCAAACGCCTGCGTGCGACAGAACTGGCCGTGGTCGACGATCCCACCATCAAGCAGCGCGGCGTCGCCGCGAAAGCCGGCGCCTACACGGGCACGAAAAAATACGGCGACGCGGCCAACCTTCCCGCGAGCGCGATGAAAAAGAAAGGTGGAATGCGCGCCGGCTCATCTTCCCCCTCGCCCCGTTCTTTACGGGGTCGAGACGAGCGAAGCTCGCTCTTAGAGGGGCGGGGTGAGGGGCGCTCCACGGGTGGTGCCAGCGGCTCTTCCAAAGTCCACAAACCCCATCTCGACGAAATGCACGGGCCCGAGTCCCTGCCCTTCCGCCCCGACAGCGCCAAGCCGCGCAAGCCGGACCTCGGCAGCGGCAGCAAAATCTTCCAGCCGACGGACTCGCGGCAATCAGGCCCGGAGTTCGGGCCGACGCCGCGCTCGAGCGGCGGTGCACCCGGGCACCGCGGCGGGTGGAAGAAGAGGTGAGACATCTTTTGCTTCAAACTACAATCTGGACAGAGGCGAAAGAACGTTCTTATGCTGAGATTGCCGTCAGTAATTCCGCTTGCCTATCTTGGTTCTTGAAGATGTTGCCAGGATAAGCATCCGGAAACTTCTTATTTATCGCGGGTATAATTGCGTTCAAAGTATCAAACGCCAATTGCTCGCATTTGAGCATCACGGGCTTTAAGTCGCAGTTCGCATCTTTCAGAATCCCAAGATTAACCTGAGACAGAACACGGAAAAGAATAAAGCGATTGCCATGAACTGCAATCAATCGTTCTCTCCCTTCAAGGCTATCTGCTAGCTCGGCAAGCTTTGCATCGACCGCCATCATTAACTGAACAATGTTCCACAGATACAACGCGGTCGTGCCGTCATTGAAAAGCTTCGTGTACGGCTCCTTCTTGATATCATCCCACAATCCGCTGATGTAGCGCTTCGCAGAAACGGCTAGTTTCAAGTCCCCAGATGCGCAGGCGGCGGCAACTGTTGCCGCGCGAATATTGAAACCTAAACTCGGAGGAGGATCGGGCTCGCCCCGTCTAAACGCATAGCCGAGACGGCGCCATACACGGCGTCGTAAGGTTTCAGCAGACGCCCCCAGTTTCGCAGCATTACGGAAACGTCAATGTCAGACGCCCTCGTTTTTGACCTTGCGATATGAGTGATCTTCGAGAAATCAATCTCGCGGAATTCCATAAAGTCCTTCTGGATCTTATTTTGCTCCAGAAGAAATTCGCTAATCTTTGAATTTATGTTCTTAGCAATGTTGTTGTCGCTCGTATGCGCCAAGAGCATAACGAGTGTAGTCTCAATATCTTTTAGCGAATTTTCGATCTTGTTGATAAACGGATGCAGGTTGGAATTGTCGGTTGTCCACTTCAATTCCAAAACGTTCTTTACTCCATCACGGAATCGCGTGAAATCCGCCAGCTCGACTCCTTTTCCACCCGACCTCCATTTGCTCTGAACAAAATAGATGATTTTCTTTTTATCATCGATGTAGATTCCATCGATGCCGTCATCAGAACCACCATCGGTTACGCATTTGGCAGCATCCTCAGGCCTCAAGTCGGCATCGTCCATCAAAGACAACGCCGCCAAGGATCGAGTTAAAAAGAAATTCTCAATATCTTTTTCGGGCTTACCAGCGACATCGCTTAGATTCACTGCACCATCAAAAAGGCCGTGCAGCCGCTCTGCAAGTCTAGTGAGGAGTAATTGTCGATTTCCAGCCATATTCCGCAATTCTAAATGTTGTGACCATCTGTGAGAGCTCAACCAATCTCGATTAGGACGGCCACTTTGTACACAATTCAAGGGGGAAACTGGTGTGCAGTGCACGTATCCCCGTGTAAAGTCTTTCCAAATCGACAGCCCACCCAACTTTGCAGTAAGGGCGACGACTACCTTATTCACCACATCGACCGCCAGCAGCATCTGTGACTGCGGCGAGGCGACCAGCTGCGTATGCCATCGCCGATCAGCCCTCGCGAAGGGCGCCACCACCCCCAACCCCTTGTGTTGCCCGACGGGCAAATCACGCTTGGTCTCGGTCGAGTCCTTCGCGCAAAAATATTCCGCTTCGCGATTCCCCCAAATCACTCCTACAACTCCGCCATCCCGTCCCAAACGAGGGGCGTATCCGGATCGTCAGAAACGCGGGGCGGGATGCGGTGGACGCGGCAGCGTCGGCGTGAACGGGAATTGCAGGGCGGGCTTGGCCTGTGAGCGATCACCCTCATGCAGACGAACGGCGCTTTGCTCGGCTGAGCCTTCTGGCAAAGACGGGCGTGTCCGGCGAAGCCTGTTGGCGAACCTGGATTGCTGCGTACGGCAAAACCGTGTGGGCCTGGCATCCGTTGCTGATGTCAAGCTGGCGGAGATTTGTTGAGCCCAACCGGGCTTTGATGGATCGCTAATTCGCCAGCGACGGTGACAAAAACGAATTCGTCGCCGGGGCGAGCACGGCATAAGCCGTCAAACCATTGCGCAGGGAAAGTCGGAGTGCCTCCGCTGAACCTGTATGCTCGTGTGCGTTTTTGCTTGTGCATCTTGCACGCGAGACCGCGGGTACAGCGTGTACCCGGCTTTCCCTGCGCCCCTCATTTTCGAGGGACGAGATTTCTGCCAAGGCTCGGGCGCGTCGCGCCGCGAGAACAATGGCAGTTGTTTCGGTGTCATTGCGAGGAGCGCTTGCGACGAAGCAATCCACCTATCCGTTATGCCGCGCGATGGATTGCTTCCGCCTTCGCTCGATGGATTGCTTCCGCCTTCGCTCGTTGAGCTTCGGCGGACAAGTCGCTTCGCTCGCAATGACGGAACGGCTGTTTGAAACGTGAATCCGAAAAGCGCTTTCTATCAAGCGCGAATGACGCCCTCACCCGAGCGGAGATGGCTGGTGTTCTGCGTCGGGCCCCCGCATACTTCTTCGCGTTGCCCGTAAAGGAAGATTGAAATGAACGACGGAAAACGCCGGCTCTGCTGGCATGGCATGTTTTTGTTTCTGCTGGGATTGCTGACCGGCCTGGTCGAGCAGAAGCTCGGGAATCCGCGAATGGGGCTCGCCGCTCACCTCGAAGGCGTCATGAACGGCATATTTCTGATCGCGCTTGCCGCGATCTGGCTGGACCTGCGACTGTCGTCGCGACAGAGTATGGTGACCTACTGGACCCTGCTGTATGGGACCTATGCCAACTGGGCCGTGACCACGCTGGCCGCCATCCTGGGCACCGCCGCAATGTCGCCGATCACTGGCGCGGGGCACGGCGCCCTGCCTTGGCAGGAAGCGCTGGTTACGCTGGGCTTTGTCTCGGTCGGTCTTGCGATTATTGCCGCAACGCTTCTTTGTCTCTGGGGTCTTCGGAGGGGCGCGACGAGCTAAACGTTCGCCGAGAGCCGCTCACCCCGAGCGGCGATGGCTGGTGTTCTGCGTCAGGTTGCCGTGCGCGCCCTGCTCGCGGATGTTGTGCTTCTCGTCGTCGCGATGGCCTTTAGTGGTGTCGAGGGGAACAGCGGGCGCGCTGCCGGCGCCCTTGTGGCTCTGGTTGTCGTCGGGCACGGGCGTGATGGTTTTGGTCGGTGGCTTCGTCATGCGGTTCTTCGTTGTTCACGGAGAAGGACAACGCGGCTGGCGGGCGGGTGGTTCCGGGAAAAACCATCAACCGTCATTGCGAGCGAAGCGACTTGTCCAGCGAAGCTCAACGAGCGAAGGCGGAAGCAATCCATAGCCAAGAAGGAAGTATGGATTGCTTCGTCGCGGAGCCTGTCATCGGGCGCGCGTTCGCGCGACCCGTTGGCTCCTCGCAATGACGGAGGAGAGAACGCCGCTACAGCTTCTCCTGGCCTGCCGGCGCCCGGGTCTGGTGCTGCTGGTCCTGCTGGCGGTTCGGTTCGTTGGCGCGATGGCGGCCATAGGCGCAGCCGGCGATGGCGCCGAGCACGCCGTGATGTCCGGCATAGTGACCGGCGACGCCGCCGACCACGGCGCCCTTCAGGCAGCCCTTGGCGTCGGCCGGCGAGGCCGCAACGATCGCGAGCGTCGCGATGGCGAAAATGGCGGCTGGGGTTTTCATGATGCGATGTCTCCGGAATGGATGTCGCAGCGATAACCGCTGTTACGGAATGAAGTTCCGGCGCTAGCCCCACCATCGTCATCCGCCCCGGGGTCGGCGCAAGGCGCCGCCCGATGACAGGCTCCGGCGGGTGACCCGGTATTCCCGTGGCGTGGTGATTGGCGAATTATCAAAAAAGTACACCTAACGATCGTTAACTGTTTTGTCCCGGCTCTGATTCCTTTTGCTGATTGATCCCTGTGCTATTCCATCCACAATGAAGCCGGCCGCAACAGTCGGGCCCCTACACCGGCGGAGAAAAAAAGCGGATGACCGCGGAACTCAACCGTCAGCGCGTGCTGAACTTCCTCGACGTGTTCTATTCCGGCGATATCGACGGCGCGCTGGCGCGCTGCACCGACGACATCGAATTCACCGCCAACGCCCCGGTCGATCTGCTGCCGCATATGGGCCATCGCCAGGGCAAGGCCGCGATGCGCGAGATGTGGAGCGCCGTTCACGCCCGGTATTCGGACATGCGCCACGAGGTCCCGATCCTGGTCGCTGACGATGACAGGGTGGCCGCACATATTCGCGTGTTCTTCCGCAAGCGCGGCAATCAACGGGTGGTGCAGTTCGATATCGCCGCCTTTTTCACGCTACGCGACGGCCTCATCACCCAGATCCGCGAAATCATCGACACCTTCGATCTGGTCGAACAACTGCTGGAGCGCGACGTCAGCGCGGTCCTGATCGGCAAGCCGGAAGAGATCTAGCTCCGCCGTCATTCCGGGGCGGTCCGCAGGACCGAACCTCAGGGATGCAATTGCATCCCGGGGAATCTCGAGATTCCCCGATGCGCAATTGCGCACCGTAGTTCGTCGCTGCGCGCCGCCCCGGAATGACAGCGAAGGTGTAGCGACCACTGCGCCCGACAAATTCCCTCTCCGCCTTGAACCTCTCCGCCCCGGCGGTGACACACCACAAGGCTGTTTCCGGACAAGAAGAACAGATGAAGATCGCGTTGCTGGCTCTGCTTGGCTTGGCATTGGGCGCCCTGGGGGGCGCGGCGCTCGGTATCGGCGCCGGTCTCGCCTGGGTCGAAATCTTTAAAACCACGAGTTTTGAAGGCTATAGCGGGATGCTGGTGTTCTTCACCTTCATGCCGCTCGGCGCCGCGATCGGCGGCATCGGGGGCGCCCTGCTGTTCGGCGTGATCGCCATACGCGACGGCGAAATTGCGGTCGAGCGCGAGCCGGTGCGGCGCCAGGAGCGACGCTAGACCAGTAACAATACGCTAAGACGCGCCAAGCGTTGCATTTGTGAAATGCAAAAACGCAGTTGTGTTCTGGAAAAAGCCACCTATTTCACACTGCAACAGTGAAGTTCAGCATTTCGGCCCGGCGTCATTGAAGACGCGCCATGGGCACGATTGCTGTTTCCGCAAATCCAGTTCAGGGACATCACCAAAATGACAGAGCACAGTCTCTGGCGTTTTTCGCGCGCGTTGCATCGCGCGATCAATGAGCGCCAGCCTGCCGACCTCGAGGCCTTGCTCGACGACGACGTCGACTGGGCGATCTACGGACCGATCGACCTGTTTCCTTTCTTCGGCTCGCGCCGGGGCAAGGCCGCGGTCATGGAGGTCGTCGCGCAAATCGCCGACAACGTCCGGGTCCATCGCTTCGACCGCGAGTCGATCATGCTGGGGGTGGATTCCGCCTCCTCGATGATGCGCTACTCGCTGACCGCGCTGGACTCGAACAAGCCGATCAGCCTGCGGATCGCGCACTTCGCGCAGTTCAAGGCCGGCCGGCTGACCAATTTCCGCGTTCTGGTCGACACGTTCGACCTGGTCGAGCAGACCGTCGGTTACCCGATCCACCTGCCCCGCATGGCGGTCTAGGGACTCGTCTGCCTCTCCTCTTCGCCTTGCCCGGTCATCGCTGCCTGCCTTGCGCAGGTGGCGTGGACCTCTCGGCGACGCCGGACATCCACGTCTCGTCTTTTCCAGCCCCAAGACAGACGTGGATGGCCTGGCTTTACGTCCTCGCCATAATTTCGCACCACAACGAACGCATTCTTGGCGACACTTGGAATGCAGGCGGGCAATGAATCCCACGACACAATATGGCCGGACGAGGCTGCTGATGCTGGCGGCCGGCTTCAGCCTGCTCTCGGTGCTGGCGGCAGCGGCGCAGACACCGCCGGCCGAGGACGATGCGGAGATGCCTGCGGCGGAAGAAGGCGCGGCCGCTCCCGACGTCAACGACACCGACATCATGAAGGACATCGACGTCAGCAAGCTCGACTGGAGCCAGCTCAATGTCGACGCCTCGACCCTGACCGGTCCGGCCCTGAAAGGCCGCGCCGCGCCGAAAGACCCCGCCAGCGCCGATGCCACCTGGTCGAATAACGCAAAGTCGAACGGCGCCTCCGCCGTCACCGTCAAGCAACCCATCACACCGTTCTGGGACACCCGCATCGGCGCCGACATGACGGTCGCGCGCCAGGGCACGCTGACGACCTCCGAACAGCTTTCGGAAAGGCTCGCCAATGGCGGCAGCCTGCCGCAATCATCGGGCACCGCCTGGGCCGCGATCACCGCGCCGGGCGTGGCCTCGATCTGGGACAAGACCGCCGTGGAAGCCCGCGTCGATCCCGGCCAGGAGCAGACCAAGCTCGGCACCTCCTTGAGCAAATCGCTGCCGCTCAGCGACCAGTATTCGCTCACGCTGCAGAACAACTACAACCTGATCCAGCAGGGCATCGTGCCGGTGCCCGGCATCATCAGCCGCCCGGCGCGCAGCTACGAGACCGAGCAGTCGGCCAGGCTCGGCATCGCCGACACCGGCACCAGCTTCATCGCCGGCCAGACCCTCTCGACCTCCGACGACAGATGGCTGCGCAAGGTCGGCGCCGAGCAGAAGCTGTTCGACGGCGTCACCATCTCGGGCTCGATCGGCGAGACGTCGACCGGTGGAACCAACAAGAGCCTCAGCGCCGGCTTCAAGCGTAGCTGGTAAGAGATGCATTTTCCGGCAATCCCCCAGGAATGATCCAGCATTGCCGCATATTGGCCCAGATGCGGTCAAAATCCGCAGTCCAGATGGCGCCGTACCACTTCGTCGTGCGGGGGACGTCCGCGCTCGCTTGAAAGCGAAACAGAGGAATAGCCGATGAACGCTACTATTCGTTCCGAAGACATTGAATCAAATACCGAGGTCGACAGCAATCTCGCCGCCGTGTCCGAGGTCGAAGCCGGGATCCGCGACTTCGTCCGCAACGACATTGCCTATCTGCGCCGCCCGTCGGTGCCGAGCCCGGAGACCGTGCCGCTCGACGCCACGGCCGAGGCCACCGTCAACAATGTCAACTCGCTGATCCAGCGCGTCGCCGGAACCTCGCTGGCGGAAATCGAGAAGCTGATTTCGGAACTCGAAAGCCTGCGCGATCTGTTGCATGCCGAAGGCCAGCGTGTTCAGCGCGAGATCTCGGGCTATGCGCAGCTCAGCCAGGCCGCGATGAAGTCGACGCGCATGATCGCCGACAACGTCACGCAGTGGAAACGCGCCGCCGACGGGCTGCGCAACAGCTAAACGCCGCTTCATCAAGCCTTGACCCGCCGCCGCCTCCTGCTAATGGAGCGCGGCGGTTTCGTTTAGAGCGTTTTCGAGTGAAGTGGATACCGGTTCACGTAAAGAAAACGCGTCAAAACAAAAGAGCCAAATCGATTTGAACGTGCCGGCTGTGAGCTGCGACCAACAGCAGGCGCCGTCACCTCGGGATGGGGATATGGGCTGGAATTTTTGGGGATATTCTTGATGGAAAGCGTCCGGCCGGATAACGTAGATCCGATTCCGTTGCAGCGTTCACAGCACAGCATGGCCAGCATCATGATCCGGTTTATCGGACTGCTGCTGATTTTCGTGGTGGTGATGGGACTGCTCTGGAGCCACTGACGGGCCGGCGGAATTTATCGCCGAACCCGCCCCCGCGATCGACGCGTGGCTAGCGAATTCTCAAACTACCGGCTGGCGATCGCGGTGCTCTCGAGCGTATAGCCGCCGTCGGCATAGGTTTTCACCACCATGGCGGTGGTGAGCATCACCGCAAGGGTGATGGTTGCGAAGATAAAGCCGACGAATTTCAAGCCGCTGCGATCTGCCATGATCACCCCCTCGGTGTTTCCCCTGGGATCGATATGGCAGCGATAAAGTTCACAATGCGTTAGCGAAAAAACCGTTGCACGGATTCATCAATACCAATCCATTAACGGCGCAATTCGGTAACCATGTCGGCTCAGGAGCCGGCGTTGCGTCGCGGCACAAACGCGGTCGCCAGGAACGAGTAGACAAGTTCGCCGCGCTGGTTGGTGCCGGTGTTGCGGACCTGCAGGACGCCCCATTCGGGACGCTTCTCCGACGTGCGCTTCGATTCGACGACGCTGGAAAAACTGATGGTGTCGCCGGCCAGCACCGGCCTGATCCAGCGCAGTTCGCGAAAGCCCGGCGACGGCCCCCCGACCGCGACTTGCTCGCCGCGCGCGGCGGCTTCCCGCATCAGGCGCTGGCCGTCGGCCACCATCAGCTTCATGCACACCGACCCGACGTGCCAGCCTGACGCGGCCAATCCGCCGAACAGGGATTTGCGGCCCGCCTCCTCGTCGAGGTGAAAGGCCTGCGGATCGAATTGCGCGGCAAATTTCTTGATCGCTTCGGCGGTGAAGGTGAACGATCCCACCTCGCGGCGCACGCCGATTTCCATGTCCTCGAAGAAACGCATCGGACCTACTCCGCCGCCGCATCAGTGCGACGGCGCACCATGATCGGCGACACCATCTCGCACAACGTCACGCCGGCAGCGTTACGGACTACAGCCTTGAACGTCACGATGCCGGTATCCGGGCGACTGCGCGAAATCCTGGCTTCTTCGACCTCGATATCAGCCGTCAGGTCGTCACCCGGTCGCAGCGGCGCCAGCCAGCGCAATTCGTTGACGCCGGGCGAGCCCATCGAGGCGGTGCGGCTGATGAAGCCGTCGAACATCATCCGCATCAGCAGCGAGCAAAGGTGCCAGCCCGAACCGGACAGGCCCTTCAGCATCGACGCCTTGGCGGCTGCTTCGTCCAGATGCATCGGTTGCGGGTCGTATTCCGCGGCGAAGGCCAAAACCTCCTCGCGCGTGACATGGCGCGGACCGTACGTGCCGAAATGGCCGGGCTTGAAGTCTTCGAAGCTGAGCGTTGTCATGACCAGGGATTTTGGATCGCGAATTCGGATTGAGGATTTATGGCGGACAAGCCCGATTGTGGCCGTTATTTACAGCAATCTCAACCCATCCACGCGCATGGCTCGTTCGCTGGCTTGCTCAAGGCCCTTTTCGGAGCTAGGCCCTGTGCTGTCGCGAACCAGGCTGGACACGAATCATATTTGAATCGCCGGGAGAACCACCGATGTTCGATTTTCAGGATCTGTTCCAGTGGGACCGCTTCATCACGCCCACGATCATCAAGACGTTCTACTGGCTGGTGATCGGGTTGATCATCCTGTTCGGCATCTCCGGGATTTTTTCGGGCCTGGCCGCGATGGCGATCAGCCCGTTCGGCGGATTCATCCTGCTGCTGTCCTCGATCGCCGGCGTCGTCGTCGGCATCGTGTTTTCGCGCATCGCCGCGGAATTCATCCTGATCGTGTTCCGCATCAACGAGCATCTCGGCGCGATCCGGGACCAGGGGCAGATGCGGTAAATTCGTCATTCCGGGATGGTGCGCAAGCACCAGACCCGGAAGTTCGAGATTCCGGGTTCGATGCTGCGCATCGCCCCGGAATGACGGCGACAACAATCAGTTATTGAACCGGAAATGCATCACGTCGCCGTCGGCGACGACGTATTCCTTGCCTTCCAGCCGCAGCTTGCCGCCATCGCGGGCGCCGGCTTCGCCGCCGAGCGCGACATAGTCGGCATAGGCGATGGTCTCGGCGCGGATAAAGCCCTTTTCGAAATCGGTATGGATCACGCCGGCCGCGGCCGGGCCCTTGGTGCCGCGATGGATGGTCCAGGCGCGCGCTTCCTTCGGGCCGACGGTGAAATAGGTGATGAGGTCGAGCAGCTGGTAGCCGGCGCGGATCAGGCGGTCGAGGCCGGCTTCTTCGAGGCCGAGCGTGTCGAGGAAATCGGCGCGCTCCTCGCGTGACAGCGTCGCGATTTCGGATTCGATCTTGGCGGAGATCACCACCGCGACCGCCCCCTCTTTCTTGGCGTGCTCGAATACCTGCTTCGAAAAATTATTGCCGTCCTTGGCCGAGCCTTCCTCGACGTTGCAGACATAAAGCACCGGCTTCGACGTCAGCAGGCCGAGCATGCCGAAGGCCCGCTCTTCTTCAGGCTTGCGTTCGAGAAACCGCGCCGGCTTGCCGTCGCGCAGCAGCACCAGCGCGCGGTTGACGAGATCGAGCTGTTCCTTGGCATCCTTGTCGTTGCCCTTGGCCTTCTTGGCGAGGTTGTCGACCCGCTTCTCGAGGCTGTCGAGATCGGCGAGCATCAGCTCGGTCTCGATGGTCTCGATATCGGCCAATGGAGCGATCTTGCCTTCGACATGGGTGATGTCGGAGTCCTCAAAACAGCGCACCACATGCGCGACCGCATCGACCTCGCGGATGGTAGCGAGGAACTGGTTGCCGAGGCCTTCGCCCTTGGAGGCGCCGCGCACCAGCCCTGCGATATCGACGAAGGTCAGCCGCGTCGGAATGATCTGCCCCGACTTGGCGATTTCAGACAGCTTGTCGAGCCGGGGATCCGGCACCGCGACCTCGCCGACATTCGGCTCGATGGTGCAGAACGGATAATTCGCCGCCTGGGCCGCAGCCGTTTCGGTCAGCGCGTTGAACAGCGTCGACTTGCCGACATTGGGCAGTCCGACGATACCGCATTTGAATCCCATAATGTGTCCTGAAGTCGGTTGCGGGCGGTCGGCGGCGCGTTACGCAGCGCCGTCATCGCCCTTCTCGAAAAATCCCCTGGCCTGCATCGCCAGATGCACCTTGTTCTGAAACGCCGAGTCGCGGCCGCTGGTGAGCAGCGCAGCAGCATCGGCGACCGCCTCGCACAACGCCTCGACCCAGGGCCGGTCGCTCTTGGCAAAATCCGACAGCACGTGGCTGTGCACCAGTTCCTTGACGCCGGGATGACCGATCCCAAGACGCACCCGGCGATACTCGTTGCCGATATGCGAGGAGATCGAGCGCAGCCCGTTGTGGCCGGCAATGCCGCCGCCGATCTTGACGCGCACTTTCGCCGGCGGCAGTTCGAGTTCGTCCTGAAACACGGTGATCTCGCCGGCGGAAAGCTTGAAGAAGTTCGCGGCTTCCTGAACCGCGCGCCCGGACTCGTTCATGAAGGTGGTCGGTTTGAGCACAACGACCTTCTCGCCGTCGAGCGTACCTTCGGAAGTTTCGCCCTGAAAACGGCGGCGCCATGGTCCGAAACCATGACGCCGCGCAATTTCATCGACGGCCATGAACCCGATGTTGTGGCGGTTGTTCGTGTACTTTCCGCCCGGATTACCGAGACCAACAAACAGGCGCATGACGCGGCATCCCGCGTGAGCTTACTTCTTCTTGTCGCCGCCACCGGCAGGCGCCTTGGCGCCAGCCGCCGGGGCCTTCGCACCCGCCGCCGGAGCAGCACCCGCTGCGGGCGCAGCCGCAGCCGCACCAGCCGCCGGAGCAGCACCCGCCGCCGGCGCAGCACCACCTGCCGCAGCAGCCGCAGCCGCCTTGATTTCTTCGGCGTAGCCGGACGGCGGCACGATGGTCACGAGCGTCGCGTCTTCACGCGACAGCGACTTCACGCCGGCCGGCAGCTTGATGTCGGACAGATGCAGCGAGTGGCTGATTTCCAGTGTGCTGACATCGGCCTCGATATACTGCGGAATGTTGTCGACCGAGCATTCCAGTTCGATGGTGTGGGTGACGATGTTGACGGTACCGCCGCGCTTCACGCCCGGCGAGGCTTCGCTGTTCTGGACATGCAGGGGAACGCTGACGCGGATGGTCGCGCCTTCGCCGAGCCGCATGAAATCGACATGGACCGGGAAATCGCGCACCGGATCGAGGTGGAAGTCGCGCGGAATCACGCGCTGCTTCTTGCCATCGAGATCGATGTCATAAATCGTGGTGAGGAACCGGCCGGCCTGAATGCGCTGGCGCAGTTCGGCATCGTCGACCGAGATCGGCGTGGGGGGCTGGTTGTTGCCATAGATCACTCCGGGAACTCTCCCGGCGCGACGCACTGCCCGGGCGGCCCCCTTGCCGATCTTCGGACGCGCGGTCGCCTTCAATTCCTTGACGGTCGCCATTGTCGTAAGTCCTTGTTTTCTAAAAAGTTAAAGGCCGCATCGCGGCCCATTGGCGTCCGACAGCAAGCCTCCAGGGGTGCGGGGGCTGCGGACGTGGCGGGCTTTTAGCCCCAAAGGGGCAAAATGACAAGGAAATGAAGGGATTTTTCTGCTTCCCTTCCCCCTGATCCCGGATGCCAAACGGGACGCCGGGCCGCCGAATCCGGTCGGCTAGGCCTGTTTTCGGGCCTTCAAGGGATGGATCGTCTTACCCTCGGCCAGCATCGCCACGAACTTCTCGATCCGTGCCGCCCGGGTCTCCGGCTTCTTGGCGCTGTGGACCCGGTAAAGGATCGCGAAACGGTTGGCGCCGTCGAGCATTTCGAAGAAGCTTTTTGCGCCCTTGTTCTTCGAAAGCGCGGCACGGAGATCGTCGGGGACCTCGGCCGTACTCTGCGGCGCATAGGCGGCGTCCCAGCGGCCGTCCTTTTTCGCGCGGTCGATCTCTCTCAATCCCGCAGGGCGCATTCGCTTCAGCTTGACGAGTTCAAGTGCCCGGGCGCGGTTCTTTTCGGACCACTTGCTGGCGGATTGACGGGGCGTGAAGCGGATCAGCCAGAACTTGCCGTCGAAGGCGTCAAGTTGGCCATCGATCCAGCCATGGCACAGCGCTGTATCGATCGCTTCCTGCCTTGAAACGCTGGCAATTCCAGACGATTTCTTGGCCAGCTTGAGCCACAATCCCTTGGAATCCACAGGCTGCGACGCCAGCCATTCTTCCCAGGCCTGTTGCGATGTGAACGCAATGACCGGCAGATCGCGCTTGGCTTTTGCCATCTGAGGGCCGCGGCCGTCAGCCATCCGTCACCCGCCGAGCTTGGCTTCCAGGGCCGCGATGCGGGCCTTCAGCGCCTCGTTTTCCTCGCGCGCCAGGCGCGCCATGTCCTTGACCGCATCGAACTCCTCGCGCTTGACGAGGTCGAGGTCGCGCAGGATGCGCTCGGCCTGGTTGCGGACCACGGCATCGACCTCGCGTTTGACGCCTTGCGCGGCGCCGGCGGCGTCGTTCATCAAACGGCCGATCTCGTCGAAAAACCGATTGCTGGTCTGGGTCATCTGGAACGCTCCGGTCGCTGCACGTTTTCGCTAGGCAAGACTTCACGCAAGACAATGGTGATGCCGGGGAAAAGATCAAGGGAAAGGTCAAGGTCGCAGCTCGAGGCCAATGTGATGGCCGTTTACCTTGTCATGCTCCGGTTTCCTTGCAATCGTATTTGGTGCCCAATCAGAAACCAGAATCAAAACAGGCAAAGCAACGCCCATGATCGACCAGCAGATCGACATTCCGACCAGGGACGGCAAGACCACCACCTTCATCACCCACCCCGAACGCGGCGGGCCGTTTCCGGTCATTATTTTCTACATGGACGCGCCGGCGATCCGCGAGGAGTTGCGCGACATGGCGCGGCGGCTCGGCACGGCGGGCTATTACGTGATGCTGCCCAATATGTACTACCGCGCCGGCGTCATGGAGCTCGGGCCGATCAATCCCGATCCGGAATCGCCCGAGCGCAAGAAGATGTTCGAGCTGATGCACTCGCTCACCATTCCGCTCGTGATGGAAGACACCAAGGCCCTGCTCGCTTACGCCGGAACCCAGAAGGCAGCCAACACCAGCATTGTCGGCACCGTCGGCTACTGCATGAGCGGACGCTATGCGGTCAACGCGGCGACGCACTTCCCCGATCGCGTCAAGGCGACGGCATCGATCTACGGCGTGCAACTGGCGACCGACCAACCCGATAGTCCGCATCTCGCCGCTGATAAGACCAAGGCCGAACTCTATTTCGGCTGTGCTGAGACCGATATCTATGCGCCGCCCGAAATCATCGAGAAGGTGAAGGAAGGCATGAAGGGAACCAAGAACGAGGTCGAACTCTATCCCGGCACCCATCACGGCTTCGCATTCCCGAAGCGCCCGATCTACGACCGCGATGCCGCCGAGCGGCATTGGGAACGGCTGCTGGCGCTCTATCGCCGCAACCTCGCCGCCTAGACGTCGACGCACGATGCCGTTCCTCACCATCGCCTTTCCGGTATTCAATCCGATCGCCCTCCAGATCGGGCCGATCGCCATCCGCTGGTATGCGCTGGCCTATATCTGCGGCATCGTGCTCGGCTGGATCTACGCGCGGGCGCTGGTCAAGAACGAGAAGCTGTGGGGCGGACCGGCGCCGATCTCGCTGCTTCAGCTCGACGATTTTATCCTGTGGGTGACGATCGGCATCATCGTCGGCGGCCGCACCGGATACGTGTTGTTCTACAATCCGGCTTTCTTCGCGCAGCACCCGGCCGAGATCTTCGAATTGTGGAAGGGCGGCATGTCGTTTCACGGCGGCTTCCTCGGCTGCGTCGCCGCGGTGATGCTGTTCTGCCGCACCAACGGCCTGTCGATTCTGTCGCTGGGCGACATCACCACCGCGGTCGGCCCGATCGGGTTGTTCCTCGGACGGCTCGCCAACTTCATCAACAGCGAGCTGTGGGGCCGGCCGGCGGACGAAAGCGTGCCCTGGGCGATGGTATTTCCCAACGGCGGGCCGCTGCCGCGGCACCCCAGCCAGCTCTATGAAGCCGGGCTCGAAGGCATCCTGCTGTTTACGATTTTGGCAATCATGATTCGGATGGGCGCCCTGAAAAGGCCCGGCCTGATCCTCGGCAGCTTCATCGCGATCTATGCGTTTGCGCGTATTACGGGCGAATTCTTCAGAGAACCCGACCCCCAACTCGGATTTTTGTGGGGCGGACTGACTATGGGTATGCTGCTGTCGGTGCCAATGATCGTTGCCGGAGCCATCCTGATTGTGATGGCATGGCGCCGCGAGGCGCCGGAGCATAGTCGAAAGTCAATTCAAGGCAGGCCGTGACAGAATTTTCGCCGCTGCAGTCGGAAATCAAGACACTGATCAAATCGTCGGGGCCGATGCCGGTCTGGCGATACATGGAGCTGTGCCTGCTGCATCCGCAGCACGGTTACTACGTGTCGCGCGATCCGCTCGGCCGCGAGGGAGATTTCACCACCGCGCCCGAGGTGAGCCAGATGTTCGGCGAACTGCTCGGACTGTGGGCGGCTTCGATCTGGAAGGCGATCGGTTCGCCGCCGATGCTGCGGCTGATCGAGCTTGGACCCGGCCGCGGCACCATGATGGCGGATGCGCTGCGCGCGCTTCGGGTGCTGCCGCCGCTCTATCAGGGGCTCAGTGTCCATCTCGTCGAGGTCAATCCGGTGCTGCGCGAGAAACAGCGCGCGACGCTGTCGGGCGTTCGCAACATCGCCTGGCATGACAGCATCGACGACGTGCCCGAGGGCCCCGCGGTCATCCTCGCCAACGAATATTTCGACGTGCTGCCGATCCATCAGGCGGTCAAGCGCGAGACCGGCTGGCACGAACGCGTGGTCTACCTCGACGCCAATGGCAGGCTGGTGTTCGGCGCCAGCGCCGAACCGGTGCCGCGCTTCGAGGTGTTGCTGCCGCCGCTGGTGCGCGCCGCGCCGGTCGGCGCCGTGTTCGAATGGCGGCCCGATGCGGAAATCATGAAGATCGCCACCCGCGTCCGCGACCAGGACGGCGCGGCGCTGATCATCGATTACGGTCATCTGCGCAGCGACGCCGGCGACACCTTTCAGGCCATCGTCCGCCACAGCTTCGCCGACCCGCTGAAGAATCCCGGACAGGCCGACGTCACCGCCCATGTCGATTTCCAGGCGCTGGCCCGGGCGGCGGAGGACCTCGGCGCGCGGGTCCACGGCCCGGCGACGCAGGGCGACTTCCTCAAGCGGCTCGGCATCGAGACCCGCGCCGTCACCCTGATGGGCAAGACCACGCCGGAGGTTTCCGCTGATATTTCCGGCGCGCTGAAGCGGCTGACCGACAGCGGCCGCGGCGGCATGGGCTCGATGTTCAAGGTCATGGCCGTCACCGAGCCCCATCTCACCTCGGTCGCGGGCCTCAGCGACGAGCAGACGCCGGCGGCCGATACGCCATGACCTTCGGATCATCATTGCTCTCGGCCATTCCCGGCCTGCGCCACGCCTTCTTCAGCCGCGAAGGCGGCGTGTCCGACGGCATCTATGCCAGCCTCAATGGCGGCCTCGGTTCCAGCGACGATCAGGCCAAGGTCGCGGAAAACCGCCGCCGAATGGCCGAGTATATGGGCGTTGCACCGGCGCATCTGGTTGGCGTGCATCAAGTTCACTCGCCCGACGCCGTGGTCGCGACCGGCCCATGGCCAGGCGAGGCGCGGCCGCGCGCCGACGCCATCGTCACGCGGACCGAAGGCATCGCCATCGGTGTCACCACGGCCGATTGTGGACCCATATTATTTGCCGACCCCGCGGCGCGGGTAATCGGCGCCGCTCATGCCGGCTGGAAGGGTGCGCTGACCGGCGTGCTGGAATCCACCATCGACGCGATGGAAAAGCTCGGCGCCGACCGCAGCGGCATGGTCGCGGCGATCGGTCCCTTGATCCGCCAGCAGTCTTACGAGGTCGGGGGCGAATTCGTCGAACGCTTTCTGGATGCCGATGCCGAACACGGCGCGTTCTTCATTCCCTCGGAACGATCCGGCCATTCGATGTTCGATCTCGCGGGCTTCATCCGGATGCGGCTGGAAAATGCCGGCGTGCTCATGATCGACGACACCGGCGTCGACACCTATGCCGACGAACGCTTCTACAGCTACCGCCGCTCGGTCCACCGCAAGGAGCCCGACTACGGCCGACTGGTTCACGCGATCGCGCTGGAACCGTGATTGCCTGGCGAAGTGCTTCAAGTTGAACGAAAATTTTCAGATTCCGGCGCGGCTCAGGTGCGCGCCTGGTGCGACGCTGTGGCCTCACCGCCCTAGACCTTAATGCATTTTAACGATATCGCAGGGGACGATGAGGGACGTCATCAAAGCTCTGTGCCTGCGAGTTCCGCGCGCGACGATCGCCGCGGCGCTGCTTGTCGCGTCCTGCGCGCTCGGCGGCTGCGCCGGCGGAGGTGCCGCGAGCGGTTCGTTCGCGATGGCGCCCGGCCCCGGCAGCGGCGGCGCTACCGTCGCCTTTGAATCGATCGACGGCCCGCCACCACAGGTGTTCGACCGCATGGTCGGCGTGCTCGACAGTGAATCGAAGCTGCGCAACCTGTCGATCGTCTCGCGCGAGGGCGGCGCTTCCTACCGCGTGCGCAGCTATCTCTCGGCGCAGGTGGTTCGCGGCAAGACCATGATTGCCTGGGTCTGGGACGTCTACGACAACAACCAGCAGCGCGCCCTCCGCCTCTCCGGCGAAGAGCCGGCCGGCAAGGCCGGACGCGACGCCTGGGCGGCGGCCGACGACCTCCTGTTGCGGAAAATCGCGCAAGCCGGCCTGAGCGGACTGAGCAACATGATCAACGGCACGCCTGACGCGCCGCCCGCACCTGCCCCGGGCCGCCACGGCCCCGCGGTTGCGAGCGCGGAGCCGGCTGCACCCGCAGAGGGTGCATTTGGTGTCGCCGCGCTGGGCTTCAGCAGCCAGTAACAATACCCCCTAATAGTCCCGTAACGGTCTATTTTTGACCGGGAAAACCGGGGCAATGGGTTGCCAGCCGAGCCACCTGCCTGATATCTCCTCGCTCATCGAAGCGCGCCGGGTCCGAGGATTTCTCGAAATGCTGAACGTCGTATCCAGCAAGGCGCGAGGAGAAGCGTCGATGTCGGCCAAGAATGGCTCGATCAAGCTTGTGGCTGGCAATTCCAATCCGGTGCTGGCACAGGAAATCGCCGACTGGCTGCATCTGCCGCTGACCAAGGCCAGCGTTCGCCGTTTTGCCGACAACGAAATTTTCGTCGAAATCCTCGAGAACGTGCGCGGCTCGGACGCGTTCATCATCCAGTCGACGTCGTTTCCGGCTAACGACCACCTGATGGAACTCCTGATCATCACCGATGCGCTGCGCCGGTCGTCCGCGCGCCGCATCACCGCGGTCATCCCCTATTTCGGCTACGCCAGGCAGGACCGCAAGGTCGGCTCCCGCGCACCGATTTCCGCAAAGCTGGTGGCCAACCTGATCACGCACGCCGGCGTCGACCGCGTCATGACGCTCGACCTGCACGCCGGCCAGATCCAGGGCTTCTTCGACATTCCGACCGACAACCTCTACGCCTCGCCGGTGATGGTACGCGACATCAAGGAGCGCTTCGACCTCGCCAATGTCATGGTGGTATCGCCCGATGTCGGCGGCGTGGTGCGGGCGCGTGGCCTCGCCAAGCGCATCAACACCCCGCTCGCCATCATCGACAAGCGCCGCGAACGCGCCGGCGAATCCGAAGTCATGAACGTGATCGGCGATGCCGCCGGCTACACCTGCATTCTGATCGACGACATCGTCGATTCCGGCGGCACGCTGGTGAATGCCGCCGACGCGCTGATCGCGCACGGCGCCAAGGACGTCTACGCCTACATCTCGCACGGCGTGCTGTCCGGCGGCGCCGCGGCCCGCATCGCCTCTTCCAAGCTGAAAGAGCTCGTGATCACCGACTCGATCCTGCCGACGGACGCGATCAACAAGGCCGCCAACATCCGCACGCTGTCGATCGCGCCCCTGATCGGCGAAGCCATCAGCCGCACCGCGTCGGAAGAATCGGTCTCGAGCCTGTTCGACTGATTCAGTCCTGGCCGTCATACCCCGCGCATGCGGGGTATCCAGTACGCTGCGGCTTATCGGTTCCATCATTGACGCCTCTGGAATACTGGATCACCCGCTTTCGCGGGTGATGACGACTGAATATGCGTTCGCATCCTCGCGGCGCAATACGCCCGAAGTTTTGCTCGAAACCTCACCCTCTTCAAACAGAGGGCGTGGGGAAGACCGGGTGCGCGCTGCACCCGCGGTCTCGCGTGCAATAGATGCGAAGAGATACGCACACGAGCATACAGGTTCAGCGGAGAACACCCGGCCTCCCCCACGCAATGGCTTTACGGCTTATACGAGATCGTCCTGGTGACCCTGCTTTTTGTGACACCATCGCTCTCGGGCGGCGTTGGCCGCCCTCGAACTTGACGCCTGCATCGGGGCGTCGGACCCAAACGATTTCACCGTACGCAAATGCCACGCTCGTCAGTCGTGACCCCGCGTCCACCGCATCTCTCCGCACGTCGTGACGATCGCGAGCGCCCCTCTCATCGCGGGAGACGGGCGGAGTTAGACGTCTGATTTGCCCGACGGCGCCAGCAAAATATTTTTGCGCGAAGGGCTGGACAGACTTTTGGTGATTTGCCCGTCGTGCCAATTTGCCGCGCGCTTTGCCGTCACTTAATCGTTGCGAGCAACCCGACTCGGCCGTCAGCCGGCCGCTATTCGAACCCCGGCCGCGGCACCAGGTTCATCAGCATCCGCACAAAGCCGCCGTCGACGGTGATCTCGTCGCCGCTGACATAGGACGAGCGGTCGCTGGCGAGAAACAGGATGGCGTCGGCGATGTCCTGCGGCACGCCGATCCGCCGCATCGGCACCACCGCCTTGCGCCGCTCGGTGACTCCAGGCGTGTCGTAGAACGACTGGCTCATCGGCGTGATGACGAGGCCGGGGCTGACGACGTTGCTGCGGATACCGTGCGGGCCCCATTCGTTGGCCAGCTGTTGCGACAGCATGATCACGCCGGCCTTGCTGACGCTGTAGGCGCCGCTCTGGCCCTGCGCGTGGCTGCCGGCTATCGACGATACGTGAACCAGACTGCCGCGACCGAGCGCGCGCATCTGGCGGCCGAAAATCTGCGCACAGAGGAAATAGCCGGTCAGGTTGACCGAGAGCACCGCGTTCCATTCGGCGAGGGATAACGTGTCGAGGCCGCCGGGACGCAACACCGCGGCGGTGTTGACCAGCACGTGGCACGGCCCCAGCGATTTCCCGATCATGTCAGACGCTGCGGTGACGCTCTCGGCGTTTGAGGTATCGCAGCTTGCTATCGCGTGGTCGCTGCCGAGATCGCGCAATTCCTTGTGCGTCGTATCAAGTCCGCGCTCGTCGCGGTCGACCGCAGCGACACGGGCGCCGGCCCGGGCCAGGCTCAAGGCAACGGCGCGGCCGATGCCGCCACCGCCGCCCGTCACCACGCACACACGGCCTGACAGGCCGAGCCAATCGGAAGAATCCTGCCCAGCCATCACGCTCTCCCCGATTGTTTTGCGGCCAGCATAGCCGAAACCCGAACGGGGGCAATTGCGGGACTCAGGCCGCCGGAACCGTGCCTCCCACCACCTCGCCGAACGACGCAAAGAATTGTCCGGCAAGTTTTTTGGCGGTGGAATCGATCAGGCGCGAACCCAGTTGCGCGAGCTTGCCGCCGATCTGGGCGTCGACGTCGTAATGCAGCACGGTGGTGTCGGGGCCTTCGGACTCCAGACGCACGGCAGCCCCACCCTTGGCGAAGCCGGCGACGCCACCGGAGCCCTCGCCGGAGATGAGATAGCTGTTGGGCGGATCGAGATCCGACAAGGTCACCTTGCCGCCAAAGGTCGCCTTCACCGGGCCGACCCTGAACACCACGGTCGCGGTCATCTCGGTCGGCGAGGACATGTCGAGCGCCTCGCAGCCGGGAATGCATAGTTTCAGGATCGCGGGATCGTTGAGTGCGGCCCAGACCTTTTCCTTCGAGGCCGGGATGCGCTGGCTGTCACTCATCTGCATGATATGTCTTCAACTCCCTTGAGAAAAATTGCTGGCGCGCTGGCCTCTTCGGCGTTCGACGGTGATTTCGGCCAATATCGACATTGCGATCTCTTCCGGCGTGATGGCGCCGAGGTCGAGCCCGGCCGGCGCCTTGACCCGGTCGAGCGCTTGCGGCGACACGCCACCCGCGACCAGCTTTTCGCGTAGCGCCGTCATCTTGCGGCGGCTGCCGACGAAGGCGTGATAGGCGGCTTCGGTCGCGACCGCGGCGCGCAACGCGGCCTCATCGTCCTTGCCTTGCGTCGAGACCACGATGAAGCGTTTGGCGGGATGCAGTTCGCCGAGCGCGAAGCCGTCGACCAGCACATCGGCGTCGGGAACCACGGGCAGATCGCCAGAAGGCGCCGCCAGCGTGACGTGGTAGCCGAGCTGGCGCGCCTGCGCGGCCAGCGACATCGCCACGGGGCTGGCGCCGAACACCACCAGGGAAGGATGCGGCAACACCGGCTCGACGAAAATATCCATGGTTCCCTTGCTCGGGCACATGTTGCTGGCGAAGCGGACGCCGTCGCGGTTCTCGCCGGGCTTGACGCCGAGTTCGGCCAGCATGTCGTCCGGCTGCACCGACACCATGCGCGGCTCGCCATCGGCCAGCGCCTCGCGCGCCGCTTTCAGCACCGCCCCGCGCGCGCAGCCGCCGCCGATCCACCCGGCGACAATCGTTCCATCGGGCCGGATGATCGCCTTGGCGCCGGCCTTCGCCGCCGTCACCGACACCGTGCGGACAACAGTGGCCAGCACGAACGCCTGCTCGGCCGCTTTCATCTGCGCCACCAGATCCATCACTTCGACATGAGCGGTCATCGGCGCCTCTCTATCGACCGCCTCTCCCGCTTGCGGGGGTCGAGACGAGCGAAGCTCGCTCTTAGGTCGACGTGCGTGGCAGCGCAATTGCGCGCCCGGGCGCGGCGGGTGGGGGAAGCTCTATCCACTTGGGCAGTGCAAATCGCGGCAGCACCCCCACCCCGGCCCTCCCCCGCAAGCGGGAGAGGGGGCGCACTTCCGTCGTCGCCAAAAATCGATCTGATCACATGCATCCTCACAACTTCGCCAGATACGGTTCGAGCGCGGTCAGGCTTTTCAGCGTGTTGGCCGGCGCGTAGAGATCGACATGCGGCAGCGCCGCCTTGATGCCGGCGGCCTCGGGCGCGTAACCCTCCCACGCCATCATCGGATTGAGCCAGACGATGCGGCGGCAGCGGCGGCCGAGCGCCGCCATCTCGCGGCCGAGCAGTGCGGCGTCGCCGGTCTCGTAGCCGTCGGAGACGATCATCACGACGGTGCGCGAATGGATCACGCGCGCGGCGTGCCAGCGGTTGAAGGTCTGCAGGCTTTCGCCGATTTTGGTGCCGCCGCCGGCGCCCTGCGCCATGATCGAGAGACGGTCGAGCGCCCGCGCGGCATCCTTTTCCTTCATGGCATCGGAGACATGCGCCAGCCGGGTGTGAAACAGGAACGCCTCGGCTTCACGAAACTCATCCAGCACGCCGTGAATGAAACGCAGGAATACGCCGGTGTACATGCTCATCGAACCGGAGGCGTCGAGCAGCATCACCAGCCGCAGCGGCTTCTCCTTGCGCTGGCGCCTGACCAGCGTAATCGGGACGCCGCCATGGCTGATATTGCCGTGAATGGTCCGGCGCAGATCAAGCCGATAGCCGCGCCGCCGCGCCAGATCGCGCCGCGTCAGCCGCGTACGCATGGTCTGCGCCAGCCGCGCGGCGGCGGCGTGCGCTTCTTCGATCTGTTCGGGATCGGCCATCTTGCGGAAATCGATTTCGGCAAGCTGATCGGCGCGCGACGCCCCCTCCATGCGGCCTTCGCCGGAACGATCGAGGTCGTCGGCGCCGTCGCCGGATGGAATCTGGTCCATCGCGGTATCGCCACCGGCGCGCGGTTCCGGCCGGGTGTTCGGCAAGCTCTTCAGCGACGGATTGTTGGCTGATTTGGCCGAGCCCGTGGTGGTCGACCGCGAGCGAACCCGCTTGCCGAGCCAGAATGCGTCGAAGATGCCGTCGAACTTTTCCCAGTCGGATTTGCGCGCCGAGAACAGATGCTTGAAGGCCGAGCGCAACAGGCCGGGTCTGGCGACAAAGCCTGCCGTCATCAGCGATGCGGCGTCCTGGCCTTCGGCCAGACCGACGGCAAAGCCACTGTCACGCAGGGTTTTCAGAAACGCCGCGAGTTTTGCCGAGACCAGGCGGGAGACCTCGTTCACATCATTGATGTCAGGTGCGGCGCCGCAGCAGCTCATGCGACCTTCCCCAATAGCCGTTCGGTGACTTCGCGGCTCATCCGCGATCTGTCTTCATGGGTCTTGAGCAGGCACATCAGGGTTTCATGCACGGTCTCGGGCGCATCGTGCAGGTCGCGTACGTCGAGCCCGACCAGGGCCGCCGCCCAGTCCAGCGTCTCGGCCACACCCGGCACCTTGCGCAGTTCTTCCTTGCGGACGCTTTCGACCATGCGCGCGATCTGCAGCGACAGCGAGGCGCCGGCGCCGTCGATCCGCACCATGATGATGCGCGCCTCGCGGTCGGCGTCGGGATAGTCGACATAGTGATAGAGACAGCGGCGGCGCAGCGCGTCGGAGAGTTCGCGGGTGCCGTTCGAGGTCAGCACCACATGCGGGATCGTGACGGCCTTGATGGTGCCGAGTTCGGGGATCGAGACCTGGAAGTCGGAGAGCAGTTCGAGCAGGAACGCCTCGAACTCATCGTCGGCGCGATCGATCTCGTCGATCAGCAGCACCGGCGGCTTGTCGCGGCGGATCGCGGCCAGCAGCGGCCGTTCCAGCAGATATTTTTCCGAAAAGATCTGGTCCTCGACCGCATCGGGATTATCGCCGCGATGGGCCTGGATCGAGAGCAATTGGCGCTGGTAGTTCCATTCGTACAGCGCCGCCGATTGATCGAGCCCCTCATAGCATTGCAGGCGGATCAGTTCGGTCGCGTGCACGCCAGCCAGCGCCTTCGCCACTTCGGTCTTCCCGACGCCCGCCTCGCCTTCCAGCAGCAGCGGACGCCTGAGCAATTGCATCAGCGAGATCGCGGTCGCGAGTTCGCCGTCGGCGATATAGCCGGCAGCGGCCAGTGCTTGCGCGATCTCTTCGCGGGTTTTCATTGTTAGTCCCTGTCATTCCGGGGCGATGCGAAGCATCGAACCCGGAATCTCGAGATTCCGGGTCTGGTGCTAACGCACCATCCCGGAATGACGAGAAACTACGCAAACACTCCCAAATTCTTCGCCGCCTTCCAGTTGCGCCAGAAGTCATGCGGCATCTGGATATGGGTGGACCCTAAGAACGAGAACGCGTCGTTGACCGCGTTGGAGAACGCCGGCACGCCGCCGACATTGGGACTTTCGCCGACGCCCTTGGCGCCGATCGGATGGTGCGGCGACGGCGTGACGGTGAAGTCGGTTTCCCAATGCGGGGTCTCGACCGCGGTCGGCATGAAGAAGTCCATGAACGAACCGGTCACCACGTTGCCTTCGTCGTCGTAGCGGATCTCCTGGCCCATCGCGATTGCGAAGGCTTCGGTCAGTCCGCCATGCACTTGGCCCTCGATGATCATCGGGTTGATGCGCGTGCCGCAATCGTCGAGCGCGTAGAAGCGCCTGACCTTGTAGACGCCGGTATCGACATCGATGTTCATGACGCAGATGTAGGCGCCGAACGGATAGGTCATGTTGGGCGGATCGTAATAGCTGACCGCTTCGAGGCCCGGCTCCATGCCGGGGGGTACCGAGTTGTAGGCCGCCCAGCAGATGTCCTTCATCGACATCGACTTCTCCGGCAGCCCCTTGACGCGGAAGCCGTCGATATCCCATTCGAGGTCGCCCTCGTGGACTTCGAGCTTGTAGGCCGCGATCATCTGGGCCTTGGCCTTGATTTTTCGCGCGGCCATGGCGATCGCCGCACCCGCCACCGGCGTCGAGCGCGAACCGTAGGTGCCGAGCCCGTAAGGCGCGGTGTCGGTATTGCCTTCCTCGACCATGATATCGTCGGCGGGGATGCCGATTTCGGTGGCGATGATCTGCGCCCAGGTGGTCTCGTGACCCTGGCCCTGGCTCTTGGTGCCGACGCGGGCGATGCCCGCTCCGGTCGGATGCATGCGGATCTCGCAGGAGTCGAACATCGCAATGCCCAGGATGTCGCAATTCTTCGAGGGGCCGGCGCCGACGATCTCGGTGAAGAACGACACGCCGAGGCCCATGATCTCGCGGGTCTCGCCGCGCTTGAACGCCGCGCGCTTTTCCGCCTGCTCCTTGCGCAGGCCGGCATAGTCGACCGTTTCCATCATCTTGCGCATCGCGGTGTGATAATCGCCGGAATCGTACTCCCAGCCGAGCGCCGAGTGATACGGAAACTGCTCCGCCTTGATGAAGTTCTTCAGCCGCAGCTCGGCCGGATCCATCCCGAGCTTCTGCGCCAAAATATCCATGCCGCGCTCGATGCAATACGCCGCCTCGGTGACGCGGAACGAACAGCGATAGGCGACGCCGCCCGGTGCCTTGTTGGTGTAGATGCCGTCCACCGACAAATGCGCGGTGGGAAAATCATACGATCCCGTTACGATGTTGAAGAAGCCGGCCGGCCATTTCGACGGGTCGGCGCAGGCGTCGAACGCGCCGTGATCGGCCAGCACATGGACGCGAAGACCGGTGACCTTGCCCTCCCTGGTCGCGGCGATTTCGGTCGTCATGTGATAGTCGCGCGCAAATGAAGTGGCGGTCAGGTTCTCGATGCGGTCCTCGACCCATTTCACCGGCTTGCCGGTGACGATGGAAGCGACCGCCGCGCAGATATAGCCGGGATAGGCGCCGACCTTGTTGCCGAAACCGCCGCCGATATCGGGCGCGATGACGTGGATCTTGTGCTCGGGAATTTTTGCGATCAGCGCCACCACGGTGCGGATCACATGCGGCGCCTGAAACGTGCCCCAGATCGTCAGCTCGCCCTTGATCTTGTCGAACGAGCAGACGCACTGGCAGGTTTCCAGCGGCGACGGGTGGGTGCGGTGATAGGAGATCATCTCCTTGATCGTCACCTCGGCCTTGCGGAACGCGGCATCGGTGAGATCCTTGTCACCGACGGTCCATTCGAAGATGTGGTTGTGATGCTTGCGCGGCCCGTGCGCGCCCGTCATCTTGCCGGCGAGGTCCTCGCGCAGCACCGGCGCGTCCGCATCCAATGCCTTGAACGGGTCGATCAGCGGCGGCAACGGTTCGTATTCGACCACCACCTTGTTGATGCCGTCGTCGGCGGCGTAGCGGTCAGTCGCGACCACGAACGCGACTTCCTGATTCTGGAACAGCACCTTGCCGTCGGCCAGCACCATCTGGACGTCGCCGGCCAAGGTCGGCATCCAGACGAGGTTGACGGTCTTCAGCGTCTCGGCGGTGATAACGGCGAGCACGCCCGGCACCTTCAGCGCCTCTTCCGAGTTGATCGACTTGACGCGCGCATGGGCATGCGGCGAGCGGACGAAATCGCCGTGCAGCATGCCCGGCAATTTGACGTCGTCGACGTAATTGCCCCTGCCTTGCGTGAAGCGGATGTCCTCGACCCGCTTGCGCTTGCAGCCCATGCCTTCGAGTTTGGCTTCGCGTTGTTCCCGCGTGGGAGTCATGTCGTTCATTCCGCAGCCTCCTGGAATTCAACGCCATTGATCTTGGCGGCGGCGTACTGGATCGCCTTGACGATGTTCTGGTAGCCGGTACAGCGGCAGATATTGCCCGAGATGCCCATCCGGATTTCGGCTTCGGTCGGTGACGGATTTTCCTTCAACAGCCGTTGCGCGCGTAAAATCATGCCGGGGGTGCAGAAGCCGCATTGCAGGCCGTGCATCATCCGGAAACCTTCCTGCAATGCCGACAGCGACCCGTCGGCATTGGCGACGCCTTCGATGGTCATGATGTCGGAGCCCTGCGCCTGCACCGCGAACATGGTGCAGGATTTCACCGACATGCCGTCGATATCGACGGTGCAGGCGCCGCAATGGGTGGTTTCGCAGCCGATATGGGTGCCGGTCAGCGCGAGATTTTCGCGGATGAAATGCACCAGCAGCGTGCGCGGCTCGACGAGGCCTTCGACCTCGGCGCCGTTCACCTTCATGGTGACGTGAGTCTTTGCCATTGTTTCCCCCTTACCTGGCGCCGGCAGCGGCGCGCGACAGCGCCCGCATCACCATGATGCCGCCGACATGTTTGCGGTATTCGACCGGGCCGCGGGCATCCGCGGCCGGCGACATGATCGCGACCGCTGCAGCCGCAGCCTTTTTCAGGGTGGCCGGATCGAGGCTGGTGCCGATCACCGCTTTCGCCGCATCCGTCGCCAGCAGCGGCGTCTCGGAGAGGTTGGTGAGGCCGATCGCGCAGGTGGCGACCTTGCCATCAGCCATCGTGAGAACGACGGCCGCGGCCGCGGTGGCGTAATCGCCGACCTTGCGCTTGAGTTTTTCGTAGGCGTAGCCGTGACCGGCGGCGGGGACCGGAATGGAAATCGAGGTCAAGAGTTCGCCCGGCTCGAGCGACGTGAAATAGGCGCCCTGGTAAAATTCGGTGGCCGCGACATCGCGGGCTCCTGATGCGCCTTCGAGGCGGTAGCTCGCACCGAGGGTCATCATCAGCGCCGGCATGTCGTTGCCGGGATCGCCATTGGCGACGTTGCCGCCGATGGTGCCGCGGTAGCGCACCTGCGGGTCGGCGATCAGAAGCGCGGTTTCGTGCAGGATCGGCAACGACTTGCCGATCTCGTCGGACGCCAGCAATTCGTGCTGGGTGGTCATGGCGCCGATCACGACCGTGTTGCCTTTGCGAGAGATGCCTTTGAGCCCGGCCACACCGTGCAGGTCGACCAGGTGCTCGGGTGTCGCGAGCCTGAGCTTCATCATCGGCACCAGGCTGTGGCCGCCGGCCAGCGCCCGGACCTCGTCGCCCAGGGTCGAGAGCAGTTTGACCGCGTCGGCGACGGTTGCCGGCCGGTGATAGCTGAATGGTCCTGGGATCATTCGTCTCCTCCATTCGTCCGTTGGGGGTCCCTTACGAGGACATGGACGTTGGAGCGCACGCTCTATCCTGGCGTTTTGGGCCGCAAGCCGAGGGGCACAAAGTCAGGGAATTCGCACGAGATGCGGAGTTTCGCTCACGAAATGCGTCAGTCTGGGCGACCTAACGCGCAGACGGCACTGCCTCTGCTCCCTCGCCCCGCTCTTGCGGGGTCGAGACGAGCGAAGCTCGCTCTTAGAGGGCTGGGGTGAGGGGCTCTCACCGCGAGTCGAGAACGTTGTGGGTCCGGTACCCCCTCACCCGCCGCGCGAAGAGCGCGGCGACCTCTCCCCGCAAGCGGGGCGAGGTTAAGCAAGCGCCGCCTACGCGTGCCGCCGGGCGAGACCGAGCCTCGCCTTGACCTCGGCGATCTTGGCGCGGCTGACCGGCACCCGGTGCGGCGACGGGCCGTCGAGTTCGACGATCGCGCCGTCGCCTTCCTTGCGGACCAGCGTGACGTGCGGGATCGCGACGATATGGCTGCGGTGCACCCGGACGAACAGGCCTGGGTCGAGCTGGGCTTCGGCTTCCGAGATCGACCACGGACACATCCGCTCACGGGTGCCGTCATGTACTTTTGTATAGTGGGCGTCGGCCCGCACGCTCCTGACATCGGCGCTATCGATGAAGTGGGTACCGTCGGCGCCTTCGACCGGCATCCGTGGCGCGGGCGCCGCACGGGGCGGCTGGCCGATGCCGCCCAGCGGCGTCGGCCGCATCCGCGGACTGGTGGACGCCGCACCGGCATCAGCCGACGGGATTTCCGTGACAAGACTGACCGCCTGCGGCGTTGCGCCAGCCGCCGTCACCCCGACCTTGTTACGCGGATCCGGCACCAGCGACAGCAGAAAACCCGCGGCGATGACGAAGCAGAGCAGCGCCACCACCAGCGACAGCATCTGCGACGACGCGGCCAGTCCCTCGATATGGTGATGCGCCCCTTCCGATGGCGAAACCAGATTCATGCCGGCCATCGCCGTATAGTGCATGCCGGATACGGCGACACCGAACGCGACCGCGCTTAGCGCCAGTTGCACGCCGCCCTGGCGCGCCAGGAACGTGCGCAGGCCGCCATAGGCCGCCGCAATCGCGATCGCGACCGACAGCGCCACCACGGCATTGTCGTGTGTCATGGCGAAATCGCCGGACAGTCCGTGCATGCCGACATAGTGCATGCTGGCGATCCCGACCCCGAGCAGCACCGCCGAGGACACCACGCGGGACACCGGCGGCTCGCCGACGCTGACAAAGAACAGGGAAATGCCGACCACCAGCGCGCAAATCAGGAACGAGATGATCGTCGGCAGCACCAGATAGACCGTGCCCGGCGGCAGCGGCGCGGCCAGCATGCCGACGAAGTGCATGGTCCAGATGCCGATGGCGAGAAAGAACGCTGCACCCGCCAGCAGCAGCCGATGACCAGCGTCCGGCGTCCCGCGAATGCGCGCGGTGAGGCCGAAGCCGGTGTAACCACCCAGAATCGCGATCACCACCGAGAGCGCGACGAGATAGGGATCGTGTCCTTCGAACATGATCGTCTCGGCCGCCCGTCATCACGGGCTGGCCTCCTCCCGCCGCCGACTTTACAGGTGCGGCGGCGGGAATGACAATCGGTTGTAGTGCTAGACAATCCCCGCCGCGACCTGGCCCTTCAGCCGTTCCAGGCTGTGCAGCGTGTTGGCGCAGGCTTCCGCGACTTCGATCCCCTTGATGACGAAGTGTTTACGGAAGAAGTCGTGATGCACCGGGCTCTCGTGGAATTGCAGCGGCGTCAGCACCGCCGAGAACACCGGCACTTCGGTCTTCAACTGCACATCCATCAGCGCCTTGATCACGGTGTCGGCGACGAATTCGTGACGGTAGATGCCACCATCGACCACGAGCCCCGCGGCGACAATCGCGGTGTAGCGCCGGGTCTTGGCGAGCAGTTGCGCATGCAGCGGGATTTCGAACGAGCCCGGCACCTCGAACAGATCGACCTGCGAACGCGCGATATGGCGCGCTTCGATCTCCTCGAGGAAGGCGATGCGGCATTGCTCGACCACGTCGCGGTGCCAGGCCGCCTGCACGAAGGCGACCCGCTGCGGCTTGACGAAACGCGGATGGTTTTGTGCCGGCGGACGCACAGGCGTATCGGGCGCGTGACCGGCTTCGGAGGGCTTAACTTGGGAAGTTTCGGTTTGGGATTTGACTTCAGGCTCTTGCAACATCTGATTCATGGCTTTCCTCTTTCAGGACCAGAATCAGGGCACACGGAACGACTTTGACCACGCGCAAACGCGCGAGGCCGCCGCAACCGTTCTCTTTCATCCGGACTATAACCGTCGGCCTCGGAATCACACCGAATCTGCTGACCCTTCTTCCCCTTCAGAGAAGGCGAAGAAGGCGCTCGCGGGCTTGGGCTACGTCACCCTTACCGCCGGTGGGGATTTTCACCCCGCCCTGAGAACATCGGCCGCCCGGAATGGACGACCTGCGGGCAAATATGACCAAACGCCGACACGCGGGCAAGCATCTTTGGCATCGGGAATTGGCATGTCCCCATGCCCCCGGGACAGGGCATCCCCCGAGCGCCTTTACTCAGATCGCAGCAATTGGGATAGCCTCGTCGCCAACAGGGGGCGCGCCAGCATGAATCTTCTCCGCCGCAACTTTCTCAAGCTCGCCGGCAGCGCGATCGCGGCATCCGCAACTCCGCGGCTGGCGTTCGCGCTCGATTATCCGACGCGGCCGACCCGGATCATCGCCGGTTTTGCCGCCGGCGGCGGCGTCGACATCACGGCGCGCCTGATCGGCCAGTGGCTGGCCGATCATCTGGGGCAACCCTTCGTGGTGGAGAACCGGACCGGCGCCGGCGGCAATATCGGAACCGAAGCGGTCGTCAACGCGGCCGCCGATGGCTACACGCTGCTGCTCGCCACCGTCCCCAACGCGGTCAACGCCTCGCTCTACGACAATCTCAAATTCAATTTCGTCCGCGACATCGCGCCGGTCGCGGGCGTCATCCGCGTGCCGATGGTGGTGCTGGTCCACCCCTCGGTGCCGGCGCAGACCATTGCGGAATTCATCGCCTACGCCAAAGCCAGTCCGGGCAAGGTCAACATGGCCTCGGCCGGCAGCGGCAGCGCGCCGCACATGGCCGGCGAGCTGTTCAAGATGATGACCGGCGTCGACATGGTCCATGTCCCCTATCGCGGCCAGGGCCCGGCGATGACGGATCTCCTCGGCGGTCAGGTGCAGATCCTGTTCGCCGCAGCCCCCGGAACCGCCGACTACGTCAAGACCGGCAAGCTGCGCGCGCTCGCGGTGACCACCGCCGCACGAATGCCGGAGCTGCCGGAGGTTCCGACCGTCGGCGATTACGTCGCAGGCTATGAAGCCAGCCAGTGGTACGGCTTCGCCGCTCCGAAAAACACGCCCACTGAAATCGTCGACAAGCTCAACAAGGAAATCAATACGGCGATCGCCGATCCCGGCATGAAGGCGCGGCTTGCCGCCATCGGCGGCGAGACGATGCCGGGCTCAGCAGCCGATTTCGGCCGGCTGATCGCGGACGAAACCGAGAAATGGGGCAAGGTGGTCCGCACCGCCGGCATCAAGCCGGAATAAGACTCTCGGCCGTACGCGTCCTAAGAAATTAACCTTTGTGGCAGCCGGCTCGCCTTTGCGGTGAAGCCTGCGCACGGGACTCTTCTTCCGCGAAGTCCGATTCCGGTTTGTTCTAAAAGTTAACGTGTATGACGGTCATGAGCTGTGGACGACGGCGTTTTGGCCTGTGGACGGACTCTTGGGTGAGTTGCGCGGATTCCGCAAATCACATCACTTGAGCCCGGCAGCCTCCGGCACGATCAAGACGACGATCAGGGGATTGCAGCCGGCCGCGACGTAGCAGTTCAGCGCGTGCCGTTTCCCGTTGCGTATCAAAAGACTTCAAGAACAAGGTCGAGACGGCATGTCCCTCCTCGAAGGCACGATCGATTCCCGGATCAATCCGCTCGCGGTGGTCGAGGATATCGCCGCGGATAATAACTGGGCGTTCGAGCGCTCCGGCGAAGACGAAGTGACGATCGTCTCCAAGGGAAGCTGGACCGACTACCAGCTCTCCTTCACCTGGATGGCGGAGATCGAATCGCTGCATCTCGCCTGCGCCTTCGACATGAAGATTCCGCCGGCGCGGCGCGGTGAAGTGCAGCGGCTGATCGCGGCGATCAACGAGCAATTATGGGTCGGCCATTTCGACATCTGGACCCACACCGGCATGATCATGCACCGGCAGGCATTGGTGCTGCCGGGCGGGCTGACCGCCTCGGCCGCGCAATGCGAGGCCATGCTGGTCGGCGCCATCCATGGCTGCGAACGCTATTACCCCGCGTTCCAGTTCGTGGTCTGGGCCGGCAAGACCGCCGCCGAGGCCATGAGCGCGGCGATGTTCGATACCGAGGGCGAGGCGTAGTTTCTGTCGTCCCGGCGGACGCCGGGACCCATATGCCGTGACGTCAAGGCTTGAGCAAACTGCTTGTAGCCTCCCTCTCGCTTCACTAGAACCGCTTGTGGTTTTGGGTCCCCGCTTTCGCAGGGACGACAAGAGAGTGTTATGCATGTCGTCTTCAGTCGCTACCGCACAAGCTCTGAAAAACGTCCACGGCACCATCGCGCTTGCCGGCGCCGGCAAGATGGGCGGTGCGATGCTGACCGGATGGCTGGCGCAGGGACTCGACGCCAAACGCGTCGTGGTGATCGAGCCGCATCCGTCCGCTGAGATCGGCGCGCTGGCCGCTCAAGGCGTCCGTCTCAATCCGTCGTCCAAGGAAGCCGGCGAAGTCGATACGCTGGTGGTCGCGGTGAAACCGCAATCGTTCCGTGAAGCCGGCGCGTCGCTAAAACCCTTCGTCGGCCCGTCGACGCTGGTGGTCTCGATCATGGCGGGCATGACGATCGCCTCGCTCGAAGAGGTTTGCGGCGGCAGCGTGGTTCGCGCCATGCCGAACACGCCGGCGGCGATCGGCCGCGGCATCACAGTCGCGGTGGCGGCCAAAAGTGTCAGCGCCGGCCAACGCGCGGTCGCGGATGCACTGCTGCGCGCCACCGGCTCGGTCGAATGGGTCGACAAGGAAAGCCTGATGGACGCGGTCACCGCCGTGTCCGGTTCGGGACCTGCCTACGTATTCCTGCTCGCCGAAGAACTCGCCCGCGCCGGCGTCGCGGCCGGCCTGCCCGTTGAACTGGCAACGAAACTGGCGCGCGAAACCGTCGCCGGCTCCGGCGAGTTGCTGCATCGCTCGGAGCTGACCTCCACCACCTTGCGCCAGAACGTTACCTCCCCCGGCGGCACCACCGCCGCCGCGCTGGAAGTGTTGATGGGCCCGAACGGCATGCAGACGCTGCTGACACGCGCGGTCGCCGCGGCGACGCAGCGCTCGAAGGATCTGGCGAAGTAGTTACTTCGTACCCTCCTCGTCATTGCGAGGAGCAAAGCGACGAAGCAATGCATTCTTCCTTTTGGGCTATGGATTGCTTCGCGGAGCCTGTCATCGGGCGCGCATTCGCGCGACCCGTTGGCTCGCAATGACGATGTCACTTCGGCTGCAGCCGTTTCGTAAAATTCGCGACATTGACAAGCCCGCGGGCGTGGCGGCCGTCGCCGATCTTGCGCTCGCCCTCGAAAGCTTCGACCTCGAAGCGGATCACGCGGCGCTCGACCGCGACGACCTTTGCCATGGTCCGCACCGTGGCGCCGACCAGCGATGCGCCGAGATGCCGGATATCGACCTCGGTGCCGACAGTGACCCAGCCATCTTGCAGAAGGCCGTGGATCGCGTCGCCCGACGCCATCTCCATTTCCAGGATCATCATCGGCGTCGCATAGACCATCGGCATTCCCGGCACGAAATGCCCGACCGTGCGCTCCGCCGGCACGACGAGCCTGCGCTCGGCGCTCATGCCGATTTTGATGACGTCGCGTGCGTCCATGGGGATTCCGGATGATCAATCGTCGTTCCGGGGCGTCGCGAAGCGACGAACCCGGAACCTCGAGATTCCGGGTTCGCGCTACGCGCGCCCCGGAATGACGGACAGAACTACTTCTTCGCGGCCGCCGCGCGCTCAACAAACGTCTTGCCGCCCTTCATCTTGTGGGCCAGCGGCGCTTCGTTGATCTGGATCACGACCGCATCGGCATCGACGCCGAGGTTCTTCACCAGCGCCTGGGTGATGTCGCGCATCATGCCGGCCTTCTGTTCGTCGGTGCGGCCAGCGGCCATGCTCACGGTGATCTCAGGCATTTTGGTCTCTCCCTTTTCTCTTGCTGCTTTGTTGTCGCCAAACACTCGGTCCTCATCCTGAGGAGCCGCGCCTCGCGCGGCGTCTCGAAGGATGGCCTATTGTCGCCATGGTTCGAGACGGCGCAAGTGCGCCTCCTCACCATGAGGCCTCAATTCCACTTCACGTCATGGCGCGCCAGCACCTTGCGGACCTCGTCGACGAGGCTGGCTTCATCGACGACGTACTGGGCCTCGGTCTGCTTCTTCAGATATTCCTCGCGGTCCTTGATGTCGGTCAGGCCGGCGCCGAGGATCAGGTCCTTGATCTGGATCTTGCCGTTGGCCTTCTCGTCGCTGCCCTGAATGATCGCGCAGGGTGAGTTGCGGCGGTCGGCGTATTTCATCTGCTGGCCGAGGCTGTGCTTGGGATTGCCGAGATAGAGCTCGGCGCGAATGCCCGCGTTGCGGAGCGTCGCAACCATCTGCTGATAACCTGATATCTCGCCGCCGAACACGGTGACGACCACCGGCCCGAACGCCGGCTTGGTGTCGAGCTTGCCGAGCATCGTCAGCGCGGCCTGCAGCCGCGACACGCCGATCGAAAATCCGGTCGCCGGCACCGGCTCGCCGCGAAAGCGCGAGACCAGACCGTCATAACGCCCACCGCCGCCGACCGAACCGAAGCGCACGGGGCGGCCTTTTTCGTCGTTGGTTTCGAGCGTGAGTTCTACTTCGTAAACGGGACCGGTGTAGTATTCGAGGCCGCGGACGACGGAGGGATCGATGCGAACGCGATCCGCGCCATAGCCGGACGAGGTGACGAGTTTGGCGATCTCTTCGAGTTCACTGACGCCGGCCTGGCCGACTTCGCTTTTGGTCAGATAGGTATCTGCCGCGGCAATCGCCTCTTTCCAGTCATCGCGTTTTGCCGTGACGGCGAGAACGACATCGGCATCCGCCGGGCTGAGGTTCGCACCCTTGGTGAAATCGCCCTTGCCCTCTTCGCCACCGTCCCATCGTCCGGGACCGAGCAGCTTGCGAACTTCATCGGCGGAAAATTTGTCGAGCTTGTCGATTGCGCGCAGCACCGTGAGCCGACGCCCCGCATTGTCCTCGCCGCCAAGGCCAATCGCCTCCAGCACGCCGTCGAGAACCTTGCGGTTGTTCACTTTCACGACATAGCTGCCGCGGGGAATGCCGAGCGCTTCCATCGTGTCGGCTGCCATCATGCACATCTCGGCATCGGCCGCGGGTGAAGCCGAGCCCACCGTGTCGGCATCGAACTGCATGAACTGGCGGAAGCGGCCGGGGCCGGGCTTTTCGTTGCGATAGACGTAACCGGCGCGATAGCTGCGATAGGGCTTTGGGAGCGAATCGAAATTCTCGGCGACATAGCGCGCCAGCGGCGCGGTCAGGTCGTAGCGCAGCGATATCCACTGCTCGTCATCGTCCTGGAACGAGAACACGCCCTCGTTGGGCCGGTCCTGGTCGGGCAGGAATTTGCCGAGCGCGTCGGTGTATTCCATCGCCGGGGTTTCGACCGGCTCGAAGCCGTAGCGCTCGTAGACTTCGCGGATTTTCTCGACCATCTGGCGCGTGGCCGCGATCGCGGCCGGGCCACGATCCTCCAGCCCGCGCGGCAGGCGCGCGCGCAATTTCTGCGGTTTTTTGGGTTTTTCAGCCATCAGCGGCGTTTACCAGCCGGGGCGGGAAGCGGCAACCGTTGCTGCTGTCATTCCGGGGCGCGAAGCGAACCCGGAATCTCGAGATTCCGGGTTCGATGCTTCGCATCGCCCCGGAATGACGGTGCCTAAATCAAAAAACCTTCTTGATCCAGTTGTGCGGGTCGGCCGCGCGGCCGTACTGGATGTCGACCAGTCTCTTGCGCATGCCCATGGCGACCGGGCCGGCGGCGCCGCCGCTGATCAGGAAATCGCCGCTGCCCGAACACACCTTGCCGATCGGCGAGATCACGGCCGCGGTGCCGCAGGCAAACGCCTCTTTCAGTCTGCCGCTGGCAGCGTCCGCGCGCCACTGGTCGATCGTGTAGGGCTCCTCGCGCACGGGCATGCCGGAATCCTTGGCAAGCTCAATGATGGAGTCGCGGGTGATGCCCGGCAGGATGGTGCCGAGCGGCGGCGTCGAGAGCGAACCGTCGTCGAACACGAAGAACACGTTCATGCCGCCGAGTTCTTCGATGTAGCGGCGCTCGACCGCATCGAGAAACACGACCTGATCGCAGCCGCGGTCGATCGCCTCGGCCTGCGCGCGCAGGCTGGCGGCATAGTTGCCGCCGCATTTGACCGCGCCGGTGCCGCCGATCGCGGCGCGGGTGTAGTTCTCCGACACCCAGATCGACACCGGCGCAGGGCCGCCCTTGAAATAGGAGCCGACCGGGGAAGCGATGACCGCGAAGATATATTCCGCCGAAGGCTTCACGCCGAGGAAGACCTCGCTCGCGACCATGAAGGGGCGCAGGTAGAGACTGCCCTCGCCGCCGGGTATCCAGGCGCGGTCGATCCGGACCAGTTGCTCGACCGCCTCGATGAAGACGGCCTCGGGCAGCGGCGCCATCGCCATGCGATCGGCCGAATTGTGGAAGCGCTTCGCATTTGCATCGGGGCGGAACAGGTTCACGCCGCCGTCGTCGCGCTTGTAGGCCTTGAGGCCCTCGAAAATTTCCTGTGCGTAGTGCAGCACGGCGGCGGCCGGATCGAGCGGAAAATTGGCGCGGGATTCGACCCGCGCGCCATGCCAGCCCTTGGCCTGGTTGTAGCGAACGATCGACATGTGATCGGTGAAAACCCGGCCGAAGCCGGGGTCGACGAGCTTGGCCGCGCGGTCCTTGTCGGACGTCGGCGCGGGCGTCGGCTGGATCTCAAATTTCAAACTCATGGCCTTGCTTCCTGCTGCCGGTGCGATCTCTGGCGTCGGCCTTTCTTTGAGGGCCTGCTGGGCCGATTTATCGTACGACATGGCTCTCTCCCGGATTGGCGCGGAATGCGCGCCTGGCGTTTTGGCGCCGTTGAAGTGGCCTGAACTTCGCCTGCACTGGCAGCCTCGACCTTTAAGGGCCTTGCCGCCGGTGTCCATCGCCAACATGTCCGCAGGACATGCTTTTGCGGAATGCCGAAGTCCAGTATGTTTGCCGAAATGCCGCTCGACAATCGCACGGTAGTCAAATTCGCGGCCGTTGCCGCTATTGCTGGCTTTTTCCGGCTGCCTGAAACGTCGCCAAGGTCGAAACGATTTAATGTTTCGTCGTGGCTGGCAGTTTTGTAACATTGAACCCAAGATATGTCAACATGACTGACATAAATTTCTCAAGACCATCCGGCGAACCCGATTCGAAGGGTGCCAACGGCGTGCCCCCTGCCCCGCGGACGGGCGAACTGCGCTGGGACATCATCGAACTGCTGTTCTTCGCCTATCGCGACTTCGTCGGCGACGCCGACCACGAACTCGAGGCTTTCGGCTTCGGCCGCGCCCATCACCGGGTGATGCATTTCGTCCACCGTTATCCCGGCCTCAAGGTCGCCGATCTGCTGGATGTCCTGCGCATCACCAAGCAGTCGCTCGGCCGCGTGCTCAAGCAGTTGCTCGACGAGGGCTACATCATCCAGAAGACCGGCAATAACGACCGCAGGCAGCGCCTTCTTTACGCCACGGCGAAGGGCGAGGCCCTGGTGGCGAAACTGGCCGGCCTGCAGACCGACCGCATCACCCGCGCGCTCGGCGAGATTGATCCCGCCGGCGTTGCTGCCATCAGCCAGTTCCTGCGTGCGATGATCGATCGCGACGACCCCGACAAGGTGCTGGAGGCGATCTTCGGCACCGGCGGCAAGAAACCCTAGGGAGTGACCGTGGCGCAAGCAGCAACCATCGCCTCGACCATCGCGCGCGCGCCGCTGAAGCCGGCCGACGACGCCCCGCACCTGTTGCTGGTCGACGACGACCGCCGCATCCGCGATCTGCTGTCGCGCTTTCTTTCCAGCGAAGGCTATCGCGTCACCACGGCGGCGAGCGCCAGCGATGCGCGCGCCAAGCTGCTCGGCCTTCACTTCGACCTGTTGATCCTCGACGTCATGATGCCCGGCGAAACCGGATTTGATCTGGCGCGATTCATCCGCACCTCCTCCTCGGTGCCGATCATCATGCTGACGGCGCGCCATGAGGCGGAGGCCCGGATCGAGGGCCTGCAGATCGGCGCCGATGACTATGTCGCCAAGCCGTTCGAGCCGCGCGAGCTGGTGCTGCGGATCGGCAATATCCTCAAGCGCACCGCGCCGCCGCCGGTCGAAGCGCTGGAGCAGATCGCCTTCGGGCCCTACGTCTATCATCTCGAGCGCGGCGAATTGCGCCAGGGCGAGGAGATCGTTCACCTAACCGACCGCGAGCGCGAAATGCTGCGCATTCTCGCCGTAAGTCCCGGCGAGACCGTGCCACGCGCGGCGCTGACCGGCGGCGGCACCGTCAACGAGCGCGCGGTCGACGTGCAGATCAACCGTCTCAGGCGCAAGATCGAGCGCGATCCCGCCAATCCGCTGTTCCTGCAGGCGGTGCGCGGCATCGGCTATCGCCTGGTGGCGTCGCCATGAGGCTGTGACCTCGCCATGAGCACCCTCGATACCGGCCTGACCCTGATCCGCAACGCCTCGCAGCGCGTGTCCGCGGCCAATGGCTGGATGGGCAACGCGTTCAAGAGCTGGATGCCGACCGGCCTCTACGCCCGCGCGCTGCTGATCATGATCGTGCCGATGGTGATCCTGCAGACCGTGGTCGCGTTCGTGTTCATGGAGCGGCACTGGAATACGGTGACGCGGCGGTTGTCGGCCGCCGTGGTGCAGGACATCGCCAGCCTGATCGACGTCTACAAGTTCTATCCGCAGGACAAGGACCGCGCGCAGCTAAGGCGTATCGGGCAGCGGTTGCAGCTCGTGGTCGATTTCCTGCCAGTCGGCGACATGCCACCGCCCGGCCCCAAACCGTTCTTCTCGCTGCTCGACCAGACGCTGTCGGTGCAGCTCGGCCGCCAGATCGGCAAGCCGTTCTGGATCGACACCGTCGGCCGTTCCAACCTGGTGGAGATCCGGATCCAGCTCGACGACGCCGTGATGCGCGTGTTCGCCCAGCGCAGCGCCGCCTACGCCTCCAATTCGGAAATTTTCATCTTCTGGATGCTGGGGACGTCCTCGATCCTCTTGATCGTCGCGGTGCTATTCCTGCGCAACCAGATCAGGCCGATCCTGCGGCTGGCGGACGCCGCCGAAAGTTTCGGCAAGGGCCGCGAAGCGCCGAACTTCCGTCCCCGCGGCGCACGGGAAGTGCGGCGCGCCGCCCAGGCGTTCCTGGAAATGAAGGCGCGCATCGAGCGCTCGATCGAACAGCGCACCGCGATGCTGGCCGGCGTCTCGCACGATCTGCGCACCATCCTGACCCGCTTCAAGCTCGAGCTCGCGCTGATCGGCGACAGCCCCGAGGTCGACGGCATGCGCAAGGATGTCGACGAGATGTCGGCGATGCTGGAGGCCTATCTCGCCTTTGCGCGCGGCGACTCCGGCGAGGTCGCCCAGCCCACCGACATGACGATGGCGCTGGAGGAACTGCGCAGCGACGCCGAGCGCAACGGCCATGCCACGACCGTTACGTTTCACGGCCTGCCGGTCGTGATCGTGAAACCGGCCTCGTTCAAGCGCTGCCTCGCCAACCTCGTCTCCAACGCGGCGCGGCACGCCAAGACCATTTCGATCACCGGCCACCGCGATCACCGCTATTTGACCATCACCGTCGACGATGACGGACCGGGCATTCCGGCTGATATGCGCGAGGAAGTGTTCAAGCCGTTCCTGCGGCTCGACGACGCCCGCAATCAGGATGAAGGCGGCACCGGCCTTGGTCTCGCGATCGCCCGGGACATCGCCCGCTCGCATGGCGGCGACATCACGCTCGGCGACAGCCCGATGGGCGGCCTGCGGGCGGCGGTCAGGGTGCCGGTATAGGAGGTTCTCAATTCTTGGCCTTATGGTGAGGAGCGCAACAAAGCTGCGCGTCTCGAACCAAGAGGCCGCCAAGCCGCGACAGCAACTACTTCGGCAATTGCTTCGGGATCAGGGCTTTCAGCTTTTCCATGTCCTTGACGTTCATCTTCATGCCGCCGGGCATCATGATGTCGCCGGCCTTCTGGTCGGGCTTGCAGACGCCCAGCCACTTCGCTTCGATCGTGGTGGTCGAATCGCGCGGCACGCCGGCGGGGCCGCGCTCCGAATGCGAGGTCGACTTCACCGTATAGGCCGAATTGAAGTCGCCGGTGATCTCGGCATGCGAGGTGATCGACATGCCGGCGATGCCGCAGACGGAATCGCTGACGTAACCGGTCGCGGTCTTCTGGATATCCTGCCTGGAGCACATCTCCTTGCCCATTGGCGAGAACGATGTGCTCATTTCCTTGTCGGTGGTCTCGTCGGTGCAATGCTGCATCGTCATGTCGGGCACCGCAGAGCCGGTGTGCAGCACCTTCATTTCCCACAACCCGGCCTTGCGCACCGGCAACTCGACCGCGCTTGCCGCATTCGCAGGCAACAGTGCCAGCAGGCCAAGTGCGAAACCACAAAGTGCCGAACCGAATGACAGAAGCTGTCGCGTCATGCTCGCGCCCCCGGCCGGTTGAGGTTGGGTGAGGTCGTCCCGCTCAGTAGGCGACGCTCAGCGGCCGCTCGTTGGCGCCATAAGGCACCCAGCGGCAGGCGAACGAGATGTATCCGCCATCCTGGGGCTCGACCGCGAGGAATTTCACGACCTTGCCGTATTTGGCGCAGTGGTCGACCGCGCGCTGCCGGACATCGGTGTCGTGCGCCAGCGAGTAAGCGATAATGCCGCCGGTGTCATTGCCCTTGAACGGCGGCACCCAGTCGGCCCGCGCCGGAGCGCCCGCCAGCATCCCCGAGATGGCAACCAGGCACGCGGCCCCAATCATTCGCATCGCAGACTCCATTTCGCTCGAACCCCACCATAGAGTGCGCGGGCGGCCGTGAAAAGAATGGCGTGCGGTGGAAAGCCGACTTGTCCGCCAAGTGTTGCCGTGTTGCACTTGACCTTGCCCGGGCTTCACGGCACCGTCCAGACCTTGGACGATCGGCGGAATCCCATGCGAAACCTGTTCACACTCCTGAAATCGCTCGGCTTGGTGGCTGGCTTTGCCCTTTTGGCATCCGGCGCCCTCCTGGTATCTGAATTGCCGGCCCAGGCCGCCAATCCGCTCGAGTTGAATTTCGGGCTGTTCGGCCCGCAATATGACGGGCGCGTTGCCGTGTGTGAGCGGGCGCTCCCGACCATCACCTCGCAATTCCAGGAAAAGGAAAGCACCTTCTGGAATTCGTCGCTGACGATCACGGCTTTCGGCCGGATCCATGAAACCGCCTTCCGGCCTTGGCAGTCCGACAACATTCCGCGCCGTTATTGCACCGCCGACGTCATGCTGAGCGACGGCAAGATGCGGACCGTGCACTACGCGATCGTCGAGGACGGCGGCTTTGCCGGCTTCGGCCAAGGCGTCGAATGGTGCGTGACCGGGCTTGACCGCAACTGGGCCTATAATCCGAACTGCAGGGCCGCCCGCCCCTGATCCCCGCCTCATTCCCCGGCTGTTCCCGATTTGAATTTGGCGGATCGGCAGCGTCCGGCCCGGACGTTTTCGGGCCGCGATATTTTTGTTCTTGAAATGTTCTCGCGCCCTGCTAGGCTTGGGCGAGCCACATAATAGGGGCGCGCGTAACAGGGGCGTTTGATGTTTCGATCCGTCGTTATTTCCCGCATTATTTCCCGACTTCTCATTTCGCTGGCTCTCTTGGTCGCCACCGCCGGGATGGCGTCCGCACAGGACCGCCGGCAAAACACCCCGGGCGAGTTCGATTTCTACGTGCTGTCGCTGTCCTGGTCGCCCTCGTTCTGCGAGCAGGCCTCCGAACGCGGCAACAGTGGCCGCTCCGGGGCGCAGTGCGGCGGCCGGCCGTTCTCCTTCGTGGTGCACGGGCTGTGGCCGCAATATGAGCGCGGCTTTCCCGAATATTGTCAGCGCTCGGCAGATTGGCTTGATCGCAACATCATGACCTCGATGCTGGACCTGATGCCGGCGCCCGGTCTGATCTTCAATGAATGGAAGAAGCACGGCACCTGTTCGGGTCTCGGCGCGCGGGCCTATTTCGAGACCATCCGCAAAGCCCGTGCGGCGGTGAAAATCCCCGAGGAATTCCTGCAATTGTCGGAGCCGAAATCGGTCGCCCCCGACGACCTCGAGGCGGCCTTCATCAAGGCCAACCCCGGCATGAGCAGTTCGGCGATTTCGGTGACCTGCGACTCCAAGCGCCTCAGCGAGGTACGGATCTGCCTGAGCAAGGACCTGCAGTTCCGCTCCTGCGAGGAGATCGACCGCCGCGCCTGCCGGCGCGACCAGGTGCTGATGCCGCCGGTACGGGGCGGCTAAGGCCCTCCACCGTCATGCCCGGGCATAGCCGTCTGCCCGGCGCAGACTGCGTAGACTTGTCTGCGCTCCCGGGCATCCACGCCTTCCTTAGTCGGTAAGAACGTGGATGGCCGGGACAAGCCCGGCCATCACGCGTAGAAGACATGACGTCTTCTCCAATTGGTCCGCCCTCCCCATGAACTACCGACACGCCTTTCACGCTGGCGGCTTTGCCGACGTCATCAAGCACATCGTGCTGGTGCGAATGCTGACCTATCTGCAGGAAAAGCCGGCGCCATTTCGCGTCATCGACACCCATGCCGGCGCCGGACGCTATGATCTCACCGGGGACGAAGCAAAACGCGGCGGCGAATGGCTGACCGGAATTGCGCGGGTGATGCAAGCCCGGTTCTCGGAAGCAGCCCAGCCGCTGATCGCGCCCTATCTCGATATCATCCGGGCGTTCAACCCGCCGGGCGAACTGAAGGCCTATCCGGGATCGCCCCTGATCGCCCGCGCGCTGCTGCGGCCGCAGGATCGCTTGACGGCCTGCGAAATCGAACCGAATGCCCACCGCCAGTTGATCGATGCGCTGCGCCGCGACACCCAGGCGCGGATCGTCGACCTCGACGGCTGGACCGCACTGCCGGCCTTCGTGCCGCCGAATGAGCGGCGCGGCCTGGTGCTGATCGACCCGTCCTTCGAACAGAAGGACGAGTTCGAAACCCTGGCCGACGGCTTCACCGAGGCCTACGCGAAATGGCCGACCGGCAGCTATCTGATCTGGTACCCGGTGAAGAGCCGGCGCATCACCGACGGCCTCGCGCGCCATGTCGCCGCCGTGACGGCCGAAAGCAGGCCTGCGGGAAAATGCCTGCGGCTTGAGTTCAGCGTCGCGCCGCAGCAGGCAGGCGGTCCCCTCACCTCGACCGGTCTTCTGATCGTCAATCCGCCGTGGACGTTGGCGGGTGAATTGAAGACCATTCTACCCGAACTGGAAAAGCCGCTCGGCCAGGGCGGCGCCGGCCGGTTCAGGCTCGAAACGCCAAAGCCTTGAACTCTCGCTTTTGGCGAATAGTGCGTTTGCCGTAGGCAATTTGCTCGGAACCGTATTATGCTCGGCCTGTTGGGACTGGCTTTACGTTCCGCTTCCGCGAATGGTTGCGGCGGAGTGATCAAGGCCTAAGAAAAATCCAGGCCGATCGGTGGCGTGACCCGATCGGCTCAGGTGGCCAGGCTTCCGGCAGCGAATGTCCGGTCGGCCGGTACGCAATTTGGGCGTAGCGGCGGAGCAGTACGGGGGAGGAGTTTCCCGATGGCCATGACTGGTACGGTCAAGTTCTTCAATGGAGAGCGCGGCTACGGCTTCATCAAGCCCGATGACGGCGGTCGCGATGTGTTCGTTCACATCACCGCCGTGGAGCGGGCCGGATTGAAGGATCTGACAGAGGGGCAGCGCATTGCGTTCGAGGTCGAACCGGACAAGAAGGGCAAGGGCCCCAAGGCGGTCAACCTGGTGATTTCACCGTGAGCTGATGCTCGCGATTGGAAGCGGAGCGAGTTCTTGCCTGCGCAAGTTCGACTGGGCGCCGCAGCGCCGCTCAGATGGTGGAGGCGTGCATGACATGCCCGCCCCGCGTCAGTGCCGATCGTTCGGTCTCCGGGAAGTAACGCTCCGCCAGTTCGGCCGGGCCGATATCGTCGACATGACGAAAACCGGCCGCGCTCATTTTTGCGCATAGCGAAGCGGTGTCGAGATAACTCTGAAACCGCTCGCCGACGGCTGCCACCCGTTCAGCCAGCGCCTGATGCGCGGCGCGGCCGGCGGCGGAAATCGAAGTCGCAGGATTGACATAGTCGAACACCACTTCGGCGCCTCCAGGCAATTGCGCCATGAAGCCAAGCGTCGAAAAGATCGCCGCCTCGGTCAGATAAGGCACGACGCCAAGCCAGCTGAAAAAACTGCGCTCGGCGGATTTGAAACCCGCGGCTTCCAGCCGCTCGCACAGGTTCTCGCGCTCGAAATCCACCGGGACAAAGCTCAGTGTTTCCGGTACGGCGATCGCCGCCGCAGCCAGCTTTGGGCGCTTGCGCGCCTGCGTCGCCGGATGGTCGACCTCGAAGATCCGCAAGCGGCCTGCAAGCTGGGTCCGGTAGGCCAGCGTATCGAGCCCGGCGCCAAGCACCACGAGTTGTGTCGCACCGGCATCGACCGCGACATTGAGCGCGTCTTCGGCGATGCGCGATCGCGATGCGATGAACCATCGCATCCGCGGCCCGGACAAGTGAGTCCGGGCGTGGTCGAGCGACACTTCGATGTCGTCGCCGAGAATGCGCACGGCGAGGGGATCGGCCAGAATCGACGCCTTATCCAGCACCTGGTGCGCCGCGCGCAAGCGGGCGGCACTCAGCGCGGTACGACTAGGCTGTCCAGTCTGCATCGCACCGTTCTATCGCATTTTCAGACAAGGTGCCGGCCGCTGGCCAAAAAAATCCCGGCGGCTTGCGGCCGCCGGGAGGTTGTAACGAATAGTTTTCTTGTTCTCAGAAGTGATAGTTCACGCCGGCTCGTACCAATCCGAACCGGTAGCCGTTTGACGCGCCTGTAATGACGAAGTTGCTATTGTTCAGATCGACATAGAGATATTCGATCTTGGCGCTCCAGTTCGGCGCAAAGCCCATTTCGGCGCCGACGCCAAGCGTCCAGCCCGCATTGGTATTGGATTCCGACAGGCCGAAGGTCGTGGCGCGCAGTTCGCCGAAAGCGAGACCGCCGGTGCCGTAGAACAGGACGTTGTTGAGGGCATAGCCGGCCCGGCCGCGGATCGTGCCGAACCAGGGGTTGGAGAATTTCCACGGCGCAAAGGTCTGTTCGGCGCCGCTCGCCTGAATGTCGCCTTCGAGGCCGAACACCCAGGGACCGTTCTGCCAGTTGTAGCCGGCCTGAACGCCGCCCGCGAAACCCGACGGCTTGGTCGGGTTGTTGTCGACCGAGCCCCAGCCATAGCCGATGTTGCCGCCGAGATAGGGACCGGCCCAGCTATAGGCATTGAGCGGCTGATTGACGGTATAGGGTGCGCGCGATCCGTAGTTGAGATCGGCCGCTCGTGCCGACACGGTCCAGGCGACTGCGATCAACACCAGCGCTCGCAAAACAGACTTGTTCATCACGCAACTCCACGCAACTGCCGCAACCGCCGGTTCGACAAGCCGGCTTGGTTACGGAATTCCAGTTTTTTCCCGTAAGATTTATCGAGAGTTTTAAGTTAAAGGGTTGTTAAGCTGGGTTACCGCCCCGCTCATCATTCTTAACAATGCGTTACCGGCTCCGTTTCCTCAGGCCCGGCCACCCGGGCCTGTCCGCTGGCCATCTTCTTGTTCGGGCATGATCTTTTCGGAAAACCGGCTGCCCCTTTTCCGGCTCATGCCGGCGCTGGCGATGCCGCCTTGCAGCGCTTAATTTAGGGCCATGGATCACGATTCTGCCGACCATCCGAAGGCCCCGCGCAAGCCGCGCCGGGGTTCGCAGCCGGACTTGCCGCCCGAGGGCCTTATCTCCGCCGATGTCGATCCCGCGACGTCGGCAGCCGAGGAAGACGACGAGGCGCGCCTGCCGGAAGCCATCGAGGAAACTGCCGAGGAAACCGTCGAGCCGGTGGCCGAGGGCACGCTTGCGGTCGGCCATGCCGCGATCGAAAACGCGGTGCGGCTGGCGCCGACCTCGCCCGGCGTCTACCGCATGCTCAATGCCGGAAACGACGTGCTGTATGTCGGCAAGGCCAAGAACGTCCGCAAGCGGCTGTCCTCCTACGCCCGCGTCAATGCACCGCTGCCGGCGCGCATCCTGCGCATGATCGCGGCGACCGTCACCGTCGAGATCATCTCCACCACCACCGAGACCGAAGCGCTGCTGCTCGAGGCCAACCTGATCAAGCAGCTGCGGCCGCGCTTCAACGTGCAACTGCGCGACGACAAGTCGTTTCCCTATATCCTGATCACCGGCGACCATTGGGCGCCGCAGATCCTCAAGCATCGCGGCGCGCAATCGCGGCCGGGACGCTATTTCGGGCCGTTCGCCAACGCGGGCGCCGTCAATCGCACCATCACGGCGCTGCAACGCGCGTTCCTGATCCGCTCCTGCACCGACGGTTTTTTCGAAAGCCGCACCCGGCCGTGTCTACTTTACCAAATTCGCCGCTGCTCGGGCCCCTGCACCGGCGAGATCGACTTTCCCGGCTATACCGAACTGGTGCGCGAGGCCGGCGACTTCCTGTCCGGCCGCAGCCACGACGTAAAGAAGCAGCTCGCCGGCGAGATGGAGAAGGCCTCCAGCGAACTCGAATTCGAGACCGCCGCGCTCTACCGGGATCGACTGGCCGCATTGTCGGCGATCCAGTCGCAGCAGGGCATCAATCCGCGCACCGTGGAAGAGGCCGACGTGTTCGCCATCCACCAGGAGGGCGGCTATTCCTGTGTCGAGGTGTTCTTCTTCCGCACCGGCCAGAACTGGGGCAACCGCGCCTATTTCCCGCGCGCGGAGAAGTCGTTCACCCCGGAAGAAGTGCTGGCCTCGTTCCTGGCGCAATTCTACGACGACAAACCGCCGCCGAAACTCATTTTGCTGTCGCATGAAATCGAGGAGAGCGAGCTGCTGGCCGACGCGCTCGCGGTCAAAGCCGGCCACAAGGTCGAAGTCTCGACGCCCAAACGCGGCGAAAAGAAAGAGCTGATCGCGCATGCCCTGACCAATGCGCGGGAGGCACTCGGCCGCAAGCTGAGCGATACCGCAACGCAGGGCCGGTTGTTGCAGGGCATGGCCACCACGCTTCAGTTGACGCAGCCGCCGAAGCGCATCGAGGTCTACGACAACAGCCACATCCAGGGCACCAACGCGGTCGGCGCCATGATCGTGGCGGGACCGGACGGTTTCATCAAAAACCAGTACCGCAAGTTCAACATCAAGTCCGAAGGCCTGACCCCGGGCGACGACTACGCGATGATGCGCGAGGTACTGGAACGGCGCTTCAAGCGGCTGCTGAAGCCGCCGGAGGGCGAGGCCGCGAAACCCAAAGCCGACGACGATTCGTTTCCGCAATGGCCCGACCTCGTCATCATCGACGGCGGCCGCGGCCAGCTCAATGCCGTCAGGGAGATATTCGAGGGGCTGGGGCTGACCCAGGTCTCGCTTTTGGCGGTGGCCAAGGGGCCCGATCGCGATGCCGGCCGCGAGACCCTGTTCATGCCCGGCTGCGAGGCGATCAAGCTCGAGCCCCGCGACCCCGTGCTGTATTTCATCCAGCGGCTGCGCGACGAGGCCCATCGTTTCGTGATCGGATCGCACCGCAAACTGCGCAAAAAGGACATCCGTGAGGCCGGCCTGCAGGAAATCCCCGGCATCGGCCCGTCACGCAAACGTGCCTTGCTGCATCACTTTGGAACGCTGAAGGAAATCGAGCGGGCCTCGATCGCCGACCTTGGCAAGGTTCCAGGGGTCAGCGCCGAAAGCGCCCGCAAGATTTTCGAGTTTTTCCATGCCCAACCGGGTTAAACGGGGGGCTGAGTCATATCGGCTTCGCCGGCCGCAGCTTGGGTCTGCCCGGTTGACCTTCACGCTTGAGCGGTATTGGTAAGACGGATGAACATCGCCACCACCACCAAAGGGCAGGCCAAACAGCCAAAAAGCCTGTCCCTGCCGAATATCCTGACCTACGCCCGCATCGCCGCCATCCCGGTGGTGGTCGGCTGCGTGTATTATCAGTCCATCCTGGACGGCCCGTTGTGGCTGCGCTGGGTGGCGCTGGCGGTCTTCATCGCCGCCGGCGTAACCGACTATCTCGACGGCTATTACGCCCGAATCTGGGACCAGCAATCCGCCTTCGGCCGGATGCTCGACCCGATCGCCGACAAGCTCCTGGTCGCGTCCTGTCTGCTGATGCTGGCGGCGGACAACAGCATTCACGGCTGGACGCTGTGGGCCGCCATCGTGATCCTGTGTCGCGAGATCCTGGTCTCGGGCCTGCGCGAATATCTCGCGGCGCTGCGGGTCAGCGTCCCCGTGACCAAGCTGGCGAAATGGAAGACCACGGTCCAGCTGGTCGCGATCGGCTTCCTGATCGCCGGCGAAGCGGGCGAGCAGATCCTGCCCCCGACCACCCTGATCGGCATTATCCTGCTGTGGATGTCGGCGATTTTCACGATCTACACCGGCTGGGATTATTTCCGCGCCGGCATCCATCACCTCATCAAGGAGGATGAGGAATGAAGGTCAAATATTTCGCCTGGGTGCGCGAGCGGATCGGCGTCGCCGAGGAAACGGTCGAGCCGCCGGCCAGCGTGCGCACGGTGGACGATTTGATCGGCTGGCTTTCCCGGCGCGGCGAGACCTACGCCTATGCGTTCGAGAGGCCGAAGGTGATCCGCGCCGCGATCGACCATGCCCATGTGAAGCCGGACGCCGTGATAGCGGGCGCCCGCGAGATTGCCTTCTTCCCGCCGATGACCGGGGGATAGCGTCTTCAAGCGAAGCGGATCCCGGTTCGCATAGCAATCAAGCCTGCGCAGATTGCGTAAACTTATCTGCGATAGAAGACGCATCAAACTAAAGATGACTCCATGAGTGCCGCCGTCACCATCCGTATCCAGGAAGCCGATTTCGACATCGGCCACGAAATCGCGGCGCTGACCAAAAGCCGGACCGATGTCGGCGCGGTCGTCACCTTCAGCGGTATCTGCCGCGGCAGCGAGAATGGCGAACCGATCGCGGCGTTGACGCTGGAACATTACCCCGGCATGGCCGAGGCCGAGATCCGGCGACATGCCGAGGAGGCGATGGCGCGCTGGCCGCTGACGGGATTGTCCGTCATTCATCGCGTCGGCCGCATCACCCCCGGCGAAAATATCGTCGTGGTGCTGGCGGCCTCCCAGCACCGGCAGGCGGCGTTTCAGGCGGCGGAGTTCTTGATGGATTATCTGAAGGCCAACGCGCCGTTCTGGAAGCGCGAGGAAAGCCAAAAAGGCACCAGCTGGGTCGAAGCGCGCGGCCACGATGAAACCGCCGCGGCGCGCTGGACCAAATCCTGATGGCGAAGCTCAGGAAACCGGCCGCTGCCAAACCCAGCCGCGCCGCCGCAGCGAAATTTCCAAAGGTCGGCGCGGGCGAATTGCTGACGCTGCTCGATTTCGTCCGCTTTGCCGTGAGCCGCTTCATCGAGGCCAAACTGGTGTTCGCGCACGGCACCACCGATCCCTTGGCCGAGGCCGCCTTCCTGGTCTGCGAGGCGCTGCATCTTCACCCCGACCAGTTCGAGACATTCGCGACCGCGCGCGTCACCGTGGCCGAGGCCAAGAAGATCCTCGGCCTGATCGAACGCCGCGTCATCACCCGAAAACCCGCCGCCTACCTCGTCAACAAGATCTACATGCGCGGCCTGCCGTTCTATGTCGACGAGCGCACCATCGTACCGCGCTCCTTCATCGGCGAATTGCTGGAATCCCATTTCGGCGGCGACGGCAGCGCGGAAGGCGGCTCGCTGATTTCGGATCCCGCCGCGGTCGAAAGCGTGCTCGACCTGTGTACCGGCTCGGGCTGCCTTGCCGTTCTGGCGGCGCACCATTTTCCCAACGCGGAAATCGACGCGGTGGATATTTCAAAGGATGCGCTCGAGGTCGCCGCGCGCAATGTCGGGGATTACGGGCTTGAAGGCCGCCTCACACTTCACCGCGGCGATCTGTTTGGGCCGATCGGCGGCAAGCAATACGATCTCATCATCTCCAATCCGCCCTATGTCGACACCGAAGGCATGGCCGAGCTGCCGCGCGAGTGCCGCGCGGAACCGAAACTCGCCTTCGACGGCGGCGCCGACGGACTCGATATCGTCAGGCGCATCCTCGCCGAAGCGCAGGCGCATCTGACGCCACGGGGCGGGCTGTTGTGCGAGATCGGCCGCTGCCGCCCGCAACTGGAGGACGCCTACCCGGAACTGCCGTTGCTCTGGCTCGATACCGAGGATTCCGAGGGCGAGGTGTTCTGGATCGCGGCGGCCGATCTGTAGAGCCTTATCGGTTCCGATTTGCATCCGCCGATCGCGGACCAGCAAGGTCGCCAATGTGATCCGCGCGACGGCATAGAAGCCGCCGCCTCTCCTTGCGCACCTGCCCCTCTCTCCCCGCGACGCGCGGGGCGAGAGAGCCGGCGCAGTTCCGCGCGTGTCAAAAGAACACTAGCCCTGCGAATCAACATTGGTGCTAAGGTTGCAGCGCTTGGGGGAGCGCAAACCGGACTATGCCTGAAAATATCCGTGTTTTCCCGGGTCGGTGCGGTTCGGACTTGAGGGCGTAGCGCGCGACATGATTCGCATTTCGACGATTTTCATCGCCATCTGCATGGTTCTGGTCGCAGCGTCGCTTGGCCTGGTCCTGCATTCGGTGGCCGGCATCAGCGGATCGGAATCCGCGATCGTGGCGCTCACCGCGCTGACCTTCCTGATCCTCTACAACGCCGTATCGATGCGACTGCGCGACCGCTCGGATGTCGGCAGCCAGATCGCAGATCTGTCACGCGGCACCGCCGACCTCGCCCGCCAGGTCGCCGAATTCGGCCGGCGGCTGGCGGCCGTCGAAGGCCGGGTGGTATCGGCGAATTCGACTGGTGCCGACCGCATCCAGGCCGTGGTCGGCGAGATCAACGAACTCGGCGTACTGGTCAAGCAGCTCGCGGCCTCCGTGGCCGGCCATGACGATTTGCTGGCCGCGGGCGCCGCCGCCGCAGACAGACCGGGTTCCGTCTCACAAGAGCAGCTGCCGTTTGTCGAAGCCACGGCACCGGAGACAGCGTCCGCCACCAGACCGGCGACGGCGGCCATCGCCACGCCGACGCCGGCCCCCGTCGCCGCCCCGCCCGCAGCGGCTTCGCGCGGCCAGGCGCAGCTCCTCGCCGCGGTCAAGACCGCCGTCGAGGAGAACCGGCTCGATATCTACCTGCAGCCGATGGTGACGCTGCCGCAGCGCAAGGTTCGCTTCTACGAGGCGGTGACGCGGCTGCGCAACGACAAGGACGAGGTGCTGGCCGCCGACGATTTCATCGCCATCGCCGAAGCCGGCGGACTGATCGGACGCATCGATCACACGGTGATGTTGCGCTGCGTGCAGGTGCTGCGCCGCCTGATGGTGCGCAACAAGGAGGTCGGCGTGTTCTGCAACGTCTCCGCAGCCACGCTCGGCAATCCCACGATTTTCGCGCAGTGCCTCGACTTCCTCGAGGCCAACCGCGCGCTGGCGCCTTCCTTCGTGCTGGAATTCAAGCAGGCGACATTCCGCAATCTCGGCCCGACCGAGACCGAGCATCTCGCCGCATTGTCGCAGCGCGGCTACCGTTTCTCGATCGATCATGTCAGCGACCTCCGGATCGAGCCCCGGGAACTCGCCGACCGCGGCGTGCGTTTCATCAAGGTGCCGGCGGCGCTGCTGCTCGATCCCAAACAGAACTCGACCTCGGACATCCACCCCTCCGACCTGTCCGACCTGCTCGGCCGTTTCGGCATCGACCTGATCGCCGAAAAGATCGAGGGCGAGCGCGCGGTAGTGGACCTGCTCGATTACGATGTCCGGTTCGGGCAAGGCTTCCTGTTTGCCCCACCCCGGCCGTTGCGGCCCGAAGGGGCATCTGCTACCGGCGGGGCCACCCCGAACAAGACTGAACCGAACAGTTCCAATGGCTCCAATGTTCCCGATGGCCCCAGCCAACCCGCGACCGTCGCCGGCCCGGCCGCAGAACCTCCGCCGCGGGCGACCGGCAATGCCGCGCTGGCGCGCCGCGCCGCCGGACCGGGCTAACCGGCGCGCGATGTCATGACCACATTGCGGTTCGCAGAACGGCTGCGCGACCTCGTGGATGGCGTCGAGGTCATCCTCTCGGATATCTGGGGCGTGGTGCATAACGGGCTGGAGGCCTTTCCCGAGGCCTGCAAGGCGCTGCACACCTATCGCCAGCGCGGCGGCACCGTCATCCTCATCACCAACGCGCCGCGGCCGGCCGATTCCGTGCAGCGACAGTTGCGCAAGCTCGGCGTCGCCGACGAAACCTATGACGCGATCGTCTCGTCAGGCGACCTGACCCGGCATTTCGTCGCCGACCACCCGGGCAAGAAGATGTTCTGGCTCGGTCCGGAGCGCGACAATTCGATCTATCGCGGGCTCGATCCCGTCATCGGGCCGCTGGAGCAGGCCGACTACATCGTCTGCACCGGACCGTTCGACGACGAAACCGAAACCCCGGAAGACTATCGTGCGATGCTGCTGCAGGCGCTCGAACGCAAGCTGCCGTTCGTCTGCGCCAATCCCGACATCGTCGTCGAACGCGGCGACCGCTTGATCTATTGCGCCGGCGCGATCGCCGAACTCTATCGCGAGCTCGGCGGCGAGGTGATCTTCTACGGCAAGCCGCACCGGCCGATCTATGAGCGTGCGATGCAACTGGCCGCCGAGCGCCGCGGCCATCCCGCACCGCTCGACCGCGTGCTGGCGATCGGGGATTCCGTGCGCACCGATCTCACCGGCGCACTCGGCTTCGGGATCGATTGCCTGTTCGTGACCCGCGGGATTCATTCCGAGGAGTTCGAGGGCATCGACCAGCTCGACCCGGCCTCAGTGAAGGAGCTGTTCGGCCACCCGCCCCGCGCGCTGACGCGGGAATTGCGCTGGTAACGAAAATGCCCGGCATGAGGCCGGGCATCGGAATGCCTGTTAAAGCCGGGTACTTTCAAGCTATAATTGCCCTTTCAAGCTATAATTGATGACGTCACCCGCGATTGCGCTAATGTTTGGCGTTAACCGCTGATCGACTGGCGAAGACTAAGTTCATCGGAACTGGCCCACGTGACCAAATCTGAACAACTATCTGAATCCATCGAGACCAACGTGCTACTCGCCTTCATCGAGCAGAACGAGTTGGCCGAAGGCGACAAGCTTCCGCCCGAGCGCGAACTTGCATCCGAACTCGGTATCAGCCGTCGTGCGCTGCGGCATCTTCTGACCCGAATGGAACTTGACGGACATGTCTGGCGAGGACGACGCAACGGCACCTTTCTCGGTCGCCGGACGGTCGGGCCAATCAGCATCGACCAGCGCATCATACGTGGCAGTCCCGCATCAGTCCTCGAGATCCGCCTCGTCGTCGAGCCTTCGATGACCGCGATCGCGGCGATCAAGGCCAGTGAAGCCGATCTGCTGAACATCGAGACCTGCATGCGGCGCACGACCGAGGTCAGGAACGACGAAGACTGGATCAAGTGGGACGGCGCCTTTCACCTCGCGATTGCCAAGGCGACGCGGAACGACGTTCTCGTCGGCCTGGTCACCGCGTTCAACGAGGCGCGATCGTCCGGTGACTGGCAGGCTTTGCGCCTCGCCGCCATCACGCCCGAGAAGCGGCGCAGGACCATCGCTCATCACCGCACGATCTGCGACATGCTGCGAAAACGATCCGCCGACGATGCCAGCCGGGCAATGCGGGATCACCTCCTGAACACGCAACGAAACCTGTTCGAGTAGCCGTCGCGACGACGCTATTCTATTTCGGGATGACGCCAAGGTCGCGCGCCCAACGCTGCTGGGTCGCGAAATCGCGTTCCAGAAAGCGCGCAAACTCTTCCGGGGGCGTGGCCTCGGTCGCCGCGCCGAACGTCGAAAGCAATTCCCGTATGTTCGGACGCGCGAGCGCCTCTTTGACCGTGTCGTAGAGCCGCGTCACCACGGTCTTCGGCGTGTCGCGTGGAGCCCAAAGGCCGATATAGCCCAGCACCACGAAATCCGGAAAGCCGGCCTCCCGCATCGTCGGCACGCCGGGAAGAACCGGAGCACGTTCCGCACCGGTCGAGGCTATGACCTTGACCTGTCCGTTATCGACATAACTGCGCGCCCCGGAAATGCCCACAAAGCACAGGTCAACCTGACCGCCGATCAGGTCGCTCAGGGCGGCGGCCGTGCCGCGATATGGAATGCCGGAAAGCGGCATGCCGGCCTGCGTCTTGAGGAGTTCGCCGGCGATGTAGGAAATGTTGCCGATGCCGGCGTGTCCATAGGTCAGGCCATTCGGCTTGCTCTTCGCATACGCATTGAGCGCGGCGATCGTATCGGCAGGAATGTCCTTGCGCGCAACAAGGACAATTCCGTTGGATTCGATCAGTCCCGCTACCGGCGTAAAGCTCAGCAAGGGGTCGTAGCGAACCTGTGCGGCGTTGAACACCTTGTTGCCGATGTGCGATCCCGTGGTCATCAGCAGCGTGTATCCGTCGGCCGCAGCGCTCGCGACGGACTCCGATCCCGTAATGCCGCCGGCGCCGGAACGGTTTTCGATCACGACAGTCGCACCGATGATCTCCTGCATCGCCACGGCCAAAGGACGCGCGATGGCATCGATCGGGCCGCCCGGAGCGAACGGCACGATGATCTTGATCGTGCGATCCGGAAACGCGGCTTCGGCGGTTTGCGACCCTGCAACGAGACCAACGGCCGTGATAACAAGTGCTGCAACCAATGCCACATGACGCATAGCGCTTCTCTCTTCCAAACGGCAGGCCAACGCGGCCGGATCTATCGCGAAGGTGTCAGCAACGTCACTTTTGCTCCGACTTTCCCAAGAACGACGACGCCTTCCAATAATGGATCGCGGACCATGCCGACATCAGCGACATGATCCCGAGAGCATAGCGGAGCGAGTCCGCACCGAACTCGTTCGCCAGGCGATCGCTCAACCACCCCGTCAGGAAGGCGCCACCGGCAAGACCGACGGCGTTGATGCAGAACATCGTCACGGCCGACGCGAAGCTTCGCGCGTTCGGCTTTGCACGGGACTGGATCGTCGCATAGGTCGGACCGGGATAGAACGAATGCAGGACGCTGGAAATCGCCGCGAAGGCAAGGAACAGAATGTAGCTGGACGTCACGAGAGACAGCAGCTTGGCGACGGTGGCAAAGAAGAAGGCGACAGCCAGCAGCCGAAACCCGTACCGGCTATTCCTGGTCGAGAGCCAGCCCGCAATCAGGCCTCCACTGAGCGTTCCCAGGATCGCCAGAACGCCCAGCAGGCTGCCGTAGGTGGCACCGGTCACGGACGCGGACAAATGAAAGTTGCGCATCACGTAAGCGGGTCCCCAGGCGCTCGCGGAGCCGTTGGCGATTCCGAGAATCGCGCCGCCGATAATGGTGTGGCGGATCGCCGGATCGGCGAACAACGCGGCCAGACTTGCCTCGGACATCTGGCGGGCGGAAGTGGCGAGATCCCGCTTCGGCTCCCGGACGGTGACCGCGACCAGGACGGAGAGCACCACGCCGACGCCGCCGACGATCATGAGCGTCGTCCTCCAACCGAAATGGTCGGACAGGACTCCGCCGAGCACCATGGCAAGGGTAGCGCCCAACGCGATCCCGCAAGAGTAGATGGCGATGACGGTCGATCGCTGGCCCTCTGCGAAGTAGTCGGCGAACACCGAATGAGCGGCCGGCGTCAACGCAGACTCTCCCAGCGCGACACCGGTTCGGCTCAACATGAACGGAAAGAACGACTGGGTCAGGCCACCAGCCGCCGTGAACGCGCTCCATACCGAGACCGCCGCCGCGATGACGAGCTTGCGCGATATCCGGTCCGACAGTTTCGCGATCGGAATCGCACCGGCCGCATACATGAGCGAAAATGCCGGTCCCGCGATGATCCCCAACTGGGTGTCCGTCAGCGCAAGGTCGCTCTTCAACTTTTCAATCAAGATAAAAATGATCTTGGAGTCCAGGAACGCCAGCGTGTAGCAGCCCGTGAGGATGAAGACGACGTACCACGCATACCAGGTGCCGCGAACGGCGACGCGCTCTGCTTGCGGAATGCCGGACGTATCAGGAATGGCTATGGTCAAGACTGTCCTCCCTCTCGGACGCCGCTATGGCGTCATGCGCGACGGTCCGAAAGCGTTCATTCCAGGATCGACGCATGGGCGAGCGTGCTCAGCGTGTCCATGCGCTTGTTGTGCCAGGCGTTGTCGCGTCGGCAGTTGCTCAGGAAGGCGAATGACAGTCCGCTGGTTGGATCGGCCCAGCAATAGGACGTGCCGACGCCGCTGTGTCCGAACGTGCGCGGGTGCGCGATGGCGCCCAGGCCCGGGTGCCCGGATTGACCACGGGAGAACGGGCCGAGACCGCGATGCATCGGGTAGCCGGTGTAGTCGTCGACGAGATCGCCGGTGAAGTCACGGGTCACGTAGTCGATCATCCGCGGCGAGACGATGCGCACCCCGTTCGAGACGCCGCCCTGCGCCATCATCTGATAGAAGATGGCCATCGCGCGCGCCGTCGCGTAACCGCCTGCTCCCGGGATCCCTGCGCGCCTGAACAAAGGCGCCGACACCATCGGGTCGAGCGGCCATTTCTCCGTTTGCCTGGGCGTGTACATCGCGGCTGCACGATGATCCTCCGCCTCAGGTAGGCCCAGAAACATCTCCTGGCTGAGCCCCAGCGGTTCGATCACGCGCTTCCGTATTTCCTCGCGGTAGTCGTTGCCGGTGATCGCTTCGATCAGCACGGCAACAACCCAATGGGCAGCCGTGCGATGGTAGCTCGAGTGAGAACCCGGCGGCCATTCAAGCTTGAACTCGCAAACCGCGCGTCGCAGCCGTTCGCGGTCCATCAAACACTCCGGCGCTACTTCCGCGGCGGGGAACCCCGCCTGATGCGTCAGAAGATGCGCGACCGTCACGCCGTCCTTTCCATGCGCCTCGAATCCGGGAACATGTTCCGCGACCCGGTCCGAAAAGCGCAGTTTCCCTTCCTCGACCAGTGTCCAGACCGCCGCCGCGGTGATGACCTTGGTGTTAGAAAACAGCGGAAACAGCGTCCGCTCGTCGACCGCGCGCGAGGGATCGACCACAGCGCTGCCGAAGCCGCGGTAGAGCGCGAGCTTGCCACGCCGCGCCACGGCAAGCTGCGCGCCTGGATGGAAATCGCCGGCGATATGGGAAGCGACGATCTCACACGCGCGTTCGAGTTTCGCGGGATCGAGACCGAGGGCTTCCGAGCTGGCAGACGCAATCAGCGAGGGCTCTGTCGCCGCGATCATGGCTAGACGGCCTGCTTCAGGACGGGGCGCGCGAAGATCTGTCCGAAAGCGTCGGCGAGTGCACGCTTGGGATCGGCGGGCGCCGACGCAACGCGCCAGGCGACATAGCCGTCCGGGCGTACGAGCACTGCGCCCGCTTCCCCCACCCCGTAGGCAGCCATCCAAGAGCCCTCCGGATCGACGATGTCTTCGCCGAGAACCCGCACGTCAATGTGCGGCAGGCCGTGTTGGCCGGCCGCGGTCCGCCAGAACGCGCCGCCAGGAGCGGCCATCAGCACGAAACCGCGCCCGAACAGATCGATCGTCGAGATCCGCTGGCCCTTGTTTTCCAACCAAATGTGCGGTGCGCGGCAGCCGGGATGAGCCGACGGCACATATTCGGTGACCGGATCGCTCACTTCAGGCGGCTTCGACCCGTCTGGCACGACGGCCGGCGATTGATATCGCGCACCGAAGATGAGGCCGCGTTCGTTGAGAAACTCCTTTCGCGGCAGCCGCGCTTCCGCCTGGCGCTTGGCACGGTCGAAACTCTGCATGTTCAGCAGCGTCGCGTTCACGACTTCCAAGGCATGAGGCCGACGTTCCGTTTCGTAACTATCGAGCAGCGAAGGGTCCGCCTCGCCGCGAAGCACGGCCGCGATCTTCCAGGCCAGATTCTGTGTATCCTGCACGCCCAGGTTCATGCCGAAGCCGCCGCTCGGCGTGGTCTCATGAGCGGCGTCCCCGACCAGAAATACATTGCCGCTGCGGAAGCTGTCCGCGACCATGGCCGAGCAATTCCAGAAGTTGATACCGAGGACTTCGATGGGGAGGTCGGCGACCCCGACGGCCCGGCGAACCAGTTCGATGCATCGCTCCGGCGTCAGGTTCTCCTTCGTGAAACCATAGGCGCTCAGGCTGTGAACCAGGAAACCCCAGCGATCGGCGCCGTTCACGGTGAGAAACGTCGCGCGGAGCTCCGGCTGCTCGATGAGATAAAGCGCCGCCGGCCGATCCTCGACCCACGGCCGCAAATCCGCTCGAAAGTGCACGTTCACCGAATCGTAGATGTCCTTTTCGCCTGACCTGCCGATGCCGAGCTTCTCGCGGACGAAACTCCGCGTTCCGTCAGCGGCGACGACGTAGCGTGCGCGAAATGGAGTTGTCTCGCCGCTCACTTGGTCCTTCAGCGAACCGGTCAGGCCACTCCCTTCGGACCGCAAGTCACAGAGCTCGGTGTTGAACTTGATGCCACCCGGGGCCAATGCTTCCGCGTGGCGGCGCAGGACCGGCTCCAGCACATCCTGAGAGCAGCCGCAGTTGGCAACCGGCGATACCGCCTGCCCCGCCGGCGTTGCTCTCCCCGGCGTGAGACGGTTGATCTCCTTCCCGGCCAGGCTTTCCGCCCAGAGGATCAATCTTCCGAATCTCGCAGGCATCCCCGCGGCGCGGATGTCGTCTTCGACGCCCATCTGCCTGTACATTTCCATCGTGCGTGCATTGATGCCGCGGGCCTTGGGCGCGACGGAGGTGCTTGGATGGCGCTCGACCACGACATGACTGACGCCGTGCTGAGAAAGGGCGATCGATGTCGTCAGCCCGACTGGCCCCGCACCAACGATGAGGACGTCCGTCTCAAGCATGCGAGCCTCCCTGACTTTCGCGAAGCGCATGGCTTCGGAGTCCTTGGTGATTTGTATTCGGTGTAATTCTTGAAAGGACGACGTGTCAATATTAAACACAAATGGTTCGCTGAATGATTGTTGTGTTTATCTAGAATTCCAATATTTACAGACTAATGAGATAAGAAGTGGGACCTTTAACTATTATTGGTCCCAATCAACAGCGCCATCTTCGAAGAAGCAACGGCGGATTGGAGCAGATCATGGGCACGGCATCCGACGACAGACTGACGTTCATCAGCGGCGTCGCGGTACATGCGGAAATCGAGGAGCTGGTGCCGCAGTTCAGGCGCCAGTACGGGATCGAGGTCGACGTGAACTACGACGTGAATCCGGCCGTCGCGAAGCGCGTCATGGACGGTGAGGACTTTGACGTCGGGCTGACCAATCCCTGGTATGTCGACGAGATGATCTCGCTCGGCCGTGTCATTCCGGACATTCACGTCCCGTTCGGGCGCGTTCCATTGACGATCGGCGCAGCCGGACCCGGGCCGGAGGTCATCGCCACTTCGCACGAGGCGGTGCGTGAGCTTCTGCTCAACGCCGATTCAATCGCGTACACCTCCACAGGAACGAGCGGAAAAACGTTCTTGAGAGCCGTGGAAATGATGGGCCTGCAGGATCAGATCCACGATCGCTTGCGTCCAATGGGAGCCGGCGAACCGCCTATCGCTGCCGCGAAAGGGTACGTGCAGTACGCCATTGCACCGCTATCGAGGATCATCGCCGCTCCCGGTATCGCGCCGATCGCGACCTTCCCGTCGGGTTTGGGACTGAACATCGACATGTCGATGTTCGTCCATCGACACAGCCACCCTGAAACGGCTTTGCGGCTTATCGAATTCCTGTCGGCACCCGGATTCGACGCCTATCTTCGCTCCCATGGAGTTTATCGGTACGAGCTGTAGGGATAAAACGGGCGAGGTGAGCTGTTGCCGGAATTGCGCTGGTAACGAAAATGCCCGGCACGTCTGGCGGGAAAACGCGCTTCGCGCTTTTGGCCGGGCATCGATAGCCTGAAATCGGTCAGATGGCTTACGCCGACGCCATATCCGGGAACACCGCTTCGATCTTGGTCTTCAGCGTCGCGGCGTTGAACGGCTTGACGATGTAATTGTTGACGCCGGCCTTCTTGGCCGCGATCACGTTCTCGGTCTTGGATTCGGCCGTGATCATGATGAAGGGCGTCGTGGCCAGATTGGGATCGGCACGGACTTCCTTGAGCAGGTCGTAACCGGTCATCGGCTCCATGTTCCAGTCGGAAATCACGAGCCCGTATTTCTTGCCGCGCATCTTGTCCAGCGCTGCCGAACCGTCGCTGGCATCGTCGATATTCTCAAAGCCGAGCTGCTTCAAAAGATTTCGGATGATGCGGATCATGGTGTTGTAGTCGTCAACAACCAGAACCGACATCGACAAATCAACCGCCATCTTTTCCCCCACTCAACGCTCACGCCATTGACCATCGACAGGCCTGCGCGACCCGCAGTCCTCCCCAAACCAGTAGCATCAGGCGTTAAACAGCCCGTTAACCCGGAACTGCCGGATTGCTATCGTTTTGATACAGCCCTCCCGCTTGACTTCGAAGCGACCGCCGCGTCACGGTCCAGCGCGTTCACGAAAGACCAAGAATCCCTGCCAAAAATACCTGTCACGAATACCTGCCGAGAACCCTTGCCAAGAACCCTTGCAATGACACCTGGTTTTACCGTTATCCGAGACACCACCCCTGATGCGGCGATCCCGAGAGGGGCTGTCGTCGCCATGGGCAATTTCGATGGCGTCCATCTGGGCCACCGCGCGGTCATCGCCGCGGCCCTGCAGATGGGCCGCGCCCACGGAAAGCCGGTTTTTGCCGTCACCTTCGAGCCGCATCCGCGCAGTTTCTTCAGCCCGAACAGCCCACAATTCCGCCTCTCCGACGAGGCCAGCAAGCTGCGGCTTCTGGCCGGGACCGGGCTCGACGGTGCCGTGGTGATGACGTTCGACAAGGACCGCGCCGGAACTAGCGCGCAAGATTTCATTCACCATGACCTGATCCGGCGGCTTGGCATCAGCGGAATTGCGGTCGGCTACGACTTCCATTTCGGCAAAGGTCGCGTCGGCTCACCGAGCCTGTTGGTCAGCGAGGCGCCGCGGCTCGGGATCGAGGTCGATGTCCAGGCCCATGTTGATATCGCGGAGCGGCCGGTTTCCTCCAGCGCGATCCGGATGGCGCTGGCGGAAGGGCAGATCGACGCCGCCACCGAGATGCTGGGCGGACCGTGGTTCGTGACCGGCGAGGTGATCCACGGCGAGAAACGCGGCCGCGACCTCGGCTATCCCACCGCCAATATCCGCCTCGACAAGACCTGCGGGCTCAAGCACGGCATCTATGCGGTCCGGGTCGGCCGTGGCGCCGAACGCTTCGACGCCGTGGCGAGCTACGGCCGCCGCCCGACCTTCGATAACGGCGCGCCGCTGCTCGAAGTGTTCCTGTTCGACTTCAAGGGCGACCTCTATGGCAGCGTGCTTGACGTCGCCTTTATCGGCTTCATCCGCGACGAGCTGAAGTTCGACAGCGTCGACGGCCTGATCCGGCAAATGGATGACGACAGCGCCCGCGCCCGCGCGGTCCTGGCCGCCGCCCCCGATGCGTTTCCGCGGCTCGGGGTGGTCGGCTAAGGCCCCCGGGCGGGCTTTGCGATTTCCCCGGCCGGCTGCTATGGAGTGGCCCCATGTTCGCGCGGCGCACCATACGCATTAGCGGCCCGGCTTCCGCCTGAGCTTCGGCTCGGCGCAAGACCGGGATGTCCCTGCTTCACCCGCGTTTTCGCGCCGTTTACGAGCCAAATCAGAGCATTCATGTCCGAAAAACCGCAAAAGTCCGACGCGTCAGACTATTCCAAAACCCTGTTCCTGCCGCAGACGGATTTCCCGATGCGCGGCGGCCTGCCCAAGCTTGAGCCGGAAATCCTCAAATACTGGAACGAGATCGACCTCTACGGCAAGCTGCGCGAGGGGGCACGCGGCCGCGCCAAATTCGTGCTGCATGACGGCCCGCCCTACGCCAACGGCAACATCCATATCGGCCACTCCCTCAACAAGATCCTCAAGGACGTGGTGACCAAGAGCCAGCAGATGCTCGGCTTCGATTCCAACTACGTGCCGGGCTGGGATTGTCACGGCCTGCCGATCGAATGGAAGATCGAGGAGGAGAACTACCGCTCCAAGGGCAAGCAGAAGCCCGACTTCCGCGACTCCACCGCGATGGTGGCGTTCCGCAGGGAATGCCGCGCCTATGCGACACACTGGCTCAACGTGCAGCGCGAGGAATTCAAGCGGCTCGGCATCATCGGCGACTGGGATCATCCCTACGCCACCATGAGCTATCCCGCCGAAGCGCAGATCGCGCGCGAGCTGATGAAGTTCGCCGCCAACGGCACGCTCTATCGCGGCTCCAAGCCGGTGATGTGGAGCGTGGTCGAAAAGACCGCGCTGGCCGAGGCCGAGGTCGAATACGAGGATTACACCTCGGATACGGTGTGGGTGAAGTTTCCGGTCACCTCGCCGGCGCATGGCGCGCTCGCCAATGCATCGGTCGTGATCTGGACCACGACGCCATGGACGTTGCCCGGCAACCGCGCCATCTCGTTCTCGCCGAAGATCGCCTATGGCCTCTATGAGGTCACCGACGCGCCCGCCGACAACTGGGCCAGGAACGGCGACCTCCTGATCCTCGCCGATGCGCTCGCCGACAGCGTGTTCAAGCAGGCCCGCGTCACGGCGTACAAGAAGGTCCGCGATCTGCCGGCCGACACGCTGGACGCCGTCGAGTGCGCGCATCCGCTGAAGGGCGTTGGCGGCGGATATGAATTCACCGTGCCATTGTTGCCCGGCGACCACGTCACCGACGACACCGGCACCGGCTTCGTGCACACCGCGCCCGGCCACGGCCGCGAGGACTTCGACGTCTGGATGGCGAACGCGCGCGAGCTGGAAGCGCGCGGCATCAACACCACGATCCCCTATACCGTCGACGAGAACGGCGCCTTCACCGACCATGCGCCGGGCTTCACCGGCAAGCGCGTGATCAACGACAAGGGCGAAAAGGGCGACGCCAACGAGGCGGTGATCAAGGCATTGGTCGAGGCCGGCAAGCTTCTGGCGCGCGGCCGGCTCAAGCACCAATACCCGCATTCCTGGCGCTCCAAGAAGCCGGTGATCTTCCGCAACACGCCGCAATGGTTCATCGCGATGGACAAACCCATTGTGGACCACGACAAGGCCAGGCCCGGCGACACGCTGCGCGCCCGCGCGCTGCATGCGATTTCGGTGACGCAATGGGTGCCGCAGTCCGGCGAAAACCGCATCAACGGCATGATCAACAGCAAGCCCGACTGGGTGATCTCGCGCCAGCGCGCGTGGGGCGTGCCGATCGCGGTGTTCGTGCGCGAGAAGGGTGACGGCTCGGCCGAAATCCTGCAGGACGAAGCCGTCAACAAGCGCATCACCGATGCCTTCGAACAGGAAGGCGCCGACGCCTGGTACATGGAAGGCGCGCGCGAACGCTTCCTTGGGCCGCTCGCCAACGAGGCCTGGAAGAAGGTCGACGACATCTGCGACGTCTGGTTCGATTCCGGCTCGACGCATGCCTTCGTGCTGGAAGACCCGGTGCACTTCCCGGGGCTCGCCGGCATCAAGCGCAAGGTCGATGGCGGCCGCGACACCGTGATGTATCTGGAAGGCAGCGACCAGCATCGTGGCTGGTTCCAGTCGTCGCTGCTGGAAAGCTGCGGCACCCGCGGCCGCGCGCCGTTCGACATCGTGCTGACCCACGGCTTCACGCTCGACGAGAACGGCCGCAAGATGTCGAAGTCGGTCGGCAACACCGTCGAGCCGCAAAAGGTGATGAAGGATTCCGGCGCCGATATCCTCCGGCTCTGGGTCTGCGCCACCGACTATGCCGACGACCAGCGCATCGGGCCGGAAATCCTCAAGAACACCATCGAGACCTATCGCAAATTGCGCAACTCGATCCGCTGGATGCTCGGCACGTTGCATCACTTCACGCCCGGCGACGCGGTCGCCTATGCCGACATGCCCGAGCTGGAACGCCTGATGCTGCACGAGCTCGCCGGCCGCGCCGCGATCGTGCGCCAGGCCTATGCCGAGTTCGACTACAAGACGGTGGTCGCCAGCCTGTCGGCGTTCATGAACACCGAATTGTCGGCGTTCTATTTCGACATCCGCAAGGACGCGCTTTATTGCGACGCGCCGTCGTCGCTGACGCGCAAGGCCGCACTGACCACGATCGACATCATCTGCGACGCGATCCTGCGCTGGCTGGCCCCGGTATTGAGCTTCACCTGCGACGAGGCCTGGCGGATGTACCGGCCGGACGCTGAGCCGTCGGTGCACCTGACGCTGTTTCCGGAAGGGTTGGAGAAATTCCGGGACGATGCGCTGGCGGCCAAATGGGAAACCATCCGCGATGTCCGCCGCGTCGTCACCGGCGCGCTCGAACTCGAACGCGCCGCCAAGAACATCGGCTCCTCGCTGGAGGCCTCGCCGCTGGTCTACGTCTCCGACAAGAACATCTTCAATACGTTGTTCGACGTCGATCTCGCCGAAGTCTGCATCACCTCGAATGCGATGGTGACCAATGAGACAGCACCGGCTAGCGCCTTTACGCTCGGCGACGTGCAGGGGGTCGCGGTCGTGGTCGAAAAGGCTGTCGGCACCAAATGCGCGCGGTCGTGGAAGATCCTGCCTGATGTGGGCGAGGATCCCGAATATCCCGACGTCTCGCCGCGCGACGCGCAGGCGTTGCGGGAGTGGAAGGCGCTGGGAGTGACGGTGTGACGCCTCACCTCAGCGCCGGAGCCATGACCGCGATCGCCACGCTGGCGATCGATCAGGCCTCGAAGCTCTGGCTGCTCTACGTGTTCGACATCGCTCACCGCGGCGCGGTTCGGGTCACGCCGTTTTTCGACCTGGTGCTGGCCTGGAATGTCGGGATCAGCTTCGGCTGGTTCCAGACCGACAGCCAGATCGCCCAGATCGGGCTGATGGCGGTGAAGGCCATCGCCGTGATCGTGCTCGGGGTCTGGATGGCGCGGTCGCGGACGCTTTTGGCGACCCTGGCGCTCGGCCTGATTATCGGCGGCGCGGTCGGCAACGGCATCGACCGCTTCCTCCACGGCGCGGTGGTCGATTTCGCTCTATTCCACCTCCAGATCGGCGGAAATACCTTCAATTGGTACGTGTTTAACCTTGCGGATGTGGCCATTGTTGCCGGGGTAGCGGCCCTATTGTATGACTCCTTCCTGGGGGTACCCGCCGCAAAAGCGCCCTGATCCCGGCCGATACGGACCCCCGCGGTATGTTGCCTGCAAGCGCGGGATTACGCCCTAAAGCCGGCCCCGCCGTTTGCGGAAACTTGAATGGGAACAGCGCGATGCGCCAAGCCGAAGCCAGCTTCCGGATGTTGCAGAACCGCTCGCTGACGTGGGCGCTGCGGCTCGCCGCCATTACCCTCGGCATCGGCCTCGTGATGGCCGCCGGCCCCGTGCGCGCCGGTGATGACGACGATGACGAGAAGACTTTCGAGGAAAAGGTCATCGAAGGCATCATGGCCGGCATCGGCGGCACCAACATGGAAAACAAGGGCATCGATTACCGCGAGCGGTCGCCGCTGGTGGTTCCTCCCAAGATCGACCTGCCGCCGCCGGCCGGCGGCACCTCGGCCGGAGTGAAGGCACCGAACTGGCCCAAGGATCCCGACGAGCAGCGCCGCAAGGCCGCCATCGCAGCCCGCAAGAAGGACAACAAGGATCCGCGCGAAGCCGCCCGCATCCTGACGCCGGCCGAACTCGCCGTCGGCAAGACCGCGGCGCCGGCGCGCGGCAGCGATCCGGTGCAGCCGGGCAACTCCTTCAACAACCCGATCCTGAGCCCGTCGCAGCTCGGCTATAACGGTGGCTTCAGCGGCCTGTTCGGCGGCAACAAGACCGAGACGGCGCCCTTCAAGGGCGAGCCGACGCGGGAAACCCTGACCATGCCGCCGCCCGGTTACCAGACGCCGTCGCCGGGTTATGCCTACGGCACTGGACCGAAAGAATCGCTCAACAAGGAATACAACCCGGCCGCCGGCAAGTATGGCGAATAGTTAAGCTGATCTCTCGCCTTCGTGACGATTACCGGCGCTGGCGCGGTATACGATGCCGCAGCTTCATCCCGAACGATTGGTTCGGTTCCGCCTTCAACAATTGCGCGAACTGCCATCGCAAAACCGGTAACCGCTTTTGCGGGACACGCGCCAGACAGGTCATGATGACATCGCACCGCTTTGCCGTTTCGCTCGTTGCCGCAGCCTTTGTCTCCACATTCGCCTTTTCCGACAGCCCCGCCCTCGCCCAGACCACGGTGACGTCGGAACGGCCCGCCAGCTTTACCCTCGGCAATGGCCTGCAGGTGGTCGTGATACCCGATCATCGCACCCCGGTGGTGACGCAGATGATCTGGTACAAGGTCGGCTCCGCCGACGAGACGCCGGGCAAATCGGGACTGGCGCATTTCCTCGAACACCTGATGTTCAAGGGCACCAGCAAGCATCCTGTCGGTGAGTTTTCCCAAACCGTGCTGCGGATCGGCGGCAACGAGAACGCCTTCACCTCGGTCGACTACACCGGCTATTTCCAGCGCGTGCCGCGCGAGCAACTCGCGAGCATGATGGAATTCGAGGCCGACCGCATGACCGGCCTCATTCTCAAGGACGAAAACGTGCTGCCCGAGCGCGACGTCGTGCTCGAGGAGTTCAACATGCGGGTCGCCAACAATCCGGATGCGCGGCTGACCGAGCAGATCATGGCGGCACTGTATCTCAACCATCCCTACGGCCGCCCGGTGATCGGCTGGCATCAGGAAATCGAGAAGCTCGACCGCGAGGACGCGCTGGCGTTCTACAAGCGCTTCTACGCGCCGAACAATGCGATCCTGGTGATCGCGGGCGACGTCGACGCCAAGGACATCCGCCCGATGGTGGAACATGCCTATGGCGCCATCCCCGCGCAGCCGGCGATCCCGGCGCAGCGCGTCCGCCCGCAGGAGCCGGTGCCCGCAGCGCCGCGTACCGTGACGCTGTCCGATCCGCGCGTCGAACAGACCGGCCTGCGGCGCTATTACCTCGTGCCCTCGTCCGCGACCGCCGCCGCCGGCGAAGGCCCGGCGCTCGACGTGCTGGCGCAATTGATGGGCGGCGGCTCCAACTCCTACCTCTATCGCGCGCTGGTGATCGACAATCCGCTCGCGATCAGCGCCGGCGCCGGCTATCAGGGTACCTCGCTCGATCCGTCGCAGTTCTCGATCTCGGTCTCGCCGAAATCCGGCGTCGAGTTCGCGCAGATCGAACAGGTGATCGACCGCGTGATCGCGGATGTGATCCAGAACCCGGCCCGCGCCGAAGATCTCGAACGGGTCAAGACGCAACTGATCGCGGAAGCGATCTACGCCCAGGACAACCAGGCTACGCTGGCGCGCTGGTATGGCGGCGCGCTCACCACCGGGCTTTCGATCGACGATATCAGAAGCTGGCCCGACCGGATTCGCGCCGTTACCGCCGAGCAGGTCCGCGACGCCGCGCAGAAATGGCTCGACAAGAAGCGTTCGGTGACCGGCTACCTGATCAAGGATACCACCGCGCCGAAGCGCGAGGAGAAACGCTCGTGATCCGTTTTCAGATTGGCGCGCAGCGCTTCGCCTCCATCCTTGCCACCTGCGTTGCGCTGACCGCGCTCACGGCGAGTCCGTCGCAGGCCGCCGCGAAAATCCAGCGGCTGGTCTCGCCCGGCGGCATCGAAGCCTGGTTCGTGCAGGACGCCACCGTGCCTTTGATCGCGATGGAATATGCCTTCGGCGGCGGCGCCACCCAGGATCCGGCCGGCAAGTCCGGCGTCGGCAACATGGTTGCCAGCCTGCTCGATGAAGGTTCCGGCGATCTCGATTCCGCGGCCTTCCACGAGCGCCTCGACCGCCGCGCCATCGAACTGAGCTTCACGTCGACGCGGGATTATTTCCGCGGCTCGTTGCGCATGCTCAAGGACAACAAGGACGAGGCCTACGACCTGTTGCGGATGTCGCTGACCTCGCCGCATTTCGACAGCACCGATGTCGAGCGGATTCGCGCGCAGGTGATCTCCGGGCTGCGGCGCGACACCACCAACCCCTCCGCACTGGCGAGCCGCAAGTTCCTCGAAGTCGCCTTCGGCGACCATCCCTATGGCCGGCAGGCCAGCGGCACACTCGACAGCGTGCCGAAGATCGATGTCGCCGACTTGAAGGACTATGTCGGCCGCGTGATCGCAAAAGATACGCTACGGATCGCCGTGGTCGGCGACGTCGACGCCGACACGCTCGGCAAGCTGCTCGACAAGACGTTTGGCGACTTGCCCGCCAAGGCCAACCTCACTCCCATCGCCGACGTGCAGGCCGCGAAGCCGCCGCAGCGCGCGTTCATCCCGCTCGACGTGCCGCAGACGGTGGTGACGTTCGGCGGCCCCGGCATCCGCCGCCACGATCCGAATTTCATGGCCGCTTACGTCGTCAACCACATTCTCGGCGGCGGCGGCCTGTCGTCGCGGCTCTACAAGGAAGTTCGCGAAAAGCGCGGCCTGGCCTATTCGGTCTACGAGTCGCTGCTCTGGATGGATCATTCCGCAGTGTTCGTCGGCAATACCGGCACCCGGGCCGATCGCGCCGGCGAAACGGTCGATGCGATCGACAAGGAAATCCGCCGCATGGCCGAGGAAGGCCCGACCCAGAAAGAGCTGGACGAGGCCAAGTCCTACCTCAAGGGCTCGCAGATGCTGGCGCTCGACACCTCCTCGAAGCTGGCGCAGGGGCTGTTGCAATACCAGCTCGACAAGCTGCCGATCGACTACATCGAGAAACGCAATGCCATCGTCGACGCCGTGACGCTTGACGACGCCAAGAAGGCCGCCAAGTTCCTGTGGGGTCAGGGCCTCCTGACCGTGATCGTCGGCCGCGCCCCGCAGGCCGCCGCCCAGCCGGTCGCGGCGCCGCCGAAGGCGAATTGATCAGCCATACCGTACGCTGCGCCCTCTCCCGCGATTGCTTCCGGGGGAGAGTTGGAGAGGGGGCCGCCACACGCACTGCCGTTGCCGCTCCCCCTCCCTAACCCTCCCCCGCAAGCGGGAGAGGGAATGGAAAAAGCACGGCAAAGAAACTCCGGCACAAAACCGCTATTGTGCGCTCGCCGATTCTCATTTGCCCGGTGAATGCCATGCTGCGGGTTTCCCGCGACCTCACAATCGACGAGAACGACATCGTGATCGATTTCGTCCGCGCCTCCGGTCCGGGCGGGCAGAACGTCAACAAGCTCTCCACGGCGGCCCAGTTGCGCTTCGACACGCGCAAGATCACGCTGCCGGAGGACGCCTCGCTGCGGCTCAATCGTCTGGCCGGCCAGCGCATGACCAAGGACGGCGTCATCGTGATCCACGCCCAGCGCTTCCGCACCCAGGAGCGCAACCGGGCCGACGCCATCGACCGCCTGCTCGAACTGCTGCGCGAAGCCATGGTGCGGCCGATCCCGCGGCGGGCCACCAAGCCGACCTTCGGATCGAAGCAGCGCCGGCTGGAAGGCAAGAAGCGCCGCAGCGACGTCAAGGCCGGGCGCGGCACGAAACGCTACGACGATTGATCCCGGCCATAATATTGATCCCGGCCATAACAGCGGGGAGAGCCGTCCGGATTCGATCGCCCCCCTCCCTTCTGGCGACAAAAGCCCCTAGCGCCCGGTTCTGATAGAATCAGAACCGGGCGCTAGCATTTTGTTTTGACGCGTTTTCTTCACGCGAACCGGTACCCACTTCGCTCGAAAACGCTATAAATTGGCGGCTCCATTGTCCGAGTCGCCGAACCCATGCCCGTCCGCCAGCTCCCCGAACAGGTCGTCAACCGCATCGCCGCCGGCGAGGTGGTCGAACGCCCCGCGAGCGTGGTCAAGGAACTGGTCGAGAACGCCATCGACGCCGGCGCCAGCCGGGTCGACATTTTCACCGATGGCGGCGGCCGGCGGCGGATCGGCATCACCGACGACGGCAGCGGCATGACTCATGGCGACCTCGCGCTCGCCGTCGACCGCCACGCCACTTCCAAGCTCGACGACGAGGACCTGCTGCACATCCGCACGCTGGGGTTTCGCGGCGAGGCGCTGCCCTCGATCGGCGCGGTCGCCAAACTCGGCATCACCACGCGCCATGCCGGCGAGCCGCATGCCTGGTCGCTTTCGGTCGAAGGCGGCGAGAAATCGGCGATCATGCCGGCCGCGCTCAGCCAAGGCACCCGCGTCGAGGTCAGCGATCTCTTTTACGCGACGCCGGCACGGCTGAAATTCCTCAAGACCGACCGCACCGAGGCCGAGGCGATCCGTGAAGTCGTGCGGCGGCTGGCGATGGCGCGGCCCGATATTGCCTTCACTTTGGCGGGTGAGGAACGCGCGCCGGTGACCTGGGCCGCGGCGCTGCCGGGCGCGGCCGGGCGCTTGACCCGGCTCGGCGATATTCTCGGAAGCGATTTCCGCTCCAGCGCCATTGAAGTGCGTTCTGAGCGCGAAGGCGTGGTGGTCGAAGGCTTTGCCGCCGCACCGTCGTTGACCCGCGCCAACGCGCTCGGCCAATATCTGTTCGTCAACGGCCGCCCGGTGCGCGACAAGCTCATTCTCGGCGCCGTGCGCGCGGCCTATTCCGATTATCTGCCGCGCGACAGGCATCCTGTTGTGGCGCTGTTCGTCACGACCGACCCGCAGGAGGTCGATGCCAATGTCCATCCGGCCAAGACCGAGGTGAGATTCCGCAACGCCGGCCTCGTCCGCGCGCTGATCGTGCATGCGCTGAAGGACGGCCTCGCCCGCGAAGGCAAGCGTACCGCCGCCAATACCGACGGCTCGGCGCTGTCGGCGTTTCGTCCGTCGTTTGCGCCGTCCTTTGCATCACGGCCGGGCAACTGGGACTGGCGCGCCTCGCCGGCCTATCCGGCGGGACCGATGCCGTCGTTCGACGGCGCAGCCGCACCAGCTTTCGCCGAGCCGGGACAGGCCGCCTTCGATGTCGGCACGCCCACCGCCGACGTCCGCTTCGAGGCGCAACCTTCCGCCGACCTGCTCGACCGCCCGCTCGGTGCGGCGCGGACCCAGATCCACGAGACCTATATCGTGTCGCAGACTCGCGACGGCCTGATTGTCGTGGACCAGCATGCTGCGCATGAACGCATCGTCTACGAAAGGCTGAAGGCCTCATTGGCGAAGAACGGCGTGCAGCGGCAGATCCTGCTGATCCCGGAGATCGTCGAATTCGACGAGGCCACGGTCGAAAGACTGCTCGATCGCGCCGAGGAACTGGCGACGTTCGGGCTCGCGATCGATACTTTCGGCCCCGGCGCGGTCGCGGTGCGCGAGACGCCGTCGCTGCTTGGCAAGGCCAATGCGGCGGGACTCTTACGCGATCTCGCCGAACACATGGCCGAATGGGACGAAGCGTTGCCGCTGGAACGGCGGCTGATGCATGTCGCCGCCACCATGGCCTGTCACGGCTCGGTCCGTGCCGGCCGCCGCCTCAAGCCGGAAGAGATGAACGCGCTCTTACGCGAGATGGAAGACACGCCGAATTCCGGCCAGTGCAACCACGGCCGCCCGACTTATGTCGAACTCAAGCTGAGCGATATCGAGAAGCTGTTCGGGCGAAGGTGAATTCTTACTTCGTCCGCAAAAACACAAACTCGGTGTCGTCGTAGGCTCGCCGCTCCAGCTCCTCGAAGCCGTCAGGCGCCGTAAACGCCGCAGCTTTCGCCTCCTCGACCACCAGCAGCGCGCCCGGGATCAGCCAGCCGCCGTCGCGCAGCGAGACCAGCGCCTTTTCCGCCAGTCCCCGGCCGTAAGGCGGGTCGAGAAACACCAGCGCGAACGGTTCGACCGGATGCGCCGGGCCGAGATCGGTGGCGTCGCGGCGATAGACTTTTGTCACGCCGCCCAAGCCGAGCGCCTCGACATTGTTGCGCAACAGCGCGCGTGCCTCCGCCCCGTTGTCGACGAACAGCGTGAACAGCGCACCGCGCGACACCGCCTCGATGCCGAGCGCGCCGGTGCCGGCAAACAGGTCGAGCACGCGCGCGCCCTCGATCGGATCGTCGTAGGCATGAACGAGAATATTGAACACCGACTCGCGTAGCCGATCCGCCGTCGGGCGGATATCGCGCGATGAAGGCGAAGCCAGGTTACGGCCCTTCAACCGTCCGCCGACGACACGCATAGGTCAGTTACTCGTCCCTTGGCTTCAGGTCGCGCTTGCCGTGATAGCCGCGTTGCGGGCGGCGCGGCGGGCCGTAACCGCTGGCCTCTTCCTCGTTGCGGGCGCGGGCTTCCTCGCTGCCGGTGCGCTGCACCAGCACGCGGCGGCCCTTGCGGTCAGCGATCACCTCTCTCTTGCTGGCCGGCTTGGACGGCTTGGTGCCATGCGGAGCTTCAGACGACGACTCCTGGCCCGGCATCGGCCGGTTGAAATCGGCGCCGGCGAGGGCTGCGATCTTCTCGCCCAACTGCTCGCGCAGCACGCGGGTCTTGACCTCTTCGACCTGGCCTTCGGCGAGTTCACCGAGCTGGAACGGCCCGTAGGAGACCCGGATCAGCCGGTTCACCTCGAGGCCGAGATGCGCCATCACGTTGCGGACTTCGCGGTTCTTGCCTTCGCGGATCGCAAACACCAGCCACACATTGGCGCCCTGGTCGCGCTCCAGCGTCGCGTCGATCGAGCCATATTTGACGCCGTCGACCTCGACACCCTTCTTCAGTTCGTCGAGCTGGCCCTGCGTGACCTCGCCATGGGCGCGAACACGATAGCGCCGCAGCCAGCCAGTGTCGGGCAATTCGAGCGCACGCGCCAGCCCGCCATCATTGGTCAGCAGCAGCAGGCCTTCGGTGTTGAAATCGAGCCGGCCGATCGAGATCAGCCGCGGCAGTCCTTCCGGCAGATTGTCGAACACGGTCGGCCGTCCCTCGGGATCGGCATGCGTGGTCATCAGGCCGCGCGGCTTGTGGAACATGAACAGCCGCGTTCGTTCGCGCGGCGGCAACGGCTTGCCGTCAATGGCGATGACATCGTTGCCGGTGACGTCGAGCGCCGGCGAGTTGATGACGCGGCCGTTGACGGTGACGCGGCCCTGCGTGATCCACTCCTCGGCATCGCGACGCGAGGCGAGCCCTGCGCGCGCCATCACCTTGGCGATGCGCTCGCTGGACTTTTTCTTCGGCTCGGGGCGCGGCGCCCGCTTGTCGAAGTCGGGCGCGCGTTCGCGGTAGGCGCCGCGGCCGCCGAACGCCGGACGCTTGGCGAAAATCCGGCTATCGTCCTCGTTCTCGCGGCGCGGACGATCTTCGCCGGATTCGCTGCGCGGATGTTCCTGCCAGTCGGTGCGGCCCTCGGGACGCTGACGCGGACGGTCGAATTTCGGACGGTCGCCGCGGTCTTCACGGGGCCGATCGAACTTCGGACGTTCCCGGAACGGACGATCGCCGGAAGGACGATCTTCACGCGAACGCGAAAAACGCGGACGCTCGTCGCCGCCACGATCCTCGCGCTTCTGCCAAGGTTTTGAATCGCCGCGGTCGGAACCAAAATCCTTGCGCGGACCTCTATCGGCCCGGTCGCCCCCGCGATCCGGACGGCTGCCAAAGTCCTTGCGCGGGCCGCGATCCGCCCGGTCGCCCTTGCGATCCGGCGCGCCGCGTGACGAGAATTTCTTGTCGCCGCCAAATTTTCGCTCGGGCCGATCTCCGCGAGGCCGATCGCCATCGCGCGACGGCCGCGCGCCGAACGGGCGATCGCCACGGGGGCGGTCGCCGTCCTTGCGGAAACCTTCGCCGCGCGGGGTGTAGGGGCGTTTCTCGCCGCCACCTTCCCGCGGGGTATAGGGTTTCTTGTCGCCAAACTTCTTGTCCTGAAAACGCCCCGCGGGTCGCGTATCGTCACGGTCCCTAGGGCCGCTCTCGCGGTCGCTGCGCGGAGGCCGATCGTCGCGACTGAAATTCGGACGGTCACCACGCGGCTTGAACGGACGCTTTTCGCCGCCACGGTCGTCGCGGCTGAAATTCGGGCGGTCGCTACGCGGCTTGAACGAACGTTTCTCGCCATCGCGATCCTCGCGCGGGCGAAAATCCTTGCGCGGACCCCTATCAGGACGGTCGCCAGCGGGGCGATCCTCCCGGTTAAAGCGAGGCCGCGGCGAATCGCCAAAGTCCCGGCGCGGCGGGCGATCGTCGCCATCGCGTTTGCCGGCGTAGGGTTTGCCTCCGCCCGCATAGGGCTTCTTGCCGAACGATTTGGCGCCCTCCGACTTCCCGGCATAGGGACGCCGCTCGCTGTCACCCTCGCTCTTGCCGGCAAAACCGCGCTTGGCGAATTTCTTCTCCGGTCCCCGCGCTGCCCCGGAACGGCCTTTGCCTCCGCCAGCGCGGCCCTTGCCGTCGCCAGGGCGGTCACGCCGGCCGCGGGAATCGTTGTTTTTGTCGTTATCGCGGGGCATGAAGGGTCTCTCGGGTACGTATGAAATGGCTATCAGGCGGATGGGCTGTCATAGCGATAACGCGCGCGCACTTTGATCAAGGCGCATTCTCACGCAAAACCGGCATCCACGTTTGCTGAAGGCGTTCCTAGTAGCAGGTTTCTTTCGATGATACGAGGCATGACTGCCCCTTCTTTCATGGATTTGGCCCTTAAAACGGCCGAAAACGCCGGAAAAGCCGGCGAAGTTCCGATCGGATGCGTGATCGTCAGGGGTTACGAGGTCATCGCCACCGCCGGTAACCGGACCCTGACCGACCGCGACCCGACCGCGCACGCCGAAATCCTGGCGATCCGACAGGCCGCCGACGCCATCGGCACCGAACGGCTGGTCGATTGCGACCTCTACGTCACGCTGGAGCCCTGCACCATGTGTGCCGGCGCAATTTCGTTCGCGCGGATCCGCCGGCTCTATTACGGCGCCGCCGACCCCAAAGGGGGTGCTGTCGATTCCGGCGTGCGGTTCTTCGCGCAGCCGACCTGTCATCATGTCCCGGAGGTCTATTCGGCAGTCGGCGAGACCGAAGCCGCGACGCTGCTGCGGGATTTCTTCAAGGTGAGAAGGTGACGGGTGCAACCCGTCATGCCCGGCCTTATGCCGGGCATCCACGTCTTGGCCACACGAAGGCAGAAAGACGTGGATGGCCGGGACAAGCCCGGCCATGACGAAGGTGGGGCGAACTCCGTCAGCTTAACTTACGCCGCCAGAAAAAACTCCCGCAACAATTTCGCCGTCACGTCCGGATTTTCTTCCGTCAGAAAATGCCCGCTCTCGACCGGCGCGCCGGATACGTTGGTCGCCCATTTCCTCCAGGTATCGAGCGGCGTCGCCGCGGCGCGGGCGATGCCGACGTCGCCCCACAGCGCCAGCATCGGGATCGTGATCTTCTTTCCCGCGTCGAAATCCGCCTTGTCGATGTCGTAGTCGGCATAGGCGCCGGCACGGTAGTCCTCGCACATCGCGTGAATTCGCGAAGGGTCGAGGAACGGCGCAATGTAATGTTGCAGCGCGCGAGGATCGATCGCATCCAGCGTCTTCGACTTGGTTTGGCTCGCCATCTTCTGCCGCAGGAAGAATTCTCCGTTGCCGCTGATCAGCGTTTCCGGCAGCGGATACGGCTGCGCCAAAAACGTCCAGTGATAGATGTTCAGCGCATAGAGCCGGTTCATCTTCTCCCAGTAGTCATAGGTCGGCAGGATATCGAGCACCGCGAGCTTCGACAGCCGGCCGGGATGATCGAGCGCTAGCCGGTAGGAGACGCGCCCGCCGCGATCATGACCGGCCAGCGCAAAATGCACATGGCCGAGTTGCTCCATCGCTTCCACCATCGTCTTCGCCATCGCGCGCTTGGTGTAGGGCGTGTGGTCTTTGTCGCTGTCGGGCATATCCGACCAGCCATAACCCGGCAGGTCGGCGATGATGAGGGTGAACCTGTCGGCCAGCTTCGGTGCGACCGTGTGCCACATCACGTGGGTCGATGAAAAGCCGTGCAGCAGCAACAGCGGCGGCCCCTTGCCGCCGACGCGGGCGAAGATGCGGCCCGCGCTGGTATTGATCCATTCTGAGGCATATCCGGGAAACAGATCGGCAAGATCGGGCATCGATGGCACTCCCTGGCGGCCTAAGACGGCGCCGCAGGCGGAAGGGCTGCGACCGCTATTGCTTTAAACATTGTTTGGCGTTGCCGCTGGCACGTCCCAGCGTTATGCCATCCGTCAAGCCCGGCCAACAAGAACCAAAAGCGAGGAAATGCAATGTCGATCGATTTCGAAATCCCGGCGGAAGCCAAGGCGATCCGCGAGAAGGTCCGCACATGGGTGCATGATCACTGCATCCCCGCGGAAAAGGAGCTCGACACCAAGCCGCTCGCCGAGGTGCTGGGCCCGCTGCGGGCCAAGGCCCGTGCGCAGGGCCTGTGGTGCCCGTTCGTGCCGAAGCAATATGGCGGCATGGGCCTCGGCCCGCTCGCCAACGCGCTGGTGCAGATGGAGCTCGGCGAGAGCATGCTCGGCGCGCTCTCGATGAACACGCAGGGCCCCGACGACGCCTCGATGATGACCATTCTCGAGCACGGCACCGACTATCAGAAGGAAAAATTCCTCAAGCCGCTGCTCAACGGCGAGAAGCGCATCTGCTTCTCGATGACCGAGAAGGCCGCCGGCGCCGACGCCACCGGCATGCAGACCACCGCCGTCAAGGACGGCAACGAAAACTACGTTCTCAACGGCGAAAAATGGTTCTCGTCCTCCGCCAGCGTTGCCGACATGGCGCTGGTGATGGCCAAGACCGATCCGAACGCGCCGCGCCACCAGCAATATTCCACCTTCATCGTCGAGCTGCCGAACCCCGGCTACAAGATCAAGCGCAATGTCGCGAACATGGCCATTGAAGGCCCGCATGACGACGTGCTGCACGGCGGTCATTCCGAGATCGAGATCAAGGATCTGAAAGTATCGGCCGACAATCTGCTCGGCGGCGAAGGCAACGGCTTCAACATGGGCCAGCACCGCCTCGCCTACGGCCGCTTGCGCCACGGCATGCACAACGTCGCCAAGGCCCAGCGCGCACTCGACATGGCGGTGGCCCACATCACCAAACGTTCGACCTTCGGCGTGCTGCTCGCTGATCGCCAGGGCGTCCAGTTCATGCTCGCCGATTGTGCCGAACAGCTCTATATCGGCCGGCTGATGCTGCTGCACATCGCCTACAAGGCGGAGAAGGGCATGGACATAAGGCAGGAGAACTCGATCGCCAAGATCTTCCATGCCCATATGGTGCACAAGGTGATCGACACCGCGATCCAGCTCCACGGCGCCCTCGGCTTTTCCCAGGATACGCCGCTCGCCAAATGGTACACTCAGGTGCGTGCGCAGCGGCTGGTCGACGGTCCGGACGAAGTGCACCGGTGGAAGATCGGCAAGAACGTCATCAAGGCGTTCCGCGAGCACGGCACCACGGCGAGCGCGGTGGGTGGGGATTTGCTGTAGGTCCAGTTCGTCATTCCGGGGCGGCGTTTCGCGCCGAACCCGGAATCTCGAGCCGAATAAGCGCAAGACTATCTCGAGATTCCGGATCGACGCGCAACGCGCGTCGTCCGGAATGACGGAGAGCTAGCCGCCCCTCTCCAACTCCACCGCCTGCCAGGCAATGTCGCGACGGCAAAATCCATCCGGCCATTTGATGCGGTCGACCGCTGCATAGGCGCGCTGTTGCGCCTCAAGCACGGTCTTGCCCATCGCGCAGACGTTGAGCACGCGGCCGCCATTGGCGAGAATGGCGCCATCCTTTGCCACCGTGCCGGCGTGGAAGATTTCGACACCTTCGATTTTCGCGGCGTCATCGAGCCCCTCGATGCGCGTGCCTTTCGCGTAGTCGCCAGGATAGCCCTTGGCCGCCATCACCACCGTGAGCGCCGGATCGGGAAACCAGCGGAGATCAAAGTTCTTCAACTGGCCGTCGCAGGACGCCAGAAATGCCGGCACGATGTCGGACATCATCCGCAGCATCAGCACCTGGCATTCGGGATCGCCGAAGCGGACATTGTATTCGAACAGCTTCGGCCCCTGCGCCGTCAGCATCACGCCGGCATAGAGGATGCCGCGAAACGGCATGCCGCGCTGCTTCATGCCAACGACCGTCGGCAGAATGATCCGCGACATGATCTGGTCATGCACCTCAGGCGTCACGAACGGCGTCGGCGAATAGGCGCCCATGCCGCCGGTGTTCGGACCCTCATCGTGATCGAACACGCGCTTGTGGTCCTGGGCGGTCGCGAGCGGGATCGCGGTCTCGCCATCGCACAGCGCAAAGAAGCTGATCTCGCGGCCGGAGAGGAATTCCTCGATCACGACTTCCGCGCCGGCGGCGCCGAAGCCGCCCTCGAACATCATCGCGATCGCGTCTTCGGCTTCGCGCAGGGTCATGGCAACGACGACGCCCTTGCCGGCAGCGAGCCCGTCGGCCTTGACCACGATCGGCGCGCCCTGCGCGCGCACGTAAGCGAGCGCGTCATTGGCATTGGTGAAGCGGCGATAGGCGCCGGTCGGAATATCGAATTCGCTGCAGAGGTCTTTGGTAAATCCCTTGGAGCCTTCGAGCTGGGCGGCCTGCTTGCTCGGGCCGAACGCCTTGATGCCGACGGCACTGAGATCATCGACGATCCCGGCCGCCAGCGGCGTCTCCGGGCCGACCACAACCAGATCAACCGCGTTGGCTTTGCAGAACTCGATCACCGCGGCATGGTCGGCGACATCGAGCGCGACGCATTCGGCCTCCCTGGAGATGCCGGCATTGCCGGGCGCGCACCACAGCTTGGTCAATAGCGGGGAAGCGGCAATCTTCCACGCCAAGGCGTGTTCGCGGCCGCCGGAACCGAGCAAAAGGATGTTCATGGGGTGGACCGGATGCGGGGTTTCGAAGCGCAGTCGGTCGCACGAATCTGCCTTGATCTGCAAGGGGTTCATTCCGGACGGAGTGCTAAGATCGCCGATAACGTCCCTATCCGGGACGGCCAAAAATCCCTATTTTACGCGGGTCTCTCCATGCCCGAATCGGTTGACATGCCTGCAGCGGAAAAACTGACCAACACGCCTGAATTGACCGTCTCGGAGCTGTCCTCGGCGCTGAAGCGGACGGTGGAGGACACCTACGGGCACGTCCGGGTGCGCGGCGAAATCTCCGGCTTTCGCGGGCCGCACTCCTCCGGCCACTGCTATTTCGCGCTCAAGGACGAGAGCGCCAAGATCGAGGCCGTGATCTGGAAGGGCGTGCATTCGCGGATGCGTTTCAAGCCGCAGGAAGGCCTTGAGGTCATCGCGACCGGCAAGCTCACGACCTATCCGGGCTCGTCGAAATACCAGATCGTGATCGAAGCGATCGAGCCCGCCGGGATCGGCGCGCTGATGGCGCTGATGGAGGAACGCAAGCGCAAGCTCGGCGCCGAGGGCCTGTTCGACGAGGCGCGCAAGCAGTTGCTGCCGTGGCTGCCGGAGGTGATCGGTGTCGTCACCTCGCCGACCGGGGCCGTCATTCGCGACATCCTGCACCGGCTGCAGGATCGCTTTCCACGTCGGGTGCTGGTGTGGCCGGTCAAGGTGCAGGGCGAAGGCTCGGCCGAACAGGTCGCCGCCGCCATCCGCGGCTTCAACGCGCTGCCCGAGGGCGGCAAAATCCCACGGCCGGATCTGTTGATCGTCGCGCGCGGCGGCGGCTCGCTGGAGGACCTGTGGTCGTTCAACGAGGAGATCGTGGTTCGCGCTGCCGCCGACAGCATGATCCCGCTGATATCCGCGGTGGGCCACGAGACGGACATTACGCTGATCGATTTTGCCGCCGACAAGCGCGCGCCGACACCGACCGCAGCCGCCGAAATGGCGGTGCCCGTGCGCAGCGAATTGTTCGTCGAGGTGACCGCGCTGGCGCGGCGCACGATGATCTGCTGGCAGCGCAGCCAGGAAGGCCGCCGTAACGAATTGCGCGCCGCCGCACGCGCGCTGCCCGGGGCTGCCGAACTGCTGGCTATCCCCAGGCAACGGCTCGACAGCGCGACCGGCGCCCTGCCGCGCGGGCTGAAAGCCAATACGCACGCGCATCATCGCCGCTTCTCGCAAGCCAGCGCCGGGTTGACGCTGAAGGTGTTGCGCGGACAGGTCGCGCAGGCGACGCAGCGCCTCACGGTTTCCGGCGAGCGCATCAGGCTTTCCACCCGCGCGCTGCTGCGCCATCGCCGCGATCGCTTTGCGGGGCTGGAGGTCAGGCTCAAGGCCTCGAAGCTCGCCAACGCGCAGGCCCAGCGCAACGCCATCGCGCGCGACCGCGAACGTGCCCAGCGCCTCGCCGAACGCGCCCGCCGCGCGCTGCTCACGGCGATGCAGCGGCTGGACGCACGCGTCGCGCATAGCGGCCAATTATTGTCGGCGCTGTCCTATCGCGGCGTCCTCGCCCGCGGTTTTGCCCTGGTGCGCGATGCCCACGGCCACGCCTTGCACGCGGCGGCCTCGGTCGGACCCAACGCGCATCTGACGATTGAATTCGCCGATGGCCGCGTCGGCGCCACCGCGGATTCCGATAGGCCGCCGGCAACGTCCGCGCCCGACAGCGCGCCCAAGCCCGCGCCGCGCGAGGCGAAGACGATGGCGGCCAAGCGCGTGGTCAAGCCGATCGATCAGGGCAGCCTGTTCTAGATTTAGCGCGCCAGCCACGCGGCAACGCGCGCCTGCGAGTCCGATCGCGCTTCGGCGTCGGTGGCGCTATGGCCGCGTTCCGGCGATGCCGCATCGGCGCCACCGCTGCCGACCGCGTGCGGCGGCAGATCGGGACGATCAAAATCGTGGGACGCGCCGGGATAGATTTCGATCCGCGTCAGCGCGCTGCGGCCGCGCGCGCCGTCGATCATCGCGCGGCAGGCGGATGGCGAACTGATGTCGTCCTTCGCGCCGATCAGGAGCAGCGTCGGCACCCGCGCGCTCCAGCCGAGGCCGGAGGAGACGCGGCAGTCCGGATAGAACGCAATCGCCGAACGAAAATCCGGCGCGGCATTGTGCGACGACAGTTGCGGCCGCACCGCCCACAACAATGCACTGCCGCCGTTCGCCCATCCCATCAGGCTGACGCGGTCATGCGCCACCCAGGCCTGCTGCGAGAGCCATTGCCGCGCCGCGGTGATATCGGCCACCCGCTCCCGGCGAGCGAGCACGTGACGCTCCTTGACGCCGCATTGCGGCCCGAGTTCGCGCGAGCCGTAACTGTCCGGCAGCAGCACCGCCTGGCCGGCCTTCAGGAGCTGTTCGGCCCAGTCGCGATAGCGCGGCAGCACCGGCTCGGCATGTCCGCCCAGCCCGCCGCAGCCATGCAGCCCGATCACGGTGGGGAACGGTCCGTCGCCTTCCGGCTTGTAGAGCTGCGCATGCAGGGTCAGGTTAACAGCGGGAATATCGACCTGATGCGGGGCCGGCAAAGGTGCTGCGGCCGCGGCAAAGCTCACGGCGAGAAGCGTCAGGAATGGCGTGGCTGACAGAGGGCGCATCGGTCTCGGTCGGATCATGATGGCGCTACAGGTGCAGCGAGCCATGAATGCAAGGCTATCATGCAGATTGGGCCAAAATTCATCACAAGTAGGTGGGTTTCGGGAGCGGACAGTACGACCTATTTATGATAGACTGTTTTCGGAAAATACACTTGGCCGCGCCTCTCACGGACCGGCCCATCGGAGAGTTTGACGGTGCTGAATAAATTCGGTCCCTCGGGGAATGGCGAAGCGCAGGTGCAATATCTGGATGGTGACTTCCGCGTGGTCTCGCCCGGCACCTATGTGCGCTGCGCCATTACCGACGTGCGGATCCCGCTCGACGAATTGAAGTACTGGAGCGTCGACCTGCAGGAGGCCTATTCGGTTCCGACCGCCGTGCTGCAACGGCACTTTCCCGGCGCCGTGAAGGGCCAGGGCTAGGTCATCAGGCGCTAATTTCCTTCGCTGAACTTTCGTTCGCGCGCCTTGAACAGGCGCGCCGTCACGAACTTGCGCAATAGCGCCGCGTCGTCGAATGCAAGCGTCACCGCGAACGGCACGACCGGCTGCGCCCAATCCGGCACGCCACCGGCCCGCCGCAGCCGCGCCAGATCCTTTTCGGTCGTCACCAGCGTCAGCGCGTCGCGCGTTGCTTCGGCGACAAGGCCTTCGATCTCGCCTTGCGCGAACGGATGATGGTCGGCGAAGGCATGCCGCCGCGCCACATCGATGCCGCTGGCCTCTAACGTCGCGAAGAATCGCGCGGGATCGCCGATGCCGGCAAAGGCCAGCACGCGCCGGCCGCGCAACGACGCCACCTGCGCCGCATCGGGCTGCAGCTGCGCGCGCAGCACCGGTTTGCCCTGCGCGGCAATCTCCGCCGCCACCGCCTCGGCGGCGGTGCCGTTACCGACCACGATCAGCGCGTCGGTGCGCGCCTGTTGCGGCCGCAACGGCGCGCGCAACGGACCGGCGGGAAACACCTGCCCGTTGCCGACGCCGCGGTTGCCGTCGATCACGATCAGCGACGCATCCTTGGCCACGGCCGGACTCTGGAAGCCGTCGTCCATCAGGATCACGCTGGCGCCTTGCGACCGCGCCAGCGGAACGCCATCCGCACGCTTGCGCGCGACCACCACCGGCAACTGACTTGCCATCATCAGCGGCTCGTCGCCGACATCGGCGGCCGCATGCCTGACGGGATCGACCCGGACCGGTCCGCGCAGTCTTCCGCCATAGCCGCGGCTCAGCACCACCGGCGTCTCGCCGAGTTCACGCAACAGCTTGGCCAGAGCCAACACCGTCGGCGTCTTGCCGGCGCCGCCGACGTGATAGTTGCCGACGCAGAGCACGGGAATGCCGGCATCGAGACCCCCACGCTGCAGCCGGTTGGCGGCGATGGCGCCATAGAGCGCGCCGATCGGCCTCAACAGATGCGATTTCCATGAAGACGGGCTGTGCCAGAAGCCCGGCTCACGCATTGGCGGCTCCCATCTCGATCCGCAACTGCAGCAGATACGGCTCGAGTGCCGCAAGCGTCCGTTCCAGCGCGCCGCCGAGCTGCTCGACCACCCCTTCGGCAGCGCTCAGTGCGGCTTCGCGCGCCCTGGGATCGGCAAGTAACTGACCGAGCTGCTTCACCAGCGCTTCCTGCGTGTCGGCGCGCCGCGCGCCGCCGGCGGCATCGAGCGCCTCATAGACATCGGTGAAATTGAAGACGTGCGGGCCATGGACCACGGACGCGCCAAGCTTCACCGCCTCGATCGGATTCTGTCCGCCATGCTCGACCAGCGATCCGCCCATGAACACGATCGGCGCCAGCCGGTAGAACACGCCCATCTCGCCCATGGTATCGCCGACATAGATGTCGGTCGCCGCGGTCGGCAATTCCTCGCGCGAGCGCAGCGCCGGCTGCAGCCCGGACGCCGTGATCATGCCTGCTATCGCGGGGCCGCGGTTGGCATGGCGCGGTACGATCACGGTCAATAGTCCGGGAAAGAATCCGGCCAGCGTCTTGTGGGTCTCGACCAGAATCTCCTCTTCGCCCGGATGGGTCGAGGCGGCGACCACGATCGGCCGGCCGCGCGTGACCGCCATCAGCCGCTCGAGCTTGCCGCTGTCGGCCGGTGGTGCTGCAACATCGAGCTTGAGATTTCCCGTGACCGTGACGTTGCGGCTGCCAAGTGCCGCGAACCGCTCGCCGTCGAGCTGGGATTGCGCGAGGCAGACGTCGAACCGGCCGAGCAGCGCCGAGATGGTGCCGGAGACCCGGCGCCACCGCGGAAACGAGCGATGCGACATCCGTCCGTTGATCAACACCATCGGCAGCCGCCGGGCCGCGCTCGACAGGATCAGGTTCGGCCACAGGTCGGATTCGATGAACAGCGCCAGCGAGGGCTGCCAGTGGTCGAGAAATCGCGTGACGTAACGCGGGGAGTCATACGGCACATATTGGTGGATCACGTCGGCGGGGAACCGCTTGGCGACGATCGCCGCCGACGTCACCGTGCCAGAGGTCAGCAGGATGCGCAGGTTCAGCGCCCGCAACTTCTCGATCAGGGCCGCGGCCGCCAGCACCTCGCCGACGCTGGCGCCGTGAATCCACACCAGCGGTCCGACCGGGCGGACATCGGCGCTGACGCCGCGGCGTTCGCCGACGCGCGCCGGATCTTCCTTGCCGAGCTTGAGCCGCCGGTTGATCAACGCAGGCGACAGCGGCACTATCGCGGACGACAGTCTCCGGTAGACGCGTAACGTCATCGGCAACGGATCAGCCAAGGGCGGCCTCCGGGCGCCCGACCGCTGCATAGGCGAGTCGGGTCGCTTCGTTCAGATAAGTCTCTACCTGCAGCCGCAGTTTTTCCATGGTCTCGGCATCGGCGTCCGGCGGCACGTGGACTGCGTCAATGCCTACCACGGCACCGCGCCCGAATGGTAAATTGATGGTGGTGGAGTCCCAATTCTTCAACCGGATGAACCGGCTGGTAACCATCGCAAACGGCATGATCGGCCGCCCGGACTCCCGCGCCAACATGATGACGCCGAGGCCCACCACCCGTGCCCGCTTCGGCACGTCGGCGGTCGTCGCGACGTTCCAGTTCTGCTCCAGCGCCTGCACCATCTCCCGGAACGCGCCGACGCCGCCCTTGCGGTGAAACGCCCCGCCATGGTCGCCGGAGCCGCGGATCGTGCCGATGCCGAGCCGCTCCACCGCGAGGGCGTTGAATTCGCCGTCGCGATGCCGCGAGATCAGCACCTTGGCGCGGTAGCTCTCCTTGGTCTTGATGAACGGCGTCATCAAATGCTGGCCATGCCAGAACGCGAAGATCGCCGGCATCTGCGGCTCGACCTGGTCATAGATGTCGGCCGGCAAATAGCTGAACCGGTTGGTCAGCCAGACCAGCCGCAGGTATTCGGCCGCAAGCACACCCAGCGCGCGCTGAACCCAGCTGCTGCGCAGCAAATCGCGAAACAGTCGTTTCAATGGGAGGGCTTCGTGTCTTGACCCGGGTCGAGCAGCCGATGGAGGTGAACCACGAAATAGCGCATGTGGGCATTGTCCACGGTCTGCTGCGCCTTCGCCTTCCAGGCTGCATGAGCGGTTGCGTAATTGGGGTACACGCCGACGATCTCGACCTGATCGAGGTCCTTGAACGTGGTGTGTTCGAGGTCGGTCAACTCGCCGCCGATGACGAGATGGAGCAGTTGCGGCTGGGCACTATCTGGCATGATGATTTTTCCTAACGAGGTGCCCGGCAAGCAAGGTGACTATATAGCGCAAGATGAGTGACGTGTAGCGAGGGATTTTCAGCACGTAGCTTTACGGGTTCAGGGCAGTGGACGGCTTCGAAAATGCTCGACAATGCGTGCATGACGATCGCGTCCCGCTGCTACCAGCACCCCATGCGCCACCTCCCGGCGATTGTACTCAATCGCATCCCCCGAGAGCGCGGTCATTCTACCATTCGCTTCCTGCACGATCAAATTGGCCGCGGCAAGGTCCCAGTCGCGGCTCTGACCGCCTGCAAAAGCGGCATCGAGGCTGCCGTCGGCGACCCGGCATAGCCGCAGCGCCAGCGATCCGATTCGCGGGAACAACGTGATTTCGTCGGAGGACGGACTGAGCCGCTGCACCAGCGGCTTGGGACCGGCCATCCGGGAAAAATCGAGGCCGGTGCCCGACGAGGCTGAGACCTGCCGCCGGTTCAGCGTCGCCCCCTGCCCGCGCACCGCGAAGAAGAATTCGTCCGTGACCGGCGCGAACACCGCGGCCAGCACCGGCGCCGCACCGGCCACCAGCGCCACGCTGACGCACCAGTCCTCGCGGCCGGCGAGGTAAGCCCGGGTGCCGTCGATCGGATCGACGATCCAGACCAGCGGCTTGCCCAGCCGCGTGTCGTCGTCGGCGCTCTCCTCCGACAACCAGCCATAATCCGGCGTCGCCGAACGCAGCCTTTGCTCGACGAGATCGTTGACGGCGATATCGGCTTCCGAGACCGGCGACGAGGCGCCCTTGATCCAGTTCTTCAGTTCGGTGCGAAACATCGACAGCGCCAGCGCGCCGGCTTCCCGCACCGTCTCCGTCAGCAGCGCGGCGTCGCGCGTTGTGATCTTTTCGGCCGTGTCAGCGTCCGCCAAGCGTCAAGCCCTCGATGCGCAGCGTCGGCGCATTGACGCCGTAGCGGAATTCCAGGTCGCTGGCGGCGACCAGCGATTTGAACATCGGCAGCAGATGGCCCGCGATCGTCACCTCGCTGACGGCATAGGTGATCTCGCCGTTCTCGATCCAGAAGCCGGACGCGCCGCGGCTGTAATCGCCGGTCACGCCGTTGACGCCGGAACCGATCAGGTCGGTGACGTAGAAGCCCTGCTTGATATCCGAGATCAGCTCCTTCGGGGTCACGTGGCCGGCTTCCAGGTGCAGATTATACGATCCCGGCGACGGCGAGGACGAGACGCCGCGATGGGCGTGTCCGGTCGTGACCATGCCGAGTTCCCGCGCGGTCGCGGAATCCAGCAGCCATGTCGTCAGCACGCCCTCGTCGATCAGCGCGTGCTGCTTCACGGCGACGCCCTCGGCGTCGAAGGTCTGCGAACGCAATCCGCGCACTCTTAGGGGGTCGTCGATGATGCGGATGTCCCTCGAGAACAGCTGCTCGCCGAGCCGGTCCTTCAGGAAGCTGGTCTTGCGCGCGATCGAGGCGCCGTTGATGGCGCCGACGAGATGGCCGACCAGCGATCCCGATACCCGCGGATCGAACACGACGGGCACCTTGCAGGTCTCGACCTTGCGCGGATTGGCGCGCGCCACGGTGCGCTCGCCGGCCTTGCGGCCGACGCTTTCGGGCGAGGCGAGGTCGGACGCATGCGGCGCCGACGTAAAATCGTAGTCGCGCTCCATGCCGGTGCCCTCACCGGAGATCGCGGTCATCGAGATGCCCTGGCTCGAACGCAGGTAGGAGCCGTGGAAACCGGTCGAGGTCACCAGCACCATGCCGCCGATGCCGCTCGAGGCCGAGGCGCCGCCGGACCTCGTCACGCCCTTGACCGCCAGCGCCGCCGCTTCGGCTTCGCAGGCGCGGCGCTCCAGTTCGGCCGTGGTCGGAACCTTGCGGTCGAGCAGATCGAGATCGGCGAACTCGCGCGCCAGCAGCGACGGGTCGGCGAGGCCGACGAATTTATCGTCGGGCGCCACGCGCGCCATCGCGACCGCGCGCTCGGCCAATTTGGCGACGCCATCGCCGGAGACGTCGTTGGTCGAGACCACCGCCTGGCGTTGCCCGACCAGCACGCGCAGTCCGACATCGTCGCCTTCCGAGCGCTCGGATTCCTCGACGCGCCCGTCACGCACCTCGACGCCCTGCGATACGCCGCGCACCGCGACCGCATCGGCAGCGTCGGCGCCGGCGCGCTTTGCCGCCTCGACCAGGCGCTGCGCCAGCGTCGAAAGTGCGGATTGATCGAACAGGTCGGAATTCGCGGCGGGTCTGGAAAGCGGCTGATCCGTGGATGGTGAAGAGTTCACAAACAAAATCCCTGACATTGAAGAGAACTGGAACGCTAACCGGCAGACCCACCAGATGTGGCTGATTCACAGGGATTTCAAGCATCTTGCGGTGTCAAATGCCAGACAATTTCGGCATCCAAGCAAGGTCTCGTCAATCATGTGAGCCAAGGTCTTGTCAATCATGCGGAGAGATGCGCGGCAGGTGACCATGGGTTAACCAGCCTTTTTAAGCCGAAACGGAAACGCGTCCGCTAAGGTCTCACCTATCGACCGGGAACATAATCCCGGCGGGGAGATAGAGCCGTGAGGCGTCAAACAGCAACAAGCGGGATCAATCCCGCCGGGTCGAGCCGTGCACTGCGGCTCGACCCTCTTTCCCTTCCGCTCTCGTTCGATGCGCATGATACCCGCGCAGACGGCGGCGTGCGGAAGATCGAACTTCATCGCGAACGCGTCGTGCTGCGTCGTGCCGTCCACGGCATGCGGATGGCGGTCAACATCAGCGTCCGCGATTTCCTCGGCGTCGGTTTGCGCGGCCTCGACGACGCGCAAGCGTTGATCCTGGTGCATCGCGACCCCTCGCTTTCGATTCCGCTTCTCGTCAGTTCCGACGCCGACGAAATCGCATCCGCCTGGCAGACCTGGAGCGAGATCTTCGCGCTTCCGCAATTGCCGGAAGACAAGGTGCGCGAACCCGCCACCCGCCGCCGCCGTCACAACACCATCCGCGCCCGCCGCCCGAAATTTCTGGTCCGCCGCCGCGCCGGCGATCTGCTCAACCCGGCGAACCTTCACGAAGGCGAGCGCGAGATCATCGCGCGGGATTGAGTTTGATCTTGTAGGGTGGGCAAAGGCGTTCTTCACGCCGTGCCCACCGTCTGCACCACACCGTTCGAAATGGTGGGCACGCTTCGCTTTGCCCACCCTACGGTTTCGATAATTTGGCACCGCCCCCTCCACGTCATTGCGAGCGCAGCGAAGCAATCCACATCGCCGCACAAAGAAAGAATAGATTGCTTCGCTGCGCTCGCAATGACGTTGTGAGACATGCGCTCTCGTTCTCGCGGCGCATAGCGCCCGAAGTTTTGCATTTCGTTTGCCCTCTTTGAGAACAGAGGGCGCGGGGAAGACCGGGTGCGCGCTGCACCCGCGGTCTCGCGAGCATGATGCACAGAAGAGTGCGCCCACGAGCATACAGGTTCAGCGGTGAACACACCGGCCTCCCCCACGCAACGGCTTTACGGCTTACTTCGTGCTCACCCCGGTGAACGGGCTTTATTGTCACCGTCATTACGCGGATTGCTCCACGAACTTGACGCCAGCGTCGCGGCATCAGGTCCACACGACTTCACCGTACGCTTTTGCCACGCTCGTCAGTCGCAGCATCAGCGTCCATCGCATCCCACCGCACGGTCGTGACGATCGCGATCGCCCCTCTTGTCGCGGTAGACGGCCGAAGTTGAACAACTGATTTGCCCGACGGCGCCAGCGGAATATTTTTGCGCGAAGGGCTGGACAGACTTTTGGTGATTTGCCCGTCGTGTTGTTTTGTCGCAGGCATTTGTCGTTGCGAGCGCAAGGGAATCAAGGCATGCGCGGAAGACAAAGCGGGTCGCAGGATTAAGCGGTGAACCCAGAAATTCGTCGCGCTGACCGCGCGCCGGGGTCCGTTACGCCCCGATAGCGGACCAAGTTCCGCAATGCAGCGAAACGACGCTATGTGCCAACAAGAGACTCATGCAGCGCAGCAAACAGAAGCTTCATTCGATCCCTGCTCGCAGATTGGACCATCTCCGGCAGCCGTACTCCGGACTATTGTTGTGGTTTGGGTTCTTAGAGCCGCACGCGGCGCACCGCCGGGGCCAACGGCGGGAAATCCCGCACTCCGGAATGGTCGAACGAATGTAACGGTTGGTAGGCTTGTTGGTCGTTGCTGTCGGCCAACGTCAGAGTTCGGCTATCAAGGATTAGCCATCGCCGTGCAACGCGCACCACTACGACTAGATGGGTTTCCTGCGGGCGCGCGTTGTCCCAAACGATCACTAATCGTCGGTCCTCCGGCGCAATGCCAGCGGCACCGAGGGCCGCATATTTCGTCACCGCATAGCTCTTGCAGTCGCCGGACGACGCCAAAGCTTTTAGAGGCGACTGCCATGACACATCGTCGCGCGTCGTCGGGATCGCGAGGTTAACGGCGCGGTTGATGTGGCCGAGCAGCGCGCGCCCTTGATACCGACGCGCCTCATCGACTATCGCGATGAACCGAAGGGCCGCGGGAGAGCCGCACTCCGGATTGGCACGGCATACAACGATGATCTGCTCATCCGCGCGCATGGCCGCCTGCAGGTCGCGCCAGATCGCAGAAATCCGGCTGTCTGGTGCTGCTGGAACCGTGGCGACGCCAAATGGCTCGGCGGCGAGTGGGGACGCGCCAATCAACCATATGGTCAGTACACCAATGCGGGACAGGTTTCCCATCATCAGAAACCAGTGGCTCCAGGCTTCAAGCCGTCCGTTCGATCAATAAGATAGTCAGATCAGGCGGTCTCGAAATCCGAGCATCAGGATTACTCCCTACGAGCAGCAGCGTCTGGTTTGCGATTGGGGTTAAGCGGCCCGAGCGATCCTAAGTCCGTTCCGGGTCAGTTTCGACTGAATTGGCTTCTCCACGCCATGTCCGGTCTACGCCCGTTAGCGACTGAATAGCGGACAATGCTAGAGGTCCAGTTGGTGCCAAGAACGGAAGTAAAAGCTGGCCAGCCGCTGATCGATAAGCGGCTGGCTATTATCTACAATTAAGATCGCGTCAGTTGAGGGGGGTGAGCGCCTGATAAGCGAGGTATCGAACTGCACGGCGGTAGAAGGAATTTGCAGGGCTGGGAACTTGAATCATCATTATGATGACCAGCTTCTGCTTTGGATCGACAAAGAATGTCGTTCCATAGGCTCCTGTCCAATAGAATGATCCGACCGTTCCAGGCAGTGGATTTTGTCCAGTTTCAGTGCGCACTGCGAAACCGAATCCAAATCCTTGTCCCATCGCCGGTGCTGGCAAGATATCTCCAAATCGCTGCGACTGGGTGGCTGAGTATCCGATCCCCGGCTTCAACGCATTAGACGTCATCAAGTTGATCGTGGACTGCGAAAGCAGGCGCGTGGTGCCGAGCTTGCCACCATGCATCAACATCTCGCAAAAAAGCAGGTAGTCGGATGCGGTAGAAACACCACCACCACCGCCAGAGAACAACTTCGGCTTTTGGGTGGCGTCGAACATGGGAGGACGTTTTCCGGTCGCCGGATCAATCTGCGGCTGTGCGAGCCGGTCACGATCGGCCTCACGCACATAAAAGCCTGTTGAGGACATGCCTAGCGGTTTAGTAACGCGCTCTTCGAGGAAGCGGTCCAGGTCCATTCCGGAAACAACTTCGATGACCCGGCCAAGGACATCGACCGCAGCGCTATATTCCCAGACCTCGCCCGGTTGGTTGGCAAGGGGAAGTTTGGAGATCTTCGTCACCATCTCGGCCAGCGTTGTATTGCGATCGAGAACGTTTGCGTCCCGATAGGCGTCCGAGACTGGGCCATTGCCAATGGGGGGTGGATAGACAAGCCCGGCAGTGTGGCGAAGAAGGTCTTGAACCGTCATCGGCCGCATCTGAGGCTGCATGACCGTTTCCTTCTTGCCGGTGGCAGGATCGACCTGTTCGACACGAACCTGCAGATCCTTAAATTCCGGCAGATATTGTGAAACGGGAGCGCCGATATCGAGCTTGCCTTCTTCTGCCAGCATCATAGCGCCAATACTGGTGATCGGCTTGGTCATGGACGCAATGCGGAAAATCGAATCTGGGGTCATCGCGATCTTCTGCTCGCGGTCCCGAAACCCGAACGCCCGAAAATAGGCGACCTTGTCCTTTCGCGCGATCAGCACAACCGCACCCGGAATCTGACCACTTTCGACATAGCCCTTAAATGCGCTCGTCACACGTTCGAGGCGATCGGCTGCGAATCCAAGTTGATCGGGACGGCTAATAGGCTTCGGCTGCTCGGCAAATGCGGAGACCGAAAGGACCGTGGCGACGAGCGCAATGCATGATTTCTTGACGAGTTTCATGGTGTCCCCCCAATTCGATGTGAGCTAAAGTTTTTAGGAAGCAAGGCAATGTCGTCGCATAGCAACAACCAGGAGCTAAAACAAAGGGCCCGGGTCAAACAGCTCCCTAGGGTCGATACTCAGCATCAAAGCACAGAGGTCAGCCGTGCGGCTAGAGCGAATGTCTGCTCCGAGTCATTCGCTACACGGGCGCCGCAGCAGCAAATCCGGCCATGTCCGCTATGCCGCCGCCAACAGCGGAAGCAGATTCAGAACATTGGCGGATTGCGCGCCAATGAGTCCACGCCCGGCCAGGCACCGGCGGCGCCTACGTACACCCGATGACAGACTCCGCGTCATCCGACGCTTCTTTCGGAGCAATCGGAGGGGTACGATCCCACCCGCAGCGACACAATCACGCCCCGGCCCGCATCACCGCATCCACCAGCAGGCCCGCGAACAGCAACAGCCCGGCATCGCGGTTGGATTTGAAAACGCGCAGGCACAGCGCGGGATCGCCGATATCGAGCCTTCGGATCTGCCAGCCCAGGTGGACCGCGAACGCCATCAATCCGATCCATGCCGGCCATCGCGCGCCGGCCAGCGATAGCGCCACACCGATCAGCAACACCGCGAGCGCGTAGAACACGATCAGCGCGCGATGGGTGCGGGCGCCGAACAGAAGCGCGGTGGACTTGATGCCGATCAGCGCGTCGTCCTCGGCGTCCTGATGCGCGTAGATGGTGTCGTAACCGATCACCCAGGCGATCGAGCCGGCATAGAGAACCAGCGCGGTGAGGTCGATCCGCCCCAGCGTGACGGCAAAGCCCATCAGCGCGCCCCAGGAGAACGCCAGGCCCAGCACGACCTGCGGCCACCAGGTGATGCGCTTCATGAACGGATAGACCGCGACAATGACCAGCGACGCGATCCCGGTCATGATCGCGAAGCGGTTGAACTGCAGCAGCACGGCGAGCCCGATCAGGGCCTGCTGCACCAGAAAGGCAAAGGCCTGCGCCACGCTCACCTGGCCTGCCGGGATCGGCCGCGACCGCGTCCGCTCGACCCTGGCGTCGAGGTCGCGATCGGTGATGTCGTTCCAGGTGCAGCCGGCGCCGCGCATCACGAAGGCACCGATCAAGAACAGCAGGACCACGAACGCCAACTGGCTGATGTCGCGCGCGACGCCGGCGGCGAGCGCCGCCGACCACCAGCACGGCATCAACAGCAGCCAGGATCCGATCGGGCGGTCGAAACGGGCGAGCCGCAGATAAGGCCGCGACCAGGACGGCGCGCGCGTATCGACCCAGTTGCCGGTCGCATCGGCAACGCGGGCGCTGGCGTCGCTCATCTGATACGGGTCATCGCGTCAGAACGTTGCCGTTCAAGGTGTCGAAGGTGCTGCCGCCCTTCTTCACGGTCTGCGCCTCGGGCAGCGCCGCCGAAGTGCCCAGCACGTCGCTGAGGCTGGGGCCGGCCGGCCGCTGGCTGGCCGCCTGCTGCGCCACGTTGCAGACCTGGTTCTGCATCTTCTCGGTGTTGGCGTGGCCTTGCTTGAGCTGGTCGCCGATCTGCGGCGGAATTCCGCATTTCGCCGAATTGGCTTCGATATACTTGATCATCTTGGTTTCGGACGCGCCGAAATTGCGGATCAGCTTGCAGGCCTCGTCCGGCGGGGCATGGCGGTCACTGGCAGCCTTGATCAGCTTGCCGCGTTTCTCTGCTTCTTCGCGCAAGGGAACAAAGCCCTTCATGCAGGCGTCGGCGCTGGCCGGCCCGCCCGAGGGCGGCTGCGGTCCGGCGCCACCGAAGCCAGGACCCGCGACCGGTGCAGCGCCTCTGGTGAAGGCCGAGTCATTCGCCGGCGCCGAAGCGGCAGGCGGCGCCATTTGGCCGTTGGGAAGCGGGGCCGGAAATGCGCCCTGCGCGAAGGCGTGACCGGCGTAGATGGTCACGGCGGCCACGGTCAACGGCACAATGAGGCGGCGGATCATCAAGAGTGTTTCTCCGGCAAGGGCCAGCGGGGCCTTTCGTGTTCCGATCGAAGCACGATTTCAGATGACGGCTTTTTACGATTGCTGGATGCCCTTAACAACCCGTCGAATTGGGCAACAGCACGGCGTAGGGCCACATCGGAGGCCAATATTTGCCCCTGATTCGGTCGTTTCGGTTAAAAGACGCTCCGATTGGATGATCACAAATGCCTGATTTCGATTTTAGCGCCCCGCGCCTGTTCGTCGATGCCCCTCTGAAGGTGGGGCAAACGGTCGCGCTGGAGCGGAACCAGAGCAATTACCTTGGCAATGTGCTGCGGCTTGCCGCCGGCGACACGATCCTGGTCTTCAACGGCCGTGACGGCGAATGGCAGGCGCAGATTGCCGGCCGCAAGCGACCGGACGCCCTGGTGATCGTGACGCCGACGCGGCCGCAGGACCGCCTGCCCGACATCGCCTATGTGTTCGCACCGCTCAAGCACGCCAGGCTCGACTACATGGTCCAGAAGGCGGTCGAAATGGGGGCCTCGACCCTGCAGCCAGTGCTGACCCGCCACACCCAGGTCTCCCGGGTCAACGGCGAGCGGATGCGCGCCAATGTGATCGAGGCGGCCGAGCAATGCGGCATCCTGAGCCTCGCCGAAGTGGCCGAGCCGGTGCCGCTCGACCGCTATCTCGGCCAGCGCCGACCTTCACGCCTGCTGGTGTTCTGCGACGAGGCCGCCGTATCAGCCAATCCGGTGCAGGCGCTGCAACAGGCGGCGGCGGCCGACGGCATCGATATTTTGATTGGGCCCGAGGGCGGCTTTGCCGCGGAAGAGCGCACGCTGCTGCTGCGGCAGCCCAACATCCTGCGGCTGTCGCTGGGGCCCCGGATCCTGCGCGCGGATACTGCCGGGGTCGCCGCCTTGGCGCTGGTGCAGACGGCGCTGGGCGACTGGGCCGGGCCGGGATCGCCGGGTCCGGCCTGACCCGTTACGGCACCTTAAGCGCCCCATTAAGTGACTTGCCCAATCCCTGTCGAAACCCCGCGCGGGCCATGCTAAGGCCTCCGCCGAGAGCCCTAGAATCTGCCCTTTCACCCCGTGAAACCCGGATTTTCCGGATATTTGGACGTTGAGATGACCGTAACCGCCGCCGCCCGAGGGGCTGCCGGGTCCGCCGCCTGGGCGGACGCGCTGCTATTGTCGTTTGCGCAAGCCGGCTACGTCCAGGCTGAGCCCGCAATCTTGCAGCCGGCCGAGCCGTTTCTCGACCTTTCCGGCGAGGACATCCGCAAGAGCCTTTACCTGACCACCGATGCCAGCGGCGAGGAACTCTGCCTGCGGCCCGACCTGACCATTCCGGTGGCGCGCGACTATCTCGCCTCCGGCCGCGCCGGCCAGCCGGCCGGTTTCAGCTATCTCGGGCCGGTGTTCCGCTATCGCGGCGGCCAGCCGAGCGAATTCCTGCAGGCCGGCATCGAATCCTTCGGACGGCAGGACCGCGCGGCCGCCGACGCCGAAATGCTGGCGCTGGCGCTGGAAGCCACCGCCGCGTTCGGATTGAAGGATGTCGAAGTCCGCACCGGCGATGTCGCCTTGTTCACCGCGCTGATCGATGCGCTCAACCTTTACCCGGTCTGGCGGCGACGGCTGATCAAGGATTTCAACCGCAAGCTCAGCCTGACCCAGGACATCGAGCGGCTGACGCTCGCGACAGCACTTGGCCGCAACGAATATGAGGGCGTACTCGCAGCACTTGCCGGCTCCGACCGCAAGGCGGCACTGGCGCTGGTGACCGACCTGATGTCGATCGCCGGCACCACCAATGTCGGCGGCCGCTCGGTTGCCGAAATCGCCGACCGCTTCCTCGAACAGTCGACGCTGAAGGGCGGCGCCTTGCCGCGCGATGCGCTCGGCATCATCAAGCGCTTCCTCGCCATCGCAGGCGATCCGGATCAATCGGTAGCGCAACTGCGCGCGCTGGCTGATGATGCCAAGCTCGATCTGACGGCAGCGATCGATCAGCTCGAAAGCCGCGTCGGCTTCATGGCCGCCCGCGGCATCGACACGTCGATGACCCGCTTCTCGACTTCGTTCGGACGCGGCCTCGACTACTACACCGGCTTCGAATTCGAATTGCACGCTAAAGGCAGCGACGTCGAGCCGCTGGTGGCCGGCGGGCGCTATGACGGGCTGATGACCCAGCTCGGCGCCGCGACACCCATTCCCGCGGTCGGATTTTCGGTCTGGATCGAGGCCCTGACGCAACTCGGCAAACCTCTCGCGCAAGGAAGCGTCGCATGACCGCGCCGTTCGTTCTGGCCGTGCCCTCCAAGGGCCGCCTGCAGGAAAACGCCGAAGCCTTCTTCGCCCGCGCAGGACTTGTCCTCGCCAAGCCCGGCGGCGCGCGCGATTACCGCGGCACCATCACGGGCCTCGACAATGTCGAGATCGCCTACCTTTCGGCCAGCGAGATCGCCTCGCAGCTGGCGCGCGGCATGGTGCATCTCGGCGTCACCGGCGAAGACCTGTTGCGCGAGAGCATTGCCGATGCCGACCAGCGCGTGCTGCTGATCGACGGCCTCGGTTTCGGCAGCGCCAATGTCGTGGTCGCGGTGCCGCAGGCCTGGATCGACGTCCGCACCATGGCCGACCTTGACGATGTTACGACCGGCTTTCGCGCCCAGCATAACCGGCGGATGCGGGTCGCGACCAAGTACATCAACCTGACCCGCAACTTCTTCGCCGCCCATGGCGTGGTCGATTACCGCATCATCGAGAGCGCCGGCGCCACCGAAGGCGCGCCGGCGGTCGGCACCGCCGAGATGATCGTCGATATCACCACCACCGGCGCGACGCTTGCCGCCAACGGGCTCAAGGTGCTCGACGACGGCGTGATCCTGCGCAGCCAGGCCAACCTGGTCGCCTCCAGGGACGCCGACTGGTCGAGCGCGGCCAGGGAGACCGCGCGGGTGATCCTGGATCACATCGCCGCCCGCGCCCGCGCCAGCAAATATCGCGAAGTGCGGACCCGTTTCGCCGGCTGCAACGATGCACTGCTGGCCGAAGCCCATAACCGCTTCGGCGTCGTCGCCCCGTTCGGCGGCCCGACCTCGTCCGGCATGCTGACGCTGCACTGCCCGCCGATGCAGATCTACGCGCTCGGCAGTTTCCTGCGCGGGCACGGCGCCGACACGGTTTCGGTGGCCTCGCTCGATTACGTGCTCGACCGCGAAAACCCGCTGTTCGCCCGGCTCGAGGCGTTCTTGCGGTGACAGGGACGTACGGCCGGTTCCTGCGCCCGTAGCGACAAGGCGCGGCGATTGCCATATGTTGGCGATGAGCAAGCTTGGAACTGACACGATGATGCTGGGTACCGACGTCTCTGGATTGTCCACCACCGCGGCCAATGCCGCGGCGCAGGGGCTGTCGATCGTCGTGCCCGTCTATAACGAGGCCGCCGGCCTTGCTGCGCTGCACGAGCGGCTGATTGGGCTCGCGAAGACGCTTCACGCGCGTTACGAGCTCGGCTGCGAAGTGGTCTATGTCGACGACGGCAGCGCCGATGCGACGCTGTCGATCGCGCGCACCCTCAAGGCCGAGGCGCTCGACGTCCAGGTGGTGTCGCTATCGCGCAATTTCGGCAAGGAAGCCGCCTTGATGGCCGGACTGGACCATGCCCGCCGCGGCGCGGTGTTGTTCATGGACGGCGACGGCCAGCATCCGCCTGATCTGGTCGAAAAGCTCGTCGCGCACTGGATCGATGACGGCTACGACGTGGTCTATACCGCGAAGGCGCATCGCGACAATGAATCGTTCCTGCGCCGCCAGGCGGTGCACAGCTTCTACGCGCTGATCAACTGGGGCGCGCGGCAGAAGATCCCCGAGGACGCCGGCGACTTCCGTCTGCTGTCGCCGCGCGCCGCCCGGGCGCTGAAGCAGCTTCCCGAGCGCAACCGTTTCTTTAAAGGTCTCGCCAGCTGGATCGGCTTCCGCCAGGTCCGCGTCGACTACGAACCGGCGCCGCGCGCGCATGGCGTCACCACCTTCAGCCCGGGCCGGCTGATCGGCCTATCGATCGAAGGCCTGACCTCGTTCTCGGTGGCGCCACTCCGCTTCGCCAGCCTGTTCGGCGTGCTGCTCGCCGCCGGCGCCTTCATGTTCGGTCTTTCCATTCTCTGGGAAGTCTGGACGACCGGCAAGCAGGTGCCCGGCTATCCCTCGCTGGTGATCGGCCTGATGACGATCGGCGGCGTGCAGCTGATCATGATCGGCATCGTCGGCGAATATATCGGCAAGATCCTGTCGGAACTGAAAGCGCGGCCGATCTACTTCGTCGCCGAGCATTCCGAGAAGCACGCCTCGAGCGAAACGGCCGCCAACACCACTGAGCAGACCACCACCACGCGGACCGCCGCCGAATGAACGACGCCGCGCCGCCGCGCCGGATCTGGCTGTGCGCCGACGATTACGGCCTCGCCGAGGGCGTCAACCGCGCCATTCGCGAACTCATCGGCCGCGGCCGTCTCAATGCGACATCGGTGATGGTGGTGGGCCCCGCCATCGGCCGCGACGAGGTCAAGGCCTTGCAGGAAGTCGCCGCGAAAAGCCCGCGCTGCGCGATCGGCCTGCACGCGACGCTGACGGCGCCGTTCCGCCCGCTGACGATGCATTTCCGCCCCACCGATGGCGGCATGTTCCCAGCCTTTCCGAAACTGTTGCGCGCCGGCCTGTTGCGGCGGCTCGATGTCGAGATGATCTATGGTGAGCTGATGGTGCAACTCGCCACCTTCAAGGATCTGTTCGGCCGTGCGCCGGATTTCGTTGACGGCCATCAGCATGCGCAATTGTTTCCGCAAGCGCGCGACGCCTTTCTGCGTGCGGTGAAGGAAGCCGCCCCCGGCGCCTGGGTACGCCAGGGCGGACGCCTTCAACCGCTGGCGAAACGGCTCGGCGCGCCGAAGGCACTGGTGCTCGACGTCCTGAGTTCGCAGTTCCGCAAGCGGGCGACGCGCGCCGGACTGGCGTTCAACCCGGCCTTTGCCGGCGCCTATGATTTCTCGACAGAGCCTGATTTCGGCGCGCTGATGCGGCAGTTCCTCGACGGCTTGCCGGAAGACGGCCTGGTGATGTGTCATCCCGGTTTTGTCGACGAGACGCTTGCCAGCCTCGATCCGCTGACCACCCAGCGCGAAGCCGAACACGCCTTTCTCGCCGGCGACCGGTTCCCGCCGCTGCTTGCCGCGAATAATGTAACACTGGCCTGAAAAGGTTCACGAAAACCAGCCGGTCGAGATGTCGCATACCAAAATTTAATTCGCCCCGGCACTACTTGCGACGCAAACTCCCGCCTACATCTTCCCCGCGCTCGATACCCATTCGACGCGAGGGAGAAGGCCATGACACCGCAAGAACGCCAACTGATTGACGATCTTTTCGACCGGCTCGCCAAGCTCGAGACCGCGCCGCGCGATCCCGAGGCCATGTCCGCGATCATGCAGGGCCTGCGCATCGCACCCAATGCGATCTATGCGCTGGTGCAGACCACTCTCGTGCAGGACGAGGCGCTGAAGCGCGCCCATGACCGCATCCAGGAACTGGAGGCCGCGCAAACCGGCCAGCCGAACCAATCCGGCGGTTTCCTCGATTCGATGCGCGACGCGATCTTCGGGCAGAGCCAGCCGCAAGGTTCGGGCTCGGTGCCGCACGTCCGCGCACCCGACATCGGCGGCGGCCGTCCGGTCTGGAACAGCGGCCAGGTGATGCAGCAGAGCCAGGCGCCGGGACAACAGTATGGACAGCAATACGGTCAGCCGGCCTACGGCCAGCCCTATGGCGCCCAGCAGCCGGCGGTCGGTGGTGGCGGCTCGTTTCTCGGAACCGCAGCGGCGGCCGCGGCCGGCGTGGTCGGCGGATCGCTGCTGCTCGGCAGCATTCGCTCGATGATGGGCGGCGGCGGTCACCAGCAGTCGTTCGCCGATTCATCCGGCCTTGGCGGCGGCGGCAACCAGAAGCCGTGGGGCGATCAATCGAGCAGCGATCTGGCGCGTGACGCCGGGATCAACGACATCAATTCTTCTTCGGGTTCATCCTCGGGCCAGCGCGCCGACGACAATTACGGTTCGCGCGCCGGACTGTTCGACCAGGCGTCGAACGACGACACGGATCACGACTCCGACGGCTTCGATGACGACGGCGGAGACGGCGGCGACGACGGCGACAGCGATTTCGCCTGAGCAACCGCAGACCTGACACGAGAAACGGCCGCCCGATCGGGCGGCCGTTTTGATTCCAGGTGAATTCTTTTTTTGACGCGCTTTCTTGACGCGAACCGGATCCACCCCCGGATCAAGTCCGGGGGCATGCTTCGCTCGAAAACGCTATGTTAGATCACGACGACCCTGGCGCCGACGCCGACGCGGCCGTAGAGATCGATCACGTCCTCGTTGCGCATCCGGATGCAGCCGGAGGACACGTTGGTGCCGATGGTCCAGGGCTCGTTGGAGCCGTGGATGCGATACAGCGACGATCCCAGATACATCGCGCGCGCACCCAGCGGATTTTGCGGGCCGCCTTCCATGTGCCGCGGCAGATCGGGGCGCCGCGCCAGCATTTCCGGCGGCGGCGTCCAGGCCGGCCATTCCTTCTTGGCGGAGATCGTCTTGACGCCCGACCAGGTGAAGCCGGGACGGCCGACGCCGATGCCGTAGCGCATCGCCTTGCCGTCGCCCTGCACCAGGAACAGAAACTTGTTCGGCGTGTCGACGACGATGGTGCCGGCGCTTTCCTTGCCGTGATACTCGACCATCTGCTTTTCGTATTTCGGATCGAACGGCCGCTGCGCGGGTTCGGCCGCCTCTTCCTGCTGACGGATCATCGACTGCTGCGGATCCATCGGCGGCAGCAGCGAACGCCGGCCATATCCGCTATCCGGCTGCTGTTGATACATCGGCTGCTGCTGGTAACGGCCGCCCTGCGGCGCATCGCCGAACAGGAATTCGATGAAGCCGCCGCCCATCTGGCTGCGATCGGCGGAGGCGGTGCGCACCGGCGCCGGCTGCGCGGGCTCGCGGGCATAAATGACGGAGGGTCCAGCAAATGGCGAAGCGTCAATTGCTGCGGCCTGGTCGGCGAAGCAAAGGCAAGACACACTCGCGAGGAGCGCAAGGGAGATTTTTGACATCGACGTACTCGTTACTGTTTCGTCACTGTTACTGCGGGGCAGCGCCTGCACGGCGCCGTTGCACGCAATCAATACAAACGAAAACCTAATCGGTTTGGTAAACGCAGACGGCGTTTCGATTCACCACGTCGTCGACCAGGCGCTGATTTGTCCGGTAGCGTTTATTTTGGGTGAACGCGGACCCTTCATGGTTAATCGGTGGTTTGCGCGTTCGCAAAGCGCGCCGCGGCATGTTCCCGCGTGAACCTGACGTTAAATCGCCTCGGTCTAAAACACCGGAAGTGAAGGGGTGGGAAAAAACTCATGTCGGTTAGTCGCAAACGTTTTCGTATCGAACAAGCCATTATGGGCGACGCGCCCGTGTCCGTGGTCGCCGAAGGCGGCGACATCGGCCCGATGCATCGCGAGATCATGTCCGAGCTGCGCTCGATCCGCGCCCAGATGGCCGCCGGCGGCGGTCACCACCGCGCGGCAGTGACCGAAACCGCGGAAGCCAGCGTCGCGCGCGAAGTCGCGGAGGCGCATACGCTTCTGGAAACCTATCGCGCCCAGATCGAACAGTGCGAAAAGCTCAAGGTCGAGCTCGACCTCATTCACGACGCCATCAACCGCACCAAGCGCGAAATCGCCGTGCTGCACGGCAAGAGTCACGACGGCGCGGAAATGGCCAAGGTCAATGGCGAACTCGGCGCCGTCGTCGGCGGCACCGAACAAGCCACCCAGCAGATTCTCGAAGCCACCGAGGCGATCGACCAGGCCGCCAGCGCGCTGTCGAAGAACATCTCGCCGGACCAGCAGAAGTTGCTCGCCGAGGATATCCAGGAACGCGTGATCTCGATCTTCGAGGCCTGCAATTTCCAGGATCTCACCGGCCAGCGCATCAACAAGGTGATGACGACGATGAAGTTCATCGAAAATCACATCAACGCGATGATGGACATCTGGGGTGGCGTCGACGCGATCAAGGCCCACGCCACGCCGATCGTCGATACCCGCGAAGGCGACGCCAAGCTACTCAACGGCCCGAAGCTCGACGGCGACGTCGGCCACGCCTCGCAGGACGACATCGACGCCCTGTTCGATTGAGATTTTGCTCCCGCCGCCTGGCGACACAAGGCGACGGCATCCGCAACGAAAAACGCCGGCAGCGATGCCGGCGTTTTTTTTGTTTCTTATTTGGCTCCGTCATTCCGGGATGGTGCGCTAGCACCAGACCCGGAATCTCGATATTCTCAGATGCGCACTCGCGCATCGTAGTTCGATGCTTCGCATCGCCCCGGAATGACGGCCTATCGTAAATGAAATCTCAGCTCACGCCCGCGGGGCGCAGCGCACATAGACCATGTTGCCGTAACGGACTGCGGCGTCCTTGTCGACGAAGCGCGTGACCAGCACCCGGCCGTCGAACGACACGATCTCGCGGTCCTGTTCGCCGGGGGTGGGTCCGGGCGGGCCGATATAGTTCTTGCCGCTCGGGCTGCCCTTGAGGCGCAGCTCCTGCGGCGTCGCCTGGTCGGCCAGATGCATGACCACACCGCCGGACTGCCCGGCGCTGATCACGTAAGGCTGCTTGCACTGTCCCCTCGCCGCGGCTTCGGTCCTGGCGCGGTCCGCCGGATTCTGGAACGAGGCGAGGCCCCAGCGGCCGACGATCTCGTCGGCGCGGATCGAGGCCGGCATTTCGGGGGCTACCCCGGGCTCGACCGGCTCGGGCGATGAACTCGACGACAGCGACGGCAGGCTCATGCTGCCGCACCCCGCGAGGAAAACCGTCAGCGCCGAAGCGATCGCCAGATTGGCAACCGTACGCGCATTATCTGAGCTGATCATTGCATTCCCCCGACCAATTCCTTAGCCGCCCATCCCGCAGCCAACCGCAAAACGCCTGCCGGAGCAATGACGCCCATTTAGTTACGCCACCGTTCCGATTTGGTTTCTCAACGAGCATCCTATATTGGCCTCACCAAGGCCTTAACCTTTTTTAGGCCTTGGCCTTCCCTTTGGCTCCCCTTGGGCACGCTTGCTTGACAGGAACCACGCCAAGTCATATTCCCCGGGCCTCAATTAGCACTCAAATGCAACGATTGCTAAGGGGACCTGCCGTCCCGCCCGGGATGGGTTCGAACAGCCGGCATTCCCAGCCATTTTCGATGGCAACCAGACCTGAAACCGAGCCTCCCATAGGAATTAAAGAGGAAACCTCATGTCCAAATCCAAATTCCGCCCGCTGCATGACCGCGTCGTGGTCAAGCGTATCGATGCCGAAGCGAAGACCAAGGGCGGCATCATCATTCCCGACAGCGCCAAGGAAAAGCCCTCGCAGGGCGAAGTCACCGCGGTCGGCCCCGGCGGTCGCGACGAGGCCGGCAAGCTGATCCCGATCGACCTCAAGATCGGCGACCGCGTGCTGTTCGGCAAATGGTCGGGCACCGAAGTCAAGCTCGATGGCGACGAACTCCTGATCATGAAGGAGTCGGACATCATGGGCGTGCTGAGCTAATTGCATTCAATAGCCGCCGCGCACGGCTCGTCGCTTCTTCCCTTCTCCCCTTGTGGGAGAAGGTGGCGCGCAAAGCGCGCCGGATGAGGGGTCTCTATCCGCGGAGACAGACCCCTCACCCGTCTCGAATGAGCTGACGCTCATTCGATCCACCCTCTCCCACAAGGGGAGAGGGGAAGAGACGCCCGGCAGGCAACCGTATCCAATTCATTCAAGGAGCAATTCAAATGGCTGCCAAAGACGTTAAATTTTCCGGAGACGCCCGTGATCGCATGCTGCGCGGCGTCGATATCCTCGCCAACGCGGTCAAGGTGACGCTCGGCCCGAAGGGCCGCAACGTCGTGATCGACAAGAGCTTCGGTGCGCCGCGCATCACCAAGGACGGCGTCACCGTCGCCAAGGAAATCGAGCTCGAAGACAAGTTCGAGAACATGGGCGCGCAGATGCTGCGCGAAGTCGCCTCCAAGACTAACGACACTGCCGGCGACGGCACCACGACGGCAACCGTGCTGGCGCAGGCGATCGTGCGCGAGGGCGCCAAGTCGGTCGCGGCCGGCATGAACCCGATGGACCTCAAGCGCGGCATCGACATCGCGGTGGCGGCCGTGACCAAGGACATCGAGAAGCGCGCCAAGCCGGTCGCCGCCTCCTCCGAGGTCGCCCAGGTGGGCACCATCTCGGCCAATGGCGACGCCGCCATCGGCAAGATGATCGCGCAGGCGATGCAGAAGGTCGGCAATGAAGGCGTCATCACGGTCGAGGAAAACAAGTCGCTCGATACCGAAGTCGACATCGTCGAGGGCATGAAGTTCGACCGCGGCTATCTCTCGCCCTACTTCGTCACCAATGCCGAGAAGATGACCGCCGAGCTCGAGGACGTCTACGTACTGCTGCACGAGAAGAAGCTCTCCGGCCTGCAGGCGATGCTGCCGGTGCTGGAAGCCGTGGTGCAGTCCGGCCGTCCGCTGTTGATCATCGCCGAGGACGTCGAAGGCGAGGCGCTGGCGACGCTCGTGGTCAACCGCCTGCGGGGCGGCCTCAAGGTTGCCGCCGTCAAGGCGCCCGGCTTCGGTGATCGCCGCAAGGCGATGCTGGAAGACATCGCGATCCTGACCGGCGGTCAGTTGATCTCCGAAGAGCTCGGCATGAAGCTCGAAAGCGTCACCGTCGACATGCTCGGCCGCGCCGGCAAGGTGGTGATCGACAAGGAGAACACCACGATCGTCAAGGGCGCCGGCAAGAAGAAGGACATCGAGGCCCGCGTCCAGCAGATCAAGGCGCAGATCGAGGAAACTACCTCGGACTACGACCGCGAGAAGCTGCAGGAGCGCCTGGCCAAGCTCGCCGGCGGCGTCGCGATCATTCGCGTCGGCGGCGCGACCGAGATCGAGGTCAAGGAAAAGAAGGATCGCGTCGAGGACGCCCTCAACGCGACCCGCGCGGCCGTCCAGGAAGGCATCGTGCCGGGCGGCGGCGTGGCGCTGCTGCGCGCCAAGAAGGCGGTCGGCCGTATCCAGAACGATAACTCCGACGTCCAGGCCGGTATCAATATCGTGCTGAAGGCGCTGGAAGCCCCGATCCGGCAGATCTCCGAGAATGCCGGCGTCGAAGGCTCGATCGTGGTTGGCAAGATCCTCGAGAACAAGTCCGAGACCTTCGGCTTCGACGCGCAGACCGAGACCTATGTCGACATGGTCGAGAAAGGCATCATCGACCCGGCCAAGGTGGTGCGCACCGCCCTGCAGGACGCCGCCTCGGTGGCCGGCCTCTTGGTGACGACCGAAGCCATGGTCGCCGAACTGCCGAGGGAGCCGGCTCCGGCGATGCCCGGCGGCGGTGGCGGTGGCATGGGTGGAATGGGCGGCATGGGCTTCTAAGCCCGCTGAACCCTTCCTGCCGTTCATCAGATCGAAGGCCGCCTCCGGGCGGCCTTCTTTTTTGGCCATTGGTTGAGGGGTTTGCTACTTACGAGCCTACCGATTCTGTGGTTTCAGGGAATTTCAAATGCGCGCGCTCTTGCTTTGCCTGCTCGGTCTGGTGACGGCCTCCCCGGATCTCGCTTTCGCCCAGATGAAACTCCCCACCAAGACCGCGCCGGGCTCCAGCGAGGTCCGGTATTTCACGTCGATCGACGGGCTGATGGACGGCAACGCCGATGTCGTGCTGAAGGAGACCCGCCAGGGCAAGACCGTCACCGCGGCCGTGCTCGACGTCTGCTATCCCGCCGCGAAGGGTTCCGATCGCAAGGACCGCTTCGTCGCCAACCTCACCGTCAACGGCCAGAACCTGACCGGCACGACGCAAACCACCGGCGACAAGCTGCCGGTGACGGTCAAGCTGCTGCGCAAGCCGAGCGGCGACAATTTCGAATTTCGTGGCCAGATCACCATCGGCACCAACATGACCGAAGTGACCTCGACGGATAATTCGGATCTCAGCGAGAGGGAATTTCTCGACAATCAGACCAACGACGACGGCATCACGCCGCAGCCCAAGGATTTTACCGAGGTCTCGCCGGAATCGGTCGGCGTGCGGGTCAAGCTGGACGCGGCGCTCGATTTCCTCAAGGGCCTCCGGGGCGAAGGCGTCGAGATCGGACTGGGCAGCCTTGCGATCACCTGCGACGCGATGCGGGCCGGCGAGCAGACCATCAACCTCACGGTCGATCCCGAGCGCGCGAGCGCCCTGATCGCCAAGACCAAATCGGCGCCGGGCGTGACCGCCGTGGGCTGGACCAGCGGCGCCGTCGAGATGGACCGCACGATCCGGTTTGCCGCCGCCGAATGGCGCGATGGCGACAAGATCAACAAGGACAAGATCGCGTCGGCGATATCGGGTGTGCTGAGCAAGACGTTGTCGGCCAAGGCGGCCAGCGCCGACTGGAACGCCACTACCGGAAAACTGAAGCTGACCCTGAAACGCCCGAGCCAAACCTATCCCGCGCTCGGCCTGACTGAGAGTCTCGAACTCACCGCCCTGGTTTCGTCGGACAAACCGGGCGCTTCCGACCGGCTGATGCTGTGGATTTCGAGCCCTGTCATCACCACGACGGATGAAAGCACGGGTCCCAAGCTGAACCTGTCGGAAGAAGCCGCCGGCGACGAGGAAGGCGGCGAGCCCAAGGACGACAACGGTTCGGTCGTGGCGCTGGCCAAGGAGTTCAAGGGGCAGCGCTGGGACGCCGACAAGTCGGTCTGGAAGTAGACGCTCTCCCACCGCCATTCCGGCCCTTCCAGAACGATACCGTAACCCGATAAGATACCCTTCTGACCTGGGGTGGAAATGGCGCGGCTTTCAACGACGGGCGGCAAGGCGAGCAAGGCGAAAGCCCGCAAAGCGAAGCCCCGTAAGGCAAGTCCGGCAAAGGGCCGCGACACCTCAAAGGCCGGCCAAGCCAAGGCCGCCAAGACCAGGCGCCGCATTGCTCGGTCTTCCATCCCGTCCAAGCGTCGTTCTGCCTCCGATCTGACCAAAGAGCTGAACGAAGCCCGCGAGCAGCAGGCCGCGACCTCCGATATCCTTCGCGTTATCAGTCAGTCTCCGACCGACACGCAGCCGGTATTCGAAGCTATCGTTTTTACTGCCGTGCGGCTGCTACGCTGCGACATGTCGTTGGTGATGCTTTGCGACCCGCCCGCCTACTGGGTTGCGGCAGCGGCCACGCCGGAGGGCCTGTTTGAGGAACTTGCGCTCATAAAGCAACCGATCGATCCCAGTGCCAACTTTCCCTCGCGTACCATCGTCGCGAAGCAGACGCTTTATCTGCCGGACTGGTCGCTCATCGACCTGCCCGAACACGAGCGCCGTATCCATGAGACAATCGGCGTAAACTCGGCACTGTATTTGCCGCTGTTGCGGGAGGGCGAATGCGTCGGCCTGCTCACGCTGGCTGGAAAGCAGGCAAATATCTTCGGTGAGAGCGAGATCGCGCTTGCCGAATCTTTCCGCGATCAGGCCCTGATCGCAATCGAGAATACGCGGCTGTTCAACGAGGTGCAGGCGCGCACCCGCGACCTCAGCGAATCCCTGCAACAGCAGACCGCGACCGCCGACGTGCTCAAGGTGATCAGCCGCTCGACATTCGATCTGCAAACCGTTCTGGAAACGCTGATCAGGTCAGCGGTCGAGTTGAGCGGCGCCAACCGAGGTTCGATTTTCCTGCGTGAGGGCGATGTGTTTCCGCTCAAGGCGGCTTCCCATACCACGCCTGAATTTCTGCAATATTGGGCGGCTAATCCGCCGCGGGCGGGCCGCGGCTCGGCAACCCAGCGCGTCATCGCATCGGGGAAGGTCGAGATCATTCCCGACGTTCTCGAAGACCCGGAAATGGAAATGCCTCCCGGCGCGCTGGCCAGGATCCGCGCGACGCTGGGCGTACCGATGCTGAGGGACAACAAGGTCGAGGGCGTGCTGGTACTGACGCGGCCTGAACCCGGTCAGTTCAGCAAGAGCCAGATCGATCTGGTCCAGACCTTTGCCGACCAGGCCGTGATCGCGGTCGAGAACGTGCGATTGTTCGACGAAACCCAGGCGCGCAGCAAGGAACTCGCAGCATCGCTCGAAGAGCTTCGCACGGCCCAGGATCGCCTGGTGCAGACCGAGAAGCTGGCCTCGCTCGGCCAACTCACCGCCGGGATCGCCCACGAGATCAAGAACCCGCTCAATTTCGTCAATAACTTTTCGGCGTTGTCGGCCGAACTGATCGACGAACTCGGCGAGACGCTGGCGCACGCCCCGCTCGATCAGAAGATGCGCGTGGAAGTCGATGAATTGACGGCGATGCTGAAGTCCAATCTCGAAAAGGTGGTGCAGCATGGCAAGCGCGCCGACTCGATCGTCAAGAACATGTTGCTGCATTCGCGCGAGGGTTCCGGCGAACATCGCACCACCGACATCAACGCCCTGGTCGAGGAGAGCCTCAACCTCGCCTATCACGGCGCGCGGGCCGAGAAGCCGGCCTTCAATATCACGCTGATACGCGACCTCGCCCCCGATGCCGGCGCGGCCGAGTTGTACCCGCAGGAGATTACCCGGGCGCTGCTCAACTTGATCACCAACGGCTTCTATGCGGCCACCCGGCGCAAGTCCGAGACCGCAGACGCGAACTTTGAACCCGCCTTGCGCGCGACTACCAAGAACCTCGGCAAGTCAGTGGAGATCCGCATCCGCGACAACGGAACCGGCATCCTGCCTGACGTCAGGGAGAAGATGTTCAACCCGTTCTTCACCACCAAGCCGGCCGGCGAAGGCACCGGGCTCGGGCTTTCCATGAGCCATGACATCATCGTCAAGCAGCATGGCGGCCGGATCGACGTCGAGACCGAGCCGGGGGGATTTACCGAGTTCATCCTTACGCTGCCGCGCCATGCGGCAACGCCGGCCTGAGCCGCCCGCGCACAAAGCCCATGCAATCCCCGCATTTGACATGCAGCGCCCGAGCGGCAATGAACGGTCGCGACAAGCATATGAATTCCCAAGGATTTCAGCTCGAATGGCGCGCTATGATGTAGTGGTTGTCGGGGCCGGCCTGGGCGGGCTGACCGCCGGTGCGATCCTGGCGCGGGCGGGCCGCAAGGTGCTCGTGATCGAACGCAGCAATTCGGTCGGCGGCGCGGCGTCGAGCTACAAATCCGGCGAGTTGTTTGTCGAGGGATCGCTGCACGAAACCAGCAACCCGCAGCATCCCCGCGACCCCAAGCACGACGTGCTGACGCGCGCGGGCGTGATCGACAAGGTGACCTGGGTTCCCTCAGGCGCATTCTATCAGGCGCGTGGCGGTCCGCTTGCCCAGCCGTTCCTGATGCCCGACAATTTCGAGGCGGCGCGGCAGGCTCTCGCCGAGCGCTTTCCGGAGGCGCGCAAAGGCATCGAGCAGTTGCTCGGCGAGATGGAACGGATCGTCGCTGCGGCGGCGACGGTCTCGCAAGGCAAGGATGCGCCGGAAGATCCGAGCGAGACTTTGCTCAAGCTGATTCCGGATACCGGCGACTGGCCGCTGTCACTGTCGCAGAAGCTCGACCGGGTGTTCGGCGACCACGAAGCCGTCAAATGCGCGCTCGCCGCCAACCTGTCCTATTTCCATGACGACCCCACCACGCTGTGGTGGATCTATTTCGCTTTGGCGCAGGGCAGCTACCTGCAGGGCGGCGGCCGTTATGTGCAGGGCGGCTCGCAGCGGCTGTCGAGCGCGCTGGCCCGCGCCATCAAGCTTGCCGGCGGCGACGTGCTGGTGCGGCGCGTCGTCAGCGGCATCGCGCTGGATGAGGATGCGAAGGCCGTCACCCACACCGCCAAGGACGGCAGCGATCCCAAAACCGTCGAATGCCTGCGGATCGTCGGCAATGCCGCGCCTGCCGCGCTCGGGCCATTGATGCCGGCGGATGCCGCGGAGAGACTGACGCGGAGCCAGCCACCGCAGGGTCCCTCGATGTCGCTGTTCGCGCTCACGCTCGGCCTCAACCGGCCGCCACGCGAATTCGGCGTCACCGCCTATTCCACGCAACTGCTGCCGCCCTGGATGAAACGGCTCGCCGACTACGCCCAAGGCGCCGCGCTGATGGCCGAAGAGCCCGGCGAACGCATGCCGCCGATGTCGGTCGTCGACTATGCGGCGATCGATTCCGGCGTGCCGGCGCCGCCTTATGTGCTGTCGGTTCTCGGCCCCGACTGCTATCGAATTGGGACAGTTCCGACATGGACGCCTATCGCGAGAAGCGCGGCCGCTGGCAGGAAGCGATCGTTCGCTATCTCTCCTCGCACTATCCCGGGCTCGGCGACGCCGTGGTGGCGTCCTCGTTCAACAGCGCGCTGTCGGTCCGGCAATATCTCAACGCGCCCGATGGCGCCGTCTACGGCTTTGCGCCGACCCCGCCGGCCTCGATCCGGCAGAACCCGTTCCGCTCGCCGCGCACGGCGATTCCGGGATTTTATCTGGCCTCCGCCTATGCAGGGTTCGGCGGCTACACCGGGGTGATCCAGTCGGCCGGCGTTTGCGCCGATATGATCCTGCGCGAGGGTAAGGAACGCTGGACATGACCAAAACCGTGAGGGAGAACGCAGACCTCATGTCAATTCGGGAAATGCAAAGATGAAGTTTGATGACGTCATTCTCGGCCGGCGAAGCATTCGCGGTTACAAGCCCGATCCTGTCCCGCAGGAATTGATCAAGGAAATCCTGGCGCTGGCGATGCGCGCGCCATCGTCGATGAATACCCAACCCTGGAATTTCTATATCATCACCGGCGCACCGCTGGATCGCATCCGCCAGGGCAACACCCAGCGGAATCTGGCAGGAGTGCCGCACTCGCGCGAGTTTCGAATTGGCCAGCCATTCGAGGGGGTGCACCGCGAACGCCAGATCGGCGTTGCCAAGCAGTTGTTCAGCGCGATGGGAATCGCGCGCGATGACAAGGAGCGGCGGCAAGACTGGGTCATGCGCGGCTTTCGCCAGTTCGACGCGCCCGTGTGCGTGATCATCACATATGATCGCGCGCTCGCGTCCAGTGACGATACGGCCTTCGACTGTGGTGCCGCGGCTACCGCGCTTGTCAACGCGGCCTGGGCGCGGGGGCTTGGTGCCGTGATCAACAGCCAGGGGATCATGCAATCCCCCGTGGTGCGCGAGCATGCCGGGATCGCGGACGATCAGGTGATCATGAAAAGTATCGCCTTGGGCTGGCCGGATCACAGTTTTCCTGCCAATGCCGTAGTATCCGAGCGCAAATCGGTCGAAGAAGCGACGACCTTCGTGGGATTCGAGGGTGGAGCTTAGAAGCAGTCCGAACAGGATGACCGCCAGGTTCACGACAAGGCCTATCTTTGCCGCTGCGCCAGGTAGAACCCGAACAAGACGGTCGCCAATCCCGCCATCTGCAGCGCGGTCGGCGGTTCACCGAGCAGCAGCCAACTGAACAGCAGGGTCAGTGCGGGCACTGTCGCCGGGAAAATCGAGGCACGGGCGGCGCCAAGATGCTGGATCGAGGCGGTGAACAGATACATCGCCGCTGGCCCGGACAGGATGCCTTGCGCCACCGCCTGCAATGCATTCTCGTGAAGACCGAGCGCCGCGATGCGACCCAATCCGCCCGATATCGCATAGGCCGGGAACAGCAACAGCGACAACACGCTGATGACGACGGCGACCGACACCGCCGAGACGCGCCAGTAGCGCACCAGCGTGCCGAAGCCCGCGAACATCATGCCTGTCAGCACGAAGATCAAATCGCCGCGGACGCCGTCGAGCCCGATATGCGCGATCGACTCGCTGCCGATCACCCCTAGGCCGGCAACAATGACGAGCGCGCCGACAATTCGCGAAGGTGCGATGCGCTCGTGAAGCAGGAATGCCGCGAACAACAAGCCGCCAAGCGTCGCACATGACGGCTGGATCACGCTGCCGTGCCCCAGCGGCACGAACAGGAAGCCGGCATAACTGATGAGCGACATCACCGGTCCGCCCAGCACCATCAGCGCCATACCACGGCCCCAGCCGATGCCGCAGAGATCGCGCAGACCGGCGCGAAGAACGAACGGCAGGAATACAAGACCCGACCACAGGAAACGATGCATCAGCAGGTCGACGGGCGTGAAGCCCGCCTTCAGGCCGTGCCGTGTCGCCACGAAGCCGAGCGCCCAGAACAGCGCCGCGCCGATACCGCACGCGACCCCAAGCAGGCCCGGCGTGGTATCCGATTTTTGGACGGAAGTTTTTGCGCCGCTTGTCGGTTCGTTCATCGCGGACGCTTAAGTCAGTTCAATCCGCGGTTCAACCCATGGGAATGCAGGCCTGGGAATGCAGGCCCGGGGATGCAGGCCTGGGGACCCAAGACTGGGGACCCAAGGCTGGGGAGCGCAAGGGCGGCGCTGGACTTGGCGCGCGATCGGATTAAGACTCCGGGTAGAAGGAGACAGGTCCAGATTCCAGATTGCCCCAGTGACATCACAACGGAGGTTCGTCATGCCGGTTGCTGCTGAAATGAAGGGTCACGTCTACAAGATCCTGGAGCTTGTGGGATCTTCCGAAAAAGGCATCGAAGACGCCATTCAGAATGCCTTGACTCGCGCATCGAAGACCATTCGCGACATGAAATGGTTCGAAGTCGTGCAAACGAGAGGCCATATCGAAAATGGCTCTGTTGGCCACTACCAGGTCACCCTACGGGTTGGATTTACACTAGAGGAGTAAATCTCGGCAGAACACCCATGGTCGATTTTGAAGCGCTGCGATAGGGAGTGATCCATGAAAGGTGATCCCAAAGTTATCGACTACCTGAACAAGGCGCTGCGCCACGAACTCACCGCGGTGAACCAGTACTGGCTGCACTATCGCCTGCTGGACAATTGGGGCTACAAGGTGCTTGCAAAGCAATGGCGCAAGGAGTCCATCGAGGAAATGCAGCATGCCGACAAGCTGATCGAGCGGATCATCTTCCTCGATGGCAACCCCAACATGCAGACCCTCGAATCCCTCCTTATTGGCAAGACGGTGAAGGAGGTGCTTGATCGCGATCTAAAGGCGGAAATGGAAGCGCAGGCGCTTTACCGGGAAGCGGCAACCCACTGCCACGGTGTGAAAGACTATGTGACGCGCGACCTGTTCGAGCAGCTGACGCACGACGAGGAGCATCACATCGATTTTCTTGAAACCCAAATCGACCTCGTCGCCCGGCTCGGCCTTGAGCTCTACGCCCAACATCATATTGGCAAGCTCGACCAGAGCTGACGGCGATTGCATCGCAATCACCGGAGCGACCAGAGCGGATGTGGCCTGGGCCTCCCGGATTTGGGGATTCAGGCCTAATTCGTATTGATGCGAAACCGCAGCGTCTTTGCGCCGACGAACGAGACGAAATCGCCCTGTCGTTTCCAGGTCGCCGCGTCCGTCAGCGCCGCGATCAGTTCGTCATCCGCCTGCGCCAGATCCGGCGCACAGTTGCGGTTCTCCATCGCGCCGGCGACGAAAATCACGGTGTTGCCCGCCACCGAAAACTGGCCCTTGCCGCCCTTGCACCAGAGCTCGAGCACGACTTCGCCGGCGTCGCCGATCTCGATATTCGGGATCCGCTTGGACCCGGCCTGACGCCCGACATCGAGCGTCATTTCGGTGCCGAACGGAAAGCCGTCATCGGCCTGGGCGAGACTGAAATTCGGGGCGGCCATCAGCAACAGCGTTGCGACGCCAGCCTGCTTCAATAGACGCGCGAATGAATGCATAAAGCCTCTCGAAATACCGAAGCACCCGACACTGCGCGCCGTTCTATTGAACAACGATGTAGTTGGCTAGGGTATACTCAAAACTCCTGATCATGCGAGAGGGCGTGGCCCCGCAATCGACAATCGGCGGCGAGATGCAAATAAAAGCCGTCAGTTCTTGCGCAACGTGATTTTCTGCGCGGTCGCTGCCGACTGTTCAGAATCCGCACTGGTCAGGCCCTCGATCCATTCCACGAGGCGGATGACCTCGGGATAGAACGTAAAATCCTGCTCCCCGATTGCCACTCCAAGATGGGTCCGGCCTTTTTCATCGCGCATCGTTCGTCTCAAGCGCCGCACAAAAAGCAGCAATTGCTCGTTGGACGGCATTTGCTTCGTCGACTCGCGGCCCGCTCGTCTGTCGATACCGGATCGCCGCTCCCCAATCGACTGTTTCTCGATCGCCACGCGCGTGTCTGTTCCGGATCGTCTTTCGTATGTCGTCATTGTTCAGCCTCCCGACGTGAAGGATTTGGTTTGTCTCATCAAACGGCGGCTTTCCAACCGCGGCCTAGTCGAACGCGACACCGATCCGAAACTCCCTGCGCCAGACCACATGACATGGCAGCTTCAAGCCATCCTCCGGCATGATCAAGTTGAACGCCGGTGGGACGATCCCGGTCAATTCGGAAATTTCCAGCGCCGCGCCAGTGACCGATATGTCTCGGATCGTGCAAGGCGTTTTGATGCCGCCATATTCAATTTTGGCAGGCTTCATGACACGGTGGCGGGGTGCAGTTCGGGTTTCGACCATCCGCGCAATTCCCTACCGAAATCAGCATCGCCAAAGGCCCGCGGCCAAAAAATGAGCCCGAGCTGTCGCAATATGGATGAAGCTGCTTCGGTGCAGCTGCCGTCTAAAAAATATAGATCAACTACGCGATAATACTGTCCTGGAAATTAACGGACGTTTAACGCCTGTCGCGCTTTGGGAAAGGTTCTCACTGCGAACGCCTGCCTGACCACCGGCTGGTAAAAATACCGCGCCTAACAAAAATCCCCGCGGCACCGCCGCGGGGATCGTTGGCCATCGCCGAGATGGCGGCCCTATTTCAGGACCATCAGCGTGAACGGATATACATAGGCCTGCAGCGTCACGAACAGGCCGACGAGGCAGGCCAGCACGATCGAGTGCAGGAACACGTAACGCAGGATCGAGCCTTCGTGGCCGTACCAGTTGGTCGCGGTCGAGGCGACGACGATCGACTGCGCGTCGATCATCTTGCCCATGACGCCGCCCGACGAGTTGGCGGCGCTCATCAGGATTGGCGACAGGCCGAGCTGTTCGGAGGTGATCTTCTGCAGGTTGCCGAACAACACGTTGGAGGCCGTGTCCGATCCGGTCAGCGCGACGCCCAGCCAGCCGAGCAGCGTGCCGAAGAACGGATAGAGCACCCCGGTCGCCGCGAAGGCGAGACCGAGCGTGGCGTCGACGCCGGAGAGCCGCGTCAGCGTGCCGATCGCGAGCATCGCCGAGATCGTGATCAGCGAGATCGCGCACAACTTGATGGTGCGGCCGTATTCACCGATCAGCCTCGCGGGCCCGACGCCCATCAGCAAACCGGAGATGATCGCGGCGATCAGCATGCCGGTTCCGGTAAAGGACAGATAGGTGAAGCCGAACACCGCGCCTTGCGGCGTCGGCTTGGCGGCCACCGGCGGCACCGAGTTGATCAGGTTGTGCAGCTCGGGAACCGGATAGTTCCAGATGAAGATCGCATTGGCCCAGTTCTTGAACCAGCCACTGCCCCAGATCAGCATCACGACGCAGACGATGATCCACGGCAGCAATGCGTTCCACAATTCGCGCTGGGTCAGCGGCGTCTTGTCGAGCGGCTTCGGCGTCGTCATGGTCGCGGCCGACTCGTCGGTGCCGCGCAAGGCCGGCGACAGCCAGAGCTGCCTCGGCTGCCAGACTTTCAGGAACAGGATCAGGCAGCCCATCGAAATCAGCGAGGCGCCGATGTCGACGATCCAGGGATTGATGTAGTTCGAGATCACGAATTGCGGGACGGCAAAGGATACGCCGGTGACCAGAATGGCCGGCCAGACGTCCTTCATGCCCCGCCAGCCGGCGAACGCGCACACCACCCAGAACGGCACGATCAGCGAGAACAGCGGCAACTGCCGGCCGACCATGGCGCCGAGGATATAGGGGTCGAGACCGGTGACCTGGGCGAGGCCCGCGATCGGCGTGCCGAGCGCGCCGTAGGCGACGGGCGCGGTATTGGCGATCAGCGACAGGCCGGACGCGGCGAGTGGCGAGAAGCCGAGGCCGAGCAGGATCGAGCCCGTGATCGCGACCGGGGTGCCGAAGCCCGAAGCACCTTCGAAGAACGCGCCGAACGAAAACGCGATCAGCAGGAGCTGCAGCCGCCGGTCCTCGGTGACGCCGCCGACCGCGCGCTTCAACAGTTCGAAGCGGCCGGTCGAGACCGTGACCTGATAGAGGAAGATGACGTTCAGCACGATCCAGCCGATCGGAAAGAACCCGGACACCACGCCGAGCAGCGAGGCCCGGATCGACATGCCCGCGGGCATGGTGAAGATCGCAATCGCGATGATGTTGGCGACAACCAGCGCGATGATGGCCGCGATATGCGCCTTGACCTTGCCGCTCGCGATCAGCACCAGCAGCAAGACCACCGGAATTGCGGCGGCGACGGTCGACAACGCGGCGTTGCCGAGCGGATTGTAGATTTGATTCCACATAAGCGGATCCTCCCCCACGCTATTATGCGACGCGCCCGCCTGCGTGAACGGTCAGGCGCGTCTCAGAGCCTTATCGGTTCTGATTGCATCAGGACCGGGCTCTGCTCTTTGTTTTGACGCGTTTTCTTGGCGCGAACCGGTGACCACTTCGCTCGAAAACGCTACGACGTGATCGCGGGAGTCCCCTGGGAAATGGTGCAAGATCGCCTGCGAATTGGGCACCGCCAAAATCGCTCACAAGCTCGCGAAGTAAGAGGGCCCCCCGCCCCTCGCCATTGCGGGCATGCTAGGGTTGACTCGAACACCGGGACAAGATGACGCTGCACATGAAACCTACGACTTTAGTCTAGCTTCACCGCTGATTATCCCGATTTTTCAGGCCTTTGAAGGTCACCCTCCGGAGACGGTAAATCTGTGAACAACATCCGCTCGACGCTCGCGTCCGTGTGGCGCATCGCCACTCCCTACTTCCGTTCCGAGGACAAATGGGCCGGCCGCGGCCTGCTCGCCGCGGTGATCTCGATCGAACTGGCGCTGGTCGCGATCGACGTGCTCCTGAACCAGTGGAGCAACCGCTTCTTCAACGCGCTTCAGGAGTACAACTCGGACGTCTTCGTCCGGGAGATCGGCGTGTTTTGTTTGCTGGCGGCCTGCTTCATCGCGCTGGCCGTCTACCAGCTCTACCTTAATCAGTGGCTGCAGATCCGCTGGCGGCGATGGCTGACCAGGCATTATCTCGGCGAATGGCTGCACAGCGCCAATCATTATCGCATGCAGCTGCAGGGCGACACCGCCGATAACCCGGACCAGCGCATCGCCGATGACGTCAAGCTGTTCGTCGAGCGGACGCTGGACATCGGCCTGAACCTCCTGAACTCGGTGGTGACGTTATTCTCCTTTGTCCTCATCCTGTGGGGCCTGTCGGCGGCAGCACCGCTGCATCTGTTCGGCAAGGACTTCGACATCCCCGGCTATATGGTGTGGGGCGCGCTGATCTACGCGATCTTCGGAACGGCGCTGACCCAGTGGATCGGTTCGCCGCTGGTCCAGCTCGACTTCCAGCAGCAGCGCTACGAGGCCGACTTCCGCTTCAACCTGGTGCGCGCGCGCGAAAATTCCGAGCAGATCGCGCTGTTGAAAGGCGAGAGCGCGGAGCGCCAGCAGCTTTGGCATCGCTTCAACAACGTGGTGGAAAACTGGTACGGCATCATGAGCCGGACCAAACGGCTGACCGCGTTCACCGCGAGCTATTCGCAGGCCGCGGTGATCTTTCCCTACATCCTGGTGGCACCGGCCTACTTCGCCAAGAAAATCCAGCTCGGCGGCATGACGCAGACAGCTTCCGCTTTCGGCAGTGTGCAAAAGTCGCTGTCGGTCTTCGTCACCATCTATCGGTCGCTGGCGGACTGGCGCGCCATTGTCGCCCGTCTCGACGGATTCGAAACGTCGATCGCCCGCGCGGCCGCGTTTGCGGACGGCACCACCGCGATCGCCGTGGATTCGTCGGGCGGCGGCAAGGCGATCGACCTGCGCGGGCTCGAGGTGCAGCTACCCAACGGCTCGCCGATGGTCTCGGCCAACGGCCTCAGCCTTCGGAGCGGCGAGCGCACGCTGCTGACCGGCCCATCGGGCTCCGGCAAATCGACGCTGTTCCGCGCCATCGCCGGCATCTGGCCGTTCGGCACCGGTTCGGTCGCCATACCCGGAGATGCCTCGGTGATGATGCTGCCGCAGCGGCCGTATTTCCCGATCGGAACGCTGCACGGGGCGATCGCCTATCCTGGTGAAATCGAACGGTTCAGTGCCGATCAGCTCACGGACGCACTTGTGCTGGTGGGGTTGCCGAATCTCGCCGCGCGGCTTGAAGAGGAAGGGCACTGGAACCGGATGCTCTCGCTCGGCGAACAGCAACGCCTCGGATTGGCGCGTGCGCTGTTGCATGCGCCGGACTATCTGTTTCTCGATGAAGCAACCGCTTCGCTCGACGAGCCCTCGGAAGCGGCGTTGTACAAGCTGCTGGCGGAGAAACTGCCTCAGACCACCATCGTCTCGATCGGCCACCGCTCGACGCTGGACGCCTTCCATCAACGCAATATCAGCATGGTTCGCGACGGCGATCGCTTCGCGTTGCGGGACGGTAAGCCGGCCTGATAGTTGGGTAGCGCTGAACCCAATCTTACACCCAGCGCTGCGGCCAGTTCTGGCGCCGCACCCAGCGGTGCCAGACAAAGGCGAAGGCGGTCAGAAGCACCGCGCCGGCCAGCACCGGCGCGAGCAGAAACGTCGCCGGCAGATTGCCCGACACCACCAGCAACGGGTTGATGCCTGCCGGCGGGTGGAAAGTCCCGGTGATGTACATCGCGACGATCGACAGCCCGACGGCGGCGGCCGCCGCCCAGCCCTGGGGCCCGGTCAATTTCAGAACAACAAAGCCGACCAGCGCCGTCACGAGATGGCCGCCGATCACGGCGCGCGGCTGCGCCGGCGCGACATCGGGCGATCCGATCACCAGTACGATGGAGGTCGCGAACGGAATCACGGCCAGCGGGTAATGCGCCGCCACCGAGAGCCATTCCATGGCGCCGATCGCGATCGCGCCGCCGAGGCCGGCGACCGCCCCCGCCAGCCAATTGCGATGATCGTTGCGGGAAATCGCCCCGTCCAGCACGCGCCGCCAGCCTCGTTGCATCCGGCCCCCACATAAAAGAAAGGGGGCGGCAGATTGCTCTGCCGCCCCCCTAGTCTTCGACAGGAAGATCTTATTTCAGGTTGGTGACCGCAGTCAGGTCAGCCGAGAGCTTGACGATGCCGGCCGCGCCGCACCAGTTGGATTCGAAGCCACCCGGGTTGATCGCGGAAACGCTGCCAGCCGTTGCAATCTTGGCGGTGTAGTCGCTGGTGAAGGCGTTGCAGGCACCCTTCGAGAGGTTGGTGTCGGAGTAGCGCAGGTCCAGCGTGAACACCTTGTAGGTGAAGCCGATGCCGACGTTCCAGGTGTTGTAGCTCGGCTCAGGAATGCCACGGGTGTAGTTGGGGCCACCCGGCAGCTGGGCGACGCCGTAGAAGGCATCGGAAGTTCCGAGCCACTGACGGCCGAACTCGCCCGAGATGTACATGCCGACGCCGGAAGAGCCGAAGGTGGTGCTGGGCGCGGTCCACTTGCCGGTGATCGAAGCGTAGTTGCCCCAGGCGCCGAGGTTGAGGAAGTTCGGTGAATAGTACTCGTTCAGGCCGACTGCGAACTGGTCGTTGAGGGTGACGTTGACCTTGGCATAGCCTTCATAAAAGCTGGCGCTCTTCTTGGCGACGTTGCCGTTGATCGGCAGGCCGCCGGTGATCGCGTCGGCGTTCTGAACGCAGCCCGCTTCCGAGCCGGGAATGCCCGAGCCGGGGAACGCAGCGGCGTTGTAGCAGGTTCCGCCCGGATACAGGTAACCCCAGACACCGAAGTCGAAGGCGAACATGCCGATGGTCGGGCGGATACCGCCGTAGATGTCGATTTCCGCAGCCGCGCGGTTCGGGAAGGAGATGCTCTCGCCGGCGGCGCCGATGTAGAGCTGGACGTCCTTGTTAATGTTGTAGCGCGGCTCGAAATAGGCGGCGACCGAAGGCTTGTGGTTGGACTGGGTAACGCCACGGAAGATGTAGTCGTTCATGATCGCGCTGCCGAAGGCGATATCCCAGGGATCGAATGCAACAGGCGGCGGAGCCTTCACGGCCTTGACGGCCATATCCGCAGCGAGAGCCGAACCCGAAACCATTGCCAGCGCCGTTGCCAACAAGACGACTTTCTTCATGACGATCCCCATCACCTTCTAAGACAGTCCCGTTCCGGCGCCCCCCGGGGCATGCGATAACCGACTGCAACCAAATTCCTTAACGTGATTGCAATCTGGTACGCGGCGTCGGAACCGTGAAGCCAAAAAGTCAAGCATGTGCCGCCTTTTTAGGCGTTTGGACCGTTTCAAGAAATGTTGTCGGCGGGTGTTGCATTCCGAGCACAATTTCGGCCGTTTTCCAGCGGTTCAAAAATGCGTTTGAACCGGAGAGACAGCGGAGCCGACGGCTGTGGGACAGCGACTTCCGCGAATCAATCACCCGTAGAAATCCGGGGTCACGCCCGGGAAAAGCCCTCAAGCCAAAAGGGCCGCAGCGATGCTGCGGCCCTTCGAGCGGAGTGTCGCTGGCAGCGCTCTAGTGCTGGTCGCCCCCGTTGGACGATCCCCATGACGGGGTTGACGGTTCCGGGGTAGCCCAGCTCGGAGCGGGCGCGGGCTCCGGTGCGGGCGCCGGAGCCGGGGCTGCTACTGGCTTTGGGGCAGCCGCCTTAGGGGCTGCCGCCGGCTTGGGGGCCGCCGCCTTCTTTTTCTTTGCCGGGCTCTTCTTGGCGGCCTTTTTCGGCGCTGCTTTCTTGGCCGCTTTCTTGGCGGATTTCTTCACGGCCTTCTTGGCTGTTTTCTTGGCAGCCTTTTTGGCCTTCTTCGCCGATTTCCTGGCGGTCTTTTTCGACGATTTCTTCGCAGATTTCTTCTTCGCCGTTACGGCCTTCTTGGCCTTTTTAGCCTTCTTGCTTTTCTTGCTCTTCTTCGCCTTTGCCATCGTGGTCCTCCTGTTGCCGCTGGTCCATGAGTCCTGTCGTCGTGCAGTCGTCGCGCGCTTCGAATAGTCCATCAAGTTGGATCGTTGCGAGTTGGATCGTCTGAGCCAGATCGTCTGAGCAAGAAGCATGATCGTTTCGGAAAACCGGTGCCTGCTTTTTCCGGACACGGTCGGGGCCGATCGATCAGTTCGATCTCGATCAGTTCAATTCCGGGTCTCTCTCAATTCAGGTTTGGGACCTCCTGTCGCCCAATCGAGAAGCTCAATGGTGTGCACCACAGGAACTGACGTACCGCCGGCAATTTGAACCATGCACCCAATATTGCCCGCAGCGATCATGTCCGGTTTGACTGTCGCAATATTGGCGACCTTTCGATCGCGCAACCTGCTCGCAATGTCGGGCTGGAGAATGTTGTAGGTCCCCGCCGAACCGCAACACAAATGGCTCTCGGGTACATCTTTCACCACGAATCCATTCTTGGAAAGCAAATCTTTCGGAAGCTGCGTGATTTTCTGTCCGTGCTGCAGCGAACAAGCCGAGTGATAGGCGATCGTTACGTCGCCCCGCTGTGTCGACGGATGGAGATCGAGGCCGCCGAGATACTCGGTGATATCCTTTGCGAGAGCGGATATTTGCGCGGCGGGGCCGGCGAATTCGCGGTCCTCGCGCAGCATGAAACCGTAGTCCTTGATGACGGTCCCGCAGCCGGAGGCGGTCACCAGGATAGCGTCGAGGCCGCCTTGCTCCGCTTCCCTTCGCCACACGCTGACGTTGCCGCGGGCTCGCGCCAGCGCATCGCCGTCCTGCCCGAGGTGATGGGTGAGCGCGCCGCAGCATTGCTCGTCCTTGACCAGCACGACCTCGATGCCATGGCGCGTCAAGAGGTTGATGGCGGCCTGGTTGATCCGCGGCGCCAGCACCTGCTGGGCGCAACCCTGCAGCAGCGCGACCCGCCCCCGCTTGTCGCCGATGGCCGGAAAAACGCTTCCGCCTGACGGTCCCGGCGCCGGCAGACGGTTCGGCGCCAGCGCCAGCATCGCCTTGATCCGCCGCAGTAGCGAGGGGGTCGCCGCAGGCTTCGGCGCCGGCAACAGAGCGACGAACGGCCGGCCAAGCCGCGCCAGGATCATGCTGGCGCGAAACAGCTTTGGCCGCGGCAGCACGAAGGCCAGCACCGCGCGCAGGATCCGCTCCGGCAGCGGCCTGGAGAAATCCCGCTCGATCCGGACCCGCGCCTGGTCGACCAGGTGCATGTAGTTCACCCCCGACGGACAGGTGGTCATGCAAGCCAGGCAGGAAAGGCAGCGGTCGATGTGCTTGACCACTTCCGGCGTCGGCGGCTTGTCCTTCTCCAGCATCTCCTTGATCAGGTAGATCCGGCCGCGCGGGCTATCGAGTTCGTCGCCGAGCAGCACATAGGTCGGACAGGTCGCGGTGCAGAAGCCGCAATGCACGCAGGCGCGCAGGATCTTGTCGGCTTCGGCGATATCGGGGTCGGCGAGTTGGGCGAGTGAGAATTCGGTTTTCATGTCGCAGATCCCCGCGTCAGCCGGCCGCGGTTGAGAATGGTCTTGGGATCGAAGCTGTGCCGCACCCGTTCGCTCAACGACGCGAGACCGCCCGGTTGCGGATGGAACACATCGACGTTGCGCCGTACCGGTTCGGAGGCCCGGACCAGCATGGCGTGGCCGCCGGCGGCCTCGACGCGCTGGCGCACCAACGCCGCCTGCGCGTCCGGCCTGGGCGGCAACGCCGCCCAGATCAGGCCGCCGCCCCAGTCATAGATCACGTCGCCCCCGCTATCGCGCGCCAGCGCCTGGCCAAGGGCGCCGCCGGCGGCCGGCGGACAGACGATCCGCCACACCGGCCAGGCGCCGAGCGAGCCGCGCGCCGCGAACGGCTCGATATCGCGGATCGCACGCCAGGCCGCGACGGAGGCCGCATCCTGCAAAATCTCCACCGCCCCAAACGGCGCGAGTGCTTTGGACAGTGAACCGGCGCGATCCGCGACCGAGGCCGCAATGCCTTCCAGCCGGATCAGCGTGACCGCCTGGCCCTGAGACCCCAGCTCCGCCAGCATGCCTTCGGCCGGCCGGAACACCGAATTCGGCAGATGCGCCGCGCCCGAGACGTCGAAGGGCGAGCCGAGCGCCGCCGTCATCGCCCGGTTCGCGGTCAGGTCGTCGAGCGCGCGCAGCATCAGCGTCCGCTCGCTTTCGGGCTTCGGCATCACTTTCAACGTCACTTCGGTCATCACCGCCAGCGTGCCCCACGACCCCGTCAGCAATTTGCAGAGATCGTAGCCGGTGACGTTCTTCACCACCCTGCCCCCGGTCTTGAAGCTGTCGCCGAAGCCGGACACCGCATGCGCGCCCAGGAGGTGATCGCGGGCGCCGCCGGCCTTGATGCGGCGGGGACCGGCGAGGCCCGCGCCGATCATGCCGCCGATGGTGCCGTTGCCGGACATGCCGAGCAGCAGCGAGGTGTCGATCGGCTCGAACGCGAATTGCTGGTTCTTGGAATCGATCAGCGACTGCACGTCGGCGAGCGGGGCGCCGGCCTGCACCGTGATGATCAGTTCGTTCGGCTCGTAGGCGGAGACCGCATTCAGCGCGGACAGGTCGAGCAGCGCATTGGTCGCCATCGGCTGGCCGATCTGGCGCCGGGTGCCATGACCGGTGATCTCGAGCGGCTGCTCGCTGGCGATCGCCGCCCGCACCACCTGTTCGACGTCTTTGGCGTCACGTACCTTGAGAGTGTCCACGCGATTACATCTGCTCGTTGCTGTCATCGTCCGCCTTGTGCGCATCGCGCACTGGAGCGGGCGATCCAGTATTCGCTGCTGTCGATGAGAAAAATCGGCAGCGCGGAATACTGGATACCCCGCCTGCGCGGGGTATGACGACTGGAAAATGGATGACGCACACGATCAAAACCGCGGAAGTTCGGGAAACGCCAGCTTGCCGCCGTGCACATGGACGCGGCCGAGCTCGGCGCAACGGTGCAGCGTCGGAAACACCTTGCCGGGATTGAGCAGGCCGTCGGCGTCGAACGCGCATTTCAGCCGCTGCTGCTGGTTGAGATCGATCTCGGTGAACATTTCCGGCATCAGGTCGCGCTTCTCGATGCCGACGCCATGTTCGCCGGTGAGCACGCCGCCGAGTTCGACGCAGCAGCGCAGAATGTCGGCGCCGAAAGCTTCCGCCTTCTCCATCTCGCCGGGCCTGTTGGCGTCGTACAGGATCAGCGGGTGCAGATTGCCGTCGCCGGCGTGAAACACGTTGGCGACGCCGAGACCGTATTTTTCCGACAGCTCGCGAATACGCGCCAGCGCCTTGGGCAGCGCGCCGCGCGGAATGGTGCCGTCCATGCAGAGATAGTCCGGCGAAATCCGGCCCACCGCCGGAAACGCCGCCTTGCGGCCGGCCCAGAACAGGTTGCGCTCGGTCTCGGACGTGGAAATCTGGCAGGTGGTCGAGCCGCAGCCCTGCGCGATCGCCTCGACGCGGCGGATCAGTTCGTCGACTTCGACGCTCGGCCCATCGAGCTCGATGATCAGGAGCGCCTCGACATCGAGCGGGTAGCCGGCGTGGACGAAGGCTTCGGCGGCGTGGATCGCGGGCTTGTCCATCATCTCCATGCCGCCCGGAATGATGCCGGCGCCGATGATGCGGGCCACGCATTCGCCGGCGGCCTCGACCTCGGCGAAACCGACCATCAGCGCGCGGGCGGTCTCGGGCTTTTGCAGGATCCGCACCGTGATCTCGGTGATGACGCCGAGCAGGCCTTCGGAGCCGGTGATAATCCCCATCAAGTCATAGCCGGCATTTTCCGCCGACTTGCCGCCGATTTTCAGGATTTCGCCCGACATCAGCACGATTTCGCAACCGAGCACGTTGTTGGTGGTCATGCCGTATTTCAGGCAATGCACCCCGCCGGAGTTTTCCGCGACGTTGCCGCCGATCGAGCAGGCGATCTGCGACGACGGATCCGGCGCATAGTAGAAGCCGGCATGCGCCACCGCCTGGCTGATGGCGAGATTGGTGACGCCGGGCTCGGTGACCACGACGCGGTTGTCGAAATCGATCTCGCGGATGCGCTTGAACTTGCCCAGGCCCAGCAGCACGCCGTCGGCCAGCGGCAGCGCGCCGCCGGACAGCGACGTGCCGGAGCCGCGCGGCACCACCTTGATGCCCTGTTCGGAGCAGTATTTCAGGACTTTCGAGACCTGTTCGGTGGTGTCGGGCAGCACCACGACCATCGGCGGCTGGCGGTACGCCATCAGCCCGTCGGACTCGTAGGGGAGCATTTCGGCAGGCGTATCGATCACGCCCTCGCCCGGCACGATCGCACGCAAGGCGGCGACGATGGCGTCGCGCCGATCCAGAACCGCCTGATCGGAAGCCGGCATCATGATGGCCACGCGTATTCCTCCAGGTCGCTCGATTCCAAGCCGTTGGATTCCAAGCCCACGGATTATCGATTTATGATGCTAAATCAAGCACGTCTGAGCAGGCTTGGGTAGGCCACCAAGGTCGGATTGCCTCCGTCGCGACGATGAGTTCTCTCTGGGGCAAGTCCACCGTCATGAAACCTGTCAAGGTTTCATGACTTGTCCTGTCGAAGCCGGCCATGCCACAAGCAAATCGCAGCTACAGTCATCCCACCGAAGACGAAGAGCACCCCATGATCAAACTGACCTTGAGCGCGCTGATTGCCCTAACCTCCATGACCGCCGCGGCGTCGAGCGCGCTGGCGCAGGACGCCGACCTCGCGGCCGGCAAGGCCTCGTTCAACAAGTGCCTGGCCTGCCACGCCATCGGCGACGGCGCCAAGAACAAGGTCGGCCCCGAACTGAATGGGCTCGACGGCCGCAAGTCCGGCACCGCGGAAGGCTATTCCTATTCGGACGCCAACAAGAACTCCGGCATCACCTGGAACGAGGCCCAGTTCAAGGAGTACATCAAGGACCCGAAGGCCAAGATTCCCGGTACCAAGATGGCCTTCGCCGGCATCAAGAACGAGACCGAGATCAACAATCTCTGGGCTTACGTCTCGCAATACGACAAGGACGGTAAGACCAAGTCCAAGTAAGGCTGCCCGGCGATTCCGCTAGCGATGCGGAATCGCCGCTGACCTGGTCTCTGCGCCTCTACGCCAGCGTATGCACGATCACCGGCCCGGCCACCGCCGTCGCCGGCCCAGTGAGCAGCTGCTCAAGATCATGCTCGATCCAGGCCAGCGCGCGCTTGTTGGATTCCTCGGCGCCCGCAAAATTGTTGAACAGGCTGATCGCGATCACGGTGTCGTCGGGCGTATAGACCACGTAATAGCCCATGAAGCCTTCGACCCCGCTGATCACGGGAATAGCACCCTCCTTGATCCGGCGCGTCAGCTCTTCGACCTTGCCGGCCTTTGCCTTGCCTTGACGTATGGCAGCGTACATGGCGCTCTCCCTCACGGTCGGCTGCCCTGAGATCGCAACTCTCACTCACGCGCATCCTGGCGGGACGAGCAGCGGAATCCCGCAACAGTCGCCGTAGTGCAATGGATAGGCTACGCCGATCCCGGCAAGATGGAAGCCGGCGCGATCAGATTCCGTCCGCCGGCGGCGCTCACTCAGTTCGCTGCCGTCGCCCCCGCGCGCGGCATGGTTCTACCGATCATCGCCTCGATCTCGGCCATCACGCGATCGGGCGCCGCGTTCTGCACCATGTGGCCAACGCCGGGCAGCACGATCAGTTTGGCATTGGGCGCGGTGGCGGCCAGCGGCTGCGAGTGGATATGGGTCGACACCGTCTTGTCCGAGCCGTCGCCCGAAATGATCGTGACCGGCGCCTTGATCTCGGCATAGCGCTGCGCCTGCTCGGCGACGGCCGCCTTCAGCGCCGCCAGGTCGTGCGCATTGGCGAGGAATTCGCGCGGCCGCACCAGCAACATCGTCGCGGTATCGCTGATATATCGGTCTGGCATCGCCTGCGGAAAGAACACGCCGCGCGCGCCGGGCTCGGCCAGAACGGCGCCGAGCGGCAGCGTGATCGTGTAGGCCAAAAGCGGGCCGATCACCGGCAAGGCCACGATCTTGTTGTAGCGCCCGACGCCGCCCGGCCATGGATAGGCCACCGGCGCCAGCATCACGAGACCCGCGACGCGCTCCGGATAATCCAGCGCCATCCGCGCGCCGAGCGCACCGGCCCAGGAATGCACCACCAGGATCGCCTTGCCGATGCCGAGCCTGGCCAGTGCCTCGTCGATCATCCGGCCCTGGATTTCGGGCGTCGTGTCGTCCAGGCGCGCGCGCGTGCTCCAGCCGTGCCCGGGGCGGTCGATCAGGATCACGCGGTGATTTTTCGCCAAGTGCTCGCCGAGCGGCCGCCGCATCGCTTCGAGATTGGAGCTGGCGCCGTGCAGCAGCACGATCGGCGGACCGGCGGCATCGCGCGGGCCGAGTTCGACGATGTGAAGGCTGGCCCCGGCCACCCCAACCATAACGCCTGACGCAGGATGGGCCCGCTGCACCAACATAACGCCGGCCTGCGTGACCAGCGCCAGAACCGCCAGCGCGGCCACGACCGTCACCGCCACCATGGAAAATGCCTGAATGATTTTTCGCACCAATGAGCTACGGCCGGGGCCTGCGCGGGGTTTCGGCACGGTTATCCACAGAATGCACCCCCTGTGGATAACGGGGTCATCCGACCGTCATCGCCACTTTATACGAATGCGTTGACACTTTCGCCATGTGTCGGCGTGCCTGATGGGGGTGGCCGACGCCCGAGACTGTACCCGACATCCACAGGAACAGCGGCGGTGGCCACAAGTTTGTTCCAGAGTACAATCGGAGAACTAGCCATGATTTCCAATGCAAGCGAAGCGGCCATCGATCAGATCGTGGCAAACTGCAACGGCGACATTCGCGGTGCGCTGAAGGCCCTGTTGCTGGTCAACGAGCGGCTCGAGGCGGAACTGGCGGAGTTCTACGCAGCGGTCGGACTCGACGGCATGGCCCGCGGCAGCAGCGCCGTGCACTAGAATTTCGAAACAGAATACCCAGTTAGCTTCGAAAACGCTCTAATCGTCCTTGTCTGCATCCCGCGGTTCGGGAGGCTCGGGCGGGCATACGCGAATCGTCGAGCGCGCAAGCTTGGCGTCGACGTCCGCTTCCAAAGGACAAATCAGATATCGCGGCCTTCGACCTTTTCGGTCAGCGTCTTGACCAGCTCCGGCACCTTTTCGAGGTGCGGGTTGACGGCGAGCGCCTTGCGGAACGCGTCGAGCGCGCGCTTCTCGTCGCCGATGTCCTGCATGATCATGCCGAGGCCGGCCAGCGCGCCGAAATGGCGGGGCTCGCGGATCAGCACCTCGCGGATGTCCTCGAGCGAATGCGCATAGTCGTTCTTCAGATAAAACAGCGTCGCGCGCCGATTCCAGGCCTCGACATAATCGGGCCGCAGCTTGACCACGGCATCGAGCAGTTTGAGCGCAACATCCATCTGCTGCGCGTCCATCGCCGCCTTGGCGCGCAGCATCAACAGCGCCGCAGTGTCGCTCGGGGTCTGCATCCACATCGCCCAGATCCGCGCTTCGACATGCTTGGCGCTGGCTTCATCGGGCGCGGCCTTTAGCGCGCCGAACAGGAAATCCAGTCCGCGGGTGCGATCTGCGCCGACCTTGGGCAGCTTGCTCGGTGCTTCCGGCAGCTTCTTCTGGCTCTTCGGCGGGGGAATGACCCGGGGATCGCGGGGCGTGTCGCTCTGGGCAAAAGCCATGAGCGGCACGGCTGTCAAAACAGCGGCTGTTATCGCAATCCGGCAGTCTCGAGCGTCCGGGAATCTCAAAGCCATACGCCAAGTCTAGACGTGCAAAACCGCGCTGCAAAGCAGCACGTCGTCAAAGACCTGTGAAGCGAGGGGTCGCGGGGCGAAAAAGCCGGGCGAAGGCCTTAGCCTGGTCGGCTTAGCCTTGTCAGATCGGCCTTGTCAGATCAGCCTTGGCGAGCCTTGAAGCGGCGCTGCACCTTGTTGATCACGTAAACCCGGCCCTTGCGGCGGACCAGACGGTTGTTGCGGTGACGGCCGCGCAGCGATTTCAACGAGTTACGGACCTTCATGGGACAATCCTGATGCTTCGAAAGGCCGTGTTGAAGGCCGAACCTGAATACATGCCCGAGTGTGGCAAAATGGGATTAACCCCGCCAGCGGCGATCCGCCCGGGATGCGCGGTTTCTAAGCCATCGCGGGGCTGGATGTCAATCGACCCTGCGATTGCGCATCAATCCGTCCTCCAGTTCCGCTATGGAACTGATTCTCCAGCGATTTTGTCAAAGCGAGCGTCAATTAGCCTCAGATTTTGGACCCCGAAGCAGGCTCGAACCGTATAAGAGGGATCAGGGCCGGTAACGCGTTGGCCAGATCTCCCATGAAATGGACCAATCCCGGAATGACGACCGCTCCCCGGCCGATCGCAAAAGCTGCCGTACTTGACCCCACTGACCTTTCCCCCGCCCTGTCCCCGTCCTTGGCGAACTCCCCGATTCCGCTCCCGGCGGGCGTGCGGCCGTTTCAGCTCAACTGGCCCTACATCATCGTGATCGGCGCCTATCATGTGCTGGCATTGCTGGCCTTCCTGCCGGGTTATTTCAGTTGGAGCGGGCTCATCCTGGCGATCGCCGGCACTCACCTGTGCGGGCTGTTCGGCATCAACCTTTGCTACCACCGGCTTCTGACCCATCGCGGCGTGACATGCCCGAAATGGCTGGAGCACATGATGGTCGTGATCGCGATGTCTTGCCTGCAGGAAACGCCCGCGCGTTGGGTCGCGATCCATCGCCGTCACCATCAATTCGCCGACGAACAGCCGGACCCGCATACGCCGCTGGCAAGTTTTTTCTGGAGCCACATCGGCTGGATCCTGGTCCACCAGCCCGAACTGTCGCGGCTCGGGATCTACGAGCGTTATGCCAAGGACATCCTGCGCGATCGCTTCTATGTCGCGCTCGAACGCCATAATGGGCTGGTCTGGATCAATCTGCTGCAAATGCCGTTGTTCTTCGCCGCCGGCTTCGCGACGGCGTGGCTGTTCGGGGAAACGCTATCAGAGGCAACACAGACCGGACTGAGCATCCTGATGTTCGGCGTGTTCGTCCGTACTGTTTTGGTTTGGCATATTACCTGGGCGGTCAATTCGGTGAACCATCTATGGGGCTACCGGAATTACGAGACCGACGAGGACAGCCGCAACAACCTCATTGTCGGCCTGATCTCCAACGGCGAAGGCTGGCACAACAACCATCACGCCGACCCGCGCTCGGCGCGCCATGGTCATCGCTGGTGGGAAATCGACAACACCTGGCTCACCATCCGCTTCCTGGCAGGTATCGGCCTCGCCACCGACGTGGTGGCGCCGAACGCGCACCTCGCCAATCGGCCCAGGGGCAGCCGGCTGACGACCCGCGGAACGACTGGCGTTCCCGCCGAGTAGACGGTCCCAATCAAAAGTATCAAAAACAACCCCATGCAAAGTAGCAAGGTGCTCGCTGGCGGGGAGGCTTTACAGCGAAAACATTTTGACACGTCGGGCAAATCACCGGCACTATTCCAACATCGCGCTGCAACTCCCGCCGCCATCAATCGTGCGGAAATTCCACCATCGCCTCACCGGTCGCGACCTTGTCGCCGGCCTGGTTGCGGACCATGACGTCGATCAGCACCCAGCGCGAACTCTTGGTCACCTGCTTCGACTTGACGATGCCGCTGGGCTGGATGGTGTCGCCGGGCCGCACCGGCTTGACCCATCGCGTTTCCAGCCGGCGATGGATGGCGCCGCGCGGATAGGCCCAGTCGGTCAGCATCCGCGAGATCAGCCCGAAATTGTTCATGCCGTGCATGATGATGCCGCCGAAATTGGTCTTGCCAAAGCTGCCCTTCATATAGTCGTCGTCGAGATGCAGCGGGTTGTAGTCGAGCGAAGCGTCGCAAAACAGGCGAATGGATTCGCGAGAGACCGCGAAGGTGGGTCCGTCGATGGCATCGCCGGCAGTGAGATTTTCGAATGTGGTGGTCATCGCGCCCTCCCCTCAAACCGGCCGGATGGTCCAGCCGCGGCCGGAGCAGATCACTTCATCGCGCTGGTTGAAGAAGACGTTATCGTGCACCACGAACAGCCGCTCGCGCTTGATGAACTTGTCGAGCGCGCGGGCCTCGAGCCGGATCACGTCACCCGGCCGCGCCGGAAGGTTGTAGCTCCAGGACTGCCCGGCATTGACGGTGCCCGGCGAGCGCATCCAGTCATCCGCCGGCGTGCAGGAAAACATCAGGAGGATATGGATCGAGGGCGGCGCGATCAGCCCGCCATAGCGGGTGGTTTTGGCATAGGCCTCGTCGAAATAGATCGGGTGATCCTCGCCGACCGATTTGCAGTAGAGCTCGATCGCTTCTCTGGTCAGCGTGTAGGGAAGGGTCTTGCGCGGCGCGCCGGGGACGATGTCGTCCCACGCCTTGCGCAGATTGGCGTCTTTCCAGAAATCGGTTTCGAAGGCTTCCGACTCCGGTTTGGCTTCAGGTTGGCCTTGGACCATGCGATCCTCCCTGTTTCCGCGCTCTTGTTTCTGCCGCCTTGCGGAATTTGTTATATAGTATAATCAATTTCCCGAACCCAAAAAGCAAGCCTGGAAACCCCAAATGCCCAAGCTCAAACTGCCTGATATCGAAAAAGTCACAGCCATCGACATCCACACCCATGCCGAAGAACCCTGCGGCATGCATGGCGACGACGGCTATGACGATTTCCAGGCGCAGATGGCCGAGTATTTCAAGTCGCCGCACAAGCATCCGCCGACCGTGCCGGAAACCGCGGCCTACTACCGCTCCAAGAACATCGCTGCCGTGATCTTCCCGGTCGATGCCGAGCGCGAAACCGGTTTTCGCCGTTACAACAATTACGAGATGCTGGAGATTGCCTCCGACCATCTCGACGTCCTGATACCGTTCGTCAGCATCGATCCGCACAAGGGCAAGCTCGGCGTGCGCGAGGCGAAGAAGCTGATCGAGGAATACGGCGTCCGCGGCTTCAAATTCCATCCGACCATGCAGGGCTTCTATGCCAACGACCGCATGGCCTATCCGCTCTACGAAGCCATCAACGAGGGCGGCGCGATCGCGCTGTTTCACACCGGACAGACCGGCGTCGGAAGCGGCATGCCCGGCGGCATGGGGATGCGGCTGAAATATTCCAACCCGATGTACATGGACGACGTGGCGGCGGATTTTCCGGATCTGAAAATCATTCTCGCTCACCCGTCCTTCCCCTGGCAGGAAGAGGCGCTGTCGGTCGCGACCCACAAGCCGAACGTCTATATCGACCTCTCCGGCTGGTCGCCGAAATATTTTCCGCCGATTCTGGTGCGCTATATCAACTCGATCCTGCAGGACAAGATGCTGTTCGGCTCGGACTGGCCGGTGATCACACCGGACCGCTGGCTCGCCGATTTCGCCAAGCTCGAGATCCGCGACGAGATCAGGCCCAAGGTGATGAAGGCCAACGCCCGGAAGCTTTTGGGTATATAATTAGTACGCGGACTTGCCGGCCTGCTGATTACGGACACCGAACGGGTCAGTCTCGCGGGATGAAGTCGACGTGGGGCCCCGGCTCGATAATGAACACCGCGAGCGTGGCGAGAACACACGCGACCGCGGCGACAGCGATTGCCATGTGGAATCCTGAGAACAGCTGAGGACCGCCCTGCTGCAGGACGCCGCCGAGCAGAGCGATGGCGAAGAGGGACCCGACACGTGATACCGCGCTGTTGACGCCAGACGCTGTTCCGGCGCGATCGGACTCGACGGAGGTGAGGACGAGGGTCGTCAACGGCGCGATCGCCAGGCTCATGCCCAGCGACAGCAACAGGATGGCGGGGAAGATGTCCGCCCAATAGGTCGCGCTCGAACCGACACGGAGCGTCATGGCGCATCCCAAGGCGACGACGGCGCCGCCGGCGAACAATGGCAAGCGCCGGCCGAACCCGCGGCAGAGCATGCCGGCGAGCGGCGAGACGACCGTAATCAGCACTTGCAGGGGAATGAAGGCCAGGCCCGCCACCAGTGTCGGCAGGTGCGCGCCCCGGATCATCACGAACGGGATCAAGGTTAGCATGATCGTGAACGCTCCGTAGAGGAGCGCGGTGAATAGGTTCGCGCCGACGACCGACCGCGAGGCGAAGAGGGACGGGGGCAGCATGGCGTTGTCGCCTAATCGGCGTTCGGTCACGATGAGGCAGGCTAAGCCGCCCAGACCGACGATCAGGGTGACGAGCACCCAAAGGTTCAGACCGGAACCGTTGGTCAGGCTGGTCAGCCCCGCACCCAGCCCGCCGAGCCCGACTGTCGAAAAGACCGCGCCGCCGACGTCGACCCGGGCGTGGCTCGTCGGGGGGTCCTTGGGTATCCACACGGTGCCGACGGCCAGCGCGCCGGCAACGACGGGCAGGAGCATCAGAAAGGTTGTCCGCCAGGACCCGTGATCGAGGATCGCGCCGGCGATTGCGGGCGCGACGCCGCTGGCGACAGCCGCGGCGGCGGACCAGATGCCGACCGCACGGGCTTTCTTGTCGGCGGGAAAGGCCTGCCCGAGCACGGAAAGGCCGTTGGGCAGGATCAAGGCTTCGCCCAAGCCTTGCAGGAACCGGCTGACGATGAGTGGGGCGAAACTCGGCGCGAAACCAATCGCGGTCGTGCCCAGGCCATAGAGAGCGATCCCCGCGAGGAATATCCGCTTCTGTCCGAACCGGTCACCCAGAGCGCCGGCGACCAAGGTCAGGGCCGCGAGCGGCAGGAGCTCGGCGTTCATCACCCACTGCAGGTCGAGCGGCGACAGGCGCATCTCTCGGCCAATCGCCGCGAGCGCGACCGTGACCACGGCGCTGCTGACGAACACGAGGCAGCTACCCAGGCTCGACGCGGCGAGCACCTTTGTGCTGCCCTGCGCGCCGGCGCCCTTAGGCTCGGAGAACGCCAGGCTGCCGTCGGTCAGGATCAGCGACGCGCTGCTCACGACAAATCCCTCAGGTCAGGTCGAACGATTCGCGGCGCGCGAGCTGTCCGCGGCTGGCGCCTCGACCAATTCGCGGGCGCGCGCAACTATGCGAATTCCAGCACATCGGCCACCGGACGGCGCGGCTTCTGCGGCCAGTTTCCCGGACGCTCCGTTCCTACGGACAACAGCATGACCGGCACTTCGTCCTCGGCCAGAGCGAACTCGCGGGCCACTGCTTCGGCATCGAAACCGATCATCGGCGTCGAACCCAGGCCCAGCGAGCGGGCCGCATAGATCATCGCCGCCGCGCCGAAGGTGCCGGTGCGTACCGCCTCGTCGCGCTGGCGCTGCGGATACTCCATATACAGATCGCGTGCGGGGATTTCCCAATCCGGCACCATCTTTGCCGGCATGATGCCCGCTTCCACCAGCGGTGCCAGGCGCCCTGGTATTACGCTGGAATCGGCCAACTGGCCGCAGACGATGAAGGTAACGGCTGCTTCGGTGATCGCGGGCTGATCCCACGCAATCGGACGCAACCGAGCCTTGGCTTCTGGCGTGCGTACGGCGATGAAGCGCCAGTTCTGCAAGTGGAAGGACGTCGGCGCGGTGGTGCCGATTCGCACCAGCTCGCGGATTTGGTCGTCGCTCAAGGTGGCAGCAGGGTCGTAGTACTTGGCGGCGCTGCGGCTCAGGATGCATTCGATGACGGCGTTGGTCATGGTGGTTCCGTTGGTCATCGTGATTCCGTCGGTCATGGTGTTTCCTCTGGGTGAGGGGATAGGTTGACATCGGCGCTCGCCAGCCGATCGACCTGGACAGCGCGGGCCGGCTGCGTGCATCAATGGGCGTGCGTTGCTCAGGGACGAACGCGGATGATCGTCTTTCCCTTGCGTCGCGCGGTCGGGTTCAAGGCGGCGACGGCATCATCGAGGGTCGAGACGTTGTCGATGTTCGTCCGCAGTCGTCCGTCCCGCACCCGCTGGACGATCTCACTCAGTTGGGCACGATCGGACTCGACGACGAAGTCGACCGCGAGGCCATCGGCGGGCCGTGCCTCGGCCGGCCCGATGATGGACACCAGCGTTCCTCCGGCTCGAATCAGGGCTGCGGACCGCTTGCCGACGTCGCCGCCGATGCCATCGAACACCAGATCGACTCTGCCGACGTCTTCCAGGGCGTCGTTGTCGAGGTCGACGAAGTCCTGCGCGCCGAAGTCGAGCACCGCCTGACGGTCGGCGGCGCGTCCGGCGCCGATGACGTGGGCGCCGAACTCTCGTGCGAGCTGCGTCACCGTCGAACCGACTGCGCCGGCCGCGCCGTGCACGAGTACGCTCTGCCCCGCCTGAAGGCGACCGTGCTGGAACAGTCCCTGCCACGCGGTGAGGCCCGAGATTGGCAGACTCGCGCCCACCGTGAAGTCGACGTCGCCCGGCAGCGGCGCGAGGTTGCGTGCCTCCATGGCTACATACTCCGCCAAGGTGCCGTCGCGATACCAGTCGGCGAGGCCGAACACTCGCTGTCCCACCGACAGCCCGGTCGTGCCGTAGCCGAGAGCGGTGACCACTCCGGCCAGCTCATGGCCGGGGATCGAGGGTGTTCGGTCACGGTCGAGGCGATCGGTCCAGGTCGAGGGCCACGTCAGCTCAGTCGGAACGAATCCCGACGCATGAACCCTCACGACGACGTCGTTTATCGCTGCCTGCGGCTCGGGCCGCTCTACCAGCTTCATCCCGGCCGTTCCCACCGCCTGTTCCGTCACAACGATTGCCTTCATGATGATTTTCTCCTCGGTTATTTTGACCCGGGCTTCCGCTAAGCCTGACGGATCGGGACCGCGCCGGTCGCTGCTAGCGAACAGATGCGTTGCGCCCGGTCATAAAAACAGTACCAAGATTGCCGATTCTGGCTGTACCATCGCGCGATGGCCGCCCTCCCTATTCAACTCGATCGTGCCAGAAGGATTCCGCTGGCTGCCCAGATATATTCGGCGATCCGGGAGGGTATCGAGAACGGACGGCTCGCCTCGGGCGCGCGGTTGCCCTCTTGGCAAGATCTGGCCGCTCAACTCGGCGTCTCCCGCGGCACCGTGCGTGTGGCTTACGAGCGTCTCATCGCGGAGCAATTCGCGATTGGTCTCGGGCCGGGAGGAACTCGTGTGGCCGAGCGGCAGTCCCGATCCTCAATACCTGATGGGTCGCCGGAAGCCCCGCTTCTACCGGACCTCTTTCACGAGTACGGAAACGCGCCGCTGGCATTTCAGATGGGCGTGCCCGCTCAAGACGCCTTCCCATTCAAGCTGTGGTCACGCATCCTTACTCGTGAGACCCGGCGGGCTGCGGTGGCGCCGGTGACGTATCCGGATCCGCGTGGCGATCCGGAGCTGCGAAAGGAGGTCGCGGCCTACTTGGGGCTGGCCCGCGGCGTCAGGTGCAATCCCTCTCAGGTGCTCATAACAGGTGGATTCTCCGGTGCGCTCGGTCTGGCCATCCGAGGGCTTCAGCTTGAAAGAATGGAAGCCTGGATCGAGGATCCAGGCTTTCCGCTCACTCGCACCGCACTCGGCCTGGCTGGCATGGTTGTGACAGCAGTCTCGGTCGATGCGGAAGGACTGGATGTTGCCGCTGGTGTCCACACTGCCGCTGGAGCGAAATTGGCAGTTGTGACACCAGGCCAGCAGGCGCCGCTCGGCATGACGATGTCGCTGCCGCGGCGGCTTGCACTGCTCGCCTGGGCTCGGCGCAACGACAGCTGGATCATCGAGGACGATTACCTGAGCGAACTACAGCTGAAAGGACGGGCGGCTCCGGCTCTTGCATCTCTCGATCATGGAGGACGGGTGTTGCACATAGGCAGTTTCAGCAAAACGATCAGCCCGGCGCTTCGCCTGGGTTTCATGGTCGTGCCGCCGGAACTGAGCCGTCGGTTCGCTGAGCTCGCTGCTTCCCTGGCGCCGGCGCCGGCTGCAGGCATGCAGCGCGCTGTGGCGGAATTCCTGCGGGAAGGTCACTATCTTCGCCATCTGCGCCGCATGAAGCGGCTTTACGCCGCTCGACGGGAGAGCCTGCTTCGTTGCCTGGGAGAAATGGCGCCAAACTCGATAAAGGTGCAGGCGACCGCCGGTCTTGCAGTGGTGCTCCTGCTTCCCAGGTCCGCGTCAGACGTGCACATCGCTTCACGCGCGCTGGAGTTCGGCCTCGCGCCTCGTCCGATGTCGGCGTGGTACATGCAACCTGCCCGGCAGCAGGGACTATTGCTCTGCGTGACCAACCTCAACGAACGGCGGCTGCCGGCGGACTGTCGTCGGCTGTTGGAATTGGCGCGATAGCACTCATGGAAGCAAGGCAGCTACGCATTGTCGGTCCGCTTCGATGCTGCCGTCGGCGGGGGTGCGCAGGCCGCAACGCGAGATTTAGCGAAGCCAACCGACGTGGTCACCCCGCTTGCAATATGCGCGTATTGTGATCACATCCAGTTGATGAATTGACACTCGCGTTGATTGAATTGGGCCGACGGCGAACAGGAATTTAGATTACACGCCTCTTCAAAGGTCGACAGGCGGCAAGCAGAAGCTTGGCGCGACGTCCAAAATGGGCGAGCGCACGCTCAGACGCCTACTCATCATTGGCAGTAGCGCCGTCGTAAAGCAGGCAGGCAAACGCGGCGCACCAAAGGGTTCTTGGCTCGAACAGATACTGGCTCGCAAGCCGCGGATGTTGGTGACTGTTGCGCTCGCCAACAAGATGGCGCGGATCGTTTGGGCGCTACTTGTAAAGCAGGAGAATTACAAGGCTCCGGTCGCCGCCAAGGCGTGAGCCTGGCGGGCCTGAGGTCGTCAGAGATGTAGTCGGTCGAAGGAGGGTATGGCGCAACAGTCGGCGAGACGGGACCGGAAGAACCAGATGAACCCATCGTGCCTGGAGCACGCATTTATGATTTGGTTCCGGTCCGCGAACTCCCATACGGGCCCGCAGCTTTATCGCTGCATCATCAGAGGCCGGACAGATGGCAGCATCCGACTACGTGCCGAACTTCTTCAAAAACCGCTTGCATCTTGCGGGGCGTCCACAGATGGGTTCACGGCCCGGAGACATCGCCACGGCGGGGGCTGTTGGGCGCGAAGGAGGTCCATCATGTACCTCGTCAAAGCGGCTGCCGTCGTTATTGCCATGCTGACCGGATGCGCTGCCGCGATTGCCGAGCCATCGGCCAGCGTCGTCGATTTCGAGACGCCGCTTTCCAGGCTGCAGCCGCTGCAGGGGTACCTGCGGCAACCGGCCGGCGCCGGTCCCTCGCCTGCCGTGGTGCTGCTGCATAGCTGCAATGGCAGCGCCCAGCGGCTCGATGAACGCTGGGGCCGACGGATCGCCGGCTGGGGCTATGTCACGCTTACCGTCGACAGCTTTGGGCCGCGCGGCCTGAAGAACACCTGCAGCGGCGGCGCGCCGGTCGACCTCGCGCTCGATGCCTACCGCGCGCTGGGATTCCTGGTGCAGCAGCGATTTGTCGATTCCAACCGCGTCGCCGTGCTCGGATTCTCGCAAGGCGCGTGGCAGGCACTGTCGTCCGTCGAGCGCGGTATCGTCGAACAGGCCTCGCCGAACAAATTCCGCGCCGCCATCGCCTTCTATCCGCACTGCCTCGGCTTCAAGGGCGACATGACGGTGCCGACGCTGATCCTGATCGGCGAACTCGACGATTGGACGTTGGCAGCGGAGTGCCGCAATATGGTAGACGGCCGGGACGACTGGGGCATATCACGGCAGAAGGACCGGGGCGTTCCGATCAAGCTGATCGTCTATCCTGGCGCCTATCATGCCTTCGACGCGCCGGGCCTCGCGACACCGGTGCAACTGCTCGGACACCATCTCGAATACAATCCATCGGCAACAGACCAATCGATCGGCGCGGTGCGGAAATTTCTGAAAACGACGATTGGCGGGAACTAGGCCGTGTACGCGTAAAATGGAGATTCATTGGCGCGGCTTGACCGATGTCCGCTATCCGACACCTTGCGGACTGCCCCCAATGAGCGGACATTCTCAGAGTCCGTCAGCATGTCTCAAAGGTGCAACAAGCAAACTTCGGCCGGGCGACCACCGCGCAAGACGGCAGGGCGACTGTCTTGCCGCTGCGCCTTTCGCCAAGACTATGGTGGAAGGCCGGCCTTTCGCAGCCCGTCAACCAGGTGCTCCAAGTCTTCGGCGCGTTTGAGAATGGATACCTGCTGCTGGGTGCCGCTGATGCTGTATCCTGGATTCAGGCGTAGAACCTCGCTTGCCTCTGCACGAGCATCTTCCATTCGTCCCAGTTGAGCGTATGTCGCGGCCAAGAAGGCGTGGCCATACTGGTGATTCGGCGCGCGGCCAATCGCTTCAGTCAACCAATGTTGGGCATCGTGGTACTCCTTGAGGTGGTAGTGAGCTACGCCGGCCATCAACGGCGCGAAATGCGGATGGAATGGATCAAGGCGCATTTGCGACTTGGCGATGGCAATAGCTCTGACCGGCTCTCCCACCGAGTAAAATATCTGCGCAAGGCGGTAATCCGCGAAATTGGGATTTAGCGTAAGCGCTCTTTCGGCGGCGGCAGTCGCTGCGTCGAAGTCACGCTTCCGGATGATGTTGTAGCCCAATTCGGCATAGGCTTCGGGCAGGCTCGGATTGAGCGCAATTGCCGTGCGCGACAATTTGATGGCCAGGTCAAGGATAGTCGGGCTCAAATATTCATCGTTCAGGGGATTGAGCCAAGCCACCCGGTGAGTGCTGGCCAGCATTGCATAGCAACGGGCATATTTCGGATCGATGGCCAGCGAATCCGCAAGATGCCCTCGTGTCCTCAATAATTCCGCCATTTGCCACGAGGACTGGAACGATATCCAGGCCGCAGCCGCGCGCATGTAGTGATCGTAGGCCTGCCAAGTCGCGGGCGGCTTGAGCAAGGTGCGTTCGGCTTCCGCCATGTTCACATGCGCGACCAGAATTGCGGCGATTGTCCGCGCAACGTCGTCCTGAATCGCAAATACATCCTCTAACTTCTGATCATAGTGCTCGGCCCAGCGGTGGACGCCACTTGCAGCATCAATCAGCTGCGCCGAGATCCGAACTCGGTCATTGCCCCGCCGAACGCTGCCCTCCAGAACATAGCGCACGCCGAGTTCTTGACCCACCTGACGCAAATCAACCGCGCTGCCCTTGTATCGAAAACTCGAATTGCGGGCGATCACGAACAAGTCGGAGAAGCGGGACAACTCAGTGATAATGTCTTCCGAAATTCCATCCGCAAAGTACTCCTGCTCCGGGTCGCGACTCATATTCTCAAAAGCCAGGACAGCGACCGATGGCTTGTCGGGAAGCGCAAGCGCCAATCGCGCCGGAGCATTGCCGAACGACACGCGATAGACCCGCACCGGTCGCGCAATGTTCTTCAGTTGATGCTCGCCACTATCTTCGAATTCGACGTCAAGCTTATCCTGCGTATCTTCTCGGACGCGTTGCGACACACAGATACCGCCCGGCTCGCAAAGCGCCTCGAGCCGAGCCGCAACATTTACCCCGTCTCCAAAGATATCGCCGCCGTCTATAATGATGTCGCCCGCGTTGATGCCAATGCGGAACTCGATCCGTTTCTCAATTCGCACATCGGTGTTTCGGATGATCATGCCACGCTGTATCGCAACGGCGCATCGCATCGCGCTGACCACGCTGGCAAACTCCACCAACACTCCGTCGCCGGCGCTTCTGATGAGCCGTCCGCTGTGCTTTTCGATCTCGGGATGGAGGAGCGCGGACAGATGTTCGTTCAGCCGGGCGTGCGTACCCTCCTCATCAGCACCCATTAGGCGGCTGTAGCCAGCCACATCGGCCACGAAAATGGCACTCAGTCGCCGTTCCACACGGTCTGCGGCCATAAAAGCTCGCCCTGATCCGATCCGATCTTTAATCAAAGTCTATTGTCAGAAGCAGGAGGTGTCTATCGGGCTCCGAACACCGGTGTCCTTCAGGCCGTGCCAGCCCGCGTACGAGATCGGCGAGATCGACCTCGGTATCGAATTCTGCCTGTTTTGACAGCGAACCGCGTGCGATTCGCGGACGGATGGGGCGCGCCCGCAGCGGGCCGGACAGCGCCAAGCCGGTCAGACGACGTTCTTTCGGAGGTTGCGGCCTTTAAGGGCGCGTGGTCCAGTTGTCTTTGAAAAACGCGATACTCGTCGAAAAGGATTACCGCATGACGAGGCTCACGCCGCTATTTCTCGCCGCGCTTGTGATGCTCTCCAGTCCCGCACTGCCGAATGATGGGCAGATTACATTGGTTGTGGGATTTTCGGCAGGGGGAACCTCTTCAACCGCAGCCAGAATCGTTGCTGAAGCAGCAGAGCAGATTACGCGAACCTCGACGATCGTGGAAAATCGACCTGGTGCGGGAGGGGCAATCGCGGCGGATTGGGTACTTCGGCAAAAGGGGACGCAGACACTCTTGTTCATGTCCTCCACGTCGTCGCTCAGAACGTCTCCTCAAAGCGGGCTCGTGCCCATCGGAATTTTGGCGACCTTCCCATACGTTGCTGTCTCGAGAAAAGACGCTCCCGCGCATCTTGCTGAATACATGCAGGAAGCCTCGCGCGAGGAGAAATATCGCACCGTAGCCACCGCAGGCGCCGGGAGCATTCCCCATCTCATAGGTACAAAGCTTTTCGACGACTACGGAGTGCCGATGGTACACGTGCCCTATCAAGGGTCGGCGCCGGCGATCCTCAGTGTCCTTGGGGGGCACGTCGCGGTTGCGATTGTTCCTTTTCCAGACTTTCTTCCGTTTCAAGACTCGCTTCGCATTCTTGCGCAAACCGGCAGTGGGATTGAGACGGAAGGATGGGTCGGCATCTTCGCTCCGCCGGAAACATCAGCGGAGGAAGTCGCCCGACTCTCCGAGATCTTCCGGCAAGCATCGCAACGTTCTCAAGAAAAACTGCAAAATGTCGGATTTAAGCATGTATGGCGATCCGGTGCTGAGGCACGAGCGATACATGAGAAAGATTACACCGAGTGGACGCCAATACTTAAGGTGCTCGGAATTCAACCCTGACATGGCCGCAACGGTGGCCGGCCATGACGTGACTAAGGGCTTCACACCCTGCCGTCCGGAGCAGCGTCGATTTTGCGTGCCCTTTGGTCAGGCGCTCCGCCGTCTTTTCCGCATTCGGCAAGCCCATGTTTGGGGGCTGCCTCGAGCTCCGATCACGGAGCCCCGGCACGGATGAAGCACGGAGACCTGGTTGCAGCCTTGTCGGGCGCTGGCGGCCCAGGCACTAACGGCGCTTTGATACTTTCTGGACCGTCTTGAGCGCTTGGTTGACGCCCTTCAGGGATTCATTGACACCCTCCAGCTGCGCTTGCAGAGCATCCCTGCGCTTCTGTAGGTCCTTTAGCAGTGCTTTCCTTTGCGCCGCGCTCAATTCCTCGAAGTCGATGAGATCCACTGCAAATCTACACATGTCCGCCTCCAAGTGGCAAAACTAGATTTGATCAATCCCTTGTCCAGTACGCGGCTGAATTGTCGACAATTTCTAGTGGATAATCAAGCTGGATGATACTCGGATCGGACGAATTTTGGGCGACCTTGCGCGTGGCAGGACACCGGCACAAAGCGTTGCACTTTTTTCACCGGCTTGGTGCGACTGACCTGATCCTTTCAAGGATCAATCAATCGGCCAAGCTGCTCGTTGGGGTTTGCGGCCGCATTGGCCAAGATTGCCGTGTAATCGGCAATCCAATTCTGGACGGTGTTTGGCTCGAACAAGTCGTCCTTGCGTCCGCATATGCCGGTAATCCCCGACGGGGTGTCCTTGAGGGTTATCGAAAGCCAAGCGCGATCGATCGGCATGGCGGACCGTTCTTCCTGGTAGCCGAACGGCCGAATCGTCAGATCGGGCGGCCGGAGCGCGCGGCGGAACGCAACTTGGAGAACGAAATAAACTTGAACGAGTGATGCCGGGCACAAGCCGGTTTCTTCCGCTAGTCGGCCGGCAATGATATCGAAGGGAAGTTCTTGTCTGGCGTGAGCCTCCAAGACGGCCTTGCGTACGCGATTGAGCGCTTCGCTAAAGGTCAGATCAGCATCAAGTTGGGTGCGGATGATCGTTGTGTTCGCGAACGGACCGATCACGCGTTCGGTCCTGAGTTGAGGCCGATTGGCCATCAAAGTCGCTACGCAAATGTCGTTGCGCTGGCTCCGGAGCAGCAGCATGGTCTTGAAACCGGCGAGTAGACTCATGAACAGAGTTACGCCCCGGTCACGGCTCATGGCGCTCAGCTGGGTCGCCAGATTGTTCGATATTCGAAATGGTTCCTGGAGAACGCGCGAGGTCAATTCGCCTCCAACGCTGCTTTTCGGGGCCGCAAATGGAGGCGAGGCTTTGTCGAGGCACCGCTTCCAGTAAGCGAACTGTCTGTTTGCTTCCTCGGTGCTGGACCACAAACGCTGCCAGCGGGCGAAGTCGGAAAACTGAAACGGTGGTTCGGGCAGCAGCGCCTTCGCACCGGAAATCGAAGCTGCATAGATCTCCGAAAGCTCCTCCATGAAGATTGCCATCGACCAGCCATCAATGATGATATCGTGCATGACCAGAAGCAAGACATGGTCCCTAACGTCGAGCCGGAAGATATAGGCCCGGAACAGTGGCGCATTGTTCGTGTCGATCGGCGCCAAGGAGCTCCGCTCGGCTTCCAACTTCGCCTTTACCAGCAGCAGTTCCTTGGCCCGGGCATCTCCGGTATGCGCCGGGGCTGCATAATCCTTCACGGTCAGGATTGATTTGACATCGACGTCCGGCACGACGCGAGCGAGAGGAACCTCACCCTGCCAGATAAACACTGTGCGCAGAATATCGTGCCTACGCACGAGGGCGGCAAGGCTCTGCTCGAGCACGGGAATGTTTAGTCGGCCCTGCAATCGATAAGCGAACGGCAGATTGAACTGAGGCAAACCGGGTAGTTTTCGCTCGATGCGTAGCATGCGCTCCTGCACGATGGACACCGGCTGTGGACCATCTCGATCAGCGCGCGAGATCTCCGTTGGCGGATCGTGCGGGCGCGCCAACGAGCCGGCACCCTGTTTTGATGAGTCAAGGCGAAGCGCAAGAGCCGCAACGGTCGACGAATTGAAGATATCCTCTAACGACAAGGTGATGCCGAAGCGCTCTTCCACACGCAAAATCATCTGCGTCATGGCAAGTGAATCTACCCCGAGCGCGAAGACATCCTGGTCAACGCTGATCTGATCGAGATCCAGGATGTCTTTCCAGATACCGGCCAGCTGACGCTCCAGTTCCGAGCTGGGGGCAACTCCCTTGCCGCCGTCCTGGATTGGTCGGGTCTTTGAAAAGGCGGCCGCAAGTTCATTGCGCTTGATCTTCCCGCCGGCGCCTTTCGGGATCTCCGGCACAATCAGGATGAGGCCAGGGACCTTAAACCCGGCCAGGCGTCCTCGGGCAAAGTCTCGGAGACTTTGTGCGCTCACCTTTGCGTCCTGACGCAGCATGATAGCGGCGGCGACGTCCGCGCCTAATCGCTCGTGAGGAACAGGGAAAACAGCGGCTTCGATCACAGCCGGGTGGCTCAGCAAGGCGCCCTCTACCTCGGCGGGGGCAACCTTCTGCCCGCCCTTATGGATGATCTCCTTGATGCGACCAACGATGAAGAGATACTGGTCGGCGTCCAGGTATCCGAGGTCGCCGGTCCGGAACCAGCCGTCCTGAAATGCGGACTCGGTAGCTGTGGCATCATTGTCGTACCCTCTAGTTATGGTGGGACCTCGCAACGCGATCTCTCCACGTTTGCCGGATGGCAAGGGACGGCCTGCACTGTCCAGTATCGCGATCTCGGGGCCGGCCGGCCGGCCGACTGAACCGCGCTTTCGCCGCTGCAAGGGATTTGCAGCTATCTGGGTGGCGGCCTCCGTCATGCCGTAGGTGTCGATAACGGGAACACCAAACAACGCTTCCAGTCCGTCGAGCACTTCAGGCGACAGAGACGTCGAAGCCGAACGAACGAGCCGCAGGGAAGACCGCTGCGCAGCCCGCCTGTAGGGATCCGCCACTGCCAATAGCGCGCGATGGATCGCCGGTACCGCCGTGTACCAGGTTGGTCGAAACTCCGTCAGCCAGCCGAAGAACGCTGATGCATCGAAGCCAGGCGGACAGACCGCACTGGAGCCTGCCGCAAGCGTGGCCAGAAGTCCCGATATCAAGCCATGCCCATGAAAGAGAGGCAGCACGCTCAGCAATCGGTCGCGGGCCTCAAGCTCCAAGGCGGCGCCAACGTTGTCGGCTGACAGACAGACGCTCGCATGGGTCAGAGGGACCGTTTTGGGCCGCGACGTACTGCCAGATGTCATCAAGATGAACGCGTCGTCAGCGCTGGACGCAAACTCATCGTCAGCCAGCCGTTGCGGCGCCCGACCGACAACAGTGAACGCGCCGGCCACCTCGTTGGGCCGCATCGACACATCGATCACGGGCACGCCCTGGATGTGGGCGGCGCGTCGGCTGGCCGAATTCAAGTCACCGTGCGTCAATAGCGCCGCTAGGTGCAATTCGCCGAAATAACGCTGGTATTCATCACAGGTGAAACCCGGATTGAGAGGTACACAAACTGCGCCGGCTGCAACCGTGATCGCCGCTACTGCAGCCTCTGGTCCGTCCGACAACACCACCGCGACCCTGTCAGTTCGGCGCACGCCGATGTTCCGCAACCCGAAAACCACCTCATTCGCCTGCGTCCACAGCGCGCCATACGCCATCGGGAGGCGCGCGGGGGCCAGAATGGCGTGGCGCTCCGGCGCATTTTCCGCATGGTCGGCGAGGAGATCTCGAATGCACGAAAAGGGGCGTCTGCCGGCGCTCTTGCGTGCGATACCTTTCTGCAATTCCCTGACAATATCCGACAATGCCGCCCCTCCTCGTCAATGTCGCTCCGTATCCTGCGCTGTCGAAGTCATTTCCCAGAACCCTCAGGCACATCGAAGCGCGAGAATGCGCGGATAACATCGTCGGGCAATCGACCGCCGGCGCCTCGGCTGCGCTCAGGCAAGTTGCCCGTTCTGACAGCATCTTAGGAAGCTCAACGCTTATAGCAGTATGTTGGGCCGCTGTCCGGCATGGCCGACGACCGTTTCGGGTCATTCGCGTCGATTTTGCCATATCTTCGATATGTCCGCTATCCGGCTCATTTCGGACCTGTACGCTCGACGTTGCGAACCGAGTAGGCGTGATTCAAGCTGTTGAAATCAAGCGCGATGCAGTTCGCTGATCGAGTATATGACGCAGACTGGCCAGATCGCGCCAAGATCGGCGCGGCGCGTATGCGGCGGTCGTCATCGGCGTGCCCGCGATCTCGCTGGTATCCAGGCGCAAGGCGTCAGCGTCGCAGTGCTGGTGATCCTGGCAATCTGCGTTGCCGCCAATTCACACCGGCGTGGTTCCGAAGTAAATTGGTACATACCGACAAACGAAGCTGGCCGCGGCCAACCGCGGCGCAATCAGACAGAAGAGTATCTATCGTGACTATCAAAGCCGTCGTCTTCGATGCCTATGGCACGCTCTATGACATTCAATCCGTCGCCACCGTCACCGAACAGGCATTTCCTGGCTACGGCGAGATCATCACGCAAATCTGGCGCATCAAGCAGCTCGAATATACCTGGCTGCGGTCGCTGATGCGGCGTTACGAGGATTTTTCCGTCGTGACGCAGGAGTCGCTGGCCTACACGCTGCGCTGCCTCGGCCTGAAATATGACGAGCAAGCGTTCGCCCGCATCATGGACAAATACCTGCATCTCGATCTCTATCCGGATGCGCTTGCCTCGCTGACTGACATGAAGGACAAGAAGCTCGCCATCCTCTCCAACGGTAGCCCCGACATGCTCGCAGCGCTGGTCAAGAACTCCGGCCTCGACCGCGTGCTTGACGCCACCATCAGTATCGATGCCAACAAGATCTTCAAACCCAGCCCGGATGCCTACACCTTGATCGAATCCACTTTGCAGATCCTGCCGAACGACGTGCTGTTCATCTCCTCCAATCCCTGGGACGCCTGCGGCGCCAAGGCGTTCGGGCTCAACGTCGCCTGGATCGAGCGGGTGAGCCCGGAAGCGATGGCGCAGGCCTGCGTCAACAGCGATCTCGTCGCACCCTTGACGATGTTCAAGGCGCTCCGTACCCAGATGGACGAACTGGGGCTCGCGCCCGATCATCGCATCCATGCCCTCTCCGAACTGCCCGCATTGGTGGCCAAATCCTGACCTGCAAGTCCTGACCTCATGAGCATCGAGTCCGTTCGCGCCTTCTTCGCCGAGAAGGCGCCCGACATTTCCGTGATCGAATCGACGATGAGTTCGGCCACCGTGATTCTCGCCGCCGAGGCCTATGGCGTCGAACCGGCGCGGATCGCCAAGACGCTGTCGTTGCGGGTCGGCGATCGCGTGGTGCTGATCGTCGCGGCCGGCACCTCGCGGATGGACAACAAGAAGGTGAAGGCGGCCTTCGGCGGCAAGCCGAAGATGCTCGGGCTCGACGAGGTCGCCGAGATCACCGGCCACGAGGTCGGCGGCGTCTGCCCGTTCGGACTGAAGACGCCGCTGCCGATCTATTGCGACGTCTCACTGAAGGCGTTCGACATCGTGGTGCCGGCGGCGGGCTCGACCCACAGCGCGGTGCGGATCGCGCCGCAACGGATGGCGGAACTGACCGCGGCCGAATGGGTCGACGTCTGCGAGCACAAGTCTTAGAGCCCCGTTCCGCTTCAATCGGCACGGGGCTCTAAGATTTTTGTTTTGACGCGTTTTCTACACGCGAACCGGTGTCCACCCACGGATCAAGTCCGAGGGCATGCTTCGCTTGAAAACGCTCTGAGCGGCGTCGCTACTCGTCGTTATTGTAGGACGGCCTCGGCTGAACGAGAGGTGCCGGCTGCGCCGCACGCGGCCGTTGCGTTGGCGGCGGCGGCACGCGGGTGGGTTGCTGTTCCGCGCTGGCGTTCGATTCGAATACCGCGCGGCAGGAACTGCCAAGCGACGGCGTATTCTGCCGCAGGCAGGTCACGATCCGGTTGACGTCGGGAATCTGATCGCTGCACAGCCGCATCACGTCGGGCGTGCAGGCCATCTGCTGTTCCCAGGTTCCGCGGTACTCTTCCGATAGCGCGGGGCTGAAGGTGCCAATCGCAATGGCAAGACTGAGGACAATCCGCTGCGTCTGCATGTCCGGGTCCCTTGTTCGATTTGAGGTGGCGCGGAACTCGCGCGGCGACGGTCGTAAACCTGCCAAGGGAATGCGGAAGGGAATGCGACCGTGCCACGGCGGAGCAGACAAAAAAATGTGAAGCGGGTTCCCTACTCCACCTTGCCGATCTTCTTCACTGCCGCAACCAGTCGTGCGCTGTCCTCGGCCATGAACTTTGAAAACTCCGGCGCGTCCTGGTACGCGACCGGGCTGCCTGCGGTCTCGAAGGTTTTTACAACTTCAGGCGCCTTCACTGCCTGCGCCATCGCCTCGCGCAGCCGCGTCATGATCGGCGCCGGCAAATTGCTTTGCGCGAACAATCCCGCCCAGATGTAGAACTCGACGTCCCTGTAGCCGAGCTCCTTGAAGGTCGGCAGATCGGGGAAACTCGCGACGCGTTCGGCGCCCCAGTTTGCCAGCACCCGCATCTTGCCGTCGTCGACCTGCTGCTTCAGCGTGCCCGGCGCCGATGCCAGCGCCTGCACCGTGCCGCTCAACAGCGCGGTCAGCGCCGGACCGGCGCCGCGGAACGGCACGTGCAGCAATTTGATGCCGGCGCTGGCGGCAAACATCTCCATCGCCACATGCAGCGTGCCGTAGGGGCCGGACGAGCCGTAGGGAATTTGTCCCGGGCGCTTTTTGGCGTCGTCAACAAAATCCTGCAGCGTCTTCCACGGCGCCGAGGCCGGCACCGCCAGCAATGTCGGATCGGCCAGCACGCGCGCGACCGGCGCAAATTGCGCGACTTCATACGACACCGGCCGGTCGAACAGCCGGTCGGCTTCGGGCAGCACCGCCAGCGACGACAGCGTCATCAATAGCGTGTAGCCGTCGGGCTCGGCGCGCGCGGCCTGCGCATTGCCGACCGACCCACCGCCGCCGCCGGCGCGGTTGTCGACGATGACGGGCTTGCCGAGGATCCGCTCCAGCGCCTGTGCGATGGGACGCGCCGCGAGATCGGCCTGACCGCCGGGCGGAAACGGCACGATCATGGTGATGTTGCGCGAAGGATATGGGCTTTGCGCGAAGGCCGCGCTCGAGAGCGTGGCTTGTGCAAGCGGCAGCGCGGCAGCGGCCTTGAGAAGTTCGCGGCGGTTCATCGGCATTTCCCCAAATGATTTTGTTTTGGTTGCGGGTAGCCTAGCCCGAACTCCGTAAGGTCGGCAAAGGCGCTCTTTGCCGCCCCAAGAAGCAAGCGGCTGAGCGCAAGTCCGTAGGTCAAGCGCCGGGCCTGGCGTTCCAGAACACGGGAGAACCAAAAATCATCAAACCAACCGTCGCCCGCAACGGAAAGTTCCCAGGGCGTCCAGCAGGCAAGCTGACGACTGCGGCTACGCAATGTTGATAATGGGCACGAAAAGGACTTGGCTCGGACGCTCGGCGACGTCCGTAGTGACCCCCAAAGAGGACATTGGAGCCTAGCCCGTGGTCTGTCGTGCTTTGATTGGAAAGGCGGCTGGCGGCAGTTCTGACGGCGGACGTCGCTGGCTACAGCCGCATGATGTGAGGGCCAAGGTAGGCAGACCCTCCTTTGATCTAGGTCAACGTCAGCGATCCTTTGGCGCTCACGCTATGTTGTGCCGCACCTGAGGCGGCTCCCGTCACCTTTCAGTGACGCAAGTGCGAAGAGGGAGGTCTGCCATGCATCCGAGGAAGCGTCCTTCGATCAAGTCAGCGACTGTTGCCGGGATTGCTGCTAGCGCCTTGTTGGGGCTTGCAGGTCTCACTCTCAATCCAGCCCCAGCCAAGGCGGTCGTGTACTGCCAGTACGTTGAATATCCGACCGGCTGCGTTGCCCGGGCAGGCGTCGTGCTCAGGCCTCGTCCGGTGGCGCGCGCTGCGGTCCGTCATAACGCCGGTGGCAATTTAAATGGTGGCGTCAATCGCGTTGGGGTGCGGCGGTAAAACACTTGTTTGCGGTCACGACCTTGGCGCGGCAGACGGCAAGCCAGGTTCGTGACCCACTTACATTTTTGTCATTCAGCAATTCTCCTGTTCTCGGAGAACGGACGGAAGCCTGCTTATGGCACTTTGCGACATGGAGCCATGTCCGACTTGAGTCCGCTGTGTGCACCAAAGCCGACGTCCGGCAGCCGCTTTCCCGGGTTTAGGTGTTCACACTCCGGTCGCCCTACGCACCCCGCGCCTTCCCCTTCGAAAATTTCTTCGCCAGAAACTCCGCCAGCACCTCGACGCGCGCGGGGCGCGGGCCGCCGGGCGGGGTCACCAGATGCACCGCGCCTTCTGGCTGCTTCCAGCCTTTCAGGATCACCTCGACCTCACCCGATGCGATCGCGTCGCCGACGATGAAGTCCGGCAAATCGGCAATGCCGAGACCCGCGACGACGGACGGCAACAGCGCTTCGCCATTGTTGACGCGGAGTTGTCCGGCCGGACGCACGCTGGCCTCTTCGCCCGATGCGTTGGTGTAGTGCCAAACGTTGGGTGTCGAGAGATACGTGTAACCAAAGCATTTGTGCTGCGCGAGATGCATCGGATGCGTCGGCCGGCCGTAGCGCTTGAGATAAGAAGGTGCTGCCACCGTATAGCGCGGCATCGCGCAGAGCCGCCGCGCGATCAGCGAGGAGTCAGGCAACCGCGCGATGCGCAGGCCGGCGTCGAAGCCTTCGCCGATCAGATCGACCGTCGCGTCGCTGAGCTGAAGATCGATCGAGACTTCCGGATAGGCTTCGAGGAATTCCGGCAGCAGCGGCGCCACCGCCTTGACCCCGAACGTCATCGGCACCGCGAGCCGCACCAGCCCGCGCGGCGCGCTCGATTGCGACAGCGCCTCGTTTTCGACCGCCTCGCCGTCCGCCAGCAGGCGCGCCGCGTGCGCGGAAAGCTTCTGCCCGGCATCGGTCAGCGCCAGCCGCCGCGAGGTGCGGTTGAACAGCCGCGCCCCGAGCCGCTGTTCCAGCCGGCTGACCGCCTTCGACACCGTCGCCTTGGACAGCGCCAGTTCGGTCGCGGCGGCCGCAAACGACCGTAATTCCACGACTTTCGCGAAGATCGCGAGCGCTTCGAAATCCGGGAGTTTCGACATAGCTTACCCTGAGGACAATATTGGAAACAATGAGTTTCAATAGTTTCTATTTCTATACCACAGCGGGAGGCATATCCAAGGGCCATCGGAATTCAGGAAACGGAGAAATCCAATGAGCAAGAAACTCTCAGGCAAGGTTGCCCTCGTGACCGGCGGTTCGCGCGGCATCGGCGCTGCCAGCGCCCGCGCACTGGCCGATGAAGGCGCCAATGTCGCCATCAGCTACGTTGCCTCGCCCGACAAGGCCGAGGCGGTCGTCCGCGAATTGAAGGCCAAGGGCGTCGAAGCCCGCGCTTACAAGGCCGACCAAGCCTCGTCGGCCGAGGTCGAACAATTGGTGAAAGACGTCGCGAAACAATTCGGCCGGCTCGACATCCTCGTCAACAATGCCGGCGTTGCCGTCAGCGGCGCGGTCGACGATGCCAACGCCGATACCGCAGCGCTCGCCCGCCAGGATGCGATCAACGTTCACGGCGTCATTACCGCGATCCGCACGGCGTCGAAGCTGATGGGTGACGGTGGACGCATCGTCACCGTCGGCTCCGGTATCGCCACCCGCGCCTCGTTCCCCGGCCTTGCCGACTACGCCGCGTCAAAGGCTGCAATCGTCGGCTACACCAAGGGCGCATCGCGCGACCTCGGACCGCGCGGCATCACCGTCAACGTGCTGCAGCCGGGCTCGATCGACACCGACATGAACCCGAAGGATGGCGGCGACTTCGCCGAAGCCCAGCGCACGCAGCACGCGCTGCAACGCTACGGCACCGCGGAAGAGATCGCAGCCGGCGTCGTGTTCCTGACCAGCCCGCAGGCCTCTTTCGTGACCGGCACGGTGCTCAACGTCGATGGCGGCTTCGGCGCCTGATTTCAACGATTGGAGATACCGGACGCAAATCCGTCCGGTTCCTCCAGCTCAATTCAGAACTCAAGGAGAACTTCGATGATCGAACTCAGACCATTTGCAAAACTCGGCGGCGCCGATCACGGCTGGCTGAAGGCCAAGCACCATTTCTCGTTCGGCGGCCACTACGATCCCGACAACATGGGCCACGGCGCGTTGCGGGTGTGGAACGACGACGAGATCGAGCCGAATAGCGGCTTTCCCGCCCATCCCCATGCCAACATGGAAATCATCACCTATGTCCGCGAAGGCGCGATCACGCACCAGGACAGCCTCGGCAACAAGGGCCGGACTGAAGCGGGCGACGTGCAGGTGATGAGCGCCGGCAGCGGCATTCGCCACTCCGAGTACAACCTGGAGCCGACCAAGACCCGAATTTTCCAGATCTGGATCGAACCGACAAGCAAGGGCGGCCAGCCGACCTGGGGCGCAAAACCGTTTCCGAAGTCGGATCGCTCCGGCAAGCTCGTCACCATCGCCAGCGGCATTGCCGGTGATGCGGACGCCCTGCCGATCCGGGCCGATGCGCGGGTGCTCGCCACCACGCTGAAGGCCGGCGAGAGCGCGGAATACGACGCCAGCAAGACCCGCAACCTCTATCTGGTACCCGCGGCCGGCAGCATCGAAGTCAACGGCGTGCGCGTCAACGCCCGCGACGGCGCCGCGATCCGCGATGAAGCCAAGCTGACCATCACCGCGCTGGAAGATTCCGAACTGGTGCTGGTCGACGCCGCGTAGAGGCCGAGATCGCCAACCACCCTCACCGTCATGGCCGGGCTTGTCCCGGCCATCCACGACTTCACGCAAAAGAAGGACGTGGATTGCCGGGTCAAGCCCGGCAATGACACCTCCAAACAATCAAACCTAACCTAACCAAACCCACAGGAGAGCCATCATGGCCAAAGTACTCGTGCTCTATTATTCCGCTTACGGCCACATCGAGGCGATGGCGAATGCCGTCGCCGAAGGCGCGCGCGAAGCCGGCGCCACTGTCGATGTCAAACGCGTGCCCGAACTGGTGCCGGCCGATGTCGCCAAGGCGTCGCATTACAAGATCGATCAGGCAGCGCCCGTCGCCAAGATCGAAGAACTCGCCAGTTACGACGCGATCGTTGTCGGCACCGGCACCCGCTTCGGCCGGATGTCGTCGCAGATGGCGAACTTCCTCGATCAGGCCGGCGGCCTCTGGCTCAAGGGCGCCCTGCACGGCAAGGTCGGCGGCGCCTTTACCGCGAGCGCGACCCAGCATGGTGGCCAGGAGACCACGCTGTTCTCGATTATCACCAATCTGTTGCACTTTGGTATGACCATCGTGGGCCTCAACTACGGTTTTGCCGGCCAGATGAGGATCGACGAGATCACCGGCGGTGCGCCCTATGGCGCCACCACCATCACCGGCGGCGACGGCAGCCGCCAGCCGAGCGAGAACGAACTCGCCGGCGCGCGCTATCAAGGACGTGTGATCGCGGAGACCGCGAAAAAGCTGCATGGCTGATGCGATATGGGCGGCGTTCTCTTATCCGAATGCCGCCCTATCTCTCCCTTCGGGGACGATGGACATCGGCATGATCGAAATTCTTTTTATGGCGCAGGCGGTGCGCAATCCGCTGCAGGCGATTGCGCGGCGCTGGTGGTGCCGGAGCCTCTACCGCGCCTCGCACGGCACGCGACGCTGCCCGGAATGCACCAAATCGTGAAGTTCTGAGAATCTCCCCGGGGCATTGGGCCGGCGCGACCGATACGTGATACGCTTTCTGCCTTCACGATCAGCACGCATGGGGTTCAGGCATGAGCAACATTTCACAAACCCCGTGGCCGGAATTGCCGACCGCGGCGTGGCGGGACACTTATGCGACGGTGCAGCTCTGGACCCAGATCGTCGGCAAGATCCGGCTGGCCGAAACACCCTGGCTGAACCACTCCTGGCATGTGACGCTCTATGTCACGCCGCGTGGGTTGACGACCTCGCCGATCCCGGGCGGCAGCAGAACGTTCCAGATCGATTTCGATTTCATCGATCACGCCTTGCGCATCTCCACCAGCGACGGCGTGCATCGGCAGTTCGCGCTGGCCGGGCACTCGGTCGCAAGCTTTTACGCCGCCACGTTGGCAGCACTGGCCGAACTCGGCATTGCCGTCAGCATCGACGAGATGCCGAACGAATTGCCGGAACCGGTGCGGTTCTCGCAGGACACCCTGCATGCGTCCTACGATCCCGATGCAGTGCGGCGCTTCCTGCAGATCCTTGTGAATTGCGACCGCGCCTTCAAGAAGTTCCGCACCGGCTTTCTCGGCAAGGCTAGCCCGGTGCATTTCTTCTGGGGCAGTTTCGACCTGGCGGTGACGCGCTTCTCGGGCCGTCGTGCACCGCGTCATCCCGGTGGGGTGCCGTACCTGCCCAATGACGTGGTGCAGGAGGCTTATTCGCACGAAGTGAGCAGCGCCGGCTTCTGGCCGGGCGGCGGCGCCGTCGATTATCCCGCGTTCTATTCCTATGCCTATCCGGAGCCTGCGGGCTTCCGTACCGCGAAGGTAACGCCCGACGCGGCGTTCTTCAGCGAAGCGCTCGGCGAATTCGTCCTGCCCTACGATGCCGTGCGCACGGCCGCCGATCCCGACAAGGCGCTGCTCGACTTCCTGCAAAGCACATATGAGGCCGCAGCGGTGGCAGCGAAATGGGACCGCGATGCGCTGGAATGCGGCCTGGGCCGGCCGGGCGTGGTGCGAAAGATTTAGCCGCCGCTCGTAGCGGTGGGCAAAGCGACTTGCCCGCCGTAGCTCAACGAGCGAAGGCGGAAGCGTGCCACCATGTTGCGAATGTTGAAGGTGGGCACGGCGCAAGCGCGCCTTTGCCCACCCTGCGAAGCAATGAAGTCATCAATGCCGCAGCTGCGGCTTGACGATCGTCTGCTTTATTTCCGCGCCGCAGTCGGCGCATTCATAGGTGAAGTCGATCTTCGCCATGCTCCAATGCGGCTCGACGTCGCGCACGAACATCGGAAGTCCGACGCAACTCGGACAAATGACGAAAGCTGGCTCGATGTCATTGTGATGATGGATATAGGCTGGCATGTCGGCTCTCCCCATGGAAGCATTCACCAGTAGCCCGTGACCCGACTCAGAGCATACGCCCGCCCCGGCAAGCCCATCATGAACTCTTGCGAACACAGGAAGAACGGCGGCACATTTCCGGTAGATGTGACCAATTTGCACAACCGTGTCCGCGCTGCCACAACGCGTTAATTCTCTTCACGCGACCGTGGCTTGCCGGCAACCCACTTTCAAACGGGCGTCGTGATGCGGATCTTCTGCCGTCCAGGCACGAGCCGCTTGTGTGCGACGATGTTGGCGCGCGGTGCCGGCGCGAAGCCCTCATCTCCGATTAACGGTGTCGCGCGAGATCTGCCGGCGCGCATTGTCACTGTGGCAGAAACATGATTTGTTGCTTTTTTGTCGCACCCACAAATGTCGAACTGATCGTAGGCGCGGACTCGTGCACGGCAAGGTATTGCTCCTATCGCAGCGTCGGATTTCCGATCTGGTCGCGTTTTGCCTCGCCTATGAGTTCGAGGATACTTTTCAGGCCGTTACCGGTGCCGAGCGCATCGACGCTACGGATCTACCCTCACTCGAGTTCTCGCGGCGAGCCTACAAGCTGGCGCGTGCCACGACCGGATCATCGCGCGTTGCACTTCGGCTTGCGCCGTCGCCGCGGGGCAAGGTGGCGCTGGAGCACGATTACGAATTGTTCTTTCCGGTCTTCAGCAACGCCTTCGAATTGTACTCGCTGGCGACGATCCCGGACTGGCGCCAGCGCTGCCGCAAGACAGCCTGCTTCATCACCGAGGTCTGGACCGACCAGTTGCCGGAATATCTGCTCGAGCTGCTGTCCGAATTCGATCATATCTTTCTCGGGCTGCGTCACTGCGTCGACGACGTCGCGCGCATCACCGGCCGGCCCTGCAGCTACCTTCCGCTGGCGACCGATGTACTGCGTTTCGCACCAGCGGCGCTGGATCAGCCGCGGCCGATCGACGTCTGCAACATCGGCCGCCGCTCAGCGGTCACGCATCAGGCATTGCTGGCGGATGCCGAACGACGGCACGCCTTCTACTACTACGACACCGTGGCCGCGAGCGGCTCCGACCTGAAGCAGCGTACGTTTCGCGTCGACAACCCTGGGGAGCATCGTCTCATGCTGGCGACAATCCTCAGACACAGCCGCTACTTCATCGCCAATCGCAGCCACGTCAACAATCCCGAGTTCACCGCCGGTCGCGACGAGATTTCCGCACGCTTCTACGAGGGCATCGCCGCGGGCACGGCCATGATCGGCGAAGCGCCGCGCACCGACGAATTCAAGCGGCAGTTCGACTGGCCGGACGCGGTGATCCACCTCCCGTTCGATTCCCCCGACATTGCCGATATCCTGGCGGACGTGAACGGCAACCCGGCGCGGTTGCAGACGGTTCGCGCCAGGAACGTCGTTGAGGCCGCGCGCCGGCACGACTGGCTGCATCGCATCAGGATCGTGTTCGATGTCCTCGGCCTGGCGCCGACCGACGGCATGGAAGCCCGCGCCGATCGGCTCGACCGGATCGCTTCGCAGGCCTAGCACGATACGTTTCGCCACGGCGATCATGTCAGCGTCAGCAACGCGCGGTTGCTGGTGCCGAACCAGCTCGATGCCTCATCCGCATTTGCGCGGCATCAGCCGTCAGAAAGTTAATGAACCCTCGAAACATATGGTTAACGAATTCGTGAAATTGTGGAGGAACGGACGGCCGACTCATTACTTCCGGTGACAGCCTCGATTTTTTTGGGACTGACACGACGTCCCTGTGTTTCGGATGCCCGATGACGAGTTGCCGGCAAAAGTGCCGCCGCCTGACACGGACTCCGACGGTTTTGGCTGAGGTTCGCCGTGAAGCGTAATTTGTACATTGCTGGTCATCGCAGACCGGCTCCCGAGGCTGGCCTTCAGCAAGGCGGGACCGCGCCGTCCCGGCCGGCGCCGCGACGGTATCGGGCAGGACCTCAGCGCCGCGAACCGTATGCGGCCACCGACGAGCGCCGCCCGGAGGGCGCGCCGTTTTCCCATTCGCCGGATCGATCGCGCCACAACGCCAGATTCTTGAACGAGAACGAGCTTCGCATCGAAGCCGAGCGGCATCAGAAATCCGAACTCAAGCGCCTCCGTGAGGAGGTCCTCGATATCGCGCGCGAACTGAAAGACATGCGACGCCTCGAAACCGCACGTTCCGGCGCCAAGGGCTTTGCCGGCAAGCCGGGTCGGGCAGAAGCCACACGGGAGTTCGGGGCCAGGACCAGACCGCCCGGCATGTCACGCAGCAGCAAGTTCGCGGCCGACATCCAGCAGAAAGCCCGCCCTCCATTCACCGTCTACGATGCGCCAGGCGAACCGGCGCAGCCGTGCCGCGCTCCTGCTTCGGAGACCCCCGGCCGCCCACCTGAGCGGCAACCGCAGGCGCCGGACGGCAATCGCCGTCCACCTGTCGATCCGGCCCAGCGAAACCCCGGCGCCGGCACCGTCGATGCAAACACCAAAGCGGCGCCCGCACGCGCGAAAACACCGCCGCCGTTGATCGTTCCTGGCGTCAGGATTGCCGCGAAGATTCCCGCCACGCGGGCCAAAGGCTTCCGCTTGAGCCTCGCAGCCAAGGTCGCGTTGCTTACGGTGCTGATGCTGGCAGGAACCGGCCTGATCACCATGAAGCTCTGGGGTGGAATGCCCTGGCTGAGCCCGGCGCGGCAAAAAGTTGCCGACATGCTGGTCCACGTCTCCTGGCCGGTGGCAAAAGCAACGCAACAGGCACCATCGAACGCCGCGCCGATCGCCCGCCAGACGCCCGCCGCCACCCCGTTCGCGGCTCCCGACACCTACGGCGTCTATGCCATCAGCGACGGGCAACTGACGCCGCTCGAGCCGTTGCCGATCCGCGTTCCCGATGCGCGCGTGTCGATTTCGAGCACGATATCGAAACCGGCGCCGGCGCCGCTCGCCAACGGACATCTATCCTTCGTGGTCTATCACCGTGAATTGGCCACCAGCGTCCCCGAAACGGCCTCGGTGCGGATCGTCGCAAAGGTCATGCAGGCGACGACGTTCGCCGGCAGCAAGCCGAAGTCGATGGCCATCGAGGATACCTGGGCGGTACGCGGTGGAGCGGTCGATCTGCGGATTGCGCCGGTGCCGACGAATCAGGAGATGATCCTGATCCGGCCGTCCGATCCGAATTTCACCCTGTCACCGGGGCGTTATGTTCTGATGTTCAAGAACCAGGCCTATGACTTCAGCGTCGCGGGAACGGTCAGCGATACCGCGCAATGCCTGGAACGGGCGGACCTGCAGGACCGGTCGGTCTATTCCGAATGCCGCGAACTTCCGGCACAGCCGCTCAGCTTCTAGCTAGAACCCGCGTCACGCCTTCGCTTGATTGAGGACGGGCACTTTGATCTGCGCCGCGGCGGGCGCAGCATTGATCCGGCGCCAGATCAGCAATCCAGCACCGCCACCGATCAGGCAGATCGCCGTCAACACCCATTCGCCAGTTCGGAGGCCGCCGCCAGCGACGGCATAGGGCAACAGGCCCAGGCCAACCCAGAACAGCTTCTGCCATTGGTAGCTGTCATGCCGCTTGGCGATCTGGCGACGATTGAACCAGATCTGCTTCGCTTCGGCGGAAAATGGCAGGACCTTGCGCAGCACGGCCGGACCGACCCGAAGTCCGATCAGTAGTGCGAGGAATAAGGCCAGGTCGATCCAGATCCGGTCAGCGCCGCCGGACAGCGCGCGAAACACCGGCGGAATGCACAGGCCAAGCGCCACGCGGGAAACCGCGCTTGATGGGCCGCTGTCGAGTTCGACAAGAAATCGTTCGAGATGTTGCATCGGTATGCCTGGGTCTGGGCTCAAGAATTGACGGGTGAACGAACGGCACGAAAATCGCGCAGCACGGAAAAAACCAGCCGCAGCGGATCGGCAACTCGGAAGACACCGATCACCACGGCGAAATAGGCTGCCACGCAAACCATGCCGGAAACGAAAACGCGCATGAACTGGGACAGCTCGCCGAGAAACTCCAGTTGCACCACAAAGCCCACCGCAACGGCGACGAGCCCCGCGACCGTCTGGGGACCGACGGCCTGCAACACATCCCTGGTTCCGATGCCGACCGGCCGCCCGGCATAGACCAGCGCCGGGACGAACAAAACAAACATCGCAATCGTGTAGGCGATGGCGACACCGGTAACGCCGAACGGCAAGCCGGCCGCCAATGCCAATAGCTGGAACACGGCACTAAAGGCGCCCCACCACATCCAGCGATCGGCGCGCCCGGCCGCGACATGAATCCATCCCATGGTGCGCTCAACGCTATGGGCAATGCCCCGCACGGCGAAGATGCATAACAGCGGCCCTGCAGGCGCCCATTTCTGCCCGAGCAGCAGCACCACGAAATCCTGCCCGGTCACCGCGAGCACCGCAAAGGCCGGCGCGGAGAAGAAGCTCAACGACGACAGCGCCATCGTCCAGGAACGCTTGAGTTCGTCGATGTCGTTCCGGAGCTTGCTCAGGCTCGAGGCCGCGATGTTATGCAGCGGTTCGGTGAGAATACTGAGCACGTTGCTGTAGATCGTGAATGCGTTCTGGAAATAGCCGAGCGGGCCCGCGCCCAGGAAATAGCCGATCGCAATCCGATCCGCCGATTTCGCCAGATAATCCGTCATGGTGAAACCGGTCACGCCCAGTCCGAAGCCGACCAGCTCCTTCACGTCCGACGAGAAACGCGGCCGACCTGGGACCCAGTGGCAGCTCATCCAGACGAACACCGCCGTCAGGGCCGCGGTCACGATCGGCTTTGCCACCAGCGACCAGTAGCCCCAGCCCGTCAGCGCCATGGCGACGCTGACGATGCTGCCGATCAGGTTCGCGGATATATCGATCATCGCGATGTGACGGAACTGCATCGCCCTTCGCATCAGCGCGTAGTGCTGGGTCGACAGCGCCGTCAGGATAAAGGTGACCGACAACACCAGCGCGATGCCGGTCAGGGACGGTTCACCAAAGAACACCGCCACGGCGCCGCTGCCACCGGCGAGCAGAACGGTCAGGACCAGCGCGATCGCGATGTTCAGCCAGAACAGCGCGCTGATATCTGCCTGGGTGATATGGGTCTTCTGCGTCGACGCTTCGCTGGTGCCGAGATCGATCAGCATCGGCGCGAAACCGACCAGCGCCACCACCATGGCCACAAGACCGAAGTCGTGCGGACTGAGCACGCGCGCCAGCAGGATCGTCGAGGCCAGCTGAACGAAGATATTTGCGCCGCGCGCGGCGATGAAGATCACGCCGCTGTGCAACGACGCCCGGCCAAGGCCGGCATAGGCCTTGTTTTCCAGGAAATATTTGTCGGCGCCGGACTCAGACAAAACGATCGTTCCTTGCAGTCGTCAGGGGTCAGTCCGCCTTGACCGCGGTTTTGGGCACGCGCTCCAGCCAGATCTCGCGCCAATAGGGATAGATCGCGCGCGGACAGAAGCGGCGGCAAATCGCATAACGCGCTTCGCAGACGGCATCCTTGAGGATGATGGCATCGGTCTTGAACCGGATCATCTTGCCGGACGCCTCGTCGATGATCTGCTTCTGCCGGCGTTCAACTTCGTATTCGCGTTCGGTGAATGGCACCATCTCGCCATCGAAATACAGCCCGCGGTTCCGATAGGTGGAATCCAGGGTCTTCAGAATTTCCTTGTAGGGCTTGACGCGAACCTTCTCGCCGACTTCCAGATCGAGCGTCGCTCTCGGCACCGGAGTGCCCTTCGGAACGCCGTAGGGCCGGTTCGGATAGGGTACGCCACCGATCGTGCGCTGGAATTGATCGTAGACCCAGCGCATCGCGAAACCGACCCCGACGCCGGCTTCGGCGACCGTGCGGTAGGTGGAGTACAGCAACCCAACCGCCAGTTCCGACAGGCGTACATTGCCCGAGGTGTAATCTTCCACGTATTGGCGAACATCCCACCAGGGCAACGGCTGGGTGGCGAACTTGATCTGCGTGTTCTGACAGACATAGAGCTGTTCAGTCTCGCCGGCGGCCATCGGGACCCTGATGCTCGAATGCAGGACCTCTTCGGCGCATCCGGCACCGCTGGACGGAACAAGCGGTGCGGACGCCGCATTAACCTTCGCCGGCTCAGCGCTGATCGGCTTCAGCCACGCCTCTTTCCAGAAGATCAGGCATCCGGCCTCGCAGCCGTCATGCGCCGCGCCATTGCAACGGATGTTCGACAGATGGACGGTGTTGGCCATCTTGCGACCGCCGATCCCGAGTGCGGGATCGCAGGTCTTGTGCGCCCGCTTGCCGACCTTCACCCGGGCGCCGCAGTATTTGAGCATCTCCGGCATGAACGGCAGTTCGTCGAGACGACCATTGGCATCCAGCGTCGCCAGAATTTCTTCCTTTGACTTGACCTGGACCCACTCATCGGCGTGAATCTGCGGAGAATGTTCGTTGCACATCGCGATGCTCACTCGAATAAATCTGTTAAGTCCCGGCACTGCGTCAGCAGTGCACTCGCGCGCCGTATCGTCAAATCAGCGCAAGCTTGCGTCCAAAAAAGGCTTCGGCGTAACGCTCCGGCGCACAGCACTCCATGCCCCTGATCCGCGCCAATCCCCGAAACGTTTCGTCGTCGAACCAGCGCTTTGAGCGCTGGCTGCCAAAATGCGAAATCAACAGCTCGATCTTGCGCTTCAGCGCCACAGCAGAAACCGGCACGTAGACGTTGGGCTGACCGATGTCGCCGTCCCACTTCGGAATTTCATATTCGAGGATCTGATGATCCCGGAACGTATTCCACGTCAGTTGGCAAACCTTGCGATGGTCCTGATGCGCATCGTCGCGCCGATGGGTCAGGATCAGATCCGGATCCACCCTTGGCTTCAGCGCCTCGAACCACTGCTTGATTGATTCACCCTGCTCGGGGAAGAAACCGTCACGAAACGACATCACCTCGACCTGGGCCTTGGCGGCCTTCGCAAGAAAGTCGGCCGCGGATTTTCTGGCCTCGTCGTCGCGGATGCCACCGCCGCTCAACACGCACCAGTGCACGTCGAGTTGTATCCCGCGTTCCATCAGACTGAGCAGCGTGCCGCCGGCGCCGATTTCAATATCGTCCGAATGCGCTCCCAGACACAGAACCGAGAGACGCTCGCCCGGCTTGGCAAGCTGCAACCCTTTCATCACGCGGCCTTGATGCTCGGCAGGACTTGCTGAATGCGCCACGGCGTGTCGCCACGCTCCACCATGTCCTCGAGAACCTGGCGGTCGCGCAGCGTATCCATCGCGCGCCAGAAACCTTCATACTTGTAGGCCATCAAGTGACCGCCCTCGATCAGGCGGTTGAACGGCTCCAGCACGAGTTCCTCGCCTTCCTTGATGAAGTCGAAGATCTCTTTCCGGAAAATGAAAAACCCGCCGTTGATCCAGATATCGGATTCCTGGCTCGAGCGGATCCGCTGCACGGAACCATCGGCGTCGAACTCGGTCAGGTGGAAGCTGATCGGCGGATGGATCGCGATGAAGCAGCCGATCTTGCCGCTCGCCTTGAATTTCTCGATCATCTCCGGCAGCGGCGCGTCGGTCAGCCCGTCGCTGTAGTTGGCGAGGAAGATTTCCTCGTCCTTGACGAGGTGTTTGACCGCCATCAGGCGTTCGCCGATGTTGCGCCAGGTGCCGGTATCCACCAGCGAGACGCGCCAGTCCGGCGGCCGGTCGCCAAGGATCTCGACCTTCTTGCCGAACTCCGAAATGACGCAATCGCTGTTGGCGGTCTGCCGGTAGTTCAGGAAGTAGTCCTTGATCACGTTGGCCTTGTAGCCGAGGCACAGAATGAAATCGTCATGCCCGTACTGGCTGTAATACTGCATGACGTGGCACATGATCGGCTGATGTCCAACCGGCACCATCGGCTTCGGGATGCTTTCGGAATATTCCCGAATCCGGGTACCCAGCCCGCCGCAAAAAAGAACGACCTTCATTTCGAAAGCTCCCGCGGGTCGATGACATGCACGCTTGGTATCGGTACGATGAACTTGCCGCCCCAGTCGCCGACGTGGCGCATCTGCGCAACGATCTCGTTCTTCAGGTTCCAGGGCAGGATGAACAGATAATCCGGCTTCACCTCGTTGATGACCTCGACCGGATAGATCGGAATGTGCATGCCCGGCGTATAGCGGCCGTGCTTGTAGGGATTGCGGTCCACGGTGAAGTCGAGGAAATCGGTGCCGATGCCGCAGTAATTGAGCAGCGTGTTGCCCTTGCCCGGCGCGCCGTAGCCGCAGATGCGCGCGCCCTTTTCCTTGCACCCGATCAGGAACGACAACAGCTTGCGCTTGGTATCGTGAACACCGGCGGCGAAGCGTGCGTAGCTGGCAATGTCCTCGAAGCCGATCTGGCGCTCATGGACCAGCAGCGCGGTGACTTTCGACGTGACCGTGTGCGCGGCGTCATCGCGGCAGAGATAGACCCGCAGCGACCCACCATGGGTACCGATCTCCTCGACGTCGAACACCTTGAGGCCGTGGCGCTTCGCCATGCGGTCGATGGTGACCAGCGAGAAGTACGAGAAGTGCTCGTGATAGATGGTATCGAACTGGTTCTCGTTGATGAGCTTCTCGAGATGCGGAAACTCCAGCGTGATCACGCCCTGCGGCGCCAAGAGATGCGCCATGCCCGCCGTGAAGTCGTTGAGGTCGGGCACCTGCGCCAACACGTTGTTGCCGATGATGAGGTCGGCGGTCTTGCCTTCGGATGCCAGCCTCTGCGCGAGGCTGAGGCCGAAGAACTCGACCAGCGTCGGGATGTTTTTCTTGCGCGCCACTTCGGCGACGTTGGCGGCCGGCTCGATGCCGGTGACGGGAACGCCAAGCGGCAGGAAGTGCTGCAGCAGGTAGCCGTCGTTGCTGGCGATCTCGTAAACCCGGCTGTTGGCGCCGAGCGCCAGGCGGGCCTTGATCATTTCGCAGTAGCGCCGCGCATGCTCGACCCAGGACGTCGAATAGGACGAGAAGTAGGCATACTCGGTGAAGATATGTTCGGGCTGGACGTATTCCTTGAGCTGCACCAGGAAGCAGCGATCGCACACCAGCGCGTGCAGCGGATAGAACGGCTCCATTGCATCGGTCTGCTCGGCCGTCAGAAAGCTCTCGCACAGCGGAGACATTCCGAGGTCCATGAAGCTGGTGTTGAGAGCCTTGTCGCACAGCCGGCAACGACCGTGGGTGGTTTTCGACGCAATCAGTTGCGAGAAAGAATGTGCGTTCATGGGCCTGTGCTTCGCAAATTGGAATGGGCTGCTCGAACGAGTGCTTTGCTTCGTCAGCGTCATCTATTGCATAAGCCAATGCCATTTAAAGCGTTGTACCGTATTATGGTAAAATTCTAAGTAGTTACCATTATTTAAGCCGACATTCGCTAGCGTGCGGGCTGGTTAATTCTGGCCTTACTGGAGCAGAGATTCATCATGCGGTTCGAAGCGATCGGTCTCGAAGGCGCGTGGCTCGTACGTCCCGAGCCGGTACAAGACAGCCGCGGTTTCTTTGTGCGCACCTTTTGCGTCAACGAGTTCTGTGATCACGGCCTCGAAACCTCTTTTCCACAGCACAGCGTCTCCTCCTCGCTGCGCAAGGGGACAGTTCGCGGCATGCATTTTCAGCGCGATCCTCACGGCGAAGTGAAGCTGGTGCGCTGTCTCAGCGGATCGATCTGGGACGTGATCATCGACATCCGCCCGGAGTCGCCGACGTTCCGTCAATCGCGCGGCTTCGAACTTTCGGGCGAAAACGGACTGCAGCTCTATATTCCGGAAGGCTTTGCCCACGGTCTCCAGACGTTGCAGGATGACACGCGGGTCAACTATCTGATCTCGAAGTTTCACGTGCCCGGCGCCGCCGACGGCGCTCGCTACAACGATCCGGCGTTTGACGTGAAGTGGCCGCTGCCGGTTACCACGATTGCGGAAAAGGATCTGGGCTGGCCGGATTTCAAGGCCTGATCCGGTCCGCGCTTCGTCATCAGGCGGATGCGAGCGGCTTCAACAGCCCGTGATCGCCCAATAGCTTGGCTGTCCTTTGCACGACCGCAAACGGCAGCTTTGCCCGTTCCGCGATGTCGAGCAACGAGTTGGTGCCGTCCGATTGATTGAGGATCCAGAGCATCGCCATGTTCGCGGCAGCGGCGTCCTTGTCGCCCCCGATCGCGCCATAGAGCCCGCGCTTTCCAAGCTGCGGCTCGCCCTTCGGCGAGGTGTTGCAGTAGATCCCGTTGCCCTCGATCGCGCCGATGGTTTCGTTGATCAACCGGTAGGACTCGCTCAACGCCTCGGGCCGGATGAAGTCGAGATTGTCCGCCGAGGTGTGGTATTCGGGAATAGCGCCGAACTTGCTGCGCGAAAACAGGCCGACCGGCAGGTTGAACCCCGGCGAGCAATATTGCCGCTCGTCATAGCCGTACGGGTAGAATTCCTCGATCACGGGCGACAATCCGGAATGGTTCAGCGCATGGATCATGGTGCGGTCGATTTCCGCATTTCCACGTCGGCTCTTCTTGTAGGTCGGGCCGCCGCGGTCTCCGACCATCGAAACGACGAGGCCGTGCTTGATCCGATGCACGCGATCTTCGTTGCGGGCGAGCCAGGTGATGGCGCCGATCGTGCCGGGCGCGAACAGGAAGCGGTAGCTGTAGCGGGTGCGCAAACCTGAGATACGCTTGGCCAGATGCGTCAGCAGCGCGATACCCGAGCAATTGTCATTCGCCAGCGAAGGATGGCAGACATGGGCGGACAACAGGAACTCGTCCTCCGTCTCGCCCTTGTGCAGATATTCGCCATAGGTGAGATGCCCATCCGTCAGGCTGGAATCGATCGAGACCTCGTAGGTCTCATCGCGCAGCGCCTCGAACTGCCGGTGCGGCATGCAGAACGCCCAGTTTTCCGCGTAATAGGACGTTCGATAGGGAATCAGGTCGGGCTGATCGGGCAGCGTGTAGATGTGCTTCTTCAGCTCAGCGAGCGACATCCGCCGCTGCACCGGCACGCTGTAGCTCATCACGTGCAGGTTCGATCGGCCGAAATCGACGATCTTTTCGCCGCCTTCGTTCTTGATCCAGGCGTCGCGAATGTTCCATTCGCGCGGAATGGTCCAGTCCAAGACCGGCGTTCCGGTGGCAACTTCGTGGATATCGAGGTCGATATGCGCGCCGACCTCGCGCAGGGTCTGCCGGACCCCGTTGCCGGTTATGCTCCGGCAAATCGGGAAAATCCTTGCGGCGAGCGCAAGGATTTCTGTTCCGACATCGTCGATGAGAGGTTTGTCCAGGGACATCCCGCTCCTTTCATGGGCCGTCTGGCCCGGCGTCCAGCCTCAGGAACCGGCCAGCAGCGGCGCAGCACCAGCCGAGGCTGAAGTCCTGCTTCCGCTCGTGCGGTGCCGCAGATCGGTTTCGAGGATTCCGTCAGCCAGCAGCTTGTTGATGTGACCGATGCGCTGGTAGCGCGGGCCTTCGAAGTCCTCCAGCGTGATGGCGGATGCCCGATATGCCTTGTAGAGCTGCTCGGCACCCTTCCGGGCATCCCATTGCGGCTTGAAGTTCGGCAGCCGGGTTTTGATCTTTTCGAAGCTGACGCGATACGAACGGGTATCCGGACCGGCGCCGTCGGCGAAATCGACCTCGCAGCCGGGCACGACGTCGGCGACGATCTTTGCGAGATCGCGGATCTGGTAGTTGTGAGCGGTCTGGCCGACATTGAAGGCTTCGTTGAACACCGCTTCCACCGGAGCCTCGAGTGCCGCGATGAAGGCGCGCGAGATATCCTCGATATGCACGATCGGACGCCACGGCGTGCCGTCCGACTTCATGTGGATTTTCTTTGTGGTGATCGCCCAGGCAACGAGATTGTTTAGCACTACGTCGAACCGCAGCCGCGGCGACACGCCGTAGGCCGTGGCCGGCCGCAGATAGACCGGGCAGAAGCCGTCGCCGGCGAGCTTTGCGATGCCGCGTTCGGAAGCAACCTTCGATTCGCCATAGGCCGTCACCGGATTGAGCGCGCCGGTTTCGTCAATCATGCCTTCGCCCGACTTGCCGTAGTTGCTGCAGGACGAGGCGAACACGAAGCGGTGGACGCCGGCCTTCTTGGCGAGTTCGGCGAGCCGCACGCTGGCGCGATGATTGATCTCGTCGGTCAGACCCGGCTTGAGGTTACCGAGCGGATCGTTGGAGAGCGCGGCAAGGTGGATGACGGCATCGACGCTCCTTAAGTCGGCGATGTCGGCGTCGCGGGTATCCTTGAGGATGGTCGGCACGTCGCTGATGACGCCGCCTTGCGGGAACGTGCAGCGCTCATAGAGATCGCTGTCGAGGCCGATCACTTCGTGTCCGGCCTGAAGCAGCATGGGCGTCATAACCGAGCCGATGTAGCCGAGATGTCCAGTCAGCAAAACGCGCATTGTTCACACACCCTGTTGGTTTGACGTCCGCAATTTGGACGACGGTGTACACGATGTCAGATCGTTAATTCACGCGCTCGATGAAACCGTAGTTAATCCAACGTCGTAACCAGTACGCGATGTCAGGCGTTAAGGTTTACGAAGCTTTCCGTCGCGGCTTCACCACAATGCGAACTGTGCCATTCCGTTGCGAGCCGATATCCTGCGCATCAGCGCCCGCGGTATTTTTCGAATGGTGTGTTGAACCCGGTAATTGGCCGTCGAGCGCATGACATCGAAACGGTTGGCGATTTCGCCACCGAACGCCACCATGAAGCGATACCTGGCATCGTTTGCGATGCCGCCATCGAAATCGAAACACAGACCGAGCGAATGCGCCAGTTCGATCCCGCTCCACAGCAGCAGGCTGACGGCGCCCGGGTGCGCCACGCTCCTGTCGCGCGTCGACAGGAAATAGTGCACGTATTTGTCGTCCCAGACGAAGAACACCTTGGCGTGCGCGACACCCTCGGCATCGACGGCCGCAACGATCTTGCATTGCCGGCGGGCGCTGGCCGCCGCAAAGGCAGGCGCCAGCAATGCTAGATCGAAGTAGGATTCGGCGCCTTCCAGATTGGCTTCATAGAAGCTCGCGAACTTCCTCACATCCTCGATCTCGTGAACCGTCAGGCGCTCCCGCGCCCGGCGAATGATGTTCTTGGTCTTGTCACGCAGGCCTGCCCACAGCGGCTCAATGGATTCGCCGCTGCAATCGAGCAGAAAGGTCGGATGCACCTTGACGTCGTAGCCTGCGGCCAGAAACGGCGCGAGGTCGCCAAAACCGGAATCCAGGGTCATCTCGACATGATCGTGACCGGCGATCTGCTTCAGCAGCTCCGCGATGATGGAGTGGGTCGAGCGGGTTCGCGCTTCCGTCTTGCCTGACTGAGGTGCTACGACCGGTCCGAGAAAGCGTGTGATCTGCGGCATCTCGCAGATCTTCACATTGCCTTCGCAGCGTTCGACAAACCGCAGCGATCCGGCCAGGCGACCGCCGCGATGACACATCACTTCGCGCCAGCGTCCGGGCGCCAGCGCATCTAGCCACCAGTCTTCATGGAAGATGGATTTCCGCATCAGATGGCGAGCCAGACCGGTTGATGAATGTGAGGCCGACGAGCTTTCGCAAACCAGCGATAGCCGCCGCCGGACAGGAAAGGCCTGCCGCAGGCATCGATCGGTGGTAGCCCCAAGCGTTTCATGTTTTTGCTTTACCGAACACGAGCCCAGTCATAGCGCGCGCAGCATTGCCTTTTCACGCGACGCATCGACGCAACCGGCACTTTCGGTGGTATAACGCCACTATAACAACTGCTTTACCCAGTTAGTATTAACGGCTCCATGGCTGCCATCGCCGAATGCACGATCGCGCCTGCCAGATAGTTATCAAATTCAATCCAATACTTCGGAAACGGAACCGCAGGAAGCCGCGCACAACAGCTTACTTTCGTCTCGTCGCGCGCCGCTCACGGTTGCGTGAACGGCGTTCCGGCATCGTAGCGTGCCTTGGCCGGCAACACGTGGAGCTTGGTTGGGCCTGCCGCGTCCACCCATGGCCAGGTGTAGCCGCGCCCAGCATTAAAGAAGGCGGGCTTCCCGGTCAGATATAACGAGTCGGGCAGCGTGTGATCGGCGATGGCTGGATCCCATTTCACCGCGTTGGTGAGATAATCGAAGTTGCCGTGGCGGATGGCGGTGGCGGATACCTTGGTGTCGGTCGGATAGGGAGTAACCGCGTCCCAGCCCAGCATCCAGATTCCAGGCTTGCCGTCGGCAAAGCGGGTTTCGTAGACCCATCCGCCCATCTGGCCGTCGGCGCCGAGCACATTTCCAGCAAACGACATCCAGTAGGAATTTGCCATCAGGCCGGCCGCGCGTTGCGGTCCGTTGCGAGATTGCGTGGCGTCGTCGATTCTCCCGCCAGCCTGGTTGTCGAACGGCGCCCGGATGCCGCGCAAATGATTGCGGAAGAAGGTGAGGTAGACGCTGTTGCCGTGGGTGTTGTCGCTGTCGGCGTTGTGGCCGTAATTGCCCTCGAACAGAACGTGATGGGGTCCGACCATGTGGCTGGCGTTCAAGCCTGCCTCGATCCAGGACCCCTGGGTATTGATGTAGCTCATGTCCATGTAGTTGTAGCCGATCACCGAACCCGCGCCCGCCGATCGCGCCGCGATGACCTTGTTGGCCCTGACCGCGATGCCGTTTTCGATCAGCACTTCGGACGATCCGGCCGACAGGCTGATGGCGTAACCGCCGCCGCCCGGCTGCGCCCAGGCGGCATCGTGAACATAGAATTCGCGGAGCTCGATCCGGAACGAGCTGTGAATCGCAAAGCCCTCGTCGTGCCACACCGTGTTGTCGATGTTTCTCGCCCAGGATTGCGCCGCCCAGTTGAAGCGGAGATTGCCGGCATCGCCGCCGGTCAGTTTCAGGTCCTCGACGCCGGCGTTCATCACATGCGACCGCGCGTAATGCGAGAGCTGGGCGGCCTGAGCGGCGCGGTAAGTAATATGGATCGGCGTCGTGAAGGTAATGGTGGCTCCGGAGATCGAAGCGATTTGCTTGATCTCGGCGGTCGGCCGGTCCGGCCGCGAGAACCAGGAGCCGGCGCTTTGCGGCGTGGTCGGGAACGCATCGGGCGCGAAGTCATCGACATATTGAACAGCGGGCTTGTGCTTGTTCCAGACCACCCGCCAGTCGGATGAAGCCCAGATCTGTCCGCGGCCCTGCGGGTCGGTCCGCCAGTCGGCGCCGGAGGCTTCGTCAAGCAGGACAATCTGACCGGGCGTGAACCCGGTCACGTCGGCGACGTTGACCGCGTACGTGCCCTTGACGGCATCGGCGTTGAGATTGGTGGAGCCCACCGCATCGCTGCTGTTGTCGGTGGTCGAGAACATCGACGGACCGACGACAATCAGCGGCGAGGGTTTGGGGCCGACGGCGGACTGGAATGGCTTTGCGCCGTCGGTCTTCGCCAAAGTCGTCTGATCAGGTCCGGCGCCACGCAGCGTGATCCCTTTGTTGATCAGCAGGAAATTGCCCCCGTTGATCAAAAACGTTCCGGCCGCGAGTTGCACCACCTGCCCAACCGGACAGACGTTAATCGCAGCCTGTATCCGTGCCGTGTCGTCGGCTGCAGGACTGTTTGGAGTTAGCGACGCACAAACCGTCGAGCGCGCTGGAATGCCGCCGACGGCCATCATCCCCGGTTTCCAGATCGTCGCGCGATCCGCCGGCAGGAAGCCGCTCGAAGCGATCGTGGTAGATGGCGACGCCATCTCGTTGCCAGCCGCGGCAACGCGCGAGGGCGCGCAGAGCGCAGCGCCGACGGCTGCAATCGCCACGGTAGCGTAGAAGGGAAAGAGCGATGGACGCGCCGATGTGGTCGCCTTCATTTGGTTAAGTCCCTTGCGCGCGACGAGCCTGACGACGTGCCGTTGCTGCCGTCGCACGCTGGTATGACATTGGTATTTGTGCGTCCCCAGCGGAAGCTCCGCTTAACATTAACTCGCGAACCGCATGCCCCGAACGGCCACGAACGGCGTCCGGCATGATACCTGCTGAATACGTCTCATCGCGCCCAAGCACCCGAGCGCTATGTCCCGAATAAGGACAGCAGCGGTCGAAAGCGGCGCATAGACAGCCAAGTGATGTCCACCGATGAAACATGAACCCAATCGCGAACTGTTCGAAAACCCGACAGCCGCGTCCGACGAGCGCCTTAACGTGAGCCGCTCGCGACGGTATTTGCTGGTGTCGCCCTGTCGGGACGAGGCGCAATACCTTCGCCGCACGCTCGATAGCGTGGCGTTGCAGTCGGTGCCGCCGGCGCTCTGGGTGGTCGTGGACGATGGGTCGACCGACGAGACGGCGGCGATCCTGGAAGATTATTCAAAGCGACTGCCTTACCTGCGCGTGATACGGCGCGACGATCGCGGCGGCCGCAAGGTAGGGCCCGGCGTCATCGAGGCTTTCTATACTGGTCTCGAGCAAGTGCAGATCGAGAACTTCGACTATGTGTGCAAGCTCGACATGGATCTCGACCTGCCGGTTCGCTACTTCGAGGTCTTGATGGAGCGGATGGAAAGCAATCCGCGCATCGGGACGACGTCAGGCAAGCCGTGGTTCGTTCACCCCCGAAGCGGCGCCCTGGTGCTGGAAGTCTGCGGCGACGAGATGTCGGTGGGCATGACCAAGTTCTACCGGGTCGCCTGCTTCAAGGAGATCGGCGGCTTCGTGCGCCAGGTGATGTGGGACGGCATCGACTGCCACAGGGCGCGCATGCTCGGCTGGATCGCCGAGAGCGTCGATCTCGAACCGATCCGCTTCGTTCATCTGCGCCCGCAGGGCGCCAGCCAGAAGGGCATCTGGACCGGACGGCTTCGCGCCGGGTTCGGTCAGTATTTCATGGGCACCTCGCCGCTCTATTATCTGGCCGTCGCCACCTACCGCTTGACGGCGCACCCGGCGCTGATCGGCAGCGTCGCCATGTTGTGGGGCTACATGCGAAGCTGGCTCAGGGGCCTGCCGCGCTACGACGATCCCGAGTTCAGACAGTTCCTGCGCTCCTATCAGCACGCCTGCCTACGCATGGGCAAGCGCGCCGCCACCGCCCGCGTCAACGCCGAGCGGGCGCATCTCTGGCATGAGAGCCACCCGACCCCGGGTCATGATGAAACCTCGGTGAAGAACACCGAGCGCGCCGAACTGATGGGCCTCAAGTTCGATACCGTGACCATCGAAGCGGCGGTGGCCCGATGCCTGGAGCTATGCCAGGAGCCGCCCTCCTCCAATACGGTGATCACCGCGAACGCTTCGCACTTGTGCATGATGCGCCGCGATCCGGAGCTGGCAACGGCCTGCCGTGCGGGACGCCTGATCCTGGCGGACGGCATGTCGGTGGTCTGGGCGCTGCGGGCCTCCGGCCAGCCGGTGCCGGAACGCGTCGCCGGTGTCGACCTCATGGCGCGCCTGCTGGCGGCTGCCGGTGAACATCGGTTGCGAGTCTATTTTCTCGGCGCCAAGCGCGAAGTCGTCTCGGCGCTCGTCGAGCGCTCCCGGCTGCAATACCCCGGTATCGAGATCGCAGGTTTCCGCGATGGCTACTTCAGCCTTGGCGATCATCCGCGTATCATCGAGGAAATCCGGGCCAGCAAGGCGCACATGCTGTTCGTCGGCATGCCCACGCCCTTCAAGGAAACGTGGGTCGAACGTCACCGCGAGCGCCTGCAGGTACCCGTCATCGTCGGCGTCGGCGGCAGCTTCGACGTGCTCGCTGGTTTCATCAAGCGCGCCCCGCATTGGGTCCAGATGGCGGGCATGGAATGGTTCTGGCGGCTCCTGATGGAGCCGCGCAAGCTCTGGAAGCGTTACCTCACCCTCAACAGCGAATTCAGCTGGGTTGCCGGCCTCGAGGTTGTCGCCCGCCGCTTCGGGCGGCCGCCGGCGCAACAGAGCCAGAAGTGACGCAAACAGGAACGAGCGATGGCCGCCAAGCGCAACATCCTGGTCTTCATGGGCACGCGCCCCGAGGCGGTAAAGCTCGCGCCCGTTGTGGCGGCGCTACGCGGCTCCAAAGACTTTCACTGCACCGTGGTGGCGACAGGCCAGCACAAGGAGATGTTCCGCCAGGTCGCCGATACCTTCGGCTTTTGCCGTCGATGCCGACCTCGACGTGATGCGCCCCAACCAGACCCTAGCGGGACTGACCGCCCGACTCCTGCACGGCATCGACGGCTGGCTGGAAACGGCACAGCCGGATATGGCGCTGGTACAGGGCGACACCACCACCGTGCTGGCGGCGTCGCTCGCATGCTTCTACCGGCGCATCCCGATCGGCCATGTCGAGGCGGGGCTGCGCACCGGCAACATCTGGTCGCCCTTCCCCGAGGAGGCGAACCGCAAACTCGCCACGCCGCTGGTCGCGCTTCACTTCGCGCCGACCGAGGCGGCGCGCGCAGCGTTGCTCCGTGAACATGTTCCCGACGAAACGATTTCGGTCACCGGCAACACCGTCATCGACGCCCTGCGCATCGAAGTGGCGCGCCAGGCCGCCGACCCGGTGATACGCGCTGACATCGACGCTGAACTGAGCCGGCTGCTCGGCGCCGACTGGGCGCAGGTACCTACCGTGCTTATCACCGGGCACCGCCGTGAAAATTTTGGCGATGGCATCGCGCAAATCTGTCAGGCGATTGCAACTCTGGCCGAGCGCTTCCCCGATCATCGGTTCGTTTACCCGGTCCATCTCAACCCCAACGTCCTGACGCACGTCAACCGGCTGCTCGGCGGCCTGCCGAACGTCCGACTGATCGCGCCGCAGGGTTATCGCAACTTCGTCGCCCTGATGGCGCGTTGCAAGCTGGTGCTGACCGACTCGGGCGGCGTCCAGGAAGAGGCGCCCTCGCTGGGGAAGCCGGTCCTGGTGATGCGCGACACCACCGAACGTCCCGAAGGCGTCACGGCCGGCACCGCGCTGTCGACCGGTCCGAATGCGCACGCCATCGTCGAGCACGCCGTGCGGCTGCTGACGAATGAAACGGCCTACCGGTTGATGGCTACTGCGAAAAATCCCTACGGAGACGGGCACGCTGCTGAACAGATCCTCGAGCGGATCCGCCGCTACTTTGCGGGCGAACCAGCGACGTCGCCCGGACTGCAGCCGGCATTGATGGAACTAGTAAAGTAATCCATCGCCTCCACCGTATCGGCGGAAGACGCGAGGCTTCGGCGAAACGAGGCCTTAGCGAGATCGTCTTCAGCAATACACCTGGTTGCGGTGGCACCATCGGATGAAGACGTAGACCGACCAGACCCGCGACCAGTAGAAGCCGGACGATCCGTCGAGGAAGGTTTTCCAGAGCCGCTCGACCGCCACGGGATCGAGACCGCACGGCGCGATCGCCTGCGGGTCGCGCATGGTCTGGTCCATGACCTTCTTCAAACCCTGCCGGATCCAGCGATCGAACGGCAAAACAAATCCGCTCTTCGGCCGATCGAACAGCGCCGGGTCGAGACCGCGCAGGCCGATCCGTCGCAACATGTCCTTGCGACCGAGCGGCTGATAGCGCGTCTGATCCGGCAGACGATCCACGCTTTCGAACAGCACATGGTCCACCAGCGGCACCCGCTGTTCCAGCGAGGCGGCCATGCTGGCCACGTCGTTGTCGCGCAGCAGCCGCTCACCGAGAAACAGCCGCTGCTCCATGACGCTGATCGCCGACAGCGGCATGCGGCCGCGGGTCTCAGTAGTGAGCCGCTGGCGCATGGCGGAAGGCAGGCCATCGGCCAGCACGTCGGCAAAACCGGGCGCCAGCAATTCACGCTGCCATCCCGGCAGGAACAGCGCGCTGGCCAACTGATAGAGCGCGAGGAGATCGTCGCCGTGACGGACCATTTCCGGAAGCTTGGCCCAGCGGGTCTGCGGCGGCACCGCTTGACCGGAGCGCCGCAACGGCCAGGTCACGAGCTTCGCCGCGGCCACCTGCAGTTCGCGCGGCAAGAAGCCGACGCGCCTGGACCAGCGCTGCAAAACCGGCAGATCCCGGAAGGTCGGATAACCGCCAAACAATTCGTCGCCGCCAGTGCCGGAGATCGCAACGGTAAATCCGGCGTCGCGAATGGCGCGCGACATGAAGTAGGCATTCAACCCGTCGAAGGTCGGCTGGTCGAGGCTATCGAGCGCCGCTTCCAGGTTTGCAACGAAATGTCCTTCCGTCAGCACCACCTCGTGATGCTCGGTGCCGATTGCCACCGCGATCTGTCGCGCGATCGGTCCTTCGTTGAGTTCCTGCTCTTCAAAGGCAAGCGTGAAGGTATGGATCGGACTTTTGGCGGCACGCTGCGCCAGATTGGCCATCGCCGAGGAGTCGACGCCGCCGGAGAGAAACACTGCCAGCGGCACATCGCTGGCGAGATGGAGCCGCAGCCCCTCCTCCAGGATCCCGGCCAGTTCGTGCTCGTCCATGGTCGGATCGGGTGCGCGCTCGGGGATACGCCAGAAATCTTCCTGGCGAACTTCGTTGCCCGAACCGTCGAGTTCGAGAAGCTGCCCGGGCCAGAGCAGATCGACGCCTTTGACGGCCGTGCCGGGTCCGGCCACGAAACCGTTCCACACACTGCTCGCCGCCGCCTGCGGATCGAGGCGTGGCGTGCCCAAAAGCCCGGATGCCAGCAGCGCGCGAAGCTCCGAGGCAAACACGACCGACCAGCCGCTGTTCGGATCCGACGATCGCGCCACGTAGAGCGGCTTGATGCCCAACTGATCTCTCGCCAGCAGAAGCCGGCGCTGCTTCTGGTCCCAGCAGGCAAAGGCGAACATGCCGCGCAGCCATTTCACGGCGTCCGGCCCGTGCAGGCCGAGCGCGCGCAACATCACGGCGGTGTCGCCGCTGGACTGGAATTGCTGCCCCTCGGACTCCAGACGCCGTCTCAAATCCCGGTAATTGTAAATCTCGCCATTGAAAGCGATGACGTGCCCGGTCACCGGATCCAGCATCGGCTGCGCGCCGGCCGGCGACAGATCGAGGATCGAGAGCCGGCGATGCGCCAATAGCGCACCCCAGCCGCGGTCATCCGGCGTCGAGGCCCAAACGCCCGCGGCGTCCGGGCCGCGGTGGACCATTGCGTCGTTCATCCGCTGCAGCGCTGTGCGGTTGGTCTGGTCCAGTCGTCCGATTATACCGGCAATGCCGCACATCAACTTGGGTCCTTGAGAAGCGTGCTTATCCCACGATTTGCCCTGCACGTCGCAGAACGTGAGAGCGCCGCGCCTCGGCGGCTTGCCTTAACGTTAATCCAAACTGCCGCGCATTTCCGGCGGGCGAAGCCGGCTGCCGCGCCTATAAGCAGACCGATGAGCCCCGAGCGCCTCAATATCCTCTACGTCTCGCAGATGCCGGCGAGCCCGCCGCGCTTTGGCGCGCAGGCGCGTCTGCATGGGCTGATGACCCAGCTCGCGCAACGCCACGACATCACGGCCGTGATGCTGGTCGACGACGAATTCGACATCGAGGAATGCCGGCTTGCGATGCAGGCCTACTGCCGCGAGGTCGTGCTGATCAAAAATCCCTATGGCCGCGACGGCCTCGCCAAGCGGTTGCTGCAGCTCCGGTCGCTGGCCTCGACCCGAAGCTTCGAACGGCTGCGGGTCGTGGTGCCGGAGATGCAGCAGGCACTCGACAAGGTGCTGCGCGCCAAACGGTTCGACATCGTCAACCTCGAATTCACCTTCCTCGGCCATTGCGACCTGCGACAGGCTCCATCGGGCGCGAAGATCCCGGCTTTGGTCGTGGACTCCCACAACATCGACTACGATCTGGCGCGGCAATACACGCGGACCGGCGGCAGCCTGCTCCGGCGCCTCTATGCCGAAGCCAACTGGCGCAAGTTGCGGCGGGAAGAACTCGGGACCTATCGTCGCGCCGACGGCGTCTACCTCTGCAGCGTCGCGGACCAGCAGCGCCTGCTCGACGATATCCCCGGCGCGCGCACGATGGTCATCCCCAACGCGGCCGACGTCGATTTCTACAAGCCGCGCCCCACCGATCCACAACCGGACGGCCGTACGATCGTGTTCTTCGGGCTGATGTCCTACATGCCCAATATCGACGGCGCGACCCACTTCATCCAGGATATCTGGCCGCGGATCGCCGAGGCGAACCCGGATGCGCGCTGCAAGATCATCGGCGGCTCGCCGTCACCGCAGCTGCTGGCGCTGGCCGGCCCGCGGATCGCGTTCACCGGGTTTGTGCCGGACTTGCGGCCTCTCATCGCCGCCGCCGCGGCCGTCATCGTGCCGTTGCGGCTCGGCGGCGGCACGCGCCTCAAGATCGTCGAAGCGATGGCGATGGGCAAGGCGATGGTCTCCACCACACTTGGCGCTGAAGGCATCGACGCGGTTCCCGGCCGTGACATCCTGATCGAGGACCAGCCCGACGCGTTTGCGGCCGCGGTGATACGACTATTGGCCGAACCTGAATTGGCGGCGCGGATCGGAAATTCGGCACGGCAATTGTCGGAAGCGCGCTATGCCTGGAGCGCCGCGGCCAAGGCGCTGGAAGGCTTTTATCGCCAAATCCTGAACGACGAGGCTTAGCCAGAACCGTCATCGCTCAGGACGTCGGGTCCTTGGCGGTCGCATAAAATCGCTTCAATCCGAGGAAGCGCTTCTCAAACAACTCGTAGCTCGCATAGGCAATCGCCGCCGACACGGCCACGCCAAGCGTGGCCTGCAGCGCAATCGCCGCGCCATGCGAGCCGAGCCAGATCGTCAGCTCGCGTTCGGTATGATTGACGGTCAGGTAATACGAAATGAAGTGATGGTAGACGTACAGGCCGTAGCTGTAGGTGCCGAGAAAGATCAGCCAGCGGCTGCGGAAGAACCGCGAGATCGACGATCTCTCGGATGCCACCAGCGCCCAGATCAACAGGCAGGCCAGCAGTACCTGGATCACGGCGGCACGAGACGGCAGCACCAGCTCCATGCTGTCGCGCGACACCAGCCGGGTCCAGACAAACGTCAGCACCAAAAGCGCCGTGGCTGCAGTCGCCACTGCGGGTAATGCCCGCACCAGCCGGTCCAGTCCGCCGGGCTGCCGCGCCATCACAGCCAGGAACGCGCCGAGCGCTAGTCCATCGAGACGAAACGGCGTCAGGACGTAAGTGGTCCACCAGCTCAACCCCATCAGCGATCCGGTCAAGCGGGCCAGCATGGCGCCGAGCGAAACCGCCAGGCACACGGCGATCAGCATCCGCGGCCGGCGCGCCATCAGGAACACCGCGAGCGGCCAGACCAGATAGAAATGCTCCTCGATGCACAGCGACCAAAGGTGCTCCAGATAGGAGAACGACCAGTCGCCCTGGATCGCGATGTAGATATTGACCGCGTAAAGCCAGGCCCATGCCTGACGATCCACCAAGTAGTCGAGCGACGGTCCGCGCAGGACCGAGATCAGCGGCGCGACAAAGAACACCAGCGCCAGCACGCCGTAATACAGCGGAAAGATCCGTAGCACGCGGCGCATGTAGAAATTGCGAAAGTAACTCGGCTTGTTGCGGGCGTCATACAGAATGCCCGTGATCAGGAAGCCGGACAGGACGAAGAACAGTTCGACGCCGTAGGATCCGTAGTTGGTGATGCCGACGATGGCACGCTCGACCGCATTGGTCGGTTCCATGTTGCCGAGGAAGTGAAGCAGCAGCACCATCAGGATCGCGAGGCCCCGTACGCCGTCGAGCACGGGCAAATGGCTGTGCAGGTCAAGCCGAGAGGTCGCGCTCGCCGAGGATGGGGTGCCCGGCGTGGCCCGTGGAGTGGAATTCGGCGATGAAGTAACGAACGCTTGAACGAGCATCTGGCCAGCCTGTCGGTGCATCTCTCCAGCAATACCGGAGCGGCGAAATCGGATGTGGCGCATCGCGCATCCCCTTCGGAAAATGGCTGCGCGTCGCCGGAATCTGCGCAGTCGAACCCTGCGATGTCGAGCGGAACGGCGCAGCTGACCAGCAAGTCTGAAATTAGGGTTAAGTGATCGGCGCGGCACATCCGGCATTAACTATCGGCATGCTAGGAACACACCTCAAAAGCGACCGCTGCTAGAGTGCCGCATGCCCAGAGCCGCCACGCATTCTCTCGAAATGGATGGAGCGCGATCGTCGACACGGACGATCGACGGATACGCTCTCATTCCGATCCTGGCGTGCGTCTATGCGACGATCGTGTTCCCGCTCATCATCGTCTCGTGCGACCCCACCGACTCGGCCTGCCTGATGGAAGCCCGGCCGGAGAGCAAGATTTTCTGGCCGGCGCTCGCGGCGATTGCCGTCGTCCTGGCGGTCCGGAATTTTTCGCGCCTCAGCTTTCCTCCCCATATCGTCTGGCTGTTCGCCTACCTCGCATTGGCGGGCACCAGCGTATTGTGGGCTTTCAAGCCGGAGACCTCGTTCATCCGGTTTTCGCAACAGGCGATGATCGTTGTCTCCATCGTCGTGCCTGCGATGCTGGCATCGCGAAAGGCCGATCTGGTGCGCGGCCTGTTTCTGTGTTTTGCGATCGCCACCATCCTCAATGTATTCTTCGTGCTCGGAAGGCCGCCGATCGACACCAAGTTTGCGACCTGGGGCTATCCGGGATACTTCTCCGGAAAGAACTATCTCGGCGAATGCGAGGCGATCGCGCTGTTGCTGGCGCTTCATGAAACGCTTCATCCCGGCAGACGGCGGGTGTTTGGTATTCTCATCGCCATCACCGCCGCCGTCCTGCTCGTCTTGAGTAATTCCAAAACGGCGATGGGGCTCGCATTTCTGACGCCACTGCTGGCTGGAGCGACATTGCTGATCCGAAGAGCGACGCGCTTTTCCCCGGCGCTCATTCTGCTGTCGATCCCGGCTTGCTGGATGATATTGACGACGCTGACCGGCTTCAGCGTCTATCGCATATCCTACATCCTGTACGGCGATCCGACCTTCACCGGCCGCTCCATCATCTGGGACTTCGTGGAGTCCGAAATCGAACATCGGCCGTTGCTGGGATGGGGATATCAATCGTTCTGGCTGGTCGGACCCGATGCGCCCAGCATCGTCAATGCCCCGGGCTGGGTGAAGGACATGCCGAACGGTCATAACGGCTATTTGGACGTGACGGTCGAGTTGGGCTACGCCGGTTACGCGCTGTTCCTGGCGTTTATCTTCGCAACGCTTCACGCCATCGGGCGCGTGGCCGGTCGCGACATGACCCGGGCCTGGCTTCTGCTCACGCTTGCCCTTCAAATCATCATCACCAACGGCCTCGAAAGCGTGTGGATGCGCGGCTTCGAAATGCTGTGGATCGTGTTCCTGATTCTGGTCGCCGAAATCGCCCGTTACTGGAAGCCGCTTCACGCCAGGGCATCGCACGCAGCGAGAGGACCAGGATCTGGCGGCACCAAGCCCGGCAGCCCGCGAGCCGGCCGCCCCGGCCCGTCGCGTGGCACGCGCAGACCCGCCGCTTCCAACGCCTGGTTCCATTCCGTTAACGGCAGCGAACCCGCCGGCACCTCATCGCCGATACCTCCGACCGTAGGGATCAGCGAGGGCACCACCCCGGCGGCCACCAACCAGTCGACACGCACATCCCAGGGCATACAGACCTCGCCCGCCGAAGCTCCTGATTGATTAATTAATGCACATTAACCATCGGCACTGATCAGCCAGAACTTCAAGACAAACAAGGATACGTTGCGGGCCATCGCCGCTGTCGACGGGAAGCAACGACGAGAATTGCAAAGAAAGAGATCGCCTGAGAGCTGAGCAACGGCCGCTGATTTTACGCGGCCCCTCTCAACGATTGAATAGCGCTCGAGTGGATACGATCCAATGGATGCCAGAACCAACGAATTGCCTCTCGAATCCGAGCACGATTATTCCGATGGATCGGAATTTTCGCGGCGGTCAAGCGCGCGTCCCTCGATTGGCGTCACCGATGTTCTCGAGACATTGCGCCGGGGCTGGCGTCTTCCCCTGTACGGATTTCTGATCGGACTGGCGCTGGCGGCCGTCTATTTCGTCACCGTGCCGAACCCCTACAAGAGCTCCGCCCGCATTCTGGTCGACCGCAGCGTGAGCCGGTATTTGCAGAACAACAAGATCGTCGACCAGCCGACGTTTGACGAGCCGGAGATCGGCAGCCAGACCTTCGTGGTGTCATCGGACAGCGTGGTGATTCCCGTCGTGCGATCGCTGGGCCTGACCCGCGACAGTGAATTCGTCGGCCAGCCCAAGATGGGCGGCGCACGGATTTCGGATTATCTCGGCGACCTCAAAAAGGCGGTGGGGAACCTGCTCGGCATGAGCGTCGCGCCGCCGGCCGATCCCGAGGCAGCGCTCGAGCGCGCCGCCGTCGAGGCCGTCGGCAAGCGAATGACCGTCAATCGGGAAGACGTCGCCAACGTCATCAACGTCTCCGTCGAATCGGAAGACCGCAACAAGGCGGCCAAAATCGCCAATGCATTGGCCGACAGCTATATCGCGACAACACTCGACGCCAAGCTCAAGTCGACCAAGGTCGCGAGCCAATGGCTGCAGGATCGCCTGGTCGAACTGAAGAAGCAGGCGGCGGAGGCCGATCGCGCGCTGCAGGATTTCAAGTCCGCCAACAACCTGAAGAGCGGCGGGCCCGGCCAGGGCGGCCAGGATCAGCGAGCCAACCTGGAAATCCAACTATCCAACGCGCAGATCGCGACGGCCGAAGCCAAGAGCCGGTTCGATCGCATTCAACAAAAGAACGGCGATGAAATAACAACCATCGTCGGAACCGACGCGTTGCTGAACCCGGCCAGATCCGGCGTGATCAACTTTGCCTTGAACAACAGCGACCTCGTAAAACTTCGTTCGCAGTACCGGGAGGTGTCGGCAAGGGCCGCCGACGTGGCGTCCAAGGTCGGAAGCAAGCACGACATCGCTGTCAAGCTCCGCCGTCAGGCCGACGACTTGCAGAGTGCGATCAAAAGCGAGGAACAGCGAATTGCCGATTCCTACGCCAGTGAATATCAGATCGCCAAGGCGCGCGAGACCGAGATCGCCGCCGCCGTCGCCAATCTGGCTGGAGGCACCAAGGCCGGCAGCGAGTTGCGCGAACTCGAAAGCTCGGCCGAGGCCCTGCACAAGCTCTACGACAGCACGCTGCAGAAGTACAAAGAGATCAACACGATCGAGACCGAGACCATGCCGGTGCAGAGCGCACGGGTCATTACCCGAGCCGTTCCCGCGCTTTCCAAGACTTCCAAGAAGGGTTGGGCCGTGCTCGCGGGAAGCATGATGCTCGGTCTTTTCCTTGGCGCCGGCGCCGCAGTCGGCAAGGAATGGGTCGCTGACGTGTTCCGGACCCCCAAGGCGGTCGAGCAGGTCACCGGAAATAAATGCGTCGTCTTGCCGCTGGTCGAGGCGAAGTCGACGCCGATGGAAGAATTTGTCCTCGACGCGCCCTATTCCCGCTTCACCGAGGCGCTTCGCAACGTCAAGGCGCAGATCGATACCAACCGGAACGTGCACGGCGCCAAGGTCATCGGGATCGTGTCCTCGCAGCCGAAGGAAGGAAAGACGACCGTCGGCGCCAATCTGGCGGCGCTCATGATCGCCGCGTCAGGTGCGCGTACCCTTGCCATCGACAGCGATTTCCACGTCAGAAGGCTGAGCGCCGCATTGGCGCCCGATGCGCGTGAGGGACTGCTGGAAGCGCTGGAAAATCCCACCCGGCTTCCCTGGCTTGTCTCCAGGCGGCAACGTTCAGGGCTTCATGTGCTGCCGTGCGTTTCCCCGGCCCGCATTCCAAACTCGGCCGAATTGCTGGGATCGCCGATGATGGCGCAACTGCTGGCCGTTGCCCGCAAATCCTACGATTACATCATCATCGAGATCGCGCCGGTCATGTCGGTCGTGGATGTGAAGGTGATCGAACGCTTTGTCGATCAGTTCGTCTTCGTCGTGGAGTGGGGCGAGACGAAACGGGATCTCGTCCTCGACGCGCTCGTGGAAGCGGAGGTCGTTCGCGACCGTCTCGCCTGTGTCATCCTCAACAAGGCCGACCCTGTCGCGATCCAGAACATCGAATCCTACAAGGGCATCAAGTCCGGGGATTATTACCAGAGCTGAGCTCCGGCGCAGCAAGCGCGTTCGCGCGGGATCTCCACCCATGCTCTCCGGCGCCTCCGGGCAAGGCGGCCGGCTCGAGTCAGCGCTCGCGGCATGGTGATCGGACATTTTAGCCCCCTGTCGCACGCGATTCCCCGCAACCTGCGGTTACGCTGCCTGCAGAATTGCTCGCTGCGCCGCGGCATTAACCCGCCTTTAAACATAAGTGAATAATTTTTCGCAGGTAGCGTCCCGTTAACCCGGAGTCCCGTTCTCGTGGCAAAAAGACTAAACTTTTGCGACGAGCGAAAGGTTGACGCGGTCCTGGGCAGAGTGCGGTCACCGCGGCTGCCACGAGATCAGGCCGGCGCGCTGCGGTTTCTCGCCCGCGCCGCCGTCCTATCGGCGCTCCTTGCTCACGGCGGCTGCTCCTCCCTCCCGACCTCGGGACCATCGAATGCCCTGGCGCGCATGGAGCAGGTTGACCCTGCCGCCCTGCCATATGTCATGGTCAAGGTCACTCCGGACATCGAAAACATCCTGGAGCGCAATTCGTTCAGAATAGGCCGGGTGTTTATCGACCGGCGCGGTCCAGCCGAAATTCGCTTCGGCATTGGCGATACCGTCAGTGTCACGATATTCGAGGCCGCCGCCGGCGGCCTGTTCATTCCGGTCGATGCCGGCGTCCGCCCGGGCAACTATGTGACGCTGCCGAACCAGTCGGTCGACACCCAAGGCAATATCACGGTTCCCTATGCCGGCAACATCAAGGCACAGGGGCGGACCGCGGTGCAAGTGCAGACGGCGATCGTCAACGCACTCAAGAACCGTGCGCTCGAGCCGCAGGCGGTGGTTGCCCTCGTCGACCAGAAGGCCTCCTCCATCAGCGTGCTCGGCGAAGTCGGCACCCCATCCCGCTTCCCGGCGAACGCCGCGGGCGAACGCCTGCTCGATGCCATCTCGCGCGCCGGCGGCCCCCGAAATCCGGGCTACGACACCTTTGTGATGCTCGAACGCGAGGGACGCCAGGCGACCGCGCCATTCGGGTCTCTTCTCAACGAACCGACCAACAACATTTACGTCCGGCCTCAGGACACGATCTACGTGTTCACGCAGCCGCAGACCTTCGTGGCCTTTGGCGCGTCGGGACAGCAGGGACAATTCGGGTTTGGCGCCTGGCGGCTCTCGATTGCAGAAGCCTTGGGAAAGACCGGCGGGCTTAACGACAATCTCGCGGACCCCGCCTCGGTGTATCTCTATCGCGGCGAGCGGCGTGAAGTCGCCGAACAGCTCGGCGTCGACTGTTCGCGGTTCAGCGGCCCGATCGTTCCGGTCATCTACAATCTCAACCTGCGCGATCCTGCCGGCTACTTCCTCGCCACCAAGTTCGAGATGCACAACAAGGACGTCGTCTTTGCCTCGAACTCGACGTCGGTCGAATCGAGCAAACTGCTGACGTATCTGCGATTGATCACGGCCACCGTGAACGATCCGCTGATGGCCGCCGTCAACGCCTACACCGTCAAGGGCCTTGCCACCGGCACGGCCAGCGCAACCGTCGTCAACACGACGTCCATCGTGAAGTAACGCCTGCGACATTGCGGAAACGGAAACTCACCCGCCAAAGGCGGGTGAGCTTGTGGAAGCTGAAGCGGGACGATCGCTGGCTGCGTAACTACAGCGGCTTGATCTGCACCTTGCGGAACTTGACCACGCCCGAGCCGTATTGAAGCGCGATCGGCCCGCCCGCATTGTGCTTGGAGTCCTGCGCATCGACGGTCTTCTGGCCGTTGAGCACGACGACGAGATGCGAGCCCTGGGCGGTGATCTCGTAGGTGTTCCACTTGCCTGCCGCCTTCGGCATCGGATCAACCTTGCCGACGTCGACGATAGCGCCGGTGCCGTAGCTCGGGTCGGGCCGCTTGTCGAAGATGTTGACCTCATAACAGATCTTGGAATCGATCTTGTCCCTGGCGTCGCAGCGAATGAAGATGCCGCTATTGGCTTCCTCGTCGGTCCAGAACTCCGCCTTGATCTGGAAGTCCTTGTAGGAATCCTTGCTGACGAGATACGACAGATCCTTGCCTTCGAGCTTGTCGGCGCCCAGCGCGCCGTCCTTCATCTCCCAGTTGGCCTTGCCGACTTCGGTCCAGTCGCCCTTCTTGGTGCTGTCGAGCAGCGTGATCCAGCCATCGCTCTGGCCCGACGCCACGCCGGAAAATTGCAGGGCGGCGGCGCCGATCAGCAAGCCGGCCGCGAGTGTCGACATACGTTTCATGTAGCAAGTCCTCCCCTGAGCGTTTTGTTGGGCCGCAACCTAGCACCGCAATGCGCGGCGTAAATCCCGTTTTTCATGCTGCAGTTGCGTTGTAGGTCACTCCATTTTGTCGCACGTACGTTTCCCGCAGGCGTCTACGCGGCTTGCCCCGCGGGAACGAGACCGGCTAGCATCGGCGGCAACAGAGATGAGCGCGAAACAGCTCACGCGGCGGAAGAAAAGTAACCCCGGCGCGGCAACTCTATTCCCGCGATCATTTCCCACGGAATTTCCCATGCTGTTTCAATGCAAAGTATGCGGCCCCGCGACCGATCACGGCAGCGCGCCGTTGCGCTCCGGGAAGACAAGGAAGCCCTGGCACACCATCGACATTCATTGCCACTGCATGGTGCCCGAGGCGAACGCCTTTGTGCTGAAGGCCACCGGCATTCAGGGCGGTGGACACACGCCCAACGCCAACGCGCATGTCAACGATCTCACCCGAAGCATTCAGCCGCAACGCGGCAAGATCGACTTTCCAAAACTGACCAATCTCGAGACCCGCCTTGCCGACATGGACCGCGACGGCATCGATGTGCAGGTGATCTCGCCCTATCCCGGTCATTTCGTTTATGCGGCGCCGCCGGACGTTGCCCGCGAAAGCTGCCGCATGGTCAACAATCACATCGCGGAAATGGTGGCGAAACACCCCGACCGGCTGATGGGCATGGGCACGGTACCACTGCAGGATCCCGGCATGGCCGTAGCCGAACTCAACCGCACCGTCGGCGAGCTCGGCTTCCGCGGCGTCGAACTCTGCACCAATGTCCGGGGCGTCGACCTGACCCGCGCGGGACTGGAAAAATTCTTCGCCCGCGTCGAGGAGCTCGACGTGATGATCTTCCTGCATCCGTTCGGCACCAGCCTGGTCGGACGCATGGAAGATCATTATTTCCCGAACACGATCGGACATCCGCTGGATTCCGCACTGTGCGTCGGGCAACTGGTTTTCGACGGCTATCTCGAACGGTTTCCCAAACTGAAAATCTGCGTCGCCCATGGCGGCGGCTATATCCCGGGCTATTGGGGCCGTTTCGACCACGCATGGGCACATCGCGAGGATTGCCGCGTCACCATCCGGAAGAAGCCGTCGGAATACCTGAAAAGGCTCTATTTCGATACCGTGGTGTTCGACGAGCGCGAACTCAAGCATTTGATCGAGATATGGGGCGCCGATCACATCATGCTGGGCACGGATTATCCGTTCGACATGGCCGAGCCCGATCCCGTAGGCTTCCTGAGCCGGGTTAAGGGCGTCAGCGACAAGGACATGGCGCTGGTGGCCGGCGGCAACGCCGAGCGGCTGCTGGGCTTGCCGGCCAAAGCACATTCGAAGAAAAAATCGAAGGCCTGACGACTTTTTCTTCGTTGATGCGTTCTATTCCCGCCCCGGCGCGGATATGCCCCGATGCGGGCAGCATAACCGGCAATAACCGGCCGACGCGCATTGCGCCGCGCGCGGATGCGGATATCATCGGATGTCAGGAGATTGAATGCATCCAGCGGCGAGACTGCAATTCGAGCGCATGATCGGCGAGTTTGCCCGATGGCGCGCGGTTCCCGAGGAGGCGCGATCGCCGGCTCCGGCCTGGTGGTGGGGACCGGCGATGGAGCTGCGCAACATCCGGGAATCGCTACCGGTTGAATGGTGCGCGGAGCTCGGATTGCCTGATGGCGCGACCTGCACCGGCGGCGCCGACGTCTTTCTCAAGGCGATGGCCGGGGAGACGCTGGTGCCCTGGCCCTATGATTTTCCGCGCAAGGCGGCAATGACCGAACCTGAGGTTCGCGATTTGCATCCGCAGCCGACTGACGACAGCGCCTTTCAGCCTTGACCGAAGCTCAGTCTGGCTCGAACTTCGGCCTTAAGGATTTCGTCGTCCGCGTTGGGCTGTAGCGGCGGCGAGGCCATCTGCGCCTCCGCCCGCAGCAGATTGGCCATCTCGCGCGGCGGCAGCGGCTTCGAGAACAGAAAACCCTGCATTTCGTCGCAGGCATGATTGCGCAGGAAGGTCTCCTGCTCGACGGTCTCGACGCCCTCGGCGATGACGGTCATCCCGAGCGCCTTGCCCATGCTGATGATCGCCTGCGCAATCGCCTGGTCCTCGGAATCGTTCGGCAGATCGCGCACGAAGGAACGGTCGATCTTGATGGTGTCGATCGGGAACTGCTTCATCAGCGACATCGACGAATAGCCGGTGCCGAAATCGTCGATCGCCAGCCGGATACCACGGCTCTGGATCGCATCGAGCACCTTGATCGCGCGCGATACGTTGCGCATCACCATGCTTTCGGTGACTTCGAGCTGCAGCAGCACCGGCGACATGCCGCTTGCCAGCAGCGCCTCGTCGACATCGTGCAGTAGATGCGGGTCGGCGAACTGCCGCGGCGACAGGTTGACCGCCATCGTCACTGGCCGCAGGCCACGGCGCTGCCACGCCATGTTCTGCGCACAGGCTTCCTTCAGCACCCAGCGGCCGATCGGGACGATCAGCCCGGTTTCCTCGGCGAGCGGAATGAACTGGCCCGGCGAGATGGTGCCGAGTTCGGGATGGATCCAGCGCAACAGCGCTTCGACGCCGGTGATCTGGCCGCTCGTCATGTCGATCTTGGGCTGATAGTGCAGCGAAAACTGGTCACGCTCCTGGGCGCGGCGCAGCGCGCTCTCCAGCGTCAGGCGCTCGATCGACTGCGTCTTGATTTCCCTGGTGAAGAAGCGGAAGCCGTTCTTGCCGTCTTCCTTGGCGAGATACATCGCCATGTCGGCATTCTTGGTCAGCGTCTGCATGTCCGCGCCGTCGCACGGATACATCGCAATTCCGATCGAGGCCGTGGTGTGGCATTCGTGGCCACTCAGCTGCAGCGGCTGGCCGAGCACGGACAACAATTCGCTGGCGATGCGTTCGACTTCGTGGCGTTCGGCAGCCTCTTCCAGGATGACCACGAATTCGTCACCGCCGAGCCTCGCCACGACGTCGCTCGAGCGCAGCGCGCGCCGCAGCCTGCCGCCGATTTCCACCAGCAACATGTCGCCGGCGTCATGCCCCAGCGAATCGTTGATGATCTTGAACCTGTCGAGATCGATGAACAGCACGGCAAACTGGCGCTGATACCGCTGCGCGGCGTCGATCGCCCGCCGCAGCATCTCGTTGAACATGTCGCGGTTCGGCAGGTTGGTCAGGCTGTCATGCGACGCCAGATACTCGATGCGCTGGTCGGCTTGTGCCTTTTCGTCGACGCGGGCGAAACTCTCCAGCGCGAACGACACATTGTCGGCGAGCCGCTGCAGCAATTCGGCGAACTCAGGCGTGAAGGTGTCCTTCTCGGTCGCAACGAAAACGAGCATGCCGACCACCTGCCCGCGCGCGAACAGCGGAAACGACGCGCCGGATCTGGTTCCGTCCTTGCGCGCCTGGCCATGGAATGCCTGGCAGCGCGGATCGGCGAGATAGTCGTTGATGATGCACGCTGCCCCCGAACGGAACGCCATGCCGCACGCGCCGCGCCCTTCGGGGTGCGCTTCGTTGATGGACATCTTGACCGCGCGTGCGCTGACGGCAGCCGGTCCGCCGGTGGCGACGACATCGAGATAGTCGCTGCCGGGTTTCGCCAGCGCGATGGTGGTCGAGGTAAACTTGCCGCCGGTGGCGGCCGCCTCGCAGACCAGCTCGAACAGCTCGGTCCGGGACTTCGCCCGCATGATCGCTTCGTTGGTTGCGCTGAGAGCGGCGAACATACGCCCCAGCCGCTCCTTCTGTTCCTCGGTTCTGGCCTTCTCGTCGGCGCGGTCGAAATTCTCCAGCGCGAACGACACGTTGTCGGCGAGCCGCTGCAGCAATTCGGCAAACTCCGGCGTGAACGTATCCTTCTCGAGGGAAATGTAGACCATGACGCCGACCACCCGCCCCTGCACGAACAGCGGGAAGGCCGCGCCGGAATTCGCGCCATCGTTGCGCGCGCGGGCATGAAACGCCTGACTTCGCGGGTCGGCAAGATAGTCGTTGATAATGTCCGGCCGTCGCGAACGTATCGCCGTGCCGCCGACCCCGCGCCCTTCCGGATGCGCTTCGTTGACCGACAATTTTACTTCGCGCGCGCTGGCGACCGTGGGCCCTGCAGCGGCCACGACATCCAGATAGTCGCTATCCGGTTGCGTCAGCGCGATCGAGGTCGAGGTGAACTTGCCGCCCTGGGCCGCCGCTTCGCACACCAGTTCGAACAGCTCGCCGCGCGACCTTGCGCGAATAATTGCTTCGTTGGTCGCGCTGAGCGCCGCGAGCATGCGCGCCAGGCGCTCCCTCTGCCCCTCGGTCCTGGCCTTCTCGTCGGCGCGATCGAAGTTCTCCAATGCAAACGACACATTGTCGGCGAGCCGCTGCAGCATTTCGGCGAATTCGGATGTGAAGGTATCTTTCTCGGAGGAGATAAAGAACATGACGCCGACGGGCTGACCGGCGACGAACAGCGGAAAGGCCGCGCCTGACCTTGCGCCGTCACTGAAAATGAATTTTTGAAACGTGGCGCCTCGCGCGTCGGAACGCAGATCGTTGGCGACGCAAGCTTGCCGGGAGCGGAACGCGTTCCCGCACAGCCCAAGCCCTTCCCGGTGAGCCGCGCTGAACGAAATCCTCACCTGGCGCATGTTTTCAGCGGTCGGTCCAGCCGCGGCCACCATGTCGGGATAGTCGCTGTCGGCCCTCGCCAGCATGATGCTGGCCGACTTGAAGCGCCCGCCGTTGGCGGCGGCTTCGCACACCAGTTTATAGAGTTCGGCGCGGGACTTCGCCCGCATGATCGCTTCGTTGGTGGCGCTGAGCGCCGCGAACATGCGCGTCAACCGCTCCTGCTGCTGGTCGGCAGTAGCCTTTTCGCTCGCACGCTCGAAATTATCGAGCGCGAACGACACGTTCTCGGCAATCCGTGCCAGCAGCGCGATGATCTCCTCATCTACCGCCCAGGACTTGCCGACAAAGAACAACAGCACGCCCACGCTTCGGCCGCCCCTGGTCAGCGGAACAGCCACACAGGCCATCGCGCCGGAATCGCGCTGAGCCTGCCGCAAGGATCCGCCCTGCATGGTCGTTGCAAGGTCGTCGTTGACGCAAGGGCGTTGCGTCCGGAATGCTTCGCCTGCAATCCCCTCGCCATATTCATTGTCGGGGTCGATCGAGTAGCTCGATCGTGTAATCAGATGAAGGCTTTCGCCGGTGCCGGCAACGGGCTTCAGCCAGGTCGAACCAGCTTCGGCAAGCAGGACGGCGGTGGCAACGGATTTTCCGCTGTGGACGGCGGCATCGCAAACGCGCTGATAGAGTTCCTGTTCGGTCTTGGCGCGCAGAATAGCTTCGTTGGTGGCGCTGATGGCGCCGAACATCCGGTTCAGCCGCCGCATCGCCCGCTCGCCGTCCTTGCGCGCGGCCTCGTGATCGAAATTGTCGAGTGCAAACGAAACGTTCGCCGACACGCGCTCCAGCATCGAAATGATCTGGCGACTGAGCGAACCGGGTTCGCGCCGGGTGACGAGGAAGACGCCGACACTGCGGCCATTGCAGGTCAGCGGCAGCGCCGCCGCCGCACCGACCTGCCCAGTCAACGCACCGTCCCGCCAGGCCAGCGAACGCGCGTCGTGGAGGAAATCGTTGCTGATGATGACCCGCTGGTCGCGAAAGGCCTGCCCGCAAACCCCCGAGCCCTCGGGCGCTCCGGCCACGACCGAAATGTCGATGCTGCGGAGGCGAGCGATGTCATCGCCACAGCCGGCAGCGAAACGCAAGAGGTCGGTGCCCGGCTCCAGCAAGAAGATGGCCGACGCCAGGAAATCTCCGCTGAAGAAGGCGGCTTCGCTGACTTTCCGGTACAATTCTTCGGGTGATTTTGCGTACAGGATCGCTTCGTTGGTGGCGTTCAACGCCGCGAACGTGCGCACGATTTCGGTCTTCAACGTCCCCAAGCTCCCTGCGGACAACACGGGCCAGCCCCCGCGGGAGTTATGCGTCGGAGACGCCTAAATGGAGGTTATTGGCCGCCGGAAGATGCGATTCAGAGTAAATACCCGGCGAACGGCCTCCGCAGAAACACCGGGAAATTAAGATTCTGTTGGTGATGTCACAGGCCACGGGCGCGCGAAGTGCCGGGCCGGCAATTTCCGTATCCCGCCACATCGGTTCCGCCTGATGAAATCCCGGCCGCGCGAAGCGCATGCTGCGGCATGGCTAGCAGGACATTCTGCGCTTGCTCTCAAGCCACCGCTTTGAGACCATGCCATCCGAACAACAAGCAAGACTGCAACAAGCAAGACCCGCCGCTCGCGCGGGCATTCAACGAGGAAATCCCATGCCGATCGTTCAGGCCGACCGTCTCACGCGCATCGGCGCGGCGCTGCTCAGGGCTGCCGGCGCATCGGAGGAGGAAGCCGGCGCCGTGGCGGTGGGCTGCGTCAACGCCAACCTCGCCGGGCATGACTCGCACGGGGTGATCGCGATTCCGACCTATATCGACCGCGTCAAAGCCGGCCATATCGTGCCCGGTGCAAAATGGACCATCGTGCAGGAATCGCCGACCACGACGGTGATCGACGGGCATTGGGGGTTTGGCTTTCACGTCAACGCCAAGGCGATGGCCATGACGATCGAAAAGGCCAGGACCGCCAACGTCGCGGCCTGCACCGTGTTCCGCCAGAGCCATGTCGGACGGCTCGCCGCCTATCCGATGATGGCGATGCGGGCCGGCATGATCGGCATCGCGGCCGCCGATTCCGGCCGTTCGCCGAAGCACGTGGCCCCGTTCGGCGGCCGCGAGGCCCGCCTCGGCACCAATCCGATTTCGATCGCAGTGCCCTCCGACCTCGAAGCTCCGTTCTATCTGGACATGGCGACGTCGGCGGTCGCGGCCGGCAAGATCGCGCTGTCCGTCGCACGCGGCGAACAGATTCCGCAAGGCTGGATCATCGATGCCGAGGGCCGGCACACCACCGACCCCACCCAGTACCGCAAGGGCGGCGCGCTGCTGCCGCTCGGCGGCAGCGAGGGTTACAAGGGTTCGGGCCTCGCCGCGATGGTCGAGGTGCTGTGCGGCCTGCTCACGGGTCTCGGTTTTGGCGTCGAGCCGACCGGCCGCCACAACGACGGAACTTTCATGGCGGTGTTCAACGTCGCCGCGTTCCGGCCGCTGAAGGATTTTGAAAAGGAAGTCGGCGAGTTCGCGCGCTATCTCAAATCGACGCCGCCGTCGGAAGGTTCGCCGGGCGTGTTCTATCCGGGCGAGCTGGAATATATCCGCGAAAAGAAGCGGAGGGCCGAAGGCATCGAGATCGAGGACGCCACCTGGGATAAGTTGAAGGCGCTCGCCACCGACTACAAGCTTGCCGCCGAACTCGACCTGAAATGAACCCCGCCCGCACAAGGAGAACGACATGACACGGCAAATGGCGATGGTGGGCTTCCTGCAGGCGCAGAACTGCACCAATCTTCCGAGTTCGTGGCGCCATCCGGAGTCGCGCGACGACTCGATGTCGGCCGATTATTACCAGGAGATCGCCCGGATTCTCGAAGCCGGCAAATTCCACATGGCGTTCTTCGACGATCGCCTGGCGATGCCGGACCGTTACGGCAACGACCACGCCCATACCGTGGAATACGGCATCCGCTGCGTGAAGATGGACCCGATCGTGGTGCTGACCACGATGGGCATGGTCACCACCAGGCTCGGGCTCGCCTCGACCTGTTCGACCACCTATTACGAGCCGTTCGACGTCGCGCGCCGGTTTGCCACCCTCGACCTGATGACGAACGGCCGCGCCGCCTGGAACGTCGTCACGTCAGTGAACGACGGCGAAGCCCATAATATGGGCCGCGCACAGCACCTCGACCATGATCCGCGCTACGACCGCGCTGACGAGTTCATGGAAGTCGTGCTTGGCCACTGGGACTCCTGGGAAGACGGTTCGCTGATCGTCGACAAGAAGAGCGGTCGCTTCGCCGATCCGACCAAGGTCAAGCGGCTCGATCACAACGGCCCGTTCTTCAAGTCGCGCGGGCCGTTCACCGTGCCGCGCTCGCAGCAAGGCCACCCCGTCATCATCCAGGCCGGCGCCTCCGGCCGCGGCCAACGCTTCGCCGGCCGGTGGGGCGAGGTGATCTTCACTGCGGCGCGCAACCTTGCCGGCGCCAAGCAGGGCTATGACGCGATCCGAAACGAAGCCGCGAAAGCCGGCCGCGATCCCGACCAGATGTTTCTGTGCAACCTGATCACACCGGTGTGCGGCGCCACCAAGGCCGAAGCCGAAGACAAGATGGCGCTGATCGGCAAATTGCCATTGGAGATCGATGCGCTGTCGCTGCTGGCCGAGGGACTGAATTTCGACTTCGCCGCCAAGGGCATCGACGAGCCGCTGACCATCGAAGAGCTTCAGGGCATGCAAGGCATGCTCGGCATCCGCGACGGCGTGCTCAAGACATCAGGCAAGCCAAATCCGAGCACGCGCGACTTCATCACCTTCTCCGGCCGCGGCCAGACCCAGGACGCCATGGTGGGTGGACCGAAGGAAATCGCCGATCGGCTGGAAGAGATGTTCGTGGGTCGCGGCTGCGACGGCTTTGTGATCGCGGCGACCTATGTGCCCGGCTCCTATGCCGATTTCGTCAAGCATGTGGTACCGGAACTGCAGCGCCGCGGCCTGTTCCACAAGGATTATGCCGGCAAGACGCTGCGCGAAAATCTTGGTCTGCGGCGCCCCGCCGCCGGCGCCTGGAAGACCCCGCCCCAAACCGCGGCCGAATAACAGAGCGAATAAGAACAAGAGGAAACCACATGCGTTGGCTCAAATTCACCGCCGCCGGAAAGACGTCCTGGGGCCTCGTCGAGGGCGACAAGGTGATATCAGTCAGCGGCGATCCGTTTGGTGAATGGCAGCGGGATAGGCAAACCCATGCATTGAAGGACGTGAAGGTCGAGCTGCCGCTGATCCCGCGCACCTTCTATTGCGTCGGCCTGAACTATCTCAAGCACCTCAAGGAAGCCGCCGACAAGGCCGGCACGGTGCCGAACGTGCCTGACCGGCCGGAGATCGGCTATCGCGCCCAGAACGCCCTGATCGCGCATGACGAGGACGTCGTGATTCCGGCCACCGCGACCGAGAAGATTCACTACGAAGGCGAACTCGCGGTGGTGATCGGCAAAAAGGCAAAACACCTCACCGAGGCCAATGCGATGTCCTGCGTGTTCGGCTACACCATCGGCAACGATGTCAGCGAACGCACCTGGCAGAAGGCCGATCGCGGGCTGTGGCGCTCCAAGAACGCCGACACCTTCAAGCCGATGGGTCCGTGGATCGAGACCGACGTCGACCTCGACAAGATGGAAACCACCATCCGGGTCAACGGCAAGCAGACCGGCCATTTCCACACCAACGACATGATCTTCGGCATCGTGCCGTTCATCGTCGAACTGACCAAATATTTCACGCTGTGGCCGGGCGACGTGATCTGGATGGGCACCGACGGCGCCTCCCCCGACCTGAAAGCCGGCGACGTCGTCGAAATCGACATCACCGGCATCGGCACTTTGCGCAACAAGTTCGTCGCCGAGAAGCGATAGGATATGGGCCGGTACAGCACCGCACACTACTTCCTCGAGGGCCTGGTCGATCTCGGTGTCGAATACATCTTCGCCAATCTCGGCACCGACCATGTTTCGCTGATCGAGGAGATGGCGCGCTGGGACAAGGAGGGCCGCACGCATCCCGAGGTGATCCTGTGCCCGCACGAGGTGGTCGCGGTGCACATGGCCGGCGGCTATGCGCTGGCAACCGGACGCGCCCAGGCCGTGCTGGTGCATGTCGACGCCGGCACCGCAAACGCCTGCATGGCGATCCAGAACCTGTTCCGCTATCGCCTGCCGGTGCTGCTGTTCGCCGGCCGCGCGCCACACACGCTGCATGGCGAACTGACCGGCTCACGCGACACGTACGTGCATTTCGTGCAGGACCCGTTCGACATCGCGAGCATCGTCCGCCCCTATGTCAAATGGGAATATTCGCTGCCGTCCGGCGTGGTGGTGAAGGAGGCGCTGGCCCGCGCCGGCGCCTTCGCGCACAGCGACCCGCCCGGCCCGGTCTACATGATGCTGCCGCGCGAGACACTGGCCGAAGAATGGGACGAGACCGCCATGCCGGCCTATCCGGCGGCGCGCTATGGCAGCGTGCACGCCGGTGGCGTCGAGCCCGCGCGAGCCAACGCGATTGCGCAGGCGTTGATGGCGGCCGAGAACCCGGTGGCGTTCGCAGCCTATCTCGGCCGCAAGCCGGAAGCGGTCACGGCCCTCGATCGGCTGGCGCGTACCTGCGGCATCCGCGTCGCCGAATTCAATTCGATCGATCTCAACATCCCCCAGGATTCGCCGTGCTTCGCCGGCTCCGACCCGCTGCCTTTGCTGGAGCACGCCGATCTCGGTCTGCTGCTCGATTCCGACGTGCCGTTCGTGCCGCAATATGCCAAGCGTGCGAGCGCGATCAAATGGATCCAGATCGATATCGATCCGCTCAAGGTGGATTTTCCGATGTGGGGCTTTGCAACCGACATGCGGATTCAGGGCGATTGCGCAACCGTGCTGAGCCAGGTGCTGGAAGCGGTCGAAGCCCGCGCCGACGACGCCTATCGCAAGCGTGTCACGGAACGCATCGCCAGCTGGAGCGGCGCACGCGAGGTCTCGACAAAACGACGCGCAACGGCGAGCGGCAACAAGGGCGTGTCGGGTGCGCTGAACCCGGCCTTCGTCTTCGCGACGCTCAGCGCAAAGCTTTCGCCTGACGATGTCGTCCTCAATGAGGCGATCCGCAACGGGCCAATCCTGCAGGAGCACCTCAGCCGCACCCGGCCGAAGAGCTATGTCGGTCTTGCCGGCGGCGGGCTCGGGTTCTCCGGCGGCATGGCGCTGGGGCTAAAACTCGCGCAGCCCGGCCGCCGCGTCGTGCAGGTGATCGGCGACGGCGGCTTTCATTTCTCCTCCCCCGACAGCGTCTACGCGGTGGCGCAGCAATACCAGATCCCGATTTTGACCGTCGTGCTCGACAATGGCGGCTGGCAGGCCGTGAAATCTGCCGTGCAACGGGTCTACCCCAAGGGTATCGCCGCCGAAACCGACCAGTTCCAGTCACGGTTGACCTCGGGCCGCCAGGGCGAAAAAAGGGATTTCTCCGACGTCGCTAAGGCGTTCGGCGCTTACGGCGAATGCGTCACCGAGCCCGACCAACTCGCTGACGCCATCGATCGCGCATTTGCAGCGCTCGATGACGGCAAGGCCGCCGTATTGCATATCAAGGTGACGCGGCTCTAGTCATCGTTGCTTTAAAGGGTCGATTGCATGCGAACGCCCGGCCGGACTTTTCTGATTGCGGCGTGCCTTGGATGGCTGACGCTCGCCGCGCCGGCTCGCGCGCAGGAAGACCCTTCGAAATATCCAAGCCGGCCGATCCACATCATCGTCGGATTTGCGGCAGGCGGCGGCAACGACATCATCGCCCGCGTCTTCGGGCAAAAATTATCCGAAAGCCTCGGCCAGCCGGTGATCGTCGAAAACAAGCCGGGTGGCGGCGCCATCGTCGCGACCGAATATGTCGCAAAGTCGCAGCCCGACGGTTACACGCTGCTGATGAGCGCCAGCGGCATCTCGATCAATCCAGCGGTCTATGCCAAGTTGCCCTATGATGCGATCAACGACTTTGTCGCGGTCTCCGAGCTGGCCTCGTTTCCGCTGATCATGATCGTCAACGCCTCGTCGCCGATCAAATCGGCGGCTGAACTCGTGATGTATGCCAAAGCCAATCCGGACAAGATGAACTATGCGAGTTCGTCGGCTTCGTTCCAGCTGGTGACCGAACTGTTCAAGCAGAAGACCGGCGCGCCGATGCAGGTCATCCCCTACAAGAGCGCCAACGAATCGGTGCTGGCGGTGGTATCCGGCCAGGTCACCACGACTATCGCCGACGCGGGCCCGGTACTGCCGCAGGTCAAGAGCGGTACGGTGCGGGCGCTCGCCGTCGCCGCACCGAAGCGGATGGAAGAATTGCCTGACGTGCCGACCCTGCAGGAGGCCGGCGCGGATGTCGACGCCGTCCTGTGGAGCGGCATTTTTGTATCGAAGGGTACGCCGGCTGCGATCGTGAAAAAACTCGAAGGCGAACTGATGCGTATCGCCGGACTGCCTGACGTGATCGCGCGCCTGAAGCCGCTCGGCATCGATACCGTCGGCAACTCGTCGGAGGCGTTCGCAAGAGTGCTGGCCACCGATATTGCGCGATGGGGCGAAGTCGCCAAGGCCGCCAACATCAGGATTGAGCAGTAGCGCCGTCGGAATACCGTGTGATCAGAATGCCGGCGCCTGACCGTTGCGACCGTAGGTAATGCGCGGTGCTTGCACCGTTCCGTCGGGCTGCTTCTTCGCGGCCGCGACAAAGATCCTGGTGCCCGGCTGCACCTCTTCCTTCTTTCCGAATTCGTAGGTAACCACGACCGTTTCCGGCGTGACGATCAATTTCTTGTCGCCGTCCTTGTACTTGACGGACAGCACCGGCCCGTCGACGCCCGTAACCGCCTGCTCGACATTGCCATTGGTCATCTTGCTCTTGGGCAACAGGTCCCAATCATAATGGCCTTCGCCAGTGCCACGCATCGCTTCCGGGAAGATATGAACCTCTATGGCCTTCTGCGTGCCGTCAGGCTGTATCATGCCGGCGGAACCGACGAACATGCCCTGCTTGATGTCGGCCATGCTCGAAGGGACGATCGCAACGAACAGGGGATTGTCGGTCAAGCTCAGCTTCAGCTCGGTGCCGTCGCGATTTTTCACCACATAAACCGGTCCCTCGATGCGCTCGACGGTGCCGCGGATGCGGACGGTTTCCTGGGCCGATGCCGGCAGGGCCATGCCGATAGAAATGAGGCTGGCGGCCATCATCATGCCTCGTGCCATGCCAAACATGATCATCCTCCCTGTTCTTGTTCGAGAGCGAGGTTTGGTTCGCCCAGAAAAATCTAACCCCCGGGAGCAGCAGATATTCCCTGTTCCGGCTTGATGCCGGCATCCTTGAGTCGCCAAGGCCGCCAACATCAGGATTGAGCCGTAGCGCTGGTTCGATTCGGCGAAACCAGCCCGACAATCACGGTGGCGATTGCCGCCACCGCGATGTTCAGGATCAATGCGCCAAGCCCGACGTAGAACACGTAGCTGGCGCCGCCGAGATCGATTGTCGCCAGCGGCTTCAGGCCGTTGCTCCATGCCGTCCACGAACCCCATCCGATGCCGGCCGCCCAGCCGAGCAGCAGGCCTTCGGAACGGAACCAGCGCGTGAACAGTCCGAACACCAGCGCCGGAAACGTCTGCAGGATCCAGAGGCCGCCGAGCAGTTGCAGATCGAGCGCATACTGCGTCGGCAGGAACAGGATGAAGGTGAGCGCGCCGACCTTCACCACCAGCGACGCGATCTTCGCCACCGCCGCCTCGCCGGCGTGGCTGATGTTGGGATCGACATAGGATTTCCAGACATTGCGGGTGAAGAGGTTGGCGGCGCCGATGCTCATGACCGCCGCCGGCACCAGCGCGCCGATCGCGATCGCCGCGAACGCGAAGCCCGCGAACCAGGACGGAAACAGCACCTTGAACAGCATCGGCACCACGTCGTTCGGCGAGGATACCTTGATATTGGCGGCATAGGCCATGTAGCCAAGCAGCGCGATCAGGCCCAGCAACAATGTATAGGCCGGCAGCAGGATCGCATTCTTGCGGATGGTGTCGGCGGACTTCGAGGCGAAGATGCCGGTCAGTGTATGCGGATACATGAAGGCGGCGAGCGCCGAGCCCAGCGCCAGCGTCGCATAGGGCAACATCTGCGCCGGCTTCAGGATCAGGCCGGTCGCGCCGCCCTTGGCCGCAAACGCATCGTTGGCGGCGGCGAACACCGCGCCATAGCCGCCGAGTTTGGCGGGCACGATGACAACGGCCACCAGCACCACGATGTAGATCATGATGTCCTTGACGAAGGCGATCAGCGCCGGTGCGCGCAAGCCGGAACTATAGGTATACAGAGCCAGGATGATGAAGGCGGCGACAAGCGGCAATTCGCCTGTCAGCCCCATCGCCTTGATAACGACCCCCATGCCGATCAGTTGCAGGGCGATATAGGGCATGGTCGCGACCATGCCCGTCATCGCGACCGCCAGTTCAAGCGCGCGCGAACCGTAGGTGCCGTGAACCACGTCGGCCGCGGTGACGTGGCCGTTGGCATGCGCGCGGCTCCACAATATGGGCATGACCGCGAATACGAAGGGATAGACGATGACGGTGTAGGGCAGCGCAAAGAAGCCGTAGGCGCCGACCGCATAGACCAGGGCCGGCACGGCAATCACGGTATAGGCGGTATAGAAATCGCCGCCGACCAGGAACCAGGTGATCCAGGTGCCGAACTGCCGGCCCCCGAGCCCCCATTCATCCAGATGTTCGCTGACCGGTCCGGCCTTCCAGCGCGCGGCCAGAAAGCCCATGACGGTGACGAGCGCAAAGAAGAAGAGGAAAACCGCGAGCGCAACCCATTCGATATGATCGGCCATGGCGATGCCCTTCAAGGTGCTTCGTCAGGCGTACGGCTGCGATAGACCCGCCAGATCAGGAGCGAGGAGATCGGTACCCAGGCGAGCTGGTACCAGTAGAAGAATGGAAAGCCGAACAGCGAAGGCTCGGTAAAGTTATAGAAGGGCACCCACAACAAGCCGACAAACGGCAGCAGCAACAGGATCCACATGAGCGGACTCCAGCCTCGCGCCGGCTTACCTCACCGGCGTTCCTGAACTCCAATGATTTAAGAATCAGATCGTCGCGCCGCCAAGCGAAATTAAGCGTTGCTGCGATGCGATGCGCGATAAAGTGATCGTGGCAACGATTATTTGCTACTCCGGCTTGATGCCGGCATCCCTGATGACCTGGCGCCAGCGCGCTTCCTCGCGGAAAAAATAGCGGTCGAGCACTTCGGGCGGCTCGGCCACCATCACGAGGCCTTCGTTGACGCCGAGCTTTTTGAAGGCGACGGATTGCACGGCTTTCGCGGCCGATTTGTTCAGGCGGTCGATGATCTCGGGCGGCGTCTTCGAAGGCGCGTAAACGCCATACCAGGCTTCGGCGGCATAGCCGGGGACGCCGGCTTCCGACACCGTCGGCAATTGCGGGAATGCCGGCGAGCGTTCCGCCGAGGTCACGGCGATGGCGCGCAATTGCCCGGACTCGACCAGCGAAGCAGCACTCGCCACCGTCGTGAACATCACCTGGATTTGCCCGCCGAGCAAGTCGGTGATCGCCGGTGCCGCGCCCTTGTAGGGCACCGTGGTCAGATTGACCTTGGCCATGTGCTTGAACAATTCACCGGCGAGATGCGCGGACGTGCCGGTGCCGTAGGTGCCATAGGAGAGCTTGTCAGGCTCGGCTTTGGCCGCCGCGACGAGGTCCGCGATCGATTTGATCGGGGACGCCGGATTGACCACGACGAGGTTGAACGAACGCGCCACCAGCGCCACCGCGGCAAAGTCGCCATGGGCGTCGTAGGGCAGCTTGGCTTGCAGGCTTGGATTGACGGCGTTGGCGAACGTCCCCATCAACAGCGTATAGCCGTCCGGCGCGCTTGCCGCGACCGACTGCGTTCCGATGATGGTGCCCGCGCCCGGCTTGTTCTCGATGATGACGGAGACGCCGAGATCCTTCGACATCTCCTGCGCCAGCGTCCGCGCCACCACGTCGGTGCCGCCGCCCGGCGCGAACGGGACCACGATCTTGACGATGCGCTCGGGATAGGCCGCGAAGGCCGTCCCGGTTGGAAACACAGACAGCAACGCGCATGCTGCAAGCGCGAACAGAACGGATGACTTGTTGGTGTTGTTTCGGGCTTGCATGAGACCTGGCTTGCGGCGCGGATAAGGAAGCATCAGCAAATCACGCCCGCCCCCGCAATGCTATGCGTCTGATGACCATCGGTCATGACGCCGGGATCGCATGCCAATCGCGCGGCCATCGACTAGCATCCCACCTAACAACAAGAACCAAAATCCCCGGGAGGATTCACATGAGGCACTGGCTGGCCGGATTGATGCTGTTGGTGGCGCCACAGGCGTTCGCGCAGCAGCCTGTTCCCAATATCGCATTCGACTCCGTGCCCAATCCCTTAAAATTGCCGCCGAACATGTATTTCGGCGAAGTGTCGGGGGTATCGGTCAATTCCAAGGGACATGTGTTCGCGCTGTCGCGCGGCAACACCAGTGGCCCGGCCTATGCCGCCGCGGCGACGCAACTCTTGGAATTCGACGCGCAAGGCAAGTTCATCCGCGAAATCGGCAAGAACCTTTACGCCTGGTCGTTCGGGCACACCGTCAAGATCGATCCTCAGGACAACATCTGGGTGACGGATAAAGGTTCGGACATGGTGATCAAGTTCGATCCCGAAGGCCGCGTCGTCATGGTATTCGGCCGCAAGCGGGAAGCCTCCGACGAGGACACCGCGCCGCTGAAGCATCCGAAGCCACCGCTGCCGTCCGAGGACGGCAGGTTCCGGCAGGTCACCGACGTCACCTGGGACAAGGCCGGCAACACTTTTATTAGCGACGGCTACATCAACTCGCGTGTCGCCAAGGTGGACAAGGACGGCAACTGGCTGAAGTCATGGGGCGACCGTGGCAACGAGCCCGGCCAGTTCAACACCCCTCATTCGATCGCCTCCGACGCCAACGGCAATGTCTATGTCGCCGACCGCGGCAACCACCGCATCCAGGTGTTCGACGGCGACGGCAAATTCCTGCGCCAGTTCACGATCGACGTGCCGGTGCCGCCGGGCGCCAAGCCCGCGATCGGCAAGATCCCGGATGAGGCAATGATGGCCGGCGGCACCTTCTATCCGGGCTCGCCCTGGTCGCTGTGCATTACGCCGCCGCCGAATCAGGTGCTGTACAGTTCCGACGCCTGGCCCGGCCGGATATACAAGCTCAGCCTCGACGGCAAGCTGCTCGGCGTGCTCGGCCAGTCCGGCAAGCAGTTGAAGCAGTTCGGCTGGATCCACGCGATGGCGTGCCCGTCGGAGAACGTGCTGTTCGTGGCGGAATTGTTGAACTGGCGGGTGCAGAAGTTGCTGCTGAAGCCGTAGTTCTGTTCGTCCGTCATTCCGGGGCGATGCGGAGCATCGAACCCGGAATCTCGAGATTCCGGGTCTGGTCCTTCGGACCATCCCGGAATGACGACGCTAACGTGACGCCAACACCGATCACGAATACGGATTAATCAGCTTCTGCTGTTCCGCGCTGTGATGGGCCAGCATGTCGATGAAGGTCCTGACCTTCGCCGAGAGATGATGGCGGTGCGGATAGACCGCGTTCATGGATAATTCGACCGGACGATACTCCGGCAGCAGGCGCACCAGGCGACCGGCCTCGAGATCGTCATGGACCAGAAAACCCGCGGCAAGAGATATCGCGTGGCCGTGCAGCGCCGCCACCCGCAGCGTCTCGCCGCTGTTGCTGATCAGATTGCCGGACACCCGCACCGAAGCCGGCGCTCCCTTGCGGTCGACGAACCGCCAGTCGTCCCCCCAGGGATAGTTGACGTGGCGAACGCAATTGCGCTCCGACAGATCAGACAATCGCTGCGGCCGGCCATATTTCTCGATATAGGCGTGCGAGCAGCACAGCACTTGCCGCCAGGTGGCGAGGCTGCGCACGATCAGGCTTGAGTCCGGCGGCTGCGTCATGCGGATCGCGACATCGTATCCCTCGTCGATCATGTCGACCGTTCGCTCGCCCATCTGCAGATCCACCTTGACCTCGGGATGAGCGGCGAGGAATTCGGCCACCACCGGCGACACGAACTGCACGATATGGGTCGCGCAGTAGATCCGCAGCGTGCCGCGCGGCGTCTGTTGCTGGGCGCCGGCGAGGTCGTCGGCCTGTTCGATATCGGCGAGGATCTGGACGCAACGGTCGTAATAGGCCTTGCCGACTTCGGTGAGGCTGACCTTGCGCGTGGTGCGCTGAAGCAGCCGCGCGCCGAGCCGGTCTTCGAGCGATTGCACATGGTTGCTCACCATGGTCGTCGACATCTCGAGGCGGCGCGCCGCGGCGGAAAACCCGCCGCTATCCACCACCCGGACAAAGGCCGTCAAACTGGTCAGCCGGTCCATTGGCAAGCCCCCGATTATCCACTTCCGCGGGATAATGCTTCCATTATTGCCGGGATTATCACACGCGAGCCGACATTGCATCTTGCGGGCGTAGCCAGCGCCCTGCTCCCGAGGACGCTTCGCCGATGACGAGGACGCCATGTCGACCGCTTCTTATACCACTGATATCACAGACAAAATAAACCTTCGTCCATCGCGGAAGGCGATCAAGCGCGCGGCCCTGGCGCTCATTCTGGCGCTCGGAATCGCGACATCAGCGGATTTTGGCTACGGCTATCTCACCACCGGCCGCTACCTGGAATCGACCGACGACGCCTACGTCAAAGCCGACTCCACGATCATCTCGCCAAAAGTGTCCGGCTACATCGCGCAGGTTCTGGTCGGCGACAACCAGCCGGTCACGGCCGGCCAGCTTCTGGCCCGGATCGACGATCGCGATTTCAGGGCCGCGCTCGATTCCGCGCACGCCGATGTCGATGCGGCCGAAGCCGCGGTGCGCAACCTCGATGCGCAGATCGCCCTGCAGCAGCCGATCATCGAACAGGAAACCGCCGACGTCGCCGCCGCCGAAGCCAATCTGCAATTCGCACGCGAGGAACAGGCCCGTTACGACGGCCTGATGAAAACCGGCTCCGGCACCATTCAGCGCGCGCAGCAGACCGATGCGGCGTTGCGCGAGAAGAACGCTCAGTTGCAGCACGAGAAATCCGGACTGATCGCGGCGCAGCGGAAGATCGACGTTCTCACCACCGAGCGCGCCAAGGCCGTGGCGCAGCTCGATCGCGCCCGCGCGGTCGAACAGCAGGCGGCGCTGAACCTGTCCTACACCCGGATTTCGGCGCCGGTGGACGGCACGGTTGGCGCGCGGTCGCTGAGAACAGGTCAGTTCGTGCAGGCCGGCACGCAGTTGATGGCGGTGGTGCCGCTGGATGCGGTCTATGTGGTCGCGAATTTCAAGGAAACCCAGCTTACGCATGTGCGCAACGGCCAGCCGGTCGAAATCCGGATCGACAGTTTCCATGGCACCAAGCTGCGCGGCCATGTCGACAGCCTGTCGCCAGCCAGCGGGCTCGAATTCGCGCTGCTGCCGCCCGACAACGCCACCGGCAATTTCACCAAGATCGTGCAGCGCGTGCCGGTGAAGATCGTGCTCGACGACCATAACCTGACCGGCCTGCTGCGGCCGGGCATGTCGGCGGAGCCCACCGTCAACACCAAGGCAACTGTACTGGCCGAGCGCGAAACCCGGGCTCGGCTGGCCTCGGATGCCGCGCTGGCCCACCAAACGGCGGCCAAGGCGCCTGTTCAGCCGGGAATTATCAAGTCTTGCCGGACAATCCTTCCATATCCCACCCAATTATCGGACCTGCACGCCTAGTGCATCCTGCCTCTGCCTGAGCAAGAGGAGACCCTCATGACCGCACTCCAGCCCGCAATGAACGCCGCCTCCCCTGCCAACCCTGTCGGTCGTTCCGCGCAAGCCGCCGCGCCCGGAAAGGCTGAACCTGCGGTCTCTTCCAAGACCTGGATCGCAGTCATCGGCGCAACGCTCGGCGCCTTCATGGCGGTGCTCAACATCCAGATCGTCAATGCTTCGCTGGCCGACATCCAGGGCGCAATCGGCGCCGGGATCGATGACGGCGGCTGGATCTCGACCTCCTACCTGATCGCCGAGATCGTGGTGATCCCCTTAAGCGGCTGGCTCGCCCAGGTATTCTCGATCCGACGCTATCTCCTGACCAACGCCATCCTGTTTCTCGTTCTCTCGGTCGCCTGCGCCTTTGCGCAGAACCTGCCGCAGATGATCGTGCTGCGCGCGATCCAGGGCTTTACCGGCGGCGTGCTGATCCCGATGGCGTTCACGCTGATCATCACGCTATTGCCGAAAGCAAAGCAGCCGGTCGGTCTGGCGCTGTTCGCGCTGTCGGCCACCTTCGCGCCGGCGATCGGCCCGACCATCGGCGGCTTTCTCACGGAAAACTGGGGCTGGCAGTTCATCTTCTATGTCAACCTGGTGCCGGGCGCGGTGATGATCGCGATGCTGTGGTTCTCGCTGGAAGCCAGACCGATGAGGCTGTCGCTGCTGCGCGAAGGTGACTGGGCCGGTATCGCCACCATGGCGATCGGCCTCTCCGCGCTGCAGACCGTGCTCGAGGAAGGCAACAAGGACGACTGGTTCGGTTCATCCTTCATCGTCAAGCTCTCGGTCATCGCGGCCGTGGCGTTGAGCGCGTTCCTGTGGATCGAACTCACCACCCAAAAGCCGCTGCTCAACCTGCGCCTGCTGCTCCGCCGCAATTTCGGCTTCGGCATGCTGGCCAATTTCCTGCTCGGCATCGCGCTGTACGGTTCGGTGTTCATCCTGCCGGTCTATCTGTCACGCATTCAGGGCTACAATGCCGAACAGATCGGCATGGTGCTGGCATGGACCGGGTTGCCGCAACTGTTGCTGATCCCGTTGGTGCCGCGGCTGATGAAGCGCTTCGATCCGCGCCTGATCATCGGCATCGGCTTTGCGCTGTTCGCCGCCTCCAACTTCATGAACATCTACATGACCAACGACTACGCCACCGATCAGTTGTTCTGGCCCAACATCGTCCGTGCGCTCGGCCAGGCGTTGGTGATGGCACCGCTGTCGGCGGTCGCGACCGCGGGCATCGAGACGGAAAACGCAGGATCGGCGTCCGGACTGTTCAACATGATGCGTAACCTCGGCGGCGCCGTCGGCATCGCCATGCTGCAGACCTTCCTGACCAAGCGCGAGCAGTATCATTCCAACGTGCTGATGCAGTCGGTGTCGATGCTGGAACAGGCGACGCGCAACCGGATCGACCAGTTGACGCAGTATTTCATCAATCACGGCATCGCCGATCACGCGGAGGCGACGCATCGCGCGGTGATCGCCATCGGCAGGATCGTGCAGAAGCAGGCCTTCATCCTGGCCTTCAGCGATACCTTCTACCTGCTCGGCGCCGCGCTAATCGTCGCACTCATGGCAGCCTTGCTGCTGAAGAAGCCCGACCATCTTGCAGATGGCGGCGCACACTGACTTTTTAGACGCGTTTTCACGAAAACGCTTTTGGAATATACCTTCAACCCCGAGAGAGGAGACCGACCATGAAACCCCGGATGAACTTCTACCAGGCCGCCCCCGACACCATCAAAGCGCTCAGCGCGCTCGAAGCCCAGATCCAGAGCTCCGGCCTCGAAAAATCGCTGATCGAACTGGTCAAGACCCGGGCCTCGCAGATCAACGGCTGCGCCTTTTGCATCAACATGCACACCCAGGACGCCCGCAAGCAAGGCGAAACCGAGCAGCGGCTGTATCTGCTGAATGCCTGGCGCGAGTCGCCGCTCTACACCGACCGCGAACGCGCCGCTTTGGCGTGGACCGAGGCGGTGACGCTGATCGCCGAAACGCATGCCCCGGATGATCTCTACGAAGACGTCCGCGCCCATTTCAATGAAGCGGAGACGGTCAATCTGACCATGCTGATCGGGGCCATCAACGCCTGGAACCGGCTCGCGATCGCGTTCCGTGCGATACATCCGGTGAAGGTATCGGCGGCGGTGGCGTAGGCGGGCAACTGTCATGCCCCGCGAAGGCGGGGCATCCAGTACGCCGCGGCTTCTCGGTCAATCAACGAACGTCTCTGGGATACTAGATCGCCCGCCCCAGTGCGCAATCGCGCACAAGGCGGGCGATGAGACGGAGAGTTAGCCGCGGCTTCTGAAGCCACTACACCGCCGTCTTCTTCGCAAACTCGACATAGATCTCGCGCAGCCGGTCGGTCATCGGGCCGGGCTTGCCGTTTCCGACCTTCGTGCCGTCGATCGTCACCACCGCCTGCACGAACACCGTGGCGCTGGTGACGAAGGCCTCCTTGGCGGCCAGCGCCTCCTCGATCGTGAACGCGCGTTCCTCGACGCGGAGCTGGCGCTCTTCGGCGAGCGCGACCACCGCCTTGCGGGTGCAGCCCGGCAGAATCTCGCTGCCGTTCTGGCGCGTCACGATCACGTCGTCCTGGGTCAGGATGAAGCACGACGACGAGCCGCCCTCGGTCACCTTGCCGTCCTCGATCATCCAGGCCTCACCGGCGCCGGCGACCGCCGCGGCCTGCTTCGCCAGCACCTGCGCCAGCAGCGCCACGCTCTTGATGTCGCGACGCGTCCAGCGCAGATCAGGCACCGTGATCACGCCGATACCGGTCTTGGCCGACGGCGCGTTGATGATGTCCTTGACCGAAGTGAACATGATCAGCGTCGGCTTGACGCCCTTGGGGAAGGCAAAGTCGCGGCTGGTGTCGGCGCCGCGCGTCACTTCCAGATAGACCATGCCGTTGACGAGATTATTGCGTTTGACCAGTTCGCGCTGGATCACCTCGATTTCCGCGACGCTCACCGGCAGTGCCAGCTCGATCTCGCCGACCGAACGCTCCAGCCGGGCCAGATGCGAGGCGTTGTCGATCAGCTTGCCGTCCAGCACCGCGGCGACCTCGTAGATCCCGTCGGCAAACAGGAAGCCGCGGTCAAGGATCGAGACCTTGGCGTCCTTCAGGGGCACATACGAGCCGTTGACGTAAGCGATTTGTTCCAAGCGGGTTCTCCTGTCGGGCCTGCGAAGCGGTTGCGGCGGACCTTATACGCAATTTGTTAAGGGGTAGGAACCCTGGCGATGTCATGCCGGGCGTCCCGAAATGCCTCCCCCGTCATTGCGAGGAGCGAAGCGGACGAAGCAATCCATTCTTTCTTTGTAGGGAACGATGGATTGCTTCGCTTCGCTCGCAATGACGTGAATGGGCGGCGCGCCTCAATGCGACAATATCTTCGACAGAAATTTCTGCGCACGGTCGCTGCGGGGGCTGCCGAAGAAATCGGTCTTCAGCGCGTCCTCGACGATTTCGCCCTGGTCCATGAAGATCACCCGGTGTGCGACCTTGCTGGCAAAGCCCATTTCATGGGTCACCACCATCATGGTCATGCCCTCGCGGGCAAGATCGACCATGACGTCGAGTACCTCCGAGATCATTTCGGGATCGAGCGCCGAGGTCGGCTCGTCGAACAGCATCGCGATCGGGTCCATCGCGAGCGCCCGCGCAATCGCCACGCGCTGCTGCTGACCGCCGGACAGTTCGGCCGGATATTTGCTGGCATGCGCCTTCAGGCCGACCCGGTCGAGCAGCTTTTCAGCTTTGGCCATCGCCTCGGCGTGCGAGCGGCCCAGCACCTTCTCCTGCGCCAGGCACAGGTTTTCGATGATCCGCAGATGCGGAAACAGCTCGAAGTGCTGAAACACCATGCCGACCCGGGCGCGCAGTTTCGGCAGGTCGGTTTTGGGATCTTTGACCTTGATGCCGTCGAGGATGATCTCGCCTTCCTGAAACGGCTCCAGCGCGTTGACGCATTTGATCAGCGTCGATTTTCCCGAGCCCGAGGGACCGCACACCACCACCACCTCGCCTTTGGCGACGCTGGTGGTGCAGTCCTTGAGCGCCTGGAAGACCGTGCCGTACCATTTATTGACGTGGCTGATTTCGATCATGCTGAGCCTTTACCGGACAATGGCAATGCGTGCCTGCAGGCGGCGGACGCCGTAGGATGCGAGACTGGAAATCGCGAAATAGACCGCAGCGGCGAACAGATACATTTCAACCAACCGGCCGTCGCGCTGCGCCACTTTGCTGGCGGCGCCGAGAAAGTCCGGGATCGACAGCACGTAGACCAGCGAAGTGTCCTGGAACAGCACGATGGTCTGCGTCAGCAGCACCGGCAGCATGTTCCGGAACGCCTGCGGCAGCACGATATAGCGCATGGTCTGGCTGTAGGTCAGGCCGAGCGCATTGGCGGCCGCCGGCTGCCCCTTGGAGATCGACTGAATGCCGGCGCGCATGATCTCGGAGAAATACGCCGCCTCGAACAGAATGAAGGTGATGAGCGACGACGCGAACGCGCCGACGCGTATCGGCCGCGACGCGCCCGTCAGCCATTGCCCTATATAAGGTACCAGGAAGTAGAACCAGAAGATGACCAGCACTAGCGGCAGCGAGCGCATCAGATCGACATAAAGGCCCGCGATGCGGCCGAGCAATTTGAAGCCGGACAATCGCATCAGCGCGATCAAGGTGCCGAACACCAGGCCGCCGGCCGCAGAAAGCGCCGTGAGCGTCAGCGTGAACGTCATGCCGTCGAGAAACAGGTATCCCAGCGACCGGCGGATGACGTCGAAATCAAAGGTGCTGAACATCAGGTGACCTTCACTTCCCGGAGATGTAGCCGGGAATGGCTACCCGGCGCTCGAGAAAGCGCATGGCGGTCACGACGACAATGTTGATGAGAAGATACAACACCGTCGCGGCCGTGAAGGCTTCGAACACCTGGAACGAGAATTCCTGCATGGCGCGGGCTTCGCCGGTCAGTTCGATCAGTCCGATGGTAATGGCAACCGACGTGTTCTTGATGGTGTTGAGAAATTCGGACGTCAGCGGCGGCAGGATAACGCGGAAAGCGATCGGCAGCAGCACGTAGCGATAGGCTTGCGTCGTTGTAAGGCCCAGCGCGGTCGCGGCCATCTTCTGCCCGCGCGGCAACGAACCGATGCCGGCGCGGAGCTGTTCGGCCACGCGCACCGACATGAACAGGCCGATGCCGACCGCCGCCGTCCAGAACGGCGCGTTGGGCATTTGCTTCAGCCACAATCCCGCGGTGCGCGGCAGCAGTTCCGGCAGCACGAAGAACCACAGGAACAGCTGCACCAGCAACGGAATGTTGCGGAAGAACTCGACGTAGCAGAAGGCGATCGTCGACGCGGTCTTCGACGGCAGCGTACGCATCACGCCGATGATCGTCCCGATCACCAGCGCGATGATCCAGGCCAGCAGCGCCGTCTTGATCGTCAGCACCAGCCCGGACAGCAGCATGTCGAGATAGTTGCCGGTGCCGTTTGGCGACGGCTCCCAGAAAATGCGCCAGTTCCAGTGATAGTTCACTTTCGCCCCCGCGAAGCGCTGCCGACATAAAGCGCCAACGCTTGTGAGATTAGCGTTTATGCGAGCAACGTCCATGCAAACTTCCGGCCATTCCTTGCGGGAATGGCCGGGACTTGAAGCGCCTCCTCGCCAGGAGGGGTCTGGATCTACTTATAGGAATCCGGATCCGGCGAGTCCGAGGGCTTGGCGAATTCGTTCTTCAGTTCGGTGCCGATCGGCACATTGAGGTTCAGCCCCTTCGGCGGAACCTTCTGCGTGAACCATTTGTCGTAGATCTTCTGGCCCTCGCCGCCGGTATAGAGTGCGGCAGTCGCTGCATCGACCACCTTCTTGAAGGCCGGGTCGTCCTTGCGCAGCATGATGCCGTAGGGCTCGGGCTTGGAGAACGCATCCTTGGAGATGACGTAGTCATCCGGCGTCTTCGATCCGGCGGCAAGGCTCGCCAGCAGGATGTCGTCCATCACGAAGGCGACCGCGCGGTCGGTCTCGACCATCAGGAAGGCCTCGGCGTGATCCTTGGCCGGAATGATGTTGACGTTGAGATTGCGCGCGGCGTTGGCTTCGGTGAGCTGCTTGATATTGGTGGTGCCCGCGGTCGAGACCACCGTCTTGCCCTTGAGATCGTCGATCGAATTGATCTTGCTCGCCTTCTTGGTGACGTAGCGGCTTGCGGTCAGGAAGTGGGTGTTGGTGTAGGCGATCTGCTTCTGGCGCTCGGTATTGTTGGTGGTCGAGCCGCATTCGAGATCGATCGTGCCGTTGGCGAGCAGCGGAATGCGGGTCGACGACGTCACCGGATTGAGCTTGACCTCGAGCTTGTCGAGCTTGAGTTCCTTCTTCACGGCATCGACGATCTTGTAGCAGATGTCCATGGCATAGCCGATCGGCTTCTGGCTGTCGTCCAGATAGGAGAACGGGATCGAGGAGTCGCGGAAGCCGAGCGTGATGGCGCCGGTTTCCTTGATGTTCTTCAGCGTCCCCGTCAGGTCCTCGGCTCGCGCCTGGCCTGCGCAAAGCGCGGCGGTGAACGACAAGCCGATGATAGTCGAGCGTTTCATACCTGTACTCCTCGTCTGGGTTACGTCGATTGCTTGAGAATCTCGCCGAGCACCGGCGAGATGTAGCGGCGAAACTGATCGGGATTTTCGCTCATTGGAAAATGGCCGAGCTGCTCCATGATGGTGACACTGGCGCCTGATATCGCGGCGGCGGTCCGTTTGGTATCTTCCGGCGTGCAGGAGAAATCATACTCGCCGGTGAGCAGAAACAGCGGGCATACTTTAGTATCGATCTGCGCCACCCGGCCGCGCAGGTCGCCGTCGACCCGGTAGAAATAGAGGTCGCCCTTGAAGACGCCGGGACCGCCCTGTTTGTAGGCCCACAGCGTCTCTGTCCGCGAAGCGGCCGGGCTTTGCGGCGCGATCAGGCCGGATACCAGCGCGGCGCAGACTTCGCCGCCATGGACGTCCGGGCGATTGAGCCACGCGGTGTCGTACCACGGCGCCTGGAAGTCGGCGGCCTCGAGCCCGATCAGCGCACGGAATTCCGCGGCATAATCGATCGCCAGGTTGAGAACGATGCGGCCGCCGATCGAGCACCCCATCACGACCGGCCTGTCGAGTTTCAGCGCCTGGCAGAAGGCACGGATCGTCTGCGTATAGCGCGCCGTGGTGAGCTGATATTCCGAACCGTCCCAGTTCGCCGGCGGATTGGATTTGCCGTGCCAGGGCATGTCGAAGGCGATGATGCGGAAATTTTTCGCGAACGCTTCATCGCCAAGCAGATGCCGCCACTGCCTTCCGTCGGCGCCCGCGGTGTGCAGACACACCAGCGGAATGCCGGCGCCATTTTCCTCGAAATAGATGCGGTGCATCTCGCCGTCGATATCGACGTGAACGTAACGGCCGACCAACGTCTCGATATCGCCGTTCATGACGCCACCATGACGAAGTTCTGCCGCGGCAACGCCAGCACATCCTTAAAATACTGCAGGTTGGCAATGAAGGGATGCAGGTCGCCTTCCAGCACCGCTTCGCCTCTTTTGGTCAGCGCCAACAGATCATGGAAGCCCGGCCGCGGCGCCGCCTGCCAATATTCGGCCCAGGCCGCGGCCGAGGCGCGATAGGAAAATCGCCACGACCGCATCAAGACCGGCGCCGGTGTCAGGTCGACGATCCGTCCCTGACGGATCGAGACGTGAAAGGGGTGGCCGATCGGCCCGAGCAGACATTCGCAATCGAGGAAACGGCCGCGCGCGATCAGCGCCGGCGTCTGGTCGAGAAGGGCCGGAATTCCGGCGAACGCCTGAATGACAGCGGCGTCGGTGGCGGTCGTAACTGAAATCATGCGCTCCAGGGCGTGTCCCGCGATGCCGGCAGTGGCCGGCATAGGATGGCCCGACGCTCCTGATATCGCAAGGACCCGCGACCTTTAGGCGGCCTTGATTATTGCTTCAACAGCATCCTGTCTCTGCCCCTATCCCGCCTTGATCGCCTTCAGCGTGCCCGGCTTGGCCGGCTGCGCCATCGCCCGCGTCAGGATCTGCACTTCCTTTTTCAGCATCTCGGCGAGTTCGCTCTCGCGCCGCCGGATGCGATCGCTGGAAGCGCCGATGCTCAGGGCCGCGACCACCTGCCCGGCGTCGTCGCGGACGGGCACGCCGACGCCGCCCATGCCGGGATAGGCGGCATCGAGCAGCAAGGTGTGGCCGTGCTTGCGTGCGGCAACGATCCGTTCGCGCAGATATTTCGGCGTGATGCGCGGCGACTTCGCCAGGCGAGGCGTCAACACTTCGATGATCGCTTCGATCTCGGCATCCGGCAGCCATACCATCAGCGCGAGGCTGCCGGCGCCGACGCCGAGCGGCCGACGACTGCCGATCTGCAGGTAATTCGGCTGCAGCGGATGGCTGCCGACCGAGCGCGCCAGATACAATGCCTCGACGCCGCTGCGAACCGATAACAAGGCGGTGTCGGCGGATCTCTCCGACAGCCGCAGCAGGCTCGGCTGCGCCAGTTCGGCGATATCGACGGTGCGGCGCGCGCTGATCGCCATCACCCGCGCTTCCTGGCCGAGTTCATAGGTTTTCGCACCGGCGACACGGCTGACGAAGCCCTCGTCGATCAGCGAGCCCAGAATACGCAACGTCGTCGCCTTGTTCAGCGAGGTGGCGTCGGCAATCTCGGTCAGCCGCAGCGGCGAGTTCTGCGCCAGCACGCGCAGGATCGCGCAGACCTTCTGGATGGCGTTGAACTTGTCGGCCTGACCGACCACGGACGGCGCCGACTTTCTTTTGGGCGTCGCCGCCATCGTCTGGTCTCCGCTTTGCCCCGATCCTAGAGCGAGCGAAGCGCTAGTGACAGGCATTATTTCGTCTGACAGACCTTTCCTTGCAGGATAACTGCTCGAATTTCGAGGCTTTTCTCCGACGTGGAAATACTATTCCGCTAGGCGAACCCGTCGTCCGCCGACGTTCGCCGGATCGTGACCAGCGCGCAGAGGCTGACGATGCCGCAAAGGGTGATGTAATATCCGGGTGCGAGATTGCCGAAAAAGGCAAAGCTCCCCATCCAGGCCATGGTCACCGGCGACATGCCGCCGAATACCGTGACCCCGATATTGTAGCTCAGGCCAAGCCCGGTGCCGCGCGTCATCGGCGGGAACAGTTCGGACATCAGCGCCGCGAGCGGCCCGAAGTAGAGCGCCTTCATGGCGCCGAGGCAAAGCACGACCAGGATGATCACCATCGGCGTCGGCGTCCGCGTCAGTATCAGGAAGGCCGGAAAGGCCGATACCAGCAACAGCAGACAGAATGCGATCATGTGGGTGGTGCGCCCGATCCGGTCCGAGATAATTCCGGCGATCGGCGGCAGCACGGTGACCGCGATGCCGGCGGCCAGCGCCGCCTGGAAACCCACCGACGGCGGCAGCTTGAGCGTTTTGACCACGTAGGTCGGCATGTAGACGATGAGGTAGTTGACCGAGGTCGTCACCGCGATGGCGCCTATACCCAGCAACACCCGAAGCTTCTGCTCGGCGAACACCTTGGTAACGACGGACTCGCCCTTGGCCGCGGGCGGCGCCGTCGCATCGTCGATATTGTTCCGGATATAAATGCCAATCGGCCCGATCAGTACGCCGAACAGAAACGGAATGCGCCAGCCCCAGGATTCCAGATCGGCCGAGGTCATGGCCGAGGTGAGCCAGACGCCAAATCCCGACGCCAGCAGTCCGCTCAGTCCCTGACTGGCGAATTGCCAGCTTGCCACGAAGCCACGCCGGTGCGGCATGTGCTCGACCAGAAACGCGGTCGAGCTGCCGAACTCGCCTCCGGCGGAAAAGCCCTGCAACAGTCGCGCGAGAATGACCGCGATCGGCGCGAGAATGCCGATGGTCGCGTAACCCGGCATCAGTCCGACCGCCAGCGTACCGAACGTCATCATGACGATGGAAACCATCAACGACGCCTTGCGGCCGAAGCGATCGGCATAGGCGCCGAGCACAACTCCGCCGATCGGGCGCGCCAGATACGACAGGCCGAACGTGCCCAATGTCAGCAGCAGCGACGCCGTCTGGTCCTCGTTCGGAAAGAACGCTTTCGACACATAGATGGCAAAATAGCCGTAGACGGCGATGTCGTACCATTCCAGCGCGTTGCCGATCGAGGTCGCAACGATCAGCTTTGTAACGTCCTTTTGCTTCGACGCGTACGCTACGTCTCGCACTTCGGTTCCTGACAACGCCATCTACGATACCCTTTCCCCACCAGTGTCCATGTCGCCGCGCCGTATCCCGTCAGGACTTGCGCGGCATTTCACCGAGATCCCAGAACAGCCCGGCCATCATGGCCAGCGCTTCCTCGGTGATCGGCAGCAGAATGTGCTCGTCCGGCGCATGCTGGGAGCAGCCCGCATAGGAATGGGGGATCCAGATGGTTGGCAGGCCAAGCCCTTCGGCGAATACGCCATTCGGCAGCGAGCCACCGATGTTCGGCAGGATCGCCGGAGCCTTGCCTGTGGTCTTGCGGATCGAATTCGCCGCCCAGTTCACCCAGGGGCTATCGACATCGGTTCGCGACGCGCCGAACCTCTGCTGCCCGGTGACCTCGATCATCGGAAAGCCATTGGCGTGCAGATAGTCCCTGACCGCATCGACGACCTTTTCATATTCGGTGCCGACCACGAAGCGAAGCTGCAGGACCGCGCGCGCCCGCCCGGGAATTGCATTCGCCGGCTCCTCGATATTGCCCGACGACATCGCCAGCACTTCCAGCGTGTTCCAGGCATAGACGCGTTCGGCGGCCGACAGGTCGTCCTCGCCCCAATTCTCGGAGAGCTGCGGCTCATCCGCCGTCGGCTTGACCTCCACTTCGGCCAGCACGGAGCGAATCTGGTTCGAGATGCGCGGCGGCTTCATGATATCCAACTTCATCCGCCCCCTGTGATCGACCAGGGCTGCGATGGCGTTGGCGAGGATGGTCGCGGGGTTGGCGAGCAGCCCGCCCCAATTGCCGGAGTGATTGCCGCCTTCGCGCAGATTCACGTCGAGATGAATGCGGACGCCGCCACGGCAGCCCAGGAAAATGGTGGGACGATCCGCCGATAGCCGGGGACCGTCGGAAGCCAGCAACAGGTCGGACTTCAATTCCTCATGCAGCGACTTGCAGACTTGCGCCAGATCCGGCGAGCCGATCTCCTCGGAGGTCTCGATGATGAACTTGGCGTTGAAGCCGAGCTTGCCGCCACGGGCCTCGCGGACCGCGCGCAGCGCCGCCATATTGATGCTGTGCTGCCCCTTGTTGTCGGCGGTTCCGCGGCCATAGACCCGCTCGCCCTTGGTTGTGGTCTGCCACGGATCGAGATTGTCCCGCCATTCGCCAACCATGCCGCCGACGACGTCGCCGTGGCCATAGGAGAGCACGGTCAACAGCGAGGGGTCCTCGTGATAGTCAGCCAGCAGATAAGGTCCCTTGCCGATCGGCGATTCCACGATTCGCGTCGTAAATCCCATTTCAGCGAATGCCGGTGTCAGCCCCTCCACGAGATAGGCCCGCATCGGATCGCCCGGCAGCGGTTCCTGGCTCTGCGTCTTGAACCCGACCCTGCGGTTCAGCTCGGCAATGAAGTCGCCGGAATGAAGATGTTCGCGCGCTTTCGCAATCGCGTCGGCTCTGGTCGCCATGGTCTTCCTTTCACACTCACAAATCACACTCACAAGTCCCGGCCGCCAACCTATCGAGAACCTTCGCCGGCTGGAAGTGGTACTGAAGGGCCGAATGGGCCTTGCTAAAATCACCGGGGATGCAACAATTTCGCGGTGCAGCCCGGCATCCGATCGGGCGAATATCAGGGAGGCCGTTCATGAAAACGATCCTGCGTGCGTCTGCGATCTGTCTGTTGTTTGCCGGTTCGGCAATGGCGCTCACCGGTGAACGGATGGCGGAAATGCCGCTCGACAAGATGACGACCGCCCAGCGCGCCGTGGCCGATGCCATCATGTCGGGGCCGCGTAAAGGGATCGGCGGCCCGTTCAATGCCTGGCTGCGCAGCCCGGTGCTGGCCGACCGGTTGCAGAAGGTCGGCGAATATATCCGCTTCGACACCTCGCTCGACAAGCGCCTCAACGAAATGGCGATCATCATGACCGCGCAACATTGGGGTTCGCAATACGAGTGGTATGCCCACGCCCCGCTGGCGATCAAGGCCGGCCTCGACCCGGCCATCGTTGCCGCGATCGGCGCCGGGAACAAGCCCGACAATATGAAGGAAGACGAAGCGATCGTCTGGGAGCTCACCACCCAGCTTCGCAGGGATCACGGCGTCGACGACGCGATCTATGCCCGGGCGCTCGGAAAATTCGGCGAACAGGGCATCATGGACCTGGTCGCGGTCAACGGCTACTACGACGTGGTCTCGATGACGCTCAACGTTGCCCGCGTCGCCCCGCCGGCGGGTGAGCCATTGCCGTTCAAGCAGGCCGGGCAGTAGACTGTTATCCTCACCATCGTCGCGCGGCGGCGCCGCGTGACCGGCTTTTAGAAGTTGCCTTAGAAGTTTCCTTGCATGACAAAACAGATCCGGCTCAACGCCTTTGCCATGAACTGCGTGGCGCATCAGTCGCCGGGGTTGTGGACCCATCCGCGCGACCGCACCCTCGACTATAACCGCCTGCCCTACTGGATCGACCTCGCCAGGACGCTGGAACGCGGGCGGTTCGACGGGCTGTTTCTCGCCGACGTGCTCGGCGTCTACGACGTCTACGGCAACAGCCCGGATGCCGCCCTGCGCAATGCCGCGCAGACGCCGTCGAACGAACCGCTGATGCTGATCCCGGCGATGGCCGCCGTGACCGAGCATCTCGGCTTCGGCGTCACCAGCAACCTGTCGTTCGAGCCGCCCTATCCGTTCGCGCGGCGAATGTCGACGCTCGATCACCTTACCAATGGCCGCATCGGTTGGAACGTGGTGACCGGCTATCTCGACAGCGCCGCCCGCGGCGCCGGCAAGGACAAGCAGACCGCGCATGACGACCGCTACGACATCGCCGACGAATATATGGAGCTGGTCTACAAGCTCTGGGAAGGAAGCTGGGAGGATGACGCCGTGCTGCGCGACCGCGCGCGCGGGATTTTCGCCGATCCCGCGAAGGTGCATCGCATCGAACACGAGGGCAATAACTACCGGCTCAACGCCATCCACCTGAGCGAACCGTCGCCGCAGCGGACGCCGGTGCTGTACCAGGCCGGCACCTCGCCACGCGGCCGGCAATTCGCCGGCCAGCATGCCGAATGCGTGTTCATGTCGGGCCCGTCGGCCAAGATCATCGGGCCGCGGGTGGCGGCGATCCGGGCGCTGGCGAAGGAGAACGGCCGTAACCCGGCTGAGATCCTGATGTTCAGCATGATGACGATCATTCTCGGCCGCACCGATGCCGAGGCCAAAGCGAAATACGCCGACTATCGCCGCCACATCAATCCCGAGGGCGCGCTGGCGCTGATGTCGGGCTGGACCGGCGTCGATTTCTCCGGCTACGATCTCGACCAGGAAGTGCGCCACGTCCAGAACGATGCCGGCCGCAGCGCCATGGACAACGTCACCCGCGCCGATCCGGACCGGGTCTGGACCGTGCGCGAGGTCATCGAGCATGTCGGCATCGGCGGCGCCGGACCGGTCGTGGTCGGCACCCCCGAAAAGGTCGCCGACGATATCGAGGCCTGGTTCGAGCAGACCGACGTCGACGGCCTCAATGTGCCGTTTGCGGTCTCGCCCGGCGACTTCGAGGACATCACCGAGATGCTGGTCCCGGAACTGACCCGGCGCGGCCTCTACAAGGACGCCTACGCCAAGGGCACGCTGCGCGAAAAGCTGTTCGGCGCTGGACGCGCGCGGCTGACGGAGCAGCATCCGGCGAGCCGCTATCGTCCGCATGCCGCCGCCAAGGCGGCGGAGTAGGGCCACACACACCGCCGTCGTACCCCGCGCATGCGGGGTATCCAGTACGCCGTGGCCCATCGCTTCCATGATTGGCGTCTCTGGAATACTGGATCGTCCGCCTTCGCGGACGATGACAGCGGAGATCATTCCCGCGGCGCGAGGCGCCCGAAGTTTTGCTGGAAATCCTTACCCTCTCAGAAGATAGAGGGCGCGGGGAAGACCGGGTGCGCGCTGCACCCACGGTCTCGCAGGCATGATGCACAGAAGAGTGCGCCCACGAGCATACAGGTTCAGCGGTGAACACACCGGCCTCCCCCACGCAACGGCTTTACGGCTTACTTCGAGCTCTCCCCGGTGAACGGGCTTTGTTGTCACCGTCATCAATGAGAAGCGTTAGCTTCCCACAAACTTGACGCCAGCGTCGCGGCATCAGGACCACACGACTTCGCCGTACGCTTTTGCCGCGCTCGTCAGTCGCAGCATCAGCGTCCATCGCATCCCACCGCACGGTCGTGACGATCGCGATCGCCCCTCTTGTCGCGGTAGACGGGCGAAGTTGAACGACTGATTTGCCCGACGGGGCAACGGAAATATTTTTAGCGGGAGGGCTGGACAGACTTTTGGTGATTTGCCCGACGGGTTGTTTTGTCGCAGGGCGTCGGGCATGAAACTTGTTGGTTGATGTCGGCCGCTACTGGCGCCGTCATTCCGGGATGGTCCGAAGGACCAGACCTCAGATGCGCAATTGCGCATCGGGGAATCTCGAGATTCCGGGTTCGATGCTTGCGCATCGCCCCGGAATGACGGTGAAAGCGGCCGTCAATTCACCGCGTTGTTCACCATCACCTCGATCAGCTTGGCGCCGGGGCGGCTGAAGGCCGACGACAACACCGACTTCAACTGGGTGGGATCGCTAACACGGGTGGCTTCCAGGCCCATCGATTTGGCCAGCGCGGTGAAATCGACCGGCGGGTCCTTGAAGTCCATGCCAACGTAGTGGTCGTCGCCGTGGAAGGCGAGCAGCCGTTGCTTGATGATGCGGTAGCCGCCATTGTTGACGATCACGAAGGTCAGCGGCAGGTTTTGATTGGCCGCGGTCCACAGCGACTGGATCGAATACATCGAGGAGCCGTCACCGGAGTAGCACACGACAGGTCTATCGGGATTGGCGAGGCTGACGCCGACCGAGGCCGGCAGTCCCCAGCCGATGCCGCCCGAGGCCAGCGCGTGATAGCCATAGCGGTCGCGATGCGGACGCAACGCGATCACCTGCCGCGACGAGGTCAGGCCCTCGTCGACCAGGATGGCGTTGTCGGGCATGGACTCGACGACCTGCAGTGCCAGCCAGTCCGGATCGATCGGCGTGGTGGTGGCGGATTTCGAAATGTGATCGACCACCAGCTTGCGTTTGGCGGTCCAGTTCTTCGACGCCAGCGCGGCCAGTCCCTGTTTGGCGCGGGTCTCCAGCGCACTGCCGCCGGCCGCCTTCAAAGCCGGAATCAGCGCGCGCAGGGTTTCCTTGACGTCGGCCTTGAGCGCGATGTCGACGCCGTAATTCTTGGCAAGGTCGTGATCGACGAGACCGACCTGCACGATCGCCAGGCCGTCGGGCAGCGGATCGACTTCGCTGTAAACCGACATCCGCAACGGATCGCCGCCGACGGCGATGATGAGGTCGTAGGGCTGCAGCGCGTCGCGGGCCAGTTTCTGGATCCGCGCCAGCGCGCCCATGAAGCACGGGCTTTCGGACAGGAAATGTGCGCCGAACGGCGTCGACGACTGGTAGGCCGGACAACCCAGCGTTTCCGCGAACTCTGCGGCTTCCTTCAACGCATCGCTCTTGACCACCTCGTCGCCGACGATGATCACCGGCCGCTCGGCTTTCAGGATACGTGCCGCGAACGCCTTCAGCGATTCGTCCGACGGCCGGACGCGGGTGTCGATGCGGGTCGAGCGGCCGAGTTCGATGCCGGCCTCGGCGTTGAGGATATCGCCCGGCAGCGAGATGAACACCGGGCCGGTCGGCGGCGTCATCGCGATCTTGGCGGCGCGGCGCACGATCCGCGGCAGATCCTCCAGCCGCGTCACCTCGACCGCCCATTTCACCAGCGGTTCGGCCATCTGCACCAGCGGCCCGTACAGCACCGGCTCGGTCAGGCCGTGGCCTTGCTCCTGCTGGCCGGCGGTCAGGATCATCGGCGTGCCGGTAAAACTCGCATTGAATAGCGAGCCCATCGCGTTGCCGAGACCGGGCGCGACATGGACGTTGCAGGCGACCAGCTTGCCGGAGGCGCGGCTGAAGCCGTCGGCCATGGCGACCACGAGGCTTTCCTGCATCGCCATCACATAGGTGAGGTCCGGATGCTCCTTCAGCGCGTGCATGATCGGCAGTTCGGTGGTGCCGGGATTGCCGAACAGATGCGTAATGCCCTCGTCCTTCAGCAATGCGAGGAATGCCGAGCGCCCGGTGATCTTGTTTTTCATGTTTCCTCCAACCCGCCGATGCGTTGACCCGCGGGGCGACGGCACCTGACCAAACTTGAAGGCGTGATGCAATGGAGGACGGTCATGGCTGCCCTGCACGAAGCTCCCGGGGCCTCATGGTTCGAGACGCGCGAAGACGCGCTCCTCACCATGAGGGTTTAAGACCTTGTCCTGAGAAATCATCCAAGACCTCATCCTGAGGAGCCTGCGCAGCAGGCGTCTCGAAGGATGAAGCCATTTGAGCTAGAACATGCCTTCGCGATCGGCGGCCTTCTTCTTTTTCGAGCGCTGCCAGACCACGCCGGGAAAGCCTTTCAACGGCACCAGCGGTTCGCCGGTCCAGGCCCATTCCTGCAATTGCTCGATCGCGATGTGATAGAGCGGCTGGCGGCCGGTGCGGTCGGTGAACAGCGCGCGGGGAATGTTGACCATATGCGGTGAACGGCCGCGCTCGTAGATGACGGGCGTGCCGCAATGCGCGCAGAAGCTGCGCGCGGTCTTGCTGGCCTTGTCCTCGTAACGCGTGAGGCTTTTTTCGCCCTTGATGATGCGGAAGCGCTTGCGCCAGCTTCCGACATAGGTCGCGTAGACAGCGCCATGCGCGCGGCGGCTCGGGGCTGAATGATCGTGCCAGGCCCAGCGCGCCGGCACGTCGATCTCGAAGGCGACCTTGCCGCACAGGCATTGGCCCGCGGCGGGCTTGCCGGCGGAGACGGCTTTGGATTTCTTCTTTTGAGGCTGCTCGTCGTCTTCTGGAAACATGTTTGAACTCCGTCCCCAAGTTCGTCATTGCGAAGATTGAGTCCGTCATTCCGGGATGGTGCGTTAGCACCAGACCTCAGATGCGCAATTGCGCATCGGGGAATCTCGAGATTCCGGGTTCGATGCTTCGCATCGCCCCGGAATGACGGAGAGAGAGAGTTACGCCTTTCCCAACTCACCATGCTCGGGATAATCCGTGTACCCCGCCACGTCGCCGCCATAGAACGTCGCGCGGTTGTAGGGGGTCAGCGGGAAGCCGCGCTGCAGGCGGCGCGGCAGGTCGGGGTTGGAGATGAAGAGGCGGCCGAACGCGATCGCATCGGCATGGCCGTCCCGGATCGCGGCATCCGCCGTTTCGCCGGTGAAGCCGCCGGCGGTGATCAGCACGCCTTTCCAGATCGGGCGGAACAGCACCATCGCCGACGGCACGTTCTGGTGGTTGACCTCGGCTCGCCCGGCGCCGGAGGAGCGCGGCTCGATGAAATGTAAATATGCAAGGCCAAGCGGATTGAGCTGCTGCACCACGTGCGTGTACAGCGGCATCGGATCGGGCTCGCCGGAGCCGTTCGCAACGCCATAGGGCGACAACCGCACGCCGACGCGATTCGAACCCCAGACCTCGACCACGGCCCTGGTCACTTCCATCAAAAACCGCGCGCGATTCTCGATGGAGCCGCCATATTGATCGGTGCGCAGATTGGTGTGTGATTGCAGGAACTGCTCGATCAGGTAGCCGTTGGCGCCGTGAATCTCGACGCCGTCAAAACCGGCTTTCAATGCGTTCTTCGCGGCCTGCCGGTAGGCGTCGATCACGCCTGGAATTTCCGATGTCTCCAGCGCGCGCGGGGTTTCGTAAGGCACTGCCTTGCCGTCGGCCGTTCCGGTCTTGAGATCGGCAATCGCTACCGCAGAGGGCGCAACAGGCAATACGTTTCCCGGCTGGAACGAGGAATGCGAGACGCGACCGACATGCCAGAGCTGCAGGAAGATCACGCCGCCCTTGGCGTGAACCGCATCGACCACCTCGCGCCAGCCTGCGATCTGCGCATCGGTATAGATGCCGGGCACGCCGGGACTGCCGAACCCCGTCGCCGTAACAGGCGAAGCTTCGGCGATCAGCAAACCGCCCGGCGTCGCGCGTTGAGTGTAATATTCCGCGTTCAGCGGTCGCGGCGCCAGCGAAGGCTTCGTCGCCCGCATCCGCGTCAACGGCGCCAGCACGACGCGATGTGAAAGCTGGTACGGACCAACCTTCAGTGGTGAAAACAACGATGGAAAATTCATGACTGTCCCGCAACTCCCGTGATTGTACGGATATGTAACCGGCTCAGCTTGTTCGTAAAAGGTGTATGAGATCAAGTACGACGCGTTTTCTTCACGCGAACCGTGACCACTTCGCTTGAAAACGCTATTGGTGGCAACCTGACGACCAATGCAAGCGAGCACTTCTTCCATGCAGAAACCGAGCGCCCGGGCGCTGCCTTCTCTCAGCGTCCGCATCGATCTCGATACCGAGGGCCGGATCGGGCCGGGCAAGATCGCGTTGCTGGAGAATATCCACGAGCACGGCTCGATTTCGGCCGCCGGCCGCGCCATGGACATGTCCTACAAGCGGGCATGGGATCTGGTCGACGAGACCAACCGCATCTGCCGGCAAGCGGCGGTGGAACGGCAGACCGGCGGCAAGAACGGCGGCGGCGCGGTGCTGACGCCGTTCGGCCTCTCGCTGGTCGCGCGCTATCGCAAGATCGAGCGTGACGCCGCCAGCGCCGTGCGCAAGGAATTGCAGGCGCTGCGGGCCGAGATCGGCCGCCCGAAGAAGCGCGCGGGAAGGTGAATCCAAATACGCTGGGCGACCCGGGCTTCATCCTTCGAGACGGCGCTTCGCGCCTCCTCAGGATGAGGTCAACTATGCTTTCCAGGCCTGTCTGTCCCCTCATGGTGAGGAGCGCGGCCATGCCGCGCGTCTCGAACCATGAGGCCACAGATCTACGGATCGCCTAACCCGTCTTGATCCAGACCGCCTTGACGTTGAGATACTCCTCGACGTGCTGCTTGCCGGACTCGCGGCCGTAGCCGCTCATCTTGTAGCCGCCGAACGGTACCGCCGGATCCATCGCCTGGTAGCAATTGACCCAGACCGAACCGGCGCGCAGCGATCTGGCGACCTGGTGCGCCTTGCTGACATTGGTGGTCCAGACGCCGCTGCCGAGCCCGAAGGTGGTGGCGTTGGCGCGCTTGATCAGGTCGTCACTGTCCTTGAACGAGATCGCCGAGATCACCGGCCCGAAGATTTCTTCCTGCGCGATCCGCATATTGTCCTGCACGTTGGCGAACACCGTCGGGGCAACGAAGTAGCCCTTCGACAGCGCGCCTTCGGTCAGCGGCGCGCCGCCGGCCAGCGCCTGCGCGCCTTCCTTCTGGCCGATCGACAGATAGCTGGAGACGCGCTCCATCTGCTGCTGCGACACCAGCGGACCGATCTGCGTATTGGGATCGAGGCCGTTGCCGACCTGCAGCTTCTTGCCAAACTCGGCGACGCGGCCGACGAATTCGTCGTAGATCTTGTGCTCGACGAACAGCCGCGTGCCGGCGCTGCAGATCTGGCCGGAATTGGCGAACACCGCCATCGCAGCCCCCGGCACCGCGGCGTCGAGGTCGGCGTCCGCGAACACGATGTCGGGGGATTTGCCGCCGAGTTCGAGCGAGACGCGCTTCAGGTTGCCGGCGGATGCCCGGACAATCGATTGCCCGGTCATATGCGAGCCGGTGAAGGCGACCTTGTCGACATCGGGATGCGACGCCAGCGCAGCACCGGCGGTTTCGCCGTAGCCCGGAACCACGTTGACGACGCCGGGCGGAATGCCGGCTTCCATGCAGAGTTCAGCCAGCCGCAGCGAGGTCAGCGGCGCTTCCTCCGCGGGCTTCAGCACCACCGTACAGCCGGTGGCGATGGCCGGGCCGATCTTCCAGACGCTGGCGGTGAGCGGGCCGTTCCAGGGAATGATGGCGCCGACGACGCCGACCGGCTCCTTCAGCGTGTAGGAGAAGATTTCGCCGGGCAGCGAGTTCTCGATGGTCTCACCATGCAGCGCGGTTGCCTGCCCGGCATAATAGCGCAGCATGCCGAGCACGCGGAGCTTGTTGCCGCGGGTGCGGCTGATCGGCGCGCCCATGTCGAGCGTGTCGAGTTGCGACAATTCCTCAAAATTCTTCTCGACGATATCGGTGAGTTTCAACAGCAGCGCCTGGCGCTCGAACGGCTTGACCTTGCTCCACGGCCCTTCGAAGGCGCGGCGGGCGGCAGCCACGGCGCGGTTGATGTCCTCGGCGTCGCCCTCGGCGACGGTCGCGAGCAACTCGCCGGTCGCCGGGTTGCGCGTCTCGAACTTCTTAGCCGACGCGGCATCGACCCATTTGCCGTCGATCAGCATCTTCTTGTAGGAACCATCCGCGTAAGGATGACGCGTCATCGGTATAGCTTGCGTAAGCGCCATGTTTGCACTCCCTGGGGCGGCATCGTTATAGTTCAGAAGATATAGCGTTGGGCAGGAATCGTAAAGCAGACCCACCCTTCGGCGCAAGCCGGAAACGAAGGCCTGCCATGCCGGTTCGCGCATGGTAGGGTCGGGATATTAGCTGAAAGAACGCGCCAGATCTTTGTCAGGAGAAAGACCGATGCCCCATCCCGCCATGTCGCCGAATAACGTTGCCGTCATCACCGGAGGCGCATCGGGGATCGGCCTTGCGGCGGCCATGCGCTTTGCCGGATCGGGCATGAAGGTCTGCATCGCCGATATCGGCGCGGAGCGGCTCGCGGAAGCCGGCGCCAAACTGGCGTCCGTCGCCAAAGGCGGCGCCGCCGACATCATGACATCAGCCGTCGACGTCAGCCGGTTCGAGGATGTCACGGGACTGGAGACCGCGGTGCGGAAAAAATTCGGCGGCACCGACATCCTGATGAACAATGCCGGCATCGGCCCCGACAGTACCAGCTTCGGCCCGCTGGAGAACTGGCAGCGCATTCTCAACGTCAATCTCTGGGGTGTCATACACGGCACGCAGGCCTTTGCGCCGCAGATGATCGAGCGAGGCCGCACCGGGCTGATCATCAACACCGGCTCCAAGCAGGGCATCACGACGCCGCCCGGCAATCCCGCCTACAACGTCTCCAAGGCCGGCGTGAAGGCGCTCACCGAGGCGCTGCAGCACGAATTGCGCAACAAACCAGGTTGCCGCATCAGCGCGCACCTGATGATCCCCGGTCACGTCTTCACCGGGCTCACCGCGCGCGGCCGCAGCGAGAAACCGCCCGGCGCCTGGACGCCGGAGCAGACCATCGACTTCATGGTCGAACGCATCGACGCCGGCGATTTCTACATTCTCTGTCCCGACAACGACGTGCCGCGGCAACTCGACGAGCGGCGCATGGCGTGGGCCGCCGGCGACATCATCGAAAACCGCCCCGCGCTGTCGCGCTGGCATCCGGACTATGCGGAGGCTTTTGCGCGGTTTGTGAAGGCGGAGTAGGTCCCGGTCATTCCGGGGCGATGCGCAGCATCGAACCTCAGATGCGCAATTGCGCATCGGGGAATCTCGAACTTCCGGGTCTGGTCCTTCGGACCGTCCCGGAATGACGGGTCAACTACGAAGTAAAGATCAAAGCGTCTCTTGCTTGTGGCCGCACTGCTTGCAGGCGAACTTGACGCGGGTGGCGCCTTTTTCGGCCTGCAGGCGATTGGGCGCGCCGCATTTGCCGCAGGTGGTCTCGATCCTTGTGTTGCCCTGCTTGATGGTGAGGGCCTTCTTTTCCATCGTCTCGCGGATCAGGCGCTCGGCCTCCTCGCGCATCGCTTGCTTCGACATCGGCCGCACCTTGTCATGAAAAATCGCTGGCGCCTTCTATAGCACGCCCGTGACGATTTGGCAGCGGCGAGCTGTCGCGCGGTCAGCGCATTTATGCATCAGGCCGCCGCAAAAATGGCGGCCTGGAACGCGCCCCTTGGCGTCACACGGTCAAAACCGTCGAGCCCGTGGTCTTGCGCGCGGCGAGATCGGCATGCGCCTTGGCCGCGTCCTTGAGCGGGTAGGTCTGGTGCACCTCGATCTTGACCGCGCCTGATTTCACCACCTCGAACAGCTCGTTTGCCATCGCGACCAGGTTGGCGCGCTTGGCGGCGTAAGTATTGAGCGTCGGGCGGGTGACGTAGAGCGATCCCTTCTGCGCCAGGAGGCCGAGGTTGAGCGGATCGACGCTGCCGGAGGACTGGCCGAACAATGCGGCGACGCCGAGTGGCGCCAGGCAATCCAGCGATTTCAGGAACGTGTCCTTGCCGACAGAGTCATAGACAACAGGTACCTTGTTGCCGCCGGTGATCTCATCGACGCGTTTGACGAAATCTTCCCGCGTGTAGACGATCGTGTGGGCGCAACCGTGGGCTTTCGCGAGCTTGGCCTTCTCGTCGCTGCCGACGGTGCCAATCACGGTGGCGCCGAGATGCTTGGCCCACTGGCTCAGGATCAGGCCGACGCCGCCGGCCGCGGCATGCAGCAGAATGGTATCGCCGGATTTGACGCGATAGGTCTGGCGGATCAGATATTGCGCGGTCAGCCCCTTCAGCATCATCGCCGCCGCCGTCTTGTCATCGATTCCTTCCGGGATTTTCAACAGCCGGTCGGCCGGGATCAGCCGCGCCTCGGCATAGGCACCAAGCGGCGCGGCGCCATAGGCGACGCGGTCGCCGGGCTTGAGATCGGTGACGCCGGCGCCCACTTCCTCGACCACGCCGGCCGCCTCGCCGCCGAGCCCGCTCGGCAGTTGCACCGGATAGACGCCGGAGCGGTTATAGATGTCGACGAAGTTCAGGCCCACGGCCGTGTGGCGGATGCGCGCCTCGCCGGGGCCGGGCTTGCCGACTTGCACTTCCTCCCAGACCAGAACGTCGGGACCGCCGGTCCTGTGATAGCGAATGGCGTGCGTCATGGAATGGCTCCCTGGGATGAGATGATGATTGGAATGGTGTAGCCGAGATCGAAGGCGACGTGCCTCACGTCTCGATGATCACGTAGCTGTCCTCGACATGCACCGGGAAGGTCTCGGCGACGTAAGGCCCCTTCTGCAGTTCCTCGCCGCTTTCGACCGCGACCGGATAGGAGCGTATCTTGACGCGGTTCGGATCGAAATACGACTGCCCGTTGCGCATGTCGAATTCCCAGCCGTGCCAGGCACAGCGCAACAGCTCGCCGACCCGCGAACGCTGGTAGATGCCCGGCTCCGGCGAAGTCAGCCGCGCCACGCAGGCCGCCTTCTCCAGCGGCGCGCCGGCATGCGGGCAGCGATTGAGCAGCGCGAAGAACTCGCCGTTGACGTGGAACACGACGATGTCGCGGCCTTCGACCCCGACGACCTTGTTGCCGCCGGGCGGGATATCAGAGGTGCGAGCGACGATGTGACGGGTCATCTGAACCTGTTTCAGAACTTGTAGATCGAGCGCGCGTTGCCGTTGAATATCTTGGCTCGCTCGACATCGGTCAGCGGCGTCCTGAAGGCATAGCGCGGGTCGTCGAAATCCCAATGCGGATAATCCGACGAGAACAGCAATCTGTCGGCGCCAACCCAATCGATCAGCGAGCGCAGGTGTTTGGCTTCATCGGGCTCGTCGATCGGCTGGGTCGTGAACCAGAAATGCTCCTTCACATATTCCGACGGCTTGCGCTTCAGATGCGGCACCTCGCTGCGGAAGGCCTCGAAGTGCCGGTCCATGCGCCATGTCGCCGACGGGATCCAGCCGAAGCCGCCCTCGATGAACACGATCTTGAGGTTCGGGAAACGCTCCGGAATGCCTTCGAGCACGAGGCTTGTGAGCTGCGCCGCCATGGTGTGGGCGTTGCTCTGGTGCTCCTCGGCATAATAAGACGGCCAGCCGCCGCCGGTCGGCGCATGTCCGCCATAGCCGCCAACATGAATGCCGAGCGGCAGGCCGAGTTCCTGGGCGCGCGCATAGATCGGCCAGTAGCGGCGGCGCCCCAGCGGCTCGTTGGCGCGCGGGCAGACATTGATCTGCACATAGCGGCCGACCTTGGCGCAGCGTTCGATCTCGGCGATCGCAAGTTGCGTGTCGTCCTGGCCGGCCAGGATCGAGGCCTTCAGGCGCGGATCGCGATCGGACCAGAACGCCAGCTGCCAGTCGTTGATGGCGCGCTGGATCGCGGCACCGAATTCAAGGTTCTGCTGCGAGAAGATGAAGAGGTCGAGCACCTGCAGGATGCCGTATTCCACATCGAGCGGATCGAGATGCTGCTTCTGCATGAAGGCGAGATCCGAGCCAGGCGGGCCGCCGGTCGGTGGCCAGGCGTCGCGGCGCGCGATCAGCGGCGAGGAACGCGGATAGGGCGTGGTGCCAATATAGGGCGTGCGCAGATGGCTGCCATAGGTGCGCAAATGCTCCGCCCACCGCTTGGTCATGAACTGCTCGATATCGGCATGCGCGTGAATGCTCGGATGCACGTCGCAGTCGATGATGCGCAACCGGCTCTTGGCGGCAGCTTCCTGTTGTGGGATGGGACGGTCGATGACGTCGCTCATGCTGTCCTCCCTGGCGAAGTCAAGTTCAAGCGGCCAGCTTCAGCCGCGGAAAGGTTTCAAGCGGATTGTCTTCGCACATACGCGAGATGAGACTGGCCGGCAGATGCGCCGGCATCGGATCGTCGCCGTCGAACTGCCAGTGCGGATAATCCGACGCGAACAAGAACATCTTGTCGGAGCCGATCTGCTCGATGATGTCGGCAACCCCTGCCGCATCCGGCGGCCCGTCGAACGGCTGCATGGTGACGCGGAAATGGTCGCGGATGATCGACGCCGGCTCGCGCTCGACCCAGGGCACCTCGACACGGACGCCGCGCCAGGTCTTGTTGGCGCGCCACATGAAGGCCGGCAGCCAGCTCACGCCGGATTCCATCAGCACGACCTTGAGCCCCGGAAATTTTCCGAACACGCCTTCATAGACCAGGCTCAGGATCTGCGCCTGCATCGCCTGCGCTTCGGCCAAATAATATTCGTAGCGATAGGACGGCCAGCCGATCGAACTCGGCGCGCCGCGATACTGGCTGCCGGCATGGATCGCGATCGGGAGCTTGTGTTTTTCGGCCGCCTGCCAGACCGGCCAGAAGTGCCGCTTGCCCAGGAGACTGTCGCCCTGCGCCAGCACCAGCACGGAAACGAACCTGTTGTCGCCGGCGAGCCGCTCGATCTCCTCCACGGCGAGGTCCGGCGCCTGCAGCGGCACCACGATCGAGGCGCGCAACCGCTTGTCCTTCGAAAGCCATTCGGCCGCGATCCAGTCGTTGATCGCCTTGCAGAAGGCCGACGCCATATAGGGATCGAACACCGCCTGCGCGCCGTACAGCACATTGCAGATGGCGTGGCTGGCGCCGAGCTGGTCGAACGCCCCGCGCTGCACCATGGCGAGGTCGCTTCCCGGCTTGCCGTGGGCCGGCCGCCAGTCGGCGCGGCCCGAGAACGGCATCGCGGGCGGATAGGAATTGAGGTCGAGGCCGTCGATCGCCCGGCTGACCACCTGCTCTTTCCAGTGGTCGTCGAGATAGGGCAACAGCGTGGTGCGGGTTCCGCCCACCGCCGGATGGATGTCGCAGTCGATCCGCGTCGCCGCCATCGGGATTCCTCGGGGCTCTTATATTTGACGCGTCTTCTTCACGCGAACCGGAGTCCACTTCGCTTGAAAACGCTACGCCTTGGCGATCTAGCGTCGCGGCGCAAATGTGACCCCGACCGGGCTCAGGCGCAAGGCTATAACTGCGTGGCCGCCCTGCCCGGGAAGCGCACCGGAAGGGGCTGGCGCCGGCACCACCGCGCGTGAAATATTCGTCACCGGCGCCGTTTTCCGGCCCTGCTACGGACGGCAACGCGCGGTTGTGGCCTACCTCAAGGAGACCAAGAATGAATTCCGGCAGACTGGCGATCCTCGCCGCCTCGCTTCTCCTAACGAGCGCGGCAGCGGCCCATGCGGCTCCGGCAACCGTCAGCGGCCCCAATGCACTGGCGCTGGCCGGCGTGGTGGCGTTGTATTCGCCGCTGCTGTCAGGGGACGAACGGGAAACCGCCGCCGCATTGTTCGTCGGCGAGAAGGATGTCCCTTACGCGAAGAAGATTACGATCACAGCGGACAAGATCGTCTGCCGGGTCAGCAATGTCGACATCACCGCGCGCTCCTGCGAGCTGACGTTCAGAGGCAAGAAGCAAACCATCAGCGGCCGCCGCGCCAGCGAGATCTTCGCCACCGAAGCGTTAGCCGGCGTGCCTTCCGACGGCGCCGCCGGATCAGTGTTCGAAAGCCTGTCGAACCTGAACTGCACGCTCGACCCCAAAGCGATCAAGCAAAAGGACGGCAGCGGCGCGAGCTGTTCGTTCGAGCCGGGGAATTGAGACGGTAACTCCCTCGCCCCGCTTGCGGGGAGAGGGTTGGGGTGAGGGGGTCTCACCACGCACTCGGACTCGCGGATAGCCCCCCTCACCCGGATTTTGCGCTTCGCGTAAAATCCGACCTCTCCCCGCAAGCGGGGCGAGGTGAACGCAGCGCTTGTCGCTGGCTAGATTGACACGTCAATCGATCCCCACCCAAATGACCGCCGGAAAAAAGAAATAACCAGGGCGGATCGCGTGGCGGATCAGATACAAGAAACCTACGAATGCGACGCGCTGGTGGTCGGCTCGGGTTGTGCCGGGATGTCGGCGGCGGTGACCGCGGGGCATCACGGGCTCAACGTGCTGATCGTGGAAAAAGAGCCGCGCTTCGGCGGCACCACGGCGCGCTCCGGCGGCTGGCTCTGGATTCCCGGCACCTCGCTGGCGCGCGACTGGGGCATTGCCGAGAGCCCGGACCAGGCACGGACCTATCTGCGCCATGAGGCCGGCAACAGTTTCGATGCCGCGCGCGTCGATGCGTTCCTGACCAAGGGCCCCGAAGCGGTGGACTTTTTCACCAGCAAGACCGCGCTGCGGTTCGACATGCCGCTAACCTTTCCGGATTACCATGCCGAAGCGCCCGGCGGCGCGCAGGGCGGGCGCTCGATGGTGACGCGGCCGTTCGACGGCCACGAACTCGGCCCCAAGCTCAAGGATATCGGCAGCCCCCTGCCCGAGCTCACCGTGTTCGGCATGATGCTGGGCTCCGGCAAGGAGATCATTCATTTTATGCGCGCGACCAAGTCGCCCATGTCAGCCTGGTACGTCGCCAAGCGCCTGAGCCGCCATGCGCTCGACGTGATGCGCTACGGCCGCGGCATGACGCTGACCAACGGCAACGCGCTCGCCGGGCGGCTGGCGAAATCGGCCTTCGACCTCAATATTCCGCTGTGGCTGTCGTCGCCGGTACGCGAATTGATCGTCGAGGACGGCGCGGTGCGCGGCGCGATCATCGAACGTGACAGCAAACGCGTGCGTGTCACCGCCCGGCGCGGCGTGGTGCTGGCCTGCGGCGGCTTTCCGCACGATGTCGAAAGGCGCAAGGCGATGTTCCCGCACGCCCCCACCGGCGCCGAACATTTCTCGCCGGGACCGCCCGGCAACACCGGCGACGGCTTGCGATTGGCGGAAGCCGCCGGCGGCCACGTCGAGGATTCATTGCCGAACGCCGCCGCCTGGGTGCCGGTATCGGTCACCACGCGCAAGGACGGCAGCAAGGGCGTGATGCCGCATTTCATCGACCGCGCCAAACCCGGCGTCATCGCGGTGACGCGCGACGGAAAGCGCTTTGCCAATGAAGGCAATTCCTATCATGACTTCGTGCAGGAGATGATGAAGGCCGCAAAACCCGGCGAGGAGATCACGGCGTTCCTGTTGTGCGATCACCGCGCGCTTCGAAAGTACGGGCTCGGCTGCGTGCCGCCGTTCCCGATGCCGCTCGGGCATCATCTGAAGACCGGCTATCTCAAGCGCGGCGAAACGTTGACCGAACTCGCCGCCAATACGGGCATCGATGCCGGGGGACTCGAAGCCACGGTCAAGGCGTTCAACGAGACCGCCGCCAGTGGGCAGGATCCCGCCTTCGGCAAGGGATCGCGCGCCTATAACCGCTACCAGGGCGACGCGCTGCACGGCCCGAACCCCTGCATCGCGCCGATCAAGGACGGACCGTTCTACGCCATCAAGATGGTGATCGGCGATCTCGGCACCTATGCCGGCATCAGGACCGACGAGAATGCGCGTGCGCTCGATGGCGACGGCCAGCCGATCGCCGGCCTCTATGCCGCCGGCAACGACATGGCCAGCATCATGGGCGGGAACTATCCCGGCGCCGGCATCACGCTCGGCCCGGCGCTGACGTTCGGCTATATCGCGGGCCGGCATATCGCGGGGTAACGGCTGCCCGAAGATGCTATGCTGCCCCGATGACCGAGCTACAATAAAAGTTGCCTACAGGAGGAACCCGATGCTGAATGTCAAAACCCTCGCCGCTGCCGTCGCGCTCGGATTGGCCACGCTGGCTGGCCCGGCACAGGCGCAAGACAAGGGCACCATCGGGATCGCGATGCCGACCAAATCGTCGGCGCGCTGGATCGCTGATGGCGACAACATCGTGAGGGTGTTGCAGGCCAAGGGCTACAAGACCGACCTGCAATACGCCGACAACGACATTCCCAACCAGCTCGCGCAGATCGAGAACATGATCACCAAGAAGGAGAAGGCGCTGGTGATCGCCGCGATCGACGGCACCACTTTGTCCGACGCGCTGCAGCGCGCGGCCGACGCCGGCATCAAGGTGATCTCCTACGATCGCCTGATCCGCGGTTCGGCCAATGTCGATTACTACGCCACCTTCGACAATTTTCAGGTCGGGGTGCTGCAGGCCGCCAGCATCGAAAAGGGACTTGGCTTGAAGGAGGGCAAGGGTCCCTTCAATATCGAACTGTTCGGCGGCTCGCCCGACGACAACAATGCCTTCTTCTTCTACGACGGCGCGATGTCGGTGCTGAAACCTTATATCGACAGCGGCAAGCTCGTGGTGCAAAGCAAGCAGATCGGCATGGACAAGGTCTCAACGCTGCGCTGGGAGGCCTCCGTCGCCCAGGCCCGCATGGAAAACCTGCTCAGCGCGTTCTATACGCGCAAGCATGTCGACGCAGTGTTGTCGCCCTATGACGGCCTCAGCATCGGCATCATTGCCGCGCTGAGGGGCGTCGGCTACGGCTCGAAGGAAATGCCGATGCCTGTCATATCGGGCCAGGACGCCGAGGTGCCTTCGGTCAAATCCATCGTCAACCACGAGCAGTATTCGACGATCTTCAAGGACACGCGCGACCTCGCCAAGATCGCGGCCGGAATGGTCGACGCGGTGCTGTCCGGCGGCAAGCCCGAGATCAACGACACCAAGACCTACAACAACGGCGTCAAGGTGGTTCCGTCCTATCTGCTGAAGCCGGTCGCGGTGGATCTCGACAACTGGAAGACCGCGCTGATCGACACCGGCTACTACAAGGCCGAACAGTTCAAGTGAGCCACGGGAAAGCTGCTGCTGTGGCCGGGTTGACGGGTGGGCAATGACCGCCATTCTGGAAATGCGAGGCATATCCAAGAGCTTTCCCGGCGTGAAAGCCCTGCGCAACGTCAATCTCAGGGTTGAGGCCGGGAAAATTCACGCGATCTGCGGCGAGAACGGCGCCGGTAAATCGACCCTGATGAAGGTCCTCAGCGGGGTCTATCCGCACGGCTCCTACGAAGGCGACATCTTCTATGATGGCGAGAGGCGGCAGTTCGCCGATATCTCCGACAGCGAACGGCTCGGCATCATCATCATCCACCAGGAGCTGGCGCTGGTGCCGCTGCTGTCGATCGCAGAAAACATCTTCCTCGGCCATGAACCGGCTGTCATGGGCATCATCGACTGGGACGAGGCCTTCCGCCGCACCCGCGAGTTGCTGGCCAAGGTCGGACTAAACGAGCAGCCCACCGCGCTGATCACAGATCTCGGCGTCGGCAAGCAGCAGCTGGTCGAAATCGCCAAGGCGCTCGCCAAGAAGGTCCGGTTGCTGATCCTGGACGAGCCGACCGCCAGCCTGAACGAAAGTGATAGCGAAGCGCTGCTCGGCCTGCTCAAGGAATTGCGGAGCCATGGCATCGCCTCGATCCTGATTTCCCACAAGCTCAGCGAACTCGCCGAAGTCGCCGACTCCATCACCGTGCTGCGCGACGGCAGCACGGTGGAGACCATCGACTGCCACACCGAGGAGATCAGCGAGGCGCGCATCATCAAGAGCATGGTCGGCCGCGAAATGTCGGAACGCTACCCGCACCGCGACCCCAGGGTCGGCGACACGCTGTTCGAGATCAGGGACTGGCGCGTCGAGCATCCGCTGCATGCCGGCCGCGAAGTAATCAAGGGCGTCAGTCTTCACGTCAGGCAGGGCGAGGTTGTCGGTATCGCCGGCCTGATGGGCGCCGGGCGCACCGAACTGGCGATGAGCGTGTTCGGCCGCGCCTATGGCCGCAACGTGACCGGCCAGGCCTTCATGCAAGGCCGCGAGATCGACCTCGGTTCGATTCAGAAGGCGGTTGCCGGGGGACTTGCCTACCTTACCGAGGACCGCAAGGGCCTCGGGCTGATTCTGGGCGAAGACATCAAGAGCAATATCACGCTGGCCAACCTGGCCGGCGTCGCCTGGCACGGCGTGATCGACGAGCGCCGAGAAGCCGAAGTCGCCGATCAATACCGTTCCCGGCTGAACATCCGCTCGTCCGGCATCCTGCAGAAGGCGCTCAACCTGTCGGGCGGCAACCAGCAGAAGGTGGTGCTGAGCAAGTGGCTGTTCGCCGATCCCAAGGTGCTGATTCTCGACGAGCCGACGCGCGGCATCGATATCGGCGCCAAATACGAGATCTACACCATCATCAACGACCTCGCGGCCAGCGGCAAAGGCGTGATCGTCATATCGTCGGAAATGCCCGAGCTGCTCGGCATCTGCGACCGCCTCTATGTCATGAACGAAGGCCGCCTCGTCGATGAAATGCCGGCCCATGAAGCCAGCCAGGAAAAAATCATGGCCTCGATCATGCGACAACACGGAACCGCGCTGTGAAACACGACGCCGTCGAGACCCCGAGCAAGGACCAGGCCGGCGCCGGCATCTGGAAGAGCAACCTGCGCGACTACGGCCTGCTCGGTTCCCTGCTGGTGATCATTGCGCTGTTTGAATATTTGACCGGCGGCGTGCTGCTGGCGCCCGTCAACATCACTAACCTGATCCTGCAGAACAGCTACATCGTCATCATGGCGCTCGGCATGCTCTTGATCATCGTCGGCGGCAATATCGATCTGTCGGTAGGTTCGATCGTCGGCTTCATCGGCGCCATCGCCGCGACCATGATGGTCGACTACAAGCTGCCCTGGATTCCCGTGGTCGGCATCTCCCTCGTGGCCGGCGGCCTGATCGGCGCGGCGCAGGGCTATTTTGTGGCCTACGCCAAAATTCCGTCCTTCATCGTGACGCTCGGCGGCATGCTGGTGTTTCGCGGGCTCACCGGCAACATCCTGCTCGGCCAGTTCGTCGGGCCTTTTCCCAAAGATTTCCAGAGCATCAGTTCCGGATTCATCCCCGACGTGGTCAGCGCGCCGCTGCTGGCACTGTTCGGCGACGGCATCGGCGCCAACTTCCGCTGGACCTCGATGCTGGTCGGCCTCGTCGGCGCCGCCTTGCTGATCTTCACCAGCGCTCGCCGCTGGCGCCGCGCCAAGGCCCACACGATGGAGACGGAGCCGCTGGCGTTGTTCATCGGAAAGAACGCCGTGTTCGCCCTCCTGATCGCCGGTTTTTGCTACCTGCTGGCATCCTATCGCGGTCTGCCCAATGTGCTGATCATCATGGGTGCGCTGATCCTGCTCTACATGTTCGTGACGCAGCGCATGACGATCGGACGCCGCATCTATGCGCTCGGCGGCAACCGGATGGCGGCGCAGCTCTCCGGCATCCGGACCGAGCGGCTGATCTTCCTGACCTTCGTCAATATGGGCGCGCTGGCCGGCCTTGCCGGGCTGATCGTCGCGGCACGGTTGAACTCGGCAACGCCGAGCGCCGGAAATTCCTTCGAGCTCGACGTCATCGCTGCCTGCTTCATCGGCGGCGCCTCCGCCTCGGGCGGCGTCGGCAAGGTGATGGGCGTCGTGATCGGCGCCTTCGTGATGGGCGTGATGAACAACGGCATGTCGATCCTCGGCATCGGGATCTACTGGCAATACGTCGTCAAGGGCCTGGTGCTGCTGGCGGCGGTCTATGTCGACGGCTACCAGAAGAATATCAGGTAGAAAATTTCGGTGGGCCGGGTCGCTCTGACGGTCTCTACCACGCTTAGCTTTGGTGAGGAGAACGTGGCTTGCCGAGCCGGCACCGAAACGCTGCAAATCCGCGAGGAAACAGTCCGTCTACGCTTTCGCTTCGCTCAAGCTTCGCCGGACACGCCTCGTCCTGACGGTCTCGGTGTGGCTGCGCCACGCGTAGCCCGTCAGGGCGAAGCGTGGTGGGCGCGACAGGGATCGAACCTGTGACCCCTACCATGTCAAGGTAGTGCTCTCCCGCTGAGCTACGCGCCCTAGACCGGTCATCCCGCTCTAGCTTTTGTCGGGGCATAAATAACATGCCCCAAGTCGTATTGGGTGGGGTCCGTATATCGGCTCCAAAGCGCCCCGGCAAGGACGCTCGGGACTAATTTCTGGAGTGTTTTGACCCCAAATGACGCCGAATCAGGCCGCCAGCATCTTGTTCACTTCGCTGACGAGTTCGCGGAGGTGAACGGGCTTGGCCAGCACCTTGGCGTTCTTCGGCGCTTCCGAATCGGAATTCAGGGCAACCGCGGCAAAGCCGGTGATGAACATGATCTTGATGTCGGGGTCGAGTTCCGAGGCGCGGCGCGCCAGCTCGATGCCGTCCATTTCGGGCATCACGATATCGGTGAGCAGCATCTCGAACGGTTCCTCGCGCAGCCGTTGATAGGCCGACAGGCCGTTGTCGTGGGACGAGACCTGAAATCCGGCGTTTTCCAGCGCCTTCACCAGGAAGCGGCGCATGTCGTTGTCGTCTTCGGCGAGAAGGATTTTGTGCATGGTGTTCAGTCGTCGAATCCGGCTTGGAGGATCACTCCACCCACTAAGCCCGACAGACGGTAAATATCGGGTGAAGGGGCGTCGGCGTGCGAAGGATGTCGCGCCGCCATTTCTGTACCCTATCGCGGCCCAAGATCAATCAGGGCAGGCGTTTTTCACGTGTTTGCGACATGTTCCAGCCGTCATGCGGCTTTTTTCGCTTGGCAGAATGATTGCGATTACCGACAATGCTTCGTTATAAAGCCGCCGTTTTCCGGCAGAATCGGCCACCTCGTCGATTTGGCCGAAGGAAAACCGGATCTCAGGGATGGCGCCCGACGATGACGCAGCTTGATGGCGAACTGTCGCCTCCGTTCGAGATCGTGGAGCCGGCCGACTGGCGGGCGCCGATCATCTTCAACTCGCCGCATTCCGGTTCGGTCTATCCGCCGGATTTTCTCAACGCTTCCCGCATCGACCTCGCGAGCCTGCGCCGCTCCGAGGACTCCTTCATGGACGAATTGATCGCCGATCTCGCCGACCGGGGTTTTCCGACCGTGCGGGTCAATTTCCCGCGTTCCTATGTCGACGTGAACCGCGAGCCTTACGAACTCGATCCGCGCATGTTCAACGGCCGGCTGCCGAGCTTTGCCAACACCCGTTCGATGCGGGTCGCCGGCGGCCTCGGCACCATCCCGCGCGTGGTCGGCGACGGGCAGGAAATCTATCGCGAACGGATCAATGTCGACGAGGCGCTGGGACGGATCGAGGCGCTCTACAAGCCCTATCACCGCGCGCTGCGGCGGCTGATCAACAAGGCCCATCAGGCGTTCGGCACCGTGATCCTGGTGGATTGTCATTCGATGCCGTCGGTCGGCGTGTCGCGCGACGAACCGCGGCGGCCCGATATCGTGATCGGCGACCGCTACGGCACCAGTTGCGCCAGTCTGCTGCCCGACCTCGTCGAGGAAATCATGAGCGGGCTCGGCTATTCGATCGGGCGCAACAAGCCCTATGCCGGCGGCTTCATCACCGAGCACTACGGCAACCCGGCAAGCGGATTGCACACCGTGCAGCTCGAACTCAACCGCGCGATCTATATGGATGAGCGACGCCGGGAACGCTCGGCGCGCTTTGCGCAGGTGGCCGCCGATTTCACCAAGCTCGCCGACGCGCTGGCAAAGGTCCCGCTCGGCGATCTCGGGCCGTTCCAGGCCGCCGCGGAGTAATCATCTCTAACCGTCATTCCGGGGCGATGCGAAGCATCGAACCCGGAAGCTCGAGATTCCGGATCGCCGCTTCGCGTCGTCCGGAATGACCGCCGATCCCCAAAAGAAAAAAGGGCCGCTTGAATGAACAAGCGGCCCAAGTCTAGGGAGGAAACGCCCAAGGAGGGCAGCGATAGCGCGAGGCGCTACCGCACCGCAACAATATGCGACCGCGCTGCACAAAACGCAAGAGTTTTCGAAACATTTCCTGCGCAATCCTGGCCGGGCTGGCCGATTTGCCACAGACTGATTAAATACTCTTTTACCAAATATTTTCAATACCTTACGTTCTATTTTCTCTGCCCGGCAGGTGCTGCAGATCAGCCATGATCCCCAGACATCGCGCTTTCGTGATTGACGGACTTACCGAAAATACACGCCTAAACGAACGTGATTCGAAAGCCGGCAGTCACCGATGAGGTGGGAATAACGCGCCGTTATTCGTGCGCACGCCGCAGGATTGAGCTAGGCAAGAACAAGAATTCTCGCGCGGGCGCCGCGCCTTTCCAGGGATCAGCCGTGACGGTCATCGATTTCACAGCCTTCATCGGCCGCCTCGCGACTTCTTCCGGCGAAACCATCCTGCCGTTCTTCCGAACCTCGCTCCTGGTCGACAACAAGAGCACGAGCGACTTCGACCCCGTCACCGAGGCCGACCGCGCCGCCGAAGCCGTCATGCGCCGCCTGATCAAGGCCAACTTTCCCCAGCACGGCATCGTCGGCGAGGAATTCGGCAGCGAGCGCGAGGACGCCGAATATGTCTGGGTGCTCGATCCCATCGACGGCACCAAATCCTTCATCGCGGGCTTTCCGATCTGGGGCACGCTGATCGCGCTGTTGCACCAGGGCACGCCGGTGTTCGGCATGATGCACCAGCCCTATATCGGCGAGCGCTTTTCCGGCGATAGCGGCTCAGCGCATTATTCCGGGCCGTCGGGCGAACGAAAACTTTCGGTGCGGCGCTGCGCCTCGCTGAAGGAAGCGACCTCCTACACCACCAGCCCATTATTGATGAACGCCGCCGACCGCGAGGTTTTCGGCCGGATCGAAAAGGAAGTGCGACTGTCGCGCTACGGCGGCGATTGCTACTCCTACTGCATGCTGGCGGCCGGCCATCTCGATCTCGTGGTCGAGACCGAGCTGAAGCCCTATGATATCGCCGCCCTGATCCCGATCATCACCGGCGCCGGCGGCGTCGTCACCAACTGGGAAGGCCAGCCCGCCACGAACGGCGGCCGCATCGTCGCCGCCGGTGACGCCCGTGTGCACGAGGCGGCGCTGAAACTGCTGAACAGTTGACGCCTGATCGGTCGCGAACGGCCCGCGCCGGCAACGCCGGTCTTCTTTACGCGAACCGGTATCCACTTCGCTCGAAAACGCTATAGAATTGCTGCCAGCGGCGTGAACGCGCAGGAGATGCGGAGCCGCGCGGGAGGCATTGATGAAAATCCTGGGCCGGTTGCTCGCGGGATTGACGCTGTTGCTGTTGCCGACGTTGGCCGCCGCACAGGATTTTCCGACCAAACCGATCAAACTCATCGTGCCGTTCCCGGCCGGCGGGCCCAACGACATCATCGCGCGCGTGGTCGGCCAGCGGATGTCGGAAATCACCAAGCAACCTGTTATCATCGACAATCGCGGCGGCCAGGGCGGTGTGCTCGGCACCGACGCGGTCGCAAAGGCGGCACCTGACGGCTACACGATCGGAATCGTGAGCGCGAGTTCGCTCGTGATCAACCCGACCATGGAAAGGGTGCCCTACGATGTTGCCAGGGATCTCGCGCCGATCACCCTGGTGACGACGGTGCCGGAGATGCTTGTCGTTGCCAGTAACGTGCCCGCCAAAAACATGGCCGAGCTTGTCGCCCTCGCCAAGGCCCAGCCGGGGAAACTCAATTTTGCGTCCGCCGGCGTTGGCGGCCTGCCGCATCTGGCGGGCGAGCTGCTCAAGCTGACGGCCAACATCGACATCGTTCACATCCCCTATCGGGGTGCTGCGCCCGCCATCAACGATCTGCTCGGCCAGCAGGTACAGATGGCATTCCTCGACCTGCCGGTGATCTTGCCGCACATCAAGGCCGGAAGTTTGCGCCCCATCGCGCTAGGCGCACCCGAACGTGCCCCGACGGCGCCCGACGTGCCGACCACCGCCGAGGTCGGCATGCCGGATCTCCTGATCCAGAACTGGTACGGCATGATCGCCCCGGGCGGGACGCCTGAAAATATCGTCAACCTGCTCAATGCCGTCACCAACCAGGCCATGGACGATCCGCAGGTGAAGCAAAAACTGGCCGACCAGGGCCTCACGGTGGCCGGCGACAGGCCGAAACATTTTCGCGACTACATCACGGCCGAGGCGCAAAAGTGGGCGCGCGTCATCAAGGCCGCAGGCCTCGATACGGCGAAGTAAGCGTCACGGTGCTGCCGTGCGCAGATGGTCGGCGAGCTGTTTCGCCGGCCGCGGCAGCGACTTGAAACTGCGGGCGCAGATCGCGAGCCGCCGGTTGGCCCAGGGATCCCTGATCCTGACGACATTGATCTTCATCGCGCGGGCGCAACGCCTCGCCGCGACCTCCGGCATCACGGCAACACCGATGCCGGCGGCGACCATTTCGCCGATCGCGTCGAAATTGTTCAGCCGGGCGCGAAACCGAAGCCGCGCGCCGAGCCGAGCCGCATGTCCGGTGACATGGGCATGCAGCGCGCTCGAGGCGATCAATCCAACAAAATCCCGCTCGACGACCTCGCGGAAATCGACCTGCCGCCGGCCCGCCAGTTCGTCGGTGCGCGCGGCAATCAGCACCAGACGGTCTTCGCTGAACGGGATGCGCTCGATACTGTCCGGCAAGGCGTGTTCGGCGGCGAGGCCAAGATCGGCGGCACCGGTCAGGATGGCGTGGGCGATGTCGCCGCTTTCGCGCTCCTCGACGTCGATCGAGATGTGGGGATGCTGGCCGAGGAAGGCCGCCAGCGCCTTCGGCAGATATTCCGACAGGCCCGAGGTGTTGGCGAGGAAGCGCACGGTGGCCCTGACGCCGCGGGAAAAGGCCAAGAGATCACCGCGCAGCGCTTCGATATTGTGGGTGACGATCCGGGCATGATCGAGCAGGCTTTCGCCGGCCGGCGTCAGTTCGACGCCACGGCGGCCGCGCGTCAGCAGCACGACGCCGAGCGCCTGTTCCAGTCCCTTGATCCGCGCACTGGCCGAAGCCAGCGCGAGATGAAGCCGCTGCGCGCCGTTGGTGATGCTGCGCGTCTCGGCCACCGCGATGAAGAGCTGAAGGTCGACCAGATCGAAACGCATGGCCATGGTTCAATCCCCCTGCTTTCGGCTTGGACGAAGGCTATCTCCGTAATCTCCAGATTGTGCCGCCAGCATCGATCGGTCAATGTGCGCCCATGTTCGATTCCCTGCTGCTCCTCATCGCCGTCGCCTTCCTGCTTGCGGGATTTGTCAAAGGCGCCCTCGGGCTCGGCCTGCCGACCGTGTCGATGGGCCTGCTCGCGGTGTCGATGCCGCCGGCCCAGGCCATCGCCATCGTCATCGTGCCGGCGATCGTCACCAATATCTGGCAGACCTTCGGCGGCCCCTATTTGCGCGACATCCTCCGGCGGCTCTGGCCACTGCTGATCGGAACCGCGGCCGGCATCTGGCTGAACGGCGGCGCGCTGACCGGCCCCTATGCACGCTATACGGCGATCGCGCTCGGCCTGTTGCTGGCGATCAATGCCATCATCGGCCTCTACAAGTTCCATTTCACCGTAGCGCCGGCGAACGAGAAATGGCTCGGCGGCATCGTCGGCCTGATCACCGGGATGATTTCGGCCGCGACCGGCGTACAGGTCATTCCCTCGGTGCCGTTCTTGCAGGCAATCGGCATGGAAAAGGAAGAGCTGATCCAGGCGCTCGGCGTGTTCTTCACGGTCGCAACGCTGGCGCTCGGCTTCAACCTGACCAGCGAGGGCCTGCTGACGGCTGCAACCGCGCTGCCGGGCGCGGTCGCCATGGCGTGCTCATTCGCCGGCATGTTCGTCGGCCAGGCCGTTCGCACCCGGCTGCAGCCGGATATTTTCCGTCTGTTTTTCCAGGTCGCGATGATCGTTCTCGGGGTCTATCTTGCCGGCAATGCCCTACTGAAAATGTCCACCTGAAACGTCACCGCCGACACAAACGGTGACGGCTGACTTCAGCGCGTATCCATCATGGCGACGCGGACGCCGAGATAGACGAACATCCCGCCGAGCAGGCGGTTGACCCAGGCTATCGCGCCCGCCGATTGCCGGAGGCGGCCGGCGGCTTTCGCCGCGAAGGCCGCGATGCCGAAACACCACAGCGTTCCGCTGCAAATGAAGATCAGGCCGAGGGTCAGGAACGCGAGCGCCTTGTGGGAGGAGTCCGCCGCCACAAATTGCGGCAGGAACGCCAGGAAGAACAGCGCCACCTTCGGATTGAGCACGTTGGTCAGGGCGCCCTGCCAGAACACGCGGCGCAGCGACGTACCGCCGGCATCGGCGGCCGCCTCGGCGACGGGACGGGGCCGCGCCAGCAACATCTGGACACCGGAGAACAGCAGATAGGCTGCACCGACCATTTTGACGGCAGCGAATGCCGCCGAAGACGCCATCAGGAGCGCCGACAGGCCGACGGCGGCACCGAACACATGAACCAGGCAGCCGCAGCTTATCCCCAGCGCGGCGGCCGCCCCGCCGCGCCATCCGAGCTGGACGCTGCGGCCGATAATATAGGCGGTGTCCGGCCCCGGTGTGACATTGAGAAGCACGCCGGAGAGGATAAAGAGCCAAAGTTCGTGAATGCCGAGCGTTCCGCCCATTGCCTGACCGTTTTCCCGGCGCTTGCGCCCGATTGTCCCGTGCCATTTCCGCGCGGATTGCATTACTATCATGATCGGATCGGGCTTCCGCCAGATGCGGCGCCTTTTATAAACATTGGAATCAATCGACCGACCACGTACTGGTATCTGCCGGTTCTGGAGCCTTTGGGATATCTTGGGGATATGGAAAGACGCCTAGCTGCCATCGTCTGTGCTGACGTCGCCGGCTACTCCCGCATGATGGGAGCCGACGAGGCAGGTACGCATGCCACGTTCAAGGCCCATCGCGGCGCGATCTACCCGATCATTCTCAACCATGGCGGCCGGCTGGTGAAGAACACCGGCGACGGCTTCCTGCTGGAATTTCCGAGCATCGTCGGCGCCATCGAGGCCGCGATCGCGATGCAGGGCCTGATGGCGGAGCGCAACAACCACATCCCCGCCGATCGCGTCATGCAGTTCCGCATGGGCATCCACATGGGCGATGTGATGGCCGACGAGGATGAGGTGTTCGGCGACGACGTCAACATTGCCGTCCGCCTCGAATCGGTCGCAGCCCCTGGCGGCGTGGCGGTGTCCGGCAAGGCCTGCCATGAGGCCGGCAAGCGTCTCAGCGTCCACCTGGTCGATTCCGGGCCCCACCGGTTCAAGAACATCGAGGAACCGATCGAGGTCTGGACCTGGCGCCCCCAAGGTTCCGACAGCGCCGGTCGAGGATCAAAAGGGGTTTCGGTCGAGACCTCGAATCTCGCAGCCCAGTATCGAACCGCGATCGTGGGTGTGCTGCCCTTTGCGAATCTGAGCGACGGCGCCGACGAATATTTTTCCGACGGCCTGACCGAGGACCTGATCCACGCGCTGTCGTTGCAATCGTTTTACCGGGTGCTCAGCCGCAACTCGACCTTCGCGTTCAAGGGCAACAATCAGAGCACGCGGCTGATCGCGCGCGAAATCGACGCCACCTACCTGATCCAGGGATCGGTGCGGCGGGCCGGCACCAAGATTCGCGTCACCTCGGAGCTGATCGCGCCGGAGACCGGCGAACAATTATGGACCGGCCGGTTTGACCGGGACATCGGCGATCTGTTCGCGATGCAGGACGAAATCACCACCAGCCTGTCGGCGGCGATCGCGGCCGAGATCTACCGGGCGGAAGCCTCCGCACCGCCGCGGCCGTCGTCGAACGACCTGACCGCGTGGGATCGCTTCCTGAAGGGCTTGTCGTACTACTACCTGCAGACCAAGGACGACTGGGAAACCTCGATCTGCCTGTTCAGGGAAGCCATCGCGCTCGATCCGACGTTGTCGATCGCGCGCGCCTATCTCGCCACCATCCAGATCCAGGGCATTCAGTTCGGATGGATCCGCAGCACGCGCGAATTGTGGGATTCCGCGATGTCGCTCGCGCAGAGCAGCGTCCGGCTCGATCCACGCTCCTCCTTTGCGTTTCAGATTCTGGCTTATGTGAGCGCGGTGCAGGGGCACTACGAGGCGGCGATGGACGCCGCCAAGCGGGCGGTCGCGCTGAACCCGTACGACATGGGCGCCCGCGGCGTGCTCGGCATGTGCCACCTCGTGATCGGCGAACACCGGCACGCCATCGAACTGTTCTCGATGGCGGCGCAGCGCGGCAACTCCGACCCCCGATATCAATGGGCGGCCGTGAACGCGTTCAGTCACTATCTGCTGGGGCAATATGACGCCGCTTTGTCATGGGCGCGCGAAGAACTGTATCTCAATCCCAACCAGCTGCAGGCGCTGGCGATACGGGCGGCGGCCCTCGCGCAACTGGGGCGGACCGCGGAAGCGAAAAACGCGGCCGAGGTGCTGCTGAGCAACTATCCGGGCCTGACCGCCGAGCGAATGTTGCGGCATCTCCACTGGAAAGCCCCGGGTGACATCGCCCATTACCGCGAGGGCCTTTTGAAGGCCGGCATACCTTTCGGTAAACTGACGCTGGTCGAATCCTCGCCCAAGCTCGCCGCGGATTCCTGATTCCAAATCATATATGCCGGGCCCGGCCCAAGCCTCGGGTCGAGACCGTCTCGAGTCGAGACAGCCTTGAGTTGACACGGCTGCGAATTCCGCGAAAACTCGGCTGCACCCAGAAGTAGTGCGACGATCCATAATTCGCCCTTTCAAAACCTGCCATCACGTCAGACGTCCATTTTTCATCCGCTGCTTTCGAAGGGTTTGGAGCCATGACCGACGACCGCATTGGTACCGCTCCGAACGCCGCACCTGCCGCTGCCGTTTCGCCCGACAATCCCTGCCCGTTCCTCCGCGCGTTGGTTGCGAACGGTTACGTCGGCGGCCACATCGTGCCGCTTTCGACCATCTCCGAAACGATCGAGCTCGCCAGCGGCGAAGTCGGCGCGAGCAAGATCAAGGTCTGGCTGGAGACCTACGGCGTCGCGCTGATGGCGAACGGCAATCCGTTGCGAAGTCTCACTTCCGGCGCGGTGCTGGACGCGTTGCGCAACGGCCCGCTCGACAAGCATGGCGCCGGCTCGCGCATTCTCGATGTCGACGCGCATGTGCATGAGGACGAGATCACCCGCCTCGCCACCTTCGGCAAGGACCGGCCGGACGGCGCCGGCGGCGTCGAGCGCGGACTCAACACCAAAGAGATCGAGACCTACATGGCCGCCAATCTCGCGCGCGCCGGCGATGCGGCGCGCTGGTATTATCCGATCCTGATGAAGGGCGAATGGCCGGTCCTGCTGCGCATCATGGGCAAGGGCGACGGCGACGATCGCTATCTCAGCGTCGCGGAAGTCAGGACGCTGTTCGTCGAGCGGCGTTTCCCCGCCCGGATCGTCGCGCGTCTGCCGAAGCCGTAGTCTTTGTTTGACGCGTTTTCTTTACGCGAACCGGTACCACTTCGCTCGAAAACGCTTTGCCTTCACTTGAACAGCGGCGTGCCCGGCACGAAGGCGTCGAACGCCGCCCAGAATTGCGCGCGGTAGCGGTCCTGCTCCTGCAGGATCTCATGCTTGGAGCCCGCGATCACCAGATGCGACCCAGCGCGCAGGTGATAGGCGAACTCCTCGATCGCCGACGTCGAGACGATGCTGTCGTTGCTGGCGGCCAGCATCAGGATCGGCTGGCGGATTTCGGACGGGTAGTTCGCGCCGCGAAAGGTGTGCATCGCCCGGAACGCGGTATCGGCCCAGGCCACCGTCGGCGAGCCGATGCCGAGCGTCGGGTCTTCCTCCAGGATCGCGGCGTTGCGGGCGAACCGCACCGGATCGCTGGTGAAGGGATTGTTGATGAAGGATTCCGAGCCGGTCAGCGCGTCGCTGCCGCCGGGCACGTAGCGACCGCCCTGGCCGGCGAACCGCATGATCCGCAACAGAGCGCGCGCCGGAAACGAGGTGGCGCGCCCCGGCAGGTCGATCATCGGCGCCGACAGCACCATGCGATCGAACCAGCGCTTGCCGGCATGCGCGATCCGCAGCATGACCGCGCCGCCCATCGAATGCGCCAGCGCGAAATAGGGCGGCGGACAATCCGGCAGCACCACCTGCTGCACGAAGGTTTCGACATCGACTTCGAAATCGGAGAAATCGCGGACATAGCCCTTGCGCGGATCGCGCAAGCGCCGCGACGAATGCCCCTGGCCGCGCCAGTCGATCATCGCCACCGCGAAACCGCGATCGCGCAAATCCCGCACCGTCTCGAAATATTTCTCGATCGATTCGCTCCGCCCAGTGAAGACGCAGACCGTACCCTTGCGCCCCGCAGGCGGCGCCCAGCGCGCGAAGCGCAATTCGGCACCGTCGGGCGTCTTGATGGTGCCTGAGACGACATCCTCCGGAACCGGATTGGCGGGAATCGAGACGAGCGTCATGACCGGAACCGGATAGGTGAAAAGGGCTGGAAATCAAGGCGGGAGCGCGAAAAAGGGAGGTGTTTGCAGCCCTCTTGAACGCCGTTTCTCCCCTCCCATATCACCTCTGTGCAGGCCGCTACCAGTGTTTCGGAACCGAAATGCTCTCGGATCAAAACACCAAGGCTGCACGAACGAAGGCCCGGCCCGATGGCGGGCGGGTTAACCCAGACAGTCGCTCAATGGAGGACTACCTATGCGTACCTACGATCTCACCCCGTTCTATCGTTCCACCGTCGGCTTCGATCGCTTCTTCAGCCTGCTCGATCAGGCGAACGCAGACGGCAGCCCCGGCTATCCCCCCTACAATATCGAGCGCACCGGTGAGAACACCTACCGCATCAGCGTTGCGGTCTCCGGCTTCGCGCAGGGCGAGCTTTCGATCGTCGCGAAGGAAAACACGCTGACGATCAAGGGCGAGAAATCCGCCAACGAAAACGGCGTCGTGAAATCCGAAGTGCTCTACCGCGGCATCGCGGCGCGGGCCTTCGAGCGCGCTTTCCAGCTCGCCGACTTCGTGCAGGTGAAGAACGCCTCGCTCGAGAACGGCCTGCTTCATGTCGACCTCGTCCGCGAGATTCCCGAGGCCAAGAAGCCGCGCAGCATTCCGATCTCTTCCGGTGCAACCGCCCCGCAGGTGGTCGACGCCTCCGTCGCCGCCTGACGCGGTCAGGCTTTCGGCAGATATTGGCCGATGAAGAACGCCCCGGGGAAACCGGGGCGTTTTTTTTGATGGGCGTTGTTTAGCTCGTCATTCCGGGATGGTCCGCCAGGACCAGTCCCGGAATCTCGAGATTCCGGGTTCGCTTCGCGCCCCGGAATGACTACGCGATAGAAAGTTCGCTTCAGCTCCACGCTAGCAGGCGCTACGTCACTCCAGCCCCTGCACCTTCGGCATGTCTTTCGTCGGCGCAATCTCGGCCACGGGCTTCGCGGGAGCCTGACCGGTCGTCACGGCCGGCGGAGCCGCTGGCACCTCCGCCGGCTTCGACTGCGTCGCCGCCGATTGCTGTTGTTCAGGCTGGGGTTCGGGCTTGGCAGCGAGCGGACTCGCCTTCGGCACCGGCACGGAACGGCTGGCCACATGCGGGATCGACCGCGGCGGCCGCGGCTCGCCCTTGACCAGGGTGTTCGGCGGCAGCGCCCCGGGCTGGCCGTAGATCACCGCCGGCTCCTCGTTGAAATTGTTCCCGATCCCGTAACCCGGCCTGAAGCGGATAATCCGCCCGTCACGGGCATCGACGATCAGCCGGCCGCTTTCACCGCGGCGATCGATCACGTCGATCGCGTAGACGAAGCCGCGCTGCCGGGGGATGCCGAGCGGCGAGAACCCGTTTTCGCGCACCACCGTATAGACTTCCTCGGGCGGCAGCAGCCGCGGGCCGTAGCCGTAATGCGCGCCCGGGGCGTCCGGTACCGCCGCATAGGGACCGCCAAAATCGGAGGCGGGTGTGTAAGGCGCCAGCATCTGCGCTTGCGCGCCGGCCGCGAACAGAACCAGGCTCGCCGCCAAACATCCGGTGAACAACTTCATCGTTGAATGCTCCTGTAAATCCCAACGCCTCTGAACGCGAAGGCCGGAGCGTTTTCGCCCTCTCGCCTGTACCCGGGGCGAACCCATTCGTCCCCAGCGCAAATTTCATCGCGAAATCCGGCGGTCCTTGGGCCGGATCGCGGCGCGTTTGCCTCAAATCCGGGGCGGCGGTTCGGCCCGCGAGAGGCACGGATCAGCCATGCAAGCGAGGACTCTCACGTGCTTGTGTGATAGACAAAAATTTGGCATGGTCGGAGTTAGGACAGTATCACTGTCTCAATTACGGGGCGGTCCCGGCACAGGGATTGCAACGAAATCTGGGTGCTTCGAGCTCCAGGGAAGTGCAGGCAAGGCCGTTCCTCAGGGACGTTGAACGCCCAGGCCTGAATTTAGAAAATTGCGGCTCGCGGAGGACGAGCGGTGGCCCGGTGGGTGCCGCGAACGCCCAAGGTGCGCCGACGATGCAGTGGCCCTTAGCCTATTTGAGAGGATTGAGATGAGCGGGTCGGAATTCGAGCGCGAAAATATCGGGACAGCAGCACTGTCGGCGACCGCGGCTTCGAAACCGGCCGACACCGTCGCCGTCGATCCCCCGCGCGAACATAGCTGGCGTCCACCGGCCGAGGGCATGTACGACCTCGGCATGGAGAAGGATTCCTGCGGCGTTGGCTTCATCGCCAACATCAAGGGCCGCAAGTCGCACCAGATCGTCTCCGACGCGATCAGCATTCTCTGCAACCTCGAGCATCGCGGCGCGGTCGGCGCCGATCCGCGCGCCGGCGACGGCGCCGGCATCCTGGTGCAAATTCCGCACGCCTTCTTCAAGCGCAAGGCCGCCGAGATCGGCTTCAAGCTGCCGGAGCCCGGCCACTACGCGATCGGCGCCCTGTTCCTGCCGAAGGAGACGGCGTGGCGCAAAGTCATCCAGAGCATCGTTGCCGAACAGATCAAGGCCGAAGGCCTCTTGCTGCTCGGCTGGCGCGACGTGCCGTCCGACAACTCGTCGCTGGGTGAAACCGTCAAGCCGACCGAACCCTACCACATGCAGGTGTTCATCGGCCGCAACGGCACCGCCAAGAGCGAAGACGAATTCGAGCGCCGGCTCTACATTCTGCGCAAATCGATCTCGCAGGCGATCTACCAGCGCCGCGAGCGCGGTCTCGCCGGCTATTACCCGGCCTCGCTGTCGTGCCGCACGGTGATCTACAAGGGCATGTTCCTGGCCGACCAGCTCGGCAAGTACTATCCCGATCTGCACGAGCCGGATTTCGAGAGCGCGCTGGCGCTGGTGCATCAGCGCTTTTCGACCAACACCTTCCCGACCTGGTCGCTGGCGCATCCCTACCGCTTCATCGCCCATAACGGCGAAATCAATACGCTGCGCGGCAACGTCAACTGGATGGCGGCGCGCCAGGCTTCGGTGCATTCCGAACTCTACGGCAAGGACATCAGCCGGCTGTGGCCGATCTCCTATGAGGGCCAGAGCGACACCGCTTGCTTCGACAACGCCCTCGAATTCCTGGTGCAGGGCGGCTACTCGCTGCCGCACGCCGTGATGATGATGATTCCGGAAGCGTGGGCCGGCAATCCCTTGATGGATGAGCAGCGCCGCGCCTTCTACGAATATCATGCCGCGCTGATGGAGCCGTGGGACGGCCCTGCCGCGATCGCCTTCACCGACGGCCGCCAGATCGGCGCCACGCTCGACCGCAACGGCCTGCGCCCGGCGCGCTACCTCGTCACCAGGGACGACCGCATCGTGATGGCGTCCGAAATGGGCGTGCTGAAGATTCCCGAGGACCAGATCGTCACCAAGTGGCGGCTGCAGCCCGGCAAGATGCTGCTGGTCGACCTCGAGCAGGGACGCCTGATTCCCGACGACGAGATCAAGGCCGAGCTCGCCAAGAGCCATCCTTACGCCGACTGGCTGCACCGTACCCAGATCCAGCTCGAGGATCTGCCGGACGCCGCCACCAAGGGCATGCGCTCCAACCTGCCGCTGCTCGACCGCCAGCAGGCGTTCGGCTATTCGCAGGAAGACATCACCATCCTGATGACGCCGATGGCGGCCACCGGCGAGGAAGCCGCGGGCTCGATGGGCAACGACACGCCGATCTCGGCGCTGTCGGACCGGCCGAAGCCGCTGTTCACCTACTTCAAGCAGAATTTTGCGCAGGTCACCAACCCGCCGATCGATCCGATCCGCGAGGAGCTGGTGATGAGCCTGGTCTCGATCATCGGACCGCGGCCGAACCTGTTCGACCTGCAGGGCCTCGCTTCGACCAAGCGGCTCGAAGTGCGCCAGCCGATCCTGACCGACGCCGATCTGGAAAAGATCCGCTCGATCTCCGACGTCGCCGACACCCATTTCAAGTCGCGCACGCTCGACACCACCTTCCATGCCGGCTTCGGCGCGGCGGGGATGGAGCAGGTGCTCGACGAATTGTGCGCGCGCGCCGAGGGCGCGGTGCGCGAGGGCGTCAACATCATCATCCTGTCCGACCGCATGGCGGGCTCGGACCGGATTCCGATCCCGTCGCTCTTGGCCTGCGCCGCCGTGCATCACCACCTGATCCGCACCGGATTGCGCACCTCGGTCGGCCTTGTGGTCGAATCCGGCGAGCCGCGCGAAGTGCATCACTTTGCTTGCCTGGCCGGCTACGGCGCCGAAGCGATCAACCCGTATTTGGCGTTCGAGACCATCATCGCGATGAAGGACCGCCTGCCCGGCTCGCTCGACGACTATGAAATCGTCAAGCGCTACATCAAGTCGATCGGCAAGGGCCTGCTCAAGGTGATGTCCAAGATGGGCATCTCGACCTACCAGTCCTATTGCGGCGCGCAGATCTTCGACGCCGTCGGACTGAAGGCCGATTTCGTCGCCAAGTATTTCGCCGGCACCCACACCCGCATCGAAGGCGTCGGGCTGACCGAAATCGCCGAGGAAACCGTGCGGCGCCATTCGGACGCGTTCGGCGAAGCGCCGGTCTACAAGACCGCGCTCGACGTCGGCGGCGAATATGCCTACCGCACCCGCGGCGAGGATCACGCCTGGACCGCCGAGACGGTCGGCCTGCTGCAACACGCGGCGCGCGGCAATTCGCTGGAGCGTTACAAGGCGTTCGCCAAGGTCCTCAACGAGCAGTCCGAGCGGCTGGTGACCTTGCGCGGCCTGTTCCGGATCAAGACCGCCGAGGACGAGAAGCGCAAGCCGATCAAGCTCGACCAGGTCGAGCCGGCCAAGGAGATCGTCAAGCGTTTTGCCACGGGTGCCATGTCGTTCGGCTCGATCTCGCGCGAGGCGCACACCACGCTCGCGATCGCCATGAACCGGATCGGCGGCAAGTCCAACACCGGCGAAGGCGGCGAAGAGGCCGATCGCTTCAAGCCGATGCCGAACGGCGACAGCATGCGCTCGGCGATCAAGCAGGTCGCCTCGGGCCGCTTCGGCGTGACGACGGAATATCTCGTCAACTCCGACATGATGCAGATCAAGATGGCGCAGGGCGCCAAGCCCGGCGAAGGCGGACAGCTGCCCGGCCACAAGGTCGACGCGATCATTGCGCGGGTGCGGCATTCGACGCCGGGCGTCGGCCTGATCTCGCCGCCGCCGCATCACGACATCTATTCGATCGAGGATCTGGCGCAGCTGATCTACGACCTCAAGAACGTCAATCCGGACGGTCAGGTCTCGGTCAAGCTGGTCTCCGAAATCGGCGTCGGCACCGTTGCCGCGGGCGTTGCCAAGGCGCGCGCCGACCATGTCACCATCGCGGGCTTCGAGGGCGGCACCGGTGCCTCCCCCCTCACCTCGATCAAGCACGCCGGTTCGCCGTGGGAAATCGGCCTTGCCGAAACCCACCAGACGCTGGTGCGCGAACGGCTGCGCAGCCGCATCGTGGTCCAGGTCGACGGCGGCTTCCGCACCGGACGCGACGTCGTGATCGGCGCCCTGCTCGGCGCCGACGAGTTCGGCTTCGCCACCGCGCCCTTGATCGCAGCGGGCTGCATCATGATGCGCAAGTGCCATCTCAACACCTGCCCGGTCGGCGTCGCGACGCAGGATCCGGTGTTGCGCAAGCGCTTTACCGGCCAGCCCGAGCACGTCATCAACTACTTCTTCTTCGTCGCCGAGGAAGTCCGCGAGATCATGGCGCAGCTTGGCTACCGCACCTTCAACGAGATGATCGGCCAGACCCAGATGCTCGATCAGTCCACCCTGGTGGCGCACTGGAAGGCGAAGGGGCTCGACTTCTCAAAGCTGTTCGTCCGGCAGAAGGCGTTGCCCGGCCAGAAGATCTATCACGCCGAGAACCAGAACCATCATCTGGAAGCGGTGCTGGATCGCCGGCTGATCGAAAAGGCGAGAGCCGCGATCGACCGCGGCGCGCCGGTCAAAATCGAGGAAGAGATCAACAACACCGACCGTTCCGCCGGCGCGATGCTGTCGGGGACGATTGCGAAGATCTACGGCAATGCCGGGCTGCCGCATGACACCATTCAGGTCAGCCTGAAGGGCACCGCGGGCCAGGCCTTCGGCGCGTGGCTGGCGCGCGGCGTCACCTTCGAGCTCGAAGGCGAAGGCAACGACTATGTCGGCAAGGGCCTGTCCGGCGGCCGCATCATCGTCAAGCCGCCGAAGAATTCCGGCATCGTGCCGGAAGAGTCGATCATCGTCGGCAACACCGTGATGTACGGCGCGATCGAGGGCGAATGCTATTTCCGCGGCATCGCCGGCGAGCGCTTCGCGGTGCGTAACTCCGGCGCGATCGCAGTCGTCGAAGGCGCCGGCGACCATTGCTGCGAATACATGACCGGCGGCATCGTCGTGGTGCTGGGCAAGACCGGGCGCAACTTCGCGGCCGGCATGTCCGGCGGCATCGCCTATGTGCTGGACGAGGCCGGCGACTTCGCCAAGCTCTGCAACATGTCGATGGTCGAGCTCGAACCGGTGCTCTCGGAAGAGATGATCAACGAGAATACCTATCACCACACCGGCGACCTCGAGGCGCACGGCCGCGTCGACGTGTTCAAGGACCTGCTCGAATCCGACGTCGAGCGGCTGCACGTCCTGATCACGCGTCACGCCAAGCTGACCGACTCGAAGAAGGCCGCCGATATCCTCGCGAACTGGAAGACGTGGCTGCCTAAATTCCGCAAGGTGATGCCGGTGGAATACCGCCGCGCCCTGAAGGAAATGAAGGCAAACGCCGACGCCGAGCCGAAGATCGCGATCGGGGCGTAAACATCATCAGGCGCAATTCCGGGGCGCGCGACGCGCGAACCCGGAGCCGCGCAAGACAACATCAAGGTTCCGCATCCAGCGCTCATGCGCTGGTCCGGAATGACGGAGCAAAGGTTCAGGGGCGTCAGGTTCTATGGGCAAGATCACAGGTTTTCTCGATATCGACCGGCATGATCGCAAGTATGAGCCGGTCGCAGAGCGTTTGAAGAACTATCGCGAATTCGTCATTCCCCTGAGCGAGAAGGACACCCGCGACCAGGCCGCGCGCTGCATGAATTGCGGCATCCCCTATTGCCACGGCACCGGTTCGGTTCAGCCGGGCACGCCGGGCTGCCCGGTCAACAACCAGATCCCCGATTTCAACGACCTCGTCTATCAGGACAACTGGGAAGAGGCCTCGCGCAACCTGCACTCGACCAACAACTTCCCGGAATTCACCGGCCGCATCTGTCCGGCGCCGTGCGAAGCGTCCTGCACGCTCAACATCGACGACAACCCGGTCACCATCAAGACCATCGAATGCGCGATCGTCGATCGCGCCTGGGACAATGGCTGGCTGAAGCCGGAGATCGCGCCCACCAGGACCGGCAAGAAGGTCGCGATCGTCGGCTCCGGGCCGGCGGGCCTTGCTGCAGCCCAGCAGCTCGCGCGCGCCGGCCATGACGTCCATGTCTACGAGAAGTTCGCCAAGGCCGGCGGCCTGCTCCGCTACGGCATTCCCGACTTCAAGATGGAGAAGCACATCATCGATCGCCGCGTGGCGCAGATGGAGGCCGAGGGCGTCACGTTCCATTACGGCGTCCATGTCGGCGGCAGCTCACCGGGCGCGCTCGATCCGCAGCAACTGCTCACGCAATACGACGCGGTGGCGCTGACCGGCGGCGCCGAAGCCGGCCGCGACCTGCCGATCCCCGGCCGCGACCTTGACGGCATTCACTTCGCGATGGACTTCCTGCCGCAGCAAAACCGCCGCGTCGCTTCGGAGCCGCTAGACGGCGCCAAGGACATCCTCGCCGGCGGCAAGCATGTCGTCGTGATCGGCGGCGGCGACACCGGATCGGACTGCATCGGCACGTCGTTCCGGCAGGGTGCCAAGTCCGTGACCCAGCTCGAAATCATGCCGGCACCGCCCGAGCATGAGAACAAGGGCCTGACCTGGCCGAACTGGCCGCTGAAGATGCGGACCTCGACGAGCCAGGCCGAAGGCGCACGCCGCGAATTCGCGGTGCTGACGCAGAAGTTTTCCGGCGTCGACGGCAAGGTGCAGAAGCTGCACTGCGTGCAGGTCGACGACAAGTTCAAGCCGATCGCGGGCACCGAATTCGAACTCGAGGCCCAGCTCGTGCTGCTGGCGATGGGCTTCGTGCATCCGGTGCATGAGGGCATGCTGAAGACGCTCGGCGTCGACCTCGACCAGCGCGGCAACGTCCGCGCCAACTTGCAGGACTACCAAACCTCGCTGAAAAAGGTGTTTTCGGCGGGCGACATGCGCCGCGGCCAGTCGCTGGTGGTGTGGGCGATCCGTGAAGGCCGCCTCTGCGCCCGCGCGATCGACCAGTTCCTGATGGGATCGACGACGCTGCCGAGGTAAAATTGGTCGTCCCCCGCGCAGGCGGGGGACCTAGTCTTCCAGACATCCGTGAAACATCGCGAAGCTGCGGCGTACTGGATGCCCCGCCTTCGCGGGGCATGACAACAGCTAATTCTGCAATCGCACGCCCAGCATCACGATCGTCGACGCCGTGCTGTTGCCCGGCAAATTCGAATCCAGCCAATCGCGGCGCAGCGTGCCCTTGAGCCAGAGGTTGCGGCTCATCTTGTAGATCGCGTCGCCGGACAGCGAGTAGAACTTGTCGTAGCGGCTGTCGCCCTGATAGTCGAGCGAACCCCAGGTGAACTTGCCGATCCCGGTCAGCCAGCGGCGAAAGTCATGATCGACTTCGACGGTGTAGGTATGCGTCAGCACGCCCGAAGTGCCGGGCAGCGTGGTTTCCGAGATCCCGGTGTCGGAATAGAACTTGGCCGTCGTCAGCGGCGTCACGGTCCAGATCAGCGAGGATGACACCAAAAGGCCCTCGAGCCGGATGAGCCTGGGATCGACATAATCGCGCGCGGCGTAGCCGACGCCGATTTCGCCGATCAAGAGCCGCGAGAACTCGAAGCTGGTGCCTCCCTTGACGTAACCGCCGCTGGAGTCGCGCGCATAGCCGTTGCGGTCGAGCCTGAGGTCATGGACGCGGCTGTCGCCCTCGACTTGCATGAACGGCTTGATGCCGGGCATCAGGTCGTAGCTGACGCGGCCGATGCCGCCGAACTGGTTGAAGTTGCGGTCGTCGTTGGTGGAGAAGGTGCCGTCGGTCAGCTTGGAGTCGGTATAGGCGGTGCGGTCGACGGTGGCGCCGGCGGAAATCTGCAGCCGGTTGAAATTCTGGTCGACGCCGAAGGTGCCGCCGAACGACGCATAGACCGGATATCTGGCGAGACCGGCCTGGATGTTCGGGCTGCCGGGATTGTCGGTCGCGACCCGCAGCCGCGTCTGCGCCAGCAGGTGGGTATCGTTGGTGACGTCGAGGCGGCCGTCGACATGGCCGATGAAATCCGGACGATCGAGATTGACCGGCGCCGGCGAGACCGTGCCGTCGGCCGGCGGCGGAAAGGTGTTGCCGTAGCCGGTGAAGGATCCGCGCAAGTCGGCGACCAGCGCGTGGCGCTCCCAGTCGGAGACGGCGAGGAATTCGGGTGCGACCACATAGAACGGCGATCCGCGGGGCACCGCCGTGCGGGCCGGGTTGGTGTCATAGCCGGCCGAGAGTTCGAGCGCCGATTTGATCAGGAAGCTGCCGGCGTAATCACCGACCGCGCCGAACGGATCGTCGTCGACCTTGAGCCGCTTGCGCAACGGCTGTCCGACCACGGTGCCGGCCATCGCGGGCGCGATCGGGGTCTTGTTGGCGGATTGCGACGGCGGAACCGAAAGCCGCGGCGCGCCTGACGCCAGCGGTGGTGGCGGATTGCCGGGCCCGACCGGCGGCTTCGGCTTGACCTGCCCCGGATAATATTTCGGCTGCTTGCGTTTGCGGTTGAGCGAGTCGTAGCCCCAGTCCGCCGCGCCGCTGGCGGCGGCCGTGCCATAACGCGGGATCTGTCCGATCCGTGACGGCGCGGGCCTGTCCTGATCGCGCAACCGGGTGTCGCTGGTGGCATCGCCGGTGCGGTCGGCGGCATCGGCGCTGGTCCGGCGCAACGGCGAATCCGCTGATGTCATCTGGCTCGAGCGTGTCGAACTGAACAGGTCGGGGGTGACGGTCTGGGCATGAACCCGGGTTCCGCTCAGGGCGATCATCGCGAGGCACGACAAGGCCGCGCCAACGGGACGCGCGCGCAGGCTTCGGACCCTTGCTGGACCCGCCATCACGATAAAAAATACCCCAACAACGTCAGATACTTAAATGACGAGCCCCGAATGCCGCGGAAAACGTCGTTAATGGAGTTAAAACAATTATGGTTAATGAGCCGTTGAGAGCGGCCGGCTGCGCGTCGCATCACCGCGCGGGCCATGCTAAGGAGGGGTCCGGGGGCTGAGCCCCTCCTCCCTGGAAGCAGACATCTTCTCAAGGCAGACATGGCCAATCCGAATCCGCTGATGGCACAATCATCCGGCACCGATCACGCTGACACCGCCATCCAGTCCGCCCTGCGCACGCTGGATGCGGAGGGAAGCGGTATCGCCGCGATCACGGCGGCGCTGCAGTCCGATCTGCGGGCGCCCTTCGTCGCGGCCGCCGACCGGATCAAAAACGCCAAGGGACGGCTGATCGTCACCGGGCTCGGCAAGTCCGGCCATATCGGCCGCAAGATCGCCGCGACGTTCGCCTCGACCGGCACGCCGGCGTTTTTCGTCCATGCCGCGGAAGCGAGCCACGGCGACCTCGGCATGATCACCGCCGACGACGTCATCCTGGCGCTGTCGTGGTCCGGCGAGCAGCCGGAGATGAAGAATCTCATCACCTACGCCAAGCGTTTCCGGATTCCGGTGATCGCGATCAGCGCGGAGCGGGAATCCTCGCTCGCCAAGGCTGCCGACGTCGCGCTGACGCTGCCGAAGGCGCGCGAGGCCTGCCCGCATAATCTCGCGCCCACCACCTCCTCGCTGATGATGCTGGCGCTCGGCGATGCGCTGGCGATCGCGCTGCTGGAAGGCCGCGGCTTCACCTCGGTCGATTTCAGCGTGCTGCATCCCGGCGGCAAGCTCGGCGCGCTGCTGAAATACACCCGCGACCTCATGCATGCCGGCGATAGCGTGCCGCTGAAGCCGCTCGGCACCAAGATGTCGGATGCGCTGGTCGAGATGACGTCGAAGGGCTTTGGCTGCGTCGGCATCACCGACGCACGTGGCCATATCGCCGGCATCGTCACCGACGGCGACCTGCGCCGCCACATGCGCTCCGACCTGATGACCGCCAGCGTCGACGAAGTCATGACGAGTAATCCGAAAACGATCGGCCGCGACATGCTGGCCAGCGAGGCGCTGGAGATTCTCAACTCCTCGAAGATAACAGCGCTGATCGTCACCGACGCCGGCAAGCCGGTCGGCATCGTGCATCTGCACGATTTGCTGCGGGCCGGGGTGGCTTAGTTCGGAAACCGCGCCGCCTTCTCCTCCAGCGGCAGCGCCAGCGTGTTCGCCAGATACGACACGGTGCGATAGAATCCGCACAGCATGATGATCTCGAGAATCTGCGCCTCGTCGTAATGCGACGACAGCGCCTTGAACTCGGCATCGGTCAGCGTCGCGCGGTCGTGCAGTGCGTCGACAGCCGCGATCAGCGCCTGCTCGGCGGCCGACCAGCAGGCGGCATCGGCGTTATCAACCACGGTGGCGCGGATCTGGACGTCGGTCAGGTGCGCGACTTCCGCGAACGTCGCGACATGTACGCCCCATTCGTATTCGCAACCGGTTCGGGCGCAGGTGCGATCGATGACGATCTCGCGCTCCCGCAACGACAGCGGGCCGCGATCGAGCAGGCTGCCGGCCCGGAACTTCTCCCAGGCGCGGGCGTGACCCGCCATCACGCGGAACAGCAGCAGCGGCGGCGCGCCACGCATGACGCGGTCGAACTGCGCCTGGATTTCAGGTGCATAAGGCGGCGCCAGCGGCGCGAGGCGCGACATGGTCTGGGACATCACCAACTCCTGTGCTACACTTAACGTAGCACTACGCTACAATATATGTAGCAATCCGCAAGAGGGCTTTCGATGGCAAAACCGGCCTCCATCCCGAAGAAACAGGCCGTCCGCGGCTCCCGGTCGGGCCGGCCGATCATGGCGCTGCTCGATCTGCTCGGCCGGCGCTGGACCTTGCGGATCGTCTGGGAGCTGCGCGACGCTCCCTTGACCTCGCGCGCGCTGCGCACCGCCTGCGACGACGCCTCGCCGACCATCGTCCAGGCCCGGCTGACCGAGCTGCGCGAAGCCGGCCTGGTCGAACTCGAACAAGGCGACGGCTACCGCCTGACACCACTGGGCCGCGAACTGGAGCAGACCTTCCTTCCCCTCACCCGTTTTGCGGAGCGCTGGAGCAAACATATCAGCGGTTCGAACTAGGCCGCCGCCACCGTCAGGCTGGCACCGTCGGCCTGCACGACCTTGACCCGGCTGCCAGCCGGCGTGTCCGGCCCGGCAACGCGCCAGATGGTGTCGTCGATCCGCACCGTGCCGGAGCCGTTGACGATCGGCTTTTCCAGCGTGAACACCCGGCCGATCAGGGCTTCGGTCCGCTTGTTGAGAAAGGGATTGCTGACGCTGTGGCTGGAAGCGCTGCGCGCGAAATAACGCCACGCCGGCACGGCAGCGACCGCGAATACCGCAAACATCAAGAGCTGCGTCTGCCACGCCGGGTTGATCGCAAACGACAACAACCCGACCAGCAAAGCGGCGAGCCCGAGCCAGAACAGGAACACACCCGGCGCGAGCAATTCCAGCGCCATCAGGACGAAGCCGAAGATCAGCCAGTTCCAGGTGCCTAACGTCGAAAACATCTCGGCCATGACACGACCCTTCAAATTTGCCTTCTCGGTATCGCCCCGCTCTCCTTCCGGGGAGCGGTAATGAAAAGCCTCACCGCTGCGGCGTGAACGGCGGCGGCGGGGTCGGGCCGGCTGGCGGCACCGAACCGCGCCGCGCGGCGGCCGCAGCGGAAGCCGCGCTTTCGCCGAAGGTGGCCTTGGCGATTTCGCCGATGCCGGCGAGCGACGAGAGTATCGCGGTCGCCTCCATCGGCAGCATCAGGATTTTCTGGTTCGGCGAATCCGCAAACTGCCCGAACGCCTTGATGTACTTGTCGGCGATGAAATAGTTCAGCGCGGCGACGTCGCCCTTGGCGATCGCGTCGGAGACCATCTGCGTCGCCTTGGCTTCGGCCTCGGCCGAGCGCTCGCGGGCCTCGGCGTCGCGGAACGCCGCTTCCTTGCGGCCTTCGGCCTGCAGGATCTGGCCCTGCTTGGCGCCTTCGGCGCGAAGAATTTCAGATTGGCGCTGGCCTTCCGCCTGCAGGATGTCGGCGCGCTTGACGCGCTCGGCCTTCATCTGACGTCCCATCGCCTCGACCAGGTCGGCCGGCGGCACGATATCCTTGATCTCGATGCGGTTGACCTTCAACCCCCACGGCGACACCGCGGCGTCGACCACGCGCAGCAGGCGCTCGTTGATCTCGTCGCGATGCGACAGCACCTGGTCGAGATCCATCGAACCCATCACCGAACGGATGTTGGTCATGGTCAGCACGATGATCGCCTGATCGAGATTGGACACCTCGTAACTGGCCTTGGCGGCGTCGAACACCTGGAAAAAGGCGACGCCGTCCACCGTCACGGTGGCGTTGTCCTTGGTGATCACTTCCTGCTCGGGAATGGAGATCACCTGCTCCATCATGTTCATCTTGCGCCCGACGCGGTCGAAATAGGGAACGATGATATTTAGTCCCGGCGACAGTGTGCGGGTGTATTTTCCGAACCGCTCGATGGTCCAGTCGTAGCCCTGCGCCACCGTCTTGACGCCCGCGAACAGCGTGACGATGACGAGCAGTACAAACGCAATCGCGAAAATGTCGAAACCAGTCATAAAGTCCTCCAAAGCCGCATCACCAATGTCCGCGGACGTATTATTATTGGTCTGAATGCCGGCCGCGCCGGTTCAGTACAACGTCGTTAGAGCCTTATCGGTTCTGATTGAATCAGAACCGGGCTCTACTCTTTTGTTTTGACGCGTTTTCTTTACGCGAACCGGTGCCCACTTCGCTCGAAAACGCTATAGTACAGGTAAGGGGGAGTTTCGGGGCCGCCAGATGTACCCGCCCTGAACCGCGGCCAAGTGCCTCGTTTCCTTGATGAAGCCGCCGGCTTCACATAATCGTCAAATCCAGACTCAGATCCAGCCTTAGATCCATCCTCAGATCCAGCCTTGCAGCTCGCGCAGCACGAGCTGGCGGATGACGTCCATGCCGGGCTCACTGTCGTTGAGGCAAGGGATGGCGGAAAATTGCTCGCCGCCACTGTGCTTGAAGATCTCGGCATTTTCCTGCGCGATCTCTTCCAGTGTCTCCAGGCAATCGGCGGAGAAGCCGGGCGTCACGACGGCGATGCGCCGCACGCCATCCTTGGCAAGCTGCGCGATGGTCTTGTCCGTATAGGGCTGCAACCACGCGTCGAAGCCGAAGCGCGACTGAAACGTAAGCATCAGTTTGGAGGCATCAAGCCCCATGCGCTTCCGCAACGCGTCCGTTGTTGCAACGCACTGCGCGTAATAGGGATCGCCCTTGTCGACATAGGTCTGCGGCATGCCGTGATACGACGCCACGATCAGCTCGGGCTGAAACGGCAGCGTCGCCAGATACGCTGACATGGAGACCGCGAGCGCGTCGATGTAATCAGGATCGTCGTAATAAGGCGGCGTCACCCGCAGCGTCGGCTGCGCGCGCATGCCGGCCAGCACCTTGAACACCTCGTCGCAGACGGTTGCCGAGGTCGCTGCCGAATATTGCGGATAGAGCGGCACCACCAGCAGGCGGTCGCAGCCCTGCACGGTCAGTGCGTCGATGCGCGATCGGATCGAGGGATTGCCGTAGCGCATCGCCCAGTCGACAACGACGTGGTCATGGTCGGCTATGCCAGCCGCGAGCTTCTCGGCCTGCGCGCGCGTGATCGTCTTCAGCGGCGACTCGTTCTTTTCGGTGTTCCAGATCTTCCGGTAGTCGCGGGCCTTGCGGCGGGGACGGATGCGCAGGATGATCCCGTTGAGGATCAGCTTCCACTTCAGGCCCTGATCCTCGATCACGCGCGGGTCGGAGAGGAATTCCTTCAGGTAGACCCGCACGCCCCGGGCATCCGCCGTGTCGGGCGTGCCGAGATTGACCAGCAGCACGCCGACACGTTCCGGCCGGGCGGCCGGCTCAGGCTTCGCGCTTCCAATGGGAACGACCACGGTCATGATTTCAGTGGCTTCGCGCGTTGCACCATCCTTGTCAAGATTGGCCTCCGTTCGGTACGCTTCACCAGATTGCCGCGGGCGGGAGGGACGATGACAGTCGCCGAATTCTGCGTTTTCGGGGCGGTGGCGCTGTATCTTTTGACCATCGTGCCGGTCAAATGGATCGGCTTTCGCAAATATGACAATGCCAGGCCGCGCGACCCGGCGTTTTACGAGGACGCCATCCGCGCCCGCGCGCTGGGCGCCCACCTTAACGGGATCGAGGCCTTTCCGTTCTTTGCGGCGGCCGTCCTGCTGGCGGAATTTCGCCTCGGGCCGCAGCGCCTGATCGACGAACTGGCGGTGCTGTTCCTGATCGTGCGGATCGCCTATGTCTTCACCTATCTCGGCAACCGCCCGCGGTTGCGATCGATCCTGTGGAACATCGGGTTTGTGATCAATGTCGCGATTTTCTTTCTGCCGGCGATCAAGGCGTATTTGCCGGGGTAGCTCCTCATGGTGAGGAGGCGCGCAGCGCCGTCTCGAACCATGTGGCCCGTGGCCTATCCTTCGAGACGCCGCTTCGCGGCTCCTCAGGATGAGGGGCGGAGTCCAGTCACGCAACGTCATACCCCGCGTATGCGGGGTATCCAGTACGCTGCGGCCTATCGATTCAATCATCGCTGTCTCGGGAATACTGGATCGTCCGCCTTCGCGGACGATGACAGCGGAGTGCGTTCTCGCGGCATGTTCTGCCCGGAGTTTTGCATTTCGTTTGCCCTCGAAAGATAGAGGGCGCAGGGAAGACCGGGTGCGCGCCGCACCCGCGGTCTTGCGTGCGATAGTTGCAACAAGAATGTGCACGCAAGCATACAGGTTTGGCGGAGGCATCCGGCCTTCCCTGCGCAATGGCTTTACGGCTTATACGTGATCGTCCTGGTGACCGGCTTTCTTGCCACCATCATCATTGGAAGCTTTCGCTCCCGCCGACTTGACGCCAGCACCGGGGCGTCGGACCCAAACGATTTCACCGTACGCAAGTGCCGCGCTCGTCAGTCGCAGCCTTCGCGTCCACCGCTCCCTGCCCCTCGTTTGCGACGATGGCCAACGCCCCTCTGGTGGGACAGGATGGCCGGAGTTGAACGACTGATTTGCCCGACGGCGCCAGCGAAATATTTTTGCGTGAAGGGCTGGACAGACTTTTGGCGATTTGCCCGTCGGGTTATTTTGTCGCAGGCATTTCCTTCGCACCGCTCTTGCCAGCGAGGGCGACTCACGACCTTACGCGCCAACCCATTTGCCAGAAATCGGCCTCAAGCCGGGTGGCTTCCCTGAATATCGCGATCAGTTCCGCCTCGCGGGCCGGCGTGGCGTAGCGATCAGCCAGACTCTCCAGTTGCGCGCGCGCATTCTCTGCGACCTCCTGGTATGGCGCGCCGGCATATTCCGAGATCCAGACGCTGTACGGATTCGTTGCCGCAAGTGCCCCGGGCCGCGAGGCGAGCCGCGTCGCGATCTCGGCATAGCCGATCACGCAAGGCGCCAGCGCCACCTTGAGCGTCAGCAGATCGCCGCGCATTCCCGCATCCAGCACATAGCGCGTATAGGCCAGCATCTCGACCGCGGGAGGCGCGTGTTCGAGATCGCCTGGCGACAGCCCCCAGCCGGCGCAGAGTTTGATGTGAAGGTCCATCTCGACGTCGAGGATGGCCGAAAGACCCCCCGCCGACTCCCGCATATCGGCGAGGCTTGGTGACTTGTAGATCGCGAGCGCGTAGGCCCGGGCAAATTCGATCAGGAACAGATAATCCTGAACGAGGTAGTGACGGAACGCCGCCTCAGGGAGCGAACCGTCGGCCATCGCGTCGGTGAAGGGATGCCCGGTGTAGGCCCGCCACTCGGCCGACGCGGCTGTCTTGAGACGCTCGAAGAAACTCACAGTCGTTGCTCCCGCGTCGCGATCAGGTCGCGGATCGATTTCTGGATCGGGACCGGACGATGGGATTTCTGGTCGGTGTAGACCCAGACGATTTCGCCGGTCACCAGCGCCTCACCGCTGCCCTTCAGATAGATCGCGAGTTCGAACGTAAGGCTTGAATTGCCGATCCGCGCCACCCTGGCGCCGACGTCCAATTCCCAGTCGAACAGCACCGGCGCCTTGTACTCGATCAGGGATTTGACGACATGGAAGTCGATACCGGTCGCCTTGGCGTCGGCAAACTGATCGTACCCCAACGCACGAAAATACTCGGTGATGGTCGTATCGAAATACGTCAGGTAATGCGCGTTGAAGACGACGCCTTGGCCGTCGATTTCGGAGTAGCGCACCCGGAAGGGGTGGAAGAACCAGAATTGGTCGCGTGACATGGGGACTCCGGCACTTCTCTTGGTCATTCCGGGATGGTCCGAAGGACCAGACCCGGAATCTCGAGATTCCGGGTTCGATGCTTCGCATCGCCCCGGAATGACGACATATCATAAACACGTCACCCGTTCGGCCGCGAGATAGCCGAACAGCAATCCTAGCCCGAACAGCAGCACCAGGCCCGCCGCGGCGAATTCGATGCCGCGCATGACCAGCGTGCCGCGGCCGTCGCTGCCGCCGCTGAGGCGCTGGGCGAGGCCTCGCGCGGAGACCGCGAGCACGGCGATGGTGGCGACCGTGATCGCGGTGCCGAGGCCCATCACGAAGGTGGCGGCGATGCCGGCCCAGAACAGGCCTTGGGCCAAAGCAAAAACCAGCACCAGGATCGCGCCCGAACAGGGCCGCAAGCCGACCGCGAAGATCGCGCCAAAACCGCGCCGCCAGCCGCCCGGGCCGGCGAGCTGATCCGGCGTCGGCCCGTGCGAATGGCCGCAATGCTCGTCATGCACATGCGCGTCATGGTCGTGGTGATGATCGTGGTCATGTCCATGATCGTGATGATGATGGCCGTGGCCGTGCGCGTGATCATGATCATGACGGTCATGGGCCGCGACCATCGCCGGCTCCGGCTTCGCCTGCAGCGCGCGCATAAAACCGCCGCCCTTGGTCCAGACCAGGCGGGCGCCGAACGCCGCGATCAGGGCGTAGCTTAAGATCTCGATCGCCTTCTCGGCCCCGCACATCGTTTTCGCAGTGGCATTGAGCAGCCACGCGCAGACGCCGACGACCACCACCGCTACCAGCGCCTGCAGCAGCGCCGAGGCAAACGACAGCGCGATGCCGCGCCGCGCGGTCTCGCGGTTGGCGACGAGGTAGGACGAGATCACGGCCTTGCCGTGGCCGGGGCCGGCGGCGTGAAAGATCCCGTAGGCAAACGAGATCGCCAGCAGCGTCCCGACCGCTGAGCCGTCCGACTTCGCGGCGCGGATCGTCGAAGACATTTCACGATAGAACTCCGACTGTTTTGCCAGCAGCCATCCGACGATGCCGCCGACCTGCGGCTCGGCGGCGGCCGGCCGCGGGCCGCCGAACGGATTCTGCGCCAGCAGGACATGCAGCGCGCCGTCGAGAACGAAAACGGCGGCAAGCGCCGCTACGCCGGTCGCCAGACCGCGTGCGAAGGCCCTGCGTGACATCACGGGCAATCCACCGTGATCTTGTTGGCGAACATCAGGCCGAAATTGCCGCCCTCGCCGCCGGCAAAATCCTGCTCGCCGAGCTTTTGCGCGGCGGCAGAGCCGTCATTGGGCCGCTGGAACTGCATCCGGCACGCGGCGGGCGCGCCGACCAGCGTCACCGGATCCTGGTCGGCATATTTGAAGTCGATGAAGAAGGCGCGGTCGAACACCTCCAACACAAGTTGCTTCGCCTTGAACGGCGTCTTCGCCGGCAGCGTGAAATGCAGGCTCAGCAGACTGTCCTTGAATTCGAGGAAGTAATCCACCGGCTCGAGGAATCGCTGCTTGCTGCCGTCGGCCCTGGCAAAGGTGAAGAAGCCGAACTCCTTCAGCGATTCCACGTTGGTCTGCGCCAGCGGCGCCAGCTCCTCGCGGCTGTAGGCGCCTTTGGTCTTTTGCTCGATGCCCTGCAGCGCATAGGTCGAGAACATGTCGTCAAAGGTCCAGGCATGGCGCACGCCCGAGACCGAGCCGTCGGGCGCGTAGATCACCCGGCTTTTGGCCGTGATCCAGACATGCGGATGGGCTTTTGCGGAGGATAGGCCGAGAGCAAGTCCGGCCGTCGCGACAAGCAGCAGGCACAGCAGCCTGCCTATCGCTGATTTCTGTGGCAAACTGAACCCGGCCTTTCCCGTCATTGCCTGCAACAAACGCAAAGCGTTTGTGCAAGGGAGCGAAGCGACGAAGCAATCCACACTTGCCTTGCCGCGAGGTGGATTGCTTCGCTGCGCTCGCAATGACGATCCAATATCCCTTGCTCCATATTGCGTAAGCTCACGCCGCCTCTGATGTTTCGAGCAGGCCGCGCCGGCGCAACAGCGCGTCGGGCTCGGGCTCGCGGCCGCGGAAGGCGACATAGGCATCCTCGGGGTCCACCGAACCGCCCGACGAATAGATGTCGTCGAGCAGGCGTTTGGCGGTGGCGGGATCGAAGATGTTGCCGGCCTCCTCGAAGGCGCCGAACGCGTCGGCGTCCATCACCTCGGACCACATGTAGCTGTAATAGCCGGACGCATAGTGATCGCCGGAGAAGATATGGCCGAACTGGGTGGGCCGGTGCCGCAGCGCGATTTCCGCGGGCATGCCGATCTTTTCCAGCTCGGCCTTCTCGAACGCCCGCACGTCGCGGCTGGCGGCGGCCGGCTGGGTGTGGAATTCCAGGTCGACCAGCGCCGAGGAGACGAACTCGACGGTGGCAAAGCCCTGGTTGAATTTTCGCGCCGCCAGAAAACGCTGGAGCAGGTCATCCGGCAGCGGCTCGCCGGTCTGGTAGTGCTTGGCGAATTGCCGCAGCACCTGCGGCTGCTCCTGCCAGTGCTCGTAGAGCTGCGAGGGCAGCTCGACGAAGTCGGTAAAGACCGACGTCCCCGACAGCGAGGGATAGGTCACATCAGACAGCATGCCGTGCAGGCCGTGGCCGAACTCGTGGAACAGCGTCCGCGCGTCGTCGGGCGATAGCAGCGACGGCTCGCTGCCGGCGCCCTTGGAGAAATTGCAGACATTGATCACCAGCGGCGCGATATCGCCGTCGAGCTTCTGCTGGTCGCGCAGCGAGGTCATCCAGGCGCCGGAGCGCTTCGAGGGCCTGGCGAAGTAGTCGCCATAGAACAGCGCCTTGTGCTGGCCGCCGGCATCCTTCACCTCCCAGACCCGGACGTCGGGATGCCAGACCGGGACATCCTTGCGCTCGGAGAAGGTGACGCCGAACAGGCGGGTGGCGCAGTCGAAGGCGGCCTCGATCATGTGGTCGAGCACCAGATAGGGTTTTATGGCCGCGTCGTCGAAATTGGCGCGGCGCTGGCGCAGCTTTTCGGCGTAGTAGCGCCAGTCCCACGGGGCGAGCGAGAAGTTGCCGCCCTCCTCCGCGATCAGCGCCTGCAGAGCGTCACGGTCGGCCAGTGCCCGGGCCCGCGCCGGCTTCCAGACCCGCTCCAGCAGGCCGCGCACGGCGTCCGGCGTCTTGGCCATGGAATCCTCCAGCCGGTAAGCGGCATAGGTCGGATAGCCCATGATCTTGGCAGCCTCTTCACGCAGGCTGAGAATTTCGACGATGGTCGCGTTGTTGTCGTTGGCGTTGCCGTTGTCGCCGCGCGCGGTGAAGGCCCGGAACGCCTTCTCGCGCAGGTCGCGGCGGGATGAGCTCTTCAGGAACGGCTCGACCGAGGAGCGCGACAGCGTCACGATCGCCTTGCCGGCGAGCCCGCGCTCTTCTGCCGCAGCCTTCGCCGACGCGATGAACGCCTCCGACAGGCCGCCGAAATCGTCCTCGCCGAGCTCCATGAACCAGTCCTGTTCGTCGCCGAGCAGATGGTGGCTGAAGGACGTCCCGAGCTCCGCCAGCCGCTCGTTGATCTCGGCCCGGCGCGCCTTGGCGGCCTCGTCGAGGCCGGCGCCGGCGCGGTAGAAGTTGTTGTAGGTGCGCTCCAAGAGCCGCATCTGCTCACCGGTCAGCCCCAGCGAGGCGCGGTTGTTGTGGATCAGCGCGATGCGGCCGAACAGCACCGCGTTCATCATGATCGGATTCCAGTGCCGCGCCATCCGCGGCGAGACCTCCTTGTCGATCTCCAGAATCGCCGGGTTGGAGTTCGCCGAGACCAGGTCGTAGAACACCGCCGAGACCTTCGAGAGCAGCTTGCCGGAGCGCTCCAGCGCCGTGACGGTGTTGGCGAAGTCGGGCGCCGAAGGGTCGTGGCTGATCGCCGCGACCTCGGCCGAATGGTCGGCAAAGGCCCGCTCGAAGGCCGGCAGGAAGTGCTCGGGCGCGATCTCGGCAAAGGGCGGGGTCTCGAACGGCGTCTGCCACGGCCGCAGCAGCGGGTTGGCTTCCGGATTGCCCGTATTCTGCAGGGGTTCTGACATCACAATTCCCATTTCGGCCGTGAAGCCCGTTCAGGCTTCCGCCTTGGTTTTGACGCGTTTCCTTGACCCGAAACGCCTGAAATCTGCGGCAATCTATATCACGCGATGCGGCATTTTTGGGCCTTTTACGCTTGATAGCGGGAGGCTTTTCGGAGAGATTGCGGCCCTCAAACAGGACCTGATCGATGAGCCAACTGCCCGCCTCCAAGCCCACCCGCGAGATCGTCTGGCCGAGCGTCGTCACCGTGATCTCGGCGGCGATCCTGATCGGCGCGGAGGTGTTCGGCGCGGCGTTTGCCGGCGGCTGGGCGCTCGCGATTCTGTTCGGGCTCGACGACACCGGCGCGCACATCCTGCAGGCCGTGCTGTTTGCGCTCGGCGTGCTGATCATGGTGGCCTTCATCCGCGCGGCCCAGCGCATCGAGCCGTTTTTCAAGCGGGCCAGGCGCGCCTGATTTGCGAATCCGAGAAACCGCTGCGGCACAGGCACGAACGCAAGCGCGCTTGCCGACAAAATCTTAACATCCATTCATGTTCGGCGTCGCTGACAGCTCGCGAGCCCGCTGCTGTAAGCAGGTGTTAGGTAAATCTGTCATCAACCTAAAAAAAATGTTGCGAAGCGGACTCAAAACCCTTATTTGCACTTTTGCCCAATTTCGCACGTGCCTGTGGTCGTGTGTCAGTCGGTAGGTATCCGGACAAGAGGCCGGACAGCCGCCAAGGGATGAAGAACCGAGGGTCATTCAAGCTTGAGTTAGTCGAGCTCGAGTGGCCAGCATCTCTCTCAAGAGATGCCGTTGAAGGTCTCTGCATCCTTTGCAACCGTGACTGGCAGCCGGAGGCGAACCGGCGCACCCCGCTCTCAACGGGGGACGCGACTTAAAGCAACGACGGATCGGGCTTTTTTGGTCTCTACCGGCATTCCAACGCCGGCGCGGGCTACTGAAAAGGCTTGTCCTTCATTGCCAGGTGTGCGGGCGGGAAAATTCCCAACCAATCCACGGCAGCACAGTCTGATCTGAGTCTTTTGGCTTCGTTGCGCCTCCATCGCGCAATTGGGCCGGGCACTCATATCCGACATCAATTTTTTGAACGGATCCCCGTCGCTGGGCCGTTTGGGAGAGTGCTATGACCGAACGTATTCAGGAATTCCTGCGCAACCGCCGCAGCGAGGGCCAGGACACCGAGCCGTGCCTCGTGGTCGACCTCGAAGTCGTGCGCGACAACTACCAGACCTTCTCGAAGGCCTTGCCGGACAGCCGCGTGTTCTACGCGGTGAAGGCAAATCCGTCGCCGGAAGTGCTGTCGCTCCTGGCCTCGATGGGCTCGTGCTTCGACACCGCGACGGTTGCCGAAATCGAAATGGCGCTGGCCGCAGGTGCGACGCCGGACCGCATCTCCTATGGCAATACGATCAAGAAGGAGCGCGACATCGCGCGCGCCTTCGCGCTCGGCATTCGCCTGTTCGCGGTCGACTGCGCCGCCGAAGTCGAAAAGATCGCCCGTGCCGCCCCCGGCGCCAAGGTGTTCTGCCGCATTCTCTATGATTGCGCAGGCGCCGAATGGCCGCTGTCGCGCAAGTTCGGTTGCGATCCGGAGATGGCGGTCGAGGTGCTCGACCTCGCCAAGCGCCTGGGCCTGGAGCCGTGCGGGATCTCGTTCCACGTCGGCTCGCAGCAGCGCAAGGTGAAGGCGTGGGACCGTGCGCTGTCGATGGCCTCGACGGTGTTCCGTGACTGCGCGGAGCGCGGAATCAACCTGTCCATGGTCAACATGGGCGGCGGATTCCCGACCAAGTACCTCAAGGACGTTCCTCCGGTCGTGCAATACGGCCGGTCGATCTTCCGTGCGCTGCGCAAGCATTTCGGCAACCAGATCCCGGAAACCATCATCGAACCGGGACGCGGCATGGTCGGCAATGCCGGCATCATCGAGACCGAAGTCGTCCTGATCTCCAGGAAGAGCGACGAGGACGAGGTGCGCTGGGTGTATCTCGACATCGGCAAGTTCGGCGGCCTCGCCGAGACGATGGACGAGTCGATCCGTTACGCCATCCGCACGCCGCATGACGGCGCGGAGATGACGCCGTGCGTGCTCGCAGGCCCGACCTGCGATAGCGCCGACGTGCTGTACGAGAAGATGCCGTATCCGCTCCCGGTGACGCTCGAGATCGGCGACAAGCTGCTGATCGAAGGCACCGGGGCCTATACCTCGACCTACTCGTCGGTGGCGTTCAACGGCATCCCGCCGCTGCGGACCTACCACATCTGAACAGCCTCTTCGTGAGGTTCGAATAACGGGAGCCGGTGCGCCGGCTCCCACTCCCTTCGTTTGCGAATTTTCGACAACGCTCCGCGGCCGGACCGGCCGTGGGAGTGGGGACTGACGTGCCATGACTGCTTTGCGGAAGACCACCATCGCCCTCACCTCCGATGCCGCTCCGTTCGCGATCCGTGCGGAACGGGCATCGGACGTCGTTGCGCGTGAAGCGCTGCTGGATGCCTGCTTTGGCGAGAATCGCCTTAACCGCACCTGCCAGCGCCTGCGTGACGGACGTGCGCCCGCCGAAGGCCTTGCCTTATCGGCGTTGGTGCGAGGCCGCCTGGTGGGCACCGTGCGGTTGTGGCACGTCAGCGTCGGCGGCAAGCCGGCGCTCATGCTCGGCCCGCTCGCGGTAGAGGCATCCTCCCGCAAGTTCGGTGCTGGGGCTGCGCTGATGGACCACGCGCTCGCGGCGGCGAAGGCGCGTGGCCATCGCGCGGTCATTCTGCTCGGTGATGCACCCTACTACGCCCGCTTCGGCTTCTCGGGCGCGAAGACCGGAGAGCTTTTGCTGCCCGGCCCGTTCGAGCGCGACCGGCTGCTCGGCCTTGAACTGCGCGAGGGCGCGCTCGACGGCGCCTGGGGCATGATCACCGCGACCGGCAAGCCGGCGCTTAAAGCCCGGTCAGCTCGCGCCCGCAAGGCGCTGCTGCCGGTGCCGCACGCGGCCTGAAGCGGGGTTGCGCGATCAGGGGAAAAGCCCCTAAACCGCGCGAAACCCGCTTTTTCGGATCATTCCCCGGATCGAGGTCCCGATGCCCCGACGTCTGATTTCCACTGGCTCGCCGTTTGAAAAGACCGCCGGCTACAGCCGCGCCGTGATCGACGGCGATTTCGCCTTTGTCGCCGGCACCACCGGCTACGACTATGCGACCATGACCATGCCGGCGGATGTCACCAGCCAGTCACGCAACTGCTTCAAGACCATCGAGGCCGCGCTGAAAGAGGGCGGCTTCGCGATGGCCGACATCGTCCGCGCCACCTACTACCTCACCGATGCTGCGGATGCGGACGCCCACTTCGCCGTCTGCGGCGAGGTCCTCGGCGACATCCGGCCGGCCGCGACGCTGCTGGTCGTCGCAGCTCTCCTGAAGCCGGAGATGAAAGTTGAAATCGAAGTCACGGCCAAGCGCCGCGCCTGAAATCCGCCGGTCGGCTGGTTACGCGACCGAATACCACATCGCCTCGCCGGTTGACTTTGCCGGCAACGCACCTAGGTTCAGGACATCATGATGAGCCTGCATAGCAAACGATTGTTGCTGCGCGCCGGTCACCTTCTCGCAGGAAGGTAGCCCGGACGGAGAGCTTTGCCCCGTCCGGGTTTTCGATTGCCTGCGATTTAAACTCACCGCAACGTCACACCTGTCCAGTATTGATCGCTTCATGCCGTCGGCATGACGCGTCCGAATAACCGTGAAAAACCATGCCCCATTTGCCTCGCACACAGCTTCCTCCCATCAAGATCCGACAGGCGGAGCGCGAACGGCTCGGCCATCTCGCCGACGCTTCCGCCGAGACCTTTTCGGCCACGGCCGAATTCCTCGCCCGGGAAATCGAACGCGCGACGGTCGTTCCCGATACGGCGCCGCTCCCGGGAATCGTCGGGATGGAATCCGAAGTGACCTTCCGCGACGACGCGACGGGCTTGCAGAAGCAGGTCACGCTGGTCTATCCGAACGCGGCTGACATCGACGCCGGCCGCGTCTCGGTTCTGACCCCGATCGGCGCCGCGCTGATCGGGCTGTCGGCCGGACAGGCCATCAGCTTCGAAACGCCGTCGGGCGAACAGCGATCGCTCACCGTCCTGGACGTTCGCGGACCCAATTGACCGCCTGACACCGATCGGCAACGATCACCCCAGCCACTGCAACCTTGCCTTCCCTGAACGCGCCTTTTTGCGCGCTCGCCTTCTCTCCCGGAGTCCAATGCCAATGTCCCCTTCCCCCACATCGCAGATCTACGCGAAAATTACCGGCCCCATTGTCATGATCGGCTTCGGCTCCATCGGCAAAGGCACATTGCCGATGATCGAGCGGCATCTCGATTACGACAAGTCGCGCATCACCGTGATCGATCCCAAGGACGAGGGCCGCAAGGCACATTGCGAGAGGCACAATGTCAGATTCATCCAGCAGGGCCTGACCAAGGACAATTATCGCGACTTGCTTACCCCGTTGCTCACTGAAGGCGGCGGCCAGGGTTTTTGCGTCAATCTCTCGGTCGATACCGGTTCTACCGACATCATGGAGCTCTGCAACGAACTTGGCGTTCTTTATATCGACACCGTCAACGAGCCCTGGCTCGGCTTCTATTTCGATGCTTCGAAGGGCCCGGAAGCGCGCTCCAACTACGCCCTTCGCGAAGTGACGCTGGCCGCCAAGAAGGCGCGCCCCGCGGGCTCGACGACGGCCGTCTCCTGCTGTGGCGCCAATCCCGGCATGGTCTCCTTTTTCGTCAAGCAGGCGCTACTCAATGTCGCCGCTGATCTGAAGCTCAATGCCCCCAAGCCGAAGACCAAAGCCGAATGGGCGGACTTGATGCGGCAGGCTGGCATCAAGGGCATCCACATCGCCGAACGCGACACCCAGCGCTCCAAGTCGCCGAAAGAGCCGGACGTATTCGTCAACACCTGGTCGGTGGAAGGTTTCCTGTCGGAAGGCGTGCAGCCGTCCGAACTCGGTTGGGGCACCCATGAAAAATGGATGCCCGAGAATGCGCATACCCACGAGGCTGGCTGCGGCGCAGCCATCTATCTAATGCAGCCCGGCGCCAACACGCGCGTGCGCACCTGGTGCCCGACCCGCGGCGCGCAGTATGGCTTCCTCGTCACCCACAACGAGTCGATCTCGATCTCCGATTACTTCACGGTGCGTGACGCATCGGGCACGACGATCTATCGGCCGACTTGCCACTATGCCTATCATCCGGCTGACGATGCCGTGCTGTCGCTGCATGAAATGTTCGGCCGCGCAGCGAAGATGCAGGAAAAGCACCACATCCTCGATGAGGACGAAATCGTCGACGGTATCGACGAACTCGGCGTGCTGCTGTTCGGCCATGACAACAATGCCTACTGGTACGGCTCGCAGCTCTCCATCGAAGAGACCCGCAAACTCGCACCCTATCAGAACGCCACCGGCCTGCAGGTGACCTCCGCCGTGCTCGGCGGCATGGTGTGGGCACTGGAAAACCCGAACGAAGGCATCGTCGAAGCCGACGAGATGGATTTCGATCGTCTGCTGGAAATCCAGATGCCGTATCTCGGCCCGGTGAAGGGCTACTACACCGACTGGACGCCGCTATCGGACCGGCCCGGCCTGTTCCCGGAAGACATCGATACATCCGATCCCTGGCAGTTCCGCAACGTGCTGGTGCGTTAGGGAACCCGAAGATCATCCCGGGTGTGCGCCGCACATCCGGGACTGCCAATCGGCCGCGTGGAACTACCGATCCCGCCGCGCATTCTGCCGTAACGGTCGCTTAATCTGTTCGCGCCATCCTGAGGGGTGAATTTCTTGCGGGGGCCAAGGCCCGTCGCCGCAGCTCCATTTGAGCGACGGCTCCCTCAGCGGAGCGAGCAACATGCGCGCCATCATCGCAATCGTGCTGTGCGCAGCCGCATTGGCGGCCTGCACCCCCGACAACGACGTCACCGGCTCGATCGAAAGCTGCACCAGGCAGCTTTACAGCGCCTACAATCCCAAGGACATGAAGCAGTGCGTCGCGGTCTGCATCGCCTGCGAGCGCGGCGTGACCACGACCTGCTCCACCTCCTGCACGCTGAAGGGCGCGCACTGAGGGGGTTGGTTGTCATTCCGGGATGGTCCGCAGGACCAGACCTCAGGGGTGCAATTGCACCCCGGGGAATCTCGAGATTCCGGGTTCGATGCTTCGCATCGCCCCGGAATGACTGCTGTCACTTCGCCAGATAATCGAAATCCACCGTCCCCAACCCGAGCGTCAGGTCCGCCTTGAAATGCGTGGCTGAAACCACTTCGCGCACCGGCAGCCGCGCGACGTCGGCCAGCGCGTGCGGAAACAGGCCGAGCGCGCCCGGCCCGGTCCACGCCTCCTTCAGCGCGATGTCCTCGAGATAATAGCGCACCAGTTCGCATATCCGCGGGCTGCCGTCGACATGCGGAATGATCTTCAGCATGAAGTTCGGCGCCTTCATCGACTTCAGCACCGCGTCGTGGTCGATCTCGCGGTGCTTGTAGCCCATGGTGGCGGAGGCGCAGAGCACCGAGCCGTAATGCAGCGTGCCGACCAGCACGTCGCTCTCGACCGCGATCTTAGGCGACGCCAGTTTCTTCGGAAAGCCCCAGAGCTCGCGGCCGCCGGCAATCGGTGCTTCGTCGTCCAGGTACATCGAATGAACGTAGCCACCGTCCTCGCCCTTGTAGCGCACCGGGATCACCTGCCCGGTTTCGGTGTAGTCGCCGAAGCCGGTTGAATCAGGCATGCGGATGAACTCGTATTTGACCAGCGGCTCGGCGATTTCGAGCGGCTCCGGCACCACGGCGGCCAGCGCCTCCGGATCGGTGCGATAGGTGATGATGAAATATTCGCGGTTGAAGAAGCGATAGGGCGCCGGCGGAAACGCCGGGTTGGTCAGCGGCATCGAATAAGCGGTTCGCCTGACGTCGTCGATCTTCATTGCTGCCCTCGTTTGTCGCCTGCGCACTCGCGCGATGGAGGGATTATGGCGCACCCGATAGCGGCAGGCGAGACTGTAAAACCGGCAGACGATCAAATCATCGCCAGCAAATTCATCCTGCGGTCATACCAGTCAGGCGACGCCGCCGAGATAGAGCCGCTTGACGATGTCGTTGGCCTTCAACTCGTCGACCGACCGGGCCGCGACCGCGATCTCGCCATGGACGATGATGTAGCCGCGGTCGGCAATCCGGATGGCCTGATTGAAATTCTGCTCCGCCATCAGCACCGTCAGGCCGACTCGCGCCTTGAGCTCGCCGATCTTGGCGATGGTCTGCGACACCAGAAGCGGCGACAGCCCGACCGACGGCTCGTCGATCAGCAAGAGCCGCGGCGACGACATCAGCGCGCGTGCGATCGCCAGCATCTGCTGCTGCCCGCCGGACATGGTGCCGGCAAGCTGGTTGGCGCGCTCCTTCAATACCGGAAAAGTTTCGAAAGCCAGCGCGATGTTCCGGTCGATGGTGCCGCGGGCGACCTTGCGGAAGGCCCCGAGCATCAGGTTTTCCGTGACCGTCAGCTTGGGAAACAGCCGTCGCCCCTCCGGCACCAGCGCCACGCCGAGATCGACGATCTGTTCGGTCGAGAGTTTGGTCAGGTCATGCGCCACGCCGTCGATGGTCAGCGATATGCCGCCGCGCTCCGGCCGGATCAGGCCCATGATGCACTTCATCAACGTGCTCTTGCCGTTGCCGTTGGTGCCGAGCAGCGCGACGGTCTCGCCGGCCTCGACGTCGAGCGTGACGCCGCGCAGCGCCTTGACGGCGCCGTAGCCGGCGTGGAGGCCGTCGATGGCGAGGCTAAGTGCCAAGATAGGCCTCCTGCACCCGCTGGTTCGCCATCACCTCGTCCGGCGCGCCGAGGGCGATGATCTTGCCGGCATCGAGGCACATCATCCGCTTCGAAAAGCGCATCACCGCCTGCATGATGTGCTCGATCATGATGATGGTGATGTCCTCGTCGCCGAGGCTGATCAGGAGGTCCAGCACCTCGTCGACTTCGGAATGGGACAGCCCGGCCATGGCTTCGTCGGAAATCAAAAGCTTCGGGCGCATCGCCATGGCGCGCGCAAGCTCCATCTTGCGCAATTCGACCTGGCTCAGCGTATCGGTCGGCGCGCCGGCCTTGGCCGCCAGCCCCATCCGCGCGAGGATCGACATCGCGACTTCTTCCTCCGGCAAGGCCGCGGCGGCAGCGCCGGGCGCTGACGCGAAGTCGAGGCCGACCATGAGGTTTTCCAGCACCGTCATGCTCTTGAACGGCCGCGGAATCTGGAAAGAGCGTGCGATGCCACGGCGCGCGCGCAGGTGCGGCGGCAATTGGGTGATGTCCTCGCCGCAGAACATCACGCTGCCGGCATTTTGACGCAACGCGCCGGAAATGCAGTTGATCAGCGTGGTCTTGCCGGAACCGTTCGGTCCGATCAGGCCGAAGCGCTCACCTTTCCTGATATCGACGCTGATATTGTCGAGCGCGGTGAAGCCGCCGAAGGTCTTGGTCAGGCTGCCGATCCGCAGCAGAGGCGCGTCGACTGACGGGATACCTTGCGTCATGTCCTGCCCCCCGCGCGCAACCGGTAGCGCGGCCGCAGCAGCCCGATAATGCCCTTGGGCGCCGCCACCACGAACACGACCAGCATGATGCCGAGCACCAGCACGTTGACTTCGGACGAGATGGTGACGGCCAGAAGCTGCTGCGTGGTGCCGAGCAGGATCGCCCCGAGCACCGGGCCGATCCAGTGCGCGGTGCCGCCGATCAGCGCCATCGCCAGCACCGAGACCGAATAACTGAGATTGAAGGCCGACGACGGGTCGGCATATTGCAGATACATCGCCGCCGGCGCGCCGGCCGCGGAGATCAGCGCGCCCGAGATCATGCAGGCGACCAATTTGAGTTTAAGCGTCGGCACACCGGTGCATTCCGCCGCGAGTTCGTCGTCCCGCAGCGCCTGCAGGCCGCGGCCGATCCGGGAATTCTGGATATAGCGCGCGATCGCCACCGCAATCACCACCAGCACGCCCTGCACGAAGAACAGCATCTTCACGTAACTGTCGAACGGCGCCATCACCGGCGGCCGCTGTAACTGGATGCCGGCAGCGCCGCCGACGAACCGCCAGTTCATGACCGTGGTCTCGATGATGATCGCCAGCGCAATCGTCGCGATCGAAAAGAAGATGCCCCGCATGCGCAAGGTCAGCAGGCCGACCGCAAGCCCGAGCAGCATGCCGACGACCGCGGCCGCGGCGATCTGCACCACGAGCGGCGCGCCGGACACCTTGAACAACGCCACCGCGGTGTAGACCCCGACGCCGAAGAAGGCGTTGGTGCCGAAATTGACGTAACCGGCATAGCCGCCGAGGATGCTCCAGGCGACCGAGAGCACGATAAACTGCAGGATCACATAGCCGGCAAAGAACGGATATTCGTTGCGGACGATCTGCGTCATCGCCATGACGGCGACGAGAAAGACCGCGATGCCGGCCCAGAAGGCGATGCTGTTGCGTCGTGTGGTCATCTGCCGAGCAAACCTTGCGGCCGAATGGCGAGCACCGCGAGCAGCATCGCGAACGAGATCGCCGGCGCCCAGGAGGCCCCGAACAGCGTGAGCACGATGGTTTCGGCAACGCCGAGGATGATGGCGGCAACCAGCGTGCCGGTCATGCTGCCGAGCCCAGCCATCACGACCACGCAGAACGTGCGCCCGATATAGGCGCGGTCCAGCGTCGGCTCGACCGGCGCCACGATGATCAGGAGTGCGCCCGCCATGCCGAGCACGGCCGTGGCAATGCCGAAGGCGAATTGCTTGATCCGGACCGGGTTGGCGCCCATCAGCCGCAGCGCCTCCTCGTCCTGCGCCACGGCGCGGATCGCCCGGCCCATGAAGGTTTTCGACAGATACACCGCCAGCAGGACCGTCAGCCCCAGCGCGACAGCAAACGCGACCAGTTGCCGGATCGGGATCCGGAACTCACCGAACCGCCAGGCCTTGCCGATATAGCTCGCCGAGACCGACTGCTGGTCGACGCCGAACTGCAGGATGATCAGCACCTCGATGATGAAGGCGATGCCGAAGAAGAACGCGATGCCGCGGACGGCGGCATCGCTGCCGCGCCTCTCGAAGATTTCGTAGTAAATCCGATAGGCGACCAGGCCGAACACGAAGAACAGCGGCGTGATCAGAAGTCCTGCCAGCAGAGGATCGATGTCATAGCGGTCGTTGAGCAGGAATACCCCATAGGACGCCAGCACCAGAAACGCCGGATGCGCGACATGGGGCACGTCGAGCAGCCCGAACGAAACCGACAGCCCGACGCTGACGGCTGCATAGAAGCAGCCGAGCAGTACCCCCAGCACCACCGCACCGAGCAGCAGGTCCATTGAAAACACGTTGGATATCCCCCTTGGAGCCCTGTCGGTTCTGATGGCGTCGGAACCGGGCTCCAGCCTTTCGTTTAACGCGTTTTCTTCGCTACGCTCGAAAACGCTATGGGCCTTTCCCGAGCCAGAAAAGCCGCGAACCTATTTGCGAGCAGCCTCGAAGGGACTGACGAGCGTTCCGGTTTTCAGTTTATCGGGGAACAGGATCACCTGCTTGCCGGACTTTCGGAACTGTTCGACGTCCTTGTCGACGACGCCCCGGAACTGCGCCTGCAGGGTTGCGGTTTCCTTGCGCTCGCCATCCGCCGAAAACGCGATCGGCCCGACGATGGTCTTATGCTCGTTCTCCCGCAGGTATTTCGCCAGCGCCTTCTGGTCGAGCGACTTGGTGGCGTTGACCGCCGCCTCGATCATCTGGCCCTGCGCATAGCCGAACGGCGCCAGATAGTAGCCGAGCGGATCGACCTTGGCCTCCACCGCGCGCTTGGTGTAGGTCTCGAAGAAGGTCTTGGTGCCGTCGAAATACATGCTCTGTTCGGGCAGCCAGGTATTGTAGTTGACGACGCCGTTGAGCAGCGATCCGAGGTTGGCCATCACGGCCGCGAATTGCAGGCCGACCATGCCGCCGCCGAAAATCTTGACGTCGTCGCCGATCCCGATCTCATTCACGGCGCGCAGGATGCCGGCCGAATCCGGCGGATAGGACGCGACATAGACAATGTCGGGCTTGGCAGCCTTGAGCGCGCGGATGATGGAGGAGAATTCCACCGTGTTCGGCGGATAGTTCTGGTCGAAGACGACGGGAATGTTGCGCTGCTTGGCGACGTCGCGCGCAGTGAGCGCGAGATTCTGGGCGAATTCCTGGTCCGCCGAGAGCAACGCCATGGTCTTGCCGCCGGCCTTCTGGCCGATATCGAGGAACGAGGACGCCCAGCTATCGGCCGGCCCCCACGGCGCATTGTTGAACCACATGTCGTGGCCGACCTTACTGTTCACCTGGAACGAAAAATTCCCCATCAGCAGCAGGCCGCGCTGCTTGACGAACGGCATGATCGGTGCGGTCGGCACCGTCGCGTAGGGTGCAAACAGCAGATCGACCTTGTCGACGTCGACCAGCTTGGCGTAGATCGCAGGCGTTTCCGACGCGCTCGACTTGTCGTCATAGACGATGAGTTCGACCTTGCGACCGAGCAATCCGCCCTTGGCGTTGATGTCGTCGCGCCAGATCTCGATGCCGAGTTGAGCGGCCTTGCCGCCGCCCGCCAAACCACCGGTCTGGGCCATCGACATGCCGATCTTGATCGGCGGCTGCTGCGCCGAGGCGATCGAACCCTTGCCAAGCGCCGCGACAGCTACTGCTCCGCCGAGAAACGTTCTGCGTTTCATTGATCTCCCCTTATGCCCAATTGACTGTTTTCACGGCGCCGGATCTTCGCCCGGCGTTGTGGATCGGATGGTATCGGATCGAGATTAGTCGCCGGCTCCCGCGTGCGCGAGTTTCGACTGTTTCATGATCGCCGCCGGGTCGGCGCCGACGCGCCCGCCGGTCTTGTCGGCCTCGCTTTCGCGCGACAGCCGCATGTCGAAGCGGATGCTGGGCATGCCCTTGATCGGGCAGTCCGGATCGCCGGGCACGACGTCGACCGCGAGATCACCCGACGAGCCGAACACGACGTCGTCGGCCAGATGCGGATCGTCGCGCAGATACAGCGCCGTGACCAGTTCGCGATAGCCCGGTGCGCCGACCAGGAAATGAATATGCGCCGGCCGCATGCCATGCCGCGCCTGCGCCTTGACCATCGCGCCGACCGGTCCGTCCATCGGTATCGAATATCCGAGCGGCTTGACGGTGCGCAGCACGTAGATGCCCTCCGCATCTGACGTGAACACGCCGCGATAATCGACCGAGGTCGCGCTCGACTGAATGTCGTAGAGACCGTCGGCGCCGGTTTGCCAGATCGAGACCGTGGCGTTGGCGACCGGCTTGCCGCCGGCATCGGTCACCCGGCCATAGAGCACGCATTCGCTGCCCGGTTTCGGATTTTGGGCGATCGAGCTGCCGGCCTTCAACGTCGGCGTGGCCTCGCGATAGAACGGGCCGAGCAGGCTGGTATGGGTGCCTTCCTCGATGGCGGTCTTGTCATGCAGGCCGTTGACCAGCGCCGACAGGCCGAGCGTATCGGAAAGCAGGATGAATTCCTGGCGTTCCGGCGAACACATCTTGCCGGCCAGGGTCATGAATTCGATGCCCTTGATCCATTCGCCCGGGGTCAGATTAACGTCGCGGGCAAAGGCATGCAGGTGCTTGACAGCCGACGCCATGATCGCCTTCAGGCGCGGATCCGGCGTTGTCGCCATCTGGTCCAGAACGGCGTCCGTGATCGTTTCCGGCGTTAGCTCGCGCATACGCAGCTCCCCTGACCTCCCGGCTGTTGGCCGGCTGTTATTACCGACAAGCCTAACCGCTGATTGGGGATCAACACAAGGCTCAGGCCCTTGGACCAATTGCTACAAGCCGGCCAACGCGGCGAGGCGGCGCAGGTGGAAAATCCATGCGGAAAATCCCTGGCGACGTGCCCACAAAACTTGCACAGCTCAAACCCCGCGCGCATCGGAAAAGTCCGGAGCCGGTTTTTGTTATTTTTCCCTGATCGGCGGCGCGGTCTTTTCTGCCGGCGCCGGTGGAAGCACCGGCCGGGCGCCGGCCTTCTGTGCTTCTGCGTCAGGGCGGGCTGGTTCCGGCGGAATAGCAGACGGCCGGGTGCCGGTCGTCACCGGCCCGGATGGCGCTGACGGCTTGCTCTCCGCGCCCGGCGTGGATTGCAGCGGCGGCGTCGCCTGCGCCAGGTGATCCCGGTCGTTGGCCCGGAGCTGGTGCAGCGCAAGCGCCGAGATCGTGAGCCCCGCCGCAAACAGCGCTGACGCGAACATCAGCCTTTCCCGGTACTCGCGCTTGCTGTCGTCGGCCGACATGTCGTTCGCCTCGCGAAATCGTTCACGAGATCAACGGCCGGGGGAACAAATAGTTCCGGTGCAGGAAATCTAGGGTCCAGACTCAATTGATTAAAGCCAGAATGCCACGGCGGCAACGAGGCACAGGGCCGAGAAGTAGTTCCGAGCGAGTTTGTCGTAGCGCGTTGCGATGCGCCTGAAGTCCTTGAGCCTGCAGTAGCAGCGCTCGATGACGTTGCGATCCTTTAGGCTTGCTTCGTGCCTGCTCGCGAGCGCCGCCGGTGAAGCGTCCGAGACCGGTCGCGAGCAGCGGCTCGCACAACCGCGGGCCACCGATCATTCCGACCGCCATGGGGTCATCCGCGGTATCCAGCGCGGGACGGCGGCACGGAACGCCTCGTACTCTCTCCCAAACGTCCGCTCGAGCGTGGGTTCTTCGTACGCCACGACGAAGACGTGGAAGGCGAGCCAGAGCAGCGCGCCGTAGACGATGAGGCGCCAATCGCCCATCAGCACCGCTTGACCCAGGATGATGGCAACGACCGCGACGTATATTGGATTACGCACATAACGGTAGAGACCGGTCACCACGAGATTCCGGGTCGGCGCGATGGGCGCGGGGGTGCCGAGACCCTGCAGCGCGAAACGCGCAAATGCGTCAACGAGCCCAGGCACGCCTGCGAGAATCATTAACGCGCCGATGCCGCGCGTCAGCTCCAGACCAAGGAACGGCGGCCGGAGTTGCCAACCCGTGATCGACCATGGAACGAGCCCCGCCAGCGTACATGGGGCGACCACGAAGAAAACCGCCGAGCCCAAGACGGCAATGGTTCGTTGCGCGGCGGTTCCCGACACTCCCCGTCGCTGCGAGCTCATTCCAACCTCCCCTTCATGGTTTCCCGTCGTCATCCGGGTGCCGACACGCTCGCCATGTTATCCCAAAAGCGGAAACCGCGCACGACTAAAGCCAGAATGCCACGGCGGCAACGAGGCACAGGGCTGAGAAGTAGTTCCGAGCGAGTTTGTCGTAGCGCGTTGCGATGCGCCTGAAGTCCTTGAGCCTGCAGTAGCAGCGCTCGATGACGTTGCGATCCTTATAGGCTTGCTTGTCGTGACGTATGCGTTTCTTCCGATTTGACCGGCCTGGGATCACCGGTTTGATGCCGTCCTTGCGCAGAGACTTGCGGAACGAGTTGCTGTCATAAGCCTTGTCACCGAGCAACTCCGCGATGCCGTCGAGCAGACTGACGCATGCCGGCCCGACTGTGCAGTCGGCGGTGTTGCCAGGCGTGAGGATCAAGACCCACGGGCGGCACAGCTTATCGACAAGGCCGTGAATCTCGCTGTTGCGCCCGCCCTTGGTGATGCCAATCGCCTGTTCCGACGCCCCCCTTTTCCGCCGCCAGCGCAGCGATGCGCTTTGATATGCGTGCTGTCGAGGGCCATTCGTTCCGGCGGCTCAGCAGGTTCGGCCACCGCCTCGAAGATGCTCTGCCAAATTCCCTGCGCACTCCAGCGGTTGAAGCGATTGTAGACCGTTTTGGCCGGCCATATTCCGGCGGACAATCGACCCATCGACATCCGCTCTTGAGCACATGCATGATCCCGCTCAAAATGCGCCGATTGTTCGTCGGCTTCACGCCACGGCGATTGCTTGGAATAAACGGCTCAATCCTCGCCCATTGCCCGTCGCTAAACCAAAACAAGTTCGCCCGCATCTGTTGGCCCCCGATTCGGTTGACCAACCCGTTGAATCTCAACATGGTTAATTGGGTCTTAACCCTAGTCTTTAGTGCTGGATTCCCACGTGGCATGGCGCACGCCGGGTTTCCGCTGCAGGTCGGCGGTCACCAGATCGAGCTCTTTGGCCTGGACCGCGGTGCTGACGAGGGTCGCGACAATCTCCTGCAAATCGCCGCGCGGGAAGGCTTCGATCTCGGCCACCGGATATTGTGCCGCTTCAAGCCGCTCCACCACCTGATCGCGCAGTCCGGCCGACGCGTCGGCATCGACCAGCAGCTTGACGAAATAGGTCGCTTCCGACGCCTGCTCGTCGATCGGCGAGCGGTTGATGGCATTCACCAGCGGCCGCAGCAAGGTATTGCCGGCAAGCACAAACACCGTCAGCGCGGCGGCCTGCGCCAGCATGTCGGCCCCGGCACAGCTTCCGACCGCGGCGGAGGCCCATAGTGTCGCAGCCGTATTGAGGCCGCGCACATTCGTCCCCTCCTTCATGATGACGCCGGCACCGAGAAAACCGATGCCGGAGACCACATAGGCGATCACCCGCACCGCGCCGTCAGCGGCGGCCAGATGCATCGCCAGATCGACGAACGCCGCCGCCCCGACCGCGACCAGCACGTTGGTGCGCAGGCCCGCGGTCCGCAACCGGTATTGCCGCTCGGCGCCGATCAGCGTGCCGAGCACGAACGCCGCGCTCAGGCTGACCAGCGTGTCGAGAAAATCGGCGCTCTGGAAGGTCTCGAGAAAACGCATGTTGGCCTTCTAGAGCGTTTTCCAGCGAAGTGGAAACCGGTTCGCGTCAAGAAAACGCGTCAAATCAAAAATCTAGAGCCCCGTTCCGAATCAATCGGAACGGAAACGGCTCTAGGTTGAGGAGATGACGATCATGTCACAGCTCAACCATCCCCGCATCGCCATCTTCGGTCGCGAAAGCGAGCTGGGTGCCCTTGGCGCCCCAGGCCAGCGCCGAGACGGCCTCGCCGCCATTGCGGCGCACCAGGATCTCCGCACCGTCCTCGAGCCGCACCATCAGCACCGTGCCGTCGCTGTAGCCGACCCCCATGACGTCCTGCTTCGGATGGCAGGCCACCATGGAGACCCGCGCCTGCAACGGCGCCAGCATAGCCGGCTCCTTGCCCATCGGGCCGTCCTTGCTGGTGAACGGCCAGACGATCACGGTATCGGCGCCTGACGTCGCCAGTCCCTTGCCGCCGGCGCTCCACGACATCGAGCGGACGCGGCCGGGATAGCCCGACATGCGCATGTGCCGGTTATCGGCCAACCGCCAACCATGCATCGCCGGCTCGTGCATCATGGTAACCAGGAACTTGTTGTCCGGGCTGAAGGTGACGCCGAGATGCGAGCCGGCCCATTCCAAGAATTCCGGCTTCGCCGCCATGTTGGGAAACCACAGCGTCACGCCGTTGTAATGGGCGACCGCCAGCCGCAGCCCCTTGGGCGCAAACGCGAGACCACCCACCGTCGTCGGCGCATCGAGGGATTTTTCTTCGCCCTTGCCGCTGCGAACGAAGGCGGTCTTGCCTGATGACCACGCCACCGCGCCATCGGGATGAAGTGCGACATTGTCGATCCAGCGCCGCTTCGGATCGGTCGCCAGCACGGTCACCGTGCCGCTGGCGTCGAGCGCCACGACCTTGCCGTCATCGCCGCCGGTGACGACACGTTCGCCGTCGGAGGCCGCGCACAGAATGGCGCCGCTGTGAATCGCGACCGATGAGATCTCGCCGCCCGCGCTGACCAGCGCGGCGTTCTCCTCGGCGCCGACAAACACCGCGGTGTCGCCGAGGAAATGGATCGCGGTGACCGGCATGCCGACCGCAAGCGGCCGCACCTTGTCGGTGATTGAAGCGATGGAGGGGCTGTCGCCCGGATCGAACTGTTTCATCACGTGGTGATACAGCTTTCAAAACCGTCGCGGATCATCTGCTCCGGCAATTCGCGGCCGATGAAGACGACGCGGCTCTCGCGTGCCTCGCCGTCCTTCCACTTACGCTGATGATCGCCTTCCAGCATCATGTGAACGCCCTGGAACACGTAGCGGTCGTCATCGTCGCTGAAGGCGAGGATGCCCTTCGAGCGCAGGATCTTCTGGCCCTCGCTGGCGACGAGGTTCTGCAGCCATGGCATAAACTTGGTCGGATCGAGCGGCTTGTCCGACCGCAGCGACAGCGATTGCATGTCCTCGTCGTGGTAATGCTTCAGGCCGCCATGGTTGTGATCGTGGTGATGGTCATGGCCATCGCCGTGGTGATGGTCGTGGTCATGGTGGTGATCGTCGCCGGCGTCGAGGAATTCCGGTTCGATTTCCAGGATGCGATCGAGATCGAACGCGCCACGCTCCAGCACATCGGCGATCGCGACCTGGCAGCGCTCGGTGCGGTGCAGTTTTGCATAGGGGTTGATGGCGCGGATCCGGGCCTCGACTTCGGCGAGTTCGGCCTTGGAGACGAGATCGGTCTTGTTCAGCACGATGACGTCGGCGAACGCGATCTGGTTCTTGGCTTCGGGCGCGTCCTTGAGGCGGTCGCTCAGCCATTTGGCGTCGGCCACCGTCACCACCGCATCGAGCCGCGCATTTTTCTGCACGTCCTCGTCGACGAAGAAGGTCTGCGCCACCGGCGCCGGATCGGCCAAGCCGGTGGTTTCGACGATGATGGCGTCGAACTTGCCCTTGCGCTTCATCAGGCCGTCGAGAATGCGGACGAGATCGCCGCGCACGGTGCAGCAGACGCAGCCATTGTTCATCTCGAACACTTCTTCGTCGGCACCGATGATCAGGTCGTTGTCGATGCCGATCTCGCCGAATTCGTTGACGATGACGGCGTATTTCTTGCCGTGGTTTTCTGACAGGATCCGGTTCAGCAGCGTGGTCTTGCCGGCGCCGAGATAGCCCGTCAGCACGGTCACTGGAATTTTTTGGGACGTAATTTCAGGCATAATAGCTCCGGGCATTCTTTTGTTTGAGCATGATCTTATCGGAAAACCGGTATCCACTTTTCCGGACCATGCTCTTGAGCACGCCAGCAACGGCAGGGAGGCCCCTGCTTTATTGGCCGAGCGCGCTGGTCAGGGCCCTTATATTGTGCCTGACCATGTCAATGTAAGTGGGAGAATCGCCCTTTTCGCCGGTCAAACTGTCGGAATAGAGGGTGCCGCCGACCCTGGCGCCGGTCTCGGCCGCGATTTGGCGGATCAGCCTGGGGTCGCTGATATTTTCCAGGAAAACGGCCGGTATTTTCGCAAGCCGAATCTGGGTGATAATCCCGGCGATATCGCGGGCGCTGGCCTCGGATTCGGTCGAGACGCCCAAGGGGGCTATGAACGCGACGCCGTAGGCGGCGGCGAAATAGCCGAAGGCGCGGTGAGTCGAGATCACCTTGCGGCGGTTTTCCGGAATTTGCGCCACCGCCTGCCGCACCTCGCGGTCGAGCGCGTCGAGCTTCGCCAGATAGGCCTCCGCATTGAACTTGAACGCCTCGGCATCGGCGGGATCGACTGCTGCCAGCGCATCGCGGATATTGGCGACATAGATTTTGGCGTTGACGACCGATTGCCAGGCATGCGGATCGGCGTCGGAGCCGAGCTTGAGCGGCGCGATGCCTGATGTCGCGGTGATGATCGTCGCCTTGCCGCCGGCGGACTGCACCAGCCGCGGCAGCCAGCCTTCGAGGCCAAGGCCGTTGACGAACACCAGTCTGGCGTCGGCAATCCTTTTGGCATCCGCCGGTGTCGGCACATAGACATGCGCATCGCCGTCGGGGCCGACCAGTGTCGTGACACTGACACGCTCACCTCCGACATTGCGGACGAAATCGCCGAGGATCGAGAAGCTGGCGACGACGTTGAGCCGGTCGGCGGCATGCGCGGGAGCGGTGACGGCCACCAAGGCGAGAGCGACAAACCAGAACATGCGCATGGCGGTCATGCCTCGAGATGTCGGCCGGGAAACAACTGCCGGACCAGGCCGCTGACATTGCCGAACAGCACCGAAAACACATAGATCGCCGCCGCCACCAGAATGATCGCAGGCCCAGAGGGAATCCGCGTCTGGAACGACAGCACCAGCCCGGCATAGCCGGAGACCATGGCGCTCGCGACCGCGATGCAGATCATGCCGGTGATGTCGCGCGACCAGAACCGCGCGATCCCTGCGGGCAGGATCATCAGGCCGACGCCGAGCAGCGTGCCGAGCGCATGAAAGCCGTTGACGAGGTTGATCACGACCAGCGCCAGGAACGCCAGATGCGCGGGCGCGCCTGCGCGGCTGACGGTGCGCAGGAACACCGGATCGACGCATTCGATCACCAGCGGCCGATAGATCACCGCCAGCAACAACAGCGTGATGGTGGCGTTGAAGGCGATCACCAGCAGCGTCTGGTTATCCATCGCCAGGATGTTGCCGAACAAGACATGAAGCAGATCGATATTGGTGCCCTTGATGGAAACGATGGTGACGCCGAGCGCCAGCGACACCAGATAGAACGCCGCCAACGAAGCGTCTTCCTTGATCTCGGTGGTGCGCGCCACCACGCCGGCGAGGATCGCGACGGTAAAACCGGCGATCAGTCCGCCTGATGTCATCGCGAACAGGTTGAGCCCCGAAATCAGGAAACCGATCGCCGCGCCCGGCAGGATCGCATGCGCCATCGCATCGCCGACCAGGCTCATCCGCCGCAGCATCAGGAACACGCCGATCGGCGCGCCGCCGAGCGACAGCGCGATCACGGCCGCCAGCGCGCGGCGCATGAACTCGAATTCGGTGAAGGGCGCGATCAGCGCGTCGAAGATCATGGAAATCAAGCCGCCCGCGACGGCAGGTCGTGCACGGCGCAGGCCGCGGCCGTATCGTCGAACGCCTCGCACATCCGCCGCGCCTCGGCGAGATTCTCCACCGTCAACACCTGCGCGGTCGCGCCCCATGCGACCTCTCCGCGAGCCAGCAGCAGGGTTTCCGGAAAATTCGCGCGCACCAGCTCCATGTCGTGCAGCGCCGCCAGCACCGTGCGCCCCTCGGCGTGCCAGCGCCTGACCAGCGCCAGCAGGTCGGCCGAGGTTTTGGCGTCGATGGCGTTGAAGGGTTCATCCAGCACGATCAGCCGCGCGTCCTGCAGCAGCACGCGAGCGAACAGCATGCGTTGCATCTGCCCGCCGGATAGCGTGCCGATCGCGCGGTTCTCAAAGCCATTGAGGCCGACCGCGGCCAGCGCCCGCGCGATGCTGTCCCGCGCCTTCTTGCCCATGCCGCCGAAAAATCCGGTGGCGCGCCAAAGTCCGGTGCCGACGAAATCGAACACCGCGATTGGAAACGTTCGGTCGATGTCGGCGGTCTGCGGCAGATAGGCGATGTCGCGGAGGTCGAGGCCGCCGAGATCGATCGATCCCGAAAGCGGTTTGAGGATGCCGGCGAGCCCGCGAAACAGCGTCGACTTGCCGGCGCCGTTGGGGCCGATCACTGCCAGCAGCGCGCCTTGCGCGACCTCGCCATCGAGGTGATGCACCGCCGGATGGCGGTCGTAACCGAGCGTGACGTCGCGGAACCGGATTTGCGCGGCCATGCTCACCTCATCGCCAGCAGCACGATCGCCCACAGCCCGGCGCTGACCACCACGGCGGCGCCAAGCCGCAACAACACGGTCATCCGCAGGATCGACCAAGGGGCCGGTTGCGCCGGATGGGGCGTCTCCGGGCCATGGCTATGGGCATGCCCGTGCGCGTGCCCGTGATGTCCGTGGTCGGGGGGGTGGTCGTGAGAGTGGGAGTGAGCCATGCCGAAATGTTATATTATAACATAACGGGAGTCCAGAAACTGGAGGGGGTCAAGGTAAGCCCCCGCCCCCACTACCTCTCCAATGCTTCGATTTCGGTGAGAACGGCAGCGAGCAATGGCGGGAGATGCGCGGTCACGGTTTCCCAGACATAGGAAGCCGCGACGTTGTCGTATTGGTGCCGGTAAAAGTTGCCAACATCACGAATGGACCGCCAGGGTAAATGGCGGTGACGATTGCGTAGATCGTCGGGCAGTCGGCGACTTGCTTCGGAGATGATTTCCAGAGCCCGCGTCGCAGCATAGACATGCAGACGTGACGCCGTGAAGGTTTCGGAGGTGAGACCATCTACAAATTGACGGGCGAACAGAATGTTGTCCCGAATATCGTACAAGGCCCCTTTGGCGGATTCAGAACGCATAAACAGCGTCGCGCTCGGCGAACGGTCGTACGTGGGGTTTGAGGGCGACACGATTTGAAACATCGACCCTGACAGGAAACAGGTCTTCGATGCTGTGAACAATTCCGACATACGTGAAGACGTCCATTGGAACGTCAGGCGCGATCTCCACCAGGATATCGATATCGCTATCCGGGCGGTCATCTCCACGTGCGCGCGACCCGAACAAGGCGGCATGGCTCACGCCCTTTGCATTCAGGGCGGCCTGATGCTCGCGTAATCTGGCAAGGATGTCCTGCTTTTCCATGGAGGACATTCTACCAGAACTTCGGATGCCCAGCAGTTCGAAACATGGCCCAGTGGCGTTTCAGCCAAATCTTGGAAAATTATCTTTTATTGCAATGACTTGAAGCTCTTTCACGGCTTCCCGATCGCCATCGCCAGCGCCGCGGCCAGGAACGGAAACGGCAACGACACCGCGGCACGGAACCAGACGAACTTGGCCGGCATAAACGGGATTTCCCACAGAATCAGCCGCTGAAAGGCGAACAGCGCCCAGGCGACCACATAGGCGATCACTTGCGGCGGGCCGCCCCCGACCTTCAGGGCCGCCGCTCCGATCGAAAAACCGACCACCGGGCCGCCCGGGGTCGCCGCCCCCGCGACCACAGCGGCCAACACGCCGAGCCAGCCGCTGTCCGGGCCGAGCCAGCCGGTGATGACCTCCTGCGGAATGACGGCCGCGATGTAGCCCGAACCGATCACGCCGAGCCCGATCCGGGGCACGATGTTGATGAAATCCATGGTGCCTTCGCGCGCGGCCGACACCAGAACGACGCGCCCGCGCCGCCAGACCAGGAAGGCGAGCGCCGCAACCGAGCCCCACAGCGTGAGATCGATGATCAGCGCTGCGGTCATGACAGCGGCTCCGCGCTTTTCGGATACATCCGCACAAAGACGAAACGCCCGAGCGCACCGGCCAGCACCGGGATCGGCAGCGAGATCACGATCCGCCACAGCGTGAAGTCGACGCCGAGGATCGGCAACTCCCAGGCCACCGCCCGGCCGTAGCCGATCAGCGTCCAGCTCACCACCATCGCAATGGTCGCGCCGAAATCGGCGCCGACCGTGAGCAAAGCTGCCGCCACCGGATAGGCGGTAAACGGCCCGCCCGGCAGGATGGCGCCGAACGCGGTTCCGATCAGCAATCCCTTCAGGCCGGAATTCGGCCCGAGCGAGCGCGATATTTTCTCGTGCGGCAAAACCTCGGTGATGAACGCGCCGAGCAGGCAGCCGGCCAGCACGCGCGGCAGGATGCCGCCGAACAGCGCCAGATCGTGGGTGAGAATTTCAAGCACGCCGTCGATGCCGTCACGCCGCCAGACCAGCGTGGCGGAGGCCGCGACCAGCACGCCGATCATGATCATCGACCAGCCGACCGGCTTGCGGGCGCGCCGAGGCGGCTGCTCGGCGTCTGCGGCGTCATCGGCAGGCGCCGGGCCTTTTACGGATTCTGACAAGGCAATGAGTCGGGCGGGTGATGAGAATCCACCCTGCTTAGTCCCGGCACCCTACCGAGGCAAACGGAAGCTGGGCTCCACCCATGCGCCTCTCAGGCATGCCCATGCGGCGACGTCACGGAGGCTTGACCAGCCGTTCAGGTGAGCGAGCGCACCAGCGCAAGGCCGCCGAACAGGCCCGCGATCGAGAGCGCGACCGATCCGAACACGTAGAGTGCCGCAAGCCCGAGTTCACCGCGCTCGTAGAGCAGCGCGGCGTCGAGCGAGAAGGCGGAAAATGTCGTGTAGCCGCCGAGAATGCCGGTCATCAGGAACAGCCGCCAGGGCTGCGAGGCTTCGCCCTTGAAGGCGAGATAGCCCGCGATCAGCCCCATCACGGTCGAGCCCGTGATGTTGATGATGAAGGTGCCCCAGGGAAATCCGATGCCGATACAGCGCGCGCAGGTGAGATTGATGAGATGGCGCAGCGTCGCGCCAAGACCGCCCCCGAAAAAGACCAGCAAATAGCTCATCGCAGCATTCCCGCGTCAGCGAATGTCGTCAGGCATTCAGCTTGTGCCGCAAGCGCGCGGTCGCGGCAAGGCCGTGAAATCGCGTATCAAGCGAAAGGGCGGCAGTTTGCACTGCCGCCCCTTGAGATTTCTTTCTGTCACGTCATTCCGAGGCGCGAAGCGAACCTCAGATGCGCAATTGCGCATCAGGGAATCTCGAGATTCTCAGATGTGCAATTGCACATCATGGTTCGATGCTTCGCATCGCTCCGGAATGACGGAGACTCACACCTTGCCGAACATCTCGTCGACATAGTCCCAGTTCACGAGTTGATCGACGAACGCCTTCAGGTAGTCGGGACGGCGGTTGCGGTAGTCGATGTAGTAGGAGTGCTCCCAGACGTCGCAGCCGAGGATCGGCGTGGCGCCGTGGACCAGCGGGTTCTCGCCGTTCGCGGTCTTGGCGATTTCGAGCTTGCCGTTCTTGACCTGGAGCCAGCACCAGCCGGAGCCGAACTGGCCGACACCGGCGGCGGCGAAATCGGTCTTGAACTTTTCGAACCCGCCGAGGTCCTCGTTGATCTTCTTTTCCAGACGGCTGGGCAGCTTGCTGCCGCCGCCATGCGGCTTCATCCAGGGCCAGAAATGCAGATGGTTGTAGTGCTGGCCGGCATTATTGAACACCGCCGCGTTCTTGCCGAACGAAGTCTTGACGATCTCCTCGAGGGATTTGCCTTCGTATTCGGTCCCCTTGATCGCGTTGTTCAGGTTGGTCACGTAAGCCTGATGGTGCTTGTCGTGATGGAATTCGAGCGTTTCCTTGGACATATAGGGCGCAAGGGCGTCATGGGCATAGGGCAGATTGGGCAGCGTGAAGGTCATGGCGTGATGTCCGAACTGGTGGGAGACGTGATCTAACGGGAACCCTTATAGAAGGTTCCATCGATCTAAAATACCGCAATTTGACAAAACAGCCGCCTTCTCCGGTAACGCCCCACCGCATCCGGCGTATGACAGATACAAAGCGCAATGCGTGCTGGCGCGACGAGGTAAGGAAATGAGCATCGAGATCGACGTCCTCAACGGCGACGCATCATGGCCTGTGGTCGAGCCGCTGATGCAAGCAGTCTGGCCGCGCGATGTGGTCGAAAAACTGTCCTGGGGTCACGTCAAATGGGCCCATGCCGATCTGCGGGTGCTGATCGACGCACCGGAAGAATCGGCCAAAGCCGGATTGGCCTGCCATGTCGGCATCTACTTCCGCACCGTCACCTGGAACGGGCGCAAGCTCGATATCGGCGGCATCGGCGGCGTCTCGACCCGGGAGGATTGCCGCGGCCACGGCTATGCCACGCTTGCCCTCAACGCGGCGGTTCAGACCATGCGCGACCACGAAGCAATCAGATTCGCCATGCTGTTCTGCGAGCCGCACAATGAGGCATTCTATCAGGCGCGCGGCTGGCATCGCTTCGAAGGCGAAGTCTATGCCGAGCAGCCAGAAGGACGGGTTCGCTTCGACGCGATGGCGCCGTTCGTGTTCGATTTCACCCGCAAGCCGCGCGACGGCGTCATCGACCTATGCGGCCTGCCGTGGTGACCCCTGCGTTGGGGCGGGTGGCTTGCGCCGGCCCCGCCGCATAATATGTTGTCCGTAATCTATACGGCTCCGGCTGAAAGTACGTGACGCATGACGATTGACGCCCCGCTCGACGTGCGCCCCGCGGCCGTGCCGCCTTCCGCGGTCAACAGCCTGTTGGTCGCGCCGATCCTGCCGACGCTGTTGACGCTCGCTGTACCCAACACGATCGCAATGTTCGGCACCGCGCTGGTGGCGGTCGCCGAGACCTCCTACATCGGCCGGCTCGGCACCGAGCCGCTGGCCGGGATCGCGCTGGTGTTTCCCTTCGTGATGCTGACGCAGATGATGTCGGCCGGCGCAATGGGCGGCGGTGTTTCCTCCGCCATCAGCCGCGCGCTCGGCGCCGGAAATCGCGATCGCGCCGCGACGCTGGCGCTGCATGCGGCCATCATCGGCGCCTGCGCCGGACTGTTCTTCACGGTGATGATGCTGAGCTTCGGCCGCCAGTTCTATTCGCTGCTGGGCGGACGCGGCGGCGTGCTCGAACAGTCCATGCAATATTCGCACGTGCTGTTCTCCGGCGCGATCTCGATCTGGCTGGTCAACACGCTGGCCTCGGTGGTGCGCGGCACCGGCGACATGCGCATACCCTCGGTGACGCTGATCGGCACCGCCATTGTGCAGGTTGCGGTCGGCGGCGGATTCGGTCTCGGGCTGTTCGGCCTGCCGAAGCTCGGCATGGCGGGCGTCGCCACCGGCCAGCTCACCGCTTTCACGCTCGGCGCGATCTTCCTGGCCTGGTATCTCGCCAGCGGCCGCAGCCGGTTGAAACTGAACTTCGCGGCCTTCACGTTTCAGCGCGACATGTTCTTCGACATTCTCAAGGTCGGCGCAGTCTCCTGCCTGTCGCCATTGCAGACGGTGCTGACCATCCTGATCTTCACCAAGATCCTCGCTTCGTTCGGCACCGAGACGCTGGCCGGCTACGGCATGGGTTCGCGGCTGGAATTCCTGCTGACGCCGATCGCTTTTGCTTTTGGCGTTGCCTCGGTTCCGATGGTCGGCATGGCGATGGGCGCCGGTCTGGTGACGCGCGCGCGTCAGGTGGCCTGGACGGCAGGCGCGGCCTCCAGCCTGATCGTGGGCCTGATCGGCATCGTCGTGGCGATATGGCCGGCGCTCTGGGTCTCGCTGTTTACCAGCGATCCCGGCGTCACGGCCGCTGCCAATTCCTACTTCTCGCTGGCAGGGCCGGCATTCGCCTTCTTCGGAATGGGCGCGTGCCTTTATTTCTCGTCGCAGGGCGCCGCCAAAGTCGGCGGTCCGGTGCTGGCGGGCACCGCCAGATTGCTGCTGGTCGGCCTCGGCGGCTGGTGGCTGGCGGCGTCGGGTGCGCCGGCGTGGACGTTGTTTGCGCTGGTGGGAGCGGCGATGGTCGTCTACGGCCTCGGCACGGCGCTCTCCATTCGCTTGACGCGGTGGGGCAAATAGCCGCGCGCGTCGTCGATTTCATTAAATCAGAACCGGACTCGAGAAATCAGAACCGAACTCGAGACTTTTGATTTGAGGCGTTTTCCCAACGCGAACCGGCGGCCACCCCGGATCTCGTCCGAGGGCATGCATCGTTCGAAAGCGCCATAATACGGCGTTGCACAATCTGATTTATTGTTATGCAGGCCTGCCTTTTTTCGGGGAATGATTCATGGCCTGCCGATACGGTTTCATCATCGCGATTTTGGCGGCGTTGCTCGCTGCTCCGTCCGCCCGCGCCCAAGGCGCCGGCGAGCCGACCGGCACCTGGCTGACCCAGGCCGGCGATGCCCGGGTGCGGGTCAGCAAATGCGGCGGCGGAATTTGCGGGGTAATCGTTGGCCTGCGCGACCCGATCGATCCCGCCACCGGCAAACCCCAGGTCGACGACAAGAATCCGAATCCGGCGCTTAAAAAGCGTCCGATGATCGGCCTTCCGCTGTTCAGCGGCATGCAGCTGACCGGCTCCGGAAAATGGTCGGGCCAGATCTACAACGCCGATGACGGCTCGACCTATGCGAGCAACGTTTCGGTCACGGGGGCGGATACGCTCCGGGTGGAAGGCTGCGTCGGCGCACTTTGCGGCGGCGAGAACTGGACGCGGGTCGGGAAGTGAGTTCGCGCTATTCGCGAGACTGCCGACGCCGCGCGACCCCCACCCTAGCCCTCCCCCGCAAGCAAGCGGGAGAGGGGACAGACCGCGCTTGGGGCAGCTAGCTTTCCTTGCAAAGATAAGAACCGCGCGGCGCGCAGTCGGTCGGACTCCCTCTGCCGCTTGCGGGGAGGGCTGGGGTGGGGGCGCCTCCGCATACTCTAACGCGAGATTGGGCACCACCCGCTCACGCCATCGTCGCTTTCAGCGCGGTTGCCGCCGACGCATAGCCACCGCGCGCGCCGTCGATGAAGTGGACGTGGTCGCTGCGCATCACCGACGGCGTGAAGCAGGTCATCATCGCCGCATCCTGCCGGTGCAGGCCATAGCGCACGATCCCGCTTGAAGCGGCAGCCGCCAGGCGCTGTGTCAGCGCACGCTCGAGCTCCGGCGTGCAATCGAGAATCATCCGCAGGCCGTCGTCATATTTGCGGAAGTCGGAATTCTCCACCACCTGCTGCACATAGGTCTTCGGCACGAAATTCCCGACCTTGATGCGAAGGCGCAGCACCACGAAGGCCCACAGCGTCATTGCCAGCACGACGATGCGCCGCTTCAGCAACGGCCCGCCGCGCGCGGCGCGTGCCTCGTACTCCACGCCCGCCGGCGGCCATCGCAACGGCGGCCCGCCCGGCGGCACCGGCCGTCCCGCTTCGGGGCTCCGCTCGACGAGCGAGATGACGTCCTCGATCACTTGACGAAACGCCAGCGGATCGGCGCCGGCGACCGGCATCACCAGCACCGAAAGAATGAGCCCACGCGTCGAGGGAATTTCCTCGAACCGGCATGAAAGTCCGGAAAGATCGGGCTGGCTCCCGGGGGGCGCTTTCGGTACCGCGAATTCACCCCGCTTCATCGCCGCATCTGCCCAGCCGAGACCGCCGCCCGAAAACATCGCATAAGACAGATTAGGCGACGGTCCAAAGCGGGCAACGCGGACATCGAGGCCCTGCGCGCGGATCGAAGCGACCGGAATCAGCGCGACCCGCAAAACCAGGTTGAGGCTTTCCTCGACCCAGATGGCGGTCGCCGCCAGCGCTTCGCGGGCGCGTTCGAGATCGCCGGGCGACACCGCAAAGCTGGCGCCGTCGCCGCCGAACACGAACGGAAACTCACGGCCTTCAAGCGCATTGGTGACGGCGGCGATCACCGAGGCGCCTGCCATGTTCACGGCCTTGTAGCGCGCCTCCGCAATCGCCCTGGTCGATTCCACGATGTCGGCGACGCCGACGCTCCAGTCGTCAGGCAGTGCCGAATACAGCGCCGGATCCATCAGGCTGGTGAAGCCGCGAAAGACCGGGATGCTGCCGTAGAAAATCTCGCTGCCGTCGGGCGTGGTCATCACGATGTCGGGGACTCCCCTTCCCGGGCTATCTAGCAGATACGGCCAATCCTGGAAATTGGTTCAACTGGGGCCGGCATCCGTGAATTCAGCGCCCCTGCAGTCCCACTTGCGGGCGCAACCATTCGGCTGCAAGTTCGGTGAACCACTCCGCAATCGCCCCGGTCCCGCAAGGCATGTGGCGTTGACGGCAAAAAAAGGAAGAGGAAATGAACAAGAGCCTCAAACAAGCCACCCGATCGCTGCTTCTCGCCGCCGTGGCAATGACCGCCGGGTCCGCTGCGGTCGCGCGCGAACAGGAAGCCCTGTCTTCCGCGGCGCGGCTGTCGAGCAGCAGCGTCGCAGGCTTGAAGGCGCCCGGAAAAATTCTGGTCGATGTCTGGGGTATTCCTCACATTTATGCGGCCAACGAGCGCGATCTTTTCTTCCTGCAGGGCATCAATGCGGCCCGGGACCGGCTTTGGCAGATCGACCTGTGGCGCAAGCGCGGCCTGGGACTTCTCGCCAGGGATTTCGGTCCCGCTTACGTCGAGCAGGACCGGGCGCTCCGGCTGTTTCTCTACCGCGGTGACATGGCGACGGAATGGGGATCCTATGGGCCCAAAGCCAGGGACTATGCCGAGGCCTTCGTCGCGGGCGTCAATGCCTATGTCGCCGACGTGCGCAGCGGATCCCGGCCACGTCCGGTGGAGTTCAAGATCGCCGGAACGATGCCGGATCTGTGGACCGCGGACGACGTCGTTCGCATTCGCAGCCACGGATTGACGAGGAACGTCGCCTCCGAGGTAAGGCGCTCGCAAGTCGCCTGCGCCGCAGGGCTCGAAACCGATCGCCTGCGCGTCAAGCTGCAGCCGCCATGGACGACCAAAATCCCCGACGGTCTCGACCCCTGCAGCATTCCGAAAGACGTGCTCGCCGCCTACCTGCTGGCCACGCGGCCGGTCACGTTTGGGCGCGCCGGCGAGAAGGCGGCATCGCTCGATCTCGACACCCAGCTCGCGCAAGCCGACGAGCAGCGTGACACCATCGGCTCCAACAACTGGGTCGTCGCCCCGGCGCGCTCCGCGACCGGTCGTCCGATCCTCGCCAATGATCCACATCGCGAACACAGCGTTCCGTCGCTGCGCTACATCGTCGGGCTGAATGCGCCGGGGCTGTCGGTGATCGGCGCCGGCGAACCTGCGCTGCCCGGAATATCGATCGGCCACAACGGGACGATCGCCTTCGGCCTGACGATCTTCAACGTCGATCAGGAGGATCTCTACGTCTACGAACTGAACCCCGCCGATATGAACCAGTACCGCTATCGCGACGGCTGGGAAACGATGCGCGTCTTTCACGAAACCGAGGAGGTCAAGGGCGAGGCGCCGAGGGACATCGAGCTGAAATTCACGCGGCACGGCCCGGTCGTGTTCGTCGATGCCGCGAACAAGCGGGCCTTCGCCATTCGCTCGGTCTGGTCCGAGCCGGGGACGTCGGCCTATTTCGGCTCGTCCGACTATATGACCGCCAAGGACTGGAACGGCTTTCTGGCGGCGATGCGACGCTGGGGAGCGCCATCGGAAAATCAGGTCTATGCCGACGTGAAAGGCAATATCGGCTGGGTCGCCGCCGGCAAGACGCCGCGCCGCGTCAACTATGATGGGCTGCTGCCAATACCGGGCGATGGCCGTTACGAGTGGCAGGGGTTTCTGGGACTGGATGAGTTGCCGCGCGTCTATCGTCCCGAGCAAGGATGGTTCGCGACCGCGAACCAGATGAATCTGCCGGACGGTTATCCGGTCGCGGAACGCAAGCTTGGCTTTGAGTGGTCGGATGAAGCGCGCTGGCTGCGCATTGTCGAGGTGCTCAAGGCCAACAAGAAGATGACGCTCGCGGACGCCATGGATTTGCAGAATGACGACACGTCGATGCTGGCCCGGCGGCTCGTGGTCCTGCTGAAGCCCCTGAACTCGGAGGACCCCAACGTCAAGAAGGGGCTGGAGTTGCTGAAGGGCTGGGACGCGCGCGACACCGTGGACAGCCCGGCCGCAGCTGTGTTTGAGGTCTGGATCGCCAACCATCTCGGCTCCACGCTGGTCAAGGCGGTCGCGCCAAAGGTCGTCGACATCATTGCGCCCGACCCCGCCAGCATTTCAGCGATCGTCGCGGCCCTCGAAAATTCCGGCGACTTGCTGGGGTCCGATCCTGCCGCCACGCGTGACCGCGTCCTACGCGACAGCTTGGGCAGCGCTGTCGCCGAAGTCGCTAACCGGCTTGGCCCGGATTCTTCCGACTGGGCCTGGGGCAAGCTGCACAAGGCGCAATTCGATCACGCGCTATCGCCGCTGGCCGACAAGGCAACGGTGCCGCAGCTTAACGTCGGGCCGTTGGCGCTTGGCGGCGCGGCCAATGTGCCGCACGCGGCGACCTATCGCCGTACCGACTATCAGCTGACGGCGGGCGCCTCGTTCCGAATGGTGCTCGATGTCGGCAACTGGGATGCAAGCCGCGCCATCAACACGCCCGGGCAATCCGGCGATCCCTTCAACGGGCATTATCGCGACCTCGCGCCGCTATGGGCGACGGGCCAATACGTTCCGTTGCTCTACAGCCGCGCCGCCGTCGAAGCCGCAACATCGGAAGCGATCACGCTGACACCGCGATAGAGAGCCTTCAGGGGGGCGACTCAGCCCTCCCCCTTCGCGATCCCGCCCAGCACCAGCCGGTTGAGCCGGCTGGTGAAGCCGGCCGGATCTTCCGGCAGCTCGCCGTCGAGGATTTGCGCCTGCTCCAGCAGCAGCAGCGACAGATCCGACGCGGTCTCGCCGGCGCCGGCAACCGCTGCGACCAGCGGATGGCGCATGTTGATCTCGAGGACCGGCCTGGTGATCGGCCCCTTGTTTTGCATTGCCAGCAGCCGCTCGAGCTGGCGATCGCGACCATCGCCGCCGGCCACCAGGCACGACGCGCTCGATGTCAGCCGCTGCGAGGCACGCACGTCGGAGACGCGCTCGCCGAGCGCGTCCCTGATCAGCGCGATCGTGGTGGCTTCGTCGGCGTCCACGGCGTCCTTGTTGTCACTGGCTTTGTCTTCCAACAGCGGGATCAGGCTGAAATCGATGTCGCCCTGGCTGAGCGATTTCAGCGGCTTGCCGCCGAAGTCTGTTGGAGCCGAGGTCCAGAACGCATCGACCGGATCGGTCAGCAGCAGCACCTCGATGCCGCGTGCCGCCGCCGACTCCAGCTTCGGGTTCGACTTCAGCCGCTCGACGCTTTCGCCGGTGAGATAATAGATCTCGGTCTGGTTCGGCTTGAGGTCTTCGACATATTGCTTGAGCGAACGCTTCTCGCCTTTGGTCGTGGTGAAGCGCGACAGCGCCAGCACCTTCTCGCGCCGCTCGAAATCCTCCCAGATGCCTTCCTTGATGACGGCGCCGAACGCGTCCCAGATTTTGGCGAACGCTTCCGGCTCCTTGTCGCCGAGCGTCTCCAGTTCCGAAACGACGCGGCTGGTGACGGCCTTGCGGATCTGCGCCAGTTGCGGATTGTTCTGCAGCATCTCGCGCGAGATATTGAGCGGCAGGTCCTCGCTGTCGATCACGCCGCGGATGAAACGCAGATAGGCCGGCAAGAGATCGGCGTCGTCGGCAATGAAGACGCGGCGGACGTAGAGCTTGACCTTGCCCTTGCGCGCCTGGTCGAACAGGTCGAACGGTTTCGTGGACGGCGCGAACAGCAGCACCGCATAGGACTGCCGGCCTTCGGCGCGATAGTGCAACGTCATCGCGGGCTCGTCGAACGCGCCGGCGATCTGCTGATAGGCCTGCTTGTAATCTTCAGGCGCAAGTTCGGATTTCGGCCGCTGCCACAGCGCACTGGCCGAATTGATCTGGCGCGGCTCACCCTCCTCCGGAACCAGTTCGATCGGAAACTGGATGTTGTCGGAATAGGCACGGACGATACGCTCGATCTCGTGGGTTTCGAGATACTTTTTTGCGTTCTCCTTCAGGTGCAGCACGATCTCGGTGCCGCGCGTGACGCGGGCGGCATCCTCATCGCTGCCCGGCGCGATTTCGAATCCGCTGCCGCCCGAGGACGACCAGACCCAGACCTGATCCGATCCGGCGCGCCGGCTGGTGACGACGATGCGCTCGGCGACCATGAAGGCTGCATAGAAACCAACGCCGAACTGGCCGATCAGGCCCGCGCCGTCCTTGGCCTCGGTCAGCCGCGACAGGAACGATTTGGTGCCGGAGCGCGCGATGGTGCCGAGATTGTCGATCAGCTCCTGCCGGTCCATGCCGATGCCGCTGTCGATCACAGCGAGCGTATTCGCCTTCTTGTCCGGCACGATGCGGATGACAGGCGGCGCGCCGTCGGTGATCAGTTCCGGTGCCGATATCGCCTCATAGCGCAGCTTGTCGCAGGCGTCGGAGGCATTCGAAATCAGTTCCCGCAGGAAAATATCGGTCTCCGAATAGACCGAGTGCACCATCAGGTTCAAGAGTTCGGCGACCTCGGCCTGGAACGGCTGGGATTCGGGGGCGGCGGTGGTCGTGGTCATAGGGGGCTCACTCGCGAAACGAAGTGGATGGGAATGCCCTGATATAGCGAAGCGATCCGGGGTGGCAAGATTGCGGCGGATGCCGGGAACACTAGCCCGCAATCGCCGCCAGATATCGCCGCACCGAGGCGTCGAACGCCGCCTTGGCGTCGCCCGCGATATTGCGGCCCCACCAGGCGCCATAGATGCGATCGAACGCCAGCGGCGCGACCGCGCGCGCGATGCGATTCACCGCCGCCGCGTTGAGGGGAATGTAGTTCGGATAACTGTACATGAAGCTCAGCGAACGGCGGTCCATCGCCACCATCGCGACATCGCCGGTGAGCAACGCGCCCTGCCCTCCCGCGCCCGCGCGCCAGTGCAGGATGGTGCCGCCGGCAAAATGTCCGCCGGTCCGCACCAGCATGATGTCATCCGAGATCCGATGGCTGTCGCCGGTCCACGGCACGATGGCGGGATGCGGCCGCGTAACGAAGCCGCGATCCTCGCCATGCAGATAGACCGGCACGCCGCCGAACGCCTCGCTCCAGTCGGCGACCGCGCCATAATAATGCGGGTGGGAAATCGCAATCGCCTTCAGCCCGCCAAGCGAGCGGACATAGTCCACCGCCTCGCGCGTCACCAGGGGGACGCAATCCCACATCACGCAGCCGTCGCCCGCCGGCAGCAGCAAGGCGCGTTGCCCGATCGCAAAGCCGGGCTCAACGCCTAATCCCGCGATGCCGAGATCATCGCGCCAGGCCAGCCTGAAACGCTTCGCCATATCCTCGCGGGCAAGCCAGCTCTGGCCCTTCCAGTTCACATACTGCCGCTCGTCCTCGCAAACCGGACACGCCGAGGGCGGCACGGCCGTATCAGGAAACTGGGCGCCACATTGTTCGCAAGTCCAGAACGGCATCGGCGTCACTCCCCATCAAAGCGAACAGATAGCGCAAAACGCGAAAGCCCGCCAAGGGCGGGCTGTGCCGAGTCGATGGCGATCAACCGTGCTTACCGCGATGCGGGCCTTCGGGGCCGACCACCTCAGGGCCGCAAGCACCGCGGGGAAAACCGCGACCTCGTTATGATCCGATGCTCCGACGCGGAACGTCAGTTCGGCACGGTCGGGAGCAGGAGCCGTCGCAGAGCGTATCCGCTGATTTCAGCTGGCATTCGCAGCATGGTGTCCGGTTTGTCGTGTATTAGGTCCGCTTGCGGACGCCGGTGAAACCCGCTCGTGTGCACGTACCATGGTGCAGCTCGAGAATACGAGCGCAAACCGGCTGCACTGCCAGTCAGCGCCGAGCTCGGCGCTGGTGGGTGATGTCAGGTTGACCGACAATAATGCCGCTACGCAGGCAAACACGACGTACGTCGCGATCAGCACCGCTACCTTGTGGGTCCTTCGGGAAATCATGGCCTTGGCTCCTGTTCGATGGCCGGAATAAATCCTTGGAAAAGCAGGACTTCAATGTCTCAAAGGTGCCATTAATTCCGGACTCGCGCACCGGAGCAGGCAGCATCTCTATATTCGATCACCTCGACGGCACGGGCGAGCAGCGTGGGCGGAATATCAACGCCGAGCGCCTTGGCTGTCTGGAGATTGATGACCATCTCAAAATTGGTTGGCTGTTCGACGGGCTTCGCCTGCGACTGCTGCCTGGGTTTGATCTTGACCAGGTTCAGTAGCGTCGCCGCCACGATCATCACCAGGATGCCACCAACACTGAGCGCGATCTGCATTGTCAGCCCCTCCGAGATGTCGAGCAGCGCCAAGTGGCTGGCGAGCGTCAGCAGAACGCCGAGGCAGTAGATTGGCAGCGAGTTCTGGCCACAGAGAATGGCGCCGCGCATCACCGCCGACGTCAGCCCTCGCCAATTGCGAGGCACGAACCATACAACCAGAACCGCAAGGGCCAAAAAATGCAGCAGTCGCAACGGATCGAGATTCGATTTGTCCATCGGGTAAAGCAGCTTCAGCAACGCCTGCGGGACCAGTGCTTCCAGCGGTTTGATGCTCCAGCTCAATGCGATGATGAGGCTGAACACCAGATAGAGAACGGCAGCCACAAGCGCGGTGTGTGAAGCCACCCACGGCCGGAATCTCTTGCCCTCGATGATCCACCACGCGCCAAGCACAAACGGCAGCTGCCAAGCCAGCGGATTGAAGAACCAGTGGCTGCTCGGCCATGCCGGGATGGTCCAGCCGAAGACGTGCACCAGCGCGTAAAGCAACAGCGACGCGCCGATCGTTGCGTTCGGCACGCGCAGTAGCAGCCACAGCAGCGGCACGAACAAAAGGTGATAGAGCACGAAGAGCGGCAAGACATCGGTGTTGACGGGGCGGTATTGCAGGATCGCCGCGTGCGCGAGCGTCACGCCCGGCTGTTCCAACAGAATGCGCATATTGCTCTCGTCGGCAAGACGGCCGCCGCCCGCGAGGTGAACCATGATGGCGCAGGCGAGCGTGAGCAGCAGAAATGCAACATAAATATCCCAGCTTCGCCACAGCGTCCGGCCGATCGCGCCGGTCCAGCCCCCGCGCAACTGTGCCTTGCCGTAGGCCATTGCACAGGTCACACCCGAGACAAACATGAATACTTCCGCGGCATCGCTGAAGCCGTAGTTACGCAGCGTCAGCCAGCTCCCGATGTTGTTGGGGACATGGTCAAGAAAGATGCACCAGAGCGCGATGCCGCGGCACGCATCAATGCGCAGATCGCGGCCGTCGCCTTTCAGCTCCGGCAGCGCGCCTACCAACGGCTTCGGGGTGGCAGTTCGATCATGCATCTGGTTGCCTCGTTCGGCGTGCGAGCACGCTGCAAGAGGGACCCAATTTGATAAAAAATTTTGCCGCCGTACTGCCGGTTTGTGACAACACCGCGGCTAAAACTGCTTCACGCCGAACCCGGCCACAACAGCTATTGCGATAACGATCATATCGCGGCGCTTGGTCGAACCTCGTAACGCGTGAGGCGGTCGGTCGACGATCATCATTCAACGGCACGGCGCGTCAATCAGCCGAAGGTCCACCCGGAGAGGTTCCTAGGTCCTATGATCAAGGTACCGTACGGATCTCGGCATCAATTTGACATCCGTCAGACTCTTCATGAACTCTTCACCCATTGCGCACAGGACAGGAGACCTTGAGCCTCGTGGTCCGCACTCGCTCTCTTCCGTCCTGCTGTGAGGTGATTGCAACTACAGCACACAACGGCATTCGGCTCCTACCTTGAGTGCCGGACCGCGGATCGCTGGTTGGGCCAACGATGGAGGATGGGCGGTTTCGGGAGCCGGTCTTTCGCCAGCTTCTTCCTCGCCAAAGACCCGATGGCGGGTGTATGATTTTTTTCAATTGGATCTCCGTGCAATTGGATGACGGAGAGCGCTTTATGAAGGTACTTATCGTCGACGATCATGCATTGATCCGCGAGGCGTTGCACGGTGTCCTGAAACAACTGAAGCGAGACGCCGCGATATTTGAAGCTTCGAACAGCCGTCAGGCAATGCGCATAGTCGACGAACATCCCGACATGAGCCTCATTTTGCTTGATATCAATCTGCCTGATCGGGATGGCTTCTCTGTCCTCCGCGAACTGCGTGACCGCTATGCGACCATTGCTATCATCATTCTCTCGTCCTCGGATGATCAAGATACAGTCAAGCGCGCTTTCAAACTTGGCGCGCTGGGTTTCATCCCGAAAACCACCGAACGTGAGGTGATGCTCAACGCCATCAAGTTAGTGTTCTCGGGCGGTATTTACATTCCCTCGGCGATTCTGGAGGAAACAACGTCTTCGCGGCCTGCAAATAGGCTGGCGACGCGCGACCCTCTCAAGGGTCTCGGGTTGACCGATCGGCAGACTGAAGTGCTTGCGCTGCTGATGAAGGGAAAAAGCAACAAGGCCATTGCCAAGACCCTCAATATGGCAGTGCCGACAGTTAAGAACCACATCACGGTCATACTCAAGGCGCTCAGCGTAACGAGCCGCACCGAGGCAGTAATCAAGGCGGGGAAAATGGGCTGGGAATTGCCGCCGAAATCTGAGTCATAAAGCCGCCCCGGTGTCTCTCCTATCGTCATGATCCCTAAAGAGTTCGTGCACGACAGCGCGGAGCCGCATTGGGTCGACAGGCTTGTGCAGCAAAATGTATCCTCGATCCTTGGCGTGATGCAGTGGTTCAGGTGCCGTATCGCCGCTGATAAGAATAGCTGGAATTGATGAACCAAACGCCGCATTGATTTGGTCAATCGCTCCGATCCCGGTCTTTCCGCTCGCAAGATGATAATCCGAGATGATGAGATCGGGGCGTTGTTGGCGCTCAGCAAGTCGGATAAGTGCAGCTTCGTCGGATCCGGCGGTAAAGACGGAGTATCCCCATTTGCCAAGTAATCCGCCTGTTCCCTCCTGCTGAATTGTAGCATCGGCAATAACAAGAATGACCTTGCCTTCTACCGCAAAGGCTGCGGGGTGAGGTGAGTCGACGGACTCGTCGGACCTGACGCATTCATCGACCATCGGAACCAGGATTGCGAATCGCGAACCTCGACCCACAGTCGAAGTTAAGTCGATTTGATGGTTGAGAAGTACGCGAAGCCTGTCGACAATAGCCAGGCCGAGCCCCAGGCTGCCGTACGGGTTCCGTCCTGGGGCAGGAAGCTGAAAAAACTCGCCAAAGATATTCTGCTTCTGGTCCTCAGGAATGCCGGGACCGCTGTCCCATACTTCGATACGCAACATTCCACCGCGCCGGCGACATCCGACGATGATTCCGCCCCGCAATGTATAGCGCACAGCATTGGATACCAGATTGAGCAGTATGCGTTCCAGCAGCATGGTGTCGCTCCGCACCCAGGCTTCACTTCGCACAACGCGTAGACGCAAGCCTTTTTCCCGCGTTGCCTGATCGAACGTCGTCTCAATTTTTTGCAACAGGCGCGCGATCGGGAATTCGGTAAGATTGGGTGTAAGGATCCCGGCATCGAGCCTGGAAATATCCAGGAGCGAATTGAGCATTTCATCCATTTCTTTGCGCGTTGCATCGATCCGCTCGATCGTCCTCGTCCTTTCTCCCGATCTGAGCGGTGTGCGCAGCTGGGCAACGAACAGCCCTAGCGCATGTAATGGCTGCCGCAAATCATGGCCTGCCATGGCAAGAAAGCGCGATTTTGCGGCATTGGCGAGTTCCAGCTCTTGCGTGCGCTCTGCAACCTTCCGTTCCAGTTCGATCTGCGCGCTGCGCAGACGTTTCTCTGCTTTCTTGCGCACCTCGACGTCGGCGCTCAGTAACAGGCTTGGAACGGTAATACTGATCAAGAACATCAACACCAGCAGGAACGAAACGTTGAGATCCGCGGTCGTGAAGGGGCCGCCGCCCGCGAGCGTTCCCCAAATCGTGATGCCCGCAAGCACCAGCCCAACCGTTGCGGTGTCACGTGGACCACGGCGCAACGCCGCCCACAACATTGGCAGGATCGCAAGAAAACCCAGTGGATCGCGGCTCGGCGTTTGCTCGATCAGGGGGCTAAAAGCTATGAGTCCAACAGCCGCCGCCGTTACGAGGACGCCGACCGTCTCTAAAAATTCATTGCGGTTGAAAGCGCGGTAGTGGCTCGACGCCCAAAGCACGATAACGGGGGCAATGACCAGCGCGCCGGTCACATCTCCCAGCCACCATGTGACCCAGGCGTTCGCGAAATTCGTTCGTTCGATGTACCCGGCGGTTGCCAGGCTGGTCAGTCCAATGCTGGCGCTGATCGGTGTCGCGATTACGAAGCAAATCAGAGTAAACTTCGCGACAGAATTTGGCCTCGAAAACGTACCACATCCGCTCGACCATCGATTGATCAGGTAAGCGCCAACTACCGCTTCAAGAGAGTTACCGGTCGCAATCGCGATTGCGGTGGCAACCGAGCCGGCGGTCGTCGCATTGGCGATCGCCGCCGCCGTGAAAATTGCGGGCCAAATCCGATATCCCCACAACAACACCGCCGCCAGCGCGACACCCGTTGGTGGCCAAATTGGCGTTGCGCTAGGATTAATGGAGGCGAGAGCAAGCCCGCCTTTTGCCAGGGCGAAATAGATCACTCCAATTACGACCAGGCCGCCAGCATAGCTAATGCCTCGGCGGAAATTTAGCTCCGGCGTTCGTGATCGTGGATCGGACATTGTCGACGCCTGGACTAGGCAATTGGATCATCCACAGACTATCGGGCGCTTTAGCTCCTGCCCCTGCAAGGAAGTTTATTCCGGCTTGGGAAACTACCGCGGGGTACACCAAAAGGATTAGGTCGGTCGCTTGAACCGTCGCTCCGAGCATCCGGCTCGTTCTGCGCGCGGGAAACGCCGCCAACTGAGTTGGCCTTACTCTGGTGTTCGGTGCGCGAGCGGGCGACGCGGCGCTATCAACCGCCATTTCCACAGAGATGCGTTCCGCCGTTCGACGACGAGGATGATCGGATTGCACGTCAACGATCCGTAAGGCCAAGCATTTCTCGAAACCCTCCTCGCTGACACGAAGGAATACGCCATCATCGCCGTTCGCCCGCTGCGCTTATGCATTCCGCAATTGGTTGCGGGCGATTTGAACCTACCAAACTGAGCCATTGATTTTGTTCGGGCGACGGTTCGACCTCAAAAACAAAACCCCAGCAATCTATTCAGATTGCTGGGGTTTTCATCAACTTGGTTGCGGGGAGGCGCAACCACCGATACCGACATTCGCTGACGGCGGCCATTTGAAGCGTCATTGGTCCTCATTCGGCGGCCTTTGAGAAGATTAGAGTATTTCTTGCTGATCTGAGCCAAGGCCGGCAGTCCGCGGCCCGGTCTGAACGAAATAGCAGGCCCCTCTCGTCCTCCAACCAGCCCTGAGAAACTCCGGGGCACGGCCGTTTGCTGCGCGAGCAGAATGTCTCGCTCAAGCTGCGCCGGTGATCGATATGCCCGGACCCCGCGAACGCGTACTTCAGCGCCTGAAATGCATCCCTTAGAATAGATATCCTAGATATCAATTATTGACAATATTACATCATTAGTTAGGATGGAAAATGATGTTTGATATTGGCCGGGATCCCGACGGTGAAACAGATATCGATGATCACGGCAGCTCAATTGCGGGCTGCCAGGTTGCTGCTCGGCATCGATCAGCGCCGACTCGCAGAACTCTCCGGACTTTCCGCGCCTACCATCCAGCGAATGGAGGCAAGCGAAGCGCTGGTTCGAGGCAATGTCGATTCGCTGGTCAAGTTGATTGCCGCATTCGACGCCGCCGGGATCGAGATGATCGACGAAGGAGCCCTCAGCAATTCGCAGGGCCGCGGCGTGCGACTGAAGATGAATTCGCGTTCAGCTAAAGCCGATTTGGACAGTCAGCGAGAACACAAAGCATCGAACGGAACGCGGGGCCGCGCTTGATGTCTCCCGTTGTTTTGCAGATGTCATGTGCCGCGGGATTGTTGGGGATCGCCGGGCTTGCGCTCGTTCTGAGCGGCGCGAAGAGTTCCACGGCAATTGTCTACGGCGTCACTATGGCTGTTTCCCTGGTCGCATTGTTCGGGTCGATCCGCTGTCTGCTCGGTGACGTTCTCAATGACTCCGGCCTGACCTTGCCGATTGGACTGCCGTGGCTCGGCGCCCATTTCCGCCTCGATGCGCTGGCGGCGTTCTTCCTTGTCGTCGTCAATCTGGGAGGCGCATCGGCCAGCCTTTACGGTCTTGGCTATGGCCACCACGATCCGGCGCCGCACCGCGTCCTTCCCTTCTTTCCTGCCTTTCTGGCCGGGATGAATCTTGTGGTACTGGCGGATGACGCGTTTTCCTATCTGCTTTGCTGGGAATTCATGTCGCTCGCTTCCTGGGCGCTGGTCATGTCGCACCATCGTGAACCGGGCAACGCGAAGGCGGGTTATGTTTACCTGGTGATGGCAAGCTTCGGCACGCTCGCATTGCTGCTGGCTTTCGGCCTGCTGGCGGGACCGGCGGGAGATTACGGATTCGCGGCCATCCGCGCCGCACAACACACGCCTTACGCCGCGACATTGGTGTTGATCCTGATGCTGCTCGGCGCCGGCTCAAAGGCCGGTCTCGTGCCATTGCATGTCTGGCTGCCGCTCGCGCATCCCGCCGCCCCCAGCCACGTGTCGGCGCTGATGAGCGGCGTCATGACCAAAGTCGCGATCTACGGCTTCATTCGCGTCATCTTTGACCTGCTGGGGCCACCAACCTGGTGGGCCAGCGTCGTCGTGCTGATCCTCGGCGGCATCACCGCCGTCATGGGAATCCTCTACGCCATGATGGAAAAGGATTTGAAGCGCCTGCTGGCCTACAGCACGATTGAAAACATCGGCGTCATCTTTGCCAGCCTCGGCCTCGCCCTGGCCTTCCAGGCCAACGGACTGAAGCTCGCGGCGGCGTTGGCCTTCACGGCGGCGCTGTTTCACGTGCTCAATCACTCCTTCTTCAAGGGCCTGCTGTTCTTCGGCGCCGGCGCGGTCCTGACCGCGACCGGCGAGCGGGACATGGACAGGCTGGGTGGCCTCATTCATCGCATGCCGCGCACCAGCTTCGTCGTTCTCGTCGGCTGCGTCGCGATCTCCGCACTGCCGCCCTTCAACGGCTTCGTTTCGGAATGGCTGATGTTCCAGGCGGTGCTGCAAAGTCCGGAGTTGCCGCAATGGGCGCTGAAGGTCACGGTGCCCGCGGTTGGCGCGCTATTGGCCCTGGCGGCCGCGTTGGCCGCGGCCTGCTTTGTCAAGGCCTACGGGATAGCGTTTCTCGGGCGGCCGCGTAGCACGGCCGCGGAAACCGCCCACGAGGTCGACCGTTACTCGCTGTCAGCCATGTTTATCCTTGCCGCGCTTTGCCTGCTGGCCGGAATCCTGCCGGGACTGGTGATCGATGCGCTTTCGCCGGTCACGACCGAGATCCTCGGTGGCCGCATGCCGATCCAGGCCAATGAACCCTGGCTTTCAATCGTGCCGATTGCGGAGAGCCGCAGTTCGTACAACGGATTGCTGGTGATGCTATTCATCACCATATCCGCCTCTCTTGCCGTCTTCGTTATCCATCGCTTCGCCTCGCATGCGCTGCGGCGGGGACCCGCCTGGGGTTGCGGTTTCTCCGACCCGACGCCTGCGGCCCAGTATTCGGCCGGAAGCTTCGCACAGCCGATCCGCCGAGTTTTCGGCACACTCGTGTTTAGCGCGCGCGACCACGTCGACATGCCGGCCCCCGGAGATACCAGGCCGGCGCGGCTGCGGATCGAATTGCATGATCTGGTCTGGGAGGGAATCTATCAGCCAATCGCGGGTGCGGTCGGCTTTTCAGCCGATCGGCTCAACCGTCTCCAGTTCCTGACTATCCGGCGATATCTCAGTCTCGTCTTTGCCACCCTCGTCACGTTGCTTCTGGTGCTCGCGATATGGTCGTGATCTCAGACATCGTGGTACAGGGTGTGCAGATGCTGCTGGTGCTGCTGCTCGCGCCGCTGCTGACCGGCTTCGTGCGCAAGATCAAGGCGCGGCTGGTACTGCGCCAGGGAGCGTCGGTCTTACAGCCGTATCGCGACCTCCTGCGCTTGCTCCGCAAGGAGGTGGTGCTGGCCGACAACGCCTCGTGGCTGTTCCGCGTGACACCCTATGTGACCTTTGCCGCGATCTGGGTTGCCGCCGCGCTGGTGCCGACCTTTGCGACAGGCCTGCTGTTCAACTGGACCGCCGATCTGATCGCCATCGTTGCGCTGCTCGGAAGCGCACGCTTCTTTCTGGCGCTCGCAGGAATGGACGTCGGCACCAGCTTTGGCGGCATCGGCTCCAGCCGCGAGGTCATGATCGCAGCACTCGCAGAGCCGGCGATGCTGCTAATCTTCTTTTGCCTGGCACTGGTAGCCGGCTCGACCCAGCTTTCGACCGTGGCCAATTTCATGGCCTCGTCCTACGTCGGACTACGGGTATCGCTGGGGATGGCGGTGATCGCGCTGATCATGGTCGCGCTCGCCGAGAACGCGCGCATCCCGATCGACAACCCCACCACGCATCTGGAACTCACCATGGTGCACGAGGCGATGGTGCTCGAATATTCCGGACGTCATCTCGCGATGATCGAATTCGGCGCCTTCCTCAAACTGCTGCTCTATATCTCGCTGATCGCCTGCGTGTTCCTGCCCTGGAAGATCGCAGTCTTCGGTACCGGTCCGCTGTCGTATGCCGTCGGCGCCGGAGCCTATATCGTCAAACTTGCGGCAGCGGGCTTCTTCCTTGCGCTGTTTGAAACCGCCACGGCGAAGATGCGCGTTTTCCGCGTTCCGCAATTCCTTGGGGCCGCACTCATGCTGGGCTTGCTCGGTACGCTGCTGCTGTTCGTGTCGAGGAGCTTCTGATGCAGATGCACAGCCTCGCCTTCGACGTCTCGCACACGCTGGCCGGCGGGTTGGTCCTGATCAGCTTCATGATGCTGTACCAGGATCGACTCTATTCGCTGCTCAACGTCTTTGCGTTGCACGCCGTCGTGCTGGCGCTTTCGGTCGCCTGGCAAGCCTTCGTTCAGGGAGCGCCGCATCTCTACATCACGGCGGCCATCGCCCTCGTCTTCAAGGCGATCGTTATTCCGGTGGCGCTGCATCGCATCATCAAGCAGCTTGGCATTCATCGCGACATTGAGTCGGCCGTGGGGATCGGCCCGACCATGCTGGCCGGGATGGCATTGGTCGCGCTCTCCATGGTGCTGATGCTGCGGGTCACCGCCGAGGCCGATCCGCTGGCGCGCGAGGATCTCGCCTTCGCACTCTCGGTCGTTCTGCTCGGACTTCTGGTCATGGTGACGCGGCGCAATGCCGTCAGCCAGGTCGTGGGATTCATGTCGCTCGAGAACGGACTGGTGCTGGCGGCCACCGGCGCCAGGGGCATGCCGCTGGTGGTCGAAATCAGCGTGGCGTTCTCGATCCTGATCGCCTTCATCGTCATCGGTATCTTCCTGTTCCGGATCCGTGAACGCTTCGATTCCGTCGACGTTTCCGCCCTCGACGACTACCGGGGCGAGCACCGATGAACCTGCCTTCCTTCGATCCCGTGGCGGCGGTGCTGCTGATTCCGATCGGCTCGGCAGCGTTGCTGGCCATCCTGCCCGGCTACCGGCTGACGGCGCGGCTGAATGTCATTGCAAGTCTCGCGACGTTTCTATCGGCGCTTTCCCTCTTCGTCATCGAGCGACCGCAGCCTGGACCCTACGTGCTGATCGACGATCTCAACATCGTCTTCATCGTGCTCAATACCTTCGTCGGCTTCACGACCAGCATTTTCAGCGCGAGCTATATCGCCCACGAACTCGATACCGAGCGATTGACGCCGGTTTATCTGCGTTTCTACCACGCCATGTTCCAGACCATGATGTTCGGTATGAATCTGGCTTTCGTGTCGAATAACATCGGCCTGATGTGGGTGGCGGTCGAAATCGCCACGCTCACCACCGTGCTGATGGTCGGCATCTACCGCACCCACGCCGCGCTGGAAGCGGCGTGGAAATATTTTATCCTGGGCAGCGTCGGAATTGCGTTCGCCCTGTTCGGCACCATCCTCGTCTACATGGCGGCGCGGCCGATCGTCGGCGAAGGCCAGGACGGCATGGTCTGGACGCTGTTGATCCAGCATGCGGCGGCCTTCGATCCGGCCCTGCTCAATGTTGCCTTCATATTCCTGTTTCTCGGCTATGGGACCAAGGTCGGCCTCGCGCCGCTGCATGCCTGGCTGCCCGATGCCCACGCCGAAGGCCCGACCCCGATATCCGCGGTGCTGTCCGGTCTGCTTCTGAACGTCGCGCTCTATGCGCTGCTTCGCTTCAAGATATTGCTCGCCGCCAATCCTAACGCGATCGCTCCGGGCCCGCTGATGGTGACGATGGGTCTGGTCTCGCTGGTTTTCGCCGCCTTCATGCTCTACCGCCGGCGGGACATCAAACGGCTGTTCGCCTACTCCTCGATCGAACACATGGGCATCATCGTGTTTGCGTTCGGGATGGGCGGCCCGCTGGCCAATTTTGCAGGATTGCTGCACATGGTGATGCACAGCCTGACCAAGTCGGCGATCTTCTACGCCGTCGGCCATATCTCGCAGATCAAGGGCACGCAGCGGATCAACAGGATCCGCGGCCTGACGGTGACCCATCCAGCACTAGGCTGGGGTTTCGTAGTGGGCGTGGTCGCGATCGCCGGACTGCCGCCGCTCGGCATCTTCATGAGCGAATTTCTCGTCGTGAGTTCGACCTTCGCGCGGCAGCCGCTACTGGCGATCGTGCTGGTGTTCGGGCTTCTGCTGGCGTTTGGCGCATTGACGTTGCGCCTGACCAGCGTCGCCTTCGGCGCGCCCCGCGGCAGCACGGCGTCGGCGGAAGCTTCCTACGTGCCGATGTTTGCGCATCTTTCATTGGTTCTGGGCGCAGGAATCTATCTGCCCGCGCCGCTCGTGGTCTGGTTCCAGAATGTGGCTCGTCTCCTTGGATAGCGGAGGATAAACGTGACATGCCGTCGCTGATTGACCTGATGCTGGAAGGCCGCAAGATCCAGCAACATCATCCGTGGCCGCGCGTCGTGGTTGACGCTTCGGTCTGGCAATTTGCAGCAAGCGAGTTGGCACAGGGACGCTGGAGCCTGCTTGGGCTCTGGGGTGAACTCTCGGCGGTACACATGGCGATTATGGACCGGGATACCGCTGAGATCGCGGTCGTCAGCCTGGACTGCCCTGATCGCGTTTACCCTTCCGTCGGCAAGTACCACCCGCCGGCGCTTCGGCTGGAGCGCGCGGTCAATGATCTGTTCGGACTGTCGGCGGAAGGCTTGCCCGACACCCGGCCCTGGCTCGATCACAACCGCTGGGGCGTGCGCTTCCCGTTGGGAAGTCGAATCGACGCGCTGGCGACGACTTCGCCCTACAGCTTCCTGCCGACGGAAGGCGATGGCCTGCACCAGATTGCGGTCGGTCCGGTGCACGCCGGCATTATCGAACCCGGACATTTCCGGTTCACCGCCAGCGGCGAAACCGTGGTCCGGCTGGAACAGCGGCTGGGATATACCCACAAGGGTATAGAAGGGCTGATGCGAGGTGCCAGTATCGAGCGCGCCGCGCAACTCGCCGGACGTGTATCGGGCGACAGCACCGTCGCCTATGCTTATGCGTTTTCGAAGGCCGTCGAGGCTGCCCTGCAACTGGAAGTGCCACACCGCGCGGTCTGGCTGCGGGGGCTGCTGGCCGAACTTGAGCGGCTTGCCAATCACCTCGGCGATATCGGCGCGATCTGCAACGACGCGTCGTTCGGCTTGATGCAGGCCCACTGCAACGTGCTGCGTGAGGACATTCTCCGCGCCGCGAACACAGCCTTCGGTCACCGCCTGATGCGAGACGTCATCGTGCCCGGCGGGCTGGTTCGCGATCTCGACGAAAAGGGGCAGGCAAGCATCCGCGCGGTGCTCGACAATGTCCACGTTCGCTTTCCCGTCTTGGTCGAACTCTACGACAACACCGCCTCGCTTCAGGATCGTACCGTCGACACCGGTATCGTCACGGCGGCGTTAACAAAACAATACGGTGCCGGAGGCTATGTGGGTCGCGCGTCCGGGAGGACGTTCGATGCCCGTCGCACTCCCGGTTATCCGCCGTATGGCGATCTGCGTTTCGAGGTGCCGGTGCTCGACGAGGGTGACGTCAATGCCCGCGTCTGGATCCGGATTCGGGAAGTCGAGCAGAGTCTTTCCTTGGTACATCAGATTCTGGAGCGGCTTCCCGGCGGCCCGCTGAACGTACCGATCCCCTCCGTGGCTGAGCCGCGCGAGGGCATGGCGCTGGTCGAAGGTTTCAGGGGCGACATCCTGGTCTGGCTCCGGCTCGACGGTGGCCGGGTCGACCGCTGCCATCTTCGCGATCCATCCTGGTTTCAATGGCCGCTGCTCGAAGCGGCCATCGAAAACAACATCGTCGCCGACTTCCCGCTCTGCAACAAATCGTTCAACTGTTCCTATTCCGGGCAGGACCTGTAGGAGAAGACGATGCGCAAACTTCTCTTTCAAAATTTCTTCCGGGGCCCGCTCACGGAGCAGGCTCCCGCGCTCGACGAGGCCGCCGTCGAAGAACTCGCCACGGCCTTGCAGCGTGCCGCCCGGCGACGCCTCGGCAGAAGCCTCTCGATCCGCGAAATCGATGCCGGGTCATGCAATGGTTGCGAGCTGGAGATCCATGCGCTGAGCAATGCCTATTACGACGTCGAACGTTTTGGTATTCGCTTCGTCGCCTCTCCACGCCACGCCGACGTTCTCTTGGTCACGGGGCCCGTGACCAAGAACATGCGCGATGCACTGGAGCGAACCTATCATGCGACCCCCGACCCGAAATGGGTCATTGCCCTCGGAGACTGCGCACGAGATGGCGGGTGTTTTGCCGGCAGCTACGCGGTGGTCGGAGGGGTCTCGCAGATCGTTCCCGTCGATCTTCATATTCCGGGCTGTCCGCCACCGCCCGTTACGATTTTGCAGGGACTTCTTTCCCTGCTCGATCGAACGGCAAAAAGCGCCACTTCCACTTGAGGCTCTGGAAACGACTTCGGCTATTCCAAGCCGGCTTGCCCTGCAGCCGCCTCCCGACATCCTTGTGGCGATGAATTGGCAGCTCGGCCCCTACGCTGCCGCGCCCATATTGTGGTCGGCACCGGCGAGCGTTTGCGTGGCCAGTTTCGGAGCAGACGCGCATGCCGCAACCGACGCCGCGTATTGATCTTGAAATGCTGTCTGAGCGTCTTCCACACTATTCATCGAGTCCGCGCCAAAGTCCGCAGCAGCGAGGGCTTGGACTGCTTCATGTTCTTCATCTTTGGCTTCGTAACATCTTCCCTGAGGCGAACGCCGCGGCCGCCGGCTGAGCTCGTAACACCCGGATTGATCAATTCGATCCCGGCATTCTCCAGCGCGGAAATCAGCTTCATCAGAGAATCGACGTTCCCGCGGACAACGCCGTCGCTCGCCTCCATGCGCTGGATGGTAGGGACTGAAAGATCTGCAAGATCGGCAGTTTGCCGTTGATCCATGTTCAGCAGCGCACGGGCCGCCCTCAGTTGGTTGGCCGTAATCATCTAATGGCCGTCTCCAGTGAGATTTACGTCGAATATATCTATACTATCCAAACTATTGTTTCGAGCATCAGTTTGGATGCAAAGTATATCATATGCAAATCTTGATTCATTGGAAACAAACTGAGACGGCCGAGCGGATTTACCCGATTTTCTCGCAAGGGTACGGAAACATTATGTGCAATTCCGAAACGGTTGGCGCGTTGAACGTCACATGATAATAGATGTTTAGCGCATGTGTTATGATGCTTAGCTCTTAATGTGGTTGTCGGCCGTGAAATTGCTGGGGCGTTATCAAGGGCGGAACGGGCAAATCGAAATCGTTGAGTGTTCCTGGGACGGAACACGCGTGTACTTCGAAGGGGGCGTGAGGCAAAGCCAGGCAACGCCCGATGGCGAAAGCGTATCCACCCGTCGTAATGACTGACCGCTTTGCGCCCCAGAAGCGGTCGCTTGGCCCAAGTGACAAGCAACATGCGCTCGCGGCAGTCGCTTACTCAGCTCCGCGTTTCGCGACCATAATCCCGCCTAGAGAACTTGCGGTATTCTAATCTCGTTCTTCCTCAATCCAATTCGAGATTCCGACAGACGGAATCAACCGTCTCGGACGGGATGGGTTGATTGTGCCGGCATAGACGACCAGCCCCTCGTCAAGTTTGGCTCGCGCAAAACTCTTGGCTTGCACTTCGGTATCAAACGTTTTGGTCTGTCGCGGGCTTCGCCTTCTGGGCAATGCACCGCGTTTGTGAACTTCAAATGTAACGTACCAAGTGTCGGCCATTGACGTCCTGATTTGGCTAACGCGGCTGCAATAGCCGTTGCGCTAAGCTGCCCGAAAGCTGAGGCCACCGGTTGATCCGGATCAATGGTCAGGACGTTGTTATGATTATGAATCAATTGAATGCGGTTTGCATCTTTGAGGCCTGCTTTGGGAATACCCGCAACGCGTTGAATGGCAACCCTGTGTTGACATTGATCAAACCGGCCGGTTCAAAATCTTCTATGAGTTAATTTCCAGAGCATCCACTGCCCACCGGAAGCGGTGCCCCCACCGCACCTGAGTAACGGCCGCCATCCCCCATGGCGGCCGTTTTATCTGGGGCCATGTCTGTAAGTTCAGGACGAAATCGGGGCGGTTGTCCTGAGGTTGGATCAGCGATTATGCTAACGGTCGTCTCAGCAACACGGCCTGGACGCTTTCGATCGGCTCGATTGTTGAATTGGGAGATCACCCGCAGATTCCGGACGAAACGTCCTTGCGCAAGTAATGGCGACACGGCGGCGCCTGTGTCGATGGTGTTTCGGGCCGGCAAGCAAGATCATCAGGAAGCCTGAAGTGCTTTTTGGGGTCCGCGTAAAAACTACAATGAGATCCGCTCACAGAGCGTGACCGGCAACAAGGCACCGCGGCCGCAGCACTCGCGGGAGCGGGCTAAGAACAAAAAGCCCCGGACTATGCCGGGGCTTTAGTGTTACGCAGGAAATGCAGACTAGCTCAGTACCTGGCTGCAATCGGAGCACCGTAACCGCCAAACTTGTAGCTGATGCGGCCAGTGATCATGCTGATATCTGTCCTGGTGTTGGCGGTGACCGAGGGGACTTGCAGGGTAGGCGTCAAGATCGTGCGGCTGTCGCTCTCTCTGAAGAGGTAATCGTATTCGATGCCGGCAGTCCAGTTCGGCGAGAAGCCGTACTCCAAGCCCACGCCGACCACCCCACCCCACCGGGTCCGCTCCGCCTGCGCGAGGCCGATGCCGGTTGCAGTATTGAAGATGTCAAAGCGCTGGTTTGCAACAGCAGCGCCGCCCTTCACATAAAGAAGAGTGTTATTCCAGGCATAACCGACCTGACCGGTGAAGAGGCCCAGACCATTGATGGTGGATTTCCAGGTGTTTGTGGCCAGCAATGGCGTATTCACGAAAACACGCTCGGTACGAAGATTGGCCCAGTCGCCCTGAGCTTCCAATCCAAACACCCAGTTGCTTGCTTGCCAGCGGTAACCGATCTGGCCACCGACAACGCCTCCACCCTTATCATTGCAGCCTTCGCTGAACACGTTAACGGCACCCACCTGGGTGATATCAAGACATTGCCGCGCCCAGCCGTACCCGCCGTTCGCACCGATATAGAACCCCGACCAGTCGTACATCATCGGAGCTGCGATTGGGGCCGCCTTGTAAGGCCGTGCCGCAAGATCAGCAGCGGATGCAGGAGCAGCCATACCCAGCACGACGAGAGCCACCGCACTCAATAATATCTTCTTCATGATCAATCCCCGGTTTAAGGACGTTTGGTGCAAATTCCACGTAGAGCTTACGCCCGATACCGCGTCAGCCCCTGTCTCCCAATGGCAACACTTCAATTCAAAGTGCTGCCAGCTAACTTAATGAGTTATTTACAGTTTTTGTCGGCAGGTCGGTCGAGCGAGAGCGCAGACGTCATAGCCGTTGCCTCCAGCCGTGCTTGAGACTTTGCGAGGTCGAAAGCCGCTACGGCTGCGCAACTGCATCTGTCCTTCGGCGTCCTGATCCGCCGCGTGGAACTGGGGCACATCTGGTCAGCCGATCGCTCGAAAGCGTGCCAACAAGTAGACAAGCGATTGACCCAACGTCAAAGAAGACAAACCGGTTTGCCGTTGCAGCAGAAATCGTTCAATGCAGTCGGCCTGTCCGTTCGGCACCAATCGCGGGTCATTCCACTTTCCGGCGGGCGGCCATGCTGTCGTTGCGCGGCAATGTGATAATAAACTCGGCGAACTCTCCAGAATTCGTCTCCACATCGATCCTGCAGCCATGCTGCTTCACAACGATGTCATGACTCATCGACAAGCCAAGTCCAGTGCCTTCACCAGGCGGTTTGGTCGTGAAGAACGGAGTGAACATCTGCGCTTTGACCGCTTGACCATCCATGGACATCTAAGCGCGTAGCGCTAGCCCGCACATTTCGCTTGAACAGTCCTGATCGAACTGGTCTCCACCGATAGCCTCCGCAAGACGGGTATATTCGCGGATCAGGCCGTAGACCCCTTGAATTCGGTAAACCGAAGCTTCAGAGACAAATTTAAACGCGCGAAAAGCCGGGATTTCCGGCCCATTCCGCCGTTTAGAGGCCCGGAACCCAAATTAGAAATCGCTGCAAATACTGGGCTCAATTGCCAACATCTTCGCGCAGAGAACAGACGGCTGCGGCCAAGCTGGCGGAGCGAGAGGGATTCGAACATGCGGCACGGTTCTCGAACAGATCGAACGCCTATGGAGATCGACCACGCTTTGCCGGCAACAAACATCCGGCCAAAGCCAGGCAAACGAATTTAGCGCCGTGGCGACTCGGTGGCGATTCTTGAAAAGAAAAAAGCCGCCCCAAAGGGCGGCTTTTCAATCTAGTGCTTTAAATTCAGCATCTTAGCTTGGTTGCGGGGATAGGATTTGAACCTATGACCTTCAGGTTATGAGCCTGACGAGCTACCGGGCTGCTCCACCCCGCGTTAAACCGTTGCGATGCCTTTCGAAAAACTGATCCGAAGCGAAAGCGGCCAACGCTTTGGGCGTCGATCGTCCCGACCGGAGGCTTCCTGAGAAGGCAACCCGGGCAAAGCCATCGGGTGCGAGGGGTATGTATCAACGTGCACCTGCTTTGGAAAGGCCCAATGCCTCGGTTTTTGAGGTTTTTGTGACGCCGAAAACGCGGCAAAACCACCGTTTGGAACCGGCCTTGCCATAAACCCCGCAAAAGCGGAGTTTTGGGGCGAATAACGACCGAGAAGCCTCGGGATTCCGGGTTCGATGCTACGCATCGCCTCGGAATGACGAACAAGAACAACTGGGGGAAATACGCGTGACGGATACATACGATTTCGTGGTGGTGGGCGGCGGCTCCGGCGGTTGCGCGGTGGCGGGACGGCTGTCGGAGGATCCGCGGACCTCGGTGGCGCTGCTGGATGCCGGCGGCAAGAACGACAACTGGGTGGTGACGACGCCGTTCGCGCTGGTGCTGATGGTCGCCGGCAACGTCAACAACTGGGCTTTCAACACCGTCCCGCAGAAGGGCCTCAACGGCCGCATCGGCTATCAGCCGCGCGGCAAGGGGCTCGGCGGTTCGTCGGCGATCAACGCGATGGTCTATATCCGCGGCCACCGTGCGGACTACGATCAATGGGCCTCGCTCGGCAACACCGGCTGGTCGTTCAGCGACGTGCTGCCCTATTTCAAGCGCTCGGAAAACAACGCCGATTTCGGCGGCGAGTATCACGGCAAGGACGGTCCGCTCTCCGTCAACAAGCTGCGCACCGACAATCCGGTGCAGCAGATCTTCCTGCAGGCGGCGCAGGAAGGACAGTTTCGCCTTCGCGAGGATTTCAATGCCGACGAACACGAAGGGCTCGGCATCTACCAGGTGACGCAGCGGAACGGCGAGCGCTGCAGCGCGGCGCGCGCCTATATCCATCCGCACATGAATAACCGTGCCAATCTGCGGGTCGAGACCGGCGCGCATGCGACCCGCATCCTGTTCGAGGGCAAGCGCGCCGTCGGCGTCGAATACCGCCAGGGCAAAGAGCTGAAGCATATCCGCGCGCGGCGCGAGGTGATCGTAGCTTCCGGCGCGTTCCAGACCCCGCAACTGCTGCAATTGTCCGGCGTCGGCGATGCTGCTGCGCTCGGCAAGCACGGCATTGCGAGCGTACATCATCTGCCGGGTGTCGGACAAAACCTGCAGGACCATCCGGATTTCGTGTTCGGCTACATGTCCGACAATCCGAACTTCAACGGCCTCTCGCTCAAGGCCATACCGCGGCTGCTACGTGCCGTCGGCCAGTATCGGCGCGAACGCCGCGGGCCGATGACGTCGAACTTCGCCGAATGCGGCGGCTTCCTCAAGACTCGCCCCGACCTCGACATCCCCGACATCCAGCTGCATTTCGGCATGGCGATGGCCGACGATCACGGCCGCAAGCGCCATCGCGGCACCGGCTTCACCTGCCACGTCTGCCTGCTGCGGCCGAAGAGCCGCGGCACCGTCGCGCTCGGCAGCGCCGATCCGTTCGCTGCGCCCTTGATCGATCCGAATTTCTTCGGCGACGAGGCGGATCTGGAGACCATGGTCGCGGGCTTCAAGACCACGCGGCGGCTGATGGAGACCCCGGCGCTGAAGGCGCTGCAGAAAAAGGAAATGTACACCGAAGGCGTGCACACCGACGACGACATCCGAAAGCTGCTGCGCCAGCGCGTCGATACCGTCTATCACCCGGTCGGCTCCTGCAAGATGGGCGTCAACGACCCGATGGCGGTGGTCGATCCCAAGCTGAAAGTGTACGGCCTCGAAGGCCTGCGCGTGGTCGATGCCTCCGTGATGCCGACCCTGATCGGCGGCAACACCAACGCGCCGACCATCATGATCGGCGAGAAGGCCGCCGACATGATCAAGGCCGAGATGCGGGCGGGGTAAGCCGCGCCCGTCATTGCCTGCAACAAACGCAAAGCGTTTGTGCAAGGGAGCCACCGGGTCGCGCGAATGCGCGCCCGATGACAGGCTCCACGACGAAGCGATCCATGTTGCGGCGGAAGCATGGATTGCTTCGCTTCGCTCGCAATGACGCGGATACAGACGATTTTAGCAATCGCGAACCCGGTTCCTTGATACAACCATCGTACTGGAGCCGGCGGAGAGTTTCGCCATGAACAGTTTCGATGGCATCGTCTGTGTCGGCCTGGTGTTCGCCATCGTCACCGGCTTCAACACCGGACTGGTGCGCAGCGCGGTCACGATCCTCGCTTATCTGGTGGCAGCGCCGATCGCGATGTGGGCGATGTCCGCGCTGTCGCCGTCCGCGAGCGGCAATCTCGCCTCCGTGCTGGGGCAGAACGGGTTGGTGTTCTTCGGCATCTTTCTGTTCGCCGGCATGGCGCTCGGAAAGCTGGCGCGGGTGGCGGTCGACGAGGCCACCGGAACGCAAGCCGGCATCGTGGACCGGCTCTGTGGCGCCGTGCTGGGCGCAGTGCGCGTCGGCCTGATCGCGGTTACCGTCGTTCTGGTCGTCGACCAGATGCTGCCGCCGCGGCTTCAGCCACCCTGGTTGACCGGCTCGCACCTGCGGCCATGGCTCTCGGCGGCCGGACAAAAAGGCGTCAAATCGCTACCGCCGAATGTCGCCGCCACCCTCGATCGGCTGAAGCGAAACCAGCAGATATAATAGCCTTACTGATATGCGTTTCGGTGAGCGCGCAGGCACTTATCAGGGATGCCTGACTTGGTTACAGTGCCCCCATCGGACTTCAAAAAATCACCTGACATAACGGGAGTGAAACTGTGGATCTTGGAATCAAAGGCCGCCGCGCCATCGTGTGCGCATCCAGCAAGGGACTCGGGCGTGCCTGCGCAATGGCGCTGGCCAACGAGGGCGTGCACGTAACGCTGACGGCGCGCGGCGCCGAAGCGCTGAAAAAGACCGCCGATGAAATCCGCAAAGCCAACCCCGGCGTCACCGTCACCGAGGTGGCTGGCGACATCACCACGCCGGACGGCCGCGCGGCCGCGCTGAAAGCCTGCCCCGATCCGGATATCCTGATCAACAACGCCGGCGGCCCGCCGCCCGGCGACTTCCGCAACTGGACCCGCGACGACTGGATCAAGGCGATCGACGCCAACATGCTGACCCCGATCGAACTGATCAAGGCGACGGTGGACGGCATGATGGCGCGCAAGTTCGGCCGCATCGTCAACATCACTTCAGCCGCGGTGAAGGCGCCGATCGAGATTTTGGGCCTTTCCAACGGCGCCCGCGCCGGCCTCACCGGATTCGTCGCCGGCCTCTCACGCAAGACCGTCATCAACAACGTCACCATCAACGGCCTGTTGCCCGGCCCTTTCAACACCGACCGCCTGCGCGGCACGGCGAAGGGCGAATCTGAAAAGCGCGGTCTTTCCGTGGAGCAGGTACTGGCGGAACGCGCCAAGCTCAATCCGGCCGGACGCTTCGGCGATCCCGAGGAATTCGGCGAGGCCTGCGCGTTCCTGTGCAGCGCCAAGGCCGGCTTCATCACCGGGCAGAACATCCTGCTCGACGGCGGCGCATTTCCGGGCACGCTCTAGTGCCGCCGAAGGGGCGTTAGATGAAAGCAGTCTGGTACGAACGAACGGGCCCCGCGCCCGAGGTTTTGACCTGTGGCGAGATGCCGACGCCGGTGGCGGGCCCGGGCGAAGTCCGGGTTCGGCTGGAGGCGTCCGGCGTCAACCCCGCCGATGTCGGCCGCCGCGGCGGCAGCTATCGCGCGCTGGAATATCCGCGCGTGATTCCGAACAGCGATGGCGCCGGGATTGTCGATCAGGTCGGCGACGGCGTCACACGATTGAAGGTCGGTCAGCGGGTCTGGTTGTTCAACGGCCAGCGCAACGGCCGCGCTTTCGGTACCGCGGCCGAGTACATCACGCTTGCCGAACATCTGGTGACGCCGCTGCCGGACCATCTGTCGTTTGCATCAGGCGCCACGCTCGGCATCCCCGCCATGACGGCGTGGTGCTGCCTCTATTGCGACGGACCGATCGCGGAACAGACCGTGCTCGTCACCGGCGGCGCCGGCGCTGTCGGCCATTATGCCGTGCAGCTCGCCAAATGGGGCGGCGCCAAGGTGATCGCGACCGTCAGTTCGGCGGCAAAGGCGGAGCAGGCGCGGCTCGCCGGCGCCGATCTCGTCATCAATTACCGCAACGAGGACGTCATCGCGAAGGTGCTGGCCTTCACCGGGCAGCGCGGCGTCGACCGCGTGGTCGATGTCGATTTCGGCGGCAACATCGAGATCACCTTGAAACTGATGGCCATGAATTCGACCATCGCCATCTACGCCACCAACGGCAACCGGACGCCGCTGGTGCCGATGCGCGACCTGATGGAAAGATGCATCGCCTTGCGCGCGCTGGTGCTGTTCGCGCTGCCGCCGTCACTATTGGCGGCAGCCCAGGCCGACATCACGAAATGGCTCGCGGCCGGCCCCCGTCTTCACAACGTCGCCGGCCAGTTTGCGCTGTCGGACACTGCGCAGGCGCATTTGGCGGTGGAGAAGGGCGACAAGCTCGGCACCGTCATCGTCGACTGCGCGCGGTAAGCCGGAACAAGAACGCCGAATAAAACAGGGAAGCGCCGGATGCACTGGAATGTGGGCAAGGTCAAAATCACCAAGGTCGTCGAAATGGAAACCGTCGGCAGCACCCGCTTCATCCTGCCGCTCGCGACCAATGAAGAGACCCAGAAACTGCCCTGGCTGATCCCGCATTTCGCCACCGAGGAAGGCCGGCTGAAAATGTCGATCCACTCGCTATTGGTGGAAACGCCGTCGCACCGGATCATCGTCGATACCGGGCTCGGCAACGACAAGCAGGGCCGCAACGTGCCGACCTGGAACAACCGCAAGGATCCGTTCCTCGAGACCCTGACGGCGGCCGGCTTCGCGCCCGACAGCATCGACACCGTGCTTTGCACCCATCTGCATGTCGACCATGTCGGCTGGAACACGAAACTGGTCGACGGCAAATGGGTGCCGACTTTCCCTGGGGCGCGATACGTGTTCGGCAAGACCGAATACGAGCACTGGCGCGACCACAGCCACGAAGAGCTGGATAAACTGGCCGTGTTCAACGATTCCGTGAAACCGATCGCCGACGCCGGTTGGGCCGATCTGGTCGCCTCCGATGCCCGGCTCGCGGACGAGATCACCCTGATCCCGACGCCCGGCCACAGCCCCGGCCATGTGAGCATCCACATCAAGTCAGACGGCCACGAAGCCCTGCTCACCGGCGACGTCGCCCACCATCCCTGCCAGATGGCCCATCTCGACTGGTCGTCAACCGCGGATTCCGATCCAAAACAGTCCGCGGCGACGCGGCGCGAGTTGTTCTCGCGCTTTGCCGATACGCCGACGCTGGTGATCGGCGGACACTTCAATGCCGGCCATATCAAGCGCGAGGGGGCTGCCTTCAAGTTCATCGCGTTGGGCTGATTGCTGTCCTCTCTCCCCTCATGGTGAGGAGGCGCTTGCGCCGTCTCGAACCATGAGGCCGCGGCCCATCCTTCGAGACGGCCGCGTTGCGGCCTCCTCAGGATGAGGGTGTGCAATGCAGCGCGACCATGCATCGGCAGTTGAATTTCCCCCCGCGCTGTTCCAAAAGCATTCCAAGTCGATAAATCCTCAAGAAAACCCGCCAGGGAGTGAAGAAAATGAAGCTTGTTCGTTACGGCGCCAAGGGTGCGGAAAAGCCCGGCCTGATCGATAAATCCGGCCAATTGCGCGATCTTTCCGCCCATGTGAAGGACCTCGACGGCGAGGCCTATGCGCCGGCCTCGCTGGCCAAGCTCGCAGGCCTCGATGCGTCCAAGCTGCCCGCCGTCAGCGGCTCGCCGCGCTTCGGCGCGCCGGTCACCGGCATCTCGAAATTCGTCGCGATCGGCCTCAATTATGTCGATCACGCCAAGGAAACCGGATCGCCGATTCCGACCGAGCCGATCTTCTTCATCAAGGCCAACACCGCGCTGTCCGGCCCCAATGACGCGGTCGAAAAACCCCGCGGCTCGACCAAGCTCGACTGGGAAGTCGAGATCGCCGCCATCATCGGCACCCGCGCCAAGTATGTCAGCGAAGCCGATGCCCTCAATCATGTCGCCGGCTATTGCGTCTGCAACGACGTCTCGGAACGCAATTTCCAGATCGAGCGCCTCGGTCAGTGGACCAAGGGCAAGTCGCACGACACCTTCGGCCCGGTCGGCCCGTGGCTGGTGACCAGGGATGAAATCCCTGATGTGCAAAAGCTGTCGATGTGGCTCGACGTCAACGGCCAGCGCCGCCAGACCGGATCGACCTCGACCATGATCTTCACCATGGCGAAGTGCATTTCCTACGTCTCGCAGTTCATGACGCTGCTGCCCGGCGACATCGTCACCACGGGCACGCCTCCCGGCGTCGGCACCGGCATGAAGCCGCCGCAGTTCCTCAATGTCGGCGACGTCGTCACCCTCGGCATCGAAGGCCTCGGCGAGCAGCGCCAGGAAATCATCGCGGCGTAGAGACTGACCAACCTAACGCGTCATGGCCGGGCAGAAGCGCGAAGCGCGTCTTCGCGCCAGATGACCCGGCCATCCACGACTTCTCTCCACCAGCAGCAAGAACGTGGATGCCCGGGACAAGCCCGGGCATGACGGGGAAAAACCCTCCAAGGGATTAAAAAATGAAACTCACCTTCTCTCCTGCCTCGCCATTCGCCCGCAAGGTACGCATCGCCGCGATCGAGACCGGCCTGGTCGACAAGATCGAGTTCGTTCCGGCCGCCGTCGCCCCGGGCCAGCCCAACGAGGAATATTCGAAGATCACGCCGCTGAAGAAGCTGCCGGTCCTGATCCTCGACAACGGCGACGTGCTGCTCGATTCCTACGTCATCGTCGAATATCTCGACGAACTCGCCGGCGGCGGCAAGCTGGTCCCGGCTTCCGGCCCCGAGCGCTGGAAGGTCAAGAGCGACCATTCCCTGCTGCAGGGCATGCTCGATTCGATGCTGCTGTGCCGTTACGAGAAAATGGTGCGCCCGGAAGGGCTGCGCTGGAGCGACTGGCATAAAGACCATTGGAACCGGGCCTGGGCCGGCATGGCGCGGTTCGAGAACAAGTCTGATGTATTGTCGGGTCCGTTCAACATCGCCCAGATCGGCCTCGTCTGCGTGCTCGGCTATGCCGATTTCCGCTTTGCCGATTGCGGCTGGCGCAAGGCCTATCCGAGGCTCGACGCCTTCCATCAGAAAATGCTGGAGCGGCCGTCGGTGAAAATCTCGGTGCCGCCGACGGCGTAATCCTTCCCTCGGAGACAGCAGCATGGGCGAAGGCGACGACAGCGTGCGGCGTCTCGGCCTTGCTGCCATGCTTGTGCTGGCCGCGGCGGCGCGCGGCGGCGCGGCATCGCCGCCCGGCTGAGCCCAGGAAAAATCGAGGAGAAGGCATGAAACTCAACTTCACTGTCGGCGACCTCACCATCCATCGCATCATCGAGCAGGAAACTTCTTTCCTGCCGGCGCTGGAGATGCTGCCGGGCCTGACGCCGGAAGTTCTGGCCGAGAACCGGTCGTGGATGCAGCAGGTTGGCGCTCTCGACGACAAGGACGTGCTGATGCTGTGCTTCCAGTCCTATGTGGTGAAGACGCCGCACCACACCATCCTGATCGACAGCTGCATCGGCAACGACAAGCCGCGGCCGCAACGTCCGAAATGGAACATGAAGACCGACGACACCTATCTGCGCGCGCTGGCTGCCGCGGGCTTTACGCCAGGTGACATCGACTACGTGATGTGCACGCATCTGCATGTCGATCATGTCGGCTGGAACACAAGGCTCGACAACGGCCGCTGGGTGCCGACCTTCCCGAAGGCGCGCTACGTGTTCGGCAAGACCGAATTCGACTACTGGACGGAGACGCACGCGAAAACGCCGGTGCCGCCGTTCGCCGACAGCGTGCTGCCGGTCGTCGAAGCCAAACAGGCCGAGATCGTGCGCGACGACCACCAGATCGGCGATCACGCCCGCATCCTGCCGACGCCGGGCCATACGCCCGGCCATGTCGCCTTCACCTTCGGCCGCGGCAAGGACGACGCGGTGTTCTCGGGCGATCTGATGCATACCCCGTTGCAGACGCGGTATCCGGAATTGTCGGCGAAGTTCGACGTCGACGAGGCCCAGGCAGCCGCAACGCGGCGCGGCTTCATGGAGCGCTATTGCGACACCGAAACGCTGTGCTGCACCGCGCATTTCCCCTCCCCGTCGGCGGGAAAGATTCGCCGTGCCGGCAACGGATTTTCCTGCGAGGTCATATGAGTTCCCTCACGAAAACGCCTGAATTCGAAACCCTGGCGCTGGAGACTGTCAGCGAGCACGTGACGATCGTCCGGTTGAACCGGCCGGACGCCTCCAACGCGCTCAACACCCAGATGGGGCGCGACCTCGTGCAGTTTTTCGAAGACGTGGCGCTCGATCCCAAAGCCCTGCGCTGCATCGTGCTGACCGGATCGGGCGAAAAGGCCTTCTGCGCCGGCGGCGACCTCAAGGAACGCCGCGGCATGACCGACGAGGCATGGACGCGTCAGCATGTCATCTTCGAACGGATGGTGCGGGCGCTGATCGACTGCCCGGTGCCGATCATCGGCGCGATCAACGGTGCGGCCTATGGCGGCGGCTGCGAGATCGCCGGATGCTGCGACTTCCTCTACGCCGCCGACACCGCGCGCTTTGCACTGACCGAAGTGACACTCGGCATCATGCCGGGCGGCGGCGGCACGCAAACGCTGCCGCGCGCCGTCGGCGAGCGCCGCGCCAAGGAGCTGATCCTGACCGGCAAGCCCTTTACGGCGACGCAAGCGCACGCCTGGGGTCTCGTCAACGAAGTATTCCCACAGGCCGATCTGTTGCGGGAAGCGTTGGCGACCGCATCGCATATTGCCCGCAATGCGCCGATCTCGGTGCGGCAAGCCAAATTGTCGATCCATCGCGGCCTGCAGTCGTCGCTGCGCGACGGGCTGGCGCTCGAGATCGAGGCCTACAACCGGATGGTCCCGACCGAAGACCGCCGCGAGGGCGTGCTCGCCTTCAACGAGAAACGGAAGCCCGATTTCAAGGGACGCTAAAGTCCGCGCTCAGTCGAACAGGCTCGGCGTGTAGTTCACCGGGGCGCCTTCGATCTCCAGCATCTTCAGCTTGGTCACCACCCCGCCATTGGCGGAGAAACCGCCGGGCTTGTTACCGGCGGCCAGCACGCGATGGCAGGGCACCACGATCGGACAGGGGTTGCGCCCGAGCGCCTGACCGACGTCGCGTGACAGCTCGACGCCGCCGAGCTTCTTGGCGATATCGCCATAGGTCAGCGTCTTGCCCGGCGGAATGGTGCGCGCGATGTCGTAGACGCCGCGGTTGAAGGCCGGAACATCGTCGAGATCGAGCACGACGTCGGCGAGGTCGTTCGGCTTGCCCTCCAGCAGTTCGACAATCCCGTCGATCGCGGCCTGTACTTTCGCCGGCGGCGGCGCCTCGACGAGATCGTCATGGCGCTGCTGGAGGCGGGTGCGGGTCATTTTCTCGTTGCCCATCGGCAATTGCACCGAGGTGATGCCGCGCTCGCCCCAGACGATGCCGCAGCGGCCGATCGCGGTGTCGAATATCGCAAAATGGTGCCCGGTCATGGCTGGCTCCAATTCTCCCGTTCAATGCCACCAGCTTCGTTTCCAGCCCAAATCTAGGCTTGGAGATTATTGCTATCCACCCGAAACCTGAGGGAACTTGACGGCGTAAACAACTTCCGCTGATCTGGGGTTCTCGCGTCAGCCATTCAATGGCCTCCAGCCCCTCCCATCTTCACGAGCCTCCCATGCAAACGCTCAGCGTCAACGGTTATGACATGGCCTATCTCGAGGTCGGCGAGAGCACCGGGCAGGCGCCGCCGCTGGTGTGCGTGCACGGCTCGCTGTGCGATTTCCGGATCTGGTCGTCGGTGCTGGGCCCGCTGACGCGAAAGCACCGGATAATCGCGGTGTCGCTACGGCATTTCTTTCCCGAGCATTGGGACGGCGTCGGCGACACCTATTCGATCGCACAGCATGTCGACGACCTCATCGCCTTTATCGAGAAGCTGGACGGCCAGCCGGTCGATCTGATGGGCCATTCCCGCGGCGGGCATATCTGCTTCCGCGTCGCCCAGCGCCGGCCGGACTTGCTGCGCAAGCTAATCCTGGCCGAACCCGGCGGCGAGCTGGATGCCACGCTCGATCCTGCGTTCAAGCCCGGCCCCTCGCCGCTGGCGGCGCGCATAGCGGCTTCCGCCGAGGTGATCGCCAACGGCGACATCGACGGTGGCCTGCAGATTTTCATGGATGCGCTGGAAGGCCCCGGCGCCTGGAAGCGGTTGCCGGCGACGCCCAAGCAGCTGCTGCGCGACAACGCCACCACGCTGATCGGGCAGATGAAAGACCAGCGCCCACCCTTCTCGAAGGCGGACGCCGAAGCGATCAAGACACCGACCTTGTTCATCGGCGGCGCCAATACCAAGGGGACGCTGCCGCAGGTGTTGCATGCGCTGGCGGCGAATGTGAAGGGATCGCGCACCGAGATGATCCCGGGCGCCACGCATCCGATGTTCGAACAGGCGCCGCAGAAATATTGCGAGATCGTGCTCGACTTCCTGGCGGGGGCCTGATCGCGATGCAGGCGCTCACCGTCAACGGCTACGACATGGCCTATCTCGATATCGGCCGCGGACCACTGCTGGTCTGCGTGCATGGCACGCTCGGCGATTTCCGCACCTGGAATGCCGTGCTCGGGCCGCTGTCCAAAAAACGCCGCGTGATTGCACTCAGCCTGCGTCGCTTTTTCCCCGAACACTGGGACGGCGTCGGCACCGACTATCTGATGGCGCAGCATGTCGCCGACGTCATCGGCGTCATCGAGAAGCTCAATACCGGACCCGTCGACCTGTTGGGCCATTCCCGCGGCGGCCATATCGGCTTCCGGGTGGCGCAGGCGCGGCCCGAATGGCTGCGAAAACTGGTGCTCGCCGAACCGGGCGGCGACCTCGATGCAACGCTCAATCCCGTGACCGAAACTCCCGGCTTCACCCCGATCGGCGTGCGCATTCCGGCAGCCGTGGAAAAAATCAGGACCGGTGATATCGAGGGCGCGCTGGCCTTGTTCGTTGACGGCATCGACGGCGACGGCACTTGGGCGCGCCTGCCGGCCGCACCGAAGCAGCAATTGCGCGACAATATTTTCACGCTGATTGGTCAGGTCGGAGAGAACCGCAGACCTTTTGCCAAGAGCGAGGCGGCATCGATCAGGACGCCGACGCTGTTGATCGGCGGCGGCGACACCAAGGGCGCGTTATCCCTGATATGGCGCGTGCTGGCCGAGCATATTCCCGGCGCCAGGACCGCCGTGATCCCGGGCACCCGCCACTGGATGTTCGAACAGGCGCCGCAGGAATTTTGCGAAGTGGTGCTGGATTTTCTGGCGGCGTAAAGGCCGCGTTACTTTTGATCGAGGCGCCACGCGCCATCCCAATCCGCAGCCGGCGGATTGGCCTGGAAATGCGAAACACGCCGCGCCATCGCCGTCGACGGCCCGTCGCCTGGAACAACGTCGAGCGCCGCATGGAAAGCCTGGCTCGCGTCGTCCCAGCGGCGGGCGCGATAGGCGGCCAGCCCTTCGGCATAACACTCCCGCAGGCGTAACTGGCTTTCGTCGAGTTCGTCCTTGCATCCCATGATCTCGAACACCGCCTCGGGATGGCTCTGGCCGACAACGACCAGCCGGTCGATCTCGCGAAACTCGACCGCGTCGCCGGCGGCCTTGATCGTCGGTTCCGAGGCCAGTGAGCCGCTGCCGTAGATCTTGTTGGCGCCTTCCAGGCGCGACGCCAGGTTCACGGCATCGCCCATGACGGTGTAGCTCATCATGAATTCCGAGCCGATGCTGCCGACCAGCACCTCGCCGGTCGCGATGCCGATACGGATGGTGCAATCGCTCGGGATGGTCCGCACGCCGAGCAATTCGGGCAGCTCGGTCCGCAGTGCCACGCCGCGACGGGCCATCTCGACGGCGGCCAGGCAGGCCAGCCGCGCCTGTTCGTCGCTTTCCGTAAAGGGAGGGCCCCAATAGGCCATGATCGCGTCGCCGATATATTTGTCGATGATGCCGCGATGGCTGCGGATCGGCCCCGACATCGTCGACAGATAGTGGTTCATCACCTTGACGAGGCCCTGGGGGGTCATGCCCTCGCTGAGGCCGGTAAATCCCTTCATGTCGCAGAACAGCACCGTCATCACCCGCCGTTCGCCGTCGCTTGACGTCAGCGACTTCGGGTCGATCAGCCCTTCCACGACGCGCGGGTCGACATACCTGCCGAAGGTTTCGCGCAACCGCTCCTTGTAGCGCAACTGCTCGACCATGTTGTTGAACGCGGACGTCAATTGCCCGATTTCGTCGCGCGTGGTGACGTCGATCGATCCGTCGAGCCGGCCGGCCTCGACCGCGCGGGTGCCGTCAAGCAAGCGGCGCACCGGGCGCGTGATGCCGGTGCTGATGAAGAGCGAGAACATCAGGCCGAGGATGGCCGCCAGCACCGTCAGGATGGCTGATATGGCAATGGCCGTCTGCTGGTCGCGCATCGTCACGATGGAATCGCTGCGGACCTGCGCCATCATATCCGTGCGGATTTCCTCGACCTTCTGGTTGAATTCGTCACGAAATGTGTCGGAGAGGATCAGGCTGGACCTGGCTGCCTGAAAATTGCCGGCTTCGAGCAGCGACAACAGCCGCTTGTATTCCTCGCTGAGATAGCGGCGCAAATCGCCGTTGACGTGTTCGATCCGGTCGTCGATCCGGCCGAGCCGGGCGTTGTCGGACGCGGTGGAGGTATCGTCGATGATCGCGTTGATCAGGGCGCGCGCCGCCTGGGCTTCCTGGTCGATTTCCTGCCCCTTGGCCTCGTAAGTCTTTTGGCGATCGGCGAACCCGGCATCGTCCGGCGGCGACTGCATTTTCGTGATCACCATCCGCCGCATCGCCAGCGCCTGCTCCAGCGAGCGGATATTCATCCGCGCCAGATGGCCATAGGCCTCGACATATTTGGTGCTGAACTCTTCGAGCTGATGAGCAATCTTTCGCGTCATCACTGTCGACAACGCCGACGTGATCGCCATCAGCAAGATCAAGCCGATGGCAATGCCAAGAATGCGTTTTCGGATGGTCGGTCGCAGCACGGATCAGAACTCTGACGGGAGAGATGGGGCGGCTTGAGCGGATCAGGGCAACGGATGCGAAAGCCCAGCCGGTTCGGCCGGGTCGTTGTTTAGCGCGCAACGGTAAATTTAGCACCAGCGGTTCCTTACCCCGCGGTTTCCCTACCCGGGATGTTCGCCCTTGACCCCACCCTCCTGCCGGGGTTAGTTACCGAATACGGAATTCCGTATTCCAAATTGGACACTGGTATGATTCCTCTGGACCCGCTCCCGAACCTGATCGACCAGGTCTACGCCCGGATCCTGGAGGCGATCACCGATCGCTCGCTGCCGCCGGGTCACCGCATCCGCCAGAATGAGTTGGCCGAACGGCTCGGCGTCTCGCGCCAGCCGGTTTCGCACGCCCTGCATTTGCTGCACCGGCAGGGCCTCGTCGCCGAAAGCGGCCGCCGCGGATTTGAGGTGACCAGGCTGGACCCCTCGCGCATTCGCCAGCTCTACGAGGTGCGCGGCGCCATTGACGCCCTCGCCGCGCGGCTTGCCGCAGCACGGGCCGGGACGGATCCAACCGGGCGCGCGCAACTCGAGGCGGCGCTGCAGGCCGGGCGGGCGATCGGCGGCAACACGCCGCTGGCGCAACTGATCGCGCTCGACGTCGACTTTCACAGCGCCATCTATCGTCTCGCCGGCAATCCCGCGATCGAGGAAATGATCGCGCCGCAATGGCCGCATATGCGCCGCTCGATGGCGACGGTGCTGGCCGAACTCGACTACCGCGACAGCGCCTGGGCCGAACACGAAACCATCGCCGCCCAGATCCTGGCCGGCAACGCCAAGGCGGCGGAGGCCACGGCGCTGGCACATGCGCAGACGGCGGGACGGATGACCGAGGAGAGACTGAAGGCGACCGATAGGGCCGCGTAGTTAGAACGCCGTCGTTCCGGGGCGATGCGAAGCATCGAACCCGGAAGGTCGAGATTCCCCGATGCGCAATTGCGCATCTGAGGTTCACGCTTCGCGCGCCCCGGAATGACAAAACACACACAGGAGAGAACGCCATGAAATTGACGCCGCAGCAAATCGACACGTTCAACCGCGAAGGCTGGCTGTTCCTGCCCGAGCTGTTCAGCCCCGAGGAAGTCGCCTACCTCGCACGCGAGGCCGAGGACATCTACGACACCGACCGCCCCGAAGTGTGGCGCGAGAAGAGCGGCGCGCCGCGGACCGCCTTTGCCGCCCATCTCTACAACGAGGCGTTCGGGGCGCTCGGCGCCCATCCGCGCATGATCGACCCGGTCGAGCAGGTGTTCGGCGAGAAGGTCTACATGCATCAGTACAAGATCAACGCCAAATCCGCCTTTACCGGCGACGTCTGGCAGTGGCACCAGGATTACGGCACCTGGAAGCGCGACGACGGCATGCCGCTGCCGCGCGCGATGAACATCGCGATCTTCCTCGACGAGGTGATGCCGATCAACGGCCCGTTGATGCTGGTGCCAAGGAGCCAGCACGCCGGCGATTTGCCGGCCGCGCATGACCTCGCGACCACGTCCTATCCGCTGTGGACACTCGACGAGGCCACCGTGACCAGGCTGGTGAAGGAAGGCGGCATCGTCGCACCGACCGGCAAGGCCGGCGGCATGCTGATGTTCCACGGCAACCTGGTGCACGGTTCGGCCGGCAACATCACGCCCTACCCGCGCAAGATCGTCTATCTGACCTTGAACGCGGTCTCGAACTACATCCGCACGCCGACGCGGCCGGAATACATCGCCCATCGCGATTTCACGCCGATCCAGACCGTCGACGACGATGCGCTGCTGCGGCTGGCGCGCGCACATCGGCAGGCGGCGGAGTAAGTTTGCACCGTCATTCCGGGGCGACGCGCCAGCGTCGAACCCGGAAGGTCGACATTACTTTTCATCTCGGGATTCGACTGCGTCGCGCCCCGGAATGACCGGCTATTTATCGGATCCCCCATGAACCTTCATCATCTCCTCAACGCGCGCCTCGCGGCCGGCAAGCCGGTTCGCGTTGCCTTGATCGGCGCCGGCAAATTCGGCTCGATGTTTCTTGCGCAGGTGCCGCACACGCCGGGGCTCGAGGTACCCATCATCATCGATCTCGACCGCGATCGGGCGCGCGAGGCCTGCCGCACGGTCGGCTGGGACCAGGCGCGGATCGCGCGGACGGCCTTCACCGACGACGGCCTGCGCGCGATCGCGGGTGGCGCGATGGATGTCGTGGTGGAAGCCACCGGCAACCCCGCGGTCGGCATCAGGCATGCCCGCGCGGCGATTGCGGCGGGCAAGCATGTCGTGATGGTCAATGTCGAGGCCGACGTGCTGGCGGGGCCGCTGCTCGCCGAGGAGGCGCGCAAGGCCGGCGTGGTCTACTCGCTGGCCTATGGCGACCAGCCGGCGCTCACCGCCGAGATGGTGGACTGGGCGCGCGCGACAGGCTTTCGCGTCGTCGCCGCCGGCAAGGGCACCAAATACCTGCCCGCCTATCACGACGTGACCCCGGACGGCGTCTGGAGCCACTACGGGCTGACGGCCGGCGAAGCGCAATCCGCCGGTATGAACCCGCAAATGTTCAATTCGTTTCTGGACGGTACCAAATCCGCGATCGAAATGGCGGCGATCGCCAACGCCACCGGGCTCGACGTCCCCACGGACGGCCTGCTGTTCCCGCCCTGCGGCGTCGACGACCTGCCGCATGTGATGAGGCCGCGCGATCACGGTGGCGTGCTGGAGAAATCCGGCGTGGTCGAAGTGGTGTCGTCGCTGGAACGCGACGGGCGTCCGGTGTTCCGCGACCTGCGCTGGGGCGTCTACGTCGTGCTGGAAGCACCGAACGACTACGCCGCCGATTGTTTCAAGCAATACGGGCTGAAGACCGACGCCTCGGGGCGTTATGCCGCGATGTACAAGCCCTACCATCTGATCGGGCTGGAGCTGAACATCTCGATCCTGTCGGCGGCGCTGCGCAACGAGCCGACCGGGCAACCGCACGGCTTTCGCGGCGACGTCGCAGCCATAGCGAAGCGCGACCTGAAAGCGGGAGAAATGCTCGATGGTGAAGGCGGCTACACGGTGTGGGGAAAACTGATGCCGGCGTCCGCGAGCCTCGCCGTGGGCGCGTTGCCGATCGGGCTCGCCCATCGCGTCAAGCTGAAGAACAACGTTGCCCACGGTGCGGTGGTGCGCTGGAGCGACGTCGAGGTCGATGCCAACAACGACACCATCAAGACGCGCAAGGCGATGGAAGCGGCATTTTCGTCGAGCGTCTAAGGCAGCAGCCGGCTCGACCGCGCCTGCCTGAACCATTTGCGGAACATCGCTTCGGTATCCATCATCTCCGTAAAACCGGCCTGGTTGATCTTCACGGTCGAGACGATCGACGGCGGACCCGACTGGGTCTGACCGTGGCGCATGCTGTAATCGGCATATTGAAACGACAGGCCGACGAAGGCCTCCAGATCCGGCGCAACCAGATCACGCTTGCGGCGCAGTTCGTCCCATGGCGCGATCCATTTCGGATATTCCTGCGCCAGCGACAGCGGCACGGCGGCGCCCGGCTTCATGTCGAGCGCATCTGCAATCGCCGGCCAGACATTCTCCCAGGTAAAGACATCGCCATTGGTGACGTTGAAGGCCTCGTTGCGCGCCGCTGTCGCCTCGCCCGACCATGCGATGGCGCGCGCCAGCAGATCGACGTCGACCGCCTGCGACACCCTCGCAGCGCCGCCGGGATAATCGAGCGCGCGGCCCTGCTCGCGCAGCATCGCCGCGTAAACGCCGAGCGGCGGGATCAGATCCATCGCGCCGCCCATGGCGAGGCCCACGATCAGGACCGGGCGCAGAATACTCCAGTGCCAGTGCTTGCCTTTTTGTAACTCGCGCAAGAAGTTCTCCTGCGCCCAGTAGAAATTCGGCTGTTCGTACATTTCGGAGCGGCCTTCGCGCGCCGGCACCGTGAGCGGACGGACATGGACACCGTAGGCCTTGGTGCCCTGCAGCAGCGCGACGTGGCGAAGCCCGGGCGCCACCGGCTCGAGCGCGGCCATCAGGTTGCGCAGCATCAGGTCGTTGGTACGGATCTGGTTGGCGTCGCGCCAGCCGTCGATCAGGCTCGGCGCTTCATAAAGCGCGGCATAGACGAGATGGGTTGCGCCGTTCATTTCAGCGGCGGCCCGCAGGCATTGCGCGGGATCGGCAAGGTCGATCGGAACGTAACGGGCGCCGTAGAGTTCGCGCGGCTCGCGCCGCGCCAGCGCTACAACGTCGCACCCACCCGTGCCGCCGAAGTGCCGCAACGCGGCATTGCCGACCAGTCCGGTCGCGCCTGCCACCACTACTTTCTTGTCAGCCATTCCATGCTCCAGCGCCAATTGGCGCTTTCAGTAGCAGACGGAGCCGGTCGCGTCAGCGTGCGGTCTTAGCCTTTCGTCTGGTCGGAAAGTGCGGCTTCTCGCAACTGCGGCCGACGCAGAACGCTTGATTATCGATGGCCAATTGGTCATCCTGACCGGAGGTCCATCAATTCGGGGGAATTGTATCGAAGACCAAGAGCCTCGGTTTCAGGGCCCGTATTTTCAATCACCAATCCAGCATCGGCCATCGGCAAAAAGAAAACGACATTCAAGATCGTTGCTCCTTGGTCATGCATCACAAGCACACAGGGGAAGCGCATGAAACGTCGTGATTTCTTGAAGGTCGGTGGTGTCGGTCTCGCTGCGAGCGCAGTAGCTGCACCCGCGATCGCTCAATCGAATCCTGAAATCAGGTGGCGATTGACGGCGAGCTGGCCGAAGGCACTCGATACGCTCTACGGCGGCTGCGAATATTTCGTCAAACGCGTGGCCGAGATCACCGACAACAAATTCCAGATTCAATCGTTCGCCGCCGGTGAAATCGTTCCGGGCCTGCAAGTGCTCGACGCCGTGTCGAACGGCACCGTCGAAATGGGCAACACCGCGCTCTATTACTACTGGGGCAAGAATCCGGCATTCACCTTCGGCACCTCGCTGCCATTCGGACTGAACACGCGGGCTCACATCTCCTGGCTGCTGTTCGGCGGCGGGCAGGATCTCCTCAACGACCTCCTGAAGGAATCCAACACGATGTGCATTCCGACCGGCTCGACCGGCGCCCAGATGGGCGGCTGGTTCCGGAAGGAGATCAAGTCGATGGAGGACTTCAAGGGCCTCAAATTCCGCGTCGGCGGGTTTGCCGGCACCATCATCGCCAAGGTCGGCGGCGTGCCGCAGCAGATTGCCGGCGGCGATATCTATCCGGCGCTGGAGAAGGGCACCATCGACGCCGCCGAGTGGGTCGGGCCTTACGACGACGAGAAGCTCGGCTTCGTGAAGGTCGCGAAATTTTACTATTATCCGGGCTGGTGGGAGGGCACCGGCCAGGGCCACAACGTGATCAACCTCGACAAGTGGAACGCGCTGCCGAGGCACTATCAGGCCGCGATTGAAAGTGCTTCGCGCGATACCTTCACCTGGGTCACCGGCAAATATGACTACGTCAACCCGCCGGCCTTGAAGCGGTTGCTGGTGGCCGGCGCGATCCTGAAGCCGTTCCCGCAGGAAGTGCTGGAGGCCTGCTACAGCGCCGCCAACGAAATCTACGCGGACCTGTCCAAGACCAATCCGCACTTCAACAAGATGTATGCGAGCCTGTCCGCCTTCAGAAACGAATCGCTGGCGTGGATGCAGGTCGCGGAATTGAGCTACGACAGCTTCATGATGCGGATGCGCACCCGCACCTGAGAATTCCTATCAAAACGGCAAAAAGCCCCGGAGGTTTCTCCGGGGCTTTTCGTTGATCTCGCCGATCGGACTTATTGCTGGCTATCGGCCAGCGCGGCCGCGAGCTTGTCGTAGTATTTTCCGACCAGATCGATATTGCCCTTGTTCTCGACCGCCGGCGGCGGCGACTTCAGGGCCTCGTTGAGGTCGGCCAGCGCGGCCTTCTTGTCCTTGGGGGACATCTTCTTGTCGGCCTCGACCTGGGCGATCTGGGCCTTCATGACGGTCTCGGTTCCAACATATTTCTTGGTGGCGGGATCGAAGCCGCCCAGCACCAGGCTGATATTGTCGACGACAGTGTTGTATTCGTCATAGCTGGCAAAGCCGGCCTTCTTGGCGACCGCGTCGAGCTGCGCATCGATCTTCGGATCCGGCTTGGCATTCTCCGGAATCTTGTCGGTGATCGCGTCGACGTCCTTTTGCGCGGCCAGAACC